>NZ_CP120528.1:0-4553711 GCF_032704305.1 Providencia sp. PROV114 | reverse complement strand
GGTCGGAGTCCGTATAATCTTCCTCCCTGTGTACAGTACAGATGTGATTTTTACACGAAACTGAGGTAAACTTGTTGGGCTATATCGCTTTATTTTAACGTTAATGTTAGGTGGGGCGGGGCAAAAAACAGGTTTTCAGCCAGTATGCGAATGTAATCATTCGTCGGCTGTCACAACATATGTCGGCAAACCGGTCAGCCAGGCTATAAATAAAAGTGGTTTGATTGCGTCATTTCATTGACGTGACCCCCTATGTTTTATTACAATCCTGCCTCTTTCTATATTGTTGCGATAGAGGCACAGGTGTAAATCAGTTTCCACTGGTTGCCAACGCGTTTACTGAATCAGTAATAAATTTAAAAGTTAGGTAGAAATCGTTATGAAACGCACTTTTCAACCGTCCGTACTGAAGCGCAACCGTTCACACGGTTTCCGTGCTCGTATGGCCACTAAAAATGGTCGTCAGGTTCTGGCTCGCCGTCGTGCTAAAGGCCGCGCTCGTCTGACCGTTTCATCTAAGTAATAAAGCTAGCCCTCTATTCAAGTGGTTACGCTCGCTTTTACCCGGGAGTTACGTTTGTTAACTCCCAGGCATTTCGATAATGTCTTTAAGCAGCCGCAGAGGGCGAGTTCCCCAGAGATAACAATCCTTGGTCGCCTAAACGAGCTGGGGCATCCCCGCATCGGTCTTACCATCGCCAAAAAAAATGTTAAACGAGCTCATGAGCGAAATCGTATTAAACGGTTAGCGCGTGAATATTTTCGTCTGCATCAACATGAGTTGCCTTCAATGGACTTTGTGGTATTGGTAAGGAAAGGGGTCGCTAATCTCGACAATCAACAGATCACGGAAGCATTGGATAAGTTATGGCGTCGTCACCGTCGCTTGGCTCAAAAATCCTGATCATGCTGATCAGAGGCTACCAACTGGCAATTAGCCCGTTGTTAGGGCCTCGTTGTCGCTTCAATCCTACTTGTTCAAATTACGGAATTGAGGCATTGCGCAGGTTTGGTATGCTAAAAGGGAGTTGGTTAACGGCGAAACGCGTATTAAAATGCCACCCTTTACACGCTGGTGGAGATGATCCTGTCCCACCTAGAAAAACTGATGATAATAGAGAATTATAACGATGGATTCGCAACGCAATCTTCTACTCATCGCTTTGTTGTTCGTGTCGTTCTTAGTTTGGCAGGCCTGGGAGAGCGATAAAGTTGCTCAGGACGTTAAAACTGTTCAAACTTCGCAACAAGCGGATATGCCAAGCAGTGATGCTCAAGCCGTAACTGGCAGTGGGCAAGGTAAGCTCATCACAGTCAAAACTGATGTACTGGATATTCGCATCAATACTCGTGGTGGTGATATCGATGAGGCTGACCTGTTAGCCTATCCTGCGACCCTTCATTCGGAAAGCCCTTTCCGTTTACTGGAAACTAATCCAGGCTTTGTCTACCAGGCACAGAGTGGTTTGATTGGTCTTCATGGTCCAGACAACCCAGCAAATAATAATGGCGAACGTCCGCTGTATAGCGCAGATTCTACAACTTTCACATTAGAGAAAGGCCAAGACGTCTTGCGCGTACCAATGACATTTACTGATAATAACGGTGTTATATATCAGAAAACGTACATTGTTAAACGTGGCCAATATACTGTTGAAGTTGAATACAGTATTCAAAACCCAACCGCTCAACCACTGAGTCTCGCTTTCTTCGGTCAGTTAAAACAAACTATCGAGTTACCTAAAGAGCGTGACACTGGCAGCAGCAATTTTGCTCTGCATACCTATCGTGGTGCGGCGTATTCTTCTGATGAAAACAACTATAAAAAATATAGCTTTGGCGACATCGAAGATAAAAACCTCGACTTAACCACCAAAGGTGGCTGGGTAGCGATGTTGCAACAGTATTTTGCAACCGCGTGGATCCCGGCAAGTGCTGAAAAGAGTACTTTCTACACCATTGACCTTGATAAAAAATCTGCCATCATTGGTTATAAGAGTGAACCAATGACTATCGCAGCTAATGGCGCTGGTACTTATTCATCAACGTTATGGGTTGGTCCTGAAATTCAGTCTGAAATGGCTGCAGTTGCACCACATTTAGACTTAACCGTTGATTATGGTTGGTTATGGTTTATCTCTCAGCCACTGTTTAAACTGCTGAAATTCATTCACGGTTTTGTGGGTAACTGGGGTATTGCTATCATCGTTATCACCTTTATCGTTCGTGGTATTATGTACCCACTGACTAAAGCACAGTACACCTCGATGGCGAAAATGCGTTTACTGCAACCTAAACTGGCTGCAATGCGTGAGCGTATTGGTGATGATAAACAACGTATGAGCCAAGAAATGATGGCGATGTATAAAGCAGAAAAAGTAAACCCACTGGGTGGTTGTTTACCTCTGCTGATTCAAATGCCTATCTTCCTTGCACTTTACTATATGTTGATGGGTTCTGTTGAACTGCGTCACGCACCATTCTTTGGTTGGATTCAAGACTTGTCTGCACAAGACCCGTACTACATTCTGCCAGTATTGATGGGTGTGACGATGTTTGTGATTCAGAAAATGTCACCAACCGCTGTGACTGACCCAATGCAGCAGAAGATTATGACGTACATGCCAGTCGTGTTCACCATCTTCTTCCTGTGGTTCCCATCAGGTCTGGTTCTGTATTATATCGTGAGTAACTTAGTCACCATCATCCAGCAACAAGTGATTTACCGTGGTCTGGAAAAACGTGGTCTGCACAGTCGCGATAAAAAAGAGAAAAAATAGTCTCGCTTCTCAGTAAACTGAGAATGGCTTCACAAAGCGGGATTCTATAGTAGTATTAAGGCGACCAAACACGGTCGCCTTTATTCTTTTCAAAAAACAGTTTTTAAGTCAAAACAGAGAAACATCATGCAAATCAACGATACTATCGTCGCACAGGCAACACCTCCCGGTCGTGGTGGTGTCGGTATTTTACGTGTATCTGGCCCGAAAGCGGCGCAGATTGCCGAAATCGTGTTGGGAAAACTCCCTAAACCACGTTATGCGGATTACCTGCCATTTCGTGATGAGGATGGCTCTGTTCTTGACCAAGGTATTGCGCTTTACTTCCCTGGGCCAAATTCATTTACGGGTGAAGATGTGCTTGAATTACAAGGACACGGCGGGCCAGTTATTCTTGATTTATTGCTCAGAAGAATACTAACGATTGATGGTATTCGCATTGCGAATCCTGGTGAATTTTCTGAGCGAGCATTTTTAAACGATAAGCTCGATTTAGCCCAAGCGGAAGCAATTGCCGATTTGATTGACGCGAGTTCTGAACAAGCGGCGCGTTCAGCGATGAATTCGTTACAGGGCGCATTTTCTTCTCATATTCACCAATTGGTGGAAGCACTCACTCACTTGCGCATCTATGTGGAAGCAGCTATCGATTTCCCAGATGAAGAAATTGACTTCCTGTCTGACGGTAAAATTGAAGCTAAACTCAACGAAGTGGTGGCAGATTTAGAACAAGTTCGCTCCCAAGCGCGCCAAGGTAGTTTATTGCGTGAAGGAATGAAAGTGGTAATTGCAGGGCGCCCAAATGCAGGAAAATCGAGCTTGCTAAATGCATTGGCGGGGCGTGAGGCTGCGATTGTCACGGATATTGCGGGAACGACGCGTGATGTATTACGTGAACATATTCATATTGATGGTATGCCATTGCATATCATTGATACTGCAGGCCTGCGCGAAGCCAGTGATGAAGTTGAGCGAATTGGTATCGAACGAGCTTGGAAAGAAATTGAACAAGCGGACCATGTGCTGTTTATGGTTGATAGCACTACAACTAATGCCACGGAACCACAAGAAATTTGGCCTGAATTTATGGCGCGCTTACCTGATGAACTTCCGGTCACCGTAATTCGTAACAAAGCCGATATGACAGGCGAACCAGTTGAGTTTATTGATAATACTCGTTATCCGTTAATTCGTTTGTCTGCACGCGAAGAAAAAGGCATTGATTTGTTGCGCGATCACCTAAAAGAAACCATTGGCTTTAATAGCAATACTGAGGGTGGTTTCCTTGCTCGTAGTCGCCATTTACAAGCATTGAATGCGGCAGCTGTTCACCTAGAACAGGGCTATGACCAGTTAGTGAACGCTCGCTCCGGTGAGTTATTAGCGGAAGAATTACGTTTAGCTCAGCAAGAACTCAGCGAAATCACTGGTGAGTTCACTTCTGATGATTTATTAGGCCGTATTTTCTCAAGTTTTTGTATTGGGAAGTGATGCGGTATCGCCTAAAACCTACACGTCATACCGTGTAGGTTTGTTTTATCGGTAGTCCCCGCGTTTTTCCTGCCTTAATTCGCTATTAAGCTATTCTGACTTCTCTTAATCTAAAATGATTATCTTCAGTTGGAAAGTTAATCCCTTACCCGACTCCCGTGCGTAAACACCGTCGCTTTACCTTGACGACAAAAGCCGACTAAGGTCAAATTGGCTTTTTCTGCGACTTCAATAGCGAGTGCAGTGGCGGCGGAAACAGCAAATAGAATTTCTGCACCACAGCTAGCGGCTTTTTGTACCATTTCATAGCTAGCACGGCTAGAAACCAGTACTGCGCCTTGTTGCCATTGGTTACGATGTTTCATACCTAAAAGTTTATCCAGAGCCACATGACGGCCGACATCTTCACATCCACCGACTAATTGCCCTTCTGGTGAAATCCATGCGGCCGCATGGGTACAACCTGTCAGTGCACCAATTTCTTGCACTTTTTTCAATTCATGTAATGCATTATCGAGATGCGAGAGAGAGAAGGTTTGGGTGAAAGGTAGTGGGGCGATCGGTTTGAAAATTTCATCGAGTTGCTCAGTGCCACAAATACCACAGCCTGTACGCCCTGCTAAATTACGGCGACGTTCTTTGAGTTCCATAAACCGACGGCTAGATAATTCAACATGCACTTCAATTCCGCGGTTGCAGCCTTCCACGATATCAATTCCACGAATTTCATCATCTGACTGTATTATCCCTTCAGAAAGTGCGAAGCCGACTGCAAAATCCTCAAGATCTTTTGGCGTTGCCATCATTACCACATGGGATATGCCATTGAAGACTAAAGCGACAGGAGATTCTTCTGCTACATAGTCATTTACGAGTAAATTCAGGTTGCCTTTTTGTTGCACGGTTGTGTGATTTAAGCCAATCATTTTGGTTAATTTGGAGTCATTTGTAGTATTTGTTTCATACATTAGATGAATTCCTAGCATTAATGATACATAATATTAATTATGGGTAAAAAGAATTTACACCATTTGCCGGGCAATGAACCTGGGACGTAAGGAAGACGTTGAATAAAAACAGTTTACCTGATTATCGCGATTGGCGTTAGGTAAACATGAGCAATGTAAATGAGGAGATCCCCATGCAAGTCAGCAGAAGGCAGTTCTTTAAGATCTGCGCTGGCGGTATGGCAGGTACGACGGCAGCGGCCTTGGGTTTTGCACCCGCCACCGCGTTAGCGTCAACGCGCCAGTATAAATTACTGCGTGCGAAAGAGACCAGAAATACCTGTACCTACTGTTCTGTCGGCTGTGGGCTGTTAATGTACAGCCTCGGTGATGGCGCGAAAAATGCAAAAGAGAGCATTTTCCATATTGAAGGGGACCCGGATCATCCGGTAAACCGTGGTGCACTTTGTCCGAAAGGTGCTGGACTTATCGATTTCATCCACAGTGAAAGCCGCTTGAAGTATCCTGAAGTGCGTGAGCCGGGTACTAATGAGTGGAAACGTATCACGTGGAACGAAGCATTTGACCGTATCGCTAAGTTAATGAAAGAAGACCGCGATGCGAACTTTATTGAGAAAAATAAAGACGGTGTCACGGTAAATCGTTGGCTGACCACCGGTATGCTATGCGCATCGGCGGGGAGTAACGAAAGCGGATTTGTAACGCAAAAATTCACCCGCGCTCTCGGCATGCTTGCCGTTGATAACCAAGCGCGTGTCTGACACGGACCAACGGTAGCAAGTCTTGCTCCAACATTTGGTCGCGGTGCGATGACCAACCACTGGGTTGACATTAAAAATGCAAACCTAGTTGTCGTTATGGGTGGAAATGCAGCAGAAGCGCATCCAGTCGGTTTCCGCTGGGCGATGGAAGCTAAAATCCATAATAAAGCCAAACTTATTGTTATTGACCCACGCTTTACCCGTACTGCGGCAGTGGCGGATTTTTACACGCCTATCCGTTCGGGTACAGATATCGCGTTCTTATCAGGTGTTATCAAATACTTACTGGATAATGAAAAAATTCAGCGTGAATACGTGGAAGCGTATACCAACGCCAGTTTAGTTATTCGTGAAGATTATGGTTTTGATGACGGCCTGTTTACAGGTTATGACGAAGAAAAACGTCAATATGATAAAACCACGTGGAACTATGAGATGGATGAAAACGGCCTTGCGCTGCGCGATCCGACTCTGAAACACCCACGTTGTGTGTTAAATCTATTAAAAGAACACGTCAGCCGTTATACACCTGAAGTGGTGAATAACATCTGTGGTACGCCAATTAAAGATTTCTTGCAAGTCTGTGAATACCTTGCAGAAACGAGTGCTAAAGATAAAACAGCATCGTTCTTATATGCATTAGGTTGGACTCAACATACCGTGGGTGCGCAAAATATTCGTACCATGGCGATGATCCAATTACTGCTGGGTAATATGGGGATGTTAGGCGGTGGTGTAAACGCACTGCGTGGTCACTCTAATATCCAAGGTCTAACTGACTTAGGTTTGCTATCTCAGAGCTTACCGGGTTATTTAACCTTACCATCAGACAAACAAACCACATTAGAAAGTTACTTAGCTGCAAACACGCCAAAAGCAACGGTTGAAGGTCAAGTTAACTATTGGGGTAACTACCCGAAATTCTTTGTTAGTTTGATGAAGACTTTCTACGGAGATAAAGCGCAGAAAGAAAATAATTGGGGCTTTGATTTATTACCGAAATGGGATCAAGGCTATGATGTGCTGCGTTATTTCGAAATGATGGATAAAGGGGAAGTTAACGGCTATATCTGCCAAGGCTTTAACCCATTAGCATCATTCCCGAATAAAAACAAAGTCGTTAAGTCGCTGTCAAAACTGAAATTTTTGATTACCGTTGACCCACTGAATACGGAAACCTCGAATTTCTGGCAAAACCACGGCGAAATGAATGATGTGAATCCGGAAGAAATCCAAACTACGGTATTCCGCCTGCCATCTTGCTGTTTTGCTGAAGAAAATGGTTCGATTGTTAACTCAGCGCGTTGGTTACAATGGCACTGGAAAGGTGCGGATGCCCCAGGTGAAGCGATCAGTGATGGTGAAATTCTGTCTGGTATTTTCCATCGTCTACGCCAACTGTATGCCTCTGAAGGTGGTGCAGTACCTGAACAAGTTCTAAGTATGACTTGGAATTACTTCGACCGTGATAACCCAACGCCAGAAGAAGTCGCTCAAGAAAACAATGGTTATGCTTTAGTTGACTTAAAAGATGCGGATGGCAACGTTATTGCGAAAAAAGGTGAGCTGTTGAGTTCGTTTGCCCAATTGCGTGATGATGGTACTACTGCAAGTGGTTGCTGGATTTTCACCGGTAGTTGGACGCCGAAAGGTAACCAAATGGCTAACCGTGATAACTCTGACCCAACGGGTCTAGGTAACACATTAGGTTGGGCATGGGCGTGGCCTCTAAACCGTCGTGTGATTTATAACCGTGCATCGGCAGACCCAATGGGTAAACCGTGGGATCCGAAACGCCAAATCCTCGAGTGGAACGGTAGCAAATGGATAGGAATGGATATTCCTGACTATAGCAATGCTGCGCCGGGAAGTGGTGTTGGTCCATTTATCATGCAGCCAGAAGGAATGGGACGTCTATTCGCACTGGATAAAATGGCTGAAGGCCCATTCCCAGAGCACTACGAACCAATTGAAACGCCGCTGGATACTAACCCATTGCATCCAAAAGTCGTATCAAACCCTGCTGCTCGTGTGTTTAAAGATGACTGGGCACAAATGGGTAAAGCGACAGAATTCCCTTATGTGGGAACGACTTATCGTTTGACTGAGCATTTCCACTATTGGACAAAGCATGCCTTGTTAAATGCCATCATTCAGCCACAACAGTTCATAGAAATTGGTGAACGTCTGGCGAATGAAAAAGGTATCAAACAAGGTGATACGGTGAAAGTCAGCTCTAAACGCGGTTATATCAAAGCAAAAGCGGTGGTCACCAAACGTATTCATACGCTGAAAGTGGCGGGTAAAGATATTGATACTATCGGTATCCCTATTCACTGGGGCTTTGAAGGCTTGGCTGTGAAAGGCTTTATTGCTAACACGTTAACGCCGTATGTGGGTGATGCGAATACTCAGACACCGGAATTTAAATCGTTCCTTGTCAATGTGGAAAAGGTGTAAGGAGATAAATTATGTCAATGCAATCTCAGGACATTATTCGTCGCTCTGCCACCAATTCCCTGACTCCCGCGCCTCAGGTGCGGGACTATAAGGAAGAAGTTGCAAAGCTTATCGATGTGACGACCTGTATCGGCTGTAAAGCTTGTCAGGTCGCGTGTTCCGAATGGAACGATATCCGTGACAAAATCGGGACGAACGTTGGGGTATATGATAACCCAACAGATTTAACCGCTAAATCATGGACGGTAATGCGCTTCTCTGAAGTGGAAGAGAACGATAAATTTGAATGGCTGATCCGTAAAGATGGTTGTATGCACTGTGCTGACCCAGGCTGTCTGAAGGCGTGCCCTTCGGAAGGCGCGATAGTACAGTACAAAAACGGTATCGTTGATTTCCAATCAGAACATTGTATTGGTTGTGGTTATTGTATTGCGGGTTGTCCGTTTGATGTACCGCGCATCAACCCAGAAGATAACCGTGCATACAAATGTACGCTGTGTGTTGACCGTGTTGAAGTCGGTCAAGAGCCTGCGTGTGTGAAAACGTGTCCAACCGGCGCTATCCACTTCGGTAGCAAAGAAGACATGATTAACATGGCTGGTGAGCGTGTTGAAGAGCTGAAAACTCGTGGTTATGCAAACGCAGGTTTATATGACCCTGAGGGGGTTGGTGGTACGCACGTGATGTACGTTTTACACCATGCAGATAAACCGCAGTTGTATCACGGATTGCCGGAAAACCCGACAATCAGCCCTACAGTCACTTTCTGGAAAGGTATCTGGAAGCCGTTAGCAGCGGTTGGTTTTGCTGCAACATTTGCGGCGGCCATCTTCCACTATGTGGGTATTGGTCCGAACCGCGTCTCCAAAAAAGATGAAGAAGAAGCTTTAGAAGATATGCATAATGCAATGTCCTCTGACACTTCGAAATCAAAAGAAGGGGAGGATCAGAAATGATGCCAGATGATAACGACAAAATCATCCGCCATAAACCGATTGAAAGGATCAATCACTGGGCGGTTGTGATTTGCTTTTTGTTCACCGCAATCAGTGGGTTAGGGTTCTTTTTCCCTTCACTAAACTGGTTTATGAACATTTTAGGCACACCACAGCTGTCGCGAATTTTGCATCCATTTGTGGGTACGGCGATGTTCTTGCTGTTCGTATTTATGTTCTTCCGCTATTTCCACCATAACTTCATTAATAAAGAAGATATCAAGTGGGCAAAAAATATCGGTAAAGTACTGAAAAACGAAGAAGCAGGTGATGTAGGTCAATATAACCTCGGCCAAAAAGGGGTGTATTGGGTAGTCACTATCTGCTTATTAGCGCTGGTGGTCACGGGTGTGATCATGTGGCGTCCTTATTTCGCCGATTACTTCCCAATCCCTGTTTATCGTGCAGCTATTCTTATTCACTCGCTCTCTGCGATTGCGCTGATCATCATGATTGTGGTTCACGCTTATGCTGCGATTTGGGTGAAAGGTTCAGTGCGTGCGATGGTTGAAGGTTGGGTGACTCGTGGTTGGGCTAGAAAGCACCATCCATTGTGGTACCGTCAGCTTTTGGAAAAAGAAAAACAGCAAAAACAGCAACAAGAGAAAAACTAAGTTTTATTATTGTTGTTATCAAACCCACAAATGACTAATGTTATTTGTGGGTTTTTTATATCTAAAAAACATAAACATTCAATTTATTTGAAAGAAAGAAAATTAGATATATTTATTTGATGACCTGTTTACGATTTATTATCATTATAGTTAATCAAAATAAGATTAATACAAAATACACATCAAATAAAGATGCTCTTATTTCGCGTATAATTTACATTGGTTTTTAAACCAAGAATAAACAAATAAATATTTATTTGTTTTATTTTTATGTAAAAAAAAGATGATAATTCTTTAATTTGTTGATAATAAATAATTTTTATAATTGTTATTTCTTTGTGAATAGCTATTGAATATTGATATTAGATCAATAAATAGCTATCTTAAATGAACATTGTTGATTAATTCGATATTTTGTTTCTAATTGCAAGTTTAAGTTGAATTAATATGCTGGCGTTGGAGTGTTTTAAGAATGATATGGTTTACATATATTAATAGAATTAATTACTGGACATTGGTGATATTATTTAATAAAAATAGTCATGTAGTTAGTAATAAATATAAAAACCATCATATATATAAATATCTTTTTAACGCAGCTAAATAATTGAACCGTCATACATTCCTTTTACGACAGCTAAATAAAGAGGTAACACATGGATCTTCCTTTACAAGGTATTAAAGTACTGGATTTCACCGGTGTACAATCAGGGCCATCTTGTACTCAAATGTTAGCGTGGTTCGGCGCGGATGTTATTAAGATTGAACGTCCGGGAGTTGGAGATGTCACGCGCAATCAATTAAGGGATATCCCTGATGTGGATGCGCTGTATTTCACAATGCTTAATAGTAATAAGCGCTCAGTAGAATTAAATACCAAAACACCAGAAGGTAAAGAGGTGATGGAGCGGCTGATTAAGCAAGCCGACGTCCTCGTTGAGAACTTCCATCCAGGTGCAATTGACCATATGGGTTTCACTTGGGAACACATTCAAGAATTAAATCCTCGTTTGATTTTTGGTTCAATTAAAGGTTTTGATGAAGACTCACCTTATGCAGATGTTAAGGCCTATGAGAACGTTGCCCAAGCTGCTGGTGGAGCTGCCTCCACGACAGGTTTTTGGGATGGCCCACCATTAGTGAGTGCCGCAGCGTTAGGTGATAGCAATACGGGTATGCACTTGCTCATAGGCTTACTTGCAGCGCTATTACACCGCGAAAAAACAGGCAAAGGTCAGCGAGTGACTATGTCGATGCAAGACGCTGTACTCAACTTGTGCCGAGTCAAACTTCGTGACCAGCAACGATTAGAGAAAATTGGCTACCTTGAAGAATACCCGCAATATCCAAATGGTACGTTTGGTGATGCTGTTCCTCGTGGTGGTAATGCTGGCGGCGGCGGCCAGCCAGGTTGGATTTTAAAATGTAAAGGCTGGGAAACTGACCCAAATGCTTATATTTATTTTACTATCCAAGAACAGGACTGGGAGCAAACCTGTGTCGCTATTGGTAAGCCTGAATGGGCAACTGACCCTGCTTACAATACACCAAAGGCTCGTCAACCTCATATCTTTGATATTTTTGCTGAAATTGAAAAATTCTTAGCAGATAAAGATAAACATGAAGCGGTCGAATATTTGAGTAAATACGGTGTACCTTGCGCCCCTGTACTCAGTATGCGTGAAATTGCACGAGACCAATCGCTGCGTAAGAGTGGAAGTATTGTTGAAGTTGAACAACCAAAACGCGGGACTTACTTGACGGTGGGTTGCCCGATGAAATTCTCCTCATTTACACCTGATATCAAAAGCGCGCCATTGTTGGGTGAGCACACAGATCAAGTCCTAACTGAATTAGGCTATAGCGCAGATGAAATTGCAGCTATGCGCGCGAACAAAGCGATCTAATTTTAAAAATTGGGAGTGACTTATCACTCCCTTTAATCTTTTAATCAGTTAATTATGAGGTAGACATGTCTGCTGATCAAACCCAAAACCTGACTGATGGTATGCATATTATTGTCGATGCGCTTAAAAAAAATGGCATTGATACAATCTACGGTGTTGTTGGAATTCCAGTGACTGACATGGCAAGGCATGCACAAGCTGAAGGTATTCGCTATATTGGATTTCGCCATGAACAATCCGCGGGTAATGCGGCTGCAATTAGTGGTTTTATCACCCAAAAACCGGGTATCTGCTTAACGGTTTCGGCGCCAGGTTTTTTAAATGGCATGGTGGCGCTGGCTAATGCAACCACCAACGGTTTTCCAATGATTCAAATCAGTGGTTCGAGCGACAGAGCAATAATTGATTTGCAGCAGGGTGATTACGAAGAATTAGACCAAATGAACACGGCAAAACCCTTTGTAAAAGCGTCTTATCGTGTGAATAAACCCGAAGACCTTGGTATCGCACTCGCGCGAGCAATCCGCGCTTCGGTATCAGGCCGTCCAGGTGGAGTTTATCTTGATTTAACAACGGAAGTGTTGTCTGCCGTGATGGATAAAGACGCGGCGGATAAAACCATTTTTACAGTCGAAGACCCTGCGCCAAGACAAATTCCATCACCCGATTCAGTGAATAAAGCCCTTAAGCTGCTCGCCTCAGCTAAGCGGCCATTAATTATTTTGGGTAAAGGCGCCGCTTATGCTCAAGCGGATGACAATATTCGTCAATTTATTGAAACGACGGGTATCCCTTATTTACCGATGTCAATGGCAAAAGGGCTGTTACCAGATACGCATCCTCAGTCAGCGGCATCTGCTCGTTCATATGCCTTATCCAGTGCGGATGTTGTGGTGTTAATGGGAGCTCGCCTTAATTGGTTACTTGATCATGGTAAAGGTAAGCACTGGTCACCAGAAACTCAATTCATTCAGTTAGATATTGAACCTTCTGAAATTGATAGTAACCGCCCAATAACCGCACCTGTTGTTGGTGATATTTACTCAAGTATCGAGTCTTTATTGGCAGGGCTTAAATCAATCCCTGTTAAATCTCCAACGGAATGGCTTGCTAGTATTGATGAGCACAAGAAAATTAATGTCGAGAAAATGGCAGTTAAGTTAAACACTGACACTTCTCCTATGAATTACTTTAACGCCTTACGTGCAATCCGTGATGTGCTGGTCGATCACCAAGATGTTTATGTCGTCAATGAAGGTGCTAACACGCTTGATAACGGACGAAATATTATTGATATGTACCAACCACGTAAACGCTTAGATTGTGGAACTTGGGGCGTGATGGGCGTTGGAATGGGCTATGCAGTTGGTGCTGCTGTAACCAGTGGTAAGCCTGTTGTAGCGATTGAAGGCGATAGTGCATTCGGCTTTAGTGGTATGGAAATTGAAACGATTTGTCGTTACAAATTGCCTGTCACCATTTTGATTTTCAATAATGGTGGGATTTACCGTGGTGATGGCGTAAATCTCCATGGTGACCAAGACCCTTCCCCTACAGTTTTAATGGGTGGAGCGCGTTATGACAAAATGATCGAGGCTTTTGGTGGCATTGGTTATCAAGCAACAACGCCAGCAGAGATACAGGAAGCCTTGAAGGCAGGTTTAACATCGGGTCATCCAACCTTGATAAATGTCGTTATTGACCCTGCTGTTGGAACGGAAAGTGGCCATATTGGTAATTTAAATCCGAAGTCTGTAGTGAAGAATTAACGCAGCATCACGTTAACTAACAAAGATTACCTTACGCGGCTCATATTGATGAGCTGCGTACGGGGTCTTATTGCCAAATAGGTGGGTCTTATGGCTGATTTTATGTATAAGATTTTTATGAGCGACCTATTACCTATCATTATTATTATGGTACTAGGTTATGTGAGTGGTAAACGAAATGTGTTTACCAGTGACCAAGCGAAAGCATTTAATAAGTTGGTATTAAATTACGCATTACCTGCTGCATTATTTGTGTCTATCGCGCGTGCTAATCGAGAAATGATATTTGCAGACGCTAAATTGACTATTATTTCATTTGTGGTCTTGCTCGTTTGTTTCTTTTTCTCTTTCTTTAGCTGTAAATATATTTTTAAACATAGTCGTGGCGAAGCTGCGGTATGTGCATTAATTGCAGGTTCTCCGACAATTGGTTTCTTAGGGTTTGCGGTTCTAGACCCTATTTATGGTGAAACCGTTTCAACGGGGTTAGTTGTTGCCATTATATCCATCATCGTTAATGCCATTACAATCCCTATCGGCTTGTTCTTGCTGAACCCATCTGATGCAGAAGGGAAAAAAGGCGGTGGCGGTATGGATGCATTAATCTCAGCCTTTAAAGAACCTGTCGTATGGGCTCCGGTACTCGCGACTGCTTTGGTACTGGTTGGTGTGAAAATTCCAACGGTTTGGGACCCGACATTTGATTTAATTGCGAAAGCAAACTCCGGTGTTGCGGTATTTGCTGCGGGCCTGACATTAGCCGCGAATAAGTTCGAGTTCGATGGTGAGATTGTCTATAACACGTTATTAAAGCTAGTGTTAATGCCAGGGTTAATGTTACTGGCAGGTATGATGTTTAATATGGGGACAGAGCAACTGCAAATGATGGTATTAGCCGGGGCGTTGCCACCTGCTTTCTCTGGAATAATTATTGCGAGTCGCTTTAATCTGTATACCCGGACAGGAACAGCATCGCTGGCGGTGAGTGTGCTTGGTTTTATCATCGCAGCTCCAGCGTGGATCTATATCTCTCGACTTGTTTCATAGAAAGAATAAATAGGTCAAAATGAGTTGCCATGGCGTGAGAAATGACGCCATGGCAGTTTTGTAAAAAGGTGAATTATGACTTCTTCAAAACCGCTTGATGGGATACGTGTTCTTGATTTTACTGGAGTCCAGTCAGGCCCATCTTGTACACAAATGCTTGCTTGGTTCGGTGCTGATGTAATCAAAATTGAACGTCCAGGGGTTGGGGATGTAACTCGTAATCAATTACGAGATATCCCTGATGTCGATGCGTTATATTTTACGATGTTAAATAGTAATAAACGCTCTTTAGAGCTTAATACCAAAACCCCAGAGGGAAAAGCCGTGATGGAGAAATTAATACGTCAGTCTGATGTATTAGTTGAAAATTTTCATCCGGGGGCTATCGACCATATGGGGTTTACGTGGGAGTACATCCAAGAACTTAATCCTCGGTTAATTTTTGGCTCGATTAAAGGGTTTAATGAAAATTCGCCCTATGCGAATGTTAAAGCCTATGAAAATGTTGCTCAATCTGCAGGAGGATCAGCATCAACGACAGGTTTTCCTGATGGCCCTCCGACGGTAAGCGCTGCGGCATTAGGGGACAGTAACACGGGGATGCATTTATTGATAGGCATACTGACGGCATTATTACACCGAGAAAAAACAGGTAAAGGGCAACGTGTTACGATGTCGATGCAAGATGCGGTGCTTAATTTATGTCGTGTGAAATTACGTGATCAACAACGTTTAGAAAAACTCGGTTTCTTAGAGGAGTATCCTCAATATCCCAATGGAACATTTGGTGATGCAGTTCCCCGTGGGGGAAATGCGAGTGGGGGTGGCCAGCCGGGCACGATGCTCAAATGTAAAGGCAGTGATGTTGATCCAAATGCCTATATTTATTTTATTAATCAAGATCATAATTGGGAAAATACCTGTGATGCAATCGGGCGCCCAGAATGGAAAACTGACCCTGCTTTTGCTACTACACAGGCACGTGCAAGCCATATCCAAGATGTATGGGATGCAATCGAAGAAATCGCCAAAGACAAAGATAAACACGCACTAACCGATTATTTTGATCAGTTTGATGTGCCATGTTCTGCAGTATTAAGTATGAAAGAAATTATGGAAGACCCTTCTTTGCGTCGTAGTGGTTCGATTGTTGAGGTTCAACAACCAAAACGAGGCTCATATTTAACGGTGGGTTGCCCAATGAAGTTTTCAGCGTTTATTCCTGAAATTAAAAGTGCTCCATTGTTAGGGGAACATAATAACGAAGTGTTAAAAGAGCTTGGTTATAGTGATGAACAAATTATGGAAATGAAAAAAAATAATGTTATTTAATTAATAACATTAAATTCGCTCTTAATATGACTCTCTAAAAAAGAAAATTAATATTAGCGGCTATATTTAGATACTCGATGCATTCAAATATAGCCGCTACACTCAAGCTATTATTACCTAAATTATTTGGAATTATAGAAATGTTCTTCCTATTTAATATTTATTTTTATTAATAGCAAAAAATTATTTATTTACTAATAAATTCTTTGAATAAGGATTATTGTATGAGTATTGCTGAAATAAAAAAAAGTAGTAAGGTGGCAGCCGTTGATTTTATTCCTGCATGGGGAGATTTAAATGGAAATATTCAACGTTTAGTTGAAGCGGCAGAAAAAGTGGCCGCTCAAGGGGTAAATTATGCCGTATTTCCAGAAACGGCTGTGAGTGGTTATTTATTTTCGGACTCTACAGAATTAGCACCTTATTTAGATACTATTCCTGGCAAAACGACCGCTGCAATACTGCCTGTATTGGCTCGAACAGGAATGTATATGAGTGTGGGTATTGCGGAGCGGGATAGCGAAACTGGGCTGGCTTATAATTCAGCCGTTTTGATGGGGCCGGAAGGCATTATTGGTAAATATCGTAAAATAGGCCTAAATTCTCAAGATCAAAAAGTATTTGCTCCAGGTAATACTGGCGTCAAAACCTTTGAAACACCAATTGGCCGTATTGCATTACTGATTTGTTATGATGATACCTACTGGCAATATGTACGTTTAGCCGCATTAGAAGGGGCACAAATCATTGGTTGGCATTCAGTATCCGACCGTATGATGCCTAACGCGAGTCCTGCTGAAATGCTTGGGGATCACTCAACCGTTGCGCATGTACAGCATATGAGTGCTTTCAATGGTGTTTGGGTAATTTGTGCAACACGCAGTGGAATTGAAACTAACCCAATTACCAAAGGGCAGCTCTATTATAATGGTGGTTCGAGCGTATGGGCGCCATCAGGACATAAAGTGGCTCAATCTCCAGTGCTTAGCCCATTAGAGTTAGAACCGGGGTTAAATGGCATATACAGTGCGATGATTGACTTAGATGAAGCGGATAAACAGCGCGATGCATTACTGGCGAAGCGTCGGCCTGAATTATATTTCCCAATGCTTGCTTTTCATCGTAGCCCGACAGATATCAATGCCACATCAACAATAACGCAAACAACGCTGATTGCGGCGCAGTGGGAAAAATCAGTTTCTAAGCTAGACTCAATCCAAGTGGGAGAAAATGAGCTGCTGGTTCTTCCTGAGCTTTCTGCGCTACCTTATACCAACGATCCCAACATTATTTTGTCTTATGCCGAACAACAAGGGGGCATTTTTGAGCAAACATTGAGTAAGGCGGCTCAAAAGGGGAAAGGGTATATTGTTGGAAGCTACCCTGAAATTGAAACGGATAGATTGTTCCATACGGTGGTGCTTGCAGGGCCATTAGGGGAAATATTAGCGCGCTATCGCGTTACACATCTTAATGAGCGAGATAGTGGCTGGGCAACAGCGGGTAGTTCTGTGAGTGTGACAGCAACGCCAATTGGGCGTATTGCACTGGCGGCTGCACATGAATTAGATGTTCCTGAATTAGGGGGGTTATACAGTACGTTACGCGCTGATATCCTTGCTGCGCCAGCCGGTATCCCGAGTGATTTAAAAGTAGAAATTGATAGCCATCTTTTTTCGGTTGAAGAGCCGCCGACAGGACGTGCCGATTTTATCCCTTATGCCATCGCGACATTAAACCAATTATGGGTGGTTTGTGGAGGACGAAACGAACGTGATTCTACGTCAGCGGCTATTTATGGACCAGAGCCTGTCGTGCTTACTCCAACCTTAACAGCACAACGAGGGGCTGAAGATGTGCGTTTGCAAGCTCAGGTACCTGCTCCTTTTACGTGGATTAACCAAGAACGGTTGGTGAGTGGTCAGCAAGCTATTTGGTTTCCCCCGTTAACACAGTAATGTTTATATTTTCCCGTTGTTGTTAGAGAAATAGCAACGGGATCTTATCATGAATAAAAGCCCTATTAATGGCTTCAATAATTAGATTATTAATATGCTGACTTTTCGACAGTTTGGTAGTCAAAAAACGTGGATTAAAACACTTCATTTTTTAGGGATTGTGGCCTCGTTGGTTTTAATAGCGAGTATTTCTATTGAAACCTTTAATCATGACCCCTTTCTCAAGCGGTCAATTTACTTTGATATTCAATTTTGGATCTGTATTTATTTTACATGTGATTTTTTTATTTTTTTATTTATTTCAAAAAATAAAAAAAAGTTTGTCAAAAAATACGCGATTATCGTTTTGTTATCTGTTCCGTATTTAACCATATTGGATTACACATCGATAAAATTTACTGAGGAGCAAATTTATCTTATTCGGTTTATCCCCTTATTTCGTGGTGGTGCAGCGTTTGTCATGCTTATGATGATGGTTGTAAAACGAAATACGACAGCATTATTTTTATCTTATATGATTTTGTTATTTTCAACGGTTTATTTTATTAGCTTAATTTTTTACATTTTCGAAAGGGGTCTTAATGTTGATGTTAAAACGTATGGGGATGCCATTTGGTGGGCGGCAATGACTGTCACCACATTGGGTTCAAATATTATCCCTGTGACGAGTGCTGGCAAAGTCATTACCACTATTCTAGCGGCTACCGGTATGACGGTTTTTCCTATTTTTACGGTATACATCACCTCGATTATTAGTCGACTAAGTCAGTCAGAAAAAGAATCATCAAGACAGGTAAGTAAACTATGATTTCCTCTCCAAAAGTTCCTTTTATGCAGCTACCCACTATCGCATTTTTATTAGCTATTGCGTCAGGAATGCTCGATGGATATGCCTTTTTTACGACTAAATCATTCGCTACTTTTCAGTCAGGCAATATTATTATGTTAGGCTATGAGTTTGCTAAGCACGGCCTAACCGCAGTGTTGCCTTATATTATTTCTATTATTTCCTTTGGTGCGGGAGCAATGCTGTTGGCATGGATCCGTTATCGCTATAATACTGATGAAAAAACTTGGACATTTACGTTATTGTCACTGGAAATTGTCCTTTTATTATTACTTATTATTTATATTTTTTTATTTAACGTACAGTCAAATGGGTTTCATGCTGTTTGGGCTCTTTCTTTTATTGCGGGAATGCAAGGTAATGCGTTTCATAAGATTAATGGCATGCTATATGGCAATATTGCGGTTACTTTGAATGTGCAACTTGGCTTTAGTTCATTGGCAGAATCTATTGCATTTAAAGGCCAAGAAAGAAAAAGTGCATTATATAAAAGTTATTGTTATTTTCTGACGCTATTGGGTTTTGCTGGCGGGGCTTTCATGATGGTGTTATTAGCTGATTTTGCAAAGGAATACGCTTTATTTGCTACATTAATCCCATTGTGTTTGATATTTTTCTTTGGACATCAGTTTTCGAAAGAAAATAAAGGAATGCCAATAGATTCAAACTAGTTTGAGTGAAAGAGGCGGGGGAAGCCCCGCCTACTAAGATGTTGTTACAAGGCGTGCTGGTGGTTAAGCGCTTCAACCGTTTTTTGGGCACCGTTATCACGTAGTGAAAGGTAGAATGCAGTCACCTTTTCAGTAAACAACGAATTATTAACGAGTTCTTTGGTAAACAAACTGTTGAGAGAAAGCAGTGCATGAACACGACTTTCATCATCAGTGCTGTTTGCAACTAGTTCAGCCAATTTTACAGCCTGTGGGTCGCTGACTTGAATTTCTGCACCATGATCATCTTTTCCGCTGACATAACGCATCCATCCTGCAACCGCTAAGGCTAAATAATCAAATGATCGGCCGTTTTTAAGATGAATTTGGATAGAGTCGAGTAAACGTTGAGATAATTTCAACGTTCCATCCATCGCGATTTGCCAAGTTCGATGTTTCAACCCCGTATTTTTGAAACGCTCAATCAGGGCATTAGCATAGGCGGGTAAATCCACATTTTTGATGGATAACGTTGGCGCTTGCTCATTGACCATCAAGTGATAAGCCGCTTTTTCATAAGCGCTATCCTGCATGCACTCATTAATGTATTGATAACCAGCCAAATAACCTAAATATGCAAGGAAAGAGTGGCTACCATTTAACATGCGCAGTTTCATTTCTTCAAATGGAATGACATCTGTCACTAATTGAGCGCCCGCTTTTTCCCACTCAGGACGACCCGCGACAAAATTATCTTCAATCACCCACTGGCGAAATGGCTCACAGGCAATGGCGACGTTATCGACGATAGGGCCCAGTTGAGATTGAATTTTCTCTGCAGTATCTGGTGTCATGGCAGGTACAATTCTATCCACCATGGTAGATGGAAAAGTGACGTTGGCTTCAATCCAATTGGCCAGTGCGATATCCTGTTTTGCGGCCATCGCTAAAATGACATTTTTCGTGATATGGCCATTTTCAGGCATATTATCACAGGACATGACTGTAAATGGTGCAATACCCAGTGCTTTACGGCGTTTTAACGCTTCAACAATCAGGCCCGGCAATGATTTTGGAGCATTTGGTGAGGCTAAATCATGTGCGATAGCGGGGTTAGCAAAATCAATCGAGCCTGTCGCGGGTACATAGCAATAACCTTTTTCAGTAACAGTCATGGAAACGATGGCAATGTTAGGGTCTAACATGCGATTGATAACAGCATCAATTCCGTGAATGGTTGGGTGTAATGCTTCTTTTACCACCCCCACCGTACGGGTTTGCCAATTATCGCCTTGCATTTCAACTACGTTATAAAGGCAATCTTGAGCGAGTAAATCTTCAATTTGTTGCTCGCCACCGACTAAATTGACTTCACAAAAACCCCAATTACTCTGCTGTTCTGTAGCTAAAATATCCGCAAAGATGGCTTGGTGGGCGCGATGGAACGCGCCGAAACCTAAGTGAAGCATTTTTACCTTTATCTGCTCCCTATCATAGCTTGGTACTTTGATATTCGCAGGTAATTGGTTTAGGTTATTGGTTGACAGTTGCATATTTCACTTTACCTTTTTGTTGTTCAGCCTCTTCAACAGCATCCAACGTACTGGTTAAATCACGATCTTTCACTTCAGGCATGATGATGGCGCTGATTAATGAAATGGCAGAGTAAATGATGATCATGATGGCAATTGGCCACCAGCTTCCGGTGACACTACAGAAAATACCTGCTAGAACTGGGCCTAAGCCAGAGGCAATTAAGCCACCAATTTCTTTGGCCACAGCCATACCGGTGAAGCGATTACGTGAGTTGAACATTTCAGCCATCGTAATATTTTCTAAGGCAAATAATCCGAGTACTGAACAGTTATGAACGATAATAATACAGATGGTAATTAAGCTAACACTGTTCGCACCATCGACGATGACAGATAACATCGGATAGGCGAGCAACATGGCAGATAAGCTAAGAATAATATAAGGAATACGACGACCAAATTTATCGGATATCAGACCAATCACAGGAATAGTTAGGAAACCGACAACGGAGCTGATCATGATCGCATCAGTTGGAATACTCTTATCAAACAACAGGCTTTGAACCAAATATCCTGCTAAGAAAGTTTGAATTAACCCAGAGTTACCTGCTTGACCGAAACGAATGCCAGTCGCTAACCAAAATGCTTTAGATTTAAACATGGCAAAGAAACTTTCTTTCGGTGGTGTTTGTACTGCAACTTTGGCTTCTTGTTCTTCCGTATTTTGCACTTTCTCAAATACAGGGCTTTCTTTCAGATTCAGTCGTAACCATACTGCAAACAGCATTACCACGAAGCTTGCCAAGAAAGGTACACGCCAGCCCCAAGCCAGTAAGTCTGACTTATCTAACCAGAAGAACATGACAGCCCAAATTGCAGTTGCGCTTAATGTGCCACAGTTTGTTCCCAGACCCACTAATGAGGCCACAATACCACGACGGCCTTTTGGTGCATATTCTGCTAGCATGGTACCTGCACCCGAAATTTCAGCGCCTGCCCCTAAGCCTTGAATAATTCGCAAGAGAACTAATAACAGCGGTGCGAGGATACCTACCTGTGCGTAGGTTGGTAATACCCCGATTAATGTAGTACACACCCCCATCATGGTGATGGTGATAAAGAGTACTTTTTTACGGCCGATTCGGTCGCCCATTTGACCAAAGAAAATCGCACCAACAATACGTGCGACATATCCGGCACCGTAAGTTCCCATCGCAAGAATTAATGCCATTGAAGCGGATTGTTCAGGGAAAAATATTTCATGGAAAACAAGTGCTGCACCTAACGAGTAAAGCTGGAAATCCATAAACTCTAGAGCGGTTCCTAGCCAGCCAGAAACTGCAGCTTTGGTTAGATCGCCAGAACTGCGTTCCACTTTCCCTGATGGGTCAATTGACTGAGTATTCATATTATTATCCTATTAATCACGTAGGGTAGTATCCAAATCGGATTTAGTTTTTTTAATTAAATTAAAAGGTTAAAAGAATTTTACAGCAGGTTTTCTGGTCTTTTTCAAAGGTTAAGATTGCCTCTTGCGCTTCAGTGAATGGGAACTGATGCGTCAAGATTTTCGTTGGGTCAATTTTTTTAGATTCTATCCAGCTAATCACCTCAGGGAATTTTTTGGCATTCAAACGTGAAGAAAACAATGAAATCTCTTTGCTGGTGATACTTTGCTGTGTAACGGCACTTGCTTCACTTGAAAAGCCCATAATAGAAACTCTTGCTGCGGGAGAAGCAATCAAGACGGCTTCTTGTAAGATAGCGGGATGGCAAGCTGCATCAAGTACTAACGTTGGGCGAAGACCCAGTGTTTTGAGTTGATCTGGTAGTGGGGTTTGTGAGTTATCAATGACAATATCAGCACCACAATCTTTTGCTCTAGCTAAACGCTCAGCCACGCGGTCAACCATGATCAAGGTTTTGACTTGATAAACCCCTTTGAGAACCTGTGCGCAGGTTAACCCAATCGTACCCGCACCATAGACTAATGCGATGTCATCTTGAGTTGGATGAACATGCGAAGTCACGTTGGCGGCAATAGAGTATGGCTCAACGGTAACGGCACACTCATCGCTGATTGAATCAGGAATAGTATAAGCATTAGCCGCAGGGACATTGACATATTCAGTGAACCCGCCATCAGTATGAACACCCAATACTTCTAGTGTTTCACACACATTTGGTTTACCAATTGAGCATGGGTAACAATGACCACAGCTAAGGACAGGGTCGATAGAGACTCGTTCACCAATGCGTTTGCTATCTATGCCTGAACCCACTTTTTCAATGACACCGAAAAACTCATGGCCAATCACACGTGGATATTTTGCAAATGGGTTATGGCCACGGTAGATATGGCTGTCAGAACCACAAATACCAGCTAAGCGAACTTTTATTTGTACTTGGTTTTCAGCCGGTTCAGGAACTGAACGTTCTTCAATCAATAATGTATTGGGTTCTTTGATTACTACCGATTTTACAGCTTTCATATTTGACTCCGAATAAAATAAAAATTACCAGTTCCACAACGTGCCGTCTTCGAGACGAGCGACTGGAAGATAAGCTGGGTTGTACGGGTATTTCGCTGCCAGTTTTTCATCAAAATCGATACCTAAACCGGGCTTATCACTTGGGTGCATATAACCATCGTTGAACGTCCAGTTAGTCGTAAATACGGACAACATTTCTTCTGAATAGCCCATAAACTCTTGAACGCCGAAATTGGGTACCCAAAGGTCAAAGTGTAAGGCGGCAGCATGGCAAATTGGGGATAGGTCAGATGGACCATGAGAACCGGTTCTGACTTGGTAAAGCGATGCAAAGTCCGCAATTCGGCGCATGCCTGTAATACCTCCGGCATGGGTAATTGTGGTGCGGATATAATCGATGAGTTGCTCTTCAATCAGTTGTTTACAATCCCAAATGCTATTAAAAACTTCACCTACGGCGATTGGGGTGACGGTATGTTGACGAATTAATCTAAAACAAGCTTGGTTTTCTGCTGGTGTTGGGTCTTCCATCCAAAATAATCGATAATCTTCAATACTTTTACCGAAGCGAGCCGCTTCAATAGGGGTCAAGCGATGGTGCATATCGTGTAGAAGGTGTTCATTAAATCCGTATTTGTCCCGAACGGCTTCAAACAGTTTGGGCATAAAATCCAGATATTTTTCGGTTGACCAAAGTTGTTCTTCGGGGTGATGGCCTTTTGTGGCAGGTTCATAAGCAAGGTTTTTTCCTTTACTCTGTCCATAGGTAGTTGCCATTCCTGGAATGCCACACTGCACACGGATCGCTTTAAAACCTTTTTCTTTATATTTTGCGTAGTTATCTAGTGTTTCAGCAATATCGGTACCCGTGGTGTGGCAATAAACCATCACTCCTTCACGAGAAGCGCCACCGAGTAACTGATAGACCGGAAGGTTGGCAATTTTGCCTTTAATATCCCACAGTGCCATATCAATCGCAGAAATGGCGGACATCGTAACTGGGCCTCTACGCCAGTAAGCTCCCTTATAGAAGAACTGATAAATATCTTCAATTTTATGTGGGTCACGGCCTATTAGCTGAGGACAGAGGTGATCTTGAAGATAGGATGCTACAGAGAGCTCCCTCCCGTTAAGGGTGGCATCACCTAATCCATATACGCCTTCATCGGTTGTAATTTTTAATGTGACAAAATTACGACCGGGGCTACATACAAAGACTTCTGCTTTTATAATTTTCATTTTGGCCCAAATCCCTATTACTTGTTAACCAACTGATCAACCAAATTACCATGAAATACTCAAAGTGGTTTATTTATTGGTTGACCAAATTCTCTTTTTTTCACTCTATCAATCGGTAAATTAAAAAACAATGACTAAAAAGACGACAATAAGTGAATCTGATCACAAATTGGTTAACTAATTTTGCGGAAATAGTGGATAAATTGGTTGACCATTGTAATGAGGGACGATAATCTACAATGGAAGAACTAAATTTAATTCGACAACGCGTTGTACATATATATGAAAACTCAATACCGCTCGTACCAATACCTAGGTCAGCAGTTAAAAGAGCTCATTGCATCTGGTGAATATCCGATAGGAAGTCGTTTAATGCCAGAGCGTGAGATCGCTAAAAAATATGATGTTAGTCGCTCATTGGTACGTGAAGCACTCATCATGTTGGAAATTGAAAAATTGGTTTCTATCAAGAAAGGTTCTGGGGTTTATGTCATTAATCATCCAGACCTATTGATTGATGAAATTAAAAGTTTAGATCATGGCCCTTTTGAAATACTGCAAGCTCGCCAAGTGATTGAAAGTGCAATAGCTGCATGCGCTGCTTTGTCAGCAACAAAAGCCGATATCCAAGAGATCCGCGCATTATTAGAAGATGAGCGAATCAAAGTCGCGAATAATGAAAGTGACGATGCTAATGATCATAAGTTCCATGTGTTAATTGCTCGCGCAAGCAAGAATGACATGATGGCGAAGATTATTGATGATATCTGGGCTGTGCGGTTACAAAGCCCTATGTGGGATAAGCTTCACGAACATATTGACAACACGACTTACCGAAAAAAGTGGTTGGTTGATCATGAAAATATTTTAAATGCACTACAAAAACGTGATCCGGAGTTGGCTAAAAAAGAGATGTGGCAGCATTTAGAGAATGTCAAAAATACGCTAATGCAGCTTTCTGATTTTGATGACCCCAATTTTGATGGTTACCTATTTGAAACAATTCCTTATCAGACTATTTTTGAATAATCGAAGGAGAAGTACTCATGGAGCATACGTGGCGTTGGTACGGTCCTAATGACCCTGTTTCTTTAAGTGATGCTAGGCAAGCAGAGGCGACAGGTATCGTCTCTGCGCTCCACCATATTCCTAACGGTGAAGTTTGGAGTGTCGAGGAGATTTTAAAGCGTAAGGCTATTATTGAAGATGCTGGGTTAGTTTGGTCTGTCGTGGAAAGTATTCCTGTTCACGAAGATATTAAAACTCAACAAGGTAATTTTGATCTCTATATTCAAAATTACCAACAGAGTATTCGTAATTTAGCATCCTGTGGTATTAAGACCATTTGCTATAATTTTATGCCAATTCTAGATTGGACGCGTACTGACCTTGCTTACACGCTACCGGATGGCTCCAAAGCGTTACGGTTTGATAATATTGCTTTTGCTGCGTTTGAAATTCATATTTTAAAGCGTGAAAATGCGGCAGAGAGTTATTCAGAACAAGAAGTTAAAGAAGCGGCTGAGTATTATGCCAATATGTCATCTGATGACATTGAAAACCTGATTAAAACCATCATCGCAGGGCTACCGGGTGCGGAAGAAGGTTATACATTAGACCAATTCCGTGAGCGCTTGGCGCTGTATAATAATATTGATGAAAATCAGTTACGTGAGAACTTACGTTATTTCTTGCAGAAAATCGTTCCTGTCTGTGAAGAAGAAAATGTGGTTTTAGCTATTCACCCTGATGACCCTCCACGCCCAATTTTAGGCCTGCCACGTATTGTTTCTACCATTGAAGATATGCGGTTTATTAAGCAAAGCTGCGATAGTATTCATAATGGGTTTACTATGTGCACAGGTTCTTATGGTGTACGAGCCGATAACGACCTAGTAAAAATGATTAATGAATTTGGTGATCGCATTCATTTCACGCACTTACGTTCAACGGTGAGAGAAAATAACCCGAATACCTTCCATGAAGGCAATCATATTGCAGGTGATGTTGATATGTTTGAAGTGGTCAAAGCCATTTTAGCGGTTGAACAAAAACGCTATGCTGCGGGGCTTGCACCCATTCCAATGAGACCAGACCATGGCCACCAAATTTTAGATGATTTGAAAAAGGTGACCAATCCAGGCTATTCCGCTATTGGGCGCTTAAAAGGTTTAGCAGAAGTTAGAGGTTTAGAGCTCGCAATTAAGCGTATGTATTACCCTGAATTACTGAAAATCTAAAACCTAATTCGTTGTTAACAATATTGGCTTTTTATTTGGTATTTTGATGATACCAAAGGGACTGTTATACCCCTAAAGAAGCAAAACTGTTATTTCATTGTTACGCGACCGAATAGTATTTGGTCGCGTATTCTATTGACCATAAATGCTTTTTATATTTATTTTTATCTAAAAGGTACAGTAGATATGATATTAATTATATTTATGTTTTTATTTATTTCTTATTGAAGAACGGCAATAAAAAACACCTGAGATAAGAGTGAAATACCTATTCCTGTTGCAAATAGAAGGCTGCTTGCAGCATAAGCTTGTAGTCATAACCACTTCAAACCATAACTTCAGAATTTTTATCCTAGTGATAACAATTTATTTATATCAAATAAAACAATCATCATCCTGATTTACATTTACCTTGATCTACTCCGGGTTAATGGAAGGGATAATTCAGGGGCTAGAGTAGCCTCAAGATGACTTTTGTTTTATCCTGAACATTAGAGAACCGCTTTCGCGGATATAAATATGATGAGCAAAACGCTTTCGAGAAAATAAATAGCCTTTTCTCGGGAATTGTCGTTATAAAAAAATAGAAAAGAGAGAACGCAATGGGTATTCGTATCGTTCCTAAAGAAGAGTTAGGACAAGAAAGATTGAAAGAAAAAGGAATTGGTTTTATTCCACCAGTTCTGTTTCCTAACTTAAAAAGCTTATATCAGCGCCGTGCTGAGCGACTTAAAGAACTTGGTGCGGGAGAACATCCTTTTGCAGATTATCTGAATTTTGCCGCTGAAGTGGCAACCGCGCAACATAATGCACAGCATGATAATCCATTAGAAATGGATATGGCATCTATCCTTGAGCGTTCAACAAATACCAATAATTCGCCATTGGATGCAAAAACATTTCCACGCACAACACATTGGCACAAATTATTGACGGCAATTATTGCCGAATTAATGCCAGTCGTGCCTGAGTCTGTACGCCCTGCGTTAGAAAACCTGAATAAAGCGTCTGAAACAGAACTTGAAGCTATGGCAACTGCGCTGCTAAATGAAGAATTTGAAAAAGTTCCTGCGGATAAATCGATGTTTATTTGGGCTGCATTATCGGTGTATTGGGCACAAATGGCAGCAAATATCCCGGGTAAAGCGCGTGCAGAACATGGTGACCATCGTCATTTCTGCCCTGTATGTAATAGCATGCCAGTGTCGAGTATTGTGCAAATTGGTACATCACAAGGTTTACGTTATTTGCACTGTAATTTATGTGAAACTGAATGGCATATGGTGCGCGTTAAATGCAGTAACTGTGAGCAAACGGGTAAATTGAATTATTGGTCATTGGATGATGAAAATGCGGCTGTTAAAGCTGAAAGCTGTGGTGATTGTGGTAGCTATCTGAAAATCCTTTATCAAGAAAAAGAAGCTAAAGTTGAAGCTGTCGCTGATGATTTAGCGTCAATTATTTTAGATGCTCGCATGGAAGAAGAAGGTTTTGCACGTAGCAGTATTAATCCGTTCTTGTTCCCTGGTGAAAAATAAGCGGTAAAAGAGAATCGTGACTATGGCTGAATCAGACTTGGTTTTATATCGCCAACTTCCTGCGATTGATAAATTATTGCAACTCGATGAAGTGCAAATATTGATTGAACAATCAGGGGCTCACTGGGTCACTGCATGTTTACGTGAGATGCAAGAGCAAGCTCGAACCTGTATTGCACAGGCAGGGAAATTACCTGCCTGGCAGGAAGATTGGGTAAAAGAGTTAGCTCAACGCCATCAAGCTTTAGGGCAAAGTGCCCTAAAAAACGTGTTTAACTTGACCGGTACGGTGTTACATACCAATTTAGGCCGTGCGGTAATGTCGACCACAGCCGTGAATGCGGTTAGCCAAGTGATGAGTTCGCCAGTCACATTAGAATATTCTCTAGATGGCGCGATGCGTGGGCATCGTGACCGTGCGATTGCTGATTTACTGTGTGAGCTCACTGGCGCAGAAGATGCGTGTATTGTTAATAATAATGCTGCTGCAGTTTTATTATTGTTAGCAACGGTTGCGAATGGCCAGCAAGTTATTGTTTCTCGTGGTGAATTAGTTGAGATTGGCGGGGCTTTTCGAGTGCCTGATGTCATGGCTCAGGCTGGCTGCCAATTAGTTGAAGTGGGAACAACAAATCGGACCCACTTACGTGACTATGAGAATGCGATTAATGATCAAACTGCACTATTAATGAAAGTGCATACCAGCAATTACAGTATTGAAGGATTTACTGCTGAAGTTGAAGGTGAAGAGCTTGCAGAGCTAGGTAGAAAGTACCAATTACCAACGGCAATTGATTTAGGCAGTGGTTCGATGATTGACATGACGGCTTATGGGCTACCCGCAGAGCCCATGCCACAAAGTTACCTTTCTCAAGGTATTGATTTAGTTTCAATTTCTGGAGATAAACTTCTCGGTGGTCCACAAGCAGGGATTATTTTAGGGAAGAAGAAATGGATTGATGCAATTCAAAAACATCCATTAAAACGTGCTTTACGGGTTGATAAAATGGTTCTAGCTGCACTTGAAGCAACGCTAAAACTGTATTTAACGCCCGAAAAACTCACAACAGAATTACCCACATTACGTTGGCTAACACGAGATCCTGAAACTATTCGTGATAGCGCAGAAAGCATAGTTGTTGCTCTACAAGCCTTTTACGGGGATAAATTTATTGTTGAAGTTGAGCATTGCCTCTCACAAATAGGTAGCGGCTCACTTCCCATCGACCGTCTTCCAAGCTTTGCGGTAACCTTTACACCATTAAATGGAAAAGGTAGCACATTAGAGCAACTCGCTACGCAATGGCGTCAGTTACCTCAACCTGTGATTGGGCGTATGAAAGAAGGTAAATTGTGGCTTGACCTGCGCTGTCTTGATGATGAACATGCGTTATTACAGGCTTTACTTTCATGATTTTTGCGACAGCAGGCCATGTTGACCATGGCAAAACCTCATTAATTCAAGCTATTACTGGCGTAAATACCGCACACCTCCCCGAGGAAAAAAAGCGCGGAATGACCATTGACCTAGGGTATGCCTACTGGCCGCAGCCTGATGGTAGCTCGATTGGTTTTATCGACGTTCCAGGACACGAAAAGTTTTTAGCCAATATGTTGGCTGGGATTGGCGGTATAAATCATGCGCTTTTGGTTGTCGCTTGTGATGATGGTGTAATGGCGCAAACCCTAGAACACCTTTCTATTTTAAGACTAGCGGGCTGTGAAAATGTCAGTGTCATACTGACGAAGGCTGACAGAGTTGATCATTCGCGAATTGAACAGGTCACGGAGCAAGTTACCTCTGAGTTGGCTCAGCAAGGTTGGCCAGATGCAAAACTATTTATTACGTCTATTGAAGATGGGCGTGGCATTGATGCGCTACGGTTATATCTGCAACAGCTTCATCAGCAAAGTGGTTCACATCCCAATATCCAACGTCGTTTTCGTTTAGCCATTGACCGCGTTTTTTTGGTTAAAGGTGCAGGGATTGTGGTGACTGGTACCGCGTTAGCGGGAAAAATTCACGTTGGCGAGTCACTTTGGGTGACTGGGGCGGATAAGCAAGTTCGTGTCAGAGGTATTCACCGGCAAAACCAAATATCTGAATTCGCTGTCGCGGGGGACCGTGTGGCTTTAAATTTGACAGGTGATATTGATAAAGAAAATATCACTCGAGGTGATTGGTTACTTGCAGAGCAACCCGCATTTATTGCAACACGGGTTATTGTCGAACTGGAATGCGATACATTAATTAAGCACTGGCAGCCTGTGCATCTCTATCATGGTGCAAGCCATATCACTGGCCGAGTATCATTATTAGTGGAACAAGGAGAAACCCCTGTTCTCGCAGAATTAATTTTAGATACCCCATTATGGTTAGTAGAGAATGACCGGTTAATCATTCGTGATATTAGCGCTCGCCAAACGTTAGGTGGGGCTCGAGTGATACGTTTGGTTTCCCCACGCCGAGGTAAAAGACTCCCAGAGTTTTTGGATTGGTTATCTAGGCTTTGCCGAGAACAAGACGAACTGGCTCACTTTAAGTTACAACTTCCACAAGGTGAACTTAATTTACGGGATTACAGTTGGGCGCGTCAGCTCACCCATGAGGCGTTAGATAACTTATTAGCAAAAACGGATGTGGAACGGGTTGGCAATCACGTTTTATCCATATTTAAAACGCAAATAGCGAAAGAACATATCGTTCAAACTCTTGAAAAATTTAATGAAATACACAGTGACCAAATTGGTGTTGGCAAAGCACGTTTAAAACGTATGGCTCTGCCTTCAATGAGTGAAGCATTAGCCTTTAAATTCATTGATGACCTAATTACTGACAATGTTATTAAGCAAACACGTGGCTGGTTGCATATGCCTCAACATGGGTTGGTTTTTGATGCGCAACAGCAGCTGATTTGGCAACAAATATACCCATTATTTTCACGTAATGAGGCGTGGTGGGTGCGTGATTTAGCATTAGAAAGTGGTTATGAAGAAGATACGATGCGTCGCGTGTTAAAAAAGGCGGCACAAATGGGGTTAATTACGGCAATAGTTCGTGACCGCTATTATAGTCATGAACAAATTAATTATTTTGCTTCACTTATTCATCGTTATTGCTTGGAAAATGAAGCTATTTTTGCGGCTGATTTTCGTAACGAATTAGGGATTGGTCGAAAACTCGCGATTCAAATTCTTGAGTTTTTTGATAAAAGCGGTTTTACTCGTCGTAAAGGCGATGGTCACCATTTACGAGATAAAGGCATTTTCGTTGAATAAATTGAGTGTTTTAATCCGTTATAGTAGTGCTTCATAGCAACCTCCAATATTAAACTTGTGGTAAAACTAATGAAGAAAAAGTTATTTGCAGGCTTTTATCTGGCATTGATCTTTATTGGCTCCCTTTTCTTAGTCTTTGAAAAAGGTAGTGTAATTTATCCTGCACTCATATCGGTCAGTGTATATGCCGTTTTATTCGGTATTTTAATGGTGCTAACAGCCCGCTGGTTATTTTCTGTGATTATTACCAGTACATTATTTATCATCATTAAATTCCTGAACCAGTTAAAAGTTCATTATTACAAAGAACAACTCTTCTTTAGTGATATCAATATCATGACGGACACTTCCAATATGGGGACCTTGGGTCATTATTGGTTAGCGGGTGTCGCATTGGTCGGGTTGCTTATATTATTAGTCATTAATGGGGTTATTAGCTGGCGGTTGGTCAAACCAAGTAAATCAAAGATTACTCGCGTTATTGGTGTCGTTCTTATTGTTGCAGGTTATTTTAGTATTAACTTCACAAGCTCACATTATTATGACAGATGGTCTCAGACGTTGCCAAAAGGCCGAGGGACAGTGACCAATATTATTATGTCAGCACAAAATGCGAGTTATCAGTCTCCTGAATTTGCAGGTTCAGCTGATTACTTTGTGAAAAAAGCAGCTGCTATCTCCCTAGAAAATAATGTGGTATCAGAAAAGCCAGACATCGTTTTATTACTACAAGAATCTACTGTTGACCCACATATTTATGATTTACCTGAAGGAACCAAGCTTCCCAATTTATTTATGTTCCAGCAAGATAATGGCGTAAGTGCGCATAGTCAGATGCGGGTACAAACTTTTGGAGGGGGAACTTGGTTATCTGAATTCTCCGCCTTAACTGGCTTAAATAGCGATGATTTCGGTGCGCAAAAAAGCGGTGTATTTTATTTTATCGTTGACCACCTTAAAAATAGCTTATTCAAAGAAATGAAGGCCAACGGTTATTATACTGTGGTACTTACTCCTTTTAATAAAGGTGCATACCATTCAGGCCATGCCTATGAAACGCTTGGGGTTGATAGAATTATTCAACCACAAGAACTTGGCTACCCAGGAAAACTACAAGATAACTTATGGACGATCAGCACCGATGATATGCTGAAATACGTGAAAGAAATCTTAGCTCAAGAAACAGATAAACCTGTATTTATTTTCTCTCTTACCATGTATGAACATGGCCCTTATAAAGAGAGTCATAGTGATGACTATGGCATAAAAGACAAAATTAAAAACCCTGATGCTGCGGGTGAATTTAGCCATTATATGGACAAAATCGCCACTTCAGATGCATCAATACGCAATTTTGCAGACTTTATTGAAAAACGTGAGCGCCCGTTGATGTTTTTATATTTTGGTGACCATCAACCAGGCATTAGTTTAAATCAGTATAATTCTTCATTTTCATCTCCCGCTTACTTAACACAATTTACCTTACGGGATAATTTAAAATCAGGGACGGTGATCAAAACGGGCCAGCTAACCGATATTTCCTTCTTAGGTGGTATTTTATTGGAAAGAGCGAATTTAAAAATATCCCCATTTTATGAGGCCAACATCAAAATGCGTCACTTATGTGATGGCAAGCTGAATGATTGTGAAGACCAGAAGTTACTTGATAGCTACCGTAACTATGTTTATGGAACTTTAGAAGCGGCTAACGCCAATAAAGGTGATATGCAATAGTATGTTATTATCAGCCGTAGATATTTACGGCTGATCCCCTCTTTTTTGTTATTTCCTACCTAAAATATTAATACTTTCTTAAAATTTATTATTTTTTTAGGCTTTCTTGTTTTAATAACAAAACCATTCGTTATTATTTTTGTCTTAATTTTAGGTATTTTTTCTGTGAAATTTGGTGCTCATTTAGAGCTTAAGAATGGTTTAACGCTAGAAGACAATGAATATGAAATATTTGGTCACGGGAAGTGCGGGTTTTATTGGTTTTAAGCTTTGCCAGCGTTTATTAGAGGACGGACATGAAGTTGTTGGGATTGATAACTTAAATGCATATTATGATCAAGGGCTTAAACAATCCCGTTTACATTTATTGGAGCAGTTCCCTTTATTTCGCTTTATTCATCTTGACCTCACTGACCGTGAAACCGTTCGGGTATTGTGTACCCAAGAGCAATTTGACCGAGTCATTCACCTAGCAGCACAAGCGGGGGTCCGTTACTCATTGGAAAACCCATTTGCTTATGCAGACAGTAATTTGACTGGTCACCTCGCTATTTTAGAAGGCTGTCGCCAAGCAAAAGTGAAGCATTTGGTCTATGCCTCTTCAAGTTCGGTGTACGGAGTAACCGATAAGACGCCATTTACCACGGACATGGCAACCGATCACCCTATTTCACTGTATGCGGCAACGAAGAAAGCCAATGAATTAATGGCGCACTCCTACTCGCATTTATACCAGCTTCCAACGACTGGGTTGCGCTTCTTTACGGTTTACGGCCCATGGGGGCGCCCAGACATGGCTTTATTCAAGTTTACGAAAGCTATTTTGGCGGGCGAGCCTATCGATGTCTATAATAACGGCAATCTCAGTCGTGATTTCACTTTTGTTGATGATATTGTCGAAGGTGTGATCCGTATTTCAGATATAATTCCACAAACAAACCCGAATAACCCTTCGGCATCACCGGCAGAAAGCAGCGCGCCATATCGAATCTATAATATTGGTAATGGTCAACCCGTTAAATTGATTGAATTTATTTCTGCACTGGAAAAAGCACTGGGTAAAGAAGCGATTAAAAATTTTTTACCTATGCAAGCGGGTGATGTATACACCACTTGGGCGGATACAGAAGACTTGTTTAATGTGACTGGTTATCGCCCACAAGTTTCTATTGAGCAGGGTGTTCAGGCATTTGTGGATTGGTATCGTTCTTATTACCACCAATAATATCAATAAGCTGTAACATCTTTAGCAGGATTTGAGAGGCAAGTTTGAAAATAGCAATCGCAGGAACCGGTTACGTCGGCTTATCTAACGCCATGTTGCTGTCACAACACCACGAAGTGGTCGCCGTGGACATCATCCCTGAAAAAGTGGCGATGTTAAACAACCATCAATCACCGATTGTTGATGCAGAAATTGAGCAATTTTTAACGGAAAAGACGCTCAATTTTCGCGCTACAGAAGATAAAACAGAGGCCTACACAGGCGCTCAGTACGTGATTGTGGCTACACCAACTGACTATGACCCAAAAACCAATTACTTCAATACTAGATCGGTTGAGTCTGTTATTCATGATGTGAATGAAATTAACCCGCAAGCGACGATCATCGTAAAATCCACTATTCCGGTGGGCTTTACCGCGCGTTTACGTGAAGAATTTGGTTATACCAACGTGATTTTCTCTCCTGAATTTTTACGTGAAGGCCGCGCTTTGTGGGATAACTTGCACCCGTCCCGTATCGTGGTAGGAGAGCGTTCAGAGCGCGCGAAAATTTTTGCGGATTTACTGCTTGAAGGTGCGATTAAAAAAGACGTTCCCGTGTTATTTACGGATGGCACCGAAGCCGAAGCCATTAAGCTGTTTGCCAACACCTATTTAGCGATGCGTGTGGCATACTTTAATGAGCTCGACACCTATGCAGAAAGCCGCGGTCTAAATGCACGCCAAATTATTGAAGGGGTCTCTTTAGACCCACGTATTGGCAGCCATTATAACAACCCATCATTCGGTTACGGTGGTTATTGTTTACCAAAAGATACCAAACAACTGTTAGCTAACTACGATGATGTGCCAAATAACTTGATTAACGCCATTGTGGAATCGAACCGTACCCGCAAAGACTTTATTTCCGATGCGATTATTGCTAAAGCACCACGTAAAGTCGGTGTTTATCGCTTAGTGATGAAGGCTGGCTCTGATAATTTCCGCGCCTCTGCGGTACAGGGTGTGATGAAACGCATCAAAGCCAAGGGTATCGAAGTGGTGGTGTATGAGCCTGTTTTAAAAGAAAATGAATTTTTCCGCTCTAAAGTTATTCGTGACTTAGAGACTTTCAAAGCAGAAAGCGACATTATTTTAGCCAACCGGATGGTGCCTGAGCTGGAAGATGTGGCAGAGAAAGTCTATACCCGCGATTTATTTGGTAACGACTAAGCGGTTTTTATGAGAGTAGGTTGGCACTATGGTGACCTGCTCTCATAGATAGAGCCGTACAGCTTTTCTAAAACCTTACCAATTTTGAGGTATATCGCACAACTTACCTATTTTTAGACGCCATTTTGCAACAATCGCTAAGAAATGTCGTTTGCCATTTGCTAGCATCCGTCAATTGATTAAAAATTGGCTATTTTGCTATGCAGAACATAATAAAAAAACAAAGAGACGGTTTTATCACCTATCAAAAAGAAGGTGAGATAGATTTTTGGCAAATTGTTAATGATTATATTGATGGGAAGATCTCGGGTAAGAATTTAAGTAGCGGAAATATTGAGAGAAGTGTTGCTCGTATTCATGTAGATGGGCAAAACTATATTATTAAATGTGAAAAAGAACGGGATAAGCGTATTGAAAAACGGTTGATGCGTATTATTTCAGGACCTTTTTATTCACAGTTATTAATGCGATTAGTCTCTGCTCAAAATAAAGGTTGTATGGTAACCAATGACATCTATTTCGTTGCTGAAAAAATGGTCGGTCGTGAGTCAGTAGAAACATGGATTATTGCGGAATATGTGGAAGGAACGGTTTTATCTGAACTGGATGATATTACGCCTTACTATGCAGAAATGAAGTCTGTCATTAACCAATTACATAACTATGGTTTATCTTCTAATGACATCCATGCAGGAAACTTTGTTGTAACCAATGTGGGGCTAAAGGTTATTGATTTATCAGATTATGGTAATTTTGCTATTTGCAAAGCGAATGATTTAATTGCATTACAGCGTTTTTACGATATTGAACCCGATAGCAAAAATTGTGTTTATCGCTTTATTCGTTTTAGAGATAACTTTCGTCATTGGTCAAGAAAAATAAGAGGAAAGAAAACTCGGCTTTAGTGTGCTATGCCAAGTTTTCATTACTACTAAATTACCGAAAATAACAAAGTTACCGATCACAACAAAACTATTGATAAAGCGCATCTAAAAATTCAGGGATAAAACTACCTGTCCCATGGCAGCGCTGGGTTGCGGTTTCTCCGGCTTGCTTCATGATAGCGCAAGCAGCGGCAACATTTTGCAGCCTATCACCAGGTAGAGCACAACATGCAGCAACCACCGCAGAAAGAGCGCATCCCGTACCGACCACCCGAGTCATTAAAATATGGCCGCCAGTCACCGCAAAGGTACGTGTTCCATCGGTGATGTAATCCACTTCACCGCTTATCGCAACAATAGTCTTAGCTTGTCTCGCTAATAATTGTGCCGCGGGGAGTGCATCATCAGTGGAGTTAAGGGAATCAACGCCTCTGCCACCTGCACTGCTTCCTGCTAACGCCATAATTTCAGAAGCATTACCGCGAATAGCGGCAGGTTTGAGTGTCAACAATTCATGGCAAAAATGGGTACGAAAGCTGAGCGCACCTGCAGCGACAGGGTCAAGTACCCAAGGTTTTTGTGCTTGATTTGCACTGTTAACCGCACATTTCATCGCATATCGACGCTCTGTCGTTAATGTGCCCACATTAATTAGTAAGCCATGTGCGATAGCGGCAAACTGCTCAGCTTCTTCGGGTTCAATCACCATGGCTGGGGAACAGCCGAGTGCTAATAGGACATTGGCAGTGAAGGTCTGAACAACATCGTTTGTCATGCAATGAACAAGAGGAGATTGAGAATTAAGTTGCTGTAGTACCAGTGATTTCGCCGTGTTACTGATGTGTTCAAATTCTAACATGATCCCCTCATTAATAGTGATAGAGTATAGGTTTGTTGATTTATTCTACACTCTATCTGTTTTAATGAAAGAACCGCTTAATCAGCAAGGTACTTCTCCATTACCATTCCACCAGCACCCTGAGCAACGATTTCATATGAATCATTGGCGGGATAAATACGTGTCTTAATATGAGGGAAAATAGCGAGTTTTTCTTCAATCGATTTTTTAGTCATCTCAAAAAAATGATTTTTAGGTGTTAGGGTGCCGCCGCACACCACCACATCGGCTTGCGTCGTTAAAATAGCATTAGCGATGGCGATACCATAATAATAGGCCGCCTCACCCAGCGCTTCAAGGCATAGGGCATCGTCCACTGTGAGAGCTTGGAAAATAGTATGGTAGCTAATTTCAGACTCATTATTAACTAATTCATTGATTATTGAACTTTTACCCAACCTGAGTTGCTGGATTACTCGTGCCTTAATCGCAGACAGTGAACTATATTGCTTTAAACAGCCAAATGACCCACATTCACAGCGCTGGCCATTAATATCAATCGTTGTATGGCCAAAGGCTTGAGCTGTACTAATGGGGGCCGGAGCGTATTGGTTATTGATGATGGTGCAACTGCGAATATCAGTATCACAGGTTGTGAATAAAAATCTTTGGCTATCAGAGGTATAGCGCAAGCGATACTCAGCAAAAGCCGCAAAACTAATCCCACTTCCGAGTAACACAAAACAAGGAACTTTACTGGAAATGTAGTCGTGAAGTTCTTTTATTCTTGCGTGGTATTGATGATATGGCAGTTTATCACGTTCTAAAATATGGTCGATGGCGATGCCGATACCCAACAAGCTTTCTACGCTAAGTCCATGTTCAGCTAATAAAATATCTAATCTGTTGAGCAGATGATCCACCATATTTTCTGCGGTTTCTAGGTGCTCATATTTCACTTTTACCATACCTAAAATATCCAATTTTAGGTTTTGTAAAACAATCGTTGAATATATATCACTCATTTCAATGCCAACAAGATAACCATCTGCAGCATTAATGTTATAGAGGATTGGTTTGCGGCCACCGGTCGACTCTCCGAGCTCAGAAGTCGAAATTAAGTGATTTCTCCCAAGTTCGTCGAGTAACCGAGCACAAGTTGCTGGTTTCATGCTAGCCAGTGATGTCAACGTCTCTGCCCTAATGGGACCATGGTTTAAAATTAATCGGTAAAGCGTTTTGAGTTTTTGTGTTTTTGAATTTTTTGAGGTGCGAAATTCATTTAATAGTGTATGTAACAAGCGCCTCACTCCTTTTCATTCCGACTCTATCGATAAAGATTAGCAAATATACGCATAAGATTCTGCTTCCTGTGACACATCATATCGAAATACTTTTTATTAAAATGAGATTAAGATCGCTGTTCTGTTTCTAAATTGCTTTATGATCAATTTTAACAATTTTTAGTCGATGTCAATTTGGAGACAACCATGCATCATACAAAAGATATTCTAGAAAGCTTAAGCTTTATTCAGTCTCGCACAGATATTAAACCAACAGTGGGCATTATTCTGGGTTCAGGACTCGGTCCGTTCGCGGATACATTAGAAAATGCAGTGCATATTCCTTATAGCGAAATTCCACACTTTGCTAAATCTGAAGCGGTAGGGCATGCCAATGAATTGGTGATCGGCACCATCGCAGGTAAAAATGTGGTTGCCATGAAAGGCCGTTTCCACTATTACGAAGGCTTTACCCTTGACCAAGTCACTTTCCCTGTGCGTTTGATGAAAGCGTTGGGTGTTGAAAAATTGATTATCACCAATGCCTGCGGTGCGGTAAATACCGACTTCAACCCAGGTGATCTGATGATTATTACCGATCATATTAATTTAACTGCAAATAACCCACTGATGGGGCCAAATAACCCTGAATTAGGGGTGCGTTTCTTGGATGTCAGTGAGGTGTATAACAAAGAATTACGCCAAACAATCAAGAATGTAGCGGCTGAACAAGGTGTTTCTGTCCGTGAAGGTGTTTATGCATGGTGGACAGGCCCAACTTATGAAACACCTGCCGAAATTCGTATGATCAGAACCTTAGGCGCAGATGCTGTTGGTATGTCTACCGTACCAGAAGCTCTGGTCGCTCATCATTCACAAATTAAAACAGTGGGCATTTCCTGCTTAACCAATATGGCTTGCGGTATTTTAGAACAGCCACTTAGTCATGACGAAGTTATTGAAACAGCTGAAAAAGTTAAAGCGACCTTCTTGAAATTAGTGACAGGCGTGATCGAACGCTTCTAATTTTTTAGGTTCTTTTTCTCAAACTAATATAAAGATGTCCATGACACTAAATAAGGTGAATATTGAAATGAAATTTAAAGGTCTAATTTTAGTTTCTTTAGGCGCTTGTAGTTATGGCATCCTTTCAACACTCGTCGTGTTGGCCTACCGCGCAGGGTATTCCTTGAATGATGTCATCGGTAGCCAAACGGTATTAGGTGCGATTTTACTGTGGTTTTTTGTTGTCGCAGGCGTATTAGTTAAAAAAGCACGTCTAGTATGGCCAACACGTCGGCAAGGCCTATTAATGTTACTCACTGGGACGACAACCGGGTTAACCGGGCTTTTGTATTATGCATCATTGCAATATTTATCCCCTGCACTTGGTGTCGTACTCTTTTTGCAATTTACATGGATGGGGGTTGCAATTAACGCATTTATTGACCGCAAAATTCCTCCCGTAATGACCATGGTGTCAGTTGTGGTGATATTAATTGGAACAGTATTAGCGACAGGTTTGTTAAACAGTTCAGGGATCGTGTTTCACTGGCTTGGTGTGCTATTAGGATTATGTGCAGCATTATCGAACGCTATTCGTGTTTACGTCAGTGGAGCATTAGCGGTTAAAACAGATCCTATGATGCGTTCTGCAATTATGGTAACAGGGGGCGCAATTTTGACATCAATTGTTGTTCCGCCAACATTCTTATTGAGCGCTTCAACGTTTCAATCTCTATTTTTCTCATACGGATTACCTCTGGCTTTCTTTGGTTCTTTCTTCGGTATGTGGATGTTTGCCAAAGGTACTCCACTGATCGGTACCAGTTTAGCGACCATTGTTAGCTCAATGCAGTTACCTGTCACGATTTTATTATCCGTAACGGTATTGCATTTACCTCTTGAATTCATTCAGTTTGTTGGTGTTGCTGTCATCCTTATGGGTGTTACCATTGCTGAGTTGAAAATAAAAACAAATAAATATAACTCCAAACGGAGCCTTGTATGAATATTAAATCCCGCTTGAAAATCATGCTTTTCCTGCAATATTTTGTTTGGGGAAGTTGGTTAGTTACACTCGGCTCGTACATGATGAAAACATTGAGTTTTTCAGGTGCAGAAGTCGGTATGGTGTATAGCTCAAAGGGTATTGCTGCTATTTTAATGCCCGGGCTTATCGGAATCATTGCAGATAAATACATTCCAGCAAATCGTTTATATATGATTTGCCATTTGATTGGGGCTGCTGCATTGTTTTATGCCGCAACAGTCACAAGTTCAACTATCATGTTCTGGGTGATGTTAATTAATGCAATGGCCTTTATGCCAACAATTGCACTCTCAAATAGCATCAGTTATTCATCATTAAGCCAATATCAGCTCGATTCAGTGAGTAACTTTCCACCTATTCGTGTGTTTGGTACGGTAGGCTTTATTGTTGCAATGTGGAGCATTAGCTTATTGAAATTTGAGCTAAGTAGTATGCAGCTTTATATTGCAGGTGGTTGTTCATTGCTTTTAGCGCTTTATTCACTAACTTTGCCAAAAATTGAAGTCAATAAAAAAGCGATTTCAAGTAGTTGGATCAGTAAGCTAGGTTTAGATGCTTTGGTGTTATTTAAAAAGCCTATTATGGCGGTATTTTTCTTATTCGCTATGTTACTTGGCGCTGTTTTACAAATCACGAATACATTTGGTAACCCATTCTTGCACGACTTCGGGCTGAACCCGTTATACCAAGATAGTTTGGTGGTACAGTATCCATCGATATTATTATCGATCTCTCAGATGGCTGAAGTGTGTTTTATCTTAGCAATTCCATTTTTCTTGAAACGCTATGGCATTAAAACAGTCATGTTATTAAGTATGTTCGCTTGGACACTACGCTTTGGTTTCTTTGCGTTTGGCGACCCATCAGCCATTGGTTTGATGTTCTTGATCATGTCGATGATTGTTTATGGCTGCGCATTTGATTTCTTTAATATTTCAGGCTCTATATTTATTGAAAGAGAAGTAGATACGCGTATGCGTGCGAGTGCCCAAGGCTTATTTATGACAATGGTTAACGGTGTTGGGGCCTATTTTGGTGCGATACTAAGTGGATTGGTTGTCGACTATTACACCGTGGATGGTATTAAAGATTGGCAAATGATTTGGTTAGTTTTTGCTTCTTATACTGTTGTATTGGCAATAATATTCCAATTTACGTTCCATTATCACCATGATAAAGACGCAGCACTGAAAGAAGCCAAATCTAGCTAAGATAAATCGTTATAAATAACATTCAATTTAAGAGAAAACCATAAATTTGGTTTTCTCTTTTTTGTTAGTTTTAACATTAAACATAATTACGTTTACCGCGTAAAATATGCTCAGTCAGCGTTTCTTCCGCAAGGGTAAATTCTTTTGCTTTGAGTTGCTCAACCAATTGCTGATGTTGGCGTGTAGATTCATAATAATATTCATTGCGATAAATAGGGTCGGGCTGAAAATATACTCGCTGGCGAATATTGTCCGCTAAATCTAAGAAAACTGAGTTATCCAGTAATTCTAAGAAGAAACGGTGGAATCGTTCATCTTCTTTTATCCAACCTTGATAGTCATTTTCCTTCAATAATTCATTTTGCCGCTCAATAATGGTCTCTAAAATAGAAAAATGCTCATTAGTTAAATATTCACGCACTAATTTAATTGCATGTGACTCAATTGCTAAGCGTAAATCATAATTATCTCGAGTCTCTTTTAACGATAGTTTCTGAATAAAAACACCTTTTCGAGGGATAATTTTGACTAAGCCTTCATTTTGCAATTGATATAAGGCTTCGCGAATTGGGGTGCGACTCATACCGAGTTCCTCAACTAAGCTATTTTCAGAGGTATAACTTTCCTCTCCAAATTGCTTACTGAGAATTTTATGCTTAATTGCGGTATAGGCTTGTTGGCTTAGTGGTTTATCTTTCATCAGGATCTTGTGTTAATAATAGAAATTTTAGTGAGTATAGAAAGGAATAGGCTGGTATACAAGTAATGCACTAGTTTTATATTATTTAGGGCGCTGTTAAATTTTGGTGGGTAATTGAACTTAACTTGTTGAATAAACCAGCATCCTTGCCAGTTTTTTAGACTAATACAGCTCAGGGCGCCGGTTTTGCATGCAAGGTAATTTTTCTCGTGTTTCTGCGGTATGCTGCGTTGATATTTCAGCAAAAAATAGTGTTTCATCGTAGCCAGCAGAGGCAATGGTTACGCCAAGCGCATCACAAACAAGGCTGCGGCCAATAAAAATATTACCAGTTTGGTCACATGCGCAGACAGGAATTGTGTTCTCCAAAGCGCGTGCTTTAACTAATGTTTGGTAATGCTCCTCTTTAAGTGGCCCACTTACCCATGCTGTGGGAACGAGTATAAGGTCTGCGCCAGCTAAGGTTAGTTTTCGAGCAACTTCTGGGAAACGCAACTCATAACAGACTAAAACGCCAATTTTGCCAAATTCAGTTTCCACAGGTTTTAACGCATTATTACTTTGAATAATGTTGAGGGATTCCTGATATGAAAAGGCATCGTACAGGTGGGTTTTTTGGTAATGATAGATAAGCTCACCTTGGCGGTTCAACATAACTGTCGTGTTGAATGCTCTTTTCGGCTCATTCGGGGCACTTTCATAAATTCCACAAGTCACATAAATACCGCATTGTTTAGCGGTTTTTGCCAACTCGGAGACAAAAGGGCCATCAACAGGCTCTGCGACATCGGCATAGCTAATACCGCTATCTGCAGGAACAAATGCCATGAACATTTCCGGCAATAGGACGAGGTCGGCACCGCCTTGAGCAGCTTTTTGTATAGTGTCACAGGCTTTTTTTAAATTTAGAGCTTTATCTGGGCTACTGGCAAGCTGAGCAATTGCAATTTTCATGGAGTCTCCTTATTCAAAAAATTTAGCTGCACCTGAAATCGCCGCTAATGTTTCACCAGCATCAATACGCTTTTTAACATCAATTTCAGCATGTTGAGCATTAAGGGCTCGTTGACGATATTCTTGCAGAGTAACTTCATCGGCGACTAAAATGCCATCACCATCTGCGATGATTAAATTACCGGGATGAATCGTTACGCCATCTATACTAATTGGCACATTAATTGCGCCTTCAATACCTAAGATTCGCGTCGTCAACGGGCTCACTTTACGTGCATAAATAGGAACACCAATCTCACGTAATGCTTTGATATCAGTGACACAACCATCAATAACTGCGCCGGCAATTTTCTTTGCCCGTGCCATGTAAGAAACCATTTCGCCCCAACAAGCACGATCATAATCCCCAGACATATCGATACAGACAACATCGCCTTCTTGCACGATGTCGAAAACCTTATGTACAGCAGATGAATCCATATGCGGAATACGTACAGTTACAGCATTACCAATAAATTGGCACTGTTCAATTTGTGGGCGTAATGTTTTTAGAAAACCGAAGTCAGTCATGTGTCCAATAGTTGACGGGCAAACATCACGGCAACTTTCGATAACTTCTGGGCTAAAACAGGCAACTCGAGGATTTAATGTAAACATAGGGACACCTTTATTTATTGAATATAATGTGTTTTGGGTAAAAATTAGTCAGGATTAACGGCAGCAGCTAAAGGTTTATCAGGCTGAATGAAAAACCAGCAAACAATCGCTAAACTGATAGGTATCACATTGAAAAGTAAAGCGACGGTCCAGCCAAAATGCTGTGCAAGCCAGCCACATAAAATAGGGGAAATAACACCACCGAGATTACCCCACAAGTTCATCCATCCACTGACCGAGCCAGCATATTGGCGGCCTTTATCTGCTGCGATTGCCCAAGAGGTCACAACTGGTAATCCTAGAGAGCCGAGCGCAAGGGTTAGCCATGCAACACTGGCGATGGCACTTTCAGTTTGAGCTGCACCGCAAATCCCCACGATAAATAGAATAAAACCGGCAATCGCGATATAGCCCCTAGCGACTAACTGCGAGTACCCTTTGTTGAGTAACCAATCAGAAATTGAGCCTGCAGTGAGTACTGCGATACAAATTGCTAACCAAGGAAAACTGGCGGCTACGCCCATTTGGGTTAATGAAAAGCCTCGAGCTTCTTGTAAGTAGGTGGGTAACCAAATCATGAATAAGGTGGTCATATAGGCAACAAAAAAATATTGGAAGCCAACAGCCCAGAAAGGACGTTCTTTCATAAATTTGCGCCAAGGGGCTTTAACATCAGTACCGCCTTGCTCACTAATTGTTCGGCCTTCATGGATGAATGCGATTTCACTTTGAGAAATTTTAGGGTGTTGCTCAGGCTTATTTCTGGCAAAAAAATACCAAACCATGCCGATAAGAATGCCAATCACACCAAATATATAGAAAACGGCATGCCACCCGAATGAAATCATAATAAATACGGTAAGAGTGGGGGCAATCACAGGCCCAAAATAGGAACCGGCAAGTAAGAAGCTAGCGGCTCGTGCCTTTTCATTTTGGCGAAACCACCATGTATTAAAAACGGCATTTGCAGGGTAGAGCGGCGCTTCCCCAACGCCGAATAGGAAGCGTACGATACATAGCCAAATATAGGTAGGAGCCACGACAGTTAAGATGGTAAATGCAGACCAAATATATAGGCTGATGGTTGCGATTAGTCTGCTACCAAACCGCTCTGCAAGTATCCCGCTTGGGATTTGGGCTAGTGCATAGCCAAGAGAAAATAACGCACCCAAAAAGCCAAATTGAACTTTGCTCATTCCTAAATCGGTCATCATATGTTCGGCCACAATGGAAATATTGGCGCGATCCATATACGCAATCAAACCGATAATAAAAAATATTGCTGCTAATCCCCAACGTAAACGCCCTGGTGAGTCTTTCGTTGCTGGTGTTACAACAGAATCATTATGTGACATAGAGTTACCTTTTTATTGGTTTGTCGAGGTAATCAACCTTATTGTATTTATATTGAATTCAACTTGTATACAAGACGGATGTTAATAAGCAGTTATTGAGGTGTCAAAGATCTGTTTTGTTATCTGTGACTGAACTCAAAACATTTGATTGATTTATGAGCGAGATCTTATTTTTAGGAAAATAGATAGGTAATAAATTTTATTATGAAAAATCAAGTTGTTATGATTTCATGGGGAACGATTTAATCGACGTTACTAATTATTTGAGAAAGAATAATTAATACTGCTTCGGTATAAATTTTTTAATATCGTCGAAGGGTTGTTGTGGAATATAGCTTCAAAAATCGTGACAACTAGCACCTATTTCGAGTAAATATTGAGAATATCTCCAAAAAAAGCCAAACGATAATTAAGGTCGATTAGCTTTTTATGGATTAAAATCGTCAAGGAGTGATTATTCAATATTCTGAATTTGTTCTCTCATTTGCTCGATTAATACTTTGAGTTCAACTGCAGAGGTTGTAACTTCGCTATTAATTGATTTTGACGCTAACGTATTAGCTTCGCGGTTGAATTCTTGCATCATAAAGTCAAGGCGGCGACCAGTTGCCTCTTTTTTCTTCAAGATATTACGCGTTTCTTTAACGTGAGCTTCTAGTCTATCCAGTTCTTCTGCAACATCAACACGTTGAGCCAATAGAATAAGTTCTTGTTCCAGACGGTTGTTATCCACTTGAATATCAGCTTCTTCTAACTTATTTTGTAAGCGTTCACGTTGCCACTGTAAAATTTCTGGCATATGTTGACGTACTTTTGCGACTTCAACTAAGACGCCATCAAGGCGTTGTTCGATGAGTGCATGCAATGAAGCACCTTCAGCTTCACGGCTTTGAATGAAAGCATCAATAGCTTCATCTAAGCCTGCCAGTAGCTGTTCGCTGATGACATCTAAATCTTGTTCACCTGCTGACATCACACCCGGCCAACGCAAAATTTCTAATGGGTTTATTTCACCTTCATGGCTGTAATTTTTAACCCAATTCGCAGCACTGATTAATTGGCGTGCTAATTGTTCATTTAGGATTAATTCACCACGATTTGCGCCATCTAACTCAAAGCGTAGGCTACATTCTACCTTTCCACGTGTTAGGCGCGAACGCAGACGTTCGCGAATAACGGGCTCAAGGCTTCTGAATTGCTCAGGTAAGCGAATATACGTTTCTAAATAACGTTGGTTCACGGAACGCAGCTCCCAGGCCGCATTCCCCCATTCACCCTTGATATCCCGACGGGCAAAAGCGGTCATACTACGGATCATAATTCGTTCCCATTATCGTAAAGATTTAGGCGATTATAACGCTATGCAGGATGACAGGATAGGCATTATCGCTTGAACAACGTATAATGCGTCCCAATTTGAGTTGATAATGGAGATAACACCATGCGCCCAGCAGATAGACAAGCAGACCAAATGCGCCCGATTACCATCACGCGCAACTATACTAAGCATGCAGAAGGCTCTGTTCTTATTGAGTTTGGCGACACGAAGGTGTTATGTAATGCAACTGTTGAAGAAGGGGTTCCTCGCTTTTTAAAAGGGCAGGGGCAAGGTTGGGTTACAGCGGAGTATGGCATGTTACCGCGCGCAACAAACTCACGTAATCAACGTGAAGCTGCACGAGGAAAACAAACCGGTCGTACGATGGAAATCCAACGTTTAATTGCACGTTCTTTACGTGCTGCGGTTGACCTTAAAAAATTAGGTGAATACACGATTACTTTAGACTGTGATGTTATTCAAGCGGATGGTGGTACACGGACAGCAGCGATTTCTGGTGCTTGTGTGGCGCTTGTTGATGCACTGAATAACATGGTTGAGCAAGGTAAAATTGCAAAAAGCCCACTAAAATCAATGGTTGCTGCCGTTTCGGTTGGAATTGTAAACCAAGAAGCTCTATGTGATCTTGAGTATGTTGAAGATTCTGCAGCTGAAACCGATATGAATGTTGTCATGATGGATGATGGCCGAATGATTGAAGTACAGGGCACCGCAGAAGGCGAACCGTTTAGTCATGAAGAGTTATTAGCCCTATTGGCGTTAGCTAAAACAGGTTTAAATACCATTTTTGAAGCTCAGCGAGAAGCGCTGAAGTAAGTTAATCATTAATTAGGCGGCTGAAAAGTCGCCTTTTTTATGCCTGCTGGTTCATCAACTAGTGTGCCAGCTTTGAAAATAGATAAATAATCATCAACGAGGAGAATGACCAATGAAAGCCTATCAGCGCGATTTTATTGAACTTGCCATGAAAAAACAGGTACTTAAATTTGGTGAGTTTACGCTGAAATCAGGTCGTAAAAGCCCTTACTTTTTCAATGCGGGGTTATTTAATACAGGGCGTGATCTGGCACTTGTCGGTCGTTTTTATGCACAAGCATTACAAGATAGCGCAATTGAGTGTGATGTCATTTTTGGTCCAGCGTATAAAGGGATCCCCATTGCAACGACGACAGCGGTAGCACTTTCTGAGCACCATGACATCGATATGCCATACTGCTTCAACCGCAAAGAAGCTAAAGACCATGGGGAAGGCGGCGTGTTAGTCGGAAGTCCTTTACAAGGGCGTGTTGTGGTAGTTGATGATGTGATTACCGCAGGGACGGCAATTCGTGAATCAATGGAAATTATTAAACAACAACAAGCTACGTTGAATGGTGTTCTGTTATGCCTTGATCGCCAAGAAAAAGGCAAAGGTGAAATTTCAGCAGTACAAGAGGTTGAGCGTGATTATGGTTGTAAAGTTTACTCAATTATTACCATGAGCGATTTAATCACCTATCTTGCTGAAAAGGAAGGTATGCAGGAACATTTAGCGGCTATGAAGGCTTATCGCGAACAATACGGAATTGAATAAAAAAAGCCCTCGCCCAATGATGGGCGGGGTGAGTAGTATAAATAATCGGTTATTGTAACTGAGCTAGAATTAAAGGCCAGCGCGATTCAAACTCGACGGTTGGCCGATAACGAAACTCAGAACGCACAAAACGAGAGAGCATCCCTTCACAAAAGGCTAGTAACTGAGAAGCAAGTAATGACTCATCATGAATAAACCCATGGCCATCACGTATTTTTTTCTCTTTTAACACCTGCCGTAATTGTGATTCTATACGTTCAAATAATTGGTTAATACGATCTTGCAGCCTGTCTTGCTCAAACATCAGAGCATGGCCAGTCATTATACGCGTAAGCCCAGGATTTTTCTCGGAAAACCCAAGTATTAGGGCAAGTATTAGTTTAATTCTAATTATCGTATCTTTTTCATCAGTTAAAATCAGATTAATGCGTGAAACTAATGAGTCTTCAATAAACCCAATAAGGCTATCGAACATTTTCATTTTACTCGGAAAATGACGATATAGCGCAGCTTCTGATACACCAACCGTAGCAGCAAGTTTTGCTGTTGTAATACGTTGGCTGCCATCACTACTTTCTAACATTAACGCAAGAGCCTGTAAAATCTCATCACGTCTGTTACGTTTTTGTGTTATCGCTTTTTCTGCCATGTCTAATAAGACCCCTGCTAAAACAGCAAAACAAACTATCCAAAATTTTGCTCTTAGTAAAGAGAGTTTCGAAGCAAAATGGATTTAAAAAATGTTTAAAATATAAGTAATGTTGAGCAAGCTTCCTGAAAGAAAATATGCGGCTGATTGTTTTTATTCATAAAGATAGAACCTAATTTAGGTTCTATCTAGCATATTAGTTATCAGGATGTTCTATTTATTGACGGCCAGAATGACCAAAACCACCAGCTCCGCGCTCGGTTATGTCAAAATCATCAACAATATTAAATTCCGCCTGAACAACCGGGACAAACACCATTTGTGCCATACGTTCACCAGGTTCGATGGTAAAAGCTTTGTCACTGCGGTTCCAGACAGACACCATGAGCTGGCCTTGATAATCAGAATCAATGAGGCCAACGAGGTTGCCCAGTACAACCCCATGTTTATGACCTAAACCGGACCGAGGCAAGATGACTGCAGCAAGACTTTCATCTGCAATGTGAATGGCTAAACCTGTTGGAATAAGTTCTGTTTGACCTGGTGCCAAATCGATTGGTGCATCAAGGCATGCACGTAGGTCTAAACCAGCAGAACCTGTGGTGGCATAGGCTGGTAGAGGAAATTCATTACCGATACGGCTATCGAGGATTTTTAGGTCAATTTTTTTCATAACGTTGAAGTATCTCGTCAAGTAAATAGTGGCTTAATTCGTTTTTATTACAGTGAGGCAAACGGGTATCACCGTTTGCATCAAAAAGATGTAACGCGTTGTTATCGCTATTAAACCCGTTGTCTGCTAGTGAGACGTCATTGGCACAAATGAGGTCGAGTTGCTTTTGTTGTCGTTTTTGGCGTGCATATTCTTCCACATTTTGGGTTTCAGCTGCAAATCCAACAACATATGGCCTATTGTGTTTTAGGTTTCCGACACTAGCCACGATATCTGGATTTTTGATAAGTGTAATCGAAACTTCATCACCTTGTTTTTTTATTTTATTTTCAGCAATGTTTTTTGCTCGATAATCTGCAACTGCAGCGCAACCAATAAAAATATTTTGTTCAGCAATGGTTTGATGCACTTGTTCATACATCTCTAAGCCACTCATGACATCAATTCGGTTAACGCCTTCTGGTGTTTCAATATTTACAGGGCCCGCAATTAAAGTGACATCTGCACCACGTTGACTGGCTGCTTTAGCAATGGCAAAACCCATTTTCCCCGAACTATGGTTACTAATAAAGCGAACTGGGTCTAGCGCTTCCCGTGTTGGGCCCGCAGTGATCATTAATTTGATGCCTTGTAAGTCGAGTTTAGGGGTAAAAAACTCATTGGCTAGACGAACAATTTCTAGTGGGTCAATCATGCGACCAGGGCCAATATCACCACAGGCTTGGCTACCTGCATCTGGCCCCCAAATCATACATTGACGTTGTTGCAATTTGATTAAATTTTCTTGGGTTGCTTTTGCTCGGTACATTTGTTGGTTCATTGCTGGCACAAGTGCAATCGGTGCTGCGGAAGCAAGGCAAACTGTTGTGAGTAAGTCATTTGCCATTCCTGCACTGAGGCGAGCAATTAAATCCGCAGTAGCCGGTGCTAGAATAATGAGATCTGCCCATTTAGCCAGTTCAATATGGCCCATAGCAGCCTCAGCAGCAGGGTCTAGCAGGTCATCAGAAACGGGATGCCCTGAAACGGCTTGCAAGGTTAAAGGTGTAATAAAGGCTTTAGCACCTTGAGTCATCACAACGCGTACTATCGCACCTTTATCGCGCAAACGGCGGGTGAGTTCAGGGATTTTGTACGCAGCAATGCCCCCACTAATACCAATAACTATCTGCTTACCTAATAGTGACAGTTGATTCATTATTTTTATCCAATTCGGTCAACATGGGAGGCATATTACCACAGAGAAGCGCGAGGTGGCGCGCTCGATTTTTCATCACAATACTATTTTTGCGAAGCGCTACGCAAACCCTTATGAGAGTGATTGTGAATGTTTTTTAGACTAGATAAAAAGGAAGCAAGGGATTTAGGGACAAAAAATATGATGAGTGAACATCTAGACCTACCACCAAGGGAAAAGCTACTCGCATACGGGGCAGCTGCGTTATCTGATGCTGAACTACTCGCTATTTTTCTACGTACAGGGAGCCAAGGCGAACCCGTTTTACAGCTTGCGAAGCGTTTAATACAGGAGTTTGGTTCAGTATATTTGCTTCTACAAGCAGACTACGAAAAACTCAAGCAATGTAAAGGAATGGGGAGTTGTAAATTTACCCAATTACAGGCTGTGAGTGAATTAGCTCGCCGTTTTTTCTCTGAACAATTTTTACATGAAGATGTGATGACTGGGCCTGAACAGTTGAAAGCAAAGTTGTTGGATTTGTTCGCAGGGCAAGAGCGTGAAGTTTTTGTCGTGATATTTTTAAATAATAAAAATCAAATTATTTGTCATGAAGAGTTGTTTAAAGGTACTTTAAACAAAGTTGAAGTTCACCCCAGAGAAATCATTCGCTTTGCCATAAAAATGAATGCAAACGGGATTATACTCGCCCATAACCATCCATCAGGTAACCCGGAACCAAGCGTAGCAGACAGGCAAGTGACAGAGCGTATCCAACGTGCTTGTACTATTATGGGGATTAAATTGCTTGACCATTTTGTCGTTGGGCATAAGCAATGTGTGTCATTTGTGGAGCGAGGATGGTTATAAAATTATTTTTTTGCCTAAAAAATGACAACTTTCTTTGTGTTGGGCTTGAGTGAAAACGATGGAAAGCGTATACTACGCCACCTTTAAGGATCTTGGGTTTGGCGAGAAGGGCCTATCTCAGTAAATTTTTACGTTTTAGTAAAGTAAATCTTTATTTAGGTATCAACGGTTTTTTCAGTCAATGAAAGTTTGCTGAGATGGGCTCCTAAGCCTGACGAGGCGGCCATACCCAGAACAAAAAAGCTCGAGCTGATTAGATTTTTGGAGAATAGACATGTCACGAGTCTGCCAAGTTACTGGCAAGCGTCCAATGAGCGGTAACAACCGTTCACACGCATTAAACGCGACCAAACGTCGTTTTTTGCCAAACCTGCACTCTCACCGTTTCTGGGTTGAGTCTGAGAAACGTTTCGTAACACTGCGTGTATCTGCTAAAGGTATGCGTGTTATCGATAAAAAGGGTATTGATGCTGTTCTTGCTGAACTGCGTACCCGTGGTGAGAAGTACTAAGGAGCTAAAAAATGGCTAAAGGTATTCGCGAGAAAATCAAGCTAGTCTCTTCTGAAGGTACAGGTCATTTCTATACCACTACGAAGAACAAGCGCACAATGCCAGAAAAACTGGAACTGAAAAAATTCGATCCAGTTGTTCGTAAGCATGTGATCTACAAAGAAGCAAAAATCAAATAATTTTGCTTTCTGCGTTAAAAACTCAGCTTCGGCTGAGTTTTTTTTTACCTAAAATTTGGGTTGTCGCGGATATGTGCATTCGAAGCTATGACCATTATTATGAAAGTAGTAACATAGTGAGTATTCATTGAATTAATAATGATATTTGTTGTCGAATGACTATTGTCTTTTACATATAGACTTGATTAAGAGTGCCTGGTGAAAAAACAGTTTAAAAAAATTCTTGTGATCAAGATGAGGTTTCATGGGGACATGTTGCTGACAACACCCGTTATCAGCTCATTAAAACACCGATATCCTGATGCTGAAATTGACGTTTTGCTTTATCAGGATACTATCCCCATTCTCTCTGAAAATGCTGAAATTAACGCTTTGTACGGCATGGCGGGGAAAAAAAGTAGTGGGCTGAGTAAAGCATGTAATTTTATTAAGCTACTGCTAAAGCTGCGTAAAAATAAATACGATTTAGTTGTTAACCTTGCAGATCAGTGGATGGTGAGTGTATTAGTTCGGGCTATTCCTGCTGACACAAAAATTTCCCATCAATTTACCCATCGAGATTCTAAATACTGGCGTAATAGTTTTACGCATTTGATAGAACCTGAAGGCGAACACGTTGTTCTGAATAACCTATCAGTGCTCAAGCCGTTAGAAATAAAAGAATTAAAAACGCATCTAACGATGTCTTATTCAGAGCAGGATTGGAAAAATATTGATGAAAGGTTACTAAGCTTAGGTGTCCATAGCAGCTATGTCGTTATTCAACCAACAGCGCGCCAAGCTTTTAAGTGTTGGGATAATGAAAAGTTTTCAGCCGTCATTGATGCATTGCAGTCTCGTGGTTATCAAGTGGTTTTAACATCGGGACCGAGTAAAGAAGATTTAGAATGTATCAGTGATATTGCAAATGGTTGCCAAACAACGCCTGTTACTGAGCTTGCAGGAAAGACTTCATTTCCAGAGTTAGGCGCACTGATTGCTCATGCCGCTCTATTCATCGGTGTTGATTCTGCACCGATGCACATTGCTGCTGCAGTCAAAACACCAATTGTGTGTCTTTTCGGTGCGACAAATCATATTTTTTGGCGGCCTTGGAGCGATAATAGTGTGCAATTCTGGGCCGGAGACTATGAACCTATGCCTCCGCGAGATGAACTTGACCGCAGTAAAAAGTATTTATCTATTGTCCCTGCATCCGATGTAATTAAAGCCACAGAGAAAATATTGCCGATGAATATTCGCTCTATGATGACAAGGTATTAACATGAATCTGGCATTTTGCTTATATAAATACTTTCCGTTTGGTGGGTTACAGCGGGATTTTCTACGTATTGCAACGGAATGCCAATCACGTGGGCATCACGTACGTGTCTATACCCAATCATGGGATGGTGATAAGCCTAGCGGCTTTGAAATTATTATCGTGCCGGTGACATCAAAAACGAATCATGGACGAAACGCACAATATTGTGACTGGGTGTTGGCGCATTTAAAGCAGCATCCTGCTGAGCGGGTAGTTGGTTTCAATAAAATGCCAGGACTAGATATTTATTATGCAGCAGATGTTTGTTATGCACAAAAAGTCGCTGAAGAAAAAGGTTTTTTTTATAAGCTGACGCCTCGCTATAAACACTATGCTGCATTTGAAAAAGCTGTTTTTGCAGTGGGGAAACCGACGCAATTACTCATGTTAACACCGCATCAAATTAGTCATTTTAAAAAGCATTATGGGACAGAAAATGAGCGTTTCCATATGCTGCCACCCGGTATTGCCCAAGATAGAAAGTATGATAAGCAAGTTGAGGAAGCTAAAAAAGTTTATCGTGAAAAAAATCAAATACCTGAATCTGCATTTTTAGTATTGCAGGTGGGTTCTGACTTCAAACGTAAAGGCGTCGATCGGACCATAAAAGCCATTGCGGCATTACCCGAAGAGATTAAGAAAAACACGTTATTAATGGTAGTTGGCCAAGATAAGCCGGCGAAATACCAGCAGTTAGCAAAAACGTTAGGCATTGGTTCGCAAGTCTCTTTCTTTAGTGGACGTAATGATATTGCAGAATTAATGGCTGCAGCCGATATATTAATGCACCCGGCTTATCAAGAAGCTGCTGGTATTGTGTTATTAGAGGCAATTACCGCGGGTTTACCGATTATTGTCACAGAAGTGTGTGGATATGCTTCATTTATTAGCCAAGCCAAATGCGGTATTGTGGTAAATGAGCCCTTTGAGCAAACGGTTCTGAACTTGGCTCTAGAAGATAGTTTAAAAAATCCGGTTCAATTAGCACAATGGGCAAGTAATGCGCGATATTTTGCCGATACAGAAGATTTATATAGTTTACCAGAAAAAGCCGCAGATATTATTTTAGGGGAAGCGAATGATTGAGTTAAAACCCCCTTTTAGTGAATTGTGGAAGAATAAAGATCCATTTATCGAGGCGGATAAGCTACAAGGTGAAGTTTTTCGTGCGTTAGAATCGCGTAAAACTCTGCGTTTTGAACTTGAGGGACGCAGCTATTTTATAAAAATTCATTATGGGACTACACTAAAGGAAGTTCTTAAAAATCTATTTTCTTTTCGGTTGCCAGTATTAGGCGCTGATCGAGAGTGGAATGCTATTCATCAACTGACTCAAGTGGGAGTTGACACGATGAATGGTCGAGCTTTTGGGCAAAAAGGGATTAACCCTCTTCGTCGTCACTCCTTTATTATTACTGAAGATTTGACCCCGACGGTGAGTTTGGAAGATTATTGTGCAAATTGGCTAGATAACCCGCCAACTTTTAGTACCAAACAAATGATTATTCGTCGTGTTGCGAAGATGGTGCGTAAAATGCACGCGACCGGTATTAACCATCGTGATTGTTATATTTGCCATTTTTTACTGCATTTGCCATTTACGGGAAATGAAGAACAGTTAAAAATATCAGTAATTGATTTACATCGGGCACAACTCAGAAATTCTGTTCCAACCCGTTGGCGCAATAAAGATTTAATTGGTTTATATTACTCATCATTAAATATTGGGCTAACTCAGCGTGATATTCTTCGTTTTATAAAAATCTATTTTGGCTTATCGCTGCGAGTTATTTTGCAACAAGAAGCATCATTGATAGCTAAAGCGGAAAGCAAAGCTGCACAAATTAAAGAACGCACAATTAGAAAGTCATTGTGAGTCAAAGAGAGAAGAGAGATATAAATGTTCTTCAATAAAGAAAATGCGGTTACACAGCAAATTGATTTATCGTCACCAGACGCTATTGTTAATAATGATAGCTTACATATTTCCTATGGGATTGACCGTAATTTTCTATATGGTTGTGGGATCTCGATTGCTTCTCTATTAAAAACAAATCCTGATATCTCTTTTTCATTTCATGTGTTTACTGACTACTTTGATGATGAGCAAAGTAAATTATTTAAACAGCTCGCAGAGCAATATAAGACGAGTATTAAAGTTTATTTAGTTGACTGTGAACAGCTTAAATTGCTACCAAGTACCAAAAATTGGTCATATGCAACTTATTTCAGGTTTATTATTGCGGATTACTTTTCAAATCAGCTAGATAGAATGATCTATATGGATGCAGATATTATGTGTCAAGGAACGCTGCAGCCACTGTTAAATATTCCGTTTAAAGATGATGAAATAGCTGCAGTTGTGCCTGAAAGGGATAGTATTTGGTGGCAAAAAAGAGCTGATGCGTTAGGGATCCCGAGCATCGCTTCGGGGTATTTTAATGCAGGTTTTTTAGTCTTAAATTTAGTGAATTGGTCAAAATTTGATATCTCAACGAAAGCAATGGACTTACTTTCTCAAGATGTTGTTAAAGCAAAATTATCCTATTTAGATCAAGATATCTTAAATATGCTATTAACAGGGAAAGTCATTTACCTTGATGGCAAATACAACACTCAATATAGTATTAATTATGAGCTGCAAAAAGGCAAAAAAGAGAACCCAATAACGTCTGAAACTGTATTGATTCATTATATTGGCCCAACTAAGCCTTGGCATGAGTGGGCAAATTACTCAACAGCTCAGCCCTTTACTAATGCAAAAAATGCATCACCTTGGAAAGACATTCCGTTACTGAAGGCTAAAAGCAGTAATCATTTGCGCTATTGTGCTAAGCATATGTTTAATCAGGGAAAAATTCTCTCTGGTATAAAAAATAATCTTCAGTATTTTTTGGTTAAATTAAGTAAATAATAATTGGGCAAGTTATGTCTTTTTTAGATAGAAATGAAAGTATTCTCTCAAAGTATAACAAAGCTTTGGTGCTAATCTTTATTGTTCTTTTTTTTGTGGAAAATGTAACCAGATATAAGCATATTCTGTTCTATTTGATGATAGCCACATCTTTGGTTTATCTGTCTTTAGATACAAAAAAAGTGCTAAAAAGATTAAATAATAAACTTTTATATTTAGTTGTTGCTTTTTCTATTTTTCTTTATATATCAATATCTTATTCAAACATATTAAGTGTATCTATTAAAACTATTAACAATAATTTATTGAATTATGGAATACTAAGTTTATCACTTTTATTGCCAATTATTTTATATAGAGAAAGCCTAAAAGAGATTTCAAAACTATTATTAACGAGTTTTACTGTATCGTTAGCCTTAGTTTTACTTGTTGAGTTATGCCGCTACTATATAGCCTATCAGCAGGGTATTTTACCGTTTACTACCTATGATTTTAGGCATGTTTCGGATGCGTTAGTTTTCTTCTTTCCAATACTTCCTATTCTTTGGTATTTATTGCCTAAATCTAGACTTATTTATTTCTATATTTTAAGTATTGTATTTCTGTTTGTTTTACTTGGAACGTTAGCTCGAGGGGCATGGGTTGCAGTCGCAGTCGCGGGGTTATTATTTTTGTGTTTTAAACGTCCTTGGAAGCTAATTGGGGTTGTATTATGCCTTTCGGTAATTTCACTTATTTCAATTAAACTAATTTATCCCGATACAAGTAAAAAACTGTTTTATAAGCTAGAGCAGACAGATAGCACTCACCGTTATACTAATGGAACCCAAGGAACCGCTTTTGAGCTTATACTGGAAAATCCAGTTATCGGTTATGGTTTTGGCGATAAAATCTATCATGAAAAATACAATAGTGTTGTAAAAAATCATCCGGAATGGACATTTAAGCAATCTATCGGGCCCCATAATATTTGGCTTTATATTTGGTTTGGTGCGGGTATTGCAGGGTTAGCGATATTTAGTGCGGTATTTTTGTCAATGTGCTATTCCTCAATGCAAGGGATAAAAAATAGGTCTGATGAACCGGAAATTTACTTTGCTTTCATTGCATTGCTGTTAAGCCTTATTAGTTTCTATCTCGTTCGTGGGATGTTTGAACAAGTGGACCTTAAGCCTTTAGGTATTCTTTTAGGTTTTTTAATCGCCATGATGGGACATAGTTCAACTAAGCAGAAAAGAGTGTGCCATGAATAACCTGATAACAAATAAATACCTACTAAATGAGGGGTCTAATACGAGTAATTCCTCATTACCATGTCTTGATGTTATTTATGGTTCGGATGAAAACTATCAGTTTGGTGCTGGTGTTTCAGCGGTCTCTTTACTTATTAATAACCCAAATACGCTCTTCAGATTTCATTATTTTTTAGATAAAGTCAGCCCTAGCTTTTTAGAGAAGCTGAAGGTTATTTCTCATCAGTTTCCAGCTGAATTTCATATTTATGAATTGGATAATCAATTACTAAAAACATTGCCAGCTTCTGATATTTGGTCTTCAGCAATGTATTTTCGGTTAGTTGCTTTAGATTATCTCTCGAAAGATTATGATGTTGCTCTATATTTGGATGCGGATGTTATCTGTAATGGCCAATTGAATTTGGCGGCTGATTTAATTAAAGATAAAGTTTGTGGTGTTATTGCCGATGACATCGGTGTAAGAACAAAAAGTGAGACACGGCTTCACACTCCAAAGTTAGCTGAGACCTATTTTAACTCGGGTGTTATGTTTGTGAACTTAAAAAAATGGCACGAAAAACGAGTTACTCAGCAATGTTTTGAATTGTTATCTGCAGAAAATGCGAAACAACGGTTTAAGTACCCAGATCAAGATGTGTTAAACCTTATTTTAAGGAATGACCTGATATTACTTAATCAGAAATTTAATACGGTTTATACACTAAAAAATGAACTGTATGACCGAACTCATCAAAAATATCAAACCATTATTACACCTGAAACAGTTTTAATTCATTACACGGGGGTGAGTAAGCCTTGGCATAAATGGGCGAACTATCCTTCTTCTCAGCCTTTTTATAAAGCATTAGCACAATCACCTTGGACAAAGGATGATTTAAAGTGTGCCACTAAATTTGCTGAAAGGAAAAAAGAGTACAAGCACTTATTAAAGCAAGGCTCTTATTTATCAGGTATTTTGTCAGGCATATATTACTTGTTTGAAAAACACACAAAAAAAAGAAAATAATATGATGATTAATAAGATTGTCTTAACAGTTTCACCTATATTTTCTATACCCCCTAAAAGTGCGGCTGCAATTGAATCGTGGATGTACAATGTCGCTAAACGATTAGACATTGAAAACCGAATCGTTTGTATACGAAATGATGGATATAGCGCTCATTCTGTTGTTAATGAGTATTGTGAAATTGAGCGTATTAAGTTTGGAAAAGTGTATACAAGACTATTTAAGAAATGGACAAGGTTAGACCCATATTCTTATGCAGATAGAATTGTCAAAATTAAACATCAATTTTCGCCAAACCCGAATAAAAGTGTTATTTTTGTTCACAATCATATTAAATCCTTCAAAAAAATAATTAAGAAAGAAGGACATAATAATGTTGTGTTACACATGCATAATTTGTACGAGCCTAAAGATGTCCCTGAAGACATAAAAATCATTGTGCCAAGCCATTTTATGAAAAATTGGTACAGAGAACGTTTACCAAATGCGCTTATTGAAGTTGTTCGTAATGGGTTTGATGGTGAAATTTATGCTCAGCCACCTGAGGTCAAGCGTGAGGATTTTGGGCTAACAGCAGAAGATAAAATAGTTTTATTCGCTGGCCGGATCGCTAGAGATAAAGGATTACTTGAATTAATGCAGGCGTGCGAGACTTTCTTTAAAGAAGACCCTCGTTATAAGCTCGTCATTGTAGGTGACCCAAATGCTGCATTAAAAGGTGAACTAGCGCAATATCAAGACGAAGTAAAAGATTATGCAAAAAATTTGGGTGAGCAGTGCATTTTCTTAGGTGGTGTTCATCCTGAAAAAATTCGGCACTATTATTCTCTTGCGGATGTGATTGCTGTACCTTCCATCGCTCCAGAGCCATTTTGTATGGTTGCATTAGAGGCGATGGCTTCGGGTCGCCCAGTGATAGCGAGCCAGCGAGGAGCAATGGTAGAGTTTATTTCCCATAATGAAACTGGGTTTATTTTCAGGGAGCCACTTTCGCCTTTGAGTATGGCGGAGGATATTACTAGCGCGTTAAATCACCCAAATAGTCAAGAAATAGCTTACCATGCTAAAAAACATGCTTATGATAATTTCACTTGGGAAATTGTCAAAGATGAGCTCATGGGGGTAATTGCGAAATGGTATCCCTAAGCGAAAAATGCGAGTTTATATATGCCAGAACTACCAGAAGTTGAGACCAGTCGTCGTGGAATAGAGCCACATTTAGTCGGTAATACAATCTCTTACGCCATTGTACGTAACGGTCGTTTACGTTGGCCAGTTAGTGAACAAATTAAAAGTTTATCAGATGAAGCGGTTTTGAGTGTTCAACGTCGCGCTAAGTATTTGCTGATTGAGCTACAAAAAGGCTGGATTATTGTTCACTTGGGAATGTCTGGTAGTGTGCGTATTCTGACCGAAGAATTGCCTGAAGAAAAACATGACCACGTGGATTTAGTCATGCGAGATGGCAAGGTATTACGCTATACGGATCCTCGCCGGTTTGGCGCTTGGCTCTGGTGTGATGATTTAGAAAACAGTTCGGTACTTGCACACTTAGGGCCTGAGCCATTATCAGACGCCTTTAACCCGCAATATCTTTATGAATTAGCGCAAAAGAAAAAAGTGGCAATTAAGCCATGGTTAATGGATAACAAAGTCGTTGTTGGTGTAGGCAATATTTATGCTAACGAAGCATTATTTGCAACAAAAATATCACCTGAAAAAATCACAAATACCTTAACGTTAGCTGAAATTACTGAACTAGTGTTGCAGATCAAAAAGGTGTTACAGCGCTCTATTGAACAAGGCGGTACGACACTGAAAGATTTTTTACAGTCGGATGGTAAACCGGGTTACTTTGCCCAAGAATTGTTTGTCTATGGAAAAAAAGGTGAACCCTGCTCAATGTGTGGTACGCCAATCGAAAGCATTAAACAGGGGCAACGTAGCACCTTCTTTTGTCCGCAATGTCAAAAATAGCGAAACCTTGCTATTTTTTATTGAGTTTCTTTAGCATTGCCTCAGCAACCACTGGGGGTAGGAAAGACGAAATATCACCATCGTGAAGTGCAACATCCTTGATTAAAGAAGAGGAAACAAAGGATAAACTCTGCGATGGTAATAAAAATACGGTTTCCAAGTCAGGAACAAAATGGCGGTTCATATTCGCTAATTGCCACTCATATTCGAAATCAGCCACAGAACGAACGCCCCGAATAAGAATATTTGCGCCATTTTTTTGCGCAAAATTAGCCATAAGCTCAGAAAACCCAACAACTTCAACATTATCAAGGTGAGAAGTTACTTCTTTAGCAAGGGCTACGCGCTCATCAAGGGAAAACATCGGGTTTTTTCGTTGGCTATTAGCAATAGCCAACAGGACATGGTCAAACATTGCTGCTGCTCGGGTAACAATATCAACATGTCCTGATGTTACTGGGTCGAACGTACCAGGGTAAATAGCCTTGTGTATCATGATGATAGTATCTCGTTGTTTGTATTATCTATTCGAAAAAATAGCATGAATAAGCGTTAACATTATCGGCTATCTAGTAGGGTTGCAACTGTAGATGAGATTTTACTGCTATTTTTAGGTGCATATTCTACACACTTTTATTTGAGCTTTATGGTAAGATAGCGCCAATTTTGGTAAGTGAATCAGATCGAATGTTATTGCTGCGTCTATATCAGGTACTTCTTTATCTTATCCAACCATTTATATGGGTTCGCCTATTGCTGCGCAGCCGTAAAGCGCCTGCCTATCGTAAACGCTGGGGTGAACGATATGGCTTTTGTGCGGGAAAAGTAAAACCTCAAGGTATTTTATTACATTCAGTTTCTGTCGGGGAAACCCTCGCAGCCGTTCCACTAGTCCGCGCACTTCGCCATCATTATCCGTCTTTGCCAATTACAGTAACCACGATGACACCAACGGGCTCAGAGCGTGTTCTTTCTGCATTTGGTGATGATGTCGACCACGTTTATTTACCTTATGACCTTCCTGGCTCTATGCACCGCTTCCTGAAACAAGTCGACCCAAAACTTGTGATCATTATGGAAACTGAGCTATGGCCAAATATGATTAACCAGTTGCATAAACGTAAAATTCCATTGGTTATTGCAAATGCAAGACTTTCTGAGCGCTCTGCTGCAGGGTATCAAAAGCTAGGCAGCTTTGTGAAACGAATGCTTCGTAATGTCACCATGGTCGCAGCACAGCATCAGGAAGATGGTGAACGTTTCGTTCAATTAGGGTTGCGGCGAATGCAATTGAGTGTCACGGGGAGCCTGAAGTTTGATATCTCTGTGACGCCTGAATTAGCTGTCAGGGCAATAACTTTACGCCGACAATGGGCGGCGCATCGCCCAGTCTGGATAGCGACCAGCACTCACGAGGGTGAAGAAGCGATTGTCTTAGAAACACATCAAAAATTATTATCTCGTTTTCCTGATTTATTGTTAATTTTAGTCCCTCGTCACCCAGAACGCTTTGCCAAAGCAGAAGAACTAACTCAAAAAGCCGGTTTAACCTTTATTCGTCGCAGTGCGAATACGATTCCTTCCGCAGAGGTTCAAGTGGTGATTGGTGATACCATGGGTGAACTGATGCTGTTATATGGAATTGCAGACATTGCTTTTGTCGGGGGAAGCTTGGTAGAAACTGGAGGGCATAACCCGCTCGAAGCGGCAGCTCATGCGCTACCTGTGTTAATGGGGCCTCACACATTTAATTTCAAAGATATTTGTGGAAAACTAACTCAAGCAGATGGCTTAATTACGGTGACAGACAGTGAATCAATGGCTCAAGCCGTGACAAGTTTACTTTCTGATGAAGATTACCGGTTATATTATGGGCGCCATGCCGCTGAGGTTCTTCATGAGAACCAAGGCGCTCTTCAACGATTATTAAAACTGTTACAACCCTATTTACCCCCGAGAGAGCAATAAAGCTAAGTAATGTCTTTTTTTGAGTATTAACTTGAACATTACAGCAATGAATTGCGAATATTTTATGGCACATCCTAGTATTGCATTTAAACTATAGTAGACTGCCTCGTTTATTATAGAGTCATTCGATTTGGTTTATTACTATTAGGGTAGTATCCAAATGGAATGTTGGAACTTTTGCTTATCTTTTTAAGACTATATGCCAGCCACTAATCAATCAATTTCAAATAAATATGTTTATTTATGGGTCATAAGCTATGCCATAGTTTGGATCTTAGCGAGTTTTTATTTCGACCCAACCGTACCTTATGACACAGTAGAAGCAGTGAACTGGGGAATGAATGGGGAGTGGGGATCACCTAAAAACCCATGGTTTGTTGGCGTCATGATGTGGCCTGCAATTTACCTTGATATCTCCTACAGCTTTTATTGGTATTTTAGCCATTTTGTCGGTATTGCATTTGGTTTACTTGGGGTGTGGAAGCTAACCTTTCGTTTGACTGGGCGTCGTGATTTCGCTTGGTTTGCAATGCTAATGTTGAATTTATCTGGTGTCATTAATTTCGATATCATTCCTTATAATGATAACTATATTTTAGTGACATTATGGCCTTGGGTTATCTATTTCTTTTTACGTGCTGTTGATGATAACCCTGCATGGTGGTTACCGTTTGCCTTATTTGCTGGTCTTGCAACTATGGGTAAATACTCAACCTTGGCGCTAGTTGGGTCTGTTTTCTTATTGACCCTATTCGTAAAACAAGCTCGTCAAAGTTATCGTCATCCTGTTTTTTACCTTGCGATTGCTTTATGGTTTGCTTTGGTATTGCCAAATTTCTTTTGGTTGATGGCAACGGACTTTTCGGCTTTTAAATGGGTAGATTCACAAATCGACCCTGGGTTTAATCTTCATACCACACAAGCCGCACTTAGCGTGTTTTATCCGTTAGTGATTGCTGCGATTATTGTTTATTGCAGTGGCGGAAAGTTAGGGTGGCCTAAAGCGTTGCCTAACCGCATGGCTAACTTTATCCTTCTTTTTCCACTGGTTGTGATATACGGCTGGTTCTCTTTCCACGATGGTGGTCGAATAACTGAATGGTTGCAGCCATTTATGGCTATTAGTGCGCCTTTATTTGTTGGCTCAATAACCGTGATGCCAAGAAAACCGTTTAAGAAGTCATTGGTTGGTTTTGCCATTTTTGGTGTTTTAGTCGTGGTTGGTTATATCACGGTTCAGGCAGCGAATATCCGTGGAGCAGGGCAAAAATTTATTGGCGTAAAAACCTTGATAGCAGATGGGGAACAACGTTGGTATCAGCGATATGGCACGCCAGTTAAATATGTTGGTGGAGAAGATAACCAATATCAATGGTTTATTATTTATGGCAAGGATAGACCGCATGTGATCCAACCCTGGTCAATGGAAAAACATATGCCGCCAAATGTGTACAATCGTGATATTACTGAAGCCGAAATTCGTCAACATGGTGCATTATTGCTGGGCAAGAAATATGATGATTGCGCCCATGAAAACTTTGCCAAGGTACGTAAGTTCTGGCCACAATTTACGATAGAAAAAGAAGATGTGATTTATCGTTCTGAACCGGATGCCGCCCCTGAAACCATGTGCTTTGGGTTTATTGCACCAGAGAAATAATTACTAGTTGAGAATAGAGCCTTTTTAAAGGCCTATTCTTACAAGTTAGACTTATTTATCGAATTAATTTTAGTGATATAGCTAAACGCATAAGACGATTGTATTTTGAACCATTATTAAATAGTTTAAATACATTCCGCCATTTCATATACCCTAAGTAATTTAATTGGAAAATATTTGGGTACTTACTTACACAGGTTAAAAATACACCTTGGTCATCATCAATAATACCTGAAGATAAAAACTTCTTTTGTGTCTCAAAGACAATTCTACAAAATTCAGGCCATTTTTCTTTACTAGCGACTAAAACACCGCCGATTATATGTGGGTCATTACTTAATATTGTTTTTAAGATTGACTGTTCATCAGTGAGGTTTGAAGTATCTTGTATAGTAAATAAGTGAATCTTATTTTCACTGAATGGGTGGTACCATTCATTAATTCCATAAATATTTTCATTATTTCGGATATAACCAAAATCAACCCAAGCAGCGAGAGCATTATCAACTAAACCTAGGTCAATGGCCTTTTTGACAAAATAAGGTTTTAGATTATTAATTAAAACATATTCAGGTGACCAATATTCAGGGAATCGTAATAATTTTGGGTCGATTAGTTGTTTAAATGTACCACTGCTTTGAATTCGTTCTATTTTTTTGATAATAAATTTGAATTTTTTATGGAGATCAATCGTAATGATATGAGTTGTTTTACCTTTTCTCATTGAAAGGATTTTTTCTTGTAAATCCGATGTTGTAAAAACAACAATCGTGTTTTCAAGCTTTGCTAATCTACTGAAATACTTATAGTAGGTATTATTTGTGCACTCTAATGAGTTAGATCGGCCATTTTTTCTATTCCAATTTCCTCTACCGATGTCAAAAAATGCCGTTATGATTGTAATTGAATTATTCATTATAATTAATGTCTGGTATTGAGTAGACGAAAAAAGATTGCCTACGTAAATGATGCGGTAAAAGACTAAAAGGCTTGAGTAGCTAAGATACCTTTCTATAGAAAATGTTTCAACTGTTCATAAGTGTAGATAGCACTTATATCCTCAATATGGTTATTCGGAGATTTAATCGTATGTTGCCCTTGCCCATATCCCCCAATCAAGCCGGGGTCGGTGGGGCCAAACAGGGTAAAATTAGGTTTATCAAGTGCCGCTGTTAAATGGCTAAGCCCAGTATCGACAGAAACCACCGCTTTAGCGTTTGCAATTTGCTGTGCAACTTCAGCTAACGTGAGTTTAGGTAAGACCTCAACAAAATCAAAGCCTTTTGCTAATCGTTCTGCACGTTGCTGCTCATGAGGTGCTCCCCAGGGCAATTTGATTTTGATACCACTTTCAGCCATCAGTCCAATAAGTTCTCGCCAATTTTCTTCAGGCCAATGTTTGTCATCACGGGTAGTTGAATGCAAAAAAATGACATAAGGGCTTTGATGCTCTTCTGCAGACTGCAAAAAGTGTCGAGCAATCGCGTAATCGCCTTGTTGTGTTGGGCAGGTGTAACCAAGACTTTTGGCAAATAACTGGCGAATACGTTCAACGGCGTGTTGTTGCTTGCTGATTGCGTAACGATGGTCATAAAAGAAGCTGGCTAATGGTTCGCGAATACTATGGCGGTCATAGCCATGTTTATCACCATGCGCTAAGCGGGTGACAAGAAAAGCGCTCTTTAATAACCCTTGTGCATCAATGACAGCATCATAATGTGTTGCTTGTAATTTCTTGCGAAATTCGGCACGTTCGGCTCTGATCGGCGCAGAAAACCAATTTTTTCGCCAGCGGCGAATGGCCACAGGGATCACCTGGTTAACGGCACTGTGCCATGTTGGAATTTGCGCGAAGCCTTCCTCAACGACCCAATCGAATTGAATACCCGATATGGCTTGCTGTGCATCGGTCAGTGCAGGTAATGAGTGTAAAACATCCCCCATTGAAGATGTCTTGACTAATAATACTCGCATCATTCAATACCTATATTTAACCGAGCTAACGCATCGATAACTAATTGAGGTTGGATATCAATCAAACTTTGGTGATAACCACTTTCACCGTCACCTTTACGCACTTTGTGATACCCCGTAATTAGGCGGATCACTTCTGCTTTATCTGATAATGGTGGGGTAAAATCAGGGCTACTTGGGCCATACAAGGCGACAAGAGGTTTACCTAGCGCTGCCGCGACATGCATCAAACCAGAGTCATTACTGACAACTGCATTACAGGCATCGATTAGATTAACGGCTTGTTCTAAAGATGTTTTACCTGAAAAATTATGGCAATGTAATTTCGCATCATCGGTCAGCTCTAGACGAATGGCTTCACCTGCCTCGTGGTCTTTTTGTGAACCAAATAGCAGTACTTGATAGCCTTTTTGGCTAATCAGTGTTTGAGCAAGAGAGGCGTAGTGATAATGGGGCCAACGTTTGGCGGGGCCGAACTCTGCGCCAGGGCAAAAACCAATAATAGGGCGAGAACCATCAACCCCAAAGGTTTGCAGGGTTTCAGTAACTTCTTGCGGCACCGTCACCAGTTTAGGCGGTAAAATGGGTGTCGGAATATCGGAAGCTGATTTAATAGTTTGCTTATCATAAGCAAGAGCAACATATCTTTGCACCATTAAAGGAAAAGCTTCTTTATTTAGTGGACGAATATCATTGAGTAGGCCATAGCGCATTTCTCCACGCCACCCTGTTCTTTTGGGGATGTTTGCAAAGAAAGGCACAAATGCAGACTTTAAGGAATTTGGTAACACAATAGCTTGATCATAGCCATTTGCCCGCAAACTCTTACCTAATCGACGACGTTCCCCAATTTCCAAAGCACCATGTCCGAGAGGCATAGGAATGGCTTCGTTAACCTCGGGCATTTTGGCGAGTAAAGGACGACACCATTGTGGTGCCATCACATCAATCTGTGCATGGGGATGCAACGCCTTGATCGTACGATAAAGGCTTTGTGACATCATCATATCCCCTACCCATGAAGGGCCGATCACCAATATTTTCATAAATAATTTTTCAGAAATAAGCGTTACGCGTCTTTATTGAGCAGGTGCATATATTCGGTGACACCTTCTGCAACCGTTTTAAATGGTGCGGTATAACCGGCGGCACGTAGCTTAGTGAGGTCAGCTTGTGTGAAGCTTTGGTAGCGACCTTTTAATTTTTCAGGGAATTCAATGTATTCGATAGCCACATTTTTATCTTTGTGGAATTCAGTGACTGCATCAGCAACAGCTTGGAAAGATTCCGCACGACCTGTTCCGCAGTTAAAAATACCTGAAACATTATTTTCCCAGAACCATAAGTTTACCGCAGCCACATCACCCACATAAATAAAGTCACGGCGGAAAGTATCGCTCCCCTCGAACAGTTTTGGACTTTGCCCTTCATTGATTTGTTTGTTTAAGTGATAAGCAACGCTTGCCATGCTGCCTTTATGGTCTTCATTTGGCCCATAGACGTTGAAATAGCGGAAACCACAGATTTGTGAGTTAGCTTCAGGCAGGATTTCACGCACATATTGGTCAAATTGGAATTTCGAATAACCATAGACATTTAATGGTTTTTCAAATTGGCGCTCTTCAATAAAATTATCGCTACGACCACCATAGGTTGCTGCGGAAGAAGCGTACAAGAATGGGATTTCGCGATCCAAACAATAGTGCAGTAACTCTTTCGAATACTGATAGTTATTGTCCATCATATACTTGCCATCCCACTCCGTGGTTGACGAGCAAGCACCTTCATGGAATACCGCATCGACATCGCCGAAATCATCACCCGCAATGATACTGCCAATAAAATCTTCTTTATCTGCATAATCCGCAATATCAAGGTCAACAAGGTTAGCGAATTTAGTCCCGTCTTTCAGATTATCAACGACTAGGATATCTGTACGGCCGATTGCATTTAGGGCTTTAATAATATTGCTGCCAATAAAACCAGCTCCGCCAGTGACTATGATCATTGGGTATACCTCAAATGGGTTAAGAAAATAGGATCGTAATTGGTGACTATAATAACATCTCTTGGCGCTGACGGTAGCATTGATAGAAGAGAATTGAGCTAACACTTAAATAAGAGTAAGGGAAATATCGTGATCTTGGCTACAAACTTAACTTATTTATGCTGTGAATATCGCTACGTGTAGAGACTATTATTAAACTCAATTAATAGTCACTTTACAGGAAGAAATCATGTCAGAAAGATTTTATCAGCAGATTCAAGAGCAATTGGTACAAATTGAAGCCGACGGGTTATTTAAAAACGAACGCATTATTACGACTTCACAAGATGCTGACATTGAAATTGCAGGTGGCCAGCGAGTTATTAATTTCTGTGCTAACAATTATCTTGGTCTTGCAAACCACCCCGAACTCATCGAGGCCGCTAAACAAGGAATGGATAGCCATGGTTTTGGGATGGCGTCTGTGCGCTTTATTTGTGGAACGCAAGACAGCCACAAAATTTTAGAGCGCAAATTGGCGGATTTTCTGGGTATGGAAGATGCGATCCTTTACTCATCCTGTTTTGATGCAAATGGTGGGCTGTTTGAAACCTTATTAGGGCCGGAAGATGCCATTATTTCAGATGCATTAAATCATGCATCAATTATTGATGGGGTTAGGTTAAGTAAGGCTAAACGCTACCGTTACAGCAATAACAATATGGTGGAATTAAAAGCACGTTTAGAGGAAGCCAAAACAGCAGGGGCTCGCCATATTTTGATTGCCACAGATGGTGTGTTCTCGATGGATGGTGTTATCGCGGATTTAAAATCCATTTGTGACCTTGCCGACGAATACCAAGCATTGGTGATGGTGGATGATTCACATGCTGTTGGTTTTGTTGGGGAAAATGGCCGTGGTAGCCATGAGTATTGCGATGTAATGGGGCGTATCGATATTATCACGGGGACATTAGGTAAAGCCCTCGGCGGTGCATCCGGTGGTTATACGGCAGCGAAAAAAGAGGTCGTTGAATGGCTGCGTCAGCGTTCTCGCCCTTATTTATTTTCGAACTCACTCGCTCCTGCAATTGTAGCCGCATCTATCAAAGTGATCGATATGATGAAAGAAGGTCATTCATTACGTGAGAAGTTATGGCGTAATGCTGTGTTATTTAGGGAAAAAATGACAGCAGCGGGTTTCACCTTGGCTGGAGCAGACCATGCCATCATCCCAGTCATGTTAGGTGAAGCTAAACTTGCCCAAATTTTTGCAGAAGAGTTACTTGATGAAGGTATTTATGTCACGGGCTTTTTCTATCCTGTTGTACCGCAAGGTCTGGCACGTATTCGCACTCAGATGTCTGCAGCGCATAGTGAGGAGGATATTTTACACGCTGTTGATGCATTCACCCGCATTGGTAGAAAACTAAAAATAATCAAATAAAAGGTCTTTTATGAAAGCACTGTCCAAACTGAAAGCTGAACCAGGTATATGGATGACGGATGTTCCGAAACCGGAACTCGGGCACAATGATGTGATGATCAAAATTCGTAAAACTGCGATTTGTGGTACGGATGTACATATCTATAACTGGGATGAATGGTCACAAAAAACTATTCCTGTTCCAATGGTTGTCGGTCATGAGTATATAGGGGAAATTGTTGCAATTGGGCAGGAAGTCAAAGGCTTTAAAATTGGTGACCGAGTGTCAGGGGAAGGGCATATTACTTGTGGCCATTGTCGAAATTGTCGCGGCGGGCGTACCCATCTTTGCCGCAATACAATTGGAGTTGGGGTTAACCGAGAAGGGTGTTTTGCTGAATATTTGGTGATCCCCGCATTTAATGCTTTTAAAATTCCCGATAACATTCCTGATGAAATAGCGGCGATTTTTGACCCATTTGGTAACGCAGTTCATACGGCACTTTCCTTTGATTTAGTGGGGGAAGATGTGCTGGTTTCCGGCGCTGGGCCTATTGGCATCATGGCAGCCGCAGTGTGCCGACATGTGGGAGCACGACATGTTGTTATCACGGATGTGAATGATTATCGACTTGAACTCGCGAAAAAAATGGGGGTTTCCCGTGCCGTGAACGTCAGTCGTGAAAATTTAAAAGACGTGATGAACGAATTGGGAATGAAAGAAGGTTTTGATGTTGCATTAGAAGTTTCTGGTGCACCAGCCGCTTTTCAGACCATGTTAGACACCATGAACCACGGTGGCAGAATCGCCCTATTAGGGATTCCTCCTGCCTCAATGGCAACGGATTGGAGCCAAGTGATCTTTAAAGGGTTATTTATTAAAGGGATCTACGGCCGAGAAATGTTCGAAACATGGTACAAAATGGCGACACTCATTCAATCTGGTTTAGATTTATCACCAATTATCACTCATCAATTCCCCATTGATGAGTTCCAAAAAGGCTTTGATATCATGCGTTCAGGCCAATCTGGTAAAGTGATTTTAAACTGGGATTAAATTTTTATCATATCCAGTCCCCTTCTTGGCTTTTGCACTAAGAAGGGGGAATACAAATGGCTTACTGCTGTTGCTTGAAAAGCGGGCGTTTTTGCGCTTTATCGCCCGAAACCAGCAGGGGTTGTAAAGCCTTATCGTTATAAATACTCTCAACAACAAACATAATAAAATCAATTCCCTGTCGCTTAGAGGTTGGTAATGTAAACTCACATATACCGAGCTCTTGCGGAATAATCACATTTTCTGGTTGGCTAACGGTCTCAGGTTGCCCGATGACAGCTTCTTCGGTTGGCGCTGTTTTTATTTCATTTTGCATTGGTTGTTCGGACTGAGGCTGTGCCTTCTTCGCTTCTTCAGATAACATTCTTAATGATGTTGGTTGTTTAGTTTTAGATTGAGGGCTCAGCAGAGTACTAACGGCAACTAATTCAACATCAGCAGGAAGTTGGGCAAGGTATTTTTGCAAGGCTCGAACGGTAGATGGGTGCGGATGGCCAATGGCAACCGCACTGCCGTGTTTACGCGCGTAAGCAACGGCTTTATTCAACTGAGTGCGGGTTTCTTCTTCCGATTGGTGGTTATCAATAAAAATATGGCGACGTAACGTGGGAACGCTGTACTCTTTGGCAGCATTACCTGCTTGAGTATTGCCAATAGTCACGCTATCGAGGAAAAACAAGTTTGACTTTGACAGGCTGTGCATCACATGGCGCATTCCTGCCAAGTTAGACGTCATCTCACTTCCCATATGGTTATTCATACCTTTTGCATAGGGAACCCGGCTTATCGCATTTTTAATAATACGGTCAATTTCCTCTGCACTCATCGATGGGGCCAATGTGTCTTTCTCTAATGGTTGCTTGCTCAATGGTTTCATTGGCATGTGAATGAGAATATCACGTCCTTGCTGATGTGCTTTTTCTGCGACTTCACGGCCATGAGGTGAGCTTGGCAAAATGGCAATAGTCACCGCTGGGGATAAGGCTAAAATTTGGTTATCTTCCTTGACGCGATATCCGAAATCGTCAATCACAATCGCTAATTTTGCAGCACTCGCCGGTAGACACATCATCAATAATGAGAAGAGAATGAGTGGCCGAAAGGGAAAGTGCTTCAACATAATGTTATCCTAATTAATTGAATTTAAAATTTATCGTCCTAACCATGGACGAGGGTTCACGGTTTTACCTTGTCTGCGAATTTCAAAATAGAGGGCAGGACGTTCTTGGCCGCCACTGCTACCCACTAAGGCGATAGGTTGGCCCGCTCTAACCTCTTGGCCAACATTCACTAAGGCACTTTGGTTATAACCATACAGGCTCATATCCCCTTTACCGTGCTCAACGACGACAACGAGCCCATAGCCTTGCAACCAGTCAGCCAGTAACACACGCCCATCAGCGATGGCTTTGACTTGCGTTCCTTCATTAGCGGCGATAACCATGCCTTTCCAACGTAGTTCGCTGGAAATGACATCACCGTAGTTATGAAGCAATGAGCCGCGAACTGGCCAAATAGCTTGCCCAGCAGGGCGCCCTAAACCGCCAGTACGGGACATCAGTGAACGTTCACTCTCTGACGGTTTATAGGTTGAGCCTTTTTGTTTGGCTTGACGCTCTTTTTCAGCGACTTGTGCGCGAATACGTGCGGCTTCTTTGGCCTCTCGCTCTGCTCTGGCCTTAGCTTCACGTTCGGCGCGAGCAATTTTGTCGCGTAATCTCGCTTCGTTTTGTTTTAGAACAGCAAGATTTTTTTGGTCTTCTTTTAATGTACTTTCAAGGGCATTTAAGGTTTTTTGCCGTGAAGCACGTGCATTATCCAACTTTCGTTTTTCTTGTTGCTGGCGAGCCAGCGTTGTTTTTTGTTCGGCTTGTTTTTTTTGTTCGAGTTGTTTTTGTTCTTGTAGCTCTTTAGTGGTTTCTTCTAATGCGGCAATGTTTTTTTCACGCGCTTGATTTAAATAGCTGTAATAGGCCAAAATACGTTCTTCTCGCTGGCCTTCTTCACCTTTGAACATGAGGGTTAACCCTTGGTGTTTACCTAACCGGAAGGCAGCGTCTAGTTGGTCAGCTAATAATTTTTCTTGTTGTTGTTTTTTGGTTTGTAGCTGCTTGATATTGCTATTTAAGGAAACAATTTCTTTATCTAATTGTTTTAGCTGATTTTGAGTTTCATGCAGGCTACGCCCTGCGGCGGAAATGCTTTGCTCTTGTTGTTTAAGTTGTTCAAGCAGTGCTGAGCGCTTGGCTTGTTGTTCTTTTACGCTTTTTTCTTTTTCAGCAATACTTTTGAGTAAATCATGTAATTGCCCTTTATTTTCAGTGATCTGGTTGGCAAACACAGTTTGTGTTGGGGCGAGCGCAAGCAACCCTAACCCAAAGAGAGCGCTAATAGCCTGACGAATAAATGAAATTTTCATTCGATGATGTGTATTGGCCATCGTGATAAATCACCTCAATTAAATGCAATAACTGATTATTTCATCTGCAAGTGATGGTTTCCAGCACTGTCTAACAAATAGTATTGAAAACATTTATAAATTCGGACTTTTGCCCTGAATCAGAACTATATTAAGTCAAATAACACAGTTTTATTATCACTGATTTATTTTGTATAGCCAGTATTCAATACTTTTTTCTTATTCACTGCCTATTTGAAGCACGATTTAGACCTGTTTCGCACGTTTATGATAAAATATTTGCGTACCGCTTCGAAACAGAAAAGCGATTTTTCACTGAACGGTGTTAATTTTGCGTGCCTTAGCGCAAAAAAAATAAGCTAGTTTGCGGGAATTGGCTGTAATTAGCTCAACACAAAGGTATACTCAGAACCCTTTGATATTCGTTTTTAACTAACGGGAGTGATTGCCCCCCATGATCCAAGAAATCATGCAATTTGTAAGCCGGAACATGTTATTGAGTCTGGTTTGGATAGCGCTATTAGTTGCTGTGGTTGTTATGACCTTTAAAGGCCTTTTCTCTAAAACGAAAGTGATTGCTCGTTCACAAGCGATTACACTGATTAATAAAGAAGAGGCGGTTGTTGTCGATTTACGTTCTCGCGATGATTTCCGTAAAGGGCACATTATTGATTCTATTAACTTAACACCGTCTGAAATTAAAGAGAATAATTTAGGTGAATTAGAAAAACACAAACAGAAACCAGTGATTATCGTTTCTGCGAGTGGTATGGAATCAGGTAAACCTGCTGAACAGCTGGCACAACACGGTTTTGAAAAAGTCTTTGTCCTGAAAGAAGGGATCTCTGGCTGGGCAGGTGAAAACCTTCCGCTAGCTCGTGGTAAGAAGTAGTTATCCAGCATGTATTTGCTCCCAAGTTATATTCGCAGTATGTGACTTGGGTAGCGCAATGCAGCGAACACCCCTGTAGCTCAAAGAATGACAGGGAAAATTCATATGGAAGTTAAAGGTACATAAACTATGTCAGAACAAAACAACTCAGAAATGGTTTTTCAAATTCAACGCATTTATGCAAAAGACGTTTCATTTGAAGCACCTAATGCACCACACATCTTTCAACACGAGTGGCAGCCAGAAATTAAATTAGATTTAGATACTTCTTCAACTCAGCTGTCTGAAGGTGTTTATGAAGTTGTTTTACGCGTCACAACGACTGCAACTTTAGGTGAAGAAACCGCTTTCCTGTGTGAAGTCCAGCAAGCGGGTGTTTTCTCTATCGAAGGTATTGAAGGTACTCAAATGGCACATTGCTTAGGTGCATATTGCCCGAACATCCTGTTCCAATATGCACGTGAAGCGATCACTAGCTTAGTGGGCCGTGGTACATTCCCACAATTGAACTTAGCGCCAGTTAACTTTGATGCACTGTTCATGAACTATTTACAGCAGCAACAAGGTGAACAAGCGCAGAACTCAGAAGCTCAACAGGACGCTTAATGAATACTGCTTCAATGACAGTGATCGGTGCCGGCTCGTACGGCACCGCTTTAGCCATTACGCTTGCACGTAATGCACATCAGGTTGTGTTATGGGGCCATGACCCAAAACACATTCATCAATTAGAACAAGATCGCAGTAATCAGGCGTTTTTGCCTGGCGTTTCTTTTCCTGATAGTTTATCTCTCGAAACGGACTTAAAACGCGCCGTTGAGGCGAGCCCCAATATCTTGATTGTGGTACCGAGCCATGTTTTTGGTGATGTACTAAAACAAATCCAGCCATACTTACGCGCAGACTCCCGTATTATTTGGGCGACTAAAGGCTTAGAAAGGGATACTGGCCGTTTGTTGCAAGAAGTGGCACGTGAGGTATTAGGTAATGAAATTCCTCTGGCTGTGTTGTCCGGTCCAACGTTTGCAAAAGAGCTCGCCGCAGGTTTACCAACAGCAATTTCTGTTGCCGCAAGCGATAGCCAATTTGGTGATGACTTACAAAAGTTATTCCATTGCGGCAAGAGCTTTCGCGTCTATAAGAACCCGGATATGGTTGGGGTGCAACTGGGCGGTGCAGTAAAAAACGTGATTGCTATTGGTGCCGGTATTTCTGATGGCATGGGCTTTGGTGCGAATGCACGTACTGCATTGATTACCCGCGGTTTAGCTGAAATGAGTCGTTTAGGTGCAGCTTTGGGAGCAGACCCTGCAACTTTTATGGGTATGGCAGGCTTAGGTGACCTTGTGTTAACGTGTACAGATAACCAATCCCGTAACCGCCGCTTTGGTATGATGCTAGGTGATGGCGTTAGCGTTGAAGATGCAGAAAAAGAGATTGGCCAAGTCGTTGAAGGCTATCGTAATACCAAGGAAGTCCGCGCACTGGCTGAGCGGGCAGGTGTTGAAATGCCAATTACTGAGCAAATTTATCAAATCCTTTACCGCCATAAAAATGTGTTAGAGGCGGCGCAAGCACTACTAGGGCGTGCGACGAAAGATGAAATTGCCGATATGCCAAAGCTGCATGATTAATAAAAATAGATAGGTGAGTGATTATGTCGCGTGAAGAACTGGATAGAATTTGGGGTTTCATTAAAGATGAAGCGAAGTCTCTTGCGGACTGCGAACCACTCCTCGCCAGCTTTTTTAACGCGACATTGTTAAAGCACGACAATTTAGGCAGTGCGCTCAGCTATATGCTAGCCAATAAACTGAGCTCGCCGATTATGCCAGCGCTTGAAGTGCGTGAAATTGTTGAGGAAGCTTATCGCAATGACGAAGGCATGATTTTCTCTGCAGCAATGGACTTAGCCGCGGTTCGCCTACGTGACCCTGCCGTTGATAAATATTCCACTCCATTATTGTATTTGAAAGGTTTCCACGCCTTGCAAGCCTATCGTATCGGTAATTGGCTGTGGAAAGAAGGCCGCCAAGCGCTGGCGGTTTACCTGCAAAATCAAATTTCCGTTTCATTTGGCGTCGACATCCACCCTGCAGCCCGTATTGGTTGTGGCATCATGCTTGACCACGCAACAGGCATCGTGATTGGGGAAACTGCAATTGTGGAAAATGATGTATCAATCCTACAATCCGTCACACTCGGTGGTACTGGGAAAACCTGTGGTGACCGCCACCCGAAAGTGAGGGAAGGGGTGATGATTGGTGCAGGGGCAAAAATACTCGGTAATATTGAAATTGGCCGCGGCGCAAAAATTGGCGCAGGTTCAGTCGTGCTTCATCCCGTTCCACCGCACACCACAGTGGCAGGGGTTCCCGCACGTATTGTCGGTAAACCAACCAGCGATAAACCGTCCTTAGAAATGGATCAAAACTTTAATGGCAGTATTTGGGGTTTTGAAGATGGGGATGGAATTTGAGTTGTGAGGGTTCTAGTTCGATCGTTTTCATTTTTGATTTCCTTCATTTGTATATAAATCGACCAAAAATTTGCCTTAACCTCAATGAAGTTATACAATGTTTATACATTGAGAAACTAATATACTCAAAAATAAGTATGGGGTAAGAGAAATGAGCGTTGCTATAAAAAAATGGGGAAATAGCCAAGGCATTGTTATCCCATCAGCTATCTTAAAACAATTAGGTATTGAGGTTGGTCAACGTCTTGATATTTCTGTTAATAACGGTAATTTGGTTCTTTCTCCCAAAAAGAAGATAAGGATGTTTTCTGAAGCTTATTTGCTTGACAATATGAATGAATATAATAGTCATTCAGATGAACTTGCTCAAATTAATGATATGGAAATTGGTGAATGAGTAAAAGTTACATACCAAGGCGAAATGATATTATTTGGTTAGATTTTGACCCAACGAAAGGAAAAGAGATAGGAAAATATCGGCCTGCACTCGTTTTATCCAGTGTGGAATATAATAAAAAATCAGGCTTGGTAATTTGTTGTCCTATTAGCACAAGCATTAGAGGGCACATAACAGAAGTAGGGATAAATAATCTTGATACTCCGTGTGTTGCTGCGGCAAACCTTATTCAAACACTACCTTGGAAAGATAGAAGTATGAAGTTTGGGGTAGTTGCTGATGAGGGGGTTCTTGATAGTGTGCTCGCAAGGTTGATCCCATTAATTGGTGGAGAGCATTTTTTTATTGATTCAAACTAAAGGAACTCAAACTGAGCTCCTTTTATAGTCTAGTCCTTTAGCAGCGCCCCTGAATACCCCAATTGCCTCCATGCTTCAAACACAACCACTGCCACAGAGTTGGATAAATTCATACTGCGGCTGTCTGCCAACATAGGAATACGAATTTTCTGCTCCATTGGCATGTTATCTAGCACATAAGGCGGTAAGCCGCGAGTTTCAGGGCCAAACATCAAATAGTCATTTTGTTGGTAGCTGACATTGCTGTGGCTTGGTTTACCTTTAGTGGTTAAAGCAAACACGCGAGCCCCACTTTCAGATTGGTTATTATCCGGGTTTAGCCCTTCACTTTTTAAAAAAGTAAAATAATCATGGTGGTGCTTGATATCGGCAAATTCGCTATAGTCCAACCCTGCACGGCGTAAGCGTTTATCATCCCATGTAAACCCAAGCGGGTGAATAAGATGCAAATCAAAGCCAGTATTGGCACAAAGACGAATGATATTGCCAGTATTTGGCGGTATTTCTGGTTCGAATAAAACAATGTGTGGCATAACGTTAAGCTGATATTTTTGATAAGAAATGATGGGAAGAGTTTACGCGCAAATGGGTTTGTTTTCATGTGGAACTTTTATTTGTACTGTAAAAATTATTTGAACCCTGAAAACAAAAAACGAGCCATAAAGGCTCGTCTCTGAAATAACTCGTTGAGGTTAGCTATTATAACCATTAGGGTTCATGGACTGCCAACGCCAGCTATCATTCACCATATCTTGAATAGAATACTGCGCCTTCCAGTTTAAATCTTTCAACGCTTTTTCTGGGCTAGACCAGCATTCCGCAATATCACCGGGGCGTCTTGCTACAATCTCATATTTAATTGGCTTGCCTGCTGCTTTTTCAAAAGCAGTAATAATTTCCAGCACACTTGTGCCAGTTCCTGTACCAAGATTGTAAACATGTAATCCTGCTTGTTGGCTAACTTTATTCAGTGCGGCAATATGGCCATCGGCCAAATCCATCACGTGAATATAATCACGAACACCAGTGCCATCCGGTGTTGGGTAATCATTACCAAATACCATGACTTGTGGGCGGCGGCCTACAGCGACTTGTGAAACAAACGGTGCCAAATTATTTGGAATACCTTGCGGGTCTTCCCCCATGGTTCCGGATGGGTGTGCGCCAACAGGGTTAAAGTAACGCAGCAATGTTAGTGACCAATCATCTTCCGCAGTATATAAATCCGAAAGGATACGCTCAACCATATACTTACTGGTTCCATATGGGTTGGTGGTCCCACCGACTTTGGAATTTTCTGTTAATGGTACTTCTTCAGGATCACCATATACGGTTGCCGATGAACTAAAAATCAGGCTTTTAACACCGGCTTTTTTCATGCTTTCCACTAATACCAGTGTGCCATTGACGTTAACATCATAGTATTCAATCGGTTTCTGTACTGACTCACCAACAGCTTTTAACCCAGCAAAGTGAATGACGGAATGAATTTGATGATTAGCAAAAATAGACTCTAAAATTTGGCCATCACGCACATCACCTTGGTAAAAAACTGGCTTAACACCTGTGATAGATTCAATACGGTAAAGCACCTCAAGGTTAGCATTATGCAAGTTATCTAAAATAACCGGCTGCATCCCTTGCTGGATCATCTGTACACAGGTATGGCTACCAATGTAGCCAAGACCACCAGTAACGAGAACGTGTTGATTATTCATCTCAATATTCCTGAGTCTTAATATTCGTAATGGTAGTTATAATCGTCAGATCTTGCATCAATACCATTCAAGATCACACCCGTAATTTCGATATCATTTTGCTTAAAGCGTTTCAGTGATAAATCGACATCTTTCACGGTATTCACCCCGTAGAAAGCAATCAGTAATGAAGTACCGACATATTTACCAATAATTGCTGAGTCAGTAATTGCTAAGATTGGTGCGGTATCGATCACCACAATATCGTATTGGTTTTTGACTTTATCCAGTAACTGCTTAAAGCGCTCACCCATTAATAACTCAGACGAGTGAGTGACATTTTTACCACGGCAAATCACATCGAGGTTTTCAATTACGTTGGCATGAATAGTGGGTGATTCTATGTTTTGCTGTGACAGATATTCAGATAAGCCCGCTTTATTGTTTAACCCAAAGGCTTTGTGCAAACGACCTTTACGTAAGTCGGTATCGATTAATAACACTTTCTTACCTGCGTTAGCCAGTACCACCGCCATATTGGAGGTAACAAAACTTTTCCCCACACCTGGCGATGCACTGGTCACCATCACCAGGTTGTTACCTTGGTTCATAACCGAGAAGTACACGCTGGTACGTAATGAACGGATAGCTTCAACGGCGGTATCTGCTGGGTTTTCTATCGCTAATGGGCTCTTATTGCCAGCCTCAATCAGTTTTTTCTCATAGGCTGAGAAAGGAATGGTGGCGTAGACGTTGACTCCCAATGCATCGATATCTTCCGTGCTCTTAATTTTATTATTAAAGAACTCGCGAGCAATGACATACGCGCAGCCGATAATAAAACCAAGGATAGTGGCAAGAGCAACAATCAGTGATTTTTTTGGTGCTACAGCATTTGGTTGTGACTCCGCGGAGTCAATAATACGCACATCGGCAGTAATACCAGAGTTCAATACGCTGAGCTCTTGTTGTTTCGCGACTAATTGAGCGTAAATCGCTTGTTCTGCTTCAACATCACGAGTTAAACGGACGATTTCTTGTTGGGTATTCGGTAATTTTTGAATATTTTTACTAATTTTTTCTTTCTCACGTAACAACTGTTGGCGTTTATCTAACAGGGACTGATAAGCGGGGTGGTTACGAGTATATAACTGTTGAATTTCCACTTCTTTGAAGGTCAACTCATTGAGTTTCTCTTCGACCTGCAAAGCAGTATCTAAAGCCGCTTTAGCTTCTAAAGAAAGGTCAATCGATTCATTCTTTTTACGAAAGGCATTGAGCTGGTTTTCGTAGTTATCTAATTTCTTTTTAATCGTAGGTAAGTAGCCATCTAAGAACACGAGTGTATTGTTGGTGACTTCTTTTTTACGCTCGGTATTTTGGTCTACATAGTTTTGGATAACACTGTTGAGAATGTTAACATTCTCAGTCTTATTCGCCCCTTTAATGGCTAAACTGATAATACCGGTACCTTTGCCCACTTCCGCGATGGTTAGGGTATTGCGTAAGTTTTCAATGGTAGAGTAACGGGCATTTTTGATTAACGAAAACTCTTCACCAGTTTCAGCTGCGAAACTGGAAATTAATAAGTTAATTTCACCTTGTTTGAGCACTTCACCGACTTTACCTTGCAAGATTTGGCCATCCACATTGAGGGAATAATTGTTATCCCCTAAATACGTCAGGGTCAATGGCTGGCCAATTAAGTTTTCAGGTAATTGAAATAGGGCAATATGGACGGGAGCCACTTCACCAAGTAACTTACTGACGAAGCCTTCAGGGGCTGCTTGAGTGTCTAAGTTCAAGTCTGCAACGGTTTTGCCCAATACCATGCGGGATTTGATAACTTCAATTTCAGAGTCGACTTGGTTATTGCTGTTACCAAATGGCATAACATCACTCATTTGGTCAAGTAATGAGACCTGACCTAATTTGTCATACTGTAAGGTCGCATTCGCTTGGTATATGGGGGTTGCTAATAAACTGTATGCAATGGCGATAGCCGCAAAAATAACAGTAAAAAACCCAATTTTAATGGTGTTGGATTTCAAAACTTTAAACAGAGCGAGCAGATCGATTTCATCTGAGGCAGGGGAGCTATTTTTTGTTGTGTTCATAATAGGTTAAATGTTAAGTCATCCAATAAATAAAATTAAATTTTGCCTTGCCAAGCAATCGCGGCTTTTTCCATCAACTGGTAAACATGTTCAAACATTTCATCGCTGCGTTTGTGCGGGTCAGGGATTTCGGTTTTATTGATCCATTGCCCAAATAACATCACCTTACCGCGAGTTTCAGGAAACTGCTGGTGGATTTTAGCAATATGATCGTTTTCCATCACTAGGATTAAGTCTGCTTTATGGCATATTTCGCTGGTTAATCGACGTGATTGATGGTTTTCAAGGGAAAGGCTATGTTGTAGTGCAATGCGGATAGCACGGTCATAAGCGGGCATGTCATTTTTGGCGATAATACCCGCCGAATGAACAGTTTTTTCGGGAAAATAGTGCTGTAATAAACGCTCCCCCGTAGGAGAGCGGCAGATATTTCCCATACAAACAACGAGAATATTATTAAGCATATCGATTACCAGTCGTGAACTCGCTTCACACCCTCAGTTAGCTGATTATAAGATGCGATAGTTGGTAACAGTTGGGTAATCAAACGGTTCCAACGCACCACAGGCGCAGCGGTAACATACACTAAGTCATAAGGTTGCAGTTTAAATTCAGTACCCATCACAAGTGAGGTGGCATCTGATAAGTCTAGCTGATAAACCGCGGCCATTTTTTTCGGTAATAGCGCTTCGAGTTCTTTGTCTTCCGCTGGCTGGTTTTTAATTGGGCGGATAACAAATACACCCGTTGCATTAGCCGTTGTTTGGTTAAGGCCGCTCGCTTTGCTTAGGGCTTCAGTAATACTCATCCCCGCGCGGTCAATAGTTAAGGTCGTTGGTTGACCGACTTCACCCATCACAAATACTTTTTGGTTATCATTACGTGGCACATATAGCACATCACCCGGTAGCATCAGGTAGTTTTGGGTTAAATCGCCGTACTGAACTAAATCTTGTAATGACACTTTGATTTCTTTGCCGTTACGGGTAAGAACGACGTTATCCCAATCGGCTTTTTCGGTTAAACCACCGGCATTATTAAAGGCTTCTAAGATAGTTAGTGGAACGTTAGTGATAGGTAGTGTACCTGGTTTGGCGACTTCGCCTGACACATACATTTTTTGTGAGCGGAAGGCAGCGATACTGACATCCACTTGTGGGGATTCAATATAGGTGGCTAAACGGTTGCTGATCAGAGTACGGATTTCAGTGACGGTTTTACCGATCACTTTGACTTTACCAATATACGGGTAGTAGATAGTCCCATCGGAATGTACCCAGTTACCGGAGTCCTGTGCACTACGGTAAGAACCCGCAGGGATAGTCAGCTCAGGGTGGTCCCAAACCGTAATGGTTAATACATCACCTGCACCCACACGGTATTCATAGTGAGTTAGTTGCTTTTCTAACTGCGCATTGGGTTTAGCAATGGTGGGGGCGGTGTACATATCATCCAATAATTTTGGTGAAATGGGGTAGATATCAACCAATTTGGTAATGTCACGGTCACCCGTATCAACCACATTTTTGCCTGAGGTTGATATATAGGCACCGGGGGCGACAGTACAGCCTGTAAGAAAAATAGTGGTAGAGATTAGCAAGATTTTTATTTGTATATTAATCACTTAAGTTTTCCTATGAGAATGTGATAACTTATGGTAATAGTCTTTTATAGATTGAATCAATCTTCTCTATACGCTTATCAATGGAGTACTGAGACATTATTTTTTCTCGTGCGTGTTTCCCTAACTCTATCCTTAATTCTTTATTGTGGATTAATTGATTGACAGCAGCATTAAGTGATGGCTTGTTATCAAGCTCAAATAGGAATCCATCATTACCTTCAGTCACTAATGCCCTATTTCCACTTATGTTTGATACGACACATGGTAATCCTGTACTTTGGGCTTCTAAAATAGCCAAAGGCATGCCTTCCCATTTAGATGGCAAAACAAATATATCAAGGGTATTTAATATTGTTTCCGTATTATTACACCAACCCATTAAGATAACTTGGTTTTCTAAATGATGGCTTTGAATTTGTTTTTTTAGTACGTTTGATAATTCGCCATCGCCGATAAAGATAAGTTTAATATGATTATTTAATTTTAATGTATCGATTAAACTATTGAACAAGAATAATGGGTTTTTTTGCTCCCAGAGCCGTCCCGTCATCCCTATTAATATATCAGTATCTCTATACTTAAATATCTGTCTAAGCAATTTCTTTTTTTCATCACATAGTGGATTAAATTTTTTTATATCAACTCCATTTGGAATTACATAAACGCTACTTTCAGGCTGTTTCAATGTATTAATAGAAATTTTTTTATCTTCTTCATGTAGGCAAATAAGAATATCCCCACATAAAGAGCCTAATCTTTCCATTAAATAATACAATAATAATTGTATTTTATTTTTTGCAGAAGGAAAGGAAAAGCCATGTACAGTATGAACAATTAAGGGGACTTTAGAAAAAAAACTCGCAAGGCGACCAATAACTCCTGTTTTTGAGGAATGAGTATGAACAATATCAAAATTTTCTTTTTTTATAATTTTGAATAAGCTATATAATGAAATAAGGTCGTGGTAAGGTGAAATTTCACGCTTTAGTGATTTTACAATAATGACTATGATGCCTAATTTTCGAGCTTCATTTGTTAATGGGCCTTCTCCGTTACAAATTAAATATTTTATATACTCATCATTAGATAGTCTTTGTAATTCATCTAATGTAACTCTTTGAGCACCGCTTAAAATAGGAAGTAACTGTATATGTGCAATTTTTTTCATTTTTTATAATAATCAAACTTTATGGTTGAATGGGCCTGTTATTCCTTTTAATCCATCAGATATAGCAAAATAAGAGTATTTTAGAGTGTTGATTTTGTTTTTGGATGTAATCAGTGATACAAAAAATCTAATAGGGTTAAAAATACACTCCCTTATTTTATATCCTATAGGGATATAAGGTAGTCGGCACATATGGAAACTGTTTCGTAGTAAGTAATACCGTCTTAAGGGAGAGTGAACGGAAATCGTTCTTCCTAATAAAGATATTCTTTTATCTCCAATTGAGTGTGACATTTGTGCCTTGTTTGATATATAACATTTAAACCCCATAGAGATGGCACGATAGGACCATTCAACATCTACATAATCAATAAAAAAATCACTTTTCATCAATCCAATAATTTCAATAGTTGAGTTTCTAATTAAACAACCGGAAGCAATAATAAAAGATGCTTCCACAGGTTGATCCATTATCTGAACACGTTGTAAAAATGGCCCTTTATAGACGGTAGCAGGATAAGGCTTATTTACTTTAGGATCGTAGAAAGAAGGACCGATAGCTGCAACATTAATGTTTTTATTTATTAGTTCTCTTTCGTCTAACAATAGATTATTAATAAATAGTTGGTCTGGTATGCTATCTTGATCAAAAAGTATGACATGACTAGAATTTAATTCATGGGACTTTTTTATGCCAATGTTTTGAGCATGGGCAATACCCATATTAGAGTCTAATGGCATTAAAAGGCAATTGGTAAAATTAGAACATATAGATGATATTTCATTTATATTATCTGAATTATTATCAACCACGAGCATATAAGAAACCTGCTTAGCAAGGCTAGTGAGTTGAGATAAAAGTAATTCTAATTCTGGATTGTAAGTAATACTAATAGATATTATATTGTTTTTCATATTTAATTTTCAATTTAAAATAATGGATTATAGAATATAAATCCGTAAATCAGGTATGTAAATAATAATAAAAAAGATAATAGTATTAAATAATCAAAAAAAGTTTTTTTTATAGGGTTTAATAAAAATAAAAATAAAGAAAATAAAGCGCTCAAGTCCCAAAACCTAATCGATATTTCAGGTGATTTTGTGAATATAATGGAGATGCATAATGGTAGTAGGGTATAAAAAAACATTATGTGCATATTGTAATTATTATTTTTAATGTTTTTTACTAAAAAAGTAAATATTATTATGTATAATAATATTTTAGGAGGGGTAAACATGTTTATTGAGTAATTATGCCAGTTATTAAAGTAACCAGTAGTAGAACCTCTCATGGACATAATAAAATCAGCAGAGTATTCAAATGTAATGAATCCAAGTATGGTCATTAGTATAAATAAGCTAAAAATTAAAGTAAATCGATTTGATTTATAAAAATAAGAAAGGATCGGTAGTACAATAAAAATAATTGAACTCAAATGAAATAAGGTTGCCGTAATTATAAGTAATATAGATGTAAATAAATTTTTTCTTATGGTGTAAGGTATTGATAATATTATAAAACATACTGCGATAGATAGTCGTTGCTGAGTTAAATCATGGAGCAGGTAAAAGCTAAAAATATATATTATAGTAAAAAATATAATTTTATTACTGGTTGTTGCTAATCCTCTTGCTATGTATAATTTTAATAAAAGTGTAATTGTTGATATAAAGAAGAAAAGAGACTGTAAACTTAACTCTAAAATGTTCTTGGAAATATGAAAAATTAATAAAAATAAAGGCTCAAAACGTGATTCCGAAATGTTATTATATTCAAAGTTGTAATCCTTAAAATCTCGTGAGTATTCTAGATTAAAAAAGGAAAAAATAATAGCTAATAATACAATCAGATAGAAAATAAATGTTTTAATTATACTTAAAGTGTTCATTTTTCATTAAATTATAATTGATTATTGATGTCTGAGGAATTTTGTCCATCAAATCCTACTCTTATTTTTCTGACAAAATATATTAAGCTAAATAACCATCTTCTAATAACCCAAACTTTATGTATAGGATAAGATAGTAGAGTATAAGTTAACTTATATTTTTTATCTGCTTTATTTAGTATTTCAGTTTTTACATGTCCACCATATAAAGTAAAGCATAGAATTTTACTATTCAGCTCACTTACATTGTTACTAGCAGTATTATATTGTCTCCAGCCCATATGCTCAACTAAGATAGTTCTGTTAGTACGGCAGGAGTATAATTCAGGACGTAAATATCTCATATGGTCAGGGTAAAATTTGGAGCTTTTCTCAATAGACCAATCCCACCTATATATGGCAGCTGTAGTGTCTACACTGGAGATATAAAGGTCATTGATCATCTTACTATTATTATATAAACCTTCTTCTTGATTAATTACATTCTTAAAAAAAACTTCATTCTCTAGCATATATTCCCATGATAAGGAAAGACCTATTTTCCCTATAGAAATATTTTCATCCATTCGATTTATTAAATAAGTAAGCCAACAAGATGATGGTGTTATACATTTAGAAAAATCTATGTCTCCATCAGTTAAAATGAAGTACTTTGTTCTGTGATTTTTTTTTATTTCTTTTAAGGTTTCATTAATTCCAATAACCCATTTGTTTTTTTTATTAGAAACTAAAGTTATTAAGTTAGGATAGTTTGATTTGATCTTATCTAATTCGTCAAGGTGGCGATAATCTGTAGAATTGTTGTCAACAATGTAAATGTGGAAGTCGATTGTAACTGTGTTAATAATAGAAGATACACATTTACTTATAAATCCACTTTCATTTCGTGTCATTATTACTATAGGAATTGATGCAGCGTTAAACTTCATAAATAAATATATCCTTGATTTAATTATTAGTAATAGCTGTAGCTATGAAATTAGCTGATTTTTCCCTCAGTTTTTCTAGTGTTTTATGTACACTTTCATAATCTATATTTAAGCTTTCATTTATATATGAATCTAAGCTTTTCTTCTGTTCATCGTAAATCAAATGTTCTAATCCTAGTGAAGATAATAAGCTATAAAGTCGGGTCATACCTCTTTGTGGATTAGGATAAACAATAAATGGTTTTTTAAATATTATTGAGAAGCATACACAGTGGAAAGAGTCTGTGACGATAATTTTTGATTTATGTATTGAGTTTAACCAATCTGCAACCTCTAGATACTCTTGATTTTTATCATAATATATGTTTTTTATTTCAGACTTTGTACTTTCAGCTATTTTATTAATTAATTTACTAAATATAGTATCTAAGTCTAGCTTATAGTAAGAAATAAACGGTGGGTATATCATATCTGATGTTGAATTATTAATAATATTTAAATATACATCTGAATTATGTAATAATGTTGGGTCTAAAACATGATTTGCTTCTATTCCAAATTGAGTTTTACAAATATTAACACCTGAGTTTTCTCGGCATGAAATATATTTAAAGTTTGATAAGTATTTTTTAATCTTATTTGTTAGTGATTGATTATAGCGCCAGGTATCAACACCGAAGCTTGCTGCATAAGCTATCTTTCTACAAGAACTATCAGCAAAATTTAAAAAATAAACATCTACGTTTGGCTTAGTCATTTCAGGGCGCCAAACCTGGTCGCTTCCTACTATAATCATTTGATATTTAAGGTTAAGTAATTTTTTTTTATGATGCAGTGGAGGACCAACTTCTAGCCATTGCTGTCTAAATCTTTCAAATACCTGAACATTACCAATTTTTTCATTAACTACGATTGGCCTCAGAATTTTTAATAATCTTAAAAATTTACCTAAAGATATTCGAGCTCTCAGTGTTATACTATCTGTAGGTATGAAATTGATATTTTCGACTTTGAAATCTGGGGCAATATTTTTTATTTTTATCTGTAGTGCATAAGCTTGTAATACTGCACCATAATTATGATTAGAATAATGAAAGTTTAAAAGTCCAATTTTTTTCATGATTTAACTCGTTTTAAAATAAAATAAAAATACTTAATATAATCTTTAATTTTTTTATTTCTTATTTTTTTGAAATAAATTTTAACATTTCTAATGTCATCATGATAATAATAAATCCCTAGCTTTTTTCTGTTATATATGTCATCAAGTAATGACTCCCAATTATTAATTGGAACATTCTTCAAGCTGTCAAGAACATCAGTAACTAGTTTTTTATGGTTATCACATCGTATAATTTCTTTATTCATTTCACTAATAGAGTGAGAATGACTATCTGGTCTATCATAATAGTAAAATAAAGGCTCATTAATATAGCCACACTTGTACTCTATAGATAAAGGTAATAAAATTTGCCAATTCTGGCCTTCTCTGGATTCATTTATATGTAAGTTTGGAATTGTATTAAGTATACAATGTCTTCTTGCCATGTAGCCAGCGCCTGTGAAATATATATTACGCACATATAGTAAATCATAAAATAATTCGGAGCTAGTTAGGTTAATATGATTACTAAATTTATCTAACTTATTATTTTCTAGGTTAGGTTTTTTCGTTATATAGCCATCACTTCTAACAAAGCCATAAGATTCATTTTTCTCTAAAAAAGATACTTTTTTCTTTATTGAATCTTGGTCTAGCCAATCATCTGCATCGACCCAACAAAAATAATCACCAGAAAATATTTTTAATCCTTGATTAATTGCCGCTGCTTGTCCTTTATTTTCTTGTGATAAAATTATTAGTTCAATTCCTTCATTATTGAAAATTTTTTGATAATCCCCTATGATATTCAAAGTATTATCTGTAGAACCATCATTAATTATAATGAATTCTATATTTTTATATGTTTGTTTTAATATTGATAAAAGTAATCTTTCGATTTGTTTTTCATTATTATATGTTGGAGTTAGAATACTGACTAGCTTTGACATTTTTTATTTATTACCTGATTTAATTTACTAACAAGTTCTTTTAGTGCTTGGCTTTTGTAGCTAAGTACTATAAATATTACTGTATATAAAATTACTATGCCAAAAATTTCTCCAAAGGTAACTAATAAATTTGTATCTAAGTTATCTGATAAAAAATAATTGTTAATTGCTATTATAAAAAATAAAGATATTATTATATAAAAAAGATTTTTGGTTGTATTTTTAATATAAGCAGTTAGTTTTTTATGGAATATATGTTTGTATACAATATATGGTTGAACCCATATAGGGACTATTAGAGTGGATATTAAGCTTGCTATTAACACTCCATTAATACCATATAGGTTTACCAACAATAAACAAGCTACTAAATTTATTAATCCCTGTATTAAAGGGGCATATTTGTCTTTGTCAAAAATCCCCCCCGCAATTTTTATGACATTTAATGGAAGTCTAATTCCAAGTAATAAATAATTTAAAGTTATTAATGCGATTGTAGAGTTTGGTAATATATAATCAACCCCAATCCATTGATAAATAATCTTATTTATATAGAAATAAAATATAATTGATGTTATGCCAAAAATATAAAAGGATATTAACTGAATTATGTAAAAGTTACTTTCACAATTATTTTTGTTTTCAATAATTAAATTCCCAAATGAAGATGTCAAGCTGTTATATATTATTGATATAAATGAAACAAGAATCCCAATAACTAATACATAGTTAGAATATATACCTAAAACACTGACGCCAATAAATGCAGAAATAACTAAATTCCCTGTGCTATTTACAAATACGTCTCCTATTTTATGGAAGAAAACTGCAATGGTTTTTTCTTTTACTAATTTTTTATCTTTAAAGGTAAGTTTTTTTTCTTCAATGCCTAATATGCTAGTATAGTTATTATCAATTATTTTATTAACGTAAATATTCTCTAAGACCTTTATTATAATTTGAAAAATTAGTATTGTGACGAAACTTTTAGTTATAAATAAAATTATAGATTTACCCACTAAATCAAGCAGCTGAAATTTTGAAATTGTTGGTATTATTTTATAGTTTTTTTGGTCTGCTATAATCAACGTTCTTTTATAGCTACAGAAATAAGTAATTACCGTATTTGAAATGAATAATATGTAAATTAATATTAAATATGATAATTCCATGTCAGTTGGTATAATTAATTTAAGGAATGGAATTACAGATAGCCCCGAAAATATAATGATTATACCAATTATTATATAAATCCTTTTTATGTAATTAATAAATGCATTTATTTTTTCTCTATTATTTTGGGATAAGGGTTTATATAATAAATATGATATGGCTTGCGAAAAACCCAGCTCTGCAAGCGAGAGAACGGTGATTATGTTAGTTAAAGCAGTATTAATTCCAAGAACTTCAATGCCAAGTGTTTGTATGAAAACCGTACGATAAACTATATTGAATATAGTTATTAGTATTATATTTACCCCTGAATATAATCCATTATTTAGTGCATTAAGTATTCTCATTTTAATTTAGAGTATAAAAATTATTTACAGGTAATCTTGGTGATTTAGCTATAATATATTCTTGGTTTGGATAACCAAATGCGATTATTAAAATAATTTTCTCAGATTGAGGTATCAAATTCAATTTGCTAAATTTCTTTTCTGTTCTATAGGAGTTGCACCAGTTCAATGGACAGCTTTTTAACCCTACTGATTCGATTGCATACATTAGATTCATAGAAAATATCCCACCGTCAGTATATGGTTGGTTTCTTTCATTAGGGCTATAGAAGGCGCTAAGTTCACTTGTAACTACCGCTATCATTGGTATATTTTTAGTGAAGCCGCTATTTCCATTTTGAAAGGATAAAATTTTATTTTTATTATCCTGTGTAAAAAAATGTACTTTCCAGTGTTGGCGGTTACATACTGAAGGTGCAGTTATTGCTAGTGACATTATTTCATTAATCACTTCAGGGGTTATTATTTTTTTTTCATCAAAATTACGGCAACTCTTTCTTGAGCGCATAGCTTTTTGTAAAGAATTATTAAGTGATATATCGGAATAACTACTTTCGTAATAACCGCTTTGATTACATTTTTTGTTATTAAAATCTTCTTCTGCAAATTTATTTCGTAAGTTAATGTAAAAATCAGGTAACGTATAATTATTTTTATAGTGAAATTCTTTATAAGCATTAAAAACACCTAATGAAATATAAAATATCTCATCCTTATCTGTTTGCTTAATGTATTCTAAGGTGTTCTTTGTTAGTCTTTCAAAAACCTCTTTTCCAAAGCCTTGACGAGGGTTCGGAAGGCTAATTGCTTTTTCTATTCTATGTTTATCTTGGAGTATCCAGCTTTGTAGTTCTTGTTTTGTTTTTGCTTTTTTTGAAGTATTGGTATAGAAATTTTTATATTTTTTTAAGTCGTAAAAATAGTTTAATTCTAATAAAACTTTTTCATGTAATTTTTTAAGAAAGTTCTTGACCATATGTATTAGTAACCTTTTAAGTTAAAATGAGTTCCATTCCTATCTTTTTCAGAAATGATAACATTCTGAACTAACCAATTAATATTTAGATTATCATCATTCCACTTGATGCACTTTTCACTGTTTGGGTTATAATAATTAGTCGTTTTATAATTAAACTCAGCAGTTTCACTCAAAACTAAAAAACCATGCGCAAAACCTTCAGGTATCCATAATTGACGTTTATTTTCGGCTGATAAATTTACTCCTACCCATTTACCAAATGTTGGTGAATTTTCCCTAATATCAACTGCAACGTCAAATACTTCACCAGCTATACAGCGAACTAACTTTCCCTGAGCATAGGGTTCTTCTTGATAATGTAAGCCTCTGAGTACACCTTTTATTGATTTTGAATGATTATCTTGTACAAAAGTCACAGGATAACCTACGGCTTCATCAAATTGTTTTTGATTAAAACTTTCAAAGAAAAAACCACGCTTATCTTCAAATACTTTCGGCTCAATAATTAATACATCAGGAATTTCAGTTGGGATAATTTTCATTTGTTTTTAACCATTTTTAGTAAGTATTGGCCATAGGAATTTTTGGATAAAGGTTTTGCCAGCTTTTTAACGCCATCAGCTGTGATAAACCCTTTTCTGTAAGCAATCTCTTCAGGGCAAGCAACTTTTAAACCCTGGCGTTCTTCTAAAGTTTGAATGAAATTACCTGCATCAATTAAACTTTGGTGTGTTCCTGTATCTAACCATGCATAACCACGACCCATCATTGCTACTGATAAATTGCCTTGTTCAAGATAAAGGCGATTAATATCGGTGATTTCTAATTCACCGCGTTCTGATGGTTGCAGGTTTTTTGCAAGCTGAATAACGGTGTTATCATAAAAATATAGGCCAGTAACCGCATAATTACTTTTAGGTTTTTTAGGTTTTTCTTCTAAAGAGATAGCGGTACCAGTTTTATCAAATTCAACAACACCATAGCGTTCAGGGTCATTCACATGGTAAGCAAAAACAGTCGCACCGGACTCTTTCTTAGTGGCTTTTTCAAGTTGATTTTGTAGGTCGTGTCCGTAGAAAATATTATCACCAAGAACGAGCGCACAATTATCATCACCAATAAACTCTTCACCAATAATAAATGCTTGTGCTAGTCCATCAGGGCTTTCTTGTACCTTATATTCTAAATTTAACCCCCACTGGCTACCATCACCTAATAATTGTTGAAACCGGGGAGTATCTAGCGGGGTACTGATAATTAGAATATCTCGTATACCGGCTAGCATCAGTGTACTTAATGGGTAATAAATCATTGGTTTATCATAAACAGGTAGTAATTGTTTACTTACTGCCATAGTTACTGGATATAAACGAGTTCCTGAACCACCTGCTAAGATAATACCTTTATATGTCTTTTCCATCTTTATATTCTACAAATTCTTATTTAATTGATAATTCTTTAATTAAGCGTTTAACACCTAATTTCCAATTTGGTAATTCAGTATTGAATGTTTTTTTAAATTTGTTGTTATTCATCTTTGAATTATATGGGCGTTTGGCCGGTAGGGGATAATCGGTTGCTGGAATAGCATTTAATTCCCTCAAAGCTAATTCTATATCATTTATTTGTGCTTCTTGTGTGACTAATTCAGTATATTGATACCAGTTGGTTGAACCAGAAGAGACTAAGTGGTACACACCGCATTTGTTTTTATCCAGTAACGTTTGGACTATAGCAATCGCCGTGCAATCAGCGATCAACTCAGCACCTGTGGGGGCGCCATATTGGTCATTGATAACTGATAATATTTCTCTCTTTTTGGCTAAATTAAGAATTGTTTTTGCAAAATTATTACCATAAGTAGAGTAAACCCAACTGGTTCTAAAGATTAGATGATTGGAACAATACTGCTGAATGTATTTTTCACCATCTAGCTTTGTTTGACCGTATATATTTAATGCTGCAGTTTCATCGCCTTCTTGCCAAAAATGTTCACCTTCTCCAGAAAAGACATAGTCAGTTGAATAATGAACTAACAGCGCATCAATTTTTTGAGCGGATTGAGCTAAAACTTTTACAGCTTCACTATTGATTAGTTGAGATAATTCGGGCTCACTTTCTGCTTTATCTACAGCGGTATAAGCCGCAGCATTGACAATAACATCCGGTTTTAACAACTCTATAGTTTTTGCTAGATCATTAAGTTTAGATAAATCACCGCAATAGTCCTTCGAGTGCCTATCTAAGGCAATTAATTCACCTAGTGGTAATAAAGCTCGTTGTAGTTCCCACCCTACTTGGCCATTCTTACCGAGAAGCAAGATTTTCATTTCTTACTATCCCCATAATGTTGTTGAACCCATGATTGATAACTACCATTTTTAATATTATCAACCCACTCACTATTCGCTAAATACCATTCCACTGTTTTACGAAGTCCAGTTTCAAATGTTTCCTCTGGCACCCAGTTCAGCTCATTTTTAATTTTTGTGGCGTCAATGGCGTAACGAAGGTCATGACCTGGTCTGTCAGTCACGTAAGTAATTAACTCTTCATAGAGATTAATACCATTCGATTTATTTGGTACCAATTCATCGAGGATGCTGCAGATTGTTTTAACCACATCAATATTGGCTTTTTCGTTATGGCCACCAATATTATAAGTTTCACCAATTTTGCCCTCGGTGACAACTTTGTATAGTGCCCTTGCATGGTCTTCTACATATAACCAGTCCCTAATTTGCTGCCCATTACCATAAACAGGTAATGGCTTACCTTCTAAAGCATTTAAAATAATAAGCGGGATCAGTTTTTCGGGATAATGATAAGGACCATAGTTGTTAGAACAGTTAGTCACAATGGTTGGTAGCCCATAAGTACGTTGCCATGCACGGACTAAATGGTCGCTGGATGCTTTAGATGCAGAATATGGGCTGCTTGGTGCATAAGAAGTGGTTTCAGTGAATAGGTCAGTTGTTGATTCAAGATCGCCGTAAACTTCATCTGTTGAAATATGGTGGAAGCGGAAGGCTGATTTTTTATCGGTAGGCAATTGATTCCAATAGTGACGAGCCGCTTCTAATAAAGTATAGGTACCGATAATATTCGTTTGAATAAATTCACTTGGGCCATCGATAGAGCGGTCAACATGGGATTCAGCTGCTAAGTGCATCACCACATCGGGTTGGTGGAGGTCAAAGAGTTGTTTAATGACTGCAGAATCACAAATATCGGCTTGAGCAAATATATAGTTGGGGCTTTCAGAAATTGATGCTAAAGATTCTAAATTTCCTGCATAAGTTAATTTATCAATATTAACAACACTGTCGTTAGTATTATTAATAATATGGCGAATAACAGCAGAACCAATAAAGCCTGCGCCACCAGTCACGAATATTTTCACTGAGAACCTTGTTATGAAATAAGTAATAAATTAAAAGTGGTCTATAGTTAACTTTTATGGTGTCAATTATTAATAACACCCATAGCTACCGCACTGGGTTGTCGGGCCCCAGAGCACCATTGAATTTGTAAATGCATACTTATCAATTGAAAACATTGCATTTTTTGCTAACTTGCTCAATTGATAAGCAAAGCTTATTGTTTTTTTACCGCCAAAGGGTATGCCTCAGCATTTATTTGGTCAAGTAAAAAGCGATTAATAATACCATTAAAGCTAGTTACTGACTATCACTGCGATAGCGTTAGAGAATAGTCCTAACACAATCACCAATAGAATAAGTTATTTTAAATTATTAGGTTATAATCCTATTCTTACGCTTTGTACGCGATTAAATATTTAAGTTAAGTTATTCCTTGTATATCATTGCTTTTAGTGTGGGTTCAATAAAAGCCAGATCCTAATATTTCTATATTTATCCGAATTCCGCGTAGGAATAGATTAATAAAATGCTTAATTGATTATATTAATTAACTTGGTTGTCATAAGGGATTATATGAATGGCATATTTTTGGCTAGAATAATAATGTTCGAGGGATAAAAAAACGGATTATGCTAAAAACATAACCCGTTTTTGATAAAATATGCTTAATATCTGCTAACTACCACTTAAACGGCACGTTTACCGTAACGGCAGCGCCTAAATCATTGCGTGTTTCGTAATCAGTTTTAGATACCCAAACTTTCGCATCAGTGCTGACGTCATTGTCAAAGTTATGCCACCAACCGAAATCAACGCCTTTGATGGTTTCTGATTTAGGGAACAACTTGTTGCCTTCAAAGTTAGATTTATTCACTTTCGCGTACATCAAGCGAGAACTGACGCGGTTGTCATCATCGAGAGTGTATTCCACTTTGGTGGTGAGCATGCGCCCGTCGCCGCCCATCGCGTGGCCTAGTGATGCACCTTGTTGGTAATAACCATTTTTGTAGATAAAGTGGCGATACATTACGCCGTCTTTGTCCCACTCAGTATGGGTGTTCGCGCCTTCAATGTACCAATTTAATGGTTGGCCCCATAGTGTGTGATAACCTTCGATACCACCCATAAAGGCGTTTTTCGATGGGAAAAGGTTGGCTTCATCTTCACCGACCATTTGGCCATATAGGCTGACAGGTAGGTCGATTAATGGGTAAAGTTTCAGTTTGAAGTCTAAACCTGCCAGTTGGTTACCCGGGTCATCGTTATAGTCGCCAGTATTATCCCTACCGCCCATAGCATTCCAGAAAGAATTCCAGTTATTAGGGCGGCCATCGCCTCCCCACATGACCACGCGAGAACCACCGAGTTCGAAGAAGTCAGTTGGGTTCATGGTCATACGTAAACCAATCAGTTTAGTGTTGGGTTGGGAAGAATATTGTTTGATTTGCCCTGCGGTGAGCTGGTATTGCCATGAACCAATCCAAGAAAGCCATGGAGTTTCAAATGGGCTTTGGTCAGCACGTTGAATTAAGAAGCCAGTAACAGGGCGAGCCGCATCGGTACGAATTAAGCTACCATCGTGGCCTGGTCCCCACCATTGTGGGATTTCACCAAAGGATACCCATTGGTTCCAAATTTTGACACCACCATATGAGCCATTGAGGTTGTAGTCAGAACCATTTTCAACGCGTAAAGCACGTTCGCCATTTGCGGTGAGGTTTAAGTCTACGTCGTCAGTGCTGTAGTTACCTGAAACGGTATAGCGAATATCACTATATTCACTCTGGGCAAAGCCCTGTGGCATAGAGTTGTGGCTAGATGCAAGGTGAGTTTCTAGTTGAACACTGTTTTTCTTACGGTCAAGGTTCTTTTTAATGCGCTGAATAATGGCTTCTTGTTCGCTATTAGTAATATTTGCATTATTTAAAGAACGTGTGATTTCTTCTTGGGATAGTGGCCAAGTTGATAAGCTAATTTGGATGACGTTACGTTCAGAAAGCCAAGCAAGGTCGCTGCGTAAGTTGTTATCGGGTAGAACTAATCCCCCCGCAACGCTTTGTGCACTTATGGCGCCGAACACAGCAAGTATGGCTAGCTTAGTGAGCTTGAATTTTTTCATTGATAAATCCATTTGAAGTTGAGTTCGCCTAATATTGAACAGGTTAATAAGGGAAAACCTGTAAATTAAATAAAGTTAAAATATGATTATTATCAGCCCACATTATAAGTATCTTAATTTGCATTGAGTTGGGCTTCTGTGCTTTCTATTAATATCAATTATCACACTTTAACTAAGTAAAACAGAATATCAGATTAATATAGTCGGTGTAGAAGTTAGTAACATATTAAGATATAAAACGATATACTTTTTGTTGGATTACCACATGGTTAATTTTAAGTATTCTTCTCTATTATTCTTTTTTTATGGGTTAAATAGTATAAAAATAGAGTTTTATATTGGTCGGGTATTTAGGAATTGTTGTTTTTAGAGGCAATATAGGACTATTCTCTATTAATAATGGTAGGTAGATGTTGATTAAAAAAATAACCCCCTTCTTTAATAAAAAGAAAGGGGTTATTGGTAATGAATAAAGCTAATTTATCGGCCGTGTTCAGGTAGCCAGATTTGTAACCTTAAACCACCTAATGGGCTGTCATCCGCTTTCACCCAACCTTTATGTTGTGTTATGGCGGTTTCAACAATTGCAAGACCTAAACCAGTACCGCCTGTTTCTCGGTCTCGAGCTTCATCAGTGCGGTAGAATGGGCGGAAAATGTGCTCGCGGTCAGCAGGGCTAACACCGGGGCCATCATCATCGACTGTGATGAGAATACCGTTGTTTTCTTCTTTGAAATCAACGGCAATGTGTGTATGCGAATAACGTAATGCGTTACGCACAATATTTTCAAATGCACTACCGACGGCAGAAGGGTTACAATATAACGGCCAAGGCCCAGGGTGAGAAGTGACTTCGAGCGTTTTGTTCATTTGCTCAGCTTCAAAGCTAGCATCATCTAGGATATCACCCCAAAGTTCATCGGCTTTGATATTTTCACGCAAAATTTCGTTTTTATGCTGGCTACGGGATAACACCAGTAAATCGTTAATCATGCTATCTAGGCGATGGGTCTCGGTTTCGATACGTTCGAGCTCTTTACTTTCCCCATGGCGACGGCGTAATAAGGCGGTTGCCAGTTGCAAACGAGTCAGTGGAGTGCGTAATTCATGAGAAATATCAGAGATTAAGCGTTGCTGCGCGCTAACCATACCATCAAGGGCACTGATCATCTGGTTAAAGCTATTTCCCGCAGACAAGAACTCTTGCGGACCGGCTTCTAGTTCTGGGTGTGGACGTAAATTTCCTTTCGCTACATCGTCCGCGGCCATTTTTAATTTACGAGCAGGGCGGGCGAGACTCCAAGATAACCATAATAATAGTGGAGCACTGATCAGCATGGTGGCAATCAGCAATAAGAAAGGCCTATCAAACAATAAATTAATAAAGTCAGATTGTGGGCTGCTTGCTGGGCGAACTAAATACAGTTGGTAGTGGTCTTCCCCATCACGAATGGAGAAAGGGCCGAGGATTTCGGCTCGTCCATATTTTTTCTTTTTCGGGTGATCCGCGTTATCGGACTGCCCAATAAAGTTACGTATTACCTGCATTTCACTTGGCATTGCACCAATCACGCGGCCTTCACTGGTGACGATAATCAACCGTTGGCCGGGAGGTGCCCATTTTTTGATGGCGTTAGAAATACGCCGCCACCAAAGTAGGTCATTCATCGGAGCTTGTGCGAGTTCGGCTTCAATATGCTGCTCAAGCATCTCCCCTTGGCGTTGTTCACTTTCCATCAGGACGGTGATTTGCCGAGAGTCGAGCTTGGGCACCATCAGCACTAGCATTAATACTAGTGCGAGGGTAAACCAGAAGATCGCAAAGATCCTTGCGGTTAAGCTGTTGATCATGTGGCAGAAACCATTAAGTATCCGCGGCCACGTAGAGTTTTAAACCACGGCTGGCCATCAGTGCGTTCTGGAAGTTTGCGGCGTAAGTTTGAAATATGCATATCAATAGCACGGTCAAACGGTGTTAAGCGCTTCCCAAGTACTTCTTGGCTAAGGTGTTCACGAGAAACCACTTGGCCTAGGTGCTGTGCGAGTAAATATAACAACGTAAATTCTGTCCCTGTTAAGTCCAAAATTTCCTCATCAAAGCTGGCTTCTTGGCGACCTGGGTTAAGTTGCAGTTTATCAACTTGTAAAACAGGGGTATTGCTATTGTCGCCTTGAGTTTGCTCGCTCCAGTTAGAACGGCGTAATAAAGCACGAATACGTGCTACCAGTTCACGGTCATTGAACGGTTTAGGTAGATAGTCGTCTGCACCGAGTTCTAGGCCCAGAACCTTATCTAACTCACTACCGCGAGCCGTTAACATGATAACGGGGGTCTGATGGATTTGGCGCAGTTCTTTTAATGTCTCAATACCATTTTTTTTCGGCATCATGACATCAAGTAGTAACAGGTCAATGGATGAGTCAATTTGCTGTAATGCCTGTTCACCATCATAGGCGATGACAACATTGAAACCTTCCATTTCCAGCAGTTCTTTTAACAGCGACGTGAGTTCACGGTCGTCATCAACTAATAGGATTTTATGCATTTTTTAAGTCCTCCAACTGCCAAAATACGATAACAATCTGTACGATTCCATGACTTTACGTTCTTTTACATGCTCTGACGCTAGTTTGCAGCCACAGGTGTATATTTGTTCACATTGAATCACGAGCACAGTTCGGAGACAAGGTGTCAAATGCTGAGAACAACACATAGCAAAGTACATAATACAGTACATAAAACCGCAATGTTAGTTTTAGCTTCTGCGTTTGTGTTCGGACCAGCGGTTGCTTTTGCAGAAGAGCCACAAAGTGCTGCAAATGAAAGTTCAACACCTTTGATGTTACAGATGCAGTCCGAGCCAACAACTAAGCCAACAGGCAATGCGGTTGTGCCCTTTCAACATCATGAGTTATTTAGCAGTGAAGAACGTGCCAGTACCTTTATGTTTAATGGTATCACGTTAAATGAAAAACAGCGTCAGCAATTACGTGATTTAATGGCAACACAGCGCCATTATCATGTTGATAACTCTGCTTTAGTTAAAGAACGTGAAGCACTGCACAAATTAATTATAGCGGATAGCTTTGATGACAAAGCGGTTCGTGAAGAACTTGAAAAACGAATGCAAAAAGAACTGGAACAACGTGTTGAAATGGCTCGAATTCATCATGAATTGTACCAGTTGTTAACGCCAGAACAGAAAACAGAGCTTGAACACATTCACCAACAAGAAATGAATCAGCATAAAATGGCAGAATTTCAAGCGATGCAGTTTCAGTAAGTTTAGTTGTTAGTACCTGTAGTAATGCAAGTTAGTTAATTTTATATCCTGAGTTCCATAGTAAGTAGTGAAGTAGCAATAAGTGAAGTTTTTCCTTGCCATAGACACCATCCCTGTCTTTTATAGCCCCTTTTAGGGGCTTTTTTTTTATAAATTATATCTTCAATTCTTTAAAAACAGTAACTTATCAATATTTAAAAGGCTATGAAAGTTCATCAAAGTTCGCCGAGGTGGACGGTAAGTGGACGGTCGCCTACGTCGATTTAATTGTTTTAGGTTGGGAAATGTGATGAGTTAGCCAAATAATTCAGAATGAGAACCACAGCGAACTAATATGATTTCATTGGTTTGGTAGTTTATATCCCAAATTAATAAAAAATCGGGTTGTATGTGATATTCATAGCAAGGTCTCCAGTTTCCTTTTAAGGGATGAGGCAAATATTCTGCTGGAACAGAGCCAGTAATGCATAGGTGGTTATCGATTAGCTCTTTTAATAGCTGAGTATTTCTTTTTTTGTCAGATAACGACTTTTTTAAGTCTTTTTTGAATTGGGATTTAACGCGAATTTTCAGCATCGGACTTGCTCACTTGGCTAAATAAATCTTCAGCAGAGTCAAATGTTTCGTCTGTAGTTGGTGCATTAATAGCTTCTAATGTAATTGAGTTTGGTGTTTTTAACTCAATAGGAAAAGCTTGTCGCAATGATATTTGCTTGACGAAAATACGAATAGCATCAGACATGCTAATCCCTAATTCAGATAACACTGCTTCAGCATTTTCCCTGACTTTAGGCTCAATTCTGGCTCTGACAATATCTGTTTTATGTTGAGTACTGGCCATTACCGTTATCCTCTTCTTATGGTGAATGTTTGAATTGTGGCACGCATGGGCTACAATTTGAAATTGATTTTTAAAAAGGCGTTTTTTTGTTGAAAGTCTGCTATTTTCATTTCTCATTCTCACTATAAAAATAATGTATCCACCAAAGTAGGGTTCACCTTATGACTCAGATATTAACGACGCAAGATTATCGCAATATGCCTTGGAAAAATGGCCAGGGGTCGACACTTGAATTGGCGCGCAGCCATGGTGAAGGTTTAGATGATTTTGATTGGCGAGTGTCAATAGCAGATGTTAAAACGGCGGGCTCGTTTTCCTTTTTCCAAAATCGGCAACGTATTATTGGTGTATTGGAAGGAGAAGGACTTATTTTGCATGTAGATAAGAAACCGGCGGTGACCTTACAGCAAAAAGAATTTTTTGCTTTTAATGGGGAAAGCGAGGTTTATGCGGAACTCGTTCAAGGTGCAATTCGTGATTTTAATGTCATCTATAACCCTGAAAAATATCAGGCTCGTTTACAATGGGTGAATACTGCGTTCATTAATTCTTGGGTGAGTGGGGCTAGTGAGATCTTAATTTTTAATATTACACCTCGTTTGAGTATGAAAATTAATTCAGATTCCTTTTATTTAAAGCCATTTGACACTCTATTAATTAAAGAAAATCGAGAAGCTCTGCAATTTATTGTTGAAAAGAATACAGAAAATGATTTTTGTGTTATTGAGTTATTTATTAAGTAGTTAGAGTGATTTTTTGGCCATTGCCCTAATGGCCATTTGCATGCAATCTGTATGTGTACCTATTATTGGAATAATATTCTGTCTATTTTGCAATTTTAATAAAAACGTTATCAAATTCATATATTGGATAATTATGGCTTTATTCCTATTGTTATTTTTCGCAGAATTTATAGTCTTTAGCGTCATTAAAAAATAATACCTATATATACTAAAGGAAAAATGTTCTATGAAGATGAAAGCGCTTGTGGCAGTTGCTGTTTCTGCTGTCATTTTAACGGGTTGTAAAAATTTAGACCAAGGGATGTTGACTAACTCAGGCATGCAATTATTCCAAGCTGCGACACTGACTGACTCTGATGTTAAACAATTAAGTGACCAATCTTGTAAAGAAATGGATGCGCAAAACAAAATTGCTCCAGCGTCTAGCAAGTATGCGAAACGCTTAGACAAAATTGCAAAAGCACTGGGTAACGAAGTTGATGGTACTCCAGTAAACTATAAAGTTTATCTGACTAGCGATGTCAACGCATGGGCAATGGCAAATGGTTGTGTGCGTGTATATAGCGGCCTGATGGATGTGATGAACGATAACGAAGTTGAAGGCGTTCTGGGTCATGAAATGGGCCACGTTGCATTAGGTCATACACGTAAAGCAATGCAAGTTGCTTATGCGGCAGTTGCTGCGCGTACTGCCGCAGCATCAGCGGGTGGCGTTGTAGAACAACTGAGTGCATCACAAGTTGCAGCTCTGGGTGAAAAACTGATTAACTCACAGTTTTCTCAACACCAAGAAAGCGAAGCAGATAACTTCTCTTATGACTTACTAAAAAAACGTGGTGTTAAAACTGACGGTTTAGTCACTGGTTTTGAAAAATTAGCGAAAATGGGTAGCGGCGAGACAAGCATGTTTGACTCTCACCCACCATCAAGCGAACGTGCACAAAACATCCGTGACCGTATTGCCGCTGACAAAAAATAATATTTAATTATTGACGTTAGTTGAGTGTTATTTTGGTGTAGTAATATGATGATATATTGCTACACCAATCACGTATTTCCTGCTATTTATCTCAATATTACTTTTCTTATATTGCAAATCAGAACTTATCCCGTTGTGCTACTGTAACCGACTCTCTATCTTGTTAATTAAACGATATTCAGGTCTTTTCGTAATTTTGCAAATTTTCGTTTGATAAAACGTTAGCAAGGAAAAAAGATGGAAAAAGTGCAGAGAATTTCTCTTTTAGCTAAGGGAATGGGCATGCTGTTATCGGGAACCTGCCGTTTATTAACGGGTGTTCGCACTCGTTGGGTAGGGTGCCAACCTTCAATGACTACACGTATTTATTATGCCAATCATTCAAGCCATCTTGATGGTTTGGTTATTTGGTCTGGGTTACCACCGTTAATGCGTCATTTTGTTCACCCGGTTGCCGCTAAAGATTATTGGGTCAAAACACCGTTTCGACGTTATTTAGTTAATAAGGTTTTTCGGGCGGTATTGGTCGATAGAAAAGGTGATAAGCCAGCTCAAAATAATACATTAGCTCCTTTAGAGTCAGTATTAGAGTCAGTATTAGAGGCAAAGCATTCATTAATATTTTTTCCTGAAGGCACGCGTGGTGATGGGGAAACTTTAAGCCAATTTAAAAGTGGGCTTTACCATCTCGCGAAAAAATACCCTGATGTTGAAGTTGTTCCCGTTTATTTGGAAAATTTAAATCGTGTGTTACCGAAGGGGTCAAAGCTTGTTGTGCCGGTGATTTGTTCAGCTATCGTTGGTAAGCCTCTGGAGCCTCTTATGGAAAATGAAAATAAAATCGCCTTTTTGCAGCGAGCAAAAGTAGCGCTTGAGGAGCTAATGCCATGAATATTGGGGACAGGGAATTAGTATTATTGTTGTCAGGTGTTTTTGGGATACTGGTATTTGCTAGTGTTATTGGTGGTATTCTTGCATACCGTTATTCAGGTGAAAAAAGCAACCCAACAATTGATAATTTGAATGCACGTATTCGCGCATGGTGGGTCATGTGTATTATTTGTGTACTGGCTGTTGTGCTTGGCAATATAGGTGTGGTGATCTTATTTGCGCTGATATCGTTCTTTGCACTCAGAGAGTTTATTACCTTAACGCCAACACGGCGCAGTGACCATGAAGCATTATTTTGGTGCTTTTTTGTTTTTATTCCATTGCAATATGTCTTGGTTGGTATTGAATGGTATGGGTTATTTTCAATTTTTGTACCTGTTTTTGTCTTCCTTTTCTTGCCAACTCGCATTGCTTTAGCGGGAGATACCTTTCATTTTCTTGAGCGAACAGCAAAAATTCAGTGGGGAATGTTGGTGGCGGTTTTCTGTTTGAGCCATGTACCCGCGTTGTTGATGCTGAATATTCAAGGTTATGAAGGCGAAAACGTAAAATTATTACTTTTCTTGATTATTGTGACGCAAATTTCAGACGTGTTGCAGTATGTTTTTGGTAAGTTAATGGGTAAACGGCCTATTGTGCCTAAGTTGAGCCCAAACAAGACCATTGAAGGCTTTATTGGCGGCGTATTATCTTCAGTGCTTATTGGTATTTGCCTTTACTGGGTAACTCCATTTAGCTGGTGGGTTGCGGGACTGATGTCATTAGCGATTACCATTATGGGGTTTGTGGGAGGGTTATGTATGTCAGCCATTAAGCGTGATAGTGGTATTAAAGATTTTGGGGCGATTATTGAAGGACATGGGGGCATGCTGGATCGCATTGACTCATTGTGTTTTGCTGCGCCTATTTTTTTCCATTTAACGCGTTATTACTATACATAGGCCAATTTTATTTTCGTTTTTGTTCGTTAATTAAAAGAGCACCAAATGGTGCTTTTCTTTTGTTTTATAGGTACAGCATCGAAGGAATTTAAGTGTTATCATCAATACTTAATTTTTATTTCAAACTAAGATTCAACTAGGGTAATTCGCTTTAGTTGGTACTCTAGGGCTTTTTTTGCATTGAAAGATTTACCTATTGGGGTGATCGGCTAGAATTATGTAAACTGGATCACAATAAAACATAAAAGCTTGATGGAAAGCAGATGCATAATTCACTCTTTGCCGTATTATGCTGCTAGGTGAATCAATTCAGCACTAGTAAGCCAGCGTAATTAGCGTTAAAAAGATTAGCAGCGTAACGGTTTTATCGATTTGCAATTTTATGTTCATTAATCAGAGGTCATCATGGTCAAGCAGATTAAAAGAATTGGGGTTTTAACGAGTGGTGGTGACGCGCCAGGCATGAATGCAGCGATCCGCGGTGTGGTTCGCGCGGCATTAGGTGAAGGTTTAGAAGTCATGGGTATTTTTGACGGGTACCTTGGCCTATATGAAAACCGCATGAAGCAATTAGACCGGTATAGCGTGTCAGATATGATTAACCGTGGTGGTACCTTCTTAGGCTCAGCTCGTTTTCCACAATTCCGTGATGAAAAAGTGCGTGCTGTCGCATTCGATAATCTGAAGAAAAATCATATTGACGCATTAGTTGTTATTGGTGGTGACGGTTCTTATTTGGGGGCTAAAGCACTGACGGAAGCTGGTTTCCCATGTATTGGATTACCGGGAACGATTGATAATGACGTTGCTGGCACAGACTATACCATCGGTTATTTCACTGCACTTGAAACGGTTGTTGAGGCTATTGACCGCCTTCGCGATACCTCGACGTCCCATAAACGTATTTCTATTGTTGAAGTGATGGGACGTTATTGTGGTGATTTAACGCTATCTGCTGCGATTGCTGGGGGCTGTGAGTTCTTAGTGTTACCTGAGCAGGAAATGGCTTTTGACCGTGAAGAACTGTTATCTGAAATCAAACGTGGTATTGAAAAAGGTAAACGCCATGCGATTGTCGCTATTACCGAACACGTTTGTGATGTGGGTGAATTAGCGAAATATATTGAGCAGGAAACACACCACGAAACCCGTGCAACGGTTCTAGGCCATATCCAACGTGGTGGTTCTCCGGTTGCTTATGACCGTATTTTAGCATCACGCATGGGGGCTTATTCTATTCAACTTCTGTTGGAAGGCTACGGCGGGCGCTGTGTTGGTATTCAAAATGAAAAATTAGTCCATCATGACATTATTGATGCGGTTATGAATATGAAGCGCGTCTTTAAGAAGGATTGGTTTGATACGGCGAAGAAGCTGTACTAATCCCTCTATAATTGCAAATCTCTCCTGCATAGTGATTTCCCGCTATGCAGGTTTGATCCTGTATTCCAGATAATACTCTGTTCATATATTCCTCATTCTTATAAGTTTTTCTTTTTAATTATTTCCCGTAATTGATGCTATCTGTCAGCCTCTCCTTATCGCAAATTTAATGAGGGAAGGCAAATGATACGTTCATGGCAGGTAAAAAAATCACAATTCACGACAGCATTGCTATTGCTGTTAGCGACAGGGACATGGGCGAAAAACATTCAATTGTTGAATGTGTCTTATGATCCGACTCGTGAGTTTTATCAGCAATATAATCAGGAATTTAGTGATTATTGGCAAAAGAAAACGGGGGATACCGTCACTGTTCGCCAGTCTCATGGTGGCTCAGGTAAGCAAGCTATATCAGTGGTGAATGGGTTAGAAGCCGATGTTGTGACGTTAGCTTTAGCCTATGATGTTGATGCTATTGCACAAAGTGGTCGTATAGATAAAAACTGGATAGAAAAACTTCCCGATAACTCAGCTCCTTATACATCGACTATCGTCTTTCTAGTTCGTAAAGATAACCCGAAAAACATCAAAGATTGGGATGATTTAGTCCGCAAAGATGTCTCTGTGGTGACTCCCAACCCGAAAACCTCTGGTGGAGCTCGTTGGAATTATCTAGCAGCATGGGGATATGCATTAGATAAAAACCAGCAAGACTCTGAAAAAGCGAAGCAGTTTGTTAAACAGCTGTATCAAAATGTGGAAGTCCTCGATTCAGGGGCTCGTGGTGCAACCAATAGCTTTGTTGAACGTGGTATTGGCGATGTATTAATTGCTTGGGAAAATGAAGCGTTATTAGCCATCAATGAGTTAGGGGAAAGCGGGCAGTTTGAAATTGTGACACCAAGTATTTCGATTCTCGCTGAGCCAACCGTCGCTGTTGTCGATAAAACCGTCGATAAACGTGACCGCAGGGCGGTTGCAGAAGCTTATCTAGAGCACCTCTATTCTGCGCAAGGGCAGGAAATTGCAGCTAAAAACTACTATCGCCCACGAAATAGCGAAGTGGCCAAAAAATATCAACAACAGTTTCCTGAACTAAAACTGCTGACGGTTGATGACAGCTTTGGCGGCTGGCAAGCCGCGCAAGCAACCCATTTTGCGAATGGAGGGGTGTTCGACGAAATCATTCAACGCTAATACTCGTCATATTTCAATTTGTAGGGGTGTTGACTGCACGCACTCGCCCTAGTCACATACTGGTGTATGCTCTAGGGTCTCGTTTGTTTGCCGCCTAAATACTCGTCATATTTCAATTTGTAGGGGTGTTGGCTGCACGCACTCGCCCTAGTCACATACTGGTGTATGCTCCTAGGGCCTCGTTTGTTTGCCGCCTACCTACAATTTGAACTATTTAGAGTATTATCTTAGGTGTAATAAATATTTTGAGTAATGATAGTTAAGGGCGGGGATAATAAAAACAGGATTAAAATGGGGTATTATTCCTAGCCTGTGAGGGGCAGACTAGGAATGAGGTTAATTTATTGCCACTGGTATTTGACACCTAACTGGCCAAGATAAAATGTTTGACGGTTATTGCCACCAGAGGTGATACCTGCATTTTTTGGGTTTTCCCAAGTACTAGGTTCAACCGCGAAGCCGCCCCATAGCGTTAGTTTTGGTGTTAAGTTATAAAAAACCTGTGTCCCGACACGGTAGCCGTCTTTAACTTTCTGAGTTGTACGTTTGTTGCTATCGTAGTTATGTTCATTTAAATAATAGCGAAAATAAGGCATTACGCTCCAATCCTGGTTTAACGTGATAGGAAAATAACCGCGAATTTGGTTTTGTTCCCATGTCTTATTAAAGTCTTTATCCCATGTCCAATCGGTGTATAGATAGACTTTGGCGGTTGCGGAATCATTGACCTTATAAACAAGCCCGTGCTCGGATTCCCACTCATAACTGTTGGGGGCGTGGAAATTGTCGTAGTGATAAACTGCATCCCAAAAGTTAAACGCCCACTTATCATTGAAATTGTATGTCCCGCTAGGCATTAACCAAAACATCGTATTCGATGGGCGCGCTTGTGTACCTGGTGCGGAGTCATTGGATTCTTTGCGGTAGGTGACATTTAAATTGAACTGGCCAATCTCGCTGGCATACATTTTCCGAGTAGCACCAATTTGTGTACGATTACGAATAAAAGAGTCTTTGGATGTTGAAAAATTATGGTTGTAGCTTCTTAATGATTCCTTATGTTCCAGAAAAAAGCTCCATTTTGATTCAGGATTCACTAAAAATAGCTGCCCAACCATCGTGGTTTTGTCGTAGACCTTACGACCGCTGGTATTATGATGCCCTTCAAATTTTTCGAGTTCCATATAGACGTTGGAAGAAACGCGCCAGTAATCATTATTGACTTGATCGGCTGCAAAAACGGATGTTGCCAATCCTGTGAGCGTAACAAAAAGTAAACCATTCAGTGAAGTTTTCATTTTAACCCTTTAATTTTTATGTGTATTTTATTATTTATACCTTTGTTCAAGGCGTTAGTATCTGGCCTTTATACCGTGGAGGTATAAAGGCGGAATCAGTGGTAATAATTAATAGGCTGTGTAATTAATTGATTGTTGAATAGGTTTCGCCATGACCATAAGGGAACAGGACTTTGTTACCTTGTGGGTTTTTGATATTAACGGGTAGCACCCCTTGAGGTGGGTTTAGCGGCTGGCCATGAGTGTTGGCAAATAATGTCCGTAACCCGCTACGAATATTGGTTTCTAACGAATTGCGGTTATTATTGGTGATATCAAATCCAGTGATACCATAGATGGCAATATTTGCGCTTACATTGTTTAGGTATGCAATGTCATAGGGGTTACGTGAAGAGATAACAACAATCGGGGTTTTAAGCTGGTTTGCAGCATCAATGATACGCTGAGCATTCGTTGGCGTATCCTTTAAATTATAGGTCGTCAGTAATACCAAATCTTGGTTTTGCACCAGTTTTTTTGCTTCATCTTGAGTTAGTGTGTTTTCATTTAATTTAACGACACTTTCGCCCGTAATAATCGCAACTCCCGTTTCTTGTGCGATATCATTTAACTGTTTTTGAATTAAAGAATTACGTGGCTTTTCATCAGAAATAGTGAAAATTCGATTGAGTGGTTTTAATTGATAAGGCAGTACATTCTCATTCTTAATTAATGTGATAGCCTGCTCAGAAACCATATTTTCAATATCTTTATGACCTTTTGATGCGACGACTTGTTCCGCTTTCACTAAGTCTACAGGTTGTGCCGTAATTTCTTGCTGAAGCTTTTTCAGCACCACACGTTTTGCGGATTCATCAATACGTTTCTTCAGTTCTGGATTTTTTTCTGCTTGTGTTTCTAAATAGCGGTACATGTTATCTAAACGAGAAACCGCTTGGGAGTCCCACATTTTGATTGGCATAAGAATAATATCTGAGCCAGCAAGTAACGAGGTTTCTACCGCCCAATTAATATCGAAATTGTCTGCAATAGCCCCCATATCCATGGCATCTGTCACTATCAAGCCGTCATAGTTGAGCTCATCACGTAAAATATCATGCAAAATAGGTTTGGAAAGCGTCGCTGGGGTGCCAACTTGTTTACCTGCAAGTGTAGTGATTTTATGGTCATCCAGTGCTGGTACAATAATATGTGCGGTCATGACGGCATCAGCACCATGAGATAACGCGTATTTGAATGGGACGAGTTCAGTATCTCGCCATGTTTTTGCGTCAGAATTAACAACGGGTAAATCAACATGAGAGTCAGCAGAAACATTTCCGTGACCGGGGAAATGCTTAAGTGACGTCAATAAATTATATTTATGAATACCTTGAATATAGCTGGTGGCCAGAGTTCCAACTAAATTTTTATCATCTGAGTATGAACGTACCCCTATCACTGGGTTATTTTGATTGTTATTAACATCAACAACTGGGCCAAAATTGATATTAAAACCAAGACTGGATAGCTCATATCCGTGGATCATCCCTGTTAGCTCTGCAAGGGCTGGGTTACGTGTTGCGCCTAGTGCCATATTACCAGGCATTTCGGTACCTACGCGTAAGCGGGTGACATAGCCCCCTTCTTGGTCGGTGCCAATAAATAATGGAAGGTTACTGCGGGAAGATTGAAGTTTATTAATTAACTCCACAGTTTGTGGTGTATCAATCAGATTTTCTCTAAATAGGATCACTGAACCGAGATGGTACTGATTGATAACCTTAGAAACTTCATCATTCATAACGAGAAAAGGGGCGGGTTCTCCATGGCTGTCTTTATTCCAATATCTGAAATCTAACATGAAGAGCTGACCAATTTTCTCAGCCTCGGACATATTATCCACTATTTCTTGAGCAGACTTTTGTTTGTCTTGCCATAATTCATTCAATTGGGCTTGTGTTATTGGGTTAGCCATTGAAAATGCACTGAAAATACAAGCACTAAGTAAAGTGAATTTCTTCATTTTTATTTTCTCTAGGTTATTTTTCGAAAAATAATAAGTGGCTGAATATATTTATGATGTGAGAGTGCTCACAGTTGGTAGTATTCTCTCTTTTAGAGTAAGAGGAATAGAGTGCAAATAAATGTTGAGATGGTTTTTATTTATCTAATTGATATTAAATAGTAAATTTTTGAGAATAATTGATTCTAATCTAGAATAATTTCAGTTTGATATTATTTTGTTATGTGACGTAAGTATAAATTATAATTAAATGATATTTAAATCGACAGTGGAGCGTAAAAAGTTAATGTTTTCACTAATTATTTACTTTTCGAAATATTTTATTCTTATATTTAAATGATTTTGTAATTTAAAATATATAAGCCATATGATATTTCATATGGCTTGTTTTTTTATGAGAAATAAGTTGATGGCAAATTAAAGGTTACCATTGGTATTTTACGCCAATTTTACCGAGGTATAGCGTTTGTTTATTATCATACCCTGACGTGATCCCATTCTTTTTTGGTGATCTCCATGTTGAAGGCTCGTAGGCGAGTTCACTCCATAAAGTCAGGGATGGTGTAGCTTTGTATTCCACGCGGGAGCCAATGCGGAAGCCATTTTTAATTTCCTGTGTTAAATAATTATTTTTGTCATAGGTATTTTCTTGTAAGAAATAACGTACATATGGTGTAATTTTCCAGTTAGGCTTAATGGTAATGGGTAAGTAAGCGCGAACTTGTGATTGTAAAAAGCGGGTACTGAAATTTTTATCCCATTGGTTATCAATATAAACAGTGAGTTTTGCTTTTAGTGCATCTGAGTATTTATAGGTCACGCCATATTCGGTTTCTGCTTCATGGCTACTGTCATTGAAATAATTACTGTAATAAAAATAAGAAAGCCAAAAATTAAAAGACCAATCATCGTTGAAGCGGTACTCACCGGCTGGGGTTAAGCCATATAAGCGATTCGATGAGCGCGCTTTGGCGTTGGGTTCGACATCGTTTGACTCTTTTCTGTAACGAAAACCAAGTTCTAAGTCTGATTTTGGAGTGTTGAGAATTTTTTTGATAGCATCAATTTGTGTACGGTTTCGAATGTAAGAATCCCGTGAAGTTGTGAAATTACGGCCATGATTCCTTAAGGATTCACGATGATCTAGGGTGAAGCGCCAGTCAGATTTAGGGTTGTATAACTTTAATTGCCCAACTGTGCTGATTTTATCGTAGACTTTATTTTTAAATGAATCACGTTGACCTTGGTATTCTTCTATTTCCAAATAGATATTGGTATTAACTCGCCAAGAGTCATTATTTAATTCAGAGAAACAAATTGTAGGGAATATAATTATGATGCTATAGATTAAACTAACTATATATTTCATATTTATCCTTCAGGGTAAAAGTTATTAATGTTAATTATCTAGTTGAGCGATTAGCGAGATAAATGTGTATTAACTTTTATAGGTTGTCTACCGTTATTATTTAATAAATGATGGATAGTATATATAAAGCAAAGTGCTAATAATCTATATCCTACTGTTATTATGGTTGTTTTTATTTATTTGGGAATAAACTTATATTTTTATTAATACTTTTCTTTGAGATTTTTAATCATTTGTTTGTTAATTGATTTTAAATTTAATTAATTGCTTATTGTTTTATTAAAAATTAAATTATAATTATTTATATGGTCTGGAATCATGGGAGGATAAAATTTTAGACATTGACTATTATTACTAATAGAGGCATTAATTAAAAAAAATAAAACAAAAAACCGCCAATATTTGGCGGTTAATCTCAAGGTATTAAAATAACCTTACTTGTTTTTTTTCGCTTCAGCGGCTGCTTTAACAATAACAGCAAAAGCGTCAGCTTTCAGAGAAGCCCCACCCACTAAGGCACCATCGATATCTGGTTGGGTGAATAGCTCAGCCGCGTTGCTAGCATTAACAGAACCGCCGTACTGGATGATAACTTGTTCGGCAATAGCAGCGTCTTTCTTCGCAATATGAGTACGAATAAATTTATGGATTGCTTGTGCTTGCGCTGGTGTTGCAGACTTACCAGTACCGATTGCCCAGATTGGCTCATAGGCGATAACGGCACCTTGGAAAGCTTCTGCACCTAAAGAATTCAATACGGCATCAATTTGACGAGCGCATACTTCTTCGGTTTTGCCTGCTTCGTTTTCAGCTTCAGTTTCACCAATACACAGTACTGGGATCAGGCCTTGCTCTTTTAATACAGCAAATTTCTTAGCGACAAATTCATCACTTTCGTTGTGATAAGTACGACGCTCTGAATGGCCGATAATGATGTATTTGGCGCCAACATCTTTTAACATTTCAGCAGAGGTTTCACCTGTAAATGCACCTGATAGGTTAACGTCAACGTTTTGTGCACCTAACGCAATACGGCTACCTGCTAACGCGTGTTTAGCTTGAGTTAAGTAAATTGCAGGTGGTGCAATAGCTACATCACAGCCATCAACGCTGCTTAGTTCATTACGCAAGCCAGCGACGAGGTCATTGACCATCTGTGTGCTGCCGTTCAGTTTCCAGTTACCCATTACCAATGGATGTCGCATGTTATTTCCTCCAACCAGAGAGTTTTAATGATTAATCAATAAGTTATTCATCACACGCTTATGTTACACGCGCAACGTGACAATGTTGTCGCCATTCACCTTCCGCATTATAAGAACAATAGATAATAATAGCTTTGCTTTTCATCATGCTTGTTCTTAGAGCGTGATCACAGTCAGTTTAGGGTGTTTGTTGTTCTAGCTTAATCGGTTCAACAGCAAAAGTAAGCACATTATTGTCACTTTTTACTAAAATATATCTTAAAGCCCCTAATCGCGCTTCTTCAGCGTGAGTCGCATTATTATTGGCAATAAATTTATTTAAAGCTTCTGTAAGTGCAGGGGCGTTGTCCAATGAAACTTCCGGGGCAAATATATGGATCATTGCAATAGTATAGTTTTCCATTAACTGCCGATTTTTTTGGGTTTCTTGTGGGTCATCTGATGGCAGTAATGTAATTTGTAAACTTTTAATTTTTTCACTACCGCGCTCTAACACTGCTGAGGAGTATATCTGTTGGTTAATACGAGACGCTGCGCGAATATAGGGCGCGGAGATATCTTGGCTAGCAATAACTTTATATTCATGGAGATATAAATCTTTATTAGCCTGATTGAATTGATTGCGTAATTTTGGAATGGTGAGTTCAAAAGAAGGGGCATCTGGGGCTAAGTAGGCGACTTTGAAATCGGTATCAGGCAAAGTGGGTACTTTTTGAGCGATAGCCAGTTGTGGCGCACTAAGTACAAAAATGGTTATGATGGCGTATACAGAACGAAATAAAATTTGGGTCATTTTTGAACCACTCATTTTTAGTTTTCCACATTGTATCAGGATAATAGGTAATGACATTACAACAATGGGCTTTTTCCTTCAAAGGCCGTATCGGTCGCCGGCCATTTTGGGTAGGTATTGCGGTCATTTTTATTTTAATGACGGCAGTTGCCCTGTTACAAAATGTACTGCTATTCTCTGAAACGCTTGCTATATCGTTATTTATTTTACTACTTTACCCTTTGGCCGCTATCTTTGTGAAGCGTTTACATGATCGTGGTAAATCGGGAGGGTGGTTTGCGCTAATTTTATTGGCATTTGCTCTCTTTTCAATCGATGTCAGTCAATTTGAACCTGTGTGGCAATGGGGTATAGGGCGTTTCTTACCCTTATTTATTACGATGATTATGGTGATAGATTGCGGCGCTTTTCTGGGAATGGAGGGTGTTAACCGCTATGGTGAAGAAACAGAAACGGTAGATTATCTATAGCGTCGATACCATATGCGCGAATACCACATAGAGTGAATACTACCCTGAAAATGCTTCAGGGTAGTGCATTGCATTACCAATATTGCTCACTAGATATATGGCCGGGTTTACGGCGCAAATGTTTAACCATTTGATGACTATTTTTTAATGTATCGCGAGTGTCCCTCACCATTTCGGGGTTTCCGCATAACATAACATGGCAGGTCTCAGTTGAAAGCGTTAGGCCAACCGCATCTTCGAGAGTGTGGCTTTCAATTAACGCAGGAACACGGCCATGTAGTGAATTTGCACAATGTTCACGGCTGACAACGGTAACTATTTTCAATTTCCCTTGGTATTGTTGTTCTAATGTTTTCATTAAGGGTAAATAGCTTAAATCTTTCTCATAACGGACAGCGTGGAGTAAAACGATTTTCTCGAAGCGCTCCAGATCTTTACCTTCCTGTAGGATAGACAAAAAAGGCCCAATAGCAGTCCCTGTTGAAAGCATCCACAGGTTTTTACATGGTGGGATTTCATCTAAAACAAAGAACCCCGTCGCTTCATCCGTAATTTGTAACGTATCATTAGGTTTTAGTTTAGCGAGTTTTGGGCTAAGTTTGCCCCCTGGTACAATGACAAAATAGAATTCGAGCCGGTCATCGCTTGGCGCATTCACATAAGAGTAAGCTCGTTGAACACGTTCTCCCTCGATTTCTAGTCCAAGTTTTGCGTATTGCCCTGCTGTAAAGGGTTTAATCGGGGCCTTGATAACAAGGCTGAATAATGAGTCGGTCCAAAATTTGGCTTCAGTCACTGTTCCTGTTACCCAATTAGCCATACATTCCACCTCTTTATAATTCAAATATCCACCGGCTAAAAATGACAAATATATAATTCGAATAACTCAAAGCACGGTTCACTAGGATTTAATACTAAAACAGTTCACTATTTATGCTTATCGATAACGTGTTCCAGTGATTTATTCTTGAAATGAGTGTTTTTTGAATTTTAATGTACAGTTATGTTGACAATACTGGCGAATATTACTGCCATTAATGAAAAACATAAAATGTCGCACTACTACGAAAAGATGACGGCTTTTGTTATCTTAGTCACACTCAAGCGAAACGCACTATTTGCCATTTATTTTAAATGACACAAAAGCTTATTTAAAATGACATCAAAGCGTGGAGCGGTATTTTATATTGATAATTAAGCACCTAAATAATTTTGCGTTATTACATTGAGATAATGCAGCGTTATTTTGTGTCTGAAAATAGGGTGTATTTGAATTATTGGATGTATCTGAGAGAAAAATGAGAAAGCTGGAACACTTTAATTTGCTATTAATGCTAATTGCATTGGCAGCGGTCGGTCAAATGACACAAACTATTTATGTTCCTGTCATTGCTGAAATTGCCACTTATTTTAATGAGCCTTCAGGTGCTGTTCAACAAGTAATGGCGGCTTATTTATTTTCTTATGGTTTTTCACAGTTAGTTTATGGGCCGTTATCTGACCGAATTGGTCGCAGACCTGTTATTTTAACGGGTTTAACGATTTTCTTATTTTCAACGATTGTGGCGATTTTTGCGCCAACATTAAATATACTCACTATAGCGAGTGGGTTGCAGGGCCTCGGAACGGGTGTTGCTGGTGTGATGGCAAGAACCATGCCTCGTGATCTGTATAAAGGCACAGCGTTACGTTATGCAAATAGTTTATTAAATATGGGTATATTAGTGAGCCCATTATTAGCCCCAATGTTCGGTGGAATATTGGCGCATTTCTGGGGGTGGCATGCTTGTTATATTTTCCTGTTTATCCTAGGTGCTTCTGTATTATTAAGCATGTATCGTTGGTTACCCGAAACGCGTCCTGTTTCACCTGAAAAACATAAAATGATTGCGTCATATCGGGAATTATTATCAAGCGGTTCATTTCTATCTTATTTATCCATGTTAGTCGGCGCGTTAGCTGGGATAGCCGTATTTGAAGCCAGTAGTGGTGTATTAATGGGCGGTGTTTTAGGGCTCAATAGTATTACTGTGAGTATTTTATTTATATTGCCTATTCCTGCTGCTTTCTTTGGTGCTTGGTATGCGGGGCGAGAAGGAAAAACCTTTTATAATTTGATGTGGCACTCCGTTCTTATTTGTCTATTGGCAGGCTTTATGATGTGGATTCCAGGTTGGTTTGGGATTATGAATACCTGGACACTGTTAGTACCTGCAGCGGTATTTTTCTTTGGTGCGGGGATGTTATTTCCCTTAGCAACGACAGGTGCGATGGAGCCCTTCCCTTATTTGGCCGGTGCGGCGGGTGCACTCGTGGGTGGCTTGCAAAATATAGGTTCAGGTGTTGCCACTTGGGTTTCGGCATTATTACCGCAGAATGGGCAGTTTAGCCTTGGGTTACTGATGTTTTTAATGTCAACGCTCATATTATTGTGTTGGTTACCTTTAGCAAAACGCATGAATCATTCAGAGCGTATGGTTTAATTGTGAGAAGGTCAGGCTGTAAAACACAGTCTGACCATTAGATTACGCACTTAGCAGTATAGCAGCATAGCAGCTTGCTTGTGTTGTGGAATTGACATTGTCGGTGAATAAAAGGAACTAGGTTCTTCTTCTGGTATTGATGATATTAGTTCTGGCAAAACACTTCCTGAATTAAATACTACTGGTCGGTTGTAATCTAGAAACTCAATATTTTCTGCTAATTGTCCGGTTGGGTTTTGATTATTTTGTTGAAGCCAAATCAACTTCGGTGCAACATGGTCTTGCAAGTGCTGGTCAATATGAATGAGTATTCCATCCAGTTTTAACCCAGGAGTGCTGTCTATCGTTCCTTTTATGGTTAATTGATTTTGTTGTACTGAAAAATACCAGCTCTCTACAGGTACTTTTTCTTGGATTTGTTTTTGCTCATTACTTGTCACCAGTGTCACCCAAAAAGAGTGTTGGCCATTAGATAAGTTTAAATCACTAATATCAATCTGCTGCTCAATATTTATATCTGCGATTAATGGTGTTTCTATCATTTGGTGGTGGATCGTATTTTCCAATAAATAGCCAGTTTTGTAGGTATTAAGGTGATTAAGAGCAATAAAGTTCATTGATGTATCAACTTGCCTGTCTTGCCCAAAGGGATCTGATAATGAAAAGTATTGTTGGTGTAGGCGACCATTTTCTACCCATTTGGCGCAGAGTGCGCTTTTTGATGTAATTTTGTCGATATTAATTTTACCTGTAGAGAAATCAACGACACCTTCCTCTGTTGCAGCCCAGAAGATAGGGGCACCTTGCCAATAATTATCGAGAAGTAGATGGGGTGGTAATGTGTATCCATCCCTTTTTGCTAATAGGCGATTAGCTAAAGAATTCGGGTTGCTATAGCGGGAAGTGAGCTGTCCAAGCTCTTTTTTGCGGTTCAATTCATGTATGGTGAATTGTACCAATTCGCCTTTATCTGCAATATTAAAACTCGTTTCGTGTGGAATTTGTAAGACTTCGGTTAATAAACCATTTGGCGTGGAATAAGTTACTGTTAAAGCATAATTATGATAAATGTAAAATTGGCGGCCAGTCCCGGTTTTTAGATTGTGGTAATTCGCAGGTAAGCTCCCCACCGTACGGTCAACGGTGATCGTACTATAAGGGTGAAGGGTATTATCCGCCATTTTAGCCGACTGGAGTTGTATCCAATAAATTGGTACATCGCGTTGATGAGGAAATTGCTCAATTTGTATCCGGTTATAATATTTTGAGTAATTCTGTTGAGTTAGTATGACCCATTGTTTTCTGATTTGATCCCAGCGCTGATAAAAACCATCCCCAGCAAATCCTCCATCTTCAATATCCAGCCCTTTCGTTTTATTACTTTGCCAGCGTACTCTTTTAGTTAAAAATTGGTGAATTTTTTGGTTGTAGGCATCTGCGTGCGGTAAAAACGCATCATAGGCATCACTGCTAAAAGGAACAAAATAAGAGAGCATCGTTGGGATAGCTTGTTTTCGAAAAGTATGGGGAGAGTGATAAGTAACGTAATATTGTCTAGATTGGTTATAAGCTGGTTTTTTACCGTGGTCATAGGGGTGGTAAGGGTATGCTGGCTGATTATTATGATCTTGCGAATTGGTATGCGGCAAGCCAAGGCCATGACCAAAAGCCTCATGGAACATCACGTTAGGTTCATGAACCCCACCTCCATGATTGCGGGACGCTTGCCCTAATAGCAAGTTATTGAAGCTTGAGGAAAAAATTTCAATCGCAGTATATTGATAGTCAGAATTAGCATTGTTAGCAATTTTATATTGTTGGCTATTATTGTAAGCCCAATGAACTTGTGCGTTAGTGTGATTGCCAATTTCTTTAGGGTTATCATAATGAGGATGAATAAACGGAATGGCGTTATTATTGGTGCCAGTCATATATGGCGTTAAGCTAGGGTGACTTACTGTGGCAGGAGAGCTATACAGTGTGAACTGCCCGATCGGTAAGATTGTTGCAGCTTCTTTTCCCCAACTTAGTGGTGATGATGAATAAACACCATGCCCTTGTTGGTATAAACTGTGGCTATCAACATGAACAATTAAGTGGTTATCAAGGGTGACATTGGGTGAAAATACACCATACTGGTTAGTTTCCTCTGTGATAATAGGTTTGCCATTAACAGTGATAATGATGTTGATATCCGGTTGTATCCACTCACCTTTTAGCGGGGCCGTAAAGCGTTGTTGATGCCAATCTTGTGCGGAGACATTGGGCTTGCGGGGAAGTGCTGTCAATATTTTGGGTAAATGGTCTGGCCCTGTAAGTCTTATTCGGCCTAATATTTTTCTTTCTTTATTACTGATAATCGCCTCAATATCGGGGGATTTCGCTGCGCTTATACTTGTTATTTCTAAATTCAATAATGCCCAGCGATTAGCCGTTAAGCTTATATGCTTATCTGTCATATTCTGCAGGTGAGTTTGCGCTAGTTGAATATTATGGATTTGCATATCGCTTGGTGTGGGGTGATAACGCCGTTGAGGTTCATGATAAACTGGGTTTTGAACGGAAAATATACGTTTCCCTGGAATACGATGTTGTGGTGCATTTTCGGTCTGTAGCTGAATTGAAATAGGCTGAGATTCCTGCCCATTAGGCAGTATGGCGATAAAATCAAACTGATCTGACTGGGTTTTAAATTTTGCGTTATTGGCAATATATTGCCACTCATTGGTAATATTATTTAACGTTAATCGACCAAATTTGGGCTGCTCAAGGATTTTGTAACCCTTAATATGAGGGATATTGGGTAGTTTTCCTGTTATAGCGCCTACGACCAGCTGATTTGGCAGCTCATCCGGGTTTTCTGTTACTAAAATAGGTAGGATTTGAGGAATCTGCTTTTGCTCATTATATCGGGAGGTTACTTGTTTTGTTTGTTTCAATTGAAATTGGCGAAAAATGATATTCTCCCCAACAAGTTTTAAGGTATTCTTTTCATAGCTGATTTTAACCGCAGGAAGCTGGTGTTCTACCATCATTCTATTAACATCGGTTTCGATTGAATGGGCAATCTTTTGCCAAGATGATGTTTCTGTAATTGGGATGTCATGTGAGGATAATATATTGTTATTATTGGTGTTTTTTATGGATGCTGAAAAATATTGACTGTTTTTTCGTAATTCATCTGTTAGCTTCAATGAGCTTATTGTGTGGGGTGGTAGGGTAATAATTTGTTGGAAGTTGTGATTTTCTAAGGTATTGCTGGCTAGCTCAATGTGCTCTACTGGGCGAAGTTCATTAATTAATTGTTGAGTAGAAGCTGATATTTTTTTTTGTTTATCTTTTACTATCAATAAACTACCTCCAGTGAGCTCCAACCAATGGCGAATGAGTTCGATTTGTTTATCATTGGCACTTTCGGGCAAGACTACGATACTATAATGGCGATGCCATTCCCCACTTGGCAGCAATAAATCAGCGAGCTGGGCCTGTGCTCTAACTTCTCCGTCGATCCATTCATGGGGTGAATTAAAGCTTTCTACAAATATGCCTTGCTTGGAATGGAACTTGAAACCAGAAAATTGAGATTCTGGTAACGTGCTAGCAATGTAGCTTTTTTTAGTTTCTCCTATAATTCGTGGCTTATTTATAAGCCAGCTAAATAGCTCATGAGCAGCTTTGCCCTCTTTTGAAAACGTAGGGTCAAGGCTTAAGTTTTTTAATAATGGTGAGTTATTATCAATAACTACGACCCTACCTTTATTTGCGTATAAGCCAATTTTTAATGGTTGTTGTTTAATATTGCTATCATATTGGTTTTTAATGGATGAAATGGGTTTATTTTGTTCTTCGTATCGGTTTTCCATAACCGTATCCTTTATTTATTTCTTAAAATATCAATAGGTAATTTTCCTCTTACTAGATAACTTTAAATAAATATTTATTGTTCTTCTAATTTATTATTAATCTGATTATTGATTTTATATTTATTAGTTAATTAGTTTTATGAAAAAGAAAGGCAGCACTTCAGTGCTGCCTTTGAGCGATTTGTTTTGAATTAAAAATTAACCGCGATCTTCCCATTCTTGAGCACGGGCAACCGCTTTTTTCCACCCTTCGTATTTGAAATTACGTTCTGTTGTTTCAATACCCGGTTTGAATACGCGCTCAATGGTGGCTTTACTTTGTAACTCATCAAGGTTACTCCAAAAACCAACCGCTAAACCAGCAAGGTAGGCTGCACCCAGTGCGGTGCTTTCTCGCACTTCAGGGCGCTCGACAGGGGTACCTAAAATATCTGATTGGAATTGCATTAAGAAATTATTAGCGACAGCGCCCCCATCAACGCGCAGTGCTTTTAAGCGTTCACCAGAGTCTGCTTGCATGGCATCAAGTACATCACGGGTTTGATAAGCGATAGATTCTAATGTTGCGCGGATGATATGGTTGCGGTTTGCACCACGGGTTAAGCCAAAGATTGCTCCGCGTGCATACGGGTCCCAATATGGAGCACCTAAACCTGTAAAGGCAGGAACAACATACACGCCATTACTGTCTTTTACTTTAGTGGCGAAATATTCAGAGTCCGTCGCTTCATCGATAAGTTTCAATTCATCACGTAGCCACTGAATAGACGCACCGCCGACGAATACTGCACCTTCAAGGGCATAATTGACTTCGCCTTTTGGGCCGCATGCGATGGTCGTCAGTAGGCCGTGATTTGAGCGTACAGCGGTTTCGCCGGTGTTCAGCAGTAGGAAACAGCCAGTGCCATAGGTATTTTTTGCCATCCCTGATTTAACACACAGTTGACCATAAAGTGCGGCTTGTTGGTCTCCTGCCATCCCTGAAATTGGAATACGTGTTCCGCCTTTCCCCCCAATGTTGGTTTGCCCGTAGACTTCGGAAGAAGGGCGTACCTCAGGGAGCATCGCTCGTGGAATATTCAGTGCTTTGAGGATTTTATCATCCCATTCAAGGTTGCGGATATTGAACAACATGGTTCGGGAAGCATTGGTGTAGTCGGTGACATGAACACGCCCTTGTGTCATTTTCCAAACGAGCCAAGTATCGACAGTCCCAAATAGTAATTCTCCTTTCTCGGCACGTTCACGTGCACCTTCAACATGATCTAAAATCCATTTTACTTTGGTACCGGAGAAATAGGGGTCAACAACCAGGCCGGTATTTTGGCGAATGTATTCCTCTAGATCACGGTCATTTTGTTTTAAATGCGTACAAAAATCAGCAGTGCGGCGACATTGCCACACAATCGCATTATAAACGGGCTTACCAGTGGCTTTTTCCCATACGATGGTAGTTTCACGTTGGTTAGTGATCCCAATCCCAGCGACTTCATCGGTACGAATATCTGCTTTAGCGAGAACTTCCACAAGTGTTGAGCTTTGTGATGCCCATATTTCCATTGGGTCGTGTTCTACCCAGCCTGGTTTAGGATAAATTTGGGTGAATTCACGTTGTGAAATACTGACAATATTTGCATCATGGTCGAGTACAACAGCACGTGAGCTGGTTGTGCCTTGGTCGAGTGCAACAATATACTTTTTCGCAATAGTGGTTTCAGTTGTCATAATTTAAGCCTGTTCCGAGGATTTGGTGTTTTTAACGGATAATTTTTCTGTTTTGGTCTCTTCTTCACATACCATGCAAGGTAAGTGGCGACCAATTAGTTTGCGATAGGCGAATGCGCCTAGCAGACCACCAACAATAGGTGCTGTCAATGGGACGAGAAAATAGGGAATATCGCGGCCACCGGTGAGAGCGATATCACCCCAACCAGCGAGATAAGCGACAACCTTTGGACCGAAGTCACGAGCTGGGTTGAGTGCAAATCCTGTGAGTGCGCCAAATGACCCGCCGATGACGGCAATCAAAATACCAATTAATAATGGAGCAAGTGGGCCACGAGGGACACCATTGCCATCATCGGTTAGGGCGAGTATTAAGCAAACAAGAATGGCAGCAATAATGACCTCAATAAAGAATGCATGAGGAACACTAATTTGTGGTGCAGGGTAGGTTGAGAAAACACCAGCAGTGAATAAGCTTTCTTGTGAGCCTCTAATGATATGGTGGACTTGGTCGTAATCGAAAAATACAGGGGAATACATTGAGTAAACTAAGGCGGCAGCAAAGAAGCCTCCTAGCATCTGTGCGATGATATAAGGGACGACTTTGCGTTTATCAAAACACGCAAATAGCCATAATGCGAGAGTAACGGCTGGGTTTAAGTGAGCACCGGAAGTACCTGCTGTTAGGTAAACGGCTAAAGCAACGCCGAAGCCCCAGATAATACTAATTTCCCATAAACCTAGTTGTGCGCCAGCTATTCTAACGGCAGCAACACAGCCTAGACCAAAAAATACCAGTAGCGCAGTCCCTAAAAACTCTGAGATGCACTGACCTGTGAGTGATGTAGTCGTCATTTGGCTCATATGTTTCTATCCTACGAAAATGAAAAATATTGTAATGTTTTTTTAAGTTAAGATTTTCTAATCGAAAATCATTAACTGTGAATTTATCGTTAAAGAACATAAACGAGAAATATCGAAATTGAAAAATGTGTGTTGCATCACTAAAGCGAAACAAAACAATCAAAAATAGTGATGAATTCGACCTTTGTAATGTGATCTGACCAGTGTTTTTTTATGAAGGTTATTACGATTCAGAAGGAAGGAACTGGACACAGAGGATCATGCTACTTACAATCGTGTAAAAGCTGATAAGGGAGACCAGAATTATGTCATTTGAAGTATTTGAAAAACTAGAATCCAAAGTCCAACAAGCGATTGATACAATCACACTGTTACAAATGGAAATCGATGAATTAAAAGATAAAAATGGTGCACTAAGCCAAGAGTTGGAAACAGCAAAGTCAGGTACGGATTCACTGGTGCGTGAAAATGAACAATTAAAACAAGAGCAGCAAGCTTGGCAAGAGCGTTTACGGACTCTGCTAGGTAAGATGGAAGAAGTGTAATTTCTCGTCATACTTCGCGTTGTAGGGGTGTTGGCTTCGTCTCTTCGCCCTAGTCACATACTTATGTATGCTCCTAGGGTCTTATCGACTTTGCCGCCTACCTACAACACGAATTATTTAGAGAAATGTTTGTTATATCTCACATTGTAGGGCGCTGGCTTCGTCTCTTCGCCCGAGTCACATACTTGTGTATGCTCCTAGGGTCTTTATCGACTTTGCCGCCTACCTACAACACGAATTATTTAGAGAAATCTTCATCACACCCCATGTTCTAGAGTATAAAAATAAGGGCTGCAATAATTTGCAGCCCTTATTTATAGAATTTTTAACGGATTACGCGTCGATATTGTCATCTTCGATAAAATCGTCGTTCTCAGACGGGATTAATGGCTCTTCAGAAAGAATAATGCCAGTATTATCGGCATAAAGGTAATCACCTGAGAAGAAAGTGACGCCGCCGAAATTAACGCGGATATCACTTTCACCGATGCCTTCATCTGGGCAACCTGCAGGCATCGCCGCAATAGCTTGAATACCGAGGTCAAGCTCCATTAGTGCATCCACCTGACGGACGGCACCATAAACCACAATGCCTTCCCAGTGGTTATCAACGGCGAGTCTTGCAATTTCAGCATCAATGAGTGCCTTACGGACAGAGCCGCCACCGTCAACCAGTAGAATGCGCCCAGTGCCGTCTTCTTCCAGCAAATCATACAGTAGGCCATTATCTTCAAAGCACTTAACTGTAATGATTTGACCGCCAAATGAAGTACGTCCACCAAAGTTGGAGAAAAGGGGTTCTACCACATTAACGCTTTCTTGGTAAATATCGCAGAGTTCGGAAGTATCATATTTCATAGGAGTTAGGTCTTTTTTGCTGCAAGAGGTAGCCAGTATATCCCTTTTCAACAGTACTTGGCAAAGTTAGCCGCCTAAAAATAGGCGGAAAAAGTCAAAAAAACGACAAATAGTGACTGTTATTTGCTCATTACAACGCCAATGGAGAATAAAACGTTGGTCACGAGTGCAGCTTTCACCATATTTTCGAGTAAAGGACGCATGCCTTCTGGGGTAGGGTCACTCAGAACGCGGCGTAAATGGTTCATTAGCATCGGTACGGCTAATAAAAATAACCAACCACTCCACCCGTGCAAGTAAATTAGGTTAAAAAATGCCAAACATAAAATTGCCGCAACAATAATAATGGTGTGATAAATTCGAGCTCCTTGGGGACCTAAACGTACCGCTAAGGTGTTTTTACCTGCTTTAATATCATTTTCGATATCACGCATATTATTGATATTCAGTACTGCGACAGAGAGCAACCCACAGGCAGTTGCGGGCAGGACAGTGATGATATTAAAACTATTAGCTTGTAAATAATAAGTCCCAATAACACTTAGCCAGCCAAAGAAAATTAAGACAGAAATATCCCCTAACCCTAGGTACCCATAGGGTTTTTTGCCAACGGTATAGGTAATTGCAGCAACGATAGCAATAAGGCCTAATGCGACGAAACCAATGGCATCCTCTGGCTTTTCACATGCGACAATAATTAATAGTAAGCCAGAAAGGCAGGCCGCTGTAATATTTAGCTTGAGCGCCTTTTTCATGTCCGCTTGCGTGATAACACCTTTTTGCATACCACGTAATGGACCAATACGTTCTGCTGTATCAGAGCCTTTGACTGCGTCACCATAGTCATTCGCAAGGTTAGATAAAATCTGTAATAAACCCGCCGTGATGAGTGCTAATAAAGCGACGGGCCATTTAAAATTATTAGTTAAATAAGCGAGTGCAGAGCCTGTCACAATCGCAATCACCCCTAAAGGTAGGGTTTTAGGGCGGAGACTTTCAATCCAAGCTTGTTTACGACTTATTGTTGTGGATGTCGACTGCATGCAGTTACCTATAATTCAAACTCTTTAGAGATGTGTTCTTAATAATTTAATAGCCCATCATATAGAGAGATACCTGAGTATTTTCAATGTAATGGGCAGAATATTTAATAGAAAAAAGTGCAGCGATAAAAGCTGCACTTTAGTCGATGTATATTAAGGATACATGAAAACCAGATAATTAATAAGATTATAAAATAAATCTACTCAGGTCTTCATCCGCCACCAGCTCATCTAAGTGCTGTCTGACATAGTCTGCATCGATTTGGATAGTTTGCCCGTTACGGTCACTGGCATCGAAAGAAATATCTTCCATTAAACGCTCAAGCACGGTGTGCAAGCGACGAGCACCAATGTTTTCGGTTGACTCATTGACTTGCCATGCGGACTCCGCAATTTTACGAATACCGTCAGTCGTGAATTCAATATTCACGCCTTCTGTTGCCATCAGCGCTTTATACTGTTCAGTTAATGAGGCATTTGGTTCCGTCAAAATACGCACAAAATCTTCAGTTGTCAGCGCTTGTAATTCAACACGAATTGGCAAGCGACCTTGGAGTTCAGGGATCAAGTCTGATGGGCTCGAAACTTGGAACGCACCTGAAGCGATAAACAGAATGTGGTCAGTTTTGACCATGCCGTGCTTAGTCGAAATGGTGCAGCCTTCGATTAATGGCAGTAAATCGCGTTGAACCCCTTCTCGAGAGACATCTGGCCCCGAGCTTTGGCCACCACGTTTACAAATTTTGTCGAACTCATCGATGAAGACAATACCATTTTGTTCAACTGCTTCAATCGCTTGTTCTTTTAGCTCTTCAGGGTTGACTAATTTAGCCGCTTCTTCTTCAACTAGCAGTTTGAATGCCTCTTTGATTTTCATCTTACGTGGCTTCTGCTTTTGGCCTGCTAAGTTTTGGAACATGGATTGTAACTGGTTCGTCATCTCTTCCATGCCAGGAGGCGCCATAATTTCAACACCCATAGGGGATGCAGCGACTTCAATTTCAATTTCTTTATCGTCTAATTGGCCTTCACGTAATTTTTTACGGAATGCTTGGCGAGCAGGGGAATGCTCATCCGTTGGTTCAGACTGCCCCCAGTTATTTTTTGCTGGTGGAATAAGAACGTCCAAAATACGCTCTTCAGCCATTTCTTCGGCACGATAGCGATTCTTTTCAATAGACTGTAAACGCACCATTTTAACGGCGGAGTCAGTTAAATCGCGAATAATCGAGTCAACTTCTTTACCGACATAGCCGACTTCAGTAAATTTAGTCGCTTCGACTTTAATAAATGGCGCATTGGCTAATTTCGCAAGGCGGCGAGCAATTTCAGTTTTACCCACCCCTGTTGGCCCAATCATCAAAATATTTTTTGGGGTGACTTCGTGACGTAACACTTCATTTAACTGCATACGGCGCCAGCGGTTACGCAGAGCAATCGCAACAGAACGTTTGGCTTTATTCTGGCCAATAATATGATTGTCGAGTTCGCTGACAATTTCGCGTGGAGTCATTTCGGACATACTAGCAATCCTTATGATTTTGAAGAAATTTCTTCAAAGTTGACATTATGGTTGGTGTAAATACAGATATCACCTGCAATAGCGAGTGCTTTTTCAGCGATCTCTTTGGCGCTTAAGTCTGTATTTTCTAACAAAGCACGTGCGGCTGATTGCGCATATGGGCCACCGGAGCCAATAGCAATTAAGTCATTTTCCGGTTGAACCACATCACCATTACCCGTAATGATCAGTGAAGTGTGTTCATCGGCGACAGCTAACAAGGCTTCTAACTTGCGAAGCATGCGGTCAGTGCGCCAATCTTTAGCAAGTTCAACGGCTGCTTTCGTTAAATGGCCTTGATGAAGTTCGAGTTTGCGCTCAAACAGTTCAAATAATGTGAATGCGTCTGCGGTGCCACCGGCAAATCCGGCAATGACTTTGTCGTTGTATAAACGGCGAACTTTGCGGACATTGCCTTTCATGACGGTATTACCCATCGTCGCCTGTCCATCACCACCAATTACGACCTGGCCATTACGGCGAACACTTACGATTGTTGTCATGAGTTAGCCCCTGGTTTATTACAAAAAAATGCGGTTGTATGTGATTTTCAAAAGAATAAATTCAAGTGATAGTTGTCTAATTAACTATCACTTGAACTAGGTTGAAGCCACAAAGTACCGCTCATGAGTACATTAAAACAGTACATGGGGGGGAAGGAGGAATTTTTCAACCCCCAGAAGCACGAAGAATACAACCGGAAACACCTGCACTTGCTGCTCGGTCACGCATTTTTTCGGCAGTTGACTTGGAATAAGGCCCTAAAACGATACGGTGCCAACCTCCACCTGCGCTTACACGGCTTTCAATACCTGAGAATGCCAAAGTAGCTTGCACAGACTCGGCTTGTTCTGCTGTACGGAATGAACCACATTGAACAACCATATTTTGCAAGCTGTTTGTCGGTTTAGTGCTTGGTGCCGTTTGTGGCTGAGCTGCGGGCGCGGTTGGTTGAGCCTCAAGTTTTGGAGGGATATTGACCGCTGGTTTACGTTGTACTGGCTCGACAGGTTGAGTTGGCTCATTGATGAGCACTTGGGAGCGCGGTACTGGTTTACCGTTTGCAGGGATTTCTTGCAAGTTAGTGACAGGCTGGCGTCTGTCAGAATCAATTTGTTCTAATAGCTGGCGCTGTTCAGGTGTTAAATCTGATGGGCGCACAATATTATTGCCAGTACTCGGTTGTTGAATATTTGGCATATCCACACCACGGCGTTCGAGCTCTTTAATATAGCGCCAACGTTCTTCAGGCTTTGGTGGAAGCGTACTTCCCGGTGTTGTTGGTGTGACAACTTGGGGGGGCGGTGTGTCCTTTTTATTTTGAGTGATATAAAACAGGCCGCCAACAAATAGCACGACAATTGCCACAGCAACAACCAATGTTGTCATTGGTAGTCCTTGTGCTTTCTTTGATTTACCTTTGCTTTTTTTACGGGCGGATGAGCGCCCCCGAGCTACATAATCTTTTTGTGCCACGCTATTAATTCACTAGTTATCAATTGTTCGTCATCATTTGGCTTAACATGTTACTTAACCCGAGCAACTTTGACTAGCTTTTAGGCGCTTTTGTGCTCTCTCTGATGATTAAATCAGAATCTAGGAGACGTGAACCCGGGTTTACATTGTGTCCATGGATTTGCTCAAGCAGTAATTGCATCGCATGATGACCAATTTCAGCACGAGGTTGATTAATAGTTGTTAGGGCTGGCAAGGTGTATTTTGATTGCTCTAAGTTATCGAAACCAACAAAAGAAAGGTCATCAGGGAGCTTCAAGCCCATTTTTTTCGCTTGCCACATCGCACCAATCGCCATGATATCACTGTGACAAAAGATAGCAGTAGGTGGTTCGGGAAGTGACATTAATGTTTTCACGGCTTCAGCGCCACCTTCATGGGTAAAATCGCCACGAATAATATAATTTTCACGCAATTTTTCGCCTGTGCGCAACATGGCTTTTTTATAACCTTCTAAACGGTATTGACTTAAAGGCATATGATCAGGGCCTGCAATACAAGCAATCAGTTTATGGCCTTGTTTTTGCAGGTAATGTGTCGCATTAAATGCAGCCGTGAGGTTATCGATATGCACAGTAGGCAGTTTTAGCTCAGGCGCAAATTCATTTGCCATCACTATCGGAGGAAGGTTTTTCTGCTCTTCCGTTGAGATATCGAACGGAATATTGGAACCCAGTAAAACCATACCATCAATTTGTTTAGTAATAATGAGATTAATAAAAGCATTTTCTTGTTTTTCTTGGTGTTTACAGTCTCCAATCAAAACAAAATAGCCTTCTTGAGCAGCGATTTCTTCAATCCCGCAGACGACATCACTAAAGAACGGATCGCGGATATTGGGAACAAGCACAAGAATGGTTTTTGATTCATTGCGCTTATAGCTTCTAGCAAGGTTATGAGGATAATAACCAACATCCATCACCGCTTGTTCGACTTTTTGGCGTGTTTGCAAAGAAACTTTTTCCGGGTTCATGAGTGTTCTTGACACCGTCGCTGTCGAAACGCCCGCGGCACTAGCAACATCTTTCATCGTTGCCGTGTTATTGTGTTTTTTACTTTCCACAACGCCTTCCTTAGATTGATTTAATCGTTTGCTTTTTTTGAATGGCGCAAGTACGTCATTATTAGTAGCTATTCTAATTGGTTTCTCAATAATATCTGTTACCTAGTTTGCATAAAAAGTGTGACTTGCGTCATTTTTTAGAGCTGCTTCGCAAATTTTGAAAATAATTCTAAGGGTAAAAAGATAAATGAAACTCAATGTGTGTAAAAAGCGCTCAATTTAGTTGTTTAGCATTATAGGGTAAATAATTCAAAGTTATCAATATGCTGCAAAGACAATATTGGTTATAGCCTATAAAGTTAAATGGCTAGATAAAATGAATCCTTTAACATTGTTCATGGGTTAACAATCAGTTGGGTCCACATCAATATTCCATTTTACTTTGCGACTTTCTGGGTGTTGAAGAATTTCTGGTAACAGTTTCGCCATAAACTGTTGTAAATAAAGTCGCGAAGGGTGTTGCAATAGCAATTGCCAGCGGAATCGGCCGCCACGTTTAGCTTGAATCGACGGCGAGGGGCCTAAAATCCACATTTTTGCATCACTTTGTGGGTGTTGAGTTATATATTGCCGCACATTTTGCAGAAATTGACGCGAATCTTGGTTATTGTGATCTTCTGAGCGGATCAATATATGGTTGGTGTAAGGCGGTAGCATGGCGATTCGGCGCTCTTCCATCGCTTCTTGGGTAAATGTGTTGTAACCCTCTTCAAGCAGTGTGAGCAACAGTGGGTGTTCGGGATGGTGGGTCTGTAAGAACACTTCACCTTGTTTACCGGCTCGCCCTGCTCGGCCAGAAACTTGTACGTATAATTGAGCAAACCGTTCGGCTGCACGAAAATCACTCGAGAACAAAGCTCCGTCAACATCTAATAAGGCGACTAAGGTGACATCAGGGAAATGGTGGCCCTTGGCTAACATCTGTGTGCCAATAAGAATTCGAGCTCCTCCTTCATGTACTTGATTTAAATGTTGTTCCAGTTCGCCTTTACGGCTCGTGGTATCACGGTCAATACGCGTAACGGGAGTGTCAGGGAACAGTTCACAAATACCTTCCTCAAGTTGCTCAGTTCCCATTCCAACAGGCACTAAATGCGTTGAACCACATTGTGGGCATTGATGAGGAACTGGGCGCTGGCTGTCACAATGGTGGCAGCGTAATTGATGGAAATTTTGATGCAAGGTGTAATAGTGGTCACAGCGCTGGCACTCAGCAATCCATCCGCATTCATGGCAAATTAATGCTGGGGAATAACCACGGCGATTTAAAAATAAAATCACCTGATTATTTTGTGCAAGGTGTTCTTTAATATGTTGAATTAATAAGTGAGAAAGGCCAAATTTTAGTGGCTGGCCTTTTAAGTCAATAAGATGTTGAGCCGCAGGGCGTGCATTACCGGCACGAATAGTGAGATTTAATTGCCGATATTTATGTTGCTGTACATTTAGTAAGGTTTCTAACGATGGCGTCGCAGTGCCCATCACAATAGGAATATTGTTCTTTTTAGCGCGAAAAACGGCTAAATCACGTGCATGATAACGCCAACCATCCTGTTGTTTGTATGAGCTGTCATGCTCTTCATCAATAATAATAATGCCAAGGTGGGCGAAAGGCGTGAACAGTGCCGAACGTGTACCAATAATAATGGCATTTTGACCTTGCTTGGTGCGTAGCCAAACTGCTAAACGTTCGCTATCGTTCAGCCCTGAGTGTAAAACATCAACAGGCTCATTGAAGCGCTCACGAAAGCGGCTGATAGTTTGTGGGGTCAAGCCAATTTCAGGCACCAAAACTAAAGCTTGTTTACCTTGAGCAAGAACATTTTCCAATACGCTCAGATACACTTCTGTTTTACCGGACCCCGTTATCCCTGCGAGCAGCCATGGCGAAAATTGGTTATCTTCAGCGCGTATAGCACCGACAGCGGTGGCTTGCTCACTATTAAGCCGCAACCGTTCACCGCAAACTGTAAAGTTTGGTTGCCATTTTTCGCTCGTCGGTTGAACGGGATGTAACTCAATATAAGCTTTCTTTTTCAGTGCTTGTAGAGCACTTTCACTGATTTCAAGCTCATTCACTTGATGGCGATAAACGGGTCTACGACGTAAAAGTGCGAGGGCCTGCTGTTGTTTTGGGGAGCGTTTGAGCTCATTAAGGTCAACGGCTAAGCCTTCATCTGTCACTTGCCATTGCCAAATAGGGGTAAATTCTGCAGGTTTACCTTGGCGCAATAGAGTGGGTAATGCGTGGAATAGTACTTCGCCAATTGGGTAGTGATAGTATTGGGAAGACCACAATAATAGTTGCCAAATATCATCTGGGAAGAGCGTTTGATGGTCGAGAACCAGTTCGATAGCTTTTAATTTATCTTCAGCAAACTCGCTTTTATCGCTGTGTTTTACCACAATACCTAAGGCTTGACGCTTGCCAAACGGTACCATAACACGGCTGCCAATCACTGGCAGTGGCATGTTATCAGGAAGGCGATAATCAAATGTGCGGTTTAATGGGACAGGTAAAGCCACCTGAACGACGATCATATCTGGGTTTCCGTCTATTTTTTATGCGATAATGCGAGCGATTGTTGACTAGAGTACCACAAAATTTACTCAGTTTTCATTGCGTGATAAACAGAATTTCTGTATGATCCGCCGCCTTTGGTATTTATTTTTACCAATATATTAAATTCAATCAACACGACGTGTGGTGTCCGGCGTTAGGGCTGGAATGGCGACACGGCCTTAATAGAGGTTCTCCCATGAAAAAAGGTATTCACCCTAAATACGAAGAAGTTACTGCAACTTGTTCTTGCGGTAATGTAATGAAAATTAATTCAACTGCTGGTCACTCGCTGAACCTGGACGTTTGTGGTAACTGCCACCCGTTCTATACTGGTAAACAGCGTGATGTTGCGACTGGTGGTCGTGTTGATCGCTTCAACCAACGTTTCAGCATCCCAGGTTCTAAAAAATAATCGAACTTGTGAAATGCGAAAAAAAGGGAAACTGAGTTTCCCTTTTTTAATGCCCAAAATAAGCGTTTTTATGTCTAAATGAAGAAATTAGAAGTGATAAACGACACCGAGCATGATGTCATTACTGCGTACTTTGACTTTAGACTTGAGCGTATCGCCATTATAGTTATAGCTATCTTGAATAAAATATAAGGAAAGGCACTACGTCGCAAGGTTTGCGACGTAGTTAAAACTTTGAGGCACGTAATGGCGACTAATTAGGATTAATATTCCCACGTTTCAGGGTCGATACCTAATTCGCGCATGATTTCTTTTGCGGCTTCAGGGATCTCGTCATTACGTTCTTTACGCAAGTCTTCATCATTTGGCAGTGGTTGGCCTGTGAATGCATGCAAAAATGCTTCACACAGTAATTCACTGTTAGTGGCATGACGTAAGTTGTTGATCTGACGGCGAGTACGCTCATCAGTTAAAATTTTTAGTACCTTCAAAGGAATAGATACTGTAATTTTCTTTACTTGCTCACTCTTTTTGCCATGTTCAGCATACGGACTGACATACTCACCATTCCATTCAGCCATGGGTTACCTTGGATATTTTCAGTAATAATTAAAAATAATATACATATTCTTTTTAATAGGAACTTATTCTAAGCTCTAAATCGAGAATATCTGCATATATGTTCGATGAGGATTCACTTATTTTAATAAAAAATAATGTTTAAAATTAACAAGTTAAATCCACTTATGCGATTGACTATCAATTTACACATAATTATTAAGGCTGATTATTCCATTACTTGATATAAACGTAAAGAGGTTTAGACGTCTAGATATGTTGACGTCTAAACATCCGATGGGTATGATTTGGCCTATCACTGTTCAGGAGAAGCGTTTATGACTTACAAGCCGTCAACCATCGCAATTCATAATGGATTAAATGATGACCAACAATTTGGTTGTGTTGTGCCTCCCATTTATTTGTCTAGCACCTATAACTTCACTGATTTTAATGAGCCTCGCGCACATGACTACTCACGCCGTGGAAATCCAGGTCGCGATATTGTGCAAAAAACATTGGCACAGCTTGAGGGGGGGAGCGGCGCAGTAATGACCAACAGTGGGATGTCAGCGCTTCATTTACTCTGTACTGTTTTTTTACAGCCCGGTGATCTATTAGTTGCACCTCATGATTGTTATGGTGGAAGTTATCGGTTATTTAATAGCCAAAGTCAGCGTGGGGCTTACCAAGTGCAATTTGTCGATCAAAGTGATGAATCTGCATTACGAGCTGCGCTCGCTAAAAAACCTAAATTAGTCTTAATTGAAACACCCAGTAACCCATTATTAAGAATTTTTGATATACAGCATATTGCGCAATTAGCGCATGATGTTGGCGCGTTAGTGGTTGTCGACAATACATTTTTAAGCCCTATCCTCCAGCAACCACTGTCATTAGGGGCTGACTTTGTTGTGCATTCATGTACAAAATACCTTAATGGTCATTCAGATATTGTGGCTGGTGTAGTGATTGCCAAAGAGGAAAAATGGGCAATAGAATTAGCGTGGTGGGCGAATAATATTGGTGTCACTGGGGGCGCTTTTGATAGCTACTTATTATTAAGAGGCATCCGAACTCTATCCCCTCGTGTGTTACAGCAACAGCAAAACGCACAAGAGATCGTAAAATATCTTAAATCGCAGCCTTTAGTGAAAAAATTGTATTATCCTGCATTGGAAGATCATCCTGGGCACGAAATAGCGCTGAAACAACAAAAAGGTTTTGGCGCCATGTTGAGTTTTGAATTTGCAGGTGATGAGTCACAACTTCGCCATTTTCTTCGCTCACTTAGCCTGTTTACATTGGCGGAGTCATTGGGTGGGGTGGAAACATTGATTTCCCATACTGCGACAATGACGCATGCAGGTATGTCAGCAGAAGCTCGTGCGCAAGCGGGGATTACAGATAGCTTGCTAAGAATTTCAGTGGGGATTGAAGATCCTCAGGATTTAATCACAGACTTAGATCACGCATTTCAGGTTGCGGGACAACGTTAGCGGAGTTTTTGATGAGTGTACTAACAGCGGTTGAGGTGGCTCCTTGTCACCGTCAGTTACATAAGTTTGGGGGCAGTAGTTTAGCCGATGCGAAGTGCTATCAACGCGTTGCAGCAATTATGGCGAACTATAGTCAACCTGGTGATTTAATGGTGGTTTCTGCCGCGGGTAGTACAACTAATCAGTTGATCAATTGGTTAAAATTAAGCCAAAGTGATCGTATTTCGGCTCATCAAGCTCAACAGTCGTTACGCCGCTATCAACTTGATTTAATTGAATCTCTTTTACCGGAACAAAAAGCCGTAGAATTAAGCCAATTATTTATTCACGATTTAGAGCGTTTAAGTGCGTTGTTGGATAAACCGACTAATGATGCGACTTATGCAGAAGTGGTAGGGCACGGTGAAATTTGGTCTGCGCGCCTTATGGCTGAGGTGCTTGCACAGGCCGGCATGGCGAGTGCTTGGTTAGATGCGCGTTTATTTTTACGCGCTGAGCGTGCGGCACAACCGCAGGTCGATGAAACACAATCGCGTTATTTATTGCAACAACAGTTAACTCAGTTACCGAACCGACGTATTGTCGTGACAGGTTTTATTTCGCGTAATCAGCAAGGTGAGACGGTACTGCTTGGGCGTAATGGGAGTGACTATTCCGCAACACAAGTCGGTGCACTGGCAGATGTGGGAAAAGTAACGATTTGGAGTGATGTCGCTGGAGTATATAGCGCTGACCCTCGTAAAGTGAAAGATGCCTGTTTATTACCCTTATTGCGCCTAGATGAAGCCAGTGAATTGGCGCGCTTAGCGGCTCCTGTTTTACATACACGCACTTTACAACCCGTTTCCGTGAGCAATATTGATTTGCAATTAAGGTGTAGCTATCAACCGGAGCAGGGCTCAACAAAAATTGAACGGGTACTTGCGTCAGGAGCAGGGGCAAAAATCGTGACTAGCCATGATGATGTGTGCTTAATTGAATTGCGCATCGCTGCTGGCCGTGATTTTAAACAAATCTGCAAAGATGTGGATTTATTACTTAAGCGTGCTCAATTGCGTCCTTTGGCGCGTGGTATTCATCATGACCGCTCTTTGCTGCAATTATGTTATACCTCTGAAATTGTCGAAAGTGCCTTAAATACCCTTGAAGAAGCCGGGTTGCCGGGGTCATTATCATTACGTGAAGGTTTTTCTTTGGTTGCGCTAGTCGGTGCAGGTGTGTGTAAAAAGCCATTACATAGCCACCGTTTTTATGAGGAATTAAAAGGGCAGCCTGTTGAATTTATTTGGCATTCAGAGGATGCCATCAGCTTAGTCGCTGTTTTGCGTTCTAACCAAACAGAGCACTTAATTCAAGGGATGCACCAGAGCTTATTCCGTGCAGAAAAACGCATTGGTTTAGTGTTATTTGGTAAAGGGAATATTGGTGCGCGTTGGTTAGAACTTTTTGCTGCGGAGCAATACAAGATTTCGGCACGTAGCGACTTTGATTTTGTCTTAGCAGGTGTAGTAGACAGCCGCCGTAGTTTGCTGAATTACCAAGGGATTGACCCCAGCCGTGCGCTGGCTTTCTTTGATGACGAAGCTGTAGAGCATGAGGACGATAGCCTATTTTTATGGATGCGTTCCCATCCTTATGATGATTTAGTGGTATTAGATGTCACCGCAAGTGAGACACTGGCAGATAACTATGTGGATTTTGCGAGTTATGGTTTTCATGTGATCAGTGCAAATAAAATTGCAGGAGCGGCGCAAACGGCACAATATCGTCAAATACGCGATGCGTTTTCGAAAACAGGTCGTCACTGGCTATACAACGCAACAGTAGGTGCAGGGTTACCGATTAACTATACGGTACGGGACTTAAAAGAAAGTGGTGATTCGATCCTGGCTATCAGTGGTATTTTTTCCGGAACGCTATCATGGCTATTTTTACAGTTTGACGGTTCTATCCCATTTAGCGAGCTAGTAGAGCAAGCTTGGCAGCAAGGGTTAACTGAACCAGATCCACGCATTGATTTATCAGGGCAAGATGTCATGCGAAAATTAATTATTTTAGCCCGTGAAGCAGGTTATGACATCGAACCCGATGATGTGAGAGTGGAATCTTTAGTACCGAAACAGGCTCAGACGGGTTCACTCGATGAGTTCTTTGAAAATAGCGCCATTATTAATGAGCAGATGCAGCAACGTTTAGAAGCGGCGCAAGAACTAGGGTTAGTGCTACGCTATGTGGCACGGTTTGATGCAGTAAAAGGCAAAGCGAAAGTCGGTGTGGAAGCCGTGAAACCGGAACATCCGCTGGCCTCATTATTACCGGGTGACAATGTGTTTGCTATCGAGAGCCGTTGGTATCGAGACAACCCATTGGTGATCCGTGGGCCAGGAGCCGGGCGCGATGTGACCGCTGGCGCTATTCAGTCGGATCTCAACCGGCTCTCTCAACTTTTATAATCATTTTTCAGGTGTATTGGTGTTCTTGGTGGTATTGAGGGCACCGATGCATTATGAATATTTTTAATTTACCCCTTCATTTTCTGTTTTTTATTCTGATGATTTAATTCTTAAACATTATTCATGTCTTAAAAGTGCTGAATCGACGATATATTGCGCTGAAACAATACTTAAATAAGAAAAATTAATAAAAATAAGGCTGTAATTAAATTTCAGAAAAATCCCCCAAAGTCATTTTTTTCTGATATGAATATACACTGAAGGGTAAATTTAGCGGCCTGCATCACAAAACGACAACTCTAACGCAGCCGACTGAAATTTTGTTACAGGAAACTGGGTGCAGTCTGTTAACCGTGAACCGTGCGGGAATGCATTCTGCCAGAAGCACAAGGTCAGGAGTCTCATGAATCAGCAATATTCCGCAATGCGCAGTAATGTCAGTATGCTGGGTAAGCTACTCGGCGATACCATCAAGGAAGCCTTAGGTGAGGACATACTCGACAAAGTTGAGTCCATTCGTAAGCTTTCCAAATCTTCCCGTGCAGGTAATGAAGTTCAGCGCCAAAAACTGCTGATGACATTACAAAATCTTTCTAATGATGAATTGCTACCCGTTGCAAGGGCATTTAACCAATTCTTAAACCTGACAAATGTTGCTGAGCAATATCACAGCATTTCGCCTCACGGTGAAGCGGCAAGTAATCCAGTGGCATTGAAAAATCTGTTTAGCCGATTAAAAGGCAAAAACTTCACGGATGGCGATATTCAAAAAGCGGTTGAACAGCTTTCAATTGAGCTAGTTTTAACGGCTCACCCAACGGAAATTGCCCGCCGTACGTTGATCCATAAACTGGTTGAGGTAAACAACTGCTTATCACAACTCGACCATGATGATATTGCAGATTATGAACGTAATAATATCATGCGCCGCTTACGCCAATTAGTGGCGCAATCATGGCATACCGATGAAATTCGTAAAATTCGCCCAACGCCCATTGATGAAGCGAAATGGGGATTTGCCGTTGTTGAAAATTCATTGTGGGAAGGGGTGCCCGCTTTCTTACGTGAATTTAATGAACAGTTGGAAGATTCAATCGGCGCGGTATTACCCGTTGAAGCGAATCCAATCCGCTTTACCTCATGGATGGGAGGCGACCGTGATGGCAACCCGAACGTGACTGCGGATGTGACTCGTCAGGTGCTATTACTGAGCCGCTGGAAAGCGGCGGACTTATTCCTCAAAGATATTCAAGTGTTGGTTTCAGAGCTTTCAATGACAGAAGCAACCCCAGAGCTGCGTGCGCTAGCAGGGGGAGATGACGTTGATGAGCCTTATCGCCAAATTGCGAAAAATTTACGTAGTCAATTATTCTCGACATTAGAGTATTTAGAGCGTCGTGTTAAAGGCGAGCAAGTTTTACCACCAGCAGACTTATTGGTAGACAACGCCCAGTTATGGGACCCGCTATATGCATGTTATCAATCATTAATTGCCTGCAATATGAAAATCATTGCGAATGGTCAGTTGTTGGATACTCTGCGCCGTATTCGTAGCTTTGGTTTGCAACTGGTACGTATTGATGTCCGCCAAGAAAGCACTCGTCACACCGAAGCCATTGCAGAGCTAACTCAGTATTTAGGGTTGGGTGATTACTCACAGTGGTCAGAAGAGGAAAAACAACAATTCTTGCTGGCAGAGCTACAATCGTTACGCCCATTGATCCCTCAAGACTGGCAACCGAGCGCAGAAACACAGGAAGTATTTGAAACTTGCCGTGTGATTGCGAAAGCCAAAAATGATTCTATCGCAGCTTATGTTATTTCAATGGCGAAAGTTCCGTCAGACGTGTTGGCGGTAAAATTGTTGCTGAAAGAGAATGGAGCATCAGTCCGTTTGCCAGTAGCGCCACTATTTGAAACACTGGAAGATTTAAACAACGCTGAAAGCGTGATGACCAAGCTTTTAAGCATTGAGTGGTATCGCGACCTTATTGATGACCGCCAAATGGTGATGATTGGTTACTCCGATTCGGCTAAAGATGCAGGGGTAATGGCGGCGTCATGGGCGCAATATCGTGCACAAGATGCACTCATTAAGCTGTGTGAGAAAGAAGGTGTCACACTGACATTATTCCATGGGCGTGGCGGTACAATTGGCCGCGGCGGTGCACCTGCACATTCAGCATTACTTTCTCAACCACCAGGTAGTTTAAAAGGTGGGCTGCGGGTAACAGAACAAGGCGAAATGATCCGTTTTAAATTCGGCTTGCCACAAGTCACGATTAGCAGCCTTGCCTTATACGCGAGTGCAATATTAGAAGCGAATCTTTTACCACCACCAGAGCCAAAAGATGAGTGGAAGTCCGTGATGGATTCACTATCTGATGTGTCTTGCGCGATGTACCGTGATTATGTGCGTGAACAACCGGATTTTGTCCCTTATTTCCGCGCTGCGACGCCTGAACTAGAGTTAGGTAAATTACCGCTTGGGTCACGTCCTGCAAAACGTAGACCAACGGGTGGCGTGGAAACTTTGCGTGCTATTCCATGGATCTTTGCATGGACGCAGAACCGTTTAATGCTTCCCGCATGGCTAGGCGCTGGTGCAGCACTGAAACATGTCATTGAGAAAGAAGGCAAACAAGCTGTTCTTGATGAAATGTGGCAGCAGTGGCCATTCTTTAATACACGTATTGCGATGTTAGAAATGGTTTATGCAAAAGCAGACTTATGGCTGGCAGAATATTATGACCACCGCTTAGTGGAAGAGCGCTTATGGCCATTAGGGCAAAAACTACGTGACCAGTTGTCTGAGGATATTAAAAGCGTATTGGCGGTTTCGAAAGACGAAGCGCTAATGGCGGATTTACCTTGGATAGCAGAATCTATCGCGTTACGTAATGTCTATACCGACCCATTAAACGTCTTACAAGCAGAGCTTTTACATCGTTCTCGCCAACAAGAGCACCCAGACCCACGTGTCGAGCAAGCCTTGATGGTAACGATTGCAGGGGTTGCTGCAGGTATGCGTAATACGGGTTAGTTTGTTGATTTTTAAAATACTTGAATAATATGAGGGCTACCAAATGGTAGCCCTCATTATTTTTACAGGGTATTACGAATTGGATGAGCCATCATCTGGTTTATCATGATGAATCAAGTGATATGTAGAGCGAGCTCGAGGGTGAATAAAGAAATGGTTAGCTGGCGCATTGTGCGTTTTGATATGCACCATCGCGACATTCGTTTTTTTACCTTGTTTGTTATGGAAAGCATAAATCACAAAGGGAAGTAAGAAAATAATCACAAAGCTAACCGTAAGTAATGTCACATAGGTATTATCACTCGCCCCCTCAGGTAAAGAGCTCGGTGGGAAGAATGAAACAATAAAGGCTAAGATAGAAATAATGAAGCCAACTAATGCGACGAGAACTTTAACGCCTTTTCCTCCGGGAATATTAAATGCACGTTTTTTCTCTGGTTGCTTGCACACTAAATGCATGTAACCGAGAAATAGCATGAAATAGCTACATAAATAGATAACTACGGTTAAGGCGAGCGCAATAAGGAATGACATATTGCCACCGCCCCCAGTATTGGTGAGGACAATAATTGCCACTGTTGTGATCAGTAATTGGGAAATCACCAGTGTTACCGGCACGCCATTTTTATTCACCTTGGCAAAGCTTTGCGGCAGAATGCCTTTCTGTGCCGCGACATACATACCGCGGGATGGCCCCACAATCCAAGAAGCAATCTCAGCCAGCACACCAAGTAATAATAATGCAGCAATAATTCTTACGGCCCATTCAAGGGAGGAATTAAAGTGTGTGACAAGCACATTGAATGTCTGTACTACACCAGCAGATAAATTAATTTCACTGTTTGGGATCACGGCTGCCACCGATAACCCACCAATTGAGCTTAAACAAATTGCCGCTATCATCAGTAAAAACATCGCTGCGGGGTAATCTCGGCCGGGGTTTTTCATCTCATTGACGTGGGTTGCGGATGCTTCAACACCCATATAACTCAAAATAAAGGCAACAAATACCACTAGTGTGCCAATTTTGGTGAAATCAGGAATAAAAGTTTCAGTACTAATTTCAATAGCTAATGGTGAGCCGCTAACTAAATAGCTGATCGCTAAAAAGACTAAAATTAGAGCTGGGAGCAAAATACCTGCGAAGAAACCGATTTTTGCAATGGTTGCCGTGTATTTGGTTCCACCAAATTGAGTGAAAGCCAATACCCAGAGAATAACAAGCGCCCCTATTGTTTTAGTGATAGGGTCTGTATTAAGTTCTGGCCAATTTAAAATATAAGACAGTGCCCCTAAGACGAAATACAGCATAGGAATAAAGCCAATTGCTATTTGTAAATAACCAAATGAAATGGCGGCAAATCCCCAGCGTTCGCCTAATGTGTTAGAAACCCATGCAAATACACCACCTTCCTCCCAACCTTCTACGGTTGCCATTTCTGCGGCACACAAGGCGACAGGAATAAACCACAATAATCCTCCCAATAGCAGGAAAAATACGAGGCTAAAGCCAGATGTCGCAAATGTTGGATATTCATAAACAGCCATCACCATCGATGCGGTAATGGCAAAAAAGCCGAGTAATGTGAGCTGTTTTGCGGCTGGAGCTGTCGTTGTTGCCATACGAGTTCTCCTCAAATCGATAAACAATCAGCCTTTGCTGGGCGGATCTCAGTAGGAGCCAAAGAACCTAAAGCTCTTTGGCTCGTTAACAACACAATCATGAATAAAAGAATTAACTATGATTAAAGCCGCCGCCTTCTTCTTCCGTTAGCGGTTGATTGACGGGGTGCTTATCGAAATATTCTAAAGTACGTTTGAAGTCATCAATCAGTAATGCCGCTAAATCTAAACTAACACCATGACGTACTAGAATACGTTGAATAACAAGGTCTTCACGGTTTGCTGGCATGGAATAGGCGGGAACTTGCCAGCCGCGACTACGCAGTTTGTCTGCGATGTCATAGAGGGAATATTTGCTGGTGGTTGTGCCTTCTTTTAGTTTCCAGGCTAATGCCGGGATACCCGTTTGGCTATCACCATCAAAAATCATTTCAAATGGCCCTAATTTTTCAATTTCACGGCTGAGATATTGTGCGGTTGCGTAGCAAGCGTTGTGGATTTTTGCATAGCCTTCGCGACCTAGTCTCAAGAAATTATAATATTGAGCAATGATTTGGCCACCAGGACGAGAGAAATTGAGTGCGAATGTTGGCATGTTGCCACCTAAATAATTCACATTAAAAATCAATTCTTCTGGGAGATCTTTGGCTTCACGCCAAATTACCCAGCCAGCGCCTAATGGGGCTAAACCAAATTTATGGCCGGATGCATTAATGGATTTTACGCGTGGTAAGCGGAAATCCCATTCTAAGTCTGGCGCACAGAATGGGGCTAAGAACCCGCCACTCGCACCATCCACATGGATAGGGATATCCAATCCAGTCTCTTTTTGCAGTTTATCGAGCGCATCATGTACGGCTTTGACGGGCTCATATTGGCAGGTAAATGTCACCCCAAGCGTTGGGACCACACCAATGGTATTTTCATCGACGCGTTTGAGCACCTCTTCCGGTGTCATGATAAGGCGGTCGCCTTCAAGTGGAATCTCTCTGAGTTCAACATCGAAATAACGGGCAAATTTGTGCCAACAGATTTGAACTGGGCCACAAATTAAGTTGGGTTTATCAGTCGGTTTCCCTTTAGCGGCTTGTTTTTTGCGCCATTGCCATTTTAACGCGAGCCCACCAAGCATTGCAGCTTCTGAGGACCCGATGGTTGAACAACCAAGGGTATTTTCTGCATCTGGTGAATTCCATAAATCTGCTAACATATGTACACAGCGGTTTTCAATTTCAGCCGTTTGTGGATATTCATCTTTGTCTATCATGTTTTTGTCGATAGACAAATCCATCAAATCACGAATTTCATCATCTACCCATGTCTGGCAGAATGTCGCTAAGTTTTGGCGTGAATTCCCATCTAACATTAATTCATCGCGTACTGCACTAAATACATTACGTGGTGCTTGTTCTTTCAATGGAAATTTGGTTTTTGGTAATGATTTGGATAATTCTAATGATGCGTAGACATCATCCATTCCATTGTGTTTTGAATTTAATGCATTATTACTCATTTCTTAATTCCTCAATAACCATGTGGTAATTAAATAGTATTAATTTTGAGCTCAATATTAAATATACGCTGACTTTTGAAAAATTCAAAAGCGTTCAAATAAAAAAGATAATTTAATGAAAAATGTCATAATTAGAAAGTAATAGTGGAGTGAATGATGGTTTGCGATTGTTTTTTTGATAGATAATTTTATCAAAGGGTGATTTGTGTTTATAAGATGATACTAAAAACTGCATAATTTAACTGAATTATTACATTTTTATGGTTTTTATTTCTATGAATTTAGCTTTTTAGCTATTTTTATTTGATTTTGCATGGGGCGATAATTGTAGGAGAAATACATGATTATTTGTGGGGATTTAATATTTCAGTAATGTTAAATTCTGTGGTTGATATTTAAGCTATAATTTTCATTATATTAAAAATTAATTTATACCATTAACCGTTAAATATATTTATTGCGGTAAGATAAACTTGAATATAGAAGATAATAACACTGGTTTTATTATGGATATGTGGGTCGGAAAACTAATCAGTTTCGATATCACGTCAATGTATTTTTGTAAAAAACAGAAGTTCTTTTGTAAACAATAAATATAAATAGCCAGTTCCGGATAATTGATGATCTTTATTTTTAAGCTAACTAAAGTAGTGCTAGCTAACCAATAGCATATCACGAGCGACAAATCACATATGCTTTCTGAGCGGCTTGTAGGCACAATGAACGAAACAGATTCATGTATTGGATTTATTTCAATATAGATAGGAACCGCCATATACGGAGCCGTACATACATTGGTGTGAAAGGATGGCGGAGTGATCCCGCCTTCTGCTCGATTAGTGACTTGCTTTCTACTGATCCCATCTTTTCCATTCTTTTTTTGGCGTGATGAACTCACGAATTTTACCATTGGCTTTTAAGCTAGCAATTTTCTTATTAGTTGCCTCTTCTTGAGCTAATTGTTCTGGAGTCGGTGGAATATACTGGGTTGCATTTAAATAGAAAGCCCTAGTGCCGCCATTAAGTTTGTAACCACTGATTTTAGAAACCATAGTATCTTTGGTTCCATGTTGTTCTGCATACTTGATTAAGCCATCAGCAACTCCCTCTTTCCATGGTTGCATTTCGTAGTAAGGCACGGCGTTTTTTAAGGATAAATACTCACTAAGTGACTGATCACCGCTCATCATGCCGGAATCAGCCAAGCACATGAAATCCTCAAAAATATTTTTGGGGAGGGATTCAGTTACAACAATATTAATTTGTCGGTTTCCAGTACCTTTAAGCTCAAAAAGTTTTTCTAATTTCCCTTGTTCTGTATCTGCAAGATATAATTGTGCTTTTGAAAATAACATTGGCGAACCAAATTTCCCTGCTTCTTTTTTTGTCAGTATTTCTTGTATGGCTGAGGAAACAGTTTCTTTACCGTCAAAGTAGTGTTTTGTATGCCTAACAAATTCTTCTATATTGAAATTATCACGATAGCAATTGGCTAGCTGGCGTATCACAATAATAAAATTTGTATCTTTATTATCATGCTGTGTCTCTATAAGTTTATTAGTTATGAACAATTGTGCACTGTGCATGGGGAGCTTGGCTTGCCGGTACACAGGTTCAGCACTGAGATAGGCTAAATAGTGGTGGGTATCTTTTGCTAACGATAAATTATAACTATCCATTAAGTTGGATAACTCATATCTGAAACGGTGTTTAATATTATCTATCTGTTTCTGTTCTGTTGCTAAATAACCTATCCCATTATTTAACCCTAAGTTATAAGCGTGGATATTTTTAAACCCATTATGATATAGGTGCTTTATACATTCTCGTAGTTTACTGTCTTGAGGAAGGACATCCATTTCATCAAGGATCATTACTTTTTGTTTGTTAAAATCAAGATATTGACATAGCCGCGTGATGCAAAACTCAATTTGTTGAGATTCCAGTGTGCTAATTGGAGTAATAATAAGTAATGGATTTCTCAATTGGTCAATTGAATTAAAAGTGGGGTCATTTAACGACAAATTACGATAGTCCATTTTTGCAATATCGTCAGCATTCATTGAAATTATGGATACTCTGCAGCCATCATTTAATGCAATGTTTGCGACTTTATTACCCAGTGCTTTATCGCCACCTCCATTCATATAGGGATTAATAATCACGACATCCCGTTGTTCAAATGATCCAGTAGGGAATGCGGCTGTTTTAATCGAGGTGGATGGTGAAGTATTCACCGAAGAGATATTGGACTCAACTTTCATATTTAATACTCATTGTTGGAATTTTTCGGTTTCAATGAGTTTAACTAAGTGGAATTAGGAAACTTTCATAAAGCAATGTCGTGATGTACTTTTAAAAATATATCACGACATTGAGGGGCTAAGGCCTAACGCCTAAAGTATGGCAGATAGCATAGGTGAGCTCAGAACGGTTCAATGTGTAAAAGTGGAAATCTTTTACGCCTTCACGGCTAAGAATTTTAACCATGTCCATGGCAATGGATGCACCGACAAGATTACGGCTTTCTGGGTCATCGTCTAATCCTTCATACATTTTGCTCATCCACGCAGGAATGCGTACGTTAGTCAGTTTAGCAAAGCGCTCAAGTTGGCGAAAGTTAGAGACCGGTAAGATCCCCGGTACAATTTCCACATCAATGCCAGTTGCGACACAGCGGTCACGAAAACGTAAATAGCTTTCAACATCAAAGAAAAATTGAGTAATTGCACGGTTAGCACCCGCATCAATTTTCTTTTTTAAACTAATTAAATCGGCTTGAGCACTTTTGGCTTCTGGGTGGACTTCAGGGTAGGCAGCGACAGAAATATCAAAATCCGCCTCACCTTTTAGCAACTCAACCAAATCAACGGCATACATATCTGGTTTACGGCTGTTGTCAGGTAAATCACCACGCAGAGCAACAATATGACGAATACCATTATTCCAATAGTCACGAGCAATGGCTTTCAGTTCATCAGGGCTTGCATCAATACAAGTTAGGTGAGGGGCGGCAATTAAACCGGTTTTATCTTTAATATCTTTGATGATGCTGTGCGTTCTATCACGTTCACCGGAATTCGCACCATAAGTCACGGAGACAAATTTAGGTTTCAGGTTTTTGAGCCGATCGATGGATTTCCATAGTGTCTGCTCCATCTCTTCACTGCGAGGTGGGAAAAATTCAAATGAAACATTAATTTGGCCATCTAACTCAGCTAAATTTTGATTTAGCGCTTCGCGCTGATTTGCGTGAAAAAAGCTCATACCCTGTAACCTCGCAATTTGCAGACTAACTATTTTTTGTACGTTATTATATCCATTTGTGCGTCTATACGTTTAGACGTCTAAAAGAAATTACCAGATCGGTATCAATAGTCAATACTTAAATTAAATTATGACGCTGAGGTTTTTTCAAAGGCAACAGGAAAATAATTCATGATAAAAAACGCGACTCTTTTCAGTGTCGCGCTTGAATCTATGGCTAGTCAGATTTACTCAGTGAAACAGAAGTGCTCAATCATTTGGCTAATTAATTGGCGAGTAGGCTCAATAAAGCGCATATCAATAAACTCATCAGGTTGATGTGCTTGCTCAATAGAACCAGGGCCAAGAACCAACGTTGGGCAGAGCTCTTGGATAAACGGTGCTTCAGTACAGTAATTCACGGTATCTGCTTTTTGCCCTAACAATTGCTCAATCACTGCGACCATTTTGTGGTCCGTTGGGCATTCATAGCCAGGGATCGGCGGATGCATGGATTCAACCGTCAAGCGACCTGGCCAACGGGCACTAACCGGCTCAAGAGCTTCATTAAGTAGTTCATCTAAATCTTGCAAAGTTAACCCAGGTAGCGGACGAATATCCATATGTAATTCACAACAACCACAAATTCGGTTGGCTGCGTCACCACCATGAATATGACCAAAGTTCATCGTCGGGTAGGGAATGACAAATGCAGGGTTGTTAAATCGTTCTTTTAACGTATTTCGTAAGTCCATTAGGTGGGAAATAGACTCATGCATCAATTCAATTGCATTGACGCCACGTTCTGGGTCACTAGAGTGCCCCGATTGCCCAGTAATGCGGATAGCATTTGATAAATGCCCTTTGTGCGCGCGAATCGGTTGTAACGATGTTGGCTCGCCAATAATTGCAAAATCTGGTCTTAATGTTGTACTGGCTGCAAAATAACGCGCACCAGCCATCGATGTTTCTTCATCTGCTGTGGCTAATATATGCAGTGGGCGTTTGAGTTGTTTTAAATCCATATCGCGTAACGCATCAATAATAAAAGCAAAAAAGCCTTTCATATCTGCGGTTCCGAGCCCATATAACTTGCCGTCATGCTCTGTCAGCTCAAACGGGTTTTTGCTCCAACGCCCATCATCAAAGGGCACGGTATCGGTATGACCGCATAGCATCAACCCACCATTTCCTTCGCCAATGGATGCAAGCAAATTATATTTATCACGCGTTTCCGGTACAGGTTGAATGTTGACCGAAAAACCTAACGTCTCCAGCCATCCACCGAGAAGTTCCACCAGAGCTTTATTGCTCTGATCCAAATGAGAATCAGTCGCACTAATCGACGGAATGGCAATTAATTGACGATAAATCTCAATAAATGCAGGTAATTTAATATTCACTGTTGACAGCCTTTATCCATAATAGTATCAATATTCATGCACTTTATTTGAATAAAAATACACATTAAACTGTTTGGGTCACGAGTACAAGGTAGAAAGCATATGTTGAACACACTCATTATCGGGGCCAGTGGCTATACTGGAGCAGAATTAGCCGCTTATTTGCAACGCCATCCGGAAGTTAATCTTCAAGGATTGATGGTATCGAAGCAAAGTGCGGATGCAAATAAACGTTTTTCTGATTTACACCCTCAGTATAAAGGCATCATCGACCTTCCCGTTCTGCCATTAACCGATGTCGCGGAAGCAGCGAAAGGTATTGATGTTGTTTTCCTTGCCACGGCACATGAAGTGAGCCATGACATTGCACCTCAGTTTCTTGAAGCGGGCTGCGTAGTGTTCGACTTATCCGGTGCTTATCGTGTTCAAGATCCTGCGTTTTATACGCAATACTATGGCTTTGAACATACAAATACTGAATGGCTAATGCAAGCAGTTTACGGTTTAGCAGAATGGCAGGCTGATAAAATTCATCAAGCACAATTGATTGCAGTACCAGGGTGTTACCCAACGGTTTCCCAATTAGCACTTAAGCCATTGATTGAAGCAGATTTACTGGATGAAGCTATGTGGCCAGTCATTAATGCCGCTAGCGGTGTTTCCGGTGCAGGCCGTAAAGCCTCAATGACCAACAGCTTTTGTGAGGTGAGTTTGCAACCTTATGGCCTCTTTACGCATCGTCACCAGCCAGAAATCGCGACTCATTTAGGGAGAGAGGTTATTTTTACACCGCATTTGGGTAATTTCTCTCGAGGCATTCTGGCAACGATTACTTGCAAAGTAAAAACGGGTGTGACGGCAGAAAAAATCACACAAACGTTTAAAGATGCCTATCAAAATAAACCATTAGTGCGGTTATATGAAAAAGGTGTTCCTGCATTGAAATCGGTAGTCGGTACGCCGTTTTGTGATATTGGCTATGTATTGAAAGGTGAACACCTGATTTTAGTGGGTACAGAAGATAACCTACTTAAAGGTGCAGCAGCACAAGCCGTTCAGTGCATGAATATTCGTTTTGGTTTTGCTGAAACTCAGTCTTTACTTTAAGAAGGATTAACCCCATGCAACCCTTAGTGATTAAATTGGGCGGAGTGTTACTTGATAGCATCGAAGCGCTTGAAAAATTATTTACAGCTATCCAAACCTATCGGCAAGCTCATCAACGCGAATTGGTGATTGTGCATGGTGGTGGTTGTTTAGTTGATGAATTGATGCAAAAACTGCAATTACCCGTGGTTAAAAAGCAAGGGTTGCGAGTCACGCCAGCAGACCAAATCGATATTATTACGGGGGCATTAGCAGGCACTGCGAATAAAACATTATTGGCATGGGCAACGAAGTATCAACTTTCGGCAGTAGGTCTTTCTCTCGGTGATGGCCAAAGTGCCACGGTGACGCAACTAAACGAAGAATTAGGCCATGTCGGTAATGCTAAACCTGGTGATGCAAAATTATTGAAATTATTGTTGGGGGCGGGTTATTTACCCATTATCAGCTCTATTGGTATCACACCAAAAGGTGAGTTGATGAACGTGAATGCGGACCAAGCCGCAACCGCTATCGCCCAAGCATTAAACGCAGATCTGGTCTTATTGTCCGATGTGAGCGGTATTTTGGATGGTAAAGGCCAAAAAATTGATGAAATGACGACGCAAAAAGCGCAAAAGTTAATTGAACAGGGAATTATTACTGACGGAATGATTGTGAAGGTCAATGCAGCATTAGACGCTGCGGCAGCCTTGCAACGTTCTGTGGATATCGCAAGCTGGCGTCATGCAGAACAACTTCCCGAACTGTTTAATGGAACAGCAATCGGAACACGGATCTTGGCATCATAAATGAGCCATGGAATAACAATATTAATTGAGCGGATAGGTATGTTATGAAAAAGGGCATTAAAAAGATTGTATTAGCATATTCAGGTGGTCTGGATACATCAGCAATTATTCCATGGCTAAAAGAAAACTATGATGATTGCGAAGTCGTGGCCTTCGTTGCGGATGTGGGGCAAGACCGTGAAGATTTAGTGGGCGTTGAGAAAAAAGCCCTGCAATCAGGTGCATCTGAATGCTACGTAGTGGATTTACGCGAAGAGTTCATCAAAGAGTATATTTACCCTGTATTAAAAACAGGTGCATTATATGAAGGTAGCTATTTATTAGGTACGTCAATGGCTCGCCCAATTATAGCTAAAGCGCAAGTCGAAATTGCCTTAAAAGTAGGGGCAGATGCTGTTGCCCATGGCGCAACAGGTAAAGGTAATGACCAAGTGCGTTTCGAAAGCACCTATACGGCATTAGCACCACAGTTACAAGTCGTTGCACCATGGCGTGAGTGGGACTTACGTTCCCGTGAAGCACTGCTCGATTACCTGAAAGAACGTAATATTCCAACAACAGCCAGCTTAGAAAAAATCTATAGTCGTGATGAAAACGCATGGCACATTTCTACTGAAGGTGGCGTATTAGAAAGCACATGGAATGCGGCAAACCAAGATTGTTGGGTATGGACTGTCGACCCGCAAGATGCACCGGATGAAGCTGAACTGGTTACCGTTGGTGTTAAACATGGCGAAGTCGTTTCGGTGAATGGGCAAGCATTGTCCCCACTTGGTTGTTTAGAAACATTAAATACTTTAGGTGCAAAACACGGAGTGGGTCGTATCGACATCGTTGAAAACCGTTTAGTCGGTATGAAATCTCGTGGTTGTTATGAAACCCCGGGAGGCACCATTATGATGGCTGCTCTACGTGGTATTGAACAACTGGTTCTTGACCGTGACAGCTACAAATGGCGTGAGCAACTCGGTTTAGAAATGTCATATGTGGTTTATGACGGGCGCTGGTTTGCACCATTACGTCATTCATTACAAGCTGCTGCGGAGTCATTAGCACAAGATGTGACAGGTGAAGTTGTTCTGAAATTATATAAAGGGCAAGTGACTGCGATTCAGAAAAAAGCAGATAAGAGCTTGTATTCAGAAGAGTTTGCCACATTCGGTGAAGATGAAGTTTATGACCACAGTCATGCAGGTGGGTTTATTCGTCTTTACTCGCTATCTTCACGTATCCGTGCGCTGAAAGAACAAAACAAAGCGAAATAAATCAAATAGTAGTCCCCCGGCAGCCAAGACCGCTGTCGGGGTTAAAAACTTATTTTATCAATCAGGTAGGGATTAGTTATGGCACTTTGGGGTGGACGTTTTAGTCAGCAAGCAGATCAACGGTTTAAACAGTTTAATGATTCACTGCGTTTCGATTATCGCTTGGCGCAACAAGATATTATCGGCTCAGTCGCATGGTCAAAATCACTGGTAACAGTTGGTGTATTGTCTGATAGCGAACAACAAACTTTAGAACAAGCACTAAATGCCTTACTTAAAGAAGTACAAGATAACCCTGAAATTATCCTGCAAAGTGACGCAGAAGATATTCATAGCTGGGTTGAGGGTCAACTGATTGATAAAGTCGGTGATTTAGGTAAAAAATTGCATACAGGCCGTAGCCGTAACGACCAAGTCGCAACAGATTTAAAACTGTGGTGTAAAGACCAAGTTGCATTGCTACTTGAAGCGGTAACAGAGCTACAAAAAGCGCTAGTGCTGACTGCGGAAAATAATCAAGATGCCGTGATGCCAGGTTATACGCATTTACAACGTGCCCAGCCTGTCACTTTTGCACATTGGTGCTTAGCTTACAGTGAAATGTTAGCGCGTGATGAAAGCCGTTTAAAAGATACACTAAAACGCTTAGATGTCAGCCCATTAGGATGCGGGGCATTAGCAGGCACGGCTTATGATATCGACCGTGAGCAGCTGGCATCATGGTTAGGTTTTGCTTCGGCAACGCGTAATAGCTTAGATACCGTTTCAGATAGAGACCACGTGCTTGAACTATTATCCAACGCAAGTATTGGTATGGTTCATTTATCCCGCTTTGCTGAAGATTTAATTTTCTTTAATAGTGGTGAAGCTGGTTTTGTCGAGTTATCAGACAAAGTGACATCAGGTTCATCATTAATGCCACAAAAGAAAAACCCAGATGCATTGGAATTAATCCGCGGAAAATGTGGGCGTGTCCAAGGGGCGCTAACAGGTATGATGATGACCCTTAAAGGATTGCCTCTTGCGTATAACAAAGATATGCAAGAAGACAAAGAAGGGTTATTCGACGCATTAGATACTTGGTTAGATTGCATGCATATGGCTGCGTTGGTGCTTGATGGTATTCAAATTCGCCGTAGTCGTTGTGAAGATGCGGCGAAGCAAGGTTATGCCAATGCAACTGAGCTTGCTGATTACCTCGTTGCTAAAGGTGTTCCATTCCGCGAAGCGCATCATATCGTGGGTGAAGCAGTTGTTGCAGCAATTGGGCAAGGTAAAGCTTTAGAAGAAATGGCTCTCAGTGATTTGCAAAAATTCAGTGACACTATTCAGTTGGATGTCTATGAAATTTTATCGCTACAATCTTGTTTAGATAAGCGGTTAGCAAAAGGTGGGGTATCTCAGAAGCAAGTGGCAAATGCTATTGTGGAAGCAAAAAAACGATTAGAACTGTGATTAGTTGTAGAAGAAAAAATGGGGGGTAGTATGACTACCCCGATTCCCATAACGCGTTTGTTTTTAAATATATTTAATGGTTAGCATTCCGAGTTGTTTTTCTTCATTCACCCAGTTATATGAATACTCTCCTCTACCTTCATTGATTACCTTCCAACCTTGAGTATTTGCAACATCATTCAAGTTTATTTTGCTGGCAACCATATCAGATTGGTTATTTAAGCAATTCAGTGTGACATGATTGTCGGTCACTTCATTAAAGCAAGACGGAAATACGACTGCCCCAGAGAAATGAATAACCCCATTTTGTTGGTCATTACTTGCATAAGCATGAATAGATGCGGTTGTAGCGAGTAACAATACACAGAGTGAACGAAGGCCAAATTTTTGAGTTTTTGTTAATAAATTTTTCATAATAGTATCCCGTCATTGATTTTTGATTAATCAACTTGCTGTATGTTTAAATTAGATTTGTGTGCGATTAAATAAGAATAATAATAATGAACTGATATTCCTTGGTGTTTTTGATGTGGGAATTATAAATTTAAAAACACTATTTAGGTGTAAAATTAAAAAAGGAAATGTTTAAAAATATAAAGAAAACAAAATTACTCTCATTGTAATTTAAAGTTATCCATTTGTATTTTTATGGTTAATAAGGCTGTATATTAAGAAGTTTGCAGTGTTTTGTTTTATTATTTGTGTTTTCTGTTAGTTTTTATAGTTGGATTCTCTAGTGATTTTCTGTTGTTATCAATCTGTAATAGTGATTAAAATAAAATTTAACAAAATTAAGCTGCAATTTACATTTACTTTTATATAAAAACTTACAAACTTTAATAGAGAGTGAAAGGAAAGATAACAAAATGTTTCTTTTGTTTGAGATGAATATAATAAATATTTGTATGTTTTAATTAATTCAAAACTGATGAAGTGTGACTAAATACATATTAAATTCTAATAATTTGGTTATTTTAGTGATATTCACTAAATGTTAAAATAAAGTTGATTTTATCTATTATGTGAATTAATGACACAAATAGTCTATATTTTTTGAGGAGAATGTTGGGATTTTACTTGGCAACGTTAGGATGTAATTTATTGAAATTTTATTCTAAAAAAACACGGTTAATGCTTTTATTAGGAATGTTATATTGAAATGCTAATGGTAAATGAATTTAATCATTAATTAACTATTCTCTCTGTTGAAGAGTCAGGAATGAGATACATTTTATTTCTAAATATTACACTTTGTTTCATTATATTGCGTGTATCCTTCAAAAAATGAGGTTTTCCCCCTATTTTTCAATTTATCAATAGATAAAACAAAACAATATCGATATAGTGATTGGTATTATCTATCTTTGGTTTGACAGAGAATTCACGAAAGGAAAAGAAATATGAATATTCGAGATTTAGAGTACCTCGTCGCACTCGCCGAACATAAACACTTTAGACGTGCCGCGGATTCTTGTCATGTTAGCCAACCTACTCTTAGTGGCCAAATTCGTAAATTAGAAGAAGAACTTGGCGTGATGTTGCTAGAAAGAACTAGCCGTAAAGTTCTTTTTACTCAACAAGGTTTGTTATTGGTTGAGCAAGCCCGTACTATTTTGCGTGAAATTAAAGTATTACAAGAAATGGCAGCCCTCCAAGGGGAAAGCATGTCAGGGCCATTACATATTGGTTTAATTCCAACGGTTGCGCCGTATCTATTACCTCATATTATTCCGCAATTGCACCAAGCTCACCCTAAATTAGAAATCTATTTGCATGAAGCGCAAACTCAGCAATTATTAGCTCAGTTAGACAGTGGTAAATTAGATTGTGCCATTCTTGCGGAAGTAAAAGAAACAGACCCTTTCATTGTTGTACCGTTATTTGAAGAACCCATGAAATTGGCTATCTATGAGAGTCACCCATGGCATGATCGTGATACGATTGAAATGAGTGAATTGTCAGGTGAAAAACTATTAATGTTAGAAGATGGCCACTGTTTACGTGACCAAGCAATGGGCTTTTGCTTCCAAGCGGGTGCTAAAGAAGATACACACTTCAGGGCAACGAGCTTAGAAACGTTAAGAAATATGGTGGCAGCAGGGAGTGGAATTACACTTTTACCTGATTTATCGGTGCCAAATGAAGTTTGTCGTGATGGGGTATGTTATTTAAATTGCATTGAACCTGAACCGAAACGAACTATCGTATTAGTTTATCGCCCGGGTTCACCGTTACGTGGGCGCTATGAACAATTAGCAGAGACCATCTATAACTCAATGGATAACTATTATAAAAATAGAGTTTAGGGTTAAGCTACCAATATTATTTTTTTAGTTGATGATGGTTGCCAGATTATTGGCAACCATTAATCACTCAATAATTAAAAGAGTCGATTTAAACCATTTAAAGCTGCAACACGGAAAGCTTCCGCCATCGTCGGGTAATTGAACGTCGTATTGACGAAATATTCGATAGTATTACCTTCACCTTTTTGTTCCATGATAGCTTGGCCGATATGGATAATTTCAGCCGCTCTCTCACCGAAACAGTGAATGCCTAATATCTGTAATGTTTCTCTATGGAATAATATTTTCAAACTGCCGACATTCATACCTGCGATTTGTGCACGTGCTAAATGTTTAAACTGTGCCCGGCCAACTTCATAAGGCACTTTCATTGCGGTCAGTTCTTGTTCTGTTTTACCAACTGAACTAATTTCAGGAATGGTATAAATCCCTGTTGGAATATCTTCCACTAAATGCGCATTACCTAAACTACCCCCAATGGCTCGGGCTGCAATTCGGCCTTGGTCATAAGCTGCAGAGGCCAAACTTGGGTAGCCAATGACATCACCAACAGCATAAATATGTTCATTAGTGGTGCGATACGCTTTATTGACTTTAACTAAACCGCGGCCATCTGCTTCGATCCCGACATTAGCCAGGCCTAAGCTATCAGTGTTACCGGTTCTTCCGTTCGCATACAGTAAACAGTCTGCCTTGACTTTTTTACCTGACTTCAGGTGAACAATAACGCCGTCTTCAACCCCTTCGATTTTTTCATATTCTTCATTATGGCGAATAACAACACCACTATTCCAAAAATGATACGACAAGGCATCTGACATTTCTTGGTCAAGAAAGGCCAAGAGATGATCACGGGTGTTGATTAAGTCAACTTTAACCCCTAACCCACGAAAAATAGATGCATATTCACAGCCGATAACACCTGCACCATAAATAATCACATGGCGAGGTTCATGGGTTAGGTTGAGAATAGTATCACTGTTGTAGATTCGAGAATGGTTGAAATCAACGTCAGAAGGGCAGTATGGACGAGAGCCAGTGGCAATGACGATTTTATCTGCACTTAAAACATCACAACTTCCATCCGCGTAGCGGACACTGATATGTTGTTCATCGATAAAGGTGGCTTCACCCGAAAACATTTGGCAACCATTACGTTCGTAAAATCCTTGGCGCATGCGTGTTTGTTGGCTAATTACCGTTTCAGCATGTCGTAGAATTTCGGAGAAAGAGGAGCTTAAGCTACGGGAGTTATCACTATAAAGCGGGTTTTGGTTGAATTCGATAATACGACTAACAGCATGACGGAGGGCTTTTGAGGGAATGGTTCCCCAGTGGGTACAGCCTCCGCCGACATTATTATAACGTTCTATAACAGCAACGTTTTTTCCTTGTTTCACTAGCCCCATGGCGGCGCCTTCACCACCAGGACCGGAACCAATGACTATTGCATCAAAATGGGTAAGTTGCATGAGGTAAGACCTGCTCTAAAACAAAATGACAACAAGATGTTATCATTAGTTGGTTATTTCACCTAATTTCCTCGCTGTCTTTCAAATCGATACAACGTTGGCGACATTCGCTTACTCTAATCACATACTTATATATACTTTCAGGAGTTCGCTTGTTTTGTCGCCTTATCTCAATTTGAAATTCTTAGGAGAAAATATTTTAGTTCAAGAGCCTCAGAAAAATACCTAAATATAATTCATGGGTTCATAAAGTAGGGGTTTGCTGAAGTATTGTTTAGTGAAAGGTTGGTAGTATATCAGCGTTAAAAAACTAATTGAAAAAAGGCTAAGTTAAATTCTGAAAATGAGTAAATTGCAGCGATAGTCGCTTTTTCTCCAAAACAGTTTAATTATTTTCAGGTATGCTAGGCGAAGAGTAATACTTATTACATTGACCTTCCATGATAAGAAATTAGGATCACCGTGAGCAACACAATTGGCATTAGAGCAAAACAAAAAGAAAAAACTCGGCGTTCACTCGTCGAAGCCGCATTTAGCCAATTAAGCGCTGAACGGAGCTTTACTAGCCTCAGTTTACGGGAAGTTGCACGTGAAGCTGGGATTGCACCGACTTCATTTTACCGTCATTTCAAGGACGTTGATGAACTTGGGCTGACGATGGTTGACGAAAGTGGCTTGATGTTACGCCAGCTAATGCGCCAAGCAAGACAGCGTATTGCAAAAGGCGGGAGTGTGATCCGTACATCAGTCTCAACTTTTATGGAGTTTATTGGTAATAACCCTAATGCCTTTAGGTTATTATTGCGGGAGCGTTCGGGAACATCTGCGGAGTTTCGTGCAGCGGTCGCTCGGGAAATTCAACATTTTATTGCGGAATTGGCCGATTACCTTGAACTTGAAAGCCGTATGCCTCGCCATTTTACTGAAATGCAAGCCGAGGCCATGGTAACGATTGTCTTTAGCGCAGGAGCGGAAGCGCTAGACATTGATGAAGAAAAACGCAGGAATCTCGAAGAACGGCTGGTATTACAGTTAAGAATGATCGCGAAAGGCGCCTATTACTGGTACCGCCGGGAACAGGAAAAACAAAATCAAACTGACCCAGACCTTACTAAATAATAAGGAGAATCAATGACGGATCAAAAAAGTTATGAAAGAAGCACATTATTGCTAGCCTTTGTGATTGGCCTTGCAACCCATGGGACGTTTTCAACGCTGTTTAACTCGTTGGTCGACTTTTCATTTTTTCCAATTTTAACCCTAATATTGGCTGCGTATTGTTTACACCAGCGCTATTTACATCAAGCCATGCCGATGGGGTTGCCAAAATTTGTTGCTGGTAGTTTTTTTATTGGCCTATTTGGTTATGCCGCGATTTTACGCGTTCAAAACCCTGAAATAGGCTCTAACTTTATCCCAGCAACCTTTATTGTCATTATCGCATTGTGGATGTACTCAAGCTGGAAAGCACGTAAGAAAGAAAAAGCGGAGCTGGCACTTGAGCAAGAAGTCGAAAACTAAGTTTAGACGACTTTTCTATTAATAAGGCGCCGCAGTAAAATGCGGCGTTTTTGCTTTTAATAACCGAGTTTTCAGCCAACTAATAGCGGCTCAGTAATACCCCACTTTCCATATGATGGGTATACGGAAATTGGTCGAATAAGGCTAATTTCTCTATTTTATGCGTTTTAGTCAGCTCAACTAAGTTATCGCATAGCGTTTCTGGGTTACACGAAATATATAGGATATGGTCATAACCCTGAACTAGCTTCACGGTTTCTGCATCTAAACCACTGCGAGGCGGGTCAACGAAAATAGTATTGCACTGGTAGTCTGCTAAAGAAATACCCTCTAGGCGCCTAAATTCACGAGCACCTTGCATGGCTTGGGTAAAATCCTCTGCAGACATACGAATAATTTGTACATTTTCAATATTATTGGCTTCGATATTATATTGAGCCGCAGCCACAGAAGGTTTTGCAATTTCAGTGGCTAATACGCGTTCGAAGTTTTGCGCTAATGCCAATGAAAAGTTTCCATTTCCGCAGTAAAGTTCTAATAAATCCCCCGTCGAATTCTGTGTTGCCCCAATTGCCCATTCCAACATTTTGATATTGACCTGTGCATTTGGCTGCGTAAAGCTATTTTCGACTTGGCGATACACCATATTTTTACCCATTACCGGTAATACTTCATCAACATAATCATTGTCTAACATGATTTTTGTTTTTGACGCTCGGCCGATTAATTGCACATCAAAGCCTTGTTCAACTAAAACGGCTTTTAAGGCTTTTGCCTCAGCAACCCACTCTTCACTGAGTTTTTTATGGTAAAGCAGCGAAACAATCAGCTTATTACTTAGCGTTGATAAATAATCAATTTGAAATAATTTATGACGAAGTAATTCATTTTGCTTAATTAACGGCAATAACGCTGCCATCATGTCATTAATTAACTGACTTGCGACAGGAAACTGGTCAACACGGATCCTTTCTTTAGTTTCCTTATCAAACATAATATGAAATAAATCGTCATTATCGTGCCAGACGCGAAATTCAGCGCGCATCCGGTAATGCGACTTTGGTGATGAAAAAATTTCAGGTTCAGGTGCGTTAAAAGGAGCCATCATCGCCTTTAAGCGATCCGTTTTTTCTACGAGCTGTTGTTCGTAGTCGTCAGTGTGCAAGGTGTTTGGCATGTTTGGCTCCATAAAACAGTAATAAATTCGTATCAGGAGCGAAATTGTAGGGAATGCGGCGAAGATGTCCAGTTTTCATTATCCATCCGTAGACACTCATAACTATTCAACTTACGATAATGGCTGTGGTTTAGGGAACTTGGTGTAAGTCCAAGACTGACGCGCAACGGTAATTAAGGTATCCCCGTCATTCTTCAAGCTACATGGGTGTTGGCATCGCTCAGCTACCCTAGTCACATACTTCAGTATGCTCCTAGGGATATCGTCGCTTGCCGCCTACATGTCACTTGAATTATTTAGGGGATATAACAGGTCGAATTTTCATTTTATATATCGTTTTTATTTCATATATAGAAATCCAACTTGTTACTTTATAAGTCCGATACCTGCCACGCTTCCAATCGCTTCGTTGAATATCTGCGCGAATCTATATTCAACCTCGCGGAACGTTAATTGAATTGATTTTCCGAGTGTAATCATAATGAATAATAAAAAGTCGCTGCCGTTATCGGCCGCTGCGCTGGCTGTATTGTGCGCTACTTCTTCTTTGGCAAGTGCAAATAATAAAACTGATCAAGTGGTTGTGTCCGCGAACCGCTTTGAACAACCTATCTCTTCTATATTAGCGCCAGTGACAGTGGTCACTCGTGAAGATATCGATCATTGGCAATCCAACACTGTGATAGATGTATTAAGGCGCCTGCCGGGAGTGGATATCGCACAAAATGGCGGTATGGGTCAACAAAGCTCCTTATTTATACGTGGTACAGAGTCACGCCATGTTTTAGTGCTGATTGATGGTGTTCGTTTGAATCAAGCGGGTATTTCTGGCTCTTCTGATATGAGCCAAATTCCTATCTCACTGGTACAACGCATTGAATATATTCGCGGCGCCCGCTCTGCGGTTTATGGTTCAGATGCGGTAGGTGGTGTGGTGAATATTATCACTCGCCGTGATAACGATGGCACAACATTGAATGCGGGTATTGGTTCGCATAGTTATCAAAACTATAACGGTTCGACTCAGCAAAAGATTGGTGAAAATACAACGGTAACTGCCGCTGCGGCTTATACGCATACCAAAGGTTTTGATTTAGCACCAAAAGAAGTTAGCCCAAGACAATATGATAAAGATGGCTTTTTGAGCAAGTCATTGTGGTTAGGTGTTGAACATCAATTTTCTTCAGAAATCTTAGCGTATGCAAGGGCGTACGGTTATGACAATCGAACGAGTTATGACGTATCAGAATATGCGGGAGTTAGTGTTGATACGCGTAAGCTTTATAGCCGTACTTATGAAACAGGTTTGAAATATCATCAAGGAAAATATTCATCATCATTGATGGGAAGCTATGGTTATTCAAAAGATTACAATTTTGATCCTAGAAAAGGGCAATATAGTGAATCTGCAAATCTTGATGAGTCTAAGCAGTACAATATTCAATGGGGTAATAGTTACCTATTAGATAAAGGTAATATTAGTGCGGGGATTGATTATCAACGCCAAAGTATTGAGCCTAGCAGCTACGCGATGATCAATGAAAAACAAACGTTAAATAACACTGGGATATACCTCACAGGGCAATATGCAATTATTGATTCAGTAACTGCAGAGGCCGCTATACGTTCTGACCATCACTCTGAATTTAATTGGCATACAACATGGCAATCAGGCCTTAGTTGGGAGTTTCATGAAGGTTACAAACTTGTTGGTTCATATGCAACTGCTTATAAAGCACCTAATCTAACTCAATTATATGCGTATTCTTCATCGGCATATGGAACAACGCTAGGTAATCCGAACTTGAAACCCGAGGAAAGTAAGCAGTGGGAGATTGGTGTTGAAGGAACAACGGGACCACTTTTTTGGCAGGTCAATGCATACCATAATGATATTGATAACCTGATTGCATATAAATCAGGTTATCCGACTAGCACTTATGAGAACATTGGCGAAGCTGAAATTAAAGGTGTTGAATGGGTTGGTGAGTTCGAAACAGGTATCCTTCATCACCAAGTTACCTATCAATATGTTGACCCTCGTAACAAAAAGACGGATAAGGTTCTTGAGCGACGGGCTAAGCAGCAAGTTAAATACCAGCTAGATTGGGCTATTGATAAAGTAGATATTGGGCTAACCTACCAATATATAGGCTCTCGCTATGATAATGACTATAGCCAATTTCCTTCTAGACGTGTAAAACAAGGCGGTGTTAGCCTCTGGGATCTCACAGCTGCATATCCAATCACTTCACATCTCACAATTCGTGGTAAAATAGCTAATATGTTCGATAAAGACTATGAGACCGCGTATGGTTATCGCACCGCTGGAAGAGAATATTTCCTCACTGGAAGCTACAACTTCTGATAACACCCTATCTGTTCGCCCGACCATTCTAGTGTTTGACTCTGGAGTGGGCGGGTTATCTGTCTATCGTGAAGTCAAAAAAATGATCCCGAATGCCCACTATATCTATGCATTCGACAATGAAGCCTTCCCTTATGGTGAAAAAAGTGAAGAGTTTATTATTGATAGGGTCTATCAAATCGTAAATGTAATTGCTGCAAAGCATCCTTTAACTATTGTGATTATTGCGTGTAATACCGCAAGTACGGTCAGCCTCCCTAATTTGAGAGCACATTTTACGTTCCCAGTTGTTGGGGTTGTTCCAGCCATTAAACCCGCAACTAAGTTAACGCGTAATGGCGTGGTGGGTTTATTGGCGACGAAAGGCACTGTAAACCGTGAATACACCAAAGAGCTGATCGAACGGTTTGCTACAGACTGTAAAGTGATTTCCCTCGGTTCTGCGGAATTAGTTCAACTCGCAGAAAGAAAGTTACATGGGGAAACCTTACCACTCGATGAAGTCGCTCAAACTGTTAGGCCATGGATTCGAATGCCAGAGCCGCCTGATACCGTTATTTTGGGTTGCACGCATTTTCCTTTATTAATAGAAGAACTCGAAAAAGTGCTACCAGATGGAACTCGATTCATTGATTCAGGTTCTGCAATCGCCAGAAGAACTATTTGGCTCATTAATAATCAAGCTGAAATCATCAATTCAGATGAGGAAAACTTCGCATATTGCTTATTAATGGATGACAACGTAAAAGGGTTACAACCAGTTCTCGAAGCCGAAGGGTTCAAAACGCTGCAAAAACTAGCTATTTAAGTTAAATTTGATGGAAAGCTGAGCGAACGAAAAAAAATATGAAAAAAAGGGTTGCCAGATTTTTCTGACTCCCTATAATGCGCCACCACTGACCGGGAACAAGACAACGCAAAGCGCGGTGAACACTGAAACGGCAGCGAGAGATTCTGAAAAGAAAAAGCAAAAAATTGCTTGACTCTCACAGAGGAAAACGTATTATACGCCTCCTCGCGACAACGACCTCGAAGTCGAAAATCAAAAGATTTAGTCGCAACGCTCTTTAACAATTTATCAGACAATCTGTGTGGGCACTCACAGGACACTATCAAAAAAATATTTGATTTTAAGTCTTGAAGAGTGACTAACACGTTAATTCATATATATGAACTAATAGGTAATTTGATTTCTTCGGAAATCAAACGACAGTAAACATTCTTTGAGCATCAAGCTTTTTAATTGAAGAGTTTGATCATGGCTCAGATTGAACGCTGGCGGCAGGCCTAACACATGCAAGTCGAGCGGTAACAGGGGAAGCTTGCTTCTCGCTGACGAGCGGCGGACGGGTGAGTAATGTATGGGGATCTGCCCGATAGAGGGGGATAACTACTGGAAACGGTAGCTAATACCGCATAATCTCTTAGGAGCAAAGCAGGGGAACTTCGGTCCTTGCGCTATCGGATGAACCCATATGGGATTAGCTAGTAGGTGGGGTAATGGCTCACCTAGGCGACGATCCCTAGCTGGTCTGAGAGGATGATCAGCCACACTGGGACTGAGACACGGCCCAGACTCCTACGGGAGGCAGCAGTGGGGAATATTGCACAATGGGCGCAAGCCTGATGCAGCCATGCCGCGTGTATGAAGAAGGCCCTAGGGTTGTAAAGTACTTTCAGTCGGGAGGAAGGCGTTGATGCTAATATCATCAACGATTGACGTTACCGACAGAAGAAGCACCGGCTAACTCCGTGCCAGCAGCCGCGGTAATACGGAGGGTGCAAGCGTTAATCGGAATTACTGGGCGTAAAGCGCACGCAGGCGGTTGATTAAGTTAGATGTGAAATCCCCGGGCTTAACCTGGGAATGGCATCTAAGACTGGTCAGCTAGAGTCTTGTAGAGGGGGGTAGAATTCCATGTGTAGCGGTGAAATGCGTAGAGATGTGGAGGAATACCGGTGGCGAAGGCGGCCCCCTGGACAAAGACTGACGCTCAGGTGCGAAAGCGTGGGGAGCAAACAGGATTAGATACCCTGGTAGTCCACGCTGTAAACGATGTCGATTTGAAGGTTGTTCCCTAGAGGAGTGGCTTTCGGAGCTAACGCGTTAAATCGACCGCCTGGGGAGTACGGCCGCAAGGTTAAAACTCAAATGAATTGACGGGGGCCCGCACAAGCGGTGGAGCATGTGGTTTAATTCGATGCAACGCGAAGAACCTTACCTACTCTTGACATCCAGAGAACTTAGCAGAGATGCTTTGGTGCCTTCGGGAACTCTGAGACAGGTGCTGCATGGCTGTCGTCAGCTCGTGTTGTGAAATGTTGGGTTAAGTCCCGCAACGAGCGCAACCCTTATCCTTTGTTGCCAGCGATTCGGTCGGGAACTCAAAGGAGACTGCCGGTGATAAACCGGAGGAAGGTGGGGATGACGTCAAGTCATCATGGCCCTTACGAGTAGGGCTACACACGTGCTACAATGGCGTATACAAAGAGAAGCGACCTCGCGAGAGCAAGCGGAACTCATAAAGTACGTCGTAGTCCGGATTGGAGTCTGCAACTCGACTCCATGAAGTCGGAATCGCTAGTAATCGTAGATCAGAATGCTACGGTGAATACGTTCCCGGGCCTTGTACACACCGCCCGTCACACCATGGGAGTGGGTTGCAAAAGAAGTAGGTAGCTTAACCTTCGGGAGGGCGCTTACCACTTTGTGATTCATGACTGGGGTGAAGTCGTAACAAGGTAACCGTAGGGGAACCTGCGGTTGGATCACCTCCTTACCATTGAAGTGTTTTTGTGAAGTGCTCACACAGATTGTCTGATAGAAAGTAGAGCAATGGCTTTACGTGGGAGACTTATTCGAGAGGATAAGACTTACATGAAAATAGCAAAACGGTGTTTTGCAATTGAATTTTCGTGTCCCCTTCGTCTAGAGGCCTAGGACACCGCCCTTTCACGGCGGTAACAGGGGTTCGAATCCCCTAGGGGACGCCAATTGCGCCGATATCGAGTGAAAGACGATGTCCCCAATAATGATTAAGCCAATTATGTAAATAGTTGGTTTAACAATTATGCTCTTTAACAATCTGGAACAAGCTGAAAATTGAAAACAACGCACATTGTTTATCGCTTAAACAATGTGAGAGTCTCTCAAAAATCTCAACTTGAATAGTGTACTTTGAACTATCGAGTCGACGAGCGACATGAGTTCAAGGCAGCCCGCGCACAGCAAGCGCAGCGTACTTAACGTACGTGAGCATTGCGCGCACGGACTAACGCCGAAATCATGAAGCACAGTCACTCGTTGTAAGAAGACACCTTCGGGTTGTGAGGTTAAGCGACTAAGCGTACACGGTGGATGCCTAGGCAATCAGAGGCGATGAAGGACGTGCTAATCTGCGATAAGCGTCGGTAAGGTGATATGAACCGTGATAACCGACGATTTCCGAATGGGGAAACCCAGTGCAATTCGTTGCACTATCGTTTGATGAATACATAGTCAAACGAAGCGAACCGGGGGAACTGAAACATCTCAGTACCCCGAGGAAAAGAAATCAACCGAGATTCCCCTAGTAGCGGCGAGCGAACGGGGAGCAGCCCAGAGTCTTAATCAGCATTAGCATCAGGAGAACGGTCTGGAAAGGCCGGCAGTAAAGGGTGATAGCCCCGTATCCGAAGGTGTTAGTGTTGTGAACTCGACGAGTAGGGCGGGACACGTGTTATCCTGTCTGAATATGGGGGGACCATCCTCCAAGGCTAAATACTCCTGATTGACCGATAGTGAACCAGTACCGTGAGGGAAAGGCGAAAAGAACCCCGGCGAGGGGAGTGAAATAGAACCTGAAACCGTGTACGTACAAGCAGTGGGAGCCCCACCACCAAAGCATTTTCTGGTGTTGAGGACAACTTTGAAGTGACATTCAACACGCGTTGGCGGAGCGTTTTTTGCGACGCCCAACACACAAAACAAGCAGTGAATGTGCTTTGGGGTGGGGTGACTGCGTACCTTTTGTATAATGGGTCAGCGACTTATATTCTGTAGCAAGGTTAACCGTATAGGGGAGCCGTAGGGAAACCGAGTCTTAACTGGGCGAATGAGTTGCAGGGTATAGACCCGAAACCCGGTGATCTAGCCATGGGCAGGTTGAAGGTTGGGTAACACTAACTGGAGGACCGAACCGACTAATGTTGAAAAATTAGCGGATGACTTGTGGCTGGGGGTGAAAGGCCAATCAAACCGGGAGATAGCTGGTTCTCCCCGAAAGCTATTTAGGTAGCGCCTCGTGAACTCATCTTCGGGGGTAGAGCACTGTTTCGACTAGGGGGTCATCCCGACTTACCAACTCGATGCAAACTACGAATACCGAAGAATGTTATCACGGGAGACACACGGCGGGTGCTAACGTTCGTCGTGAAGAGGGAAACAACCCAGACCGCCAGCTAAGGTCCCAAAGTCATAGTTAAGTGGGAAACGAAGTGGGAAGGCTCAGACAGCCAGGATGTTGGCTTAGAAGCAGCCATCATTTAAAGAAAGCGTAATAGCTCACTGGTCGAGTCGGCCTGCGCGGAAGATGTAACGGGGCTAAACTATGCACCGAAGCTGCGGCAGCGATATGTAAATATTGTTGGGTAGGGGAGCGTTCTGTAAGCCTGTGAAGGTGTGCTGTGAGGCATGCTGGAGGTATCAGAAGTGCGAATGCTGACATAAGTAACGATAATGCGGGTGAAAAACCCGCACGCCGGAAGACCAAGGGTTCCTGTCCAACGTTAATCGGGGCAGGGTGAGTCGACCCCTAAGGCGAGGCAGAAATGCGTAGTCGATGGGAAACGGGTTAATATTCCCGTACTGGTGATAATTGCGATGGGGGGACGGAGAAGGCTAGGCTATCCGGGCGACGGTTGTCCCGGTTTAAGGATGTAGGCAGGTGAATTAGGCAAATCCGGTTCATTATATGCTGAGGTCCGATGACGAGTCACTACGGTGATGAAGTAGCTCATGCCCCGCTTCCAGGAAAAGCCTCTAAGCTCTAGATTATCATTAATCGTACCCCAAACCGACACAGGTGGTCAGGTAGAGAATACTCAGGCGCTTGAGAGAACTCGGGTGAAGGAACTAGGCAAAATGGTGCCGTAACTTCGGGAGAAGGCACGCTGGCGCTAGGTGAAGTCCCTCGCGGATGGAGCTGAAGCCAGTCGCAGATACCAGCTGGCTGCAACTGTTTATTAAAAACACAGCACTGTGCAAACACGAAAGTGGACGTATACGGTGTGACGCCTGCCCGGTGCTGGAAGGTTAATTGATGGGGTTATCCGTAAGGAGAAGCTCTTGATCGAAGCCCCAGTAAACGGCGGCCGTAACTATAACGGTCCTAAGGTAGCGAAATTCCTTGTCGGGTAAGTTCCGACCTGCACGAATGGCGTAATGATGGCCAGGCTGTCTCCACCCGAGACTCAGTGAAATTGAACTCGCTGTGAAGATGCAGTGTACCCGCGGCAAGACGGAAAGACCCCGTGAACCTTTACTATAGCTTGACACTGAACATTGAGCCTTGATGTGTAGGATAGGTGGGAGGCTTTGAAGTGTGGACGCCAGTCTGCATGGAGCCAACCTTGAAATACCACCCTTTAATGTTTGATGTTCTAACGTAGCCCCGTTATCCGGGGTGCGGACAGTGTCTGGTGGGTAGTTTGACTGGGGCGGTCTCCTCCCAAAGAGTAACGGAGGAGCACGAAGGTTGGCTAAGCATGGTCGGACATCATGCGGTTAGTGCAAAGGCATAAGCCAGCTTGACTGCGAGAGTGACGGCTCGAGCAGGTACGAAAGTAGGTCTTAGTGATCCGGTGGTTCTGAATGGAAGGGCCATCGCTCAACGGATAAAAGGTACTCCGGGGATAACAGGCTGATACCGCCCAAGAGTTCATATCGACGGCGGTGTTTGGCACCTCGATGTCGGCTCATCACATCCTGGGGCTGAAGTAGGTCCCAAGGGTACGGCTGTTCGCCGTTTAAAGTGGTACGCGAGCTGGGTTTAGAACGTCGTGAGACAGTTCGGTCCCTATCTGCCGTGGGCGTTGGAAGATTGAAAGGGGCTGCTCCTAGTACGAGAGGACCGGAGTGGACGCACCACTGGTGTTCGGGTTGTCATGCCAATGGCATTGCCCGGTAGCTAAGTGCGGAAGAGATAACCGCTGAAAGCATCTAAGCGGGAAACTTGCCTTGAGATGAGTCTTCCCTGACTCTTTAAGGGTCCTAAAGGAACGTTTAAGACTAAGACGTTGATAGGTTGGGTGTGTAAGCGTAGCGATACGTTGAGCTAACCAATACTAATGAACCGTGAGGCTTAACCTGACAACACCGAAGGTGTTTTAGAGAGATTATGTTGATTCAATAAGCGTGAGAAGCCGAAAGGTGAAGGACACAGCAGCTTGTTCGAGATTGATGTTCTGGTTTAGTGCGCGAAAGTGAGACTAAACGGGAACACACAGAATTTGTCTGGCGGCAATAGCGCGGTGGTCCCACCTGACCCCATGCCGAACTCAGCAGTGAAACGCCGTAGCGCCGATGGTAGTGTGGGGTCTCCCCATGTGAGAGTAGGGAACTGCCAGACATTCAATTTTAAGGTTGTGTCAGTACTGACTGACCGCACCATATTGCTGATATGGCTCAGTTGGTAGAGCACACCCTTGGTAAGGGTGAGGTCCCCAGTTCGAATCTGGGTATCAGCACCATATAATCGGCATTTAAAAAGAATTTACCTAGCGGCAATAGCGCGGTGGTCCCACCTGACCCCATGCCGAACTCAGTAGTGAAACGCCGTAGCGCCGATGGTAGTGTGGGGTCTCCCCATGTGAGAGTAGGGAACTGCTAGGTTTTAAATATAAAGAAGCCACCCATTGGGTGGCTTTTTGCATTCTATTAATAGCGCAATTCTCACTAATTATCTTATTTTCCTAATCTTGCTATTCACTCTTAATCCAGCCTGATAGACTTATCCTATCCTAGTTTTATTTGTACTGAAGGCTGTAATGAACCTAACGTCTGAACTTAAATCATTTAATAGCTTTGGCATTCAAGCAAAAGCATTATCAATTGTTTTTGTGGATAACCAAGAATCTTTACTCCAACAATGGGTCGAGGCTAAAAATCAGCAACTCCCAGTATTATTATTAGGGGGGGGAAGTAATGTTCTATTTGTTGCAGACTTTGAAGGTGTTGTAATTATTAATCAGCTTAAGGGAATAGAAATAACAGAAGATAACAGTTATTGGTATGTTCATACTCAAGCAGGTGAAAATTGGCATCAATTACTTGAAACATTATTGAGTAAAGGTATTTGTGGTGCAGAAAATTTAGCATTAATCCCGGGTTGTGTGGGTTCTGCACCCATTCAAAATATAGGTGCTTATGGTATAGAGCTGAAAGATATATGTGAGTATGTTGATGTGCTTTCCCTTGAAACAGGCAGAGTAATACGACTAACAGCTTCAGAGTGCCAATTTGGCTATCGTGATAGTATTTTTAAGCATGAGTATCAATATGGCTATGTCATCATCAGTGTTGGGTTAAAATTAGCTAAAGAATGGGTTCCTAAGCTTATGTATGGAGATCTTGCTCAACTTGATCCCAATACAGTAACACCAGAGCAAGTATTTAATTCGGTATGCCAAACACGTAGAAGCAAATTACCTGACCCAACAGTAACGGGCAATGCGGGTAGTTTCTTTAAAAATCCTGTTATTTCAGCAGAAAAGGCACAGGCCATAAAAATAGCTTATCCTAATTGCCCTCAATATGAACAAGCAGATGGTAGTGTTAAATTAGCCGCAGGTTGGTTAATTGACCAGTGCGGTTTAAAAGGTCATCAAATAGGTGGCGCAGCTGTTCACACCCAACAGGCGTTGGTATTAATTAATAAACAGCACGCAACAGGGCAAGATATTGCTAACTTGGCGAAATATGTGAGCCAAACGGTAGCAAAGCGCTTTGATATTATTTTAGAGCCAGAAGTAAGGTTTATCGGTCGAGTGGGAGAAGTTAATGCAATGGATTATATTCGATGAAAGAAACTAATATTCCTTTACAGCTAATTGATATCTTAGCTGATGCTCAGGTCCATTCGGGGGAGCAACTCGGTGAACAATTAGGAATGACAAGATCTGCAATTAATAAACATATCAAAACATTGCGCTCTTGGGGATTAAATATAGAAACAATAGCTGGCAAAGGCTATAAGCTTCCATATCAAATCAATTTATTAAGTGAAGAAGCCATTAAAAAGCAAATTGATGATGTGAATATTATTGTTGAGCCAGTGATCGATTCAACAAACCAATATATGTTAGAGCGTATTGCTGAGCTTAAATCAGGAGATACTTGCTTAGCCGAATATCAAAGTGCTGGACGTGGTAGAAGAGGGCGTCAGTGGATATCTCCATTTGGTTGTAATCTATATCTTTCAATGTATTGGAGATTAGAACAAGGCCCAGCAGCAGCAGTGGGACTAAGTCTGGTTGTGGGCATCGTAATTGCTGAAGTTTTAAATAGAATTAGTCAAGAAAAAGTGAAAGTAAAGTGGCCTAATGACCTGTATATGAATGATAAAAAACTTGCAGGAATTCTTGTTGAATTAACTGGTAAAACAGGAGATGCAGCTCATATTATTATTGGTGTTGGTATTAACATTGGAATGAATAATAACAATATTGAAAGTTCAAAATCAATAACACAAGAATGGTCATCACTAAGAGATGAGGTTGAAAATATAGAGCGTAATGAATTATCTGCTAATATTATTAAGTCATTAAGAGAATCTTTAGTTATATTTGAATACGAAGGACTAAAACCATTTTTAGAGCGATGGTTTAAACTAGATAATTTTCTGAACAGGCATGTTAAGTTATTGATAGGTAATGATATAATATCAGGTATTGAGCGTGGCGTTAATGATCAAGGTGCATTATTACTACAAAAGGATAATGGAGAAATAATTCCCTATATTGGAGGGGAAATATCCTTAAGGCTAAATGAGTGATATATTATTGGCCGGAGATAAGCCGGCCAATATAAATAATTATTTTCTTAATCTAACACTCTGAATAGTATGGTTCTCACCTTTAGTCATAATTAAACTGGCTCTTTCCTTCGTTGGTAATATATTTTCTTCAAGATTTAATCCATTAATTTCATCCCAAATAGACCCTGCAATATTAATAGCTTCATCTTCACTTAATTTAGAGTAGCTATGGAAATAAGAATCAGGATCTGAGAATGCACCTTGCCTAAATTTAAGAAACCGACCGATATACCATTGTTTTAATAATTCAGGTGCAGCATCGACATAAATGGAAAAATCAACAAAATCAGATACAAAGACATGATGAGGATCTTGCGGGTAATCCATATCACTTTGTAAGACATTCAGCCCTTCAAGTATTAAAATATCAGGTTGATCAATGATTTGTTCTTGGTCAGGAACGATATCATACGTTAAATGTGAATAAACAGGAGCCTTAACGTTACGTGCACCTGACTTTATTTGCGACACGAAGTTAACGAGTTTTCGCATATCATAAGATTGCGGAAACCCTTTTTTCTTCATGATATTCCTATCTTTTAATACTTGATTAGGATGTAAGAAACCATCAGTTGTAATCAAGTCAACTTTACGGTGTTCTGGCCAACGAGTGAGTAGTGCTTGTAGTAAACGTGCAGTTGTACTCTTACCAACAGCTACACTACCTGCTATACCAATAATATAAGGCACTTTTGCGCCATTAGTTCCAAGGAATTGCTCTAGGACAGCCTGACGACGCAAGTTTGAGCTGATATAAAAATTCAATAAACGCGATAAAGGTAGATAAATCTCTATAACATCTTCCATAGAGAGTTCTTCGTTAATCCCTTTTAACTCTAGAAGTTCACTCGATGTTAATGTAAGTGGAACTGAATCACGTAACGTTGCCCAGTGTTCTCTATCAAACTCTAAGTATGGCGTAGTAATAAAATTTTCTTTCTTTTTCATAAACCAACATCTGCCTATTTTATGCAGGTTGGACAGGTTGCCTAAACACCCGTATCCATAAAATTTGCTAGCATCATAGCGAGTGAAAGTGGGGAGGCGTAGGTTTTTTTCTATTTTTTATGAGTTTTTTTTGATGTAGGCAGAAAAAATGATACTGAGTGATGAAAAAAACACCTAAAAATGAGAGGCTAAAATTGTGATATCGAATAAAAAATAATAATTTTAAAAATTTTAAGCCTCTTTCTCCCTTTACTGACCAAATGATAATGGACTATAGTTAACAGCTGCTGTTGATGTTTTAAGCTTAAAATAGTTAAAAAATCAACAAAAAGCCCAAAAGCGAACAAAATGTGAGCGAACAAACAAAAAAATTAATTTTTTTGTTGCAACCTGCGCCGACTCTACCTAGAATGCGCAGCACTTGATGCCGGCATAGCTCAGTTGGTAGAGCAACTGACTTGTAATCAGTAGGTCCCGAGTTCGACTCTTGGTGCCGGCACCATTAACAATTTGGATAGGTGGGATACCCAAGCGGCCAAAGGGAGCAGACTGTAAATCTGCCGTCACAGACTTCGAAGGTTCGAATCCTTCTCCCACCACCATTTCCAAGAAATTTTCTTAAGAGAAAATTTTGAGGAACAGTTTAACAGCTGATAACTCAGGTAGCCGAGTTCATTGCGGGCATCGTATAATGGCTATTACCTCAGCCTTCCAAGCTGATGATGCGGGTTCGATTCCCGCTGCCCGCTCCAAGATGTGCTGATATGGCTCAGTTGGTAGAGCACACCCTTGGTAAGGGTGAGGTCGGCAGTTCGAATCTGCCTATCAGCACCACTTCCCTTATGTTCTCACTAATCTCCCTGATTTGTCTCCTGAAAAAAACAAGCGAAATAAATTCTTGCTTGGTTGATGTGGTTTAACCACCGATTCCGTGTCTTAGAGGGACAATCTAATGTCTAAAGAAAAATTTGAACGTTCAAAACCGCACGTTAACGTTGGTACTATCGGCCACGTTGACCACGGTAAAACTACTCTGACAGCAGCTATCACTACTGTTCTGGCTAAAACTTACGGCGGTTCTGCTCGTGCATTCGACCAAATCGATAACGCACCAGAAGAAAAAGCGCGTGGTATCACTATCTCTACTTCACACGTAGAATACGATACTCCAACTCGCCACTACGCACACGTAGACTGCCCAGGACACGCCGACTATGTTAAAAACATGATCACTGGTGCTGCACAGATGGACGGTGCAATCCTGGTTGTTGCTGCGACTGATGGCCCAATGCCACAAACTCGTGAGCACATCCTGTTAGGTCGCCAGGTTGGTGTTCCTTACATCATCGTGTTCCTGAACAAATGTGACATGGTAGACGACGAAGAGCTGTTAGAATTAGTTGAAATGGAAGTTCGTGAACTTCTGTCTCAATACGATTTCCCAGGCGACGACACTCCAGTTGTTCGTGGTTCAGCTCTGAAAGCGCTGGAAGGCAACCCAGAGTGGGAAGCGAAAATTGTTGAATTAGCAGGCCACCTGGATACTTACATTCCAGAGCCAGAGCGTGCAATTGACAAGCCATTCCTGCTGCCAATCGAAGACGTATTCTCAATCTCAGGTCGTGGTACAGTAGTAACAGGCCGTGTTGAGCGTGGTATCATCAAAGTTGGTGAAGAAGTTGAAATCGTTGGTATTCAAGACACGGTTAAAACAACTTGTACTGGCGTTGAAATGTTCCGTAAACTGCTGGACGAAGGTCGTGCGGGTGAGAACGTAGGTGTTCTGCTGCGTGGTACTAAACGTGAAGAAATTCAACGTGGTCAAGTACTGGCAAAACCAGGTTCAATCAAGCCGCACACTAAATTCGAATCAGAAGTTTATATTCTGAGCAAAGATGAAGGTGGTCGTCACACTCCATTCTTCAAAGGTTACCGTCCACAGTTCTACTTCCGTACAACTGACGTAACCGGTACTATCGAACTGCCAGAAGGCGTAGAGATGGTAATGCCAGGTGATAACATCAACATGATCGTTACCCTGATCCACCCAATCGCGATGGACGACGGTTTACGTTTCGCAATCCGTGAAGGTGGCCGTACTGTAGGTGCGGGTGTTGTTGCAAAAATTATTGCATAATACATAGCTTCATTTAGTTTTAAAGAGGGGCACCTTATTAGGTGCCCTTTTTTGTTGTCATAAACAAAATTACTTATCTTGTCCGTAATCTATTCTTTTGATTTAAATTGTTCATGTAACAAACTTATTTGTAATAAATGATCTTTGTAAATCATTTTGAATGATAATTGAAATGCAAATCATTTTTATTTAAACTATCTGTATGTGATTTATACAGGTAAGCACCATGTACATTTGTCTTTGTGAAGCGATTACTGATAAACAAATCAGAAATGCTGCAAGAAAGTATCAAGTAACCTCACTGAAAGGGCTACGACAAATTTTGCCTGTAGGCTTAGAATGCGGGAAATGCATTAGGCAGACAAAGGCGATTTTATATGAAGAGCAAATGATTTTTGAGGATGCGTGTGCCCCTGAGGTTGCATAGTATCTTATACCATTCAAATTATTCCCACCAAATTTATCACTTTTGGTTTAAATACATTGCGTAAAAATTACACTAACATCAATTTCAGTACTACACTTAAAAGACTGGAAGCGATGGAGGGTAGCAATGAAAGGTGATAAAAAAATGATAGCCCACCTAAATAAACTACTGGGCAATGAGTTAGTTGCAATCAACCAATATTTTTTGCATGCTCGTATGTTTAAAAATTGGGGACTTACACGCCTCAATGAGATGGAATATCACGAATCAATTGATGAAATGAAGCACGCGGACAAATATATAGAGCGAATTCTTTTTCTCGAAGGTATTCCTAACCTACAAGATCTTGGTAAGTTAAATATTGGCGAAGATGTTGAAGAAATGCTGAAGTCAGATTTGCAGCTTGAAATCGATGGGGCGAAAAACCTAAAAGAAGCTATTAAATACGCAGATTCGGTTCATGACTACGTTAGTCGAGACCTGATGATTGAAATCTTAGCAGATGAAGAAAACCATATTGATTGGATAGAAACGCAATTAGAACTAATTACTCGCTTAGGAATTCAAAACTATCTTCAAGCGCAAGTTAGAGAAGAGTAATTTAGTATTTACATAGCTATTTGCTAAGTAAACTTGTATTAAAAGCCTCTCAGTCACTTCACTTCCTAAGTCTGAGAGGCTTTTTGATGAGTCTCTTCAAAAAAAATGCACATATTTTCCTCGATTACTTGTGTTTCCCTATAATTTACGTATAATGCGCGGGCTTACTGATGAGTAAGCCCTATATTTTAGGACTGAAATCTCAGTATTGAGTCAACGATTTGTTGCTCATTTAGACAATACTTCCGATTTGGAAGTTACATCAAGAACGATTACACTCTCCCATCAATCGAAATGGGTACGAGGAGTAATCATTTACGTTTATAAAATAGTTGGAGCTCTGGTCTCATGCAGAACCAAAGAATCCGTATCCGCCTGAAAGCTTTTGATCATCGTTTAATCGATCAATCAACTGCGGAAATCGTAGAGACTGCTAAGCGCACTGGTGCGCAAGTTCGTGGTCCTATCCCGCTGCCGACACGTAAAGAGCGTTTTACCGTTCTGATTTCTCCGCACGTTAACAAAGATGCGCGTGATCAGTACGAAATTCGCACTCACAAGCGTCTGGTTGACATCGTTGAGCCAACCGAAAAGACCGTTGATGCTCTGATGCGTCTGGACCTGGCTGCCGGCGTTGACGTGCAGATCAGCCTGGGTTAATCAGGTCGTCGAACGATTGAGAGGTTGAAACAATGAAAGGTTTAGTCGGTAAGAAAGTCGGTATGACTCGTATCTTCACTGAAGATGGCGTTTCTATACCTGTAACTGTTATCGAAATTGAAAATAACCGTGTTACTCAGGTTAAAACTGCAGAAACTGACGGTTATAATGCAATTCAGGTTACTACCGGGAGCAAAAAAGCTAACCGTGTAACTAAGCCTGAAGCAGGTCATTTCGCTAAAGCTGGCGTCGAAGCTGGCCGTATCCTACGTGAATTCCGTATTGAAGACAGTGCAGAATACACAGTAGGTCAAAGCATTAGCGTTGAAATTTTCGCTGACGTTAAAAAAGTCGACGTTACTGGTACATCTAAAGGTAAAGGTTTTGCCGGCACAGTTAAGCGCTGGAATTTCCGTACTCAAGATGCTACTCACGGTAACTCCTTGTCTCACCGTGTTCCGGGTTCTATCGGTCAAAACCAGACTCCGGGCAAAGTGTTTAAAGGCAAGAAAATGGCAGGCCAACTGGGTAATGAACGTGTAACTGTTCAAAGCTTAGATGTAGTACGTGTTGACGCTGAGCGCAACCTGCTGCTGGTCAAAGGTGCTGTTCCAGGAGCAACTGGTAGCAACCTGATCGTAAAACCGGCTGTCAAGGCTTAACGTCGAGGAGATAGGAATGGAATTGGTAATGAAAGACGCGCAAAGCGCGCTGACTGTTTCCGAAACTACCTTCGGGCGTGATTTCAATGAAGCGCTTGTTCACCAAGTAGTTGTTGCGTATGCAGCTGGTGCTCGTCAAGGTACTCGTGCTCAGAAAACTCGTGCTGAAGTTTCTGGTTCAGGTAAAAAACCATGGCGTCAAAAAGGTACTGGCCGTGCACGTTCTGGTTCAGTAAAGAGCCCAATTTGGCGCTCTGGTGGTGTTAGCTTCGCAGCTAAACCACAGGACCACAGTCAAAAAGTTAATAAGAAGATGTACCGTGGTGCTTTAAAAAGCATCCTCTCTGAGTTGGTACGTCAAGATCGTCTGATCGTTGTCGAGAAGTTCTCTGTTGAAGCACCTAAAACTAAGTTGCTGGCACAGAAACTGAAAGATATGGCTCTGGAAGATGTTCTGATCATCACTGCTGAATTAGATGAAAATCTGTTTTTAGCAGCACGTAACCTGTATAAGGTTGACGTTCGTGATGCAGCAGGTATTGACCCAGTTAGCCTGATCGCCTTCGACAAAGTGGTTATGACTGCTGATGCTGTGAAGCAAGTTGAGGAGATGCTGGCATGATCCGTGAAGAACGTCTGCTGAAAGTACTGCGCGCGCCGCATGTATCTGAAAAAGCTTCTACAGCGATGGAAAAAAGCAATACCATCGTTCTCAAAGTTGCGAAAGACGCGACTAAAGCAGAAATCAAAGCTGCTGTACAGAAACTGTTTGAAGTCGAAGTTGAAGGTGTTAACACTTTGCTGGTTAAAGGCAAAACTAAACGCCACGGTCAGCGTTTCGGTCGTCGTAGCGACTGGAAAAAAGCTTACGTCACGCTGAAAGAAGGCCAAAATTTGGACTTCATTAGCGGTGCTGAGTAAGTCGGAGGAGTAAAGAACAATGGCAGTTGTTAAATGTAAACCTACGTCTCCGGGCCGTCGCCACGTAGTTAAAGTGGTTAACCCTGAGCTGCATAAGGGTAAGCCTTATGCTCCGCTGTTAGAAAAAAACAGCAAATCCGGTGGTCGTAACAACAATGGCCGTATCACTACCCGTCACATCGGTGGTGGCCATAAGCAGCATTATCGTTTAGTTGACTTTAAACGCAACAAAGATGGTATTCCTGCAGTTGTTGAGCGTTTGGAATATGATCCAAATCGTTCTGCGAACATTGCACTGGTTCTATATAAAGACGGTGAACGTCGTTATATTCTTGCACCAAAAGGCTTGAAAGCTGGTGACCAGATTCAATCTGGTGTTGATTCAGCAATCAAAGCTGGTAATGCACTGCCGATGCGCAATATCCCTGTTGGTTCTACAGTTCATAATATCGAACTGAAACCAGGTAAAGGTGGACAGTTAGCGCGTTCAGCAGGTACTTACGCTCAAATCGTTGCTCGTGATGGCGCTTATGTCTCATTACGTTTACGTTCTGGTGAAATGCGTAAAGTTTTAGCTGATTGCCGTGCAACTCTTGGTGAAGTTGGTAACGCTGAACATATGTTACGTGTTCTCGGTAAAGCTGGTGCTAGCCGCTGGCGTGGTATTCGTCCTACCGTTCGCGGTACTGCGATGAACCCAGTTGACCATCCACATGGTGGTGGTGAAGGCCGTAACTTTGGTAAACACCCAGTAACACCATGGGGCGTTCAAACCAAAGGTAAGAAAACTCGTAGCAACAAGCGTACTGATCAATTCATCGTACGTCATCGTTCTAAAAAATAATTAGAGGATAAACCATGCCACGTTCTCTCAAGAAAGGTCCTTTTATTGACCTGCACTTGCTGAAGAAGGTAGAGAAAGCGGTGGAAAGCGGAGACAAGAAGCCTCTTAAGACTTGGTCCCGTCGTTCAACGATCTTTCCTAATATGATCGGATTGACCATCGCTGTCCATAATGGTCGTCAGCATGTTCCAGTTTTCGTAACCGACGAAATGGTTGGTCACAAACTGGGTGAATTCGCACCGACTCGCACTTATCGCGGCCACGCGGCAGATAAGAAAGCTAAGAAACGTTAAGGATAGGAGGAAGAGATGGAAACTTTAGCTATGCATCGCCACGCTCGTTCTTCTGCCCAGAAGGTTCGCTTAGTTGCCGACCTGATTCGCGGTAAGAAAGTGTCGCAAGCTCTGGAAATTCTGACCTACACCAACAAGAAAGCTGCTGGTTTAGTGAAGAAAGTACTTGAATCTGCAATTGCTAACGCAGAGCAAAACGATGGCGCTGACATTGATGACCTGAAAGTTGCGAAAATTTTCGTAGACGAAGGTCCAACCATGAAACGCATCATGCCGCGTGCGAAAGGCCGTGCAGATCGTATTCTTAAGCGCACCAGCCACATTACTGTGGTTGTGTCCGATCGCTGAGACTCTGGAGACTAGCAATGGGTCAGAAAGTACATCCTAATGGTATTCGCCTGGGTATTGTCAAACCTTGGAACTCTACTTGGTATGCGAACACCAATGAATTCGCTGACAACCTAGACAGCGATTTTAAAGTACGCCAGTACTTGAATAAAGAATTGGCAAAAGCGTCAATCTCTCGCATCGTTATCGAACGTCCTGCGAAAAGCATCCGTGTGACTATTCACACTGCTCGCCCAGGTATCGTTATCGGTAAGAAAGGTGAAGACGTTGAAAAACTGCGTAAAACAGTAGCGGATATCGCTGGTGTTCCTGCGCAAATCAATATCGCCGAAGTTCGTAAACCAGAACTAGACGCTAAATTAGTTGCTGACAGCATTTCTTCACAGCTGGAACGTCGTGTTATGTTCCGTCGTGCTATGAAGCGTGCAGTACAGAACGCAATGCGTCTGGGCGCTAAAGGTATTAAAGTTGAAGTCAGTGGCCGTTTAGGCGGTGCTGAAATCGCTCGTACCGAGTGGTATCGTGAAGGCCGTGTGCCACTGCACACATTACGTGCTGATATCGATTACAACACTTCAGAAGCGCACACCACTTACGGTGTTCTCGGCGTTAAGGTATGGATCTTCAAAGGTGAGATTCTGGGTGGTATGGCTGCTGTTGAACAAGCTGAGAAACCAGCTGCTCAACCTAAAAAGCAGCAGCGTAAAGGCCGCAAGTAAGGAGAGTCGCTGATGTTACAACCAAAGCGTACAAAATTCCGTAAGGTGCACAAAGGCCGCAACCGTGGTCTAGCGCAAGGTACGGATGTTAGCTTCGGCACTTTCGGTCTTAAAGCTGTTGGCCGTGGTCGTCTGACTGCACGTCAGATCGAAGCGGCACGTCGTGCTATGACCCGTGCTATTAAGCGTCAAGGTAAAATCTGGATCCGTGTGTTCCCAGACAAACCAATCACTGAGAAACCACTCGAAGTTCGTATGGGTAAAGGTAAAGGTAACGTAGAATATTGGGTTGCCTTAATCCAGCCTGGTAAAGTACTGTACGAAATGGACGGTGTGCCTGAAGAGCTGGCTCGTGAGGCATTCTCTCTGGCAGCAGCGAAACTGCCTATCAAAACCACCTTTGTAACTAAGACGGTGATGTAATGAAAGCACAAGAGCTGCGCGAAAAAAGCGTTGAAGAGCTGAATGCTGAACTTTTGAACCTGTTACGTGAACAATTTAATTTACGTATGCAGGCTGCAAGTGGTCAGCTGCAACAGTCTCATCTGTTGAAACAAGTGCGTCGCGATATCGCACGTGTGAAGACTTTACTGACTGAGAAGGCAGGTGCGTAATGAGCGATAAAATCCGTACTCTGCAAGGTCGTGTAGTTAGCGATAAAATGGAGAAATCTATTGTTGTTGCTATCGAGCGTATGGTGAAACACCCTCTGTATGGTAAATTCATCCGTCGTACGACTAAATTGCACGTACATGACGAGAACAATGAATGTGGAATCGGTGACGTGGTAGAAATCCGCCAAACTCGTCCACTGTCTAAGACTAAGTCTTGGGCCTTAGTTCGCGTTGTAGAAAAAGCTGTTCTGTAATAGAATAACTTTTCTTGATGAATAAACGGCTCTTTTTGATTGAGCCGTTTATTTTTTTCTGTCCAACACGATGATGTGGTGTTATAATGCCGCGCCCTCGTAGTATGGGTATATTTGAACGGCCTCTTCATAATGAGGTGGCTCAGTAGTAGTTGACATTTAGCGGAGCACTAAAATGATCCAAGAACAGACTATGCTGAACGTGGCCGACAACTCCGGTGCACGTCGCGTAATGTGTATCAAGGTTCTAGGTGGCTCGCACCGTCGCTATGCACATGTAGGCGACATCATTAAAATTACTGTTAAAGAAGCAATTCCACGCGGTAAAGTTAAAAAGGGTGATGTCCTGAAAGCGGTAGTGGTGCGCACCAAGAAGGGTGTACGTCGCCCTGACGGTTCTGTCATTCGCTTCGATGGTAATGCTTGTGTGTTATTAAATAATAACAGCGAGCAAGTAATCGGTACGCGTATTTTTGGGCCGGTAACTCGTGAACTTCGTAATGAGAAGTTTATGAAAATTATCTCTCTGGCACCTGAAGTACTCTAAGGAGCGAAACTATGGCAGCGAAAATCCGTCGTGATGACGAAGTTATCGTGCTAACTGGGAAAGACAAAGGTAAGCGCGGTAAAGTAAAGCAGGTTATTTCTTCTAGTAAAGTTATCGTTGAAGGTATCAATCTGGTTAAAAAACATCAGAAGCCTGTACCGGCTCTGAACCAACCAGGTGGCATCGTTGAAAAAGAAGCGGCTATTCAAGTTTCTAACGTTGCAATCTTTAACGCGGCAACTGGTAAGGCTGACCGTGTAGGCTTTAGATTCGAAGACGGCAAAAAAGTCCGTTTCTTCAAATCTAACAGTGAAACTATCAAGTAATTTTTGGAGTATACGATGGCGAAACTGCATGATTACTATAAAGACGAAGTAGTTAATAAACTCATGACTGAGTTTAGCTACACTTCTGTCATGCAAGTCCCTCGGGTCGAGAAGATCACCCTGAATATGGGTGTTGGTGAAGCGATTGCTGATAAAAAACTGCTGGATAACGCAGCAGCTGATTTAACAGCGATCTCAGGTCAAAAACCTTTGATCACCAAAGCACGCAAATCTGTTGCAGGCTTCAAAATCCGTCAGGGCTATCCAATCGGCTGTAAAGTAACCCTGCGTGGCGAACGCATGTGGGAGTTCCTTGAGCGTCTGATTTCTATTGCTGTACCACGTATTCGTGACTTCCGTGGCTTGTCCGCTAAGTCTTTCGATGGTCGCGGTAACTACAGCATGGGTGTTCGTGAACAAATCATCTTCCCTGAAATCGATTACGATAAAGTGGATCGCGTACGTGGTTTAGATATTACTATCACCACTACTGCGAAATCAGATGACGAAGGTCGCGCACTGTTAGCAGCGTTCAACTTCCCGTTCCGCAAGTAAGGCAGGGTACTCATGGCTAAGAAATCTATGAAAGCGCGTGATGTTAAACGTGCTAAATTAGCTGAGAAATTCTTCGCAAAACGCGTAGAACTGAAAGCTATCATCTCTGATGTTAAAGCATCTGATGAAGATCGCTGGGACGCTGTTCTCAAGCTGCAAACACTGCCACGTGATTCAAGTCCTTCTCGTCAGCGTAATCGCTGCCGTCAAACAGGGCGTCCGCACGGTTTCCTGCGGAAGTTTGGTCTGAGCCGTATTAAAGTCCGTGAAGCCGCTATGCGCGGTGAAATCCCGGGCCTTAAAAAGGCAAGTTGGTAATTCCATTTGAATCACGGGAGTAAAGACAGATGAGCATGCAAGATCCCATCGCGGATATGCTGACCCGTATCCGTAACGGTCAGGCCGCGAACAAAGTTGCGGTCACCATGCCTTCCTCCAAGCTGAAAGTGGCAATTGCCAAAGTGCTGAAGGAAGAAGGTTATATTGAAGATTTTAAAATTGAAGGCGACATCAAGCCAGAACTGGAACTGACTTTACGTTATTTCCAAGGTAAGGCTGTTGTAGAAAGCATTCAGCGTGTAAGCCGCCCAAGTCTGCGCATCTATAAGAAAAAAGATGAGCTGCCACAAGTTATGGCTGGTTTAGGTATCGCTGTTGTTTCTACCTCTAAAGGTGTCATGACTGATCGTGCAGCTCGCCAAGCTGGTCTTGGTGGCGAGATTCTCTGCTACGTAGCTTAATTCGGGAGGAAAGAATGTCTCGTGTGGCAAAAGCACCCGTCGTCATTCCTGCCGGCGTAGAGGTAAAACTCAACGGTCAGGTTATTTCGATTAAGGGTAAAAACGGCGAGCTTACTCGTACTATCCATAATGCAGTTGAAGTTAAAAGCGAAGACAATCAACTGACTTTCGCACCACGCGAAGGTTTTGATGATGCATGGGCACAAGCGGGTACTACTCGTTCACTGTGTAATGCAATGGTTGTTGGTGTTACCGAAGGCTTCACTAAAAAGCTTCAACTGGTCGGTGTTGGTTACCGTGCAGCAATCAAAGGCAATGCTGTAAGCTTGTCTTTAGGTTTCTCGCATCCGGTTGAACACGCACTGCCAGCAGGCATTACTGCTGAATGCCCAACACAAACTGAAATCGTACTGAAAGGTGCGGATAAGCAAGTGATTGGTCAAGTTGCAGCAGAACTGCGTGCTTACCGTCGTCCTGAACCTTACAAAGGTAAAGGTGTTCGTTACGCCGATGAAATCGTGCGTACCAAAGAGGCTAAGAAGAAGTAAGGTAACACTATGGATAAGAAAGCAGCTCGTATCCGTCGTGCGACCCGCGCACGCCGTAAGATCCAAGAATTGGGTGCGACTCGCCTGGTGGTACATCGTACTCCACGCCATATTTATGCGCAGGTTATCGCACCAAACGGTTCTGAAACATTGGTTGCAGCTTCTACTACAGAAAAAGCTATCAATGAACAAGTTAAGTTTACTGGAAACAAAGACGCAGCAGCAATTGTTGGTAAATTAGTTGCTGAACGCGCACTGGAAAAAGGCATCACTGTTGTTGCTTTTGACCGTTCTGGTTTCCAATATCATGGTAGAGTCCAGGCACTGGCAGATGCTGCCCGTGAAGCTGGCCTTCAGTTCTAAGGTAGAGGTGTAAGATGGCTCACATCGAGAAACAAGCTGGCGAACTGCAGGAAAAGCTGATCGCGGTAAACCGCGTAGCAAAAACCGTTAAAGGTGGCCGTATTTTCAGCTTTACCGCACTGACTGTAGTTGGTGATGGTAACGGTCGCGTTGGTTTTGGCTACGGCAAAGCGCGCGAAGTTCCGGCAGCAATCCAGAAAGCGATGGAAAAAGCCCGTCGCAGTATGAAAACCGTTGCTCTAAACAACGGCACATTGTTCCACCCTGTGAAAGGTACACACACTGGTTCTCGTGTGTTTATGCAACCTGCTCACGAAGGTACCGGTATCATTGCCGGCGGTGCAATGCGTGCTGTTTTAGAAGTAGCTGGAGTTCGCAACGTACTGGCTAAAACCTATGGTTCCACAAACCCAATCAACGTGGTTCGTGCAACACTGGATGCTTTAGACAGCATGAAGTCTCCAGAAATGGTCGCAGCTAAGCGTGGAAAATCCGTCGAAGAAATTCTGGGGTAATCGGCTATGGCTAAGACTATTAAAATTACACAAGTTCGCAGTTCAATCGGTCGTCTGCCTAAGCATAAGGCAACACTGGTCGGTTTAGGTCTGCGTCGCATTGGTCATACAGTAGAGCGCGAGGATACTCCTGCTGTACGTGGTATGGTCAACTTGGTTTCCTACATGGTTAAAGTTGAGGAGTAAGAGATGCGTTTAAATACTCTGTCTCCGGCTGAAGGTGCCAAGCACGCGCCTAAACGCGTAGGTCGTGGTATCGGTTCTGGTCTGGGTAAAACCGGCGGCCGTGGTCACAAAGGTCAGAAATCTCGTTCTGGCGGTGGCGTACGTCGTGGTTTCGAAGGTGGCCAGATGCCTTTATACCGTCGTTTGCCGAAATTCGGCTTCACTTCACGTAAAGCAATGATCACTGCAGAGATTCGTCTGTCTGATTTTGCTGCTGTTGAAGGCGATGTTATTGATCTGAACGCACTGAAAGCCGCGAACGTTGTTGGCATCCAGATTGAATATGCTAAGGTTATTCTGTCTGGCGAAGTGAACCGTGCAGTTACTGTACGTGGCCTTCGTGTTACTAAAGGTGCTCGCGCTGCAATCGAAGCTGCCGGCGGTAAAATTGAGGAATAAGTGACAGATGGCTAAACAACCAGGATTAGATTTTCAAAGTGCCAAGGGTGGAGCTGGTGAACTTAAACGCAGACTTTTGTTTGTAATTGGTGCGCTAATTGTTTTCCGAATTGGTTCTTTTATTCCAATCCCTGGTATTGATGCCACTGTGCTTGCCAAATTGCTCGAACAGCAACAAGGCACCATCATTGAAATGTTTAACATGTTCTCTGGTGGTGCTCTTAGCCGTGCTTCTATCTTTGCTTTGGGTATCATGCCGTATATTTCGGCATCGATCATTATCCAATTATTATCAGTGGTTAATCCACGATTAGCAGAGATCAAGAAGGAAGGAGAAGCAGGTCGTCGGAAGATAAGCCAATATACTCGCTGGGGTACTCTGGTATTAGCAATATTCCAATCTATTGGTATTGCAATGGGTCTACCGAATATGCCAGGGATGCAAGGGTTAGTCATTGATCCAGGCCTCCCGTTCTACTTTACGGCAGTTGTTAGCTTAGTCACAGGGACTATGTTCCTAATGTGGTTAGGTGAGCAGATAACTGAAAGAGGTATCGGTAACGGTATTTCTATCATTATCTTCGCTGGTATTGTTGCGGGGTTACCGCCGGCTATTGGCCATACCATCGAGCAAGCTCGGCAAGGCGATCTGCACTTCCTCCTGTTGCTGTTGGTTGCGGTGTTAGTATTCGCGGTTACTTTCTTTGTTGTGTTTATGGAACGTGGTCAACGTCGTATTGTCGTTAATTACGCTAAACGTCAGCAAGGGCGCCGTGTTTATGCAGCACAAAGTACGCATTTACCGTTAAAAGTGAATATGGCGGGTGTAATTCCTGCAATTTTTGCTTCCAGTATCATACTATTCCCGGGTACAATAGCTTCTTGGTTTGGTGATGGAACTGGCTGGGACTGGCTGACTACAATTTCTATGTATTTGCAGCCTGGTCAACCGTTATATGTGTTACTTTATGCATCTGCGATCATCTTCTTCTGTTTCTTCTATACGGCGTTGGTTTTCAACCCAAGAGAAACAGCAGATAACCTGAAGAAGTCCGGTGCATTTGTACCAGGAATTCGTCCGGGAGAGCAAACGGCCAAGTACATTGATAAGGTAATGACTCGTTTAACATTAGTTGGCGCATTATATATTACCTTCATCTGCCTAATCCCGGAGTTCATGCGTGACGCAATGAAAGTACCTTTTTACTTTGGTGGTACTTCCCTCTTAATCGTGGTTGTCGTTATCATGGACTTTATGGCTCAAGTGCAAACTCTAATGATGTCAAGTCAGTATGAGTCTGCATTGAAGAAAGCAAACCTGAAAGGTAAGTAATCACTTAGTGTGATTATGGTTTGCTTAGAAGTTACGGAGAGTAAAAATGAAAGTTCGTGCTTCCGTCAAGAAATTATGCCGTAACTGCAAAATTATCCGTCGCAATGGTAGCGTTCGTGTAATTTGTAGTGTTGAACCAAGACATAAACAACGTCAAGGTTAAGAAAAAGCATTTTTTTCTTGCAAAGTTGGGTTGAGCTGGCTAAATTAGCCAGCCAATCTTTTTTATCTAAGATACATTATTGTTTGAGTATCCTGAAAACGGGCTTTTCAGCACAGTAATGTATATTTTAACTTAGGAGTGCATAGTGGCCCGTATAGCAGGCATTAACATTCCTGATCATAAACATACTGTAATCGCTTTAACATCGATTTTCGGTATCGGTAAGACCCGCTCACAGGCTATCTGTGAAGCAACAGGTATTGCTGAAAATGTTAAGATCAGTGAGCTGTCTGAAGAACAAATCGACAAGCTGCGTGACGAAGTTGCTAAATACGTTGTAGAAGGTGACTTACGTCGTGAAATTACCCTGAGCATCAAGCGTCTGATGGACCTTGGATGTTACCGTGGTTTACGTCATCGTCGTGGTCTTCCTGTGCGCGGACAGCGTACTAAGACTAACGCTCGTACCCGTAAGGGTCCGCGTAAGCCGATCAAGAAATAAGTCGGGGTATTGAATAATGGCAAAAGCACCAATTCGTGCACGTAAGCGTGTAAGAAAACAAGTCTCAGACGGTGTGGCTCATATCCATGCTTCTTTCAACAACACAATCGTTACTATTACTGACCGTCAAGGTAACGCATTAGGTTGGGCAACTGCCGGTGGTTCCGGTTTCCGTGGTTCTCGCAAATCTACTCCGTTCGCAGCTCAGGTTGCAGCAGAGCGTTGCGCAGAAGCTGTGAAAGAATACGGAATCAAAAACCTGGAAGTTATGGTTAAGGGACCGGGTCCGGGTCGCGAATCAACAATTCGTGCTCTGAACGCCGCTGGTTTCCGCATCACTAATATTACTGATGTGACTCCTATCCCTCATAACGGTTGTCGCCCACCGAAAAAACGTCGCGTTTAAATACGTTTCGTTTTTTTTAGGACTGTTGGAGAAAGAAAATGGCTAGATATTTGGGTCCTAAGCTCAAGCTGAGCCGTCGCGAAGGAACAGACCTCTTTCTGAAGTCTGGTGTTCGCGCGATTGACACCAAGTGTAAATTAGAACAGGCTCCAGGCCAGCACGGTGCGCGTAAACCGCGTCTGTCTGACTATGGTGTCCAGTTACGTGAAAAACAAAAAGTTCGTCGTATGTTCGGTGTTCTGGAACGTCAATTCCGTAACTATTACAAAGAAGCAACACGTCTGAAAGGCAACACAGGTGAAAACCTGCTGACTTTGCTTGAAGGTCGTCTTGATAACGTCGTTTACCGTATGGGCTTTGGCGCAACTCGCGCAGAAGCACGTCAAATGGTTAGCCACAAAGCTATCATGGTAAATGGTCGCGTAGTTAATATCGCTTCTTATCAGGTTTCCCCGAATGACGTTATCAGCGTTCGTGAGAAAGCTAAAAAACAGTCTCGTATTAAGGCTGCTTTAGAGCTGGCTGAACAGCGTGAGAAGCCAACTTGGCTGGAAGTTGATGCTGCTAAAATGGAAGGTGTGTTCAAACGTATTCCTGAACGTACTGACTTGTCTGCGGACATTAACGAACACCTGATCGTCGAGCTTTACTCCAAGTAAAGCTTAGCACCAAAGAGAGGACACAATGCAGGGTTCTGTGACAGAGTTTCTAAAACCGCGCCTGGTAGATATCGAGCAAGTGAGTTCGACGCACGCTAAGGTGACCCTTGAGCCTTTAGAGCGTGGCTTTGGCCATACTCTTGGTAACGCACTGCGCCGTATTCTGCTTTCGTCTATGCCGGGTTGTGCGGTGACAGAGGTTGAAATTGATGGTGTACTGCATGAGTACAGCACCAAAGAAGGTGTACAGGAAGATATCCTGGAGATTCTCCTCAACCTGAAAGGGCTGGCGGTAAAAGTTCAGGGGAAAGATGAAGTTATTTTAACCTTGAATAAATCTGGCATTGGCCCTGTGACTGCAGCCGACATCATCCATGATGGTGATGTCGAAATCGTCAAGCCACAGCACGTCATCTGCCACCTGACTGACGAAAGCGCATCTATTAATATGCGAATTAAAGTACAGCGTGGTCGTGGTTATGTGCCGGCTTCTGCCCGAGTTCATTCGGAAGAAGATGAGCGCCCAATCGGTCGTTTGTTAGTCGATGCTTGCTACAGCCCAGTAGAGCGTATAGCCTACAATGTTGAAGCAGCTCGTGTTGAGCAACGTACAGACTTGGATAAGTTAGTTATTGAAATGGAAACTAACGGTACAATCGATCCTGAAGAGGCGATTCGCCGTGCGGCAACCATTCTGGCTGAACAACTTGAAGCTTTTGTTGACTTACGTGATGTACGTCAGCCTGAAGTTAAAGAAGAAAAACCAGAATTCGATCCTATCTTATTGCGCCCAGTTGACGATCTGGAATTGACTGTCCGCTCTGCTAACTGCCTCAAAGCAGAAGCTATCCACTACATCGGTGATCTGGTACAGCGTACAGAAGTTGAGTTGCTTAAAACTCCGAATCTTGGTAAGAAATCTCTTACTGAAATTAAGGACGTCTTGGCATCTCGTGGTCTTTCTCTGGGCATGCGCTTAGAAAATTGGCCACCAGCAAGTATTGCTGATGATTAAGATCACAGGTTAAGGTTTTACTGAGAAGGATAAGGTCATGCGCCATCGTAAGAGTGGTCGTCAATTGAACCGCAACAGCAGCCACCGCCAAGCTATGTTCCGTAACATGGCAGGTTCTTTAGTTCGTCATGAAATCATCAAGACGACTCTGCCTAAAGCGAAAGAACTGCGTCGCGTCGTTGAGCCGCTGATTACTCTTGCCAAGACCGACAGCGTAGCTAATCGTCGTCTGGCATTCGCACGTACTCGTGATAACGAGATCGTTGCAAAATTATTTAATGAACTGGGACCTCGTTTCGCAGCTCGTGCAGGTGGTTACACTCGTATTCTTAAGTGTGGCTACCGTACAGGTGACAACGCTCCGATGGCTTACATCGAGCTTGTTGACCGTGCTGTTGAGTCTCAAGAAGCAGCTGCAGAGTAATCTGTCGTCGCTTTCAAGAAAACCGGGTATATTTGCCCGGTTTTTTTGTACCTGCTATTCTTGTCTTCCTAATAGGTTTGTTCCCTTGAATTTTTTGTGATTAACCCATATTTACAGGTAAGTGTTATGAGCATGTATAAGATAGGTGAAATTGCTAGGCTTGCAGATGTGACGCCTGATACAATTCGTTTTTATGAAAAACAAGGTTTGATGGAACACAAAGAAAGAACTGAAGGTGGGTATAGGTTATTTACTGAGCATGACCTGCAGCGTTTGCGTTTTATTCGTTATGCAAAACAGTTAGGCTTTACTTTAGAAGCTATTACTGAGTTACTTTCAATACGAGTTGATCCTGAACATCATACTTGTCAGGAATCTAAACAGATTGTAGATCTTAGATTACTTGAAGTTGAAAAAAAGATACAAGAGCTTATTATTATGCGCGATTCGTTGAAGATGTTAAGTTCAGCATGTTGTGGTGAAGAACATGCGACAACGTATTGCTCTATTATGGAAATATTAGAAAAAGGCGCATCTAAAGTTTATTAATTATATAATCAGCTAACTATATGAAGGTATATCATGAGTAAATATCAACATAAACGTGGTGAGATTAAAGATAATGCGATTGAAGCATTACTCCATGATCCACTATTTCGTCAAAGAGTTGAAAAAAATAAAAAAGGGAAAGGTAGTTACACAAGAAAAGGAAAAAATAAGAATTCAGTTAACTGGGAGGCCAGTGGTAATAGGTTTATTGACGTATTACCACTGGCCTTTTAGTTATTTTTTATTTTGTTCTTTCAAAAGATCACGAATTTCTGATAATAGAACTTCTTCTTTAGACGGTGGTGCAGGCTCTGCTGGTGCTGCTTCTTTTTCGCGGCGAACTTTATTCATAACTTTAATTGCCATAAAGATAGCAAAGGCAACAATAACAAAGTCAAAAACAGTTTGTATAAACATTCCATAATTTAGTACAACTGCGGGTAAATCACCTTGTGCTTCTTTCAGTACGATGCTAAATGATTTGAAATCAACACCACCGATTAGTAACCCTAGCGGAGGCATGATGACATCAGCAACTAATGAAGATACAATTTTACCAAATGCGGCACCAATAATAATACCGACTGCCATATCCACTACATTACCTTTCATGGCAAATTCGCGGAAATCTTTTAAAAAGCTCATTAGACGACCCCTTAATAAATAACTCAATTGAAACAAAACATGTATTAGGTTAACAAATTATAGTCGCTAGAATTATTAAGCTGCAAATATTTACTATTTTTATTTTTATAAGAAGAATGGACTCGGTTGAAATAATTTTTCAACTTCAGGTACATACTTTTTATCTGTAATAAACATAATGACATGGTCACCTTGTTCAATAATATGGTAATCACTAGCTATAATGACTTCTTCTTCTCGGACAATCGCACCAATAATAGTTCCTGGAGGAAGTTTAATTTCAGATATTTTTTTACCAACAACTTTTGACGTATTTTCATCACCGTGTGCAATTGCCTCAATAGCTTCCGCAACACCTCTTCTTAAAGATGATACATTGACGATATCTGCTTTTCTGACATGGCTTAGTAAAGCGGAAATAGTTGCTTGTTGAGGTGAAATTGCAATGTCAATGACCCCACCTTGAACAAGTTCAACGTATGCAGAGCGTTGTATAAGCACCATTGCTTTTTTAGCCCCCATTTTTTTAGCTAACATAGCAGACATAATATTAGCTTCATCATCATTTGTTAGGGCAATAAAAACATCCATTTGCTCAATGTGCTCTTCAGTGAGTAACTCTTGGTCAGATGCATCTCCATAAAACACAATTGTATCATGCAGTAGCTCAGCAAGTTCTGTTGCACGCTTCTGGTTGCGTTCAATAAGTTTCACGCTGTAATCTTTTTCTAGTCGTCTTGCTAGACCAGCTCCAACGTTGCCACCACCAACTATCATCAAACGTTTGTATGGCTTTTCTAACCTTTGCAGCTCACTCATTACAGCTCGGATATGTTGTGTAGAAGCAACAAAAAAAACTTCGTCTCCCGCTTCAATGATTGTTGAGCCTTGAGGCCGGATAGGCCTATCTTGGCGGAAAATAGCGACAACGCGAGTATCAATATGTGGCATATGTTCGCGTAAACTCGATAATGCATTACCCACGAGGGAACCGCCGTAATAAGCTTTTACAGCAACAATACTGACTTTGCCTTCTGCAAAGTTTACAACTTGAAGAGCACCAGGGTATTGAATTAATTTATAGATATAATCGATAACTAATTGTTCTGGCGATATTAAGTAGTCAATCGGGATTTGTTCAGGCAGGAACAATTTGTCGGCTTCACGGATATATTCAGTTGCCCTGATACGCGCTATTTTATTTGGGGTATTAAATAGGCTATAGGCAATCTGGCAAGCAATCATGTTAGTTTCATCGGAATTGGTCACTGCTACTAACATATCTGCATCTTCTGCACCTGCATCTCGAAGTACCCGGGGATGAGAACCATGGCCATTTACCACTCGCAGATCGAATTGATCCTGTAATTGACGTAAGCGATCAGCATCGGTATCGACGACGGTAATATCATTGTTCTCATCAACTAAATTTTCAGCAAGCGTGCCGCCAACTTGCCCAGCACCTAGAATAATGATCTTCATTACATATTCCTATATCAGAGAGCTGGCTACCATTTCCTACAGTTTTTTGACTAAGCGTGCATAAAAGAAACCATCACCGCCATTAGTACTGGGTAATATTTGTAATCCAGCATCAGTTCCGTCATTTAGACAGGCATCATTATGTTTAGATAGGAAATTGTGTATTTGTTTTCCGTTTTCTTCGGGCATAATTGAACAAGTCGCATAGACCAGTGTGCCGCCTGGTTTTAAATAAGGCCAGATAGCTTCGAGAATTTGAGATTGTAGTTGCGCTAATTCATTTATGTCTGAATCACGACGTAGCCATTTAATATCAGGATGACGTCGAATAACGCCTGTTGCGGAACAAGGAGCATCAAGCAAAATACGATCAAATTGCTGACCTTGAGCCCATGTTTCAGGCTGTGTTCCGTCTCCTTGTATAACAACAGCATGTTGCTTTAGACGAATTAAATTTTCTTTCACTCTTTTAAGGCGTGATTCATCTATGTCTACAGCAATAACATTAGCCTTAGGGGCTAACTCTAAAATATGGGTTGTTTTTCCACCTGGTGCTGCACATAAATCTAAAATATTTTCCCCATTTTGAGGTTCTAGTAATTCAGCACAGCCTTGAGCTGAAACATCTTGTACTGTTGACCAACCATCTTCAAAGCCCGGAAGACGAGAAACAGCTGTAGGTTCATCTAAGCGGATAGCATTTGGATGTGAAGAGTGCAAATGTGCGGTTATCTCAGATTGCTCTAATAAATTAAGATATTGTGTAGCTGTGTGATGCTGAGAATTTACTCTTAACCACATAGGTGGGCGTTGGTTATTTGCTTCAATAATAGATTGCCAATCATCTGGATAGGCTGTTTGTAGGCGTTTTAATAACCAGCTTGGATGTAAATATTGGCTAGTATTGTTAGTAATTCTTTCTTCTAATTGTACTTGTTGGCGTTGAAATGAACGCAACACGCCATTAATAAGCCCTTTTAATTGGGGTTTTTTCAGTGCTACTGCTCCATTTACTGTTTCTGCTAATGCAGCATGAGGCGGAATGCGAGTATAAAGTAGCTGATAGATACCTACCATAATTAAGTAATGCAGGGTTCTTTGTTTACCAGTTAATGGTTTTTCCATTAGCTGACTAATAAACCATTCAAGCTTAGGTAAATAACGTAAAACGCCAAAGCAAATTTCTTGTAATAAAGCTTTATCTTTATCATTGATATTGCGTTGTAAGTCAGGCAATACAGTGCTTAGTGATTGTCCGTTATCAAGGACTTGATTAATTGCTGTTGCCGCGATACTACGCAAATTATATGTGTTTTTCATATGGTGAAGATGAATATATTAGTGACTGAAATAAAACTGCCTGAAGGTATCAGGCAGTTTACAAGTTCGTTATGCTAGAATTTGCTCTGGAGTAAACCATTCGCGACGAGAGTTTAGGATATCTTGTGCACTCATTGCTTTTTTGCCAGGCGGTTGTAGCTGAGTAATATTTAGTATGCCATTTCCTGTGGCGATACATATACCTTTTTTATCAGCGCTAATAATTGTTCCTGGTTGCTTGTCATGTTCGTCGGTGAATACTTCAGCTTGCCAAACCTTAATGAGTTGCTCTTCAACCATGAAATAACTCATTGGCCAAGGATTGAAAGCACGAATACAACGCTCAATATGTACAGCATCATCTTGCCAATTAATGCGAGCTTCCTCTTTCGATAATTTTTCAGCATAATTTGCTAATGAATCGTCTTGTTTCTCACCAACGCATTGACCTGCGGATAACATCTCAACAGTATGAATTAATGCTTCAGGGCCTGTTATTGCTAATTTATCATATAACGAGGCGCTCGTATCACTAGCGCTAATTGGACAAATTGCTTTGTAAAGCATGTCTCCAGTATCTAAACCTGCGTCCATTTGCATAATAGTCACACCCGTTTCAGTATCACCAGCCCAAATAGAACGTTGAATTGGTGCTGCTCCTCTCCAGCGAGGTAACAAAGAGCCGTGAACATTCAAGCAACCTAAGCGAGGAATATCAAGAACGGCTTGCGGTAAAATCAATCCATAAGCAACAACTATCATTAAGTCCGCATTTTGGTCTTTTATCCACTGCTGGTTTTCGCTATCTCTAAGAGATATTGGTTGAAAAACAGGGAGTTGGTTTTCTTCAGCGAGAACCTTGACAGGGCTTGGTGTTAACTTTTTACCTCTCCCCGCAGGTTTATCATGGCGAGTGAGAACGCCTACGATTTGGTGCCTGGTACCTAAGAGAGCAGCTAAGTGTTTGGCCGCAAAATCTGGTGTACCTGCAAAAATAATTTTCAATGGCTCTGACACGTTAATTTCCCTATTTATATTTAGCGAACTAGCTATTCTTGGCTTCTTTTGCTCTTAGTCTGTCTAGTTTTTCAACTTTCTGGCGGATGCGCTGACGTTTTAAAGGCGATAAATAGTCAACAAATAGCTTACCAACAAGGTGGTCCATTTCATGTTGGATACAGATAGCTAATAAACCATCAGCCTCTAGTTCAAAAGACTCGCCGTTATAATTTAGTGCACGAACTTTTACCTGCTCAGCACGAGGGACGAAGCCATGTTGTTCCGGAATAGACAAGCAACCTTCTTCGATACCTGTTTCCCCAGATTTATCTAACAATTCAGGGTTAATAAGAACTAAGCGCTCATCACGAGTTTCGGACACATCAATGACGATGATTCGCTGGTGGATATCGACTTGAGTTGCTGCAAGGCCAATACCTTCTTCTTCATACATGGTATCGAACATATCATCAACGATACGCTGTATAGAAGCATCAACTTTGTCTACTGGCTTAGCAATTGTGCGTAAGCGTTCGTCTGGATAATGTAATACGTTTAAGACTGACATAAATTTTTCGAGCGGTTTCCAAAATGTGAATGGGAATTAATGACTATTCTAGACATTTCTCTTTCATATTGACAGTATTGGTTATGATTTGTTCACTGAAGAACCTATTTGTTAATGAGTCAGGATGACAATAATGGATACCCAAGAAATTTGGTTAAGGATGTCTCAAGTTAAAAGGCTATTGCCCCTGAATGCAGTAAGAATAATTAATGAGCTAAAACAACTAAATAAAATTAGCTATCAGGCTTTACACCATCATGGTTTGAATGAAATACAGCAATTACAATTTATGAATGTCTCTATGCACCGGCTAGAAAAAGTACAAGCATGGCTTTCAGATAAACATCATCAAATGATTACTTACTGTGATTCTCATTACCCTTTTTTATTAAAGCAAATCTACAGTCCTCCTCTTTTATTATTTGTTGTGGGAAAAAGTGAATTATTGGTAGCGCCACAAATTGCTATCGTTGGCAGTCGTAGAGCAAGTGAATATGGCAGAATATGGACTAACCTGTTTGTAAAGAGCTTTGTTCACCATGGTATAACCATCACTAGTGGGCTTGCATTAGGTATCGACGGTATAAGCCATAAAGCAGCTCTAGATAATAGAGGTGAAACAATTGCGGTTTTAGGTAGCGGATTAGCAAATATTTACCCGCGTCAACATGCTGAATTAGCTGAAAAGATTAAAAATTATGGTGCGTTGATTTCAGAATATTGGCCGGATGTACCACCATTACCTAAGCAATTTCCCAAGAGAAACCGTATTATTAGTGGGTTAAGTAAAGCAGTTGTTGTCATTGAAGCTGGAATGAAAAGTGGATCATTAATAACTGCTAGATATGCATTAGAGCAAAACCGTGACTTATTTACATTGCCTGCTCCATTGGGTAATTCTGCATTCCATGGTAACCATTGGCTATTGCAGCAAGGAGCTTATCTATTAGCTGAACCTGAAGATGTATTGCAACATATTGGTGATGGGTTAAATTGGATACAAACAGAATTGCCTATAGAAAAGGTATCACTTGAGTTTAGTGTGGTAGAAAATAAAATTTTAGGTATGGTGGGGTACCAAGCGACACCAGTAGATGTCATTGCAGAACAGACCCAAATTCCTGTTACTCAAATAATTACCATATTAACTGAGATGGAAATCAATGGAGTAGTTAGCTCGGGGGCTGGTGGGTATACCAGAGTCACTTAGTTAAAAGCAACAGTAGAGAAAAACATGTCTAAACAACTGCCCTTCGATACAGAGAAAAATGAACATTGTCCAGAATGCGATTCCTTGCTTGTTATCCGCAATAGTTCACATGGGCCTTTTTTGGGTTGTTCAAGTTATCCACAATGTCATTATATGAGGCCGTTAAGGCCTACAGTAGAAAGTCATATTATTAAAGTATTAAGTGGTCAACATTGTCCTAAATGTAGCCATGACTTAGTGCTGAAGCAAGGCCGATTTGGCATGTTTATTGGTTGTAGTAATTATCCTGAATGTGAACATATTGAGCTAATTGATAAGCCGGATGAAACTAAAATTTCTTGCCCGCAATGCCAAACAGGGAATTTATTACAGAGAAAATCGCGTTTCGGTAAGACTTTTTATGCTTGTGATAATTATCCTAACTGTCAGTTTATATTAAATAATAAGCCTATTACTGGTAAATGTAAGTATTGTGAATATCCATTACTTATGGAAAAAAGGGGGGGACAGGGAGTAAGATTATTTTGTGCCAGCAAACGCTGCGGTAAGCAACAAGAAGAATAATGAGTTAAAACTATGTCAAATATATCTACACCTGCAATTGAAAGTATCATAAATTCATTACAACACGAGGAGGTTATTGCCTACCCAACAGAAGCCGTATTTGGTTTAGGCTGTGACCCAGATAGTGAAAAGGCAGTACATAAGTTATTAGAATTGAAGCAACGCCCTTGGGAAAAAGGATTAATCCTTATTGCTGATAGCTATGAACAATTAAAAGACTATATAGATGATGAGCAGTTAACGGAAGATCAGAAACAAGCGATGTTTGCAACATGGCCAGGGCCAGTAACATGGGTGATCCCCGCAAAAACAACGACGCCAAAATGGTTGACCGGCCGGTTTGACACCATCGCAGTGAGGGTTACAGACCATGAATTAGTAAAAAGCTTATGCCGTCATTATGGCAAACCTTTAGTGTCTACAAGTGCAAATTTAAGTGGTTTAGAGCCTTGTAGAACAACAGAAGAAGTAATTACTCAATTTAAAGGAAGTGTTCCTGTCCTTGATGGAACAGTGGGTGGCCGCCAAAATCCTTCTGAAATAAGAGACGCAAAAACAGGGCAACTATATCGTAAAGGATAATATTGATGGAAATGTTTGCGGTTTTTGGCAATCCAATTCAACACAGTAAATCACCTGTTATACATAAAATGTTTGCAGAGCAAACAGGTATTTCACTGAAATATGAAAAAATCCTAGCACCAGTAGAGGGTTTCGAACAAAGCTTAATAGAGTTTTTTTCACAAGGTGGAAAGGGCGCAAACATTACATTGCCATTTAAGGAGCGCGCCTTTCATGCTGTTTCTGAATTAACAGCGAGAGCTCAAACTTGTGGTGCAGTTAATACGGTCATGAAGCTTGATGATCATCGATTGCTGGGAGACAACACAGATGGAATGGGGCTTTTGTTAGATTTACAGCGTTTGAATTTTGTACATCCAAGTAGCCGAATATTAATAGTTGGTGCTGGTGGTGCAACACGTGGAGCATTATTGCCACTTTTAGAATATGGCTGTGATATCACTTTAACAAATAGAACCTTTTCTAAGGCTGTGTTATTAATTAACGAATTTTCAGCTCTGGGGAAAATATGCGGGAAGGAGATCTCGCAGATCGTATCTGCTGATTTTGATCTGATCATCAATGCGACTTCATCTGGTGTGAATGGAGAAGTTCCTGCAATTGATCCAAATGTATTTAATCATCAAGTTGCATGTTATGACATGTTTTATCAATCGTCATTAACTCCTTTCCTTGAATTTGCGGCTCAACACCAAGTGACTAAGATAGCGGATGGCTTAGGTATGCTTGTAGGACAAGCTGCATTTTCTTTTAAGCTATGGCATGGCGTTCTTCCTGAAATTACACCTGTTTTATCTGCTTTATATAAGGAATTGAAAGGGTGAATCAGCAAATTCAATTTCCGGATAGAGAAGAGTGGGATGAGCTATCCAAGCAAGTACGCTTTCCTGTGTTGATTAGCGGAATGCTTGCCGAATGTGCAATCCCTCAGTCATTGCTATTTCAACGCTATGGTCAAGAAGAAACACCTCTGAGGTTATTTCAGCAGTATCGATGGGATATCGAAGAAGAGTTTGAAGCCTTGATTGAACAAGGCCTCGATGGCGAAGATGGGCTTTACGTATTATCAGAGGCTAAATAGTTATTTTTCCATTCAACATAGTTATTTGCTGAATAACGTAGATGACCTAACTCAGCATCAGTCAATTTTCGGATGGCTTTTGCTGGGCTCCCTGTATATAAGTAACCAGACTCGAGCCTTTTTCCTTGAGTCACTAAACTGTTAGCTCCGATAATAACGTCATCTTCGACTATAGCCCCATCAATGACAATTGAGCCCATTCCAACCAGTACTCTATTCCCTATAGTGCAACCATGTAACATGACTTTATGGCCAATGGTGACATCTTCTCCGATAATTAACGGGTTCCCCTCAGGGTTACTGGCAGATTTGTGTGTGACATGTAGTACTGAGCCATCTTGGATATTGGTGCGTGCGCCAATAGAGATATAGTTAACATCACCACGCAAAACACTGAGAGGCCAAATACTGACATCATCAGCTATGCGAACATCTCCAATTACAACAGAAGATGGGTCAATGAAAACGCGTGCATTAATAGAAGGATAAATATCTAAATAAGGGCGTAAAAGTGTGTTCATAGTGATAACCATAAAAAGAAATAAAGGATGGCAGTTAAATAACTCGCTAATTCATTATGAATTTATGAGCCAAGTAGGCTGCTAAAGTTAGAATTATAGGCATGAAGTCGCTTCTTTTATAATCGTTATGCAGTGAAAAAGCACAAGATGGCTATTTTATCTGCAAACGGAGTTTTTTTTTAAAAAAAAGGTTGTGTAATTTTGAAGGCTCCCTATAATGCGCATCCGTTGTCACGACAAACCGGTTCGAAGAAAACTTCGTAACCCAGTGATAACAGAGGTGAGAAAGAAAAAAGTTGAAAATAAACTCTTGACTTCCTAAATAAAAAACGTAATATACGACACCTCGCGACAACGACCTCGAAGTCGAAAATCAAAAGATTTAGTCGCAACGCTCTTTAACAATTTATCAGACAATCTGTGTGGGCACTCACAGGACACTATCAAAAAAATATTTGATTTTAAGTCTTGAAGAGTGACTAACACGTTAATTCATATATATGAACTAATAGGTAATTTGGTTTCTTCGGAAATCAAACGACAGTAAACATTCTTTGAGCATCAAGCTTTTTAATTGAAGAGTTTGATCATGGCTCAGATTGAACGCTGGCGGCAGGCCTAACACATGCAAGTCGAGCGGTAACAGGGGGAGCTTGCTTCTCGCTGACGAGCGGCGGACGGGTGAGTAATGTATGGGGATCTGCCCGATAGAGGGGGATAACTACTGGAAACGGTAGCTAATACCGCATAATCTCTCAGGAGCAAAGCAGGGGAACTTCGGTCCTTGCGCTATCGGATGAACCCATATGGGATTAGCTAGTAGGTGAGGTAATGGCTCACCTAGGCGACGATCCCTAGCTGGTCTGAGAGGATGATCAGCCACACTGGGACTGAGACACGGCCCAGACTCCTACGGGAGGCAGCAGTGGGGAATATTGCACAATGGGCGCAAGCCTGATGCAGCCATGCCGCGTGTATGAAGAAGGCCTTAGGGTTGTAAAGTACTTTCAGTCGGGAGGAAGGCGTTGATGCTAATATCATCAACGATTGACGTTACCGACAGAAGAAGCACCGGCTAACTCCGTGCCAGCAGCCGCGGTAATACGGAGGGTGCAAGCGTTAATCGGAATTACTGGGCGTAAAGCGCACGCAGGCGGTTGATTAAGTTAGATGTGAAATCCCCGGGCTTAACCTGGGAATGGCATCTAAGACTGGTCAGCTAGAGTCTTGTAGAGGGGGGTAGAATTCCATGTGTAGCGGTGAAATGCGTAGAGATGTGGAGGAATACCGGTGGCGAAGGCGGCCCCCTGGACAAAGACTGACGCTCAGGTGCGAAAGCGTGGGGAGCAAACAGGATTAGATACCCTGGTAGTCCACGCTGTAAACGATGTCGATTTGAAGGTTGTTCCCTAGAGGAGTGGCTTTCGGAGCTAACGCGTTAAATCGACCGCCTGGGGAGTACGGCCGCAAGGTTAAAACTCAAATGAATTGACGGGGGCCCGCACAAGCGGTGGAGCATGTGGTTTAATTCGATGCAACGCGAAGAACCTTACCTACTCTTGACATCCAGAGAACTTAGCAGAGATGCTTTGGTGCCTTCGGGAACTCTGAGACAGGTGCTGCATGGCTGTCGTCAGCTCGTGTTGTGAAATGTTGGGTTAAGTCCCGCAACGAGCGCAACCCTTATCCTTTGTTGCCAGCGATTCGGTCGGGAACTCAAAGGAGACTGCCGGTGATAAACCGGAGGAAGGTGGGGATGACGTCAAGTCATCATGGCCCTTACGAGTAGGGCTACACACGTGCTACAATGGCGTATACAAAGAGAAGCGACCTCGCGAGAGCAAGCGGAACTCATAAAGTACGTCGTAGTCCGGATTGGAGTCTGCAACTCGACTCCATGAAGTCGGAATCGCTAGTAATCGTAGATCAGAATGCTACGGTGAATACGTTCCCGGGCCTTGTACACACCGCCCGTCACACCATGGGAGTGGGTTGCAAAAGAAGTAGGTAGCTTAACCTTCGGGAGGGCGCTTACCACTTTGTGATTCATGACTGGGGTGAAGTCGTAACAAGGTAACCGTAGGGGAACCTGCGGTTGGATCACCTCCTTACCATTGAAGTGTTTTTGTGAAGTGCTCACACAGATTGTCTGATAGAAAGTAGAGCAATGGCTTTACGTGGGAGACTTATTCGAGAGGATAAGACTTACATGAAAATAGCAAAACGGTGTTTTGCAATTGAATTTTCGTGTCCCCTTCGTCTAGAGGCCTAGGACACCGCCCTTTCACGGCGGTAACAGGGGTTCGAATCCCCTAGGGGACGCCAATTGCGCCGATATCGAGTGAAAGACGATGTCCCCAATAATGATTAAGCCAATTATGTAAATAGTTGGTTTAACAATTATGCTCTTTAACAATCTGGAACAAGCTGAAAATTGAAAACAACGCACATTGTTTATCGCTTAAACAATGTGAGAGTCTCTCAAAAATCTCAACTTGAATAGTGTACTTTAAACTATCGAGTCGACGAGCGACATGAGTTCAAGGCAGCCCGCGCACAGCAAGCGCAGCGTACTTAACGTACGTGAGCATTGCGCGCACGGACTAACGCCGAAATCATGAAGCACAGTCACTCGTTGTAAGAAGACACCTTCGGGTTGTGAGGTTAAGCGACTAAGCGTACACGGTGGATGCCTAGGCAATCAGAGGCGATGAAGGACGTGCTAATCTGCGATAAGCGTCGGTAAGGTGATATGAACCGTGATAACCGACGATTTCCGAATGGGGAAACCCAGTGCAATTCGTTGCACTATCGTTTGATGAATACATAGTCAAACGAAGCGAACCGGGGGAACTGAAACATCTCAGTACCCCGAGGAAAAGAAATCAACCGAGATTCCCCTAGTAGCGGCGAGCGAACGGGGAGCAGCCCAGAGTCTTAATCAGCATTAGCATCAGGAGAACGGTCTGGAAAGGCCGGCAGTAAAGGGTGATAGCCCCGTATCCGAAGGTGTTAGTGTTGTGAACTCGACGAGTAGGGCGGGACACGTGTTATCCTGTCTGAATATGGGGGGACCATCCTCCAAGGCTAAATACTCCTGATTGACCGATAGTGAACCAGTACCGTGAGGGAAAGGCGAAAAGAACCCCGGCGAGGGGAGTGAAATAGAACCTGAAACCGTGTACGTACAAGCAGTGGGAGCCCCACCACCAAAGCATTTTCTGGTGTTGAGGACAACTTTAAAGTGACATTCAACACGCGTTGGCGGAGCGTTTTTTGCGACGCCCCACACAAAACAAGCAGTGAATGTGCTTTGGGGTGGGGTGACTGCGTACCTTTTGTATAATGGGTCAGCGACTTATATTCTGTAGCAAGGTTAACCGTATAGGGGAGCCGTAGGGAAACCGAGTCTTAACTGGGCGAATGAGTTGCAGGGTATAGACCCGAAACCCGGTGATCTAGCCATGGGCAGGTTGAAGGTTGGGTAACACTAACTGGAGGACCGAACCGACTAATGTTGAAAAATTAGCGGATGACTTGTGGCTGGGGGTGAAAGGCCAATCAAACCGGGAGATAGCTGGTTCTCCCCGAAAGCTATTTAGGTAGCGCCTCGTGAACTCATCTTCGGGGGTAGAGCACTGTTTCGACTAGGGGGTCATCCCGACTTACCAACTCGATGCAAACTACGAATACCGAAGAATGTTATCACGGGAGACACACGGCGGGTGCTAACGTTCGTCGTGAAGAGGGAAACAACCCAGACCGCCAGCTAAGGTCCCAAAGTCATAGTTAAGTGGGAAACGAAGTGGGAAGGCTCAGACAGCCAGGATGTTGGCTTAGAAGCAGCCATCATTTAAAGAAAGCGTAATAGCTCACTGGTCGAGTCGGCCTGCGCGGAAGATGTAACGGGGCTAAACTATGCACCGAAGCTGCGGCAGCGATATGTAAATATTGTTGGGTAGGGGAGCGTTCTGTAAGCCTGTGAAGGTGTGCTGTGAGGCATGCTGGAGGTATCAGAAGTGCGAATGCTGACATAAGTAACGATAATGCGGGTGAAAAACCCGCACGCCGGAAGACCAAGGGTTCCTGTCCAACGTTAATCGGGGCAGGGTGAGTCGACCCCTAAGGCGAGGCAGAAATGCGTAGTCGATGGGAAACGGGTTAATATTCCCGTACTGGTGATAATTGCGATGGGGGGACGGAGAAGGCTAGGCTATCCGGGCGACGGTTGTCCCGGTTTAAGGATGTAGGCAGGTGAATTAGGCAAATCCGGTTCATTATATGCTGAGGTCCGATGACGAGTCACTACGGTGATGAAGTAGCTCATGCCCCGCTTCCAGGAAAAGCCTCTAAGCTCTAGATTATCATTAATCGTACCCCAAACCGACACAGGTGGTCAGGTAGAGAATACTCAGGCGCTTGAGAGAACTCGGGTGAAGGAACTAGGCAAAATGGTGCCGTAACTTCGGGAGAAGGCACGCTGGCGCTAGGTGAAGTCCCTCGCGGATGGAGCTGAAGCCAGTCGCAGATACCAGCTGGCTGCAACTGTTTAAAAAACACAGCACTGTGCAAACACGAAAGTGGACGTATACGGTGTGACGCCTGCCCGGTGCTGGAAGGTTAATTGATGGGGTTATCCGTAAGGAGAAGCTCTTGATCGAAGCCCCAGTAAACGGCGGCCGTAACTATAACGGTCCTAAGGTAGCGAAATTCCTTGTCGGGTAAGTTCCGACCTGCACGAATGGCGTAATGATGGCCAGGCTGTCTCCACCCGAGACTCAGTGAAATTGAACTCGCTGTGAAGATGCAGTGTACCCGCGGCAAGACGGAAAGACCCGTGAACCTTTACTATAGCTTGACACTGAACATTGAGCCTTGATGTGTAGGATAGGTGGGAGGCTTTGAAGTGTGGACGCCAGTCTGCATGGAGCCAACCTTGAAATACCACCCTTTAATGTTTGATGTTCTAACGTAGCCCCGTTATCCGGGGTGCGGACAGTGTCTGGTGGGTAGTTTGACTGGGGCGGTCTCCTCCCAAAGAGTAACGGAGGAGCACGAAGGTTGGCTAAGCATGGTCGGACATCATGCGGTTAGTGCAAAGGCATAAGCCAGCTTGACTGCGAGAGTGACGGCTCGAGCAGGTACGAAAGTAGGTCTTAGTGATCCGGTGGTTCTGAATGGAAGGGCCATCGCTCAACGGATAAAAGGTACTCCGGGGATAACAGGCTGATACCGCCCAAGAGTTCATATCGACGGCGGTGTTTGGCACCTCGATGTCGGCTCATCACATCCTGGGGCTGAAGTAGGTCCCAAGGGTACGGCTGTTCGCCGTTTAAAGTGGTACGCGAGCTGGGTTTAGAACGTCGTGAGACAGTTCGGTCCCTATCTGCCGTGGGCGTTGGAAGATTGAAAGGGGCTGCTCCTAGTACGAGAGGACCGGAGTGGACGCACCACTGGTGTTCGGGTTGTCATGCCAATGGCATTGCCCGGTAGCTAAGTGCGGAAGAGATAACCGCTGAAAGCATCTAAGCGGGAAACTTGCCTTGAGATGAGTCTTCCCTGACCCTTAAAGGGTCCTAAAGGAACGTTTAAGACTAAGACGTTGATAGGTTGGGTGTGTAAGCGTAGCGATACGTTGAGCTAACCAATACTAATGAACCGTGAGGCTTAACCTGACAACACCGAAGGTGTTTTAGAGAGATTATGTTGATTCAATAAGCGTGAGAAGCCGAAAGGTGAAGGACACAGCAGCTTGTTCGAGATTGATGTTCTGGTTTAGTGCACGAGAGTGAGATTAAACGGGAACACACAGAATTTGTCTGGCGGCAATAGCGCGGTGGTCCCACCTGACCCCATGCCGAACTCAGCAGTGAAACGCCGTAGCGCCGATGGTAGTGTGGGGTCTCCCCATGTGAGAGTAGGGAACTGCCAGACCTTAATTAAAGGTTTATCGCTCAATTAGCGGTAAATAGCCGAAAGGCAAAAGAATAAGTGGAGCGGTAGTTCAGTTGGTTAGAATACCTGCCTGTCACGCAGGGGGTCGCGGGTTCGAGTCCCGTCCGTTCCGCCACTTAATTTAGGGGCGTAGTTCAATTGGTAGAGCACCGGTCTCCAAAACCGGGTGTTGGGAGTTCGAGTCTCTCCGCCCCTGCCAGTTACCAATTAAGTAATAATAAAAGAAGTATCTATTGATAACCCGATTAGCTTAATCGGGTTTTTCTTTATTTATCTAATAGCAAATATAGAGTTACTTTTCCCCTATTTGCTAATTTTCATTTGATCTTAGCTAATCTACTATCCCACTGTTTTATATACTTCAATTGTATTCATCACTTTAAATGCAAGAAATAAGCTCCCTGATTTATTTTTCTCTCATCCAATCTTTTGATGTTCTTTATTAATACTAAAAATAGGCGAGTTATTACTTACTGTTTATACCTTTTAATTACATTTACCACTCAAATGTATTGATGATATTACCTAATTTCCCTCCAAACTACCTTCTCTTTTATTTTCATCAGCTTATATGCATTTTCACCTAATGAGTAAGTTGTTACTTGCTACTTTATGTTTTTCAATAGTATTTGTGGGTTGAAAGGTATTTTAATGCGCTCAATCTTTAATTTAGATAAATGTCGTATACCGAGAATTGCTGGTTTAGCTTTATTAATCTCAAAAAATCATTTTGTTTATATTGTATAAATAAATGCCGATGAGTTATTCGTGATTGGTATATCTTATTAAAAGATAAAAAGAAGCATCAATTAAGAACATTGTGCAGTGGAACATAGTTTGTTTATAAAGTAGTAGGAAGGTGAGTGAATTCTGTTACTCACCTTCTTCTTTTATTGTTCACTTAGCTGTGCATTTTTTATTGGCGTTTTAATCAGTTGATTGATAAGAGCTTGCTGATCGTTTTTTTGGAGCCAGACTGCATACAAAGGTTTGTTTATTGAGGTTTCTGAGAGCGTTTTTAGGCCTGGATATTGATATACCCAATGAGCAGGTAAAAATGCCGCTGAAAGCGATACAGGAAGTAATTGGCGGGTAATATGGGCAGAGGTCGTGATCATTACGGGTGTATCATCTTGGGTTAGTGATGGTTCATTTTTGGGATGGAAATCAACCCCCCACTCTAGCTTTATAAAATTATATTTTGTTAATGCAATATTTTTTTGGGAAGCCATAAGCTGTAAATCAATCGTACCGATGATAGTGCTTTCAAACTCATCCATTTTTGGGGGTTCAGTTGCGATTAATAAGTCTAATTCTCTAGAATGTAGTTGCTTAACAAGAGACTGGCGCGTTGAAACCCTAGCTTCGAGCCGCAGTTCATCATGTTGATTATAAAGTTCTTCTACCCAGTCAGTTAGATAACCTTCCCAAAGTGAAGCTGTTGCACCAATAGAAAGCTCAGTGTGTTGTGAGGCATGAGATATTTCTTTTTTAGCTTGCAACCAGGTATTCATTAACGATTCGGCATATGGAACAAGCCTTTCTCCCGCGGCTGTTAACCGGATATTGTTTCTATGCCTAGTAAATAAGCTTGTACCTAGCTGTGTTTCTAATTGTCTAATACGAAAGCTAACCGCTGATTGCGTTAAATAGAGTGATTCTGCGGCTCTACCGAAGTGCCTAGTCTTACTGACCTCTAAAAAAGTTCTCAATAACTCGCTGTCCACATGCATCTCCAATTATTTTTGTCGTGATGATTTAAATGTTTTGTTTTACAGATTGTCAATGCTGTCTAATACTCCGCGCCATATAGAGTTTGACTGTAATAAGTTAGGAGTGTGTCAGATGGCAGATAGCTTCATCACGACTAATCGTTTTTTTGATAATAAACATTACCCACGTGGCTTTTCTCGTCATGGTGATTTCACCATCAAAGAAGCTCAGTTGCTAGAACGTCTCGGCCAAGCTTTTAATGAGCTTGATATAGGTAAACGCGAACCTCAAACAGAAGAAGAAAAACTTTTCGTCGCTGTATGCCGTGGTGAGCGTGAACCTGCTACCCCAGAAGAAAAAGTTTGGGCAAAATATTCTAGCCGTATTAACCGTCCAAAACGCTTCCATACTTTATCTGGCGGTAAACCGCAGATAGATCCATCGGAAGACTACACTGATACAGATGATTAATATCATCATCGTATGATAAGAGGGACTACGGTCCCTTTATTTTTACGAGATAATAAAGTAGTTATCTGTCCATTCTTCTCAGCTTACTTGTTTTTGCAAATGAAGCAATAACTTATCCATCGCTCGATACCCTAGAGCTTCTAATAAATCAGAACGCTCAATAGTTTCTGCGGCATTAAGGTCGGCTATTGTTCTGGCAACTCTTAATATTCTGTGCCAAGCTCGGATGGAAAGACCTAACTTATTTAATGCATGTTCTAAGAATAATGCATCTTTTGCGGTTAGTAGGCAAAATTGTGTGGTTTCTCTTGGCGTTAGTAAACTATTAATTTTTCCGGCTCGCCTAAATTGCCTATTTCTGGCTTCGATAACTCTTTGTCTGACGTGTTCACTTGTTTCACCTTGATTGGTTTGGCTACTCAATGAACCGAGAGGTAACAATGGAATTTCTATAGAGAGATCAAACCGGTCAATAAAAGGCCCTGATATGCGTGAAAGGTAACGTAGGATACGGGAAGGAGTTGAACGACTCATTTCTCCTTGGTAATGACCTGTTGGGCTAGGGTTTAGAGCTGCAACTAACTGAAAACTAGCGGGATAGCAAACTTTTGCTTTTGCTCGAGAAATACTAATTTTTCGGGATTCTAGTGGTTCTCGTAAAGAATCGAGTACTGAGCGGCTAAATTCTGGTAATTCATCTAAAAATAAAACACCGTGATGTGCAAGTGAGATCTCGCCAGGCTTGGGAAGAGAGCCACCGCCAATTAAAGCTGCAATTGATGCGCTATGATGGGGCGCTCTAAAAGGCCTTATCGGCCAATTCATGTCTTCTTTTGTATTTTCACTCAAGCTATGTAATGAAGCAACTTCTAACGCTTCCTGAGAGGTTAATGGGGGAAGTAAAGTCATTAGCCGACTGGCTAACATCGTTTTTCCTGTTCCTGGCGGACCCAATAAGAGTAAATTATGCCCACCAGCGGCACAGATTTCTAATGCTCGTTTACCATGTTCTTGGCCAATGATATCGTTAATATCACCTTCTTGCTTGATTGAGAGAGGTGCTTGGTGAATTTGTTGATTACAAAGCAATGTTTTTTTGTTATGTAAAAAATGACAAAGCTCCAATAAGGATGTTGCGAAATAAACGCTATTATCTGGGAGTAGGCCTAATTGATGTTGATTCTCCATAGATAGTATTAAGGAGCGTTGTTGTTTTAATGCTGATTGGGCGGCAGGAATAGCACTGCTGACATAGCGAACATCGCCAGATAAAGCAAGTTCACCTAAAAATTCATACTGTTTTAATGGCTCGTGGGGGAGCTGTCCTGATGATGCGAGTATGGCAATCGCGATTGCAAGATCATACCGACCACTTTCTTTTGGTAAGTCAGCTGGAGCTAAATTAACCGTCATTTTTTTAGCTGGATATTCAAATCCGCTATTTAGTAGAGCGCTTCGAACTCTATCTCTTGCTTCTTTTACGGCCGTTTCTGGTAGCCCAACGAGTGTTAAACCTGGGAGCCCATTACTAATATGTGCTTCAACAGTAACAAGAGGTGCTTCTAACCCAATTGATGCTCTAGTGTAAACAATCGCTAATGTCATGAGCCCTCCAATATTATTTACAGAGTAATATTCTGCTAAAAATAATTTGATTTATCTTGAATAGATAACATGTTTGCGAAGCCGATCGATAATTTAATTACTTAGTTACTGAGTTGTTTCAATTTACTACGAGTGGCTTCGAAGCTAGGTTATAACTGGGATTGTGTTAGTTTTATGAAGCGAGGATACTGTGCCGAGCTTGGTTATGCATAAGAAAAAGTAATTAGTTATGTGGGGTGAGTTTTAATGGTGCCAAATGACTAATATGGATGATGTAGCTGATTATGCTATGTATTCTATTGAATTTTACTGAGGAATGGCTATTTAAGTAGTTTATAATGCTAATTTCATTGTTATTATATGATTTTAAAGTAATTTAATGTTTTGAAAATAAATAAATTAAATAAAAGTTGTCAAAACGCCTTTAAAATGATAACTCTAAATAATAGATGATTAAGAATATTGAAAAAGTAAAACACATGAACGCATTTATCCAAGCAGTTAGCCTAATTATTATTAGCGTGGTGGTGATTATTATCCCACCGTGCGGGGCTGCACTTGGACGACGAAGGCTAAAATAACAGCCAGATCTCACGAGAACCCCGCACCGAAAGGCGCGGGGTTTTTTTTGACATAAATGTTGATTGATGCAAGCACACTAAATAAAACATAACAAATACAAATAGATAAAGTAGATAGACAGGAGATAAAGCATGAACGGAGCACAATGGTTAGTTCAAGCATTGCGAACACAGGGAGTTGATACCGTATTTGGGTATCCTGGTGGCGCAATTATGCCAGTTTATGACGCATTGTATGATGGTGGAGTTGAGCATTTGTTGTGTCGACATGAGCAAGGAGCTGTAATCGCGGCAATTGGTTATGCACGATCAACAGGAAAGACAGGGGTGTGTATTGCAACATCTGGGCCTGGCGCAACAAATGTTATCACGGGGCTAGCGGATGCATTATTAGACTCTGTTCCTGTTGTCGCCATTACCGGTCAAGTAGCTTCTGAATTTATCGGAACCGATGCCTTTCAAGAAATCGATGTCTTAGGGTTATCTTTAGCTTGTACTAAGCACAGTTTTTTGGTTGAAGACATCGAGGATTTACCTCGCATTCTTGCTGAGGCTTTCGCAATCGCAAATAGTGGGCGACCAGGCCCTGTACTGATTGATATTCCGAAAGATATTCAGCTACAACACGCTGAGTTGTCTCCGTTTTTAATGCCGGTAGAGCAAGAAGTCACGTCACCTTTATCAGAAATCCAACAGGCAAGAATGCTATTAGAACAATCAGAAAAGCCTATGTTGTACGTTGGTGGCGGTGTTGGAATGTCAGGTGCCGTAAAAGAATTACGCGAATTTATTGAGTTTACAGGTATTCCTTCAGTTGCAACATTAAAAGGGCTTGGTGCTGTGAGCCCTTTAGATGAAAACTATTTAGGCATGTTAGGTATGCACGGTACTAAAGCGGCCAATATTTCTGTGCAGCGCTGTGACTTACTCATCGCTGTTGGTGCTCGTTTTGATGATAGGGTAACAGGTAAGTTAAATACTTTTGCACCGAACGCCAAAGTGATTCATATCGATATAGACCACGTAGAATTGGACAAATTACGTCAAACGCATGTTGCGTTGCATGGTGATGCAAAAGTATTACTACCTGAATTAATGCTTAAAAAATCAATAGCACCTTGGCAGCAGGAAGTTCAGCAACTTAAAAAAGAATTCGGTTGGCGTTATGACCATCCTGGTGAGCCTATTTATGCACCACTGTTACTGAAACAACTGTCGGATAAAATGCAGCCAAATACGGTTGTTACTACCGATGTAGGGCAACACCAAATGTGGTCAGCACAACATATCACCGTTGATGGCCCTGAAAATTTCTTAACCTCAAGTGGGCTTGGAACCATGGGGTTTGGTATCCCTGCGGCAATTGGAGCACAGGTTGCTAGGCCTGAAGATACGGTTGTTTGTGTATCAGGAGATGGCTCATTCATGATGAATGTCCAAGAGCTGGGAACCATCAAACGTAAGCAACTTCCTGTAAAAATTCTTTTAATCGATAACCAGCGCTTAGGCATGGTTCGCCAGTGGCAAGAACTGTTTTTCGAACAGCGTTATAGCGAAACTATTTTAACAGACAACCCTGATTTTGTGGCATTAGCCAGCGCGTTTGGTATTAAAGGCCAACGGATCACAGATAAGTCGGAAGTTAATGCGGCATTAGATGAATTACTTAATAGCGAAGGTGCCTATTTATTACAGGTATCAATTAATGAACTAGAAAACGTCTGGCCGTTGGTTCCGCCTGGGGCTAGTAATGAAAAAATGATGGAGAAACCATTATGATGCAACACCAAATCTCGATATTGGCCCGTTTCCGTCCTGAGGTTTTAGAGCGTATATTAAGGGTCACTCGCCATCGTGGATTTCGTATTAATGCCATGAATATGGGGCAATCGACAGACGGCGACAATGTTAATATTGAACTTACTGTAAGTAGTCAAAGGCCATTAACCCAGCTTTGTGCACAGTTAACCAAGCTTTCGGACATTACAGAAGTTGAAGTACTACAACAAGAATCACGACTATTACGCACACAAAGTGCAATGTAAGGAATATACAAATGACTAAGAAAGCTGACTTTATTTGGTTTAACGGTGAAATGACGCCATGGGCTGATGCAAAGGTTCATGTTATGTCTCATGCTCTGCACTATGGTACATCAGTGTTTGAAGGTGTCCGTTGTTATGACTCGCACAAAGGTCCTGTGGTCTTCCGCCACCGTGAGCATATGCAACGTTTGCATGATTCAGCAAAAATTTACCGTATGCCTGTCAGCTACAGCGTGGAAGAGTTAATGGAAGCATGTCGTGCAACTCTGCGTAAAAATAACTTAGTCAGTGCGTATATTCGTCCATTAGTGTTTATTGGTGATGTTGGTATGGGTGTTAACCCTCCAGACGGTTATAACACCGATGTGATTTTAGCCGCTTTTCCATGGGGAGCGTATTTAGGTGAAGAAGCGTTAGACCAAGGTATTGATGCGATGGTCTCTTCTTGGAATCGTGTTGCACCAAACACCATTCCTACAGGGGCAAAAGCAGGTGGCAACTATTTATCTTCTCTACTAGTTGGTAGCGAAGCTCGTCGCCATGGTTACCAAGAAGGTATTGCATTAGATGTTCACGGATATCTCTCCGAAGGTGCTGGGGAAAATATTTTTGAGGTGAAAGATGGCATCCTGTATACACCTCCGTTCACATCATCTGCATTACCAGGTATTACGCGTGATGCGATTTTAACTTTAGCAAAAGATTTGGGTATCGAAGTACGTGAGCAAACACTATCACGTGAATCTCTCTATCTTGCTGATGAAGTCTTCATGACAGGAACCGCTGCAGAGATCACTCCGGTTCGTAGTGTTGATGGTATCCAAGTTGGCATTGGCCGTTGTGGCCCAGTAACCAAGCAAATTCAGCAGGCATTCTTTGGCTTATTTGATGGTACAACAGAAGATAAATGGGGCTGGTTAGATCCAGTAAACCCTTAATAATTAAATTTAAATAGATGTTACAGGCGGACGTTCCCCGCCTGTTTTAAACACGGGAGTTAAAGATATGCCTAAGTACCGTTCAGCAACAACAACTCATGGTCGTAATATGGCTGGGGCTCGTGCATTATGGCGTGCAACAGGCATGACCGATGCTGATTTTGGAAAGCCCATTATTGCTGTTGTTAACTCATTCACACAGTTTGTTCCAGGCCACGTACATTTACGTGATTTAGGCAAATTAGTTGCAGAGCAAATTGAAAATGCAGGTGGTGTTGCGAAAGAGTTTAATACAATCGCTGTTGATGATGGGATTGCCATGGGACATGGCGGAATGTTGTATTCCTTACCTTCCCGTGAATTAATTGCGGATTCTGTTGAATATATGGTGAACGCACACTGTGCGGATGCCATGGTGTGTATTTCAAACTGCGATAAAATCACCCCAGGCATGTTGATGGCGTCATTACGTCTGAATATTCCGGTTATTTTTGTTTCGGGCGGTCCAATGGAAGCAGGTAAAACCAAGCTTTCAGATCAAATCATCAAGCTCGATTTAGTTGATGCCATGATTCAAGGGGCTAACCCTAATGTGAGTGATGCAGATAGTGAGCAAATAGAACGTTCAGCATGCCCAACGTGTGGCTCTTGCTCAGGAATGTTTACTGCAAACTCAATGAACTGCTTAACTGAGGCGCTTGGGTTATCTCAGCCAGGAAATGGCTCATTGTTAGCGACTCACGCAGACCGCGAAACTTTATTTATCAATGCAGGTAAGCGCATTGTTGAATTAACCAAACGCTATTACGAACAAGATGATGAAAGTGCGTTACCACGCAATATCGCTAATAAATCTGCATTTGAAAATGCGATGACGTTGGATATTGCCATGGGTGGTTCAACTAACACAGTCCTGCATTTACTTGCAGCAGCTCAAGAAGCAGAGATCGATTTCACCATGGATGATATCGACCGTTTATCACGTAAAGTCCCACATTTGTGTAAGGTTGCACCGAGTACACAAAAATACCATATGGAAGATGTTCACCGTGCTGGTGGTGTCATCGGTATTTTAGGTGAACTGAGCCGTGCAGGTTTATTGCAAGAAAACGTGACGAATATTTTAGGTCTGAGCTTCCAAGAAACATTAGCGCAATATGATGTGATGTTAACAAAGGATGAGGCCGTTAAATCAATGTTTTCCGCGGGCCCTGCCGGTATCCGCACGACAAAAGCCTTTTCACAAAATTGCCGCTGGCCGTCATTGGATACTGACCGTGAGAATGGGTGTATCCGTAGTATTGAGCATGCATATAGTTTGGATGGGGGGCTGGCAGTCCTGTCTGGAAATATTGCAGAAGATGGCTGTATTGTTAAAACCGCTGGAGTTGATGAAGGCAGTTTAACATTCCGTGGCCCTGCCAAAGTCTTTGAAAGCCAAGATGACGCAGTAGAAGCTATTCTGGGTGGCAAAGTCGTTGAAGGCGATGTGGTTGTTATTCGCTATGAAGGGCCTAAGGGGGGGCCGGGCATGCAAGAAATGCTGTACCCAACCTCATACCTGAAATCAATGGGATTAGGCAAAAGCTGTGCATTGATAACAGATGGTCGCTTCTCTGGCGGTAGCTCAGGGCTTTCTATTGGTCATATTTCACCAGAAGCAGCGAGTGGTGGCTTACTCGCATTAGTTCAAGATGGCGATATTATTGATATCGATATTCCAAAAAGAACGATGGTGCTGGATGTGAGTGAAAGCGAATTGAGTCAGCGCCGTGAAGCGGAATTAGCTCGAGGCGATAAAGCTTATACTCCGCGTAATCGTCAGCGTGAGGTTTCTTTTGCTCTGCGCGCTTATGCTTCATTGGCGACGAGTGCAGACAAAGGTGCTGTTCGTGACAAGTCGAAATTAGGGGGCTGATTGTGGCAGCAGCAAAACCATTACCGGTTGCCCCAACCGGAGCAGATTACTTAAAAGCGGCGCTGAGTGCGCCGGTTTATGAAGCTGCGCAAGTAACGCCTCTTCAACAGATGGATAAAATATCTTCACGCTTGGGGAATACCATTTTAGTCAAGCGTGAAGATAGGCAGCCAGTACATAGCTTTAAGCTTCGTGGGGCTTACGCCATGATTGCGAGTTTAACCGAAGAGCAAAAAAGCAAAGGTGTGGTGACAGCTTCTGCGGGGAACCACGCTCAAGGCGTTGCGTTATCAGCAAATCGTGTTGGTGTGAAAGCAAAAATAGTCATGCCAGTTGCGACAGCGGATATCAAAGTGGATGCAGTACGTAGCTTCGGTGGCGAAGCTATTTTACATGGTGCTAATTTTGATGAAGCGAAAGCGAAAGCCATTGCAATGGCCGCAGAGGATGGCTATACCTTCGTTCCACCTTTTGACCACCCTTCAGTGATTGCGGGGCAAGCTACGATAGCTCTCGAGCTATTGCAACAGGATGTGCATTTAGATCGAATTTTTATTCCTGTAGGGGGCGGTGGGTTAATTGCGGGCGTTGCTGTGATTATTAAGCAGTTAATGCCTGAAATTAAAATCATTGGTGTGGAGTCTGAAGATGCCGCTTGTTTAAAAGCCGCGTTAGAGGCTGGGCATCCTGTTGATTTACCACGTGTTGGCCTATTCGCAGAAGGAGTGGCAGTAAAGCGTATTGGAGATGAAACCTTCAGGTTGTGCCAGCAGTATGTTGACGATGTTATCACTGTTGATAGTGATTCCATTTGTGCTGCATTGAAAGATATTTTTGAAGATGTTCGCGCGATAGCAGAGCCTTCGGGCGCTTTAGCATTGGCCGGATTAAAAAAATACGTACAGCAGCATAACATTAAAGGTGAACGTTTAGCGCATATTTTGTCCGGTGCGAATATGAATTTCCATGGGCTGCGTTATGTTTCTGAACGCTGTGAAATTGGTGAACAACGAGAAGCTTTACTCGCAGTAACCATTCCTGAGCAAAAAGGCAGTTTCTTACGTTTTTGCCAGTTATTAGGCCATCGAGCCATTACGGAGTTTAATTATCGCTATACGGATGCGGACCCTGAACGCGCATGTATTTTTGTTGGGGTGCGTTTAAGTGGCCGTGATGGCGAGCGCTCGGAGATTATCCAAGAGCTTAGAAGTCACGGCTATGAAGTCGATGATTTATCAGATGATGAAATGGCAAAACTTCATGTGCGTTATATGATTGGTGGGCGTCCATCAAAGCCATTAGACGAAAGGTTATATAGCTTTGAATTTCCAGAGTCTCCAGGTGCATTGTTGAGATTCCTAGAAACCCTAGGGACTCATTGGAATATAACGTTATTTCATTACCGTAGCCATGGTACAGATTATGGACGTGTGCTGGCGGCATTTGAACTGGCTGGGCCAGAAGTGCGTTTTGATAGGCATCTTGATGCGCTAGGTTATGAATATCATGATGAAACAGGAAACCCCTCTTTCCGTTTTTTCTTAGCACCACAAGATAACCAAAGAACTTTAGATTGAATTGTCTGGGAGTAACTCCCAAAACGCTTTAATTAATGGTTCACTCAGGCGTTTGCTTAATAGGCAAACGCCGAGCTCAAAAGGTTCTACCATTGAAATATTATCGAGCTGTGAAATACGGCTGCGTACGGGTTCTGGGCTGTTATCAACAACCACACTGGGAATTAAGGCGATACCGCACCCCAAAGCGACCATTGATACAATAGCTTCATGGCCTGAGACCGTCGCATAAATGACAGGGTTATTGATATTATGGCGACGGAACCAGAGCTCGATACGTTTACGGGATGGGCCGTGCTCAGGTAGGATAAAAGGGACGGTAGACCAATCAGGTTCAGCCTCTGTTACCATGCTTCGTACTGCACAGGGTAGTGATGGGGCAATCAAAACGAGAGGGATTTCGCCGATTTTTGCAAAACGGACGTTATCGGGTAAGCGCTCGGGTTTCCCTGCAATACCAAGATCAGCCTCATGAGTTTCCACTTTTTCAACGGCATCAGCTGCGTCACCTGTCGTGAGTTTAATTTCAACTAGTGGATGTAGCGCACGGAATTTGTCTAAAACTTCGGGTAAATGACTATAAGCTGCCGTAACTGAGCAAAAAAGATGCAGTTCTCCACTAAGTGATGGGCTTTGCTGATTGAGAGCATGTTGTAGTTGTTGATATTGCAATAATGTTTGTTGGGCAAATTGTTTAAGGTGCTCCCCTGCTTGAGTCAATTTGACTGAGCGGTTATCTCGCACAAATAGCGGATGACCAAGCTGTTCTTCGAGGCGTTGTATTTGGCGAGACAATGTGGAAGGACTGACATGCATCGCTTTAGATGTGCGCCCGAAGTGGCAGCTTTGTGCTAAATGCAAAAAAAGCTTGAGATCACGAATGTCCATTTTGCCCTCTAATAACATTACTAATGACGTTGCAGATATTGCAACATTGTATTGTTAATATATCAATTTAAGCAATGCGAAACATCGCATATAGTAAATCCATAAACGCTCAAAATGAGCGACAGGCAAAATTGTTGCCTGACATAACGAACACAACAGAACAATGGAGTATGACAATGGCGAATTATTTTAACACATTGAATTTACGTGAGCAGTTAGCTCAATTAGGTAAGTGCCGTTTTATGCAGCGCGAAGAATTTGCGGATGAAGCGGGTTTCCTGAAAGGTAAAAAAATCGTCATCGTCGGTTGTGGGGCACAAGGTTTGAACCAAGGCCTGAATATGCGTGACTCAGGTTTAGATATTGCTTATGCATTACGTGATGAAGCAATTGCAGAGAAACGTGCTTCATGGCGTAAAGCGACAGAAAATGGCTTCAAAGTTGGCACTTATGAAGAATTGATCCCTACCGCTGATTTGGTTGTTAACTTAACGCCGGACAAACAGCATTCAGCCGTTGTTCGTGCTGTTCAGCCTATGATGAAACAAGGTGCAGCACTGGGTTATTCACATGGATTCAACATTGTTGAAGTTGGTGAAGAAATTCGTAAAGACATTACTGTTGTGATGGTAGCGCCAAAATGCCCAGGTACCGAAGTTCGTGAAGAATACAAGCGTGGTTTTGGTGTTCCAACTCTGATTGCAGTACACCCAGAGAATGACCCGAAAGGTGAGGGGATGGCGATTGCTAAAGCATGGGCGGCAGCGACTGGTGGCCACCGTGCCGGTGTTCTGGAGTCTTCGTTTGTTGCAGAGGTTAAGTCTGACCTGATGGGTGAGCAAACTATTCTGTGTGGTATGTTACAAGCAGGCGCATTACTGAGCTATGACAAAATGGTTGCTGACGGTGTTGAGCCAGGCTATGCAGGTAAATTAATTCAGTTTGGTTGGGAAACTATCACCGAAGCGCTGAAACAAGGTGGTATCACGCTGATGATGGACCGTTTATCTAACCCTGCAAAAGTTCGTGCTTATGCATTATCTGAACAACTGAAAACTATCATGGCGCCATTGTTCCAAAAACATATGGATGACATCATTTCAGGCGAATTTTCTGCAACCATGATGGCAGACTGGGCAAATGATGATAAAAACTTGCTGACATGGCGTGAAGAGACAGGCAAAACGGCATTCGAAAATTACCCTGAATATGAAGGGAAAATTGCCGAACAAGAATACTTTGACCACGGTGTTTTGTTAGTTGCTATGGTTAAAGCGGGCGTTGAATTAGCGTTCGATACGATGTTAGAAGCGGGTATCTTAGAAGAATCAGCTTACTATGAGTCCCTGCATGAGTTACCACTGATTGCAAATACCATTGCTCGTAAGCGTTTATATGAAATGAACGTGGTTATTTCAGACACAGCAGAATACGGTAACTATCTGTTCTCATTTGCAGCTGTGCCAATGCTGAAAGAATTCATGACGAAATTACAAGCGGGCGATTTAGCGAAGCCAGTTGCAGATAATGGCACTGATAACGCACAGTTACGTGATATCAACGAAGCTATCCGTAACCATCCGATTGAGAAAATCGGTAAGACGTTACGAGGTTATATGACGGATATGAAGAAGATTGCGGTCGGCTAACTCATTTTTCGTCACTCTTCGCGTGATAGGCGCGTTGGCTGCACTCGGTTACCCAAGTCACATACTTGTGTATTCTCTTTGGGATAACCTAATTTTTCGTCGCTCTTCGCGTGATAGGTGCGTTGGCTACACTCGGTTACCCAAGTCACATACTCGTGTATGCTCCTTGGGATAGCCTCCTTTGCCGCCTTCCTCTAACGCGAATAGTTTAGAAAAATGTATTGGTGGTATAAAAGAAAAAGAACAAAACCACATCTTTCTGATGAATGATGTGGTTTTTTGTTTTTTATAAATAGAGAAGATCGTTGCTCAAGAGTTGGGTCGGTTTCTGCTACAATCTGTAGCGAATTCCTTTTTGAATAACTAAGTGATGTAGAAAACCATGCGATTAAACCCAAGCCAGCAGCAGGCAGTTGAATATGTAGAGGGTCCATGCCTTGTGTTAGCCGGGGCTGGGTCAGGTAAAACGCGTGTTATCACGAATAAAATTGCGCATTTAATTCGCCAATGCGGTTATCAGCCTCGACAAATTGCAGCGGTGACTTTCACCAATAAAGCGGCGCGGGAAATGAAAGAGCGCGTGGCTCAAACCTTGGGGAAAAAAGAAGCACGCGGTTTGATCATATCCACCTTCCATACATTAGGGTTGGAAATCATTAAGCGTGAATATAAAGCGCTGGGTATTAAAGCCAATTTTTCGCTATTTGACGACCAAGATCAGATGGCATTATTGAAAGAACTTACCTTTGATTTATTGGAAGAGGATAAAGACTTACTCAAACAATTGATCTCAGCGATCTCAAATTGGAAAAATGATCTTATCTCGCCACAACAAGTGATAGGCCAAGCACGGAGTGAGAAAGAGCATCACTTTGCGGAGTGTTATCGCCGCTATGAACTTCATCTGAAAAGTTGCAATGTGCTGGATTTTGACGATTTAATCAGCAAGCCTACCTTGTTGTTATACCAAAATGAAGAAGTTCGCGAGCGTTGGCAGCAAAAAATTCGTTACTTGCTGGTGGACGAGTACCAAGATACCAATACGAGTCAATATCAGTTGGTTAAATTGCTTGTGGGGCAGCGAGCAAGGTTTACGGTTGTGGGCGATGACGATCAGTCAATCTATTCATGGCGTGGAGCAAGGCCACAAAACTTGGTTTTATTGAATCAAGATTTCCCTAAATTAAATGTCATTAAGCTTGAGCAGAATTACCGCTCATCAGAACGAATTTTAAAAGCGGCGAATATTTTAATTGCCAATAATCCTCATGTATTTGAAAAAAAATTATTTTCTGAATTAGGGTATGGAGCGCCACTTAAAGTCCTGACCGCGAATAATGAAGATCATGAAGCTGAAAGAGTGATTGGGGAGCTTATCGCACATCACTTTATTAATAAGACGGAATATAAAGATTACGCCATTTTGTATCGTGGCAACCATCAATCACGTATTTTTGAAAAAATGTTGATGCAAAACCGTATTCCGTATCGGATTTCAGGGGGGACTTCATTTTTCTCTCGCCCTGAAATCAAAGACTTGTTAGCTTATTTGCGAGTGCTTACTAACCCCGAAGATGATAGTGCATTCTTGCGTATTGTTAATACTCCGCGTCGAGAAATTGGCCCTAAAACTATCCAAAAACTTGGGGAGTGGGCAAACCAGCGGGGTAAAAGTTTATATCAAGCCAGCTTTGATTTAGGGCTTGAACAAATCTTAAAAGGCAAAGGATTAGAAGCATTACAGCGTTTCACTCATTGGATGGACAGTATTGTACGAACGTCGGAGCGTGAGCCTTTAATTGCGGTGCGTGACTTACTGCGTGAAATGGATTATGAAAGCTGGCTATATGAAACGTCGACCAGTACTAAAGCTGCCGAAATGCGAATGAAAAACGTCAACCAACTATTCACATGGATGAGTGAAATGGTTGAAGGCGATGAGCTCAATGACCCAATGACATTGAGCCAAGTGGTTACACGTTTTACGCTGCGCGATATGATGGAGCGTGGTGAGGATGATGAAGAATCAGACCAAGTTCAGCTCATGACGTTACATGCCTCTAAAGGCCTTGAGTTTCCTTATGTTTTTTTGGTTGGCATGGAGGAAGGGCTGCTACCACATCAAAGTAGTATTGATGAAAACAATATTGATGAAGAACGCCGTTTAGCTTATGTAGGAATTACGCGGGCGCAAAGAGAGCTATTCTTTTCTCATTGTCGTGAGCGTCGCCAATATGGTGAATTGATCCGTCCTGAATTAAGCCGTTTTCTCCTTGAATTGCCTCAAGATGATTTACAATGGGAGCAGCAGCGTAAAGTGGTTAGTGCGCAGGAACGTATGCAGAAGGGGCAATCAGCTTTAGCCGATATTAAAGCGCGTTTAGGGTTAAATAAAAAAAGTGAGTAACCGCAACTAATTGAATTTCCACACTAGAGTAGGTCTAGTGTGGAAAATATTATCAATTTGAACTATTACGTTCTTCCAACTCTAAAGCCCAATTTACATAGCCCTGCCATTGAACTTCTTGCTGTAAATTTTCCGCTCGTAGAGGGTGATCGGATAACCAACGATAAGGCAGCGTGATGGTTAACCTTTGTGCATTCACATTAAGCCTTAGTGCTGGCAAGGTGTCATCACGTCTACGGCTCGCAAAAATAATGGCAAGGCGAAGTAAACGACATAAATTATATGCATGCTGCATAGGGAGCGCATTTTGTTGGCTTAATGGCGTTAAATCAACAGGGCCTTGCTGGTTTATCAATAATGCAGCAAGTAACCGCTTTTGAGCTGGGGTAAAACCAGGTAAATCAAGGTGTGTTATGAGGTAGCTAGCGTGCTCGGGGCCTTTACGGAAATCAACACTCAAGCCAATTTCATGTAACGCGCATGCACTGGATAGTAAATCACGACAACGTGTATCTAAGCCCCAATCTTTCGCGACTTGTAAATAAAAATATTCTGCAAGTTGACGAACTCGGCTTGCTTGTTCGATATCGACTTGGAAGCGCCGCTGAATATTGCGAACGGTACGAGCGCGAATATCCTGCTCAATAGGAAGCTGTAGCATGCCATAGACAAGCCCTTCACGAAGTGCTCCGCCAGCGAGTGTCATGTTATCAATTTCTAATGCTTCAAAGATAGCGATCAAAATAGATAATCCGCTTGGAAAAACAAGAGCACGTTCGAAGGTTAGGCCATCAATTTCAAGCTCTTCAAGTTTTTGGCATTGAATGGCTTTACGCTTAAGCTGTTGTAATTTAGAAAGTGTGATCAGTTCATCCATGCCTTGGGCAATCATGATTTCCTGAATCGCTTGTACGGTGCCGGATGCACCAACACAAATCTTCCACCCATGTGTCTTAAGTGCATCTGCAATAGGGGCGATGACATTATGGGCAGCGGCTTGAGCTGCTGAGAAGTTTTCTTCTGTTAAACTTCTATCGCCAAAGTAGCGCTCAAGCCAAGTTACACAACCCATTTCAAGACTATAGAGTTGCTCCGCTTTTGCGCCTGTACCTGTAACGAGCTCAGTACTTCCTCCGCCAATATCAACTACTAAGCGTTGGTCTGGCCCGCCAGTTGTATGTGCAACACCTTGATAAATTAAGCGAGCTTCTTCTTCTCCTTGAATAACTTTTACAGGGTTTCCTAAAATTTGGCTGGCTTTTTCGATGAAAATATCGGCATTTTTAGCTAAACGCAAAGTCGCAGTTGCGACAACACGAATTTGTGTATTCGGAATATCTTGTAAGTGTTCCGAAAACAGGCGTAAACATTGCCAGCCTCGCTCCATTGCTTGCTCAGAAAGCAGGTTGTTGTTGTCTAAACCTGCGGCAAGACGAACTTTGCGCTTAACCCTAGAGATTACCTGAATGCTACCAGCAGTTTCACGTACGACTAGCATATGAAAACTGTTTGAGCCTAAATCGATGGCGGCATAAAGAGAAGAAGATTTCAGCATATCGTTTTTACTCAGCCTGGACGTTTATGGTTGTTACGTGGGCCATTGTGGCGACGCTGCGAATTCGAATTACGACGTGGGCCTCCAGGGCGTGGGCGATGGCGGCGTTTTGGCGCAGGTAAATCACTCAATAATGCATCACTGTTATATTTACTAACAGGGATTGAGTGTTGGATATACTCTTCAATAGCAGGCAGGTTAAGTGAATATTCTTCACACGCTAAGCTAATTGAGTTTCCACTTTCACCCGCACGACCCGTACGGCCAATACGGTGTACGTAATCTTCGCAGTCATCAGGTAAGTCGTAGTTAAATACATGAGTTACTGATGGAATATGTAAACCACGAGCTGCAACATCAGTTGCCACTAAAATATCTAAATGGCCTTGTGTGAATTGCTCTAATATACGCAGTCGTTTTTTCTGTGCGACATCGCCAGTTAATAAACCTACACGATGGCCATCGGCAGCTAAATGCGCCCAAATATCATCACAACGGTGTTTTGTATTGGCGAAAATAATACAACGCTCTGGCCACTCTTCTTCAAGGAGCGTTTGGAGCAGGCGCATTTTTTCTTCATTAGAAGGGTAAAATAGCTCTTCTTTGATACGGTGACCTGTTTTTTGCAAAGGTTCGACCTCAACATATTCAGGGTTGTTCATTTGTTCGAAGGCTAATTCTCTGACTCGGTAAGATAAAGTTGCAGAAAACAGCAAATTAAGCCTTTCTGCGGCACCTGGCATACGACGGAAAATCCAGCGGATATCTTTAATAAATCCAAGGTCATACATGCGGTCGGCTTCATCAAGTACCACAACCTGAATCGCACTTAGGTCGACATGGCCTTGTTTTGCGTAGTCGATTAAACGGCCAGTTGTACCAATGAGGATATCAACACCGTTTTGTAAAACCTTAAGTTGCTCATCATAGCCGTCACCACCGTATGCTAGCCCCATTTTCAGGCCAGTGTACTCAGCTAGCTCTTTAGCATCCGAATAAATTTGTACTGCGAGTTCGCGTGTCGGCGCCATGATTAGTGCACGAGGCTGGTTCGCTTTTTTACCCTCAATAGCTGGGTGAGTTAATAAATAATGAAATGTAGACGTTAAAAAAGCTAACGTTTTACCTGTACCTGTTTGCGCTTGACCCGCCACGTCTTTGCCTTCGACAGTAAAAGGCAAGGTGGACGCCTGTATAGGCGTGCAAAAATTGAAGCCTTTTTTATTCAGAGCTTCAATGACTTTAGGGTGCAATGCGAAGTCGGAAAACTTCTTTTCTGTCAAGTGTGCTTTACTCATAGTATGTTAGAATATCAGTTAACGGTTGGTTTACGAAAGTGTATCTTTTGAAATAAAGCATACTGCTGCCAATAATGTTACACTAAGTCTGCAAAAGATGATCCTTTGGAGTACAACATGAGCGATAAAATTATACATATAACTGATGCAAGTTTTGCAACTGAAGTTCTGAACGCAAGTTCACCTGTTCTCGTCGATTTTTGGGCAGCATGGTGTGGTCCTTGTAAAATGATCGCGCCTATTCTTGATGAAGTTGCTGAAGAATATACAGGCAAACTGACTATCGCAAAACTGAATATTGATGAAAACCCAGGTACCGCTCCAAAATATGGAATTCGTGGTATCCCGACCTTGCTTTTATTCAAAAATGGTGAAGTCGCAGCAACGAAAGTCGGTGCATTATCAAAAACGCAACTGAAAGAATTTTTAGACGAAAATCTGTAAGTTATCGTTATATGTAAGCTAAAACGTTTAGCGGTATATCTATTTTATCTAGAGAGCCGCTAGACGTCTTCACTTAAGCATGATAAGTTATCCTCATTCCTCGTATAGCACCCATATGAATTACCTTGTATTCCATTGCTCTTATCTTACATATATAGCTTGTTAGTTTAGTATTGTGATGATTGTTTCGTAATGATTGTTATTGATCAAAAACTGATGGCGTAATGATTTTAAATATGAAAATTGAAAGTTTAGACATTGAGTTATAGTCGTATTCAATATCTTTGATTTCAATGTATCTCTCATATGAATTAAAGATAGTGCGTAAACGAACATAATGAAATTCAATATTTTTATATCATAGGGATGTAAAAATGAAGTGGGAGAAGGTTGGCACTTAGCAGTTATGTGTTTTTTAATGCTAATCTGCCATTAAATTTGCGATATTGGGATGGATGTTGTCCTAAATGTACAAAAAACTATTGCTAATATTGCGTGTGTTTCTAATAATATGTCACACATCATCAAGATGAGATGCAGTCAGATGTTAGAGCAATCTTAGTAATGGCTAGCACAAGATTTTTTTGCATTGTTGTTTGCTTTTGGTAAAAATTAGTGAGCAACAGGGCAGTATAAAGTTAAACTGGCACTTAATAATAAGCTGCCGTCAATTTACGTTCATAGTTCGAGAATTACCCCGAGTTAAAGAACCCACCATTATGAATCTTACCGAATTAAAAAATACGCCAGTATCAGAATTGATTACGTTAGGCGAAAACATGGGGCTAGAGAACTTAGCCCGTATGAGAAAGCAGGATATTATTTTCTCTATCTTGAAGCAGCATGCGAAAAGTGGCGAAGATATTTTCGGCGATGGCGTACTGGAAATATTGCAGGATGGATTTGGTTTCCTCCGTTCAGCAGACAGTTCTTACCTCGCAGGTCCTGATGATATCTACGTTTCTCCTAGCCAAATCCGCCGTTTTAACCTACGCACAGGTGACACAATTTCAGGGAAAATTCGTCCACCTAAAGAAGGTGAACGTTACTTTGCTCTCCTGAAAGTCAATGAAGTTAACTACGACAAACCTGAAAATGCCCGCAGTAAAATTCTATTCGAAAACCTAACCCCATTACATGCAAACCGTCGTCTGCGTATGGAACGTGGTAATGGTTCAACTGAGGATTTAACTGCACGTGTATTGGACCTTGCGGCTCCAATCGGTCGTGGTCAACGTGGTTTGATTGTTGCTCCACCGAAAGCGGGTAAAACAATGTTACTGCAAAATATTGCAGCAAATATTGCACACAATTACCCTGATTGCGTTCTGATGGTTCTGCTAATTGATGAGCGCCCAGAGGAAGTGACAGAAATGCAACGTTTGGTCAAAGGTGAAGTTATTGCTTCAACATTTGATGAGCCTGCTGCACGTCACGTTCAAGTTGCTGAAATGGTAATTGAAAAAGCAAAACGTCTAGTTGAACATAAAAAAGACGTTATCATTTTACTCGACTCTATTACGCGTCTAGCCCGTGCATATAACACCGTAGTACCTTCGTCTGGTAAAGTATTAACCGGTGGTGTGGATGCGAATGCATTACACCGTCCAAAACGTTTCTTCGGTGCTGCTCGTAATGTTGAAGAAGGTGGAAGCCTGACAATCATTGCAACGGCACTGGTTGATACCGGTTCGAAAATGGATGAAGTTATTTACGAGGAATTTAAAGGTACAGGTAACATGGAACTGCACCTTTCTCGTAAAATTGCAGAAAAACGTGTGTTCCCTGCAATAGACTACAATCGTTCAGGTACGCGTAAAGAAGAGTTACTTACATCGCAAGATGAATTACAAAAAATGTGGATCTTACGTAAGATTATTCATCCAATGGGCGAAATCGATGCGATGGAGTTCCTCATTAGTAAGTTAGCGATGACGAAAACCAACGAAGAGTTCTTTGACTTTATGAAAAGAGCCTAGCCGTTAAGGTTCGCTGTGTTTTATAAATAGGTGCCAGTTATGGCACCTATTTTTTTGTTTTTATACACCGCGTTAGTTCATAAAAATTAAAACATATCATATTAAATCAGGCCTAATATTTTGCCGATTTAGTTTCAATAGATTAAGATGATGTTTTATTACTTTGTTTATAAATAACGTTAAATAAATAGGCGAAGTTTTTATTAAAAATTAATAATGCACTATAAAAATATCAGTAATATGATGTTAACATTATGAATCAAAAGAAAAATGTTATGTTTATATTTGTTTTGTGACTAGTGTTAAATTTATTTTCATCACTTTATTATTTAATCATCGAGTGCTTATTTAAGCACCAGTCGATTAACTCGATTCTAGAGTGTTGTTTTTATGGCATGCATATTGCAGCTATTCAGTATAAAATTACGGGATGTTTCGTTATTAAATCAAACACCCTAATAAAGTGTAAGAACTAATAATGTTGCAGGAATTTCTTTATGAATAAAGATTCGTCTTATAGCAGATTTCAGTACCAAGATGATAATGCATTGGCTCCTGCTTGTTTATCGGCATTTGCCAAAAAAAATTTAGTTTTGAAAGTTAAATATAAAGATTAAGAGAGTCGAACAGTGGACACCATACACTTTGTAACCAATCTCTTCTACGTTTTCTTGTTTTCATTAGTTTTTATTTTTCTGGCTCGAGTTGTTGCAATAAAAATCGGGTTGGTTGATAAGCCTAATTTCAGAAAGAAACATGTAGGATTAGTTCCCCTTGTTGGGGGAATTTCCGTTTTCTTTGGGATCTGTTTTGCATTTTATATTACAGGTGAATACATTCCTCATAAGTGGCTATATATCGCTTGTGCGGGGTTATTGGTCTTTATTGGCGCATTAGATGATAGGTTTGATATCAGTGTGAAATTAAGGGCTGGTATTCAAGCAGTCGTTGCCGTTGTTATGATGACAGCGGCAGGATTGAAACTTGAGTCACTCGGTCATGCCTTTGGACCATGGGAACTCGTACTTGGCCCATTCGGTTATATCGTTACCTTATTTGCAGTATGGGCAGCAATCAATGCTTTTAACATGGTTGATGGTATTGACGGGTTACTCGGTGGTTTATCTTCTGTTTCTTTTGGTGCTCTCGGCTTTTTGCTATATCAAAACGGTAACTATGCGTTAGCATTTTGGTGTTTTGCCTTTATTGCAGCTATTCTTCCTTATATTCTTTTAAATTTAGGCGTGTTAGGTCGCCGTTTTAAAGTCTTCATGGGGGATGCGGGAAGTACACTGATTGGGTTCACGATTATTTGGATCCTTGTGGCTTCGACGCAAGAGGAAGTCCATCCGATTAACCCAGTTACGGCTTTATGGATTATTGCGATCCCTCTAATGGACATGGTTGCCATTATGTATCGCCGTATTCGTAAAGGTATGAGCCCATTTTCACCTGATCGCCAGCACATTCATCATTTAATTATGCGTTCTGGTTTTACACCAAAAGGGGCATTTGTGCTGATTACATTATCAGCGGCTGCTTTAGCGTGTGTTGGTATTATTGGTGAGCACTTAACATTTGTACCTGAATGGGTAATGTTGGCATTATTTTTGCTTGTATTTATGATGTATGGTTACTGCATCAAACGAGCTTGGAAAGTCGCCCGTTTTATTAAGCGAGTGAGACGTAGAGCACGTAGAGGAGCAGTACGGTAACGACAAAACGAAAATAGAGGTTCTGTGCAGTGAATAACTCAGAAACACAACCGAGTCAGCATCAATCGCCAATAGAGCCGGAATTGGATATCCGTGGTTTATGTCGCTCATTGTGGCAAGGTAAAATTTGGATCGTTGCATTTGCCGTTATTTTTGCTGCAATTGCCTTGGGAGCGTCCTATTTTATGCAGCCTAAGTGGAGTGCGACAGCAATTACGGATTTACCAACCGTCAATAATCTGGGAAGTTATTATTCTCAGCAGCAGTTTCTGCGCAACCTCGATTCCCGTATTAATAATACGGGACAAGAAGGGCAATTACCGACAATTGCAAAAGAAGCTTATCAAGAATTCACAAAGCAGCTCGGCTCTTATGATACACGTCGTCAGTTTTGGCTAACTACGGATTACTATAAGCAGCGCTTAGAGAATGACCCTAAAGCAGATGCCGCATTATTGGATGAGCTCATTAACGATATTGAGTTTACGCCAGCAGATGAAGTCAAAAATTTAACCGATAGCATTAAAGGCACTGTTGCAAAGTTAGCGATGAGGCAGCCTTTTGTCTTATTCAAAGGCCTTACATTTCAAAAACTCTGCTTACCAGGCGCATTTCGCCCAGGGGATCACCATAATAAAATGCTGAGGCCTGGCCTTTGCGTAGTGCACGCATCACCTCAATACCTTTGATGGTGGCGTAAGCCGTCTTCATGGATTTAAATCCCAGCGTGGCGCCGATTATCCGTTTCAGTTTGCCATGATCGCATTCAATCACGTTGTTCCGGTACTTAATCTGTCGGTGTTCAACGTCAGACGGGCACCGGCCTTCGCGTTTGAGCAGAGCAAGCGCGCGACCATAGGCGGGCGCTTTATCCGTGTTGATGAATCGCGGGATCTGCCACTTCTTCACGTTGTTGAGGATTTTACCCAGAAACCGGTATGCAGCTTTGCTGTTACGACGGGAGGAGAGATAAAAATCGACAGTGCGGCCCCGGCTGTCGACGGCCCGGTACAGATACGCCCAGCGGCCATTGACCTTCACGTAGGTTTCATCCATGTGCCACGGGCAAAGATCGGAAGGGTTACGCCAGTACCAGCGCAGCCGTTTTTCCATTTCAGGCGCATAACGCTGAACCCAGCGGTAAATCGTGGAGTGATCGACATTCACTCCGCGTTCAGCCAGCATCTCCTGCAGCTCACGGTAACTGATGCCGTATTTGCAGTACCAGCGTACGGCCCACAGAATGATGTCACGCTGAAAATGCCGGCCTTTGAATGGGTTCATGTGCAGCTCCATCAGCAAAAGGGGATGATAAGTTTATCACCACCGACTATTTGCAACAGTGCCAACTTGAGAGGCTTTATGCTCAAAGATGCAATCCAATTCTCTTACCATTCGGTAACGTTACATCGATAGAAAGTTCACCGCCTAAAGCTTTAATGTAGCGCTTCAGAGTTGAAAGCTTCGGATCGTTATCAACATTTTCAAGCTTAGCAATAGAAGGTTGCGAAACGCCCAGTGATTGAGCTAGCTCAGTTTGAGAAAGTTTCAGTTCCTCACGAATTTTAGCTAGTGTGATTTCACGCCGGATTTCTTCTGCTCGGTCTTCAATTTTTGCCAGCGTTTCGGGGGATTGTTTTGCAAGTAGTTCATTTAAAGTGGACATGTTATTTCTCCTGCTCTAATAAGTGCGCTGCATATTCCGCATCGGCCATCTTGATTAATTTCTTGTAGAAACGGGTTTCATCTTTTCCTTTCTTATCACCGGCACATAACACAATGCCACGACGAATTGGGTCAAATGCGAAACACGCTCTAATCGGATGACCACCAACCTGAATTCGCAGTTCCTTCATGTTGGGAAACTGTGAGCCCTTCAGGGTGTCAACTTGAGGGCGTCCAAGATTGGGGCCATCCTCACGTAAAATCATTAACACTGCCAACACTTCAATCTGAGTTTCCTCATTTTGCTCTTCGAACCAAGAATCAAAGAGATCTCTCGTTAATATTTCCCACATAAATATATATAACCTCCGAGTTATAATGAATGATATAACCTGGAAGGTATATTGTCAATTTAATTAATGTCCGATATGTTATAATATTTCGGACACTTGAAATTAATAATAAAATAGTGTCTATTAAGTCGATTATTTTAATTAATAGACACTATATGTCCGATAATGAATTAGGAGACACATTTTGCGTCTTTTTGGTTACGCTAGGGTATCCACCAGCCAACAATCGCTTGACATTCAGAAAAAAGCGTTAATTGATGCTGGGGTTGCAAAGCACCGTTTATTTACCGATAAAGAATCGGGAAGCCATATTAATCGCGAAGGATTACAGTTACTCAAAGTTAAAGTTGAGATGGGTGATATTATCCTAGTGAAAAAGTTAGACCGGCTCGGCCGAGACACCGCAGACATGATCCAACTAATAAAAGAATTTGACTCAATGGGTGTCGCTGTTCGATTTTTGGATGATGGCATAAGCACGGAAGGTTCAATGGGAAAGATGGTGGTCACCATTTTATCAGCAGTTGCTGAAGCGGAAAGACAACGAATCCTTGAACGAACAAACGAGGGGCGGCAAGAAGCATTACTCAAAGGTGTTAAATTTGGACGCAAACGGTCGGTTGACCGTGAACGAGTTTTAGAACTGAAGGCAAGCGGGTTAGGCGGTACTGTCATTGCCAAAGAAATGCAGATTGCGCGTTCAACCGTTTACAAAATTATCAATGAGAAAAGGAGTGGGATAACATAGAGAAATAGATAGCTAAATGACACAAAATAATTTTCCCCACATGAAAACATGTTATAAATGTGTAATATATGGGATTTGATTCTTATCCAATGGGTATTCAATTATCACTAATTACTTTGGAGGTTGTTTTATGGCGTTTCCCCCAAGAGCTGTTCGTCTTAATTTGTTTTTCGAAAAACTTCTAGCTCACCCCCCTGTTGCTGATCGTAAAGAGGCGCTCTCTCTGCTGGTTCGTATAATGGCAGAGGTTGAAGATTTTTATGGTCTTCCTAAAAATGATTTCACTACTCGCATGGGGGTTTTTCGTCCACAAGAAAACAATCCAAATGATTGGAAAGATCTTGATTCCGACCCTTGTTATTGGGATGACTCTCTAACAAAAACTCATCGTACTATAGTGTATAACAACGGCAGAATCATTATTAAAAATATAAAGAGTAATCCAGCTGTTGTGGTGCTAGATAAATCCGGGGCATAGAACGCTTTATATGAATATTTAGTACAGGCCAATATTTAAAATTGATTTGTGATTTGCCGTAGCATCGAGCACAAGTCAGTGCTAGTACAATTTAGATTCTACAAAGAATCTTTTGAATTGCCCCTTAAGTTTTTAATATCCAAGCTAGCGACGTCGTAAAACGAGACGCAATAAAAGGCGCTCGTTTTGTCCTGCTTTTCTCTTCGTCAACTTCCCAACCGATCGTACCATCCTCTCAATTCCGTACAATATTTCAACTATCCGTAGGAGTTGGTCTGATGGCACGCAGGAAGGTTTTATCGAATATCGTTGACCGCCTGGGTAAACAGTATTTGCCCGAGGTGGATGCAGTCAAAATCGCACTTGAGCTTGAGGCAAAACACTTGTACTTACGTGCTGCTAAGCAGTGGGGCGTTGCGATGCAGGAAAACCCCAGTCATGCCGAGTACATCGCGGCTCAACGTTTTCGCTGCATAGAACTATCCAACGCCTACCATGCCAGGCGGATCGAACTTAGCAACATTCACAACGACATTACGTCAATCCATCAGAAAGTCGAAGCGGCGTATGTACGCCTCTGTGTGAAAAGCAACTCTTGCCTGTAACAGATCTGATTTATTTCGTCACCGGGATCACTGCCCGTAAAATTTTTTTATCGCCCAAGGGCGCAACTAACACAACCAGAGAGGTTCTATGTCCACTTTACTAAAAGACTTCGTACTCATGGCGCTGCCGCACCGTGAATGGTCCTGCGAGGCCATTCATTTTCGCGTCAAGCTGTGCCCTGAGCCGGGGAAGTTGGGAAATAAAAATCACACTTACTTCATCCTGGAAGACCTATATGGATTTGACACCAATGAAACGTCGTTTGTCGTGTTCACAAAAATCCTTTTGCAGCGGTTCCCGCACCTGCCACCCAATCGTGTTCACATCCTTATCCATTGCCGAGACATGTCAAAATCTCTGGGCACCAAGGTGTTGCGGTACGATTTAATGCGCGACGAAGATCGCCAAGTCAAGTTGGATAAAAAGCCGGAAGACGTATCGGAGAAGTCGGGCTACGTCTCGATGTGTACCTTCTAACTTTCAACGTTGTATCGGAGGACCTACCTTGGCCGCACCTTATCATCGTTCTGTAGGCTCACCACTATTGATGGGCGCAAAAACCATTCAATTCGGGTCGCATAAAAAAGTGTTTTTCCCTGATTACGATCAGGCATTGATTGTTGCCACCAGCATGACGGCTGAACACCGGTTCCCGATGTGGATTTACAAGGCGCTGCACAATCACCATGCCGGATATTTAATCGCGGGTCACGGGTCGCATACACTGGAAAAACCAGATTCGGCATTACAGTCGAAGCAAATTGACCAGATGCAGTACCGAGATAAATTACCGACACTTTTGGAAAGCAATGCTGTTCGGCCAAGTGCGGTGTCGCGTATTGCCATCCGAAATAACGAGTTTTTGCAGTGCCATGCACGAGTCTCTGAAGCAGACATTATCACCTGGAGCATGATGCAGGCAGATCCGGCGCTGATTTTCAACGTCAACCCAACGAGCAGTCCCGCTGAGGCAAAAAAAATCAGCAATCGCATTAAAGCAATGCTGCAAAATGCCTTGTACTGTCAAACAGCTGTCCGCTGGCTTAACAATTATAACTTCGTGGTAGCAATGCGTTGGGCGGATGATGACGGGTTGAGCCCAAGGCATAAAGTCGAAAATGGCTGGTGGATCCTGAGTGCGCAAGAGCAGGGCTCGCACGGGGTTTCGCCCAAATGTGAAGATGTACAGAAAAAAGCAAACGACCGTTAACCGAAGAGGACAACATGAAAACTGAACAAATTGACATCAAATTGTACCTACAACGTCAAAGCTCCTGTGGGTTGTTGAAGTTCACACGTCTGATGGACTGCATCCTCACACCACCGCTTATCTCCTTCCTTATCATGGCGTTGCTGTTTTCTATCGCTCACCTGATCATCATGCCGAAAATTGTGGATGAGCTCTTATTCATCCCGTTGTGCTTCTTTACCGGGGGCTGTGTCTGCTTGCTGGCCTTTGTGCATTTGTACTATTCGTGTGTGTTTCCACGCCTGTGCCCGCTGCTGGAAGTAAGTGAAATCGAGGCGCTTTGTTCCAAAACGTTCAGCGTATACCAAGAAATGGGGTGTTCAGAGTCAATACAAAAGTCGGGTATTGATTACCTCGACACTCTGATCAGGGAAGGGATCCCAATGAATTATCGCCACCGGCGAAAAATTAACGCATTGGTCGAGGCGGATGAACGTGATTCCAAGCTGAACGCCTTGAGCCAGACATTCGAATCTGCCATTGAAAAAACAAAACGGTCGTATAGCCGCCCCTAAATATCGTAACGCTCAGACCGTCTAACACGAACGGTTTGAGCGCTCAAAGAGAGCATGATGAATATGGATAAGACAGACATTCAACTGTACCTGCAACGGCAGAGTAATAGCCGTATGCTGAAGGTCACTGTGTTTATTGAAAATATCCTCTTGTCGGCTGTGCTGACGCCAATGTTATTTTTTGTGGTCTTGTATGGCTTTACTTATTTATGTACCCATCTGGTCGGTTTCGGTGACTCAGAATTTCACCGTGTAATGGATCTGGCGGGGTACTACGCGCTGGGTTGTGGTAGCATCCTGGTCTTAACTCGTCTGTTCTTCTATGGGGCTTTGCCTAAGTTCAAGGCTCTGTTAACAGTCAGTGAAATTGAATTGCTTTATACGGTGTCTAAGGATGCCTACGACAAATTGGGCTATGGGCCAGAGGACGAGCGTCCCGCCATTGACTATCTCAATGCAGTTGTCATGTCCGGCGTGCCGATGAGCGCGGTGCATACCCGAGCCGTGGATGCCATGCTTTTCCGGGCAAAAAAAGAAAAAGACAATCACGATGCTCGCCTTAAGATGGAAAAAAATATTAATTCGCTGACTGACAGTATTGCAAAAACGGGTCTGACTCAGGATACACCTTCGTTAGAACACCCAGACCACTAACATTGCGAAAAAGGTGCTAACGTAGTCAGTGTGCTTTTAAAGACTTCGCATTTGACTAACGTCTTAACTCAGCCCCAGGGCAACTGTGTCATGAATATCAGTGAGATTTCGGGTAAAATAGCGCTGTAAACAAAAGAGAAATATAGGCAATACTTGACGTTATGAACCAAACAAAGACGACCTTAAACCAAATGAGCGCGCACCTTGCCTGGTGTGCGCTTACCGCATTGGGTATTGCCAAAAGAGATGGCCGTGCTAACGGAAATATACAAGAGCACCTTTTTCTCTTCGAATGGTTGAAGCAGGCAATGCGTCAAAAGCGTTTTCACAAGGACGTTGCCCCTGACTTGCGCTGGCTTATCAGCCAAGGTGAGAATCACCCCACCAATGCCAAGCTGAAGGAAAAGCTTCAATACTTGTACGACAGCGGGACTGGCAAGCTGACCACTCAAAACGACTTGTATCGGCTGACAACGATCTTGGGTACCCTGTCTCAAATGGGCTGGCCGTACTCACTGTTAACGGAAGTGGAATGGCTGAAGATGGACGCGGCACGATTAAATGCAAATACGGACTACCTACGGATCAGAAAAGCCTCATTAGACTCCGGTTTCAATAACGACGGCACACAAACCGACCCAGTCGAAGTGGTGTTAACAGGGAGGGTGGACAAAGTGGAGTCGCTGCTGGCTTCTTGCTGTTGGGGCCTATCCAATACGGAATTGGCGCAAAAGCCGTTTTATCACCTGCTCGCGTTACCGGATTAGCGCTAAGCGCTGCACCATTTTCACAAAAGAGAGCCTCAATAAAAGGCTCTTTTTTTGTCTTAAAACCCCCTCATTCTGCTGCCCTTTTAATTTCGTCAGTCAGTGCCTCAGGGTTAACCTGTCAGTAATACAAGCACAGGGGGCACTATGTCCAAATTTAGAGGCAGTATTACACCCGGCACCGAGTACAACGAGTCCCTTTCGCATTTCCTTGAACAGGAAGCGAGAGCGGGTCATATCTCGTTAGAGGGCATGCGCCGCGTTACCATGAAGCGTAATTTGGCCGGAACAACTGCACTGATCACGGGAATGACGATGGTGAGCGCTGGGGCCAGTTTTATAGCGATGGGTGGTGTAATGCCATTGTTGACACTGATAGGCGCAGCTTCCGCTGTGATGGTCTCAATGATCGCATTAGCGCGTTATCCTGGTGGACTGTTTTACCAAATCTCCGCGATTGAAACCCCGTTTACGCATGCAGCTTTGCTTCGGTTCGCGGCCAGTGGTGCGCCAGAAGACGTCATTCGTGAACTCATTGTACTGCTGAACAAGCAAGAACACGTCTCTTATGCACAAGTTCATGATGTGACTTGGTTCTGTAGTCGCCAGGCCAGTGGAATTGCAGAAAGCCACCTTTTCCATGACCGTTACACACTGATCCGGAATCGACTGGCTTTGGAAAGCCGGAGGGCAGGCTGATGCGGAGCTTGTTTATTCTTCCGTTTGCTGAGCTTCAACACATTGCGGCATGCGCACTGCGTTACCCGCTCATCTCTCGACGTAGTCTTTTGTGCTGCCTTAGCGTGATGTGCGTTTTCTGCCTTTGCTGGTTCTCTCTGGCCGGGTTTGAGGAAACCTCGTTGACACAGTCAACGCTATTGGGTGTCGGCTATATTTGTGGGGCTACATCCGCTATCGGTTGGGGCTTGAAAACCTCTGAAATGTCACACAATGCTCTGCGTATTGGCTTCGGTGTTTTCGCGATCATTGTTCTCTTGCTGAACATTGCGGATAACGGGTTTATTCGTGCCGTACACCTGCTTGCGGAAGGGCAATTATATTCACAGACCAACCGAGCTTCAGTGATGATGGCGCTGCGGGATATGTTACTGATTAACGCCGCTGCCAGTCTTAGCCCGTATGTCTTTTGGATCGGGTTGATGTGGATTGAGTTTCGCAACTTCCGCCATAATGCAACCTTTCGGACACATGCGCTATTGCGTATGGTCGCCAACTACAAGCTGGTGCTTTATCAGATTTTCATTGTGGCAGGGGCATCGTTGAGCCTGCTCCTATTGACCACCTGGACAGTGTTGCCGTTCATGCTTTCGCCGCTTATGACTGTCTGGGTTGCGCTATTTGTCTTCTTATCCATCTATCGCATTGAAAACGGATCCCCTCCAGAGTTTATCTTGCACGGCATTGCCACTGTAGGGCAGGTGCGCCGATGAAACTACCCTCGTCATTCTGCGCGCGCCTGCGTGTTTTCATTCAACTCGGTAAAGCGATCTGCACGAAAGGAGTGCTGAATATCATGTTTGACTCTCAATCATTTTCACCAATGGCGGATGACGCCAACCACAATCCAATTCCTACTGCGAACGTTTGTTGGCATCCCGTGGGCACCAAGGGGGAAGGGTTACCAAGCACTCCCGGCGTGTATCGCTTCCGTGTCCCGATGGAATCCAAGCCGGAGGAAACAGTTGAATTTCTGGCGCAGTTACGCTGGCGTAAACACGGTGTGCATCACGTCTTGATGCCAACCTTTGAATACGTACTGGACGATGAATTCATCACCTTGCCAGAAGGCACCCACTGGCGTCATCGCATGCCGGGTGATCCGGAAATGTTAGGTGCTACACAATTCCCGATCGCGCCAGAAATGGCAGGCGGTGCAGCGGCATGCCCGTTCTGCCACCAACACCCCGTCATTGCCGGTGAAAAAATCAAAGAAGATGACGGCGATCGGTATTACACCCACATCCCCTACAAATTTAACCGATTCTGGTTCACCTGCTGCGAGTGGATAGGCAAAGCCCCGCGCCCAAGCATATCTGCACTGAAGCACGACTGGAGCCAACGTTAAGATGAAATACGCCAACCAGTATCTGGAGAAGAGCGTGCGTCCTCACTGGGCTAACGCCACTTTCACACAAAAAGTCTATCTGACGCTCTTCATGTTGTGGTTCAAAATCATGATGGCGCGAAATGGTGCGAAGCAGCAATATCGAAAACGTGGGTTACTGTCTGTTGCACTCTGGGCCAGTGCCGTCGGGTTTGTTGTGCGGGTCATCACCACTGATGTAGACAGCTGGCATTCACTGGCCGCGTTGTTCCTGTCGTGCATGATGTTATGCCTGATTGCGTTTGCAACACTTTGGACGCTATTCACAGCATTTATTCTACTGTTCAATTACACGTTAAGCTGGTGGGCTGGCTGGGTATATCCCACCAGCCATACCGAAGCTTTCATAACTATAGCGCAGGTGGAAGACGAGAACGCTCGTGCCGCTGCGCAGGCATATATCATGGCGTTTAGCCATCGCACAGTCACCCAGGTCACTATCGCGTTATCAATGATGTTTGCGGCAGATCAGGAGGTCAATGCCCAATGAGTCACTATGCTGACCACATGATTAAACACAACCGACGTTTCGGTACGCATGATGGTGTGGAATGTAGCTTTACCACTTACCTGCCTCACCAGCCTGAGTTCGCTTCGCCTGACAGCAACGATATGACGGAAGCTGAAATTGCCGCGTGCGTTGAAGCCTGGATGAAGTGGCTGCATTGGGAGGTCTATCCCGAAGTACATTTAAAACACCACGGAAAGCGTCCTGATTTTGTTGCCACGAAAGGTCCTTTTGTACAGGTCATTGAGTGCAAAAAAGCGATCGGTTTGCCGGTACTGGAACAAGCTATGGCCTGGTTCTATCCATATCGCAATAACAAGGTAGGCCTTCCCCATCTCATCTATGTGGCCTGTAAGAAGTCGTCTGCCCGCCGAGACTTTCCATTGTTACTCATGCGTCAGTGGGGTATCGGTTTGCTGGAAGTTGAGAAGTCGCCTTCACGAAAACTGCGTTATGACGGAGTCACCGAAAAGATCAGTGAAGCCCATTACTCTCTCAGGGTTCAGCTTGAACCTCGCATGGTTCCTGGCTCTCGTCATCAAGGGAAAATCTTGCGGGCTCAGCTTCACGACGATATGCGGATCGCCGTTGCGGGCACCACAGGCACGGGACAATTTATGACCGACTGGAAACGCACCATGATCCGTATTGAAACGTTGATGGGGGATGGTAAACAAAGGCATGTTGCTGAGATTGTTGACTGGTTAAACGTCAACGGTGGCTATCACTGGGCGAGCCGGAGTAGTGCGGTCAGCGGCATAAACACGTCATTGATGCGCCAAGGCTACGAATGTGAAGCCTATGGTTTTGAAGGTCGCGGCCATCGGTGGAAATTCGTTGAAGGAGTAACCCAAAAGGTCCTGAAAACTTCGTCACCCGAATGACTCGTGATTAACTCTCTACATACGAACTAACACTATCGTTGAGGTATCTCATGACATTTTGGCTGCTCAGTATTATCACACTACTGGTGCAACTCAGTTGGATTGCCATTTCTCCAGACAGCTATCATTCCTGGGCTTATATCCCTTGGATTGCTGCTGATTTGGGCATTGTCGCCTGGTACTTTTTTCGTCCCCATTCTGCGGACGTTTAATGCTGAGCGTCCTGCGTAATTTTTGTATCCTTCATCCGACCACCTGAGAGGTTGCTCATTTGCTAACGTTCATTGCTGCATTGCTGAGCATTACCTGCCTGACATTTTTGGGGCTGTCACTTATGCCTTATTTGTGCAGTCGGGCAGATGGCCTTGTCATGCGCAGGCGTGAAAAAGAGTGGTCATTTCTCTGTGGCTTAATTGCTCTGCTATCCGGCACCGGGGCCTACAAGTTGGCCGCTTACGTTTTTATGATCGGTTAGATGTTTTAAGGGGGTTACAGTGGTTTGGATTTGGGTGGGACTGGGCGCACTTTTTGGCATTATTGAGCTGTTCACATTGACTTTTTTTGGCCTATGGATGGCGCTGGCCGCGATAATTCCAGCAGCTATCACGCTGATTGCTCCTGATGTGAGTTTGCAGTGGCAGATTAGCATTTGGTGCATTGCAACGGTGTGTTGTGCGTTTTTCTGGGTGAAGTTCTCACGCAATAAGCCGAAGCGATACGTGGAAGAACCATTGATCGGCGAGGTCGGTCAATTGGCATTTGCGTTACCGGAAGGTGGGGAAAGTGTGATTTTGCTGACAAAGCCGGTTCAGGGTAACCAGCAATGGCCGTGTAAATCACAAGAGGTGCTGCCACGCGACGCTCGTGTCAGAATTGTGAGTGTTGGTAGTGGTGTTGTTTTAGTCGCCGCAGTGACTGCGGAATAACGTTGATTGGATAGGAAAAAAACATGATTGGACTTATCAGTCTTGCTGTTGTTGTTGTGTTTCTCGGTATCACGCTGTACCAGTGTGTGCGCATCGTGCCTCAGGCGGACCAATGGGTGGTCGAGCGCCTGGGTAAATACCATACGACGTTAAATCCCGGACTGAACATCCTGATCCCGTTTTTGGATAACATCGCCTACCGTATGTCGGCGAAAGATCAGATGATCGAAGTGAAAGGCATTGAAGCCATCACAAAAGATAACGCCATGACGCAGGTTAATGCGATTTGTTTCATTCGCGTCGCAGATCCGAAAAAAGCTGCCTACGGGGTTGATAACTTCAACACCGCCGTGCGTAATCTGGTCATGACCACGATCCGCAACGCCGTTGGTGGGATGGAGCTCGATGAGACGCTGACCAACCGTGACGAACTGGCCGCACGTTTACGTCAGAGTATGGACGTGCAGATGGTTGATTGGGGCCTAAGCCTGCGTACTGTGGATATTCAGGATATTACACCTTCCGACTCAATGCTGAAGTCAATGGAAAAGCAAGCTGCTGCGGTTCGTGAACGCAAAGCGACCGAAGAGCTCGCGGCCGGTAATAAAAATGCTGCCATTATGGAGGCGCAAGGCAAGAAGGAAGCCATGATCCTGGATGCAGAGGCGAAGCAGCAATCGGCTGTTCGCGAAGCTACTGCGCTGGAAACGCTGGCTAATGGGCAATTCAAAGCTTCGTCGAAATTGGCTGAAGCACTCACGATTGAGGGGGGGCGCGAAGCAATGAGTTTCCAGTTAGCGAACAACTATATTGAGACTCTCTCTGTGCTGGCAACCAGCCCTAACGCGAAAGTGGTGGCTATGCCCGCTGATTTGGCGCAAAGCGTTGGTGGTCTCATCAATGCAGGTTCCCTGATGTCTGTCGGTTCTGCTGTGTCCAAATAACCTCAATCGGCCATCACTTTGGTGGCCTTATCAGAAACGAAAGCCCGAGTCTGGTTCTCAAAATCTGTAAAACGAAACACAGACTCTGGCTCTGAAAATGGCGTAACCACATGAATAAATTAATCATTTTACCTCTGGCTTTTTTTCTGGCAGGATGTTCAACCACGTTTGGGTTATCACTGGATGAACGCTACCAATCTGCCTATGAAGAGGTGGTTACGGATCCCAGTTCTGACAACATGACTCGATATATGCAGCTGAGCAAAGAAGTCGCCGAGCGTGACATGCGAAAAGCAACTGCGGCCGCTGAATCTGCAACGCGTGAAAGCGATAAAGGCTTCACTGAATATTTCAAACAATATGGAAGCGAAAGCTTCAAGCGACAAAAAAGATAAGGACTCCCATGACTACACTAACTTCAAATGAATTCAACGCTGGCGCTCTGTGGGCTGCTTATATTTTGATGTCCACGACCCGCGACACCGCCAGTGCGGCTGAAATTTTAAGCCGCATCCCAAACCTTCATTATCTGGCAACACAAACCGCTGAGAAAGAACTCGTGTCGCTACGTGAGTTTGTCCTTAACGAATTGCCTCTGGGAACAGGGCACGGCTTTATCCGCATTGCTTACGGTGCCGAAGGTATCGGTAACGAAATCATTGATCTTCCGGCGAGCGGCGATGTCGATGAGCTGGTTGCAGCGCCTGGCGATACGCTACGATGGGTGGTGTACGGAGTCAGTGCTGACGGCGCTAAGCATGCGCTTATCTCTGCCATCGATATTCCTGATATTGCTCAAAAACATGCTGCGGAATTGGCATCACAACTCCTATAGCAATTGCGCCTCACCAGGGAATGCAATACAGTTAGCCAGCACCACTATTAAATATAAAAAAAGTGTTTTACCTCGTTAGACATAACGATCACCATGCCCGGCTTCCGGGCTTTTTTTATTTTCCTTTCCCTAAGAATGTTTCTGGAAAAGCACCCCATTTTGTCCCCCTTAAAGGTTTGTCATCTGACGCACATCCGTAAAATAAAGATGGTAATTCAGTCAACCATCAATACCAGAAGGATAGTCGTATGGCACAACGTGGTGTTAACAAAGTCATCATTGTCGGGAATCTCGGCCAAGATCCCGAACTCCGTGCAATGCAAAATGGTGGCTCTGTAGCCAATATTTCAATCGCAACATCTGAAACCTGGCGTGACAAGCAGACGGGTGAGCAACGAGAAAAAACAGAGTGGCATCGCGTTGTTTTCTTTGGAAAATTAGCCGATGTTGTTGGTGAGTACCTGCACAAAGGCTCGCAAATATATATCGAAGGACAACTTTCCACGCGTAAGTGGCAAGACCAAAGCGGCACGGATCGCTACACGACTGAGATCGTAGTCAATCCGGCTTCTGGTGGCACTATGCAAATGCTCGGTTCAGCCCCTGCCAGCGGGCAGCAACAGAACCAGCAAAACCCCCGCCAGGCAAATAATCAACCGAATAATGCACCTGGCGGCCAGCAAGGAGGATGGGGTGCTCCGCAACAAAATTCGCAACAGCACAGCCAAGGCGGTTGGGGTGCGCCAAATACCGACGACCCACCATTCTAACATCCACCATCGTTCCGTTATGCAGCCTTCCGGGCTGCATTACTGTTTCTATCTCTCGGAGTCTGACATGAACGAAATACAGGCATCACTGAATGCCATTCTCAACAACGGTAGTATCGGCCAGGCACTCAGTTACGCGGGGATTGCTGTGGCAGGCTTTGCTGTTGCGTCATTGCTGTTTCGTAGTGTGATGATGGTCATGCTGGGGGCGGTTGCTACATTCTATGTATTCTTCCTGAATACCCCTGAAGCGGCACTGGATAAGGCTACCGCAGCATCTTCCCAGCTGGTTACGCAAATGGCGCAGGCCAGTGAATGTGCGGCAGGCAAGATTGAGCATATCCGTAACATTGGTGTTGTGATCCGCAATGGTGACGTTTTAACCATTGCCGGAGATTGTGGATTGTTGCCGAGATAAGGTGTTTCGACAGCGGTTAAACCGGTGGTAGCATTCTTGTGTTACCACTTTTCACTCGCAGATATCACTGATTAAGAAATAAATTCTGCCGTAAATCAGAGAGGCTAAATTGAAAGCGTTCTTCAAAAAATTAATTTCATCGTTGTCTTGGGGAAACAAAAACAATAACACGATGGATGCCAAACAGCACCGCGATACCCTGTACCACATGCGACATGGCCGCGCGCCAGTGCATACGCATCCCGCTGATATGGAAAATCAGCATGATTGACCCAAAAACAACTAAAGCCCTGAATGAACTCGCGATGGGCGCTCAACACCATGAACATACCCTCCTGGCTGAAAATAGCCATTTAATGGAGGTTTTTATCTCGGATCCCCTGGAGAGAGGCTTTACCAAGTTCTTTTGGCGTCCCGAGTTTGGAAGCGACCGAACAAGAAGGGGAACGCTTCTTGGCTTGCGTGAGTGAGGCTTGGGCAACTCGGTATAACGCGAAAGCCCAAGAAACACTGTCAAAAAAAATCGCCGATAACAGTTCGACTGAGAATGACAACCTGTATCTGCTGACAATGTTCTATGCGCTACGCGGCCTGCTGGATAACCTGCTGCCGTTCATTGACTTACACAACTACCAACAATTTGAGCCAGAAGGCGCATTGGCACTTAACGAAATCGTTAATGGATTTGAGGCTGTCACCAATGGTGTTATCACCACTGAAAAGGTGAAGACTGACGTGTTTAGTGCTGGTGTTGAAAATGCCATCATGGCGCTGAATGAGCAAAAGCACATCCTTGCCAATAAAGGGCAAGATACCCGTGGCATTGAGCAATCCATAGGGATTATCAAAGCCTCACTACGTGGAGACAGATCGAATCCAATGCCAGGCCAACGTATCAATTAGCCCCTTGGGCGTAACAAGTGGAGAAATAACGTGAAAAACGGACAGTCTACGCACTCAATGACGACTAAAAAGCTACGCCGGAAGCTGTCCGGATACGGCCTTCGTGGTCAGTTTCTGAAACAACGGGTCCGCGATATCATCGCTGGGCCTCAATCTGGTAGTGGTGGTGATCGTGAATTTGCCTTCGGCTGGTCGCGTGACCAAATGGACAGACACATGCGGCGAGCGCTGATAGGGAAGGGCTACCGCGTGAAGTTTCAAGTCGATAATGCCGAGCGTGTAATTGATAAGCAAGCAGCTTTATTACCAGCTCGTCGTCGCAGTGTTATTTCCATTAGCCGTCGTTATTTAGGTTAGCCTTTGAACCGGCACGCCCTGTGCCGGTCTTCTTTTCCTCATTCGTCCTCGCGCCCTTTGCGGATAGTCTCTGCCAATTCAATGCCAATCTCGCTTAATGTGTACGCGACTTTTAGTGAGCGTGGGTCACGGTACTTGAGCAACAGCCTTCGCTCCACCAACGTTCTACAAGATATGCGCAAATTGGGGCGTTCTACCTCACGGGAACGGCCTTTGTTAAGGATCGAGAAGATGGCTGTGAAAGGAATTGGATTGCTGTTACGCGCCCTAATTTTAAGCAATACGTACATTACGTCTTGTTGTAACGATGAGTTCCGGTGTTGCGTGGTGTTTTCCATGTTTACGCCTAATCATATACGATATGAATAAGCTATCTTTAGCCTGGCTCCATGTCATCGTTTTTAGTCCTCGTTTTGTTGGCCTTTTCGGGCGAGTGGAAATCATGTCCGTAGTAGGATCGAGCTACCCGTCTGGGTGAACATTAACAAGGTGAAAAAACATGTTTAAACGTATCCGTGGCGTACCATTTCTGGCCGGAGCCATTGCCGCATTGTGTATGACCAGTGCCTTTGCTGAAATTCCTACCAATGCGAGTGGGCGACCTGTTGCCGGAAAATCAATGGCAGAATTCCAATCCTACAAAGCCAGCTGCCCTGAGTGCTTACAGGTTGCTCAGGACATTATTAAAATGCGCACCCAGCATTGTCAGCAAGCTGGTGATGTGGATCAGACTATCTTGCAGGACCCGATTTATCCCTACCTCAACGGCATCCGCGTCATGCTTGCCAATCGTGGGGGGTACAACAGCCCCATGTACACATCCGCACGCCAGGTATTCGAAGCCAACGTTAACTGTGAAAACAGCAGCGACTGGGTTGAACGCAGTCAGAAAGTTATCGAAAACACCTTTAGTGGCCCCAAGTAACCCAGCCAGATCATCAACCCGCTAAACCAGCGGGTTTTCTACGCAAAAATTTCGTGAGCCATATCACCCACGTTATGCTATCTCAAATTATCCAGAAGGACACACCATGAAAGACCCATGCTTATTGAACCTGCGGCAGTTGTTCATACAGGATCTGCAATCGCGCTTAAACATCAACCACGCCACGGCCGCTGAGCTAGTAGCCGCAGGCTTTGTCGATGATGATGATGACTCTGAACGTATCGACCTCAACGTGGAATGGAATGCCTGGGTCCGCTGCCACCATGCTCGCCTGAAACAACCGGCATCGCAATTGCTGACACCCGAAACGCATTCCGCTATCGCTACGATGCGTGCGTTGGCTGACGAATTTCGCGAGCACTTCGAAGAGCATGGCGAACATCACCATGCCGTCATCGCCCTGTATGACCGGGCAGACAGTGATTTTGGCTATGAGAATGTCACGCACCTAATTGCGGCGCTGGATCGTCTGGTGGAGCACATCAACCAACCCGTCGATTTATCTTCTGACAGGGTCTATACCGCACAGGTCGCGGGGGCAGTTGCCGCCTATCGTCAAACCGTTATCGCCGCATTAGATGCGGTGGGTAAACCTTGGTCAGCATAATGCTCGCGTAGGTGAGTGAACTTTTTTCAACATCAGCAACCGGAGTAATTCATCATGAACATGAAGTCGATTTTGAACCAAACACTTGAGACGCTGAAAGAGAAAGGGGTCTGTGCTGACAATCTGCGAAAAGTCACGGCCCCCTCAGAGCTCATCACACAGCTGATCTCAACGCTGGCTAACCTGTCCGGTGATTACAAAGGCAGCTATTCCCCGGCTCCTGACTATCAAGGTTTGTTGCGCCAATTTAATGCCCTCCAGCAACTGAACGTCTCATTCGGCAAGCAACTGACTTTCTACCGTGAAAAAGCCAAGCAAGACAGAGACAATCCGGCTGAACTCAAGCGACTTCAAGATGAAGTTAACTCTGAGCGTGGGGCTAACGAGCAGTTGACAGCTGAAAATGAGCGCCTTCGTGCTGAACGACTGGAAGCGGATGCGGAAACGGAAAGACTCAAGGCGTTGGTGCTGACGCTGGGAGGGAACCCAGAGGCATGGGAAAGGAATGCACTATGACCGTTAATTCAGCGGCTGATCTGGCAATTACATTGAACGTCAGTGAAGCCGAAGCAACTCAGTTTGCACTCACTACTTGCCATCTTATGTTACAGCAGCCTGAATTACTGGCCGGGGATATTCTGCATTTTGCACAGCACGGAGCCTGGCTGGAGAATACAGATAAGCCCCTGCTCAAAGGTGAACCCGATACAGAAAGTGTGTTGATGGGGATGCGCGTTCTGATCTACAAATTGGGTAAGCACGAAGGTCCTAACGGTAAAGCCCGCCAGATGTACGACATGATGCGGCGGCTCGGATATTTTACTATGGCGGATTGTCTGCGTTAACAGAAGGCGATGGGGTCAAGTGACCCCATTTATTTTGTGAAGCCATAATACTTCACTTATCCTAAATAATTCGCTGTTTTGCTATTCGTCACCAGTTTGGGTCGAGGTAGTCTAATTATGACTACTTACTAAATTATAGGGATCCGACATGACCACAACTCTGAATCAGCAAGCGGCACCAAAGAAGCGTACCTTCAAAGATCTGCCAGGCTTCGACATCTCTGCAAATGACATGCTGCGTATCATCGATGCGCCTTGCATGATCATTAAGCGTGGTAACGTTCAGTTCAAAGTATTGGAAATGTTGACCCTGACCCTGGTAGGGGACAACCTGAGCGCGCTCGGTGTTGATTACAATACCGGGCAAGTGATCTCCCGTGGAGTGGTCCATAAAGCCAACGGTGATATGGTGGCCTCTGTACCTGCAACCCATATCAGCACCTTGTTCCGTAACATGAAAGGTGAAGAAACCGTGAATGTACGATGCGACCAAGACCGAAATCGCCTCATCATTCGTACCGGCAAAAATGCTTACAACATTCCTCTGTGTATGGACACAATCCCGGTTGTAGACGAGTCCGATTTGACAGCCAAGTACAGCATCACTTTCCCTGCCAATATGCTGCATCGAACCTTGCAACGTGTCATGCACTCTGCGGGTAAGAATGACGTTCGCCATTACATGAATGGGGTTTTCCTGAGTCTGGATAAAAATACCTTCAACGCCGTCGCGACCGATGGGCACCGAATGTCTGTAATGACTCAAGACGTACTGTTTACGAACGAACCACAAGAAGAGATCGTGACACCAGTAGCCCCTGCATCTCTGTCTGGGACTTCTTCTGGGGTCATCCTGCCGATCGAAGTATGTCCTATCCTCATGAAGTTGCTGGGTGCAAACCAAGGAAATTTCCGTATTGACTACAGCGAAAGTTACCTGACCTTTAACCTGGGTGATGTCACCTTGGTCTCCAATCTGATTAATGGCAGCTATCCCGATTGGCATCGTGTTGCAGGTGTTGTTAAGCACAATACAGAGAAGTTCAGCATAAATGCCTTGGTGCTCCGTGACGCATTAAGCCGTGCGCTGCCGCTCATCAATGCAGGCGCAGTCAGTAAGAATGCGAACAGTACAGGCGTATTCGTTTTCAAAAGTAATGCGCTGATGATTAAGTCCCCTAATCAAAACCTGATCGAGTGCAAGGAAGTGCTGGATATCGAAAAAGTGGCAGGGGAGCAGGAAGACAAAATTGAAATCGGCATCAACTGCGAATACCTGCTTCGCGCACTGAATAGCTTGATCTCACATTCAGACGAAGAAACAGAAATAACTGTTGCCCTGAAAGACACGGTAACAGGGTTGGAAATCGGCTTCGGCGATGACTGCTGCGACATCATCATGCCAGTCAGATTCTAACAAGTCGCACTAACTGTTTGTTTTGTTAACCAAAAGCAATCGCACGTCAATCGTGCAAAGCTGCTGGCATTTCCCACTGAAAAACAACGACAAATTGACCGCCTTTTCGAAGGGAATGGGAAACGTCAACGGTTATGATGAGAGCACTTTCTCCCGCATGGGTAACATTTATTTTTCAAAAGTTACCTCTTGCTCCACCAGCAATAAAGAAACTTGAGGATTTTACGTGGAACTGAAGCAATACCATGAAGAAGCCCTTCGCACCGAATCGGTGATCCCTAACATCAGCGGCGTGAGTGTGCCTCACCTGTATCTGTTGTTGTCAGCGGCTCACTCACTGGGTGAAATGCTGGACCAGTTTAAAAAAGGTATTTTTTACCGTAAACCGATTGACATTAATCGCTTTAAAAAAGGCCTGGCCGACCTGCAAGACCTGATCGGCACGCTTTCGCCGGAGTCCATTTCCGCTGATGAGCTGCATGACGACACCAACACCATGATGATGACTGGTTTTGACGGCAAAGCACACAATATCGGCCTCGGTTCCCTGGGTGCAATCGACTCGCGCATTCTGCATGCCTCTCTGGGTGTGTTTACTGAATCCGCAGAAATCTGCAAAGCGCTGGTGAACACGATTGAAGGACAGTCGCTGGACCTGGTTAACCTGTCTGAAGAGTTCGGCGACCTGAACTGGTATAGCCTGGGTGTTTTCCCATCGGCCTCCGGTATCCATTATGGCCGTATTCTGGAAACCAATATCGTCAAGCTGGCCGTCCGTTATCCAGAGAAGTTTGAAGCGTTCCTGGCACACGATGAGAACCGTAATCTCGTCGAAGAGCGCAAAGCGTTGGTAAACGGCATCAAGTAAGCCTTATCCATTCATGTGGGCAACGTGGGGTTGCCCGCTTTCTATGGTGAAATAATGAATACAGTTCTGAAGTGGGTTGGGGGTAAGCAAGGCGTCATGGCTCAGCTGAAGTTGGCGCTGCCAAAGGGTGCCCGTCTGATCGAACCTTTCTGTGGTTCGGGTGCAGTGATGATGAATACCGCGTATTCAAACTACGTACTGGCTGACATCAACGCCGACGTAATCAACACTTACGACACCATCCGCAACGCTGCTGAAAGCGTTATTGCTGCACTGTCTGAACTCTATGCTACGTGCCGTACTCGCGAACACTACGATGCGATCCGTAAAGAATTTAACGAACGTACAGCTGAGCCAGTCCGTATGGCCGCGATGTTCATCTACATGAACCGCCACGGGTATCGTGGTCTGTGCCGGTACAACAAGCGTAAAGGGGAGTTTAACGTACCCTGGGGCGATTACCGCAAACCCTATCTGCCAGAGAAAGAAATCCGCTACATGGCTGACCGCCTTGCAAATGTGGATCTGCTTTGCGCAGGCTATGAAGAAACGCTGAAACTGGCCGGTGAAGGTGACGTGGTCTACTGTGACCCGCCTTATGTCAATCCGGGCAAATTTACAGGTTATCACGCAAGCGGATTCTCTGAAGCCCAACAACGCGAGCTGGTGGGCATTTTGAATACTCTGCCGGAGAAAGGGGTGCATGTGGTGGCTTCCAGCCATGATGCCGAGAACATCCGCGAGATGTATGCCGGATTCGCAGTTAAAGGGTTTTCTGCCCCACGCAGTGTTTATAACGGAACGGGGGAAGGGAAAAAGGCGAATGAAATTATCGCTATCCGTCGGGCTGTATCTTCCGGCAAGACCTCAGCATGACCGTGCCGGTGTTTGAAATTCCACCGCTCAAGGATCCTCTAACTGAGCGATTCTGCGATGAAATTGCCATCATTCACCGGTATGACCCTGCTGAAGCTAGTCGCCAATACCTTGAATTTATCAAAGACAACAATGTGGTGTATTGGGTGCAATTGGCTATTCGTGACCGCATCCAGTACCTGTCAAAACAAAAATCAAAGGGCAAGCCCCTTCTGATTAAAAATCATAGTGAGGGAGCTATGCCTCTTTTTCGTCCCAAAAGTGTCGTGGTGTACCGCATCACCCGCCAGATTGACTTCAGTAACATCACAGAACAACTGAAACCCTTCATGTTTCAGCCGTGCGGCCCGCAGGATATGGCGCGCACTGGTTGGGTCAGCCCGCTGGGTGAAGAGTACGAAGAGCTTACTCACCAGGCGAATGGCCTCATTCTGCTGACTCAGCGTAACGAGAGCAAAATCATTCCTCCGGCCACGGTAAAAGAGCTCGTGCGCCAGCGTGTGACCAAGCTGGAAAAAGAGCAAAATCGTCGTCTGAAACGCACAGAAATTTCAGCGCTGAACGACCTGGTGCTAGGGGAATTGCTACCCAAAGCACTGAGTAAATACGCCAACATGAACATGTGGATTGATCCCAAATCCCGGCTGATCATAGTGGATACCACCAGCTTTAAACGCGCTGAAGACGCGGCAGCGCTCCTGCGTAAAACACTGGGCACTCTGCCTATCATACCTTTCACGTTAGAAACTCCGGTTGAGCTGAAGCTGACCGAGTGGGTTCGCTCTTCCGAGCTGCCTCCAGGCCTGGCGTTGTGCGATGAAGCGACCCTGGAAGCTATTCTGGAAGACGGTGGCGTTGTGACGACAAAACGACAAGATCTGGTTTGCGATGAGATTGCTAACCACATCGAAGCTGGCAAGTTGGTCACTAAGCTGGCGATGAGCTGGATGGAGCAACTTAATTTCGTCATCAACGACAGCTTTGTCATCTCAAGGCTGAACTTTGCTGACGCCCTCATTGAGCAAAACGATGATATTGATCGTGAAGATGAAGTGCAGAGGTTTGATGCAGACTTCGTTTTGTTTACCGGAGTCATTATGGAGCTCCTTGATCAGTTAATTGCTGCGTTCGGCGGGGAAGCTAAGTCCTCAACTGAAGCTGACGGGGGTGACAAAGAGGAAGGCGATGAAAGTGGTGAGGCGGCCGATAACAGCGAGCTGGATGACGACGAATAACGTGTAACCATACCGGGTATGAATTAGGTAATCGAAACCGAAGGTAACGTCTAATGCTTCGTTGGACTGAAGAACAGCAACGCGAATACGAACAGAGAATGGGCCGGAGCGCGAGTTCAAAATCGGTACCAAAGAAAGACGTGCAGCCTGTAACGCCCATCCAGCAAAGCCTTGAGTCTGCACCCGCAGAGTTGACAGCAAAGCTACGGACCCAAGCGCTGGGGCGGTTGCGAACGGGCACAATGAATAAAACAGAAGCACGCTACGCCGAACATCTGAAATGGCGTATGCATGCTGGTGAAGTCGCCTGGTTCAAGTTCGAATCAATCAAACTGCGCCTTGCCGACAAAACAACGTATACAGCGGACTTTTTCGTCATGCTGACCTCGGGTGATCTGGAGGTGCATGAAGTGAAAGGGCATTGGGAAGAGGACGCGAGAGTCAAGATAAAGCTTGCAGCAGAACACTATCCCTTCCGTTTTCTGGCCGTGAAATGGCTCAAAGATGAGGGAGGTTGGAATTTTGAAGACTTCTCTCCGTGGTACAACAAGGAAAATCCATGAGCGTAACTGATAGCGTGGTAAAGCAATTTTTCGAAACCTGGTTCTTATCCACGGAGCGCAAGAAGCGCAATGACGATACTTGGCAACCGCCCGTCGAGGGGCAAATGGATCCCTCCATGTATCACGTTCGCAAGGATGCGGCCTATGAAGCGTGGTTTGCCCGCAGCGATTACCCGCTGTTGAGTGCCAAAGCCATGACTTTGCCGGAAGAGATGTATCGATATTTGCAGAATGTCCGCAAAGCGCGTGAAGCCGAAATTAATAAAGAGCGCCCGCCTGCGGTACTGCGGGACTTGGGCGTTTCTTCACTTAGGGACCTGGCTGACTACCTGATCCGCAACGACATTGCGGACAGGCCGGTATAACAGGAATTACTCACCAAGACAGGCACGGGGGTGCGTCATGTCTTTCAAGATGATTGGATTGGCCGTATTTATTGCAGGTGTATTAGGGTTGGCCTACTTACTGTTTTTTACCGGGAAGTCGGAAAAAAAACCGGGCGGCGAAAAGGGGAGCCGGAAGCCAACGCTCGACGAGTTGTTTCCCATTGATGCCGAAACGGGTGAGCGAATTTATCAAAGGGAAGATCACGAAGGCGTGATATCCAGTGATGACGAACTGACTCCGGCCATTTACGTTGGGTACAAACGCCATAAATTTATTCTCCCGCGCGATGCCAGCAATCTGTACTCTCGCCTGATTGAGATGTTTGCCGACCAATATGCGGTTGCACCACGCGTCAGAGTGACCGACATTATTCAGGCCGAAGAAAAGGATTTTGAGAGCCAAAGTCTGGACGTCAAAAGTGCCATGCAGTTTATGTCGCGAATGAACTTTAACTTTGTTCTAAGCGATGTGCATAGCGGCGAAATTGTACTGGTCATGCTGACTGAAGAGCGACTGGCCGAATCTGAGAACAGTGCATTTCTGATTGGCCTGCTCAGCCACCTGAATATCCCGCTCTACCGCTACGAGCGCCTGGCAGATATCAGCGATAACGATCTCGCGATAGATATATCGGAGACCATCTCCGACGGTCAATTCGAATAAACCAAATGAAAGCCCGACTTGTTCGGGCTTTGTCGATTCTGAACTACTGATATCATGTATTTGTGAGATCACTTAAAGGGGGCGTGGAATGTCTCAATCCTATAGATATTGGACAGGTAACCTGTATACCGGATCCACGGTATTCATTCAGCACCAGGACGGTCATCTTTCCAAAGGTGAGGTCGTTAATGTTGCCGAACAACGGTTCATTGTTGCTGGCATTTCCTCTCCCTTTGATAAATTCACGGCGACCAGCATAGAAGGTGTTGTGGCGCTGCCTGATGAGTATGATGTCCGGGAGCGTTATAGCATTCAGCAGCAGCGGGATTACCTGGACCATCTGGACATCGCAACACTTTCTTCTCACCAGGTCAATTATATCTATGCCGGTTTACATCTAGCGAAGCGTGCGGGGGGAGGAGCATTGCCAGGTATGCCGGTCACTGAAACCCCGGAAGGGATACACAGATATATACAAGAACTCAATCTTAATGCCTTGAGTGAGCTTCAGGTCATGTATATGTTAACTGGTTTAAAAATAGCAAAGAACGATTAAAAAGAGGTTTTCTATGTCCACGACAGAGCGAACTAAAAAAGGGGCCCCGCGCCGGAAAAAACGTGCACGCAAAAAGCACAGGCACTGGTCGTATTCGATTTCATCAAGGGAGTACCTGATTGCGTTCCTTCTGGTGTTAATTGTTGCTGCATTATCGGTAATTTATTACTGGCGTTCGACAACCTTGGTCACTACCTGGGATGTTGGTGCGGTCACTCAGCCAGTTATTCGGACATATAATGAAACCGGCACTGGCATGAAAACAGATTTTCAGACCACTAAGGGCCAATTTACCGTTCAGCTACAAATTTTCCCCAATCCGGGCCTGCCGCTTGAACTGCGCCAGTACCATCGTGGGAATTTCAAGCTTTGCTATTTGATGGGGGACTACGAATATCAGTCTGGAAATGCCCTGTGCTTTGACATCCCGACAAGTGATGGCCTAACCATCAGCAGCAAATTGTAGCACCTGTAAATTCGGTCAGCGGCACTACCCGAAGTAAAATCAGCATTATATACATTCCTAAGGAAGTGCAAATGAGCCAACCATCGATAGCGCAACGCATTCACACCAAATTACCACCGAACTCGGTTGAGGGAGCTATTCAGGCGCTTGAGAATACAGCCTTGCTTTCAGGAGCTGACGTGTTATCTATTACCGTCATGCGCAACACGATCTACGCGAAGTTGGAAGAATACAGCGATGTGTTATCTCTTTCGCCGGAGCGGGTCCTCCAGTCACTAGAGGATATTCGGGGTCATGAGTCGCCAGTTCAGTTCTACAGCGATCAGCGCCTGCCGGAAATTTGCGATGCTTACACTTGGCCGACCGCTGAAGAATTTCGCGAGTGCCTCAGTGAAAGCGGTTCAGCGCCCGTATTCCTTTGCCCGAACTGCAATCAGGATTCGAACCACGAAAGTGAATGCACCGCGCAAATCACAGATAGACACGGTGTTCAAGTAAATTGTGGCTGGATCTTGAGCCCAACCTCGGATATTCTACGAAACAGTATAAAAATACTCATACAAGCTGAGTTTTTGAATAATCTCCAGATCCATCATCTTTTTCGCCCTAAAGGAGTCGCTCTCCCAACGCGAGTTTGTTTTGATGAATTTGGTGAAGACCTTGAAGACGACGTGTGTTGAGAGATAAGAAAGTAGTACCTTATTTAATAGATGCCTCGTTTAGGACGAGGCTTTTTTTTTGCCGATTCACTTCGTCAGCAGTTACCCCCACAGGATAATAATTCTATTTCCCGTGAGGTACTCCATGACCACTTTAGCCATCTACGATCCCAATCGCGCCGTTGAATTTCAGCCTATGTTACCCCTGTATCAAACTGAAGACAGTCATCATGCTGGTATCAATCCGCATGAAGGGTTTCGTATGTTTAATTCACTGACTCAGTTGCTCGCGGAGTACCGTGAGGCTCGTAGCGAAATCGAATCCCTGCATCTCGCTGTGATGGGCAAGCGCCACAGCCAGGCATTTCGCTATTTCACAGACGGATGTAACAACTCGATGGGGACTACGTTGGCCGTTGATTGCCTGTTTGATCTCCAGCGCGCCACATGCGCACTGGATGAGTCTTTCTGGCAACAGGTATTAGATCTGACTGGGGTACGAAACTTTATGCCGACCGCCCGAAAAGATGAATGGTACAACACGCTTCGACAGTGGCGCAAAGCTTCACCAGATCGACTTACCACCCTGCGGCCCGTTGCCTTCACGGAAGAGAACGTGCTTGCCACAGCCAAAGGCTTGACCACCGAGAAAAAAGATTATTTCGCAGAAATGGTCGAAGGCGTATTCAAAAACCTGTCCGTATTTCACAAAACCAACAAGGCGCAAGGATTTAGTCCGAAAATGGTAATCACTAATTGCCTGCCTTGCCGTGACTATAAGCGGGGTTATGACAATATGGATTACCTCAGCGATCTACGTAAAATTATCGGCCTCATGCAAGGCCGTCCCGGCGCAGAGATCGTGAATAAATGGGCGTTAGAGCAATCCCTCAGTAATAATGTTGGGGAGTGGATATCGGTAGACGGTGGCACTCTGACATGCAAAGGCTTCCTGAATGGCAATGTACATATTCAGGTCTCAGAGGCTGTGTGCGATGACCTCAATACGGTATTAGCTTACTGAATGCCTGGCCTCATCCCACAGTTCAAAGAGCGAGGAAAAACCAACAAGGCACCGCACAACACGCAATACACAGGCGATTTAATTGACTACCGGATTGCGTTCCCAACATGCACTGAACTCGCTGAAATGGCGCGAAACAACCAACACAGTGCGAAACAATATGGCACAGGACCATTCACTATTGTAATGCCTCGCCTATACCATTATGCCGACCTGGTGAGGAAGGAGCTTGATAGCATCTTCCGCATTCTGGGCGCTGTAGAGCTTAAACCTGAAGTCTACGAATTTGAATTTTGGCCGATGGAAGCATTTAAAGCGATCGCCATCAGTGGCACGCTGCCCGACCAGAAAACGCATCAGTTCTATCCAACAACAGGCGAGCTTCAGAAAGCTGCAATGGATGAATGTGACCCGCAAGAAGGGGACTCACTATTAGAACCGAGTATCGGTTTTGGCACACTTCTCCGCAACTTGCCGGAGGGCATCAAGGTAACTGGGGTAGAGACAAACAGCGTTGCTGCTGCGTGCTCGCGCCTACGCTGGGATACCTACCAGCAAAATTTCCTAAATGCCACAGTTAAACAACTCGGATTATTCGAACGAGTGTTAATGAATCCTCCCTATTCTCAAAACCGATGGAAATTGCACGTTAAGCATGCTCAGCAATTCGTTAAGAGTGAAGGTAGGATAGTTGCCATCCTGCCAGGCAGCGCTACGCAAGACAATGTTAAGGCGTTAATTGAGAGGGAATGCTCAGTCAATCAAGTAGGTTCCTACGAAAACGCATTTGATAAGACAAACATTAACGTTAAACTATTCGTTATTGATTTTTATTAAAATTATTTGCCGAAGCATACTCTATATACTACGGCATTAACGGTAATCTCATGAGCAAAACAGACTACATACTCCGTGCGTTGTCAAAGATTTCGCATAAACGCTGGGAGCACTACATTATCAATCGGGTCGTCCATACGCTGGATGATCCAGATATTGAGTTCGTTTGCCAACAGTGCATTCGAAAAGAAGGGCACTTAGGCAAAATATACCTTGCTGATCTGCTTTTTCCACAGCTGAACCTCTATCTTGAGATTGATGAGGCTCATCATGATAGTAACGACGCTAGAAAAGCTGACGCCGTGCGTCGTTTAGATATCGTAGAGGCAACAGGGTTCCAGGAGGAACGGATCCCTGCCAGTAACATAACTCTCAGCGAGGTAAATAAGCTGGTTGATGAGTTTGTCCGTTTAGTTAAAGACAAAAAAGAAGAGCTCGAAAATCAAGGCCTGTTTTTCCGCTGGGACTATGACGAACGATACTCTGCAAAAAAGCATATAAATACTGGCTACATGGCCGTGGGCCCTAACTCGGTTTTCCGCTATCACAGAGATGCTTTGCAATGTTTTGGGTACCGAAGAGAGGGACATCATCAGTCAGGCAGCTGGGCTCTGCCTGCTGAAGTCGTTCAGTCCATCGGATTGACAGGCCGCGTAATGGTCTGGTTTCCTCGTTTGTATGAGGCTGGAGAGTGGAAAAATGCACTCTTGGCAGACGGCAACAAGATCACTGAACAAAGCCTTAATGCAACAAGAAACTATCAGGAAACGTGGGATTACCGCATTGTTATGGCGCATTCCCGTGATGAATTAAACCGTACCTTGTACCGTTTTTTAGGCGTCTTCGCTATCGACGTTGATAAGTCCTCAGACGAAGTAAAAGTGTTCAGTCGTGTTCATAGCCAAGTCAACGTTTACCGCTCCCAAAATTAGCCGACATTTTGTCGGCCATTATCCTTCGTCACCGTTCCCCATCATCGTAAAATAACGGCCTCATAGGTTAGCTATGCCATCTTTGCTGCTTTTTCTACACCTATATGGCTCGCGTTATCAGTGATTATCTAAACCCAGGACAACAGTGTGACTCAGTTTGTTAATTTGCGCGGTAAGCGATTGGCTTTTTCCGCCAAAGATTCATCTTCTATCCCTCCCGGTGCTTCAGGTCTTATTTATCCTAAAGACTCAGGGTTTATCATTACCGATGAGACAGGCATTGAACGCCTTTTTATTGAGCACGACAGGGCCACAGGGGTCTCCTGGTTTTTAAAAGTTAGCCGTCGTGGCGTCCGCCGTTGGTTTGAGCCAACTAACGATGACACGCTCAAAGAATTCGGGTTAGACACCCTTGACTATACCGCCTCAATCATCCTTGCCGGGCGTGTCCACCAGCAATGTAAAAAATACCTTTCAACGATACAGGCACGATAAAACATCAGGTAAACAGCCCAGAACAAGCAAAAAATGAAGGCGTTTCGATCTCCTTTACGTTCTTTGTCAGCGGTAGTTGCATGAGACAATTAACGCATTCGAAACTGCTTAGGAAGAGTCATGGGTAAATTTAAACATTGGTTAAAGCTGGTGGTCTACCGCTTTACATTGAGCAACGACGAACTTTCGAAGTGCCTGGCTGATCGCCGGAGCATGGATGAGTTTCGCCGCAAGGCCTCTGATGTGAAACAGCGCATGAAACTCCATGAGCTCGCTGGTGGTCGTTGCAATGAAGATGGCGGAGAGGGAATCCCGTTAACATTCCAAGGTATCCGTCTGAAAGCTTATCAACCTGCCGAGGTGACTATTCTTGCCTCACGATCTACAGGCTCCAACGTTGTAGACCTTAGCACGCGCCGAAAGCGTCGTGACCTGGTCAATGTCATTTCACACTCGTCGCACCAAAAGCGTTGCGGTCAATAGTCCATATTTAAATAAGGGATTTCCAATGTCCACCATGCAACACGCGAAAGTTAGCTCCCATTCTATCAAGCCCGTTTTCACCGAAACCTGTAAATCATTTGTAAGCGTTTATGGAGTTTTAATGCTGGTTGTTCCGGCCTTAATTGGAGGGGGATTACTTTCCCTGATGATGCAGAGACTCTCAATGGCCGATATTGGTTTCTTCATCCTTCAACCCGTATTCATTGCCTCACTGGTGATGATGACGCTGACCCATCAAAAGATCACTGGCAAAAGACTGCCTGTGAAAAACCACATCCGTAACCTGCTAGTGACTTTGTTTGCCGGTGTTATTGCCACATTCTTGTTGGTGTTTGCGCTTTGGTGCTTCAGCCTTTATATGCCAACGGCCAGCGCTGCCGCAGGTAACACTCAGGTTCCAGTCCCGTTAGTAATGGATCCTGTCTCCCAGCCACAAGGCTCCCTGTCGTTATTCCCGGTCTACTTCAACATGTACAGCCTGGTGACGTTCACAACCTTTATCATCCTGCCCATGATGCTAATGTTCATCGGGACTGTGGTGCGCTGTGAGAGCTCATTATTTCGTAACTTCAAAACGGTCTTCTTGGCAGTATTTCGCAACGTGAGCATTATGATTATCATCGCCATGCTTTCACTTGCCGTGCTCGCTCTGTGGTCGTATACGTCACTCAACAGTGACTGGTTGGTGTTTTCTTCCATCGTTCCCATCGCGCTATTAACCGCTGTTATCCAACGTATTGCCGCGCTGTCTTTGCCTGTCGAAATTAAACTATGAGGTTAACCATGAAACTCCCCATCGCTACATTAATAATCATAATGCTGTCTCTGGGCTTTGCCACAGCAAAAGCCGCGCCTTTGCCTAACGAAGCCATCGGCGAAATTGCAGGCTCACACGGTGCTGTACTGACCTCAATTGCTGAGTGCCGAGCGTACATTGAAAGCCCAAGTTCGCGAGGCCAAGAGGTAGCCCTTAAAATGCAGCAGGCGTTACATAAAGCGCTCGGTGCCGAAGAAAGCACTGATGAAAGAGCGCAGGCCATGACAGAAAAAATGCGTGAAAATATTGAGCAATTCACCGGCCAGCTGAAAACTCAGTTTGATGAGATCGGGGCAGGCCCAGATTTTCGCCGTGAGAAGTGCGAGCAATTGATTGCCGGGAGCATTGCGCGCGCCGAGCAAGTAGACATCAAATACGGAGTTAAATGATGGTGTACGTGCTGATCGCCATTATCGTGATTTTGCTCCGTTTTCTTTATGTTCTGGACAATAATAACCGCACCTACCTTTGGAAATTGACCAATAAAATGATTGTCATGAGTGACTCACTTAATATTGTGACATCACCTCATCATCTTGGTTCGATACCAGTATTAATCCTAACGTTGGTTAAAAACCTTGAGCACAACCGAGCTGCGGCCATTGCCTATCTGCAACTGAATATTCCGAACAGTCCTGAAGCCAATACAATCGCATGCGAACTTCGATATACGCAGGCCAGTGCTAAGCAAGGCTTATGCCGAGTCGTCGTTTTGCTCGTAGATCTGGAACGCAAAGGGCAGAACGTTTGTCGACTAGTGGATGCGTTACGAGTGACGGATTTGGATGCAGATGACGTGTATACCGCTTTGGACGAACGGTACCCATCAGGTGGGCAACACACTCCGTTACTACTTTTAAGTGACTCGATCCCTGGGCACTGGGATTTAGGTGGTAAGAAATGAATAAGTTTCGTATTACTCATACCTACGCAATTCGGAAAGATGATTTTTACGCGATTGAAACCACAATGAGTTTGCGTCAGGTCAATATGGCTGTTGCTTATCTTCAGTTTATGCACTTCAACCTTCCGTCCTTCAACTTCCTTAATGACGGGCTGTGTGAGCTGGATGTCATCGTGTTAATGCACCGCATCTACGGCGCGTATGTCATTACTGATCGTACCGCTATCGAGGCGGAAGTTGATCTCTATGTTAACTGGGAACAGCAGCTGTGCCAGATTCAAAAAATACTCCCCGAAATACATGAGATAGCAAGACCCGGCGTGAATGAAAGTATCCTGTTCCACTTGTGGGAAATGGGTAACCGGATCCTCCCGATGCTCAAGCAGACTAACACCGCTCTGCATGATGAAGCCATGCTTCAGCTACCGCGCATCGACAGAGTGCTCAAAGGAACCGCAGTTGACTCGGCCTGGGGTTGGTGTTCTTTCGACGGCGAACCTTGTGGTGGTAATGTCTATACCAAGCAATCAACTCCGGATTTACTCGTGAGGATTTTTTGATGAATCGACTCGGTGAGCTACCAAATGGTGCTGTTTGGCCGCACTTGCTTAATGTTATTCAGCGTGATGTTTATGCCCAATTCGGTGGAGAATCATGAACATTAAAAAACTGTTTGCAGTAAAAAAACCTTGTACAAATTGCCCCTTCAGAAAGGTGGGAGGGATCTCGCTGGCAGAAGGGCGCTTGGATGACATTAAACGCACATTGCTTTCATCAGACCAAGAGGTTTTCTTCTGTCACAAGACGACCTACCAGGGTAGTGCAGACGACATGGAAGAAGGGCAGTATCAGCCATCAGGCCGCGAATCCTACTGTATGGGGGCTATGGCTTGGCTCTATGTCAACTGCCGTCTAAACCTCGCCACCCGATTAGGCATACTTCAAGGCAGTGTTACCATTGAGGAACTGGAAATAGCGACAAAGACCATCAACACGACAACGCCATAATAAAACGTTGCACAATAAACCACCCTTTTGTGTAGGTTAAACCTGCAAGAATTGGCTATATGCTCTACATCCTAGCCTAAATAATCTTCTTACAGGTTTAACGATGATCTCCCTACTTCATGCAACTTCCCCACTGCTTTGCAGCGATATTAAGCATGCTCTAGACTCCCTAAACATGCATCACCGTGCTGTTCGCCTAGCTGATTCAAACGGCGTTGTGTCATTATTTAGTCTTCACCCAGTATCTGAAAACGTCATCTCCCATTCTTTGGGAGAGTGTTCGGATCCTGTATCTGAATATCTAAAGCTTACCCCCCAACTTCTTGAATTTGAGCAGGCCGGAAAAACCGTTCTTACCCATATTAAATCGGACAACCTGCCAGCCGTGGCCGCTGCGTTGAATGTTGGATTCAGTTCAAGTGGATTGATTGCGTTTAAAGATCCTAACGGCTCTGATGTTGATGTGGTTGAACTACAATTCACAAGTCCTAAATCTGTTCAAAAATCCTTCACTCCATTTCCTAAAGAAGGGCTGTCCGATGGAGTGCTAACACTACGCGTTTCTTCCCGGCCAGATGGAACTCGAATGTTCCAAGATCACCACGACTCTATTACTCGATTTTGGTCTATCTATCCTGACATTCCATTTTCTCAGTTTGATAAAGACTGTCGCTTAGCTGGACTGTATTGGTTGCTGGGAAAAAAATGATGCTCTCGATTTTTGAAAATAAAACGCAAGAACTAATAGGAAGAATCAGCCTTCGGCCTGTAGTTCCCCCCAACGTAGGTGATGTTGGCTACGGTGTCTACTCAGGCTTTCGAGGCAAAGGTTATGCTTCCTTAGCTCTAAAGATGTTTTCAGAGTGGCTCATGACTGAGGGGGGGTTCTATCGTCTGGAGTTAGGCGTTAAACCCGAAAACGTGGCCTCCAAAAAAGTCGCACTGAAAGCAGGCTACATTCATGAAGGTGTCAGTAAAACCCGTCTAATTAATCAGGATGGTACTTTCAGTGATCAACTGAGTTACGTAAAAACAAAACCCTGAAGTAATAATTTATCCATATAAGTGAATATCATGAAAGAAGATTTCTTGAGCTATATCGAGTCTCGTGTTGATGGTGAATGTGTGTTCAGAGCAAAACGTCTGCCTGATAACGTCAGTGCTTTTCGCCGTAGGAAAATTAAAGGGATTTTTAGGCCAAATTCATTCATTGATCTCCAGCAGATTGTGATCGGCGCAAATGAGTTTCCAGGAACCCGATTGCACCCTGTAAGTGTTGGGTATAACTGGGGACTTGGTTCTAAGAAGGATCTTGCTGATGGTAGCTACCTTGTTGAACTACAAAAATTAAATACAGTACGAAAAATTGATACTGACCAAGGCTGGGCAATTATTGAGCCTGGCGTGACTCAAGGTGAGCTGTCTGAGCTGTTAATTGGCACCCCAAAAATGTTAAACATAACAGCGTCTTCTGCTCACTCTAGCTTCCTCGGCAACTCGCTGGATAGAGGGGTAGGGCTTCGTCACCAACGGACTGAAGACCTTGTTGGCATTGAAGTTCTATTGCCAACGGGAAAAGTTATTCGCGTTGGCTGGTGGCCCAGCCATGTTGAAACGCCTGTGTATTCACATGGTGTTGGGCCCTCGCTGGTACAATTCTTTGCTCAGTCGAGTTTTGGGATCATCACGGCGGGAGTAATCAAACTCCATAACCGCCCTGAAAGCACCAATGTAGTTCGATTTAACTTCAGCCGGAAATTGCTTTCACCAGCAATACAGCTGTTGAAAAAGTGGGTAGCCAATGGGCTCAGTAGTGGTGTATTGAAGATTTATGACACCACGGCCAATTCAACTTACGGGGGTAGTGACGGCTTATATACTGTCCACCTGTGTGTAGACGGCTTATCTGATGATGTCGTGCAGCGAGTTAGTTTGATCAAAAGGCTGTGCGAGTCTTCACAAGTGTTCACAAATGTGACATCCAATCCGGTCACCGAAGGTAATTACCCTGGGCCTGATGTAATCGCAAATTTAGTTGAAGCCGCGCATGTTGGCGATACCTCACTAAATGACACTCTGCTTGGGAAAACGCTGGGGGCCGGTCATACCAAAATTGATGCTGGTGGCAATGGCTGGATCTTCTTCCTCCCGTTAATTCCTTTTACTTCTGATGCCTTGGAAATGGCCTATCAGTTGATTGATGAGGTTCACAAAGATACAGGAATTCTTTGTGGAGCTACGATCAACGCCCTTAGCGGTGATGTAATTGACCTGGTCGTATCTATCGCTTTTAAGAAAACCGAGAAAGAGTCGGCGGATGCGTTAGCAGCCTTAAATAAGTTACATGAAAAATTTACGGCCAAAGGATTTATCCCGTACCGGCTGGGTGTTGAGCATGCCAAATGGGCATCACTAGTCACACCCGGCGAAGGTGAAAGATGCTTCGTTCGTGAATTAAAACAATTCATTGACCCCAATAATATTATCAGTAATGACCGATATTTATAGGTGAGCAAAATGCACGCAATCTCATTCGAATCATTGTTACTTGATGCAAAAAAACTGGCGAAGGAAGTTTCTCCTGAAAGTCGAGCGTTCGAAGAACAGCGCCGGTTACCCACCGAGGTAGTTAACAAACTCAAAAGGATCGGTGTATTTAGAATGAATTTCCCTATGGAATGGGGAGGACTGGAACTAACCTCACCTCAACAAACGCAGATTATTGAGCAGCTTGCGGTAGGTGATGCAGCTGTAGCTTGGTGTGCAATGATTGGTAGTGACTCTGGGATCTACTCAGGCTTTATAGAAGAGTCAGTGGCCCGCAACATGTTCACTGTTGACTCCATAACAGCAGGTTGGATACATCCACAAGGGAAAGCTGAAATAGTGCCTGGTGGATATCGCGTTACTGGCCGCTGGCGGTTTGGTAGTGGATTAAGCCACTGCGACATACTCAGCGCTGGGTGCTACGTTTACCAAAACGGAAATAAGCTCTTAGATGCACAAGGAGCGCCGATTTGGCGGGTTATGATGGCTAAACCAGATGAGTACGAATTGCTGGATAATTGGCACACAACAGGACTAGCAGCAAGTGGAAGTCGTGATTATTGCGCCAACGATTTGTTTATTCCTTTTGAACACAGCTTCAGTTTTAGTGAGCCGTATCGTAAAGGCCCTTTGCATGACGTTCCTGATGCGATCCTGCGCAATATGGCAGGGATACCTCTGGGGATGGCTCGCGCATCGCTGGACTATGCAATCAGCCTCGCCGAACACAAGTTCGACCGTTCATTGTCCGTTTCATGGAAAAACAGCTCACGCGTACAGATGGTCCTTGCACAGTCCGAAATTGCGCTCTATAGCGCCCGTAGCGCTGTATATTCCTCTCTAAGTGAGCAATGGGATAGTCTTACGGGTAAAGAGCCTCTAAGCGATATGCGGCGCATTACTGTTGCCTTGGCAAGGCAGCAAGCGTTCGAAGTTTCCCGGCAAATTATCTCATCCCTTTATGACCTTGTTGGTGGGGCTTCGATCTATAAAAGAGAAACCCCAATGGACAAATGGTTACGCGATAGCTACACCATGAATCAGCATGCGGTTGCCAGTGAATCGATTGTTCAGCAATGCGGGCAATATCTTCTCAATGGACATTCAAACAACCTGTTCATTTAATACGTATAGGCTGGGTAATCCCAGCCTAAGCTGTGAGGTTGAAATGACGACTGCTAGCATATCCAGTGTGAGCAACTTAAATTCTTACATATGCCGAGTTGGGATGTTTTTTGATACGGAATTGAATTATATATCAGGTCAGTTCATCCATGTAACTTTGGAGTGCGGCCGCTCTGGGTACTTTTCAATAGCCTCTCCTGAAAGGGTAGGCCAAACAATCGAACTACATATTGCAGACACAGGAAAACCTGATAGTTTTCTGTCAAAACTACAAGTCGGTGATAAAGTCAGCGTTGCCGGTCCTATGGGGAATGCTTGGTTGCGGTTAGATACCTATAGACCAATCATCATTCTGGCATTTGGCTCGGGGTATTCTTATGCCCGCTCTATATTGCTTACTGAAGCATCTAATGACACGAACAGAAAAGTAAGCTTTTACTGGATTACTCAAACCGAAAAGGACTTTTATGAAAGGGACATGTTGGAGTCTCTACCAGAACGATTTTCAGTAAATTTACTTCACTTCCCTAAAGGAGAGGGAACAAACAAGAGTGTGATTAATACATTGAAAAATAAAATAAAAGAACATCCTGCCATTGCAAACTACGATGTTTATTTGGTAGGAAAAAGGAGGGAGTGCTTGCTTATCAGGCAGGTTATCTGCTCTCGGTTCGGTGCAAATGTCACTCGCGTATATAGTGATTCCTTTTGATATTATGCAATTAAAATTACCTCGTCGATGCATTATATCTCTTTACTTAGCATAGGTATTGAATTTCTAAACGGTTACCATCCTCTCATAGCCGCGATGGCCTGTTTCATATTACTTGAATTTAGTTTTGTTAATATGTTTTTGACGTGAAATTTAACTGTATTCTCTGAAATGGATAATCTATTTGAGACTTCGCTATAGGTTTTACCTCGACTTACCAGATTTAAAACCTGTAGCTCTCTAGCGCTGAGGATCTGCAATTTATCTTCTGGGCACTGGTTGTATTTTTGCAATGTGCTTTCATGAAGGATAAGAATTCTTCTGTATACGTCATCATTAAGGCGTTTGTCGTTCTCCATCATTTCTAGTTGTTGCTTTTCACCCCAAACACTAAAAGCAATAACGTTATCCATATGGTCATGTAAGGGGATGGTGTACCCATTCAAAACACCAGGAATTACATGCTTGGATACCCTAACATTCCTCACATCCAAAAATGGTTTACTTCCTACATCCACCCAGTGAAAAGGAAGTATACTTTTTTGAGCGTAGACCATGATAGGATCGATGTGATGAAATGATAGTTTTTCATACTTGTTTTTCCAGTGCTGAGGGAAGTTTGAAACAATAGATGGGTTTTGCTGTTTGCTCTTAGGCTTAACAGCATAGGAGAATCCCTTGCTTCCTAGCGAATCCGTTATGCTATGAATTTGTTCTATAATCTCCATATCCTTACAATCGATCAACCCCTTCACTTTCACCACCTCTCTCGATTACCTCAGTCCCAGCCCATAGGATACTCGGCTTCAAGCCTGAAAGCATCACGACCGTATGACATGAAAGATATGTTTACTTCTTTAAATTGCTTTTTCAATAAGATTCAATTCTAATTAATTATTCCTATCAATACTTTGTTAGGCATAAAACACCACGGAATATGTTGTTATGAATAAAAAAAAATTTAAATTAAGTGATATTTCAGATCGGGTTCTTTCCTCATTAAATGCAAAACCTCCGCGTAGGATCAGCTTAACCCAGCAAGTTGAAAACCGCCTAAAATGTGCCCTTATATTGGGGTTTCTTGCGCCAGGACAAAAGGTGGTCACCAAAGACATTGCGAATTCGTTAAATATGAGCATCACCCCTGTCCGAGAGGCATTGGTCAGGCTTTCTTCATATGGGGCGCTGGATGTTTCACCTTCGCATGCATTTCTGGTTCCCAAAATTCAACCAGACCGCCTTATTGAATTGATGGGCATCCGGAAGTTATTGGAGTTGCCCGCGATCACTCGCTCAATCAATATCATGTCTGATGACGATCTTGGCTCGCTTGTGGAACTGACTCGAGATCTTGAAGTGGCTCACTTGTCCGGGGAAATTCAAACTGCCGTTCAGCTACACTGGGCGTTGAGGTTGCGCATGTTTTCACTCTCTAATTCTCCTGAACTTATGGCGTTGATTACCCAGCTCTGGGTCAGTGTTGGACCTAGCTTCCACTTTCTTTATGGAACCACATCACTAGAAGATTGGCCTAAATACTATTTTCCTTTGCGTGATGCGCTGCTCAGTAGGAATGCAGACAGTGTCATTCAAATTTTCACCAATTCCATCGACAGTGGCTTAAAATTGTATATGGATATTCACGGGAAGGGTTAAGTTTAATGCAGTTACTCGAATTCATCCGTTACTTGTACCTAAGCCAAAAAAACAAGTTATTCATCGCAATATTTATTGTCGCATTAACCGCAGTTCAGCTTGTAAACGAGGGCGTTGATGCGACGACATTTCTTGGTTTCATCCTTGGCTTAGCATTTGTAATGGTAGCAGGCAGGCAGAAGTTCGTGAGAGCACTGGTTATATTGGTTGGTATTCCGTGTATTTTACTCGCAATCATCACCGGCTATCACCCACCGGAAGGATATCAGGGCAGTATTTCAGGCTTTGTGGTGGGCGGGGTTATAATACTTCTGCATCGTGAGTATGTTCATTACCAAAATACCATCAAAAAATAGTTACTAGACAATCATTCGCCTCTGAATAATAATACTGTATATATTTACAGTATCAAAGAAGGTGGCGTTATGCATTTTTCATTATGTGAATTACCAGCGGGCATAAAACTGCCTTTTTTCGAGGCTCTAATCCCCGCAGGATTCCCGTCCCCAGCCTCGGATTATTCAAAAAATAACATAGACTTAAATGAATTATTAATAACACATCCGGCAGGAAGCTATTTCTTGAGAGTGTCTGGTACATCCATGATTGATGCCAACATCAGTGATGGAGATATCGTTATCGTCGATAGCAGTCTTCAGGCCAATGATGGAAATATTGTCATCGCTTCTATTGATGGTGAATTTACAGTGAAACAACTCCAAAAAACACCATTTCCAGCACTCATTCCGATGAACCCTGACTTTTCACCGATCCCAATCCCGTCCGGTTCAGAGTTTAATCTTTTTGGTGTAGTGACGTACATAATTCACAAGGCATTGTGATGCTGTGTCTCGCAGATATTAATTCGTTCTACTGTTCGTGTGAGGCGGCATTTAACCCACGGCTTGCAGGTTTACCTATCGTTGTGTTGGCAAATAATGATCACATTGTCATATCGCGCTCAAAAGAAGCAAAAGCCCTGGGCATCAAAATGGGGGCGCTGTACTTTGAGAATATCAACTTCTTTAAATATCATAATGTTCAGGTGTTTAGTTCAAATTATTCGCTTTATCAAAACGTGTCTGACCGTGTTATGTCTGTATTAGCTGGCTTCTCAATCGGTATGGAAGTGTATTCAATTGATGAGGCCTTTCTAACTGTGCCGGACAGAATACCTAACTCAAGCCTTGAAGATTTTGGTCGCGCGATACAGCAAGACATATTACAGATCACTCACGTCCCGGTAGGCGTAGGCTTTGGCCCCACAAAAACGCTCGCAAAACTGGCTAATCACGCGGCTAAGTCCTGGTCAAAAACGGGCGGGGTGGTGGATTTGAGCCAAAAAACGCGACAAAGAAAATTGATGGCGTTATTACCGGTGGGTGATGTGTGGGGAGTTGGAAGGCGCATCGCCGCGAAGTTAAAGGTCATGGGTATTCATACCATTTTAGACTTGGCCGACGCTGATATTGCGATGATCAGAAAAACCTTTGGGGTTGTTGTTGAAAGGACCGTGCGGGAGCTTAACGGGGACGCTTGTATCGAATTGGAGGAAGTCCGGAAAGTTAAGGAGCAGATCATCTCGTCTAAATCGTTCGGTAAGAAAGTTGAGCGGTATGATGATATGCACCAGGCGGTATGCAGCTACGCTGAGCGAGCTAGCATGAAGTTAAGAGAAGAAGACCAGCTGTGCAGTGTGGTCTCCGTGTTTGTGAGTACCAGCCACTATTCTCCCGGCTCAATGTACAGCAATCGTGCCATCGAGCGCTTGGTGTATCCCAGCGCCGATACGCGGGATATTATCAATGCCGCAGTCAGGGCGTTGAATGCAATTTGGCGAGACGGCCACCAGTATCACAAAGCCGGAATTATGTTGTCGGACTTCACCGATTCCAAGATAACTCAGTTCGATTTATTTAATGAAGTACAGCCATTCAAAAGAAGTGAAGAGCTCATGCGAATGCTGGATGACATGAACCGGTCGGGAAAATTCAACATTGGCTTTGCAGGAAAGGGTTGCGATCCTACCTGGCAAATGAGGCGGGGAATGTTGTCTCCTGAATACACAACAAACGTCAACGAGATCCCTATTGCTAAGGTGCGTTGAAAGGGTGCTTGCAAATGCTAAAACCAGAATGATTCAAGCGCCTACAACCATAATAACAGGCTTTCACTTATCACAAATATTTGATTTTATTAATTATCACAATAAATATGTCCTAAACTTTTGGATCTAATACCTCATAATAACCAGGCCCTGGTAGGTTTTCTGATTGCTTTCGATAATGCGTCAGTCTCTCTCGAAAATATTTTCTAAGATGTTCAGGTTGTTCTTGCTCCACTTGCACATCAAGCACCTGCTTATTCAATCTTTCCTTATATGCAACACCTGATGCAGCAAGATCTACGTTAACCTTGTCCATTTTTTCTTTTGGTAAATCCGCCAGATTGTGTCCCATGACTTTCCTAACATTCAACTCTCGATTTGTCGATCATAGATACCTTTAAAAATAAATCCATGCATATTGAATAATAACGTGACGATAGATGTTGATTTAGAGGTTCCAGAAAATTCTGAACAAAATGAAATCCCAACTCAAAAAAAAGCCAAATGTTAAAATTGTTAACGCGATACGCATAATCATCATTATGTTAAACGTGACTTAATAACGCATTGTTTTATATAGGTTATTTCTGTACATTCCTTTGTTGGGAGACCAAAAAAAGTCAGCATTTCCTTCAAATGGACTTCGGTGTTAATAACCTGCAAAACAGGGGCTCATTGTCATGTCGTCATTATCGGAGCCGTGTCGTTCAAACATCGTCACCAGTGGTAGTTTGTTCATGATTCTTAAACATGTACGCAAGGTTCTCTGGCAGATATGCACTATGTTGACAGAAGTGACGGATTTACAAGTCTTTTTGTCACGAAATGCAGTAAGGAGTATCAAATGTTAGACCTACCGATCGAAAGCGCACATTTCGCCACTAAAGTCCTGTAGTGTCTGTTTAGACTGCCTTTTCCTGATACTTGATGAGGTTTCTATGTTTAGCAATAAGGAAGTAATATCATCTTTTGAAGGTGACGGTTACGGGTTTACACAACACCTTACTTTCTACATCAACAATCACGATCTGACTCTGTCTCAAGGACTCACTGAAGACATTGACGGCATCCTATCCGATGCATATGACAAATCCATGCCGGAAGCACTGAAAGTAGTGCAAAACGCGCTGTTCATGATTTACCAAATTAACCTCTGTTATCCCTTATCAATTCCCGCGTCACTTCAGCATGACGAAGTGATATCTGTAATCAGGCGAAAAATTGAAGCCAAGTGGCTGTCTGCTGAGTTCGCAGGCCACACCAGTAACTGTTGGCAAGACGACAATTTTGCAGAATTCCTCGTCAATGTCTGGCAAGGGCACGCAGCATCCCATCATCCATTATTCGAATATCTGGAAAAAGATGCCACGGCTGAGCAACTCTATTTATTTCTCAAAAGCGATAGCGCTCTGAACCTGATTTTCTTCGACCTGGTTTCTCACACGCTGATTGGTGCGATGCCGGAGACTAGAGGCACTATCAGTGAAAATATCTGGGATGAAATTGGACATGGTGATAACTACTTCACGCACGTAAACCTCTACAAAAACGTCCTTGAAAGGCAAGGTATTCAATTACCGGAAAACCACTACATCGACCTGTATGGTGCTGATGCACTTACAGGGCATAACGCATTCCTGCTGGGTTGTGTGAATCGAAGCCATTACTACAAGCTGTTAGGTGTCATGGCAATGACTGAGTTGCTCGATCCACCGCAATACTCTAAGTTAATCAAAGGGTGTTCTCGACTAGGCCTGACTGACCGTGACTTCCACTACTATTCGGAGCACATCACGATCGATGTTAAACATGGCGAAGATTGGCTGTATAAAGTAATTAAAGTTATTACAGATCAGCACCCTGATTCCAAAAAAGAGTTTTACTTAGGAAGTATCTTAAGGCTTCAAACAGCTGAACGATATTACGACAATCTTTTATCACAAATTAAAAAGATTTAACCTATAATAACAAGTGGCCGAAAGGCCACTTTGGATAACGAATGGCATATTTATTACTAACATTAGCCGCTATTTTCTGGGGCGGTAATTACGTGGCAGGACATTTACTGGTTGGCTATATCGACCCTTACCTGCTGAGTATTCTACGATGGGGATTTACATCGCTGTTAATGTTCTCTCTGTATTGGAGGGTGATACGAAAAGACTGGCACCTACTTACAGAGAACCTAGCAATAAACTCTCTGTTTTCATTATTAGGCCAAGTAAGCTTCCCACTGACGCTCTATATCGGCTTGCAGTACACAAGTTCACTTAATGCCGCAATATACATTTCCGCCACCCCCTGCTTGGTTCTGATCATTAACTTCCTATTCTTCAAAGAGCATATTTCGAAACGAAACGTGATTGGGGCCGTTGTCAGCACTATTGGAGTTATTTATCTAGCCCTCTCTGATGTCAATGGCGAGTCACAGTTTGCATCGTTCGGAGTTGGAGATGTACTGACTATCATTTCCGCACTCAGCTGGGCATTTTATTGCGCCTTGTTACGCAAGAAAGATAAACGCATTACGCATACCTCCTTGGTCAGTTTCTGCTCGCTGATAGGAACTGTTTGTAGTGGCATAGTTAATTTGGTCACCAAGTCAGAGGTGATATCATCACCTCATAAACAGATAGGTGACATTTATGACAAAACGTATAAGACGGCTTTTCAGTGCTGAATTCAAACTTGAAGCGGCTCAATTGGTTCTTGACCAAAACTATTCCGTGGTCGACGCCGCCAACGCTATGGGCGTAGGTAAATCAACGATGGACAAATGGGTTCGGCAACTCAAGCTAGAACGCAAAGGTATTTCACCGAAAGCGTCACCCATGACGCCTGAGCAAGTTGAAATTCGCGAATTAAAAAAGAAAATCGCGCAACTTGAAGAGCATAATGAGATCTTAAAAAACTGCCTACATTTCGCGATATCCCCCATCTGACTAGAAACATAGAAAGATCTATACTCTAAATTAACCGGATAGTGGTCGTACGCCTTTTGGAGACATAAATCCCGTCAAAAAACCTGACCCAGGGAAATCTGCGGACCCGATGTTGGTGGCATAGACCCCGTTTAGGAAAGTGATTAATCCGAGTTCCCCATCCGGTATTCACAATTGAGCCGAGGTTACTATGTCAAAATTAAAACCAAAATCCCAATCACTTCCTGTCATCAATCCTAATGCTGCGGGTATAGATATAGGTGGCCGTTTTCATGTTGTCGCCGTTCCTCCTGATCGCAGTGACAAATCCGTTCAAACGTTTAAAGCTTTTACTGGCGATATCCATAACATGGCACGTTGGTTAACTAAATGTAGAATAACGACCGTCGCTATGGAGTCGACCGGCGTATACTGGGTACCTGTGTATGAAATTTTGGAAGAACATGGTTTTGAGGTTGTCCTTTCCAACGCACGTGATACCCGAGCAGTACCAGGTAGGAAAACTGATGTGGGAGATGCACAATGGATCCAGCGGCTTCATGCATGTGGTTTGCTAAAAGCCAGTTTTAGACCCGATGCTACAATAGCTGAACTTCGGACATATATGCGAGTCAGAGAACGTATGTTGGATTATGCAGCAGCACATATTCAACATATGCAAAAAGCACTCACATTCATGAACGTTCAATTGCATATAGTCGTTTCTGATATCACAGGTGTAACGGGGATGAAGATTGTAAGAGCCATCGTTGCGGGCGAGCACGACCCAGCTATATTAGCAAAATTCAGAGATCCACGTTGTAAAGCGGATGAACAAACAATTTGTGCGGCCCTAAAAGGTAACTATCAGCCAGAACATCTATTTGCTCTACGTCAAGCTATTATTTTGTATGATGTGTACCAGCGACAAGTAAATGAATGTGATGTACAAATTGAAGCTGTACTCGATAGGCTTTGCATAAATTCGAGCGAACCCGATGAGCCTATCCCCAAACCAAAGCACAGAGCAAAGCAGGCAAACGCAATGACATTTGATGTGCGAGAAAAGCTTTATCGTTTAATAGGGGCTGATCTCACGCAAATTCACGGCATAGGCCCTTTTCTTGCGTTACGACTGATATCTGAGTGTGGTACAGATATGAATAAATGGCCGACTGAAAAGCATTTTACATCGTGGTTAACATTATGCCCAGGCTCAAAAATTAGTGGTGGTAAAGTCATGTCTTCTCACTCCCGAAAGAGTAATAATCGAGTTGTCGCTCATCTCAGGCTAGCAGCAACGACCGTTGGTCGTTCAGATACAGCCCTTGGTGCATTTTATCGAAGGCTCTCATCTAGGATTGGTAAAGCAAAAGCGGTAACTGCCACTGCAAGAAAGATAGCTATACTGTTTTACAATGCAATGAAATATGGCACAAAGTATAAAGATCCTGGCGCTGAATATTACGAAGAGCGGTACAAAGAAAGGGTACTAAAAAATCTCAAACGCCAAGCCGAGAGAATGGGTATGACTTTACAGGCAAAAGAAGAATGTGTTTCTTAGGAAGGCTACAGCGTTGGTGATGTCGGACTCTCTGAACAATTCTCGCTGATCGAGAAACTCAGTCGGCGCTTTAGTATAAAACAGCTGTGTAACGTGTTCAGTGTTCATCGCAGTAGCTATCAATATTGGCGTCATCGCTCAAAGACACCGTCAGTGGAACAAATACGGCTTCGGGCTCTTGTTCGAGAAGCCCATGAAAGCAGTCACGGTTCTGCTGGTGCTCGTACTATTGCTGACATTGTATCGAATACAAAACAGGTTCCTTTAACGCGCTATCGTGCAACTAGATTAATGAAATTACTTGGCTTAGTGAGTTGCCAAACACCAAAGCATCGATATAAAAAAGCGACTCAAGAGCACGTTGAAATACCGAATTATCTCGGACGTCAATTTGCAGTCACGGAGCCAAACCAAGTTTGGGTGGGTGATGTAACGTATATTTGGTCAGGTAACCGATGGATGTATCTTGCTGTTGTGATGGATTTATTTGCTCGAAAATCCATTGGTTGGGCGATGTCATTTTCACCCGATAGCCAACTAACGGGAAAAGCATTATCAATGGCTTTTGAATCAAGAGGTAAGCCAAGAAATATCCTGTTTCATTCAGATCAAGGAAGTCATTATACAAGTCGTCAATATCGCCAGTTATTATGGCGTTATCAGATAAAGCAAAGTCTATCTCGGCGAGGTAATTGCTGGGATAATGCACCGATGGAGCGATTTTTTCGAAGTTTAAAGACAGAATGGGTACCCATTTTAGGCTACCATAATTTTATAGAAGCACAGCAAGAAATAACACGATATATCATCGGGTATTATAGTCAGCTTAGGCCTCATCAATATAACGGTGGCTTAACGCCCAATGAATCAGAACGATTATATTGGGAAAACTCTAAAACTGTGACCAATTTTTGTTGGCCACTACAGTTATGCTGATACCGATCTACCTAGCCTTTTTGTTCTTCTCGAGGGATTCGCTCACCCTATCAATGCCAGAGGATGCATCTATTTACCCTGCTCTTGGTGTTGCCTATCTTGTTATCTTCCCGTCATGGCTTTCTTACGTATTCTGGAATAAAGGTGTTGCTATGATCGGTACAACCAGGAGTGAGATCTTCACGCACATTATCCCGGTCTCAGGTGGCTTACTGAGTATCGTACTATTAGATGAGCAAATTCATCTGTATCATGTAATAGCACTGGTTATGATTATCTTTGGTATCGTTTGCTGCTCAGGTAAAAATAAAGAGAAATCCTCAATCACAGCGACACCAAGTAAGTCTGTATAATACAACGCACTAAATAAAGACAGAGAGCTCATTGCTCTCTGTTTCTGTTTTTGGCAGAGCTTAGGTCACTTAAACCATTCAGGATGTTGTTTTTTATCCATCGAATTAACTTGGTCGGTGTACTGCGTTACATCGGCCGGAGTCAACATCAACTCATCGTAACTCAGAATGAATGGCCGAAGCATAATTAAACCGTTTTTTTGTCCGTAAAGGTTTATTACAACGTGCATGCGCTCATCTGCTGATGCGTAAGTGATCCACTGTCGATATGAACCTGTATTTTTAATGTAACCCACCAGAGCTAAGCTAAAGCCCCCTGCATCCTTCTGCGACATCCCCTTCTTACTGCATTTTTTGATCAGTTGGCCAATAGCATTAACGTGTGAGCTGATAGGAATATTCTGGTTAACGCGGGCAGAGTCAAAGTCCTTCTGCCCGACTGTAACTAAGTGTATTTGGTTGTCTCGGTAATCTCGGATATAGAAAACGTGAGAGGTGAATGGGGTCGAATGAATGTGGTTTCCAATCTTCCAACCATAGGCGTTTAAGTTCGCTGATGAAATCGCTCTGTCAATCTCTTTACTCATCTGTAAATCCTTCTGTCCGTTAAAATTAAATTGTAAGGGAGACCGGACACCCAACGAAGACACCTAACTTAAATTATGCATAGAAATTCAAAATAGAATGTACAGATTTTAAAAATGGCGCACCTACTTTTGCGTTAAAAATGCAATTTTTTGTTAGCGATATATTTTTATGGCTGGAACACCTATTTTAAACATTTTCTGAGAACTTGGGTTTTTCTTAAATTGACGTAGATCAATTTCCGTAGTTAAAAAACTGGTTTTTTGAGCGGCTTTTATGGTTTTTGCTGTTTTTATATACAAAATGCAAAAATGCAGGCAAACGATGCAAAAATGCAATCAATCACTGAGCAAATATATACTTGCGCTAAATCTCGGAAAAATAGTAACAAATATTTAGAACTAAATACCAGAAAAATCACAACATGAGTTTTGTGCATTTTCGGAGAGAAAAAATACTTTAATCTGATTTTTATGCATGTATGATTTATCTCAATGCAAACGAATATGATGTATTGCATGTCTGGGTGGGGATCCAGTGCAGGGGTGACTTTTAGCAAGTCACCCCTTTTTAATTAGCTCAAAAACACACTGTGGTGATCCAACACATTGCATATATATGCAAATGTCAGCGCGTTTATCGTTTACTAGAAAAGGACAACAAAACAGCCCGCTTTTCCGTTGACCCTCATTTGCAAAAATCTATACCCTACAGGGAATGATAACGATTTGAATGATCGGAAAAAACAATGAGTGAAATCAACGAAACGAAAGGCTACAAGCATATCCAGTTAACTCGCCGCATTACTGAAATGTCCACTGCTGAGGATTGGGATTCTGCTCGCATTGAATGGTCATTGCAGCAAGTATTCCGGGCTCAGATAGCCGATCAGTGTTTGTGCGGACACCAGCCGATTATCAAGATCTGCGTTATCAAAAACAAAACCAATAACAAGACGGCGCGGGTTGGTAATTGCTGCGTCAATAAATTCATGTCGCTAGGTTCGAATGGAATTTTCAATGCCATAGATCGGATTTCAAAAGATGGCACAAAAGCAGCCAGTCGAAAGCTCCTTGAATTTGCACTGGCTCAGTCGGTGATCTCCGCCTGGGAATTTGAGTTCTACCTCAGCAACATCGACAAGCGAAAGCTAACCCAGAAACAGCGACAGACTCGTGAAGCCATCAATGCCAAGCTGGCCGAAATGGGTGAGGAAAATCGCGCACTGGTCTACGGCGCGAGTCACATCGAAATCGCCTTCGAGCAGAATGTGATCAATCAGTGGGAAAAGGACTTCGCTTTGCGGACATTTCCCATGAAAAAATTAACCGTAAAACAGCACGCCATTCGGGCCAACATCGAAACCAAAATGATGAATGCAAGGATTGCCAAGACATTACCTGAAGTCTCCGCAGAGGCTCAAGCTCTCGGCCAGATCAGTGCGGCCCCCTTTTCCTTCACTCGCGATCCCGATCTGCTCGCAACCAAACTGGTTGAGGCGCAGGAAAAGACGTACATATCCGCAAAGGAAAAGGATATTTTTGAGCGCAAGCACAACGCTAAGGGATTCATCACCATTGCTGAACGAGCAACTATCCTGCGGGTTAAAGCTGCTGTGCAGCGCTTGTTGAGCGAGGGCTGTCGCATGAGCCTACATCACTTACCTATGCCACCAGCCGCACCTAAGCTGATAGATATTGCCCATAAAGCCCGGCTCATACTTGACGGATTGCTGACACATTGTGAGGTTGCTTCAACCAAGGGAACCTGTCTTTATGCCAGCCTAATGTTGGCCGCGATGTTAACCCGTGGCGGATTTCCTACTCGTATCCGTGGGGGTGACGGTGACACTGATGGAGGGTTATTCACGCAATCCTCTCGTCACGGCCATTACTGGTGTGAGGCCAGTTCAGATGACGGAAACTTTATTGTTGACCTCACTGCGGATCAGTTCGGATTTGAAAAGGTGGTCATGAAGCGTACAAACGCCATCGACTGGCCGCACTACATCCCTGGTTGCCAAGAGACAGTAGACCTGCACGTCAGCTTAAATTTGGATAAGTGATAATGACCTTTAAAATTAAATCAAGTTTTTTGGTCGTCATTTTATTCACAAAATCTGTTCATAACCCGGTGCAAAATAAGTCACTAAGTTTCGATAACGCCTTGCTCTCGGTTAAAATATCAGCACTGTAGTAATCACATAGGACCTCAAAATGACCCAAGAGAACATCGCGTGGTCGATTACTGACGAACTCAAGCTTATAAAGGGGCTGAAGGATAACTATTCTTTTGCGGCCTTATCGTCAGTCATCGGTAAGGATGTGGAAGAAATTCAGCGTAAGTGTATCGCGATGGATTTGTATATTGCTGTTTGCGAAAACATTGATGACCTCAGCCAGATAACACTGGTTCCTAATCACCAAGTCGGCATCGCTTGCCTGGGTAAAACCATGACTGGCATTTACCGGGAGCTCACGGAAATGGGTTGGGCTCCGCAAGTGTGGCGAGGGGGTCAATCACTGCGTTCGCCTGAATGGTGGGCGTCTCGCCCTGCTTTGGCATTTCGCTACAACGACGATGCTGATGAGCCCACTCGCCGAACAATTCATTTACTCAATAACGGTAAGCCGTGGACGCCTGAAGATGTCGGTATTCTTATGGCCGCACTATCGCAACGCCCTAGTAAGGATGCACTGACGCAGGTATTGATGCGCAGCATGTCCAACGTTATACAGCAGCTCTCAATTATGGGTCTGGTTCACGTTGGCACCGCAGAAGATTCCAGTGAAGCCAAGGTCTGGGTATGTCCAGCGATTCAGTCCAGGATACTATCAAAGATGCGTTATTTCGACGTGCTACCATTGCTGCAAACAGGATGGCTCATTGATGGTATGCAATTAATCGCACCGACCTGGTGGTCTGAAGCTACGCAGATAACCGATCTGGTTCCTAGTTCATGGCCGCTTAAAATCTCCGCAGCCACAGACACCAGCACACCGGTTAGCAATAATGAGCATATGCTTGCTGCCGCAAACTTACTCAAGTCCGTCAATGCCAAACGCCAGGCTATCGCCACTACAGATCCACAACCTGCGCCGAAGACAGATAAACTCACCGAACCAGAGGCGTTAAATCCATCCTCATCTGATGAAAAACGCCAGTCTTCCTCTCCTCGTGAAAAAGGGCGTAACGGTAAGTTGTGGTTCTCGGGCAACTATAAATTCCTGTTCACTTTGCTGGGAGAGCATCATTCACCAGACGTAATAGCTAAAAAGATGGATCGGACGGCTGGTGCGGTCTGCTCTCGTATTCAGCTCATCGGACTAACGCGTTACGTTAAAAGTGACGTCGAGGGTGAAAAAGGCAAAGTCTGTATCGTCAGAGAAGTCTCCATCGACACGCTTCGTAAGCAACCGGACTTTGTTAAAGATCATCTGATAGGGGCAGGTTGGACAGAAAAAGGAAACTTCCTGATATCACCAGACTGGTGGCTCAAATATCCGCACACACTGGGATAACCCAATGAGAGAAGGCAACCATGCGGTTGCCTTTTTAATGTCCATCGCTAATGCCTCGTCAGTAGTGCTCTCCTGACATTAACAGCAATACATCACCGACGATCGGCCCCTCCAGGCAAACCAGTTCCTCCAGCAAAGTTGTGGCTCGCTCATTAAGCGCCAGGTCGCTATGTTTAGCATCTTCATTCATTAGTACTCGGTCATAAACCACGCCATTCAGCGTGATCCCCCTGCTCAATTGAGAAAACTCAGGGTACCCCTTCAGAACACTTTGAACGAATACAGGATCAAGCAACCCCTGCCCATTTGTTTCAGTGACTGCAATGTCGCTTTCGCCGATTCCGGCTCGGATGATCAGTGCCATGAATACCTCTACGTTGATGAGAGCCTCAATTATCTCATGGCTCTTTATGGTGCCCGGTGTTTTTCCCCCTCGTTTCGTCTCCCTTTTCCATGTTTTTGTCAGTGTGCCCGTGGTTAAATTGGGGACTGCCTACGCTGTCTGAAACCGTTAAACGTCAGCTGGGTGAGGAACCCTTTTGACTGGAGAAGATAGATGCCCGAGCTCGATTTATTTGATTTGCTAATGATTGGTGGTGGGGTGGCCTTGCTGGGAGGTCACTATATTTGGTCAAAATTCTTTAAGAAGCCCGAAGATGATGAAAAGGATTACGCTGAACCTCCGGCCATCATGTCTTCCGCCTCTCAAGCAGAGGAAGAAAGCGATCCTAACAAGCGCTACTATTAATAAAAAACCCCGGTAAATCCGGGGTTTTCCATTCCTATGGGTATTGAATTACACGTCAGTCTTTAGTTGCTTCAGTACGCACAGGTTTCTATTGGCGAATCCCGCCAGCACAATTAGTATCACTGCCATCATCAGGAAAACACCTTTCAGTGTTCGTAATACTCCTGCGGTTTTGGCCGACTCCTGATATTTCAACTCAATGGCTGGCTTCGCATTATTCGCAATGTCTGGCTCAAGCCGCTGCGCAAGTTCATACAGACGGTATGCCAATTCGTTTTTCACCGGGCCATAACTCTTCATTATGCGAACACTCAGACCTGCCACTCGGCTCGCCTGATCCAGAAGCTTGTTGCCCTCAGCCTTGTCAGAGGTGTTTTCCGCTGCCACGGTCAGTGCCTGAACCAATGCCAGGCTCATGTTCATCGCTCGACGAGTATCGCCCGCAGCGTAGCCTTGCCGCATATATCCTTCCAATTGCGTAACTGCGTTGTCGTCATTAATCCCCTTCTCCATTGCGTCCTTCAGTATCAAACCTGAATTGGGATTTTCTGTTGTTAGCGCGCGCAGTAGTTCATCGACTTCACCGGTTAAGACGAGTGCCGCTGTTTGAATGATAGGGGCCTTTGGGAGCGTCTTGGGTTCGTCATCCACCAAGACGTTCATGAGAAATGCCGCCCCCATGAACGGCACTGCGAACACCATAACCCAGGCCTCTGCCTGAATCATCGCTACTCCACACACGACCAAGACGACTGCACCTGAAAATGGCACCAAATACGACAGGTAACCTCCCAAGACCCCGCCTATCGTGACAAATTGCCCCTCCTCTATCCCTGCTTCTCCTGCGGCCCCTACAGCAATTGATAGATCAACTGGGTTGATGGTCGCCATAGCGTAGAACGTCTCCAGTTCAAAGTGTTGCATCCAACTGATTAACCAAAACAAACCTGCAAAAAGTAACAGAATGCAGCCCGTCAAAAATAACCGATTACGTTTGTGTTGGATGCGTTTTTCAGTGGTGATAATATCTGGCTCTGCCTTAACCATTACCCCTCCGGTAAGCTGGCGTAAAAATCAGATGGCCGGATAACCCGGCCTGTGAAACTGAGTAATTAATCCGCCAGCTCCAATAGCAGTTCACAGCGCTGCTTCTGCCAGATTTCTGTACGTTCGGACAGGCGAGCGTAGTGCCCTTCGCTCTCGTGTTGGATCCGTTTAATCTCACGCGCTGCTCCGCCGATTGTATTCGAAATGTGTTCCAGTGTTGACTCGTCGTACACAGGACGATGGCCTTGCCGCGCAATACGGATAGAGCTCTCACTCACCAAATCCGCCTGATGTCTCGCCTGGGCATTCACGACATCACCCACGGCCTGCACCAGCTTAGAGCGGTTGTTGCTTTGGGTAGCCTGATCCACCAGCAAGTGGGCACGCTTGGCAGACGGGAGCGTTACGCGCTTTATAGTTTCAAACTGGTCAAGCATATTGAGGTTGTTTCGCTGCATCATGCGGATCATGGTCAAATCCTCAAAGCATTTCTGCTGCGTCATGATGATGTCTACTTTGCGTTTTTTCAGTACGGCCAGCTGGTGGTCGATGTTGCTGACTTCCAGTGCCAGCAAATTATTTTCCGGATCGCTCTTCAATGTCTTGCGGCGCTGTTTCAGCACAGACTCAATATGCTCTGTTGCGAAACCAGCGGCCACGATGTTAATGCCCGACTCATGTACCTCGGCCAGCACTTCCTCATACAAAATGTCGAGGTTATTGTTGTGACCAATGAGATCTGCCGAGATGCTGGTGATATCTTCCGTCAATAAGCTGACTTGATTCTTCACGTTGTCAAAACGGTCATTCGACCGATGAGCCAGTCGAAGTGCGCGTGTCGCGTAGTAACCGACAACGGGGATTTTAAGTAACAGCTGCTGCACCTTGCCTGGCTGTACAGACGTACTGATGTCGCGAGCAAGTTCAACGATTTCATTCAGTCGCTTGCCGTCCTTGCCTTGGTTATAGACGTGAACGTTTTCCAACAGTTTGTCCAGATAGGCACCATCGGGCGATTTACTGCGGCCAAAGTTGTGCGCGCTTTTGGGGTCGCCCAGCACGAGTGAGTTAGCTACGGCAACGACCTGATCACGTTGGTCAGGACTGACGGCAAACTTCTCGGTTTCTTTGGTCAGAATGATTTGGTCAGCGGTGACAGTAATTGTATTGCTCATATCAGCTATCCTTTTTAACGTTATCGTTGAGTTTATTTACCAGTATTCTGAAACGCTGTTCGACTTCAGGATCCAAATCAATGTTGGCCGCGCCACTTCGCAGCTGTTTTATTTGGTGATGCCAGATTGGAATCGCGCTTTTCACCACCGCTTCCAGAAGGTCTACATCAGTTGCGGCAGAGTGCAGCAACATCCCCACCTGAACCTTATTCATCTCTGACGAGGCTTTAGTGACCTCCAAGTTAAGGATGCGTTGGGCTAACCGGGTCAGCCCGTACTCCTGCTGATCTGATAGCACCTCCCCACTTTCACGGCATTCGGTCACATACGCCCGACCTTCTTTGATGTAAGCGTCCAACGCTTCGATGTCACGCGTGTAGATTTGCTCAAGCGCCAGTAAAATATGCACACCTTTGTGCGCCTGCTCCAGTACCAAGGGTGCCTGCACCACCAGCCGATCAACACGACGGCAGTTCATGGTGAACTCAATCATGCGTGTTTCATTTGAACCCGTCAGGGCATCCCAAATTCTCGACAGGAAGCCCGTCTTGTGCTTGAAATACACGTTAGGGTCACAGGCCTCAAGGTGCCTCACCAGCTGTGAAGTTGACTCGCTGATCTTCGTGTCCTCAGCGCCCGCTTTCATGGCTTCTTCCAGCGTCATCTTGTGGCCGTTGAAATCAAGGATGTCATCGGTGTGGGACAGTAATTTAGGACCGAAGCTGACAACCCCTATCGCGTCATTCACAAACTCGGGTAATTGCCGGGCAATCAAGCTGGTGGACATGCGCACTCCTACGTATCAATAGAATCTACCTCCACGCTATCACGGCTATTCTGCTGACAAAGAAAATGAGGTCGATTTTTACCCGAAAAAATAAAACTGTTTTTGTCTCCGTTTTGTCGATGAAAAAACTCAGTCGTCGGTAAGGTGTTAGGTATCCTGTCTGCATCCACAAACAGGGGGAAGCTATGTTCCGATTTGTACCAATGATGATCTTGACTGGCCGCTTACGGCTCAACCGTCTATTCACACTACTGGCTGATGGTGCCGTGTCGGTAGCCTTTTGGTTCAGTCTGTCGGTAAATCTAACCTGGCTTGCTCCGGCTGGGTTGCTGGCACTCTTCTTATTGGCGTTTGCGGTGATCGGGTATCGGAGTTATTACCTGCCTGTCAAAACGTACCAGGTTACCCGTGTTCGCATTGGTCGTGATGACCCGTTCGTTAACTTATCCCTCATGATCATGCATGGTGGTGAAGAAATCGAACATCCACTTACCGTCAAAATGGCGCGAGGTGGCGCGTATCACTTCTACCTGTTGTCCATCTACATGCGCCTGGCTGATTCACTGACGCGTTATGCTCGATCTCTGAAGGAGGCGCGTTCATGAATGGCCTCGGTATTTTATTTATCGTGCTGGTCGCAGTATTGGGTCGAGATGCCATCAAACACCGAAAACCTCAGCCCTGGCTTGTGATCGCCCTTGGCTTGTCGGTTACATTATTTGTCAGTGAGAAGTGGGTAGGCGCAGTCTACAGCGTTCCTACGGGGTCTATGCAGCCCACCTATCAAGTCGGCGACTATGTCACAGCGGTCAGGTTGGGTGGATTGCTGGATGATGGCAGGTTAATGCGCGGTGATGTCGCTGTGTTCAAGGCTCCTTCAGTGCCCCGCACGCTCTATACCAAGCGGGTCATCGGCATTCCCGGTGATGTGATTGAATTTGACACAGGTAAAACCTATCGGGTCAACGGCAAGGTGCTGGGCAAGCAAACCGTAGAAAAAGAAGGTTTCCAAGTCTTCACGGCCAACGATGAACGTTTCGGTAAGTCGTACAACTTTGTGATCGACACGCGCGCTGCCTATGTGCCAACGAAAGGTCACTGGGTTATTCCCGAAGGCTATTATTTTATGGCCGGGGATAATCGTGATCACTCATGGGATAGCCGCTACTGGGAGAATCCACCTGGCACACCAAAGCCATTGCGAGGATTGGTTCCAGTTGACCGCATTGATGCCCGTGTCACTCACACGCTCTTCAATTTCAATCCGTTCAACAGCTACGATGCGCTGGATGCTCAAATGGCTGTGATTCGTCAGGGTGCGAACGGTGCTCATAAATGATGATTGATGCCTTCTACCAGACTCGGTTGCCAGAGGTGGTGGCCGAATTCGCGCGCTGCGTGGATACCTATAACGTATGGCACTCTCAGACGTTGTCGGTCTGTGAGCGTCTTGGCTTCGTCAACTTTTCAGGGCCGGACTTCTGCGTTCCAGATTATTTTTTTCGCTCCCGGTATGAGCATATCCAGAAAGTCACGGGCTTCAAGCTGGTGGATGATGATTCCCTTTTGGCTGAGCCCGAGCATATCCCTTATGCACTGCGGAATGACAACCCCGTAGGTGAGGCAATTTCCCGCGAGCTCATGCAACTGGCCGAGAGTGCTTTGTCTACATTAGGCGTGGACATCAAGCTATATGGGGAGCCAGGCGCAGTGGGGTATCAGCGGGCTATCTGCATGATGTTGGGTATAGATTATCGCGTTACTGCTGGCGCTGTAGTGGGCTTCTCCCAGGTATGGGCAATATCTGACGAAAAAGGCAACTTTTCTCTCGTCTGCTCCGTTCCTGTGAATACCCGTGATGGCACCATGACCTATGAACTGCCGAATATGCCTGAAGGCTGGGTGGACATTACCGCTCAGCAAGTGATCCACCTTTTCAATTACCATAATTCCATCGTTAATAAGGAGTAAACAATGAAATACCTGCCACTCGTGTTAATTCTGGCCCTTGGGGGGTGCGCTAACGTCGAGCTGGGAAAGCAGATGCCTGTGACACCCCAGTCAGCACCAACGCAACAGTCGGTACTGACTATGAAGGCGACAGCGGAGCCGGATGCGCTACAAGTCTTATTTAACGAAGGGCTTGCTGAGGATGCTCAGTATGAAAGCGCCCGATTTATTGAGGGGAGCAACCAAACCATGATTATCGCGTCTGTCCTAAATGTCCCCTGCCAAATGGTTTTTCGGTTTGTTGAAGCAACGAACGGGGATTTTTGGATCCCCAACCAAATCGCATGCGATAACCAGGATGCTATGGCTGGGTACGTGCCTGCGGCCGAAACTGGAGTGATTTCGTCAGCGGATCTGCCGATGATAAACTCGGCACATTCAAATGACTAAGCTACTTTGTTGAGGTTTATATGGTTTTGCGTGTGGTGAACTACGTTTTAATGTTAATGATAGCTGGTGTTTATGCCCTGGCTGTATATGCCAGTAAGAATGAGGCCGAGCTCTTCCACATTATCGGTGTTGGAAACATGGCTTTGTTCTGTGCCGCTGTATTTTTGCTGGCCCGCAAAGAAATTTACTACATCTGGGCAACGTATGTCTTATCACTAGTGGTTTACTATGCTGTCATTTCACCATACCTACCTCTCATCCCTGAAATTGTCGTTTACGGCACGCCATCCGTAGTGGGGTTGATTGCCGTTTACGACATCGTGATTCTAAATTCCAATGAGCTGTCGGTGAGGGCCAAGGCTCGCCGGGCTTGGCCTAAAAAACGAAAATAGGTGCAGTAAATGTCGAAAGGAAAGAAACGTCAGGTTACACCCGAAAAGGCAATGCGGATCCGCTTCTATGGTATGTCGGGCCTGATTATAGTGCTCAATACGATTTTTGCGGGGAGCTCGAAAATTCAGCTGATTTCCTTTCTGCTGACGTTGTCCATTTTCCTGTTTTTCACGTTCTCTGGGCGGGTTGTTGTCGGAACGTGGTTCAGAAAAGAAAATTGGCGCACTTTAAATGCCCCTCAGACCACATTGCTATTTCGTGTCTATATCGGGCTTCCAATCGCGGCAATCACGGTCCTTCTCTATGCTTATGGGTATCAAGGTGCCATCAGCCAGGCGATTGTCGATGTGTTGTTCCCGCCCGGTGAGAAGGTTGAAGACAAAATGGTCTCTGTCATGAACCTGCTCCATGCCAAACTACCGCTGCTAGTGGGTGCTTTCCTTTTCTATATCGGCTTGTGTTTCTTTGTTGGGACGGTCGTTAAATATCTTCAGTTATCGGCTTCAGGGCGTGCGCTTGGCAAGCTAAAAGGAGTCGTCAATGCACGTCAGGTCTTAGAGCGAATGACGTGGGATCAGTTCGAAAAAGTGGTTTGCAAGTTCTTCGAAACTAAAGGCTATCGCGCCCGTGTTACTCAGGCTGGCGCTGACGGTGGTGTGGATGTTGAGCTTCAGGGTTTCGGCCACCGGGAAATGGTGCAATGCAAACACTGGAAAACAAACCGTGTCGGTGTTGCTATTGTCCGCGAAATTTACGGTGTGGTGCTCGCAGACGGCTTTCACCGTGGATTCATTATTACGTCAGGCCTGTTTACCGATGAAGCATGGAAGTTCGCTCAACGCGAAAATGTGAAAGGAAAGGTTATTTTACTCGACGGTACACAACTGATCGAAATGATTAAAGGGAATGGAGAGTTAGAACAGAATCCCCCTAAGTCCCAAGCAACCACTCAATCCATTGATGCGAAAGAGCCGTTGTGCCCGGTATGCGGCGGAAAGATGGTTCTTCGAAAATCTGGCAAGTCAGCATTCTTTGGTTGCTCCCTATTCCCAGACTGTCGTGGTACCCGCGAACTGTAGTCGTTCACCTTTTCTTTCATGGAGCGCCGTTTAGTCGGCGTTCTTTTTTTATATCCACTCCATCTGAAAAGGGAAGCAAAACGCAGACCTTTTCGCCCTTCTGAATTTCGGCAGCGGAAGCAATGCCGTTATAATCACCAAGCAATCCAACCAGGCAGTGAGGGTAACACTGTTGGTCATGGGCTCCGTTCTGCGGGGTTTGTTAAATAGGCTGAACTGCGACGGGGTAAACATAACGAACGTTGCAGTGATCGGTAATGTGCATGAATGAATTTGAGGGGAAATAGATGACTGAGAAACGCGGCACTGGCGCTGAATACGGTCAGGAAATTTTGCGTGAACGCTCTGCGGAAGCGGACACGCCTGAACCAACGAAGAAAGTATCGAAGAAGACGGTGCTTTCCGTGATCGTAGCGGCCATTATCGCAGGGGGTGCGATGACGGCTGTTATTTTAACGAGCGATAAAACTCCGGCTGAGAAAGTCGAAGCTATGTCGGTTAATATCGGTAACGACGGTGTTGCGCTGACTGATAAAGTCAAAGAGGACATTGAGAACAGCGGCACTCAAGCTCATGAGTCTGAACTGACTAATGCCGAAGCCGTAACAACTGATAGCAAAAACGAGCCGCAAACGCCCGCGTTGGAAATTGCCGAACTGAAGAAGAACAGTTTGCCTGAAACTAAAACTCCGGTTGAAGCCGAAGTGGTTGAGCCTGTTATGCCTACGGCAGAAATCCTTCCGGCTGAAGATGTCGTTAAGGCAGAGCAATCTGCTCCAATTGCGGCCAGCAATGAGCGGGAGTATGACCCGGCCAAGTTTGGGATCGCTGAGGAAAATTCACCTGAAGCCGACGTTTCCCCTTCACTGGGCGGTGACGTAAAAGCGGCCCCAGTGGCTGAAGAGCAAGCGAAGGCTGAACTGCCAGCGCCTGAGCCAGTACCAACTCCTGTACCAACTCAGGCGGCTGAGCCTGCACCAGCAGGCTCACCAGAACCTATCCGACCGGAGCGCGTTGAGCTCCCCGCTACTAATCAGTTCGCTCAACCTATGACGATGACGGGTTCGGATCTGAACTACACAGGTTCGGCGTTGAAAGTTGAGTATAAAGCTCAACAACAGGATACCGTTTATCTCTACAGCACGTTTGCTGCCAAAATCTTCCTGCTACCAACGGATAAGGGTGAGAACATAAGTGCCTACCTGTCAGACGAGAAAGGTTGGCAACTGAAATTGCTGCCTGGCGGTATTCTCCGTGTCCAGCGCAGTGAAAATAAGGCCTCCTGGTCGCAAGCAACGGATCTGTTTATCGTTGCAGGCAAGCGAACCTATTCACTGATTCTCCAAGGTGTTGGTGAGCCGGGCCAGCGGACTGACTCCCTTCGTTACATTTCGGCGGAGCCTGAACAAAAGCCGAAATCAAAAAAGTAAGATCAATGGGACAGGCGTATCCTTGATACGCCTTTTTTATCGGAGTAAATATGATAAGCCCTCTTATTGATGGAATCCGTCTCATTGCGACAAGCTACTGTATCAGCATTCCTCACGCCGAATGGACACCACAACATTCATACCTAGTTTGTCGTGCGCTTCTTCAGCGGGGTGTTTTCGGTGGTAAGGCAATGTTGGGAACTCGGCTAACGCGACATAAAGAGGCGGTTAACGATGGTGATCACGGCGTTTTTTCAATATCTCATACGCAGTATGGCTGGTTAGTCCTGGAGGATGGCACCATTCTTGACCCGGTTGGTTGCCTGCAAAATACCGATGACAGTGGTGAGCCACAGTACCGTATTGAGTATGATTCGGCCTGCTATATTGACGGCATCGACCCTATGACCTGCGATCGAAGTGAGTTACCAAAGCACTTCAGTGAAGATGAAATTTATCGAGTTAAGCGCGGCGTAATGCGTGAGATTTGTTCCCGCGCGCTGGGCTATACGTTGCAGGTTGAAGGCTTAACAATGGCAGAGGTGGTGTTTCTTCTGAATCAGCCGCTAAGTGTGTTTGGTGGGCACTCCCGCATGCTCTATGAGCACTTTATGGGGTTGGGTCTGAGTCGTGTGATGCCTATTTCCAAGGTGAATGTCATCAACCCTACCCTGGCGAAAAAGCTATGGGAGGTGTTCTTTGTCGATACTAACGAGAGCGAGCTCACCGCCATTTTGCGTTGAACAAAAAAACCACTCGATATATAGAGTGGTTTTCAGTTCGCTAACTTGACACTTCCAACTTAATAGCTCATCTCCGGCTCGGTCCCGCCTGCCCAACGGCGTTCCCAATGCTCCAGATAAACCTCAGCCACTTCTGGTAAATTATACAACACGATCGCATTTTCACTGTTTCGCTTATTCGCACTATCGCTGTAGTTGAAAGATCCAGTTTCCACCGTTTGCCGGTCAACCACGATGAACTTGTCGTGCATGATGGCATATCGCCCGTTGGTTCGGATTGGGATCTTAGCCAGTCTTACCGTATTCATCGCTGATATAGAGTGCTTGCTCTTATTGCCTTTCTCATCCACCACAATCTTGACATCAATACCACGCTTCTTTGCTGCCACCAGCTCTTTCACGATATCTCTCGATGTAAAGGAATATGCGGCCAGGCGGAGCTCTGACTTTGCCGAGCGGATAGCATTGATGATCGCCTTCTGGGCTGACCCTTCTGGCGAGAAGCCAATTACGATTTGCGTTTGGTGGTTTATCTGCGCGCCTTTCTGTGCGCGTGGAGGGATTTGTTCGCTTTGTTCTTGGCTACTACCCAGACCGTTAAGCAGATCGTCAAATTTAAACGCGAATGCGTTTTGGGCTGATAACGAGAGAGTGAAAGCCAAGGAACTGACCAAAAGCTTTTTCTTGAGATCCATGAGTCACCATTTTAGAAGTTTGTAATTGCACTAACCATTACAACACAGGGAAAACAAGCAACAAAACGTTTAGCCATGCGATTTGTTCACCTTTTTTCTACATGCAGAAAACTCAATAAATCAGATTTTTATCCATTACATCTAACCATTTCCCTTTTTGCATCAAAAAGTCACCTTATTTCTCATGTTTCAAGGTATTTCTGTCAGGCTTTTTTAATGAATCAGGTATTCGGTATCTGTATATTTATCTGCGTTCCCTGCTGAAACCCGTTAAATAGTCAGGTGAACATCCAAAAACTGAAATTTAACTCAAGAAAGGATGTTAACGATGAAAACTATCTCCGCCCGTAACCTGAAATCTGTTCTGGCTGCTTCCGCTGTTCTGGCTCTGGGCGTGACCGCCGTTTACGCGAAAGGTACCGAGCAAACTGGTTTTAGCGAAGTGTGGGCCACAATCACTTCCTACATGCAGGGTTCTCTGGGCCGCGTGCTGGTGGGTCTGATCGTCATCGTCGGCGTTGCTGCTGCGGTTGTTCGCCAGTCCCTGATGACCTTCGCGGTCGCTGTTGGTGCGGCCATCGGCCTGTACTACGCGCCGGATATCATCAACGGCATGATGACTTCCACCAGCGCCGTAACGACCGCCCTGCCAGCTGGCATCTAATTCAGCGGCTACGGCCAGCATCAAGAAAACCCGACTTCGGTCGGGTTTTTGCTTTGTAGCGCAAATTACAGCGAGCTTTGTAGGTCTGCGACAAATGGCTTAATATCACGTTCAAACACTTCAGAAATGACTTCTGATACTGCTTTTACCCTAGCGAGTTCAGCGGCATCTTTATGTACGACTTTCCACACTTCATATTTTTTCTTTCTGGCCTTATCCGGCCATATTCGAATTAACTCAGGATACCGTTGCTCTTGGTAGCATGGCAGTTCCCCTAAAGCCATTCCCGAACGCACAAAGGTTGTGAGTAAGAAGCTTGATGTCAGCCTGGCTACAACCCGCGCATCTCGGCGAGATTCACCTACCATCGTATCAGGTACAGGGCTGCTGAATTTATTGTCGTATAAAGCGATATCATGGTTAGCAAGGTGCTGGCCGAGTTCTGGTGGGCCAAACTTATCAAGGTATGTCTGGGTTGCGTATAGGCCGACATCCCAGCCCCCTAGCCTTTTAGCAATTAGATCTGGTGCCGCAGGTCTTTGGATTCGCACGGCAATTTCAGCTTCACCACGCGACATATCTGCCATCTGTGCGCCAAGTTTCATGGTGACATTAATATTGGGGTAGCGATCTCTCAATATCTTAACTGCTGACATTAGGAATTCGACTGCAAGCCTGTCTGTAGTAGCTATTGATACGTCACCGGAGAATTCACCATTAGATCCTTCACTCAAGCGCAGAAAGGAAACAGAGTTACGCTCCATTTCCTGGGCGATACCTAACACTCTTTCTGCCACTTCAGTAGGAACTAATCCATCTGGCGTGCGGTAAAACAGTTTAGCACCGAGTTGTTTTTCTAAATTTGTTAGCCTTCGACTTACCGTGGTCTGATCCATCGACAAACGAATCGATGCCCCCCTCAAGGAATTGGTTCGAAAAGCAGCAAGGAAAACTTTGACGTCGTCCCATCCCGATAAATACATGCATCCTCCCCATGCAAAATTGCAGCCTAGGATTGTATTTTTGCAATTTACTTTTTTGAAGTAAACAAAAAGGGAGGCGCATTAAAAATGCAACCTCCCTTTTTGGTCTGAAATGCTGGTGATTAGATAATTTGACCAACCCACAAAAAATACCACAAAGAAGCATAGCCAAGCACCCAGGCCCCTACTAAAGCACGAAATCGGCGCTGATATGCACTACGTGTTTTATGCTTGAACATCTGCTGGGCGATGATGCAACCCGGCCAACCACCGAGAAAGGCCAGCGCATCAAGCGTTAATTCCTCTACTCGCGGGCCTCTCTCGATAGCCTGTTGCTTGTCCTTACGATACACGTAAATCGAAATGAGGCTCCAGGCAATCATCCACAGCACCGAGTATGCGTAAAACATCATTTATTCCTCTCATCAATATTCGTGGAGAGATAATCCCGAAGGTTTGTCATCGCAAGCGTAGTGCGATCTTCCACTTCCTCAGCTGTATCAAAGAACTTCGCCAGTTTACGATTGGCCTTTCTTAGTGCTTTTGTTGCTATATCCTGCTGCACCAGAAACGCCTCACTGCGCTGCTCATCCAGACTTTGAATGGTTAGTTCGTTTAACTGCATTGTGGCATCCTGCACGGCCTTTTGCAGTTGCTTTTTCTTTTGTGCCTGCCGGTCAGACTCACGAAGGGCGCGCGTGCTCTTCATATACAGCGTGCGTAACGTTTTAACAAGGCTATCTGGGCTAATGGGCTCGCTATTTAAGGGTTCTTCATCGGGATTCTTCATGCACTTATGGCCTGTTGTTGTGGGGATTTCTAAACCGGTAACCACTACCGAGTTTTACGATAATACCTCCCCAAATTTATCGTCTCTATGAGACACCGAATGAATCCACTAGTCAGCCTTTTTTGTCCCCGATCCGCTCTCCTTTTTTGTGCCAACTCGGTTGTATAAATCGTACCATTTATGTCCATTTCAACCGACAGGAAGGCTCATGGCAGCAACTGACGAGCAACAGAGGATTATCGACTACAAGGCTGAGCCCGGATCGATGGTTTGCGTGCAGGCCTATGCAGGCTCGGGCAAAACATTCACACTAAAGGTCTATGCCGACACGCATAAAGACAAGAAGATGCTTTACTTGGTCTTCAATAAGTCTATCCGTGAAGAGGCGGAGAAAAAATTCCCTAAAAACGTGGAGTGCAAAACCTCTCATGCGCTGGCCGCTGCACGCTTTAAGCATTATCGCCATAAAACAAAGTTGAATATTCAGGTTAAAGAGTACCGCGATCTGATGGAGGAAGAGGATTGGCGCGTGGTCAAACTGGCTATCAATGGCCTTTCACACTTTATGAACTCAGCTGACTATGAAATTAACACGACCCACGTATTAAAAGATCTCGGCAACATTGACAAAATCCCACCTTCACGCGTGGATTCGGCATTGCGCGCAGCGCGTCGGATCTGGAAGCAACAAATCGATCAGGAATCTGACGTGCCTTGCACGAATAACACGTTACTGAAGCTTTATCAGATGTCTAACCCTGCATTGGATTCGGTCTATGACATTATCCTGTTCGATGAAGCTCAGGACGCCAACCCCGTGACACTCGATATTGTGCTCAATAACAAGTGTGCGAAGTTATTTGTCGGCGATAAGCATCAAATGATTAACCGCTGGCGTGGTGCAGAGAATGCGCTGGACGTTGTTGAAGAAAAAGGCGCGTCAGTCCTCAGGCTGACAAAGTCTTTCCGCTTTGGCCCAATGGTTGCAGCTCTTGCCAATGTGGTCTTATCCATGATTGGCGAAACCCACCCACTTGTAGGGTTGGGTAAGCTGGATGAAGTTTGTCAGCCTCATGAAATCGCCGAACATGGCTTCCATGCTGTTATCTCACGAACGTACATGGGAGTCATTTCTTCTGCCTATGAGGCTATCCTGATGGGGAAGCGTGTCATGTGGAATGGTGGTATCGGTAAGTACAATCTGGGGGAGTTGCTTGATCTTCACGCCATGAAAACAAGTAACTATGAAGCTATTAAAAACCCTCGGGTGCTGACAGATTACGGTAACTGGGCCAACTTCCAGGAGATTGCCGAAACGACCAAAGACACGAACATGATGCGGGCTATCAGGTTGATGGAAAACTACGTTGATATCCCCGGCATGGTCGATACGATGCGCCTGAATGAGGCTCGTACCCACAAAGATGCTGATCTTATTATCACCACGGCTCACACATCCAAGGGCATGGAATGGGATAACGTTATCCTCAATGATGATTACCCAAGCATTATTGAAGCTTTGATGATGAAGAAATCGAAACAAAGCATTATTGATGAGATGAACCTGCTTTATGTCGCGATTACCCGCACACAGAGCCGCATCAACATTAATGGCTCAATGATGGAGCTGCTGGAACAATATAACCATAGGCGAGAACGAAACGAATCCATCATTATCGTGTAAAGAAAAGGCCCGTAATGGGCCTTTATTCAATAAGACTAAGGTCTTGATCGGATGATATCTTTTCTGCCTTCACTATTGGTTTTATTAATATCTATCTCTGGGAATTTATTTTTTAAATTCTCTATTAAAGAAGCCAATTCCATTTGCAATGACATTGAAAGCGAGCCAATAACATCCCAAGCCATCTGAGCATCGCTGCTTTCGTACCTTTTTCTCCCTGGAAATATATAATCAAGTCCATTCTGGTGATGATCATAAAAAAACTGACCAGCTTCAACTAATTGACTCCAGTTTTCATAAATATTGTTCAGTATTTTGAAAGTTGTAGTGTCATACAAATAAAATGCACTTGACTTGAATATCGCTCTAAATGATTCCCAGCAGGTTGAGCCATCAAAATACATTATGTTAGGCAATGCCTCAAAATAATAATCAAGTATATTTGTATCGAGATAATTCATTAAACCGGTCAGGGTATTAATATCACTCTGGCGCTTGATTTTTTCTGTTATGGCTGGGTCAGATTCATTAGGGTATGCAGGGTTATTAGAGGTGATCAATTCAATGGCGAATATAAGTAACTTTTCTAGGTTTTTCTTTCCGTCATCTCTATTCGAATTATATAGTGAAACCCTCTGCTTATTGATGTCAAATGGTAGGTCTTTGGGGCCATGCCCTTCGCTACTATTCAACAAAGTAATTATTCGCCCCCAACCTATTTTTGCAACTGCAAAACCCAGTTCAAACATAACGTTAGGATTTGGAAATTCATTTTTAGGTGTCCCATTTTGAGGTATCACTGTCACATCGCTAATCACGATTTGTGATGCCGATATTTTAGCCAATATAGTTGCTAAAATGTCAGGACTTCCTGATGAGTAATCCGTGGCTTGATCCCATTCATATATGAATGTTGATTGTTTTTCATTCAGATGCGTCACTGCTTTTGTTAAAGCATCACGAATATAGAACCTATTTTTGCGTTCGTCATAGCTTGATTGCCAAGAATAGAAAATCTTGACTTTTTCCTTTTCGCCTTCCATTCATTCCACTTATAATTAATGTTTTAATGACTAATTATATCAACATTTAAGACGATTTGAGACGGAAGATTTTAATAACCTTTAGAATAAATCAATGGCTTTTCTGGGATACTCAATGAACATTAAAAAATGCCCGGCGAAACCGGGCATCAACATTTATTTTTTGGCCTGTGCCGGTGCGGGAGCTTTCTCTAAACCACCTTTCACCATTCGCTCAATGACGTCAACGAAGCCTGCGAATGGTCTCGCGCCGACAATGCTTTCACGTTCACCGGTTTTGTTGTCGATCACGATGGTAGTTGGCGTCCCGTTTACGCCGTCTTTGGTACCGGCATCCATATCACGCTTGATGCGCTGGATGATTTTCGGATCCTGCATACAGGTGTCAAACGCTGCTTTATCCAGCTCAAACAATGCAGGGATGCCTGCGCTGTCTTCAAAGCCTTTGCCATTGCCCTGCGTGTGCTCAAACCAGTAGTTGGTCGCACCCCAGAAGCCTTTCGGTCCTTTTTGCTCTGCCACGCACTCTGCTGTCATTGCCGCTTTGGTTGCCATTGGCTCATGAAAAGCCAGGTTGAAGTGACGCCATTCCCAGTTCACCGCGCCATTATTGGCCGTATCGACCAGATATTTCGGCGTCTTATGGAACTGCTTACAGAACGGACATTCCAGGTCTTCATAATTCACCAGCGTGAATCGTGCGTCCGGATTACCGTAGATGTAGCGCCCGTCTTTGTTGACACTGACCTGTTCCCAGCCTTTGTATAGTTCAGCGCGTTTCTCTGCCAGCTTATCTTCCTCCAAACCGGCTAACGCAGCTTGTACCGCCGACTTAACATCACCGTTAGCACCAACGCCACCACCACCGGATTTAGCCAACTGCGCAAAGTGCCCCTCAACACTTGCGGATATGCTTTTGCTAAAGTTTTCGACTTCAACCACCTGCGATTGAAGCGCGTTAAGTTTGGTCTTGATGGCGCTCGTTTGCACGGCAGTGTAAAGACTTGCGCCCATTGACACAGCAATCATCACGCCAATTGCAATTGGCCCAACGACTTGAATTTTATTGACTTGCTTGGACATTATTTTCTTACCCCACTTAAGAATTAATTAGTCACTTAAAATTTGGTGAACTGGTTATCGACATACATCTTGAGTCGATACTGACGCAGTTCTTCCGGTTCGCCACGGGTCAGCACGTCAATTTCATGCTGGCTCAGACGGTAACCTGGTGTAGAGCAATAACGCTCTTTAATTTGCAGGTACTCGCCACGTTTGGCAGTTTGCTTATTGTTCGGCAGCATGAACGAATTTTCATCGCAGAACCTGGGTGACTGAGTAAATGTCCCGCGCGGGCCGTTAGCATAGGCACTGCTGGATACACTGGTCAGTAAAATCTGGGTGTCCAGATCGTGTGCAACATACCGCTTACCCGTTTGGTCATGAACGGCATATGGGCTCACAAGCGTATGCTCATAGCCTGGGTGGCGCAGTGCAGCACCGCCACGTTCAGTGCTGTAGTAAGACTCTGAAAACTCATAGCCTTCAGGGTAAGTCGCCTTGACCACCGTCACCTGCGTTTCATCAACATAGGTGCGTTCAGGGGCCTTTGGTTCATCCGCTGCACACCCGGTCAAGGTGGCTATGACTAAGGTTGCCAACAATGGCAATGCGAAACGTTTACGGGTTTTCATCACTTCTTCTCCGGTTAGAAAGCACAGACATTATCCTTTTTTTTAAAATTGCCAGTTACCGTTTTAGCCGACAAAACGATGGCCTTTTCGTTCCTGCACACCCCCAGTCATGGGTTATCGTACTTGCACTACAACGGAGAGCTTTAAATGCTGAAGATCATCAAAACGCTGTTTGGCAAAAAAAATGAGGAACAGAGCGAGATTAACATCCCCCTGGAGACCCTCGAAGAAATCGACTCTATGCGCGACGGTGTGGATTCAATGGTTGTACGGGGTGACATTTTGCGCTACCCGCCTGCCGAAATTGGTTTTCCAGCACTGATACCGGGAAGCTACATTCTGCGTGAAAAGCAGACCGATATGATCCAGGCCATTAAACGCGAACTGAATATCCGAGATAGCGAATTTGAGCAGCTGATGATGCCGATGCTTGATAGCTTTGCGAACTTCGTGCAGCTGTTCCCTGCATCGGAACACCACCACCACCGAGCGCAGAGTGGACTGATGCGCCATTCTCTTGAAGTATGTTTCCAGAGCATCCGTAAAGCCAAAAACATTGAATTCGATTCGATGGAAATGCCCGTGGTGAAATCCAGCCGCATGTTGGCCTGGCGTCTTGCGATTGCGACAGCGGGCCTTCTGCATGACATTGGCAAGCCGTTTACCGATTACGAAGTCTGGGACAAATCCGGCACCTATCACTGGCCTCCGGGGCGCACCCCGATCCATGAATGGGCAAAAGCCAATAAAATTGAACGTTACTTCCTCGTTTGGAAGAGCTCGCGCCACCAGCAGCACCACTCCAGCACCACCGCCATGATGATGATGATCATGCCGCAAATCCTGCATGAGTTCCTGCTGAGCGAAGGCAACGACATCTATAACGAGCTGACTCGGGCAATGGCCGTGAGTACCGTTCGCCTGGATGCCACTGAAGAAAACGCCCCTGAAATGAAAAACAAGATCCTTAAAATTGTGAAGGAATCTGACGTTATTTCTGTCCGCCACGACCTGCAACGCTACGGCGGTGATGCGGTACGTGCAACGCAATCGGGTGTGCCTGCGGTCCAACGCATCGTAGATGCCATGCGCCACCTACTTAAGAAAGGAGTGTGGCAACCCAACAAACCCGGCAACCCGATTTGGGTCACCACCTATGGCGTGTTTATCGTTTGGGGTACTGCGGTCAAAGACATCACCAACACCGTGAAGAAGTCCGGTGCAGTGATCCCGCAGTCGGCCAACAGTCTGGCTGATCTGATGATGAGCTACAAATTGTGCATTCCGAACGTAAATAAAAACGAAGATACCGCATATTGGCGAATTGCCCCACACATCATGAATGACCGCGATTCGCGTAACAGTAAAGAGCCGAAAGTAGCGCTGAGTTGCCTGCGTCTAATCTCTCCGGACGTTCTGTTTGTGGACACAATGGAGCCGCTGCCTATTTCCTCCCGTATCCGAATTGAGAGCGAATGGCGTGAATTCCAGACCAGTAAAGGGAAAAACATCCCTGTGCTGAAAGAAAGTCGTCCTTTCGTGGGGAATAAAGAGCCGCGTGAAAACAGCATTCCGGCTGACGTCGATCCTGAAATCCTGAAAGGTGGCACTCTGCTGCCGGATGAGAATGACAATCCGCTGGATAATATGTTTGGAGCCTCGAATCCGGTGACCTCTGATAACGCCCACGAGCTACTGCATCACTTGAATCTTCTGTCTGATGCTGACTACGAAAAAGTGAATGCCCGTCAGGACGCGAAAGCCAAAGCACAAGCGGAATTGGCTAATCAAAAACCAGGGGTAGCATTCCAGACTCCAATTGAACAAAGTCAGCCTGTTAAAACCTCTTCGCCCGAAGCAAAAATAGCCAAAGTTGGGCCACAACAACGGAGCCTGAAAGACGTTTTGAGCAAGCAAGATACCTCTGCCGAAATGCCCCCTCCAATCATGTCGGAGCCAGAGCATTATCAGGAGCCAGAGTTTGACCGTGAAACCTTATCTTTGTGGGAGACTCTCAAAAACCACGCTGTCGCTGATGGGTATCAAAATGACGAACAGAATCTGGTTGAGAAAAAACCGGCTATCGACCCTATGTCTGATGCAAGAGCAAAAATCCAACGCGTACAGGACGAAGTGGACAATGGGAATTTTACGCCAGTGACCCCGGAAAATGATTTTGGCTACAACAAGAATAACGAGGTGGCATTTGGTACCGAACAACTGACTGCACTGCACCAAGACCAAAGCCCATTGTTCCGCAATGCCTCAGATCTTGCCAAGGACAAACTCGCGTCCTACGTGGCCGCGAATCAGTCTGCCCTTTTCCATGAAAGCGGCCACTGCTGCATCATCCTGGAGAACGGGGTTGAGGACTCACTCTTCGAACCGATGCGGGATGCAGATTGGATCTGGTATCCGTTTATGGAGGCTCCTTGCGAGTATTACACCCATCGTTCGCAAATGTGTTTCTACTTGCGTAAAGAGCTCAATACTGACATCGACCAGCTTTCAGGTCACCGTTATCGTGCCAGCCTAAGTCCGTTTGACCTGACCGACATCAGTGTGGATATGACCGAAGTCTATCGCGCCATTGCCACCAAAGGGGCAAATAAAACTGCGTTCAATGGCGACCCAGTGATCGCCTTGTCCTCGCTGCAAAAACGCCGTATTGCACAAGATCTGAACATCAACGCAAATCAGTTCCAACAGGTACTGATCGATAATTTCGACTACGTGACCCGTACTGGTGTCGATTACATCCTCGTTAACAGCAATATTCAAAATTTCATGGTGAATGATAATGAGTGAGTGGAGTTATAACATGCGCTGGCGTCCCAACTTTGAGGCGCTGGAAATTGCAGGCTGGGGTGTGGGGATTGCTGCCTCACTGGCGGTCAATGCCGCATTCAATATGCCTGCGGTTCCTTGTTATTTGGCTGTTGCGGTACAAGCGGCCTATGCGGCTCGTTCCGTACCTTCCGCATGGGATATTTACAAGCATAAGAGCCGGTTAAAGCGAAAGCCTAACGTTCTGAAAATGGAGTTGGAATCCGTTATTGATGTCATGATGAAATTCCCCGACAGCTACCTGCTGGGGTATGGTTTTGAATGGGGTCAACCTGAAGGTCAGTTAGCCTCCGAACTCATCAAGCGCGACATCAAAAAGTTCGTTAGCAAGGTGCCAGAAAACTTCATGGGTTTGGGTTGGATCCATGCGCTTGGTGAAAAGCAACAATGGATACGAGTCGCTGAAGATCTGCTGTCATTGCATACCCTGGTGACCGGTACAACCGGTTCAGGTAAAACAACATACTATAAGTTGCTCATCCTTCAGGCAGCACTGAAGAAACAACCGCTCATTCTCATCGACCCGAAAAACGATGAAGAGTTGGCTGACTGGATGGAAATGTGTCTGCGTTTGGTGAACCGCGAAGATAAATTCAACTACATGTCGCTGGCGCACCCGGAGAAATCCGCGCGCATTTCTCCGATCACCAACTACACTCGTGCAGGTGAAGTAGCTAACCGTATTACATCCGTTATCCAGCGTGCCGATGGCACCAGTGACCCGTTCGTATCGTTCGGTATCATGTCCTTAACCACAGTCGTAGAACTGATGAAAATCTGCGAATTGAAACCCACGCTCAAGAACGTGAAAACCCAGTTGGGGTCGGATGTATCATCTCTGGCTGATCTCATCATCAAATCAGTGACCAAAATTGGCCGTCAGGTGCTCGGTGAAGATGACTTTGACCGTATTTTCGCCATGCGCATGGATCGTTATGCAAACAAAGCGAAGGGGCCAAAGGAAATCGCTGATATTTGCGCCGAAATTTACCGCAACGACATCAAAGCAAACCGCAGCTTCCCAAGCATTGAAGCAGGGCTGGATATGCTCGGCCACCAGCGTGAGCACTTCCAGAAGATGATCCTCAACGTGATGCCTATCCTCAGCCAGCTGACTCAGGGTTTCATGGCTGAATTACTATCCCCGGACAGTGACGATGAATCCCAGTTGAATGACTTCCGCCCTATCTCCAACGTGCGCGACATCATCACAACCGGAGGCATGCTGTACATGGGGCTAGACTCCTTAGCGGATGCAGAAACTGGTTCGGCGGTGGGCTCTATCTTCTTGTCAGACATCACCAGTGTGTCAGCGGACGTGTACAACTTTATGAAACCACGCGGGGATGACCTGGCCCCAGTGATGGTTCTTATCGACGAAGCTGCTGAGGTCATTAACGATCAAGTGATCAAGATGTTGAACAAAACCCGTGGCGCGGGCTTCCGCCTATTTATTTCATCTCAGTCCACCAGCGACTTTGAGGCGCGCCTGGGGTCTGAAGCCAAGATGAAACAAATCGTCACCAACACCAACCACTTTACTGCGTTGCGTACCCCCGATCCTGATGCGCAAGAGGCCGTCATGAAGCGTGTACCAATGACCAAGTTCAAGTATGTCATGCGCGGGCATGGCTCCAGTGCTGGTGCTGACCCTGAAATGATCTCTGGTTCGGTCAGTGAACGCATTATGGAAGAAGAAGGCGAGTTGTTCCCTTCTCCGTTGCTGGGCTGGTTACCAAACCTTGAATTTATGGCAATTAACCAGGCGAACAAAATCGTCAAAGGTAAAGTGCCCATCATTATGTCACCGAAGGGAGATAAGGCCTTCAACCAGGCCAGTAAGAAAGCCCTGAAGTTCCTCAAACTGTACGAGAAGAAAGTTCGGGGTGAGAAGTCGCGTATTCGTGTTGGGGGTAAAAAGTCATGATCAAAATGAAAACCTATTTTTTACGTAAAGAAGATTGCAACGCGTATGACAGCTTAACGCTGGTGTGGCCGTGTGTTGAGCCTATTACGCAATCACTCATCTCCTTACTGCCTAGCACCCTGACTAAGGGGCTGGTGGCCGATGCGGTGCAGTCCTCGGTGATGGCATATAACCAACAGGTTGATTGCCCTCTAAATGACTGGGAACGCCTGGCGGTTTATTTCATTACGTTGGCTAATTTCGTCACCGAGCACCTTGGCGGAAAAATAGGGTTCAACGAGCTGGCAACTACAAGTCAGTTACCCCGCAGGCTGAATAGCGAGCTCATTAATGCGGTGGCGGATAAACTCGCATTAAGGATCTTACATGCTTGACCAATTAACCGAAGAGAAATGGCCCCAGACGATAAAGATGATTATCATCTTCAGTACGGCAATACTGTTCGTCATTTCCATGTTTTTCCCGGCCTCGTATTTTTACGAGAACGTGAAAAAAGAAGTTGCCTGGGGCCAGCGATTGATCGGCGATACGGATTTCACACCAGTGATCTCGGACGTCAACAAAAACTACCGTTCATTCTTTGTAAATACTGGAGTGGATGGCTTCTTGCGTGACTTCTATGAGCTCGATTCATCCGATATGGCAAATCAAGGTGGTCCACTTTTCCTTTTCGCTTCCATCTTCCGAAACATGGCCGAAAACCTGAATTACTGGTTTTATATGATCGTGTATCGATTGACCCTGAATATATACTGGCTTCCGTACATGCTTGTGGTCACACTTCCCTCTCTCTTTGCTGGGATCATGCGCTGGAACGCTAAGCGATACACGTTTGCCTATTCGTCACCGTTTCTTAACCGCCGCAGCATGGTGCTGATTGGTTGGGGGATTTACAGTATTTTGCTGTCACTGTTTGTCCCTCTGCCAGTACCGCCGATGATTGGTGCCCTCATCATGATTGTGATGATCCCAATAGGCAGTTCGTTGCTCATCAGTAACCTTCCAAAACGCATCTAAATTCCTCCCCCGAAAAGCACCGCGTTTTGCGGTGCTTTTCATTATCAGCGCCAAAACCGGAATGGTAAATTATCCCCCGAGGTGAACTATGAATGAACTGAAGCACGTCTATCTGTCCGGACTCTTGTGTATTGCCTTTTCAGTCTGTCTGGGCGCGGGTGTTCTGCTTACTGATAAGTCTGAGCAGATCCACGAGTTGAATACGGTCCTCCACAAGTCCAGCTACTTAACCGACCGGGACAAGATGGACCGTGAAATGGCTGAAGTATTGTTGCCACGGCTACAAGCCCAGCAGGAAGAAATGAAAAAACGCGGGGCAATAAAGAAACCTGACATGGTTTACGTCCCTGAACAATTACAGCAATCCCGAGGTTATTAATGGCTAAGCGTACAGGTTTGAAAAGCGTCATTTATGGCATTCCATTGGCTGTCATGATCGCCACTTCGGGGTTCGTCGCCTACACGTTGGATAAACAAACGCGCCTGCTTAACGACTTGGCCGTTGTCGCTGATATGCAGCGCAATGTCATCAGTAATCGGGGGGATTTGGAAGCAGCGTTCGACCGTTATATTGCGGCCTCTGGGCTAAAAGTCAACGAACAGTCTAAAGGGGCAAATTCGATTGGCTTCAGTACCGGTAAAAAACCGTCTGAGTCTTACGCGCCGTCTACAGATAGTGAGCGTATTTACGGCAATCCTGACGCACAGTTTTACGTCATTGAGTATTCCGATTTTGAATGCCCGTACTGCAAAACCCATTTCCCGCAAATGATGGATCTGGTGGATTCCTCGTCCGGCAATATCGCGATGGTGTTCAAGCACGTTCCGGTACACGGCCAGGCATCACGCACCGAATCTCTCGCCTCTGAATGTGCCGCAGAGCAAGGTGGAAATCCGGCATTTTATAAGATGGCACGGGCTATTTTTGCGGATACCCGCTCCGACGGTCACGGTATGGCAACGCCATTGGACAAATTGGCTGAAAACAATGGGCTGGATGGGCAGCGCATTATTGAGTGCGTTAACGCCGCTCGCCCAAGCGCAAAAATTGCGGAAGATGTGAAAGAGGCCGCGCGACTCAATATTCAACAAACGCCTGCAAACATCGTGGTGTACGGCGATAAATCGGCAATGGTGCAAGGCTCGGTCAACGGGACAGGCCTGATGCAAATGATGGCGCAATTGGCCCAAGGGGGTGAGAAGTAAAAGAGTCCGGGCATTGTGTTAAAGCACCCGAAGGGGTTCGGGTATTTCGATTCATAATTGGGGGTAAGAATGAGTGAGCCAGTCCACATCTCGCATTCTGTCGATGATCCGCCGAAGTTCTTCTTCTGGAGCGTTGATGAAGCGATGCCATTTTTCGTTTTCCTGGGTATCGGGGTCTTTACGGGCCGTATCTTTACGATGTCACTCATCGGCATCGTGATCACTCGGTTCTATGGCAGCTTTCTGCAAAAGGCGTCAGAAAAATACTTTCTGCATCTGTGTTACTGGAAGTTCGGTGTTTCTTTCGGGAAAAGCACCATTGTACCTAACGCATTCGACCGGGAATTTATTGTATGAAGAGCAAAGATTTTAAAAAGGGTTTGCTGAACATGAAAGGCGAAAACACCACGCTGAAACTGGTGTTGGTTGTTTCGATTATCTGCATCGGCATTCTCTCCAGCACATTAATGAACCGTTCACAGATCGTGACCATTGTTCCACCCAACCTGACCGAAACCACTTGGTTAGATGAAAAGACGGCCGGACAGCCTTACATGCAGGCATGGGCTATCTATTTGGCTAACTCTATGGGTAACGCAACACCTGAGTCAGTGGACATGCTGAAGAAATCTATCGGCCCATTCCTGGATGCGGGTATTTACACGCAAGTCATGAAGCGCATTGATGACCAGATTGACCAGATTAAGCGTGATCGTATCAGTCTGAGCTTTACACCGACTCGCGTATACCACGACCCCAAAGCCCCTGGCACCTACTTCGTAGAAGGCAGTCAAGGTCTTGAAGGGATCGCCGGTAACCCTATCGTGAAGCCCGTTACGTTCCAAATGACAATTGATGTGAAAGGTTACCGACCTGTGCTGACCTTTATCAACATCAAGCAAGGTAAAGCCGAATTGCCGAGCGACAAAAAAGGCGACAAATAAATCCAGGGAACACTGTCCCGTAAATTTCGTCACCCGCCTCGTGCGGGTTATAACCACATTGAGCGCTTTTACGATGACGTAAAAGCTAGGTAAACAAAGTGAGCAGCATTAACAAAACCGTCGCGGTAACTTCCTGTGTATTGCGTCTGTCACTGTTCGGGGGAACAAATGTTGAATAGTAAACACGTTAAAATATTGGCGCTGATGATTGCGTCAATCACCGCCGGGCCATCCATTGCGAATGGCCTTGACGTTAATAGCAATACACTGTCAGTCGATAACGGCGTCGTACTCCAGCGTTCTGGGGACTCTGCATCTGAAGAGCCTGTTGTCGTTGCATCGAAAAAAGGTAATCACACAGCAACTGCGGGCGCATCAACCAATGCCAGTTCCAGTGATAATCCTGCCGTAGACGGCATTAACGTCCAACCGGTCCCTAACGCCATTGTTCAGCCTGTCCGATTAACTGATGATGTCATCCCTTCTCGCCAGGATCTGATTGTAGAGCCCGGCGTAAATACCCTGATCCCGATTTCTCTCGGCCAGCTTAACCGTATCGTGACGCCGTTCGAGAGACCAACAGTGCAGCGCTTGCAACTGACTGACGTAAAAGTCAGCGTACAAGGCAATGTGATCTATGTTTCAACGACCTCAACCAATCCGGTCGCACTGTATATCAGCGAAAAAGGTGACGAAAGTGTCGCGCTGTCTTTGTCTCTGGTTCCGCAAAAGATTGCACCAGTACAAGCTTCGTTAATGCTTTCGCGTAAAGTCGGTAATGCTCCGGCCGGAGCGGGGCATGCGCAGTCAGCAGGGGTGATGTACGGCGGTAACGAAGCCAAAGCTCGTAAATGGGAGCAGAAAGACAACTACGTCGAAACGATCCGAAACATTCTTCGGGCTGTTGCGTTGGGCGATATTCCTCCTGGCTATGCAATGGGCAATTTAGGCTCTGGTCATAGCATTCCAAACTGTAACTTCAGCACAGGTACAGCGCAGGACAATATCAAATACAGCTTTGCTGGCGGCCAATATATTCAGGGCAGTCAGTTCAGTGTCATCGTGGGCGTTGCGCAGAATACCGGCGCTTCTACCATCACGGTAGACGAGTCACTTTGCACTCACCCTAACCTCGCCGCGCGCGCACTCTGGAGCCGGAACACGCTCCAGCCGGGCCAAAAGACTGAAGCCTACTTTGTCATTCGCAATCAGTCACAGCAGGCACAGGTTGATGATTCTGTACGTCCTAAATTAGCGGAGTAATAAAAAGATGAGTAAATTGAAAGAACGCTGGGACACGCTGGACGCCAAGAAAAAACGTCTTTTTGTGTTGGGGGGTACGTTTGTTGTACTGATCCCAGCTATCCTCCTGCTGATGCCTGAATCGCGCACACCTGCGGCGCGCGGGCCATCAGAGCAAGTTATTTCCAGTGTATTGACTGACACTGACACCCAGGGGGTTAGCCAGAACGCGATCGCTGCTCGCCTGCGCGCTTTAGGGGAAGCGATTGAAAAGCAAAACTCAAACATCACGGATTTGAAAAAATCCATTAACGTTGACGAAATCAACAAGCGCCTGATCGCCATTGAGCAACAACAACGCACCGACCGTATTGAACAAGAAAAGCTGAAAAAACGTGTTGCTGAAGGCTCTACCGTATTGCCTTACTCCAAATCAGTTCGGTCAAAAGACGTCTACAGCGGCGATAATAATGCTAAGCAAGGTGTAGAGAAGTTAACGTCGGACAGTGTTCACGAAAACCTGAATAACGACGGCACGCTCCAACGAGTGTACGAAAACACCCAGCAGCCGAACCCCGCTGATTTTGCTGCGGATAAAGACGCCAAAGGTAAAGACGGTAAGGCGGCACCACAAGCAACGCCGGATATTATCTCTGTGCATGAGGACATAAAAGAGGTCGCTGCCGCTGATCCTGATGATGATCCAGCATTCCAAACCTACCTCCCAGCGACCTCAATCCTGAGTGGTGTCTTCATTTCAGGTATGGATGCACCGACGTCACAGAACGCTCGCAAAGACCCCTACCCAGCGCTTATCCGCATCAAGAAAGACGCCATCCTGCCGAACCGCTTCCGTGCGGACGTGCGTGAGTGTGGCATGTTGGCCGCTGGATTTGGCGAGCTGTCGTCCGAACGCGGCTACTTCCGCTCTGAGGTGATCACCTGCATTCGTGATGATGGTGCTGTATTTGAATCTCCACTCGATGCGTATGCAGTGGGGGAAGATGGTAAGGCTGGTGTACGTGGTCGTCTGGTTACCAAGCAAGGTCAATACCTGGCGAAAGCCTTGACCGCAGGCTTTTTACAGGCTGCGTCATCGTTGTTTAGCGTCCAGAACATTCCGACTATCAACGTTACCCGCGATAACAACAGCGGTAAGAAAAACAACACGCCTTATGAGCAAGTGATGAGCAGCGAAGCCCTTCAAGGTGCTGCTATCGCTGGTGTTGGTGGAGCATTAGAACGCTTGGCCGATTTCTACATGAACATGGCCGGTGATCTGTTCCCTGTTATCGAAATCGATCCGGGTCGCAGTGTCGATTTTATCGTTCAAAAAGGTGTAACGCTGAAATTTACCCGCGTCAAGCCTAATGGCAAAGCAACGCCTACCACTTTCAATTCTAACGGGACTCACTAATTATGTGGAAAAAACGTCTTTTAGCAATCTGTGTCGCAGTAACTGGTCTGGCCGCATTGTCTGGTTGTTCGCTGGTGGATGGGAATTCAGAATACGGCTGTAAAGGTATGCCCAATGCTGTCACTTGTATGAACATCCGCGACATCCACCAGCTGACCGATGGTGATGACTACCAAGATCGCATTGATGCGGTGTCGGAACAACAGCTGTCTGGTAAACCAGTAGATCTGAAGCGAAACAGTGTTGCAGGTACCGCCGGGGCTGGTGGTGTGGCAACTGGTGGTCGTTATGTACCTGTCCCTGCTGCTACCGCAAACCCTCAGCCAATCCGTACTCAGGCACAGGTAATGCGTGTGTTGGTTGACCCTTATGAATCCGCAGACGGTGATCTGAACGTCCCTGGCTATGTGTACACCGAAATTGAACCTCGCCGCTGGGAAGTTGGCGCGTCACATGCATCGACCCGGAGTGCTGTTATTCGACCAATGAGCACGCCTCCAGTGGCGGCACAAGCCCCTCAAACACCGAGCAAATAATGCTCCAATTGAAATTAATGCAAACTGAATGATTTGATATTCCCCCTCAAATACAGTCAGTTGTGTTATAAAAGCCGCCTAGTGCGGCTTTCTTTCATTTAGGGTCTCATTGCTATTTATAAGGATTGTGATTAAAATTACAGACGCATGGTAACCATACCGCATTTTGCCAATGCTGACATTCGATGTGTGACTTACCCCTCGCATTGGATAAACCCCACTCAGACATATTGGTAAATGGATTCATGCGCAAGGCCGTTCCCCCTCGAACGGCCTTACCTTTTTCTAATCCTGCAAAAATCCCCCTTAAAGAGAACGCTGTTTTTTGACCTCGTTTTGCTGGCCTTTTCGCTGTTAATCCGCCTTTTCACCATTGAAAATGTAGCCTCATTCACAGGAGCACTCCAATGACGCTACGCAAGAAAGTATTATCCCTGATTCTGTCCGCCAGCTTCGCCGCTTCCGCTTTTGCCGGTGCAGATGTGAACGCTGATACTGTGTTTAACAACAAAGCCTTCATGAACGCGCCGAAGGAAAGCAAAGACGTCAAGCGCTTCGTTGTGCCAACCAACGGCATTATCGCGCTGGAAGTTGACGGCAAAGTCAACCTGCTGTCGTCAAATGGCCGGTACCTGTTCAAAGGCACCATGTACGACACTTGGGCCAAGAAAGACCTGACCACACTTGATGAGATCACCAAGTATGCCAGCATCATTCCGATCAAAGAGCTGAAACTGAACATCGCTGATCTTCAACCTGCCGTTTGGGGCGACGGACCTAAAAAAGTCATTCTATTCACTGACCCGAACTGCGTGCATTGTGCCGCAGCCCTTAATCAGCTGGCTGACCTAGACCCGCACGAATACACCGTTAACGTTCTGTCCCTGGGTGCCCTCGGCGAGCCAAGCCAAATCCGTAACAAAGAGCTGTACTGTGCTTCAGATCGCTACCGTGCCGACCGCGCTATTATCGCGCATGAAAAAACCAAATTTGACCAGGTTAAAGACTGTGATATGCAGGCATTGGCACGCCGCACAATCACCGCTCAGGTGTTAGGCGTCAGTATGGTGCCATTCATCATTCGAGACGACGGTGCTTTCAGCATCGGCGCACCAAAACAAGGTCTGAAAGCCTTCCTGGCTGGTCAATAAGTTCTTCTTTCTGTGGGGTTAGAATGAGCGAATCAATCATCATACAGCGTTTGAAGTCTATCAAACGCTTCTCAGATGTGTGCCCGGTTCGGGCATACGATGAGAAAAACCACATTTTCCTATGTGACAATAAATATATCGGTTTCGGCTTCCTTTGCCGTCCCTTATCCGGTACCAGCGGTAAAGAGATGCAGCAATTACAAACATTGCTGTCCTCAAATTTCCCGGCGAAAACCATTGTGCAGTTCGACCTGATTGCCAGCCCGAATATCGTTGGCAAAATTAACCAGATGGACGTTCTGCGCATGGACTGTGATGACGAAGTATTGCGCGATGCAATCTACAACCGTTCTAAATTTCTGCTTCACAGCACCGACTATCCTATGAAGGGTACGGGTACCCGTGTCCGCAACTGTTTGTTGCTGATCACGGTGAAGGTGCCGGTGAAAAACGAATACGACATGCGAGAAGAAGAATTCAACCTGATTTCTGAATTCCGCAACACGTTTGACACCACGCTGGGGATCATGGGCTTGTGCCCTGCTACACTGACGCGCGACCGTTACATCGATGTGCTTTCTTCCATTTTAAATCAGGGGGAAACTGCTTCGTGGCGTGACCGTAATCCGCTACAAGTGCAAGACGATTTGATGATCTCTGAGCAACTGGTTGACCCTGACCGAGAGTTCTTCATTCGCAATAAATACTGTGCCTTCGGCAATCCAGAAGACGAAGACCAGCGAGGTGAGCGTCACACAGGCACAACATTTGTGCGCACATTAAGCGCCAAAAAACTACCTAAGCGGTTTTTCCCTGGGCAAGCTCAATATTTCCTCGGCGATATGATGAGCGGCGCTACTGGTATTAAATCGTCCTGCATTATCTCCATGAGCATGATCTTCTTCGACCAGCAAAACGCGAAGACCAAGTTCACGCAAAAGCGTAACTGGATCGTGCAGCAAACCGATGGGCCAATGGTGAAATGGATCCCATCGTTGAAAACTATCCGAGAAGGTTACGACCTGCTGAGTGACAAGCTGGACAACGGCGAGCCAATTTGTAAAGCCAAATTCACAGTGACTATCTTCTCAAACTCCAAAGACGGTGTATTCCGTGCTAGCCAGGAAGCGGCCAGCTACCTCAACACCTATCAATTCAAAATGATCCCGGATAGCTACTTTGTTGCGCCTATTTTCCTCTCGTCCCTGCCTATGTTCAACGAGGCTGGTGCTGAGAAATCAATGGGCCGTTACCGCACGCTGGCACTGAGTGAAGCTTTGGTTATCTCACCACTTTACGCTGACTGGCAAGGTACCAGTAACCCGGCGTTAATGCTGACTTCCCGATCGGGGCAGGTGCAGATGCTCGACCTGTTCGACTCTGATACAAACTACAACGCCTGTATTGCGGCAGAGTCCGGTTCTGGTAAGTCGTTCTTAACCAACTACATTATTACCGCTTATCGCAGTCTGGGAGCGAAGGTGTGGTGTATCGACGTAGGGGACTCGTACAAAAACATTTGTGAGACCTACAACGGGGACTACCTGGACTTCCATCCGGATAAGAAGCCATGTCTCAACTTCTTTGAACTGATTGAAGACTACTTCGGTGAAAACCCGGATAACGAAGACGGCGGTGAAGAAGACCTGATTATCGGTCTCCTATCTGTGATGGCTGCGCCTAAGGCTGGTCTGAACGACTTCGAAGAAGCTCGTATGAAAGAACACGTTGCCAATCTCGTTCGCAAGCACGGTAAAGAGACTACCGTTGATATGGTTGCGGAATCACTTCTGGCGGATGAAGAGAACGACATTAAACGTTTGGGGCACCAATTGTACCCATTCACCAGCCGGGGTCAGTACGGCAAGTTCTTCGTAGGCAAAAACAACATTGACTTCCGTAACCCGTTTACGGTTCTGGAACTGTCGCGCCTGGAAAGCTCTGAGCACCTGAAGCAGGTTGTGCTGTTACAGCTGATTTACCAAATCCAGCAAGACATGTTTATGGGCGATCGCGGCCAGATGAAAATCGTGGTTATCGATGAAGCCTGGGCTTTACTCAAAGGAAACATCGGCGCGTTCATTGAAAAAGGTTACCGCCGCTTCCGTAAATACAACGGCGCTGCCATTACGATCACGCAATCCATTAACGATATTTACAAAGATAGCGTCGGAAAATCTATCGCCGACAACTCTGCGTTTATGCTGTTACTGGGTCAGAGTGAATCTGCGATCAACGAAGCTCAGCACCACCAGCGCTTAGCACTGGATGATGCAGGGTACCGTTTCTTGAAAACGGTGCGTTCAAGCCGAGGGGTTTACTCCGAAATTTACGTTATCTCCAAATCCGGTCAGGGGATTAGCCGGTTGATTGTGGATCCGTTCTCCATGCTGCTGTACTCGACAGCGCCGGATGACGTGGCAGCTATCAGAAAACGTAAAGCACAGGGCATGTCCACCCAGGATGCCATCAATTCAATTCTTGAAGAACGACAACGAGGTATAGCCGCATGATTAAGACCGCAGCTGTTTCATTACTCTGCGGGTTTCTGGGAGCCGCCCTTTATGGGCGGTTCGTCCCTCCCGCTGCACCAACTGACTACATTGCTGTGGTTAGTTATACCGGGGCAAATGGAAAGGTTCTCAGCGACCCTCAAATCAAACTGGTTCATGCGCGCGCCGAGGCAATGGCGAAAGCTGGCTACATGGTCCTCAATGAGTCCGCTCTATACAAATATCCTGCCTATATGCAGATCCCGCAAACAGTTTCTTCGTCAGGCAACTAACCGGGGGTATCGTGGTCATGGCCGCAGCGAACTCACTTTGGAAGAAGATTTATAAGCAAAAGCGACCGTGGAAAAAACATGCTTTGCTGATGTTGCTGGTGGGGGCGATCTCTGCGCCATCAAGTTATTACGTGTTGCATCGTTTCGAAATTGGTATTGACCCTCAAAATAACCAGTGCTTACCCCCTTACCGTATTTATCTGGTAGATAAGCACGACACTACCCCCGTTAAAGGCACTACCTTTGCTTTCAGTTCGAAATACATGGGTGAGTCAGGGAAAGGCATCAAAATGGTGGACGGGGTCGGTGGGGATGCCATCTCTGTGAATGATGAAGAGACCACAGTAAATGGTTCGATGGTCGGTGAAGGCCTAGCGCTTGCCACAGAATCAGGTCACACCCCTCAAGAACTTACTCGCAATGGAGTTATCCCTGAGGGTCGGATCTGGCTTATGGGCCGAACAAAACTCAGCTTCGACTCTCGCTACTGGGGATCGGTGCCGGAAACACAAATCATAGGAAGGGCCTACCCGATATGGTAATCCAACTAAAAGTCACGAAGTTTCGCAAAGCTCTCATCGCATTGGCCGTGTTTAGTAGCATGGCCTATTCTGTCAGTGCGGCATCACTGCCTTTGACGGATTTACCCTCTCGCCCTGCTGAGGTAACGGATAATGAGAAGGCCGATATTGATAGCCTCATCCGTGTAGCAAGAGAGCAACAAAAAAATGAAGAAGCTAATGCAAAGTCAGCGCGTGAAAATAACCGCGAAATGCTTCGAAAAATGCCAGAAACGCGTACTGACAATGAAATGATAAGTGACACTGTCACTGGCGCAATTGCAGATGCTGACGTTGCGGACGGTAAACAAAACAAAATGGCCGGTGATTTTTACTATGTGCTAGTTTCTGCATCACTGTCTGATAAGGAAATTAAAGACATGATGACCGACTACGATGGCCGCAGGGATGTCTCGTTGGTTATTCGTGGCGTTACTGATAAAGCAAAATTAATGGACGAACTCACTCGCTGGCAACAGCTGGTGCTCGACTCCGGTGCAGAAGTGACAGTTAATCTGGATCCGGTCATCTTCAAAGATAATGCCGTTACCGCAGTTCCAACCATCATCCATGAGAAAGATGGTGAGTTTGTAGCCAGCGTATCTGGCATCTCGAATATCGACTTCCTGAAGGGTAAAACCGGTAAGCTGGGTACCGCAGGCCCTACGAAAGAAGTCGTGGAGCGCAGCCTGCTGGACATGATTGAAGAAGGGGTTAAAAATCTCGACTTTGAGCAAATGAAAAAAGACGCTTTGAACAACTATTGGCCTCGCCAGCGCCAGGAATTTGAAGTGTTCCCGACAGTTAAGAAGCGCGCAACCCACACCATCGATCCTACGGTAATCATTCCCCAAGATATTGTCACGCCTGAAGGGGTTGTCGTCGCTAAAAAAGGAAAGGTGAATCCGTTAGATGTGATTCCGTTCGGCCAGAAGCTGATAGTGTTTGATGCCAGCGTGCCGTGGCAGCGTGACTTTGCGCGCCATGAGTACGAAAACACGGAGCCAGGCATCAATCCCATTCTGATCACAACGAACGTATACGGTGATGGCTGGGATACGTTCAAAGATGCAGCGCAGCATTACGGTGAGAAAGCCCGACTCTACATGATCCAGCCAGGTATGTCTGAGCGCTTTGGTATTGAAGCGGTACCCAGTATCGTCACTGCTGACAGAAAAGTATTCATCATCAATGAGTACCCTGAAGCCAACTATGCTAATAAGGTGGCAAAATGAAATCCTTACACAAAAAATTAAAATCATTCAGTTTGCACCTAATCGCTGCCACGGCTGTTTCCTTATGCTTTGCAGGCAATGCAATGGCTGATAAAACAGCCGAGACTGCGCCTGCGGTGAATGAGGTATGCCGTGATAATCAACTTCTTTCCTTCAAGCTTTTTACCGACGTATGCTGGGGGTGTATTTTCCCAATCAAGGTTGCAGGAATTACAATGGGCCCCTCCGGTAAAGTGCCAGACAATGCCGCTAGTGGTATGGCGTGTGCTTGCCAAGACGGTCTTGGGGTGTATCACCCAGGCGTGCTGACAGCTATGTGGGAGCCCCGCAAAATCATCGAACTGACACGCACGCCAGGCTGCATGTCTTCGCTGGGAGGGGTTAACCTTAACCTCGGCAATAACCTTCAGTACGGCATCCAAACCGACGGCGGTGATGAAGAGCGACGTAATAAGTTTTCAATCAGCTTCTATAACGCCCACATGTACGCTCTTCCTCTGTTGCGTATGCTTGACCTGTATTTGCCGGGGCAATGTACTGCTGACCCGTACAGTGACTTTGATGTGGTTAGTTTCTCTGAGATTGACCCAACCTGGAACAACACAGCTTTGGCTTTCTTCCAGAACCCGGAATCGGCTGCGGTTGCAAACGTCGTGGCACAGCAAGCTTGTGCATTAGAGGCAGCGGCTCAATTCGCGGGGAAACAACCAATGGACTCGCTTTGGTGGTGTGCGGGCTCTTGGGGAGGGCAATACCCATTGACGGGATCGGTGCGCAGTATGGACACGACTCGAACAACCAGCTTGGCCGGTATTCGCGAGCTTGCTGTTGAACACCGTCGTGGTTTGGCTTACCGGACTATGGGGAATGATACAGTCTGCCGGTCAAAGATCTACCCGACCTTACCTAAGCAGCAATACAAACTGAATATGTTCAGTCCGACACCTGAAACCAAAGAAGGCCATGAAGTCGGTGAATCCCCATATCAGTGGCAAGGTGGAATGTATCGCTACCCCACAGGAAAAGGCCAAGACTCAACATACATGATCTATCAATGGATGGATTGCTGCCGAACTATTTAACTCGCAGTTTTGATTGAATCAGACCCTTGTATATCTACAAGGGTTTTTTATTACCACCCTATTTGTGGAGTTACCGTAATATCACATTCTTTTGAAGAACTTTGTCTGCATGAATCTTTCAATTTTTCAAAAGCGATTATGTATTCTTCAGCTGGCTTATACCCTTTAACCTTTGCTTTATTAATCAGAAAAATACCGAAATCAACATCTTTGGGAAATCCAGCACCATCTATATACATTGTTCCTAATGTAAATTCCGCCCTGGCAGAGCCTTGACCTGCGGCCTGGTGAAACCAATATCCTGCTAACCGATAGTTAACCTTACCGTTTTTTCCGAAGTAATAATGTAACGCAAGGGATTCCTGGGATTTAAGATGGTTTTGTTTGGCAGCTTTAAGAAATGATTGTTCTGCGAGGTCGAACTTACCCTCGTTCGAATACCGCCAACCTTCTTGATACAGATTTTCAAGATCGTTCGTGATTTGCGTGTGGGGGGGATTTGTATTTTGTTGCTGTGTATTTGCACCTAGGGCAGGAAGGCACAAGGAGAAAGTTAGCAGAGCAATGGCTGTCTTCTTCATAGAAACCTATTTGTTATTTTATTAATTAAATCAAACAGAGGATGCGAAGAACGTTAACAAATATTTCACTAATTGCAAGCAAGCGCATACAGAAAAGGCAGGTGGGTGGCCTGCCTTGGTGAGGGGGCTTGATGAGAGGGTAATTACGCTTCGGTATGGCTTTCGGTTTGCGTGGCTTCAGCTTCGCTTTGCTCTTTGTTCGCTGGGCTCGCAACATCTGCATTCTTGCCATTATTGTCGTTCAGTTCTTCGACAGTGGCCGATGCGTGCCGGTCAAGGGTGTTAACCATGTTGCGAATACTGTCGCGCAAGCGGGTTTTATAGTCATCCACTTCATCCTGATTAAACAGGTTGTTCAACCACAAGCGATCAAGCAGCGTTATCAGCTCATCGAAGCTACGGAACAAACGCACTACACGCATGGCATCAGGAGTACGTACTCGAATGCTGTAGTCGCGCGGGGCCGTATACGAAACCTCTTCAATACGACTCGTTCCAGAAGCCTCGGCCTCTTCAAGAACTTTAGTCAGCGTTGAAATGCCGAAGCTAATTTCTTTTTCTGGTCCCGCCAGGATTTCACTCACGGCTTTTTTGGTGCGGTCAATCGCCCCTTTTACACCGAGGCGTTCCAGTCCGGTGCTGTTAATGGTCAGATTAAACAGCGCCTTTGACATCAAATTGTAGTGGCGTTGCTGCATGCGAATACCTTCTTGCGTTTGCAGCTGGAACGGTACGGTGATCTCCGGGTTAGAGTATTCGCGGCGTTCGCGTGTAGGTGCCTGCCCTTTGTTTTGCGTAGGCTCCGGCGAACGTGTACGGTTGCCACGGTTGTTACGTTTGATTTGACCCTGCTTTGCGTTATCAGTCACTTTAGCCTTCTCTGTAGTTGCCATGATTTATCCTCACATTTAGTCGCATTTAAGCCTGACTATTTAGTCATACGAAAACGGTCAAGTCATGGGAAAAGGCCAGCATTTCGCGGAAGAAAAACAGTTCTTGATTTGACTGGTTATCTGAAGTAGGCTTTTGTAACAGCCTAGCTGATGGCCTACTCTCTTCTCAGCATAACTTCAAACGCGAACCCGTAACTTCGGTGTGAATATACCACCGCCCCCTGGTAGCCTAACTGGCTTTCCTCACGGGTTTCGCACGCCTAAATCAGGCCAGAGCATCTCTGACGTGTTCTTGTTCTTTGAACAAAACATGTCACCTTGCCGCCCTAGCAAAGGGTATTTTTGGATCTCAATCCAAACCAAAAAAATTGTTAACTTCCTCTTATCTCAACTCCTGCGTTTTGTCTGTGTCCGGACTTCGTTTTTACGATGTCTGTCGCTTTGTTTACATCCATTGAATCCTCACATTTCAGGGTGTTTCTCTGTGGCCGGACTTCGCATATAAATTTATGGTGAATATTATGTCTTCTTTCGAATTGCAAGGCTTTGTTTATATTGGCATGTTCCTCTCGTTGTTCTGGCGTCCTAAGAACGCTTCGTTCGTAGTGCCAGCTGGCATTGCTTTTTATATTTTCACGGCTGGATTTGTGCAATCCACTATTCCTTTAATCATTGCCTGTGGCTGTCTGACTCTGTCAGCTGTTGTTCTGGCTGTTCAAATCATGTCTCGTTTCTCTACTGAAGATGACGAACTTGATGAGTCTGACGATTCTGATGATTCCACCACTTCAAGCGCCAAGCGTCCTTCTCGCACTGTTATCACTGAGCACGAAGGTAAGTTGGTTTCTTTTGGTATGGCTCATTGGAAAAATGACCGTTCAAACGATATGTCCTTCTATGTTGAAATCGAAGGGCAAAATAAAGTTTGGGCTATTGGTCTTAAAAAAGCTGTCGAGAATTCTGGTGCTAAAATTGGTGACACTGTTGTTTTCTGGAAAGACTCCGAAGTGCGCACCAGTAAAGCTCAGGTTCTTGATCGCAAGGGTAATGTGACTGGTTATCGCGACCTTGAAACTGACAAACGTCGTGGTCTCTGGATCATGGAAGTTGTTAGCTGATATTCACTAATCTCTCTTAAACAAGCCCAGATTCCTGGGCTTTTAACTATTTTAAATCTATTAATTTCAAGGTGATTTATGATTATCATTAATGCTTCCACGTTCGAAAACTGTATTCGTTGTGGTAGTCCTTGTCAGTTGGAAGGCTTTGATGCTTCCCGCAATACCTATACCCTCAATTGTAATGATTGTGGATGGCATTGCTGTCACCATGAAGGTGCTGATGATTGCCCTCTTTGTATCAGTCAAAATGATGATATTGCACTTCGTGAATGCGGCGTTAAAAACCGGACTGAAGCTATCAAGTTGATGGCCAAAGTTAAATTCATGTTGGCTTCAGTAGCATGCAATATTGGTAAGAATCGATTGAGAAAAAAAGATCGTTCACGTCTAGAAGACGCATTCATGATCTTTGTCCATCTGGATGGAACGAGCTACTCCAATAGCTTTACCTATCGCGCCACCCTGGACTTCATTCATCGTCGATACCTTCAATTAGCTGCTGCGTATCATTGAGTTTCGAATGTTCTTCTATCATTTTTCATCTTAACCTCCCAAGAAACCCAGCCTATGCTGGGTTTTTTTTTGCCTTTCGATTGACCCTTACGCTCCTATCGCTTACTCTGTTCTGGCGATTACATCGCATAACTTCCGGCAATAGCCCTTAACCAAAACACCTAATTTCGGCCACCAGCGCCTCTACGAATGAATCCCGCATTCATTCTCACGGCTTTTTCATGCCTACAAAACAGAATTCGACAGCCCGGTGCCCTATAAGGCTCCGGGCTTTTTGCTGCTCGTCGAACCGGTGTTTTTCCTCACGCTGAGGAATATCAGTGCGTCCAGTCACTCTACTGGGCATTGCAATACCCTTAACTTCCCTTCCTAAACAGACTGTACCTGAGATTTAACCTCAGGCTAGTCAGGCCTTTCCAGGCATAAACTTTCTAAATATTTTAAATCTATTAATTGAGGTATTAACTATGTTCTCCAAAGCTAAAGGTAAAGTAGCGATCGACCCTCGTTATACTCCCGCTAAAAACGGTAATGACTCTGTCATTTTTTTCCGTTTGGGTTGTGAAATGAAGATCAACTCGCAAAAAGTGATTGAGTTTTTCCCTATCAAGGCTTTCGGTAAAGTTGCTGATTTTCTCCACAATACCATCAAGAAAGACTCTGAGATCTCTATCGAAGCTATCGCTCGCACAGCTCGCTATGTGAAAGATGGTTCCGATGTTCAGCGTACTGAGTTCCATGCATTCTCCGTTCACGATATTGCGACCAACCTGGTCGTTGATACGCGAATTAATGATGCTAATCCTCAGTCTTACGTTGCTCCAATCACTGCTTCGACACCAACTCAACAACCACTGCGTTCGCCTGAATTACAGGCGCGTCTGGATGCTGAGTTAGTTGTTCAGAAGATGAGTTATGACGAAGTGAAAACGATCGGTAACAAGTTCCGTGCAGCACTCCAGCAAGCACAGAAAAGTGCCGCAGCCAAGAGAGAAGCCAAACAACAGCCGCCCGCTCAACAACCTACCGTTAAGCAAACTGTGACAGCTCGTAGCAGTGCGATCTTCGTACCTTCTACAAAGCCTACCGTCACAGACCAACTCATTGCAGCTCGTGCAATGGTTAGTAATGGCAGTTATTCCGATATGCGCGGTTAATACTCCGCAGTAAACGCCACTCGTTGAGTGGCGTTTTCATATCTGTTTGGTCAATTTTTAAATCTATTAAATATGAGGTACTACCATGTCTTATTCGAACAATGCCCGTCGCGCTTATGACAACAATAACGCGAAAAGAGCCAACACTGACATCACGGTCAGAGTTGACACAGTGACCCGTCACATGATGACTCTAGGTAGTCAGTTTGAAAAGGCTGCAATGCACCCACATATCTCTTTCCAGAGAGAGTGTGTGTTTGCCAAGCACATCATTAACAACAGTGACTATCTCACTGGTATTGCGTTAACTAACCCGCGTTCTTTCGAGACTGCGTTTTTACAGTTAGCGAGTTCCGGTTTGACACTCGACCCTGCACAGAAACAGGCATATCTGGTTCCACGCAATAATCGGGTGATCTTGGATGTCTCTTATCTCGGCCTGATCAAAATGGCTACAGATGAAGGACTCTGCCAAGACATTGTTGCTGAATTGGTGTTTGAGAATGATGCAGTATTTAAGCCACAAGGTCGTCGTAATAGTCCGATCCATGAGTTTGACCCATTTGCTAGCAAAGGGGATTTGATTCTGACGGTGACGGATAAAGGTACCTTAGGCGCTCGCGGTAACTTCCGTGGTGTCTATGTGGACTTTCTCATGCGAGATGGCCGCAACCTCGTTTACTTTGTAACTGTTGAAGATTTAGCCGCTGCTCGCGCAGTTTCTGAATCTTGGAAAAAAGTTGATAAAAGAGCATTATCTCCGTGGACAACATTCCCGTGGAAAATGGTTCTGAAATCCGCCCTTAAACAAACCGTTCATTTAATCCCAGGCAACCGAACTCGAATCAGCGCAGTGATTGATTATCTCAATACCTACGGTGAAGAAGGGTTCAAGTCTTCCGCTCATGTCCCTGTTGAAGCTGCTGCTGCTGAAATGGCTCAACGTCAAGCTGCTCAGGCTGCTAACAATGATGTTGCTTCATCTCAGCCTATTGTTGCTGACGACAGTGTTATTGAGGGTGAAATTGTTGCTCATGATGACGTCGCTCCCCCTGCGCAATCGGCCCAACCCGTTGAGAAGGCATCTCAGCCTGCGTCACAGGAAGCTCAGTCAGCTCCAGTTGATGTTCAACCCAAGTCTGATGCGGGTGGATCTCAGCCAGAAGAACTTCAAGTTCCGATGTCTGAAATTCCAGGTGTTCGTCAAAGCAGTTTCAAACGAATTGCGAAACTCGTTACCCGCGCAGAAAAAACGCTGGCTTACGAAACCATGATCGCCGAACTGAAAGACGCATTTTCTTTCAACGACAGCGAATTGGCTTACGCAAAACGTCAATTGGAACAATCGCGCCGTGACCTGCTCAGTACGAAAGTTTCTGAGTCAGTTCACATGTGTGATTTTGGGATCGCAAATGACTTTGTTAATCGTCTTGCTGACGGGGAGTTTAAAGCCAGTGCAGCCCAGTGGGTTTCTTCTGTTGAAGCTGAAACTAACTCCATGCAAGTGCTCTACTCTCAAGCTCTTCAGTCCGGTCAATTCGACGAACTTGAATCTGCCTTGAATTCAGTCAAACACAAAGGTCTCAAAGAGATGTTGTGCAACCTGATTTCAACAGCTAAAGCAGCATAAAACATAACCGGCATTTATTGCCGGTTTTTTAATTTTATAAATTTATTAATGGTGATCGTATGTCTGATTCAATCTGTGAAATTGTCGATATTGAACAAGGAACTCCAGAGTGGCACAAATGGCGTAGAACAGGTGTTACGGCAACATGCTCCCCAATTCTCTTGGGTGCGCCTGGAGCTATGAAAACGCCTTATCAGTTATACCTTCAGTATGCAGGCTTGCTTGCTTCTGAAGATCTATCTGCGATTAAGCAGGTGGATGCCGGTAACAAACTCGAAGCGCTTGCGCGGTCTTACTGCGAAAGTGAATTGGGGCAAATAGCCTCACCCTTTTGCGTTCGACATGCCAAGTACCCGTTCATGATAGCTTCGCTTGATGGACAGCTCGATGACCGTTCTGTACTGGAGATCAAGAATCTCTCAGAGAAAAAACATTTAGCTATCCTCGAACAAGGTTCAGCCTCGCCGGAATTTAAATATTACTTCTGGCAGGTGCAGCATCAGTTATTCGTAACAGGTGCCCCGCAAGCTTATCTTGTTTTCTGGTCCGCTAAAGATCAGCCGAAGATTTTCCTTATCAAACCTAACCAGGGCGCTTTCACACGTTTGTTTGCTGCATGCAAAGAGTTCTGGGAACGTTTAAATCAAAAGGTAGCTCCGGCTTTTGATAAACAGCAAGACATCCTGCTGGTTTCTGATGCCGATATTCTGGCCCAAACCAGTGAATTTACTGCTCCAGATGATCTCTCTGCTCGTATCGCTGACATCCGCCGTCAAGTTGCGAATGTCCGCGCCAAAGAAGCCGAGTTTGAAGCCGTGAAAGCCCAGTTGTCTAATCTTGAAGAAACGCTTAAGGCGTCGATTCAAGGTCTTGCAACAGGTCTTGGTTTCAAAAGCACAGACCCTGTCCGTATTGATGGGTTTGGTTTTCGCTATCTGGAAAGTAAAGTCAAAGGTCGCACTAACTGGAAAATGATCGCTGAGCGTCTTAATGTGACTGCTGAGCAATATCCGGACTGTGTGACTCAGGAGTCTCTTCGCTCCAGCCTGTCTGTCTATGAGTATGAAGCTTCCCCAGAGGACAGCGTTTATATTCCACCTGAAGCCATCAAACCTGTTGTGGCAGAAGGAGATGCACTCACCGGTGTTGAAGACAATGCCTTGTTGTTGTTTTAACTCTCTCACACCCGACTTCGGTCGGGTTTTTTCTTGTTGACCCAGCTGTAAGAATTGATTATTGTAGCGGTGCGGTACACACCGCCTAACTTCTGGCAACCTGCCCCTAAACACCTAATTTCGGCCATATCGCCATTCTGAATGCGTTTACTCTCATTCACACGGCACACGCATATCTGTACCAAATTCGATAGCCCGTTGCTTTTTAAGCAGCGGGTTTTTTTATGCGTCGAAAACGGTGTTTCGTTCTCAAGCTGAGAACAACAAGTGCCTCCAGTCACTCTACTGGAACTTTGCAATACCTTAAATCTCGCCTCTTTTCTGAGGCCTTAAACCTTTTAAATCTATTAATTTTAGGAGTCTCTCCATGTCCATCGTTAATCTGACTGCATATAAAGCATCCGACGCACAACGCGAAATGGGTGTGATTGATGTTGAACGTGACATTTCACAAATCATTCGTGAAAAACTCTCGTTCAATGACTGCCCCACCGTTTCGTTAATGCAGCAACGTGCCGACGAACTAGCAGATATCGCTTTGCTGCTGTGTTCCCGTCACCAGGCTGAAGGTGTTTTGGTTTATGCCAAAACCTACTTTATGCCAACCCTGATCACCGCGCTTTCCGAGCGTGGTATTACGGCGTTTGCCACTTATGCACCTAAGTCGATTGTCTGTGAACAAGGACAAATGAGTAGCCGGTATACACATTCCAATCTGGTTTGCTGTTCTCCTGCTGCTTAATTCGACGACTCTTCACTTTTAAATTCCCTAACTCTTTTAAATCTATCTAAATTATTGAGGTAATACATGTCTACTTTTAACACTACTCTAGCTGCTGATACCCTGGTTCGTAACGTCGCAATCTCTCCGGAATTATTCGGCGTTGTCATTCCAGAACACATGAAAGCGCAGGTTAAACCGTATGCTGGTTTCGCTGCGGATAATGCATTCAGTGCTGCCATCCCTAGCCGAAATGATCATTACGTGTTTGAGCCGTCTCTGCGTGCGTCTGTCCTGATGTGGATTAACTACCCTCAGGGTCAGTCGCTGTGGATCTCCGGCCCTACAGGCTGCGGTAAAACCAGTATTGTTGAGCAAGTTGCCGCTCGACTGAACTGGCCTTTGATGAAAACAACAGCTTCTCAGGATTTGGACATTAATAGTCTTGTCGGTGGTCTTCGTCTCGTTTGCGACACAATGACCGGTGATACCCGTACAGACTTCCTTTATGGTCCTCTGGCACTTGCTTACAAATTTGGCCTCATTTTCCTTTTGGATGAATACGACCAACTTGACCCAAGCTGTGCTAACGCTTTTAACGCGATCTTAGAAGGTGGGAATCTTGTTATTCCTGAAACCAACGAAGTGATCAAAAAGCATCCTAACTTCCGTTTTGTCGCTACAGCCAACTCGATCGGCCAAGGTGATTTAACGGGTGTCTATGGTGGTGTAAAAGTGCTGAACGTCGCGAACCTCGATCGCTATATGTTCATCAACGCGAATTACATGCCAAAAGACGTTGAAACCTCGTTAATCAAGAAGTTCATTTCAGATGAAGTGCTCGCAGGTAAGTTTGTTGAAATCGCTAACATCATTCGTAAGTTGTTTGTCGGCAGTGATATCGCTGGTGATTTTAATCAGTCCAATGACAGTTCTTCTGTCAAGGTATCCGCTGTTTCGCCAGACACGCGATTGTCTGTTACGTGCTCTACTCGCTCGCTGATTGCCTGGGTTGAACGTTTCTCGCTGATGAATAAGGCCAAAATGCCTGAAGCTCTGCAAGTTTCCTTCGACTTACAAATCGGTAACCGTGCCGGTGCTGATGATAAGCGTGCTCTGCATGCCATCCTCAAAGCGGTATTCGGTTAAACCTTGTTAACACCTCTCTAAATGCAATTCTCTAAATAAATAATGGCCCATTTCTGGGCCTTTTTAATATTTTAAATTTATAAATAAAAGGTAACTAATATGTCTACGAATAACCAAACTCACACTCAAGTTTTAGACCAATTAATCCTGGTTTCTCTTTCTGAGATTTCCTGCATTAGCGGCCGTAAAAAGCTGCAACGTCAAGACTTAGGTGAAAATGCCGAACTGCCACCAGAAGTCATGGTGTCTCTTGGTTCTAAGAAAGTGATTGACCCGCAGTTGATTAACCCGTTTGAACGCTTTAAGAACAAGGCTAAGAAAGCTTGTTTGTCCTACGGTGTTGCTTTCATGGGCGGCTATGCTGTCCCAACGGATAAGGTCAATGCACTCATCGATGAACTGAAGGATGTGAAGCAAGAGTTTTATGACTACAAAAAAGAATTTTTGAAGGCTGATTTTAATGGCTGGATTAATTCATTTGAGGAAAAGTATCGTGCAATCCTTGTGCGCGATGCCGCGATTGATATCGGCTATATGGATTCCCAAATTCAATTTGGGTTTACTGCGATTCATATCACTCCTTATGGCAATGCCATCATTCAAGATGGTTTTGCAAGTCAGGTAAAAAGTCTGGCAGATGAAGTCTATGAAGACGTTGCCTCCGTTGCTGACAAGTTCTTAAAGAACCTGAATAGCAAAGATGCAATCAGTCAACACACACTGAATCCGCTACGTCGTTCTGCTGAAAAACTTCGTACTCTGGCGTTTATTGACCCCAGTGTTGAAGGTCTGTGCGAGTACATGTCTCAAGTGCTTGATAACTTACCTTTGACAGGCAAAGTTACCGGTCAAGACTACAACAATGCATTATCCCTTCTAAACAACCTCCGCGATCCACAAGCTGCTAAGTCGTTTGTATCGTTGCTTTCAAATCCGCAAGCTGATTCTGGTTTGGATGCCTCTTTGGTTCTCGACGCCTCTTTTGAGTTGCCGACTACCGATTTGGTTTCTCCACCAGCACAACCTGCTTTGGAAACAACACCAGCCACTCCTGCTGACGTGGTTCCACACACGAACGCATTCGCTGTTGCTGAAACGATTGATGATAGCTTCTTGGCCGACCTGCCACTCGACTTGCCTCCGGCCGGTCCTGTTGCAGACCCGGTTGTTACAGTGGCTGATACGTCAAGCACTGTTGAAGTTAATCAGCCTGCTGGTTCTGTTGAAGTTGTTGATGATAGCGCGCTGCTGAGTTCTTTCGTCGTTCCTGCTGCCGCTGTCGATTTGAATGCCCCGGCTTCTGCTACTCCAGTTAATCTGGATTTTGCTGATACCGATTCAGACGATGGGATCATGATGTTCTAAATCTAAGGCCCCTTTACGGGCCTTTTTTAATTTCCTAAATATGGACTTGGTTATGCAAAAGTATCTTTTGTGCAACAACGAGTTACTTGTTGAGTTTAGTAAATACGGTGAGCAGCTTCCTATGGCTTTTGCTGTGTTGTTTGGTAATACCCTGCCCTGGCTTGGTGTTTCTGAAACTGATTTCGACATCCTCCGTTTAGGCCCGTCTCACTCTCTCTACCGCTTTACCTGGCAACAGGTACTGCAAAACGCCTCGGTGACTTTGGATAGCAAAACGTTTTTTTTACGTTTGGCTGACAACGGTGACCTTCGCACCTGTTTGAAACGTCCTTAACGACTCGTTTTCGTCCTTTTAAATTTATATTAAATCTATTGTGAGGTAAGTATGGGTATTTATAACTCTCTGCCCGTCGTTGCACGCGCCCTGAGCGATCAGCTCGGAGTGAATGTAACTGTTGGTGGTTCTACGGCTTGTGCTTCTCAGCAAGGTTCTTCATTCACTATCAACATTCCTTTCTATAAGGATGCTGAAAAATTGTCTGACGTCCTTCTGGGTTATTTGGTTCACGAAGCTGCGCATGTCAAATACACAGAATTTCCGATTCTGAAAGAAGACATTCCTGCTCGTGCCAAACAAGGCTACAACCCAAGTGTTCTTGGTAAGTTGGTAAACATAACCGAAGATCTTCGTATTGAACGTGCGATAGGTCGTCGCTTTCCCGGAGTGCCTTCATTTCTCAAAGCGTTAAATCACTTTGTTTTTAATGAGGACACGAAACCAACTGATGATCCTGCTGTAGCATTTATCAACGGTTTACTCTTGTGTGGTTTCAAACGGTATCACGCACTTAACATTCCTGTTGATCAAGCCCAATCAGACTTCATTCGCTTATTCGGACAAAACATGTTTGATACAGCGATGGACATTCTCGGTTTGGCGATTAACGCGCCTTCCATTGCCGACTGTCTGGATATTTCCTGTCGTCTTTACGATCTTGCAGTAGATGCTTTTAACGATAATCAACAAGACCAACATGATCTGCCTCCTGAGACCGGTGACGATTCACAATCCGAACCAAGCAGTGATAACTCACAGCCTGGCGAAGATAATGATAGTGCTGACTCTAATGTAGATGCTGGCGATGGCTCTTCTGACGGTCAATCGTCTCAAGGTACTTCCGCTCAGCCTGGTAATGAACCTGAAAATGGTGACAGCCCTGCTTCTGGCAGTGATGTTTCCACCAGCGTTTCTACCAGCTCAACACCGTCTAAATCAGACCATTCAGACCCTTTTGCCAATGTCACTGATGATAATCTCAACGAGGTTATTAAAGGTGCTGGTGAACGCTTGAATGACTGTATTAAAGACAACGTTTCTCCAAGTGAACGCACACCTGCTGCTACCCCGTTCGGTATTGCTCCGGCTAAGCGTCACGCAACCAGAGAAGCTTCGGTTCTCCGAGGTGTTCAGGCTGCGTCTGGCCTTCGTCAGTCAATGCACGGGCTACTACAAGGTATGCAACAAACTCGTCGTACACACAAAGAAACGGGTCGTGTTATGGATACGCGTCGGCTGACTTCGGCTCTTTTAGGAGAAACCAAGTTATTCCGACACAAATCTAAAGCTGTTGAGTTCAACTCTGCCTTTACTGTTCTGCTTGATTCAAGCAGTTCATTGGGTTCTGACATGGTTGAAGCTGAAGCCGCTGTTGTCTCCTTGCTCTTTGCGTTGGACGGCATCAAAGGTGTTTCGACTTCGGCCTATCATTTCCCACATGCCACCGCAAATAACGTTGGCTTGCTAAAAGCGCGTGAACAAAGCTTCCGGGCTGCGGTTAACGCTAAGCAATTTGGTATTAGCGCAAATGGTTGTACGCCACTGGAACAAGCTTTATGGCCTGCGTTCAGTGACTTGCTAAATGCGCGCGCTGATCGCCATGTCATGGTCGTGGTCACTGATGGTAAGCCCGATAACTCCGGGCCTGTTATTCAGATGGTTAATGACGCGAAAAAAGAAGGTGTGATTGTTATTGGTATTGGCTTCGGCGGTGCTAATTCAAACATTATGACTTCTCTATTCGATGATACTGGTGTTGCTGTAGGTTCTGTCTCTGCCCTTCGCGGAAAGCTTCTCGAAGTCTCCCGCAAAGCTTTAACTCGTTAATTTTAAAACCTTCCTAAACAAATCCTTAGCCTCCTGCTTTGCATGAGGCCGGGTTTTTAATTCCTAAATTTATTTTAAATCTATTAAAGGTGATCAAAATGACTATGTCCAAAAATGCATTTGCTCATGAAAATCAGCTGTCCTTCAACGAACTGTTTGAAGCTGACGACCGGACTTATGAAGCAATTTGCGCTGCCAAAGATGATCGTTATGAATTGCGTTATTCGCAACAGATGGCTTACGAAATTATTCGTGACTCTCTGTACATCATGACGGCCCCCAGAAGCAACGTTGAACAGCGTGTTGATGAAATTCTCTGGATCTTCTCTGATAAAAATCAGTCGGATCTGTGCTCTTTCACTAGCTGCTGCTTCTTCGCCAAACTGGACCCAGAAGAGACTCGTATGAGTGTTCTGCATCGCTGGAAGCATGACCTGGCTGAACAAGATCGTTTAATTCAGTCGAACCACTACGATGCGCCATCAAATATGGACTTCGTTGAATCACAGCGTCGCGGTTTCGAAAAATACAAGAAGGCGTTCTATCACTACTACCCGAACGAAGCTGCTCGGAAGTGTGCATAACCGCTTAAAGAATAACGCTGGCATTTGTCAGCGTTTTACTTTCTCTTGGAGATATTCATCATGGCTAAATATATTAATTTTGATACTTCTGTCGTTGAACCACAAAGCGGCTTTACCGTTGAAATGATTGATGACCTCATTGGTTACGTGCATGGCAATTCACCAAAGCGTAGTGTTAGTTTGTTTGAAAACCTACCCGTTTTTGAAGAGTCTTTCGTGATCAATACGTACCACCCAATGGCCCCGGATTCACTAGAAATACACTTCTTCCGTGATGAGACAGGTAATTGGTGGCCGTACATGACCGTTGATGCACTGTGTTTAGTGCATACGTTAACGACATACGGCTACGGTCTGATGGGCTCAGAGGGTTAAGCAATGCTGATACCTTATGTGTCTTTCACATCAAATAAACGGTCATATTTAATCCGCGAAACCTCAATTTCTCAGTCCTGGCCTGATAGTCGCCATGCTGATGTTGAGACCTTTGTGCTCTCTACTGGCAAAGTGCTTCGCGCCACCAACATTAAACGTTTTAACTTCATCGATATTGCTGCACATCAGGATCCTATTCCTGTCACAGTAAACGATAATATTAACTTCTGAAAAGCAAAGGCCCCGTAGCGGGCCTTTCGTTTTGGTGAACTGTATGAGTGCTTGTGCATTGATTGAATACAATAACGCTTCCGCGAAACTGCGTGGCGTTGTCGTTCCGGGTGATGAAGCTTGTATTAAATATGCTTTATCACGTTGGGCAGTGATTGCATTTCGTATCCGCAATACAGACGACAAATTCACCCGCATACCGGTTGAGGATTGGATGGAAGGCATTCAGGCAACTGTTAGCCCCTCCCCTGCTCGCGAACGCATTCTGGCCGCATTGGCTCGTTGCAAGCCCGGTATCTTTTAATTTTCTAAATTCATAAATCTATTAAAGAGGTACGTATGTCTCATTCTGTCGAATTGAGCATTTACGGATTCGTATCTGAAAAGATGCGCCTTTGGCCCACTTCTGATGTTCAGGAGCAAGCTGACTTGGCGTTAATTCATTCCGATATGTTAACTGTGAAATTGCTTAACGATCGTGGACTTGGCATTGCCAATACTGCGTTTGGTATTAATCAGAACGAATCCCAGGTATTAAAGCTGGCGACTCGTTTTGCGTATTGTTGTGCATGTGGCCGTTTCTCCGACCCTAGCCTTGACCTTCTCAAAAAAGAGATAGTCATGCTTGGCCGGAGTTTGTGTTCCAGGTTCTTCGACTCAACGATGGCTGAGGCTGTTCGTTTCGTGGCACATGAGCCCGAGTTCATGAAAGAACAATGTGTTTGGTAATCCTTACCCTTCATTTTTATCTACAGGAGTATTTCTCATGCGTTACGTTACCTCTGACAATAGCTACACCACAACTTTCCCTATCGCTGTTCGCAACATCCTTTTGGAAATTGTGCCCGTTGATGAAGAAGATTACTCGCGCGGTTCTGATTTACGCGATGATCTCGGTGTGGTGATTAATGAAGAAACCTATATTGACATCAATCATCGCTTTGCTGATTTGGAAGGCGAGGTTCGGACATTGCTTGCAATGAACCGAATTGGTGTTGGTACGGAATCGTTCAATGACCCTGACTGCCCTTCGCTGTCTGTTAATCAAGCATTATTGATTAACTTGGCGATGGACTTGAATGGGGTGATTCATACCAGTTTGTACCGGGATTTGTTTAAGAAAAACTCATTCTGCGCGCAGATGTTGGTGAGTATCGTGGAGATGGCTGAGGCTGTTTTGTCTGATAATGAAGAACCGGATGTTTTCAAAGATTCTCTCTTTGGTGGTATCTACTCTCGTTACACCATCGGTTTAAAAGCACACCTGTTTCACTAATTGCTTTTTTGCTGTCCACAAACTCTCTTTCACTGGTGATGTATGAAAAACATATTTAAATTCCTGCCGCTGATTCCTGCGGTAATCATTGTAGCTGCAACGGTATTTTTCAGCTTTGATGTCATGACTATGGTAGTTGTTATTGTTGTCATGTCTGTCATTGCTGCCGGTTGTGTTGCATTGGCCGCTTATTTCATCGTGCTCATCCTTCAGGATGTCTACGGTAAAATTATGAAACTGCGTCACTCTCTATAACTTCGATTTAACTTCCCCTCCGCACAACATCCTCGTTGTGCTTAACTTCCCTCAGTGAGCCCTAAAATGAAACTTAATACCCTTCGCTTCTTCTCTCTTGTTTTTACTGTTGCAATTGCTGTCATGGTGATTGTTTTCGGTAGTCACTTTGGCATCAAGGTGACAGAGGACTTTGTCATCAAAGTTCTTTTGATTGTCTCGATGCCGATCGCGTTTACTCGCAACAAGAGCAAATCGTAATTCCAGCCTAGGGTAACCACCCAAAACCCTGTCTTCGGACAGGGTTTTTTTTTGCTTTTTTTTACCAGCCATAACCGGAGCTGCATTCACAGACAACGGAAGGATGGTAAACAAAACGCAAGCACATGCGATTCCTTCAACCCTTTGAGAACACCGGTTTTTGGCCTCATTTTGCTGGCCTTTTTTGCCGTTTTCCTTGCCTGTGTATGACAAAATGACCGCTCATTGATTCATCAGATGAGGGATTTGATGAAACTTCTCGTATGTGCTCACAGCCGTTCGATGCTCATGCCTGTTTTTAAGCTGCCAGCCATACTCTGCACTGACTCTAACCGTCTCAGCTTGCAGCGTGAACTTGAACGTAAGTACGGCGGACGCATGACCCTCGATGAGGCCTGTAAGGAAATTGGTATAAAACCCGAAAGCATCATTAAGAAGATCGGGCAACAAAGATATAGACACTATCAACTGTGCCAACAGCTTGAAAAAGCCAGGGTTTTTAAGGGGAAAAACTCCTTTTTTTGGACTGACAGGATAGCGGCAATTCTTACCAAAGGTAATGAAGATGAAATTCCAAAGTTTCAATAAAACAGTCATCGCTACCCTGGTATTTGGGGTGCTCTCTGCTCATGCGGTAGCAGAGGGTGGCAAAGATAATAAACCAAAGGCTTCCAACGGGCAGGTTACCGCTGGAGGTACCTCGTTTCTGGATGGAAAAGAAGAAGGCTGGTTCTGGAAAAAAATGCCTCCTGAACCGCCGAAAGAAATCGAACCTGAGACTACTGTTGCTAAAGCGGACAAAACCGAAGAGCAGGACAAGCAAATGCCTGTCCCTGAACCTTCCGTTGCGGTTACTCCTGAAGAGGGGCCTGAAGCCTTTACCGTGGCCTGGTACCGTGAAAACGTACAGAAATTACGTGACCGCGCAATTGACGAGCCAACCCAGGAAAACGTCCGGGCCTATTACCTTGCGCAGCGCATTATGTTGGACAAGGCGAGCCGGTTTACTGATATGGCGCGCTTAGTGACATCTACAGATCCATTGATTGATGAAAGCAGTCGTCGCTCTACGTCTACCTTCGGCGCTATGGACCAGTCTGCGGAGGCTGAAAAAAACTCACGGCTTGTTATAAAAGACATTGCCACACGCGCTGGGGTTTTCTTTTTCTTCCGTGGCGAAGATTGCTCAATCTGTGTGAAACAAGCGGCGATCATGAATACGTTCACTTACATGACCGGTATGAAAGTTATTCCAATTTCGATTGATGGTAAACCAATGCCTGGAAACATCATGGAGAACTGGCGTGCAGATACTGGTCAAGCAGCAAAATTGCAGATCACCAACACTCCTGCGCTCGCACTGGCTATTCCTCCAGAGGCAACGCGGATTCTTTCATTCGGGCCTCTCAGTGCCGATCAGTTGATATCCCGCACAATCATGATTGCACATGACTCGGGGCTCATCACCAACGAGCAGTACAAAAGCACGCTTCCATATAACGACAATGGGTATATCGATTCGAGCATCCTGAAAGATATGCCGGAAGAGTACCTGGAGAACTCGGACGACTTTATCAAATACATTCAGAAGAAATCTGGTTACGCAGCATCTACAAAGGCGAAATAACAGTAGCGGGAGTAACAAAAAATGGTTTTACAACATCAAAAATCTAAAGGGCTCAAACGCACTATCTTAGCAATATCGATTGCTCTGTCGGGTGTGTTCACGTCTTCTTCCAATGCTGCGGATATCAGTACCCAGCTCGATAGTATGTTCGGTTCAATGTCCAATGTAACTGGCGCGGGAGATTATCACAGCATTACTCGTGATGGGTACACTGGTGGGGGCTTTGTTCTCCGAAATAAACTAAGAACTCTTACGCCAGTCACAATCGATCTTCCTGCCGCGTCGGGCGGCTGTGGAGGGATCGACCTTTTTGGTGGGTCTTTCTCATTTATCAATGCCGAGCAGTTTGTTCAGATGCTACGTAACATCGCCGCTAACGCGGCTGGTCTGGCTTTTCAGCTGGCACTTAACGCAATGGATGCAGTTCTGGATAATGCCATTTCAAAAATGCAGGCTGTTGTTCAGCAAATGAACGATCTGACCGTTAACTCCTGCCAATTAGCAAAAGGATTACTGGTAGATACAGCTTCCGCATTTGGTGAAAATGCCAAAATGTCCGTGTCATCCCAACTCTCGTCTGATGGTGTTGTTGACCAGTTCAAGGCAATGTGGGGTAACTCAGGTGGTGGTGAAGCCCCAGAGAAAGTCAAAGGTGATACAGGGAAACGTAAGCCTTGTGGCGACTATGGCAACCTCATGTGGTGCTTGCTGCAAAATGGACAGTTCTCATCTCAATTCGAAGGCTCTGAGCAACAACAGAAAGAATTGGTTATGTCTCTCACTGGTACGATTATTGTTGGAAAAGATATCAGTACAGACAAAGACGGATCCATTAAAAAAAGCGTTGTTCGACTTGGCCCTCTGGCAACTAGCTCCGTGTTGGATTCTATTATTCATGGTGACCCCGCCTTCCATATGTGGAGTTGCGTAAACCAAACCGAAACGTGCGAAAACCCAGTGCAACAGCAAATTGGCTTGAATGGCGTTGCTAACACCATTAATAAATTCTTCATTGATGATGGGTATCTGGTTTCGGCAAAATCGGGTGGTGAAGTATCTAGAGAGCGGCATGAACAGGCTGGGTATTACAACGTTGGTGGCGCTGGTAATAAAGCTATCATTTTGGCAAGGCATGACCTGAACGCCAGTCATTCGTATATTCGAGCCATCTCACCTGTCCTATCCTACTCGGCTGCGAATCAATACCTCAGTGATCTACTAACGGCCGCAGCAACAGGGGCCCGTATGGCGCAGTCTAACGATGATTCTGCTTCAGCTTACTACGAAGAGATGTATAAGTTGATAGAAGATGCGCGACGTAATTTGGCAATTTCCTATAGCACATTAGCGGCCAGATACGGCGGTGAAGAGAAGATCCAGGAAACCTTCCAGTCCTACATGCAATCCCTGCCTTTAACTGAATATCAAGGTGAAGGGTCGGTAGACGGCGCACTCTAAGAGGATATGAGTAAATGACTCAGTGGAACGTATATACCGTTGGTGACATTGAATTTATGCATAATGTTTTCAACGCAGTTGCAATGCTAATGAATAGTGGGATGTTCTCAGATCTATTTCGCATTGCTGCATTGTTAGGGGTGATCGGGATTGTTATTTCATCGGCTATTTCAGCAGGTAAAACCGTCTCCTTCCAAAACATGGCCGTCTGTATTGTCATGTATATGGTGTTCTTCCAGGTTTCGGCTCGTGTCAACATCGAAGATGTTACTAGCGGACGTTTCCGTGCAGTTGATAACGTTCCGGCAGGCCTTGCAGCATCGGCCTCCATCATATCCACTGTCGGGTATTCAATTACAGAAAAAATGGAGCAAGCATTCTCCACTCCTTCAATGACTGAGTATGGTGCATTGGATCCATTGGTGGCAATGACGTCTCTTTATGACACATTAAAAAACCCAATGCGCTGGTTTTTAGCCAACGAAAAACCGCGTGTAGATTTCGCCAGAAGCGTGGAAAGTTATATGAAAACCTGCGTGACTAAAGATGTTATTCGGGGGGCGAAAACCTACTCAACTCTTTATAGAGGCACTCAAGGCGTGCAAGGGCTGAGATCTGATGACCGCTTCCAGCACGTCGTGCTTTATGATGGCAATATGGTGGGCTGGGCTCCAGGAATGGAAGATATGAAAGGTGTATCTTCACAATATTCTTGTGCAGATGCTTTTGATAAATTGATCATGCAACATGCATCCTCTTCTGACATGTTCCGTAAAGCCTACCAGCGTTCTTATGCCGCTTTGGGCCGGACTTGTCAGGGCGATGGTGACGTCTGTAATACGAGCAGAAAAGTTCAGGAGATCATGAATTTTTACAACCTAAGCGGTACAACGATGCGTGATTTCCAAATGACGATGATCATGTACCCCTACCTTCGTGATGTGCCTAAGTATGGATATGAAGCCTCCTTCCGAGGTGCCGCTGCTATCACCCGAACTCAAACGCAAACCCAACAAGCCTTCCAGTGGGCATCCTCCGGCGCGTCTTTCCTGTCTTGGATGGCGGCGTTTATGCCAATTTTCCAAGGGCTAATCTATGCTCTTACGCCATTCATGGCCTTTTTATTCGGTCTGGGCATTATGGGTGTTCGCTTGGTTATGAAATATTTTCTGGTCATTATCTGGACTCAGACTTGGATGCCACTGGCAGCAGTTGTAAACATGTACGTGCTTGTTCACACTCAAACTAACTTGTCTGCCATTTTCAATGGTATAGATCCGATTTCATTCGATAAGCTATATCTGATGCTATTTGAAACTCAAAAAAGCATCGGCCTTGCTGGGAATTTATATGCGATGATCCCTGCATTGGGTGGCTTTATCGTATGGGGTAGTTCGGTCGCCTTTAACTCACTGGCAAACTCCGCCGCTGCGCCTCACGCAGCTGATACCAAGCAGATGGCTCCTGATGTATCGAACGCGCCAGCCATGAACAACCGAAGCGCTGATGTGAACTTCGATCGCTCCAGTGGGTCTGTCATGGGTGGTGCATCTTCCGCATTGCCTAAATTTGATATGAAGCAATCTGCTTCTACTAACCTCGCCAGCGCTAAACAGAACGTCGAGTCAGCCTCGGTTGAACGCTCTGCATCAGAAGGGAAAATGTTCCAAGAGGTTGCTTCCAACATGCGAAATGGAACCCAGTCTCAACAAAGCCAGGATGCCATGCAAGCTGCTTTGGGTTCTCTAACCTCTTCCCAGCGTTCGTTTGTTCAAGATGTCGCTTCGCGTAACGGGACTTCCGAAGCTGAAGCATTGACAGCTTTGAATATGGGCTCTGTTCAAGGTAGCGCTGAGGCATCTGCTGGTTTGAAAATTGGAGGGTCTGGTGCCTCAGTTTCTGGGTCGGCATCCTTACAGCGTAATGAGTCAGCTTCAAAAGGTAAAACTCACACGGCGGACGCGAGCTACTCAAGCAGTGATAACGCTTCAAACAGTGACGCGCTAAGCTCGCAACTCAGTCAAATCAGGTCACAGTCTTCAATGGCTTATTACAGCAGCATGCAGGCAGCAGGACAAAGCACTGCGGCAACCCAACAATACGGTGAAGCTTATAAAAAACAGGAGTCGGCTCAAAAATCCTATTCTGAAGCACAACAGTATTCGATGAGTAGCTCTCTGGGCCAAAACATGAACTCAGCACAGATTGCGCAATCCATTGGAGGTAGCAACGAAGCTCAAGCCGCACTAACTCAGGTATTGGCTGGTCGCGAAGACTTATCTCAGCGGATCAACGAAGATACAGCACGCCTCTCTTCACTAGGGATGACACAGGAAGATGCGCATACATTCGCTCAGTTCAGCGCAGCGGCTTCAATAGGTCAAGCTGGCGAAGTAGCTAAACTGTCAGGTTTCGTTAGTGGAGGTTCGCAACAACCAGAGGTCAGCGCTGATGCTGCCAGGGCAAACCAAGGGATCGCAGCTAACGCAGAGCAAGCCGAAGCGCATATCGATAGTATTGCTGGTGGTGTTAATAATGGTTCAAGTTCTACCCAGGGTCAGGCAGCAGCAGGCATAGCTGGTAATTATGCCCAATCAGCACCAGGCACAGCCCAGGGGCACGTTATTGATCAGCATTTCGATAATAAAGGACAGGTTGAGAATCATGAATCCCGTTCAACCCAAGAACTCAACACTATGAGAGGCAATGCTGCACGATATGAACTGGTGAACAAATCAAATTATGGAATGACGGGGGATGCGATGCCTAAGGTTCAAAGCGCCTTAGACAAGGTTTCAAACGGCATTAAGCCGGGGGGGTTCTCTTATCAGGAAGGTTACGGTCAGGGACAGGAAATGGCTTCTCAAGTAACTGGTGTTGGAGGTGAAAGAGGCGAATACGCTAAAAATGCCATCTCACACTTGTACGGTACCGTCAAAGACAAAGACAATACGCCAGAGCAAATGGAACACGCTCGTATTCAGGCCTTCCACGCTGTCACCCTCGCAACCGGCGGTGAATATGTGAACGGTAGGCTTGAAGGCGGCGATCAGCAGCTAGCAATGGCGATTATTGGCAAGGTAGAATCCACGAAGAGCAACATGCATCGTACTGATGCTCATGTCGTAAAAGAATCTGTCGAGGCGCTGATGTCTGATAACGAGAAGAAATAACCCTTAACATACAAAAGCCTCCAGTCGGAGGCTTTTTTTTGGCCTAAAAAACTCAACCGATATAGAGCATATAAGCAGCGGGAACGCTGAGTACCAGCCAAAACATGCAAAGCGCAATGTCTCTTTGGATCCCCGGTGGTTTGGGTGGTGACTTTTTCGTGCTTATTGGAACTCTGTGAACCACAATGGGGGGTAGATAGGCTACGCCGTGTGCGCCAAATGTACTCATGTTTTACTCCCAAATATCAGTAAAAGAAAAGCACCTCGTTTTGCTGCCCTTCTTTGTTGCCCGTATACGTCATTGATTTATGCTTGCTCAATGGCGTCTCTATGCATTGATTCTCTCACAGTTCTTTCAGGTGACGAAATTTTCTGTGATACGCCTAGCCATCAATGCCTGCAATCTACAAGGTGATTACGAATGATAACCCTTTTTAGGAAAAATTGGTTTTCAAAAACGGTCTGCACGTTGTTCACGATGAGCCACTTGGGTGTAGCGATGTATGCCCCCTACGCTTACTCGGCAAACTCGGCAGCAAATGCTCAGTCAGCGGTTGAATTCTATAAGTCTCTACCCGGTCTTTCTGCAAATAGTAACGGCACTGTTCAGTATGGGGATGGTGAGGCCGTTAACTTAAATAACGTGTATCCTGGCGAGGCGTCATCCACCTCCCTGGATCAGCTGAAATCCGTGTATGGTAATGATGGTGAAACCCAAAAGTTAGGCTTTGATACTGGTTCTGCACTTGCCTCTGAATCGTCATTGCGAGGCGAAGCCTATCGCGCCGTTTCAGGCTCAACGAAAACGACTGCAAAACTGAAAGCCACGGATTCTATCTTTGACAAACACAAAGATTTCTTGGCGAACCAGGATAAATACATGCAGGATCTGGATGACTGCTCAATGACCTCCGAACTGAATACGGACGGTGTTAAGCAACACATTCCTGATTATAAAGAGTGCACTCGCACCACCAGCGTCAGTGGCACCTATCGTTTAACCCACCCTTACGTGGCAGGCTTCCTGAGCCATAGCTCCGGTTCTGCCAACATTGAAGGTTGCGGTGAAGCCTGCGTAACTCTTTGGGTGGGTAGAGTCGGCGATAACTACTGGGATGGTCGTTGTAAAATATATGAAGAATATACAGGTGTTCGCGTTTACAACCCGCAAGCCATTTCCAGTGCAAAACTGACTTACGCAACCTGGGATGATTATATGCAGATCTACCTTGGTGAGAAAAAAGTATTTGCGGGCCCTGTTGCAGGAATGAAGGATGCAGGTACTGATGGGAAATACCGACCTTGGAACTACAGCAAAGGTGAGTTATTCCCACCAGAAACCGAAGGGCCTTGCGAGTTGGATACCAGTTGGCGTGTTGATCCACAGGCTGACGTGACTCAGAACTTCCAGGAAGTACAAGACGGCGATGAACTGATTTTCAAAACACGCGTTTCAGTTTATGGCAATGGTGAAGGCTATGCGAAATTGGAAGTTCGCTACGACCCATCTAAGGCCGTTAGCAAAGATGAATGGATTGCCGACAACCAAGAAGGGTTCAATACTTTTCTGGATGCAGTCAATCAGGGTTATTGCCAAAACTATTCGGTCACCTGCAATGAAACAGTCACACCTGACGCGAATGGCTGCGCTTATATCAATGGGGTTACTGTGTGCGAAAAGGATCTTAAAACACCACCGATCGGCGGGCTTTCCCCATTCTGCCGTAGTGCAACCGTTGTATCTAACTGTGGTACTGATGCCGGAGTGAATAACTCATGCAAAGACTTTGATAATAACAATGCCTGCAAATTTATTAAGTCTTCCTGCATCACAGGCGCAGCTGGTGGGCAAAGCGGTTGTTGGCAAGCTTCTGAGACCTGGGACTGCGGTCAAGATGTTACAGTGCCAAGCACTACACAAACCGAGACTTACCAGTGTGCTGGAGCGGTGCAGTGCATCAACGGTACCTGTTTAACGCCAGAATCGGAACCTAGTGGAGACTTCCAAACGGCAGTCGCAATGCTTCAAGCGGCGACTTACGCGGTTAACGAAATGACCTGCGGTGATGAAACTATCAACGTCAATCGCACTTGCACCTTATTCAAAGGTGAAGCTGCTACTTGTAAATCAGCACTGGGTGGCTGGGTCGATTGCTGCAACCAGCCTGTTGATGTCAGCTGGATTGAGTATCTTCAGCTAACCTACTACACCCTGAAAGTTTCAGATGCGCTGGCCGTTAAAGCGGGCATGTTCGAGCAAGGTAAAGGCATGTTCGACATGGGTTCTGAATTGGCTAACAGTGCTATTGATGCAATCACTAAACCTGCAATGTCTGCACTGGATAGCTTAACTGGTAATGCAGGGTCAGCGGTTGCAGATAAAATTGCAGATCTCGGTATCGGAGAAATGATGGATCAGGCGGTGGGCACTTTAACTAAACAAGTTGCTCAATGGACTTTGGACACCTTTGGTTCGAGCGTAACAAATGCGTTATTCCAGGCCGGGGGCACAGCTGCTGGGTCAGAATCGGTTGCTGCGGTCGGGTCCGACGGCGCATTAGCCAGTTCTGTAGAGCTGTCTTCCACCCTTACTTCCGCTATTTCCGTTGTCGGTTATGCCTACATGGCATATCAGGTTGCAAACATCTTGGTAAACATCATCTGGGCTTGTACAGCAGATGAATTTAAGCTTGCTGTGAAAAAAGAAACCAAACTTGCGACCTTCATCGATAGCTGGTGCCAATCCAAAGTGTTAGGGCAGTGCATTGAAAAACGGTCAAGTTACTGCACGTTCAACTCACAGATTGGGCGAATTTTCCAAGAACAAGGGCGCGCCCAGTTGGGCATTGGTTGGGGTGATAACAAGAATCCGGATTGCCGTGGCTTAACGTTGGAAGAGTTTGGTCGAATTGACTTCCAAAAAGTCGATCTGTCGGAATGGATTGGTTCACTTTACTCAGCCGATTTACTGCCAACGCCCGAATCAGTCAATCTCGACAGCATTACCGGTTCAGGCAGCATTCTCAACGTTGACGGTAAACGTAAAAACAGCCTCGACCGTTTCAAGGATGGCGTTGATAGCGTTGATATAAATGACCTGAAGGATAAAGCAGGCGCTTCAATACAAGTGCGTTAATCATAAAAAACCCCGCTCAGTTTTGGCGGGGTTTCTACTTTCGTCTGTAATATTAGTTTTTGAATTCAAGAACCTTACCGTTGTAAAACACATACGGAGCATGCTCTTGGGAGGCTGGCACAAACAGAGCTCGTTTTGCACCAAGGGCCACAGATAGTTCCTTCATCAATGGCATGTTTTCTTTTTTCGCCGCAAGATAGAAGAAACAGGCCGATGCGTACCCAGAGCGATACTCTTCAGGGCTGACTAAAACAGGCGGTTTTGGTAGGTGCCCGGTTTCTTTAGCTTTACTTAACGAGAACCAACTCCAGCTCTTGTCCTGCCCGCATAGTTCATATTCATTAAAACCTGCCATTTTAGGGGCGAAGGTTTTAAAGGCTTCAAACATTTGAGACTGATCTACTTCCCGGTCTCCCCCTGCCCAGGAACCGAATAAAACAACCCCATCAGTATAAGGCTGAGGTCTTTTCGCGGTTAAAAAACCTGTTAAAGCAATGAATGGATCTTTAATAGCCAACCCACCAACAACATCTGCCGTACCGGCACCTGACCGTTGAGTTTTGGCAACCTCTCCTGCTCTTACTGGATTCTCAAGTGGGAGAATACGCCCGCCGTCAACCAGCTTGTTATAGATGACATAATTATCACCTGCATCTGTAATTTGGCGCATCTCCATTGCACGGGCAAACTGTAAAGCCTCCGACGGATTGGTATCCACCGGCATCGGAACAGGTTTAGAAGCACAGCCCGTCATTGCCATTGCCAGAGTAATCAAAGAAGCGGTCAGAATCTTTTTCATGTTCGGTACCTTATTCGTAGAGTTGCAGGTAAGTAGTTTTTCGTGTTGAGAGCATAGTAACCCCGCCATGACAGCTGACGAAGAAATCTGGCTAAAAAAAATCCCCTATTGTTTAAATAAGGGATCTAACACTGTGAATTTGATTTAAATTGAATCTTTCCAAGCGGTTAGCACTTGCTGGTGGCTGCATGTCGCATCTTTCGTGCAAGGTACTTTAAGGGCTGGTTCGAAATTTCCCGGAATAAATTCCCCTTCCAGAGGGGGGATTTCTGTCTTCAGTTCCGGGTCGTAGAAAACAAAAGGTGCATTCACTTTGTTTACCACCCATCCCCAACCAACAGAATCTGGAATGATATACCCCGCCGTGGAGGAAATGTCTTTCACGATCAGCCGTTTCTTGAACTCGCCAAACTTCGACTTGCAAAGCTCGGGCGAGTCCAGCTTTTGGCACAGATTCACGCGCATATAACCGGGAGCAACCAACTGGCTGCCAGGCAACGTATGAAAAGTGCATCCCTGCAAAGCTAACGCTGTGAATATTCCAATCAAAGTTCGCGTTTGCATTAATGAGCCTTATCTTCGCAGAACGGGCACTTATGCTTTTTATTCGAACGATCACCATCAAAGGGAGTGATAAAGGACATTTTACAATGTACGCATTTCACCATTCGGATCTCATCAGAACGGAAGTCACGCGCCAGTGTCCAGGCTTCGTTCGGATGAAGCATAACATCCGCCGCAATAGTCGGTCTGAATCGCATATTTAACTCGCGATACACTTCAAACGAATCGACCACTTCACTGATGTCATCCTGATTGCTAGGGTCCTTCGCGCGACGTAGATAGATGCTCATAAAGTTGGTTGCCTCCATCTTTTTTGGCTGCGAAGCCAAGAAGGTTTCCGACAGTTTCAAGCGTCCGATTGCCACTTCTTCCTGACCGAACTGTTTTTTCAAATGGTCAATGAGTCGGTCACTTGCATTAAGCGACGTGGTAATGATACGACGACGGAAGCCCAGTTTGACCATCCGCTGTGCCAAAGCAAAAATGTCTTCATCTTTTACGAGTGCGGCTTTCATAGATCTGTGCTCCAATGTTCAAAACGTAATTGCAAATAAGCTGGCAAAGTCATGTGCGGGTTATCACTGCCAAAAACAGAGCTCCACTCCCCAGAAGCGAGCTCCCGCAGCGAACGAACCGGTTTGATATACAGTTCGCCCTTGATGATGGCGTCAATGGTTTGACTATCGTCAAGCCGCTCAATGAAATTCAACGCTTCATCGGAGCCCAACCAGTAAAATGACTCGGCCAGCGTGCCGTTGAGAATTTTCACCCTGATGCTGTACACGAGAAGTGCAAGCCGAAGAATATAGGAGTCATGCCGGACGAAGTTATCCACTTCTGTAAGTTTGCGTCCAGGCATGTAGTCAACTATAAAAACAGGTACGTTGTATGATTTAACAGATTTTGTCAGCTGCGCTAGAAGGTCTTTGTCTTTTAACACTAAGCGATCATCTTCAGACAGAACAAACGGACTGCGGAAAAAAGATTGCGCGCGTGTTTCCAGTGAAGCAGCGCAGCTCAATAGCGATATGTTTTCATTAACCATTTTCAATCAGCCTCTTCCAGATTCTGAGCACATTCGTACCGTACCAACGCGCTTTGTCACGCAGTTCCGGGTTCGGAGTGTGATAACTACCTATTGCTAAAACGATGTCATCTGGGGAGTTTTTGATAGCGTTACATAACACTTTCGCGCCAACCCGAATGTTAGTGTCTACATCCAGAAGATCCTCTGGCTTGCTGACATACTTCCCGTTCCAGCGATAGTTGACCTGGGCGATACCGATATCGGTTACTTTAGATGCGGCTATGTAGCGCTTAAGCGCGCGCTTCGCATCTTCGTAGTTTTTTGGATAGTAGGCACCGTAAACTGCATTATTCAGTGCCCAAGGGCTTGGGGCGACATAACCGCCGCCACCGGCACGCTGTTTGCTTTCCCACAAAGCAACGGCGTATAAGAGATGCGGGTCCAGACCGCATTCATTCTTGGCATGTTTTTCCCATGCCGTTCCTTTCAAATCAACCACCCCAGCTTGTGCCGGGAGTATTTGAGATGAGAGGATTACTGCTGCCACACTGGCGCTTAACAGTAATTTACCCATTTTGTTTACCCCTAACCCAACAGAGTGGCTTAGCCTAAGCGGAACCGCTTACGCGGCAACGCGGTCTCTGTATGGATCGATTTTTCAGCGTTAACATCGGTATCCCTCTCAGTAGATTGAGTATCTACTGATACCGACAATGTATTTTCGCTTCCTGCCTCGCTCTTCATCAACACCGCCCCACGCGGCTCCGAAGACTCAATATTGCTTCCTGGTATAACGGATACTGCTTCTACTGCTTTTGATGCCAACGGCTGAGCTACTTGCTGCTTTGCTAACTCAGGTTGGTTTTCAGAATAAGACGATTGTAGACCGGTCCCCACCGGCGACGAAATATTCTGCCCTGTTTTTCCTCCTTTTGCCAATTTTTGTGAGCGCGGCTTCTCGCTTACCTTTCCTTTCTTGTAGATGTTGGGCGTTGCCTCACGCCCTAACCCTTCAAGATAAGCCCTGTTCGCCAGGGCAACCAGTGCGCTACTTCTTTTGCCTGGTGGACAGGACTCAAGGTACGCAGCGAGCTCGGGACAAAGAATGTCATTAATCGTCACCCGTAACTGCATTACGTATCCTTATCCGTTATTCGTCACCGTAGATGACGGTGTCAACGCCGTAGTTCCAGAAGCCAATTGCGTTGCTTGCGACCGGATTTGGGCTCGTTACAATACGGGCATTCTGGAACGCTTCGCGCACGGCCTGCTCATAATAAGGAGCTCCACCACCAGCGGTCACAATGATGTGAATAGCCCCTAACGCACGGACATTTTTGCGCAATTCTTTTACTACGCCACCAGCGATTTGCGGAATAACTTTGCTTAGCAGCGGTTTTACTTCAATGTGGCGGGCACCATTGAAGAACGAAGCCGCATCTTTGCGTAACGCAATTTCGACCATTTCAGGAAGATCATCACGCCGCTCATGCGGGTTTTCTTCATTGAGAGTGCGAACAATTCCTTCAATGATCGTGCTGGTGGCTTTCAGTGAAGAGCCGCTGGAGCCCATCACGCGGCTACCATTACTGAAGGCCACATAGTCCATCGAGAAAAAACCAGGGTCGATGACCAGAATATTAGATTCTGACAGTTCATCTTCACTGATAAAGCCTTCGCGGTTCGCGACATCGTTGATAACACCAACACCTTGCGGGATTACCATCACTTGCTTGACCGTCACTTTTGTGGACGGATTAATCGTGAATGTACCTGTCAACCTGGCGACCAACTTGGAGCGCTCGTTATCATCACTGGCGAGCCTTACAGGCAAACCAGTTACCAACAGGTCAATGGTGCTACCGACCTTCTCGGCAATTTTTGCCAACGAGCCAAAGTACAGCGCCAAGTACATTTCCGTGGTGTGATAACTGTCATGTAGTTCACGCCCATCTGGACGATCAGTAAATGCTCGCCACATGTTTCCGTTCGGGTAGACGGTGACTTCGTGGTCACGATTGCGCTTCACCAGATTTACATCCTCTTCTTCTTCCGTGGTGGCATACGCTGGGAAGATTGAGACGTCTGGTACAGAAGCAAAAGCATCGCCAGTCGCAATTTTGACGTTGCTATAACCAATGTCCACACCACATACGATCGCGTTTTTCTTACTCATTTGTTAACCTTTTATTAACACAATTACAGCTTGTGATACCCTTCCGTCCCCCCCATCCTTGCCACTTCATGCTGCTAACAAAGTGAGACAGTCGAGATATCACCCCGAAAAATTCGTTCGCCCCGAGACAATCGGAGCACATCATAGCCATTCGAAAATCACAAAACATCCTTTTTCATCGACAAAACGAGGACGAAAAAGGACATGATTTACGGCTATATTTAGCCAATTTTTAAGGCCAGATTTAGCCTTCATTCATGGCCTTTTTTATCCCTGATTTACGGCTAGATATGGCCGTAAATCAGGGCTATCGACTTAAAAATAATTCTTGTTTTTGGTACGGATTACCCCTCTCGTTTTATCATGGGGATAACCGCTGACGAAATTAACTAACCCAAATACAGGTCAGAAACTCACCGATTGAACCAAATTATTTTGAGTGGCAACACCTGCTAATCTTCATCTCTTTTCCACGATGTTTCGGCTGTTACCAGGATAGATTTTGATGGGACGATTTCGATCGCAAGCCGGAAAAGCGCCTCGTTTCGGGGACGAAAAACCTTGAGTTGATGTGCTGTTTTAGTGCTTAGTGTGCCTGGTGACTGGATTACGTAACGACTATTGAACTCTTATGCCTTTCTTTTCGCCATAAGAGTGTTAATCAAGGGAAATGCCACAAGATCACTCTGCTGCCATATTATATACGGGGTTAGTTAAAAGGCAGTGATTTAGCCTCTTTGCCCCCCAAAATCGCAGTCTTGCTCAAAAAGGTATTTTCATGTGTTCACCCAACAACTCTGATGCCTTTCTTTTCGCCATGAGAGTGCAAAAGAAGAGAAACAGTCCATGAGATCACTAAGGCGGCGTAATAATATTACCGCTTTTTTTGGGGGGGCTGAGTTTTTGAACCTATTTAGGGTGTTTTTGCTTTAGCCGGAAGAGATCTCATGTGGGGTAATAATAGGGGTTCCGTTTTTTTGGTCTTTTTGAATTTTTAAAGTGAGGGTAACTCTATGGATGTGGAAAGCTACATCAAGCATCTGGAGGAAAGCGTCAAAGCCTTGGACAGATCGGCTGATGTTTTGACTGCCGAAGCAACGACGCTGAGAGAAGATTTTTGGAAGCTGGCAACGGCCGGTGGTGAAAAAGCGCATTACTCATTCAACGTTGTTAAGCAGGGTCCATCCGTTCGGATCCGCTGGGCGAGGATGACTCCATTGCGAAAGGCGGGAGGGGAAATTGCAAGGGTGGTTCCGAAGTATTTGAAAGTGAACAAAGGGGAAAGCTATCCAGCGAAAGTTTTCACGGATGCTACACCCCGTGAATTGACGCTCATTGTTACTTACGAACCGCAGCTGAGTTTGATCCGTTCTGAGATGAAAAAGAACCGGGCAATTCGCCAGCTGTTATCCCGGCGGATAACAGAGAGTAGGAAGCAGCTTTAGCGTGGGGTTATAGCTGCGTAAACAAAACGACCGGTATGGTTAAAATCAACTCAAGAGGAATGTTGAGAATGTCTCACGAAAACGTTAACAGACACGCAACAATTGCAATCAGTGAAGTGTGCGCAAATTTCACCCGCAACCTGGGTACAAAACACGAAGAGTTACTTTGGGGACTAAAGGCGACCCATGAAGTTTTGGACGGTACTGTCGAAACGGTAATGACAATGGCGAATCACAAAAAGATCGCGGCCGTTAAGGTGTTGGCTGATACCAATAGTGATCTGGCTGCACTTGAAGTATTTGCGAAGGGTCTGCAACGCAACACTCTGGTGTATATCCATCATGCTGATGAATGGGATCAGGACGTTCTCTTGAAGGTGATGGCATTGTTCGGGGCGAGGGAATCGAAATGCATGCTGGGCTTCACTGAGCCTTCACGCTTGTGCTTCGGGATTTACATGTTCCTGGTCAGCTATCAAGTTGATGCTGAGAACAAGGTCTCCCGCTGGTCTCTCAATATGAGCGCGCCAATCCATGAGCTTGCCTCTATGAGCTAACTTAACGCATCGCCATAGCACATCTGAAGCCGGGCACCGTCCCGGTTTTTTACGCCTAATTTTAAACACGTCTCCCTCTGTAAAGTGAGCCTTCAGGCGATCAGTTAGTGAGCCTTTAGGCGACTCTCGGGCTTTCAACGGGCGCTGGGGTATCAAGAATGAATTCGGGATGGCCGGGTTTGTTTTTTTTGCGGTGACTATTTGCGATCGGGAAAGGTGGGAAGGTAAACGAAACAAGAAGGAGCGATTTTGTTTTTGTTTTGTTCTCGATGTGAATGTAATTCGGGTAAACAAAGTGAGAATGAGGTACGGAAATGGCGCTTTGTTTTTTCTCAGGGATTGCGGGCAATGATATGGGTGGGATTGTTTAGGGTGTTGAGTTAGAGCACTTCGCGGGTCGCGGATGGCGGGTTCAGTATGAGGTTTAGATGAGCAGGATGCCTCGAATGATTTTCCTCCGGGGGTTGTTGAGGGGTGTGAATGCATTTTGGATTTTTGGAGTGAGTTTCCTCCGGGGGTTTTGGGGTTTTTTACGGTTTATTCCACTGGGGGTGTTAACGGATTTGGTTTTGAGTCCGTCCCAAAACGGGCGCAAAACGAGGCCGATAACCTTTGCCTGATTTTTTTGGCTCCCGTACTCTTTGAGTCGTTTCTCGGGTGTGAAAGAGGGTTCAGCTTTCCACCCGGTTATTTGAGAAGGAAGCCCTGAGGGAGAGTTTTGGGGGTCCCCATAGTTCACGCTGTTGAAAAGTGTGGAGCCGAGCTTGTCGGATGCGGCGGAATTGCCACAGAGCGATCGGCGCAACGAGCATCTGGGGTGGGAGAGCGCACAGAGGTAGTTGCGTTGACGTTGAGCCTGGCGCTGGTGGATGAGATAGGTTTGGTGAAGTTACTTTGTGATTTCGCGGGCAAGGCATTCAGTGACGAAATTGGATACTCATCATTGGCTTCGTTAAGCAATTTCGTCACGGAGCGTATGGGTCTTAATATTCATCTGGTGATGTTGTGTCACAAGGTGGGTCACTCTGTCGGGGGCGAAGAAAGTGGCTTTATCGCGATTTGGTGATGAGGCTGGGCAGGGTTTTAAAGTTCTGAGTTTTGCTCTCGTTATCCGTGGGGGATGTCGAGGGCTCAAGTGATTGGATTGGCCGATCACGAACTAACAATCAACGAGGGGTAAGCATGAGCATCGAAGCGGCAAAGGCACCGAGTGAGTCTGGATTGTTTGGCACTAAAATACCGGCACCGGGATCTCTGTACTGGTTTAACGTATCGTTACTGTTTCTGGTTGTGGCGGGGATGAATGCCCTGGCTGATGGAGCGTTTCCGAGCCTGTTTATCTGTTTCGCTTTATTTGGTTGCGCGGTGTATGGGTGGCTAAGGCCATTGACAAACGGAGAGCAACGTTTGGTATCCGTTCCTGGTTTTCTGTGTTACGCCGGTTGCATGTGGGCGATCATGAACATTCAGCAGCATGTACTGCATGAACCAATTGGGTTTACTGGAACCATGTGTGTGGTGTTGAGCTCGTTCGTCGGGTTCTATCTGGGTCGCTATACCCGGATTGGGCGTTTCTCGTTGAAGCCTCTGACCGAGGAATAACGCGAGCAATATGCTGGATTTGAAACCGCCTTCACTTGGGCGGTTTTTTCATTTTGGGAACCGTGAACAGGAAAATAACTTGTTGTTCTCCTGTGAGGGGTTGGCCGAGAGAATCGCTGGCAAGTTGTGTTAATCCCGCTTTGTCGGAGGGTGCTTGGTGGTAGGATTGACCACAGACAAGAAAACGACACAGGAGAAGCGTATGGAGTTGGCAGGCAAGGTAAAAACGGCAAATGGTTATGCGCATGTTTCAGTGGAAGCGAGCTTCAGCCGATCGGTACATGGTGAACAAGTAGAGTTTCTGGTTACCCGCTCCATGAATGACCATCACCTGGTGGTCACCCATAAGCTGTCTGGCCGCATGGTGTGCCCGATCGACTTCCTGGCAACGGCATTGGAAGGGGCTGAGTTAGCGGGCCGTAAAGCGCTGGACTCGTTCTTGTTTGGTGTTGGGGAAAAACGTTTTATCGACGCCGTGAGTCGCTCCACGGCGTCGTAAAGTAGATCGGAGAAGGATCGGGATCCCTTCTCATTCGCCATGAAAACGTCTCAGGGCGACTTTTTGATTTAAATCCACATACGATTGCACTGGAAACAAAGAAACGCCTCTGGGAGCCGCTGAGGCGTTTTTAGCACATTTTAAGATCCCTTGGTTCAGTATCACTACATAGGGTGGAATTATGTCTGGGTGTATCCATGCAGTACATAGCAAAAAGCGGATTGAAGCCACCAGCGACGTGAGTACCATCCTCGAACGACTGGAGTCAGTAGGCATTGTGGTTGAGTATCAGTGCCGGGAAGGTTACTGCGGTTCGTGCCGAGTGTCTTTACTGGCCGGTACGGTGGAGTATGTGACTAAGCCCCTGGCCTTTGTGAATCCAGGCGAAGTGTTGCCTTGTTGTTGTCGTCCCCGAACTGACGTTGAGCTGGATATCTAATCGCTTCCGTCTGTTCCGTTCGATAATTCATACACGATATGATTAAGCGCCACCAGCAACAGTGGCGTTTTTTTCTGGTATCTCTCATACGTAATCAAGCGCTCTCACTTACCCAAAAAAGACGTTCTACTGTGGCCGCTCGCTATTCGTCAGCCAAATGCACCGTGCTAGCTTTGTTTTAAGATTAACAACCGGAGTATTTACGATGGCACTCTACGACCCCTCTCAAGGTGTTCTCCTTTCCATCCGGGATGACCGCTTCAGTACCATTCGCCCAATCATGCGCCCAGTAGTTCTATTGGTCATTGCGGTGCTGGTGGTAAAGCTGTCTATGTGGATTAACGACGGCAGTTCCTCTATGCCGATGACATCACTCCCAGCCATTTCCTTCTCGCTGATCGGTAGTGGGGTATTGGTATTTGCTCTCTTTGTTATGCGTATACAGCGGCGTGCTCGCTATCACCTCTATCTCGATTCCATTCTGGAGGAACAAATCACATTGCAGGCCGGTGACATGGATGCTGATTCTCAAAGAGAGATTGAGGCCTGGCAACAAATTCAGAAGAGCAAAATCAGTCAGTAAGCAGTAAAGACCCGTTACAAGTTGGCTTTAAAATCTGCGCGTTAAAGCGTTTATGAAATCGGAGAGAAGATGACTTTGCCGAAGTACACTAAACAGCAGCTTGAATTCCTTCAGGCAGATACGTCTGGTAATTTGACTGTGTTGGAGCGGTCGCTGGTGGCGCAGTTGTTGGCAGCTATGCACGTACAAGTAAAACAAGGCTCCGCCCCGGATTGGATACTGACCCACAGCGGGAAACGTTTTTCGTTCCAAGATATCAACCCTGATGCGATTAATATTGAGGATATCGCGACGGCTCTGTCCAATATCTGTCGTTTTACCGGTCACCTGGATCAGCATTACAGCGTGGCTCAGCATTGCGTGCTGGTCAGCCATTTGGTTGAACCGCATCTTGCGTTCGAAGCCTTGATGCATGATGCCAGTGAAGCATACTGCGGTGATGTGAGCAGCCCTCTTAAAGCGCGCTTGCCGGACTACCGTGAAATCGAAGGTCGTGTCGATCGCGCTATTCGAGCAAAGTATGGTTTGCCGCTGGTGGAGTCGCCGGAGGTGAAAGTGGCTGATTTGCGTATGCTCGCAACTGAAATGAGTATGTTCGGCCGACATGGTGCCCAGGCGTTTCCGGATCCCGCTAAATATCCACCAGCGGATTTGATGGGGTTACGACTTCTCCCGGCGGAGGAAGCCCGCGTTGCTTTCCTTCAACGTTTCGAGTTGCTTTACCCTGGCGGATAACCCAAAAAAACAGAACCGAGGTATATCAGAAATGATATGCTTCGGCAGATTATAATCCCAACAGGTTAATATCCAATGAAAAGATTGCTTATTTTATTGTCGCTGACCCTTGCGTTACCTACATTGGCTCAAGCTACTACGGCTGAGGGTGAGTTGCCAAAACTGCATCTGAACGAAGAGAACGAGCACATCGCTCGCAAGGTTGCATTTGATTATTTAGCAAATGCAAAGATTTTCATTTCCCAGGGTACGGTTTCTAAAGACACGTTAACCTATGAAGCCATCATTGCAGACCAGAGATGTACCATTGAAATGGAGTTAGAGACCCTCCCGGTTCAGCGCTGGCTCGTCAAAAAGCTCGACTGCAAAAACTGAGATCTGCTGCGCCATTCATATCGGCAGACCTAAGCATGATGTGGTTTGCCAATCTCTTTGCAATTAATCCCCGTTTTAACACCTTCCAAATTTGTCGTCCTTTTAACTTCGTCAGCGGTAAAGGTCATGGTTAACTATTAACACAAAAATAATTAACACATGGAGTTACAATGTTAAATCTGATTGCTCACCTGGCAGAAAGTGGTCATCAAGTTTGGTTCGGTGAAAACGATACTGTGACGGTGACACAGGTTCGTGGTGATTCGCGAGTGGTTCTTGAAAGCATCCTCGCTAAGGAACCAGCGGCCATCCTGAATCTGTTATCCCGTTATGGGGCTAGCGTTAAGGCTGTAGATGATAAACTGCTTATCTGGCGTGACGTAGATGGTGATGACTGGGCCTGCGATCGTGGTCACCTCTATCGTGGCATCAGAGGTGAATATGGTGTTCGCTGGGAAGTGAAGCTGATACATGGCATCAATATCCACTCCCCATTCGATGCCGTGTTCTGGTTTGCTATACCTTGGGCGTCCCGCGTTGATGTGAACGTCCATTTCTCTATCGGTAATTCGCTCCTGGTTGCCGCTCCGGCTTACATCACCCTGAGCGGCCAGTTGGACAAAGAACAAGTTATGGCCTGGGTGAAACTTTCCGGAATGCAAAATGCCACCAGCATTACCGAACGGTAATACGCCATCTAAACTATGGGGGGATCTCCCCCATTCTGTTTTGCCCTCCCCTCTCAAAAAAATATCTTTTTTTCCTTCGATTCGCTTCGTCAGCGGTTACCCGTGGGTGATACTGTTTTTAGAGGCAGTAAACAAAACGAATAACAGTTATCGAGGTCATTACTATGAACGCTATCAACCAAAAACCAAAACGCCCGAGCCAGACTCCGGCTCAGTTCATGCGCATAGCAAACGAGTCCGACCTGTTCAAGAAAGGTCGCACGTTGTGGTACCACTACAGCAGCAGCTTTGGTTATGAGCGTGAGCTGGTTCGTTCTAACACTCAGCGCCTGGCGCATGGCAGTGGTCTGCCGGTCTCGTTCGTTGAGCGTGCCATCAACCATTATCTGACCCACTGATCCACCAGCGTAAGGACAAAAGCGATGAGCGCAATCAACGGTACATACTGGGTCAAGAACGGCCACACATTTGGTTATACCTTTCCTGAGCAACCGAACATCTTAGGCGTTCTGGCAAGCAAGCCGCAGTTAGGTGCGTGCCTGTCTATGGAGCCGCAGCTGATCACCCCATCGGATGACATGCGTAAGGCCACCGTGCAGGACTTCGATTTTTTCCGCGTTGTCGTCCCTTCGGACTTCAAGCCTGAATAAAACCCTCGGTGCTCTTCGGGGCACCCTGCATTGAGAGTTACCTCCATGATTGACGAACTGAAGGGCCTGATCGTAATGCTCCTGGAAGATGCAACGCGTATTCAGCAGTTGGAACCAAACGCCGGAACATCGGCACGCATTCAAGCCGCTAAAAAAGCCTTGGCCTCTGGAGTATTCGACACACTGTTAATGCTGGTGGCTTCCAATTATCGCTTAGCAATTGCAGAAGCTGGGTATGAGTATGTCATTGGCGCTGATGGTTCGCTGATTGTCAGGGATCCTGTCCAATGCAGTAACGGTGCTTTCAAGTGGGTGGAGCACAAAGACGTTGTTCTGCGTAGCAACGATGATGCTATGCAATTCCTCATTGAGCGAAGTTAGGGGGTAGGTATGTTTCCTCAGGGTATAGAGGTGCGCGCACACCGTTACACTCAGGCGGGTGGCAAGCGCATGGTGCAATACAGCACCCCAGGCACCAATGGTTGGCTGATCACTAACGGCAGCGTAAGTGACTTGGCAGATGTACAGTCACGGCACAATGCTTTGCTAATACATGCCCGCGATAACGGCCTATTGGTGAAATCCCTACACTGATTAGCCATTTCAAAACTCGATACCCTGCCCGAACGCGCGTCGAGCGGGGTATGTCTGCTTGCCAATTTTGCGGCCAAGAGTTTGGCTCTGGTTTTCCTGGGGAATGGGATGAAAGGGCGCGTATTTTTTATCGTGATTCACTTCGTCAGCAGTTCGGGTCGTGTGAGAATTTAATGAGTAAACAAAACAAATAACACGAGGAAAACCGATGCATACTTTAGCTGAGTTGTTACGTTACGCAGGTATCACTTCCCATAAACGTACCCTGCTATCCATCCGTCAGCACACGACCAATTGGGGTCGCTCCGGTCGCGGTGTGCGTCAGAAGCCTCGTTACACGGTCTGGTACGACACCGAAGACAATAACGACCGTATTGTCTTTACCTTCGATGCTGTGCTTAACCTCAAACGTACCGCGCCGGAAAAGCTGGCGGATATCGATATTCAAATCAGTCATTACAGTGGCTGGGATCCCGTGAAGCGCAGATTGACCGTCACCCACCCAGAACGCTACCTGAAGGTCGATGGCATGGTTGAAGGTGGCGGTGAGAAGACCAAAGCCCTCTGGCAAGAAATCATCGCGCTGACTGAAGGCATGGAACGTGACGATAAACTGAGTTCGTATGAGATCACGTTCCTCGCAGCTTAATTGACTGACGACTGACCGCTCCGGCGGTCACTCCCCCTTCCCTATACCAATAACGAGGCAATAATGGGATATGAGATAATCATCACCTCTGACGAGGAACAAGCTGTTTTCGATTCACTCTTGGCAAGCGCGCTTACGGGTGTGGCATCTACCCTTTGGGACAATAACCGTCCATCGGGGCCGAGGGATAGCGAAGCGGCTAACGTGGCATTCAATCTTGCTGAAGAAGCCTTTAAACTCAGACAGGCATATTGCCGTCGAGCGTAATTGTATCGCCTCCGGTTACGGGGGCTAATTTCCCAATCTGAGGAATTTGTATGAATTTCGGCACTCGTGAGTACCTGATCAATTATCTGATGAGCAATTTCAAAGAAGGCCAGATGATTGCCATCGATACACTGACGCTCGAAAACGTCGCGGATGTTGCTTCTGACCTTTCCCTGGAACGCGCCCTTACTCCAGCCGAACAGGTACAGGTGCTGAATGCGGTAGTCAGTGATTATGATGTGAATACTGGGGCTGGCTTTGACCATATTCGCAAAGAGATCGCAGCTCTGGGTATTGCCCAACAGGACGGTGACAAATGAAAAAGGGGCTGCGCAAATTTTACTGCACACTGCCAAATGGCAAAGTGCAAGAAGCGGAACTGACGTGGAAAGCTACCCATGCTGTTGCCTGCCGAACTGGAGAGCGTGACTGGTATGCGCACTCGTGGTGCTCTGCAAAATCTGCGGCGTTGCGCTGTGTCGAGTTAACGCAAAAGGAACAGGGCGCTGAAGTTGAGATCTTGGTCGTTAAAGAAGTTCCACCCGCTGCGTAGCGAGTGAATCAAGTCGCGTGAGGTAGAACAATGCTGATACTTACAACCGATCTCATTCCTGATATTTATGCCATACAAAAAATTCATGGGATGGTTCAAGTCATCGCTAATTTTGAAGCCAATAGGCGGGGAGTGATACCGTCAAGGCAAGCTCGCGTCGCATTGGAGGAATTAAGTGCGGCTGCATCCGAGGCGTCAAATGGCGAGGCGAATGCCGTGTACGGTGTTAAAGCAACACCACTCCTGAACGGCGGCATGCTGTATATCGGAACTGCGGTAACCCTCAAGTGATGCAGCGGTAATAAATATGTTTTTTTCATCCTTTTGCCTTCGTCACCGGTTGGTGCTGGTGGATACTGGAAGTCCAACAACTGATAACACAAACGAGGATACACCATGTCTCTGAACCCAACTCTGGTCGCGATGTTCATCTTCAGCAGCTTCAACGAAACCCGCGTCCCACTCATCGTGAATGATGACACCGCGCAGGAACGTATCGACTTCAACGTTGCTGGTGGTGGTGAAATCGAATGTGCCGATTGGATCCGTGAACTGGCTATCGACATCGTTGAAGAGTGCGATGAGACCTTCACCGGGAAAGAAGGGCCGGGCATCTGGTATTACGAAGTGGCTGAAGTTATCGGCGCTAAGATCGCGAACGATGCTAACGAGGGGCACGTTTACCAATGTGACATCGTTAAGTTCGCGCTGGAGCAAACCACCAGCTGGGTTAACTCCTAACGTCCATCCACCAGCCGCCTGCGGGCGGCTTCATTTTATCTGCCGGGAACTCTGCTATGGTCATTAGCAAACTGAAGGTGGGCGATACCGTATGGTCTATCACTCGCCACAAACTGGGGAGCACGAATATTCCCACCGTGTCTGTACACCCTGTCCTGATCGTCGAGGTCAATGAGACCAGTGTTATCGCAAGCTGGAATCACAACAAGCCGAAGCCGTTTGGCTTGAACTCCATCAAGGGATGGAAAAAAGAGAAACCTGTTCTGATCAAGGGGTTGTTTGGTAGTCAGCGCCTTGCCACAAGAGCGGAAGTCGCTGCGTTACAGACTCAATAATTCGTCAAACGTACATTCCCTCTCAAACACAGTAATGCCAGTGCATTGGAGGGGGTGACCTATCTTTTAAATGTGAAAACAACCCCCTTGTTCGCCAACCCCCACCCTGACATTCACGATGCGAATATTTAATAATTATGCATTACAATGCACTTTTACCTTGTCTTGCGCTCAATTTGCATTAATAATAATGAAAAACAATTAGAGGGCTATTTATGTCAATTCTTGATCAAATCCTGGTCATCGGCCAGCGAATGAAAGCCGAGCAAATTTCTCTGAAAGAATCCATCACCGAAGCCAATACCATCAAGGTCACTGATGAGCAGGTAGATGGCTTAGATAGACTCATTTATAACCATTGCCTGAACAAAACGATGCTCGCTGATTTCTTCGGCAAGTCACGTAATACGTTCACTAAAATTCTGACCGAGTTACAAGATCAGAAAATTATTGGTGAGCCTATCTTCCAAAACAAAAACCACCTTTACACACGATTTGACGTGCAGGCCATCATGAATGAGTTGGGCGCGCCCCGTTACTCCGACATGTATGAGTCTCGGGTTATCGTCGTTGAAAACCACAAAGGTGGTACAGGCAAAAGTACCACGACCGCGACGATCGCCTTGGCGTCAGCTTTGGATTTAAATCTGAACGCGCGTTGCTGCATCATTGACCTTGACCCCCAAGGGTCTATCGGTAACAACCTGATCCGCTCCACCAGCGAAGATGATATCTATCTGACTATCACTGATGTGCTGTTAGCCGAATACGAGCCTGAGGGTGATTTCTCACAGTACATCAACGCCGGTTACTCAGAAGCGGACATCATTGCCAACATTCCGTTTAGCACTCACCTGCCAAATATGGACGTCATCACGGCCTTCCCTACTGATGACCGTTTTACTGATACCTATTGGCGGTTGAACAAGGAAGAGCGCAATACGCTTTTAACGCGCTTTAGAGATGTTGTTATCCCTGTGCTGAAACAGCATTACGACCTAATCTTCATCGACACCCCACCGCAGGACTCACCAATTATCTGGTCTACGAACGAAGCCGCCGACGCCCTTCTCGTTCCTATCACTCCGCGTGAATATGACTTTGCATCCACGACGAACTACATGTTGACGATCGGCGCTCGTCTGCAACAACTTCCATCCAGGGGTGAAAACATCAAATGGATGAAGGTGCTGGCTGTTAATGTCGATGATAAAAGCCAGCACGAAGTTCGCACTCTGAATAAGCTGGTGCGAACTGTGCAGGACAAGTTTATGACTACGAACATCAAACACTCTGAAGCGTTTGTTGCTGCGGCCGAACGAGGCCGCACCGTCTTGGATATCAAGAAGTCAGAAGACCTGTGCCCTGCAAAACAATTTGACATGGCAGAAATGTCAGTCACTTCTGTGTATCAGCAATTTATTAATGAAATCAAAAGTTTTTCGGCGAAAAGTGAGAAATAAAAATGACCGACGTAGAAAGAGGCACAAGCAAGGATATGTATCTGGGTGCAGGCAAGCGAACCGGCTTTGAGCAAAAAAGCGGATTACCACCACTGCGGGGTGCAGGCGCACCTAAGAGAACATTCACCTTAAAAGATGGCCGTAAAGTCGATGCCGAGCATGTTGTCGTTCCTGGCAGTAAAGTATCTGAGCAAACAGTGGTTCACGCCCTCAACCCACGCAACCAGGAAGCGCTCGACGAGAACTCCATGCGTGACATCCTTGAGCAGATCAGGGAAAGAGGGGTGGATACCGAAGGTATCGCTGTCCGCGTAGATGGAATCTATCAACTCATTGAAGGTAGCCGACGCCGCTACTGCTGTGAAAAGCTATCAGCTGATTTACCGCTGTGGGTATTACCAAACGATATCTCAAACGAAGATATCTTCTCTATCATCAGCGCCGCACAAAGCTCTCGCAAATTCTCGTATCGCGAAGTTGGTATGCAGTATTTGAAACTGATGGAAGAGAATGGTTTCACGACCAATGAGGAACTTGCGCAGCATATCGGCATTAGTACCGAGTCTGTCCGTAAGCGGATTCAAGCTGCCCAAATCGACCCTCGCCTGATCGCTCTGTTCCCAGATTGCGAAGGTATCCCGAATACTTTCTATAGCCGTTTAGCGAAGGTGCAGGGTTCGGCGAAGAAGGAAATGATCGACATTGGTGAGCTGTGCCAGGAAGTCCAAGACAACCGTAAGGACAAGCCTGTTGAGAATATTCAGGAGACTCAGAAAGATATCCTGGAAGAAGTAGCCACTATGTTGGAAATCATGGCTGATAAAGCGAAGCCCGCCGCTGCATGGAAAACATCTGATATTGTCGCATTCGAGAACAAGGATCAGTATGCACGAATCAGTTACAGTGGTAACGGCCGGAAAGTCCGCTTTGAGTTTAACAGGCTCAATCAAAAAGTCGTCGAAGACATAGAGCGTCTGATACGTCTGAAGCTAACAAAAAGTCTTCAGGAAGACAGTGAGTAAGTTCTTTTCTAAGCCACCTACCCCGGTGGCTTTTTCTTTACAGCCCTCCCCTCCCCTCATTTCCTGTAGCAAAAACCATTTTTTTCGCCAAAAAAACCAAAGTTTAAAATCGCTTAATAAACAGCGTGTTACGATAGAATATCAACTAAAGCAGAAGAAAAACCAATAAAAACCACCCCCTTGTTCGCCAAAACAAAAAACACCTCCATCCCCCTTCGTCAACTGTAGAACTGCTGGATAATAGAACTCAATACCGCCCTTACTCGTGGATTAAAAATGCAGATCTCAAAGACAACCCATAGCTTTGCCGAGCGTCGCGGTTTGGAACTGACGACCGAAAACAACGACGGTACCGAGTTGCTGTGTATTTGGGAAACCAATAACGATTGGGAGTGGATTTGCAGCTTCCAACCAACTCAAGATCAGCTGGTATTCTTCGGTAATATCTACCTGCCCCAGGAATGCCTGAACGCCATCCCGGCTATCATCGCCGATGAAACTCAGCTGCGTGCGGTGCTCACCAAAATTGCCGAATCACTGAAAACCAAATCCTGACGCTGGAAAGGAAAATCATGAAGACGTGGACGCCGAACGAGAACATCACACAGGTCATTCTGGCATTTGGGCCTCCGGACATTGAAAAGTTTCTGCCAAAATGGGATCTCATCCCTGACGAATTCAAACAGGGAAAGAACCCCTGGATTGCATTCATTGAGCGTTGGTTTTACCACGGGCTTGAATGCCCACCAGCAGCCAAGGAAGGTGTCGAACTGAAATGGGCGCTGGCGCATATCGTGGTTATCCTGAAAAGCTTCGACCCGAAGCACGAACAAAAGATTGCCGGGTGCGCCTATCTTGCCTCGCTCTGGTTTGTGGAGTAAGTGAACTAAACCGCCTTTGTGGCGGTTTAATTTTGGATGTCACTTTGTCAGCGCTGGTGGTGCGATAAAATTAAATCAGTAAATAATAAATCTATGGGATAGAACGATGAGCAGCAAAACCAAATTGACCGCCGAAGAACAAACGGCAAAAGCATACAGCAACTTCCTGGAATCCAAGGGACTGAAGCCGCGTGCTGGTCAACAAGACATGATCCGCTTTTGCTCATCCATCATTACCAACATTCCCGAAGATAACGACAAGCCTATTGTCGGTGTAGTTGAAGCCGGTACCGGCACCGGTAAAACGCTGGGGTACTGCCTGCCGCTGATCCCGTTGGCGATGGAAAAGGGAAAGACTCTCGTTCTGTCTACAGCAACCGTGGCGCTTCAGGAGCAAGTTGTCGTTAAAGACCTGCCGGAAATCCAAAGCCAGGGCGGTCTTAAATTTTCATACGCTATGGCGAAAGGTCGTGGCCGTTACTTCTGCCGACTGCGCTACGATGCGCACGTCGATGCCGAGCATAATGCGTATGGTTACGTTCGCGACGACATGACGAGTCTGGGTAACGAATTCGCAAGTGGTGACTGGAATGGTGAGCGTGATACATATCCGCTGGAGCTTGCCGACAAATCCTGGAACAAAGTTAATGCGGTCGCCAGCCAGTGCCCTAAGATTAAATGCCCGCATTACAAAAACTGCCCCTTCTTTGCCGCGCGTAGCCGACTGGAAGAAGTCGATGTGGTGATAGCTAACCACGATATCGTTTTGAGCGATCTGTCTTTGGGTGGTGGTGTCATCCTGCCACCGCCGAAAGAAACCATCTACGTTTTCGACGAAGGCCATCACCTTACAAGTAAGGCCATTGAGCACTTTGCCGCAAATGCCTCGTTGGATAACACGGCGCGCTGGTTGGGTGACGTCAGTGACATGGTGATGGACATGCAGACCCCTTACGGTGAGAAGATGAATGACCACGTTTACAAGCTGGTGGCGCTGGCATCGGACACGGCTGCCGAGATGATGACAGTTCGCGGAACTCTTTTATCTTCACTCAACTTCCGGAACGACCACGGTAACATTGACGTCTATCGGTTCCCTGAAGGTGACGTACCCAATGATGTGCGCGCACTGTTTAAAAACGGGCTGTACCTGGCAAACCAAATGCAGAGTTTGGTTGAGAAAATGATAATCATCATTGATGAGGCAGGCGATAAAATTGTCGCTGAGGATAATGCCCGCCACAAAATGGCTATCGGTGATTTAAAGAACCGTGTAGAAAACTTGCTTGAAGCGATGAGTCGTTTTGCTGCCCCGGCGAAGAAAGGTGAGTTTGCAGTACCGGTAGCGCGCTGGGTAAACATCAAGCGTGACAATAAATCCGAGGTCATTATTCATAGCAGCCCAGTGCATGCTGGTGAGCAATTGGATAGAGAGCTGTGGAACGAAGCCTATGGGGTGATCATTACTTCAGCGACTTTGCGGACAATGGGCAACTTCAATGCCTACCTGAATGAAGCGGGTTTGAAAATGGACACGCCAACGTTGCTGGCGAGAAGCCCGTTCGACTACGAGAACAACGGTGTTCTGTTCGTACCCAGGATGCGCAGTACCCCAAAGAATGCCGAGGCGCATACCGATGAGCTGATCGAGTTGATGCCTAAGCTGATGTTACGGCGTAAAGGATGTCTGGTGCTGTTTTCATCCCGCAAGCAAATGACAGAGGTGTGTGAGGGTATGCCGGAGGACATCAAAGAGCACATCCTCATGCAGACCACGATGCCGAAAACGGAAATCGTTTCCCGTCATAAGCTGCGTATTGATCGTGGCGAGCCAAGCATTATCTTCGGCATGGCCTCTTTCAGTGAAGGCGTGGACCTGCCTGGGGATTACTGCGATAACGTGATTATTGCCAAGCTGCCATTTAGCGTACCGAGCGATCCGGTTAGTCAGACGATGACTGAGTGGATGGAGAAGGCGGGGCGTAACACCTTTGAAGAAATAACCGTTCCTCAGGCGTGTATCAAACTTATCCAGGCTGTGGGGCGACTCATCCGAACCGAGACCGATACAGGTGCAGTGACGATACTGGACTCTCGCATCAAGAACACACGGTACGGCCAGAACATTCTCGACTCGCTTCCGCCGTTTCGCCGTGTGATCAGATAGTGGTATCATTCGGTAAACAAAACGAATGAATAGGTGTGTAATGGAAAAGTATGAAAGTGTCATCACTGTGGTATTTCAGTTTGTAGGCAAAGTGCCCGCACCTTTTTCCACAAGCAGCCTGTTTGCCGAAAACCTACTGAAGGGCGAGAAACTGTGGAATGACCCTGGGACAGCAGGCAACCTGATGCTGCAAAAAATTCTGGCAGAGCAGGGCGCAGCCGATCACGACGATGGTAAAATTCATACTCGCACTACGGAGCTGAAAACACACGATGAACGTATGGCTTTCCAAAAGCTGGTGGGTTTACCGCCTTACAGCGATTTGACCAATGCCGTAGGTATCCTGATCGGTGGACTGGAGAAAGCAGGGCGGTTGATTAGTGTGAAAACCACTTCAGCCACCCCGCTACCAAACGGGGAAACTATTATCTCTACCCGTGATGCACAACGTCGTTTGTTCTTCATGAACCAGCACGGGATATGCTTTACGGTAGATAGCCAGTTACTGATCGCTGTCGATAAACTGGAAGGAGCAAAGTTCTTCGCCACAGAAGAAGAGCTGGACGCTGCTGGTGTTAAGCTTTGGGGTGAGAATGGTACAGGTCGCTGGCGCGTGCTGGTGGCTCCGATCGGGGAAGAGATTTGCGGCCTCTTTGAATTCGGCGAGATGACGACCTTGGGTAAACGGCCGGAGGGCAGGATTAACGAACTGTCGTTGTAAGGCAAATCCCACTATGCATAGAAAGCACCTTTTTTGGTGCTTTTTTTGTTTTAGCTATTCGTCAGCGGGTGGAGTGGGATGATACTGATTGCAGGTAAACAAAACAAACAACATAAGGGAATCATCATGAAAACTCTTCTTGCTGCTCTGCGTGTTACTGATCAGGTTCAGCCTGATATTGCTATCCCGGCTTCAGGTAAAACTACTGGCTTTACCTACGACGCTGCCAAGATCGGTTCGTTCAAAGGTGAAACCATTGCTATTTATCCGGCCTGGTCAAAACCTAACTCACACGGCGCGGCCGGTAACCCAACTGAATTCTACGGTGGCTTGCCGCTGTATTCGACCAAGCTACTTGCCTATCAGGCACTGCGTAACGAAATCGAAAAGCGTTTCGCTGCACAGCTTCAGGCGATTGATAAACAGATCCTGGCACTGGAAGACCGTCCATAACCAATAGGGCAGGGGGGTTCCCCCTGTTTATGACAACCACCAGCTGAGGAACGAAAAATGAAAGAACAAGAACTGGTCACCAAAGCGGAACAGCTTATTCAGCGCAATGATGGTTCGCAGGCAAAAATTGTTGCTACGGCAATGTTTGGCGCTGGCCTGCACATGTCGGTCGATGTCTTCGTGCTTCGCCGCGATAGCGCTGACCAGAATTGGCAGCTTTGTAACGACAGGCCACATCCGGATTACAAAACCATGTCCCGTGAGGATTACGTTAAGTTCGGGCGCTCCGAAATGCTGCGCACAGTCACCGCTGGAGAACTGTTGAAGGTCACTGGGATGATCGGTCAACCACTTTCCAATTATCAGTAAAAGCACGGTTGCAGCGCCCCCCATTTTTCCACCAAACATCATGCGGGCCTGGCGTTTTAAAATACCAAAATAAAAGCATCTTTCGAGGTGCTTTTTTTATGTCAAATGCTTCGTCAGCCGTTGGGGGGAGGGGATACTGGTTGCAGGTAAACAAACTAACCGATAACAGGGGTCACCATGAAAGTCATTATCTTCAGCCTCCCAAATTGCCAGCCTTGCCGTATGACCAAAGAGCGCCTGGCCGCAAACGGTGTTGAGTTCGTAGAAGGCAGCATCGAAATTCATCGCGAGCTGTTCCGCAATATGGGCTTCAAGTCTGCGCCGGTTGTGCTGGTGGAGCCTGATGCAGGCGAAGCGGTGTCCTGGTCGGGTTATCGCCCCGATTGTATCAAGGCGCTGATTGACGGAAAGCCAGAAGGCGATGCTATCTCTGGTTATACCCGGATGTGTGTCATGATCGAGATGCGCGAGCCTGAACTGTTTTCGGCTCCTGGCGAAGCCAAGTAAGAAGGTGAATGCCGTGAGCTATCAAACCGTCGCAATCCCTCCAGCCTTAGGGCTTCAACCACCAAGCGGGGCTGACGTTGTCTTGCTCGCCGAGCTGACACAAGCGCTGGTGGATGCAAAAGTCGAAATGAAAGTGATGCTGGAGCCTATCAACTGGACGCCGCCTTCCGGCCGTCCGGTGATGTACCGACAGGACGCTATCGACGTACTGTTTAAAGCCGGGGTTCCTGTTGATGCGGGCGAAGTAGTGTCGGCCACCAGCAATGCCGTGCAGCCGATCGACGATGCCGAGCTGGAAGCGCTGCTGGATATGCGTGACGAAATGGCTGGCACAGATTCGTTTTACAAAGCGCTGGATGGCGCGCTGGATGGCATTCTGGCTCGCCTGTATGCCGCTGAACGTCAAACCAATCACTAAGAGTATCGATAATGACTGTACACGACTTTGTATCAGGAGCGAGTGGCATTTCACCCTTTGCCATTGTTATGTTGGCCTTTTTCATCCTCTTTTTCGTCGTAGCGTGCTGTATCCCTCGCCCATCATTGGGTCTGATGGTGGCGGGCGGAATTGCTGGGCTGGGTGCAATTGCCACAATTCTTTGGATTAACTTTGCTTAGACCTTAAGGCGATTTGTCATTAATGGGCCATTTAAACCAGATTTTATCGGCTATCGGTAAAACACCAGAAGGGCACGCTACCCTGGGTTATTTTCTTCTTGGGCTGATGAGTGTGATATTCGGTTGGGCCCTTTTTCAATTCAACAGCGAGAATGACATTCCTAAACGTTACCGCGTGATGTTGTCACTTTCTCTCTGTGCAATATGGCTGAGCATAGCCATAGAAATCATCGACCATCTCTGAGGAAAGTCGAATGTCACCAGTTCTGATGAACAGTTATTTTTGCGGTGCCGGGCTGATGGATATCGGCCTGAAGAATGCCGGTATTCAGATCGCCCAGTCTTTCGAACTGGACGAAGATGCCGTTAAGACCTATCGCCACAACCTGGGCGACCATATCAAACACTGCGATATCACACAGGAAATGGTGCTGGAGCAGGATAGCTGCCACGGCATGTCGTTTACCTATCCCTGTACGAAGTATTCGACGATCGGCGACATCCACGGCACGCGAACGGGTGATGAGCTATTCCTTCACGCACTGCGCCACCTGGCTGTCGCCCGGCCTGAGTTCTATGTCATTGAAAACGTGCCGGGCATGCAGGCTTTCCCGGTCGTTATGGAAGCCATGACCAAGCTGGCGGGCTATTTCATTCAGGTATTCTGCCCCGTGAAATCTGAGCTGTGGGTACCGCAGCGTCGGCACCGCCTGATCATCATTGGCACACGACACCCGTTCGATATCCGCCCGCCGGAAAATACGCGCCCAATCCCCCTCAGCGCGATTTTAGAGGATAACCCGGATGTTCGTATCCCTAAGTCGGTAGAAACACGCCTACAGGGCGGATATCGCGATTTACCCATCATTAGCGACCCGGCCAAAGACGATATCGCGCCGACGTGTGTAGCTCACTATGCAAAGGATAAATCGACACGATTAGTCGTTGATAAACGTTTCCCTCTGGGAGCGCGTCCGTATTCAGTGCGTGAATATGCACGTTTGCAAGGGGTTCCAGACTGGTTTGAATTCCCGGTATGCGATACCTCCGCGTATAAGCAGATCGGTAACGGTGTCAGCACCTACGTCGGCGAGTGGGTAGGGATTGAGATGATCCGCTACATGGCGCAGGTTAGCGATAAGTTTTCCCTCATTCATTAACCCTGGAGAAAAAGATGAAATTAACGGAAGAGCAAAAAGCCGACCGTCGGGAACTTGCCATGCTGGTTCAGTATGCCGCTTTGGCATACGCACTGTTTGGTGCAGGCGTCGCGGGAATTCTGGGAGCGTTGGATATCAACTCACTGTGGATGGGAGTCGCGATTGCGCTGGTTTCTCATGTTCTCATTTTTTCCAGGCCTTCTGTCCGAGAGAACTTCCCTGAAACCATCTATTGGTTATCGCTGTGGGCGTGTGCCCTTGGCGGGCCGATCGTGATCGGTTTCGGTCCCTTTGAACCACCGTTTAAAAACCCACTCATTATGGCCGCGCTGATTGTGTTCATCGTTACAGCGCTATACCGTCGGCAGGAAAAAAAGGATATGCAGTAATGAGCCACTCACCAGCTAAAACCACCAGCGAACAGATACTGGAAGCGGGGCTGCGGATAATTCACACCTGCACGCACAGCGATCACCAGGGGTATTATGTGATAGGCAAAAACAGGGCTGTCTTATCCGATTGTGCAACGGTTAAGGCCTATGACGGCGGGGCTGTATCGGTTGAGTATTTCCGTCCTGGCAATATCCCCCTGGTGGTCGTTAACAATGATGATTGGCTCAAAATCATCACTCACCTGTTAAATGAGCCACCTGCACCATCATCGCTAGGCCGGATCCCTTTAGAACTGGTGAATTTTCTGGAGAAGATTGCGGGGCAAACACTGTCGCCTGAAGCCCGCATCCGCGCGCGCGATCTGGCTGAAGGTGAGTGCTTTAAAAATGAAGTGCTCACGTTAACGACGCTGTTCAACGTCTGGATGAGGGATCCGCTGCTGACTGAGTTCGTCTCGCCGCTGAAGCAATATACATTGCCAGGAGAGCACGCCAAACATTTCTGGTCATGTTGCAAATGACAGGGGCGAAAGCCCCTTTTTTTGTACCTGCAATAGCTTCGTTGGCTGAGAGGGCGGGGCGATACTGGTTGTGGAATATAAGCGCCCTTTGGATGGAAAAACGAAACAATGACTACTGAACAGAAACCCTCGCTCGCGACCGGTGCGCCATTAAACGCGGAAACCTGGGCTGATTTTGTCTCCCGCCTGAAATATCACTGCGTCGGCAAAGGCGTTGATGAGCACTGTACCGCAGACCCGTTGTTCGTCGTTCAAAAGAAACGCCTGATCACGGGGCTGGATATGGACTACATCGAAGACCGGCTGGTGGCCGTAGATGATGCTCGCTGGTTTAGCCCCCAAGAATACTGGGATGACCTGGATACGGACGAGCGAAACGAGCTCAACCAAAAATGCCAGGCCGAATACCAAGCTGATTTTCTGGCTATTCGCGTCGATCAGCAATGGGATGTGCTCGGCGAGTTACCAGAGCATACCGTAACCGGCTACGTCTGGGAGTGGGAATACGTCAACGCACACTTCACGCGCGAAGCCGCGCAGGCCTTCATTCAACGCAAAAAGCACGACTACAACAAGTTGGAAATTTTCGTCGATTCGCAGTATTGGGCGAAGGAGTTCAACACCATCCGCGACGCCATTTTGACTGGCAAACTGGTATATCAGGAGAAGAAAGATGACACCAATTGAGATCCAAGGTCTGCTGGACGGCAAATGCATTCCTCGCGACATGAAGGTCAACGAGCCGCTGGTGAATTATCTGGCGCGCAAATTGACTGAAGGCGAGCAGATGCGCGCTGAGAACATCCATCTGGTGGAAGAGCTCAAGCGCGTGACCGACGGTTTGGAGTTTTTCTCCTACAGTACCGACGGCGGTTACGATGAGCACGACAGCGCCGACAAAGCCCGAAAAGCCGCTGAAGAGCATATCGACTACTACCGGGGAGAGGCCTGTGACGGCTGGCCTGAAGAAACAGACCAGGTTGTTTGGGGTATCGTCGTGCAACGCGCCAGTCAGACCGACCTGCGCGAAGTGGGGCCGGAAGACAGCGTGGGCCGTCACATCACTCAGGTTTGTGACTATGCACTGATGCCTGCACTGGAAAACAGCCCGACGAAAGGTTACATCCCGACGTCTGAAGTGGAACAGCTGATGGCTGAAGGTAAAATGCTGAAAGATGCTCATGCGGCCATTCTTGAGCACATCGACGTGACGGACAAAGGCGCGGCCGGTACTGCGGCTATGATCGCAAACGACGCTCTCCACAACACGGACTACCCGGCGATTGAACGCGGCCTGCGGAAAATCAAGAAGGATGCCACCATCGCAGCGGCAAACCATGCCGGTAACATTGCGCAGGAAATGACGCGTGAAAGTAGCCAGGAAGTTGTCAAGGCCGTCGGTCGTCGCCTCCTTGTGCTGGCGGAACATGTAGGGAACGGCCAATGAACAACCTGAAGGCAACGATGCGCCGGATGTTGGATGGCGATGATATGGACTGCGTGAGCGATCGCACAGGTAAAAGCGGCGACTACTGCGAAGGCTTTGTGGACGGTATGCACGAAGCGCTTAACCAGCTGACTGAAGGCGTTGCACCTTTGCTGGCTGGGGCTGAAATCGCTGGGTTGGAGCGCTTTGTTGCTCGCATGTACCAGCGCGCTAATCAGCTAGTGGACGACAGCATGAGCACGGCGCTGATTAACCAGGCGCGCTCTGCGGCGGTATTGGCTGAGCAGATGATCAGCGAACTGAAAGGTGAAAGTAGGCAGTTATAGTCCCAACTTAGCAGTTCTTACTGACCAAGTTGGGATTGTACAAATTTTAATGTCTGCTCATGCCGTAATTTACAAACGACATTTTGGTTCGCGAAGACGCCTGAAAACGTTTTCGCCTGCTCTTTCGGAAGTTGTTTGATCCAGCGAACACCAACAACCCATTCTGAAAGCTCTTCATTGTCAGCGTTTTCGTCTGGGTATTGCGCTTTTAATCCGGCAGAGAGAAGAGGAACATTTGAATCAGTAATGAAATCGCGAATCATAACTGCTGATTTGGTTACTTCTCCAAAACCGACATAACCACATCCCTTCATGTAAGCATAAATTTTGTCACCAACTGCAAGTCGCTTAAGCGCAGATGAATACACTTTCCCTTGACCTGCGCCAATGAATCCAAATTTTCTATTATCATCCCAAGTTCTATATTCGCATTCACCTACATTCACGAACCAACTACCAGTCCAATCATCTTGACTTGAAGCAATGACTCTTTGCTTAACTTCTTTTCGTTCAATATAATCTTTAGCCTCCGGTAACGGAATAATCGTTTCAGGCTTAATAAATAGCTCCCCATTGGAATCAACATATGGAGCCAAGCGAGTGCATTGAATGTCTACACCATATTCTCGCAACCATAATACTGCTGAGATGACTTCCGAATTGAACTCCTTTGAGGCCAAGATAATATGCTGTTTAGTGTTAAGTGACGTGATATCAGCATCGATAAATTGCTCAATTTCTTTTGTTGCATCAAATTCTGATTTACCTAAATACGACGCGTATTGCTTAAAAATCTCACTGGGTAAAAGGCTTGAGCAATACGATGCATATTTTATTGCCTGCCATTCAACGGACGAGCCTGAATCATCCCTTTTTAGTTCTACAATAACAAGTGCTGCCGATTTATTCACGCAAAGCAAATCAAGACGCTTGTTGGAAGTAAGGGTGACCTCTTTTCCAATAACAAGGAGTTCCTGGCCTAAAATAGTTGGACTTTTTTCGATCCACTCCTGAATATCAAAGCGTTCCTTTAGCCCAAGCTCCGAAAAGCTTGTTGGTTTTAGTTTGATTAATGACTTATTTTCTACATCAACACGAAACATTGGTTATATCTCCTTTCAGAGGTTTCCCCCTCTTGAATATGCCATACTTGGCACGATAAGGCTGCCAAAGATAGTACGATAGCTCTGCTTTCCTCATAACAGAACATCGGGGGTTGATTGGAGTTCCAGTAAATAAGGAATAAAAAAGATATTAATTTTCATTTAATTCTTCATTACAATATTGACGATGTTCTTCCAAGTGAATTTCTAATGGCCAATGTCGTTTATCACTTGGTAATCTTAGTTTTTGCCCATCAAGTTCTGCATATTCTGTTCCAGCTAACAAATCAGATAACCTAATTAACATTTTGGAATCAATCCAAAGCAAGCCTCGGTCAAAAAGAGTATGAATGTCTGTTTTAAGTAACAATCCATGCTGGACTTGGGTGTGCCAGAGGCCTTCATAGGGAATTATATGAGCAGCCTCTAATAACACTTGGATAGAACACCCTGTCACAGCGCACTTACCCTCATAAGCTTCAATCAGCTTTCTTCTGAACGCTGGCTGGCCTTGTCGAATAACAACTTCACGTAAAGCTTTTAATCGGGAATCAACTTCTTCTTCAGATAAATCAGCAAATAATTCATCCCTAGCTTCCACAACTAAGCGATCACATTGCCTAGGGGAAATAATGCGCTTTGGCGTTTTGCCATCATCACTAATATCCCAAACTCCATGAAGCTCCTGAACATATAGCTCATATCTTGTATTTCTCAATTTTCCTGTACGGAATAATAAGTCATATGGGCTGCCCTGATCAGAACGTGCATTTTTGCGGCTACCAAGATATCTATATCTGGCCTTGCTGTTAACTGTTAATGCATCTAATTGAATACGAACTTCAGATTCCTTTAACGGAGCATTGCTATTAAGAATCCATTTGACAATATCCACTGCTGAAGCAGAACTAAGCTGAGTGACAGCATACCAAACACGAAGATATTGAGGATGAAGCATTTCTTCAGGAATAATCCCCGGAATGTCTGCTACATAAGTTGAAAAGTTATGAAAACGAATCCATTCTCCCCATTGCCGAGAATGAGTGCTAATACCAGTTCGATGGGGCTCACGTTTTCGTATTTCATTGTTAAATTCCTGACGGCTAGGAGCGCGGCCAAGTTTTTCATAAAGATCATCACAACAGTCCCAAACCGCCCGCACTAGCAAGCCAGTTGGATAGCCATTTTTATTTAATTCCATAAGCCCCTCTAGCAAAAATGAATTGAGCTGAGTAATAACAGATTCCGTTACGACGTTCACTATAATTCATTAACGCAACTGTAGCGAATGACAACTATCAAATTAAAGTGTATGGAAGGTTGTGAGTGCCAAACCTTCCAACACAAAATATCCATTCTATACATCACTCATGCCTCATGCCAAAAATCAGATCGGTAAGCAATAAAATAGGCGCCTTCAATAACTTCGTCAGCTGAACGGGTGGGGTAATACTGGTTTCACGGCAAGCAACACCGCCACACAATCCATAAATAATTTATGCGCCATCAGCGCGATAAGGATCTGACATGAAAAACGAACTGCTGGAAGTTGTCATTGCAATGCGCGATTACATCGACGCGCTGCCGTCTGATGTTGTGTCACGTTTGCCTGCAATGCCAGGGTTCGACCGCGATTGGGCTAATGAAGTGATTGATGCGGCGCAGCGCGCTGAAATAAGCCAAACGATCAGCGCTCCGGGTGCTGTGGCGTTCCGTGAACAGATCGTGAAATATGTCGGCGGTCTGGGTAGCTCCGTTATCGCACAATCCGTGGTGGAAGCCATTTTGAGTGCAGCTAAGCGCTCCGAAGCGAAGGATGCCAAAGCATGAAAGCATTATCTATCCGACAGCCGTGGGCATGGCTTATCACTCACGGCCACAAGGACATCGAAAACCGCAGCTGGAACACCCACCAGCGCGGACCGGTGCTCATTCACGCCAGTGCGCAACTGGCATCCAAAGCCGACATGGAAAAGGCGCGGGAGATCCTGCGCGCCAAATATGGCGATTCCCTGATGCTGCCTGAAAGAAAGTATTTATCTTACGGCGCGATTGTCGGCGTAGCCACAATCACAGGCTGTGTCGAAGAGAGCGAATCTCCGTGGTTCTTCGGGCCGAAAGGCTTCACGCTGGCGGATGCCAAGACGCTGAAGCCAGTGTCTATTCGCGGCCGACTGAGCTTTTTCGAGACTGGCCTTCGTCCACATGCGGTATTCAGCTTGCTCGTACCTAATGAGCATACGGATGATACCGAAACCAAAGCAGCATGTTTGCAGGGGGAAAGGGCATGAAACTGTTTCCTATCAATTTCACCGACGAACAGGTACGGGCAATCCACAGCGGCCAGAAGGTGCAAACCCGCCAACTGATCAAAGAAATCTGCCTCGATACCTTCCCGGAATCCCTGACCAAACGCCAGCGCGCGCTGGTGGATAAGGTTTTGCCCCCCAAGTTTGGGCCGACGTTTTTCTGTCGTTTCGGGCATGTAGGCGATCGGTTGTGGGTCCGTGAAACCTATGGCGATTGCGGTGTGCGACTGGTCTATCGTGCAGACCTTGAAGATGGCTCAGCCAATAAAGTTAAACGCTGGTTTCCGGCGCAGCAAATGACGCAGTTTGAGTCGCGAATTACGCTGGAGATTACGGCGGTTCGTATTGAGCCCCTTCGCGACATCAGTGATGCCGATGCGCTGAGGGAAGGCTGTTCTATCAGGGATACCCGCAGCGGTGACTGCCTGGCCGATGTGTTCGCCCGTAAGTGGTCGGTTATCCACGGCGTTGACTGCTGGGAGGCCAATCCGATGGTTTGGGTGATCGACTTCAAAGTCGTGGAAGATGCCCGATGAGCCGCCTGGTTGTTGTGACTTTGCTGGAAGACGGCGGGGAAGAGCATGTTCACTTGCCCGTGGGGGATTTGGGCACGGGTGGCGGCTATACGACTCTGTGCGGCCTTGATGGTGGCCTGAGCGACACGGCGATGGAAACCAAACCCGCACCTCGTGGCGCAAAAGTTAACTGTCCCAATTGCTGGGCAATCTTCAATACCTGCCGTTCGTTCCGGGCAACTGACTTCGATTCGGCTGTAAAGCAGGAGTAATACCCCATGCAGGAAAAAGACATCGTTCACGAGAATGGAAAATTTTGGGTGTTGCGCGATAAAGATGCTTACTGCGTGATGAAGTCCGGTGTAACCCACTCCGAGGGGGATAGTGCTTATGCACTCACTGAAGATGGTCTGAGCATTGCGATCGCACGCTGCGACTATCTGGCTGGCCGGGCTGAAACGACAGAGCGAGTGGGCTTCGCCAAGACCCTGCATTTCTACATGACTGAAGCTTCTGCCTGGTTGTTGGAAGAGCGACGGGAATACATTCAGCGTGTGATCGTTAAAAAGCTGGTTGTCGGTCTGGCCGACATGGCGAAATGGTCGCCGGAGTGCGCTGCTGAGCCGGGTTCTGCTGAACTGAAGCAGATGTACTCCGAAGGGCTGGCTTTCTTCACTGAAAAGGGATTCCCTGCTAATGGGCAAAATTGACAAATACCAGATTCAAGACCTGAGCCGCCTCCGGAATGAAACCGGTGAGCTCGCGCGCTGGGTTATTCAGCTTCAGACAGACCTGGACACTGCGCGCCGTGAAAAGGCCTCTGTGGAGGCGGAACTATACAGGGCAACAGCGCCTATGCCGGTGGCGGAGTATCAATACCGGTATAGTTCTTCCGATCGCAGTATGTGGAGCGCCGGCACTCCATCCCTAACGAATCGCTGTACCAACGTATGCGGGCTATTCATACCGATGGTTCATACCAGTTCCGTGAGCTGTTTGAAAAGCCACATACCCTCTAATTGACGTAGCAAAACAGGAAATCGTAATGGCAATGACAGTAGAGCAGTTAAAAACGCGCGCTGCGGCATTTCGTCTGGAGGCGTTGCGCTGGGAAGACATGGGCTATTCCGAGCAAACGAAACGGCTGCGGGATAATGCTGATGCTTTGGAAGAGCTGGCCGAACTGAAGGAAGCGCCTCCATTGGGTTATGCCGAAAACGGCAAAGGCTTCATTTATCCGGCTGACCGTGCCGATCGCATTACAAACCCGGTGCCGGTGTTTGCCGCTCCACCAGCGCTGCATATTCCTGTCGGGTTTATGCTGGTACCGAAAAAACCGACCGACGAACAGCTGCGGGCGATGCTCGCAGTGCAGTGGCCTGCGATCTACCGTGAACACCTTCGCCACCCAGACAACGGGCCGAAGTCAGCGAAAAAGACTGAAGACGACATTGATGTCGCTACCCGTCAGTATGCTGCGGCGATGTGTGCTTCACCTGAGGCGGATCTGCCTACTGAAATCAAGCAGAGTTAAAAGCAATGTCAGTAATTCCCGGAAGGTGAACCCGGTGTTAGACTCAAAAATTCAAGCGTTAAAGTACCGTGTTCTATCTTTCTGAAAATTATTGGGGTTGTTAATCATGCCAATTGCAAAAGAGAAGCCAGCGGAAAATCCAATTCTCCAGGATCTGGATTTTTTCATTGAAGACCGTTCGGGTATTTGGGTCAAACAATGGAAGTCTGGCGGTGGGTGCTGTCCGGCCACTGATGAAGAAGTTGTGATGTGGAATTTGCTGGTAAAACTAACCGATCAGTAGATGTTGGCTTAAGCCACCCGCGCGCTGATGAAAGTCAACTTATACAAAAGGTAATGACGATGAAAGTAACTGAAACCAAGGTGATGAGCCTTGAGATCAGCGAGCTTCGGGACTTTGACCCGATCCGCGTGGTGACTGAAAACTACGGGCCTGGGCGTGGCCGAATCACGATAACGTGTGAGGGCAAGGCGTGGACAGGCTCCTGGTTCGCAATGAGCGACCGCTCCGTTGAGCAGTTTTTCTGTGACTGCGGCAATGATTACCTGGTCAATTGCATGGCCGGTAACGTGAGCAGCGAAATCGACAATGACAATGAGGCGAATATGCGTTTCATGTTCAGTGAAGTGCTGCGCCTGCGCCGGGAAGGGGAGTTATCCAAAGACCAAGCCCGTGTGTGCTGGGAGGAAATCGACGGATCTGACGATATCAAAAGCACAGTCTGTGCCTATTCTTCAGTGATCAGTGAGGTGCCATACTTCAGCACTGAACCGTGGTACCTGCCGTGGCCGACGGTGCCGAACCCAGTCTTTATCCGCCTGAATAGCATGTTTGACATCGTTCGGGCTGCACTGCAACAGCACCTGGCTTTGGCCGGGCAGTCAGAGGAAACGATAGCATGACCGAACGTGAGCAGTTTGCCAAAGATAACGCCATGTCGATGGACTTTGTGAATTGGTTCTTCGACAACAAAAAAGACAGCTGTGGCAACGTCTGGTTTATGATGGCTGCGGCCATGTGGGAAGGGTGGAAAGGGCGGGCGAGCCGAGAGGCTCAGGCAGTTCAAGTAACAGAACGGATGGCGCTCGACTTTCATCACGCCCTGACTGATGGCAGTATCGGCAACGACGAACTAGAAGAAATCAAGGTCGGTCTACGTGCTGCTCTATGCAATGTCGCCGTTCCACCAGCGCCAGCAGTGCCAGATGCTGTCGATTATTCAGATCTCGACACTACCAGCCAAGATAGAGAGGTTATCGAAGCTATTGCTGAGTGCAAAGGCTGGAACGCCTACCGCACCGCATTGCTTGCTCAGCCTGTAAGTAGCTGTTACACGTTAGCAGACGATGCCCGGCGCATGAATTGGCTGGTGGCGCATCATGTTGCGGTTAGAAAACCGCTTCGCTATGGAAGTGAGGCTATGTTCACAGCCCAAACCATAACCGATGAAGAGGATGATCATCACGCCACTAAGCTGCGAGAACAAATTGATGCAGCCATGAAGGCTGAAGCGGTCAAAGTACAAAAATAACACCTCTCCTTCTTTTTCCTACTTCCCCCAGAAAGTCCTGCTTATGAAGTGACCCCATTATGTCGGGCTTTTTTTAATCATTAACAGCTGATGACCTGTACGTGAGGATATCAAAATTCCCCTTATGTATACTGAAAAAATACGTTATTTTATTGTCTTTAATTAAAGGTATTAAAAATACTATTTCTTAGACTTTTCAGCTTGATCAGCCAATCTTAGGTTGATACGTATAATTATCAAAAATCACCAAGTATTTATAAGCAATTAAAGGGTTTACATATGAAACGGATTTTTTTTATATCGCTAACATTGATATTAAGCCTCAGTGCTACTGCTAATAATTTGCCTGTCAAAAGTGAGCAATCCTTGATATCTAAACTAACAACCCTGGCAAACAATGGCGATGCTCTTTCTCAACAAGCTTTAGGCAATGTATACCTAGAGGGGCGGCTAGTCGAAAGAAACCCCGAAGAGGCGATTAAATGGTATATGAAATCAGCAGAACAAAATAACCCTGAAGCTCAAGCTCAGGCTGGATTTTTTTACTATATGGGCTATGACGGGAAACGAGACTACTCAAAAGCTTTGTATTGGCTAAAGAGAGCGTCTGAGAACGGTTCTGGCCAAGCTGACGTAGTTTTGGGCTCTATGTACATGGTCGGTGAGGGGGTGAAGCAAAATGAAGTCTTAGGTATTAAATACCTTCAGTCAGCCTCGAGCAGAGGAGTTAAAGAGGCTGCTGATGTACTGGCAAGGTTAAATAATCAAACTGAAAATGGTAAAAGTACAGTTGGAATAATGGATGATAAACCATTAAAAATACTTAAAAGGGAGGCTGAACAAGGAAATGACCAAGCTCAATATGGCCTTGGCTCACACTATTATAACAGCCATAATTATGAGGAAGCTTTTAAATGGTTTGAATTATCGGCCAAGCAAGGGAATGCCTATGCTCAATTGCAATTGGGATTTATGTATGGTGACTCAAATGGGTATGTCAAAGAAGATTATAAAAAATCAAAATACTGGTTTGAGAAATCAGCAGCGCAAGGAAATGCAGATGCAAATTACTTTCTCGGCTTGCTGTATTTAACAGGTAACGGAGTTGAAAAGGATAAATCAAAAGCTAACAAACTATTTAAGAAGTCATGTTCGCTTGGAAGTAACAAGGCCTGCGATAGATTAGAGGAATAACAATATAGTTACCCCATTAAAAAAGAGTATTTAAGCGCATGATTTAACAGGTTTAATTAGGTTTATAACATCTCACTAGTAATAGGGAATTTAAAATGGGATTCTTCAATAAGATATTTTCCAGACCAAACCGTAAACCTCTGGTAGATAAGAAAATTTTGAGTAACGGAGCGCGATTAAACGATGCCGAAGTGGATATCCTCTTTATAATTAAGAATGGCGATGTTTTGTATGTAAACCATGAAATAGAAAACCTCTTTGAGGTCGATCGTGGTGGTGACCGCCTTTTCAAAGGTCGCGTAGTGAACTACAAATACTTAGGTGAAACAACAAAGGATGAAGTGCAAGTCTTTATTGGCTTTGATGAAAATGACGCCTATATAATGTTCACTCTACAAGCTAACTTACAAGATAGATTTGAATTTGTTGGGCAATCTTTGATGCGATTCTTTTCCAGCAATCGTATTAATGGTGTGTTTTCGTGGGAAGGATATTCAGTTCAGTATGAGTACACATATAAATTATATAATAAAAACAGTACAAATTTTCTGATTAACGCCAACCAAACCTTTGGTTATTTAATTAGTGAAGATACTTTCGAGCAAGGGGAAGGGGATTTGCTGAAGGAAAAATTTTGGCATACCAAACAAACTACACATAGTGAACCTGAAGCACAGGTGTACTGTTACCCTAAAACCAATACTGAATACTCTGTGTCTTCAAGTTGCATTAAAAGCGATAACGAATCAGCAAATAAAATATATGAACAAGGTGTTGAATATCTAAAAATAGCTGATTTTAAAATGGCCTTTAATAATTTTAAGATTGCATCTAAATATGGACATACTTCAGCTACATTCAATTTGGCACTAATGTATAAAAATGGAAATGGATGTGATTATAGCTATGAAGATTCCATGCAATTGTTCATAAAATCACAAGATGAAGGACATCAAGGGGCTCTGAGGCACATAAAAGAACTGGTAAAAGCTAAGGAACTGTCTGCCGACCTATCCAACTACCCTCTGGTATTAAATGAAGCAAGTCACTTACATGACGGAACTGTTTTATACTTCTTTTATTTCTTCTTAATTAATAGCTTAAGCGAAGGTGATATTGTTAGCTGGATAAGATATGAGCTCGATTGTGCATCTATAGGTAATGAATTAGCGCAGCAATATGTCCATGAAATATCACCCAACAGTGAGTTCTATCGAAATGGAGGGGAGGAGCTGACCCCTAACGCATCGCTTTTTAGTGACATTTTTGATCATGTCACCATACCTCTTAGAAAAACGGAGGACTTTAGCGATATAATCAAGTTAAGGTGCAATCTAGTTAAAAATCTATTCAATCATATCTTTAACAAACACTTAGATTAACTCTTCCATCTCTCTTAGATACCTAGCGCTGTAAATTGTTAGTTTTTGCTAGGTTTCTTGTGCAGTAGCCTATTTATAATTGTAATGACAACGACATTACACTCTTATATACTTAGCAGAATAAGCAATTAATTGGGAGGCATATATGGCAACTCAAAATGATGTAGCGGTAACACGCTCATCTCTGAACCTGAGAATTAAACCGGAAGACAAAATCCTGATCGACCGCGCCGCAAATGCGGTAGGCAAAAATCGAACTGAGTTCGTTCTGGAAGCCGCTCGACGAGCTGCTGAAGAGACACTGGCGGACCTGCGGGTTATTAACGTCAGCCCCGAGGTATACCAGGAGTTTATTAATCAGCTTGATGCCGCACCAAGGAACAATGAGGCATTACGAAAAACATTGATGTCTAAATCCCCTTGGGAGAAATGACATTGAAGCTGACAGCACCCGAACCCCTCAAAACAGGCCATTTGCTGGAAGGCTTTTCATCTGGTGAAGAGGCTTTAGATCTCTGGCTAAAAAATCGGGCCATGAGTAATCAAAACTCAGGAGCTTCACGAACATTTGTAACCACTTCTGATAACCAAGTGATGGGGTATTATGCCTTGTCTTCCGGGATTGTGAGCACCAATCAAGCTGTTGGCCGATTCCGCCGCAATATGCCTTCTGACATACCAGTCATCCTTCTCGGTAGACTGGCAGTGGATACAAGAGCTAAAGGGCTTGGAGTTGGAAGGGGATTGGTCAAAGATGCCTGTCATCGTGTTATTCAGGCCTCTGGGCTGGTGGGCATACGAGGAATAGTGGTCCACGCTCTAACTGATGATGCTAAACGCTTCTATGAACACATTGGTTTCGTCCCTTCACCACTTGACCCTATGATGCTAATGATAACACTCGCCGATCTGCAACTCGCAATGGGTATTCATCCAAACTGATCAAGCCCGGAATGCAGGGCTTTTTTTTCGTCACCCGCCTTACTGCTCGCATAATGAAAGCACCTTTTTCACGATCGAGACACCGCAATGACAACTCTTAACTGGAAACCGAGCGAAAGCCGTTGGAACCAAGGCGAGCAACTTTATTTGGGTCAATTTAAGATCGGTTCAGCTTACTACGATGCGACGCATACGCGTGGGCAGGAGGCTTATGCTACCCGTTGCAGCCTGCCAGGCCTCAAAGGCGATCTGGGACATTTCCCTGATATGGCCGCAGCCAAAGATGCCGTTGAAAAGGCGGTGGCCTTCTGGCTGAGAAGAGCTGGGCTGCAATTCTCCGAAGCAGTCAACACAAAGGCTAAGCCATAAACCAATAGCAGAGTGTTGCTGTCAAAATCGAGAGGCCGTAATGACTTTTAAACAAAGCCGCGAATTGCCCAGAGGGGCGGGCATTACCTTTATGTTCTTGCTGTTCTCTTCTGGAGTGGCATTGCTCTTCGGGACGGGATGGCTGATCACCACCGTTATGAACGGGCTTGATGCTTTCCCTTATGCGCTCCGAGGGTTTTCTTGGCAATGGCAACCTGAGCCCGGTTGTCTGACCATCATTGATGCCCCAACAACGTTTTGGGGATACCTCGTTGCTGGTGGGGCGGGATGCATCACATTGCTGTTCATCTGTGTGTTCATTGGCATGAGTCTGTTGTCAATCCATACGCTGTCACAAGTCATCAATAAGCAACTTGACGGCCTGGATAAATTCGGGATTAAGTTAATCTCACGTTTGTTCAAGAAGTAAGATCAGCGAGTGCGAACTGAGCCCGGCAATGTCCGGGCTTTTCTTTGCCAGCAGTCAAAAGCCGGGATAATGGTCCTATAACTAGGAAAACAAAATGCTAAAGTAGCGCTTATTCAGTAAAATGAATCCAATATAAGTAAATTAGTTGGCTGATCATATTGATGGGAAACTCCATGTTAACAGGGAAGTACTCAATCAACTAGATGAAATTTAGGGAAATTTTGAACAGGTGGTATTGCAATCCCATTTTTGTAGTTCTTACTTTTTACTCATCTGACATTAAAATGAGCTAAAAAATACTGAACACGCTGAACTATGGGACAAACCAGTGCCCAGTCAATGTTTAGATAAAATGAAAGCAATGTGCGTTGGAACAACTTTAAAGATAAAAACCTGATGAAATGATGGAAATCGGTCACAACCGAGCATTAAAACAGCAATATAGTTATTTGATATTATTTGTAAAGAGAATGCAATGGCTGTAGAAAGTCAGAACGCGTAGGTCGAAAATAGAAATAACATATTTACAAAGAAATTAAAATCATAAATCAGGATTTATGTACGTCAATAACCAATATGTTTTAGGTTAGTTAGGAATAAAAATAATGAAAATAAAATGCTTGGACCCTTTAGGAATTAACAGTTATGAACGAGAAGCTAATGAAAAACTTGAAGCTAGTCTACCTCAAAACTGGAAAGGTTATTCATCCTTGGAAATGCGAGGTAGACAAAGTGGAGAATTTGAAGGTGACTTAATTATTATCACTCACGATAGAATAATAAATGTTGAGTTTAAAAAGTGGTCAGGAAGAGTTTTTTCGAAGGACGGTCAATGGGTAGTTCAGTTTCCTAATGGTAATGAAGAACATCGAAAACATGGAGTTAATCAGTCTCGTAGATCTGCAAAGATACTCTCAACCAAATTAAAAGAAAGGTTGGGCAATAAGTTTATACCTTGGGTTGATTTTTGTGTGGTTCTATGTGGAACCGCAACCAAAGATGATCTTCCTCCTGACGAACAAGAGTACGTTTTCTCGTTAGAAGAATTTTCAAAAATTGGTGATGATAAGATTTATAAACAATACTTCAAAGATAAGTCGTGGATGATTAAGCGTAAGGAAGATGCGCCTAATAAGAACCTGAAACAGTGGGATAGGATTTTCTCTAATAATAGTGCTGATTTTAAAGCCAAAGACTTTTCTATCAATAATTATGTTCTTCAAGGTAAACCTCAATTCCGGCATCGTGATGGACTTTATGCAGAGTACCTGAGTCAACGTTCTGATAATCATAATTATAAAGCACTAATGCGGCGCTGGGACTTTACTTCTCCTTGTATCATTGAGCATGCCAGAACACCTGAACAGAGGTCGCTAATTGCCCACAGAGAAAGTGATGTACTCGGTTATATAGCAAGTCAGGATGAAGATCTTAGGGATACATATTTGCGATTAGAATATTTACCTAGTGAGTTATCTTCTGACTTTGTTGAATTGTATGAGTGGCCAAACAAAAAAGAGCGTCTTGATACATTTATTAGAAAGAATAGTTTAAAACTTACTGAAGAAAATAGAATTAACTTAATTCAAGCTCTTGTTAGTCGTCTTGCGAATCTTCATGATATAGATGTGGCTCACCGTGATATTGGTAATCACAGTATCTGGGTGTCCCTCCCTAGTAAGGTAGTATTGTCTAATTTCCTGACCGCAACGTATCCAGATCCGCAAAATAAAACAGTCTCTAATATTCGTAAAATTCTTCAGCACAATCAGATTGCTACACCTGAAGAGTTATACGAAGATTCAGACGGCACACATTTTACTCGAGATGTATATTTAGCTACTGCTGCATGCCACTATATAGCATTTGGTAAGCCTCCTATAAAAATGGATGGTATTTACCTATGGGAACCAATCAAAGATAATTCCATATGTGAACGACTCGAGAAATGGTTTGAAAGGGGGTTAGAGCTAGAAGTCGCGGCTCGTTTTAAGGACCTTCGAGAAGCTCTTACTGAACTTAATAAACTATTGAATGTAGCTGAGTCTGATGGTGAAGATAAATTAAGTCTATTAGCAAAATACCATTCATCAAAAAATATCTATGTCGACTTTGGAGCTACTAGTACAATAAAAGTTGACGGAACATTCAATTTTTTAAGAGCTATCGATAATTCATTTGGCCTGAAAGCTTGGTTTGGGGTGAGCGATGTGTCAGCCGATGGCGGGATAAATAGCCAGCTACTGTCATTTTTTAATAGGCTGGACATTAGAAAAAGTGCAGATATAAAGTGCCTTCCTAAAATTATAGACTATGGCTTAAACCCACAAATGACCTGTGCTTTTTTTCAGTTTGAGTGGGTAAAAGGTAGTACCTGGAAAACGTTTGTTGAGTCTCAATCAATTAACAACTTTACTTTAACGATCAAACAGCTGCTATCATCACTAATTGAGTTACATTCGGCTGGGATTCATCATGGTGATATTCATCCGGAAAATATAATCATAAACGATACTAATTTGGTATTTATCGACATTATCGAACTAGATGAAAATAGATATACCCCCACTTATTCTCCTCATAACCATGAAAATATATCTAAGGCAAGTATAGATCGCTACGCTATCGTGAAGATAATTAGTGAATTGTCAGTTTCAAAGCAGCTAACTCATTTAGGGAAATATGTAAGTAAACTTCTTGAACTTCCTGAAATATCAATTCAAGAAATTATAAAACTACATGATGAGTTAGAAAGCATTATTAGTCCACCTCCTCTCAAGCTGATAGATACTTTTAATATTTTTCATAAAAACCTTCTATTAATGCAGAGCAAATTTTTGTCTGATGATGGTAGATATTACCTAGATTTAGAAACGAATAAGGGCAAAGATAGAAATTTAGTTTCTGTACGAATTACAGGTGTGAAACATCGATTGAGTATGCTGATTCATCCAGAAAAGAGATTTATTATTTCATCTAAATTTGATGAGATCAGACATAATGATTTCATCCAAAATAAAAAAAGATCAATCCTAGAACTGAGTGGTGAGATAAATTTTTGCAAATCTGAGGGTGAAGCCTCTGAAGCTTTTTTTGATAAAATATTTGAAAGTCCAGCTTATCAAGAACTCTGCAAAAGTATTGAACACTTGGAGGAAAGTAACTCTAACCAAAATACTCCGCCGTTAACGAACATAAAAGACTCCAAAGTAACGGATGCTAGAGATGTTTGGAAAGCACTTGTTGAAACCGAACACGAAAGTAACCCGCGAGTTGAAATATCTACAGATCCGCAGATGCAAAGTGGTAAATATACATTTCAATATACTAGTGAAGGCGCATCTTTAGACTTTAACCTTAATACAGAACGTGTTTTTGTATATACAGAGAGGCATGGTGAACTTCGAAAGATAGGGGCAGTTGTTGATATTGGGTCAAATTCAATGGCAATAAACATTAGGGGTAAAGCTAGAATTAAGTTAGGTGATTCCTTGGTTCTTGAAGGTGCATTGACAGCATCATCCTTAAACAAAAGAAAGTTGGCTACGGAGAATCTGATAAAAAACAGAAGCATTATTAATAATATTGCAGATTACTTCTCTCCAGGAGCTGCGGTAAAACCAACTGAACAAGCAGAACCAACTGATGATGAATTAGACTCATATACTGAGTTAGATAGTAATGGAAAGGTGACCTTCAAATTAAATGAACAGCAGAGAAAAGCTTTCAAAGGTTTGTATAAATATGGCCCAGTAAGCTTGCTGCAAGGTCCTCCCGGCACTGGTAAAACAGCGTTCATCGGCTCTTTCATCCACTATTGCATTTCTAATGGAGCTAGAAGAGTGCTTTTAGTAAGTCAGTCCCATGAGGCTGTCAATAATGCAACTGAGAAAGTGAGATCGCTATTTGGAAGAAATGATACTGAAATAGATATTGTCCGCCTTGGTGATCAGCATGTACTTTCTGAACAACTTGATGATATAGGAGAAAAGGCTCTTCAAGAACACTATAGAGATAGGTTTAAAGCAGAATATGAGGAACGTATTACTAGGGTCGCACGAGAATTAGGAATTGATGAAGAGTTTACGAAAGTAGCTACTGAATTTGAAAAATCATTTGGTAAGCAATTAGACCGTATGCTTTCGCGTATGAAGGATAAGGAAATCGCAGGTACATTGGAGAATCAAATTGAAGGGCTCAATAAAAAATTACTTGAATTTTTTTCCCGTAAAGCGGGTATGGAGCTAAATTTAGATGATATAGAGCTAGGTCATTATAGAGAGTTTATTTATTCAGCATTATCGAGACGCTATGAAATTTTCTCTGGTGATTTGCTATCAAAGTTTAAGAATATTATTTCTATTTCAAATGAGTGGCTTAGCGTTATGGCTTCTAGCCAATCGCAATTTCAAAACTTTTTATCAAAGACACGGACTTTAGTATGTGGAACTTGTGTTGGGATAGGACGTAACCATTATGGAGTCCAAGAGAACATTTATGATTTAGTTGTTATTGATGAAGCCGCTAGATCTCCAGCGAGTGAACTTGCAATCGCAATGCAGGTAGGTCGTAAGGTTCTTTTAGTTGGGGATCATAAACAACTGCCTCCACTATTTGATGAAGAACATATAAAGGCCGCTAAAAGAATTTTACCAAAAGTTAGTACTGATGAGTTTAAGAGAAGTGATTTTGAAAGAGCATTTGTTTCTAGCTATGGAAAGACTGTTGGACGCTTTCTTAAGATACAATATAGAATGATACCAGCTATAGGAAATTTAGTATCGGAATGCTTTTACTTAGAAGAAGGTGGTCTAGAGACTGGAAGGGGAAGTACGAAAAAAGCTTATCTAGAGCTTTTTGGAGATATTTGTACTCCAGTAACCTGGATTGATACTAGTAAAGCCAAGAGTAACTCTTTTGAATCTAAATCAACAGCTAAGAATGCAAACCAGAAAAGTTACGTAAATAGGTATGAAGCCGAAATAATATTGGAGCTACTAAGTAAATTAATAGCTCATAAGAATGCGGAAAACCTTCTTGTGGAAGATGAAGATCCTAAAATTGGCATTATCTGTATGTATGGTGAACAAGTTAGGCTTTTAATTCGAGAAATTAATGGTATTGGATGGGCTCGAACGTTACTAGAAAAAGGCATCATAAAAGTAGATACGGTCGATAGCTATCAAGGGAAAGAGAATGATATTGTTATTGTTTCTTTAGTAAGAAGTAACTCCCGTGGCAGTCAAGGTCATGTCTCTTCTGAAAATCGAGCAAACGTAGCACTTTCTCGGGCTAAGGAAGCGTTGTTTATAATTGGTAATTCGTATATGTGGCAGAGTCACAATGAAGGATCAGCCTTTGGTAGAGTATTTAAGTATATTTCAGGGCACAGTGGTAACGAGTACTCAGTTGTAAATTCGCAATTTTTGGAGTCTAAAAAATGAAGATCCAACTAAACAAGGTTTGCTTTGGCTTACCAATGAAGTCTTTTTTTATGGATTATACTGTTAGTAAAAAGCGCGAATTACCAGTTGTTAAAGAGTTTGTCATCAGACTGATTTATTCATTAACTTCCACTAGTTTGGAGACGATACAAGATTTTTTTGGTTTCACGAGCAAAGAAATGCTTGCTATTGTTGATGATTTACAAGAAGAAAATTTGATTGAATGGGAAGCTGGAAAAATAAAACTAACTTACTATGCGATGAGTAAGTTTACAGAAGAGGATGGAAATTTGAGGCCTACCTTTTTTGAAATAACTGATGAGGCATATCCAGTCGAGTTTGAGTTGTACAGCTTCCGAATGCTATCTACAGATGTAAGACGTTCAGGCTCTCAAGATTTTTGCCTATCACTCAATTTGCCGGATGAATGCTACCGGAATTTATTGAATAAAGCCCAAAGTGCTTTTGATACAAATTTCAATTTATTCAGAGAGCTTGTATTAAAAGAGGATGTTTTTTCAGAGATAAAAGAGCTATATAAAATAAATCAAGTGTCTGATAGATTTGATTCAACGCTCCCGCTCGAGGTTGAGTATTTCGTGGATACCGAATCACCCAACATTTTAAAAATGGAATATGTTTCAAATACTGTTGATGAATGGGATGAGGATAAAGCAATGTTCTCACTCATGGACTCTACTATTCCAGTTGATACTAAAAAGGATTTGTATGAAAGCTTTAACGAATACCTTGAAGCAACAAATGATCCATTTCTAATTCAGTATTGGGATGACGATGCTAGAGCACTCAATATTAAAGCTATAGTTAATCATTATAGAAATGGATTGACTAAACTAAATGACGATACATTTATGCTAATTGGCAATTTATATACTGAGGGGAATAGAGATATTATAACTAACCGACTTAAGGCAATATTTGAAGATAAACCAGATAACTCAGGTTTGATTTGGCTAACTAATACTGAATCAAAAACTTGGGGGAAAACTACTGATTTACGCAAATTAATAGATGAAGTTTATAACTTCTTCGATAAAAGAAAGAAAACGTCGAAAGTAGTTTTAGGTATGGCATGTAAGAGTTATCAAGAATCAATGACCTTAAGGAATAATTATTGGAAATTATCTGAAGCTGAGCTAATGGATTTACCAACTAAATTCGGCGGTGAAAATTCGGAACTCATGATCATTCCAGGCCTAATGGTTGCAAGTTTATTCCATGTACAACTAGATGGTCAACGTGATATTTCATTCCCCGTAGGTTATGTAAGTTTTGAACCTAAGTTCATTTCAGATGTTTCCAAGAAACTGCTGGATTGGGTAATGCTTCAACCTAAATACAATGATTTTTTTGAGAAGAATGGTATCAAAGAAGAACAAACTGTCCGAAATAAACTTTTTATACCGATGCTTCATCAGAATCAATAGGTTACGCCCTATTTGGACTACGTAAACCAATAAGAAATGCCGAAATTGACTAAAAAAGTTATTGCCCCAAAATTCAGATCAGATGTACTGCTTAGAAAAAAGCAGCACCTCTACTGGTTAGGATGGCGAGATCATTTCCGCATTCCGTGCCCCTGATGGTGTCCCGTGTGTCAGTATCAGCCAGGCTGATATGGAGTTCATCGAGACCTTTAACCCCGGCATGATCCAGCGACTTCTGGATGGTTTAGTTGTGAAGGTACCACCTGATAACCTTTACGGTAAGGACGTATCGCGTGCGGACCTGTTGGCCGACCAGGCGCTGATTGACTACTGCGCGGAGCGGATCCCTGATTACGGTCTGGGAATGGATAGCCAAATTCTGGTAACGCGCGGTGACGAACTGAAGGCGCTGCATCCCGACCTGATTAGCTGGAGCTCCACGCAGGTGGCGGAAGCGGAGTTGTATCAGACGAAGCACGCGCTTGAAAGTCAGTGGATTAACTCGCTGAGCCTGCCGGACTTCATTGTCTATCTGGCCGGGTTCGCTCCCCGCTAAAACCACCAGCAAACTCTGGGGCAGAAATGCCCCTTTTTTTCGCCCAAATTATTCGTCAGCCGGAAGGGTAGGGTGATACTGATACTCCTGAGTAACAAGTTTCTCCACAAAACACAGAGGATCTGTATATGCTGAAAAAACTGTTCGTTGGCTCTATCTTCATGCTTGCTGCTACTGCGGCAACCGCTCATGACGGTGTGATCCGTTTTGTAGGGGAAATCGTCGAACCGGCGCACCTGGTAACTGCGAAAGGTAAGCCCGTCGAAAAGGTAAATGATCGGCTGCAAAGCGTTGAAGAAGAAACAACCTACTCTAAGCTGGACAAAACGCAGGTCGTTGGCAAAACCATCATCTACACCTGGCGCTGATAATCTCAGCGTAAAACACCTTTAAAAGCTCGACATTGTCGGGCTTTTTTTCGTCACAGAAATACTCAGGCGGATAATGAAGGCTTATTCCACCTATAGGGGGTATCAATGGCAAGCGAAGAAATCCGAGAGGTTACACGTATTGGCCGCGCCGATGGTCAATGGGGTTGCAAATGCCCGCATTGCGGCCGCGCTATGTTCTTTTCTGAAGACACCATCGAAGAGCTGCGGGGGAGCCAGTACCAACATACGGCGCGCCTGACCTTCATCTCTGAGCAGCGTTGCAACGGCCATTTGGTGGTTTCGACCACAGCCAAATATTCACGCATCATGTTTGACCAAGGGGAAGAGTAATGCTTTCTGTTGAACGTATGGACGAGATCGCCCGCCTGGCTATTCATCTCAACCACATCAAAGGCTGTGCTGCGGTCACCAGTAGTGGTGAAACCGTCATGCACCATACGCTGGTGGAGCAGATCATTACCGCGCTGCACGACCTTACTGCACAATTGCAGGCTACGGCTTTAAACAGCACTGGGCAAATTAACGAACGTCAAGCCTTTAACGCCATGCTGGCTTCTGACTACTCCGCCGACAAAAGCGGTGCAGTCACTGAAGCTGATGAGAAAGCTTTCATTGCCGGGTTATGGCGTGTATGGCAGGCGCGTGCTGAATTGGCGCGTCCAGCTGTTCCGTTGTTTGCCGTGCCGGAAGGGTTCATGCTTGCGCCCAAGCGCCAGACTGACGAAATGGGGTTTGCCGTGATGGCAGGGGTTCCTCCGGACGACTATGCAGCCATGATGGCTCAGGCTCCGCGCATCAACGTGGAATGCGAGCATATTGGCTATGTCACGAAAGACCGTCGGCACATGATCTTCAAAGACAGCCCGAACATGCTGCCCGATGATATCACCGCCCTGGATAAGCTGGTGGTATTGAAAGCGGCGGTTCCCGCGCCTCAATACAAGGCCATGCCGCGTGAAATGACCGATGAGATCGGTGAGGCAATCGCGAATGAAGCGCGTTGCTGCGGCGGGATCGCATTGTCCATCTATGAAGCGGCACTGGACGCCGAACCGGAAGGAAAGGTCGATGAAAAATGAAGTTATGGGTGAAGAGCAGCTGATCGATATCTGCAAATACGAACCTGAAAATTCGTTGCTGCGTATCATCGCCGAAGAGCTCCTGGCTCGCCGTCAAGAAGACAAGGAGACGTCCCCAGAAAGTATCGTGTTGTTGTGGGACCGTGTCGGTGAGATGGATAAAGCGCAGGTTATGGATACGCTGAGCACAGTCTGCCGTAAATACACCAAGTTGCATGGCCGGTATTGTGATGCTGTTCAGCGCGCTGGCGAACTGTCCGTTAAGCTGGTGGCTATACAGGGGAAAACCGATGAGTGAAGCCAGTGATAAAGCCGATCTACACCGGCAGCTAATCCGCCTGGGGGATATGATGGGAGACGGTCTCCATCACGAGCCAGACGGTAAATGGATCAGCAAAGAGTATCGCCGCGTAGCCAAAGCGCTGGGGTACGATATGCCTGCGGTAAAGCGACAGCCCAATCCTGCACGAGAGCAACGAACTGAAGCCATCAACCAGCGGATGCAAGAGCGTGTCCGTGATGTGCCCTGTCAAAAGTGTGGTGGCGTATTGAAGCAGATCCGTTCCGGCTCAGTGAAAGCTAACTGCGAGCCTTGCGGCATCCGATATACGTTGCTCACCGTCCAGAGAAAAAAATCTCGTTAACCTTTCAGGTCGTTCACCTATGGGCGACCTCATTCCCATATTTCGACACTGCCGTACACCCCCCTATAATCAGGATGTCCATCCCTTTCAAAATGGAATCAAAATGATTTTTTCCTTTTTCATAGATGGTGTATCAGGGTTCATTTTCATGTGGTTAATAGCCATCTCGTTCATCATCTGGGCATGTCTATAAGGAGCTGCTATGCCTGAGTCCCTCAAGCAAGGTGTGGGAACCATCACTACATCCGATCTGTACTTCCGCTATACAGCCTACACTGGTCGGCGTCACACGGTTAAGGTGGTTGCGTTCAATTTTGATGGAGGAACCTATGTTCAGGAGTTCCCTCCAGTGACGATCCCAGCGGATTAGATAAGGGTGCTGCGATGTACATGTGGGGCAAACAACTGGACCGATGACGGGCGTTACATTAACGACTATTGCTGCGGCTCCTGTGGTACATACGTGACGATTTGCGCGGGTAGATAATCATTTTCAAATCCGTATTTTGTTTTTGAAAATTCCCGGTTGTAGCGTCTTCGTCAGCGGTTGGGGGCAGGGGAAACTAATTGCACAAGAGATGAAAACTAATACGCAATTAGGAGTCAGTATGAAAGCTCAAGCCGTTCGTAATCGTTCTGTCAGTGCATTTAAAGCCCACACTGTCAAAATCATCAACGCTGTAATCATGCATGATGCCACCAGCGCAGTCATCTTCAGCCTAATGGTATTCGGCCTGGTTTACTGCGGTGTCCTGTTCGGCGTCCAACCGCTGAAGTAACCCAATCCCAAGGGGTCGAGGTAATGCCTCGACCGTTACCGTTAGCGTAGAGCACTGACGGTGTTTTGCCCCTACTATAGGGGCTTTTTTTTGGATGATGTCTATTTTGCTCTTTGAGAAAATAATAAACCAATTCCAGCCGCTGTTAGCAATCCTGAACAAGCACGATTAAAAATTTTCTTTGCCTTAGGTCTAGTGAGAAGCTTTTTCATGTGCAATCCAAGTAGCGCATAAAGCATAATCGCTACAAATTCTAAGAGTAAAAATAAAGAACCCAGAATTACAAATTGGACCCCAGCAGAGCTAGAAGGGTTGATGAATTGAGGTAAAAAAGCAGTAAAAATCAGTATAGCTTTTGGGTTACCTGCGGCCACAAAAAATTCTTGCCTTGCCAACTTGATGATTGATTTTTGATTAAATGCATTTTCAGTAGCAAATGATTTTGTTGGCGAAACCCATAATTGATAAGCAAGCCAGAACAGGTATGCAACACCAGCAAATTTTATAACATAAAAAATAAAGGCTGACGTTTGCAAAATTACCGCAAGGCCCAATGAGGCTAAAAATATCATACCAGCAAATGCGATAAGACGCCCAATCCCACCAAAGCAAGAATATGAGAACCCGTAATGTGTGGCATTACTTATTGATAACAAATTGTTAGGGCCTGGCGCCATGTTCAGTGCGAAGCATGCTGGTATAAAAAACAATAAAGTTGATGCGTCCATAATTGTTCCAATAGAAGTATTGTTATTTTCAGAGTAATCATAACGTGATTACTATCAACTTGCACCAATCTGAATATAGTCACAAGTGCAATATTAAACGTCTTGCATGAACCGTTCTCTCGTGTTTTTATTGTGTTACTTATCGCCCTTTCTTTGGCCGCACGATGACTGATTCAGTATACAAAATGGCAATATCTGCGTTGGAGGAAAGAGGTCTTACACTGGCCGAAAGCCCTAATCGGATATTCCTTATCCTCCCAGGGTATGGTCGTGTGAATGTTGCGGTACGTAATTCCGAAGGCGAACCTGATACCGCAACCTTAACCGTTAGGTTCGATGGCAGTGTGAGTTGTCGTCTATCCCATGAACCGCGAGATAACACGCCGAGAGTGGTGATCGTACTTCGTTAACCAATAACAGCAGGGGATAATAGGCTCTCTAACCACAGGAGGTCATCATGCATAGCGAAGCATTTAAAGAGCACGTCAGTAACTCCCTCGACCCAAGCGCTACAATCCAGGCGAACTGCCACCAACAAGTCACGTACAGAAGCGACGCCATGCATCAGGTTAATGCCAACCTGGTTCGATCCGCTTTGGGTGTAGGAGTAGGGGATTCGTTACCAGTGAAAGCCAGCCCTATGGCTGCGAAACGAAACCCTAAATAAGCCCATTCACCGTCCCTGTAAAATAAGAGTTCTGAGGTATTCAGGGCTCTTTTTTTGTACAAAAAAAGATGTTTTTTGACCATTTCCCTTCGTCAGATCTGCCAGTGTGAGATAATTAACTTAGTTAAAAAACACACTCAATCAAAGATTTGGAGGGCACAAAAATGGCAATCAGCATCAAAAACCTGTTCGGTCTTAATCGTAAGGCAAAGGCACATTCAATCCGTTTTGTGTCTGATATCCAAGTCGATATTGAAGAACAACCAGAATTCTTTACTCAGGAAGAGCTCGAAGAAATCGAATTTGAACGCCAGGGCATACGGTTCACTGAGGAAGAAGACATGAGCGCGATTGAGCACCTGGCTGTAACTCATTATTACTACGACGAAGCAGACGACTGCGAAGAAGAAGACTCCTACGACGACCGATACGGTTGCAGCAACGAAGTCCAGAAGATGAATGACACCATGTTCCAGATGGTCTATGACCATACGATTGGTGGTCAGTTGTCAGCTGGTGGTGTTTTCGGTTACGGCTCGATGTAATAACAGATTCAGCAATAAATCAGAGGGGAGCTCAGGCTCTCCTTTTTTGTGCCTTTGAATCCTTTTTCTGCCAAGCCGCTTTTCGAAAATGTTCCCCAACAAATGATGAGCGCCCCCGGCGCGATCGCTGCTGGTTACAGAAACCAGCCAATAAGGGATGCCACCGCACCCAGGGGAGAGCGCTCCGCGAAACCCATACGTTCGCCCGGATAAATAGGGACTATTATCAGGCGACCAATAACGCCCAAGAAATGGGCTCGGAATGACAGAGGGAGGGGGGGTTAACACCCCCAGCCCTATGTGCGTCCGACGCATCCCCCTCAGTATTTATTGACAAGGTCAGGATAACGGAGCCGCGACCGCCACCAAACATGCCACCTATACAGAAAAGGCCAACGATTTGCTGACCTTTTTCCTTTGTCGTCTGCGGCACCTAAGAGAATATACCTAAGTCAAACGGCAGCGATGAATCCCGCTAAGCGCAGGGGCCAGTATCAACAGTGAATTGACGACAACACTGACGAGTTGTTCCTAAAGTATGTATCACTGGGGTTCGGTGAGGCGGATCAGCCTGATGCGACTGATTCACCGGGAGGCCCCCGGCACCGCATACTTTTTTTTACTTTCAATCGAGGTAGTTATGAGCCAGAAAGAATTCGCGATCGGTGATGAAGTCACCTGGACGAGCCAGGCGCAGGGTTTTGAACGCGAAAAAATCGGAACGGTTGTCGCTGTATTGAAACCACATGCTCACTTCACAAACCAGCACAGGGAAAGCTTCCCCGACCTGTTTAAAAACGCAGGGGTAGGTTATCCGCGTGATGAGATCAGTTACGTGGTAAGCGTCCCTCAGGGAAAAACAGGTAAAGCCAAGCCAAGACATTACTGGCCGCGAACCTCCGCGTTGAAAGCTGCAAACTAAGCTGCCGATATTGTTAAAAGCAAAGGCCGAATTCACGGCCTTTGTTACCCCTAATCATACTGGGTATGAATTGATGGGAAGTGTACGAACTTCAAAATAGCATTCACCTGAACCAACAGAAAAGCTAGCCCTGTACGGGTTCTCTCTTATTTTTGCAACAACATTTCACATGCAAAATCCCCTCTATTTTTTTTGAGAAAAAATCATCTAAAAAGGATGTTTTTTTCACGTTCGGCTATTTGTCAGCGGGTGAGGTGGGGTGATACTGGATTCACAGGCAGTAAACAAAACGAATAACTCAATCGGAGAAAAACCATGTCCCAGCAAATCAGCCAGACCCGTATCACCCTGACTTCTTTGAAGGTGTATTCATCACACAGTCACGAAGGCTGGTGTTTTGAAACCAACGTTAACTTGGACGGTGAAGTCATTGCCAATTCTTATAACAGCGGCACGGGTGGCTGTACCTTCATCCATGCGATGGAAGGTAAAGGTAAGCTACTGGAAGAAGCTGAAGCCTTTGCTAAGAACCTCCCCGCGATTGAGTCTGATTTCAATGACCCCAAGACTGGCAAAAAAATGATACATGACATGGATCTGGAGTTTTTAATTGAACTGCTGGTATCCGATATGCAACACGAGAAAAAACTACGTACCCGCTTTAAGCGTGAATTTCCAAAGAAACTGCTCTATGTGAAAAATGACGTGCTGTACGGTATCAGCGGCGTGGATATCAGCAAGTCCAAAGACAAGGCCACGCTTTTGGCGGGGTGCCGTGAACACAACGGTAAAGACATCATCATTCTGGCGGAACTGCCTGAAGCGAAGGCTTGGGAACTCTATCAAAAAACAATGGGGACGAAATAAATCACCTCAGCCCGCTTCGGCGGGCTTTTTTCGTTAATAGAAATTGATACCGGATGATCACTTTACAACTTTCCTCAGGAGCTTTCATGGTTATTGCCATCACACTGTACCGAGTATTTAGATGTACCTACTAAATCCTTTTTTAATGCCATGATAATTACCATTAAAAACTCGCTGACATGAATCATCATTAATTCCGAAAATTGATGTCTGTATTTTTATTGGGTGTATAATGCTTAAGCTAAATAGAAAAGCGCGGGGAGACAAACTTGACAAAATTATGTCCGAAATGCGGATCTGACAAAACACAGAAAAGAAACCTAGGAACCAAAGTTGCGGGAACCGTCGGTGTAGTTGCTGGTGGAGTTTCAACAGCAACTGGAGGTGCTACCTCTGCTGCTGCTGGCGCAGCTATTGGGTCTGCCATTTTACCTGGTGTAGGTACTATTGCTGGTGGAATTATCGGCTTTTTGACTGGAGCCGTCGCAGGTGCTGGTGTAGGGGTGGCAGCCGGAAAAGTAGTAGATGAATATATTTTAGATACATATATTTGCAACAGCTGTGAGCATACGTTTGACTAATTAATAGCCCTTTCCAAAGGAAGGGGCTATTAATCCGATAATTAGATAACCAAACCTCAGAACATCCATGAGGCTAATTATCTTGTATTCAGAATCCACTATTTATTATATCGCTCCCATTTTGGGGTATATCCTTTCAACAACAATTGAAATTGATAAAAACTAAATCAAACATCGATATGCGTCATAACCACGATAGTAATTAATTTCTTCTATTACCCATTGTCTTGTTTTATCGAGCTCTTTCTGTTTTTCATTAAACAACGCCAAATCACAAACCACCATCCAGCCGCGTAACTTCATGTTTTCAAGTGATTTAGGCATTTCTAGATCTTCATCATCAAGATAAATTTCATCATCATCTAACTCTTGGAGATAATCCCAAGGGATATAATAAAAACTAGCGAGATCCGGATTTTTATCCCATTCCTTTACGTTCGTATAAATCCACTCATTCTGTTCAAGAGCAGTTAATGAGGCGAGCAGTGATTCTAGTGTTTGGAATACTTGTATCAATTTATTTACCTATTCTTATTCATCAGTGATTTTGCCCCTGCAAATAAAACCTACAGTAACGATAGCCTCTTCATCGCACAATGATTATTAGCTTACATGCGTCACAAATTTCGTGAGCGAGAAGCATTGGAGGATAATTAGTGCTTTGACGACAAAGGTGATTTTCATGCATAACACCGTAAAACCGAAAACGAGTTTCGTTATCAATCTACCAGCTGACCTGCATAAGGACAGCCAGGCTATGGTTTTGAAAACGGCTGAAGTTGTGGCTGAAAAAATGCGAGCAACCGAACTTAAGCGGGGGATGACAAACGAGTGGACGAAGCCCGATTGGGAATCGGCTTGCATCAACGATTTTCTGCGGCATGTCGATAAAGGTGACCCGAGAGACCTCGCAGTTTACGCCATCATGATGATCCACCACGGTTGGACAACTAAAGGCGCGGTGAAGAACATTATTGGTATGGCTATCGAACAAGCCAGCCAAGAACTACGTAATGAGCTGGAAGCTGCGGTTGATGGGCCTAAAATGTTGATGTTGGGCGAGGACTTCAGCGCTGTGCTGCGACAGTCTGTTGTTTTGCCTGAGATGAATTTAGACCACGTTCAGGTGTTCCATCATGCCTACAAAAACTTTTCAGATGAGCCTAATTATGACCGACGAACTCCACTTAATGTTCAGTGATCAGGTACGTAAGGATAACCTGAGAAAAATGCTCCGTGCCATCGACGGCATTCCCAGTGTTCAGTACCTTGTGAAAAACGGACAGGTGTTTGTGTTTGAAAAGCTGGTTTCGCTGATGAGCAGTGAGACTTGGAACAGGTGAACCAACCGTTAATGGGAATGGGCCACAAGGCGAATTTAATGGATTAGAAGATGACAGCGACGTGATTGCTCTCTACATGTAACGTTTTGATGCTTTTAAATTTCTTGTAAAACAACTTGCCTTAAAACATCATACAAAATATGAAGAAAAACTGCATTATTTGCAAAAAATTAGGCGTTAAATAATAGCTTAAGTTCTTTATATGCTACAATATTCCCAAAGATTAATCACATATTACTTAAAGCCTATGAATGCCGTTGAAATTGAAGCAGCCGTCTCCGAACTTGCTGAAAAACCGTTCGATGCTCAAGAGTTTGCTTATGACTTTTTAAGAGCTTTTGGCAATAAAGAAACTACAATAAAAAAGCTGCGTGCTGGTCAAAGTAATTCTTCAGATCTTCAAAATGGGATTCTGCAAAGAAATTATATTCACATTGCTGTATGTGATCAGGACTCAGTCACTCAGACTTTAAGTACATTACGAGAAAGTAAAGCTACAGAAAAAGCCAAAGCAAAATTTATTCTTGCTACAGATGGTGTGGATTTACAAGCTGAGGATCTGATTTCTGGTGAAACCATCAGTTCTGCTTTTTCAAATTTTGCGGAACATTTTGGTTTCTTTTTACCTTTAGCTGGAATTTCCACAATTCGGGAAATTAAAGACAATCCGATTGATGGGCACTGTTGCAAATAGTCGGTGGTGATAAACTTATCATCCCCTTTTGCTGATGGAGCTGCACATGAACCCATTCAAAGGCCGGCATTTTCAGCGTGACATCATTCTGTGGGCCGTACGCTGGTACTGCAAATACGGCATCAGTTACCGTGAGCTGCAGGAGATGCTGGCTGAACGCGGAGTGAATGTCGATCACTCCACGATTTACCGCTGGGTTCAGCGTTATGCGCCTGAAATGGAAAAACGGCTGCGCTGGTACTGGCGTAACCCTTCCGATCTTTGCCCGTGGCACATGGATGAAACCTACGTGAAGGTCAATGGCCGCTGGGCGTATCTGTACCGGGCCGTCGACAGCCGGGGCCGCACTGTCGATTTTTATCTCTCCTCCCGTCGTAACAGCAAAGCTGCATACCGGTTTCTGGGTAAAATCCTCAACAACGTGAAGAAGTGGCAGATCCCGCGATTCATCAACACGGATAAAGCGCCCGCCTATGGTCGCGCGCTTGCTCTGCTCAAACGCGAAGGCCGGTGCCCGTCTGACGTTGAACACCGACAGATTAAGTACCGGAACAACGTGATTGAATGCGATCATGGCAAACTGAAACGGATAATCGGCGCCACGCTGGGATTTAAATCCATGAAGACGGCTTACGCCACCATCAAAGGTATTGAGGTGATGCGTGCACTACGCAAAGGCCAGGCCTCAGCATTTTATTATGGTGATCCCCTGGGCGAAATGCGCCTGGTAAGCAGAGTTTTTGAAATGTAAGGCCTTTGAATAAGACAAAAGGCTGCCTCATCGCTAACTTTGCAACAGTGCCATTGAAATATAAAACAACAATGAAGGATTGTGTTTTTATTAAGTCATTATATGATTACTCCGAATATGTTAAAGTGAAATATTTAAGAAATATTGTGATCTATCTTTTGAATGAAGACAAATCATTTAACGAGCTACATCAAAAAGCCAGAACGTTAAAAGACAGTATTTGATATAAGTAACTGTTTTTCTATTCATAAACCGCCCCAAGAGGGGCGTGATGTCACTTTTCTCTATAAAAAATAAAATAACATTTTTGAATGCGCATGCTGTTGTTGATGTAACCGCAAAGACCTTCTCTGCCATTAGCGTCACGGCCGATCCACAATCCAGCCAGGCGCTTGTCTGGCTTTTCGGACAGTACATAGACCTTATTGTTGAATCGCTCTACGCTTGCTTTTGGCGTGCCTTCTGGAATGTTAAACTCACCCAGGTGCGCGTAGCTGTTCAGCCGCAGAACCGTAATACTGCCCTTTTCACCAGGCTCGGCTTGCTGCACTGATTCTTTGGTTGCCTGCCCAGCCTTCCCGGCGTAGACCGTGTTTGGGTCAAACTGTGGCGCAGCAAATGCGCTGCCGGTTAAAATGATTAGCGCCCCCACCAGCGCCAGGATTTTAGATTTCATCGGATACCCTCGTTGGATGCGCCCTATACCGCTTTAGGCGCAGATTATCAGCACAATCTCACACCCCCACGGCATGTGAATGGCCCGTATAAAGAGCTCCATAATTCAGGAGAAAAGGCGTTTTTTCAATACGAGCGGAGGGAAAGCGCTACGAATTGAGGACGAAAAAGGCGATCCCTGCACAGGCAATGCAGGTAGTCATCACCAATACCCCGAAATAGCGATAAAGCGATGAGAGGAATATGAAGATAATCAGCCCAATCAGAGTCGCGAGCCAAACACCCGGCGCTATCCCGAAGGCATACCAGGCATCAGCTGGAACCCAATACCTCGGCCAGTAGATAGAGATGAGCGCCTTGCCAAAAAGAATGCATCCAAACAACAGACTGATCAGCAGAGCATAGTGGAAAAATCGAAAGTAGAGCCCACCACTACGCATTCGGCTTTGGCTCGTAGTCACCTGGTTCAGTGGCAATAACTTCACCCAGTTCGGGGCTGTACCGGAGTAATTCGTTTTTATCCAGGTACTCAACGTGGCGTTTTGTTTTGCTGTTCGAGAAGCCGAGCTCATGCGCCAGCATATTGATAGAAGGACCGATGCCGGTGCGCTTCATCATGCTTTTCACCGCTTTGATAATGGCTTTACGATCTTCTGTCAGGTACACCTTATCAGTCAGTTCATCATAGCCCTGCCCTTTAGCAATACGCATCGTTCTGGCCGTGGTTTTCTCTCCATCTATAATGATACGGCCTTGCTCATGCAGCTGCTTCACACGCCGGGCAACCAGCCCCTTTGAATAACCCAGGGCCTTACCGATATCATCGTAAGTTGGTGGAGCGCCCTCTTCTTTGATGCATTTAACCAGGTAGTTAAATAGCGTCTCCAGATGGGCTGAAGGGACTTTAGCTTTCGTCACCAGTGGCTCAGTTTCGTTTGCAGGTAGTTGGTCTGACATGATCTTTGGTCACCTCAAGCAATATTAGGCTGGTTATGGTAATGGGCGGATCCGGGTCACACTGGCGTTAACCTGGCTTACCGGCGTTTTGCCTTGCAGGAGAGTTCTGGTTTCAGACAGTGAGATTAACGCATCCTCCAGCAATTGAATTTCTGCGTCGGAAGAGGCTTCACTAATGGCTGAATTAATCCTTTCGCCGACTGTATCGAGCTCCTGAATCACACTCGAAATGACACCAGTAAGATGAGACATATACCACCTATTCGTTATGTTTACTCTATTGTAAAACAGCGCTCAAATCCAGATGTTTAACGCGCTTTCTCATGCCTGCTCTGAGAGACAATTTCCAGACCCAGACTTGTGACCTCATAATGACAGCTGCCTTTATGCTTCAGGAGTTGCCGGGCCACCAATGCGTCAAGAATGATCCGGCTCCGGCTCAGTGTCTGAACGGTTAGTGGGCAACCCGGCCACCATTCTCCATCCTGCTGGTTAACGATATCGTGCAGCAACGCGTGCTGAAGTTTACCCAGTGGTGACGACATGGTTTTTCCTTTTCAATGCGGCTCGCCGGGCTTTAATGCGGGCGTGCGCTTCGGCTTGGGGATCGGTGCATAATTGAATCGCAAGTAAGAGCTGGTGGCGCTGCTTCCGTTCATCAGCGGTCATAAAATTGAGAGCAGTAAAACCGACGGGCATGGTGCCGTGGATACGGTAGCTCTCATCGAAGCGCGCTTGCGCTGCTGCGCTGAGCGCATTGAAACGAGCAGTGACTTCATCTCGGCCAATGTCATTGAACAGTGCGATAGCGCTCAGTTCGTCTTGGGGCGTGCTGGTCATAACGATTTGCCTGTTTGATTTGTTTACCCCTTCATTGTCACATCAGACCGTCCGGTGACGAAGGGGTTAGGCGAAGTTATTCAGTCCAGTGCGTGAGCTCGTCATCCACGATGTAATCAGCTTCATCCTGCTCAAACTCTTCGGCATCAGAGATGCTTTCTAAAGACGACTCAGCCCAATCACGGCATTGGGCCTTCCGCTCATCCTCACTACCGAACTCCCAGGATACCGAACGGGACAGCCAGGCGTTGTACAGTAATTCAAGGTTGTTTGCTTTAGTGCTCATAAATCTCTCTGATAATAATTAGATCGGTTATGAATGGTTACCTACACAAGTAAAGCATGAGGTGTACGCTCGGCGAAATTCCTGGCAGGAATGGAAATGGGAAGTTGGTGTATTGTAATGATTAGATTATTTATAGTTAGATCAATGTCTGGTATTAATATATTATTTTCGTTAATTAATTATATATCACTACCATATCACACATTGGAGGTGTTATGTCTGGAGTAAGACCCATCATTATGGGTAAGGCAATGGCTTTAAATGGCGACAAAACAACTACCGGTGCAACATGTATTGCAACCATAGAAACTGTAACGTGCTTTAATAAAAAAGCATTAAGAGTGGGTGACCCGACAACAAAATGCCCGAAATGTGGACAGACAGGCACCGTTGTTTCTGGGCAGCAAGGTTTTCTAAATCATGGGAAACTTCAAGCCGTACATGACTCAATTGTACAATGCGGCTGTCCGGCAGGTTCTAACAAGGTTATTGCTCATAGTGTAGCAGCACAAGCCCAGCCAAGTCGTTTTGCAACTCAAGCCCCAGCACCATCAACACCTTCACAGGGAACCAGCTTTGGCAGTCGGATCAACCCCGTAGCGCCAGCACCTTTAAATGGTGAATGCAGGGTTTCAGATAACTTGCTCTATGATGGCGTTTTTGTGTGGACGGAAACATTTGGTTCAGGCCATTCATTTATAACAATCCACAAAAATAATAAAGTCTCATTATATTCATACGGTCGCTACGGAACGCCAGGACCATTAACTTTAACGGGTGATGGAATACTTTTATATATGACCGGTGAGGATGCTCGAAAATACATCAGAGATGAGTTATATATAACGAATGCAAGGGTTTTTAAAATAACAGATGCGGACACAGACAAAACAGAAACTTATTTTAATAACCTTTGGAAATCAGGCAGCATACCTAACCTACCTGAAAAAGCAGGTGAGTTGACTCGTAGAAACGGAAGGTCTATAGATGTTTATGATGTCTCAGGTAATAATTGCACAACTCATACAGTGAAAGGGTTGAAGCAATCTGGCACACGTATATTTGAAGAGAGTTACACTCCAATACGAACGCAGTATCCGGTCGAGCGAGAAGAGGCGTTCACGGTGCCTGTTTCATTCCAGAGTTATTTGAATGGTAAGAAAAATAACTTTAATAAGCTTGATGTAATTGAAGTAACAAATGTCTTTCATGAACAGTACCCAAATATTGACAATCTTACGCCATCAGATAAAGGGACAATGATTCAAATTTTTGAATTTGCCACATCGTCAGCTCAAATTGGTGGAGAAGCAACAAGCTTTGATGGTGGAGAAATGGGTGGAGGGGTATTAGGTAGCACTTATGATAAATAGAACGTTTTTAAGATGGTTTTTGACCATCCTGTTGGTTTTATTATTTTATTTAGGCTTGGCCGTCTTTGATTTCGGGTTTAGTTCAAGCTTTACATACAACTACATGGTGATGGGAGATAATGAACCTATTACCGTTTGGCGTGCTTTCGTGGAGGATTTACGCGCCTACCACCAAAACACGTTGGCTTATGTATATCTGGGCACCCCAGTTTTGCTGGCGCTGTTATTTGTCATTCATAAAAAAATAAGATAGTAACTGTTATGACGAAGTCGGTGAGGGACTCCCCTCACCGGTACCGTTCACCCGCATTGAATCGTTCGATTAACACCGGCAAAGTATCAGTAAGACCATAATTAGCGACCGCTTTATCGCTGGCAGATTGACGCATAACCCCATTTTCAACGACGACAAAAGCCGTAATTCCGCTAAAGATAGTTTTTTCTCCCTCATAAACTTCGACGAACACACCAGGCTCAATGAGTTGTCGTTTAGGTCTGGAAGAAGGCCCGCCATTCGATGCCCGATCACCTTTCTTTGTCTTTGAGCTACCTGGCATGAACTGACCACCTTTATAGTGTTCACCGTTTACACCAACTTCGCCGCCTTTCTTTGCTTGGCCTTTCATGTCGATTAGTAGTCCTATTAATAGGTGGTATTAAAGAAAAGCCGGGTTAACACCCGGCCAGAAAAGTGAGGCCTTGATAGCTTACCCAGCACTGGGGTAAAGACGGTTTGTCTATACTGACTGGCTCACCGCAGTGGGCGACTGAAGAGCCAAGAAAGCCAGCGCCTAGCGCCAATACTAGCAATACCGAAAAAAGTGCTTTTTTATTCATTTCCGGGCTTGGTTAAATAAAACGATGACCGTTGTTATAGCGTGCGATCAGGTCGTCAATTCTACCTGTCAGTCCGCACATCCCAACGGCCACGTCACTGGCATTAATCTGCATAATGCCTTCTTCATCGACAGCGACCACTGCGCGCACTCGATCGAAGATCGATTCTTTTCCTGACTCCACCAGCTCATACCGACCTGGCTCAATCTGAAGTCGCCGTAAATCTCGGCTTTTGCGTTGAAGTGATTGGGTCATGAGTTGTTCCTGTTAGTTGTGGCTCCCATAGTGTGGCACAGCACATTCAGGGAACGAAATGATGTAAGTTTGCGATGCTGATTCAAACATTCAGGCGCATAATCCCCCTCGCAAAATAACAGTTTTCAAAATGATGTCGTGATTTTTAGGCAAAATGGTCACCAGTCAGCGACCGTATTTCACCATCAGTTCGTGATCACAAAAGTAGGCACCCCTGCCCCTATCGTCACGCGCTGCAAGTACGCTTCTATCGCGGGCTTATCCAAGACCCCGGTATGACGTAATTCAGCAGCCATGTCCGTTAATAACGTGACGTTGTCACGCATGAACTGGTTTATGATAGTGATCTGTTCGGCATGAAGGGTATTAAAGGCGGCGATGTTATGTCGCAGAGATTCGTCTTTACCGTCATCGATCAGTAGCACATTGCCAAAGCCGTTCTGAAGGTAACGGTCCGCTTGCTCACCCCATGAACGCATGTCCTCCTGCGACCCTTCGAATTGCTTGCCATAGACGGCCAATTCCGCAGCGGAGCCTCCGAGTGCCAACAACATTCGCCAATAAAGCTGATCGCGTGATGCTCGGCCATCAAGCGCAACGTTGCTTTCCATATAGCCCAGACGTAGTACAGTTCCGCGTGTTTCACGCGTAATGGCAACCCGCATGAATTCCGGATGAGTATTCTGAAGGGCATAGACCAGGGCATGGCCGCATTCATGGATTGCTGTCAGTTTCAGCGAGGCCTCTGATCGGCGAAGGGGGGCAGAAAAACGCCCATATTCGATATGTTGCGTTTGAATTTTTGAATTGCGTATGCATAACCGGTAAACAAAGGTGACAAGATAAAAACTTACCACTGCACTAATCGCCAATTCCGGGTCACGTAGTGCCCCGTCAATAACGCCATTAATCTCACCTTGGACCTGAGCGAAAAAACGGCAGACCAGCTGAAAAACGATCACCAGCAAAACGATATCGTAGACGAGCTTACCGAAGTAGCCGAGATAATCGAAAGTCGTAGTGCGCATAAAAGTGCTGATCACTAACCAGACCACAGCCAGAGGCATCGCCAGACCTAATAGGTTAACGATTATTTTTGTTGCTCCTGTCGCAGTATCGGGTGCAGGCCATCCCCAGAGGGACCAGAGGAGGAGCCCGGCCAATGCGATGAAGGAAAGGTGCTCACGAACAAAGGCGGTTGCACGAACCCATAGCGGGATCTGAGGCTTAAGCATGATTTTCCTCCCAGAGATGGATGGGGCCATTGGTTTGACGATGCTGTAGCGGTCGGGTCGATACCGCAGGGTTTGTCTCGTTGAAATACCGGCCAATTTCAATATCCGCTTTCACGGCACGAATGATGATACCGGCTAAGTGCAACGCCTCGGGCAGATCATAAACCGTCGGTTCGTCAATGGGGTCACCGCATTGCTCTTGTCCTGCCGTGATGCACAAAGGAATGACCAGGTCGCTTTCTTTCGAGTGAAAATCGCAGCTGAGCATGTGGCTATCATCATGACGGTAAGGCCAAACATGCGCGGTGAGCGCCTGACCTTTGGCCTGTTCACGGACATAGGCCACTATCTTTCCTGCAATGCCATGAAGCCCTGTATCGGTGAAGGTAAACCCAGAGGGAACGAGTTGACTCTTTTTGGGGGATTCCAGCGCGTCACGGGCATCGCTTTCGAGTTGGTATTGATCCAGCATCTCGGCAATGGCTTCGAAATTTAGCACATCGCTTAGTGCCTTGTTCAGATCGCCATTATGGGCTTGACTGGCTTTCAGGTGCTCTTCGGCCACCTTCACAAGCATATCAGCGGCCTGATCAAACAACCTCGCAGCCTGACGCATCAAGGACTCCGTTGCGGTTGACTCGGCTTTTGGCAATAAACCTGCCTGATAAAGGGTGTTTTTGAGATGATTGATTGCGTTTTCGTAGTTCATGGAGCTATGCCTATCGGTGGTATGAAGTTCCTCATGGTAGTGGCCGCACTGGGTATAGCGAATATTTAAGGTCCTCGTTTTGATGCCCTTTTCTGTACTCCGGTTTTCACGTCAATGTTATGGTTTTCAAAATTCATAATGAGGACTGCTTTGATGAAGAAAACAATGCTGGTTTTGCTGGTTGGCTTAGCTAATTCAACGATGGCACAAGCCAGTTTCACGATCCTTGAGGATGCCGACACGCAAGCCTATGAATCACCCAATTATGATGGCGGCCTCTATGGATCCAACGTACAGGATAATCTTCCGAAGCCGCCTGCCACTGAAGAAAAGCCAGAACCGGAACCGATCCACTCTGTTGATGTTGGTCAATTTAGCGTCGCGGGCATCCGCCTGGGAATGGATTTGAATGACGCGCTTGAAGCTGCGAATAAACACGCAGAGCAACGAAACATCAATGGTGTACGAACGCAAAGCCGTGATGGCAAAGTTACGGGAATGGCCTGGGCAAACAGTAATGAAGAGGTCATTGTGCAGCTGATTGATGACACTGAAGCAGCGCCAGATAAAAGCCTTGTAAAGGCTATTCGGTACACCTTCAATAACCCTGACAGTCTGGTCGCTGGCGCGATCGAAAAATACGGTGACCCCAGCACTAAATCTAATGGTAAGTTTATCTGGTGCGCCGCGAAAAGTGATGTGAAGAGTGAGTGCGATATGCGCGCCGCATGGATGCAGATTGATACCTACACGGTCAGCAGCATTGGCATTTTAGATGCAGTGGATCCAACTCTGATAAAACGCCTTAAGCAATTGCCCGTTGAAAAAGATGGCGATACAGCCGCAGAAGAGAAAGACGCTCAAGCATCGGTTTCACCTGGCCTATAAGAAAACAACCAGCCAAACGGCTGGTTGAATAACGTATTAAATACAAGAACCACCGGACGTATCGATGACCTGCCCTGTAATCCAACGACTTCGTTCTGAAGCCAAAAATGACACAACCTCGGCAATGTCGTTAGGTTTACCCACGCGTGAAAATACCGAGAATTCAGACGCCATCTTTTGAGCCTGTGCTTCGTGTAGCCAACCGCTGTTCATGTCAGTATCAACAACGCCAGGGGCAACAGCATTCACCGTAATACCACGAGAGCCCAATTCGCGTGCCAGCGATAACGTGAGCGTATTTATCGCACCCTTAGATGCCGCATAAATAGCTCGTTGGGGATCGGCAACTCGGGTTAAAACCGTCGATACGTTGATGATGCGCCCTGCTACATTAATGTGTGGTATCGCTGCTTTTAGTAAGAAAAACGGCGCTTCAACGTTGATAGACATGACTGTATTATAAATAGCAGGCTCAGTTTCAGTAATTGAAGCAGAAGGCGCGACACCGGCACAGTTAACCAGAATATCAATCCCTTGATAACCTTTTTCCTGAATGCGCTGGAAGAATTTCTGCCAAAGCTGGGATGCTTCCTGCCCTGCATGACTTGCAAAGTCCGCAGTAAAGACATCGGCATCGGCACCCAGCTGGTGGACCTCGTGAATGACAGATTTTGCCGCCTCCTGGTCTTTACCGCAATGGATCCCTACGTAGGACACGCCCATTTTAGCTAACGTCAGCACTATCTCACGCCCTATCCCCCTTGAGCCTCCCGTCACTAAAGCTACTTTCCCAGATAAATCAGTTTCGACGTTGTGCGTTACCATTCAAAAATCTCCGCTTACTCAGTTAACCCGAGACAGACCCGGTTTTTTACTCGCAAACGTCACGGTCTGTACCGCGACGGCCAATATTGCCAATACTGTTAACCCTGCCCCTGTCCATGTAGCGACAACGGGATCTTGACCGAATATGTTCATTGAAAAAGCACTAAACACCGTGCCCAGTGTTACACCCATCGTGATAACCGCAGTATGGACGGTTGTAACCAGATAGCCGGTACCACCAGCTTGGGTCACCCTGGTGATCAATGCAGGGTTCATTGAAATACCGATCAGCCCTACCAGTAAAACCATTATGAGGGTGACGGCCTTTATTTCACTGAACATCGACAAGGTGATCAGAGCCACGAGTAACAATCCATGCCCCATACGTAAAACGCCTACAGGATGAGCATCGGCGAACCGACCAACGATGAGGTTGCCGATCACAGTACAGATACCGTAACCGAGTAAAATGACAGTGGTTACATCCGAGCTGAAACCAGCGTTGTCTTGCAGTAAAGGCGTGAAGAAGGAGAAAGAACCATAAGCTGCCCCGATCGTTAAAAAACTCACCAGGTAGCGTGACCATAATTTAGGGGACTTTAGATTCTGTAGGTCTTCTACCGATTCGCTTTCCGTCGCCTTAGCAAGATCCGGCAAGCCTGTTTTGGCTAGTAGACTGACAAGCAGTGCCGCGACCCCTAATAGGTAAAAACAGCTTTGCCAATCCCACTGCGTGGCGATGAAATGACTGAGAGGTAGGCCAATAACCGTACCCACCATCATGCCGCTAAGAACAATCGAGACACAGCGGCCAATTTGGTCTGGAGATGGTGCGATCCTGGCCGCAAAGGTTAAGGCCAGCCCAAAGGTGGCACCGGACAGACAACCCGTTAGAACTCGCGCAAGTGCAAGCCACCAATAGGCGTGAACAACCGGCGCAAGAATTTCGATGATGGCATAAGCCGCAATAATGCCAGTCAACACTGAACGTGGTGACTTACGTCTTAAAACATAAGCGATTATCGGGCCACCGATCGCCATGCCTAACGCGTAAACGGAAACCAATAAACCGACCTGGCCGGTTGTCGCATCGAGATCTTCAGCAATGTTCGGTAGCATGCCTGCGGTTTGCAGTTCGCTCATCGTGACTACTAAAATAGTAATCATCAATATGTAGAGATGTCGGTTCAAATTTTATCCTCTTGATATGATCCATATTTTGCTCCGATAAGACGGGCAACTTCTTGATTGGTGCTGGAGACTTCAGGGATAGGTCTTCCTGCACTTGCCGTGAGACCTACTTCTAAAAAGAACCTTTCGAAGCCCCCTGGCGTAAAAATGAGTAACTGTTTTGCAAAATCTTTGGTGTTGTTTCTGAAGCCGTGCATCATGCCTCTTGGCACGAAGATTAGGCTTCCGGCTTGAGCGATAAACGTGTCATCCCCAGCCGAAATATCCAGCTGTCCGTGTGTGACATAAAAAATCTCGTCCTCGTTGAGGTGGTTATGACGCGGAGGGCCCCCGCCTGGTGGAATGATTGCCTCTAAAATAGAGAGTTGCCCTTGAGCGACACAGGGGTCGATCAGGACCGAGTACAGATCACCATTCATCCAAACGGACTCACCGTTACCAGAAGAAATATGGAATGCCTTGTCAGACGAATGCATTGATTTCAAACTCCATTATTTATTGATCAGTAAAGAATGTAACGAGGACGCCCTCATCCAATTGTGTACTGGTTAGTAAACAATTGGGCGAATTAATATGGTTTACGTATCGGGTTAGATTTTTCCGACGATACCTTCCGCTGCCTGAAGTAGATAGTCACGGTCAGGCATTGTTATGCCCATAATCCGCAGCCCGTAGTACCCGGATAGAAAAGCTTTGGCGCTGGTGGTGATATCTGTGGATGGCGTAAATTCATCCTTCCCTACGCCTTCAGCAATAACTTTTTCAATCATTGAAGCCAGGCGTAACAGATAGTGCTGGTTTATGGATTGGATTTCAGGGTCTTTGAAATTACGTTCAAGCACTGAATGTAATGCGAGGCAGCCTCTTGGGTTTTCAAGATCGAGATCGATGGAAATCCCCCACCGGAGCATATCCAAAAGGCGCTCTTTTGCGGGTTTATCAGCGGATAGAATCTCTCTTTGATAGTGAATACCCATCTCTTGATAATGGCGCAGTGCTTTTTGATATAGCCCTTGTTTGTTACCAAAGGCATGATACAAGCTTCCACGGCCAAGCCCAGTGACCTCGCATAACGTCTGCGTGCCACTCGCTTCATACCCATTATTCCAGAAGACATTCATTGCGGACTCAATGACAGCTTGGTCATCGTACTCCTTTGGTCTACCACTCATATCTATCCACCTATATATCATTTGTGGCTAGTTAACCAGTTCTTTACTGACCAGTCAATAACTATATTTTATCAATCAGTACACAATGAGGTAGCTATTCAAGCAACTCAATAATGCCGGGGGGGCCCGGCTCGGTATGTGAGGGGGATTATTTTGTCGTTACTGTAATTTGGCCAACTCCAAAAATACGTTTTCGTCCAACGCCAAAGACATATGCCTTTTCAAAGTCGGCAACCGAAGTCACTATGCCATTGGCATGGAATGTGCAGGCAGGGATATGGATCCTGTGCCCTTTTTGCGTAGGTTGGTCAGCCTTTTTTACGATTAAATTATCCATTTTGTTTACCCCGACATGGTGGGGAGTCAAGCCAGCACGATCTAAGCGGTATTTTACAAAATCCGGCAATTCCTCGGATGGGGGGCAAGTTTCACGCTTGCGGCCGTTTAAAACTTCACGCCGAACCGCTGCAATAGTCCCTGTGATTGTGACTTCCTGCCCTTCTGAAAAATACACGCTTTTTTTAACCTCACCCGGCACGCCAACGGCTTGTGCTGTGCGCAACAAGATGTAGGTATCATTGCCGGTGCCCGGTTGAATGGAAAACGAGTATGGGAGTTTTGCCTTGCACTGTTCCTGAATGAAATAATCCAGATGCTGATGTATCCGGTATAAGTCGTAGGACGAAATCCTTAAGCGAAGCGTACTTTCGAAATAATTCATGCTTTTTCTCACCAAAGGCCTTAGGCTGTATTACCTAAGGTTTGCTTATGGTAATGGGTAGGCGTCAGGTGACGAAATTGGGACTGAAAAAGAAAGAGGCAGATTCAGAAGGTTACGAAGTAAGTATTGCCATATTCATTCTGTTGCTGATGTGAGCATCCTACCAAGCTCAAACAATGCAGCACGGCGATGACATGTTACTTTGTCAAAGACCGTGCCATTCCGGTACCAAAATTTTCCATCGGTCTTTACTTGAGAGAATAATGGTGACATGTCGTAGACAGTATCTGGAATTATCATGCCTTCATTGGCGAGGACACCAGCAGTAATTGAATGGTTTCCACCGAATACAAAAGCTATATTCCAGGGAAGCCAAATCATTACTCGGTGGTTCATTTCATCCTGCTCCCAAGGGTTTCCCGCATGGAACCCTATGGAAGATAATGCGGATACATAACGATTGTAGTTCCAAGGACAAGGTAATATTAATGATGTAGATAGATCAGCAACATAGCTCGTTTCGTGGGTTAAACATGACTGTAGAGCATCATAATCAAGTACATCAAAAATATCTGAGAAAAAGAATTTATATGGGTTAACAAAGTCATCAGAGCGTGCATCCGTACCTTCTTCAGCTACCGCTATCAGTAAGTCACTTTGAATGTTTCTTCCGATGGCATTGATTAGCAACGGTATTGACCTCCCTCCGATTGACTGCCCCACAGCAATAATTCTGTTGAATTTCTCATAATTCATTTCTTGGATTTTACGCTGTTCATCCAAAATATGGTTCTTGATAATATGATTTTTCAGCTTACTTAAAAACATGATGATTATCTCGAATTATTGATTATTTGATTTCTGCTGTTCCAAGCAAAATACCTCACACAAGCAGCACTTCGATGGTTTCGCCATGATAAGTACCTATGACCTCAGTTGCCAGGCGGTCACTGTTACGCTGGATATCGCGCGGTGCATAGTTTTGAAGTGGCTTAATATCCAGACGCTGATCTTGAATGACAATATAGGGCATCAAAGCGGTTACGGTTTTCAATGCGGCAGTCGCTGCACCATCTTCATTACGAAATACGATGTTTGCCACAGGCTGTATTTTGGCTGGCCGACGCAGGCGCAACTTTTCCTGAGGGGTATTTGCAATTTTCTGGGCAAGATTACCGACAGGTAAGCTCACGGCACTATTGTCAATGACATCCGTTTGCATAGATGCCAGCAATTTAGTTTTGTCTGGGATCCGCAGTAGCGATTTGCGTTGCCATGAGAAGCGGACAGATTGAAGGTCGGCATTATGCCAGGCACGGATTTGGCGGTACAGATGTAGAGTCATAACACCAGGACACGCATTATGTAGTGCAGAAAAGCGCGCATTCTGATTACCGAACTCACTGATGATGTGGTCCTGTATAGACTGCTTACTAAAGTTAATGGCCGTGATCAGCGCCATGACTTCAGCTGAGAATTCTGGGTTGTCATCCGCGTACCAAAGTACACCGGCAGTTCGACGCGTCGATTTCTGAGAAAGCCCATCCTTAATATGCAGATCGGTGTAAGCTTTTTGGGCCTGCTCGATGGCTTGAGCGCCATACATTAGAATCGGTTCAATACGGGCAACCGGCAGGTTTTCTTCACCATCGGCCACTGGCGGTATAACGCAAACGCGTGCATATAGCGGAGACTTCTCCGCCAGCACTCGATTGAGCAACGCCAAGTCATCTTCCAGGCGATGGAAGGTTTGTGCGATGTTCATAATAATAAATCCCCGAGAAAGGGTAACGTGCTAACCCCCCACCGTGGTGGGGGCTGTATATATATCCATACTTTATACAATTATCAGGCGGGAATGCAAGAATTCGTTATTTCACATGAAGCCGGGGTTTGAGATTAACCGAGGAACGTAGTGTGTTCGGAAACTAGAACTTTGGCGTGATCAACTATCCATGTATGTGCTTCTTTAACTGTGCCTGGGGCATTCTGGGCTGCGTAAGAGCTGGCAAAATTCGGAATGGACTTTCAATCTGGCCGCTAATGTCATTAAACTTGCTACCTGTTCCACGGTGAGGGGTCTGTTGAGAACTATAGCCTGTGCTTTTGCTTGAAGCTTGCTCCGCAGAAACCTAAAAGGGGTCGTCTCAGAAAACGGAAAATAAAGCACGCTAAGCCGGTGGCAGCGGTCGCAATGGCCTGAACTTCCCCGCACCGATCTTGGCACTGCTGCGCCATAGGTAATCGCCGGTCAGGTTGATATGCTCCCACCCCAGCGGTGACAGATATTGCAGCAACGTGTCGTCCAGCGCCTTGCCGTGGGCACGCAAAGCACTGGTAGCACGCTCCAGATAGACCGTGTTCCACAACACGATGGCCGCCGTCACCAGATTGAGGCCGCTGGCCCGGTAGCGCTGCTGCTCAAAACTGCGGTCGCGGATTTCACCCAATCGGTAGAAGAAGACCGCCCTGGCCAGCGCGTTGCGCGCCTCGCCCTTATTCAGCCCCGCATGGACGCGGCGGCGCAGCTCCACGCTTTGCAGCCAATCCAGAATGAACAGCGTGCGCTCGATGCGCCCCAGCTCGCGCAGGGCGACGGCCAAGCCGTTTTGGCGCGGATAGCTGCCGAGCTTGCGCAGCATCAGCGAGGCCGTCACCGTGCCCTGCTTGATCGAAGTGGCCAGCCGTAGGATTTCATCCCAATGAGCGCGAATAGCCTTGATGTTCAGCCTGTCGCTGCTAATCATCGGCTTGAGTGCATCGTAGGCAGTATCGCCCTTGGGAATGAACAGCTTGGTGTCGCCCAGGTCGCGGATGCGCGGCGCGAACCGGAATCCCAGAAAGTGCATCAGGCCGAACACATGATCGGTGAAGCCCGCCGTGTCGGTGTAGTGTTCCTCGATACGCAAGTCAGACTCGTGGTACAGCAGGCCATCGAGCACATAGGTCGAGTCGCGCAAGCCGACGTTGACCACCTTGGCGCTGAAGGGCGCGTATTGGTCGGAGATATGGGTATAGAACGTCCGCCCAGGGCTACTTCCATACTTCGGATTGATATGCCCGGTGCTCTCTGCCTTGCTGCCGGTTCGGAAGTTCTGGCCGTCCGACGATGACGTGGTGCCGTCGCCCCAGTTTCCGGCGAAGGGTTGTCGAAACTGTGCGTTCACCAGCTCGGCCAGCGCCGTCGAATAGGTTTCGTCGCGAACGTGCCAGGCTTGCAGCCAAGACAGCTTGGCGTAGGTGGTGCCAGGGCAGGATTCGGCCATCTTGGTGAGCCCAAGATTGATACCATCAGCCAGAATCGTCGTCATCAGCAAGGTTTTGTCCTTGGCCGTGTCACCGGTCTTCAGGTGTGTGAAGTGGCGCGTGAAGCCCGTCCATTCATTGACCTCCATCAGCAACTCGGTGATCTTGAGGTGCGGCAGCAACATCGCCGACTGGTCAATCAAGGCTTGCGCGGCGTCTGGCACCGCTGCGTCCAGCGGCGTGATCTTCAGGCCCGATGCAGTGGTGATGATGGCGTCCGGTAAGTCGTTGGTCGCCGCCATGCGGTTGACTGTGGCGAGTTGCGCCTCCAATAATTCCAGTCGGTCATGCAGATATTGGTCGCAGTCGGTGGCCACGGCCAGTGGCAATTCGCTGGCCAGCTTCAGGGTGGCGAACTTCTCGATCGGCACCAGGTATTCGTCGAAGTCCTTGAACTGGCGCGAACCCTGCACCCAAACATCACCAGAGCGCAGTGCGTTCTTCAGCTCCGACAGGGCGCATAACTCGTAGTAACGCCGGTCAATACCCTCGTCGGTCAGAACCAGCTTTGCCCAGCGCGGCTTGATGAATGCGGTTGGCGCATCGGCGGGCACCTTGCGCGCGCTGTCGCTGTTCATGCCGCGCAGCACGTCGATGGCATCGAGCACACCCTTGGCGGTGGGCGCGGCGCGCAGTTTGAGCACGTCCAGGAACTGCGGCGCATAGCGGCGCAGCGTGGCGTAACTCTCGCCGATATGGTGCAGGAAATCAAAATCGGCAGGCCGCGCCAGCGTTTGCGCCTCGGTGACGCTGGCGGCGAAGGTGTCCCACGGCATGACCGCTTCGATGGCGGCGAACGGATCGCCGCCGCTTTGTTTGGCTTCAATCAGCGCCTGACCGATGCGCCCATACATCCGCACCTTGTCGTTGATCGCCTTGCCGGAAGCCTGGAACTGCTGTTGATGCTTGTTCTTGGCCGCATTGAACAGCTTGCCGATGATGCGGTCGTGAAGGTCGATGATTTCATCAGTGACGGTGGCCATGCCCTCGATGGCCAGTGCTACCAAGGTGGCGTAACGCCGCTGCGACTCGAACTTGGCTAGGTCGGCGGGCGTCATCTGGCCGCCCTCGCGGGCGATCTTGAGCAAGCGGTTTTGGTGTACCTGCCGTTCGATGCCAGCAGGTAGGTCAAGCGCCTGCCAGGCTTTGAGGCGTTCGATGTGTTCAAGCATGTGGCGCGAGTTCGGCTTGGCGGGCGATTGGCGCAGCCACGCTAGCCACGTCATTTTGCTACCATCCTTGCGCTTGAGCAGTTCGTCCAGGCGGTGGCGATGGACAGGTATCAAGGAATCGGCCAATGCCGCATGGATGCTCCGGTTGGCACGGGTAATGGCCTCGGCGCTTGCGCGCTCGATGGCATTCATGGCGGGTAGGATGATGCTCTGCCGCCGCAGGTTTTCAACAAGGGTGCTGGCCAGCACAATGCCTTTGTCTGTTTGCAAGGCCAGTTCGGTCAATGTATGCACGGCTTGCCGGTAGTGACTCATGGTGAAGGGCTTGAATCCAAACACCGTTTTCAGCTCGACCAAGTGCTCCCGCCGTGTCTGCTCGCGCTGGCCGTAATCGTTCCAGCTTTCCACCGGCACCTTGAGTTGTGCGGCCACCATGCGCAGCAGGGGCGGAAATGGAGGTTCATCGACGCCCAAGAAGATGCCAGGGAATCGCAAGTAGCAAAGCTGCACGGCGAAGCCCAATCGATTCGCGGCGCCGCGACGCTGACGGATCACCGACAGGTCGGTTTCGTTGAACGTGTAGTGCCGTATCAGTTCGTCTTTGACATCTGGCAGTGCCAGCAGACTTTCGCGCTCGGTGGCGGACAGGATTGAGCGGCGTGGCATGGTCAGTCTTCCCGCAGGTACTGGTACAAGGTTTCGCGGCTGATGCCGAAGTCACGGGCCACCAAGGTTTTTTGGTCGCCTGCCGCAACTCGCCGTTTCAACTCGGCAATTTGTTCGCTGTTCAGCGATTTCTTTCGTCCCCGGTAGGCACCGCGCTGCTTGGCCAGCACGATTCCCTCGCGCTGACGTTCGCGGATCAGGGCGCGCTCGAACTCAGCAAAGGCTCCCATGACCGACAGCATCAGATTGGCCATCGGTGAGTCCTCGCCGGTGAACGTCAGCCCTTCTTTGACGAACTCCATGCGCACGCCCCGTTGTGTCAGCCCTTGGACGATGCGGCGCAGGTCATCAAGGTTGCGTGCCAACCTGTCCATGCTATGCACCACCACGGTGTCGCCCTCGCGGACGAAGGCCAGCAGCCTTTCAAGTTCGGGACGTTGTGTGTCCTTGCCTGAAGCCTTATCGGTGAATACCTTGCCGACTTCTATTTGTTCCAGTTGTCGATCAGGATTCTGGTCGAAGCTGCTGACGCGGACGTAGCCGATACGTTGACCTTGCAAGATGCCTCCAAAGGTAAAAATGTCAGGATGAAATCTATTACCCTTGGCTGAATGTGTCAATAAATATAAATTCACACTCTACTCTGACGTTGTTTGTGCTCAACATCTGACATCAGGTTAGGGCATAGCCTTAACTGACACCACCTCCCAGGGCCTGATATAAAGCAACACTATCGACTAGGCGTTGTGCCTGGGCCGCAATCATATTGATCCGGATTGACTGTGCCTGTTGCTGCGCGATGAGCAGTTGCAGGTAGCTGGCCGCGCCCAGCCGGTATTGCCGCTCGACCGACTGCAAGGAGGCCTGTGCAGCCATATCAGCGGCAGCGAGGGCAGTCAAAGTTTGTGCATCGCTTTCCACCGCGCGCAGGGTGTCGGCGACGTTACGCAAAGACTCCAATACGACGCTCTGGTAATTGGCTGCGGCGGCATCAAAAGCGGCGAGCGCCGCTCTTTTTTCAGCGGGTAGCCCTGGATTAAAAAGAGGCTGGGTGAGCTGCGCAACCAGGCCCCACACTGCCGAGCCACCACCGAACAGGGCACCGGTGGTCAGCGCTTGAGAGCCAAGGTTGGCGCTCAGGTTGATCTGTGGGTAGAGCTTGGCGACAGCCACACCATAGTCTGCATTGGCCGCATGCAACAGCGCCTCTGACGCCTGGATATCCGGTCGGCGGCGCACCAGTTCTGAGGGCACGACGAGCGGCATCTCGACGGGCAGAGTGAAATCGGCCAGAGTGAAGGCCGGGATGCCACCCGTGCCTGGGGCACGACCGGCTAGCACCGCCAGTAGATGTTCGGTTTGTTGCAGTTGTTTACGCAGCGCAGGCAGTTCTGCCCGCGTTTGCTCCGCCTGAGCTTGTAGGCTCAACGCTTCATCAGGTGAGGCCTGACCGATACGCACGCGTTCATGGGCTAGGCGCAGTTGCTCATCCTGCACGCGCAAAATGGCAGTAGTGGCTTCTAGTTGCGCGGCGAGGCGTGCTCGGGTAATGGCAGCGGTTGCCATGTTGCCGGCAAGGGCCAGGCGCGCAGCATTCAGTTCGAAGCGACGGTAGTCGGCGCGAGCAGCCAAGGCTTCGAGTGCGCGCCGGTTGCCGCCAGCCAGATCGAGGTTGTAATGCACGCCAACGCTGGCGTTGTAGAGGCTGAATTGACGTGCGTCTCCGCTCAACCCTTGGCTACTGGGACTCATTTGCTGGCGCTGAGATCCCAGTGCGACATCTACCTGTGGATATTGCGTCGAGCCCGCCTGTGCGGCAAGAAGCTCCTGCGCCTGTCGCAAATTGGCGCTGATGCTCGCCAGCGTCGGGCTGACATGGAAAGCTTCGTTGATCAGTCCGTCGAGTGCGGATGAACCCAAGCTTTGCCACCATTGCGTTTCGATCGGAAGCCCTTCGACTAGACGTTGTGTTTCGCCGAACTGCGTGGGAGCGGACGCGGTTCTATCAGCCACCGGTGTTGCAGTGTAGCGAGCCACATCGGGTGCGGTGGGACGCTGAAAATCAGGGCCGGCGGCGCAGCCGGCCAGACCGGCGGTGACCAGACCAGCTACCAGGTAAGTTGCCGCAAGCCGTCTTTTGAGGCTGATGGGGCGCTGGCATGTTTTAGCGTGCTCCATAAAAATGCTCCACGAAAGGTTTACGGAAAGCTTGGTGGCAGCCCAAGCAGCTTTCCTGCACGTGGGCGAATGATTGGATCACCGCCTTGCCGTCGCTGCTCGCAGCAGCCAGCTTCATGGCCAGCGCCGCCTCGTGAGTCTGCGCGTCAAAGTTTCTGAACTTGGTCGCATCAGCGCCGAGGTAAGCAAGGATGCGCATTTTTTCAGTAAGCGGTGGCTCGGGGTGTGCAGCAACTTTTGGGGCGAGCTGAACGACCTGAACCCATTCCTCCTGCGAAATCGCACCGGTAATAGCCTGCATGTTGCGCTCGAGTTCCTGCATGATCTTGCGTAGCGCCAGTGGCTCAACCTGGGTAGCGTCACCAGCCCAAGCTGGCAACTGAAAACCCCATAAAAGCAGGCAGGCCGTAACGGTCAGGGTGATAGTTCCAAATGCGTGGCTGTGTTTGCGGTGGGTCATGAAATTCTCCTGTAATTCAATCGTTCTCTCATTCGAACTCCCGCCCTTCGCCAGCTTCCTCATGGGTCACACCGTCGCGGATGTGGTAGATGCGCTTGAAAGTGGGGATGATCTTTTCGTCATGGGTGACGACGATGATGGCGGTCTCGAACTTCCGAGCCATGTCGTTGAGGATGCGAATCACCGCCATGGCACGCACGCTGTCGAGAGGTGCGGTGGGTTCATCCGCCAGGATCACCGGTGGGCGGTTAACCAATCCGCGCGCGATGGCAACCCGTTGCTGCTCGCCACCGGAGAGTTGCGATGGCATGGCGTGAACTCGGTGTTGCACATCAAGCGCCGTAAGCAATTCCAATGCCTTCGCTCGCGCCTCTGCATTCGCGACGCCTGCAAGCATCGGCAGCAGGGCCACGTTGTCGGTGACATCGAGAAACGGAATCAGGTACGGCGATTGGAAGACAAAACCAATTTTGTCGCGCCGCAAGGCGCGCAGATCACGAACTTGCCAACCGCCGTCGTATATCACTTCATTACCCAGCGTCATGCGGCCGTCGCTCGGATCGATCACCGCACCCAGGCATTTAAGCAGCGTGCTCTTGCCCGAGCCGGAAGGGCCGACCAATCCGACCACCTCACCTGGTGCAACCTGCATATTCACGTCCTTCAACGCGTAGACAGCCGTGTCACCTTTGCCAAAGCGTTTGCTTAGGCCTTCGATGCGGATTCCTTTTCCAATCATGGGGTCACCCTATCGCTTCGGCCGGATCGACCTTGAGTGCCATGCGAATGGCGACGATGCTGGCCAGCACGCAAATCACGAGCACGGCAAAAAAACCGGTCACGGAATCCATTGGCGTGAGCAGCACATATTTGGGGAACAGGGGGGCTGAGAAAGTGGCGGTGATCTTGCCGACCACGAAGCCAATCACCCCCAAGGCGAGCGCCTGCTGCATGATCATCGCGGCGATAGTTCGGTTGCGTGTGCCGATGAGCTTCAATACCGCGATCTCGCGGATTTTGTCCATCGTCAGCGAGTAGATGATGAAAGCGACGATGGCCGCGCTAACGATGGCCAGAATCACCAAGAACATGCCTATCTGTTTGGCCGACGTGGCGATCAACTTGCCGACGAGGATGTCTTCCATCTGTGCCCGTGTGTAGACCGTCAAACGCTTCCAGCGTCGGATGGATTCGGCAACCTCGTCCGGCGCATGACCAGGTTTCAGAGTGACCAGCACTGCATTGACGAACGCGTTGGTGCTCTGTGAAGCAATCACGGCATCCAGCAAACCAGGAACACCGGGTCGATTGAAGGCCGGGTTGGCTTCGGTGCGACGCCGGCTTTGCCAAATGGCGTCGTTGTCCTTGAGGAACTGAGCCTCTTGGGCATCCTTGAGCGGAATGAATACCATCGGGTCGCCGCTGGACGACACCATGCGCCGTGTCAGCCCCACGACGGTGTAATGATTTCGGCGAATGGCAAGACGATCTCCCAGTTTGAAGCCGGTGGCGATGTCGGCCACCGCCTCGTAGTGACCGCGCGTGATCTGGCGTCCAGCGACGAGATAAGGAGGCCATCCGGGTGTAGCCCCCAACGCACCGGGCGCGATGCCGACCACCATGGTGCGTACATCACTCTCGCCCTTGCGTACCTGCATGGTCAGGTAGGTCACGTTCGCTGCCTGTGAGACTCCCGGCATGGCGAGAATGGCGCGATACACGTCATCGTTGAGGCTGGACGACTCCGCATAAGGACCCAGAGTATCCTTTTGCACCACCCAAAGGTCAGCGCCACTGTTGTCGAGCAACGCCTTGCCGTCGTCCACCATGCCTCGGTACACCCCAGCCATGACCAGGGTGACGCCGATCAGCAGACCCAGACCGATGCCGGTGAAGACGAATTTTCCCCAGGCATGGAGAATGTCGCGGCCGGCCAGGCTGATCATCGTGACACTCCTGGGATATGGTCGACCACATGGATGCGGCTGCGCGCCGTCAGTGCCTTTTCGCTATAGGTCACAACCTGGTCCCCATTCTTGAGCCCTTCGCGCACCTGCACGTAACCATTGAGGTCGGAAGTGCCGAGCTTGACCGGGGAGAAATGCAGATCACCATCCACGATTTGCCAGACACCAACTTTGTCGCCCTCACGCTGGACGGCAGCGTTGGGGATCAGTGGAGCGGCCGGGAGCGCCGGCAAGTCAACCGTGACTTCGGCCAGTTCACCCACCGGTGGCAAAGGTTCTGGTTTGTTATCGAATGTCACCTTGGCAAGCGTTTCCTCGGTTACCGCGTCGGCCTTGGGTTCCACCCGCAGCACGCGACCTTTCAAGGTCTGGCCACCACGCGAACGCAGGACGATAAGAGTCGGCAACCCCCCAGCCAGCCCCGATGCGCTGATCTGGTCGAAGCGCGCATTGATCCACAAACTCTTGGGGTCGATCACTTCCACCACGGCCTGGCCCGCGACGATGGTCGTGCCGGGATCGGCATCGCGCACGGCGACTACACCGTCGACCGGCGCGATCAGGCGCAGATTGCTCCGCTGCGCGACGAGTCCTTCGCGGTCGGAGCGTGCCCGGACAATATCTTCCCGAGCGGCAGATAAGGCGGCATCGGCGATCTGCAGTTCCAGCCGCTTGGTGGTGACGATTTCCTCGCTGGTCGAGCGCACCGCAAACAATTGCTCGTAGCGGCGCGCCTGGGTTTGCGCGTAGGCTTGCCGGGCTTCTGCCTCGCGCAAAGCCGCTTCCGCACGCTTGAATGCCGACTCCTGTGAGCGCACCCGATCATCGAGGTCGACCGGCTCCATCTCGCCGAGCACCTGTCCGGCCTTGACCTGGTCGCCTACATGCACCTCCAGGCGTTTGACGCGCCCAGCAAACGTCGGCCCGATCTTGTAGGTGTAGCGCGCCTCCACCGTGCCGATGCCGAACAGCGCCGGTGTGATAGCCCGTGATTCCACGCTTGCCACCGTCACAGCGACCGGGGCGAGCGGCCCTGATCGCAGACCGACATAAATAAAAAGCACCAGCAAAGGAATGATGACGGCAAGCAGCGCCAGGGTGCGGCCTTGCAAGGGTAACTTTTTCATTGCGCACTCCTTATGCCACGCCGATAAATTGCAAAGACGCGCGGCGCATCGCGGTGCATACGTCCCACATCACCCGCCAACAGCGATTGCATGACCAAGCCCTGGATCGTGCCAATGAACAGCGTTGCCGCCGCCTCGTTGTCAAGCGAGGGAGACAACTCGCCGCTGGCCTTGCCTTTCTCGATGAGACGATGCAAACGTTCGCCGTAGCGCTGAATCAAGGTTTGCACCATGCGCTTGGCCGGTGTCGATTCGGCACGCTGAAGCTCACCAAACATCATTCTTGGCACGCCTGGGTGCTCAGCTACGAATTCGATATGACTCATGAACATCGCCTCCATGGCTGCCAAGGGCGACTCGATTCCTTGTGCGGATCGATCGATTCTGGCTAATAGGCGCTCTGCTACCCACTCCATGACCGCCTGCCAAATGGCTTCCTTGTTCGGGAAGTGCCGAAACAGCGCACCCTGGGTCAAGTTCATGTGTTTAGCGATAGCCGCAGTGGTTATCTCGCTTGGGTTTTGTGAACCGGCAAGCGCCACGACGGACTCGACAGTTACGGCACGACGTTCATCGGCCGGCAGATGCTTTGGATGGGTGTCCACGAGCACTCCTTGTAAGATAGTAATTGATTACTATCTTACCACAAGAGGCAACTCAAACAAGAGAAAACCCGACGTACTCGTCAATATCTAGCGTCTGCAATGGGCTTAACGTGCTTTATTTTCCGTTTTCTGAGACGTCCCCTAAAAACCAATGCCAGAAGTAGCGTGAACATAATGAATGGAATGCCTTCCGCCAGTGTGTTTTGCGGATTAAGCAGGATAAGGCCGAGCACTCCACTCAGGAGGAAGAAACCAATACTCATCCACTTTAAGACAGGCGTTCCATGTCGATATACAATGAGTTTAATAATCTGGGTATCTGGTAAATCCTTCCCCATCGGTAATGAATATGCTGTTTGTATCGCTTTAGCTAACCCGTCATCGAATTGGCCGAGCGTCAGAGGTTTGTCTTTGTCTTTAACCCAGGCGTCGAACTCTGGTTTCACATCACTCTCTTCTATCAGATCGATATAGAACTGTGTTAGCGGCCATTCTATCTGTTGGTCATAATAGGCTTGTGGTCCACCCGCGTCATCCAGAGCGCGAATTTTAATTGCATACTTAGAGATACCAAACAGCACTACCGCAACAAACAAGATTGCGGAAGCCAGAATCAGTCTGTCTATATCCATGCCGGTAAAGAGCGAGTAAATAAACAGGGCGACACTTACCACTTGCAGCACCGCTGTACCAATAACAAAAAACCAAGCACTCTTGCCCAGAAAGGAAATGCATGCGTCAATATTTAACTTCATCAGATAATTAGCCCGCTTAATAATAGATATTAATAATACCTAAACCACGATCAGCTGCATCAGGAAATGACAGCAAACCGATCTGCTTTTTCCTATGCATGAGAAATTTACCCTGTTGAAATACGCCATGCCATAACCGATATCAGTTCCAACATTACAAATCTAGACCAACATACAATATGATTTAATTAACCCACCGCTGCCACACTGAAGACCTTCTTTACCTACTTTATCGCTGAATTTACCGAATCCCCCGCCTCTTATTTTTTCTCTTTTTTTCTCTTTTTTTCTCTCTTTTATCTCTTCTTTTCTCGCGTCGGTCATTCAGGAAGAACTTGCCGATTCCAAATAATGACACCGAACCCAAGCGGGCTTTCATATTATCGCGGAACAATGAGGATAGAGCTCGGGCTGGGTTTTGCCCCAAGCGGAGCGCCGGGGCATGGGGTTATACCCTTTATTGTATGTTGGTCTAGATATTAGGTTATTAAACCTTCTTAATATGACTTTAATTAAAACTGCATTATCATTACTTAAAAATGACAACTTCATCAGGAATAGCAAATGGAACTATTAAAATCAGAAATACCATTCACAATTCATGATAGTGAAATTAGTCAGGGGCCATTTCCAGCAAATGGTTTCCTACCATTATTTGAAACTGATTTTGGCAACGGCGATTACTATGGTTTGTACTGGCCTATCGGTCTTGAAAATGAACGCCCTATAGTTTGCGAACTATTTCACGATGAATGGCGTCTCGCCCCCGTTTTTTCAAATGCGTTAATATTGGCGGAGTGCCTGGAAATGGATAATGACTGTCAGGATGATGATTCAGTGATTGACGATCCCCTGCTTGGGGTTGTGTGCCCATTTCATCGAAAAGTCCAAAGTTTGCTTGTAGCCCTTTGATATCAAGGACTACAGCCGATATATAGTTTAATAATATTAATAGACTATGCCGCTAAGCTTAACGACTCTTCTGAAATAAGAGGATCTAAATTCTCCAGTAATCTTTCCAGTACAATATTATCTTTTTTAAGGCCAAAGGTGTAATTACCGGCCAGCTGTATATGCTGCCATGCGACAGGTGATAACTCAGCTATCATATTCACCGCTTCTTGATTATTTTCACGCGCAAATTTTTCAATCAAACTGGATAATAATGCAGAATTATAATAAATAATGCAGTTAGCAATGATACGAGCACAATCATTCCATTGTTCTATCTGGTAATCATCGCCACCTCTGAATTGATTACCATTAATTGACGCAATTGCACGCCGTAATTGATGGTAAGCCTCACCCCGATTAAGTGCTTGTTGGACAAACTGCCTGAGCATTTTGTCATCAACATAATCGAGAACGTATAAACACTTAATTATTCGGTCATATTCACGAAGAGCCGCTAAGGTGCGATTGTTTTTCTTACTGTTAGAAAGCTTAGTAATCACCGTGCTTTGTGTCGTCGTTTTACGGCTTAATGAACAAATTATCCATTGAATATTTTCCCACTCTTCTTGAATGAGTGATAAGTTGAGCGATTTTTTAAGTTTCAGGGAAAGGATTTCATCATACTCGATCTCAAACAATTCATTAAAAACGTGTTTAAATTTTGCATATCGCGGGGCAAACTGATACCCAAAGAGATCAAGGATAGCAAAGTTTACATTGTTAACGCCATGCGTGTCTGTTGCTAATGTTTTGGGCTGAATATGGCTGGTATTATTATAGAGTAAATCGAATGCGTGGTGAGCCTCATATTCATTGGCTGAAATCACTTTCGTATTTATTGGTACATGATTTGAAACTAATGTGAGTGCTGATACGCCTTTCCCTTTTCGGAAATATTTAGCAGAAAAACGGGCTTTAAATGTATTGATTCGGCAACCATGTTTTTGGCCATCAATACTACCAAATGGGGCACTTTCGTTAATCGTATAATATTTGAAAATGGGGAGTTTTGCTAAAGCATCAGCTATCATATCATTAGCTTCACTCGTTGTTTCAGGCCTAATATAACCATCATTGACGGCTCTAAGCACACCGATGGCTCTATCTGATATTGATGACATATGATGAACACCATAGTTTGAGCCATTTCCAAATATGCAAGCGAGTAAATCGCCCTCTTTGGCCTTAGTGTTTTTCTTTTTTGATGCGATATTTTTAAATGCATCTAAGTAACCCGTTTTTTGATGAACATAGTCCATAATTTCAATGATCCCCATATGTTGGAGCTGGTTATATATGGGATTATCAATGTCATCTTTCCAGCGTTTATTCGCCAGTTTCCATGTTAACTGATTTGAACGCGGTTGAAGTGTCACGAAATCATTGGCTCCATCATGGATATTGCGACCAATTCGCTCCATTTGGTCTCTCAGTTTTTGCGTTAATTCCGAAAGCGTTTGTTGTATCGGTGTATTGAGCCGAGTTAATCCTGTTTTTTGAATGATGACATGGCTTTTTTTCCACTCGGTGGCTGAAATCAGATCATCGTCTAAACGCTTGTTGCTGGCGCTTTCATTGATGTAAATATTGTTACTCTCAATCATCCGAGCCACTTTTTGGTATAAATAGTATTCAAATCGTTGAGTATTAACCTGTTCATCTATCAGGATAAAAGGTTTATCGTTTTTTAACAGTAACCGCTGATCGACGGTAGAAATGTGCTTATCTTTTTGAAGTTCTGATTTTGCTGTTAATAATTGGGAAGATAGTAGTTGTAATCCTGGTTCGCACTCGATATCAATCGCGAGAAAGAGTGACCTCATTGTATTCGCAATTTTTCTGTATTGTGTATCAATGTATAGCCACTCATAATGGGTTTTATCAAAACTATTCTTATTAAGATGTTGACTTATTAACTGAATTTCATCTTTAGACATCATTGCAAATGCATTTTGGCGAATATCACCAAATTGCGTATTGTCACTGACGTTTTCATCAACAAAGAGGTGTAAAATATTACCCGCATGCATTAACTTTTCACGAATAATTTCCAGTTCTTCTGCAATGCGTAACTTAGCTAAAGCACTCGCAGCTTCCCTTTGCTTTCTCGTCACATATAAAAAAGCTGTTACCAATTTATCATTAGTTTCTTGGTAGCGAAAAAATAGATAACAAACCAGATATAACATGCCTTGCCATTCGGGAAATCGACGAATTTTATAAATCGATTGATGTTGAATAATCGATGCATAATAGCTTAAATTACCTAATGATAATCCCAATTCACCAACAAGACGTTTTACGTCGGGATAAACACTTTTTATGGCATTATGCGTTTCAATTTCACTTGCGAGCTCTGTCGGTGTAAAATCTTTAGCTGCGCCTTGTTGGCCAGATAGACTATTTAAAACCCCTTTTGTATGCAGTATCTTCTTTAATTTTTTATGTATTATTGGTGGCACGCTATTTGAAAGGATCAACTCGGTACGATGCCTCTCATTAGCTAAAACCGTGGTGATCATATTTTGCAAAGTGGAATAACCCACTAATCCAATTCTGTTTTGACCTAAAAAAGCGAGGCATTCATCAAAAATATATTTGGGGTATGTACAGATTGTTGCGACATCACCCAAACGCTCTATCAAGGCTTGTTTATCTTGTCTTAATAACCGCGAAAAACCCAGTATTTCATGCATTTTAGCGATCAATGTTGCTCGAGTACTTTTAGCAATAAAGGGGTATTTCGGCTTTCTATTTGGAAAATGTGTCGCATAAATATAGTCGACATCTTGTTTAACCTCTCGTAGTTTAAATTGAGCGACAACAGGCTTCGCGCGAAAATAACCAATCAGAAGAATTAAATATATTTTCGTTTCAATTTTTCCCATTTTAGTGAGGATTTTTTTTATACTCGGATCTAATGAAAAATATTCTTCACGCTCAATTTGATTAAATATTGGACGAGAATAGAGCTCATGAATCTCCTGTTCTGTCAAAATTTGAATACGGCCTGATTTAATCTCTTTCATTGTGGTTATGTTATATCCTCTAAAAATAAACAACATCATATAATGGACGCGCGCGTAATCGATATAAAAGTGCAATTTAAGTCTACCTTAACTACACTAGGTAAACTCTAGTGTAATAAGTATAAAAAATAGATGTATAATGCACTACTATAACAACACCAATGTATAGTGCACCGATGAAGACAAATATACGAATTTATGGATATCTACGTGCTTCTACGCATGAACAGGATGCGTCAAGAGCAAAAAATGAACTGTTGAAATTTGCTGAAGGAATGGGGCTACAAATTGCCTGCTGGTTTGAAGAAAATGAGTCAGGCGCTCAGCTTCACAGACCTGAACTCTTTCGCTTACTCAATGTGGCCATGCCCGGTGATATTATTTTAGTTGAACAGGTAGATAGAATTAGCCGCTTGAATGCCGATGACTGGGAAAAATTAAAATATCTCATTGGACACAAAGGGTTAAAGGTCGTTTCTTTAGACCTCCCAACCAGTTACCAGTTTATGAGTCGCACCGATGAATTTACAGAACGAATGCTTGCTGCCCTTAACAGTATGATGTTAGACATGCTGGCAGCGGTTGCAAGAAAGGATTACGAAGATAGACGGCGTCGTCAAGCGCAAGGAGTGCAAAAAGCCAAACAAGAAGGGAAGTATAAAGGCCGTCCGATCAACAAAATATTACACCAAAAAATTGAAGGCCTTCTGATGGAGAAAAAAAGCTATAGCCAAATAGAAAACCTGATAGGTTGTTCGCGGCATACTATTTCGAAAGTATCAAAATCGATGAAAATAGCGCAATAAATGTCCCTCTATTCGTTTATCAAGTTTATGTTACTCAACAATGAGTCATACCGCGTGGAATGACATGAGAGAGATATTTAAGTATAAACAAGTGATTGGATACTTTTTAATTAAATAACTTATATTTATCACAATAAACCGAGCTTCATGACAATCATGAGCACGCATTAAAAGGGAGATTGAATGTCATTATCACCACAAAAGTCTCAAACGTGGGGGAAGATAAATCCGCCCGTTTTCTTTGTTTCCGCTTTTATTATTATATGTGTCGTTGCAATAGCCGCTATTTTTCCTCAACGTTCTGAAATTTTGCTCAAAGCTCTACAGGCACAACTTTTTGAGAATGCCAGCTGGTTTTATATTCTGGCTGTTGCCTTAATTTTATTGACTGTCGCCTATTTAGGCCTCTCTCGATTTGGTGAAATTAAATTGGGTCCTGACCATTCCCAGCCCCAATTCAGTTATCTTTCCTGGTTTGCTATGTTGTTTTCTGCTGGAATGGGAATTGGGCTTATGTTTTTTGGGGTCGCAGAACCCGTGATGCATTATCTTGCTCCTCCCATTGGAGACCCACAGACAGTTCAAGCTGCAAGAGAAGCGATGGAAATTACGTTTTTCCATTGGGGACTACATGCTTGGGCGATTTATGCGATTGTCGCCTTAATTCTCGCTTTTTTTAGTTATCGACATGGCTTACCGCTCACCTTACGTTCAGCACTTTACCCGATCATTGGTGAACGGATTTATGGACCTATTGGTCATGCTGTCGATATTTTTGCTGTTGTCGGCACCGTTTTCGGGGTGGCGACATCATTAGGCTTTGGTGTTTTGCAAGTGAATGCAGGATTAGCACACCTCTTTGGTTTTCCCGTTAGTCCAACGATGCAAGTGATTTTGATTGTGGTGATCACGGGATTAGCCACGTTATCGGTGGTCAGTGGTTTAGATAAAGGGATACGAATTCTCTCTGAGATCAATCTCAGTTTAGCCGGATTGTTACTGCTATTGATTGGGATTTTAGGCCCGACCGTATTGTTACTCAAATCTTTTGTCCAAAATACAGGCGCTTATCTTTCAGATATTATCAATAAAACCTTCAATCTTTATGCTTATGAACCGCAATCCAGTGAATGGTTGGGGGGATGGACATTATTGTATTGGGGATGGTGGCTTTCATGGTCGCCTTTTGTCGGGATGTTTATCGCCAGAATTTCTCGAGGGCGTACCATTCGCGAGTTTGTCACTGGCGTTCTGTTTGTCCCTGCCGGGTTTACGCTACTTTGGATGACTTTTTTTGGCAATAGTGCCATCCATCTGATCCGCGATAATGGGGCAGAAATGTTGGCGCAAGTGGTTCAAAAAGACGTTGCTCTCGCTTTATTTGAATTTTTAAATTACTTTCCGTTTTCATCTGCCCTTTCTTTTGTCGCGATGCTGATGGTCATTGTTTTTTTTGTGACATCCGCGGATTCCGGTGCGATGGTTGTCGATACGTTAGCCTCCGGTGGTGAAATTCACACGCCAGTATGGCAACGTATTTTTTGGGCCTTTTTGATGGGGGCCGTTGCAATCACACTTTTACTGGCCGGAGGATTAACGGCATTACAAACCATGACAATTGCTACCGCGCTACCCTTTGCGATTATTTTATTGACTGCTATCGTCGGATTGCTAAAAGCCTTACGTATTGATGTTTACAAAAAAGACAGTCAACAGCTTGCCACTTTAGCACCGAATACAGGACGTGGGGGGTTATCATGGGAGCGTCGATTACGTAAAATAGCCTTCTTCCCTAAACGTAATCAGGTTAAACGTTTCATGACAGAAGTGATTGAGCCCGCTATGCAATCTGTCATCACTGAGTTGGAAAAGCAGAGCACAGAGGCCGCTATCCATAATAAGGACGATAGGGTGACTCTGGAAGTGCAATTTGGTGAGAGTCTCAATTTTCTCTATGAAATACGATTACGGGACTACCTGACGCCGTCTTTTGCATTAGTGGGGATGGATGATGATGAAAATAATGAACCTCAGAAATATTACCGCGCTGAAGTCTATTTAAAGGAAGGTGGGCAGGACTACGATATTATGGGATGGAGTGAAGCGCAGATTATTCATGATATCCTCGATCAATATGAAAAACACATTCACTTTATTCATATTGTGGATAAATCGTAGCCACTTATTATGATAGAGAGGTGACGAAAGTGAGTCACCTCTCTTGGTAATAATGACAATAGACGAAAAAACTAACGAATGATGAGTAATGACACGGGCGTTTTATGTATCATCTCTGTCGTATGACTTCCGGTAAAAAATTGCTTCACTCGCGAATGACCAAAAGCCCCCATGATGATCAAATCAATATGGTGTTGTACTGCAAAGTTACACAATTCATCAACGATGCTATCGGCACCCTCAAGTAAATTGGCTTTCACCTTAATGTCGGCTTGATGAAGTCGGTTTTGTGCTTTTTTGAGTTGACTGTCTTGGTTACCGTGCATTACCAGATAGCAATCACTACCGGCTAATAATTTCACTTGTGTTAACCGATGAATGACGCGTTCACCTTCCTCACTTCCATCAAACGCAATCATCATCTTTTTTGGTGGGGTAAAATTTTGCTTACAGATAAGCACTGAGTTTTTTTGAAGACGAATAATGCCTTCGAGTTGACGGCCAATATGCCCCGTTAATTCAGATTGCTCGCCTCGACGACCGAGTACAACAATATGCGTATCATCTTGATTTAGCACTTCGGCTAAAGCTCCTTGCCGCTGAAGTGTATTAACATCAAGAAGACCTAAATCTTGAGTGATTTCTTTTGCACTCATCAATAATTGTCGGCCTTCCTCACGGGTTAAACGCGCCCGCTTTTCCTCAATATCCACGAGTTCATTCAATAAAGTTTCTCGGGTATCAAATCCAATGACCCCACTTAAATCATGGTGTGCTGATGTCGAGATTTTTTCATTCATGTGTAACAGTGTCAGCGGAAGTTTGAGTGTTTGAGCTATCCAAGTACTTGCGTGACAAACGGCAATCGCCGAGGGCGAACGGTCAATACACCCAATTACGCAAGTTTTTTGAATGATATCTGCTGTCATAATTAATGACCTCCCATGAATTTTTCAATTTTTTCCGGGTCGTCATGAATACCAAACTTATCAACCAACGTTGCAGTGGCTTCATTCATCCCCTTAATTTCAATATCAATGCCTTCACGTCGAAACTTAATCACCACTTTATCTAACGCGCTGACGGAAGTGATATCCCAAAAATGAGCATGATTCACATCAATAATCGCTTTATCAATGTCTTCTTTAAAATCAAAGACATTAACAAAGCGTTCCGATGTGGCAAAGAAAATTTGTCCCCGAACTTCATAATGACGTACCTTTCTGTCTAGTCTTGATGTAACTGTCATGTATCTCGCGACTTTATTGGCAAAATTAAGCGCTGCGATGAGCACCCCGACAAGTACCCCGTAAGCCAGATTATGGGTCCAAACGACAACAATGACGGTGGCTATCATAACGATGCTGGTCGATAGCGGATGGACTCGTATATCGGCAAGGGATTGCCAAGAAAAGGTCCCAATTGACACCATAATCATCACAGCAACTAACGCCGCCATAGGGATTTTTGATACCCAATCATTAAGAAAAACCACCATTAGTAATAAAACAACACCCGCAACCAGTGTCGATAATCGACCTCGGCCACCCGATTTTATATTGATAATGGATTGACCGATCATCGCACATCCTGCCATCCCGCCAATAAATGCAGTGGCTATATTGGCAATGCCTTGCCCTTTACATTCTCGATTTTTATCACTGGTTGTATCCGTCAAATCATCCACAATCGTTGCAGTCATCATTGATTCCAATAAGCCAACAACAGCAAGCGCTAATGAGTAGGGTAATATGATAAGTAGCGTTTCAATATTCAAGGGAATATCGGGCAAAAGAAAGATAGGCAAACTGTCAGGCAGAACGCCCATATCACCAACCGTTCGGATATCAAGACCAAGCCATATTGAAATTATTGTTAATACAACAATACACACTAATGGAGACGGAATGGTTTTATTGACTAATGGAAACAGATAGATAATCCCTAAGCCTGCCGCGGTCATTGCATAAACATGCCAACTCACATTGGTTAATTCAGGGAGTTGCGCTAAAAAAATCAAGATAGCCAGCGCATTAACAAATCCCGTTACCACCGAACGTGAAACAAATCGCATTAAATTACCGAGCTTTAAATATCCTGCGATAACTTGAAATATCCCGGTTAATACCGTCGCAGCTAATAGGTACTGAAGGCCATGTTCTTTCACCAGAACGACCATTAAAAGTGCCATTGCACCAGTTGCCGATGAAATCATGCCGGGGCGCCCCCCGATAAAAGCGATAATTACCGCAATAGAAAATGCGGCGTATAACCCAACTTTGGGGTCGACGCCTGCAATAATTGAAAATGCGATGGCTTCAGGAATTAACGCTAAAGCAACAACAATACCGGCTAGGACATCCCCACGGATGTTACCCAGCCAGTCCTGACGAGAGGAGGACAAAAGCATATTAGACTACCTTGTAATCTATCAATCCCAAGATGGGAGAGTATATTTTAAATAAACGAAATTATCCCAAAGAAGGGATGTGGAAATTGGCTGATTTAGTATCAACCTAAAAGGAAGGGGGTATCTCAGGGTGGAGTAAGGCGCATAATATGATCAGCTGTTCCTATGAATAGTATATTTTTTTAAAATACCAATATCAACGACCTTAAGCAAGTACCGGATTAACATGAGCGTACTGATGCCATACATCGGTACGCTCATCATGATAAATATCGTCAGTGATTTACTTTACTCTAATGCCTTGTTTATCAACAATAACCTCACCATCTTCTTTGATAAATTCACGTTGTTGCGGATGAGGTAATATATCCAATACGACTTCTGAAGGTCGGCAAAGTTTAGTTCCTATTGGCGTAACAACAATGGGTCTATTAATCAGTATTGGGTACTGCAACATAAAATCAATCAGTTGGTCATCGGTATAAATATCATTTTCTAAAGCTAATTGTTCATACGGTTCAACATTTTTTCGTAGTAACGCCCTTACCGTGATATTCATATCAGCAATAAGTTGTACTAACATATCTTTAGTCGGCGGTGTTTCTAAATAATAAATAATCGTTGGCTCAACGCCGCTATTGCGGATCATAGCAAGCGTATTGCGTGAAGTGCCACAATTTGGATTGTGATAAATGGTAATTTCATTCATTCGGTTAGCCTTAATTTAACAGTGAAAGTCGAAGCACTAAAGCAACGAGAGTGACGGTAAGTACAGGGAGTGTCATGATGATCCCTGTTTTAAAATAGTATCCCCATGTAATGCTCATGTTCTTTTGTGATAAAACATGCAGCCACAGCAACGTCGCCAAACTCCCTATAGGTGTAATCTTAGGCCCCAAATCGGCACCAATCACATTGGCATAAACCATTGCTTGTTGAATTAGCCCTGACGCTTCACTCCCTTCAATGGATAAAGCACCAATTAATACCGTTGGCATATTATTCATTATTGAGGATAAAAATGCAGTTATAAATCCCGTACCAATTGTTGCTGCCCATAACCCTTTGTCTGCAAGGTAATTGAGCGTTTCAGAAAGATAATCGGTTAACCCTGCATTTCTTAAACCATAAACAACCAAGTACATACCTAAAGAGAAAATGACGATTTGCCACGGTGCGCCACGTAATACTTTTTGGGTATTAATCGTATGGCCTCTGGCTGCAATCACCCAAAGAATTAAGGCGCCAATAGCCGCAATTGCACTCACTGGAAGACCTAATGGTTCTAAGACAAAGAAACCAATAAGTAGCAGTACCAATACCAGCCAACCTGCTTTAAACGTTGTCATGTCCTTAATGGCTAAAGTCGGTTCACTCAGTTTGGTAACATCATATTGTTTAGGAATATCTTTGCGGAAAAACCAATGCAGCATCGCTAATGTTGCAATAATTGCTGCAATATCCACTGGGACCATAATCGATGCATATTCAGTAAATCCAATATTAAAGAAGTCCGCAGAAACGATATTCACGAGGTTCGAAACAATCAGCGGCAAGCTCGCCGTATCTGCAATAAACCCGGCAGCCATGACAAAGGCTAATGTCGTGCCTTTGTTGAAACCAAGTGCCAATAACATCGCAATCACAATGGGCGTTAATATCAATGCTGCGCCATCATTGGCAAATAAGGCCGCAACCGTTGCACCAAGTAACACGATATAACTGAATAACAGTTTTCCTTTACCCCCGCCCCACTTGGCAACATGTAATGCCGCCCATTCAAAGAAACCACTTTCATCTAAAAGTAGGCTAATGATAATTACGGCGACAAATGTCGCCGTGGCATTCCAAACAATGTTCCAAACAATCGGGATGTCTTGAAAACTGATCACACCAAAGATCAGTGCCAATACAGCCCCTGCTGTAGCACTCCAGCCAATACCCAGTCCTTTGGGCTGCCAAATAACAAAGGTGATCGTTAAAATAAAAATGAATGCGGCAATAAACATAACAACCTCATTTAAAAGGTGCTTTTCCGCACCTTTTATTTTTAGAAAATAAAACTTATTCTGCGAGCTGACTTAATGCAGATATCCCCACAGGCTCTGTTTCAAGCAAAGGAACAATAGCAACACGTTTTGCCAATGTTGATGTCACCTTTTCAATCTGAGCGACTTCCTGTTCTGCTCTTGAAAGTAACAATGGTGAGGTTGTTTCCGTGATAGATAGACTGTTATTGATTACCCACGCCCACGGATGTATGTCTGCCCGTATTAAATCATTTTGCAAATTTTCCGCCTCAAGCACAGGCGTTGTTTCAGCGAGTGTCGTAATAATGACTTTGGTGCGTTCAGGATCTTGTAATTGCATCATCGGCGTTAAATAGTGGCCTTTTTCACCCATATTCTTAGCAATTTCTTTATGGTATGCCCCTGTTGCATCCAGAAGTAATAATGTATGCCCAGTCGGCGCAGTATCCATGACGACAAAACGTTTACCCGCGTCTCTAATGATGCGAGAAAAAGCCTGGAATACCGCAATTTCTTCAGTACAAGGAGAGCGCAAATCTTCCTCAAGTAATGCGCGCCCCTCTGCATCTAAATCTTTCCCTTTTGTTTCTAAGACATAATGACGATAACGTTCAGTTTCAGCGATAGGGTCAATTCGGCTAACTTGAAGATTCGGTAAAACACCATCGAGGGTTGATTCAATATGCGCGGCTGGATCGGATGTAGTCAGATGTACATCAAGCCCTTTTTCTGCCAATTTAACCGCGATTGATGCCGCAATCGTTGTTTTCCCTACACCACCTTTGCCCATTAACATAATCAGCCCATGCTGTTGCTGAGATATTTCGCCAACCAGTTCTGACAAGGTGGGTAAAGAAATAGGTTGTTTTGTCGGGGTAATAGTTGGAATTTGTGGCATCTCATTAGATAACAACTGCTTCAGTGCATCGACACCCACCATATTGATATTTTGTAAATAAATAATATCGACAGGTAACGAGCGTAGTGCTTCAGGCATAGATGCTAATGCCGCTTGTTCACGAGAGTAGAGCGCATGGGATAACTTATCATTTTCAGTCACCGCCGTTTCAGGGAAAACACCATTGACAATTAATTGCTGATTTCTGATACCCAGAGATGACAACTCGCTATAGGTTCTCGCAACCTCTCTCAATGCCGCTGATTGAGGTCGTGCAACTAATACTAACCTTGTTAGTGATTTATCACTCAACGCTTCCACCGCCATGCTGTACTGTTCACGTTGTTTATCAAGACCAGACATTGGCCCTAAACATGACGCACCATCAGGATTATCAGTAATAAAATCACTCCATGCACTCGGGAGTTGTAATAAACGGATGGTATGCCCCGTTGGTGCGGTATCAAAAATGATATAGTCAAATTGCTTTGTAATTTCGGTATTGGTTAACAACCCAGTAAATTCATCGAAAGCTGCAATCTCTGTGGTACAGGCACCTGATAGCTGTTCCGTAATACTTTGAATTACCGCTTCAGGTAAACTTTCTTTGATTGGATTAATAATTTTGTTTCGATATTCTTCAGCGGCAGCTTGAGGGTCTATTTCAATAGCAAATAAATTTGGAACCCATGTTATTGGCTTAATATTGTTGCCTATCGATTGAGAGAATACTTGCCCAACGTTAGAAGCTGGATCAGTGCTCACCAGTAAGACTTTTTTCCCTTTTTCAGCCAACTTAATTGCGGTCGCACAAGAAATAGAAGTTTTACCCACACCACCTTTTCCAGTAAAAAATAAATAATTAGGTGTGTTATCTAAAAATTTCATTTTATTGCTCCTGTTAACAACACGTTTTACCATTACCACAACACGATTTAACAATTTCGGCTTTTTCAATATTCGGCCGAATACCAAACCATCTTGCTAGCTCATGTCGTTTTGGGTATCGACCAGTCAGCACAATCTCACCATCAAGAATCAATAGTGGAAGTGACTCGGCGCCTGCGGTTTCCAAAAATGTTTTTGCTTTTGTGTTGTTAACGAACTCCATAGGCTCTTGCGCTAAATTAAAACGCCTTATACTTGCCCCTTGTTTTTTTAACCAATCCACATCTGTTGCGAAGTCTACCAATGCTTGATCGACTTCGGTTCCGCAAACACCAGTGCTACAGCATAATGCGGGATCAAATACTTCTAATTTTTTCATATCTCAACCTTATATATGTTTTTTCGAATATGTTAACTTAAAAATTTTTATATAGAACAGCTACTCGCAGGTTCTTTTGTCTCTAAGCTTTTGAGTAAATCTGCAACTCTATTTTTCTCTGTGGCATAGGTGACATCAATGATACTTTTCACCCACGGTAGTAATGCTGGAGATAATCGATAATGAACCCATTTACCATGTTTTGAATCGAGCAAAAGACCCGACTCTCTAAGCATTGCTAGATGTCGAGAAGTCTTTGGTTGCGATAAATTCAAGGCCGTATAGATGTCGCAAACACACAGTTCACCAGATGCTTTTAGCAGTAGCACGATATCCAGTCTGGTTTGGTCGGCTAAAATTTTAAACAGCAGTAGTGGTTCCATACTTTCTCCTATATTTAATGTGTGTAAGATATACCAAGGAAATACATTCGTCAAAACATATATATTGGCCTATGAATTATCTAAACGAACGCTATCTTTATTTATTGATAATTCCTTACTGAGGAAATTAGAACCTTTAATTTTTCAATGTAATAGTATCAAGTGTTAATACTGTCGTATAACACACTATCTGTAGCCCTTGATATCAAAGGGCTACAAGCAAACTTTGGACTTTTCGATGAAATGGGCACACAACCCCTGCTTGCCGTTAATTTGTTTAAGCAATCACAGCATTTTCGCGAAAAACAAAAGATCGAGGATGCAATTCATTACGGCCTAATGGCCTGTAATTCATTCACAGAATCCAGCGAATACTGGCTCGCTTTAGCCGGTTTATATCAACAATCGAAAAATAGACTTCTGAGTATCAAAGCCGCCTTAAATTCTTATGTGTCGAACTGGGGATTCGGAGTACCGCATGACAAAGTGCTTTATTTTTTGAAGCAAGGCATGGATTTTTCAGAGCTCAGCTCAGATCCTGTTATTCAAAAAGTCACTAGTGGTGGGCTTGACTTAAATTTCGGCGGCACAAAAACCAATCATAACTACCCGATGATGAAAGAATGCATCGACGCATATTTCTCTCTTAACCAGCCAGTCACTGCCCTAAAGTTATATCAGAATTATGCGTTCTCCATGTACACAGAGACAAGTGCATTTCAAGAACGCTATGATTTTCGAATTGAGGAATGGAAGTCTGACTTTAAAGCTTTATGCCTGAAATATCTGAATGACTCCAGATCTGAAGTTACATTAAAGTGATGTATGGCTAGAAACAAAAATGCCGCATGATTAGTGCGGCATTTTGCTGGTGGCTTAATCTACCCCGCTCTGGGGGAACCCCTCGCGCGGCGCGTCCCCTCAGACACGCTCGCTACTTCAGTTGCCATCAGCATATCACACCGATCGCCGATCGCAGATTTTTTATACCTTTTCTTTCTGCTTCAGCTTTTCGTACAGAGCCATATGCCACTGGTAAGAGTCCGTTCCAACATGCTCGATGATCTCGTGGCATTTCAGTTTATTCATTCTGCCGAACTGGGTCGGTATGCCCATTTCTAACAACACGCATTCTGTCGCATAATGCTTAGCTTGCTTCGTGTCTTCAGTGTTGACAGTTGGCAGCATACAGCAAGTCAAAAAGACCGACAAAGCCAAAAGAAAAACAAAAAACGTCGGGACCAACAAAAAACCCAGCCTATCCCTATTCCAGAAGTAAACAAAAAACACAGCACTGGCAACTGTAATACCCAACGAAATCAAGCTCGGTAATTCTACCGATTCAGCCATAATCATCCGCAAACTCCTTCGGATTTCACGTAGCGCGATCGAAAGTGACCACTTTACGATGCATTCACTCGGTTTCTTCTGGGATCACTGCGAGCGGCAGATCACTGTGAACAACCTGCCAGCATTTAGCGAACTTCAACCGCAGCACTCTCTCTTGACAAACCAAGACGGTGTCTTCGCTGTCACGTAACGCCACCAGTTTTTTACCCGCCTGCATAGGCGTAAACCTGCCCGACACACCCGATAAAACATGTTTACTGCCTGCCAGATGAATAACGGTGTTATTGCCATCAAAGGCACGGATCAGTGAATAGCGATATGGCCCTTCAAAATAAACCGGCTGTACCAGTTGCTGCTGCTCCCCTTCGACCAGAGAATTAACAAAAAACCGGTCCAAATTCATGCGTAATTTTTTTACGCCGGTCGGATCCTGATTTGCCACTGAAGATGGCACCACAAAATTCACCGATTGCATTTCTGCCGAAACAACCTGAGCGGAAACGGCCATTGCCACTACAGATACGATTACCCTGATCATGATTTTCATATGCTCAACTCGTTTGTAAAACCCTTACGGGTGGCGGTCGCCGTGCCGGTTACCCCAACAATGGATAATTATCCTGGTATACCGACTACCTTCAATTTATGGGCTTTTAGGTTTCCTCCCTGTCAGCCCGTGGAAACGTCATCCTGATTATCGTCTGTAAATTTGTGATAATCAGGGCTGTGACTTTACAGCGGTGTTTCTTCATTTTTCGGCACAAACAGCACACATGAACCGTTGCCTGATTGCACCACCTCCGGCGAGCAAGCGTATGTTTCCTTTGTAGAGGCGAAGACAGTGAATGCCCAGCCACCAGGAGGCATGTTGCCTTTTCCAGGACTGAGCCAATCCACCTGCCCTTTCAGTTCGTATCGGCTTCCGTCGTAAATAACGACGGTGTGCAGCGACTGGTCAACGGAAGTCACTTCCTCAACCAGGAATAATTCGACCGGGCCATCATGGACGTGATGTTTGATTTCAGAATACGGCCGAGTTTCCACAGGGCTTGCACCGATCTGATTAATGCGAGAGTCCTGTTGCTGATCGGATGTATCGACTGAGGCATGGAGCTCTGCTGTCAACATGAGCATACCAGCCAGAAGCAGGAATGGCTTTTTCAACACTTACCCCCTTTTATCGCTCCCCCACGGAGCACAAACAGAAAGTTTGCCCCTCAGCAAACTCACTGTTTTTTGATACTGACCGACTGACGCATGATTGCCAACACATCACTGGCTGACATTTTCCAAGCTTCAGCTTGACGTCGCAGTACAAAAGCGCCCAACTCTATTCGCCGAGCATGATCTAACATGAATGTCATTGTATTCCCGGCTTCAGAGATCGTCATGCCGCAACCCACTGACCCATTGTTATTTACCACAAAGCCTTTGTTTTTGTTCGCGCCGTGGAACTTAGCACGCATTTCTTTTTCAAGCCCGAATAAAGCGCCGCAAAATGCGGTCAATTCATACCGGGACAGTTGTATCGTGATTTTCTGATCCCAGAGCACATCGCGCCCTTCCAATGTCATGGGTGCCATCGAGATATTCAGCGTCAGAAAACCTTCTTTTCCTTCGGACTGCACGTATTGAACATCCAATGCCGTCCGCTTTTTTTCATCGCGCTGGCGATCAGAGTACAGCTTCAGCTGTTCACCAAATTGATTCATAATTCCTCCTGATACCATAGTATCCCCAGCCAAGCCCGTGACGAAATTTTCGCCACCAGGTCAAAAGGTGAGATTGAACGGGTAGTTTTATTGTTTTATTGCATTCAGACCATGCCCCGAATCTCACCAAAGTGAGTTTGAGCGGGAAATATATACTTAGTTTCGGTGAGTTTGAACGGGAAATATAGTCTTGTTGATCAAGGCCTGACGAAAAAGGTGTGATTGGATGGGATGGCAAGGGAATAATGTTGATTTTTTACCCTGTTTTATGTCCCTACAGCCCGCTTCTTGTCTAAAACTCCTGAGTTTGTTCTCTTTTTAACCGATCAGTTCCCGCTATAACACACTTTATCGCTAGGTTACCCGCTACGACTCACTTTGGACAGGACGCATACCCACCACAACTCACCTTTCTCAAGCTTACTCCTATCAGAATTACCCGTTCAAACTCACTCTTTCATTCGTTTTGTTTACCAAATAAAAAACCCGCCTTTCGACGGGTTTCCGATATGACTCGCTTAATCCAACGTCGGGTTTCGGTTGTGAACATGCACGACCGAGTCCCGTCCAGCCTTGATGACCTCGTATTGCAAATAGCCAATACTATTCAGTTCGTTGAGAGCGTCGGTGATTTTACGGTTTTGGTCTGCGACCCTACCATTCATCATCAAGCGTTCACGAAGCCTCGACATTTGGATTGGCGCAGGCTGTCGTGGCAACGCTTCGAAATAAGTATACAGCGCCTGGGCTGTCTCATTTCTCGGCAGTGCCATTAGCGGCTTGCGTCGTAACAAACTTAAGTGGTCATTGCTGTAGAGCTCCCAAAGGCGCTCATCTGCTTCCAGTACAACCAGATCATCGACAACATCAAATTCTGCCTTCAACAGCAAGCCTGTTACCAAAAACTTCTTGGTACCTGGCGTTGTGAATGTGATGGTCTTTGCCCTGATTCGAGTTAACGAGTCGGCTATCTCCTTACGCAATTTCGAATCTAGCCGCTTCGATGGATACCCGCAGAACTGCGAGAACTCGCTGAATTTAACCTTGATCTTATTTCCATGCAGAGCATCAGGACATGCGCTAAACGCATGGATAATCCCCAACCAGCAACGAAAATCAATGAAATAGTTAAGCTGTGGACCGGTGATCACCACGTTGGTGTAGCCTTCACTACGGGCATACTCCAGGTAGCTGAGCGATTCGCTCGCGTCCAACGGCTTACCAACCTTTCCTTTCGATCGGATATTCGGTGTAAACACGCCAAGCCGCAATAACGAGACGGGTTGAACACTCGAACTGTTTGTTATTGTGAGTTTCCTGTGTGACGAATTTTCGTCAGCAGGTATCGCATCCTTGAATAACAGGATGTTATTACTACAATTTTGTTGCATCAAACCATAACCCCTCATGGTTGTGAATAAAAACTCGGCTTTCCCCTTTCAGACTCACCGAGTTTCCCACTGTACCACACCCAAATCCCATCCAAACTCACTTTCTTCCCTTTCAAACTCACTTTCCTCCCTTTCAAACTCACCTCAATCCTCTGTAGGCCACGCCACCAGCGGCCTGCGAGCGACAGGGATCTTTTAGGATCTGTTAGGAACTAATTAGGTTAATTATTAGGATCTAGCTTGTTGAAAAGTTGATAAGTGAAAACCAGCGCCCAACACAGGTACTGGTTTTTGTTTGGGTGGCTATTCTGCCCAATGGGCTTTGAGTTGTCTGTTAGCTTCATCTAACGCAGCTGAAGCTGAGGGCATGATGCGGTTATCGAAAACCCAGGGCGCATCTTTCCAGTTGCCTTGCTGCCGAATATAGCCCAGTCTTATCGCTTGCATGAATGTCATCGGCTTTGGGCTAATAGGATTCACCACCAGCCCCTTGGCGCGATTGACACGCACTTTCAGGTAAGCCAGCACACGCTCAGCCTGCGCTTCTTTTTGCCCTGACAAGTCCCAGATACTGCGTCTCAAATGCTTAATGGCTTCTTCACTGGTCACGCGTAATCCCTCGTAGAGTTCAGTACACTGATGCTTGGCAAATCGCACTGAAATTCAGTGTCATCGGCACGGTCTATCCAAGTTATACACGCTCCAGATCGCCATACCGCCAGAACGGGGTCGCTCATGCAGTTTTCAACACTCTCATCCGAGTCATCAAAGTCGTCGAACGTCGCTTCGCTATAGATGACAACATGGAGGAATTGCGGGTTTCTTTCCAATACAGCAAAAGCGTCGATCAGCGCGGATTTGTCAAATTTCAGCGTTACGTTCAAACAGCGAATATTATCTTGGAGTTTAAGTTCAGTCAGCATTGGTTACCCTTTCATGCCCTGAGGCTCTCTCATGGCGATCCTCAGCAGTTTTACGATGTTTTGTGCGAAATGATGCGATGAGTACCACATCGCATCGTAGAAAGCGTTACAGCGCTATTTCATTGCAGGCTCTTTTCGACCCAACGATATTCTTTGGATTGGAAATTATCCTGCAAGCAGATCGTGCATTTTCCGTTGCGGCACTCTGCGTAAACACTCCAGTGGAATGCGGGTGTATCACAGCTGCCGGAAACTGATTTAACAAAGCCACCGAGCTCATGCTTTTTTGCAATGGTAAGTTTGGACGTGGCGATAGCTGAGCGGAGCTCAAACGCATCAAACTCCACGGTAATTGACCCAGCTGGGAGCGTCACTTCGTTACAGACGGAGTACAGTTCGCGAGGTACGGTAAAGCAGGTATTAGCCAGCGCATATTGCTCAGCTGTTAGGTTTCGTGGCGACTCCACTGCACAGAGCAGCGTATCCCATGTAATGCCGATGTTTGCATCATAAGTGCGATCCACCAGCTGAAGCGCCTTGTGTGCCTCATATTCAGAAATGGGTTCCATCTCATTGTCAGACAAAACTTGGTGGATGTCTTCAGTATCCCACAGCTTGGAAAGCACAACATCGTATTGATTTTTTGTGGACAGGTGCGCGATTAACTCTTTGACTGTGCAGTACATAAGAAACCTCTTTTATTGATATTGTTTGTTTTGTTTACCTCTTTATTGAAGCATGACCTCAACCGCTGACGAAGAATAGATAGCAGAATAATTAATTTATTAGTTGCCATATTGGCAACCAATAGTTTAGATGCTACAATGTTGACAAATAGGAAACATGAGAGATGCAATGCACGTAATATCAAGAGAACCTTTTGACCAGGCATCCAAGCGATTTCCAAACAGTGCTCAGGCGCTATCTGACATATATCGAACACTCAAGCGCGACAGTTATCAAACGCCTGATGAGCTTAAAAAGGTTTTCCCCAGCCTTGATCGGATGAAGTATAGAGAGAAATGGTGGGTCATCGACATCAGTGGCAATTCATTAAGAATGATGTTTTTTGCCGACTTTGACCGGGGGAAAATATTCGTGAAACATATAACAACCCACGCTGAATACGATAGGTTGACTGATCACTACCGGAGAACAAAAGCATGATGTTTCAAGATGCAGTAAACGCAGCACAAAACCTGATAAGCATTGTGCCGTTATTGGGAAACAGCCATTCTCGCGAAGACTATGAAAAAGCCGTTCAACTGGTTGAGCACCTTGTCGAAAATGACCCAGACAACCCGCTTATCGACTTGATTTGCGCGAAGATTGATGCGTATGAAAAAACAGCGCCCGAATTTGCTGAATTTAACGAGCGCTTAGCAAAAAGCAATGGCGGTGTAGCAGCATTGAGAACGCTGATGGATCAATACCACCTTAATACGACAGACTTTCAAGATGAGCTCGGTTCGCGCTCATACGTTAGCCGCATCCTCAACGGTGAACGAGGATTAACACTGGAGCACATTAAAAAACTGTCTGCGCGTTTTAATATCCCTGCCTCCATTTTCATAGACTAAACGGTTACAATCGAGTTCCTACACTAACAAAAAACCCGCTTTTTATGCGGGTTTCTTTTTTGATTCAGTGGACAATCTTACCGAATTAGCTGCCGGTTGTGCAGAACAGTACAGGTCGCACCAAGACCCGCATGCAGCACGAAAGCTATCAACACAAACCCCCCTGAAGCTGGGATATGAAACGAGTCTAGGAAAGCCGTTGTCACCGTCAACATCAAACCAAAAAGGCCTATGTATTTAACCGCCAACGAGAGACACACAACCACTGGACTTCGCAGCCCTGGCAATTTGTGTGTTTCGTGATACTGGTACTTTGCATACAATCCACACAGCACCAGCAAGGACAATGTCATCAACGTTAAAGTGCCGATCAGTAGTGCCAGCATGACAACCCCCTTAACCCCAACTTGTCAGCCAATATGGCAAACGCTTTTCCACAGCTTTCGCGCTTCACCACTCACGTCGAATGAGTAGCTCTCACCCAACTCGTTATCATCGAACTTGCACACCAGGCCATACGGCGTAATGAGCATGTGCGCACCCGATACGCTGATCCCAAACAACCGGATGCTGATATGTACGGGAACAGACATCACCCCTTTACCCCTCTGGCGATATCGCTCTAACGCCGAACTGAACATGCCGCGATTAATCAGCACCTCCAGCAAGTGTTCGTTAACCCAACTACCCTGGTCGCCAAAGACGGTTGAATTCGGATTTACGCTGATAATGTTTCGTGGCTTCATCTATCCCCCCAGCGCTCTTTTCAGCGCCTCACTTTGGATGGCGTTCCCCCCCGGTATCGGGAAGTTCCAGTATCACTCAGCAGATATCGCTGACGAAAAAACCGCCCGAAGGCGGCTTTGACATTGGCTGTTAGAGGTCAATTTCCAGTAGAACAGTTTTGACCATCGTGCCGGACTCTTTGAAAGCTTTGTCTTCCAGTTCAGTGAATGAGCCCCCGAGCAGTTTCACACGCTCACGGAAGGCCTTGGTCAAGGCATCTTCACGGAACAGCACGCCCGCAGACAAAATGCCCCGCAGGCGACCACCTTGCGTATACACCCCACCTGAAAGCAGCAGATCCAACGCTCGGTTTGTATGCTTAATGTCGGCCTTATTTTTGAAAGGCGGGTTCATGATGATGACATCGAATTTCTCGTCCATTTCATGGCTGAGAAAATCAGCATTGACCAGTTCAAGGCTTGTGCCCGTAAATTCAGGGTTTACCAGCGACGTAATTTCAGGGTCGCTGTTCAGTTGCTGAACGCGCTTTTCATCCAGCTCAACAGCCACGATATTGAGGTTTTTTGCCGCTTTAGCCACAGCTTTGACAATACGCCCATCACCGCAGGACGGCTCCAGCACTCGATCCCCGTCCTGAATATTGGCACTGGTAACCATCGTATTGATGATTTTTTCCGGCGTTGGAAAAAAGTTGAAGTCGTCTTTTGGCACCACAACCGATCCAGACAGGATAATGTCGTCGATACGCCCTTCCGCACTGCCATCAAAAATATGGGCTTTCTCTTTGCGGTTCCACTTCCCACCAGCGGCTTCAAGCACCTTGTTGGTGTTGGTGTACAGGCGACGATCCAGCTGGCCTTCCAGGAAGAGTTTGTTGCCCTCCACACGCGCTTCAGACAGAACTGCGAGGACGTCATTTGATACTTGCATTTCTTACCCCAATTTATTGATATTGAATTAGCCACCAGCCCCACGCTGACGGCTTAAATTGCTTTACCCGATCACTACGACGGATTGATAGCTTTCAGCAGCCAGTACGTCGTCTTCATCGTTGTCCTGCCAGAACATGGCTGGTAGACGATCAACTTCAAGATGGCTTGGCATCCATCCCAGAGTGCGTGCAACCCAGAAACTTCGGGTATGCCCAGCATTATCGACAACGGATACCCGTTCGCCTTCATAGCCCACCAGCTGAGGACTCAGGTTCCCAGTGCATTGCAAACCGGTGCGCTTCGCGTACTGATGGCCTTTTTCCATCATTGCCATACACTCGGTGTAATGCTCGAAAGAGCCTGCTTTGCTCTTCGGTTCGACAACCCCCATCCACTGAGCCACGGCTTTTGCACGCTTCGCCAGCAGGGCTATCCCGACCTTGAAAACACCACGGTCTTGAGTGAAAACGTATTGCTGTTTTAGCTTGTCGATTTTCAGCTGGTTCATAACGGGTTTCCTCGTTGCGATAATGTTCGGCCTGCGATCAGACCGAACGATTAGGTGTCAGACTACGTACTGTACGTTTAACTCTTGATGAAGCTGCTTTAGGACTGTTTCCCCACTCAATTCCAGCGATTCCATTTTTCCACCGATATAGGCAGCGCCAGTCACTTCAGTGTGGAAAAACGCGCCACGATAAATGATGCTATTCATGACAATGGAGATAACCCCCACGCTGCGAAGCTCATACAACAGCTCTTCTGCCGTCCATTCCATCGCATTGATCCAACCACGCAAATCCTCCAATGCCCCTTCATCTGGCGTAGGAGCCGCAAGCAGTTCATCCAGCTGCTGCACAAACTCATGGTCTGGCTTAAACGCTCTAAGAAAGCTACCAATCGCTTCTTTTCCACTTAGTCGATTAAAACCGAATGAGACACTGCGATTAGATGAATGGAAAAACTCCAACCCTTCTTTGGGCAAGGATCCAATGGGCGCATCTGCACTAAACGTGACGATAAAACTTTGGATAAATTCTTGCTTATCTGACATGTGAATCCTCTTTTCTTATTGGTATCGTTGTTTTGTTTACTTAACCAGTAAAACATGACCTAAGCCGCTGACGAATAATAGAAAAGAGATTATTTTGAGAAACAATATCGAGTAGTGAAAATGTTATTTCCGGAAGGACTCCACAGCTATTTTCCCGTGGTAATGATGAAGCGCGCGAACGCTTTCCTTGTGGTCGTCATCACCCGCCTTGCCCGATTGGCTGTATCGCTTAGTTGTCTGGTATCGCTCAACCAAAGCCATATACTCCGGATCATTTGCCCGGTCATAACGGACAGCAAAGCGACGGCTGACCCCAAACTTGTTTCTACGGTTGGCACCCATGAATCTTCCTTTTAAACCCGAGTTGGTTCGATAGGAAGATCATCCCACAGGTTCAGCGCTGACAAAGAGGTTCAAAATAAAATACATTCCCCCTGTTTTTACTGGTTGAACAGCCTCCCAATTATCAAATCACTACCTTTGCTCGTGTAATGTATCCCGTCATGGGTTCGTACCTGCACATCGTTCACGGTAAGGTTAAACTGACGCCCAATAGCGACCTCGGGGTCGAAAAAAGCGATCTGTGTTTCATCCACCGCCTGACGGATTGCTTGTCTGGTATTTACCAAGGCGGCTTCGGTGGCAGGATTCTTCATTGCAGGTGGCAATATCCAGATAATCGATGCACCGGGGTTGCTCTGCTGGATTTGCTGGATAAACTGTGTTGCCTTCTGCTGGTAGTTCGTGACTTGGTTTGCACCGATGCCGTCATTAGCCCCCAGAGAGATAACCACGGTCTCATAGTCCTGAAAACTCATTGTCTGAACATAATCGTTCCACTTTACCGAACTGCGGTCGGTAAGCCCTGTGCTCTCCTTATAAAGGCCGTCTACTGGGATGTGCTTCTTTGCGCTCGTCGCGAGGGTATAGGTTAAGCTATCACCGATAAACAGTGGCTTAGCCAATGATATTGCAGGCAGGAACAGGGTAAGAAATAAGGCAGTTTTCATAACTATTTCCAGGTCGATACACTGCCGATGATTTTAAAAAAGATACTTTTTTAATCCACGTTAAAGGCCGACGCTTTGCGGACAAAAAAGCCCACACCATCTGGTGCAGGCTTGGAGTCGAACTTTTTAGCACGCCTCATCAGGCCATTGCGGTTTCGGCCAGAGACAAAGCTTGTTCTTGAGTTTTAGCGATCCCCAACCACAAGATCCTTGCTGAAGGAAAGTCGAAGCGCAGGATGTTCAAAGCGCGCTGTTCATCCTCAGCAAACACGGGCTTGTATGCCGCGACACAGCGCTCATACTCAGCACCTTTTCGTAGCTGAGGAATTGCATAAACGATGAAGCAACGGTCTTCTGGCTCACCATATTCCGGTCCTGCTATTGATACAGCGTAATCGAACGCAAATTTTTTCACGTCATAGAAACTACCACTTTCTTCATGTGACATCGTGTATTCAATTTTTGTCCCAGCATTAGCACGTTTTTTCATGTGCTCAGTTTGCTGAGCATTGTTCCAGCGGTGCAATTGCATACGGCTGGCTTCTTTGCCCTTCAGGACAGCCTTGGCGTTTGGCTTGTAGCCTTGCGCGATCAACGCGTCAATCCACTCGCGGACAGTCACTACTGAACCGTTGAAACGGATTGCTGAAGCTAAATGGTTTTCAGCACGTTTTTCGTTTGCATTGACTAATGGGGTCATCGTAACTTCCTCGGTTTATTCATTTTGTTGACCCAATCATTCAAGCATGAGATTGACCGCTGACGAAGTGATTACACGCTGATTTTTATCATAAAAAATGCCCATCGAGGGTGATGGGCATTAAGGGGTATCGTGGGTTTGGGAAGCCCACTTCATTGATCAGACGCTAAGCATGTGTGGCAGCGTCGAACTCGGGTGAAAACACTGGGTTAACGCGAATGACTGTAGCCATTTCGACTTTCAGATTTACCTCCACATATTCCCCGTGCTTTAGAAACTGAACTTTCTGGTCGATACGACGCATTCCAATGCCGTTAGATTGAGCCTGAACCCACCAATCAAAGTCGGGCGGGATTGTCAGAGTTAATCCGTGCCATTGGGTCATAAACACGTTACCCATTGGCTTATACGTTTTCTGAGGCTTGCACCAGAATGGAAACATCAGCTGAACTAATGCACCATTGCGTGGGTCTACAAACTCCAGGAAAACACCAAAAGGTGACTCTCCTAAGACCTTTTTAAAATCCATCCACGCAGCGTGACAGAAGGTATTATCTCTCAATACTTTAACCATTTTCACGTCGTTCATTTCATTCAGCCTTGTTGGTTTCTATGTAATTAGTAAACCATGACCTCAGCCGCTGACGAATAGCGTAAACTATATTATTTTGAATTATTTCTTTTGTGATTGGTTTTGCTTCAGGCAAAAAAATGCCCACCGAAGTGAGCGATTAAAACGGGGCAACTTAACCTTTCCCGTTGATGATCCGAATCAACCTTTCATTCTGCTCCTGTGCCAGTGCTTCCGCCATTTCCTGAACGGCCATCATACGTTTGGTTGGCATGGGCTCGCTGAACAACGACGCAGTAGCAATAGCTTCAAGATACTCAGACTTCAGCTGATTTGCCTCTGCATCAGCGATGGGGAAAGTAGGTAACGGTACGCGTTTCGCGATGGAGGTTGCGACAGATTTCTGCGTTTTCATCGCTGAATTAGTCACAACAAATAACAGGAAATATCCCGCTAAGATACCCAGGCCAATTTTAGCGATCTTTGCTTTGACTCCTTTCGCGGTCAACATGGCTATCGCTGAACAGGTAATGCCCAGGCAAATGAAAAAGAGCGCCCCACCAGAGGTAGAAGCCACTGCGGTGAATAAAGTGATCATATTTCCTCGCTTAAGTGTTGTGGTAGACCAGGATATTGTCCCCCGTAGACAACCGGTAATGAAATTTCTAATCCTCATTTTAAAAATCAAGCCCCCTCTAACTTGACAAGACCGCTAGCGAGGATATTGTTTTGATTAAAATTAATAACAAGGTGGTTAATATGGACAGTCGTCTTCGCGACCTAATCAATGATTATTTAAAACGCGTTTCTGAAGCCATTGAGTTAATGAAGCTCTCAGGGTTCGAATTGCCAATATCTAATAACGCGTGGGCAGGAAACAGCATTCCACAAAGCGGGGAGTTGCATAGTGGCATCAGGTATTTCAAACATGGTTACGGATGCGCCGTGCATTTACGAACGGGCACTATCGATTTTGATTTTGGAGAACACGGGGAATTCAATGGTTTCGATTTTTGGCGCTTATCCGGCTTTGCAAAGGACAATTTAAGCCAATATGGATTTCAAACACCTGATGAATTAAAGCAATGTTTCGACGCTGAAATAACGAAAAGCAATCTGCTTTATTCTGGTTACATTCTTTATTATCTAAATGAACAGCAATAGGCCGGAAACCGGCCTATAAAAACACATATCGCCTACTTATCCGTGAAAGAAAATAGGCATGTTTAATACTCCGTGAAAGAAAATAGGCATGTTTAATACGCCGCTGATAAAGTCCTTTTCAGCTTTCAAATCACGGTAAAACGGTGAGTGAGCCTCTGCCAGTGCCAACAACGCACCACGCTCCGGACCAAATTCATTCACCTGCTGGGTGATCTCCGCAAAAATTTTACGGACGGTTTCCAGGTGACTGGCTGGTAAGCCGTCTTCCTCCAGTAACTGAAGGAATTCCGTGAACATCACATTGCGCGGGATCGGGTTATATTCTTGAGACACATTCACCTCCTAAATGCCCTCAGGGGCGGTTGATAATGCTATTCATACACTGTATTAATTACGCGTTGTCCAGCGTGTCACGCCTTCAGGCAATGGCACTTCCACCTCGGAGAAGTAACCGGTCTGGTATTTTCTCGCTTCTGAGTTACGCGAAAAGATGTAATGCAACGCCAGTTCTTTGTTGGCAAAAGTCATCCTGGTAAAGGTTTTCACTGGTGCAATAATGCCCTCCAGACATTGATTTTCGTTGTACCCAACAGGGCAGATATCGAACCAATGAGCATGGTTGAATGGTGCTTTTGTCTTCGCAATCTTCGCTTTATTCGGATCGTCATAACGCTGAGGCAACGTCACTTCAATCACATCGACAGGGGCATCCTGGTGGAGGTGAGGACTACCAAGCAGTGTATCGATCATAGGCCTGCCGCTTTCATCGCGTAGGCTCTCTGCAAGCCACAGCGTGCTCTTAGAACGATGTGGATGTGACACGTATTCCTGTGCGTAGCGCCAGCGGACATCAAAGCTGTGTATTTCGGATACAGAGTTGCTATTCAGTGAATAGTCCAGCCCGCTGTATTCGAGATCCTTGTTCGTGCTGAACATGTTCACGTCGGGCATTTCCTTAGAGGAAAACATCCACATGTCAGCAGCCTTTGTGCTCAGTTCTTTGATGCGCCCTTCAGGGTGTTTGTAGAACGATGCATACATCTCCGCCAGACCGCTCTTGGCGCTCTCACTTTCCAGCAACTGATAGATGCAGTGTACCGATCGGCTTATAGAGCCCACGTACACAAAGTTCCATTCACTGCCTTCAATGCGGATGCCGATCGGGATCATCAAAGCTGGAACCTGGACTTGCCCACCCGTCTCATGAACGTAGTTCATCTCGTAGTAAGCTTCTTTCCAAAGATGAGACATTTCCGCCAGACGTCTTTGGTTGGCTGGGTTTAAACGATGTAGATCACCGGCTCTGCTTTCCACAAAGCTAAACGCTTCCTGTTTTTCTTCATAACTGCCAAAAGCAGCATTCAGATTCTTCCACGCCTCCGCCTCCGGCCATTCAAAAATTGTTGTTTCCGCCACATTCGAGGCGTTCAGTTTCACCCAGCTGCGTGAGCCTTCTTTGATTCCCGTTTTCGTCAGGTTGAAGTTAATGCGCTGCACCCAGATATGCGGCTCTATCCGATCATCACGCTCACCATCCGTTGGCGCAACGTACAACGATAATTTACCATTCGTGTTCACAATGAGGCGCAAAGGTGCGGCCTTAATTATGCGCGCAAAATCGACTATCTGAGGCAGCATATTCATGCCCCGGCAGGCGATCATGTCCATCACGCCCAGCAGGTTTTCCCACTGCGCTTTGTCGGCCATCGCCTCTGCCAAAGGTGCTCCACGGTTCGCTGCACGCCATGCCATGACTGTTTTGTCGATAACGGTATCTTGGTCGGCTTCATTCCCCACACGCCCTACCACCAGCGCTGCTTTCAGCAGGTCGCGAGACTTCTGCTCTGACTGACGCTCTTCTCGTAGGTACTTAGCCAACGATTTGAACAGCGCAATGTAGTAGGTGTGGTCCGAGCGCACAGCCCGAGAATAGATGTAGTGCTCCAGATGCTCAGCGGTGACCGCGTCCAGGCACAGGTAAGGCAAACGTGCGTCGTCTTCCTTCCACTGTTTGTTGTACTTTTCGATACAGACGTTGACGTTATAGTCACGCGTCACACTTCCTCTCTTGTTGCTATAACTGGTCTTGCTGACTGGCGCTTTGACATTCAACAGGCCGTCTTTGATAAAGGCTACAGCTACGTTGCGGTCGTCTTTAAAGTCCACGGTAAAACTAAAGGAACCATAGGAACGATCGTCATTTTCTTTGGCTGCACCTGGCGCAGTCTCTGGGTTCGCCAGTGAATGCCATTGGCACATCACACGAGAGCCGCTACGTAGGTGACTGTTTGCCCATTCGATGAAACCAGCCAAGGATGGATACTTTTTATTTTCTGGGTTACTCAGCATGCCTGTACCGTCAGCATCATGAATGAAGCGGCAATGTTGCTCTTGGAATTTCATCGACACAAAATTCAGACCCAGACTCCGGTCGTAGAAATCACCAAATAGTTGTTCCCGATGGTCAAGCCCACAACACATAATCAGGAAACGTTTGTAGTGCAGTGCCATGCGCTCATGCGCCTTCAGCCGATCAGAATAAGCGACGTTTTGGAATTTAATTTGTTCCCCATCCATCCCCCGGAACAAGCGCTCTTGCTCATCCCGAGACGGGAACAGCATGTTCGCACCCAGGTGAGACTCCACAGGGGACACGATGCGATACAGGTTTTCGCCGTCGCGAACCATCAAGAATACCTTGGCATTCTCGCTGTTATTAATAAGGTTTTCCATACGGTCTTTGTAGTCGATATAGCGGCGAGTCGTTGCCATGACCAGTACGCAGCGCGGCGAAGGGAAAATTTGATCCACCAGCGCATGGGTATTGCACAGCGCTTGATAGAACTTGTCCAGGTCACCAAAGTCGAACCAGTCACTTAAGTCGTGGTAGATGGCCAACTCTTCATCGACCATCAATTTCTGCTGAACAAAGGTCAGAGGCTCATTGCTGGGAGCGGACTGCCCTTTACGGATCACCTTCACGTTGACGTCTTTGCCAATATAGAGATCTAAAGACTTGATACCGTCCATCAGTTTGTCAACCTGAGAACGCGCATCTTCTGTTGCAGCCAGCTGCGCCGCTGCCATTTCGGCAAAATAAGGCACCACAGCCTGAACTGCCGCTGTAATTTCGATATTACGCTCTTGGATCCACTCGGATTGGATTGTCGCTATTTGATGGTTTTGCTCGGCCGCATCACGCATGTTCTTGATATCGGCTTCAGTCACGCCCGCTGCAATAGCATTACCCACCGAGCCTGTAGCCAGGCGAATAGCGTTATTACTGATAGCAGGCATGGTGCTCGCACTTACACCTTTCTTTGCGGCTTTTTGCTCAATACGTTCTGTCACAATAGCTTTCATCGCCTCAGGGTTAGCGAGAGACTTCGACAGAGATTGAGTTAGATCGGTAACACGCTGCTGGCACAATGCGACTTCAGCATCACGGATCTGACGCGCATCATCAGCGAATACAAAAAGCTCAACAAAGTCATTAAACAAGAATCGGTGCTCTTTGACAGTTCGCTTAACACTGTGAGAAACGCCGTCTTTGTCTACTGTGACAAAGGTTGCGTATTGCTCGTAGTGCTTCGGATGTGCGCGGAGGATGACGGTATGAAGCTGATTTTCAACCCAACGTAGGGATTCGATGAGAAGTACCTCATCCATCAGGATAGCTTCTTCTGGGATATCCTGCATTGCGCGCCAATATTGCCCGCTTTGAAGTGAGTTGAAACGCTGGATACGTTCGACGTGTTCTTCACGAACTACAATGCCTGTCATGGCTCTGCCCTCAATTGTGATTCATTTTCTATTACTATCTTTACACGTAGTGAACAGCTGACGAATAGGTCACAGGCGCACAGAAAGACATATTTGAATAGGGATAGAGGGATCTGACCAGCGCATGTTTGCAGGGCGAAACCACCTTCATTCACCTGCATGTTTGCAGGAGGAAACTCCGCCCCATCGTTACGCGTCTGCGGAAAACAGCATACTTGCAAGGGGTAAAATCAGCTCCTACGCTGCATGTTTGCAGGGGAATAGCATATTTGCAGGGGGTAAACTCAGCCCCTCCGCTGCATGTTTGCAGGGGAATAGCATATTTGCAGGGGGTAAACTCAGCCCCCTCCGCTGCATGTTTGCAGGGGAATAGCATATTTGTAGGGGAATAACACTGCCGTTCCGCTGCATCTTTGCACGGGAATAGCATATTTGCAGGGGAATAACACTGCCGTTCCGCTGCATATTTGCAGGGGAATAGCATATTTGCAGGGGAAATTCCCTGCCGTTCCGCTGCATGTTTGCAGGGGAATGCATATTTGCAGGGGGAAACTCCAGCCCCTCCCCTACATGTTTGCAGGGGAAAAGCATATTTGCAGGGGAAATTCACTGCCGTTCCGCTGCATGTTTGCAGGGGAATGCATATTTGCAGGGGGGAAACTCCAGCCCCTCCCCTACATGTTTGCAGGGGAAAAGCATATTTGCAGGGGGGAAACTCCAGCCCCTCCCCTACATGTTTGCAGGGGAAATTCACTGCCGTTCCGCTGCATGTTTGCAGGGAAAAGCATATTTGCAGGGGGGATATAACTGCCGTTCCGCTGCATGTTTGCAGGGGAACAGCATATTTGCAAGGGGATATAACTGCCCCTCCGCTGCATGTTTGCAGGGGAACAGCATATTTGCAAGGGGATATAACTGCCCCTTCGCTGCATGTTTGCAAGGGAATAGCATCTTTGCAAGGGGATATAACTGCCCTTCCACGACATGTTTGCAAGGGAACAGCATGTTTGCAGGAGGAAATCACGGTTCCTCAATAACATGTTTGCAGGGGGACGCATACGCCCTGGAATATACTTAATCCAGGTCGGTATTTTTCAACAAATCTGGGTCACGCGAATTGATTGAGAAAAAAACTTGTCGCTTTCCTTTCGACACCCTATAGCCTTCAGTGTACTTGAGGTATTTGACGTCTTCTAATAACTTCATTGCCCTTCTAACCATTTCAAGTTGCTTATAAGGGTCTGAGCGCATATTTAAACGCTTCATCAACCTTTCAAATGAGACTATCTGCACCCTATTCTCACTGTTTGGCAACCCTTCAAGAAAAGCATAGATAGCCTTTGCCACTTCATTTCTTTTGATCGCAGGGAATACCTTCAGCTTCAGAACGCGCTTGTAGTCCATTTTGTACAAGTCACTTAATTTTGGATTGAATTCCAAAATAACTTCGTTTGCAGCTGTATCCACCCTGGAGAAATTCAACAAGTGAGTTGTAGCACTAATCAAATCATCGCCAGTATCTTTGTACACAGATATTGAAGTGGATGTAATTTTTCGAAGTGATTTAGCGACCCTTTCTTTCAGGATTTTGTTAATTTGCCTTGTGTTGTAATCACACATCTTTGCAAAATCACTGAAGGGAAGCACAACTTTATTGTCTACCATTGGATATTCACTGAGTGACTGAATTATTGAAAGCCAGATACGAAAGTCTGTATCCATATCTAATTTAGGCCCAGATATGGTGACTCTGTCATAACCTTCGCTATTAACAATCTCAAGGTTTCTCAGCTCTTCCGAAGCATCCATCACCCTGCTACCAACATTTTTCTTTTCCCTGCTACTAACGGGACTAAAAACACTAAGCCTAAGCAGTGAGATAGGTTGAATCGATCGCGTATCTGTTGATGATATGTAATCAATTTCGCCCGTCGTCTTGTTTTTTACTTCCACAGACAGGCCTAAATCATTAATATCCTTAGCCATAGTTATTCCTAAAATATTATTATTTGTTAACAGGCATTTTGAGCCTTTGCATATTTGCAGGGGGATGTATAACATGTTTGCAGGAGGAAATCAGCATATTTGCAAGGGAAAAATGCATGTTTGTAAGCTGATCTTGCATGTTTGCAAGGGAATTTAACTCTGCAACTGGTTGAAAATAAAATAAAATATCAACCTTAGATCACTTAGTTGTTTTTAGTTATTTAAGATCACAATAGATCCAATTATTAGATCACTCCTGTTAATAACGGGGATAACTTCCTTACCACCCTTCAATTTACTTTAAAAACTCTAAATGTATTTCCATTGGGAAAAATAATTTCAAATCCTACTTTTTCACTCCGCATCTCTATTAAAAACCGATGCCTTTCCGTCCCTAGAAATCAGTGGATTATTCAGTAATAACTCCTTTCCTTCATTCTTGCATAAATCAAAAACCACCTTTAATTGATTGATTTTAAAGATTAACTATAAGGATTTGGTTTCCTTTATTTGTCCACAGCCGGAAGTAACATATACATGTTTGCAGGGGAATGATTTGCATGTTTGCAAGGGAAAATATGCATGTTTGCAGGATGATCTTACATACTTGCAAGGAGAACTTACATATTTGCAGGAGGAAACAGCATGTTTGCGGGGGAAAAATGTTCTATAATACTTTGATAGTATTAATCAATCTCGCCCTTAGATCCCTTAGGTCTTTTTAGATCAGTTATTAGATCAAAAGATCCAATTATTAGATCATCCCTGTGAATAATGGGTATAACTATTTGAAAAGCGGACATCTGGAATGCAATCCGCTTAAAGTTTAAGTAGCCACACGGGATCGAATTTATTTAAAAAGCAATATTTTTTGCCAGACCAAAAACAAAATCATTAGTGAATGTAAAATCACGCCACACCAGGCAACCATCCGCATCACGAATTTCTACCTGAGTTGATGTCTTACTATAACGAATGATCTCAATAGTCTTTCCAGACAAACCACCAGCTCTGATCAATGCTTCTGTAACCTTCAGACCTTCTTGTTGACGAAGGTCATATGCATTGTCATCCGATTCAGTGGAACCCTGTTCAGCACGGGCAATTTGAGCCTCAGCAGAGCGAAACAGGTCAGCCAATTCTTTCCCTTTATTTCGCTCTACACCTGCAAAAACTTCTTCTAAATACGTCATATTTTACCCTTGTGACCAATTTGAAATGATCGTGCTTGTGAAACCAACGATCTCTTTTGAGATCACTTCTTCGGCTTGGAATACTTCGATGCAAATTTCTTTAGAGCCAGAAGCGAGTTCTACCCGACACAATGGAAACGTACCCATAATGTCCCGCTTAAGCTTCGCCAAAAGCTCGCTAAGTGATTTTCCAGGGATCTTTGGAGCTAAGTGAGCAGGAACTGAAACTTGCAGGCAAATCGCCTCAGGGGCGTTACAAGCGCTATCACACATCAAACTCATCGTGCCATAACCGACCAGTGAACGATGATAGAACACCGCTTCACGGGTAGCAGACTCGTGATTGGAGATCAGCGCATAACCATTTTTTTCCAATTCTAGATAGTCGCTATTAGCAATACGCTGAGAGTAGTCCTCACCCCAGGATGCATTATTACGGCCTTCAAAACGGGCATGGTGATAGTGAGACTTTAAAAAAGCATAATGCTCTTCACGGGAAGGCATGGGAATGTGTGAGTAATTCATCAGTGTTTATTCCTTTGCGTATCAGACTTTCAGTATCAAGCCTCCCATGCAGCTGACAAAGGGGTAAACACAACGGAAATCGAAAAACAAAGTTAGTTTGTGGAAATGGGTGGGTAATCCCACCCACTGAAATTACTGGCCGACGTTGGTTAACACTTCACGAATGCGATCAATGGTGGTTTGGGCTTTATCATCCCCCACTCCCGCCCCCCTATTGTGAATTTCGGCCGCAATATGACACACTTGGTCAATGACCATTTCAGGAACTGCCTTCACCACACTTTCCGGACGTGCTAATACGAGATTCATTTCGCAAACAGTGACACCAGCACGACGTGCCATAGCTTCACGTTCACCTGCCGCTACACGCAGATCGTCAATCGATTGCAGCATCGCTTCATTATCTGGCTTACACCCCAGTTCATCGGCAATCTCTTTAATGCATTGCGGAAGCACATCGTCTGAGAAGTGCTGAAGCCGGAACTGGATCAGCGCCAGCTGTTCATCCGGTGTTAAGCTCACGCCTGCCCCCCAGAATGAAAGGCGATTTTTCATGTCCACGAGTCGGGCATGGTTGGTCAGAATATTGGCGTTGCGGGTACCATCAACATCAGGCCCAGCATTCGTTTTTTCAGGTGTCGGATTCATGAAAACCTCATTTTCGGAATGGGTGAATTTCTCAACTACAGTTGCACTTCAACATGAGTTGCTGAAATGTCATGTCGGACATTTTCACTACTTTCTCAGGCACTTCAGCACCGAGACTCTTCAAGTGTGCTCTCAGTTCGTCCCGCTCCTTCATCGTTTCAATCAAGAGCCGAGACACCTGTGCTGACCACTCTGGCCGCATGTGGACTGGCGACTCCGGATAATTGTTCCAGTGCGCCATCATGGTTAAAGCCACGCGCAATGTGTCGCGTTCGAAAACCGAGAGTGACTTAACGCAGATCCCCGGAGGGAATTTTTCCGCCTTAATTAATTTAAGATAGTTAATTTGAGGCCGATTGTTTGCCAGGCTCATGATGCCTCCGTAAAAAAGCAGGTTTTGTGATAATAACGTCCACATCCATGCAACGATTGTCCTGACACATTTGCGCCTGACTTTTGTCGTAGAGCATCAACGCGACACGCTCGCCGGGCAGAGGCAGATCTTTTTCTGCCGGGATCTCACCCACTACATCAATACGGACGGTACTTTTGTTACTGTACAGGCTTAACCCGTCACGTTTTTCAATATCGACTCGGTATTCAGCGATGACAGAATCGGTTTTCTCCTGGCTGGGCATCAATTCGAACCCAGCGATCAGAGCGCCCCCTAACACCATAATCAACGCACCATCTAACAACACATCGGTCATATTCGTTTTCATCATTCATATCCTGTATGAATAGTAAACTTCAATACTGACTCAACTTGTACTGCCGACGAAATTAAGCGTTTCACGCTGCCTCCTGAACGAAGCGCTCCATTGTTCTCACCACGAGACGGAAGTGTTTGCTTAGCGCAACAGGGTCCCGCCCAGCCATTTTGGTGATGGGATCGGAGTCATGCTTCAGCATCAAGCCATCATCCAGTCGCCACAGCATCCGCAGATACTCCAGTTTCAGTTGATTGACGATCACTTCTCTCAGATGCTGAGAGAGCCCCTGGCAGCTTGTAATTGCATTACGACGAGTATGTTGATGGTAACGACGAAAAGCGCGCTCAGTGGACGTGCCGGACTTACTCAGCTTCAACGAGCACCAAGCACTGGTATGTCCGATCACGAAAACCGAAAGTGTGTTTTTGGCCCTATTTTTCTCTTGCTGCATGGATAGTTCATCCTCGCGCGTCAAAGATGCACGGATCCATTGACCGGTTGAGGTCTGATTCGCCAAGTGCCACTGCATGGTGAATGCCAGATTAGCCCACCAGCGTAGACGGATGATACTGGCGTTCACTTTGTTGGCGATCAGAAACTGATAGCGTTCCGTCGTTAGTACACGCAGGTCTTTACGAGACGCAATCCCATCCATTGTCTGATGGCCGTTTAAGCCCAGGCTGCGATAAGTTTGGCCGCGCTGCATCATGCGGTTGTACAGTGCTGACTTTCCTTTGCACAGGGAAACTGCACCGAAGCGCAGATAAAATTGAGCAGCACTGCCGGAGGTGTATTGCCCAGCCAATACCGCTTCACGCAGTCGAGGATATTCCTCCCAAATGATGAACTCAGCAGCATCCGCGTCGATGGTCACTTCACTGTCCTCGCTGAAGCTAACCACGCGACGTTTTCCGTTCGGCGTATTGATAATGCGGCTGGCACGCTCATCGTCGGCACCGTTAAAATAGGCCATTTCAGCGATGGGATCAGCCAGGCCATCCATACCGGAATCATTACCAAACTGCCCGACCTTGACCCACAATGCTTTGGGCATAGGGGTCTTTGGGGTGACAGGCATTTCAGGCTCATCTTCCAGTAAGTCGAGCTCACCTTTTGCCCAGACGCGGCGATAGATTTCCAGAGCATGAAACGGTTTTTCGTTAAAATGGTGGAATGACCACATGAAGTCTATATGGATTAACGCAACCTCACTGACAATGCGAAATTGAGGTGACGCCATGCGGCGGTTGTGGGCGGTGTTTTCCAGTTCGCCCGATCGAAGTTTATCGGCTACATCCTCAGCACGCAGCTGCTCAACGTAGTCCATACTGCAACAAACATGCAGCAGGCGCTCCAGGAAGCGCGGTGAATAGACATCAGGCTGAACCTTGATGAAGCCTCCAGCATACAAGGTGCGACCCACAGGATGCCTATCTTCCCACGCATTGCGACGCTTGGACAAAAATCGCTGAATACGGTTGAGCCCAGCCATGTAACCGTGGCGATCGTCATCAGAACGCAGAAGGTTTTCCATTGATTTATCGAGACCGACCGCCTGGCAAGCCCAACATCCAAACCGGCTCCCACAGGCTTCACTGGATTTTTTCTCAGAACCCGACCAAACACATTCCCCTGTTGCGGCCTTGTAGAGCTCAGCGGTGTCGTTGTTGCTGTCCAGGTAGCTCGGCAGCAGATACTTAGAAGCGCTTCCGGCGCTTAGCAGAAACTCCCACACGTCGCCCTGTAACCAATGCCTGATGGGGTACAATTCGCCGCCTTCTTTTGTGATCTTAACCTGACTCGCATTCCCGCCTTTTAAGGCGATGTTTTTGGCTCGGATAACGCCCTCTGCATCGCGGCTTCCCAGCAGCAAACAGACGCGTTTACCCACGGATTTTGGCAGGCTTTTCACGTATGCCGTTTTGGCGCGTTTGGCCGCAAAAATCTTCAAGTCGTTGGAGCACTGACGCACTGAGCTGTTGGTGAACGTGGGCAAGCCACGCCCCGTCAGTATCCGCCCCGTCCAGCTGGAGGTGAGCCCCGGTTTTGCGAGAACAATAGACAGCGGCAGGTTTTCTTGATCGATGAACTTTTCAAGCGCAGCCAGTTTCTGATCGGCGAGCCAGCGTATCTCAGGGTTTTCAATGCCAGTATCGGTATGCAAAAGGTAATGGTGTTGGCTAATAGGAATTCCCGCGCGAACAGCGCGCACCAACGCCATGAGGAATAAGTGCAGGACAACTTCGGAGTCTTTACCGCTACTCCAGGCGAGGGAGATCGTCCAATTATCAGCAAGAGCTTGATAGATAGAAGCGGTGCCATCAAGGATGAGGTCAGCCATGCTAACTCCACGACTGGCATCACAGAAGTTCAGGTCGGCATCTTCCTTCAGTGTTTGCCATACGGCCTGCCACTTGTCCGCTTTTAAGACAGATATGGAAGGTGGAACCGGATTTTCAAAGTTGAAGGAATGCTGCATAAATCACCTGTTATTTGTTTTGTTTACAGGCGATTTTCTCATGGGGTGAACTGCTGACGAAATTGAACGGTAATTATTAACTCAGCCAACTAACTGGTATCTTATATATTACAATTAAAATTTTTTTGGGGTTTAGAATGAATACCAAGCATGGCTCCCTCGCTTCAGTTTTTTTTGATGAATCTGGGTTTACTGGCAACGGTTTGCTTGATGATAAGCAACATTACTTTAGCTACGCGTCAGTAGTATGCTCCCCTGATGAAGCTAAAGAGTTTACTGATCGAATAATTAAAAAGTACAAAATTCAAAATAAAGAAATCAAGGCTAACAAGTTGTTGAGACGCACCAAAGGAAAACAAGCTATAGATGAAATAATTACTGAGTTTCAAGGAAGGTTTAAAGGTGTTGTTTCTGATAAGAAATTTGCTCTTGCAGGTAAGTTTTTTGAATACATTTTTGAGCCAGCACTAAGTGAGATTAACAGAGTTTTATACAAGTTAAAATTTCACCTATTTGTTAGTAATGTGCTCTACATTTTCCTAATTACAAACTCAGATAAAGGTGCTGAGCAAATTTTAACTGAATTCCAGTCACTTATGAGAAGGGAGATGGGAGAAGATGATATAAATGCTTTTTTTTCTAATTTTGAAAATGAGGGTAATCATTCAGGGCAAGAGCAAGAAATATTGCAAATGATCCGAAATATAACATCATGTAATAGGGAGTATATTTTGGATGAGATGGCCTCATCCGAAAATACACCTACAGGTAAATGGATATTGGATTTAACAACTGCTTCATTATTCAATTTATTATGTGAATGGGGCGAAGAATATGAACAACTTTGTGTTTATTGCGACAGCTCAAAGCCATTAGTGGAGCAAGCAGATTATTTAGATGTAATGATTGGGCGAAACGACAAGAAACTCATAGAGATAAACGGTAACAAAATACCAATCACTTTTAATCTCAATGGCCCCATTAATTTTGCCGATTCGTTAGTATGTCACGGAATACAAATCGCTGATGCAATAGCTGGTGCTTATGCCTTTACATTTAACCCCAAAAATAGCGATGATGAATTCGCCATAAAATGGAAAGACACTCTTTCTGATCACGCTATTAATTACTGCATATTCCCAGACTACAGTTACCTTGACATGTCAGATTTAAATGTGCAACTCAATGCTTTGATTTTAATGGAATTGGCTGAAAGAGCTTCTAAAGGCACTAGTTTAACTGAAGGGCTTATTGATTTTATACGAGGGGCTACCATTCAATTGAGATTAGACCCAATACAATTCGAAGAATAATTATTATTTTTCTTATATAGCGCCAGTGCTAACTGGCGCTATATATTAATATTCTTCGTACTGAGGTCCTGAGTAATTATCAAATCGAGACCACTGGCCGTTGAAGGCCAGACGTACTGATCCGATAGGTCCGTTACGCTGCTTACCCAGGATGATTTCGGCCACCCCTTTGTGCTCACTGTTCTCGTTGTAGACCTCGTCACGGTAGATAAACATGATGAGATCCGCATCCTGCTCAATCGAACCTGATTCACGCAGGTCAGAGTTCACTGGCCGCTTATCAGCACGTTGTTCCAGTGAGCGGTTGAGCTGCGATAAGGCCACCACGGGTACCTGAAGTTCTTTTGCCAGCGCCTTTAAAGAGCGAGAGATTTCTGCAATTTCCAGCGTTCGGTTGTCTTTCAACGCCGGAACCCGCATCAATTGAAGATAGTCCACCATGATCAGGCTCAGGCCTCCGTTTTCTCGGAAAACCCGCCGCGCCCGCGATCGCAGTTCGGTCGGCGTTAGGCCGCTGCTGTCGTCGATATAGACGTTTCGTTTTTCCAGCAAAATGCCCATCGTGCTTGAAATACGTGCCCAGTCTTCGTCATCGAGTTGGCCGGTCCTGATTTTTGTCTGGTCAACGCGGGACATGGAAGCCAGCATACGCATCATGATTTGTTCACCTGGCATCTCCAGGCTGAAAATCATCACAGGCTTGTCCTGTGTCATCGCTGCGTTCTCACAGATGTTCATCGCAAAGGTGGTTTTACCCATTGAAGGGCGCGCTGCGACGATGATCAGGTCGGACTTTTGGAGTCCGGCTGTCTTTTTGTTCAGATCGGTGTAACCCGTATCGACGCCTGTCACCCCGTCATGCGGTGTTTGGTACAGCTGCTCGATGCGCGTTACAGTTTTCTCCAGAATGGCATCAATGCCCATCGGCCCGCTGTCTTTATTAGTTCGAGCCTCTGCAATCTGGAACACACGGCTTTCGGCCAGGTCCAGTAATTCAGCACTATTCCGACCCTGGGGATCGTAACCCGCATCCGCAATATCATTGGCCGCAGTGATCATTTCCCTCACTACGGCACGCTCACGCACGATGTCGGCGTAGGCTGTGATGTTAGCGGCGCTTGGGGTATTTTTCGACAGTTCGGCCAGATAGGCAAAGCCACCGACCAAGTCAAGCTGGTTGTGTTGCTCCAGTGCTTCAGCAAGTGTGATCAGGTCAATCGGTCGGCTTGATTCCACCAGCCGTTGCATCATGGTAAAAATACTTTTGTGGGCACGGGTAAAGAAATCCCCTTCCACAACACGTTCGCTCACCAAATCCCAGCGTTCATTGTCCAGCATCAGACCGCCAAGAACGGATTGCTCCGCTTCAAGTGAATGGGGAGGCATTCGAAGACCAGCCAGACGCATATCTTGTTCAGTGGCGATCGTGGACGAACGTTGATTTTTCTCTTTCATCACCGGCCTCACAGCGTGTTTCGTTGCGCGATTTGGCGTTCACATTCAGCCGCCAAGGACGGGTAATGCTGTGTAATTGCAGAATACAGTTGCTGGCTCATGCAAGAGGCTTCACGTTCCTGCCCAGAGCTACGATACGCATTTTCTTTATCGTGATCGTAGTTGCTGAGCAGCTGTCGAACGTAATTCACTTTTATGCGAGCCAGAAACGCGTCGGTGTTTTTGCCTTTTCGGCGAATGGAATGGCCTTTCCCCAGCGCGCGCGGCTTACAGCCTCGGCTTTCATAGTGGGAGATAGCTAACGTTTCCAAGGAAGCGTCATCAATGACGCGGATGGTGATTTTAGGCAGGATAGGCAGTGCGTGATCCATAAAACCTCCGAGCTGCCGTGACGTTATTTTTTTATTGAACGGCACGGGCGGTGTAGTGAAGTGAGATAAAAAAGGCCGGAGAACCGGCCTAATCTTGCGAAGACAGCGCGTTGGTTTATGCCTCAGCGTCGCCCTCGCCTTCACCGTCATGAGCCTCAGTGGCTTCTTCATTGCCTTCGTTTTCAGCCTCAGCAGCTTCTTTCGCCGCCTGTTCGGCTTCCTCTTCCAGCTTGGCCGCTTCTACATCGCTCAGCGCTGCCATCAGCTGGCGGGCAACTTCAGGGGACAGACGCAGCACCACTTCTTCCGGCACGGTCTCAGCGATTTCAATCTGGTTTTCGTGCTCAGCCGTTGGTGCGGGAGGGATCTGCGAGCGCAGCTGATCCAACGTCGGCAACAGGCTTTCGAAGGTTTTGCGCACGACTTTTGGTTTCACCTTGGCTTTCTTCGGCGAAGACACATAGCGCGCGGTGACGCGGTTTTTACCTGCTTGCTCGGCTTTAGCCAGAGAAGCCATCAGGATGTCGAAAGCGTCACGGTCGGTGCCTTGGCAATCAGTGATCACGTCAATCGCAACATCACCGGACACTTTATCGTCTCGTACCAATTTTTTAATGCGCTCTTCGGCTTTAGCCAGGATCAGGCTGCGACGAACGGTTACGCCGGACAGACCCAGACGACGAGCGATAGAGTCGATTTCGTGGCCCCAATCAACCAGACGGCGGAAACCTTCAGCGCGCTCAATCATCTTCAGGTGCTTGGTGTTGGCGCTTTCGATCATGTTGAAGACTTCTTCGTCCTTACCGCCTTCGAACTCTTCAATGATCAGCTTTTCAAATACTGCACCTTCAGCGATAGCGGCCATCAGGCCGGTGAAGCGGTGGTGACCGTCGATGATTTTCAGGCGAGTCACACCGTTCACAACAACCACTTTAACGCGGATAGCCGGGACGCTGCTCGGGTGGTTCAGGTAGGCGTTCTTGAACATCTCTGCGCGCTCTACATCAACCTCACGCAGGTTCAGGCCTTCTTCAACGTACAACCATGAGACGCTGACCGCGTACACGTTGTTTCGACCAACGTTCAGCTCTTCAAACAGCGCGCTGTTTGCAGCTGTTTTGCGCTCTTTGGATACGAAGTCGCTCAGACCACGCAGCGTGGATGGGGCCTTGTCCATCTGACGCATGATAGCGCCCAGATTGCCCATCAGCTCGTTGTCACGGGAAGCTTGGAAGATTTGTTGTACGTTGATAGTCATGATAGTTACTCCGCAAATTGTTATTGGTTGTTTACGTGTTTGTGCTTACTTCTGAATCCAGTTAAACACGGCGTGTACCGGTGACGAATAGCAAATGCGGAAAAAAATAGTCTTTTTTCGATTGTTTTTTTATCGATGGGAAATGGGCGTAAAAAAAGCCAGTATTGCTGGCCTTTGGTTGGAGAGTTCCGTTACTGTGAGTTGGCTTTCGCTTCCGTCATGATTTTGTTCATTGCAGCGGCAAGCTGCTCGCTTTCACCTTCGGTGTAATCCGGCCAAGGAACGAAAGGATGATTTGTTTTGTTCAGCAAAGAGAAACCTGTAGGGCACCGCCATTGCATTGGAGTCGTTTGACCTTCAGTGAAGTTAACCAACATCAGTTCTTGCTCGCAAGTGACATCTTTCACACCACCGATCTCAATCAGGCGGGTGCTCATTATCCCAAAATGTTCATCTGCAAACTTCAAGTGGTCATAGGCCGCAAATGTGCTGTAAAGGCCGACCCACAGAAGGATCTGGATATTAAGGATAGTGCCTATCTGTCCGAGAGTTTTTTCTTTCATGGCTTTGCGTAATAAAAGCGCGGCACCAAACAGCAAGTACAGGCCACCAGCCAGGAAAAGCCATACAGGTAAATTGGAGCCTGATTGGTCCACCTGTTCAGAGCCTGCATCCATCAATGATTTGATGAATGGAGCAAGGAGCAAGAAGAAAGCCGGAACATAGAATAGCCAAGTCAATTTTACTTGTCCGATAGCTGCTATACGTTTTTCCTTGTCAAGGCTCGCTTCTTCTAGCACAACTTTCATTGTTTTTGCGAAGGAAAATATCGCTGCGATCATAAATAGGACCGTCATTATTAAATACATTTACTCTCCAAAACTCAGGAATACATACTTTGAAGCAATGGTACAATGTTAATAATTAAAATAGTAATTAATTCAGTCGCAAATTGAGGGGCATTTTCAGGTAACGGTAAATGAACTGCCACCCTTCCCCGTGTGGTGTACGGTAATCCAGGCGCGGTAGATGCTGCTTTGCATCGTGTTGATTATAGTTTTTCGATGCAGTATTGAATTGGAAAAAATGCGCGAGCTCATGCGCTACCAGCGCCCGAAGATGGTCTAGTCGGTTAATGGAATAAAATGAGCCAATTTCCTTATCCTTGCAAACATGCGCGTACTCGTGAAAGTAGCATGCAAACATGCGCAGGCCGTATATTTCGACCAAATCCGTCTCGTAGAGGTATCCGGGGCTGATCGTAATGTTCCGATGACCACCCCACGAATTCTTTGCAGCCCAGTTCACGCGGACTAATGGTTTTTTTCCCACATAGCCAAAATCTCGACAGAACATGTTTGCAAGGTAATCCGTATAAAGGTGAATGACATGCTCAGCGGTGGCGATCATCTTCTCGCCAAAAACAGCAACTCGTTCACGACGTGCTATTACCTTCGCTGGTTCAACAACCTCACGAACCGGAGGGGCGTGTTTAAAAATGGACGTGTCCAAACACCACTGGTCCTCGAAATCGCCTTCCGGCGTATCCAGGTGAATGGTCAGTTCAGGAGGCGAACCTATTTTTTTAAGCCAGCTATCCAGTGAGCACCCTACCTCGTCAATACTGACCAAATCGTCAAGCCCATTAGCATGCAGCCAGATTATCGATCCCGGCGGGATTGTGCGGTGTTGGCGGATGTGCGATGCAATAATCTGGCGCGGAGTCATGGCTCAATACCCCATACGCTGTTCGTGTGCAGCTTGACGGCGATATTCAGCATCTTCACGGGCTTCTCGGCGCTCGGCTGCCAATACGCGTTTTTCGGCAAAGGTCATGCGGCTGACGTCAGGAATTTTAACTTTTCCTGATCCCTTGCATTCGCTACACTGAACATCATAGGTTCCTTTGCGGTATTCATCGCGAAAATCATCGTCCATTTCGTTCCACTCGCTACCAGTGAACCCATCGGAAAATGCGGGGTTATCCACTTTCCCGTGGCCTTCACAGCAATCACAGATCATCCAGCGGAATTTTTCAGTTTGCATAATTCACCTCTGTTTTCGTTCAGTTGAGCGTGATTAACCCGAAGAAACGCACCACGAAGGGCGCGCAGGATTTATTCAGCGTTTTGCCATTCAAAATCGACAATCGGCTCGGAACCGTCCACCAGTGCCAGCGCGTGATGCAGGCGCGACAGAACGGCCGCTTTTTTATCAGCAGGCAAATCGTTTTCGATCAGGGCGATGGCATCCGTGAGTGTGGAAATGAGGTCAGTACCCTGCTTGTCGTTTTCGGGGTAAGCGAGCGGAGACTCCGCGCGAATTTTGGCTTCTTCCGACGGATTGGTATCCCAACCGTTTTCGTTGATGATGCGGCGCGGATCTGGCCCGGCAATAACGGCTGCACCGAGCTCAAAGCTCATGTCGGCGTATGGTAGTTGATTGGCGAGCATATCCAGGGCGGCTTGATTGTTCATACAAAAGCCATCTGCGACCCAAATAGGCGCGACGTCAACACGAATAAGCCAGGAGAAGGGTTTAACTTGAGACATAACGAGTCCTCTGTCATTTTAAATGCCCGCACCCGTTGGTGCAGGCGTATTTAACACAGGGACAGTGTTACACGACCGTAACAGCCGACAAAGTTAGCTAAAGTCTGACTGTGGTACGGTACGATTTTCCAATAATCGATAACTGCCTGCATTGGCGTAGCATAAGCCAGCTCAAGCAATGCCAGCTGTAATGATACAAAAAAGTATCATACTGAAATATTGGTAATTAATTGATTTTTCATATTGAGGTAAACAATAAAGCTTCATACTAAGATATGGAAATTAGTTGAGCTTTTCCCGCATCGTAGTAAACAGTCTCAATAGAACCATTTTTAATATGATCAATAATGTCGTTAATGATGTTAAGAGAAACTAAGAACCATTCTTTAGGTTTGACAGGATTTCCAAATCTATCTTCGATAACAATATCAAGTTGTGCTGATTTTAAGACTTTATGAATAAGCTTTTCTAATTTCTGTGGTACAATATTTTTAGGAAGTGAATAAGTTGCCACTAACTCAACATCAGCAAGTAAATAAGTTGGGTCTTTTCTAGCTTCCGTAATTCTTTGATTTACTTTGCCTGTTGTTACACCAATTTTGTGAATAACTTGTTTATTTCCTAAGATAAAGGGATTACTAGATAAACTACGAAGTACGTAAATGGTTCCACTCTTTATTTCAAGCACTTTTTCTTGATTCGGTAAATTTTCTTCAATAGATAAAGTGCCGGTATTATTTGTAATTAAAACACGCCTTCCAGTTTCATCTTTGTATAAAGATTTTGTCAAGGAACGCATCAAAATATTACTTTCAGTCCCATTTGAATATATTAAACGTGTTCTAGCATCAAGATGTCCATCAGACATCTCAAAATATTCTGTTATTTCAGCTATATAGACCAGTTGTCCATTTAGTATGAACCAATCATTTTTTTCTAAAACATTGTTTTTACCGTAACGTTTAGTATATCGAGTACCGGTATCTAAATCTTTTTGGATTTGTTCAAATAATGGTTTAAATACTGCAAAATCTTCACAAACCTTTTGTTTTCCAATGAGTTCAGCTTCTTTTCTCTCATCACTAGATCTAACATTATTTAAAATCAATATGTTGTGTTCATCTTCTATTTCAATTCCTAATTCAGAAAGTAAGTCATCATCCTCTAATTCAGATATATCAGATGGTTCAGAAGTAATACTATTTAATAGATTATATTGATCGAAGTTTTCTAGCAGACACACGGCTTCAGGCAATTTTCTAAGTTGATCAAGTCTAACGGCATAAAGGCGTTCAAAAATATCAGCATTATTTGAGCTTGATGGAATTCTTTGATTTATTTCGTAGAATTGAATAATTTCTTCAAACCCAGAAATTATGCGCTCTTCTTTGGCTGTATAGGTCACCTGTTTTACTGGTGCTAAATTTATACCTAATTCTGATAGCAAATCATCATCTGAAATATCAGCCATAAAATTTACCTTGTTTAATTATTAGTTAGAATTTATCGAGATGGACTACAATAGAACTCATTACAGAGTTCTGTTTAATTTTTTCAAGACGAGATGCACATATTTTTTCAAAGATGCCTGCATCATCAAGGGATGGAACTCGTTGATGGGTTTCATAGAAGATATTAATTTCCTCAAATCCAGAAATTAGACGCTCTTCTAACGGAGTTAAAACCTTAGTAGAATTTAACTCAAATTCGATTTCTAGTTCATCTAGAATCTGTTCATCTGAAAGACGTTTCATTACTTATTGTCCACTATCAAATTTCAGATTTCGTTTTTTCTTGTGTTTTGAATCTTGCAAAAGCTGCAATGCCTTCGGCCATCCTTTGTTCCCAAGCATCTTGAGAATTTATATCTGGTAAACGACCACGTTCTTTTTTAAATTGTACTGCACGAATTGCTAACTCTTTTGCTTCTTCAGGGCTTAGATTGATACGTTTAGAAGAAATATGAGCTTGGACTTGACGCAGTGTAGTCTCATCCATTGCTTTTGAGAGTACAGCATAAGCTGATTCAAATGGATTGATATGATCGATTAAATCAATATCAAGATCTCTGACATTTATAAATCTCTTTACGCCTTGAATAAAGGCTAAATTTGATTCAGGTTTGTTATCAGTATCTGTAAATTGGGGAGTAGTTCCTCCAAGTGTTTCCTGTGCTTGTTCAAGTTCTTTCTTTGCTTGTTGAATTAAGTTAAAAGCTGCAATTGCATGTTGACGAACTGCTTCTTGATCTTCAGCTTCTAGCTTTGGGTATTTTTCCTGAACAATTTTACCTAATGCTAACTGTGTTAATTCTTCAGGCACAATATTTTCTTGGTCGAATAAGCCTCGTTCGATTGCTGATTTATTCTGTACAAAGGCTGTGATAATTTCGTTCAAATCTTCCTTACAGATTCGATTAGCTTCTTCAGATTCAGGTTTTTTAAGGCCATTGATCTCAACATGGACTTGTCCAGTTTTATCATTAATACCTATATTATTTTTACCTTTCTGGTAACCATCTTCACCATAATCAAAGCCATCTAAGGCACCCTGATCTTTAGGAGTAAACTCAAAACGTGGTGCTAAGACTTGTTCCATCAATAGACTTGCGGCAATCGCTTTTAGCATATCATTGACTGCCTCAACCACTAACTTCTCAGAAGAATCAGGCTCAGCAATTAAGTTAGTGAATTTGGCACGGTACTTTCCTTCAGCATCACGAGTGGCACGACCAATGATCTGTACAATTTCAGTTAAACTACTGCGATAACCGATCGTTAAGGCATGTTCACACCAAATCCAGTCAAAGCCCTCTTTCGCCATACCTAATGCAATAATTGTATCAACATGATCACGGTTAAATCGCTGCGTTGGATCTTTGAGTGCCGTCAGTACTTTAGAGCGTTTAGCAGAATCACTGTCATCAACCAAATCAGCAACTTTTAAAATGCACTTATTACCTATTTTTGTTGTAATTTCGATTAAATGAAAACCAGTTTCCTCATCTACGCCTTTCCAAGTTCCCATTGCATCCATGATATGTTCAACTTCGAGTTGTTTACCAATTTTGGTGCTTTCTTTGGAGTTGACGTTTGGGATATGGATAATTGTTTTTAGGCTAGGGTCTAATACTTTCATTACAGCATCGGTATATTTTCCTGTATAGAAGAAATAACCAATATCGAGTGCTTTTAAATAGCTATAACCATTCAATTGCTCATAATAGGTGTAGGTAACAGTCTCAAATTTATTTTCATCAGTTGGGGAAAGTACTGCCTCTGAATCTCCACGGAAATATGAGCCTGTCATCGCCACAATATGTGCTTTATCTCGTTCCATAAACTGAGTGAGCTGGGCACCCAATTTATTGTCTGGATTGCTACTTACATGATGAAATTCATCAATGGCTATCAGTCGATTATCAAAAGCCTCTACACCAAGCTCTTCGACTGCAAAACGAAAAGTCGCATGGGTACAGACAAGGACTTTATCCTCACTTGCTAGAAATTCACCGACTGCTTTTACTTTCGATTTTGCAATTTTTTCATCGTCGGCATTTGGAGCATTGCACAAGTTCCAGTGTGGTTGTACTTTCCAATCTTCCCAGAAACCGTACTTAGTCAGTTCTTCATCTGCGAAGCTACTGCCAATAGAACGTTCAGGAACAACAATTAAAGCCTGTTGAATGCCTTGATTGGCTAACTTGTCTAGGGCAATGAACATCAATGCACGTGATTTACCCGACGCTGGTGGAGATTTAATTAATAAGTATTGTTCCCCCCGTTTTTCAAAGGCACGTTCTTGCATAGGTCGCATGCCTAGCTCATTCGCTTTGTTTGATACACCAGTGCAAGCGGTTTTGATAGAAACAGCAGGAACAGTCCGTTTATTTGTTGGATTTTCTGAAGTTGTCATGATTATTTCTTTCCTACTTGTTTTGAAGTCATCTCGGTATACATTGAAAATAGTTTCTCAAGACGTTCTGTATCATTCTTAAATCGACGGCCAATATAAACACGTTCTAGAACTTCATCATTTTGTTCATGAGCAGAACGTAAATTTTCTGGCATTTTTTCTGACTTATATAAATCATCAATAGATAATGGGAAATGCGATTCTCGAGCCAATAAAATATTTTCAGCGCAACGAGTCAGATCAGACTTATTTTTTTCAGTAAGTATCGGTAATGGGAAAGTATTCCAACCCATTTTATTAGAATAACTTAAGCGAGTTTCTAACCTACCACATACAGCAGTGATCCAGATGTAATGTAATTTTGATAATAAAATTGCAAACTGATCTAATGGGGCATCATATAACGCATAAGCTAAATTAGTAATAGAGCAAGGGGCTTTTATTACATCAGCTGGAATATATTCTCTGTTTTCAGAACTTCTGATTGGGATACCGATAGCGTAGCATTTAGGCTCATACATTTCTCTAAACTGATGAGAATACGAAGCCATGGCATTAGTACCAGAATCTGTACTATTCAATCTCATTTCCTTTACTTTTTCTATTCTCTCGGCTATCGAATCTATAATGATGGCTTCACTTAGTTTTTTATCTTCAATCCAAATACAGTAGCGTTTAGAAGATTTGATTATCTCATTTGAACCATATAAAGGACGTATAAATTGTTTTTTTTGAGATAGTGTTAAATTCAAACCATCGATTGTTTGTTTATCTTCAAGTATCAGATTTCCTCCATCATAAGGCGCATTACCTAAATTCATCGGAAAGAGTTCAGAAATACTTTTTGTTTCGCCCAAAACAATAACTTCTGTATTAGGAATTAAATATGGGCCTATTTTATTTACCTTCATTTCTAAATGATTACTGTCAGAATCCAATATAAATAGCCTATTTTCCTTATAAATTTTTTGAGAAAATCCTACAATTACAACGGTTACTCCTGCATTGTTGCTAGCTAAGTTTTTCCACTTAAATGACTGGTAAGCAAATTTAATTTTATAATTTAATTCATTCAACAATGGCCATAGAACAGGAATTTGAGCACCTTGAAAAAGAGAGTTAGTACTTACAAAAGCGAACTCAACACCATTATCTTTGGAATATTTTGTAGCTTTAAAAAACCATCCTGCGACATAATCTAAACTTCCATATTTTTTTGTATATGAACCAAATAATAACTTTAGGTCATCTTTTTCTAATCTGGATTGATTTTTAGTACCCTTGTAAGGGGGATTACCACAAATATAAGTTTCCCCACCTTCATTCTCAAAATCAATCTCAGTCTGTTCTAAAGGTGTTTCAAATAAATCATCAGCAACAACTTTAACTGCACTACCTATCGGTGGACAAATGCTTAACCAATCCAAACGTAACGCATTCCCACAAATAATCCAATTCTCTTTAGAAAGTGGCAATACGGTTTGCAATGCTTCAATCTGGCCACAGTACTGAACATTAGACTGATATTCCGCAATCACAAGTGCTAATCGAGCAATTTCAGCGGGGAAACTATTAATTTCAATTCCTCGGAAGTTAGTCAGAGGAATATCTGTAGCACGGCCTTTCTCATTCCTTAATTCATTAATTCGAGCTTCAATTTTTCGGAGTTGCTTATAAGCAATTACAAGAAAATTTCCAGAGCCACACGCTGGATCAAATACACGTATACGTGCAATCCGCTTACGGAGATTTAGAAGCTTTAGATTGCGGTCTTTAGATGCTTCTAACTGCTCGTTTAAATCATCCAAAAATAAAGGATTCAAAACCTTTAAGATATTGGGCACACTAGTATAGTGCATGCCCAGTGAACCACGCTCATCATCATTGGTAACAGCCTGAATCATTGAACCAAAAATATCAGGGTTGATTTCTTGCCAATTTAACTTTCCAGCATGTAATAAATAAGTACGGGCAATCTTTGAAAATTTTGGTACTTCTGTACTACCAGAGAATAAGCCACCATTCACATAAGGGAATTTTTTCGCCCAAACAGGAAGCTTTGTATCTTCACGTTGAGGGTGATCTACATTCATCGTATGGAATAATGTACTAATGACTTCATGTGTATTGCTTGAATCACGTTCGGACATTTGTTCTATGGTCTGAGTAAAAACTCCACTTGGTTGGAAAATTTCAGTATCTTCTGCGAAGAAGCAAAAGATTATACGTGCCATGAAATGGTTCATGTCTTGACGACGTTCCTCAGTCGCCCAATCTGGATTTTCTTTTAATAATTCGATGTAGAGTTTATTTAAACGTCCCGTTGCACGTACATCAATCGGCACTGTTGCAAAGTTAGCGATGAGGCAGCCTTTTGTCTTATTCAAAGGCCTTACATTTCAAAAACTCTGCTTACCAGGCGCATTTCGCCCAGGGGATCACCATAATAAAATGCTGAGGCCTGGCCTTTGCGTAGTGCACGCATCACCTCAATACCTTTGATGGTGGCGTAAGCCGTCTTCATGGATTTAAATCCCAGCGTGGCGCCGATTATCCGTTTCAGTTTGCCATGATCGCATTCAATCACGTTGTTCCGGTACTTAATCTGTCGGTGTTCAACGTCAGACGGGCACCGGCCTTCGCGTTTGAGCAGAGCAAGCGCGCGACCATAGGCGGGCGCTTTATCCGTGTTGATGAATCGCGGGATCTGCCACTTCTTCACGTTGTTGAGGATTTTACCCAGAAACCGGTATGCAGCTTTGCTGTTACGACGGGAGGAGAGATAAAAATCGACAGTGCGGCCCCGGCTGTCGACGGCCCGGTACAGATACGCCCAGCGGCCATTGACCTTCACGTAGGTTTCATCCATGTGCCACGGGCAAAGATCGGAAGGGTTACGCCAGTACCAGCGCAGCCGTTTTTCCATTTCAGGCGCATAACGCTGAACCCAGCGGTAAATCGTGGAGTGATCGACATTCACTCCGCGTTCAGCCAGCATCTCCTGCAGCTCACGGTAACTGATGCCGTATTTGCAGTACCAGCGTACGGCCCACAGAATGATGTCACGCTGAAAATGCCGGCCTTTGAATGGGTTCATGTGCAGCTCCATCAGCAAAAGGGGATGATAAGTTTATCACCACCGACTATTTGCAACAGTGCCCTTATTTTTGCCCCTGCTATTGTGCCTTTAATTACTAGGTTAGAAGAACAATTTACAAAGTATGAAATACAACAAATAAGTAATTTAACAAGTGCTTATGCTGTTCGTTTATATGAAATATTGATTGCATGGCGTAGTACTGGAAAAACGCCTCTCATAACTATGTATGATTTTAGACAAAAAATAGGTGTACTCGAGACTGAATACAAACGAATGTATGATTTTAAAAAATATGTTTTAGACATTGCATTAAAACAAGTAAATGAACATACCGATATTATTGTCAAAGTTGAACAGCATAAAACAGGTAGATCTATTACTGGTTTTTCATTTAGCTTTAAACAGAAAAAATCAGCCACGCATTCAGTCGAATCTAAAAGAGATCCGAATACATTAGACCTCTTTTCAAAAATAACAGATAAACAACGCCATCTATTCGCCAACAAGCTCTCAGAGCTTCCTGAGATGAGTAAATATTCACAAGGCACAGAAAGCTATCAGCAGTTTGCTGTACGTATAGCTGCCATGCTGCAAGATGCAGAGAAATTTAAGGAATTACTTCCTTTACTCAGAAAATTAGGATTTCAATGACATTGTTAATTGAAATTGTTAAGTTAACAGTCAGGTATTAACACAAGTTGAAAACTGGTTTACATAATGAAAAAACTGTCAGTTTCAGAGTTAGCTAAGCTTTATGGATATTCAAGACAAGCCATATATGCACATATAAACAAAGGAAATTTATCTAAAGGATCTGATGGATTAATTGACTTTTCAGAGGCCCTAAGAGTTTTTGGGGAACCACAAAAAAAAGAGGATACAGTCAATCAAAGTCAATCAATTAACAGTCAAAACTTGACAGAAGTTGACTTACTAAAACGTCAAGTTGACATACTGGAAAAACAATTAAATCAGGCAATACAGAGAGAAAATCAATCTTTAGAACGTGAATCGTTTTATCAAGAACAGATTGAAGCTATGCAGCGCTTACTAGAAGCACCAAAAGCCAATATGACTACCTTTACCGATCAGAGCTTTAAACAGGATATAGCAACGGATCCTCGGTCGGAACTAGCAACGAACTATGACGAATTGACTACTCCTCAGCAAGACAATAAGCGTATTCCTATCCCGGAGCATGTTGAACCAGAACAGAAGAAGAGAGGCTTCCTAAGCCGCTTTTTCCTTCCATATGGTTAGCCAAGACTCCAGTTTTTTGAAGAGCCAATTTCAGTGCAAGCACTTGAAATAATGACTCCTCAAAAAACCGGATGATGTTTATTAAAACTGAATAAAACCGTGGAACATCGCTCAATTAGTGATCGTGGAACATGAATAATCAATAAAAAGCCGTTCTGGTGCCCTATACTCCAGAACGGCTTACGTTAATATAATGATATTTAAAGAGAAATATCAAGCATTTCGTATAAGAAATTTTATGTTAAATGATTGTTAGAAATGCCCCTTGATCGAGGCATTTTCTATAAAGAATACTAAAAACTAATTAAAGCCAACCAAGTTTCAAAACAAGGCAGTTCTCAGCAATCATATTTTTAAATTATATAACTCCCAACTGAGCTTTTGCTCCAACGATAAGGCTTTCATTTTGAGTTTCTAAGGCAAATAAACCATACATCAAAGGAGAGGCCGCTGCTCTTTCTAAAGTCTGTTCATATAGTTTATTCCAAACTTTACCCCCTAGTTTTTCATACTCGATGATTAGAGTTTTGAGGCTTTCTTCTCCAAACAAAGTTACATGCCCAGCAAAATCAATCGCTGGGTCATCTATATGGGCTGTTGACCAATCAATAACGCCTGAAACAGCTCCATCCTTTGAAGCTAGTACATGCCCAGCATATAAATCGCCATGTATAAATTGGGTGAAATCTGCCCATAGAACATCATTATCCAACCATTTTCTGTAGCGGGTTTCCAATTGCTCACTTATACCAATTTCAGATTTTACTAACTGCAAATTGTTTGCTATTTCAGGTCTTAAATCTGAAGGTTTCATAATTTTCAAATCATTTTCCCGAACTTCTTTTTCAGGAATACTATGGATTTCAAATAAGGTTTTTGCCAAAGATGTTATGTATTTCGGGCTATCTTTGTCCATATTCCAAATTATTTCATAGGTTTCAGCATCCAAATTTAAAACAGGATTATCTTTAAGTATGGGATAAGCCACTAATTCTGTAGATGAAATTCTCCAATCAGGAACCTCTACAGAAAGATGTTTTTTTACCAATTCTAAAATGCGTTTTTCTTTCTTGATTTGTTCCCTCATGCCATCACGACGAGGAATACGCAGCAACCATTGTTGCCCCTTTGTATCAAGAGCAAAAACGACCTTAAAATCAATGCCCATTTCATTGAAATTCATTTTGTCCGTAAGCAACAAGCCGTGTGCTTCAGCAAGTGATTGAATATCTTGAATTGTCATTTTTAATTTCCTTTAAAGAGTTCAATAATTAATGTTCGGATTAGATTGGCTATCATTAACAATCTCTCTCAAAAGTCTTGATGATTTTGTGGTCTTTGATCTCGTAGATAATGTCAGCAATATTATCGACCAATTGCTTGTCATGAGATACGAAGATAATAGTTCCTGCATAGGACTTCATCATTGTTTCTAATGCGGCAATACTTTTTAGGTCAAGATAGTTTCCTGGTTCATCCATAAGCAAAATATTATATTTTCCTAAAAGCATTTTGGATAAAAGCAGTTTGATGATTTCACCTCCCGATAAGTCGGATAAGTTTTTTTGAATATCATTCGCTCCGATCCCCATTGAAGCCAATACTGCACGAATTTCCGCAACTGTGTACTCGCACTCTTCCTGCATAAAGGAGAGCACAGATTTATGCGTGTTAAATTTATATCCTGTTTGTGTAAAGTAGCCAATTTCAGCTTTTGGAGATATGGTTAATCCATCAGCACGTTCTGATATCATTTTTAACAAGGACGTTTTCCCTGTTCCATTCGATCCAGTTATAGCGACTTTAGCGCCAAGCGGTATTATAAAGTTAGCGTCATCAAAGATAGTACGGCTACCAAATTTTAAGCTCAGACCATCTGCCGTAATCGGGAACTTATTGTGCAGTTCTAGGGCTGAACTTTGACGAAAACGAATAGAACGCAAATGCTCTGGTGCTTGAATATCTTCTAATGCAGCCAAACGCTTTTCCATACTCTTAGCTGCCTGATACAGTTTTCTTTGCTTGGTGCCAGTCATTTTTGCATGCCCAAGTCGTCCAGCACTTTCGGTAGAGTTTTTGGATTTTTCTCCTTTTTTCTTATTGTCTAATCGATTAGCTTGCTGGCGTTTTTCTTGCACAGCAGATTCTAATCGCTCCCGTTCCTTCATCATCAGCTCATATTCTACGGCTTGGTGTTGTCGCTCTTCTTCTTTTTGACGCAAGTAATCCGAGTAACCACCCCAATATTCCGTAATTTTACCGTCTTTTAACTCCCATATCTTGTCTACAACCATATCAAGAAAATATCGGTCATGACTGATAACAAGTAATGCTCCATCAAATGCTTTAAGTTGACCAATAAGTAGATCTATTCCATTGAGATCAAGGTGGCTGGTTGGTTCATCCGCTAGAATGCCATGTACTTGTTGGGAAAATGCGGCAGCAATTTTTGCACGAGTTTCCTCTCCGCCACTCATTGTGTCGTTTTGTACATTGGAAACACCAAGGCGAGATAACATTGCCCGGTCTTCGACCGTTTCTATTTCGATTCCGCCCAGTTGGCTGATATGTGCAAAATCACCAAAACGCTGTAATGTCGCTTCGGCTAAAACAATTTCGCCATTAAGTACTTTGAGTAAACTACTCTTTCCTGCTCCGTTATCACCCACAAGACCAATACGGTCATAAGAGTGAATTTCCAATTCATCAATATCCAAAACATCACGCCCAGCATAATCCAAGCGTATGTTTCTCGCTTTAATAATTAAACTCATTTTTATTTACTCCTGTTTAGCTCTTGAAATTTTTTATGCAGCAAACAGGATTTAGGTGAAAACAAAAGCTAGCATCACAGTGTCCTCCCAAAAAAAAAGCTATTCATCCACAGGGTGGACAAATAGCTAGTCAATTAAGTTATAACTGGAAACTATGCACTAAAAGCATACTTATAAATTAAGCATACTTTTACTTTATATATCCGCATATATTCTTAAAGACACAACAAAAGCCCACCATTATAAAATAGTGTCACTATGCAAATAGTTGTGTCTTAACGAATGCGGATAGAATGCATAAACTTACCTAAAAAATAAAATTCAGTTTTATGATAACTTTACTGTTAAAAGAAGTCTAGACAACCTTGTTTTATGCTTGGATAGGCACTGTTGCAAAGTTAGCGATGAGGCAGCCTTTTGTCTTATTCAAAGGCCTTACATTTCAAAAACTCTGCTTACCAGGCGCATTTCGCCCAGGGGATCACCATAATAAAATGCTGAGGCCTGGCCTTTGCGTAGTGCACGCATCACCTCAATACCTTTGATGGTGGCGTAAGCCGTCTTCATGGATTTAAATCCCAGCGTGGCGCCGATTATCCGTTTCAGTTTGCCATGATCGCATTCAATCACGTTGTTCCGGTACTTAATCTGTCGGTGTTCAACGTCAGACGGGCACCGGCCTTCGCGTTTGAGCAGAGCAAGCGCGCGACCATAGGCGGGCGCTTTATCCGTGTTGATGAATCGCGGGATCTGCCACTTCTTCACGTTGTTGAGGATTTTACCCAGAAACCGGTATGCAGCTTTGCTGTTACGACGGGAGGAGAGATAAAAATCGACAGTGCGGCCCCGGCTGTCGACGGCCCGGTACAGATACGCCCAGCGGCCATTGACCTTCACGTAGGTTTCATCCATGTGCCACGGGCAAAGATCGGAAGGGTTACGCCAGTACCAGCGCAGCCGTTTTTCCATTTCAGGCGCATAACGCTGAACCCAGCGGTAAATCGTGGAGTGATCGACATTCACTCCGCGTTCAGCCAGCATCTCCTGCAGCTCACGGTAACTGATGCCGTATTTGCAGTACCAGCGTACGGCCCACAGAATGATGTCACGCTGAAAATGCCGGCCTTTGAATGGGTTCATGTGCAGCTCCATCAGCAAAAGGGGATGATAAGTTTATCACCACCGACTATTTGCAACAGTGCCGCATTAAATTAGTGGCGGAAACATCCGCAGATGCGAACCAGCTATTACGTCAATACACTCAGTTTGCTAACCAACGTGCCACAACTAATCTTAACGATGAAATTAAAGGTACTTGGGCAACGAAGATGCAATCCATGAAAGCATTGGTTAAACGCGAAGATATGGTGGCAAAGGCCGCTTACGAACGACGTTTAAACGCGCTGGAGCAAGCACTAAAAGTTGCTGAAAAACAAGGTATTGTACGTAATCAAAGCGCAACACCTGTGGATGAAATTCCAGATTCTAAAATGTTTATGTTAGGTGCCCCTTTATTACAAGCACAGATTGAAACATTGAAAGCAACCGGGCCCGATCACGATAGTGATTACGACCAAAATATTGCCATGTTATCAACATTGAGCGTGGGGCCCACCCTCCAAGATAATTTTCAAGCATATCGCTATTTACGAACTCCAGAAGAGCCTGTTAAACGCGATAGTCCTCGTCGAGCCTTTATGATGGTTCTGTGGGGAGCCATAGGGATGTTAGTAGGTGCCGGAGTGGTACTTGCTCGCCGCCGCCCATCTTGATTTTGGGATAAGCCACTGGTGAATTCATCAGTGGCATATAAAGTTATTAAGATTACAAAAGCAGCTCACTGCGAAAGATAAATATAAGAGAGTCACTGTGAAAGTATTGACTGTATTCGGCACACGACCTGAAGCCATTAAAATGGCACCACTGGTTCATGCATTGGCTGGGGATGCAGACTTTGAAGCTAAAGTCTGTGTTACAGCGCAGCATCGTGAAATGCTAGATCAAGTACTGAAACTGTTTGAGATCACGCCAGATTACGATCTCAATATTATGAAACCAGGGCAAGATTTAACGGATATCACTTGTCGTATTCTAGAAGGGTTGAAAAGCGTTTTTGCTGATTTTCAACCGGATGTTGTTCTCGTTCATGGCGATACAGCGACAACGATGGCAACTAGCCTTGCGGCATTTTACCATCGTATACCCGTTGGGCACGTTGAAGCTGGGTTACGTACCGGAGACCTGTATTCTCCATGGCCTGAGGAAGCAAATCGTAAAATTGCAGGGCATTTAGCGATGTACCACTTTGCCCCAACCGAAAATTCACGCCAAAATTTGTTAAAAGAATCAATCCCTGACAGCCATATTTTTGTCACCGGTAATAGTGTGATTGATGCGTTATTGTGGGTACGTGATAAAGTCATGAGCGACCAGTATATGATGGAAAAACTGGCCGCAAATTATCCGTTTATCGACTCAAATAAAAAAATGATTTTAGTCACAGGCCACCGTCGTGAAAGTTTCGGTGGTGGCTTTGAACGTATTTGTCATGCTTTGGCAGAAATTGCACAAGCGCATCCAGACGTGCAAGTTGTCTACCCTGTTCACTTAAATCCAAATGTGAGTGAACCTGTTAAGCGTATATTGCATGATATTGATAATATTATTTTAATTAGCCCTCAAGACTACCTACCGTTTGTTTATTTGATGAACCATGCTTATTTGATTCTAACAGACTCAGGTGGTATTCAAGAGGAAGCGCCTTCTCTCGGTAAACCTGTTTTGGTGATGAGAGATACCACAGAACGACCTGAAGCTGTTGATGCAGGTACTGTTCGTCTTGTGGGAACAGATACACAAAAAATTGTGAAAGAAGTTAATCGGTTACTGACAGATGACGCGGAATATCACGAAATGAGCCGCGCACATAACCCATATGGGGATGGTCATGCTTGTCAGCGTATTCTTGCAGCATTGAAAAGTAATCAGGTGAAATTATGAGTTTTGAAACTATTTCTGTTATTGGCCTTGGTTATATCGGTTTACCAACAGCAGCCGCCTTTGCATCACGTAAAAAACAAGTGGTTGGTGTCGATGTGAACCAACATGCCGTTGATACTATTAATCAGGGAAAAATCCACATTGTGGAGCCAGAACTGGATATCGTGGTCAAAAAAGCGGTTGAAGAAGGCCACCTGAAAGCCTTTACTAAGCCACAACCTGCGGATGCTTATCTGATTGCTGTGCCTACGCCATTTAAAGGCGAGCACGAACCTGATCTCGCCTATGTGCGTGCAGCCGCAGAATCCGTTGCTCCCGTGCTGAAGAAAGGCGATTTAGTCATTCTTGAGTCGACATCGCCAGTAGGTACAACAGAGCAAATGGCCGAATGGATGGCCGCAGCTCGTCCTGATTTAACTTTCCCTCATCAAGCTGGCGAAGATGCAGATATCGATGTGGCATACTGCCCTGAGCGTGTGTTACCGGGCCAAGTGATGGTCGAATTAATTAAAAATGACCGTGTTGTTGGTGGTATGACGCCAAAATCCTCTTTGCGCGCAAGTGAGCTATACAATATTTTCCTTGAAGGTGAGTGTGTAATTACTAACTCAAGAACCGCGGAAATGTGTAAGTTAACGGAAAATAGCTTCCGTGATGTGAATATTGCTTTTGCGAATGAATTATCATTAATTTGTGCTGAACAAGACATCAATGTGTGGGAATTAATCAGCCTCGCGAACCGCCATCCACGTGTTAACATTTTGCAGCCAGGTCCGGGTGTTGGTGGGCACTGCATCGCGGTTGACCCATGGTTTATCGTCGCACAAAATCCAAAACAATCACGCCTTATTCATACCGCTCGTTTAGTCAATGATGGCAAACCAATTTGGGTTGTTGATCAAGTAAAAGCGGCTGTAGCCGATTGCTTAGTGGAAACGGGTAAAAAAGCCAGTGAAGTGACAATCGCCTGTTTTGGCCTGTCATTTAAACCCAATATTGATGATTTACGTGAAAGCCCAGCGATGCACATCACCAAAATGGTGGCGAACTGGAACCCAGGTAAAACGTATGCAGTTGAGCCACACATTCACGAATTACCAACCTCTTTAAAAGGTATTTCTGAGCTAGTTTCGATTGAAAAAGCCGTTAATGAAGCGGATGTGATCTTAATGTTAGTTGACCACAATATGTTCAAAGGCATCCAAGGTTCTGCAATCCCACAAAAATGGGTTGTGGATACAAAAGGAGTATGGCGTTGAAACGCATTTTAATCACTGGAGGCGCCGGGTTTATCGGCTCTGCTGTTGTTCGTCATATTATTGAAAATACTGACGACAGCGCAGTGGTTCTGGATTGTTTAACCTATGCAGGTAACTTAGAGTCCCTCGCAACGGTTGCGAGCAACCCGCGCTATGCTTTTGAGCAGGTGAATATTTGTGATAGAGCTGCATTAGATGCGGTTTTTGAAAAATATCAACCCGATGCAGTGATGCATTTAGCGGCAGAAAGCCATGTTGACCGCTCTATCGATGGTCCAGCGGCATTTATCGAAACGAACATTGTGGGCACTTACACACTGTTAGAGGCGGCACGCCATTACTGGTCCGCATTGAATGATGAGAAAAAAGCAGCTTTCCGTTTTCATCATATCTCAACAGATGAAGTATATGGTGACTTAGAAGGACCTGATGGTTTCTTCACAGAAACAACGCCTTATGCACCAAGTAGCCCATATTCAGCATCGAAAGCATCGAGTGATCATTTAGTTCGTGCTTGGCAAAGAACTTATGGCCTGCCAACGATGATCACTAATTGTTCAAATAACTACGGGCCGTATCATTTTCCAGAGAAATTGATCCCATTAATTATTTTGAACGCCTTAGCGGGTAAGCCTCTGCCTGTTTATGGTAAAGGTGAGCAAATTCGTGACTGGTTGTTTGTTGAAGACCATGCACGAGCACTACATTTAGTTGCTACAACCGCGCAACCTGGCACCACCTATAATATCGGTGGCCATAATGAGCGCCGTAATATTGACGTTGTAGAAACGATTTGTGAACTGCTTGAAGAGCTACGTCCGCAAAAGCCTGAAGGTGTGGCGCACTACCGTGACTTAATCACGTATGTGAAAGACCGGCCGGGCCACGATATGCGTTATGCGATTGATGCTGCGAAAATTGAGCGCGAATTGGGGTGGACGCCACAAGAAACCTTCGAATCAGGTATTCGCAAAACGGTGCAGTGGTATTTGAACAATGAAACGTGGTGGCGTCGCGTACAAGACGGTTCCTATGCGGGCGAACGTTTAGGTCTAGGAAATTAGGTGACAGTATGAAAGGTATTATATTAGCTGGAGGGTCGGGAACGCGTTTGCATCCTATTACTCGCGGTATTTCTAAACAGTTATTGCCTATCTACGATAAGCCGATGATTTACTACCCGCTTTCAGTTTTGATGTTAGCGGGAGTTCGTGAGATTTTAATTATCTCTACCCCTGACGACTTGCCGATGTTTAAACGTTTATTAGGGGATGGCCATGAGTTTGGGATTGAGCTGAGCTATGCGGAACAGCCATCACCAGACGGCCTTGCGCAAGCGTTTATCATTGGTGAAGAGTTCATTAATGGTGATTCATGCTGCTTAGTATTGGGCGACAATATCTTTTTCGGCCATTCATTTAGCCCAAAATTAAAATCTGTTGCTAAACGAGTAAATGGCGCAACCGTTTTTGGTTATCAAGTGATGGACCCTGAGCGCTTTGGTGTTGTGGAATTTGACGATAATTTTAAAGTACTGTCTATTGAAGAAAAACCGCTTAAACCTAAATCCAATTGGGCGGTGACAGGGTTGTATTTCTATGATTCACAAGTGGTTGAATTTGCAAAACAAGTTAAACCTTCTGAACGCGGTGAATTAGAAATTACGTCAATTAACCAAATGTATTTAGAACGTGGTGAATTAAACGTTGAATTGCTCGGTCGTGGCTTTGCTTGGTTGGATACAGGCACTCACGATAGCCTCATTGAGGCGGGTACTTTTGTACAAACCGTTGAAAAACGCCAAGGCTTCAAAGTGGCTTGTTTAGAAGAAATAGCATGGCGTAATGGCTGGTTGACAGACGAACAAGTCGCTTTTTCAGCGCAACAGCTGAAAAAAACAGGTTATGGGCAATATTTAGAGGATTTATTACGTGTCCGTCCACGCCAGTATTGAGAGCTTGCCATGGGAGAGCGAATTTTTTCATCGCTCAACAGCAAAGTTGAATTTTACAGGGGATAACCTCGAAACTCTCCTTGCTTATCAAATGGATGAATACGATATCGTGCAAGCAAAAGTCGCAGCGTCTGAAACGCAGCTGATTGATGATTTAGCTGGTATGGGGTTTTCATTTGTTGAAGGTGAAATCGATTTCGCTCTTACTATTGGCACAGAAAATGCTTATTTAAAGGCTGGTTTAACAGCGGAAGACCACGTTATTGTTGCACAAGTGGATGATATCCCTACGTTGCGGCAAGCCGCTGAGTCTGTCTTTAGCAAAAGCCGCTTTAGAGCACCTTGGTACCGTGATGGTGATAGCGGGCAGTTTTATGCGTTGTGGATAGAAAAATCAGTTCTGGGTACGTTTGACCACACTTGTTTACTGGTTAAAGATGCGTCTGGTGCGGTATTGGGCTTCGTGAGTTTGCGGCACCTTGATGCAGAAACGGCACGGGTTGGCCTACTAGCGAAAATGCCAGAAGCGAAAGGGCAAGGTGTGGGGCGTAAGTTGATGTCAGCAGCATTTAATTGGTGTGTGGAACACCAAAAAAGACAGTTAAATGTGGCCACGCAAATCAGTAATGTTGCGGCATTAAATCTTTATTCACGTAGCGGTGCAGCAATTGCCAGTACCGCCTATTGGTTATACAGGGGACAACATGATTCCATTTAATAAACCACCCGTTGTAGGTACTGAATTAGAGTATATGAGACAAGCCATGGAAAGTGGCAAACTGTGTGGTGACGGTGGCTTCACGAAACGTTGTGAAGAATGGATGGAAAAACGATTTAATTGCCCAAAAGTGCAGTTAACGCCATCTTGTACGGCCTCATTAGAAATGGCAGCGATCCTGATTGATACTAAGCCAGGTGATGAAATTATCATGCCAAGCTTTACTTTTGTATCGACCTCTAACGCATTCGTATTACGTGGCGCTAAAATCGTGTTTGTTGATATCCGTCCGGATACCATGAATATCGATGAAACTAAAATTGAAGCTGCAATCACTGAGCGTACACGTGCCATCGTTCCTGTCCACTATGCAGGTGTTGCTTGCGAAATGGACACCATCATGGCTATCGCAAAAAAACACAATTTATTCGTGATTGAAGATGCGGCGCAAGGTGTGATGTCGACGTATAAAGGCAAAGCACTGGGGACTATCGGCCATATTGGCTGCTATAGCTTCCATGAAACTAAAAACTACTCTTCAGGCGGTGAAGGTGGAGCTACGCTTATCAATGATAAAGACCTGATTAGCCGTGCCGAAGTGATCCGTGAAAAAGGGACAAATCGTAGCCAATTTTTCCGTGGTCAAGTCGATAAATACACGTGGCGTGATATCGGCTCAAGCTACTTGTTGTCTGATTTGCAAGCGGCTTACTTATGGGCGCAGTTAGAAGAAGCAGACAAAATTAATGACCGCCGTTTACTACTATGGAAACGTTATGATGAAGCGTTGCAGCCACTGGTTGATGCAGGGCGTTTAGTCCTAGCAACTGTGCCGGAAGGCTTAAAACATAATGCTCATATGTTCTATATCAAACTCAAAGATATCGAAGAGCGTACTGAATTCAACGATTACATGAAATCTCATGGTATTTTGACGGTATTCCACTACGTTGCATTGCACACGAGCCCTGCAGGTATTGAGTTTGGCCGTTTCCATGGTGAAGATAAATACACGACATCAGAAAGTGACCGCTTAGTGCGTTTACCGATGTTCTACAACATGACTGATGACGAGCAGCAGACAGTCATTGAGCGAATCAAAGCGTTCTTTGCCTAATGTCTCTCGCTAAAGCATCGGTTTGGACTGCTGGGTCTACCCTGATTAAAATCGGGGTGGGCCTGTTAATTGTTAAATTATTTGCAGTCTCATTTGGCCCCAGCGGTGTGGGGCTGGCGGGTAACTTCCGCCAATTGATTACTGTACTAGGGGTATTATCAGGTGCAGGAATTTTCAATGGCGTCACAAAATATGTAGCAGAGCACCACCAAGACTCACAAAAATTACGTGCAGTACTGGGAACTTCATCGACGATTATTCTTGGGTTTTCAGCGCTACTTGCGCTTATCTTTTTGCTTTGCAGTGCGCCAATCAGCATGGCGTTATTTGATAGCGAAAAATACAGTTCGGTTATTCAAATTGTTGCCTTAATTCAAATGGGTATCGCGTATGCGAACTATTTTTTGGCTATTTTGAAGGGTTACCGAGACGCATCAGCAAACGCATTAGCCATTATTTTTGGTAGTGTAATTGGTGTAATTGCTTATTATTTATGCTATCTAGTTGGCGGGTATGAAGGTGCATTAGCAGGGTTAGCATTAGTCCCTGCGCTAGTGGTACTGCCTGCGGCTGGGATGATAATTAAACGCAAGCAATTTGCGTTATCGTCATTGAAGCCAGCATGGGACAAAGCGATTGCGACTAATTTAGGCAAATTTACGGTCATGGCGATGCTAACCGCAGTCACACTGCCAGTCGCTTATATCATGATGCGAAATCTGCTCGCCCAAACCTATAGTTGGGATGAAGTGGGGTTATGGACCGGTGTGACCACCATTTCAGATGCCTATTTGCAGTTTATTACCGCGACATTTTCAGTGTATTTATTGCCGACGCTATCGCGTTTGCAGCATAAAAATGAAATTTCCGCAGAGATTGTTAAGGCATTGAAATTTGTTTTACCTGCCGTTGCCGTTGTGAGTTTTACGGTTTGGTTACTACGTGATTTTGCGATTTGGTTGCTGTTCTCAAAAGAATTTACCGGAATGAGAGACCTGTTTGCATGGCAGCTAGTCGGTGATGTATTGAAAGTGGGGGCGTACGTATTTGGCTATTTGGTCATTGCCAAAGCCGCATTGCGTTTTTATGTCCTCACTGAAGTTAGTCAGTTTATATTATTAACGGGCTTTGCGCATTGGCTTATCCCTGAACATGGTGCAGTAGGCGCAACTCAGGCTTATATGGCCACTTATATTGTCTATTTTACTTTATGTTGTTGCGTATTTTTGATTTACCGTAGGCGAGCATGACAACCTTAATACATGTACTGGGATCGAATCTCCCACACCACAACCAGACGGTACTGACGTTTTTTAATGACGTCATTTGCCAAGAAATGGCTCCGTCATCAAAGCCGCATTTTATGGTGGTAAGCGATGATGCGCAGCTTGCTGACGCTTATCCTCAGCTAAAAATAGATGTTTTTGCGAATAAACAGGCCATTGCTAATAGTGTTATACAGCGTGCCAAGGCAGACCGCCGTACTCGCTTTTTCTTTCATGGGCAATTTAACGCCCCTATTTGGCTAGCACTATTATTTGGGCAAATTAAATCCCACCAGTTTTGGTGGCATATATGGGGAGCTGACCTCTATGAAGAGTCTAGCGCTCTAAAATTTAAGTTATTCTATATTTTGCGTCGTTTAGCGCAGAAAAAAGTAGGGCATGTGTGTGCAACACGTGGGGATTTGTGCTATTTCCACCAGTCGAACCCTAAAGTGCCTGCGTCAGTGTTGTATTTCCCAACACGAATGGACCCTGCATTGACAATAAGCGAGCCTAAGGTACGTGAAGGCTCTCAATTGACTATTTTACTGGGTAACTCAGGTGACCGTTCTAATCGCCATGTAGAGGCTCTGAGTGCGATTAAACAGCAATTTGGTGATGAGGTTAAGGTTATTGTCCCTATGGGCTATCCTGCCAATAACCAAAGTTATATCCAACAAGTTGAACAGGCTGCGAGTAGTGAGTTTACCTCAGGGCAAGTGGAAATCCTGAAAGAGCGCATGGAATTTAGCGAGTACCTTAATTTGCTCAAAACCTGTGACCTTGGCTATTTTATTTTTAATCGCCAGCAAGGTGTTGGCACCGTTTGTTTGCTAATCCAATTTGGCATTCCATTTGTAATTAGCCGTCAAAATACCTTTTGGCAGGATTTAACTGCTCAAAATGTCCCAGTCTTTTTCTATGGTGACAACCTGACGACACCGCTAGTGGATGAAGCTCAGCGCCAAATGAGCCTATTAGATAAACACCATATTGAATTTTTTGCTCCCAACTTTATTGAGGGCTGGAAAGCCGTTCTCAGTGCCGTGGAGGAGCGAGCATGACGCTGACGGAATTGGGCGGCTTAGCACTGGTCTACCTGATATCAATTATTTTTATTGGTACTTTGTTATACAAAGAGTTTTTACGGGCTCGGTTTAACTTCAATATTTTCTTTTCCATGCTGTATTTATTGACGTTTTACTTTGGTTTCCCATTAACCTGCGCGTTAGTTTTTCAATTTGATGTTGCCGTTGTGAAGGCTGATTATTTACTTTACGCTCAACTAGCAGCGACTAGTTTTTATGCGATTTATTATGTTGCCTATAAAACTCGACTTTCTAGGCAACCAGACGCACCACGGCGTGCGTTGTTTAGCATGAACAAAGTGGAAACGAATCTAACCTGTCTGTTATTGATACTGGTTGCAGTCGTGACAGTAGGTATCTTTTTCATGCAGAACGGTTTTTTGCTATTTAAGCTAAAATCCTATAGCCAAATTTTCTCCAGCCAGGTTTCTGGCGTGGCATTAAAACGCTTTTTCTATTTCTTCATACCGGCAATGTTGATTGTTTATTTCTTGCGACCAACACAGAAACGCTGGATTTTCTTCCTCGTTAGTACCGTCGCATTTGGTTTCTTGACCTATGTTATTGTCGGAGGAACGAGAGCGAACATCATCATTGCTTTCGCACTCTTCTTATTTATTGGGATTGTCAGAGGTTGGATTACGCTGTGGATGCTAGCCGCGGCTGGGGTCGCCAGTATTGTAGGAATGTTCTGGTTAGCCTTAAAACGCTATGGCTTAGATGTCAGTGGTGCTGAAGCATATTACACTTTCTTGTATTTAACGCGGGATACATTCTCCCCGTGGGAAAACTTAGCATTACTACTAAGCCATTATGATGAGATGGATTTTCAAGGTCTAGCTCCGATTATCCGTGACTTTTATGTTTTCATTCCTTCTTGGGTTTGGCCTGAACGCCCAGACACGGTATTGAACTCTGCCAATTATTTTACGTGGGAAGTACTGAACAACCATTCTGGGCTGGCAATTTCTCCAACACTGATTGGTTCATTGGTGGTGATGGGCGGAGTGATTTTTATACCCCTCGGAGCTATAGTTGTGGGGCTTATCATCAAATGGTTTGATTGGATCTATGGCATGAGCCTGAAAGAACCAAATCGCTATAAGGCAGCCATTATGCAGGCATTTTGTTTTGGCGCCATTTTCAACATTATTGTTTTGGCTCGTGAAGGCGTGGATTCTTTCGTCTCACGGGTGGTTTTCTTCTGCTTAATATTCGGACTGTGTCTGGTGTTAGCAAAATTACTGTATTGGTTATTTGAAAGTGCAGGGCTTATTCGCACAAAAACAGCTTCTTTTTTAAGAAGCCAACAGCGTGAAAGCCGCTAAAGGAGTATCATGGAATCGTCATCAACTCAGTCTTCATCCGTTACACAGTCATCTATTCCACAATATAGTATTCGTGGTCATAATATTTGGGGTTTTAAAAATATGGCCCATTTTTTAGACTATTTATTTGCTGGTGGAGAAACAAAAACGGGAACACTTGTTGCGATTAATGCAGAAAAAGTGATGATCGCTGAACAAGATACGGCTTTAAATACATTACTAGGCCAAGCTGAATATTTATATGCTGACGGAATTAGTATTGTCCGTGCTATCCGTCGTAAATACCCACAAGCTGAAGTTTCTCGTGTCGCTGGTGCTGACTTATGGGAAGGGCTAATGGAAAGGGCCGGTAAAGAAGGCACGCCAGTTTTCTTAGTGGGTGGTAAACCCGAGATTCTAGAGCAAACAGAAAGCAAACTACGCTCGCAGTGGAATGTGAACATTGTTGGCTCGCAAAACGGCTATTTTACCGCTGAAGACCGAAGCGCATTATTCGAACGTATTCGCGCAAGTGGCGCTAAAATTGTCACCGTTGCGATGGGGTCGCCGAAACAAGAAATTTTTATGCGGGATTGCCGAAGTGTGTATCCAGATGCGTTATATATGGGTGTTGGTGGGACTTATGATGTGTTTACAGGGCATGTTAAACGCGCCCCGAAAGTGTGGCAAAACTTAGGTCTAGAATGGTTATATCGCTTATTATCTCAACCTTCCCGTATTACTCGACAGTTTAAATTACTGAAATTTTTAGGCTACTATTACGGTGGTAAGCTGTAGTTTTTGTAGTAGTTTGATTTATATTGTTATTTTCAATGAATTTAACTCACTGTAAGTAGGCTTAACAGGCTTACTTACAGTTCGCACGGTTCCGAATAGCTGGTCTCTTCCTTCAAATATTTCTATAATCCCTCAAAAATAAGTATGTTCGCATCAGTTTGTGCTCAATCTTGCGGCTATGGCATTTTTTTAATCGCCTAATTGATACTTTTCGAATAATTGCAGTGATTATTACTAACTGAGTTTCAATTAAAACTGCATTTTAATTATCTAATTTTGACAGGGGTATGTATGGGAAATCCACAGCAGGGGCTTCAACGTGGGTTAGAAGCGCGCCATATCGAGCTTATCGCGCTCGGGGGAACCATTGGCGTTGGTTTATTTATGGGGTCGGCCAGTACGCTGAAATGGGCGGGGCCTTCGGTTTTACTGGCATATATCATCGCCGGGATTTTTGTTTTCTTCATTATGCGTTCAATGGGGGAAATGCTATTTCTTGAGCCTGTAACGGGTTCTTTTGCTTCATTTGGTTATAAATACTTAAGTCCGTTTTGGGGGTGCCTGACTGCTTGGGGCTACTGGTTTATGTGGGTGGCTGTTGGTATTTCAGAGATCACTGCGATTGGTGTATATGCCGAATATTGGTTCCCTGATGTGCCTCAATGGATTTTTGCCATTATCGCGGTGGTATTAGTGGCATTAGCGAACTTAGCCGCTGTACGGCTGTATGGCGAGCTTGAGTTTTGGTTTGCCATGATCAAAGTCACTACGATTGTGGTGATGATTTTAATTGGTTTAGGGCTGATTTTTTTTGGTCTGGGTAATAACTTTGAGCCGATTGGGCTTGCGAATCTCACTGAACATGGTGGTTTCTTTGCCGGGGGCTGGAAAGGCTTTTTATTTGCTTTGTGTATCGTTGTGGCCTCTTATCAAGGGGTTGAGCTGGTTGGGATCACCGCGGGTGAAGCGAAAAATCCGCAAGTCACGTTAAAAAAAGCGATCAATAATATTTTATGGCGCATATTAATTTTTTATGTAGGTGCTATTTTTATTGTTGTGACGCTATTTCCGTGGACGGAAGTGGGTTCACAAGGTAGCCCGTTTGTCCTTACCTTTGCGAAAGTGGGAATTGTGTCCGCAGCGGCGGTAATTAACTTTGTGGTGTTAACTGCGGCGTTATCTGGTTGCAATAGTGGCATGTATAGTGGCGGGCGCATGCTGTACGCTTTAGCACAAAATAAACAATTGCCTCGCTCATTATTGAAATTAACAAAAAATGGCGTACCGGCACGTTGCGTGGGCTTTACTATCCTATGCTTAGTCGCGGGATCAAGCTTGAATTACATTATACCGAATCCAGAGAAAGTCTTTGTTTATGTCTATAGTGCGAGTGTGTTACCAGGAATGGTGCCTTGGCTGGTGTTATTGACTAGCCAAATCCGTTTTCGTCAACAAAACAAAGAAAAACTTGTAGGGCATCCTTTCAAATCGATTCTTTTTCCATGGGTTAACTATGCGACCTTGCTCTTTTTAGCCTGCGTATTGATTGGAATGGCGATTAACCCAGATACTCGCTTATCTTTAATCGTTGGAGCCATCTTCTTAGGGGGTGTTTCTCTCCTTTATTTCATCATTCGCCTGTTCAATAACCGTAACGGAAAAGTTTAACGGCGGGGTTTTGATAGATTTTTATTAGGTGCATAGCGAAAAAGAGGGTAAATATGCTCTCTTTCTCAACGAAATGGATAAAAGGCAAGCAATCGATATTTTTATTTCAAAAAGGACTAGACAGCGGGAGGATAAATCCGTACTATCCTCTCCCGCAACGGCGTTAAGCGCCCGTAGCTCAGCTGGATAGAGCGCTGCCCTCCGGAGGCAGAGGTCTCAGGTTCGAATCCTGTCGGGCGCACCAGTTTTAGCGCTTCGCTACGGTTGGCAAAATGACGTTGTATGTAGTAATATAGCAACGCTTTGAAAAAAGTGAAGTTATGGTGGCTATAGCTCAGTTGGTAGAGCCCTGGATTGTGATTCCAGTTGTCGTGGGTTCGAGTCCCATTAGCCACCCCATTTTTTTGTGACATTGCGAGGGTGGCGGAATTGGTAGACGCGCTAGCTTCAGGTGTTAGTGTCCTATGGACGTGGGGGTTCAAGTCCCCCCTTTCGCACCACGAAGAAATGTAATAGTACTATTCACTATTAATAAGTACTACAAAAATTTCGGCGAGTAGCGCAGCTTGGTAGCGCAACTGGTTTGGGACCAGTGGGTCGGAGGTTCGAATCCTCTCTCGCCGACCAATTTAAAGAAACCCGTCTTAATCGACGGGTTTTTTGCGTTTTATACTCTTCACTCTTCACTCTTCACACTTCAAACCGTAGCGTTATTGGCTACGTTCATCTACCCAAACCACATACTTATTCGTACTCATCGGAATATCTTTACTTGCCACTTAGCCATAACTTGAATTGCTTAGAGTATACTCGGGGGCGTTTCTTCAACGAATGACAGGGGTATGGTTAATTGCTTGTTTTTATTTGTAATTTAGCAGCTTATCTTACTTATGTCGTAAAATAGATACAACCCATCATATCAATGTCGTCAAAAGGTGACACTTTACTAGTTGATTTATAAGGAAATATAAATAACTGTTTTATGATGTCTCTAAACTGCGACAAAATAGAGTGGTAAGTTTCGGGCAACATATTAGTGAATTTTTTAAAGATAGAGCGGTTTACTACCAAGAAGAAAAATAGTTGTGTAAAACCGAGGGATAGGAAAGAAACCAAAAGAGTGAGCTAAAAAAATACTGTTTTAAAAAAGTTGGCACGTATTGTGCATTATTGTATATGTAGATGCTCATCTCACTTCTTATGACAGCGAAGCTTCATAAACCCAGAGATGACGCAAAGCCGATTATCGGTGCCTATTGTCCACTTTAGATGATCAAGAGCTCATCCTCTTACCATCAACGAACGGGCGAAACGTTGAGTGAGGCACCATCCGTCTGTAGACCTGATTGTATTTTACACCTGCCTTGTGCAGGTGTTTTTTTTTGTCTGTACAAAACACTTAGCCCCCTAGAAAATGACTAAGAGGCTGAAAATAAGATAGCTATTAGCTTCTACCTTTACTAAACCATTTACTGAACCAGCGAGTAATATAGGTATAGCAGAGGATAATGAATGTAATAATGAAAATGTCTTTACTAAGATCTTCGGTATTAAAACCAATAATCATAATAAAAACAAAAGGTGATAATACTAACAGCAGAAGATCAAAGAATATTTGTAAACGGTTTGGGGTTGCAATAATCCAGCGCCAAATAGTTTTAATTACATTCATATCGATATCCCTAATTCATGCAAAGCAAAGATGTATATAAAGCTTTATACACTATGTGTTTATTTTATAACATAGCGAAGTGTGTTTTCCTTATCCTTAAATAATGATTATTGATTAAACATTGAATTATTTACCTGCAATGTTGCCAATTATAAACCTCATATTTTCCTTTTATGATGATTTAATACGATTAACGCGATGTATTTAAATTGTTTTTACGTTTTTATTGGGGAAGGTCAGATTAGTCGCCGTTAAGCTTATGAATAAAAAAACTCCACCAAAATGAGTGGAGTTTTTAGATGAGGCCAAACAAGAATATTATTTCCGTTCTTGTTTTAATGAATGGTTTAATGCATCTTGGCGAATTTTTGCGGCATCGCTAGGCTTATGCTGCCGGTCAAAAGCATCAGCTAACCATGATGCATCTTGTACATCAAAACGTTGAGCTAAAGCGGCTTTAAAGTAATTTTCAGCTTTGTCCCATTGGGCATGCTGTAGCGATAAAACGCCTAATGTACTGTTAAGTAACGGGGTGGCACCGTTCTGCTTCTGCAGATGTAAAAGGGTTTTTTCTATAACTTCAGGGCGTTCGCTATTCAGTTTTGGCACCAACAGGATCAAGCGTTCATCATATTGCTGTTTTAAACCGTCAATAATCATTTTTTCTGCACTTGCAGTATCGCCACATTCAATCAAATGCTCTGCTAAGAAAGCTTGCAATGCGGTTTCATGACGAACTCGGCGAGGTTGTGCTTTCCACCAAGCTTTTAGCCCATCACTACCTCCTTCAGCCATATATTGGTTCATCAACCCTTTGTAAGCCTTTAATTTCAATGCATCGAGCTCATCTTCATTGTGTAACTGTACTTTAGCCATGACAGGAAGTAATTCAATCAGCGACTGATAGGCGCCTGAGCGTAAGTAAGCTTGTTCTGCTAGGCGCAGCACCTCAGGGTGCCTTGGAGCTTTGTCGAGAAGTTTATCAATGCCATTACGGGCAGCATGGACTTCTCCTTCCGCTAATTGGATACGGACACGGCTGATATCAACGGGGAGCTGGTCACTTCCTGCGGCTTCGGCAGCTCTATCCAAGTATTGGTGAGTGCGATATTCATCACCACGCTGTTGAGCAGCTTCGGCTGCCATGAGGTAGTTAATAACCGGCTGTTGAGAAAAATCAGCATGTTTGCTCATTAATTTTTCAACTTGCTCGAAATCACCTTCTGCTAATTTCAGCAGCGCTTTTTGTGTTTGGGTATGTGCTTTGTGGTATTTACGACCACTTACCCAACCTCGGGTACGTGATGTCGTGCTGATAAAGCGGCGGTAGCACCAACCAAGGAATAACAGCACAAACTGGAGCAAGATAAAGCCCAAAACGAGGCTGGTTACACTGGTCGTAATGTCATAATTATCTGTACGGATAAAAACATAACCTTGGTGACCCGCTAATAATGGGCCTAAGATTATCCCTGCAATAAGTACTATAAATAGGATCAAGACTTTTATCATAATTACCCCCTATTACCAGCAGGGTCTGCTGATTCAAAAGGGTGTGCATTGTCAGCTGACTCCGCTTTTTGCGTATCCGTGGCGGGAACTGCGGCATCTGCTGCGGCTTCTGTTGGCGCTTCAGTTGCATCCGCTGCGGCATCAACGGCACCATCGCTAACTTTTGCATTGTCAGACGACTGAGAAAGTAAGCTACGAACCCGTGTTTGCATGATTTTTTCTAGCTTTTCTTGGCTTTCTAAAGTATCAGGCATATCAATATCAATCGGCTGATTGATTAGGTCATCAATGGTTGATAGAAAAGCTTTAGTTTCAGGCGCCTCAGTATCAAAATAGGCTCTTACCCAAGTCGAAGCCTGCTCTAATGACTGTTTGTAAGTGGCTTCTTGATAACGTGGCACGGCTTGTGCTGCGATTAATAGTTGAGAGCGAATGTTTTCTCGTAGATAAATATCCTGATTTGGAGCTAAAAGCGGGGCTTCTGAGCCATCACGAGCGCGTACGGTGACGAAGTCATTTGCGAAACTTTTCCAGCTACGAGCCAAATTTTGTTTCCAATCCGAAATATCCTCGCTGACATCCGCGTTATCTTCATTTTTCGCATCGCCGCTGTTTAAATCCGCTAAACGTAAGTTGTCCACTTCATTACTGAGCTGGTTTAAACGTAAGATAATACCGTCATAGTCAATTTGATTGATTGCGGCTAATTTAGCCATATCACTGTTAATTGATTTACGAATGTCGAGTAGGCTCGGGTCATTCATTTCGGCTAAACTTGAGTCAGCACTTTTTAATAGAACCGCTGCGGTCACAGGGTCGCGATCATTCCACAGCTTTCTTCCCGCCATTTTAACCATAAAGTCAGCTTGTGCGAGAAGCCAACTTTTAACATCAGCGCTGGATAATGCCGTGACGTGCGCTTGTAGCTCTTGCATGCGACGGTTGAGATTCTCTTCATATTCACGAGAATGGCTTTTTATTTCAGTATTAGCCGCAACTAAAGCGTTTAACCGTTGCCTGTCTGAATTTTGCTGTTCGATTAAATCACTTAATTTTTGTTTTAATTCATTGTTTTCATTTACTAAAGTGGCAGTGCTTTGTTGGGTGAAATAGTATAATCCGCCACCAATAGCGATGATAATAGCAATAGCAATTACACCGCCTATTAGACCAGAACGTTTTTGCTCCGAAGAAGGTTTAGTTTTTGGGCGCTGTTGTTCTGCACCAGCTTCTGGGGTAACCGTCTCGGTTGTTTTATCGTGTTCCGTCATAAATTAGCATCCCATATCGATTGAAATTAATGCTTCTAATAAAGCATTATTATCTGCGCTATTAGCTACACAGACCTTTTGCCATCCGCCTCTGCGGGCTTGGTCTGCAATCCGTTCACTGACGACAAGTAGGCGGCGGGAAAACCACCAAGTTTGGTATTCTTCAGTGATTAATTCGTCTAACAAGGCTAACATTTGACCACTCGTGATCACAACATCTGTAATACCCGTTTGAAACCATTGCTGATTGAACAGGGCTCTATCATAGTAAACAGGATGCCTTGTATAACATTCACAATAGCTGACTTTTGCGCCCCTAGCCCTTAATGTTGATGCGAGAAGCTCTCGTCCGCCATTTCCTCGTAATAATAGAGCGTTTTTCCCTTCGAGAAATTGAAGTTCAGGGTGTGTCAGTAGTACTTCACTGGTTTCACCTTGTTCAGCCCAACTTATGTTTTTTCCTGTTACTTGTTGAAAATACTGCCCTGTAGAGCGGCCAATTCCATAGTAAGATAACTTATCTGACCAGCTACGCGCCATTTGTTCAAGTGTTAAATTTGCATATTCGACTGCATTTTTAGATAAAAGAAAGACTAAATCATTCGCAGTAAGGCTATCAAGTTGAGGTATAAGGGTATTTAACTCAGAGCCAGGTCCAATGCGAATTAAAGGAGAGGAGAAGGCTTCCCCCCCTTTGGCGGTGATTGCTGTGATCAGCTCCGAACCTGCTGGTTCAGGGCGAGTGACAAGCACCTTCATGCAGGCGGGTTTCCTTGGTAAACATCCGCCAGAATTTCCCTTGCACCACGCTCAAGTAATTCTTCAGCCAATGATACACCCGCTTGATTAGCTTCACTCGGAGAAACGAGTCGTTCCCCTCGAATAATCACACTACCGTCTGGCGCTCCTACCAAGGCCCGTAGCCATATTTTGTCATCTTGCCAAATAGCGTAACTGCCAATCGGAACTTGGCAACCGCCTTCAAGGCGCATATTCATTGCTCGTTCAGCCAGAACACAGGTTGATGTTGAGTCATTATTGAGTTTCGCGAGTAATTCGCGGGTTTTACTATCATTTAAACGGCATTCGATACCGACAGCACCTTGGCCAACTGCAGGTAAGCATTGCTCAGGTGCAAGAGCCGTTTTAATTCGAGTGTCTAACTCCAAGCGTTTTAACCCAGCAACGGCTAAAATAATGGCATCATATTCACCGTTATCTAATTTTGATAGGCGTGTACCTACGTTACCACGTAAGTCGCGAATGACTAAATCAGGGCGGAGTTCCCTTAATTGGCATTGACGACGTAAACTCGATGTCCCGACGATACTGCCTTTTGGCAATGCATCAAGATTATCGTAGTGGTTTGAGACAAAGGCATCTCGAGGGTCTTCACGTTCACAAATCGTGACTAATCCTAAGCCTTCAGGGAATTCAACAGGGACATCTTTCATCGAGTGAACGGCAATGTCTGCGCGTCCTTCCAACAAGGCAAGTTCTAATTCTTTGACGAATAAACCTTTCCCGCCGACCTTAGCAAGAGGGGTATCAAGAATGATGTCGCCTTTTGTCACCATAGGCACTAATTCAACCTGTAAGCCCGGGTGAAGCTGCTCTAATTTATCTTTGACAAAGTGCGCTTGCCATAGGGCTAAAGGGCTTTTGCGCGTCGCAATACGCACGATATTTGTTGATGTCATTTTACTGTTTTCTCTGGCTAAGAATGCCGCAGATTAACCATACAATTGGCATTAGTTTTAACATGTTAAGGATATTTTTTCCAGCTGGGTGCAAAACCGCGCTCTGAATTGTTTATAGCCGATTTACTTTTTCTACCATGATGCAAGAAAGTGATTCAAAATGAGATGACCTAGAATAGCTATTAAGCAATTTCTTTAGCTTATCGTGCTATTTTTTGTGTGGAACAATCTGTGTTTTCTATTAATTCGTGTTGAAGCGTGTAAGCACAGACGCTGTGCGTATTGTACTTAATATCGTTTGGTTTTGCTGTTTTACTAAACAACAGAGTAAAAAGAAATTATTCCATTGAAAAACAAGGGATATTTTACAGATTAAAAAATAAAAAGCCTTTTTATACAATATGTTGAAAAGCATTTTGTATCAAAAATAAGCGCGTAAAATTATGTGATCTACTTTACCCTTTTGATGCAAGGTGTTAAATTGATCACGTTTCCGACAATCCATTTGAAAATTATTTTAAATCTATCTCTATCTGTTGGGTGCTGGGAAATTCTCAGGTTTGTATTACTTTCATTCAATCAGGCGTAACCTTTGTATCTCTATATTGAAACCTTAAAACAAAGACTGGATGCAATAAACCAATTACGGTTAGAACGTGCAACAGCTTCTATGAGTGAAACCTTCTCGAAGGTTTATAGCTTGCTGCCTGTCTTGTTTCATTATCATCATCCCATGATGCCTGGTTTTATTGAAGGTAATGTCCCTCATGGTGTCTGCTTTTTCTCTCCTGATGCAGAGCAAAAAAAATGGTTGGCACCTTTTGAACGTTTTTTACCCGCGATTGAAACTGAAGCGAACGGTGAATTACCGATTACAGGCATTTATTCGATGGGTAGCACTTCATCTGTTGGGCAAAGCCAGTGTTCAGATATCGACGTTTGGGTTTGTCATCCGTCTTGGTTGGACCACGAAGAAAAACGTTTTTTGCAAAAAAAATGCACCTTAATTGAACAGTGGGCAGCATCTTTAGGGATTGATGTCACTGTGTTTTTAATCGATGAAAATCGTTTTCGCCATCATGCCAGTGGGCATATTGGTGGGGAAAACTGTGGTTCAACGCAACACATCCTATTGTTAGATGAATTTTATCGAACCGCTGTACGTATGGCGGGTAAACGTTTGCTGTGGACCATGGTGCCGGTTGAAGAAGAGCAGCATTACGATGAATATGTTATGGGGTTATATGCACAAGGAGTGCTAACACCGAACGAATGGCTTGATTTAGGCGGGTTAAGTGAGCTTTCTGCCGCGGAATATTTCGGTGCAAGCCTATGGCAGTTGTATAAAAGTGTTGATTCCCCTTATAAAGCGGTATTGAAGAGTATTTTGCTGGAATCCTATTCATGGGATTACCCTAACGGTAAATTATTAGCCATGGAGTTTAAGCGTCATTTACATGCAGGCGAAATTGTGTGTTATGGCTTGGACTCATACTGCTTAATGTTAGAGCGTGTGACACGTTACCTGACTGAAATTAATGATTTAACCCGTCTTGACCTTATCCGCCGTTGTTTCTACCTGAAAGTATGCGAAAAACTATCTGAAGAAGAGGGGAATACTTGCGCAGGTTGGCGCCGTGATGTGTTGTCTCAATTGGTTGAATCATGGGGGTGGGGATCAGAGCGTTTGTCGATACTCGATACACGCAATCAATGGAAAATTGAGCGTGTCCGTGAAGCACATAACGAGTTACTTGATACGATGATGCAAAGCTATCGTAACCTCATTCGCTTTGCCCGTAGAAATAATTTAAGTGTTAGTGCAAGCCCACAAGATATTGGAGTATTAACCCGTAAATTATATGCGGCTTTCGAAGCTCTCCCGGGGAAGGTGACGTTAGTTAATCCACAAATCTCACCTGATTTGAGCGAAGCGCATTTAACCTTTATTTATGTGCCAGAGGGGCGAGCTAACCGTAGCGGCTGGTATTTGTATAACCAAGCGCCAAATATTGATGCCATTATTGGCCATCAACCTCTTGAATATAACCGCTATTTAAATAAATTAGTGGCATGGGCTTATTTTAATGGTTTGCTGACTGAAACCACCCAGGTTTACATGCATAATGGGAAATCCCAGTGTGATGAACGAAAATTGCTTGAACTGATGCACGATGTTTCAAGCCATTTCCCTATCAGGTTACCAGCCCCAACGCCAAAAGCGCTTTATAGTCCATGTGAAATTCGCCATCTTGCAATCATTGTTAACTTAGAAAAAGATCCAACACAGGTATATTCTGAGCAAGTCGTTCATGTTGATTTTAGAAAACTGGATATTTTCAGTTTTGGGGAATCACAACAGTGCCTGATTGGTAGCATTGACTTGTTGTATCGTAATTCGTGGAATGAGGTAAGAACGCTACATTTCAGCGGAGAACAGTGCATGTTAGAAGCACTTAAAACCATTTTAGGGAAAATGCATCAAGATGCATCGCCTCCTGAAGCGGTTGAGGTGTTTTGTTATAGTGAGCACTTACGTGGGTTGATCCGTACTCGTGTACAACAGTTGGTATCTGAGTGTGTTGAATTGCGTTTGTCAAGCAACCGAAATGACCCTGGGCGTTTTAAAGCATTGCGTATCGCGGGGCAGACGTGGGGGTTATTCTTTGAGCGTCTGAACGTATCGGTACAAAAACTTGAGAATGCGGTTGAGTTCTACGGGGCTATCTCCCATAACAAACTACATGGCTGGCCCGTTAAACTTCAGGCGAAGAGTGATAACCATTTACCTGCAGTTGTTGATGGCTATGCGAGTGAAGGGATTGTACAGTTTTTCTTTGAAAATACGGCAGATAATACCGGTTTTAATATTTATGTTTTAGATGAGGCGAATCGGGTTGAAATTTATTCTCACTGTGAGGGGTCGAAAGAAGATCTTGTTCGTGACGTGAGTAAATTCTATTCTTCTTCCCATGACCGGTTTACCTATGGCGCAAACTTTATCAATTTCAATTTACCGCAATTTTACCAAATCATTAATCAAGATGGTAAAAATCAAGTTGTTGCATTTTCCGGGGCAACATGGCCATTCACAGCGGAAGAAGATGATGACGTTGGGTATGAAGTGCATTCGAACCAATCACCGCACCCACAAGCGCACTATTATTGATATTAATGGCAGGCAGTATAGCGTGCTGCCCACCTTCGAAACTTGTAATGCTTAAAATGAAAAGGGCTCTTGGCTTTGAAAGGCAATTGCCTCGGCTAATTTAGCTTTAAATTCATGCCCAGAGCGGTCACAAACCCAATTACCTTGTTGATAATCATAATGGTACCCACCCTGTTTAGTCGCTAGCCATATTTGGTGGAATGCTTCTTGCTTGTTGATAATAATTTTACTGCCATCTTCAAAGCTAAGAGTCATCACACCCCCATTGATTTCACAATCAATATCGGCATCACCCTCATAATTATCTAAATGCTCTTCGATGGTGCTCAGTAGCGTTTCTGCTAGCTGATGAAATTCGCTGTCATTCACGATTAATTTCCTGTTTGCTCACAATGGGTTAATTGAAATTATTATTGTTAGCTGAAATTATAGGAGGGAATCTGCATCAGGGTCAATCTAAGCATGCCCACTAAAAACTTCAGACTAAATTTAGCCTAAAGTATATAATATCCGCATGCTAGATAAACAGGCGTGATTTGCAAGGCCACTCCTGTTATTGTGTAAATTATCAGATGTCAAAAGTGAGCAATACGGGCGAAAAAGAATGAAAAAAAGTTTAATTGGGCTTAGTGCACTAGTTGTTTTATTTACCCTTTCTGGCTGTGGCTTAAAAGGCCCGTTGTATTTTCCGCCGGAAGAAACTGCAGCACCGGCTAAGGCATCTGATGTGCAACCTACCGCACAAGACAGCACTGCCAAAGAGCCTGCTCAAACAACAAATAATCAGTAAGCCACCTCTATGGAGCGTGAAATGCAATTTTCTAAAATGCATGGCTTAGGCAATGACTTCATGGTTGTCGATGGCGTTACACAAAATGTATATTTTTCGCCTGAATTGATTTGTCGGTTAGCGGATAGACACACAGGAGTTGGGTTCGATCAACTACTATTGGTTGAAGCACCTTATGACCCTGACCTTGACTTCCATTATCGTATTTTTAATGCAGATGGTAGTGAAGTTGCACAATGTGGCAATGGTGCGCGTTGTTTTGCTCGTTTTGTCAGGCTTAAAGGTTTAACGAATAAGCAAAAAATCAAAGTCAGTACTCAGTCCGGCCGTATGACATTAACCATAAATGAGAATGATGATGTCTGCGTTAATATGGGCGTGCCTGATTTTGAACCACAGAGAGTGCCATTTCGCGCAGTTAAAGAAGAAAAAACCTATATTATTCGAGCACAAGAACGTACAGTTCTGTGTGGGGTAGTCTCAATGGGTAACCCGCATTGTGTCATTCAAGTTGAAAGTATTCATACGGCAGAAGTCGAAGTTTTAGGTCCCGCTTTAGAAAATCATGAGCGCTTTCCAGAACGTGCCAATATTGGCTTTATGGAAATTATCAGTGCTGACCACATCCGCTTGCGCGTTTATGAACGTGGGGCTGGGGAAACTCAAGCTTGTGGTAGCGGGGCATGCGCCGCTGTCGCGGTTGGAATTAGTCAAGGATTACTGGCGAAGCGGGTCAAAGTTGATTTACCAGGGGGCTCATTAGATATTTCCTGGGAAGGCCCTGGGGCGCCACTTTATATGACAGGCCCTGCAACGCATGTTTATGACGGAGTCATTCAACTATAATTTTGAATAGCTGAAGAGGGAAAAATGGATAAAACCAAAAAAGCACAGGAATTGGCTCATCAAATTGATGAGGTCGATGTCGTGCGCTACTTAACGGAAAACCCCTATTTTTTTCTTCGTAATGCGCAACTGTTGGAACAGCTAAAAGTACCCCATGTTGTGCGGGAAGCTATCTCATTACCTGAGTTAGTGATGAGTCGTCAACGGTTGAAAATCAAAGAGCTCGAACAAGATATTCGTTTTATGGTTGAGCAAGCTCACGAAAATGTGGAGCTTTTTGATGAATTGTTAGTGTTGGTGATTGAAATGTCATCAGCAGAAAGTTTACAGCAAATGCTGCTAGCGCTAAATCGTTGGGCAAAAAAACTGGGTTTATCCGGTGCTCAAGTGCGTTTGTTTAGTGACAGCTGGCATTTATCCGCTCCTTTGGATGCGCATCAATTAGTTATTTCGCGTCGTGTATTTGAACCCGTGAGAATTCAACGATTTGGCGATAAACGTAACTACCTCGGTCGGTTGAATGGCCCTGAAATTCAATTACTTTTACCTGATGCATTAAATGTCGGTTCAGTCGCTATTTCACTGTTTGGTCAGCATGGTGAATCCGGTATGGTCATCTTTACTAGTCGGGATCGTGAACATTATCAACATGGTATGGGAACGGTCATGTTGGAGAAAGTCGCTCAGATTCTACCGAGGTTATTATGCCAATGGATAGAACGCCTATAAAAAATCAGCCTGAAGGGCTGATGACCCAAATTGAGGCCTTTCTGTATTATCTGCGTGTTGAACGTCGGCTAAGCCCTGTCACGATAACTAATTATCGTCGCCAATTGAGTGTTATTGTGGAAATGTTAGTCTCACTAAATATCCACGAATGGCAAAAAGTTGATGCAACGATTGTGCGCAACGTTGCCGCTAAAAGTCGTAAATCGGGCTTACAAGCCGCAAGTATGGCGTTGCGGTTATCATCACTGCGCAGTTTTTTTGATTGGATGGTGCACCAAGGGGAATTACCCGCAAATCCCGCAAAAGCCGTTCATGCCCCTAAATCCAAAAAGCGTCTTCCTAAAAATATGGATGTGGATGAAGTCTCCCAACTTTTGAATATGGAGAGTGGTGACCCGCTCGTCGTACGTGACCGAACGATGCTTGAAGTGATGTACGGCGCAGGGTTACGTTTATCTGAGCTAGTTGGGCTAGATGTTCGCCATCTTGATTTAAATACGGGTGAAGTGTGGGTTATGGGGAAAGGGAGTAAAGAACGCAGGGTGCCAATGGGAAAAACTGCCGTGAGTTGGCTACAGCGTTGGCTTGAGATGCGAGAGCTCTATGAGCCAGAAGATGACGCTGTTTTTATTTCAACCCAAAGTGGTAAACGTATTTCGAATCGGAACGTACAGAAACGTTTTGAGCAATGGGGTATAAAGCAAGGGGTTAATAGCCACATTAACCCGCATAAATTACGCCACTCTTTTGCGACACATATCCTTGAATCAAGTGGGAATTTACGTGGAGTGCAAGAACTTCTTGGGCATGCAAATTTATCGACAACACAAATCTATACGCACCTTGATTTTCAGCACTTAGCAAATGTTTATGATGTGGCTCATCCAAGAGCAAAGAGGGAGAAACCTTAATGCATTTTTACCGTCCGTTATCACCCATTCTGGCGATCACGTTTGATTTGGATGACACGCTTTACGATAACCATCCAGTTATTGATAAAACGGAAGAAGAAGTTTTACGTTTTGTCCGTGAATATGACCCGCGTTTTAATCATTTTAGTAATGAAGATCTTTATGCTTTTCGTCGTCTTGTCGAGGAGCAAGAACCTGATATCTATCATGATATTTCACGCTGGCGTTGGCTTTCTTCCAAAATGATGTTTTGCCATTATGGCTACTCAAAAGAAGCCGCACAAAAAGGGGCAGATGACATCATGGCGCATTTCACTTATTGGCGAAATAGAATTGATGTCCCAAAGTCTACTCATGAAACACTGTGCCAACTGGCAGAAAAAATTCCGCTGGTGGCGATCACTAATGGAAATGCAGAACCGGAAGCGTGCGGGTTAGGTCAATATTTCCAATTTGTCTTGAAAGCAGGGCCTGACGGGCGCTCTAAGCCATTTTGCGATATGTATCGTTTAGCCGCGAAGCGGCTTGAGATTGAGCCACAATTTATTCTTCATGTTGGTGACAACTTGCTAACGGATGTTGAAGGTGCAATTAACAGTGGCATGCAAGCTTGCTGGATCAACACAAACCAAAAAACACTGATGGAAGAGAAAGAGGTGCGTTTATTACCGCATGTGGAAATTTCGCGGTTGGATTCTCTCTTATCATTGGTATAATCATTTACTGTATAAAAAAACAGTGGCATTCGCCATTGTCAACAACCTCACAGTGGTGTTAGCCACTGTTTTGCTTTGATGGTAACTATGGACGTCTCTTATCTGCTTGAAGGTCTTAACGACAAACAGCGCGAAGCGGTTGCCGCACCGCGTACCAATTTACTTGTCCTTGCGGGGGCTGGTAGTGGTAAAACTCGGGTGCTAGTGCATCGAATCGCATGGCTGATGTCTGTGGAAAATGCTTCTCCATTTTCAATTATGGCAGTGACATTCACGAACAAAGCAGCGGCAGAAATGCGCCATAGAATCAATCAATTGATTGGTACTAGTGAAGGCGGTATGTGGATAGGAACATTCCACGGCTTAGCGCATCGTTTATTGCGCCAACATTATATGGACGCTAATTTACCACAAGACTTCCAAATTCTAGATAGTGATGACCAATACCGTTTAATTCGTCGTTTACTTAAGGCGATGAATTTAGATGAAAAACAATGGCCACCTCGTCAGGGGATGTGGTACATCAACGGCAAAAAAGATGAAGGTCTGCGGCCTCAGCACATTGAAGCCTATGGTAACCCAGTTGAAGCCACATGGTTAAAGGTATACCAAGCTTACCAAGAAGCTTGTGATAGAGCCGGGCTGGTGGATTTTGCGGAATTATTGTTACGCGCCCATGAACTGTGGCTGAATAAACCCCATGTCTTGCAGCATTATCGTGAGCGCTTTACCAATATTCTTGTCGATGAATTTCAAGATACCAACAATATCCAGTACGCATGGATCCGTGTACTCGCTGGGGATACAGGCAAAGTCATGATTGTTGGTGATGACGACCAGTCAATCTATGGCTGGCGTGGTGCTCAAGTTGAAAATATCCAGCGCTTTCTCAATGATTTTCCTGGCGCAGAAACTATCCGTCTAGAGCAAAATTACCGTTCAACGAATAATATCTTAAAAGCGGCGAACGCACTGATTGCGAATAACAGTGACCGCTTAGGGAAAAACTTATGGACGGAAGGCGGAGATGGCGAGCCAATATCCCTCTACTGTGCGTTTAATGAGTTAGATGAAGCACGCTATGTGGTTGGCCGCATCAAACAATGGCATGAAAATGGTGGAGCCTTGCAAGATTGCGCCATGTTGTACCGTAGTAATGCCCAGTCTCGTGTATTGGAAGAAGCACTCATCCAAGGTGCAATGCCATATCGTATTTATGGTGGGCAACGTTTCTTTGAACGCCAAGAGATTAAAGATGCACTTTCTTATTTAAGATTAATAGCAAATCGCAACGACGATGCCTCCTTTGAACGTGTGGTCAATACACCAACCCGTGGCATCGGCGATAGAACATTAGATACTGTTCGCCAAACTGCACGGGATCAACAGCTAACACTATGGGAAAGTTGTGAGTACTTACTTCGCGAGCAGGTGTTGGGAGGTCGTGCAGCGGCCGCAATTGAGCGTTTCTTAGAATTAATCGATGCATTAGCCAAAGAAACTCAAGATATGCCATTACACGTTCAGGCAGATAGAGTGATCAATGACTCAGGCTTGCGTGCGATGTATGAGCAAGAAAAAGGCGAAAAGGCGCAGGCTCGCATTGAAAACTTGGAAGAGTTAGTCAATGCAACCCGTGATTTTAGCTATCAAGACGAAGACCAAGACTTAATGCCATTGCAGGCTTTTCTTTCTCATGCGGCATTGGAAGCTGGGGATGGGCAAGCGGATGTCAGCCAAGATGCTGTTCAATTGATGACTTTGCATTCAGCTAAAGGCCTAGAGTTTCCAGTTGTATTCATTGTGGGCATGGAAGAAGGCATGTTCCCAAGTCAAATGTCGATGGATGAAAGTGGTCGCCTTGAAGAAGAGCGTCGTCTTGCTTATGTCGGTATTACCCGAGCAATGGAAAAACTCACGATTACTTATGCAGAAAGCCGTCGTTTATATGGCAAAGAGGTTTATCACAGGCCTTCTCGTTTTATTGGCGAGTTACCGATAGAGTGTGTTGAGGAGGTTCGCTTGAGAGCGCAGGTTTCAAGACCCGTTAGCCATCAGCGCCTTGGTACACCGATTAGCCAAAATGATTCGGGTTATGCTCTAGGTCAGCGTGTCATGCACCCTAAATTTGGTGAAGGCACGATTATTAACCTTGAAGGTAGTGGGGAACACTGCCGCTTGCAAATTGCCTTTCAAGGTCAAGGGATTAAGTGGCTGGTAGCGTCTTATGCGCGGTTGGAGAGCTTATAAATAATTATTTATAATTCATGCGTTATTGAAAACGGAATTATTATAAATATATATATGCATTATAAATGATATCATTAATGTTTATTGGTGATGTCATTTTTTATTTTATATAAACAAAAAATTTGTTTTTATATTTTTGTATGGGTATTATTTTTCATGTTTTTAAGTGAAGTAAAATAAGGGATTATATTTATGCATTTTAAATACAAAGTTGAATCTGATTTTAATTCTGTTTTAGTTAATAGAAGATATGATTGTTTTAATACGAAAAAGCTTTCTGATTTTTCTGCTAACGTTAATGGGCTAGGTAAGGCGTTGAATCAATTTAGTGGTCTATCAAATAGAGCGTTAAGATTTTTTCTCAAAAAAGAAACTCGAAGCTCCGGTAGTGAAAAAACAATGATGTCAAATGTAGTAAATCAAGTTAAAAAGAATTCAATAACTCATCAAAATAGTGTGTCAATAATTAAAAACTTGCATGGTAAATTAATTGGTGATAAAGAGTTTGATTATTCTAAACTGGATTCTACACAATTGAAATCCTATATTCTTGAGCTGGAGGTTTTAAAAAAAGAAATTAACGAACAACTTTCCGGGATAAAAATAGAAGCAATAAATATTAATAACTCTATGGATAGAGAAACTAAAGCATACATAAAAATGTATAATAGGGAGCAAAGCAGTAAATTTCAGTCCTTAAGGAGAGATAAAGGTGCATTCAGTCAGATAAGTGACAACTATTTATCGTCTAAAATTAAAGTGCTTAAAGATTATAGTGTTATCCTACAAGAAAATGAATTGAAAAATAAATCGGAATCATTGAGCGAGCAAATATCTTCTTTCTCTATGCCTGATGAAGTGAGTTCTGTAATGGACAATGCAATAGAATCACCAACAAAAATGAATAGTATTGCTCACCATAACTGTGGTGGTTTAGGCAGAACAGGATTTTGTTTATCAGGCCATTTAAGCTAATCAATCGTTTTATTTATTGAATTCAAGGTATTCAACAAAGAAGTTGAATGCCTTTTTTAATTTTAATGTAAGGTTGGATGGCAAGTGTGATTTTTGCTTACTCTATGATAATTAATATTATATTTTCAGTGATTAGTATTGATGGAATGTTTTAATCATCAGGATTTGAGTTTTTAATTTTATTTTTTTGTTGTCTTACCGTATAAAGTTTTACCGAATAACCTTCCTAACACTCATCATGTCAATTAATAAACTTATTGATTCACTTTCCTCACAAGGTTGGTATGTGTGGGACGATTTCTTGACTCTGTCCGAAGTTAAAGAAATAAAACAATGCATTCCGAATACATTACAAGACGCACGTATTGGACATCGGGACTCATTACAAGGCAATAAAGCGATTCGCGGCGACCAAACGGTTTGGTTGGAGCCCGAAATGGGGAGTTCTATAGTTCATTATCTCAATAAAATGGAGCAGGTCAGGCAAGAACTTAACTGTCAGCTTTATCTTGGTCTACGTGATTTTGAAACACATTTTTGCCGTTATCCAAATGGTGGTTTTTATAAGAAACACGTGGATAACCCAAGAGGTGTCGGTCGACGAAAAATTACGACAGTTCTATATATGAATGAACAATGGCACCCTAGCGATGGTGGTGAATTGGTTGTCTATGACCAAGAAGATAATCAATTGTTTAAGTTAGAACCCATTGCAGGTCGTATGATCTTTTTCATGTCAGAAGAATTTCCTCATGAAGTGCTCCCGACAGAACAAACTCGCGAAAGTATCGCGGGGTGGTTTTTAACTGAAAAAATACTTTAACCCGTTCAGGCTATTACCACCTCTTATAGAGGTGGCTGATAGAAGTATTCTCATTATTTATACACATAACAAATTTTATAATAGTTATTTTAATATATTTATTTGATTTTCTGTTTTTCTTGATGTTAACTTTATTTGAACTTTGGTTTTTTTATATTAAATTATATTTTCTGCTGTGTGACTAAATTATATAAAAGGAGTTTATAAATGAACAGCACTGATAAGTTCGGTTATGGTTCTAAACAATTTCAACAAGGTGTTAGTATAACGGAGTATAATCGCCAATTAGAAAAAGCTTTGAAGGAATTAAGCGAAAAAAATATTGGTGATACCGTGATGATTAATTCTAATAATGATATGTCATCATTAATACAAAGTGTAAATTATTTCCCAGTACCAAAAGACCATTGCTCGGTTATTGAGGTGGGTTGCTACTCCTCTAAATTGAATAATTCGATTCTTTATGATTTTAAATAATCTACTTTAGAAATCGAATCATTAAATATTGTCTAATGTTGGATTAAATTATGTGCCACCTCTAATTCGAAGTGGCACTAATTTTATATTAATCGTTTAAATTCATTTCCTATAAAAGTCATAGTCGCATTTCCTCGTTCAATTTGATAGTGAGATTGATGGCGCTGTTTATCTAATGTATTTGATTGTTTCGATTGATACTCATCAAGTTTCCATTGTATTAATTGTTTTGCGAGTTTTTTATTTGCGTGTTGGCTGCGTTCAGATTGAACTTTAACTGTAATTCCCGTAGCAACATGCTTAGCTCTAACTGCTGAGGACGTTTTATTAACATGCTGCCCTCCAGCCCCTTGCGCTTTGGTGAACTCAAATTCAATTCCACTCTCTTCAATTGGTTTAATGGGAGAGAAACGGGTGACACTCAAAAACCAATTTTTACGTTTATGTCGCGGCCTAATAGGGCTTTGGCATTGCCATTGGACTGTACCGCACCAAGACTGGGCCAATATTTCTGCATCTTCACCTTCTAGGCAAACTAAGGCAGATTTTAGCCCTTTTTTAGAGGGAAATGACTCCAGTACGTCATAAGCGATATGATATTTTTTAGCCTCTTGTAGAAAGCGGGTAAGGGCCTTTTCAACAGCAATACAACATTCTTCAGGCCCCTGAGCAGCGGAAAATTGTAGCAATATCATGAGCAATCTCCACTGGTTTTATAGGTGATAACCGGCTTAAGTCGTGCAATAACTTGGATGATGCCAATATTCACCATGCTTTCAATTACAGTATCAATGGATTTATAAGATTGTGGGGCTTCTTCGTAAATCAATTGTTTGTTTGCACAGATAACACGACTGCCTAATGCCGTTCTTGATAATTGAATCGGTGTATATTTATGAGATAAGCGCCCTTTACACTCAGTTCGCATCCACTTGCGGCCAGCTCCGTGAGCAAGAGAATTCAGACAAACTTCACTTGGCTGTGGGGATACCAGATAGCTGTAATCACCTCGAGAACCAGGGATAATAACTAGCCCGCGATCTGATGGCGTGGCGCCTTTTCGATGTATCCACCCATCAATGCCATTGATTTTACAAGATTCAACTAGGTTATGATTAAGGTCGAGAACGCATTTACCTTTTGACTTTACTTGTTGCAGCATACGTAAACCGATCATTTGGCGATTTAGTTGGGCAAAATCTAAGGCATTTTGATGCGCTTCTAAGTAATTTTTAGCATCTTGAGAGCTATCTATAAGCCCATCATGACTATGATTTTCTACATGTTGACGAAGGATTGATTGGCCTAAACCACGAGAGCCACTGTGAACTAATAACAGTAATTGTTGTTTATTCAAACCACTCATACCGAATAATTCTGGGTTTAATATTTCGTCAACGGCTTGAAACTCAGCAAAATGATTCCCGCCACCAATAGAACTTAATGATGGCATAAAGTCATGTGATTGCATGTTATCTGGGACATGTTCTTCAAGCCAAGATAGAGGCGCATGATCTGACATTTCAAAAAGTTGTTTTTCGAGTTTATCGAGGTTAACTTTCGATTTTTTAATATCCGTTTGAAACAGCGCCATTCCACAACCGATGTCATTACCAACCAGCGCAGGGTAAAAACGCTTGGTAGAGAAAAATGCAGCACCAATTGGATAGCCGCGGCCTGGATGAAGGTCAGGCATGCCGACAACGGATACCATATCAGGTAAGTTTGCGGTTGTTTGTAATTGTTGTATTGCTTTACTTTCAATCCATGTTGATTCTGTGGCGATGTAGCTAACTTGCTGATCCACAGTATGTAAGGTATTGCCCATAAGCTATTAACTCATTTTTAATTGAAAAATAAGGTGATTAGCAGGCAAATTTAAGAAAATAGATTAACTAACGAGAGTGACTATTTCTGAGAGTGCCCGCAAAGAGTTTGATTAATTGTTGTCATGGTAAACCTCCTTGCAGTTAGTAGATGAATATAAAACGCTGCGGATACTAACGGTAACTTTTTTCTTTTGCAAGCGCTATTTTTAGCATTACGGATTTTTAGTCATTTTCTGAGATAAAAATATAAGTAAATAATTTAAACCTATTAATGATTATTTACCTAATAATTATTTAAATAAACTATTAGATAATTAAATTTATATTTTTATTTATTTATATGGAATTAAACGTGAGTGAGATATAAAACTTTGTTATTATTTTGGCGGGTGCTTGAGCCTTTCTGGTTTAAGCATATTAAGTTGGAAGAAATGTTTGGATTAGAAAGGAAAAAGCCCCGTTAGTTATTATTAACCAACGAGGCCCGATCTAAACCTGAACAGTTGAGATTGTGCCTCTTAACCATTAAGAGGTCAAGGGAAATGAGCAAGTTCGCAGTGGTGGCGTTTGTTTTTGCGTGTATTACCGTGTTTGGTATTTCAGTATTAATGCGAGATAGGCTTTGTCTAATCGTGATTAGTCATGGAAATACAGTTGTTCAAACAACGTTTTCTTACGAAGAGTAATGTTGCTTTACGAGGGAAGTTATTCCCTCGTAATTTCCCGATTTAATTGTGCGTATTCAGGTTTGGAATTAAATGCCCAATTAAAAACACCCCAAGATATTATTTAATCTTTGGGGTGTTTATTTAATTAGCTATCTAAATAATTAAATTATTAAGCAATATGTACAGTTTTTCCGCCAATAATAGTACGTAATACTTTTACATTCTCAATATCATCTGCAGGGATCTCAAAGACATTGCGATCTAGCACAATCATATCTGCAAATTTTCCTGCTTCTAATGAACCAAGTACATCTTCACGGTGCTGTGCATAAGCTGAGTCTATCGTCGCAGAGCGTAAAACCTCAATGACCGTTAAGTCTCGGTCATTATCAAGTCTTGGCGCTTTTTGCCCATTTATGTCACGACCACGGCGTGTTGCAGCCACTTTTAAATCATACCACTCGTCGAAATCATCAATTGGCCAGTCACTACCAAATGCAACAACCGCGCCAGCGTCGACAAATTTAGCGATTGGTTCAAGTTGCTCAAAACGTTCATCACCGAGCATTTTTTTCTCAAAAGCGGCGAGTTCTGGCGTTGGGGCGGCCCACTGGAAAGATAAGCAAGCGATGGTTTTTAAGCGCGCAAAGCGGGCATAGTCATCAGCATGGACTAATTCATTATGAGCAAGCCCTGGGCGAATATCTTTTTCTGGGTGAGCAGCACGCATTTTTTCAATCGCATCTAAAACGATAGAAACGGCACCTTCACCAACGGTATGCAAGTGTGGGTCATAGCCCGCAGCGGCAATTTTTTCCATTAATTCATCTAGAATTTCAGCCGTGAAATAGAGATCACCGTAGTTATCGGTTTCTACCCAATTCGGAGCGTCATCCGTGCCTTGATTGATACGGTATGGCTGCAATAACGATGCTGTCATTGTAGGAAATTGCATCACACCATCAACAAACATTTTAATATTATTTAAGCCAATGCCAGGGGCTGGCGTCCAATCGGCTTGGTGCCATTTTTTGGCAAATGCAACGGCTTTATCAACAGCTGCCGCTACTGAGGCAACATCCGGTGTTTCATCAGGGGTTATTTCACGGGCAGCTTGGAAACGGATCGTAAGGTCGCCACGTTGTTGTAATTGAGAAAAGGCTTCAAGCTGTTGTTCTGAAACGCGTGCATCCATCACCATTGTCACACCTTGCTGATTAAGTACTTTCTGTACTAATTCAGCAACTTCAATAGCTTGGTCATCACGAATTGAAGGAATGCTATCGGCAGCACGCATAGCGGGAGCATCTTCTAAAATACCGTTTAATTCACCATTCTCGTATTTACCAATCTTACCATCAGGTGGTTCAGGCGTATCTTTGGTGATACCAAATAATTCGAGGGCACGGCTATTTGCTAGCAATGTATGGCAGTCATTTGAAAACAAGACGACAGGGCGTTTCGTATTGAGCTTGTCCATATCTTCACGGTACATATCAACACCTGCAGGGATCATACCTTGGCGCAGCCATGCAGTGACTTTGAGCCAATCATTTTCCCCGGTACGCGGGTCTTTATCGAGGTGATCTTGTACGCGTGCTAAAATTTGGTCGATAGTTAACGATTCATAATTTAAATGGCAACCGAAGAGTTGAATACCGCCCCAAAAAGGGTGCATATGACCATCAATGATACCAGGCATCATCATTTTGCCTTCGAGATCGATACTCTCTGTCTCAGGACCAACATATTGATGAAGTTCATCAGAGGTGCCTGTGGCAAGAATATAGCCATCACGAACAGCAACCGCATCGACAACGCGATTTTTATCATCTGCAGTATATATATAACCGTTAAAGTAAATAACGTCAGCTAATTGATTATTCATTGTAAACCGTCTGTATCAGTGGTGCTTTGGTGGCACCAACGCTAAAAAAACAACGGGGAAGGCAAGTGCTCCCCCGTAATCATTTATAAGACTTGAAATGCTTAGTTAATAATCATTTCAGTTTCATCGTCAGAGATTGCAGGTGGACGACGAGTAAAACCATGGGTCAGAAGTGCTAAGTAAATTGCACCTGCAGCTAACCACCATAAACCCACTTTAAAGGCTTCGCTATCAAGACTTGTCCATAACCATAATGTTAGGATAACACCAATAGAAGGCATAATCAGGCAAGTGATAATTTTTGTATTATCCAGTGGTGCTTTACGGTCAATATAAAAATGTTTAATGACCGATAAATTCACAAAAGTGAACGCAATTAAGGCACCAAAACTGATCATTGAAGCGACCATGCTGAGCGAAAGCACTAATGAAAGCAGTGATGCTAGCGCAACAAAAATAATCGAGTAAATCGGTGTATTGAGCCTTGGATGTAGATAAGCAAACAGCGAACGAGGTAATACACCTTCACGACCCATCGCATAGAAAATGCGTACAATACTGGCTTGTGAGGTCATTGCTGAGGCAAATACACCAATAACATAAGCGGTGATAAAGCTAGATGCCATCATCGCTCCACCAACTTGTTTCATTACCGCAAGGCTAGCAATATCGGTATTAGGAATAAAATCTTGCCACATCGGATAAACCAGATGCGCACCATAGGAAATGATGACAAACAGCGTACCTGCGATAAACACGGTGTATAAAATCGCTTTTGGTAGCGCACTACGTGCATCTTTGGTTTCTTCTGCCATGGTGGAGATCGCATCAAAGCCAAGGAAGGCTAAGCAAAGTACCGCTGCGCCTGCAAATAACCCTGATACTTGTTCTGACATGACCGTAATCGGCGCCAATAAAGCGTCCGTATCCAATACAAATGAAGTTTTAAAACTCAAGTATAGGAACACGGCAATAAATACAAATTGCATTAAAATGATTAGCATATTCATTGAGGAAACTAATTTAATTCCCAAAATATTCATGATGCTAACAATTGTAATTGTGCTGCAAATAATGACGTACATTGGGATATCGGGGAACGCTTCGTGAACAAAGATCCCAATCGCAATGTAGTTAATAATAGGTAGAAAGAGGTAATCGAGCAGTTGTGCCCAACCCACTAAAAACCCGAGTGTGCCGCCAAAGGTTTTTTGCACGTATGAATAAGCAGATCCTGAAAGCGGAAGTGCGCTTGTCATGCGGCAATAGCTCATGGCAGTGAAAAAGACGGCAGCTAATGTAATTAAATAAGCGACAGGCAGATGGCCTTCACTTAATACAGTTACTTGTCCATAGGTGGTGAAAATTCCGAGTGGTACCATATAAGCCAGCCCGAAAAAAACTAACGCAGGTGTGGTCAGTACGCGTTTCATTTGAACGGTATTCTGTTGCATTTTTAAGCCCTTCCCAAAAGCCCTTAAACAACGTTAACTCTGTCTGAATGCACAGGCCGAGTGAACCTAAAATGCAGCCGTACTCGTCATACTTCGAATCACAACGTCGTTGGCTTTGCTCGCTCGCACTAGTCACATACTTTTGTATGCTCCTAGCTACTCTTTTGCTTGCCGCCTAGTTGTATTTTCGAATTATTTAGAGTCGTAACGCTACATGATTGTATTAAATTAAATTTTAGAACCGGCTGTATTCAATTTCAGAAAACCTCGCACCAGGACATTTTTAAAATGAAATGTCATCGTGCGCACTTTAATGAAACGTCAGTGATGAATCGGACCATCACCATCCGCTGGGGTGAATACAAGCGGCGTACAATATAATTACCAAGTCCCTATTAAGCAATCATTAATTGAAAAAAATAAACAACTACTTTTATTTCAAAGAGTTGTTTGATGGATATGTTTATTAATTGAAGTGGATTTAAGATAAATTAAATAATAGCCATTATGGATAGAAAATCAAGGTGAATTTTTTTCGTTTAACTTATTGATTTTATATGGTTAAATTTATTTTTCTCAATGGGTATTATAGATAAGAACAACGAGATTTGATTTAAGCTTAATTTATTATGAGGCAGGCAAAGAATTGGCTATAAAATTAAATAGCCTATTTGCATTAATTAAACTTACTATTCAAGTTCCATATAATGAAACACCGACTTCGTTTAAAATATAAAACGAGAGTCGGCATTTAATATTAACGCTATTTATCGGTCATCTGAGTTTCTGAAAACCGTTATCCGTTATTTTCTTCTCAGTTTTTGCTGGGTATATAAAGCATCTAATGTAAATAAAATTAATGCAACCCAGATAAAGCCAAAGGTGACTAACAATTCAGGTGTCATCACTTCACCGTACATAAACACGGCGAGTAAGAACATAATACTTGGCCCCATATATTGGAAAAAGCCTAGAGTTGACAGCCTTAAGTGGTTAGCTGCCTCTGTAAATAGTAACAGTGGCACAGTTGTAATTACCCCTGCGGCAACTAGCAGTGCATTTAAATGCCAATCATTCATTGCCATATCGCTAGTTGGACTATCTGCAAAAAATAATAAGAAGATAATACCGACAGGAAGTAGCCAAAGTGTTTCGAATGTCATCCCTGTTTGTGCATCGACACCTAATTTTTTACGTAATAAACCGTAGGTAGCAAATGTAACGGCCAAACTTAGACCAATCACAGGCACTGAGCCGAATTGCCAAAGCTGGATCAATACACCCGTTAGTGCAAGACTAACAGCAATCCACTGCATACGGCGAAAACGTTCTTGTAAAAATAGCATTCCAAACAGTACGTTAACTAGTGGGTTAATAAAGTAACCTAAGCTAGCTTGTAGCATATAACCATTATTAACTGCCCAAATATAAATTAACCAGTTACATGCAATTGTCGTTGCCGTCACCCCAAGAACTAATATTTTCTTTGGTTGCTTCAGTACTTGGCGGACATAACTCCAATGGCGTGAAACGGTTAATAATAAAATCATAAAGAAAAATGACCAAATAATACGATGAGTCAGGATTTCTTCTGCGGGCACTTCTTGGATACTTTTAAAATAAATAGGTGCGACACCCCAAATAAAATAGGCGCCTAAGGCACATAACACGCCTTTGGTAGTATTTTGCTGGCTCATTGTTGGCTCTGAAATTGAATTAAAGACTAAAAAGATACTTATACAGAGAGACCGAGCCGATTTAAGCAGCTCGATTTTTGATACCACTAATGTGACATTGCTCAGGTTTTTTTACAAGTTATTAGTTTAGTAGGTGACTAATTATTTGTATCTATTTTATCCCACCAGGTAAGTTGCCGTTGCTGTCGCAATATGCTGATTGTTTTCATTATGAAGTTCGCAGCGTGTAACGGCTATTTTATTACCATCTCTTAATAAGCTGGCACTGGCGGTAAAAAGTTGGCCTCGACCAGGGCGTAAATAATCAACTCGTAGGTCGATTGTTCCCATGCGAGACATTTTGTCGACAATCTCAGTATGAGTTAATGGATTAATGCGCTGCAAAATACGGTTAATACACACCATGCCTCCTGCAACATCTAAAACCGAAGCGATCACACCGCCATGTAAAATGTTCTGAGTGAAATTACCAATTAATTGCTGACGATTTTCAACGGTAAGCTGAACAAAATCATCATTTAGACTCATTAACTTAATCCCAAGTAATTGGTTAAATGGCATTTTATAAATAAATGCATGGCTCATTAACTCACTGGCTTCTTCTAAAGTATAAGTACGGTCATTCATCGTTTTCATCCTTTAAAAATATGTAAATAATAAGTTAACATTACGTGTAAATTATGTCTCTAACAAACGAATGAATAATCTTTCAACAGTTATTCAGTTTTGTGTGTAAAATAGGACAAACTTTTTTTGGACGATGTTGAAATAGGAATGACTAATGCGCGCTTTACCGATTTTGTTAAGTGCAGTGCTCAGCTTTTGGTCTGCTTCACTGTTTGCGACTGAAAATACAAGTATTCAGCCTGAACAAGATGTCAAAAATACCCTACCAATACGTGGAAGCATCATTTCAGGATTACTACAACACCATGATAATCCATTTGTATTGTATCCGTATGAATCGAATTACATCATTTATACCTATACCTCCTCGATGAATAAAAAAGCGATTTCTAGCTATAATTGGGGCGATGATGCGTTAAAGGATGAAGTTAAATTTCAACTAAGTTTAGCTTTTCCATTATGGGCCGGTATTGCTGGTGATGATTCCATTTTAGCCGTTTCTTATACTCAACGTTCTTGGTGGCAGTTAAGCAATAAAAAAGAATCTTCACCATTTAGAGAAACCAACTATGAGCCTCAGGTGTTTGTTGGCTGGCTAACTGACTACCAATTTGCGGGTTGGACGTTACGTGAGATTGAAACGGGCTTTAACCACGAGTCAAATGGGCGCTCAGAACCGACCTCTCGCAGCTGGAACCGTGTATATGCGAGGGCAATGGCGCAAAATGGTAATTGGCAAGTTGACCTTAAACCTTGGTACCGCATTCATGAAAGTGAAGGGCGTGATGATAATTCTGATATTACCAAATACATGGGCTACTATCGCTTAAAGGTAGGATATGCATTGGGAGATAGCGTATTTACTACGACTGGACGCTATAACTGGAATACCGGTTACGGTGGTGCAGAGTTGGGGTGGAGTTATCCAATTAGTAAACATGTGCGTTTTTATACCCAGTTGTTTAGCGGATATGGTGAGTCGATGATAGACTACAATTATCGCCAAACCCGTTTTGGTATCGGTGTTATGCTAAACGATATGTTGTAATGGAAGAAAAACTCAGTGCTCTATTCAGTTCTGAGTGAAATACCAAGTCATAAATCAACAACTTCGCTGCTCAATTGGGCAGCGGCTTGTTTTATCGATTGAGGAAGTTTGTGTCCACAGCTTGCGTCATTAACCAACTTTCATTGGCTGAACATGTGCTTAATAGTACATTTGGTTATCAGTCATTTCGCCCCGGGCAAGATGCTGTCATTGGGGCCATTTTAGATAACCGTGATTGCTTAGTGTTAATGCCAACAGGGGGCGGTAAATCCCTTTGCTACCAGGTCCCTGCTTTAGTTAAAGAGGGGGTCACACTGGTCGTTTCGCCATTAATATCATTAATGAAAGACCAAGTTGACCAATTAAGGTTACATGGGGTTAATGCGGCATGTTTAAATTCATCACAAACGTCACAAGAACAGCGTCAAATCATGGAGCTGTGCAGTCAGGGGGAAATAAAATTACTTTATGTTGCCCCTGAACGGCTATTAACTGATTATTTCCTAAGCCAATTAGCAGGGTGGAATATCACTTTGCTAGCCGTGGATGAAGCCCACTGTATTTCTCAATGGGGACACGATTTTCGCCCTGAATATCGTGCGCTAGGCCAATTACGGCAATCATTACCTAATGTACCCGTGATGGCGTTAACCGCAACTGCAGATGAAACCACACGTGCAGACATTATTCGCTTATTGGAGCTACATGAGCCATTAGTTCATGTGAGTAGCTTTGATAGGCCAAATATTCGTTATACCTTAGTCGAAAAATATAAACCGTTAGATCAACTTTGGTTTTTTATTAAAGGCCAAAAAGGAAAAGCGGGTATTGTTTATTGTAACAGTCGCAGTAAGGTTGAAGAAACGACAGAGCGCTTGCAAAAACGAGGCCTAAGCGTTGCAGCATACCATGCAGGGTTAGAGGCTGCTCAACGGGAGTGGGTACAAGACGCATTTCTAAAAGATAATCTGCAAGTTGTCGTGGCGACAGTGGCTTTTGGGATGGGAATTAATAAATCAAACGTTCGGTTTGTTGCTCATTTCGATATTCCACGTAATATCGAAGCGTATTATCAAGAAACAGGGCGAGCAGGGCGTGACGGTGTTGAGGCCGAAGCCATTTTATTTTATGACCCGGCCGATATGGCATGGTTACGTCGTTGCCTTGAGGAAAAACCTGCAGGTATGCAGCAAGATATCGAACGGCATAAGCTGAATGCCATCGCGGCTTTTGCTGAAGCACAAACCTGCCGTCGTTTGGTGTTACTCAATTATTTTGGCGAAAATCGTCAGCAGCCTTGTGGTAACTGTGATATTTGCTTAGACCCGCCAAAACAGTACGATGGGTTAGTGGATGCGCAAAAAGCGCTATCCTGTATTTATCGTGTTGGTCAGCGGTTTGGTATCGGCTATATTGTAGAGGTATTGCGTGGTGCTAATAATCAACGTATCCGTGATTTAGGCCATGACAAACTGCCTGTTTACGGTATCGGTAAAGAACAAAGTAATGAACATTGGGTTAGTGTGATTCGCCAATTGATCCATTTAGGTATGATCACTCAGAATATTACGCATTTTTCAGCGCTTCAATTAACTGAGGCTGCACGGCCTATATTACGGGGTGAAGCGGCACTAAAACTAGCAGTTCCGCGTGTTTTAGTGGTAAAAAGCCGTAATCAACAAAACAAAATTTATCATGGCAATTATGATAAAAAATTATTTGCGAAACTGCGTAAATTACGTAAGTCCATTGCAGATGAAGAAAATATTCCACCATTTGTCGTGTTTAATGATGCAACATTAATTGAAATGGCTGAGCACACTCCAACTTCACCAGCCGAATTATTGTTAATTAATGGTGTTGGCGAGCGTAAACTCGAACGTTTTGGAGTGGCATTTATGGCACTTATCCAAGACCATCTTGAAGGTTATGAATGAATAAATAAGGAAACTGCAGGATGACGCCTGAAAACCTAAAAGAGAGTTGGCTGAATCGAGAAACTCAATTTTCTGCTTTTACAAATGGCCCGCTTTTAGATTTCTGGCAACATCGAGAAGAATCTCAATTTATGGGAGTTGATGATATTCCCATTCACTATGTCCGTTTTATTCATCCAAAGCACCATAAAGCGATAGTCATTTCACCGGGGCGTAGTGAAAGCTATGTGAAGTACCCTGAAGTGGCTTATGATTTTTATCATTTAGGCTATGATGTTTTTATTATTGATCACCGTGGTCAAGGGCGATCAGGGCGCATGTTAGCTGATCCTCAAAAAGGCCATGTTGAAAAATTCACTGATTACATTGACGATTTTGAAAAGTTCATTGAGCTTGAGGTTAAATATCGGCATTACCCAAAATGTTATGCATTAGCACATTCAATGGGAAGTGCTATTTTAGCAGGGTATTTGTTGCGAGATAACGTCACATTTGATGCCGCAACCTTATGTGCACCGATGATTGGTATTAATTTACCCATGCCTCGTTGGATGGCGAGCTTTATTGTTGATAGAGCGGAATCGCGCGAAAGCGTTCGTAATGATTACGCGGCCTCTACTGGGAAATGGCAGCCATTACCTTATTTAATCAATGTATTAACACACAGCTCGGAGCGTTATCGGCGCTACTTACGTTATTATGCCGATTATCCTGAATTACGCTTGGGTGGGCCAACTTATCATTGGCTACGTGAAAGTTTTGTGATTGGCGATGAGCTAATTGCGAAAGCGGGAGAAATTGATGTGCCACTGATGGTGTTGGAAGCCAGTGAAGAAAAAGTGGTCAGCAATAAAGAGCTACAAGCTTTTTGTCAAAGCCGACAAAAAGCGCAAATAGGACGAGAAGAAAAATTACCTCTCATTATTGAAGGGGCACACCATGAAATCCTATTTGAAGTGGATGCATTAAGAGCGATGGCGCTCAATGCTATCTGTGATTTTTTTGAGCAGTATTAGTTAGGGTTTGAATATGAAATATCCTGTAGTTGCTTCCGATTTGGATGGGACACTGTTATCTCCCAATCATGACTTAACGTCTTATACAAAAGACACTTTGAAACAGCTAGTAACTTCGCAAGATGTGCATTTTGTGTTTGCAACAGGCCGTCACCATGTGGATGTTGCTCAAATCCGTGATGGTTTAGGTATCGATGCGTATATGATCACGTCTAATGGTGCGCGGATCCATAATACCCGTGGTGACTTAATTTTTGAGCACAATGTTGCCCCTCAAATTGCTCATGAGCTGTGTTTAATGGAATTTGATAACCCTGAGCTTGTCACTAATTACTACCATGGTGATGATTGGTTTATCAACCGTGAAAGCCCTGAACAAAAAGAATTTTTTAAAGAATCGGTATTTAACTACCAGTTGTTTGACCGCCACAATTTTGTCACCTCTGAGGTCTGTAAAGTTTACTACACCAGTGAAGATCATGATTTGCTGGTGGATTTACAACGCCGTATTCAAGCTCGCTGGCAAGATAGAGTGAATGTAACGTTTTCACTGCGTAGCTGTTTAGAAGTTATGGCTGGTACTGTTTCTAAAGGGGAAGCTTTGAAGCAAGTAGCTGCTCTACATGGCTATACACCGAGTGATAGCATTGCGTTTGGTGATGGTATGAATGACAAAGAAATGCTGACGATGGCCGGAAAAGGCTGCATCATGCAAAATGCACATCAGTTGCTAAAAGATGCGTTACCACACATGGAAGTCATTGGCTCGAATAGTGATGATGCTGTTGCTCGTTATCTGAGAAATAAATACCTTAATAACGCATAATTCATTTTGTTATTTGAAATAGAGAAACCAGATAGGCAATATGTTTATCTGGTTTTTTATTATCGCAATTAGACTAGAAACGTAAGTTCCCACAGCGAAAATACAGCGAAACGTGCTTTTTGTGAAATTTAGGTCACTTTTCCTATTTTTTCTGACAAAAAGTAAATTTAAACTAGGGGGATGAGTGTTTAGGTCGATATTAATGGATAGCACTGTTTTCACAGGTTGCATATTGCACTGTTGAGGGTTCCTTAGGATGAAAAGAATTGCGTTAGTACTGTTGTTAGGCTCGATTTGTTTTAGTTCCGTTTTAACTGCTAAACCTACCACTGCGCCAGCATCGGCAACAGTAGCACAAGAGCCCTCGATTGAACAAATTACGCAGTTAGCGCAAAAAGGTGACCCTAAAGCCCAATTCCAGCTAGGTGAGCGTTATTTTAAAGGGTTAGGTGTTTCTCAAGATTCTAAAGCTGCGGCTGAGTGGTTCATCAAGGCAGGAAACCAAGGGAATTCAGATGCGCAATTCCGCCTTGGCACGATGTTCGTAAATGGTTTTGGTGTGCGTCGTGATTATGACAAAGCGATGCTGTGGTACGAACAAGCCGCTGCTCAAGGTGATACCCGAGCTGAAACAAACATGGCGATGATGTACGCGCAAGGCTTAGGTGTTACTCAAAACCTAGAAAAAGCGGCATTTTGGTTTAGAAAAGCTGCGCAGGGCGGGAATATACTGGCTCAATTCCAGATAGGCCAAATGTACTCGATTGGTAGTGGTGTTGATTTAGATGATGAGAAGGCGGTCTTCTGGTTTAGAAAAGCCGCGAAACAAAAAGATGCTAAGTCTCAAGACCGCTTAGGTGTCATGTACTCTGAAGGACGTGGCGTGAAGAAAAACTTGCAGCAAGCCTACGCATGGCTTGCAACTGCGGTTTACAGTGGTAACGCAGAAAGTCATCGTCTACAGAATAAGATTGCGGAGCAGTTAAGTCCTGAAGAATTACAGCAGGCACAAAAATTAGCGGAAGGTTATATTAAATCGTATGGTTTTAAAGCCAGCTAACGATTAAGCAGATGTGTGGGATACGATTTTGTATCCCACCAGTATGACAACCGATAATACAAGATAGCACCAAGAAAGCCGATAAAAACGGTTATTTCCCCAGCCTCGACGAATGGCAAGCTGCTGCTGTTTCGATGATAGCTTGCCACAAAGTACACGAAACCCGACGATATAAACCGCACAATACACTTGCCAAAGATATAGCGTATTAAATGCAAAAGCTTTCCCAACAATTAATAAGATAATTAATGGAATCAAAAAGAATAAAATCGACCCAACACGTTCAAGTTGGGCGATCCTCAAGATCACTAATTCGTCTTTTTCATCTAATTGTAATGGCATAATACGGCTTACAGTTCCCCAGATTTACGGCTTGGATTACGTCCTGAAAGATTGTTTGTCGCACTTTGCAGAGAGTTATCACGGACATCCACCCTTGCTTGGAATGGTGGGAATGGCAAGGTAATCCCTTGTTCAGCAAAGGATACTAGGATGTTTTGATGTATTTCATGGCGCGCAGGTAACCGGTGGCCCATTTCTGCGGCATAGACACGTAATTCAAAAATCTGAATACCTTGTTGTAAATCAACAAGATACACTTCAGGTGCCGGGTTGTCTAAAATCATCGTAGAGCGTTGAGCTGCACGTAAAATAGTATCTGTCACTAATTCACTATTGGCATCAGAAGGTGCAGGAATCGTCATGACAATACGTGTGATCGTGTCAGAAAGTGACCAGTTAATAAATTGTTCAGTAATAAATGCCTTATTTGGCACAATAATTTCTTTTCTGTCCCAATCTGTTAGCGTGGTTGCACGGGTATTGATCTTGGTAATACTGCCGGTCAAGTTACGGATAGTTACTGTATCTCCAATCCGGATCGGTTTTTCAAATAAGATCATCAACCCTGAGATAATATTAGCGAAGATTTCTTGTAAGCCAAAACCAAGCCCGACCCCCATCGCCGCTACAAGCCATTGTAGTTTTGACCACTCAATCCCTAACATAGAGAAGCCAACAATGGTCCCGATAATAGTAATCGTATACTTGGTTAGTGTGCTGATAGCGTAACCGGTACCTGGCGTTAAATCCAAATGTTGGAGTACTGCCAGCTCAAGTAAAGCGGGTAAGTTACGAACTAATTGGGCAGTAACGATAATAGTCAAAATAGCAATGAAAATAGAGCCCATGGTGATAGGTTGTACCGTATCAACGCCATTAACCGTTGAGGTCACATCCCATAAGCGAATATTTTCAAGGAAAGAGAATGCAGTATGTAGCTCAGACCATAGCCAAATTAATGAAACCAAGGCAATCATGGTTAAAATCGAACGAACTAACCCCACAGATTGGGTGCTAATGGTATCCAAGTCGATAACCTGTTCTTCGATATCAATATTTCCTTCGCTACTGGCGTTTGCTTGCTGGCTATCGTCTTCACCTTTAGCACGTTGCGCCAATATCTCAGCACGGCGTTGTTTCGCACGCTCGAAGGCTAATTTACGGCGCTGCATCGACATCCAACGGCGAATAGTATGATAAACGATAAGGATGACAAACCAAATGGCGACAGAAGTTTCTAAACGTGCAAGCAGGGCCTGTGAGGTTGAGAAATAACCTAAAATGGAGAAGAACCCAGCAACAATAGGTGCGAGTAATATCATCCACCACAAGGCCTTATTAACGATATTCTCACCGGACCCATGTCTATCTAAATAGAGAGGGATTTGTGAACGACGCAAGTTGTTGGTAATTAAGCTAAGTGCGACACATAAAAAGATAAAACAGAAACGACCAATACTGGCTGCAAATTCCCTATCGCTATAATGTTCAAAGGTAATAATTGCCATCACTAATGGAACGATGACAAAAATCGCCATTCGGTAATAACGCATCGCACGTTTAACGGAATCTTTGTCCCAACCGAAGTGAGAAATAAATAGCCCGGTTGGACGAGAAAAGGTTTCGCTGATCATAAACAGCCACAATAAAGGTGTCGTCGCACTGACACCATAACCTATCGCCGCGGCCATGGGGTATTGCCATGCACTTTGTAAGCCATAGCCGATGGCAGACCACATCATAGGTAGAGGAAGAGCAACAATAATTGACCAGAAAATAGTTCGAATGGTTAAGTAGAACCGGTCTTGTGTCACCTTACCAATACGTAAACTGGAACGGTCAAGAAATGCTTGGTAGTGCTTACGCGTGCTAATACTGAAAATGACTAATGCTATCGAACCAAGAAGATACAAAAAGGTATCTTGAGTTGTCAGCATAACGTTCAGTGCACCAGCAAGTTGGGACAAGGTATCCAGTGAAAGTAATTGAGTAATATCAGTTACTAACATGACAGGATAGCTGATGCTTATTGGTGGAACATCTGCGACCCAGAAAAGATAACGGTTGGAAGCATCTTTGACTTCTTTTAATGCATCGGTTAATTGCCCAGTAGCGACATTAAGCTTCGTTAGCTCTAACATTTCAGCATCGAGGCCTGAAATTAAAGAGGTCAGTAGCTCTCGGCGGGTTTTAATTAATGACTGATAAACTTGCACTTGAGCTGCATTAAGCTCATGCTCGGTTTCTTGCTCGGTTGTATCTACTTTACCTAATCTATCGAGGCTATCTTCATAATTTAAGCGTTGTACACGTAAATCAGCCATTTCACGATCAAGTTGTTGGCTTTTGGGGATATCAGGCAAACGAGAAAGCTGTGTTCTGAGAGCTTCCCCTAATGTACTTGAACTGCTGATCCACTGAGCTTGCTCGCGAATAGTTGTGAGTGCTTGGCGAGCATCACGGATACTGGTTGAAATTTCTGCTTGGCTATTGGTGATAGCGCTCATGCGCTGTGCCTGAGCGGTTAATTCCTGAGACATTTTGCGGTTAATATCAAGCTGCTCAGTTAAAAATGGCGTTAGTTCCCCTTGTGCGGCCAACATTTCCGTGTGTTCTAACGCTAAAATTGCTTTTTGTTGGCGTTGGGTATTTTGGAAATCACGTAGGTTTTGTAACTCAAGTTCCATACGTTGATAGCGTTTTTTGTATAATTCCAACGTAAGGCGTGAGATTTCTTGGCGGTTATTGGCAGAAAGCTGCGCCATTTCCAGTTCATTAACCGTTGACTTGCGAGCACTTACTTCGGCTTGAGCCAATGTATACTGGGCATCGGCTAATGGCGTTGACGGTGTACTCAGAGACTGAAAGCGCGAAGTGGCTTCAGTGAGTAAACGTCTGGCTTCAGAAAGCTGTTGTGGCAGAATATTTAATGATTCACTGATTTCGCGGCCTTTATCTTGCTCTTGCTGAGTTAAGCGGCTTTGATCGAGTAATTGGCTGCTAAGCTGAATAATACGTTGTTCAAGTTCACCTAAGCTGATACCCACTGGTATTGGGGCCGGCTCATCACTTTCATTAAGAATTTTTTGTCTTATTTCTTTGATAATTCTAGGAAAGTTATCAATGGCTTCTTGATAAGATTTGGCTTTTGCATCGGACTCTCGTGTTTCACTCATCCAATTCAAAGCACCCTGTAATGCTTGTGCTATCTCTGCATCTTTGGGGTTGGTGCTTGACTCAAGTTGTTTGAGCTCCTGCTTAATCTGTGCTTCATCCTGCGCTGCAGTTGGTGCTGCAACGGAAGAGAAAACGATTAACAGACTAAGAAAAAAACTGATAATCACACGCACAGTGAGGAGCTCCTTCAAGAGATAATAATTTAACTAAACGTCGATGGATTCTTCTGTCACTGTATTTGCAACAGTTTCAGCGAGTAATTCGCCCATGCGAGTTGCATAACCGGGGATTAGTGATGAATTAAATGTCACTTTGTTAGGTTCAAATAAATTAATCACTGTTGAACCCAATTTAAACAGTCCCATTTCCTCACCTTTTTTCAAGAAAACAGCCCCTTCAGAGTCTAACTCAGGGTAAACCCAACGCTTAATGACGCCTTCACGAGAGGAGTTAACGCAACCGCTCCATACGGTTTCAATACTACCAACGATGGTTGCACCGACGAGGATCTGTACCATTAGGCCGACAGGGGTGTCAAAGACACAAATCAAGCGTTCATTACGTGCAAATAGATTGGGAACATTTTGTGCCGTCAACGGATTTACAGAGAATAAATCGCCAGGAACGTAAATCATCTCTTTGAGCAAACCGTCACACGGCATGTGTACACGGTGATAGTCACTCGGGGAGAGGTAAGTGGTAATAAAGTCACCACCACGAAAACGTTCCGCTAATTGGTATTGGCCTGCAAGTAACGCTTCCACTGTGTAATTATGGCCTTTAGCTTGGAAGATAAGGTCATCATTAATCGGGCCTAATTGGCTAACTGCACCGTCAGCAGGTTGAGCAAGTTGGTGCTCTTTTTCGACAATCGGGCGTGCGCCTTCTTTTAGCAGACGGATAAAGAAATCATTAAAAGTGGCATAAGCAGTAAGTTCGCTTTTTTGCGCTTCATTCATGTTGACTTTATAGGCTTTTGCGAACAGTTTAATTGCCCATTGTGTCATGAAACCCGCATTGCGGCTTGCAAACCAGCCTGCAAATTCAGTAAGACATTGTTTTGGAAGCATATATTGCAAGCGAATTTTAATTTTATCTAGCACGTTAACCTCTGATTTTTAAAGGTATGTTAGCAAAAGGGCGGCTATTGTACACAGTTTACTCATCATATTTCAAACGGTCGCGTAACAGGCTAACCGTAATTAAATTATTTAGAGCTGTCTTAGCGTTAGGGAGTTAATTGTAAGCACTCACTAACATTATTTATCTTTTGCCGTAAAATTGCCACGAGGTTTGATTTGTTCCATGCTTTCTAAAATGCGATGGTAGTTTTCAAAACGTGATTCAGCAATTTTATTTGCTTCTACGGCTTCACGTAACAGACAACCTGGATCATCTAAATGTTTACAGTCACGGAATTTACAGCCACCAAGGTAATCTTTAAATTCGACAAATCCTTTGGTCACTTGTTCCGTTGTTAAATGCCATAAACCAAATTCGCGCACACCAGGGGAGTCAATCACATCGCCGCCCAACGGGAAGTGGTATAAACGAGCTGTTGTTGTTGTATGTTGCCCTAGCCCTGAGTTGTCTGAAACCTCATTGACTAAAATCATTTCTTCATTGTGAGGGAGTAATGCATTTAATAAACTTGATTTGCCCACACCAGACTGCCCAACAAATACTGAAACTTTACCTGCTAGCGCGTTAGTAAGTGCTTCCATGCCTTCGTTGGTATGGCTTGAAACTTCGAGAACTTGATAGCCAATATTGCTATAAATCGTCATTAAATCGCTTACCCACTCACGGTTTTCGTCGTCGAGTAGGTCGACTTTATTGAGAACGATAACAGGCTTAATCCCTGTGGTTTCGCAGGCAACTAAATAGCGGTCAATAATATTCAGCGAAAGCTCAGGTAAAATAGCGGAAACTACGACAATTTGGTCAATATTAGCAGCAATCGGTTTTAAGCCATCATAATAATCGGGACGAGTTAGAACAGAACGGCGTTCATGAACAGCTTCGACGATGCCATTTACTTTGATATCGCTCTGTGTGTTCAAGGCTGGCCGCCACACCACGTTATCCCCTGTTACGAGGGATGAAATAGTTCTACGCAAGTTACAGCGCTGGATAGTCCCGTCACTTGCTTGAATGTCAGCATGTTGCCCAAAACGGCTAATGACTAAGCCTTCTTGTGCTTCACCTAATTGGCTATCATCAATTTCAACTGTTTTTTGCTTTTTAAGTCTTTTTTGATGATTTTCTTGAACTCGGCGCTGTTGGCCTTTCGAAAGTTTCTGTTTAGCCACCTGTCCTCTCTTTACTATGGGCTGTATTTTAGGGGTTACTCACGCCTGTCACTGAAGGCATGAAGAGTGCTATCATACCTTAACTTCATAGAATGCAGTTAGGGTATATCATGCAAAAGAATGAGAATAATTTAATTTGGATCGATTTAGAAATGACGGGGCTCGATCCTGTTCGTGATCGTATTATTGAAATAGCGACTATTGTAACAGATAGCCATCTTAATATTTTAGCAGAAGGCCCTGTAATTGCAGTTCATCAAACGAATGAACAACTTGCTTTAATGGATGAGTGGAATGTAAGCACTCACACCAATAGTGGTTTAGTTGAACGTGTGCGCAAAAGTACCGTGAGTGAGCGTGAAGCTGAGCTAGCCACCATTGAGTTTTTAGAAAAATGGGTTCCCCAAGGGGCATCACCGATTTGTGGGAATAGTGTTGGGCAAGACAGGCGTTTTCTATTTAACTACATGCCTGAATTAGAACGCTATTTTCATTATCGTTATCTTGATGTTAGTACACTTAAAGAACTTGCACGTCGCTGGAAACCTGAAATTTTAGCAGGGTTTTCGAAGAAAAATACCCACCAAGCTCTTGATGATATTCGTGAATCGGTCGCTGAACTGGCTTATTATCGGGAAACATTTATTAAAGAATAAATGATTCGTTATGAAAGTCGCCATTGGCGACTTTCATTCGCGGTTTTTTCTCAATAAGTTAACAATGTTAACGTATTGAAATCAGTTTATTACAACGGGTGTTGATAAAATCACCATTGTGATTGAATTGTCAGCAAACGAATAAAAAAATAAAAATTTTGAGCGCAAGGGCTTGCTAGTATCTGAATTTTTCGTATAATGCGCTCCCCGTACCGATGAAGTTTTTGTTATTGAGTCGGCACGTGAAACATCCAGAAATGTGATGCGGGAATAGCTCAGTTGGTAGAGCACGACCTTGCCAAGGTCGGGGTCGCGAGTTCGAGTCTCGTTTCCCGCTCCAAATTTTCTTGATGTTTTAGCTAGAACACTATTTTCGTGATGCGGGAATAGCTCAGTTGGTAGAGCACGACCTTGCCAAGGTCGGGGTCGCGAGTTCGAGTCTCGTTTCCCGCTCCAAACTTTCTTAGTGTTTTAGTTAGATAGTACCCACCAAATGCGGGAATAGCTCAGTTGGTAGAGCACGACCTTGCCAAGGTCGGGGTCGCGAGTTCGAGTCTCGTTTCCCGCTCCAATATTTTCTTTATCTCTTAACTTTTCTTCTTAATTAAATCTCACATAATATTCATTTAACTTAATTTTATTTAAGTAAAATCACTTAGTGCATATGAACTGCGTTTGTTCACTGTTTTTATCCCTTGAACACTGGGATCTAAAAGGGTTTCGCGATCTTTTTTGGATCATATCCAGATTTGTGCTTGCATTCATTTTCAGGGCGCCATAGAATAGCCACCCCTTAGCAATAGGGTGTTTTACTTCCATCTCTAAGATGAAAACATGAAGTTTAAATAATAAACAAAAATATGCTTTTTTATTTACTTCGAGTGTTTTTTCATTTTAATCTTACTTTTTGGTCACTTTTGTATTGCTAGTTAACGTAAAATCAGTGTTTTTCTTTTCAACGCGACATTAGAAAGTTATCCACAGCTAACTCAATCAATCTGAGTTTTTATTGCGATTTGAAATAACTTATTACACAGAGTTATCCACAGGCTAATTAACAAATTCCTGCTGTGCTATTTAATTCTAGCGTTTAAGTTGTATTATTATAACTTGTTGATTTTATTGGTCTGTGAATTATTTTGTCAAAATGAGGCTAGCACAGCTTGCAAATTCTTTACCTATTGTCAGGTAAGCATTTTTTATTTTATTCACATCAATTTGACAATTCTTCATTCCGGATATATAGCAGGCTTTTTTCTAGGCGTCTCTCGGTAAACCTTTGTTAATAGCGCGTACAAGGCGTTTTTGCTGTGAAGTTTGAATTGTGACTTGGTTTGCATCGCGTCGGTTAAGCTGTTGTTGTATAGACCATTGGAAGTGCTCATCTAGCATTTCGTTGATCCCCAATCTATTTTGTAAAGCCAGTACAATACGGTCTTGATAAGGTGCATTACCTAGTGCCACACTGATATTTCGCAGCCACTTAATATAACCAATGCGGCGGATTGCAGAGCCTTCGGTCACCTTTAAAAAGGTTTTTTCATCCCATGAGAACAAGTCAAGTAGCTCTGGTGTATGTAAGTCCTTTCTTGGACTAAAATCATCTTCATCAGTAAGCTGGGAAAAACGGTTCCACGGGCAAATGAGCTGGCAGTCATCGCAACCATAGATCCGATTTCCCATGAGTGGACGAAATTCTTCTGGGATAGCACTATCTAGCTCGATTGTGAGATAAGAAATACAGCGTCTTGCATCGACGGTGTAAGGTTCAACAATCGCACCTGTTGGGCAGGTTGTCATACAAGCAACACAGCGACCACAATCTTCTTCGACAGGTTTATCAACAGGAACGGGTAAGTTAATCAATAACTCACCGAGAAAAAACCAAGATCCTGCTTCACGATTTAAGACTAATGAATGTTTCCCTGTCCATCCTAAACCTGCTTTAACTGCAAGAGGGCGTTCTAAGATTGGAGCGGAATCGACAAAAGGTCGAAAATTAAGATCATCGCTACTGGTGCCATCGGGCAGTATCACTCCGTTAAATTCACGACAATAGTCTAAAATACGATCTGAAAGTTGTTTTAGGCGTTTTTTTAATAGCTTGTGGTAGTCTCGTCCTAGGGCATAACGGCTGATATAACCTAATTCGGGGTTATTTAATGTACTGGCAAATGCGGCTTTGGCGGGCAAGTAATTCATACGCACACTAATGACACGTAACGTGCCTGGGTGCAGTTCGTGTGGTCTGGCTCGCATCATTCCATGGCGGCTCATCCATTCCATCTCGCCATGAAATTGTTTGTCTAGCCATGCTTGTAATTTGGGCTCTTCCGCAGAAAGGTCAGTATCGCAGATCCCTACTTGTTGGAAACCTGCTTCAATGCCCCATTGTTTAATATTCTGAGCGAGAAGATCGAGATCGAGGTATCTTGCCATCAGATCCTATCTTGATAAAGATTAAAACGGCAGGCACTCTATCATGACCTGCGTTGTTCATCAAAATGCATGAAAAATACCGTCAATATTGAGAACAATTATAGGATATTTCTGAACTCATCATTCAAGCAATGTTAATTAAGAAAAAAGCCCCATCTTAGGTTAATATAAGCGGTAATATTGATGTTTGTTGATATCTCTTTATGCATTTTGATCAGCAATATAAACTATGCATTTAAAGGATAAACAGGCGACACCGCCTATTAATGACATAATAAAAGAACAATATGAAAGAATGTACAATACAACTTGCCAATGAAGCGCAAACTGTTGCGTTAGGTAATGCTATCGCTAAGGCTTGCCATCAAAGCACTGTGATTCACTTATACGGTGATCTTGGTGCAGGGAAAACCACCTTTAGCCGAGGTTTCTTACAAGCGCTAGGTCATCAAGGCCATGTAAAAAGTCCAACTTACACATTGGTTGAACCCTATGAATTAGCAGATCGTCAAGTTTTCCACTTTGATCTCTATCGGTTAGCCGATCCTGAAGAACTTGAATTTATGGGAATTCGTGACTATTTTTCTGGAAATTCGATCTGTTTGGTCGAATGGCCGCAACAAGGTAAAGGTTTTTTACCTGAAGCGGATCTTGAGCTCCATCTGACCTATCAAGGCGAAGGGCGTCAGGCTCACTTTGTTGCTTTTTCTGCCAATGGGGAGTCGTTGTTAGAAGCATTACCCCTACTCTAAGGAAGCTATTGCTCATGTTGAATGCATCAATGCACAGAATAACAAAAAAGGGTTTTTTTACTGTTTTCGTCTTGTTTATGGTATCCGTTATGTGGCTGTTTGCTGCAAAAACACAAGCGGCAACATTATCGAATATTCAAGTTAACAATAGTCCATCACAAGCAGAAGTGGTACTAAGCTTTGTTGATGGTAAGCCTGATTACTCCTATTTCCCATTGCATTCACCTGAGCGCCTTGTTGTTGATATCAAACAGCGAGGCGAGATTATTGGCCTACCGCTTAAAGTTCCCGCAGGGGATCTTGTAAAACTAGTACGGGCAAGCCAACCTTCTGATAATCAACACAAACGCTTAGTTTTAGAGCTATCTCGTGCAGCTAAAACGAAAGCAGTACTTAAACAAGTTTCAGGTGAATATCAGTTGGTATTAATGATATCGACGGGAAATTCATCCGGTTCTACTTCCTTTAATCAAACCAATAATACGATTAAAGCAGCGGCAAATAGCGCTCAAGATAAACCATTGAAGATGAATAATCCTGCACCTGTTGCTACGCCAACACCGACTAAATATAAAAATATGCCGAAGGGCAGCAAGCAGGTAGTTATTGCGATTGATGCAGGGCACGGTGGAAAAGACCCTGGTGCGATTGGTAAGAATGGTTATAAAGAAAAGGATGTGACTCTTAGTGTTGCACGTAAGTTATACCAACGTCTTGAAGCCGACCCAATGTTTAAACCTGCGATGACACGTGATGGAGACTATTTTATTTCCGTTAGTGGCCGTTCTGATGTGGCACGTAAGAAAGGGGCTAATATGTTGGTGTCAATTCACGCAGATTCGGCTCCGAATAGCAGTGCACGAGGAGCATCAGTGTGGGTATTGTCTAATCGACGTGCAAACAGTGAGCTGGGTAGTTGGCTCGAACAACGTGAAAAACAATCTGAATTATTAGGTGGGGCGGGTGATGCGCTTAGTGGTGCGGACCCTTATTTAAGCCAAGCTGTTTTAGATCTACAATTCGGCCATTCTCAGCGTGTGGGGTACGATGTTGCGGTTAAAGTGATCGAACAGCTGCGAAAAGTGGGTAATATTCATAAAAGAACACCTGAGCATGCAAGTTTAGGTGTATTGCGCTCCCCAGATATCCCATCGATTTTAGTCGAAACTGGTTTTATTAGTAATACGGCAGAAGAACAGTTGCTAAAATCTAATGAATTCCAAGACAAAGTCGCAGAAGCTATCCATTTAGGATTACGTCAATATTTCTTGGCGAATCCAATACAAGCGGCACCACAATAAGGGGGGAAGACATGGCAATACATATTCTCTCCCCACAGCTAGCCAACCAAATTGCGGCAGGAGAAGTGGTCGAAAGGCCTGCGTCAGTGGTTAAAGAGCTCGTTGAGAACAGTCTTGATGCCGGGGCAACGCGTATTGATATCGACATTGAGCGTGGTGGAGAAAAACTGATCCGTATTCGTGATAATGGCTGTGGTATCGGTAAAGATGAACTGATTCTCGCATTAGCTCGCCATGCGACCAGTAAAATTGCCACTTTGGATGACCTTGAAGCTATTATGAGTATGGGGTTTCGCGGTGAAGCGCTAGCGAGTATCAGTTCCGTTTCACGTTTAACATTGACATCCAAGCCCGCAGACCAAACAGAAGCATGGCAATCATATGCCGAAGGCCGGGATATGGAGGTGATGGTTAAACCTGCAGCGCATCCCAATGGCACAACGGTTGAAGTATTAGATTTATTCTATAATACGCCAGCTCGCCGTAAATTTATGCGCACAGAAAAAACCGAGTTCGGCCATATTGATGAACTTGTTCGCCGAATTGCACTTTCTCGTCCTGATGTGGCTATTAACCTGACTCACAACGGGAAATTAGTAAAGCAATATCGAGCCGCTCATGATGAAGCGCAGCAAGAGCGGCGTCTCGGGACGATTTGCGGTACGGGTTTTCTGCAAGGCGCTTTGGCGTTATCTTGGGAACATAGCGACCTTGCTATCAAAGGGTGGGTTGTTTCTCCATCAATGACATCAGGTAGCGAAACGCAATATTGCTATGTTAATGGCCGTATGATGCGTGACCGCCTGATTAACCATGCTATTCGCCAAGCCTATGAAGGGCATTTAGACGAAAACCAACAGCCTGCTTATGTCTTGTATTTGACGATTGATCCAAAACAAGTTGATGTTAACGTACACCCAGCAAAACATGAGGTTCGTTTTCACCAAGCTCGCTTGGTACATGATTTTATTTATCAAGCGGTACGAACGGTATTATTAGAAGCTGCATCTATTGATGAGCTTCCGGGTATTGAACCAGCAAATATAGGGTTAGAAAATCGACCTTCTGCGGGGGAAAACTATTTTTCTTCACCAAACGTGACTCCCAAGCAGCAACATAAGACAGAAAATCATACGCTCATTGAAAATACCGTTCGAGAGTCTAAAATACCTTATGACCAGCCCAGCCACTTAAAGGATAGTGCCGCAAATCACGCTTTTTCTTCACCGAAGACAACGTCAGGTTTTTCAGAAAATGCGCCAGCAAAAACGTTTGGTTCAACGTATGACAAAAAAGCGGGTGAGCTGTATCAGAGCTTAATGTCAATTCCCGTTGCCTCTGAAGATAAAAAACCGCTTTTTCCTGAGCGTAAACCGATAAACTCGCCACCAATATCGTCACAACCTGTAGCAAAAAATGCGGATAACTACCTTTTTGGCAAGGTATTGACAATTTACGCAAAAAACTTTGCATTAATTGAGTCTTCGTTGGGGCTAATCCTGTTATCCTTAACGGAAGCTAATTATTTATTGAAATTGTCACAATTGTCACCGGGTGGCGGAGCCTTAAAGCCTCAGCCATTGTTAATACCTCTAAAAGTGTCACTTAAAAATGATGAAATAGAGGTTTTACAGCGGTACAAGGAACAATTGACAATATTTGGTATCGAAGCCACGATATTACATGGAAAAGTAACAATTCATACGGTATCGTTACCATTAAGAACACAAAATTTATCACAGCTTTTTTCTGAACTACTCGATTTTTTATCGAGAAAAGAAAGTGTCACTGACGAAGAGATTGCACAATGGCTCGCAAAAGCAGTTTCACAGGTTAAAACAGAAGAAAGTTGGAGTTTAGCACAGGCTGTTCAGTTGCTGGCTGATGTTGAGCGGGTATGCCCTCAGTGGGTAAAAAATCCCCCACCAACATTATTACAATTAATTAATTTACAATCCGTGGTAGCTACACTAACAAATGAGTGATTTAGCAACTCAGAAAAAACCTGACGCAATATTCCTAATGGGTCCAACGGCCTCAGGTAAAACCGCTTTGGCGATCGAACTTCGCAAGCATTTGCCTGTGGAAATTATTAGTGTCGATTCGGCATTAATTTACCGAGGAATGGATATTGGCACAGCAAAACCAACAGCGGAAGAACTCAGCCAAGCTCCCCATCGTCTGATTGATATCCTCGATCCGTCTCTACCATACAGCGCTGCCGATTTTCGCCGTGACGCATTAAATGCCATGGCTGAAATTACCTCACAAGGTAAAATTCCGTTATTAGTTGGCGGCACTATGTTGTATTTTAAAGCCTTATTAGAAGGACTTTCACCACTTCCTTCAGCTGACCCAACAGTTCGTGCTGAAATTGAACACATTGCGAAAGAACAAGGATGGGGAGAAATTCATCGTCGTCTTACTGAAGCTGACCCAGTTGCCGCGGCAAGGATCCACCCTAACGATCCACAAAGATTATCCCGTGCTTTAGAGGTATATCTCATTTCGGGACAAACTTTGACTGAAATGACACAAACAGCTGGGGAAGAATTACCTTATAATGTGTTTCAGTTTGCTATTGCGCCACAAGATCGTAAAATTTTACATGAGCGCATAGAACAACGTTTTCATCTGATGATAGATGCGGGTTTTGAAGAAGAAGTTCGCAAATTGCATCAACGAAATGATTTACATGTTGACCTCCCTTCAATCCGTTGTGTGGGATATCGGCAAATGTGGTCATATTTAGATGGTGAAATTAGCCATGATGAAATGATTTATCGGGGAATTTGTGCAACTCGCCAATTGGCAAAACGTCAAATTACCTGGTTAAGAGGCTGGGAGAATGTTCATTGGTTAGATAGTGAACAACCTCAGCAAGCGCTTAGCACCGTTATGCAGGTTATGCGTGCATAGGACTGATGTTTGTGTACAATTAGAACGTTAAGCGCAATTTTTGAGTAGTTACTTTTTGGAATCTAAAAGATTCTCTTTTAAAAACAACAAAATAAGGAAAACATAGAATGGCTAAGGGGCAATCTTTGCAAGATCCGTTCCTGAACGCATTACGTCGTGAAAGGGTTCCGGTCTCTATTTATCTCGTTAATGGCATCAAATTGCAGGGGCAAATTGAGTCTTTTGACCAATTTGTCATTTTATTAAAAAACACAGTTAGCCAGATGGTTTATAAGCACGCTATCTCGACTGTTGTCCCTGCTCGCCCTGTTTCTCATCATAGCGGTACTGCGGGTAGCACTGGCAATGGTAATTACCATTCAGGTAACCCTGCAGCGCAAGATGGCGAAGTAACTGAGTAAGTTTGTACGCTAAAAGACAAGGAAAGCATGGGTAGGGAGACTGTACCTGTGTTTTTCCTTTGCAATTATTGTTTAGCCTAAGAGGTTACACCTTGTTTGATAGGTATGAAGGCGGTGAACTAGCTGTATTAGTCCATGTCTTTTTTTCTCAAGAAAAAGATGTTGATAATCTGGCAGAATTTGAGTCACTTGTGACATCTGCTGGCGTAAAACCAGTACAAATAGTCACGGGCAGTCGTAAAGCCCCTCATCCAAAGTTTTTTGTTGGGGAAGGTAAAGCAGAAGAAATTGCCCAAGCTGTTGAGGAAAGTGGTGCAGATGTGGTGTTGTTTAATCATACTCTAAGCCCTGCTCAAGAACGTAATCTCGAAAGGATTTGCCAATGTAAGGTGGTTGACCGTACAGGGGTAATTTTAGATATTTTTGCTCAACGCGCACGTACACACGAAGGTAAGCTTCAAGTTGAATTGGCTCAGTTAAGGCATTTATCGACTCGCTTAGTGAGGGGATGGACGCACTTAGAGCGACAAAAAGGCGGGATTGGCTTACGAGGTCCCGGTGAAACTCAACTTGAGACTGACCGCCGGCTATTAAGAGATAAAATTAAACAAATCTTATCTCGTCTTAGTCGGGTGGAAAAACAGCGTGAACAAGGGCGTCAAGCGAGAAGTAAGGCTGATATCCCGACTATTTCGCTTGTCGGTTATACCAACGCTGGTAAGTCTAGTTTGTTTAACCGCATGACGGCCGCTGATGTTTACGCTGCTGACCAGTTATTTGCAACACTTGACCCAACACTTCGTCGTATTGATGTAGAAGATGTTGGTGTTGTCGTTCTTGCAGATACTGTGGGTTTTATCCGTCATTTACCCCATGATTTGGTTGCAGCTTTTAAAGCAACCCTGCAAGAAACACGTGAAGCAACGTTACTGCTGCACGTTATCGATGCAGCTGATAATCGCTTGGATGAAAATATTCATGCAGTTGAAAGTGTGTTAGAAGAAATCGAAGCGGATGAAATACCAACACTTTTAGTGATGAACAAAGTTGATATGCTGGAGGATTTTGTCCCGCGTATTGACAGAGATGAGGATAACAAGCCGGTTCGTGTCTGGGTTTCAGCGCAAACGGGCGATGGTATCTCATTGCTGCTACAGGCATTGACGGAACGTCTTTCAGGTGAAATCGCACATGTTGAATTGCGTTTACCACCGAATGAAGGCCGTTTACGTAGCCGTTTCTATCAACTTCAGTCAATCGAACGTGAATGGCAGGAAGAAGACGGCTCAATTGGCCTTGAGGTGCGTATGCCAATGGTGGATTGGCGGCGTCTGTGCAAACAAGAGCAGCAATTACCTGACTACGTTATTTAATTGTTTTGGTGATTAATGATGTAGTTAGGCAATGGAATTGATATTAAGAGCCCTATCGCTCTTAGCCCTGAAAATCAATCATAAAGAATGGAGCTAAAACATGGCGTGGAATCAGCCCGGTAATGACGGACAAGACCGCGATCCGTGGGGAAGCGGCAATAAAGGCGGCAACTCTGGCGGGAACAAAGGTGGTCGAAAACGTGGGGCTTATGATCTCGACGATCTCTTTCGTAAACTAGGCAGCAAGCTTGGTGGAAATAAAGGCAGCGGTGGTGATGGCGATAATAAACAACCATCACAAATCAGCGGCCGTTTAGGTATGTTAGCTCTTGCTGCTATCGTTGTTGTATGGGCAGGTTCAGGCTTCTACACCATCAAAGAAAGTGACCGTGGCGTAGTATTACGTTTTGGTGAATATAGTGGTGTTGTTGGGCCTGGTTTGAACTGGAAACCAACCTTCATTGATAGAGTTATTCCTGTCAACGTAGAAACCGTACGTGAACAAGCGACAAATGGCATGATGTTAACGTCAGATGAAAACGTGATCCGCGTTGAAATGAACGTTCAATATCGTGTTACCGACCCTGCGCAATATTTATTTAGTGTCACAAACCCAGACAATAGTCTGCGTCAGGCGCTAGATAGTGCTGTGCGTGGTGTAATCGGTCAGTCTGCGATGGAGCAAGTACTGACTACGAATCGTGCTTTTATCCGTGATGTAACACAAAAAGAGCTCGAAGCAACAATTGCGCCATACAAAATGGGTATCACACTGCTTGACGTCAACTTCCAAGCAGCGCGTCCGCCTGAAGACGTTAAAGCCGCATTTGATGATGTAATTGCAGCAAGGGAAGAAGAACAAAAAACCATTCGTGAAGCACATGCTTATCGAAACGAAGTTCTTCCTCTGGCAAAAGGTAACGCACAACGCTTAATTGAAGAAGCTGAAGCTTATAAAGCCAGTGTGGTCTTCAAAGCAGAGGGTGAGGTGGCAAGTTTTGCAAAAATGTTGCCTGAATATCGTGCTGCACCTGAGATTACCCGTGAACGTCTATATATCGAAACGATGGAACGTGTATTAGGTAATACACGTAAAGTGATAGCAAATGATAAGAGCAACAGCATGTTAGTGCTGCCGCTTGATCAAATCATGCGTGGTGCTAATACGAACGCTACATCAGCACCGAAAGTCAGTCCATCAGCCAGAATGGCGACGCCAAATAATAACGCGTCATCTAATGGCGCAACATCAGCTCAGCCAAACAGTGCTGTTCGTGGTGATGCAGTTAGAGTAGGGAGACAATAATCATGCGTAAATCGCTAATTGTTATCGTTCTGGCCATTTTGGCAGTCGCATACGCATCTATCTTTATTGTTCCTCAAACTGATCGCGGCATTGTCTTGCGTTTTGGTAAGGTTCTGCGTGATTCTGAAAACAAACCGATCATTTATGAGCCGGGTCTGCATTTCAAAGTACCATTTATTGAAACGGTAAAAATGTTGGATGCACGTATTCAGACACTGGAAATTCAGGCTGACCGCTATCTGACAAGTGAAAACAAAGACTTAATGGTGGATTCCTACCTGAAATGGCGCGTTACTGATTTCAGTCGTTACTATGTAGCGACTGGCGGTGGTAATCCATTCCAAGCGGAAACCCTGTTAAAACGTAAATTTAGTGACCGTTTACGTTCTGAGTTTGGTCGCTTAAGCGTAAAAGATATCATTACTGACTCACGTGGCCGTTTGACCATTGATGTCCGTGATGCTTTGAACAAAGGTACAGCAACTGACGATGCAACCAAAGAAGCGGATGCAGCGATTGCGGATGCAGCAAAACGTGTTGAAGAAGAAACAAACCTGAAGCCACTGGTTGTGAATGCAAACAGTATGGCGGCGTTAGGTATTGAAGTTGTCGACGTACGTATTAAACGTATCGAGCTACCAAACGAAGTTTCTGAAGCTATTTATGCGCGTATGCGTGCAGAACGTGAAGCAGTTGCACGTCAACACCGTTCACAAGGTCAAGAAGAAGCGACTAAGATCCGCGCTGTTGCAGATAAAACAGTAACAGAAACGTTGGCTGAAGCGGAGCGTACCGCACTGACTTACCGTGGTGAAGGTGATGCGATGGCAACAAAATTGTTTGCTGATGCATTCAACCAAGACCCAGAGTTCTATGCGTTTATTCGTAGCTTACGTGCTTATGAACAAAGCTTTAAGAGTGGTGATGACGTGATGGTCATGAGTCCAGACACTGACTTCTTCCGCTTTATGAAGGCACCAACTAAGCTTCGCGCGACAGATTAATAACAAGCTAAGTTGCGTGCAACCTAGCAAAATAACTGTTAATCTATTAAAGAAAAGCCCGCTTCGGTGGGCTTTTTTTCGCCTGTCGTTTTAAGTATAAGATTTTTCAGGGAAAATTTGAACTGCTCAACTGATGGCATTCATTTTGAGTTTACGGCAGAAATAAAAAATACCATTTTACTTGCTTTCCAGAAAAAAATTTTTGTATTGCCAAAATATCACTGGAACAGTTCATTTTTGATGGTAGAATTCATTTTTAAGCAACCGAGTGTATTTCAAAATGGGTAAGAACGTTGTCGTACTGGGCACCCAATGGGGTGACGAAGGGAAGGGCAAGATCGTTGACTTGCTGACAGAGCGTGCTAAATACGTAGTTCGCTATCAGGGCGGCCATAATGCTGGCCATACTCTTGTTGTAAACGGTGAAAAAACCGTTCTCCACTTAATTCCATCCGGTATTCTTCGTGAAAATGTCATCAGTATTATTGCTAATGGTGTTGTTTTAGCGCCAGACGCATTAATGAAAGAGATGAAAGAATTGGAAGACCGCGGTGTTCCTGTTCGGGAACGTTTACGTCTTTCTGAAGCATGCCCACTGATCCTGCCTTATCATATCGCATTAGATAATGCGCGTGAAAAAGCACGTGGTTCCAAAGCGATTGGAACAACAGGTCGTGGTATTGGTCCTGCTTATGAAGATAAAGTTGCACGTCGTGGTCTACGCGTTGGTGATTTGTTTGATAAAGCCACGTTTGCAGAAAAATTAAAAGAAATCGTTGAATACCATAACTTCCAACTTGTTCATTATTATAAAGAACCTGCTGTAGATTACCAAAAAACGTTAGATGATATTATGGCTGTAGCGGATATCCTGACTGGCATGGTAATTGATGTTTCTGATCTGCTATATAAAGCAAATCAGAAGAATGAATTAGTGATGTTTGAAGGTGCACAAGGGACATTATTAGATATCGACCACGGTACTTATCCTTATGTAACCTCTTCAAATACGACCGCTGGTGGTGTAGCGACAGGTTCTGGTTTAGGCCCTCGCTATGTCAACTACGTATTAGGTATCATCAAGGCTTACTCAACGCGTGTTGGTGCAGGTCCATTCCCAACTGAGCTGTTTGACGAAGTGGGTGAGTTCCTGCGTGAAAAAGGCCAAGAATTTGGTGCAACTACGGGTCGTAAACGCCGTACTGGTTGGTTAGATATCGTTGCGATTAATCGTGCGGTACAAATTAACTCACTGTCAGGCTTCTGTATGACTAAACTGGATGTTTTAGACGGTTTAGAAGAAGTCAAAATCTGCGTAGGCTACCGTCGTCCAGATGGCAAAGTGCTTGAAACAACGCCTTTAGCTGCTGATGAGTGGGATGGCTTAGAGCCAGTTTATGAATCAATGCCAGGTTGGAAAGAAACAACTTTTGGTGTGAAACAAAGAGAATTACTGCCACAAGCAGCTCTGAATTACATCAAACGCGTTGAAGAATTAACGGGTATTCCAGTTGATATTATTTCAACCGGTCCAGATCGTTCAGAAACCATGATCCTGCGTGATCCATTTGACGTTGAGTAATAACACTGACTGCGCCTAATACAGGCGCAGTTTTTTACTGCTTTACCTCCTTCCACTATGCAGCTTCTTTGATAAAACAGTCAAAATTCCCCATAATGATTGAATCAAGTCACTTTTGTGTGCAAATTATGTGCAATTAAGTGCATATTTGACTTGTGTTATACGTTAAACTTTATTTAACGACATATAATTTATTAGCATGCTATATTTTGTTCAGAAAACTGAAAGTGTTGGGTTAGAAATAGCAAGCGTGAATTTTAAAATGAGTCGCATTTTTTAGGCCAATGATTTGCGGCCAACAGCGTTATAGCTAAAATTTTGAGGTGATTGTGCAACTGACTAGTTTTACAGATTATGGGTTACGAGCTCTTATTTACCTGGCATCCCTAGGTGAAGGGAAAATGACCAGTATTACAGAGGTCACCGAGGTTTACGGTGTATCGCGTAACCATATGGTAAAAATTATTAATCAGCTCAGTCACCTAGGTTATATTAAAGCCACTCGTGGCAAAAATGGCGGGATTACACTAGGACAACCAGCGGAATCAATTCGTATAGGGGACGTTGTCAGAGCATTAGAGCCCCTGACTCTTGTTAATTGTAGTGGCGAATTTTGCCACATTACACCTGCGTGTCGTTTAAAAGGTGTGCTACATCAAGCAATACAGCAGTTTTTACAAGAACTTGATCAATACACGCTGGCGGACATGGTGAAAGATAACAGCCCGCTCTATCAACTACTGCTTGACTAGCATTTGCGGTAGTTATGAATTCTGATGACAACGGAGGTAACGATGTCACAAGATCCTTTTCAGGAAAGAGAAGCAGAAAAATACGAGTCCCCAATTCCAAGTCGAGAATACATTCTTGACCTTATCTCGAAGCGTACTGCACCCGCTAATCGCGAAGAAATTGCACAATTATTGAATTTATCGACAGAAGATGAATTAGAGGCACTGCGTCGTCGGTTAAGAGCCATGGAACGGGATGGGCAATTAGTCTTCACTCGCCGTCAGTGTTATGCATTGCCGGAGCGTTTAGACTTATTAAAAGGGAAAGTGATTGGCCATCGTGATGGCTACGGCTTCCTGCGTGTTGAGGGTAAAAAAGAAGATTACTATTTATCTCAAGACGAAATGAAACGCGCCCTACATGGTGACGTTATTCTAGCGCAACCTTATGGGCAAGACCGTAAGGGGCGGACAGAGGTTCGTGTTGTTCGTGTGTTAGAACCGCGTAATAACCAAATTGTTGGCCGGTATTTTATTGAATCGGGTATGGGGTTTGTCGTACCGGATGATAGCCGTTTAAGCTTTGATATTTTGATTCCGAAAGATCGCGTCCTTGGCGCTCGTATGGGGAATGTGGTGGTGGTTGAATTAGTCACCCGCCCACAACGTCGCTCGCAAGCGGTGGGGAATATCATTGAAGTATTAGGCGAAACAATGGGAACAGGTATGGCGGTAGAGATCGCTTTACGTACCCATGAAATTCCACATTCATGGCCACCACAAGTTGAAAAACAAGTTGCGGACCTGAGTGAGCATGTCCCTGAGTCTGCGAAAAAAGGGCGCGTTGATTTACGTGATCTCCCTTTAGTGACCATTGATGGCGAAGATGCCCGCGACTTTGATGATGCGGTTTATTGTGCACCGAAAAAAGGCGGTGGTTGGCGCTTATGGGTGGCGATTGCGGATGTCAGTTATTATGTCCGTCCGCAAACAGCTCTAGATACAGAAGCTCGTAGTCGAGGTAACTCGGTATATTTTCCATCTCAAGTTGTTCCTATGCTCCCGGAAGTCTTATCGAACGGCCTGTGCTCACTGAATCCTGGTGTTGACCGCCTGTGTATGGTGTGTGAAATGACAGTATCGGCATCCGGTAAGCTTTCGTCATACAAGTTCTATGAAGCGGTTATGAGCTCTCATGCAAGGTTAACTTACACGAAAGTGTGGAAAATCTTGGAAGGAGACGAAGAGCTGCGTGAGCATTATAAAGCCTTAGTGCCGCATATTGAGCATCTGCACCAATTATATAAAGCACTGGATGCTGCACGTATTGAGCGTGGTGCAATTTCCTTCGAATCCGAAGAAGCGAAATTTATTTTTAACGCAGAACGCCGTATTGAAAGTATCGAACCGGTTGAGCGAAATGATGCACATAAATTGATTGAAGAGTGCATGATTTTGGCTAATATTGCGGCGGCTCGGTTTGTTGAGAAAAACGAAGAGCCTGCTTTATACCGTGTGCATGACCGTCCTAAAGAAGAAAGCGTGATGAATTTACGCTCAGTATTCAGTGAATTAGGGTTGACCCTACCGGGTGGAATGAAGCCAGAGCCGAAAGATTATGCGCAGGTAATGAATGAAGTGGCTGAGCGCCCTGACCATGAATTACTGCAAACCATGATTTTACGTTCGATGAAACAAGCGATTTATGATCCTGAAAACCGCGGGCACTTTGGCTTAGGTTTGAAATCGTATGCTCACTTTACATCACCAATTCGTCGTTATCCTGACCTGACGTTACATCGTGGGATAAAATATTTACTGGCGAAAGAACATGGTCATTCAGATAAGCGCTGGACGGAAACAGGTGGCTGGCATTCAGATATGGATAGCATGTTACAGCTTGGTGAGCACTGTTCAATGACTGAACGCCGTGCGGATGAAGCTACACGTGATGTCGCTGACTGGCTGAAATGTGATTTCATGCAAGACCAAGTTGGCCAAACCTTTACAGGTTTAATCACAAGCGTCACTGGTTTTGGTTTCTTTGTGCGTCTTAATGATTTATTTATTGATGGTTTAGTGCATATTTCAACGTTGGATAATGACTACTACCGTTATGATGCGGTCGGTCAGCGTTTAATTGGTGAATCATCAGGTACCACTTATCGTCTTGGTGATGAAGTGGAAATTCGTGTCGAAGCTGTGCATATGGATGAGCGCACTATTGATTTCGCTTTAATTTCAACTACTCGTAAAGCGAAAAACCCGGGTAAAACAGCGCGGGACAAAATGAAGCAAGAAGTGAAAAACGCGACGCGTCCAGCTCGTCGAAAAGCGGATGCGAGTAAAGATAAAAACTTCGAGCCTGATTCTGCATTTCGTCGCTCAGAGAAAAAAGGGAAAAAAGCTGAAGCTAAGCCCGAGGCGAAAGGGAAAGGAAAAGGCAAAAAACCGTCTGATAAAACCAGAAAAATTACAGCAAAATTAAAAGCTAAGCGTGTTGCAAAAAAATCCCAAAAACAAGAGGGATAATGGTATTGCTGTAGTTATGAACCATCGTTATTAACCAAAGTGGCGTATTAGCGCCACTTTACTATTTATATAAATAAGAAATTTATGAGCGAAATGATTTATGGCATTCACGCAGTGAAAGCCTTACTGGAGCGTTCACCGCAACGCATTAAAGAAGTCTATATTCTAAAAGGTCGTGAAGATCGCCGATTAATGCCGTTGGTGCATGAAATTGAAGCATTAGGTGTCGTCGTTCAAGTGGCGAATCGTCAATGGATGGATAGCCAAACTGAAGGTGCGGTTCACCAAGGCATCATTGCGAAAGTACTACCAGGTAAACAATATCAAGAAGGTGACCTGCCTGATTTATTGGAGAGCACACCATCGCCATTTTTATTGGTATTGGATGGCGTGACAGACCCACATAACTTAGGTGCATGTTTACGTAGCGCTGATGCGGCAGGTGTTCATGCTGTGATTGTTCCTAAAGATAAATCCGCTCAGCTTAATGCAACTGCGAAAAAAGTGGCCTGTGGTGCGGCAGAAAATGTTCCTCTTATTCGTGTGACGAATCTAGCAAGGACATTGCGCTTGCTACAAGAATACAATGTATGGATTGTGGGAACGGCAGGTGAAGCTGACCACAATTTATATCAAAGCAAGTTAACGGGCCCGATAGCTCTGGTGATGGGAGCTGAAGGTGAAGGTATGCGTCGTTTAACTCGTGAGCATTGTGACGAGTTAATTAGCATTCCAATGGCAGGTTCTGTGTCATCATTGAACGTCTCTGTAGCAACAGGGGTTTGCTTGTTTGAAGCCGTGCGTCAGCGCTTATCCGTTTCTGTAGAAAAATAATATTTAGCGTAAAATTGCATCCATCTCTTGAGTTTTATATCAGGGATGGGTATAGTTACGCGTCAATTTTTTAGCCGCACTCAACAAGTTCCTTGCCTCCGCGGGCCGCGGTTAACCCAGACAGGAGGCTAATAATCCGTAAGGAGCAACTACTAATGCGTCATTACGAAATCGTTTTTATGGTCCATCCTGACCAAAGCGAACAGGTTCCGGGCATGATCGAGCGTTACAGTGCTGTTATCACTAACGCACAAGGTCAGATTCACCGTCTGGAAGACTGGGGCCGCCGTCAACTGGCTTACCCAATCAACAAACTGCACAAAGCACACTATGTTCTTCTGAACGTAGAAGCGCCGCAGGAAGCGATTGATGAGCTGGAAACTAACTTCCGCTTCAACGATGCCGTTATCCGCAGCATGGTTATGCGCTTAAAACACGCAGTAACAGAAGCTTCTCCAATGGTCAAAGCTAAAGACGAACGTCGTGGCCGTGACATGTCTGATGAATATCAGGATGAAGAAGTAGAAGAAACTGGGGATTCTGAAGAGTAATTGCGCAAGTGACCACTAATCGTTTGGTGCTCACAGGCACAGTCTGTAAAGCATTGATTCGAAAAGTGAGTCCGTCAGGCATTCCTCACTGCCAGTTTGTTTTAGAACATCGTTCGGAGCAACAGGAAGCGGGGTTGTCAAGGCAAGCATGGTGCAGAATGCCCATTATCGCCAGCGGACAAACCTTACAAGCTCATACTCACAGTATAACGGTCGGCAGTTGGATTACAGTAAGCGGTTTCATTAGTACCCATCAGGGTCGCAATGGGATCAGCAAGATTGTCCTCCATGCCGAGCAGATTGATTTGATAGATTCTGGAGACTAGCCATATGGCACGTTATTTCCGTCGTCGCAAGTTCTGCCGTTTCACAGCGGAAGGCGTTCAAGAGATCGACTATAAAGATATCGCAACGCTGAAAAACTATATCACTGAAAGTGGTAAAATTGTACCAAGCCGTATCACCGGTACTCGTGCAAAATATCAACGCCAGCTCGCTCGTGCTATCAAGCGCGCTCGCTACCTGTCTCTGTTACCATACACTGATCGTCATCAGTAATTGGTACAGTCCATTAACGACTAATAGAGGATAAGGTAATGCAAGTTATTCTGCTTGATAAAGTAGCTAACCTAGGTAGCCTGGGTGACCAAGTTAACGTTAAATCGGGCTATGCTCGTAACTTCTTAGTACCACAGGGCAAAGCTGTTCCTGCAACTAAGAAAAACGTTGAATTTTTCGAAGCTCGCCGCGCTGAACTGGAAGCTAAATTAGCTGACGTTCTGGCAGCAGCACAGGCTCGTGCAGCAGCTGTTACTGCACTGGGTTCTGTAACTTTAGCTTCTAAAGCTGGTGACGAAGGTAAACTGTTCGGTTCAATCGGTACTCGTGATATCGCTGACGCAGTTACTGCGGCTGGCGTTCAAATCGCGAAAAGTGAAGTTCGTCTGCCAAACGGCGTTCTGCGTACTACTGGTGACCACGAAGTTCACTTCCAGTTACACAGCGATGTTTTCGCAGAGCTGAACGTTATCATCGTTGCTGAGTAATCAATAATGATGATATGCATCATTGGGTTATCCATGGTGCAAATAAAAAACACCGGCTAAGTCCGGTGTTTTTTGCTTTTTAGATATCTGTTTTTTTTATTTCATAAGCGTTTTTGCACTAATACTAAGGCGTTCTGTAATAACTCCCATCGCTTAATCGCGCAAAGCTATAGGTTTTTCCATCAGAACCGGTAGTTTCTAATAATTGAACTTCACCTTTTGAATTGGCTTTTAATCGAATTTTTTGCCCTTGACGTAAATTACTCAGTGGTTTTTCTGCACCTTCTACGCGAGCCATAATAAAAGCGTCATTGGCTTGTAAGTTATTATCACGAAACAGTTGTGCGAGAGTCTTCCCTTTTTGAACTCGGTAGTTTTGCCATTCGCTAGTTGAAGGGCGAGTGGTTTTGGGCTCAGGCGCTTTTTCTGGTGAAGTCACTATTGGAGGCTCATTGGGTGTGGGCTCAATAGGTTCTGGAATAATCTCAGGCTCAGTAGGTAAAAGTGGGGAATTACCTTCAGGTGTCGGCACTGGCTCTGGTACTGGTGGTGTAATAGTAGATTCAGGCATGACCTCAGGGGTAGTGGGTGGGGGAATGACAATCGGTTGGTTTTGAACAATATCGCTGGGGGATTTATCACTTGTAGGCCAAAAAAAAGCGACCACGACAATTAGGGCGAGCAGTGCAATACCATAGCGATGAAATTTTGAAAGTTTAAACATCACTCCTCCTTGATGAGGCAATGAGTAAATTAGACCGTATTAATACGCATACTAGCACCCTTTTTAGACATTTTTAGCGTTTAGCTGAATTTTTCAGAGAACACTGAATAAATTTGTCGGGAATCAATCAGTTTTATTCTTTAGATTCATTGTTTGGGTTTACCCATAAGGGTGAGGCTGCTATTCTTGGTTTTTCTCAAAATCATATGGGTATTTTCATGGCAAACCAAAATTTCGATTCGGTAGAAGCTCAAGCGAGTTATGGCATAGGTCTACAAGTTGGGCAGCAATTATTAGAGTCAGGGCTAGAAGGTTTAGTGCCAAATGCAATCCTAGCAGGTCTCGTTGATGCTTTAGAAGGCAATATGCCATCGGTACCTGTTGAAACTCTGCACAAAGCATTGCGTGAAGTGCATGAGCGTGCCGACGCTGTCCGTGTCTCTCGTCAGGCAGCATTAGCGGAAGAAGGCCAAAAATTCCTAGATGAAAACCAAAAACGTGATGGTGTTTCAACGACTGAGTCAGGCTTACAATTTTCAGTGATTAACCAAGGTGATGGTGCTATCCCATCCCGCTCAGACCGTGTACGTGTTCATTACACAGGGCGTTTAATTGATGGCTCTGTGTTTGATAGCTCAGTACAACGTGGTCAGCCAGCAGAATTTCCTGTAAGTGGTGTTATTCCTGGTTGGATTGAAGCATTGACTCTGATGCCAGTTGGTTCTAAATGGGAATTGTATATTCCTCATCAATTAGCTTATGGTGAGCGTGGTGCAGGCGCATCAATCCCGCCATTCAGCACATTAGTATTTGAAGTTGAATTACTTGAAATTTTATAATTTCTGTTAATTCAGTTCACAGCTAAAAAGCCTCATTGTCTTTGGACTTTGGGGCTTTTTTTATGGAGTTAATTTCACACAATTGCTACTCTTGCTATAAAGGGTCATCAGAGAGGTGAATAATATGCTACAGCAAATTTGCGAATTAGCTCAAGAAGCGGGTTATGCGATTATGGAAACTTATAATGCGCAAGAACCTTTACAGGTTGAACATAAAAGTGATAATTCGCCTGTGACCGAGGCTGATATTGCCGCCCACAATGTGATTACAGCAGGCCTTGCTCGCATTGCCCCTGATATCCCTCAACTGTCTGAAGAAGACCCTCCACAGTGGTCAACCAGGCAGAATTGGCAACGTTATTGGTTGATTGACCCATTGGATGGAACGAAAGAATTTATTAATCGTAATGGGGATTTTACGGTTAACATTGCACTGATTGAGAATGGCGTACCAACGATGGGGGTGGTATATGCCCCCGCGAAAGGGTTGCTATATTATGCGGAAGGAAATCAAGCCTGGAAGGAAGAAGGTGGCCACAAGCAACTTATTCATGTGAATGATGCTAAGCCTCCGGTGATTGTTATTAGCCGTTCTCATCAAGACAATGAATTAATGGATTATTTAAAACAAATGGGTGAACACACGACAGTAGAAATTGGTTCTTCACTCAAATTTTGTTTGGTTGCGGAAGGAAAAGCACAGCTTTATCCACGTTTTGGGCCTACGAATATTTGGGACACTGCTGCGGGTCATGCGGTTGCCATTGGTGCAGGTGCGAAAGTCGTTGATTGGCACGGAAAAACGTTAGACTACACACCGCGAGAATCCTTTTTGAACCCAGGTTTTCGGGTCATTTTATTCTAAATATTGGTAAAGGTTGGGAAGTGATTTCCCAACCTAATTAATAACTAATTATCTAGTTTCAGCACTTTGGCAGTAGCTGTACGAATATCTAAACAGGCTTTTGCATCCGTTTTTAAATCAATCCCATAGGTTGGAATGATATCTTTTAAACGTGTTTCCCATCCATCGGCTTTGAGTTGGTCATCAAAACAGGTTTTTAATACATTTAGTGCAATAAATGCCGCAGTGGAGGCCCCCGGAGATGCGCCCATCAATACAGTAAATGATTTATCCGCACTGGTAATCAGTTCTGTACCAAATTCTAAAACCCCTTTCTTATCATGGTCAGGCTTAATAATTTGTACTCGTTGCCCTGCAACCACCTCTTTCCAATCCTCATGCTGTGCTTCTGGGTAGAATTGTTGCAACATGGCAAATTGGTGAGCAGAAGTTTGCAGAACTTGGCCTACTAAGTATTCTGCGAGTGACCAGTTATCTTTCGCAACCGCAAGCATTGGTTCAATGTTATTCAATTTAACCGATTCAAACAGGTCTAAATAAGAGCCGTGCTTAAGGAATTTACTCGAAAAACCGGCATAAGGCCCAAATAATAGAGAACGTTTACCTCCAATAATGCGAGTGTCCAAGTGTGGAACAGACATTGGTGGTGAGCCTTTATCTGCTTTACCATAAACTTTTGCATGGTGGCGAGAAGCAATTTCTTCGTTATCACAACGCAACCAGATACCACTAACAGGGAATCCACCATACCCTTTTCCTTCAGGGATCCCAGATTTCTGCAGTAATTCGATTGCCCGCCCGCCTGCACCAACGAACACAAACTTCGCGGAAGTGATCGTTTTTTCATGCGTGAGTAGATTTTTAACTTCAATATTCCATCTGCCATCGGGGGTCTTTTTAACATCGATGACTTCATGTTTATAGTGAATTGAAAAACCGGATTGTTCGCTTAATTGTGCAATTAATAAATGCGTTAGTGCACCGTAATCAACATCAGCACCAGTATTAACACGGGTAACCGCAATCGCTTCTTTAGGATCACGGCCTTCCATGATCAGTGGTGCCCATTCGTTGATCTGTTTTGGATCATCACTGTATTCCATATTGTGGTAACAGTGGTGAGCTGACATCTGTAGGTAGCGTTGTTTTAAGAATTTTACATTGTCCTCACCCCAAACAAAGCTCATATGTGGGCATGGGTGAATAAAGTCACGTGGATCTTTAATTTTACCTTTGGTGACTAGATAAGACCAAAGCTGGCGAGAGAGATCGAACTCCGTATTGACTTCAAGCGCTTTACTGATATCCACCGTACCATCTGGGTTTGGTGGAGTATAGTTCATCTCACAGTTAGCGGCATGACCTGTTCCCGCATTGTTCCACGGATGGGAGCTTTCTTGGGCACAGTCGTTTAGCCTTTCAAAAACAGCAATCGTTAGCGAAGGCTCTAGTTCTTTGAGAAATGTACCAAGCGTTGCACTCATGATCCCTGCGCCGATGAGAGCAATATCGACATTTTCAGCAATCGGTTTATTCATGATGGCCTCTATTTTTTTGTTGGAGTAAAGCTAAGATTGGTACCTTCTTGATAGACAACATAAGCACGACGCCATGGCTCATCACCAATAAGCCGCCATTTATGGCCGGTTCCTGTATTATCTTGCGCAAGTAAGATATCACCAGGATTGATGATAAATTTAGAACCATCTTTAGTTTCGAATTCTAAAGTGCCGGAAAGGGTAATGACATAACGAGGAACAGGGTCTTGATGCCAATCAAAAGAACCGCCGGAAACTGTTTCACGGAAGGTCAGTTCACTGGCTGCAATGGCGGAGGTTTGGCTATCTCCTCCTGTGACATTATTGAGCTCAAGAGTGCCTTCTTCAAATAGAGAATTTCCATCTTCTCCTGTCCACATACGAACGCAGCGTATCATTTTATTTAGCTCCTTAATCACCGATTGTAGTGTATAACAATTATTTGATATTAATTGGATACAAAAATAAGACTCTTAAAATGATGATAAATAAAATTAAATATTATTTAAATTTAAGGTTTTTTAGCGGATAGGTCAAAGTGAAATATGTTTTATCTTGGAATTATGGTTTTATTTTTTAATAAAAGAATAAAATAATAAAAGTTGATTATCTTTTTACGATTGTTTTTATTTTTATCGTTCGTTTAATGATTGATAAAAAATAGGAAAGCTCACTATGACTTTATTTTATCATTATGAGCTATCAGAGCTGGATTAGCTATTTGAGAATAGCGTTTAGGGCGAGGTATTGGATCAACATGATGGTTTTACCATCAACAATTTCTCCCGTGTTAATCGCATCAATGGCTTTAGAGAAAGGCCACTCTAAAACTTCAATATCTTCGCCTTCTTCCTTAAGTCCACCACCCGCGTTTTGACGATTATTATCACTGTATTCAGCGATGTAAAAGTGGAGTTTTTCGGTGACAGAGCCTGGGCTCATAAAGGCTTCAAAAACTTTTTGAATTTTATCGACTTTAAAACCCGTTTCTTCTTCGGCTTCAGCAATAATTCGTGTTTCTGGTGAGGCGTTTTCGAGTAAACCTGCGGCAGCTTCAATTAGAAAATCAGAATAGCCATTTATATAGACTGGCATACGAAATTGGCGAATTAATATAATGCTATTCTTTATTTTGTTATATAACAAAATAACGGCACCATTGCCTCTATCATAGACTTCGCGTTCTTGTTGTTGCCAACTACCGTCTCGTCGTTGTAACTCATAAGTATATTTTTTTAAAATATACCAATTGTCTGAAAGCAGTTTCTCTCGAATATTACGTATGTTGGGGAGTTTTACAGTCATTAAGCAGCCTTAGTAAGCAAAAATGATTTTGTTAATTTAACACTGTTAATTTCTGTATGAAATAGGATTTAGATGGGACCTACTTTAAAGCAGATCCCATTGTAAAGCTATGAATTATTTAATGATTTGGATTTGTTTAACTTCGACTTCTCTTGAATTCCAGTCTTTATCAATTTTACCGCGAATTTCAACTTTGTCTTTTGGCGTTACGTTGATACCGTTCCAACGCTTTTCACTGATTTCTAAATTAATGGTGCCAGTACCATCAGTGAACTCATAATGTTTATTGTCGAGTTGTTTAACGATATTACCACGTAAAATAACCCAGCTATCATCTGACATATCAAGTGCTTTTGCGACCGTCATTTCCCCACTATTTGGGCCGATGAAACCACCCGTTTGAGTCGTTTGAGTCGTTGTATTTATGGCTGCACCTGGGCCATCAAATCCACCATTTGCAGCGAAAACAGGGGCACTTGCGAGTGCAGCAACTAAAGCGATTACAGGTAATTTTTTCATCATCAGTATCTCCAAATGGACATGAACTTGTTGTTTGTATGGAGGGTATTAAACCAAGTAAATCTTAACAGGATCTTAAGAAACATAATTAACGAATTATATTTTTAATTTTATTAATTATAGCTAGTCATCTCAAGACTGATGGGATAAATATAATAATATGCTGAGGTGGAGGATATTATGCGTATTCTATTAATTGAAGATGACAGGCTAATTGGTGATGGTCTAAAAGTGGGATTAACACAGCTAGGGTTTACGGTTGATTGGTTTATGGATGGTAAACAAGGGCAAATCGCTTTATTTGATGCACCCTATGATGCTGTTGTACTCGATCTTTCATTACCAAATATTGATGGCATGGATATTTTAAAATATTGGCGCAAGGAGGGGCGTGATGAACCTGTCTTGATTTTGACGGCACGAGATGCACTGGATCAACGTGTTCAAGGGTTACAACAAGGGGCTGATGATTATCTTTGTAAACCTTTCGCTTTAATGGAGGTTATGGCACGTTTACAAGCGTTGATCCGCCGTCGAAGTGGGCAATTGTCGTCTAAGCTTACACATGGTGATGTTGAAATGGACCCGATTGCAATGACAGTGACACAGCAAGGCGAACCTGTACAGCTAAAGGGTAAAGAGTTTGCCTTACTATCTTTATTTATGCATAACCCAAATAAAGTTTTCTCTCGTCCTTTAATTGAAGAAAAATTGTATAACTGGGATGAAGAGGTCTCTAGCAATTCTGTTGAGGTACATATCCACCATTTAAGGCGTAAATTAGGTAATAAGTTTATTCGAACCATTCATGGTGTTGGCTATCGATTAGGTGATGATAAATGATGAAGACATTTAGTCTTAGGCTGAAACTCACTTTAATGCTGCTCCTGTTAGCTTTGCTGACATGGGGGATCGCCAGTTCGTTAGCGTGGTACCAAAGCTATAAAACGATTAATGAGCTATTTGATACCCAGCAAATGGCGTTTGCTAAACGGCTATCTGTTTTACCATCAGACTTTGAATTGAGCCGGCCTTCCCTGACTAAAACCAAAAAATTATTGCGCAAGAACCGTGGCCATCAGGATGACGATGCATTGGCATTTGCTATCTTTTCACAGAATGGCGAAATGGTATTAAACGACGGTGATAACGGTAGAGATATTGTCTACCAATTTAAGCGAGAAGGGTTTACCGATGGGATGCTCCAAGGAAGTGACGACCCTTGGCGTTTGGTGTGGTTAAAATCTCAAGATGGTCAATATGTTATTGCAGTAGGGCAAGAGTGGGAGTACCGGCAAGAAATGGCGACCGATATTATGGTTGCACAATTTATGCCTTGGTTGATGGCTTTGCCAATTATGTTATTGCTATTTTTATGGCTGCTCACACGTGCTTTACGTCCATTGAAGGATGTAGCAAAGCAGCTATATCACCGAAAGCCAGATGAATTAACCCCAGTACAAGTAACGCGCATCCCCAGTGAAGTAAGACCCATTATTGACTCCATGAATGTGCTATTTGACCGTATTAATGACATGTTCGCTCGCGAGCGACAATTTACATCGGATGCCGCTCATGAATTACGTAGCCCACTCGCAGCATTAAGAGTACAGGCGGAAGTGGTACAAATTGCGGGGAATAATACAGATATCCGTAATCATGCAGTGGCTAATTTATCGGAAGGTATTGATAGGGCAACAAGGCTTGTTGACCAACTACTCATGTTGTCTCGGTTAGAGTCATCCTCGCAACTTGATGATATTACGGCGGTATCTTGGCCCATATTAATTGAAACAGCAATAAAGGATGTTGAACCCGAAGCTCAAGAGCAGCAAACAACGATAATAAACACCTTAATAAGTCGTCCCCCTGATTTTCAAGGTCAGCCATTACTACTCAATGCGTTGCTGAGAAATTTACTCAATAATGCAATACGTTATGGAAAAATAGCTGGGCGAGTGGAGATCATTTTGTATGCTGACCACCTTGAAATTCAAGATGATGGTAATGGTGTGACACCTGAAGTTTTACAGCGTCTAGGTGAGCGTTTTTATCGTCCACCAGGACAAGAAAAGACAGGGAGTGGTTTAGGACTCTCTATTGTTAAGCGGATTGCGCAATTGCATCATTTGCAGGTTATTTTTACTCATGGCACTAATGGCGGATTTTGTGCCAAAGTGTATTGGAATGAAACTAAAGCGTGATAATGCGCTCATTAGTCATGATTATTTATGAAAAAAACAATCATAATTATGCATGTTTAATGTAAGGGTATTTTAGCATAACCCACTATTTTTGACGCAAGAGAGATAGACTGAATTGTAAGTGTAGTGTGCGAAATTACGCACACTACATAATAGTAAAAGTTTGACCTTATTGGTTTAGTGATGAGCTTAACAAACTAATGACTTTTTGAATTTCTTGGGAATTTAATTCACCATCTTTGAAAAACAACACCTTTCCTTGATTATCCAATACGATAATTGCTGAACTTTCTGGTTTCAAACCCCATGCATTCTTCACCGTACCCTCGCTATCAACAATAAATTGTGAATAAGGGAACTCTTTTTTGCTATCTTCAACACTATTTTTAACAAATACACCCGTACCGAACATTGCATCATCAGTATTAATGATTGTTGTTGTTTGATAGGTATCATGCGGGAATTTGGCTTGTTTGATGGCTTCAACTAAAGGGGCATTGAGCTCTTTTGCGGAAGAACGGCCAGCAATATGTTGAATTGTCCGAACTTTTCCAACGAGCTGTTGGCTTTTCCACGGTTGATAATCCAATTTCCCTTCATTATTTATGACAAGCTCACCTTTGTCGGTGACAGAAATGGTAGGAACAGATTGGTTTAATTGAATATTTGCAGCAGAAGCTATCGCTGATGCCCCTAGCAAGCATATTAAAAGTAAATAATTTCTTATCATAACAGCCCCTTGATTGATTATTTTGTCATGTGAGCCTAACGGTTTGTCTGATTACTACTATTTATAGCATAGCTCATCGGATGAGTTGCAAGAGGTAATTTAACATTTTTTTAAAATTCAGAATAAAAACAATGTTTATAGGGTTTTAACAGTTAGTTTACAGTGTCATGTTATGTCAGTAAATTGAATAAAACTGCAATTTTAGAACCAAAGTGAAAATTTCTGGTCTATGATTATTGTACGGTATGAGTTATTGAATATCGTAAGAACAAAGGGGAGGCAAAGTTCTAATGAAAATTTTTAACCGTTATAACCCATCAAAGATTGCTCTTTACGTCAAAACGCTATTCCGTGGCCGGCTCTATATTAAGGATTTTGGGGCATTTGAGTTTAACTATGGGAAAATTCTACCACCTAAAATTAGTGATAAGCGCCATTACAATGTGATGAGTGAGGTCAACAAACAGGTTTCATTATTGCAGGCAGAAATGGGGTAGGTTAATCAAGAAGGTTTTGGTTAACAACGCGCCACATGGGTGGCGCATTGAAAGAAACGGCTTCGCTATCAAGCACTAATGTTCAGTATCTTTTGTTTGTTGTTTTGCGTCAGCCGTTTCAATAGTATTTTTTCCGGGCTGTACAACGACAGGTGATGGCACCGTAGTAAGACGAGTTACGAGTAATTGGTCAATTTTGTAATTATCAATATCGACAACTTCAAATTTGTATCCCGCATATTTCACATAATCTGTCCGCTTTGGCATTCTTCTTAACCGGTACATCATAAACCCTGCGATGGTTTCATAGTTGCTAAAGTCAGGGAAATCATCAATATCCAAAATGCGCATCACATCTTCGATCGGTGTTCCACCTTCAACTAACCAAGAATTCTCATCACGTACCACGATTTGCTCTTCTTGTCCTGGACCAATTAAGTCTCCCATTAAAGTGATCATTACATCATTGATGGTAATGATACCCATGACTAATGCATATTCGTTAAGAATAACAGCAAAATCGACGGCGTTTGTTTTAAATGCTTCTAAGGTATCTGATAATGAGAGAGTGTCAGGGATCATTAGCGTATTTCTAATGTGAGCACCATCTTTTAAACTTAAGCTCTGCCCATTGAGCACGCGATTAAGTAATTCTTTTGAATCAACATAACCGATAACATGATCGATATCCCCTGCACACACTAGGAACTTAGAATGGGGTTGGGTTGAAATTTTATGTTTGATACTGTCTTCTGACTCATCTTTGTCAAAATAAATAATGCTCTCACGTGGGGTCATGGCTGATGGCACAGTACGTGATTCCAGCTCAAACACATTCTCAATTAATTCGTGTTCTTGCTTACGTAATACACCCGCTACAGCACCCGCTTCAACGACCGCAAAAATATCATCAGAAGTGATATCTTCATTACGTGACGTCGGTAATTTGAATAACTTAAAAAAGAGGTTCGCAAGGCCATTAAAAAACCAGACGAATGGGCCCAGTACCACTAAACAGAAGCGCATTGGATTCACAATGCGAATCGCAATGGCTTCAGGTTTTACCATACCGATACGTTTAGGTGTTAAATCTGCCACTAAAATAAACAAGCTCGTCACAATGGTGAACGACAGTACTGATGAAACTTGCTGAGCCCAGCTTGGCGATAAAAATTGAATAAAGATATCGTACAAAGCTGGAGAAAAAGCAGACTCTCCCACAATACCGGCAAGGATAGCAACGGCATTTAAACCAATTTGAACGACGGTAAAAAACATTCCCGGCATTTCTTGTAATTTAAGCACGCGAGCCGCATTAATGTTGCCTTCATCGGCCATAAGTTTAAGTTTAATGCGGCGGGAAGCCGCCAGAGAAATTTCTGACAAAGAAAAGAATGCGCTGATTGCACATAATAATAGAACAATTAATAAACTGTTGAGCATAAGTTATCCAGCCAATCAAAGGAAGAATCCATAAAATTCAAAAATCTCTGAAGGCATAGTCTCGTGTATTTAAATATATTGAGTATGCAAATATATGTTGCGCGATATGCGCAAATTGTTGATATGTTGCATTAGTATAGCACTGAGGTGATTTATCTGCCTAGATATTCATCATCATTCAAGCTGCTTTAAGTCATATTGAAAAGCAGCTTGAATGGTTGGGAAGATGAATTCACTGTAATAAGTTATTGATTTAATTGTTTAACGAGGGTGGTAAACAGATACCAATTCCTCCTAATCCGCAATATCCATTCGGGTTTTTGTGTAAGTACTGCTGGTGGTAATCTTCGGCAAAATAGAAAGTGTCTAATGGCGCTATTTCGGTCGTGATTACACGAGTGTCATGCTGCGCTTTCATTGCATTTTGGTAAGCTTGCAGTGTGTCCATCGCTTGCTTATCTTGTTCGTCTGACACAGTATAAATGGCAGAGCGATATTGGCTGCCCATATCGTTCCCTTGGCGCATGCCTTGTGCTGGGTCATGGTTTTCCCAAAATAACGTCAATAATTGGGAGTAACTGATAACTTGTGGATCAAAAACAACCCGTACTGCTTCCGCGTGGCCAGTTCGTCCTGAGCAAACTTCTTCGTAGGTTGGGTTAGGGGTCACACCACCACAATACCCCGCAGAAGTTGAATAAACCCCAGCTTGCTGCCAAAATAATCGTTCAACTCCCCAAAAACAGCCCATGGCAAAATACGCAATTTCCATATTCTTAGGAATAATCTCAATCGAATGATGGTTAAGCGCATGATATGGTGAGTAGGTCATAGCAGTTGCTCTGCCGGGCAGAGGTTGTGCAATACTTGCAGAGTGAAATTTATTAAAAGGCATAATGATTCCTATATATAGTGACCACACAAATAATCTAAAAATAGGGATAAAAACTTGTGTCTATGGCGAATTTTACTCAAAATAAATTGATATGAAGTATTTAGTCAATCGAACAATCACCTTAGGAGTAGGCGTGTCGAAATACCCTCTAATTTGTTTTCTCTGCCTAACTGCGGCAGTGCCAGTGGTACACGCAGCTAATCTTCGTCTTAATATTGAAGGCCTTGAAGGACAACTTAATCAAAACGTTCGTGTACAACTGTCTAATATATCGCAAGATGAAGTTGTGCCAAACGGTCGTTTTCGAGCCCGTGTTGAGAAAGCAATTAAAGAAGGTTTAAAGCCTTTAGGCTATTACCAACCCACGGTTGAATTTAGCTATGAAGAAAAAACACCGCCTGCTCGTTCTGTTTTAACCGCCAAAGTCACTCCTGGGGAACCTATTTTATTAAAAGGGGTGAATGTTGAATTGCAAGGTGGCGCTAAAACGGACCCTGACTATGAAAAGATGCTCAAACAATATACGCCAAAGCTCGATACAGTTCAAAATGATGGTGAATACGAAGAATTTAAAGGGCGCTTTAGCAGTTTAGCCGTTCGCAAAGGTTATTTTGATGCGATGATGGAGAAAAGCCAACTGGGTATTTCTCTTGACCACCATGCGGCTTATTGGGATTTTGATTTTAACAGTGGTGAACGTTATCGGTTTGGCGCCATTTCTTATTCAGGCTCACAAATCCGTGAAGATTATCTGAACAACCTTGCGCCTTTCAAAAAAGGGGAATACTACACATCAGAGCAACTTGCTGAATTTAACCGCCGATTAGCTGAAACAGGGTGGTTCTCTTCTGCGATTGTGACTCCGCGTATCGTGAGTGCCCGAAAAGATAACTCCTATGAATTACCGATGGAAGCGGTGATGACGCCTAGAGCCAAAAATTTTATTGAGCTCGGTGGGGGTTATGCAACAGATGTAGGCCCTCGCGTTAAAACGACATGGAATAAGCCTTGGATTAACTCTCGTGGGCAGAGTTTAACGTCAAATATTAGTTTATCCCAACCAGAACAATTAATAGATGCAAGCTATAAAATTCCATTAAAAGCGAACCCACTTGAGCAATATTATGCGGTTCAAGGGGGCTTTAAACGGACAGATTTAAATGATACGCAAGCGAATACAACAACCTTGAATGTGTCTCGTAACTGGGATTATTCATCCGGTTGGCAATATGGTGTGAATATGCGTTGGATGCTGAGTAACTTTACCCAAGCCAACGTGACGAATACGACGATGTTGCTGTATCCCGGGGCCTATGTGAGCCGAATTCGCCAACGCGGCGGTGTGATGCCAACGTGGGGGGATAGCCAACGTTACTCTATTGATTACTCGAATAAAATTTGGGGTTCAGATATCGACTTTGCGGTACTACAAGCCAAAAATGTGTGGATCAGAACGCCATGGGAAGGTCATCGCTTTATTGTTCGTGGAAATATCGGTTGGATTGAAACCAATGATTTCGATAAAGTTCCACCGGACTTACGCTTCTTTGCGGGTGGTGATGGCAGTGTGCGTGGGTATGGGTATCAAAAAATCTCTCCAGAAGATAGCAAAGGTAAGTTGACAGGGGCATCAAAATTGGCCGTAGGCTCTGTGGAATACCAATATAACTTTACCGGAAATTGGTGGGGAGCAACCTTTATTGATAGCGGTGAAGCTGTTGATAACTTTAAGGACAATGATTTTAAAACAGGTGCGGGAGTCGGTATCCGTTGGGTCTCACCGGTTGGGCCAATAAAATTAGATTTAGCCAAACCTATTGGCGATCCAGATAACAACAAAATACAGTTTTATATCGGCTTGGGGACTGAGCTATGAGGTGGTTGAAGTGGCTAAAATGGACCAGTCTTTCCATTTTATTAATTCTTGTTCTGGTTGTTGCCGCACTCAGTTGGGTGATTGGAACGCAATCAGGTCTTCACTTTGCATTAAATACAGCGACACGTTTTGTTCCTGAATTAACCATTGATAAAATTGACGGTGATATTAGTGACTTAACGTTAAGTGGCGTTAAATATCAAATGCCAGGCATCGATGTTAATGCGGGGAAATTAAATTTAGCGGTACGTCTAGGTTGTTTAACAAGCCGTGAGCTATGTGTCGACAACTTAGGCACGGAAAATGTCACTGTTACTGTCGATACCACTCAATTCCCCCCTTCAGAAGAAACGCCACCATCTGAACCACTGACTGAACTCAAGGCACCTTTGACCATTCGTTTGAATCAATTGGCTTTGGTTTCAACACACGTCAATGTAGATGGCATGGATATCGATTTAGCGAAATTTACTACAGGGGTAACGTGGGAAGGAAAAGCGATCACGATCATTCCAACCGACATCATTGATTTGGCGATTAATTTACCTGAAACCAAATCAGATGCCGTCGTTGAAGAGAAACAGCCAGACCCAATGCCGATTAACGAACAAAAATCATTGGCAGACGAATTAAAAACGCTATTTTCTAAACCGTTACTCGCTGAATTACCAGAAGTTATTTTACCTGTTGATTTAAATGTTGATGGAATTAATGCTTCGAATTTTCAGTTAACGGGGGCGGCTGAGCTAAAAATTAACCAATTGCACCTTAGTCTTTCGAATGAAGGGCAACAAGTCCTCGTTAAACAGCTAAAAGTCGATGCACCGCAAGGGAATATTGCGTTATCTGGCTCGGCAACTTTGCAAGATAAATGGCCAGTCTCATTATCAGTCGTGGGTGAAAGCCGTTTAGAAGATTTAAATGGGCAAAAAATAGACCTCTCCTTAAAAGGCGGTTTGATTGATGAACTAAAATTGGCCTTGAACTTACATGGGCCAATTAATGCAAAATTAGATGCAGAAACGGATTTGTCACAAGCAGACTTGCCGATTCTACTCACACTAGAAAGCGATAAGTTAACGTGGCCTTTAGTCGGAGAAGCGCAGTATCAATTAGATGGCACACGCATACGCTTGAACGGCCGCCCATCCGCTTATGATATGTCTGTACGTTCAGCTATCACTGGGCAGGATTTACCACCTTCGACCTTGCTATTAGATGCGAAAGGTAATGAAGAGCAAATTAATTTAACTCGCTTACGTTTAGCTGCTTTGCAAGGTCATGCTGATATTACTGGCGTTGCGGACTGGAGCAAGGCAATTAGTTGGAATGCAGTATTGACCCTTTCAGGTATTAATACTGCCAAACAGTACCCTGAATGGCCTGCTAAAGTGGAAGGTAAAATTGCCACGCGCGGAAGTTTATACGGCGGTAGTTGGCAGTTGGATATTCCTGAAATTGTTTTAGACGGCAATGTTAAAAATAACCTCTTAAAAGCGCGCGGTAAAGCCAAAGGTAACGCAGCTGGTCAATGGGATATTCCAAACTTTAATTTGGCACTGGGTAAAAACCATGTCGATGTAAAAGGCTCTCTTGCCGATAAATGGAACCTTGATGCCAAAATTAATGCCCCTGCTCTCAATGGCTTGCTACCCGGCTTAGGGGGAGTGATTGCCGGTGATGTGAAATTGCGTGGTAATTTACAGACACCAGAAGCCCTTGTTGACCTTACGGCACGCGGCGTGAAGTGGCAGGATGACCTTGCTATCGAGAATGTTGTTATCAAAGGAAATGTAGCAACAGGCGAGCAAATTAAAGGGGATTTATCCGTTGTTCTTCGTCAGTTGAAGCAAGGTGATCTTGTCGTCAATAACCTAACTTTAGACGCGAAAGGAAGTGAAAAACAGCACACGCTTAAGTTGAACATGAAGGGCGAACCGGTTTCTGGGCAATTAGCATTAGCAGGTAGTTTTGACCGGCAGACTGAAGTGTGGAAAGGGAATTTAACCAATACCTTATTTGATACGGTGGTGGGTGAATGGCGCTTAAACCAAGCGATGTCACTCAATTATGCTAACCAAACGCAAGAAGTGACTATCGGCAGCCATTGTTGGGTCAACCCGAATGCCCGTTTGTGTGTACCAAAACCGATTAAAGCAGGTAAAAGTGGTAGCGCAGATATCGTGCTAGAACGTTTTGACCTCGCGATGATCAAACCGTTTATGCCACAAGATACTCGAGTCAGCGGCGTATTTACGGGTAAAGCCAATGCGATTTGGAAAGCAGATGGCAGTATGCCGCAAGTGAAGTTGGACTTGCGAGGAAATGATGTCAAAGCGGTTCAGTTTGTGGATGGCACTCGTTTACCTGTTGCTTTTGATACCTTAACGTTAAGCGCGGGCTTGAAAAATGGCAAGGCAGACCTTAACTGGTTGTTTGGGCTAACGAATAATGGCCAAATGCGCGGCAATATTCAAATTTCTGATATTGAAAAGCGCCGCTTACTGTCGGGTAATGTTGAAATCAATTCAGTGACATTAGATTTAATCAAGCCGTTGCTGGGCCAGAAGGAAGTGGCGAATGGGCGTTTGAGTGCGAACTTACGTTTAGGTGGGTCAGCGAATAACCCATTATTAAATGGTAATTTAGCGCTTTCGAGCTTAGAAGTGAGATCGGCAATGATCCCGTTTGATATCAAAAGTGGTCATTTAGGTATTAATTTCAACGGCACAAGCTCAGTAATGAATGGTCAGATAAACACGCCAGAAGGCTATCTGAACATTGATGGTGATGCAGATTGGCGCAATGTTAATGCATGGCGTGCAAAAGTCATGGCACGAGGTAATAACCTTCGAGTTTCTTTACCACCGATGATCCAAATTGATGTTCAACCGGACATTGTATTTGATGCATCACCTTCGGTACTCACGCTAAACGGTACCGTCAATATTCCGTGGGCACGAATTACTGTTCAAGAACTCCCTGAGTCAGCGGTAAGCCCATCATCGGATGTGGTGATGTTAGATAGTAACCTACAGCCAATTGAACAAAAAGCGCCATCCATTCCTATTCAGACCAATTTAGATATTAAAATTGGTAATGATGTTCGATTGGATGCGTTTGGCTTAAAAGCGCGCCTGACGGGTTTATTGAAAGTGGTTCAGAATATCCATGGCTTGCACATCAATGGCCAAGTGGATATTCCAGCCGGTCGTTTCCGTGCTTATGGGCAAGATTTGATTGTCCGTAAAGGCCAAATTCAATTCTCAGGCCCTGCGGACCAACCATTCTTAAACTTAGAAGCCATTCGTAACCCAGACAACACGGCAGATGGCGTGATTGCTGGGGTGAAGGTCACAGGGCTTGCGGATAAACCGAAAGTAGAAATATTCTCTGAACCGGCGAAAACACAACAAGAAGCGCTGTCTTATTTATTAAGAGGAGAGGGCTTAGATAGTGGAGACGCAAATGGTTCACAAATGACATCTATGTTAATAGGCTTAGGTGTAGCACAAAGTGGGCAACTCGTGGGTAAAATAGGTGAGACATTTGGAGTCTCTGATTTAGCCGTCGATACCCAAGGTGTGGGGGATGGTTCTCAAGTCGTTGTAAGTGGTAAGATCACTAATGATTTACAAGTGAAGTATGGAGTTGGTATCTTTGACTCATTGGCGACGTTAACTTTACGTTATCGGTTGATGCCAAAACTGTATTTAGAAGCTGTGTCTGGTGTTAATCAGGCATTGGATCTCCTCTACCAATTTGAGTTTTAGATTATGCGTGTAATTGTTTATGGCAGCTTAAGACAAAAGCAAGGAAATCATCACTGGATGACTTATGCTCAGCTACTCGGTGAGCATAAGCTAGAAGGCTATGAACTGTATGATCTTGGATATTATCCTGCGGTTGTCAAAGGAGATGGGGCAATAGAGTGCGAGGTTTATCGAATCAACCCGTCCATTTTGACAGAGTTAGATGAGTTAAAGAAAAACTCTCAAGACTATGTGAGGGAGCTCATCTCAACGCCGTATGGCAACGCTTGGATTTATCTGTATAAACATTCTGTTGATGGTCTACGCCAAATAAAAAGTGGCGATTGGCTGAAGCGTGATGAAGAAGTATAACGGCTCAATAACCACTATCGAGTCGTAAAAATAAAAAACGCCAGCAATATTGCTGGCGTTTTTTATCAACGAATTGGCTTGTTACGAGCCATAAAAAAGCTCTGGTATTAACCAGAGCTTTCATAATGTTCCGAGAGGGAGATTATTTTTTTGCAGCGCGTTCGAAAGACTCGATGATCTCTGCTTTTGCAGATGCCGCATCTTCCCAACCATCAACTTTAACCCACTTACCTTTTTCTAAGTCTTTGTAATGTTCAAAGAAGTGAGTAATTTGAGCACGCAGTAATTCTGGCAGGTCGTTCACATCTTTAATGTGATCGTACTCTTTGCTTAATTTAGTGTGCGGAACAGCAACTAATTTTGCATCTTCACCAGATTCGTCAGTCATTTTCAGTACGCCAACAGGGCGGCAACGAATGACTGAGCCTGGTTGTAATGGATATGGTGTTGGAACTAATACATCAACTGGGTCGCCATCTAGAGACAGGGTGTTGTTGATGTAACCATAGTTGCATGGATAGAACATCGCTGTTGACATGAAACGGTCTACAAACAGCGCACCAGACTCTTTATCAACTTCATATTTGATAGGATCTGCGTTCGCTGGAATTTCGATGATAACATAGATATCTTCTGGCAGATCTTTACCTGCCGGTACATTGTTCAGGCCCATTTAAATGTATCCTTTGTGTGAATAATGAATTTACCCTTGCTAACTTGTTGGAGGGCATCACATTTATGGCGGCCTTCAGACAAATTAAATACTCGGGTAGATAGCGTGGGGAACATTATAGCCGTAAAGAGGGGTAAAACTCACTAGTTGGTGAAAAAAAGGAACAAAAAAGGCGGGAAGCCCCGCCTTATAATTAATGAATTAGATTATTCCGTGTCAGGGAATTCACGCATAAATGATTCTGCTTTCTCTACCATCGACTCAGTTCCGACAAAGAACGGTGCGCGTTGGTGTAATTCGCTAGGCATGATATCTAAAATGCGGTTTGCTCCGTCACTGGCTTTACCACCGGCTTGCTCTGCTAAAAATGCAATTGGGTTGCATTCGTACAGAAGGCGCAGTTTTCCATTTGGATGGCTTGCGGTACTTGGGTAAATATAAATTCCCCCTTTGAGCAAGTTACGATGGAAGTCTGCAACCAAAGAACCGATATAACGAGTGGTATACGGGCGATTTGTTGCTTTATCTTCTTCTTGGCAATATTTAATGTACTTTTTAACACCCATCGGGAACTTGATATAGTTTCCTTCGTTGATGGAGTACATTTTCCCTTCGGAGGGGAACATCACTTTTTCATGAGATAAGCAGAAAACGCCCAATGATGGGTCGTAAGTAAACGCATGAACACCAACACCAGTGGTGTAAACCAACATTGTTGATGAACCATAAACCACGTAGCCCGCAGCCACTTGGCGATTACCTGGTTGCAGGAAATCGGCTTCTGTAACCGGTTGACCAATCGGTGTAATACGATGGTAAATGGAGAAAATTGTTCCAACGGAAACGTTTACATCGATGTTCGAAGAACCATCAAGCGGGTCCATTAAAACAACATATTTTGCGTTTTCTGCACGGTCTCCTTCGAAAATGACAATTTCGTCTTCTTCTTCAGAGGCGATACCGGCGACTTCTCCGCGTGCTTTTAAAGCCGCTTTCAGTTTTTCGTTTGCATACAGGTCAAGCTTCATCTGAACTTCACCTTGAATATTCGAAACACCGTTAGTGCCAAGAATATCGACAAGTCCAGCTTTATTAATATCACGATGGATAATTTTAGCGCCCAGTTTGATAGCTGATAATAAAGAAGTCAGCTCACCTGTTGCATGAGGAAAATCTTGTTGCTTTTCGACGATGAATTCGCCTAATGTTTTCATGACGAAGGTCCTGAATAAAATTGACAGAGGTTTTGCGGGGCATTTACCCTCGCGCGGGAAGAGTTTAACTAAATAAAAAAAAGATTAATAGGTTAATGCATTTATAAACCTGTTTTTGATGGGTAGAATAGTGACCAACCTCATGCTAATTGGATGAAAAAGAATGCACATACATATTTTAGGTATATGCGGTACCTTTATGGGAAGCTTAGCAATATTGGCTCGTTCTTTAGGACATAAAGTGACGGGTTCGGATGCCAATGTATATCCACCGATGAGCACATTACTTGAAAATCAAGGAATTGAACTCATTCAAGGGTATGATCCGGCTCAGCTTGACCCAATACCGGATATGGTAGTGATTGGTAATGCAATGACGCGTGGTAACCCTTGTGTCGAAGCCGTGTTAGAAAGAGGTTTGCCGTATACATCTGGCCCACAGTGGCTTCATGACCATGTCTTACCTGAACGTTGGGTACTGGCTGTGGCGGGAACTCATGGTAAAACAACCACCGCGGGAATGCTTGCATGGATTTTAGAAGACTGTGGTTACAAGCCTGGTTTTCTAATTGGCGGTGTTCCAGGGAATTTTGATGTCTCCGCTAAGATAGGTGAAAGCCCGTTTTTTGTTATCGAAGCGGATGAGTATGACTGTGCATTCTTTGATAAACGTTCTAAATTTGTGCATTACAGCCCGAAAACCTTGGTATTGAACAACCTTGAATTCGACCATGCGGATATCTTTGAAAACCTCGAAGCGATTCAAAAACAGTTCCATCATCTTGTACGTATTGTGCCAGCCAGCGGCAAAATTTTCACACCTGACAACGACAATCATTTAAAACAAGTGATTGGAATGGGCTGCTGGAGTGAACAAGAGCTGGTGGGTGGAGAGCATGGCGGATGGCAAGCTGAGAAGCTCAGCCACGATGGCAGCCACTTTGCTGTGTACTACCAACAAGAAAAAGTTGGAGAAGTCACTTGGTCACAAGTGGGTAATCACAATATCCAAAATGCACTGATGGCGATTGCAGCGGCTCACCATGTGGGCGTTCCAGTAAAAGAAGCTTGCCTCGCTTTGAATCGTTTTATCAATGCACGCCGTCGCCTTGAGCTACGTGGTGTTGAAAATGGTGTCAGTGTTTACGATGATTTTGCACATCACCCAACTGCTATTTTAGCGACGTTAGAAGCACTTCGCAGCAAAGTTGGCGGAACTTCACGTATTCTTGCGGTGCTCGAACCTCGCTCGAATACGATGAAAATGGGTATCAATAAAAATGATATTGCACCTGCGCTAGGCCGTGCAGATGAAGTATTTCTGTTCCAACCTGCCAATATCCCTTGGATGGTCACAGACATCGCTGAAAAATGTGTTCAACCCGCGCGTTGGAGTGCAGATATTGAGGCATTCACCAATATGATTATTGAAACCGCACAGCCGGGCGATCATATTTTGGTGATGAGCAACGGTGGCTTCAGCGGTATTCATGGCAAATTACTCGCAGGTTTGAAAGCCAAATCAGAAACAGAGCAAGATGATTAATTCTATTAGCTAGCTATTTGATAACCCCAGTGATTCTTATGATTGCTGGGTTTTTTTATGTTTGGCATACCTAATGGGCGCTGTTCTATGACGAGACTTAATGTTATTGGGCTATTCATTTCTTTTTTTAAGCTTCCCATATAACAATCTAGTGAATCAGTAAAAAGGTGGAATAAACAACCAACGGCAATGGCTTTAAGTTTCCATGATGGCATGAATAATAACACCACATAGATAACAGCAGCCCAAAAAGAATGAAGCGGGTGGAATCCGATGCCACAGCGCTCTGGGTCGAAAATCGGATCAGCCAGCAGATGATCTAAGTCGATAGCCATTGTGGCAATCATAATCAGGGCGGCTAGTTTCCAATTTTTTCGCCAAAACAGGTAACCAAAGGCAATTGGCATCAGAAAATGAAAGCCGTAGTGTATGAAGTTACGAAAAATATCAAATAGCAAAATGATGTCCCAAAATCGAATAGAAATAGATAAAAACAAAAAGAGGGAAATTCAATTTCCCTCTTTTGATGCTTAAATTAGTATGGATTAGAGCTCTTGTTCAAACAACGCTAAAATCGCTTCATATAGCTCTTTTGTGGTAAAATTGTTTGCTGGCGTTGAGAAGATAGTATCATCACCAGCAATACTACCTAAAATTCCTTCCGCTTTACCTAATGAATCTAACAAGCGTGCAATAAGCTGTGCAGCCCCTGGGCTCGTTCTGATCACGACAACAGAAGGGTTATAGTCTATATCCAAAACCAAATTTTTGAGTGGGCTGGTGGCGGTAGGAACACCGGGCTCTGTAGGTAGGCAATATACCATTTCCATTTTTGCATTACGGGTGCGAACAGCACCAAATTTAGTTAGCATCCTGGAAATTTTTGATTGGTTAATATTTTCGAAGCCTTCTTCTTGCAAAGCCGTGACGATCTCAGCTTGCGAGCTAAATTTTTCTTCTTTAAGTAGGGCTTTAAAAGCCTTAACCAAGTCTTCTTGTTTAGACGGAGTGCGCATAATTAACCCATTCTTTTGCATTGAACTAAGTTGTATTATCCGTAAAAGTGCATTTTTATGCAACAAAATTGCGTTATGATGATTTTATAACCAGTAATCACTTGAAGTTAGGTAAGTGCGTTTTGAGTTGATAGTCAGAAGTATTTATTTATCGTAAATTATGGAAATGAAAAATTAGCATGATAGAGCAATGAATTTTTCAGATATTCGTTGTAAATTTATTGTTAATAAAAATGTTTTTGATTGAATAATATACACTAAAAACAACTTATTGTGCGAAATGCAATAGCTAGAAAAACTATTTGTTAAAAAAGTGCCCGTTATCTCATTAACAGATAAGGAATTTGTTTAGAATACTGGCAATTATTAAACAAGTTCTCTTGCGTTAAACTCTCTCTCTATCTGTTAACAAATTGTTTTTTATACGTAATGTGTTAAGTGTATAACAAATAAAGTGATATCTTTTTAAAGTACAAATTAAGGAGTTTCAGAATGAAAGTTGCAGTCCTAGGTGCAGCAGGTGGTATCGGTCAGGCTCTCGCCCTTCTTCTCAAAAACCAGCTCCCAGCAGGTTCAGAACTCTCCCTCTACGACATCGCACCAGTCACTCCAGGTGTTGCTGCTGACTTAAGCCATATCCCTACTGATGTTAAAGTGACAGGTTTTGCTGGCGAAGATGCAAAACCTGCATTGAAAGGTGCTGACATTGTCCTTATTTCTGCGGGTGTTGCTCGTAAACCAGGTATGGACCGTTCTGACTTATTTAACATCAATGCGGGTATTGTCCGTAACCTGATCCAACAAATTGCTGAAACTTGCCCTAAAGCATTGATTGGTATTATCACTAACCCAGTGAATACCACCGTTGCTATCGCTGCAGAAGTCCTGAAAAAAGCAGGCGTCTATGATAAAAACCGTTTATTCGGTGTGACGACATTAGATATCATTCGTTCTAATACGTTTGTTGCTGAATTAAAAGGCAAAAATGTTAATGATCTTGAAGTGCCTGTGATCGGCGGCCACTCTGGTGTGACCATTCTGCCTCTGTTATCTCAAATTGAAGGTGTTAGCTTCACTGACGAGGAAGTTGCTGCGTTAACTAAACGTATTCAAAATGCAGGTACAGAAGTCGTTGAAGCGAAAGCGGGTGGCGGGTCTGCAACTTTATCTATGGGCCAAGCAGCTGCACGTTTAGGTTTATCTTTAATTCGTGGTCTCCAAGGCGAAAGCAATGTGGTTGAATGTGTTTACACCGAAGGTGATGGTGAACATGCTCGCTTCTTCGCACAACCTGTTGTTTTAGGCAAAAACGGTATCGAAAAGCATTTACCAATCGGTAAATTAAGTGCATTTGAAGAAAAAGCACTGAAAGATATGCTAGATGTATTAAAAGCAGATATCGAATTAGGTGAAAAATTCATTAATGGCTAATGCCAATTAATTTTTCCTAATAGTAAAAGGTTGAGTTTCGTTTTGAACTCAACCTTTTTTATTGGTAAGTCATCATGAAGCATGCTGCCGCATCCAATGGTCCCAATGCGGATCTGATGGTATTTTCTCTACTAAAAAATCAATAAATGTCCTGATTTTAGGTGAGTGAGTGTGGGCTGGGTGGTATAAGGCATATAGGGCAAATGGAGTGGATTTAGGGTCATAATCCAATAAAACAGGGAGCAATTCCCCATTTTCAATATAATTGCCTAGCATATAAGTTGGTAAACAAACGATACCTTGATGGCAGCGAGCCGCCTCTAATAACCCTAAGCTACTATTTACCTCAATCATATTATTAATTTCTAGAGGATATGCGCTACCGTCTTTATCTGTCATGCGCCAAGTGTCAGGAATATTTGGGTTAATTAAACAATTGTGTGATGCAATATCGGCAGGAGATTGAGGAATACCATATCGTTCGAAATAAGTACGGCTCCCACAGTATACCCAATTAATATTACAAATTTTTCGTAACGCAAAGTTTTCGGGGGGATGGCTGGTAATTCGTAACGCAATATCAAAATCGACTTCATTTAAATTAATGAGCTCATCATTAAGGTCAACAGACAAACTCACTTTCGGATTGGTTTCTCGGTATTCACTGTATATTTGCATTAAATGACAGACTCCAAATGCAATAGAACAGGTAATTTTTAATTGCCCTTGAGCATGTTGATAGAAGCTGGCGGTATTGACCAATGAGTCATCGAGATCGGCCAATAAGTTTTGCGATCGTTGCAATAAATAGCGCCCTGCATCCGTTAAAATAAAATTTCGCGTTGTGCGCTTTAGGAGTACAACCCCCAACTGATCTTCGAGTTGTTGAAGACCTCGACTAACTGACGATGGTGTTACATTCAGCTTCTTGGCGGCAAGGCTGAAGCTATTGCACTCGACGATTTTAATGAATAACTCTAAATGCCGAAAAATCGCGTAGCTGTCAATTTTTGCTTTAAACGCAAAAGTGTTTTTATTTATTAGCATTGTCATGCCCTATTAAACCCGTTTATTCCAGCATACTATAATTGTGAATTTATCGCAGTTTACTCATGCCACACCAGTTTTAAAAAGAAACCTAGTTCCTACACAATAATGTTGTTCCTAACTTTTTTAATAATTAAATCTATAACGTTGAGGAATAGACTATGTCTAATAGTATTCAGGCAAGTGCAGATAATCCGATTAATACGAAAAAGATCCCCTTTACAAAATATGATGTTGGTTGGGTTATTTTGTGCATTGGCATGGCAATTGGTTCAGGAATTGTTTTTATGCCTGTGCAAATTGGTATCAAAGGTATTTGGGTCTTTATTGCAGCGACAATGCTTTCTTATCCAGCAATTTATTGGCTACAAAATTTATATCTAAGAACATTATCAGAATCTGAAGAATGCAATGATTACGCGAGTGTTATTACACAATATTTGGGGGAAAACTGGGGGATAGCATTAGGAATTGCCTATTTCTTGATGTTATTGCACGGGATGTTTTCTTACTCGTTGGCAGTCACCTTCGACAGCGCTTCTTACATTAAAACGTTTGGACTAACGGAAGGGCTATTATCTGATTCTGTTTGGTATGGATTGATTATTATATCAGTATTAGTCGCCATTGCTGCACAAGGGGAGCGGTTACTGTTTAAAGTCTCTGGTCCAATGGTTATTGTAAAATTTGGCATTATCGTACTGCTTGGTATAGTGATGGTGCCATATTGGAATTTTGCGAATATCACGGCTTTTCCTGATTTTCTCCCATTTATGCGGGATGTTTTTTTAACACTCCCATTTACCCTATTTTCTATATTATTTGTGCAAATATTGAGTCCTATGAATATTGCGTATCGTAAAATAGAAAGTGATAAACGCATTGCGACATACCGTGCAATACGCGCTAACCGTGTTGCATATATTATTCTCGCTGTTGCAGTCTTGTTTTTTGCTTTTTCTTTTACTTTTTCAATTAGCCATGAGCAAGCGGTATCGGCTTTTGAACAAAATATTTCAGCATTAGCGATTGCTGCGCAAGTGATACCCGGTGCCGTTGTAAAAGTAATGACCGCATTACTCAATATTTTTGCTATCTTGACGGCATTCTTAGGCATTTATTTAGGCTTCCAAGAAGCGATAAAAGGCATCGTAGTCAATTTACTGAGTCGATTTATTCCTGAAGAACGTATCAACCAAACAGTGCTACATTATGGGGTATGCTTAGGCGTTATCATTGCACTGTGGTTTTGGGTTTCAACACGGTTCTCAATTCTATTTTTTATGCAACTTGGTGGCCCATTATTTGGTATCGTTTCTTGTTTAATTCCTTGCTATCTGGTTTACAAAGTCCCTGCATTACACAAATTTAAAGGCCCAACAGTGTGGTTCATCATTTTCTTTGGTGTGTTGTTATGCCTATCTCCATTCTTTAAATTTTTCGAATAAATAATAATGTTGTTGAGAGGATCTCATGAAGAAAAAAGCGGTATCTGAATTTCATGTTGATACACAAGTTACCCAGTTAGGGAGAGACCCCGCTAAGCAAGCTGGGTTTGTAAATGCCCCCATTTATCGTGGCTCAACGGTCGTATTTCCAACGGTTGATGCTTTAATTAATGATAGGGCGGAATTTAATTATGGCACAGCGGGCACGCCAACAATTAAGCAATTGGAGCAAGCTTGGTCTGCTCTTGCTGGAGCTGAAGGTACGGTGCTTTCACCATCTGGTTTAGGCGCGATTGTATTGGCATTGCTGACAACCTTGAAAACAGGTGACCATTTATTAATGCCTGATAGTGTTTATCGGCCAACACGTAAATTTTGCCATGGTTTGTTGGATAAAATGGGGATCATCACGACCTATTATGATCCGATGATTGGTGCTGATATTGAAAAACTAGTAACGCCAAATACCAGCACAATTTTTTTAGAATCCCCTGGCTCTCAAAGTTTCGAAATTCAGGATGTTCCTGCAATTGTTGAGGTTGCAAAGCGCCATAATATTGCGACGATTATTGATAATACATGGGCGACACCTCTATTTTTTAAAGCTCATGAACTGGGTTGTGATATCTCGCTGGAGGCGGGTACTAAATATTTAGGTGGCCATTCTGATTTGCTAATGGGAGTTGTCTCAGCAAACCAAGCGTGGTGGCCGAAATTACGTGAAACTTATGATTACATGGCCATGCTGCCGGGAGCAGAGGACTGTTTTCTTGCGTTACGTGGTTTGCGAACCTTACCTATTCGTTTAAAAGAAGCCCAAGAAAGAGCTTTAAATATTGCACATTGGCTGCAAGAACGCACCGAAGTGATTCGTATTTTGCACCCTGCATTTGCGGATTGCCCAGGCCATGAAATTTGGAAGCGGGATTTCACAGGTTCATCGGGGCTATTTTCCATTGTACTTGATCCTAAATATACCCAAACAGATATTGCAAGAATGCTGGATGGTTTATCAATTTTTGGTATGGGGTATTCATGGGGGGGATTTGAAAGCTTAATTATTCCATTTAACTGTGCTGAATATCGAACTGTGACTAATTGGAATCCTGGAGGGCCAACATTGCGCTTGCAGATTGGCTTAGAAAATTTAGATGATTTAAAACAAGACCTTGCTGATGGTTTCGCGCGAATGAAGTAAACAAAGCTGTTTTTATTGATTTGCCATCAAAAGATAACGCCGTGAATAAATTAATTTATTATTCACGGCCTTATAATTTATTTCATTCAGTTTTTAATCTTCCACTGGTGTTTTTACTCTGACTTTTCTTTCTAATAAATCCCCTGTAATTGGATCGTAATAACGACTTGGCCAAATTTCAGCAGGGTGGATCGCTAAGAAATTTGCAATGATCCATTCCCCTTTAGGCCAAGGACGTGATAGTGCATTTGCTAACGTTGAAGAGCTTAACCCTGCCTCGCGTGAAATTGCGGCAAGTGTAGTTCCACGTTTACGTAAAGCTGCAATGATGTCTGCAGGGTGCCAGTCCGACTTCCGTAAAATCATTTTTTAGTCCTTTTTTCACTTAGAATCATGTAGAGTTAGTGGTACGAGTAACCGAAAATTATGATACATTCAGTACATCCGTTTAGTTATTGGAAATAAAATAACAGAAATTTCCCAAAATAATTTCTGATTTTTTCTTAAAAATTCATTTTATGAAACTGTCGTGGTTTTTATGAAATTAAATAGAAAGTCAGAATGAATAACTGTGAATTAGGATAAAACTTTGATGTTAAAACTAACTCTTTCTAGTTAGGGACAAGAATAGCGTATTTAATGCTACTTTTTACTTGTACGAGTAATATATCTAGATTAGTTAATAAAATTAGTTAAATTATTAGCAAGTAAATTATTTAATTATCTGTTATTAAAAGAAATTAGAATGCTAATAACAAATATAATTTGTATATTATTATTTATAGGTATAAATAAAACGAATGAGTCAATAAGGTTTTGAGAAAATATAGATAGTTTTCAACAACTGAAAATTAAATTGTCATCATGACTAGGAGGGTCAGCATGTACAAGGAATGGCTAACGGCAAAAGAGTTGGTTGGGTTACAAGGGCTTCCCATGACAACTCAAGGTATTAATGCAATGGCAAGGCGTGAAAACTGGTTAAACCGCAAAAGGCGGGGTATTCAAGGCAAAGCATTGGAATACCATATTAGTTCTTTACCTATCGATATTTTTGAAGGTCAGTTTGCTAACGAAACTTCACCACCTTATCAAGTAAAAAGAAATGATAATGCCTTTATTTGGCAGGAAGCTTATAACCAGCTTTCCAATGAGGAGAGAGACATTATCCTGACATTTATTATGCGTGAAGGGGCATTAGCGCTAATTAATTTAATTAATAATAAATAATTTACAATTACTTAAGGTGTAAATAATTAATATATAAAAATAATATTATATTGAATTTAAAAATTTTTTTAACTGATGACATTTTAGCAAAGCTGCAACAGCGGGTTTCATAATATAAGCGTGAAGTGAAAATGAAAAAATTGTGGTTCACTGCCAAAGAATTAGCAGGGTTAGAAGGGCTCCCTACATCACCCCAGGGAATTAACCTAATGGCAAGACGAGAAGGCTGGAAAAACCGCCGTAAAAGAGGGGTACAGGGTAAGGCTGTTGAGTATTACTTTGAAAGCTTACCGGGGGAAATCCAAGGGCAGCTTAGCCTGCATGAGCCTTCGGTAACTTATCAAAGCCAAAGAACCGATGCATTGCAAATCTGGTCGGAAGCGTATTACCAACTGACTGAGCCTGAGCGCAATAAAATAGTGAAATACATCCTGCGTTATGGTCTGTCATCACTGCTTGCTCAAATTGATGAAGAAGACAAAGGGGAAAAATAGCGTTTCCCCTTTTCTTGACCCGCTTTATCTTTTTTAGTGACTAAGAATGGCGTTGGATTGCGATATAAGCTAAGCCGATCAATGCATCTTTATAAATTGAATCTTCAATGACATGTAAGGCATCAATCGCTTTTTGTGCTTCTTCTTGGGCTCTTTCATAAGTATATTCAAGAGAACCACAGCGTTTCATGGTTGCGAGAACAGTATCTAACAGATGGCGTCCATTACCTTGTTCAATGGCTTGGCGGATCAATGCTGATTCTTCTTCGTTACCATTTTGCATCGCGTGAAGTAGGGGAAGTGTAGGCTTACCTTCATCTAAGTCATCACCCGTGTTTTTCCCCAGTTGAGCGTTGTCTGCATCATAATCGAGGAGATCATCAATTAACTGGAAAGCGGTACCAATATAACGACCATAATCTTGTAGTGCTTTTTCTTGCACGGGTGTTGCATTGGCTAAAATCGCAGATGCATGAGCCGCTGCTTCAAACAGACGTGCGGTTTTACTGTAGATCACTTGCATGTAGTTTTCTTCAGTAATGTTAGGATCGTTGCAGTTCATCAACTGTAAAACTTCGCCTTCAGCGATCACATTCGTCGCTTCAGACATTAGTTTTAGCACTCGCATTGAATCAAGATCCGTCATCATCTGGAATGATCGAGTGTAAATAAAATCACCTACTAAGACACTCGCGGCATTACCAAAAACAGCATTTGCAGTTTGCTTTCCACGACGCATATCAGATTCATCAACGACGTCATCATGCAGCAATGTTGCTGTATGAATGAACTCGATCAATGCAGCAACTTGGGTATGTTTATGACCCGAATAGCCTAAGGATCGACCTGCAAGTATTGCGATCATTGGCCGGATCCTTTTACCGCCACCACTGACTATGTAATAACCAAGCTGGTTAATTAGTGTAACATCTGAATTCAATTGACTGAGGATGGCTTCGTTTACCGCTGACATATCCTCAGTTGTCAGTTCAATAATAGATTCTAAATTCATCGTAATTTATTCATATTATTAGTTTTTGGTTCATTCCCGAAATAAAAAAATGGGAGACCGATAGAACAGTTATCTTTCTAGCATAACATTATTAATTATAAGATTATCAGGTGTGATGCAAAAAATGTTTAAATAAGTAACAATTGAGTGAATAGGGACGAAATCAATGCTCAAAAACGGTTATTGAGAAAAAAGTCGTATTTTTTGTCATCTAACCGCATTATTGGCTTGTGTTCTGCTGCTTTTTTGCGTAGAATTCGCGCCCTATTGTGAATATTTTATAGCGTACTCTGGAATTGAAATATTTAGCGGGTACGCGGAAAGCGGAGTTAATATGTACGCGGTTTTCCAAAGTGGTGGTAAACAACACCGAGTTAGCGAAGGTCAAACTGTCCGCCTAGAAAAGCTGGACATCGCAACAGGTGAAACTGTTGAATTTGATCAAGTTCTGATGGTTGCTAATGGCGATGAGATCCAAATCGGCGCTCCTGTCGTTGAAGGCGTTAAAGTGAAAGCGGAAGTGGTTGCACACGGTCGTGGCGAAAAAGTTAAAATCGTCAAATTCCGTCGTCGTAAACATAGCCGTAAACAACAGGGTCATCGTCAGTGGTTCACTGATGTTAAGATCACTGTCATCGCTTAAGATTTAGGAGAGCAGATTAATGGCACACAAAAAGGCTGGTGGTTCGACTCGTAACGGTCGTGACTCAGAAGCAAAACGTTTAGGTGTTAAACGTTTTGGTGGTGAAGCTGTATTAGCAGGTAGCATCATCGTTCGTCAACGTGGTACTAAGTTCCACGCAGGTAACAACGTAGGTTGTGGCCGTGACCACACTCTGTTCGCATTAGCGGACGGTAAAGTTAAATTTGAAGTTAAAGGTCCAAACAATCGTAAATTTATCAGCATCGAAGCTGAATAAGTTTTCTGACCTTTAATTCAGAATTAAAGCCCTGCAAAAACCTTTTGCGGGGCTTTTTATATTCAGATATTTGATCTTTAATGAACTACACACGTATTAAAGATACACCATCTCTGAGTAGAACAGCCATCCAGCGTTATGCGGCTCAGAAGCGGAGAAAGAATTATGAAATTTGTAGATGAAGCCAAAATATTGGTCGTGGCAGGAGATGGTGGCAATGGTTGTGTCAGCTTCCGCCGTGAAAAATACATCCCTAAAGGGGGACCGGACGGTGGTGACGGTGGCGATGGTGGGGACGTTTACTTACAAGCAGACGAAAACCTCAACACGCTAATCGACTATCGTTTTGAAAAATCATTTCGTGCAGAACGTGGCCAAAATGGCCAAAGCCGTGAATGTACAGGTAAACGTGGTCAAGACATCACTGTAAAAGTACCTGTAGGAACGCGTGTACGCGATTTAGGGACCAACGAAGTACTTTGTGATATGACACGTCATGATCAACGTCATATGGTCGCTAAAGGCGGTTTCCATGGGCTTGGGAATACCCGTTTTAAATCTTCAGTAAATCGCGCTCCACGTCAACGTACTATGGGGACTAAAGGTGAAACCCGCGAAATACTGTTAGAATTGATGCTGTTAGCAGATGTGGGCATGCTTGGTATGCCAAATGCAGGTAAATCAACATTTATCCGTTCTGTATCAGCAGCAAAACCAAAAGTCGCTGATTATCCATTTACCACTTTAGTCCCAAGCTTGGGTGTCGTGCGTATGGATAACGAGCAAAGCTTTGTGGTTGCCGATATTCCAGGATTGATCGAAGGCGCAGCAGAAGGTGCAGGCCTTGGGATCCAATTCCTGAAACACTTAGAGCGCTGTCGTGTCTTACTTCACTTGATTGACATTTGCCCTATTGATGAGTCTGATCCTGTCGAAAATGCGAAGATCATCATCAGTGAGTTAGAAAAATACAGTGAAAAACTGGCAGCAAAACCACGTTGGTTAGTCTTCAATAAAATTGATATCTTAGGTGAAGAGGAATCAGCACAGCGTGCGGCAGAAATTGCTAAAGCGATGGGCTGGGAAGATAAATTCTACATGATTTCAGCGGTTAACCACGAAGGTGTGAAAGCACTGTGTTGGGATATCATGGAATTTATGAATACTCAACCACGTGATATGGCAACAACTGAAGATGCACAGCAACCTGAAAAAGTTGAATTCATGTGGGATGATTATCATAAGGAACAACTTTCTGGTACTGAAGATTTTGATGATGACTGGGATGACGATTGGGATGAAGATGACGACGAAGGTGTCGAAATCATTTATCAAAAATAGTTTATCTTAGAAATATAAAAAGGCGCGAAAGCGCCTTTTTAATATCTAAATCACGTATGATCAGTTTTTCTGATACAGATCTTTATACAAACGGCTTTCAAACCGTACTAATGGTACTCGACGAGTACGTTGCTGGTTTTGCGGTACTGCATAAGCAGAGATAAACTGCACAAAAGCAACACGCTGGCCACTGGCAGTTGTGATAAAACCTGCGAGATTATAGACCCCTTGCAATGCCCCCGTTTTGGCGGAAACTTTACCATTTACACCAGCTTCATCAAAGCCGCCACGATAACGCAATGTACCATCATGACCTGCAAGTGGAAGCATGGAGATAAAATCGAGCTGTTGATCGTTTTTTGCGATAAATTGCAAGATCTCCATCATTGTTGCAGGCGTGATCAAATTGTGGCGAGACAGTCCTGAACCATCAACCATCACAGTATTGCCAAGATCGATCCCCGCTTTTTGCTTCAGTACTTGTCTTACCGCATCGGATCCTGAGCGCCAAGTACCTGGGACGCCATAATATTCTCGACCGATAGTACGAAAAACAGTGTCTGCTATCATATTATCGGATTTTTTTAGCATCACTTTTAACAAGTCATGCAGTGGTTTAGATTCAGTTTTGACTAACACTTGTGATTGAGGCGCTGGGAATGTGCGCTTTTTCACATGGCCGGTGAGCTCAATACCCGCAGTGGTTAATTCATTTTTGACAATCGCCCCTGAGTAACTTGCTCCGTTTTGTACCGCAAAGGCAAGTGGTAAGGGCTCGCTGCGTTGAGTTAAGCAACCTGTCAAGGTATAGCGATTCAGTTCACCAGGAACAACATCAAGTTCGCAATAGCGTGCTTCAGGGGAGCCTTTAGCTAATGTTTTGACTTCGCTGAACATATTGACAGGGTAAAAACTAGCCGCCTTAATGAAGGCATAGTCACCTGCTTTTTCTGCGGGATAAAGAGAAACTGAAAAACAGTTGCGGTCAATGATAGCAGCTGCAGGTGGCGCACTAAAACATTGGGTCATATCATTCCAAACCCAACCAGGCGCTTTGTCATGGCTAGTAAAAGCAGAAATATCAACGACGAGATCGCCATCAACTTTATGGATCCCAAGCTGCTTTAACGCATTAGCCATATTGCGAATTTGTTGACGGGTTAGTGTTGGGTCACCACTGAAGCGGATCACTAAATCGCCAGTCAATGTGTTGTTGCTAAGTTTTGCATCAGTTTCAAAATTGGTGACAAAACGGTAATCTGGCCCCAGTTGTAATAGGGCAGCAAGAGCGGTCACAACCTTTTGTGTACTTGCAGGTAATGCCATTTGCTGTGCATTATAATCAATTAATGGGGTACTACTTCCCACTTTTTGCGCGACCAGAGCAAGGTTAGTGCCATCAGGTAAATATTGTTTGTACTCATCAATAGGAATCGCAAAAACTTGCGTACTGGCTAAGGTAATTCCTAAAGAGATGATCCATTTTCTGGTTAAAGTTAATAATGACATATATTTCACGCATTAGGGTGGACATATAATACATACTAAAGTGTAATGCCCAAGAAAGTAAACGGTGACCCGTTATTAAGTCTCAGTTAAAATAGCGTACATTATGATAAGATAAATGAGTACATAAGTCTGATTGCGTTTTTTTACTAGAACACCCCCGGTTTTACGTAGGTGTTCGGTGTACTGTTGTTACAAAATCAGGAAGATACTTGTTTTTAGATAGGATTGAACCGAGGTATTTATTAATGAAACAGATCCCGATGACGGTACTTGGTGCGGATAAGCTAAGAGAAGAGCTTGAATTCCTTAAATCTGTCCGTCGCCCAGAAATTATTGCATCTATTGCAGAAGCGCGTGAGCACGGTGACTTAAAAGAAAATGCAGAATATCATGCAGCACGTGAGCAACAAGGTTTCTGTGAGGGCCGTATTCAAGAAATCGAAGGTAAGCTTTCTCACGCTCAAGTGATCGATGTAACTAAAATGGTCAATAATGGTCGCGTTATCTTTGGCGCAACTGTGACAGTACTGAATGTTGATACCGATGAAGAGCTAACGTATCGTATCGTTGGTGATGACGAAGCAGATATTAAGATCAATCTGATTTCTGTTAACTCCCCGATAGCACGTGGTTTAGTGGGTAAAGAAGTTGATGACGTGGTCTCAATTAAAACCCCAGGTGGCGATGTTGAGTTCGAAATTCTTAAAGTTGAGTATATCTGATTCCTATTTCCCTGAATTGGTTATATTATTTCCCTGATTTAAAGAAAAAGGCCGCAGGCGGCCTTTTTCATCATATAAAACATGCTTTCAATGGCATTTTTATATAAATGATGGGAAATTATTTAGGTAAAATGATTTTGCTGTCTGCCGAAGGACGGTAGATAACAAGAATTTTACCGATGATTTGTACATTTACTGCACCAGTTTCGCGAACAATCGCATCAGCGATCAAATTTTTAGTATCACGGTCTTCGCCTGCGATCTTGACTTTGATAAGCTCATGATGCGCTAATGAGAGTTCAATCTCAGCCAAAACACCTTCGGTTAAACCATTGTTGCCGATCATAACAACAGGGTTTAAATGGTGAGCGAGACTTTTTAGGTGCTGAATTTGTTTTTTATTAAGATTCATTGATTTTTTGCTTGGTTAGTATTGAAAATGGCTTATTCTACCGCCATCTGATATCTATCACCATCAATTATATCTTTTTGATGGTAAAGAAGCAGCAAGTTAGGTGAAGTTCTTTTAGTATAGTTGGAAAGCACAATGGCCAATAAAAAACGTTCGGCAAGCTCAAGTCGCTGGTTGCAAGAGCATTTTAGTGATAAATATGTTCAGCAAGCACAAAAAAAAGGGCTACGCTCACGTGCATGGTTTAAGCTGGAAGAAATCCAGCAAGGTGATAAAATTTTTAAACCAGGTATGACCGTTGTTGATTTAGGAGCAGCCCCTGGTGGTTGGTCGCAATACGTTGTTAGCCAAATAGGTCATAATGGGCGGGTTATTGCTTGTGACTTATTGCCGATGGACCCAATCGTTGGCGTTGATTTCCTGCAAGGGGATTTTCGCGATGAAGCCGTTCTCGCCGCTTTGTTAGAACGCGTTGGCGACAAAAAAGTACAGGTGGTCATGTCTGACATGGCGCCAAATATGAGTGGGACACCAGCGGTTGATATTCCTCGCTCTATGTATCTAGTTGAATTAGCATTGGATATGTGCCGTGCTGTATTGGCGCCTGGGGGGAGTTTCATTGTTAAAGTGTTTCAGGGAGAAGGCTTTGACGATTACCTTAGGGATATCCGCTCCCTGTTTACGAAAGTAAAAGTTCGTAAACCCGAATCTTCGCGGGCACGGTCACGTGAAGTATACATTGTAGCGACAGGGCTAAAACTATAGTACCCTGAGCGTTATTTGTTAACACAGTTGTAATATGAGGTTAATCCCTTGAGTGACATGGCGAAAAACCTGATTCTCTGGTTAGTCATCGCAGTTGTTCTGATGTCCTTGTTCCAGAGTTTTGGCCCAAGCGATTCGAATAGTCGCAGAGTCGATTATTCTACGTTTATCAATGAGTTAGCCCAGGATCAGGTGCGTGAAGTTCGTATCACCGGTCGTGAACTGAACGTCAGAAAGGCTGATAATAGCCGCTATACAACTTATCTTCCTATGCAGGATGAGAAGCTGTTAGACACTTTGCTGAATAAGCATGTGACGGTTGTTGGTGAACCACCAGAAGAACCTAGCTTACTGACATCTATTTTTATTTCCTGGTTCCCAATGCTTCTGTTGATTGGTGTCTGGATTTTCTTCATGCGCCAGATGCAAGGCGGTGGCGGCAAGGGGGCGATGTCATTTGGCAAAAGTAAAGCCCGCATGCTGACAGAAGATCAGATCAAAACAACATTTGCAGACGTTGCTGGGTGTGATGAAGCCAAAGAAGAAGTAGGCGAAATCGTAGAGTTTCTGCGTGAACCTGCTCGTTTCCAAAAACTTGGCGGTAAAATTCCAAAAGGCGTCCTGATGGTAGGGCCTCCAGGAACAGGTAAAACATTACTGGCAAAAGCTATCGCTGGTGAGGCAAAAGTCCCATTCTTCACTATTTCCGGTTCAGACTTCGTGGAAATGTTTGTGGGTGTGGGGGCTTCTCGTGTTCGTGATATGTTCGAACAAGCGAAAAAAGCAGCGCCTTGTATCATCTTTATCGATGAGATTGACGCAGTAGGTCGTCAACGTGGTGCCGGTCTTGGTGGTGGTCACGATGAGCGTGAGCAAACACTGAACCAAATGCTAGTTGAAATGGACGGTTTTGAAGGTAATGAGGGTATTATTGTTATCGCAGCAACTAACCGTGCTGACGTACTTGACCCTGCTTTATTACGTCCAGGTCGTTTTGACCGTCAGGTAGTTGTTGGCTTACCAGACGTTCGTGGCCGTGAACAAATTCTGAAAGTACATATGCGTCGTGTTCCTATCGACCCAAGCGTAGATACTTTCATTCTTGCTCGTGCAACACCTGGCTTCTCGGGTGCTGAATTGGCAAACTTGGTTAACGAAGCCGCGTTGTTTGCCGCACGTGCAAACATGCGTGTCGTTTCCATGGTTGAATTCGAAAAAGCGCGTGACAAAATTTGGATGGGTGCAGAGCGTCGTTCTCTGATGATGACCGAAGAGCAAAAAGAATCAACGGCTTACCATGAAGGTGGTCATATGATTATCGGTCATTTAATGCCAGAGCATGACCCTGTTCACAAAGTCACAATTGTTCCACGTGGTCAAGCACTGGGTGTGGCCTTCTTCTTACCGGAAGGTGATGAAGTTAGCCGTAGTCGCTTGAAACTCGAAGGTATGATTGCGACAGCCTATGCGGGGCGTATTGCTGAAGAACTGATTTACGGTCGCGATAAAGTAACGACGGGAGCATCTTCAGATATTCAGTTTGCAACTAATACGGCACGTAACATGGTAACGCAATGGGGCTTCTCAGACCGTTTAGGCCCAATGCAATACTCGAAAGAAGAAGGTCCAGCGTTCTTAGGTCGTTCTTCAGGTAATGGTTCTGGAATTTCTGATGAAACAGCACGTATTGTTGATGAAGAAATTAAGAAAATTTTAGACCACTGTTACCAACTGGCTTACAAAACACTGGAAGACAATATCGATATTCTACATGCAACGAAAGATGCATTACTGAAATATGAAACTATCGATATGCCAATGATTGATGATTTAATGAATCGTCGTCCAGTTCGTGAACCAGCGGGTTGGGATGAAGATAAAAAAGTCAGTAATGTGACCGGAACATTTGGTAAAGGTGCGGCAAATGTAGCAAAAACAGCCGAAAAACCTCAATCTGAAGAACCTAATAACAGTGCTGAAGAACCAAGTAATACCGATAATAGTAATAATACTGATGAATCAAAACCATCAGATAATAACGACAGCAAACCACAATAAGCGGTCGTGAAATAAAATACTAAGACCCCAGTTCGCTGGGGTTTTTTTCGTTAAGGAAAAATAACAATGCAAATCAAAGCGAGAGGCAGTGTTCTTGACTTATCCACACCAAAGGTGATGGGGATTTTGAATGTCACTCCTGATTCATTTTCAGATGGTGGCACTCATAATCGTTATCATGATGCGCTTGAGCATGTGGCAAAAATGGTTCAACACGGCGCGGCTATCATTGATATTGGTGGCGAATCGACCCGTCCTGGCGCCGCTGAAGTCTCTGTGAATGAGGAACTTGACCGAGTTATTCCCATTGTTGAAGCGATAGCACAGCGTTTTGATGTGTGGATTTCAGTTGATACTTCGAAAGCGAAAGTCATGGCCGAAGCTGCAAACGCAGGCATGCATATTATCAATGACATTCGTTCGCTCCATGAGCCAGGTGCATTAGAAGTTGCTGCGAAAACAGGTTTACCCGTTTGCATTATGCATATGCAAGGCCAGCCAAGAACGATGCAAGAAGCACCAAATTATGAAAACGTGGTGCGTGAAGTAAAAGACTATCTTGACGCTGAAATCACCCGATGCGTGACTGCAGGGATAGAGAGACAGCAAATTATCCTTGATCCAGGCTTTGGTTTTGGTAAGAACTTGTCGCATAATTACCAGTTATTGGCAAACTTAGAGCAATTTCATAATTTCGGACTACCGCTATTGGCAGGGATGTCACGTAAATCTATGATTGGACAATTATTAAATGTTCCACCACAAGAACGTCTCGCAGGCAGCCTAACTTGCGCAGTGATTGCTGCGATGCAAGGAGCACACATCATTCGAGTTCATGATGTCAAAGAAACCGTGCAAGCGATGCAAGTGGTACAGATGACTCTGTCAGAAAAGGAAAAATAAGCGTATGAGCGACCGTAAATATTTTGGTACTGATGGTATTCGTGGCAAAGTGGGTGATAGCCCAATTACTCCTGATTTTGTTTTAAAATTAGGTTGGGCGGCAGGAAAGGTTCTTGCACGCCATGGTTCACGTAAAATTATTATTGGTAAAGATACGCGTATTTCTGGCTATATGCTGGAGTCCTCGCTAGAAGCCGGCTTAGCTGCTGCAGGTTTATCTGCATCTTTCACTGGCCCAATGCCAACCCCTGCGGTCGCTTATTTAACACGTACTTTCCGCGCAGAAGCGGGGATTGTCATTTCAGCATCTCATAACCCATATTATGACAATGGGATTAAATTCTTCTCAATTGATGGAACCAAATTGCCTGATGAAGTCGAAGAAGCTATTGAAGCTGAAATGGAAAAGCCGATCACATGCGTTGAATCAGCAGAATTAGGTCGTGCAAACCGTATTGTCGATGCTGCGGGCCGTTATATTGAATTTTGTAAAGGTACGTTCCCGAACGAACAAAGCCTAGCAAGTTTAAAAATAGTGATTGACTGTGCTAACGGGGCGACTTATCACATCGCACCAAATGTGTTTCGTGAATTAGGGGCTGAGGTTATCACTATCGGTTGTGATCCTAATGGGATCAACATCAATGAAGAATGTGGTGCAACGGATGTGCGTCAATTGCAACAAAAAGTACTGGAAGAAAAAGCGCACGTTGGCTTGGCATTTGATGGTGATGGCGACCGCATTATCATGGTTGACCACCTCGGTGAAAAAGTCGATGGTGACCAAATCCTCTTTATTATTGCTCGTGAAGCACTACGTCAAGGCCAGCTAAAAGGCGGCGTAGTCGGAACACTAATGAGTAATATGGGATTAGAAATCGCTCTGAAACAGCTAGGAATTCCTTTTGAGCGTGCAAAAGTGGGCGACCGCTATGTCCTCGAAAAATTACAGGAAAAAGGTTGGCGCATGGGGGCTGAAAACTCAGGCCACGTGATTTTATTGGATAAAACGACTACTGGTGACGGGATTGTTGCAGGCTTGCAGGTATTAAGTGCTATGGTACGTAACCATATGAGCTTACATGACTTATGCAGTGGTATGAAATTATTACCTCAAGTGTTAGTCAATGTCCGTTTCAAAGGCCAACACGATCCACTACAAAGTAATGCGGTGGTTGCAGCGAACGAAGAAGTTGAAAAACAATTGGCAGGAAAAGGCCGTGTATTACTGAGAAAATCAGGAACAGAGCCGTTAATCCGTGTCATGGTTGAAGGTGAAAATGAAGCTGATGTGACTGCAATGGCAAACTATATTGCGGATGCTGTAAAAGCAGCGGGCTAAGTTATTATGGGTGAAGCTGAGCGATATTTTGATGATTTGTTGTTTTTTTCTGCAAATAATCAAATGGAATCAAAATAGACTTGCTTGTCGGCTCAGCTTTGGTTAGTATTCGCACCTGCTCAATCCCGTAAGAGTATTCTTTCACGGTCGAAATGAGTAGGTGTGCAGTGATAAAGGTCATAGCATTAGGCTATGCACCGCAACTGAATAGGTAACTCAAATGTATGTAGCTCTTTTAATTATTTTCTTGCTAGCGGCTATCGGGCTTATTGGTCTGATTATGTTACAGCAAGGTAAAGGTGCTGACATGGGAGCTTCATTCGGTGCGGGCGCTTCTGCAACACTGTTTGGTTCATCGGGCTCAGGTAACTTCATGACCCGTATGACTGGAATCTTGGCTGCTGTGTTTTTCATCATCAGTTTGATACTTGGCAATATGACTGCTAACAAGTACGGAACTGGTAGTGGTAGTAAGTGGGAAAACATTAGTGAACCTACAAAAGTCGAGCAACCAACAGACGTTCCGGCAGCACCAGCTACACCAACGAGCGATATCCCTCGTTAAGTGTGAAAGATTCCGAATGAAGGCAACTAATGCCATCATTAAGTAGTAAGCTCAGCGATGAGTGAGAAGTTAAAATTTGAGGTTATTGATTAACTATTGATAACCTCGCCTCAGTGCCGAGGTGGTGAAATTGGTATACACGCTACCTTGAGGTGGTAGTGCCTACAAAACGGGCGTACGGGTTCAAGTCCCGTCCTCGGCACCATTATTTTAGATGGCTTGTGATTTGCAGGTTATCTGTGTAGAATATGACACGTTTTCGAACGCGGGATGGAGCAGCTTGGTAGCTCGTCGGGCTCATAACCCGAAGGTCGTCGGTTCAAATCCGGCTCCCGCAACCATTTCTTATTCAACATACCTTGTCAGTATCTTAGTCTATAGTAGTTATCCGGTGTAGCAATCAAGTGCAGTTAACTAACAGCTCTCAAAATTTCTCATCGATTTCTCTAGATTTTACAGGTATAATAAGAATATGGTGAACCCGTGCACTACAGGGTCCAGTTGCATAAAGCCCCGAATTTCGGGGTTTTTTGTTATTTGACAATCGAATTAACTGGGCTTTTATAGCCCTTTTTTTATGTCTGGGGGTGGGCTTGTCCACATTAGAACAGAAATTAACAGAGATGATTTCAGCACCGGTGGAGGCGCTAGGCTTTGAATTTGTTGGCTTAGAGTTTATCCGTGGTCGCACATCGACACTGCGTGTCTTCATCGATAGTGAAGAAGGCATCACTGTTGATGATTGTGCTGATGTCAGCCATCAGGTCAGTGCAGTATTGGACGTTGAAGATCCAATTTCTGTCATTTATAACCTGGAAATATCGTCACCAGGGCTTGAGCGTCCATTATTCACTATTGCGCATTACGAGCGTTTTATGGGTGAAGAGGTGGCATTGACTTTGCGTATAGCAATGCAGAACCGCCGTAGGTGGCAAGGCGTTATTAAGGCCATAGACGGTGAAATGATTACGGTTACTGTAGATGGTAAGGATGAGGTGTTCGCCCTCGGCAACATCCAGAAAGCTAACTTGGTACCCCACTTTTAATAAAGTTCAATGAGGCAACTAGGATGAATAAAGAAATTCTGGCTGTTGTAGAAGCGGTTTCTAACGAAAAATCCCTCCCTCGTGAAAAAATCTTCGAGGCTCTGGAAACTGCATTAGCGACGGCGACTAAAAAGAAATACGAGCAAGAAATTGATGTCCGTGTAGAAATTGACCGTAAATCAGGTGATTTCGACACCTTCCGTCGTTGGTTAATTGTCGAAGAAGTCACAATGCCAACGCGTGAAATTACGTTAGAAGCGGCTCAATACGAAGATCCTGCACTGCAGCTTGGAGAGTACGTCGAAGACCAAATCGAGTCTGTTGTATTTGACCGTATTACCACTCAAACAGCTAAGCAAGTTATCGTACAGAAAGTACGCGAAGCAGAGCGTGCGATGGTTGTTGACCAATTCCGTGAGCAACAAGGTGAAATTATCACTGCTCAGGTGAAAAAAGTTAATCGTGAAAATATCACGTTAGACTTAGGCAATAACGCTGAGGCTGTGATTCTGCGTGAAGATATGTTGCCACGTGAAAACTTCCGTCCAGGTGACCGTATCCGCGGAGTCCTGTATGATGTTCGTCCTGAAGCGCGCGGCGCACAACTTTTTGTTACGCGTTCTCGCCCTGAAATGCTGATTGAGTTATTCCGCATTGAAGTGCCAGAAATCGGTGAAGAAATTATTGAAATCAAAGCCGCTGCCCGTGACCCAGGTTCTCGTGCAAAAATTGCGGTTAAAACTAATGACAAGCGTATCGACCCTGTTGGTGCTTGTGTTGGTATGCGTGGAGCGCGAGTTCAAGCCGTTTCTAGTGAATTAGGCGGCGAAAGAATTGATATTGTGTTATGGGACGATAACCCAGCTCAATTCGTTATTAATGCAATGGCTCCGGCTGATGTTGCATCTATCGTGGTCGATGAAGACAAATGTACGATGGATGTTGCCGTAGAAAGCAGTAATCTGGCGCAAGCCATTGGACGTAACGGTCAAAACGTGCGTCTGGCAGCGCAATTACTGAAAAAACACCGTGGTGATGACAAGTGGGAATTAAACGTCATGACCGCAGAAGAGCTTAATGCAAAACATCAGGCAGAAGCACATGCTTCTATTGATACATTCACCAAGCATCTTGATATTGATGAAGAGTTTGCCACTGCACTTGTTGAAGAAGGCTTCTCGACGTTAGAAGAACTGGCTTACGTGCCTATTAATGAACTTCTGGAAATTGATGGTCTTGATGAAGAGACTGTTGAAGTTCTACGTGAAAGAGCGAAAGCGGCCCTCACCACAATAGAATTGGCTCAAAAAGAGAGCCTAGGTGATAATCAGCCAGCAGAAGATTTGTTGAATCTTGAAGGTATGGATCGTACTCTTGCCTATAATTTGGCTACTCGTGGAATCTGTACACTGGAAGATCTTGCTGAGCAGGGCATCGACGACCTGATTGATATTGAAGGTCTGGATGATGAGAAAGCAGGTACGCTCATCATGGCCGCACGTAATATTTGCTGGTTCGGTAACGATGCGTAAACACTGTAGCAGGAAGGAACGGCATGACAGAAACTGTAAAAACATTGGCAACGGAAATTCAAACCACAGTTGATCGCCTGGTACAGCAATTTGCTGAAGCAGGGATCAAAAAAGGTGAGAATGACTCTGTTAGCCAGTCAGAAAAAGAAGCTTTACTGAGCCATTTAAACCGTGAACAAGGCGGAGTAGCGGGTCAGCCAAGCAAATTGACACTACAGCGCAAAACTCGTAGTACGCTGAGTGTCCCCGTCACCGGTGGCAAAAGCAAATCGGTAAATGTCGAAGTCCGCAAAAAACGCACTTATGTGAACCGTGATGCTGAAGAAGCAAAAGCGGAAGAGCAGGCGCAGCGTGAAGCGGAAGAGCAGGCACAGCGCGAAGCTGAAGAACTGGCACAACGTCAAGCAGAAGCAAAACGATTAGCAGAAGAAACAGCTAAACGTGAAGCGGAAGAAAAGGCAAAACGTGAAGCCCAAGAGAAAGCAAAACGTGAAGCAGCAGATAAAGCTACGCGCGAAGCAGCGGAAAGAGAAAAAGTGAAACCAAGCGAAAATCAACAAAAAGCAGGCAAAGCTGTAGAAAGTAATGCCGACAAACAACGCCGTGAAGCTGAAGCTGCGGAGCTAAAACGTAAAGCTGAAGAAGAAACTCAGCGCAAAGTTGAAGCAGAAGCACGTCGCGTGGCTGAAGAAGCACGCAAAATGGCTGAAGAAAACGGTGAAAAGTGGACTGCAGACACGAAAACTGAAGAAGATAGCGATTATCACACAACAACTTCGACGCACGCTCGTGCAGCCGAAGATGAAAGTGATGAGAAAGAAGAAGGCCGTCGTTCACGTAATCGTACTGCAAAAGCACCTCGCCAAAAGAAAGGTAATAAACTTTCTGAAAAAGCAGATCGCGAAGAAGAACGTGCCGCTGGCCGTTCAGGTCGCAGCAAAGGTAAGCAACGTAAAGGTAGTTCTTTACAACAAAGCTTTACTAAGCCAGCCGTTGCGGTTAACCGTGATGTGGTAATTGGTGAAACGATCACCGTTGGTGAACTTGCTAATAAAATGGCAGTAAAAGGTTCTCAAGTCATCAAAACTATGATGAAGATGGGCGCCATGGCGACTATCAACCAAGTGATTGACCAAGAAACTGCACAGTTAGTCGCAGAGGAAATGGGCCACAAAGTTATTCTGCGTCGTGAAAACGAATTAGAAGAAGCGGTAATGAATGACCGTGACACGGGTTCTGCACTTCAAGAGCCACGTGCGCCAGTTGTGACCATTATGGGTCACGTTGACCATGGTAAAACCTCTCTACTTGACTACATTCGTTCAACGAAAGTAGCATCAGGTGAAGCGGGTGGTATTACTCAGCACATTGGTGCTTACCACGTACAAACTGACAAGGGTATGATCACCTTCTTAGATACCCCAGGTCACGCCGCGTTTACTTCAATGCGTGCTCGTGGTGCTCAGGCAACGGATATCGTTGTTCTGGTTGTTGCCGCAGACGATGGTGTTATGCCACAAACAATTGAAGCTATTCAGCATGCGAAAGCGGCAGGTGTGCCAATTGTTGTCGCGGTAAATAAAATTGATAAACCAGAAGCAGACCCAGATCGCGTTAGAAATGAGCTGTCTCAGTACGGTGTTATTTCTGAAGATTGGGGTGGTGATACTCAGTTCATCAGCGTTTCTGCGAAGAAAGGTACCGGTATTGATGAGCTGCTCGATGCTATCTTGCTGCAAGCTGAAGTCTTAGAACTGAAAGCGGTATATGCAGGTATGGCAAGCGGTGTCGTTGTTGAATCGTACTTAGACAAAGGTCGTGGCCCAGTTGCAACAATCCTGGTTCAAGAAGGTACATTGAACAAAGGCGATATCGTCCTGTGTGGTTTCGAATATGGCCGTATTCGTGCAATGCGTAACGAATTAGGTAAAGAAGTTCAATCTGCAGGTCCTTCTATGCCTGTTGAGATTTTAGGTTTATCTAACGTGCCTTCGGCGGGTGATGAAGCCACCGTTGTACGTGACGAGAAAAAAGCACGTGAAGTTGCCCTGTACCGTCAAGGTAAATTCCGTGATGTTAAATTAGCTCGCCAGCAGAAATCTAAACTGGAAAACATGTTTGCTAACATGGAAGAAGGTAAAGTATCTGAGCTGAACATCGTTCTGAAAACCGACGTTCAAGGTACTTGTGAAGCGATTACTGACTCTCTAATGAAGCTGTCGACTGATGAAGTTAAAATTAAGATCATCGGTTCTGGTGTCGGTGGTATCACTGAAACTGACGCAACATTAGCTGCGGCATCGAATGCTATTATCTTAGGCTTCAACGTACGTGCAGATGCTTCTGCTCGTCGTGTGATTGAAAGTGAAAGTGTTGACTTACGCTACTACTCTGTTATCTATAGCTTAATTGATGAAATCAAACAAGCGATGAGCGGTATGTTAGCGCCTGAGTACAAACAGCAAATTATTGGTCTGGCAGAAGTTCGTGATGTGTTTAAATCACCGAAATTCGGTGCTGTTGCTGGTTGTATGGTCACTGAGGGCACCATCAAACGTAATAACCCAATCCGTGTATTACGTGATAACGTCGTTATCTATGAAGGTGAATTAGAATCACTGCGCCGCTTTAAAGATGACGTCAATGAAGTTCGTAACGGTATGGAATGTGGTATCGGCGTTAAGAACTACAACGACGTTCGCGTTGGCGATATGATCGAAGTCTTCGAAATCATTGAAGTTAAGCGTTCTATCGACGGTTAATTTTGTGGGAGCCCACGAAGTATCGTGATTACAAAATAGTGTTATAAGGGGGCGATAGCCCCCTTTATTGTCAGGAGATATAACGATGGCAAAAGAATTCAGTCGTGCTCAGCGCGTTGCGCAAGAGATGCAAAAAGAAATTGCGATCATCTTACAACGTGAGATCAAAGACCCACGTATTGGTATGGCTACTGTTTCAGGTGTCGAGTTATCTCGCGATCTTGCATACGGTAAAGTCTTTGTGACCTTCTTCAATATCGCTAATGATAAAAGTGAAGAAGAAATGGTTGCAGACGGCATTAAAGCATTAAATGAAGCATCAGGCTTTATACGTTCATTAATTGGAAAAGCAATGCGTTTGCGTATTATTCCTGAGTTAACATTTGAGTATGACAACTCTCTTGTTGATGGTATGCGGATGTCTAATTTAGTGTCAAATGTGATCCGCGATGATGAAAAACGTCGTGCGGATGTTAGTGATAAAGAGGAAAAATAATGGGGCGTCGTCGTAGCGGCCGTAATATTGACGGTGTAGTGCTGCTGGATAAACCCACGGATATTTCTTCAAATGATGCGCTGCAAAAAGTGCGGCGCTTTTTTAATGCCAATAAAGCTGGGCATACGGGGGCACTTGACCCTCTCGCAACAGGTATGTTGCCTGTTTGCCTCGGCGAAGCGACGAAATTTTCCCAGTTTCTACTCGATTCAGATAAACGTTATCGCGTCATTGCTCGTCTTGGACAACGTACTGACACGTCAGATTCACACGGCGAAATTATCAGTGAGCGTAACGTAGAGTTTACACAGCAGCAATTGGATGACGCTTTAGCGTTTTTCCGCGGTGATACATTACAAGTTCCTTCAATGTATTCTGCGCTGAAACATCAAGGTCGTCCATTGTATGAATATGCGCGTAAAGGAATTACGGTTGAGCGTGAAGCTCGTCCAATTACAGTGTATGAATTGCAGTTTATTCGTTTAGAAAACAATGAATTAGAGCTGGAGATACACTGTTCTAAAGGAACCTATATTCGTACCATTATTGATGACCTAGGTGAGATGTTAGGCTGTGGTGCGCATGTGATTTACTTGCGTCGAGTGCAAGTGGCTAATTATCCTTATGAGCGAATGGTAACATTAGAGCAATTAGCCGCTTTACGAGCAAAAGTAGATGCAGGTGAAGGGTCTTTTGAGTCCTTGCTTGATACTTTATTATTGCCAATGGATACCGCAGTCGTTCATTTCCCAGCTGTAAATATTACAGAGGAAACAGCGGCTTACTTTAAACAGGGGCAACCTGTAAGAGCTGCGGTTGAAGGCCTTGAAGAAGACGGTATGGTTCGAGTCACTTGTGGTACAGCGCAGCGGTTTATCGGCATTGCTCTGGTGAGTGAGGATGGACGTATCGCACCGAAGCGTTTGGTTGTGGAAAATGAACAGCCCGCGTAGTAGCGCTTATTGCTTTGCTGCCTTAAGCAGCGTAGAATAGCGGCGCTTAATCTTGAGATGCTAAATTAGAGATTGGCTCTCATCACTTACATTAATCATTTTGGAGTTTATTATGTCTCTAAGTAATGAAGCGAAAGCTAAAATCGTTGCTGAGTTCGGCCGCGGTGAAAATGACACTGGTTCAAGCGAAGTTCAAATCGCTCTGCTGACTGCACAAATCAACCACCTGCAAAGCCACTTTGCAGAGCACAAAAAAGATCACCACAGCCGTCGTGGTCTGCTGCGTATGGTTGCTCAGCGTCGTCGCTTACAAGCTTACTTGAAAGGTAAAGATATCGCGCGTTACACTGCTCTTATCGAGCGTTTAGGTCTGCGTCGCTAATCTTACTCTAGATAATTTGAGTTGCAGCTAGGCGACAAATGAGTGAGTTGCTAGGTATATACATCAGTATGTGGCTAGTACAAGTGAATGTAGTCAGCAACGTTGCAACTTGAAGTATGACGAGTAGAGTCAGTTTCAGAGAAAAGGGGCCAGAGGCCCCTTTTCTTCTAAAAGTTATTTTGAAAGTTGAAGTAATACTCGAATTATACTTAACTTAAATGCTAAGCTATAAGTCGTAGTAAGCTGTTTTATTAATGCCTCTTCGCTGCATCCGATTCGCGCGGCTAATGAGAGAGCTGATCACTGGAATATCAGTATTCTCATTAGTCGCGAGGCTGTAGTAGGAAGAGTAAGCCAATGCTCCCTGAGAATCTCAGGTAGCCTTACAAAAAGGGTAATATAGTGTTAAATCCTATTGTTCGTAAATTCCAATACGGTCAACATACTGTCTCGATTGAAACAGGTATGATTGCACGCCAAGCATCTGCTGCTGTTATGGTTAACATGGATGACACTGCAGTATTTGTGACTGCAGTTGCACAGAAAAAAGTGAAAGAAGGTCAAGACTTCTTCCCTTTAACTGTTAACTATCAAGAACGTACATATGCAGCGGGCCGTATCCCAGGAAGCTTCTTCCGTCGTGAAGGTCGTCCTGGTGAAGGTGAAACGTTAATCGCTCGTCTGATTGACCGTCCTCTACGCCCTCTGTTCCCAGAAGGTTTTTATAACGAAATTCAAATCATTGCGACTGTTGTGTCTGTTAACCCACAAGTTAATCCAGATATTGTTGCGATGATCGGTGCGTCTGCAGTATTAGCACTGTCAGGTGTTCCATTTAATGGCCCAATCGGTGCGGCACGTGTTGGTTTTATCAATGACCAATATGTTCTGAACCCTACAGCAGACGAGCTGAAAAACAGCCGTTTGGACTTAGTGGTTGCAGGTACTGATAACGCGGTATTAATGGTTGAATCTGAAGCTGATTTATTAAGCGAAGAGCAAATGTTAGGTGCGGTGGTATTTGGCCACGACCAACAACAAGTTGTTATTCAGAATATCAATGAATTAGTGAAAGAAGCGGGTAAAGAGAAATGGGATTGGCAGCCAGAGCCAGTTAACCAAGCTCTGCATGACCGTGTTGCACAATTAGCTGAAAGCCGTATGGGCGACGCTTACCGCATCACTGAGAAACAAGAGCGCTACGCGCAGGTTGACTTAATCAAAGAAGAAGTCACTGCAGTATTAGTTGCTGAAGACGAAAACGTTGATGTTTCTGAAGTTGCTGACATTTTAGCAAGCTTAGAAAAACAAGTTGTTCGTAGCCGTGTTATCCGTGGTGAGCCACGCATCGATGGCCGCGAAAAAGATATGGTTCGCGCTCTGGACGTTCGTACAGGAGTTCTGCCACGTACTCACGGTTCTGCACTGTTTACTCGTGGTGAAACTCAAGCACTGGTAACGGCAACGTTAGGTACAGAACGTGATGCGCAGGTTATCGACCAATTAATGGGCGAATATACTGACCGTTTCTTATTCCATTACAATTTCCCTCCATACTCTGTTGGTGAAACTGGTATGGTGGGTTCACCAAAACGTCGTGAAATCGGCCATGGCCGTTTAGCGAAACGTGGTGTGTTAGCAGTAATGCCAGACCACGCTGATTTCCCATACACTATCCGTGTTGTATCTGAAATCACTGAATCTAATGGTTCATCATCAATGGCATCTGTTTGTGGTGCATCATTAGCACTGATGGATGCTGGTGTGCCAATTAAAGCCGCTGTTGCAGGTATTGCAATGGGTCTGGTGAAAGAAGGTAACGATTTCGTTGTTCTGTCTGACATCTTAGGTGACGAAGACCACTTAGGTGACATGGACTTTAAAGTAGCTGGTAGCCGTGAAGGTATCAGTGCACTGCAAATGGACATCAAAATCGAAGGTATCACACGTGAAATCATGCAAGTTGCTCTGAACCAAGCAAAAGGTGCACGTCTGCACATTCTTGGTACAATGGAACAAGCAATTAATGGTCCACGTGAAGAGATCTCTGAATTTGCACCACGCATTTACACGATCAAAATTAACTCAGACAAAATCAAAGATGTCATCGGTAAAGGTGGTTCAGTGATCCGTGCATTAACGGAAGAAACTGGCACAACGATTGAAATCGAAGATGATGGTACTGTTAAGATTGCCGCAACTGATGGCCTGAAAGCGAAAGAAGCCATTCGTCGTATCGAAGACATTACTGCAGAAGTTGAAGTGGGCCGCATTTACCCAGGTAAAGTAACCCGTATCGTCGACTTTGGTGCATTCGTTGCGATTGGTGGGGGTAAAGAAGGTCTGGTTCATATTTCTCAAATCGCGGACAAGCGTGTTGAGAAAGTGACAGATTACCTGCAAATGGGTCAAGAAGTTCCTGTTAAGGTATTGGAAATTGACCGTCAAGGTCGTATCCGTCTTAGCATGAAAGAAGCGGTAGCAACTGAAGAATCAACTGCACAGCCGCAGGACTCAGCAGAGTAAGCTGACCTAACCGCGCTCTATTAAGTTAGGGCGCTATCAGCCTAAATTTGCTGAAACCATAATTTGTAAAGCGTGGTAATGTAAGGGCGGAGTATGTCGAACAGTATCTGTCTTCGGGTGAGAGATTATCGCACGTTACCGCGTGTGCTCTTGGCGCTTATCTTTTTTGTTATTATTGGATGTAGTAGCAAAGATTGGCGAAAGAACGAGGTATTTGCCGTTCCACTTCAACCTTCATTGCAACAAGAAGTGATACTGGCTCGTATGGAACAAATTCTTGCGAGCCGGTCTTTAACCGATGATGAATACGCACAGCTTTTATATGAGCGCGGTGTGTTGTATGATAGTCTCGGTTTAAGGGCACTGGCGCGTAATGATTTTTCAACTGCGTTAGCCATTCGTCCTGATATTCCTGAAGTTTTTAATTTTTTAGGGATATATTTTACGCAGGCAGGCAATTATGATGCTGCCTATGAAGCGTTTGATTCTGTTTTAGAGCTTGATCCAACTTACAATTTCGCGCGAATGAATCGTGGCATCGCATTATATTACGGTGAACGATACAAACTAGCGCAGGATGATCTGCTGGCGTATTATCAGATAGATCCAAATGATCCTTTTCGTACTCTGTGGCTTTATCTCGTAGAGAAAGACATAGACCCGCGTATGGCGCAAGATAATCTTGCCGCCCGCTACAACCAAGCGGAGAAAGGGCAATGGGGCTGGAATATCGTAGAATTCTATCTTGGCAATATCGATGAAAATACATTGATGGCGCGTTTGAAAGAAACGTCTACGGATAACACTTCGCTCGCTGAGCATCTCAGTGAAACTAACTTCTATTTAGGTAAGCATTACCTAAGTCTGGGGGATAAGGATAGCGCAGTTGCGTTATTCAAACTGACGGTAGCTAACAACGCTCACAGCTTTGTTGAACACCGCTATGCATTGTTGGAATTGGCGCTGTTAGGCCAAGAACAAGACGACCTTTTAGAATCGGGCCAGCAATAGCTGACGAACATTTCACGATATTTTTTTAAGTCATCATCCCTCGGGATGACGGCCTATTTGTTCGTTTAATAAACACAATTTGAGCCAGTTCACATTTTAAATGAAAATGACCGAAATGATTTTCGCATGGTTATGTAAACTGGCTGCCATTATGTATGAGGCACCTTTACATGACTACTGAGACCGATATTTCTTTTGCTGAGTTAGGTTTATCAGCATCTATTTTGACAGCACTAAACGACCTGGGATATGAAAAACCATCACCAATCCAACAACAATGTATTCCATTGTTAATGGATGGTAATGATGTATTAGGTATGGCACAAACAGGTAGCGGTAAAACTGCTGCATTTAGTTTGCCATTACTGCATAACATCGACCCAGATTTAAAAGCTCCGCAAATTTTAGTCCTTGCACCAACTCGTGAGTTGGCTGTTCAGGTAGCGGAAGCAATGAGCGATTTCTCTAAACATATGAATCGCGTTAACGTTGTTGCCCTGTATGGTGGCCAACGTTATGACGTACAATTACGTGCGCTGCGCCAAGGACCGCAAATTGTTGTGGGTACACCAGGCCGCCTTCTGGATCACTTAAAACGTGGCACGTTAGACCTCTCTAAATTAAAAGGCTTAGTTTTAGACGAAGCTGATGAAATGCTGCGTATGGGCTTCATTGAAGATGTTGAAAACATCATGAGCCAAATTCCAGCTGAGCACCAAACTGCGCTGTTCTCTGCAACAATGCCTGAACCAATTCGTCGTATTACACGTCGTTTTATGAAAGACCCGAAAGAAATTCGCATTCAGGCTAGCATTACCACTCGTCCAGATATTGCTCAAAGCTATTGGACTGTGTACGGCATGCGTAAAAATGAAGCGTTAGTACGTTTCTTAGAAGCAGAAGACTTTGATGCTGCGATTATTTTCGTACGCACCAAAAATGCAACATTAGAAGTGGCTGAAGCATTAGAACGCAATGGCTACAACAGCGCCGCATTGAATGGTGACATGAACCAAGCACTGCGCGAGCAAACGTTAGAGCGCTTAAAAGATGGTCGTCTAGATATCTTGATCGCTACTGACGTTGCAGCGCGTGGTCTGGATGTTGAGCGTATTAGCTTAGTTGTTAACTACGACATCCCAATGGATGCGGAGTCTTACGTTCACCGTATTGGTCGTACAGGTCGTGCGGGCCGTGCGGGCCGTGCGTTACTGTTTGTTGAGAACCGTGAACGTCGTCTGCTACGTAACGTTGAACGTACGATGAAACTGACTATTCCTGAAGTTGAGTTACCAGATGCAGATCTGCTTAGCCAACGTCGTCAGGCGAAATTTGCTGAGAAAATTCAACAGCAATTAGAAAGCAGCGATTTAGACCAATACCGTTCACTGTTAGCGAAAATGTCCCCATCAGAAGATGTTGATATGGAAACCTTAGCCGCAGCCTTGCTGAAAATGGCACAAGGTGAACGTGCGCTGATCTTGCCACCAGATGCACCGCGTCGCCCACGTCGTGAATTCAACGACCGTGATGATCGTCGTGGTGATCGTCGTGACCGTAATAGCAATGGTAATGGTTTTGACCGTGCAGAACGCGGTGAGCGTGGCGGTCGTCGTGAGCGTCGTGATGTGGGTGATATGGAGATGTACCGTATTGAAGTTGGCCGTGATGATGGTGTGGAAGTTCGTCACATTGTTGGTGCGATTGCTAACGAAGCGGATATCAGCAGCCGTTATATCGGTAATATCAAATTGTACGGAACGCACTCGACAATTGAATTGCCAAAAGGTATGCCAACGGACGTGTTAACTCATTTAAGTCGCGCACGCATTTTGAATAAACCGACTCAAATGCAGCTGATCGGTGATGCACAACCGTTCGAACGTCGTGGCGGTGGTGAGCGTCGTGGTGGTGGTCGTCGTGATGGCGGTAGCGAAGGTGGCTTCGGTGCAGGTCGTCGTAATGACCGTGGCGGTGAGCGCGGTGGTGAACGTCGTGGCGGCGGTGAGCGTCGTGGCGGTGGTAACCGTGACCGTGGTAACTCTGCTCCACGCCAAGATGGCACTAATGCGGCACCTCGTCGTCGTAGCAGCAGCCATAACGCATAATGACTTGGTTTTATAGGGATTAATTCCCTACTAAAACACAAAACCCGCATTTCATTGAAGTGCGGGTTTTTTTATTTAAGTTTGTTTAGCCCTTCTTTCAATCAACCTTCTTCTAGCTTCACTAACTGTCATTATACGATTATTATCCACGTTATTTTTAGCGGCCATAATCAGTTTTAATAAAGTATCTGATTGTTGTGTTTTCAAATTGTTATACATGTTAGAGAACAATTTTTCATATTATGATTTTAAGCTAACCCCAATGCCTCTTTTAGTGGCTTTAGATAACGACGGCTAACAGGAATGCGCTCACCTGAGCTCAGTACTAACTCCGCTTGCCCACTGTCACCAAATAAAATTTCGTTTAATTGGGTCATATTGACTAAATATTGGCGATGGCAGCGCACTAAAGGTGTTCGAGTTTCTAAGGTTCGTAAAGTGAGCTCTGTAAAACCTTCCAATCCTTGCGTACTCATTACATACACGCCACTCATTCGCGAGGTGGCATATAGCACTTCATCAAGTTTCATTAAATAAATACGGCTATGGCCAGTGCAAGGGATAAATTTTAGTGGCTCATTGTTACTTAACAGCTCTAGATTTTGTTTTTGCTTGCCTTGGCGTAGGCGGTTTAAGGTCTTTTCTAATCGTTCTGTTTCAAGGGGTTTTAACAAGTAATCAAAAGCATGTTCTTCAAAAGCCTGAATGGCAAATTCATTAAAAGCGGTAAGAAAGACAATATAAGGGCGGTCTTCTGGATCTAGCATGCGTACCATTTCTAAACCCGTTAGGCGTGGCATTTGAATATCCAAAAAGACCACATCAGGCTTTTTTTTATGGATGATGCCAATCGCTTCTATTGCGTTGGCACATTCGCCAATAATTTCAATATCATCGTGTTCTTCGAGCAGGCAACGCACATTTTCCCGTGCAAGAGGTTCGTCATCAACAATCAATACATTCATAGAGGTAATTTAATCATTATTATGTTGTAGCCAAATAAGGCAGGCGAATTTTCATTCGGGTGAATTTTTCTGGCTCGTGTTCTACGCTGATGCCATATTGCTCACCATATTTTAAACGTAAGCGCCTATCGACTAAGCCCATCCCTAAGCCATCAGACTGTTTTGCAGGCTTATACAGCCCTGCGTTATCTTCTATTTCGATATACACATGTTCACTGCCGATATAACTACGTATTGTAATATAACCCGTTTCTAATAACTGTGAGGTGCCATGTTTAATTGCATTTTCAACCAATGGTTGTAGGGTAAATGCAGGCAGTTCAACCTGTTTGACTTCATCAGGGATCTCAATATGAATTTGTAAGCTTTCTTGAAAACGGGCTTTTTCTATCTGTAAATAGGCATTGATATGTTCAATTTCTTCGCCGAGTGTGGCACTTTGCTCGGGCCGTTTTAGGTTATTACGGAAAAACGTCGAAATATACTGCACAAGCTGGCCTGCTTGTTGGCTATCTTTGCGGATCACGGCTTGCAGAGTGTTGAGCACATTGAACAAAAAGTGAGGATTTACTTGAGCGTGAAGCAGCTTAACTTCGGATTGCAACAATGATTGTTTGTTGCGTTCATATTGGCCCGCTAAAATTTGTGCAGAAAACAAGCTGGCAATTCCTTCACCGAGAGTACGGTTTATGGAACTAAACAGGCTATTTTTCGCTTCATACAGTTTAATGGTACCAATCACTTTTTCGTTTTCTCCGCGTAATGGGATCACTAACGCAGAGCCGAGTTTACAGGTGGGGCTTAATGAGCATTTATACGGAGTCTCATTGCCGTCAGCATAGACGACTTCATTATTCTCAATAGCTTGCCTTGATTGGCTTGACGAAATCGGTGTCCCGGGTCGATGGTGGTCAGCGCCAATGCCAATAAACGCGAGTATTTTTTCACGATCTGTAATGGCGACAGCACCAATTTCTAACTCTTGATAAATAATCTTAGCGACCTTCATGCTGTTGTCAGCATTAAAGCCTTTACGCAGAATCCCTTCAGTCGTTAAAGCAATTTTTAGTGCCTGAGCAGAGAACGCGGTAGTGTATTTCTCAACAATCGCACGGCGGTCGAGTAAAATTCGAATAAACATTGCCGCACCAATAGTATTCGCGATCACCATCGGTGCAGCGATATTTTTAACGAGTTCTAGCGCTTCATCGAAAGGTTTCGCCAGCAATAAAATAATTAGCATCTGTATGATTTCAGCGATAAAAGTGACACAACTGGCAATCATAGGATTAAAAATTTTATTAATTTCGCCACGTTTCATAAAGTAACGATGAACTAACCCGCCAATCAATCCTTCAACAATGGTCGAGACCATACAAGCAAAGGCGCTCATCCCTCCTAATGAATAACGATGCAGCCCACCAGTGAAACCGACAGCAAAGCCGACCACAGGGCCGCCTAATAGGCCGCCAAGTACGGCTCCAATAGCGCGAGTATTGGCAATAGAATCATTGATATGCAAACCAAAATAAGTACCGATAATGCAAAATACCGAGAAAATCAGGTAGCACATGACTTTATGCGGTAAGCGGATGGTTACCTTCAGAAGAGGGATAACTAATGGTGTGCGGCTAAGCGCCCAAGCAATAACGAGGTAGACACACATTTGCTGGAGTAGGAGTAATATTAAATCAAATTCGTACATGCTCGTCATAATTCGTGATGTGGGGGTGTTGACTTCGTCATCTCGCCCTAGTCACATACTGATGTATGCTCCTAGGGTCTCGCTTCCTCGTCGCCTACCCACATCGCGAATTATTTAGAGCATGGCTCGTTATGTTTCACGTTGTGGGGGTGTTGGCTGCTCTCGCCTACTCGGGTCACATGCTGATGTATGCTTCCCAAGATAGTCTCGCTTGCCGCCTACCCACATCGCGAATTATTTAGAGCATGGCTCGTCGTGTTCACGTTGTGGGATTCTTATTTGGGGTTGAGTTATTTACTATTGTTATCTATTTTTAGTATTTATTTGGCTAGTCATTATACCGTAAGTCATTGGCTAAGTAATCGGCATTTGAGAAAAGTGCACTCATCATTATTTGACATAAGGTAGAAATCGCTTCAATATTAGTCAATGTCCTACCTTTTCGTGATCTTGCGCACGAATTTATTAACGCTGTATTTAACTTTCTTGTCATACTCTAGGGATGATAGTTTCCCCCGTTATTATTTAAGGTTCACATAAATAATGAAAAAAAGAACAATAGCACTGATTTTGCTGATGCTTATCTTAATCGCAGCAGCGGCACTTTTTCATTCCCATAACCAATATTTATTGTTACAGGGAGAGGTGGATGCACCCGAGGTAATCGTCACCTCGAAGGCAAAAGGACGAGTGATAGAACGCCACGTAGAGCGTGGCGATGATGTCAAACAAGGGCAATTACTGATAACTCTAGAGAGCCCAGAACTGCAAGCGCAATATGAGGCATCGAAATCCGCGAGAGACCAAGCAAAAGCGCAACTAGAACAATCCATGAATGGGACTCGTGTTGAAACCATCCGCGATTTACAAGCCTCATTATCACAAGCCAATTCTCAATATCAAAATGCGTCTCGTGAATATGCTCGTTTGAGTAATTTGAAAGGTAAAGGGTATGTTTCCGCGAATGAGCTTGATAATGCACGTAAAGCCAAAGATGTGGCTTTTTCGCAAGTGCAAAGTGCAAAAGCGCGCTTAGATGAGGGCTTACATGGTGACCGTATAGAGCAACGCCAACAATATGAAGCGGCATTACAACAAGCAGAACATAAACTTGCTGAAATCCAAGTACAAATTGATGACTTGCAAGTAAAAGCCCCTGTAGATGGCGAAGTTGGCCCTATTCCTGCTGAAATAGGTGAACTTTTCAATGCCGGTAGTCCTTTAATTTCATTAATTCGACTTCCTCAAGCTTATTTTGTCTATAACTTGCGTGAAGATATTTTAGTTGATGTGAAAAAAGGCGACAAAGTGCAACTTGATGTGCCTGCCTTGGGGAATAAGTTAATTGAGGCTGAGGTTCGCTATATCGCACCGAAAGGTGACTATGCGACAAAACGAGCGACTCGTGCAATCGGTGACTTCGATTTAAAAACATTTGAAATTCGTTTATACCCTGTAGAGCCGATTGAAGGGCTAAGGCCTGGTATGAGTGTGTTATGGCACTGGGATAAGTAAAAGGTGTTGCCATGAAATTTAAGTTCGCTTGGCACGGTTTTGAGCACGCCTTTAGCCGTGAAACCCAAATGGCTATTCGTAGCCCTGTTTTTCATTGGTTAAGCTGGCTGTTTCCATTAATGCTGTTTACGTTAGTTAGTGCTAACTTTTCAGAGGGGACATTGATGGATTTACCCGTTTCTGTGGTGGACAATAACCATAGCCCAGTGTCTCGGCAAATTATTCGTGACCTCGATGCGGGTTCACATGCGGATGTGAAAACCATTGATGACAATCTCAGTACATCATTAAAAAGACTCGGTAGTTCAAAAGATTACGCGTTATTGTACATTCCTCATAACTTCGAAGAAGATGTCTTACGGGGGCGTCAACCTGAGCTACGTATGTATTATAATGCGCTCTTCTATGCATCAGGCAGTTATGCGATTCAAGATTTTAGTGGGTTAGTGGCAGAGCTGAATGCGAAGTATCGCCAAGAAATGGCCAAGTCAATGGGAAAGGCGTTGCCTCCGTTAGCCCAAGTGACACTTTCTTATGACAGTTTATTTAACCCGAGCGGTAGTTATATTTATTATCAGCAGTTTGCTGCAACCATTCATATGCTCCAGCTGTTTGTTGTTACCGCAACAATCTATACGATGTCACGAGGTTCTACCTTACAAAGTGTTAAACCGTTTGTGATGGCGTTACTTGGGAAGTTAGCCCCTTATACCTTATTTTTCAGTATATTACTTGCTGTAGAGATTGCGGCATTAGTTACTATTTTTGATGCTAAAGTGGTAGGAAACCCGTTGTATATGATTATATTAGGGTTTTTCTATGTCATAGCAGCGCAGAGTATTGGTTTATTGCTGTTTAGTTTTACCTCAAGTGCCATTATGGCGTATAGCTTGATAGGGATGCTGGTGAGTATCGCTTTGGCCTTTTCGGGTATGGCGGTACCGGAACTGTCAATGATATTGCCTGCACAAATTATTTCGAATATTGAACCACTTACACATACGTTAAATGCCATGTTTGATATTTTCTTGCGGGAGATTTCCTTTGCTCGCATTGTTCAAGTGTGTCTATTCTTATTGATTTACCCATTTGTCATTGGCTTTTTAATTCGTAAGCGTTTAGTCAAACGGTTAGAAAACCAAGGAGGGGTTGTCTGATGGCTATTTATTTTGCAACCTTTCGTAAAGTGCTACTGGGAATGTTGGAAAAACCGATGTGGCTATTATTGTTGGTTTCTCTGTGCGTCATGAGCTTAGTTTATGCAAAGCCTGTTCTTTGGGATTTACCTGTTGCTGTGATTGATATGGATCACAGCACAGCAAGCCGCGAGTTAATCCGTGACCTCGATGCGACACCGAAAGTGGAATTGCAAAGTTATGATAACCTTGCTCAAGCGCGTCAAGATATGATCGCGAGAAAACTATTCGCGATAATTATCATTCCAACGGATTTCCAACAACATTTACTGAGCGGTAAAAATATCACGGTGCCAGTGTATGGAGATGGAACCAACCGGCTAGCGAGTGGGCAAATTCAGCAAGAGTTATCAAAAGCCTACCAAACCCTGCTCAATGCTTATAACACCCAATTACTCACTAAAGCAGGTTATAGCCAAGAGCAGGCTAAAGTGATTATTACCCCTATCCGCAGTGAAACTGAGCCATTGTATAACCCAGGGATCAGCTTTGCAGCGATCGTTTTTCCTGGCTTATTGGTGATGTTATTGCAGCACTCCTTACTGATTGCCTGTGTACGAGTCAGTATCGCGGTGCGTTCTACGCCTAAAGGAAAGCCGCCATTAGCCGTTTATTTAGGGGCGTTATCTGCTTTAATTCCGATCTGGTTATTTTTATCCACTGTATTTTTCGCGCTTTGGCCATGGGTATTGGGCTACCGACAAGAAGCGCCATTGTATGTAATTTGGATGTTCACGTTCCCATTCCTATTGGCTGTTTTAGGGCTTGGCAAGTTAGTGACGGAATGTTTACGCAGTGTTGAAATGATTTACTTAACTTTGGCATTTATTACCACCCCGGTGTTTTATATGTCAGGCACGATTTGGCCACTACAGGCGATGCCTGATTGGGTACGTATGATTGCCTCTGCATTACCATCTACATGGGCTACAAACGCCATGGCAGGCCTTAACCAAATGGGATTACCGTTTAGTGATGTACTTATGGATATCGTGATGATGTTGATTTTAGGCGTTATTTACACGGTTATTGGGGTATTCATTGGTATGCTCCGAGATGGAGAATTACGCCATATTAGCCATATGTTTAACCGTTGGCGCAGGCATCGGCATTAACCGTTATTTTTGAGTAGGAAACCTATTGCTGAGTTGGGATCAACGGCTTTTGTTGCCATTTTTGCTTCTTGGCTTAAGGTTTCCCAGTCATCAGGAGGGCTACCTGTACTTAGCATTGAGGCAAATACTTGATAGGCATCACGTATAGCCGCAGGGATAGTTGTTTGGCTGCATTCGGTAAGGTGGGATTTTGCACGTAAAGACACGGTGCTTGGGTCTATATCAATCATTTTATTTACCTCAAAACTTTCCAGTCTATCCTCAGTGTAATGCAAATGCATTGTACCTGAGGATAGGTGGTTATAAGGTGGATAATTGATTTAAGGCACCATCGACAATCCTGCAATTTGTCGCCAATAACCATTGCAATTTTTATCTGAAATATTCAATGGAATATCCCCATTTTCATTCGCTTTAAATTGCTTGAATACCTCAAGTGACTCAATACCTTCAGGGGATATGCGTACAATATCCACAAGGTCATGCATTGAATACAGGTCATTGCCAAGGTTATAGCAAGCACCACTGAGCGTTTGAATACCATTCAACGTAAACACCTGCTGATGTTCCTGAGAAAGCACCTTGCGCCCTTGTGGGTAGTTTATACAACAAGTTTCGCATTCATCTTTTTGCTTATTTTCAGAGCGCGCAGTAAAGCAGCGTGCGGAATAGGCAAGTGGTAAGTGACCGTAGCTCATTACTTCAACATCAAATTTGCCACGAATACCGATGTCATCGCACTGATTTAGCAAATTAACCAGCCAGTCACGCGATAACTCTACAGGCATACACCAGCGCACCATACCTTGGCGTAACAGAATATTTAAGGTTTGTGCGTTATAGCAATTCAAACCGTGACCAGCGACAAAAGGAAGGTTTCTTTCGACTAACATGTTGATCACACCAAAATCATGGGCTTCAACGAGAAACTCGCCATTATCAACTAATTTGCTGATTTCTTTAAGTTCGGAAGGAGCTTGAAGAAGAGCAAGGGTACTCAGAACAATTTGTTTGCCACTCTTGGCGAGTTGTTGTGCGAGTTCTATCCAGTCATTGGGCTTCATTTCTCGGCGTTTACTACACACCGTCTCACCGAGATAAATAATATCAGCGTCGCTTTGCATGGCGTGTTGATAAAAATCTTCCAGCGTTTGTTTTGGCCAGTAATAAAGAATAGATCCTAACGAGTACTGCATGATATTTACCTTTTAAATTACTGCCATTTACGATGATAGGCACCCAATGTGGTTTGGCTTCCTTCAGACAGCCCACCTAACGCTTTTAGCCATTTCGGGTCAGTGACAAAATTGTTAGGGTTGGATTTGAAGCGGTCGATGGCTTGGCGCCAAATACGCGTCACTTCAGTCACATAAGCAGGACTGCGCTGGCGGCCTTCAATTTTGACAGAGGCAATATTTGCTGCCATCAGTTCAGGTAATAATTCAATGGTGTTGAGGCTGGTAGGCTCTTCAAGGACATGATATTTCTGTTCATCGACAAGATAACGTCCTTTACATAGCGTTGGGTAGCCTGCATTTTCATCTTTTTGGTAACGGTCTATCAACACATTATTGAGGCGTGATTCCATTCCTTCTTCCGTTTGTTGCCAACGAACAAAACGGGCTGGAGAGCATGCGCCTACCGTATTTGGTGACTCACCTGTGAGATAAGAAGACAGATAGCAGCGCCCTTCAGCCATGATACATAAACTACCAAAAGCAAACACTTCCAGTGGCACAGAGCTATTTTTGGCTAATTGTTTTACTTGGTGAATAGATAGCACACGTGGAAGGACAACGCGGTGGACTTGGAAATTACGTTCATAGAAGCGGATGGCTTCAGTATTGGTCGCTGAGGCTTGGACAGAAACGTGCCTTTCAATATGTGGGTATTTATTTGCAGCGTACTCTAACATGGCAATATCGGCTAAGATCAAAGCATCAGCACCAAGATCTGCGGCAAGATCGACGGAGTTTTGCCAACGTTCGTAACCATTAGGATGTGCAAACGTATTAATCGCAATATGTAATTTTCGTTTACGGTTATGGATATAGCGCTCAGCTTCATGCAGTTTTTTTTCAGTAAAATTAAGTCCTGCGAAATGCCGTGCATTGGTATCATTTTTTAGTCCAATATAAACGGCATCAGCGCCGTTATCGACCGCCGCTTTTAATGCGGGCAAATTCCCTGCGGGGCAGAGTAATTCCATTGTCCTATCCCTGTGTAAAATTTAACAGCTGACATTCTAGTCAACAGAACTGTTATAGATTTTGATTTAGAGCAGAGAAATTGTTAATGGATATCAGTATTCGTTAATTAAGGTCGTTAGGGAAATAAGGGGGCTGGTGGGTAATAAAGCAACTTTACCAAATGAAAGAGGATAAGTTTTATAAATAGGGTATATGAATTATTTATGACTAGTTTTTGATCGTTTATTGGAACGGATAGGTAATTAGGGATGATTTTTTATCCATGGGAAGTGAGAAATAAATATTGGCGGGATGGGCAAAAATTGATATAGGATCAAGCCAATAATAACATTTTTTGGCAAGATAACTTATCGTGAGTCAAATGTTAGGTTAATGGCTTCAATAAATGGGGTTATTAGCGTCGAAAATTTAATCGTCTAAATATGCAATATGTTACCCTAAATAATTCGAGCTGCTACTGCTGTTAAGTAGTTACACGAAAACGGGCAGACAATTACTACGGGAGTCAGTACTGTGTTAGGTAAAATTCGTTCTCAACTCATCACGAAAGGCCCTTCATTTTTGAAACTGCCTTTAAAAGTAACCCCATTCGCATTGCAGCGCCAAGTTCTTGAGCAATTACTAAGCTGGCAATTTCGTGAATCAGTGAAAGAAGGGGAACTTGATTTTCTCGAAGACAAATGGCTAAAGGTTGAAGTTCGTGACTTAGCGTTAGTCTGGTTTATCAGTTTGCAAGGTGGCCAACTGTCCGTCAAACAGCATGCAGAGGCTGATGTTAGTGTGAGTGGTAATGCGAATGATCTAGTACTGATCGCCGCGCGTAAAGAAGACCCTGATACGCTCTTTTTTCAACGTAGGTTGGTGATTGAAGGGGATACAGAGCTTGGCCTCTATGTGAAAAACTTAATGGATGCTTTTGAACTCGAAAATATGCCAGCTCCGTTGCGTTTTGCTTTATTACAATTGGCTGATGTAATTAAAACCGTGCATGAAAGTGAGGACGTAGAGCATAAGTCGCCTGCGTTAACTTCATGCTAATTCGAGTTGAAATCCCTGTCGACGCAATGGGTATTGATAAATTATTGCGTGAAACGTTTCCAACTGAAGCAGAAGCTAATCTTGTTCAACATTTACGTGAGGATGGTTTGCTAACTCTCGGGGTTGTGGCAACAAATGATGATGGTGAAGTGATTGGCTATGTAGGCTTCACGCCTGTCGACGTTAACGATGAAGACGTGCAATGGGTTGGCCTTGCACCATTAGCGGTAAATAAAGCGCATCAAGGCCAAGGGATTGCAGAAAAACTGGTCTATGAAGGGTTAGATAGCCTCAATGAGTTTGGTTATGGTGCAGTCGTTGTACTGGGGGATGAACGCTACTATTCGCGCTTCGGTTTTGAACCCGCTGCAAGTCACGGTATAAGCTGCCAATGGCCTGAACAACAAGCTCATTTTTTGGTTTGTGGCTTAGAGAATGGTGAAATTGGAGAACACCAAGGTTTGGTGACTTACTCTTCACACTTCAATAATTTATAGTTAGCTAAGTAGTTAACTAAGTCATCGGGCTGGTCTATGACCAGCCTTTCTTTTGTTTTTTTATTCAGTTGCTTAACTTGATATTCTATTTTCGACGCTGCTGAACGAGAACCAATAAAACACGAGAATGCTAATGTCAGTGGCATTTTCCCTTTCAATGCTTTTGCCCCTGTTCCTGCTTTATGTTGCTCAAAACGACGTTGCACATTGGTGGTGATACCACAATACAAGGCGTTATTTTTCTCTCTCACCAAGTAAAGATACCAGTCATTTTGTTCTAATTGGCTATTATTTAGTGTTGTTTTTATCATTTTGTGCTGATTTATAAGGGAAAAATATTGGGTGAACAACGAATATATTCGTTAAGTAAGATATTTATAACATATTAAAATTTAAATAAAAAATGATATGAAACTGTCACAAATTTGTAACCTCAATCTAAGTTATGATTCAAATTATTTGAATAACTATAGCAAAATTAGCTAATTTTCTTTTCAAACTAAAGCGCATAATATGATCTATATCACAGAGGGACAGTAAAAATCCCAACTAAAAATCAAGTTTACAAGAAGGAATATACAATGAAAAAATCAACATTATTTGCTGCTGCTTTAGCTTTAGGTGCTGCATCATTCGGTTCAATGGCTGCTGAAGAAGTTCAACATACTAGTCAGCCAGCTGCGGGTTATGTCTCAGTAACAGGTGCAGTGAGTGTCAATGACCTGACCGCACAATTAGCCAAAAAAGCTGATGAAGCTGGTGCAACTTCATTCCGTGTGATTTCTGCTGGTGGTGAAAACTCAATGAATGGTACCGCGGCTATCTATAAATAAATTTATTCGTCATATTTACTCGTCATACTTCGAGCCGTAGCGTTGTTGGCCGCGTTCATTCGCACTAGTCACATACTTATGTATGCTCCTAGCGCCTCGTTCACTTGCCGCCTAGCTACAACTCCAATTATTTAGAGTAATGACTCGAATTTAGTTGGCGTATAGGCCTAAAAATATTTAGGTTAATATTTCAGCTAGTTAGAGTATAGTAATAGCGAATTTTATGCCTACGTTCAGAACGGTTTAAGCAAGCTTAAGGGGAATCCCCCAAAAGCTTGTTCTGAACGGGTTTACATGGAAACCGCTATGACGCCTGAACAAACTTTAAAGCACATCCAGCGCTATATTGCCCGCCAACACGTTTTCTCTCTTTTTACTCACCATAACAATGATATCTGGCCTGCCAGTTGTTACTATGCATTTGATGCGAAAACGATGTGCCTGGTTTTAATGACAGACGCGAATTCAAGGCATGGGCAATTGATGGTGGCTAACCCGCAAGTGGCTGGCACAATATCAGCGCAAACCAAAGCCGTTAATGCAATACAAGGTATTCAATTTACAGGTGAAATTAAAATATTAGAAGGTGAGGAAGAACGGCTTGCCCGCGGTTTTTACTGTCGTCGTTTCCCTGTGGCATTAGTAGCGAAACTGCCTGTTTGGCAGCTTCACTTGCGGAATGTCAAAATGGTCGATAACAAATTAGGTTTTGGTACCAAACTACATTGGGAATGCCAAATTTAACGCAATTTGTGGATCACTTGATTGGAGCTACCGCGCCAAATTAAGCGTGGGTCATGTAAATCCTGTTCAAATTTACCGTCAATTACGGTATTAACTAAACTCACCACTTTTTGTTGTTCAAGCGTCAAATCACTCAATATGTATCCTGTCCATAACCAAATATCCTTATCTGGGCAAACGGCTTTTACGCGTTTAACTAACTTGAGCACCGCAGGCAAGTTGGCTGGGTGTAGCGGGTCTCCGCCCGACAGGGACAAACCCTGTCGACGAATACGCGTGTCTTGCAAATCTTGGATAATTTGATCTTCCATTTCTTGGGTGAATGGCACACCTGAATCAACTCGCCATGTACTTTGATTGTAACAACCACGGCATTGATGAACACACCCTGCCACAAACAGTGTACAGCGAGTTCCGGGGCCATTGACGACATCAACAGGATAATATTGGTGATAATTCATAGTATTAACCTATTTGACCGTTACCTAAATGCTTAATACGGCGTTTTACTTCTTCTTGTTTACCTGCATTAAATGGTCTTGCATCTGGGCTGCCTAAATAGCCACACACACGGCGGATAACCGAAACTCGGTTAGTATCATGGTTACCACAAGCAGGGCAGGTAAAGCCTTTGCTGGTGCAGGAAAACTCACCGGAAAAACCGCATTCATAACACTCATCAATGGGTGTGTTAGTACCATAATAAGGCACATGTTGATAGCTGTAGTCCCACACGTCTTCTAAGGCTCTAACATTATGTTGTAAGTTTGGATATTCGCCATAACAGATAAAACCGCCATTCGCGAGTGCAGGGTAAGGCGCTTCAAAATCAATTTTATCGTAAGGATTCACCTGTTTTTCAACATCTAGATGGAAGCTGTTTGTATAGTAACCTTTGTCGGTAACACCTGGTATGACACCAAATTCAGCGGTATCGAGACGGCAGAAGCGGTCACATAGGTTTTCACTTGGTGTGCTGTATAAACTGAAACCATAGCCTGTTTGGGCTTTCCATTCATCAGTGGCTTGGCGTAAGTGGTTGACAATTTCGACGGCTTTTTCACGTAATTTTTCGTCATCATAGACATGGGTTTGTGTGCCAAAAAGTGCATTGATGGTTTCATGCAACCCAATGTAACCTAACGAAATGGACGCGCGACCATTTTTGAAGATCTCAGCAACGTTGTCATCCGCTTTTAAGCGAACTCCGCAGGCGCCTTCCATATACAAAATTGGGGCAACACGCGCTTTTACGGTTTCTAAACGGGCAATGCGAGTCATTAAGGCTTTTTTGGCAATGGCTAAACGTTCATCCAGTAATGCCCAAAACGCATCTTCGCTGCCCTGTGCTTCGATAGCAATACGAGGCAAATTGAGGCTAATAACGCCTAAATTGTTGCGCCCATCGTGAATTTGTTGCCCATTTTCTTCATAGATACCCAAGAAACTGCGGCAGCCCATCGGCGTTTTAAATGATCCAGTAACATCAACGACACGGTCGTAGTTAAGAATATCGGGGTACATGCGCTTACTGGCACACTCTAAAGCGAGTTGTTTTATGTCGTAATTAGGGTCACCCAATTTATGGTTTAGGCCATCTTTAATTGCGAATACGAGCTTAGGGAAAACCGCCGTTTTACGATTTTTGCCAAGGCCCGCAATGCGGTTTTTCAGAATAGATTGCTGAATTAATCGTGCTTCTTTAGAGGTTCCAAGGCCAAAACCAAAGGTGACAAATGGGGTTTGGCCATTCGCAGTGTGAAGTGTATTAACTTCATACTCTAAAGATTGAAAGGCGTCGTAACACTCTTTATCGGTGCGGCTGTGTGCATAACCCTCTGCGTCTGCAATTCCCCATTCTTTGGCGACGTTTAGGTGTTTTTCGAAGCTAATTGCCACATATGGCGCTAAAATTTCGTCAATACGGTTAATGGTTGTGCCCCCATAAATATGGCTTGCAACTTGGGCAATAATTTGTGCGGTAACGGCTGTTGCGGTTGAAATAGACTTTGGCGGCTCTATTTCGGCATTTCCCATTTTAAACCCGTTGGTTAACATGCCTTCAAGGTCAATTAACATACAGTTAAACATTGGAAAGAAGGGAGCATAGTCGAGGTCATGATAGTGAATTTCACCGCGTTCGTGTGCGATAACGACATCTCTTGGTAAAATATGCTGTTTTGCATAGTGTTTAGCGACAATACCCGCGAGTAAATCGCGTTGTGTCGGGATCACTTTACTGTCTTTATTGGCATTTTCATTGAGTAAAGAGACGTTACTTTGTTCGATTAGCCCACGAATGTCATGAGTCAATTGGCTGCGTTTTTCACGTTCGCTGTCTCTATCGTGGCGATATTCAATATAAGCACGAGCTAAGTCTTTATAAGGCCCGGCCATTAGTTGGTCTTCAACCGCATCTTGAATGTCAGCGATATCCACTCGGTCACGGCTGCAAAGTTGTTCTGTGACGACAGAAGCAACCTGAAGACAATAATCGTCATCCTTAACATTCACAGCAGCCGCTGCGCGTTTAACGGCTTCCTGAATTCGTGGAAGGTCAAAACCGACCTGACAACCATCTCTTTTAATAACAACCGTTCCCACGGGCATTCTCCTTGTTAAGTTATCCACAATACGACTTCAGCTATTCGCCATGTTTATCACGGGTACTAATCTGTGGATAAAATGTGAATAAATACTATATGTTGTGTCAATTGATGTAATTAAAGCACAATATGTGGGATATTGCTTTTATTTAGATCGCCAAGATTTGATTTAAAACAAAGAAAAAAATAATTTGTATGAAGATCAAAAGCGCAGAGGAAATAAATCTTTTCAGTTACTAGGATTCATTTTAATCATGCAAATAAAGTGTGTGTAATCGAATTTCCATCAGCGGAAAACGGGAAAAGTAGAGTTATAGTGTACAATCGGGAAGTTTTATGAGGACGGTAATACGTTTGGGGTGACAAAATCAGCGGGAAAAATAAAGACACCCCACTCAAAGCATGGGGTGTTTGGCTCGAACTAATCGTTATTTACGTACTGCGATTGCTTCGATTTCAATTTTTACGTCTTTTGGCAGACGAGCAACTTCAACACAAGAGCGAGCTGGGAATGGTGCATTATGTTGCTTGAAAAACTCTTCATAGGTGGCATTCACTGTCGCGAAGTCATTTAAATCTTTTACAAATACCGTTGTTTTCACGATATTAGCCGCACTTAAGCCAGCTTTTTCTAAAATTGCTTTTACGTTAGCCAGTGATTGGCGAGTCTGTGCTGCGATATCTTCAGGCACTTCACCGGTTTTAGGGTCAACAGGGATTTGACCTGATGTGATAACCATACTACCCAAATCTACGCCTTGAACGTAAGGACCGATCGCTGCTGGTGCGTTTTCTGTATTGATTTCGTATGACATAACTACTCCGTTTCATCACGTAAAGAGAAAATACTCATCATGTGGCAAGCCACAGCAGTGTTTGTGGCTTGGTGTGACTTTGAGTATAACTTTATGGGGTATTAGGCGCTATTATAAACATGGATTGCACCTAGACAACACCGCAGTCTACGCAAAAACAACCTACTGGTTATTGATCACAGCGTCTCTATCGAACTCTTTTTCGCAGAATTTACACGTCAGTGCGACTTCTTTGCCGATTTTTTTCACTCGGAAACTGCTTGATACGGGCTCATTATGGCTAATACAGTTGCTATTTGGGCAAATTAACACATTGTCGATATACTGAGGCAGTGTGAGTTCAAGCTTTTCGACCACTTGGTAATCTTCAATGCGATTCACAGTGGCTTCAGGGGCATACATAGCTAATTGGTTAGCTTGCTCAGGAGTTAAAAAGGTATTTTCAATTTTGATAATATCTTTCTTGCCTAAGTTGCTTGAAGGTAAATTTAAACCAATGGTGATGCGCTCATCCGTTTTGGTCAGTTTGAACAGTTTGAGTAATTTGAAGCCAATTTGAGCAGGAATGTGGTCAATCACTGTACCGTGGCTGATTGCTTCAACTTGTAATTTATGGTCGTGTGTCATGATGATTTCCTCCTCAGATAGCCAATTCTTTATTTAAAACCAGTGATAGCAATGCTTGCCTTGCATAAATCCCATTGCCTGCTTGTTGAAAATAATAAGCATATGGGGTGCTATCTACATCAACCGCGATTTCATCAACTCGAGGTAATGGATGTAAGACTTTTAAATTCGGTTTTGCACAATGCAGGTCAGCGGCACTTAAAATAAATTGGGCTTTCACATTCGCGTATTCAGAAGGGTCGAGACGCTCTTTTTGTACGCGAGTCATATACAGAATGTCGAGTTCTGGCATCACTTCATCAATGTTATTGTGCAGGCTGTAGGTTGCGCCTTTTTCTTCTAAGATGTGCAGAATATGGTTTGGCATTGAAAGCGCTTCGGGAGCAATAAAGTAGAAGTGATTACCTTCAAATTTAGACAGTGCTTGTGTAAGAGAATGCACGGTTCTACCATATTTTAAGTCACCAACCATGGCAATTTGTAGGTTCTCTAAACGGCCTTGCGTTTCTTGGATAGTAAACAAGTCGAGTAATGTTTGCGTCGGATGCTGGTTCGAGCCATCGCCTGCATTAATGACAGGAATATGGCCTGCAAACTGGCTAGCGAGGCGAGCGGCACCTTCTTGCGGATGGCGCATGACGATAGCATCCACATATTGGCTGATAACAGAGATAGTATCGGCCAATGTTTCCCCTTTTTTACCGAGGGAGGTGTTGGTGCTGTCAGAAAAGCCAACAACAGAAGCGCCTAAACGGTGGATAGCTGTTTCAAATGACAAGCGCGTGCGTGTCGAGGCCTCAAAGAAACAGCTTGCGATAACTTTATGTTTTAGGAACTCGGGTTGTGGCTGCTTTTTTAATGAAGCAGCGACGTTAAGTACTAATTCAAGATCTGAACGGTCTAAATCATTAATCGAGATGATATCGCGGTGGTATAAAGGGTTCGGCATTGTTGTTCTCCTGTGTCAGCAAGACATATTAGGTCTATAGGCCAAAAAAAAGCCCCTCATTGAGGGGCTTTTTTATAAATAAGAAGGGGAAAAACAGGCTGTCCAGACCGCCAGAAGGCAGTGCAGTGGAGGTGTTCTCTGTAAAAAATAGAGCAGCAACGTTCATGGTTTCTCCCGGCAAATTGTGGCGCATTATACGCATCTGATTCCATGACGCAAGCGTTTGCATAAAGAAAAATACATTTTTTTTATTTTTGCGTTTTGGTGAATATTTGAACTAACTGAAAAATGGGAGAAATAGTATCTCTCAATAGGGAATGCGCTGAGTATTGGTGTTTTTTAAACCAAAATTAAATCACATGATTGAATATACAGTACATTTATTTACACTTATTTTATGTGCGAGTAAGATAATTTTTCTTTTTAATTAAATATGATCATTATGAAATCACGACTTTTTATTCTATTGGCATTCCTTCTCTCTGGCTGTTCATCTGTTTGGGTACCTGTTTCCGGCGGTTCAAAATTCACTCAAGCTGAGGCGAATGCAGTTTGTAAACCTGAAGCCCTTCATTTGTACCCAATCAAAAATGAAGTTGCGCAGCGCTCTGTTATGTCTTATGTCGAAAAAAAATGCAAAAAAGATGATGATTGTGGCAAAGACAAAACTTATAAAGAACAAACACCAGTTATGGAAAGCTATGTGATTGATGTCAATGAAGACACCCGTAATAATTATTACTTGGAATGCATGGTGTCTAAAGGCTGGACAAAAAAAGATAAGTATATGTGGGAATAGCATACAAGCAGCTAAATAGCCCAGTAGGCGCAGTTTACTTGGCTATTTAGCATGACAACGTTTATTTTTGCCCAAGTCTTTTCGCTACTTTCTCTAATTTCATCATTAGTAATAATGTAATCGAAACTAATACAATCGTTAGTGCCGAACCATCTGCAATATTGCCTCTATCGGTTAAACTGAAAATTGAAACAGGTAATGTCGCCCAGCCGGGGGGATATAACATCATCGTGGCGCCAAGTTCCCCTAAAGACAGTGAGAGGCTTAATGCCAGTGCTGAAATCATCCATGGCATCAAGAGTGGTAAGGTCACATGGCATAAACGATACCAAGGGGAAGCGCCTAAGCTAAAAGCTACGTTTTCTATATCGGGAGAAATACGTGCTAAGCCAGTGGAAACATTGCTAAAAGTAAAAGCCGAAATCAACACAAAATGGGCACTAAATACAATCCAAAAGGTGCCGTTCATCTGTAAATAGCCTTGGCTGAATGCCACAAGGATCCCAAGCCCGATAGAAACAGAAGGAATGGCACTGGGGAGGTAAAATGCAATACTCAGCCACTTTTGTATTTTCCCACTGTGTCTTCTTAATGCTAACGCAGCCCAAAGCCCACAAAACAGCGCAAATAGACTGGCACTAAAACCAACCACTAGGCTGGATAACATGGCGTCCCAAGCTGGCCCACTAAATGCGTTAACAAAATGTTCAAAAGTAAAGCCTGAAGGCAAAATGCCATTCCATTGGCGGCTGAAACTCGACATTAAAATCATCACTAAAGGCAGTAAAAACAATAAACTAAATAAGCTGATGGCAATGATAGTAGCAGTAACTCGTCCTTTTTTAGACCAAATCAACATAATTAATTCCTTACACCAAGACGAGTGGTTGCCATTCTGTAGAGAAAAAATAACCCGAGTGAAAGCAAGATGTTAATTAAGGCAATCATGCATGCTACGGCATAATCTGACTCTAATATTGCCTTGCTATAGACCATCATCGGTAAGGTATTGACGCCTTTCGCCCCGATAAACAGTACGATGCCAAATTCATTGGTGGTTAACAGCAGGCACAGGCTACCCCCTGCTAATAGAGCGGGAAGTGCTGCAGGGAAAATAACTTGCGCGATAACCCGTGCAGGATGTGCGCCTAAAATACTGGCGGCTTCTAATTGGCTCTTGTCGATTTGGCGCAGTGCCGCCATAAGGGGACGCATCACCAAAGGGGTAAAAACAGTAATTTCTGCTAAGATCACGCCATGAATTGAATAAAGGAACTCAACGGGCGGCAATTCGAAATCAAACAATGCCATCAAGGTGCCATTGAGTAGCCCTGCAGAACCATAAATGAAGGTAAAAGCGAGTGTAATCAAAAAGGTCGGTAGAGCAATAAAAGTATCAATCACTTGCGTGATAAAACGACTTCCCGGGAAAGGAATAAACACTAAGATCAGTGATAAGATACTACCTATCACAAGGCAACCTAAAGTGGCCAAAATGGCGATGTAGAGTGTGTTCCATAACCCATTAATAAAGCGCTTTGACTCAATAAGTTGCCAAAATGCGTCTAACCCCCATTTTCCCGCCTCATTTTGTAGTGCTTGTTGCGCTATCAACAATAAGGGATAAAAAAACAGCGTAGCTAACACCAGTAATGGCGGTAATATCCAATAAATGGGCTTTATTGTTATTGATGAACCTTTTGGCACGCTAATATGTGACATGTTATTCCTCAATTAAAACGGTATCTACTGGTGAAAACCATAAGGTGAGTTTATCGCCGATTTTAGGCGGTGAGGCCAAATGGGTGATGGCAACACTCACGGTTTCACCCGCAACATCACAAATTAAATGCGTTAAATCCCCCTGCCAACGAATAGACGTTAATGTGACTTGTAATTGATTGGTGGTATTGGCGTTTTGTACTAGCGTAATGTGTTGTGGGCGGATACACACCCATTTGTGGGTGCCAGCTCGCATACCTAATGTATGAGCTTCCAGCAATGTTCCACCACAACTGACATTTACTTTTCCGGGAGTTGTTGAAAAGCCAAGTGCTGTCGCGGCTAGAATATTGGCTCGGCCTAAAAACTCAGCTGCAAAACGGTTGGGGGGGCAGTGATATAAGGCATTTTTCTCACCATGTGCGACTAAATAGCCATCTTTCATAATGCCAATTTTATCACCAAGCGCGAGAGCTTCCGTTTGGTCATGGGTCACATAAAGAATGGTTAAATCAGGTAGTTCACGGTGTAACCGGGCGATTTCTTCAACCATATTATGGCGAATTTGCGCATCTAGCGCGGAAAGTGGTTCGTCGAGTAACAGAACACGAGGCCTTACGGCAATCGCTCTAGCAATCGCCACTCGCTGTTGCTGACCTCCTGAAAGTTGGTGAGGGTAGCGGGTTGCGTAATCCGTCATTCCGACGATTTTAAGGGCTTCAACGACTCGCTCATTAATGAGTGCTTTAGGTTGTTTTTGAGCTCGTAAGCCAAATGCCACATTTTCTTCCACTTTCATGTGGGGAAATAATGCGTAGTTTTGTACAACCATACCAAGTCCACGTTGGTAGGGGGGAAGGTGGGTGATATCCATATCACCTAATAAGATGCGCCCGCTATCAGGTTGAGCAAACCCGGCAATAGCACGTAATACAGTGGTTTTCCCCGATCCTGAAGGGCCGATTAAGACGAGTATTTCACCGGGGTCGATAGTGAGATCCAAGGGTTTCAATACCACATTGTTGTGGTAGGACACCCGCAAAGACTCGAGTTTGATCCCTGAGTGCTCGTTTTGCTGCATTGCAGTAGTGGCTTTTCGTTTCATCAACATCACAAGTTACTCACCATCAGTGACTTTTTGCCAACGTGAAATATCATCGGATAGGGAAACTTCAACTTCATTCCAATTAGGCTGCCAGGTTTTCACACCGTCTAACATTTGGACAGCAGTGTGGTATTGCTTATCAGATGGTGTGATATCTGAACGAACAGGCATTCCCCATGAAAGCTCACTGACTCGGCTTTGTGAGGGTTTATCTAAAAGGAAATTAATCAGCTTTTTGCCGTTTTCTGTTTCAGGGGCGTTGTTAACTAAGCCGATAACATAAGGTAAAACCAGTGCACTACGTTCCCCATTGGCATCTTTTGGCCAGAAAATTTGGACATTCGGGTTACGTGCCATTTGAGATAAATTCATTTGTAAGTCGCCATTAGCGACATACAGTTCCCCTTTATTGACAAGTGCGGTGAGTTTACCTGTGGAGGCCGATGGGCCAACGTTATTAGCCTGCAATTTACCGAGGTAATCAAACCCTGCATCTTTGCCATTAAAACTGTGGAAAACTTGTAACATCACTGCGGTGCCGTCCCCTGCTTGTCCCGGTGTTGAATATTGCAGTTTATTATTAAAGCGAGAATCGAGTAGGGAGTCCCAATTTTCAGGAGGAGACTTAAGCAGTTTAGCGTTATAGATAAAGGTCAGGTAATTATTGACTAACGGTGTGTAATAGTGATTGGAATTAGGAATATTTGCTGCATTTTCTGGCGTAAATTCAGCTAATAACTGGTTTTTTGCGGCACGTTGAATAAAGGGAGGAACAGTAATCAGCACATCGGCTTGTGGATTGGTACGCTCTTTAGCGAGCCTTTCAACTATCGCCCCTGAACCACTTTCGACATACTGTACTTTGATACCGGTTTGTTTGGTAAATGCTTCGAACTGATTTTTATACCAACTGTTGTTGCCATCGTGAAGCCCATCAGCGGAGTAAACAGTCACAACATCAGCAGCAAAAACAGAGGTAGAGCAAAGGGTTGCCATTAATAGGCCAGCTAAGTAGGTGCGTTTCATGGTTTTCTCCTGTTAAGGTAAAATGTATTCTGGTATATACCAGATGTTTTTTACGCTAACGGGTTTATATGACAGAAAGATGAAATGCAGATAAATAGCTAAAATTATTTTCTATAGGCAGAAATAATCACAAAGTATCGACTTCGATGCGCAAGCTATCATGACGCCAGTACTCAACATCATAATCTAAAATTCGGCCATGTTGGTCATAGTTTAAGCGCTGCAACAATAGGGCTGGGCGACCAACGGTAACCCCCAGTGCTTGTGCTGCTTGCGCCGGCATTGCTGTTGGGTAAAAAGACAAATGCATGCTGGTATAAATTAAATTGAAATGGGCTTCGTATACCTCCGTTAGGCTGCCATTGAGATCGTAACGTAGCAGCTCAGGAACGCGAGCAGGTAAGCAATGGTTTTCACAGTAACAAACAGGTCTGTCATCAGCAAAACGTAGGCGGGTGAGTAAATAAATTTGTTCAAACGATTGAAGTTTTAAGGGAGTCATCGCTTCGAGAGGAACGGGAATGACTTTTCCATTCAGTAAGACTGTCTTCGGTTGGCGACCTTGTTCAAGGCAAAGTTTATGGAAATTGGTATTTTGGGTTGGATCTAACCAGAGGCGCTCAGGTGTGACAAACCAACCGCGGCGTTCAGAGCGGTAAATGACTCCACTGGATTCTAACTGCGCCAAACTTTCGCGAATAGTGACGCGAGTAGTATTGAAAATGGCGCAAAGTTCGCGTTCAGAGGGGAGTTTATCCCCACATTTTAACGAACCATTTTGAATCCTTTCCTGTAGTTGGGCTTTGATAAGCAAGTATTGTGGGGTTTCATCCGCTGATAATTTCATGGTTATTTCCTATCATTGTTTCAATCATATTATACATAGTTATATGAATTTTTTGTTTCACGCACACTTTTCCTTTGACCTTTTGAGTCGCCTACGACCATTATAATGGCAATCTGGTATAGACCAAAGGTGAATTGAATGACAAACAATAATTATTTGCTATTAACACCAGGACCGCTCACGACATCTAAAACGGTGAAGGAAGCCATGTTGTTTGATAGCTGCACATGGGATGATGATTACAATTTAGGCGTTGTACAACATATTCGCCAACAATTAGTGGCACTGGCAACGGCCAACGCAGGGTATTCATCGGTACTACTTCAAGGAAGTGGAAGCTATGCGGTTGAAGCTGTTTTAGGTAGTGCTATCGGCGATAAAGAGAAAGTTTTGATTATCAGTAATGGCGCCTATGGTGCTCGAATGGCACAAATGGCCCAAGGCTTAGGTGTTGCCCATTGTGTTTATGATTGTGGTGAAGTGGCTTTGCCTGATCTGCAACGGGTCGAGCAGTTATTACAACAAGATAACCAAATCACTCATATTGCGATGGTACATTGTGAAACCACGACTGGGATTTTAAACCCGATAGAGAAAATCGCGAAGTTAGCGAAACAGTATCAAAAATGTTATATCGTGGATGCAATGAGCAGTTTTGGCGGGATCCCCATGGATGTTGCTGAGCTTAACATTGATTTTCTCATTAGTTCGGCAAATAAGTGTATTCAGGGAGTTCCGGGGTTTGCTTTTGTCATTGCTCGTGCTGATGCACTTGAGATCTGTAAAGGACGTTCCCGTTCATTATCGCTAGATTTGTATGCGCAGTGGCGCTGTATGGAAGATTTCCATGGTAAATGGCGTTTTACTTCTCCAACCCATACGGTATTAGCATTTGCCCAAGCACTTAAAGAGTTAGCTGAAGAAGGTGGCGTAGCCGCGCGTTTTCAACGTTATCGACAAAATCAACATAAGCTGGTGGTTGGTATGCGTCAATTGGGTTTTACCACATTGTTAGAAGATGGTCTCCATTCGCCGATTATCACCGCATTTTACTCACCAAATTCGCCTGATTACCAATTCAAGCAATTTTATCAAAATTTAAAATCACAAGGCTTTGTCATTTATCCGGGCAAGGTCTCGCAAAGTGATTGTTTCCGCATTGGAAACATTGGTGAAGTTTATGAAAAAGACATTGATGCCTTGTTGGTAGCAATAGAAAAAGCCATTTACTGGGAAAAATAAGGGAAAGAAATGAACCGTATTGAAGCTGTTATTCTTGATTGGGCGGGTACCACTGTTGATTTTGGTTCTTTTGCGCCTACTCAGATTTTCATTGAAGCATTTAAATCTGTGTTCGATATGGATATCACACTGGCTCAAGCGCGCATTCCTATGGGGCTAGGAAAATGGCAGCATATTGAAGCACTGGGTAAATTGCCTGAGGTAGACGCTTTATGGAACGCGAAGTTTGGCCGCTCAATGAGTAGTGAGGATATCGATAAAATCTATGCGGCCTTTATGCCATTGCAAATTGCTAAAGTGGTTGACTTTGCTGCGCCAATCGCTGGAGTTGTCGACACAATTGCTACATTACGCAGCCAAAACATTAAAATTGGTTCTTGTTCAGGTTACCCTCGTGCCGTGATGGAGAAGTTAGTTCCAGCAGCAAAGGTGTTGGGCTATCAACCTGACTACTGGGTCGCGAGCGATGATATTCCCGCGGGTGGGCGACCGGGGCCTTGGATGGCACTTCAGAACGTGATTAAGTTAGGTATCGGCTCCGTATCAGCTTGTATTAAAGTGGATGATGCTGTTCCTGGTATTGAAGAAGGACGTAATGCCGGGATGTGGAGTGTTGGTTTGTCTATCTCGGGTAATGAGTTTGGTAAAACATGGGAAGAGTATCAAGAGATGACTGTAGATACGGTTAACTCGTTAAAACAACAAGCCGCCGAGAAATTGTATGCTGCTGGTGCTCATTATGTGATTGATACGTTAGCGGATTTGCCATCGGTTATTGATTGTATCAATCAGCGTTTGGCGAAAGGTGAACGTCCATAATGATAGGTTACCCTCAACTCATTTTGTTGAGTTGAGGGTAGGAATTTAAAAAACATTAATAGGAAGTTCTGGCGCTAATGTCGCCACCATTACCGCTTTGATGGTATGTAAACGGTTTTCTGCTTGATCAAAGACAATACTGTAAGGAGATTCAAAGACTTCTTCCGTGACTTCTAACCCACCAAACATATTGAATTCTTTAGCAAGTTGCGCTCCCAATGTGGTGTCTTCATTATGGAATGCAGGTAAGCAGTGTAAGAACTTAACATTCGGGTTGCCAGTGAGCTTAATCACATCCATATTCACTTGGTATGGTTTTAATAAATTAATGCGCTGTGCCCATACTTCTTTGGCTTCTCCCATCGATACCCACACGTCGGTATAGATAAAATCGGCATCTTTAACACCTTCGGCGACATCTTCCGTGAGTGTGATTTTCGCACCCGTTTTTTGAGCCAGTGCTTGGCAAGTATTCACTAATTCTTCTTCTGGCCAGCAGCTTTTCGGCGCAACAAGGCGTAAATCTAAACCTGTAAGCGCAGCAGCTTCTAGCATCGAATTCCCCATGTTATTGCGTGCATCACCTAAATAGGCAAATTTAATTTCAGATAATGGTGTATTTGGTCGGTGCTCTTGAATGGTTAGCAGGTCGGCTAATAACTGTGTGGGATGGAATTCGTTAGTTAGTCCATTCCATACAGGCACTCCCGAGTGCGCGGCTAAGAGTTCTACTGTGTTTTGAGCGAATCCGCGGTATTGAATACCGTCATACATCCTGCCCAATACTCGAGCAGTATCTTTCATGGTTTCTTTGTGGCCGATTTGGCTACCAGAAGGCCCTAAATAAGTGACTCTAGCGCCTTGGTCAAATGCACCAACTTCAAATGCACAGCGTGTCCGCGTTGAATCTTTTTCAAAAATAAGCGCAAAGTTTTTACCTGAAAGGAGGGGCTGTTCTGTACCGGCTTTTTTTTCTGATTTTAGCCAAGAAGAGAGTTTTAAAAGTGAATGAATTTCGCTAGAAGTAAAATCTAGTAACCTTAGAAAAGGTTTATTATATAGGGGGTTCATAATTGGTAGCCTTTTTGTTTTGAATTAATATTCAATTTATATTCATAAAAATTCAAAATCAACCCCCAACGCAAAAGAAATTATCTTTAAATATATGGTTTCACTGTCAACCGTATGGGAGAATGGCGCAAAGAAAGACGAGCGACAAAGAAATAAAAGGGGTGTGGATATGGTAGATAAAGCTGAATTGGATGCGCAGTACGAAGAAACTCGCTTAATTATCGAAGAATTATTGGAAGATGGCAGCGATCCTGATGCATTGTATGCGATTGAGCATCATTTCTCTGCTGACAACTTTGCACTGTTAGAAAAAGCGGCTGTTGAAGCTTTTAAACTAGGCTATGAAGTCACAGATGCGGAAGAACTCGAAATTGAAACGGGTGAAACCCTGATGTGCTGCGATGTGATCAGTGAAAGTGCTTTAAATGCAGAGCTGATTGACGCACAAGTTGAACAATTAATGAAGCTGGCTGAGAAAATGGGCATCAACTATGATGGTTGGGGCACGTATTTTGAAGACCCAGACGCAGAATATGACGACGAAGACGGTGACGATATCGACCCTGAAGATCGCGTTCATTAATTATTAGTCGCATCATGCAACTGCATAAAAGGATAGCTAAAAACTATCCTTTTTCGTTTAGCGTAGAATTATAATGCCTTTAACATACGAATTTCACAGTCGCTATGGCCTGTATTTCCTAACGGTTCATCAATAAATTCAAACCCTAATTTTTCATATAACTTAATAGCCGCTTGGAGCTCTTTGGTTGTTTCTAGGTAGCAACGGGTGTAACCTTGCTGTTTAGCGAACTCCAGAGACATCAGTACGATTTGCTTCGCTAAGCCTTTGCCGCGTAGTACTGAAGATAAATACATTTTCTGTAATTCTGCTGTTTCGCTATCACCACCAGCAACTTGTGAAACACCGCCACCGCCAACAATTTTGCCATCCATTTCAACTACCCAGTAAGCACTGCGCGGTTTGCTATACACCTCAAATAAGGTATCTAAAATAGGGTCAGCAACGGCAAAGCCTTTGTCCGCAGTTAAGCCATGTTCAGCGGAAACTTCGCGAATAACGGCGGCGATCCCAGGGTTGTCTTGAGGTTGAATTAAACGAACTTTAACGGTTTGGTTTGTGTCTGTTGTCATGGGAACATCTCTTTTATTTGTATTAATTATATTTTTCATTGCGGCATTGGTAGTCGCAATATGTATGATATTGGCACATTTTTAATATTTTCAATGCCCTAATACAAAAAAGCCCTGACTCATCAACGACGAGTCAGGGACAGATACTTAAAGCTTAATGATTACAAAGAGGCAATCGTCACTTTTTGTGCTTCAATTTTAGCTTTTGCTTCAATATTGGCAGTTAAGCGTTCACGCTCTTTTTCAACAACGGCAGCAGGCGCACGGCTCACAAAACCTTCGTTTGCCAGTTTGTTTTCAATGGTTTCGATTTCTTTCACCACTTTTTCCAGCTCTTTATCTAAACGAGCCAGTTCCGCGTCTTTATCGACTAAGCCAGCCATTGGGATAAGGAGCTCTGCACCGCCAACCAGTTTGGTGACAGAAACCGGTGCTTCTTCGCCTTCAGATAGCACGCGGATGCTTTCTAAACGCGCCATCGATTTGATAAAGCTTTGGTTTTCTTCGATACGGCGTTTTGCATCAGCAGAAGCACCACGCAGCATCACATCGAGCGGTTTACCTGGTGAAATATTCATTTCTGCACGAATGTTACGAACGGCAATAATCGCTTCTTTGATCCACTCAAGGTCACTCAGCGCAAGTTCATCGACTTTAGCGGCATCGAACTCAGGGAACGCTTGCAACATAATGGTATCAGCGTCAATACCTTTAACGACTTTCACTCGTTGCCAGATAGTCTCAGTGATAAATGGAATGATTGGGTGAGCAAGGCGCAATAAGCCTTCAAGCACTTCGATCAGGGTGAAACGCGCTGCACGAACTTGCGCTTCATTACCTTTATGAACTGCAGGTTTAGACAGCTCTAAGTACCAGTCACAGAATTCATTCCATGTGAAATCATACAAAATACCCGCTGCGATATCGTAACGGTGAGTATCTAACGCTTCACGGTAAGCTTTTACAGTCTGATTAAATTGCGCCATGATCCAGCGGTCAGCCAATGAGAAGCTCATTTCACCGCCGTTTTGGCCGCAATCTTGGCCTTCGGTATTCATCAATACGAAGCGGCTCGCATTCCATAATTTATTACAGAAGTTACGGTAACCGGATAGACGTTTCATATCCCAGTTGATATCACGACCTGTTGAAGCTAATGCGGCTAAAGTAAAGCGTAGGGCGTCAGTACCGTGGGCTTCAATGCCTTCTGGATATTCTTTACGAGTACGTTTAGCAATTTTTTCAGCCAATTGCGGCTGCATCATGTTGCCAGTGCGTTTTTCAAGTAAGTCTTCTAAAGAAATACCGTCAATCATATCCAGTGGGTCAATAACGTTCCCTTTGGATTTCGACATTTTTTGGCCTTCTTCATCACGGATCAAGCCTGTCATGTAAACGGTTTTAAATGGTACTTGTGGTTCACCGTTTTCATCTTTGATGAAATGCATGGTCATCATGATCATACGGGCGATCCAGAAGAAAATAATATCGAAGCCACTGACCAATACATCTGTTGGATGGAAGGTTTTCAGTGCATCGGTATTTTCTGGCCAGCCGAGAGTCGAGAATGTCCACAGACCGGAAGAGAACCACGTATCCAGTACGTCATCATCTTGACGCAGAGCGATATCTGCACCTAAGTTGTTTTCACGACGGACTTCGTCTTCATCACGACCCACATAGACATTGCCTTTTTCGTCATACCATGCAGGAATGCGGTGACCCCACCAAAGTTGGCGAGAAATACACCAGTCTTGAATATCACGCATCCAAGAGAAATACATGTTTTCGTACTGACGAGGAACGAACTGAATACGGCCATCTTCAACGGCTTTAATGGCATCACGAGCTAAAGGCTCGGTACGTACGTACCATTGGTCGGTTAGCATAGGTTCAATAACCACGCCACCACGGTCACCGTAAGGCACTGTTAAGTCATGCGGTTTTACTTCAACCAGCAGGCCAAGTTGTTCGAACTCTGCCACGATAGCTTTACGAGCCGCGAAACGTTCCATCCCACGATACGCTTCTGGCATTTCGCAACTATAAGCCGTAGATGGGTTACCGTTGGTATCGAAAACCTCTGCTTCGTTACGAACGTTACCGTCTAAGTCCATCATGTTAATCATCGTTAACTGATGGCGTTTACCGACTTCATAGTCATTAAAGTCATGAGCTGGCGTGATTTTCACGCAACCAGTGCCTTTTTCCATGTCGGCGTGTTCATCACCCACAATTGGGATACGGCGGTTAACGATTGGCAGAATAATTTCTTTGCCAATTAAATCTTTATAGCGTGGATCTTCAGGGTTAACTGCAACACCAGTGTCCCCTAGCATGGTTTCAGGACGAGTGGTCGCGACCACTAAGTAGTCTTTGCCTTCAGCGGTTTTTGCACCGTCAGCCAGTGGGTAGCGCAGGTGCCACATAGAACCTTTAACTTCACGGTTTTCAACTTCTAAGTCAGAAATTGCCGTGTGCAGTTTCGGGTCCCAGTTGACTAAGCGTTTGCCACGATAAATTAAGTTTTCTTTATAGAGACGAACGAATGCTTCTTTAACAGCTTTAGATAAGCCTTCATCCATGGTAAAACGCTCGCGATCCCAATCAACAGAGTCGCCTAAACGGCGCATTTGTTGTGAAATTGTACCGCCAGATTCCGCTTTCCATTCCCAGATTTTGTCAATGAACGCATCGCGGCCGTAGTCGTGACGGTTTTTACCTTCTTCGGCTGCAATTTTTCGCTCAACGACCATCTGAGTTGCAATACCCGCATGGTCTGTTCCCGTTTGCCATAAGGTATTTTTACCTTGCATACGCTGGTAGCGGATCATGGTATCCATGATAGTTTGCTGGAAGGCATGCCCCATGTGCAGGCTACCAGTGACGTTCGGTGGCGGAATGACGACACAGAAGCTGTCTTGGGTGGTATCCCCATTAGGTTTAAAATAACCGCTTTTCTCCCAGTGAGCATACAGTGACTGCTCAATCTCTGCGGGGTTATATGTTTTATCGAGCGAGGGCTCATTCATTGGGCTATCTGGTTTCTTTTCCATTATCTTTTTGTATTCAGTAAGTTGGCGGCGTCGCCATAGTCAAATTGAAGCCGACGCTACGGTACGTTTTATACCGTTCACGCGCCAACTGTTTTAAAGTTTCATCAATAGGTACGAAGTCTATCACTTCATGGAAAGCCGTGGCAAAATCTGCGAACTGATTTTGTAAATTAATCAGTATATCGCGAGGTGTTGTGCCTCTTTTGGCCGGCCAGCAAATTTCAATCGGTGCACCATAACGCGGGCCTTCCCCTGCCAAATTATGCGGGACAAACTGGTGTGGATCACGCTGCCAAAGGGCCTCATCAATCTTTTCTGCTTGTAGCTGTGTTTCGCAAGCAACCAAAACACGCTTTCCACTGCGCCACATCTGAGCGGCAAGCTCACAAGCTAACCATTCATGGGCTTCAAGTTCAGAATGTGGTGATGTCTGTTCTAGTTGGTAAAATGTACCTTTTTTCATATACCCGTCATACTTCAATTTGTAGGGGTGTTGGCTACGCGCTTTCGCCTTAGTCACATACTTTTGTATGCTCCCAAGGCCTCAATTGCTTGCCGCCTACCTACAAACTGAATTATTTAGGGTATAGCGTAAATTGCCATACTTCAATTTGTAGGGGTGTTGGTTAAGTTTTTTGGTGGCATAGCTCAAAATTATTTCTATGTTGAATTATAACCTTTTTTATTGCTGCCTCAAAATGGCTTCTATGTGTATCGAAAAGCCAAAAATAATATCCCGAATCGCATAAGTGCTCATCGGGATATTTTTACGAGTGATGTACAGCTAAAATGCTAAATCGGGTTATTCATCACCATTAAGGCCTGCACGGTTCAACAAGAACTGCGCTAGCATGGAAACAGGGCGGCCAGTGGCCCCTTTCGCTGCACCTGAACGCCAAGCAGTTCCTGCGATATCAAGGTGTGCCCAGTTATATTTCGTCGCAAAGCGAGACAAGAAACAACCTGCGGTGATAGCACCCGCTGGACGTCCACCGGTATTGGCTAAATCAGCAAAATTTGGTGTGATTTGGTCAAAATATTCATCTGCTAATGGTAAACGCCATGCACGGTCGCCTGCTTGCTCAGAAGCATTTAATAGCTCGTGAGCCAGTGGATTATGGTTTGACATCAACCCAGTGTAATGGCTACCTAATGCAATCACACAAGCCCCTGTTAAGGTGGCTATATCGATAACCAGCTCTGGCTCAAAACGCTCAACATAGGTGAGTGCATCACACAGAACTAAACGGCCTTCGGCATCGGTATTGAGGACTTCAACGGTTTGCCCAGACATGGTAGTAAGGATATCACCTGGGCGATAAGCACGGCCACCAGGCATGTTTTCACAGCCAGCAAGAACCCCAATCACATTAATTGGCAATTGCAATTCAGTGATAAAGCGCATGACGCCATATACACTTGCAGCACCGCACATATCGTATTTCATTTCATCCATGCCTTCGGATGGTTTAATTGAAATACCGCCGGAGTCAAAGGTTAGGCCTTTACCAAGTAAAACGATAGGTTTGCTTTCTGGGTCTGGACTGCCTTTATATTCCATGATGGACATTAGCGATTCATTTTGTGAACCTTGACCGACCGCTAGATAGGCATTCATTCCAAGTTCTTTCATTTGCTCCTCACCAATCACTCGAGTGGTGAGTTTACTGTCTGAAATATCAGCTAATTGACGAGCTTGAGATGCTAAATAACCTGCATTACAGATGTTTGGCGGCATATTGCTTAAATCTTTCGCCGCTTTAACACCTGAAGCAATCGCTAAGCCGTGGGAAATAGCACGTTCACCACTAGTTAATTCACGGCGAGTTGGCACGTTGAAAACCAGTTTGCGTAGCGGACGGCGATGCTCTGTCTTATTACTTTTCAGTTGATCAAATACATACAGCGACTCTTTGGCTGTTTCGACGGCTTGGCGCACTTTCCAGTAATTATTGCGACCTTTGACGTGTAATTCAGTTAAGAAACAGACGGCTTCCATTGAGCCAGTTTCATTCAGTGTGCTGATGGTTTTCTGAATAATTTGTTTAAATTGGCGCTCATCTAATTCGCGTTCTTTACCACAACCGATAAGCAGAATGCGTTCAGACAGAACGTTGGGTACATGATGGAGTAGCAGGGATTGCCCTACTTTACCCTCAAGTTCGCCGCGGCGCAGCAGGGCGCTGATATATCCGTCACTTATTTTGTCCAGCTGTTCAGCAATTGGGGACAGACGGCGTGGTTCAAAGACTCCGACAACAATGCATGCGCTGCGCTGTTTTTCCGGGCTACCACTTTTTACACTAAACTCCATGCGTTCTCCTGAATCTTAAAGACAAAGGCCGATGCTCCCGCTAAAATTAGCGTTTCGCATGATCTACCTCATAGAGAATGAACTCTTTATGTTAAACTAACCATCTATACGCGAAATAGCTCACATTGTATGCTGTTAATCGCGATACACCATGAAGTATGGCGGGTATATCTGGTTTCTCGAATATTAAGCATGTTCTGATATTTCAATCAGTATAGATAATGCTTTTATATCATTCTAGCCATACAATAAACTAGAGTATATGTTAGTAAATGGCAGACATCGAACGAACTTAGCCATTTTCTTCCCAAAAGACAAGTTTTCACAGGCGTAATAAGCGTGATCATTATTAGATATTTGGTACGGGAAACCCTGAAAAGTCAGTTAGCCATACTTTTTGTATTGATGCTAATCTTTTTTAGTCAGAAGTCGATAGATATTCTTGGCGCTGCGGTTCAGGGCAATATTCCTTCAAACTTAGTACTTCCTTTGCTGGGGTTAGGTGTGCCTGAAATGGCTCAGCTTATCTTACCTTTGAGCCTATTTCTTGGGCTTTTGATGACCTACAGTAAACTTTATACTGAAAGTGAAATCACGGTAATGCATGCCTGCGGTTTAGGTAAAAGTGTTTTAGTGAAAGCTGCGTTAGTCCTTGCAGTCATTACCGCTATGGTCGCGATTGCTAATATTACGTGGATGTTGCCGTGGTCATCTCAATATCAAGAGCAGGTATTGGCTGATGCGAAAGCCAATCCCGGGTTAGCTGCAATGGTGGAAGGGCAGTTTAAAACCACTAAAGATGGCAACTATGTGCTGTACATCGGTGATGTAAAAGGTAACAACTTCAAGAATGTGTTTCTTGCACAGCTACGCGCCGCTAATGAACAACGACCTTCTGTTGTGGTTGCGGACAGCGGCTATATGAAAGAAGATCCTGATGGTCGACAAGTCGTTGTTTTAAATGAGGGTACTCGTTATGAAGGAACCGCGTTACTGCGTGATTTTCGCATAACTGACTTTGTTAATTACCAAGCCATTGTTGATCACCAAACTGCAGAAACGCGTAGTGACCGAGTCGAGCAAAAAAATATGCTGCAACTGTGGTCTGAAAATACGCCTGAGGTGAACGCTGAGTTTCATTGGCGTTTAACCATTGTTTTCTCCGTTGTCGTCATGGCTTTGATGGTTGTGCCGTTAAGCGAGGTTAACCCACGTCAGGGGCGGGTACTCAGTATGCTTCCTGCAATGTTGCTGTACCTCATTTTCTTTTTATTACAAAGTACATTGCGTAACAGTGCTGATAAGGGCGACCTTGACCCAAGGTATACCATGTGGGCGGTGAATGTGGGGTATTTGGTATTAGCGATAGTCCTAAATGCGTGGAATACCGTCCCAATGCGCCGTATACGTCTTAAATTGAGTAAAGGGGTTGCCTGATGTTTGGTGTTTTAGATAGGTATATCGGTCGAACCATCTTAAATTCGATTTTAGTGACGTTATTTTTGCTCGTTTCCCTAGCTGGGATCATTAAATTTGTTGAGCAGCTTCGCAAAGTGGGCGATGGCGACTATACGGCATTGAGTGCAGGTGTATTCACCTTATTAACTGTTCCAAAAGATATTGATATTTTCTTTCCAATGGCGGCGTTGTTAGGTGCGCTCATGGGGTTAGGGGCACTGGCCTCACGTAGTGAGCTAGTCGTTATGCAAGCTTCTGGTTTTACTCGCTTGCAAATCGCATTATCGGTGATGAAAACGGCGGTTCCATTGGTCATTGTCGCCATGTTTATCGGTGAGTGGATCGCACCAGCGGGAGAGCAGTGGGCAAGAAATTATCGCGCAGAAAAAATCGTGGGTAATTCATTAGTTGTGACAGATGAAGGTATGTGGGCAAAAGATGCCAACGATTTTATCCATATTCAGCGGATTAATAATGCGACATCGATTCAAGATGTGTCGGTGTATCGTTTTGATGACCAACGTAAATTGAAGTCAGTGATGTTTGCTGCGAATGGCGAGTATGACTCGACAAATCAGCTTTGGGTATTATCTCAAGTGGACGAGTCAATTCTAAGTAGTGAGAAAAAAATTACAGGTTCACAGCGATTAACGGTTGATTGGAAAACCAATCTCACCCCAGAAAAACTAGGAATAGTTTCACTGAATGCTGACTCGCTTTCCATCCGTGGCCTATATCAATATGTCTCGTACTTAAAAGAAAGTGGCCAAGTTGCCGCGGTTTATGAGCTCAGTATGTGGAAAAAAATACTGGCGCCATTATCCGCAGCCGTCATGATGTTAATGGCAGTTTCATTTATTTTTGGGCCGCTGCGTACCGTTCCGATGGGTGTTCGTGTTATTTCAGGTATTGTGGGTGGGTTCTTGTTTTACGTACTCAACCAAGGGTTTGGTAACTGGAGCCTAGTTTATTCGGTACCACCCATTGTTGCAGCAATTTTGCCGAGCTTACTATTTTTAATTGTTAGTATCGTACTATTAGTAAAACGAAAATAACGTTTTATAGGTCATTAAAGGCTGTGTATCTTTGGGTATCACAGCCTTTTTCTTTTCTCGTCATTTACTGAGTAATAAATTCCCTAATTTGCTGATAATTCTTAATAGTTTGTTTTGAGGACGGAATAAAGCTTGTTGTTGTCTATTATCTGCAGATGTACTGATATATTCGCCTTTGATCCCAACAACATTAAATCGACTTTTATTAGCTAACTGTTGAGCATAAGAAAAAATACCGCCATTCGCCGTATATGATTGTCGAACAAGATAAGCTTTTTTCCATTCTTGCTTTGTGAATGCAGTTTGTGCTTCTTTTCGTGCTTCTCTGACAAGTTTTTTATATTCAGGTGTTTGTTCTAATTTCTTTTGATTGTTTTTTAAGGGATGAGAATTGAGTGATTCAAGACCGATTTCTACTGATGTCGGTTTTTGCGGGGCAGGGAATATGTTTTGGTGGTTATAGATTCTTCTAAGTTGGAGAGCTAACTCAGAAACTTTGCCCTGCTTAATGGTACAGGGCCGTGTTATATGATGTAAAAAAAATGGAGAAATACGCATTTTAATTCCTATTCACAAAGTAGAAGAGGGATTAAGATTAGCCTTGAATTAGCTTATAGCATTGCATAAAACGATAATAAACTTAAGAAATAGCTTGAATAATAGCGGATTAGTACTGTTATTATTAACCAGCTATTGCATAACCTAATGCACTGATAAAGGCTACTATCCTTGTTTGCGGTTGAAATAACTTTTTTCTGGCACCTGGGATATTACTTTGGTCATCAATAGCTAAAATATTTTGGCGACTCCGGTTTGCTAATTGCTGAGCAAGTGAAAAAATTCCACCTTTCATACTATTTTGTCGTTTAAATTTAAAAGCAGCTTGGCACTTTTCCCGATATATTCGTCTTTCTTCTTGTCGGCAAGCTTTGATAGCTTGTAATTCTGTGCCTTCGAAATACTTGTAGGGATATTGAATAGCAATAGACCTATTTTCTACATACTCTGGTTTTTTAGTACAATGGTCTTTAATACTATTTAAAACTTCTATCAATTCAAATTGGCTAATTTTGGGGTATTGTGTAGCCTGACAACTTGATGTTATCGCGTGGTTTTTTGTTCTCATTTTAGCTCCGCATGTGTTAATGGAAGACTAAAAGATTATCGGTAATCTGAATGAATTGATTTTAAAAATGGATAGTAAAATTATCAAAAACAGCCTGAATTTATCAGGCTGTTGTCGCAATTAATGAGATAACACGGGTAAATCCACGTTTTAGGGTCGGGGTGTAACTCGCCATTGTTTGTAACACTTCGGCGGTACTCCTTCAATGTTTCCCATACGCATGGTTAGTAGATAATGAGGCGACTAGTTCATTAACACCAATCGTTAATTTACTGAATTTACTGTTATCTTTGCGGGTCATTACCACAAATACCCCAATATTTTGCTGTGGGATCATCGCCATATAGGTGTTAAACCCGCCACCGCCACCTGTTTTTTGGTAAATACCAGGAATGCCATTTTTCGGTTTCATATACACCCACCCAAGGCCTAATCCATCAGCATGGCCTGCAACATCCATCCCTTTAATTTCTAAAAGTTTTTCACGGGGAAAATAGATGCCTTGTTCACGGGCTGCGGTGACTTTTCTTAGGTTACTGTCTGTCGATAAAAATTGCTGCATCCATTTTTGCATATCTGCAGGGGTGGAATACACACCACCACTTCCTGCTGCTGCAAGAGTGTTATGGCAAGGGCTGGGTTTCGTTCCTTCCATTAACCGCGTGCATTGTGCATTATTGGGGGTGTAAGTGGTATTCGTCATTTTGGCGGGAGAAGTAACATAGTGGTTAAATAGCTGAGGGTAAGAGACTCCTGAAGCTTTAACCATCGCATCTGCCAATAAGTCATACGCTAAGTTGGAATAAGAAGCTTCTGTTCCCGGTGTTGCATCTAACTTACCTGTTTTTAGCCAGGTCCAGCGGTTATCTTGAGTTGGCCAAATAAAAACAGGACGTCCCCATTTCCCACCGGGTTGTTCGCGAGGTAAGCCACTGGTATGGCTTGCTAAGTGATATAAGCGAATAGGTTGCCCGCTGGCATTATCAGGAACAGTAACGCCATGGTAAGCGTATTGTTGTAATGGGTCCGTAATTAGTAGTTTCTTATCTTGTTCAAGCTTAATTAATATTTCGCTTGTCATTAATTTTGTAATTGATGCAATGCGAATTAATGAGTTTGGACCAGGTTTTTTACCATTACCCGGTGCGGTTTCACCATAATAACGCGATAACGCCTGATTATTATCGATAACAATGATAGCCATGCCCCGTGCATTGCTTTCATTAAAAATGCGATTAGCGTATAAATCGACAATCTTAGCGACGCGCTCGTAAGTCCTTCTATCTCCCTCAAAAACTTGCCAGTCAGAGGATTCAATATCATTACTTTGCAAAAACTTTGGTGCTTTTTCTGTCTTACTTGAACATGCCATTAACACTAAGGATAATGCAGATACAGACAGAACTTTTAGAAATGATTTCTTCATGTTGGAAGCCAGCCGATATGATTGTTTGCAAATGGCCTTTCAGCCATATTATTTTTTCTTCGCGAAAATCTTCATTACCACACCAATTAAGATGCCAATAAAGATACCTGTTGCTATCCACCCAACAAAACCCATGATTAAACCTTAAATATTGACATTAGATTGCAGATAAACTAACAAAAATAATGACCTGCCGCCAGTCACAGAGCCTCGTGATAAGAAAAATAATTTGGGAGAAGTTAACATACTCATTAATAGATATATAAACAAAAGAAGCTTTCCTTGTGATTTTATAAGATCTAAGGAATATGCTTTTTTTTTAATCGAACAAACCGTATCTTCACGAATAAGTGTTGCCAGTAGGCACAAGGCAAGTATAATGGCAGCGTTTTCCAAGAAACACATCACTTCGTGCCGGAGTGGCGGAATTGGTAGACGCAGTTGATTCAAAATCAACCGCCTTCGGGTGTGCCGGTTCGAGTCCGGCCTTCGGCACCATAAGAACATCAAGAGACGTCAACTGACGTCTTTTTTTGTATCTAAAATCCAGTATTTGCAAGGCTTCCCCCGCGTTTTCAGTCAATGTATGTCAACTTAACTCAACCCACATCAACCTCCGAGTGAGTATATAACTGAGTATATCTTCGCTTCGATAATGTTTGTATACTCATTATATCTCGAATTACCAATGCTAAAGCAATGCAGGCGCAGTCTTTGGCGTAGATACTTAGTTGTTTATGTAACTCGAAATCATCGACTGTAATCTGAGATATCTCGTTTATATACTCACTCTGGGGTGAAGAGGATAAAGAATATGGCATTAACCGATACAAAAGTTCGTGCAGCTAAACCTGAAGATAAAGCTTATACACTGACAGACAGTGATGGCTTGTTTCTTTATATTCACCCCAATGGTTCTAAATATTGGCGTTTCCGTTTTCGCTTTGGCGGTAAACAACACTTGATGGCTTTTGGTGTATACCCTGAAATTTCTTTAGCGGATGCAAGAGAAAGAAGGGATGCTGCCAGAAAGCAAGTCGCTTTAGGTATCGATCCTCGCGAGCTCAAGAAAGAATTAAAGGAAGAACAGCAAAAGGAATTTAACACCTTTGAGAAGGTAGCTCGTGATTGGCACGCGACCAATAAAAAGTGGTCAGAAGGGCATAGCCATCGAGTCCTTAAAAGCCTTGAGGACAATATCTTTGCTGCTATTGGTAAACGCAATATTGCCGAACTAAACACTCGTGATTTCCTTGAACCGATTAAAGCCGTAGAGATGTCTGGACGTCTTGAGGTTGCAGCACGTTTACAACAACGTGTGACAGCCATAATGCGTTATGCCGTACAAAGCGGTTTAATCGACTATAACCCAGCGCAAGACATGGCGGGTGCAGTTGCGACAGGTAAACGAGTCCACAGAGCCGCTTTAGAGCTTAAACGTCTACCCGAGTTCTTACAACGTATCGATGATTATAAGGGAAGACCTTTAACTAAACTTGCTGTCAAACTTACCTTGTTAGTTTTTATTCGTTCCAGTGAATTGCGCTTTGCTCGCTGGGATGAAATCGATTTTGATAATGCCATGTGGACGATCCCTGCTGAACGCGAAGCGATAGAAGGGGTTAAGCACTCTCATCGTGGATCAAAAATGCGTACTCCTCACTTAGTCCCTTTAAGCCGACAAGCCATTGAGATCTTAAAACAGATCTATCAATTCAGTGGCAACCACGAACTGATCTTTATCGGCGATCACAATCCTAGAAAACCAATGAGTGAAAACACGGTTAACAACGCGTTACGTGTGATGGGCTATGACACTAAGACGGAAGTCTGTGGACATGGTTTCAGAACGATGGCTTGTAGCTCGTTGATTGAGTCAGGGCTATGGTCGAAGGATGCAGTAGAAAGGCAAATGAGCCACCAAGAACGCAATTCAGTAAGAGCTGCTTATATTCATAAGGCTGAGCATATTGAGGAAAGACGACTGATGGTGCAATGGTGGGCTGATTATCTGGATGCGAATAGGGAAAGGGATATTTCGCCGTTTAGTTTTGCTAAATTAGGCAATGAGATAGTGTGAGGCTTGCAGATACAGTTTTGCATACCTTGCTATATACTCATCAAAAGCTGGTTAGTCAAGAAAGCGATTTAATTGCTTAGGTATGAAGGAAGGCTAACAGGACACGGTCTCCGCCACGAGATGAGGATTATCGTGAGAAAGGTTTTAACAGCGCTTGGATTGAAACACAGCTGGCGCATAGCAATAAAAATGCGATACGTGGAACCTATAACCATGCGCAATATCTTGAAGGTAGACGAGAAATGATGCAGTGGTATGCCGACTATATCGATTCATTGAGAAATGGTGGAAATATTCTTCATGGGAATTTTCATCGTCAAAACGCATGATAACTAACCACGATTTATCGTAATACATCTCATTCAATAAAGAAGCTTTATCACTGAAAGCCTCTGTCCTCACGGACTGGGGCTTTTTTGCTTTTTAATCAAAATAAAAGGAAATCATGATGGAAAATTACATTTGTTGCCCTGTATGTGACTCAACCCGTATTCGTGAACGTCATATAGGGAAAAAGACAGGAGCTGTTGCTGGTGGCGTATCAGGCGCACTAGCTGGAGCGTCTATCGGCTCTGCTGTTCCTGTTGTAGGGACGATTGCTGGTGCGACGATTGGTGCGCTGTTTGGACGTTTAATAGCTGGAGCTACTGCTGGGGCTGTGAGTGGTTCAGCTTTAGATGGCGTCGTATTTGACCGTTATGAATGTATCGAGTGTGAATATACATTTGATTAATGGATTAAAACGGGTACCTTTGGGTACCCGATTGATGAGTCTTTTATTTTTTATTAGATTTTACATGAGACATTATCATTACCAGTGCAGAATGAATGGCAGTTATTCTGATGGCGACTGATGTTTGAGTTCAGCAAATTTTGTTGCCATTGTTGGATTGCCTCGAGTTAATTTTTTCACTGTGAGATCTTCTGCTTTATCGTTAGCCAGTCGTAAATTATTAGCTGATTTATGTAGTGCATCTTTTGTTTTTTCTAGATCTTTGATGGCTTCATCAATACGTTTTACTGCTTCTTCAAATCCATCCGAAGCCAAGCGCCAATTACGACCAAAAGCACTTTTAAAATCATCAAGTTGAGTTTCAAAATTAGTGATATCGATATTTTGTGCTCTTACCAGCGCTAACTCTGATTTGTACTGAAGGGAACTCATCGATGCGTTACGCAACAGAGTAATTATAGGGATGAAAAACTGCGGCCGTACGACATACATTTTTGGGTCATGTATTCAATATGTAGATCATCATAATAGGTAGTGTTCGCGTTCAATAAATGTGCCGATGATCTTGTCGTGCATTTCTGCTGACTTTGAGTAGCCTAATGTTTTACGATTAAGTCGCTTTAAACGGTTTCTTAAGTTTAAGTTCTCTCGTTCAATTCGTTGTGTATAAAACTTATTGGCTACGTATTTTTCCTTCGGCAATATCTCATAAGCGTTAAACTTATCGGTGCACCAAAAGGCCACATTAAATCTAGAGAGTAATGCCAGTAACTTGTGAAGCGTTTTCTTATTTCGACGACCAAATGTATGGCAATAATTCGTTTTAGGCGAGGCTCCCAAGCATACCAGAGCCAGCGTTGTTGCTTCTTGCTAGCAACAAAAGACCACTGTTCATCCACTTCATAAAGCAGTTCAATGTGCAGATTATCAAGAGGTAAAGAGGTTACCTGCCTCGGCGAGAGTTTTTTAAAGTACGAACAACAGCATTAATGCTGATATGAAGGGCTCTAGCGGTATCACGAATACCGGCATTATTCATCGTGAGATCGATAATTTTATCTTTAGTCCCAGGTAGGCAGGCGCGATATTCATAATCGAGTTGAAAGCTTCGACAGCAATCTTGGCAACGATAGCGTTGATGGCCAGTGCTTCCTAATCCATGTTTTTTTACTGAGGGAGTTTGTTGACAAAATGGGCACCTTACATCGACTTTAGCCATGAGTATTCTCCGGTAAATTACCCTATATTATAGGTTACTCACCGGATTGGATACATGACCGGCGCGACCATCGTGAGTGATGATGAATATATTAATAGTGAAAGTATTGTTCGTTTTTTCAGCAAATTAAGAGAGAGTTATCCATTATCCCATAAGCTTCATCTTATTTTAGATGGCGCGGGATATCACTGAAGTGATCTCGTCAAAAATGCAGCGCTGACCCTTAATATAAAGCTTCATTATCTCCCACCTTATAGTCCAAATCTCAATCCAATAGAGAGGCTATGGAAGGTAATGAATGAGCAGTCGAGAAACAACGTTTATTTCAACAATAAACGAGACTTTAAGGCTGCGATCGACCGATTTTTTACTGTGACGCTTCCAGAGATCGCAGGTAGTTTGGCGTCTCGAATTAATGATAATTTTCAGGTACTCAAACCTGCATCTTCAAGTTGATTCAGTATATATACACGTTGTCGCTTTGCTTTACGCTACGGTCAGTTGAGAGACGACACGGATCAAGCAGTCACACATGCTGAATCGGTAAAAGATGCGTTTAACTCTCCCTTCCACCCCTTTGTATTGGCTTCCACCTCAATCGGGCAAGAGGGGCTCGATTTTCACACCTGGTGTCATGCGGTGATGCACTGGAATCTACCGTCAAACCCGGTCGATCTAGAACAGCGTGAAGGACGAGTACACCGTTATAAGGGCCATGCGGTAAGGAAGAATATTGCCGAGTATTATGGTTTGAGTGCACTTCATTCACTGGCAGAAAGTGCAGATCCCTGGGCACAGCTCTTCGCACTTGCAGCAAGTCAACGCAAAGCTGGACAGTCAGATCTGATTCCCTACTGGATTTTTGAGGAAGGAACCTCTCGCGTCGAGCGCCGGGTTCCCATACTGCCATACAGCAAAGAGAGCATTAAGTTTAAGCGGCTCAAACGAGAACTTGCACTCTACCGTATAGTCTTCGGTCAGCCGCGCCAGGAAGATTTGCTGTTCGGCCTGAAACACAGTGGCGATGAGTCTTTAACGGATATGGCACAGTGCCTTATCTCTCTTGAGCCACCAAAGTGTGATGCACCTTAGTGTGAGAAGTTATCCCTTACCTTATTCGAATTGCTTATACCATGGAAGTTAACCTGTCAGGCACAGTAAGCTTACTATTGAAGCATATGACAGCTTCTGCGCATCGACAGCCTACCCACACAGGGATGATTCTTGCCTGAGCGCCGTATGAATCTCAGAAGTTTTAAGACCGCGATATGAACGTATGTGGGCGATGACCGCAACGCTGGGTCAGAGTTGGCGCCAGCGATATGATTCGCCCACTGAACGGACAGAAAATACATAAACCCTAAGATCCATATTTCTAGCTTCAATATCGTACTAAGAGCCAGAAAAATTCGCCCTCCAGGCCCATACAGAAAAATATTACTTAACGGTTAATAATGTACTTGGTACACCGAATGAAGAAACAAACAATCCTTTTACCGCACGAGTTGCTGCAACATGGAGCAGCGCACGTTCATTAAATAGTGCATCACGTTGTTCAACAGGATCGTCAGATGCTATGGCTTTTACTTCCGGTACAACGCCATCGTTGATACCGGCAAGGAACACATACTGGAACTCTAGCCCTTTAATGCGGTGCATTGTTGCAATGCGAACACCGGCCCGTTGATCACTGTCGCCACTATCGTTCCCTAAATTAAAAGTTTCAATTCCCGCTTCATTCAGAGCTGACACATAGCGCTCATTCGTATGCCGCGTGCGGGAAGTAATGCAGATATCCTGGGAACGGACATCATTGGCTAACAACACCTGAATTTGCTTGATAATCGTCTCAGCCTCTTCCTTAAAATCTGAAGCATGAGTAATCATGGGTTTTTCACCATGAAGCAATGATAAATAATCGTTGCAGGAATCAGTTTCACCATCCAGGTTGTCAACCTTAACGCCGGTTAACAACCCGACAGCAAACTGTCGCGTCTCTTCTGTAGTCCGGTAGTTAATTTTCAGTTTTTTACTACGGCGCCCACGAACGTTAATCCCACACTGACCTAGAACGACTTTATTGCGGTAAATACGCTGATGTCCATCACCCACGATAAAGAGATCGTTAGGAGACTCTGGAACTAGGCTACGAATAAGGGTAAAGGCCGGTGCGCCTATATCCTGAGCTTCATCGACTACGATACTGCTATAAGGCAATTGCACCTGCTTTTCTTTAAACAGAATGATAGCCTCATGCATGGCATCACCCATCTCTCGCAGTTTGGCTCGCGCCATTTGTGCCCGGAACTCTTCGAACACAGGCCAGATTTTCGCACGCTGAATACGGGATAACGCCGTGCCACGACCAATACGACTCACCTTCAGATATTCTTCACGGCTGTAAACCGCATTCGGCTGAACAACACGTTGCCACTCTTCAGAATAAAAGTTATCAGGTAATCCCAATTCAGCAGGGACTTGCTGCAAGGCATAGTTCCAGCATTTACGTCGCCCTTCATCGCTGTCATACACCACACGGAAATCATATCCATGGCGTTTAAGCTGCTCGCTCATCCAGGCATCAATGTTAACAACTTCAATACGTGCCATCTCTTCACGGCTACACAAACGCTGGAGGTTGGCGCGAATATCCGCCGCCAGGTTACGGGTGAAGGTCGTGAACAGAACTTTTTTTCCGGGTTTATCGACCAGGCGTTGGGACAACCAACGTGCACGATGCATCGCAACAACTGTTTTGCCCGTGCCTGCACCACCTAATACACGTACCGGACCATTTGCCGGAGACTCTACCAGTTTTCGCTGGCTCGGATGGAGGAAGACTCTCCATTTTTCCAGTGGCGCGTTGAGCATTTGCAGTAGCTCTTGTTCATTCTCAACGACATGGAAGCGACGTTTACTTCGTTCCATCGCCTCAATAAAGTCGTTGGTATCAACAGGCTCATCACGGTGCTCGTTAAACTCCTCCAGCACTTCCCGGTAATCCAGACCTTCTGCCAGCCAGTGTAGGGGTTCCCAGGCTTCCGCAGGCATCACACTTTCCAGCTGATTCAGCCCTGCGGCATCTACAAGTGCCATCACCTGCTCAATAAACACAGGAGGAACACCCAGCGCGAGGATCTGCTCTGCCGTATAAGCAGCAAAGAGTTTAGGTTTATCAACAACAGTCGGCTCGGGTGTAGGTTTGATATAGCTGGTGTCAATCACCTGAATCGCACCGGTTACCGGGTGAATCGCACATTCGTGTCGCCGCGCCCAGTCGTAGGCTTCGTCGTGCTTATCCACCCACATCAGCATATACAGAGTACCCTGCTCAGGTTTCAGGACGATCCCCCGGTAGGTTTGGTCAATACGCACGGAATGCACATTATTGCTGCGTGCATCGTGGATCTTTTCGTAGTTCAGCCCATTACTCGTCGGATCCTGGCGGAACTTGGAGATGAATTCCTGGACCTTTTTTTGCTGCGCTTTAGGAATCCGCGCAAAAGCCCCCAGAAAACCATCAGAAAGTGCCACCTTTGGCGTTGGAATCGTCATTTGTTACCTCCGGACAGATGCTGCAATGTATTTTCGTCAATTGGCCCGAGTGCAACGTGCCAACCCTTACTTTCGAATAAAGCAGTAAAGTCCTGATTATCTATAATCAAGGCTTGCTTTTGTAACGGCCAGGCGAGATCGGCTTCTGCAATAATTTCGCCATCGTCATCCTGCAATTCATATCCTACTGTCGGTGCAGGTAGCGATAATGACTGAAGCAAAGCGATTTCTTCTGTACTCAACAAACCGAACTCAATTATCTCCGCCCAGCTCTCATCAGACTGAATCTCTGCTACCACCGACGTCTCAATTTTGGCTGCTCCAGACTCTTGCGGTGAGTTAACCGCTTTACGACTGGTAAACGTCATATCTGGCAAGAACTGCAGTAAATTCACCATCCGCCAGAAACCATTAAATCCGGCTTCATAGCCATCATCCTGAGAATAACGATCGTCAAAGCAAATATGCAGCCTCAACCAATTTCGCATTTGTTCAATGCTTGTCGTTGATTTAATGGCTTGTTGCGGTACAACAGCTGCCAGCTCAATGAACAGTTGTGATGAGCTACAGCTATCCAGTAAACCGCCAAATACAAATGGTTCATCAGGCAAAAGTGCATTCAACCGATAAGCGGGAGCGTTCTCCTGCATTTCATAGGCGTACTTTTGTTTGACTCCGGTATCCTGCGACTTTTTAGGATCCAGCCACACCCAGGCATAAGCTGCAGCCATTTTCTGCCATAGCAGAGTTTTATTAACGGGATCAGTGAGATAATCGAGTAACAGTGCGAAACTGTTTCTCTCCCTGAATGAACCTTCAAGCCTCGCAAAGTTTGTATCATGGAACGGGTTATAAAACTTAGGCTGTTTCATATCCGGGTTATGCCCAAGCCCCATGACATCCTGAACATGTTTCAGTCCTTGTTCTTGAAGGTCTGCCCAGGTCACTGTCCATACCCAAAATTTCCCGCTGTCTTTAATCGCCTGCCGTTTTTGGACATCATCCGATACGCTATCTTTATGAAAAGCAAAACCATCCAGGAAAATTGCTACCGGTTTTATCTTTTCTGACTGCATCAGAGGATAGAGCACATAATCTGGTCGGCTAAGGATGCCAACCCCTTCTTTAACCCCTAAATCAACCTGTGCTTTGAGATGCCAGCTCATCGCCGGTTCTGTACGGGTATTAATAATCCAGCCTGCGTTCTGATGGGCATAACTCCGGCTCACGAGAAGATTTTTGTTATCCTGCAGGCAGTGAATGAACCTTTTTTCCAGTTCACTCCCCATCATGGCATCAAGCGAAATGTTTTTGATGGAATCAATAACGCGTATAGAAGCACTGGCCTTCAGGATTTTTGCCAGTAAGAGACGCGCCTGATCTCTTGATACATACTTCATACGCCCGCGGTCACGGTATGCGTAAACACAGCGATAGCAGCCGTCTTTATGCGTATCATGGTTGCAGCTGCATTCCACTAGCGCCTTGTAGGCTAGCTCAAGTAATTTCAGCAGGTTGTCAGGTGTACGCATCAATTCTTTGAGTGAGCCGGTCCCCCCTGGTACGGTGTCGTAAATCACCAGATACTGACGCCAGGATTCGCCCTCATTTTCCGGCTCGCGATATACCACGCCTTTCAGGTGATCCACGTTACCTTTGAAGTAATGTTTGAGCCCAAGCTGAATGGCTGCCCCCAGGGAGGCTTCTACCACGCGATCGTTACTGTAGCTGGTTACCGGCAGCAGGATACGCAACGCCTCAGATTCCAGTTGGCGATAAAGGTAGAGATAATCTTCAAACTTCGCTTTTTCGGGTTCAGCGCGATATTTACAGCTCAGGTCATGACGTGGTTCATGATCTCGAGGGCGCTGCACCATGCCGCAGCCGAGGCAAACTTTAAACCCGGTGCGTTTCTTTGCCTCTCCTGCGATCATCAGCTCATTGGCATCATCCGCCATTTTGCCAAAGTTGATATCTCGCAGAGTCACTTTGCTCAAAAACTCAAAGCCAAACGGGATATCTCCTTCATCAATAGCATAAGCGGCCGATACATCCTCTTTTTCGAAGCTGACCAGTAGCTGTCGCTGGAAGAATGCCGGTTCGCGACTATCGCTCTCATCACTGATCTGGCTGTCACGGGCGCTTGAGCGGGCATAAACCTGGCGAAGCTTCAGTAACGTCGTTTTTTGCCCGGCATCAGCCCAACCCGGTGTGCCGCATTTTGGGCAGTATTTATGCTGATCGCCGGTCTGATCGATATTCTCGCTGTAATTACAGTGGCTACAAATACGCCAGTTTTCAGGCTCAGACACTTTAAGGTCAATCTGTTCGATTTCAACTTTATGCCCGCCCGCATAGAAGTTATTCAACGGGGCAAGCTCAGCCAGGGCCGTTGAAGCCGGACGTTCGTATTCGTAGGTCGTGTTCTGATACTCACGCGTTTCCCCACCGTCCTTGCGCCGCCACAGCACAGAACGCAGCGTAATACCGGCCTCCGGGAAGGCATAGTTGGGAAGTAATCCTTCATCGGTGAGGAAATTAAGCGTCTGCTTGTTATTGATCTGGTTCACCAGCGTCATCAGCGCCTGACGTTCCGAAGTCAACTCGCGCATATCGCTGTCAAAGTTTTGATCGTGCGGGTCGCTATCCAGCTTGTCGATACTACGCTTGAGCTTATCAATCCGGGAACGCAACGATTTGCGATCTTCCACCAGCAGTTTTAATGCCTCTTCAATACGTTGCACCAGGGAACGTTGTCCTGGTGCCCCTTGCAAATATGACAGGAGCTGTAGACGTGTGTCTTCTGTAAGGTCAGGGAAGATGGACGAGAACTGCGCAGCAATATCCACATGATTCTGTTCGACGTAACGCAGGAAGTTATAAGGGAACCCAGATTTGTGTCCAAACTCCAGCCCGTCCAGCATCTGTTTCACGTTTTTGTTGATAGCAGATGCCGGGACGCCGGTTTTCACCCAGTTGTCCATGCAGAATGCAGCCAGCTGACGCTCCAAAATAGCCGTTGCGTTCAGGAACACACCTGGAGCCTGTACCTGCCCTTGCATCATTTCCAGAGGTTCTTCAAAGAAGAACTGATCGTGCGGGTTCCCCTCAGCCACTGTAATGTTAAGCGCATTGCCGTCTTTACGCCCGGCACGACCAATACGCTGTAAGTAATTAGCCTGCGCGGGTGGAACAGAACAGAGTAATACCGTAGAAAGGTCACCCACATCGATACCCATCTCCAGCGTCGGTGTTGCCGAGAGCAGGTTGATATTCCATGGCTGATTACCGCGGTAGAACGATTTTTCTGTAGCCTCACGATCTTCACGGCTTAGTAATCCGGTATGCTCTGCCCCCTGGACACGCGCGATGTCCATATTATCCCAGTGCCAGGTCACTGTATTTTCAGCTTCCTGATAGTGCCCCTCACAGCGCAGAGAAAGGCATGGCGCGTTTCGCCAGTGCCAGCCCTGATCGGCCGGAGCCCGAACAACCTCACGACAGCAAGTGCAGTTTAGCTGAACAACATCACGACTCACCACCAGCGCCGAAGGTACTAGCCCCCAAGCTTCTTTGCCTTTTGTGTCAAAGTCTTTTACCAACCCGGTCATTTTCAGTGTCGCAAACAGACGTCGTAAAACCGTCTCGGCCAGGCTGCTGATAAACAGATTATTGCCGTTGCTGAGCGTGCGGTTGATCCAATGCTGATACCAGCTGGGGTTGGATTTCGCACCAATCAGTCGATGGAAGCCATTTATTTTTTCAAACGAGGCATAGGCCGGTTTACGCGTTTTCGGACCAATAGACGGCATATAGCGCGAAGTTCGCTCCTTCTGCGTCATCATAAAGGTCTTACCCTCGCGCCGATAACTTTCGAACGCCGGATGCAGAACAGCTCCCGCCTGCCGCTGATGCCAAAGAACGCCAATCACCAGGTGTGCCACCTGCTCAACGCTGACCCCAACCATTTCATCACCCAGCTCCTCGACAAGCTGTTGGTGAAGCGCCGTTATCGCTGAATTGAAACGTGCAATATCAATTCCTGCGGCTGCGTAACCAGTGGCCTCCAGCGTACGTCCAATTCGTGCGCGTAGGGTAAATTCGCTGTATACCTCCCAGTCGAGACGAAGAGAAACCAGCTCCGGTAAATTGGAACTCTCTGCCAGCTGGCCTTCGTTCTTCAGCGTCTGGTAATCGTTCATCCACTGCATGTTAGGCGCGATGAAGCTCGCGGCAAAATGAGCATCATCCGGTGAACGTTCACGCGCTTGCTGGCAGACGCGCGCCGCAAAGGCATCCAACGGTAACGTTTCTTTTTCACCCAACACGCTGGCGATTTGTCCGCGTACCATCAACGGCCAAGTTCGGGCGGTAAAGAAACTGGCGCGGTGTGCGGCATCCTGTACCGAGTCAGAAAACGTAATCAGTTTTTTATGTTCGTTGAACTGGCTGCCATAAAGCTGATGGATCATCACCGCCGACAGGCTGGCTGCCTGCGACCCAAGAATCGAAATACCCTGTTTGCTGTTGCAGTACGGGCATTCGTTGGCAAATTCCAGCTCATCCTTACGCTCTTTGAGCATATCCGGGATAAGTACTTGTAGCAGACCAGTATGGCCACAATGCCCGCACTGCACGTTAGATTGCTTATTGAGCTTTAAACAGGAAGGGCACAGCTTCTGGTGAACACCGCTGACAGGTTCATCGTTGTTATCCGGGAAGGCTAGTACAATAGAACGGCCTTTTTCGAAGAACTGACGATAAATACCGTCCAGATCAGTTTCGAGTTGAACGCTCTGACCATGGCGCAGGCTCGCCCACCCGGTAGCATGGCAGTCACGACAGTGAATAACTGGAAGATAATGTTCGCGATCTTCCACCGCGACATCATCAGCAAAAACAAGCTCAGGTGTTTTTGACACGCTGGCGACCAGGCGGCGCATCTCGCGCAACCACAGCTGAGAACGTAGTTGCACAAAAGGCAGAACGGGACGTGCTTTATTCGCCTGCAGGCGCTTTTCCCGATCTTCCTGTTTTTCTGGAACCTCCAGGCGTGCCTGGGCAATTAGTGCCAGAATGCTTTGCAGCACGCGGGTTGCATGCCCAGCACTTTCCGCCAGCATCACCTGGAGATTTTCCAGGCACTGCTGTTCCGACAAAATTCCGCCCTGCAAATCCTCCAGCAGTACGTGCAGGATGCTGTGGCGACGTAACAATGAGCCCAATTCAATACGCTTTTCACGTCCGCGATCGCTGTCCAGATCGGCAGGTAATTGCAGTGAACTATCCGGGAACCACAGCGGAATTTGTCCGTTCAGATAGTCTACCGGGCTGGCGTACGCTTGCGGATCCAGCACAGCGCAGGCCTCCTGGCCCGGATACTGACTGTACTCAATGGTATAACCCTGCAGATACTCTGCCGCCGTGTAGCGATCTTCTCGAATAATCGCGTCATCACCAAATGGCTGATCAAAGATCGTTTTTGCGTAATCGAGTAGTTGTCCCAGTTCGTCACCTACGGTAGCCGACGTCCCCACGCAGGCAAAACGCTTGTCATCGACACCAATATGATGCTTTAAGCGGCGCACCAGACAGGCCAGATCCGACCCCTGCGCACCATCAAACGTATGCAGTTCATCCACCACCAGATAACGCAGTGACCCAGGCTGGTTATAGCGCCAGAGCTTCTGATCGCCGGGGCGCATCAGCAGGTAATCCAGCATCTTATAGTTGGTCAGCAGGATATCCGGCGGATTCTCGCGCAGAGTATGTTTGCAGGTGATGACTTTATCCGCAGACATCTTTTTGCTGGGCTCGATTTCACTGTCGCCAACAAACAGGCCGACGGTCACCTTGCCATGCAGTTGCGGATCGCTGGCGATGGTTTTGGCGAAACGGCTGGCCTGATCGGTTGCCAGGGCGTTCATCGGGTAGATGATGATCGCTTTAACACCGGCCTCAGATGCCCCAGCACAATGGTTAAGCAGCGGGAACATAAAACATTCCGTTTTACCAGAACCCGTCCCGGTCGCCACCAGTGTCGGCTGAGGCGTCTCGATACCCAGGCGTTGAAACGCCTGCGCCTGATGCGCGTGCGGCGGGAACGGCAGCGTCAGGTTAGGGAAGAAATTCAGCGGTAAGTCACTTTTACGAAACGGCAGCTGAGCAGAAAGATACGGCCCTTTCAGCAGCGTTTCCGGCTGGGACAGAAATTGCTCCAGCATCGAGATGTTATTGTTTTCTTCACCGTTAAACAGCGGGCTGTTAAGCGGAAAGGCAGTCCGTAAAAAGGAAGCAACGCTGTCGGCAACCTGCCGACTGACAACAGAAGGCAGCATCAGGCGCTCTCCTTATCTGGTGCAAAGAATGCCCAGGCCACTTTATAATCATCTTCGCGGTCGGGTTTGATAAACGGAGCCTGCCAGGTGACAGTTCGGCGCTCGCCTTCGTCGCTGCGGGTATAGTCATCAAAAGTGACGCTGACAGTGCCTGTTTGCAGATGCTTGACATCATCCCAGCCGATGGCTTGATCGGTGCAGTCGCCGCCAGTCCATTCAGGGCTGTCGACATCAAAGACAAAACCGTTTTTCAGGTCAGCTTTACGCGCGGTACGCGGCAGACCAACACCCACCAGGCCTTTGCTTGGGGTAAAGATGATGCGGCCGTTTTGATCATACCAGGTATCGGCTTCGTACTGGCGCATGACCGGGAACTGCACGCGATAGATGGTAAGCAGTTCTTCAAGGGTTAATCCCAACGCCTGTGCCACCAGCACGTCGATTTCCACCAGCGCCTGACGGCGACTGTAGTCGGAACGTAAGGCGCAGTTACGCTGCCACTCTGGGGTCAGGTTGGCGAAGAAATCTTGGGGGAGTTGCGGGAGATTGCGACTCCAGCGCTGGGTGTTGAAATCTTGGGTGTAGCAAGAATTCCAAAGGTCTTGATAAGGAGTTACAAGACTTACTAATGCCAAATAACGTCCACTAACAATAGATACAACACGATTAGAAAGATAAGGAAGGCTATTGAATTGAGATAATCCAAAGTTACCTACGCCTGTAGATTTTAGATAGAAATCACCGGTCAAAGATGAGCAAATGATCGCAGCCCTTAAAAGATCTTGATGATCTTTTAAGGTAAAGGAAATGCATCCATGGATATGCGCAGCATCTGGTGGAGCTAAGGTAGAGATCAAAGATCTTTCACCTGATTGACTAATCATTTTCCGCAAAAATAGACGATAGTAATCCGTAACTTTTCTCGGCTCATCTTCATCCAGTTCAGTCCATGTAACGCGTGGAGTACGTTTGGCATACTCCTGCGCATTACATGCCGGAATATAGTTAGTGCGCGGCAGATAGTCATCAGGCAGAGTTAGCAGATCGAGGCAGTCATAATCGCTGTTTAACGTACAGTTTTGGCGTGGAGTCTTGTAGAACGGCGTCCCAACAAAGAAGTGCGGGCCAGACAATACCCATTGTGATGCATCCTCAGGGAACTGCGTCTTACGTTCAATAGTGCCGTCTTTCTGCTGGTTTGTTTCATGCCACATTTCCAGGGATAAATATTGCCCCTGTAAATCACCCAATCTCTTCGGCTGATTAGCAAACTTTTCCAGTACAGCAACAAGTTGTTCTGCGTGCAAAGCTGGCAAACGTGCCTGCCAGGCTGGAGTTCCTTCGCTGTCATAAAGACGAGCAAATAATTCTAGCTCATGAGTGGCGATACTTATTAGTCGAGAACGGTGGCCAGATGTGTTCCATACAACTTTTAATTTTCCCTCGCTCTCAATCTCGTCTTTGAGACCGGGAATGTCCCCACTGCCAGAATGTTCAAAACATGCATCAATAGTTTGCGGAGCATACAAATTAGATATGTGTTCAAATCCCACAGTGCCAGGGCTAGCAGAATAAATATTGCTGCTAAACTTCGCATGGTGATCAACTTCAACAAACAAATTTAACTCATTCTGAAATTGAAAATGCGCCCTCAGCCTCGGATATACCGCCGCACGTAATTGCCCACCTTTTGGGTCATCATAAATCCCTTCCGGGTGCAGGAAACCTGCCACGCCTTTCTGCGCCCCTAAGCGCCATGCCTGCGGCAGGAAGCATTTATACAGATTAGTCTGCACGCCACGCAGCACCGGGTAGTTCTGCTGCGCATTCAGGAAGTTTTGCATCCCTCCGCAACCCTCATACTCGTTACGCCAGGCATTTTCGAGCAGCGGAATTCGATTGAAGGTTTCATGACGCAATGTCGCCAACTTCGAGGCACTTAATCGGCCTAGAACAAACTCCGGCTCGTAGTCGCCCAGCACGCCAGCTTCCTGCCATTCTACTTTCAACCACGGCGGGTTTCCGAGCATCAGGTCAAAGCCGCCGTGCTCGGCGAACAGATCGCAGAATTCCAGATCCCAATGGAAGAAACGGTGCTGCTTTTTCAGCGCATCGACTATCGCCAGACGTGGTAAATGGCGGAACAGCACTTCAGTTTTCAGGCGACCAGCGCCGGAAAATAGCGAAGACTCTTCACGCACCATGCCCTCGTCGGCAAACAGATCTCCGGTAGCCTGTTCTGCGGCTTCAGTGACCCTTTCCGTGACGACAATACCGTCAAGCAGGGTTTCCATCTCGAACAGCCAGGTGCCGCGATCCGGCAGTTCATCCGCTTTGTCGATCGGCCAGAACCACAGCGCGCACCAGTAGTCCATCACCCAGCGCAGTTTCTGATAGGTACTGTTATCTTCGAGGCGGCCGTTGAAGGTTTCATCTTTGCTGCTTAAAGAAGAGCGAACTTGAGCTGTATTTTCCACAGGCCATACCGAGTAATTGTCGGCGGTTTTCTGGCGCTCGGCTTTCAGCTGCTGACGAAACGTGTTCCAGAGCGCTTCCACTTTGCCGCTGATGCGCTGCACATCGACAATCTCATGCGGTGCAAAGCTTTTGGTAAACTCTTTGCGCCAGCTGTCCAGTGCTCTGAAATCATCCGGATAGCGCTGCTTAACGGCCTTGTCGCTGTAGTTGGCCATACCGCTATCCGGCAGCAGGAAGTGGAAAATCTGCTTCTCTTCGCGTGGAATATTCATCGCCAGCTCGGCCGGTTCGCTGTTAAGCCAGCTCGGATCTTTCGCTTTTTTGTAGGCCAGCTCGCTTTTGTTGAACACCTGACGGCGTGCGCCCACCAACGAGTTGCCACAGTGCAGCTGGTAGCCAAACCACGGTACAAATGCATCGCCGCTAATGGCATTCAGCCACAGCGACACTTCCGCCAGCTCCACCGCCACCGGGTTTAAGTCCACGCCGAATACGTTGTTGTCGGCAATGTACATCTTCACCCTTTGCAGCTCCTGGGTGTAGCGATCCTGAGGAATACGGCGACCTTCCGCCTGCTGTTTGTGGAACAGGTAAGCTTCCGCCAGCTGGTTGATGGCTTCGTTAAGGAATGCTGCGCTGCCCATCGCCGGTTCGCACACGGTGAGGTTTAATATGGCGTCGGCTTTGGCGTGCGGATCGGTAATCGGATCAATTTGCTCTTTAAACAGCTCTTTCAGGGCATATTTGACTAACGAGCGGGTCAGCACTTCCGGGGTGTAGTAAGAGGCGGATTTTTCGCGGTCGCGTCCGGCCATCCGATAGATAAAGCTGCCTTTACGGTAAATACGCAGGCTGCCGTCTTTTTCGTAGACCTTCTCGTCGTCGTGGTATTTGCCGATCTCGTCTTTGCTGACGAAGTAGCCTGTCTCCAGCTCGTTAAACTCTTCTCCGGCTTTTTTGACCTCGTAGAGGTCATCACTGGCAAAGAACCCTCGGTAAGAGAGCAGCGCTTCATACACTGCACCTAACTGGTTGATACCCAATTGGCGATAGGAGATACGCCCCCGGCGATTAAAACGTCCTTTACCCGGGCGGCTTAACGACATCGCCTGAATAATTTGTTGCAGGGTTTCGTTGCGGAACACCACACGGTTAAGAATACGGGTGTTATTCGCTTCAAAAAGATGACTTTCCAGACGCGGCACGCTGAACTGATGGCTGTGAATAGTGATCCGGTCGCCGCTCTCCAGGTCGCTCTGCATTTTCACGCCGCCGCTGTAGCCGTCACGCACCAGTTTGAACAGCATATTCAGGCTATCGTGGAAGTAGCGCCCATTGCGATCTTCTTCGCTGGTCAGCGGGATCATCTCCAGATCGCGCAGTGTTTCCAGGCTGTAGCCCTGCAAATAGGTTTTGGAGGTCATCGGCGCATAGCCCAGTTCCGGGCGCGCTTCTATGTAGAAGAGGAACAACAGACGATACATATACCGCAGGCATTCGCGGCTCAACTCATCCGGGTTAATAGCTCGTTTCCCGGTATAATAAGCCAGCTCGTTGTTGATGAGATAACGCATCGCTTCATTGCCCAACAGCTCAATGCTCTCACGCAGGGCATATTTCAGATCTTCCGACACGCCAAACGCATGTTTGTGCGAATTGTCATCCAGAGAATCGAGGTACGGCGCACCACTGCCTGGCAACAGCGAATCTTTGTGTAGCAATACCGACGTCGCTTTCAGGGTATCTATCTCGCGACGACTTAAAATCTCTTCAAAATCAAAACGCAGCAGGCGGTTTTGCGCCCACTTAGTACGATCCAGCAATAGCAGCTGGCGGTTGCCGAGCAGCAGCACAAAACGCGGCGGTTCATTTTGCGTAAAGACCACCGTGGAGAGTAGATCCTGCCAGCTGCGGTATTCGCCGTTCGCTTTCTTACGCAGGCTGTCGCGCTTATGTTTGTCGGTATCCGCCGGGAATTGCGCGGTCAGTAAGGAGAGCGCCAGCGGGTTCAGCGTTCCCTCTTCCTGATCGTGTGCTTCAACGATCCACAGCCACGGACTACCGTCAGTGCTGCTGTAACGCGCCAGTACCGGCAGTGGTGTATCGTCATCCAGCATCTGAATGTGCGGATTAAGTTCATAACCCAATGCCTTTAATAGAGGCCGCCAGCGAGTGCGCTGATCGGCGAGACGCTGCGGGATCTGGCGCTGTTTTTCATGTTCAGTGAGTTTACGGAAAAACTCTGTTGCCAGGCTGTTAAGCTGGTTCCACGGCGCGCGGTAGCCCGCCTCAATCTCTTTGCCCTGTTCACGGGCAGCGCGTTCAGCTTCACGAGCGGCATTTTCCTGGTTAATCCAGGGTTCCAGTACATCGCGGATATCGCTGGTAAAGACTTCGCCCAGATAGTGGTTGGAGTAAAATTCGTTTTCGTTATTAATACCGACCAGCGCCATGATTAGCCCTCCGCTCCGGTGATTACAGCAATAACCTGGATGTAGGGTTCTTTTTCGGTGGTCATGGTGTCCTCAATCCATTGGATATAACTGTCAAAATTGTGTTCGATTTCGCGCTGACGTTGTTCTTTGCGGCTCTGTTTCACTGAAAGCTGCTGTTTATTATCGGCAAAATCCAGCTCCAGTTGACTCAGCTGACGCCCACGCAGAACGTCCAGCTTTTGCAGATGTTCATTGAGCTGCTGATTGATATGCTCCTCAAAAGCATTTCGATCGTGAACAAACACATCTCGCGCATGGTCGATCGCCGCTTCCAGCAGATCCTGTTGACGTTGATGGTTACGATCTTTGCCGCCGCCGTTAGTCAGCTTGCTACTCAGTTGCGGATGTCGTTTCAGGAACTCAGCAAAAGGCAGGCTACCACTTAACGTTTCGCGGTTAAAGCTCACTACCAGCCACGGGTTCACCATCGGGTGCGACTTACGGTTCGGGAACAGCCCGGAAAGGATGAAGTGATCTTCATCAGGCTCAAACAGGTGCGGCAGACGCAATACCGGGGCCTGGTGGCGACCAAATGAGGACTGAATTTTGTCGTCTAACCACTGTACGACCGGGTTGATTTGCCAGAGGTACTGCACATCGGGCCAGGCGTGTTGCTCACCGCGCGCACGTGAAATAGCTTCCGTGATAACCGTTTTGTCCTGGCTTAAATAAAGCTGCCAGTTTTCCGGCGCAATTTCCGGCGGCAACTGGTTAAAGCGACGGCGCAAGTCCTCCGGTGCGACCAGCGATAACGTATTATCATGCAAGGTATTGTATTGCACGGTCTGGCCGCAGGCCTTCAGATAGCCCAGCGCTTTTTCGCAGTATGCCTGCTCATTATCAAACAGGCTAATGTCGCTTTCGGTCACGGCTGAGGCATCGCTGGACACTGCGCTGCAGATTTCGCCAAACAGGTCGTTTCCAGTATTTTCAGTGACATTGCTATTCAACAGGTCGTCGAACAGGCTGGCGCCATCGTCCTGCATCATGAATTCAGCAACCTGCTCTTCTTCCTCTTCCTGGGTAAATTTGCCAGTAAATTCGGAACTGTCGCCGATATTCTTCTGCGCCTGTTCGTCTTTATTGATCAGCACTTCCAGCACGCGCATATCACCGTTGATCTGCGGTTCACTGGCTTCAGTCAGCAAGTAACGGATCTGTGGCTGGTGTTTTTGCCCGTAGCGGTCAATACGTCCGTTACGCTGCTGGAATACCATCAGCGACCAAGGAATATCGAAGTGAATCATTTTATGGCTGAGGTGGTGCAGGTTGATACCTTCAGACGCGACATCCGAGCAGATGAGCAGGCGTAGCGGAGACTGGGATTTGCCAAACGTTTCGACGGTCTCCATCAGAACTGTATCGCCCTGATCGCCTCGCAACGTGGCAATTTGATCGTCTTTCAGCTTGAGATCGGAACGCAGTTGCTGCTCAAGGAATTCGAGCGTTTTAATACTTTCGGTAAAGATCACCAGACGATCTTCCGTGTTGTTCGCTTTCCAGCGAAGATCGTTACGGATGGTCTCCAGCAACAACTGATACTTGCTGAACTGACTGGCATCAATATTATTGAGTGCCAGCAGCAGTGACTCTAATTCGTTAATCTGGCTCTGACTGTTTATCTCTTTGCGGTTCTCAAGCCGCTTCAGGCGGTTAGCCACTACGCTGGCACATGCCATTGGGCTGGAGAACAACGCTTTTTCGAGCGTGATTTTAAACAAGCGGCCTTTGTTTGACTGGGAGTTTTCATCATCGTCGTCACGGAACTGGCTCTCAACCAGACGATGATAAGCCTCCTCTTCAGCCCCGGTTGCCGGGTGAGTAAGTTTGACGATATTACGTTCCGGAAACTCGCCAGACATCTGATCTTTTACGTCTTTTTTGAAGCGACGCACGACCAGATTTTTATCGGCAAAATCAGCATATTCATACTCTTTCGTATTGGCAATGGCCGTCGGGTCGAGCATATTCATCAGGCTGGCAAAACTTTCAGCCTTACCGTCATGCGGCGTAGCTGAAAGCATAATCAGCGTATCGCTAAGCCCGGAGAGCAATTTTGCCAGTTTGCTGCGCAAAGAGCTGCTTCCACGTTCAGCGACATTATGCGCTTCATCGATAACAATAATATCCCACCAGGCGTTTTCCAGGTGGTGGCGATATTCGATGTCTTGTTTCAGAGTATCGATGGAGATAATGGTCTTATCGAAATAGTGGAACGGATTGTGGTTGGTTGGGATGCGGTTACGCACCTTTTGTAGACCAGCGGAGTCAAGCCGCGTCAACGGAATAGCAAAACGGCTCCAGAATTCTTTCTGGAATTGCGTAAGCATGGATTTAACCGCCAGCACCAGAATGCGTTTGCCGCGCCCACGGCGAATCAGTTCTGAAACCAGAATACCGGCTTCCAGCGTTTTACCCAACCCTACCGCATCAGCAATTAATATCCGCTGTCGCGGCTGCGCCAGTGCGATGCGCGTGGGATCGAGCTGAAAGGGCATTGAATCCATCGCAGCCTGATGTCCAAAATGGACTTTGCTGTCAGTCGGTACGCGTTGGCGTAGCTGGCTCTCTATGTACAACTGAGCCGCCTGGTAATTGGCTGACTCATCTTCCACCAGATTTGTTTTTGCTGGATCGAGAATCTCAACTTTTTGTTCCAGCTTTGTCAGAAACAGCCCTTCTTTACCGCGTACCAGCTCCGAAATGCCATCACAGGTCAGCAGGTTGCCACCATCACCGCTGTCATCTGCCCGGCGAATGCGCCACTCTGCATCACGAATAACCACCCGCATTCCAGGTGCATAATTTTGCTTATTCATCGGTTTTTCTGTCTGTATGAGGCAGTGGTGATGACACTATCCCGAGCGATATGTCTCTGCACACTGCGATAAAAAAGAGGGCTTTAAAGATAACATGAAAAGTGGCGTCAGGGGAGATAAAATGGAATGTAATACGCAGAAATAACGCATAAATTTCAAACAGCGATAGTTAAAAGTGAGCTAGGTCAACTCCCCCACCATGAATAGGTGGGGGAGCGTCCGTTTAGCCTGCGATGATATAACTCTTCAATCCATTATCCGGGGCTATAACCAATGCCCGGCATGTTGCCAGGCGCTCGACCTGATTCGGTATTCGTCCTGAAAAATCGAAGAATGTGTCACCTGTACAACGCCAGTAACTCAGTCCCATATCAAGTAACACATAATGTTCACTGCCATCGCTGAAGGTCACGGTCAGTTCACGTCCGTGATCGGTGTTCTGATTATCTCCTGCTAACCATGAGATTTTCCCTGACCAGGCAGGCCCAAGGTAGCCCTCTACCAGCAACGTGGTCATAACATGCTGGCGATCCTGCTCATCAAGCCATGCGTTATAGAGTGAATCGTGTTGGCGAGAACTGTACTCTAACTTTTTAACTGAAACAGTGAGTTCGGCGCGTTCTGCCAGCCCCTGTTCAACCAATTCCGTCAAAATTTCACCTAACAAACGTACAGTAAACGGGCTATTGAGATAACGATCACTATAATGGACGTGCGTAATTTCGCGTCGATTGGCAAAAGCCTTCTTCCAGCCAGCATGCTGCTGAGCTATCAGTGCCCAGAAACGCGAACCAAAACCTTCCACCTGACCGTCAAGTTGTTGGCAGAGATTGATGCGTACCGCCCCGGCGGGTAACGCTGGCAGTAAGTCTTCTGCACTCAAGGTCTGACCCAAGAATATTTTTCTGGATGCCCCTTTAATCGTCACTACCGGCGATGCCGAGCTTTGTCCCCATAATTCACCGGGCGAAACGGTGGCATTGTCGTCAGCGGCCCACTGTTGGGTTTGCCCCTCACGAGTGACCTGTGCCAGCAAGAGCCCTTTCCCTTGCACAAGTTGCGTAGTGGCTATAGATTTCACTCGCAAGCGTTCACCCGGTATCGCCGCCAGCGCGGAAAGCTGATGTCTGGTGCTATCAGCTAAGTTTTCCAGCTGCGTGGCAATCAGCAACTCAACATTGCCCCCAGAGGAAGCAAACTGGAGTAACTCTTTAAATAATGGCCATTGCGCAAAATTCCACTGTTCCTGCGACCCAGCAAGGACCAACGAGCAGGAATCATAAACCTCGCTGTTTAGGCATTGCGCAATACGCAAACTGAGTGGGTTGGTTTCAACCCGGCTACTTTCTCCGAAGTACTGATATTCTGGCGCGAGATTAAGCCGCTGTAGCCGAAGATTAGTGAGCAGGGTCAATGCCTGGTAACGATCTAATTTGCCGACATAATGCTGGCTATCGTAGCTGAGCAAGCAGTGGTGACAGAATTTATCGCAGCTACAATCGAGCAATTTTCTGGCGTAATTAAAGACATCCGACCAATGATCGATCAATTGCACTGCATAACCCGCACCACCAGCATTATTATCGTAAATAAAGATAGAATATCCGGTGGGGCCATCAATATCGCGCGCTTGCTGCGTCGTCACGCCCAGCTCAGTATTTTCGATACCCAATTTATGCGCTAATCCTTCACGCAAAGCAACCGCAAGGGATCGAGCGGCAACATCATCAAGGATCAATTGACCATTATCACCATTGAGTTGCAGCTCAACCATATCCGTACGACTGCTATATCCCAACCACAGATCTTTATGAACATGACCGTGGCACAATTTATTGTTCCCCTGCCGATCATTACTACCGCCTCTCAACAGGTAGTGCGTATTTTCTTTCTCCGGGTTCTTTAGATTCTCCGGAGTACGCTGGGGCTGAGTTTGAGATTCTGCCCGGCCACAGGAAAGACAAATTGCGTAGCCATGACCAAATTCACCCTCACTGAAGTGGAACAATTCCCCGCTATGACTAAAACGGTAACGTCCGAGTCCAGCATCGGGTAAGGAGACCCATACCGAAGAAGGTACAAGAACACGAGGATCTTTCCAGGGAAGTTGCGCAGGCATGGATACATCATTATGTGCCTGATAACGAATGTCTGTCGCGAAACCGACAGGCTGTAAATACCGCTTCACATCAAGCTGCTGTATATCTGCCTTGCAGTGGCAACATTCGACAGGCCGGGTGGCGCTGGTCGCTCCCGCGCCGCATTTACGGCAATGCCAGAACCACGGAATATGATGATCGCCAGACAGCTCCTGCCCGCTGGCAAGTACTTTACCAAGCATAATACCCGAGGAACGATACACTTTTCCGCTCAATACCACATCAGCACCAGGAGCATATTCACGTAATGCTGTGGGCAGGTCACGGCTGGGCAGTTTTTCAATGCGGCGAGAAAAGTTTTCTCCCCCTTCATTAGGGTCAGCCTGAGTGGCTTTTATTGTGCGACGTCTTTCCAGTTCATCCGCGGTCAGATAATTGAAATTGACCACGCCAACCGGGAAACCATGACCCGGCAGGAACGCTTCACTGATGAGTTTAGAAAACAGATAAGCACCGCGATAATCACGAAGCTGATAAGTGATGGCTTTACCTGCTGGCGTTTCTTCCCACGCGCTGTTATCTGCTTTCAACGCTTCGACGTTTTCCAACAGTATGGCAAGTTGGCTTCTCCAACGAGTATCAACCAGCTGCATCATCGTTTGCGTACGAGTCAAGAGCTGTGGCGGCGTCAATGGCATCAGTACAGTTCCCTGGGTAAGGCGTTTAAGTTTATCCGCCAGCTGATCGGCCTGATGATTTAACCAATGGAGAAAACGAAGACACTGGCTATCATCACCTTCAAAGAACCATTTACAACTCAGTTTTGTCGCATCAGGAACTTCAGCTCGTAAAAACGCACCTAAAACCAATGCGTTAACATGCCGCTGAACAATACTACTGCTACCAAAACGAACCCGTGGGGCACTCGCAACGGTGTTGAACGCCCAGAGAGGGTCTTTGAATACCTCCATTCCATGCGCGGTGTTTTTACATAACGTAATGGCGGCAGATGCGCTTTCACCGCGACGGCCAGCACGGCCAGCACGCTGCAAATAATTCGCCGGAGCCGGAGGAACGTTATTCATCGCGACCAAACTCATACCACCAATATCCACGCCCATTTCCATGGTCGTGGAACAGTTCAACACATTGACTTTCCCTGCTTTAAATTGTTTTTCATTAAACTGGTTCTTCTCTGGTGTTCGCTGCGCTGAGTGTTCCTCCAGACGATACCAGCTATCTTTCAGGGCCAATCGATCACTGCGAGTAGACCATACCCCCTCCTCCCGAGCATGTTGAATGCGTTCATTACATTCCAGCCAGTGCAGGCGCTCTTCTCGCGCCATTTCTCCACCACCAGATAAACGCCAGTGACGCGCAGGAAGCTCAGGCATTTCAATCAATACAGCTTTTTCAGGTGCTATCTCTTTGCTACCTGGTAAATACGGAGAATAACCCAATAAAGTGACATCTAACGCACGGCGAGTATAGGGGCAACGCCAGACTTGCTTTGGACTATAAAATTCAGCTTGTTGTTTAATGTCCAATTGATAACCCGATTCAAACTGACGCAGGCATGGTCGAATAGCTTCCCAGACCTCATTCATTAAGTAATTAACCAGCGCTTTCCAGTGAGCCTGCTCAGGCTGTATTGCCGGAAAGACAGCAATTAATAGCTTAATGACCCGGTTATAATGACGATCGCGTATTTGTGGCCAAAGTTGATCACGTTTCTGCCCTTTGTATTTTTTATCTGGCCCCTGCAGCATTTTTACCGGGAAACGTGCTCCCATCCAGCGAGGGTACTCCTCGTTTTCGTAAAAAACGGCACTGTTTTCACGTATAAAGAAATCAAGGGTAATCTTCAATAAATTACGCCATTCCGGTAATTGCTTATCGGGGTCGGGTAATAATGTCTTCCAGTCCTGCGGGCAGGTTGTGACTTTATCAATAAATGGATAGTGAATGGCCACCAGCCCCAGACTTTCGAGGGTCCAGGCATTTTTAGGGCGGCGACCAAACTCACTGTATAAACAAAAATCAGCAAACTGTTGTTTAGTAAGCTCAAGTCCAGACAAGTCTTTAAAACTGCCTCTCATTCTGTCCGCAAGGTCCACACTGCCAACAAGTTGTTCAGACAGAGTTTGCCACGACATGGTTTTCTTCTGCTGATTGCCTGAATTGACGAGGAGTATTTGCATTGCTTCAGCATGTTCCTGACTTAAGGAACTAACCATCGGCTCGATAATTCTAAGCGCCTGAACGTCTGCTGGGCTAAGCTTCTCATTCGAAACCATCGCTTTTCTCAGTGCGTCGATGGAATTTTTTAACGGAGGGATAGAAAACTGGGTAATAAAACTCTCTAACAATGCACAATGTGCCGGACTGAGCTTTACTGATGGCTCATTAATATTTGCCAGTTCCTGATAACAAAGGGTTCGTAACGTAGCTTTATCTACGTCCTGCTGTAATCGGGCAGAGATACGGGCGGTTCCCTGACGTGAATCCGTAAAGGTGAGCAAACGTCGACCATTAAACGGTCCTAACTGCTCTTCTCTTGTTTGCGGTAAAGGCGAAAATTCAAGCAGAGTAGGAATAATTTCATTTAAAAAAAAGGGTGCACCGAGTCGAAGCGGACGGAACAAAGGATTATTTTTCCGTTGGGTGTCACCACAACAAACACAAGCAAAGAAATTATTGCGTCCCTCACCTCGAGATTCAGGTCTTAGCAGATTTATCTCATAGTGCTTTTGCGCCTCGCGGTCGATTTTACCCGCCGTCGCTTCCTCCAGTGAAATGATATATTTTTCACCATCGCTCGCTATAAGACGATCAAATTGGGAGTTATTTTCTAATTCGTTGTTATCTTCATCTTCAGAATAAACATCGAGATCAAGAGCGAACTCATCCTCTTCGGCAGCAGCAGGTTGCGCCAACAACCAGCTCGTTCCATCACCGCGCACTTCCTCCTTGGCAGACAAATAAGCTGAACCACACCCGGAGCAACGTAAGATTTCAAATACAGGCGCACCACAGTCACAATATTGGCGTTGTTCAAACCATACCTGACCAAATGGCCAGTCACTCTCACCTAATTCACTCGCTTTATGTGCGCATTGTTTATTTGAACATGCCCATAGGCCCGCGAGTGTTCGGATAAACCCATGCATACGTAATGGCGTAAAAGCTAGTGAAAATTTAGATTCACCCTCTCGCGATTTCGCCATCAGATCGAGAAGCTGCAGCAGCTCACGGTGATTAATGTCTGGCCAGGTTCTTTTGGCAACATTGAGCAATTCACTCAAACGTACCGCCAGGCGTCCGGGGCGAGTTAACGCCTGACGCAATTGCTGGGCCACACGGTAATTGCACAGCTGTTGGTAAAGTTCCTGAGAACTTAGTGAGTTAAGAGATGCTAAAGATGTGGGATATTCATGACGAATAAGAGACTCCGATATCGGCGGTATTTGTCGATAGCCGCGAACTACTTTTACATCACGTTCTGTGACCCCCGCGAGATCGGCAACAAATTTAGCAAGTTCTTTATTACCTTCAGGAGAATCTTCACCAATAGTGGCCGAGGTAGCAATGATTTGCACAGGTTTATCTGTACCAGGTCCAACATTGAAGACCTGCATGACGCGACGTAAAAGCAGCGCTAATTCAGCTGCCTGAGAGCCAATATAACTGTGAGCCTCATCAAGGACGATATACTTCAGCATTCCCTGGGACTTTTCAATGACAGGGGCATCTTTGCGACGAATCAGCATATATTCCAGCATCGTGGTATTCGTCACCATGATGGACGGTGGGGCTTCATAAATGGCTTCCCGACTCAATGCCTGTTCAGGTACTTTGAGCTGGTCTTCCTGAACTTCATATTTGGTATGCCGGGTTTCGCCATTATATAGCGCAAAGCGTATCTTCCCTTTAAACCCGCGAGTCCACTCGCGAAGCCGCTCTTGCTGACTATTTATTAGCGCATTCAACGGATACAAGAAAATAGCCTGCGTCCCTGTTAGTGACTGCCGGGTCAAATTTTGCTGACGAATAAGATCTTCCAGCACCGGCACCATAAAACATTCTGTTTTTCCTGACCCTGTACCACTGCTCACTAATAGGGACTGCTTGTCTTCAAGAATCGTTCGCCACGCAGTTAGCTGATGACGAAACGGCACTGGCGCATTGCTCAAAGCATCAACCAGCGGGCTGGAGATCAGTTTGTCACGCAAATCCTCCATTGTTTCATCCGCAGGCATCCAGCCAAACGTACTTTCGAATACCGGATCTGCAAGCAGTGACCCCCCCAGACCTGGAGGCTGGGAATATTGAGATTCCAGATATTGACTCAACGACTTGCTCCGCAATGCCAGCTGATTTACTACCGACCTCACCGCACGCTGATGAAGCTGATTTAGAAGTGGCGCATAATGCAGTTGCTGAACGTTCATCAATGACATACTCCAGCTTGTTCAAAATAATACTGATAGATAACCCCCAATTGCTGCGGGGCTTGCTGATAGTGAAATTCAAAAAGTGCAGTTAGCTGATGCATAAGTTTATTGTTTCTTTGGGAGAGCAGCGCCGCGACTAACATCAAATTAAAACGTTTTTCAAAACGAGTGTGATATGTGTTTTCGATCCAAAATTTATTAAAAACAGATTTAAGGTCTGGAGTAATAGCACTATCCCAAAGCTCTTTAGAAAAAATGCTGACACGTCCAAAACTATCTGGGTTTCTTAATAACATCTGTTTGGCATCATTAAACTGCTCGCGGCTTACAGATGGCAATACAGTGCAACCTGCAGGTAATATCTCACTATGTGTAAGCAACATATTAGCGATGGGAACTAATCGACGATCGATATGCGCTTGATGATTTATAAATGCAATAAATGGCTGTAGTATATTTAATGCAAATGCCTTATCATTAATCTGTTTTTCCAGAGAATACCAACACTGTTCAAAGACATCTTTCCATATTGAAACAGGAATCCATCCCCATGAGAAGGGTAATTCCTCCTGTATATCATAAATAGCATCACTATCCCCAGAAAGACATGATGATATTAACAACTGAACAACCACGCAATAATTACTCGAAATTTCTCTAAATAAATCCAGTTCCAGCAAAGGCAAGCTATTATTCAACTTATATTTTTTAATGTACTCAACCAACAAATAACAAGAGTTTTGCAAAGGATTATTTTTCATTTCCAAAAACAGCGCATTACAATATTCCTTGCGTTGTTCTGGCGATGCGTTGAATATAGCATTTAGAAATAAATCATCTGTCTGTAATGTAGGTAGCATCCATTTAATCACTGGTGCAATACGAATTGCACCATCAATTTTACCCACAATTAACCATGGGCCACCTTGATTATTCAACGTCGAGAAATCATAACCAGACTCATCTTTTTTCAGCAGGACTGTACATAAGTCAGGAGTATTAAGAGAAATGGCTTCAACAACCATGTCGTCTATTTTATGGTAAGGAAAAACAATAGAATCTTTTATATCAACCAGCAATCTTTCATCACACTCAATAAAACGGCCATCGTAGCGTTTAATATTGAGTGTTGTTTTGTCCTTACCAAATCTGTCAGAGTAAAAATCAACACGTAATGTACTATCATTTTTCCATGCACATGCAAGCATGGCGTTCAGCAGATTATAATTCTCATAAAGTGAAATCTGTTGCAATTTTTCATTACGGCCAGATAACAATGGAATATCCGCATGTAAATAATGAAATTTTTCAGACATCGGGTTTTCATCCAACAACTCGATATTAAGATATCCTTTCCCGGCACAAGATATTGTTAACAGCTCAGCGTCCACGCCATGCAAATGTGCTATAGATGCAACACCGTCAAAATGAACAGAACCATCATTACTTACAAACCGTCCACCGCTAACGGGCTTAGGTAATAACAATTTAAGATTAGAACCATCTTTCCAGGATACTCGTAAATTGATGGTGCTCTCTAGCATCTGTGATGAATTACAATCAATAACACACTCGTTTTGCAAATAATCTGATTTAAGTGTTACTTTTTCATTGTTTGAATATTTATCAACCCTTGCATCCGTTATACCAGAGAGTACAATAACTCCTTGCTGAGCAGTCTCGGGAATAATTTGAATATCGAAATCTGCTGGCAAAATCACAACTTTACCGCTAAATAAAACCTCACCATTGACTATTCGCCTGACTTCTATCTGCCCTTTCGGCATTACTGATGCGACAGAAAACCAAGAGTTGTTACCTGAACGAATAGATCGCCAAAAAAGTTCGTTCTCTGGTACAATGCCATGCTGCATATCCTTTTTCCAGCCGATCTTTGGCCAGGCACGATGGACAGGATAATCAGATTTTACCAGATCGATCTCTGTCGGTTTTATATAATACTCAATTGCAGAATCATAAAGTTGCTGCGTGCGAATCGTACAAACTGCGCCATCATGTAAAACAACGCTGAATACTCCGCTTATTTTAGTTAAGCTACGTTCACTATTTTTCAGCAACCTCGGGATATCAAACTCACCTTCTCCACTAATATCCAAATGACTATTTGTCGGTAGCGAAATAAACAGAGAGTTTTGCCTGGAACTAACAGAGCCCATGCCGACAAGTTTTAACTGCGATTCGCTCTCATTCATCGCTTCAAAAACCCATGGTAAATCTTCGGTAAGCTCATAACCCCCTTTGGGAATTACGTGACCTAGCAGAATCGGCCCTTCATGGAGCGACAACGATATTTCGGTCATCGCATCTGCCCCAGAGAGTTTTTGCATAGCGAAGGGTAATAACTCTACTCGCCAATCTTGCTGTTCATAACGGCTTAGCATTGCCAACCGGGCCCCACCATTTCTCCATTTTGCAGAAATGATGAGTCGTGTCTGTTCCGGCTGAATATTGCTTTCAAACAGGGATATTAACTGTTCAGTACGTATTGTGGCCGGAAATCGAAACCGGGCATCGCAATACCAACTGTCATCAACATCAACCCATATCCTTTCAACCAGCACATTGCTTGATATACGAGGCTCTGAAGATTGAGAAAGTAATCGTCTTACAATCTCTGAGGCATTCTCTTCCGGGAGTACCAACGGAAGTTGAAGATGCCAGTCAGGATATTGTTTGCGTAGTGAGGAAACGGGGTCCTGACCATGAGTGGGATGCTCATTGAGTAACGTATGAAGTGTCTCGCAAAATTCACCAGCTATTTCATAGACGAGTTCATTTTGCATTGTCACAGGAATAGTGTCGCCCAGTTCTTGTGCGATTATTTCCGCAGGACGCCTTGACGATTGCCCACGTAGTGCCTGATAAATTCGTCTGAAATAGGTTATTAAATAGCCACTTTCATTTTCAATCATCCGGATGGGCAAACCGCCTTCGCAAGCCAGAGTATGCAGATAACCCGATGCTTGACCCAGACTTCTCACCTTTCTTTTCCAGTAACGAATCCCATCATTTACCAGCTTTTGCCGATGTGCGTAAGGTACCTTCCAGCCAATCGATTTTAAAATAACGTCCCATCTTGGATGTCCTGCAGTATGGTTACGGCGGATAAACTCAGCGGCGTATATGCTGAACAAAACATCACTGTAAGAAATGAATATGGTTTTGGGGTAGTTACGTGGAACATGGGCACGAAGAAGAGCAGCCAAACTTTCATACTCTGCATCATGACAACGGTAAGCATACAGCGCCCTCCCATCAGCTCCGGGTAATGAACGACTGCTAAAAAACGCATTGAGCCATCGCAAAAGTGGGTTAACTGGAGTTTTCACAAGCAACCTTCCTTCGATTGATACAATTAGTAACAGATTACTATGATTGCAGAAAAGCTCAATGCCTGAGACCAACCAAATATGATAGAAATCATGTATATCTTGGCGAAAGTTGATACAATCAACGAAGATTCACTGGCTTAAAGGCCATATATTTTACAAGGTGTACATGCAATTTTTACACCAGCATTACTAACTGTGATTATTACAGGAATAACAATGTTAGCTCAGCTTTTTGAACATTTGTTTCAATCAATTGATTCCACACTCGTCACAAACATTTTTATTTGGGCTGTTATCTTTGTATTTTGTGCTGCTTGGTGGTGTGATCATAAAAATATTCATAACAAATTCCGAGAGTATGCTCCAACATTAATGGGAGCATTAGGCATACTGGGTACTTTTATCGGTATCATTATTGGATTGCTTAATTTTAATACTGAAAGCATTGATACCAGCATCCCTGTATTATTAGGAGGTCTTAAAACAGCATTCATTACCAGTATTGTTGGAATGTTTTTCGCAATTTTGTTTAATGGATTAGATGCTTTCTTTTTTGCCAATAAACGTCGCCTATTGGAGGCGAATACTCCAGCGTCGGTTACTCCTGAGCATATCCATCAAGAATTAAAAGAACAAAATAAACATTTAGTGAAGTTAATCTCTGGCATGAGTGGTAGCGAAGAGGGTTCCATTGTTGCCCAAATAAAACTACTGCGTAATGAAATCAATGATGCCTCCCGGGCACAAATATCTAACCATTCTAATTTCAGTAATAAGCTCTGGGAACAATTACAGCAATTTGCAGACCTGATGGCAAAAGGAGCAACCGAACAAATTATCGATGCCCTTAGGCAAGTTATTATTGATTTCAACAATAATTTAACTGAACAATTCGGTGAGAATTTCAAAGCACTTGATACTTCTGTAAAAAAACTTGTCGACTGGCAGGAAAACTATAAAAACCAAGTTGAGCAGATGGGTGAGCAATACCAACAAAGTGTTGAATCTTTAGTCGAAACCAGAAAAGCTGTCGCAGGGATCTGGGAAGAATGCAAAGAGATTCCTCTTGCGATGGCTGAGCTTCGTGACGTGCTGCAAGTGAATCAGCACCAAATTGGTGAACTCTCCCGTCATCTGGAAACCTTTGTCGCCATACGCGATAAGGCAACTGATGTTTTACCTGAAATTCAAACAAAAATGTCTGAAGTGGGTGAACTCTTAAAATTAGGTGCCGCGAATGTCAGCGCGTCTCTTGAACAAACCAGTCAGCAGATACTTATCAATGCTGATTCGATGCGAGTTGCCCTTGATGAAGGCACTGCAGGTTTCAGACAATCAGTGACTCAGACACAGCAAGCTTTTGCATCAATGGCGCATGATGTCAGCAATTCCTCTGAAACTCTTACCAGCACGCTAGGAGACACTATTACGGAGATGAAACAAAGTGGTGATGAGTTCCTGAAATCTCTGGAAACACACTCAAGAGAATTGCATCGAAATATGGAACAAAACACTACTAATGTTATTGATATGTTCAGTAAGACAGGTGAGAAATTTAATCAACAATTATCCAGCAATGCCGATAACATGTTTGGTTCAATGCAATCTTCGTTTGATAAAGCAAGCGCGGGACTGACATCTCAGGTGAAAGAGTCAATTGAGAAATTTGGTAGTTCAATTAACGAGCAGTTACATGCTTTTGAGCAAGCAACAGAGCGCGAAATGAATCGTGAGATGCAATCACTAGGGAATGCTCTGCTCTCAATCAGCAAAGGTTTTGTCGGTAACTACGAGCGACTACTCAAAGAGTATCAAGCTGTCATGGGACAACTGCAAACATTAATTTCTGCTAATCAAAAACGAGGATAATTGCTAATGGATAAAATCCTTGGCAAGCAGGCCCCTAAAAAAGATCAAGATAATGAACATTGGGTTTCAATGTCAGATTTAATGGCAGGTCTGATGATGGTATTTATGTTTATTTCTATCGCCTATATGCACTATGTGCGTATTGAAAAAGAAAAAATTAAAGAAGTGGCTGTCGCCTATGAAAATGCTCAACTTCAACTCTATAATGCACTAGAAACTGAGTTTACAAAGGATTTGCCAGCTTGGGATGCTGAAATTGACAAACAAACTCTTGAGGTCCGTTTTAAATCACCCGATGTCTTATTTGGTTTAGGTAGCACAGAGCTTAAGCCAAAATTTAAACAGATCCTTGATAATTTCTTCCCTCGCTACCTTAAAGTTCTTGATAACTACCAGGAACATATTACTGAAGTACGTATTGAGGGACATACAAGTACTGACTGGAGTGGAGCGTCCAATTCTGACATGGCCTATTTTAATAACATGGAACTCTCGCAAGGGCGAACACGAGCAGTACTGCAGTATGTCTATGGTTTAAAAGAAAGCGCAGCACACCAGAAGTGGGTAAAAAGTAAATTTGCTGCCGTTGGATATTCTTCCGCACACCCTATTCTTGATAAATCTGGTAAAGAAGATCCCAATCGCTCTCGCCGAGTAACATTTAAAGTTGTAACAAATGCCGAGTTGCAGATTAGAAAAATAATTCAGGAGTAAGAGATGAAATTATCTATCGATATTTCTGAACTTATTCAGTTAGGAAGAAAAATGTTGCCGGAAGGCGTTGATTTTTTCCTTGACGAAACGCCTGTAGTTTTTGATCCAATTGATATCGAACTTTCTACAGGTAAAGAAGTTAGAATTGAAGATCTTGATCCCGGCAGTGGTCTTATTTCCTACCAAGGGAGACAGGTTCTTTTGTATATTAGAGACCATACCGGACGTTATGATGCGGCTATTGAAGATGGAGAGAAAGGGAAGCGATTTCATATTTCCTGGTGTAGAACATTAGATGACATGCGCCAAAAAAATCGATTTGAACGGTATCATGCAACAAATCGTGTTGATGGCTTATTTGAAATTGATGATGGACTCGGTCGGAGCCAAGATGTCGCTCTTAAAGTTTGTATGAACTGCCTAGAACGCCTTAATTACAAAGGAAGTATAGATAAACAACAGAAAAGATTAATATTTAAATCATTTTCTTTGAATGAATTTTTTTCAGATTATAGTACCTGCTTTCGCCATATGCCTAAAGGAATCTATGATAAATCAAATAGCGGCTATGTAGAAAATTGGAAGGATATATCCAGAACTACTCGAGAACAAGCTAACTACAAATGTAGTGATTGTGGTGTGAATTTAATGTCCATGAAAAGTCTATGCGATGTTCACCACAAAAATGGTATTAAATATGATAACTCAGCTGAAAATCTACTCGTCTTGTGTAAAGATTGCCATCGAAAGCAACCTTTGCACGAAGGAATATTTGTCACTCAGGCTGACATGGCAATCATTCAACGCTTACGTTCCCAACAAGGGCTTTTGAAGGCTGAATCCTGGAAGGATATTTACGATCTGACAGATCCATCGATTCATGGTGATATAAACATTATGCAACATAAAGGATACCCGCCACCAGTTCCGGGATTAGACTTACAAAACGCGGAGCATGAAATTATTGCCACCGTAGAAGCTGCCTGGCCGGTTTCAAAAATTGCAGTAAATTTAACACCGTTAAAAGTCGATGGTTGGAAAGTATTCTCCGTGGGAGAACTCGTTAAAGAAATACAATCTGGGGTTATTTTCTAATTATACAACCCAAGTCTGAACAAACAGCAGTTGATTATTTATACTAATCTCTGTAAATTTTGACTTGGGTTCTCTTAATAATTCATATTTATCTATCGTCAAAAGACTGTTTGTAAATCTTAGAATAATCAAATGGTGAAGTCTGCTTCTCTCGATTTGCATCCAGATAATCAGCCCACCACTGCAACATCAACCTACGCTCCCCAAGATGTTCCGCCTTATGGATGTAAGCTGCTCGCACTGAAGTGGCATAGTTAATTTGGCCACCTGACTAGAGGTGATATTCTTGCCTCAATAACATCACAGGTGAGCACATGGTTAAGCAATATTCAGCAGAGTTTAAACTCGAAGCCGCTAAAATGGTGGTTGACCATCATTACTCCGTGGCTAAAGCCGCACAGGCAATGGGCGTAAGCCTTGCCGCACTTAATCGTTGGGTTAAAAAACTGAGATTAGAACGACAAGGTAAAACACCGACGGGACTTCCGCTTACTCCCGAACAGATTGAGCTTCGAGAGATGAAAAAAAAAGATACAACGTCTTGAAATGGAAAACGAAATTCTAAAAAAGGCTACGGCGCTCTTAATGTCGGACTCACTGAAAGATTCGCGATAATTGACAAACTAAGAGCGCATTACCCCGTTACAACGCTCTGCCAACTTTTTGAGCGTCATCGCAGTAGCTATCGCCATTGGCATCATCGAATGAAGAATGCCGTACCGAATGGAGTGCGAGCGATTAAACGGAGCGTAGTCAAAGACGCTTGGAACTTAAGTGGAGGCTCTGCGGGCGCAAGGACGATTGCGACGATAGTGACAACGCAGTACGGTGTAAAAATGAGCCGTTATCTTGCCGGTAAGCTAATGAAAGAGCTTGATATTATGAGTTGCCAACATATGAAGCATCGTTATAAACGCGGGACAAAAGAACATGTCGACATCCCTAATTTACTCGACCGCCAATTTGCCGTCACCGCCCCCTGTTCTGCGCAACTAAATCAGGACACTTTTCTTAAGGAATTTTCATACACCACTGGCGATAAATAATTATTGGCCGTGTGTGATAGCGTAACAGCCGTTCCTCGATATGAAAATTCAGCCTTAACTCCTCTTCTTCGGTGAGCTTATCAGGGTAGGCTTAATTTTGGTGGCAGTACCGTGGTCACATTTAGCGAAAGCGTGATTGATTAACCTAACACCATGAGCATTAAAAGGTCATAATGGAAACGATTTTTCTGTTTTAGGCTGATGTTCCTCTGTTACATTCTGGGCAGGAATACACCAAATCCCCTCATGGCACTTCGGGCAACATTTTTGATTGTTTGTAAAATACTCACGACACTGCACACAAAACCAATCCGTGATCTTTAAAATAGGGGACACTGTTCGAACCTGTGTGCTCAGTCGTGCCTTGTCTTCTAAGCTCTTGATCTTACTGATGACCCGCGGACAGTGCTCTGCGCTCTGAGGATCAGAATGGGTAAACCATGACTCCGTTGGCGTCTTGTGCAGTGTGACGGGCTCACCGCAGTGAGCACAGTAATAGTTTTCTCGTGAATAACTCGGTTCTTGGGTGGCTCCCGCGAAACGATTGTTCTGCGTTAAGGCTAGCGACATTTTGACTTCGTGTAATTTAAGCATGGTTGTGCTCCTTCTGTAAAATTTAAACTAAACGTTCTGAGTACCCAACATTCAGGATCCACACTCGGCAACCCACCTTGAAACTTAGAAGACCACTGAGCTGTGCCTTCATGCGTATCGAGCCAGGTTCGTATGTTTAGGGCGTAGCTTTGCCTAGAGCGCATTCAATCGCACCAGGTGTGGTTGAAATTGAGTTGGTGGGTAATGGGTGGGTATGTTATGGAAAATGCACGGCGACTCGCTCTAGCGCCTTAGGATTCAAGAGTTGTGTTGGCTCCTCTCGATTCATCAATGCGTGCTTGTAACCACTGTACGACTTCACTTTTTAACCAGCGCGACATACGACCAAACTTGATAGGTTTGGGGAACTCACCCTCTTGGATTAATTTGTAGAACCACTTATCCGTTAATCCTGTTAGTGCGGTGATAAATTTCATGTCAATAAATTGGTCATTAAGTAATGCAGTATTTTCAGTTTGCGTGCTCATGGTAAAACTCCTGTTTTTAATGTGGATAAAAAGCAGGAGCGATATCGAAAAATGGGATGTGGATATCACTCCACATCATTAACCGGATGTGTAAAAAATAATTTGGTTGCTAACTACTGGCGTTTTCTCGGTTTGATTTCGCCTCGCCAAAAGGTGCGTTTGAGTTCAGGCACAGCCAGACGGATCCATGCATCCGCTTTACATAAATACCTCACTGCATTGAGCAATCCTTTCTTACTCCCCTCATCAGCACGTTTTAGTAAGCCAATCCCTAGTTCACGATACTTTTCTTTTTGGTAATTACAGTTAAAGTACAAACCCGCCCACTCTGTAATACGTTCTTGCCAGAGTTCACCAATGAGTTTACCCAGCGTGATGTCTCCCCAAACCTTTTGACCGTTAAAGAAAAATAAGGCGTGATAATGAAATCCTTTTTCCATGCCGAATTCCAATTTCAAGATATACCCGACACAGTGTGAAAAGAGTGGGTTGCTATTAATGGCTTTGTACAGGGCTTGGCGATGCTGGCGCAGGTGATGAGCTTTGACTTTATGACTAATTCCACTTTTGTAAGACAGATCTACTCGTACAACTAACAGTTTGGAGTAACGTTGATACAACGAGTCAATGTATTGCTGAGCTCGTCTGTAATTCTTCTGAGCGCCTTGCTCGAAGATTCGGACTTGCTTTTTGTAGTCAGGGCTTTTTAACGTGCTTTGGAACTCATGGAAGGCCTCGTTAAGCCACTGAACGTGTTCAGGGGTATCTACCAACCAGTATTTATCTTTGTCTGTGAGTATGTCGCTTAAGCGGTATTTGTTAGCAAGAGAGATCAAGAGCACAAGAGTGGGATGCAAGCGCTGTATTTGCGATATTTTCATTGATTGAATGTAACGGGTGAACTTGAGCGTTTCTAAAAAGAGCTCACCTTTGGGAGATGTCGAGGTGAGTTTTAAGCGTGGGTTTTCAGGCGACAAAGGAATGCCTTGATATAAATCTAATTTATGAGTTAGACGTTTTGAAAGGTGTTTAATATTTCCCATGAGCAGTGAAACCAATTCACGTAGTGAGTGGTCTCGAGTGAGCGTTAAACGGTCATGTTCAAACGTAGTTGAGAGAACAACTTGATTTAAGTGTAGTGCACGATTTGTCATTTTATTTGCCTGCGATCGAATAAAGGTTCGTATCATCAGGCAGGGGAGTTATTTTTAATTTTTAATTTTTAATTTTTAATTTTTAATTTTTAATTTTTAATGGATATCAATCGTGATTGCTCAGTAAAAGTAATAATCATAGTTGGTGAATAGCTTAAAAGGTTTAGGGTTTTACAAGGGTAGATTAAATAGGTATTTAAAATAAAAGGATTAGCATGTAAAAATAATTAACACTGAACTGGTTTGTTGCGTTAAGCAAATGACTATTCTATTTAAAAGCCATCCTTCTCTGAAGGTAATGTTAATAATCTGAGTATTTTTATTTATCTATGAATTTAACTTTATGCTCACTAATTTTACTGGCATATGTGTAAGCAGGTTTTACATGTGGTTTAATTGTATAAATTTACCAATTGAATATATTAATAATAAACAATCCTACATTTAGAACGGTTTACCCCTAAATAAAATATGATTAAATACCATTCATAACGATAGAAAATACGAATTTAAACAACTATAATGAAAAAAAGTTAGGCCGCTTTTTTCAGGCCTAATAAAACACCAACCTCCATTAAAAGGCCTTGATTAAGTGTTGCTTTTGTAATTTCGTATCAATTTAGCTACTATTTTAGTATGATTAAAATACGATTAATTAGAATAAATAATTCATTTTCACTACGATGTTCACATAAATTCAAACGGTATTATGACAATATTAAGTCAACTTGACTACATCGTAACAGGGTGAAATATGAATGATTTAAAAATTATTTTTGATAACCTATTAAACTCAAATAACATTGATAAATGTAAATTCTTTATTTGCCATGTCATTAGAATGGATAACCTATTAATTGATAAATATAGACACTATAAATGTGAGAATCTGGCATCTACTAAAGAGTTACTGAAGAAATTAGCTAGGGAAATTCCTGCAAATAGAGAAGGTGAAGTTTTATTCATTTATGATTTCATTGATGGAAATATAATTGAAAACACTGATTTTATGTGGCTTGAAAATGACAAGGCTGCTTGCTCATTTTTTTGGTGCTATTTAATTATTGAACAAAGTTATTTATTAAGAGAACGTCGTCTGGAAAGTGAAGATTTTAGGGATGATAATTACATCGATGGTTTAATTAATACCGATTGGGTGAAAGAATTAAAGTTAGTTGATAGTAATAGTAGCCATAAAGAAAGATTTATCTCGATTAAGCATTTTTTTAATATTGCATTTTTAGATATCGATAAACATGAAATCATGTCGAAAATAAGAGGTCATTGGAAATTAGCTTATGAAGAAATAAAAGATTTAAAATGGTTACCTGATGATTATAAATCGCTTGAATGGACATGGGATTATCTGAGTAAATATACGAGTAATCAAAGAAAATCTCGTCGGCATGTTTCAATTTTTGAATTTTTACCCGTAAGAAATCTTAACCCTACAAATGAGAAAGAATATCGTTTAGCGATACTTACTGCATTGCGGATTTGGCAACCTGAATTTCATGCAGAGAAAAGATTATTGCTTCAAGATATGAGTAAAGCTTGGCGACAGCGAAAGTTCAGGGCCGAAAGAGAAAATAAAAAGTCGCTAAATTGTTATTTGGATGTCAGTGTAAAAAATCACTTAGATGAATTAGCAAAAGCCTATGATAAAACCATTGTCGATATGGTGACATACCTGATTGAAAGTGAATATCGCAATTCAAAATGATAAACATGGGACTGGCTGCTTAGTCAGTTTCTTTCTTGTTTGATTAGCTTTTTACTTAAATTGATACGAACTCAAGAGAATCTCACATACACAATACTAGTATGATATAAAAAATCGATATTATATCAAACAATTACGAATTTCATGTGACACCCCCTGTCATTTCCCTTCATTTTTCCCCCGAAAAAAAGTCAAATAGCCGGACATAACCTGTCCGGCGAGGTTGCTATCGTGGTGTTCTCTTTTTCAAGCTAGGGAATAACACTGATGGCAACTTACCGATTAGATACCGATTTAGCGTTTTTACGTGAATGCAGCAATGAAGAACTGGGCTTGCTTGTATCCGTCCTAACTCACGACAGCAAAGACGGACAAAAGCGTTGGACTGAAACCTTAACCAGCTCACCTGAATATCAACTCTACCATCCGGAGCACCAGCAATACTGGATGTCGATTGCGGCAGAGTTGCAAGCCTTTGGAGCTAACAGTTTGATGAGTCTCGTTCGAGGCAATAAGGGCGTGCTATACCGTGAAATCTTACAGGATGTCTGTGACCACCTTGATGTCAATTATCCTAAGGAGGGAAATACCGAAACCTTGGAATTAAACTTGTTATTGAAAGTGTTAGAAAAAAGCTTAAATGAGCTGACGACAGAAGAGCTACAAGCTTTCTCTCGTGATATGCAACTTAACCTCACCAACCCCACACCTCAACTGATTTTGATTGCGGTTCAAGCGGCTATCCGTACCTCTGGCATTGCAGCACTGGAAGTGGCCACACTCTCAGCCATTGGCGTGATTAATGCGCTCGGCGGGATTGCCACCATTGGTACACTCTTTGCTGCACACCGAGCACTTTCCTTGATTGCGGGTCCGATTGGTCTAGCGGTGAGCTCGGCATGGCTTGTCGCTGACCTAGCAGGCCCCGCTTATCGCGTCACTGTTCCCGCCTGCATCATTGTGGCGTACTTACGGCAAAAAGCCTTATCACAATAAGGTTTATCAATCCCATTCTATCCGCTTGCCGGAGCTATTTTAATAAGGACAACATCATGTCGACTTCTGTGTCTCGCCATGACCGGCTTGCGTCTCGGTTGGCGTTTATTATTAGTCAATTATTTCGCGGGGAAACCGTTTATTTATCCGAGCTGTCAGAAGAGCTCAATGTCTCGACTCGTACCCTACGGCGTGACTTTAATGAGCGCCTTCAATATCTGGACTTGGAATATCACCAAGGTGGCTATCGATTGGCAGCATCACAGCGTCCCTTTCGTACCGATAAGGACATATTGCGCTTTGCTGCCATTACGCATGTCACCTCACTGTTTCCGGCTTTAGACAGGAAGCTGCTAGCAGTTCTGCTCGACCCGACGATTGATTCACCGTTTATTGTTTACCATACCCCGCCCGAACAGCGTCCCTCGCTGTTCGGGGGCTTTTATATCTTGACACAAGCCATTGTAAAACGGCGTTTACTGCAATTTGCCCACCAAGGAAAAAACATCACGAACGTTGCCCCGTATAAGTTGATTTATTACCAAGGTCATTGGTATCTCGCCGCTGATATCGCGGAGCACATTCATGTCTTTGATGTGATGGCCTTGCAAGACGTGGTCATGACGGCGCGGGGCTTTCGTTATCGTGAAGACCTAAACCAGCGGCTATGTGAAGAGGCGTTTATTCAAGCTTTGCCACATTACCAATATATCCAATCTTTAATGAAATAATGGAGTTCATCTTTATGAAAAAGGTACTATTTACGACTTTAATCTCGCTAACGGTTTGTGCTCAAGTATTAGCACTTCACCTACCCGGTGAAATTCAGCCCACACGTTATACCTACTATTTAACGCCAGAATATGGTCAAAAATTGAAGGAGAAAAATGAGAGTAATGAACGACCTGTCCTAGGTGTGCCTCATGGAGAGTTGACAGGCGACACTCCAATTCGACAAGCAAAAGGTTTTCCTGCCCCTACCGCGATGACCTGTATTAGTAGCGTTTATTATAATCGTGGTGCAGCGGCTAACTGGTTAAAAGTCGCCTGCGTCGATAATAATGGTTTAGCTTATTCAGCCGATAAAAAATGGCCACCTAAATCAATAGCCAAGCGAGTTTGCACTGTAGGTCAATCAGGCTGTGACTCTTTTTTAGTTTTGGATAGTGATAACTGGTCTGGTCCTCAATAAGTTACGCTCCCCCTTACTTGAGCCTGTTCTCACACAGGCTTACTTCCTAGGAATTCATCATGTCGATTTTTAAACTTATCGCCACCTCTGTGAGTGTTGTGACACTGGTGTCTATCACCTACTACGCCCAGAAGACGGTCAATGAGCAACTTACGCTTGAAGGCGAGTATTCTGATGCAGAAATTCAAGCGGCTCGACTTGGTGCAACACTAGCCTGTACCACGTTATTAGGCGGTGCCATTGAGCGACTGCTTAACGGGCTATTTAGTGACCACTAAAACTCAACTATTTCAATGTAGATTCAACATAACGGCAGGCCAATCGGTCTGCCTTTTTTATTTCATCCTATCCACAAAAGGGCTTTCTTATGACACTTGACCTCATCATCGCAACACCCGTTCCAAGCCAGCAGCGCACGCATTTTTGGCAAACCCACTTTGGCACCGTTAAAGGCTTCGCCACGTTTGAAGTTGTTATCTTTACCACCATGGGTCAGTTTTGTGAGGATTACCACGGCGGGTATTGGGAATATTGCACTTTATCTAATGACGGCGCTTTTATTTATCCCGATTTGAATCAAGAGGAGCTTACGCTATTCAATCAGCATAACGGCAATGAGGCGAACGTTAGCTGTGAAGCGGCAGGCATTGCTGTGTGTTTGATGATGTACAGTTTATGGTCATTTCAAACGGAAAGTGACATCCTCGTCGATCGCTTTTATCAATTGCGTGATTATGCGGCGCAACACCCAGAACGTTCCGCCATTTTCCATCTAATCGATTAACCACGTCCTTATTTACGCCTTCGTATTATCTGATTCATTATAAAAGCATCATCAGACTAACCCATTAATTAACTTACATTTATTTTTATATCTATATTATTTTAGTGAATCAATCATCAGAATGCGTCACTAAAAATGATACTCAATATACCTATCATTTCGAGAAAGCTCTGCACCGCAAGGTGTAGGGCTTTTTTGCTTATTACTGTCTATCAATATCGACTGAATTGGAGTTCTATTATGTTTACTTTACAAGAGCAAGAATCAACGGTTATCAAAACCAACCTCGTCAATTCCCGTGGTCGTAGTACCTTCTGGCGTTTTTACTTTGGTACTGTGCCAGACTGGCAACGTATTGAAGGCGATATCTTTAATCTGATGGATAAGATGTGTGAGGTCTATCAAGGTGCTTTCTGGGAGTTCAGTATGCTGTCTAATGGCGGCGCATTTATCTGGCCTGATATGCTCGAAACCTCCCTGCATATGTTTAACCCGCATAACGGAAATGAAGCTGAGTTAAGCCCTGAAGCAGCCGGTATCGCAGTCTGTCTAATGGTGTATAGCATCTGGTCGTTTAAAACCGAGAGTGCTGTGCTGGTAGAGTATTTTTACCAACTTCGTGACTATGCGATGCAACATCCCGAGCAAGCACAAATCTTTCACCTAATTGACTAAGTTATTGATAACGCTTTAATACAGCGTCCACCAGCTTATCACCTCACTTATTTCCTTTATCTTATTTTAATTTATCAGTGTTATCACTGAGGAGTCCCCCTATGTCTCGTTTAGCTTCTCGCTTTGGTGCGGCAAATAGCATTCGTCGTGACCGCCCGTTAACCATTGAAGAATTGTTCCGCACAGTACCTAGCGTATTTTCAGAAGAGAAACACGAATCCAGAAGTGAACGTTATACTTACATCCCAACCATTACCTTATTGGATAGTCTTCAAAAGGAAGGCTTCTACCCGTTCTTTGCTTGTCAAACTCGTGTGCGGGATGAAAGCCGTCGCGATCATACTAAGCATATGTTGCGCCTCAGACGCCATGATCAAATTACAGGTAGCCAAGTGCCTGAAATTATCCTACTTAATAGTCATGATGGCTCAAGTAGTTATCAAATGTTGCCGGGTCTATTTAGAGCTGTATTCTCCAACGGTTTAGTTTGCGGCGATACGTTTGGCGAAGTGCGTGTACCCCATAAAGGCGATGTGGTAGGGAAGGTGATTGAGGGGGCTTATGAAGTACTTGAAACGTTTGATTCGGTAGCAGAGAAGCGAGAACAAATGCAGTCATTATTGTTACCACCACCAGCGCAACAAGCCTTGGCACATGCGGCTTTAATTTATCGTTTTGGTGCGGAATATCAACCAATTACAGAGGAGCAAGTATTACAGCCTCGTCGCCGGGAAGATAAGAAAGATGATCTTTGGACCGTCTACCAACGTTTGCAGGAGAATTTAATCAAAGGGGGATTATCAGGCAGGAACGCTAAAGGCAAGCGAGCTCGCACTCGATCGGTGAATGGGATTGATGGGGATATTAAATTAAATAAGGCGCTATGGGTGATGACTGAAAAAATGCACGAGTATTTTGGAGATTGATTTATATTCATGACATTATAAAAGGCATGACGTCGACTAAAATATCGATGGTATGCCTTTATAATTGAATGTCACTTTGTGCATAGGACTTAGATAAAATAAAACAGCATTAGAATTTAAGTTGTTGATTATTAATCAACAATAGCTGCCCGTTGTATATGTCCACTATCATCATGACTAACGACAAGTCGTAATTTACCATTTTGTGATAAGACTTTTTGATGATTATTTTTAAGCTTAATTAATGAATTTTCAAATTGTTCGTAATTATTGGTTGCATTATTATTAATAAGTTCTAGCGTGTTAAGAATAAAGCTGCGGCGAAGGCTAAGAATTTCATCACTGTTAAACTTGGCTTTAGATAACAAATTATTAGCTTTGGTGGCTATTATTTCAATAAGGTTACTTAAAGCAGCATTCCAAACGTCTTTCTTTAAATCAAATTGGCTAAAATCTTTACTTAATGGATCAATACAGGCTTGTATATATGCCAACAATGATGCCATCTTAAGAAAAACATTACGGCGAGTAATTAAAGGGGGGATCTGTTCTGATATTTCCTTCAATTTCTGGTAAGTACCACCTGTCCCAAAAATATCTAAATTCGTTAAGCTAACTACTTCATTTTTAATATTTTGTAGGTCAGCTAATAACTTAGCTTGTAATACAAAGGCATCAGCAACAATATCTTCAATCTTAACCTTTATCTGCAAAGACATTTCATAGTCAAAATCACCACGTTGCATCTTTTCAATAATTCCTTGAAGGTAATCAATGCGGCCTTCGACTTCTGCTGCATTATGACTATCAATTTTGTCTCTTAAACTATTAACCGCTAGTTTTATATCTGTTAAGTTTTTATTGATATCGGCTAGATGAGCTTGAGCTACAATTAAACTCATTAACTGAAAAGATCCTGTGGCTAGTTGTTTTAGTTTTCCAGCCTCGACTATTCGTCCTTTTCCTGCCACCCTCCCAACTTTAGCTCCACTACTGTGAACTGCATCAGCGAGTACTTCACCAGTTTTAGTTCGCATCATTCTTAGTGAGCCATCTTTTAGGCCTTTTTGAATTTCAGGTTTAAATACAAGCTCAATGGTACGTCCACTTGTATTGATAACCCCTTGCATAGATTGTGAGACTAAGTTACTAATCTTACTTAGATCTTCTTTTTTTGCGATTGGAAACGATATTTCATCAGGAAAAGATAAGCACTCTTTTGCATAGATAATGGGTACACCATTTTCATCAGTTAAGGTACTATACTGAAGCTCGTTGATATCCATAAGAATCCTCTAGTCATTATCATAGGTATTTCCTTGTGATATCATTTTACCATACAAGAGCTAGTAATTATGCCAAACAATCGTTGTATTTAAGTTATTAAAAAGCGGGTCACATAATCTTAAACTTTATACCTGCTCTTTAATGATTTTAGTCGGTGAGTATACATATAAGTATACAAAAAATTCCCTATAAATTTATAGCAAATAAAAACAATGCATTGCCTATAAAATGCGAGTCCGGCCTTCGCACCATAAGAACATCAAGAGACGTCAACCGACGTCTTTTTTTGTATCTGAAATCCAGTGCTTGCAAGGCTTTCCCCCGCATTTTCAGTCAATGCATGTCAACTTAACTCAACCCACATTAACCTCCGAGTGAGTATATACGTCGCTTCGATAATGAATGTATATTCGTCATACTTCGAATTACATGGTTGTTGGCTTCGTTCAGCTATCCGAGTCACATAGTTATCTATGCTCCTCGGCTATCTTCACTAGCTGCCTACACGTAATCCGAATTATTTAGAGTATATGCTTGCTCAGAGGTGAGAGGATAAAGAATATGGCACAATCTACCCGCAGCAGCGGATTGATTATTTAGCTCAGCAATAACAGCGCATAACGCAGCATATGCCATGGCATTCGCGGTTTTATTATCTTCATCTACTTGCTGTTTTATCAATGTCGCTTAGTACGGCGGCGAGGCATTTGCCAATGCACCTGCTAAATTATCAACTGCCAGGCCTTGTAGCTGCCCCGACGCTGACCTCTTGTTGTTTGGCATCATAGCCCAGGTCGATTTGGACGCTATCGCCCGTGAGGTTCAAGTCTTTTTGAGCAATCAGCTCCGCCCACATGCAGTTTGTTGCCAGCGGTTAAGCTGACATCGTTTTCTGCGACCACCGAGGAGCCTTTAACGTTCAGGTCGTTCCCTGCGGTAATGGTGACTTTTTTGCCACTGAGCAAGCTGCCTTTTTCACGAGTGGTCTCATCGTGTTGGATAGTGTGCTCACTGCTGGCGCTTAAAAAGCCTTTACTGCTACGCTGCTCTTCGACGGTTTTTTGTTTTCTTAATTCTGCAAGATTAACGAGTTATGGCGGATATTCAAGTGGTCAAATTTATTATTAAGTAGCTACAATTTAGAGCCAAACAATTGAGCTCTAACATAGATTCTTTAAGGCTTTTTTCTTAGTATGTAAATTAAACACTCTTGTTTAATGATATCTTATACCTTAAGAAAAGAGATAACTAAAATGCCAGCTGCTAAACGCCCTATTTTTAATTTGGAGCTTGATTTACTTCGTACTTTTATTGCGGTTGTTGATGGTGCAACTTTTGCCGCCGCTGCAGAATCTGTTTGCCGAACGCAATCAGCGGTGAGTCAACAAATGCAAAGGTTGGAGTCACTCATTGGCAAGGAGTTATTTGTGCGGCAAGGCAGAAACAAAGCATTGACAGATTCTGGTACACAGCTATTGAGCTATGCCCGTCGTATTCTGCGGCTTAATGATGAGGCATGTTTATCGCTAGTTTATGAAGAAATTGACGGGGTATTAAAAATTGGTTCGCCAGATGACACAGCGAATACCATATTACCTGATTTACTAGCCAGATTTTCAGGGGCTTATCCAAATTTGATCATGGATATTATTGTCAAACGTAGCCCATTTCTTATGTCAATGTTAGAGGATAATGAACTCGATTTGGCCATTTCAACCGAGGAACATGTTGGTTACCCTAAAATTGTCTTACGTGTTTCCCCTTCGCTATGGTATTGCGGGAAGCATTTTACCTTTAATTTAGAGCAGCCACTGCCATTAGTTGTGCTAGATGAACCGAGCACTTACCGTGAGATGATGATCAATCACCTCGATCAACAGCAAATACCTTGGCGAATTGCGTACATGGCAACAACATTATCTGGTGCACGTGCTGCGGTTAGGGCGGGATTGGGCATTATGGCGCGTTCAATTGAACTTTCAGGGGAGGATTTACGCATACTCGGTGAAGATGAAGGGTTACCAGCACTTCCGGCAATTCGATATAACTTGTACCTCAACTCAAAAAGCCCAACTAAAGCCGCCCAAATTCTTTTTAACTCATTAAAAAATGAACAAACAGACGTTATCTCCCATAACAACTAAAATTAGGAGTGATTATGACCCATTTTCACGGTATTTTTCCTTATCTTGTTTCACCAGTTGACCAAGCTAAAGGGGTTATTCTTGAATCATCCCTTCGTCATCTAATTGAACATCTTATTTCGAGCGGAGTTCACGGGTTGAGTCCGTTAGGGAGTACAGGTGAATACGCATATTTGTCACAAGAATTGCGAAATGAAGTCGTTCGCATTACGGTTGATCAAGCCGCGGGGCGGGTACCCGTATTAGCGGGGGTCGCCGGTTTCTCAACATCAGATGCGTGTTCACAAGCAGAGCAATATGCCAAGTTAGGTGTGGATGGTATGGTACTGATATCCCAAAAAATGTACCCTCTGAGTGACAAAGCTCAATTGAGTTATTTCCAGACAATAGCAGAGTCTTTTCCTGAAAAATCGATGACGGTCTATACCAATCCTGGTTTATTAGGGGATGTGCTGTCAATTTCTCTTTTGAATGAATTAAGTTATATCCCTAATATCGAATATGTTAAGGATGCATCGAGTAATACTGGAAGGTTATTAACAATGCTCAACACCTTCGGTGAGCGAGTTAAAATTTTTAGTGCTTCAGCTCATATTCCTTTATTAGTCATTAAATTAGGTGGCGTGGGCTGGATGGCGGGTCCTGCCTGTGTATTGCCAAAACAATGTGTTGAACTATATGAGTTGGCCACTAGAGGGGATTGGGATACAGCGTTAGTAAAACAGAAAGAAATGTGGCAAATCAACGAAGCTTTTACGCAATATGCATTAGCATCATGTATTAAAGCATCTTTAAACATTCAAGGATTTAATGTTGGTGACCCGATCCTTCCACAAGAACCTCTCAATGATGTTGCTATTGCTCATTTACAGCAAATTATTGCTCAGTTAAATGAATAATAATAAGGGGAAAGAAAAATAGAAGCCCATTTAGTGTGGGCTTCTATTCGTTAGTCGGTATTATTAAATACCGACACGCAATAACTGTGTGATAGCCTGTATAGTTTTCGTTTCGAAGGACAATACACTTTTAGCAAGCTGCGCAGCTTGTTCATTTTTCATTACCAACTCTGCATTGTCATAAAATTTGCTCACAATATCCTCCAACGACATTGGATTTTGTGGGTTACCGTATTGGATATCTAGTCGTTCCGTTATTGTCTCACCATTAGTTAATGTGACAAAAATTAAGCCGGGAAAATAGGTTGGAAAAGGAATTTCATTTTCAGTGGGATAACGATAACTGACTTTTTTCGCGAGGTTTTGGATATCTGTTCGCTGTAAATTTTGGGCTGAGAGCAAACTTAATGTTAATTTGTCTTCGATAAAGCCTGCGGCAAACAACCACGGGAGGCTAAATTTCGCTGCATAGGCACTCTGAGGAGCCCATTTTTGTTCTGGTGGCTCACAAATTAAGGCAGCTGCAACGGGATCGACAACGCATTCTACTTTAGCAATTTGCTCGAGGGTTATTCCTTGTTGTAATAATCGTCTCCCACAATCGACAGTGGCATGAGCAAAATGGCAAGCAGGGTAGGGTTTAATGGAAACATTCATGAACTGCCAAATATTACCTAAGTCTTGGGTGACTTGCTCGGGATGCGCATTTTCACGAAGACCATGTGTTTGGTACAGGCTATAGCGCCCTTCAAAAATAGTTTCTGGCCCTGTCATTCCGCCTTTAGCTAAACAAGCTGCAATAATGCCTGATTGCGCAGCCCAGCCCGCATGAAAACATTTTGCAGACGAGCTATTGGTTAGGTATTCAGCAACACCACTGGCTTGGCTTCCTGTTAGTCCAAGAGCATGAACCGTTTGTTCCCGAGTTAATTTAAGTAATGAAGATGCACAAGCTGTCGAGCCAAAAATACCAGCTATGGCTGTAGAATGGAAGCCGCGTTGATGGAACCCGCTGTGGCTTGCTAATCCCACTCTGGCAGCAACTTCCCAGCCAATAATCCATGCAGTAATGAGCTCTTGCGTTGTTGCTTGTAAATGTTCGCCGAGTGCAAAGGCGATAGGGGTAAGTACGGCACTACCGTGAGTGATTGAGTCGGTGTGTGTATCATCAAAATCTAATGCATGTGCAGAAATACCATTTACTAAAGCGGCGGTGGTAGTTGAAACGGTTTGGTTACTTCCCCAAATTGGGATTTTTCCTTGATGATCAGGTAAATAAGCGACTCCCTTACGGCATTGTGTTGCACTTTGTTGGAGACTTCCGGCAAGTGCAACGCCTAATGTATCGAGTAAATGATACTTGGCGCGTTCAACAACCTGCGGTGGAATATCAGAAAATGATAGGGATGTGATAAATTGGCTTAGCTGTTGGCTTAATGTCATAGATACCTCCGGTGAATGAAAAAGCCAGCACTTGACTGGCTTTAAGAAAGTAAAGATTTAAACTTTGCTAAAATGAATTAGTCATTAAGCCAACCGGATGCTTTGGTTTGTTCTATTACTCGAGTGACTTGTTCAGGAGCATTTCCCACATAGGTCGTTGGATCTAATAGGGCATCAAGTTCTTCTTGCGTTATATGGTCACGAATGCGCGTGTCACGGTTAATGGCCTCAATAAAAGTGATGCCTTCTTCTTGGCCAGACATAGAAGCTTCATAAACAATTTCATGGGCAGTTTGTTTACCCGCTTTGTCTGATAAAGCAAACATGACGCGCTCAGCGAGCATAAATCCACCTAAAATATCTAAATTTTGGCGCATCTTATCGACATGCACGTTTAATCCCCCTAATACCGTTTTCATGTTATCGAAGATCACCGAAAGCATCAGGCACATTTCTGGCATCACTTTCCATTCCATCTTCCAAATCGCACCATCTCTTTCGTGTTGGTGTTTCATCATGTCGGTAAGCACTGAAAGATTAGCTTTCAATGTATTACTGACACATGCCGCATTTTCGACAATGGCAGGATTACGCTTGTGTGGCATCGTTGAGGAGCCAACTTGACCTTTACTAAAAGGCTCTGAAAGTTCATCAATTTCATTGTGAGCTAATAATAAAATTTCATTGGCAATTTTTCCTAACGTGCCGCTAATTAAACCAATCAGCATGCCATATTCACTAAATCGGTCGCGAGCGGGTTGCCAAGAGATTTCAGGAGTGCCTAAACCGAGTCGATTTAATACACGAACTTCAAGCTCATCTGCTTTGTCGCTCAATGAGGCCTTAGTTCCAACAGCGCCAACAACGCTACCAACGAATAAGCGAGGTTCGATTTCTTTTAATCGTTGATAATGGCGTGCTAATTCCGTTAACCAAATTGCAGTTTTGTGTCCAAAGGTAATCGGTAAGGCTTGTAAGGCTAAGGTTCGTCCTGCCATTGGTGTATTACGATGCTTTTCGCTTAACGATAATAAAGAACGCCCTAATATTTTGATATCACGTAAAAAAACGTTATGAGCCTCTTTAAGTTGAAGCACTAAGCCTGTGTCCATAACATCTTGTGTCGTGGGGCCAAAGTGGACGTATTCACCAAAATGTTCAGGACAAGCATGTTCTAAACCACGGATGGTTGGAACAAGTGGGTGACGAGTTAAACGCACTTGCTCTAAGATGAAATCCATATCTAATTTTTCCAGTTTTGCTGTATCAGCAATGATCTTCGCAGCTTGCTTTGGAATCAAGCCTAATTCAGCTTGTTCAATTGCTAATGCTGCTTCGTAATCAAGCCAATTTTGCATTCTGACTTTATCAGAAAAAATAGCTCGCATTTCTTCTGTAGACCATAAGTTCTTTAATAATACCGAATCAAAAACACTAGTACCCATAATATTCCCCTGTGTAAGAATAATATTGAAAATTAAAAAGCAATTATTTGTTAGAGAGTTTCTTTATTTATGCAACAAATAATAAAAATAAACACCTTAATAAGATTAATGTTAATTAAAGGCTTTCTTATGTGTTTATAATTTCATTAAAATCAATATGTTGTATTTTTATTTATTGTTTATTATCTATCGATTTTAATTCTTAATTTTCTCTTAAGTTTTCATTAATTTAATTAATGCTCATTTGTATGATGAAGATCATCTTTTTAAATAAGACATGTTTTAAAAGAAAAGTAATTTGATATACATAATATGAATTAAAAATTATTAAAAATAAATAATCTTCCTTTTAATTATCAGGGGATCTATTCCTATATTTGGAGAAATAAATAATGACATTAAATAAATATACAAAATTGATACATAGTGGACGACAAACTATTACAACATCAGGACCAATCAATCCACCAGTAATGCGAGCGAGCACTATTGTTTTTGATTCAATTAAAAGCTGGCGTGATGTTCGCGATCGCCGCGCAACGGAACGTGTTTTAAGTTACGGTGCGCGAGGTACAGAAACAGCATTTGCACTTGAAAGCTTGGTGACTGAATTAGAAGGAGGTTATAGAGCACAGTTATTTCCTACAGGTCTAGCCGCGATTGCCGTCACTATTATGGGCTATGTACATAGTGGTGGGCATGTATTGTTTGTGGATTCGGTTTATGAGCCTGTGCGCAAAATTGCCGATGCTTTTTTAAAACCAAACAATATTGCCTATAGCTTCTTTAAAACAGATGGCTCAGATTTTGAACAAAAAATTCAGAGTAATACACAGCTTATTTTTGTTGAGTCCCCAGGTTCATTACTTTATGAAATGTTGGATTTACCCGAAATATGCCGCATCGCACATGAACGAGATATCCCTGTCGGCGTTGATAATACTTGGGGCTCAGCATGGCTTTATAACCCACTAGAATTAGGCGCGGATGTTTCTGTAATTGCAGCAACAAAATACCTCTGCGGGCATTCTGATGTGATGATGGGAATTATGGTCTCGACAGAAAAAGCTTGGAAACAAATTGGTGCCTTGCCAGAAGCTTTAGGTCAAGCCAGTAGCCCCGATGATGCAGCTTTAGTTTTACGAGGAATGCGGACTTTAGGGCAGCGATTAGCTGCGCATGGCAAAGCCGCGTTAGCGATTTCACAATGGCTGGAAACGCGTCCTGAAGTGGAAAAAGTCTGGTTCCCTGAATTACCATCTCATCCGCGACATGATCTATGGAAGCGTGACTGCAAAGGTAGTAACGGTTTATTAACCATTGAATTCAAAAAACAATATACCGCGAAGCAAACAGAAAACTTTATTGATGCTTTAGCCCTGTTTGGTATCGGTGCATCGTGGGGTGGGTTCGAAAGCCTCGCACTACCCGCTAACGTAGTCGGTGCAAGAACAGCATCAGATTGGCGTGAAGGCCACGGGCCTTTTGTTCGTTTACATATTGGCTTGGAGTCTGTGGATGATTTGATATCCGATATTACACAAGCATTTTCAACATTAAACCAATAACAATAAAGCTGCACCAATACTGGGGAATTCTTCTATGACAGGTTTAATCATTGCCGCGCTAGTTACAGCGCTGGTTGTTTACCTGCTGGCTCGAGGTTATAAGCCTCAGCCAGTCTTGTTGCTAGGGGGCTTGCTTTTGCTGCTCCTAACCGCATCTTTAGATCTTAATTCATTGTTACCAGAAAACAAAACTACGCATTTTAAGTACTTTGATATCTTCCAAATTTTTACTGATATCATGAGTTCTAGATTAGCAGGTCTAGGGTTAACATTAATGGCGATTGCTGGATTCTCCCGTTATATGGAGCATGTGGGGGCAAGTCGCGCATTATTTGCTATTTTTGAAAAACCACTAAAGACTATTAAATCACCTTATTTGTTATTAGTGATTTCATTTTTAGTAACGCAAATTCTCGTTATTTTCATTCCAAGCCATGCCGGGTTGGGGATGCTACTAATGGTGACTATGTACCCAATATTAATTCGTTCAGGTATCAGCCCGCTTTCTGCTTTAGCAGTTATCGGTTGTTGCCAATTTATTGACCATGGACCCGGTTCCGGTAATGTCATTATGGCAGCGAAAACAGCAGATATTGAACCCGCCGTTTACTTTGTTCAGTATCAATTACCCGTAACTATCCCTATTATTATCGCAGTGGCAATCACCCATTTCTTTATCCAGCGTTGGTGGGATAAGCGTGAGGGGTTTGTTTTTGATTTGAGCAAAATTGATTCTATTAAAGAAGATAGCGGTAATAAAGTTCCATTGTCTTATGCGTTGTTACCAGTTATTCCATTGATCTTAATTATCGGATTTAGCCCATTATTACATCCATACATTAAGTTGGAAGTCACCACTGCGATGATCATCAGCACTGTCATTGCACTGATTTTTGAATACGTCCGTTTACGTGATGCGAAAGCCGTCATGGACAGCTTTATGTTGTTCTTTGAAGGCATGGGGAAACAGTTTGTTTTAGTGGTTTCTTTGATTGTTTCAGGGGAGTTTTTCGCAAATGGATTACTCAAAAGTGGAGCGGTGGATACGTTAATTAGTGCTGCTCAAGATGCTGGCTTTGGTATCGGGGCGATGATTATTGTTATGAGCGCCATCCTTGCACTTGCGGCGTTCCTAATGGGCTCAGGGAATGCAGCATTCTTCTCTTTTGCTGCATTGACACCGAAAATTGCTGCTTTTCTCAAAGTGGATGTGGTGACGCTCATTTTACCAATGCAGATCATGACAAGCTTTGGACGTACAGTTTCACCTATCACTGCAGCAATTGTTGCAATTGCAGGGATTGCAGGGGTTTCACCGTTTCAAATAGTAAAACGGACGGCAATCCCAATGGCAGTTGCCGCAATAGTTAACCTTGTTGTAACTTTCTACTTCTTATACTTCTAATTAGACTCGCGCATTTATCCCTTAAACTTTTCGTTACTCTTCGGTTTAAGGGATTTTTTTATTGATTGGAGGGCTATTATTCATCCTTTTATCAAAAACTATCATCAATGATAGTATGGGTATGTGAATATTTTTGTCGCAGTAACCGTTGATTGGATTATTAGTAATAAGGTTGATAAATCAGGCACTGAAAGAAATATCAGTGCCTAGATATGAAAAGCAAAACTAATTAATATTCATAAAAGTAGCGTATTGTATTAAAAAATACGCTACTCAACTATCAAGTCAGTGAATTGGGTTAGAAGGTTTTGATTAACTAATTAAATGCAATAATGACGACTGCATTTCCAGTGTAATACCCAGGTGTTACTGTTCCTGATGCATGTAATTCAGAAGTGAATGTAAATGAATTCGCCGCATTATTCCCAGAAATGTTCATGTTCGCGCCATTCCAGCCATTTTGATTATTAATTAATGGATTTGAATAAAAGTTAGAAGTCGAATTTAAATATACATAACGCTCACCCGTGGTTGAACGAGCAAATAAATTGATATTTGTCGCCTGTGTACAAGTGATATTGCCAGAAACTGAGTTTGTTTTACCATTTAAACTCGTGTTACTGAGCGCCCCGTGATTAACAAAAGCAGGCAAAGAAATACTACATGTTTGATTTGTAGGTGGAATTTTACCACAGACGCTACCTGGCCACTGGATTGCATTCCTAACTCCCGGGGTTGGTTTATGGTTAACATAGAATAATCCAATACAAGTCGCATTTGGGCTATCAATGACAAACGATGCACGATAAGGAATTCCTTTTGCACTACGAAAAGCCGCTGCGACTTCTTCCGCTGTTCGATACTGGTTAATTCGAATGCAGTTACCATAATCTAAGCAAGATCCACTCAACGATGGCGCACCAGATGCATACAGAACATCAGGGCCTACCCAGCACTCGGTTGATCCATAACAAGGGTTAGTAACACCACTTGCTTCACTCCAAGAAAGAATGTCCATCTCAACACGAGGCCAAGCTCCAGAGGTCATACTCACAGGCATTACATACGCAATCGCATTGGCAGGGCGAGAAGGAAATAGAGACGCTAATGCGATGATTAATAATAAAATACTCAAACGGCTTGTATTTAACATTCCGTATATTTTTGCTTTTTTCGCATACATAATGATTTACTCATAATCTAATTTGAACGTGGCACTCGCAGCCCATGAACCGAGCACAATTGATTTATTTTGCAATGCAACTGGCTCAGCTCTCACATACGCTTGAAATCGTAGGTCATTATTATTTCCGGTATACAACCCTTGGGTATAACTGCCACTATTAATTTTGATTGCTGTACCGGAAATACTTTCAATACCAACCGCCACACCTGTTGCTTGGCTTCCAGCATCTAACGCTAATAAACCAGGTAAAGCCAAACTTTCTGCGCCCATAAATGTGACTTTCACTTCATGGCCTAACGCTAAATCGCAATTGATTAAGCGAATGGTAAAAGGTTGGCTATTTGTTTGAGTATTCAGATACAGGTATTTATCCACGATCGTTCCGAAATCTAATTCAATCGATTCGTCGCCAGGATAAATGTCACAAGCATCTTCAATTAGCGTGCCATCAAATTCCACATTTGCAGAAAAAGCGGCAGTGGCACCCAAAAACCATAAGCCAAAGGCAAAGCTCATATTACGTTTAATATTCATAGTTATGACTGCCGCCTCCTATTCAAAAATAATGGTTAACGTGCCTGATGCAGTAAAATTATCCCCTACGAGTTCGCTTCCTGAGCGCATGACAGGAACCGCTGAAAGGGATGGTAGTGAAGCCGCATTAATCAAAAAGGGTTCATTCAATGGTTGAGGTTGGCCATTTTTCTGAATTTGAATGCCTAATTTGCCATTATTCAACGGTGTCACCGTTCTTAATGTCGCATTATCAAATCCACTTCCCGCAGGTGTTCCTGCGAATATCAAGCTGATATCCCACGGTTGTGTCATATCGCCAACACAATCTAATTGAAAAGGAATAGATTGCTTGAAGGCGGTACCATTGATTTTTCGTACACCGACTTTACCGAATGAAACCTTTATCGGGTCGTCATGGCTTAATTGGCAAACAGGAGGAATAATTAACGTACCATCAAATGCCCAATTTGCTTGCGCTGAAGATATGGACATCACCATTATAAATCCTGCCATCCAATGCTTAATTTGATTGTTATTCCACATAATCATTCTCACTGATACTCAATTTTCAGTGTTGCCAGCGCTGTAAAAAATCCGCCATCGGTATTGGTAAAATTGGCATTGCTGTTTTTTACTGGAGCAACCTCCAAGGTTGGCAGCGCTGTATATAACACATTGAAAGGCTGGTTAATAACTTGCTTAGCATTGTTCACATAAAAGGAAAGCCCGAGTTTTGGGTTACTCGTTTTTAATGCGCCATTGCTATTAAATGATGTTCCATCGCCGACAAGCGTGAGCTTTATAGCGTTTTTCGCTAGATTTGTGCAGCTGAGTCTCATCGGTACAGTACGCTTGTATTGAACTCCATCAATACGCGGAAGCAATATATCGCCAAAATGTATAGTTTCTTGTTGGTTGTTATTCAAAATGCACTCGGGCGGTGTCACCAATAATCGACCTTTTAGCTGGATACCAAGTGTTGCTGCTTGGCTTTGGCTAAACAGGCTAAGCATCATGCAGACCGAGAGAAGATAACGGAATAATTTCATTGATATCATCCTATTGGTAATCCAATACCATCGTAAGATTGCCCGTAAAATCCCCACCTGATGTTAAGTTTACTCCTGTAGGCTTAACGGGGACGGCATACAAAGCAGGCGAACTTCCATAATTAAAATTGAATGTCGCACCATTACTAAGGCGGGTTCCATCACGGTAAATGGCAATACCTAAATTCGGGAGATTGGTTGTCACGGATGACTCACTATTAATTTGCCTATCAGTCCATTTCAGCGTCATCTTTAATGTATTCTTATATAAGCCATTACATATCAAGTTGTAATTAATAGGTGAGCGCCCATAAGCACCATCAATCTTTGCCTGATGTATATCGCCAAAATCTACCGAAGTCGTTGTTGCACCGCCAAGGGTACATTCCGGCTCACCATATACCGTCACGCGGATTTGGATATTAGTGCTTAGGTTTGCAGCGATAGCATTGTAAGAAAAACTGAGTGAAATCAGAGCACCAAAGAGAATTACCCCAGCGAGGACAAGCGCTTTAAAGCATATCGTAAGAAAATAAGTTCCTCTCATCTCCATGCTCCTATTCATAACTTACCTGAAATCTAATTAACGCCTGATAAGCTCCAGCATTTAGTTGAGCGGAGGTACGTACCGGCGTTACATAGTAAGTTAATTGGTTTTGTCCAGGTGAAACCAACTGTGGTGTACTGTACTCACCTAAGTTAATTGGTGAACGCGCTGCATCACTTAATTGCAGGCCAATCCCCTGAACACCGATAACAGCTGCCAAGCGCGGGTCTTGAGTATCTATAGGAGCCAAAAAGCGGATCTTCATTGAAGGCATTTGTTGGCTCCACAAAAGATTCCCCTGTGCAGTGCGGCTGCGGCTTTCACCACTTAGACAATCTTCTAAACGTAGCTCAATCGCAACAGGATTACCTGTTTGCCCGACATGCTGAAGCTGTCCGGTTCCCACAGTACCTAAATTAATAGTTTGATATGCTGATGACATTGCTAAACGACAAGCACTTTCCGTCAAGGCCCCATGGACATATAGCGTGCCATGTGAACCATCTACATCCCAGTTATCAACTTTATTTAGAGCTGTTCCCATCGCCATGTTACTGAATAAATTCAGCGCTAAACTTCCTAAGCCCACATAACGGAGCATCCTGCTTGTGTTTGCCATGATATTCTCCTGCTATCTCATCGCACATTTCAAATCAGTCTATTTTTTTTCAGGTACCACATGGCAGCTATTTCCCTGACATGTAAACGACAGTGTTGGACGACCACCGTAATCATTGATATAGGTCAGCACAGGTTTATTACCTAATGCGTCTGCACTGACGTTCAGTGCTTTGCTGCTTTTTGGTGCCACCATCACTGGCTCAAACCCTGCGACCGTTTGTCCATTTTTGTTGGGAACAGCATCGACAAAAGAAACGTAATAGGCAGTTGGGTTATTAATCGTATACTGGTTACCTTGGCGAGTAAGAGTCACTTTTTCCTGCCATGGGTTATCCATTTGCTCACGTGTCGGAATGATTGCTTTCGGTCGATAAAACAATTTGATACGTGTCTGTAACGCCAGTTGCAGTGTATTGGGCTTATCACTTTTTGGTGGGATCTCACGCAAATTAAAGTAATACACGGATTCTCTGTCTTGCGGCAGTGCCGCTGCACTTGGCAGTGCTTGGATTTTGATTTGGCTTTTTGCCCCTGGCTCAACACGTTGCACCGGTGGCAATACCGTAAATGGATCGCTTATTTTTTCACCTTTCTCATTTTCCACCCAACCTTGAGCGAGATAAGGTAATTGTTTGTTTTCATTGCTGATATTTAAACTGATCGATTTTTCGTCTCCCGTAATAATCGCTCGAGTTCTATCTAATGCAACTGCCGCTTGAGCAGAAGATAGCGTTGTTGAAGTCAACACAACGCCAGCCAATGCGAATACTGCTCTATGGGCATTTTTTTTGTTCATCAATTTGTTTTTCATCATGTTATTCATCATATTGTTATCTTCTATGGTTAAGGAGCACTCATCGCTCTTTGCGTACCACCATTTTTATTATTTTTGTAACCAGCGACTTGGTTCCTTTGGCGCCGTTCTTTCAACTACAGGCACAACAAGTTCTGCTGCTTTCGGCATTGCTTCTAATGCACGACTCGCTGATTGTGTCTTTATGGTCGCTGGCGATGCGGCTTTTGCTCCCGGTTTGTGGCACGGTAGTAACCAGCTTGCCTGTAAATATTCATCTTCTGGCAAGGTATTAGGGAGTGTGATTTCACACTGCACTTGGTCATCCCAACGAACTTGCAAGGTATCTTTTGCATTTAAACCAGTAAGATAGGTATTTCCATCATCACCCACCATACCGACTTGCTGACCACGACCGTTTAAGACTATTGCTCCGAAAGGTGGTGTGCTATTGTCCGATAGCCTTAACAACGCCATCGCACTGTTTCCTGCGACAACATCAAATTGACGGTAGCCAATTGCCCCTTCTGTTAAAGTGCCTTGCTTTATAGATTGAGACACTTGCGCTTCATCTGGTAATGCATTCAAATCAACGCTAATTTGGTTACGGTAATAGCTATTCACGTCACTAATAACGGCTTGTCCAAAGCGGTTGGTACGCACAATAGAGCCGTAACCACGTAGTGGAATATTAGGTACACCATCGGTATCAACAAATATGCGAGTACCGCCAATTTGACTACCACGATGCAGTACGGCACCTTTCTCTGTTGCGGTGAAACCACCTTGCAAAGAGAACCCCGCAGACCGATAACGGTCTTGTTGGTACGTTGCGTTTGCGTTGAGCTGTGCTAAGTCCCCCTGATGAGTGTAATAGCCACTCACGAGCGCACCTGAACGCGCCCATCCGGTACTTAGCTGATAGTTATTTCTCTCATCGATGGTGCTGTAGTAACTCACACGTTGTGAGTTATCATTTTTATCCCAACTACTGTTATAACTAACGGAGCTTTTTTCACCCCAAGGCACGGTGAGTGACGCATATACGCCATCATCATTACTTTCACGATAACGATTTCGATAGGCCGTCAAGTTGAGGCTAAGATTCTTCCATTTACCAATATCAAAGTAGCGCGCTAACGAAATACTATAGCGGTCGTTATCGGGTTGATCCCAATAGGTTTGATGGTAATAGTTAATGAACGCACTTAGTCCTAACTCTGAAAATTGTTGGTTATAAGAGATGGTATACATTTCTTTGCTGTTGTATTGGCGAGCACCTGTTTCCTGCGCATCCAAATACTCAGACATACTCATAAAACCTTGCTCAGAGAATCGATATCCTGCAAATGTCACTTGGCTGTTATAGGTATCAAAACGTTTAGAGTAACTTAAACGATATGAGCTCCCACGATACGTTTTGTTGCCAATATCACTTAAGTTGGTTAGATGCGCCCGAGCATGAGTGATATCGAATGACAATGCACCGAATACCATTAAGTCACGACCAATCCCTATAGCCGCGGATGCATAGTTTTCCGCACCAATTCCACCCCCATACAGTGACCAGCCGTTGTTAACTCCCCAAGAGAACTCGCCACTTGCGAAGGTATCGCCACTAACATGATGGCGCCAATTTGTTGGGCGCCCAGCGGCTAATTTGTAACGCAGTTGTCCCGGACGTGTTAAATACGGAACACTTGCAGTATTGACAGTGAAATTCTGTGTTGAGCCGTCTTGTTCTTTAACTTCAACATCGATTTGCCCAGCTAATGCATCATTCAAGTCTTGGATACGAAATGGACCCGCAGCGACTTGAGTTTGATAAATAATTCGTCCTTGCTGGCTCACAATAACTGTCGCATTACTTTTTGCGACCCCAGTAATTTCTGGTGCGTATCCACGTAGATTGGGTGGAAGCATATTGGTATCGGTAACCAGGCTAAGCCCTGTAAATCTGAAACTATCAAAAATATCAGAGGTTAAATAATCCTCACCTAAAGTGAGTTTTGCACCTAATGATTTGATTGCTCGGTAGACATAATAACGAGTCCAATCTAGTGATGTGGTCGTGCTTTGTCCTTGCTGCTTATCAATACGCATTTGCCAGTCAGCGCGAACACGCCAAGCACCCAAGTTAACACCAGCAACCCCATTACCGCTGGTACTGTAGTTGGTTTGTTGTCCAGAGCGGGTTTGCTGGCCCACTTGTGCATTTAGGTTGTAATCAAACAATGCGCCGGGTAACCCTTCTTCCCAGCGTGCGGGAGGATCCCAATTCTCAGCGGTATATTCGAGGTAGGCTTGCGGCAAACTAATATACATAGCCGAAGTCGCAAGGTCGGCTTTAACCTCAGTTCCGGGTAAACTTTCAAGTGATAGACACTGTCCTTCGTGCCACCACTTCAATGTCGACATCAATTCAGGCTTGATACCGAATTTTTCAACTAAAGCAGGGTTCAGGCAAGGGAGGCTTTCATCCGACTCACCTTCAGGCGCATAGTAAAAGACAGTTTCTTCCGGCATGCTTTGCTTGTTTAAGAAAACCGTAAAACTGTATTCACCAGGCATGAGATAGCCTGGACGCGCAAATTGGCTTAAATCAATGTTGTTACGATCATTGACGTCTAGCATATCCATATTAAATGTAATATCGGATGCGTGACCACCAAAGCTAATAGCCAACGCGACTAAAAGCCCTAATCTGCAAGGCCGAGTTATCCGTAACACAGGCGTGTGAATGAAATTCAGGGTCATCATCTCGACCTTCTTTTGCGTTCTTTTATCCGTAATGTCATTTCGCTCACGAAGCTCGTCCTACAAAGGAGATCTTCATTTCTTAGAGGAACCGACTATTCATAATCCAGTTTGAAACGTAATTGACTGTAGTATTGACCTGATGCCAATGGGCGGTTATTCGCCACCAACCGTAGCCGATAGGTGAGATCTTTTGTTCCAGCTGTTAGTGCGCTCATTGACATTCCTTGGCCTGGTATGGCAATTTCACCATCTCCCTCACGTTGAATTTGTAATCCAACACCTTGAGCTTGTCCGTTTACACCAAATAACCCCCTATCATGGGAGCCATCGAATGTTACGCGAAAATATTGCCAATTCGGTTTGTCAGGATTTTGGCGTTCAAGAACACAATTCACTAATCGGATAACAAAAGGGCGAGCAGGTCCTTGCCCATCACGGCGAATTTGAGTCAGCGCAATACTTCCCATATCAATAGTTTGATCACGGCTGCCGACATCAATTGCACATGCTGTTTCAATAATGCTTCCATTCATACTCACTGAGCCTTGAGCATGTGCAGTTGATACCGCAGCCAACGTGCCTATACTTAAGATCAATGAAAACACTCCACTGGTTATCGAATTATTCATTGCTCCCTCTCTTACACCCAATTCAGTCGGAATGAGCCAACAAATTAATTTGTTGGCTCAAGATGAATTACTCGTAAGACAGAGTGAAATCCGCTACTGAGCTAAAGTCACCGGCAGTGATAGTGTCGATATCGCCACCATTACCTTTTAAGTAAGCAGCGAAATTCAGTGTGTTGTTACCATTTTGAACTTGTTGGAATGGTGCAGCTGTTCCTAAAGTCACCACATTGCCGCTACCATTAGTGATCTGAACACCAGCGCCAGCACCAGTACCAACAATACCCAGTGTTTTATTGGTATTGTCGAAAGATGCAGCAGCACCACTAAAGGTTAATTGAACACCTTTAGTCAGTTTAGTGATATCACAGTTCTCTAAAGTGATTTCGAATGGACGTGGAGTTGATTTACCGCCATCAACTAATGCCATGTTAGAAATTTGGCCTAATTCAACTGTTTGGTCGATTGAGCTAGGAGAGATTGAGCATGGAGCATCGATAATAGCGCCTTTGAACGTTACTTTACCGTGGCCTTGATCAGCAGCATTTGCTGCAGAAGCTAAACCCAGAGCCATAAAAGTTGCCATTGCAATAGATTTCATTTTCATGAATATAAAGTCCTATGTTTTTTGTTAAATAAAGAATGAGTGTCAATTTTCATTGCTCATTGCAGACACTCTATTTGCAATGAACTGGAAAAAACAAAGCACTAGTATTTGATTTAAAAAAATCAAATACTAAAAATTAAATTTTAATAATTAAAAAATATATTTAGTCTTCTATTAAAAAAAATTGAATTGGTACTTTAAATAACTCAGATAATTGAGAAAGAAAATCAATATTAATATGATTAATTCCTGATTCATAACGGGAAATTTGCTGTTGACTTACGCCGATATATCTCCCTAACTCCTCAGCAGTTAATTTCATTTCTTTTCTATATCTTTTTATTTTCTTTCCTACAATAATATTAAATGTTGGTTTTATTATATTTTCTGACATAAGGTTAAGCCTATTTCATAAATTGACTAGATCCTGAAAACCATCCTTCAGCTTTAAAATAACATTCCATATTATGGATATAATTTACTGAGTTATTTTGAAATCCAACGCCATCTAATAAACAATTAATATCAATATCAAGTGAGTTCGCAATTTGCTTAATTTGCTCTAGGTGTAGTCGAATAACGCCGCGCTCAATACGTGAAACATGCTGCTGTGAGCATAAAAGTAAGTCAGCTAGCTCAGAACCACTTAGCCCTTTAGCTCGGCGAGCTTTATGTATATTGCTCCCAACAATTTCTTTAGGAGATAAGTTAGATTGCATAAAATCCTCCTCATGAAACTGAATGATTTATTAATTTAACTGTTGTCAAAATGCACCAAATTGACAATAGTTGTATATTGTTAGTTAAATGTTTCGTTAATTACTTATTAACTTGTATTTTATATTTTATTTTTAAAATTATCGGAAGATTATTCCAAATAAAACATTTCAGAATATTACAATGTGTAAGTTTGAGATGTTACGGAGAGTTTTAACGTGTGAAAAAATTAATAAATTCAATGATCTTTTAATAATGGAATGTGCTTATTTTTAGTAATATATACATAGCGTTATTTACACGCTACGTATTTGACGTGTATTTTCATTTAACTTAAGATGCACCTAATTCATTACGTTTGTCAATTTGGTGCATTTTGACAACTCTTTTAACGCCTTTATCTCACCATACTCCCCGAAATCTTGCTGGGTTACTTGCTGTGTATCGTACGGTATGTTGTATATTTGTGTGTCCCAAATAATCCTGAATTAGACGTGTATCGGCGCCTCTATCCGCTAATGCATAACCACATGCATGTCGTAACATATGGGGATGAATTCCTAGGGTTAGCTCAGCTAGCTCACCAAGTCGTGAAAAAAGTTGATAAAAGCGCTGACGAGTCATGGCAGTCCCTCTTTCAGATAAAAATAACCACTGACTTTCTTTCCCTTTCCATGTATTTCTAGTTTTTAGCCAAGCTTTAATGAGTGGGATCTCTTCATCAATCAGTGGGTGATTAACTGAAAAACCATTCTTTAAACGATGTACATAAAGCTCATTACTTTCTAAGTTAAGATCAGATAATTTTAGTGATAGGGCCTCGCTTGCCCTTAGACCATGTATAAAGCACATATAAATTAAGCAAGAATTACGTTCGGGATGTCGCGACAAATGACAAGCAGCTAAAAGTCGAGATATTTCCTGTTGAGTTAAATACTTACGAGTGGACATGAACGTTTCCCCATTTAGTCAAAAAAGGTCAATCATATCTAAATTAATCGGCCTAACATATTAATTTTTTTAGATAAATATAATGCTTTTATTCTATGGGTGAAATAAAAAATTATTTATTATCCGTCAGGTCAGTAATCAAAGATTAATTAACTAAAATTTTATATTTTGTTAAGCAGTTTTTATTCTGCTTTATAAATGTGAGAGAAAAGAGATTATTTACTTGTAAAACAATACTTACTCGTCGATGAAAGCAGCTAATTTCCATTTTTCGTACCGAGCTATTAATCATTCTACGAGTTATTTTTAAGGAGCTAGTGTTATGTTTTCTCTGAATATTTTATGGTTAAATTCCTACCCATATCTTTAAATTGAAAATTTCTTTAAGATGAAATGAAATTAAGTCAAATAAAGTTACTGTTAGGTTCTCATGAGAATACTATTAATTGAAGATCACCTAAAAACCCAAGGGTGGGTCAAAAATGGGTTAGAAGAAGCAGGTTTTCTTGTGGATGTGGCTGATGATGGTCGCGACGGTCTCTATTTTGCTTTAGAAAACAGTTATCAGTTGGTGATCCTCGACATCATGCTGCCCGGTATGAATGGCTGGGAGATTTTAAAAATCTTACGCACAGCAAAAAATATTCCTGTTATCTGCCTCACTGCACGGGATGCCGTTGATGACAGAATTAAAGGCTTAGAGCTGGGTGCTAATGATTATCTCGTTAAGCCGTTTTCATTTTCTGAATTATTAGCTCGGGTTAAAAACCAATTAAAAGTTAACCAGCCAGTCTCAACCACCATGGTTATTGCGGATTTAAAAATCGACTTAACTCGCCATGATGTTGAGCGGGCTGGAAAGAAAATCATCTTAACTCGGCAAGAGTTTTCCTTATTACTGTTCTTTGTTCTACATTGTGATGAAATTTTACCTAGAACCTTAATTGCTAGCGAAGTTTGGGGGATCGATTTTGAAAGTGACACGAATATTATTGATGTGGCAATCCGTCGATTGAGAAAAAAAATCGATGATGAATTTGACGTTAAACTCATTGAAACTATTCGTGGGATGGGATACCGCTTAAATAGGCCGATAGAATGAAAAAGAAGTCACTTCGTTTTAAACTTATTTCTTTGTTTATCATTCTTATGATTGCTAATGCCGGAGTGGTGACATGGGTTTTGTATCATTCACTCAAAAATGAATTATCTGAACAAGATAATAACTTACTGGTTAACCGTGCGGAGCAACTTGCTAAACTCATTGCTGGTGGCATTGATATCAAAACACTCCCCATGTATTTTCAAAGCATGATGGATATGCGACAAGACTTAATCCAGATTTCTGATGCGGCGGGGCACATATTGGTCACCACCAATCGCGAATTACTGGGTTCTCAACCTCTTCAGTTAGTCAAACTTGAACAGCTAAATATTAATGCCATCAACCATTGGCAAACCGCTCAAGGTATCCCTATTTCTGCGGTTTATTTCTCGATGAATTCCCCAAAAGGGCCGCTCCATGTGGTACTTGGTAAAGTATCTGTCGACCGTAGTGGCGTGTTGACTCAATATCTCACCCAAAGCGTAGTGATTTCTGTCCTCTCAATTTTGTTGATGGGGCTGCTCAGCTTATGGCTGTTGAAAAAAGGGTTATCCGACATTCAAGCATTGAGCCAGATAACGGTCAAAACAGACGTTCATGCGTTAAATGACCCAATCGATATTGACCAGCTACCACAGGAATTGAAAGAGCTGGGCGAATCGATGAACACGATGCGTCAGCGCTTAAAGCATGATTTTGTCAAACTTACTCAATTTGCCGATGACTTGGCGCATGAACTGAGAACCCCAATTAATGCGATTCGGGTACAAAATGAAATTACACTCCAGCGCTCGCGTAGTGTTAGCGAATATGAAGGGATGATAGTCAGTAATATTGAAGAGCTCGATAAACTGTCACAAATGATCCAAAGTACTTTGTTTATTGCCCGTGCTGAAAATAAAAATATTACCTTAAATCGAGAAAACCTTTCTTTATATACGTTAGTTAACGATGTCTATGAACTCTTTTCTGCCTATGCAGAAGAAAAACAGATTGAACTGTATAGCGAGCCCTCATCCCTGACGCTTGATGCTGACCCTGTATTACTCAGCCGAGTTTTAGTGAATATTGTCTCCAATGCGATTAAATATTCTTACCCGGGCACCCGTGTCGTTACCCAAATTAATACGCTTTCGCAACAACGGGAAATTAAAATCACTAATCAAGGAGAACTTCTACAAAACAGTGATGAAATTTTCACCCGTTTTTGGCGTGGGGATAATGCTCGAACCACAGAAGGAACTGGGCTAGGGTTGGCGATTGTGAAAGCGATAGTGGAATTACATGGCGGGTCAGTGAGTTTTGAACATCATACAGGAACCAGTACTATTACACTGAAATTTCCTACAATTAAGTAAGATGACAAATTTGTCATCTTACTGTCAGCCATTTTTACTGCGCTTTCAGTATAACTGATCTCATTTCCCTTTTGCTATGGAGCGCATGATGAAAAAGTTACCTAAAATTCCCGCATCTCAAATCACGGATGAATCCCTCTTTTTTATGAAACGCCGTCAGTTACTTAAGGCATTAGGCATTGGAGCCGCTGGTTTAACCGTTGCGGCGACGGCCAATGCGGGGCTGTTTTCTTGGTTCAGTGACGATACACCAGCACCTCCGATGACGCCAAGAAAACCGCTGACATTTATTCAACCTGAAGAGTTTCAGCCATCATTAACCCTCACACCTGAAGATAAAGTGATTGGTTATAATAATTTTTATGAATTTGGGTTGGGTAAATCCGATCCTGCCGAGAATGCCCATACTTTAGTGACGGATGAGTGGACGGTAACGATTGATGGAGAAGTAAATCGTCCCCTGACCCTTAATTTAGATGATATAAACACTAAGTTTCCCTTAGAGGAGCGTATTTATCGTATGCGCTGTGTTGAGGCTTGGTCGATGGTCATTCCATGGGTTGGCTTTCCTTTAGCGAAATTATTGGCTTTAGTTGAACCCACTAGCAAAGCCAAATATGTGGCTTTTGAAACACGCTACGCTCCAGAACAAATGCCAGGACAAAAAAGTCGTTATATTGGTGGTGGCTTATCGTACCCCTATGTTGAAGGGCTACGCTTAGATGAAGCCATGAACCCACTGACTTTGCTGGCGACTGGCGTTTATGGCAAAACATTACCCAACCAAAACGGAGCACCGATCCGGTTGGTCGTACCATGGAAATATGGCTTTAAAGGAATTAAATCTATCGTCAAAATTCGCCTTACTGAGCACATGCCTGAGACTACATGGAACCTATCAGCACCGAGCGAATATGGCTTTTTTGCCAATGTGAATCCAGATGTAAGCCATCCTCGTTGGTCACAAGCCACCGAACGTTTTATTGGTGCAGGAGGCTTAGGCCAAGTGACTCGCCAACCAACATTGTTGTTTAATGGATATGGTGAACAAGTGGCAAGCTTGTATCAAGGAATGGACTTGCGGAGAGATTATTGATGCCCCAAGACAATAAGTTTATTGTTGGATTAACCAAAGGGAGCTTTCATCTTCTTGCTTTGCTCCCTTTGGTATGGCTGATTTTTTTAGTCGATACCCAACAGCTTGGAGCTGACCCCGCCAAAGATATCCAACATTTTACAGGAATAGCGGCTTTACGTTTGCTCCTCGTTATTGTATTGATCCCTCTGGCTGCAAAACTATTGCGATTTACGGCATTGTTTCAAACGCGAAAATTACTGGGGTTATGGTGTTTTTTCTGGGCTGTGCTGCATTTAAGTAGCTATCTATTACTGGAAATTGGTGTAAATAATTTAGCGCTATTTTTCGAAGAGATTTTTTCGCGACTCTATTTAGTGATTGGCGCGGTAGCTTGGTTGTGTTTATTGTTGATGGCGGTCAGTTCATTCAACCGTATACGCCTTTATTTGGGCGTATGGTGGAAAAGAATTCATATGCTGCTTTACCCAACGATTTTACTCGCATTTTGCCACTATATGCTGTCATTAAAAACCTTAACACCTGAACCATTTATCTATTTAGCCGCCGTTGGGAGTGCATTTGCGTATCGCATGTGGAACCAGCAATCACAACGAATAAAACCTTCATAAAGGTTGGCGTGCTTAAATTGTATTCTTACTTGGTATTATAAAATGCCTAATACTGCGGTTTGCTAGGATTAGGCATTTGGTGTGCATTACAATATAGTGTAAAGCAAATCTATGTTTCGTTTTATGATAATACTTTACCACCTTACTCAACCCCTTCTTACGATAACCGTTAAATCGTCACTCTTTGAATTGATCTTAAACTTAGTGTGGCTAGCAAGGCTCTCACCTTTCTATAGATAAAAATATTTAAAAGAAGTTTTCATTAGAATTTCTTTAAAGCTTAAAGTTATACATTGATATATAATTTTTAAATACTCGTTATTTGCGTAATTAATATCCTTATTTTTGGGTAATATCGGGATTTATTATATGTGGGTGATGATTTTTGTGAGATATAATTTCGTTGATAAACTTTACAATTATTTATAATTAATTTGTTGGTGTTTGTAAATAATGAAGTTAAGATAAATCTTAAAAAAAATATTTAATAATTTACAAACTCAAAATTCGAGTAATACTACTTTTTTAAGTTGTATTTTATGGTTGAAATTTAACCATAAAATACATCTGATTAGTAAAAGATATGTTTTAATATTTTTAAATGTATCAAAATGTAATTTGAAAGGTGATTGGCTGAAGTTTTATGTCTATAACATGCTGTTATTTATATTATAAATTTCAGTGTGGTTATTTTCTGTTACATTTATCCTATGTTAATAGAGCGATAAATGATTTTAATGGTAATCAATTTGCCCTATCGATTATACAAAATAAATAATCAGACATATAATCATCAAAAATTTTAGGACGGTATCTATGGTTCAGATGGTGCCTATAATTAATTTTTAATATAAAGGTTAAATTAAATGACTTATTTTTCTAATGAGATAAATAAAGAAATAGGGCAGTATTTGAGAGGAATTAGAAAAGAGCAAAACTTAACAGGGGAAGATTTGGCAAAAAAGTTGAATATTAGCCAACAGCAGATATCCCGATATGAAACGGGAAAAACAAAGCTGACATTTGAAATGATGGATACAATTTTAGTGATATTCAATAAGTCATGGAGAGACCTTTTTAATCATGTAATAGATAGATACGATAATGAAAGATTACAGTATACCATAAAAAATGAAAATAATTATTTTGCTATCTTAGATAAAGACACTAAAAAAATGTGGCGTTAATTCGGCCAATAAAAAATCAAATCTTTTTGGTGAAGTGTAATTAGTAAATATAATAAATTTAGCCTATTCATATGATAACTTTATTAAAAGTAATCATTAATTTAATTAAAATAATGATTACTTTTATCTAAAGTTGTTATTAACAACTCTTATGGCGAAACATACATTATACAAGTATTATACAGGATTAAATAATCATGAAATTGAATAAATTTGTAATGGGTGCTGTATTTGCATCAGGCTTTGCTTCGTTCGCAGCAATGGCAGCTTATACGGGTACACCTACTAACGGTACTATCGAATTTTCAGGTGAATTAGTGAATTCTGCTTGTGGTTTAAGTGAAGAATCAAGTCCTGTAAAAGTAAACTTTTATCAGATCCCTGTTTCTAATTTAAAAAATGGTGAGCGTGCAGGTAATATTAAGAAAGATATCGTTCTGCAAGGTTGTGATACTACAGTTGCACAAACTGCAACTGTAACTTACACACCATCAACTATTAACCCTAATGATAAGACATTAGCGGCGTTCACTTCAGGTACTGCAAGTGGTGCTGGTATTGGTTTAAGAGACAATGGAAATAAAGATGTTGTTTGGGGACAAGCTTCTACTGCAGTTAATCTAACTGAAGGTAAAACTGCTATTCCATTCGTTGCTTATTTAAAATCTGATAATGCATCTAATGCAGTGACTCCAGGTAGCTTTGATTCAACTATCAATTTCAAAATTGATTACCAATAATTTGTAATTGGTTTTATATCAATATGCGGAGTATTTAATACTCCGCATTAATAAAATCTACCAATAACTAAATGGTATTGTCCATGATAATTCGGGTTGCAAAAATAGCACTAGGCTCTAGTTTGTTATGGCCTCTATTAAGTTGGGGAATGACCGGCAATAACACCCCTGGTGATATTGTAATGCAAGGTGAATTAATAGAAGCTTCATGCACGATTGATCCTGAAAGCCGAGAGCTTTGGGTTAATTTTGGGGAAATCAGTGCCCGAGAAATCACGCCTGAAGTCAATATGTTGGTGAGTAAGAATTTTGCTATAAAACTTGTTGGATGTACGTTGCCTTCTAATGACAAAGGTAGTGCATCGCGCGCGCAAATAACCATGATGGGAACCTCTGTTAATGATGATCAACTTTTACAAGTGAGTGGTGATTCAGAAGGGTTTGGAATTCAATTTAGGGACTCTCACGGTGAAATACTTAAACTTAATAGAAAAATGCCGGATTACACATTATTAGAAGGGCGTAATAGATTAGATTTTACTGCAATTTTAGTTGCTTATCAAAAGCATATTAAGGCAGGTGATTTCGCAGGAGTTCTACGATTTAGAATGGATTATTTCTAAAACTAATAATAATTACATATAAAAGAGAATTGAGCTAAATCTCTAGCCTAATGAGTGAATACTGAGTAACTAAAATGATTATTTTAAATGGAAATATAAATAATATAAAAAAACTATTTGCAATATATATTGCAGTACTTTGCTATTCACCAAATATGTCTGCAAATGATCTTGTTGAGTTTAATGTTGACGTATTAGATGTTGGTGATCGTAACAATATTGATTTAACTCGATTCTCTAAAGATAACTTCGTATTTCCAGGAACTTATTTATTGGATGTCTATATTAATGGACAATCATTGTCGCAGCAGAAGGTCACTTATATTACCGATCCTCAAGATAGTGAAAAATCATTAGTCTGTTTTACCCCTAAGCAAATTGAAATGTTAGCGCTCAAAGAAGATGCGTTAAAAAAAATCCAAGCCATATCTCCTGAATGTTCAAATATTTTACCTATTTCAGGTGTTAAAATTAATAATCATGAAGGCAAACTGGATATCACTATTCCACAAGCATGGATGAAATATTCCGATCCTAGTTGGGTGCCGCCTGAGCGTTGGGATTCAGGGGTTTCAGGCCTTATATTTGATTATAACCTGACAGGGTCAATTTCACGTTCTTTGACGACACATACGAATAAGCATTCATTGTCAGCATATGGCCAAACCGGGTTTAACTTAGGAGCGTGGCGCTTTAGAGCTGATTATCAAGCTAATTATAACGAGCGTGGCGATAGAAAATTCGATTGGAACCAGTTTTATGCATATCGCCCTCTGATCCACATGGCGGCTAAGCTGACACTGGGTGAAATTTATTTAAATTCTCAAGTTTTTGACACGATTCGTTTCACTGGCTTTAACCTTGCCAGTGATGAGCGTATGTTACCGCCAAATCTGCGAGGATACGCACCACAGATTAATGGTATTGCGAAAAGCAATTCAAAAATTGTTGTAACCCAAGCTGGGCGTGTCGTTTATGAAACGACGGTACCTGCGGGGCCATTCAGTATTCAGGATTTGCAAAGTTCAATTCGTGGAACCCTAGATGTCAAAGTTGAAGGTGATGACGGTGAGGTATCGACTTTTCAAGTTGATACGGCAAATATCCCTTATTTAACGCGTCCGGGCTATGTGCGTTATAACGCTTCGGTCGGTAAACCATCACGATTTAATCATAAGCCTGAGGGGCCAATGTTTGCCACGGGAGATTTCTCTTGGGGGCTGAGCAATAACTGGTCACTCATTGGTGGTCTACTTTTTGCGGGTAGGGATTATACCGCTATATCTGCTGGATTAGGCCGTGATTTATCTGTATTTGGGGCACTTTCTGCGGATGTCACACAATCCATTAGCCGAATGCCAGGTGATAACACGCAAACGGGTTCTTCTTATCGCCTGAGTTATTCAAAGTCATTTGATGAACTTAACAGCACGATTACTTTTGCGGGTTACCGCTTCTCGCAGGATAAGTTTAGAACACTGTCGCAATATTTAGATGAGCGTGAAAACAAATATCTGGGTATTGGCCGTCAAAAAGAGATGTATACCGTAACAGGGAATAAAACTTTTTGGGCTGATGATCCTGATTGGAGAACAACAGTATTCTTAACGTATACCCATCAGACCTTTTGGGACCAGACATCTCAAGATAGATATGGCTTATCTGTGGGTCGAACATTTCGTTTAATGGGCATCAATGGTGTTTCAACCAATATTGCGGCCTACCGTTCTGACTATCGGGGTCGACGTGACGATAGCATTTCACTTTCGGTTTCAGTGCCTGTTGGTGATAGCCGTTGGGCGGGATATGACTTGCAAAATAGTGGCAGTAAGACCAGCCACATGCTGTCTTACAGTGACAATAGGGATATGAATAACTTATGGCGAGTTAGAGCCGGTCGAAGCAGTGATGATCGCGTACGGTTTGATGGATATTATCAAAAACGGACGCAACTTGCTGAAGTTAATACTAATGTCAGCTATCAAGAAAGACAAACGGCATCGATCAACGGGACATTGCGCGGTGGTTTCACTGCTACCAAGCATGGAGCTGCATTACATAACAGTACCGGTACAACGGATACAGCAAGAATTATGGTCGATACCAACGGTGTTGGTGGCGTGCCGTTTAACCATGAAAAAACACGAACTAACTGGGCCGGTATTTCTGTTGTGCCTGATATTGTCAGCTATTACAGCTTCGACACGCGTATTGATGTCGATAAGTTAAAAAATAACGTTGATACCAATAAGGCGATAGCAACATCGACATTAACAGAAGGCGCAATAGGTTATCAGCGCTTTGATGTTGCAGAAGGTGAAAAGCTCATAGCAACTATTCGTTATAACGATACGGTACCTCCATTTGGTGCTGATGTGACAAACGCTGATGGCATTAACATTGCCATGCTGATGGAAAATGGATTGGCGTATTTGATGGCAGTAAATCCTAAAGAAACATTAACGGTATCTTGGGGCGGAAAAGCGCAATGTAAAATTCAACTGCCTGAAAAAATTAATTCGGGTATGTCAGTTTTGCTGCCTTGCCAATAATGTAATGACAGTTTGAAAAAGTATTCTATAAGGTAGAGAAAATGGCGATTCGTATAAATAAATGGGTAGGTGGTTTGCTAGTTATGATGGTTGGCGTAGGGCAATCATATGCGGGTATTTCACTGGATAGAACACGACTGATTATTACAGGCGATGAAAATTCTGCGAGTGCTAATTTATCAAACACCAGCTCAAGTATTCCTTTTCTTGCTCAGTCATGGGTTGAAGATGCCAATGGGAAAAAAATCACATCGCCATTAGTTGTATTGCCACCATTACAGCGCATTAATGGTGGGCAAAAAGGGGTTGCCCGTGTTTCAAAAACAGCCGAGATAGATAAGTTACCCCAAGACCGAGAAAGCCTGTTTTATTTAAATGTGCGCGAAGTTCCGCCAAAACCCGATAAACCGAATGTTTTACAGTTAGCGATGCAATCGCGTATTAAATTATTTTATCGGCCGACAGCCATTATTCCTGAGTCTAAAAGTGCAGTTTGGCAAGACCAAGTCATATTTTATAAACAGGGAAATAATTGGCGTGCTGAAAACCCAACCCCTTATTTTGTGACCATTATTAGCCTTAATAATAAACCGGTGGCAGAAGGTGGAAAAAAACTAACTGATTTTCCAGGGGTGATGATTGCACCTAAATCGCATCTCGATATTAAGGTCAATAGTTCAGGCGAGAGTTTCACCATGATGTATGTGAATGATTATGGTGGTCATCCAGAACTTAAATACAGTTGTAGCGGAAATACGTGTAAAGCGTTACCACCAGAGCAACAGATTCGCTAGGAGTATTGATATGAACATTAGGTGCTTAGGGATAGTGTTATTGGGGCTAGGAAGTTTCTCCGCAGTTGCAGAAATTGCGGATGAAAAGCTGTCCCGCCAAACATTGCTAGACGTACATAGTACTGTGCATTTTACAGGGAGCGTCTATGCATCGCCTTGTGTTCTTGAATTAGAAACACAAGAGCAGTATGTCGATTTAGGTGAAATCAATGCTAGAGAGTTTCATCGTATTGGCGATAGAAGTACTCCTGTTGCATTTAATATTCGCCTCAAAGATTGCCAACGCGGAGCATCCAAGTCATTTGTGAATTCTGCCGGAGAAGCAACTCAAAATGCGCAGCGTTATTACTTGACGGGAGAAAGCGCTGTTTCATTGAGCATTGCGGGAGATGCGGATTTTTTTAACCCTGATCTGGTGCGAGTGACAGGTGATATTCGAGGTGCCGGGTTGCGTATTTCTAGTAAAGAACATCAAAACCTAATGGTCAACCAGCCAACAAGTTCATGGGTGATCAAACCTGGCGATAATAACATCACACTTAATGCATCATTGGAATCTACAGCACGGTCTGTTTCGGCGGGAACCTTTAGCGGATTAGTTAGGCTAAAACTGGAGTATTTATAACCATGTTTGTATCCAACAACAAAAAACTAAAAGATATGACTATTGTGGCTGGTTTACTCACAATAGGGGTCTTGCCGTTATCTGCTTTAGGTTATCCTCACGGTTCCGCTATACCGGACGGGGGAACTTATACATTCGAAGCGAGAATGAATAATCAATTACTCGTTAATGAGAAGGATGCAGAAACGGTATTCAATTTTGATGTGGGTAACTGGCCTTACTTTGATATTTACTGCCAAAGCTACATGAATCCAGGAGGGGTTGGGAATACCGGTCCTGATTCAGGAATGACATTTGATTTAATGTCAACTATTCCTACATCAATGCAAAACCCGGGGTACCTGAACCTTAATGAATATTTTGATGTAAAAGTTGAAATTCAAATAGGGGGAAGGGTTGGTCAGAAAGTCACTGTTCCAGTGAAGGATATGTGGAATGGGGGTTCTGACCCAATAGAGTGTAGACCACCGAGTGTTAATAGCCGTGATTATGGTGTCGAGCTACGGACAGGGTCGAGTGGAACAATCACGTTTAGACTGAAAAAACCGATTATTAATGGCATTACCATCAACCAAGCGGAACTGGTGCAGGTTTTTGCTAAAAAAGGCAGTCCAGCGAATGGCAGTACAGCTTATGCGCCAATTCCATCAACTCGAGTCGTTTTAGGGGCAGGAATTATCACGGTTGCTGATGAGTGTACGATTAATGAAGGCAACCCAATAGATATTAATTTTCTTGATGTGGCAAACACGAGTGAACAGTTAAATGGCACTAATTATGCTCAGCCCTTTAAGATCCCAGTTAAATGTACCGGTGGCAGTTTTACGACAGGTGATTTAAATATTAAGCTGTCATTGTTGCCAGGAGCGTCAGGCAGCGCGGATTTTAACCCTGATTATTTCGGTACGTTAAAGAACGGTGTGAAACGCACAAATCTTGGCATTGTGGTGACTGATAATTTGACCGGAACCTTGGTAAGACCAAACCAAGCTTATCAAGTGCCTAATTTTATCAATAACCAAGGCACTTGGAACTTAACGGCTGCGCCAATAGCTGCGCCTGGTAGCAGCGTGGAAGAAGGTGAATTTACAAGTACCGGGACAATTCTTGCTGAATTCCAATGAGGCCGATCATGCGAAATAATAATCAGATAAAGCGTAATAAATATTTATTGTCGATTGGCTTATATTTACTAATCTCAGGGTCGGTGAGTGCAAGTGTGATCCCGAGTAATATGGGAAGCTATTCATTCAGAGGCATGGTTGTTGCTACGCCATGTCAGATAGCGCCGGGAAGTGAGAAGGTCCCTGTTGATTTTCAACAAATTTCGGTTAAAGACCTTTATAAAGAAGGTAAGTCGAAACCTTTAATTTTCTCAATCCATTTAACGAATTGTAATACGACCATATTTAAATCGGTGACAGTGACTTTTAATGGAATTGAAAATAAAAATCTTCCTGACCATCTTGCGATTAGTGACCAAAGTGAGGCAAGCGGAATCGGTATTGGGTTATTAAACTTAAATGAAACACCCATAGAATTGAATACGCCATCATTAGCGCAAAATTTGGCAAAAAATGATACGGAAATTCAATTCAAGGCTTATGTCGAAGCTGAGCCAGAAGCGAGAATTAACGAAACGATTACCTATGGGAATTTTTATAGCACTGCATACTATACATTAAATTATCAATAACGAATGAAACATGATGTTTGCAATCAAAATTAAAGATAATAAAAAAGAAAGTTATCCATGGGTACTTTTAGTTTTTGTCGTTATATTTTTTGGCATTATATTGCATATTTATCTGCCGAATATGGGCGGAACAGGTTTGTCATTGCCATTCAATATAATTAGTGGTTTTTTTATTGCTTTTTTTATTGTGATGATTAGTATTACACAAATTAAAAATTTAACCTTATACTATTCTAAGTCGAGTAATTATATTACGATTGGGTTAGTCTTATTATTAGGCTTGTGTTTTTTTGCGCCAGAAAATTACCAGCTTAATGCGTACTTGACTGCGTATTGGTTATTGGGGGCGTTGTTTTTTTATCAAGCTTTATTGCAAATAAATATTTCAGAAACTGTATTGAAAATAATTGTTTGCAGTGTATTATTTGCTGCTATTATTGAGAGTCTATATTCAATAGCACAGGTTTTTAATTTTTTTCCGATATCAGGGGATAGGCCATATGGTGTATTCCAACAAGTTAATGTTCTTTCTAGTTTTATTTGTGTTGGTATTGCCAGTGCAATAGGCATGTTTATTTTAATGAGAACTGTCACACGGTATGCGTTTGCCATTATCATTGTGAGTCTCATTTTAATGAGCATGGTATTGCCATTGTCCCAATCATTAACTGGATATTTAAATTTATTATTAATTGTTATTGTTTTTTATTTTTTCGCAAAGTATCATCGTCAATATATTGTTTACTCTTTAATAGCGATTGTTATCGGTCTTATTATTGGTTATGGAATAAAAGTTAGTTTTAATATTTCTGACTTTTCTGAAAGTAAATTACAAACATCACATATTAGATGGGTGCTATGGCAACATAGTTTATATTTATTTAGCGAAAATATTTTATTTGGCTCTGGGGTTGGTAGTTTTGAATCTGTATTTTTAGAGCGTTTTGGTGGTGGTTTGCTAGGAACCAGTGAAAAGGTTATTTCACATCCACACAATGAGATATTGCGTTGGATGGTTGAAGGTGGGTTAGTTGGTATTGCGGCAATATTGTTAGTTATTATTGGTGGTGTGCATCTACTTTGTTCTTCATTAAAAAATAAAAATAACAATTATGTTTTTTTAGTTATTGCGTTACCAATTGTTTTTCATATGATGACAGAGTTTCCATTGTGGCTATCCATACCTCATGGTGTGGTATTGATATTGTTAATACGTTGTGCCGATGTTCCAACTAAAAAATATTCATTGAATAAGTTTGTAGGGTATTTTTCGAAAACAATTATTGCGTTAGGTGGTTTGTTATCCATGGGGTTATTGTATTTTACTTTGCAAACACAGCAATATTTAACATATATAGAAAAAACAGGACAGCAGTATCTTCTTTCAATGAATGAGCCTGATTATAGTGAATGGAAATACTATTTAATCGATGATCGTTACAAATTAGATCTCAATATGGGGTATTTATTACGCTATAACGAGACACAAAACCCTTATTATTTGAATTTATTTTCATCTTGGGCAGAAAACTATTCGCGTTCTTGCCCAGATCTTAATGTTTATTTTTCTTGGATCCTTGTTTTAAATGAATTAGGTGAGAAAGAGAAAACAAAAAGCGTCAAAGAAAAAGCGATTTTTTTATTTGATAATAATGAGAAATTAGAAGGATTGAATTTTTAGTTATTCATGCGGTAATTCGTGTGTTAATTAAAAATCTAAAGGATTTATTGGTGTTAATTATCAATAAATAGGGCGTTTTATTAATTAAAATCTATATTAAAGGAAATAACATGAAAAAGTTAAATGCTATCGAAGCTGCTGCTGTAGTTGGTGGAACAAAACAAGTTTGTACTAATTCTTACGAGAGCATCACTGTTGGTGGTGTTAAATCTTGCCAATTAGTGACCACTTGTACTGATAAGCACGGTAATAAAACATACAAAGCAAAAGCTGTTGGTGCATCAAACTGTGATGTAACAGCTCCATAGTATTAAATTTGATTTTTATTAATTGATACATGGGGAGCTATCCCCATGTATTTTTCGTACCGGAATGGAATTAACTGTTATGAATACTCGTTTTAAACCAATAACTATTACACTTTATACTCTATTTGTTATTATCGCTTCTTCACTCATGACGGTTTTGTTCTATCATATTTTTGTTTTTAATACTTTCTCAAATGATGATGCACAAAGCTCTTCTTTTATTGAATTTAATAATGAACAAGTTCTATTGAGTCCAATAAAAGAAAATAACAGCATCATAGAAGTCCTTTCTTATGGTTGCCATTATTGTGCCGTAAATCATGATAATGTCAGTCAATTCGAAAAAACACTCCCTGAGAACGTCAACTTTAAAGTCGTGCATTTAGCCATGGATAATAATATGGGGCTTGCTGCCTATGCGCCTATTTTTGCGACATTGGAAGAGATGGGGGTGGAATCTCAATACCGTCAGGATCTTTATACCGCAGTTATCAATGATAAGCTTGATTTAGCTAATAAAGATGTCTTAAACCAATGGTTAAAACAGCACAATGTTGATTCAACCCAATACCTAAAAACCAGTGAGAGCCAAGCGGTTCAAGAACGCCTGAAAAACATGCTTGAAATTAGCAAGTTTTATCAAATTACTGGAACACCTGCATTTATTATCAATAAACGCTATGTCGTCTATCAAGACCGTGATTTTGCAGACTTTACTGCTTATATGCTTGAGTTATTAGACAAAAGCAATAAGGAGTTACGGTGATCCGGTTTTGCATTGTCTGGACGGTATTTACAGTGAAAAACTGTTTGATGCCGTTTAAAAAAGGATATCAAAAACTTAATCATAGTGGACTTGCCTTTTTACGGTTGTTATTGCGCCGAGGCTATATCACATCGGTATTATTTGTCTCCAATTTATTATGTCGCGTCGGCTTATTAGGTCGTCAATATCGTAATCGGAATAAAGTCGCCACGGAAAACTTTCGTAGTTTAATGGAAACGAAAGGGCATATTGATATGAGCTGGATAGCTGTTCGACGCTTCATTTTGGAAGAGGCAGCCACATGGGGACAAAACCAAAAAATCATGGCGCAAGTTCGAGTTTGTACCCTTGAACTTGATAGCGTCGTTGCGCCTTTGCACCAACAAAATAACCCCGTTGTACTTGCTCCATTGCATATGGTTTCTGATGTTTTAGCTACCATGGTTGGCGCGGGGGTGACTCCAGGCAATGCGACGGTGGTGGTTTCGTCGAGTGCAGAACAGCAGAAGTATAACGCCTCGGCACGTGAGTTAGGGCAGGTGAATTTATCGTATTGTTCTATTCATCAAGGGAATAAAGTATTAGCTAGCCAGTTAATGACTGCGATGACAGAAGCGGCGACAGGGCAAAAGAATATAATTGTTTTTCCTGATATCACCCCTGATTACACGGTTCAAACAGAAGAAGGGGCGTCGAGCAAATTATCGTGCCATTTATTTAACCGTGCAGCAAAGCTGCACAATGGTGTAGTGCGTTTATCCAGTGCGATTTCTGCACAGGTGGTTTTTTATCATCTGTACTACCAAAACGGTTTAAAAATCAAGGTTTATCCGCCTGTTGCAGCAAAAGATGTTGCAACTCAAATGCCCGCCATCATTGAAAATGCGGTTCGTCATTATCCCAATGATTGGCTTTTATGGCATAGCCATTCACTTTATTTTATTAGCCATTAAATAATAATGAAAAATATTATTCCAAATTTTGTTTCTCAAGAAGAAACCAATGAATGTGGCTTAGCATGTATTGCGATGTTAGCACAAACTCAAGGTCTCAATGTTTCTCTTGAAACGCTGCGAGAGGTGTATCCAGCATCGGATCATGGAACTTCTTTGATTGACCTTTCGTCCATTTTAGCTAATTACGGTGTTGCGACGACACCAGTGCTATTTGAGCACCAAGAGCTCAATAGCTTACCACTTCCCGCTATTTTACATTACGGAGCAAGCCATTTTGTACTGCTTGCTTATCGCAAAGGAAATAACGTGTGCGTGATGAACCCTGCAATTGGGCAGCAGTGGTTACCTTTCTCTGCATTAAAAGCGGAAATCAGCGGTTACGCATTAATTTTAGAACCAGATACTGCGCTGGAAAAAATTGAATCACTCGCACCAGAAGACAGAAATGATGGGACTACAGGGAAAAAAGCCCCTCATGCAATGAGTCTGAAAGAAACCTCAGAAATTCGTGGTGTTTATTGGTTGATGATATTCGCTTTTTTGGTTTCTTTAACGCTATTTTTAATGCCAGCAATGGTGAGCAATGCGATCAACCAAGCTTTTTCCGACGCTAAAAATGCCATTTTCCCTTACGGCTGGTTCATTGTTGCCTTTGTGGTTGCAACACTGTTAGCACTCGGCGTGAGAATACTAAGCGAGCGTTTCGTAAAACACTTTGTGTTGATTAAAAGCGGGGTGGGTTTTTCACGTTTATTGAGTAATCCATTGCGCTTTTTTGAAAAACGCGCCCCCGGGGATGTGTTTAGCCGTTTTGTTGCTTGGCAGGGGGCATTAACCGAAAAAATCGAGCTGGATAACGGGCTACGAACGGATTGGGTTATTTGTGCGATAGCATTAGGTACCATGTTTTGGATTGCGCCCGTATTAGCAGCTATTTCAGCTGCGGGTGTTACCGTGATGGGCTTAATTAGTGTATGGGCGATAATTCGTGATCGGTGGTATACCCAACAGTTACAGTTAAAATCAGCAGAATTAAATGACTTTTTTATGGAGACGCTGCAGGGCATTCTGACCATAAAAACAGCAGGGATAGAAAATCAGCGTAAGGCGCAATTTGCATGGTTAAGCCGTGAATTGTTTACCTGTATGCAACGCAGAAATGTGTATCAACAAATTAAAGATGGCATCTATCAATTAACCGGTAGTTTGGAGATGGTCATTTTTATGTTAGTGGTTTTACCCATGGTGGCCAATGAGTTAATTTCTTTGGGGGATTTCTTTGCTTATAGTTTCTTGCGTCAAATTTTCACCAATTATGTGACGCGTATTTTTTATGCGATTATCCATAAGTCGCAACTGCATATTATTGATACACGTGCCCATTCTTTATTCCCTAAGAAAAGTGAGCAGGACACCGCGCCATTCCACGAAAAACAAGCCGCAGTGCTAGGAAAAGCCCCTCACTTATCTTTCAATGGGATTCATTTCAGTTATGACCCTGCGAAACCGATTTTAAATAATGTGTCATTAGACTTACCTTCAGGTACGCAGGTTGCCATTGTTGGGGAGTCAGGAGCAGGAAAAAGCACATTATTACGGACAATCGCGGGTTTATTCAGTCCACAGCAAGGAGTATGCGAGTCCAACGGTGAGGTTGTCAGTGTGCAGCAGCTTACGCAATTGGTTTGCTTGCAAAGCCAAGAAGATATTTTATTTAATGCGACCGTCTTAGATAACATCACGCTATTTGACCCTAACTTCCGCGAAAAAGATAAAAAAAGAGTCGAAGTGTTGCTTGATAAACTGGCTCTCGGTGCAGTGATTAATCAATTACCTGGTGGGGTTAATGCGTTAATAAGAGAAAGCCATGCGGCGCTGTCACTTGGGCAACGTCAACGTTTGTTATTGGCTCGTTCGTTATACAGTGCCCGTCCTATTTTGTTATTGGATGAGCCCACCGCCAATTTGGATGAAGAAACGGCGAAAATAGTCATGGCGACCATTCAGTCACATTGCCAGAAAACAGGTAAGACATTGATTGTTGTCACTCACAGTGAAGAGCTGGCGGCTAATTTCGATGCACTTTACCGAATAGTTGATGGGAAATTAAGTCTTGAGAACAGCCCTAATAAAGCCCCTTGTGTGACAACAGGTACGCCTCAACCTGAACCTTCTTTGTTAGCGGCAATGGAAGGAACTCCCTCATGACCTCTCGCCACGTAGCACCAAAATTGGGTTTAACGACTCAACGATTACGCATTTTAGGTGGGTTGGTAGCACTACTTGTGCTGATCGTGGTGATCGGCCGTTTTGTTTGGCAATCACCCGCGCCAGCGTTGCATGAAAACGTAATTTTATCGGTGGAACGTGGCGATATTGAAAAAGTTGTCATGGTCACGGGGACATTAAAGCCCTCAATGCAAGTTAACGTAGGGGCTCAGGTTAACGGGCAAATCAAAAAACTGTATGTAAAACAAGGCGACAAAGTAGTTAAAGGGGAATTGTTGGCAGAAATCGACCCAACTATCCAGCAGTCTGAGCTCAAAAATGCAACCGCTCGGTTATCCAGTGCTCAGGCGCAAAAACGGGCTGCAGAAGCGACATTAATACAGTATATCAAAGCCTATCGGCGCCAAGTGGTGATGCAGAGAGATGGCTCTGGTATTCGCAGTGAATATGAACAAGCACAAGCCCAATATGAGGCGCAATTACAGCAGGTTAATGTCAATGAGGCGTTAATCACGCAATCAGAAATGGACGTGCAAACTGCACAAGCTAACCTCAATTTTACACGGATCATCGCGCCGATTAGTGGCGAAGTACTGGGTATTGTGGCGAACGAAGGGCAAACCATCGTTTCTTCACAGACAGCACCGACCATTTTAGTGCTGGCGAACCTAGATAAAATGCAGGTTCAGACACGAATTTCGGAAGCGGATATTCAAAAAATTCGCCCAGGTCAACCCCTCACATTCTATGTGATTGCGGACCCTGAAACGCACTACGAAAGTACCATGGGGTATGTTCAACCCATTCCTCCCGAAGCGCTTGATGAAAATAACAATAATTCTGGGGGGCAACAGAACAGTGCAATTTATTACAATGGAACATTTGAGGTCGATAACGCCGATCGTGCATTAAAGACATCAATGACAGCGCAAGTATTTATTCGTGTTGCACAAGCGAAAGATGCGTTACGACTCCCCGTTAGCGCACTGGGGCGAGCGGTAGGTGCAAACCAATATGAAGTGACCGTGATCAACAATGAAAAACCGGAAATTCGCACTATCAAAGTGGGGATTAATGATCGCCATTTCGTCGAAGTACTTGAGGGGATTAGCGAGGGTGAACACGTTGTTATTCAATCAGATAATGTGGCGAGTTAATGATGGCGACGACACGAAATGTATCTTTTACCCGCCCTCTGATTGAACTTCATCATGTTTACCGTGAGTTTTCAGCAGGTACGCAAACTATTCCTGTTTTGAATGATATTTCGCTATCAATTAACCAAGGAGAAATGGTCGCTATCATTGGCGCATCAGGTTCAGGTAAATCGACTCTGATGAATATCATTGGTTGTTTAGATAAGCCTTCTCAAGGAGAAGTGTTTATCAATGGGATTGCGGTTCATGAGGTGAACAGTGACCAACTGGCGGAATTACGTAGCCAATATCTTGGATTTATTTTTCAACGTTATCATCTGATGCCCTACCTGACTGCAGAGGAAAATATTGCTATCCCTGCTTTGTATACGGCAATGCCAGAAGATGAGCGGAGCGCACGAGTTGCTTTATTAGCAGAAAAGTTAGGGTTACAAACACGCTTGGATCACAAACCTTATCAGCTATCTGGTGGGCAACAGCAGCGTGTTAGTGTTTGTCGCGCCTTGGTCAATGGTGCACAAATAATTCTTGCAGATGAACCTACAGGGGCATTAGATAGCGCCAGTGGCCATGCATTGATGGATATTTTACATCAGCTTCATCTCGATGGGCACACTGTTGTGATTGTGACCCACGACCAAAATATCGCTCAGCAAACTCAGCGAATTATTGAAATTAGTGATGGAAAAATTGTTTCTGATAAGCAGAACCAAGCACAGACAGACACAAAACAACGGCACCAGCTTCCTTCTGTTGAAGATAATGGCCGTGCATCGGTGTGGCGCAATATTATTGAGTCCATTCGTATGGCATGGCGGGCCTTACTCGGTCATCGTATGCGTGCATTTTTGTCGATGTTGGGAATTATCATTGGTATTTCTTCTGTGGTGTCATCAATGGCCGTGGGGGAAGGTGCAAGACGCTCCATCATGGATGAAATCGGGAAGCTTGGTAGCACGACACTGGAAATTCGTCCCGGTACTGGGTGGGGGGCAAAGCGGCCTGATATGGAGCGTGCGTTATCGTTAAATGATGTTAAAAGCCTAAAGCAACTGCCATGGATTGAGTCTGTTTCTCCCGTCGCGAGTAGCATGACGATGGTCGTTAATAAAGGCTTGGATAACTCCATCATGCTTAATGGTGTTTCAGAAGAGTATTTTGCGGCACAAGGGTTTCAGCTTTTACATGGCAGTTTATTCAGTACGCTCGATATGGCTGACAGTGAGCCCGTTATTGTATTGGATGAAGGAAGCCGAGAAGTACTTTTTCAGCCAGAAGAAGAACCGTTAGGGCAAATTGTGCAGATTGGCCATTCACCATGGCGAATTATTGGTATTGCCCGTAAACCGGGGCCCAAAATGTCGAGTGGCTTTGTTATGGGATGGGTACCTTACTCATCGTTACAGCAACGTGTGGTCGGGGACAAACCTATTGAGTTTATTTCACTGCGCTTCCCTGAAAGCTTAACCTCTCAGCAAGCTGAATTACAGGTTGAGCGTTTGTTATTACGCGAACATGGTAAAAAGGACTTTTTTATTCAGTCGGATGACCAACTCGCCAATGCATTACAAAAAACATCCGATTCTATGTCATTACTGATCACTTCGATTGCCGCTATTTCCTTATTGGTTGGCGGCGTTGGGGTGATGAATATCATGTTGGTTTCTGTAACGGAACGAACTCATGAAATCGGGATCCGCCTTTCCGTCGGTGCGCGTCCTCAAGATATTATGAACCAATTTCTGATAGAAGCTGTGATGATTTGCTCGCTTGGCGGCTTAATTGGTATTGTCGGTTCATGGTTAACGGGGTGGATTTTCTCTTATTTCACCACTGAATTTACGATGGTGTTTACTCTGTTCCCTGTTTTATTAGCGTGCGGTTTCTCTGCTTTAATTGGTTTGGTTTTTGGTTATTTTCCTGCCCGTCGAGCTGCCAAACTCAACCCAACGGAGGCATTGGCACGCGAATGAATATCAAATCACTTTATATTATTTCTGCTTTATTTTTGCTTAATGGCTGCGGCAGTTTTACGCGTACCGAATACCAACGCCCTGAACTCACATTGCCTCAGAAGTGGGATGATAAAATACGCCAATCTGGTGCGAATGACGTGATTACGTCAGTGCAGGGGGGGAATGTTGCTGGAAATTGGTGGGATAAGTTTAAAGATCCTCAGCTATCCCAACTGATCAATCAGGTACTAGAAAATAATAATGATTTAGCTACCGCGGCAATTAAATTAAAGCTTGCGCGAAGTACTGCTGGGTTAGCAAATACCAATATAACCCCGGATTTCTCCCTTGGCGGCTCAGCAAGTAATACGAAATCCATTCGCCATGGTACTTCCCCTCAAGAAAGCTATAGCTCAAACCTAACCTTAAATTATGAAATCGATTTATGGGGAAAACTGGCACGTATTCGTGAAAAGAATGAGTGGGAAGCTATAGCAACCGAACAGGATTACCATGCAACAGCATTAGCGGTTATTAATACGACAGCACAATTATATTGGAATATTGCGCTGTTAAATCAACAGATTGATAACCTGATAGCAAGCCAAAAGATTGCAGAAAAAAGTCAGCAGCAAATTAAGTCATGGTATTTGGCAGGAAAAGTTAGCCAGCTGGATTTTTTACAATCACAGCAAACGGTGATTAGTCGAAAAAATGAATTGCGACGACTCATTAAAGAGCGTGATAGTTCCCGTAATGCATTAGCACTATTGTTAAACCGCCCTGCAGAGCAACATGTGCGTGAGCTTAGCGCACTTAATCGAAATCAACGGATTGAAATTCTTAACGCGACACCGTTGGCCGTATTAGCACAGCGGCCGGATATTCAAGCCGCCGAGTCACGTTTACGTTCCGCGCTTGCTGATTCTGACGCTGCTAAATTGAGCTTCTACCCGACACTGTCTTTGCAAGGTGCGCTTAATGCGGGTAGCCAGCTGTTTTCTCAATGGTTTAGTGACCCGACACGGGTTGTTGGGGGTTCGATTTCTTTGCCATTTATTCAGTGGAACACAGTGAAATTGACCATTGAACAATCCGACTTACAAGTGCAACAAGCTGCGGTGGCATTTCGTAGTGCGGCTTATACCGCCTTGTCAGAAGTCGATAATGCGATGGAGGCCCGTTTTGCCGCGGATGAAATTCGTCAGCAATTGCAACAGTCATTATCACTTAGCCAGCAGCGACTAAAACTAACCAACAGCCGTTACAGAGCCGGTGCTGTGGATTATCAAACGCTGCTTAATGCGCAAGATGACCTTTTAACTATTGAGAACTCATTAGCGCAAAATCAATACGATTATCTTTATGCAACGCTACAACTTTGGCTAGCACAAGGTGGCGGTAACGCTCGACAGGAGGACAACCCATTATGAACCAAAAATCTCACTTTAAACGCGTTGTTGTCACAGGCTATGGGGCTGTCACTCCTCTGGGTGATACGGCTTCGGCATGTTGGCAAGCAATTATGGATAAAAAGCTCGGTTATCGTTACGTTGATAAAACCGCGCAAAATATCCACAGTCATTTTTTAGGGCTTATTGATAATGAACCTAGCTTAAAAGGGGTTCCCGCGGCTATTCGTCGTCGTTTACCACGCCATACGCGTTTAGCCTTGGGGGCAGCGCGGGAAGCCATGGATATGGCCTTCGCAGGCACGCCATTAACTGATTTTTATGACCCACTGATGTGCGGTGTCATTATGGGAACAGGATGGGCAGGGCTTGATGAAAGTTATATGTCAGTAAGTGAATTTGAAGCGACAGGGATGACCTCGCCTTTCAACTGTTTTTATGCAATGCCAAATGTGACAACGGCGGCTTGCAGCCAGTTTTGGAATTTGCGTGGATATCAAAATACCACCATCGCGGCTTGTGCGACAGGCACTATTGCGATTGGTGATGCTTTTGAAGCGATTCGTCATGGACGAGCCGATATGATGCTCGCTGGTGCAGGGGAGTCCTTGCGGACAGATTGTGCTGTATGGAATATCGATGTTCTTGGTGCTTTAACACGTGAAGCGGAAGACCCGACTCGTGCCAGTTGCCCATTTAGCGCAGATCGCAGTGGTTTTGTCCTTTCTGAAGGTGCGGCCGTGTTGTGTTTAGAAGAGCGTGAGAGCGCTATTTCTCGTGGCGCCACCATTTTGGGCGAGATTACAGGGTATGCGAATTTTTCTGATGCCTTTGATTTTACATCACCAGCAGAAGATTGTGTTGCCCGAGTGAAAACCATTGAAATGGCTTTACAACAAGCGGGAGCTGCTCCTGAATCTCTCGATTATATCAATGCCCATGGAACCTCAACGGCTCTTAATGACTTAAATGAAACAGAATCATTGAAAAAGGCATTAGGTGCGGCAGCTTACCAAGTCCCAATATCCAGTACGAAATCCTATACGGGACATTTAATTGCCGCTGCTGGCAGCTTTGAAACCATTATTTGCTTGCAAGCGATGGCGCATGGTGTGATGCCTGCAACTGCGAACTTGCACCACTCGGACCCGCAATGTGACCTCGATTATATCCCTAATGAACACCGCATTGGTGAAGTTAAGCGTGCATTAAACCTAAGTTTTGGTTTTGGTGGGGCAAATGCGGCACTGATTTTAGAGAAAGCGTCATGAGGACTTTACGCTATACCCTTGAGGATGCAAAACAGTGGGCCTCATTTTCTGGTGATGATAACCCGATTCATTTCGACCTTGAATGGGTCAAAGCAAAGGGTGGAGATCAACTGAGTGTGCATGGCATGCGTGCATTACTCGATGTGAAACAATTCGCGAGTGAATCATTAAATCATCCATTATTGGCTTCAAAAGAGGTTACCGCCCCTGAGTTTATCAAATGTGTTGTGCGACTGCGTAATCCCCTGTGGAACGATAAAGATTATCAATTAGTTGCACGAAATAAAGCGGGGTCTGTAGCTTTACTTTCTTCTGATACACAACAAAATTGCTTAACTTGCCAATTGTCGAACAGTCCTCCACCTGTATTACATGAAATCGCCAATGAGATAACGATTTCGGCCGCAGAGATGGTGAAATTGCAGTCAATATTTTCTCAGTTTTCCAACGAAATGTATGAATGGCAGTTTATTGACGCAGTTTTGTTCTGGTACTTAATTCATGATAGCTCGTTATTTGAACAACAAGAGATCGCACAATGGCTGCCGGTCGGCTCAACATTGAAAGATATTTTTTGCCGTTATCCTATCGTACAAACCCATCAAGAGGTGGTGTTTGACCGTGAACTTCTGACTAAATGGGTTCCTATCACCTCTCCTGAGCCTATTTACCTACGTATTTTGCCGGCCTTAGTGATCGCCGATAGTGAGAGTGGTCGATTAGTGAGTATTAGTATCGCTGCTCGTTACAGAGAAAAAATAATAAATAATTCAATAACATTGAAAGTTAATTCAATAACTCAATAAGAATGCAAGGATAAAACAAATGAGCCAATATCAAGAAATTTATACCAAAATTAGTGACATGATCTGTGACGCAAAAGATTTAGAAGCAGAAGAGCTGAATGCGGAGATGACTTTAGTCCAGTTAGAGTTCGATAGCTTAGATTATGTTGAACTTATGGTGCTGGTTAAACGTGACTTTAATGTTGCTTTAGATGCGGAATTTTTCCTAGAACATCCAGAAATTTCGGTGAAAGCGTTGTGTGAACATATTGATAAGGAGTCGAAATCTTAAAATGGCAAATAATCAATGGATACTCGTGACGGGAGGAAGCCGAGGAATTGGACTTGCACTGGTTAGCGAATTGCGACGCCATTGGAATGTAGTTTTTACTGGGCGTAGCGTTGATGGTGTTAATGAAACTCAAGCGAATCTTGAAAACCCCGATTTAGATACATGGGTGAAAGGATCCCCGTGTGATGGTAAAAATGAAGCACAAGTTGATGCGCTTTCTAGCTCGTTATTGGAACAATTTGGAGCGCCTACGGCGATTATTCATAATGCAGGTATCACTAGGGATGCCTTACATATTCATCAAGATGCTGAAATCTGGCGAGATGTGCTAGAGAATAACGTCATTTCCGTGATGAATTGGCACCGTAAATTATTACCTGCCATGTTGATGGCGGGGAGTGGCTCAATCGTATTGATGTCATCAATTACAGGGTTAAAAGGCAATATTGGTCAAACAGCTTATGCGGCGAGCAAATCGGCGATGATGGGGTTGACGCGTTCATTGGCTCATGAGGTTGGGCGTTTTGGATTACGTGTGAATTGTATTGCTCCGGGGCTTATTGATAGTGATATGACCCGTGCAATGCCTGAAGCTAAATTAAAAGCTATGTGCCAAAACATCCCTTTACGTCGCTTAGGGCAACCTCAAGAAGTGGCAGAGCTAGTTGAATTTTTGATTGGTAATAATAGCCAGTACCTAACCGGGCAAACATTGGTCTTAGATGGTGGGTTAACGGCATAATCGACAGTTTAAGTGCTGTTAAAAGAAAAAAGTCACTAGATAAGGTTAGTTTCTATGTTTCCCCTTAAACGCTTTAGTCAATTTTCGTTTAAGGGGATTTTTTATGGATAGAGACTCGGAAATAAATGAAAAACAGTAAACTCAAGTTAAAGAAGAATGGAATTATATTTATTTCAATTTAATTCATAATTAAATATTAAAAATAATTATTTTAATTTTAGTCTGGCTTGAATGACTCGATATAACGTATCAAAACCACACAATTTGTATTGGATTGTTGATCGTGCACAATGCCCTACCAAGCCTCAGCGATAGAATGGTCTTTGAGAGTAGATAAATAAATTAAAGATAAAAATAAATTTCAGAAAACCATTTTAAAACGCTGAAGCAATGTAAAGTGAGGCAGATATGAGTAAAGCATTATCTGAGGGAGTACTCCAATCGGAGATCAGCCGCAGGAAGCTAATGCAAACCAGTACCGTCGGGGGACTCGCACTTGCAAGTGGAGCGCTAAGTTTACCTTTTAATAGTGTTGCTAATACCAGTGAAACCGCATCCAAAACAACCATACCTGAAGAGAAAATAGTTTGGAGCGCATGTACTGTTAACTGTGGGAGTCGCTGCCCACTGCGTATGCATGTGGTTGATGGTGAAATCAAATATGTCGAAACCGATAATACCGGAGATGATGTTTACGGCAATAATCACCAAGTTAAAGCCTGTTTACGTGGTCGCTCAATGCGCCGTCGTGTCTATAACCCTGACCGCTTGAAATACCCAATGTTGCGCGTTGGGGCGCGTGGTGAAGGTAAATTCAAACAAATCAGTTGGGATGAAGCCTACGATCTAATCAGTGGTAACCTAAAACGAATTATTGCCGATTATGGTAATGAAGCAGTGTATTTGAACTATGGTACTGGCACATTAGGTGGCACAGTCGCACGTTCATGGCCGCCAGCGAATTCACCCATCGCCCGTTTGATGAACTGTATGGGCGGCTATTTAAACCATTACGGAACCTACAGTACGGCACAAATCAGCTGTGCAATGCCGTATACCTATGGTAGCGGAGCGGGTAATAGCGTTTCCGATATCGAAAACTCAAAGCTGGTGGTTCTCTTCGGTAACAACCCTGCAGAAACCCGTATGAGCGGTGGTGGGATTACTTATCAATTAGAACAAGCTCGTGAGCGTTCTAATGCAAGAATGATAGTGATCGACCCGCGTTATACTGATACAGCAGCAGGGCGTGAAGATGAGTGGATCCCAATCCGCCCAGGAACAGACGCCGCATTAGTGGCAGGGATCGCCCATGTGTTGATCACTGAAGATATGGTTGATCAACCCTTCTTAGACCAATATTGTGTAGGTTATGATGAGAAAACCCTGCCAGCAGATGCCCCGAAAAACAGCCACTATAAAGCGTATATTTTAGGCCAAGGGGATGATGGCGTAGAAAAAACACCACAATGGGCTGCGCAGATTACCGGTATTCCGGCTGATAAAATCATTAAACTCGCGCGTGAAATCGGTTCTGCAAAACCTGCGTATATTAGCCAAGGTTGGGGGCCGCAACGTCATTCGAATGGTGAACAAACCGCACGTGCGATTGCGATGTTACCGATTTTAACCGGTAATGTTGGCATCAATGGTGGTAATACAGGGGCTCGTGAAGGGAATTATGATATTCCATTTGAGCGGATGCCAACGTTAGAAAACCCAGTCAAAGCAAGCATTTCCGTATTTTTATGGACTGATGCAATAGAGCGCGGCCCAGAAATGACCGCAACTCATGATGGCGTACGCGGCAAAGATAAACTGGATGTTCCGATTAAGTTTATTTGGAACTACGCCAGCAACAGCTTAATTAATCAACACTCTGATATTAATAAAACGCATGACATTCTTCAGGATGATAAAAAATGCGAAATGATAGTAGTGATTGATAACCATATGACCGCCTCAGCGAAATATGCGGATTTAGTCCTACCAGATTGCACCGCCTCTGAACAAATGGATTTTTGTTTGGATGGTGCCGCCAGTAATATGGGGTATGTCATTTTCGCCAGCCAAGCTATCGAACCGCGTTTTGAGAGTAAAACAGTGTATGAAATGTGTACACAAATTGCGCGTCGCATGGGCGTTGAAGAGAAATTCACCGAAGGGCGAACCCAAGAAGAGTGGCTACGCCATTTGTATGAAATCTCACGACAAAAGTTACCTGAGCTACCTGATTTTGAGACATTCCAGCAGCAAGGAATTTATAAAAAAATGGACCCGCAAGGGCATTTTGTAGCACACAAAGCCTTCCGTGAAGACCCTATTGGTAATCCATTAAATACCCCGTCAGGAAAGATTGAGATCTATTCATCTCGCTTAGCGGATATTGCGAAAACATGGACTCTAGCGGAAGGTGATTTGATATCAGCACTTCCAATGTATTCCCCAGGCTTTGAAAGCCATGATGATAAGCTCACCGAAAAATACCCACTGCAATTGAGTGGTTTTCACTATAAATCACGAGTTCACTCCACCTACGGTAACGTTGATGTGATCAAGGCGGCTTGTTTACAAGAGATGTGGATCAACCCTATTGATGCAAAACGTCGCAATATTAAAGATGGCGACATGGTGCGAATTTACAACGATAGAGGGGAAGTACAGATCACTGCCAAAGTGACTCCACGCATCATCCCAGGCGTTGTCGCAATGGGGGAAGGGGCTTGGTACGCACCTGATGAAAACAAGGTAGACCATGGTGGTAGCCTAAACGTCCTGACGACTCAACGCCCGTCACCGTTAGCGAAAGGTAATCCGCAACACAGTAATTTGGTTGAAGTGGCAAGGGTATAGGGGGATAAATCATGACAACACAATATGGTTTTTATATTGATTCCGCACGGTGTACGGGATGCAAAACATGTGAGTTAGCGTGTAAGGACTACAAAAATTTATCTCCTGCGGTGAATTTTAGGCGCATTTATGAATATGCAGGGGGAGATTGGCAAGAAGATAACGGTGTGTGGCATCAAAACGTATTTAGTTATTATTTGTCGATTTCATGCAACCACTGCGAAGACCCTGCTTGTGTCAAAGTGTGCCCAAGCGGCGCGATGCACAAACGTGAAGATGGCTTTGTCGTTGTAGATGAAAGCGTGTGTATTGGCTGCCGCTATTGTCATATGGCTTGCCCATATGGTGCACCGCAATTTGATAGCGAAAAAGGACATATGACCAAGTGCGATGGTTGCTATGAGCGTGTTGCAGTTGGTAAAAAACCGATTTGTGCCGAGTCTTGCCCATTGCGTGCATTAGACTTTGGCCCCATTGATGAATTACGTGAAAAACATGGCAATTTGGCCGAGATTGCGCCACTACCTGAAGCGCACTATACCAAGCCCAATCTTGTCATTAAACCAAATGCCAATAGTCGCCCTGTCAATGATACGACAGGCCATTTAGCCAATCCTCGGGAGGTATAACATGGGCAATGGATTACATGAATGGCCGCTAATTTTATTTACGGTATTAGGCCAAAGTATTGCAGGTGGTGTGATTGTAACGGGGCTTGCATGGTTATCGACAGACGATAAACCCCAAAAACAGCGTATTGTGAATGCGATGTTGGCATTATGGGTATTGATGGGCTTAGGTTTTCTCGCTTCTATGATGCATATGGGCTCACCGATGCGTGCATTTAACTCGATGAACCGTGTATTTGCCTCGTCACTGAGTAACGAAGTGTTATTCGGCTCTATTTTCTTTGCTTTAGGTGGCTTATGGTGGTTGTTATCCGCAATCAAAAAGATGCCAACAGGACTCGATAAGGTGTGGTTAATCATCACCATGTTGATGGGATTGCTATTTGTTTGGGCAATGACACGAGTTTATATGATAAGCACAGTACCGACATGGAACACGCCACATACCACTATCGGCTTCTTTATGACTCTGTTTGTTGTGGGGCCAATTTTAGGTACTTTACTATTACGAGTTGCTAAATTTCCATTTAATAGTGGTAAATTAGCGGCAATTAGTGTCGTTGCTTATATCGTGACTATTGCATCAGTACTACTGCAAAGTGGTGAGATTGCGCTTATCACCACCTCAGTACAGAAAGCTGTGGATTTAGTCCCTGACTTTGGTGTTTTACAAGTGGTACGTATCGTGGTGACAAGTGTTGGGCTGTTGTTATGGATTTTGCCTGTTGTGCGACAAAATCAGCCTTCGGTTTTGAGCTTACTTCTTGGTACCGTGCTGGTACTGGTTGGTGAATTTATCGGTCGTGGGCTATTCTATGGTTTACATATGACAGTCGGCATGGCTGTAGCTTAATTAGTAAACTTTCAGCGCAGGGTGTGATTTCCCTGCGCTGATAATTTCAGAGACAATCAATATGCAACAAGCGCACTTTCTTGAACACGTCGCAGTGACAGGGCGGGTTTTGGGATCTTTATTTTATTTCTCCCCAGAGAATGAAAACAATGCAGAAATTATCGCGATTTTACAGGAGCCGACTTGGCATAACGAATGGCCATTTGCTTTACCTTCCTTAGTAAAAATTAGCCAGCTTTTGCAATCCAGTGCTCAGGGGAATGAACCACTGAGTGAAGCATGGCAGCGCTTGTTTATTGGGCCTTATGCTTTACCTGCTCCCCCTTGGGGTTCGGTTTGGCTAGATAAAGAAAAGATTGTTTTTGGCGACTCAACCGTTGAATTGCGTCAGTGGATGCGTATTAAAGGTGTTGAACCCGTAACGACACAAAAAGAGCCTGAAGACCACTTTGGGTTGATTTTGATGTTAGCGGCTTGGCTGGCTGAGCAAAATCGCAGAGCGGATTTAGAAGAGTTGCTCGCTTGGCACTTATTACCTTGGTCGGCACATTTTCTCGAAGTATTGATAGATTCGGCTAACAGCGATTTTTACCGCGCATTGGCGATATTATCGAAAGAAACACTGGATGGGTATCAACAGCAATTGACTTTACCTATATCAGAGAAAAACGTGTACCTCACCAGAAATAGTACCCTGTAGCATTCTGTTTTTCATTGGTAATAAATTTATCTAATTCAATTGCCTGCAATAAATCTATGGATAGTGGTACTATTGATTATTGCTGCGATTTTTAGGTGACTAACTCAATATGAATGATGCGCATTTATCTCTGATCCAACAACTTTGTACCCGTCTTGCTGAAATAGACAATACACCTTTGTATGTAAAATTTGCTGAAACGGTGAAATTTGCTGTGCGAACAGGGGTTTTGCATCAAGGTGATATGCTACCCAGTGAAAGGGAATTAGGTCAGCAGACAGGGGTGTCACGTATTACCGTTCGAAAAGCGTTAGAGCTACTTGAACAAGAAGGCGTTATCATTCGGTCACAAGGTTATGGCACCCAAATTAGTGATAAGTTTGAGTATTCACTCAAAGAAGCTAAAGGTTTTTCACAGCAAGTTGTTTTACTTGGAAAAAAACCAAACACACTTTGGGTCAATAAAAGTATCGTGCCTTGTTCACAGGAGGTGGCAGAGTCACTAGCGCTCCCCATCAATAGTAATGTATTTATGTTAAAACGTATTCGCTATGTGGATGAACAGCCGGTCTCTATTGAGGAGTCATATGTTCCTATTGGGCTGATTGGTGATGTCGATGATATTGGCTTATCTTTGTACGATTATTTTCGCAGCCAAAATATTTATCCTACACGAACAAAGAGCAAGGTGAGTGCTCGAATGCCTGATGAAGACTTCCAAACGCACATTAAATTGGAAAAGACCGTACCTATTTTAGTGATTAAGCAGGTGGCTTTCGACCATAAAAATGTGCCCATTGAATACAGTTTTAATCAGTGTCGCAGTGATATGTATGTATTTGTCTCTGAAGAGTAAAAAAGAGGCTAGGCCTCTTTTTTCTCTGATGATTAATATTGCTGTAAATATGCGGTGAGTTGCTCAGACGAAGGCGCACAATCCCCTCCGCGATGGCTAACTACATAGGATGCGACAGCATTTCCGAGTAACACGGCGTCTTCTAGTGCCCAGCCGGACGCCAATGCCGCAATCACGCCTCCTGCATGGCTATCTCCTGCTCCAATGGTATCGACAACGGTGGTTTCAAATGGTGCCACCCAGCCTGATGAACGACCACTTTCTTGAAAGAACGCGCCTTCTTTGTCGACTCTAACAATCACGGGAACTAAAAATTGAGAATGCCAAATATTGGCTAATGCTTCTGTATCCATTCCTTGATGCGCGATATCAGGGAATAATGTGACGATATGTTCGACTTCTTGGCGGTTCAACGAAATGATTGGTTTTAAAGCCATTAATCGTAATAATTGTGTTTTCGAAAGGTCGGCGATCCGAGGGCCAAAATCGATAAATAAAGTGACGTTATCGGAGAGCGACTCCAGCCATGAAAGTAGAGTTTCGCCACATTTTGCGGCTAGTTGGTAGCCAGAAAGATAGATGATAGTGTTAGATGTAATTCGCAATTCATCTAGGGTTTGGCGTTCCCATTGGTTTTCTACACCGCTAATTGAAAGAAATGTCCTTTCTCCATCGGGTTCAACCAAGGCTAAACACCAGCCATTATCACCTTTATTCGTTTCTATAACGGAACTCACACCTTTTTTATTGAGTTGGTTGCGGATGATATCTGCCCATACACCTTGCCCAATAGGTAATGCATTGAGAGACTGGATACCAAGACGCTGCAAGGCCACCGCAATATTCAGAGCACATCCACCGATATTGACACTCTGCTGGTGCAATTCGATATCACTTCCGCGATAAGGCAGTGAATATGCATCTGCAATCACATCAATAACGGCAGCGCCAATCAGGCAGACAGGACGATGCTCCGCTTGCAATGGAAGATGGGCAATAAGTTCAGCAGTTTTCATAAGCTTTTTCTCTTGCAGTTCTCAATGCCATAAAGGCTTGGCTATACTGTGTAAAATCAAGTTGATTCACATCATCTAATTGTTTTTTGAGCTGTTTATCGATGGCATCAACGCCATGGAGGGCGCCACAAATGGCGGTGGCCATTGCCCCTATGGTATCGGTATCTCCCCCTAAATTAGCACACAGAATGGCACAGCGGTTGGGATCAGTTTCCGCTAATTCAACCATAGCAATGGCGGCAGGAACTGACTCAATAGTGCTCGTACCAGCGCCAACGAGTTGATAAAGCTGTTCCATTGCTTGCTCGGCGCCAATCGTGTTTTTCACCGTGTGTAAAGCAAGTTCAATACGTGCAGCTATTGATGGGCTAAAGGTTGTGACATGCTTTTCTTGTGCTAGCTTCGCAATAGCAGGTAATTGGTCGCGAATTTGCGGCCAATTTTCGCCATCTATCGCTTTAGAAATTGCCCAAGCAATAGCGACCGCCCCCGCAATTGCCACATCCGATTTATGCGTTGGCGATGAGGCGAGTGTAATTTCATCAATAAATTCATCAATAGAATGAGTTGGCAGCAAACAACCGAGTGGGGAAACTCGCATTGCGGCACCATTTGTCATGCCATTGTTTTCTAACTGAGAAATCGGAGTCCCTTGTTTTATTGCCTTTAATGCAATTTTAGAGGTCGGCCCTAAGACATTTTTATTAAAGGCATCAAATTGCTCTGCCCATTTTAAAATATTACGGCCAATAAGTTCAGGACTCACTTTGCCATCACATTCTATAATCGCGTCCGCAAGTGCGAGCGCCATTGAGGTATCATCTGTAAATTCTGCCGTATTGAAGTAGCAAGCTGCATTATTTTCTTTTGGCCCAGGTAAGAAGCGGTCTATCCAACCAAAATGTGCTTTAACACGAGAGCGAGGCCATAATTCAGAAGGCATTCCCATTGCATCACCTAAGGCTTGGCCATAAAACGTGCCTAAAATACGGTTCTCTTTGTTCATTATAATTCCTTCAATTTTGGCTAAAAACAGCGCCCTTATGTGTTGGCAGTCGGTCAATAAAGGCGTTTAATTAATGATTGCTTAACTAATTGGATGTGGGTTTTATGCCACTTTTATTAATATCAATTTCTTGAATATCACGGCTCGACTCTTTAAACATCAACATGAAAACAACCGTGATTACGACGATCATAGCAGCGCCGAAGCCCCACATACCGGCCCAGTTAAAGGTCTGGCCGTTGACAGGTTCACCGTAAGAAAAAAGTTTTTCCATCATTTGCCCACCTAGGCTATAACCCAGTAAGCTACCAAAGCCTTGGCAACAGAGAGTAATTAAGCCTTGAGCCGCTGTTCGCATATGCACAGGCGTCTTTTTGTCGACATAAATATATGCGGTGACATAGTAAAAATCGTAGCTAACACCGTGTAATAAAATACCGAGGAAGAGTAATCCGTAGGTGAATAGGTGGTCTGCATCGCCATAGATAAAGAAAGCATAACGGATAGCTGCAGTGATTAAACCAAGAAGTAATACCTTTTTGATACCAAAACGTTTAGTAAAGAAGGGCAAAGCAAGCATGAAGAAGATTTCAGAGAATTGCCCCAAGGTCATCCATCCGGTGGCATTTTTCATCCCAACTTCAGTAAGGTAGCCGTTAGCAAAAATATAGTAAAAAGCTAAAGGCATGGCGAAGAGGAATGAACACACGAAAAATACTAAGAAATTACGGTCTCTTAACAGCACAATGGCATCCAATCCGAGCATGACTTTAATACTCATTTTGCCAGTTCCTTTTGGTGGGGTGTCTGGCAAGAAATAGGTAAAAAAGCCCAGTAAAGCGGAGCTAGCGGCTGTCACTAAGAGCGGGATATTAGTCGCAGAAATATCACCAAAGCCCATCATGGAAGGTAAAAATCCACATGCAATGCCTGATGCAATCCAGCCGATAGTCCCCATTACACGAATACGAGGATAGTCACGTTCCACATCTTCCACATTGGAAAAAGCGATACTATTGGTGAGCGCAATGGTTGGCATATAAGTCAATGCATACGCCAAGAGTAGAGGGAAAAAGCTAGAAAATTCAGTTTGCTGAGCTGCGAAAAACATAAAGACTGCCCCTGCAAACATCAGTACCGCCAGGACTTTTTGCGCGGCAAAAAATCGGTCAGTAATTGAGCCTACAAGGATGGGAGAGATAATTGCAGCAATGGCTGTACAGGCGTAAGACCATGCTATTTGAGAAGGGGTGAAGCCACTTTTATTCAAAAATAGCCATAAGGGAACAAACCAAGCCCCCCATATAAACCATTCAATGAACATCATGAATGAGAGTTTTGCTGTTGTTTTTTTCATCTTTCATTCCTTTATACGGCTAATTATAGGTATTGTAGGGTACAGCAATGACAATACCACTTAATAATACCTTTTAAATACCATTCAATGAAAACTTTGAGCTAGTTAACATTGTTTCGTATAAATTGGGAAACTGGGATCGTTTAAGTAATAACACAGTGGGAAAGAGATACGCGATAACGTGAATTGCTTTGAATATAGATTAAGTCGGGGTTGTAGGTAGCCTATACGGCAGTTTTAAATAAAAAAATAGCACCGCTATTATTTGAGCGGTGCTATTGGTTTTTCATATCAATTAGCTATTGATATTTACTGTTGTGATTCACCTTGTTGTACATATGGTGTATACACACCCGTTAAGCTTTCAAGAAAGGCAACAATGTCGTCGACATCTTTTTGTGGCAGTTCTTTACCGACTTGATAACGCAGCATCAGTTTCACTGCTTCATCTAAGGTAGCCACATCTCCACGGTGGAAGTATGGCGCGGTTAGCTCGACATTACGTAGTGTTGGGACTTTTTGGCGTAACTTATCGCGCTCATCAGAGGTGACATTCATGCGACCAATATCTTGTGCGGTAATTTCACCGAACTCATAGTCTTTTTTCAGGCCCAGAGGTTCGAAGGAACGACCACCTAAGATCACGCCACCATGGCAGGTTGCACATTTGTTCTCTTTAAATAACTGGTAACCATGGAGCTGTTGTGCGGTTAATGCAGTTTTGTCGCCTCTTAACCAATTATCAAACGGAGAGTCTGGGGTGATTAAGGTTTTTTCGAACTCAGCAATCGCATCTGTGATGGTGTCACCCGTAAACCCTTCTGGGTAAACTGCATTAAAATCTTGTTTTAAGACAGGGTCTTTATCCAATTTTTCAATGATTTCATCCCATGATTTTGATGCCATTTCGATAGGATTTAATGGTGGGCCACCGGCTTGCGCTTGTAAATCAGGTGCTCTACCATCCCAAAATTGCTCGACATTAAATACAGAGTTAAACACCGTTGGCGCATTGATTGGGCCTACTGCGCCACCAACACCAATTGATGTTTTACGGCCATCAACACCACCTGCATTGAGTGCGTGGCAGTGCGCACAAGAAATCGTGCTATCCCCTGACAGGCGCGCATCATGATACAAGCGGAAACCTAATGCGACTTTTGCATCATCAACATCCAGTGATTTTGGAATTGGTTGAATTGGTTCGTTACGGTGCTCAGCAGCGGTATCTTGGCTGGCATAGTGCTCTTCTCGCTGTTTAGCTATCCAATTCAAAAGGCTATTACGCTCTTCATCACTGACGCTACTTGCCCAATGAAGTGCAACATAACGAGTTGGCGGCATGGTGTGGTTCTGCATAACCCACTCAATTTTATTTAATTCACTTTGTGGTACAGGTTCTCCTGCGATGAGTGCAGCGCGAGCAGCCTCAAGGTTGAATGATTTATAACCTAGCTGAATATCGTATTCCATCAGTTGCTTAGCAATGGGGAACGATGCGTAGGCAGGTAAATCAGTTGACGGCGTGTGACAGTAATCGCATCCCTTTTCAGCGAAGAATTTGAGAACTTGATTATTTTCTGCAATTTTAGATGTCTGAATGTCATTATTTTCTCTTCGTTGATTATCGTGATACCACACATATCCAGATAACCCAAAATAACCGAGTAAAAGCAAAAATATGACAGCGACCGTAATGCGAGTAAGTTTTTTCATTACACTATCCTGGAAAGATTGCGGTCAAATATATTTAAATATTTTTTAATTAATATAATTCTACAGCCGGACTATCATGTATAAATAAGGTCGAGAGGTTCTTGATTTTTATCAATGATGGCCATCGGTTTAAGCAATTGCTGAAATAAGATTTGCCTATCAATAAGAAAAAAGTTAAAAATTAAACTTATAATTAATTTTTATTTAATTGAATTTAAAGGGTATTGTTTGTTTCTGATCTTATTGTAATAAATTTTTAGTTCAATTTAATTGGTGGGTATTTATAAATAATAAATTCTGAATTATTCAAATAAATTAAGTAAAACTAATCAAAAAATTTAGTTTTATACTTTTTTAATTGTTGTGGAATAAATGCATATTATAAAATGAGTAAAATATAAATTATTCAAGAAAGCAATATTCGGAAAAATTATTGATTTTAGATAACTATAATATTAGTAAATGAAAAGTAATGATCTACATCATCATTTTTGTGCTTTCACCATTTTGTCATAAAATAAACATATTGTTGTTATGAGTCTGACTTAAGTTCGTCGTAACTCAGTTAGGAGATAGCATTATGTTTAGTGTCGATACCCTGCTGCACGATATTTTTCCTCATCAAACACCAGGCAAATGGAAACGTCGTTTATTAAAAAAGCTGCTGTTTGAACAAGAATTTCACCAATTTGCCCAAGATTATCCGCACTTAAAGGGCTTGGATCTTATTGAACAAATCATGGAGTTCTTTGATATTTCTTGCGAAATGGTTGAGGGAGACTTAGAAAATATTCCAACTCAAGGTCCTGTTGTCTTAGTTGCTAACCACCCGATAGGCTCACTCGATGGTCTTGCACTATTACGTGCAGTTGCTGCCGTTCGTCCTGATGTCAAAATCGTGGCAAATCAGTTCCTCAATTATATAGAGCCACTAAAAAGCTTATTTATTTCAGTGGACAACATGAATAACCGAACCAGTCGGCAGCAAGTTGAAGCAATACAACGGCATTTGGACAAACAAGGGGCATTAATTGTGTTTCCTGCGGGTGAAGTCTCTCGGTTTGGCCGTAAAGGGGTTCGTGATGGCCACTGGCGTACAGGTTTTTTGCGTTTAGCCGCAAAGGCCAGAGCGCCTATTGTCCCCATTCATATTCAAGGGCGAAATAGCCATTTATTCTATTTAACCTCGTTGGTTTACAAGCCGTTATCGACTTTAATGTTAGTCAGGGAAATGTTTAAGCAGCGAGGAAAAAGATTAAAAATTCGTATTGGTGGCAGCATCCCATTTATTCATTGGCATGATGTCCATACAGCGGCTCATGAGCTAGCAGGGCGCTTTCGTCGCCATGTCTATTTGTTGGGAAAAGGTAAGGAAGGGCTATTTACCAGCGAATCACCAATTGCTTTACCAGAAGACAGAATTGAATTAAAAAAAGCGTTGGTGGCATGTGAGCGGCTAGGAACATCCCCTGATGGGAAAGCGATTTACCTTTATCACCGAAACCAAGAAGTAAGGTCGCCGATTTTGCGAGAAATAGGGCGATTACGCGAAATTGCATTTCGTGCTGTAGGGGAAGGCTCAGGTAAGCGCCGTGATTTAGACAGCTATGATAACGATTATTATCATCTGGTATTATGGGATGAAAGTGAACTTGATATTGTAGGGGCTTATCGGTTTATACCCACTAAAAAGCAAATTGAGACCAAAGGTTTGCAGGGTATTTACAGCTCTAGCTTATTTCATTATGACCAAGCCATGATGCCAATATTAGCGCAAGGTATTGAGCTTGGTCGGAGCTTTATTCAGCCTAAATATTGGGGAAAACGGGGTTTAGATTATTTATGGTTAGGTATTGGCGCGTATTTGGCGAAATACCCACAATATCGCTATCTTTTTGGTCCTGTATCTATGTCTGGCTCAATGCCGATTGCGGCGCGTGACTTACTGATTACTTTTTATCGGCTCTATTTTTCGGCGCAACACAGCATTGCACAGTCACATCAGCCGTATCCAGCTTCTTTGCCACAGGTATTAGCCCAATTTTCAGGGGGCAATTACCACGAAGATTTAGTTAAATTGAAAAGCTTACTCAATAACATTGGCTGTTCAATTCCGACGCTTTATAAGCAATATACTGAATTATGCGAGCCGGGTGGCGTACAGTTTATGGATTTCGGTACAGACCCCGCATTCAATGATTGTATCGATGGCTTGGTACTGGTGGACTTAACCAAATTAAAAACCGCACGTTATCAGCGATATATAGGGGTACATTTGGTTTCACAAGAAGAGTATAAAGGGCAAGTGGAAGAGGGGGACTAACCCTCTTTCACTATTGGGCCATTAAGGTACAGGAACGGCTTTGCTTTTATAGGTAACTATCAGTTAATAAAGTTATTATTGGCAGTTCTTGCTGTGCTTTATTTATTTAACATTCATATTAGTAATGTGTTTGCTAATTGAAAGAAAACAAAATAACTGCATTAGCGTTAAACTTACCTGCAGATGTGAACTTACCTGTTGTGGTTGCCTTAAAATTAAGTGGTGCTATTTGCCCTCTAGCAACGCTCTTATTATTGATATCCAGTGAAACTTGATTGACTGAAATATCAACAGGAAGATTACTTAAATAGGGAGTAGCTAATAAGCTAGCCCTTATATCAACAATATTGGTGCAGCTAAAAGCCCCTGTAGCTTCTCCAGACCAAGAGCCATTTTGGCCACTAACTGCGGAACCCAGATCAATACTCGTAGGGAAGCTAAAATTACAAGAAGTGTTTGATGGCGGTACTACCCCACAGGCAGCACTAGGCAATAAAGTGCCATAAGAAGTTCCCCAAGTTGAGATTTGAAAAACTTGGAACCCGTAACAAACCGATGAGAAGTCTGTATTTGGATAATTACCCCACATGCCAGTAACTGTTTGTGTATTGGCGGTGCCGTATTGTAGTTTCCAAGCATTAAAAGCATCCAGTGCCGTCCCATTATTGCGGATGATGACTTTTTGTTGCATGCCATAGGGTAAATTTATACCTCCAAATGTTTTAGGATCAGCGCTAGATCCCCGGTAATCATATGGGCCAACGGTTACAACACAACCTGATGGATTAAAGCAAATGACACTATTGCTATCTTCATTAGGCCATCCCCATTGAATAGTAACATCATTACCATTTCTTTGAGTAAATGCGCCCCAACTTACAGAATAAGCATTTATATTATAAATAAAGATTGATACAGTAATAAAAATTATTTTTATTACTGTAGCTTTATAATCGCGAATTATTGCTGAGATTTTCATTTTTGAATACCTATGATTTAAATGTAGCTTTTATACTTTTAGTTGTATTCTAAAAAGAATGTTAACGTTGATATAAATGTTCCATATGAAATTGTTTTATTTGCTAATGCAGAATGCTCTCCTTGGATAAAGGCTTTAAGTTTTATTTCGTTATTACCTGCTGACAATTTTTGTGTGTGATCTTTTTTGTTTATATCGATTTTTTCTCCAGTATCTGTTTCTAAACCAATAGCAATACCATTAGCTTGGCTTGCTGGGTCTAGTGCAAGATATCCAGGTAAAAAAGAGTTTTCATTGCCATTAAATGAAGCATTAATTTCACGACCTAAAGATAAGTCACAGTTAATTAATCGAATACTAAATGATTCACTTAGCGTGCGGCTATTTAAATAAAGATATTTATCTGCGATTGTTCCGAAATCTAATGTAATTAGTTCATCTCCGGGATATAGGTCACAAGTATCTTCAACAAATATACCATCAAAATTAATTGTTTCGGCCATAGATGGTAAGGAGTAGCATATAAATACTGTTAAAAATAATAAATTATAATATTTTATTGTCGAGAACATCATAATTCCTATTGAAATGTAATGGTTAATGTCGCTGTAGCATTGAATGTGTCTCCAATAAGTTTAGTTCCTGCTTTTTTGACAATAACAGCGGATAAAGCGGGTAATGTCTTTTGATCAATTACAAATGCTTTATTTAAAGTGATAGGTTGTCCATCCTTTTGAATTTGGATACCTACATTATTTCCATTTTGATCAGATTTAACTTGCAGTGTTGCATCATCAAAACCTGCACCTGCTGCTATACCAGATAATGTTAAAGAGATATTCCAAGGTTGTGTTAGATCGCCATCGCAAATAAGTTCATAAGGAATTTTTTCCTTATAGTGTATTCCATCAACCTTATTAACACCGACTTTACCAAATGAAACTTTGATAGGATCGCTATGACTTAATCGACATTTTGGCGGTATAATTAACGAACCATCAAATCCCCAATTAGCATAGGTTATATTTGCTAAGAATATTAAAAGAAAACAACATATCTGATACTGAATTTTATTATTTATTGAGTTGTTTTTCATTATTGATAGTCCACATTAAGAGTTGCTAGTGCAGTGAAATCTCCGCCATCGGAACCATCAAAACTTGTTGCAACATTTTGTACAGGACTAACCTCTAATGATGGTAATTCTAAATAATTAAAATTTATTTTTTTATTAATATCTTGTTTTATACCATTAATATAGAAGCTTAATCCTAGCTTTGGGTTACTGGTCTTGAGAATGCCATTATTAAAATTACTAGGGTCACCTTGAATACTTAACGTTAGGTTATTCATGGCTAAATTAGTGCAAGTTAATTCAAAAGGTAATTTATGCTTATAATTTACTCCATCAATCCTGCTTAATAAGATATCTCCAAAATGAATCATTGATTTTTGACTGTTATTTAAAATGCATTCAGGAGGCGTGATAATTAGATTTCCATTAAACTCCACAGTGAGTGAAGATGAATAAGAAAAAGCACTAAAAACTATTAATATATATAAAAATTTAATTTTCATATTGGCTCTTAATTTATTGATATTCAATTGTCATAATCATTTCTGCATTAAAATCCCCAGCGTCACTTAGCATTGAACCACTTGGTTTTATGGGAACAGCATAAATAGAGGGCATAGCACCATAAATAAAATGAATATTTGAATTGTTGGATACTATATTATTATCTTGATAAATGGCGATACCAAGGTTATCTCTATTCGTTTTTATTGCATCAACACCATTAACTCTAAAGTTAGTCCAACTCAATTTCATTTTTAATAGATTAGTAGATAAATTTGTGCATTGTAAATTGTAGTTAACATTCGTTTTTTTATATGATGCCCCATCGATTAAATCTTGCTGGACATCGCCAAAGTCAACATTTAATGTATTTCCTCCTACAAAACTACAATTAGGGGGTTCTATGACTGTAATTGTTAAACCAATAGAAGCCATTGAAGCGCTGGCTGTATTAAAACATATTAATATAGAAATAATGCTAATAAAAACCTGCGATTTAAATAATAGGTATTGATATGATGGTTTCATATTTTTATCCTAGTCATAGACTAATTGGAATCTTATATTTGCTTGATAGTTACCAGCATTAAAATGACTATTAATTCTCACCGGAGTAATGTAATAGGTTAATTTATTATTGCCCATTGATAATAGTTTTGGCCTAGTAAAAACACCTGGTTTAATTTTTTTAAAATTTTCATCATTTAACTCAAGAGCAATGCCTTCAGCACCATTTACTTTTATTAATTTGCTATCTGTATTATCTGATACAGCAAGAAAACGAATTCTTACGGCTGGTATGTCAGAGCTCCAAGTTATATTACCTTGTTGATCATGATTACGACTTTCACTCCTTAAACAATCTTCTAATTGAATATTAAAAGGAACAGGTGTGCCTTTATGCCCTAGAAATTTAAATGCTGAAGAACTATTTGTGCCCAAATCTACTGTTTGAAATGCAGATTGCGTGGCTAATCTACATGCACTTTCGGTAAGCACACCTCTAACCTGTAAAACACCATTGGCACCATCAACATCCCAATTATCAACTTTACCAATATCAGTAGCTAATGTCTGAAAGGCAAGTGTACTGAAAATAATCCCTATTAAAGGAGCGCTATAACTCACTATTTTACTCATACCTTCCTCTATTACTATTTGATAGATAGATTATTTATTACTTGGAGATACCTTGCATTCATTTGCTTGGCAGTTAAAACTAAGATTAGGACGGCCACCATAGTCATTGATATATGTTAGTACTGGGGTATTACCTAATGTTGCAACATCGACACCTAACGGCTGGCTATTTTTGGGAGCGATCATAATTGGCTCGAAGCCTTTTACGGTATCACCTTTAATTTTCTTTGCTGCATCAATAATGGTTATATAATAAGGCGTCGGATTAAATGCAATATATTTGCCGCCTTGCTGTTTTAAAACCAATTTTTCTTGCCATGGGTTATCGATATCATTCTTAGTTGGAATGATAGGTGTTGGCCTATAAAAAAGTTTTATTCGTGTTTGTAATGCAAGTTGCAACGTATTTGCTTTATCACTTCTCGGTGGAATCTCACGTAAATTAAAATAATATACTGACTCAATATCTTGCGGTAATTTTTCTATGCTAGCTAAGGGTTGAATTCTTATTTGACTTTTATCTCCAGGCTCAACACGTTGTACTGGAGGTAAAACAGTAAATGGATCATTAATTTTTTCACCCTGTGCATTTTCAATCCAACCTTGAGCAAGATAAGGTAATGTTTTATTTTCATTACTAATATTCAGGCTAATCGATTTCTCATTACCATTAATAATTGCACGAGTGCGATCTAAGGAGATAGCCGCATTTGCTGTCGATATACTCATCAAAAAAATAGTTGCCAATATAACTTTATAACTATTAACTAATTTTTGGTTAGGATGGGTATCCTTTTTATTTATATTTAATTTTTTCATAAACGATATAATCTCTTTAAGTTTAATTTGATAAAATTTATTATTGCTTACTTTATTGGTTTAAATAACTAGCATTAATGGTTTTATAATGACATGTGTGAAATGTTATTTTATACATGGTAATAGTAATGTATTTGCTAAATTTATTTCTGATGAAACACTATCCGGTAATGTTATATTGCACTGTATTTCATTATCCCAAGAAATATTCAATTTTTCTTTAGGATTTAAACCTGATAAATAAACGCTACCTTCATCACTAATTATTCCAACTTGCTGTTTACGTGCATTTAATACAATAGCGCCAAATGGAGGAGCACTATTATCCGATAAACGAATAGTCGCCATTGCGCTGTTACCTGTTATAACATCAAACTGGCGATAGCCAATAGCGCCTTCTGTCAATGTCCCTTGTTTTACAGAATGGGTAATTTCTGCCTTATTAGGTAAAAGATTCAAATCCACATTAATATTGCTACGGTAATAGCTATTAACATCAGCAATGACAGCTTTGCCAAAATAATTTGACCGTGTCACAATTCCATTACCACGCAAAGGGATGTTCGGGACACCACTGGTGTCAACAAAAACACGCGAAGCACCCAATTGGTTACTTCTATGGAGTGCTACCCCATGTTGTGTTGCCGTTAATCCACCTTGTATTGATAGCCCGGCGGAACGGTAACGATTCTGTTGGTATGTCGCATTTGCATTAACCTGAGCCATATCACCTTGATATGTATAGTACCCGCCAATAATTGCTCCTGACCGTGCGACCCCAGTATTAATTTGGTAGTTACTACGCTCATTAATGCGGTCATAATAATTTATATTCTGCGTTGTATTACTTTTATCCCAGCTACTGTTAAAACTGACTGTAGAGGTTTCACCCCAAGGCACAGATAACGCAATATAAACGCCATCATCATTTGTGTTTTGGTAGCTAGTACGGAATGCTGTCAAGTTAACGCTTAAATTTTTAAATTTTCCGAGATCAAAATATTTAGCTAATGATAAACTATAGCGGTTATTATCGGGTTGATTCCAATATGTCTGGTGGTAAAAATTTAAGTATGTGCTCAATCCACTGTCGCTAAACTGTTGATTATAAGAAATGGTATACATCTCTTTGCTATTATATTGTCGAACGCCACTCATTTTTGCATTGAGGTATTCAGACATACTCATAAAGTCTTTTTCTGAAAAACGATAACCCGCAAAGGTAACTTGGCTGTTAAAATATTCAAAACGCTTTGAATAACTCAATCTATAAGAGTTTCCGTTATAACTCGTTTCGTTATTTGAAGTGATTTCTTTAATTTTTGCATGTGTTCTTGTCGCATCAAATGAAAGAGCTCCAAATTGCATGAGATCGCGACCAATTCCCAACGTTGCTGAGATATATTTTTGTGAAGCAATCGTGCCACCATATAAAGACCAACCATTATTAATTCCCCACGAATACTCGCCGCTAGCGAAATTATCACCATTAATTCGATGATTGGAATCACTAGGTCGCCCTGCAGCAATTTTATAACGAACTTGCCCTGGTCGAGTAAGGTAGGGAATACTCGAGGTATTTACTGTAAAAGTTTGCGTTTTACCATTTTGTTCCTCTACTCTTACATCTAATTCACCCGATAAAGCATCATTGAGATCTTGAATGCGAAAGGGGCCAGCAGCAACTTGAGTTTGGTAAATAGTGCGGCCTTGTTGGCTAATAATAACGGTTGCATTACTATTGGCCACTCCTGTAACTTCAGGAGCATATCCCCTTAAATTGGGGGGCAACATATTAATATCAGTAACTAAACTGAGCCCTGTGAATCTAAAACTGTCGAAAATATCGGAATTTAAATAAGATTCACCAAATGTTAGCTTTGCTCCTAATGATTTGATATCCCGAAAAATATAAAAACGATTCCAATCAAAAGAATGTGTTGACTCAGAAGATGGACGCTTCTCAAACCGCGTTTGCCAATCAGCTCTGAATCTCCATGGACCTAAATTTATTCCTGCCACTCCGTTACCATTAGTGGTATAGCTTGTACTTTGGTGACTACGTATCTGTTGATTCGCTTGCGCGTTTAGATTGTAATCAAATAAAGCTCCCGATATACCATCTTCCCAACGAGTGGGTGGATCCCAATTATCTGCTGTATATTCTAAATAGGCTTGAGGAATATTAATATATAGCGTTGATGTCGATAAATCGGCCTTTGTAGTTGCACCAGATAAGCTGTTTAAATCTAGGCAGGAGTCATTATGCCACCAGGTCAACGATGATAATATTTTGGGCTTTAGTCCAAACTTATCAACTAAGCTGGGATCTAAACATACTTTACTGTCATCAATATCTTCATCTGAGTTATAATAAAAAATACTTTGCTCAGATAATATATTCTTGTTTACATGAACACTAAAAGTGTATTCTCCTGGCATAAAATAACCAGTTTTAGAGAAACGGCTTAGATCAATATTAGCACGATCATTTATATCTAAAATATCTGTATTAAATTCTATATTAGTAGAGGCGAATCCAGTATTACAGATGATAGTTATCATGCCAGCTAATATATATAATCGATTAGCTGATGATAATTTAATATGGATTTTATGATGCGCCATTATACTTGACCTTATTCAAACTCATTTATAATAAGAGAAGGTGTCTCCTATTTGGAAAAATGTTCATGTGGACAGCGTTATTTTCGATATTACTCATAATCTAATTTATACTTTATTAGACTAAAGTAATTACCTGGTTCTAAAACTTTATTATTTCTTATTAATCGTAGGTTGTAATTTAAATCACGATTGCCATCAGTTAATTCTTGCGATGACATTACCTTTCCTGGATAAACGACTTCACCATCAGCACTACTAATTTCAATGCCAAACCCTTCTGCTTGTCCATTGACAGTAAACAAATTACCATCATGAACTCCATCAAATGTTACTGTAAAATATTGCCAGTTTGGTTTTTTTGTTTCAGTTCTTTCGAGTACACAATTAATTAATTTTATTGAAAATTTTTTTTTGTTACTTTGGCCATCACGAATCATTTGCGATATAGATAAGCTTCCCATTTCAATGGTTTGATCTCTGCTACTTATATCAATAGAACAGGCGGTCTCAATAATACTTCCATTCATTGTAATTAATGATTCAGCCGAACAATATGATGACAAACTAGTTCCTAATAATAGAATGAATGTCAACCATGAAAATTTATATAGCATATTTTCGCTCTATCATTATGCCCAATGAACCTAAAAACCTATCCATGTGTTTTTAGGTTAAAATTAGAAGGTGGCTAATTTTATTCGTAAGATAAAGTGAAGTCTGCTACGGAACTGAATTCACCAGCAGTAATAGTTGAAACATCACCACCATTACCTTTCAGGTATGCAGAGAATTGTAATGTGTTACTACCATCCTGAATTTGTTGGAATGGCGTTGCTGTATTAATCGTAACAACTTCACCGTTACCGCTAGTGATTTGAACGCCTGCACCACTACCTGTACCTACAATACCTAACGTTTTATTATCTTCATCGAATGCAGCAGATGCACCAGTAAAGGTTAATTGAACACCTTTAGTTAAGCTGCTAACGTTACAGTTTTGTAGTGCGATCTCAAATGCCTTAGGTGATGATTTTCCGCCATCGGCTAAAGCCATATTAGAGATTTGGCCTAATTCAATTGTTTGGTCAATACTTTCTGGTGCAATTGAACATGGTGCTTCAATAATCGCACCTTTAAAAGTAACTTTACCGTGGCCTTGGTCAGCCGCATTTGCTGCAGAAGCGCCGCCTAAAACTAATAAGGTTGCCATTGCAATACTTTTGATTTTCATCAATCTTTTCCTTTACTGTTAAATATATAAATATGATTATTGTTAATCTCATTATGTTAATTTCATAGTGAGATTAATTAATAACAATCAGAGTTAATTGCTATTAATTAATAATAATTTCGTTTGTCATTGAATATTACAATAATGCTCTTGAATCATTGATATATAAGATTTCTTTTTCAATTTCTGACTTTAATTTAGATAAATCTAGGTCAATATGGATTGTTAACTCGATTAATTTTTCAAAACTTAGTTTTGTTGCTCCTCGCTCATATCTTGATACTTGTTGTTGACTTACATTTAGTTTTTTTGCTAATTCAGCTCCACTAATTCCTTTTTTCTTTCTCAATCTTTTTATTAAATATCCTAATTTTATATTTACATTTTCTTCATCATTCATTTGCTTTACCTAAATGTGAGGATTGAAAATATGATGAGTTAATCTTTTTTAAAGAAGTAACAGACATCTACCTTAAAATACACGGATATCAACATGATTTTAGATGTTGATATATCACTAAGGCCATTTTCGTAACGTGATAATTGTTGTTGAGATATACCTATAATTCTGGCTAAATCAGATCCACTTAACTGATATTCTGATCTTAGCAATTTAATTTTTTTACCAATATTCTTGGCAACTATATGCGTAATGTTTTTTTTGTTTTCTAAAACAGTTAAGCAAGTAAAAATAGAGTCCTTCATTTTATTAGGATACCAATTTAAATTTCAATTTTTGGATTGCTGTTTAATTTGTGAATATAGATTACTCTTGATAAAGGTATTTTCTAAATATAAATAATCAGTATGCTAAATCGATAAAATCGATTAATTACAATACATGTATCTAATTACAAGCTAAATAAGTGATGCTCTAATAATGACTTGTTTAATAGCTTGAATCTTAAATAAAAATAAAAAACATTATCAATTGAATGGTTATTTTTATAACATATTGTTAATATGATTTTTTTTGAAACAAAATATCAATATAAGATTATTCTTACTAAAATGGTTGTGAATTTTGCATTTATTAAGATATTTCTGTTCATTTTGGAACATTATTTTTGGAGGGATACTAATAGAATTAGTATTAATTGTATAAATAAGACTATCTGAATGTGATTTATTACCTTCATATTTAGATATTTTAATGGGGATATGTTATTTAAACAGTTGTGACTTTAACCAAGGGTATTTGGTTTTAGGGGAATAATACTGTGCTAGTTGGGGAATACTGAGACTTAAAATCGATAAATCTCAGTATTGGTAATGGTAATAAACTTAATAACTAGCTTATATCACTCGCATCGTGGCGTTCGCGTACTTGTTGTGCAGGGTCACCTTGTAGGCGATTAACCCGGCGACCTCGCTGTACTGCTGGGCGTGCATAGATTTCATCAGCCCAACGAATAACATTTTTATATTCATGGACAGATAGAAATTCTGCGGCATCATAAAGCCAACCTTTCACTAATGCACCGTACCATGGCCAGATGGCGATATCAGCGATGCTGTAGTTTTCCCCTGCAACATATTTATGTTCTGCTAAACGCTTGTCTAACACATCTAATTGACGTTTAGTTTCCATGGCAAAGCGGTTAATTGGGTATTCAAACTTTTCAGGTGCGTAGGCATAAAAATGCCCAAAACCGCCACCAGCAAAAGGTGCTGAGCCCATTTGCCAAAATAACCAGGATAAGGTTTCAGCTCGTTCCGGCTGAGTTGTGGGTAAAAAAGCAGAAAATTTTTCGGCTAAATAGGTCAGAATCGAGCCTGACTCAAATACTCGGATAGGCTCCTTGCCGCTTCTGTCGACTAAAGCGGGAATTTTTGAGTTAGGGTTAATTTCAACAAAACCAGAACTAAATTGGTCGCCTTCACCAATGTTAATTAACCAAGCGTCATATTCTGCCTCTTTAATGCCAAGGGCTAATAACTCCTCTAACATGATAGTGACTTTTTGCCCGTTCGGCGTTCCTAAGGAATATAGCTGTAGTGGGTGCTTACCTATAGGTAAAGATTTTTCGTGAGTTGCACCGGAAACTGGACGATTAATATTGGCGAATTTTCCGCCGTTACCTTGCTCCCATTGCCAGACTTTTGGGGGAATATAGGGGGTGTTTGCCATGAGTTATCTCCTTAACCGTTTGCAAAGGTGGCGATTTTTTTCTCATCAATTTTTTCATTATGAAGGTCTTACACTGTAGCAATCTCTAGTGAATTCTCCACTGTTTTTATCGTATTTGGTTTGGTGGGAGGGCTAAATAGCACAGAGTGCAAGAACATATAGAGGATAAGCAGATGAGTTAAGTATTACTGCTGAGCGACTTTTTAGTCTGGGGGGCATTGTTTATACGCACAATCATAGTTGAGTTATTCATCGAAATTAATATGTATTTTGAATGGTTAGATAATAACAAAAGGTAAATATCTTCATGTTCAATAAAAACCAGCGCTTAAAATAAGACGTAAGTAACAAAATTGTTAACAAATTCGTTGTGCAGATCACTAATTCAAATAAAAAAAGGGTGTGAATAATTTGTGAAGATTGGCACTAATTTGCTGGAGTGTATTTTATACATTGATAGCATATCAGTCATATTCAGGTGTATCGGAGTGTGTCCATGCTTGCGCCAAATTCAAACATCTACCAAAGCTTATTACAAAGAGCAAAAGTGCAGCCAGACGCTGTTGCGATTGTATTTGAAGAGCAAAGTTGGAGTTATCACCAATTACTTGAGAAAGTAAACCAAACAATGTTGTGGCTAACTACAGCCGCACAGTTGAAAAAAAGTGATCGGATAGTACTCGGCTGGGGAAATACGATTGAATTTTGCCAATTATTTTATGCTGCTGTAGGGCTGGGCATTCAGGTCATTCCTTTAAGTACTAAAATGAAAGAGTTTGAAGGCAAAGAGCATTTATCTTGTATTAATGCGGATGCTATTTTTTGGGATGACACATATCAACCATGGTTAGCTCAGTTCAGTACAAAAGGGATGAGTCTTTCTCAGTGGCGTAATCTAATACTTATTGAAGAAATTAACTTTACCAACCAAGTTAATGAGGAAGACCCCGCGGTTGTGATATTTACTTCGGGTACAACAGGTGCACCAAAAGGTGCGGTGATCACACACAAGAATATATTGTCTGCAGTATATGCCTATCAGGAAACATTAAAGTTATCTGAACACGATAAAACAATTTTAGCAGTACCGATTTATCATATTACTGGGCTTTCTGCTATTTTAGCGTTATTTATTCATATTGGTGGGACGGTTTATCTTCAAAAGAAATTTAATGCAAAAGATATTATTTCAACAATTGCAAAAGAAAAAATCACATTCTTACATGGTTCTCCAACTGTGTTTATATTATTAATTCAAAAAATAAAAGAAAATAAAAGTATTAATCTGGAAAGATTTAATTCATTAAAAATGATTGCTTGTGGTGCAGGTCATTTGAATGAAGGCACGATTAAAGAGCTTTCTTATCTATTCGCTAAAACATCCATTCATTCTATTTATGGTTTGACAGAGACATCATCCCCAGCCACCGTATTTCGTGAAGATATTCGGTACAGTGATAAAAAGGCGAGCTCAGGCACTCCGGTTCCTGGGTTACAGGTGGCCATAAGAGATGATAAAGGTGAAGATAAACCTGCTAACAGTACTGGCAATATCTGGGTTAAGGGGGATGTTGTTATCCAACGTTATTGGCCTGATAGCCCTGCGAATAGCACGTCGTTTAATGATGGTTGGTTTTTTACCGGCGATATTGGTTATAGGGATGATGATGGTTTCCTTTATATTCAAGATCGAATTAAAGACATGATTAACCGTGGTGGAGAAAAAATATATTCTATTGAAATCGAAGATTTGATTTCTAATTACCCAGGCGTTAATGAGGTCGCGGTCATTCCAATTGAAAGTACAATATATGGCGAAGAACCCATTGCATTTATTATTCCTGAGAACCAAGTATGTTTAACCAGTAAAGAAATTATTGAATGGTTAAAAGATAGAGTGCCAACGTATAAAGTTCCAGTAAGAATTATGTTTACACGTAATTTCCCTAGAACTTGGAATGGGAAAATAAGTAAGAAAGATTTGAAATTACGCTATTACTCTTTAAATAACTAAAATCTAAATTAGTTTTTAATTAATCAAAAAGGGGCTATGAAATATTAGCCTTCAGGTAGGTTTTATCATGAATAATAAATTTATTTCTAAACAAGATGCCGCTAAATTAATTAATAATGGCGATACAATTTGTACTGTGGGAATGACATTAACCAGTGCTGCTGAATCTATTTTATCGGCAATTGAACAACGTTTTTTATCCGAGGGCGTACCAAATCAATTAACTCTCGTTCATGCGGCTGGGCAATGTAACCGTATTCGCGGGAATCAACACTTTGCCCATGAAGGAATGGTGAAACGGATTATTGGTTCTCATTGGGGGTTAGCGCCTAGATGGATGCAGATGATTAATGACAATCAAGTCGAAGCGTATTGTCTTCCGCAAGGGCAAATGGTGCATTTATATGGCGCAATGGCCGCAGGCTTACCAGGACGCTTATCCAAAGTGGGGTTAGGGACATTTATCGACCCTGATCTTGAAGGCGGGAGGATGAACGTTAAAACGTTGGCGCTTCCTCCTTTAGTTGAAAAAGTGAATTTCAAAGGGGAAGAATGGTTATGGTACCCAGAAATTCCTTTAGATGTGGTGGTGATCAGAGGAACCCATGCGGATAGTAAAGGTAACCTCACCACCGATGAAGAAGCCATGGCGTTAGAAGTTTTACATGCGGTACTGGCTGCTAAACGCTTTGGTGCCAAAGTAATTGCACAAGTGAAGTATTGTGTTGAAGAAGGGACTTTACATCCTAAGCGTGTCACGGTTCCCGCCAGCTTTATTGACCACATTGTCGTGTGTGATAACCCTGAAGAAGACCATCGCCAATCCTCAAGCTGGTTTTTTGACCCAACGCTATGCGGTGATATTCGTACGCCTATCCAACAAACTACGCCATTACCTTTAGATATTCGCAAATTGATTGGGCGAATTGCATGCCGTTATCTATATGAAAACTGTGTGATTAATTTAGGAACGGGAATTCCAAACGATGTTATTGGTTCAATTATTCAGGAAGAAAATGCAACCAAGCGGGTTGATATTACCGTGGAGTCAGGGATCTGGGGGGGCGTTCAAGCCGGCGGTATTGATTTTGGCATAGGCCGTAACTTGTCAGCGATGATTAGTCACCAAGACCAAATGTTGTACTACAACGGGGCAGGCGTTGATATCACCTATATGGGCGCAGGGGAAATGGATGCCAGTGGTCATGTCAATGCGACATTGTTAGGCAATATTTGCCCTGGTGCAGGTGGGTTTATTGATATTACCCAAAATGCTCGGCACGTAGTGTTTTGCTCGACGTTCACGGCAAAAGGGTTAGATATTCGTTGTGAAAATGGGCAATTAACTATTGTGCGGGAAGGGGATATTAGAAAGTTAGTTAACCAAGTACGGCAAATTTCATGGAATGCGGATGTCGCACGAAATATCAACCAAACCATGCATTTTGTCACGGAGCGTGCGGTGTTCACTTTAGGGGGGAAAACACCAGTACTGGTTGAAATTGCCCCCGGTATTGACCTAGAGCGTGACATTCTTGCCCATATGGACTTCGTACCTGAAATTTCGCCTGATCTGAAAGTGATGGACTCTTCATTATTTGAAGAGGCGCCTTTTGGTCTGATTTCGTATTTGTAGTTTCAATATTAAAGAGGAATTTATCCATGTTAGTAAAAGATAAAGTTGCCATTGTGACGGGTTCTGCAAGAGGTATTGGTTTTGCGATTGCTCAGGTACTTGCAGAAGAAGGGGCAAAAGTTGTTATTTCTGATTTAGCCATGTCATCAGGTGAAGAAAGTGCAAAACAGCTACAAGAACAAGGCCATCAAGCCATTTTCATTCCTTGCGACATTGCTAAACGTGAAGAGGTGAATGCCTTATTTTCTAACGCATTAGCACATTTTGGGGCGATTGATGTACTGGTGAATAATGCGGGGATCAACCGAGATGGCATGCTGCATAAATTAACGGAAGATGATTGGGACAAAGTGATTGATATCAATCTGAAAGGGACATTTAACTGCATGCAAGAAGCGGCAAAATTAATGCGTGAGCAAGGAAGTGGCCGAATTGTCAATATTTCCTCGGCGAGTTGGCTTGGGAATGTTGGGCAAGCCAACTATGCCGCGTCCAAAGCCGGGGTTATTGGTCTGACTAAAACGGCTTGCCGTGAACTAGCCCGTAAAGGTGTCACAGTAAATGCGATTTGCCCAGGATTTATTGATACAGATATGACTCGTGGTGTACCTGAAAAAGTTTGGGACATCATGATTAGCAAGATCCCTGCGGGTTTTGCTGGCGATCCACGTGATGTCGGCCAATGTGTTGCATTCTTAGCCTCTGATAAAGCGCGTTATATCAATGGGGAAGTGATCAATGTTGGCGGCGGAATGGTGTTATAGGGGGAAATAATGAAACAAGCGAATGATATTGTCATTGTCAGTGGTGTGAGAACAGCAATTGGCACGATGGGAGGAAGCTTTGCAAATACGCATCAACACGACCTTGGGGCCGCGGTTATTCGTGAAGCCGTGAAAAGAGCTGGAATTGCTCCCGAAGATGTCGATGAAGTCATTGTGGGTAATGTTGGGCAAATTGCAGAAAGTGGTTTTATCGCCCGTATTTGCCAGCTGCGAGCTGGGCTACCAAAAGAAACTACAGCATATTCGGTTAACCGCCAATGTGGTTCCGGGTTACAAGCTTTAGCCGATGGCATGATGTTACTGCAGACTGGTCAATCCGATGTTGTGGTGGCATGCGGTACAGAAAATATGACGATGCTGCCGTACTACTTACGCAAAGCGCGTTATGGCTACCGCATGGGGAATGATGTGCTCGAGGATGGATTAACGTCCATCCTAACTTGGCCAGAGGGCCCTTATCACAACGGAATGACTGCAGAAAACGTTGCAGAACAGTTCAATATTACCCGCGAAGAGATGGACGATTTTGCATGGGACAGCCAGCAAAAAGCGTTAAAAGCGATTCAAGCGGGTTATTTTGCTGACCAGATATTGCCAGTAGAAATACCGGAAGGCCGTAAAGGCACACGTATTTTTGATACCGATGAACATCCACGTGATACACCACGTGACAAATTGGCTAAGTTGCGCCCTGCATTTAAAGCCGACGGTGTGATCACGGCGGCAAACTCGTCAGGGATTAATGATGGCGCTGCGGCATTAGTGATGATGCGACGTGAAGAAGCAGAAAAACGTGGTCTGAAACCAAAAATGAAAGTGGTCGATTGGGCAGTTGCGGGTTGTGAAGCTGCCATTATGGGCTTTGGGCCTGCACCAGCGACGCGCCGACTCATGGAAAAGCTCAAGATGAATGTAAAAGACATTGACTTAATTGAGCTAAATGAAGCATTTGCGGCACAAGCTATCGCAGTTATGAATGATTTATCTCTTGATAGCACTAAGGTGAATGTGAATGGTGGCGCAATTGCTTTGGGTCACCCAGTGGGTGCCAGTGGGGCTATTTTGCCCGTGAAGTTAATGTATGAAATGGAACGCCGTCAGGTTGCCACCGGGTTAGTCACGATGTGTATTGGTGGTGGCCAAGGGATTTCAATGTTGTTCGAAAGAGAATAAGAAAAACTGCAAGCAGAAAGCCCGACGTGGGGCGTCGGGCTGTTGCTGAAGTAAAAGCTACAGGTATGGGTCACTTAGAACCAAGAGCCGTACCTGTTTCACTACAACATGAGGATCTTATCTATGTTTTCTACAAATGCAAAGTTAGATTATGCGGCTCAGGGGAAAAAAACCAACGCAAAGATATACCGTAACCTGATGCCGTTGTTGATTTTAGCGTACATTATTAGCTTTATTGACCGAACGAATATTGGCATGGCAAAAAATGCGATGTCGATTGATTTAGGATTATCTGCAACCGCATTTGGTATCGGAGCAGGGCTTTTTTTCCTAACCTACTCAATTCTTGAGATCCCAAGTAATTTGATCATGGAAAAAGTAGGCGCGCGTTTTTGGATCACGCGGATCATGATCACGTGGGGGTTATTATCTGCGGCGATGGCATTTGTGACAGGGCCGACTTCTTTTTATATCTTACGGTTATTACTGGGAGCAGCTGAAGCGGGTTTATATCCCGGGGTTATTTTATATATGACATATTGGTTTAGCCAAGAGGAACGAGCTAAAGCAACGGGGTTATTTTTACTTGGGGTCTGTCTTGCGAATATTATTGGAGCACCGCTAAGTGGCTTATTGCTGAGTATGGATGGCTTATTAGGTTTCCATGGTTGGCAATGGATGTTTGTTATTGAAGGTTTACCCGCGGTGATCCTCGCATTTGTTGTGTGGTTTGTGTTGCCGAATAAACCGGAAGATGCGAAATGGTTAGATGAGGATGATCGGAATTATATTAAATATAAACACGACCAAGATAAAAACAGCATTAGTGTGAGTAATAGTAAATTCTCACTTAAGGCGGCATTTAAAAATAAAGCCTTTATGATGATTGTTGCTATCTATTTTACTCACCAGTTCTCCGTCTATGGTTTAAGTTACTTTTTGCCTACTATTATAGGTGAGTATGGCAAACTGACACCGATTCAAATTGGCTTATTAACGGCGATCCCTTGGATTTCAGCTGCAATTGGTGGCATTTTTGTGGCGAGAAAAGCCAATACACCGCGTCGTTCATCACGTATTTTAATTTCAGGTTATGCCGTGATGGCGGTTGGATTAGTGATAGGTGCACTGGGAGGCCCAGTTGTCGGCTTAATAGGCTTTTGCTTGACTGCATTTATGTTTTTTGTGGTTCAATCGATTATTTTCTCTCTTCCACCCACTTATATGAGTGGCAGTATGCTGGCGGGAAGTTTAGCATTATTGAACTGCTTAGGATTATTTGGTGGTTTCCTCGGCCCGTTTATTCTTGGTTTTTTTGAGGATTACACTGGAACAGCGACTTCTGGATTATGGTTTGGTGTCGGTTTGTTAGTTATCGGAACGATTATTGCTTCACGAGTGAATACTAACGGTATGAGCGAACCTCAACCATTACAAGTATCGGCTTCAGTGCAAAGCAAATAATTCAACATCGCCATTTACAATAGGAAAGTCTGCATGAAAATTGTTATCGCACTTGATTCCTTTAAGGGAAGTTGTTCTGCAAGGTTAGCATGTCAAGCCGTTGCTGAGGGTTTCAAGCGTGTATCCTCTGAATTAGATATGACGTTATTACCCATATCTGATGGCGGAGAAGGTTTGTTGGAGTCACTGGAACATAGCCCGGCGCTTTCTGGTGTAACACCTTACATTTTTAGCTGTACTGGACCTTATGGTAGTAAGGTTGATGCAGGATTATTAGTGCTGGAGGAAAAAACTGCTTTTATTGAAATGGCACAATGCTGTGGGCTGGAATTAGTTCAACGCGAGCACCGTCGCGTTGAAAATGCCTCGACTTATGGTTTGGGGGAAATGGTCAAGCATGCACTCGATATGGGTTGCTCTCGTATTGTCATAGGGATAGGAGGAAGTGCAACTAATGATGGTGGTGCAGGGTTTGCTCAAGCATTAGGTGCTTTGTTTTATGATAAAAATTCTCAGCTTATTGAGGCGCCAATTTGCGGTAAAGACCTCATTAATATTGCAAAGATTAATTTTGATAAATTTGACTCGCGAGCCGCTAAGGTTGAATTTAATGTTTCTTGCGATGTTGAAAACCCTTTATTAGGCAATAACGGCGCGACTTATATTTATGGTCCTCAAAAGGGAGCGGACAAAGCCACACTTGATCAGCTTGAAATGGGAATGGCTCACTATGCGAAATTAATGTCAGCAATAACGGGAAAAGATGTTTCGCTGGAGGCGGGCAGTGGCGCTGCGGGTGGATTAGGTGCGGGGCTTCGTTGGTTTGTTTCGGCAAAGCTCGAAAAAGGAATCGATCTCGTTTTGGGGCTCCTTGGTGCGAAATCCTATATTCAACAAGCGGACTTAGTCATTGTAGGAGAAGGGCGGCTTGATAGCCAAAGTGCGAACGGTAAGGCTCCTGTGGGAGTGGCTCGTATGGCCAGTCATTATGGTGTGCCTGTTATTGCGCTTTGCGGAGGATACAGTGAAGATAGCCGTATCCTATATCAACATGGTATTAGCGCAATGTGGTCATTGTGCCCTGGGCCGATTTCCCTTGAGCAAGCCATGACAAATGGTGAGCGTTACTTGGCAGATACAGCAGAAAATTTGCTGCGAACCGTACTAGCGAATCCGAATAAGCAAATAAAACCCTAAAGTGAGGCGGTAAGATGCTACTGACTGAAAAATTAGCCAATGATATTGTCACGCGTGCAATGGGGATTATCCATCACAACGTCAATGTGATTAATAGTCAGGGCGTGATTATCGCCTCAGGGGAAAAAAAGCGTATTGGTGAAATTCATGAAGCCGCAGTGGAAGTGATTCGCTGCGGCAAACGGATCACTATTTACAATGAAAATGAAGCACGAGCTTATTCGAATGTAGCTCCGGGGATAAACCATCCGATTGTTGTGGCAGATAAAGTGGAATTAGTCATTGGGGTGAGTGGTGACCCTGTTGTGATCCAGCGTTATGCCGAGCTTGCCATACTGACGGCTGAGCTGCTAATTCAACAAGAAATTGAGCGGCGTAGTATTAACTGGCAGCACCGTTTGCGAGATATGTTATTTGTCCAGTTTATAGAAAGTACAACGCAAGCACAGGGGCGCAGTGCGTTACTCAAACTGCATAACTCTGGTTTTGCATTCACTTTACCGACTATTCCTGTGATTATTAATATTGAAGCTATTCAGTATCGTCCTGAAATACTCGATACGATCATTACTGAATTATCAGCCATGGAAAAAAGTGATGTGTTATTGCTTAATAGCCGCGAAATTTTGATGCTATTTCCATCAACTCATTATCAAAATGAATCATTTATTCCTAATCTTCATTTCATTCTAGATAGCCAGCTTAGCCAATATTATATTGGTGTTGGTGTCCAGGCAGATACGCAGGAACATGTGAGGGATGCCGTTCATTTCGCACGTTCAGTCATTGAAGTTGGCCGGCTAACTGTGCCCGATAAACAAGTTTTTCTATTTAAAGAAATGGCATCTTTATGCCTCTTTAATGAATTGGAAAATAGCTATCTATTTAATTTCTTTTTGGATATTTGCCATAAAATATTGTTGCATGATTCGGGGGATATTTTAATTGAAACCCTTGAGTTATTCCTATCGCAAAATGGGGAAATAGGCAGTACCGCACAGCAATTAGGCATTCACAGAAATACATTAAGTTATCGGTTACAGCAAATTAAAAAGCAAACCAGTTTGGACCCGACAAGGTTTACGGATCTGATTCAATTATCTGTTGCTATGCATGGCTATCGTCGACGTTACCCAAAACAACAGCCATGGCTTGATGCATTAAGTTAAGGTGCAGTGTCATTACTTTTGTTGTAAAACCCAAATAGCCGCTTCAACGCGTGATTTTAAATTGAGTTTCTTTAGTAGGTGTTTGACATGGACTTTGACGGTGCTCTCTGTGATTTGTAATTTATTAGCAATCATCTTATTTGATAGCCCCTGAGAGATTAAATCTAAGATATGGGTTTCTCTTGGGGTTAATGCCGATAAATTATGCTCTGTAGAGGCTCGGTTATCTCTTAAGGATTCAGCTAAAATAGAGGCGAGCGTTGGGCTAACGACCATTTTACCACTTGCTGCTTCTTTTAATGCAATAATTAATTTTTCGGGTTCCATGTCTTTCAGTAAATAGCCATCAGCACCTCGTTTTAATGCATTAATTAAGTCTTCACCGTAATTGGATACTGTAAATAAGATAATACGGCCTGAAAGTTCGCGGCTACGTAAACTATCGAGTACTTCAAAGCCATTCATACCCGGCATATTGAGATCTAATAGGATTAAATCGGGGTCTTGCTCTTCAGCAATTTTAATACCCGTTATTCCATCGTCGGCTTCACCAATTACTTTTAATGTGGGTTCTAAACTAATTAATTGTTTAACTCCGTTACGTAGCATCGGGTGGTCATCAATCAGTAAAATGGTGGATTGCCCAGTTAGTTTATTTTCATTTTTCATTAATGAGTTACTCCAATTCAATTAAGCCACAGTCAGTGGAAATTCGACATTAACAGTAGTGCCTCCTTGAACTCTTGGCGAAATTTGATATTTCCCATTTAGGCTCAGAGCTCTCTCTCTCATAATAATCAATCCGTAATGGTTATTTTTTGTTGGCTGAGGCTGAATCCCTTCCCCATTATCTTCTATCGTCATGGTGATTAATCCGTTATTTTCAATTAATGAGACTTGTGACCAGTTTGCATTAGCATGTTTGAGAATATTGCTTAAAGCTTCTCGGATTATCTGGATAATATGGATAGATTGATGTGGGGAGAGGCTTTTTGCTGGAATTTGGTAATTCAATCCAATTTGAAAACCAAGGCGCTGACTGAATTCTTGGATTGTGCTTTCTAAAGCCGGGAATAAGCCGGGTTCAGTTAATTTTAGCCTGAAGGTTGTTAAAAGTTCACGTAATTGGCTATAAGCGGAATTTATTTCATTACGCATTTCGTTTAATAGTTCTTGGTGCTTAGTTGGCAATGTTTTAGGTTGCATTTGCAGATAACTAATTTGCATTTTGAGACAAGATAATGATTGTGCGATTGAATCATGCAATTCTCTCGCAATCGCCGAGCGTTCATCCATAATCAGTAACTGCTGTTGTTGTTCTAATTGGTGCTCCATCGCTAGCATTCCAGCAATTTGTTTAACTAGCATCAGCACTAAATTATTTTGCTCTTCAGATAATGGCTGATTTATATCTATTTCAGCCAAAATCATGCCATAACGCTGTAAGTTATCGGAAATCTCCCATGATATTACTTTAAGTTGTTCAGTTACCTTGGGTGACTTGAGAGAGTGCTCTTCGTTTTCTGGGCAATGAATTTCATGAAAGTAGGTATCATTATTTTCTTCGTATAGTCTCAAGCTGATATTCTGTAGCGGTATTAAGCTTTTAAGCTCAGATAATACTTTTTCTAACCTGACTGATAATGGCCCAATGGCATGTAAGGTGCGATTAGATTGGTATAAATAGAGTAATACTTTATTTTTATTTTGCAGGTCAGCCGTTTTTTCGATAACTCGGGATTCTAATTGATGGTAACTTTGTGCAAGCTCATCCGACATTTGATTTAACGTTTGGCCCAGTGAATTTAGCTCATCTTGTTTTTTGCCTGCAGGAAAGCGCTGACTAAAATCTTGGTGACTAATCGCATTCACCATATGAAGTAACTTAAGCCAAGGTGTATAAATTTTCTTTCTAAAATGGCAGATAGCAAAAATAAGTAGCAACGAAACGAGGCTAATAAATACCATTTGAGTGATTGCTACATAGGTTATCTTTCGTTCTGTTTTTTCATCAATATTGCGAACTAATGCATCAAGCTTATTAACAAAAGTAACGACCGCAAGCCGTGCATCATTAGGCGAAACTGCATGGTTAAGTGCAGGTTTTAATTCTGTAACCCAATATTGATAAATCTCAGAAAATTGCTGTTTTAAATCTTCTATTTCGACGACTTGTGTCAGTTCATCGCTTAATAAATTTTTCTCAAGTTCACTTACATATACGTCAGAATATTGGTTGAGTGGTACTAATGAAAGTAAATGATAGCTTTGCATCCGCAATGAGCCTGATTTATTAATTGCATGTGCATTTCCTTGCACACTAATGATCATACTATTTGAGATTGTCATGCCAATAATACCGAGTACGGCAATCAATAACATTAAACCAATAACTTGGTTAATGATTGAAAATCGGTGATAAGCAATAGACATAAATAATCCTTTCTACGGTACATGTTTATTCATTATTTTTGATAACGTAGATATTGTTTCTCTATTATATAAAATTGAATATGCCACTTCGGTATTACTCCTTAATATCCCATTAAAATATTCGCTTTAAATTCCAATACATAAAATTACCGAGTAATAAATTTTTTTGTTTTAATTCAATTTGTTATTGGCTTGTACTCCTAATACCCCTCTAGTGGTTAACGAAAAAAAACGCGAATATTTCATTTAAGTCTCTCTTGATTTAGATCAGCTTCACGGTGGTCTATTCGCCACACACTGCGAACAGAAATTGTATTTATCGGGGTGATTTATGTCTCAACGAGATAATGTTAATAACGTAGTTGCACCGTCAAATAACGGAGTTATACAGGATTGGCGTCCTGAAGATACTCGGTTTTGGCAGCAAACAGGGCAGCGTATTGCAAATCGTAATTTATGGATTTCTATTCCATGTTTATTGCTCGCATTTTGCGTATGGATGTTATTTAGTGCAGTTGCAGTTAACTTAAATAAAGTGGGTTTTAATTTTACGACAGACCAATTATTTTTATTAACCGCATTACCTTCCGTTTCAGGCGCTTTATTAAGAGTCCCTTATTCATTTGTTATTCCTATTTTTGGTGGGCGTCGCTGGACGGCGATTAGTACACTATTTTTAGTGATCCCATGTATTTGGCTAGGTTATGCGATTCAAAACCCTGCCACGCCTTATCAAGTCTTTGTCATTATTTCCCTACTTTGTGGTTTTGCTGGCGCTAACTTTGCGTCCAGTATGGCCAACATCAGCTTCTTCTTTCCTAAAGCTCGCCAAGGCGGGGCACTTGGTCTAAATGGTGGGTTAGGTAATTTAGGGGTCAGTGTCATGCAATTGGTGGCTCCTTTCATTGTAGGTGTTGGCGTATTTACTTTTGTGGGTGGAGCTGGAGCGGCTCAGCCGGATGGCTCAACGTTGTGGTTAGAAAATGCCGCTTGGATTTGGGTGCCATTTCTGCTGCTTTTTACTGTGATGGCTTGGTTTGGCATGAATGATTTAGCGGCGAATAAGGCATCTCTTAAAGCGCAGTTACCTGTTTTGAAACGGGGTCATCTATGGGTATTAAGCCTGTTATATCTGGCAACATTCGGCTCATTTATCGGTTTTTCTGCCGGTTTTGCTATGTTATCGAAAACGCAGTTCCCAGACGTCATTATTTTGAAGTTTGCCTTTTTTGGCCCTTTCCTCGGAGCTCTAGCTCGTCCAGTCGGCGGCATGTTGTCTGACCGTTTTGGTGGTGTGAAAGTCACATTACTGAACTTTGTGGTCATGGCGGTTTTCTCCGGCTTGCTATTTTTTACGTTACCAGAAAACGGCCAAGGAGGCTCTTTTGGAGCATTTTATGGCGTATTTATGGTGTTGTTTTTAACGGCAGGGCTAGGTAGTGGCTCAACCTTCCAAATGATTGCTGTCGTTTTCCGTAAATTAACTATGGACAAAGCCATCTTAAGAGGAGCTTCAGAGCAAGAAGCCCAAAAAGAGGCGGTAACAGAAAGTGCTGCGGCTCTAGGGTTTATTTCTGCAATTGGGGCAATAGGTGGCTTCTTTATTCCAAAAGCGTTCGGTACATCACTAACACTGACGGGGTCACCGGCAGATGCGATGAAAGTGTTTTTTGTATTTTATCTTTCCTGTGTGTTTATCACATGGCTGGTATATGGCCGTAAACACAAATAATAACAAGTCATAAAAATCAATTTTAGCAATGTACGGCGCCGGTCGCCGTCTCTTTGGAGGCAATCCGATGAGCAAGTTTTTAGATAGATTTCGGTATTTTAAGCAGTTAGGCGAGACCTTTTCAGGTGATCACGGGCAAGAATTAAATATAAACCGTGATTGGGAAGATGGTTATCGTAGCCGTTGGCAGCATGACAAAGTCGTGCGTTCCACCCATGGTGTTAATTGTACTGGCTCTTGTAGTTGGAAAATTTATGTCAAAAATGGGTTAGTCACTTGGGAGACCCAACAGACGGATTACCCACGCACTCGCCCAGACCTACCTGATCATGAACCAAGAGGATGCCCTCGTGGGGCGAGCTACTCTTGGTATTTATATAGCGCAAACCGTGTTAAATACCCAATGATGCGTAAGCGCTTACTTAAATTGTGGCGTGAAGCAAAAGCAGAGCATCAAGACCCTGTTGCAGCGTGGCTATCTATTATCAATGATCCGCAAAAGGCACAAAGCTATAAACAAGCTCGTGGTCGCGGTGGTTTTGTTCGTTCAAGTTGGCAGGAAGTGAATGAACTGATTGCAGCGGCAAACGTCGCGACGATTAAAGAATTTGGTCCTGACCGCATTGTTGGCTTTTCACCAATTCCTGCGATGTCGATGGTTTCCTATGCCTCGGGCGCGCGCTATTTATCATTAATTGGTGGCTCATGCTTGAGCTTTTATGACTGGTATTGTGACTTGCCACCTGCATCCCCAATGACGTGGGGCGAACAGACTGATGTACCTGAATCTGCGGACTGGTACAACTCATCCTACATTATTGCTTGGGGTTCTAACGTTCCGCAAACCCGTACGCCAGATGCTCACTTCTTTGCAGAAGTCCGCTACAAAGGGACTAAAACAGTCGCGGTGACGCCGGATTACGCGGAAATTGCCAAATTATGTGACCATTGGTTGAACCCGAAACAAGGAACAGATAGCGCCATGGCAATGGCGATGGGGCATGTGATCCTCAATGAGTTCCATGTAAAACGTGAAGCAGAATACTTCCGTGAATATGTGCGAACTTACACCGATATGCCTATGTTGGTGATGCTCGATAAGCACGAAAATGGTGCCTATGTTGCTGGCCGTATGCTACGCGCATCCGATTTACACAATTCATTAGGCGAAGAGAAAAATGCCGAATGGAAAACCATCGCGATTGATGAAGAGACGGGCGAATTATGTGCTCCACAAGGTTCAATGGGATTCCGTTGGGATGATAGCCAAAAATGGAATTTAGAGCCGCGTGCGGGACAAGATGCACATGACATAAAAATGAAACTCAGCTTGGCAGATAGCCATGATGAATTTGTTGAGGTTGGCTTCCCATACTTTGGTGGTTTAGAAAGTGAGCATTTTCAAAGCGTTGAACTGAAAGACGTCTTACTGCATAAATTACCTGCGAAACGTATTCAGCTTGCCGATGGCAGCGAGTCACTGGTTACTAGTGTGTATGATTTGATGCTTGCTAACTACGGTATTGACCGTGGTTTTGGTGATGAAAACTGTGCGGTTGATTACGATGATATGAAAGCGTATTCACCGGCGTGGGCAGAAAAAGTCACTGGGGTTAGCCGCCAAAATATCATTCGTATCGCCCGTGAATTTGCGGATACCGCAGAGAAAACTCACGGTCGTGCGATGGTGATTGTCGGGGCAGGGATTAACCACTGGTACCACATGGATATGACCTACCGTGCGATTATTAATATGTTGATTTTCTGTGGTTGTGTTGGGCAAAGTGGCGGCGGCTGGTCTCACTATGTTGGGCAGGAAAAATTACGTCCACAAACGGGTTGGTTACCTTTAGCATTCGGTTTGGACTGGCAGCGCCCACCTCGTCATATGAATAGCACCTCTTTTTTCTATAACCATTCAAGCCAATGGCGTTACGAAACGGTGGGAACAGAAGAGTTGCTGTCGCCTCTAGCCGATAAACACGCCTTTAGCGGCAGTTTAGTTGATATGAATGTACGTGCAGAACGCATGGGGTGGCTGCCGTCAGCGCCACAATTAAATGTAAACCCATTAAATATTGCGAAGAATGCACAAAATGCAGGTATGTCACCCACAGACTATACTGTTAAGCAATTGAAAGAAGGGAATATTCGCTTTGCAGCAGAGCAACCTGATGATCCTCAAAATTTCCCACGTAACCTGTTTATTTGGCGTTCAAATTTATTGGGGTCTGCAGGGAAAGGTCATGAATATTTATTGAAATATTTATTGGGTACTGAAAATGGTATTCAAGGCAAAGACTTAGGCCAACAAGGCGGCGTCAAACCTGAAGAAGTGGAATGGCAAGATAAAGCGGCAGAAGGGAAAGTTGACTTAGTGGTGACTCTCGACTTCAGAATGTCGAGCACCTGCCTGTTCTCGGACGTTATCTTACCGACCGCTACTTGGTATGAAAAAGACGATATGAATACCTCGGATATGCATCCATTTATTCACCCATTGTCAGCTGCGGTCGACCCAGCTTGGGAATCCAAAAGCGACTGGGAAATTTATAAGGGGATTGCCAAAGCATTTTCTGAGGTCAGCGTTGGGCACTTAGGCAAAGAAACGGATGTGGTGACGTTGCCGATTCAACATGATAGTGCAGCCGAGATGGCACAACCGTTTGATGTTAGAGATTGGAAAAAAGGGCAGTGTGAGCTTATTCCAGGGAAAACAGCGCCACATATTATCTGTGTTGAGCGTGACTACCCAAACACTTATGCACGTTTTACCTCTCTTGGCCCACTCATGGATAAACTGGGTAATGGTGGTAAGGGCATCAGTTGGAATACGCAAGATGAAATTGATTTCCTGAAAAAGCTCAATAAAACTCAGCCTGAGGGGGCTAATGCAGGGCGACCAAAAATTGAAACAGCGATTGATGCCGCAGAAGTCATTTTAACACTCGCGCCTGAAACTAATGGGCAAGTGGCAGTAAAAGCATGGGATGCGTTAAGCAAAGTAACGGGCCGCGACCATACTCATCTTGCTCGTTATAAAGAAGACGAAAAAATCCGTTTTCGCGATATTGTTGCGCAGCCGCGTAAAATTATATCGAGCCCTACATGGTCAGGGCTGGAAGATGAACATGTTTCCTACAACGCCTGTTATACCAACGTACATGAAATGATCCCATGGCGGACGCTCAGTGGTCGTCAGCAATTGTATCAAGATCACGAATGGATGCGCGCCTTTGGGGAAAGCCTTGTGGTGTATCGCCCACCGATTGACACTCGAGCGGCTCAGCCTCTTATGGGGAAAAAATCGAATGGATTTCCTGAAAAAGCACTGAACTTTTTAACACCGCACCAAAAATGGGGGATCCACTCTACTTACAGCGACAACTTATTAATGTTGACGTTAGGCCGCGGTGGTCCAGTTGTTTGGCTTAGCGAAGAAGATGCTCGTGAACTGGGTGTTGAAGATAACGATTGGGTTGAAGCTTTTAACAGTAATGGGGCATTAACCGCCAAAGCGATCGTTAGCCAACGTATTCCTGATGGCATGATCATGATGTACCACGCCCAAGAACGGCTGATCAACTTACCCGGCTCTGAAATTACGGCTCAACGTGGTGGAATTCATAACTCGGTCACGCGTGTTTGCCCGAAACCGACCCATATGATCGGTGGCTATGCGCACCTTGCCTATAGCTTCAATTATTACGGAACAGTAGGTTCTAATCGTGATGAATTTGTGGTTGTTCGCAAAATGAAACAGGTTGACTGGCTGGATGGTGAAGGTGATGCCTACCAGCAGACCTTGAGCGGAAAGGAGAAAGCATAATGAAAATTCGTTCTCAAGTCGGCATGGTGCTAAACCTTGATAAATGTATTGGTTGTCACACTTGCTCAGTGACCTGTAAAAATGTGTGGACTAGCCGCGAAGGGGTAGAATACGCATGGTTTAATAACGTCGAAACCAAACCGGGTATTGGTTATCCCCAAAATTGGGAAGACCAAGAGAAATGGAAAGGCGGCTGGATCCGCACTATTAAGGGAAAATTGGTTCCACGGATGGGAAACAAAGTGGGTGTTTTATCGAAAATCTTCGCTAACCCAGATGTACCTGCCTTGGATGATTATTATGAGCCGTTTAATTATGACTACGGCCATTTAAAAAATGCCAAAGAAGGCAAGCACGTACCGACAGCACGTCCTCGTTCATTAATTACGGGTGAGCGAATGAGTAATGTCAAAATGGGACCAAACTGGGAAGATGATTTAGGTGGTGAATTCGCCAAGCGAGCCCAAGATAAAAACTTTGAACATATTCAAAAAGAGATGTATGGGCAGTTTGAAAATACATTCATGATGTATTTACCACGCCTTTGTGAACATTGTTTAAACCCAGCGTGTGTCGCGACCTGCCCAAGTGGGGCAATTTATAAGCGCTCAGAAGACGGTATTGTGTTGATTGACCAAGATAAATGCCGCGGCTGGCGTATGTGTTTAACCGGTTGCCCGTATAAAAAAATCTATTTCAATTGGAAAAGTGGTAAATCAGAAAAATGCATTTTCTGTTATCCACGTATTGAGTCAGGCATGCCAACGGTCTGCTCTGAAACCTGTGTTGGTCGTATCCGTTATTTAGGGGTATTGCTGTATGACGCGGACAAAATTGAGTCAGCGGCCAGTGTAGAAAAGGAAACTGACCTTTACCAGAGCCAACTTGATGTTTTCCTTGATCCTCATGATCCAAAAGTGATTGAAGAAGCGCAAAAACAAGGGATCCCATTAAGTGTGATCGATGCGGCACAGAAATCCCCAGTGTACAAAATGGCGATGGAATGGCGCTTAGCTCTGCCACTGCATCCTGAATATCGCACGTTACCAATGGTGTGGTATGTGCCACCTTTGTCACCGATCCAGTCAGTGGCAGATTCAGGGCTCTTAGCCAATAACGGTGTATTGCCGGATGTAGAAAGCTTACGTATTCCAGTGCAATACCTTGCGAATTTGTTAACGGCGGGGGATACCGAGCCGGTGTTATTGGCGTTAAAACGTATGTTAGCGATGCGTCATTTCAAACGGGCAGAAACCGTGGAAAACCAATGTGATACCAGCGCGTTAGAGCAAGTTGGCTTAACACAAGCTCAGGCACAAGAAATGTACCGCTATTTAGCCATTGCTAACTATGAAGACCGTTTTGTCATTCCATCCAGCCATCGAGAATTGGCACGCGAAGCGTTCCCTGAAGCCAAAGCTTGTGGCTTTAGTTTTGGTGATGGTTGCCATGGCAGCGATAGCAAAGCGAATTTATTTAATAGCAGGCGCATTGATGCCATTGATATCACACCAAAAAATAATCAGGAGAAAGCACTATGATGACACTAAAAGTGATTTCTCGGTTATTGGAATACCCTTCTGAAGCGCTTTGGTTACATCGCGATGAGCTCATTGAAGCACTAGAACAGGCTGATGAGCTGCCTGTCACACGGGCTGTTCAATTGATGGTGTTTGTGCGCGAGTATCTTAACGAAGACTTACTTGATATGCAGGCGCAATATTGTGAGCTGTTTGATAGAGGCCGCGCAACATCATTATTGCTATTTGAGCATGTGCACGGTGAGTCCCGAGACCGAGGACAAGCGATGGTGGATTTAATGGCTCAATATCAGCAACACGGTTTGCAAATTGATTGCCGTGAATTACCTGACCATTTGCCCATTTATTTGGAATATCTAACGGTATTACCGACCAATGAAACTATCGAGGGGTTGCAGGATATTGCGCCAATTTTAGCGTTGTTAGGGGAAAGGCTGAAACAGCGAGAAAGCCGTTTCTCTGTTTTATTTGATTTTTTACTTGAGCTTTCTCATAGCGATATTGCGGCGGAGCAATTAAGCAAACAAGTGGCAACCGAAGTACGGGATGACACCCCAGAGGCATTAGATGCGGTTTGGGAAGAGGAGCAAGTGAAATTTTTTGCCGATGAAAAAACATGTGGTAGCGAAGTGGCGGCACATCAACATCGCTTCGCTAATGCGGTGGTACCACAGTATTTGGATCTCAGTGTGGGCAGCAGCCATGTAGGAGTTCAAAAATGAATTTTATCAATCAATTTTTCTTCGATATTTACCCCTATATCGCTGGGACGGTATTTATTGTCGGTAGTTGGTTACGTTACGATTATGGGCAATACACGTGGCGAGCGGGTTCCAGCCAAATGTTGGATAAAAAGAATATGCGTTTGGCATCAAACTTATTTCATTTGGGGATTATTGGGATTTTTGTCGGCCACTTTTTAGGTATGCTAACGCCTCACTGGATGTATGAATCTTTCTTGCCAATGCATATTAAGCAGTTAATGGCAATGATTGGTGGGGGCGCAGCAGGTGTGATGATGTTAATTGGTGGTGCGATGCTATTGAAGCGCCGCCTAACGAACCCACGAGTGAGGGCAACTTCATCCTTCGGTGACATCATGATTTTAACCTTGCTGGTGGTGCAAGTTTGCTTAGGATTACTTACCATTCCATTCTCAGCACAACATATGGATGGCAGCGAAATGCTGAAATTAGTGGGATGGGCGCAGTCTATTGTGACATTCCATTGGGGGGCATCCAATTACCTTGAAGGTGTTGGCATCGTTTTTAAACTGCATATTGTGTTGGGTATGACGATATTTTTACTCTTCCCATTCTGCCGTTTAGTGCACATTTGGAGTGCACCTATCGAATACCTGACTCGTCGGTATCAATTGGTGAGAAATCGCCATTAGGTTGGGTTCCACAAGGAGGTGGGCCAGTACATTGCTTTTGTACAACTTGTTCTTGTGTAAACAACAAATATTGCTATTTTGGCACCCCATCTCATATGAGATGGGGTTTTTTGTTTTATTTAGTGCTGGTTGGCTCGATATAGCCAAGGCGGCGGGAAATCAGTAAGCAAACGTGGGCAAGTTCTTCATTAACACGGTCTATTTTGGAAACCATTCTGTGAGTCGGCCCAGCGACACTAATCGCGCCGATCACATTACCGGTATAATTAAATATCGGCCTAGCTACACAGGTAAGCCCTTCTTCATTTTCTTCATCATCTAAAGAAAAACCTTTTATACGGATATCAGCCAAAACTTCATACAGTTTCATGCGGTCGATAACTGTTTTTTCAGTGTATTTGGTTAACGGTTTATCCAGTACTGCATCAATTTCTTCTAACGGTTGGAAGGCTAATAAAGCTTTCCCTATACCAGTACAATAAGCGGGTAGTCGAGCACCCAGTTTTGCGGAAGTTTGAATGGATAGCGTTCCTTCACTTTTATAGAGATAGACCACATGGCCACTGTTATAAACCCCTAAAAAGCAAGTTTCAAACGTTGAACTCGACAACGTTTTTAAATAAGGGATTGAAACTTCGACTAAATTAACATTCATTAAGCCTTTAATGCCTAATTCGAGGCTTTTTAAGTCAAGGTTATAGCGTTCTGTAAGATGGTCTAAGCTGACATATTGGCGTTCTTTTAGTGTTTCTAATACGCGAAAAGCCGTGGTTTTTGGAATTTCCGTATTCTTGACCAATTCGGCCAAAGAAATTCCGTCAGAATGGTTACTAATCTCTTCAAGTATGGTCAGTACTCTGTCGATACTCGACGAGTTTGCTTGACTTTCTTTCGTCATCGTAGGCTCCTCACTCACGCTAAGCTCTTTCATTGTACTCATTATTTAAACGTCGTTCCATTTTTACCTCGATGCAATTTTTTTCTCTGAAAAAACATGCAGTACGTAATGTATTGATCTTCATTGAATTTGATTTTTTGATTGTGATCGCTGTCGTTATTCTTATAAAAACGGAACGACATTCCTATATTTTAATGTATGTTATTAGAAAAGGAACGGCGTTCCGTTATTTTAAAGGGATAAACATGTTGATAGTGACCATTGATACAGGGACAACGAATACCCGAGTTAGAGCATGGAAAAATAACGCGGTTGTTCGTGAACAAAGTGTTGAAGTTGGTATTAGGGATTGTGCAAAAAATGGCGATAAAACGCTGTTAATTCAATCAATAAAAATAGTACTAGATAAGCTGTTGTTAGGAGTGAGTGCTGAAGAAAGAGAAAATTATCAGCTCGTTGCATCTGGCATGATTACATCCGAAATTGGGCTGTGTCACTTACCTCACCAAGTGACCCCGGTTTCAATGCAGCAACTTGCTAAAGCCACAATGCCTTGTGTTATCAAGGAGATCAGTGAAAAACCGATTATTTTTATACCAGGCGTTAAAAATAACGTGGCAAATATGACGTTTGATTCAATTGAAAGTATAGATGTAATGCGTGGTGAAGAAGTTGAAGTTTTTGGCATTCTAACACAGCAACCGGATCTTGGCCCTGCCTTAGTCATTTTGCCCGGCTCGCATTCTAAGTTTGTACGTCTTGATGAAAATAATAATGTGGTTGCATTGGCAACAACGATGGCAGGGGAAATCTTCGATACATTAACGCACCAGACTATCTTAGCCAGTTCTTTAGAACACCAATTTGTTCAATGTTTAGATAAAGAATATTTACGCAAAGGTGCTGAGCTTAGTCTGCAAGTAGGGATTGCGAGAAGTTGTTTTTCGGTGAGGCTACTAGACCTTTTCACGGAAGCGACACTTGACCAACGCTCAAGTTTTTTATTGGGAGCTATTTTGGCGTCAGATTTACTCGCAATAAAACATAGCCAAGCTCTTAATATTACTAGCGATATAAAAATTGTTATTAGTGGAAAACCTATTTTAGCGGATGCACTTAAAGAGTTAATTAAAAATGATAGTTACTTCACTGGGGAAATACACCTATTAGACGATAAAAAGGAACAGCCTTTTTCTGGATTGGGTGCAATTTCAATATTAAAAGAAACGCAATGCAAATAAATATTATTAATGGTTTTTTATTAGGTGATTGTTATGAATTCTAAAAATGAAATACCGCTTATTGCAATATTACGGGGAATAAAACCTGACGAAGTTTTAGAACATATCGCTATCCTTGCAGATGAAGGTTTTAATTATATAGAAATTCCTCTTAACTCTCCCGAGTGGGAAAAAAGTATTCCATTAGCGATTGAAAACTACGGCGATAAATTAAAAATCGGTGCCGGTACTGTGCTCAATAAAAGCAATGTTGAAAAGTTGGCAATAATGAACGCTAAAATTATTGTCACACCTAACATTAACGTTTCTGTGATCACGACTGCTCTTGAAAATAAGATGGAAATATTTCCAGGTTGTGCAACAGCAACAGAAGCTTTTACCGCGATTGACGCTGGTGCTGTTAATTTAAAAATCTTTCCTACTGCGCCTTTTGGGGTTAATTATGTGAAATCGCTGATGTCAGTGATCCCAAAAAATATTGCCATTTATGCGGTAGGAGGTATCACGCCGAATAACTTGCATGAATACCTAAGTATTGGCTGCCATGGTGCAGGGTTGGGAAATGATCTTTATCGAATAGGCCAAACACCAGAGAAAACCAGAGAAAAAGCGAAAGCATTTATATCTGAATATATCGCATTTAAAAATCAAACTAATTAATCTTAAAGAGATATTCAAATGAAATACGATTATGTTTTTAAAAATGCCACTGTAATAGATGGTAGTGGTAAAAGTGAGTTTGTCAGTGATATTGCCGTTAAAGATGAACGGATTATTAAAATATCAAAAAATATAAGTGAAGATGCTGAAAAAATAATTGATTGCTCAGGTTTAATTTTATCACCTGGATTTATTGATGTGCATACTCATGACGATTTAATTGTGATTGATAAGCCTGAATATATCGAAAAAACATCACAAGGTGTAACGACAATTATTGTCGGTAATTATGGTATCAGTGCAGCGTGTGCAACATTAAAGGACGAAGTTCCTGACCCAATTAATTTATTAGGTGAATTAAGCGAATTTCAATTTGCTGATTTAGCCAGTTATAAACAAAAAATTAATAATGTGAAGCCAACTGTTAATGTCGCGACATTAATAGGGCATACAACCTTAAGAAATAATTGTGTAACAGACTTATTAAAGCCCGCGACGCCAGACAATATCGCTCATATGAAGCAAGTATTGGCCTGTGCGTTAGATGAAGGGGCTTTAGGGCTAAGCACTGGTTTATCTTACGGTAACGCGATTAATTCTTCGACCGAAGAAATTTGTGAGTTGGCTGAATTATTAGCAGAGCATCAGGGAATTTATACCACTCATATGCGAACTGAATATGACGGTATCATTGATGCGATGCATGAAGCCTTCCATATTGGTCGTCATGCAAAAGTTCCTGTGCAAATTTCCCACCATAAGTGTGCTGGGGCAAAAAACTGGGGACGCACAAAAGAAACGCTGGCTCTCATTGAAAAATACCAAGTCATGCAGGATATCAATTGCGATTGTTATCCATATCGTGCGGGTTCATCAAACTTAGATATCACACAAATTACTGAAGACTATGACATTCTAGTAACTTGGTCGACACCATTTCCTGAAGTCGCGGGCAAGACATTAAAAGAAATAGCCGCAATGTGGAGTAGCGATATTTTCCAAGTTGCAGAAAAAATTGTTCCTGCGGGAGCTATTTATTTCCAAATGCACGAAGACGATGTGCGTCGTGTGTTACAGCACCCAAGCAGTATGGTGGGTTCTGATGGCTTACCACGTGACCCTAATCCACATCCTCGTCTTTGGGGAACTTTCCCTCGAGTTATTAGCCACTATAGCCGTGATGAGCAGCTTTTCCCAATGACCACCGCGATTTACAAAATGACAGGCATGTCAGCACAACGTTTTTCTTTAAAGGATAGGGGCCTTATTCAAGAAAATTATTTCGCAGATATCGTTGTATTTGACCCTGAAAAAATTAATGAAACAGCCACATTCCAAGACCCAAAACAAAAAGCAGATGGCATTGAATATGTGTTTGTTAATGGTGTTCTGACCTATACCAAAAAAGAAATGACAGGGAATAGAGCAGGTAAATTCTTAGAAAGAAATAAATAAAAGAGAGATAAAAATGATTAAAAGATTCGGAATTGAAGGCTCAAAAGGTACTGGCGGGCAATCATTGCCTTTTGCTAAAGCGGTGTTAGCTGACGGATGGCTGTATGTTTCAGGGCAAACACCCATGATTGACGGGGAAGTGATTGATGGCGGAATTATCGCGCAATCTAAATTGGCTATCGAGAATTGTTTAAATATTATGAAAGATGCGGGATTTGCTACGCAAGATATTGTGCATATGAAAGTGGTATTAAGTGATGCGCGCTATTTCCAATCTTTTAATAAAGTATTTCAGCAATTCTTTGCAGATAACCCACCTGCGCGGGTGTGCTTTGTCGCTGACCTTGTCGTCGATTGTATGGTTGAAGTGGATATCACCTGCTTCAACAGCAAATTCAAATCTTAATTGCTAAGGCGATGAGAGGCTACTATGGAACATAATAATTTCTTAATGTGGTTTTTGTTATATGCATTTGTGATGATGTTTGTGGGTTGGTACGTCACAAGGCATCAAAAAACCGGTGAAGACTTCATTCTTGGGGGCAGAAAGCTCCCTATGCTACTCACTCTCGGTTCAACTGTCGGTACGATGGTGGGAACGGGCTCAAGTATTGGTGCAGTCAGTTTTGGTTATTCCAATGGTTGGGCGGGAATGTTGTATGGGATTGGTGGAGCGACGGGGATCTTACTAACGGCTTGGTTATTTGCGCCAGTAAGAAATTATCGCTTTATGACCATGAGTGAAGAGATCTGCTATTACACAGGCGGCAGCCGTTTAGTGAAAAACTTGGTTGCGTTATTAATATTTTTAGCATCGATAGGCTGGCTGGGCGCTCATATTCTTGGCGGCGGTTTATACCTAGCATGGGCGGCAGATATTGATATTACTGTTGCGAAGATCATTATCGCAGTTGGCTTTGTTTTTTACGTGGGGATTGGTGGCTATAAAGCGGTTTCATGGATTGATACACTGCAATCAATTGTTTTATTCCTCGGGTTTATCATTCTAGCGGTTGCTTCGGTAAGCTATGTTGGTGGTTGGGATGTTGTTGTTAAGAGTACAGACCCTGACGCCTTTACTTTATTCGGTATTGGTAAATTAGGCGTTTTACCTGCGATATCATTGGCTGTGGTCATTGGCATTGGTGTATTAGCGACACCGTCATATCGCCAACGTATTTATTCAGCAGCATCAACTAAAGCTATCCGCCAGTCCTTTATTATTACAGGGTTACTGTATATGGGGTTTTCGTTCCTACCTGCGATTATCGGGATGGCAACGCATGTGATGGAGCCGAATTTAGAAAACAGCAGCTTTGCTTTCTTATATGCAACTAATGCTTTACCGCACGTGTTAGCGATGGTGGTATTGATTGCAGGTATGTCTGCCAATATGTCATCAGGTAGCTCAGATGCTATCGCGGGTGTTTCTATTATCCTACGTGATATCTATACGATGGTAACAGGTAGGATGCCTCCACCTGAGAAAGCGATCAATTTATCTCGTATCTTCTTACTTGGCGTCATCTTGTTAGCACTTGTCTTTGCATTAACTTCGAATGACATTATCGGCTACATTACCAAAATGATATCAATGATTATGTCAGGCCTGTGTGTAACCGTGTTATTGGGTAAATTCTGGCATCGTTTTAACTGGCAAGGCTGTATTGCTGCATTGGTTGCGGGGAGTTCAACATCATTAACGATTATCTTGACGCCAGAGTGGTCTGCAAAATTAGGCAACCCAGTAATCCCTGCATTAGCCATCAGTTTGGTCTGCGCGGTTGTTGTGACATTGATAACACCAAAAAATAAACTCAGTCGTGAAGAAGTACTAGAAAATATTACTCACGAGAGAGAAAACACAGCCAAAAGCCAGTAACCAGCAAGTTGAGGAAAAAAATGACGAAACTGAATGTGTTAGCAGGCGTAGGGCATAAATCAGCCACATTAAATCAAGAGGGTATTTCGGTAAACATTCTACATGAGGATGTGTGTTTGCCTGCGGTGGTAGTGAAGCGTAATGAGCTGGAAAATAATATTGCATGGATGCAGCATTATTCGAATGTGGCGAATGTTTCGTTGTCTCCACATGGTAAAACCACCATGACGCCTGCCATTTTTAAACGACAAATTGCTCAAGGTGCATGGGGGCTAAGTGTAGGAACAGCTTATCAAGCCAAGGTGGCAGTGGAGTCAGGTGTTCAGAATATCATTATTGCGAATCAAGTCGTGGGTAAAACCAATATTCGATTACTTGCAGAGTTAGTGCTATTAAATCAAGCCAATATTTATTGTTGTGTTGATAGCGTGATTCATGCAAAACAGCTGGCGGCTATTTTTTCATCGTTAGATTTAACCATAAATGTGCTGATTGAGTTAGGGGTTAATGGTGGACGCTGTGGATGTCGAAGTGAAGAAGAAGCCATCATATTGGCAAATGAGTTAACCAAACTCCCTTCTTTAATGATTGCTGGCATTGAATTCTATGAAGGCGTTATTCATAGTGATGATGCTCAAAAGGATATTGAAGAGATACAGCAATTTTTACAGCGAGTGTTAACCACCAGTCAAAAACTGGATAACTTAGGTGTATTTGCACGTTATTCAGGGCAGCTATTAATAACTGGGGCAGGTTCAGTTTGGTATGATCTGGTCAGTAAAAAAATGGCAGAGTTTCATCTTTCTAAACCTATTCGGTTTGTGATCCGCCCTGGATGTTATATTACACATGACCACGGTATTTATGATGAAGCTCAGAACGCATTGAAAGTTAGAGATAGTATGGCCTGCCAGTTAGATGGCGATTTGATGCCAGCGATGGAAATTGTGGCATTAATTCAGTCAGTACCTGAGAGGGGACGAGCGATTGTTAATTTTGGCAAAAGAGATGTCGCCTTTGATGCAGGTTTGCCTCAGCCTCTAATGCAATACCGAGAGGGGAAGCCAGTCTATTTTCAAACTAATAGTGCGAAAACAGTTGGTTTAATGGACCAACATGCCATTTTATCTTTTGATGAAAATTGTGATTTCCAAGTTGGTGATATACTGGTATTTGGGACATCTCATCCCTGTATTACATTTGATAAATGGAAAGTGATTTATCTTGTTGATGATAAATATGATGTTATAGAGGAAATGCCAACCTTTTTCTAATGTTGAGTTATTAACTCACTTTATTTTAAATCGGTCACCTGTTTTAAGTGGCCGATTTTTTTATTCATCACATTCTTGTGATCGAATTCATAACAAATTGTGCATTTGCACAATTATATTCAATTTTTAACATTGAAAACTAGTCATTCTTACAATGCCTTCCTGATAAGTGAATTATATAATTTTATTAAATCAAAAAGTCTAATTGATATTAATTTTGTTGATTAATTGGGTGGTAATAAAAATGACAGTTAAAATCGTGTTTCTCGATCATGAAACTTTCCCCGAAGGAATAAATATTAAGAAAATAAATAAAGAATATAGTTTAGAACGGTATGGGAAAACATCGGAAGATGAAATTATTGAGCGAGTAAAAAATGCAGACATTATTATTACCAATAAAGTAAGAATAACTAAAAAAGTTATTGAAGCTGCAAAGAGACTTAAATTTATTTCTGTCGCTGCAACAGGAACGGATGTGATTGATATTGGTGCTTGCAATGAGCGTAATATATTAGTTTCTAATATCAGGAATTATGCAATAAATACAGTTCCTGAGCATACGTTTACCTTGATTTTAGCCTTACGTCGTAGCTTATTAGCCTATGCACAATCAGTACGAAATGGTCGCTGGCAAGAATCAGGTCAATTTTGTTATTTTGATTATAAAATTAATAACTTAGCTGGCTCGACGCTTGGTATTATTGGTGATGGTGTCTTAGGTAAGGCAGTTGCTGATATCGCAAAAGTTTTTGGTATGAAGGTGTTATTTTCCACATACAAGGGCACGAATAATATGGGCCCACTATATACACCTTTTGAAGATGTTATTGCGAAAAGCGATATTATTTCTATTCATTGTCCATTACTCAAATCCACCAAGGATTTAATTAGCTTTCCAGAATTCGAACAGATGAAACCGTCTTGTATTTTAATTAATACTGCACGAGGTGGGATCGTTAATGAAGAAGCATTATATGGCGCTCTAATAAATAATAAAATATTAGGTGCTGGGTTTGATGTTTGTATTTCAGAACCACCTGAAAAAGAAAGTTATATGATGAAATTAACTCAGTTATCAAATTTTATTCTTACTCCTCATATCTCATGGGCTAGTTTTGAAGCCATACAAACCTTATCAGACATGATGATGGACAATATCGAAGCCTTTTTATCTGGCCATCCTCAAAATTTAGTTAATTAATTCACTCATTGATTTAAAGAGGTCATCAATATGTTTTTAGGAAAAGAAATCCGTTTAAAAAGATTATTAAATAAAAAATCTGGCCGTCTTCTTGCAATTACCATGGATCATCCGATTACACGTGGTGTATTACCGGGAATTGGTGATATTAAATCCGTCATGAAACAGGTTGTTGCGGGTGCACCTGATGCTATTACGATGCATAAAGGTATTATTGAAAAAGTTTATCCTCCATATGTTGCTTCCGATGTTTCTATCATCATGAAAGCGACAAGTTACTCCATACCTTACCATGAAGCTTATGACACACCCGTTGCTGACGTTGAAGAAGCCATTCGTTTAGGAGCAGACGCAATTTCAGTCGGCTGTATTATGGGCGGGCCAGAACAGGCACAGCAATTGACATTTTTAGGCCAAGTATCGAAAGCCGCTGCTTCCGCAGGACTGCCTTTAGTCGCACACATTTATCCAAAAGGCCCAATGATTGAAGACAGTTTTGATGCGAAAAATCTCGCTTACTGTGTTCGCGCAGGCGCTGAGCTAGGTGTCGATATCATCAAAACACTCTGGTCTGGTTCCCCTGAGACATTTAAATCTGTCGTTGATAGTTGCCCAGCTATGGTTGCTTTAGCTGGTGGTGATATGGGGAGCGATCTTGTTAGCTTCCTAACAAATACACGTAAAGCATTAGATATTGGTGTTGGTGGTGTGACATACGGGCGCTTTGTATGGCAGCACGAAAACCCAACAGCAGTCATTAAGGCTCTGAATGCATTAATCAATGATGATTGTTCGGTTGACCAAGCTATCGCGGAATATAAGCAAGCGGGTGGCAAATAACCAACGTTCATAGCTGTCATGCATGGGGAGGAAAAAATGAAAGCAGCGGTATTGTATGCGCCTAATGAACTTAGAGTGGCAGACGTTAAATATCCACAAGTTGGTAAAGGCGATGTGGTTATTAAAGTCAAGGCAGCCGCGATTTGTGGAACTGACGGACGGATTATTTCCGGTAAAAAAACCAAAGGCGTGCGTTACCCTTCTGTAATAGGGCATGAATTTTCAGGGGAAATTGTCGAAGTCGGTGAAAATGTGACTGACCTAAACGTCGGGGACGCAATCGCTGTTGACCCTGTCGTGCCATGCCGTTCTTGTGTTTATTGTCGTATCGGTAAAGAAAATGTCTGTTTAAACCGCCAAGCAATCGGTTATGAATTTGATGGCGCTTTTGCGGAATATGTTCGAATACCAGAGGTTGCTTTGTCATCGGGTAATGTCTTTAAGATACCGAAAGGGATGTCTTTTGAAGCCGCAGCATTAGCTGAGCCGTTAGCTTGCTGTATCAATGGACAAAAAAATGTGGGTATTGAGCTTGGTGATACGGTGGTCATTATTGGTGCGGGGCCTATCGGGTTAATGCATGTGCAACTTGCGCGTTTCTCAGGTGCGACAAATATTGTTGTTAGTGAACTCAATGAACAACGCCAACAGGCTGCGTTAAATTGCGGTGCCACACGTGTCGTCAATAGCCAGCAAGAAAACTTACTGGATGTAGTAAAAGGCTTGACGGAAGGGGTGGGCGCAGATGTGGTGATTATTGCTATTGGCATTCCTGGATTAGTTAATCCCGCATTGGAACTCGCTAGAAAAGGAGGACGAGTTAACTTGTTTGCCGGCTTTTCAAAGGATGATATGGCGCAAATTGATGTCAATATTATTCACTACAACGAGCTTATTCTTACAGGAGCCAGTGCGTTAAGTCGAGAAGGCTACCAGCAAGCCTTGACACTGATTTCTTCGGGCTTAATTGATATCGAGAAATTAGTGACTCACCGATTTGCTTTAGATGAGATCAACGAGGCCATGGCAACCGCTCAAAAAGGTGACGCGATTAAAATTATTATACATAACAATTAAAAGCAGGCGTTGGAGGCAGCATGATGGACAGTGTCTATTTGGGAATTGATGCAGGTAGCAGTAGCGTGAAAGTTTGTGCATTTAATTTCCATGGAGAATTATTGGCAAAGGCTTCACGTGATACCAATATTATTTCCAAATCTCCCAAAAATCATGAAATTGACTTAAATGACTTTTGGAAAAAGACCGCAGATGCAGTTAAAGAAGTGACTTCTCAAGTAAAGAATATCGTATCTGTGAGTTTTTCTGTTGCTTGCCCAACGCTGGTTTTATTGGATAAACATCATAAGCCTGTTGCAAATGGGATTACTTATCTTGATGGGCGTTCCGAAGGTTTCATACAGCAAACACTCGGGGAAAATATAACGCATGTTCGGGCACTTTCTTGTAATAGTCCAAGTCCGTCTGCATGTTGGGTGGGAACGTTAGGATGGCTACAAGAACAACAGCCGGAATTAATGCAAAAAGTTCATAAGGTCGTTCTACTTAATAGCTTTTTATCTTTAAAGTTAGGAAGTCAAAAAGCCGCCATTGACCCGACCCAAGCCGCGTATTCTGGCGCAGTCGTTTTGTCTAAAGCACCTAAGTGGTCAAAAGAACTATTAAGGTATTGGAAGTTTAATCACGATATTTTACCGCCAATTTACCAGTGCACTTCTGTGGTTGGTAAGGTGAGTAAAGAAGCCGCTCAAGAAACGGGGTTGAAAGAAAATACGCCAATTATTTTAGGGTCGGCAGATACTGCTGCTGCTGCATTTGCCGTTGGGTTACTTGACCCTGAAACAGCTTTTGAATCAACAGGAACATCAGGAGTCATTACGTTTTGCTTAGAAGAGCCGAACTTTGATCCTCGTTTTATGAACCGATATCACATCGTTCCCAATCAATGGTTGGCCCATGGAGCGATGTCGACAACTGGGGGGACATTCAGTTGGCTAAACCAGGCGGTTTGGCCGGAAGTTAATGACCATGAACAGTTGGAGATATTTTCAAAATCATCAGTACCTGGTGCTAATGGCTTAATTTATCTGCCTTATTTAGCTGGAGAACGTAGTCCTATTTGGGATGTTAATGCATCGGGGGCATGGATAGGCTTACGGCTAAATCATACTCGCGATGATATGGTCAGGGCGGCATTTGAAGGTACAGCATATGGTTTAAAACAGATTTTGAATATTGCTAATGAAAAATGGGGAGTGATATTAGATGAATTACTCAGCGTAGGGGGAGGATCACGTAATACGTTATGGACTCAAATTAAAGCGGATATTCTTCAGGTTGAATATAATATTGCCCAAACAGCAGATGCAGCGGCTTTTGGCGCGGCAATGGTTGGTGCGACAGGAGCCGGTTTTTTCTGTGGCATTAATGACCCTGATTTACCGATTATAAAAACAGAAGATATCACATTCACACCAAATCAAGATAAAAAAACACAAGATACTTATAACAAGCAGTTTAATATTTACAATGGGCTGTATCCTTTATTAAAAGAAACAATGCATAGCTTGTCGAGTAAATAAAATTAGTTGAAGTAAGTTTAAATTAAATAACGTTCCTAAATGTTAATTTTAATGAATTAGCAGGGATCGTTTCATTCTTAAAAAAGCAGGTAATAAAACGTGTATTAAATAATAAACTGCTCTGGAGCGAAAATAATGATAAATTCAAATCCGATTAGGCCAAAGACGAATTATCGTTGGGTGGTATTAGCCCTGATTTTTATCGTCTATGCTGTAAATTATGCAGACAGAAGTAATATTGGTGCGGTTCTACCTTTTATTACTGATGAGTTTAAATTAACTAATTTAGAAGCGGGCTCTCTCGCGAGTATGTTTTTCCTCGGTTATGCTTTATGTCAAATACCCGCAGGCTTTTGGATGGCGAAACGTGGGATAAGAGGTATGGTGTCATTATCCATTCTCGGTTTTTCTGCCATGACTTGGTTTATTGGCTTAGCCCAATCTGCCTTTGCAATTAAGTGGTTGCGTCTTGGCCTAGGTATGGCCGAAGCACCAACTCCTGTCGGGCTAACGTCGACAATTAATAACTGGTTTCCAGCAAAAGAAAAAGCAACCGCCACTGGCGTTTATATTGCTTCAACGATGTTTGCTCCGATTATTGTTCCACCATTAGTTGTTTGGATTGCATTAACTTATGGATGGCGTTGGGTCTTTATTCTGTTCGCTATTCCCGGTATTTTTCTTGCAATTATTTGGTATTTATTTGTTAGAACAAAACCAGAGGAAAGTCGTTTTGTTTCGCAAAGTGAATTAGATTATATTCGTGCCGATAATTCAGAAATTGCAGAAAAGAAAATAGAAGGCAATATTGTTCTGAGTCCTAAATTTAATACGCTAGATAAATTTATTCGTGTTAAATCAGTCACTCCATTAAGTTCAGCTTCCCAAATATTTAAATCTAAAAATATTTGGTGTAATACTATTTCTTATTTCATGATGGTCAGTATTTTATATGGAATATTAACCTGGATACCTTCTTATCTGGTAAATGAAAAAGGCTTTTCATTTATGAAAATGGGCTTTGTTGCATCAATGCCATTTGTTGGTGGGTTTATCGGCTCGATTTTTGGTGGCTGGATCTCTGATAAAGTTTTTGGTCGTCGTCGCAAACCCACCATGCTTTTTACCGCAGTAGCGACGATTGCGATGATGTTAGTGATGTTGAATGTACCCGAAAGCACGAGCGCAGTTGCACTTGCCCTTTTCTCGGTTGGTTTGTTCTTGAATATTGGCTGGCCTGCATTTACTGCTTATCCAATGGGAGTCGCTGATAATAATAACTATCCAATTGCGATATCTGTTGTAAATAGTGGAGGAAACTTAGGTGGCTTCGTTTCACCTATGATGGCAGGGTTATTGTTAGATATGACCGGTAAGTTTGATGCTGTTTTCTCTTACTTTGGTATCTGTGCGGTGATTGGCTTAATTATGATCCTCTTACTCGATGAACCGAAATAATAAAAAGTCGTATCAGGTGGGCGAGTACCCACCTGAATTTTTAACTTATTGATAATAAAAATTTCTAAAGGATTATTTTTATGAAAATAGTCATTGCACCTGACTCATTTAAAGAGAGTTTATCTGCATTGAAAGTCGCAACGGTTATTGAAAACGGGTTCAAAGAGGTTTTTCCGCATGCAACTTATGTTAAGTGCCCTATTGCGGATGGTGGTGAGGGTACAGTTGTCACGATGGTTGAGGCTACCAATGGGGAAATCTATCATCTTGATGTTATTGGTCCTTTAGGTACGAGTGTTCAGGCATTCTATGGTTTATCTCAAAATAAACAGCAAGCATTTATTGAAATGGCTGCGGCAAGTGGGCTAGAGCTAGTCCCTATTGAATTAAGAAATCCATTACTAACGACATCATATGGCACAGGAGAGTTGATAAAGGCCTGCCTAGATACTGGGGTAAAGCAGATTATTATTGGTATAGGTGGAAGTGCAACCAATGATGGCGGAGCAGGAATGTTGCAAGCACTTGGGGCCAAATTATTAGATTCTCATGGGCAACAAATCAAATTAGGAGGGCAAGCACTTGCCGATTTAGCGAGTATTGATGTCAGCACAATGGACCCGAGGATAAAAGCGTGCCAATTTAGTATTGCTTGTGATGTTTCGAACCCATTAATAGGGAGAAATGGCGCATCTGTGATATTTGGCCCTCAAAAGGGGGCGACAAATGAACATGTTGAAATGTTAGACAAAAATTTAGAACATTTTGCAGATATCATTAAGCGAGATTTGCATGTTGAAGTTCATTATATTGCAGGAGCCGGTGCTGCAGGAGGAATGGGAGCAGCCTTACTTGCTTTTCTCAAAGCGGAACTCAAGCCTGGCTTCGATATTATTGCACAAACCTTGAACCTTGAATCACACATGGTAGGAGCAAATTTAGTTATTACAGGTGAAGGGCGGTTAGATAGCCAAAGTTTAAATGGCAAAGTGCCTTTTGGCGTCGCTCAGTTAGCGAGAAAACATAAAATACCCGTTATTGCCATTGTTGGAAGCCTTGGTGATGATCTCAGTCATTTACAACAATATGGTATTGATTCAGCGTTTAGTATTTTGCATAAAATTAGTTCACTAAAAGAAGCTTTAAATAATGCTGAAAGTAATTTATTTAATTGTACTAAAAATATTGCGAATACGCTGAATATTAAAATAGATAATAAAAATTGAAATAATAGTTTTAAAATTTAGCTTTGTTTGCTGTATTTTAAATGAAATTTATTTTTCTTGATTTTTTCAAGGAATATTGAATACTGGAGTTAATTAAATTAAAAATAAACATTATTGAAATTTATGATTGGAAAGTTTATTTCTATTTTACAGCACCAGTAAAAGAGGTTGAAATATGTATGATTATTGTCTTACCTCCAAATTAGCGCAAGAAATTGTTGATAGAACCATGAAAATTATTGATTGTAATATTAATGTTATGGATGAAACTGGATGTATTATAGGAAGTGGAGATAGTAATAGATTGGGTGAATTCCATGAAGGTGCATTACTCGCAATAAAGCAAAAGCGAACAGTTGTTATTGATGACGCCACTGCGAATCATTTACATGGGGTTAAACCAGGTGTTAATTTACCTCTTTATTTGAATAGTAAAATTATTGGTGTAATAGGATTAACCGGAGAGCCAACCCAAATTAAACAATTTGGGGAGCTGGTTTCCATGACGGCAGTAATGATGTTAGAGCAGGCAGAGATTTATAACCATTTGAATTTAAACGATCGTTTTAAAGAAGAAATTATTCTAGCGTATATTGAAAATGGAACCATTCCTGATAACATAACTGAATGGTCTAAAAAGCTTAATATTAATTTTTCTATTCCACGAGTCGCTATTATTATTGAAGTAGATAGCGGACAATTAGGTGTAAATAGTGCATTTAGTGAATTACAAGAAATTAAAAAATTAATAGAGTATAATAATCCTGATAACTTAGTCGCTATTCAATCTTTGACGGAAATTGTCTGCTTAACTCCTGCATTAAATAAGTTCAATCGCTGGGATATTGACACTGCAAAAAAGAAAATTTTAAAATTAGAATCGGATATTCTTAAATTATTTAAATTACAAGTGAAAATATCATTAGGTAATTTCTTTTTAGATCCTGCAGAGGAATCAATTAAAAAATCATATGAGACAGCTAAAATTACCATGCAAGTAGGGAAAGCTAAAAAACCCCAGTTAAAAATTTATTGTTACCAAGATATCATGCTACCGGTATTATTATACGGGTTAAATTTTAAATGGTCTTCAGAAGAACTATTAAAACCATTGAATACATTATTACATGAAGATTCTAATGGTGTATTGATTAAAACATTAACAGTCTGGTTTAAAAATAATTTATTATCTCGTGAAACAGCTAAAGAATTATTTATTCATAGAAATACATTAGATTATCGTTTAAAAAGAATATCTGAGATAACAAAATTAGATCTACTAACGATTGAAAGTAAGGTTCTATTGTATGTTGCTCTACAGCTGAAAAATTAATCCAATAACACTATTGATGATCATCTCTCATGGAGTAAGAGAAGAATATGTTAGCCTTGTTGGCAATCGCCTCAAACTCTGACGCCACGAAGTGGCAGTAAAATTTCTACTTCTTATCTTATATTTTGACTAGTTAGAGACTATCTGCCGACCCACCGATGCTTAGAGCATGATATGGCTTCTTGCCTACTCACATGTACCATCTCAATGAATACCCTATCAAGAAAATAAAGACGTATTGACATCAAACTAAGCTAGCATAGATTGTTCTTAATCTGATTGAGATCAATCTATTTTATATTTGACTCAATAATATCTACTTTCATCATATTTTAGTTCCTTTGTTCTTGAGTAGTACATTAAGTTTTTAGCTACCTACAAATGCGAAAATAAGTATGTCGATAATGTTAAAAATAAAGATGAATTATGTTTTACTTGATTAGTGTTTTTACTTAAATGTAGGGTCTCTATATTTAATTTCACTATTATGTCAGTGATGTAATTATCGATAACAATTTAAGATATCATACTTACTCATTGTGAGTTTTCTAATAAATTATTTTATCTAACTTATCTTAATTAAATGGGTTAATTTCATTATAAAATAATTCAATTGTTATTGAAAATATTTTTTTTGAAATTTTCAGGTCTTAAGATAAGGTTTTTGTATTTATAAATTAATTAAAAATTACCTTTAATTACCTTTTGAAATATTTTGTAATGCCAAGGTTTTTCTCGATCATGCCTTTTTTTAAATTTTCACTTAATTGTTTCTATTTTTATTTTAATTTAAAAAAATGTTTTATGATATTGTTCTTTTTTCGCTGATTTCTATATTTTTATGTATGTTAATTGTTGGCTATATATTTGATATTACTACCATTATTTTTATTTTTTAATTTTCAAGATAAATGTAACAATTAATGAATTAAGAAATATTATGAAATTATTTAATTCTTTTTTTTGGGATATTTCTGATTAATTATCCACCGATAAAAATTTCGTTTTAATAATTTAGGCTTGTTTTAATGTTAGCGTTATTTTCCGAACCATTTTTTTTCACTAATAAGAACCCGTTTTATGAGTATAAAAAACTTTATTAATATTGAATGGGTTTATTTTGTGGTTTTTTATTAAGAAAAAATCAATTTAATTAGGTATGCATCACTTGTTTATCCTGTAATGGTGTATTCAAAATAGAGTATATTGTGGATATTATATATATATCACTAACTTACAGTGAAGGTTGTTAATTAATTGGTGGATTTGACATAATTAAAATGAGATATAATAATGGCAACGCATTGATACATTGTTTAATTGTCTTATTTATTAATGGAGTTTGATAAATAGGAATGGTTATTAGTGTCAATCCTTAATGTTTACTAACCGAATATATTTTAAGAAAAAAATTAAAATAATCAGATTAATAATAACTTGTTATTTTAATTTGTGTTGTCTTTTTATCTAATGGAAATGTATAAAATGAAATTAAATAAACTTGCTTTAGTATTAGGTTTAGGTCTGGCAGTGGTTGCTGGTTCTGCTTCTGCAAACCAAGGTGGCGGCCAAGTCACTTTTAAAGGTTCAATCATTGATGCTCCTTGCTCAATTCCACCAGGTTCTCAAGCATTTGAAGTACCAATGGGTGCTATCGCAACATCTGCATTAAACGGTGGCGGTAAAAGTATTGCTCGCGATTTCAACATCCAATTAGAACAGTGTGATATCACGACTCTGAAAACTGTTCAAACTACATTTACTGGTACGCCAAGTGCTTCTGTAACTGATGGTTTAGCTATCGCTGGTACTGCAAAAAACGCAGGTATCGTGATCACTGATTTCAACGGTACTAAAATTGCTTTAGGTGCTAAATCTCCATCTCAAGCTTTATTCACTGGTGCAAACACACTGCGCTTCCAAGCGTATTTGCAAGGTGATGCTGATGCAACAAATAAACCAGCTGTACCAGGTGAATTTGACGCAATCGCAACATTTGCTCTGAGCTACCAGTAATTGGTACCGCCCGTACAAGGATGTATGGGCACTAATTTTAATGCGTTGAAATTGGTTATTAAGTTGAAATGGAGTCGCTATGAATCACTTTGGCATCATTGTCATGGTGCTTTCAGGAATGATATTTGCCCCGATAGCGAGTGCGCAAAATCAAAATTCTCGGGCACAAAGTCAGTTCAAAGGAACTGTCACTATGGGTGGTTCAATTATTGAGAGCCCTTGTGCAATTGATGCAGATAGCCGAGATCAATCAGTTAACATAACAACTGTACCGGTTAGCCAGATAATTAACGATAGAGAAAGCCCTGCAAGTAATTTCTCTATACGCCTTATCAATTGTGTTCTAACACCGGTAACTCCTGGAACTCCTAATTGGCAAACTTTCAATATTACATTTGATGGCCCGACAGATGGCCGCAGCTTCGATGTTTTCGGGCATGCAAACGGATTGTCAGTAAAAATTTCTGACACAGCTGGAAATGTTGCAATACCTGGTAAGGCAATGCCGGATTTACCCATCAGAGCAGGGGAGACAACTCTGCACTATAAGGTGCAGGTAGTACCTAATAATAAACGCTTAAAACCAGGAAATTATCAGACAACTATCCGTTTTAAAATGGATTATTACTGAGTTATTACTAAGGGACTATTATGGCTCTGCGATTAAAAAGTAAAAATAAAGTATTTAATAACTCAGTAAGTTATTTTTTAACGCCTGTTGCTACCATGGTGTTTATAGCTATTGCTCATATAAATTTAGCTAATGCGAATAATGATAATATTGAGTTTAATACGGATGTTTTAGACCTTCAGGATAAAAGCAATATTTCCTTAAATGAGTTCTCTCGAGCAGGCTATGTCATGCCAGGGAAGTATCCATTTAAAATTAATTTAAATAGTCGCGACTTAGCTGACACTTTTGATATTGAATATATCGCGGATCCTAATGATCCAAGTATGACAGAGCCTTGTTTAACGCCAGATGTTGTCGACCATATCGCTTTGCGTGATGAATGGAAACAGAAGGTTGAGTTTTCTAACAATGGCCAATGTTTAATTCCAGAAACGATTCCTGGAATGACAATAAATGGCTCTTTAGCTAAAGAAACTATCACAATTACGGTACCTCAGGCTTATATTGAGTTTACTTCTGATAACTGGGATCCACCATCTCGTTGGGATGAAGGGGTGCCCGCTCTAATTTTTGACTATAACTTGAATGCTAACGTGACAAGGCCTGCGGATTCAGCCAATACCCAGTCGGTTACTGGTAATGGTACAACAGGTTTTAACCTCGGCGCGTGGCGTTTTAGGGCTGATTGGCAAGCTAGTTATAATCGGACTAATGGGCAGTCAACCGATCGTAAATGGGATTGGAGCCAGTATTATGCTTATCGAGCAATCAAAGAGTTAAATGCAAAGCTAACGATGGGTGAGCAATTTTTACGCTCAGGTTTGTTTGACTCATTCCGTTATATGGGGGTGAGCCTGATCTCAGATGAGAGAATGCTACCACCAAATCTACGTGGTTATGCACCTGAGGTAACAGGTGTTGCAAGAACCAACGCAAAAGTGATTGTAACTCAGCAAGGGCGCGTTATTTATGAAACGCAAGTCGCTCCGGGACCTTTCCGTATTCAAGATTTAAGTGATGCGGTTAGCGGTAAGTTAGATGTACGAGTAGAAGAGCAAGATGGCTCTGTACAAGAGTTTCAAATGAATACCGCCTCTATTCCTTATTTAACACGTCCAGGCTCAGTGCTATTTAAGATAGCGGGTGGTCGACCGAATAATATGGAACATGAAACCGAAGGGCAAGGGTTTGTTACGGGGGAGTTTAGTTGGGGGGTTTCTAACGGTTGGTCATTATTTGGTGGTGGTATAGCAGCGGGTGATTATAACGCGTTATCACTGGGTGTTGGTCGAGATTTACTTGCCTTCGGTGCAATTTCATTCGATATCACCGAGTCACGAGCAAAACTGAAAACAGATAACAAAATCTATACGGGTGCATCGTATCGCTTAAGTTATTCAAAACGTTTTGAAGAATATGATAGCCAAGTAACCTTTGCTGGATACCGATTCTCTGAACGTGACTTTATGAGTATGAACCAATACCTCGATCGTCGTTATAGAGGTGTGGAGTTCGATAATAGTAAAGAGCTATATACGATTACATTTAATAAGTATTTCACGAATGCAGACCTAACCGCGTATCTGAACTATAACCACGAAACCTATTGGAATAAGCCAGCGGCAAAACGTTATAACGTTTCTATTGCGAAATATTTCAATATCGGTCGTTTTAAAAATATCAATTTAAGTTTAACGGCATTCCGCAACAAATTTGATAATAGAAATAATGACGATGGGCTATACATGAACCTCTCTTTGCCATGGGCAGATAGAGCATCAATTAGCTACAACAATATGATAACGAGAGATGGTAACTCACACACTGTCAGCTATTTCGACTCCGTTGATGATAAGACCAACTATCGTGTTGGTACTGGGGTGAGTAGCCGAGGTCGTGGAACTATTGATGGCTTCTATACGCGTTACGCTGATTTAGCAACAGTAACTGCAAGTACCAGCTATATCAATGGTGATACTTCTTCAGCCGCCTTTTCTCTACAAGGTGGTGCAACAGTCACAGGGCATGGTGCCGCACTGCACCGTATTAATACCCCAGGTGGTAGCCGTGTGATGGTGGGTACTGAAGGTGTGAAAAATGTGCCTATTCAAGGTTTCGGGCCGACCACGGAAACCAATATTTTTGGTAAAGCGGTAGTTGCTGATATCAGTGATTATTACCGTACTAATACACATATTGATGTGACTCAATTGCCTGACAATGTGGAAGCTATTCGGACATCTCAGCCAATTACGCTGACCGAAGGGGCGGTTGCTTATCGTGAGTTTGAAGTGTTATCGGGTATTAAAACTATGGTGAGATTGGCATTGGCCGATGGAAGTTATCCGCCATTTGGCGCCACAGTGAGAAATGAAAAAAATAGAGAGCTCGGTATCGTGACTGATAATGGCTCTGTGTATATCTCTGGTGTCAATCCAAATGAAGTTTTAGATGTGCATTGGGATGGAAGCACGCAGTGCAAAATTCAGGTTCCAGAAAATATTACAACGGCTGAATTTAACTCACTGTTATTACCGTGTACAAGCAGCCCCAGTGTTGAACCTGGGTATATGCCAGCAAAAGCCGTTCCTGTTGGGCAGCCAGCACCAGTTTACAAGCCTGCACCGATTAAACAGGGCGTAGCACCCAGTCAGCGTTGGTTATTGAAACCACCGGATATTGCTTACAGCGTAGATTATACCGAGTAACCCAAATTGCTTGATTTTATAACTAGTTGGTACATATGAACATTAAGAAAATTGCATTTTTTACTACAACAATCACGTTATCCGCGGTGCTATGTGGGCAGGCTTTGGCCGCGATTGCCCTCGATAGAACACGCGTCATTTATAATGGGGCTGAAAAGACCATTAGCTTGAATATTAAGAATGAAAACACAGAGTTACCATACCTTGCACAGGGGTGGATTGAAGATGCAAATGGTAACAAAATTGAAAGCCCACTCACAGTTTTACCCCCGGTTCAACGTGTAGAAGCGGGTGAAGGTAGCCAAGTTAAAATTCAAGCTCTTCCTGATATCGCGACATTGCCTCAGGACAGAGAGAGTGTTTATTACTTTAATTTACGTGAAATTCCACCACGTAGTAAAGAAGCGAACGTATTACAAATTGCATTACAGACGCGAATTAAATTGTTTTATCGACCAAAAGCGTTATATGCCACACGCACGGATTTAGAGAATCCATGGCAAGAGAAAATTACGCTAACACGTAAAGGTGATGCCTACGAAGTCACGAATCCAACCCCTTATTTCGTCACCATTGTAGACGCAAGTACAAAAGTGGGCGGAGACACGGTGAAACAGTTTGAGCCTGTCATGATCTCACCAAAAAGTAATGGAATGCTTAAAGGTAGTGCAAGTGCGATGGGGGCAAAACCCGTTCTAACTTATATCAACGATTATGGTGGAAGGCCTAAACTGACGTTTGGTTGCGCTGGTACAACTTGCAAAGTTGAATCTTCGACGGATAGATAACGGGGAATAACGTATGAAAAGGACTCTCCTGTTCAGCACTATCTTATTCGGTTTAGTTCCAGTGTTCACCTTTGGAGCAGACAGTTGGGATATTGATGGATTACATGGAACATTGACAGTCAATGGCATGATGACCGAAGCACCTTGTACGATGGATGTGACTAATTCAATGCGCCAAGAAGTGTCTCTAGGGGAGATTCCTTCTTATTCACTGCGTAAACCTGGTGATAGAGCTGAGCCAGTTTCATTCGAATTAGAATTTAGACATTGCATTCGCACGGAAAGCCGAATGAAAGACACAAGAACGGGAAGATCGCTTTGGGATGCAATGCAACCGGTGATAACTGTCTCTTTTGTTGCCGTATCGGATCAACATTTTCCAGAAATGTTAAGTGTAAAAGGCGTCTCTGGCTTGGCGTTAGAAGTGACAGATGCACAACGAGAAGACATCAGGCTAGGAAGCCGAGGTCGTCCTCAATTTCTCGATGCACCGCAGGGTACTCTTCAATACTTTGTAACGCCAGTGAGAACCCCTGAAAAATTGACTGAAGGAAGTTTCAGCGCCGTAATGGACTTTAAGGTGGATTATGAGTGATTTAAACAAGCAGCGGTACCTGCTGGCATCTTGTCTCGCTGGACTATTTTTTACATCGGTTTCTTATGCAGGATTACCTGATTCACGTATTAGCCCATCGGGAAATACACGGGCAACAGTTACACCCGGTATGATAACTGTACCGATTAAAGGGGTTGTTTTGGCTCCACCGCCTTGCAAAATTAATGGTGGAAATATAATCAAAGTTAATTTTGATGAGATCATGAGTACCCGAATTGACGGTAACGCCTATTCGAAGCCCATAAATTACAATATTAATTGTGAAAAAAGGCCAACATCACAAATGAAAATGACGTTGATTGGTATTCCTGCATCTTTTGATAGTGGGGCAATTGAAACAGATCTTCCGGGTTTAGGGATTGCTTTTCGTTATAACGGAAGCAAGCTTCGATTGAACCAAGAGGTCAAGTTTGTGTACCCAAATGCGCCTCAATTTGAAGCCATACCTGTTCGTGATTTATCCACAACTCTGACAAAGGGTGGGGTTTTTCATGCAGGCGTCACTATCAAACTTGATTATCAGTGAGGGAAAAATAATGCAAAGAATAATGAAAAGACTTCCTCTGATAATGAGTTTGTTAGTTATACCTAGCAGTGCCGTGATGGCAAATGATGTGGAGTTTACTGGAACCTTGCTAATTCCACCGCCTTGCACTGTTTTTGAAGATAAAGTCCACGTTATTGAATACAAAGATATTGGTTTACATAAGATTGATGGTATCAGATTTACGAAACCTATTAATTACGCTTTGAAGTGTGAAGACAATTTAAAAGGTTGGGACTTAATGCTAACTATCAAAGGGACAGCAACAGATTTTGATAAGTCGGCACTGGAAACCAATATTCGAGATCTTGGCATGCGTATTACCCAAAATGGTTTAGGTTTTGAAATCAATAAACCATTGAAAATTACTTATGGGCAACCGCCTGTTTTAGAGGTTGTTCCTGTCAAGCGATTGGGAGTGACGTTGCCTGAAGGGGGCTTTACTGCAACAGGCACATTGCTAGCGGAGTACCAATAATGAACAAAGTAATCCAATGTGCAGTAGCAGGCGCCTTAATTATTAACTTTAATGCTGCTTTTGCTGTGCCTGATAATTTAAGAGTTATCGGTAATTTAGTGGAGGAGCCTTGCACTATTTTACCGGGTGATGAAAACATTCCGATGGATTTTTTTGATACACCGGAGAAAAACTTTTATGCCTATGGTGAAACTCCGCCTAAAGAGTTTGTGATTAAGTTGTCTGACTGTGACACGACAATAGGCAAATTTGTGGAAGTGACTTTTTCAGGGACACCTAATCTTGCACTTCCTGGTTTTTTAGCATTATCAACAAGTAGTGTTGCATCGGGTTTCGCGGTGGGGCTGCAAAATTCAGATAAAACACCACTGGCTATTGAACAGAAAGGCTCGAAGCTAACGCTACAAGATGGCGCTAACCAATTGCGGTTCTATGCCTATTTAAAAGGTGAACCGGATGCTATTGCTGATAAGACAATAAAAGTAGGGCCTTACAGTGCTGTAGCAACATTTAAATTAGATTATGAATAATAAGGCTGTGAACTAATATGAAAGTATTTTTATCGCTATTAATTGGTGCAGTCATGTTTTCGCCTTCTGCATCAGCTTATATTTTTTCCTATATCACTGAATCAAGACCCGGTAATAATCCAAATAACGGAGATGCAGATTATAAATATGTGATTGCTCGTTGGGATCCTGAATCGCCGAGTACGCCTAATCCTTGTTATGGGTGGTCGACATGCTATCTCACCATAAGTCATAAGCATACCGCTGATGGAACACCGGGGGCTGCAACAGTCAATTTGGCCGAAATTTCTAAGTATCGATATATGATAGATGTTCAGAATATCCCCGGGGTTTTGGCAAGAGCGACAGCTCCAGCAACACAGTGGGCTGTTCATACCGGAGTTAGGTTACAGAATAATCAAGAGTGTGTGGGGCTGTTTTACCAAGATCGCACTGGTGTTACAAGCAGAGGAGGTCTACTTCCTGGTTCTCAATGTGGTATAGCTCCGCCACCAATAGGAGCTTGTAAGATCAACAATAACATCCCGGATATTAACTTTGGCCCAATTAGCGAAGCTGATCTCGCTGGCCAATCAAAACAAGTGAACGTTAGTGTGACATGTAACTTAGCGATGGATGTTTTGGTGATTGCCACTGGTGTGAACGTGACAAATGGACGTGTAAATTTACGAGCAGATAATAGCTTATATGCGAATTTGTATTTAGGTGGGAATGATACTCCAGGGGAAAATGGTTACAAAATCCATGTGCCTGCAGGTGGAACAAACTCGGTATCCCTAAAAGCCGTATTAGGTACCAATGGCCGAGTTCAAGCTGGTCAGTTTGAAGGTGCCGCAGCCCTTATTTTAACTGTGCCTTAATAAATGGTGATAATATGTATTCAGAAAATGGCAGCGAAAAAATCCATTATATGGTAGGTCAGAGGATCTTAGAAAAACGTAGAGAACTGGGATATACAGGGTTTCAGTTAGCTCAATTGTTAGGTGTTAGTCAACAGCAAATCTCACGCTATGAAAGAGGTAAAATCAAGATTGATTTGTTTCATTTATTTAAACTTGCATTTTTGATGAAAACGCCAATTGATTGGTTTCTGGAAGATATTAGTTCTCAGCTCAATGAAAATGGGCAATTAGATGACATGTAATCATGCGCATTTAAATGGGAATTAATGGTATATAGGTTGAGATTACGGATTTATATCGTCTGCTGTCATAAAAATAGTTAAGCAAGCAAATACAGTCGCAGGCTCAACCTATTTATTTTAACCAATGAAGTGCAATCAAATCACGTTTTACTCTATTTTCCTGATTTTCTATATCTATCCTCTTTGTTTAAACATTAAAACCTACGTGGTCAATTCATTGAATTGATGTTTTTGTGCGTTAAGACAACTTTTTAGTGAATGCAAATGCAAACTAATATCATTTGCGCTTGTTTGCGTGTAAGATACGCCAAATTGTGAATCACAAAATTTAATCATCAGTACTTTTATCGATGGACGGAGGAAATTAGATGTTTGCAAAATCATTAGTTTCGGGTATTGCTTTGTTATCTGCGTTAGTATTAGCCGGTTGTGATAACGCGAAAGACACGACAGAAACAACACAAGTTGCAGAAAAACAAACTATCACGATAGAACATGCCCAAGGCAAAACTGAAATTCCTCGTCATCCTCAAAAAGTCATTGTGATGAACATGGAAACATTGGACATCATGGATGCACTCGGAGCCCCAGTTGCGGGTGTTCCACAAACCAACGTTCGCTTCCCTGAATTCTTAACGAAATATAGTGGTTCTGAATACGTCAATGGCGGAACATTATTTGAACCCGCTTATGAAACATTAAGTAATGCTAAACCTGACCTGATTTTAGGTGGAAGCCGTGCCCGTGATGCCTATGACAAACTCAGTGGCGTTGCTCCAACTATCTCATTAGACATTGATAACAAAAACTTTATTGGTAGCTTAACTGAGCGTACTAATGAACTTGGTGCATTGTTTGGTAAAGAAGAACAAGCCAAAAAATTGATTGCTGACTTCAATACTAAAATTGAAGGTATCAAAACTAAAGCACCTACCGCGGGTAAAGCGATGGTGATCTTAGTCAGTGGCGGTAAAATTTCCGCATACGGTCCGGGTTCTCGTTTCGGCTTTATCTTTGATGTATTAGGTTTTGAACCTGCTTATGTATTTGAAGAAAACACGGGTCGCCACGGTAACATCGTTAATGCAGAGTTACTGGTGAAATTAAACCCAGATTGGTTATTTGTTATCGACCGTGATAGCGCGATTGGTAAAACAGATGCACAGCCAGCAGCAGAAGTATTAGATAACGCATTAGTGAGAAAAACCGCAGCGTGGGAAAAAGGCCAAATTACTTACCTTGACCCAACTGCCGTATATATTGCAGGTGGTATTCAAACTTACTCTAAGTTAATGGACGATATCAATACAGCATTAGAGAAGAGCCAAGCAAAATAACCGATGAAAACGCTTTATCTTTTTTGTGGAATTATCGCGTTATTGGTTTTAGCGGTATTAAGCTTGTTTATTGGAGCGGGTGACGTGTCACCCGTTTCGCTTTTCACCGACCCAGAGATGCAAGACATCTTTTTTATTAGCCGAATTCCCCGAACCGTCTCTTTGATTTTAGCAGGTAGCGCCATGAGCGTTGCTGGGCTAATCATGCAATTATTAACACAAAACCGCTTTGTTGAACCTTCTCTTGCAGGGACAACCCAGTCAGCCAGTTTAGGTTTATTGGTCGTTATGGTGCTTTTCCCTGCAGCAAGTATTATGACTAAGATGGTGGTCGCTAGCGGTTTTGCGCTTCTTGGCACCATGTTGTTTATGGTGCTATTGCGTCGTGTCATTTTAAAATCCGCCCTGATAGTCCCACTGGTAGGGATTATGTTGGGTGCAGTGATTAGCGCATTGACCATTTTTACTGCTTATTATTTCGACTTATTACAATCACTTGGTGCATGGATGAGCGGTGACTTTTCTAGCATCATTCAAGGCCGATATGAACTATTGTGGTTAGTAGGAATATTAACGTTAATTGCTTGCTGGATTGCCGATAGCTTTACGGTTGCCGGTATGGGGCGTGAATTTTCAATTAATGTTGGCCTAAATTATCGCAAAGTAATGACCATCGGTTTATCGATTATCGCTTTAATTAGCGGCGTAGTGGTCGTGGTGGTCGGGGCGTTACCTTTCCTAGGCTTAATTATTCCAAACCTCGTGAGCTTAGTGATGGGGGATAACATACGTAAAACCATCCCTTGGATTTGTATTGCTGGTGGTGGTTTAGTTTTACTGTGTGACATTATTGGGCGTTTAATTCGCTATCCATTTGAAATCCCTGCAAGTGTGATTTTAGGTGTTGTTGGCGCGGTGATTTTTTTATATTTATTGTTGAAGCAACAACGTTATGCAAAAAGTTAATACATCAATAGCGTTACCGAAGAAAAGGGTAACGCCGTTGCAAAGAATATGGATACTACTGGCTTTGTCATTGTTATCCATTATTCTTTATATGACGGTCAATTTGGGCAGTAACCTTGCCTATATTTTGCCGCATCGAGGCTATATTGTTCTCACGATGATCGTGGTGGCTTTCGCTGCTGGGGTTTCAACAGTTCTCTTTCAAACCATTGCTAATAATAAGATACTGACCCCATCTATCATGGGGTTAGAAGCATTATTTATATTATTACAAACCATTTTTGTCTTCTATACCGATAGCTTTCCATCCTCTTGGTTATTGAATATTGGTAAATTTTTATTAGAGTCCACATTACTTGTGTTGTTCTCTGTTCTGCTTTATCGCTGGTTATTTGTGTCAGTTAAAATGAATATCAACCTAGTATTGATGGTAGGTATCATTCTTGGCACATTATTTCGCAGTGTAGCGACATTACTACAGCGTTTAATGGACCCCAATGAATTTTCCATTTTACAAAGCCGGATGTTTGCCACCTTTACGAAGGGGACGCCTGAGCTGATTGTATTCACACTGCTGATTACAGCGGTGGTAGGGGTTTTGTTGTGGCGCATGCGCTATTGTTTTGATGTTATCGCGTTAGGGCAAGCCAATGCGGTGAACTTAGGGATTAATTATCGCCAGCAAGTCACGGTTATTTTGTTACTTATTTCAATCTTGGTTGCTGTTTCTACAGCACTGGTTGGCCCTTTAACATTCTTAGGCTTGATGGTCGCGAACTTAGCTTATTTAGTGGCTGGCAGTAGCCAACACCGCTATTTGCTCCCCGTTTCCTTTCTACTTGGTGTCATTGCGCTGATTGGTGGCCAGTTGATTCTTGAGTACGGTTTAAATATGGCGGGAACATTATCAGTCGTTATCGAATTTGTCGGCGGAATTTTCTTTATTTATATGGTGTTAAGAAGGTTTTAGTATGATTGAAATTAGTCAGATATCGAAAAGTTATCAAGATACTAAAGTCTTAGATAACGTGACAACAACAATTAAAAATAGCGGTATTACCTCAATCATCGGGCCTAATGGTGCAGGTAAATCAACACTGCTGTCGATTATTGGGCGTTTGTTACAGCCCGATGATGGCGGTTATGTCAAAGTGAATGAGCTTGATGTTTCAACAACACCCAGTGATAAATTAGCAAAATGCTTATCGGTTTTGCGCCAAGAGAACCAATTTGCGAGTCGATTAACCGTCGAGGAGCTGGTTGGCTTTGGGCGTTATCCGTACACGAAAGGCCGTTTAACTATTGATGATAAAAAGAAAATTGATGAGTCACTCTCTTTTCTCAATTTGTCAGATTTGCGCCACCGCTATTTAGATGAGTTATCGGGTGGCCAGCGCCAACGAGCTTATGTTGCAATGGTTTTATGCCAAGATACAGAATATGTTTTACTGGATGAACCACTCAATAATCTCGATATGAAGCATGCGGTGATTATGATGAAGTTATTACGTAAAGCGGCTGATGAACTAGGGAAAACCATTATCCTAGTGATCCACGATATAAACTTCGCTTCTGTTTATTCAGATTACATTGTTGCACTGAGAAACGGGCGTCTGTCTTATCATGGCAAACCAGAAGACATCATGAAATCTGAAATTATTGAGGATATTTTTGATACGCCAGTGGATATTAAGCGGGTGGATGATCAGTATATTGCTCTCTACTACTAAATTTGCGTCATCTTTCGCACTGTAGTTGTGTTGGCTACGTTTAGCTACTCCGGGTCACATACTTTTGTATGTTCCCAATTTTCGTCATCCTTCGAGCTGTAGCGGTGTTGGCTACGTTCAGCTACTCGGGTCACATACCTTTGTATGCTCCCCGAGATATCTTCTCTTGCCGCCTTGCTGCCGTTCGAATGGTTTAGAAAATTAAATTTTCGTCATCCTTCGAGCTGTAGCGGTGTTGGCTACGTTCAGCTACTCGGGTCACATACCTTTGTATGCTCCCCGAGATATCTTCTCTTGCCGCCTTGCTACAGTTCGAATGATTTAGAAAATTATCGTGAATTAGAATATTTTTCTTGAGAAGAAAATAAAAAAACAAAATATTTATGGTGAAATTTCAATATCTTCATCGGTTGTCAGTAAATCTAGTGACTGCAACACTTCTAAGCGTTTAATTCCATCGGCATTCACCACTAAACGAGCTAGCTCATTATAAGTTTTTTTGTTAATTGTGACGCGACGGCAAAGGTAAATGTGATACACCTTTTCACCAATAATCGCAGGCTCATCATCATTCACAGTGAGTTCTTCATAGCTAATATCAATATATTTTAGGAAATCCGAAATATTAAAACGCGTAATATCTGCGATTGATGATTGGTTTTTTTCAAACACGGATTGGCGGTTATGTAGCAATACATCTTTGCGGTAATACAGAATATCTTCCATTCGCTGGACGTTAACTAAATTGACCCAATGCGATTTTTGCCGCATTTCACGGATATCTGGGGAAAGCATATTTTCATTAATAAAACGAAAAGACTCTTTACAAATACCGACTGGTGCTTTCACTCCTTCGCGGTAAATACGTAATTGCCGGTCAGGGATCCATTTTTGAAATAAGCGATACAGCTGCTCTCGACCTACTTCTTTCAGCCTATCTTTGAAGATATAGCCGATGACCATAGCCAAAAATAAGTTGGCACTTAAAGCCCCATATTTTCCTTGCCAGAAAAAGGCGATAACAGTTGCGAAAAGCATTGAAATTGCAGCAGCAATACCATAAATAGAGTGTAATAACAGGGGAAGTCCTCGCTTGTGGCGAATTTCTAAATAGAGATAGCGATTGATATATTTTTTCAATAAATTACGGCGATATGTGACTAATTCAGCATCCGTCTCATCACTAGGAAAACAATCAGGGTATTGTTTCTTTAGGTAACGCATTTCTTGATACCAGAAATGACGTATTTCTTCGCGCAATGGCATTTGCTTATCGGCTAATAAATCACGTAAATAATTCATGGTGTAATACGTCATGAATTCGTCACAATAAGAAAATGCATTGGAATGGATTGCTTCTTCAATTTTGGTTGACTGTGTTGCTAATTCCCGATAAGTACAGAGACATTTTGCGATGTTTGCCATGAACTCAGCTAAGTATTCAGGCGTTTGCCGTTGGGGATTTTGGCTTACCATTTTAACATTCAAACGAACGGTTCTTTTGAAGGTTAAAGCATAGCGCTTTAGCCTATTTTCATACTCGTCTAATGAAGGTAAGTTTTGTGGCGTACATTGTTGTAACCACTGTTTTAGTTCATCTAATGCCCCGTTTTCATCAGTCAGTGATGATAATTTTACGGTCGGTGGGCGCAGCCGAATATAGTTTTTGAGGCTGCGCTGGAGGTTTGATGCTGTGTAGAGGTCTGGGTTAATCTGTAATGATGAAGGCAAAAAGAAAAAGGTCTCTACTTGGTAACGGATCTCTTTAGACTTACGTGGAAACAACACTTTTTGTTTGATTTCAAACTGTTTTTTTCCATGGATCTTGAGAGATTCTTTAATCATATTTTCCTTCACACTGTTCTTTTGGCCAATATTCTATCTTTACCAAAGATAACTATTAAATCCCATGAGTGGCATAATGTAATGTGTCCATAGTATTAGTAGTATCCAGATAAGAATGAGTTGAATCATACCATATTTAAATGAGTCACCGGTTGAATATTGGTCAGTCAAATAACTGATATTAGCAGGCTTAGAGTTAAAATAGAGAACATAAACCTGATTAATCATAAACGCCATTGGTAAACAGAAGCCAACTAAATCCCAGTTATATCGTTGAGCAATGGCAATAATAATAGGGAATAAAATAATTGTACGTGCTGTTTTACTTTCACTAATCAATGTGGTGAGTGCAAATACTGCGCTTAATACAGCGAAAACAAGCAGTTTTCCAGCACCTTGAGGGTCTATGTTCCAATGGTCAAAGGCTTTGTGGACATAAAGGCCGACAATATCCGTCTGGTCCATCATACCGCCTAATACGTAAGCACCAAAACTAAACATTAACATGTGCCATGGAATATCAGCATCATTCCATTTCATGACACCCATTGCTGGCAGCCGTGAAAAAGAGGGCATCAGGACAATACAAGCACCTGCTAATGCGACAACTTCAGCTCGTAAGCCTGTCCATTTACCCGTGGACCATAATAGTAAAACAAGAATAAATACGACCCCTGCTTTAATTTCACTGATTTTGACTTTACCTAATGCATTATATTCCGAGCGTAAGCGGTCCATGCCACCTTCGAGTTTCGGTGTTTTTTCTTCATCTGTAATCCTAAAAATAAACCGAGTCCCAGTCCACCATGCGACTAAACATTGAATGACAGCCAATGGGAATAGTGCAATAAACCAATCTTGATAAGTGACTAATGCACCTGCTTTTTCTAGCATTGCTGCCGCTAATAAATTGGCCGCAGAACCTGTTAAGAATGCGCTAGCGGAGACATTATTCGCCAGTAAGTTAAGGAGCACCATATTACGGCCAACATTGTTACGCTGAGCACCACCAGTGGCACCGTAGATAGCCGAAATCACCATAAATAATGGCAGCAGTAGTGCCGTTTTTGCCGAGGTTGCACTAATAAATGCACCAAAAATCAAGTTTAATGCCACAAAGCATAGGAATAACATGGTTAAATGATTTTTAGTTTTGAGTACTAGCATGAGTGAAATACGTTTTGCCAAACCTGTCGTAACTAATGCGCTCGCTAGGATAAAGCTGGCAATATTTAGAATCATGACGGGTTCACCCAGCATCGCGAAGGCAGGGCGCATTTTCATCACACCAGTAATGATAACGACAACAACGACAATTAATGACGTGAGATAATTTGGAATAGCTTCAGTGAGCCATAAAATCAGTGAAGCAACAAAAATCCCCATTGCACTATAGCAATGAGCTGCGGGAACTTTTGTTTGTGCTTCAAATACATCGATTGTCCCACACCATTGTAATTCGAAAAATAGAAATGAGAGAATAGCTAAAGGTACACCAATGAGTTTGAGATTTTGCATTAGTGCGCCAGCTTTGATATCACGGAATTTTTCTAATGAATAATTACGCATATCAAGTGGGTCAAAGCTTGGCTTACTATTTGCTGACATACATATCTCCTTTTATTATTATCATTCAAGGGTCGGTGTTATTTGACTCGACCCATATAGATGAACAACGATATGCATTACATAAAAGAGTTACATGCCAACAACACGCTTGGCGGCTTTCAAATAATTTGTATTAGGTAATTTGTTGATACCTAAGGCATTAACGACGGCTTGCATTTTTTCGTAATCTTCACTTTCACAACAAGCGGTTTCCATTAGTGCCCCATTGAACCAAACGCGTGCAAACTCACAAATAATGCCATCGACCATAAAGCCATAGCGTATTTTTTCAACGGTGACTGCATTGAGACAAGGGTGTTGGCGCACAATAGCTTTGAATTCCTCAATTTCATAGCTGTCTTTATCGAGAGGAATATCAACTTCAAGGTGAGATAAAATAATATTTAATTCTTCTTTTTTTACTGGAAATTGGAATTTGCCTCTCGGTTGGAATATTTCATAGCCCTCTTTTGTTTCACCAACTTTAACTTTAATATCTAATAATCCATCACGTACTTTTACATTGGCATCATTCGTTTTTTCAGATAAAAAATAGGTTTCTATTGGCATTTTTCGCGCAGCGTATAAGGTTGCTTTGACATCCCAAATTTTAGTTTCTATTTCGTTAATAAGGTCATGTCCAAATATTCTAAATTCTGCTCTAGGTACTATTTTACTTGCATCTTCTTCTGATATCGCAATATTTTTAGTTAATGTATTCATAAAATTCCCCTTATTTTTTCCATGTGGTATAAGGATTAGCAACAAGATTAGAATTAAAATATTTGGGGTCTGAAGATATTTCGTCGCCTACCCATTCGGGTTTTTTAAAGGATTGGTTTTCATCGCTAAGTTCGACTTCAGCAACAATTAACCCTTCGTTAACACCAAAAAATTCATCTACCTCCCAAATTAAGCCATCGAAGGGGATTTTATAACGTTTCTTGTCGATAATGGGTTGTTCTGCTAATTGCGTCAGCATAGCAACACAATCAGCATGGGGAATTTCATATTCATATTCAGTTCGAGTAATACCGACGGTAATTCCTTTAATTGTTAAGAAGGCTTTATCATCGATAGTTCTTATTCTAACGGTACGTTCTTTCTGGCTATTTAAATAACCTTGGGTGTAACGAACACCATTGGCTAATTCTCTCCATGAATCACCCGATACTAAAAATTTACGTTCAATTTCTTTAGCCATTATGATTACTCCTGAGAAGAACAAAGTGGTTAATTTTTATTATTAACCATGCATTTTATTTAAAACCATCTTTGCACATTCATAGAGGAACCAAAAATCAGCAAGTTGTATGCGTAATATAAGTAAATATTATAGTTGCTTATCTGTTGTATAATTGATGCGATTTAGATATTTTCGGTATGAATAAGTTGCGCTATATCACTATTTAATGATATTTCGTCAGATATTTCGCGTAATAGCATAATAAATTGAAAAGCAGCTGCGGAAAGCGAACGATTAGTTTGATAAGTTAAATAATAATCTGCATCAACATCAAAGGCATTAATTTGTAGCTGGATCAATTTTCCAACACTAATATCATCGATAACACTTAAATAAGGCAACGCGGTAATCCCAAAACCACTTGCGACTAATCTTTTTGTCGCCTCTAAATTAGTGACAGTAATAATAGGGGGAGGGGAATCATGGAGTGCAATATGTGCTTTTAGCCAATCTTCAATTTTAGCACGAGTGCGTGTTCCCTTTTCCCTCATCACGAGAGAAGCGTTTGTGAACTCTTCTATTGTTAATGGACGCTGAAGTTGTAGAAGTGGAGAATTGGGACCGACAACGGCGATATAGGGCTCCCGGTGTAAGAATACTTGGTTTACATTCGGTACAATAGGGACTCGGCCTGCTAAACCAATTTCTGCCTCTTGTTCTGCTACCCAATCCATCACTTGCTGTGAATTGCCAATTTTTATTTTTATATGAATCAGCGGATAGCGAGTATTAAATTGTTTTAGGATATCTGGCAAATAATAACTGCCCATAACAGCAGTTGCTGCAATTGTTAGCGTTCCAGTTTGTAATAAATTTAAATCTTGAAAGACATGCTCTATCTCATCAAATAATGAAAATAATCTTTTGGTATAGCTATAGAGTACTTTTCCTTCACTGGTTAAGGTGATTTTTTTTCGGGAACGATCAAATAAAGCAACCCGTAGAGAATTTTCTAAACCTTGGATTTGTTGGCTAACAGCTGGTTGGCTCAAAAATAAAATATGTGCTGCTTGAGTAAAGCTACCACTTTTAGCCACGTAATGAAAAGTTTTAAGATGGTCTAAATTCATTCGACTGACAGTATTGTGAGTCATTTTTGTTTACCCGCGATGTCATATTTTTCAGCCCTGATCCGTTCTTTGAAATTATAAGTAGGTGTGAAACGGTTGCACAGAAAAGGAGTGATAATTTGTGACCGCACAGAGGATAGGGGGATAAATAATAGCGGTAGCGTGAAGTAATGTATCAAAAAAAGAATGGAATAGGGTTATTAGGGGGAAATATAATGGGGCATAATGATTATGCCCCATTATTGATTATTCTTCGTTAGAAGAACTTATTTTTTTGCAGCAGGGCGTACCGCTGTCACTTCGATTTCTACTCTCCAAGCTGGGTTAGCCAGTTTAGCGACTTGGAAGGTAGAACGAGCTGGCAGATTAGTAATTTTCTCAGACTCATAGAACTTGTTGTAACCAGCCATAAAGCCAGCGAAGTCCATAGTACCTTGAGTTTCTTCACCACCAACTAAGAATACTTGCATTTTAACAACGTCATTCATCGTCAAGCCCATACCTTCGAGGTTAGCTTGGATTTGTTTTAATACGTTGATTGTTTGTGCTTCGGTATTACCATAAGACTCTAAAACGCCTTCTTTTGCGTCAGCAGAGATTTTAGAAGGAACTTTTCCGCTTAGGAAAATGAGGTTGCCCGCGTTGATTTCTACTGATTCAGAGATAGGGAATCCTTTCACTGGAACGCGTTTAACATCATCGGCTGCATTCGCACTTGCTACACCTAAAATCAAAGGCAGAGAAAGCAATAAAGTTTTATAGCGCATGTAAACTCCTTAACATTATCAAAGTAAATAGGATCTATTAGTTTTATCAAAAATTAAACTTTCATGTAACTTTAAACTATTCGCTAATAGATCCACAGTAAAAATCGCTTTTTTTCCTGTTTTTTAGCTAAAACGGGAAAGTTTATACGGCGTAGGATCAATAAATGGTGTTTCGCCCATTAACAATTCTGCCGTTAATCGACCAGATGCAGGGCTTTCCGTCATACCCCAGCCTGTGGCGGTGTTGATGACTAGTCCTGGATACTGCTCGATTGTTGAAATAATTGGAATTTCATCATCCGTTGGTGCAACGGTACCACCCCAACGTTCAACCACTTTAGACTCTTTAAATACTGGGAATTCTTTTCTCAGTCTTTCCAGAACGCCATCTAAGTGTTCGTTGTTTGGTGTATTAGTTGCGGTACGGAACTCTTCAAAAGGTGTTTTCTCGTCTAAGTTCCAAGACGTTGCCATCATGAAGGAGTTGAATAAATCTTTACCAAGAGAGAACTCTAATGGTAATTCCCCGCCGCCTAATACGTGTAGGAATCTTGGTCCTAACAGGAAGCTGTCTTTTACGATAGAGCTAGTAAAGATACGTGGCGCAACGGCGTAGGTACCATCAGCTTGTTCACGGAAGTGAATACCGTTAGGTAAGTGGACGTTACCTTTTGGTGCGCCTGGTACGCCAGTAATACGCTGTTGTGATAGGTAAACGTTCAGTGTTGGAGCATCAATGCCTAAGTTACCCATGAACAGACGCGACCAAATACCGCCCGTCAGAACAACACGAGAAGTTTTGATTGCACCTTTTTCTGTGACAACATCAGAAATTTTGCCGCCCGCCGTTTCAATACCACGTACTGCGCAATTGGTGTAGATGCGAATACCGATTGATTTTGCGTAGTTTGCCATGGTTGGTGTGACAACTTCAGGGTCAAGGCTACCTGAGTCTTCTTCAAATCCACCGATTTTCCATGGAGTTTGTGCATCAACCAGACGATTCGCCAGTTCAGTTCCTTCAATCATACGGGTACGTAAAGGTGTATCGAAACCTGGATTTTCAGATGCAGATTTAATCCACGCTCTTGAAATTTCTAAATCTTCTTCGCTTGAAGGTACTTCAACACGGCCTTGAACACGGTAGCTGGTATCAGCACCGATTTTTTCGTTCATGCCAAGCCATTGAATTTTTCCGTAATGGTGTAAAGGGAAAATAGCTGGGGAAGTCTTATAACTGATAATTTGGCTATATGCACGGCCTGATTGCTCACCACCGACAACACCTTTTTCACAGATAACAACATTAAGACCTTTTTCAGCAAGGTTAATTGCAGTCATGATCCCTTGAAGGCCGGCACCGATGATGACTGCATCTGCAGACTCTGGTAATTTGCCTTCTGTGCCAGCAACAGCTGGTACACGTGATTTAGTCGATTCAAAACGACCTTCACGATTGATCATAGGAACAACCGCAGCACCCCCTGCTAAAACACCAGCAGCACCAACCCCTAATAATAGCTTTCTTCTCGAGATTTTCATCTATAACCTCAATAACAATCTTGTTTTTTATATAGTAAATAATTTCAAATTGAGATTATGATCTTATCATATATTTCATAATTATTAAGTATGGGTAGCATTTGTTAATAAAGTTGGGTGAATGATTCGCGAAAGTAAATTGATATTGTCAGTGTTGTAAAGGGTTTGTCGGAGATTATGCTGTTTTTCTAATTTGTGATTTATTATTTTTTATAACTAACTGTCATGAAAAGTGTACGGGTGTAAATATAAATATTTCGCTTAAATAGTGTTATAAAGAGTGAAACCAAAATAAGGGATGAATATTTCATCACAGAAGAAAGTGCTGAATATCCCTTAAATGCTAAAGGGGGGGGTGAATATAAAAAATATGTTTTAAATGAAATAAATGAGTTATTTTTTGTTCGTTTGATTATTAATTATACGTAGAGTCAGAGCAATATAATTCATATTGATTTAAAAATACTCACTTATTTGTATGTATTTTATACATCTAGGTGGTGTTTTTTAATTTATTGATAATTATGATTATTTTGTTTTCATCTATTTTTTAGCGTAGTAACTGAGTGAGGGTAATAACCTAATTGTTATTAAGGTTAATAATCTTGATAAATTAACAAAGTGCATTTGTAGATTACGAAAAACCAGTCACTTTGATTACTTTGAGTATTATAGCTAAATAATTAGAGACTTTGGTTTCCACTACTGTGCAGCAAATGATTAAGATGCTGCAAGATAGAAATCAATTATTAAGAATATATTATAAAATAGTTTTTTGGGATGAATGAAAGAATTAAGAATAATAAAAAAATACATAATTATTCATTGAGTTAATAATAAAATGATTTATTAACCATTTTGTTTCAGGGTGTATATCATTAAATTATTTTACATTATTAGTCGATACACACCTAAATAGCATCAATTACGAGTGATATATTCATTTCCTGTAGGAATTTGTGCAAAAAAATCAGCATAATCTTCGGAACGAACCTGTTGAAGAATGATGGAAAGCGCTGATAGCGGTGCTTCTGACCAGTCACTGCGAATATCGATATCTGGATATTGTCGGTTATTCCATACTTTTAATGCAGCGGAACGGATCCCTCTGTAGTCACCACCTTTATCTGCACCTGCTTGCATGGCGATGAGTAATCGATCAGCCAGAGCTTGATGTGAGTTGTTATGGTAGCTCTGATAAATGGCATTCAGGACTTGCTCTCCAACTAACATATTTCCAGCAATGGCTAAGTTAGGCTCCGATAAACTTCCGCACCAAGGTAAGCAATTTTGGCCGGTCCAATCAGCTGTACCTCCATGATTATCAAGAACAATCAGCTGTCGTTGCTTCCGCTCAATATCTTGCGTTACAAGGTAGTCTAAGCTGTTATTTGCATTATGGCCTTGCTGCAAATATTCAATACCGGTTAAGCCTGCAATTGGGTTTGTCATTGCTTGAGTGGCGATGGCTCCCGTTTGGCTTTTACCGTGTAAGACTAATGCTCCAACCGCAGGACCACCTGTTGCCGTCGCTGCACCTATTTTTCCTGTCAATGGGCAGCGCGCCACAATTGAAAATGTCATTTTGCACCTCATAAATTAGACCTTGATCAAATTTATCATTATAAATTCTTGCTTGAAATATAATTTATCATCATAAATAAAGAAAAAGATAAAATTATTAACAAAATTGACACAAATCACACTTCACAATCATATGGCAATGTCAGTACTCGGGGAGGAGCGAATGAATATGCGTTTATGTAGGTGGATAGCCAGTTTTTGGCTTTTATGCTTTATTTCGCTACCGACATTGGAGGTGAACCACCCGAATGTTTTGTTATTAGGGCAAGTTGCAGAGCCGCAGTCATTAGACCCGCAAGTTGCAACCGCTGCGAATGATTCCCGAATTTTGGTTAACTTGTACGAAGGGTTAGTTCGTAATGCTGATGGCACATTAACGCTTGAACCTGCTTTAGCCCAATCATGGTCTATTAGTGATGATGGCCTCACATACACTTTCCACTTGCGTGAGAATATAAAGTTCCATGATGGCAGCCCCTTCAACGCGGATGCAGTCAAATTCACGTTTGAACGAATGTTGGATAACCAGCACCCGTATTACCATACTGGGCCATTCCCATTATCGTTTTTTTTCTCTGCGATAGACAAGATTACAACCCCGAATGACAAGACTGTGGTTTTTACCTTAAAAGAACCGTTTGCCCCGTTTTTATCAAACTTAGCCACACCCGCAGGGCTGATTGTTTCACCCGCAGCAGTAAAGCAATATGACAAAGACTTTAGTCGCCATCCCAGCGGAACAGGCCCCTTTAAATTTGATGAATGGACGGCAAACCAAAGGGTTGTCATATCCGCTAATGAAGACTATTGGGATGGTAGACCCAGCTTACAACATGTTGTTTTTCGGCCTATTACTGACGCCAATACCCGGGTAGCCGAAATGTTATCAGGGGGGATTGATGCCATGGTTGAAGTCCCTGCTGATAATGTCCCGTTATTTGTTAATGACAACCGCTTCCATGTTTATGAAGCTGTAGGACCTCATGTTTGGTATGCCATGCTTAATGCGTCTCAGCCACCGTTTGATGATGTGCGTGTAAGGCAAGCAGTTAACTACGCGGTAAATAAAGAAAATATTGTGAAATATATTCTTCAGGACTCCGCAGGCGTCGCACAAGGTCCGATTCCATCAGCTTTCGATTGGGCATTTGATGAAGAAACCAACGCTTACCCTTATGACCCTGAAAAAGCTCGCCAATTGATAGCAGAAGCGGGGGCACAAGGGCAAAAAATTATTTTTTATGTCACCGAAGGGGGCTCAGGAATGTTAGACCCGATTCCTATGGCTACTGCTATTCAAGCTGACCTAAAAGCGGTTGGTTTAGCTGTCGAAATTCAAACCTTTGAGTGGAATACCTACTTATCCAAGGTCAATGCAGGCCTCAAACAAGCGCATATGGCCGAAATGGCGTGGATGACGAATGACCCAGATACCTTACCTTTTTTAACCTTGCATAGCGCTTCTTGGCCGGATAAAGGCGGATTTAACTCCGGTTATTACAGTAACAAGCAACTGGATGAATTGTTAGATAAAGCGCGGGTCACAAATAACCTTGAGGAGCGCGCTCAGTTATATCGACAAGTTCAAAAAATTGTTCATCAAGATGCACCTTGGTTGTTTGTGGCGAACTGGAAGCAAAATGCGGTCGCTAATGAGCATGTTAAGCATTTCAAATTGCAGCCTAATTTTAACTTATTACTTAAAGACGTTCGTAAAGATTGATTAATTAATGTGAGTTAGCTATTCAATTAATTATTTGATTTTATGGGGAAAAACTATGTGGTTATACTGTTTGAAACGCATTTTAGCGACCATACCCATACTGATTGGTTTGACGTTAATTGTCTTTTTTATCATGGCAATGATCCCTGGAGAGCCAGCTCAAGCACTGCTTGGCCCTTGGGCGACTCCTGAAAATGTGGCTAGAGTAAAAACAGAGCTTGGGTTGGATAAGCCGTTATATCAGCAATATTTTATTTGGATGAATAATTTGATTTCGGGAGATTTTGGCCGCTCATTTGTCCTTAACCGACCTGTTGTTGATGAGGTTTTAGAGCGATTTTCTGCCACATTAATTTTGGGCGGAAGTGCGCTGTTACTCAGCTCAATTTTAGGGCTATTGGCCGGGGTTCTTTCTGCCATTCGTCAATTTAGTTGGAGTGACCGATTTATTACACTCGCCGTTTTATTGGGTATCTCAATGCCATCTTTTTGGATTGGTTTATTGATGATTATGCTTTTTTCTGTTCAATTACAATGGTTTCCGGCATCTGGAATGTACGATATTTGGCAAGGCGGTGGCCTGAGTGATTTATTGCATCACCTTGTTTTACCTGCTGTGACGCTTTCATTGGTTGCGACAGGGGTGATAGCACGTTTGACGCGCACAGCAATGTTAGAAGTACTGCGACTTGATTTTATTCGCACCGCAAGGGCAAAAGGCTTAAGTGAGCGCAAAGTGATTTTCCGCCATGCATTTCGTATGGCATTAGTTTCCGTCATTCCCGTCATTGGTATCCAAGCGGGCTTTGTTTTTGGTGGGGCGGTATATATTGAAACCGTTTTTCAATGGCCGGGGCTAGGCGCCATGTTGGTGAAGGCTGTGGCAACTCGTGATTTGTTTTTAGTCCAAGGGGGCGTATTGATTGCCGCGGCGTCCTATGTCTTTATCAATTTACTTGCGGATGTTGCGCAAGCCATATTAGACCCGAGGTTGAAATCATGAGCCAATCTGTGACCCCTGTTATTCAGCATCGTCATCGCCAATCGGTCGGCTCGTTACTGCTAGCGAACCGCCTAGCAACTTTGGGGCTATTTACTTTATCTATCATTATGCTCTTGGCATTCTTAGCGCCTTGGCTCCCCCTTGCTAATCCTGATGAAACTGATTTAGTTAATCGGCTACTTCCCGCTTTTTCGTCTGGTCATTTATTAGGTACTGACCATTTAGGGCGAGATATTTTATCTCGATTGCTGTGGGGAACGCGAGTGTCTCTATTAGTCGGTATTTCAGCAACACTAATCGCTGCAATATTCGGCACCCTGATTGGTTTAGTGGCTGGGTATGTCGGCCATCGCACCGATACATTATTGATGCGTTGTATTGATATGCTAATGGCATTTCCATACATTCTATTGGCATTAGCCATTGTCGCGGTACTTGGGCCAGGGTTACTCAATGCGTTATATGCGATCGCATTAGTGAATATTCCCTTTTTTGCTAGGAATATTCGTGGGTTAACAGTGGGTTTACGCGATAGGGATTTTATTCAAGCAGCTAGGTTGTCAGGTAAAAACCATTTACAAGTCCTATTAACAGAAGTGTTACCGAATGTCTTGCCAATCATTGTGGTTACTATGTCAACGACCATCGGTTGGATGATTTTAGAGACGGCAGGTTTGTCATTTTTAGGGCTAGGTACTCAGCCACCTAATGCAGACTTAGGTTCAATGCTAGGACAAGGGCGCGCACAGATGTTTGTCGCTCCTCATGTGGCATTGGTACCCGGTATTATGATCTTTCTTATTGTGATTAGTTTTAACCTGCTAGGGGATGGCGTGCGTGACATTCTTGATCCCCGGTTAAAATCGGGAGCCTTACAGCGATCACAACCAATGACACAAACCGATAGAGTTAATATTCCTGCGAAAACGGGAGGTGAACAAGCGGTATTAGAAGTCAAAGATTTGTCGGTTGCTTTTCGCCAAGGAAATCAATTACGTTTAACTGTAAAAGGGATCAGTTTTACTGTTGGGGCGGGGGAGTGTCTAGGGTTAATTGGGGAAAGCGGCTCGGGTAAGAGTGTCACCGCTTTATCTGTGATGGGGCTGCTCGCATCACCTCCGGCATTGATTACGGCGGGGGGAATTTATGTGGAACACGAAGAAATGCTGTCATTGCCGCTATCTGTTATGCAGCGCCGTCGCGGTGCGAAGGTTTCATATATTTTCCAAGACCCACTGACGACGCTCCATCCCCAGTTTACCATCGGTGTGCAATTACGTGAGGCCATCACCGCTCACCAATCTTTGTCACTCTATGAGGCGAAAAACAAAGCCATTGAATTGTTGGACAGCGTCGGGATCCCAGATGCGCGAGAACGTTTCGATGCCTATCCCCATGAGCTTTCGGGCGGACAGCGCCAGCGGGTAGGGATCGCAATGGCTCTGGCTAATGACCCCGTGTTGATTATTGCTGATGAGCCGACCACCGCATTAGATGTCACAGTACAAGCGCGAATTCTAGAATTACTTGACCAGCTACGCCGTGATCGCGGTGTTGCGCTCTTATTTATTACCCATGATTTTGCGGTCATTAACCAAATTTGCGACCGTGTTGCGGTGATGCAGCAAGGTGAGATAGTCGAAACCGGTGATACGCAAACGGTATTACGGCAGCCTCAGCATCCTTATACACAACGTCTGATCGCCAGTGTACCTAAGTTAGGGGAAGGACGTGGGTTTTTAAAACAAGTCCAACAACTCTATGGTCATCAGCCCGATAGTAATGATTTGACATCGGCACAGGAGGTTTAATGAAAAAAGTGATTGAGGTTAATCAGTTAGTGAAAACCTTCGGGCAGCCAAGAAGCCTATTTCACCCTCGAGGGCGCCAAGTTCATGCATTAAAAAATATTTCTTTATCACTTTATGAAGGTGAAACTCTGTCGGTGGTTGGGGAGAGTGGCTCAGGGAAAAGCACTTTAGCGCGTATTTTAGTTGGCTTGGACCGCGAGACCTCAGGAGATATTACTGTCTTAGGACAAACTCGTGCAGAGTGGCAGCAGCAAGGTTCACGAGCTTTTGGGCAAGCCATTCAGTATGTTTTTCAAGACCCTGTCGCATCTTTGAACCCGCGAAAAACCATTGGAGAAACTTTGTCTGTTCCGTTGAAATATTTAAAACACATGAACTCATCACAAAGAGCGGCTCGGCTGGCGGAATTACTTGAGGCCGTCAATATGCCAATCGATGCTTTAGCTTGTTATCCCCATGAGTTTTCGGGAGGGCAAGCACAGCGGTTAGCCATTGCGAGAGCTTTAGCCGCAGATGCACGAATATTAGTACTAGATGAGCCGGTTAGTGCGTTGGATGTTTCGGTACAAGCGCAAGTTTTGTTGTTACTAGAACAACTTAAACAACAGTTTTCGTTATCCTATTTATTTATTAGTCACGATTTAGCGGTAGTGGAATCAATAGCAGATCGAGTCGCCGTACTCTATTTAGGGGATTTGCTAGAATGTCGAGATACCCGCAGCTTATTTGCCGCACCGGAGCATGAATATACGCGAAATTTATTGGCTAGTGCCCCTCGTATTCGTGTTGATTCAGTCGCTTAGAAACTTATTTAAACCAGTTGAGAACCTAATATGAGCACCAATAAGCCGACAACGATAGAACCAGTACGTATTAAGCGGACTGATGAAATCGTCAATGCAATAAAAGAAACTATCATGGCCGATAACCTCATACCCGGTGACCGTTTGCCACAAGAAAAAGAACTTATTGAACATTACAACGCCAGCAAAAGTACTGTGCGAGAAGCACTGAAATCACTGGAAGTTCAAGGGTTAATTAAAACGAAAACCGGGCCGGGTGGTGGTGCGTTTATTGATTCCATGACTGAATCGCGAGCAATGAGTTTGTTATCGAACTATTTGTTTACGCGGGATATATCAATCAAAGATATTTATACGTTACGTAAATTACTAGAACCGGTGGTTGCGGTTAGTGCGATTGACAACATCGATAATGACGGTATCCAGAAGCTATACGATACCATCGCCATTTATGACCATGAACCCGCAGATGAAAACGAACGCTGGCAGCAACGGATGGCAGAACTGGATTTTCATGCGGTGGTTGCCAGCTATTCCGATAACGTTTTATTAGTGTTTATTTGCCACTTTTTACAGCGTTTACTCAAAGATTTAGCGGTTTGTAAGGACATTTATTTAAAACCTGAGCCCGTCGACAGGCGCCAAGGTATTGAATACCAATATCAATTAATCGAGGCTTTACGCCGTAAAGACGCCGAGAAGGTTCAATCGGTGATGGAAGCACACATGGCCTACGCAGAAAAAGCTATGTTAGCGCTACAAGCCACATTGCAAGAACGTTTTTTAAGTGAAGATAGGTAACGTAATGATAGATAAAGCATATCTGACCTCTGTATTAAAAACATTGTTATGTACGCCTAGCCCGGTTGGGATGACTGAACAAGCCGTTGCGCGGACACATCAATGGTTGACTGAGTTGGGGTTCACGCCGAAATATACACGCCGCGGAGTGCTATATATCACGCTTGGCTCTGAAGAACCTAAACGTGCATTAGCCGCACACCTTGATACGCTTGGGGCGATGGTGACACAACTCAAACCAAATGGGCGCTTGGCACTGCGTAATACAGGCACATGGGCAGCACGCTTTGCGGAAGGTGCAAGGGTGACGGTATTTAGTGACAATCACCAATATCGCGGCACTATTTTGCCATTAAAAGCGTCTGGGCATCGCTTTAATACTGAAGTTGATACTCAAATTGCGGATTGGGATAATTTAGAAATTCGCCTTGATGCCCCTTGTTATAATTTCGCTGATTTACAATCCCATGGCTTAAATGTCGGTGATATTGTTGCGGTTGATGCACAACCCGAATTTATTGATAACGGCTTTATTGTATCGCGTCATTTGGATGATAAGGCTGGATGTGCGGTGATGTTAGCCGCATTAAAATCACTGGTGGATGATGGCGTTGTGCCTGAGGTGCCTTGCCAAATGATGTTCACAATTTCAGAAGAGGTCGGAATTGGCGGTACACACGGTTTTGGTTCGCAAGTTCAAGAATTGTTAGCGATTGATAACTCAGTTTCTGCCCCAGATCAAACCACACGAGATGACGCATTGACTTTAGCCTTTCGTGACAGAACCGGCCCGTTTGATTTGGCAATTACACGACATTTGCTGCAATTATGCCAGCAGTATGATATTCCTCACGTCCGCGATACGTTTAAACATTATCGTTCTGATAGTGCTGCGGCCATTGATGCCGGATGGGATATTCGTGCGGCTTTAGCGTGTTTCGCACTAGACAGCTCCCACGGCTGGGAAAGGACTCATTTGGACTCGTTAGTGGCGCTCGCGACCTTAGTGAGACGTTATATTGAAAGTAATTTAGTGCCATTACCGGGGCAATTATTACAAAGCTAATAAGGTGTGGTTGATACTAAAAAGCCCTCTTCTCATTGAACGCGAAGAGGGCGTTGAATACATTAATTGTTAACTTAGGTTGGCTTGTGATAAATATTTTTGCATCTCATTCACAGGCACCATACCGCCCCCCGTTGCCCATACAAGATGTGTTGCGTTGGCCAGTTTCGTCGGCGTGAGGGATTTGGATTGCAAATAACCCGTGTTTTGCGTGACATGTACGCAGCCAGTCATACCTGCCAAGGCTGACGGTTCTAATTTAATCGACTCAGTTTGGTTGAGTAAACCTAACAGGTTATACATTTCGCTATCGTCAATGGTGTAATAACCATCAATAAGCCGCTCCATTGCACGCCCCACAAAACCGGATGCACGGCCAACTGCCAGCCCGTCTGCGGCGGTAATATTATCAATACCAATTTCTTGGACTGACACACCATCATGTAGGCCAGTATGCACTCCTAGCAGCATACAAGGCGAGTGCGTTGGTTCGGCAAATAAGCAATGGACGGCATCACCAAAGGCCAGTTTTAACCCGAAAGCGACACCACCGGGGCCACCGCCGACACCACAAGGTAAATAGACAAATAGCGGGTGGTCGTTATCCACAGTAATCCCTTGCTCTAAAAATTGTCTTTTTAGACGAAGGCCTGCGACAGCATAGCCGAGAAACAGGGTGGTTGAGTTTTCATCATCAATAAAAAAGCAGTTAGGATCTTTTTCGGCTTCTTTACGGCCTTGCTCAACTGCGATGCTGTAATCTTGCTCATATTCCACCACATTCACACCATGTGAACGCAATTTGTCTTTTTTCCACTGTCTGGCATCAGCGGACATATGCACGCTGACGCTAAAGCCGAGTTTAGCGCTCATAATGCCGATGGACATACCAAGGTTACCGGTTGAACCGACTGCAATACGGTATTGGCTAAAGAATTGGCGAAATTGTTCAGAGAATAAAATTTCGTAATTATCATCTGTCGATAAAATACCGGCGGCTAAGGCAAGTTTTTCCGCATGAGTGAGTACTTCATAGATCCCCCCTCGGGCTTTAATTGACCCCGAAATTGGCAGGTGACTATCTTTTTTCAGTAACATTTTTCCCGCGATTGGCGTTTGATAACGTTTTTCCAGCGCGGCTTGCATGTTTGGAATATCGATAACTTCAGATTCGATAATTCCTTGTGTTGCTTGAGTTTCTGGAAACGCTTTCATCAAATAAGGCGCAAAGCGATTTAAGCGCGCTTCTGCATCTTGCACATCTTCAATGGTTAGCCCGACATAAGGCAAACCCGCTTGTGTCGTCGTGACATTTGGGTTGAACCACGCAATTTGCTTTAAATCGATTAAGTCCTGAACTAAAGGGTAGTCAGCAATTAACTTATCAACATTTATCTGAGTCATAATTACTCTCTTTTAAATCACAAATGAAAGTGCAAAAGTCCCTGCCAGCGCGACGAAAGATGCAATCAACGTGGCGACACTGTAAAAACGGAATGTTTCGGCTAAAGTGGCATTACAGTACTGTTTGACTAACCAGAACAGCGAGTCAGTGACGATAGTGCAACCAATTGCGCCTGAACCAATGGCTAATGTCATGATTTCTGGGCTAATATGCGGGTACATTGGCATTAGCGGAGCCACAATCGCAGTTGCGCCCATCATCGCAACAGTGGCAGAACCGACTGCGGCATGCAGGATGATTGCCACTAGCCAGGCCAGTAAGATTGGGTGCATATCAATACCCGATAGCACCATCGCTAAGGAGTCACTCAGCCCACTGCCTTTTAAGATACCGTTAAATGCCCCTCCCGCACCGATAATCAATAAAATATTAGCGATTGAGCTAAAACTCTCTTCGGTTTTGCTGAGTAATACGCTCATTCCCATATTACGTCGGATCCCTAACATGTAATAAGCGACAAAAGCGGCAATAAACATAGCGGTTATTGGGTTACCAATAAACTGTAAAAAGGTAAATAACTGGTTATCTTTGCTCATGTTTAAATCAGCGGCTGTTTTGATCAACATGAGGATAATTGGCAGTAAAACGGTAAACAGTGTGGCACCGAGAGACGGTAAATCTTTCTCTTCTCGTACTTCGAGGTCAGAGAAGGCTTCTGGCACCGTTTTAAATGGTAAGCGGTCACCTAAGAACTTAAGGAACAGCGGCCCACCCACTAATGACGCGACTAAGCCTACTGCGAGCCCTGCCACAATCACTGTACCAATGTCAGCACCTAATTCATTTGTGACAAAGAGAGCCGCAGGGTGTGGTGGTACAATACAGTGTACCGCCATCAGTGCGGTACATAATGGGATAGCCAGTTTTAATAACGAGGTATTGGTTTTTTTCGCAATAGAAAAAGCTAATGGGATTAGCAGGACAACGCCCACCTCAACAAACAGCGTAATACCGCAGATTAAGCCAATCAGCACCATGGTAACGTCAGGCGTTAACCAACGGCTCTTTTGTAATGTCACCCCAATGCGCTCTGCTGCACCGGAGATTTCCATCATTTTACCGAGTATGGTACCCAAGCCGATAATAGCGGCTAAAAACCCAAGTGTACCCCCAATGCCATTTTCGATGGCGCTGACCATCTCTAATGGGTTCATTTGCATGGAGATACCGACAAAGAAGCTGGCGAGTAAAAGTGCTAAAAAAGGGTGAAACTTAAACTTAATAATTGAAACGATGATTAGTAAAATACTGATAACTAAAGTACCAATCATCCACATTGTAGAGTCCATATCCTACCTCTGATCATCTTGTTGTTGTTCTTCTATTGGATAATAAATATTCAGAGGTGACAAACGATGAAACATGCAGTTTAGATGAACTAAATTAACCCAAGGCTGTGATATTAGTCATGTAAATTGGATTTTAGAGTCTTTGGGACACCTAAATTCATCTTAAAATGGGTATTGTAGGGATTATTAGGCATCATGGTTTTTATTGGGGGCATTGTGTCGGCAAATTTCAATCAATTTGAGCAATCTGGATTTATTCAATGGAATAAACGGCTATCAAGTTATCAACTATCGCGCTTGCATACCTTTGAAGCAGCAGCACGGCATCTTTCTTTTGCCTTAGCGGCGCAGGAACTTTCGTTAACACCAAGTGCAGTTAGTCACCGAATTAACATGTTAGAAGGGGAATTGGGGTTTAAATTATTTGAGCGTTTTCATCGGCGTATTGAGCTAACCTCTGACGGGGAACGAATTTACTGGGCTCTACGTAAAAATTTGGATGATATTAACCAAGAAATCATTGATATCAAAAACCAAGAAATCTCGGGTGAACTGACGGTGTATTCACGGCCATCTATCGCTCAGTGCTGGTTAATCCCCAAAATTGCAGATTTTGCTAATCAATACCCCTCAATTCAGTTGAATCTCTTAACGGGAAACGATGATGTTAATTTTCGTGGGTATGGTATTGATATTGCTATTTATTATGATGATATGACAAGATCTAATCTGTATTGTGAGGATTTGATGACTGAATCTATTGTGCCTGTTTGTAGCCCGCAATACGCGCAGCAATATGATTTACTTAATAATATTCATCAACTAAAAAATTGCACTTTATTACATGACCGTCAGGCATGGAGTAGCAACTCCGATTATGATGAATGGAAAGCGTGGAGTGAGCATTACCAGTTGGCACTGTTTCCACATCGTCGCAACCTGTGCTTTGATCGTTCCGATTTAGCGATTGTTGCCGCAATGAACCATGCCGGTGTGGCAATGGGGCGTAAACAATTGGTTGAAAAACGGCTGAAGCGACAAGAACTGGTGATGCCATTTGGCGATATTTCGCTGAAGTGCCAACAACGCTATTATTTTGCCATGTTGAATGAAAAACGAAACCCAAAGGCAGATATATTTATTCAATGGCTAAAACAGCAAGTTAACGCAATACCGCAAGTAAAATGACACTTATTCGAGTAAGATAACCACTTGGTGATGTTTTTAGAGAATGGAAAAACCGAAAGCTATGGCCCCGAAAACGCAAAAAGTTGCCACGATCAAAGATGTCGCTGCCAAAGCTCAGGCAGGGAAAACCAGTATCTCACGTTATTTGAATGGTGAATTTCATTTGCTTTCAGATAATTTGCGTCAACGTATTGAAAGCGCTATTCGTGAATTAAACTATCGGCCAAACCAAATGGCGCGTAGCTTGAAACATGGGCGGACAGGCTTGATCGGTTTGATTATTGCCGATATCGGTAATCCATTCTCTGTTGAAGTGCTAAAAGGGGTGGAAGCCGAGTCAATCAAACAAGGTTTTATGACCGTCGTTTGCAATGCGGATAACAGCATTGAACGTGAATGCCAATTTATTCAACTGTTAAAAGGTTACCGCGTGGATGGGCTTATCATAAATTCAGCGGGTGTTAACGAACAATTTATTGACGTACTGAAAGAAACCACCCTGCCTTTTGTCTTATTAGATAGAAAAATCGACAATTTTCCCAGCGATATGGTTGGATTAGATAACCCCGCATCCGCACAAATGGCCTTTAATCATCTGGTTGAACAAGGGTTCGAAGCGATTTGCTTCGTTACTGAGCCTATTGTGTATAACAGTGCACGCCAAGAGCGCTTACAGACATTCCAAGCGTTATCGCAGAATCATCAACATATTCAAAGCGAATTTCATGAAGTCACCTTGCCTGATCCGGCAAAATTAGAAGCCATCGTTGCTGATTTTTGTACTGCACATCGTGGTATGCGTAAAGTGATTGTCGCCGCCAATGGCGTACTGACCTTGCAGCTGGCGTATGTCATGAATAAACAAGGGTTACGCTGGGGGACAGATATTGGCTTTTTAAGTTTCGATAACCTCGAATGGGCTGCATTAGCTGGGCAAGGGGTGACCTCGGTGTCTCAACCGACAGCGGAAATGGGGCACAAGGCGGTGGAGTGCTTATTAGAAAAACTGGAAAACCCGGATAAACCTCCAATGCAATACTTATTTAATGGGGAATTGCTGATCCGTAAATCGACGACATTGTAGCTTTTGAACGCTAAATTGTTCGGCTCTTAAGATTTGGTTACCATTTTTCAATTTAGCTTAAGGTGTATTGCAGGTATATTGGCATGTAGATTACGTTATAACCATTTTGAGAGTGTAGGGAACATATGAAAAAGATAGGGATATTATTGCTAGCTAGCCTTATTTTAGCGGGGTGTAGCACCAGAAGTCAGGTTAAAGAATATACCTGCCAAGTTGACCAAAGTTATAATCACATCACGATAGAGCGTAATGGTAAGTTTTTCTTCCCCACCGGTGCCAGTAAAGTTCAAATCTTTTTCAATAATAATCAAATTAATGTTGTTGATTTTGTTGGCTATGAGTATATGAGTTATCCGCTAGTGAAAAGCACAGAGCAGCAACGTGTTGAGAAAATAAAAGATTTTAATGTTGTGATCAACAAAGGTGATTTTTATTCTGATGTCAATGGCATGTTGGAGATTTACTCACCCAGCCAAAAAACCATCGGATTATATTATTTAGCGCCGTCAACCAGTAAACTTAATTCTATCCAGTTTCTGACGGAGTGCGAGCGAACAAATTTTGCTCGTCAGGGCAGTACCCATAGCCACTAACTCTTTATTTAAAAGCCCTAATTTATATGATTAGGGCTCGATAGTATTTCTGCTATTTCCTAATTTCAGGATTTACACAGTTCTTGCTCAGATCGCCATTTAAGGCTGCAATCAAGTTATCGACGGCACATTCTACCATCGCATAGCGGGTCTCATGGGTCGCAGAACCGATATGCGGCAGTGCGACCACATTAGGTAGCGTGAGTAGTTTAGAGTTGCAGGGAAGGGGTTCAACTTCAAACACATCTAAACCTGCTCCTTGAATTGTGCCTCTTTCTAATGCGTCGATCAGCGCGGCTTCATCAACGATCCGGCCTCTTGAACCGTTGATCAAAAATGCACTGGGTTTCATTTTTGCCAACTCATTTTTACCGATCAACTTTTCGGTTGATGCTGATAATGGCAGCACGACACAGACAAAATCAGATTCTGCCAGCAACGTATCGAGGTCACAACGGCGTGCGTTAAGTTGGTTTTCTGCATCAGGATGGGTATGGTTATTGTAATAGAGAACCGGCATTCCGAAGCCTAAATGAGCGCGTTTGGCAACGGCATAGCCAATGCGTCCCATACCTAAAATGCCGATAGTTTTACCATTCACATTACTGCCGTATGCATCTTCACCAATGCTTTTTGTCCATTGGCCATTTTTTACCATTTCAGCCATTTCGATAATGCGGCGTGCACTGCAAAGCACTAACGTAAAAATGGTATCCGCAGTTGTTTCGGTTAATACATTAGGCGTATGCATCAAGGCGATCTTTCTGGTATTCATTGCATCAATATCAAATTGGTCGATACCAACGGAAATGGTCGATGCCGCTTTCAAATTTGGTGCATTGGCAATGTCATCTGCGGTGATAGGATAACTGGCCCCGATAATGCCGTCAGCGCTGGATAACGCTTGTTGAAAGCTAACAAGATTCTCAGGTGTAATGCTGTCAAATGCAGTGACATTAAAGTGCTGTTGTAGCCGCTCAAGTTGATCCGCGGGAATGGATTTATATAAAATAATGTTCTGTTTCATAGTATCCCTTTTAAGCATGTTTCGTGATGACCGCATCACTATTTTGTTCTTGGCTTGGTTTGACAATTAAGGTAAAGAAGACCGAGGCTAATAGTGCGAGCCCCATAAACATATACGAAGCACTTGGGCTACCGGTCGCCCCATTTAAATAGCCAACAAACCATGAACCAAAGAATGAACCTAATGCGCCCATACTATTGATTAATGCCATTGCACCACCTGCAACGTTCTTTGGCAACATTTCAGGAATGATAGCGAAGAAGGGCCCGTACGGAGCGTACATTGCAGCGCCTGCAATCACCAATAAGGTATAAGAGAACCAGAAATTCGTGCTACCGAGCAGGTATGAGCCGAGGAAACAAACCGCCCCAAGCAAAAGCATTGGCCAAACGAATAGTTTACGGTTATGCATACGGTCAGATGCCCATGACACGAGGATCATGGCTAAGGTTGCAGCAAGGTAAGGCACGGCAGAAAGCCAGCCTGTTTCTACCATTCCAAGGTTGGATGCCCCACGAATAATAGATGGCAACCACAGTACAAAACCATACACCCCAATGCTCCAACAGAAATATTGAGCACATAGTAAAATTACATTACGAGACTTAAAGGCTTCGCGGTAATTGCGAACAGGCTTGATATTTTTTTGTTCGTCACTAAGAATTTTATCTAATGTCTCTTTTTCAGTCTGGCTGAGCCAGCTCACTTGGCTGGGTTTATCACGTGCAGTTCTCCACCAGAAAAAAGCCCACAAAATCGCAGGAACCCCTTCAATGATAAACATTTCCCGCCAACCGAATGCCTGAATGAGGTAACCGGATAGCACAGACATCCACAGCACTGTAACTGGGTTGCCTAAAATTAAAAAGGTGTTGGCGCGTGACCGTTCTGACTGAGTAAACCAGTTACTGATATAGATAAGCATCGCAGGCATGACTGCGGCCTCAACGACTCCAAGGCTAAAGCGAATAATTACCAACATCGGAATATTGCTGACCATCCCTGTTAGGCTAGCAAAAATTCCCCAGAGAAAAATACAGGCAAAAATCAGTTTGCGGACACTGCGCTTTTCCGCGTAAATAGCGCCAGGTATTTGGAAAAAGAAATAGCCAAGGAAAAATAATGAGCCGAGTAGCGACGACATCCCTTTGGTAATACCTAAGTCGGCATTGATACCTGCGGCGGCGGCAAAGCTGTAGTTTGCTCTATCCAAATAGGCAAGGCTATAGGTGATAAACACGATTGGCATGATGCGCCACCAACGTGACATTGCTGGAGTATTCATTGTCATAATCGATTTCCTTTTAACATACCGCTTTAGTGGTGGCTGCGTAGAGTAATGCCATTTCATGCTGCAGTTGCGCTTGGGTTGGTAAACCTTCACTATCACCTATAACTTGAATGGCTCTTGCTCCAACAAAATTACCTCTTGCAACAGCTTGCGGTAATGTTAAGCCTTCAAGTAAGGCGCTAATGACGCCAACGGCAAAGCCATCGCCAGCTCCAACGGTATCAATGACGTGTTTAACATGAACGGCAGGAGATATGCCCTGCTGGTTATCCGCTGTTTTATAATATGCGCCGTGTTCTCCGGTTTTAATCACAACGGCTTCAACACCGTGAGCGAGATAAAAATCAGCAATAGACTCGGGTTGGTCGAAGCCTGTCAGAATTTTGCCTTCTTTTAAGCCAGGTAAAACCCAATTAGCTTGAAACGCGAGTTGGTTGAGCTGTTTCACCATTTCTGTTTCACTCTTCCATAGAGAAGGGCGCAAGTTTGGGTCAAATGATAGTGTTTTGCCTGCATTTCGCATCCATTTCGCGGCATACAGTGACAGTTGGTAGCTGGTGGGTGAAAGCGCGGCTGCCACACCACTTAAATGCAAATGGCGTGCGGATAAGAAATAATTTTCATTAAAATCGGTTAAATCTAAATGGCTTGCCGCAGATCCTTGACGGAAATACTCCACGATGGGATCGGTTCCATTTTCAGCTTTAGATTTAAGTTGAAAGCCTGTTGGGTAATGAGAGTCTACCGTAACACATTGAGTATCCACATGTTCATTATCTAATGTGGCTTGGATAAAACGCCCGAAAGAGTCATTACCTAAGCGGCTTATCCATCCTGTTCTTAACCCAAGGCGTGAAAGGCCAACAGCAACGTTGAGCTCTGCTCCTGCAGCACGGCGAACAAAGTTTTCGACCTCATGCAATTTCCCTGTTTGCGTGGCGACGAACATCATCATGGCTTCGCCAAGAGTAACTACATCTAATTGATTTTTCATTAAATTAATTTCCCCTTTCACTGAGAGAGCTTTTAACAGAGAAGTTCTTTAATAGAGAAACATAGTATTCAGTGACTGCGCGTAAATCATGCCCTTCGAGCGGAAACTCGATACCACAAGGAGCGTCATTTGGTAGAAGGTTGAGTACTTCTTTCCATGTGCCGTCGCTGTCATCAAGTGCTACAGCAACGCGTTTATTGCTACGCAATTGGCAGGCTTTAACGTGAATGTAAGCGACTTGGGAAGCAAAAATATGTGCAGCTTTTAACGGATCTTCCCGATGCCAGTACCAGTTCGCCATATCAAACGCCATTTTTATAGGCATATTTTGGTGTTTTACATCAGCAAAAAAACGTTCAAGAGGCGCAATATGGCCACCGACTTCGGTTTGGTCATTCTCGATCACTAACTGCGTGTTGTATTGATTGAGAAGATTAATGACTTCCAATAAATCATAATTTTCTGGTAATTCACCGAGTGATAGTTTTAAAAAGCGAGCATTAAGTTGTTTGGCATCTTCAAAATAGCCTTGTAGTTTAGTGATAGAGATAGGGCTACGTTGCTGAAATAGCGTGTCAGGCACGGAATAAACGGCGGTGAGTTGCCTTGATTGTAACCCTTTGGCAATATCCGAAAGATTATCGCTTGGTAGTAAGAGTTCTTGGCGAATCTCTGCGCCATCCGCATGGCTGTTTTGAATAATATCTAATACAGCCTGTTGGCCACCTAATTGTTTTACGGTTTGTGCCCCATAGGCGGCGGTGACAACAATAATGTGTTTGCTCATGACTTTCCTCTCTCTGAATAGGGCATTAGCCTATTTGTCATTGCGAATAACTCATTATGGAACCGGTTCCATTGTGCTTTCTAGTGACAAAAGAGCAAAATCAGAGCTATATCACTAACCCAATAGCGACAAATGTTTAATTGCCGATCTTTATCACAACTCTAGATGTAATGGGTGTAACGCCTATTATTCTTTCTGATCAATACATTTATATTCCATAACTAATTGATTATTATTTTTTTATATACAGGCAATATGAAAATGTACCTAATAAATGCGTGATTCTTCATAATTAATTATTGTTATCGGTATCTCAATTTCGTCTTCTTCGCCTTTCAATGAAATAATATTTCAATATATTAATCACGGTGTGAAATTTTAGTGCAATTACTGCATTAATTTCACAAACTCTACCCTGACTACACCACAGCAACTCATAAAAAATAATAAGTTACGAAGATGAGGTTCTGAATATGAAAGTAATGAAATTAACCGCACTTTGTAGTGCGCTTCTGTTAGCTAGCGTTACATGGGCTCAAGCAAATACTAATGAAAGTGCGGGAGTCTATAAAAAAGCCTGTACACCAGAGTTAATCCAAGCAGCAAAAAGCAATGCAGATCTTTGCTATGGGGTGAATACGGCTAGTGATATTCAAATTACTAAAAAAAATGATGATAAATATAAGATAAAAGTCGTCATTATTGGTGAAAGTACCAATAAAAATTATATGAATACTTATGGTTATCCATTAGAAAATACACCATTTCTTTCATCGGTAAATGGACGTTTTTTCAATAATTTTATTAGTGCAGCATCCAATACGGTACCGACCTTAACGCGTGCATTAGCGAAAAATGATTTAAATACAATCACACAGCACCATGAAAAGCCGTATTACAATAATAATTCGGTTGTTGATTTAGCCAACAAAGCGGGTTATGAAACCTATTACATCGGTAATAATGGCAGCTTTGGTGATGATGAAATTGGCTTTACAAATTATTTTCTAAAGGCGAATTATTTTTTACCGGTTAGAGACAGCAAGCCTGGTTTTGACAACCTTTTCGTGCAAGAAAAGGTTGTCGTTGATGACAGTGTGAATAAACTCACCAATGATTTTAAAATGTTACCTGCCTTTAAAGCCGCGTTAAATAACCCATCCGATAAAGAAAAAGTCATTTTTGTTCATATGTGGGGGCCTCACCATGATGGTTGGCCGAAAGGAGCTTGTGAACTCGTTAAAAATAATTACAACATTAACCCTGAGCAATTTGATACGGGCTGGGGAAGTATAGCGAACTGTTATGTTTCAGCGATTAAACTGAGTGATGATTTTATTAGCGATATTTATAGTATCTTGCAAGAAAATAATAAAAATGGGGATAACCCATTCTCCATTTTATATTTTTCTGACCATGGGCAAGGGCTAGTCAAAGCTAATAAACAGCACGTAAAAGCACTGGAAGCAGAGTATAAAGGGTATATCAAAGAAGGAAATCTATACTTACGTCATGGTCAACTCGTGAAAGGGGCATATCAAGTTCCATTAGTGGTCATCAATTCGGATGATACTAAACGTGAATTTCGCGATGAAACGTTAAGTGAGTGGAATTTATTTGATTATTTCGCGTCGTGGTTAGGCGTAGAAACTAACCTAACATCCCCAGCGAAAAGTATCGTAGCGGAGACTATCACACCTGAAAAAGATATTGATGTCTTTGTTTTCCCACGGGATGAGTTTGTGAAGTACGATAGCTTGCCGCAGGATACCGTATTATCACCAGCCACAGTTAATACCCAAGTCGTCGCTGACAATTAATTTGTCAAAAAATAAGGCAGAACCGAATTATCTGTTCTGCCTTTATTATCTTTATTCAATAGGTTATTGACTCAATGCATCGGCAACCGCTTTAAAACGGGCAAATTTATCACGTAACTGTTGATACCCAACGGTGTTTGGTTGGTAAGTGGTGATTTTAGGGGTACTTGCTGCAATGGCGACATCAAAACCTGAGTAGTAACCTGTTCCGACAGCGGCACAAAGTGCTGCAGCTTGGCAACCTGATTGCTGTACGTTGACGACATCTAACGGCAAGTTACTGGCATCACAGAACATTTGCATCCACAATGGTGACTGTGTTGGGCCACCCGTGAAGCGAATAGATTCAGTTGTATTATCAAGTCCAACGATACGGTCTTGGTGCAATAAATGTGAAAATACAATCCCTTGATAGATAGCATAAACAATATCGGCATCCGTATGGTGTGAACTTAATCCGAGTAGACCACCGTGCAAATTACTGTGGTAGTTAGAACCGTACAGCCAAGGGAAAAATAGAATATCGTTTGGCCGCGTTGCCCCTTCAGCCACACAGTGATTTAGTACATCATAATCTTGCAAACGTTGATTGAAGAAGTGACGAGTGAACCACGCGAGGTTACTGGCGGAAGTCGGGCTGCCTTCGTGGACAAAATAGGTACCTGGAATACAGTATTTACTCCATACGTATGGGTAATCTGAAGGCACGATTTCATCGAAGACACGTGTTGAAATGGTCCAAGTTCCGGCTACGGCGCTGAGTTTATCTTTTTGACTCACCCCTGACGCCAACGCTGCACCCACGACATCAAAGAAGCCACCAAATACAGGGGTTCCTTCCACAAGCCCAGATTCTACAGCAGCTTTGTGGGTTACCGTTCCTGCTAATTGCGCTGAGTTAATTACTGGGGCCAGCTTGTCATTTGCTTCATCAATACCAAATAGTTGGCATAATTTAGGATCATAGCTCGACAGGGTTTGGTTAAATAATTGGCTACCAGAAATATTGGTTTCTTCGCAGGCAATTTGGTCGGTTAGACGGTAGCGGATGTAATCGTGGACCATCAAAACATGCTGAGTATCACGATAATTATCAGGCTCGTATTGTTTTAACCAGCGTAGTAGGGCCACAGGATGAGAAGCCCATAATTGCTGCAAACTCAATGGATAAGCTTTATCCGCAGTGCCATCTTGGTGCCATTCATCAACAATAGATTGAGCGCGTGAATCAGATGACACAATCCCATTTCTAACCGGTTTTCCTTGGCTATTGAGTAAATACAGCCCTTTGCCGTGAGAAGAAAAGCTGACACCGGAAATTTGGGCGGGACTGAGTTGGCTATTTTGAATCGCTTGGCGGATCACGCTGCAAGTCGCTTCCCACAGCATCTCCATATTACGTTCACTAAAACCTGCTTGTGGACTCTCAGTGGGAAAAGAATGTTCAGCAACGGTAATTTCTAGGCCTTCTGCGGTGTAGATACCCGCTTTAATGACGGTACCACCAAGGTCAACACCCATAAAAAATGCATTCATTATCGGCTCCTTTAGGCGTTGTACCAGCCTGCTTGTTGCATTTTGTCTTCCATCCAATGACGGGCTTTGATAATTTCAATCAGCGGCTCATCGGCTTTTTCTGTCCACATTTCAATTAGGAAGGAACCGCGGTAATTTAAACGTTTTAATAATTTGAATAAATTAACAAAATCTACGCAGCCTTCACCGAAAGGCACATCACGAAATTGGCCTTTGCAGGTTTCGGTCACTGCATACGTATCTTTTAAGTGAATCGCTGCGACGTGTTCAATTCCTTGGGTGAATTCTTTTTCGACATCATTACCCCATGCGGTTAAGTTACCGACATCAGGATACACACTGAACCAAGGTGAGCGAATCTTATCGGAAAGCGTTTGCCATTTGCTAATGGAATTCATAAAAGGCGTATCCATGATTTCCACTGCACACATCACTTGAGAAGCGGCTGCAATTTCACTGACCCATTGCATGCCTTTTTCGAAATTAGCAATCGTTTCGGCATCTTGCTCTTCATAGTAAACGTCATAACCCGCAAGCTGTATAGTACGAATACCTAAGTCTTGAGCGAGCTTAATGGCTTTTTCCATTAAGGTATAGGCCATCATACGGGTGGCTTCATCATGGCTACCGAAAGGAAAGCGGCGATGGCCGGATAAACACATACTTGGAATGCGAATGCCTGTTTCTTGAATGGCGCTAACAACTTCCAGGCGTTCTGCGGTGCTCCAGTCTAACCGAGCTAAACGCTCGTCAGTTTCATCTACTGACATTTCCACAAAATCGTAACCCGCAGATTTTGCGATAACTAATTTTTCTAACCAACTGCTGTTTTTCGGTAATGCTTTTTCATAAATACCAATTGGATGCTTGCGCATGGTTTTCCCCTTGAAAAATTAACTTTGTGTCGATGCTTTATTAAGGCGTTGGTTGCGGTTCATCGCACGTTTAGCACTCCATTTTTCTTTGAAGAACTTGAATGCTAATGCCAAGATGAGCGTGATCCCCCAAACAGCGAGGTTAAAGTGCAGGCTCACGCCTAGCAGGCTTAAACCTGTCGCAATGACCTGTAAAACCAATAAGGCACAGAACACTCGGCTAACCTTACCAACCCCCCCAAATGGGTTAGTTCCACCTAATACGATGGCAAGAATGGTGAGCAGTAAATAGGAATCTCCGTAGCCCATACGTGCAGAGTTAAAGCGAGCCATCATGATTAGCCCAGCTAACACACATAACAGACTAGAAATGGTGTATATCGCAATCATGACACGGTCGGTACGAATACCGCTGAACCACGTTGCATTGATATTACTGCCACTCATATAGATATTTTTACCTAGCCGAGTACAGCCTAGAAAAAGCGCTAAGAGAATTGCGGTAACGATGAAAATAATCATCGCGATTGGCACCCCAAGCACGGTATCGGAACCAATGGCACGAACAATGGGCGGCATGCCACTCAGTGCCGCTCCTTTGGTGAGGTAAACACCAATACCGCTGATAATCGTCATGGTGCCGAGAGTGACTAGAATAGGGTGTGCCCCGATGTGGGAGATCATCAGTCCCGTTAAGCTACCAATAATGACCGCAATTACGGTTGCGCCAATTAATGCGAAGACTAACCACATCAGCTGTGTACCCGTTCCTGCATCCACCGGAAGGTAATTGATAAACACCCAAGCCATAAACAGGCCGGTTAAGTTAGCGGTACTAATAATTGCAAGGTTTAAGCCGCCACTTAACATAGGTACAAACATGGCAAAGGTAAGTAAGCCCAATTCAGGTAACTGAAAAGTGATACTTAAAAACGTGTTTTGGGTAAAAAAGTGACCTGGCATGGCAATACTAAATGCGGCGATAGCCAGAACAAAGATTGAAAGCAGTCCGATAACAGAGCCATCAATTTTAAAAAAAGCATTTTTTTTCATGGTGATATTCCTGTTAAACAAAACCTACGTCCGTCTCTTTACGTTTTTTGTAGTGAGTAATACAAATCGCAATGAGAATAACCAGCCCAATGACGATATTGACGAAGTAGTTTGAAACACCAATCAGGTTTAGGCCGTTTTTCAAGATACCAATCAGGAAAACGCCCATTAGTGTACCTATCACAGAGCCTCGTCCACCGGATAAACTGGCGCCACCTAATACAGCTGCAGCAAGCACATCCAGCTCTCCGCCCACAAGGGCACTCGGTACCACTTCGCTCATTCGGTAGGTTTGCAACATGCCGCCAATCGCCGCCATTGCACCAAGGTAGCCATAGGCAAACAAGTAAATCACTGAAACACGGATACCAATACGAGATGCAGATTCTTGACTTCCTCCTACAGCGTATAACTGACGGCCGATGTGGGTTTTATTCATCAAAATCCACGTTAAGAAGGCAATGCCAAGCATCACAATTAACGGCAAGCCAACTTGGTAATATTCGCCATCCACTTCAAAAGGCAAGATAGTCACAGGGTCAACCCACCAATCAGGCAAGTCATAAATACTGTGCCCATTGGTTAACCACATCAGCATCCCAAACAGCAGTGATTGCATACTAATGGTGATAATGATCGACACAACATTCAGCGAATAAATTAAAATGGCATTGATTAATCCAAAGGCGATACCGATGATAATCGCTAATGTGATACTGACCGCAGGGCTTGCAATAAAACCTTGTAATAACCAAGTCGCAATCACGTATTGCACTACGGAAGCCACAGCAGCAAACGAAATATCAATGCCCCCAGTGACAAGAACCACAAATAAGCCCAAGGCGAAAATACCCGTCACCGCATAGCTTTCACTGAGGTCGAGTAAATTTTGAATAGTCAGAAATTGCGGGCTCATCAATGTGAAGAACACCACCATGATAAGAATGACCCAAGTCAGCCAGCCTTCGACAGATTGTGGTCGTAATTTTTGCCAATTAGCCATTGATGATTTCCTCCAATTGTTGCTCATTGATGGAATCTGTCACAATTTCTTTGACGATAGAGCCTTGTTTCATATGTAAAATTCTGTCGCAATTGTAATAAGCTTCGGAGGCTTCATCGGTAATTAATAAAATAGAGATACCGACACCTGACAAACGGTGAATGAGTTTGTAAATACTGTCTTTTGCACCGATATCGACGCCAACGGTTGGCGAATCTAAAATCAGTACTTTAGGGCGTGTTAAAATCCATTTGGCAAGTACCACTTTTTGCTGGTTACCGCCTGAAAGTGTTGAAAGGGCGTTATTTGGGTCGGTGACTTTAATATCTAAGTCGGCTATCCACTCTTGTACGATGTCTTGGCACTGTTTTTCATCGATTAAATGCCATGGTGTTTTGAGTCGATCAAGAATCGAAATCACCATATTGTCTGCGATGGATTGCTGTAAGATAGCGCCTAAAGTCAGGCGGTCTTCAGATACATAACCAATACCACGCTTAATAGCGTCGGTGTTATTTTTTAACTTAACAGGCTTGCCTTCGATGAATAATTCGCCGCTGTCTGGATGGGTAATGCCAAACAACGATAGCGCTAATTCGGTGCGGCCTGAACCAAGCAAACCACATAAACCTAATACTTCGCCGCGTTTTAAATTTAAGTTGATATCACGATATTGCCCAGCTCGACTGAGGTTTTTTATCTCGAGTACAGTGCGTCGGTCTTCCGCGTTATTTGGTGGCTTACGTTCATGGACAATGTCTAAGCCAGTCATTAATTCAGTAATTTTGCGTGTAGTTAAGCCTTCAGCAGGCCATGTCCCAATTTTTTGACCATCACGGATCACTGTGATGCGGTCAGAGATCTCTTTGACTTCTTCTAGTCGATGACTCACAAAAACAACGGTAATTCCCTTATCTTTTAGGTAATTAACTGTTGAGAGTAGTTGGTTGACTTCTGTACGGGTCAATGAAGCTGTTGGTTCATCCATAATCACCAGACGTGCATCGGCGACTAAAGCTCGGCAGATAGCAACTTGTTGGCGTTGAGCAATGGGTAAGAATTGTACCGGTGTGTCAGGGTCAATGGTGAAAGCCAACTCATTGAGGATTTCTAACGCTTTTTCGCGCAGTTGTTTTTTGCGAAACCAGCCAAAATAGCCTTTGAGATTCAGCTCAAAAGCGATATTTTCGGCAACGGTTAAATTTGGAAATAACGACAAATCTTGGTAGATAACTTGTACACCTAATTCACGGGCTTTATCTGGCGTCAGCCGATGATAGCTTTTTCCATCAATTTCAATTTTGCTACCGTCATCAGGGGCATAGACACCACTGATGGTTTTAATTAATGTGCTTTTCCCACACCCATTGGTGCCTGCTAAACAGTGCACTTCACCTTTGTTGAGCGTCAAATCGATATTGCGTAATGCACGGTGACCACCGAAGCTTTTGGAAAGGTCTCGCAAGGTAATGAGTGGATCGGATTTGTCAGCTTTTGAGGTGCTTGTCATAAGTACAATTCCTACTGCAAATAAATTGGTGTTGGCTTGTTCGTGATGAGTTCGAGCTACTGTGTTAGTACAGGCAACTCGAACTCAAAGAACATAAAATTTAATATATTGATAAATATTGTATTTTTGTTGTGAATGTTATTTTAACAGGGTGAAATTACAGACCGACTTCGACTAATTTTTTAGTATTTTCAATATTCAAATTAACGGGGTTATCACTCAAAATGGTGTTACCACTGACTTTGATTTCACCCATATCACCAATAGACACGCCATCTTTAATTTCTTCACCATTCATCATGGCAGTCGCAACCTGTACAAATACTTGTCCTGCGACTTTTGGATTGGAAATATAGCCGCCATCAATTGCACCTTTTTCCAGTAATTTGATGCCTTGGCCTGGCGTAAATGTCCCGAATACACAGGTTTCATCATTTTTGCGGCGTTTATCAATGGCACGGCCTGCACCGATAGGGCCTTGTGAACCAAATGACATGATGCCTTTTAAGTCTTTGTGTTTAGATAATAAATCATTGGCTGTGCGCATTGAGTCATCAACGGATTCGGCAACACCAAAGCGGTCATCGACCATTTGCATTTTCGGGTAATTTGCTTTTTGGTAAGCAATTGCCGCGTCGGCCCATTCGTTCACTAATGGTACTGTCAGGCTTCCCACAAACATGGCATATTTGCCTTCTTCGCCCATGCATGCCGCCATATCTCTCATATGGTTAGCCCCCATACTTTGGGTATCAAGTAATTCAAAGTCCCAATCTGCATTTTTTTGGTTTGGTGATTCGTGGGTAATGACTTTAATTCCAGCGTCTTGAGCTCGCTTTAATACAGGTTCAAGAACTTTAGCGTCGTTAGGGACAACGCCAATGACATCTACTTTTTTGGCGATTAAATCTTCGATAGCACGAACTTGTTCTGCAGGGTCAGCAGTTGTTGGGCCAACTTGGAAGGCGTTTACTCCCAGTTTTTTGCCTTCTTCAGTAATACCTTGTTCCATAACATTAAACCAAGGAATACCACCGACTTTCACGACGACACCCATGGTAAAGGGCTTTTGTGCTTTTTGTGATTCAGCCATCGCGACATTTGAAAATAGTGCAACGCTCATTAAACAAGGTAAAACTAGCTTCTTCATGTTCATAGTTGTATTCCTTAGTGTAGATGGATACTAAATCAAGAATTTTCATTTTTAGAAATAATGAATTTCTCATATTTAGATATGCCTATAATTAAGTGCTAGGAATTATGAGTAAATAATATCCCTGCACTTATTTAATACAGAAAATAAAATGGAACTTATTAATTTTACTTACATTACAGCTATATAATTTTTATTTTTATAAATTATTTGTCACACTCGATAATTTTAAGATTAGAGAATTGTTTTTGAAAATTATTATCATTTAGTTTGTTTGTAATTAATACGTCAATATCATCAAATGTACAAACCTGACTAAATGCATACTTTCCTAATTTACTATTATCCGCGAGCAAAACTTTATTTTCAGAAACCTGTAACATAATATTTTTTAATTTTGAGTTTATTTCACTGCCATCGCGAATACCATTTTCGATATTGAATCCTTGGCATGAAAGAAATAAGGTTTTTATCTGAAAGCTACGAATAATACTTTCTGCAATTGGGCCATGAAAATCATCATGACGTTCTGAATATTCCCCACCAATACCAATAACACGAACTCGGTCACGGCAGGCCAACGCTTGGATAATTTTGACCGAGTTTGTCACCACAGTGATGTCGATATCGGGTATTTGCCGTGCTAGAAACCAGCAAGTACTGCTGTTATCTAGCATAATACAGTCACCAGGCTGAATTAATTTTAGTGCAGCCTTCGAAATTTTCATTTTGGCATCAGGATGTTCTTCAGTTCTTTTACGAAAAGACTCTGCGCCATCAACCATTTGACTGAGTTTGACCGAAGATGGCATAACATTCACCATCGGCATTTCTTCTTGGTCGATGGCTACCGCGCCTCCAAAGCTACGGATGATCCTATTTTCTCGCTCAAGAGTCGTTAAATCGCGACGAATAGTTTCTTGAGACACGAGACATAATTGAGCTAAATCACGTACCAACGCCGAACCATTCTGCGAAACATGAGAACATATTAATTTATGGCGTTCGGCTTGTAACATATTTAGCTCCTATTATTTCCATGGTATTCATTCTGCCCGTGTTGCTTTTTTTTTGTCGTGATTGGATTCAAGTAATCTCTTTTTGAAAAAAACAAAGCCGATTAAAGTGACTTTGATCTTCATTTTATGAATTTAATATAATTTTATTACATAATAATTAGACTCATATCACTATATTGGCGGTGTCTTTTTGTTTTTCTCACAATAAACAAAAAATATTGGGCTAACTCGGTCAATTAACCACATCTTAGTGGTGACTTTATTTGACCGAGTGTGACTTATTATGCCCGAATTGGGCTGTTTTGTTGCGAATTTGTAAAGTGAGGTGCTTTTTAAATGGCCTAAATCTGTTTACCTTAATAGGTAGATATAGGTTATCAACACACAAAAAACATCACCATAATAAATTTTTGTTGTTGATATTAAAGCATATTTTAGCAAGCTAGGGAGTTGTTATGTTAGAACAATTGAAACAACAGGTTTTTGAAGCGAATCTCGCCTTACCCAAACATAACCTAGTAACTTTTACTTGGGGTAATGTGAGTGGTATTGACCGTGAAGCTGGGTTAATGGTGATAAAACCTTCTGGCGTTGACTATGAAACCATGAAAGCAGAGGACATGGTGGTGGTCTCGTTAGAAAGTGGAGAAGTGGTAGAAGGGAAATATCGCCCTTCTTCAGATACTGACACGCATTTGGCGCTGTACCAAGCATTCCCTGAAATTGGCGGTATTGTTCATACTCACTCCCGTCATGCCACTATTTGGGCTCAAGCAGGGCAGCCATTGAGTGCCTTAGGGACAACCCACGCTGATTATTTCTATGGTGAAATTCCTTGTACCCGTAAAATGACAGAAAGTGAAATTGAAGGGGAATATGAAAGAGAAACAGGCCATGTGATCATCGAAACCTTCAAGGAAAAAGGGCTGTCAGCAAAAGATATTCCAGCGGTATTAGTGAATAGCCATGGCCCATTTGCTTGGGGAACAAGCCCCGATAATGCAGTGCATAATGCCGTGGTATTAGAAGAAATTGCCTATATGAATTTATTTACCCGTCAATTAAGTTCACAAATAGGTTCAATGCAACAAGTATTATTAGATAAACATTATTTACGTAAACACGGTAAAAATGCGTATTACGGGCAAAAATAAAGCAGTTAAAAATTTATTGAATAAAACTGGCGAATAAAAGTAATTATTGATTTTATAACCAATAACGGATTTTTTCGTCAATAAAATAGCCACAATAAATAGGCTATGTGGCTATTTTACTATTTATTAAATACAGCCATCACTCAGGTTTATTTTATTAAGCCTGTGGTTGTTTATATAACAAGTGAATTTATTTAAACTAAGTATATTTCTCTAAGTTGCTTAATATCATTATTTGTGAATTTAAGCTCATTTTTAATATAGTTTTCTACAGAGCCGGATATTTCTTCCATCGTATTAAATACCTCTATAATAAATGATTCTTGAGTATCAATCAGTGAAAGTAAATAATCCAGTACATTTTTGTCTTGAGTTATTTTCCGATATCCTGCCATTTTAATTTCGTTACGTTCAAGCCGGTTAAAATGGGTGAGCATATAGTCCTGCACAATGGTTTCTTTCGGAACACCTAACATGGAAAGTACCAGTAATGCGCCATAACCGGTTCGATCTTTTCCGCCGCGGCAATGCTGAATATTTGGGGCATTATGACTATCTAATAAGACTTCTATCATTTGCTTAAAGGCGGATTTTGACTTATCACTCACTACAAATTGGCGATATTGTTCTAATATTTGTAACCCATCGCCGTTAATCATCTCTTTCGGAATATGCTGGATAACACTTTCGATTAACGCTTTATCTTCATTATCTGGTGATGCGGCAAATTGTGCTGCTAATTCAGCAGTTTGAGCCGTTGCATCAAGATGGTAGGTTTTCTTTTCACCAACATGGCAATTGGGCGATTTATTAATTTCATTTTGAGTACGATAATCGATAATGCTGTTAATCCCTAGATGGGAAATATAATTTACCGCTTGTTCATTCAAATTAAATAGATGGTTGGAACGGTATAACATTCCCCATTTCACCTGTTTTCCGTCTGTTGTGGTATAACCCCCAAAATCACGGAAGTTATTTAATCCCTCAATAGGTAATGTTCTTTCAGCGAATAATTTACGTCCATTGGCATTTTGTAAAATAAAATAGATGCGTTGTTTAGCATTTAATGGGTCTTGAACTGTAATGGTATTCTCTAATTTATCTGTAATGAAATTCTCAGGATAAACCTGAGTATCAGGTTTATCCGTCCAATATAATGCCAGAGGAGAGGATGGAATTTCACTAAACTTTATTTCGAGTGTTGATTCATTCACTCTGTTGACTTCGATTTCCATATATTTCCCTTTATCATCCTAAAATTCCGAACACGGAACAAACAACACCTAAAACCATAATGGCAACAATGAGTGCAACGGTATGTTTTCCTTGAAATTTACGAACAAGGAAGAAAATACCGAGTGCAAAGAGAAGGGTGAGTAAGTTAGGTATTACCTTGTCAAACATCTCTTGTACTTTGATAGATTGTTCACCGACGGCGATGGTTAGCGGAGTGGAAAGCTTGACGGTCGTCGCTATCAAGGAACCTAGGACCATGACCCCGACAACGTTCGCTATATTAGTAATTCGCTGAATAATATTTGATTTTTTCGATTGCTCGATTAAATCAACGCCTTTGTTATAGCCATAATGAATAAAGAAATATTTGGTACCGATATTGACGATATTAAACAGAATAAACATTAATATAGGGCCGATAATATTACCTTGCAGCGCAAATGCGGCTCCGATGCTGCCGCAAATGGGCAGCCATGTAAATTTTAATAAGCTATCACCAAGACCTGCAAATGGCCCCATCAAACCAGCTTTTACAGAAATGACTGCCTCTTTTTCTTCTTCTGTTGTTTTTTCTTCTAATGCTGCGGTGACACCGAGAATTAATGCACCTGCGTTAATTTGTGTATTAAAAAACTCGAAGTGGCGTTGCATGGCTTTAATACGTGTTTCTTGATCTGCTTTTTCATAAAGTTTATCGAGAACGGGTACCATACAATGAGCAAAACCAATTGTTTGCAGTTTTTCGTAGTTGTATGAGAATGACATGGTTTGAATTCGCCAAAACATACCATTAAGCTCTTTTTTCGTGAGTTTTTTATTTTCAGAGGTGGTTATTTCACTCATAGGTCATACTCCTCTTCTTCATTTTTATGGGAAGTTGGTGCTGTTTTTTCTTCTGGTGTTTGGCGCAAGCTGTTGGCAAATGCCATGTCATAAAGCACAGCAAATGCCAGAGCGATAAAAGTAATTGGGATAATTGGTAGTTTTAAATAGGTTGTGAGCATAAAACCGAGCAGAAAGAAAAACCACATTCTGCCTTTAAGTAACATGAGTAACAGAATACAGATACCGACAGCAGGGATTAGTTTAGATGCGACACCCATACCGGTAAGAATACTTTCAGGTACGGCATTTAATATGCTATTGACTAAGTCACTACCAAAATAAACCGCAATAAAGCAGGGAATGGCACGAATAAAAAACCACAGTGGCGTCGAGAAATAATGCACTTTTGTTAGGCCACTGTAGTTGCCATCAAGAATGGATTTACTGGCCCAGACATTTAAAAAACTAGCAAAAGAACGCCAGATAATCAGTAATTGCTGACATAGAATAGAGACTGGTACGGCAAGGGCGATACCCGCTGCAATTCCGCCATTGGAAGCAATACCGAGCGCAACTCCAATAATTGAACCGGCGATAATATCGGGTGCAGAATAAGCACCAACATTACCAATTCCCATCCACATTAATTCTAATGTGGCGCTAATGGCTAACCCTTGCACCATATCGCCCATGATAATACCGGCCACAGTACCGGTGAGTAATGGGCGTCTTAGCATTTGCGGACCGACATCATCCAATGAGCAAATACCTGCCCAAATCGCAATTAAAATGGCCTCTACCAACATAATAGGCTCCTCACTTATTGAGTGAAAATAAGTATGATTAGATGAATTAATTGAGTAATGTTTTTAATTCAACAATGGGATCTTTAGGAACCATTTGAATTTCAACAGTAACGTTATTGTTGATGAGCGACCTAAAGGCTTGTTCTTCATCCGGTGTCACAGCAACCGCACGAGATAAATTACGACGGCCTTCTTGCATGCGCATTCCGCCGACATTCAGTTTTTCCAATTTTAAGCCACTTTCGACGAGCCTATTCACATCAATACTGTTAGTAAACAGCAACATAGTACGACGTTTAATTTCTGCTTTTTTTAAGACTTCAATGAATTTATCGACACCAAAAACGACGACTTTTAGATCTGGTGGCGCCGCCATAGTAAGAACGGATTGTTGAACGGTGTCATTGGCAACTTTGTCGTTGACGATAATCACCTGCTCAATATCAAAATTTTTAACCCAAGTAGTAATAACTTGGCCGTGGATAAGTCTGTCATCAATTCGGGCAACATTAATTGGCATGGGATTCTCCTAAAGTTCGCTATCGTTTTGTGCTAATGGTTTAAGTTGTTCACCGACATTAATGCAACTATCAGGGAATACATCATTAATGACTTGATGAAGTTCATGTAAAGGAAGGTCTCGGTTGCTGAGTATTTCGAGAAAAGTCGGAACGTTGATTCCGCAGTACAGCACGACATCATTTTGAGTAATAACGAGCTCACTGGCTAAATTGCAAGGAGAACCGCCTAATAAATCGACCAAAATTAAAACGCCATTGCCTTTATTAACATGCTGATATGTTTCAAATAAATGTTTTTTTACCTCATTAATATTGCTTTCTCTTTGAATCGAAATCACGCTGATATCTTCTTGCGAGCCGATCAGCATTTCAGCACATTCCAGTAATCCTTGTGCAAAAGGCCCATGGCTAGCCAGTATGATAGGTATTTGAGAGCTCATTTTTTCCCCTTGTATTTATCTTTTTTATTTTAGTAATAAAATTACTTTTATATATTTATTTTAAAGTAACAATATCACAAAAAATAGGAATGAAAAGAGGGAGCTCCCTAGAAAGGGTCATTTTTGTGAGCAAGATCGAAGTGGCTACTCAGAGCCACATAGTCGATATTAAGAAGGAGAAAGCTGATCAGTTATTGCTATTTAGACGAGTAAAGCGTTCCGCACGAGTGTTAATTTGTTTTTGAATTCTTTCATCATACTGTTTGATAAATAAGTTAGTAATCAACATATTAATTACAGTGAGTTGGGATATTTTTGAGCGAATGGGGATGATCCTTGAAATATTTTCAGTCGATATTGTATGCAAGATAGTCTCAGCTAAGGTTGATACTGAACTTTGTCCCATTTTTGTGATAGCAATGGTCGGAACTTTCAATTCTCTGGCAAGAGTGAGTAGCTTGATACATTCGTGGTTTTCACCGGAATGAGATATGACAATGACAAGATCGTTCTGATCTAACGTATTCACGATACTAAATTGAATGCTGTAATCAAGGTGACAATTAACATCTTTTTTTATTTTAATTAATTGATATTCAAATTCTTTTGCAACTAATCCACTACTACCAGCACCATAAATTACAATTTTTTTACTCTTGCTAATTAACTCATTTGCTTGCTTAAAGGCATTTAAATTAACCAAAGCACAAGTTTCTTCTATGGATGATTTTTCAATCAGTCCTACTTTGTGATTAACTGTTTCCATCGAGTCATTAATATCAATATCTTCTTGTAATAGGGTGCCGTAAGATTTGTGATTAATCGATGAAATTAAATCAATTTTTAGGTCACTAAAACCTTGGTAGCCTAACTTATGACACAGGCGCAAAATAGTGGTGGTACTGACCTTATTTTCTTGGGCAAGGGATTGAATGCTAATACTTTGCATGTTTTTCTTATTAGCAATAATGTACTCAGCGACTTGTTTTTCTTTGGTGGAAAGGCTGTCTCTGGCCTCTCTAAGTTTTAGGTCTATCATTATTTATCCTGCTAATAAATTAAAATTTGCCATCAAGAAACGGATCCTACCATATCCTAAAAATAGGGAAATGGTGACTTTTCTTTATTGGGTTCATGTCACGATAAATGAATTTATGGCTCAGGATAGAAAGTCAGGTCTGTAGGGAAAATTAATAAATATAAGTAGTTAGTTATATCCCTATTGCTTAACGATGGCCTGAGCAATAGGGAATAGTTTGTTTTTAAAGTGTGACGCCCATTTTGAAAATTGCTAATTCACGAAAGTCATTGATTTCATTTTTGGTGTGCTCACCATTAACGGTTTTCACAACAAGCTGAATGAAGTCATCTAATAACTGATCCATAGATTTTCCTGTTAATAGGGCGCCCGCATTGAAGTCAATCCAATGGGGTTTTTTGGAGGCTAACTCATTATTAGTCGCAATTTTCATGGTGGGAACAAAGCCACCGTATGGTGTACCTCGACCGGTGGTAAATAACACCATATGACAGCCTGCTGCACCTAAGGCACTGGTCGCAATGGCATCATTACCCGGTGCACTTAACAAGTTGAACCCTGGGGTTGTCAGGCGCTCTCCGTATTTTAAAACATCCATTACTTGGCTAGTGCCTGCTTTTTGTGTGCAGCCGAGGGATTTTTCTTCGAGTGTCGAAATACCGCCTGCTTTATTCCCTGGAGATGGGTTTTCATAAATTGGCTGGTCATGGGCAATAAAATATTGTTTGAAGTCATTGATCATATTGACCGTTTTCTCAAACGTCGGTTCATCATGGCAGTGGTTCATTAGAATTTGTTCCGCGCCAAACATTTCAGGGACTTCCGTTAACACCGTGGTTCCGTTATGGCTGACTAAAAAATCAGAAAAACAGCCCAACAGTGGGTTAGCGGTGATGCCTGAAAGCCCATCAGATCCACCACATTCAAGGCCAAATTTCACTTCACTCAGTTTGCCTGCTTCACGTTTGTCCTGCTGTACGAATTGATAAAGCGTATTAAGGTGCTCGACACCGGCTTCAATTTCATCATCTAATTGTTGGCATACCATGAATTTTACACGTTCATCATCATAGTCACCTAATGTTTCTTTAAAGGCGGCTACTTGATTGTTTTCACAGCCTAAACCAATGACTAGAACACCACCTGCGTTAGGGTGCTTAACCATATCTTGTAAAATAGTACGCGTTGTTAAATGGTCATCACCGAGCTGGGAACATCCTAAAGTATGGTTATACAGATAAACGCCATCAATATCAGAAGCACCATGATGTTGTTTATTAAAGCGCTCGATCATTTTTCTAGCGAGTGCATTCACGCAGCCAACGGTTGGGATCACCCAAATTTCATTGCGGATCGCGACATCACCGTTTGCTCGACGATAGATTTGCACATCTGGATCCGGCCGTGTAGCGGTAATTATGTTGTGTTCAGGGTGGTATTCATATTCATTTAAGGCACTTAAATTAGTCGCTGTATTATGTGTATGAATATGCTCACCAACGGTTATTTTCGTTGTTGCGTGGCCGATAGGCGCGCCATACTTCATGACATTTTCACCCGCTTCAATCGTATCTAGGGCAATTTTATGGCCGCGACCGATGTCCTGCTTTAATGTCACGGATTGGCCATCAACGCTGACAGTATCACCCGAGAGTCTATCGATTAAGGTAATGGCGACATTGTCATTCGGATGTATTTTTATTATATCTTTTATCATATTGCATTCTCTGGGTTGAAAATCGGATTCAGTGCGATCGGCCACTTAGTGTCGATTTTTGGGTTGTCTAAATTTCAAACATTATACGATCCGGTTTATAACTTTTAAAGGTGTTATACCAATTTATTGTGATTTATTTATGGGAGCACTTCTATTTCACCCATCACCATAAAATTTCGTTATACTGTGAGGCATTAGTGGCCAATGAGTCGGGTTGTTATATGAAAGGAGAAAATAATGAGCTCACAAGAGAGTGAACCGCGCCTATACCAACAAGTTGCGGCTTTGGTCAAAGAACGCATCGAAAATGATGAATACCCAATTGGCACTAAATTGCCTGCAGAACGGTTACTTGCTGATGAAATGAAGGTGAGCCGTACGGTGATCCGCGAAGCTATCATTATGTTAGAAGTGGAAGGATATGTGGATGTACGCAAAGGATCTGGCATACACGTCATCAGTAATCGGTCTAATAACTCAGTCAATACAGAAACCGGATTAGAATTTAGTCGTTGTGGGCCATTTGAGCTATTACAAGCAAGGCAACTGATTGAAAGCCACATCGCCGAATTTGCCGCAAGCCAAGCCACGAAAGAAGATATTTTAAAATTGGTTGATATTCAAAAGCATGCTCGTAAAGAGGATCGTTTTCGCGACTCAACATGGGATCTTGCCTTTCACATGCAAATTGCCGCGTCGACCCATAACAGTGCGATGGTGGTAATTGTTGAGCAAATGTGGAGCCAACGCTTACGTAATCCTTACTGGCTCAAGCTTCATGAGCACATTGATAACCGTTCGATTGAGAGCTGGTGTGATGAGCACGACCAAATTTTACAGGCGTTAGCGCGTCGAGACCCGAAAGGGGCGCGGCAAGCCATGTGGCAACATTTGGAAAATACCAAAAAAATGTTGTTCAATGCGACCAGTGATGACTTTGAATTCACTATGGATCGCTACTTCTTCGCAGATAGCCCAACGATGGATGATAACAGCTAGTTATTCTTCATCATCCTCAGAGATCTGCTTCAGCGCGGGGAGATTAACTAAAATAATTTTCCCGTATTTTGCATCAATCCAACCGAGTTTTTCCCATGCAACTAAACGCTTATTGATAGTTTGCCGTGTGGTATTAATGATGGTCGCCAAGTCATCTTGTGTCAGGTATAGGCTCAATTGAATCCCCTTTTCATGAGGTTCACCATAACCTTCCGCTAAGCTCAATAAGCGCTTGGCCAGCCGGGCGGAAACAGACAATAAGGCGCTGTCATTGATAATGGTAAAGGCGTTACGAATCACTTTGCAGAGCAAAATATTCAGAAATTGGTAAAAAACGGGGTGCTTTTCCAAGATCATGGCTAAATCTTTCGGTGATATAGTCAGTAAAATGGTTGGGCTGATTGCTTTAGCATCATGGGTGCGCGCTGACTTATCTAGCATGGCAATTTCGCCAAACCAATTGCCAGGTGAAAGATAGCGAAATACACATTCACGGCCATCTGAGGATATCGAACTCACTTTTACTGAGCCTTGAATCACCGCATATAAACCACGTGCAGGGTCACCTTGATAGTGGACCATTTCACCATCAGGATAGAAGCGTAATGTGGCGCATGTCATTAAGATGGAAATTAAATAATCGGGTAAGTTACTAAACCAACTATTTGTTTTTAATATTTCAAGAATATTTTCATGCGTTAGAACTAATTGACTGTTTTGTACCGCAATGTTCATCTGAATGCTCCCTGCATGATTAGCTAACTTTATCATGACATTTGGTAGGGTTATGTTCAATCATGAACCGCCGTAATATTCGAGTAAACCTCACAAATAAGAAATAGAGTAATAGAAAACCCGAGCCATTTATTGCGGCTCGGGAGGGATTCAAAAGATCATTAATTAATCTTCAAATCGTTTTTCAATACCTAATCTTCTTAATGTCAGAATCAACAGACCACCGATAAAGGCGACTAAAGCGATAAAATAGAGCCCTGCACGGGCAGACTCAAAGGTGGTTTCTGCCCACACTCTTAAGTTTGGTGCCACAAAGCCACCTAAGTTACCCACAGAGTTAATCAGGGCGATTCCTGATGCCGCAGCGGTACCGCCTAAGTATGCAGATGGGAAGCTCCAATACAGAGGTTGCATGGCTAAGTGGCCTGCTGCTGCGACACATAACGCAATAATGGCAATAACTGGAATGCTATCGAATAAACCAGAAACAGCGATCCCAGCAGCCCCTAACATAAAGGTAATGGCAGCAACTTTACGGCGTTCTTTTAGACGTTCTGAAATACGAGGAACGTAGTAAACTGCAATGGCTGCACACAGTGGTGGTATGGCGGTGACAAAGCCTACTAGTATGCCGACTTTACTGCCTAATAATGTACCAATTTGGGTTGGTAAGAAGAAATAAATACCGTAACCACAGACTTGAACGGTAAACCAAATCAGACACAGGTAGAGAACACGCATATCTAATAATGCTCTCAGGGCACCTTTCGGGCTATGACCTGCTTTGGCGTCTTCTTCCAAAGCTAATTTAGCGGAAAGTGCATTTTTTTCCTCAGCCGTCAGCCATTTGGCTTTTTCTGGGCGGTCATCAAGGTAAAAGAATACCCAAATCCCGACAATAGATGCCAATAAGCCTTCTACGACAAACATTAACTGCCAGCCGTATAAACCGAAGGCAAATGAAGTTCCTTCTAGTGACAGGAGTGAGCCTGATAATGGGCCCCCAATGATAAATGCCAGTGGTGCACCAAATAAGAAGTAGCCTGTCACCCGTGCCCGGATATTTTGTGGGAACCAGAAGGTTAAATACAAAATAACCCCCGGAAAGAAGCCAGCTTCACTGACACCAAGCAAGAAGCGCAGCACAATAAAGGTGGTTTCATCATGGGCAAACATCATGGCGGCAGAGACTAGCCCCCATGTGACCATAATGCGCGATAGCCATACTCGAGCACCAATGCGGTACAGTAGAATATTACTTGGCACTTCAAACAGTGCGTAGCCGATAAAAAAGATCCCTGCGCCAAATGCGTATGCAGCGTCACTTAACCCAGTCGTTAACTGAAACTCTTGTTTTGCGAAACCAATATTAGAACGGTCTAAATAAGCCAATATGAACATTAATACCACCATTGGTATTATTTTTCGTATTGCTTTGCTGGTAGCCGATGATAAATGATCCGTATTGGTGGACATGGTTCACCCCAGTTTTTTGTAAGATAGTAATGTTATCTATTCATTTTTATTATGTGTTTAGCCCGCCGCTGAATAACCAGCAGAGTAGAGTATAGAGCTAAAATACTCGCCATACTTCAAGTTGCAGTGTTGTTGACCGCGTCATGAATTATTTAGAGTGTAAATAAGTAATTTAAAATGAATAATTCTTGTTATTAATTTCCCTTTTTCATGTTGTTAGAAATGAAATATTGAAAAAGGGAATGATCATTATTTCACGTTAAATTTAGCTAATGCTTCAGGTTTTAACGTTGTACCTGCCCCAGGCGCGGTTGGTGTGGTATAAACACCATCAATAACTTCGACCGGGTCAACAAAGCAGTCCAGTGTCCAAGGAATGAATTCTAGTAAAGAGCAGGCTGGATGCGCCATGACCAGATGCAATTGTGCCTGCATCATATCGCCATGGTGTGGTGTCACCGGTAAATTAAAGGCCATACCTAAATCAGCAATTTCCCATACTGCTGTTAAACCACCACAGCGTGTGGCGTCAGGTTGTAAGTAATCAACGGCACCTGCCAAGACAAATTCCTTAAACGAATCATTGTGATAAAGTAATTCACCTAATGCGATAGGTGTGTCCATATAAGCGGCAAGTTGTTTATGGCTGGCGACATCATCATGCCACAACGGCTCTTCAAACCACTTAATATTAAAATCATTTAAACGGTGGCCATATTGCTTGGCTATACTGATATCCCACTTACCATTCGCATCTACCATTAAGTCGATATCATCGCCAATTGCGTGGCGAACCGCTTCAATACGTTGTAGATCTTCGCGTGGGTCTGGTTTGCCAATCTTCATTTTTATTGCTTTGAAGCCTTCTTCGAAGATCATTTTTTTACAATCATCGACTAAGTCTTCTTGGCTACGCACTAACCAACCGCAGTCGGTGTTATAGGCGTTAACTTTATTGTGTTTTGAACCGCCAAACAGTTGCCATAACGGCTGATCTGCGGCTTTAGCTTTGAGATCCCAAAGGGCGATGTCGATGGCAGAAATTGCCATTTGCATTAAACCACCGCGACCAACCCAAATATTGGTTGAGCTGCGAGTGAGTTTTCGATGCAAATAACGTACTTCTGTTGGGTCTTCACCGAGTAACATTGGACCGAAAACATCTTCAATAATGGTGGTGATTAACCGGTCGGTAGTGATATCGGCGTGTGTTCCGGTGTGGCCATAGCCGACTAACCCACATTCTGTTTTGATCATGACACCCGGCATTCCCCAATGGGTAATACTGTGAGTTGAGTCACCAATTAGGTCATTAGTGACAGGTACGTGCATGATAAAAGTACTAATTTCTTTTATTTTCATTGTTGTTCCCAGGTGTTGTAAGGTGGTTGAATGCCAATCTAGCAGTGGGAAATGGATTAAACTGTCAAATGATTTACAGATTGTGCCTTGATGGCGCCTTTTACTGATAAATATGAGCTAGATCTCTTTATTTTGTATGATAGATCACGATGGAATATCTAAATTGGTATAACAACTTAAGGGGTTAAGATAACAACCATACATTTTAAGTATTATTTTTCGTGATAATAATGAGAGTGGGACAATAAAAATTTTTATTGGGGTATGGGGTTCAATCTAGAGTAGGTTTAGAATAATTGCGGAAACCCAGCGTTATAGCGGATGAAAAATGTCTAAACGATTACTTTTATTACTGTGTATTTTATTTACGAATTATCTCTCTCAATCTATGGCTTCTGAAATCGTCAATGATACAGATGATTGGCAGTTGGCAGACATCCCCCCCAAGCTAATTCAAACAAAACAGCCTGAAATTATTTTTGCGATGATTGCTGGAGAAATGCGCGCTGTCGCAGAACTGAACGCAGAACACGGGTTTTACGCTTATTCTCCCTCAGGGGATTATTGTGCTATGCAGTTTGGCAATGACTACGCATTTGTGAAAACGATATCATTTTCTAACAAAAAGCCACGCTATGTACCTGAAGTAGATAGGCTAAATGACTTACAAAATCCCATTTATGATTATTTAGTCACACACCAAAAAACAGCGGTATACAACTCAACTCAAAGTAATCGTAAGCAAATAGCCTCTTTATGGGAAAACCTGCGTTATCCTGTGTTAGCGCGAATGATTAAAACGGATAAAACAGGTGAAAAAACGGCATGGTTAACCATTCGTATTGGGGATAGGCTAGGCTATGTGCGTTTAGATGATGTTTCGTTGGATAAAGGCATTCCGATTTTAACTTATCACCATATTCTCAAAGACAATGAAAATAAGCATTTTCGTGAAACATCTACCACGACATCGGTGGAAGCATTTCGCGAACAAATGAATTATTTAAAACAAGCGGGCTACCAAACCCTTTCGCTTGCTGATGTGGAAGATTATTTAAATAAATCTGCAAATCTACCGGGTAAGGCTGTTGTGTTGACATTTGACGACGGTTTAAAGTCAGTTTATCGCTATGCATTACCGATTTTAAGGCATAACCGCCAGCAAGCAACGCTGTTTATTATTTCTTCCCGGATTAAAACGCAGCCACAAAAATGGTCAGCGGATGGCTTACAATTTATGAGTAAGCAAGAAATTAAAGATAGCCGAGACGTTTTTAACATCCAATCTCATACTCACTTTTTGCATCGTTTAGATAACCATAACTCACCAATTTTATTTAGCCGGAAAGAACATACCATTATGTTGGACTTTAAACGGTCGATGAAAATTTTGAGTCGCTTCGAACCGGAACAACGCTATTTAGCCTATCCTTTTGGTGGATATAACTCCGCAGCGATGGACGCGGGGGGGAAAGCTGGCTTACATTTAGCACTGACAACCATTCAAGGAAAAGTCAAATTAGGGGATAACCCATTTGCCCTCAAACGTTTGTATGCTTTTCGGACTGACCCATTAGAGAAATTTGCTCAGATGGTTGGAAATAGTGAAAAAAGCGTAATAAATCAAAATATTATTATCGATAGATAATCAATATAGCGAAGTAAGCACTGGGGTGTTTGGCTCAGTGCTCATCCGCTTGCTTACCCTTTCCCATTTCTTTTAAAAACTTCTGTTGGTAAATAAACAATTCTTTCGCGCTAATACAATGATAATCCATCGAAAACTGCTTGGCAGTTTGCTCAATGATTTTAGCAAGGGCAGGGTAATGGCGGTGGTTCCAATTGGGAAATAAATGGTGTGTAAGATGTAAGTTTAATCCACCTAACCAATAAGTTAACCAACGAGGTGTAGTTTGCCAATCATAAGTGGTTGAAAAAGTGTGAGTATAAAAACCATGCGGCATATTGCCTTCTTTGGGGGGCGTATAAAAAGTCGCTTTCGCCCAATGGGTGCCAAGTATCAATACAACAAATATAAGAGAGGCTAACATTTGGCTAAATAAGTAAGTGAGTAGCAAGATCGCTAAACTGATATCAGTGATAACAAAAGCGGGTATGACTATCGCCACAATCAAATGCAGTAACTTAGCCAATAAAAATGCTCCAATACCACGACGGCCTTGATGGCGCATATGAGGGGCGACGCGCGTCAAATGAAATCTATCCATCCAATCAAAGAACCAAATGAGTGCAGGGAAAGTCATTGCGGCAATTAATGGCCAATACAGATGCTGAGCTCGCATAAACGGGTACCAGCGCTGATAAGGCGTTTGCCGTAAGACAAAATTTTCTTCGATATCTAAATCATAATGGCGAATATTGGTGTGAGCGTGGTGAAAAATAATATGCCTGACGCGCCAGCATTCAGGATCTAAGCCCAACGGAATAGTGACCCAAAAATTGAGCCAATAGTTGGCTTTGGCCTGCTTGAAAATTGCATTATGGGAAGCATCGTGAACGAGATTAATGGCTAATAATAATGCGAAACAGATAAACAGAGGGTAAAAAATAAAAAATGCCCAAGACGTGTTAGCGCATAATGCTATGCCGTAACTGCCTAGGCAGCACAAAATTAAAACTAGACTTTTTAAATAAAAACGTAAGTCAGCGAACCGATGATCAGCACGCTGTTGTAAATAGTGTTTAGCGGCCATGTTCAATGCTTTTTGGAACGCTTGGTCATGGCGGTGTTGGTAGCCTAGTGGCCTTAGCGGCTCAGGGAACATCTCGCACCTGTATGGGTTTTCGGCCTATACCAAGTAACATTAACAAACTATGCAGCCATAGTGCACTGGTAAAAATAACCCAAAACGGGGTTGTCCATTGCCAAATAAATAAAATACAAATTAGTAGCAAGCAAGCGATGAAAAACCAGCTCATCAGGCCAATTTTACGTCCATCTGAAATACCCGATAGAGCTACGGTACCTAAGGCTAATAAGATAAATAAAACCACTTGCTGTTGGGTTGTACCTTGATAACCATAACCATAAATATAGACGTAACCAATAACCAAGCTAAATAGGAGAAGTGTTCCCATTACTAATGCGATTTGGTTTACGCGAAATAATGGTGCGGGTTTTGCTTTGGGTTGGCTACGGCGTTTAATGATACGCCAAAAAGGTAAGTTGCTGTCAATAAACGGGTTTTCAGAAGCGGGAGCGCCTTTGATACCAAAATGGTGTTCAGTTTCAGGTAACTTGGAAAATGTGCCAAACAGTTTGTCCCAAAAAATAAAACTGCCCCCGAAATTACGATTGGAATAATGCCCTTCTTTCACATGGTGAACTCTATGGTGCTGTGGCGTTACCATAAATTTCTCCAACCAACCCAAACGCGGGATCAGCGCACTGTGGTTAAAGAATTGAATAGTATAGTGCAATATTGAAACGGTGATAAACACCTCTAAGGGAATCCCCATTAGTGCCAGTAGCATAAAGAATGGGATTGATGTCAGTGATGAATACCACGAATTACGCACTCCTAATGATAGGTTATAGTGCTCCCCTTGGTGATGAACCACATGAACGGCCCATAGAACACGGTAGGTATGGTGCAAGCGGTGTAGCCAGTAAAAACCAAAGTCCCAAGCAAAAATCGCAAACACCCACACCAGTGCGGTTGGCCAGTTTTCAACGAGGTTGAATGAGTAGTGGGTCACGACAAAGCCGTAACAAAAAATTTCTAACCCTCTAAATAACCACAACATAATATGGCCAGAGTTCAGGTTGAACACCAATTCTTGCCAGCTAACGGTTCCTTTTTGCGTTTTGGCGATCACTAAACCTTCTGCGACCACGACCGCTAACATGAAAACAATCGGAAAGGTTAATTCATTCATCAGTGTTTCTCTTTAAGACAAATTTCGCTGTGTGAACAATCAGTAATGCACCACAAGCGGTGAGTGCACCAGTAACCACATCAATAACTAAATGGCGCTTTAGCACCAATACCGAGGTACAAATAGCAATCGCCCAAATAACGGCTAAAACCGTGCGAAATTTTTGTTGTGTTGACCATAATGCATTGAGCACGATGAGAGTCAATGAGACATGTAGAGAAGGTAATAAATTTTGTGGGCTATCAATATTAATCAAAGCAGACAAAGCCTGCCCAGATAAGGCCAATAAATCGTAGTCGTGGTACAGCATAGTCGTGGGGTACCACAAATAGACCGCCCCAGAAACCAGCGCACAGAGCTGCATGGCATACATGAGTGAGTAAGCTTTTTTTAGAGGGCTGAGAAAATACCCAAGTGGGATAAACAGAAAAAAGGAGAGATAAAGCCAGATGGCATCGGGTGAAAATGGGACGGCATTATCCAGCTCACTGGGTGATAAAACATGAGCTTGCCCAGTCACTTGCCCGGTATATTGATAAACAATGCCAACGGTTCCCCAACCGAGTAGGCAATAGATAAAGCGAGTGAATAATTCTCTGCTATTCATTTCGCTTCCTTACGGGTTATACGTCGCTTTTTAACGGAGAGTGTTTGTGTAATAGTGGCAGTGGATAATTGCCAATCTAATTGAGAAATATCAACATGTTGGTTTGTAAAATAGCGTGTTAGCTGTTGCTGGCAGAGAGATAGCTCTGTAGGAGAACATTCAGCCTGTAAATATAATGCGTTGCCTTGCTGGGTTAAGCGAAAGTCAGCAGTAACAGGCAAGTGATTCACAATCACCCGCGCACAGGGATCTGCAAAAATAGTCACCATTTTGCCGTTATAGCCCGGAAGTTGAAGCAAATCATCACAGCGACCCTCAATACGTTCAATCGCCATTTCAGGAGAGCCACAAGGGCAAGGTGTATTTTTCACCACTAAAACATCATCGAGTTGATAACGTATGATAGGCTGTGTTTTGCGCGTAAAGTCCGTGATAATGGGTGAAAAACGGTCATTATCAAGCCAATTAGGCTCAATATGCACAAAAGCTTCATTTAAATGCATAGTACCATGAGAACAAGTGCAGCCTAAAAACCCTTCCGTTGCTTGGTAGACTTCCCCTACATGGGAAAAACAACCCTGTAATTTTTGTTTGTCATGGGGTTCTAGTACTTCAGCGACGGAAATTACTTTTTGTACATTTAATTGAATTTTCTGCTGGTTGATGGCGTCAGCAATCGTACATAACACTTGGGCTGGCGCAACGATAATCGAAGGCTGATATTGTTCAAGAGCGCTAAGTTGCAGATCAAAATCCGCGAAAAGGTCATAAAACCGCAGTGAAATCCAACGGTTATTGACACTTTCATACAGGTTATTATTGGCGCGTAAAAACAGAGCAACACGCTCACCATTAAACAGGCCTTGGGGTAACATTTTAGCTAACATACTGCCAGACCAGACATTTTGTTCTTCTGGGCTGACAACGAAAAGGCCTCGACGGCCCGAAGTTCCAGAGGATAGCCCGACACTGTAGCGCCCCACTTTAGGGGCAAAATCCCGAGATTGTTCACTTTTTTGCGCACATTCTAGAAGTGTTTGGCTTAACAGCCCGGCGGTATTCATCTCATCAAAATTATCCATCATGATTTGTTTATTCATTATGGGGAAATTAGATAATGGCTGATTGATATACCGCTGAAAATAGGGGCTTTTCGCTAATACTTTGTGTTTAAAATGCGCTAAACGTTTTTGTTGATAAGCTTCCAGTTCACCACGGTTACGAAACGTCAAATGACGAGCTCGCCAGTAATGCCAAAGCATCGAGAGGATCACAATAAATCCCCTTCGTGGCACAGTTGGATAACCACATTGCGCTTATCAATTTCATGTAATTTATTCAGTGTTTCATAATAAGCCTGCTTATCATCCATAATAATATTGGCAATTGCCATGGGGCCACGCAATTCGCGGTAATTAGTGGGTGACCAAGCAGCATCACCTGCGAGCAATATCCAGCCTGAGTCAGTTAGTACACACAAACCAATATGCCCTGCGGCATGCCCAGGGAGCGGCACAATCAATAACGTCTTCTGCTGATTAACTGCATAGCCTTCGCCTAAAATTTGCAATTCATTTGGTAGCGCCACCTTGGGGAAACCTTCATAAAATACAGTGCGTTGTTCGAAGTCATCTGGTAATAGTCCACTGACAAAGGCATTTTTCAATGCAGCAAACCCAGTCAAAGGGCGTGTTTTAGCCCAGCCATCTCCTGAACAAATAATGGGGATATTAGGGAAGTCACGTAGCCCCGCGATATGGTCACCATGGAAATGAGATAAAATCACACCATTGATATCATTAGGTTTTAGGCCATCATTAGCCAATTGATTGACAAGGGCATCTTTGCTTTCGAAATACACTGGAGTGACTGCTCGATATAGCCGCATAATGCCATGGCGCGTATGATCATAAAAATGAGTGGCATACCCGGTATCAAACAGCCAACGCTGGTGTTCATCCTCTATCAGCCATGCCCTTGCTGGAAATTTACAAGATTTAAAACTGGCGCCTTTTAACGCGACACAGCCCGGATGTGTGCAATAACCCACTTCATATTGATGAATAGTTAGCATGGGTTCTCCTGTTTTTTCAGCCATTTTGCGGTCAAATGAACACCTTGTTGCATACTATATAAAGGATAGTAGCCCAGCTCTTGCTGTGCCTTTTGGTTATCTAATGTCATGGTGAAATAGGCTGCACCGAGGCTATAGCGTGTGAGTAATGGCTCTTTTCCCGTTAAACGGCCAATGACTTCTAATAGACTGGCAATAGCATACAGCAAAGGGTAAGGGGCTGAACGAATTTCGCACTCTAAATTAAGTTCATTAAACAATTGATTTAATGTCTTTTTTAGTGCTTGTGGCTGTTGGTTGGTAATATTGTAAATGGCTCCGTTAGGGAGTGTTTCTTTGAACGTCGCCAGCTGCATGCTGTGAACCACATTTCCCACATAGGTGAGGTCAAAATGGTTATTTCCCCCATTAGGTAACACCAGTTTTCCCTTGCGTGATTTTATTTGGGTGAGCAAACGCGGTAGCAAAACACGATCATGAGGACCAAATAAGCCACGAGGGCGCAAAATAGTATAACGAGTTGCCGGAAATTGACTAACGCATTGCTCGATCATGGTTTCGGCTAAATACTTTGTTCTGGCATATTGGTTAGCGAAATGTTTATTAACCGTGGACTCATGAATATTTTGCTGGTGGGTGAAATTAAAATAAATGGCAGGGGTGGAAATATGGATAAAGCGTGAGATTTTTGCTTCCCCTGCTGCGATAGCCAATATTTGAGTGGCGTGAACATTTGTTTTTTCAAAATCTTGGCGTGTTCCCCAAGGCGAAGAAAGGGCGGCGCAATGCCAAATAGCATCACAACCCGCCATGAGCATTTTCGCTTCTTCAACGGTGAGTTCAGCTAATTCAACAGCAATAAATGTTGCACCTAATTGACTTAGTTGTTCTCCTGCTTGTTGGTTTCGCCCACAAGCGACCACATCAATGCCTCTTTCAAGTAAGTACTCACTAGCATTGCGTCCCAGGCCACTTGTTGCGCCTGTTACCAATATTTTCATGGCACTAATACCATGGCGCACAGCGCTAACCCAGCAGCAGTACCGATTAACATGGCACTGGGTTTTTCATAGAAACGTTCTGTAATAATGGCTTCATGTAATGCAGAAGGGATGGAGGCCGCAACCTGATTCCCTCGATGTTTATAGATATCGACTAATTGCTCCGTTGTTACCCCGACACGTTGGCGCATATGCTCTAAAGAAAGGTGACTCGCTTGGTGTGGGATCACGGTACCAATTTGCTTAAGCTGTAAACCCGATTCACTGAAAACCTGTTGCATAAAATCTTCAATCAAAGAAGACGCGAGGCGAAACAATTTTTTCCCTTGCATGTGGAACAGGAAGTCATCATCGGTCATACCCGAGCGCGGATTGCATCTTGTACCACCTGCGCGAATTTCACAAAAATCAATGCCTGCAGTATGTGTGGTGTGGGTATAAGAAATAATTCCGCTATTTCCATCTCCTTTTTCCACGACAACACAAGCAGCACCGTCCCCAAAAATCAGTGATGACTCTTTATCCCGCCAGTCAATACCGCGCGAGGCGATATCCGCAGAAACAATCACAATGCGTTGATAAGCGCTGGTGGCTAATAGCCCCGCTGCAATCTGTAACGCAGTGATAAAGCTGATACAACTTGAATTGACATCAAAGCAGGCAATTCCTTGGTTTAAATTCGATTGCTCAAGGATATGCGCTGCTGAACACGGTAGCGCTTGCACTGGGATAGCAGAGGCATTAATCAACATATCAATACTGTTTGGTGGGATATGGTTCGCCTGCAATGCATTTTGAATCGCCTGGGCGGCTAAAAGGGCTTGTGAATCGGTATGACTTGCATGGAAGCGATATTCGATACCTGAATGCTTTTCGACAAACCCTTTTGATTTATTTAACTTTTCATCCAACATGGACGAGAGAATTTTATGCTCAGGAAGTGCCACACCAGAAGCGATAATTTTAAGGGGAGTTATTGACTGGTTACCAGACATATCAATATGTGCCTATCTTACGATGATAATGATAATAAATATCAGAGTTCAAATGTTTAATATATAGGAATTACGGAGTTATTCTGATTCACTCTCTCTTGAGAATGCTCCATAAACTTCATCAATTAATTCATGGATGGTGTTTTGCCATAATTTAGGTAATGAAGCCTGCCATACCACATCAATCCGCCATTGGGCATGTTCACAATGTTGAATCGGAATAAAACGTATGTCTTTTGAGCTGATATTTTTTGCACTATAGGGTAAGAGGCTCACACCAACCTCAGCGGCGACGAGTGCAATTAATGTTTGAATATCATTTGCTTCCTGAGAAGGCGTAATTAATAAGCTTTCATATTTTAGGTAGCGCTGAATTTGTTGATGAAGCTTTGAGCCACGTTCTGCGCGTAACAATAATAAAGGAAAATGAGTTAGATATTCCTTAACTGATAATCGAGACGCCGATTTTTGTGCGACGGCTAAAGCAAGTACTTCAAATTTTAATGCTTTGCTCACTAAGCTATCTGTGTTTTTAAATGCAAATTGGCGAGTAAAAGCAATATGCAATTCATGAGTTTGTAGCTGTTTCTCCATTTCGTGAGAAGGCATGTCATCCAGCTGAATTGGAATATCAGGGAGTTTTTCACGCAGCCGTGCAACAAATAAGGACGCTTCGTGAAATGTTGATATGCCAAATCCGACAGTTAGTTTTACAGGAGGTTGTTCTCGAAGTATTGCGGATTGACGTAAAAGCTCAGTAGTGTGAGCAAGCACTTGCTGTGCATAGGGAAATAGTATTTTACCGTGTGGAGTCAATACAGCGCCATGACGTCCACGCTCAAACAGAGTCATCTCTAATTGTTTTTCAAGTAATTGAATTTGTTTCGTTAAGGCTGGCTGGCTAATATATAAACGTGATGAAGCTTCGCGATAATTTTTTGTTTCTGCAAGAACGATAAATGCGCGGAGTAGTCGAGTATCCATGATGGTTAGCCAGTTCCTAATAGTAGAAGACGCCATAGTATTTGTATTATGAATGCTATGGCGTGTCATTGACTTTAGCTATTATGGCTTTTCTTTATGATAAGGGGAATTCTGCTCCGCAAAGCGAACACTACGAATATCGGTTTCATAGCCCAGAGTTTCAGTCATAATGCGGTATAATTCAGGTCTTCTACCTGTAAGCCAACGCCGCCCATTCGAGGTTGGAAGCAAACTAAGGTCAAGATCTGCAATGACCACATCATCCTCAACCAATAAACTCTCTTTGACAATTCGGCCATAGGGGTCTATCACCATTGCATTACCTGTGCGAATTTCATCATCATCTAGGCCAACGCCATTACTAAACAGATAAAAAACGCCATTATCGTGAGCTCTTGAAGGTAACCAGCGCATTAGCCATCCTCGCCCATTTTCACCTTGGCATGCCTCCAATAGTGCTTGGGGGTTCTGTTTTCTATTTTCCCAGAGACTAAGGTTGAGTGGTTTCATTCCATAAGGGCTACTCGAATGAGTTCCACCGGTTTGGTGGGGAGCAAGAATAATATCTGCGCCAAGTAGTGCGTTTATGCGTGGGTTTTCAATTAAGTTATTATCCCAACAAATTAAAATACCAACTTTTACCCCCCATGGTGTATCGAATACCGTGTAACTATCTCCACTATGAATGGTTGGGTGCTCAAACGCATGCAATTTACGGTGAGCATGGTATTGTCCATTTGGCATGCAAGCGACCCAAGTATTGTAGCATTTGCCATCTAACCCTTTTTCAATCAATCCAACACCAATAATCATGTCTAATTCAATCGCACGCTGGCGGATCAATGCTAATGATGGGCTATCGTGCAAGGTTTCACTCAATGCATAAACGGCGTCATCTGGTAGCTTCGGCACGTGCCAATAACCAGTGATACACATTTCAGGTAACACCAGTATTTTCACTTTTTGTTGTGCAGCTTGAGTAATAAAGTCATGGATACGTTCTAAATTATAGGGTTTGTCGCTAGGGCGGTGTTGGAACTGTACAGTTGCAACACGAAGCTGTGATTGTGTTGGCATCATTTTGATCTCCTTGGTTTAAGGAGATCAAACCATGTTGTTCAAACAAAAAATAATGAGTTATTTTCTTATTCAATAACGGTTAGTTATTGAATAAAGCTTTAAGAACACTTAAAAATAGTTTTTTTATACGTAAATTAACGTAAAAAGATGGATTTGCATTATATTATACGAAATAAAACCTCACATTAAGCGTGATATTCTTATATTATCTACTTTATTTAAAGAGTGATTGGTTAATTATTCCTCAATAAATACTCTTATTTAGTGAATTAGGTATGCAAGTAGTCCTTATTCTCCGAATTAAAAGCATAAATTTAACCTAAGCTATATGAGCAAAATACAATATTCATATGCCTCCTTCTTGTCGTTTTGACTATTTTCTTGGGAAAAGGCGAGGTAAAACACTTGTTTTACTCGTTTTATTATGCCTGAAGCTATAATTATTATGTTTTATTTTTGTTATATTTCATTTTTATCCTATAAGTTTGCAATATACTTTTGTGATTTGTTACAATTGGAAATAAATGTAACGCATTGTTATTTAAGAGTTATTTTTGTTGTAGACTGTTGGTTTTTACTCAATATGTGGGTTATTGAAGGTTATCAATATTGATATTACTCTTATTACGGATAATTTGTTTTACTTATGAGTAGATCGTGGCCATTAAAAAAAAATCACCATTTTTTATATTCTAAACTCTTATTGCGAGTAAGCAAAAACCTCTGTTAATTTAATTAAAATAAATAATAAAAATAAAAAAACCATTGACAGTTGTTTTTTTGAAGCAAACATTAAAAATGTAAAAAATAAATTAATATATAAAAAATAAGTATATAAAAATACTTAGTAATCAATGAATACCATAATAAATTTATGATAAATGTCTTAGTTATATTATAAATTAAATCCTCGCCATATTTTTGTTTATTACCACTGTTAATGGTAATAAATTATTTTTCTTTAAAATCAATTTGTTATGTTATATTTAATCATTTTCATTAAAATAGTGACTAATAAGAATAATGTGTTTTTTATCCTATAAGATAATTAAAACTAAAATAATGAAATATTGATAGGTTTCAATGGCTTTAATTTATTCGATTGATCGTTATAAACAGTTTTACTTTTATATATTGAAAACTATAATTAACTCAAATTTCGTGTTTTAATTGGTTTGTTCTACTTTGATTTGGTTATATAAGCAGTGCTGTTCATTATGTTAAAGGTTTTGATCTGTAATATAATTTAGCCATTTAATATTTTAGGTTATTTTGGGCTATTGTTGATGATAAATGTAAATCGGATAGTAGGTAGAGAGATTAGAAAAAGAAGAAAGCACTTAGGGCTTTCTGGTATTGAATTAGCGAATCTTGTTGGTGTAAGTCAGCAACAAATATCACGCTATGAAAGAGGTGAGTGCAATATCAATATTGAAAATTTGCACGTGCTTGCTAATGCGTTAGAAACTGAAATGATTTGTTTTTTTATCGATGATGTTTTTATCAATAAAGAAAATAATTAATTTAAAATATTAAGAATAATCTAATTATAAATCGAAATTAATAAGATAATTATAAATAATATGTTTTAAAATTAATAAAACATCTAATCTAATAAAGATATAGCGTTTTTATTTTTCTTAATAAAAACCTAATCTTTATGTTTTTTATCATTAAATTCTCAGCAAATAGATATCAACTTAATAATTTATTGATTATTAGGTGATTGGTACGTATGTCGTCTTTTTATAGGAAAATATAAATGAAATTAACTAAAATTGCATTAGCTACAATTATCGCTTCTTCATTCGGTATTGCAAACGCAGCACCTGTAGATCAAGGAAGTGGTATCATCAATTTTACTGGTAAAGTTATTAATGCACCTTGCTCAATCCCAGGTGACGGTACAATTAACGTTGACCTTGGCCAAGTTGCAAATAAAGTATTAGAAACTGGTAACAAATATAGCCAAAGCGTTCAATACAATATCCAGTTAGAAAACTGTGATTTAGGTGAAGTTAAAGATTCTAGCGATGTAGTTGTCTTCCCTGCAGTTAGCAAAGTTAAAGTAACTTTCACGGGTACTCCAGATACTACAGCTAAAGAATTACTGGCAAACACTGGTACTTCTAAAGGTGTTGGTGTTCGTTTAATCAACGCTGATGGTGCAACAATGAAAGTTGGTGACACCAGTGTTGAGCTGCCATTAGCGGATGGTCCAAATAAATTAGTATTCAGTGCACGTGTTGAAGCAAATGGTAGTAAAGTTGAAACTGGTAGCATCATTTCTCAAGCAACTTATGCTTTAAACTACCTGTAATTTTTTATTTAAAATAACAGGCATATATTTGCCTGTTATTTTCCTTTCTTAGCTTTTATTTTTTGACAGGGAACATCATGTCTCTATTGCCTCAGTTTAAAATAAATAAAATATTATTTTCGATTGCGTTGGCATTTTCCGTTTCGGGAATATCAAATGCAGTGGAATTTAATATGAATATTATTGATGCTAAGGACAGAGATAATATTGATTTGAGTCAATTTTCAAACCCTGACTTTATTCCTGCCGGCGAATATCTAACGGATATTACATTAAATGGTAGAAAACTATCAGGGCAGTATTTAATTAAGTTCATTGAAGAGAGTAAAGATACTTCAACACTCTGTGTTACACCAGAGATGGTAAATATTTTTGCATTAAAAAAGAAGATAAAGGAAGAGCTTCTGCAAAATAATAATGGCCAGTGTGTTGAACTATCTAAAAATTTAGATATTAGTTATCGCTTTGATAAAGCGAATCAAAATATCTTATTTTCTATTCCTCAAGCTTGGCTTGAATACGATGATCCGTATTGGGTTCCACCTTCCCAATGGGAAAATGGGATTATGGGAGCATTTCTCGACTATAACCTGTTTGCTAATTATTCTGCGCCTAAAAATAACAGTGAAACATTCAGTGGTAGTAGTAACGGTACCGCTGGCGTTAACTTAGGTGCTTGGCGTTTCCGTGCGGACTATCAATATCAATATAATCGTTCTCAAGGTAAAACGAATGAACGGTTTGATTGGACTCAGTTATATGCCTTTCGTGCCTTACCTCAAATGGGGGCAAAGGTTTTACTTGGTGAGTCTTATTTGAAGACTGATTTATTTGATAGTTTTCGCTTTATAGGGGCGTCTATTTTTAGTGATAATCGGATGCTTCCGCCTTCACTACGTGGTTATGCGCCTCAGGTTACGGGTATCGCTAAAACAAATGCGATGGTGATTATTTCACAGAATGGGCGTGTGATTAAGCAAGTTAAAGTCGCTCCCGGGCCATTTAATGTTCAAGATATTACTGAAGCAGTACAAGGTACTTTAGATGTAACTATTGAGGAAGAAGACGGTTCAAAAACCACTTATCAAGTAACAGCAGCATCGTTGCCGTTTTTAACCCGTCAGGGGCAGCTGCTTTATAAATTTACCATGGGGCAATCTGACCCATTTGGCCGCTCACAGAAAATTGACCCTAAATTTATTGTCGGGGAAGTCTCCTATGGTTTATTTGGTAACACATCAATTTTCGGCGGGTTAATTGCCACGGTCGATAATAACAATTATCAAGCGATGAACTTGGGAATAGGGCAAAACATGAATATGTTTGGTGCTATTTCCCTTGATATTACTCGTACCCATGCAAATTTAGATAATTTTGGCTCTTATTCAGGTAACAGCTACCGTTTAAATTATTCTAAACGTTTTGAATCTACCAATTCGCAGGTGACATTTGCAGGCTATAAGTTTTCTGAAAAAGAATTCTTAACAATGCCTCAATACATTGATGCAGCTAATGGTGTGCTTGATTTTAGGCGTGACAAAAACGTCTATACCGCGTCTTTTAATCAATACATTAGCCCATTGGATTTAACGGTTTATTTTAATGCCTCTCATCGTCAATTTTGGAATAGCGAATCGACAACAAACTTTGGGATGAGCTTTAGTAAGTTATTCAGTATTGGGCAAATTAAAAATATTTCCGGCACATTATCTCTTAATAAAATTAAATATGAAGAGACGGATGATAACCAAATTTATCTGTCTTTCTCCGTGCCACTCGAAAACGGGGCTTCAGTGAGTTATGACGCACAATATGCAGATAGTGACCATAGCTTTGGCCAGTCAGTGGGTTATTACAGTGCAAATGAGAATAACAACTACTGGAGTATGCGTGTGGGCGGTGACCAGCACAAACTTGGGCGTGCAGAACCTAATATCAGCGGTAGTTATCAATATTCATCGCCTTATGGCGTGTTAAATGTTAATGCGACAGAGAATGTGAATTCATATCGCGCTGTCGGCGGTAGTTGGTATGGCTCCATGACTGCAACAAAATACGGTGCGGCCATGCACCGTAACGGGACTAACAACGAACCTCGGGTAATGATTGATAGTGATAATGTCGCAGGAATTTCTATTGATAATGGAGAATCTGTCACGAACCGATTTGGTATTGGTGTTGCGACAAGTTTAAATAGTTTTTCTAATTCAGATGTTTACATTGATATGAATACATTACCTGATGATGTGGATGTCAATGACAACATTATTGGTAAAACATTGACTGAGGGCTCAATTGGTTATCAGAGAATAAAAGCGAACCAAGGAAAACGTATTCTAGCAATTATCCGTTTGAATAATGGAAATTATCCACCGCTTGGTACCAGTGTGATTGAAGTAGGCACAGGAAGAGAAGTCGGAATTATTGCAGATAGTGGCGTTGCTTATTTAACGGGTGTGGTTCCAGAAGAAAGCTACATAGTGAAATGGGCCGCTGGCGCAAACCAATGTAGTTTGAATTTACCTAATATTGCCGAAAAAAATCAGGGTAAAGTCCTGATCCCTTGCCAATAAAGGAATGATGTATGAGTAAAAAGTATGTAGTAGCTTTAGGATTTTCATTAGTTTTTGTCGGCATGCAAGTTGCGTCTGCTGCGATTAATATCGACCGTACACGGATTATTTTTCCAGGCAAAGATAAATCAATGAGTTTGGTTATTAACAACCAAAGTAAAACAATGCCCTACTTAGCTCAATCTTGGATGGAAGACGAAAAAGGGAATAAGATTTCTGAACCTTTTACCGTTTTACCTCCAATGCAACGTGTCGAACCGAATGCTAAAAACCAGATAAAAATTATTAAAACGGAGGGAATTGACGCTCTTCCACAAGATAGAGAATCGCTGTTCTATTTAAATGTGCGCGAAATTCCCCCTGTTGCAGATAAGGAAAATGTTGTCCAGATTGCGATTCAAAGTCGTCTAAAAATGTTTTATCGTCCACCTCAAATCGAAAATAATAGCGACAAAGTATGGGCTAAAGAGCTGAAATATACACATACAGGTGGGCAATTATTAATTGAAAATCCAACTAAATATTACGTGACTCTTGGTTACCTGAGTAATACCAACCAGAAAAACTTTCCTGGTTTTGAAAGTGTCATGATAGCCCCGTTTTCTAAAGAAAGTGTCCCCGTGCCATCAAGCAGTTTTAATCAGTTATATACCGGGTATATGGATGATTACGGTGGTATGAAAATGTTGACTTACCAATGCGCTGCATCAACCTGCCAGTTGTCAAAAGAGAGCCAATAGGATTTTAGATATGAGAAATTGCTACTTTTCAATATGTCTTTTTATGCTATCGCTATGCACCAGCCAAGCTTATGCAGATAGTAGCATGATGAGAGGTGATCTTAATTTTACGGGAAATGTGGTGGCATTGCCTTGTAAGATTTCATTTTACTCGATAGATCAAAATATTGAATTAGGGCCAATATCTCTGAATTACTTTAATGAAATTGGGGACAGAAGCCCTAAGCATGAAATCAAATTGAAATTTGATGACTGCATTTTTCCAAAACGTGATCGCGATGATAGAGATCCGGTTGTCCGGATCATGTTTATTTCAGAGCCAACTGAAAGTACAGACCGCAATTTATTTGGTGGTAAAACCATTCTAAATGGCTATGGCATTCGTTTGATGGATAAAGATGGCAATATTGTTCCTAATGGAGAATACCGCAGTTATCCCATCTATTTTGATGATAACCAGCAAATTACGATTTATTCCATGCTAGAGAGTTATCTGCCAAGAAATGAATTAACAGTGGGTAATATTAAAACGCAAATTACCTTAAATATTACTTACATATAAGGTGTATAAATCATGATACACACGTTTATTCAAAAATATGGTTTTTATATTTTATTTCTGTTCGTTTTTATTAGCCCAAAAACATTTGCTTTAGATTGTGTTGAAGCTGGGACTGGAGTCGTCATTAAACCTGCGGTACCGGTTGGGCAATTAGCGATTCCTTCAGATACACCTGCGGGAACGGTTATTTGGCAATCTGACCCATTAACAGTCACTGTTTATTGCGATAACGTACTCGGTAATATGGTTGACGTTGTTCATATGTATTTTAACCCGACATCACAAAAATTAGGGACAGGATTACTACTTGGAGCTAACTACCAAGGTGAACAACTTGAGCGTGATAAACAAAAAGTCAGCTTGGGAACACCGCCAATTAGTGGCAAGCAAAGCGTTACTGTGACTGTCACATTTAATTTATATATTAAGGTAACAGGTACGGTCCCGCCGTCTGGGAATTATGAAGGTGATAACCAATTTACGGTTTTCCAATTTGATGGGAGCGGGGGGATCAATACGACACCGGGAGCGAAAAACTTACGCTATTCGATATCTGGGTTACGAGGGATTCGTTTCTTAAAATGTGGTGCGGATATTAAAGTTTTCCCAGAATCACAGCAAATTGATTTTGGCCAGTTAATGATCACAGAATTGAATCAAGGGAAAGAATTTAAAAAAGATTTTCAAGTTCAAGCAGTGAAAAGAGGTTGTCTTGATAACTTCTCGATGAATATCAATTTTGAAACAACCGATCCATTAAATGGCGAATATGCGATTGATTTGAAAAATGGAACCAATTTGACAATTATGGATGATAAAAGTAATCAGATAAAATTCAATTACTTCCAATTTTTCGGCAGTTTACCGCAAGGAAGCACATCAGTAACGCGTGATTATAGTGCAACCATTAAAAAGGCGGGAACGGTGAAAACGGGAGGATTTAACGCCTCAACCATTGTTCGAATTAACTATTATTGATGTTAGTTATGCATTGATGTGAGTGATAATAAAAGAGCGGGTTTTTGGCCTGCTCTTTTACTATGTAACTGTATGACTATGTAACATAATCATACAGGCTAACGAAAGTTAGCGCATTCCATTGCGCTAGAGTGGCAAATATTACTTAACGCATTTACTGCAAGTCTCATTTTGGACTTGTTCAAAGAAGTTATTGCCCTTGTCATCAACGAGAATGAATGCTGGCAGCCCTTCAACTTCCATTTTCCAAATTGCTTCCATGCCTAATTCTGGGTACTCAAGGCAATTTAAGCTTTTCACATATTCTTGCGCCAGTATTGCTGCTGAACCACCAATACTACCTAAGTAGAAACCGCCGTGTTTCTTACATGCATCGGTTACCGCTTGAGTTCGGTTGCCTTTCGCCAACATTATCATGCTACCACCGTGGGATTGGAACAGGTCAACGTAGGGGTCCATTCGGTTACCCGTTGTTGGGCCTAAAGAACCAGAAACCATATCTTCCGGTTTTTTGGCTGGCCCTGCGTAATAGACCATGTGGTCTTTAAAGTATTGTGGTAATTCTTCGCCGTTATCTAAACGTTCTTTAAGCTTGGTATGCGCAATATCTCGAGCGATGATCAGTGGGCCACTGAGGGAAACACGGGTCGATACAGGGTGTTTACTTAGCTCAGCCAAAATATCTTTCATTGGACGGTTGAGGTCGATATGCACCACTTTTCCTTCAGCTTGGTGACGCATAGATTCAGGAATGTATTGGGCTGGGTTATGCTCCATTTTTTCAAGCCATAAACCGCTTTTGGTGATTTTAGCCTTAATATTTCGGTCAGCCGAGCAAGAAATGGCTAAACCGATTGGGCAAGAGGCGCCATGACGAGGTAAACGAATAACACGCACATCGTGAGCAAAATATTTACCACCAAATTGGGCGCCAAAGCCAAGATGACGTGACGCTTCTAATAACTCATTTTCTAGCTCAATATCACGGAAAGCTCGGCCATATTCATTACCCGTGGTTGGCAGATTGTCGTAGTATTTCGCTGAGGCGAGTTTGGCTGTTTTCAGTGTTGTTTCCGCAGAGGTGCCACCGATAACGAAAGCAATATGATAAGGTGGACAAGCTGTTGTTCCTAAATTTCTCATTTTTTCAATTAAGAAGTTTTTTAACTTAGCTGGTGTTAAGGTTGCTTTTGTTTCTTGATAAAGTGCTGATTTATTTGCAGAACCGCCGCCTTTATTGACAAACAGGAAGTGATACTCATCACCTGTGGTCGCAAAAATGTCAAACTGTGCTGGCAGGTTTGTACCTGTATTGACTTCATTAAACATATCTAGCGGTGCATTTTGCGAAAAACGCAGGTTTTCGTGTTGGAAGACGTTGTAAATCCCTCGTGACAGGTACTCTTCGTCATCACAGTCTGTCCAAACTTGTTGGCCTTTTTTCCCAACAACCGCAACGGTGCCGGTATCTTGGCAGTTTGGCAAAATACCTTTTGCAGAAATTTCAGCATTGCGAAGTAATTGCAATGCCACATATTTGTCGTTTTCGCTGGCTTCTGGGTCTTGTAAGATAGCAGCGACTTGTTTTTGGTGCGCAGCCCTTAAAAAAAACTGGGATTCATAAATTGCATGTTCCGCAAGGAGGGTTAATGCTTCAGGTTCAATCTTTAAAATTTGCTTGCCTGCAAATTGTTCTACAGAAACATATTTATCAGAGACTTGGAAATACTCGGTTTTATCCTCAGATAATGGATAAGGTTCTTGGTAAAAAAACGCTTTATTGGCCATTTTGCTCACTCACATATTAATTTCAGTGGAATTTCCAAAAATAATCACCCGTAGGTTTATGCTTATTCTTTAATTGGTTTAACTCGAAAGATACAAAGTAAAATTTATAGGTGTAATAATGAAACAAAAATTACAAAATAAGTCACTAAAAGTTACAGTTTAGCTTGAAATTATATCAATTTGATTATTATATTCAAAGAGATGCAAAGGATAATATGATGTTGGTTAAATTTATTGAGATAAAAAACAAGGATTAATAAAAATTAGATTTAAATCACATAATAATATTATTAACTGCGACTTTAATTATTTGTTATAGATGTTGCCAGTTATTAGCTTTTTTCATGTGTAATCACGATATATATCTAGCAGATATAATCATCATAAAAACTTGAATTAAAGCTTATATCATTCAATATATGAATTAAAAATTTAAAATTAATAAAAACTATTAATTCCATAATTATTATTATTTTTATTATGAATCATTTTAACTCTATGAATTTCATTGAATTTGACTTAAGTTTTGCCTTCCGATTTTTCATGTAAATCTATAGATATAGACAGACTGATTCTATAGATCGCTATGTCGCTTATTTTTCTAAAAAATCTGTTTTATTTATTGATAATTCATAATGAAAGGCAAACGAAGTTGTGAAAATGGCTTTCAATTTGCAAAAACAGTGTTTATCATGCATGCCTTATGAAGTTTAAATGGCGCTACTGGTTTTGGGCTTTGCTGGGGAAAATTAGTTACTCATGTTACTTAAGTCGACAGAGTAAACCTCCGACAAGCTTATACAGTCTTTAACGGTGGCGGTTCTATCTGCATTATTCCTAGGGATAGAGTGTATAATAAATGACTGAGACAACCTCTCTGACACCACTCATTGAATTAAAATCTTTAAGTAAAGGTTTTGATGGCAAACAAATTATTTCTGAGCTTGACTTAACCATTCAGAACGGTGAGTTTTTGACCATTCTGGGGCCTTCTGGTTGCGGTAAAACGACGGTTTTACGTCTTATTGCTGGGCTAGAAGATGTCGATGATGGTCAAATTATTCTTGATGGTCAAGATATTACGGATATTCCAGCGGAAAACCGCTTTGTAAATACCGTATTCCAAAGCTACGCTTTATTTCCTCATATGACAGTCTTCGACAACGTGGCATTTGGCCTACGCATGCAAAAAACGCCTGCGGCTGAAATCCAAAAACGTGTCGATCAAGCCTTACGTATGGTGCAGCTAGAAGATTTTGCTGAGCGTAGACCCAACCAACTGTCTGGTGGTCAACAACAGCGTGTGGCGATAGCCCGTGCGGTAGTGAATCGCCCGAAAGTCCTATTACTGGATGAATCATTGTCTGCGCTTGATTACAAACTGCGCAAACAAATGCAAAATGAGCTAAAAGCGCTTCAACGAAAACTGGGGATCACGTTTATTTTTGTGACTCACGATCAAGAAGAAGCCTTAGCCATGTCTGATCGAATCATTGTGATGCGTGAAGGGAAAATTGAGCAAGACGGAACACCTCGTGAAATCTATGAGGAACCAAAAAACCTGTTTGTTGCTCAATTTATTGGTGAAATTAATATTTTTGATGCGAAAGTATTGTATCGCATTGATGATAAACGTATTCGTGCCAATGTTGAAGGCCACGAATGCGATATTTTTACCGAGCTCTCTGTCAAAGAAGGGCAGCACGTTAGTGTGTTATTACGTCCTGAAGACTTACGTGTTGAAGAGGTGAATGATGCAGATAACTATCCGGGGCTGATTGGCTACGTTCGTGAGCGTAACTATAAAGGCATGACGTTAGATTCAGTGGTTGAAATGGAAGATGGCAAAATTGTCATGGTAAGCGAATTCTTCAATGAAGATGACCCCGATGTCGACCACTCCCTTAACCAAAAAGTTGCTGTAACTTGGGTTGAAAGTTGGGAGGTAGTTCTGGATGATCATTCGTAAGCATAAAATTTTGCAGAACGTTATTATCACCGGGGTGGTCGCCTGGCTGCTGCTGTTCGTCTTTTTGCCTAATATTATGATTATTGGCACTAGCTTTTTGACGCGCAGTGACACCAACTTAGTTGACTTAGTTTTTACATGGGATAACTACATTCGCTTGTCTGACCCGATGTATGCAGAGGTCATGTTGCACTCGCTCAATATGGCGGTGATAGCAACCTTTTTCTGTTTGGTTATCGGCTATCCATTTGCCTTTATATTGGCAAGGTTACCGAAACGGATACAACCGTTGATGCTATTTTTGTTAATTGTGCCATTTTGGACCAATTCATTGATTCGTATTTACGGGTTAAAAGTTTTTCTTAGTACCAAAGGGTACTTAAATGACTTTTTACTGTGGGTTGGTGTTATCGATAAACCATTGAAAATTATGTATACACCTGAGGCCGTAATATTAGGCCTTATCTATATATTGTTGCCGTTTATGGTGATGCCACTGTATTCAAGTATTGAAAAGTTGGATAAGTCATATATAGAAGCTGCAAAGGATCTCGGAGCGAATAAATTTCAACGGTTCGTGAAAATCATCATTCCTTTAACGATGCCAGGAATTATTGCAGGTTGCTTGCTGGTTTTATTACCTGCAATGGGGCTGTTCTATGTGGCGGATTTAATGGGTGGTGCGAAAAATCTACTGATTGGTAACGTGATTAAGAGCCAGTTCTTAAATATTCGAGATTGGCCATTCGGGGCAGCAACAAGCATTTTCCTCACGGCGATGATGGGATTATTGCTGTATGTGTATTACCGAGCAGCTAAGCTTCTGAATAAAAAGGCATATGAAGAATGATCGGACGTACTCTGCGTGGTGGCTTTATGGCCATCATCTACGCTTATCTTTATATTCCAATCATCATTTTGATTGTTAATTCTTTTAATGAATCGCGTTTTGGTATTCAGTGGCAAGGGTTTTCGACCAAATGGTATGAGCTACTAAGTAATAACGATAGCTTATTAGAAGCCGCAGGGCATTCATTAACCATGGCAGTTTTATCGGCGACCTTCGCAACAGCCATTGGTACACTAACGGCTGTCGCATTATTTCGTTATCGTTTTAGAGGGAAACCATTCGTCGGTGGTATGTTATTTGTGGTAATGATGTCCCCTGATATCGTTATGGCGATTTCATTATTGGTTCTATTTATGATCCTTGGGGTCTCGTTAGGTTTTTGGTCATTGCTTTTTTCCCATATTACATTCTGTTTACCCTTTGTGGTGGTGACGGTGTATGCAAGGTTAAAGGATTTTGATGTAAAAATGCTAGAAGCGGCACGTGACCTTGGTGCGGGTGAGTTTACTATTTTAAGAAAAATCATTTTGCCATTAGCGCTACCCGCGGTTGTGGCAGGATGGTTACTGAGCTTTACATTGTCGATGGACGATGTGGTGGTTTCGTCATTTGTCACGGGGCCAAGCTATGAAATTTTGCCACTGAAAATATATTCAATGGTAAAAGTTGGGGTTTCCCCAGAAGTAAATGCTTTGGCGACAGTGTTGTTGATTATGTCCTTGCTACTTGTTTGTTTAAGTCAATGGGTGATGCGGGATAAATACTCGAAAAAAGCGAGATCATAAACGATTGGTAGCGCTGGTTTTTCTATAACAGCGCCTTTTTGATGCCATGCGGCGAGAGGGTGGGCTTCATTTAGCCTATAAGATATATGCCCTAAATAACTCAAGTGGTTACTTGATGTATATAGGGATAAAAAACACTTTGTTGAGGGAAACTCAGTAATGAAAAAATGGTCCTACCTACTGGCAGCAGGGTTAATGGCTGCAAGTATTGGCACGGCAACTGCCGCTGACGATAACAAAGATGTACTGTATTTCTATAACTGGACAGAATATGTTCCCCCCGGTTTATTAGAGCAATTCACCAAAGAAACTGGCATCAAGGTGATTTACTCCACCTATGAATCAAACGAAAGTATGTATACCAAGTTAAAGACCTATAAAGAAGGGGCTTATGACTTGGTGGTACCTTCGACTTATTTTATTGCCAAAATGAGTAAAGAAGGGATGCTACAAAAAATTGATCAAAGCAAACTGACCAATTTTAAAAATCTTGATCCAAACTTAATTCATAAAGAATTCGACCCGAATAATGATTATTCTGTACCTTATATTTGGGGAGCTACAGGGATTGGTATTAACGGTGAAGCGGTTGACCCACAATCTGTCACCTCATGGGCGGATTTTTGGAAACCTGAATATAAAAATAGCTTGCTGATGATGGATGATGCACGGGAAGTTTTCCAAGTTGCGCTCACCAAGTTAGGTTATTCAGGTAATACCACTGACCCGAAACAAATTGAAGAGGCGTATAAAGAGCTACAAAAATTACGTCCAAATATTCTAGCCTTTAACTCTGACAACCCAGCGACGCCATTTATTGAAGGTGAAGTGGATGTCGGTATGTTATGGAATGGCTCTGCGTTCGTTGCACGGCAAGCAGGCTTACCAATTGAAGTGGTATGGCCAAAAGAAGGCGGAATTTTTTGGATGGATAGCTTAGCGATTCCGGCCAATGCAAAAAATGTGGAAGGGGCTCATAAGCTAATTAATTTCTTATTGCGTCCAGAAATTGCGGCTCAAGTGGCTGAATCTATTGGTTACCCAACACCAAATTTAGCCGCTAAAAAATTATTACCTGCTGAGATTGCCAATGACCCATCACTTTATCCAAGTGAAGAAGTTCTGCAAAAAGGCGAATGGCAAAGCGACGTGGGGAATACCAATATCCTGTATGAAGAGTATTTCCAAAAGCTCAAAGCAGGGCGTTAATTGCTGTTTTAGTAGTAAGCCAAATAGTGTTTGAAGATAAAACAAAGGCATCACAATCGTGATGCCTTGAGGTTGTTGACAAAGCGCGATAAAAGCGTGGTTTTTCCCGCTTTGTGTTATCAGCTGAAAATCAATAAATTGATTTTCCTAATTTATTTTCAAAACCTATTAGACTTACTGCCAAACATAATAGGTTTGGCAGCAGTCTGAAAGCATCACAATCGTGATGCTTTTTTAAAGGCTAATGTTTGGCATTATGGCCAACAAATTTCACAAAGGTATCTACCCACGGTTGTAGGAAATCTTTACTTTTTGGTGAGATGTTACCTTGTTCATCGACCATACCGTCATACCATTTTAGGAAACACTCAGGCTGGTTCATGGTCGGCATATTTAAAAATGCCAGGCTGTTGCGTAAGTGCTGTTGGGCAATTGCTGTGCTGATATTACCAATAGAAACACCTAAAACGCCTGCTGGAATACCATCCCACGAGTTATCTCCCCATGGACGAGAACCTTGGTCTATTGCATTTTTCAATACGCCAGGCATTGAACGGTTATATTCAGGGGTGGCAAAAATAATGCCATCACAAGCTTTAATTTGAGATTTAAAATTGGCCACAACTGAGGGCACATTTTGGTCTGCATCTTGGTTGTAGAGAGGTAGTTCACCAATATTGATAAAGTTAAACGTGAAATTCGCGGGGAATAATTTAGTTATGGCTTTAGCGACAACTAAATTGTAAGAATCAGCACGTAAGCTACCAACAATAACGCCAATATTGTATTGATTTGACATGATAAAACCTCTTTCACGGATAGTTAATTAGGAATATTGCAAACCGATATTACTTCTTCAGAATTTTATTTCGTTGTTATCATTAAACATCATAATCTGAATGTGTGCAAAACTAAGTTAAATTAATTAAGTCAATGGGCATCAAAAAAAATTGATATTTTAAAATTAACTATGGGGATACAACAGCTCATAATTCGATATTGTGAGTCCTCTTCCACTATTTAGATTTACCCATGAACAAATCAGGGTTACTTGATTTTAGTCAAAATGAAACATACCGACTGGTCGGTATCATTCATCGCATGAACAAATCCGCGCAGCATAGAAAAAAAGACCCAATCAAGCTTCAAGTGGAGCTACTGAAAGCTGCTCGTATTATTGCGGGTAGAGAAGGGATTTCTTCGTTATCTCTCAATGCAGTAGCAAGAGAAGCGGGTGTCAGTAAAGGTGGATTGATGCACCATTTTCCCTCGAAGCAAGAGCTTATTCATGCCCTTTTCCTTCAATTGCTGGAAATTATGGATGAGCGTATAAATATCATTATGGAGAATGACCAAAACACTTATGGACGCTTTTCTCGTGCGTATTTGCATTACATCGGTGAGTTAAAAGAGTCAGATGAAAGTTTTCAACTTGCCTTACTGTCCTTAGCGATGCCAACTGAGCCTGTATTACGCCAGTGTTGGCGAGATTGGGTAGCCAGCCATTTAGCGAAGGGCGATGAGTTTGATAACAGTTATTTAGGGGCGTTAGTACGTTATGCGGCTGATGGGTTATGGCTTTCGTCATTGACTGAGGGAGAAACATTATCACAGCAAGAACGTGATGCGATTGTTAGTCGGCTAACGGCAATATCATTTGAAAAAATTCCATAAGTAAAAACAGTACATAAGTAAAAATAGTAATAATAACGGTAGTGCAATTTTATTCATAAAATAAGCACATGAGGCGACAGTGAAATATAAAATCAATGCTTTCATTCTATATGATGCAGTTGATGGCACTTTATCTTTAAAAGAAGATGAGGTGGATACACAGCTGTCGATAACTGCCAATGCATTATTATTTTATTTTATTCAACACAGAGGCGTTGTTTCTCGAGATGAGGTATTAAAAGCGGTATGGGATGATAATGGATTAGTTTCATCGAACAGTAATTTAAACCAATACCTAAGTATATTAAGAAAAGCATTTCGCCCATATGGTATTGAAAATATTATTGTGACAGTTGCTCGTGGGCGATTAGAATTTAATTCCGATGTTTCCCTTGAATTAATTGATGATATTAAAATTCCTCAAACTGAATTAATAACTAGCTTAAGTGAAATAGAAGCAGCAGCGGTTGTTTTATCTCCAATTCCCAAACCCATTTCTGTCCCTAAAGATCCCCAAAGAATAGAATCAACATTGACGCCAGAAAAAAAAGAAATTTGTTGGTATCTCGCTAGTGGTGCTTTTTTATTGTGTTCTGTTTTACTCGCGACGATGGCTTATTTATCAAACCAACCGTCAGTGCCGATTAACATGACGGTACTTGAGCATACTAATTGTGATGTGTTATCGAATGAAAAAATGATCAATAACACCGTAGCACTAAACTATGTACAAAACTTTGATAAAGTAAGAGATAACTTAAATCTAGAATGTGTTGAGAAAGAACGATTTGTTTTTTTCTATGGCGATAAACTGCAAACAAATGGACTGGGGCGAGTGTTCCTAGCGCATTGCGCAGTCAATGAAGACAATCCCTTTAGCTATTGCGATAATTACTTTTACTATTCTTGGAAACCATCATGAAGATATCAGGAAAAGTATTATGCTTACTGAGCTTTTTACTATTTATTATTGTAGTGATTTACACTCAATCGGTTTTATTTTCAAATAAACAAGATGGTTTAATGGTGTGTTCCACGAAAGGCATCATGCGTTTTGAAAACATGAAAGATGAAAACGTTAATGGCAATATTCACTTCAATTTTGGCGCGAATGGAAAAGGATCAATTGTAGTAGAAGGTTATACCGACTCCAAAGCGGGATGGTTGTATTTACAACGCTATGTGAAATTTAACTATACGACAAAGCGCATTTCGCCTACTGAACGACACTATAATATTAGCCAATGGGAAGCGAGTGCTTCTTCTATTGATGAATCTCCCGATGTAATATTTGATTACTTTATGCGAGAAATGTCAGATAGCCATGACGGTTTGTTTCTGAATGCGCAAAAGCTCAATGACAAAGCCTTATTACTAAGCTCAATCAATTCCCCTCTTTATATTTGTACACTCAAGCCGGGCAGTAAGTTTGATTAATCGCAGGATGATTAAAAGGCGAGACGAGGTATTTTATTGATCCCTTCCTGAGTTATCTAGGCTATTTACCTTCCTCCATGAACTTAAATTATTGTGACACGATACAGCTTTAGCCGCCTTGTATATTTGCACGATACATCAAATTGTACTACGACTGACGGCGCTAATTTACTCTTGTCACCTAGATGTGTGTTACATTTTTTACCGTCATTAGCCCAACCGCATTTATGTGCTTTATTCTGATATCCTGCAACAGAGAATCAACTATTCTATCAACAACGGCTTAGCAAAGCTTATAAGCAGGTGAGCCGCCCCACAGTTATTACTCTCTAAATTACCCCCACTTATCAGCTCGATAATATCTTGTTAACAATTCCATTGATTAACATCAATTCTGTTTTTTATCCATTTTCACTCTCCAGATAGATACGTGAATTTTTATTTTTTTTAGCATGGTTATATGAATCGACTACTAAATTACTCTAATTTTCAGAGTAAAAAACTAATTATAATGAATGCGTGGATTTATATTTTGTTTTTATTTTTCAGCTCTATAGTGAGTTTGAAGCCAAAGGCTGCGTTCAATAAATCACCGCGCAGACACCATTGGCGTAAATGATTACCCAGATTCTTCAAGGGACATGTACTCGGACACATCAACTTGAAGCATCAGCGGTAAAGAAAAACAAAGAAGGCTTTTCGGAGGAAACAACAATGGGTGATGCATTAGGTCTTATTGAAACTAAAGGTCTGGTGGCTTGTATTGAAGCGGCGGATGCCATGTGCAAAGCGGCGAATGTTGAGCTAATTGGCTATGAAAATGTCGGTTCAGGCCTCGTGACTGCGATGGTCAAAGGCGATGTGGGTGCAGTCAAAGCGGCTGTCGATTCAGGCGTTGAGTCAGCTCAACGTGTTGGCGAAGTCGTGACTTCACTGGTCATTGCGCGTCCACACAACGATATCAACAAAATCGTTATTAAACATAAGGCATAACTTTTTCCGGAGGAAAAAACATGGGTGACGCATTAGGTCTTATTGAAACTCAAGGGTTAGTGGCTTGTATTGAAGCTGCGGACTCGATGTGCAAAGCCGCAAACGTTGTGCTGATTGGTTATGAAAATGTTGGGTCAGGTTTAGTTACCGCCATGGTCAAGGGCGATGTGGGCGCAGTGAAAGCTGCCGTAGATTCAGGTGTTGAATCTGCCTCTCGCGTTGGCACCGTCGTGACATCTTTGGTTATCGCACGTCCTCATAACGATATCCAAAAAATCGTCTCCCAGTATAAAGTCACGGAATAAAACAGGAAATTACTTATGAAAGAAGCACTTGGTCTAATTGAAACCAAAGGTTTAGTGGCGTGTATTGAAGCTGCTGATGCCATGTGTAAAGCCGCGAATGTTGAGCTAATTGGTTATGAAAATGTGGGTTCAGGGCTAGTAACAGCAATGGTTAAAGGTGATGTCGGTGCCGTTAACGCTGCTGTTGAGTCTGGTGTTGAGGCGGCAAAACGTATCGGAACTGTGGTGACTTCACGTGTTATTGCAAGACCACACAACGATATTGGCAAAATTGCACAGCAACACAAAGCCTAAGTTGTTGGCTGATTAGTAAATAAAACCACAAGTTAATGAGTTAATTTTTGACTCCGATACGGGGGAAGACATGGTTGCATTAGATAAAGATCTGCAATCCAGACAACTAGCAAGAGAGCTGGTTAGAAACGCGAAACAAGCACAGAAAGAATTTGCGACATTTTCGCAGGAAAAAATCGACAGTATTGTTAAGCACATCGCGATTGAGTCGGCACTTCATGCAGAAGAGCTGGCAAAAATGGCCAATGAAGAAACAGGGTTCGGTAAGTGGCAAGATAAAGTCCTGAAGAACACTTTTGCTTCAATACGTGTTTATGAGCACATTAAAGATCTCAAAACCGTTGGCATCATTAATGATGACAAAATCAACAAAGTTATGGATGTGGGTGTCCCTCTTGGTGTGATTACGGCGTTAGTACCTTCTACTAACCCAACATCTACCATCATCTACAAAACGTTGATTGCCTTGAAGGCAGGTAATGCCATTGTCTTTTCCCCTCACCCAAATGCGAAAGCCTGTAGTTTTCGTACATTAGAAATTGTCAAAAAAGCCGCATTAGAAGCAGGGGCACCAGCGGGTATTGTGGATGGCGTCACGATGTTGACTCTTGAAGCAACGAAAGAACTGATGCACAGCAAAGACGTTTCTTTAATTTTGGCAACGGGAGGTGAAGGCATGGTACGCGCAGCTTACGCATCCGGTACACCAACCATTAGTGGCGGTCCAGGTAATGGCCCTGCATTTATTGAACATAGCGCCAATATCAAACAAGCGGTGAGTGACATCATCACCAGTAAAACTTTTGATAACGGTGTCATTTGCGCTTCAGAACAATCCATCATTGTAGAACGTTGCATTTACAACGAAGTTCATCGTGAACTACTCGCTCAAGGCGCTTACTTCATGAATGAAGACGAAGCGAAACGCATGGCATCCATGCTGCTAAGAGCGAATGGCACTATCAACCCAGAAGTGGTGGGTAAAGATGCCATCACATTAAGCCAGCGTGCAGGTTTCACTGTTCCAGCTAATACGCGTGTATTGATTGCTCTGCAAGACACGGTATCACCGAAAAACCCATACTCCCGGGAAAAATTATGCCCAATTTTAGGGATGTATATCGAGGAAGACTGGCAGTCAGCTTGTCACCGTGTAGTTGACTTACTGACCAATGAAGGTCTCGGCCATACTTTGGTTATTCACACACAAAACGAAGATGTTATTCGTCAATTTTCTCTGGAAAAACCCGTTAATCGCATTTTGATTAATACACCGGCTGCATTGGGTGGGATCGGCGCAACGACCAATATCACGCCAGCGTTAACACTGGGTTGTGGCGCAGTAGGTGGTGGCTCTAGCTCCGATAACGTCGGCCCGATGAACTTGCTGAACATCCGTAAAGTCGGTTATGGCGTACGTTCCATTGATGATTTAAGACAGCCCGCCCAGTCTTGTACTTCTACCCAGCCAGCGGTATCAGCAGCTGGCAATCAACCGCAAGTCAGCATTTTTGATGATAACCGCTTCCGTAACCCTGTTGCAGCGACAACGTCAGCGGTGACTGCTAACCCAACAGGCGACGACCGATTTGGCAGTACGGCAACGACGGCTGCGATTGCTGAGGCAGTGGTTTCTCAAGGTGATATTACTGAAGAAAATGTTGAGCAAATCATCAAGGCCGTTCTCGGACGCCTAAATAAGTAACTTATTGGAATAAGGCGGTATAAACCATGATCCTCGCAAAGGTAGTTGGACATGTTGTTGCAACGCAGAAATGCCAAGAACTTAGCGGCAGTAACTTATTGATGGTAACCAAGCTAGGGGATGACCTTGAACCGTTGAAAAACAAAACGTATGTGGCAGTCGACAGTGTTGGCGCAGGTATTAACGACATTGTTTTAGCTGAAGCTTACTTCGCTTTGAATAAAGACAATTACAAAGCCATGTCAGTGGTTGCCATTGTTGAGAAGGTTTATACCAAGGAGTAAAAACAGCATGAACCAGTTTTTGATTAAACCTAAAGTTCAATTCGGTGCGAATGCATTGGACTTTATCTCACACATGAGTGCTCACCATGCCTTTATCGTCACTGACAAAGCGATGGTGAAGTTTGGCTTAGCCGATGAAGTCACTCGCAGGTTAACCCAAAGTGGCATCACATTTTCAATTTACGATGATGTTAAGCCAGATCCTGATATTTCAGCCATTGTTAACGGTATGAAAATCATGGATATGCAATATCCAGATGTGGTGATTGCACTCGGTGGTGGGTCGGTTATTGATGCTGCGAAAGCTGTTATTTACTCCCTCTGGCACACAAAAAAAGACGTCAGCCGCGTTAAACCACAGTTTATTGCCATCCCAACTACCAGTGGGACGGGCTCAGAAGTGACGTCGTTTTCAGTGATCAAATCCCAGTCTGAAAAACTGGTTTTGGTTGATGAGTTCATGCTGCCAGATGTGGCTATCTTAGACCCTGCACTGGTGAAGTCAGTACCCGCTTCTATTACGGCAGACACAGGTATGGACGTGCTATGCCACGCGCTAGAAGCCTATGTTTCTCGCACTGCATCTGACTTTTCTGATGCCTTAGCTGAAAAAGCGGTGCAATTAGTGTTCGGCCATTTAATTGACTGCTATCGCGATGGTAGCAACTTAGTGGCTCGCGAAAAAATGCATAACGCGTCATGTATTGCGGGAATGGCTTTTACCAATGCCTCATTGGGAATAACGCATAGCTTAGCCCATGCATTAGGCGGCGTATTCCATATTCCTCATGGCCGTGCCAATGCGTTGTTGATGGCGCAAGTCGTGGCTTTCAATGCGGATTTAGAAGGGCGATGCGATAACGAAGCTGCAAAACGTTATGCCCATCTCGCAAAAAATTTAAGTTTACCTGCCTCAACAATACGTGAAGGTGTTGAAAGCCTAATTGTGGCAATCAACGTATTGAAAGATGAAATGAATATGCCAAAAGGCATTCAAGCAACCGGCACTAATGAATTCGATTTTAACGCCCGTTTAGGGGAAATGGTTGGGCAAGCACTGCGCGATAGTTGCACTCCGACCAATCCACGGGATGTGAGCAAGGTGCAACTGGAAGTGCTGTATAGACAGTCTTTTTAACAGTTAACGCTTTTATGTGATGAACAACAAACTAGAAAGAACATCAGGATAGGCTAACATGAATAAATATGCTTTGACCCCACGCGTAAAAATGCTGGCTGAACGCTTAAGTGCCCGCAACAGCTCAATTATTACTGAACGTGCCAATATTTTAGAAGCGCTTGGCAACCAACTGTCTGGCGCACCGCAGGCGATTAAACCTGCCCAACGTTTTTATGAATTTATCCGTCATTTTCCGGCATTTATTGCTCAAGATGAGCTGATTATTGGTAGCCAATCATCGACCCCTCGCGGAGCGATTTTTCATACTGAAAATGAAATCAATAGCCACAGTATTTATACCTTTTTAGCTGGCGATAGCACCATCGATGCGCCAGATTACTTAGCGGTATTAAACATCGGCTTTTTAGCTATCAAAGCACAGTTAGAGAACAAAGTTAGAAACATTGGTAGTGCGGTCAGTCGCAATAGTATTGATGAGGCAAATAACTGCCGTTCGGCAATTTACGCATGTGATGCGGCCATTCATTTTGCACAAGCTTTAGCTTCTAAAGCAGAGAGCATGGCAGCGGCAGAATCTAATCAATACCGTCGTGCAGAATTACAAGAAAGTGCAGCGATTTTACGCAATGTACCGGCAAAACCGGCGCAAACTTTTAAAGAAGCGTGCCAAGCTTTCTACTTACTTCAATTAATCCTGCATTTAGAAAATGGTAGCTATGCCGTTAACCCAATGGGATTCGATAAAGCGGTCTATCCATTCTACCAACGTGATATTGAACAAGGCCGTTTGACCCAAGCACAAGCTTATGAAATTGTAGAAAGTTTATGGTTGAAACTGGCTGAACTCTCTGAAGTTCGCTCAACCAAGCAAGTTGATGGCTACCCAATGTTCGATGCATTGAAAGACGGCATTTATCTGAATGACCCACGCGTATGCCTTAACGAATTATCAGCCATGATGTTATCCGCACATGAAAACATCAGCGCTATCAATAATGGATTGAAAGTCCGTTTATATTGTGGAAAAAATAGCGTTCAGCCGCAATATGCAGCACCAAATGCCAGCTATGTTGCGCCGGCAGCTCAAGCTGAAACTGAATTCAAAGTCATGGAAGGTTTAACGCCTCGCTTACAGCGCTTGCGTAACCGTTACTTAGAAGAGCGCCCAAGCGTGTCTATCTACCGCGCACTCGCTTTTACTGAAGTTGTCAAAAATAACCCAGGTTTACCGCCAATTTTATTGCGTGCGAAAGCATTCCGCCGTGCTTGTGAAACTGCACCAATCTTAATTCAACCCGAAGAGCTGATTGTGGGGCATCCATGTGGTAAAGCCCGCGCAGGTGCATTCTCACCGGATATCGCATGGCGCTGGGTAGTCGAAGAACTCGATACAATGAGCACACGTCCACAAGATCCGTTTGTTATCTCTGAAGAAGATAAAAAAGTGATCCGCGAGGAAATCGCTCCATTCTGGGAAGGCCGTTCACTGGATGAAATTTGTGAAGCTCAATACCGTGAAGCGGGAGTCTGGGAATTCAGTGGTGAAACTTTCGTCAGTGACTTGTCTTATCACCAAATCAATGGCGGTGGGGATACTTGCCCCGGTTATGACGTGTTGTTATTCACCAAAGGAATGAATGGCATCAAAGCAGATGCTCAGGCGAAACTGGCTGAATTAAGCATGGAAAACCCTGATGATATTGATCGCATTTATTTCTATAAAGCGTCAATTGAAACCTGTGAAGGGGTGATTGCGTATTCACACCGCATTGCTGCCCATGCTCGCGAATTAGCGGTGCTGGAGTCAGACCAAAAACGCCGTGAAGAATTGCTGACTATCGCACAAGTCAACGAAAACGTGCCAGCGAATCCGCCGGTGACGTTACAAGAAGCATTACAAAGCATTTGGACAGTTGAGTCACTGTTTGAAATCGAAGAAAACCAAACTGGCCTTTCTTTGGGACGTCTTGACCAATATTGCTTACCAATGTACGAAAACGACATCAAAACAGGCCGCTTAACCCAAGACCAAGCATTAGAAATGATGCAGGCATTTATTATCAAATGTGCGGAATTAATGTGGATGTCGAGTGAATTAGGCGCGAAATATTTCGCAGGTTATCAGCCATTTATCAACTTAACAGTGGGTGGACAAAAACGTTCAGGTGGCGATGCATGTAACGACTTAACCTACTTAATTATGGATGCGGTTCGCTTTGTTAAAGTGTATCAGCCATCTCTGGCTTGCCGTATTCATAACCAATCACCACAGAAATACATGGAAAAAATCGTTGATGTGGTGAAAGCCGGTATGGGCTTCCCTGCCTGTCACTTCGATGATTCCCACATCAAAATGATGCTGCGTAAAGGTTTTGACTTTGAAGATGCGCGTGATTACTGCTTGATGGGCTGTGTAGAGCCACAGAAATCTGGCCGTATTTATCAATGGACTTCAACGGGTTACACCCAATGGCCAATTGCGATTGAATTCGTATTAAACCGTGGCCGCATGGTGTTATTCGATAGCTATCAAGGTTTAGATACCGGTGACTTACGTGAGCTAAAAACATTCGAAGACTTTGATAATGCTGTGAAAGCGCAGATAGCTCATATTGTTCGCTTATCCGCTATCGGTACCGTCATCAGCCAACGTGTTCACCGTGATGTGGCACCAAAACCATTAATGTCCTTGCTGGTGGAAGGCTGTATGGAAAAAGGCAAGGACGTTGCGGCAGGTGGGGCGATGATCAACCACGGCCCAGGGCTGATTTTCTCTGGTCTGGCGACCTATGTTGACTCGATTGTCGCTATTCGCAAATTGGTTTACGAAGATGGCCGCTACACACTTGAGCAAATTCGTGATGGCTTATTAGCAAACTTTGAAGGCTACGACGAACTACGCCGTGACTGCTTAAATGCACCTAAATTTGGTAACGATGATGACTACGTTGACCAATATGCGCTGGATATTACGGAGTGGACAGAGCGTGAGTGCCGTAAGTACGACATGTTGTATTCAACACTGAGCCACGGAACCTTATCCATCTCTAACAACACGCCGATTGGTGAGTTAACCGCCGCGAGTGCCAACGGTCGCTTGGCTTGGATGCCGTTATCAGATGGTATCAGCCCGACACAAGGTGCGGATAAACAAGGCCCAACTGCCATCATTAAATCAATCAGTAAAATGAATGTTGAAACGATGAACATTGGCATGGTGCATAACTTTAAGTTCTTAAAAGGCTTATTGGACACACCAGAAGGTCGTCACGGTTTAATCACCTTGTTGAGAACCGCGTCTATCTTAGGCAATGGCCAAATGCAGTTCAGCTATGTCGATAACGAAATGCTGAAAAAAGCCCAGCAAGAGCCTGAAAAATATCGTGATTTAATCGTTCGTGTTGCAGGTTACAGTGCCTACTTCGTCGAACTTTGTAAAGAGGTTCAAGATGAAATTATTAGCCGTACTGTGATTGAGAAGTTCTAAATCAACGCTGGCAGGTATGGCTTCATACCTGCCATGTCATACCGGCTATTTAATAACAACAATAATAAATTTTGAACTGATTTTAGAGGTGCAATGATGAGCGCGGCAGAAATTAAAGGTCGGATATTTAATATCCAAAAATACTCGATTTATGATGGCGACGGTATTCGGACGCTGATTTTCTTAAAAGGGTGCAATATTCGTTGCCCTTGGTGTGCTAACCCTGAAGGGTTAAGCAGCCAGTTCCAAGTGATGTTTTCCCACGATAAATGCGTCAATTGTGGGAAATGTGTTGATGTCTGCCCTACAGGGATCCACTACAAAACCATTAATGACCAAGGTGAACAAATTCACCGTGTGAATCGCAGCATTGACTGCATTGGTTGTCGTAAATGCGAAGAGGTGTGTATTGGTGGCGCGTTAGACATCATGGGGAAAGATGTCACGGTAGCTGAAATGATGGACATCATTATGCAAGATTATGATTTTTATATTTCTTCTGGTGGTGGCGTAACAATCGGTGGTGGCGAAATGAGCCTACAAACCGATTTTGCCGTCGCGCTGCTGCGTGAGTGTAAAAAAATGATGATCAATACGGCGATAGAAACCCAAGGGACGACATCATTAGAAAATTATGAAAAGTTATCTGAAGTTGTCGACCTGTTCCTCTATGACATTAAGCACATTGATACTGTTCAGCATAAAAACCTATTCGGCATTGGTAATGAAAATGTTCGCCGCAACCTCGAAAGACTGGTTGATCTCGGTGCGAACGTCGTCGTCAGAATGCCACTCGTTCGTGGTTATAACGACTCCTTTGATGCCATCACGGGGGCGATTCACTATGCGATGGAATTGTCCAAACGCGGCAATGTAAAACGCATCGATATTCTGCCTTATCACCAGTTGGGGCGTGGTAAATACGACAAGCTGGATATGATTTATCCCGTTAAGCAAGACCCAACCTATAGTGCAGAAGAATTAGACCAACTTGAAGCATTCTTCAAACAATTTGATTTCGATATTCGACTGGTTCGTCACTAAGTAGGAGAGACAGATGAAAAGTTTAGGCGTAATTGAAACTCGGGGACTGACATCCGCTATACAGGCTGCAGATGCGGCATGCAAAGCAGCCAGCGTAGAAATTGTAGGTTATCGAAAAATAGGTTCTGGACTGGTATCCGTTTGTTTTCAAGGGGAAATCAGTGCGGTTCGTACTGCGGTTGACCACGGCATTGAGGTCATCGCGAATAGCCAACTATTAGTCGGCTCATTAGTCATTGCTCGCCCAGAAGAAAGTGTTATCAGCAAACTGCTTACCGTGAAAAGCAAAAAAGGCGAATTAGAGAAAAGTATTCAGCTGGAAGTGAAAGCCGAAAAACTAGTGGAAAAAGTGGTCGTTGAAACTAAAACGGAAGCACCAGTGGCTGAAGTCAAAACCGACATCAATGCGAAAGATGTCAAAAATGACCCGCGTAAAGGGAAAAAATCATGATGAATGAGCAATTGATGGGGAAAATACTGGCTCGGCTTTCAGCTTACACACCAGCACAAGCAGGTGTCGCTAACATTGCTATCCCTGTCGGAATATCTAACCGCCATGTTCATCTTTCACAGCAGGACGTTGAAGCCTTGTTTGGCCAAGGTTATCAGCTAACGCCATTCAAAGATTTAAAACAGCCGGGGCAATTTGCTGCGAAAGAATGCGTCATGGTGGTGGGGCCAAAAGGGTCGATTAGCAAAGTCAGAGTATTGGGACCCGTTCGCCCAAAAACGCAGCTCGAAGTGTCTAAGGCCGACTGCTTTGCCCTTGGTATAAAAGCGCCGGTAAGAGAGTCTGGTGACATGGCAGGTTCAGGCAATGCTTTACTGATTGGCCCCGCAGGGCATGTCAATCTTGAATCACAAGTCATTTGTGCTCAGCGCCATATTCATATGAGTGTGATGGATGCGAGAGCCTTAAATGTGGTGAATGGGCAAAAAGTGAATATCCGTACAGAAGGTGAGCGTCGCTTGGTATTCGATGAGGTTGTCGTGAGGGTTGATGAGCGATTTTCCCTTGAGTTTCATATCGATACTGATGAGGCGAATGCTGCGGGATTACGTAATAACGATAGCGTATTCATCGCGGGTTAAGGGATGGTGGCAAAATGAACGAAAAACTGATTGAACAAATTGTGCAGCAAGTTTTACGTCAGTTAAAGCGACAAGTTTTGGTTGTGCTATCGCCAGTTGAGGGGTACCAGCAAGCCATTTACCAAAGGCTGGCACAGCTAGAGTCTGTGGCTTTTTCCTTTTATGCCACCGCATCCATGCTTCAGTCTTCCCAAGTTGAAAAATGGGCTGAACTGGGAAGTGTTATAAATAAAAACACCTTATCAATAAATGGGTTAAGTCATTATGACAGCCTGTTTTTACCTTTTATTGATGCAAAAGTAGTTGGTGAGATAGCCAATGGTTTGTTTGCCAGTGAAGAAAGTGAATTAGTCTTGTGTGCCTTATCACAAAACATGCCTATATTGGCATTGAAATACCATTGCTGCCCTGAAAGTGAATTAAGTCAGGTTTTAGGTTTAAATAAAAATGAAAATTATAATCGTCTGATTAAAGAAAATATTAGTAAGGCTATCAAGTTAGGTATTCATTTCGATTCATTAAATGAAATAGAAAAGAAAATATCAACGAATGAACTTTCTGAATGTTTAAAACCTGAAATAAATAATGAACACCCAAGTCGCTATATTACTTTAAAAGAAGTAATGAATAACCCTAGGGGGTACTGTGCGAATGAAAATAAATTAACGGATTCAGCAATCGATTATTTAAAGTCTCTTAAAAAATAAAGCTATTTAATCAAATTAAAAATTAATTTTAATCTTTCTATTTATCGTAGGAGTATTATCTATGTCCCCTAAAGCAAAATCATGGCTTTGGATGTTGGCGGTTATTATTTCTGAAACCTCAGCCACATCGACCTTAAAAATGTTTGATAACAGTGAAGGCATGACCAAATCATTATTATTGGCATTAATCGTTGTGTTGTATGTTATTTGTTATTACTCACTCTCTCGCGCAGTAAAATATATTCCAGTTGGTTTAGCTTATGCTACATGGTCAGGTACAGGAATTTTAATGGTTTCTACGCTGGGCATGTTGTTTTATGGTCAACATCCAGATACTGCGGCCATAATTGGAATGGTGGTGATTGCAAGTGGTATTGTGATCATGAATCTATTCTCCAAGATGGGCTCAGATGACCCAGAAGAAACAGAATCATCGAAAGATGAAACTGAGTCTTCATTAATATCCGCAAAAAATAACACTGCTCATTAAATCAACGCTAAGGGGAATATTATGTTTACTGGATTTTTATGGTTAGCGCTTTCTATTGGCTCTGAAATAACGGGCACCTCAATGATTAAAAAGACTAATAGCTTTAGCAAATTAGGTCCATCGGTATTAGTTATTATTGCTTATTGTTTATGCTATTTTGCCTTAACTCGTGCAATGGGTTATATCCCAGTCGGTGTTGCGTATTCACTGTGGTGTGGGTTTGGTATTGTCGGTGTAACTTTAGTTTCTATGATTTTATATAAACAAAAACCGGATTTTCCAGCGGTATTTGCGATGGGATTAATTATCTCTGGTGGGATCATTATGAATACATTTTCAACAATGTAATTAACAAGAAATTTTTATTTCAACCTATTTCCTGTCTTGTATCTTTTGCCCTCAATTTCTAATGAGGGCTATTTTTTGCTTATCTTCTTAACTCATGGTGGTCTGGCTACATAAAATGACGTTCTGGCGATAAAACGCAAAATCTGTTGTATGTTAACTTATGACACATAAGCAATTTAATTCAGGAATAAATTTATGCAAATTATTGAATGGGATGATTTTACTCGTGTTGAAATGCGTGTTGGCACGATTATTAGCGCACAAGTTAACAGTAAAGCCAAAAAGCCTGCTTATGTGATGGAAGTCGACCTAGGAGAATTGGGTATCAAGCGCTCAAGCGCACAGATCACCGTCAATTATACGCCAGAAGATTTGATTGGTAAGCAGGTGTTATGCGTGTGCAATTTTGAGGTTAAGCGAATCGCGGGGATCAAATCCGAAGTATTAATTACCGGGGCTCCCGATGAAACAGGGGCAATTGTCCTTGCAGAGTTTAACTTACCTTTGCCGAATGGTGCGCTTCTAGCCTAATGACTACATGGATTGATTTTATAGCGATAACCCACTAAAATATTTGTGTTAATAATTAACACAAAGGTGATCCTATGGCTCGTACCACAAGTGTGACAATCGGAGCGCAATTAGATGAATTTGTAAATCAACTGATTTCGTCTGGAAGGTATGGCTCAACAAGTGAAGTCGTTCGCTCCGCACTGCGTTTACTTGAAGCTCAAGAAAAACAAACGGCAGCATTAAAGATGCTAATTGATGCCGGTGAAAAAAGCGGTGAATCATCATTAACACTCCACGATATCGCCAAGAAAGTGAAGAATGCACATAATGTATAAACTTTCTAACTTAGCCGCTAAAGATTTTGAAGGAATATTTGAATATACTTTAATCAATTTTGGTGTCAGGAAAGCGGATGAGTATACAAAAAGTTTACATTGCGTATTAGAAATGCTTAGCTCCAATCCTTTGATAGGACTGGAGTGTGCGGAAATTTCAGTGGGAATTAGACGTTATAATCATTCTAAGCATGTCATTTTTTATCGACATAGAACCAACGATATCTTTGTTATGCGTGTTCTTCACCAGCAAATGGAACCGCTGAAACACTTCTATTTTGATGAATTTACTAAATAGGCTGGTCACTTCTTCTATAGCTATATTGCTGCCAATAGCCCTATACTCTTACTATTCATTGACTGTGGGAGTATAACCCTTTGCGATTACCTGAGCTTCATTTTCGCCAATATTCGGACGAAGTCATTTCTCATCAACATGATGGGCAGTGGCAAGTTGTTCTGTCGTTATCTGGGCAAATGGAAATCAATATGTATCGCCAGCATTTTTTACTCAATGCAGGCAAGGGGATGGTGATCCCGCCAAGTGTTAATCACGCTTTTAGTGGACAGGTCGGCAATCAAAATTATGTATTAGAAATGCCAGCCACAGCACAATGGGCATTAAGTGAAAAAATGACGGAATTTACTCTGACACCTGCCGCAGTCGGTTTTTTGAATTGGCTGCAAAGTTTTCCACAAGCTCCCGAACATAATTTTACTGTTGCCCGTTTGTTATTGGCCCAGTTAAAACCTGAAAAAAAATGGATTGATGAAGTTTCTCAATGGGTGGAGCTGCGTTTACATCATCCTATTAGTTGTGAAGATATGGCGACCGCTTTTTGTATGTCAGTGAGTACGCTTCAACGAAAAATAAAGGCAGAAGCACAATTAACAGCGATGCAATTTTTATTACAAAAACGTATGGAAGCGGCAGGGAGCTTGTTATTAACCAACACATCAATAGAACAAATTGCATTAGCAGTGGGTTATGACTCACATTCCTCATTTAGTCACGCATTTCGCCAATTTTATGGCAAAACGCCGAATGAATATCGTTTGCAGAGTGTTAATTTAGAGTAGCTATTTATTCTAAATTTTATTTTACGGTAAAAATTAGCTGCCTTGCCAGCAGCCAACTTTGATTTGATCGTCACTTAAAGCATTCGGATCCCTTCAAACGGATTCCAATTATCCAATCCTTTGGTTTCTTTAATATAATAAGCATAGTTAGCAATCATTGCCCACATTGCGGACATACCGACAGATACCCCGGTATAAACTGCATTTGGGATAGTTCCACCAATCATAAAATCAATAATATTCAAAACCAGACCAACCCCAATAGTGATACCAAGCATCACTAACCCTTTTTTCCAAAGTCCTAAAATCAGGAAATAAATAATACCGAAGAAGAAAGCAAAAATGTTCATGTTAATGAGAATACGCTCACCGAAAGAGGCGGCTTTTAACGCTGCTTTGAATTCAGGTGTATTAGGTGCACCATGCTTATCAAAGAAATCAAAACGTTTTTGCCATTTACTAGAATATTGTTTCTGTTCCATCTTTATCCCTTGTCTATTAATAATAAAGTCGAGGTTGATAATACTGAGATGTTCACATAAATATAGGGGGAAATAGTCTTAATATGATTATTGCGGAGCTTTCTTAAAAAAGTGTTAAGAAACTATAGAAAATGGCAAATTACTCGTATATTTACTCGGTTACTATTTGACATAAGTTTATTTGCTATTTGCTATTTGCTATTTGCTATTTGCTATTTGCTATTTGCTATTTGCTATTTGCTATTTGGTTTATTATTTATTTGTTCAGAAATTGAATCTGCATAATTACCATGTAAAAAATCGGTATTGACATTGGCTTGCTTGAGCTTTAATTCAAGCAAAGCCAGCTGTTTACTCATTGATGTATAATTTGGGTCATCCACTGATAGGCTTTGTAACATGTGGCTAAGTGTCAGTGCATCTTTTCTTTGCTGTAATTCTGCGGGTAAATAACCTGAATTTTTCAATATCCGATATCCAGCCCTGAGTTCAGGCGGAACCAGGCTATCATCTTCAAGCTGCAAAGCTTTACCTTCCCCTGCTAAATTTGTAAGTTCTCCTCTGCTTAGTGCTTCTTGTATGTGGCGTTCAGCCCAAAGGTCGATAACTGACATTATAGAGGCTCCATGAGTTAATTTTCTGACATTATAACCTTCCATGACAGTGTAAATAAAGTTGGCATATTATGCTTTATTAGGTTTGTTATTCCGAGTTATAAGTAAGGTTTTATCGAGTATTGATAAATAAGGGTTTTCCGATTTATATAAAATAAAACCGCTAAAAAATGATATTTAATTAGTGATAAATGACGAAAAAAAGCCATAGATAATATGAAAATTGTTATGTTGACCACACTTATCGAAATTAATTTACTAAAACTATTTTGGTTGTAATTATCTTCTTTAGCTAAATTAATAATATTAATAGCTGATAAAATGGAGTTAGTCCTAATTATGTTGAATTTTATGTCTGATTTGTGTTTATTTTGTTAATTTAGAATTATCTATTTGTAAATAGCAAAAAGCAAAAACATTGTGTAATGTCCGTTTTTCTTGTTTATAAGGAGAAAATATGGAACAAAAAAAGCAAGAGGGAAGCCGTTTTTTAAGAACGGTTGAGTGGCTAGGCAATGCTCTACCACATCCTGTTATTTTATTTATTATTTTAATTGCGATTTTATTAGTTTCCTCGGCAATTGGTCAGTACTTCGGTGTCAGCGTGCCAGACCCTCGTCCCGAAGGTGCAAAAGGGCGCGCAGAAGATGGTATTATTCATATTGTGAGTTTATTGGATGCCGAAGGGATCCGAAAAATTATTGCGAATGTCGTCACTAATTTTACAGGCTTTGCACCGTTAGGAACGGTACTCGTCGCATTATTAGGGGTGGGGATTGCTGAACGAGCAGGTTTACTTTCCGCTGCCATGCGTTTGGTTGTCACCAAAGCCCCTCGAAAATTAACCACAATGGCGATCGTGTTTGCTGGGATCATGTCAAATACCGCGGCAGAGTTAGGTTATGTGGTACTTATTCCGCTCGCAGCTATCATTTTTCATTCATTAGGTCGTCACCCTTTAGCCGGCCTTGCTGCGGCATTTGCTGGTGTTTCCGGAGGTTATTCAGCAAACTTATTATTAGGCACGGTTGACCCGTTATTGTCGGGTATCACTCAACAAGCCGCACAAATCATTGATCCAACTTATATCGTGGGTGCAGAAGCAAACTGGTACTTTATGTTTGCCAGTACGTTTTTAATCACTATTTTAGGTTATTTGATCACTGAAAAAATTGTTGAGCCACAACTTGGCCCATACACTGGCGGTGCAGTAGATGATGATGAAAATAGCCTCTATGCCTCGGCAAATGTCACTCCGTTAGAGAAAAAAGCCTTATTTTGGGCATCTGTGACTTTTTGGGGATTGGCAGCACTTTTGGCGTTAATGGTAGTACCAGAAAATGGAATATTACGTAACCAAGACACTGGGTTAGTGAGTAACTCGCCGTTCTTAAAAGGGATAGTGGTCTTTATTTTTGTCTTCTTTGCTGTCCCCGGTATTGTGTATGGCTATATTGCTAAAACCATGCGCTCTGATAAGGATATCGTGGATGCAATGGCTGGCGCAATGAGCACGCTTGGCTTATATTTGGTTATTATTTTCTTTGCTGCGCAATTTGTGGCTTTCTTTGGTTGGACAAACATCGGGCAAGTTATTGCGGTTAAAGGTGCCAACTTCTTAAATAGTATTGACCTTCATGGTGGTGTACTGTTTATTGGCTTTATTCTTATCTGCGCATTTATTAACTTAATGATTGGCTCTGCATCCGCACAATGGGCTGTCACAGCACCTATCTTCGTACCTATGTTGATGTTGGCGGGCTACGCGCCAGAAACTATTCAAGCCGCGTATCGTATCGGTGACTCGGTCACGAACATTATTACGCCGATGATGAGTTACTTTGGCTTAATTATGGCGATTGTTGTGAAATATAAGAAGGATGCAGGAATAGGAACATTAGTTTCAATGATGTTGCCATATTCAATTATTTTCCTGATCGGCTGGTCATTATTCTTTATTGTCTGGGTATTTGTGTTGGGCATCCCTGTCGGCCCTGGCTCACCAATTTATTTCACGCCGGGAAGTTAAGTACAGTTTATTTTCTTTATATAAAACTAAAAAAGCTGCTTATTAAGGCAGCTTTTTTTATGATTAAGATAAAATGTCAGTATCTCATTCTATTAATTGATTTTTTACTTTTATTTTCACATAAAAAAGAGGATGAACGAGTTTTTTTGCGAAAATAGCTTAAAGTAAATTATAAAAGAGGGTGTATTGAAATATTTAATAATAATTTAGCTTATTGTTTTATAAATGATTTATTTATATGTGGATGGATTGATACTTTATTTTTTATTGAATTGGTAACAGAACCTTGAATGGATGTAAATAAATGTCTCTATAAGTGCATTTTAAGAGTATTTATGATGTTTTAGTTTGTGTTTTTTCTTTTTTTTATTTAAATTCTTTTGTTTTTATTTATATCAACATTTAATTCCTTTTATTTTTAATCTCTCAGTTTTTAATTCTGGGTTATTCGTGTTTTTTTATGTGACCATCAGGATTTTAACTTTAAATTGGAAGGGGGTAAATTCATTATTTATTAAATTTCAATTAGTTATGGTGGTTATGTTTGGTTACACTCTACAAGTTAAATACACATTTCAGTTGTATCGTTTAACTCGAATGCTGAGTATTATTCATCTCGTTCAGAAATTAAATAAATCCCTAGAAATTAATTATTAACTAATAAGGTATGCAAGATGAATAAAACATTAATCGCAGTTTTCTTGGCACTAACAACAACTTCTATTTCTACAATGGCTGCGGATGCTGGTTCAGGTAAAATTACATTTAAAGGTACAGTTAATAGTGGTGCATGTACTATCGCACCTTCAGATATAAATAAAGAAGTTCAATTAGGTAGTATTTCAGCTGCAAACTTAGGAGCTGCAGGTAAAACAGGTCCACTAAATGCTTTTGAATTAAAATTACAAGATTGCCAGTTAGATTCAGGTACACCAGGAACGCCTTATTCTAAAGTTAAAATTGCATTTAATGGACAACCAGATGCAACTAAATCAACTTTATGGGCAAATACAGGTAGTGCAGATAATATTGCCGTAGCATTCTTTAATAATGATGGAAAAGCAATCAAACCTGGTGATGTTTTAGAGCAAAAATTAAAAGAAGCAGAAACAACAATTATTTTATCTGCCCAAGTAGAATCAACAGGTGCAGCGACAGCCGGTAGTATTAATTCTGTTGCGAACTATGTATTAAGCTACGAGTAATATCATCTTTATTTACTTGCTAATTGCTTTACGCCGTTTCGGCGTAAAGCATTTTCTCTGCATTTTTTAATTAAAAGAGTGAAATCATGTATTTTAAGAAAAAAAATATTTGTTATATCATTTCACTTCTTGTATGTGGTGGATACTCTAATGCAGAAACATTTAATATAAATGCACTGAATTTATCTGTTGATGATAATATTGACTTAAGCTATTTTGAAAAAAATAACTTTAGTGAAGGTTTGTATGAAACAGATATTGTTTTAAATGGAAAGAGAATTTTACGTGGCGAAAAAATTAAATTTATTAGCCATGATGGAATAATTGAACCTTGTATTACAGCGAGTGTTATTAAACGCTTTCCATTAACTGAAGATGCAAAAGAAATATTACTATCTTCGGAAGAAGACCATTGTATCAATATTAGTGTGTTGGATAAAAATGTCACTGTCGATTTTAATGACAGCGATCAAGTTCTGACAATCTCTATTCCACAAAAATACCTTGTAGCGGTGTATTCATCTTGGATTAGTCCTGAGCTACGTGACTACGGTATTGCTGGTTTAATTTTAGATTATACGGTTAGTGATAATAATTTTTACCGAAAAGATTCTGGTAATCGTAATAACCTCAGCGCATTTGGTAATGTGGGTGCTAACCTTGCTGAGTGGCGTTTACGTGCGAATTATCAATATGAAAATAAGCTAGTTGACAGCAGTAATGATAAAAAAAGCCGCTTTGAATGGGAGCAAATTTATGCATTCAGAGATATGGCGAGTTTATCGGCAAAATTATTTGTCGGCGAGATTTATATTAAATCTGATTTGTTTGATAGTGTACGCTTTAAAGGGATCAGTGTCTTTACTGACGAAAGTATGATGCCACCTAACCTCCGAGGGTATGCACCGCAAATAACTGGTGTTGCAGCATCGAATGCGACCGTGACTTTATCTCAAAATGGGCGAATTATTAGCCAAATTAAAGTACCCGCAGGGCCTTTTGTTATTAAAGATTTGAGCCAGTCTGTGATGGGTACAATTGATGTTACTGTGATTGAAGATAATGGTAAAGAAACCAGGTTCCAATACACTACCACGAATATTCCATTTTTGACCCGTAAAGGCCAAGTGCGCTATACCATGAATTTAGGGCAACTTTCGCCAGAAAATAATGAAAATATCGATAAGAATTTTATAACAGTTGAAAGTTCTATCGGGGTTCTCAACAACACTTCAGTGTTTGGTGGCTTGGTTGCTACATCAAACAATCAATATCGAGCAATCAACCTTGGTGTTGGTCAAAACTTAGGTTTCTTAGGTGCTCTTTCTATTGATGTAACTCAATCATATGCCGATGTGGGTACAAGAGAAACAGGAAAGAGCTATCGTATTAATTACGCTAAAAATTTACCGAGTATTGATGGGCAATTAACTTTAACTGGTTACCGCTTTGCTGACCGTACATTTAATTCATTATCTAATTTTGTTGAAAAGAACTTTAGTGATAACTCGCAAGGTGAATTGGATAAAGATAAACATGTATTTTCACTGTCATATGCACAGCAATTACATTTTATGAATGCGAGTGCGAATATTACAGCATCACGCAAAACCTATTGGAACGGCAAACAAAATAACTATTTTAGCATTGGATTAAATAAATTCTTTGATGAAGGAATTATGAAAGGAGGGAGCGTTTCTTTATCTTTAAATCAATCGCGTAACTCCCGTGATAAAACAGATAATCAAATTTATTTATCGGTAAGTCGGCCATTACAGACTGAAAGCCAAAATGCCTCAATCTCTTACTTTGCTTCTTATAGTGATCAAGATAAGCGCTATACTAATAATGTCAACTACAGTAATTATGTGAATAAAGATACAAACTATAACCTGACAGCATCAACTCAAGACGGTTTATCTCAAGGAAGTGTGAATGCGTTTATTTCACACAGTGGTGATACAGGGCAGTTGCAAATGAGTGGGGCATTATCCGACTCAATGAATTCAGCGAGTATTATGGTGAGTGGTTCAATCACAGCGACTCAACATGGTATTTCCGCGCATCGATTAACATATCGTGACCAATCTCGCTTAGTGGTTGATGTCCCTAAAGCGAAAGGTGTCATCATTGAAAATAGCCATGCCATCACCAATGACCTTGGGTTAGCGACCATCAGTAATGTACCGACTTATTACAATATGGAATATAAAGTGGATGTTAACAACTTGCCGGATACTGTTAACGTTGAAGATAACGTTTTAGAAACGGCACTGACGGATGGCGCTATTGGTTATATCAAAATGGATGCTGACATCGGCAAATCATTAATTTCACGGATTAAATTGGCGAATGGCCAATACCCACCACTAGGCGCAGTGGTGACAAATACCTCGAATAATAAAGTTTCTGGGATCATTGCAGAATCCGGTATTGTTTACTTAACAGGGTTAAATATGGGCGACCAGTTAAGTATCAACTGGGGAGAAGGAAAGTCATGCAGCTTCTCTGCCGACAGTATTCTGGTAAAAAGCAGTGATGCCATCATGTGCAATCAGTAAAATAACGAAAAAATGGGTGAAAAATGACATTCTTTAAAAAGGTAATTTCGGTTGTTTTATTATCTGGCGTAATGACGCAAGCCCACGCAGTATTAGGGCTTGACCGGACTCGTATTATTTTGAATCAAGCGGATGGCGGTACGAGTGTAGTTGTTGATAACCAAGATAAAACATCATCATTTTTAGCGCAGACATGGATAGAAACCGCCAAAGGCGATAAATTAACAAACTCTTTAGTGGCACTACCCTTTTTACAGAAAATAGGGCCGCTACAGAAAAAACAAATTAAAATTACGCATATGGAAGGGCTGAACACCTTACCGCAAGATAGAGAAAGTTTATTATATTTCAATGTTCTTGGAATCCCACCACAAGGCAAAGAAGCGAATGTGGTGCAGTTTACCATCCAATCACGGTTGAAACTGTTCTATCGCCCAAAAGGAATTAATTACCCATTATCTGCCGATAAAGATTTTCAACAGGATCTTAAAGTCGCTAAGCAAGGGGGAAGCTTAAAATTAACTAATCCAACACCATTTAATATTATTGTTACGAATATTAATGTGGATAGAAGCAAGGATAACCAATTTCCAGAAACTGTTGTTGCGCCTTTCAGTGATGCAGTTGTCACATTAAAAAACGCATCTTTAAACAGTTTTGAGGTTGCTTATATTGATGACTTTGGCGGATTAAAATTTAATAAATACCAATGTGATTCATCACAATCTTGCCAGTTATTGCCACAGGCGAAAAAATAAATGAAAAGCTTTAATCATACAAAAAAAGATCACAAGAAAAGACTGATTAAAGGCATATTAGGGTCTTTATTATTACTCTCAGGAGCGTCGTCTTATGCGGGGGTAAATTGTAAACCTGGCAGCGGGAATGCCTGGTTTCCTCTACCTTTGATATCGATTGATATGAATACAACTCCTGGTCCTATTCCTACAGGCACTGAGTTAGGCAGTGGACGCTCGATGATGGCATGGGAATGTAATTTTTCGGGGTCTGTAGCTGATAGAACGATTTGGTTTTATAACCAAACGCCAGCCCAGACTAAGGCATATCTCTTATCTAGTGGTATTCAGGTTTATCAACATTCTTATAGCCTTAGCAAGGTTGTTGAGATCACGGCACCGAACACACCGCGTTTAGAAGTAGGTTATTGGGGGGTAGGTACGCAAAATATTGGGTTATGGCATGTGTTTACGCTAAAAAGAGGATATGGTGAGCTAAAATCTTTTGATACAGGAAATTTTGTTATTGGTTATCATACAGATGGAGTAGGGAAACGTATAGGAGACTTATATACTATCCGTCTAGTTGGGAAGTTGGTTAATTATTGTCCCACTCCGATAGTAACAATAAGCGATAAAGTCGTTGATTTTAAAGAGCTTACTCCTGAGCAATTCAATAATGGTAAAACGGTTAAAGAGAATTTTAATATCACGTTAACGCCTATTTCTACTTGTGAAGCGGCACTTGAAGTTAGCGTGGCTTTTCAAAGTAACAGTGGTGTTGTGAATAAAAAATATTTGATGTTTGACAATGGGTTACAAATTGCAATTACGGATAAAAATTTAGGACAGGAAATCAACTTTGACCAGTATTACTATAAAGGTCAAATTTCTCAGCAACGACCTGGAAACTACCAATATACTGCTGAATTATCGAATAAAAGTAATGATCCAATTAAATCAGGACAATTTAGTAATACTGTAAATGTATTATTTTCATACCGTTAACGTTACCTCATTTTATTTCATGAAAGCTCATCATATTGAATATGATGGGCTTTTTTGTTTTCATGCTTTCAATCAATTTAGTCATTTATAGCTTTAAGTCTTATTATTTTATAGATGTATGTTTCACTCTATCTTGGGGATATAAAATTCCATTAAAAAGAAAATGTTAACGTCAGGTTAATTAATAACATTTTACATTGAAGATTTTTTAGATAAAAAAACTGTATTTTTAAAATATATGAGATAAGTAACTATATTTAGTGATGGTGTTTACCCGAAAAATGACGAGTTCGCTAGATAATGTTTCATAAACCTTACTTATATTAAGGGTAAATCATATATTAATAGTCAAAAATCAGAGATTTTAATAAATAAAATTAATGTTTGGTTTTATTTATTACTCGTATGTGAGTTTGTTATTTTTATTTTATTTAATTAGTATTGCTCGCAGTTAGTTATTCTTATGTTATTCAGTATCTACTTTGTATTTTTCAGAAAGGAAATAAAAATGGCAGCTAGATATCCTATTGCCAAAATAGTAGGGAGCAGAATAAAGAAGCTTAGAAGGGAGTATGGGCTAACGGGAACTGAAGTGGCAATGGCTTTGAATGTTAGTCAACAACAGTTTTCTCGCTATGAACGAGGTATTAACAGAATAGATATCGATTCATTAGTTATGATTGCAGACTTCCTTAAAGTCAGTGTTCATTATTTCCTTGAAGATATAGAACAATCAAATAGCTGGACCTCTGAATATAATTCATTATTGAGTCATGGTTTTTATTCAAAAAATAAAAAAAACGAAGGTTAGTGCTTGTTTTAAGGATCTCCTTATATTTACGGTTCATGTTAGTAGTTATATTACTTCACATGTTATCGGACATCTCAAGTCATTAAAATAATGATATGAATAAAGTTAACTGAATTCTAGTTATATCAATAATACTATTGGTATGGCTGTGTACCAACTAAGGTATTTCCTTAGTATATATTAATAATATCATGAAATAAGGGTTTAAAATGAAAAAGACGCTATTAGCATCTTCAATTATCGCATTAACATTCACTGCTGCATCAACTTCATTCGCTGCGGATGTAGGAAGTGGTACTATTGAATTTAATGGTACAGTGAATACTGGTGCTTGTACTATTGCACCTTCTTCTGTTAATAAAGAAGTTCAATTAGGTTCTGTTCCAGCGGCATCATTACAAACAGCTGGTTCACAAGGTCCAAATGTTGATTTTACATTAGAATTAACAGATTGTATTTTGGACCCTACTGCAAGTGGTACTGATTATTCTAAGGTAACAGTTAAATTCACGGGCCAAATGGATGCTGCAGGCACCTTATGGGCAAATACTGGTACTGCTACCAATGTTGGTGTGTTATTCCAAAATGCAAGTGGAACAAATTTAAAAACAAATGATACTGTTGAGCAAAGCTTAAATGCAGGGACAAATGTTATTAATTTATCTGCTCGTATGCAGGCATTAGGTGCAGCTACAGCCGGTTCTGTTAAATCTACAGTCGCTTACGTTTTAGATTACCAATAAGTATTAATATAAAAATATTAAAAAAACAATAAATCTTATATTTGCTGATTATGCTGTGTATAGCAATTGCTTCACAGCATTTTCAGTTATATGAGTTCATTCAATAAATCCATTATAGAATATTGCGGCTAATGAAAAAGAACAATTTTAATAAAAACATAGTGACTAGTTTAGTATCTAGTTTATTGTTTTACACTTACTATGTTAATGCGGATTCTGTTCAATTTAATGAAGACGCATTATCTATTTTGGGTAATACTAATATAGATCTAAGTGCATTTGAGAAAAATAAAATTAGTGAAGGTTCTTATTTTTCTAATGTATCGGTAAATGGTCGAAGAATTAATTATTTTGATCAAATAAATTTTTTAAAAAAAGATGAAAAGATACAACCTTGTATTTCTAGAAGCTTAGTAGAAGTTATTGGGTTAAAAGAAGATTTTATTAAAGAAGTGCCTACATGGGGAAATGGTCAGTGTTATGATCTTACATCACAGGATCAAAACATTCAGGCTAGATTCGATGATGAAAAGCAAGAGTTAATGCTTTCAATACCTCAAGCTTACTTTCAGTATTCTGATGACAATTGGGTTCCGCCTATGCAGCGGGAAGTTGGGGTTAATGCGCTCGTCTTGGATTACAACCTTGTTGAAAACTATATTAAATATAAGAATACTCGAGATATTAATAATTTTAGCTCATTCGGTTCTGTTGGTGCGAATGTAGGGCGTTGGCGTGTCCGCAGTAATTATCAATACCAAAAAGATTTTAATGATAATAAAAATGATAATTTTAAATGGGTACAAACTTATTTATTTACAGATTTACCTAGCTTATCTGCAAAATTTTTTGCGGGTAAATATTATACAGTAAGCAATGTATTTGATTCTGTACGTTTTAACGGTGTTAGTGTCTTTACTGATGAGAACATGTTACCGGCTTCTCTAAGAGGGTATGCACCGAGTGTCACAGGAACCGCGACAAGTAATGCGACGGTTACTATCTCGCAAAATGGACGTATCTTGAATCAAATGAAAGTGGCACCAGGGCCTTTTTCAATTGATAATTTAAGTTCCTCTTTATCGGGGGCTCTTGATGTTAAAATTACAGAGGAAGACGGCTCTATACGTGAGTACCAAGTTTCCTCGACTAATATTCCATTTTTAACACGCCCAGGCATGGTGCAATATAAACTAAATGCAGGTCGGTTAGACCCAATGGGATATAAAAACATTAATGATGATTTTATATCAACTGAAGCCTCTTGGGGGATCCTCAACAATTTGTCTATTTTTGGTGGTGTTTTCGCAACCTCTAATGATGAATACCATGCCTATAATGCGGGTGTTGGGGTAAATATGGAACGCTTTGGTGCAATATCTTTTGATATTACACAGTCGAGAAACCAACTACAGGATATCTTTTTACATACTGGTGAAAGTTACCGTATTAATTATGCAAAACGTTTTTCAAATTCGAGTCGACTGGATTTAACAGGGTATCAGTTTTCTAACGAAGGCTTTATGTCAGTGAATGACTATATTAGTTTAAAAGAAACTCCGTTAACACCACATTATCGGCAGAAAAATGTATTTACGACTTCTTTTACACAACAACTCCCTGATATACAGGCTGATATAAGTTTAAGTTACTCGCGGGAAAGTTATTGGAAAGAATCAAAAAATAACAATACTCTTAATTTATCGTTTAATAAAACAATTAACACAAGTTTTATAAATAATGCGATTTTATCATTATCGGTCGGTGAAAGTAGTTACGTAAAAGGTAAGCGCTCTAAGCAAGCATACCTTTCGTTAAGCGTCCCATTTGGTGGTGAAAGAAATTCTCGGATTCAATACTTTAGTTCTTATAATGATATTGATAAGAAATATAATAGTAATATTAATTACAATTCTAAAATTAATGATAATAACGTTAGTTTAGGTTTATCAAGTAAAGACTTTTTTGAAAATGCAACAATGAATGCATCCGTTTATCGTGACACGCAATATGGTACTGCACAACTAACGGGTTCCTATGGTGAAGACTACCATACATTAAGTGGTTCTCTAGACGGCTCTTTGACCATTACCAGCCAAGGCCCAGTCTTACACCGACGAGTTTATGATAACCAAGCTCGTATGGTTATTGATACAGATAAGGCTAAAGGAGTATCAATTAATAAAAATGAATCAGTCACGAATGGGTTTGGTTTAGCCGCAATTAGTAATGTTCCAACCTATTATAGGTCGACCCAGTATGTGGATCTTAATAATGTACCAGACAATGTCAGCATTGATGACAGCGTGATTGAATCAAATTTAACTGATGGTGCGGTTGGTTATTCAAAACTCAATACATTAGTAGGTGAAAAAGCGTTAGTCACAATTAAATTCCCTGACGGCAATACGCCTCCATTTGGTGCTTTAGTTTATGGCTCTGATAATAAAAATGTATTGGGAATGATTGCAGAGGAAGGGCAAGTTTATTTAACGGGCTTTCAGCCAGACCAACAATTAATAGTTAAATGGAGTGGTGACCAGTCATGTCGAATTATGCTAGGTAAACAAAGTCATTTAACCAGTAAAAATATAACCTGTAATAAAGAATAGAAAATTATGAAAAAACTTAAATTAATAATGAGTGCTTTAATTTTAATTAGCACATACACACATGCATCAATTTCTGTTGACCGTACTCGCGTTATTTATGATGAAGCAAGTAAAGGTGTTAGCGTTGTGATTGAAAATATTGATAAAAAAGATCCTTATTTAGTCCAGTCATGGATCGAAAATGAAAATGGCGAAAAAATTTCAGAACCACTGATTGCTTTGCCTTTATTACAACGTGTTGAAGCAAATCAAAAGAAGCAGGTTAGAATTAGTTTATCAAAAAATGATGTGAAAATACCGAACAACCAAGAGTCATTATTTTATTTTAATGTCTTGGGTATTCCACCGAAAACTAAGCTAGAAAATGCAGTTGAAATTGTTATTCAATCACGTTTTAAATTATTTTATCGCCCGAGTGAATTGAAAAAATACCCTAATAATGATTGGCAAAAAGAGTTGAAAGTGGAGAAAGTGGGAAAATCATTAAAATTAACTAACCCGACTCCCTATCACATTGTTGTGATTAATGTTAATGATAATGAATCTAAAGTTCCTGATTTTAAAGAAATTGTTGTGAAGCCAAATAGCAATGCAACATATTTACTATCAGATAAACAAGTGAAATCACCAAAAATGATTGTGACTTATATTGATGATTATGGGACACCAAACTTATTGAAATATACATGTAATACAACTTGTTCCTTGTCAAATGAAAAGGATAAGAGGTAAGTTATGTTAATTTTGAAAAAAATAAATGCATTCGCTATATTATCTTTATTTTTGCTAAGTTTTCAATCAGTAGCTGCAGTTAATAATTGTGTACCGAGTTCAGGAGCTACATCTATAGAACAAGAATTAACCTTTGATATTGCAAATAGTAGTGCTTCAATTCCAAATGGTACCTTATTGACATCAGCAATGAGCTCATATATATCAATGAGATGTGAGTTTACTGGTTCATCAAGTACAACTAATGCTGTTTACTTTAAAAATACAATGCCGAATGCAATTAAAACATTGTTGATTAATAGTGGTGTCAGTGTGACACAACAAAATGCAATTTCATCGCCTAATCCAGTAACGATAACTAATCCAACTGTTCCAAATATTTATTTAGGGTATTGGAGTCAACCAGAGACAGGAATTACACGTAATATTGCTTTCATGTATAACTTCTATGTTTATAAGGGGGCTAATGCTCTTAAACCTTTTGATACTGGGTTATTTTTATTAGGAACTCATGTGGATTATTTAGGCAAGGATTTAGGCGGACCAACTTATGTGCGAATTAAAGGTAACTTAACCTTACTCTGCCCTGCGCCGGCGGTGAATATTACGGCTTCTAATGGGGGGAGTGTAAACTTTGACACGATTTCACCTAAACAAATGAATGCGGGAGATGTGGTTAGCCGAACTTTTAATTTAGGTATGTCAGTGCCACAGGACTGCGAAACAGGGCTGAATATATCAGTTCGTTTTGAACCAAATAATAATACGGTGCTAGGCGGAAAATATCTCGATATGGGTAATGGATTACAAACACTATTAACCCGTAATTCAACTGATATTAACTATAATGAAAGTTACAGTATTGGCGAAATCATGCCACAATCACCGATTAGTGTCCCTTTTACTGCGACATTAAGCAAGATAGCAGGTAGCACCATCGCTTCAGGTCCGTTTTCTAAAACAGTTCGAGTTGTTGTTTCATATTAAGAGTGTTAATTGACATTTTTTCTATGGTGTTATATTGAATATACATATTCTGATGCTGAGTATTATTAAATGAAAAAACTCAAATTAGTATTAGTTGATGATCATCCCATTGTGCTTTCAGGTTTGAAAGATACACTTTCTCAATCAATGAATTTAGAAATTTTAGGTGCCTACACTCAGGATGCTGAACTATTTTCTTTTTTGAAAAAAAATGAGGTTGATGTGATCGTAACTGATTATATGATGCCTAATAATACCCAATCTAGCGATGGCCAGAATTATATTCAATTTTTACGTCGTCAATACCCAAATATTGCTGTGATTGTATTAACGATGGTTTCTAACCCAATGATTATACAAATGTTATATGATTCAGGGGTGAGCGCGGTGGTGTCAAAAGAGGCACCATTAAGCGACCTGATGAAGGCTATCACATTAGCGGGGCAAGGCCGCCAATATCGTATTCCTGTTGCAGATATGACAACGACATTAAAAAGCCGTAATGCGATAACATTAAATGATAGGGTAAAGACATTATCACCTCGTGAACTTGAGGTATTGCGACTTTTTGTTCAAGGTAAGCCTATTGTTGATATTGCTAAGCAATTAAACCGCAGTGATAAAACTATCAGCTTACAGAAAAATGCTGCAATGCGTAAATTGGGTGTTGATAATAATCAAGCGTTAATCAGTTATTGCCTTACACACCATTTATTTGACTGATTTTTTTTATCCAATTAGCTAATTGATTGCAAATATTCTGGTTAACCTGAGTATCAATGTGTGTTGATGCCTGTGAATCTAATGTTGCCTCAAACTCACGAAGCTCATTAGCTAATTCACGTTGTTCAACACTAATTAATGCGCCACGGATACGGTGGGATAACTGCTTTATTTCATCAGTATTATTATCTTCGACAGCTCGGCAAAATTGAGCAATATCGGTAATAAAATGATGAATAATTTTTTCTCTATCCTCTCCATTTAGTGGGTTAATCATTTTTAGGGTTGCCGTTTCTAAAGTTGAGGAGGAGTAAATCGGGAATAAACGGTTGAATAATTGAATTAAGGTTTCTAGCTCTATAGGTTTTACAAGCCATGAATCCATTCCAGATTCTAGACATCGCTCTTCTTCTTCTTTTAATCCATTCGCAGTAACACCAATAATTGGACATGTTTCGCCTTCACTGCGTAGCTGTTGTGCAAGCTCATAACCATTACGATAAGGCATATTAACGTCTGTAAGGATGATATCGACAATTTCGTTATCCCAAATTACCAATGCTTCTTCACCATCATTGGCAATAAATACCTTACAACCGAGTAATTCAAGCTGCTCTTGTAGAACAACTTGGTTAATGGGGTTATCTTCAGCAATTAAAACGCGAAGCGGATATTTATGCATATGAGTTTGTATACGAGATGTTGGACAAATAAGGGGTAACTGTTCTTTATTATTTTGTAGTAAGAATAACTGCTGATTTAATTCGGATAGTCGAAAATTCATCTCAGGGCTTACCCATTGTTGTCCATCCCAATGAGTCGGCAGAGGAAACGATGGAATTAATATGCCGACAGCAATAACGGATGAGGTATCTATGGGGAGGCTATTTTCTGTGAAATAAACATTAGCTCCCCACCGTTTTAGCCATTGCGTTATATTTTCAGTCAATAATGGGTTTGGGGTTTGTAACCATATATTGGTGTTTTTTAGCGGCAGCCAATGTGGTTGCTGTATATCGAGAGCTAAAGGTAGTGTTACGAGAAACGAGCTACCAACCCCAGTTTCACTTTGTAAGCTTATTTGCCCATCCATCAATTTGATAAGTTTAGAGCAAATAAATAGGCCTAAGCCAGTACCGCCATAGGCATGAATTTCTGAATGAGCTTGATAAAATGGCTCAAATAATTTTATTTGTTGTTCAGGGCTAATTCCAACACCGGTATCACTGACACGTATTAATATATTATTATTACTTCTTTTAAGTTCAATAGTAACCGTACCCTTGTGGGTAAATTTAATTGCATTACTGAGTAAATTACCTAAGATTTGTTGCAGTCTAGCAGAGTCACCAATTCTATTTGCTTGTACACTTGGGTCAATAGTAGCAAATAGGAGTAACCCTTTTTGCTGAGCAATACCTTGATATAGTTGAACAGTTTGTTGTACTAACTCTAATAAATCAAATGGCTGATTATGGATTTGAATTTGATTAGCTTCTATTTTACTAATATCTAAAATATCGCCAATTAATTGCATAAGTAATTGGGACGTTGTTGATATTCTCTCAATAAAATGAGCTTGTTGAGATGAAAGAGAAGTATTTGCGAGTAATTCTAACGTGCCGATTAGGCCATAAAGTGGGGTTCGTATTTCATGGCTCATTGTTGCTAAAAATGTTGATTTAGCTCGGTTGGCTTCTTCTGCAAGCCGCTTAGCATCATCAAGTTGTTTTTCAGTTTCTGCTTGGATGGTAATATCAGTAAATGCACATAAAATAACAGGACGCTGTTGGTAATAAGTTGCTGTACTCACAACATAGAGGACATGCTCCCCTGATTTTAAAGTTGTTTTAACGTGTTCTGTGTCAGAAAGAACCTTGATGAGTAATTCATTATATTCATTTGAGTCGTGGGGGGGTGCTGTATTGGTTATTTTTAGCCAGTAACGAGCTAACTCATTCGCGAAGCGTAACTGCTGGGTTTCTTTATCTATTACACATAAGCCGATAGGTGTTGTTGCGATAAGCGCTTGGTTGAATGCTTCATTTTCTAAAATGGCTTGTTGGGAGTCTATTGCAGGTTGTAAGATTTTTCGCTGGTACCAGCGGTGGTATCCCCATCCACAAAATAAACTAAAGAAAAGTGCAATAACTAAGCTGATAGGAAACCACAGGTTGTCTTCAAAAAAAGCAGCATAACTAATTCTATAATATCCAGTCCATTCGTCAGTTTTAGATGAAAGCTTAAGAACTAGGCCATCTTTGGTATAAAAAATACCTTCTAATGCTTCTTCCTCAGGCGCTTGGGTTGTGCCAAGTAACTGACCATATTTTGTATGAATTAGCCAAAATTGATGTGTGAGTGTGGGGTTTAACATTCGTTCCAGCACACTTAACCTAGCTTGGCTTAACATACTGACCGCATAAATATTTTTAGGGGAAATATGAGCATTTTGCCATAAATGTTCATCAAAACCGGCTGGAATAATCCCGATGAGAATATTATCAAAAGGCACTGGGCGTAGCCAAATAATTTGTTTTAAGTCAGTCGGTTGCGATTCTGAAAACTGGGCATGGATAGCCGGTAAATTTTTCCTGACGTTATCAATAACGGAATAATATAAATTTGGAGATATCGATTCATTTCCTAACACAGTGCCAACAGAAGGCACACTAATACTAATTTGGTCGTGCTCATTGACAAAAAATACAGCGGCTGCTGGGAAATAGGATCCCCCCCAAAACGTGGAATAATAATCAGCTAAATAAGCCCCCAGAGAAAATAATATGCTGGGCACTTTGGTGCATTCTAAACTTTTATCACAAGCTAGCGTGAATGGCATTGCGACTAAAGATTCTTTACCTTCGAGTAGGTGTAATGATAGTTTGGTTGGTAGTGATTGCTCTTGTATTGCATAAGTTCGGCTTTCAACTAGCTCTGATAGGTCTTGGTTTTGCTTATTTAACGATCTTAAAAATTTCTCTTGCTCATTGATATAGCCTATTAGTGACCTAAAATCGACTTCTAACCGCTTAGTTTCTTGTTGGACAATGCGTTCTGCGCTCCAAAATAATGTTGCTATTAGGATAAACAACAGAGGGAAGGCGACAGTGAGTATGCTGTTTGTGCGTCCTGACGTGCGAGTTATCCTTGAAAATGCAGTCGGAGAAGGGGTAGGCATAGTGCTGTTCTCATCGATTATAGGCAAACTCCATAATTTTCATAATAATATAAAATAAACAAATTAAACAATATTTCTTTATGCCAAAGGTTAGACAATTGCTGAATTATAATAGTCTTTCAAATCATCTAATTCCCAACCAAAACCATTTAAATTAGTGATATGGTGTGAAAGTTTAGGATGATGGCTAACGATATAGAATAGCCTATGGTAAAAATCTGGGAAGTTAATACCGAGTATAAGAATAAATTTAAACAATACATCTACGGTTAATGCATTCTCACCTCGTTCATAACGGGATAATTGCTGTTGGCTAATACCTAGCTCTTTTGCAATGCTCTCACCGCTAACACCTAACTCTTGTCGGTATTCTTGTAGGCATTTACCAACTAGCTGGCTGATATAATAAGTTGTATTTTTTTTCTTTTTCATGTGGAAACTTGACCCTAGTATCATTGATTCATAAAACTATGTTTATCTTTAAGAGTAAATTATGGCAAAAATAAAATTTTAGAATATAAGGTATTCCTTAATTAAAAATAATATTAAGTCACTTATTTCAGATTCATATGCAGAGTCTTATTTTAAACATATAGTTTTTTCTTTTTATTTTTGAGAGCTATTTTTATTATTTAACAGTATGTTAAGCATTGGCTGTGAATTGCTCGGTAAGGTTTAGTTGACTTTATTGCATTAAGGCTTGGTTACATTCTCATTACAAATTATTATTATTTATTGTTTAATATTGTATTTGATTATTTTTTTAGCTCAATAGATGGGAATAAAAAATGATATTATGGTTTTTTAATGGTTTATTTGAATAACTATTAATATAAAAACTTATTTTTAGGTTCCTAAATGAGACAATAGGCCAGCAAATACACGTAATAAGAGTGATCAATGGCCGTTTAATGGATGAAATGAGAAAAGGGTGAGAATAATAATCTAGTTATAAGCCCTAGCGTTTGGTTTTTTCCTGTTCCTCCCTAATTATTTGGCATAAGTTAAGTTAATTAACTTTGGCTTGTGGTTATTTTTATATCTATATTCTGTTTATAGGCTTATTACTCATAGCTTGCAAACAGAGAGTATAGAGAAATAGGTGTTTAGAGGAGAGTAAAGGCCATTCCGTGTCTTTAGCCTAGTTAGCTAAGTATGAGTGTTTGAAAATACAAAAGCAAAAACCCGCCTTTTGGGCGGGTTCTTTAAATAGTGGTGCCCGGACTCGGAATCGAACCAAGGACACGGGGATTTTCAATCCCCTGCTCTACCGACTGAGCTATCCGGGCAACGGGGCGCATTAAACCGTATTCAGCCGTTTGCGTCAATGCATTTTTAATAAAAAAACACTTTTTTTTACTGAGTGTTTTCTTTTTCAACAAAAGGTGTGTGTTTAGTATGCGTTAATTGGTTTTTTAGCTTAACGCTCCTTTTTTACGGCACAGTGCGATTGTCAGGATATCCTCAGAAAGGTGTTGTGCAATCTCGACATCTTGAATGTCCCTTTGTACTAATAAGCGGTTTAAACAGCCTTCGAGCACTAATTCCATTTGGTTAGCAACTAATTCCGAGTCTTCAATATCTAGCTCATCTAATAGGCTTTTTGTGAAATGAAACGAATTATCTTTTTGTAGGCGGCTTAATTGGTGGATAGGGTGTTCTGCATCTGGATAATAATTACATGCAGAAATGAATAAACAGCCCGGAAAACGCCCTTCACTGACTTTTTCAGACAATTGTTGGTAACGAGCCATTAATTTTTGTTGCGGGGTTAGGGATTCATCTAGCAAGGTTTGGCGCTGCCATACTTCAATTTGCTGGCTATGATAGCGCAAGCAATCATAAACAAGAGCTTCATCGTCTGGCCAAAACTGCCGAATAGTAGAGAAATCAGATTCAATTTCGCTGAGTAAATTTTCTGTAGATGCGGATAACCCTTGGATTTCCAATTGATTTAACGCATGACTTAAAATAATTTCACGTTGGATAGGCATTGTTAACTCCATCACAATAATGTCTGATTTTTCTCCATCATAACAATGTTCAATTGTGAATTATAGCGGTTTGCAGTGCTATCATGAGGCGCCGTTTCTGAGGTGAAATAAAATCAAATAAGAAATTGAATGGGTATTTTAAAGTGGGGAGTTTTAAGCACACAGGAGGGGGAAGAACCCCCCTGGAACGAACTTCATGGGTTTATATCGGGCTTTAATTGATCAATTTAGCTTCTAACGCTGCATCGATATAGTAATACTGAAAGACTTTTTTCATAAAGTCATCGATGTCATGTTTTCGCAATTCGAGAGCTTGTAAAATGTCCAAAAGACCTTGGATAGTAATGGCATTTTTACCTCTTTCATAACGGGAAACTTGCTGCTGGCTGATTCTTAGGCGAGAAGCTAATTGTGCACCAGTTAAACCAACCACTTTTCTGCGGTGCTTTAAAAAGGTTCCAATATAAACGGTTACATTTGTGTTTTTATTTCGTTGAGTATTTAGCATACCTCCTCCAAATATATAAATTTTGTTAAAATAAATTATTTTTGCTATTGAAAAGTTCTTGATATTTAATTCGTATTACTCCGAGTAATTAAATTATCATTATCAGATTTTTCGGGTGTTATTAAACAAGGATGAGTTAATGATTACCAATATTTATGGCGGATTGATTTTAAATTTTTGATAGATTATTTCTATCTTTGGTGCCTTCAATTCATGTGTCAAGAAAGATGGGTTAGCATTACTACCTATTCAGGAGTAAATATCAGAGCTTTATTCTGATTTTTATTTATTTTTATTTTATTCTTGAATCTATATTCCATCTGGTAATTGTAAGGAAAAAATGAGATAACTTATTATTGCGTAATTGTAGTCATTATTTGTTACAATTATATGTATAGCCTTAATATATATTATTAGAAAAATTCTTATTTTGATTTGTTTATAATCTAAAGTAATATATTTAAATGCATATTATTAAAAAATAGTTTGAGTTTTTTATCTAAATGGTTATTGTATTTTTATAATTGCCTACGTGACTTTATATGGGATAACAAAAATAATATGTTATAGGTAGGTATAAAGAACCCGTGCTATTTGCACGGGCCTGTATAAGATTAATTTTAATTAATATAAACTATAGGATCATACCGCCAAATAAGAAGCCGAATGAAACAGCTAATGCGACAGCGATAGTGCCTGGAATAAAGAATGGGTGGTTAAAGACGAATCGGCCAATACGCGTTGTCCCTGTGTCATCCATCTGTACTGCTGCAACCAGTGTTGGGTAGGTAGGCAGAATAAATAGGCCAGAAACCGCAGAGAATGATGCGATAGCAGTTAATGGGCTAACATTCAGCGCTAATGCCATTGGCATCAGAGCTTTCGCTGTTGCGGCTTGTGAGTATAGTAAAGCGGAGCAGAAAAAGAATATAACTGCTAACATCCAAGAATGTTCATGAATTAAATCCCCCGCAGTTTCTTTGATCCAGTCAATGTTGTGCTGTACGAAAGTATCACCTAACCAAGCCACACCTAAAATACAAATACATGCGCTCATACCTGCTTTAAAGGTACTTGAGTTCAAGATAGCATCAGTATTTACACGGCAGAAAATAGTGATTAATGTCGCCACAGTCAGCATGATAATCAAAATTGCATTTGTGGTGTTCATTAATGGTGTTTCAACAATCCCTAAGCTTGGGCTGTTAATGATGGCATAGCAGACAACGCCAACAACCCCAAGCAAGAACAGCAGTACAGAAGACTTAGCGCCCGCTTTGATTTCTTTAACTTGGCTACCACGCAGTTCAACTAAACCTTCAGCTAAACGTTTTTGGTAGATAGGGTCATCAGATAATTTAGAGTTAAACGTCCAAGAGATGATGAATGACATCAAAATGATAGCAAGGAATGTCGCAGGTAATAGAACACTTAGAAGCGAAATATAGCTGACTGTGTTACCTGCACCCACCATTGCTGGATTTTCCATGACGGATGCCATGTAAACCACTGCCGCAGAAATTGGTGATGCTGTAATACCTATCTGTGCTGCAACGACCGCAGTCGATAATGGACGACAAGGTTTCACTCCCTGTTCTTTAGCGACTTCTGCAATAACAGGCAGTGTTGCTAACGAGATATTACCTGTCCCTGCGAAAAGTGTCAGAAAGTAGGTAACAATAGGTGCAAGGATGGTGATGTACTTAGGATTACGACGCAGTAATTTTTCGGTTTGGGCAACTAAATAGTCCAGACCTCCAGCAATTTGCATTGCAGAGATAGCGGCAATAACAGCCATGATAATTGAGATAACGTCAAATGGAATGGTTCCTGGTTTTACGCCAATAGCTGCGAGTACCAGTACACCAAGGCCACCGGCAAAGCCGATACCTATCCCACCTAAACGGGCCCCCAAAAAGATGGCCAGCAGAACAATAATAAATTCTACGGCTAACATAGTGTTTACTCCTCGACAAAATGAAAATTAAAATTATGAAACTGTTATGTTAATTATTTGTGTGTGTATTAATCAAAAAAGGCACGCTTTCTGTTGAGAGGCGTGCCTTTATTTTTAAGTATTATTTATGATAAACATAAATTTTTAGTCATCAAAGCGTTTTGCTTTATAAGCTGGGTGTTTTAAGTTCTCAACAGAGAAAATATCATCCAGTTCTGCTTCAGTCAGTAAACCGCGTTCTAAAACAACTTCGCGTACGCTCTTACCCGTTTCAGCACAGATTTTACCCACGATATCACCATTATGGTGACCAATGAATGGGTTCAGATAAGTGACGATACCGATGGAGTTAAATACAAATGCTTCACAGATTTCTTTGTTCACAGTAATGCCGCTAATACATTTTTCTTGCAGGTTACGACATGCGTTGCTCATCAGAGAGATAGACTCGAACATCGCTTGGCCAATCGCTGGTTCCATTACATTTAATTGTAATTGACCTGCTTCAGCAGCCATCGTTACACAGATATCATTACCAATAACTTTGAAACATGCTTGGTTGACGACTTCAGGAATAACAGGGTTAACTTTTGCTGGCATGATAGACGAACCAGCTTGTAACTCAGGTAAGTTGATTTCTTTAAGGCCAGCACGAGGACCTGAAGATAGCAGACGTAAGTCGTTACAAATTTTAGACAGTTTCATCGCTAGACGTTTTAAGCCTGCATGAACAGTGATGTAAGCACCACAGTCAGAGGTTGCTTCGATTAAGTCTTCTGCTGGAACGCATGGTAAACCAGTTACTTCTGCTAATTTTTTAACTGCAAGTTCTGAGTAACCAGGAGCAGTATTCAGGCCTGTACCAATAGCAGTTGCGCCCAAGTTAACTTCGAGCAGTAATTCAATGCTGCGTTTTAAGTTTTTCTCTTCTTCTTTTAAGAGAGTAGCGAAAGCATGGAATTCTTGGCCGACAGTCATTGGAACGGCATCCTGCAGCTGGGTACGACCCATTTTCAGAATGTCTTTGTATTCTTCAGCTTTAGCTTCAAAGCCTTTTTTCAGGTATTCAACAGACTCAATTAACTTCAATATAGAATTATACACTGCGATACGGAACCCTGTAGGGTATGCATCGTTAGTGGATTGACTTTTGTTCAGGTGGTCATTTGGATTTAAGAATTCATACTCACCTTTTTTATGACCCATCAGTTCAAGACCGATGTTTGCTAGAACCTCGTTGGTATTCATGTTCAGTGATGTGCCCGCACCACCTTGGAATACGTCAACCGGGAATTGGTCCATGCATTTGCCTTCATTTAGAACAACGTCACACGCTTTGATGATGGTATCCGCGATATTACGTGGAATAGTGTGCTGTTCTTTGTTGGCTAAAGCCGCCGCTTTTTTAACCATAACCATGCCACGAATAAATTCTGGGACATCGTTAATGGTGCGGTCGCTGATATAAAAGTTTTCAATCGCACGCAGAGTATGAACACCATAATAGGCATCAGCTGGAACTTCTTTTTTACCTAACAGGTCTTCTTCGATACGAGTATTGTTTGACATGAGAACCTTCTTAATTAGATTACAGTTACTGTCCGTTTATGCGCTTTAAAAATCGATACTTCGTAAAACAAAATTCACAGGTGATTAATATTGCAAAGTAAAACTTTACAAGCAATTAACACCGTCTACTACGTTGTCAGCATTATGATCTACTGATTTATGGGTAGATGATATGCTTTTAATCATCTATTGCCTTGAACCTAGATCACTATATAGTTTGATTTATGCAACAGATTTCACGTTGTGTGATATTCATCACAGATAAGTACCATTAATGAAAAAAATCCGTGAGTTGAAAAGCGTTATATCTGCCCCAATTATTATGGCTATACTAAAGAAAAAAGCGAATATTGATAGTTGTCTCTTAGATGCAGTTCACAAAGGTTTCCCTAGGGGCGTAAAATAATCGATAGCTTATTGAAATAAAGGAGAACTTGTGCGCTGGTTACCACTCATTCTGATATGTATTCTCGTTTACATTGAATCCGTCATTTTTGTGCGGGTTGCATCTGAAGTTGGTGTTTTAATGACGTTAATTTTAGTCGTTTTGACATCCTGCTTAGGTGTGTCACTTGTGAAAAATCAAGGCATGAAAAATGTACTGCAAATCCAACAAAAGTTAGCATCAGGTGAAAGCCCTGCAGCTGAAATGATCAAGAGCGTTGCATTGGTCTTAGCGGGTTTCTTGTTGATTGTGCCTGGGTTCTTTACGGATTTTATTGGTTTACTGTTATTACTACCGCCAATTCAAAAGCTTATTGTAATGCGCTTAATTCCTCATATTCGTTTCTACCAACCAGGTGCTGGTTTTAACCAAACGGGAAATGGCGGCTTTCAACGTGGCGATACTTTTGAGGGGGAATTCCAACGTAAGCAAGACGATCCTTCTTTTACAATCGATAATTCAGATAAAACAGATTCGTCAGATAAAGACGATCGCCCTAAACCATAAAACCATCCTATTTATGGGGAGATAAAAATGAAAAATTTTTTATCTCCCCCCTTGAAGTCCCTCTTCTTCGCCCCAATCTGCTCAAACATGGTACTAGTTTATTTAAGACATGCTGGTATCGTCCTTTTACCTAGTATGGACTTTATTTATAGGAGAACTATTAATGAAAATTCGTCCATTGCATGACCGTGTTATCGTTAAACGTAAAGAAGTTGAATCAAAATCTGCAGGCGGGATCGTTCTGACGGGTACTGCTGCAAGCAAATCAACTCGTGGTGAAGTTCTTGCAGTTGGCAACGGCCGCATCCTCGAAAATGGTGAAATCAAAGCACTGGATGTGAAAGTTGGCGATATCGTAATCTTTAACGATGGTTATGGCGTGAAAGCTGAAAAAATCGACAATGAAGAAGTCCTGATTATGTCCGAAAGTGACATTCTGGCAATTGTTGAAGCGTAATTTTCACTTAAAACTTCTCAACGAACGAAAAGAATTTGAAGGAAAGAGATAATGGCAGCTAAAGACGTTAAATTTGGTAGTGATGCACGTACGAAAATGCTTCGTGGTGTGAATGTTCTGGCAGACGCAGTAAAAGTGACTTTAGGTCCTAAAGGCCGTAACGTAGTTTTAGATAAATCTTTTGGCTCACCAGTTATCACCAAAGATGGTGTTTCAGTTGCTCGTGAAATCGAATTAGAAGACAAATTCGAAAACATGGGCGCACAAATGGTGAAAGAAGTTGCTTCTAAAGCTAACGACGCTGCAGGTGACGGTACTACAACGGCAACTGTACTAGCTCAAGCTATCATTACTGAAGGCTTAAAAGCGGTTGCTGCGGGTATGAATCCAATGGACCTGAAACGCGGTATCGACAAAGCAGTTGTTGCTGCTGTTGAAGAACTGAAAGCACTGTCTGTTCCTTGTTCAGACACTAAATCAATCGCACAGGTTGGTACAATTTCTGCAAACTCCGACGAAACCGTGGGTAAATTAATTGCAGAAGCGATGGATAAAGTCGGTAAAGAAGGCGTTATCACAGTTGAAGAAGGTACTGGTCTGGAAGACGAGCTGGATGTGGTTGAAGGTATGCAATTTGACCGCGGTTACCTGTCTCCTTACTTTATCAACAAACCAGAAACTGGTGCTGTTGAGTTAGAAAACCCATTCATCCTGTTAGTTGACAAAAAAGTTTCTAACATCCGTGAATTACTGCCAGTATTAGAAGGCGTTGCTAAGGCAAGCAAACCACTGTTAATCATCGCTGAAGATGTTGAAGGTGAAGCACTGGCAACTCTGGTTGTTAACACCATGCGTGGTATTGTTAAAGTTGCAGCGGTTAAAGCCCCCGGCTTCGGTGACCGTCGTAAAGCAATGCTACAAGATATCGCAATTCTGACCAATGGTACTGTTATCTCTGAAGAGATCGGTATGGAGTTAGAAAAAGCGACATTAGAAGATTTAGGTCAAGCAAAGCGTATCGTTATCAACAAAGACACAACCACTATCATTGATGGTGTGGGTGAAGAGTCTGCGATTGCAAACCGTGTTACTCAAATTCGTCAACAAATCGAAGAATCTTCTTCAGATTACGACCGTGAAAAACTGCAAGAGCGCGTTGCTAAATTAGCAGGCGGTGTCGCAGTAATTAAAGTGGGCGCAGCAACTGAAGTTGAAATGAAAGAAAAACGTGCTCGTGTTGACGATGCTCTGCATGCAACTCGTGCCGCTGTCGAAGAAGGTGTTGTTGCTGGTGGTGGTACTGCACTGGTTCGCGTTGCAGCGAAACTGGAAGCACTGACTGGTGAAAACGAAGAACAAAACGTAGGTATTCGTGTTGCTCTGCGTGCGATGGAAGCGCCAATGCGTCAAATCGTTACTAACGCAGGTGAAGAAGCCTCTGTTGTTGTTAACAACGTGAAAGCAGCAAAAGGTAACGAAGGTTACAACGCGGCGACTGACACTTATGGCGATATGATCGACATGGGTATCTTAGACCCAACTAAAGTAACGCGTTCTGCTCTGCAATTCGCAGCGTCTATCGCAGGTCTGATGATCACAACTGAAGCGATGATCACTGATCTGCCAAAATCAGATGCACCTGACTTAGGTGCTGCTGGTATGGGCGGCATGGGTGGAATGGGCGGTATGATGTAAGCCAGTTGGCGACATCAAGCTCAAGTAGTTACTAACTAGGTTAGGGCTACCCACCATAAGACCGGCATCGTTATATTTCTAGCGGTGCCGGTTTTTTTATTGATTTTTAATTAATAAATAACCATTAATTATTGATGAAGGTAATATATCAAAACAAGATACAATTAATGCGTTATATGATTTATTTTTGCGTCAATGTTGCTTCGCAGGTTATATTTAACGTAAGGTAAGTGGTTTGAATTAGCAAAGAATAGAGCAGGTTCTTGATTAATTTGTGGTAGACTCTATTCGGCTGGTGATGTGCGGCAATTATGACGCTGTATGTTAATCACCTCCTAGATATTTCAATTAGTAGGCTATTGGAACTAAAGAGATTTTCAAACCAGCTGCAAAAACACAATGAAAAATGAGGGAAAACATGCGAATTAAAGTCTTGCTTGGTGCTGCTGCATTATTGCTTTTAGCAGGTTGTTCAACAACAACTAATTTGACTGCGGCAGGCTCACAAGTTCGTTTTGTTGAGAATCAACCTGGAAGTGATTGCCAACTTCTCGGTCAGGTTGCAGGGACTCAAAGCAACTGGTTGAGTGGTGTCAACAATGAATCTAGCTCAATGCGCAGCGCAGCAAATGATTTACGTAATAAAGCAGCGGCGATGGGCGGTAACGTGATTTTTGGTGCATCAAGTCCAAGTGAAACCGTGTTATCTAGCTTCATTCCATTAGATAGCAAAATGGTTGGCCAAGTTTATAAGTGCCCCTAAAATGAATTCATAGCGCCCAAATAATTGTTTGGGCGTTTTGCTTTCTAGTTCTGTCTTAAGTTAAGGTCAAGCAGTGTTTTACTTGGCTCTCCCCCTATTTCCCGAGCGAGCTTAGGTACAAGGTACCCAGAGACCTTACTCAGTAATTGCTGTATCAATTGTCTAGCTTCGGTATCACTCACTAAAAAGTGCGCAGCGCCTTGAACTTTATCTAATACATGTAAGTAATAAGGTAAAATACCTGCATCAAATAAGGCATTACTTAAATTCATCAGAGCCGTCACGTTGTCATTAACTTGGCGCAGTAATACGCTTTGGTTTAATAATGTCACACCTGATAGTTTTAGTTTTTGTATTGCCTTGGTGAATGGCTCGTCAATTTCGTTAGCATGATTAACGTGTGTAACCATAATGACCTGTAACCTAGAGCTAGCAAGACGGTTACAGAGCGTATCTGTAATGCGTTCTGGTATCACCACAGGCAAACGAGTATGAATTCTAAGGCGTTTTATATGAGGAATCGCCTCTAATTGGCTGATGAGCCAATCAAGTTCATGGTCTTTTGCCATCAACGGATCACCACCTGAGAAGATGATTTCATTGAGTTCGGTGTGGTTTTTTATATAATCCACAGCCATCAACCAGTTATTTTTATTTCCTTTGTTGTCTTCGTAAGGAAAATGCCGGCGAAAACAGTAGCGACAGTTGACTGCGCAGCCACCTTTTACCAGCAGTAATGCGCGGTTGTGGTATTTATGCAGTAAACTTGGAATTTCATTATCCTGCTCTTCTAGTGGGTCAGTAGAAAAACCTGGATGTATATCAAACTCTGCTTTTGCAGTTAATACCTGCAATAGCAGAGGGTCTAGTGGATCACCTTTTTTCATGCGGGAAATAAAGGGCACTGGAACGCGTAAAGGAAATAATTTACGTGCCTCACTGCCTTCTTTCGATAAAAGATGATTTTCTAGGTTAAGTATTTGCAGCAATTCATCTGGATTAGTGATTGCTTCAGCAAGTTGTTGTATCCAGACTTCTCTGGATGAGGTATTTTGAGTTACAATATCGACCATTTTTTGGCTATGCCATTTTTAGTTTATAAATTAGAGGATCACCATGGCTACTTATAGTACCAATGAATTCCGCTCAGGTCTTAAAATCATGTTAGATGGCGAGCCTTGTGTCGTTTTAGAAAGTGAATTCGTCAAACCGGGTAAAGGTCAAGCATTCGCACGTGTGCGTATCCGTAAACTGATTTCTAACAAACTGTTGGAAAAAACATTTAAGTCTACTGACTCTGTTGAAGGTGCAGATGTCATGGATATGAACTTAACTTACCTATACAACGACGGTGAGTTCTGGCATTTCATGAACAACGAAACTTTTGAACAGTTAGCAGCGGACGAAAAAACCGTTGGCGATAACGCGAAATGGTTAGTTGACCAAGCAGAATGTATTTTAACACTGTGGGACGGCCGTCCTATCGCGGTAACTCCACCTAACTTTGTTGAGTTAGAAATTACCGATACTGACCCAGGCCTGAAAGGGGATACCGCAGGTACAGGTGGTAAACCTGCAACACTGAGCACTGGCGCAGTGGTTAAGGTTCCTCTGTTTGTTCAGATCGGTGAAGTTATCCGTGTTGATACTCGTTCAGGTGAGTATGTTTCACGCGTAAAATAACGGTTGATCCTATACTGAATCGTTAAAAATAAAAAGCCGTGGTACTCGACCACGGCTTTTTTTGTCTATTTTAAGTGATTAACAGCACTTAAACCCACCTTTGCCACCGTAACGTGCGTCTTGACGCTCTTTGAAAAATTCTTCATAGGTCATAGGCGTTTGGTCAGGGTGTGTTCTTTGCATATGAGCGACATAGTTGTCGTAATCGGGAACGCCAACCATCATTTTTGCCGCTTGGCCTAGGTAGCGGGCCGCTTTTCCCAGTTCTCCAAACATAAATCCTCGTCATATTTTGTGTTGTAGCGGTGTTGGCTTCACTTGTTAACCCTAGTCACATACTGTTATGTATGCTCCTAGTTTCTCCTTCATACTTCACGCTGTTGCTGCGTTGGCTTCATCCGCTAACCCTAGTCACATACTGGAGTATGCTCCTAGGGATTATCTTCTTTGCCGCCTTGCTCCAACGTGAATTATTTTGGAGAAAGAGTATATGTCCTAAACAGTGACAAGCTTTTCCGCGAAAATCAATGATGGCGCGTATTTGCCACGATTTCTTCATAGTTGGCTGGCATGGGTTCATATGGTACTTCATTCGCAGTTGGTTGGTCAGATTTTAATGCCTTCAACGCGGTGCGGATGGAGAATAGAGCCAGTAATACCACGACAATCATAAAGAAAATAGTTAACCCTGCATCTAAGCGGTTATTGAAAATTAACTGAGTTAATTGAGACTCTGTATATTGAACAGGAATATTGCCGCTATCAATCATCGCTTGGAATTTATTTGCTACAGCTAAGAAACCGACGCGGGCATCTTCACTGAAGGTTTTTTCCCAGCCTGCAGTCATCGTGCAGATTAACAGCCATGCTGTTGGTACTAAAGCGACCCATGCATATCTTTGGCGCTTCATTTTGAACAGTACCACAGCACACAGCATTAATGCCATACCTGCTAACATTTGGTTCGCGATACCAAACAATGGCCACAAGGTGTTAATACCACCAAGTGGGTCGACAACGCCTTGGTGGAGGAAATAACCCCAAGCTAGCACACACAGTGCAGTTGCTATCAAGTTGGCGGGTAGCGAATCCGTACGTTTCAAAGATGGAGACACCACTCCCAGTAAATCTTGTAGCATAAAACGTGCTGCTCGGGTTCCTGCATCCACCGCGGTTAAAATAAATAATGCTTCAAATAATATGGCAAAGTGGTACCAGAATGCCACATTCATCAAGCCGCCAAGCGCACCGTGAAGAATATACGCCATCCCAACTGCCAGTGTTGGCGCACCGCCTGCCCGTGAAATAATACTGGTTTCACCCACGTCATTCGCAATGCTGTTGAGCTGCTCAGGAGTGATTTGGAAGCCCCAACTACTGACAACTTGGGCCGCAGAGGCGACCACATCTTGCGTACCTGCGGGAGCTAACATCGCCATGGGACTATTCATGGCAAAATAAACACCCGGGTCAATCACACAAGCGGCAACCAATGCCATAATTGCTACGAAAGATTCCATTAACATGCCACCATAGCCAATAAAGCAAGCTTGGTTTTCATTAGCCAACATTTTTGGTGTGGTGCCTGATGAAATCAGTGCATGGAAGCCAGAAACGGCGCCACAAGCAATCGTAATAAATAAGAATGGAAACAAATCACCTGCCCAAACTGGGCCTGTACCATCAATATATTTCGTTAACGATGGCATCTGTAAGTTTGGATTGAGAATTAAAATACCAATTGCCAATCCAATGATAGTCCCGATTTTTAAAAAGGTTGATAGATAGTCGCGGGGAGCGAGTAATAGCCAAACTGGCAAAACGGCAGCAACAAAGCCATAACCGACTAACATCCAAGTGAGTTGAACACCTGTATAGTCAAAGTAAGGTGCCCAAGTTTCGCTTTCAGCAACCCAACCCCCTGAGATAATTGCAAATACAAGAAAAACTAGCCCAATAATAGAAACTTCACCAATGCGTCCTGGGCGGATATAACGGGTATAAATACCCATAAAAATCGCTAAAGGAATAGTAAAGGCAACCGTATAAGTTCCCCATGGGCTATGAGTGAGGGCTTTTACGACAATCATGGCAAGTACGGCTAAGATGATTACCATAATCATAAAACAAGCGATTAAAGCCAGCACCCCTGCGGTATTGCCCATTTCTTCTTTGACTAATTCACCCAGTGAGCGGCCATCTCGACGTGTTGAGACAAACAGCACCATAAAATCTTGTACGGCACCAGCTAGCACAACCCCAGCGAGTAGCCACAGCATACCGGGTAAATAGCCCATTTGTGCGGCAAGAACAGGGCCAACCAGTGGGCCGGCGCCTGCGATAGCGGCAAAATGGTGACCAAATAATACTTTTTTATCTGTTGGTACGTAATCTAAGCCATCATTATGACGAATTGCAGGCGTCATTCGAGTTGCATCGACTTGGAGTACTTTTTTAGCAATAAAAAGCCCGTAATAGCGGTATGCAATCAGATAAATACATACGGCAGCGACAACGATCCACAAGGCATTGATTTGTTCGCCACGATATAAAGCGATGTAGCCAAGTGAAAAAGCACCGAGCAGAGCGAGCACAATCCAAATAAATTGTTTACCCATAGCCATCCCCATCTGTTCAATGAATGATATTTGTTATTTATTTAAGTGAAACTGAGGAAGATATAGCCATAGTTAAGTTAAAGAAAAAGTAGCTAAAACGAGACACCTAATTGAAATTTGAGATAAATTTAATAATTGTTGTCAGTATCACTAATTTAGGATTATTTATTGGATTTTATCTGGTTTTGAGCTAGCGATTATTTGATGAATTGGTTTTTTATCTGGGTTTTTGATGTTTTTTAGTGATAATGTCTGTTGCGGTGTTTTTGTTGATACGAGAATGGTTAAAGAAAAGAAAATAATCGGAAGCTAAAAAACTCCCGACTATTAATTGGTTAACTAGGCTCGTCTTAATTGTTGGATTATTTTTTTACCAAAAAGCGTGGTAATTAGGCCAAACATGATCAAAACGAGGCCAGCAACTTGTACGCCATTTATATGCTCTCCAAGGAATAAAGCACTGCTGCTTAAACCAAAGACTGGAACCAACAATGAAAAAGGAGCAACACGCCAAGCTTCATAACGGCCGAGCAGGACTCCCCAAAGCCCATAGCCGACAAATGTTGATAAATAAGCTAAATAGATAATGACACCAAAGACTGACCAATTAAAGCCTGATAGCCCTTCAACAATGGCTTCTTCACCTTCTAAAACCCATGAACTAATCAAAAAGGGAATGATTGGGATCAGCGCGCTCCAACTGACCAATGATAGGGCACTGCATTTCTCAGCACCTTCCTGTTTCATTATGATTCTATTGGTAATGTTGCCGCAAGCCCATGATAAACCAGCAATTAAAGTAAATACTAACCCGAGTAATGGAATATCATCTAGCCCACCGACGGTGGCGCCATTGGCTAACACGGTCAGCCCTGCAATTGCGATAAACATACCAAGAAAGTGAGTCGGCTGTAATGATTCTTTTAAAATCATTGCGCCGAGCAATAAGGTAAAAAAGGCCTGAGATTGCAAGATAACAGAGGTAATCCCCGCTGGCATCCCCACTCTAATCGCGCAAAATAAGAAGGCAAATTGACCAAAGCTGATGGTGAGCCCATAGAGAAGCAATAATTTGAACGGAATTTTGGGGCGCTTAAAAATAAAAATAGCAGGAAAGGCTACAAACATGAAACGTAATGCGCCTAATAATAACGGCGGAAGTGCGGTAACGCCGAGTTTAATGATAACGAAGTTAACCCCCCAAATTACGACTACACAAAGGGCGAGTAAGATGTCTCTGAGACTCATGCTATTTTCTCGATGAACTTGCCAGATTAGACATCTACTTTACATGTGTATAATTTTGAGTGCGATGGTTATGATGCTTAATAATAAAAAACGGTATAAAAAGGTTAAATTTTATGGTTGATTTGCGCTTATTTGTTATTTTTCGTTGCTTGAGTCTGGGTCTGTGAATATTTATAATGTATTTATACATCATACGTATTCAGGACGGCCTGAATCAACGTCATTTAAATATGGGGACGACCCCGAGTAATTAACGGGAGCAAGCAATCATGGCTTGGATCGTTCTTTTTTTTGCAGGTTTATGCGAAGTGGTATGGGCTGTAGGTTTAAAATATACTCATGGTTTTACCCGTTTAACACCGAGTATTATTACTGTTGTCGCTATTATTACCAGTATGGGGTTGTTAGCCTACGCCATGCGTGATTTACCGGTCGGCACGGCTTATGCCATTTGGACGGGGATTGGGGCTGTGGGCACAGCAATTGTTGGGATTATTTTCCTTGGTGAGTCAGCAAATATGTTCCGCTTGTTAAGCCTTGCTTTGATTATTACCGGGTTAATTGGTTTAAAAGTATCAAGTTAATTTTCAAATTAATTATTATTTAATTAAAAATGAATAATAAGCGGGAGACAGAGAAAGTTACCCGCTTTATCTTCTTGATATTTTATTGGCATAAAGAAAACTATTCTTATGTTATTTTTCGTTATAACGCGATGGCCAAATTTCAGATGGTGCAACACCCAAAAACTCGGCAATAATACGCTCTCCTTTAGGCCAACGTCTTGACAAGGCGTTATTTAATGTTGATGAGTTTAACCCTGCTGAACGTGATATTTGTGAAAGAGAAGAACCTTTTTTCTTTATCGCTGCAATAATATCAGCCGAGTGCCAATCTTGTTTCATACGATCTCCAATAGTGAATATATAAATATAATTGAAATTATTTAAGTTAGCTGGAACTAAATTTAGATATCAAGATAAAAAAATAATTCTTAATTTTAAATCCCTTTAAATTTTGGTCTTTGAATATTTATTTTTATGTGCTAAAGATATGGGTTAAACGCTTTTATTATCTTTATTTTTATTTAAATAACTATAAGGTGATTTTTATGGATATAGAAAACAATAAGATGGAAAAAATAAGCACTAGAGTAAAGTTAGATCTTTGCAATTATTTTAATTGGAATGATATTGATATCCATTATACGATTATTAATGTTGATGAGGAAAAGATATACACATTATCTAGTAATTATGAGTGGCAGTTAATTTATTGGCATCATGATATGGATTTATCATTAAAAGAACGGTTATTCTCTGGGGTGCAATATTGGAGTAATTATTCAGATGCATACCAGAAAATATTAACCAAACTCGATAAAGGAAATAAAAAAATTGATATTTGTAATAGGTACAATAATTTATTTGAGATATTTTCACTCAATGGAAACCATAAAGTCTCATATGAGTACTTACTTTCATTATATCAATGGCGTTCAATAGTTTCTGATTATGCATATGAAAAATGGTCTGAAAATAAAACGGTGGCATTACCGTTACGCCAAAAAATTGAATTAGATGAACCTGTACCTATTATTTGTAGAAGTAAGGAAACCCCTAATTTTATACGTTTTGGTCAGTTATCATTTTCAAACAAAGAAGCATTAACCATCCGCTTGTTGCTTTCCCACCGAAATATCAAGGAAATTAGCCGTATTCAAGGCTGTTCGGAAGAGGTGGAATATATAAGAGTTAAAAACATCAAGAAAAAATTAAACTGTGAAATGGTCTCTCAAAAGGAATGCTTTTCGGTAATGGAAGGTCACGGCATTACATTAACAAGTTTAGAAAAATTAATGCCTATTAATTAATTTAACTATTGGTTTTCTATAGGGACATGGGATCATTTTATGAAATGGAAATTACGTTTTGGTGCTGTCGCAGGGCATACCTTAGAATTTTATGATGTTGCAATTTTTGCTGCAATTTCATCATATTTAAGTGCAGAATTAACCCGCCTAGGTTATCAGCAAGCAACGGAGCTGGTGTGGGGGATTTTTGCTTTACGTTTTCTTATTCGGCCATTAGGGGGGTATGTAATTGGCCGTTATGCGGATAAAGTCGGTAAAAAACTGGCAATGATTTTGGTCAGCATTCTTACCGGTAGTGCCACATTGTGTATGGCATTTCTGCCTATTGAATTATTAGGGATATATACACCTTTAGCCATCCTATTTCTTCAAATGTTGCTATCTTTTAGTTTTGCGGGTGAAAGCCCATCACTGTCTACCTATTTATATAAAGATTCTAAACCCCAAGAACGAGGTCGAATTTCAGCGTTGTTAACTGGAAGTGCGGTTGTTGGCGTTATTGGCTCGTTAGGAATTGTGTTAATTCTTGAAAATATATTAACCCCTGAAACCATGCAAAGAGTGGGATGGAGAATACCACTGCTATTAGGTTTAGGTAATATACTGATCTGTTTCTGGTTTCGCTATCGCTTACCAGACCAACCCATTGAATATGATGGGCGCCAAAGAATAGATTGGCTTAAGGCATTTAATATTTTACTGATTGTTATTCCTGGTTCGGTTGTTTTTTATACCTTAAATTTTTCATCTTCGTTTTTACTTAAGGAGCTAGAACTAGAAGAATTTAAAAGCATATATTCAATGATATCATCAACGTTATTATTGGTTTTAATGGCAATAGTTGGTTGGCTAACAGATAAATACAGCTACTCTGAGCGGGTGTTTAACTTAGGGGTAAAGCTCGCTGCGATATTATCAATTCCTATTTATTACCTAATGTCTACTAAGGTTTTATCATTAGTACTTATCTCCCAATCGTCAATTATTATTATTTCAGCGATGGTGTTATGCAATTGGAATTATGCGATGGCAAAACCAGCCAATGGGCAAGTTACGACGTTAAGTATGGGGTATAACCTTGCATCGACGATTATAGGTGGGTTAACGCCATTAATTATCAATTACTTAGTCCTCATTGATGTTTCCTTGGTGGGTGTTTTTGTTTCATTGAGCTCGTTAACGCTATTTGCGTCATTTTTATTGAATAAAAAACAAAGGTTATTAACTGCTTAAATTTAAGGGGGATGTATGAATATTGAAAATAAACACTTAGAACTGTCTTGTTCTGGTTTTGGTGATAAGTTTTTAAAATATTTCGATTGGAATGATATGGATGTGACTTACAGTAGAGTGGATGTAACAAATAACGTGGTAAAAGTTATTTCAAATCACTATGAGTGGGTTTTAATGTTTTGGGATGATGACCTAGATAAAAAAGTAAAGGAACGATTAACCCCCGGTATTCAATATTGGAATAATTACTCTGCCGCATTCCAAAAAACATTATCTAAAACAGATAAGAAAGAAATGAAGGTGGATTTTTGTACCCAATATGGTGGTATATATGAAATTACCTCAATAAATTCAAGAAAAAAATTTACAAGTAATGAATTATTAGAACTCTATAAATTAAGAGCAGTTATTTCTGATTACTCCCAACATGCCTGGAAAGATAATGAAAATATTATTTTACCACTTAGGGCTGACATAAGCTTATCTCAAAAAATTGAAGATAATAACCGAGATATTTTAGATGCTCACCACTACATGCGTTTTGGTAATATTCGTTTTACCCGTAAAGAAATGATGACTATCCGATTACTATTATCACATTGCCGGGTAAAGGAAATTAGTTATATCCAAGGTTGTTCGGAAGCGACTGAAAATAAACGTATTCAACGTATTAAGGAAAAATTAGGTTGCTCTTATACTTCACCTAGCGGTTTATTTCAGGCATTAAAAGAAAATGGCATTACCCTTGCTTGTCTGGAGTCTCTGGTAAGTTACCCTTAATTTAAAATATCTATTTTAACGTATTGAATTATTAACCAAATTGAGAGTAGGGATGTGGAGCCTTTAATTCATTAACTTCCAGATACTAATAAGTATACTGTTTTTTAAAAGTATTAATTTTAATCTAATAATTTAAAAAAATAATCAAATTAAGGATAGTGTATGGATATAGAAAATAATTTATTAGAAAAATCCTGTTCTAATTTAAAAAGCCTTTTTTCAAAGTATTTTGATTGGAATGATATAGATTTGTCCATAACCAGAGTTGATCTTAGTAATAAGCAAGTGAGTATTATGTCAAATAATTACGAATGGCTGCTCATATATTGGAATGCTGATTTAGATTTACGTTTAAGTGAACGGTTATCTCCAGGGATTCAATACTGGAGTAATTACTCAGAAAGCTTTATAAACACATTAGCAAAAACTAAAAAAAGAAAATTGAAAATTGATTTTTGTGCGAAGTATGGAAACATGTATGACATTGTCTCCATTAATTCTAGGAGGATAATTTCACTCAACGATATGATATCACTTTATAAGTGTAGGCCAACGATTATAGATTTTGCGTATGAATCATGGAAAAAAGGCAAAGATAATTATGCTATTTTACCCTTGCGCGAGGAAATTAAGTTTCCACAGAATAGAGTTTATAAGCTTAGTGAACAAGAGCTTGAACCTTTAGATATTCATCCTTATATGCGTTTTGGTAATATTCGTTTTACTCGTAAAGAAATAATTAGTATTCGATTGTTATTATCACATTGTCGTGTAAAAGAAATCAGTTATATCCAAGGTTGTTCAGAAGCGACAGAAAACAAACGTATTCAACGTATTAAAGAAAAATTAGGTTGCTCTTATACTTCACCTAGCGGCTTATTTCAGGCATTAAAAGAAAATGGCATTACCCTTGCTTGTTTGGAGTCTTTGGCTAGTTATCCCTGAAGGCCAGAATATTTTGCTACAAGGAAAGTCATTAATAGAAAAGGGACAAAAATGAAATGGAAATTTAGATTTGGTGCAGTTGCTGGTAATGCTTTGGAATACTATGATATTGCAGTTTTTGCAGCTATATCTACTTATTTAAGTATTGAATTAACTAAATTAGGTTATTTTCAAGCGACAGAAATAGTATGGGGTATCTTTGCATTACGTTTTTTAATCCGCCCTTTAGGCGGATATGTTATCGGTCGCTATGCTGATACGGTAGGAAAAAAGTCAGCCCTAGTATTAACAAGCTTGATAACCGGTACGGCAACATTAATGATGGCACTGTTACCCATTGAATTATTAGGGAACTATACGCCATTAGTGATATTAATTTTACAATTGACTCTTTCTTTTAGCTTCGCAGGTGAATTTCCTTCTCTAATTACATATTTATTTAAGGATTTAGATGGAAATATTCGATCTAGAGTTTCGTCAATTATTGTTGGTAGTTCTTTGTGTGGAGTCATTGCATCATTAGCTATCGTTTTCATACTAAAGAATACGTTATCTGAAGATACTATGCAGTCAATTGGATGGAGAATTCCATTGTTAATTGGTTTGGTTAATATTTTTATTAGCTTTTGGTTTAGAGCTAAATTACCTAATTATAAAAATGAGTTAGATAAAAAAGCGATATTTAGTTGGTATCATGTATTTTGGGTGTTCTTATTTACCATTCCAGGTACTGTCACTTTTTACTCTCAAAGTTTGTCAACCTCACTAATTATTCAACAATTAAAGATAGATGAGATAAAAAATTATTATGAAATATTTTCATCCGGTTTATTGCTAGTTTTTATGATGATATGCGGTTGGCTAACAGACAAGTATAGTTCGGCTAAATCTGTTTTTGATATGGGCGTTAAAGGGATGGTGTTGTTTTCAGCGCCACTTTATTTTTTATTACAAATAGATAGTTTGCTTCTAGTCTTTTTTACTCAAGTTGTTATGTCCGCATACTCAGCGATGATATTGTGTAATTTATCAGCGGTACTGATGGGCAAATCTAATGGGCAGGCAACAATATTAGGTGTTGGTTATAATAGCGCAGCTGCCTCTATCGGTGGGATCACCCCTCTGATTGTCAGTTATTTAGGTCACTTTAACCTAGGTTATGTTGGGCTATTTATTACGGTTTGTGGGCTTTTTTACTTTGTATCTGCTTGTTTGCCAAAACCAAACCCTGCTTAGTGTTAACCATGATTTAATCCCCCCGTTAGGGGGGAAATCATCATAAATTATAGAGCTATAGTAATAGAAAATAAGATTGCCACCCTATTGGGTATACAAAAATTTTGCGGATGAAAAATAAAACCCAGTATTAAATGTGTTATTTGATGAGTTGGCTGAAACGTTGGTATAGGATCTCGCCCAGAGTATGTTGATCATACTCAGTACTATTGGCTAAATTATCAACAGCAGCATGCATGGAGTGATAAATCATTGTCGCCATCAATTCATGTGGCAATTCTGGCCATGCTTTGTTTTGCTCACCAAAAGCTAAAATAGCTTTAATCTGTTCAACTGCACGGGTTTCATGATCATTACTGCGGCCGTGGTATTCGTCATGAAATAGCATGTCGTGAATATTTTGTTTTTCAACATAGTATTTGACGCTATTTTCACACCACGATTTCAGCTTGGCAGTGGCACTTTTTTGTGAATCTAAAGCAGATTGAATGTAGCCTAAATACCAGTCCATGTAGCGTGTGCGTAAGGCTTCCATAATGTCATTTTTGGATTGGAAGTAGTGATAAAAAGTACCTTTTGCGACATCGGCAGCGATGACAATTTCACTGACAGTTGTATTGACAAACCCTTTAGAAAGAAAGAGTTTTTCCGCTGCATTCATCAGGTCATCTAACCTTTCTTCCGCAGGTTTCGTTCTTGGCTTTTTAGGTGGTGTTGTCATTGAGTTTTTCTCTTAATGTTCTTTTCACAACAAAGGTTATTCAGGCATCATAGCATTTAAATGAGTTACCCTAACATTTAGCCTGCCGATAGTTTTATTTCTTTTGTTTCTAAAGCTTTTTTAGCACAAAAAAGTAAATAAATGACGATAAGTAACGCATAAAGCATAGCCCCAATCATCCACACCCAACCGTCCCATATCAGCAATGTTTGGCCAAAAATAACGCTAAATAGTAATGGGCCAATTACCCCTGTGGCATTGGTTAAACTCACTAATACTCCTTGTAATTTACCTTGATTAGCGTGATTGACGTGAGCTGACATCAACCCTTGTAGTGCTGGTAATGCAATACTACCACCGGCGAGTAAGATTAATGTAGGGTAAATCATCCAACCTTCGGTGAGTAATGACAAAATAATAAATGCGCTTCCGTCTGCGACAAAGCCGACAATGATTGTTACCTTTTCATTGAATTTTTTGGCAATGGCTCCAGCAATAAAAGCTTGGAATAGGGCATGCATAACGCCTAAGCCCGCCAAAGATAACCCAACTTGCACACTATTCCATTGGAAGCGATTTTCGGTAAATAGCACCCAGGTTGTTGCAGGGATCTGACCAATTAACTGTGCCATAAAAAAGACAAAAAGTAGCAAAATAATGGGTTTTATCAGCTGTATGAAGGGAACTGACAGCTCTACAGTTTCATTTTGATCATTCTGTATGGCATTTTTATTTTTAAAAATAAGCCAGATCACGACAAAAGAGCACGCATTCAAAATAGCCGCAATAACAAAAGGTAAATGTGGGGAAAATTGCCCTGCAAAACCCCCAATCGCAGGGCCGGCGATTAACCCCACGCCAAATGCTGCGCCTAATCGCCCAAACCACTTAGTGCGTTCTTGTGGCGCAGTGTTGTCGGCAATAACAGAAGCCGCTACGGCGCCTGTTGCGCCAGTGATCCCTGAAATTAAACGGCCTAAATACAGCATCCAAAGTGAGCTCGATAAAGCCAATAAACTGTAGTCCAGTACGGCTCCTGCAAGGGAGATCAACAAAATAGGCTTGCGACCGAATTTATCAGACCATCTGCCCAGTATTGGGGCAAAAAATACCTGCATGATGGCGTACAAAGCCAGCAAGATACCGTAATGATTTGCCAAGTTTTCTAGCGTCACATACTCGCGGAGTAAGGCAGGTAAAACAGGCATGATCAAACCGATCCCCATAGCATCAAGGGCGGTGATCGTTAATGCAGTGATCGCAAATTTATTCATTATTCATTTCTCTATCATTGATAGATTTGGAGTGTATCCCTATCAGTGATAGAGTGTCAATAGAAAATTAAGGGGAAAGCGATGGCAAGATTGGATAAAGAAACCATTATTACGGCTGCACTAGATTTGCTGAATGAAGTGGGAATGGAAGGACTGACAACGCGAAAATTGGCTCAAAAGCTCGGGGTTGAGCAACCCACACTGTATTGGCATGTAAAGAACAAGCGCACATTGTTGGATGCATTATCGGTTGAAATGCTAAAACGACATCATGACCATCCATTACCTGTTGAAGGTGAAACGTGGCGGGAGTTCTTGCGCCATAATGCACTAAGTTTTCGTCGAGCCTTACTTAGCTACCGTGATGGGGCAAAGGTACATTTAGGCACGCGGCCTAGTGCAGAGCAATACGCCACGGTGGAAAAACAATTGCAGTTTATGATTGATAGCGGTTTTTCATTAAAAAGTGGCCTTTACGCAGTGAGTGCAGTGGGGCACTTTACATTAGGTTCAGTACTTGAGCAGCAAGAACATTTGGCAGCAATGGGTGAGAGAGATGTTGAACAAGACGGAGCGATGCCATTGTTATTAAAAGAAGCTATTCAAATCATGGATAATGATGATGGAACAGATGCATTTTTGTTTGGTTTAGAATCACTTATTCGAGGCTTTAAGCCCTAAAAAAGAAAAGGTATGACAATGTGCTGTCATACCTTTTATTAAAATAATGTGTGATTGCATTATTTACAGAGTAAATACACCAATAATTGCAATTACACTAATGATTGCTGAGCCACCGTAGAAAACCCATTTTGTCGCAGGGACATGGATTTTAAAGTCGTGCAGCGTATGGTGGATACGGTGCATACCACACCAAACTGGCAAAATAATCATCAGTAATAAGAAAACGCGGCCGATAAAGCTTTGGCTAAATGCCATAATGCGCTCATAGCTCAGCATTTCTGGTGCCACACCGAGAGGAATTAAAATTCCTAACAGAATGATGATTGCAGGGCCAATTACAGCACTCCACATACCACCTGCACCAAATAACCCCCAGAAAATCGGCTCATCGGAACGTTTAGGCGTTAGATTCATCAGATTCTCCTTAGATTAAAATAACAATGCGATTGCTAAGATTGCTGCCGTAACAACAATCGTAAGAGCCCAGAAGCCTTTAACGATAGGCTCCTCAGACATTTTCTTATCTTTTACAATAATACTGACGGCTTTTGGTGCAAGTTTGAACCACGTTGTGGTGTGCAATAATGTTGCCGCCAAAGTAATAATGTTAATGATAAGAATGATTGGGTTGCTTAAGAACCCAACAAAGCCAGCCCATGATTCTGGACCGCTTTTCAGCGCAAATACCCCATACAGGACTAAAATACTGAACCAGACCTGAAGGACGGAGGTACTTTCACGCATGATGTAAAAGCGGTAAAAACCCAGCTTTTGCCACCAATCACCCTTCATTTCTCTGACATAGGGTTTACGTTTCGTAGTCATGACTTCAATTCTCCTTATCGTGGCTTCAGCATGGCGATAACAAAGTCTTGCGCGCTGGCAACTTTCCCTTGTTGGATCGCACCCGCAGGGTCAACATGCTTAGGACAGACTTCAGAACAGTAGCCTACAAACGTACAGCTCCAGACACCATTGTCACCGTTTAATAAGGTCATGCGTTCTTTCGCACCATGGTCTCGGTTATCTAAATTGTAGCGCTCTGCCAATGTGATCGCGGCTGGGCCGATGAACTCTGGGTTCAGTCCAAATTGTGGGCAAGCTGCATAGCACAGACCACAGTTGATACAGCCTGAAAATTGATGGTATTTGGCCATCTGTGCAGGCGTTTGCTTATTTGGGCCTTCAGAAGGTTTACGGTCATTACCGATAATATACGGTTTGATCGCTTCTAAACGCTCAATAAAGTGAGTCATATCAACAACAAGGTCGCGCTCGATTGGGAAGTTACCTAATGGCTCAACTTTCATACCTTGCGGGTATTCACGCAGGAATGTTTTACACGCCAGTTTAGGTACTTTATCCACCATCATGCCGCAAGAACCACAAATCGCCATACGACAAGACCAACGGTAAGACAGGTCTGGAGCGAGGTTATCTTTGATATAGCCTAACGCATCTAACAAAGAAGTTTGCTCGTCGTAAGGGACATCATACGTCACCAAATGGGGCTCACTATCCGTTTCCGGATTGTAACGCATGATCTCCATTTTTAGGTGTTTCATATCATCCATTAGCTTGCTCCTTCTTCGCCTTATCTTGAGCTTCAGCTTCGGCACCGTAAACACGTTTAGCTGGCTGAGATTTCGTGATTTTCACGTCACTGTACTCTAAACGAGGGGAGCCCTCTGGGTTATAGAATGCCAAAGTATGTTTAAGGAAATTAACATCATCACGCTCAGTACAGCCTTCATCGAGACGTTGGTGTGCACCACGTGATTCTTTACGGTTGATTGCAGAGTGAGCCATACATTCCGCCACATCAAGGCCAAAGCCTAATTCAATGGTGTACAGTAGGTCAGTATTAAATACGCTGCTATGGTCGGTAATTTCGACGTGTTTGAAGCGTTCTTTCAGCTCAGCAATTTTATCAACGGTTTTTTGCATTAATTCGGGGGTACGGTAGATACCGCAGCCTTCTTCCATTGAAATACCCATTTCGTCGCGGATCTTCGACCAGCTCTCTTTCCCTTTTTGGTTCATGAGTTTGCTGAGGTCAGCTTCGATATCACGAGTACGGGCTTCGATAGCATTTGCATTGGCTGGTGTTGCTTCAGCAGCATGGCGAGCGGCTTCTTCACCTGCCAGACGACCAAATACAACTAATTCAGCTAATGAGTTAGAACCTAAACGGTTTGCACCGTGCAAGCCAACAGAAGAACACTCACCGACAGCAAATAGGCCTTTGATGCGTGTTTCTGTGCGTTGATCCGTTTCGATACCACCCATGGTGTAGTGAGCGGTTGGGCGAACAGGAATTGGGTCTGTTACTGGGTCAACACCTACGTAGGCTTTCGCCAATTCACAAATAAATGGTAAACGCTCATGCAGTTTTTCTGCGCCAAGGTGACGTAGATCCAGATAGACGACATCACCACGGTGAGTGCTGATCGTACGGCCTGCACGCCATTCGTGCCAGAACGCTTGGGAAACTTTGTCACGTGGACCCAGTTCCATATATTTATTTTCAGGTTTACCCAGTGGAGTTTCAGGCCCCATTCCGTAGTCTTGCAGGTAGCGATAGCCGTCTTTATTGACAAGGATCCCGCCCTCACCACGACAACCTTCGGTCATTAAGATACCTGAACCCGGTAACCCAGTTGGGTGATATTGAACAAATTCCATATCACGCAGCGGCACGCCATGGCGGAATGCGATACCCATACCATCACCGGTTACAATACCGCCATTGGTATTGTAGCGATAAACGCGTCCAGCACCGCCAGTTGCCATCACGATGGCATTAGCACGGATCTGGACTTTTGTTCCTTCCATCATATTTAACGCGACAAGACCACGGACTTGGCCTTCATCAACAATGATATCGAGAACAAAATGTTCGTCAAAACGTTGAATTTGTGGATATTTTAATGAAGTTTGGAACAGGGTATGGAGCATGTGGAAGCCAGTTTTATCAGCAGCAAACCACGTACGCTCAATTTTCATTCCACCAAAACGGCGAACGTTAACTGAACCATCTGGTTTACGGCTCCACGGGCAGCCCCATAGCTCTAGTTGGGTCATTTCTGTTGGGCAGTGTTCGACAAAATAGTCGACAACATCTTGCTCACACAGCCAGTCCCCACCAGCTACAGTATCATTAAAATGATAGTCATAGGAGTCATGAGCCTGAGTAACTGCTGCTGATCCCCCCTCTGCGGCCACAGTGTGACTACGCATTGGGTATACTTTTGAGACCAGAGCAATCTTGATATTGGGATTTGCTTCAGCGGCAGCAATTGCTGCACGTAAGCCTGCGCCCCCGGCCCCGATAATCGCTAAATCGGCATTGAAGGTTTGCACTGCGCTTCTCCATTGTTCAAGTGTAAAATTGATAAATTCTTTTAAATACTTTTGATAATTAGCTACGTCATTTTCAGTTCAACTTAAAGCTAAACTACGAAATATCTGTTTTTTAATAGTAAATAATATAATAGCTAATAATGACTTATCATGCTGTGAATTATAGCGAATAGTCCTCAAGATAAATTTGATATAGAGGGGTGTTTTGGCCAAATTTAGCGATAAAGTGTGAGATAGATCTTCTTTTTATAAATTGTTTTTACATTACTGGATTTTCTAGGCTGTTAACACCGAATAAAAAGGAATTTCAAATGATTATCATTAAATTTACATAGACTTTTAGTGTATAAAACCAAGTGAATTACTCAGGTTTTATCAATAATAAGTGATTAATACTATTATTATAGCTGAAGAGTTTAATTCATATTGAATGCTAATTTGCGAGGAGTCTCACTATTTATTATTTAGAATAAATTTAATTTTGAACAGAAAATTTTAAAATAGATTGAGAAAGCGAATCGTTTCGCTTTTTTAGTAACAGATATGTCACATAATATAAGAATTAATCATGTTTCTGGCTACTTTCATTACTCTTCCCACCTCTGTAGGATAAAGCTAAAAGTAAAGGCTTTGCCTAATCGTATAAAGCAAGAGATAATCAGGCTATCTCTACTTACTCATCATCATGCCGACAGTTGCAAGTATTTACGTTCAGATAAATATGCATTATCAGTGTAAATGCATTGTGTGTTGCCTGTGAGGTGGGTACACTGCACGACTAAGTTTATTTTGGAGTCATCTTAATGAGTGATATAGCGAATTGGCAGCCAACCGCCCCCATCGCTAACCTGTTACAGCGCGCAAAAATAATTGCGGAAATCAGACGTTTTTTTACTGATCGTTGTGTACTTGAAGTCGAAACCCCCGCAATGAGTCAGGCAACAGTCACTGACATTCATCTTGTTCCATTTGAAACGCGTTTTGTGGGCCCTGGTGCAGCGCAAGGTATTAATTTATATTTAATGACCAGCCCTGAATACCACATGAAACGTTTATTAGCGGCCGGTAGTGGTCCTATCTATCAGTTAGGTCGTAGCTTTAGAAATGAAGAAGCAGGGCGACATCATAACCCTGAATTTACCATGTTAGAGTGGTACCGCCCGCATTTTGATATGTATCGCTTGATCAATGAAGTGGATGACCTACTGCAACAAGTTTTAGAATGTGAGAGTGCAGAGCTACTTTCATACCAACAAGCGTTTTTACGCTATTTGGATATTGACCCGTTATCTGCTGAAAAAAGTGAATTACGTGAGGTTGCAGCCCGTTTAGATTTGAGCAATATCGCGGATCAGGAAGAAGATAAAGATACCTTACTTCAACTGCTATTTACCATGGGCGTTGAGCCTCATATTGGTAAAGAAAAGCCTGCAGTCGTGTATCATTTCCCTGCAACCCAAGCGTCTCTTGCCGTAATTAGCACGGAAGATCATCGTGTTGCTGAGCGTTTTGAGGTGTATTATAAGGGAATGGAACTAGCAAATGGTTTCCATGAACTCACTGATGCAAGCGAACAACGCCAGCGATTTGAACAAGACAACCGTAAGCGAGCGGCAATGGGGCTACCTACTGCACCTATTGATGAGCACTTGCTCGCGGCTTTAGAGCATGGTTTACCTGATTGTTCTGGTGTCGCTGTTGGGGTTGATAGGCTGATTATGATTGCTTTAAATGCAGATAAAATCAGTGATGTGATCGCATTCCCTGTCACTATCGCGTAATTTATTTTCAAAACCGATTAGACTTGCTGCCAAACATAATATGTTTGTCAGCAGTCTGAATGCAGCCAAATGGCTGCATTCTTATTTTGTCCCAGAAAACTATTTTTGTTTCTGCTGTTCTAAGAACTTAACCCCTAAGTCAGGGAAGTCTGTGAAGGCGCCGTCGACATCGGCTTGGTTATAAATAATGTCATAAAGCTGTTGCCCATCTTTGGCGTATTTTGGCAGCTTATCAACACGGATAGTGAACGGATGCACTGCCATTTTGTTATCATGAGCTTCTTTAACCATGCCATTCACTTTGATATTAGTTGGCGTGGATTCTTCACTAATTAGCATATGATAGTCAGGGCCAATGCCATCTGCATAGGTTGCAATTTCTTTCATTGCACCCGGTTTCATCATCCAATCATAATTGTAATTAACCCAAGTTCCGTCAGGTTTTTGCTCTTGAGTTTCGTTCCAATCGGTGTAAGCAATCAATTGAATTAATTTAAGATCTATCCCCATTTCTGGCATCAAAGTATTTTTGATACGTTTTAGGTCATTAGGGTCAAATGACTGTAGATAAACGTTGGAATCCTTGGTGGTATAGCCATACTCTTTAAGGACTTCGAGTGTTTTTTTGGTGATATCTTTGCCTTCTTGTAAGTGGAACCAAGGGGCTTTAATTTCTGGGTAGATACCAATATTTTTACCCGTTGATTTGTTTAGTCCTTGAACAAATTCAATCTCTTCTTGGAAGGTATGAACGCGGAAGTCTGATTTGCCCATTGGGAAGCGGTTCGGATAGCTTTGCACTTTTTTACCATCAACAATATCAAATCCTTCTGTAAAATTGAGTGATTTGATTTCATCAAGGGTAAAGTCAATCGCATAGTAACGGCCATCTTTACGGGCGCGATCAGGGAAACGTTCAGCAACATCTGTCACGCGATCGAGATAATGGTCATGTAAGACCACGAGCTCGTTATCTTTCGTCATAACTAAATCTTGCTCAAGAAAATCAGCACCTTGTGCGTAAGCCATTGCTTTTGCAGGTAGGGTATGTTCCGGTAAGTAACCACTTGCACCACGATGTGCAATGACAACTTTACTTGAAGCTTGAGCTACAGCAGACACTGACATCACTAAAACCATACTAGCCACCAATGTTTTTAATGGAAAGCTCATGATTATATCTCCTTGGCACTTTATTTGGGTAAAAAAATGGGCTACATCATTTTTTGATATAGCCCACGAGTCTAGCGATTAACAATGAACATTTGATGAATGTTTATTGTGAGTTTGCTAATTCACGTTTATGTTTGCTTTCGCTCAACATCACGATAAACAGTAGAACAACGGCCAGTGCTGAACCACCGATCATGACTGCGAAGCCACCGTCCCAACCGAAGTAGTCTACGGTATAACCAACGATAGCACTTGCTGCTACAGAACCACCGAGGTAGCCGAACAAGCCTGTGAATCCTGCGGCTGTACCTGCTGCTTTTTTCGGTGCAAGTTCAAGGGCGTGCAAACCAATCAACATAACAGGACCATAGATTAGGAAACCGATGATCAACATACATGCCATATCAACATTTGGGTTACCAGCTGGGTTCATCCAGAACACGATAGTTGCAATGGTTACCAGAACCATGAAGAACACACCAGTGGCTCCACGGTTACCACGGAAGACTTTATCCGACATCCAACCACACAGTAACGTACCTGGGATACCTGCGTATTCATATAAGAAGTAAGCCCATGAAGATTTGTCCATTGCGAAGTGTTTAACTTCACGCAGGTAAGTTGGAGACCAGTCCAAAACACCATAACGCAGTAAGTAAACGAACACGTTAGCAATCGCAATCATCCATAATAGTTTGTTAGGGAAAACATACTTCATGAAGATTTCTTTTGCAGTTAACTCTTGCTCATCTGATGCTTTATAGTCAGTTGGATAGTCGTTTTTGTACTCTTCAATTGGAGGAAGACCACAAGACTGCGGGGTGTCGCGCATTAATGCAAATGCAATGATTGCAACAAGGATAGCAGCCAATGCAGGCATATACAGCGCAGCTTTCCAGTCGTTAAACCATGCCATACCTAACATGAACAGTAATGGAGGGATACCACCACCGACGTTGTGCGCACAGTTCCAAACCGAAACGATACCGCCACGTTCTTTTTGTGACCACCAGTGAACCATGGTACGTCCACAAGGAGGCCAACCCATACCTTGGAACCAACCACAAAGGAACAGTAATACGAACATTACCATGATGCTCGATGTTGCCCATGGCACGAAGCCCATGACTAACATCACCGCGGAGGCGAGAATCAAACCTGCTGGTAAGAAATAACGCGGGTTTGCACGGTCGGAAAACGACCCCATAATAAATTTAGAAAATCCGTAAGCAATTGAGATCCCTGATAATGCAAAACCAAGGTCACCTTTAGAGAAACCTTGTTCAACAAGATATGGCATCGCTAACGCAAAGTTCTTTCGGACTAGATAATACGCTGCGTAACCAAAGAAAATACCCATGAAGATCTGCCAGCGAAGCTTACGATAGACAGGATCTACCTTATCAGCTGGCAGCCTCTGTATATGAGGTGCTGGTTTAAAAATGCTTAACATATACGCCTCCGATGGCATGCTAATTTTTATTTACACTTCCATTCTCTACTTCAGAGAAATATTGAGTGTTTATTATTGGTGAAGTAACAAAAACGAAAATAATCGAGTAATTTAAGAGTCTTTATTTTCTTAATTGCTCTAAATTGTAGTCGTTAAAAAACAATTTATCTGTAATCCAACGCACAATTATTGATTTTGTTTATGAGGTTGCATAGTAAATGACATTTGTGAATGGAATGGAACTAGAAATGTTAATTATTTTGTGATTTTCATCACGATTTTGCTCTTTAAAACACTGAAAATGGATCTATTGCTTTCGTTTTTGTTCCTTATCAAACATTGATCGCGTTTCTGGACTATATTTAATAATAGATTATAAAAATAGAACCTATACTTATCTATTATAGAAACGTTTATTAATGTGAGGAATGCGACATGAATGGCTCATCTGTGACTGAAACGGATGTCATCATTATTGGTGGTGGCGCAACAGGTGCAGGGGTCGCTCGTGACTGCGCTCGCCGAGGTCTAAGAACCGTTTTACTCGAAAGGCATGATATTGCGACTGGTGCGACCGGGCGTAACCATGGATTACTTCATAGTGGCGCGCGCTATGCAGTCACTGATGGTGAGTCTGCCAGAGAATGTATAGAAGAGAACAAGATTTTAAAGCGTATCGCGCATCACTGTATTGAGCGAACAGATGGTTTGTTTATTACCCTCCCTGAAGACAGCTTAGAGTATCAGCAACAATTCATTACGGCTTGCCAAACTGCAGGCATTGATGCGACGGCGATTGACCCTAAAGAGGCGATTCGTCTTGAACCTTCCGTTAACCCACATCTAATCGGTGCGGTTCGTGTTCCTGATGGCACGGTTGACCCATTTCGTTTGACTGCAGCAAATATGTTAGATGCCAGAGAGCATGGCGCGAAAGTGTTAACTTATCACGAAGTCATTGGTTTGATTCGTGATGGTGATACTGTACGTGGCGTGACGGTTTATGATCACCATGCCAAAAAACAGTATGATATTTATGCAGAAATTGTCGTTAATGCAGGCGGGATTTGGGGACAAAAAATCGCAGAGTATGGCGAATTAAAAATTAAAATGTTCCCTGCAAAAGGGGCATTATTAATTTTAGGCCACCGCTTGAATAACATGGTGATAAACCGCTGCCGTAAACCTGCAGATGCCGATATTTTGGTTCCCGGCGATACGATTTCCCTGATTGGCACCACATCGACTCATATTGAATATGATCAAATTGATAATATGTATGTCACCCCTGAAGAGGTGGATATTCTTATTCGCGAAGGTTCAATGCTGTCTCCTGCACTTGCGACAACGCGCATTTTACGTGCGTATGCAGGCGTTCGACCATTAGTTGCCAGTGATGATGACCCATCAGGGCGTAATGTGAGCCGTGGTATTGTGTTGTTAGACCACGCTAAACGTGATGGCTTAGAAGGTTTCATCACCATTACGGGTGGCAAGTTGATGACTTATCGCCTGATGGCGGAATGGGCTACAGATAAAGTTTGCGAAAAACTGGGTCATAGCGCCAAATGTACAACCGCAGAAGCGCCGTTACCGGGCTCGCAGCACAGCGCAGAAGAAGCCTTACGTAACGTTGTTTCTATTCCTGCTCCTATTCGTGGCTCAGCGGTTTACCGTCATGGCGATAGAGCTTCTGCCATTCTCAGTACGGATAGGCTCGATAAAAGTTTAGTTTGTGAGTGTGAAGCCGTTACTGCTGGTGAAGTACGTTATGCTGTTAATTCATTGACGGTCAATAACTTGCTTGATTTAAGGCGTCGTACCCGAGTGGGGATGGGAACTTGCCAAGGTGAATTATGTGCTTGCCGGGCTGCAGGCTTACTTAATCGTTTTAATGTCACAACACCTCATGAAACAGAGCAACAACTGGGCCACTTCCTGAATGAGCGATGGAAAGGTGTACGTCCAATTGCTTGGGGGGATGCACTGCGTGAAAGTGAATTTACCAGTTGGGTATATCATGGATTATGTGGCATGAACGAAGCGACACTAGGTAAGGGTGCACAGAAGGAGGCTGATAATGAAATATGATGCTGTGGTAATGGGCGGCGGCCTAGCCGGGTTACTTTGTGGTATTCGTTTAACACAATCAGGCCTGTCTTGTGCAATTGTTAGCGCCGGGCAAAATGCGCTGCATTTTTCTTCAGGTTCATTAGATTTACTTACACACTTACCGGATGGGCAAGTTGTTGAAAAGCCATTAGAAATGTTAAATGCTTTACAAGCGCAGGCTCCGACTCACCCTTATAGTATTATTGGTCAGGATCAGGTTAGCGAATTGGCGAATCTGGCTCAATCCTTATTACAACAAAGTGGCGTTCGTTTAAAAGGCAGCAGTAAAGAAAATCATTATCGCATTACACCTTTAGGCCATAAACGCATGACGTGGCTTAGCCCTGAGTCTGTCCCAACGGTGGGTTTACACCAAAAAATGGCAATGGGGAAAATTGCAGTTGTTGGTATCGAAGGGTTTTTAGATTTCCAACCACAAATGGTGGCGGATGAACTACAGCGTGATGGGATAGAAGCCAGTTCTCATTATGTTCATTTACCTTTACTTGACCGTTTGAGAGAAAATCCGAGTGAATTTAGGGCAATTAATGTCGCTCGTTGGTTGGATAGGCCGGAGAATATGGCGCAAATGGTTGAAGAAATTCTCCCGTTAGTGGCTGATGCCGACACCATATTCATGCCTGCTTGTGTAGGACTTGATAGTGATGAGCCATTAATTGAGTTACAAAAACGGTTAGGTAAACCCTTATTCTTACTGCCGACTTTACCGCCATCATTATTAGGTATTCGTTTACATGAGTTGCTATTGCGTCAATTTCGTCGCCAAGGCGGTATTGTGATGCCTGGTGATAAAGTCACTTCAGTGAATTGTATCGATGGGGTAATTGATTCGGTACAAACTCGCAATCATGGTGATATCTCTTTAAAAGCTAAGCATTTCGTTCTAGCGACAGGGAGTTTTTTCAATAATGGGTTGGTAGCCGAATTTGACCGTGTCTATGAGCCTTTGATGCAATTGGATCTGTGTGAAATTTCAGAACGTGCAAAATGGACCAATAAAGAGTTTTTCGCTTCCCAGCCTTATATGGCTTTTGGCGTGAAAACCGATGAAAAACTACGCGCACAAAAAGAGGGAAAAGCCATTTCTAATCTTTATGTAGCAGGTGCCGTATTAGGCGGTTTTGATCCTCTTACTCAAGGTTGTGGTGCGGGCGTATCAATGATTAGCGCATTATATGTAGCGAATCAAATAATTAATGAAATGAGTAAAAATAAAGCGATGCAGGCGGAGGTGGCGCAATGAGTATTCAAGATGCAAGCTTTGAAAGCTGTATTAAATGCACTGTGTGTACCACTTATTGCCCTGTTGCAAAGGTTAACCCTCTGTACCCTGGTCCTAAACAAGCGGGGCCTGACGGTGAGCGTTTACGTTTAAAAGACCCAATGTTATATGACGAGGCACTTAAATATTGTACTAACTGTAAGCGTTGTGAAGTGGCTTGCCCATCTGATGTAAAAATCGGTGATATTATCGCACGCGCACGTAATACTTATAGCCAGCAAAAACCTAAAATTCGTGATGCAATATTAAGCCACACGGATTTAATGGGCTCGTTATCGACACCATTTGCACCCGTGGTGAATACCATTACAGGGTTAAAACCGGTTCGTCAAATTCTTGATAAAGCATTGAAAATCGACCATCGCCGTGAATTACCTAAATATTCGTTTGGGACTTTCCGTCGTTGGTATGCAAAACAAGCTGCTGAACAAGCCAAATATGAAGAACAAGTTGCATTCTTCCATGGTTGCTATGTGAACTATAACCATCCTCAACTTGGGAAAGACCTGATCAAAGTCTTCAATGGGATGAATATTGGCGTTCAATTACTTAAACGCGAAAAATGTTGCGGTGTTGCGTTAATTGCCAATGGGTTCATGAAACAAGCGAAACGCCAAGCGAATGTTAATCTTGAATCATTACAAGAAACGATTCTTGAGAAACATGTACCTGTGGTGGCGACATCATCAACCTGTACCTTTACTATCCGTGATGAATATACCCATGTTTTAGACGTCGACACTTCAGCGATGCGTGACAACATTGAGCTGGCAACACGTTATATCTATCGCCTACTTGAAGAAGGGCGTGAATTGAAGCTCAAACACACACCGTTAAAAGTGGCCTATCACACACCATGCCACATGGAAAAAATGGGTTGGACTTCCTACACGTTAGAGTTAATTAAACGTGTACCAGGTGTTGAGCTGATTGTGCTGGATTCACAATGTTGTGGTATTGCTGGAACATATGGTTTCAAAAAAGAAAACTATGAAGTTTCTCAAGGGATTGGCGCAGGATTATTCCGCCAAATCGAAGAAAGTGGCGCTGATATGGTGATTACTGACTGTGAAACCTGTAAGTGGCAAATTGAGATGTCGACAAGTAAGAAGTGTGAGCACCCGATTTCACTCCTAGCAAGAGCGTTATAGCATGTAATTAATTGAATTGTAGGGTTGTTATTCTTTGTTTTAGCTCAGTTAAACTTATTTGGAGATAGCATTTAGCTATCTCCTTTTTTGTTTAGTGCTGATTGACTAACTGTTTTTTATCTGAGTTTGCAAAGAAATATTTCAAGATAAAATTCAAAAGCACACCATAAGCAGGTAAGAAAAATAGCATGCAAATAAGTAACTTGAAAACATAGTCAACTAACGCGATTTCGACCCAGTTTGCGGCCATAAAGGGGTCGCTACTGCGGAAAAATGCAATAAAGAAGAATGCGATAGTATCAATTAAGTTACCAAAGAACATAGCGCAGGCAGGTGCCACATACCAACGTGCATTTTGGCGCAACTTATTGAATACGCTGACATCTAATATTTGCCCAAGTACGTAAGCCATAAAGCTTGCCGCGGCGATACGAGCAACGAATAGGTTGAACTCAGATAAAGCGGTAAAACCTTGCCATTCACCTTGGAAAAACAACGCTGAAATAACGTAGGAAATCAGTAATGCAGGCAACATGACCGCAGTTATAATTCGGCGAGCCAGCGGTGCACCATAGATACGTACGGTTAAGTCAGTAGCAAGGAAAATAAATGGAAAAGTAAAAGCACCCCAAGTGGTATGGAAGCCAAAAATATTAATTGGCAACTGCACGAGGTAGTTACTAGAGGTAATGATTAAAATATGAAATAACGAAAGCCAAATTAACGCAGTGGCTTTTTGCTGCGCAGTAAAATTAAACATATTGTACCTTTTTAGTCACAATGGGGTGAGGGAACCCATGAAATACATCCCAACATTTGGGAACAGCGCATCATACGCTCGTTGCGCAACAAAAGCAAAACTGTTCATTTATCAATGAGCGTTTTATTATATAATCAGTCTATTGATTCCTTTTAGAAGTGTTTTTTAATGTCTGATTTATTTGCTAATCCAACGAAAACCCTTGATACGCTAGGGTTACGATGCCCAGAGCCTGTGATGTTAGTGCGCAAAACAGTTCGTAATATGGCTGATGGGGAAACGTTGTTAATTATTGCTGATGACCCAGCAACCACACGCGATATCCCAGGTTTCTGCCGCTTTATGGAGCATGATTTATTAGCGGTAGAGGCTGAGAATGCTCCGTATCGTTATTTGTTACGTAAAAAATCGAGTTAACCGCCATTAGCTAATTGCATTGTATCAATCCCTGCCAAAAGGCAGGGGGATTATTGTAGATTTAATACTTCCTGATGAGTTAACCCAGTGAGCTGACAGATAAGCTCAATACTTGTACCGAGTTGTAAACCTTTCAGAGCAACTTCATGTTGTTTTTTGTTTGCTCCAATATCTATGCCTTTATTTACACCAATATCAATGCCTTCTTGTATTCCTTGATTTTTTAATCGTTGCGCAATGTTCATAATCGCCTCTTGGTTATTTTCAATTTGATCAATAAGTTGGTTAACCACTATTTCAAAGTGAGGTGAATCCATAGTAATAAATAAGTAATTGAAAATAGTGATGATGTCATCGCTATGATGATAATTTTGATTCATCGCTTCAGCTAGCAACTGCGTGACTTTTTCTATGTTATCTCTTAAGTCCCTATGCTTCATCGCGAGTTCCATAACCGCAACTTTGCGATGATTTACGAGTTCATTATCATCAATGACAGTAATATCGACGAGCGGAAATGGTTGACTATATAAGTTTGATGCAATTTCTGGCCACGGAAAACAGTGTGTCCACGGCTTAGCATATGGATAAGGCGTTACCTTTCCATGATAAAATAAAACTGGCACAACCAGTGGCAAATCGTGATGGCCTTGTTGTAAATGTTGATTCATGGCAAGGAACGAATAATGCATCATCCGCCAACCCATTAGCTTATCGGGTGTTGATTGGTGTTCAACTAACGTATAAATATAGCCTTCACCTTGCTGTGTCTCGACAGTGTAGAGCATATCCGAAAGACGAGTTCGTAGCTGATTATCAATGAAAGAAGAATTTGTTATCGCTAATGTTTTGAAATCACATAATTGCTTAATATGGCTGGGTAAGTGAATATCAAAAAAGTCACGTGCATTATCAAGTTTAGACATAAACCCTTTAAATGCAGCGTCATGTGGCGTTGAACTGTGATTTTTTACCATACCCAATACCCGCTAATACCTTGCCAAAAGAGTGATTTTCAAAATGAATTTTAGCGGAATCTGGGGTTGATGGAGAAAAAGTTAGTCCTAATTCTTAAGTTAAAATTGTATTTAACATATTGTAATAACAGTATTTATTGGAAAGGTTGTAAAAGAAAAAACGCCACTTATTGTGGCGTTTAAATCAGTTGATATAAATTACTTTTTCACTTGAGGTAATTTAACGCGTAATAGGCGCACTGCGTTTGCTGTTACGAGTGCTGTTGCACCGGAGTCAGCAAGAACGGCGACCCAAAGCCCGGTAATTCCCAACAAACTGGTGACGAGGAATACGGCTTTTAACCCTAAGGCAATCGCAATATTTTCACGAATGATTTTTCGTGTTGCGCGAGATAGCGCAATAATCTCTGCGAGCCCAGTTAAACGGTTATGAGTTAACGCGGCATCGGCAGTCTCTAATGCCACATCCGTACCACTGCCCATGGCAACACCGATACTAGACGCTTTCATTGCTGGAGCATCATTAATGCCATCACCGACCATCATCGTGCTGTGGTTTCGGTTAAGCTCCATAACCGCAGTGACTTTATCTTCCGGTAATAACCCTGCGCGGTATTCCATGCCTAATTGGCCTGCAATAGCACTTGCTGCTCGAGGGTTATCACCTGTCAGTATCACGGCATTCACGTTGAGCGCTTTTAGCATGCTCATCGTATCCGCAGCATCTTTGCGCAATGTATCTTGCAGTGCGGTTAAACCAATCACGCGGTTATTTTCGAGTGTGACAACAACGGTTTTCCCTTCTGCTTCTAGGGTTTCTACTTTACTTTGCCACTCACTGTTTAATGGCGTATCAAGGCGGTTTGGTGCGCTAACAAGGATATGTTTGTTATTAAGGTATCCTTCAATTCCTTTTCCTGCCAGTGCCTTACGCTCTTGCGCTTCAGTGACAGTCAAAGAAAGTTCTTCCGCTTTATTAACTACTGCTTTAGCAAGTGGGTGGTGAGAGCCAACTTCAACAGATGCGGTGATTTGTACTAATTCACTTTCTGACAAGCCTTCAACAGGGACTAAGTTAGTGACATGGGGTTTACCTTCTGTCAGTGTGCCCGTTTTGTCTAAAGCAATGGTCGTGATAGTTCCCAGTTGCTCCAATGCGGCTCCCCCTTTAATTAAAGCACCGCGCCGTGTAGCAGTTGCTAATGCGGAGGTGATTGCTGCAGGGGTTGAAATCACTAATGCACAAGGGCAACCAATCAATAACAGTGTTAACCCGCGATAAATCCATGTTTCCCATGGTGCGCTGAAGAAAATAGGTGGAATAACAATCACTAATGCGGAAATCAGCATGATGATTGGTGTGTATACACGGCTAAAGCGATCAATAAAACGTTCTATTGGTGCGCGACGTTCTTCTGCTTCTTCAATCAGCTGTAAAATGCGGTCAATCGCATTTTGACCCTGCTCTGATACCACCTGCATTTGAACGGCTCTATCAACAGATAAGCAACCTGCAGCCACTTTATCTCCAACATTACGTTCGACAGGTACAGACTCACCCGTTAACGCACTTTCATCAAAGCTGGCAAAACCAGATACTAACACGGCATCGGTAGGTAAACGCCCACCTGGTGCGATTTCGATAATGTCCCCGGGACGTAACTGCGCAACAGGAATAGTTGTTTTTTGCCCATTTTTGATTAAAACGGCATCTTCTGGAACCAGTGCCATTAAGGCGCTAACACCTCGTCTGGCCCTTCCGGCAGAATAAGATTCCAACATTTCGCCTAACATAAACAGTAAGATAACCATTGCGGCTTCTTCTGTTGCTTGAATAAAGATTGCGCCTATTGCGGCAACCGTCATCAATGTTTCGATGGCAAAAGGTGAACCCGTTCGCATTAAGCGTAATGATTTACGGGCAATTGGGTATAACCCAAACAGGGTGGTTAAAATAAAGGCAATATTACCCAACTGTGGATTGATAAATTCAATCCCCCAACTAATAGCCATTAAAATCGCTAAAATAATGACGGGCTTAGCTTCACTAATTAAGCTTGGTGGAGCTGCTGCCGCACTATTGCTACCGACTTCAAGTAATTCATAACCCGCAGTTTCAACGGTAGAGCGAACTGCCACACTAATATCTGTGTTGGCATCAACCACAAGTTTTTCTGTGGCAAATAATACTTTGGCTTGTTTTACTTCACTGATTTGCTTAACTGCAGTTTCAATTTTATTTGCGCAACTTGGGCAATCCATACCACGGATTATCCAGCTAAAGCGCTGGCTAGCCGCTTGGGTAGGCTCAACTTCATTCGCGACATCCGGAGTTAAACCACAGCTATTACCATGCTGGTGGTTATGTCCCTTGTGATGATTGTCATTTACTGCATGCTCATGTGCAGAATGGCCCCCGATATGATGATGAGCTTCTTCATCGTCATCAGGGTTTTTCTTCACTGTACTGTGCTCGGAAGTATGTGAGTCGTTACTCACTTTTTTGTCATTTTCAACGATAGCAGATGAGCAAGTACTGTTACTAGAGCAACAAGAACTGCTATGTACATGATTTTCTTTATGAGAGTGTGAGTGCATAAGCGCCCCCTTATCAAACAATGATTCGTTTTATCATTCATTGTTGATAAGTCTACACTCTGGAGTCTACTCCAGAGTCAAACCAAAAAGGGGGAGCCAATTGATAAAATTCTCAAATAGCACTTTTAGTCAATTGGCTTAGTCTTTGCGGGTAGTAATTACAAGTAAATTGCCCGCACAATAAAGAACTGCCCAAGGAAATAGAGCGCTGCAACAACAGCTTTTGAAGCTTTAAATGGAAGACGGAATCGAGCAATTAGCCAAACACAGTTAGAAAGAAATAGCAGAGATGCACCAACCATGATTGAAAAATTATATTCACGGCCGAGACCAAAATATTGGTCACCAGCAACCCATGCCATAATCATACACATTATTAGTGATGCAAAAACAATGGCTTGAAGATTTTCAAGTTTGCCCCAAATAAACACTAAAGTAATGGCAGCGACAATCAGAGGGGCGGCTAGCCAAGGTAGATAGAGCCCGAAATTTAGCTGCATTCCAAAGCTGATGGTGTAAATCAAATAACTTAAGAACATCAATGCGACAGAAGCTAGTAAGTGCTCACTTGAAAGCATACGAGAAAGATCTGCAACAAGAGAAACTAGCAATCCAGCAAGAATGAGGTAGTTTTGCAGGTTAAGATCATCGGAACTCCACCCCCAAAGTAATAAAAGCAGCAGTGTGATCGGGCGAAATAACCAACGTTGCCACCCAGGTCCTCGGTAGGCGGCATCGACATATAACCAACCAGAAAAGAGTACTGCGAGGAATGGCCAACTAATCATATACACATCCTTATATGTTCAATGAATGACACGGCAGTGGTCTGGCAACTTAGAAACGTGTCCTGTTTAGTTAAATAAGATAAACTATCATGACGGATTTTTTAAGTGAAAAGCATACATTATGAACAAGCCCATACTATTGATCATTGTTTTAGCGGTTATTGCGGTTCTTGCTACTAAGCGTTTTTTTGACCAACGCAAGCAAAATGAAATTAATGATAACTCTTTGCTGGTGAGCTATTTGGTCAAGGTGGATAACAAAAAGGATTACCCTTATCCTAATATGCGTTCTCGTGAACGAGATGTTGTTTCCCCTGAAACCTTCCGCTATGAAATTTATTTCAAAACGCGCTCAAGCGGCGAAATTATCAAAACGATTGTGACAGAAGAACAATACCAAAGCGTAGCGTTAGGCAGTGAAGGAAAACTCACGATGCAAGGAACTCGGTTTATTCGTTTCGAGCCTGCATCATAAAGTTTTTACTGGTCTGATTGCCTTTTCTTTGCTTCTTCTAAAGCGGCTTTGGTTTTTTTCTGCATGGCTAACATTTCGAATACGCCAAAAAAGAAAATGCGTAGTTGAACTAAACCAGAGATTTTTTCCCCTTTAGGAAGCGTTGCTTTTAGGAAAATAGTTTGCAGTGCATGCATAAATACCATGAACACCATTGCAATATCCATGAAATATTTCAATGGCTTAGGGAATGGATGGACGAGGTTAAAGACCATAAAACCCCAAACGCAAATCATGAGCAGGCGTCCAATATTGATAAACATGTTTTTGTCCCTAAAGTGAAGTTCGAATAAAAAGGCGATATGCGACTTGCCCAGCTATTTTTTCGCGATGAAGTTGCCAGTTAGCTGGAATGTCAGTAAGTGGTGACTCCGCTTCTGACTCAACGTATATCCAGCTTTCTTCAGCTAACCATTGATTTTTTTCTAACAATTGAATGGTTTCATTGAGCAGTCCTTTGCGAAATGGTGGGTCAATGAAAACGACATCAAAAGGTGTACCTGCTTGGCTTAAAAAATTTAGGCTGTTGTGATTCACTACGGTTGCGTTATCAGCTTGTAAGCGAGTTTTATTTTCAGTCAATAATTGGGCGTTGTGTTTATCGAGCTCAATAAAGGTGACTGTTTCTGCAAAACGAGAAAGTGCTTCAAAGCCCAGTGAGCCACTGCCTGCGAAGCAATCTAAGCAACGCGCATCTCGAATGATTGGCATCAACCAGTTAAATAACGTTTCTTTAATTCTGTCTGTAGTTGGGCGTAAGCCCTCACTATCACGAACTGGCAGCTTTCTTCCGCGCCATTTTCCACCGATAATACGAATTTGCCCTAAAGAGGGGGATTGTGGTTTTTTTGCCATAATGTTTATTGCTGCTTAACGGGTTTATGTACTTAAATTTGATTGTTACTATTGTATACCTGTCAGGCGATAAGTTGCAGTGTTGTTATCTCTGATTGGCCGTATTTCAATTATAGTGCTTCATTTTCACAGTTTTAACACGAAAATTCAGATTAAATTGGCAGGATTTTTCTTTCAGATATGTGTTGCTGAGCGATGAAATGGTAGACTGCATATAATTTTATTGCGATTTGATTATCGAGTGCCATATTTTTACCGCGAGGAGTGTAGTGGCAAATGGCTAAAGACAAGAAAAAAGGTTTTTTTTCATGGTTGGGGTTTGGGCGTAAAAATGAAGAAGAAACCCAGCAACAAGAGCAACAACAAACTCAACAAAATGATGTGGTTAATGACGTCGAAAACCAATCAACCCATGAAGCTGCGGTTGATGCCGCAACAGCCGAAGCGGAACGTCAACATCAAGCTGAGCAAGCTGCTATTAAAGCGGCAGAAGATGAAGCTCAGCGTCAGTATGAAGCACAACAAGCTGCGATTGATGCGGCAACCGAGCAAGCAGAACGTGAGCGGGAAGCTAAACTAGCAGAGCTTCAAGCTGCCGAAGAGCAAGCGGAACAAGCACGCCAAGAAGCCGAAGAGAAAAAACTGGCGGAAGAAAAAGCCGAGCGTGAACGCCAAGAAGCGGAAGCAATGCGTCTTGCTGAAGAAGAAATGGCACGTCAGCGTCAAGTTGAGTTAACTGCGATTCAAGCGGCAGAGGAAGCGGAAGAGCAGCGTCGCCAAGCAGAGTTAGCTGCAATTCAAGCTGCCGAAGAACAAGCCGAACGCGAACGTCAAACAGCAGAAGCGGCGCGTTTAGCGGAAGAACAAGCCGAACGCGAACGCCAAGCAGCAGAAGCGGCACGTTTAGCGGAAGAACAAGCCGAACGCGAACGCCAAGCAGCAGAAGCGGCGCGTTTAGCGGAAGAACAAGCCGAACGCGAACGCCAAGCAGCAGAAGCGGCGCGTTTAGCGGAAGAACAAGCTGAACGCGAATGCCAAGCAGCCGAAGCAGCCCGCTTAGCGGAAGAACAAGCCGCCGAAGATGCGAGAATTGCAGAGGAAGAAGCTGAAGCTGAGCGCTTACGTTTAGAAGAAGAAAAAAATAATTTACCAACAGAGCAAGAAAAACCTAAAAAAGAAGGTTTCTTTGCTAGGCTAAAGAAAGGGTTATTAAAAACTCGCCAGAATTTAGGTTCAGGTTTTTTTGGGCTGTTTTCAGGTAAAAAAATTGATGATGACTTATTTGAAGAGCTTGAAGAGCAGCTATTGATTGCTGATGTCGGGGTTGATACCACTCGCAAAATCATTGATAACTTAACGGCACATGCGAGCCGTAAAGAGCTCAAGGATGCAGAAGTGTTATATGGCAAATTGCGTGAGGAAATGTCTGATATTTTAGCGAAAGTGGATAAACCACTCGTGATTGAAGACAAAAAACCCTATGTTATTCTTATGGTTGGTGTTAACGGGGTCGGGAAAACGACAACAATTGGTAAATTAGCACGTCAATATCAGTCGGAAGGGAAAAGCGTCATGTTAGCCGCGGGGGATACTTTCCGTGCAGCAGCCGTTGAGCAACTTCAAGTATGGGGAGAGCGCAATAAGATCCCTGTGGTCGCTCAACATACTGGCGCAGATCCTGCATCGGTTATTTTTGATGCGATTCAATCAGCGCAGGCGAAAGGGGTTGATGTTTTAATTGCAGATACCGCTGGGCGCTTACAAAATAAATCGCACTTGATGGAAGAGTTGAAAAAAATTGTCCGGGTGATGAAAAAACTCGATGAAAATGCTCCCCATGAAATTATGTTAACGCTAGATGCAAGTACTGGACAAAATGCGGTAAGTCAGGCAAAACTTTTTGATGATGCGGTCGGTTTAACAGGTATAACATTGACTAAGCTCGATGGCACAGCAAAAGGTGGCGTAATTTTCTCTATTGCCGACCAATTTGGTATTCCAATTCGTTATATTGGTATTGGTGAGGGTATTGAAGATTTACGTCCATTTAAAGCAGATGACTTTATCGAGGCTCTATTTGCCCGAGAGGAATAATTTTCGATGATTCGCTTTGAACACGTTAGTAAAGCTTATCGCGGTGGCCGCCAAGCACTCCAAGGGGTTGATTTTCATCTTCAACCTGGAGAAATGGCATTTCTAACAGGCCACTCAGGCGCAGGTAAAAGTACATTACTTAAACTGATTTGTGGAATTGAACGCCCAAGTGCGGGTCATATTTTATTCAATGGTCATGATATCAGCCGCTTGAAAAATCGAGAGATCCCGTTTCTGCGCCGGCAGATCGGGATGATTTTTCAAGATCACCACCTGTTATTTGATCGAACGGTATATGACAATGTCTCAATGCCGCTAATCATTTCTGGTGCTAGTACCGAGGATATTCGTCGGCGAGTTTCCGCTGCATTGGATAAAGTTGGGTTATTGGACAAAGCGAAAAACTTCCCAATTCAGTTATCTGGTGGGGAGCAACAACGTGTCGGTATTGCCCGAGCGGTGGTGAATAAACCAACGATGTTATTAGCGGATGAACCAACAGGTAACCTTGATGGTGAATTGTCTGAAGGAATCATGCGTTTATTTGAAGAATTCAATCGTGTAGGGGTGACCGTTTTAATGGCGACCCATGATATTGCATTGATTGAGCGTCGTAACTGCCGTGTTCTTACATTGAGTGAAGGTCGTATGCTTGGAGGTCAACATGGCTAAGAATGTCCGTAAAAGCAAGCCGGAACGAGCCAAGCAATCGAAAAGTAAAGCATTAAAAGGCGGTTGGAAAGAGCAGTGGCGTTACTCGTGGTTGAATGCGCTCGCTGACATGCTAAGACAGCCTTTGGCCACCTTTTTGACTATCATGGTTATTGCGATTTCACTCACATTACCGAGCCTTTGTTATATTGTGTGGAAAAACGTTTCGCAAGCCGCGGAGCAATGGTATCCAACACCACAACTCACTGTTTATCTTGATAAATCTCTTGATGAACAAGGTGGGCAAAATGTAGTAACACAACTGCAGGCTCTTGATGGGGTTGACCATGTGAATTACCTTTCACGTGACCAAGCCATGAGTGAGTTTCGCAGTTGGTCCGGTTTTAGTACTGCACTCGATATGCTAGAGGAAAACCCACTGCCTGCAGTCGCAATAATTACGCCTAAAATTGATTTTGAAGGTTCTAATGTATTAACAACACTGCGTGATAGAGTCAGCCAAGTCGATGGCATTGAAGAAGTTCGCATGGATGATAGCTGGTTTGCGCGGTTAGCTGCACTAACGGGTTTGGTTGGGAAAGTTGCTTCTGTCATTGGGGTTTTAATGATTGTGTCACTATTCCTTGTGATAGGTAATAGCGTACGGCTCAATATTTTTGCTCGCCGCGATACGATTAATGTGATGAAGTTAATTGGTGCTACTGATGGGTTTATCATGAGGCCATTTTTAAATGGTGGCCTTGTATTGGGTGCATTAGGTGCCATTATTTCCCTAATTATGACCTTTCTACTTGTTTGGCAGTTAGCGGACGGTGTGGCAAAAGTAGCCAGTGTATTTGGTACGCAATTTCAGATTGAAGGATTGTTATGGGAAGAGTCTTTATTGATTCTACTGTTATCCGCTATGGTTGGTTGGATAGCGGCATGGTTGGCAACACTTCAACATTTACGACACTTTACACCTGAGTAATATGTTGTTTTTTCATCATTTTTATTCAAGAGTCATGATTTGATTATATCATGACTCTTTGATTCTATTGCAAATTTTCGTTAAAAATGAACTTAGTCTGAATTGTTTTGTCCTACATTGACCTACTGTTAACAAATTTTGTATATAATTTATTTAACGCGGTTAAACTGGTAGACTAAAAATGTTTACCTCATGGCTAACCAATGCGGTTATCAATACAAACTAATCTGTTTCCTATTATTTTATTGAGGATCTGAATGACCAAAGACATGCAATCATTAGCTCTTGTTCCACAAGGAAGTATTGAAGCCTATGTTCGGGCTGCTAATGCTTACCCGATGCTCACCGCTGAGGAAGAAAAGGAACTTGCTGAACGGCTGCATTACCATGGTGATCTGGATGCTGCAAAGCAACTGATCTTATCGCACTTGCGCTTTGTTATTCATGTTGCTCGTAGTTATGCAGGGTATGGTTTACCACAAGCTGACTTAATTCAGGAAGGTAATATCGGCCTGATGAAAGCGGTGCGTCGTTTCAATCCTGAGGTTGGCGTTCGTCTTGTTTCCTTTGCGGTTCACTGGATCAAAGCTGAAATTCATGAATATGTTTTACGTAACTGGCGTATTGTCAAAGTCGCGACAACAAAATCGCAACGTAAGCTATTCTTTAACTTAAGAAAGAATAAAAAGCGTCTTGGTTGGTTTAACCAGGACGAAGTTGATATGGTTGCCCAAGAGTTAGGGGTAAGTACTAAAGATGTGCGTGAAATGGAATCACGTATGGCTGCACAAGACATGGCATTTGATATGTCAGATGACGATGACAGCAGTGATTTTGGTGGCCCTGTAGCCCCAGTCTTATACTTACAAGACAAAGCATCAGACTTTGCTGGTTCAATTGAAGATGATAACTGGGAAAGCCATGCAACTGACCGCTTAGCAGATGCGTTGGATTCTTTGGACGAGCGCAGTCAGGATATCATCCGAGCTCGTTGGTTAGACGATGACAACAAAACGACGTTGCAAGAACTCGCTGATAAATACGGTGTTTCTGCAGAGCGTGTTCGTCAGCTTGAAAAGAACGCAATGAAGAAGTTGCGTTTGGCGATGGAAGAAGACGAAGATAGCGAAATGTAATTTATGACTGGCCAATTCGTTGTTCACTAAAATTATCTGCATTTATTACCCGTTAAGAGGTGGATAAATGCAGATAATCATTTCTACTTTTACATTTTTTATTGTTCAATTAATCACCGTATAACTCTAGCGGTAAGCCATCGGGATCTGTGAAAAATGTAAAACGCTTTTGGGTATAGGGGTCGATGCGTATGGCCTCACAAGCCACACCTTGCTCAGTTAAATAAGCTACCCATTTATCTAAATCATCAACACTGAAGGCTAAATGGCGCAGCCCCGTGGCTTCAGGATAACTCAACCTTGCTGGCGGATTAACAAAACTGAATAATTCAATTTGGTAATGTTCACCAAAGGCTAAATCCGCTTTCCATGAATTATTTTCTGGGCGGAAATGTTCTTCAAGTAGATTTAACCCCAAAATACGGCAATAAAAATCCTTACTGACCTCAAAATTGGATGCAATAATAGCAACATGATGAATTTTATTTAACTTCATGCTGTTTTTCCCCATATATCAGGTTGTGCGGTGGTATTGAAGCCATTAGCAGCCAAGAATAGCCGCACCGCTTCTTTTTCTTGTAGGGCTACCCCGCTAATATCAAATTTCCATAGTGTAATGTCAGGAATAGCTTGGCAAATTTCTTCTAATAAATATGAGCCAACACCGCGTCGGCGAGTGACCTCTCGTACGCAAAAATCCTGCAAAGTGGCAGTGTTATGATCCACCGTAACTTTTGCAGCTCCAAGAAGGCGTTCATTAAAACGGGCGGCATAGAATAGGTCACCTGCTTTGCACATTTTGGCTAGTTCAAAAGGACTCTGGTCAGGCCAGATTTTATGTAAGTCCAGATATTGTTGCTCAGTAGGATTGACCAGCGGGATAATAGTAAGTCTCATGATATTTTGTTTGTTTCCCTGTAAGAGTTGCAGTCACTCATCCTGCCAGAGTGATCTACAACCGATTTTTTGATTTTAGAGAGAAAAATTTGGTGATACTGAATTTTCCGAATTTCACTCGGATTAATTTAAATTTAACCCGAATATAACACTAGTATTTACAAAAAACCTACTTTAACACATCAGTTTTTTATTCTGCTTCTAATGTAAAAACCTGCCATATACATTTGCTATTTAGCATAATTATCTTGTTTAATGTTATGAAATATATAGCCTTATTCGCTGTATTTTGAAATCTCAGGCATTGTACCTGTCAACTATAATAATCTACTACAAATCAAACACAAACACTCAGAACCACGAAGACGGGGACGATAAAATGAAGAATATGAATAAAGCATTATTAGCGGGCTGTATTGCGATGGCATTCAGTTCAGCAGGATGGGCAAAGGAAATTAAAATAGCGGTTGTTGGCGCGATGTCAGGGCCTGTAGCTCAATATGGTGATATGGAATTTACAGGGGCACGCCAAGCGATCGCAGATATTAATGCTAAAGGTGGCATTAATGGAAACACATTAGTGGCAGTAGAATATGACGATGCCTGTGACCCGAAACAAGCGGTTGCGGTGGCAAATAAAGTGATTAACGATGGTATCCGCCATGTTATTGGGCATTTATGTTCCTCTTCAACACAGCCGGCATCCGATATTTATGAGGATGAAGGTGTCATTATGATCACCCCAGCTGCAACTAATGCGGATTTAACCACACGTGGTTATCAAATGGTTCTGCGTACAACCGGTTTGGATTCGGACCAAGGACCCACTGCAGCTAAGTTTATTATGGAAGATATCAAACCAACTCGTATTGCTGTTGTGCATGACAAACAACAATATGGGGAAGGTTTAGCCCGTTCTGTACGTGAAAGCCTCAATAAAGCTGGCGTTAAAGAAGTGATGTTTGAAGGGGTAACGGCGGGTGACAAAGACTTTTCCGCTTTAGTGGCAAAATTGAAGAAAGAGAATGTTGATTTTGTTTACTTTGGGGGATATTACCCAGAGATGGGGCAAATTTTACGCCAAGCGAAGCAAGCTGGCTTGAATATTCGCTTTATGGGGCCTGAAGGCGTCGGTAACTCTTCATTATCAAATATTGCAGGTGATGCCTCTGAGGGCATGTTGGTAACTTTACCAAAACGTTACGACCAAGTTGCGACTAACCAACCAATTGTTGATGCCATCAAAGCGAAGAAAGAAGACCCAACAGGGCCATTTGTTTGGACAACTTATGCTGCTATCCAAGGTTTAACGACGGCAATGGAGCGTACTGGCAGTATTGAGCCTGAAGATTTAGTGAAAGACCTGAAAGCAAATCCGGTCGAAACTGTCATGGGAACATTAAGCTGGCAGCCAAACGGTGACCTGAAAGGGTTTGAGTTTGGTGTATTTGAGTGGCACAAAGATGGGACTTCCACCTCTGTAAAATAGTACTCAGCAGTGTTCCAGCATAGTGAATAAGAACCGGAAGTAAGTCACTTGCTTCCGGCTTCTGTTCTCTATAGAGGACAAGTAGTTCGAAAGGATAGTCTTATGTCAGATCAAATTCTGTATTTTATTCAGCAACTTCTGAATGGTTTAACCCTCGGTAGCACTTATGCACTGATAGCTATCGGCTATACGATGGTGTATGGCATCATTGGGATGATTAACTTCGCCCACGGCGAAGTGTACATGATTGGTAGCTATGTCTCTTTTATTGTGATCGCAGGCTTAATGATGCTTGGGATTGATATCGGTTGGCTCCTTGTTGCTGCGGCCTTCATTGCGGCAATTGTGGTCTCTAGTGCCTATGGTTGGAGTATTGAACGGGTTGCTTATCGGCCGGTCCGTCATTCTAAGCGATTGATTGCATTGATCTCTGCGATCGGAATGTCTATTTTCCTGCAAAACTATGTCAGTTTGTCACAAGGTTCGCGTGATTTAGCCCTACCCAGTTTGATTACAGGGCAATGGGTTCTCGGTGAAAGCGATGGTTTTGAAGCCACGGTGACTAAGATGCAATTGACCATCTGGGTGGTTACCGTGCTTGCGATGTTAGCTTTGACGCTATTTATTCGCTATTCAAAAATGGGAAGAGCCTGCCGAGCTTGTGCAGAAGATCTTAAAATGGCTAGCTTATTAGGCATTAATACCGATCGCGTCATTTCATTGACCTTTGTTATCGGTGCCGCAATGGCGGCTGTAGCGGGTGTGCTATTGGGGCAATTTTATGGTGTGATTAACCCCTATATTGGTTTTATGGCAGGAATGAAAGCATTTACTGCGGCGGTATTAGGGGGAATTGGGAGTATTCCCGGCGCCATGTTAGGTGGTTTAATCTTAGGTGTTGCAGAAGCGATGACCTCTGCATATTTAAGTACAGAATATAAAGATGTTGTGTCATTTGGTTTATTGATTGGTGTGTTGTTAATCATGCCAACCGGCATTCTGGGACGCCCGGAGGTCGAAAAAGTATGAGAAAAGAAAATTGGATTAATGCCATTGTGGCTTCAGTGACTTTTTTCGTATTGGCTCTGTTCATGATGGGGTTGCAGCTCGCTCTTGATGGCACAAAACTGGTTGTTACGGTTGGGGATTCTGTACGTTGGAACTGGATCATTGCGGGTATTATTGTCATCTTTGTTTACCAGTTGGTTCGTCCGACATTAAATAAAGTATGGCAAGGAGTTCCTAAAAAGGCGTGGGCGATCCCTGATTTTGATGGTTCGACAGCCAAGCAAAAGATTCTTGCAGCTGTAATTATTATTGCCGCAATTATTTGGCCGTTTATTGTTTCTCGCGGAAGCGTGGATATTGCCACCCTGACATTAATTTATGTGATGTTAGGCTTAGGGTTAAATGTGGTTGTTGGGTTATCTGGGTTACTGGTTCTTGGGTATGCCGGCTTTTATGCCATTGGTGCTTATACTTTTGGTTTATTAAATCATTACTATGGTTTTGGTTTCTGGGAAAGTTTACCGATTGCAGGGTTAACCGCTGCGTTAGCCGGTTTTTTATTGGGATTCCCTGTTCTAAGGTTGCGGGGGGACTATCTTGCAATAGTGACGCTCGGCTTTGGGGAAATTGTTCGTATTTTATTACTGAATAATACCGAAATCACTGGCGGGCCAAATGGGATCAGTCAATTACCGAAACCGACTTTCTTTGGTTTGGAATTTAGCCGTACCGCTAAAGATGGCTGGGATACCTTCCATAACTTTTTTGGCTTAGATTACAGCCCTGGTGACCGTATTATTTTCCTGTATTTTGTCGCCTTGTTATTAGTAGTCTTAACTTTATTTGTTATCAATCGCTTACTGCGTATGCCATTAGGTCGTGCATGGGAAGCATTACGCGAAGATGAAATTGCCTGTCGCTCATTAGGGCTAAGCCCAACTCGAATAAAATTAACCGCATTTACTATTAGTGCGGCCTTTGCGGGATTTGCAGGGACGTTATTTGCCGCACGACAAGGCTTTATCAGCCCAGAATCTTTTACCTTTGTGGAGTCGGCATTTGTGTTAGCCATCGTCGTTTTAGGGGGAATGGGCTCACAAACTTCCGTGATTTTAGCCGCAATTATCTTAGTCGTATCACGGGAAATGATGCGTGACCTTAACCAATACAGCATGCTGTTATTAGGGGCATTGATGGTGCTGATGATGATCTGGCGACCACAAGGCCTATTACCGATGAAACGTCGTCAAATGCAGGTGAAAAAAGTCCCTGAAGGGGAGGGCGTATGAGCCATATAACAACGCCTTTGCTACAAGTTAATGGCTTAACAATGCGTTTTGGTGGGTTACTTGCCGTCAACAATGTTGAGTTAACCATTAATCAAGGGGAAATAGTTTCACTGATTGGCCCGAATGGGGCGGGTAAAACCACCATTTTTAACTGTTTAACGGGGTTTTATAAGCCGACCAGCGGCACGATTTTATATCGTGAAAAACACCTTGAAGGGCTGACAGGGCAGTCTATTGCTCGCCTTGGCGTCATCCGAACATTTCAGCATGTGCGGTTATTTAAAGAAATGACGGTGATTGAAAATTTACTTGTGGCGCAACATCAACATTTAAAAAGTGGTATTTTTTCTGGGCTATTGAAAACCCCTGCGTTTCGTCGGGCAGAGGCTGAAGCGCTTGATAATGCGGTAAAATGGCTTGAGCGTGTTGATTTACTCCCCTTTGCCAATCGACAAGCGGGTAATTTAGCCTATGGGCAGCAGCGTCGGTTAGAAATTGCTCGCTGTATGGTCACTCGCCCTGAAATATTAATGTTAGATGAACCAGCAGCAGGTCTTAACCCTAAAGAAACCAATGACTTGGATGACTTGATTGCTGAGTTACGAACTCATCATAATGTTTCAATTCTCTTAATTGAACATGATATGAAATTAGTCATGGGAATTTCAGATCGCATTTATGTCGTGAATCAAGGAACGCCATTAGCGAATGGGACACCGAGTGAGATCCGTCAACATCCTGATGTGATAAAAGCCTATTTGGGGGAAGCTTACTGATGCTAGAGTTTAAAAAAGTTTCTACCCATTATGGAAAAATTCAAGCACTACATGAAATTAGTTTGAATATCCAAAAAGGTGAAATTGTGACCTTAATTGGAGCAAATGGTGCAGGGAAAACCACCTTGCTCAGTACGCTTTGTGGCGATCCACGTGCATCGGAAGGCCAGGTCATCTACCGAGGTGTGGATATCACCCAATTGCCCACCTCGAAAATTATGCGTGAAGATATTGCATTAGTACCTGAAGGGCGACGTGTATTTTCTCGTATGACAGTGGAAGAAAACCTCGCAATGGGGGGCTTTTTTGCCGATCGCCAACAGTACCAAGAACGTATTGAGCGAGTTTATAAGCTATTTCCAAGGTTGTATGAGCGTCGAAGCCAGCGTTCAGGAACGATGTCTGGCGGTGAGCAACAAATGCTAGCGATAGGCCGTGCTTTAATGAGCCAGCCAGAGTTACTCTTACTTGATGAGCCATCCTTAGGCCTTGCTCCCATTATCATTATGCAAATTTTTGATACGATTCAGCAGCTACGCGAAGAAGGAATGACAATTTTCCTTGTCGAACAAAACGCCAACCAAGCGTTGAAACTCGCAGACCGTGGTTATGTGTTGGAAAATGGGCATATTGTGTTGGAAGATAGTGGCAAAGCGTTGCTAGCGAATGAGGCAGTACGAAGCGCCTATCTAGGCGGCTAAAATTTTCGTCATCCTTCACGCTGTGGCGTTGTTGGCTTCACTCGGCTGTTTGGGTCACATACTTATGTATGCTCCCCAAGCTATCCTCATTTTGCCGCCTAGCCACAACGCGAATGATTTAGAAAATTAAATCATCATTCACTTTTTCTGATTGCTCGGGTTATCTGTTGATGCAGGTAACCCGTTATTGTTTCTGGTGTACACCATTTTGAGCGGTACGCATGGGTTTTCTTGCTATACATCGTTGCAACGTTCTGTGAAGTGACTCGCAATTTCGCTATTTACTTGTTTCTATGCATAAAAACAAATGTATATACAACTTTTTCTCTAGAAACATACAGCTACTTGTTGTTGTATAACTTCTCTTGTGTTCCAACCTTCACACTTCCTACAAAATTTCAAATTTAAATGTATATACTTTGTGACGTAAATGTATATATATTTGAGCCATAGATAAATACCCTCAATGAATAGATAGTCTCGAGTAAGTTGATATTAAATTAATCTATTGATTTTTAATCAAATAATTAATTTTAAAACACAGGTGCATCGTCACTAACTGGGTATCTCGCAGATTATTATAAATAAAATTGTTAATTTAAAGTTAATTAAAAATGGATGATAGGGGATACAACCATGTTAAATCGTACTGACTCAACTCGAGTGATCCGCGCACCACGTGGCAGTGAGAAAACCTGTAAGAGCTGGCTGACAGAAGCGGTATATCGCATGATCCAAAATAATTTAGACCCTGATGTTGCTGAGCACCCTCAAAGCTTAGTGGTCTATGGCGGTATCGGTCGAGCGGCACGTGATTGGGAATGCTATGACAAAATTTTAGATGTGCTGACCACACTGGAAGATGACCAAACATTACTCGTGCAGTCAGGTAAACCCGTCGGAGTGTTCCCTACCCATCCAGATGCGCCCCGCGTATTGATCGCAAACTCAAATATTGTTCCTCACTGGGCGAATTGGGATCACTTTAATGAGTTAGATCGTAAAGGCCTAATGATGTATGGCCAAATGACGGCTGGTTCTTGGATCTACATTGGTTCTCAAGGGATCGTCCAAGGCACCTATGAAACGTTCGTTTCACTGGCCAAACAACACTTTAATGGTAACGCAGCAGGGCGTTGGATCTTAACGGGCGGTTTAGGTGGAATGGGCGGAGCACAGCCATTAGCAGCAACCATGGCGGGCTTTAGCATGATAGCGGTGGAATGTGATGAAAGCCGTATCGATTTTCGTTTAAGAACTCGTTATGTGGACAAAAAAGCGACGACATTAGATGAAGCACTGCAATATATCGAGGAAGCCAAAGCAAATGGCCAGCCAGTTTCTGTTGGGCTATTAGGTAATGCGGCTGATGTTTACAGTGAATTGGTGAAACGCAATATCACTCCTGATTCCGTCACTGACCAAACTAGCGCCCATGACCCTGTACACGGCTACTTACCACAGGGTTGGACACTCGACCAATGGCGTGAAAAACAACAAACCGCACCTGCTGAAGTGACCAAAGCAGCGAAAAAAAGCATGGCAGTCCAAGTGGATGCGATGTTAACGATGCAAAAGCGTGGCTCAGCGGCTTTTGACTACGGCAATAATATTCGCCAAATGGCAAAAGATGAAGGCATTAGTAATGCCTTTGATTTTCCAGGCTTTGTTCCTGCTTATATTCGCCCTCTGTTTTGTGAAGGTATTGGCCCATTCCGTTGGGTTGCGTTGTCAGGTGACCCAGAAGATATCTATAAAACAGACCAAAAAGTAAAAGAATTATTACCAGATGACAAGCACTTACATAATTGGCTCGATATGGCACGTGAGCGTATCGCATTCCAAGGGCTTCCTGCACGTATTTGTTGGGTTGGTTTAAAAGACAGAGAAAGATTAGGCCGTGCTTTCAACGAAATGGTGAAAAGTGGTGAGTTAAAGGGCCCAATCGTGATCGGCCGTGATCACTTAGATTCAGGCTCTGTGGCTAGCCCTCACCGTGAAACGGAATCTATGAAAGATGGCTCTGATGCGGTATCAGACTGGCCTTTATTGAACGCACTATTAAATACCGCAGGTGGAGCAACATGGGTCAGTTTACATCACGGTGGTGGTGTTGGTATGGGTTTCTCACAACATTCAGGCGTCGTCATTGTGTGTGATGGAACGGACGCCGCTGATAAGCGTTTAGCTCGTGTTTTACATAATGACCCTGCAACGGGCGTAATGCGTCATGCAGATGCAGGTTATGACATCGCCATTAACTGTGCGAAAGAGCAAGGCTTGAACTTGCCGATGGTGAAGTAATGTCCTTTGCCAGCTGAAGTTGAGCTGGCATCTTTCTGGAATAAAAGGAATTCAGTATGAATGCTGCGTTGACTCAGAAAAGACAAGGGCCACTGGCGGGGATCAAAGTGATCGATTTAAGCCGAGTGTTAGCTGGCCCTTATTGCACAGGTATGATGGCCGATCTTGGTGCTGAAGTGATCAAAATTGAAGTGCCTAACCACGGTGATGACAGCCGCCATTTAGGGCCATTCATTGATGGGGAAAGTGTTTATTACGGTTTAATTAACCGAGGTAAACGCAGTATTGAATTGGATCTTAAAGCGGATGAAGACCGAGCGATTTTATTCCAGCTAGTCAAAGAAAGTGATGTGGTGGTTGAAAACTTTCGCCCTGGTGTGACTCAACGACTCGGTATCGATTTTGAGAGCCTAAAGCAGCACAACCCTAAATTAATCTACGCCAGTATCTCTGGATTTGGGCAAAACAGCCCACTCGCCAGTTATCCCGCTTATGACATCGTGGCACAAGCGATGTCAGGCCTAATGAGTGTCACTGGTTTCCCAGAAACAGGGCCTACACGCAGTGGTGAGTCAATTGGCGATGTGTGTGCAGGGATGTTTGCCTCATGGGCGATAAGTAGTGCGTTATTTGCGAGAGAGCGTCATGACGAAGCAGCACAGTATATTGATGTAGCGATGGTGGATGTCTTACTGAGCATGCAGTTAACTGGGCTTTCAAACCTATTTGCTCATGATAAGGCTCCGAGCCTAGTGGGTAACCGCCATCCAGTATCTACGCCATTCGATACTTATCAGGCAAAAGATGGCTTAGTGGTTATCGCGATTGCGAGTGAAAAGCTATTCCAACGCTTTTGCGAATGCATGGAAAAACCAGAGTTATGCCATGACTCACGCTACCTTAATGACCCGAGTCGAACACAGCACCAAGCTGAACTTAGAAAAGAGATTGAAAGTTGGACACGCCAAAAAACCGTTGAAGAGGTATGTGACATTTTATTAAACGCGGGCGTTCCTGCTTCACCAATTCATAATTTACACCAAGCAACACAAAGTGAGCATGCCCAAGTGAGGCAAGTTCTGACGCACCTGAATGATGGGGGAACGCCTTTGGTTTCTCAACCGGTTTTTTTCAATGGAAATAAACCTCATTCAACCCGCCGTGCACCAAAATTAGGTGAGGCAAACTTAGTGTATAAGCCAGCGAGAACAACCATTAAAAATGCGGAGACGATGCAATGAGTTTTGATATTAATGAAACAGAACAAGCGGTTGTGGATGCGATAGAAAAAGTTTGTCATGACATTTTACAGCCGAATGCACAAAGATACGATGAGACAGAAACCTTTTGTGCGGAAAGTTTACAAGCGTTGGGGGAAATGGGCTGCTGGGGAATTAATTTACCTGAGCAGTATGGCGGTTTTGGTATTGGCAGTGTGGCGATGAGTCAGGTAGTCGAAGCTGTTGCTGCCGCTTGTGCTTCGACTTCATCGGCTCTAACGGCACATTTTTTGGCGACAGATTCGATTTTAATTGGTGGTACTGAAGAGCAAAAAAATTATTGGTTACCAAAAGCCGCTGCAGGGGAATTATTAGGTGCATTTGGCTTAACTGAGCCGGCTGCAGGTTCTAATCCTGCAGATATGCGAACCGTGGCAACTCGTGAAAATAGTGGCTGGCGTATTCGGGGTAATAAACACTATATTACTAACGCCAAAGAGGCTGACTTTATCGTGTTGTATGCGAAAACGGATGTAGAAGCGGGAGCCCGCGGGATCAGCGCATTTATGATCCCTAAAGGCACGGAAGGCGTGGCATTTTCTCAACCTGAAAAAACCATGGGATTACGGGGTAGCACGATTTATGAATTAGCGCTGAATTGTTGGCTACCGGAATCGGCATTATTGGGAGAGGAAAATAAAGGGTTCCATACCGCGATGGAAGTTTTAGATAAAGGGCGTGTTGAAGTGGCCGCAACGTCACTCGGTATAGCTCGGGCTGCGATGGAAAGTGCTTTAGGTTGGGTAAAAGAACGCCAAATTGGTAAAAAGCCCTTAGCCGCATACCAAGGAACTCAATGGCGTATTGCGGATATGCACACGCAATTGGAGGCTGCTCGCATGTTGACTTGGCAAGCTGCAGAATTGCGTGATTCAGGGGAGCGTTTTAGTTTGCAATCTGCGACGGCGAAATTGTTTGCCGCTGAGTGCGCGGGTTTTGTTACGGATGCAGCATTACAGCTTCATGGCGGCTACGGCTATATTCGTGACCTTCCCCTTGAACGTTATGTGCGTGATGCACGGATTTTACGGATTTTTGAGGGCACATCAGAAATACAAAAAATTATTATTTCACGTGCCGTTTTAGATGCCCACTAAGTTATTTTAAGTATTGAGCCGAGTAAGCGGGACAGGCGTTTACTGGTTTATGGAGCACCATAGGAAGCACTACCTGACAACAGGATCATGGAATTAAAAACACAACAACAATCAGGTTTAAGAATGTATTTCAATTAGTTATTTAGGGTGAATAACAGATAAAACATCACCCAGCGTAATGCTTAATAACTGTACCTTACAACTGTAGTTATTGCGGTTCCATTACGATTAATTGGTTCATTCTTTAAGCCAGCCTTGCTTAAAGAGGAGTTACCATGACAGTTTCAAACGACATCGCTACAGGGCAAAAAAACCGGCAGGAGAATGTACCTTTAATCGAAGCGCGTTCCATCGATTACATTCCAGAGTCCGAGCGCCACGGCACTTTATCAAGCCAATTCACACTTTGGTTTGGCTCTAATTTACAAATAACTGCAATTGTAACCGGAGCCTTGGCAGTCGTACTGGGTGGGGATGTATTCTGGTCATTAATTGGCTTATTTATTGGCCAACTGTTAGGTGGTGCCGTGATGGCCTTGCATGCGGTGCAAGGGCCAAAATTGGGGTTACCACAAATGATTTCGAGTCGTGTACAGTTTGGCGTATACGGTGCGGTCATCCCTATTTTATTAGTTTGCATGATGTATGTCGGGTTTTCTGCCAGTGGTACCGTGCTGGCAGGGCAAGCGGTCGGTCAGTTATTACATGTGACGGATTGGGTTGGAATTATTATTTTTGGTGTGGTGATTATCGGCATCACAATTTGTGGTTATCGCATCATCCATATTTTAGGGAAAGTAGCGAGTGTTATCGGCATAATTACGTTCTTCTATCTATTTTTCCGTCTATTTTATATGAATGATGTTTCGGTTTTACTGGAAAACCGTCATTTTAGCTGGACTAACTTTTTATTAGCGATGTCATTGTCTGCTTCTTGGCAAATTGCATTTGGGCCTTATGTTGCGGACTATTCACGTTATTTACCGACTAAAACTCCGACAATCAAAGCCTTTTTGGCCGTAGGTTCAGGTACAGTCATTGGTACGCAAGCATCAATGATTTTAGGGGTTTTTGCCGCAGCGCTTGCCGGCAATAAGTTTGCGGGTAACGAAGTCTCGTATATTGTGGGCTTAGGTAGTACTGGTTTGATAGCGGCTCTGTTATATATCAGTATTTTCTACGGAAAAGTGACGATAACTGCACTGAATGCTTATGGCAGTTTTATGTCTATGGCGGCAATTTGGTGTGGCTTCCGTGGGAAAAGCCAAATTTCTCGTGGGCAAAGGTTGTTCTTTATTATTTTAATGGTCAGTTTCTCAACCTTACTTGGACTAGCGGGCCAGCATTCATTTTTAAAACTCTTTTCTGCTTTCTTATTGTTTTTGCTTGCATTCTTTACCCCTTGGAGCGCAATCAACTTGGTTGACTACTATTGGGTCACTAAAGGCCGCTACGACGTCCCTGAACTTGCAAACCCAAATGGCCGCTATGGGCGTTGGAATAAAGTTGGGATATTCACTTACATTGCGGGTGTGTTAATACAGTTACCCTTTATTTCAACAGGGTTTTATACCGGGCCTTTAGTCGAAAAACTCGGTGGTGTTGATATCTCATGGATTGTGGGCTTGGTGGCAACTAGTGTTATTTACTATGTTGCGATTAAAAAATGGCCTATGTCAGTGGCAGACCGATTGATATTACCCACAAGTAAATAACCATTTCATCAAAAACTAGCATTAAAGATAGTAAAAATTGAGATAGCCAGTAGCAGTGTGAATATCACTGTTACGGTTTCTCTCAACCTAAAAAACGATTTTAGAACATCATCATACCCAATAATCGTTGAAGAATTGGGATAGGAGTTGCTATGAAAATTTTAGTCGCAGTGAAGCGAGTAATAGACCATAACGTCAAAATAAGAGTAAAAGCCGATGGCTCAGGCGTTGAATTGGCGAATGTCAAAATGGCCATCAACCCCTTCGATGAAATCGCTGTCGAAGAGGCTGTACGTTTAAAAGAGGCGGGAAAAGCGACAGAAGTTATTGCTGTTTCCGTTGGTGATATTGGCTATCAAGAAACATTATGCAGTGCGATGGCGATTGGGGCTGACCGTGGCATTTTAGTCCAAAGGCCTGGAGAATTAATTTTAGAACCACTGGATATTGCACGCTTACTTCAACGAATCGTGGAAAAGGAACAGCCGGATCTTATTTTATTAGGCAAACAAGCTATTGATGATGATTGTAATCAAATAGGCCAAATGCTTAGCGCATTATTGGATTATCCGCAGGCGACATTTGCCTCACAAATTAAGCTTGAGGGCCAACTACTGCAGGTTACAAGGGAAATTGATGGCGGGTTAGAAACGTTAGAGATGCCATTACCCGCGGTTATCACAACGGACTTAAGGCTCAATGAACCTCGTTATGCAACTTTGCCTAATATCATGAAAGCTAAGAAAAAAACGTTAGATATTATCGATATTGCTGATATGAATTTTGCTCTATTAGGGCAAATTAAAACGCTTAGTGTCTCAGAGCCTAAAAAACGGGCAGGGCAATGTACATTGTTAGGCAGTGCGACAGAGCTAGTCAGTGCATTGCAAGCGAAAGAAGTGATTTAATCGAGGAAAATATCCATGAGCCAAATATCTGTATTAGTGGTTGTCGAGCATGATAATCAAACAATAAAAAACTCTACTTATCATAGTATTAATGCTGCAAAACAGCTTCTTACCGCAGGTGATCATTTGCACTTATTAATTGCAGGAGATGAGACGGAATTGGTCGCTCAGCTAGCTGCGAGTATACAAGGCGTGAGTAAAGTTCTAGAAATACAATCAGATAACTTGAAAAACCAACTCGCAGAACCGATGGCTCACGCCGTGGTTAATATTGCAAAGGAATATACCCATTTACTGTTTCCTGCGACGACATTTGGGAAAAATATAGCCCCACGGGTTGCTGCAACGTTAGGGGTAGCACAAATTTCAGACATTACTCAAGTTATTGATTCTCAAACCTTCATTAGACCTATTTATGCAGGAAATGCGTTAGCAACAGTACAAAATAATGGCCAACAAGTCGTGATTACGGTGCGTAGTTCGGCATTTTCAGGGGGATATGAAACACAAAATAATGCTGAAATTGAAACCATTTCCCTTGCCGATATTCCCTTGCGCAGTCAGTTAAAAAGCCAATCTCTAACCCAAGTTAGCCGTGCGGAATTGAGCTCTGCAAAAGTGGTTATTTCAGGAGGGAGAGGTTTGAGCTCTGGTGAAAATTTTGCACTATTGGAAACAATAGCTGACAAATTGGGCGCTGCGGTTGGTGCCTCACGTGCTGCGGTCGATGCAGGTTTTGTTCCGAATGACTATCAAGTCGGACAAACAGGAAAAATTGTCGCGCCAGAATTATATATTGCAGTAGGAATTTCGGGTGCTATTCAGCATGTTGCAGGCATGAAAGAAAGTAAAGTAATCGTTGCGATTAATAGTGATCCTGAGGCGCCGATTTTCCAAGTTGCGGATTACGGCATTGTTGGCGATCTGTTTGAGATCTTACCGGAATTTGACAAAGCATTAGCGTAAGAGGTGGACGAATGGCTATCGACAAGATTGATAAGATAAACGAGGCTCCCGAGCGGGAATCGATGGAGTTCGATGTCCTGATTGTCGGTGGTGGACCCGCAGGGTTATCTGCAGCAATACGATTAAAACAGCTAGCCGCAGAGAAAGGAACAGATATCTCGGTTTGTTTAATTGATAAAGGCGCACAGATAGGTGCTCATGTTTTATCTGGTGCAGTGATTGATCCACGGGCTCTCGATGAATTGCTGCCAGGCTGGCAGCAAAAAGTTTCAGGCCCCTTAACACCTGTAAACCATGACCGTTTTTTATGGTTGAAAGAAAAAAAAGCAAGTCATTTACCCCTATCTTTATTACCAAACTGTTTGAAAAATGATGGTAATTTCATTGGCAGCTTAGGGCAGGTAAGTGCGGCTCTTGCTGTTGAAGCTGAAAGATTAGGGGTTGATGTTTTTGCTGGTTTTGCTGCAACTGAAGTGCTATTTGATGAGACAAACCAAGTAATTGGCATCACCACCGGAGATATGGGGCTTGATAAATCAGGTAACCCAACGGCGATGTATCAACCGGGTATGAATTTACTTGCGAAAATGACCTTTTTTGCGGAAGGGTGCCGAGGTCAACTCGGTAAACAATTAATCAACCATTTTAATTTAGCCGCAGAGAGTGGCAAACAAACCTATGGTTTGGGAATTAAGGAAATCTGGCAAATTCCAAAAGAGCAACACCAAGCAGGGTTAGTTGTCCATTCTGTTGGTTGGCCACTAGATAACCACACCTATGGCGGTGGTTTTGCTTATCACTATGGAGATAACTTAGTCGCAGTGGGTTTGGTCGTCGGGTTAAATTATGAAAACCCTTATTTATCGCCATTTGATGAGTTTCAACGCTTAAAAACTCATCCCGCTTTTAGTGATTTTTTATTGGGTGGAGAGCGGATCAGTTATGGTGCTAGAACGATGGTGGCGGGGGGATTAGCCGCGTTACCTGAATTAAGCTTTCCTGGTGGGGTGCTAATTGGCGATGATGCAGGTTTTTTAAATGCGGCCCGTATTAAAGGTACCCATTGTGCCGTTAAAAGTGGCGCACTAGCGGCAGAAGCGTGCTTTAGTGCTACCCAGAATGGAATGGTTGATTATTTACAGTTTAAAAAGCAGTTCCGCCAACTATTTGAAGAGAGCTGGTTATATCAAGAGCTTTACCAAACACGGAATTTTAAGCCTTATATGAAAAAAGGGTTAGTAGTTGGTTCAATGCTATTTGGTGCAGAACAACTGTTATTAAAAGGGCGTAGTCCGTGGACGTTGAAATTAAAACAATCGGACCACGAAGGAATAAAAGAAGCGAAAGGTTTTACACCGATAAACTACCCAAAACCCGATGGTAAATTAATTTTTGATAAGCCTTCTTCCGTGTTTTTATCGAATACCAACCATGAAGAGGAACAACCCTGTCATTTAAAACTGGCTGATACTAATGTCCCTATCCAAATTAATTTAATGAAATATGCCGCACCTGAGACGCGTTATTGCCCCGCTGGAGTCTATGAAATTATAGGGAATAAAAGTGAAGAAAAACTGCAAATTAGTGCACAGAACTGCCTGCATTGTAAGGCTTGTGACATAAAAGATCCGTTACAAAATATCACCTGGACCGCTCCCCAAGGAGGGGAAGGGCCTATTTATCAAGGAATGTAAAACGAATTTATTGTGATGTAGATGTGCTTGATATTTTTTGTTTTATCAGTCGCTTTGGGGCAATTTTGCCCCATTTTTTTATTTCTGCATTAATTCTCAATTCGCGAATGTAATTTTAATTTGTAGCGCGAACCAGCGGTGATCATTTTAACATAGCTAATTAGGGTACTACCCGTCCAAGTGCGTCGACTAAGTTGTAAGCAAGGTGAGCTTTCTTTAATTGATAATGATTGAGCGATGGACTTTGTGGCTAATGCGGCTTCAATGGTATGTTCCATTTCACTGACAGGAAAATGGCGTTGCAAATAACCGCTAGGTGTTTCTGTATCGCCATATTTTTGCTTCACAAAGTCAGGCACAATGGCGTGGTTAACATAACGTTCTTCTAACATTAAAGGAATATCGTTTTCAAAATGAAGAACTTTACAGTAGCCCACATCACTTCCTTCGCTAATTCCGAGCTGTAGCGCGATTTCTGCTGATGCGGAAATAGTTTTAAGTTGTAATTGGTGACCGCTATATTTGTTACCGCTCGTTGAGATCTCATCAAAAATATCAAATGCTTTTGTAACCGGAAGCTCATGTTTTTGGGTGGCAACAAATGTGCCTTTCCCTGCAATACGATTTAGGATCCCTTTTTGGCTTAACTCTGAAATGGCTTTATTCACCGTCATACGGCTTACATTAAATTGAGCGCATAGCTCTAATTCTGTCGGTATTTGAGTTTCAGGCTTAAAAATACCTAAATCAATACTGCGTAAAATGTAAGACTGAATTTGCTTATATGCAGGTTGTGATGTCATCGCTATTATTCAAAATTATTGTTAAAGGAAGGAGTGGTAAAATTGCTTTATTGCCACATTTCACTCACAAACTTTGTATTGAATGCAAGTTTATCAGTAATTGCCGGCTTTGCTAGTAGGAGACACCTATTTCTAATGATTAACCTGAGTTAAATAACAGTTTAGGGTGCTCGTCATTGTCTGAATTTTTTTATTATAAGGTAAGTTTTACTAGGGCTATATACCTTTATTTATTATCATAATGTTAAATTTACTTAGCGAAATAGGCATTTACTCATGCGAGTTCAATATTTCCATGTCAGTCTTACTCAATGTGATTATCAAAATGTCAGTCCAATGGGGATGGTAAGATTGATTGCCTCTGAAAAAGTATTTTTCTTTAATCAGGATGATTTTTCAAATAGCCAAATTTTTTTAGAGCGCATACAGCAAGGTGACTCTTTGGTTATTTGTGCAGAAGAGATGAATGATGGAAGCTATTGGGTTGAATGGGTTTACCATGCAGAGCATGGCCGGCTTGAACCTGATAGAACCGTTAGCTTCAATCGTTCATTAGGAAAACAATACTTAATTTCGTTAGCCTTAATGGCCCTGATACCTGCGGTGTATTACTGTTTTACTGAGGCAGACGACAGTTTCTTGATGATCATATTAGTGGCCATTTTGGGTTGTGCTGCTTTCTCTGGGATCGTTCTTTTTGGCTTAGCACTCGCACAAACAAAGCATATTTTAAGTCCAAAACGAAAGTTAATTTTGAAAGCGCTAGATTCACTTATTGCTGGGAAATATAAACTGTTTGAAGAAACTTCATATATTGAAATCGACGGTATCAAAAATCCTAAATCTAAGCCTGTAAAGTTACATAAAGCCGCTGAAATTAATGTTGATAAAACATCACTATCAGTTACAAAAGGCAAGGTAAATATCACTGCAAATTACAACCTTACGATCGCTGCAGGAGATACTCTCCAAACACTCAATAAAGTTAATTTACAGATTAATAAAAAACACATGGGAGTTTTAGTCTCAGCAAATGAGCCTCTTTTTAATAATCATAAACTATTTATTGCGCAGGGGGATGAACTTGAGGTTTTACATAAAAACATTCAGGAAAATTCAAAGGAACAAGTGGTTTTTGGCATTCTCAATCATCAAGACGGACTAGCATATAGTCTGATTGGTAAAGGTGCTCCACAAGAAAGAGGGTTCTATATTGGTTTATGGGGTTTTATTTTTTGTATTCTAGCGCTTTTCATTCTAGTTGCTGGTTGGGCATCTATTAGTGAAACCTTTGAAAAAGGCGGCTATTGGGATTATTGGGACTGGATGAATATTATTGATACTGGTGTCATGTTTATCAGTTTCTCAGGAACTATTTTACTCGGAATAAGCTTCCTTATTGCTTTATGTGTGGCGATTTATTTTAAAGTGTCAAAACGCGGTAATGCCTATTATCAATCTCAATATTTTTTAAAACAACTTCGTCGGCAGCACGGTAAAACAGATTATGTGACGGAGGTGCGTTCATGAACCCATTTCTCAGTAAACGATTCCTTATTTTAACGTTTATTTTCTCATTCAGTTTATTGTTAACTCTTTTTATTTTTATTCGTGGTGGCACGGAAGATTGGCAATGGCAAAACCATAATGAAAATAGTGTAGCAATAGGTAGCTATGATTTCGCAACGACATTTCCATCTGAAAAGGGGATGCTAATAATAGCTCAAAAAAGCAGCCGTTCTAGCTATTATTATTCTTATAGTCCTTATGAAACGTTGAGTGAATATGATTACCAGATATTGTTTGCAGATAATCAAGGTGTCCATTTTATTACGTATGGTGACCAAAGCTTCTATAATGCTGTTTGTGAAAGAAATGAGTGCTTAATCATGCTAAGGGATGGCTACCGTACTATTAATTTAACCAACTTTTCGGTAAGTGAATTAATTCCTTGGGGAGATAAGCCCAGTACTCTATTTTCGACATTAATTATGGGTAAAATTTATCAATCTAAAGGTTCTCCTTTTTATGTGGTTGCGGATAATGAAAATATCTTTATTAGCACAGATAAAGGAATGACATGGGAACATTTTATGAATGTTCGTGATTTAGCTAAATCATTATTCCCTGAGGAAATTGCGGGTAATTCAAATTTCTCCTACGCGACTTATCGAGATAAAATCGTAATGTGGTACAGCTATGGTAATCAAATGGGATCGCTAGAAGTTATTATGGATATCCCCACTAAACAGGTTATTAGTAGTAAATGGCTACCTGTCAGAATTAATGAATCAGCACAAAATCGTCATGGCGATATTTTTGTGGTTGCTCAGGAGCCTTCACGCCGTTTATTTTCTTTGATGCAATTCCAGACTAATGGTGATTTTGACGTTATTGCAGAAAGCGGTTATAACCATTTGAACAGCTTAAAAGTTGGTAATCAGGGGGTAATTGTTTCGAATTCAGTTAGAGGTTCACAACAATACTTAATGATGGATATTGCAACGAAAGAGATCCGTTATCGCCCTGAATATCCTTTGTATAACAAAATATATAATATGACGGACCAATCCTTGATTGAAATAGAAAGTAGTTATTCTAATGAAAGTAACCTGACTAAGGGAACGTCTATTACTTATCAATCTTTGCATTGATATGCGATTGTGATTTAGCGTGTTCTCATTCAAGAAGGATAGGGGAAACTCTATCCTTTTTTATATTGGTTACTTAAAAGGTTGATTTAATGCGGAGATGGGGATAGCTTGCGGTAAAAATCTTCGAGTTAAGATGAGTAAGAGGGCCTTTCAATGGTAGATTGAAAAATAGATAAAAATTAATCAATTCTAATTAATTATATGGAAATATTACCTTTAATCAGAAAAAACAAATAAAATAAAAGAAATATAGATAATAATATATATTATTATCTATAGAGGGTGATATTCGATATCATCACTAAAGATTACTAATTAAATTATTTTTTTAAATTTATCCATGTTTAATCAAACGGTTGATTTTATTTTAGTAAACCTTAGTGACTTTATGAATATTATCGTAATTGAAAATTAAGCTAAACATAAGGTAAAAAATAGGTAGTATTGACTAGATCCTATTCTTCATTTAATGCAAAATAACAGTGCAAAAATTAATTCTAATTCTAATTCTAATTTTATTTTAATTGAGATAGCTAAATGAATATATCCAAAATCAGTATTGCATCTATTTTTATTGCAAGTGCATTATTAAGTGGTTGCGCTAAAGAATCTTCTCGCTCTTTAGCTGTAGAAAAAGTTGCGACATATAATACTCAATATTCAGGTCCAAAAAGCCCAATATCAATAGGGAAATTCGATAATCGTTCTAGTTATATGAATGGTATTTTCTCTGATGGTGTAGATCGTTTAGGTAATCAATCTAAAACCATTTTGATGACACATTTACAGCAAACAGGTCGTTTTAATGTATTAGACCGTGCAAATATGCAAGAGCTTAAAGAAGAAGCTGGCATTAATGGTCAGTCTCAACAGTTAAAAGGTGCAACTTATGTGATTACTGGGGTGATGTTACTGAATTTGGACGAAAAGAAGTTGGGGATCGCCAGTTATTCGGTATTTTAGGTCGTGGTAAATCACAAGTAGCATATGCCAAAGTCAATTTAAACGTTGTTAATGTTCAAACATCTGAAGTGGTATTTTCTTCACAAGGTGCTGGTGAATATGAATTATCAAATAGGGAAGTGATTGGTTTTGGTGGTACCGCTAGTTATGACTCAACATTGAATGGAAAAGTATTAGATTTAGCCATTAGAGAAGCTGTAAATAACTTAGTTTCGGGTATTGAAAGTGGTGCATGGCAGCCAGCTAAATAAGGAAATACGATGAAAATTAAATTATTGGCAGTTATGGCCGGTGCGATTTTATTAAATGGCTGTGCCAATGAACCAAAACCATTATATAACTGGGATGGTTATCAAACAACGGTTTACCAATATTATCAACAAACAGAAACTAGCCCCCAAGAACAAATTCAAGCTTTGAAAAAGAATTTGGAAATGAGCAAAGCAAAAGGTTTGGCAACTCCGCCAGGGTTACATGCACATTTAGGGTTATTGTATTCAACAACCGGAGCGGTTGATCTTGCAATGCAAGAATTCACTGCAGAAAAAGCATTGTATCCAGAATCTGCGGCTTACATGGATTTTCTCATGAAAAATAAAGGAAAAGTAAAATGAAACATTTACTTATAGTCTGCGGATTGGTGATGACATGGTTATTAACGGGATGTGCTCAGCCAACTAAAGTTGATTACACGGCATTTAATCAAAGTAAACCAAAAAGTATTCTGGTGCTATTACCACAAAATAGTTCACCAGAGATACAGGCAAGTCATGGTTTATTATCACAAGCGACCTTTCCTTTAGCTGAGGCGGGTTATTATGTGTTCCCTGTTGCTGTTGTTGAGGAAACTTTTAAGCAAAACGGGATGACAAATGCGGGTGATATTCAGGCTGTTCCTCCAGCAAAATTACGTGAAATTTTTGGTAATGATGCGGTACTTTATTTGAATATCACTGAATACGGAACAAGTTATCAGGTTATTTCCAGTGATACTCGCGTTACAGCGGATGCAAAATTGGTTGATGCTAGAACAGGGGCGTTACTATGGAGTGGCTCCGCAACTGCATCGAGTGCTGAAAATAATTCCTCGTCAAATGGTATTATTGGGGCGTTAGTGTCTGCTGTTGTTAACCAAATCGTAGATACAATGACAGATAAAAGCTATGCAATTGCAGGTATAACAAGTGTTAGGTTATTATCTGCTGGTAAGCCTAATGGTATCTTATATGGGCCTAGATCACCTAAATACGGTAAAGATGCTCAGTAATTATTAATTATTTGAATAATGGGTAAAATAGGATAAAACTATTTTACCCATTTTATTTAAGTTAAATTAATGTATTTAATTATGTTGTTATATTAAGTATATGTATTTTTTACTAATGTAGTTAAACTAAACTTAATAAAATTAAACTCTTATTTAATAAATAAATTAAGACTGTGACTTGAGTCAAGTTGTTCCAGCCTCTCTTACTAATAATGTGATAGAGGTACAATATTATGACAATAGCGATTACTTTAGTAATACAACTGTTATATATATAATAGTTGTCGGTTGTACTAATTCCTCGTTGATAGGAGTCATAGTATGTTCTTGTTAAACGAATCTCTTATTTCAAGGTATTTCTTCTATATGAAGAAATGGTTCAATATTGATATCTCTTTAGCCTTCTTTTTCCCAAATAAATAACCTTTCTATTTTCCTTTCTTAAAGTTTTTTTAACTTATTTCACTATGGGTTAAATCTCTATTATTTAATGAAAAATTAAAGGTATTATCATGGCTAAAAGAATCGTAGAACCATTCCGTATTAAAATGGTAGAAAATATCCGTATTCCATCAAGAGAAGAACGCGAAGCGGCGTTAAAAGAAGCAGGATATAACCCATTTTTACTACCAAGCAGTGCGGTTTATATTGATTTATTAACTGACTCAGGTACTAATGCGATGAGTGACCACCAGTGGGCAGCAATGATTACTGGTGATGAAGCGTACGCAGGATCTCGTAACTATTATGATTTAAAAGATAAAGTGAAAGAGATGTTTGACTATGATTATGTCATTCCTGCTCACCAAGGTCGCGGTGCTGAAAATATGTTATTCCCTGTTTTATTGAAAGTAAAACAGGAACAAGGCGGTGCTAAAAAACCGGTATTTATTTCTAATTTCCACTTTGATACAACAGCAGCACACGTTGAATTAAACGGTTGTAAGGCAATTAATATTGTTACCGAAAAAGCCTATGACTCGGATACTTATGATGATTGGAAAGGCAATTTTGATATCCAAAAATTAAAAGATAATATTGCTGAGCATGGTGCAGAAAACGTTGTTGCAATTGTATCTACTGTAACTTGTAATAGTGCGGGCGGTCAGCCAGTATCAATGGCGAATTTGAAAGAAGTTTATGAGATTGCTAAACAACATAATATCTTTGTTGTCATGGACTCGGCTCGTTTTTGTGAAAATGCGTATTTTATTAAAGAGCGTGATCCTAAATATAAAAATTCGACAATTAAAGAAATTATTCTTGATATGTACAAGTATGCTGATGCATTAACGATGTCAGCGAAAAAAGACCCACTATTAAATATCGGCGGGTTGGTTTGTATTAAAAATGACGAAAAAATCTTCACACTGGCAAGACAACGCTGTGTTCCAATGGAGGGTTTCGTGACCTATGGTGGCTTAGCGGGTCGTGATATGGCCGCAATGGTACAGGGTCTTGAAGAAGGGGCTGGTGAAGAATATCTGCATTATCGTATAGGGCAAGTTAAATACTTAGGCGACCGCTTACGCGAAGGTGGTATTTCAATTCAATATCCTACAGGCGGGCACGCAGTATTCGTCGACTGTAAAAAACTGGTTCCACATATTCCAGGTGACCAATTCCCTGCGCAAGCTGTTATAAACGCACTTTATTTGGAGTCTGGTGTTCGTGCGGTTGAAATTGGTTCATTCTTATTAGGCCGTGATCCTGAAACGGGCAAACAAAAACATGCAGACATGGAATTTATGCGATTAACTATTGCGAGACGCGTATATACCAATGACCATATGGATTACATTGCAGATGCTCTCATTGGGTTAAAAGATAAATTCGCAACTCTGAAAGGTCTTGATTTCGAATATGAACCACCAGTATTAAGGCACTTTACTGCAAGATTAAAACCAATTAAATAATAGGTCGTTCTTATGGTTCCCGTGCAATGCGGGAGCCTCATCCTTATTCTTAAGGTAAACACCATGAATAATTCGGCAGCCAAAAAAGAACCCTCCATAATGGTAGGGGGTTTTGTGCTAGGCGGTGCCATGATAGGGGCGGGTATGTTTAGTTTGCCCACTATTATGGCTGGAGCTTGGTTTATTAACTCTGTAGTTATCTTGTTAGTTGTTTGCTTTTTTATGTTTCATTCAGGGATTTATATTTTAGAATGTATATCGAAATATGGATCAGGAACGAATTACTTTTTCATATCTAAAGAATTATTACCAAAATGGGCATGCTATATAGCTAATATGGCATTAATATTTGTACTCTACATATTAATATATGCCTATATATCAGCCGCAGGTTCAGTGATTAAAGAAGCCGCCGCCATTTATGGATACAACATCAACTTAAGGTTAATATTTATTATCTTTACATTAATATTAGGTGCGAGTATTTGGTGGAGTGGCGTTGGAGCAAGCCGTTTAACATCATTATTTTTATTTATTAAAATAGTTTTATTTATTTTGGCTTTCTCTGGGTTATTTTTTATTGTAAAAACAGATTTGTTATTAACTTCACCGGTTGAGGGCGGACAAACAGCATTGCTACCTTTTGTCTTTATTATTATCCCCTATGCAATTACTTCTTTTGGTTATCATGGGAATGTTTGTAGTCTATATAAGCTTTATCATGAGAATGAAAGAAAGGTTGTTAAGAGTTGTGTTATCGGTTGTGTATTAGCACTGGTTCTCTATTTTCTTTGGATCATGGGGACAATGGGAAATCTACCACGGGCAGAGTTTTTAACAATTATTAATAAAGGCGGTAATTTAGACGCATTTATTGAATCATTATATGCAGTGCTGAATAGCAAAAATATTGCGACATTCTTACTGTGGTTTTCTATTAGTGCTGTATTCTGTTCATTCTTAGGTGTCGCAATTGGGTTATTTGATTACATTCTTGCTTCGCTAAATTTTAAAGATAACCCATCAGGTAGAATGAAATCTGCATTATTATGTTTCTTGCCTCCTCTTATTCTTTGCATGTTATTCCCAAATGGTTTTTTGATCGCAATAGCTTATGCAGGTATGGCGGCATGTATATGGGCGATTATTTGCCCTGCAGTTATGGCATTAAAGGTAAGAGAGCGTTTTCCTGAATCTAAATTTAAAGTGTGGGGCGGAAAGGGGTTAATCTATGCCGTAATCGCTTTTGGTGTCTTTGGTATTATTTGCCAATTGTTAGCGCAGTTTAATTTGTTACCGATATACCGTTAATTTTTCAAAATACAAGCTGTAAAATAACTGCAAAGGTACAGTGAGGGTTCGCTGTACCTTTTTTCTGTCCAACAATATGGCTGACTGTAAGCTAGTATTGAAATATGACCGTTTTTTTAAAGTACATTTTAATATTTTGTCCTTGATAAATAATGGGTTTAAAGGTCATTTTTTTAATCGCTTTCACCGCTTCTTCTTTAAAACCTAAATCAGGGATCTTGTTGTTTAATATTTCAACGGATTCAACTTGGCCATCTAATCCAACTAATAACCGAATTTGTATTTTAACCACTTTTGTATAGCCTAAGGAGCGAGCCTCTTTTGGATACTTAGGGGTCGCATCCTGTAAAATTGTATAGGAAATACCACTCGAACCGAGTGCGGTATAACTTCCATCACCATTAGCCGCGAATTGGTTATTACCCGATAATATATTATTCCCTTTACCACCTTGACTACTTTCTGAAGTTGATGAGGTGGTGACAGAATGATTTTTAGCAGCTGAATTGGATGGTGTTTCTTTAGCTGTTTCTAGTGAGTCTTGCTGTGTTTTATGGCTTATTTTATTGGCAATAAGCTGATTTTCTGTGTTATTTCGAGTGTCATTGTTCAGTAATTTACTTTGTTTTTCTTGTTTTTTTCCTTGTACGGGCTGACTGATCTCCGGTTTTATATTTACTTTGGTTTTCTGTGTGAGCAAAGGTGATTCAATTGTATTATCAACGGGGACATTAACAGGAGTTAATGAATTTTTAAGTTGGGTTTTTGAGGGTATTTTACTTTCATTAGGTTGAGACTTGCTAAGCTGCTTCAATTGCGAAGCAGCTTCAGCCTTCGAGGAGGATTCTGATATAACTTCTTGTAATTGCGCTTGTCTCTTACTACTCTGCTCTCCTGAGCCCCCAGCGGAGCCCATTGGTCCCCCTAGAGATAGCGTTATCGTTTCCTCACCTTCGACCATAGGTACCGCCCTACCTGCTTGTAGGGCGATAAACATAATGGCAATGATATGGATAACGAGTGACAGTGCTAAAGCAAGTTTATAACGAAAAAACGGGTTTATAGTCACTGAAACATTTCCTGTTTAAATCAATAGGTGGCTTTGATACCTGCAAAGAATGAGCGCTCATTTCCAGGAATCAATGAGCCGTAGCCTGCAGTAACATAGTCGTAGTAAGTTTTATTCATTAAGTTAGTGACCCCACCATATAATTCAATGTGTTCAATCGGTGTGTAACGAACACTCAGGTCAATGAGCTCACGTGATTTAACAACGCCATCTTCTTCTTTATTGGCATCAGAAAGGAAGTTATTGTACGAACCATAATAGGTGTACTGAATATCTCCTGATAAATCCTCAGTAAAGTCGTATTTTACTTTTAGTTTAACGGAGTGCTCTGGCACTTTAGTTAAACCACTTTTCGTGTAATCAATGGTGTTTTTGCCGTTTTCTTCCAAGAATTGGCGGCCATGGTTGTTATAATCAGAACGTCCTCTGAGCCATGAATATGATTCTTGGAAGGTGAAATCACCGAGCGTTTGCTGGAAGTCAACATCGGCTCCCCAGCGGCGAGTTTTCAACAAATTCATTGTCTTCGCATCATTGACGCTAGTGAGATAAATGCGATTTAACTGATTATTTGTATTGGATGTCCAGAACGTGACATTGACAGTACTAAACGCTAATTTGTCTCTTAAGCCGACCTCAAATAAGTCATATTTCTCATCTTCTGCCTTAGTCGGCGTGTAAATTTTTTCACCATTAACGACCGATTGGTCACTGATTTGCAAGCCATCGGGAAGGGTGTAGCCTCGTTCATATCGCCCATAAACTCGACCTGTATCGCGATAAAGGTAAGCGAGAGAAAGTTCTGCAGCGGTATTCCAACGGTCTGAAGTACCTGATCCATTTACAGTACCGCTTTTATCAAATGACCATTCAGCCAATTCACGTCTTAGCCCTTGAGTAAAAACAAATTGATCTGATTTCAGGCTGTTAAGGACATAAATTGCCTTTGTGGTTTTATCATAATCGAAATTATGAGGAACCCCATAATATCGGCCTTTACTGTCCTTTTTATAGCTTCCAATATAATGAATAGAAGCCTTTTGTTTGGAATAATCTATGCCCAAAAGTAGGTTACTATCATCAAGATAGCCGATATCTAATTTGATTTTTGTTCCGTGGCTTTTTTGATTAACTTTTTGTTCCCAGTTGGCATTGTTAGTATAAAAACCATCAGTGTAGAAAACATCAGTAGCAAAATTGAGTTTATCCGTAAATGCATTTTGGTAACTTAAATTATAGCTATCGACCTCGCGGTCACCAGTCAAATAACCGCTGATTGTTTTTTTAATTAACTTACCATTTTCATCAATACCGACAGTGACGGTTTTGTCTGGTGGAACGTAGTCTTTACCATACTTTTTGATATTACGTGATGTGAGCGTTTTTACGTATTGGGAACTTTCAGTGAGATGGCTTCCTCGCAACATCAGGCTTTGATCTGAAGTGAGATCCCATCTTCCACCTAATGAATAATATTCTGAATTACGGTAGGTATCTTTATAGTAAAGGTCACGATTTAGTTTACTGGCTGTGCCTAAAATTGAAAATTTATCATTAACCCGCGCTCCCAAATTAGCATTTAAACGGTATCCTTCTGAGTTCCATTCAGATAAAACACTTGTTTTGGGATTAGCCATACCTCTCAGGTTAGACGTGATATTAATGACTCCACCTGCAGTCCCTGAGCCGTAAATAACGCTTCCACCACCGGGAATGATTTCAATACGCTCAAGTTGTTCAACGGGAATAATATCGTAGTTAGTGGTGTAAGGGTGATTTGCTAATGTGGTAATTGGAGCCCCATCAAGTAATACTTGTAGGTTACGTTGTGAGGTTTCAGCCCCTTGTCCTCGCAAGTCTATATTACCTTGCCCAGAGGTATCGACACTAATACCAGGAACGGATTTAAGCACATCAGAGATTGTGCGATTTCCTTTACCTTGAATATCTTCTTTTGAAATAACAATAATTTGCTTGGTATCTCGTAAACGTTCTATTTCAACGTAGTCAGGCCTTGCATAACTATCTTGTAGCTCAATTGCATCGGTAGCATCTTGAAGCTGCGATGATTTAAGCTCTTTATTGGCTGCATGAGTTGTAAAAGAAAGTGTTGATAAAATAATGAAACAAATAAAATCTGGCTTAAATTTAACCATATTGTTTCCAACGGAGGAAATGTTTTTCATTGGAGTCGGTTTGCCTTTTTGTAATGATAATGCAAATGATAATCAATCTTATTATATTATTATTGATTTCAAGATCAATTAATTTAAACCAATTTATTCTATGCCTAATTATTTGATTTAAGTGGAAATAAATTGTTGACTTAGGTGGTATATGTTACTGAGGGGATGGTAGCTTTTACGTCAGGATAGACATGAAAATAGTATTCTAGATGGTTCATTTACTCAGGTTGGATTCTTGTATTTAGCGATCTACTTCAAATTACTCACATTAATCTCAAATTTTTAATTTTCTCTGATTCCCAAAATCAAATAGTAACCCCCTTGAAATATAAGTATTTTTACCTATTTAGGATAAAGAACAACCAAATCTAGCGGTTAAAATATTTTCCTATAACGCCGATAAAGTTAAATATTGTCAGATTATCCCACCAAAAGAGAAATTCTATGCAGAAACTTCGAAATTACTCAATTCGCACTGTGGTCTTCGTATTGTTAAGTATTTTGTGTCTGATCTTGGGGGGAACGAATGTATATAGTGGTTGGTCACTATCACGCATTGCTGATGGAAACGATATTGATAGGCAATTAGTACAACAAATGACGGTGATCAGTCAGGGAAATGACCAATATTTCCGTTTTGTTACACGGTTAACCCGGGTAATGGAAAGTAAAGGTGAAGGAAAAACAGTGGACTATGGCCCCGTCAGAGAGGCAATGTCCAATATGGAAAAATATTTAGAGCAGATGAAATTGATTTCCCCAGGGCCAATGACTCCTGAAATTGCAGAGCAGGTAATTAGCAGTTGGCAAGCACTACTTTATGATGGGGTAAAGCCTCAATTAGCCCTTAGTATGGAAAGTGATACCAATAAATATTTGTCCCACGCCCATAATGTCACTCCCGCATTGAGCCGAGCTTTTGGTTCTTCAATTCAAAAATTCAACCAGACAGCAGAAGAGTTGATTAGCCAAGCTCGAAATCATGTTGATAACGTGATGGATATTACGCGAGTGGTTATGATCATTACTGCAATATTAGGGATCTTCATGCTCATTTTTACGGATCGCTATATGGCAGAGATGATGCAAAAACCACTAGGTTTACTGAGACAGCATTTTATTGATATCGCAAAAGGTGATTTAAGCCATCCTGTACAGTCATTTGGAAATAGCTGTGTAGGAAAATTATTTCCAATACTTGAAGGGATGAGAAAAGATTTAAGTGAATCGGTCAATACAATCCGGCAAGGAAGTGACAATATTTATTTGGGAGCAAGTGAAATCTCAAACGGTAATAGCGACCTTTCATCTCGAACAGAAGAGCAGGCCGCTGCGTTAGAAGAGACGGCAGCGAGTATGGAGGAAATTACAGCAGCAGTTCAACTGAATATGGAAAACACACTTCAAGCTAATCAGCTAGTCGGTGAAGCGTTCGTGGTCGCTAATAAAGGGAATAGCATTGTTGATTCAGTTGTCGTTACTATGAGCGAAATATCCCAAAGTTCACAAAAAATCGCAGATATCATCAACATGATTAACGATATCAGTTTCCAAACTAATATTTTAGCGCTCAATGCTTCTATCGAAGCGGCTCGTGCGGGTGTGCATGGGCGCGGTTTCATGGTGGTCGCTGCAGAGGTACGTAAGTTAGCGAGCCATAGTGCAGAAGCAGCGATGGAAATTGAACGGTTAATTGCAGACTCAGGAACTTGTGTACAAAAAGGAACTGGTTTGGTGAACGAGATGGGCAAAACGATGGAGCATATTTTACAAGGAATCAATGAGGTGACAGCAATTATGGAGCAAATCACCGTAGCTTCAGAAGAGCAGAGCAAAGGAATCGCCCAAGTTGGAGTCGCTATTACACAGATGGACAGTGTTACGCAGCAAAATGCCTCTTTAGTTGAGCAAGTGGCTACAGCAGCCAACTCATTAGCACAGCAAACTCAAGACCTACAACAAGCGGTTCAGAAGTTTAATCTATCTGCGGCTTGATAATAAAAAGCCCTCACTGCATTACAGTGAGGGCTCACAAAAATACTGCATTAACCGACTAGGATTAGTTCATGCCGTATTTTTTCAGTTTCTTACGCAGAGTGCCGCGGTTGATACCCATCATCAGGGCTGCACGGGTCTGGTTCCCACGGGTATATTGCATAACCATGTCCAACAAAGGCTGTTCTACTTCAGCCAATACCAGCTCATATAAATCATTAACATCTTGATTATTTAATTGAGCAAAATAGTTCTTCAGTGCTTGCTTGACTGAGTCACGTAACGGTTTTTGAGTTACTTGATCTTGTGAATTTACAGTAGCAACGGTTAGTACGTCAGAATTTACGCGTTGTTCGAACATAGTTCTGTCAGCTCTTATCTTTATTTACGCAAAAATTTTCAAAAAATGCCTCCAACACCTCCAGCTGTTCGCTGGCATCCTCAATGGTGTTGAATGAGCGCCGAAACTGGTCATCAGGTGCATGTTCTTTCAAGTACCAAGAAACATGTTTGCGCGCAATACGGGCTCCTTTGCCTTGACCATAAAAGTCGTGCAATTCCTGTACATGCGCTAGCATAATACGTTGTACCTCTGCCATAGGCATCGGTGGCAATATTTCACCTGTGTCCAGATAATGCTGGATTTCCCGGAAGATCCAGGGTCTTCCCTGAGCCGCTCTGCCTACCATCAAGGCATCCGCCCCTGTGTAGTCTAAAACAGCTCTGGCTTTTAGCGGGTCAGTAATGTCGCCATTGGCAATAACCGGAATGGTAACAGTCTGCTTAACTGCCCGAATATTGTCATATTCAGCTTCCCCATTAAACAGACAGGCTCTAGTTCTGCCATGAATAGTGAGAGCTTGAATGCCGCAATCTTCGGCCAATTTGGCAATCTCTATGCAGTTTCGCTCTTCAGGTGACCAGCCTGTGCGGATCTTAAGGGTAACTGGCACATCCACTGCTTTGACGACACCTTCAAGAATCGATTTCACGATTTCTGGGTAGCGTAGCAGTGCCGAGCCTGCAAGCTTACGATTCACTTTTTTAGCTGGACAGCCCATGTTGATATCGATGATTTGAGCGCCACTCTCAACGTTGATTTGAGCCGCGGCAGCCATTTCATCGGGATCATTGCCAGCTATTTGCACTGAACGAACCCCAAGTTCATCGCGATGAACCATTCTGAGTCTAGATTTGTCGGTCTTCCAAACTTGAGGATTAGAAGAAAGCATCTCTGATACTGTCATCCCAGCACCCATGTCATAACAGAGTGACCTAAACGGTTTATCTGTAATGCCTGCCATGGGGGCAGCAATAAGACAGTTTCTCAACTGATATTGTCCGATTCGCATAACTAAATGGGGGCCATACTGTGACTGCAAGGGCGCGTATATTACGCATTTTTTACGAGATATGAAAGGACAAACTTTGAGCAAACGGTTATTTATCACTAATTTTTTTATCTTGCAGGTTTGCAATTATAAAATTAGTTATATTTAACAAATAGTTAAGTTGGTTCCATAACGATTTATTAAAATAACTGTTGTGCTGTTCAAATCTCGTGCAGAACAGATTATCGCCAGCTATTGAGCAATATTTGAGCTATAAGATAATCTATTCTGGCGTTGTTTTCAAAGAAATTATTCTCTGATTTTAATAAAAAAAATCACTAAAAATGCTTGACACCCGTAATCCGGCACCATTCTTCTTTTTCAGCGACAGGGTCAATGTCAAAAGTTGAACGGTATGCATCCGCAACACTTTCAGCTTGACTGGCGAGTACACCAGAAAGACCTAATAACCCACCCGGACGTGGTAGTACACTAATCATAGGGGCAAGTTCGCGTAATGGGCCAGCAAGGATGTTAGCAACCACGACATCGGCTTGTAAGTCATTAGGTTGGTCTTTCGGTAAGTATAGGGATAAACGCTCTGAAACACCGTTACGTTGCGCATTATCGCGGCTTGCGGTGATAGCTTGGGGGTCGATGTCGATCCCAATCGCATGAGCGGCACCTAATTTTAATGCAGCGATCGCTAAAATTCCGGATCCACAACCAAAGTCGATCACGGTTTTACCTTCGAGATCAAGGCCGTCTAACCATTGAAGACATAATGAGGTGGTTGGATGTGTTCCAGTACCAAAGGCGAGACCAGGATCTAACATCACATTAACCGCTGTTGGATCGGGTACATCACGCCAGCTTGGGCAGATCCATAAACGTTCTCCAAAGCGCATTGGATGAAAATTATCCATCCACTCTCTTTCCCAATCTTTGTCTTCTAATTGTTCGATTTTATGGATAAAACCCGTGCCCAGTAGAGGACTATTTTCTAGTTGAGCGACGACAAGTTTCATGTCGGTTTCTGCATCGTAGAGCCCGATAACATCGGTATCACCCCAAAGACGTGTTTCCCCTGGAAGTGGCTCAAACACGGGTGTGTCATGGCTATCTTGAAAAGTGACGGATACCGCCCCTGTTTCGATTAACTCATCGCCAAGGTTTTCAGCATCTTTTGCAGTTGAGTTTAGTCTTATTTGTATCCAAGGCATTGTTTTTTCTCTTCTAAAATGCTCGTCATTCTTCACGCCATAGCGTTGTTGGCTGCGCTCACTAACCCTAGTCACATACTGGTGTATGCTCCTAGGGATTAGCTCGTTTGCCGCCTATCTATGACGCGAATTATCTAGAGCATTGCATTTGTTCATTTACATTAGGTAACGCCAAATTCACCTATCAGTAGATAGGAATCAGTGAGTGCTAGTTACCTGTTCGTTTGCTGGTGATTGTACTGGATTTTTGCCAAAAAGATTACCGACAAAAAAGGCAATAAGACTAAAAATCAGTGATGGGACGATAGCGTGAAAGCCCATGATTTCAATTTTAAAACTTGCCAATATGGCATAGCTGACGCCACCGACGACCATACCACTGATTGCACCTGTTCCATTGGCTTTTTCCCAATAGAGCCCGAGGACTAATGGCCACAAGAAAACGGCTTCTAAACCACCAAAAGCCAGTAAGTTCAGCCAGATAATCATTTGAGGCGGGTTCCATGCTGCAACTAAAAGCAACGCACCTAAGACCAAAGTGGAAAGGCTAGAGATCCGCGCAAGACGCTTTTCATTTTTGATTTGCTTTGGCACAGTGTTCAGATAGATATCTTTTACGATGGTCGCTGAGGATTGCAGCAGTTGTGCGTTGATCGTCGACATAATCGCAGCCATTGGTGCTGCAAGGAAGATCCCTGCTGCGAAAGGTGGCAGAACTTGTACCATCAAGGTCGGGATCACTTGGTCTGGGATCGTGAGGTCAGGTAAAATTGCGCGACCGAGAGCGCCTGCAAAGTGCATACCAAACATCAGCACTGCCATGACGATAGTTCCCAAAATAATGCCGCGGTGAACCGCTTTACTGTCTTTATATGAAATACAACGTACTGCGGTGTGAGGTAAGCCTATCACCCCAAAACAGACCAAAACCCAAAATGACGCTAAAAATGGCCCGCTTAAAATGTCATCTGCACCTTCAGGCGATACCAATTTCGGGTCTATGCTATGCATTTTTTCTATTGCAGAGGGTAGACCACCGGCATGGTAAATAATCGCCACTAGTAGGATCACCGTGCCTAATAGCATCACTAGCCCTTGCAGTGCGTCATTTAATACGCTAGCTCTAAACCCACCAATTGCGGTGTAGAGTGCGATGGAAACCCCAAAAATTATTAACCCGTAAGTATATGGAATACCTGCTGCTGTTTCTAATAAGCGCGCACCACCAATAAATTGCACTGTCATGGCACCAAAAAAGGCAATGAGCAGGCTAACACTGGCAAACCACACTAAAAATCGGCTTTGGTAGCGTGCATACAGCATATCGTTGAGCGTAACGGCATTATAGCGACGCGCCAAAATAGCAAATTTTTTACCAAGTACGCCGAGAGAAAGCCAAATAGCAGGCAGTTGGATCATCGCCAATAGCACCCAACCTAGGCCATATTTATAGGCAGCTCCCGGCCCACCAATAAAAGAACTCGCACTAATATAGGTAGCGGTAATGGTCATCGCAAGGACAAAGCCGCCCATTGAACGATTACCTAAAAAGTATTCATTTAAAAACTCGCCTTTTGTTCGTTTTTTATATGCATAAATGGATAGCAAAAAGACGAGAGCTAGGTAGCCGACGAGAGGCAGGAGAACTTCAATCTGCATCATTCTCCTCCAGAGAGATGTCTTTAAAAATCAGTTTAACCATCATAATGCAGAGCAAAATAAAAATGATGGGTAAGATGAGACAAGACCATTCAAACCACAGTGGTAGCCCTGTAACTCCAAGTGTATTGTCCGGCAGGTAGGCACTAATAACCCAGCCGACTAGATAGGCGATAGTCAAATAAAATGACCAGCGTGCTTCTTTATTTGATTGAAGAAAACGTTTATCCACCCGTTATTCCCCTTCATTTCCATAAAAAAATAATCAGCAATTGTACGATAATCCGTGGGCTGAGTGTGAAAAATAGCAGAAGAAAAGTGCAATAAAGCGTATTTAGCATAAAAAAATACCGTAACGCAGCGCGTTACGGTATCGATTAACGATGAGTTAAACAGGTTATCGCTGACTTATTCAGCAATACCCAGTTTTTTCTCTAAATAGTGGATGTTAGTTCCGCCTTTTTGGAAATTTTCATCGCTCATAATCATTTGGTGCAGTTCAATATTGGTTTTAATACCATCGACGATAAGTTCGTTTAACGCATTTTTCATACGAGAAATAGCGATTTCACGAGTTTCACCATAAGTAATTAATTTACCAATCATTGAGTCATAATACGGAGGTACAGTGTAGCCTGCGTAAATATGAGATTCCCAACGTACGCCAAAACCACCAGGAGAGTGGAAACGGGTGATTTTGCCCGGGCTTGGGATGAAGGTATTCGGGTCTTCTGCGTTGATACGGCATTCCACAGCATGGCCGTGAACCACAATATCTTCCTGCTTCACTGATAATGGTAACCCAGATGCAACACGCAGCTGCTCTTTAATCAAGTCTACACCAGTGATCATTTCAGTGACTGGGTGCTCAACTTGAATACGGGTATTCATTTCGATGAAGTAGAACTCACCGTTTTCAAATAAGAATTCGAAAGTACCTGCACCGCGATAACCGATTTCAATACACGCATTGGCACAGCGCTCACCGATATTGCGGCGAATTTCAGGTGTAATACCTGGAGCTGGTGCTTCTTCAACCACTTTTTGGTGGCGACGCTGCATTGAACAGTCACGCTCAGCCAAGTAAACCGCATGGCCTTGGCCATCAGCCATGACTTGAATTTCAATATGACGTGGGTTTTCAAGGAATTTTTCCATGTAAACCATATCATTATTAAAAGCGGATTTCGCTTCAGCACGCGTTAGGTTGATAGAAGATTCTAAATCTTTCTCATTACGTACCACACGCATACCACGACCACCACCACCACCAGATGCTTTGATGATGACAGGGTAGCCGATACGTTTCGCGATGGCTTTATTTTTTTCAGTGTCGTTCCCTAATGGGCCATCAGAACCCGGAACGCAAGGTACACCGGCTTTTTTCATCGCGTTAATGGCAGAAACTTTATCACCCATTAGGCGGATGGTTTCAGCTTTTGGACCGATAAAAACAAAACCTGAGTTTTCAACTTGTTCTGCGAAATCTGCATTTTCAGCCAAGAAACCATATCCTGGGTGAATTGCTTGCGCACCTGAAATTTCCGCTGCTGAGATAATCGCAGGGATATTTAAGTAACTTTTCGCTGATGCTGCTGGGCCGATACAAATTGTTTCATCAGCCAGTAACACGTGTTTTAGATCGCTATCTGCCGTAGAGTGAACCGCTACTGTTTTGATGCCAAGTTCTTTACAGGCACGCAAAATACGTAATGCGATTTCTCCACGGTTAGCAATAACAATTTTTTCCAGCATGGAAACGCCTCGTTATTCGATGACAACTAATGGCTCGTCAAATTCTACTGCATCACCGTTTTGCAACAGAATGGCTTTAACAACGCCTGCTTTATCTGCTTCGATTTGGTTCATCATTTTCATCGCTTCAACGATGCAAAGTGGATCACCAACGCTGACCGTTTGACCAACTTCGACAAATGGCTTCGCTTCTGGGCTTGGTGCGCGGTAGAAAGTACCGACCATTGGTGAGCGAACTTGGTGACCTGCAACTGCGGCTGGTGCAGCTGGCGCTACCATTGCTTCAGATGGTGCAACTGCATTAGCCAGAGCAGGTTGTTGTGCAACCGGTGCTGAGTAATACTGTTGAGGTGCAGCCATAACCTGAGCAGCAGGTGAAACGCGGCTGATACGTACTGACTCTTCCCCTTCAGAAATTTCCAGTTCAGAAATGCCAGACTCTTCGACCAGCTCGATCAGCTTTTTAATTTTACGAATATCCATGGATATGATTCCGTACTCTTATATTTGGATTGAATTAATTAGGCGCAGACGGTTAACCGCTGCCTGTAAAGCAAAACTATAACCATCAGCACCTAGACCACAAATTACACCGATAGCTTTATCGGAGAAATAAGAATGTTGGCGAAATGATTCCCTAGCATGCACATTAGACAGGTGGATCTCGATAAACGGGATACTCACCGCGAGTAATGCATCACGTAGTGCAACACTGGTATGTGTGAATGCAGCCGGATTGATGAGGATAAAATCAACATCATGACGTGCAGCATGAATTTTATCGATGAGTTCAAATTCTGCGTTTGACTGAAAATGACTCAGTTTTACTCCTAGCGGGTTTGCCTCTGCCTCGAGCTTGGATACGATATCAGCAAGAGTTTGGTTGCCGTATTTATCAGGTTCCCGTGTACCTAGCAGGTTCAGGTTTGGCCCATTCAAGAGTAAAATGTGAATATCTTCTGCCATTATGCTGCTAACTCCGACGATATTATCAATAGCCCGACAACATAACGCGATGCTAAGCGTTTGTCATCTTTTATCATAAAAATAAATGGATTTTCTACTGACAAAGTCCGTCATTATAATTATTTCGTGACATATAGCAGCAAAATACTGGTCTTATCAGAGAAATTACCCGAATTTATTTTTGAAAATGTGCGGTAATCCCTATTTAGGCGGGAGTACCGCAATAAATGCGTTACTCCGCTAGTAGGTTAACTAGCGTACGCCCAGTGACTTCATTTTTTAAGAGTTTTTTTGCATATTCGACACAATCTTCTAATTTAATCTCATTGCTGACTTGCTCATAGAAAGCCGCGGGGAGAGTATCTGCAAGGCGCTGCCATACTTTAGCGCGACTTGCAGCAGGGTAGTAAACAGAATCCACACCTTGAAGGCGAACATTACGTAAAATGAATGGCATGACGCTAGTTGGTAAGTCGAAGCCACCGGCTAAACCGCAGGCAGCAACAGTACCATTATAGTGCGTTTGTGCAAGAAGATTGGCGAGTAATTCACCGCCTACAGTATCAATCGCCCCTGCCCATAGCTGTTTGTCTAATGGCTTAGCAGGGTGAGTGAAATCACTGCGAGGTAATACTCTCTTGGCACCTAAACTTTGCAGGTAACTGCTGTTTTCTTCTCGACCTGAAATCGCGACAACCTCATAACCCAGTAGAGACAGTAATTGCACGGCAGTACTACCAACACCACCGCTAGCGCCACTCACGATGACTTCGCCTTTATCTGGCGTCACACCCGCTTCTTCTAAAGCGTTTACGCAAAGCATAGCGGTAAAGCCAGCAGTGCCAATAACCATCGCTTGCTTTAAAGATAAATTCTCTGGAAGAGGCGTTAAATATTTAGCCGGAACCCTTGCTTGAGACGCTAAACCCCCCCAATGCGTTTCACCAACCCCCCATCCAGTCAGTAGCACATGTTGGCCAACTTGGAAGCGTGGGTCTTCACTGTGGTGGATCACGCCTGAAAAATCGATACCAGGTACCATCGGATATTGGCGAACAACTCCCGCCTTTCCACAAATGGCTAACCCATCTTTATAATTGAGTGTGGACCAATGAATATCGACTATAATATCACCGGCCGGGAGCATTTCTGTCGTTAGAGGTTGAATGCCAGAGATAATTTTATCTTCCGATTGTTGCAGGATGAGAGCTTTCATCTTTCACTCCTAATAAAATGATTAAATATGTACTTTAAAAGTGCCTAAAATTTGCGGGTAATTCATTGACGTAGTGACAGTGTTTAAGCTATTAATATTGTAATTAATTTGTAAAAAATAATTTTTTTCTGGCATAAATAGGCTTTTATCATGCAAAATATCGCATCTCGACGGATTCATTTTGCGTATTGACATAAATTTGCCGCGTTTTTGGTAGATAATAGAGCGAACACCCAGCGAATTCACCCAATTTGTATTGGAAATAGCCAGTGTGTAGCAATAATAAAAAGAACTAAATAATATTTGAACTTGTTGCCCCAATAACTTGTCACACTGGGAAGAAAAAGATGGAGTATATAACAACCAAAGAGTAGATGTTTTTCTGTATAATTTTATCCTGTAGGTAAAGAATACAATTAATATCTATTTTTGGGGTTTTTATCTGCTTCGTTTACATAAGAAGCATGTACAGTACGGTACGTGAAAAATAGATGAATTAACCATATTTATAGAAGCAGCTCATTAACGCCTTGAGGCAGCTTCAAGTGGTTGGTAGAGTAGACGGGTTTAAATTCGTCCCCAGCTTGCAGGATAACTCTTTCGTTATGTTTAAAAAATTTCGTGGCATGTTTTCTAATGACCTGTCTATTGACTTGGGTACGGCCAATACCCTTATTTATGTCAAAGGACAAGGCGTAAAATTAAATGAACCCTCTGTAGTTGCTATTCGTCAAGACCGCTCTGGATCGCCAAAAAGCGTTGCTGCAGTCGGTGGTGAAGCGAAGCAGATGCTGGGACGTACACCAGGCAATATTTCGGCAATCAGGCCAATGAAAGACGGTGTTATCGCTGACTTTTTCTTGACTGAAAAAATGTTACAGCACTTCATCAAACAAGTTCATAGTAACAGTTTTTTACGCCCTAGTCCGCGAGTCCTTGTTTGTGTGCCTGTTGGTGCAACACAAGTTGAGCGTAAAGCCATTCGTGAGTCCGCGCTAAGTGCGGGTGCGCGTGAAGTCTTCTTAATTGAAGAGCCGATGGCTGCAGCTATTGGTGCTGGGTTACCTGTATCAGAAGCTACAGGCTCAATGGTTGTTGATATTGGTGGTGGTACGACAGAAGTCGCTGTTATTTCTTTAAATGGCGTTGTTTACTCTTCTTCGGTACGTATTGGTGGTGACCGTTTCGATGAGTCTATCATTAACTATGTACGTCGTAATTACGGCTCGCTGATAGGTGAAGCGACAGCAGAACGCATCAAACATGGAATTGGTTCTGCTTTCCCAACCGATGAAGTTTACGAGATTGAAGTTCGCGGTCGTAACCTTGCTGAAGGTGTGCCTCGCGGATTTAAAATGAATTCCAATGAAATTTTAGAAGCATTGCAAGAACCCCTGACAGGAATTGTCAGTGCGGTAATGCTAGCACTTGAACAGTGTCCTCCTGAACTAGCCTCAGATATCTCAGAACGCGGTATGGTCTTAACGGGTGGTGGCGCGCTTCTTCGTAATTTAGATCGCTTATTGATGGAAGAAACGGGTATCCCGGTTATTGTTGCAGAAGATCCACTAACTTGTGTCGCGCGTGGCGGCGGTAAAGCGTTAGAAATGATTGATATGCACGGTGGCGACCTGTTTAGCGAAGACTAAATGGCCTTTTAGAAACGGTTGGGGAGGTTCTCCAACTGTTTCGACTATTTTTTGTTCCTCTGACATTAGCGAAACTTAGCCACACATGAAGCCAATTTTTAGGCGAGGTCCATCCCTACAGTTACGCATATTTTTTGCGGTAATCATTGCACTTGTACTGGTGGTGATTGACCATCGTTTTGAGCCTTTCAATAAAGTCCGTAACTACTTAGACACGGCGGTTAGCCCATTCTATTTTTTAGCGAATGGCCCACGCCAATTTCTAGATAATATTTCGGAAAGTTTCTCTTCAAGAGAACAACTGCAATTCGAAAACAAAGCCTTACGACAAGAGCTATTACTGAAAAAAGCGGACAACTTGCTTTTAGAGCAACTTAAGCAGGAAAATGCACGCTTAAGGGAGTTACTTGGCTCACCACTTCGCCAAGATGAACACATGATGGTAACGCAAGTTATTTCAGGCGCGAATACGCCATATCGTGACCAAGTGGTTATAGATAAAGGCAGTAATGAAGGCGTTTATGAAGGGCAGCCTGTTATTAGTGATAAAGGTGTTGTTGGCCAAGTGGTTGGGGTAAGTAATTTTAATAGCCGTGTCCTGCTAATTTGTGACACTACCCATGCATTGCCTGTGCAAGTATTACGTAATGATGTTCGTGTGATTGCAGCCGGTTCTGGATGTGCTGATGATATCCAATTAGAACCGTTACCTGAAAATACCGATATTCGTGTTGGTGACGTCCTTGTCACGTCAGGGCTAGGGGGGCGTTTCCCTGAAGGTTATCCAGTAGGGGTGGTCTCTGCCGTAAAACACGACACACAACGAGCGTATACCATCATTAGCGCGAAGCCGAGCGCCGAATTGCAGCGTTTACGTTACCTTCTGTTATTATGGGGAAATGATAACGACCCTAAAACGCCACTACAGCCTTCGGAAGTCTATCGGGCAGCAAATGAACGCTTAATGAAAGTATTGCCGCAAGTATTACCTAACCCGAATGAAATTCAGGGGCCTCCATTGCCACCCTCAATGGCTCCGACGTCACAACCATAAGTAGAGGAAACACAGTATGGTTATGGGCAAGAGAGTAAATTAGCATGGATGAGTATCGTGGAAATGGCCGCGCCATCATTTGGTTATCGTTTTTTATTGCCTTGATTTTGCAAGTCATGCCTTGGCCGGAGCAACTCAGCTTTTACCGGCCATCATGGCTTCTGTTGATTCTCACTTATTGGGTGATGGCGCTACCACACCGTGTGAGTGTTGGCACGAGCTTTATCTTAGGGATTATCGTTGATTCCATTCAGGGTTCAGCACTGGGGGTACATGCCCTCTCTTTTAGCATTATTTGCTATCTCGTCTCTTATAAGCACCAGTTGTTGCGTAATATGGCGCTGTGGCAGCAAGCGTTGGTGATTATGTTGCTGACTATCATTCAGGATCTTGCTGTTTTTTGGGCTGAATTTTTATCATCACAAGTATTATTCCATCCGCAAGTATTTTGGAATAGCTTAGTGAATGGTATTCTATGGCCATGGCTATTTTTGCTTTTACGTAAAACTCGTCGGCAATTTTCAGTATGTTAGCATGTTAGTTGTCACTCTGACTGGGAATACAGTTTATGTGTTTAATTTATCTTGCGTCTGGCTCACCCCGTCGACGTGAACTTGTTCAGCAACTTAATTATACTTTTGAAATCTTACGTCCAGAGGTAGAAGAGCTGTGGCAGGAAGGGGAGACGCCTCAAGACTATGTTCAACGTCTTGCACGAGATAAATCTTTAGCTGGTGTTGCGATAGCACCCGATAATCAACCTGTTTTGGGCGCTGATACTATTGTTGTTCTTGCAGGCAAAATTTTGGAAAAACCGCGCGATTGCCAGCATGCAGAAGAGATGCTAAGTGCGTTATCGGGAAAAACTCATCAAGTGATGACGGCGATTGCCTTATCCAACCGTCAACAGACGATACAGTCACTAATTGTGACAGATGTGACATTCCGCGAGTTATCTTTACTCGAAATACGGGATTATATACAGTCAGGAGAGCCAATGGATAAGGCTGGCGCTTATGGAATTCAAGGCATTGGTGGGCGTTTTATACGTAAAATCAATGGCAGCTACCATGGGGTTGTTGGTTTACCACTGGTTGAAACAGACGAGCTAATTCAGCGATTTTTAGCGTTAAGTGATGGTAAGGGGAAGTCATGACTGCGGAACTATTAGTGAACATTACACCATCTGAAACGCGCGTTGCTTATATTGATGGTGGGATATTACAAGAAATTCATGTTGAGCGAGAAGCAAAAAGAGGATTAGTAGGGAATATTTACAAAGGCCGCGTGAGCCGTGTCTTACCGGGGATGCAGGCGGCCTTTGTTGATATTGGTCTAGATAAAGCGGCCTTTTTGCATGCTTCGGATATTATGCCCCATACGGAATGCATTGCGGGTGACGAACAAAAAAACTTTCATGTCAGGGATATTGCTGAGCTCGTTAAGCAAGGACAAGATTTAATCGTTCAAGTCGTCAAGGACCCCCTTGGCACCAAAGGCGCTCGCCTTACTACAGATATAACTCTCCCTTCTCGCTATTTGGTCTTTATGCCAGGAGCTTCCCATGTAGGCGTTTCTCAACGCATTGAAAGTGAAGTTGAAAGAGAACGCCTAAAAGAGTGTGTTTCACAGTATTGTGATGAAAATGGTGGTTTTATCATCCGTACGGCAGCAGAAGGGGTCGGGGAAGAGGAAGTTAAACAGGATGCGGCCTTCTTAAAGCGCCTGTGGGCGAAAGTGATTGAACGAAAAAAACGTAATGTGACTCGCACAAAAATCTATGGTGAATTAGCGCTTGCTTACCGCATTATCCGTGATTTTGCAGGTGCTCATCTTGATCGTATTCGTGTTGACTCCCGTTTGACCTATACTCAATTGCAAGAGTTTATCGAAGAGTATGTACCAGAAATGACGGCTAAGCTCGAACTTTATCAAGGTAATCAGCCAATATTTGACTTGTTTGACGTTGAAAACGAAATTCAGCGAGCCATGGATCGAAAAGTGGAGCTAAAATCAGGTGGTTATTTGATTATCGACCAAACTGAAGCCATGACGACGATTGATATCAATACTGGAGCATTTGTTGGCCATCGTAATCTTGAAGAAACCATCTTCAATACTAATATCGAGGCGACTCAAGCGATAGCAAGGCAACTGCGTTTACGTAACTTAGGCGGTATTATTATTATTGACTTCATCGACATGGTTGACCCTGAACATCGTCGCCGTGTGCTAGCATCATTAGAACAGGCATTGAGCAAAGATAAAGTCAAAACCACCATTAATGGTTTTTCGCAACTGGGTTTAGTTGAAATGACGCGTAAGCGCACAAGAGAAAGCCTAGAACATGTGTTATGCGACGACTGCCCAACTTGCCAAGGGCGTGGAACCGTTAAGTCAGTAGAAACAGTTTGTTATGAAATTTTACGTGAAATAGTTCGCGTTCACCGGACTATCGATGCAGATAGGTTCTTAGTTTATGCATCCCAAGCGGTGGTTGATGTCCTTAAAGGGGATGAATCACATGCCCTTGCAGAAGTTGAAATCTTTGTTGGGAAGCAAGTTAAAGTTCAGACTGAACCTCTTTACAGTCAGGAACGTTTTGACGTCGTAATGATGTAATAAGGAGATTTGAGTGAGACGACTGCCACGTGTAGCACTGGTGACGACCGCGGTTATATTATTGCTGTGTGCATTAGTGCTGTCAGGGCTGCGTTTTCTTCTGCCAAATATTGACAACTATCGACAAGATCTGGTCGATTATGTTGAAAAAAAGACCGATGTATCTGTACAAATTGGTAAAATCGAAGGGGCTTGGCAATCTTTTGGCCCTGTACTGACGTTATCCGATGTCGCTTTACAGAGTAAAACTACGGATGTTACCGCGAATACCATTACTGTTGAATTAGATATCTGGAGCTCATTATTTTCTCTACGCTGGCGCTTTCGTGATTTAACCTTCTATCAGTTAAATGTTGATTATAAAGTTCCTTTAAGCCTTGGAGACTCCGCGAAAGGCGAGTCTTTAGATAGCATTGAAGAGCTATTTTTACGGCAATTCGACCACTTTATATTAAAAGAAAGCCAATTAACCTTCCTCACACCTTCTGAACAAAAAACAACGCTGATTTTACCCGAGCTTTCATGGCTGAATGACAATGAACGGCATCGTGCTCAAGGTTTTGTGAGTCTTGAAACCATTAATAAGCAGCATGGCTATCTGCAAGTAAAGCTTGATGTGTCAGATAAAAACGGCGTGTTAAGTGACGGCATTTTTTATCTACAAGCGGATAATATTGATATGCAGCCATGGCTTAGCCGCTGGCTGCGTGACAATACTTCATTGCGGGATGCCAATTTTAGCCTGTCTTCTTGGGTAACCCTGAGAAATCATCGAATTGACAGCGGCCTTATTCAACTACGACAAGGCGAAGCTAACTGGGGAACGGGCGAATTAGCCCAAAACCTACAAGTTAATGATTTGCTTTTGCGAATGAAAAGGCAGGGGAATGGGTGGTTATTTAACATTCCTGAGCTTGATACCTTGAAAACCAATGAGTTTATCTGGCCGCAAGGGAGCGTCTCTGTATTGTATTTGCCTGCCAGCAAAAAATATCAAGATAATGACCATTGGCGCATCCGTGCTAAAGATATTGAACTCGAACGTTTAAGCGAAGTTTTGCCCACATTTTCTTTTTTAACACCTGAAATGGTACAAGATTGGCAACATCGCCAACCAACTGGTGTAGTGAGTGAATTTGCCCTTGATATCACACAAAACATGCCTGAAAACGTACAAATCAACATGGATTGGCAAAATGTCAGCTGGAAAAAATGGAAAGAGTTGCCTTCAGTTAATCATTTTTCGGGTGTTTTAATTGGTGGCATGCAAAGTGGTAGTGCCACAGTTAGCTTGCAAGATAGTGAAGTGGACTATCGCGATGAATTTAAAGCTCCTTTTTTAATAAAGACGGCAACAGGTCAGTTCCATTGGGTAAATAATGACAGTGAATTTAAACTGTGGAGCCCATCATTAGAGGTACAAGCTCAGTCTCTTTGGGCAAATGGTGAGTTTCGTTACGCAAAAGCGAAAAAAGGAAATTATGCCGATCTCGCCATTCTTGCCGGAATTCGTTTAGATGATGCAGGGGATGCGTGGCGTTATTTCCCACAAAAATTAATGGGGCAAGATGTGGCGGATTACCTGACGAAAGCCATTATCGCAGGTAGTGTAGATAATGCGACGTTGGTCTATAAAGGTGATCCAGCTCATTTCCCATACGATAACAATGATGGGCAATTCCAAGTTTATGTCCCTCTGCGTAATGCGACATTCGAATATGACAGTGAATGGCCTGCATTATTGAACTTAGATATGGATTTAGACTTTAGGCGTGCAGGGCTATTTATGCATGCACCAACGGTAAAACTGGCGGATGCCACAGCAACCAATCTTGATGCCAATATCCCTGATTACACTAAAGAAATGCTGTATATCAATGCAGATATCAATGGAACTGGAAAACAAATCCAGCAATATTTTGTGCATACCCCGATGAACCACTCAATTGGCGATACGCTTGAAGAGTTACAAATTGGGGGAACTGTTAATGGCCAGTTAGGGTTATCTATTCCACTGGTGGCGGGTAAGGATGTTGTCGCCAAAGGAAAGGTCAATCTCAATAAAAACGATTTATATATTCAGTCAATTGATAGCACTATTTCTGCTTTGACGGGCAGCTTTGAGTTTAACAATGGAGATTTACGCGGTGAAAACCTGCGTGGACACTGGTTTGAACAGCCAATTACTGTCGATTTCACTACCACTGACCAAGCAAAAAATTATTTAGTGGATGTGAATATTAGCGGAAACTGGGCGGTGAATAAGTTGGCAATGTTACCTGCTGAGATTAAACAAAAATTATCAGGAACCACTGACTGGAAAAGCCAAGTCGCTATCACCATTCCGAATACGGCAAAAGAACCCGTTGGCTTACAAATAGACGTCACCGCAGGGCTAAAACAACTGAAAAGCCAACTACCTGCTATTGATAACGCTTTGTTAGCAGAGCTTGGGCAAATTAATGTTCAAGCAAAAGGAACCACAGAACAGTTGGTGGTTGGTGGTGATATCGGTAAGCGCATTGGTTTTAATACTCAATGGGGATTGAGTGACAAACCTCTGAGTTTATTAAAAGCCCATATTGCCCAATGGTGTGACGGTATTCCTGAACTCCCTAAAAACTCAGCTTTTATTGTCGATTTGCCAGCGATTACTGATATGAACTGGGAGAAATTAGCTGGGTTACTAGTGTCATCCCATAGCCGCGAAGGTGGTATGAATATTGGCTTGCCGGATATGCTCCAGGTCAATATTCCATCAATCTACCTCGCTGGGCAGCAATGGAACGCAGTAAACTTTTCTTATGATTTACAACGGCCTGAGCAGTTGGTCAGTATCAACAGTGAAAACCTAAAAGGCTCGTTACAAATCTTTGCTTCACAGCCTTGGCAGGTCGCTATTGATTATTTGTATTACAACCCTAGCACTTCCTCTAGTGCTCAAATCAATGACCTTGCCACAACACAATTTGATTTTAGCCAATGGCCACAATTGCAGTTTCATTGTAAAGAATGTTGGGTTGCTGGGCAGAAATTGGGTGAAATTAGTGCGAATATCCAACCTAAAGGGACGTTATTGCAACTGACCGATGGCACGCTAGATAACAGTGTTACGAAATTAACGCTAGATGCTATTTGGAATAGCGAAAACGGCAATAAAACGCAAATTGCAGGTTCATTGACCGGCGAAGCTTTTGACGAAACAGCAGCGTATTTTGGTATATTGGTTCCCATTATCCAATCACCTTATACTATTGAATTTGATTTAGATTGGGCTAATTTGCCTTGGTCACCAGATATTGCCTCTTTAAATGGTAAAATGTCTGCAAAATTGGGTAAAGGAGCGATTGCACAAATGGGGGGCGGTCGTGCAGGGCAAATATTGCGTCTAGTCAGCTTTGATGCGCTGTTGCGTAAACTACGATTTGATTTTAGCGATACATTTAGTGATGACTTTGATTTTGATTCCATTAAAGGTGATGCGACCATTAAAAATGGTGTACTGGTTTCGAAAAATACCTATGTTGATGGTTTAGTTGCCGATATTGCTTTTAATGGTCAAATTGACCTCGTTAAACGCCAAATTAATGTTGAAGCCGTCATTACACCGGAAATATCTGCTACAGTAGGAGTAGCAACCGCGTTTGTGGTAAACCCATTTGCAGGCGCTGCCGTATTTGCGGCAACGAAAGTGCTCGGTCCACTATGGAGTAAAGTTTCCGTTATTCGTTACCGAGTAACAGGTAGCTTGGACGAGCCGAAAATTGATGAAGTATTACGTCAACTGAAGGAGACTCAAGAGTAATGAAAAATGGCAACGTTGCACTTTTGCAGTTATGTAGTGGAAATAATACTAAACACAATTTGGCGCAAATCGAACAACAGATCAAACAGTTACCAGAAACTGTTGAGTTAGTACTGACACCTGAAAACGCATTGTTATTTGCAGATGCAGCGACCTATCGTAAACAAGCGGAAGAGCAAGGAAAAGGCCCTTTGCAAAAAGCGATCAGCGCAATGGCCAAACGTTATCATGTTTGGATTTTAATTGGCTCAATGCCAATGATTAGCCGTGAAGATCCCGAACGTATTACAAGTAGTAGCTTATTATTTGATGCTGAAGGAAACATTAAAGCGCGCTACGATAAAATTCATATGTTTGATGTCAATATCGAAGATGAACAAGGCACTTATAACGAATCCGTGATTTATCAGCGTGGTGAACATATTACCGTTGTTGATACGCCGGTGGGTCGCCTTGGTATGACGATTTGTTATGATTTACGCTTTCCTGGTTTATTCCAAGCATTACGTGAGCAAGGTGCAGAAATTATCTCTGTACCAGCGGCATTTACTCGTTACACCGGTCAAGCACATTGGGAGCCGTTATTACGAGCTCGTGCGATAGAAAACCAATGCTATATTTTAGCACCTGCTCAAGTCGGTGTGCACGGCACACGTCGCACGTGGGGGCATAGCCTTGCGGTTGATGGGTGGGGTAAAGTGATGAAAAAGAACGTGGATGCCGTCGCTTCTACGGTACTGAATATTAAAACAGACAGCTTGAGTGTCATGCGCGAGCAAATAAAAGTGGTGAAACACAACCGTTTTAGACCGCAATTGACATCATTGATTAAAAAAGAAACCAAAGAGTAACGAATATGAGTTTAGTTTCTGTCAGCGAACATTTGCTGGCCGCCAACCGCCTTGGGCAAGAAAATCTGTATGACATTTTAGGTTTGTTATCTGAGCGCCATCTAGATTATGCGGATCTGTTCTTTCAATCGAGCTTCCATGAGTCATGGGTGCTTGAAGATAGGATCATCAAAGATGGCTCTTACAATATCGACCAAGGTGTTGGTGTGAGAGCTGTTAGTGGTGAAAAAACGGGTTTTGCTTATGCAGACCAAATTTCGCTACACGCGCTGACACAAAGTGCTACCGCTGCACGCAGCATTGTGAATGAGCAAGGCTCTGGTAAATCACAAATTTTAACTAACGTTGAATATAAAAAATTGTATTCAGTGGCAGATCCACTGCAAAGCTTATCGCGGGAACAAAAAATTGATTTGCTGCATCGTGTTGACCAAGTTGCACGCGCAGAAGACCCGCGTGTCATTGAGGTCAATGCTAGTTTAACCGGTGTTTATGAGCAAGTGTTAGTCGCCGCAACAGATGGTACTTTGGCGGCAGATATTCGCCCGTTAGTGCGTTTGTCAGTCAGCGTGCTGGTGGAACATGACGGCAAGCGCGAACGCGGTGCAAGTGGCGGTGGTGGTCGTTATGGTTATGAATATTTCTTGGAAATTCACCAAGGGCAAGTAGTTGCTGAACAATATGCACGCGAAGCGGTGCGTATGGCACTGGTGAACTTGTCTGCAGTTGCGGCTCCTGCGGGAATGATGCCTGTTGTGCTAGGTGCCGGTTGGCCTGGGGTTCTATTGCATGAAGCGGTGGGGCATGGTTTAGAGGGTGACTTTAACCGTCGCGGCACATCTGTATTTTCAGGCCAAATTGGTGAACAAGTCGCATCACCACTGTGTACCGTCGTGGATGATGGTACGATAGCGGGCCGTCGTGGCTCTCTCGCTATTGATGACGAAGGGGTGCCTGGGCAGTATAACGTCCTAATAGAAAATGGTATTTTACGTAATTATATTCAAGATAAACTGAATGCACGCCTGATGGGAGTTACTCCAACAGGTAATGCACGTCGTGAATCTTATGCGCACTTACCTATGCCGCGTATGACCAATACCTACATGTTAGCAGGTACATCAACGCCAGAGGAAATTATTGCAAGTGTGGATAAAGGCATTTATGCGCCAAACTTTGGTGGTGGTCAGGTAGATATCACCTCAGGTAAATTTGTATTTTCAACATCAGAAGCTTACCTAATTGAAAAGGGTAAGATTACTTCTCCTGTGAAGGGAGCGACGTTAATAGGCTCGGGTGTTGAAGCTATGCAGCAGATTTCAATGGTTGGTAATGACTTAGCGCTAGATAAAGGCGTTGGTGTTTGTGGTAAAGAAGGCCAAAGTGTTCCTGTTGGTGTAGGCCAACCTACATTAAAACTGGACAAACTGACCGTTGGCGGTACCGCATAATCGTTTATGGCGATATAAACTAGGCTCTGCTCGCCCTGGTGACAATTTCTTGTCGGTGTTGTGACTAGGGCGATTGTGTGCCTGCAAAGCACAAAACAACTGAGGTGTTATGAATAAACGTTTTTTACCTGTCGTATTGATGGCTATTTTGATTGTGATTAGCCTTTATTTCAATGGTGGAGATAAAACACCATCTGAACCATCCATTAATCAAAGCAATCCACCTTCTCGTGAAGCGATAACACCAAAAGAAACACCACAACCGATTGATAAGCTAACTGCACAAGACAACGTGGTTAGTTTTATGGAAAAATATCAAAAACTTCCAGCTTTCTATATGACGAAGAAACAAGCCCGTGAAGCCGGATGGGATGCGAAAAAAGGTAACCTTTGCGATGTGTTACCTGGAAGAGCAATTGGCGGAGACCGTTTTTCTAACCGTGAAAAAAGTTTGCCAATTGCACAAGGGCGTCAGTGGTTTGAAGCAGATATCAATTATCGCTGTGGTCATCGCGGGGCAGACCGTTTGCTGTACTCATCGGATGGGATGATTTTTGTGACTCATGACCACTATAAGAGCTTTACTCAAGTCCACTAAAGGAAAATCATAATGAGCAAACAGGTGAGCTTTGATTTCAGACATATAAACTCATTGAATGATTTTTATGATCAATTTGCTCAACAATTTTCCCTTCCTGATTGGTTTGGCTATAATCTTGATGCCCTGTGGGACATGGTTTCCGCAGGCATTGAGTTGCCTGTAACCATCACGTTTTCACATATGACGGCCGAACAACGTATAAAATTCGCAGATGTTATTGATGTGATGAATGACGCACAAGATATGTGGGAAGAAGAGTTCGTTTTTGCTTTAGATATAACAAAAAGCTCTAACTAATATTCCTATCACTCATGGTAAAGTCTAAATAAGATAACTGAGCTGATAGGGGTCTTTAGGATGAATAACGTTACCTGCACTGCATTTCCGCTAAAAGAAAAAAAATTCCTTATTGTTCACGGCTATACGGCATCCCCTGATAAAAATTGGTTTCCATGGTTGAAATCAGAGCTTGAAGCCTTAGGCGCTTTTGTTAACGTCCCCACCATGCCTGATTCTTTAACTCCCGACCCTAAAAGGTGGCAGCAGCGCTTACAACACTTACCTTTTGATATTGATGAAAATACGGTTTTGATTGGTCATAGCTTAGGTTGCATTACCGCATTACGATTTTTGCAAAATACGAGGCAATCAGTAGCAGGTTATGTATTGGTATCAGGGTTTGATGAAACGCAAGAAACATTGCCAGAATTACAGCATCACACCCTTGAGCCATTGAATTATGATGAACTCATACAGATAGCAAATAATCGAATATCGATTATATCAACCAATGATGAAATTGTGTCACCAAGGTCTTCGAAAGCATTGGCAGAGGCTTTAAAAACACAGGTTATTATTGAAGAATCTGCCGGGCATTTCCTTGATAGAGAAGGCTATACTGAGTTCAAAACACTACTTGATACAATCAAAGCGCATTTTAGCTAGTTATGGCTGGTAAGAATACTAGGTACATTTACCAAGAAAAATCCCCTAGCCGTAGCATAGGGGATAATTTATTAAGCCATTTCAGACAGATCTTTCAAATATTGAAAGATTTGGCGATAGGCTTTTGGCGGTTTATTGCCTTCACGCTCTTTTTTCGCATTACGGACTAATGCACGCAATTGTTGCCTGTCTGTTTGTGGGAACAGGGCAACTACGTCTTCAATGACTTCATCACCGCCATCTAATAAACGGGTTCGTAAGTCTTCCAGTTTATGTAAAATGACTACTTGTTGGTTGTGACGGTTTTTAAGCTTATCCAGAGCCTCTGTAATCGGCTCAACCTCACGTGAACGTAATAACTTACCAATCAATTGTAATTGGCGACGACGGCCTTCACGTTTGATTTTTTGAGCAAGTTCAATAGCTTCAAGTAATTGAGTATCTAACGGAATACGTTCTAATTCACTTTTACTTAAATCAACGAGCTCAGCCCCTAATTTTTTGAGGATCTCAGCATCGCGCTTAATTTCGCTTTTACTGACCCAAATGATTTCCTCGTCTTCTTCGTCTTGCGGCGCTGGGATATCATCCAGCCAGTCATCAGGCTGTTTGGCCATATCGATTTTCCTTTTTACCGAACACAGTGGTTTAATTACGCGTAATTAATATGATTTACTGTGTTGTGAGTGTTAACATTCATCTATTATATATTGTAACTGGGAAAACCCCTCTATGACTACCTAGCATTTACGTGTTAGGGCAGAAAATCACGTTTCCCCCATATTATTGATTGGACTAAAGCATGAGTGTAACTGAACAAGTCAATGAACAACGTAAAAAACTCGAAGAAGCCGTCGCACACGCATTAGAATTTGCAAAAACACGTTGTGATGCTGCGGAAGTCGCAGTAAACAAAAGCACAGGAATTAGTGTGAGTACCCGCCAAGGGGAAGTCGAAAATGTTGAGTTTAACAGTGATGGGGCATTAGGGATCACCGTTTATCATCAACAACGTAAAGGTAGTGCCTCTTCTACAGATTTAAGCCCTGAAGCGATTGAACGCACCGTTCAGGCGGCAATTAATATCGCTAATTACACCTCAGAAGACCCGTGTGCAGGGCCGGCAGACAAATCTTTGTTGGCTTTTGAAGCTCCTGACCTCAATTTGTTTCAAGCGAGCGAACTTTCTCCCGAAGAAGCTATCCGCTTAGCATCAGTTGCAGAAATGTCAGCATTAAATGCAGACCCCCGCATTGTGAATACCGAAGGCGGCAGTTTTAATGGGCACTATGGTGTACGTGTGTTTGGCAACTCCCATGGTATGCTGCAAAGCTACTGCTCAAGCCGCTATTCGATGTCGAGTTGTGTGATTGCAGAGCAAAATGGTGAGATGGAACGTGATTACGCTTATACGATCGGTCGTAGCTTAGGTGCATTACAGTCCCCTGAGTGGGTAGGGCAGGAATGCGCTCGACGCACCTTATCTCGTTTATCACCTCGTAAATTACCTACGATGAAAGCGCCTGTTATTTTTGCGGCCGAAGTGGCAACAGGTCTATTTGGCCACTTAGTTGGTGCTATTAGTGGCAGCAGTATTTACCGTAAATCTTCTTTCTTATTAGATAGCCTAGGAAAACAAATTCTACCAAGCTGGCTAACTATCAATGAGCAACCGCATTTAATGGGTGGATTAGCATCATCACCTTTTGATAGCGAAGGTGTTCGCACTTGTGAACGCAATATCGTCGAAAATGGTGTTCTACAAACGTGGTTGATGACCAGCTATTCAGCAAGAAAGCTAGGTTTACAAAGCACTGGCCACGCGGGCGGCATCCATAATTGGCGTATTGCAGGCCAAGGGCTTTCATTTGATGCATTACTGAAACAAATGGGAACAGGGCTAATCGTTACTGAGTTAATGGGTCAAGGGGTGAGTGGGATTACAGGAGATTATTCTCGTGGCGCTTCAGGTTTTTGGGTCGAAAATGGTGAGATTCAGTACCCAGTGAGTGAAATTACTATTGCTGGAAACCTAAAAGATATGTGGGCGAATATGGTGACTATCGCTGATGATATTGAAACTCGCAGTAATATTCAGTGTGGTTCGGTATTGATCCCAGAAATGAGTATTGCAGGAGAGTAACTCCTTTTATTCTTCCTCTGTTTTGTGTGAAACAAGGCGCCTAATACATTTGTTATTGGGCGTTTTTTATTCTATAAAATAGTATTTACCACTGTCACTGCGGTGTCGTCGCTCTGTCGTCATGCTGTCGTGGTCATGATTGCATTATGCTGACAGTATAGCCATCTCCTAAGATCATTCGATTTTTAAGGTAGGTTATGATGGAAAATAAAATTAAACAATTGAGATTAGCGCGAGCTTGGTCTCAAGAACAGCTCGCTCTACTATCATCACTGAGCACAAGAACTATCCAACGAATTGAAAACGGTGAAGTACCTAGCTTAGAAACACTCAGTGCATTAGCATCAGTATTTAATGTGAGTGTGTCTGAACTGACATCTACACCTTTACCCGAAAGTATTGAGCTAGATCATCGGATAGAAGAGGCTAAAAAGCGGGTAAGAAATGAAACAAAGTTACTTAAAAATATAATAACAGCGATTATTGTATGCGTAATACTGTATACCGCTAATTATATTTATACACCAGAGAGCCATTGGCCTATTTGGGTTAGTGCTATTTGGGGCGGGTTGTTAGCGATAAAGGTAATCAAACTGTTTTTATTGGATAAGCTCTTTCACCAATGGGAAAATAATAGATTGATAAATATGACTAAAAAGCACTAGCTTATATCCTTACTACCTATTAAAACAAAAAAGGCACTCAATTGAGTGCCTGAATAGGTTAGAGGACTTGCCTGAGTTTTTTAAATAAAACTTTTTTCGCTAAGCCTTCTTTAATTCAGCCGTTGTCGTGATTAACGGTGGAACTCACCAGCTGCTTCTGGTTGATAAACGATTTCAAGTACACGAACACGTGTTTGAACACCGTTTGGCAATTCCCAGCTGATTTCATCGTTTACATGCAAGCCCAACAAGGCTGCACCAATCGGAGCCATCACAGACAGTTGCTCCGCACTATCTTTCAGTGACGCAGGGTAAACTAAGGTGCGTGTGCGTTCTTCGTTGCTGATTAAATCCAAAAAGCGAACGGTACTGTTCATCGTGACCACATCCGCAGGGATTTCTTGTGGGCTAAGAATATCTGCACGGTCAAGTTCATCATTGAGCGCTTCGGCAACCGGTGTGCCCGCATAAGCCGGCTGTTCCATCAGTGCATCTAAACGTTCAGCATCTAAATCATTGATAATAATTGTTGGCTTTGTCATACCACACTCCAATAGAGACATACAAAGCAAACACCCCCCACCCATAAGGTAGGGGGTGTCGCTAGAAATAAGTTTGTTTAAAATATTAGGCGCTATACGCTTTAAAGGGAAGAGATCATGATCACGATCTCTAAGCCTGCCTAGATAAAAATCTACTGATTGACATGCTATAGCTAGCTTGAAACTCTGCTATTTTTCATCATTTCATCAACTATTCTTCGTCAAACCTGTTTTCGAATAGGTTGATAATTGCAGACAAGGCCTGATTTTCATCCGGACCGCTAACCTCGATATCAATCTTACTGCCTTGTTCTGAGTCTAACATCAACATCGCAATAACGCTATCGGCCTCCGCCTCAATTTGATTATTATTACGCAAAATAACTCTAGAGTTAAATTGTTTAACTAAATCATAGAGTAACATGGCAGGCCGTGCATGCATCCCAAGCCGATTTTTGAGCGTTATTGTGGCTTTTACGGTCATTGCTGTTATTTACGCTTTTCCAATGTTCTGTGGCGTGACTGCACATTTTTACCACGGGAACGGAAATAATCGGCAAGTTGTTCTGCGACGTATACTGAACGGTGTTTCCCTCCTGTACAGCCAATCGCAACAGTTAAATAGCTACGGTTATTGGTTTCTAACATCGGTAGCCATAATTCTAAATAACTACGAGTTTGGTAGATGAAGTTATGGACTTCAGTATGCCTATCTAAGAATGCAGCAACGGGCCGGTCAAGACCTGTCATTGGGCGTAATTTCGGATCCCAGTGCGGGTTTGGTAAAAAACGCACATCGAATACATAATCGGCATCAATAGGAATACCATGTTTGAAACCAAAGGATTCAAACACCATTGTCAGTTCACGCTCACGTTTGCCCATCAAACGTGTTCTTAGCATTTCAGCTAATTCATGAACGGACATTTCTGAGGTATCAATAACTAAATCAGCACGAGAGCGTAAAGGTTCAAGTAGCTCATTTTCCTCATCTATTGCGCTTTCAAGCGAAAGATTTTTACTTGAAAGTGGGTGCAACCGACGAGTGTCACTATAACGACGTATAAGCGTGTTACGGTCGGCATCTAGAAACAATAATTGAGGAGAGAAGGTTGATGGTAATTTATCAATCGCTTCTTCGAAAATCTCTGGATTGTCGGGCATATTACGCACGTCGATGCTTACCGCTGCTGAAATATTACGATCAGCCAGTGAATTCGCTAACTCCGGCAGTAATACAACCGGTAGGTTATCTACGCAATAGAAACCCATATCTTCCAGCGCACGTAAGGCAACGGATTTCCCCGAACCGGAACGGCCGCTGACTATCATCAGCACCATGAGCTTGCTCCCTTTTGTTTCTTAATAATGTGTTTCTTGAAAAGCAGTACTTGCCAATTAATATTACTTAGAAACCATAACAATATCATTTGCATATGGCAAGATACATAATTTATCGCTTACTCTGTAATTATGCTGTATAGCTCTTCATCACTTTGTGCACTGCGCAGGCGTTTACAGAGCGTTTTATCGGCTAATTTTTTGGCGATAAGCGACAACGTATGCAGGTGCGTTTTACATTGGTCTGATGGCACGAGTAAAGCGAAAAGCAAGTCAACAGGCTGGTTATCAATTGCATCAAAAGCAATCGGCTCTTCTAAATGTAAAAAGACACCGACAGCACGGCTACTTTCACCTTCGTTCAGCTTTCCATGAGGAATGGCAATACCGCCGCCAATACCTGTTGTGCCAACTTTTTCTCTGGTTAATAACGCTTCAAATACCGTATTTTCAGGTAATTCCAATTCAACGGCAGCCAGCTCACTAATAATTTCTAAAGCTCTTTTTTTACTGGTGCACACAATATTATTACGTGTACAGGCTGATGATAAAACAACGTTTAACTGGATTTCTATATCACTATTCATTTTATTGTTCACTTAGGACTACAAAACCAGATGATGTATCCCACCATCTGGTTTGAAACATTATTCGGCTAATTAATAAGCCGCGTCAATGTATTAATGTTGTCTCAGTTTTTCTTTATGTTTGGTTAATTGGCGCGACAGTTTGTCTACGAGTATATCTATAGCAGCGTACATATCGTTTTCTTCCGCTGATGCGTGGAGATCCGCTCCATTAACTTGCACGGTTGCTTCAGCAATTTGCTGAACTTTTTCAACTTTCAAGACAACTTGGATACCATTAATACGATCAAACAATTGCTCCAATTTTTTGAGTTTTTTCTCAACAGTCTCGCGCAATGCAGGAGTAACTTCAATATTGTGTCCAGTAATCTGAAATTCCATACAATCTTCCTTATTTTATCAATTAAACCAGCTGCTTACGCTGGTTAGAGGGCGGAATGGATAACGATTCTCGATACTTAGCAACAGTTCTGCGAGCGACTTGAATGCCTTGTTCTGCCAGCATACTCGTCAATTTACTGTCACTCAATGGTTTTGCTGGGTTTTCAGCAGCAACCAGTTTTTTCACCAATGCTCGAATTGCGGTTGAGGAGGCTTCGCCACCTGTGTCCGTATTAACATGGCTGGAGAAAAAATACTTCAACTCAAAAATGCCTCGTGGACTATGGAGAAACTTTTGAGTTGTTACTCGTGAGATGGTTGATTCATGCATGTCCACTTGATAGGCGATATCGGCCAGTATCATCGGTTTCATATATTCCTCACCCAGCTCAAAGAATTCTTGTTGCTGTTCTACAATACAAGTCGCGACTTTTAAGAGTGTCTCGTGGCGGCTTTCAAGGCTTTTAATCAACCATTTTGCATCTTGCAGATGACTACGAATATATTGCGAGTCATCTTCATTTGCTGAATTATTTAGCATCGAAGCATAATGGTTATTAATACTTAGTTTAGGGATGCTATCTGTATTTAACTCAACTTGCCAGTGCCCAGCAATTTTTTTCACTAAAACATCAGGAATGACGTATTCTGATTCCCCAGTATTGATGGATTGGCCGGGTTTTGGATTTAGCGTTAAAATCAGGTCTATCGCGGTTTTTAGCGCATCTTCTTTTAAGCGAGTTAATTTACCCAGCTGGCGAAAATCACGGTTAGCCAGCAAATCAATATGGTTACTAATAATGCGCTTTGCATCTTGTAGCCCATCAGTTTGCTGAGGATACAGCGACAATTGGATTAATAAACACTCTTTTAAATCTTGTGCTGCAACACCCAGCGGGTCGAAATGCTGAATACGCTTTAGGACAGCGATGACTTCTTCTATGCTAATTTCAGGGTTATCAATCCCTTCATGTATATCAGAAATTGCTGTTGTCAGATAACCGGAATCGTCTATTGAATCAATAATGGCAGTAGCGATTGCCCTGTCTGTATCAGTAAAAGGGGTCAGCTCAGCTTGCCATGTCAAGTAATCTTGCAGCGTTTGTGTCGTTTCACCTTGATAAACAGGCAGTTCATCAAAACTATAATCGTTACTGGTCCCTGACGGTGTTCCTGCAGTATATATTTCATCCCAATCAGCATCTAAAGGGAGCTCATCTGGCATATCATGATTTTCAAGAGCGTCTTTGGTATCGAGTTCACTGGTATCGGTATTTTCATTTAGGGAGTCAATAGATTCGGGCTCGGAATTCAACTCTTCTTGTTCAAGAAGTGGGTTGGTTTCCAAGGCAAGTTGAATTTCTTGCTGAAGCTCAAGTGTAGACAGCTGCAACAAGCGGATAGCTTGCTGCAATTGAGGGGTCATTGCAAGTTGTTGACTGACTCTAAGCTGCAAACTTTGCTTCATGAATCTGTTTTATTCTCCCTAAAAAATGACAACACGATAATTTATAACCGGAAACCTTCACCTAAGTATACACGTTTCACTTGTTCGTTCTCTAAGATCATGGTTGGTGACCCATGCGCAATTAAGTGCCCTTGGCTGACAATATAGGCTCTTTCACACACATCTAAGGTTTCCCGCACATTATGGTCGGTAATTAAAACGCCGAGGCCGTAATCTCTTAAGTGCTGAATGATTTTTTTGATATCTAAGACGGAAATAGGGTCTACACCCGCAAAAGGTTCGTCTAATAAAATAAATTTTGGGTTAGCAGCAAGTGCACGCGCAATTTCCACACGGCGGCGTTCCCCACCGGATAGCGACTGCCCCATACTATCCCGAAGATGGGTGATACTAAATTCTTCCATCAATTCCTCAGCACGTTCTTTACGTTGCTGGGAGCTCAAATCTTCGCGAATTTCTAACACAGCCATTAAGTTATCATAAACGCTGAGGCGGCGAAAAATTGAGGCTTCTTGAGGAAGATAGCCAATTCCACGACGAGCACGTTCATGCAGTGGTAGAAGGCTGATATCTTCACCATCAATCATAATTTTGCCAGCGTCCCGCTGAACAATACCCACAACCATATAAAAGGTTGTGGTTTTACCGGCACCGTTTGGTCCCAACAAGCCAACGATTTCCCCTGATTTAACTTCCAGGCTGACATCTTCAACGACCTTACGTTTTTTATAGGCTTTAGCTAGATTTTCAGCGGTTAGTGTAGCCATAACAGTTATTTACTCTTACTTGCTGATGAATTTTTATTCGCTGCTGGGCCTTTTTCTTGCAATTGGGCTGGCAGTATTACAGTGGTGACGCGTTTACCTTTATCACTAAATGCTTCCATTTGCTGCGTAGGAACCAAATAGGTAATTTTGTCACCTTGGATATTGCTGTCTAACTGCTCAAGATAAGCATTGCCTGTTAAGGTGACGAGCTGTTTATCGACCTCATAACGGGCTTTGCTGGCATGGCCTTTAATTGGTTTGCCATCATCCTGTAATTGGTAAAAGGTAACCGGGGTACCAAAGGCCTCAATCACAATTTTATCCGAGTCACTACTTGGACGTGTTACAACCACTTTATTGGCTCTGATATCAATAGAACCTTGTTTAATAACAACATCATCAGTAAAGGTGGTGACGTTTTTTTCTAAATCAAGAGATTGTTTGACCGAATTAATCGTCATTGGCTGCTGCGTATCACTTTTTAATGCCATTGCAGGTAGGCTAAGAGCCAAGATTGCACTGGCAACAGCTCCTTGAATAAAACGTTTCTTAGTTACTTGATTCATTTTAATGCTCTTCTGGTTGTAACACATAATGAGTTTTAACATCTTCGATTAATTCAGCCGTTCTTGTACGAAGGTTTCCCTTCATTTTCATACCGGTAGAATTGAGACCTTGTCCAATAATGGTCACTTTATCATCAGATGAAACGTCTTGTGTTGTCAAATTGACAACTGCACTCTCAGTTGTAATTCGTTGGATCTGCGAGTCTTTGGTTAAGCTATCAACCTGAACATCGCTATATAAATAGAGAATTCTATCGTTCGTTAACCTAGCCTTGAAAGCCTTAACCGTCCAAGTTGGCTCGCCCGCTTCGTTATAAGTGGTTAGAACCGGTTTTGAAAACCACGTGATTTTTCCTTCAGTGTAGTTATCTATTTTATCTGAAACGAGTTTATACGCTAAATTACCCGTTGGATTATAGACAAAAGTCACTGAATCATCAGTTTGATAATTAGGTTGACCATCATTAATTACTTTATCCTCTTGGTTGTCAGAATCACTACCTGCTAAATTCCAGCCGATAAGCCTTAATACAACCAAGGATAAAATAATAATTAACCACTTCTTCGCATTGCTCATGAATTCAATCTATTCGTTATATTGATAAACCTTTTGCTTCTTCCAGTTTGCCTTGAGAAAGCAAAATAAGGTCACAAAGTTCGCGGACTGCGCCTTTTCCTCCGCCAATGCGAGTCACATAATCCGCTCGCGGTAATAACAAAGGATGGGCATCCGCGACGGCGACGGATAAGCCTACTTTAGCCATAACAGGCCAGTCAATCAGATCGTCCCCAATATAAGCTATTTCTTCAGCTGATAATTGTAGTGTATCTAACAGTTCGTGATACGCCAAAAGCTTATCGCTTTGACCTTGGTAAAGATATGTAATGCCTAATGTTTGGGCCCTATCTTCAAGAAGCTTCGCTTTTCTTCCTGTAATGATGGCGACCTCAATACCGGAAGTTAATAAGCAACGTATCCCATAGCCGTCACGGACATTAAAGGCTTTGAGTTCTTCGCCATTATTTCCCATATAGACCAAGCCATCAGACATGACACCATCAACATCACAGATCAATAATTTGATTTTTTCTGCTTTGGTTAAAACAGTATTGGCAACAGGGCCATAGCAGGTTTCCAACAAGGTAGACGTCATGGTATTTCCTTATGTTATACAACACCTGCTTGAAGCAGATCATGCATATGTAGCACACCAACTAATTTGTTATCATTTGCAACTAATAACGAAGTCACATGCCGAGATTGCATTAAATTAAGCGCTTCAACCGCTAACATGGTTGGTGATACTCGAATTCCACCGGGGGTCATTAAATCAGCAATTTTAGCGTTATTCAGGTCGATTCCCATATCAAAGATACGGCGTAAATCCCCATCAGTGAAAATACCTTCAATATTCATATCATCATCACAAATAACGGTCATACCCAGTTTTTTGCGGGTAATTTCCACTAAAGCCTCGCGTAAAGACGCACTTTTAGGAATATGGGGGATTTCATCACCCGTATTCATTAAATCACGAACGAGGAGTAAAAGTTTGCGCCCAAGTGCGCCACCCGGATGCGAAAGTGCGAAATCATTCGCAGTGAAGCCGCGGGCGGTTAATAAGGCTATCGCTAATGCATCTCCCATCACGAGTGTAGCTGTTGTACTCGTGGTAGGAGCAAGCCCCAATGGACAGGCTTCTTGAGGGACTTTGATACATAAATGAACATCTGCATATTTTCCCATATTACTTTCAGGGTTGTTAGTCATACAGATTAAAGGCACTTTAATTCTTTTTAAAACAGGAAGTAAGGCTAAAATTTCTCCTGACTCACCAGAATTTGAAATGGCTAACACAACATCGTTATGAGTAATCATCCCAAGGTCACCGTGACTGGCCTCTCCCGGATGAACAAAAAATGATGGTGTTCCTGTACTCGCTAGTGTGGCGGCAATTTTACGGCCAATATGCCCCGATTTCCCCATTCCCATTACGACGACTTTACCTTCACAGTTAAAAATGAGCTGGCAAGCGCGGTCAAAGTCAGTATTGATATATTGTTCTAGGTTTTTTAAACCTTCGTGTTCGATATGGAGAACTTCTTTACCTACTTTCTGAAAATCGAAGTTTGACATTTCTAGTTCCATGCGTAGCTTTTAAGTTAATCGGATTAGCGAAATTAAATTGTATAACGAATACTTGGTATCAGTAAGTATTTTGTCAGTTAAGCTATTTTTAATGTTAGTTTTATACTTAATGAGTATTTTTCGGGACTTCAATGTAGAATTTAATACGTACAAGACGATTTCATTAGCATCTTGAACCAAAAATGGATAGGCAAATTCGAGTATCCTCAAGCTAGGTAAATCACAACATTCTAAGAGCTATCTGCTGTTAATAGTGAAAGCTTTTGCTGACTATAGGTAAATTATATTGTTTTTTCTCTGTTATCTGAAGGTAAAAACAGGGTTGTAACACTAAAAGTCATATTTTCAACGCTATAATACTATAAATTCTATTTTGTTGTGATATTTGACGATTTTCAGTTTATCTTTCGGTAACATCTGAACGGATAAAAAATATTTACGCGTGGTGTATAACGAGTTATTTAACAATGCAAGCACAGACAGACAACTTAATTGAAGTACGGAACATGTCCTTTACTCGTGGAAGCCGGAAAATATTTGAAAATATTAATCTGGCGGTTCCTCGTGGAAAAATTACGGCAATTATGGGGCCATCAGGGATTGGTAAAACCACATTACTGCGCTTGATTGGTGGGCAATTACGGCCAAATGAAGGTGAAATTTGGTTTGATGGCGACAATATTCCAGCGCTGTCACGCTCAAAGCTGTATCAATCTCGTAAAAAGATGAGCATGCTGTTTCAATCCGGGGCGTTATTCACGGATATGAACGTATTTAATAACGTGGCTTTCCCTCTACGTGAGCACACTAACTTGCCAGAATCGCTGATTCATACGACGGTGATGATGAAACTAGAGGCGGTTGGTTTACGTGGCGCTGCTCAATTAATGCCATCTGAGTTGTCAGGAGGTATGGCACGGCGTGCTGCGTTAGCACGTGCTATCGCGCTTGACCCAGATTTAATCATGTTTGATGAACCTTTTGTCGGCCAAGATCCGATTACTATGGGGGTTTTGGTTAAATTGATTGATGAGCTTAATCAAGCGCTGGGTGTCACCTGTGTCGTGGTTTCCCATGATGTTCCAGAGGTATTGAGTATTGCAGATAATGCTTATATTGTTGCGCAGCAGCATGTCATTGCTCAGGGAACGGGTGAAGAATTGCGAGAAAACCAAGACCCTCGTGTACGACAATTCCTTGATGGCATTGCTGATGGGCCTGTTCCATTCCGTTTTCCCGCCAATGATTATCTGGCTGATTTATTAGGGTAAAATAAAATGATATTAAAGGCGATAGCAGGCTTCGGACGCCGATGGATTGATATATTTTCCGCGTTTGGTCGAGCAGGTTACATGCTGTTTCGCGCCTTACTCGGTAAACCAGAGTTTCGTAAACAATGGCCATTACTGATGAAGCAATTGTACGCCATTGGTGTGCAATCATTGCTGATCATTGCTGTCTCTGGGTTATTTATTGGGATGGTTTTGGGGTTACAAGGCTATTTGGTTCTCACGACGTTTAGTGCTGAAGCTAGCTTAGGTATGATGGTGGCGCTTTCACTATTGCGTGAATTAGGCCCTGTTGTAACCGCATTGTTGTTTGCTGGACGAGCGGGCTCTGCATTAACTGCTGAAATTGGCTTAATGAAAGCGACAGAACAAATTTCTAGCCTTGAAATGATGGCGGTTGACCCTCTAAGGCGCGTTATCGCGCCACGTTTTTGGGCTGGTTTTATTAGTATGCCGTTGTTATCTCTAATTTTTGTTGCTGTCGGTATTTTAGGTGGCGCACTAGTTGGGGTTGACTGGAAGGGGATTGATGAGGGCTTTTTCTGGGCTTCAATGCAATCTTCCGTTGATTGGCGGCTAGATTTAGTCAACTGTGTGATTAAAAGCTTAGTCTTTGCTATCACAGTTACTTGGATCGCATTATTTAATGGCTATGATGCCATCCCAACTTCGGAGGGGATAAGCCAAGCTACAACAAGAACAGTTGTGCATGCGTCATTGTCTGTTTTAGGACTGGATTTCGTACTTACCGCACTGATGTTTGGGAACTAAGTCATGCAAAGTAAAAAAAGTGAAATATGGGTTGGTTGTTTTATGTTGCTGGCGATTGCCGCAATTATCTTTTTGTGTTTAAAAGTCGCTGATTTAAAATCGATAGGAAGCCAATCCACCTATCAAATTTCAGCATCTTTTGAAAATATTGGTGGCTTAAAAGAAGGCTCGCCAATCAAAGTGGGTGGTGTGGTGATTGGTCGAGTTGCCAGTATCACGCTAGATAAAAAGAACTATGTTCCTGAAGTTAAAATTGATTTATTGAGTGAATACGACAATATTCCTGATTCGAGCTCACTATCAATTCGGACGTCAGGGTTGTTGGGAGAACAATATATTGCGATGAATATTGGTCCAGATGACGAAGAATTAGGTATCGCAATCTTAAAAAATGGCGGGCGTCTTGAAGATACTAAGCCGGCTATGGTATTAGAAGACTTAATTGGCCAGTTTTTATATAAAAGTGGTGATAGCCAAGGTGCAGAGCCAGAGTCAACTGCACAGTAATTTGGTGTTCCCTTTGAAGAATAAAGGAATGAATTATGTTTAAACGTTTAATGATGGTTGCTATGTTGGCAATCGCGCCATTTGCCATGGCAGTAGACCAAACCAACCCTTATAAATTAATGGATGAAGCGGCGGCGAAAACGTTTAACCGCTTGAAATCAGAGCAACCGAAAATTAAGCAAGACCCCGAGTATCTTAGAACAATTGTTCGTGAGGAATTATTACCTTATGTACAAGTTAAATATGCAGGGGCTTTGGTGTTAGGAACCTATTATAAAGGGGCAACTCCAGCACAGCGTGAGGCTTATTTCAACGCATTTGAAGATTACCTCGAACAAGTCTATGGTCAAGCATTGGCAATGTACCATGGCCAAACGTATCAAATAGCCCCAGAGCAACCTTTGGGAGATAAAAACATTGTCGCCATTCGCGTGACTATTGTTGATACCAACGGCCGTCCTCCCGTCCGTTTAGATTTCCAATGGCGTAAAAATAGTAAAACAGGTTACTGGCAAGCTTACGACATGATTGCAGAAGGCGTGAGTATGATCACGACTAAGCAAAATGAGTGGGGTGATATTTTACGTAAGCAAGGTGTCGATGGCTTAACAAAACAGTTAGAAATCAGTGCAAAAGCGCCAATTACTTTAGAAGAGAAAAAGTAATATGAGTCAGTTGTTAGCATGGGAACTCAATGAAACAACACTTTATCTCACCGGGACGTTAGACCGTGATTCGCTAATGTCGTTTTGGGATAAAAAAGACTCATCGCTGGAACGCATTGAAAATATAGATGTTTCTGGTCTCAAACATGTTGACTCAACAGGGTTGGCGATGCTAGTTCGCTTAAAAGGTGAATTCCAAGCTAAAAACCGTTCACTGAATATAACCGGTGTCAGTGATAACTTGAACACATTGATTGAGCTATACGGGGTTCAAGGGGTTATCCTCAATTAGGTTAAATATCCTAAATTGGGTCAAGTTATGTAAAAATAAGCGCCTCTATGTGCTTTTCGGCACGAGAGGCGTTTTCTTTGGTTTAAGTGTTAAGCCTAATCCTTTAGGATAGAGGATTGAGCTCTGACTGTTCTTATTGCGATGCCTCTGTATGCTATGCATGCAATTTGCACTATTTAGAGTAAAATTATAAATCACAAATAATTAATAAATTGAGTCATTATGGATACCAACGAAATTAAGCAAGTATTGATGGAAAAATTGTCTCTGAATGAGGCTATTGTTACTGGTGATGGTAGCCACTTTCAGGTTATCGCGGTCGGTGACATGTTTGACGGTATGAGCCGTGTTAAGCAACAGCAAGCAATTTATGCGCCTTTAATGGAGTATATTGCGGATAACCGCATTCATGCTTTGTCTATTAAAGCGTACACCCCTGCGCAATGGGAGCGCGATCGTAAACTTAGTGGCCTTTGATTACAAAGCCTAAGCGAACAGACTGTAAAATTCGACATACGAGAATACTTGAATGGATAAGTTTTTAGTTAAAGGACCAACCCGCTTACAGGGTGAGGTCACTATATCTGGCGCAAAAAATGCGGCATTACCAATTCTGTTCGCTGCTCTGTTGGCTGAAGAGCCAGTAGAAATACAGAATGTCCCTCATTTGAGGGATATCGACACAACGATTAAATTACTGAATCAACTTGGTACTAAAGTACAACGCAATGGCTCAGTGTACGTCGATGCAAGCACTGTAACGACATACTGTGCACCTTATGACCTTGTTAAAACCATGCGTGCATCCATTTGGGCTTTGGCGCCATTGGTCGCTCGTTTTGGTCATGGTGAAGTTTCTTTACCAGGCGGCTGTGCTATCGGTGCTCGTCCAGTTGATTTACATATTTCAGGTTTAGAGCAATTAGGCGCAAAGATTGCTTTAGAAGATGGTTATGTAAAAGCAACGGTCGATGGCCGCTTAAAAGGTGCTTGCATTGTGATGGATAAAGTCAGTGTGGGTGCGACAGTCTCTATTATGACGGCTGCGACTTTAGCTGAAGGAACCACAACAATTGAAAATGCGGCACGTGAACCTGAAATTGAAGATACTGCTAATTTCTTAAATACCCTTGGTGCAAAAATTACGGGTGCAGGGACTGACCGTATTGTTATTGAAGGTGTTGAACGTTTAGGTGGGGGTGTTTATAAAGTACTACCTGACCGTATTGAAACGGGAACATTTTTAATTGCAGCCGCGGTTTCGCGCGGCAAGGTTATCTGTCGTAATGCTCGTCCAGACACTTTAGATGCGGTGTTAGCTAAATTGCGTGAAGCAGGAGCTAAAATTGAAATTGGTGATGACTGGATTAGCCTAGATATGGAAGGCAAACGCCCGAAAGCAGTGACATTACGTACGGCGCCACACCCAGGGTTCCCAACGGATATGCAAGCACAGTTTAGCTTACTTAATCTTGTTGCTGATGGTGCTGGCATGATCACTGAAACGATTTTTGAGAATCGTTTTATGCATATCCCTGAGCTAATCCGTATGGGTGCTCATGCTGAAATTGAAAGTAATACTGTGTTATGTCATGGTGTTGAAAAATTAACCAGCGCACAGGTGATGGCAACAGATTTACGAGCTTCTGCGAGTTTAGTTATAGCGGGCTGTATTGCGGAAGGGACAACGACAGTTGACCGTATTTATCATATTGACCGTGGTTATGAGCATATCGAAGATAAACTACGTAGCTTAGGTGCTGATATTCAGCGCGTGCACTCAGATGATTAATACCTTGATAAGGTAAATAGGCTGGTGGCTTTATTTACCTATTCGATGAATCAAAAAAGGTTGTTCGATATCGAACAACCTTTTTTATGCAAATGTATTTCTAATGATTACCCAGCCTGTTCTTCAGGAATTTCTTCGATAATCACATCAATATTTTTAATTTCGCCATCTCGTAAAATTTGTACTGCCGTTTTACTTCCGGGACGGATTTCTGCAACTAAATCCATAGTTTCCGCGGCTGAAATAGCCGGTTTACCATCAACCGATAAAATAATATCCCCTTGCAGTATACCAGCCTTAGCCGCTGGCCCATTTGGGGCAACTTGGAAAACCCGTAAGCCTTGTATTTGATTGATATTATTGTTATTTGACCTAATTTGAGGCAATTCGCGTGCGGTAATACCAATATAACCGCGGATCACTCGGCCATCACGAATTAGCTTATCCATGATTTTGGTGGCTAGTGCGGTAGGAATAGCAAAGCTTAGCCCTTCAGAACTAATGCCTTGACCTGCAGTGAAAGAAAGCGTGTTGATGCCTACTAACTCACCTTCGGTATTAATTAATGCTCCGCCAGAGTTACCTGAGTTGATTGAGGCGTCGGTTTGAAGAAAGTTTTGTCGGCGAGTAGAGCTTAACCCAACACGACCTGTCGCACTGATAATCCCCTGAGTAACGGTTTGACCTATGTTATAAGGATTTCCAATTGCCAGTACGACATCACCAACATGAGTGACTCGTTGCGTATTAATTGGAATAACAGGTAAGTTATCGGCATCAATTTTCAATACGGCGAGGTCAGTCAATGGGTCTGAGCCAACTAGGAGGGCATCAAAAATAGCACCATCTTGTAAAGCTACTAAAATTTGGTCTGGGTTATCAACCACATGTTTATTCGTGATGATGTAGCCATTTTGGCTCATGATCACACCTGAACCGAGGGATTTTAATTCACGTCCTGATTGAGAAAAACTGCCTTTTGAACTGCTATAAACATAGACCACTGCAGGTGCAGCACGACGTACCGCTTTATTATAACTGACGGGCTCACTATTTGTTTTACCATATAATAAGTCGGCTAAACCTTGAGGGCGCAAAGAAGGAACCGCAACGATAATAATCAATGCAGTCAACAGGCCAAGCATGACAGATAAAGTTAGCTTCTTCACCATAGGATATAGAATATTTAGTTATTGCTTAAACATGTTCAGAGCATAACATAAAAAAACAGGTACAGCAGAGTGATACTGTACCTGTTTTATTGGTTTTCAGATGGTTTTTGATGAATTAATTTCTCATCAGTAAATATAAGGTTTCACCATCACGCAATACTTTCATGGCTAATACCGGAGGTTTAGCATCGATAATCTTACGGAATTGTTCAATCGTCTCAACACGAGCGTCATTGACACCAAAGATTAAATCGCCTTTTACTAGGCCAATGGCAGCCGCCGGTGATTTAGGCGCGACGCTATCAACTTGAACACCTTTGGTGTTGCTTACCGTTGCATTCGAAATCGTTGCACCTAATAAAGATTCACTCAATTTTTCGGCTTTAGTTGCAGAGCCTTCGTCGTTCTCGAGAACCACTTTGACTTCCATTGGTTTACCTGAGCGAATCAAGCCAATAGTAATTTCTTTACCAATTTGGCTAGTACCGATTTTAGCTCTTAACTCTGCAAAGCTATTAATACGTTTACCATCAACAGAGACTAAAACGTCACCGGATTTAATGCCTGCTTTAGCTGCGGATGATTTAGGTAAAACTTCGCTCACGAAAGCGCCACGCTGTGCATCAATATTGAATGCTTTAGCGATATCGGAGTTCATTTCAGTACCTTTGATACCTAAGATCCCGCGTTTTACTTCACCATGCTTAATTAACTGCTCGCTAAGGTTTTTAGCCATATTACTTGGGATCGCGAAGCCGATACCGATATTACCGCCGCCAGGTGCTAAGATTGCGGTATTGATACCGATTAATTCACCGTTTAGGTTAACGAGTGCGCCGCCAGAGTTACCACGGTTAATGGAAGCATCGGTCTGGATAAAGTTTTCTAGACCTTCAAGGTTCAAACCGCTACGGCCTAATGCGGAGATAATGCCTGATGTCGCTGTTTGCCCTAAACCAAATGGGTTACCGACGGCAACCGCAAAATCACCCACACGTAATTTGTCGGAGTCTGCAATACTAACAGCTGTTAAGTTTTTGATATCTTTTGCATTACTGATTTTCAATAACGCGATATCTGTTTGCGGGTCTTTACCAATTAAGTTAACGGCAATTTCACGGCCATCATTTAATTGAATTTGAATTTTGTCAGCGCCATCAATAACATGGTTATTGGTTAAAATATAACCTTGCTGAGCATCAATAATGACCCCCGAACCTAAGCCTTCAAATGGACGTACGCTTTGTTGCTGTTGTGGTACATTTGGGCCAAAAAAGAATTTAAGTTCTTCTGGAATTTGCTGGTTTTGTACGCGCGTACCCGACACGTGAATATTAACTACAGCAGGCAATACTTTTTCAAGCATTGGAGCTAAGCTAGGCATGTTCTGGCTTTGTGCTGTTGCAGGTAAAGTTGCAGGTAATGCTGCGCTACTTACGGCAGGGATAGCCGCTAAAGATAAACCTAAACTCATTGCTACCGCGGTAAGAAAAAAGTTTTTTCTTTTCATAATTTAGTCGATTCTCTCAAGAATAAATTATCAACTCATTGTAGATACAATTTTAGAATAAACACAATGCGTTGAGATAATATTGGTTGGTATCAGATTCAATTTTACTGATGACTATGACTACCGATTATGCGCAAAAGTTCCCCTTACGGGTAGCGAATATCCACTCTTTTACATCTATTTACATGCAACTTAAGTGAAACCATAACTTCTATACAGTAGGTAAATAAATTATTAATTTATATTTGGATGGAAATCTTGTTCAGAATTATTAAATAAAAATTTAATCATGAAAGATACACGGAAAGCGACTAAATTTAGTGTATTTGGTAGAAAATCACCAGTAAGTGGTGCTTACTGGTGATAAAAGATAAAAACTTACTTCTCTTTCTCTTCGATAGGCCTGAAAAGACCCGATGCACCATCTGAGTAATCTCTTGGTGGCATTTTAACTGGCGCTTGATCGTTATCTGCTTCAGATTCGGTTAAACGATAGTTAAATGGGTTGTCTTGCGCTGGCATATCAGGCATTAATTCAGACGAACTTTGTGCCATGTGTTGATAAAGCTGACGGTAATCACGCGCCATTTTATCCAATAATTCTGCGCTACGAGCAAAATGGCTCACAAGCTCTTTACGGTACTCTTCAAGTTCAGTACTTTTTTTGTCTAGCTCAGCCTGCGCTGTTTTTTGCTGGCGAAGCTTTGGGTTGCCATAGCGCACAACTAATGCACCGATGATAAAACCCACAATCAATCCGATTAATGCATACTCCCAGGTCATGCTGACTCCTTCATTACTTCAATGTTCACAGATTCAATGTTCGCAGAAACGTAGTGTTGTTACCGTTACTATACCTTAAATAATTCAAGTTGCATGTAAGCGTCAAGTAAAGCGTCTTAACATATTGTAATTTGACTAGTTAAGTGATGACAAAATCGACAAGCTTTGAATTAGACAGGCTAAATTAGTCAACAACTTATTAAGATATTAAGAGTGGAATCTTAAATCGAATTTCCTTACTCTATAGCGGCTCGTTAACCGAAAGTTAAATGATAACTGAATCTGGTTATAATAAAGGCAGTGTATATCAAATAACGGTAAAAAAACCGAAAAATTTTTAAGGATTATTCAGTTAATGTCGCCGATGACCCCTATAATGCGTTATCAACAAGCGCTAGCTGATGGAAACTATCAGCCAGATGACGTACAAAAGCTCGCTGTAGAACGCCTAGATAAAATATATCAGCAGCTTGTTGATGCAACCTCTTCCACTTTACAAGATAAGCCTTCAGGTTTAAAGCAGCGCTTTAACCGCCTTCTAGGTAAAACGTCAACAGTACCGGTTGTCCCCATACAAGGGCTATATATGTGGGGCGGGGTGGGGCGTGGAAAGACGTGGCTAATGGATATGTTTTATGAAAGTTTACCGGGTACGCGTAAACTTCGCTTACATTTTCATCGCTTTATGAAAAAAGTACAAGAAGATTTGATGGCACTGCAAGGGCAAGAGAACCCACTAGATATCATTGCGGATGAGTTTAAAAAACAAACAGATGTCTTGTGTTTTGATGAATTTTTTGTGTCAGATATTACAGACGCTATGATCCTAGGCACTTTACTAGAAGGGCTCTTTGCTCGGGGCATCACTCTTGTCGCCACTTCAAATATCATCCCTGATAATCTTTATCGAAATGGCTTGCAGCGGGCACGTTTTTTACCTGCGATTGAGCAAATTAAAAAATACTGTGATGTGATGAATGTCGATGCAGGTATTGATTACCGTTTAAGAACTTTAACGCAAGCACATTTATTTTTATCGCCAATTAACCATGAAAACCGACAACATCTTGATGAGGTGTTTGTGAAATTGGCAGGAAAAGAAGGTGAGGTGAACCCTGTTTTAGAGGTTAACCACCGAAAAATGCCCGTTATCCGTGCTGCAGAAGGTGTTCTTGCGATAGGCTTCAAAGTATTGTGTGAGGAGCCTCGTAGTCAAAATGACTATATTTACCTGTCCAACTGTTATCACACCGTCTTACTGTACGATGTACCTGTGATGGGAACCAACGATGAAAACCCGGCTCGGCGGTTTTTAGCGTTAATTGATGAGTTTTACGAACGAAAAGTTAAATTAGTGATTAACGCTGAAGTGCCAATGGAATCGCTGTATCAGGGGCAATTGTTAGCATTCGAATACCAACGTTGCTTATCTCGATTGCAAGAAATGCAAAGTGAAGAGTACCTGAAAATACCGCATTTAACTTAAGGTTAACGATAAAACCGAGTTGTTAGCGAACAAATCATCTAAATCGCATAATTTAAATACAAGATGCGATGTTTATTTGAGCAAACGTAAAAAAAATGCATTTGGGGTCGATTTTTGTTTCTGACTTCTCTATAATCTTGCGACCCCACGTTACAGCGTTGTTTTTTATTTCCCAAAAAATAACGCATTAATGCCAGTTAGGCTGCTCGAAGGGGTAGGTTTACTGGACAAAGAGTCGTGTGAACCTCAGAAAGCTTATGAACATGAGTGTTCACCAACGTGTAACTTCAATATTGGGTAAGTTTTAATGAAAACTTTTACAGCTAAACCAGAGACCGTAAAACGCGACTGGTACGTTGTTGATGCAGATGGCAAAACTTTAGGCCGTCTTGCAACTGAAATTGCTAGCCGTCTGCGCGGTAAGCATAAAGCGGAATATACTCCGCACGTGGATACTGGTGATTACATCATCGTTCTGAATGCAGAAAAAATTGCTGTTACCGGCAATAAACGCGAAGACAAAATCTACTATCGCCATACTGGCCATGTAGGTGGAATCAAGCAAGCAACTTTCGAAGAAATGATTGCTCGCAGTCCTGAGCGTGTGCTTGAAATCGCGGTTAAAGGCATGTTGCCAAAAGGACCTCTGGGTCGTGCAATGTACCGTAAACTGAAAGTTTACGCAGGTAATGAGCACAACCACGCGGCTCAACAACCGCAAGTTCTTGACATTTAATCGGGATTATAGCAATGGCTGAAAATCAATACTACGGCACTGGTCGCCGCAAAAGCTCATCTGCTCGTGTCTTTATTAAGCCGGGTAGCGGTAACATCACAATCAATCAACGTACACTGGAACAATACTTTGGTCGCGAAACTGCGCGCATGGTAGTTCGTCAGCCGTTAGAATTGGTTGAAATGTTGGAAAAACTGGATCTGTACATCACTGTTAAAGGTGGTGGTATTTCAGGTCAGGCAGGCGCAATCCGTCACGGTATTACACGTGCACTGATGGCTTATGATGAGACTCTTCGTTCTGATCTGCGTAAAGCTGGTTTCGTTACCCGTGATGCGCGTTCTGTTGAACGTAAAAAAGTGGGTCTGCGCAAAGCACGTCGTCGTCCACAGTTCTCCAAACGTTAATTTATTACCCTTTGGGTATAAAATTGATGAAAAAACCCGTCTTATGGCGGGTTTTTTATTGCCTATTGTTTTACTTACATTTTTATTATTTATGACAGGTAACAGTGTCTAATTATGACTCTTTATAAAAGAACGAATATAATCTAAAGTTAAACATCATAATTTAGTCTAAAATAATCACTAGTGAGCGATACTGAGATACTTTAATTAAACATAGTCCAAACTATAGAGTTAACTTTAAGGTTTTTATTCTGTATTTTTTGTTTTTATATTGCCATAACTCTAAATTTTTTACTATTTTATCCTTAAAATGAAATAAATCTATGATTTTTTCGATGTAGCCCCCCTAAGTTGTACAAAATCTGTTAGAATACGCCCCTGTTTTTTTATTTCGCATTTCTCGCCTTTACTGTGCGGGAGGGTTGTGTTGACTTCCAATATGGATAAATGAAAGTTAAACACAGGGGATTTTAAAATGGGTAATGGGTAATTAAAAATTAATTACATTTCGTCCATTTTGTATTTTGGAGGTTTTAATGGCTGTCGCTCCTAATAAACGCTCGGTAATGACATTGTTCTCTGGCCCTACTGACATTTTTAGCCATCAGGTACGGATTGTTCTGGCTGAAAAAGGGGTAAGTGTTGAAATTGAACATGTTGAACCCGGTCATCTGCCTCAAGATCTGATCGATCTCAACCCATACCAGAGTGTTCCAACATTAGTCGATCGTGACCTGACTCTCTATGACCCACACATTATCATGGAATATCTTGATGAGCGTTTTCCTCATCCACCATTAATGCCTGTTTACCCAGTTGCACGTGGGACGAGTCGTCAATTGATGCACCGTATTCAAAGCGATTGGTATTCATTAATGAGCAAAATAGAGAACGGTAGTGCGCAAGAGGCAGCAAATGCCCGCCGTCAACTATCTGAAGAGCTGATCGCGGTTTCACCTGTTTTTGCTGAAATGGAATTCTTCATGAGCGAAGAATTTAGTCTCGTAGATTGCTATTTAGCGCCGTTACTATGGCGTTTACCTGTACTTGGTATTGAATTGAACCCATCTAGTAGCAAATACTTGCAGTTGTATATGCAACGTGTATTTGCACGTGACGCATTTTTAGCATCGTTGACTGAATCTGAGCGCGAAATGCGTTTGTCTACAAGAGGCTAAAAGAATGATGGAAATGACAGCAATGTCACCACGTCGCCCTTATTTGTTACGCGCTCACTATGAGTGGTTGCTCGATAACGATATGACTCCGCATTTGGTGGTTGATGTCACCGTTCCTGCTGTTAACGTTCCTATGGAATTTGCTCGTGATGGGCAAATTGTATTGAATGTTGCGCCAAGAGCTGTTGGTAATTTTGAAATAACCAATGAAGAAGTGCGTTTTAATGCTCGCTTTGGTGGAATACCTCGCCAAGTTTATGTCCCAATGGCCGCAATTATGGCGGTATATGCACGTGAAAATGGGGCTGGAATGATGTTTGAGCCTGAAGCTGCGTATGATGCAGAGTTATCAGCAGGTTTTGAACAAGTTGAAGAGCTTGAAGACAACATTGCTTTAGTTCATGAAGCTGAATCTGTGGATGAAAATTCACATGAGCCATCAGATGATGAGCCACCGCGGCCACCAAAAGGTCGGCCTTCATTAAGGATTGTCAAATAATCCATTGGTCAGGTTAACAGTATATTAATCAACAGAGGGCAAAACCCTCTGTTTTTTTATATCAATGAGAAATTAAACTTCTAGAAATAATAAAATACCTTCGGCAGCATTACGCCCATCAGCAACAGCAGTCACAACAAGATCTGAGCCTCTGATTATATCCCCTCCGGCAAATACTTTTTCATGAGAAGTTTGAAACGGAAATCGGCTATTACGGTTTGCTAAAATATGACCATACTTATCACGCTTAATTAACGGTTTTTCTAACCAAGTTTGGTTATGAGGGGCAAATCCATAAGCGACAATTATGGTGTCGGTTTCGATAAAAAAGGTTGAATCTTCAAGTGGTTCTACTTGATAACGACCATTTTCTAATTCGCCATTTTGTGTACGAGTGGCATAAACGCCTATAAGTTGTTGCTGCTCATTAACGACAAATTCAGTGACTTGTATATTAAAATGGAACTGAGTGCCTTCTTCTAACGCATTGGCGACTTCTTTTTGTGAGGCTGGCATACTTTGTTCATCTCTACGATAGAGACAGCTAACCTGCTTTGCGCCTTGACGAATAGCGGTACGTACACAATCCATCGCGGTATCTCCACCTCCTAATACGATAACTCTTTTTGAGTGTAAATTAACATAGGGTTCGTTTTTAGAGATGGGAAGTTGCATTAAATGGCGTGTATTTGCGATTAGATAGGGAAGTGCTTCAAAAACGCCCTGAATCGATTTTTTAGGTAAGTTGCCTCGAATTGCTTGGTAAGTACCTGTACCAATAAAAATGGCGTCATAACTGCAAAGAAGCTCATCTAGAGAGACATCTATACCTACCTCGGTATTTAATTGAAATTGAATGCCCATTTCTGTAAATATTTCCCGTCGTTGGATCATCAGTTCCTTTTCTAGCTTAAATGACGGAATACCAAAGGTTAGTAGCCCACCTATTTCAGGGTGCTTATCAAAAACGACGACATTTACACCATTACGAATAAGCACATTGGCGCAAGAAAGACCCGCCGGGCCTGCGCCAACAATGGCGACACGTTTGTTAACGGGGCTAATATGGGAAAGGTTTGGGCGCCACCCCATCGCAAAAGCAGCATCATTAATATACCGCTCAATATGACCGATAGTGATAGAACCAGTTGTATCATTAAGTACACATGCTAATTCGCACAGTTTTTCTTGTGGGCAAACACGCCCACAAATTTCAGGTAAACTATTGGTATGATGAGATAATTCAGCAGCTTCGATAATTTTTCCTTCAGCAGCAAGCCTGAGCCACTTTGATATTGGATTATGTAGTGGGCACCTCCATTCACAAAATGGGCTACCACAAGATAGACAGCGGCTCGCTTGCTGTTGTGCATCGACGGCATTATCGGGCGCATAGATTTCAGTAAACGCTATTTTGCGGATTGCCAGCGCTTTTTTGGGCGGCTCGCGACGTTGGGAACCGAAAATATTTGAATTCATGGCATTCCTTACTGAATTTTGTCTGATTTTACTTGAGATAGCAGGGGCTTTTTCTTTGATTTTAGCGGTCTTGCCCAAGGAACAATAGCGTTATTATTTTGATTTTTATGTAATTATGATTAAAAACTATCCAAGGTAAATTTTTACTTTATCTAACACAAAGAAAATACCTGATTGTTTTTTATCATTAATAGTAAAAAATGGCTATTGAATGAGCGGGATCGACATTTCGAGTGAATAATCATCCGAAACTGCCTTGTTTGATATATGATTCAAAGAGAATTTAACTAAGGGGTGGTTATGAAAGTACTTCGCGGCCTTGCGCAATACTATGTCGATTTAATGATGAAGCTCGGGTTAGTGCGTTTTTCCCTATTACTCGCATCGGCACTGGTTGTTCTCGCCATGATAATGCAAATGGCAGTGACAATTTTTTTAAGAGGGCATGTTGATAGCCTCGATATGGTCGGGTCAATTTTCTTTGGGTTAATCATCACTCCGTTAGCCGTTTATTTTTTGTCCGTGGTGGTTGAGCAACTTGAGGAATCTCGGCAGCGTTTATCGCGAATGGTTGATAAACTTGAAGTTATGAGAAAGCGTGATGCTGATTTAAACACTCAATTACAGGGAAATATTGAACAGCTTAACCTTGAAATTCAAGAGCGAGAAAAGGCTGAGCGTGCTCATTTAGAGCTCCTTGAACAATTAAAGCAAGAAATGAAATATCGTGAGCAAACACAAATTGAACTTGAGCAGCAATCTGTTTTACTTCGTTCATTTCTTGATGCCTCACCTGACTTGGTTTATTACCGCAACGAAAATAATGAGTTTTCAGGTTGTAACCGGGCAATGGAACTGTTGACTGGAAAAAGTGAAAAACACTTAGTTGGGTTAACTCCGTTAGATATTTATGATGTTGAAATTGCCTCTAAGGTTATGGAAACCGATGAAAAAGTTTTTCGTCATAATGTTTCTCTTACCTATGAGCAATGGTTGGTATATCCAGACGGCCGTAAAGCCTGTTTTGAACTCCGTAAAGTGCCTTTTTATGATCGAGTTGGCAAACGACATGGTCTGATGGGCTTTGGGCGCGATATAACGGAACGTAAACGCTACCAGGAGGCGTTAGAGAACGCGAGTAGGGAGAAAACCACCTTTATTTCTACAATCAGCCACGAGCTTCGTACACCCCTTAACGGCATTGTTGGCTTGAGCCGGATTTTATTAGACACAGATTTAACTTCGGAACAATCTAGCTATTTAAAAACGATCCATGTAAGTGCGGTTACATTGGGTAATATATTCAATGATATTATAGAGATGGACAAAATTGAGCGTCGCAAGGTTCAGTTAGATAACCAACCAATCACATTATCTGAATTTGTGAATGATTTAGAGAATTTAAGTGGGTTATTAGTGCAGCCGAAAGGGCTTAAATTTGTCATGGATGTCGCTCCTGCATTACCAAAAACGGTGTTAACTGATGGGACCCGTTTGCGGCAGATATTGTGGAATTTAATTGGTAACGCAGTTAAGTTTACGCAAAAAGGTGAAGTGAAGCTTAGTATTTGGCAAGAAGCTGAAAATAAACTGTTTTTCAGGGTTCAGGATAGTGGCATAGGTATCCCTAGGGATGAGCTAGATAAAATCTTTGCAATGTATTATCAAGTGACAGATTCTGCTGGCGGTAAACCGGCTACTGGAACGGGGATTGGGCTTTCTGTATCTCGTCGTTTAGCACAAAATATGGGCGGCGATATTCAAGTTGAAAGTGAAATAGGGCAAGGCTCTACTTTTACTTTATCCATTACAGCGCCTGTGGTTGAAAGTGATGTTGTTGAACAGCAAGAGAGTGAAGACGATTACCCATTGCCTGCATTACATATTTTACTCGTAGAAGATATCGAACTGAATGTCGTTGTTGCCTGTTCTGTATTAGAAAATTTAGGTAATACCGTTGATGTGGCAATGAATGGTAAAGATGCCCTCGAGATGTTTGCTCCTGGTGAATATGATTTAGTGTTATTGGATATCCAATTACCTGATATGACAGGCCTTGATATTTCTAGGAAACTCAAACAGCAGTACGATAAGCAAGATTTACCACCATTAATTGCATTAACTGCAAATGTTCTGAAAGACAAAAAAGAATACTTTGATGCCGGTATGGATGGTGTATTGAGTAAGCCATTATCAGTTCCAGCACTGACCCAGGTTATTGAACAATTTTGGGGGGATCAATCCTTGCGACCTGAAGAAGCACCGAGTAAGCATGAGGCTTCAAGTGTTGATGAATCCAAATTAGATTGCGATATGCTAGAGCAGTATATTGAATTAGTTGGCCCTAAGCTTATTTATGACGGGCTAGATGTCTTTGAAAAAATGCTTCCAGGCTACTTAGCTATTCTTGATTCGAACATGGTGGCTAAAGACCAAAAAGGCATTGTGGAGGAAGCCCATAAAATCAAAGGAGCGGCAGGTTCTGTTGGCTTAAAGAACTTACAGAAAATTGCACAACAGATTCAATCTCCTGATTTACCAGCATGGTGGGACAATGTACAGGAATGGGTGGATGAATTAAAACAGGATTGGAAAGCAGATATAGAAACTTTGAGAAACTGGGTTGATCAGCGTACAAAAAAATAACCCCAACCGAAGTTGGGGTGCGCGAATACTGCGCCAACACCAGGGAAATCATTGATTTGCATATTTTTTTTGTATTTTGCAAATCATTAAATTAGGTATATCACTGTAAAGGGCAACATCAAGATACCAAAATTTTGCGAATCTGTTACAAGATTCATTAAAATCTGTGATGAAGATTGATGTTTGTGCACCTTAGCGCCTGAGAGATAATTTACTACAAATGGAGGAAGATATGAAATCAATTGCGGTTATTTTAAGTGGCTGTGGTGTTTTTGATGGAAGTGAGATCCATGAGTCAGTATTAACTATGCTAGCTTTGAGTCAAAATAATGCTGAAGTTCATTTTTTTGCGCCTGATGATTCTCAATCTACTGTTATTAATCATATTAATGGTGAGTTAAAATCAGAAAAACGTAACCAAATGGAAGAGTCTGCACGCATTACACGTGGAAAAATATCGCCTTTATCCTTAGCTGATGCTTCAAAGCTGGATGCCCTCATAATTCCTGGTGGTTTTGGTGTGGCAAAAAATTTATGTGATTTCGCCGTTAAAGGAAGTGAGTGTGAAATTAATAAAGAACTATTAAGTTTAGTACGCCAAATGCACCAACAAAAAAAGCCGCTAGGGCTGATGTGTATTGCTCCTGTGATGCTTCCTAAAATGTTAAATACATCAGTAGTACTAACTATTGGTGATGATAGTGAAACGATTGCTCAAATAGAACTTATGGGTGGGAAACATATTAAATGTGCTGTTGATGATATTGTAATTGATGAAGTTAACCGAGTTGTTACAACACCTGCTTATATGCTGGCTCAATCAATTTCTGAAGCAAATACGGGTATTAATAAGCTTGTTAAGAAAGTATTGGAAATGGCGTGATTATTTGAATGCGAACTATTGTTTCTAAATTATGGCACTGGTTAAAGAAGATCACATTTTCATTACTTGTGGTGTGGATTTGTTCAGTCGTTTTATTTAAATACATACCAGTGCCTTTTTCTGCAGTGATGATTGAACGACAAATCACTGCATGGATAAACTTAAATTTTTCTTATGTATCTCATTCTGAATGGGTAGATGAAAATCACATTTCTCCGTATATTTATTTAGCAGTAATTGCTGCGGAAGATCAAAATTTTCCTCATCACTGGGGTTTTGACCTTGATGCAATAGAGCGTGCTTACAAACACAACTTGAGTAATAAACAAACAATTAGAGGGGCTTCAACGATCTCGCAGCAAACAGTGAAAAACTTGTGGTTATGGGATGGAAGAAGCTGGTTAAGAAAGGGGCTGGAGACAGTAATGACTCCTATTATGGAGCTCTTATGGTCAAAGCAAAGAGTATTGACAGTTTACCTTAATATAGTTGAGTTTGGTGATGGTGTTTTTGGTGTAGAAGAGGCTGCAAATAAATTCTTTAATAAGCCGGCTAGCAAGCTTTCAATGAATGAAGCAGCACTATTAGCAGCAGTTTTACCTAATCCTCATAGGTATAGCGTGAAAAACCCATCTTCTTATGTTCTCAAAAGGCAGGCTTGGATCTTGAATCAAATGCACTTATTAGGAGGTAAGAATTATCTGAAAATAAACCAATTAGTGGATGAATAAGAAAAAAGCCATGGTTTTTAACCCACGGCTTTTGTTTTTATAACAATATATTATTGTTTATGATTAATTAAGATAAGTGAAAGCGGTCGTAACTCGACGAACACCGTCTGTTTCACTAGCAATTTTTGCCGCTGCATCACCTTCTTGCCTTGTTAAAACACCTAGCAAGAAAACCTCACCGTTTTCAGTAATGACTTTTACACTACCAGATTTAACGCTATCACTAGCAAGAATTTTCGATTTCACTTTGGTTGTTAACCAAGTGTCCTTTGAAGCCGTACCCAAATCAACGGGCTCACCGCTACGAACTTCATTATAGACTGCGATGGTGCCATCAACGTTAGAGGCGATTTGTTTTGCTCGTTCAGCCCAAGCCATATCAGGACTTTGGCCAGTTAACAGGACATTACCTTTATAAGCGGTCGCAATGATACGAGCCTTACCTGTGATTTCCTTATCTTTATTCAGCTGCCCACTAACTCGAGCTTCTAAAGTTCCATCGTCAACTTGCTGGCCAACGCTGCGAGGATCTGTGGCACTTTTCGTTGCAACAGCAGCAGAACCTACGACTGCAGCCCCAATACAGCCTTGTAATAAAACAGTACTGATGACTATGGCAAAAATCGGTATTAATCGCATTTTGTCTCCTTAATCGTCCTGATGTGGGAAAAGAGTATTGTCTATAAGGTCACACAGACAATTTACAGTAAGAAGATGAACTTCTTGAATTCGAACACTTCGTTGGGATGGTATGCGGATTTCAACATCTTGAGGACCCAGTAAGCCAGCGAGTTCCCCTCCGTCATAACCTGTTAAGGCGACAATTGTCATGTCTCTAGTCACCGCAGCTTCAACGGCCTTAATAATATCACTACTATTACCATGGGTTGAAATCGCCATCAAAACATCACCATGTTGCCCTAATGCTCTAACTTGTTTCGCATAAATTTCAGAAGGTTGCTTACTACCTGAAATCGCAGTTAGCACGGCATTATCGGTATTAAGCGCTAAGGCGGGTAAGCTAGGGCGCTCAGTTTCAAAGCGATGGATCATACTCGCAGCAAAACGTTGTGCGGTAGCGGCGGAAGCACCGTTACCACAACATAGAATTTTGTTGCCATTGAGTAAAGATTGAACCATCATCATTGCGGCTCTTGATATGGCATCAGGCAGCGCTTCAGCCGCTGCTATTTGAGTTTGGATGCTTTCAGTGAAACAAACTTTTATTCGGTCTAGCACGAGTTTTTCCTTTGTCGCCTCGATATAATTCAAATCATTTTTGTGTCGCTATTATATTTGAATTATAGCTTTGTTGACTGCATGATCAGTATATAAAGCTGATTATCACATTTGTTAATAAACATCATTTTCGTTAAATGCATTTTGTATCCAATCAAATTGGTTTCCAGTGATGGCGCAGATATCAAAACGGCATGCGCTGGTTTCAAAACTTTCTTGCCTTTGTGAGAGCCAAAATTTGGCGGCAGCTAATAGCTTTCGACGTTTGCGCCAGTTTACTGATAAAAGTGCATCTCCGTAATCACAATTTTTGCGAAAACGAACTTCAACAAATACCCAACCTGTATTATCTCGCATAATGAGGTCGATTTCTCCGCCTCGGTTTCTTGCGTTACGTTCGACAAATGTTAGTCCCTGCTGTTTCAGGAAAGCGAGCACTTGATTTTCATAGTACCGGCCTGTTAACCATTGTATGGCTTTTGGCATAATTTTCATGACGTCCTTGTCTGAAAAAAGATGAAGTATTGAACAATATTATTGCGCGGAAACCACTTTACCTTGTTTAAATTGTAACCAAGGTAATTCTCGGAACACCACACAGTTTGGTGTGGTGCTTAAGGTTCCAGATGCGCCATTAATACGAAATTGCCCCGATTGTTGAAGCTTGTCGTAATTGTTGGCTAAAGACCATGCGTCAATACCCATGGCATATAAGCGGAATAACGAGTAATCATTGTTCAGCTTTTGTTGGGCTTGTTTACGTAAGTTATTGTTTGCACCTGCGAGTAAAGGAATTTCGCTAAATTTAACGCCATCCATTTCAAAGCGGTAGTCTGCGCCAGATCCGGCTTGGTTACTGCGAGAGCTTGCATAAAGTGCAGGGCGGGAACGGGAACTAATCGCCATTTCAATCATTGGTTTGATTAAGGTGAGCTCATCACGAGTGGCAACAATATAAACACCGTCAATCGCACCGGTTGAATCGACATATTGTGAATCTATCGATTGTGCTCCGGTATTCACTGGCGTTCCTGTCATACGGATACCTGCACCACGATTAATTGACTCTTTTAGTGAAGGGATGGACCCAAAGGTTTGCATTAAAACAGTTCCCCCCCCTTTTTCTTGCCACCCTTGAGCAAAGGCTTTGGCTATCCTATCGCCGAAAGCATTAGCGGGAACTAATACCAATGGCATTTGCTTACCTTCAGCTTTCATATAAGCGGCCGCATTCTGTGCTTCATCTTCTGGTGATAATGAAAAATAGCAAAGATTTGGTCGAGGCTGTAATTGGTTCGCATCAAGCTCATTGAGCGCAAGCACGCTAACTGGAGCCCCCATTTGGGTAATAACTTGAACGTCACTTTTTAATAATGGCCCAACAATCAGGTTAAAGCCTTCATTTTTTGCTTGCTCAATAAGCGCAGGCATTTGTTTATTAGTGGTATCAAACACCTTGACGCTTTGGGTATTCACAGGGGCTGCATCGATACGTAAAGTGGATGCCACTACATCGCTATCGCTAGCAGTAGGGGTATTACCTGTTGTTGCAGCAACTTGTTCATAAATTTGGTCGAGGACATCATTTCCACTACTTGGGGGATCTATAGCGTCTTGAGAGGGAGACCCTTGAGGCAGACCTTTTTGCGCATCCATAAAGCCTTGCATAATCGCCTGGCCGAATACTTGTCCTTGCCCACTCATGGGTAAAAACAACGCAATCTTAGGATTTTTACCCACTTGAGGTATCATCGCTTGCAGTAAAAGGGTTGGTGTTGTCGTCACTCCAGGGTTATTTGAGTAACGCATTTTCCAATCGTTGTAGCCAGCAAGTAAGGCATCTGTGTCATCTCGGTTATTTTGATAAATATCTAAAAGATCGACCCAGCCTTGGAGAATATTTTCATCGGCACTAATTCCATGAATTTGTTCTGGCGTTAACTGTGTTAACATCTGCCATAACCCATCAATGTTAGCTTGGCGTTCAGTGGTTGTTTTTAATAAAGGTTCTTGGCTAATGTAGGCACGTATCGCCTCCATTGAAGGCTTACCTTGTGCTGCATCAATGATTGCTTGGTAACGGCTAGCATCATCAGATGCGCTTTGCTCAGGTGTTTTTTGGGTTGACGGAAAATATTCCGAGACAATTTGGCACCCAGACAGAGCAAATGTGGACAGCATTGCTGTGCAGATTAACCCTTTTTTCAAATGCAAAAAAATTGAAGGACGCATACTGTATCCAATGGTGTATTTTTCAATTGCTTAATTTTAAACCGGCTATTCGGATGAAACAATGAACCAACCTAATCAAGCTGTGGTTATGGCATCCACGCTGTATATCGTTCCTACCCCAATTGGTAATATGAGGGATATCACGCAACGTGCGTTGGATGTTCTTAAACATGTTGACCTTATTGCTGCAGAGGACACTCGGCATTCAGGCATTCTATTACAGAATTTTGCGATAAATGCACGGTTGTTTGCTCTGCATGATCATAATGAACAGCAAAAGGCAGATCAATTAATTAGTCGACTTCAACAAGGTGATAGTATCGCATTAGTCTCCGATGCGGGTACACCTTTAATTAATGATCCGGGTTATCATCTCGTCAATCGTTGTCGCGAAGCGGGTATTCGTGTTGTACCTTTACCGGGGCCTTGTGCTGCTATTACTGCGTTATCCGCCGCGGGTTTACCTTCAGACCGTTTTTGTTATGAAGGTTTTTTACCGGCTAAAACGAAAGGCCGTAAAGATGTATTGCAATCACTCGAACAAGAAACCCGCACGCTGATTTTCTATGAATCAACCCACCGTTTGTTAGACAGTTTAGCAGATATGGTGGAAGTCTGGGGGCCGGAGCGTCATGTTGTTTTAGCGCGTGAAATCACTAAAACATGGGAGTCTATTGAAGGTCGCCCTGTGGGAGAGTTACTCGCTTGGGTAAAAGAAGATGAAAATCGTCACCGTGGCGAAATGGTGTTGATTGTCGAAGGGTATAAAAAACCAGTCGATGACTCCGCAGTTTCCCCTGAAGTGGTGAGAACATTAAATTTATTACAAAAAGAATTACCCCCTAAAAAAGCGGCGGCGATCACGGCTGAAATTTATGGCCTCAAGAAAAATATGCTGTATAAATTGATGCTTGATAATCAAGATAGTGAATGATTCTTGAGCAAATAGACGAGTTCATTTATATAAGTGGTAAATGAAAGTCGTTAGAGTCTGTACAAGACTCAGCAAAGTGCCTATAATTCGCCGCGGAGTTGGCCAGACAACCGCTGCTTTATCGTAGTCCCTTCGGGAGACGGGTAGAGGGGAGGAAAGTCCGGGCTCCATAGGGCAGGGTGCCAGATAACGTCTGGGAGGCGCGAGCCTACGACTAGTGCAACAGAGAGCAAACCGCCGATGGCCTGTTTACAGGATCAGGTAAGGGTGAAAGGGTGCGGTAAGAGCGCACCGCGCGACTGGCAACAGTTCGTGGCACGGTAAACTCCACCCGGAGCAAGACCAAATAGGGGTTCATATGGTGCGGCCCGCATTGAACTCGGGTAGGTTGCTGGAGCCAGTGCGTAAGTGCTGGCCTAGATGAATGGTTGTCCAAGACAGAACCCGGCTTATCGGCCAACTCCCATTTTTTCGTCATACTTCAAGCTGTGCCTGTGTTGGCGTCACTCGTCAGCCCTAGTCACATACTTTTGTATGCTCCTAGGGATTTCCTCATTTTGCCGCCTTGGCACACCTCGAATTATTTAGAAAAAATTTCAGTTTATAATGCTTCGAGCTGTACCTGTGTTGGCTGCATTCAGCCACACGGGTCACATACTTTTGTATGCTCCCCGCGCTGTCTTCATTTTGCCGCCTCGGTATAACACGAACTATTTAGAAAAAATCATAATCTTTTGATTTAATATAAAAATACTTCTCTTCTTTCTTTTCTGGCTTGTCTTCACCATTTGATACATCAACTCATCAACTCATCAACTCATCAACTCATCAACTCATCAACTCATCAACTCATCAACATCACAACCCTCTGATGCAAATCAATGCGCCCTGTGAATATGTAAATACAATAGTGGTATTTATAATGCATGTTAAAGAGATGTGCGGACATGAAAGAAAAACCACGTGTAAGGTACCAACGTCGCCCTGGTACTACAGGGGGTAAGCTCCCTTGGAATGATTGGCGTAATGCATCAACATGGCGTAAATTTGTACAGTTAACGCTATTGGCGATCAATATTTATATTGGCATCACCTTCTATTTTTGGGTGCGTTACTACGAAACCGGAGGAGCGACAGTTCACCTTCCTCGCCCTGGTGGAATTGAAGGTTGGCTGCCGATTGCGGGGTTAATGAATTTAAAATATACGTTGGAGACGGGGAGTTTCCCGCCAATTCATGCGGCTTCAATGTTTCTGCTTGTTTCTTTTATTTTGATTAGCTTACTGCTCAAAAAAGCATTTTGTTCATGGATGTGCCCGATAGGCACTATATCGGAATATACGGGAAAAATAGGCCAAAAACTGTTTGGTTATCAAAAACAAATCAGTTTACCTAAATGGCTAGATATCCCCCTACGAGGTTTAAAATATTTACTATTAAGCTTCTTTCTCTATATTGCATTTTCCATGTCTGCGCAGATGATCCAATACTTTATGATGTCACCTTATGGGATCATCATTGACGTCAAAATGTTGGATTTCTTTCGCTATATTAGCTTGTTTGCGCTGGTCAGTGTTGCGGTTTTAGTGGTGGCAAGCTTGTTTATTCGTAATGCTTGGTGCCGTTATTTGTGTCCTTATGGTGCATTGCTAGGGCTGTTTTCGTTATTTTCACCATTTAAAATTCGGCGAAATGTGGAAAGTTGCATTGATTGTGGAAAATGTGCGAAAAACTGCCCATCCCACATCCCTGTTGATAAATTAATTCAGGTAAGAACGCTCGAATGTACGGGGTGTATGACTTGCGTGGAATCTTGCCCTGTTGCATCAACACTGGATTTTTCATTGCAATTGCCAGCAAAAAAACATCAATTTCGGTTATCGGGTAGGATGATGGCTATTTTAACCTTGGCAATTTTATTTATCACTATTGGGGTTGCTATGTATTTTGGCGTTTGGGATAGCCCAGTACCCGATAATTATTGGTTTCATATTATTCCAAATGCAAGAATGATAGGCCATTGATGCACAATAAAAAACCCCGCTACATATGATAATAAGCGGGGCAACTTGTTGTTTTGTCGTGATGACAGATTTTGTACTGCTTATTTATACTTATTTCTCGCTTATATTTATTTTCTTACATACTACTTACTACCCCATCAGTTAACCGCTTGCTTAACCATCTGCAATAACTGACGTACATCTTCAGGGCGCGTATTGCCAGTATCTTTATCAATAATTGAGCTATAGATATGAGGAATGATTTTTTTCACGCCTGCATCAAGAGCAATTTGCAAAATTTCAGCAAAGTTATCTAAATCAATGCCGCCTGTAGGCTCTAAAGAAAAATCAAAGTCAGCGCAAGCTTTGGCAATGGCTTTATATTCTTCAATATATGTTAACCCTTTCATATTAAAGAATTTAACAGAGTCAGCACCCATGTCTTTAAGCATCATAATGGCAGTTTCAATCGGAACAATGCCATCTGGCGCTTGAGAACTTAATGGGCCTGTGGAAATTTTTACCATACCCACCGTGCCTGTCGGTGATATGAGCGCATTCACGAAGGTTTCGTTTTGGCCTAATAGTGCACGGCTAATTGGGGCACCAGTGAATACTTGGTTAACGTGCTGCGGTTGCACTTCTTTTGAAATCAACGATACCATGGTTGATTGATTTGGGTCGCCAGCACCCAGGCCAACTGATAATGCATTATCGGTTTTTTGGGCATAAATACGCATATCTGCAATCGCGCTTTCTAAGTCAGGGTAATTTTTAGATAAAACACCAACAACAACAAAGGTTTCTGCTGCAGCATAGATATCTTTTGCATTTTGATGGCTGCCTGCCAAGACGTTTAAACACACGCGGTCACGATAAAAATTCGGTGACAATTTCATTTTAAATTCCTTCTACTAACAAACGAATATTCTGAGAAATAACATCAAGTTGTTCAGTACTAACACTACGAATGTCAGCTTCCACTTTTCCTTCGTTGGCTTTGTACTCACGGAAGTAAATCGCGGTATCACCTTGTTTTAACTCAGCCATGATTTGGTAGGTAGTTTTGCCTATTGTTTTTTCATCAAAGCTAATTTCAGTACGAGCAATATCACGTCCAGCGCCATCCCAGACCACTTGAGCAGAGATACCTTTAATTGCATTCAAATCGCTGATGAATTTACTCATTCGATTGACCATTTCTGGGCCAGTTTCTTTTGTCGCTGTCAGGTACTGTTCGATAGCAAGAGTGAGGCCTAAAATACCTTCTTTACCCACTTTCATCGCACGGCCAATACCTTGGCTTTGGCGTTTTACCCACTCAACATATTGTTTTTTACCAATAACTAGGCCACTTGTTGGGCCTTCAATCGCTTTTGCGCCACTGTAAATCACAATATCGCCGCCTGCTTGGTAGTAAGCTGTGAGCTCTTCTTCAGCGGCAGCATCAACGATCAGTGGTAGCTGGTGGTCATGAGCCACTTTGGCGGCTTGTTCCACGGTTAACATGCTTTTTTGTACGGTATGATGGGATTTGATATACAGAATAGCGGCGGTATTGGGGGTGATTTTTGCAGCTAACTGGGCGGCGTTGCACTCGTTAGCAAAGCCCGCTTCGACCACTTTACCACCACCTAAGCTCACCATTGTATCGACAGGAGCACCGAAATTAACGTTATGGCCTTTAGGTAAAATAATTTCACGAGGCACAACTTTGTCGGATGAATGCAAATTAAGCAGTAAATCATCATCATCTTGTACAATCACCGCTGCAACAGCTTGTGCGATACCGGCAGATGCGCAGGAAACAACAACTGCGGCTTCAACATCTAATAGATTAGCAATGTATTCGCCAGTTTTATTAACTAAGTCTTTAATTTCAAAATAATTATTTAATCCGTAAGCAACACGTTCAACAACTTCCGGAGTTGGCGTTGAAACACCCAGAATTGTCATGCGGCCAGAGGCATTAATAACGTGTTTTAACTGATATTTATCATAAATCGATTGCATGTTCTGATTCACCTTGTGCATGAATAATGTGTTTTCCACCGACGATAGCAGCCAATGGTACGAAGCGGTGAGTGCCTATACGGTGTTCGCCTTCTGCATCCGTGAGCTCGGTTTGCTCTTCTTTAAGGTCAAAAAGGGTTATGTCGGCGTCAAAGCCCGGCCTTAAATAGCCTTTCGCGGGTAATGATAAGAAATTGGCGGCTTTTTCGGTAACGCAGCGAAGCACTTGTTCCGCACTAAAGCCCATACACAGGAATTTGGTCATCACAAAAGCGAGGCTATAAACAGGGCCATTAACGCGGTTGCGGTGGTAAATATCGGAACTGATAATGTCAGGGTAAGTGCCGATGCGCATGGCTTGTTCGGCAACTTTAAAGCTAAAACTCTCACCGCCATGGCCAACATCTAATATGACTCCGCGTGCGAGTGCGCGAGCAATTGAGGGCTTTAGGTAGCCATCTTCGCCTAAAATTTTATTGGGTTTGCCATTAAAGCAGTGAGTGATGATATCGCCACGTGTCAGTAAATCAGCGACTTCATCGATATCCGGTGGGTTGTTGCCGATATGCACCATGAGTGGAAGATGGTGTTTTTTCTGCATTTCTTTAGCTTTAATCAGTGGTGCAATACCATTTTCACCAACCACACTTTTACTCATACGCGCTTTCATACCAACAACAAAGCCTGAGTGGCGCTCGATAGCGTCTTGAAAGCAGGCATCATTGATGTTGTTCATATCGGACAATTCATTTTGTGCAATGATGCCAATGCGTGAAATATTTAACAGAGAAAAGACATTGGTTTTCGATTTTTGTGTCAGTTGATAAAATTTATCAATATCATCAGCACCGACACTGCCTGCATCAACCAGTGAGGTAACTCCGCCAGCGGCTCCTGCTAAATCAGGGTCATCGAAGTAAATAGGTGACTCAACAAAACAGTGTGCGTGAGAATCAATCCATCCGGCGCTGACATAAGTTTTACCTTGGAGATCAATAATTTTGTCAGCTTGCTGGTTACAGGCTAACTCAGGGCCTGCTGCTTCGATTTTTCCATCTTTGATAAGAATATCGATAATCGAGCCATCGATACGCTTACCTTGTTTGATGATTAGAGTGTACATAGTTGCCCTCTTTATACTCATACTCGATGCTCGTCATACTTCAAACTGCAGCGTTGTTGGCAGCACTTCCGCTACCCTAGTCACATACTTTTGTATGCTCCTAGGGATATCGTCGTTTGCCGCCTAGCTGCAATTTGAATTATCTAGAGCATGCTTAAATACTTGAATACTTGTTCTAAATAATGCCAACCGCAGCGTTGTTGGTTACTCTTACGCTACTCTTTGAACTATTTCGAGCCTGTTTTTAATGATGTTATTCAGTAACCCGGAGCAGATGCTCCGGGAGGATACTAGTTAGGCGACGATTGGGAAGAAATAACCAAATAACATCGCACCTAAAATGGCGCCACCGGCAACGGGTTTTTGCCATACATAGAAAATCAATGCGCCGATTAATGAACCAATTCCGATTGGAATAGAAGCTGCCATGGCGGCTAAGATAATCAATGGGCCTAAGAATCGACCTGAAGTATTACCCGCACCCATCATGACGTCTGCACCAAAGGTTGAGTTGGCTTGGGCAATGGTGAATTTACGTGCAAAGACAATCAGTAAACCGATTAATACCCCAAGGAATAAACCTGTCACTAATGAAAGCCAGAAGTTAGTGACTAGAATATCCCAACCCGCAGCGAGGAATAGAGCAGGAACACCCAGCCCAATACCAGTTTGCAGCGCCCCACCAATATCTAAAATACCAACCAGTGACCCTTCGATGATTCGAGCAAATAAGAAACTTGCACCGAATGCGGCGACTGCACCGTAAACCCCTGTATCTAAGCCTGCACGTAACATGGCGACGAACGCTACTTCGTTAAATGCACCAAAGCCGTAGACGACATACATGTGGGTACCTGCGAAGATCCCTGCGGATAGCAGCCCAACAAAAATCGGAAAGGACCATTCTGCGTACCAAAAATCTTGTTTGTTAATTTCAGTTGTCATGATTATTTCCCGCTCAGCAGACCGTGGACGTATTCAAGCCACAATGGTTTATCTAGGTTGAAAGAGGTGATCATCTTCAGGTCGAACTCACGGAAGAAGCCGCTGAGAACGAACAAGAGAACCACGGTTATCATCATTGTGCGAGTGATACGGTTCCAGCCGTTGTCATCAACGCCTTTACCAATCAAGATACCTAAAACTAAACCAGGGATAGCATTCCCCATGATTAACTGAGCACAACCACCAAATAATGTTGCCCAGAAACCTGAACGACGCCCGGCATCCATAGCGGCTAACCAGAAGATAACTGGCATCACCGTGTTAACTAACAAGTTAGCGGCAGGCACTAGTACGTTAATGGCTGTTGTTTGCAGTGCAGCCGGAACTGCGGAAGCAGTTGTGTTTAAGAAGGCGACAACTAATGCCCCGATGATGGCACAAGCAATCGCCATTTTTTTCGGGTTATGCAGTGTGTCAGCGACACTACGGTTTTTGGTTAACAGCGCTGCCGCACCCCAGTTTGGGATGATGCGGTGGTCAACGTCTTGTGTAAATGCCCCTGCAGCAACTGATGATGCCCATGCATTAAAGAAAAATCCTAAGCCAAAAGAAAAGTGAGATGCTGGGTCGCCTTCACACGCGTTCAGCTCACCCAATGTACGGAATGCCCCCATACCTTGTACGGTTGGTGCGTGGAACATACGCGCAGCCCCTGCGCCTAAGCCAAAGCCGCAGAGCCCACCGATGATCAGGGACATGCCCAATATTTCTAGAAAAGATGCAGTTTCACTCATGGAATTAACTCCAGACCTGATTGCTATTATTGTTCTGTAAATGGTATTTCGTTGACAGAAAGTAAAGTGACATCCAGCGAAACGTCGAGTACAACACGAAAATGTTCACGTTTGCGTGGCAAAAAGAGAAAAAGAAATTTTTCTGTCCGCGAATGAGAGTGAGCACTAATCACTTCAACATCCTTTGGTTCAATTCGTAGGATGATGTCTGTGCTGTTTTTCAGTACGGTTTTTTGAATTGAATTTAAGGCGTCAGCTATCGCTTTTTGCTTAGTGTCGCCTTGCCCTGTAACCCGTACAACCGTTTCGATAGATTTTTTCATTAAGCGTTGCCGTATTTTTTATTGAATGCTTTTACTAAGCGCTCGCCTAACTCTTCCTTGTCCATAAAACCGAAACCTAATACATTGCAACCGTCTGCAATTGCGGTTTCTCCCTCTTCAATGGAGCGCATCCCATAGCGAGCTTTATAGCCATACTTAGTTTGAGCTGTGATTGCACCAGCGCCACCACTTCCACAAAATGAGATACCTAAATCGGCTTGTTCTGCGTTCATCACATCGCCAAGTTTCATGTCAGCGGCGACACCTGGAACAACAATCGCTTTACCGCCAGCAGCTTCAACACCCGCCGCTACTTTTTGGCCTTTACCTAAACGGTCACCGATAACAACAACTATCTGTTTCATAAAATATTCTCCAAATCCTACCAAATTAGTAATTAATCATTTGAACGTGCAACTTCAAAGTGAACAGAGAGTAAATAGGTCTCTTCAGGTGCTAAACCGGGAAGTGTGTCAACAACCCGTTGCGCGAGCGTAATCGAATGTTCAGAGATTTCATCAAATAGGCTGATATCAACTTCTGGTAAGGCTTCACCCGTTTTTGCTCTACCGACCATGGCACGTAAATGAGACTCCAACATCTGTTGTTGTACATCCGTGGTGTAGCAATCCTCCTGCTTGAGCCAGTCAGTAATCACTGCTAGCAGTTTTTGTGTCACCTCATCAATATCAAGGTTATGTTCTAACATTTTAAAAACGACAACTGATTCACTCATAACTATTTAAAATCCAAAGTAATATTGCAAGTTAGACTACTCTGTTCCTTCATGCCTTATACATTAGACGTTTATTGGTATTTTTTGCAGGCAGTGAATTTCCACTTCAAAGTGGAAATTATTTGGAAATAAATATTAGTTGGGTTGGTATGTTTTTTGTTCTATGTGGAAGTTAAGTGGAAAAATTGACATCAATCAATTATCTAAAAAGGATAAAAATAACAATACTTCGAATAAAATATGTTGTTTATCAATTGATTATTTTTTTACATAAAAAATGGAATTGAAAAAAGGAACTGGAAAGAAAAGTGGAAACAATAAATGGAAATTATGTTGTGTTGATTGCAATAGCTTCCACTTAGTTACTCTGTGCGTAAAACAGGCCGTTTAGGATAGGAAAATATTTGCGAGAGTTGTGGTTAGGATCACGTAAAAGTCAGCAACTTCCACTTTTCCACTACGAAGTGGAAGTTGCTATCAGATTAGAGGATACGTGCTAAGCTGTCTTTAGCTATCACTTGGAATTCATTGAAATTTTTGACACTTACTAAGCGACGAGTCGTTTTTTCCTTTACAAAGGTAACGAATAAATCATAAATAGCCATCGCTTCTTCATAGTCTGTTTTACTAATAGCCAACAAGAAAATGACATAAGCGTTCTCTTTGGTTTCTTTATTCCATTCAATGCCTTTTGGGGCCACAACGGTTGCAACCACCGTTTTATTGGCAAGTAAGCCTAAAGAGTGGGGTAATGCGATGCCTTCCCCGAGCAATGTGGAAACAATTGATTCACGTTCTTGTAGTGATGGATAAAAATCGGGGGTTACATAGCCTTCTTGCTGTAATTTATGGCAAACCATTTGAAAGAGCTCTTCTTGGCTAATTTTTTCATTAATTACCATGAAGAACCGTTCATCAAAAAAACGCTCAATAATATAAGGGCGAGTTTGATCAACCATAGCTAGGCGGCCAACTTGCTCTAGCTGATAGGGCGTTGGGAAAGGCGCGATTTTAATAACAGGCTTGTTTTTCTCTGAAATTCGTACTGTGGTTATCACGAAATCTTCAGTGACTTCATCCAAGGATTCATACTCTTGTAATGTTAACCCTCGACTAAATTTGAGTTGTGGAAACTCACGCATGATTTTAGATTCAACCACGCGAAACGTGGAGTTTCCTGCATCGGTGACTACCAGTACTTCTGTTTGGCGAATTGACCCTGCGCCATAGTTACGTTCGAGGCTAACACCGATATGAACTGCAAGATAACCCAGTTCATCTTCACTGATTGGGTGGGGGAGTAATTGTTTACTTGCGCTGGTTAATGCGCTGAGTGTGACGTCATAGGCAAACGGATAGTATTGTTTAATATCAGATAATAGCGGATTTGGTGTAGAAATATGATACTGCAGGCGAGTGATTAAGGCCGCAAGATGCGTATTGAGATCTTTTTTGAGCTTTTCATCATTTCGTAAGTCATAATTATATAATTCATTAATATAATTTAAAATATATTCACATAGCTCATTATGAGTACCACTTTTTTGCGTGCTAGAGTCTTGGTTACTAATACGTTGGGCAACAATTTGGTCATGCAAATAGCTGAGTTCCGCCCCAGAAAGGTCATTGCCAAGAAAGTAGATCAAACCTTTGGAGATTTCATCGCACGCTTTACGGATCACTTCTTCACTGTCATCGTTTTTGACCGCAGTGGTGAGCTCATGGCCGCGAGTGATACGCAAAATAGTGACCGCACAATTAAAAACTAGGTATAAATGGCCTTCATTGCTAATCCGAATATCAAAACGATTCAAACTGTTATGTAATACTTTATCGATATATGACAGGTCTAAATTATCCAGACAATCGGGGCGGAAAGTGGTTAAATCAGGCGATATCTGTGCGCAATAACGACGCCATAAAGTTTCAGTCATACAAGCTCGAACTGCCCACTCGCTACCATTCAAACGAATACCTTGGTGAGGAATACTTTCTAATGCAATTTGGTATTTTTGCAGCTGTTCTCTCACCGCCCCCATATCTTGTTGTAAAGTGCCTCGGCTGATAAACCATTCCTCAGCGATATCATCAAGCTTTACGGGAAGTGATAGCATTAAGAGCTTTAATAGCAGTGCATCAATGCGCTCTTTGCTCGTTCGAGGGATATGATCGTCTTCATCATTTTGTTGAGTAAAGGTCGCAAATAGGGCTTCGTCTTCAATGTTCAACCGGTAACCACGACCTCGTTCATACACAATATGTGCACTATATGGCTGTATCAATTCATTGATTTCATTGATATCAGAACGAATAGTTCGAGTAGAAACGGAAAAGTTTTTTGCTAATTCGTCTTGAGGAACAACCTCATTCAGAATTTGAGCAAAAATTTGATTATGTCGCTGTTGAGTGAATAGAGCCACGGAAACACCTTTAAAATCAAAACGAAAAAGCATTTGAGCAATAAAATTACGTCTTTTTTGCTCGCTAATGGCAGGACTCTAACACAAGCGTGTCAATATGTAGGATATGTAAATGATGAAATTTGCGAATCCGTTCGCAAAATTCATGCTGTTATAGCAGGAAAGTGGCTAGTTTTGTTCCCCAAGGTCGATTAACAGGCCTCTAAACGGTTTATCTGCACTAATGATGATTTGATTATCATCTTGGATAAATGCCCCATCATTGCAATTCATCCCGAGTTGTTCGCCTTTTGGTGTTCGTAATGTTGCTCCACCATGTATAGACTGAAGGAATGAATTTTTTCCTTTTAGCGTGATCGCTGTTGATTCATCGGCTGCCAAGTGAATTTGAGTGATCCAAATTTGTTGACGTAATTGAATGCTTTGATCTTCCCCATCAGGAGAGGCGATAAGCTTACTCTCATTTTCACTAATGGCTATTTTTTGCAAGGGCAAAGATTCTTGCTGTGGGCAAGCATTTAACCAGAGCTGTAAACGCGTTAGTGGTGTTTTGGGGCACACATTTTGTTCACTGTAGCTAAGATCTGGGCGTGGTGAGAAACGCACACATTCACCTTCATCCGCTTGGATGGTATTACCTAAACTGTCTCGATATTCTGCGTGCCCTTTTAGGATGATATTTAAAATATCAACATGAGGGTAGGTTCTTGGCTGTAGCGCATTTTGTGGCGCAATAACCTCTTGATTCAGCACTCTGAGTGTTTTAAAACCCATAAAATCTGGGTCAAAATAATGGCCAAATGAAAAGGAATAACGCGCTTGCAGCCAACCATAATCAGCTTTTCCGCAATGGTTAGCGGGTCTCAGTGTCATCATAATGGTTAACCCCCATCGAAAATAAATAAGTTAATAATCTATTGTTATAATAAATAGCTGGACGTTGAATTGTTAGCCAGTTAATCTGTTTCCCTTGTTCAAATTTCCTGAAAGAGAAACTTCATGAGTAAAGAGAGAGCATTAACGCTTGAATCATTAAGGGTTATGGATGCAATCGACCGCCGTGGTAGTTTTGCTGCAGCTGCTGAAGAGTTGGGGCGAGTCCCGTCTGCACTAAGCTATACCATGCAAAAATTAGAAGAAGAGCTCGATGTCATTTTATTTGACCGTTCAGGGCATAGAACTAAATTTACGAATGTCGGTAGGATGTTACTTGATAGAGGAAGGATCCTACTTGAAGCCGCTGATAAGCTAACATCTGACGCGGAAGCCCTTGCAAAAGGATGGGAAACGCATTTAACCATCGTGTGTGAAGCTTTAGTTCCTGCTAATTCACTTTTTCCACTGGTGGAACGACTGGCGGAAAAATCAGAAACACAGTTATCTTTGATTACTGAAGTATTGGCGGGAGCATGGGAACGCCTTGAAAGCGGTAAAGCGGATATTGTCATTGCCCCTGATATGCATTTTCGATCATCTTCAGAAATTAACTCTAAATCGTTATACACCATTAATCATATTTATGTTGCGAGCCCGGATCACCCCATTCATCAAGAACCTGAACCATTATCTGATGCGACTCGAGTGAAGTACCGTGGAATTGCAGTAGCTGATACCGCACGTGAGCGACCTGTGATAACGGTACAGTTGTTGGATAAACAACAACGATTAACTGTGTCGACAATTGAAGATAAACACAATGCTTTATTGGCTGGTCTTGGTGTTGCAACAATGCCGTATCCAATGGTTGAACAAGATATTCGTGAAGGGCGTTTAAAAGTAGTTGGCGCAGAGTATAGCCATGAGACGAATATTATTATGGCGTGGCGGCGAGATAGTATGGGGGAGGCTAAGTCGTGGTGTCTCCGAGAAATCCCCAAACTTTTCCGATTATAACTTCGTCATACTTCGCACTGTAGCTGTGTTAGCTTCACTCACTAACCCTAGTCACATACTTATGTATGCTCCTAGGGATTAGTGAGCTTACAGCCTTGCTACAGTACGAATTATTTAGAAGTTAACTTGAGGTTGAAAAATAAACCCATCAACATCAATTTGCCACCTACCTACAACTCAAACTATTTAGAGCTTACGAGTCGCGTGATATTAGTGGTGATTCAACAAGAATAAATAAAGCTGCCCAGCTTAATTTTCATTTACTGATAACGATGATTTAGTTTCTATTAACTTCAAAACAATTATTTTGAATAAAAAAATACCTCCCGAAGGAGGTATAAGTTGGACAAAAAATGAAGCTAAATTAATAAGGGTGATAATGAAATCGGAATTACCATTTTTTATTTAATAAATGGTCAATACTAAATTTTCCTGGGCCGGTCACAGCTAACAGTAAGAAACCGCCGGCAATAGTAAAGTTTTTCATAAACATTAAGCTATTTGGCGCAACGCTAAAGTCGATATGGAACAGGAGTGCGGTTAATACCGTAAAGCCTGCGGTAAATAAAGCGACAGTCCGAGTTAAGAAACCGAATAAAACCGCTAAACCACCGCCAAGTTCTAATAAAATGGTTAAAGGTAATAAAAAGCCTGGAACACCCATTGCTTGCATGTATTGTTGTGTTCCAGCGTATGCATCTCCCAGTTTTCCATACCCTGCGACAATGAACAGAATTGGCATCATAATGCGAGCTAATAATACCGCACCACTTTCTAAATTTTTCATTGAGATTCTCCAGACTAATAAGTCATTAAATATAAATTAGTTGCGATATATGTCGCTTTGTAGTGTTGTTTTCAGCACAAATAGGTAAGAAAACATTCGATGGGCTTATAATAGTCATTTGCTTATTCAATAAAAAGCAAAGCTTATTCACAAAGATGGTCAAAAAATTTGAACTGTGATGAGGGGGAAATGAGTTGAAGTGTAGTGGTTAGACTAACCTATTGATTTTAAGTTGAATTATTTTTTTCCTGCATTAATTGTACTTTGAATTGTTCTTACTATGCCCCACATTGTGAAGGCTTTTTTCCCTAATTGAAGTATACGTTGTGGTTTTTTTAGTGAATAAATCGAAAGCAGGCCTGTTGCTGCAATAAACAAAGGACGGAAGGTAACGAAGGCTTTCCATGTACGGTCATAAGGGGCTGTCACATGTAGCCAATCCTCAGAACTGGCAGCAAGGTCATTCCGTTGCTGCTCAATTCTGTTGAGTAACCGTTGTTTTTTTTCGGCAAGTAATTGGCGTTTATTTCTGGTCATTATCCTTACCTGCTAATGCATTTGCATCTTGGCTTAGTTGCTCCCGTGTGGAGCTCAATAAAGTGGACTGTTTTGCTTTTTTGAGCGCCCAACTAGCAAAGATAATGGCGAGTAGAACCAAACTCCCTGTAGTGATAGCCAGTGCTTGATAACGGTAAACAGGGTCTACAGACCAAAAAATGAGCCCAATTAGACACATCAGGCCAAAAGCAGTAAAAAGAAGCGCTAGCCCAACTAATAATAGCAACTGGATAAAATTAACTTTCTCTTCTTCGAGCTCAACGGCAATGAGCTGAAGGCGAGTTTCAACAATATTAACGGTAATACTGGCGATGCGTTGCAGTATTTCAAGGACCCCTTTACCGGGGCCCTGACGTTGTTGATTTTGTTCCATAAGCAATTAACGTTTCGCGAGAAGTACGCCAAGAACTACACCAACGGCAGCACCAATACCGATACCAGTCCATGGATTTTCTTTGACATAGTTGTCTGCGCGACCCGCAATTTCTTTAGTTTGTTCAGTGATCCTTTCGGTGGTTTGGCCGAGCTTAGCACGAGATGAGTAAAGTACATCTTTCGCTTTGGATTTTAAGCTTTCAATCTCTTCTTTCGACTTCTCGCCTGTATCATTCAATACGGCTTCAAGAGAATCTGCTAACGCTTTTAGTTCCGCACGTAGGTCTTCTGATGAATGATTTAATGACATATAGAACCTCCTATCAATAGAAAAGAAACTTCACTGTATTAACAATAACTGTTTTTGCATTAAGTGCAATGAGTTATTCGATAATAAATTATGGGATCAGAAAAAATGTAAAAAATAGTATTTAGGAAAATATTTTTAATATTAGTAGGTTAACTTAGTTGTAAGGGATAGAAATATTAAGACGTAAAATTAGGTAAAAATAAAAATGCGAGAACTCGAAGTTCTCGCATAGGCGGATTAATTTGCTTTTTTGCTAGACAGTTTTTTCTTTACGACAACAGCAATACTACCGATTAACCCAAGGATTAATAAGCCTACAGGAATTAGCATCAATACATTCATAATGTGATGCTCATATTGTAGGAAGATTGGGCTTTTACCAAAGCCATAACCGATAGCCGTTAAAATTAACACCCACAACAGACCACTTAACCAATTAAATACTTGGAAACGGCCATTCTGCAAACCTGCGAGGCCTGCAATTGTCGGAAGCAGTGTTCTAACAAAAGCTAAAAAACGGCCAATTAATAAGGCAGCGAGGCCATGACGATGGAATAAGCCATGAGCGCGTTGGTGGTAGTGTTCGGGTAAGTGTGCTAGCCAGCCTTTAACAATACGTGTGTTCCCTAGCCATCGCCCTTGTATATAACCTACCCAGCAACCTAAACTGGCGCCAGCGGTTAAAATTACGATGGTGAGTGGATAACTTAATGTGCCTTTAGCGATGAGTACACCAACTAAAATCAACAAGCTATCGCCAGGTAAAAACGCTGCAGGTAATACCCCGTTTTCAAGAAACAAGATAGCGAACAGCATGAAATAAATCGACCACACTAACGCAGGGTTAGATAGGGTGACATAATCTTGGTGCCAAAGGGCGAAAAAAAGTTCTTTAACTAATTCCATTAATGTTTCCTAAACGGCAATAACAGCAACAAACTTGTTGTTGGGCAGGGAGAAATGGATTAAGTGAATGCCAAAGTGAAAGTAGTGTTTCCTCAGGCTGTTAGTGTAAAGCACGCTCACTTTAACAAAACAGAAAATAACTAAACAGCAAATTTTAAGCTTATTTTTAGAATTCATTTAAGTTTCGGCCGATTTTTACAAATTACTGTGTGCCATGTAATGATGTAAAGTGCTTAAAAACGGCTTTTAGCCTGTTTTTTGCTTAGAGTATGCGAAATATACTGGTTAATTTATCTTTTAATGTAAAAAAATAACGATAAAACAATAATGGCTAATTATTGCATTTTAAGACTATTTACCGTATCTTATCGCCATAGCAAAGGGGAGTAACTTCTTCTTGTCGGTTTATCGTCATTACGGTGTACTCATTACACCCGGTAGCCGAGCACCACAGTTCCCTGTTTTCGGGTTATTTGTGTTGTAAGTGAGACCTTGCCAGAAGGCGAGGTTTGCTCATAATTTACAACCAAAAGACATAACTTGTGGTTAATGAATTTTAAGCGGCTGATGTCTTCTGGATATCAGCCGTTTTTTGTTTTTAAGGGAAAGGAAAATGCACTCAGTTGGTAACCCAATTTTATGGGGTAGTTTTGCCGTTATTATTTTACTTATGTTACTCATTGATTTGTTCTGGCAAGGGAAACACAAAGGCCAAGCAATGTCGATGAAACAAGCTGCGGCTTGGAGTATCGTGTGGGTAACGCTTTCGCTTCTCTTTGCGGCGGGCTTTTGGTGGTATCTTAATGAAAACGTGGGACGTGAGTTTGCCGATAGCCAAACAATGGCGTTCTTAACGGGTTATTTATTAGAAAAAGCATTAGCTGTTGATAACGTATTCGTTTGGTTAATGCTCTTTAGTTATTTTGCAATCCCTGCAAATTTACAGCGTCGTGTGCTGGTTTATGGAGTATTAGGCGCTATCGTACTTCGTACGATTATGATTTTTGCAGGTAGTTGGTTAGTCACACAATTTAGCTGGATTTTATATGTATTTGGCTTGTTTTTGCTATTTACTGGTTTGAAAATGGCTTTTGCTAAAGAAGATGACTCGCCAATCACGGATAAACCGTTAGTAAAATGGGTTCGTTCTCATTTACGTATGACGGATGAATTGCATGGTGAAAAATTCTTTATTAAACGCAATGGTGTCCTATTTGCGACCCCACTTATTTTAGTGCTGATTTTAGTTGAAATTAGTGACGTGATATTTGCGGTGGACAGCATACCTGCTATTTTTGCGGTAACGACTGACCCATTCATTGTTTTAACATCGAACTTATTTGCCATTTTAGGCCTACGTGCGATGTATTTCTTGTTGTCTGGAGTTGCTGAAAAGTTCTCAATGCTAAAATACGGCTTAGCAGTAATTTTAAGCTTTATCGGTATAAAAATGCTATTGATTGATATTTTCCATATTCCAACGCCGATTTCGTTGGGGGTAATTGCCTCAATCTTAGTCGTAACGTTAATCATTAATGCCATTGTTAATAAACGTAACGAAGCAAAAAGTTAATTTAGCTTTTTTATTTTTAAATCCTCTACTGTAAAAGTAGGGGATTTTTTTTAACCCTATGAAAATACTCAATCATTTTACTCCTCTCATTCTACTATAAGAAACAAAACTCTATTGAGATCACAGTTATGTAAAATGTTTGTTAAACAAAGTCAATCATTGTGTATATTTTGAATAATTGCCTTTTCAGGCGACTATTATTCCTTATACTTGCTGTGCAAACACATTTAATTCCTAATAAAGATAAATAATATAGGTCTATTATGGATACAAATAAAACAGGGTTATGGCGAGTTATTAGCCAAGGTAGTCTAGTCAAACAGATACTGGTTGGCTTGGTCGCGGGTATTTTGCTTGCATGGTTATGGCCATCTGCTGCAAAAAATGTCGGGTTGTTAGGGGATTTATTCGTTAGTGCGTTAAAGGCGGTTGCTCCGGTATTGGTATGGGTGTTAGTGATGTCATCCATTGCTAACCATCGTCAAGGGCAAAAAACCAATATCAAACCGATCCTGGTGTTGTATATTTTGGGAACATTTTTTGCCGCGGTTGTTGCCGTTATTGGTTCTTTCCTGTTCCCGTCAAGTTTAGTTTTAGCCGTGGGGGATACACAGTTAAATCCACCGGGTAATATTGCCGAAGTGTTAAAAGGTTTGCTAATCAATATATTTGCGAATCCTGTCGACGCACTGATTAAGGGTAATTATATTGGTATATTAGCGTGGGCGATCGGGCTGGGTATTGCGCTGCGCCATGCAAATGAAACCACAAAAAATTTAGTTCATGACTTTTCTAATGCAGTAACACAACTGGTACGTGTTGTGATCCGCTTAGCGCCTTTAGGGATTTTTGGCTTAGTTGCTTCAACTATCGCAACGACAGGCTTTGCAACCTTAAAAGGCTATATACATGTTCTCGCAGTATTAATTGGCTGTATGTTAATTGTTGCTTTCATTGTTAATCCACTAATTGTGTATTGGAAAATGAAACGCAACCCATATCCATTAGTTTTCGCTTGTTTACGTGAAAGTGGGGTAACGGCATTCTTTACACGTAGTTCTGCAGCGAATATTCCTGTGAATATGGGGATGTGTCGTCGTATGAATCTGCATGAAGATACCTACTCTGTTTCTATCCCATTAGGTGCAACAATCAATATGGCAGGTGCAGCGGTAACGATTACTGTTCTGACGTTAGCTGCGGTACATACGTTAGGGATCCCTGTTGATATCCCAACGGCATTATTATTAAGTGTTGTGGCAGCAGTTTGTGCATGTGGCGCCTCTGGGGTTGCGGGGGGCTCACTATTGCTGATCCCATTAGCTTGTAACATGTTTGGTATTTCAAATGAGATTGCGATGCAAGTGGTCGCAGTTGGTGTGATGATTGGCGTGTTACAGGATTCAGCAGAAACGGCGCTTAATTCTTCAACTGACGTGTTATTTACTGCGGCGGTGTGTTTAGCGGAAGATGAGAAACTGGCGAACGCGGAAGCGCGGTTATCTCACCGTGATTAATGAGCAAGTGAACTAAATAAAAAGGCAGGGATCGTGAAAACAATCTCTGCCTTTATTTTTGAAAATACGGTTAATTGTCAGTGACAAACCTCACCAACAGAACGAGCAATCAAAGCTGATACGCGATTTTCATTCCTTGTTCAATTGCGCGGCGAGCGTCAAGCTCGGCTGCTACATCAGCACCGCCAATAACATGGGCATTAATGCCACGTTCTGCTAATTGTATTTTTAATGGACGGTAAGGCTCTTGTCCTGCACATAAAATCACATTGTCAACGGGAAGGCACTGCGTTTTATCTTGATAGCGAATATGGAGCCCTTCGTCATCAACTCGCATGTATTCAACACCATTTAGCATATGAACACCACGTTTCATCAGTGATAAACGGTGAACCCAACCCGTCGTTTTACCAAGGCCTGCCCCAACTTTACTATTTTTACGCTGTAATAAGTACAATTGACGGGCTGATGCCATAGGGACTTTTTGTGGGGGGAATACGCCACCTTTAGAATGAATTGAGGTATCAATATTCCACTCTTTATTAAATAGTGAAGTATCTAAACTGCTACTTTTCCCTTCCTGGGTTAGCAATTCAGCAACATCAAAGCCAATCCCTCCAGCACCAATAATAGCGGCGCTTTTACCAACAGAACGCTGTTTGGTGATGACATCGATATAAGAAATGACTTTATGGTGTTCAATGCCTTCGAGCTGGATTTTCCGTGGGGTGACGCCCGTTGCAATAATGACCTCATCAAATCCCGATAAACAGTCAACATCGGCTTGGTGTTCAAGGCGTACATCAATATGTAATAGTTCTAGTTGTCGGCAGAAGTAACGGATAGTTTCATGAAACTCTTCTTTACCGGGTATTTGCTTTGCGAGGTTAAATTGCCCACCTATGTGGTTAGATTTTTCAAACAAAGTGACGCGATGCCCCCGTTTTGCCGCGTAAATTGCACAAGACAACCCAGCAGGCCCTGCGCCAACAACTGCAACAGATTTACTCTGTGGGGCTTTTTCGTTGGGGTAATCCATTTCTCTAACGGCTTGTGGGTTAACTAAACAACTGGCCAGTTTGCCACTAAAAATGAGGTCGAGACAGGCTTGGTTGCAGCCAATGCAGGTGTTGATTTCGTCTGCTCTATTTTCTGCCGCTTTACGAACAAACGCTTCATCAGCCAGAAACGGCCGAGCCATTGAAACCATATCGGCTTGATGATTGGCAATAATATGTTCTGCAACAAAAGGGTCATTGATGCGGTTAGTGGTTATCAGCGGAATATTCACTTTTCCCATTAATTTCTGGGTAACCCAACTAAATGCACTACGGGGAACTTGCGTTGCTATCGTCGGTATTCGAGCTTCGTGCCAACCAATACCCGTGTTAATCATACTGGCGCCTGCATTTTCAATTTGTTTGGCGAGTAATTCGATTTCTTCCCATATTGAACCTTCTTCAACTAAATCCAACATGGAAAGTCGATAAATAATAATAAAGTTAGCGCCAACAGCTTCCCGTATTCGCCGTACGATTTCAATAGGAAAACGAATTCGGTTTGTGTAACTTCCACCCCATTTATCGGTTCTATGGTTGGTACGTTTGGTGATGAATTGGTTAATTAAATAGCCTTCGGAGCCCATAATTTCGACACCATCATAGCCTGCTTGTTGAGCGAGTTTGGCTGTTGTCACGAAGTCATCAATCGTTTTTTCAACGTCATCAGTTGAGAGTTCTCGGGGGGCGAATGGAATAATCTCTGCTTGAATAGGACTTGGTGCAACTAATTTAGGATGCAGGCCATAACGCCCTGCATGTAAGATTTGTAAGGCGATTTTACCGTCAGCTTGGTGGACGGCATCCGTGATTTGTTGATGAAATGAAAGTTGGTTTTTGTCGTTTAATACTGTGCCATGAGCGGTAAGCGCCCCTTCTGGATTGGGGGCGATACCACCGGTAATGATCAGACTGACACCATTTTCAGCGCGTAGGCGGTAAAAATGCGCTAGCCGCTCGCTGCCTTGCGGGTGCTCTTCAAGCCCAGTATGCATCGAGCCCATCAAAATACGGTTTTTTAGGACGGTATGGCCTAAATCAAGCGGGGTAAAAAGGTGTGGAAAATTGCTCATTATTATACTCCCATTCGGGATTTCATTAACAGGTCAGATGAGTTAACTGTAGCGTAATGAAGCTGCAATTTGGTAAAGATGTTAAAATTTTGTGATTTTTATCATATGTTTTCGGTTAAATAGCTGAGTGTCATAAAAAATAGGTGTTTTTTTATTTTTATGTCATAAACAGAGATTAAAAAAAGAGACACACAGCATAAAGAACGATATAGGGGAAACAATGATGAAAGAGATTTGCCAAGCTATTACTTTAGAAGGTGAATACGTTCGCCTTGAACCTCTATCTCACCAATATGATGTCGAACTGGCAGATATCATTCGACGAGATGGGTTAAATAATTTGTGGTATGCCTTAGTTCCTGAGCCTGAGCATTTTTCTCAAGATGTGGAAAAGCGTCTGGAAAATTTCCAGAAAAAGGAATGTTTACCTTTTGTGGTGATTGATAAACGCACTGGTAAGCCTGTTGGTATTACTTCTTATAACCGTGTGGACCATGCGGTAAGACGGGTTGAAATCGGTGCCACTTGGTATGGGGTCGAAGTACAACGCACTGCATTAAATACAGAGGCTAAATATTTGCTGTTAAAGCATGCTTTTGAGGAATTAAATTGCGTTGCAGTGGAGTTTCGTACGCACTTTTTAAATAGCCAAAGTCGTCGAGCTATTGAACGTTTAGGGGCCAAGCTCGATGGTATTTTGCGCAACCATATGAAAACTAAAACAGGTGAGCTACGTGATAGCTGTGTATATAGCATTATCGAATCAGAATGGCCGTCGATAAAACATCACTTAGAATGGCAGATGGTGAAACCGCGCTAAGATTAGGTGCCAGTAATCGCCCACCGAAAGGTGGGCGATGATTCCAACATCAAGCTTTAACATTTCGCTGCTTTATGTAGCGCTTGTACTTTAACCTCTGTTGGCCTCGCTCCTGTGATTTCGCCTATATTTTTGCCAATAACCGCTTTATTGATTTCAAAAGTCGCCACAACGTCAGCACCATGTTCTTACAAGTAACGGATCAAAAATTTACCCATTTTTCCGCAACCATATTGAACTACACGTACTTTTTTCATCATTTCTGTCCTATATGCGAATTATCTATAAACTATATTGTGAGGTCTGAATGTAAAAATATTGCTTTATATCAATTGGTTAAAAGAAGAGCTTTTAATAAATTTAGTTGCCATTATGATGTTATTTTTATTATTAATTTGATATTGGTAAAAGTTAAATATAGATAAGGTGTGAGAAACTGATTTAAATAAAAAAGAGTAGAGCTCATTAAAATTGCAGAAAACGACTTTCAAATGATAGCAATTGCTTATGCTATCGCATTGAATTATAAGAGGAGGGATTGAGTTGAACACAATTTCAGCATACGGTTTCGAAACACTAGACCTAAGCTAAAACTACACGTATAATCCTCTCCACTTTGGCCCCTTAGCTCAGTTGGTTAGAGCAGTCGACTCATAATCGATTGGTCACTGGTTCAAGTCCAGTAGGGGCCACCAAATTTTAGCTGTTAAATCAGCGCATTAAGCCACTTCATCGTAAGTGGCTTTTTTGTTTTTCTAAAGCATATCACGCTAATTACCCCCAAATACTTTTGTAATTCATTTCAGCTTTTCATTTCTTATTAATTCGTATATTTACTGGTTTTTTGAAATTATGTGATTGATATTGCAATTCTTTTGGTGACCTAAAGATTGAATCTATTGAAATCCTTTTCATATATTTAAGCTTGATAGTTTCAGTTGCACCCTTGTACTAACAAAACATAGGCGAAATGTTTTGCATCTCCCAAATGTGCAAGGAAATTGTGCACATGCAGGTTATTTTGTATTAATTCATAACTAGACTTGATATAACCTATTTAGGTTATTTTAAAATTAAATTAATTTATGCATAAAGGGTGTGTATATGGAAAATAAGCTTAACAACAATGAGCAGCAGAATGCGCTAGATATTCAGTTTATGACACAGGCTTTGGCTTTAGCAACGGATGCTGCGAAAAATGGCAATGAACCCTTTGGTGCAGTATTAGTTAAAAATAACCAAGTTGTTATGACAGGTGAAAATCATATTCATACTGAAAGTGACCCAACCTATCATGCGGAGTTGGGTCTCATACGCCAGTATTGTTCTGAACATAAAGTCATGGATTTATCCGATTATACGCTGTACACCAGTTGTGAGCCGTGTTGTATGTGTTCCGGTGCAATGGTATGGAGCCAATTAGGTCGGATGGTTTATAGCCTTTCTCATGATGAACTTGCCGAGATTGCCGGTTTTAATATTATGTTGGGGAGTGATGAAATCTTTGACAAAAGCCCCTTTAAACCTGAAGTGGTTAAAGGCATCTTAAAAGAGCAAGCGGTTTCTATTTATACGCAATATTTTAAGCCAAATTTATAATCTTAGTCGGGTGCTATAGTTCCCCACTATAATAATTTAAAAAGCAGATGGCTTTAATCGTTTGCATCATTATCTATCAATGAAATAGGGTAGCTTATTGCCACCCTAACCATGGTGAAAGTTAAAATAACTTTTTCTGTGGGGGGCCTGAAAAATTCATTGTACCAATATGATTCATTAACACTTCAACGACAACAGGTTGCTTCAAGTCGACAGCTTGGCGGAGCGTTGATTGAAAATCGGTGGCTTTATCTATCGTAAATGCTTGAATCCCCATCGATTGAGCTAATTGACTAAATGAAGGGGTGAGTAACTCATTATAGTATTGGCGGTCTGAGAAATATTTTTCCTGAATACCTCGCATTACGCCATAACCTTGGTCATTCATAATAATCAATACAATTGGGAGCTGCTCTTGTGCCATAGTGGCCAATTCGCCTACGCCTAACATTAACCCGCCATCACCAACTAAGCCAATAACAGGTACATTAGGGTTTGCTTTGGCACTGCCAATTGCCATGGCGAGTCCTAGCCCGATTGCGCCTGCTAAGGAGTGAATGTTGTGCATTGGCTGGGTCGCTTTGAGTAAACGGCTTCCCCATAAACTCCCTGATACCGTAATGTCGCGGACAAAAATACCATCGCTTGGTAAGACTTGCTCTACGGCATCACTGAGTTGGCTATAAGGGCCACATTGTTGCCTTAGTTGTTCTTCAGCCTGCTGTACGGCCTCTTGCACTTGTTTTTTCCACTGAGTAGAGATAGGGCGCTTGGCTTGTTCGATTTTATCGGCAAGTGCTTCAAGTAAACTTTTACAATCCCCAGTTACCGTCAAGTCAGCTAAATAGTTGCGATTGGCGGCGAGTGGGTTTATATCGATTTGAATGATGGGGTGTGGCAAAGGTAATGACCATGTTTTGGTTTCATTACTGCGTAAACGTGAGCCTGCGACGATAGTTAAATCGCATGAACGCATTAATGCATCAACGGAATCTGCATTATGAAAAGCGCGTAAGCTGAATGGATGGTCATCCGATAAAATACCTCGTCCATGGGTACTGCTGATGACGGCAATACCTGCATCAGCAAGGCGTTTGACAGCATCTTTTGCTTGTAGGGCTCCTGCGCCAACCCACAATAACGGCTGTGCAGCGTGTTGAAGTTTGTCCCAAATTGCATTGACTAACGATGTACAACTGTCAGGCAACCTATAAGGGGGAAGTGGTGCACTCAGTACAGATAATGGCACTTGCGCACTTTGAATATCAATTGGGATCTCGATAGAGACAGGGCCACAAGGTATAGTTTGAGCAACTTGAATGGCTTTATGCAGCGTGGCGACGGCTTGTTCGGGGGTATGAACACGAAAAGCGTGCTTTGAACTCGAACGTAAAAAGCCGAGTTGGTCATGTGTTTCATGAATAAACCCTGCGTCCATATCCAGATAAGCTTTTTCAACTTGGCCTGTAATGTGGATCATGGGGGAGCATGCATTCATAGCTTCAATCATTGATCCTACAGCATTTCCAGCACCTGCACCTGTACTGGTTAGCGCTACCCCTAAGCCACTAAAACGGCTATGGGCATCCGCCATGGTGACGGCCCCTGCCTCCCCACGACTTGGCGTAAAATCAATCACGTCCCGGCGCCCGATAGCATCTGCTATGGGTAAGTTATGAATTGAAATAACCCCATAAACCGTTGTGACTTGGTATTGTTCAAGTGTTCTGGCGATAGCTTCGCCAACTGTAATCATTTCAGACATTTTATTCTCCTCAATGCTGCCATAATCCGGTGACGGATTTGCTATTCACACCAACGGTTTGGTTGTGGGTTAAGTGCCAGAAATAGGCTTTTTTGTTGCATATAGGCTTTGAGGCTTTCAAGGCCTTTTTCACGGCCAATGCCACTTTCTTTAAAGCCGCCAAATGGCGTTGAAATAGAAAAAACTTTGTAGGTATTGACCCAAACAGTGCCGACATCAAGCGCATCGGCGAGCTTAAATGCTCGAGTGTAATCTTTTGTCCAAATACCTGCGGCAAGCCCATAAACAGAATCATTAGCTTGCTGAATGAGGTCTTCTTCATCATCAAATGGCATTACGACGAGCACGGGGCCGAAAATTTCCTCTTGGCAAACCGTAGATTGGTTATTTAAGCCTTCGATAATCGTCGGTAAAAAGTAGTTGCCATCTTTGAGTGCCGGGTCAGCGGGTGCAGTTCCACCAATACGGATCTTCCCCCCTTGCTGAACGGCTTGTTCGACATAGTTTCTGACGCTATCTCGGTGCGAAGGGGAAATTAATGGCCCTAGATGAACACGCTCTTGCCTTGGGTCACCAATAATCAGGTTGCGAGTCAATTGTGTTAGCTTTTCCATAAAGGATGAGTAGATATCTTTAGCCACAAATAGGCGCGAACCGGCAATGCATGCTTGCCCCATCGAACTAAAGATACCGTAACAAACACCATGTGCAGCGATATCAAGGTCAGCGTCTGACAACACGATAGTTGGGGATTTTCCCCCAAGTTCAAGTGACGTGGTGATAAGTTTATCCGCTGCAATATGAGCCAGTTGTCGTCCGGTATTGGTGCCACCTGTAAAGGAGATTTTTTTCACCAGAGGGTGGCGAACCAGTGCATCACCGACAATCGAACCTTTACCCGGTAGCACACTCAACAGGCCGCTGGGTAAACCTGCTTGCTCAAATAACTCAGCCAATTTTAATGAAATTAGAGGTGTGGCTTCCGCGGGTTTTAAGATGACCGCGTTACCGGCCGCAATCGCTGGGGCAATTTTTTGCATATCACTGGCAATCGGGGAGTTCCATGGCGTGATTGCAGCGATCACGCCAATAGGTTGGTAGGTACTTATGGTCATCAGCTCTGGCTGGCGACGAGGAGGAAGTTCACCACCTGAAACTTCACAAACCGCCGCAAAGTAGCGAGCGGTTGCTGCTGCGCTCATCACTAAGCCACGTGCTTCTGCCCAAGGCTTGCCGTTATCCAAAGTTTGTAATTGAGTTAATGTTTCGCAGTTTTCATCAATTAAGCGACTCACGTTGTACAAGATAGTTGCCCGCTGGTGAGCGGGAAGATTACGCCAAGAAGGCGATCTCCATGCCTTATCTGCCGTAATTACGGCATCTTCGACATCTTCCAAACTTGCACTGTTAAGGATCGCAATCACCTGGTTATCCCCCGGAAAACGCGATTGCATTTCAGGCCCGCGACCTAGCTGCCATTTACCGCCAACAAAAATATCCATTTTGTTCATAATAGGGCTCCTATTAAATAGCTCGGTGTTCAGCGACTCGACGACAAATTTCAACAGCACTTAAAGCAGCTAACATCGATGTTTTCGGATTTGAAGGTAGTGGATTTCCATTGAGTTCAATGCAGAAATGGCCAAAATCGCCCGTAACATCAATGCAGTGTGAGTTTTGTGTGGTAGTCGGGTCAACAACCAATTGTACTTGGGTGGCATCCATCCCTATGCCATACAGTGCAACAGTGGCAGCCACATTGGCATTTGCTGGAAAATTCAGTGCCGCTTCACGGGCACTGCCACTAAAGAACACCGTGGGCTGTGTCACTTGTGATAAATCGACATAACGCTCAGCCGCGCCATTGCGCCAACTTGCAGGGCTTTTACGTGACAGGTAGGTCACATGGGTGATATTCGCCTCTTTTGCGGCACGTAGGCCATCAAGACCAGCAACAGCGCCAGTCAGTGGAATTAACTGGCTGTGGTGGCGTTGGGTTAAGGCGACCAAGTGTTGTTCAAAGTCCGTGTCAGCAAGGGCTCCCGTTGAGATAATGGCCAGTGTCCAGCCTCTTTCTAGTACCGTTGGTGCATATTGTTTAACGGCTTGGTGACCCGCACATTCCAACACTAAATCCGGTGGAATGATATTATTGTCAAGGTTATCGATGGGGGTGACTGCCCCTTTAAAGCGTTCCAAAATGGCTTGATGGTGATGGGGCCGGGCAACAATGTAACGCAGGGCTATCTCATTAGGTAAGCGAGTAATCACTTCTTGAGCCATTGCACCATAACCAATCAACATGAGTGTTTTCATCGTTAAATCCTTTAAATATGGTGGCTAAAGCCACCAGAAACATCTAAAGCGGCACCCGAGGTAAACGACGCCATGGGGGAGGCTAAAAAGACTAAGGCACGTGCGGGCTCTTCGGGTTTTCCTAAACGTTGCATTGGAATGCCGCGTTTTTTAGCGATATCACCAATCCATTGTTCCCAATCGAGATTTTTATCACTGCGATTGTCGAAGCGGCGTCGCCATTGGTCGGACTCCACCATGCCAAGTAAAATAGAGTTCACACGGATCCCTTTGGGTAACAGTGTTTTCGACAAGTTTAGCGTCATGTTTAATAATGCTGCCCGAGCCGCCGAGGTGGCGACCATATGTGGTTCAGGCTGTAAGGCCAGCAGTGAATTGACACAGGTGATAGAAGCAATATTTGATTGCTCTAAGAGTGGCAAGAAAGCATTCACCGGGTTAATTACACCAAATAGTTTTAACTGGGCTTCGTGTAACCATGCTTCTTCGGGGGTATTGCTATAGCTTGCGACATAGCCTTGCCCTGCGTTGTTTATCAATATATCGACGTGCCCATATTGTTGATGAACCTGTTTTGCGAAAGCTTCGGTTTGTGTTTTATCAAGAACATCACAAGGTTGTGCGATAAAATGCCCTTGAGGGTAATGTTCTCGTAATGTTGTAAGCGCTTGCTGGAGTTTGTCTTGATCACGACCGCAGAATGCCACTTTACAGCCTTCATCCAGTAAGAGTTTGACGGTTGCAAAGCCGATGCCGGAGCTTCCTCCTGTCACGACAGCAACACGGTTATTTAACTGTAAATTCATGAGTCTTCCTTTATTCTGCTTGGCAATAGAGCGTCTCTAAAAATTGTTGTAAATGGTTGTTAAAGGCATCTGGCGCATCTAAATAACTGGCGTGCCCCGCTTGGTTTATCAGGAAATAGGGGCAGTTTTTTTGGCGTGCGAGTTGCTCTACTTGTGCTGGTGGCGTAATGGTATCTTCTGTGCCAACCAGTATTTCCAATGGGCCATCATAGCGATTTAAATATTGGCTGATATCGTCATGGGCTAGCATCCACGCCGCGGCTAAGAAGCCTTTAGGGTTGAGCTTCTTCATGTTCTGTTGAACCCAATTGACTTTCTCAGTGGTTGCGTTGGCGGATAACAAAGCAGCAGCACGATTTTGCGCATATGCCTCAATACCAGAACTCAAAACAATATCTTGCCGCTGTTGGTAAACTTGTTTTTGTTGGTCAGGGCTTTTTGTTGCATAACCTTGCGCGGGGTTCGCTAAGATTAAGCCTTTAACTTTATTGGGATATTGCGAGGCAAAAGCACTTGCCATTATGGCGCCAAGAGAGTGTCCCACTAACACGATGTTTGATAAGGCTAATTTGTCAATAAAAGCATTCAATGCATTTGCGTAATCAATAGCGGTAGGCGTTGTCGTCTCTAGCTCACGGCTTTCTAAATAGCCGGGCGCATCCCAGCTATAGAGATGATAGTGTTTTGTCAGTGATGGACTGGTCAGTTGGCTTACCCATGAAGCAGATCCAGAGCTGATACCATGCAACAATACCACTGGGTGCCCTTGGCCTGCTTCTCGCCAATTGAGACGATATTGGCCAAAGTCTGCTATCAGTGGTTCCGGGAGTTTTTTATTGAGCAAATTCATCACTGACGACTCCTGTTAGTTACGTTTAACTTTTGATAAAGGGTGATCTTCGGGATATGTTGGGATCGCAGGTTTTGGTGTCCCTATCATGACGCACATTAAGGCTTCTTCTTCCCCATGGTTAAATAAACCACGATAAATGCCCGCAGGGACTGAAATTAGGTCACGCTCTTTCAGTACGGTTTCATACTCTTCATCGCCATCTTTTACAAACAACGTGATAGTGCCTTTCAACATAAAGAACACTTCTTCAACATCGGGGTGGAGGTGTAATGGCCCTTCACACTTGGCAGGGAGAACCATGGTGGAGAAGGTAAAGTTCTCTGCGGGAACGGTGTTGACATCATTAGCAACGCCAGTCGCACCCGTGCCGATATAGCGCATTTGTGCGCGGCGATATTTAGGGTCGTAATCCGCTTGGAATTTCAGGGCATTCCAGTCATATTTACGCCCTTCAAGGCGAGCAATGCGTGACTCAATCCATTGTGCCATTGGAATATCTTGTGGTTTGATTTGCGGTTGTGACATGGTGTTATCTCCAATAAAAAATGAATTAATATTTTTTCAGTAAAGGCACTAGTAACAAGCTGCCGAATAAACCTATGACGACGATAAATAACAGCCCGCTATCCATAGTGTGAGTGACGGTAATAAGAACTCCCATTGCCAGCGGTGCAGCGGCGCCAGCAAGGTTTCCTAACCCATTGAAAATACCGCCTGCTAATGCACTGACTTGCTTTTGTGTGGCTTTTGCGAGTAGAGCAAAGATATTTGGTGCGCCCGCCCCCCACATGAACATGCTAAATGCCATCATAAGAATGATGCTGTAGGTGCCAGTGAGAAATAACACACCAGCAAGGCCTAACACGGCACCAAGTAGTGAAATAAAACAAACGAGTGCGCGGCGATCGTAGCGATCTGATAACCACGCTCCGATGGCTTCACCAAATAACATGGCGATAAAGGGAAGGGATGACAGAATTCCCGCATGTTCTAAGTGAATGGATTTACCTTTAATTAAATAGCTGGGTAACCAACCATTCATTCCCCAAAGGTAGATAAGAAAAGCGATATTAAACATGCAGATAATCCAAAAATGGCTATTTTGGAATAAGCGTTTTTTATGGGCTCGCATCGCGGCCAATTGTTCCGCTGGAAGTGTTTCACCTGCTGTATTTTTAGTCTGAGCTTGACGATTGACTAAGTTGGGATGGCGAATACCAATCACCACAAGCCACCAAACAGGAACAGTAAAGGCGGCCATGACAAAAAATGTACTTTGCCAACCATAGTTATTTAGTAAATACAATGAGATAGGAAAGCCTAATGCTGCGCCTAACGGTGTGCCTAATAACCACATCATGGTGGCACGCGCTTGCATTTTTGGCGGAAAGGTACGGCGCACAATGGCGTAAGCGATTGCCAGCAAAGGCCCTTCGGCAATTCCTAGCAATACACGCAGAAAAACCATCGTGCCATAGTGGTGTGTGAATCCCATAAAAATCATGAGAAAACACCAGCTACTGATCATAAATAGCAGCATTTTGGTGGGGTGAAATTTATCGCCAATACCGCTTAGTAGCATGGAAGAAACACCATAAGCGAATAAAAATGCGCTCATCAGTAACCCCAAACGGGTTGGGTCAAAATCAATTCCCAGAGCTTGCTGAAATTTTTCGTCAGAAAATAGAGCTGCAATACTGATTTTATCGAAGAAAGCCAGTAGTACACAGGAAAACAGCCCGATAGGGATCAACCAATTGATCTTTTCAGGAACATCTTGCTCGACTTGATCATGCTCTGAATTTTGTAAGGTTATAGTCTGATTAGCCATGAGATTTCTCCTGCTGGGCACTATTTCAGTGACATTAATGAAAATGTGGGATCAGCAAGTTGTGAAGGGTCCAATTTGCGGTGGCCTTGTATCCAACGTTTACCTAGTTTGATGGCACGTGCATCATTAAATGCAATCATTTGCACCAATTCATTGCTTTCATTTAAAGCAAAATGAACCTCTGAATTAGGGGTATACCGTTGAATATGTTTTAATTTTTGTGAGGTTGGGACACCTAAAATTTGGATGTTGTCCTGGTATTGATCTGACCATAACCAAGCGAGTTCATTGAACCCTTCAGACTGCGGGTTTAGCATGGCTTTTGCTGTGGTGATGGCTTGGTTTTGCGCATAAGCCCATGACTGTAAACATAAGGACAGTGTTGGATGGCAAGCGACGTCGCCCGCAGCGTAAATATTTGGGTGAGAAGTCTGCCCATGGTGATTAATCACAATACCGTGGGTAACATCAAGACCCGCTTCTTTGGCAAGTTCGAGATTTAATTCAACACCAATCCCCATAACAGCGAGATCGAAATTTTGCGAAGGCTGTTTTTGGCAACTAATTTGTAATCCACTTGTTGTCGGCTCGCCAAGTTCGATATCTCCACAATCGGTTATGACATGAACACCTGCTTGTGTGTGGCGTAATGCAAGAGCCTCTGAAACATTCTGCGGTACACTTCGTTCGCATAAGCGGCTTTGCCGCTCAAAAATCGTGACATCAATCCCCATTTTTCGAGCGGAAGCGGCAACTTCTAAGCCAATCCAACCACCACCAATAATGGCAATTTTTTGTGCAGAGAGCAGCGCACTACGTAATTTCTGCGCGTCATCCCATGAACGTAAGGCAAATACTTGTGGATGTTGCTGCCAACGATTCGACAGGTAGCGAGGCCGACCGCCTGTCGCGAGCAGTAATTTGTCAAACGTAATGGCACGACCATCACTTAAATAAATACATTGGGTTTGGCTATCAATTTTGGTGGCACGTAGTGGGCGAAACCACTGTAAATTTAAGGCATTAGTTTCTTGTTCGCTGAATAAGCGCGATAATGAAAAACTCTCCTGTGTCAATGCGGCTTTAGACAGCGGTGGGCGCTCATAAAAATCATGGTTTTCATCGCTGATCACCGAAATAATACCTTGATAACCTTCATCGCGTAGGGTTTTTGCTGCCCAACCACCTGCCTGACCCCCACCGATAATGACAATACCGCCTTGGATTAATGAGCTCATGGCGTTACTCCTTAACTTGGCGGCGAGTTTCATAATCGAGACCACCTTCCACAGCCCATTCCGTAAATGAAACTAAGGAATGTTCCAGTTCGCGTGGCTGCCATTTATCGGTTAGGTAATCGTCATTGGTGTAATATTCGAAAGCCCCACCTGTTGGGCTGTTGACATACCAAAAGTAAGCGGATGAGATAGGGTGCCGGCCTGGACCAATAAAGGTGCTCCATTGATGGCGGTTCATTGCCAGACCGCCGCCAATCACTTCATGGATATCACGAACCGTAAAAGCGACATGGTTGAGGCCGCTGCCACGATGAGGAAGCTTCAGCAAAAACAGGTTATGGTGGCAACCGTTTATTTGTGTCCGTAAAAAGACGGCACGGTCGATATAACGGTCTGAAACTTGAAAACCCAGTTTTTGGCAATAGAACGCTTCTGTAGAAGGTAAGTCATCAACAAAAAATACTACGTGACCGACGTTAATTGGCGTGGCTTTTTCGTAAACTGGGCTGGGTTTATCAATGCGGCGAATATCTCCCCATTGGTTGATAGCGGTGACCTCTAATTCAACCGTTTTTTGTTTACTAATAGTGAAAGCGACCGTCATGCCATTTGGGTCACGGCACTGTGCGCCATTTGACGTCAGTTGAAAACCATCACAAGGCCTAATTTTCTCAATGATCTCCTTGAGTTTATCTGGGCTTTCAACTCCCCACGTAATGCGACGCAGTGTTGAACCTGCTTCAAAAGGTACGGGTAAATTTGGATCTTGGTAGGAAAATAACTGTATTTCAGCACCCGATAACGTGGTGAATAACGAGGCGTTATCAGAGGCTGCTTGAAGGCCAAAATCATGTAAAAATTTCTGGCAGCTAGGGATATCTTCAACACCAAATTCTAATTTTTCTATTCCAATCACTGACATTGTAAAGTCCTCTATCGATTGGTGTTATTGCCAAAGGTTTTTTTGGGCAAAAAGAACCTGAGGCTTATGGCAATAAACCTAAAAATGTGTGGATGATATTCGGTTAACGCTAAACGGCTTTTGCTTGGCTCATGCCACCTATAAATTCAGTGAGTTTTTGGGCTGCATAGCTCACTTCATTTTGTAATCGCCGGCACTCTTGTGCAGGGATGCTATTCATTGGCACCATGATGCTAATCACCGCTTCTACGCCATTCGCTTGGTTATAAACAGGGTAAACAATGGATGAAATTCCTCGACGATAAAATGATTCACCAATCACATAGCCTCGCAGTTTGTCAGCTTGGATCATTTGCCAAAATTCCTGCTTGCTGCCTGCGTTGTCGGGTAGCTCATCGTCTGGGTAAAGTGCATCGAATTCAGCGCGAGTTAACCCACTGAGTAGCATACGACCGAGTGAGGTTCGATGGGCTAATAAACGCGTGCCTACGCTAACATGGTTAATTTTTGATTCTGCGCCACTGACTCTGGCGATGTAAATAATGTCTCGGCCATCTCGAATGACTAAATGGCTGTTACATTGGCTTCGGTCTCTGAGTTGCTCGATAATCGGCTGGCCTAACTGGGTTAAATCGAGCGATGCAATATAGCCAAGACCAAGGCTGAGTACTTTGCGGCCTAATGAAAATGCCCCAGTACGCGGGTGTTGGACGAGGAAATCCAAGTGCACTAAGGTTTGAATCGCACGGTAAGCCGTTGCTTTGGGCATATCGACTAAGCGAAGGATCTCGGCAAATGTGAGCTCACGGTGCTGTTCTGCAAGTAGCAAAAGAAGCTGTAGCCCTTTTTCCAAACCGGGTACCAGATATTTACATGTTGAATTCATGGTCCTCACCTCTTTACCGACAAAATGGCGAAATTAGTTAAAAATAAAGCCACCATTAACTGGGATTAGCTGTCCTGTAACAAAATCAGCCATAGGCGAAAGCAAGTACAAAGCGGTTCCTGTAACGTCTTCGGGCATCTGCTCCCCTTGTAATGCTCTGCCATTTTCATATAGCTGGTGGCGCTCGGCTGGGACGTATTGGGTCGCTTCGACTTTTGTGAGTCCCGGAGCAATCGCGTTGACGCAAATACGGTGAACTCCGAGTTCACGTGCCATTGAGCGTGTCATACTGATGATAGCCCCTTTACTGGCGACATAGGCCATCAGCTTGGGAGCTCCCCAAAGTGCGGTGTCAGAAGCAATATTGATAATTTTCCCGCGGGAGCTCTGCTTTAAAAAAGGAAGAGCAGCTTTGGTGACTAGCCACGTTCCTCTGACATTGACGGTCATAACCTTATCCCATAGCGCCAAGTCATATTCATCGAGCAGTTTTCCACCCACTCCTGTTGCCAGAGCCGCATTATTAATCAGCCCATCAATTGCACCTTGTTGGCCAATACTGTCGAATGCATGAGTGATTGAGTCAGGATCCGCTAAGTCGAGAGAAACACCTTGGGCTTCAAAACCTTGTTGCTGTATGGACTCGACACTTTCTTGTAATCGCTGTTCGAGGATGTCACACAAGATAACTTGAGCGCCTTGCTCTGCAGCGGCTTGTGCAAAGCTAAAGCCAAGCCCTCTTGCAGCGCCTGTGATTACGATGCGTTTTCCTGACAAGACATCATGCATTTTCAGTTTCCTTATTGTTTATTAAGTCAAACTGTTTCTTCGCTTCACGTTGCATAATGCGGCGTAGGCGAGATAACCCCACATCGTGTTGATAAAGAAACTCTTTATCCCGTGCATTTGGTGTGAGGTTTTCCAAAATAATGCGATCTTGTTCTAGGACATCCCAATGTAGCCCTTCTAGGCGGTTGCGGTACATAAAGCGCCATAAATCACGTTGCCAGTCTTTCACTTTGCGAATACGCCAAAAGAAAACTCGAGTGTGGTGACGGTCTTCAGGTACGACCATGCCGATAATCCAAAAGTGCCCGCCAGGGCCGAAGCGTTTTTGATATGGGATAGATAAACGTAGCCAATTTGCTCCTGTACTCGCAAATTCCACCCAGTCGAAGTTGACACCAATTTGGTCATTTTTACGGAAAATAAACCCATTTTTTGTTGCTTCTAGGATCATTTCTGATTGTTTATCACCTTCTGCCATTGAGTGTGATGATGAATGGAGATAGGTGCCATGCATTGGGTCCATCACGTTTTCTAATGCATATTGGTAATTGCATTTCCACGATGCAGTGCAGAGGAAATTGCTATGGTTTTCGTCATCAGCTAACTCTTCAGGAAACTCAAGGGCTGGAGGTGTTTCACCGTCAACTACCGCAAAATAGAGGAAGATAGCGCCATGAATTTCTTGAACGGGATAGGTTTTTAAACATTTTTGACCTTCAAGAGGGCATTGACTGACCGCTGGAACATCTTTAACGACGCCATCACCACCGACTTCGACGCCGTGGTACCAACAGGCAATACGTTCACCTAGGTTCCAACCCATTGATAAACGGGCTCCGCGGTGTGGGCATCTGTCTTCTAGTGCGTGAATTTGGCCTTTATCATCACGCCAAAGGACAATTTGTTCTTCTAAACGGGTAATACCGATGGGGTCGCTGCTCACTTCCCAACTGGATAATACGGGGTACCATTGCCCTCGTAATCCGACATCGAGGTAATCTTGATAGTTTTGAAGTTGTGTATTCGTTGTCATCGTTTGCTTCCGTTTATCAAAAGTGTTTTTGTTTTATTTTCTTTTTATGACAATGTATTAGTAACCATTGACAAGAAGAAATTCGCGGAAACTGCTGGTAGACCAAGGGTGCCCTTGTCGGTCATATAATTGTTGTTGATTTAATGCGCTAACTAATTCTTCAAGTGATTCAGTGCCTGCGGCGAATAGCGTTTCCAGTGCAAAAATAAGTTTATTTTCATATTCATCTGGGAGACGTGAACGTGTTTGCCAAACGATATTCGGTGCACTTCCTGGTGCCTGAATACTGCCTTTACCGCCTTCTCGCGCTGGGATGATTTGGTTATTCGCCGGCAAATACGGGTTAAAATTTTGAATGGGTTCCATTTCTACTCCTCAATCAAACTGATTTCGATTTGGTTGTCGTGAACGCGTGTTTGGTAGGTTTTGAGATCTCGCCCACCGGGTTCGCGTAAACATTTACCTGTTTTAATATCAAAAACGGCTTCATGTAATGGGCATTCCACTTTGCCATCTTCAACAAAACCTTGGCTTAACAGAGCGTAGGCATGTGGGCAAACATCTTCTAAGGCATAATATTGGTCTTCAACTAAGAAGATCCCAATTTCGGCATTATCAACTTTGGCGGAAAAAGGAAATTCTTCTTGAACTTGTGAGATATCGCAGACTGCAACCCAGCTCATGGTTTTCTCCTTTTGAATGTGCTGTAACATTTTGTTTCATAGGTGAAACATTGTTTTTTATTTAAAACCAGATTAATTGTATGGATGATTATTAGTCAATCAAATGTTGGCTGTATGTAAAATATTCGTTTCAAAATGTGGGGCGTGTCGAGGTTATGATGGAGTTTGGTTTCATATGAGAAACTTGTGAAAGATTTATTCAAATAGGACTACTCATTTACGGTGTTTGGGGGGATGAGTTATGGAGAAAAGTGAAAAATAAGCTATAGGATAATAGGCTCAGTATATAAGTTAATATCAATAGGATATTAAGAGATTACATGCAATATCCTATTGATGATATATTCAAATAAACTATTTCACCTCAAAACGTTGTAAGTCCTTACTGACCGTTACTGGACCTGAGTATTGTTTTCTCACTTCATTAATCCACACATCGTCGGTAATGGATGGGTCATCTGCAGGAACTAAGTGGGTAAGTACAAGGTGTTTTACATTGGCTTGTTGGGCTATTTTGCCGACATCTTCTGCGGTCGTATGGTGGGAAATAATCGCTTTTGCCAGCGTTGAACCGTTGCCGATACGATTTGCTAAATTTTCCACCCCAGAAACTAAGACGACTTCACTGATTAAATAGTCAGCATCTTTAGCAAATTCAATGATTTGGCTATTATCAATCATATCACCAGTAATAACGATAGTTTTTCCGCCAGATTGTATTTTATAAGCGAGGGCTTCGTCTGAGTTAAAAGGTGGGTGTGGAACAAATAAGGCACTAATTTCGACATCATCATTCTTGAGTACAGGCCCTTCTTGAATATCTTTTGCTGTAACCATTTGGCGCAAATCAGGTTTACCTTCATCTTTAACGCGTAAATCAATATCGCGACTAAATGTATCCCAAACACCTTTTGTCATACTTTCCGTTCCAACAGGGCCATAAACAGCGATATTATGGTTTAAACCACTGTTCCAGGCATTTAACAGTAGGGCTGGGTAATCGGCAACATGGTCACTGTGAAGGTGGGTAATAAAGATAGAATCAAGGTTTTTTAATGGGGCTTTTGATTGAACTAATCGCAAACTTGCTCCGTATCCCGCATCAAATAGGTATATTTTATCGTTCTTGATAAATGCTGTAGATTGCGGCAAGCGTTTTTCATTTAATAAGGAAGGACCGCCTTTTGTTCCAAGCGTAATAATTTCATCTGCACTAGCTAGATGGCTAGCACCAAATAGCGCAGCACCGATAGAAAGAGAAACGAAAAGTTGTTTTAATTTCAAAGTATCACCTCTTTATATTATTAATAGATTGAGTTTTTTTATGAATAATATTCATTTATCCCAAGATGTTGCTATATTGTTAATATGTGAATGAGTCTACGTTTATGTATGACGGGATACTATCGTTCTTATGGACTAGGTGAATGATTTAGAAAGGTTATTTATGTTGATTTATAGAAAATAATTCTGAAAATAATTAATCAAATTAGCTATAATTCTAATATTATTTAATAGAGAAAGTTATATTGTTTACGCATTCAAGTTAAATTGGATTTTAAGTTTATATTTAAGACTGTTTAGAATTCTTAATGAATAAATGATAGGCTCTATTTTTTAATGCAATCATTATTGTATTGCTAATTAATGAATCGGTTTTTGAAAAATGAATCAGTCAATTGTACTTCCACGACTTTTCTTGATCTCAAGTGAAGCTTTTTTTATGTTTTAGCGCGAAAATATCCTTACAGTGGTAAGAGGATATCTCAGTGAAAAGTGGTATACAGTTACGCATTAAAGGGAAAGTTCAGGGGGTCGGGTTTCGCCCTTATGTTTGGCAATTAGCCCACCAATGCAAACTATTAGGTGATGTCTGTAATGATGGCGAAGGGGTGCTAGTGCGCTTATGTATTGATTCGGATATCACTGAATTTACCCAGTTATTGTACCAAAACTGCCCACCGTTAGCCCATATAGAAAGTATTGAACCGCAATCTTTTCAATGGGATAAATTACCCAACGCATTTACTATTCGCCGTAGTGGTGAAGGCAAAATGGATACCCAAGTGATCCCTGATGCCGCCACTTGCGATGCATGCCAACAAGAGCTTTTCACTCCATCAAATAGGCGCTTTCATTACCCATTCATAAATTGCACGCATTGCGGCCCGCGTTTCACGATAATTCGCCATATGCCTTATGACAGGCCCAATACCGCAATGGCTGATTTTCCCTTGTGCCCTAATTGTTTAGAGGAATATCAATCCCCAGCAGATAGACGATTTCATGCACAACCCAATGCGTGCGCGGTGTGTGGCCCTGAAATTAAATTATGCGACTCATCAGGAAAAACGATTGCAAATAAAGAGAACGCATTACTCTTGGCTGCTCAACAGCTATTGGCAGGGAAAATTGTTGCTATTAAAGGGATCGGGGGCTTTCACCTTGCTTGTGATGCGAGTCATGATGAGACGGTAGAGGCTTTGCGCGTTCGTAAATGCCGCCCAACTAAGCCACTGGCGGTAATGATCCCATCACTGAATTGGTTAGAGTTGCACAATATGCCGCCTAGTGATGGGCTATGTGCATTATTAAAAAGCCCAGCAGCCCCGATTGTATTGATCAAAAATTGGAAAAATCATGTATTAAGCCAATATATTGCGCCAAACCTAGCGGAAGTCGGTGTCATGTTGCCGTCTAATCCGTTGCAACACCTATTAATGGCACAAGTTAATCGCCCATTAGTGATGACGTCAGGAAATGTATCTGGAAAGCCCCCTGTGTTGAGTGAGCAAGCTGCGCTGGCAGATTTAGCCAATATCGCTGACGTTTACCTCACTCATAATCGCGATATCGTCCAACGTGCAGATGACTCATTGGTGCGTTATCATGATGGGAAAGCGGAAATGCTCCGCCGTGCACGGGGCTATGTTCCTGATGCCATTGACTTACCTGAAGGGTTTGAAAATTCGCCATCAATACTGGCCTTAGGGGCGGATCTTAAAAATACCTTTTGTTTATTGCGAGACAAAAGTGCGGTAATGAGCCAACATTTTGGCGATCTTGATGACATGGATATTTTCGAACAATATCAGTCTGCGATTGCATTATTTGAATCTATTTATCGTTTCACGCCAGCAGCGATAGTCAGTGATAGGCATCCTAGTTATGTGAGTACGCGCTATGGGGAGGCGTTATCACAGCAATTACAAATTCCATTACTAAAAGTGCAGCATCATCATGCGCATATTGCTGCGGTAATGGCCGAGCATGGCTTACCGTTAAATAGTAATAAAGTTATTGGGTTAGCTCTCGATGGGTTGGGGTATGGCGATGACGACCGCTTATGGGGAGGTGAATGCTTACTGGTGGATTATAAGTCCAGTCAATATCTAGGGGGGTTACCTCCAGTTGCACTACCGGGAGGGGAATTAGCTTCTCGCCAGCCATGGCGTAATTTCCTTGCTCATTGTTTACAGTTTGTTCCCCAGTGGCAAAAGCAAGAAAGTGCCGCTTATTTAATGTCATTTCCTTGGCAAGGCTTACAAAAAGCAATTGAAAAAGGAATTAATAGCCCAATGGCTTCATCCACTGGGCGGCTTTTTGATGCGGTTGCTGCAGTGTTAGGTATTTGTACGGCGCAAACCAGTTGGGAAGGGGAAGCCGCTTGCCAACTTGAGGCGATTGCAATGAAGTCACCTGTGACTACGCATCCGGTCACTATGCCGTTAGTTGGTCAACAATTGGATTTACACACATTTTGGCAACAATGGATGACGTACTGTGCGCCTAAACCACAACGGGCGCATGCATTTCATGTGGCATTAGCGCAAGGTTTTGCCGAGCTTGCAAGGAAATCAGCGAACCAATATGGTACTAAGCAAATTGTTTTGTCAGGTGGTGTGATTCATAACCAACTATTGCGAGAGCTATTAGTGAATAATCTATCTGAGTTCGATGTGTTATATGCAAAACAATTTCCCATGGGCGATGGGGGGCTATCACTTGGGCAGGTAGCTATCGCTTCTGCAATATTGAAACATGAATCTATTATTGATGAATAGTATTATATTTATAAGATTGTATATCCACTTATAACTTTGCAGTTTATTATATTTAATGGATTATATTGTTTTTTTTGATATTGATTCTTATTTAGCATGTTCATGTTTATATTAATGGATTGTTTATTATTAATACACACATTCCGCTTAATTAATTAAGTTGCAATAATGAATTTCAATATAGCAATGAAAATAAAAGAATTTTATATTTTAAATGATGTGATATATAACGCATTATTGAAAATTAAATCCATTTATTTATATTTCTTTTCTTTTTTCAATACGGTTTACTGAATCGATTTTTCTAGCAAATATATAAAAAAATTAAAATTTCTTATTGCCTCTTGATGAAGATCAAATGATTTGGACGCGGTAGGAATAGGATCTTATTTTATATTTATGCATCAGGTTACTTAAATAAGAATTTATTTCATTAGACTTAGTTTTGTTAACTTTTTAAATAGAAAAATACAAGCCAAAGGTGTGTGCCTCATTTGTACACAGGGCTTTGTGGTATCTATAACCTTAAGATAATAAACAAAAATTGCCTAATGAATAGGTTCTAAGCCACCCATAATAATAGGAAAAAAGAATGATAGGAGATAACTCTATTATTTCTTCGCATGGCATTAACCGCCGTGATTTTATGAAGTTATGTACAGCACTGGCCGCGACAATGGGATTAAGCGGGAAGGCTGCAGCCCAAATAGCGGAATCTATTAGTGACCCAGCACGGCCACCGGTCATTTGGATTGGTGCCCAAGAGTGTACGGGATGTACAGAATCTTTGTTGTGTTCCACTCATCCTACGTTAGAAAATTTAATTCTCGATACCATTTCATTGGAATACCACGAGGTGTTGTCTGCTGCCTTTGGTGAGCAAGTTGAGCAAAACAAACATAACGCAATTGAAAAGTACAAAGGAAAATATGTTTTAGTTGTCGATGGTTCTATCCCACTAAAAGATAACGGTATTTATTGCATGGTAGCGGGTAAGCCGATTGTTGAGCATATTCGTGAAGTGGCTGAACACGCCGCAGCTGTGATTGCGATTGGTTCTTGCGCTTCGTGGGGTGGTGTTGCTGCAGCAGGCGATAACCCAACAGGAGCTGTGGGTTTAAACCAAGTGATTAAAGATAAAACAGTTATCAATATTCCAGGTTGCCCGCCTAATCCACATAATTTCCTTGCGACAGTCGCGCACTTAATTACGTTTAATCGCCCACCAAAATTGGATAGTAAAAATCGTCCAATGTTCGCGTACGGTCGTTTAATTCATGAACACTGTGAGCGTCGCCCTCATTTTGATGCGGGCCGCTTCGCAAAAGAGTTCGGTGATGATGGTCATCGTGAAGGTTGGTGTTTATACCATTTAGGCTGTAAGGGGCCTGAAACTTACGGGAACTGTTCCACATTACAATTCTGTGATGTTGGCGGTGTCTGGCCTGTGGCAATTGGTCACCCTTGTTATGGCTGTAATGAGGAAAATGTCGGCTTTCACAAAGCGATCCATCAGTTGGCGAGCGTGGAAAACCCAACACCACGGGTGGATAAACCGGATGTCAATAATCGTGAAGGTGGCCAAATTTCATCTACTGCTGTGGGATTAATCGGTGGTGTTGTCGGGTTAGTGGCTGGCGTCAGCGTGATGGCGGTACGTGAATTAGGCCGTCAAAAACGCCAACAAGATACTGACTCACGGGGAGAATAACCGTGAATAGACGAAATTTTCTGAAACTCTCCGCGGGGGGAGCATTACTTGCGGGAAGTTCACCCAGTTTGGCGGGGCCTGAAAACCGTCCGCCGATTCCCAATTCTTTGGGAATGCTATATGACTCGACCCTGTGTATTGGGTGTCAGGCATGCGTGACAAAATGCCAAGATATTAACCATCCGGAACGTAACCCGGTCGGGGAACAAACTTGGTCAAATAATGACAAACTAACCCCTTATACCAACAATATTATTCAGGTTTGGAGTAGCGGAACAGGCGTTAATAAAGACCAAGAAAAAGACGGTTACGCCTACATTAAAAAACAATGTATGCATTGTGTTGACCCTAACTGTGTGTCGGTTTGCCCTGTTCAAGCCCTGAAGAAAGACCCAAAAACTGGCATTGTTCATTACGATGCCAGCGTATGTACCGGCTGCCGTTATTGCATGGTGGCGTGTCCTTTTAATATTCCGAAATATGCCTACGATGACAAATTTGGCGCAATTCATAAATGCGAGTTATGTAACCAAAAAGGTGTCGAACGTTTAGATAAAGGCGGCTTACCCGGTTGTGTTGAAGTTTGTCCAACGGGCGCGGTGATTTTCGGAACGCGAGAAGAATTGCTCGCGGAAGCCAAAAAACGCTTAACACTCAAAGTGGGTGATGAGTACGGTTACCCACGACAAACCTTACATAGCAATGACCCGAATGTCATTAAAGTACCGAAATATGAGGCTCATGTTTATGGCGAGATCGAAGGCGGTGGCACGCAAGTTATTGTTCTTTCAGGTGTACCCTATCAAAACCTTGGGCTGCCTGAGTTAGAACAGTTGTCCACAGGAGCCCGTTCTGAGTATGTGCAGCACACGCTTTATAAAGGCATGGTACTGCCATTGGCCGCGTTGGCTGGGTTGAGTTTCTTGGTGTATCGCAATACCAAGAATGACAAACACGAAGGAGATGACTCAAATGACGACGCATCATAAAGAACAGCCGCTAGGCGGGCGTTTAGTCAGTTGGCCAATCATGGTATTTGGACCCTTAGTGCTGATTTGTGTCATCTTGATAGTTAAACGTTTAGTCTTCGGCCTAGGTTCAGTTTCTGACCTAAATGGTGGCTATCCTTGGGGAATTTGGATTGCTTTTGACTTACTGATTGGAACCGGTTTTGCTTGTGGTGGTTGGGCGCTGGCTTGGGCAGTATATGTATTTAACCGCGGTGAATATCATCCGTTAGTGCGTCCCGCACTATTAGCCAGTTTGTTCGGTTACTCTCTCGGTGGGTTGTCCATCACCATTGACGTAGGTCGCTACTGGAACTTGCCTTACTTTTACATTCCTGGTTTCTTTAACACCAATTCGGTGCTGTTTGAAACTGCGGTTTGTATGACGATTTATATTGGTGTGATGGCATTGGAATTTGCCCCCGCACTGTGTGAACGTTTTGGTTGGAAAGTTTCGTTAAAACGCTTAAATAAAGTGATGTTTTTCATTATTGCGCTAGGAGCGTTATTGCCGATGATGCACCAATCATCAATGGGTTCATTGATGATTTCGGCAGGGTATAAAGTTCATCCTATTTGGCAAAGTTATGAAATGCTGCCATTACTCTCATTACTAACCGCATTCATTATGGGCTTTTCGATTGTCATTTTTGAAGGGTCATTACTCCAAGCCGCATTACGTGGGCAGGGCGCAGATGAACGACCACTGTTTGTTCGTATCACTCGTATCTTGCAGGTACTGTTAGTACTGTTTTTGGTCTGTCGTTTTGGGGAGCTGATTTATCGAGATAAATTGCACCATATCTTCAATACCGATTTCTACGCCATGATGTTCTGGATAGAAACCGCATTAATGGTTTTCCCATTGATTATTTTCCGCATGCCATCACTAAGAAATGATTCACGGTGGTTATATGCAAGCGGTTTAAGCATGTTGATTGGCGCTGCCATGTGGCGGATGAGCTATTCCCTCGTTGCATTCAACCCCGGAGGCGGATACGACTACTTCCCAACAACAGAAGAACTTTTAATTTCAATAGGTTTCGTGGCAATAGAGGTATGCGCTTATATCTTATTGATCCGCTTATTACCTGTTATTCCAGCATTGAAAAAAACAACGATGAGCCATTCAGAGGCCCGAGGTAAAGCATGAGCCAACGTATAACAATAGACCCAGTCACTCGTATCGAAGGTCACTTACGCATTGATTGTGAAATTGAAGATGGAAAAGTCACCAAGGCTTGGGCTTCAGGCACGATGTGGCGCGGTATGGAAGAGATAGTCAAAGGGAAAGACCCCCGTGATGCTTGGATGATTATGCAGCGTATCTGTGGGGTTTGTACTACAGTGCACGGTATTGTATCGGTACGCACCATTGAAAGTGCCTTAAATATTGATGTCCCTGTTAATGCGCAGTATATCCGTAATATGATTCTAGCCGCGCATACCATTCAAGACCATATTGTTCATTTCTATCAATTATCTGCGTTAGATTGGGTGGATATCACCTCTGCGCTGAATGCAGACCCCAATAAAGCGGCCGAAATCCTAAGAGGCGTTTCGACGTGGCCACTGAATAGCCCAGAAGAGTTCACACGAGTTCAAGACAAAATTAAAAAACTGGTTGCCAGTGGGCAATTGGGTATTTTTGCTAATGGGTATTGGGGGCACCCAGCGATGAAGCTGTCGCCTGAGGTAAACTTAATTGCCGTGGCCCACTATTTACAAGCCCTTGAATGTCAGCGAGATGCTAACCGTATTGTGGCGTTATTAGGCGGGAAAACACCGCATATTCAAAACCTTGCAGTTGGTGGTGTGGCAAACCCTATTAACCTTGATGGTGTCGGGGTTCTGAACCTTGAACGTTTGATGTATGTGAAATCCTTTATTGACCGTTTAGGGGATTTTATTGAGCAAGTGTATAAGATTGACGCAGCGGTGATTGCCGCGGGCTACCCTGAATGGCTCGAAGTCGGTCAAGGCGCGAAACATTACATGTGCATGCCTGAAATGCCAATGGATGGTAAAAACGGGAGCTTCCTATTACCGGGCGGTTATCTTGAAAACAGCGATTTTAGTACTTATCGCCCCATTACTAGCCATACAGACGAGTATTTGATCAACGGTATCAAAGAAAGTAGCAAACATGCATGGTACAAAGAAAATGAACCTCAAGCACCGTGGGAAGGTACCACGAACCCAGATTACACCGGTTGGGATGATGACGGTAAATATTCATGGGTAAAAGCACCGACTTTCTATGATAAAACCGTCGAAGTGGGGCCATTAGCAGACTTACTGTGCAAACTAGCGGCAAAACATGAACCGACAGAAAAACACTTTAATGATGTGGTAAACCTGTATCAAACATTGACAGGTAACAGTATTAGTGTGGATCAACTGCATTCAACATTGGGGCGGATTATCGGACGTAGTGTTCGTTGCTGTGTATTGAATGAAACCTTGTCAATTCAATGGCAAGCGCTGGTGGACAACATCGCAAAAGGGGATCACACCACCTTTGTAAAACCAATTTTCCCAGAAAATGTCACTATTAAAGGTGTTGGTTTTGGTGAAGTACCTCGAGGTTTGTTATCCCACTGGGTGGTTATCAAAGACGGTAAAATTGAAAATTACCAAGCGGTAGTACCTTCTACTTGGAACTCCGGCCCTCGTAATTTCAATGATGAGCCGGGCCCTTATGAGCAAGCATTGGTAGGAACTCCCGTTGCTGACCCATCTAAACCCCTTGAGGTGGTGCGAACCATTCACTCATTTGACCCTTGTATGTCTTGTGCGGTGCACATTGTTGACCCTGAAGGTGGCGAAGTCACTAAGGTTAAGGTGCTGTAATGCGTATTTTAGTCTTAGGTGTTGGCAATATACTGCTCAGCGATGAAGGTATTGGGGTACGCATCGTTGAGGCTTTAGAACAGCGCTATCATCTACCTGAATGCGTAGAAGTACTTGATGGCGGAACGGCAGGAATGGAGCTAATTGGCCCAATGGCGGATAGAGACCATTTAATTATTGCTGACGTCGTGTTATCGAGCCAGCAGGCTGGCTCGATTTTAGTCTTGCGCGATGACGAAGTTCCTGCGTTATTTACGCGTAAAATCTCCCCGCATCAACTCGGTTTATCAGATGTGCTATCGGCTTTGCATTTAACCGATGAATTCCCACAGAAGCTAACATTAGTGGGTGTTGTGCCTGAATCCCTCGAACCGCATATTGGTTTGACAGCAACTGGGCAGGCCGCTTTAGAGCCTGCTTTACAAAAGGTCATTGAGGTTTTGCGAAGCGAAGGCTTGGAAATCATAGCAAAAGAAGAGAGTTTGCATGCCGGATGAAATCTTAGGTTATGACACTAACCCTCGGCCTCTGGTGGAGGCCGCATTTACGCGCGTTGCTGAACAATCAATGCATGATTTGTCATTTTTGCATCCAACGATGCCAGTGCATGCCAGTGAATTCTCACTGTTTGACGGGCAATGGGTGGGCGTGGTGATCACGCCATGGATGCTCAGTGCGATTATTCTACCGGGGCCTGAACAATATTGGCCTCACCGCGTGGTCGGTGACAAGGTTGGGTTAATTCTTCCCTATGGTGAAATGACGTATACCGTGGGTGAATTAGACGGTTTAACTCAATATGTTGCTTGCTCATTAATGTCACCATTAGAAAAGAAAATGACACCGGAACAAGGTATTCACCTAGTGGATGATTGCCAGCGAATATTGCTATCGCTCCCAGTGAGTGACCCAAATATTCCTCAAGCACCTGAACGCAGGGCATTGTTTACCCGTCACTTAAGGGGGCAGGATGCATGAGATTTCGTTATGCCAAAGTACGATAGAAATTATTGAGCAGCAGGCGAAAAAAAATGCAGTTAGCCGAGTCACTGGTGTTTGGCTTGAAATTGGTGCGCTCTCTTGTGTTGAAGAGAGTGCCTTTCGCTTCAGCTTTGATGTCGTTTGCCGTGGTACGGTTGCAGAAGGCTGCCAGCTCCACATCATTTACTCGCCCGCACAAGCATGGTGTTGGGATTGCAGTGAAACGGTGGAGGTAGACAGCCACCAATCGGTTTGTCCACGCTGTCAGGGGCTGAACCTGAAAGTTGAGAGTGGAGAGAGTTTGCGCATCAAAGAGTTGGAAGTGGAATAGCTTTTGGAACTGACTTTGAGGTGTATCAACCAGGCTCAATAGATTATGTATTAATCTAATTTAACAATTTAGCGGTTGGGAGTGAAACTTATGTGTAGTACTTGTGGATGTGCATCGGGAGAGCGAAAAATTGAGGGGGATGACCATCATCATGGTCACGATCATCATCACGACCATGACCAGCATCATGGTCACGACCACCACCACGATCACGACCATCATGACCACCACCATGATCATGAATCTCACGGGCAAACAGTGATTATTCATCACCATTACTATCATCAAGGTGATGTGCATAACCATTATCACCAATATGAACCCGCACCTGCTGAAAATAAATCTAAAAAGCATAAACACAAACATAAGCATAAACATATTTATCAAACGGCAGAGGCGAGTTTTAAACCAGCTGGGGAACACCATGACCTTGATTATGGTCACGGTGAAGCGGGTACCCATGCACCGGGGATCAGCCAAAAGCGCATGCTACAAATTGAGATGGATGTATTAGATAAAAATAACCATCTGGCAGAACATAACCGCGAGGATTTTAACCAGAAAAATATTTTGGCATTGAACCTCGTTTCTAGCCCGGGTTCTGGTAAAACGACCTTACTCACAGAAACCTTATTAAGACTACGTGACAAAATCAATTGTGCAGTGATTGAAGGTGACCAACAAACCACTAATGATGCACAACGGATCCGCGAAACGGGTGTGCCTGCGATTCAAGTGAATACAGGAAAAGGCTGTCACTTAGATGCACAAATGGTACACGATGCAACGGCACGTTTAGATTTATCAGATAACAGCCTGTTATTTATCGAAAATGTTGGGAACCTCGTGTGCCCTGCCAGTTTTGACTTAGGGGAGCGCCATAAAGTGGCGGTGCTGTCGGTCACGGAAGGGGAAGATAAACCTCTCAAATATCCACATATGTTTGCGGCAGCAGATATTATGTTATTGAATAAAATTGATTTATTGCCATACCTGAATTTTGATGTCGATGCGTGTATTGCCAATGCCAAACAGGTGAACCCCAATATCCAAGTTATTCAAGTGTCTGCGACATGTGGCGAAGGGATGGATGCATGGCTGGCATGGTTGGAGACACAGCTATGTGCTTAGGTATTCCTGGCAAGATAGTTGCAGTTGGTGAAGATATTCACCAACTCGCTCAAGTGGATGTTTGTGGTGTAAAACGCGATGTTAATATTGGCCTAATTTGTGAAGGCGACCCCACTGATTTATTAGGCCAATGGGTATTGGTGCACGTCGGGTTTGCCATGAGTATCATCAATGAAGAAGAAGCACAATCTACCTTGGATGCCTTAACCGCGATGAGTCAATTAGACCATGAAGTTGGTGATTTTAGCGGTTTAAATGCAGGAGCAACAGATGCAGTACGTCGATGAATTTCGCGACCCTGTTCTTGCAAAAGCGCTATTGGCGCATATTCATCAACGGGTGAATGAAATACCTCAAGCGAAACGACGTCCATTGCAGCTCATGGAAGTCTGTGGAGGCCATACCCACGCGATTTTTAAGTTTGGTATTGACCAGTTATTACCCGCTGAAATTGAATTTGTTCATGGGCCAGGTTGCCCTGTGTGCGTTTTACCAATGGGACGAATTGATGGCTGTATTGAAATTGCACAGCACCCAGAGGTTATCTTTTGTACTTATGGTGATGCAATGCGAGTGCCGGGCGAAAAGGGCTCTTTACTTGACGCCAAGCGTAATGGGGCGGATGTCCGCATCGTTTATTCACCGCTAGATGCTTTGGCATTAGCAGAGCAGCATCCCCATCGCCAAGTGGTTTTCTTTGGCTTAGGCTTTGAAACCACCATGCCGAGCACCGCAATCACCTTGCAGCAAGCAAAACGCCGCCAACTAGCCAATTTTAGTGTGTTCTGCCAGCATATTACGATTATTCCCACCTTGCGTAGCTTACTTGAACAACCGGATGTGCGTATTGACGGTTTTTTAGCGCCAGGGCACGTGAGCATGGTGATTGGCGCGCATCCCTACCAGTTTATTACCGAAGACTTCCATAAGCCTTTGGTTGTCACAGGGTTTGAACCCCTAGATATTTTGCAGTCATTAGCCATGTTAATTGACCAAATCGCCGATGGCCGTTGTGAGGTAGAAAACCAATATAAACGCATTGTGGCTAATGAAGGCAACCTGTTAGCACTTAAGGCGCTAGAGGAAGTTTTTGAACTCAAACAAACCAGTGAGTGGCGCGGATTGGGGGAAATTGCAGGTTCAGGGGTTCAATTAACCCAAGCTTATCAATTTTTTGATGCCGAGAGGCGTTTTCAGGTACAGCCCCATAAAGTGGCGGATGACCCGCAAGCGCGCTGTGGTGAGGTTTTAACAGGGCGCTGTAAGCCCAGCGAATGTACGTTATTTGGGCGTCGTTGTACGCCACAAACTGCTTTTGGTGCATTAATGGTTTCTTCTGAAGGTGCCTGTGCAGCTTATTATCAATATCGTCGGGAGGCATAAATGAGTCGTAATGCTAACAATGTAGTGACGATGGCTCACGGAAGTGGTGGGCAGGCGATGCAGCAATTAATTGAACAACTGTTCTTGCAGGCATTTGCTAACCAAGCGTTGAATGAGCGGGAAGACCAAGCTCGGCTAGCACTGGCGGAAATGACCGTATTAGGCGACCGTTTGGCATTCAGTACTGATAGCTATGTCGTCGACCCGATTTTCTTTCCCGGGGGCAATATTGGTAAATTAGCCGTTTGCGGCACAGTGAATGACGTTGCAGTCAGTGGTGCGATCCCCAAATACCTTTCTTGCGGTTTTATTTTGGAAGAAGGCTTTCCACTTTCTGAACTTACCTCAATTGTGGAATCCATGGCGGCAACGGCAGCGGCTGCGGGTGTGGATATTGTGACCGGCGATACCAAAGTCGTGCAGCGCGGGGCGGCAGACAAAATTTTTATCAATACGGCCGGTATTGGTGTGATCCCGAGCAATATCCAGTGGGGAGCTCAGCATATTCAAGCGGGGGATAAAGTGATTGTTAGTGGTACGTTGGGTGACCATGGTGCCACTATCTTAAACCTACGCGAACAACTTGGGTTAGAAGCGGAGCTTTGCAGTGATTGTGCAGTATTAACGCCATTGATAGCACCGCTACGTGAAATTGACGGCGTTCGGGCATTACGAGACGCAACTCGTGGTGGTGTAACGGCAATCCTACATGAATTTGCCCAAGCTAGCGGCTGTGGAATTGCTGTTAATGAAGGCGATTTACCTGTCTCTTCTGTGGTTAGGGGGGTGTGTGAGCTATTGGGCTTAGAGCCGTTAAACTTTGCGAATGAAGGCAAATTAGTGATTGTGGTGAAACCTGAAGCGGAAAGTGCGGTGATTGCTGCACTACACCAACACCCATTAGGGAAAGATGCAGCCACGATTGGTTGTGTGACTGAGCAAAAACAAGTCAAATTGGTTGGGATCTTCGGTACATCAAGGTTATTAGATTTACCCCACAGTGAGCCTTTACCCCGTATTTGTTAATTGAAAATGCCCTATAGATAAAACCTATAGGGCGTTCAAATCTATTAACGTCTTAACATACCTTTATCGATAATAAACTCGATAATGGTTTCTAAGCCGACTTTTTTCTTTAAGTTAGTAAACACATAGGGCTTTACTGGGCGCATTCTTGCGGTATCGGCTTCCATCACTTCTAATGAGGCGCCGACATAGGGTGCAAGGTCAATTTTGTTAATCACCAATAAATCGGAATGAGTGATCCCCGGGCCGCCTTTACGTGGGATTTTTTCGCCTTCAGCAACATCGATAACATAAATAGTTAAGTCTGCCAGCTCTGGACTAAACGTCGCGCTGAGGTTATCGCCGCCGCTTTCCACAAACACGATATCAAGGTTTTTATGGCGCATGGCTAACTCTTCAACTGCCGCTAAATTCATTGATGCATCTTCACGAATAGCGGTATGAGGGCAGCCACCAGTTTCAACACCAATAATGCGATCTGCATCTAATGCTTCGGCACGGGTTAAAATTTTGGCATCTTCTTGGGTGTAAATATCATTAGTGACAACGGCAATTTGGTAAGTGTCGCGCATGGCTTTACATAACACTTCTAATAATGCGGTTTTTCCTGAGCCGACTGGCCCACCGACACCAATTCTTAAGGGTTGATTATATTCTTGCATAGCATTTTTCTCATGAACGAAAAAGTCGTGTGTATTGGGTTTCATGCCGACTACTGGCAATAATTTGTGCAGGTGTAAAACTGCCAATATCGTCTATTGGCCAGATTGCCGATTGCGTAACCACTTCGGGTATGCGCTCAGCAAGGGTAAATAAAATATTTTGCCCTGCGCTTTGCCCTAAAGGGATAAGCTTAACACCGGACATCACCGTGTTTTCTAGCCAACCCCATGCATACGCGGTGCACAATTTTTCAACGTCAATCTGCCAATTTACTGCGGCGAGAGCGAAAGCCATTAGCTGGGTTTGTTTCACGCAGGTTTGCAGGTTAGCATCCAGTTCAATACCTAGCTGAGGAAGTAGTCGGGCAAAAGCAATTCCTCGTTGCCGTTCTTCTTGACGCAATTCTTTGGTTTCACGGCTGGCAATCATAAATTCACACCAATATTTCACCGCTTCAATATCACCAAGGGAAAGGGAAGTATGAATTTGCCGTAAAACAGGGAGTTCCAATGTCGCAATCGCATGGGTCATTTGTGCGGTTAGCCAGCCAGCAAGGGTATCAGGTGTCGTTACCCAGCCTTTTTCAATCGCCCATTCTAGGCCTTGTGAATAGGTAAATGACCCAACAGGTAAAGAAGGGCTAACTAACTGGTATAAGCGTAGATCTGCTAACATAGGCAAACTCCCTGAACCCGATTAGTGGTGGTGATCATCGTGGCCGTGATGGTGGTGATGACCACCTGATGAGCCGCCATAGGCCCCTGGTTCTGGTTGGTATTTTTCTAAACCAACACTGACGGTAGCGCCTAATCCACGGGCCATATCATCTAGCACATGGTCATGAAAATAACGGCACCAGCCCGCTTCAATTTGCAATGGAACATGGCGGTTACCTAAGTGATAGCAAACGCGAGCAAGCAACAGAGCGTCATCACTGTAAACCGTAGAAACTTGCTCTTTCGCGGCTTCGATGGTGACTAACTCGCCGTCTTCAGTGGATAAAACATCGCCTTCCTTCAGGATGGTTCCGCGCGGCAAAAATAGCCCCGCTTCTTGCCCATCGCTTAAAGTGACTTTTAAACGGCTTTTGGTGCGCTCATCCATGGTTAAGCACAGGGTTAACGCGGTTGGTGAATGCGGTTGTGGAGCAACCACTTTAATAAATTTTTTCATTCTCAGGCTCTTTTAATTAGGGGTCAGAATAAAAAGTAACGTTGTGCCATCGGTAACTCAGTCGCTGGTTCACACACTAGTGGGATGCCATCGGCTTTGACAATATAAGTTTGTGGGTCAAGTTCGATGTGCGGCACATAACTGTTGTGAACCATTGAGGTTTTGCTAATGTTTCGACAGCCTTCAACCCGGCCAATTTTGCTCTGTAGGCCTAATTTTTCAGGAACACCTGCTTCAATACCGGCTTTTGACATAAAAATCATCGAGGTATGGTATTTTGCTTTACCTAACGCCCCAAACATCGGGCGGTAATGTACTGGCTGTGGCGTCGGGATTGCCGCGTTAATATCGCCCATTGGCGCATAGGCGACCATTCCCCCTTTCATGATAAGGGCGGGTTTGATACCAAAAAATGCAGGGTCCCATAACACGATATCAGCTAATTTGCCGATTTCTACCGAACCGACTTCATGGGCGATACCGTGGGCGATAGCGGGGTTAATGGTATATTTCGCCACATAGCGTTTGATACGGTTATTGTCGCTATCGAGAGTGTCGCCTTCTAACGTCCCACGCTGTAATTTCATTTTATGAGCGCATTGCCAAGTACGAGTAATCACTTCGCCAACGCGTCCCATGGCTTGTGAGTCTGAAGACATCACAGAAATTGCACCCATATCGTGCAAAATATCCTCCGCAGCAATGGTTTCACGGCGAATTCGAGACTCAGCAAAAGCCACATCTTCTGGAATCGATGGGTCTAAGTGGTGGCAAACCATTAGCATATCCAAGTGCTCATCAACGGTATTGATGGTGTATGGCATCGTTGGGTTGGTCGATGCAGGCAGGATATTCGGTTCCCCAACAGATTTGATGACGTCAGGGGCATGGCCACCGCCAGCACCTTCAGTATGGAATACGTGGATCACTCGCCCTGCAATAGCTTTCACGGTTTCTTCATAAAAACCACCTTCATTTAGCGTATCTGAATGGATAGCCACTTGCACATCCATTTCATCGGCCACATTCAAGCAGTTGTGAATAGCCATTGGGGTAGCGCCCCAGTCTTCGTGAATTTTTAAGCCTATTGCGCCTGCTTCGATCTGTTCGCGAATCGCTTCGGGCTGACTGACACAGCCTTTACCAAATAGCCCGACGTTGATCGGCAGTTCATCAACGGCTTCTAACATGCGGTACATATTCCAAATACCGGGGGTGACGGTCGTGGCATTAGTACCCGCCACAGGGCCAGTTCCACCACCTATAAAGGTGGTAACACCGGAAACCAGACCTTCTTCTGCCTGTTGTGGGCAAATAAAATGAATGTGAGTATCAACGCCACCCGCGGTGATAATTTTACCTTCACCAGCAACCACTTCTGTACCGGGGCCGATAACGATATCGACATTGGGTTGAACATCAGGGTTACCTGCTTTACCAATTCCCGCAATACGGCCGTTTTTAATTCCGATATCCGCTTTAACAATGCCCCAGTGGTCTAAAATAATGGCATTAGTGATTAACACATCGACACACTGGTCACTGGTGACTTGGCTTTGACCCATGCCGTCACGAATAACTTTACCGCCACCAAATTTGACCTCTTCACCATAGGTGGTGAAATCTTTTTCGATCTCTAGAAATAATTCTGTATCAGCTAAGCGCAAGCGGTCACCGATTGTGGGACCAAACATATCCGCATACGCTTGACGAGAGATTGTTTTCATTATTAATTCTCACTCTCTAACTTGCCCATGACTTTGCCATGGAAACCATAAATTTCTCGTTTGCCACTAAAAGCGACGAGCTCAACAGTACGACTTTGTCCAGGTTCAAAACGCACCGCCATACCCGCTGGGATATTCAAACGAAAACCCAGTGTGCCTACGCGCTCAAATTTTAGGGCGTCGTTGACTTCATAAAAATGATAGTGAGAGCCAATTTGAATCGGGCGGTCACCATGGTTGGCAACTTGTATTGTTTGGGTTTCTCGACCTGCATTGAGTTCGATATCGCCTAAAGCGTGGTTGACTTTAATTTCACCGGGGATCATGTTGTTACCTATACAATCGGGTCGTGAATAGAAACCAGTTTTGTGCCATCAGGAAATGTACATTCCACTTGAATGTCTTTGATCATTTCTGGCACGCCTTCCATTACCTGCTCTGCGGTTAACACGGTTCGGCCTTCGCTCATTAATTGGGCAACCGTCTTGCCATCACGGGCGCCTTCCATAATCGCACAACTGATCAATGCGACCGCCTCAGGGTAATTGAGCTTTAATCCACGGGCTAAACGCCTTTCAGCAACGAGGCCTGCCGTAAAAAGCAATAATTTATCTTTTTCTCTGGGGGTTAATTCCATTTTTTGCTCCTAAAAAACGTTTAAGTTGCCCAAATACGCGGCGGATCAGGGTAATAACCTAACCAGTATTGTCTTGTTGCCTGCCAAATATGGGCGAAGCAAGCCATCATGGGCTCGGTTTGAGAACCTAATAACCGCAATACTAAAATACCGTCTACATCAGTCAGTCCATACTCAAGCGGCTTCACTTCCGTAGAGAAAAACACGGCCAAACTCTCGTGAAGTTCAGCTTTTAATTCATCGCTGGCGGGGTAGATATACAAGGAACCTACCATAGGAAATTCACGCATGACGGCTGACTGTTTTTGTGAACCCTCGATAAATATGGATTCTGCCAAGGTGAGTTTGTCATCAATATAAAACTGCAAGCGGCCCCGAATATCACCGTTGTCGAATTGCTCGTTTAATACGGGTCGGCCTAAACATTGGATTTCCCAGCCGATAAATTTTGATGAACTTGCGATTCGAACATGAGTCTCTAAGCGAACTTGAGCCTCAGGGAAAAAAATATTTTCTTGAGGTAACCATTCTAAGAACCCATTGGGCGCGACGGTTAAGCTTTGTAGTTGTCGTGCAACGCCGCCCGCACTACGATAAAATTTTGTTGCACCAGGCGTGGTCAATAACGCATGGGCATGTGGTTGAACATCAATATTGATAAGGAGTTTATCCCCCCCGACAACGCCACCGGGTGGATGAAGTAAATACGTGTGTGCAATTCCTTGCTCGGGGTAGAATGGCCGCTGAACCATTAAAGGGCCGATATGTTGTTTGTCCGTTAAGCGGGTGACGCCACGTTTTAGTTCATATCGTAAAAAAATTTCAGCTAACCAGCCTGATCCTGAAAAATCAGACATACTTTCTCCTGCAACTCAGTCAACTAAAAATACGCGAACATGTTTAGCTATACCCCAGCAAAAATTGGGTATTTATGATGTAAAAGCTAATGCAAGTAGGGTAGGGTGTGAGTGAATACCAAAATCATTATTATTATGCAGTGTTGTTGGCTGCATGTGTCTGCCGCGCGATTCTACACCTTATATCGAAAATTGCCTTTCAATTAAACAGCATTTTATTTAGAAAATATAACAACCATCAAAATAACAGTAAAAAATGAGCGTATATCTATATTGCGATTTCAGCGTAACGGGACTATATTCTCATCCGCACTGATATGGGGTTGATATGCTTTTGCTACGTGGCTTTATATCTATTCAACAATCCCTTTTCTTGGGAAGTCATTCTGACATTAACTGCAGTTTATAGAGATTATGGAATATAAATTCTTTCTTTCGGAAAGCCAAATGGTGTTAAAAGCGTTTTATATTGAAAACGCGATGATAGCCATGTTAACTGGCGCGAAAGGAAATGTCGTGATCAACGGTCAATCCATTGAAATTGAAACCGATGTCACCTTAATTATTCCTAAATATAGCCAAGTTTCTTGCAATATTGTGTGTAACACCGTGAATCAGCCGCTTGAATTACACACCTTGTCGATGTCAGAAGAAGAATTACAATCGGTATTTTTATTACTAAAAACATTGATGAAGTCGGGTGCGCCACTGACTAGCCACCAACCCATTTACCATGTTTCTCCCCCTGAAACGGTGAGAGATAACTTTAGTTTATTAAAACAATGCTTACCATTAAAAAAACAGAGTGAATCCCAAGAAGCATTGTTAATGAAACAGAGCCTATATTTTATTTTAATGGCGGTATATCAAGAGGGTATCGATATTCTTAACCTGTTTCGTTTTAATTATGATGAACCGAAAAACCAAGCAATTACCCATTTGATAACCCAAGAACCGCAAAAAAAATGGCATTTAGACGATGTCGCGAAAGCGTTATTTACGACACCTTCAACTTTGCGTCGCCATTTGAACCGTGAAGGGGTGTCATTTCGTCAATTACTGCTAGATGTTCGAATGGGAATGGCGTTGAATTATTTAACATTTTCGAATTATTCTGTTTTTCAAATTAGTCATCGTTGCGGTTTTGGCAGTAATGCCTATTTTTGCGATGTATTTAAGCGAAAATACAATATGACGCCTTCTCAATTTCGGTTGCAATCAAGGCAGTCGAACGACCCGAATTTTATTACCAATTTGTCCTTGCACTCTAACCCAATTGAATTTGACAAAGAAATTGATGAGTAGTTGTTAAGGTAAGTCAAATAACGGCTTAATTTTGACGGTTTCTCGAATAAATTCGCTGTTCTATTGATGTAGCGCCTAGCAATCAGGGCGTTAAATTTAATATAACTCATATTGGTTACTCTACACATAGTGAATATCTCACCAATAGCGACATTAATGAAAATAACGTCATTAATTATATGAAATAAAAAATAAAATCTGTCTATAGAGGGATGTATGATTAAAAATATCGTTGCCGCAATGTGCTTGATGGGGCTCACACTGCAAGCACAGGCGGCAGAACCGGCTCAATCACAAACTTTACGTTTAGCGATTGGCTCAGAGCCAACAGAGGGTTTTGACCCCATGCTCGGGTGGAGCCACGGCAGCTACCTACTGTTGCATAGCCCATTACTGAAACAAAAGGCTGACCTTTCATGGCATAGCTATATGCTTGAAAGTTATCAACATAATGCAGATGGTAAACAGTGGACACTCAAGCTGAAAAAAGGCTTAAAATTTTCCGATGGCTCACCGTTAACGGCAAAAGATGTTGTATTTACCTATAACAATGCTGCGGCAAGTGGCGGTAAGGTGGACATGGGGAATTTTGCCAAAGCAGAGGAAATTGACCCACTCACCGTAAAAATCACCTTATCTTCCCCACAAAGTACCTTTATTAATGTACTTGGTTCGTTAGGGATTGTTTGTGCCGATAAATATGATGCGAAAACCTATGCACATAACCCAATTGGCGCAGGCCCTTATCGTTTAGTTGCATTCCAGCCGGGGCAGCAACTGATTGTCGAGCAAAATCCGTATTATGCAGGGCCAAAAAATGACTTTGGTAAAATGGTCTTTGTTTTCCTTGATGAAGATGCGGCCTTTGCGGCGGCACAAAGCAATCAACTGGAAATTGTTCGTATCCCTGCTGCGGTAGCGGCGAATGCTAATGATGTGAAAAACATGAAATTGGTTGAGCGCTATAGCGTGGAAAACCGCGGCATTTCTTTCCCAATTCCACCTGCCGGTGAGAAAGATGCTCAAGGTAACCCTATCGGTAACGACATCACTTCAGATGTTGCTGTCCGTAAAGCCATTAACTATGCTCTTGACCGTAAACTATTAGCGGAATCCGTGTTGGAAGGCTTTGCCGTACCGGCTTATACCGGCGTTGCAGGGCTGCCATGGAATAGCCCAGACTCCGCTTTTAAAGATGGTGATCTTGAAAAAGCGAAATCCATTTTAGAAGATGCGGGATGGAAGCTGAATAAAGAGGGCTTACGTGAGAAAAATGGCAAAGTGGCAAAACTGACATTATGGTATGCCAGTGGTGATACCACACGTCGTGACCTTGCGCAGGCAATCCGTTCAAGCTTAAAACCGATTGGTATCGAGATGGATTTAAAATCGGGGAGCTGGGAAACCGTTGAGCTACACATGCATGCTAACCCAACACTTTTTGGTTGGGGAAGCTTAGACCCGATGGAAATTGTCCATAATTACAGTAGTAAAGCAGCAGGTGTTGGCTTTTATAACCCTGGTTATTATAAAAATGCAGCCGTTGATGAGCTAATCGAAAAAGCGTTAGCACAAGCTGACCAAGACGCGGCGATTCCGTTATGGCAACAAGTAGATTGGAACGGTAGCACGGGAGTTGGTATTAAAGGTGATGCTCCGTGGGCTTGGTTGATGAACCTACAACATATTTATTTACTGAATAATTGTGTTGATTTAGGTACCAGTGCTCCTGAAATTCACGGATCTTGGTCGGTGTTAAATAATGTCGATGAATGGGCGTGGACCTGTCAGTAATGCGAACCGCACTTGGGCTTTTATTGCGATTTTTTGGTTTATTAACCGTAACGGCAGCGGGGATTTTTATCCTGCTGAGTTACTCGCCTATCGACCCAATAAAAGCCTATATTGGCAATGACTTACTGCACGTGCCTCCTGAGCAATATGCGCTAATTGCTGCGCGATGGGGGCTTGATCAGCCTTTATGGGTACAGTTCTGGCGTTGGTTTTCACAAGTATTACAGGGGGATTTGGGCTATTCCATGCTCTATAATACCCCTGTAATTCAAGTGATTGCTGACCGCCTTGTGCCTTCTTTAGCATTGCTTATTTGTGCTTGGTTGTTTTCTGGTATTGTGGGTTTTGCGCTAGGGTTAGTCGCTGGGCGTTATTTAAACCGCTGGCCAGACAAACTTATCTCAACATTATGCTATTTACTTGCTTCAATTCCTGTTTTTTGGGTCGGTTTGCTGTTGCTGTCTTTGTTCGCGGTGACATTACAATGGGCTCCAATATGCTGCGCTTGGCCGATAGGCTTGGATGAGCAAACGGCAACTTTTTCACAGAAACTTCATCACCTAATTTTGCCTGTAATTGCGTTGGGTATGCTAGGCGTGGGTAATATCGCATTGCATACACGAGCCAAAGTTGTTGAGGTGATGAGCAGTGAATTTATTCATTACGCACGGGCTCAAGGGGATAATGGCTGGTCAATGATGGGTTTTCACGTGTTGAAACATGCCATCACCCCCGCAATTTGTTTGCAGTTTGCTTCTGTAGGTGAATTATTGAGTGGGGCATTGCTAGCTGAAAAAGTATTTGCCTATCCAGGCTTAGGTCAGGCAACGATAGATGCGGGGCTACGTGGAGATATTCCCTTGTTGATGGGGATCGTCATGTTATGCGCTACGCTAATATTTTTAAGCAATACGGTAGCAGACAGCCTGCTAAAAAAAGTGAATAAGGGAGTGATGAGAGGATCATGACCTATAACCCTAATCGCGCCTTATTTAAGTTAGCTTTCTCATTACTTTTATTGGTCATCGTTAGTATTTATGCGTTTGGCCTCTCCCTTAATGATATTGAAATGAATTTACTCGATAGGCGCTTGCCACCTTCGTGGGCGCATCTATTTGGTACAGATAATTTAGGGCGTGATTTATTTGCCAGAACCTTTCAAGGTGTGGCAACAAGTTTGCAAATTGGCCTTATGGCTGCCATTACCAGTGGTTCCATTGCTCTTGTCATGGCGGGGTTATCTTCAATAAGCAAAGTTATGGACTACGTGGTGCGTGGCATTATTGATGCTATGTTGGCATTGCCGCATCTTTTATTACTGGTATTGATTTGTTTTACGCTGGGTGGTGGAAAAATGGGGGTGATTTGGGCCGTTGCACTGACACATTGGCCAAAATTAGCCTTAATTTTACGTTCGGAGTTACAACGAGTTAGTCAGTCAGATTACATTATGTTATCTCAACGTATTGGTAACAGTGCGTTTTATCGTTGGCGTTATCATTATTTACCCATGATTTTGCCGCAATGGATGGTAGGAACGTTGTTAATGTTTCCCCATGCGGTTTTACACAGTGCGGCATTAAGTTTCTTAGGTTTTGGTTTGTCGCCCCATGAACCCTCACTGGGTATTTTATTATCTGATGCATTGCGCTACCTCAGCACAGGTGCTTGGTGGCTGGTGGTTTTCCCAGGCGTTGCATTAGTCGGATTAGTGTTATTATTTGACCAATTTGCTAAAGCCTTGCAGCAGCTATGGTTGAAGGGGGGCGTATGTTGAGTCTTGATAATCTCACCGTAGATGTCGCGCAGTTTCGTTGGTTAGGGCGTAAACGTTGGGCTCCGTTACTACAAGGAATTTCCTTAGATATTCAGCCCGGTGAGATGGTTGCACTCGTAGGTGGGAGCGGGGAAGGTAAGAGCTTGTTATTACAGAGTGTTTTGGGGTTACTTCCCCATAATATGCGCTGTCGTGGCGGTATTCACCTTAATGGTAAAAGGCTGACGGAACAAAACAAAGCTCAGCACCGTGGTAATGCATTATGCTATATTCCTCAAGGGGTTAGCGCGCTTAATCCGCTAATTCGTATCGGCCCACAATTAGAACGTGCCGCAGTGTTAAGTGGGCAGCATATTAAAATGCACGATGTTGCACGGCACTTACAGCAATATAATTTGCAAAGCTCACTAGTGTATAGCTACCCAAACCAGTTATCCGGTGGAATGGCAAAACGGGTACTCGCCAGCAGTGCGACACTTTCCCGCGCACAATATATTTTAGCGGATGAAATCTCATCATGGTTGGATGACGACCATGCGATGCAACTGCTCGAAAATATAAAATCACTGTGTCACGTTGGCCGAGGTGTTTTATGGGTCACCCATGATTTATCCATGGCTGTGCGTTTTGCTGACCGCATCGCCTTATTACGTAACGGAGAGTTGGAAGAAGTGCTAAGCAGCCAACAACTGCAACAAGGCGGTGGTGGAAAATGGCTACAATCGTTGTGGAATGCGTTACCTGAACATCAATTTATGGCAAGTAAATGAGTATTACTGAACCTATTTTACAAGTAAATAATTTATGTATTGATCAAGGTGGGCAACGGCTGTGGGATGACTTTAGTTTGTCACTGGCTAGCGGTGAACGCCTTGGAATATCTGCGCCCAGTGGTTTTGGTAAAACTACGTTAGGCCGAGTATTAGCTCAGTGGCAAAAAGCATCCCAAGGAACCATTCTATTTGACGGCCAACCATTGCCTCGACATGGTTATTGTCCGGTTCAATTAGTCCCTCAGCATCCAGAGAAAAGTTTTAACCCATACCGTAAGGTCGGTGCGAGTGTATTTGATGCTTGGCAGCCAGACTCTCACTGGTTAGCGTATTTTTCGATTAAACCTGCATGGCTAGAAAGGCTTCCCAGTGAGTTATCCGGTGGTGAGCTTGCTCGTATCGCCTTATTGCGAGCACTTGACCCGCGAACGAAAATTTTGATTGCTGATGAAATCACCGCACAGTTAGACGCCAATTTGCAAAAAGAGATTTGGCAGTTGTTAGTGAGATTATCGGAAGAGCGCCCATTGGCGATGATTATTTTTAGCCATAACAAAGCGTTATTAGAAAAAGTGTGTAGCCGTGTTTTTAGCCCAGATAAATAAAAGGTTATGTTATGCCATCGGTTATGACGGCATAACTATAATTCAATTATTCAGTAATTTGGGCCAGTTTATCAATTTCTTTTAATAAATCATTGACATTCGGGCGATAGCCAATCCCATCGTTAACACCTTCCGTATAGGTCGATTTTCTTATCAGTTCGCGCATTCCCCAAGCAGATAAAATAATTTGATGTTGTTTAGCATAGCCTTGAAGTAATGCTAATGCGCCTGCACACAAAGGAGTCGCACTAGATGTACCTGAGTAATCTTTTGTGTAATTGCGTTCATTACCGGGGTATTTTTGTAGTGAGCCATACCCTGTGGTTGTAACACTCCAATCTCCCCATGAATTAATTAATGAACTTTTTTGATTGTAATTAGAAAAATAAGCACGACTTCCAGTCTGATTATTACACGCGCCAACTAACATACTGCCATTATCACCGAAATCAGTCATAACTCCGGGTTCACTTAAATCTAACCCACCATTACCGGCTGCCAATATAACCGTTGCACCTTTGTCGACCATAATTTTGATTCTTTCCCACCAATTACGCACAGCTGTGGCAGGAAGTAATTTTTCGCCAAAAGAAAATTGAATGTCTAAGCTTACAATATCACCAGGCTGGGCATCATTAGTAAGTTGATCGAGATCATCAGTATCATAGAAATAAAATTGACAATTGTGTGCAATGCCAGTTACACCAAATGCATTTTTAGTGGCAATAATACAGCCTGTTGATGCGGTACCATGATTACAATCTTGGGTTTCAGGGCGGCTACTAACGACGATCAGATTTGAATTTTTGAGATCTTCATGGTTTTTGTAAACACCAAAGTCTAAATGGCGTACTACGGCTTGCGAACCATCAATGTTTTTTTCCCATGCGTTTCTCACATTCATACCCATTGGTGCATCTAAATATTTTTGTAAATAAGTGAAATTAGGGGTTATCTCATTGCTACTGGTGTCTTCTTCTAGAACTTGACTATTTAAAGGGAGTTTTGGCGGAAGATAGCCGGTCGTGTCAGGACAAATACAGCAATAGCTGACATAATCTAATTGTTCAATCTTTTGTGATAGTTCAAGTAAACGATCAAAATTATCTTCTCCATAAAGGTTTAGGTATTCATATTGTTTAACAGAGGATTCAATATTTGATTTGATTAATATTAATTTTGAATTCATTAGTTCATTTGGTAATATATCCATAATCAAATGCGAACTTTTTATTTCAGATTTAATTTCTAAAAAATATTTATTAATTCCATCTATTTTATGATTTATTGTTTTTGATTTGGATTCTTTTTTAATATTTTGCTTGGTTTTCTGTTGGGCGAAGTAATAGCTAGCAGGGCTATCAATTAGGTGGTGAATGTTTTTATTGCTATCTATAAATGAAATGGTTACGTGGTAGTTCCCCGATTTATCTACCTTGAAAAGATAATGGTCATTATTAGTTGATATGGTTTCTATATTTTCATTATCTAAAAATAAGCTAATGGTGACTGTTTTTTTGTTTCTATTATCAAAGTTAACGACAATGCCATTTGAATATTTATCGATAAATTTAAAGGTTTTTATATTCATATATTCTCTTTTTATATAACATATATTGATATGCTTTTAATTATTTAAGCATTAAGTTGGGTATGTTATTTAAAAGGGAAATTGTATTTACGACAAGATTGATAATTTAATAGAATTTAATGGAAACTATAATTTTAATATAAATAATAAATTAATTTATTTTGGTTTTGACAAATGTCATAGGGATATCTATACCCATCCTCTATTTTAAATCCCTCAAATGAAAATGATAACCATTACTATTATTGGGGTGAATATATGTCTTATCGTTTAAAACGGCACCAATTGGCGCATTGTATTGCACTCACTTTAGGCATAGGTACTTTGGCGACACCAATTGGGTTCGCTGCACCAGCAGGCACACCAGACAAACTGATCGTCACGTCTTCAACAGGCCAAAGCCGTTTGTCACCGAGTGAACAGCAAGAAAAAGATAAACTTGAAAAAGTAGCTGGTGGAACCAATTTAGTTGTTATCGAAAAAGAAACTCGCCTTGCTACCTTACAAGACGCCTTGGATTACCAGCCTGGGTTGGTTATCCAAAATTTCTTTGGGGGGATTGACCAGCCGCGTTTAAATATTCGCGGCTCTGGCGTGCAAAGTGCACCGCTTGCTCGTGGTGTATTGCTGCTGCAAGATGGCTTACCCGCAACGGATGCAGACGGCAGTTTTCACATCAGTACCTTAGAAATGCGTGATGCGCGGATGGTGAGCGTACGCCGCGGCGCAAATAGCCTTAACCCACAAAGTAACAGCTTGGGCGGTGAATTGGATGTGCTCTCTTACACTGGCCGAAGTGAGCAAGGGCGCCTACGTTATGAGTACGGCTCCCATGGGCGCGAAGGGCTACAAACTGCCTTCGGTGGTGTTTCTGATGATGGGTTATTTGATGGGCGTATTAATTTCACTTATGACCATTTTGATGGTTATCGCAAACACTCTGCTTCCCAACGTAAAACGTTACGCAGCAACTTTGGTTATGTGACTGATAACTTTGAAAACCGAACTTGGCTGAGTTGGACAGATTTGCGCTTTGACGTTGCGGGGCCAGTTTCTGAAGAGGTATTAAATAATAACCCAACAGAGGTGTACCCAATGGTTTGGTTGCGTGATCCTCACCGTAATGTTGAGCAATTCCGAGTGGCTAACCGCTCTGACTGGCAAGTGGATAACCAAGCAATTGGTGCAGGAGTTTGGCACATTCGTACTCATGATAATTTTACTACTCCCGCTTACTACCGGTTTAGCCGCAGCCACAGTGAAGGGCTGCAATTTACCTATAATATTGAAACTGAGCCCGTGACATATCGTACAGCTCTTGCATGGGACCAAATGACCTTGCAGACTGAATTAATGCAAAATCGTAAAGGGACACCCGCAGACAAAACAAAAATAGGTAAATATGATGGCCGAGCTGAAAACCTCTACGGCAGTGTTGGGGTAGACTTACATATTACGCCAACAGTGACCGTTAATTTAGATGTGAAAGGCACACATGCGCGCCGTGATGTAGAAAAACGACAGAGTCATTTGTCGTTAGACCAAAGTTGGACATTTTGGACACCAAAAGCGGGAGTGATTTGGCGACCAACGGAAAGCCAGCGTTACTTTGCTAATATCAGTGCGAGTGAAGAACCTGCAACATTTTGGGAAATTATTAACTCCAGCAATGGAAAATTGACGAAACTCTCACCACAAAAAGCCATTACTTATGAAATTGGGGGAGAAGGCGATGTCACCGATGGGTTGAAATGGAGCCTTGCGCTGTACCGTAGCCAAATTAAAGATGAGTATATTACCACTTATGACAGTGCAGGAACTGTCGTTGGTGTGTTTAATTATGCCGCGAAAACTCGCCATCAAGGCTTAGAAGCTGGGCTTACAGGACGTGTTGGCGCAGGTCCGGGGGATATCAATTACCGAGTTTCTTGGACTTATAATGATTTCCGTTTCATGGGCGGTGAATATAATGGCAACTATATCGCGGGTATTCCACGTAATATTGTTGCTGCCGAGGTGTTATATGAAATTGGGGATTGGAGTGTTGGGCCTAATATTCATTGGGCACCTACGGATATGGCAGTTGACCACCAAAACAACCTTGATATTCAAAAACGTAAACATTATGCCGTACTGGGGCTGAAAGGTAGTTATAAGCCTACAGAGCAGTGGTCTGTGTATTTATCGATGGATAATTTAACCGATGAGCGCTATGCAACAACATCGGTTGCCAACCAAACCGTCACAGCAAAAGACAGCACTTTATTCCCCGGTATGGGGTTTAATGTGAATGGTGGCGTAACCTATAATTTCTAATAATAAATAAACGCATTAATATTGGTTAATGCGTGGTTGTTAAAATGGGCGCTGTGCAGAAATAGATAATTGCGTTAAGTAGTTTTCATTATGGATATGCACAGTGTCTTTCTCGATATCAATAAACCCTTTTTGCCGCCACCCTGAAACCAACCGGCTGAGTGTTTCGTAGCGTATGCCTAATTTAGCGGCGAGCTGGCCCCGAGATAAAGGTAAAACAATATCTGAAGTTAGTTGTTTATGTTTTAAATCAAGAATATAAGCAGCCAAGCGTTGTTCAGCAGAACTTGAAGTTAGCCAATCAATATGGTTAATGTTTTCATACAGTTTGCTACTAAAACGCATGAGTAGCTTTTCCATAATTTGTGGGCAGGCATGGCAAAGCCGTAAAATATCACGTTTATCGAGTAGCAAGGCTTCACCGTCGGTTTTTGCCCGTAAACTCATAGGATAGCGGTTATGTGGCATAAAAACGGCTGCGATGGCAACAATTTCCCCTGTGCAAAATAAACCAAAAATTTTTTCCTCGCCCAAATAAGTGTGGCGATACACCTCGATTTGCCCGCTTATCATCAAAGGGCAATGCTTAAATGGTTCTCCTTCATGGTTCAGGATTTCACCACTTTTAAAGCGAATATGGCCACAATTTTCCAGCAGTAATGCCAGTTTTTCATCTTCTATCCCATTAAACAGTAAGCACGATTTTATGGCATTGAGTGATTGTGTATGGGGGAAAACGTTTTTGACAAATGTCATAGGTCATCCTCTTACGCCGTCTTAGAATGGCATAAGTATAAATGATAATCATACACATTATCAATTGAGATCTTAGCAGAGAGCTGAATAACCCTATGATAAATAATGCTTTTAGACTCATCGCCGTTTTTCTGACCTTGTGGGGGATGGGCAACGTATATGCATCACAAGCCGTTGATTTCACAGATATGTCAGGGGATAAAATTCATTTGTCAGCCCCTGCAAAACGTATTGTCGTGATCCCAATCCCTGCCGCTTCGATGTTAGTTGGTATGGATGAAAGCAGTGAAAAATTAGTTGGAATGCATCCTTTTGCAAAGGTTGCTGCGCGAGATGGCATGTTAAGCCAAATGTTTTCTTCTGTTTTACAGGTGAATTCAAATGTCGTAGGTAACAACTTTACACCAAATATTGAAGCATTGCTTAATGTGGAGCCCGATCTGGTATGGCAATGGGGTCATCGAGGGGATGATATTATTTCCCCTATGCGTGATGCAGGGCTGACTGTTGCTACGTTAGATTATGGGCAAGAACGCTATACGCAAGAGTGGGTTCGCCTAATGGGACAAACACTTGGCCACAATGATAAAGCACAGAAGATGATCCAGTGGCGCCAAGAAGTTGTCGATACACTCTCAGCAACTACCGCTGAAATACCAGAAGCGCAGCAGCCTCGTGTTCTGTATCTCTCCCATTTTAACCAGAGTATTCAAACATTTGGCTCAACATCACACAACAACGCGGATTTTGCATTGGCGGGTGGAGTGAGTTTAAACCGCGACCTCACTGGGCCAAGAACGCTCAATATTGAGCAAATTCTTGTTTGGGACCCTGACATTATTCTATTGGGTAATTTCGAAGAGGGGTTATCGCCAGCTGACGTTTATCGCAATCCCATGTTAAGCGAAGTCACTGCAGTGAAAAACCAGCGCGTATATAAGCTTCCTATTGGTGGTTTTATCTGGGATGCACCAAACCAAGAAACACCGCTGTATTGGCAATGGTTATCAATGATTTTTCATCCAGAAACGATGAAAATGCCATTGCGTGAGGAAATTCGCCTGAGATATCAGCAACTTTATGGCTATGACGTGTCTGATGAGCAAATTGACGGCATTTTGCAAATGGAGATGAACAAAAATAGCCAGCACTACATCTCTTTAATGGGGAAACCGCATGCGTAAGCCCCAATATCTTTGGCTCGTTTTCGCCATTTGCCTATTGTTGACGTTTGTTTTGGCACTAAGTTGTGGCCGCTACCCGGTTTCGTTTTCTGCGGTTTGGCATATTCTCTATGACACCATTTTGGGTAACGAGATGATGGGGAACTATAGTCGTACGGAACAAAATGTCGTGTTAAATGTGCGCTTACCACGAGTTCTGATAGCAGGTACAGCAGGGGCTGGGGTGGCGGTTGCGGGGGCGGCTTTGCAAGGCATTTTCCGTAACCCATTAGTTGGGCCGCAAATTATTGGCGTCTCATCTGGAGCCGCATTGGGTGGCGCGCTAGCTATTTTGTTATTTTCTTCTTTGTTGATCACCATTTCATTGGCTTTTGTCGGTGGGTTGTTAGCTATCGTGCTAGTTTTTTTACTCGGCTTGAATCGCCAAGGCAGCCAGCTATTAATGTTAATCCTTGCGGGGGTGATTATTAATGCTTTTTTTGCTGCATTAATTTCGTTAATTACCTATTTTGCAGACCCTAATAATACTTTGCAAACCATTGTTTTTTGGCTTATGGGCAGCTTTGCCAGTGCGTCTTATCTTAAACTTAATATTGTTTTTCCTGTTGTTATGGTCTGTGTTTTAGTCATTTTTGCACTGCGTTTTCGTATCAATGTGCTCTCCTTAGGGGAAGAAAATGCACAAGCCTTAGGGATGAAAATTAATAGAACCCGTTGGGCCGTGTTACTCAGCGTGACTTTGATCACTAGTGCGACAGTGGCGGTATCCGGCACCATCGGCTGGGTAGGGCTGATTGTTCCGCATATTGCACGGCTAGTGGTAGGACATGATCACCGGATATTACTGCCCGCTAGTGCAGTTATTGGTGGGATTTATATGGTAGCTGTCGACACCTTTGCCCGCAGTATGACGAATGCGGAAATTCCATTAAGTGTGATCACCGCACTAATCGGTGCCCCCATTTTTGCACTACTGATCCATACATTAAATAAAAAGGTGGCCGATTTATGATCCAAGTTGAACACCTTAATTTCAAAATTGCACAGCGCCAGTTATTTACGAATTTAACTTTTCAGCAGCCCAAAGGCAGCATTGGCGCGATTTTAGGGCCGAATGGCCGTGGAAAAACCACCTTATTAAAACTCTTGCTCGGTTTACAAAAAGGATCAACAGGCAATATTTCACTAAATGCCCCCGTCGCTTATGTTCCACAGCTTAGTGGTTCACTATTTCATTATTCTGTTCGCACCATGGTGAGTCTCGGGCGTATTCGTCACTTGCCGTGGTATGCCTCACCCAATGAAAAAGATAACCAAATTGTAGAGCGGTGTTTAGCGTACTTAGGCATAAGTAATTTTGCGGACCAACCCTTTAACTGTCTCAGTGGAGGGGAAAAACAAATGGTTATGATTGCGAGAGCATTAGCCAGTGAACCAAAAATTTTGATTCTGGATGAACCGACATCCGCGTTGGATCTTGCCAACCAAGACAGTGTGCTCAGCGTTTTACGTGATTTAGCCATACATCGCGGAATGACCATCTTATTTACGAGTCATTATCCACAGCATGCGCTGCATATCGCTGACTATTCATTATTGCTGTTTAACAGTAGCGGCTGTTTATTTGGTGAAACTGAACAAATTTTAACGGAAGAAAACCTGACACAACTGTACCAATTACCTGTTGCAATTATGCCAATGGACTATCAAGGCCGGCAGACCCAAGGGGTCATTCCGCTATTTAGATAACTGAATGAAAATGATTAAATTAAGGAATATAAACGATGAGCAATAACACAATAACACCCGCAGAAGCGCTGATTATCAATCAGTTAATTAATTATACCGAACAAGGTATTGCAAGCCGTGTATTAGCGAAAAATGGTGGGGGGAATATCACCTTATTTGCTTTTGATAAAGGCCAAGCGCTCTCTGAACACAGCGCCCCTTTTGACGCCATTGTGATGGTTGTTGAAGGGAGTTTACAACTCACCATCGAAGGTAAGCCAGTGACGGCTAAACCTGGGGAAATTGTCAGAATGCCGGCTAATATCCCTCATGCGGTAGATGCACTTGAACCCGCAAAAATGCTGTTAGTTATGTTACGTGAGCCTGAAATGGCTTGTACACACTAACTTGGAGGTGCAAATGGACCAATCATTTACTGCCCATGAAGCAGGGCACAAATTTCTAGCTCGTTTGGGGAAAAAACGCCTACGCCCAGGAGGGAAAGAAGCAACCGAGTGGTTACTTAGCCAATCAGGATTACATAAGAACAGCCAAGTTCTTGAAGTTGCGTGTAATATGGGAACCACAGCTATTGAAATTGCCTCTCAATTTCATTGCCATATTACAGGTATTGATATGGACAAACAGGCGCTTGCACAAGCACAAAAAAACGTTGCGAATAAAGGGTTAACAGAATTAGTGACAATTCAAATGGCAGATGCATCGAAATTACCGTTTGAGGATAACAGTTTTGATGTGGTCATTAATGAAGCCATGCTAACCATGTACGCTGATAAAGCGAAAGCAAAGCTATTGCAGGAGTACTATCGAGTACTAAAGCCAGGCGGATGTTTATTAACCCATGATATTGCATTTAAGGATGCCCAAGCTGTCCAAAATGTCGTTTCTCAAATGCAACAAGCGATTAATGTCAAAGCGCAACCATTACCGGAAACACAGTGGGTGGAATTATTCCAACAAGTGGGCTTTCAGCAAGTGGTATCCCATACTGGCCCAATGACGCTATTATCGCCAAAAGGGTTAATTTACGATGAAGGTGTATTCGGTGCGCTAAAGATTATCCGCAATGCATTGAAGAAAGAAAACCGTCCTCAATTTTTGCGTATGTTCCGTCATTTTCGGCAAAATCGTGGAAAATTGAATTATATTGCAGTCGTTAGCGTGAAGTAACCTATAGGAAGATCTTACGCAGGGATGCGTGATTTGTATTTTTATGTTGAATAACCTTATATTTTATATTGCTAATAATAATAATTCTTATATTTATCTTGATTCTTAGTTACTGTTGATAATAATTATTTGATAAAATAATAAATAGTAATTTAATCATGCATTGTGATTTATTTTTTAGATTCAATAACAGCAATTCTAATAATGTAAAGGTTTAATTTAATGAAAATAAAGCATTTTTTTATTATCTCTCCTTGCTTTTTCCCTTTTATTTCCCCCTCCGTATTTGCCGCTGATAAAAAAGAAGAATCCATAACCGTATCCGCTACACGTGGTTATAAAACCGTTTCAGAAATGGCGCAAACCACATGGGTGATTGATAATGCTGAAATTGAACAGCAAGCTGAAGGTGGAAAAGAGTTAAAAGATATTTTAGCGCAGCTTATTCCAGGAATGAGTGTCAGTGGCCAAGGGCGGACAAACTATGGCATGAATATGCGTGGCCGTTCAATGATTGTGATGGTGGACGGGGTACGCCTTAACTCTTCTCGTAGTGATAGTCGCCAATTAGATTCCATCGATCCTTTTAATATCAATCATATCGAGGTTATTTCAGGTGCAACGGCGATGTACGGCGGTGGCAGTAGTGGTGGCTTGATTAATATCGTGACGAAAAAAGGCCAAGAAGAAAAACAGGTTTCTCTGCAATTAGGTGGAAAAACAGGCTTTAACAATGGTAAAGATCACGATGAAAATGTTGCCGCAGCAGTAAGTGGTGGTAATGAGAACGCTCACGGACGAATTTCTGTTGCTTATCAACGCTATGGCGGTTGGTATGATGGCAAAGGTAATGCGATTAATATTGATAATACCCAAACAGGGCTGCAATTTTCTGATCGTCTTGACGTGATGGCATCAGGTACTATCAAAATCGATGAAAAACAACAGCTTCAAGCCGTTTATCAGCATTATAAAAGTGAGTCTGATGGTAAACACGGCCTCTATTTAGGAAAAGACTTTTCCGCGGTTAAAGGACAAGGTGAAGCTTATAACAGCAGTAAATTAAGCTCTGATCGTTTGCCAGGAACTGAGCGCAATTTGCTCAATTTACAGTATTCAAATGCAGATGTGTTTGGGCAAGATTTTGTTGCTCAAGTTTATTATCGTGATGAATCACAAAAGTTTTATCCCTTCCCAACCTTGACTGGCAAGGATGTTACAAGTATCAGCTCATCGGATCAAAAAACCAATTTTTATGGAACCAAGCTGACATTCAATAGCCAACCTATCGATGAATTAACGTTAACTTATGGTGTGGATGCAGAGCATGAGCAATTTCGTGCGAATCAAATGTTTTTTGATTTAGATAAAGCGAAAGAATCAGGAGGAATGGATTTAACTAAAGCTTTCCAAATCGGCCGCTATCCAAGTTATACCACCACCAATATGGCGACATTTTTACAAAGCAGTTATGACATTACGCCGATGTTCACGTTAAGCGGTGGTGTGCGTTACCAATATACTGAAAATAAAGTGGATGATTTTATTGGTTATGCGCAGCAAGAAGCGATTGCTAATGGTAAAGGTAAATCAGCGGATGCAGTACCGGGTGGGAAAACGGATTACAACAACTTACTGTTTAATGCAGGGCTGCTGGTTAACCTAACTGAAGAGCAACAAACATGGTTTAATTTCTCTCAAGGCTTTGAAATTCCTGATATTGCTAAGTATTACGGAACAGGTGACTATGCGAAGACCCCAGATGCCAATGGCCACTACCATCTCAATAAAAGTGTTAACATTAATGATACCAAGGTAAAAGGAATTAAGGTTAACTCGTTTGAGTTAGGATGGCGTTACACAGGGGAAAACCTGCGCACACAAGTTGCCACCTATTATTCGTTGTCTGATAGAAGTTATGGCATTAATAAAGATGATATGACCATCTATATGAAAACCGATAAACGCCGTATTTATGGGGTTGAAGGCGCGGTGGATTACTTCTTTGCTGATTCAGATTGGAGTGTAGGAAGTAATTTCAATCTACAAAAATCAGAAACTAAAGTGGATGGTAGCTGGGAAAAATGGAGCGTTGACTTCGCGAGCCCGTCAAAAGTGAATGCTTATATTGGTTGGGAACCGAATGATTGGGCACTACGCTTACAAAGCCAACAAACATTCAATTTAACGGATGCGGCAGGTAAGAAACTTGATGGTTATAATACCGTTGATTTATTAGGAAGTTATATGCTGCCAGTGGGTAAAGTCAGCTTTGCAGTGGAAAACCTACTAGATAAAAATTACTCCACAATTTGGGGGCAGCGGGCACAAAGTTTATATAGCCCGAAATACGGAGCTGCAAACCTGTACGATTATAAAGGCCGTGGTCGAACCTTTGCCCTTAATTACAGTGTGACATTTTAATTAATTGAAAATAAGTCACTATGTATTAGTGACTTATTTCTAGCAGATTATTAGCAATAAAAAGTAATGAGATATTCCATGAAATCATTTCTTATAGGGTTATTTTGCTTGCTCAGTTTTTGGTCGCAGGCAAAAACATCAACGGTGATCACTGACTTACAAGGTCGTGAAGTTACTGTTAATCTTCCCGTCGAAAAATTATTTTTGGTGGATAGCCGTGATATTTTGCCAGTGGATATTGCTGCTGGTAAAGAAGGGATATCACGCATTGCGGGTTGGAGTGATTCGCTTACGCAATACGCACCAGATTTAAAACAAGCTTATTTCAGTGTGTTGCCTGAATTAGGCAAAATACCCACGTTAAAGAAAACACGTGAAGCCGGTCTCCAAGTTGAAAAATTGATCGAGTTAATGCCTGATGTGGTAGTTATGCATAAGGCTAATTATGGTGCGATGCGTGATAGTCAAATTTTACCGCAACTCGAAGCTGCGGGTATCCAAGTCATTTTTATTGATTTTCGAATGGATATTGCGAAAAATACGCCGAAAAGCATTTTATTATTAGGAGAATTATTAGGAACACAAGAAAGAGCGGGGCAGTTTGCAACGCTGTATCAAGAGAAATTAGAGGCCATTGAAAGCCAACTATCTCAGCCATTTCCAACTGTTTTGATTGAAGCAAATGCCGGGCTATTTGCGGATAGTTGCTGTCAGCTTTATGGGCGTTCAGGTTATGGTGTTTTAGCATCCTTGGCAGGTGGAAATAATCTTGTTGCAGATAGCTTTCCTGCAAAAGGGGCTGAAAGCTCCATTGAGAATATTATTACATTAAACCCAGAATTCTATTTACTGACTGGCGCTGATTGGCACAATTTTAATCGTCGCTCGCTCGCAGTAAGCTTAGGATATAATGCAGATAAAGCTAACGTGCAGAAGCAGTTATCGGTATTAATGGATAGGCAAGGGATTTCATCATTAACGGCAGTTAAAGAAAAGCGCGTTATGGCGATTTACCATAATTTTTACAACAATCCGATGAACATATTTGCCATTGAAGCTATGGCTAAATTTATGCATCCAGAGCGATTTAGCGCATTAAATCCAGAACAAAACTTAATTGACTTTCAAAAGCAGTTTACAGAGATCCGAGAAACGGGGGTGTTCTGGGTGAATCTATAAAAATAGGATCGCTAACTTTTTGTCGGGAATAGAAACTAACAAAAAGTTAGGCGGCTAGTTTATCTCTATATAGCTTTCCATTCATTAACAAACTCTCTGAAATCCCTTGTTCTATCTTATCTCCCAGTTTTTTTATAAACTGGGATTATTGCTATGTTAGTCATGGCAACTAAAAATTTGTTAGCTAGAATCAAGATATAGATCACAAATTGCTCAAATCTTGATTGAGTCTCCATTATGATCTAACTAATATTTAGTTAGGCTTAAAATAAGTTTGGTAGAAAATGAAAATTATCCAAGACAACTTTGAAATGTTATTGGCAGTTATGAAAGGGATTGCGGGCCAATTTGGCGACACTTGTGAAGTGGTATTACATGACCATAGTAAAGGGCTAGAAAGCAGTATTGTTGCAATTATTAATGGTCATGTAACGAAGCGAAAGGTGGGAGACCCAAGTAGTAATTTAGGGCTTGAGGTATTGCGCGGCACTGATGTTGATGGCGACAAATACAATTATTTTACCCAAACCAAAGATGGGAAAATGTTGCGTTCAACTTCAATCTATTTACGTGATGAAACTGGCAAAGTTTCTGGGGCACTTTGTATTAATCAAGATATTTCAGAATTTATTGCTGCAGAAAAAGCTATTCAAGGCATTACACAGCGCAATAGCATTGAGCAGGATACGGTTAAGGAAGTTTTTGTCACGGACGTTAATGAAATATTAGATCACCTTATTCAAGAATGTATGCAGGTTATTAAAGTCCCCGTCATCAATATGGGAAAAAAAGAAAAAATGGATGCAATTAAATTCTTTGATGATAGAGGTGCGTTCTTAATCAAAAAAGCAGGTGAGAAAATCTGTGAATTTTTAAATATTTCCAAATATACCCTTTATACCTATTTAGCGGAATTAAAAGGGGAAGACAATAATGAAGAATAAGAGAGGTTTTTATGCCAATAACGCCTTATGTTGCTTTAGATTTACAGCAACTTGAAAAAAATGTCAGAGGCATGATAGGCAAGCTAACACAGCAAGATATTGAACACTGGCCACATATAAAAACGCATAAATCAGTAGAATTAGCAAAATTTGAGATTGCCTGTGGTGCAAAAGGAATTACGTGTGCCACATTGCAAGAAGCGACAGTTATGGCGGAAGGCGGAATTGATCATATTCTACTTGCTTACCCAATGATCGGTGAACAAAAGTGCAAGCAATTTATTGAGTTAGCTAAAAAAATCAGATTAAGAACAATTATTGATAGCCTACAAGGTGCTGAACAATTATCAGCAGCAGCAAAGCAAGAAAACCAAATTATTGAGGTCTATATTGCTGTTGATTATGGTGCTCACCGAGAAGGAATTCAATTAGATGACTTAGAGCCATTTGCACTGGCAATACAAAAATTACCTAATTTGAAAATTATTGGTGTATTTACTTATGCAGGAACAATATACCAATACCGTACAGAGCCTGAAATACGTAAAGCGGCAAAAGCAGAAGCAGAGCTTTTATTATCTTGCCAAAAACGGTTAGAGAAATTGGGTATCGAAGCGCCTCGGACATCTGGCGGCTCAACATTATCTTCATTCTATGCTGATGAATTAAAAGGGATTACAGAGTCACGGGCTGGGAACTTTATTTTTGGCGATATGAATGCTATCTATGGTGGTATTTATACGCCTGAAGATTGCGCTTTAACAATAAGAACAACGGTTGTGAGTATTCCTATTGAGGGGTATGCAACAGTAGATGCAGGGACAAAAACATTAACTTCTGATCAATCCGCAGAACCAGGGTTTGGTTATATAGTGGAAGACCCAAATATAAAACTAGTTAAATTAAATGAAGAGCATGGCTATCTTCGCTATGACCCAAAACAAATTAAATTAAATATTGGTGATGTATTAAATATTATACCGAATCACAGTTGTGTTATTCCTAACTTAACAAACAAAATATATGCATTAAATAATAATGAAATAGACCATATTATTATACCAGACGCACGATATTAAATATCGGAGAATAAAATGTATAAATTAAATGAACAGCAACAACATGAGTTGCTAGAGCTTCTTTGTGCCTTAATTCGGCATAAATCTGAAAACCCACCAGGGGAAGAACAACAAGTTGCTAAATTTATATATCACTACTTTAAACAAGAAAATATTGATGTTGAAATGCAAGAGGTTGCTCCTGGACGTCCAAATGTTATTGCACATTTAAAAGGTTCAGGAAAAGGTAAACATTTATTATTCAACGGTCATATAGATGTTGTGCCTTGTGGTTGTGGTTGGAGCACCGAGCCATTCGACCCAGTGATTAAAGATGGCAAAGTTTTTGGGCGAGGAGCCGCAGATATGAAGTCTGGTGTTGCTGCAATGATGTATGCGGCAACATTATTAAAGCGTAATCAAGATGCATTTTCAGGTAATTTAACATTAGTATTTAATGTGGATGAGGAGAGAATTAATCTTGGCATGCTGCATTACATTAAAGATGGAATTTCTGCAGATTATGCCATTATTGGTGAACCAACGTCTCTTGGTGTTTGTATCGCACATAAAGGCGTTAGCCGTTATAACTTAAGTACTAAAGGCACCGCGGGTCATGCAGCAAAAACTCGTTATCCTGATAGTGCCATTTCTAAGATGGCCAAAATACTACCTGCGATAGAGCAACATCGCACTTCTGTTGAGGAAATTAGTCACCCACTATTAGGAAATGCTTCAATGATTATTACCACCATAAATGGTGGTACAGCTCCGAATATCGTTCCGCAGCATTGTGATATTGAAATAGATAGAAGACTCGTTCCAGGGGAAGAAAAGCAAGAAATAGAGGCGAGATTGCATCAAGCTATTGCGCAATATAATAAAGGTGAAGAGATAGATTATCACTTAGATAATTACTTATTTATTCCCGCTTCAGATATCCCAGCAGATCACGAATTAACTAAAGTTGCATTAGATACAGTGAGCCGTTTTACAGAAAAAACAGCGCAACCAGAAATATTTGAAGCGACATGTGAGGCGCCTTTTTTCTCGGTTACCAGTGAGATCCCTACACTTATTATGGGACCAGGGGGATTAGCTCAAGCTCATGTTAAAGATGAGTTTGTTGAAATAAAAGAATTATACCTTGCTGCGGAAATTTATTATGACATGGCTAATATCTTGCTCAATAAATAGGAAAATTGAATGAATATTGAAAAAAAATTAGAAGATAAAGGGATTAAACTTGCCACACCAGGGACGCCAAAATTTTCATATGTATCCATTAAGCAGTATGGGGATTTATTATATACATCAGGCCACGATTGCCAAAAAGATGGCGTCTTAATTTATAGCGGTACATTAGGTAAAGAATTAACAGTTGAGCAAGGCCAAGAAGCAGCAAAACAGTGCATTGTTAATATATTTTCCTCGTTGAAAGCATATTTAGGAGATTTAGATAGAATTGATGAATGTATAAAATTATTAGGTTTTGTACAAAGTGCTAATGATTTTAAAAACCAACCACAAGTCATGAATGGAGCTTCAGATTTTTTAATTGAAATACTCGGTGATAAAGGTAAGCATGCACGTTCAGCAATCGGTACGAATACATTACCTTTTGATACGCCAGTGGAAATAGAATTAATATTAAAGTTAAAGTCGTAAATAATAGATAAAAAATAAAGATTATTAATAAAATAAATCTGCGGAGTAAATATTATTCCGCAGGGTCCTGTTACGTCTTAAAGGTACTTAATTATGTCACTACATGCGAGTAAAAGGCTAAAGCGCTGGCAGCTTATTGCGCTTACATTTTTGTTGATAGCAGGTATCATTAATTTTTTAGATAGAGCATCACTCTCTATTGCTAACTCTACAATCAGTAAAGAATTAGGATTTAGTGCAACCCAAATGGGATTATTGTTATCGGTATTTTCATTTGGCTATGCGTTATGCCAACTACCTATAGGTATGGTAATGGAACGCTTTGGGGTTAAAAAGATCTATGGCTTCGGTTTGTTCTTATGGTCATTAGCACAAACCGTGACAGGTCTATTATCTTCATTTACCCATTTAATTATTGCACGGGTTATTTTAGGTATTGGTGAAGCACTGCATTTACCGACAGGCGTTAAAGTCGTTAATGATTGGTATAATATCCGTGAGCGTGGTCTGCCAATGGGGATTGTAAATATGTCCTCTACTCTAGCTCAAGCATTAGCGCCACCTTTGCTCATCGCATTAATGTTAGCTTTTGGCTGGCGTACAATGTTTATTATTATCGGTATTAGTGGGATTATTCTGTCTATACTTTGGTTTATTTTCTATCGTAATCGTGAACAATTAGAATTAACAGATGATGAATTAAACTATTTAAATGACGGTGCTCCACCATCTTCAACGAATAAAGTTTCTTTCAAGGAATGGGCGTCATTATTTAAACAACGTTCTTTATGGGGAATGATCATTGGGTTTAATGGTGTGGGTTATATGGTTTGGTTATACCTCACATGGTTGCCTGCTTATCTTGAAAACTCCAGAGGTTTAAGTCTAGAAAAAACCGGCTGGGTTGCAGCAATACCCTTTTTATTTGGTGCGCTGGGAATGCTGGTAAATGGTGTTGTTGCAGACTATGTGGTGAAACGTGGTGCTGACAAAATGAAAAGCCGTAAGTGGATGATTTGCTTAGGCTTATTATTCGCTGCGATGTTTACATTGCCTGCCGCTTATACTGACAGTACCTTTTCAGCCGTTGCGTGTATTAGTATGGCACTATTTTCTATTCACTTTGCGGGGACTTCTGCTTGGGGATTGATTTTAGTTTCAGTGCCTTCTCGCTTAATCACTTCTGTGAGTGGCATTCAAAATTTCGGTGGTTTTATTGGAGGGTCGTTTGCTCCGATTATTACCGGTATTATTATTGACCAAACACATTCATTTACCTTAGCCCTTGTGGTTTGTGCAACTGTCGCATTCCTAGCATCATTGGTTTATTTCTTCTTTGTTAATGAACCAATTAAAGATCCTGCTGAGATGGAAGTAAAAACAGTCTAATTAAATAATCATAGCCACTTTGTATAAGTGGCTTTTTTATAAAAAAATATATCGTATATTGATGGTCTAATTAAGTAATTGTTCATAGTTATTTGTTTTTATTATTTATTATTCGAATTTTTGACTCGGTATAAATTTAATCATCAAAATTAGAATATGTAAGTTCCATAAATAATATGCTAATAATATTCCGGCACATGATTCTGTGTTTTTAATTTTCAAAGGAGTTCAAAATGAGAAAGGTTATTATATCTAGCGTATTACTTGCTGTATCTACAATTTCATTTAACTCAATGGCGGCAGACAAAAATACGGTTACACCTGAAAATATGACTTGCCAGCAATTTATTAATTTAGACCCTCAGAGCTGGGCACCTATTGCGTTATGGGTAACAAATCAAGAAACGCAATTTAAAGGTGGAGATTATGTTGCGCTAACAGAGCAAAGTGTTGCCGAAGTCCCTCAGATTGTTGAGTTTTGTAAGAAAAAGCCGGAAGGCACTCTACAAGATTATTTAGCATCTAAGAAATAAACAAACTATTATGCCATGGAGGGCATAATAGCCATTTCCGATTAGGAAAATAGCTATTATACTGTGGTAGATTAGAAATCTCTATTTTAGAAACATTGAACCGACCTATCTTTATTTCTTTGCCGCTAATTTATCGGTTAAGAAATCGATAAATGCACGTGTCTTAGCCGGTAAAACAAAAGTATTTGGGTAAAGTAATTGAATATTTTGTTTCGGCAAACGGTATTCAGGTAATACATGAACTAAGCGTTCATACCGCAAGTCATCATCAACCATCCAAGCTGGGCATATTGCAATACCTAATGAGGCTAACACCATATGGTGAATAACGGCGGCAGAATTAGACTCATATTGGTTTTTAATTAAAGGTAAGTAATATTTTTCATTTTTTGAATTCTGTAAAAAATATTGAGGATCTTGCCAGTTTAATAGCGCATGGTTAATCCATGGAACATTTGCTAAATCAGTGAGTTGTTTGATTGGGTGTTTTTTTAGAAATTCAGGGGTGGCAACTAAGTAAATTTCATATTCACCCAGTTTTTTCATTTTATGGGATGAATTTTTTAAATTACCTAACCGAATAGATAAATCGAGTTTCTCTGTGATAAGGTCATCTAAGGATGAGTTAAATGAATACTGTAACCTTAGCTTAGGATAAAGGCGGCAAAATTCAGGTAGTAGTGGCAAAATAAAACGTTGGCCAAATTCACTTGTTGATGAAAAGCGCAGCAAACCTACAATATTAGTTCCTAAATTTTGGCTTTTTTCGAAAGCTTCATCTATTTGACTTTGAATACGTTTAAAGTCGTCATAAAAATGTTTTCCCACCTCTGTTAATGCAATATTTCGCGTATTTCGTGTTAGCAAGCTTACATTAAGCTGAGCTTCTAATTGTTTGATATCGACACTCACCATAGAACGGCTTAGCCCTAAAATATCTGCGGCTTTAGTGAATGAGCCCGAATCAACAACTTGTAGAAAACTGATAATCTTTTTGAGATTTTTTTGCATAATAACAATGATTGTTCTTATTTATTAAACAATCATGTTACCTCCCTTGTATCGACAAAGAAAGGACTAAAACTTATTCTTTGCCACCGGAGGAAGTCCATGACTTATCGATACAAAACTGCCACAGTATTTTTACTTGGTTTCTTTATTGATTGTATTAACATTTTTATGTCAGCGATAGCATTACCTGATATTGCATCGTCCTTTTCAGTAAGCCAATCTCAAGTTGCATGGGTTGCCAATGCCTATATTTTAGGTCTAGTTTTAGTGATGCCAATCAGCTTATGGCTAGCAGGTAGGTTAGGCAATCAAAAATTACTGTGTTATTCCATGTTACTTTTTTCTGTTGCTGCTTGGTTTAGTGGAAGCAGTGGTTCAATTTATAGCTTAATTTTTTGGCGCTTTATCCAAGGTGCAGCAGGAGGGTTATTAATTCCGGTAGGTCAGGCGTTAGTTTTCGCATTATTTCCCAATAATGATCGCCAGCGTATATCAACATTGATTATGACTGTAGCGTTAATTGCTCCCGCATTTTCGCCTGCAATTGGCGGCCTAATTATTGATTCTCTGTCTTGGCATTGGGTGTTTTATTCTAATTTGCCTTTCTCATTACTAACAGCAGTTCTAGCCTGGAGTTGGATAAAAAATGAAGGAGTAAAAATAAGAGAAAAACCAGATATTTTGGGATTAATAATGGTGAGTTTAAGTTTGTTAAGCCTATTATTATCATTCTCTTTTTATAATGATTATCACAATTTATTATTGGCTTTGGTGAGTTTTTTTACTTCAGCCCTCGTATTTATTGTTTACCTTAAATACGCTAAAAAATGCCGAGAACCTATTTTAAATTTTCAGTTATTAAAGAATTCCAACCTACGCAACGCTTTTATTGTTTACTATGCTGTTCCCGGTATTTTTACGGGAGTTAATTTACTCAATATTTTTAATCTACAAGAAAATATGGGGTTCAGTGCGGCACAAACCGGGCTATTTATGGTGCTATATGCATTGGGGGCAGTAATATCAATGCTAACCGGTGGACGCCTTTATTTGCAGATAGGAAAAAAGCGATTATTTATTATTGGTATTACACTGCATAGCTTTGGTATTTTTCTGCTTTATTGGGTTTCATCTTCAAACCAGCTCAGTTTATTAATAATCGCTTATTTATTGATGGGGATGGGGGGGGGATTGAGCGCCAATACTGCACAAATTAGCTCGTTAATGGATTTTAAAGACAAAGATTTACTTCAAGGTAGCGTATTGTGGAATATTAATCGACAAGTCGCATTTAGTGTTGGTGCAGTCGTATTTATTTCTATATTTAGCTTAACGACTTTCTCGAATGATTTAATACGTTATCAATATACGTTTTTTATCGCATCAATACTCGGGTTACTTTCATTAATTTCAGTGATCAAGGAAAAATAAATGAGTGAAACAATGAAAAGAGCGCTGCAAAGCGTAGTGGATTTACATGTTTTAATTGAAGATGTATTTAAGGGACGAAATAGCGATAAAAGCTTATCTCTTTTATTAAGCAGTTTTGATGACAACTTCAAAATGGTCACAATACAAGGCTATTGCATTGGTTTAAATGACGTCACCACGTTATTTAGCCAAAATATTGGGACTCGAGCATCATTTACGACAAGATGTACTAATCTGGTTCCATTAAGAGAGGATAATGGCTATTGCTGGATTCAATATCAAGAGAAACAGCAAATTAGTGATATAGAAACATTACGAACTTCCGTTGTTTGCATTAGAGTGGAAGCGGAGAAATGTTATTGGGTTTATCTACATGAAACTCCGGTACTTTCAACTCAAACGGATTAAAATAAGAATAAAACGGCTAAAGGCCGTTTTTTCAAAGAGTAAAAAAATATAAGTGATAAATGATATCTATTCTCATTTTTATTGACCGTCGGTCGGTCGAATATTATCATATTGCTATGATCGATGATGAGGTATAAAAAATGAGACGGCTTTTTTTGATCCTAGCAGTTTGCTTGGGTACCTTTATGGCAACGTTAGATATCAGTATTGTAAATGTTGCACTACCTGCTATTGGGCGTGACCTCAAGGCTCATATGTCAATGCTACAATGGATTATTGACGCCTATGCGTTATGTCTGTCAGCGTTGATCCTATCTGTTGGCCCGATAAGCGACCGTTATGGGCGTAAAAAAATTTGGTTAACAGGGATTGTTATCTTTACTCTAGGATCTGCAATTTGTGCATTTTCTGCGTCGCCACACATGTTGATAGCGGGGCGGGTTATCCAAGGAGTCGCTGCTGCTGCTTTAATTCCAGGGGCACTTTCTATTATTACGCAAGCTTTCTCGAATGATATCGAGCGCATCAGAATTATTGGTATTTGGTCAGCAGTGAGTGCACTTTCGTTAATTATTGGTCCTATTTTAGGGGGCTTTTTAGTCGATAGCTTCGATTGGACAACGATATTTTTAATTAATATCCCGATTGGACTACTGACATTACTGTTAGGCTGGTTAGGTATACAAGAAAGTGCAGATCCAGATAAAGCCGCATTAGATCCAATGGGACAAGTTTTAAGTATCATTGCGTTAGGTGGGTTAACTTTTGCTTTAATCGAAGCTGGAGAACACGGTTGGGGCAGTTACCTCACATTGAGTGGGTTAATCATTGCGATTTTTGCATGCTTAGGGTTTATTTGGGTTGAACTTCACGTAACTCGGCCATTATTACCGCTTTTTTTATTCAAAAAAAATCCTTTTTTCTTTCAATATAATATGGCGTCTTTTGCTTTGGGTTTTGCAACTTACAGTAATGTATTCTTCATCGCACTATTTTTGCAAAAAGGCCAAGGGTGGGGGGCATTTGAAGCCGGGATCCGCATGGCTCCTGAGTTTATTGCCATGGCTATTTTTTCATTTTCTTTTGGTAAACTGTCTCGCCGTTTAAGCGTGCGAAACCTCATGATTTTGGGTTTTATTTTAATTGCATTGGCTTCATTATTATTAACTCGTGTGAATACTGAAACACCTTATATTCCTATTGCGATAACCTTATTTATTTTGGGGGCTGGAATGGGGATGTCTACCCCAGCAATTGGGGCACTGGTTATGGCGAGTGTTGATAAGGCCTATTCTGGTATTGCTTCTGCGGTCATGAACGCATTAAGGCAAACAGGTATGACCCTTGGCATTGCTTTTTTAGGGACATTGATGACACATCGCGCTGTAGAGCAGCTATTACAGGATAACAAGCTGGCCATGATGTTGTCGGCACAGGAAATCGAACGTTTGATTCAAACTTCCTCGGTGATGCCATCAACATTTATTGAGCAGGCAACGCGTTCTGCTTTTGTTTCCGGTTTTAATCTGGCGATGTTAGGTGGCGCGATAGCGATATTGATAACGTTATGTCTGATGGCAAGGAATAAATCAGAGAATTAGCGAATATTGGGTAGTAAGCATAAAAAAACACCTGCCGGAGCAGGTGTTTTTAGATATAAATGAATCAATTATTCGTCAAGGAAGCTGCGTAGCACTTCTGAGCGGCTTGGGTGACGTAATTTACGTAACGCTTTCGCTTCAATCTGACGGATACGTTCACGGGTAACATCAAACTGTTTACCAACTTCCTCAAGGGTGTGGTCAGTATTCATGTCGATACCAAAACGCATACGCAGTACTTTTGCTTCACGAGCGGTTAAGCCTGCTAACACTTCGTGAGTTGCAGAGCGTAAGCTTTCTGATGTTGCAGAGTCTAAAGGCAGTTCTAAAGTGGTATCTTCAATAAAATCACCTAAATGTGAATCTTCATCATCACCAATAGGGGTTTCCATTGAAATCGGTTCTTTAGCAATCTTCAGTACTTTACGAATTTTATCTTCCGGCATTAGCATGCGTTCTGCCAGTTCTTCTGGCGATGGCTCACGGCCCATTTCTTGCAGCATTTGACGAGAGATACGGTTCAGCTTGTTGATAGTTTCAATCATGTGAACCGGGATACGAATAGTACGTGCTTGGTCAGCGATTGAACGCGTGATAGCCTGACGGATCCACCAAGTCGCATAAGTTGAGAACTTATAGCCACGGCGATATTCAAACTTATCAACGGCTTTCATCAGACCGATGTTACCTTCTTGAATCAGGTCAAGGAACTGCAAGCCACGGTTGGTATATTTCTTAGCAATAGAAATTACCAGACGTAAGTTTGCTTCAACCATCTCTTTTTTCGCACGGCGTGCTTTCGCTTCACCGATAGACATACGACGGTTGATATCTTTAACTTGTTCGATTGTCAGACCCGTTTCTTCTTCAATTTGGCGCAGTCTTTGTAGGCAACGCAGAATTTCTTCTTCAACTTCAAGTAATTTTTCTGACCAAGGCTTGTTCATTGCTTTTGCAGCAGTTAACCAAGTTTCACTGGTCTCATTACCACTAAATAAAGTAATGAAGTTTTTCTTCGGCATTTTACATTGTTCAACACACAGTTTCATGATGGTACGCTCTTGTAAGCGAACTCGGTCCATCATTTCACGCATGTTATTGACCAAATAGTCAAATTGCTTAGGAACTAAACGGAACTCTTTAAATACTTCGGAAAGCTGCTCGATAGCGGCAGCCGTTTTCGCGTCACTACGACCATATTGTTTAATATGTTGACGCGTTTTTTCATATTGCTCACGAAGATCAGAGAATTTTTGACGCGCTAATTCAGGATCGATGCTGTTATCGTCATCGCTATCGCTGTCATCGCCGTCTTCATCTTCTTCGTCTTCGTCATCGTCTTTATCAAGCTCTTCTTGTGGTAATTCAGAGCCAACGTGAGTCGCTGTTGGTGCGAGATCTTCTTCCGCGTTAGGGTCAACAAAGCCGGTGATTAAATCAGATAAACGGCTTTCTCCTGCTTCAACACGGTCATACTGCTCAAGAAGATAGGTGATAGCCTCAGGGTATTCAGCTACAGAGCACTGAACCTGATTTATCCCATCCTCGATACGTTTTGCAATGTCGATTTCGCCTTCTCGAGTGAGAAGCTCGACGGTTCCCATTTCGCGCATATACATGCGGACAGGGTCGGTTGTACGGCCGATTTCACTTTCAACACTGGACAGCACTTGTGCAGCGGCTTCAGCTGCATCTTCATCAGTATCGGAAGTATTTTCAGCCAAAATTAAATCATCGGCATCAGGTGCTTCTTCCATGACCTGGATGCCCATGTCATTAATCATCTGAATGATATCTTCGATTTGATCTGAATCGACGATATCTTCCGGCAGATGGTCGTTGACCTCAGCATAGGTTAAGTAACCTTGCTCTTTACCCTTGGTTACGAGTAGCTTAAGCTGCGACTGCGGGTTTTGCTCCATAAGACGGTATCCACACTTCTGAGTATTTAGATTGGTGTCGGTCGGCGAAACATTCGGCCAACAAGAACATACAAAGGGAACATTTATTATTTGCTACGCCCTTTATTTTTCGTAGCATTTTACAGGCATCTGCCTTGTGTTTATCGGCACTTAAGCCGTTTAAAATACTAATTCTGTTTTGGGTTGATACTATGTTTTCACTCTAGAAAGAGTGATTAAGCGGACTTCTTCGCGCTCTTCTGGGGTCAGCCCTTCAGTTCGTTCTTTTGCTATTAAGTAGTCAAAACGTTCGTCGAGTGCGCTGTTAAATAGATGGTTTAAGGCATCTATAAAAGTATTTTCCGCTATCTCCTCTATTTCTATATCGTTCCACGTTGCGAGTTTTTCAAGCTGTTTCGCAAATTTATTATCACGATAACGCTCTAGCAACTGCCCAGTTGACATTCCGGGGGTGGAACGGCAGACATCGACCAATTCCTGAAATAGAGAAAGCCCCGGCATTTGAATATGGGCAATTCCCTCTAATGAGGGAACAAGTTCCGAAAAGTTCGGATTCTGTACCAACAGCGCGATAAGTATTCGCATTGTGGTTGGTTTTAATTTGGGCGCCTGATAGTTAACTTGTTCTGTGCTCTCTCTATCAATCATAGCAAGAACTTGAGAAATATCCGGTATACCAATAAAATTTCCTAGCTCTTGTGCCATATAAAGGCGCAGTGTTTCACCAGGTATTTGTTTAATCAAAGGGATAGCCAGTTTACTAAATTTTGCTTTCCCTTCTTGTGTTTTTAAATCTACCTGTGGCACAAGTGAATCAAATAAAAAAGCAGAAAGGGTTTGAGCATCTTTCATACGTTGCTCAAAAGCGTCTTTGCCTTCTTTTCGTACTAATGAATCTGGGTCTTCACCGTCGGGTAAAAACATAAAACGCAATTGACGGCCGTCAGTCAGATAAGGCAGTGCTGTTTCAAGTGCTCGCCATGCCGCTTCTCGGCCAGCGCGGTCTCCATCATAACAGCAAATAACCGTATCTGTTGAACGATAAAGTAACTGAATATGTTCTGAGGTTGTTGATGTGCCAAGTGAAGCAACCGCATAGCGGATATCGTACTGAGCAAGTGCAACAACGTCCATATAGCCTTCAACTACCAGTAATTTTGATAATTCATTACTGTTTTGTGTTGCTTCATAGAGGCCAAATAACTGACGGCCTTTATGGAAAATATCTGTTTCGGGGGAGTTTAAGTATTTAGGGAGAGCATCTCCTAATACGCGCCCACCGAAGGCAATCACACGACCGCGCCTATCCCGAATTGGGAACATGACACGCTCTCTAAAGCGGTCATAGACTCGGCCATTATCATTTGTCACTAACATGCCTGCATCATCAAGCTGTTTACGACTTTCTGGGTTTACAGCGAATTTTTTGAGCAAATTGTCCCAGCCCGCAGGGGCGAAACCAATTGAAAAATGCTCAATAATTTCGGCACTTAAACCACGTTGGCTTAAATAATCTTTCGCTTTATTAGCTGAAGAATGACTTAAGGCAGCACAGTAAAATTGATTAATTTTTTCCATCAACTGATATAAATTTTGTCGTTGATGAAGTTCTATTTGGCTTGAACCCGTTCCTTTTTCGTAAGGAACATCAAGGCCATGTAGTGCAGATAATTCTTCAATGGCTTCAACAAAATCGAGTTTGTCATAGTTCATTAAAAAATCGATAGCGTTGCCATGAGCACCACAACCAAAACAGTAATAAAATTGTCTTTCACCATTTACGGTAAAAGAAGGTGTTTTTTCATTATGGAACGGACAACAAGCGTGATGGTTTTTACCCTGTTTTTTTAACGGGACTTTTGCATCGACTAAATCAATGATGTCGGTTCTTGCTAACAAGTCATTGATAAATGAACGCGGAATTCGTCCAGCCATAAGCCTCTTTTTCGCCTGTTGATGAACGATAATAAGCCGCGCTTCCTTTAGGAAAGCACGGCCTTTAACTGCTTAGCTATGTACTACTACAAAAACTGGAGTGACTACAAGAGAAACTAAAGTTTTGTATTAGCTATCGTCTACAATGAATGCGGCTTTCACCGCAAACAATTAATACAGACGAGTACGGCGTGCGTTTTCGCGAGCCAGTTTCTTAGCGTGACGCTTTACAGCTGATGCTTTAGCGCGTTTACGTTCAGTCGTTGGTTTTTCATAGAATTCACGACGACGAACTTCAGCTAAAACACCTGCTTTCTCACAGGAACGTTTGAAACGACGCAGTGCAACGTCGAATGGCTCGTTTTCACGTACTTTAATTACCGGCATGTGCCTCTCACCTCAATAGAAATCGGTTTGTTGCTGGTACTGATTCACCAGCCTTCATTTAAAATGGTGCGGAATTTTACTTCAATGAGTACGGGTTTGTAAAGTGCCGTATAAAATTGAATCACACAAGATTACCTGATTTGCAGTTCATTTGATGAAAAAGCAAACAAAACCAGATAATAATGAGAATTAGCCACACGAAATTTTTATTACAGGGGACTGATTATAGACTATACAGTCAGGAAAGTCAGCCTTTTGACAACATTAATTACGCGATTGAACGAAAATAGTGATAGACTTGCGGTTATGCAATAAACAAGGGTAGTGCAATGCGTGTTTTAGGTATCGAAACCTCTTGCGATGAAACTGGTATCGCAATCTATGATGATGAGCATGGCTTATTAGCCAATCAATTATACAGCCAAATTAAAGTTCATGCAGACTACGGTGGTGTCGTGCCTGAATTGGCTTCACGCGATCATATTCGTAAAACAGTGCCGTTAATTCAAGCAGCGTTGAAAGAAGCCAATTTAACAAGTCAAGACATCGACGCTGTAGCCTATACTGCAGGGCCAGGTTTGGTTGGGGCTTTAATGGTTGGTGCAACAGTAGGGCGTTCATTAGCTTTTGCCTGGAACGTTCCCGCCGTGGCCGTTCACCATATGGAAGGCCATTTATTGGCACCGATGTTAGAAGAGAAAAGCCCTGAATTTCCTTTTGTCGCGTTACTGGTTTCTGGTGGGCATACTCAGCTTATCAGTGTGACCGGAATTGGTGAGTATGAGCTGCTAGGCGAATCCATCGATGACGCAGCAGGCGAAGCGTTTGATAAAACAGCAAAACTATTAGGTTTAGACTACCCAGGTGGCCCAGTGTTATCTCGCATGGCGGAGCAGGGTACTGCGGGTCGTTTTGTGTTTCCTCGCCCAATGACCGACAGACCAGGGCTGGATTTCAGCTTCTCTGGGCTAAAAACCTTTGCAGCCAATACCATCCGTGAAAATGCGGATGACGACCAAACTCGTGCGGATATTGCGAGAGCCTTTGAGGATGCCGTGGTCGATACTCTGGCAATTAAATGCAAACGCGCTTTAGAACAAACAGGTTTTAAACGTTTGGTGATGGCGGGGGGGGTTAGTGCTAATCGCGCACTTAGAGCTAAAATGGAAGATGTTCTCAAGCAGCGTGGCGGTGAAGTTTTTTATGCTCGCCCTGAATTTTGTACGGATAACGGCGCAATGATCGCGCTGGCGGGGCTTATTCGCCTTAAAGGTGGAACCACTACAGGGCTTGGGGTGACGGTTCGCCCACGTTGGCCTTTGGCAGAATTGCCCCCGCTAGAAAAATAGTGTTGTTGGTGTATCTCTATTTTTGTAAAAGGGCTGGGATGACAGCCCTTTTGTTATTCAGTTAAGTACTAATGTAAAATAACGACCGCATCTTCCAGCCGGCTTGACCGTTCTTTTACCATTTTCGATGTCTCTGTGCTTTGTTCTACCAGTAATGTGCTTTGTTGTGTGATGGTTTCGAGCTCACTGACTGCTTGGGTAATATCGGCTATCCCTGCCGCTTGTTCAGAGGTTGCTTGGCTAATATGGGTGATCAATTGCGTGACGTTTTGTATTTGGTCAACAATCTCCTTCATGGTATCCCCTGCCGTATGGACTTGATTTTTCCCTGAATTGACTTTCTTTTCACAATCATTAATTAATTCACGAATATCATTTACTGCACTTGCACTACGGCTTGCTAGGCTACGAACCTCATTTGCGACAACGGCAAAGCCTTTGCCTTGTTCACCTGCACGTGCGGCTTCTACCGCGGCATTTAACGCGAGTATATTGGTTTGAAATGCGATGTCTTTAATCACGTCAGTGATGGAGTTAATTTTGCTGGTGCTACTGACAATTTCATCCATGGTATCCACAACGGCTTCCATCATGGCGCCCCCATTCACTGCTGTTTTGCTCGTTGTATTCGAAAGTTGGTCAACTTGAATCGTGTTATCAGCATTCATTTTTACGGAAACGGCCATTTGGTTCATTGTTGCAACGGTTTGTTGCATATAGCCGACGGTTTGTTGAGTGTGAGTGTCTAATTCATGACAATCGGAGACTAAAGATTCACTGCCTTTGCGAACGTTATCAACTTGTTCGGAGACATCTTTGATTAACCAACGGCAGATTAGCCCAAGTTGCCCGATAGAACGTAATATTAAGCCAATTTCATCTGTGCGTTGCATATGGTTAACGCTATGTCGATTTCCTCGTGCAATACCAAGTGCCTGTTTGGTCATGTTTTCCAGTGGAGTTGCTAGCATTTTTTCAAGTATCACATCACCGACCAATAGTATGATAAATGTACAGGCACTCATCAGCAGTAGAGGCACGCTTGGCTGCAAAATAAAGCTAGCCGTAATGAGCCAAAGGATAAATAACAGACTCATGATGAGTCGGATACGTGAACGTGTTGAATATGTTGAGAAGTGAAATGGTAATTTTTTAGAAAGCACAATCCCCTTGAAAATTTTTTGTTGGCTTTTATTTTCATTCATTGCTGCATAGAGTGGTTCTACCGTTGCAATTTCTTGGCGTGTTGCTCGAGTACGAATGGACATATAGCCTGTAATAACGCCTTTGCGTTCCACTGGGACAATATTAGCTCGAACCCAGTAGTGGTCACCATTTTTCCGACGATTTTTCACAATGCCAGTCCAGGGTTCTCCTTTTTTAAGTGTTGCCCACATGTCGGCAAAAGCTTCTTTGGGCATATCTGGATGGCGGATAATATTGTGTGGACGTGTTAATAATTCATCTAATTCATAACCACTAACCTGCACAAAGAAATCATTAGCGTGAACAATGTTTCCTTGTAGATCGCTGGTTGTCATTAATGTGATGTTTTCATCTAACACATATTCATTTTGAGTGATATAAGGGGTTCTGCTCATTATAAATACCATTATTATAGTTTAATTTTCCTTTTATATAGTCGACAGCTTTTAAATATTCCTTAGTAATAAATTTGCAATAATTTAACTTTTTTTTAAAAGTGTGCGCTAGTTATGGCAAAAATGTAACGTAGCACAAATTACTACTAGTACAGTTTTAAGGAGGGATATCACGCTGTTGTTATCAATGAGGATTTTTGGGAAATTTTAAACAAGGCAAGTAACATAAAAAAAGAGCTGAAATCAGCTCTTCTTAGAGAAAATCAAATGTCACCATTAGTCATCGAGTTCTTGTTCTTTAGCTTCTTGGGCTATTTCTTTATTGGTTTTTCGTTTTTTATTTTTCAGCTTTTGCCAAATACGACTTTCTTGACCACGCCAAAGGCGTTGTATATTACCGTGATGGCGAACTAACACTAAACAAGATAGCATAGCGACCGGAAAGGTGAATTCAGGTTTAAACCACCAAACATAAAAGGGAGCAAGTAAGGCGCTGACAATCGCTCCTAGTGACGAATAACCACTAAGTAACACCGTCAGTAACCATGTTCCTGCGACTAAACCAGAAAGATCCCAACCAATAGCGGCAATTGAACCAAATGCGGTTGCTACCCCTTTTCCGCCTTTGAAACGAAAGAAAATGGGATATATGTGCCCAAGACAAGCTGCAATTGCAACAAAGCCAAGATAGAATGGTTGCACATTTAAATAATAAGCAAGCCAAACTGGGATCATCCCTTTTAATACGTCACAAATGAGTACTCCGGCAGCGGCTGCTTTACCGCCTACACGTAATACGTTAGTTGCACCAGGGTTACCAGAGCCGTGTTGACGGGGGTCGGGTAGTCTCGCCAAACGGCAGATCAGTATCGCACTCGAAACTGAGCCGCAAAGATAGGCGAAGATTATCATGCCAAGCGCGGTTGCACTCATAGCTAGCTCCAAAAACGGTTAAGGCCATAAATTCACTTCAGTCTTGGATAATACGCATATTTTTGCTGAAGTGGTATCAATTCAGTACATAAATGAGAAAATGACGTGATGGATATCGTATTTATTGAGCAATTATCAGTCATCACCACGATTGGTGTATATGACTGGGAACAAGATATTGAACAGAAATTGGTGCTCGATATCGAAATGGGATGGGATAACAAACGCGCGTCTATGAGCGATAATGTTGAACATTGCTTAGATTATGCCAAAGTTAGCCAAGCTATCCTTGCTCATGTTGGGAATAATAAATTTGGTTTAGTTGAACGTGTTGCCGAAGAAGTTGCACAATTATTGCTAACACAGTTTGATAGCCCATGGGTTCGCATTAAAGTGGCTAAACCGGGGGCAGTAGCACGCGCTAAACAAGTTGGGGTTGTTATCGAAAGAGGCACGAAAACCGCTTAAATGTTGTCTGGCGGTGTTTAACCGCCAGTTTTGTATCTATTAGGCAACGACAACTATGATTTTTTGTCGCTGTTGCCAATTGCCGACCGCTTCTATACGTTGTCGAGTGAGTTCTTGACGAATTTCAGGGCCTTTAAACCCTTGCTCAACAATAGGTTTGACTTCAACAGCTTGCGCAATAGCAAAAGCTTGCCTGAAATATACCCCTTGTGGGTACGGCTGTTGTTCAAGACCTAACCGACCTCTGGCATCCGCTTCACTGATTAAACTTAGTTGTTCAACACGTTCTGGTTTACGCCAACTATCAAGTCCATCAAAAATCGCAATTAGATCATTAGCATGTAATTTATTGATAACATGGATTTTATCATGATATCGTGCCGCTAGACGAGCTAAGTCACGAGCCGTGGTTGGTACTTTTAATCTTACACAGAGTGTTTCTATTAATGGAATACCTGCTTCACCATGGTTTGGATGGCTTGGCCAAATATCGGGTGGTGTTAGAGCCTTGCCTAAATCATGGCACAATGCGGCAAAGCGAATATCCACATCCTTAGATAAGCGGGAAATCACTTTCATTACCATTAGAGTGTGGATACCTGTATCAATTTCAGGGTGCCATTTTTCAGGGGCAGGAACGCCAAATAGCGCATCAATTTCAGGAAAAAGTACAGCTAAAGCACCGCATTGGCGTAAGACATCAAAATACACCTGTGGGGAATTTGATTTCAGCGCTTTTTCTGTTTCGGTCCAAACTCGCTCGGCGGTGAGATGAGATAATTCCCCTGTAGCGGCCATCGTTTGCATCAAGGCGAGTGTTTCTGGTGCGATAGTAAAACCATGCTCAAAGTAGCGAGCGGCAAAACGAGCAACCCGTAAAACCCGTAAAGGGTCTTCAGAAAATGCATCGGAAACATGGCGTAAAATACGCTTATCGAGATCAATGACACCGTGGAATGGATCAATAATTTCACCTGACTCATCTTGAGCTATCGCATTAATCGTCAAATCACGACGCAGTAAGTCATCTTCGATAGTGACATCCGGTGCGCTATAGCAGCTAAAACCGGTATAGCCTGCACCAATTTTACGTTCTGTTCGGGCTAAAGCGTATTCTTCATGGGTTTTTGGGTGCAAGAAAACAGGAAAATCTTTTCCGACTTGTTGAAAACCTTGCGATAGCATTGCCTCGGGGGTTGCGCCAACCACCACGTAGTCTCTGTCTGAAATAGGCAGCCCAAGCAGTTGGTCACGTACTGCTCCACCCACGAGATATACTTTCATTCGAATGGCCTCAATTACATCCAGCCGTCATTACGTTTTTTACGACGTGGAATAATGTGCGGTAAAATTAGGCCTAAAATTAAGCCAACACCAGCAACACCACCACCATACATAAACCATTGTAAGATCAATTCGCGACGGCGATCGTCTAAGTTAACTTCTGCAATTTCGAGTTTCTTACCTGACTTGATCAACTCGTTTTTTAATTTTTCATTTTCAGCCTTCAGTTGGCTGACGATATTGTCATTATCAGCGACTTTTTGCTGCATATCAGCCGTTCGTGTATTCCACGTGCTGTCAATATTGTCGAGCTGTTGGCGTAATTTTTGGTTCTCAGCTTCAAGTTCTGGAATTCGGGTTTTCATACTTGGCGTATTGCTGAGTTGGTCAACAGGTAACCAGACCGTTCTGCCTTTTTCATCACGGACTTGTGCGAACTTGTTATCTGTGGAGAGCAATTCAACCGCTTCCCCTGCATTGAGCGTACCTACAATACGATATTTTGTGCCAGGTCCACTATGAACGTATGTGGATAAATCATCTGACACATAACGTTTTTCTGCTGCGTGTGAATTTAAGGAAAGGCCTAGCCCCATGATTGAAATTAATAATAATGGAATTTTTCGCATGGTATTTACAGTCTTTTGATGGTGAGTGAGTTTTATATTATTTGAATATTAATGAGTAAAGTGTATGGGTGCAAACCCTAAACGCAGATGTCTCTACACTCTAAAGGAGAATGAGAACTATCCTAACTGTCTAAATTACCCTTATTTTTACTCTATTTTCAATATAACTCACTGAAAGAAATATGACAGGTAGAATTTTTGATTACCATACAGTTTCTTTTCTCAGCTTAGCTCGATTGGGGTAATATGAGTGAAGTGAAATAATTAAATAAGGATATGTATGAGCCACGTAGAGGTTGAACTCAAACTTGCTGCTAAGAGTTCCGCAATAGAGGCTGTACGACAGTGTTTATCGACATTGTCTCACCAATACAGTGAGCCGACAAAGTTAACTAATATCTACTTTGATACGGCAAACAAGCAGTTACGTCAGTGGGATATGGGCTTACGCATCCGAGGTTGTGATGGGCGTTATGAAATGACCATGAAAACAGCTGGGCAGGCGATTGGTGGTTTACACCAACGGCCTGAATATAATGTTGACATTGATTCGCCAGAACTTGATTTGGCGGCATTACCCGCTGAAATTTGGCCCGAAGGAACTGATATTTCTCAGCTTCAGTCTGAATTAAATATCCTCTTTAGCACCAATTTTACCCGTGAAAAATGGTTAGTAACTTTTGAAGATAGCGAAATAGAAGTAGTTTTTGACCAAGGCGAAATTTCCTCAGGCGCAAAGGATTTGCCTATTCAAGAGTTTGAATTAGAGCTTAAAAAAGGCTTTATTGCTGATGTACTTAATTTAGCAAAGAAATTTGCAGATATCGATGGTCTGCATTTGTCATCACTTAGCAAAGCTGCGCGCGGATATTCATTGTTATCGCCGCTAAAAGAACCATTAACTCGCCCAGATTCGTTGTTTGACTATGAAGAGCAACCTCTCGAAAAGTCATTAACTCATATGCAATTACTTTGCCAGCAGCATGAAGCTTATTGGTTAGCCAATGGCAGCAATGCACGCCAAGGCTTTAGTGAATTTTTACGCTTTGTTCAGGCATTTTTAGTCCATTACCAAAATTCAGCGCCTCACTTTATTCATGACACTCCGCTAGAGCAATTACGTTCGGATATTGCCAATGAAGCGGTTAGTGCTGAGGATTTTTGCTATAGCAGCCAGTGGTTAAAATGTAAATTAGCCTTTATCCAATGGTTAAGTGCTTTAACCTATCAAGAAGCCCATTAAGGTACTGATAACATGCATGCTTTTCCTGAATTATTGCAAAGCCAAGGTGAACGCGTTTTAAGACAATTAGCAGAACAAGCGAATGAATTATTACCGTTAAATGAACAAGAAATTCAAGTGCTTACCTTTAGTGATTTTGTGTTAAAGCAGGTATTGGCACATTCACGGTTTTTACTTGAAATTCGCGCTCAACCACCCAAAGCCGATGAATGGAAAAGTTATGCGTCATGGTTAGCTCAAGACTTGTTATCTGTTAGCAACGAAGATCACTTGATGCAAGTGTTACGCTCATTTCGTCATCATATGTTAGTGCGCTGCGCCTGGATGCAAGTACTGGAAATAAGCACGCAAAAAGAAACGATTTATCAGCTCAGTGTATTGGCAGAAACCTTGGTTGTTGCGGCGCGAGACTGGTTGTATCAAGAATATCGTCAGTCATGGGGAACGCCTTGTAATGCAGAAGGCAAGCCTCAGCCGCTATTGATTTTAGGAATGGGGAAATTAGGGGGCAGAGAGCTCAATTTTTCTTCAGATATTGATCTGATTTTTGCATACCCAGAAAATGGAGTTACTCAAGGTGGCAGAAAAGAGTTAGATAACGCGCAATTTTTTACCCGTTTAGGGCAAAAATTAATTCGCGTACTCGACCAAGTGACTGAGTATGGTTTTGTCTATCGGGTCGATATGCGTTTGCGGCCATTTGGTGATAGCGGGCCGCTGGTTTTTAGCTTTTCCGCGCTTGAGGATTATTACCAAGAACAAGGGCGTGATTGGGAACGCTATGCGATGGTTAAAGCTCGTATTATGGGCGCTGATAGCCTCCATTATGAGGAGTGTTTACGAAAACTTTTGCGTCCTTTCGTTTATCGCCGCTATATTGACTTTAGCGTGATCCAATCCTTACGCAATATGAAAAATATGATTGAGCGGGAGGTTCGGCGCCGTGGTTTGGTCAATAACATCAAATTAGGGGCTGGAGGTATTCGTGAAGTTGAATTTGTTTCACAGGTTTTCCAGTTAATTAGAGGGGGACGGGAACCTGTTTTACAGTCACAATCCTTATTTTCAACGCTACAAGGTATCCGAGAGCTCGCATTATTAACCGAAGATCAAGTTAATATTCTGCAAAATAGCTACCTTTTCTTGCGTAGAGCCGAAAATTTACTGCAAAGTATTGATGACCAACAGACACAAACGCTCCCTGAAGAGGCTTTAAACCAAGCGCGTTTAGCGTGGGGAATGGGTTTTGCTGATTGGCCTGCATTTTATCAGGTTTTGAATCAGAAAATGTCGGCAGTGCATCAAATATTTACTGAGCAAATAGGCCAGGAAGATGACACCGAGAACACTGATGCATTTGATGAAATCTACATCACATTATGGCAAAGTGAATTGTCAAAAGAAGAATTAGCCACCTATTTGCCGTCTAAAAATGAAGAGATTGCACAACGTATTATCCACGGCATAGTGATGTTCCGTCATGACCTCAATAAACGCACAATTGGCCCTCGTGGACGGGATGTACTTGATGAATTAATGCCTAAATTATTGGCAAAAGTCGGTGAGCGCGATGATGCAGGGCAAGTCATTGAACGTATCACACCACTGTTATTGAGCATTGTTAGCCGCACAACTTACCTCGAGTTAATGCTTGAATTTGACGAGGTTTTGACGCACGTTATTCGCCTATGTGCGGCTTCACCAATGATAGCAGAGCAGTTAGCCCGTCACCCATTGTTACTTGATGAGTTGCTCGACCCTCAATCGTTATACCAACCTCTACCACTAACCGCTTACCGTGATGAATTGCGCCAATATTTAATGCGCGTTCCTGAAGATGACGAAGAACAACAACTGGAAGCATTACGTCAATTCAAACAAGCCCAGTTATTGCGTATCGCTGCTGAAGATATTTCAGGTGTTTTACCCGTAATGAAAGTTAGTGATCATCTGACTTACCTTGCAGAGGCGATTATTGATGCGGTGGTACACCAAGCATGGCAAAAAATGGTAAAACGTTATGGTGAGCCAGCACATCTAGCGCAAAGTGACAAAAAACAATATGGGTTTGCGGTATTAGGTTATGGAAAGCTAGGCGGCTGGGAATTGGGTTATGGCTCTGACTTAGATCTCGTTTTTCTTTTCGATTGCCCTTTAGATGTGGTTACCAATGGCGAACGCTCCATTGATGCACGCCAATTTTACTTACGTGTTGCTCAGCGTATTATCCATTTGTTTAGTACTCGAACACCTTCAGGCGTGTTGTATGAAGTTGATGCGCGGCTCAGGCCTTCCGGTGAGTCAGGAATGTTAGTCAGTACGATACAATCATTTGATGATTACCAAAAAAATGATGCTTGGACATGGGAGCATCAAGCGCTCATACGAGCCCGAATGGTATTTGGTGATGAGGATTTACAACGGCAATTTATACAGACTCGCCACGAAACTCTGTGTATGCCAAGAGACCCTCACACCTTGCAGCAGCAAGTGCGTGATATGCGCTTGAAAATGCATCAGCACTTAGGAAGCCATCAAGCCAATGAGTTCGATTTAAAAGCCGATCCCGGTGGGATCACTGATATTGAATTTATCGCACAATACTTAGTTTTGCGTTTTGCCACAAAAAATAATGTGTTAACGCGTTGGTCCGATAATGTGCGTATTTTCGAGCTGATGGCGCAATATGGCTTTATGCCAGAAGATGAAGCAAATGCCTTAACTCAAGCGTATGTTACGATGCGTAATGAACTTCATCACTTAGCATTACAATCATTGCCAAGCCGTGTTGAAATGACCCAATTTACTCAACAACGTGAACAAGTTTTAGCGAGTTGGCAAAAATGGCTTGAGGAATAAGGAATAAACGCATTTTATTTAGCTAAATAGCGCAATATGCTAGTATTGTTGCTAATTATTATCAGATTTCCTTTTTAAAACTGGAGTGCAGGATGAAAGTAACTCTTCCGGATTATAAACAAGCCGGTGTGCTGGTGGTTGGTGATGTTATGTTAGACCGTTATTGGCATGGTCCTGCAAACCGTATTTCGCCAGAGGCCCCTGTTCCGGTCGTTAAAGTCACGATGGTAGAAGAGCGTCCCGGTGGTGCGGCTAACGTCGCGATGAACATTGCCTCGTTAGGGGCAAATTCACGTCTTGTCGGGTTAACTGGGATTGATGACGCGGCAAAAGCACTGACTGAAAACTTAAATGCGGTGCAGGTGCGTTGTGATTTTGTCGCTATTCCAACCCATCCAACGATTACTAAATTACGTGTACTTTCACGTAATCAGCAACTTATCCGTCTTGATTTTGAAGAAGGTTTTGACAATGTTGATGTCGCACCTGTGTTGGAACGCATTGAACAGGCGTTACCTCATATTGGTGCTCTGGTGTTATCTGATTACGCGAAAGGGGCGTTAACTCATGTCGAGAAGATGATAGCGCTTGCCAACAAGGCCAATGTTCCCGTCTTGATTGACCCGAAAGGCAACAATTTCGAACGTTACCGCGGGGCAACATTACTAACGCCAAACATGTCTGAGTTTGAAGCGATTGTTGGGCCATGTAAAAACAATCAAGACGTTGAAGAAAAAGGCATGAAGCTGCTTCAGTCATTGGAGCTTAAAGCACTGTTAATTACGCGCTCAGAACAAGGTATGAGCTTAATTCGTCGCGATGAAGCACCATTGCATTTACCGACTCAGGCGCAAGAAGTGTTTGACGTAACAGGAGCCGGGGACACCGTAATCGGCGTACTTGCAGCGTCTATTGCATCTGGCCGCCCATTACATGAATCTTGCGCATTGGCTAATGCCGCAGCAGGCGTGGTCGTGGGTAAATTAGGAACCTCCACGGTTTCGCCAATTGAATTGGAAAATGCCATTCGTGGCCGTGCTGACACCGGGTTTGGTGTGATGAGCGAAAGCGAATTGAAACAAGCCGTTGCGAATGCAAGACAGCGCGGTGAGCGTGTGGTGATGACGAATGGTTGTTTTGATATTCTTCATGCAGGGCATGTGTCGTATTTAGCCAATGCACGTAAATTGGGAGACCGTCTGATTGTAGCTGTAAATAGCGATGCATCGACACGCCGCTTAAAAGGTGAAACACGCCCAGTCAACCCATTAGAACAACGCATGACCGTTTTAGGTGCTTTGGGGGCAGTGGATTGGGTTGTGGCTTTTGAAGAAGACACTCCGCAACGCTTAATCGCAGAAGTGCTGCCAGACATCTTAGTTAAAGGGGGGGATTACCGCCCTGAAGAGATAGCGGGCAGTGCGGAAGTGTGGGCCGCGGGAGGCGAGGTCAAAGTCCTTAACTTTGAAGATGGTATTTCCACAACGAATATTATTAAAAATATTATGAAAACGAGTTAATTTATCATTATTAATTAATTAGTTAGTTAAAAACCTCACGTGGGTATGTAAAAACGCCGTGAGGTTTTTATTTATCTAAAATTAAAGAGGTGTCACTTTTTCAATTTAATTACTCAGCTGTCTTTTCTTCTACATTTAAATGGGCTTCAAGTGCGCTAACGCGTTGTTCCATTTTCGCTAATTTTTCGCGGGTACGTAATAAAACTTGAGTTTGAATATCAAATTCTTCACGGCTGACTAAGTCTAATTTACCGAGCTGTGATTGTAACAGTGAACGCAGTTTTTTATCAAAATCTTCACCTAAATCACGTACGCCTTGCGGTAAAGCGCCTTGAATTTGGCGGGCAACTTGTTCAATTTTTTTCGGATCGAGCATTCGCGGGTCCTTCAGTTAATCAAGATATTATTAAGCGTAGTGTAATACCTCTTTTCGCCTTGTGCTAGCTCGAATTAGTTAGCAAAAAGGCCTCGTTGTATTATCTGTGACGAGAGCAGCTTGCTATTCGTCTAAGGTAGTAAAATTAACCGTGATAACTCTAAGTTTTTATTCATGTTTTTTGACTAAAAGTGTGAGTCATTCGCCAATTTTGATTATCATCGTTGCGAACTTGAATTATTGGCGTTATATTAATTGCGTATATCTCAGGGCGGGGTGAAAGTCCCCACCGGCGGTAAACATGCATCACGCATGAAGCCCGCGAGCGCTTTACCATTTTGTGGTAAAGGTCAGCAGACCCAGTGTGAATCTGGGGCCGACGGTTATAGTCCGGATGGGAGAGAATTAACAGTATCTGCATGTTTGTGCTGTTATGCACAATAGTGTTCTGCATACCTGAATAGGTAAATGCCTGTTGTTGGCTATTTATATATTCACCATTTCTCGTATTCCTAAGACTGCCTTGATTCTGGTAACTAGTTAATAACTATTTAAGAGGTTTTTTACCATGGATCATTCGCTACTTTCTGTATTCGGTAATCCTATCGAGCGTGTTGAAAATGCTATCGAGGCTTTACGCCAAGGTAAGGGTGTTCTTGTTCTTGATGATGAAGATCGTGAGAACGAAGGCGATTTAATTTTTGCTGCAGAAACCATGACTGCGGAACAAATGGCATTTACCATTCGTTATAGCAGTGGGATCGTATGTCTTTGTATCACTGAAGAACGTCGCAAGCAGCTCGAATTACCAATGATGGTGGAAAATAACACCAGCCAAAACCAAACTGGCTTTACGGTAACCATCGAAGCGGCAAAAGGCGTGACTACGGGGGTTTCTGCGGCGGATCGTATCACCACTATTCGTGCTGCTATTGCTGATAATGCAGTTCCTGCTGACCTAAATCACCCTGGCCATGTTTTCCCATTGCGTGGACGTGATGGTGGGGTATTAGCGCGTCGTGGACACACTGAAGCATCTATTGACCTTGCAACTCTAGCGGGTTTCAAACCTGCTGGTGTGTTGTGTGAGTTGACTAATGATGATGGCTCTATGGCTCGCACCCCAGAAGTGGCAGCATTTGGTAAGCAGCATGGTTTGACGGTTGTGACAATTGAAGATTTAGTGCAGTACCGTCTTCAGGTCGAGAAGAAAGCGAGCTGATCCTCATAATATTTTGAGGAAGAGCTCTAGATAGAGATTTTGATAAGTTTAAATATTAATAGGCTAAAATAAGCTAATTTATTTAAATTATTGATAGTACGTTAAGCATATAGAATGTTATTAAGGCCACTGAGTTGCACACCTCGTGGCCTTTTCAATTTTTTTGATGATCATACTCATAATTAGCCCACTGTGTTTTTGACAGGAAAGCGTATGCTGTAGGAAGAAACTAATTGAGTTGGAGTTGAAATCATCATGTCGCTAAATACTTCAGTGGTAAAAAATAAGATCCCTGCCATTTTTATTGGTCATGGTAGCCCCATGAACGCGATTGAGGATAATCCTTATACTCAAACGTGGGAGAAACTTGGTAAAGCTTTACCTCGGCCAAGTGCAATTTTAGTGATTTCAGCCCACTGGTATACGCGTGGAACCGCAGTTACTTCGATGTTAAAACCGAAAACGATTCATGATTTTGGTGGGTTTCCTGAAGCCTTGTACCAAATCGAATATCCTGCCCCTGGTTCTCCTGAATTAGCTCAGCAAGTTGCCTCATTATTAGCCCCTGAGCCAATTTACCTTGATGAACAAGAGTGGGGATTAGACCATGGCACGTGGGAAATTTTGGTACGTATGTATCCAGAAGCCGATATCCCCGTAATCCAATTGAGTATCGATGGTAGCAAGCCTGCTATTTGGCACTATGACCTTGGAAAAAAACTATCCGTTCTAAGGGATGAAGGTGTATTGATTATGGGGAGTGGCAATGTTGTACACAATTTACGAGCGATGAATTGGCAAAATTCCCATGCTGAGCCATACCCGTGGGCAATATCTTTTGAGAAATTTGTGTATGACAATCTGAAAAGCCATGAAACGCCACATCCACTAGCTAGCGGATTGGAACGGGAGGATGGCAAATTGTCGAACCCATCACCAGAACATTACTTGCCTATTTTACCTATTTTAGGCACTTGGGATGGTCAAGAAGAGATTAGTACACCGATTGAAGGAATTGTGTCAGCATCGTTAAGTATGTTGTCTATTCAGGTAGGATAAATTTTTCTGCGATAGCTTTGTTTCATAAAAAAGCCCAAATCATATTGCTATGTTTGGGCTTCATTTTTAGCTTTAAGTATGATTAGTCGATGATCGTATGTGGGTAAAAACGTGATAAATCTTGAGTGATCAATTCTTTATCTTCACGAATACAGATCCCCGCAGGTTGATCATTCACCAACCAGCTTCCGACTAAGGTGTAATTACCTTCAAATTGTGGAAGTGGGTGGAACTGTTGAATAATCATGCCTTCTTCGCCGTATGGGCCATCCGCGGCTGCAATTTCTTTACCGTTTTCGATAATACGGATATTAGCACCTTCGCGAGAGAATAGGGGCTTAATAACGTATTTTTCGAGTTCTGGTTGGGTTTTGCCATCTGCAAAATAAGCAGGCAGTAAATTTGGGTGATCTGGGAACATTTCCCATAACATTGGCAATAAAGCTTTATTAGAAATGATGCTCTTCCATGCAGGTTCTAACCAGCGTACACCAGCATCTTGCAATTTAGTCGAGAAAATTTCTCTTAGCATAAATTCCCACGGATATAGCTTGAACAGGTTACTAATCACCTGATCTTGTGTATCCGAAAATTCACCTTTTTCACCTAGACCAATTTCATCGATATATAAGAATTCAGTGGCAATACCGGCTTCATTTGCACAGTCTTGTAAATATTGAACGGTACCGCGATCTTCTTCTGTATCACGGCAACAAGACATATGCAACAAACGGAAACCATACTGATCTTTTAATTGCGTAAAGCGCTCGATCAATTGCTCTTGAATGCTATTAAATTGATCGGCGTTTTCAGGGAGTTTTCCTGCTTCAATTTGATCTTCTAGCCAGATCCATTGGAAAAATGCAGACTCATATAATGAGGTTGGAGTATCCGCATTATTTTCCAATAGCTTAGGTGGGTTAATACCATCGTAAGCGAGGTCAAGCCTGGAATATAAAGAAGGTTGTTCGCTTTTCCATGAACTGCGAACAAATTCCCAGCAATGCTTAGGGATCTGAAAACGTGCCATTAGCTCATCGCTTTCAACAACACGTTCAACCACTTTTAGGCACATTTGATGCAACTGCTCGGTTGCATCTTCGATTTCTTCAATCTGTGCCATAGTGAATTGGTAATACGCATCTTCTGACCAGTAAGGCTCACCATACATAGTATGAAATTCAAAGCCAAATTCAGAGGCTTTTTCGCGCCAGTTTGGGCGCTCTACTATAGGAACTCGTTTCATTACTTATCAACCACCCATCGAACGGGAAGAAGAGGTTGATTTTGCAGAAGAAGATGAACGTTGTGCCATCGCTTGTTTATTTACGGTGTCACCAAAACCACCACGGGTAACGGTTGAAGTTGTTGGTGGTTTAGGTGCCATGGCTGTTTTCGGTACGCTCATTGAACGACCACCTGCAACTGCAGGGCCATAGCTTTTACCTGATGCATCCACAAACTTACCGTTGGCTGGGCTAGCTGGGTTTTTTGAGCTGAATAATGGTTGTGATGCAGCGCTACCGCCCATCATACGGCCCATCATATAACCCATCATTAATGGCATCCACATGCTACCACCGCTGCTTTGTGCTTGGGCCGTTTGTTCACCATTGGTTGAACTATTGCCTGCAAGACCTGCTTGAGCTGGAGCTTGAGTACACATTGATTCACCAAACTCAGCAATGCAGTCAGCTTGAGTTTCATATTTAGGTGCAGTTTTAGCCGCTTCTTGTAGAGCATTATTGTAGGCGATGGTGCACTGTTCTGCTTGCGATGGGTTCGCTTGGCTACAATCTTGCGCATTGGTGTACAGTGATACGGTTTCATCGCTTTCTTCACAAGCGGAAAGCATAAATACAGCACTGACCGCAACAGCCACAGGTGCTAAACGGTATGAACGCCAAGACTTACGGAAGGCGCTCTGGTTAATATTTTTGGTACGCTTCATGGTCATGGTAATTACCCTGAATTAAATTAAGTAAGATGTTTTTAGATGTTAGCTCTAGGATAGGGGATAAACGCTGAAAATTAAAGCAGAAATATAGGAGAAATGAGCTGAATTTATCATTTTGATAACTTTCTGCTATTTTTCCCTAATTAGCATGGCGTTTCTTGAAGAGAAAATAATATTTTTATTTTATATCAATATATTAGATGTAGGTTGTTTTTTGCTCTAATGCGTAGTAATAAGAGTGAGAATTCACTGAATTTGTGCACGTGGCTAATGAAAAGGCGTTATAAACGGTTTAATTAGTACAAATTAGCAATTCTAAGTAGTTTGCAGGATTACCCTCAAAAAATAACCCGCTATGTAAGCGGGTCATTATGTCATTTTCACATGAGCTAAATATTTTAGTTCATTTTTGGCGCATTGGTATTACGGATAATACTACTTGCAGAGGTTGAAATCTCTTTACCTAAATTCGCATTCAGGCGTGCAATATCGTCTTCGTTCAATGTGCCGCGAGCAAATTCGATATTCAGTTGGTTAATCATGTAGTCATAACGCGCATTAGACAGATTCTGCTTCGCTTGGTATAGCGCTGTTGTTGCTGTCAATACGTCAACAATGGTACGTGTTCCTACTTGGTAGCCTGCTTCCATCGCATCTAATGAGCTTTGTGCGGAAACAACAACTTGTTTGTAAGCATTAATACTACTGATTGACGATGCTACGTTATTAAATGATGAGCGAACTAACTGAACCACATTGCGATAAACGCTTTCTAGTTGCTCACTAGCACCTTGGAAACCATATTGTGCTTGTTCGACCTGAGAACTTACTGCACCACCACTATACAGTGGAATGCTTAAATTTAAGCCAATGCTATTTTGGCCGTTGTAGCTATTGCTCGCACTACCGCCATATGGAGTATTATAACCACTGCCGTGTTGGTAACTATTTGTGACTGATGTTGAGGCATCAAGGCTAACCGTTGGCATGTGACCTGTTTCCGCTAAACGGATGTTTTCACGAGAAACGTCTTGTGCTAAACGTGCGCTTAACAGGCTGAGGTTACGCTCTTCCGCTTCTTTTAAGATAGCGTTGATATCGCCCAGTTCATTGGTTTTAAAACGGTCGATATTTAAAGAGGCAAGTTGGTTATAGTACACGCCGCTGACTTGACGCAATTTTTCAATCGCATTTTCTAACTCGTTACGGCCTGCAACTTCTTGTGCTATAACGCTATCATAGTTTGCACGGGCGTTTTGCACGTCAGTAATAGCAACAAGACCAACGTTAAAGCGTTGTGTCACTTGGTCTAATTGGCGATAAACAGCTTCTTTATTCGCTTCAATATAAGATAACGCGTCAATCGCTTTTAATACGTTAAAATACGCAATTGCAGTATCTAAAATTAATTGCTGCTGACTTGTTTGGTAAGTGACATCAGAAATACCCGCTGTTTTTTCTTGGATAGTTAATTGACGCCATTTAGACATATCAAACACAACTTGGGTTAGTTTCAGTGAAGCATTTAAACCTGTGCTTTCAGTGTTTCTTGCATCACGGTAACCGCTTCCGTAGCTAGCTCCTGCACCTAAACCTAATTGTGGCAATAATGGGCTACGAGATTCATTAATTTTTTCAAAAGCTTGATTACGTTCTGCTAATGATTTTCTTAACTCAGGGTTACTTTCTTTGGATTTTTGGTAAACCTGTAGTAAATCTTCTGCGTAGCTATTGGTACTGAGACCCACAAAACTCATCGAAATTAAAAGGGGAAGCAGTTTCTTCATTTTGATTCCTTGATTAAACAGCAAATTAAGTTGAGTCTGTTGCCTAAAACGTACCATGCCTAACTAGGCGATAGATATTAAATTATCCGTTTTAGAGACAGTTATTAAAAACAGACACTACGTTGCTCTTAGATTTGAATAATGGCGCTTATTGTAACAGAGTATCACTTCTATTAACGGTAGCCTTTTGTGCCATTTTGTCTCAATTTATTAAACATTACCTCATCTGAGGTTAAAAAACCTTAAAAACTGTTTTAATCCACAATTATTTCCTTAAGATGGAATAATTGGGTTTGGAGAATGCAATGACAAAACAAATAAAGCAGCCAATTAAATATGGCAAGAATGATGTTGAAATTATATCCAAGCGTAAATTATTTAACGGTTTTTTTCAAATGGTTGAATATCAATTTCGACATCGCCTTTTCGCGGGCGGATGGAGTAAAGAAATTCGCCGTGAAGTTTTTGAACGTGGTCACGCAGGTGTGGTTTTACCCTATGACCCGAAAACGAATAGTGTTGTTTTAATTGAACAAATTCGGTTACCTGCGATCGAAACTAGCGAAACACCTTGGCTGCTTGAAGCAGTTGCTGGAATGATTGAGCCAAACGAATCGCCCGAAGAGGTTATTCGTCGTGAAGCCGTTGAGGAAGCTGGGCTTATTATTGGTCGTACTGAAAAAGCAGTAAGTTATCTTTCTAGCCCGGGTGGTACGACTGAACGTATGCATGTATTTATCGGTGAAGTCGATAGCAGCCAAGCGAAAGGGGTGCATGGGCTAGCGTCAGAAAATGAAGATATTTGTGTGCATGTGGTTAGCCGAGAACAAGCTTATCAATGGGTTGAAGATGGCACAATTGATAATGCAGCAACCGTTATTGCTATTCAGTGGTTACAGCTCAACCAGCAAAAACTTTATGAAAAGTGGATGAAACAGTTTTAAATAACGATTAATCTGGTGAAGTGTGTGCTGATTATCAGAAAGTTAGAAAGTAAAGTTTTAAGATAGTTATAAGTGTGTTTAGCTTTTATATAGTTTTAATGAATAGATTAGGTACTAAATAATATTTAAGGAAAGGAATACTTTTGGACAGCCAGCTTGAAGTGACTGCGAAGAACTCTAAAATTGTGAGAATTTTACAGGTTACTGATACGCATCTTTTTGCTAATACAGAAAATACGCTTTTAGGGGTAAATACTTACCGTAGCTATCAGGCGGTACTTGATGCTATCACAGAGCAAAATCTTCCAATTGATTTAATTGTTGCGACAGGGGATCTGGTTCAAGACCAATCACCACAAGCTTATCAGCATTTTGCGGATGGTATTGCGCGTATTCCTGCCCCTTGTGTATGGCTTCCTGGTAATCATGATTACCCACCTGCTATGGTAGAAACACTGCGAGTTGCTGGGATTTCAAGTGCTAAACAAATTTTAATTGGCGATGAATGGCAAATTCTGATGCTTGATAGCCAACTTCAAGATGTACCTCATGGTGAGCTTTCTGAACAACAATTGGAATGGATGAAAGCCAGCTTAGATGCTGAACCTGAACGTACCACATTGATTATGCTGCATCACCATCCTCTAGCTTCGGGTTGTACTTGGCTTGATCAGCACAGTTTGAGAAATTCACATATTTTAGCTGACTACTTAAAAAACTACCCAAATGTTAAAGCGATGCTATGTGGCCATATTCACCAAGAAATGGATGAAAACTGGCACGGGATTCGGTTATTAGCTACGCCTTCTACTTGCGTACAATTTAAACCTCACTGTACTAATTTTGCCCTTGATACTGTCGCGCCGGGTTGGCGATATTTAGAATTAAGCATTAATGAGCAAAGTCAAAGGCATATTACAACCCACGTTCACCGTTTAGACACAAGAGAGTTTAGCCCTGACCTTGACTCTGACGGTTATTAATTCGCTTATGTCTACTCTACTTTATATTCATGGTTTTAATAGCTCACCTCAATCCGCTAAAGCTAATAACTTAAAGCAATGGATTGACGAGAATTATCCACATATTAATATGCTTGTACCGCAATTGCCGAACTACCCTCAGCAAGCTCAAGCGATGTTGGATGATATTATCCAACAGCACCAGCATGAAAAAATGGGGCTAGTTGGGTCTTCACTAGGCGGTTATTTTTCGATTTGGTTTTCAGAGCGTTATCAGCTCCCAGCTGTCGTTGTAAACCCTGCAGTGCGTCCTTTTGATTTACTGCAAGATTACTTAGGCGACAATACAAACCCATATACTCATGAACAATATGTGTTGGAAGAAAAGCATATCCATGAGCTAAAATCCTTATACATTGAAAGACTCGCATCTCCTCATCTTATCTGGCTATTACAGCAAATGGGTGATGAAGTACTTGATTATCGAGAGGCAGTTGCCTATCTTTCAAAGTGCAAACAAACTGTGGAACCTGACGGTAATCATGCCTTTATTGGTTTTGAAGCTTACTTTTCTCAAATTGTTGATTTCCTTCAATTGGCAGAGAAATAGTGTCAAAACGTATGAACACTGTTATTATCAACAGTAACTCACTGATTGAATAGTTCAATTAATCACCTATTACCGCAGAATGACAACATGACTCAATCTAGTTATAACGCAGAGGCCATTGAAGTCCTCAGTGGTTTAGAGCCTGTTCGCCGTCGTCCGGGGATGTATACCGACACCAGTCGACCGAACCATCTGGCTCAAGAAGTAATTGATAATAGCGTCGATGAAGCGCTTGCGGGGCACGCGAGCCACATCGAAGTTATTTTACATGCCGATCAATCCCTTGAAGTAATCGACGATGGGCGCGGTATGCCTGTCGATATCCACCCTGAAATGAAAGTGTCAGCTGTTGAGCTGATTCTAGGGCAATTACATGTAGGGGGAAAATTCTCCAATAAAAACTACCAATTCTCAGGTGGTTTGCATGGTGTCGGGATTTCTGTCGTCAATGCGTTATCAAAACGTATTGAAGTTACTGTTCGTCGTGATAGCCAAGTGTATCAAATTGCTTTTGAGAACGGCGACAAGGTTGAAGATTTGCATGTAATAGGGACTTGTGGCAAACGTAACACAGGTACTAGCGTGCATTTTTGGCCAGATGGCAGCTATTTTGATAGTCCAAAGTTTTCAGTAACTCGTTTAACTCATAACTTAAAAGCTAAAGCCGTTTTATGCCCTGGCGTGAAAATCACGTTTAAGGATAAGCTCAACAATACAGAGCAAAGCTGGTGCTACAGTGACGGGTTGACCGATTACCTAATGGAGTCAATTGACGGCCTTGAAGCGTTACCGCCAAAACCGTTTACAGGCGAATTTTCCGGGGAAACTGAAGCCGCACAATGGGCGTTGCTCTGGTTGCCTGAAGGCGGGGAATTACTAACAGAAAGTTATGTCAACCTTATCCCAACAGCGCTAGGTGGGACCCATGTTAATGGTTTACGCCAAGGGTTGCTTGATGCAATGCGTGAGTTTTGTGAATTCCGTAATATATTGCCTCGTGGTGTTAAGCTCTCCGCTGATGACATTTGGGAGCGCTGCACTTATGTGCTTTCCGTTAAAATGCAAGACCCACAATTTGCAGGGCAAACGAAAGAACGTCTGTCTTCGCGTCAATGTGCTGCGTTTGTTTCGGGTGTGGTAAAAGATGCTTTCAGTTTATGGCTTAACCAGAACGTGCAAGTGGCTGAACAACTCGCAGAAATGGCAATTTCTAGCGCGCAACGTCGAATGCGTGCAGCGAAAAAAGTGGTGCGTAAAAAACTCACCAGTGGCCCTGCATTACCGGGTAAATTAGCCGATTGTAGCTCCCAAGACCTGAGTATGACGGAATTGTTCCTTGTAGAAGGGGACTCCGCGGGAGGGTCTGCAAAACAAGCTCGTGACCGCGAATATCAAGCTATCATGCCGTTGCGCGGTAAAATCCTCAATACATGGGAAGTGTCTTCTGATGAAGTTTTAGCTTCCCAAGAGGTACATGACATCTCTGTTGCTATTGGGATAGACCCCGATAGCGAAGACCTTAGCCAATTGCGCTATGGGAAAATTTGTATCCTTGCGGATGCGGACTCCGATGGCTTGCACATTGCTACACTGCTATGTGCATTATTTGTCCGTCATTTCCCAACATTAGTAAAAGCAGGGCATGTCTATATGGCAATGCCACCGTTATATCGTATCGATTTAGGTAAAGAAACGTTTTACGCCCTTGATGAAAGCGAAAAAAATGCTGTGCTTGAACGTCTTAGCCGCAAGCGCGGTAAACCCAATGTTCAACGTTTTAAAGGGTTGGGTGAAATGAACCCACTGCAATTACGTGAAACGACATTAGATCCAAATACTCGTCGTCTTGTACAGCTAATTATCGATGATGAAAACTACCAAGAAACACTTGCTGTCATGGATATGCTTCTTGCTAAAAAACGCTCTGAAGATCGCCGTAATTGGCTGCAAGAAAAAGGCGATATGGCTGAAATTGATGTCTAATATTCGAATTGCGATGAGAAAGGAACGAATTGAATGAGTGAAATTACTCATGATGGTGTAGAGCGTTTACCGCTGCATGCCTTCACTGAAAATGCCTATCTGAACTATTCGATGTACGTCATCATGGATAGGGCATTACCATTTATTGGCGATGGGCTTAAACCTGTTCAGCGCCGTATTGTGTATGCGATGTCAGAACTTGGCTTAAGCAACACTGCGAAATACAAAAAGTCCGCCAGAACGGTGGGCGATGTTCTCGGTAAATATCACCCACATGGTGATAGCGCTTGTTATGAAGCGATGGTGTTGATGGCGCAGCCATTTTCTTACCGCTACCCGCTGGTGGATGGTCAAGGGAACTGGGGGGCACCCGATGACCCTAAATCATTCGCAGCAATGCGTTATACAGAATCACGTTTATCAAAATATGCTGAAATTTTACTCAGCGAACTTGGCCATGGCACAGTTGATTGGGTACCAAACTTTGATGGTACGCTAAACGAGCCAAAAATGTTGCCGGCACGTTTACCGAATATTCTGCTAAACGGTACAACGGGAATTGCGGTTGGGATGGCGACAGATATTCCACCCCATAACGCCCGAGAAGTGGCTCAAGCGTTAGTTGCTTTACTGGATAAACCGACACTAAATCTTGATGACATCATGGCATTTGTACCGGGGCCTGATTATCCAACTGAAGCAGAAATTATTTCTTCCCGTGATGATATCCGTAAAATTTATCAAAATGGGCGCGGTTCTGTACGCATGCGTGCTGTGTGGGAAAAAGAAGATGGTAATGCGGTTATCACGGCTCTACCTCATCAAGTTTCTGGGGCGAAAGTCTTAGAACAAATTGCCAGCCAAATGCGTGCGAAAAAATTGCCGATGGTTGAAGATTTACGTGATGAATCAAACCACGAAAACCCAACTCGTTTAGTGATTGTTCCGCGCAGTAATCGTGTTGATCTTGAACAAGTCATGACACACTTATTTGCGACAACAGATTTAGAGCGTAGTTACCGTGTTAACCTAAATATGATTGGTTTAGATAACCGACCAGCGGTAAAAGGGCTTGTTGAGATCTTAAATGAGTGGATTGCTTACCGTCGTCAAACCGTACGTAATCGCTTAAATCATCGGTTAGAAAAAGTATTAAGACGTTTACATATTTTAGATGGTTTATTAATTGCCTATCTGAATATTGATGAAGTCATTGAAATTATTCGTACAGAAGATGAACCGAAAGCGGTTTTAATGTCACGTTTTAATATCAGTGATACCCAAGCTGAAGCTATTTTAGAGCTAAAATTACGCCATTTAGCCAAGCTTGAAGAAATGAAGATTCGTGGCGAGCAAGATGAGTTGGCTAAAGAACGCGATGATTTACAAGCGATTCTCGGGTCTGAAAGACGTTTAAATACGTTGATTAAAAAAGAGATTCAATCTGACGCCAAAGATTACGGTGATGACCGTCGCTCCCCGTTGCATGAGCGGGAAGAAGCGAAAGCAATGAGCGAGCATGAAATTTTACCGTCAGAACCGATTACCGTTGTGCTTTCTGATATGGGATGGGTGCGTAGTGCTAAAGGGCATGATATCGAACCGACTAACCTAAATTATAAAGCAGGAGATGGTTTTAAAGGAGCAGCACGAGGCAAGTCAAACCAAGCGGCGGTGTTCCTTGATACGACAGGGCGCAGCTATTCTGTGGACCCACTGGAATTACCTTCAGCGCGTAGTCAAGGTGAGCCTCTAACGGGTAAATTAACTCTGCCTCCAGGTGCGACCATTGAGCATGTATTAATGGCGCCTGACGAACAGAAATATTTAATGGCTTCTGATGCAGGTTACGGTTTTATTTGTACCTTTAATGATTTAGTCACTAAAAATAAAACAGGTAAGGCCTTAATCTCCTTACCTGAAAACGCCAAAGTATTAGCACCAATTGAACTGCATAATGAACAGGAAGATTTGCTATTGGCAATTACCAAGGCAGGGCGTATGTTGATATTCCCTGTAGCGGATTTACCTCAACTTTCAAAAGGTAAAGGTAATAAAATTATCAATATTGCTGGCGCGCAAGCGGCAACGGGTGATGATTTATTGACTTGGTTGATGATCTTGCCTGTGGGGGCATCAATGACCTTGCATTTTGGTAAGCGGAAACTGAAATTTAAAGCAGAAGATTTGCAAAAATACCGTTCAGAACGTGGCCGTAAAGGGACGTCATTACCGCGTGGAATGCACAATATTGAGCGTATTGATATTGAGCCAGTAGATACTGAATAATTAACAAAAACAAACCTTATAAATCTTGTTGAGTATGAAGTTCAAAAGGTTTATAAGCAGACAATATTCATCATGGGGCTGCGAAGCCCCTTACAATTTGGGGTTAGTATGTTAGCGCTGATTAGAGCGATCATTGTCATTATCTACACTATTTTTGTGTGCATAGGCGGCGGTATTTACTGCTTGTTTAGCCCACGCAACCCAAAACACGTAATGACATTTGGCCATATGTTTGGGCGGTTATCCGTCGTGTTTGGGATTAAGGTTATTAATCGTGTACCTGAGAAAGCCAAAAGTTATGGCCCAAGTATTTATATAGGGAATCACCAAAACAATTACGACATGGTGACTATGTCAAATGGGGTATTACCGAGAACAGTTACAGTCGGTAAAAAAAGCTTGGTTTACATTCCATTTTTTGGTTTTTTGTATTGGATCACCGGTAATATTTTGATTGACCGTGCGAATCGTTCTAAGGCGCATAATACGATCACGCAAGTCGCAGACCAGATCAAAAAACGTAAAATATCCGTATGGATGTTCCCTGAAGGAACGCGTAGTCGCGGTCGTGGTTTATTGCCATTTAAAACAGGGGCATTTCATGCGGCTATTGCAGCAGGGGTACCTATTGTGCCTGTTTGCGTTTCGAGCACACAAGGTAAAATTAAGCTAAACCGTTGGAATAACGGTAGCGTAATTATTGAAATGTTAGACCCTATTGATACATCACTTTATACCCGTGAGCAAGTGAGGGAATTATCGGAACATTGCCATGCTTTAATGGAAGCAAAAATTAAAGAACTCGATCTTGAGGTTGAAGAGATGGCAAAACAGGGTAAATAGCCTAACCGATTGAATTTATTTTAATAATAGGCAATATGTGAATATTGCCTATTATTTTAGATTGAACATAGCATAAACTGTCTTTATTGTTATCGACTGCCTGACTTTCCTTTTCTAATTACTTACCCTTACTATTTATAATCTTATTAATTAAATTTTAATGTATTGGATAGATATTTTTAGAATTTAGCCTTTTTTCGCGATATCATGGCTCACAAATTATTGCGGTCTTAAATTGTTGTATCTAAGTAGTTATATTGCTAGCGCCAACCTAAAATTAGCCATATCATTGGCTGAATATTTATAATATCAAATAATAAAATGCGCTGGAATTTTGTTTAGCGGAGAATTTATGTCATTCAATCGATGCCAAACCCTAATAGCGGCAGGGATGGCTCTATGTTTGTCCTATGCGCCTATTTATGCAAATGCAGAAGGGGCAACAGCTTTACCTGTACCACCGTTATTAGAATCACGGTCTGGACAGCCATTATTTTTAACATTACAAAAAATTCATTGGTCTTTTGATGGAAAATATTCAGCCGATATTTGGGGAGTTAATGGTTCTTCTCCTGGCCCGACTGTCAAAGTAAAAAATGGCGATGATATTAAGCTTATTTATAGTAATCGCTTACCTGAAGCCGTTTCGATGACTATCAGTGGCTTGCAAATACCAGGAACACAAATAGGTGGAGCCGCACGGTTAATTTCACCTAATGCGGACTGGTCTCCGGTGATCCCGATACGCCAAAATGCAGCTACGCTCTGGTATCATGCGAATACTCAAGGGAAAATGGGCGAACAAGTCTACAATGGTTTATTAGGGATGTGGATCATTGAAGATGATGTGACGAAAAACCTGCGTTTACCGAAACACTATGGTGTTGATGATTTTCCGGTCATTATTCAAGATAAGCGCTTAGATAATTTTGGCGTTCCAGAATACAAAGCGGATGAAAATGGTTTTTTAGGCGATACATTACTGGTTAACGGCGTGCAAAATCCATACATTGAAGTTTCTCGAGGATGGGTGCGCTTACGGTTATTAAATGCGTCGAACTCCCGTAATTATGTAATGAAAATCAGTGATGGCCGCCCATTTTCGTTGATTGCATCTGACCAAGGTTTACTAACTGTCCCTGTGAGTGTTCAAGAACTACCGTTAGCGCCGGGTGAACGACGCGAAGTCTTGATTGATATGGCTAAAACGCAAGAGTTAACTATCACGGCAGGTGAGTCGGCGACCTTTATGGACCGCTTAAAGGGGTTATTCGAGCCATCGAATAATTTAATTTCAACTAATGTGCTAACTATCAAAGCGACAGGGTTAATGTCATTAGTAACAGACGGCTTACCGACACAATTAGTTGAAGATAAAACGCAAGTCACATCCAGTATTACACAACGCAATATTCACCTTAATGATGGTTTTGGTATTAACAATGCGACCATTGATACAAATAGGGTCGATTTCTCAAGTCTCCAAGGTAATTGGGAGCGTTGGGTTGTGACGACGAATGAACCGCAAGCGTTTCATATTGAAGGTGTGCGTTTTAAGGTTTTAAACCGTAATGGTAAACCAACTCCACCAGAAGACTATGGCTGGAAAGATACGGTATGGGTTGATGGTCGCGTTGAATTATTAGTGGAAATGATGCAGCCATCCTATAACCACTTTCCTTTTTTATTCTATAGTCAAAACTTGGAAAAAGCGGATTTAGGTTCAGTGGGGCAGTTGGTTGTTGCACCGCAAGACACAATGCAATAATTCGTATTACAACAATATTGAATATTTAAAAAGCAGGCATTTAGCCTGCTTTTTTGATGGGAGCTAATAAGGCTAGCTTAGCGCCACTCGAACACCAAAGGCGATTAATACCACTCCGAGAACCTTATCAACATAGGTTTGTACTTTTGCTAGGCCTTTTCTGACAGGGGCACTTTGGATCAAAAAGACTAATATTGGCCAATAAATGACAGCTAAGCCCCAAATAATAAAGGCAAACCATAGTTTTTCACCGACGGTAGAATTAACATCTAATACTTGAGTGAAGACTGCTAAAAAGAATAGCGTGGCTTTTGGGTTTAATACATTGCAGAGGAAACCTTGCATAAAGGCTTTCTTGAATGAAACAATTTCGTGTTTGCTGGTTGTGAGATCAACGCTATGGCCGGATTGCGGAAGTAAGCTTTTGACACCGATCCAAATTAAATAGGCCGCACCTGCGTATTTTAAGATATTAAACAGCCAAGGTGTGGTGGTAATTAAAACAGCTAGGCCCGCAACGCAGTAGGACATATGCAACGCGATAGCGACTATCACACCACATGCAGACATTAATGCCGCAGAGCGTTGATAGCGAGCTGAGTTTTTGACAATTAAAAAGAAGTCAGGCCCTGGAGAAAGCATACCGAGTGCCGCGATGGTCGCAACCATAATACTCGTTTCGTACATTTTTGATCTCTTTTCCCGTTCAATGTTGGTAAATAAAAATGACCGACTAAATACTCGTATTTAGGCTGATATCAGAGGGTTCATTTTGTTTTTTCATGTTATTTTTAGTCGTAAGTTTATCAATTTGAGTATAAGTGATTCAAACCTGTTTAAGGAAGCTTAAATTTAGTCGACGAAACAATTCTCTTTCCGTATAGTGTGCTCAATTTTTATATCTTGTTTCTAAGGTGAATAGATGAATATTAGCTTAATCGCAGCAATGGCGATCGATCAGGTTATCGGCATGGAAAAAGCGATGCCTTGGAATTTGCCGGGGGATCTAGCGTGGTTCAAACGAAATACGTTAAATAAACCGGTTATCATGGGGCGTGTGACCTATGAATCTATTGGGCGCCCATTACCACAACGTGTAAATATTGTATTAAGCAGTGTTCCTGGCACTGATTCTGATGTGATTTGGGTAACGTCAATTGAAGAAGCGTTAGCCGCGGCACAAGCAATTGAAAATGTTGATGAAGTGATGGTGATTGGCGGTGGTAAAGTTTATCAACAATTTTTACCATTAGCGAATAAACTCTATTTGACTCATGTTGATGCCGAAGTTATTGGTGATACCCATTTTCCAACTTATGAGCCTGATGAATGGGATTCTATTTTTACGGAATACCATGAAGCTGATGAAAACAATACCCATGGTTATTGTTTTGAGATCCTAACCAAAAGAGCTTAATTTTTGGTTTGATCACAAAATGGCGCTTAATTGCGCCATTTTGCTATAACTTACAGTTGATCATATAAAAAGTTATTCTTTGCGGCGTTTTTGATATGACTTTTGGCGGTGATACTGCTTGGTTTCCCAATGGAATAGCGTCAAGTCTCCTCCCCAGCAGCACCCAGTATCTAAAGCATAGACGTTATCGGGGGTACATTTTCCTTCGAGCGATGCCCAGTGACCAAAAAATACCGAGTAATCATCAGGAATTTGGCTTGGTAGATCGAACCACGGTTTTAGTGGGGCAGGTGCCTTTTTGGGGTTTTCCTTGCAAATCATATCTAATTGCCCGTTCGGAAAACAGTAGCGCAGACGTGTTAAGGCATTGGTACTAAAACGCAAGCGTGCTAGCCCCATTAGGCTTTCAGACCAGTTATTTGGCATATCACCATACATGGAGTCGATAAATAGTGGATATGCATCACTGGAAAGCACTGCTTCAACTTCTCTTGCACACATGCGTGCTGTTTTGATATCCCATTGCGGAGTCATACCGGCATGGGTCATCAAGATCTTTTTTTCTTCATCAATTTGTAATAAAGGTTGGCGACGTAACCAATTGATCAGTTCGTCAAGATCAGGGGCATGTAATAACTCATCGAGGTGATCTTTGGGTTTATTGCGACTGATCTTACAGTAAATTCCCAACAGATGGAGATCATGGTTACCAAGCACTAGACGTACGGCTGAGCCAAGGCTTTTTACATAGCGTAAAACTTGCAGTGATTCAGCTCCGCGAGCAACGAGATCGCCTGTTAACCATAATGTGTCTTTGGTTGGATCAAAATGAACACTTTCCATCAAGTCACGGAGTTCACGATAGCAACCGTGAATATCACCTACTAAATATGTCGACATAATTAATTAATCAGTGTTGGGATGGCAAGACGAAAAGCAGGGATATCAACGTGGAAACTGTCCCCTTGCGTACTTATCATCACATAATAACCTTCCATCGTACCCATTGGTGTTTCAAGGATTGCGCCACTGGTATAACGATATTCTTTTCCTGGCTGAATAAGGGGTTGTTCACCCACTACTCCTTCACCTTGAACTTCGGTTTTATGGCCATCACTGTTAGTAATGAGCCAATAACGGCTCATTAATTGGATAGGTTCCCGCCCTAAATTACGAATGCAGATTGTGTAAGCAAACACATATCTCGCAATATCGGGTTGAGATTGGCTTTCTATATAGACACTCTGAACTTGGATGCTAACATTCGGCTCATTAAGCATAGTGCCTCCTTCAACAGACTATTCTGAACGGTTAGAGAGATAGTTTGCCATTTTACAATATTGTTCAACAGAAATATTTTCTGCTCGAGTGCTTAAATCAATACCCAGTTCTGTTAACTCTTCAACGCTGAATAAATCCCCAAGACTGTTACGAACAGTTTTACGGCGTTGATTGAAAGCTTGTGTGGTAATGCGACTTAAAAATTTAATGTCTTTTACCGGATATGGGTTTTCACGATGAGGAATCAACCTAACAATGGCAGAATCTACTTTTGGTGCGGGTGTAAATGCAGTCGGCGGTACTTCTAACACAGGCACCACATTACAGTAATATTGTGCCATGACACTCAAGCGGCCAAAGGCTTTGCTGCCAGGGCCTGCGACCAGACGATTCACCACTTCTTTTTGCAGCATGAAATTCATATCAGCAATGGAGTTGGTGAATGTGAATAGATGGAACATTAATGGTGTAGAGATATTGTAAGGCAAGTTACCAAAAACGCGCAGGGGTTGACCTGCTTGTTTGGCTAATTCACCAAAATCTACTGTCATTGCATCTTGCTGAATGATAGTTAATTTATCTTTTAGCTGAGGGTGAACGTGTAAGCGTGCTGCAAGGTCACGGTCAAGTTCAACTACAGTCATTTTATCGATTCGGCTACCGACAGGTTCGGTTAAGGCACCTAAGCCGGGACCAATTTCTACAATGGACTGACCTGGCAGCGGGTTCATGGCATCCACGATGCTGTCGATAATAAATTGGTCAGTTAAAAAGTTCTGCCCGAAGCGTTTGCGGGCAAAGTGCCCCTGATGGACTCGATTATTCATGTATTCTTAGATGTCATTTGGATAGCTAACTTTAATGCGGTGATAAAACTTCCCACATCAGCATGACCCGTACCAGCGAGTTCAAGGGCTGTGCCATGGTCGACAGAGGTACGGATAAAAGGCAGGCCGAGAGTAATATTTACTGCTCTGCCAAAACCTTGGTATTTTAACACAGGAAGGCCCTGATCGTGATACATTGCTAACACTGCGTCTGCATGGTCTAAATACTTAGCTTGAAATAGGGTATCTGCAGGCAATGGCCCAATCAAATTAATCCCTTTTGTGCGCAGGTTTTCGAGCGCGGGCTCTATCGTATCAATTTCTTCGGTACCCATGTGCCCGCCTTCTCCTGCATGTGGATTTAAACCACAAACATAGATGGCTGGTTTTTCAATACCAAATTTTGTTTGTAAATCATGGTGTAAAATCGTGATGACTTCATTCAGGCTTTGTTGAGTGATGGCAGCTGACACGTCTTTGAGTGGCAAATGCGTTGTGGCTAATGCAACACGCAGTTCTTCGGTAGCTAGCATCATAACAACGCGTTCACAGCCACTTCTTTCTGCAAAGAATTCAGTGTGGCCGCTAAATGGTACGCCAGCATCATTAATGATGCTTTTATGTACAGGCCCTGTGACTATGGCTGAGAATTCACCCTTTAAACAGCCGTCACAGGCTTTTGCTAAGCTTTCTACGACATATTGGCCATTATCAACGTTAAGTACACCTGCCTTTGCAGCCGTTGCTAAATGAACAGGTAGAACGGATAAACTACCCGCAGGTTGTACTTTAGTGACGGTATTGGGGATATATTCGGTTAATGTCAGTGGCAAATTCAGCGCTTTGGCACGCTGGCGTAACAATTCAGGATCAACACAGGCAACCAGCTCAACAGGCCATTGCTGTTGAGCAAGCTGAATCAGTAGGTCAGGACCAATCCCGGCAGGTTCGCCGGGAGTGATGACAATAGGCTTAATTTGATTTTTCATCTGTAGACTGGCTGTCACGGCCATCAACCATTTTCACATAAGCGGAAGCACGTTGTTCTTGCATCCAGCTCTGTGCTTCTTCATTAAATTTACGGTTGAATAGCAGGCGGTACGCTTGGTCTTTTTGTGCCGCATCTGTTTTATCAACGTTACGAGTGTCTTCTAATTGGATTAAGTGCCAACCAAAATTTGATTGAACAGGTTGGCTTAATTCGCCTTTATTCAGTCTCATTAATGCATCACGGAAAGCCGGGTCGTAGACATCAGGCATATTCCAACCTAATTCACCACCTTTTAATGCGCTACCTGGATCCTCAGAATTCTCTTTTGCTGCATCTTCAAATGAAACTTTGCCTGAACGAATTTCCTGAGCAATTTTGGTTAATTTTTGTCTTGCTTGTGCATCATCCATAATTGGTGATGATTTAATCAAGATGTGACGTGCTTTCACTTCTGTGACAGAAATTGGTTGGCTGCCACCACTTACATCATTTACACGTAAAATATGGTAGCCGACACCGGAACGAATTGGGCCAGCAATATCGCCTTTTTTCGCATTTTTCAGCTGCTCAGCAAAGACAACAGGCAATTCTTGTAGGCGTGACCAACCCATATTACCGCCTTTCAGCGCTTGAGGGTCTGCTGAATAAGCGATAGCTAACTTACCAAAATCTCCGCCTTTTTTCAGTTCAGCTAAAATTTTATTCACTAATGCTTCAGCGTTTTTTAGTTGTTCTTGCGTTGGGTTTTCTGCCAACGGGATCAAGATATGGCTTAGATTAACGCCCATTTCATAATTGGCTTGTGAGCTCATTTGCTCTGCAAGAGAATCAACCTCTTGAGGTAAAATGGTAACGCGGCGGCGAACTTCATTGTTACGCACTTCAGCGATCAGCATCTCTTTACGAATTTCGCTACGATATTGATTCATATTGATGCCATCTGCGGTTAAGCGTTGTTGCATTTGCTGCAGTGTTAAACCGTTTTGACGAGCGATATCCGTAATAGTTGCATCCACGGCTTCATCTGGAATATTGATTTGCATTTGGCTAGCCATTTGCAAAATGATGTTATCCATAACGAGACGCTCGAGGATCTGATGACGCAGAGTTTGATCATCAGGCACTTGTTGACGTGCGTTCTGAGCGTTCAGTTTTACTGTGTTGATCATATTCTGGACGTCACTTTCCAGCACAACACCGTTATTGACGACCGCAGCGACTTTATCCATTTGCTGAGGCGCAGCCAAAGCAGTGGAGCTTGCGAACATCAGTCCCAGAATAAGCGTTCTCCAATTCTTCATAATGGTCCTATAAATATTGACTTTGATTCCGCAAAAGCGGGCTAATCTCTTTTTTACTCGTCATACTTCAAGTTGCAGTGTTGTTGACTGCGTTCATTCGCACTAGTCACATACTCATGTATGCTCCTAGCGACTCACTTGCTTGTCGCCTAACTGCAACTCGAATTATTTAGAGTAAATTTATGTTATTTTTATCAGAAAGCACGTTGATAAGGCATAATGCCACTTTCTAACATTTTCTGACTACCTAAACTATGATTGTTATTTAGGCCTCTAAGTTCCACATTGATTGACCATTTATTGTCATATTCACTGCTAAACTTCTCTTTTTGCCAACCAACTATCTTACGTTCATAGCCAAGATTGACTGCCCAGCAACAAGTATTGTATTGCAAACCAACCAGTTGGCTCGCAGGTTGCTGTTGTTTGGTATCATAATAATATGAACCTACAAAGCCCCAACGCTCGCTTAATGGCCAACTCATGACAGCACCCACTTGTGAAATGCCGCGTTGGTATTCAGGCAGTGTATAGGTATAGCCACCATTCGCAGTATCTTCACGACGGAAGGTTGCTTGAATATAATCGCGGTCAACGAAACGGTAGTTCAACTGAACTAAACGATCGGCATCTAAACGGTATTCTGCAACCGCATTCCCCATTGTGACATTACCGAGACGGCGGTCATATTGTAACCCACCACGCAAGCCCCAGTTATCATCAATTCGCCACATAGAGTCAGTGGCCCACAATAATGAACCTGTGTTGCTTTTATCATCTATTGGGCGATTTGAATCACCAGCACGTGGGCGTTCAAAGTAATAAATTTGCCCCACAGAGAAGTTAAAGCGCTCAGCTAAAGTATCGTCATAAACACGTGTTGTGACACCTGTGGTGAACTGGTTTGCAGAGGCGATACGGTCAAGGCCACTGTAAATCCGGTCACGGAATAAACCGCTATAGTCTGACTGCAGCAATGAAGAGTCAAAGTTATTGATATTATCTTGATCTTTATACGGAATATACAAATATTGGACACGTGGTTCTAATGTTTGAACGAAATCGCTGCCTTGGAAAAGGTCTCGTTCGAAGACAACTTTTGCATCGCTTTTAAACATGGGTAGAACACGCGTAACATTTTTTTCTAAGCTAGTATCCGTATTCGAGCGAGGAATATCTTGGTCGTAATGAGTCGCATACAATTTGATGCTGTTATTCATATTTGCCCAACCATTAGACAATGGCAGGTTTACTTCTGGCTCAATGTGTAAGCGAGTTGCGTCTGGGTTATTTTTACCCACACTCGTAAAACGAGCAGCTTGTGCGTAAGTATGCACGTCAAAGGCACCTAAATTATTTTTATAATAATTGAAGTCCACTTGTGGCTCTGCTTTATAAGCGCGCTTGTTGGGGTTATCCGCAAAAATTTGGAATTGCTTGTGAGTGACTTTCGCATTCCAGTTTGTATCTGAATAACCTGCACTGAATTTTTGCGTAGCGTAGCCATCAGTGGTGCTACCGTACTGGGAACTAAAGTCAGTAAAATAGCTAGGGTCGCTCACTTTGGTATAGTCAGAGCTGAAGTTCCAATGCCCCGCGTAAGTCCCAGAATGGCGCCAGTAGAATAACCAACGGTCATCGCTATCACGATCTTCACGCTTACCACGTTCTTTGTCTTTGATATAAGCACGGTCATGATTTAGAAAATCAAAGGCCACGGTGCCTGTACCTGGAGCAATAAGGTAGCGGAATTCATTATTTAATTTTACACCACGGTGGGTCATAAATTGCGGTGTAATTGTGGCATCGTAGTTTGGTGCAATATTCCAATAATAGGGTAATGAGAACTCTAGCCCATCGTTACTTGAATAACTTCCCGTCGGAATTAAAAAACCTGAACGGCGCTTATTGCCAATCGGTAATTGCATATATGGGCTATAGAAAATAGGCACGTCACCCACTTTAAAGCGCGCATGCCAAATTTCAGCGACTTCTTCTTCGCGGTCGATAATGACTTCAGAGCCCGCGACGCTCCAGCTATTATTACCGGGTAAACAGGTTGTGAATGTACCGTTTTCCATAATAGAGTAACGGTTTTCACCACGCATTTTCATTTTCGTCGCATCACCACGCCCCTGACGGCCTACCATCATGTAGTTACCGTCATTCACATCAGTGTTTTTATTATCTAAGTTAGACCACGCAGAAGGGCCTTTTAAGATAATTTGTGGGTCATCGTAGTGCACATTACCAGTGGCTGTTACTTCACGCACAGGGAGTTCACCCGCTGTTTCTGTTTGGGTGAGTTTAACGTTATCAGCGGTTAATGTTTGGTTCCCTTGTTGAATATCGACATTACCTTCATATTCAACAAAATTAGGGTATTCACCACGGACATCTTCAGCGGTAATGTGAATCGGCAGGTTATTAGGGTCACCTTTTACAATCGGTTTGGTGTAAACAGGGACACCCAGCATACACTGCTGTGCAAGGTCAGCATGCGCTTGCTGACTATAAATTGCCGCCCATACCATGGTGGCGAGTAGTGTTGGATAGCTTTTTTTCATCATTAAATATGGGGTTCCGTCATCATTGGCATCGCCAGCAAACGCTCAAAGACTAACTTAGCCAACCACTTTGCGCCAGTATAATGTAAGAAACTTTACGCGCGGGTAGTTATGCATAGAGCTGAATGAATAGTATGATAATGCAAAATTGCATTTTGAGCATTGAAGAATTGAGGGATATATGCACTATTGGGGCAAAATTATTGGCGTTATACTCGCAATCGTCTCTGGATTGGGCTTTTGGGGAGCGCTAGTTGGGTTAATTATTGGGCATGGTTTTGATAAAGCATCGATTCAACGTAAATTTGCAGGGAGAATGAATAAGCGAGATCGCCAAATCATTTTCTTTGCGAGTACCTTCCAAATTTTGGGGCATTTAACGAAGTCCAAAGGCCGTGTAACCGAGACAGATATTCAGCTTGCGACCAATTTAATGGACAGAATGCAATTACATGGAGAAACACGAAAAGCGGCTCAACAAGCATTTAGAGAAGGCAAATCCCCTAACTTTCCATTGCGTGATGTATTAAAACAATTACGTATGGCCTGTTATGGCCGTTTTGACTTGATTCAGATGTTTCTGGAAATTCAATTACAAGCTGCTTTTGCTGATGGACAATTACACCCGAACGAACGAAAAGTGTTGTTTATTATTGCCGAAGAGCTCGGTATTTCTAAGGTTCAGTTTGAACAGTTCTTGGATATGATCCAAAGTGGTCGCCAATTTGGCCAAGGATACTCTCAGCAGCAATCAGGAGGGTATTATCAGCAATCAAATGGCCCAACCCTTGAAGATGCTTGTAAAGTGCTTGGCGTGTCTCCTAGTGATGACCCAACAAAAATTAAGCGAGCCTATCGTAAACTGATGAGCGAACATCACCCCGATAAACTAGTTGCGAAAGGTTTGCCGCCAGAGATGATGGAGATTGCGAAGCAAAAGGCGCAGTCTATCCAAGCCGCTTATGACTTAGTTAAGAAGGAGCTCGGCTTCAAATAAATTTCCCCGTCATATTTCGCGCCGCAGCGTTGTTGGCTGCGCTCGCGCACCCTAGTCACATACTACTGTATGCTCCTAGGGATTTGCTCTCTTGCCGCCTAGCTGCAACACGAACTATTTAGGGGAAATCAGGCTAACGAAGAAAAACCAAAAAATCTCGCTTTGTTGTCTTCATTCATGAACCCTAGTCACGTAGTAATCTACGCTCCTAAGGATTTGCTCTCTTGCCACCTAGCTGCAACACGAACTATTTAGGGGAAATCAGGGGAATAATTAAAATGGATTATTTCGCTTCCGTTTTTTGTTGGCTGCGCTCGCGCACCCTAGTTACATAGTTATGTATGTTCTTAGGGTAAAACAAACGGGAAAATAATCAGCGCAAAAACAGAGTGAGTTAATTTTTGCACTGGTAATATTGAAATCTAATCAATCGATTAGAGACCGTTAAAAATCCGGTGGGCAGGTAAAATGCATTGGTGTGCCATATTCAGGATGAGTGATGTATAATTCCTGTGCATGTAATTGTAAGCGAGGGGCGAGCGCTTTGGCTTCATCGTGAGCATAGAAACGGTCGCCTAATATTGGGTGGCCTAAAGCTAACATATGGACTCTCAGTTGGTGAGAACGACCCGTAATAGGTGAAAGCTTCACGCGTGTCGCTTGTTCTTCGTATTGTAATACTTGGTATTCAGTTTGTGCCGATTTCCCTGTTTCGAAACACACCTTTTGCTTAGGGCGGTTTGGCCAATCGCAAATTAGCGGCAAATCAATCAAGCCTTTTTCTTTTTCTAAATGTCCCCAGACACGAGCAATATAGAATTTTTTGGGCTCACGCTCCCTAAATTGGCGTTTGAGCTCACGCTCAGCCTTTTTGTGCAGTGCCACAACCATGACGCCACTGGTTGCCATATCTAAGCGATGTACGGATTCAGCAGCAGGAAAATCACGTTGAATACGGCTCATAATGCTATCGTGGTGCTCAGGGGCTTTTCCGGGAACAGAAAGTAGTTCGCTTGGCTTGTTGACGACAATGATATGGTCGTCTTGATAGAGGATGTGGAGCCAAGGTTCTAGCGGTGGATTGTACGGTATCATTCAATTACCCGTCATACTTCAAGTTGTAGGGGTGTTAGCTTCACTCAGCTACTCGGGTCACGTACTTATGTATGCTCCCCAAGATATCTTCGTTTGCTGCCTACCTACAACTCGAATTACTTAGGGTAACCCTATTTTTATTACGCAAAAGTACGAAATAAAATAATTAGTTCGAGTTGTAGATTTTAAATTAATTATCAAACCATATAGAACAATATGGTTTGATTATCATAGTTTACTGATGAGTCACCACAACTAAGCGAATGGCATCTAGGCGCCATGTGGCTTGGTCGATATTGGTCATCAGTTGCTGGCGCTCTTCTTCAATAATATCAAGCTCTTCATCACGGATGTTTGGGTTGACCGCTTTGAGTGCTTCTAAACGAGAAAGCTCCAACGTCAGCGCTTTATCAGCCGCTTCTTTTGCATTTTCTATCAATGCTTTGGCTTCTTTTTCGATCATCGGCTCAGATAAGCGTAATACCGAATGAACCTCATTTTGTACTGCATTTACCAGTTTGCTCGCCATATGGCGGTTAATGGCATTTAATTGGCGGTTAAAACTTTCAAACTCAACTTGAGATGATAAGTTATTACCTTTTAAATCAATTAATAAGCGTACCGGGGTTGCTGGTAAGAACCGGCTGATTTGCAGGTTCTTAGGCGCTTGAGCTTCCACAACGTAAATGAGTTCAGTCAATAAGGTGCCAACAGGCAGCGCTTTGTTTTTCAGTAAAGAAACCGCACAACTGCCTGTATCGCCAGATAACACTAAATCTAAACCATTACGAATAATAGGGTGTTCCCAGCTGATAAATTGCGTATCTTCACGGGAAAGCGCTTGCTCTCTATCAAACGTGATGGTGCAGCCATCTTGAGGAAGTCCTGGGAAATCAGGTACTAACATATGGTCAGATGGCGTTAGGATAATTAAGTTATCACTTTTGTCTTCTTGATTAATGCCAACGATATCAAAAAGATTGAGCGCAAAGTTAACCAATTCAGTATCGTTATCGCCTTCGCTAATTTCTTCAGCTAACTGATTACCTGACTCGCCACCGTTTGAATGCATTTCAAGTAAGCGGTCACGGCCTTGTTCTAATTGCAATTTTAAGCTGTCATGCTCTGCGCGGCAGGTTTTAATAAAATCATCAAAACCTTCAGTGACTGTCGGTTCAGCCATAAATTGCAGCAATGGTTGGTAGTATTTATCGTAGATAGCTCGGCCTGTTGGGCAGGTATGTTCAAAGGCATCTAAGCCTTCGTGATACCAACGGATCAATACAGATTGAGCGGTATTTTCTAAATAAGGCACATGAATGCTGATATCACGGCTTTGGCCAATACGGTCTAAACGGCCGATGCGCTGCTCAAGTAAGTCTGGATTAAACGGCAGATCGAACATCACCAACTGGTTAGCAAATTGGAAGTTACGCCCTTCAGAGCCGATTTCAGAACACAATAGCACCTGTGCCCCTTCTTCTTGAGAAGCGAAATAGGCAGCTGCTCGGTCACGCTCTAATAGTGATAACCCCTCATGAAACACGGCAGCACGAATCGCTTCGCGTTCGCGTAACACTTGCTCCAATTGTAGTGCGGTTGCGGCTTTCGCGCAGATCACTAACACTTTTTCATGGCGGTTTGCGGTCAAAAAGCCCATTAACCATTCAACACGTGGGTCAAAGTTCCACCAAGTGGCATTTTCACCTTCAAACTCTTGGTAAATTTGCTCAGGGTAGAGCATTTCTTTTGCACGTGTTTCAACGTCTTTTTTACTGCCCATAATACCTGCCACTTTAATTGCAGTTTGGTATTGGGTGGGCAATGGCATTTTTAGTGAATGCAACTCACGGCGAGGGAAACCTTTGACACCATTACGGGTATTTCTGAACAACAGTCGGCTGGTACCATGGCGATCCATTAACATGTTGATCAGTTCTTGGCGTGCGGCATTGCCGTCTTCACTTTCAAGGTTTGCAGCCTTTAATAGTGGTTCGATATCTTGTTCTTTGATTAGCTCATTAAGTAAATTTTGCTGGTCATTAGTTAGTTTATCACCTGACAGTAACAGCGAAACCGCATCAGCAACAGGGCGGTAGTTTTCTTGCTCAGCAATAAACTCCTGGTAATCATGGAAGCGGCTAGGGTCAAGTAAACGCAGGCGAGCGAAGTGACTTTCTTGGCCAAGTTGTTCCGGTGTTGCCGTTAATAGCAAAATAGACGGGATATTTTCAGCTAATGTTTCAATAACTTGATATTCGCGGCTCGGGGCAGTTTCGCTCCACTGTAAGTGGTGAGCTTCATCGACAACCATCATATCCCAGCCCGCTTCAACTAATTGGTCAAAACGCTGCTTATTACGGCGGACAAAATCCAGTGAACACAGAACGAGTTGTTCTGTTTCAAATGGGTTATCGCTATCATGTTGTGCTTCACTGTAACGGCTATCATCAAACAAAGAAAAACGCAGATTAAAGCGGCGCAGCATCTCAACCAGCCATTGGTGTTGTAAGCTATCAGGAACGATAACTAAGACGCGCTCTGCACGGCCTGCCATTAATTGCTGGTGGATAATCATCCCCGCTTCAATGGTTTTACCTAAGCCCACTTCGTCAGCGAGTAATACGCGCGGATGGTGGCGTTTTCCCACTTCATTGGCAATATGTAATTGGTGTGGGATCAGGCTTGCACGAATACCGCGTAGGCCTGTCGCTTGGTGTTTGACTTGCTCACTTTGAAATTTGCGCGCACGAAAGCGTAAAGCAAAGCGATCCATACGGTCAATTTGCCCAGCAAATAGACGATCTTGCGGCTTATTGAATGTGAGCTTGCTGTCGAGGAACACCTCTCTAAGGCTCACACCGGTTTCTTGCGTATCTAAACGTGTGCCGATGTAAGTCAATAATCCTTTATCTTCTTCAATGCTTTCAACTTGAAGTTGCCAGCCTTCGTGGCTGGTAATGGTATCACCTTCATTAAACATCACTCGGGTAATAGGGGCATCGCTGCTAGAGTATAGGCGGTTTTCGCCACTGGCAGGGAAAAGCAACGTTACCATACGGGCATCAATTGCCACGACGGCACCTAATCCAAGTTCGCTTTCTGTATCGCTGATCCAGCGTTGACCAAGAGTAAATGGCATAGATTTAACTTAATTCCATAAAATTGAGAGTTTATTTTTTAGATTTTTTAAGACAATTTTTATCAGTGTCTTCGCCCAGTGTTGGTGTAACTCATTAATAGTTACACAAGGAAGAGTTCGAATTATTTTAAAAATAGTCGTTACCTGATGATTAATTATACACATTTAATCATTCAAATTGCAGCAAAGTGAGCACTAAGGCGTTTGCTGGGCTTGTGGCCGGGACAATGAGTCAGTCTATTTGAATTATAATGAGTATTGTTGATTATCACGCATAATTTGTGTAGCCAGACGTGCGAGACACCAAAGGGGCGATATATTAATTCAACCGAAGGCTATCGTCACCTGTTAAAAAAACATCAAAGGTAGAATAAATTTTAAAACAAAAGGGTAATTTGCCCAGTTAGCAGGGTATCAAAGTCATCCTGTAAGAAAGGCAAGATAGCATCTGCTATCGGTTTGATTTGTTTGGATATATAATGTTCGTAATCCGGTTTTGCCGTGATGATTTCCAATGGTTCAGGCCCCGCCTGAGTAATAATATAGTTTATCCAACCGCCATTTTGGTACTGCAAAGGGCGCTGTAATTTTAAATTATAGTCATCAGCAGTACGAGCGGCTCGAACATGCGGAGGAACATTTTTTTGGTAATCAGTCAATTTTCGGCGCAGACGCTTACGATAAACTAAACGGTCATCATATTGGCCCGAACGAATATTTTGGACATACTCACGAATATATTCACGGTAAGGTTGGTGATAAAAAATACGGGTATAGAGCTCTTTTTGGAATATTTGTGCTAATGGTGTCCAGTCTGAACGAATGGTTTCCAGCCCTCTAAATACCATGGTGTCTTTACTCAATCCTGCATAGCGCTTTTTGCTCCCCATTTCGGCACCACGTACGGTGGGCATCAAAAATCGGCGGTAATGGGTTTCATACTCGAGCTCTAAAACACCGTCTAATTGCCATTCTTCTGCTAAATGTTTTTTCCACCAACTATTTACGTAATCACGTAAAGCAAAGCCAATTTTTTGTGCTTGTTCTTCATTGTGGGCATCACGTAACCATACAAACGTGGAGTCGGTATCTCCATAAATAACTTGGTAACCCTGTGACTCAATCAAGCGTTTGGTTGTACGCATAATTTCATGGCCACGCATGGTGATTGATGCGGTCAGTCTTGGGTCAAAAAAACGGCATCCTTCAGCTCCTAATACTCCAGCAAATGCGTTCATAATAATTTTTAGCGCTTGGGATAGTGGTGCATTATGCTCTTTTTTGGCTTTATCCCGCTCTTGCCAGATATGGCTGACAATATCGGGTAAACAGTGGGTTGTGCGAGAAAACCAAGCTTGGCGAAAACCGGGAACCGAATGTGCAAGGTTAGGGTGTGCTAACCCGTCAATCATACCTGCAGGGTCGATGAGAAAAGTTCTAATAATTGAAGGATATAGGCTTTTGTAGTCCAAAACTAATACGGAGTCATATAACCCGGGTTCGGAGTCCATGACAAAGCCCCCGGGGTTCAGTTGCATTTTTTGTTCTGTGAGGTTGGGCGCAACGAAACCAAGTCGGTGTAAGCGGGGAATATAAAGGTGTGAGAATGCAGCTACAGAGCCCCCCATTTTATCAACAGCAAGACCTGTTACCGTTGAACGTTCCTGCAAGAAAGCCATTAAATCGGTTTTTTCAAAGATTCGATGGACTAAAATACAGTCCTGAATATTGTAGTGAGCTAAAGCAGGTTTATCGTGAGCGAAACGACGGTTGATCTCATCCATTCGGTCATAAGGGGTATCAATCGCTTTACCTTCACCAAGTAGCGCTTGGGCGACAGACTCTAAACTAAATGATGGAAAACTCCAGGTTGCTGCTTTTAATGCATCGATACCATCAATAATTAACCGGCCTTCAGCAGCGGCAAAAAAGACGCCTTGTTTAAATCCATGCTCTCGCCATTCCAGCTTTTTGCTTTGCCGGCCAAACAATAAGGGGATGCCATAACGCTCTGCATGTTTTTGTAATACTTGTAGGTCGAATTGGATTAGGTTCCAACCAATGATGGCATCAGGGTCGTATTGGTGAAGCCATTCATTGAGTTTATGAAGTAATTGCGGGCGGCTATTCACATAGATTAAGCGATGTTCAGCGCTCAATGCAGGCCCTTGTTCTGGCCCCAACATAAATACCACGTTGTCACCACAGCCAGACAGCCCTATAGAATAGAGTTCACCATGTTGGCTGGTTTCGATATCAAGGGAAACGGCCTTGACTAAGGGGCGGTAGCCTTCGCAAGGTTTTAGTTGAAACTCCCCTTGCTGATTTCGAGAAAACCAGACAGAGGCCGCGATAAAGCGTTCCATTAGATACCGTTCACTTGGGCGAATATCGGTTTCTAATAATTCAACACCCAATTCGTTGCAGTTTTTTTCAAGGTTCTGTAATTGTCGATATTGGTGGCAATAAATCGCATAGACCTTTTCACGTTTAAAATCAATTAATTCAAGAAGCCGATAGGTAATATTGGGTTGTTCATCTAATAGGTGTTTTACTCGAGGAAATTGAGATTCAGCTAAAAAACCAATCGCTTTTTGATATGGAACAGTGACCTTTTGTGGTTGGTTATCAGTGAGTAGCCAATAAGAGACCTCGACACCGTGACGGGTGTCTCTCCAGTGCCGGCTAAGAATAAAGCCTCTTTCCGCTGGGGCGATGAGTTGGGTCATTAGACTACTCGCATAAAAATAGTTAGGATAAATATACGCGAATAGTGTGAATTTATACAGTGCTAATTATTAGAAACGGCTGTAATACTCAATAAAGCAGATGCTGCACTTTGCCCTTGTAATAGGCTTTGGGTATCGCCATCGTAAGCAATTTTGCCCTCTGCAATAACCAGTGTTCTCGGGGCAATTTGTAGGGCATCATCAACATTATGAGAAACCATTAACAGTGTGATTGATTTCTCCGTACAAATTTCCTTGAGTAATAGTAGCATTTCTCGGCGTAATGCAGGGTCGAGAGCAGAAAAGGGTTCATCGAGCAGTAAAATCGGTTGATTACGGATCATGCAGCGTGCTAATGCCGCACGTTGCCGTTGCCCCCCCGACAGTTGCGCCGGTAACCTATCTAAACATTCACTCAGGCTGACACGACTCGCCATTTGCTCAACTTGCTGAATTTGCGTTTTATTGAGGCGCAAATTGGGTTGTAACCCAAGGCCAATATTTTGCCGGATCGTCAGGTGTGAAAATAAATTATTTTCTTGAAATAGCATAGAAACAGGGCGCTTAGCGGGTGGGCTAAAGGTATGGTCTTCGCCATTAAGCTCAATCGTACCATTATTGGGGAATTGAAAGCCGCTAATCAAACTTAATAGCGTACTTTTCCCTGCACCACTAGGCCCCATAACAGCAACAGATTCACCAGATTGAACAGAAAAATCAAACGACATTGTCAGGTTGTCGTATTGGTAATCTAGCTGAGTCAATTTAATCATGATGTTTTCCTGAAATACGTTCAATCAAGCTAAATAAGCAAAAACAAAGCAATAACAATAGCATGGCTGTCACTGCACCATCGTTTGATCGGTAAGCCCCTATTTGCTGATAAAGATAATAAGGGAGCGTGCGGAAGTTATCATTGCCAAATAACGCGACGACACCAAAATCACCAATTGAGATAACACAGGCAAACGCAAGAGCTTGAGCGATTGGTTTGCGTAGTGCTTTCAGTTCAATAATTCGCAAACGATTAAAACCCGAAATATCGAGTGATTGGCATAACGGGTTATAGCGTTCAGCACTGTCTCGCATAGGGTTTTCTAATACTTTTAACGCATAAGGAATGGCCAACAAAGCGTTAGTCATGATAACTAATGGGTAAGGGGATTCAGGTAAGCCTATCGTTTCATTAAAAAAGATAAAAAAACCTGTCGCGAGGACGATACCCGGCATGGCTAAAATAATTAACCCGCTAAGCTCTATGGCTTGCCCTAAACGAGCTGCTTGGCGTAAGCGCAATTCGCGGCTGCTCCATAACAACATTAAGGTTAGTACCACACAGACAGCGCCAGCACACAGTGCAATAAACACTGAGGTTGCCGTGGCTTGCCATAAGGCGGGTTGCTGCAATACCGCCCAAAGTTGCCCATTTAATCCATCGAAAATAACCGCGAACAGCGGGGGGAGTAGTGATAGTATGGCAGCGGCGATGAGCAAAAAATCACGAATGCGGCGAAACGTGTTATCAGCAGGATCAACCCATTGGGACTGATGACTAAAACCAACAGAAAATACACTATTTACTCTGTGGCAGATAAACATCAAACCGACACAGAAGAAGAGTTGAATTAATGCTAAAATAGTGGCTCGCCCTAAATCAAAATCATAATTAAGTGCTTGGTAAATAGCTAATTCGATGGTCGTAGCTGCTGGGCCACCCCCCAACGCGAGAACAGTCGCAAAGCTGGCAAAGCACAGCATAAAAATTAACGCAGCAGTGGGTAATATTTGTCTCCGTAAATAAGGCCATTCTAAAATGGTAAATTGCTGCCACTCATTAAACCTCAGCTGTGCTGCAATTTGCCGTTGCTCAATAGCGATATTTTCTAAAGATTGTAATAGCATACGCGTTGCTAGCGGCATATTAAAGAAGACATGTGCTAGCAAAATCCCCTTTAGGCCATAAGGCGAAAAACTGTAATTAAGCCCCAATAATTGGCACAGTTTAGCCAGCCAACCCGTTTGCCCGTAAACCGATAAAATACCAAATACGGCAACTAACACAGGAAGAACCAACGTCATTGCACATAAGCGTAAAAATAGAGTTCGCCCAAAAAAACGACGGCGATGCAATGCTCTGGCGAGAAAAATAGCAGGGACTACAGAAAAAATAGCGGATAAAAAAGCCTGCCAAAAGGTAAAACCAATCACATGCCACAAATAGCTATCGCTGATAATATCAGCCATTGAAATTTCAGGCGCAAAAAACCACAGAGCACCAAAACTAATGAGTGCAACGGTAATCAGTAATCCGGAGGCCAACGCCCCCGGTAATAGAGATAAATTAATTAGCGACTGACGGCGGTTTGCCATAAACGAGTCCAATTTTGGCGTTCTTTGGCCACTTCTTGAGAACTAAATTGTAAGGCTTTTTCAGGTAGAGGTAACTGGTTATAGACCTCTGGCAATGGAATATCAATGACCGGATACATCCAGTTGGTTGTTGGTAAAGTATTTTGGAATTCAGGGGTTAAGACAAACTGTAAAAATTGTTTTGCCAATTCAGGCTCTGGACTGTTTTTTAACCTTGCAGCCACTTCAACTTGCATATAGTGCCCTTCATTAAATAAGGCGGCAGCATAGTTATCTTTTTGGTCATTGAGCATTTGATAGCCCGGCGATGAGGTATAACTGAGTACAAAATCACCTTCTCCTTTTAAGAACAGGCCATAAGCTTCACTCCAACCTTTTGTTACGGTAAGCGTTTTGCCTGCCATTTTTTGCCATGCATCAGCAGATTTGTCGCCATACAGCTTTTCAATCCACAGCATCAAGCCAAGTCCAGGGGTACTGGTTCGAGGGTCTTGGTAAATAATTTTCCAATTATTTTCACTATTTAATAATGCATCCATGCTGGCTGGTGGTTGTTTAATTTTATTAGTGTCATATATAAATGCGAAGTAACCATAGTCATAAGGAATGAAAGTTGAGCTATCCCATGAAATAGGGAGTTTTAATGCGCTGGTATTAATGTCAGCAGGGGCAAACAGGCCTGTTTTTTCAGCAGAATCTAATAAATTATTATCTAACCCTAAAATCACATCCGCTTTGCTTTTTTTTCCTTCCATTCTGAGTCTGTTTAGCAGAGCTACGCCATCCCCCAGTGCGATTATTTTTAACTCACAATCGCACTGCGCTTCGAAATTCTTTTTAATTTGTGGGCCCGGTCCCCATTCTGCTGCAAAGGAATCGTAGGTATAAACAGTAAGCGTTGGTTTATCAGCCCATGCCAATTGACTTAAACTGAGTGCACTAAAGGTAAGAATAGATGCTATAATTTTGTTTTTAAACATGCTTTTTCCTGCGCTAAAAGATAGTGACACAGGATTTGAGGAGGAACCGGTGCAGATATGCAGGCGGTGGCTCAAATCCCTACGCCGGTATTAACCGGATCAGGTTCTACGGGTTATTTCTCAGCCTAAATAAATTCGGCACCCCGTTGAGATGTTCACTATTGTAGTGACTTCAGGCATATCTGCAAACTGTATTGATATAGGTTTACCAGTTTAGGTATGTGTGAAACAATTAGGCATCTTTCAAATTTGGTTATTGAGGTAGTCTGTGATTGATGATGATGGCTACCGCCCGAATGTAGGAATTGTAATTTGTAATCGGCAAGGGCAAGTTTTATGGGCCCGCCGCTATGGTCAGCACTCATGGCAATTTCCTCAAGGAGGCATCAATCCTGGGGAATCGCCGGAACAGGCGATGTATCGTGAGCTATACGAAGAAGTCGGGCTACAGCGTAAAGATGTCAGGTTATTGGCATCTACCCGTAATTGGTTACGTTACAAATTACCCAAGCGTTTGGTGCGTTGGGATACAAAACCTGTTTGTATTGGGCAGAAACAGCGTTGGTTTTTACTCCAACTTCAATGCAATGATGCCGATATAAACGTGCAGCGCAGTAAATCGCCAGAATTTGATGGCTGGCGATGGGTCAGTTATTGGTATCCTGTTAGGCAGGTCGTTTCTTTTAAACGTGAAGTTTATCGGCGTGTCATGAAAGAATTCGCCCCCGTAGTAATGCCTTTACAGGAACAAAAATTACCACAACGACCCACTTTTAATAACCGTAGGCGTGGAGCAAAGTAGCCTATGTTGATGCGTTTACGTGAAATTGTCGAAAAAGTTGCAATGGCGACAAGTTTGACTGATGCGCTAGAAGTGTTGGTGAATGAGACTTGCAAAGCAATGAGAACAGATGTTTGTTCCATTTATTTAGCCGATCACCTTCGCCAATGCTATTACTTAATGGCAACCCGCGGGTTAAAAAAACCTAGCGGGATTGCTATTCGTCTAGGTTTTGATGAAGGTGTCGTAGGGGCTGTAGGGCGCCAGTCTGAGATGCTCAATCTAGCCGATATTCGTGAACACCCTCAGTATAAATTCCTGCCTCAGCTTAAAGAAGAACGCTTGAGAGCTTTCTTAGGTGTTCCCGTGGTCTATCGTCGCCAATTATTAGGCGTGCTGGTGGTACAGCAGCGGGAAAAGCGGTTGTTTAATGAAACCGAAGAATCTTTCATGGTCACATTGTCAATGCAACTGGCTGTGATTTTGTCACAAGCGCAAGCGAAAGGTATTTTTGGGCAATATCGGCAAAATAGAATTAAAGCGATTCCGGTATCACAGGGAATTGCAATGGCTTATGGGTGGCAAGATAGCTCCCAACCTTCTTTAGATAGTATTTTCCAAGCGAGTGCTATTGATATCGATAAAGAAAAACAACGCCTTGTCGCCGCTCTTGAAAGTGCCACAGCAGAATGTCGTCGTATTAGTAAGCGTTTTATGGCTAGCTCAGCAAAAGAAAGTGCTGCGATTTTTGATCTCTATAATCATCTACTTAGTGACCCTCAACTAAAAAAACACCTGTTTGCCGCTATTAATGACAATGCAACCGCTGAATGGGCGGTTAAAACGGTTATTGAAAATTATGTGGAGCAGTTTTCTCGCCTGCGTGACCTTTATCTAAGGGAAAGAGGGGCAGACTTAAAAGCATTAGGTCAACGCTTATTGTTTCATCTTGATGATTCACTTACCGCAAATGAACAATGGCCAGAAAGCTTTATTTTAGTTGCTGATGAGCTAAGTGCTAGCGTGTTGGCTGAGTTGCCTATTGAACAACTTGCCGGTGTGGTCGTGCGTGACGGAGCAACACATTCTCATTCTGCGATTTTAATCAGAGCCATGGGGATCCCTGCAATTATGGGGGCTGATATTGAGCCTTCGTTATTACATAACCGCCATTTAATATTGGATGGGTACCGTGGTGAGGTCTTTATTGAACCTGAAAATTTAATTGTTCAGGAATATCAGCAAATTATTGAAGAAGAAAATGCCATTAGCCGCTTAGCTGAAGGGACTCTTGAGCAAGATGCAATACTTAAAGATGGCGAAAAAGTTCACATTTACCTTAATGCAGGTTTAAGTCCGCGTTACGAGCAACAAATTAACACTGGGGTTGATGGTGTTGGTTTGTATCGTACTGAGCTGCCTTTTATGCTGCACAATGGTTTTCCCTCGGAAGATGAGCAGAAACAGCTCTATAAGGAAGTTTTGCAACTTTTTCCTACCAAACTGGTTGTGCTAAGAACTCTTGATATAGGGGCAGATAAACAGCTGCCTTATATGCCAATTAGCGAAGAAAACCCAAGCTTAGGTTGGCGTGGTATTCGTATTATGTTGGACCAGCCCGAGATCTTTTTGATTCAGCTAAGGGCTATGTTACGGGCGAATACGCTTTCGGGTAATTTACGTATTTTATTACCGATGGTGACAAGTGTTAATGAGATAGACGAAGCAATTTTGCTGGTTAAAAGAGCAAGAGAAGAAGTGAGTGTTTTATTAAAAATGCCAGTTGAGATGCCTCAAATTGGTATTATGCTTGAAGTTCCTTCTTTACTGTTTTTACTACCTGAAATTAAAAAACGTGTTGATTTTATCTCTATCGGGACTAATGACTTTACACAATATTTACTTGCTGTTGACCGTAATAACACCCATGTAGCAGCGCTATATGATAATCTTCATCCCTCAGTTGTGCGCTTTTTAGCAAAGGTAAGTGAAGAGTGCCAACGCCTGGAACTCCCTGTAAGCGTTTGTGGGGAAATGGCAGGTCAACCACTTAGCGCAATGGTATTAATTGCACTTGGGTATCGCTCTTTAAGTATGAGTGGGCGTAGTGTTCCTCGCATGAAATATTTAATCCGCCAGCTTGACCCTGCTTTGATGTCACAGTTAGTACCGAAGTTATTGGCTGCAGAAACTTGTGATAGCGTTAGGCAAGAAGCCAGTGAGTTTATGGAACAGCACCGTTTAGGTGGTTTTGTGCGTGGTGGAATTTAATTTACAACAAGATGTAAGCATCTAATTTGGTTAAGGCCTAAAAATATCAAGTATAAATGGTGATACTTTTTGTTGTATGCTTCAGGGTGCTTCACAAATTGAAGCCTGTTGAATACGTAATAGTCGACGAGTAGTTGGCTTAATGATTAAAAAGTGGGGAACAATGAGTAACAACTACTTAGCATTTCCGGAAATAGATCCTGTTATGTTTTCGATTGGGCCAGTGTCGTTACACTGGTATGGTTTTATGTACCTTGTTGGTTTTGTTTTTGCCCTTTGGCTTGCAGGGCGTCGTGCCGCAAAACCAAATAGTGGCTGGACAAAAAATGAAGTCGAAAACTTGTTATATGTTGGCTTTGTTGGCGTATTTGTTGGTGGTCGGCTAGGTTACGTTTTCTTCTATAATCTTCCTGTTTTTCTTGATGATCCTCTATACCTCTTTAAGGTTTGGGATGGCGGTATGTCCTTCCATGGGGGCTTAATCGGTGTGATATGTGCCATGATGTGGTTTGCTCATCGTACTCGCCGTCGTTTCCTGCAAGTTTCTGACTTTGTTGCACCATTAATTCCATTTGGTTTAGGCATGGGGCGTATTGGGAACTTTATTAATGGGGAGCTATGGGGACGAGTTACACTTGATACGCCATGGGCATTTTTATTTCCACATTCACGCAGTGAAGATATTCAGCTTGCCGCCCAAGACCCTTCGTTACTACCCATATTAGAGCAGTATGGTGTGCTACCAAGACATCCATCACAACTTTATGAAATGTTCTTAGAGGGAATTGTTCTGTTTCTCATCTTGAACTTATTTGTGCGTAAGCCCCGCCCTATGGGGAGTGTTTCTGGGCTATTCTTGATTGGTTATGGTGCATTTAGGATTATCGTTGAATTCTTTAGGCAACCGGACGCACAGCTTGGTTTATTTGGTGGTATTAGTATGGGGCAAATTCTATCAATCCCAATGATTATTATTGGCATTCTAATGATTGTCTGGGCTTATAAATATGGTAAGAATGTGCCGGCTCATAAGCCACTAAAAGAGACTAAAAAGAGTTAATTAGTCCATTTATTGGGGCTAACTTAGTCTGTTGAGTATAACTATTTTGTAAATAAAACAATGAAATACAATAAGGCGAAGGTTAGCCACTTAAGTTATTTTTGAAAAAGAGAGTCACTATGAAGCCGTATCTTGATTTATGCCAGCGTATTATTGATGAGGGTCAATGGGTTGAAAACAAACGTACAGGTGTTCGTTGTTTAACCGTTATTAACGCTGACCTTGAATATGATGTTGGTAATAATCAATTCCCCTTGATTACGACTCGTAAAAGTTTCTATAAAGCGGCGATAGCTGAACTTCTCGGTTATCTCCGTGGCTATGACAATGCAGCTCAATTTCGTGAAATTGGTTGTAATACTTGGAATGCAAATGCAAACGAAAACCAAGCATGGCTGAATAATCCCCATCGCAAAGGTGAAGACGATATGGGGCGCGTATATGGTGTTCAAGGGCGCTCATGGCAACGCCCAGATGGAACACATTTAGATCAGCTGAAAAAAGTCGTCAATAACTTAAAGAATGGTATTGATGACCGTGCGGAAATTATCACTTTCTATAACCCTGGTGAATTTGAAATGGGCTGCTTGCGTCCTTGCATGCATACTCATACTTTTTCACTATTAGGTGATACGCTACATTTAACATCTTACCAGCGTAGCTGTGATGTACCTCTTGGTTTAAATTTCAACCAAGTACAATGTTTTGTTTTACTCGCTCTAATGGCTCGTATTACAGGACATAAAGCAGGTAAGGCTTATCATAAAATTGTGAATGCACATATCTATGAAAACCAATTACCTTTAATGCGTGATGTCCAACTAAAACGTGAGCCTTTTGCTTCTCCGTCATTGATTATTAACCCCAAAATTCAGTCATTAGAAGATCTCGAAACATGGGTAACTTCAGATGATTTTATCCTTGAAGGGTACCAGTGCCATGAGGCTATCAAATATCCATTTACTGTTTGATTAGTGAATAAATTTTTAACTAAGATGGTTTTATCAAAAACCATCTTAGTATTGTTTTTTAATATCTTATTAATTTTCCTCCTTTATCAATCTCATCATCCTTGACGAAATTTATCTTGGCTCATAAGCCATTTACTTTCGTGTATTTATTTTGACTGAACTATTTCTTTGCGAGGCTCTTCGCAAATTGAGTTGTATTGCTCTGAATCTATCTATTTTTTTGCGAAACGTTATGCAGTTTGTAATCACAAAACTCGCTATACCGTTTTTTTTGGGCAATCTCAGGCTTGTGTATGAAAAAGTGGAGTCACAACAAGATGAGAGTTGATTCAAATACAATACAGCGTGGTTTCACCTTAATTGAAATTCTTATTGTTTTATTTATTTGCTCTTTCATTATGTTGTCCGGTTTATATCAATGGCAACAGCAGGTAGAAAGACAACGGTTAATCGATGCTGCTAGGCAAGTATCTGAGTTTATTTATAGCCAAATGATAGAAGGGGTCTATTTAAATAGGTACCAAATATTATCGGTTAAGGTTGGGAAAGGTGATTGGCAGCTTATTGTTAAGGATGCAAATAACAAGCAGCAAGTTGGCAAGCTAACAGCAGAAAGGCACCAAGGAATAACTCTTAGCAAAGCAAGCCGTACTTCAATCCAGCTTTATGGAAAACAGGGAACTATTCGTGCTTTTAGCATAGAGCTAAAAAATCAACATGAGCAAATCACAATTTATATTTCTTCATTAGGTCGTATAAGAAGTTGTAGCCATAAAAAAATGGCCGGAGTACCGAAATGTTGACCCTCTTAACTAACGATAAATTAAAAAAGCAGCAAGGATTTACGCTAATTGAAATGTTGATGGCAATGGCTATCAGTAGCATTGTGTGTGTATCAGCGATGAGCGCTATTCCCACATTATTTAAACAAACTTATCGGTCTTACATTCAATATCAAATAGACAGGGATATAAGACAAACATTGATAAACATGGAAAAAGATTTTAGAAGGATTGGTTATTGCAGTAGCCTGAATTGTGGAAAGGAGCCTTTAAAAATTGCATCTAAGGCTTTAAGCCAAGGGAACAATTCATGCATTATTTTTGCTTATGACCAAGATTTATCAGGTAACTGGGAAAATATTAAATCTAAATCGATAGATTCTGATTATTTCGGTTATCGCTTAAATAATGAAAAATTAGAAACCAATAGGAATGTCAGGGATTGCAATGGAATACGTTGGCAATCGCTATTTGATGAGAAGCTAATCAAGGTTAAAAAATTAGTATTTAATTGGCGGGAAAATGTGCAATTACTTGAAATGGAAATTAGCCTTAGAACAGAGTTATTACCTAATCAAACATTTAATTACCGAATAGCGGCCTTGGTTAGAAATTTATGAAGCGTATAGAGCAACAACAGGGAAATGTTTCTCTATTGATGGTTATTATTTTTATCACAATAGGCACATTATTGATTAAATCTGTGCATTTCTTCCAAGAACGAGCTAGAGATGAGCAGCGTAATGAAATTAAGTATTTCGATGCTTTTAATAAAGCAGAATCAGCCCTTGCATGGGGAGGAACATTGCATTGGGATAGTAAACATAGAGAACTAAGGCATTGGGTTTGCCAGAAAGAGGAAACTCAACAATGGAAAAGTTGCTTAAAACATTACAAAGGGGCGACTTTCGTACTTTCGGGACAAAGTCATTACCGCTCTGAAAATGAAATTAAAGTTTACCGGTGGATGGTATTGGATGTAAATAAACGACAGTTTTTTCCTCGTGAAAAAGGGTGGTTAGATTATTGTCCAGTGATTAAAAAAGGGTTTTGCGAGTGAGAATAAAGCAGCAAGGGTTTGCATTAGTTGAAGCGATGATTGGCGTGGTTATTTTTGCTATTTCACTGGTAGCTTTGGTAAACTATTCTCAATATATCATATTGAATTTTAATCAATTGTATATGAATTCTTCGGCAATTAGAGTGCTGCATAGCACATTAGAAAAAAGCGTAATGTCAGGGAAACCAATATCAGGGGAGAAAAATTCTTCCATAGGGCCAAATTTGCGTTACCCTGAATGGAAAATGCAAACAGTTCGCATACCACGGGTCGATAACTGTACTGAGTTAATGGTATCGTTAACGGTAAAAAAACAGCCATTTTCATTGAGTCGTTGGTATTGCTCAACAGGAGAGCATCATGTTTCAAGTGTATCATTCTAATCAATTAGATTTATTAAAAGATCTAATGACTCATTTAATGAAAAATGAACCACTTTCTCATCCTTTTGAGCAAGAAATAATTTTAGTACAAAGTCCTGGAATGTCACAGTGGCTACAAATCGAACTTGCTAAGCAGTTTGGTATCGCTGCAAATATTAATTATCCCTTACCTGCAACATTTATTTGGGATATGTTTAGGCGGGTCTTACCGAAGATTCCAAAAGAAAGCGCTTATACCAAACAAGCAATGACATGGAAATTAATGACAATATTGCCAACCGTCATTAACGAAGAAGAATTTGAACCTTTAAGGCATTATCTTCAAGAGGATACCGATAAACGTAAGCTGCATCAACTTGCAGGTAGGATTGCTGATTTATTTGACCAATATTTGGTATATCGCCCACAATGGGTTGAAATATGGCAAAAAAATGAATTAATAGAGGGGCTAAGTGAAAATCAATTGTGGCAAAAACGTTTGTGGCAATGCCTTGTTGATTATTCAAATGAATTAAAACAGCCGCCTTGGCACAGAGCTAATTTATATCAACATTTTATTGATACATTATCATCGAATCCTGATTTAGGAATAATGCTGCCAAAGCGTATTTTTATTTGCGGTATCTCATCTCTTCCACCTGTTTATTTACAAGCTATCAATGCAATAGCAGAACATACAGATGTTCATTTAATGTTCACTAACCCATGTCGTTATTATTGGGGAGACATTCAAAGTGCATCATTTTTAGCTAGGTTGCAGCAAAGGAAACTTCGGCATTATCTTGACAAACATGAAATTTCTCGTTTTAAACTTGAGGATCATACTCCTAATTTATTTAATGAAAATGGTGAGCAGGATATCGTAAATCCACTGCTTGCATCGTGGGGAAGGCTAGGACGAGACAACCTATACTTTATTTCTCAAATCGATAGTGCTAATGAAATTTCAGCTTATGTTGATACTGAACGAGCCAATTTATTAGAGAATATCCAGCAGGATATTTTAGATCTCGAAAACCATGCTCAATTAGGAACAACATTAGAAAATTATGAAACGAGTGTGGGTAAGCGGCCAATCAATGAGCTAGATGATTCGATAACATTCCATTTATGCCATAGTGCACAGCGGGAAGTCGAAGTATTACAAGATCATCTACTTTCTCTCTTTGAGCAAGACCCATCGTTAACCCCGCGTGATGTGATAGTCATGGTTGCCGATATCGACAGCTATGCTCCCTATATTCAGGCTGTTTTTGGTAATACAGCATCAGTTCGTTATATCCCTTTTTCAATATCCGATAGGAAAGCGCTACAGGCTCACCCTATTTTACAAGCATTTATTATGCTACTCGATTTACCTCAGAGCCGCTTTTCAACGGAGCAAGTTCTCAGTCTACTTGAGGTTTCTGCTTTTTCTCAACGTTTTGGTATTGATGAAAGTGAATTAAGTTTATTACGCCGCTGGGTTAATGAATCAGGGATTCGCTGGGGGCTTGATGATGATAATGTACGCTCCTTCGCTTTGCCGGTGATAGGGCAAAATACATGGGAATTTGGCTTAAGTAGAATGTTGCTTGGCTATGCAATGGACAGTAGAAATGGCCCGTGGAATGGTATTTTACCTTACGATGAGTGTAGTGGCTTAGCGGCTCAGCTTGCCGGGAAATTAGCATTATTAATCAATACACTAAGAGAGTGGCGCGCTGTACTAGCACAGGAACGTCCACTTGCAGAATGGAAAGAACTTTGCCAGCAATTACTTGATAGCTGTTTTATGGTTGATGGTGAAACTGAACTGGTTCTCGCACTATTGACGGAACAGTGGCATCAAATAATTGATAACGCGATAACTTCAGGATATGAAGAGCAAATTCCATTACGATTAATTCGTGATGAACTTTCAGTTCGTTTTGATGATGAAAAGATTAGTCAACGTTTCTTGGCTGGAGCCGTTAATTTTTGTACTTTGATGCCAATGCGCTCGGTGCCATTTAAGGTTGTGTGTTTACTGGGGATGAATGATGGGGCTTACCCTCGGAATATACCGCCTTTAGGGTTTGATTTGATGGCTGAAAAGCCTGTGCGTGGAGACCGAAAACGCAGGGACGATGATAGATATCTGTTTTTAGAAGCATTGAATTCAGCATCTAAACAACTTTATGTTAGCTATATCGGGCTTTCTATTCGCGATAATCAACCTTGTAATCCATCAGTATTAGTAACTGAATTAATTGATTATATATGCCAAAGCTTTTGTTTAGTTGGCGATGAAACGTTGACCATTGATGAAAGTGCTAAGCGGTTAAGCGAGCATCTGGTCATTCAACATAATAGAGTCCCATTTGCAAAAGAAAATTTTTTACCAGAAACACCTTTTCAGAGCTTCGCGAGCGAGTGGTTACCTGCCGCAAAAACAACAAATAAAGTTGATGAACCATTTTGTTCAGTACTTGAAACTCGTGAACCCATTACGGAAATTTCTTTAGAACAATTATTACGTTTTTATCGTCACCCGATTAGGGCATTTTTTCAACAACGTTTGAAAGTACATTTTTCTATTGAAGAAACTGAACTACCAGAAGAAGAGCCATTTAACTTAGGTAGATTACAACGATATAAAATTAATGATCAAATTTTAGATTTACTTGTCAAAGATAAGAATATTGAGCCTTTTTATTCTGCTTTAAAAGCATCGGGCCAGCTGCCTGCTAGGCAATTTGGTCAACTTTTTTGGGAACAGCAGTTGAACGAAATATCGCCATTAGCCGAAAAAGTTAAAGAATATGATATGCAGCTATTTGATTATCCGTTTGATTTTCAGTTAAATGGGATAAAAATCACAGGGTTACTGAAAAATATTCATGAAACAGGAATGGTACGCTATCGTCCTGCTTACTTAACCGCTAATGATGGGGTGCAGCTATGGGTGGAGCATTTGCTATTTAACTCACAAATTGGTGAAGGGGAAAGCCTTGCACTAGGAAGAGATAATAGTATTTGGCAGTTTTCCGCTATTAACAAAGAAGATGCATTGGTTTATCTACAAGATTTAGTCGTAGGCTACTGTGAGGGGTTTAATTCTCCGTTAATTCTTCTTTCTCAAAGTGGTTGGAGTTGGGTTAAGGCTTGTTTTGATAAAAAGACGAAACAGTACGATTTTTTGAGTGAAGAAACTCAGCAAAAAGCATTATCTGCTTTGCTCCAAAACTTACAAGGAAGTCAGATACAAAGAGGCGAGATGGAAGATGATTATGTGTCAAGAATTTGCAGAAGCATTGATGATGTGATGATTAAAACTTTATTATCAAATACTCAGCGGTTTTTATTACCGATGACAAAATACTTGAAATGACAGGAGAGCACCAAAGGATGCAATATTTATCCAAAAATATCGCTCATCTATTTTTATTACTGGTAATTTTTTTCGGTGGCCAAGCGATTGCAGCACAACCACTTTGGCAAATTTTGCCTGAAACAGTAAATAAAAGCGAAAGTGACCCTAGGGAATATAAAGCCATCAAACTCAGTAATGATATGACGGTTTTATTAGTATCAGATGCCAAAGCGACAAAATCATTGGCTGCTGTATCGATACCTGTTGGTAGTATTGAAAACCCAAATAGCCAATTAGGGCTGGCCCATTATTTAGAGCATATGGTTTTAATGGGTTCTAAAAAGTACCCCGAGCCAAGCAGTTTCTCTGAGTTTTTACAAAAACATGGTGGTAGCCATAATGCAAGCACGGCATCTCACCGCACTGCTTATTATTTTGAAGTTGAAAATGGCGCATTAAAAGAAGCAACGGACAGGCTTGCAGATGCATTGGCTGAGCCACTTTTAGACCCGATTAATGCAGATAGAGAACGTAATGCAGTTAATGCAGAACTTACAATGGCACGTTCTCGTGATGGGATGCGTATATGGCAAGTACGTTCTGAAACATTGAACCCATTACACCCGAATTCGCGTTTTTCGGGAGGGAATTTAGAGACTCTAAAAGATAAACCTAATAGCAAACTACAAGATGAGCTAGTGGGTTTTTATAAGCAGTATTATTCTGCAAACCTAATGAATGCAGTACTTTACGGCGACCAGTCTATTGAGTCATTAGCGAATATCGCACAGGAAACATTTGGGCGTATACCTAATTTTAATGCAAGTGTTCCTGCTGTTAATATCCCCGCAGTAACGGAGAATGAAAAAGGTATTATCATCCATTATGTGCCGGCTCAACCGCAAAAAGCCATACAAATTGAATTTAGTATTAAAAATAATATGGCAGATTTTCGCAGTAAAAGTGATAACTATATTAGTTACTTAATTGGCAATAGAAGTCCAGGGACACTAGCTGATTGGTTAATATCACAAGGACTTGCTGAAGGTATCAGCGCTTCTGCATCCCCAAATTTAGATAGAAACTATGGCTCTTTCTCTATTTATGTCACGTTGACAGATAAAGGCTTACAAGAAAGGGACGAAATTATTGCAGCTATTTTTTCTTATCTTGAGTTAATTAAGAACGATGGAATCAATAAAAGTTACTTTGATGAAATAGCAAAAGTTCTTAATTTATCATTCCGTTATGGTTCAATTGTTAGGGATATGAACTACATTGAATGGTTATCAGACCAAATGATTGATGTTCCTGTTAATCATGTTCTGGATTCAGATTATATTGCTGATAAGTATGATCCTGAGGCGATTAAACAGCGTTTATCAGAGCTCAGCGCGCAAGAGGCAAGGATTTGGTTTATTAGCCCAAATGAACCGAATAACAAAAAGGCGTATTTTGTTGATGCGCCGTATCAAGTTAACAAAATTACAGCAAAACAATTTAAATCGTGGGCAAGTTTAGAATCTAAAATGAATTTTAAATTACCCGCTTTAAACCCGTATATTGCTGATAATTTATCATTAATTAAAACTAGTAAGGCTTATAAACACCCTGAATTCATCTATCAAGATGGCAATACGCGTGTGTTATATATGCCAAGTCAATATTTTGCTGATGAGCCAAAAGCAAGTATCACTTTATCATTACGTTCTAATCAAGGGGATAAAGATGCCAAGGAACAAGTAACGGGCTCTTTATTACAATATATCGCTTCATTGAAAATGGATGAGCTGCAATATCAAGCATCGGTAGCGGGTATGTCAGTCTCTGTTTCTCAAGGAGTTGGTCTGCAATTAAATGCCAGTGGTTACACCCAACATTTACCTGAACTCTTTTTATCCATGACTCAGCTATACCTGAATTTTGAGCCAACGGAACAAGAGCTAGCCCAAGCAAAATCTTGGTATAAAGAGCAAATTGAAGTTGCTAATAATGCGAAAGCTTATGAGTTGGCTATGCAACCGCTTCAACGTATTAATAGTGTGCCTTACTTTGAGCAAGAACAGCGTTTAGCGGAGCTAGATAAAATTTCACTGCAAGACATCACTAGCTACCGTGAAATGATAGTTAAAAGCGCAGCATTACAAGCGTTGGTCTTTGGTAATATGACTGAGTCACAAAGCATTAAAACTATTAAAGATGCACAGCAATTATTAAAGAGCGAAGGTACCAATTGGTGGCGTGGTGATATTGTCGTTATTGACAAAAATTATCTAGCCGATTTCCAAAAGCAGGGAAATAGCTCAGATAATGCGCTTGCTGAAATCTTTATTCCAGACGGTTATAGCCGCATTGATGGTGCAGTATTATCAGGTATTCTTTCTAAAGTGATTCAGCCTTGGTTTTATGATCAACTAAGAACTAATGAGCAACTGGGTTATGCAGTATTTGCTTTTAAAACTGGGCTGGGTGATCAGTGGGGTATGGGCTTTTTGATTCAAAGTAATGCCAAAACACCGAGTTATTTGAATACACGTTACCAACAATTTTATCTTCAAGCATTAGAGAAACTGAAAAAACTACCGATAGATGAATTTAATCAATATAAACAATCTATTATCACGGAAATGAGCCAACCACCTCAAACATTCTATGAGGAAGTTGGTCGTTATTCATCTGATTTTTCTAGAAATATTTTCAGTTTTGATACTCGTGAAAAAGTTATTGCAACTTTAGGTAGTGCAACGAAAGAACAAGTCATTGAGTATTATGAAAATGCAGTTATAAAGCACAAAGGGTTAGCCGTTAGCTCCCAAGTTATAGGCCGAGGAGTTGACACTAAAGTAGGATATGCGCATCTGAAAGATTGGGTGCTTTACCCAACAGCTTCTCAGTTGCAAAAGATTTTACCAATAAAGGAAGATGCTGAGTGAATAAAGTGCAGGTAGAGTCCCAATTACTGAATGTTTTTTCCTTGCCACTGCGTGGACAGCGGTTAATTGAAGCATCAGCAGGAACGGGTAAAACGTACACAATTGGTATACTTTATCTGCGGCTTTTATTAGGTCTGGGAGGCGTTAATGCGTTTCCTCGGCCGTTAAGTGTTGAAGAAATCTTAGTTGTAACATTTACAGAAGCTGCAACGAATGAGTTACGTGGGCGTATTCGTCAACGTATTCATGATATGCGCTTAGCTTGCTTAAGAAATGGTGTTGGTTTCGAGTCGCAGCCTGAGTATCTTGAATTATTAGCCGAGCTTTCGGGGGAGTCTCAAAGAGAATTCGCTGCGCGATGGTTGCAGGCTGCGGAAAGGCAAATGGATGAAGCAGCAATATACACTATCCATGGTTTTTGCCAAAGAATGCTAGTTCATAATGCATTTGAGTCAGGAGTGCTATTTGAACAGACCATGATTCAAGATGAATTTCCGATTCAGAAACAAGCCTGTGCAGATTTTTGGCGCCGCCATTTTTACCCTTTAAATTACTCCATGACGAAAGTCATTCAGTCACTGTGGAGTGGTCCTGAAGCATTGCTCTCGGAGATTAAACCTTTCTTACAAGGTGATATTCCTTTAATTATTAACCAACCAAAGCAAATTGAATCTCTAGAAGAACGGCATCAGCGACTAATCTTGTTAATTGAGTCTGTAAAAGCGGCATGGTTAGAAAATTCAGCAGATTTTGAGAAGCTTATCGCTGATTCCGATGTTGATAAACGAAGTTATAGTACTCGTTTTCTACCTACATGGTTGATAAAAATCGGTGAATGGGCTCAAGAAGAAACAGAAGATTATCAGCTACCTAAAGATCTTGAACGCTTTTCACAAACGGTACTACATAAAAAATCAAAAAGTGGTTCGGGGCCAGAGCATGTTGTTTTCCAAAGAATAGATGAGCTACTTTCTCAATCATTAACCCTAATAGATCTGATTATTCCACTGGCTATTGCAGAGGTGAGGGAGGCTATCACTTTTGAAAAACATAACCGAGGTGAGATGGGGTTTGATGATTTGTTGACCCGTTTAGACAGTGCTCTTGCTCAAGAAAGCGGAAAATTTTTAGCTCAAGCTATTAGCCAACGTTTTCCCGTTGCAATGATAGATGAGTTTCAAGATACAGATGCACAGCAATACCGTATTTTTCAACGCATTTATCGGGAAGTTAATGACAGTGCATTACTTTTTATCGGCGACCCTAAACAAGCTATATATGCTTTTCGAGGCGCTGATATTTTCACCTATATCGAAGCAAAAAATGAAGTTAGTGCTCACTATACATTAGAGACTAACTATCGTTCATCGCAAAATATGGTTGAAGCTATTAATCATCTATTTTCTCGTTGTCAGTCCCCATTTATTTTTGAGCAAATTCCTTTTCAACCCGTTAATTTTGCTAAACAAAATAGTGATAAAAAACTTATTCATGATGGTGAAAAAGTCAAATCACTTACATTTTGGCAACTTGAAGCGGAAGGTATCTCCGTTGCTGAATATGAACAAGCAACAGCTTCACAATGTGCGGTGCAAATAGCACAATACTTACAAGGCGGGTTGCAAGGTAGTAGCTATTTTGACAATCAAGGGGCGCATACACCTGTTGAAGCTTCTGACATTACAGTGTTGGTGCGCAGCCGACGAGAAGCCGTATTAATTCGTGATGCTTTAAATCGGTTAAATATCCCTTCTGTATTTCAATCTAATCGGGAAAGTGTATTTTCAACACCAGAAGCGAGAGATTTACTGTGGTTGCTACAGGCAGTTTTAACACCCGAAAAAGAACGTGTTTTGCGTAGTGCATTGGCGACAGGGATATTGGGTTTAACCGCTAAACAAATTGATGACTTAAACCATGATGAAAAATCGTGGGAAAAAATTGTAGATGAATTTGCTCGTTATGCCATGGTTTGGCAAAAGCGTGGCGTGCTTCCCATGCTTAGAATGGTCATGGCGCAGAGGCAGATTGCAGAAACGTTATTATCAGGCACTGATGGAGAACGCCGCTTGATGGATGTGATGCATATTGGTGAGCTATTACAAGAAATGTCATTACAGCTTGAAGGTGAGCACACACTAACACGTTGGCTAGCACAACAAATTGCCCATCCTGACCATCAATCTGACGTACAGCAAATGCGTCTTGAAAGTGATAAACACTTGGTGCAAATCAGTACCATTCATAAATCTAAAGGCCTTGAATACAAGATTGTTTGGTTACCTTTTGCGAGCAATTTTTTACCTCAATCTAAAGGCTTGTATCACGACAGAACAGATTATGGGGTACGTCTAGATTTAAATGATAGTGAAGAAAATGTCGCTTTAGCTGATGAAGAACGTCTAGCAGAAGACCTGCGTTTATTGTACGTGGCACTTACAAGAGCCATCTATCACTGTAGTGTTGGTATTGCACCATTAATTAAAGGTAATAGGAAAAAAAGTGGTGAAACAGACTTACACTTATCTGCGCTGGGCTATGTTATCCAAAAAGGACAAGCTGGAGACTGCTTACTATTAAATGACATGTTGGCTGAGATTAGCAATGACGTTATTGATGTTATCGTGATTAATCAACCTAAGTCGGAACGTTTATTATTAGAACAAAATGACAGCGTAAACTTGTCTGCAAGAACGGTGACTCGTCATTTTAATGATCATTGGCGTGTTACTAGTTATTCGGGGCTAAGTTACGGCTCAAGCCATACAGAGGCAGAACAATCAGTTTCAGCATTGCAATTTGCGAATTCATTAGCCCCTAATATGGATATTGAGGCCAGTATTGATGTGGAGCAGCAGGAAGGTGAGTCTTTTACTCTAACCCCTCATCAATTTCCTAAAGGCGCATCTCCGGGAACATTTTTACATAGCTTGATGGAGGAAATTGACTTTAGTGAGCCGGTTTCTCAAGAGTGGTTGTCTGAGAAACTTGAATCCTCAGGGTTTGACTTACATTGGGCATCAATGCTGCAAGAATGGCTACACGCAATTGTACAGGCACCATTATCAGAAGACGGGCTATGTTTGTCTGCATTACAGGTTCAAGACCAATTAGATGAGATGCAGTTTTATCTTCCTATTGAGTCAATATTGAGTGCAAGCCACTTAGATAAGATAACGCATCAATATGACCCATTATCACAACGTTGCCCCCCGCTCAATTTTGAGAAAGTTCAGGGGATTTTAAAGGGCTTTATTGACCTCACCTTTTACTGGAAAGGTAAATTTTATCTTCTTGATTATAAGTCAAATTATCTAGGGAAGGATGCTAGCTTTTATACCCAAGAGGCCATGGCTGAAGCGATGATAGACCACCGCTATGATTTACAATATCAACTATATTCGTTGGCGTTACATCGTTACCTAAAGCAAAGAATGCCTAATTATGACTATGAAGCCCATTTTGGAGGCGTTTATTATTTATTTTTAAGAGGAATAGATAATGTCAATTCAAGTAATGGAATTTTCTTTTGTCGCCCAATAGGCGCTTTTATTGAAGCGTTAGATAGCTTATTTAAAAATGCTCAACAAGGGGAGTCAGCTTAATGAAATCCCTATTTAATCAGGCTATTGAGGAATATATCTTTACACCTCTAGATGTGCAATTTGCTTACAGTATTTCTGACAATAAGCACCCTATAGTGCTTACTATTGCCGCACTTCTTAGTGCAGAAACCATGGCTGGACATGTTTGTTTAGCGCTGGCAGATGTTATACCTGAAAAATTATTTGCAGGAAGGCACCCAGAGTTAGCCGCTGAATTTTGGCAAAAAATGGGAGAGCCGAGCGAACAAGAACTTTATCAAACGCTAAAACAAGCAAATGCAGTGTCACTATCAACAGAAAACAAAATCTCTCCTTTGGTGCTTTCGGGGGGATACTTATATTTTCAACGAATGTGGCAATATGAGCAGTATGTCGCAAACTTTTTCGCTAGTACATCAGTAGACAAACAAAATAATGCTCAAATTAAGAGTGTATTGGATAGCCTATTTCCCATTACTGATGAAATAGATTGGCAAAAAATTGCCGCAGCAGTTGCTGTAACCAGTAAGGTATCAATTATATCAGGGGGGCCGGGGACAGGAAAAACGACAACAGTTGCGCGTATCCTTGCGGCATTAATTAAACTTGAAGCCAGGCATCACCATAAAATTAGAATTGAGCTGGCCGCTCCAACAGGTAAGGCTGCTGCTAGGTTGACAGAGTCCCTCGGTGAGGCGATGAAAAAAATTCCTTTAACTGATGAAGAACGCGCTGTTTTACCTAATCATGCAAAAACATTGCACCGTTTATTAGGGGCTCAACCTGAGAGCCAGCAGTTTCGCTATAACCGTGATAATCGTTTATCTCTTGATGTACTCATTGTTGATGAAGCCTCAATGGTAGATTTACCTATGATGAGTAAATTACTTGAGTCATTACCTGAAAATGCAAAGTTAATATTTTTAGGTGATAAAGACCAATTAGCCTCGGTCGAGGCAGGGGCAGTATTAGGGGATATTTGTCAGTTTGCTGATAATGGTTATAGTGTAGAAAGAGCGTCTCAGCTTTCGGAACTAACGGGGCATTCTATCGAATCTTATGCATCACCAAGCGGCCCTGCTATTCGTGATAGCCTATGTCTACTACGTAAAAGCTACCGTTTTTCTGCAGACTCAGGGATTGGCCAACTCGCTTTTGCTGTAAACGAAGGTAATGTTTCTCAAGTTCAACAATTACTAAACCAACAGCGGCCGGATGTACATAGTTATATCCAAGAAACTGCGGATGATTACGCGAAAATTTTATTAGATGCCGCTGAAAATTATAAGGAATATCTGCTTGCGGTAAAAGATAAAGAAGACCCTGAGCAGGTTTTGAAAAAATTTAACCAATATCGGTTACTAACGGCTCTGCGAGAAGGACCTTTTGGCGTTATTGGCCTAAACGATAAATTGGAAAAATTGTTTCATAGACAAGGGATAATAAACCGCCCATATAATTTATCGAATAAACACTATGCAGGCCGGCCAATTATGATTAGTCGTAATGATAGCCCTCTAGGACTCTTTAATGGGGATATCGGTATCATTTTACCTGATGAAGAAAATGCACTTAGAGCTTATTTTCAATTTCCTGATGGGACTATACGTGGAGTGCAACCTAACCGACTCCCACAACATGAAACAGCTTATGCGATGACAGTTCATAAATCACAAGGTTCGGAGTTTGCTCATACCGCATTGGTTTTACCAAATGTATATTCTCCCGTAATGACCCGTGAGCTAGTGTATACGGCGATAACTCGAGCTAAAAAAGAGCTATCTCTTTATGGCAGTCCAAAGGTATTACGTCGAGCAGTTGAAACGCCAACCAAGCGGCGAAGCGGTTTAGCGACCCAATTAATGTGACTAGTTTATATGTAAGTTACGTGAATATTTAACCCTAAAGTAAAGGTAATGAGATGGATAACCAGCAAGCAATGACGGCAATTACAGTAACATTAAATGCAAGGCTTGAACCGATTAGACGTGGCGATTTAGAAGACGCATTTAATGAAGTCATGAAAAGCATGGGTAAAAATATCCATGTCACAGGTGGTGGAACACTATTAGCTGATAATGGTGAAGCGCAGGAATGCGATATAGAAATAGCACTTGAAGAGGCCAGTGACGAAAATATCAGTTTAATTATTCAACTTTTTTCTTCAATGTTAGCTCCAAAAGGTTCTCGTTTATTTATTCATGGCGAAGATGTGCGAATTGATTTTGGCTCAGATGAAGGTATGGCTATTTATTTCAACGGGACAGAGCTCGCAGATGAGGTTTATGAAAATGGGGATATCAATGAGGTGTTCGATATCCTAGATGAAGCAGTGGAAGACATCGGGAGTATTCACGGAGTTTGGGATGGCCCGACAGAAACCGCATTTTATTTTTATGGTACTTCTTTCGCTGAGATGAAAGCTGCAATACAGCCACATATAGACTCCATTCCTTTGTGCGAGAAAGCCAGAGTTATTCAGATAGCTTAGTGGCTATTCCGTGGTTTTAAAGTCACAACCCAAACTATACATCCTTGTATAGTTTGGAGTTAAAGCAGGCGACTAAACAGTCATTATTTGACGATTCTAATGTTTATTTATCCGGTTGGTTTTTTAAATCTAAAATCAATATCTTAGAACGGCGCTGGTAGTTATATAAAGCCTGTTTTTTCATTGGTAACATCTCAATTTCCGCGGGGGTAAAACCACGCTCTTGAAACCAATGGATGCTACGAGTTGTCAGAACAAATAGTTTATCTAGGCCAAATTGTTTCGCTTGTACGGCAATACGGTGCAGAAGTTCTTCTCCTCTAGACGAACTGCGGTAATCAGGATGAACAGCGACACATGCCATTTCACCTAATTTTTCTTCTGGATAAGGGTAAAGCGCTGCACAAGCGATGACTAAGTTATCACGTTCAATAATGGTAAATTTATCAATTTCCATTTCTAACTGTTCACGTGAACGTCTAACTAAAATCCCTTGCTGCTCTAATGGGCGAATAAGCTCTAATATTCCACCAATATCATTAATGTTAGCACGGCGAATTTGTTCCGCACTTTCCATGACGATTTGTGTACCAATACCATCACGTGAGAACAATTCTTGAATTAAAGACCCATTTTCTTGATAGCTCAATAGATGGCTACGGCGGACGCCTCGGCGGCAAGCTTTTGCTGCTCCACGCAGGAAACGCACGGTTCCTGAATAGAAATCACCTTCAGATTCCAGCTCTTGAATGCGGTTTTCTGCTTCATTCGGAAATAATTCAGATAAAATATTGCCGTTTTTATCTGCAACACCTTGAGAGGAGCAAAAGCCAATCAGCTTTTCTGCTTTCATTTTAACTGCCAATTGGGTGGCAATTTCTTCAGAGGTCAAGTTAAAACTTTCCCCTGTGACTGAGACAGCAACCGGCCCAATTAGAACGATAGAACCATTATCTAACTGATTATTAATAGCTTCTTCATTAATACGACGGATCCTTCCGCTGTGGCAATAATCAATGCCATCATCGACCCCGAGAGGCTGGGCAATAACGAAATTGCCACTAACCACATTAATATGCGCCCCTTGAAGTGGGGTATTTCCTAAGCTCATAGATAACCGAGCTGTAATATCTAATTGTAAAGCTCCAGAAGCTTGTTTTACATATTCAAGTGTATTCGCATCGGTTACGCGAGTATGTTTATGATAAACCGCCTCATATTGGTGCTCAGCTAAGATATCCTCGATTTGAGGTCTTGCGCCATAAACGACAATAATTCGGATGCCTAAACTATGCAATAACCCTATATCATTGACAATACTGGGAAAATTTTCATGCGCAATCGCTTCACCACCAAGCATAATAATAAATGTTTTGCCGCGGTGGGCGTTTATATAAGGGACCGAATGGCGAAACTCATCAACCAACTCGGTGCTGCGCTCTTTCATAACAACCCTCTTAATTGAATTTTTATTCGTTAATAATGTATTTTTATTCTTTTTGTTGGGAAATATCAAGTAAAAGATAGGATAAAAAAAGTAACATTTTTATTTTTTACATTTACATATCTCTAAACTTAACTGGATATACTCTACGAAATCTGAATTGCATAAAATTGACACAGAAAGTTACTCACAAATATTTTCTCTTAGTATGATTAAGTTATACTCATTACTGTAACTCTATAGATGCTTTGATATATTCTTAATGACAGAGTGCAAATGATTAGTTAGAGTGCGTGTTTCAAGTCTAATTATTAGCAATTATCCTAAAATCACTTTATTTCTCAGTTCTAGGTTCGGAATTATTGATGAGTCACCAAGATCACAACCCATCTAAGCGTCGTTTTATTCAAGGCGCAGCTGCAGTTATGTTACTGAGCATTAGCCCATTCGGTTTTTCTGCGAGTAGCAGTGTGGTGGCTGTGCGTATTTGGCCAGCATCGAGCTATACTCGAGTTACATTGGAATCTAGCACTCCATTGAAGTACCGTCAGTTTGTGCTTAATAACCCTGAACGTATTGTGGTCGACCTTGAAGGGGTGCAGTTAAATAATGTGTTGAAAGATATGGGAACTCAAATTCAAACACGTGATCCCTATCTAAAACTAGTTAGAGTTGGGCAATTTGATCCAAAAACGGTTCGCTTGGTGTTTGAGGTTAAAAATAAAGTCAGTCCTCAATTCTTTTCGATGGCACCTGTCGCGGAATTTAAACACCGCTTGGTTCTGGATTTTTATCCAGGCAAAGGTGTTGATACCAATGATGACCCACTATTGGCATTGCTTGAGGATTACAATAAAGGTGATCTTGAAGAAAGTATGCCTGCTCAAGCGAAGAAGCCTGGAAAGGCGGGAACGGATCGTCCAATTATTATTATGATCGACCCAGGACATGGTGGCGAAGACCCTGGTGCGATAGGTAAATATAAAACGCGTGAAAAAGATGTGGTTTTACAGATTGCCCGTCGCTTAAAAGCGTTGATAGATAAAGACCCTAAAATGCGCTCCTATATGACACGCAATGAAGATGTCTTTATTCCGTTAAAAGTCCGAGTAGCGAAAGCACGTAAAATGCAGGCAGATTTATTCGTTTCAATTCATGCAGATGCATTTACTAATCGTTCAGCCCGTGGTTCTTCTGTTTTTGCACTATCAACGAAAGGGGCTACTAGTAACACGGCTCGCTACCTTGCACAAACACAAAACGAAGCGGACTTAGTGGGGGGAGTGAGTAAAAGCGGTGATGTGTATCTTGACCATACGATGTTTGATCTCGTGCAAACCGCGACGATTAATGACAGTTTGAAATTTGGTGATGAAGTGTTAAAGCGGATGGGGAAGGTTAATAAATTGCATAAGAATAGAGTTGACCAAGCTGGATTCGCGGTACTGAAAGCACCAGAGATCCCATCTATTCTAGTCGAAACGGCTTTTATTAGTAATTTAGAAGAAGAACGGAAATTAAAAACAGCTAAATTCCAACAGCAAATGGCGGAATCCATTTTTGAAGGAGTAAAAGCTTACTTCCGTAATGGCGGTGCATTAGCAATTCGCAACTAATTGATTAAAATCAGATTAAGATAAAGAAAGGTGATAAGCGAGTGTGTGAATCGCCTTTTTTATTGATGATTAAAAATAGAAGATCTTATTGTGAAGTTATAAAAGGAATTGAATCAGAAATGATATTCGAAAGAATTGGTTGCGGGGGCTGGATTTGAACCAACGACCTTCGGGTTATGAGCCCGACGAGCTACCATGCTGCTCCACCCCGCGACTGAAGAGGTAAAAAATTGGTTGCGGGAGCTGGATTTGAACCAACGACCTTCGGGTTATGAGCCCGACGAGCTACCAAGCTGCTCCATCCCGCGACTGAATTTTTACGACTTTATACTGCAGATTTTTTGTTACTTTACTGATTTAATCAGTAATTGGTTGCGGGGGCTGGATTTGAACCAACGACCTTCGGGTTATGAGCCCGACGAGCTACCATGCTGCTCCACCCCGCGTCCGATGCGGGCACTATACTCGGGATGAGATCTGATGCAAGTTTTTTCGTGTTTTTTTTACAAAATTTAGCATTTACAGAACAAAATATGTTCTGTCTGGCTGTTTTTTACACTTTGATGAGTAGGGAAAGGAAAATAACCTCTCTAAATATATTTACACGTTTCATTCCCTAATTGGGTTTGCTATTGTGCGCTTCATATTGGATTGTTGGATTTATCTGGGTGGTAGAGCATGAATATAGGGCTAACAAAAATCGTCAATAAACATACAGTAAAAAAATGGTTAGTAACCAGCGTATTTCTTTCTTTATTGGCTGGATGCCAAACCCATCCAACGGATAAAGGCCAACAATATAAAGATGGTCGCTTAGTTCAGGATTTACAGAAAGTAAATCAGGTGAATGTAAATGGGCGACCTATAAATGCGCCAGATTTTAATCAACAGGTTAATGAAATTAAAAATGCATCACCGCGGTTGTTTAAAAATAATAACGACACCTACCATGCTATAGAGAATTGGTTGATGGCGGGAGGAAATCCGGCTCAATTGGCTAATTTCAATTTAACCGCTTTCCAAATGGAAGGCGCCGATAATTATGGAAACGTACAATTCACAGGGTATTACACGCCTGTTATTGAGGCCCGCCGTATGGCTCAAGGGGAGTTTCGTTATCCGTTGTACGGCATGCCACCAAAAGGAAAAACTCGTTTACCTAGTCGAGCAGCTATTTATAACGGTGCCCTGAGTGATAATTTAATTTTAGCTTATAGCAATTCACCGGTTGAAAATTTTATGATGGAAGTTCAAGGAAGTGGCTATGTTGATTTTGGGGATGGTAGCCCACTGAATTTCTTTGGTTATGCAGGTAAAAATGGTCACGCATACAAAAGTATTGGAAAAGTACTGGTGGATCGTGGCGAGGTTCCTCTGAGCCAAATGTCATTACAAGCTATTCATGATTGGACTAATCAGCATAGCGAGCAAGAAGTTCGCCAGCTTTTAGAAGAAAACCCGTCATTTGTATTTTTTAAACCACAATCATTTGTTCCTGTTAGAGGGGCAAGTGCTGTTCCTTTAATCGCTAAAGCATCCGTTGCATCAGATAAAACCCTTATTCCACCGGGTACAGCCTTGCTCGCAGAAATCCCTGTATTAGATAATAACGGGAAATTTACGGGGCAGTATGAAATGCGTATGATGATAGCCTTGGATGTCGGTGGGGCGATTAAAGGGCATCATTTTGATATTTACCACGGTATAGGCCATGAAGCTGGAAAAATGGCCGGTTTTTATAACCATTACGGGCGAGTTTGGGTGCTGAAAAAAAGCCAGCCGCTATTTGGTTCACTGTAGTTACAGGTTTAACTGAGGTTGTTCGTTATTATGCAAGCTAAGCTTTCTGATGCTTGGATGCAGCGTTTTGCTGGGATCGGGCGTTTATATGGGCAACATGCTCTTCATCTTTTTGCACGTTCCCACATTTGTGTCATTGGTATTGGTGGGGTAGGTGTCTGGGCCGCTGAGGCACTTGCTCGTTCAGGTATTGGGCATATCACATTGATTGATATGGATGATATCTGTGTGACTAATACTAATCGGCAATTACATGCCATCAAATCGACCGTTGGGCAGCCAAAAGTTGATGTGATGAAAAATCGTATTTTAGAAATTAACCCCGAATGTGTAGTGAATGTTATTGATGATTTTATTACGGTTGATAATGTCGCTCATTACCTTGATGCGGGGTTTGATTATGTTATTGATGCGATTGATAGTGTAAGGCCTAAAGCTGCGCTGTTAGCGTATTGTAGGCGCTTTAAAATACCCGTTATCACCACAGGCGGTGCTGGTGGGCAAATCGACCCAACAAAAATTCAAGTAGTGGACTTGGCTAAAACAGTTCAAGACCCATTAGCGGCTAAGTTACGAGAACGCTTAAAATCCGATTTTAACGTCGTTAAAAATGGAAAAGGAAAGCTTGGGATTGATTGTGTTTTTTCTACCGAACAGCTTGTTTATCCACAAAGCGACGGTACTGTGTGTGCGGCAAAAAGCACTGCGGATGGTTCAAAGCGAATGGACTGCGCTTCAGGCTTTGGTGCGGTTACTATGGTTACGGCTAGTTTTGGGTTTATTGCTGTTTCACATGCACTTAAAAAGATGATAGCAAAATCACAACGGGAAATGGAAAAACAGTAAAGTGAATGAGGCTATTGCAATAGATAGCCTCATCCAATGAATTATGCAGGCGTCATTTCATTAGCAATATTTTGAATTGCAGTAATGAGTGACTGAATACCATTTTGGCGCGATTCACTGAGCTGCCCAGGTAAGCCGGTTTGAGTTAGTAAGTGATTAAAATCAATTTCCATAATCTCTTTCGCTGTTTTTTGCTCAACTGCAGCTAACAAAATGGCAAATAATCCTTTCACTACTCGGCCTTCACTATCCCCATAAAAATGAAATGTTTCATCATCATTCAGTAGTGCGCCTATCCAAACACGGTTTTCACAGCCTTTAACTTCTTGAGTTTGCAGCTTTTCATCATCAGACAATGCTGGCAACTTTCTCGCCAATTGAATTAATAAACGATATTTATCTTCCCATGCTTTATGTGTGGAAAACTGTTCAACTATTTCTTGAATTTTAATCTCTGTACCGAATGGGTGCGGAGCAAGTTCATGGTTAGTCGAAGTCATTAGGCTTCCTTTATTGATTTATTCATTGAGTATAGAAAGTGAAACAGTAACTGCATCGATAAATTTATCGACATCTTGCTGGTTATTGTAAGGCATCATTGAGATGCGCAAGCAGCCACTTATATTTAATGCATCCATTAATGGTTGGGTGCAATGTTGACCATAGCGTAATGCAATATTTTGCTCGGTCAAGAGGGCTCCCAGATCACTATGGTGAACATCTTTGAAGTTAAATGATAGCAAAGGAGAATGAGGTACACTATAGCTAATAAAGCCGGGTAGCGCCGACAGTTTTTTAGCTGCATATTCGATTAATGAGCAAGTATATGTTTCTGCTAGTGTTAAATTTATTTTTTCCAGCCACTCTAGAGTAGCCGAAAAGGCAATTACCCCTGCAATATTCGGTGTTCCTGCTTCGAATCGTTGGGGAATAGGGGCAAGAGTGAAATTATCAAATGTGACGTGAGTCAACATTTTTCCTCCACCATGCCAAGGAGTCATTTGCTCTAAAAGTTCTGCTTTGGCGTAGCAAACCCCAAGCCCAGTCGGCCCATATAACTTATGTGCTGAAAATACATAGAAATCGATATTTAGCTCACTGACATTTATAGGACTATGAACGACACCTTGTGCTCCATCAACAACGACTAGCGCCCCTACTTGGTGAGCAAGCTGAGTCACCATCTGTATATCTGGCTGATAGCCAGTTACATTAGACATTTGTGTGATAGCGATGACTTTCGTTTTTTCCGATAATTTAGATTTGAGAACATCAAGGTTCAACGTCAGGTTTTTTTCAACCGGCCATTTTATAATTTTGGCACCAGTTTGCTGTGAAAGCATAATCCAAGGTAATAAATTTGAATGATGTTCTATTTCGCTGACAATAATTTCATCGTTAGGCTGTAATCTTGAGCGAAAATAACCTTGTGTAATTAAATTAATTGACTCTGTTGTTCCGCGAGTCCAAATAATATTTTTTTCACTTGAAGCATGAATATATTTCGCCGCACGAATTCGACCTAGTTCATAGTCACGGGTTAATTTTAATGATTCAGGTGATTGCCCGCGATATACCGAACTGCCTGACAAGCGATAATAGTCATTTGATGCATTGATCATGGCAATGGGCTTTAATGCTGTAGCTGCACTATCAAAAAATAGTGTTGGTGAGTCTATCGCTGGAAAAGCGAGACGAAATGTGGCGGCGCTGAAATGATCCATGAGTATTTTCTTTTTAGTCAAAATTTCAATGTGATTTGATATTACTGAGTGCTGTATTAATGGATTGTACATTTATTAGTACATTTATGGTTATTTCTGATTAATTTAAACGCATCATTTTTTAATCTAATCATTGAAATATTTTGTTACGTTTGGTATTAATTGTTAGCATTATTCTCGATGTGGTTTCAAGATGATTCAGTGTTTTGCATTACAATACAATGCCTTTAACTTATAAAGTTATTTTTTTCAGCACTTAGTAAATAATTTTCAAGATTTATCTTAAATATCTTACTGATAGTTTTTTCGGTACACTAGTAATTATCTATAGATATCTGTATTTGTTAAGTTAAATTGTTTAAGTAAATACCATTAAAATATTAAAAAAAGAGTAAAAAAAAGCACCGCGCGTTGGCGGTGCACTATATAAAATCACTATGGACAGACAGGGTAAATGTACAGGAAGTGAAAAAACAGTAGCTAAAGCTACAAAGGTCTGGTTCAACCAGACAACTTGCAAACACAACATCACAACCACAAAGCCAAAAGTTTCAAAGTAACTAAACTCTGTAACTTTTCGTTCCGGCTTAGGAAGTGTGCATACTATAGGTATTTACTAGCGTATCCTCAAGGGACAAATTATAATGCTTCGGATGAAAAAAACTAATGCATAACAAGATGCCAAGTAGAAGTGATTATGTCTAAAAGATTACCGCCCCTAAATGCTCTGAGAGTCTTTGATGCTGCAGCTCGTCATTTAAGTTTTACTAAGGCAGCAGAAGAATTATTTGTAACTCAAGCGGCCGTTAGCCACCAAATGAAAAGTTTGGAGGATTTCCTTGGGTTGAAATTGTTTCGCCGACGCAATCGTTCATTGCTATTGACAGAAGAAGGTCAAAGCTATTATCTTGATATTAAAGAGATTTTCTCTTCTTTGAACGAGGCGACACGTAAATTACAAGCTAGAAGTGCAAAAGGGGCATTAACGGTGAGTTTATCCCCAAGTTTTGCGATTCAGTGGCTGGTACCAAGGCTTTCTGGTTTTAATCAAGCCTATCCCGGAATTGATGTGCGGATCCAAGCTGTAGATAGAGAAGAAGATAAATTGGCAGATGACGTTGATGTCGCTATTTTCTACGGTAAAGGTAATTGGCCTGGGCTAAGAACAGACAGGCTTTATGCTGAATATTTAATGCCAGTATGTTCACCATCTTTATTAACAGGGGATCGCCAACTAAAAAATCCTGAGGATTTAGCAAAACATACGTTACTTCACGATTCTTCACGAAGGGACTGGCAAGCATATGTTAAGCAACTAGAGTTACAAAATGTAGTTAATGTACAGCAAGGTCCTATTTTTAGTCATAGCGCTATGGTTATTCAAGCCGCGGTTCATGGCCAAGGAATTGCACTAACGAATAATGTGATGGCTAAAAATGAAATTGATGCAGGGCGCTTAGTTTGTCCCTTTAGTGAGGTATTAGTTAGTAAAAATGCATTCTACTTAGTTTGCCAAGAAAATCAGGCTGATTTAGGCAAAATAGCTGCATTTCGCCAATGGATTCTTGGGCAGGCTGCAAGTGAACAAGAGAAATTAGGCTTTATTACGGGTGACCAAGATGTGGCGCTTATTCAGTAATCAAGTAGTTAAATAAAAGGTGTTACTGTGAATAGTCGTTTGATGTTAATTTTCGCTGGAATTAGTGGCTTCTTTACTGTTGCTTTTGGGGCTATTGGTTCACACGCGTTATCGTCAATTATGAGTGTCCACCAAATGGACTGGATTGAAATCGGGCTACGTTATCAAATGTTGCATACTGTTGCATTGATGGTGCTCGGGGCAATTCTATTACGTAAAATTATTCTGTGGTTCTACTGGTCAGGTGTGTTTTTCTCTGTTGGGATACTTCTTTTTAGCGGTAGCCTTTATTGTATGGCACTATTGCAGGTAAAATACTTTTCTTATTTTACGCCAATAGGTGGTGTATGTTTCCTAATTGGTTGGCTGTTAGTGGTTATTGGCGCTATGCGTCTAAGGAAATCGGCGTCACGCAATGAGTAATAAAATTGCACTATATTGCCGTCCAGGCTTTGAAAAAGAATGTGCAGCAGAGATTACAGATAAAGCTGGGCAAAAAGAAATTTATGGTTTTGCCCGCGTAAAAGAAAATAGTGGTTATGTTATTTTTGAGTGCTACCAAGCAGAAGATGCGGATACACTCGCACGAACGTTACCTTTTCGAGAATTAATTTTTGCTCGTCAAATGATTGTAATAGGGGACTTACTTAAGGATTTACCGCCTGAAGACCGTATTACCCCGATTGTAAATGCATTGAGTCAGCAAGTTGTGCGGGCAGGAGATCTCCGTGTTGAAGTTGCTGATACCAACGAATCGAAAGAATTGCTAAAGTTTTGCCGCAAGTTTACGGTACCTTTGCGTAATGCATTACGTAAAGAAAAAATCTTATTACCACTTGAAAATTTTAAGCGACCAGTTATTCATGTATTCTTTATTGCTCCAGGTTGCTGCTATACCGGGTATTCATATACTAATAATAGTTCGAATTTCTATATGGGGATCCCAAGGTTAAAATTCCCATCAGATGCCCCGAGCCGTTCAACCTTAAAACTTGAGGAAGCTTTCCATGTCTTTATTCCTTATGAAGAATGGGAGGAGCGTCTAGCAAGTGGAATGAAAGCTGTAGATCTTGGAGCATGTCCAGGGGGATGGACTTATCAATTGGTGAAACGCAGTATGATGGTCGATGCTGTAGATAATGGTCCTATGGCGGAAAGCCTTATGGATACAGGGCAAGTTAAGCATCACCGTGAAGATGGTTTTAAATTTAAGCCTACTTCCCATAACATCACTTGGTTAGTCTGTGATATGGTCGAAAAACCAGCTAAAGTTGCTGCATTAATGACGGATTGGCTTGCTCAAGGTTGGTGCCGAGAGGCCATTTTTAACTTAAAATTGCCGATGAAAAAGCGCTATGAAGAAGTCTCACATATCTTAGAAAAGTTGAAAATACAGCTTAAAGAACAAGGCGTTAATGTGTTGATTCAAGCGAAGCAGCTTTATCATGACCGAGAAGAAGTGACTGTACATGTGATGAGGGTATGGTCGGCGAATCCGATGGCACGTGAGTATTATTAATTCATAAATTCAGTCAATAAAAAGGCCACTAATGAAGTGGCCTTTTTATTTCTACTAGTTGGTTGTATAACGCAGCTGATTTAAATTTCCTTGGAGCACAATATCGGTTCTTAACGTCGCAATATCTCGGCAAATCAATGCAATCTCCTGCTGATTGATTAGCTTTTTCTGCCATTTCTCTTCAATTTTATCTAAATTGGCAAATATATTTTCAATTGAGTGGTATTGCTGCAAGAGTATTGTCGCACTTTTGGGGCCAATGCCCGCGACACCGGGAACTTTACTACTACTGATCCCAGCAAGTCCCCAATAATCAGGGAGCTGCTCAGGAGAAACGCCAAATTCCTTTTCAATAAAAGGGATATCAAGCCAGCGCTTTTGAAAATAATCGCGAATTCTTAAGTTAGGGGCAAGTAGCTGGCAGTAACCTTTATCTGTGGATACGATGGTGACAGTGTGCCCCGAACCTGCAATACGTGTTGCTAAGGTAGCGGCTAAATCATCGGCTTCATCTCCTTCAGACTGCCAACAGTGAATCCCTTTTTCTTTAAATAAGGCTATTAATACGGGGAGCTCAGTATGCAAATCTTCAGGCATAGGTTGCCGACCTGCTTTGTAATCGGGCAGTTTTTCATGACGCCAGCTTTGATGACGCCCTTCTTCATCGAACACCGCAACAACGTGTGTGGCATTAGTGTGGGCGATCAACTGCGATATTGCAGATAAACAAGTTTCTCCACACGGGCTTCCTTGCACCGCGTGGATACGGCGTATTAAGTTTAATGCATCAATAATTAATAAGTGGATCATAAATACGCCATCATTTACTTATTTCACGATTTCATAGCAAGGTTCATATGCCGTACCACCCGGTAATTTCATACGATGTTGCTCAACGAAGCCTTGTAATAGCACATCCATACGCTTCATTAGCTCACTATCGCCGTGAATTTTGAATGGTCCATGCTTTTCTATGGCTTTCATACCAAATTCTTTCACGTTACCAGCCACAATACCGGAGAAAGCACGGCGTAAATCTGAAGCCAATTTTTCAGGGGCTTGCCCTGGATGGAGGTTCAGTGATGCCATATTTTCATGCGTTGGTTCGAATGGATGCTGTAAATCGTGAGCAATTTTAATGGACCAGTTAAAGCTATAGGCATCGCCGGTGCTACGGCGATTTTCTTTAACTTGTGGCATGCTACGTTTCATTACACGAGCAACTTCTGGTGCATCGTCAATAATAATTTGGTAATGCTTACTGGCTTCATCACCTAAAGTGTGACGAATAAAATCGTCTAACACTTCAAAGTATTCTGCACTTTCTTTTGGACCCGTTAAAATCAATGGTAGAACTTGTTCACTGTTGGCTGGGTCCATCAAGATACCAAGTAAATAAAGCAACTCTTCAGCGGTACCAACACCACCAGGGAAGATAATAATCCCATGACCTAATCGAACGAATGCCTCTAAACGTTTTTCGATATCAGGCATAATGATGAGCTCGTTCACTAATGGGTTTGGTGGCTCAGCAGCGATAATTGAAGGTTCAGTTAAACCGATAAAACGGCTATTTTTGTATTGTTGTTGGGCATGGCCAACAGCGGCACCTTTCATTGGTGCTTCCATCGCTCCCGGGCCACAACCAGTACAGATATTGAGTTCACGCAAGCCAAGCTCGTTACCGACCTTACGGCCATATTGGTATTCAATTTCATTAATTGAGTGGCCCCCCCAGCAAACAATCATACTTGGGTCTTCATCAATATGTAGTGCGCGAGCATTACGTAATATAGAGAAAATCATATTGGTGATATGCGTGCCGTTTTCGAGGTCTAGATTAAATTGTTCTTTGGCATGCGTAATCTGCGCATGAACAAATAAAATGTCACGTAAGACGGCAAACAGGTTTGCTTGTAAGGTGCGGATGATTTTACCATCAACAAAGGCTTTTTCTGGGGGCTCGATAAGTTCAAGCTTAACGCCACGTTCACGACGTAATACATTGATATCAAAATCTTTACTTTTTTCTAATAGCTCTTTGCTGCTATCAGTTAAGCTGCCTGAATGCAAAACGGCTAAAGAGCAATTCCTAAATAATTGGTACAAATCGCTACTGGCCGTGCGTTTTAGCATATCAACTTCAAGTTGAGAGAGTAGATCCATAGATCCTAATGGACTGATATGAGTAATCAAGTAGTACTCCTTTACCCCATGGGTTCTTGATATGTGAATTGTACTGCAAATGTATTAATTACATTTACTTTTCAAGCATATATATTTATTGCCGTGATAAGCGACCTAATTCAGGCGTAAATTCTTCATTACTACGCCATGGGTTTATGTCAAGCCCTCCACGGCGAGTATAGCGTGCGTAAACACTTAATTTTTCAGGTTTACATAATTGCATAATATCAGTGAAAATGCGTTCAACACATTGTTCGTGAAACTCATTATGATGGCGAAATGAGACCAAGTAACGTAATAAGGCTTCGCGATCAATTTTTGGTCCACGATAGTGGATCTGCACAGAGCCCCAGTCAGGTTGATTGGTAATTAAACAATTTGATTTTAATAAATGGCTCACTAACGTTTCGTCAACAACTTGTTGCTGGGTACAATTCGCCAAATAGTCACGATTAAACTCATAATTATCAATGTCAATTTCTTGCTCATCAATACATGTGCCAAGTAATGGCTGGATAGGTTGATGAGAAAAGTGCTCTAATTTATGGAGTGTAACGCTTACTTGCCCATTAGCACAGCGGCTTAAATCATTTTGCAAAGCGCTTCGCACATTTTCCCAAGTTTCAAAACGCGTTTGGTTAAAACTGTTTAGATAAAGCTTAAAACTTTTAGACTCAATTAAATTTTCGCTATTTGCATCAACACTAATCGAGCCTATCGCTACTTGGGGAACACCACGCTGATTTAGCCATGAAAGCTCGTACATTGTCCAAATGTCAGCACCGTGAAATGGAAGCGACTTAGCGTGAATGGCTAAAGGATCACGATTTAAGCTACGAGGGACAGCTTGTAATAATGTGGCATCATACTGGTCATGATAAGCCGTTTTTTTCCCAAGAGTTAAATTATTAAGTGCGGGATTATTCTGATAGTGTGACATAGGAGTCCTTATACTTCATAAACTAAAAATGAGGCTAACAGGTAAAAATTGGGATATTTTCTTCGTCTGTGAACTTCTGTCATAATACCATTTATCGGCAACATTGACGCCTTTCTCTTTAAATTGACTACAAAAAATAGATAATTATGAATACATCACATTCTGCCGCACTACATAATTTTACTCAAAAATATGTTTCACAATGGCATCAACAAACGGGGTTACCTCCTGCCTCAACAGATTTATATGGCATTCCATCTCCCTGTATTGTCCGTACAGGTGAAAATTGGGTTTACTGGGAGCCTCAAGCATTTCCAATAAAGGATGCGAACTTGGATAAAGTCGCGACAGCATTGGAGATTAATTTACAAAGTGATATCCATACTTTTTATACGACACAGCTTGCTGGCGATATGAAAGCCACATTTCGTGATATTACGCTGAGTTTAGTGCAGGTTTGGAATGAAGATGACTTCATCCGTTTGCAAGAGAATTTAATTGGTCATTTAGTCACTCAAAAGCGTTTAAAACTATCCCCCACGCTGTTCATTGCGACTTTAGAGTCTGAGATTGAAATGATATCAATGTGTAATCTCACGGGGGAAATTATATTAGAAAAATTTGGTAGTCAGGACCGGCGTGTACTTTCTTCGAATTTAACAAGTTTTCTGGATGAACTAGGGGTTGTCGTTGAACCTCAGGGGTAAGTATTTTTAAGTGGGTTTGTGTAAGTAAATGCCTACAATTGAACTAAGTAATTTCTTAAAAAATGATCTTTATATTGTAATGATAATTATTTAACTTTTAATTTCATGGCGTTACTATCTGGTATGCGATTTTTGCGTGTTTTACTGTGTTATTGTTTATTTTGCTAGGTTGTTTCATTAATAGATTTAATGCATTCTTATCTCGCTGGACAGGGTAAACTCGTTTAGCTTTTTATACCTTCTTGTGAGGTATAAAAATTGTTTAAAACAAGGCGATGGAACGCGACTAGATGACGAATCTATGAATTTGTTTTAATCAACAGGATGTTGAATGACGGGAAGTCATTTTGCAGGATGCGTAAATTTTAAAGTATGGGCCAGTCAGCTTAGGTTGACTGGCTTTTTTAGTTATGAATCACTCGTAGCTAAGTGGTGTTAAAGTGCTAAAGATAATTTATTAAAATTAATACTCTAAGCTAATTGAATTCTTGGTTAACGAGGTAATAATCTCTTGAGTCATGGCATCGCGTAGTGCTTCCCGGCGGCGAAATTCAGCACGACGCTGGCTTTTCACTGACTCAATATCTCGTACAGGCTCTTGAGTGGGTAATTGGAACCAACCATCAGGTGTTTTCGTTGCACTACATTCTTGCCAAAACATATCGTAGCTTGATTTCAAATGTTGGCTCTTAATATGGCACTGGTTTGAAATTCCTAATATTGATTTTACCTGAAAGAAGCTTGCTACGGCATAAATGGCTGACATTAATAAGTTTTTTGGTCTCATACCGTGCATCTGTTTAGTAATCAATCTAACTTGGTCGACACTTTGTTCAGTGGAAGGGCCTTGCAAAGAGCATACGTATAGTTGACCTTCAGGGCCAAAGGAAAAGCTCATTAAATAAATATCGTCGCCCGTTTCATTTTTCAAGTGTAAAGTGAGATCGCCTTCCCGAGGGTATTGAGAATAAATCAAAGTTAATTGAGCGAACTCGCCTGATTTTAATTCAATGTTTGCCACGATAAGCCCTTTTCGCTTAGCAGAAAACATCGCTTCAATAGCTTCAGGTTTAAATGTCTTTTCAATTAAGTTGAGAGTGTAGCTGGCGGTTAATAGCTTTTGCTTTCCGCTCCAGCTTTTATGTAGATACTTATTTATAGGGCGTTCGATAAAATGAGGAACGCTTTCAATAACTGAAGAAAATTGCGCACTACGGTAGTTTTGGCACATAACTTGATAATGCTGATATTGTGACGAAGGTAGCTTTGAAATACGTATTTTTCTTTTTAATTCAATATAGTTAGAATTTAAAGCTTTCCAGACTTTATTTTCTTTACGCCACTGTTTTAGTCGTCCCATAGATAAACCATTTTGTTGTTAATTATTCTGTAAGTACTAAATTGATAAAACATTTAATCTTACATGTGCTATCTGCAACAAAATATAAACGAATCTTATTAAATGAGTTGTTCGATTAATAGCTACGATAATAATTATTATCGATATGCAAAATAAATAAACTTGTATTTGTTAAGGCTTAACCCCATGTATCCGACAGAATTATGATAGAAAATACCGTATATTTGCTGCAGCCATCACTAAATGAGTTTAAGTATGAATATTGAACAACGTATTATTGAGAAACTTCGTCACTTAGAAGAGGAAATGAAATTAAAATCCCTTTGGAATGAACAGCCACCTTCACCTGAAGCTTTTAACAGCATAGAGCCTTTTTGTATTGATACGATGGAGGCTATAGAGTGGCTGCAGTGGATTTTGATACCTCGTCTTCAAATGTTAATTGAACAAGGGGCAGTACTGCCAACTAATTTTGCCGTCGCGCCTTATTTTGAAGAAGCTTATAAGCATGATGAAGAAGAACAATACACGCTAATTATTAATTATTTGCGTGAATTAGATGGTTTTTTCTCAACGAAGACCAACGGGTAATTTATTGATGTTGGAAATTATTTATCACGACGAATATCTGGTGGCGGTGAATAAGCCTGCGGGTATGTTAGTGCACCGCAGCTGGTTGGACAGTAAAGAAACCGTATTTGTTATGCAAACATTACGTGACCAAATTGGCCAGTATGTTTATCCCATTCATCGCCTCGATAGGCCTACCTCAGGTATATTACTTTTTGCATTATCGAGCGAGGTTGCAAGGCTGTTATCGGCTCAATTTGAAAACCATCAGTTAGAAAAAGTGTATCACGCTGTTGTTCGTGGTTATTTAACCGAAGAGCAAACCATCGATTATCCGCTATTAGAAGAATTAGATAAAATTGCAGATAAACATGCGTCACGTGAACCTGTTCTACAGGAATGCGTTACCCACTGTAAACCGATAGCAACAGTTGAGTGCGCGATTGCGATTGGGCGATATGAAACATCAAGATTTAGTTTAGTTGAGTTAAAACCTGAAACTGGTCGTAAACATCAATTGAGAAGGCATATGTCTCACCTTCGTCACCCTATTATTGGTGATAGCAAGCATGGAGACTTACGGCAGAATAGAGGAGTGAATACACATTTTTCAGTGTCTCGCTTGATGTTACATGCCAGCTTATTAAATTTAAATCACCCAATAACAAAAGAAAATATATCGTTAGTTGCCGCGTGGGATACACAATGGTTGTCATTAATTGAGCAATTTGGATGGTCAGATAAAGTTGCAAAATTAGGGATAAACGTCATTAACTCATCAAGTTAACTATGAAATAGAGGGAATGTTATGTCAAAAATAGGCATTTTTGTTGGAACTGTCTATGGGAACTCTTTAGCTGTTGCGGAAACGGCACAAGAAATTTTAGAGCAGCAAGGGCATGAAGTGGTTGTTTTTGATGAGCCCACCTTGAATGATTGGCAACTTTATAATTCAGGCAATGAAATTGCACTTATTGTTACCTCGTCGACAGGGCAAGGGGATTTGCCTGATACAATCGCCCCGTTATATAGCGAAATCAAAGATGTTGTCGGTTATCAACCGGATTTGCGTTATGGCCTAATTGCTTTAGGCGATAGCAGTTATGAAAGTTTTTGTGGCGCTGGTATTCGTTTTGATGAGTTGTTAGCTGAGCAATCAGCAACCCGTATTGGTGATATTTTATTTATTGATGCGATTGAAGTCGATGTTCCCGAGGAGTTTGCTAAGCCTTGGGTTGAAGCATGGGCTGAGTTACTTTAAATGTCTGCGCCGTAGTATTACCAGTATTAATGATAAATATCGGCAGTACTACGGCGCAGTAAATCAATCGTTTCGCCTGTAAATTATTTACGGGTCAATTTTTCTAGATCCGCTTCAATTTCCGCGATCTTGTTTGAAACCACATGTTCAAGATGACGTAAATCATCAAGAATTTTGTGTTTTAAATCAATATCAGTTTGATCTGTTTGGCAAATTTGGTCTAGTTCTTCGATGGCATAACGCAGGTTAGTGTTAATTTCATTAATTTCTTTGAAATTATTATTACCATCCGCAATGGTTTTACGCTGGCGTGGATATTTGAATTTTACGCTTTTAGCGAAAAACTCCCCTTTATCTTTGCGAAAATAAATTTTTAAAATGTCATTATTCGCTTCTTGGCGTAAGGTGTAGCGGTCGATGTCTTGAGGGTTACTGATGCCTAAACTTTTCAAATTATCGTACATGTTAGCTCGCTTTACTGTAGAGACAGAGTCGGTGAACAAAGTGATAGTGTGAGCAGGCCGTAACAATATCGGTCTATTTCTCGTTAAGAAGTTATCTATTCTACCCATCTGGGTGATAGATTGAATGATGTTATTACGCAAACAGCATCATTATAATGAAAAATAAAATAATACAGTTTTATTAGAGGTAAACGGCAAAAGCTACGGACATATTATGCGCGATTTCTAGAAATTGACAAACTTCTCTTTGCAATTAATGCGCTAATATTAAAAGGTAACGCTGATATGGCCACCCGAGTTGCATACGAGTGTATGCGATTCGGGATAGCTTCGATTTTTAACCTAATTACAATGGCTCATGACAAAAACTTATTATAAAAACCAGTAACAGGTTTGGTATGAGATTCTAGGTGATTAATTACTCATCAATCGTTCTTAATAATTCATTAATACCGACTTTGCCGCGAGTTTTCTCATCGACTTTTTTAACAATGACTGCGCAATATAGGCTATAGCGACCATCTTTTGATGGTAAATTTCCCGATACAACCACGGAACCAGCAGGGACTCGGCCGTAATGAATTTCACCTGTTTCACGGTCATAGATTTTGGTGCTTTGTCCCAGATAAACCCCCATTGAAATAACGGAGCCTTCTTCAACAATCACCCCTTCGACCACTTCGGAACGAGCACCAATAAAGCAGTTGTCTTCAATAATCGTTGGGTTGGCTTGTAGTGGCTCTAAGACACCGCCAATACCCACGCCACCAGATAAATGCACGTTTTTACCAATCTGCGCACATGAGCCCACGGTTGCCCATGTATCCACCATGGTGCCTTCATCAACGTAGGCACCAATATTGACATAAGATGGCATTAATACGCTATTTTTAGCGATATAAGCGCCTTTACGTACAGCCGCTGGAGGAACAACTCGGAAGCCTTCTTTCTCGAAGCGAGCTTGGTCATAATCTGCAAATTTCATCGGCACTTTATCGAAATAACGGCTTTCTGCACCGTCAATCACTTGGTTATCTTGAATGCGAAAGGATAACAAAACCGCTTTTTTCAGCCATTGATGGGTAACCCAAACACCGGCAATTTTTTCAGCTACACGCAATTTGCCGCTATCGAGTAATGCAATGGTATCTAGCACGGCTTGTTTTACCGAACTTGATACAGTATTTGGTGTGATACTGGCTCGCTCTTCGAACGCTTGTTCAATGATCGCTTGTAAATGCTGCATTGATTGTATTTTCCTCTTGAATGACATAAAAGTGAACGTTCACCATGAAAATGTGATGGACGCTATATTTTATCCTTCGATTTTAGGGTTTCTGTCAACCTTTCTGATAACTCTTGTTGCATATTTTTAGTCAACGCTTTGTGATCTTTATCTGCTAACACAAAGAAATCTTCCACTTTTTCGCCAATTGTGGTGATGCGCGCGCCATACAGAGAAATTTCCATTTGAGCAAAAATATGACCGATGCGAGCTAATAAACCAGGTTGGTCCAAAGCGAACAACTCCATATAAGTGCGACGTTCGTTAGTGGAATGTAGAAAATTAACTTTTGTTGGCACGGTAAAGTGACGTAACTTTGACGGTAAAGTACGTGGCTTAGGGAGTGAAATTTCGGGTTGCTGAACGGCTAATAACAACATTTTTCGAATATGATCGTATCTGTCTTTGGATAGGGGGCTACCGTTAGGCTCAAGTACGACGAAGGTATCCATGGCCATATTGTCTTTGTTAGTAAAAATTTGAGCACTGTGAATGCTTAAATTTCGTCGATCTAATTCGCTGGCGACAGCGGCAAATAAATGGGGTTTATCATGGCACCAAATGAAAATTTCTGTTCCGCCATGTTTAGGTTGCGTGCTGATTAACACTAAAGGCTGGCTCAAATCATGGGCTAGTAGGTGCTTAGCATGCCATGCTAATTGGGATGGAGTGTGACGTAAAAAATAATCTGCATGGCAACGAGACCATAACCCTTGTAGTTTTTCTTCATCAATGGATGATTGGCGCAGTAATGATAAAGCCTGATAACGATGGTGACGAATGCGTTCACGTAAGTCAGGGGTGCTTTGCATGCCTTGATTTAACTGGTGTTCTGTTGATAAAAATAGTTCACGAATTAAACTTTGTTTCCAACTATTCCACAGCGTGCTATTTGTCGCACAAATGTCAGCGACAGTTAGACACATCAGGTAGTTAAGCCGTGAAACGGTTTTTACTTCCCCTGCAAATTGTTTAATGACATCAGGATCTTGGATGTCGCGTCGTTGAGCGGTTACTGACATCAATAAGTGATTTTTCACCAACCATGACGCCAATTCAGCTTCTTTGGTAGAAAAATCATGTAGTAAGGCAAAATCATAAACAAACTCAGAGCCGAGATCGGAGTGATCTCCTGAGCGGCCTTTAGCAATATCGTGGAAAATCGCTGCTAATCGTAAAAGCTCAGGTTGCAATAATTTGGGATAAACACTAACGCAAAGAGGGTGATCTCGTCGGTTTTCTTCTAAGGTAAAGCTATCAATTTTTTGCAGCACACGAATAGTATGTTCATCAACGGTATATGCATGGAATAGGTCGAATTGCATTTGCCCGACAATATTGCTCCATAGCGGTGTGTAAGCGCTTAATACACTATGAAGGTGCATGGGAACAAAGGCACCTTTGATTGCTCTGGGGTGGCGTAGAATTTTGATAAACAGTTTTCGGGCTTCAGGAATTTCACATAATGGCACTGAAAGGTTACGGCGTGCATAACGAAGCTGACGTAATGTGGTGGAATAGATCCCTGTAATATTTGGATAGCGAGCCATTTGATAAAACATTTTTAAAATAGCAGCTGGTTGCTTAATAAATAATTCTTCATCAATAACATCAATCAATGACCCGCGTAATTGGAATAGCGAATCAATAGGGCGTGGTTTTTCGTTAGGGTTAAGCGTTAAAATGGCCTCATCAAATAATTGTAATAGCATTTGATTGAGTTCTCTCACCCGGCGAGTGACACGATAGAAATCTTTCATCATTCGTTCAACGGGTTGGTTTTTTTCGCCCTCATAACCCAGTAACCGAGCTACACTAAACTGGCGGTCAAATAGTAGACGATTATCATGACGTTTCACCACTAAATGGAGCGCAAAGCGAATTTTCCATAAAAACATTAAGCACTCTTTGAGTTCTTGGCGCTCTTCTTCGGTGAGAAAGCCAAAGCCCACCATTTCATCGACGGTGGTTGCGCCAAAATGGCGCCTGCCGACCCACAGTAATGTATGGATATCTCGCAATCCCCCTGGGCTACTTTTAATATCAGGTTCTAAATTATAGCTGGTGCTATGGTAGCGTTGATGACGTTCTTGTTGTTCTTCAATTTTTGCAGCAAAAAAGACCGCGGAAGGCCAAAAATCATCGCTAAAAATGGTTTTTTGTAATTGTAAAAACAGGGTGACATCACCACAAATTAGCCGTGATTCAATGAGATTAGTTGCAGTGGTTAGGTCTGCATTTCCGGCTTCAATGCATTCAGCCAGCGAACGAACACTGTGGCCGATATCAAACCGTAGATCCCACAATAGAGTAATAAATTGCCCAATTTCGCTAGCAATGTGCTCTGGAAGAGGGGTTTTGCTTAACACTAAAATATCAATGTCAGAAAGTGGGTGCAATTCATGGCGTCCATAACCCCCAACAGCGATTAGTGACATATCTGGTTGCTTATCAAATTGAAAGGATTGCCATAATCGCGTTAGTAAGGCATCAAGATAGTCACTACGTAAGTGAATGAGATCGACAACATCTTTACCTTGCTTGAAAGCCTCTTCGAGCCACTGATCAAAATTATCGACATGTTGCCTTAATGAATTCAGCTCAAGGTCATGAGTACTAAATTGATTAGGGGGTAGGTAGGAAGCTGAATTTACAGTCATCTTTATCTTTCCGTATTGATAGCAATAGGGGTTAGCTACCAGCTTACGGTTTTTTGATAAAAATGAACAGAGGAAGAGCCTTCGGTTAGGAAGGCTCTACAGAGAAGATTATTCGTTAACTAATACCGCAGAGATAAATGGTTCTTCTTCTTTACGCAGTGTGAGGATTTCACAGCCGTTATCCGTCACAACTAACGTATGTTCATATTGGGCAGACCAGCCGCGGTCTTTGGTTTTTACTGTCCAACCATCTTTCATGGTACGAATACGGTGATCGCCTGTATTGACCATAGGCTCAATGGTAAAAGTCATCCCTTTTTGCAGGACTACGCCACTGTCGTCAGCGTCGTAGTGTAGAACTTGTGGTTCTTCATGAAAACCTTGGCCAATGCCGTGGCCGCAATATTCACGCACAACAGAGAAATCTTGTTTTTCGACAAATTCTTGAATGGCTTTACCCAAAGTTCGTAAGCGAATACCCGGTTTAACCATACGAATTGCCAAATACAAGCTGTCTAGTGTGACTTGGCAAAGGCGCTCACCTTGAATCGTCGGTTTACCAACGATAAACATTTTGGAGGTATCGCCATGGAAGCCATCTTTGATGACGGTAACATCAATATTGACAATATCGCCATCTTTCAAAATTTTATCATCACTAGGAATGCCGTGGCAGATGACATCATTGACGGATATACAAACTGATTTAGGAAAACCGTGATAATTCAGGCACGCAGGGATAGCTTGCTGTACGTCAACAATATGTTGATGACATAGGCGATCTAATTCACCTGTACTAACTCCCGGCACAACGTGCGGAGCAATCATTTCTAATACTTCTGCGGCTAAGCGGCCAGCAACGCGCATTTTCTGAATATCTTCTTCAGTTTTGATAATAATAGCCATGAGTGTAGTCCATTCATGCCAACATTGATTAAAGGCATGTTAAAAAAGAGGGGTAAAAATAGGGAGCCCATTTTACATCGATGAGACATATGGTAACAGCCACCGCATTTTCTGCCAACTAGCTATCGAACGGATTCGAAAGTCGAAGTTACTTTATAGTAGATAAGGAAAGGAGCAGAGCTTGTTCATTTTGAGCTTTTAACAGCACAAAATGCAAAGTAATAATGAAGGTCATCTAGAAGGCATTGCAAAAATAAGGCTTTTTTATCTTGCCAAATAGTGTCTATAATTGAGCTGAGCAATGGTTAAATATTGCTCAGCTCAATAGCTTTAAATCAAATCTACTTTTAGGCACTTTTGTGAGCGAAAAAAACAACAAAAGTTGGCTTCTAAGTTGGTTTTATGGTATAAAGCGCGCCGGCAATCCATATTATTTCTTATCACCATCATCGAAATGTCATTTTATGGCGTCAAGATGAGGCCACTGATAAAATATTGGATGTGCGAAACTTAAAACTCAATTGTGTAATAACACACACAAATCGACACGTGCACCGGGGTGCTCTTATGCGTTTTTTAACGCAGCTTTGGAGTCGGTAGCATGGGATTTGTGGAGGCATAACCCCAATTACTTAAATACAGAGGTATTAAATGGCAACTGTTTCCATGCGCGATATGTTACAAGCAGGCGTACACTTTGGTCACCAGACTCGTTACTGGAACCCAAAAATGAAACCTTTCATTTTCGGTGCGCGTAATAAAGTTCATATCATCAACCTGGAAAAAACTGTTCCAATGTTCAACGAAGCTCTGGCTGAGTTGACTAAAATTGCTTCTCGTAAAGGCAAAATTCTGTTTGTCGGTACTAAACGTGCTGCAAGCGAAGCCGTTCAAGAAGCTGCTAACAGCTGTGATCAGTATTTCGTTAACCACCGTTGGTTAGGCGGAATGTTGACTAACTGGAAAACCGTTCGTCAGTCAATCAAACGTCTGAAAGATTTAGAAATTCAATCACAAGACGGTACTTTTGACAAACTGACTAAGAAAGAAGCGCTGATGCGTACTCGTGAACTTGGTAAGTTAGAAAACAGCTTAGGCGGTATCAAAGATATGGGCGGTTTACCTGACGCTCTGTTCGTTATCGATGCAGACCACGAACACATTGCTATCAAAGAAGCAAACAACCTGGGTATCCCAGTATTTGCTATCGTTGATACTAACTCTGATCCAGACGGTATCGACTTCGTTATCCCTGGTAACGATGATGCAATCCGTGCAATCAAACTGTATCTGGGCGCTGTAGCAAGCACCGTTCGTGAAGGTCGTTCACAAGATCTGGCTGTTCAAGCAGAAGAAAGCTTAGTAGAAGCTGAATAATAAGGCTCAAACCCTTATTTAGGTATTGCTATACAGGTACTGCTATATGTTAGAAGGGGCCTGATTTAGGCCCCTTTTATATATGAATCAGAACTATCCACGTGGGGAAGACTCCCACGGGGAATATCGAGGAATAAATCACATGTCTGGAATTACCGCTGCATTGGTAAAAGAACTGCGCGAACGTACTGGCGCAGGTATGATGGAATGTAAAAAAGCACTTGTTGAAGCTAATGGCGACATCGAATTAGCGATTGATAACATGCGTAAATCAGGTCAAGCAAAAGCGGCTAAAAAAGCAGGTCGCGTTGCAGCTGAAGGTGTTATCCTGACGGAAGTTTTCAACGGTGGTAAAACAGGTGCTCTGGTTGAGCTGAACTGTGAAACTGACTTCGTTGCTAAAGATGCAGGTTTCTTAGCATTCGGTAAAGAAGTTTTAGCTTCTGTTGTCGCTGACAAAAATGCTGACATCGATGCACTGAAAGCAAAATTCGAAGAAGCTCGTACAACATTAGTTGCGAAAATTGGTGAGAACATCAATATTCGTCGCGTTGCTATTCTGGAAGGCGCACAAGTAGGTAGCTACCTGCACGGTGCTCGTATTGGTGTTTTAGTTGCGGCTGAAGGCGCTGACGAAGAGTTACTGAAACACATCGCTATGCATATCGCTGCAAGCAAACCTGAATATGTAACTCCAGATGATGTTCCTGCTGATGTTGTTGCTCACGAGCATCAAATTCAGTTAGACATCGCAATGCAATCTGGTAAACCACGCGAAATCGCTGAAAAAATGGTTATCGGTCGCATGAACAAATTCACAGGCGAAATCTCTCTGACTGGCCAGCCTTTCGTAATGGACCCAAGCAAATCTGTTGGTGACTTACTGAAAGAGAAAGGTGCTACTGTTTCTGGTTTCCTTCGTTTCGAAGTAGGTGAAGGTATCGAGAAAGTTGAAACTGACTTTGCAGCAGAAGTTGCTGCGATGAGCAAGTAATCAACTAAGGGCCGCCAATTGGCGGCTCTGTTTTATATACGTATATTCCCCGGATGTTAGCGTCATCGGCATACGCTAGAATTTGTGTGTATAAAAAATTATATTTAAATTAATTAAAAATTTTAGGTACGTAGAACCGTGTGATTCTACGTGTGTTACCCCAATAAATATCTGTTAGGACAGAACACCATGGCAACCAATGCAAAACCCGTTTATCAGCGTATTCTGCTTAAATTAAGTGGCGAAGCCTTACAAGGCGCAGAAGGTTTTGGTATCGATGCTAGCGTTTTAGATCGTATGGCTCAGGAAATTAAAGAACTCATAGAACTGGGTATACAGGTCGGTGTGGTTATTGGCGGTGGTAACCTGTTTCGTGGTGCTGGTTTGGCACAAGCTGGCATGAACCGTGTTGTCGGAGACCACATGGGAATGCTAGCAACGGTGATGAACGGACTCGCGATGCGTGATGCATTACATCGCGCCTATGTGAATGCAAGACTGATGTCTGCGATCCCACTTAACGGTGTCTGTGATAACTATAGCTGGGCAGAGGCCATTAGCTTGTTACGTCACGGCCGCGTTGTTATTTTTTCGGCAGGAACAGGAAACCCATTCTTTACAACAGACTCCGCTGCGTGCCTACGTGGTATTGAAATTGAAGCGGATGTTGTGTTAAAAGCAACAAAAGTTGATGGTGTTTATTCAGCAGACCCTGCTAAAGACCCTGACGCAGTTCTTTATGAAAATCTGAGCTACCAAGAAGTGTTGGAACGTGAACTTAAAGTGATGGACTTAGCAGCATTCACATTAGCACGTGACCATAACTTACCGATTCGTGTATTCAATATGAATAAACCGGGCGCTTTACGACGCGTTGTTATGGGCGAAAATGAAGGAACTCTGATTTCTCACAATTAATACTCAGAGACATGACCTGAGTTTAAATGTATTATCTAATATAAATTCAGACAATTTAAGCGAGGTCGCATGCGGCCTTTAATAACCAGTTCTTAAGGGTTGAAAACGTGATTAACGAAATCCAAAAAGATGCTCAAGACCGTATGGAAAAGAGCCTTGAAGCATTCAAAAACCAAATTAGTAAAGTTCGCACAGGCCGTGCATCTCCAAGCCTATTAGATGGCATTACTGTTGAGTACTACGGTTCAGCGACACCTTTGCGCCAATTAGCTAACGTCACTGTTGAAGATTCACGGACATTAGCTATTTCGGTTTTTGACCGTAGCATGTCACCAGCGATTGAAAAAGCAATCATGGCATCAGATTTGGGCCTGAACCCGTCATCAGCGGGTACTGTTATCCGTGTTCCACTTCCTCCATTAACGGAAGAACGTCGTAAAGACTTAATTAAAGTGGTCCGTGGTGAGGCAGAGCAAGGTCGTATCGCAGTTCGTAACGTTCGCCGTGACGCTAACGACAAAGTTAAAGCGTTACTGAAAGATAAAGAAATCAGTGAAGATGACGAACGTCGTTCACAAGATGATATCCAAAAACTGACTGATAGCTACATCAAGAAAGTTGATGAAGCATTAGCGCAAAAAGAAGCAGAGTTGATGGAATTTTAATCCATCATAATAATAAAGCCACCAATGCAGACGGTAAAAGTGTGCGTTAGCGTGGCTTTATTATTTTTCAAGTTTATTAAAAAATCCTTTCTAACCTCTAAGCTGATATAATCTCAGTATTGAATTAATACAGAGTACTCAATCACTATGAAACGTCTGACAATCCTAGGTTCTACAGGCTCAATTGGTACAAATACACTTTCTGTTGTTCGCCAAAATCCCGAAAAATTTCAAATTGTTGCTTTAGTGGCAGGAAAAAATGTCACTGAAATGGCGAAACAGTGCCTTGAGTTTAATCCGAAATATGTCTCAATGGCGGATGAATTATCAGCAAAAGCCTTAAAAACTATTTTGATTGAGAATAACTGCAAGACTGAGGTTTTGTCAGGAAAACAAGCGGCTATTGACCTTGCGGGCCTTGATGATGCCGACCAAGTTATGTCAGCAATTACCGGAGTTGCCGGTTTACTTCCTACCTTGGCTGCAATACGTAAAGGTAAAAGAATATTATTAGCGAATAAAGAGTCTTTAATTACCAGTGGCCGTTTATTCTTTAATGAGATTCGTAAGCACAATGCAACCGTATTTCCTATTGATAGCGAGCATAATGCTATTTTCCAAAGTTTACCGGAAATTATTCAACGCAATTTAGGCTTTGCTGATTTATCAGCCTCGGGTATTTCAAGTATTGTTTTGACCGGTTCTGGCGGGCCTTTTAGGGATACACCATTATCGCATTTTGATAACGTGACACCTGATGAAGCATGTAACCATCCAAATTGGTCAATGGGACGAAAAATATCAGTTGATTCAGCGACAATGATGAATAAAGGTCTAGAATATATTGAGGCTTGCTACTTTTTTAATGCGAATGCTGAGCAGATGGAAGTAATTATCCATCCTCAATCGGTTATTCATTCTATGGTTCGGTATAAAGATGGCAGCGTGATAGCACAACTGGGTACGCCTGATATGCGCACTCCGATTTCATATAGCATGGCTTATCCTCAACGTATCATATCTGGTGCAAAACCTCTTGATTTTGCAACGCTTTCATCATTAACGTTTGTTCAGCCTGACTACCAACGCTATCCTTGCTTGAAGCTCGCAATCGATGCCTGCCACCAAGGGCAAGCCGCTACAACCGCGCTTAATGGTGCAAATGAAGTGACTGTTGCGGCCTTTCTTGAAGGCAAAATACGCTTTACGGATATAGCAAAAATTAACCACAGTGTATTAGATAGCCAAGTTTTTTCTGAACCTGTTTCAATTGAGGAGGTCTTAGAAATCGACGAGCGAGCACGTAAAAATGCAGAAAAAATAATCGCTCAGACAATTTAACGCTGGTATGTGTTTTATTTAGTTGCTGATAGCCATAATAACTCTTTAATATGTGACGTGTTTAAAAAAAGAAAAATAACATAGCACTACTTTGAGAATTAAGGATGTGTCTTATCAGCAAATTCAATAATAGTAGTTATTATTGGTCTGTATACTCAAAGTGGTACTCACAAGGATTAATATTTAATGAACTCTAGTGGTGAAAATCTCTCTGATTCAATGATGCCTAAGCATGTTGCTATCATTATGGATGGTAATGGTCGATGGGCTAAGCAAAGAGGGAAACTCAGAATTACAGGTCATAAGGCAGGTGTTGAATCTGTCCGTAATTCGGTGCGTTTTGCGGTGAAAAATAAAATTAGTTCGCTCACATTGTATGCATTTAGCAGTGAAAACTGGAGACGACCAGAGAAAGAAGTGAGTTCTCTAATGGAACTATTTGTTTTTGCTCTTGATAATGAAGTTAAAAACCTGCATAAAAACAATGTCAAACTAAAAGTCATTGGTGATATTAGTCGTTTTAGTGAACGCCTCAGAAAAAGAATTGATAAGGCAGAAGCATTAACGCAAAACAACACTGGGCTAAAACTGAATATAGCCGCGAACTATGGTGGTCGCTGGGACATCAGTAACAGTGTAAAACAAGTATTTGCAAAGGTACAAAGTGGTGAACTTTCTATTGATGACATCAATGAAGAAAATATTAATGACCATATTTGTATGCATGATCAAGAAAATGTCGATTTAGTCATTAGAACCGGTGGGGAGCATCGCATTAGCAACTTCCTATTATGGCAAGTCGCTTATGCGGAATTTTATTTCACCAACGTTTTGTGGCCAGATTTTGATGAAATGGTGTTTCAGAGTGCAGTTGATGCTTTTAGTAAGCGTGAGCGCCGTTATGGTGGAGCTGAATCAGATGATGAACTGGGCAAGGAATAGGGGATAGATGTGCTGAAATATCGTTTACTTACTGCGATAGTCTTAATACCGATTGTTATAGCAGCTCTGTTTTTACTTTCCCCAGCAAATTTTGGGCTTGTCGTAATTGCGGTTTGTGCTTTAGGAGCTTGGGAATGGGCACAATTTGTCGGCTGGCATTCACAAGCTAAACGTGTCGGGTTGGCGGTTGTTTTTGCAGCAATATTACTTGCAATGCAATTTTCTATCTCCAATATAAACCAGTTCTCCTCTGAGCCTATGGTTTTGTATGGCCTGTGGGCAGGTCTTATTTGGTGGGTAATAGCGATTATTTTAGTTGTTACCTACCCAGCATCGGCTTCTTGGGGTAAATCAGCAATTATCCGGTTGTTATTTGGCGTGTTAACGATTATCCCATTTTATTGTGGAATGATGGTTTTAAGAACTGTGGGTTATCAAAGTGATACATTCTTCGGTGCTTGGTGGTTACTGTATGTCATGTTGCTAGTTTGGGGGGCAGATTCAGGTGCCTATGCATTTGGTCGTACTATCGGACGCAACAAAATGGCACCTAAGGTATCTCCTGGTAAAACGTGGGAAGGCTTAGTCGGTGGGCTGATAACAGCAGGGATTATCTCATGGTTATTTAGCGCCTTTGCGCCAATCCCTGTGATGCCTGATTATTTACTAGTGACTTCAATTATTGTTGTTGTAGTATCAGTATTTGGTGATTTGACCGAAAGTATGTTTAAGCGTCAATCAGGTATTAAAGATAGTAGCCACTTAATTCCAGGGCATGGCGGTATTTTGGATCGTATTGATAGCCTGACGGCAGCAATCCCTGTTTTTGCTGGGCTAAATTTGTTAATTTTTAACGGTTTTGGTCTTTAGGAAGATACATGGGATTTATTTGGAGTTTAGCTGCATTTATTATCGCGATAGGCGTGTTAATTACAGTACACGAGTTCGGTCACTACTGGGTTGCTCGTCGCTGTGGTGTTTATGTTGAGCGCTTCTCTATTGGCTTTGGCAAAACGTTATGGCGTAAAGTCGATAAACATGGCACTGAGTTCGTTTTAGCCATTATCCCATTAGGGGGTTATGTCAAAATGCTTGATGAACGTGTTGGAGAGGTTGTTCCTGAGCGTCGTCATCAAGCGTTTAATAATAAAACAGTAGGTCAACGAGCTGCCATTATTAGTGCGGGGCCTATTGCGAACTTTTTATTGGCAATTGTTGTCTATTGGATTGTCTTTATGATTGGCGTTCCTTCTGTGAAGCCTGTCATTGAAGATGTAAAACCAGGTTCTATTGCGGCAATTGCAAATTTTGAACCAAAAATGGAACTAAAATCCATTGATGGCATCGAAACTCCTGATTGGAATTCAGTTCGCTTAGCATTGGTCGGCAAAATAGGTGACCACGAACTGACTGCACAAGTATTACCGAGTGGTTATAATGAACCGATGACAAAAACGGTTGATTTAACGACTTGGCAGTTTGATCCTGAGAAACAAGATCCAATTTTGTCGTTAGGGATAATGCCTGTTTCTGCAAAAATTGACCCTGTTATTCAAAAAGTCACAGAGGGGTTAGCTGGCGAACGAGCAGGTTTACAGAAAGGAGACAGAATAGTCAGTGTTAACGGGGAGGTATTAGGCCTTTGGAACCCAGTAACACGAATTATTCGTAATAACCCAGGTGTACCGTTAAAACTAGAAGTACAACGGTCGCAACAATTGGTTTCACTCACGTTGACTCCTGATAGCCAAGATGGACAACGTGGAGAGAAAATTGGATTTGCAGGCGTAGAACTTTCAGTGTTACCGTTAGCAGATGAATATAAAATGGTGCAGCAATATGGGCCATTCTCTGCGTTTTACCAAGCCAGTGATAAGACGTGGCAGTTAATGAAGTTGACGGTCAATATGATGGGTAAACTGGTTGTTGGGGATGTCAAACTCAATAACTTGAGCGGTCCGATATCTATCGCTAAAGGTGCGGGGGTATCCGCCGAGTCAGGCTTGGTATATTATTTGATGTTTATTGCGCTTATTAGCGTCAATTTAGGTATCATCAATCTGTTTCCATTGCCTGTTTTAGATGGGGGGCACTTGCTCTTCTTATTAATTGAAAAAATTAAAGGAAGTCCAGTGTCTGAGCGAGTACAAGACTTTAGTTTTCGGATAGGTGCAATGGCATTGATTCTGTTAATGGGACTTGCACTTTTTAATGATTTCTCTCGCTTCTAATTTTTATAAGCTGGGGACCAGTAAGGAATACGCATAACAACGATGGCGATGAAAAAGTTGCTCATAGCGTCGCTGCTTTTCGGCAGCGCCACTGCATACGGTTCAGACGGATTCGTAGTTAAAGACATTCGTTTCGAAGGTCTACAACGCGTCGCCGTTGGTGCAGCATTATTGAACATGCCAGTTAGGGTTGGCGATTCAGTTGATAACGATGATATCAGCCGTTCGATCCGTTCCCTATTTTCAACCGGTAACTTCGAAGATGTTAGGGTCCTGCGTGATGGAAACACGCTGATCGTTCAAGTTAAAGAGCGGCCAACGATTGCCAGTATCACCTTTACAGGTAATAAGTCTGTTAAAGATGATATGCTCAAGCAGAACTTGGAAGCTTCAAATATCCGCGTTGGTGAGGCACTTGACCGCACGACAATTGCGAATATCGAAAAAGGTTTAGAAGACTTTTACTATAGCGTTGGTAAATATAATGCAACAGTAAAAGCTGTTGTGACACCTTTACCACGTAACCGTGTGGATTTAAAATTTGTTTTCTCTGAAGGTGTTTCAGCTCAAATTCAGCAAATTAATATTGTAGGTAATAAAAATTACACTACAGCAGAATTAGTTAATAAGCTGCAATTGCGTGATGATGTACCTTGGTGGAACCTTGCTGCTGACCAAAAATACCAGAAGCAAAAACTGGCGGGTGATTTAGAAACTCTGCGCAGTTTTTATCTTGACCGCGGTTATGCACGTTTTAACATTGACTCCACGCAAGTCAGTCTGACTCCAGACAAAAAAGGCATTTATATTACGATTAACATTACTGAAGGCGACCAATACAAAATATCGGGTGTCGAAGTTAATGGTAATACTGCAGATCACTTAACTGAAATCCAAGAACTTATCACTATCACACCGGGAGAGTTATATAACGGTGCTCAAGTGACAAGCATGGAAAACAAAATCAAAGATATGTTTGGCCGCTATGGTTATGCATATCCTCGAGTAATGACACAGCCTGAAATCAACGATGCAGATAAAACCGTGAAATTGCATTTAAATATTGATGCAGGTAACCGTTTCTATGTGCGTGAAATTCGTTTCCAAGGCAATGACACCAGTAAAGACACCGTTTTGCGTCGTGAAATGCGCCAAATGGAAGGGGCATGGCTTGGAAATGACCTTGTTGAACTCGGTAAAGAACGTCTGAATCGTACAGGTTATTTCGAAACTGTTGATGTTGAGACTCAACGTGTACCGGGCAGTCCTGACCAAGTAGATGTTATCTACAAGGTTAAAGAGCGTAATACAGGTTCAATGAACTTTGGTATCGGTTTTGGTACTGAAAGTGGTGTGAGTTTCCAAGTTGGGGTTACACAAGATAACTGGTTAGGTACAGGTAATGCGGTTGGTATTAACGCAAGTAAAAACGACTACTCAACTAACGTTGAATTCTCATTTACTGACCCGTATTTCACCGTGAATGGTGTGAGCTTAGGCGGTCGTATTTTCTATAACGACTTTAGTGCGAAAGATGCGGATCTATCTGGCTATAACAACAAAACGTATGGTCTAGACAGTTTCTTAAGCTTCCCGTTCAATGAAAATAACTCTTTCCGTGTTGGTGCGGGTTACGTTCATAACCGACTTTCAGATATGCGAGCTCAAGCTGCGATGTGGGATTACCTCGACTCTATGGGGAAAAATCCACCAGTTACAGAAAATGGGCGTAATAAAGAAAGTTTTGATGCGGATGACTTTACGCTTAACTTAGGTTGGACTTATAACTCGTTAAACCGTGGTTTCTTCCCAACATCGGGTAATAAAACGAACGTATCGGGTAAAGTAACAATACCTGGCTCTGATAACGAATACTATAAACTGCGCTTTGATACCGCACAGTATTACCCACTGGATGAAGACCAAACTTGGGTAGTTCTGGGGCGTGCACAAGCAGGTTATGGTGATGGTATTGGCAGTAAGCAAATGCCATTCTATGAAAACTTCTATGCGGGTGGTTCAAGCACCATTCGTGGTTTCCGTTCGAATAATATCGGTCCAAAAGCGGTTTACTTGAAGAGAATTAATGGTGTGGATGGCCCTGAGCCAGGAAGCCCATCAAGTGATGCGGTCGGTGGTAATGCGATGTACGCAGCATCATTTGAATTAATCACTCCGACTCCATTTATTGACGAGAAATATTCGAACTCAGTTCGTACGTCTCTGTTCGTTGATGCGGGTACGGTATGGGATACTAATTGGAACAGTATCAATGCTGATTGGCGTAAAGGTATGCCTGACTACGGTAAGGCAACTAACGTCCGTGCTTCTGCTGGTGTTGCTTTACAATGGATGTCCCCTCTTGGACCACTGGTCTTCTCTTATGCGCAGCCGATTAAGGACTACGAAGGGGATAAATCAGAACAGTTCCAATTTAATATTGGTAGAACGTGGTAAGCTATTCCAGTTTCTACTTATGATGGCTCCCATAATTTTATGGGAGCAACCAAAATTTCCAGCCATACGTATGGGTTAAGGAGTTTAGTGTGAAAAAATTGTTGTGTGCAGCGGGTGTGAGTATTGCTTTAGCAATGTCTGCGGGTGCTTATGCTGAGAAAATCGCTATCGTCAATGTTGGTGAAATTTTCCAAAATATGCCTGCGCGTGAAGCCGTTGCTAAACAGCTTGAAAGTGAATTCAAAAGCCGTGCGACTGAGTTACAAAATCTAGAAAAAGATTTGCAAACTCGTGTTGAAAAATTGCGCCGTGATGGTGCAACGATGAAGCAAAGTGAGCGCGAAAAGCTTGAATCTGAACTCATGACTAAACGTGATCAATTCGCTGAAAAAGCTCAAAAATTTGAAGAAGACAACCGTCGTCGTCAAGGTGAAGAGCGTACTAAAATTTTAACTCGTATTCAGAACTCTATTAAGTCTGTTGCCGCTAAAGAAGGCTATGATGTCGTTATCGATGCAAATGCAGTTGCCTATGCAAAAGATAGCGTTGACATTACAAGTCAGGTTCAAAAACAGGTTAAATAATAGATGTCTTCAATTCGATTGGCTGACCTTGCTCAGCAGTTGAATGCGCAATTACACGGTGATGGTGATATTACCATCACCGGTATTGCTCCAATGCATTCAGCGAATAATCAACAGATTACTTTTTTATCTGACAGCCGTTATAGTGACAAATTGGCCGATTGCCAAGCTGCAGCGGTGGTTCTCACAGCAAAAGATCTCGAAGCATGTAAAGTAGCTGCACTGGTAGTGGATAACCCATACCTTGCTTATGCACGCATGGCTCAAATTATGGATACAACGCCAAGTCCGGCTGAAGATATCCACGCATCAGCGGTAATTGCTGATGATGCAAAACTCGGTAAGAATGTCGCAATTGGCGCAAATGCTGTTATCGAAAGTGGTGTTGAACTTGGCGATAATGTGGTGATTGGCGCAGGTTGTTTTGTGGGTAAAAATACACGCATAGGTACAGGGACCCGTTTATGGGCAAATGTCAGCGTGTACCACAATATCGAAATTGGTACACATTGTTTAATTCAATCTGGCACTGTGATTGGTTCAGATGGCTTCGGTTATGCAAATGATCGTGGTAATTGGATCAAAATTCCTCAGTTAGGCACAGTGATCATCGGCGATCGTGTTGAGATCGGTGCAAGCACAACGATTGATCGCGGTGCGTTAGATAACACTGTGATTGGTAATGGGGTTATTATCGATAACCAATGCCAAATTGCACACAATGTCATAATTGGTGATAATACCGCAGTTGCTGGCGGAGTTATCATGGCTGGTAGTTTAAAAATCGGTCGTTACTGCATGATTGGTGGGGCTAGCGTCATCAACGGTCATATGGAAATTTGCGATAAGGTCACAGTAACAGGAATGGGTATGGTCATGAGGCCTATCACTGAACCGGGAGTATATTCTTCAGGAATTCCTTTACAGCCTAATAAAGCTTGGCGTAAAACAGCTGCTTTAGTCTTAAGTATCAATGAGATGAATAAGAGACTGAAACACGTTGAGCGTGAATTAGATAGCCAAAATCAAAAAAATCAGTAATCATTTTGTAATTCAGGCTAAAATAGTTATCTGAGTTACGTTTTCCGGCCTGCCAGTTAACCTAATTTATGGGTTAAAGCAGGCCGATTCATTAATTAAACCGTATTAATAGACAGGAAGAGTATTTCGATGAGTGATAATCATACTCTGAATATAGAAGAAATCTTAGAACTGCTTCCACACCGTTACCCATTCCTTTTGGTTGACCGTGTATTAGATTTTGAAAAAGGCAAATCATTGCGTGCAGTGAAAAATGTGTCATTTAATGAGCCATTTTTCCAAGGGCACTTTCCAAGCAAACCCATTTTTCCTGGCGTATTAATTTTAGAAGCCATGGCACAAGCGACTGGGATCCTTGCGTTTAAAAGCGTTGGAAAATTAGAGCCTGGTGAGTTGTACTATTTTGCAGCGATAGACAATGCGCGTTTTAAACGTCCTGTTCTACCAGGAGACCAAATGGTCTTAGAAGTAGAATTTATTAAAGAACGTCGCGGAGTTGCACGTTTTAAAGGTGTTGCTAAAGTTGATGGAGAAGTGGCCTGCGAAGCAGAAATGATGTGCGCCCGTCGCCGTGAGGTCTGATATGATTGATAATACAGCCTATATTCATCCATCCTCTATCGTAGAAGATGGAGCTATCATCGGTGCCAATGTTCGTATTGGCCCTTTTTGTTATATTGGCGCGAATGTCGAAATTGGCGAAGGTACTGAGTTGAAATCTCATGTTGTCGTTAATGGCCATACAAAAATAGGCCGTGACAATGTGATTTTCCAGTTCGCTTCCATTGGTGAGATTAACCAAGATCTTAAATATCAAGGTGAACCAACACGAGTTGAAATCGGGGATAGAAACCGTATTCGTGAAAGCGTAACTATTCACCGTGGTACAGTTCAAGATGTTGGCCTGACAAAAGTGGGCAACGATAATTTACTGATGGTGAATGTGCATATTGCCCATGATTGTATCATTGGCAACCGTTGTATTATTGCAAATAACGGTACTTTAGGTGGCCATGTAACACTTGGTGATTATGCCATCATTGGTGGTATGACCGCAGTTCATCAATTTTGTAAAATTGGTGCTCATGTTATGGTCGGCGGTTGCTCTGGTGTTGCACAAGACGTGCCACCTTATGTTATTGCACAGGGTAACCACGCAACACCATTTGGTTTAAATCTTGAAGGTTTAAAACGCCGTGGTTTTGAAAAAGAATCACTACATGCTATTCGTAATGCATACAAGGTGTTATATCGTTCAGGTAAATCATTAGAAGAAGCACGTGAAGAAATCGCGGAAGCGGCAAAAGCCAATGAACACGTTAAAGTGTTTAGTGATTTCTTAGAGGATTCAGCACAGTCTAAACGTGGTATTATTCGTTAATCTAGTATTAATGAATCTGGGCCTTTAATAAGGAGCGAATTTCGGTGAATAATAGCCGCCCACTTACTATTGGCCTTGTTGCCGGAGAAACATCTGGTGATATTCTCGGTGCTGGGCTTATCCGTGCACTTAAAGAGCAAATACCAGATGCTCGCTTTGTTGGTGTTGCTGGTCCATTAATGCAAGCGGAAGGTTGTGAAGCTTGGTATGAAATGGAAGAGCTTGCTGTCATGGGCATTGTTGAAGTCCTTGGCCGTCTACCTCGGCTATTATCCATTCGTAAGGATTTAACCCAGCGTTTTACTGAACTACAGCCGGATGTTTTTGTTGGGATTGATGCCCCTGATTTTAATATTACCCTAGAGGGGCGCTTAAAATCGAAAGGTATCAAAACCATTCATTACGTTAGCCCATCAGTTTGGGCATGGCGCCAGAAGCGGGTATTTAAAATTGGTCGTTCAACAAATTTAGTATTAGCTTTTTTACCTTTTGAAAAAGCATTTTACGACCGTTTTAATGTTCCTTGCCGTTTTATCGGGCATACAATGGCGGATGCCATTCCATTACATCCTGATAAACAAGCCGCTCGACATCGGCTGAATATTCCTGAGCATGTTAAATGTTTGGCTTTACTGCCAGGAAGTCGTCATTCAGAAGTCGAAATGCTAAGCGCAGATTTTCTCAATACAGCGAAAATATTACAACGCAATATCCCTGGTTTACATATTGTGGTGCCGTTGGTGAATGAAAAACGCCGCCAGCAGTTTGATGAGATAAAAGAAAATACCGCACCTGAATTGCAAGTCCATATTTTAGATGGTCAGGCTCGTGATGCAATGATTGCAGCAGATGCGACTTTGTTAGCATCAGGAACAGCAGCACTTGAGTGTATGCTAACAAAATGCCCAATGGTGGTGGGGTATCGTATGAAACCTTTCACTTTCTGGTTAGCTAAACGGTTAGTGAAAACGCCGTATGTTTCTTTGCCTAATTTGTTAGCAGAAAAAGAAATTGTGAAGGAGTTACTACAAGAGGAATGCCAGCCTGATAAACTCGCACAGCAGTTGCTTCCTCTCCTAGATGGTGGAGAACAGGTTGAAAACCTGAAACAAACTTTTTTACAATTACATCAGCTTATTCGTTGTGATGCAGATAAACAAGCTGCTGAAGCGGTATTAGATATGGTCAAAAATTAATGGAATTTATCTATCCAAAAGCAAATTTAATCGCTGGTGTTGATGAAGTGGGTCGAGGCCCGCTAGTTGGAGCTGTAGTGACCGCGGCAGTGATTCTTGATCCCAATAACCCAATTACAGGGCTGGCAGACTCAAAAAAACTCACCGAAAAAAAACGTGAGAAATTATTTGATGAAATCCAACAAAAAGCGCTGTGTTGGTGCATTGGTCGCGCAGAACCAGAAGAAATTGATAACATAAATATATTACATGCAACTATGTTAGCGATGCAGCGTGCCGTTGCGGGTTTATCTATTGTTCCTGAGTATGTTTTAATTGATGGCAACCGCTGTCCTAAATTGCCAATGCCTTCACAAGCAGTCATTAAAGGCGACAGCCTAGTACAAGAAATTAGTGCAGCATCCATTTTAGCTAAAGTGATTAGGGATAGGGAAATGGTCGAATTGGACAAAACCTTTCCTGAATATGGCTTTGCGAAGCATAAAGGCTACCCAACCGCGTATCATTTAGAAAAATTGGCGCAGTATGGTGCAACCGAATTCCATCGTAAAAGCTTTGCTCCAGTGAGAAGAGCTTTAGACAGCAATAAGTAGGTATTAGGTCGATGGCATCACCTCGTTTTATTCATTTACGTGTTCACAGTGACTATTCCATGATTGATGGGCTAGCCAAAACGGGGCCACTGGTTAAAAAAGTGGCTTCAATGGGCATGCCTGCGTTTGCGATCACCGATTTTACTAACCTTTGTGGGCTAGTCCGGTTTTATGGTGCAGCACATGGTGCAGGGATCAAACCCATTATTGGTGCTGATTTTTATGTGGAAAGTGAACTATTGGGTGATGAAATATCTCACTTAACTGTTTTAGCACGTAATAATGAAGGTTATCAAAACCTTACCCTACTCATTTCTGAAGCGTACCAAAAAGGCTATGGTGCGGTTGGACCAACAATTAAACGTGAGTGGCTGGCTAAGCACAAAGATGGTTTGATTCTACTCTCTGGTGGCCGTAAAGGGGATGTCGGGCAATGTCTATTAAGAGGTAATCAAGCCTTAGTGGATGAGTGCCTTGCATTCTATGAAACGCATTTTCCAGATTGCTACTACTTAGAATTAGTCAGAACAGGGCGGCCAGATGAAGAAAGTTATCTGCATGCGGCTGTCGAGTTAGCAACTAAAAAAGGCTTGCCTGTTGTTGCAACGAATGATGTTTGCTTCATTGAAAGTAGTGATTTCGACGCCCATGAAATACGTGTTGCTATCCATGATGGTTTTACATTAGCTGATCCGAAAAGGCCTAAAAATTATAGCCCTCAGCAATATTTACGTTCCGAAGAAGAGATGTGTGAGCTATTTGCTGACATCCCTGAAGCGTTAGAAAACAGTGTAGAGATTGCTAAGCGTTGTAACGTCACGATTCGCCTTGGTGAATACTTCTTACCGCAATTCCCAACAGGGGATATGAAAACCGAAGACTTTTTGGTTATGCGGTCAAAAGAAGGGTTAGAAGAGCGCCTCGAGTTTTTATTCCCAGACGAAAAAGTACGAGCGGAAAAACGCCCTGAATACGATGAGCGTCTGGAAATTGAACTTAACGTGATTAATCAGATGGGGTTCCCCGGTTACTTCTTGATCGTGATGGAATTTATCCAATGGTCAAAAGATAATGGCGTACCTGTGGGGCCGGGGCGAGGTTCCGGTGCGGGCTCTTTAGTTGCTTATGCCCTTAAAATTACGGATCTTGATCCGCTTGAGTTTGACTTGCTTTTTGAGCGTTTCTTGAATCCGGAACGTGTTTCGATGCCTGACTTTGATGTCGATTTCTGTATGGAAAAACGCGACCAAGTGATTGATCACGTAGCCCAAATGTATGGGCGTGACGCTGTTTCACAGATCATTACTTTCGGTACGATGGCCGCCAAAGCGGTTATCCGTGACGTGGGGCGCGTACTTGGGCACCCATATGGTTTTGTTGATAGAATTTCAAAATTAGTGCCGCCAGACCCCGGTATGACACTGGAAAAAGCGTTCGAAGCAGAACCACAGCTACCTGAAATTTATGAGGCTGATGAAGAGGTTAAAGCGCTTATCGATATGGCGCGTAAGCTCGAAGGTGTCACACGAAATGCTGGTAAACATGCGGGTGGGGTGGTTATCGCTCCAACTAAAATTACTGACTTTGCGCCGCTTTATTGTGATGCGGAAGGTAATAACCCTGTCACACAATTCGATAAAAACGATGTCGAATATGCGGGGTTAGTGAAGTTTGACTTCCTTGGTTTACGGACGTTGACGATCATTAACTGGGCGTTGGAAATGATCAACGCGCGTCGAGCTAAGAAAAATTTAGAACCGATTGATATTGCAGCTATTCCGCTACACGATCAAAAAAGCTTTGATATGCTGCAGCGCTCAGAAACCACAGCGGTATTCCAGTTAGAATCCCGTGGAATGAAGGACTTAATTAAGCGATTACGCCCCGACTGCTTCGAGGATATGATCGCACTGGTGGCATTGTTCCGTCCCGGGCCACTGCAATCAGGCATGGTAGATAACTTTATTGACCGTAAACATGGTCGTGAAGAAATATCGTACCCAGATGTACAATGGCAACATGAATCATTAAAACCTGTTCTAGAGCCCACATATGGGATTATTTTATACCAAGAACAGGTTATGCAGATTGCTCAGGTTTTAGCTGGCTATACGCTTGGCGGTGCGGATATGCTGCGTCGTGCGATGGGTAAAAAGAAACCTGAGGAAATGGCGAAGCAGCGTTCTGTTTTTGAAGAAGGTGCAATTAAAAACGGAGTAGACGGCGAGCTATCAATGAAAATCTTTGACTTGGTAGAGAAATTTGCCGGTTATGGGTTTAATAAATCGCATTCAGCTGCCTATGCTTTAGTTTCTTATCAAACATTATGGTTAAAAGCGCACTATCCCGCTGAATTTATGGCTGCAGTTATGACCGCGGATATGGATAACACGGAAAAAGTGGTTGGTTTAGTTGATGAATGTTGGCGAATGGGCTTAAAAGTATTGCCGCCAGATATCAATAGTGGGCTTTATCACTTCCATGTGAATGATGAAGGTGAGATAGTTTACGGTATCGGTGCAATCAAAGGAGTCGGCGAAGGCCCGATCGAAGCGATTGTTGAAGCTCGTCAACAAGGCGGCATCTTTAAAGAGATTTTTGACCTTTGTGCGCGAGTTGATATTAAAAAAATTAACCGTCGTGTGATGGAAAAGCTTATCATGGCAGGGGCATTTGACCGATTAGGCCCTCATCGTGCAGCGTTGATGTCTTCCCTTGAGGATGCGTTAAAAGCAGCTGACCAACATGCTAAAGCAGAGGCAATAGGCCAAGCAGATATGTTTGGTGTACTAGCTGAAGCACCTGAACAAGTTGAAAGTTCATATGCAAGTGTACCTAAATGGCCAGAGCAAGTAGTATTGGATGGTGAACGAGAGACGCTTGGTTTATATTTAACAGGGCATCCAATAACGCGATACTTGAGCGAAATAGAGCGCTATACTAATGGGCTTAGATTAAAAGATGTGAACCCCACCCCTCGTGGTCAAGTAACAACTGTGGTAGGTTTAGTACTTTCAGCTAAAGTGATTACAACCAAGCGTGGAAATAGAATAGGGATTTGTACGCTTGATGATCGTTCCGGTCGTCTGGATATTATGTTATTTTCAGATGCACTCGATAAGTACCAACATATGTTGGAAAAAGACAATATCCTGATAGCCACCGGTCAGGTCAGCTTTGATGATTTCAATGGTGGTAATAAAATGACAGTGCGTGAGTTAATGGATATTAGTGAAGCAAGGGAAAAATATGCACGAGGACTTGCAATTTCACTGTCAGATAAACAAATTAACGATCAATTGCTGAACCGGCTTCGCAGTACTCTTGAACCTCATCGTTCAGGAACGATCCCGGTTCATCTGTATTACCAGAAGGATGATGCCAGAGCCAAGCTTAAATTTGGTGTTGTTTGGCGTGTGACGCCAGTGGATCCCCTTTTGAACGATCTTCGAACTCTGCTGGGTAGTGAGCAGGTAGAATTAGAATTTGACTAAAATAGGAATATTATGAGTCTGGATTTTCTTGATTTTGAACAGCCAATCGCGGAATTAGAGGCGAAAATTGATTCTCTAACAGCGGTTAGCCGTCAAGATAACAACTTAGAAGTTAACCTAGATGAAGAGGTTGCTCGTTTACGTGAAAAAAGTGTTGAACTGACACGTAAAATTTTCTCTGATCTTGGGGCTTGGCAAATAGCTAAACTCGCTCGTCACCCACGTCGTCCATATACATTGGATTATATTTATCGCATTTTTACTGATTTCCAAGAATTAGCAGGGGATCGCGCTTATGCAGATGATAAAGCCATTGTCGGTGGAATGGCGCGTTTGGATGGTCGTCCAGTCATGATTATTGGGCATCAGAAAGGGCGTGAGACAAAAGAAAAAATCCGTCGTAATTTTGGTATGCCAGCCCCAGAAGGTTACCGTAAGGCACTGCGTTTGATGGAACTGGCTGAGCGTTTTAACTTACCTATTATCACCTTTATTGATACTCCAGGTGCTTATCCGGGAGTTGGTGCTGAAGAGCGTGGTCAGTCAGAGGCTATCGCACGTAATTTACGTGAAATGTCACGTTTATCTGTCCCAGTCATTTGTACCGTTATTGGTGAAGGTGGCTCTGGTGGTGCACTTGCTATCGGTGTGGGTGATAAAGTCAATATGCTGCAATACAGCACTTATTCTGTTATTTCACCAGAAGGCTGTGCATCTATTCTATGGAAAAGTGCAGATAAAGCACCATTAGCAGCAGAAGCAATGGGGATTACCGCCCCACGTCTTAAAGAACTGAAATTAATTGATAATGTTATTCCTGAGCCATTAGGCGGTGCACATCGTAATTATGATGAAATTGCAGAACAGCTAAAAGCACGCCTAACCGAGGACTTAGAGGAATTAGAATTATTAGATGCTGAAGCATTGAAAAACCGTCGCTATCAGCGCCTGATGGACTATGGTTATTGTTAATCATTAACAGCTAATCATTAATAAATACGGGAGTTTGCTTTTGCCAGCTCCCGTTTTTATTTTTAAGCTAGTCATTTTTAATGATAACCGAGTGTTTTGATTTAAATTATTCATCTGCTGAAAATAACTATAGATAGGGACTAGGGTGCGACAATATAATTATTTGCTATATGCTTTTACTTGCGTGTTGATATGGAGCTTTATTCCTATTGTCTCTCGTTTTGGGCAAGAAGGCATGGACAGCTTTCAATTCCTGTTCTGGTCGAACGTAATATCTGCGATATCTGTGATTATTGTTGCTCTTGCTTCAGGCTATCGACTGACAAAACTGTTTATTTTGCCAAGAGATATATTAGTCAAAGTCTTTGTTCTTGGCTTTCTTGACTGTTTATTCTATTTGTTGCTGTACTACGGATATTCCATTGAGAATGGTATAGCGGTATTGGTCATTCAATATAGTTGGCCATTAGTTATTATCTTGTTATCAGTAGTATTGCTAAAAGACAAATTAGCTGGAAGACAAATAATTGGTATCATAATCGGTTTTATTGCGGTGATTATTACTTTTACCAAAGGGCAAATTACGCAATTACATGTTGAAAACCCAACAGCGTTATTACTGGTTTTTAGTGGTGCGTTTTGCTTTGCCCTAATGTCAGTTTTCTCCCGTCAATATTCGATTGACCCCTATATTAGTACTGTATGGTTATTTATTTTTTCAACGCTGACTTCTTTTGTCTTATTGATGCTGTTTAGTGAAATGCGATTACCTTCAAAAGCGGCTTTTTGGCCAACGTTGATTAATGGTATTTTAATCAACGGGGTGTCTTACATTTTATGGTTCAAGGCGATGAATACAGGGCACTCGGCGAAAATAGCTTCTGTGGTATTTTTGTCTCCCGTATTATCGGTGCTCTGGTTAGTGTTAATCTTAAATGATGCTTTTGAAATTGCGTATGCAATAGGGGTATTACTGGTAATTATTTCTGGTGTTCTGTGTGTTGGCGCAAAGAGCCAAAGTCAGAAGTTGTGAGAAGGGCGAATAAATGTCACAGCATTCGCAAGTCATTGTTGATAGGGTTCTTAATAAAATAAGCGGTATCGAAAAAATTCTAGTGGGATTCAGTGGTGGTATTGACTCAACAGTTTTATTACATGCACTTTATCTTATTCGAAAGAAACAGCTTCCTCTATTAGAGGTTCGCGCTATTCATATTCATCATGGGTTGAATAGAAAAGCAAATGAATGGGAGCAGCATTGTGCTCAATTGTGTTTACAGTGGGACATTCCTTTCATTTGCCGACACGTAGTGGTTGATTCAAGCCAAAAAGGTATTGAAGCAGCGGCACGAGATGCCCGTTATCAGGCTTACCGAGAAGAATTACAAGAAGGTGAGGTGCTAGTTACGGCTCAACACCTTGATGATCAAGCAGAAACTTTCATGTTAGCGTTAAAGCGTGGTAGTGGGCCAGCAGGGTTGTCTTCAATGCCTGAACAATTAGCGTTTTCAGCATGTTGCGGTTCAACATCGCTGCTACGACCATTACTCTCAACACCCCGTATAGCGCTAGAAGCTTATATGCAAGAGCAGCAATTATCGTGGGTTGAAGACGATAGTAACCAAGATGATCGTTACGATAGAAATTTTTTACGCCTGAATATCATGCCTGTTTTGACTGAGCGTTGGCCGCATTTTTCGAGTGCAGTTGCCCGCAGTGCAGCGTTATGTGCAGAGCAAGAAACATTACTTGATGAGTTATTAAAGGATTCCCTTGATGAAATGATGGATTATCGAGGGGGGCTATTTATTGATGACTTGAAAGCCTGTTCATCAGCAAAACGCAATGCACTTATTCGCCGCTGGATTGGTCTGCATCAGCTACCAATGCCACCATTTAACCAATTGGAACGTATTTGGCAAGAAGTGGCGTTAGCTCGGCAGGATGCGGATCCTATTTGCCGTTTAGGGCAATTCGAAATTCGCCGTTATCAAGGTGCGTTGTGGGTTGTTAAGCGCATTAATAGCTTAGCTAATCAACAATTTGAATGGATTTATCCCGAGGCTTTTGAGTTACCTGAATCCTTAGGAATTTTACAAATTATGGAAGGTGAGGGGCAAATACGTCCACCATTTTCACATGAAAATGTGACGGTTCGTTTTGGGCTGCAAGGCACGCTCAATATTGTAGGACGGCATCGTTCCAGAAGCAGTAAGAAGATCTGGCAAGAATTAGGAGTAGCTCCATGGATGAGAGAAAGAGTGCCTCTAATTTATTATAACGACCAGCTCATTACTGCGGTGGGGTGTTTTATTACTCCTGAAGGAATGGCTGATGAAGCGACTCTTGGTATTGCTATTGATTGGCAAAAAGAGAGTGAATTTAAGGTGTTGAGTTAATGAGAAGCCCCTTATGACTGTGATTACCATAAGGGGCCATAGAAGGACTCAAAATAGCGAGTATTAGTGAGAGTGGTCGACAACAATCGTGCCGATTTCTGGATGACTGAAGGAAATTATGCAATCCAATCTTAACTCCTTGGTTCCTTCATGTGTCTCAACAATCAGGTACTCAACTTTTTTTCGTAGGAGTAAATCATTGGCCTGCCCCTCAATATTCACGCCGTCATTAAGTGCTATTTGCAATTTTAGCTGACGTTGGCATGCGATTTCTAGATATTCGTAATCATCACAATTGATAGGTTGATATTCAGTATCTGTAGACATATTCCCTCACCACTGTGTTAGTGGCGGTTATTGCCGCCTTGAACATGTTGTACCAAGCAAAAATGTGCTTAGTACGATAATAGCACAGTAACTTTAATAACTATAATCACAGCACTGGGAAAAAGACAATTCTTATTCACCAAATCAATGCATAACGTATTTTATCAGTAATGTCCGAATTTTCTTATGTTTACCATATTTTTATTAGATGAAATGCTATGATGTTTATATTGGTTAATAAGTTAAAACACATGGTTTTAAGGGAATTATAATGAAAAAATCACTAATGTTAGTCTTAATGGCGGTTGGAAGCATTACGTTAGCTGGCTGTCAGAGTGCGACAAAAAATATTGATGCAGCACCAGTCGATAAAGTATATACAGGCGTTTTACCTTGTGCAGATTGCTCTGGTATTGAGGCGACATTGTTAGTTAACCAAGACGGTAGTTATGTTGAGCAGCTTGTCTACTTAGGAACGAAAGATGGTGATACTGCTTTCCATGATACTGGTAAATGGAATATAGAAAATAATAAATTACGTGCAACTAATCCTAAAGGTGAGAGCACTTATTTTGCTCAATCAGCAGATGGCCAATCAATGACCTTACTGGATTTAGATGGTAACCCGATTGAAACACAGATGAATTATACATTAGACCAAGTTAAGCCAAGTAAAAAAGTGGGGCAATACCGCTATATGGCAGATGCAGCTGTATTCACAGAGTGCGCTAGTGGTCGTCAATATGCAGCTTCTGGTATCGAATTAGAAAAAGCGTATGGAGAAACGGGTGTAGATGGTGGTACGCCAGTTTACGCTGAAATTGAAGGTTATTATACCATTCGTCCTTCAATGGAAGATGGTCAGTTCGACTCAGCATTAGTACCAACAGGTACAATTAAATTCGACAAATCGGCTTCTTGTAACTAATTCGTATTTTTTCCTTTCTTAAAAGACCCACTTCAGTTGAAGTGGGTCTTTTTCTTTCGGACTCCTAAATTATCGACTAACGCCTCGTATTCTCTATCTTTAATTCATTTCTTATCATTATTTGACATCAGTATAACTTTTTTATTGACGCAAAATATTTATATAAATGTGAAGGTCGTCATAGCTGCTGGTCAATAGGAGACAATTGTTGCTCAGTTTGAATTATCGAAAAGGCTGGGAAGGCAGTATACTCAATTCAACTAGAGATAATTATATTCTTTAGCGTGTAGGGCTGAGTTATATGATAAGTCTATAAGAAAACTTATAAGTCACAGCGGTAATAAAAAATAGAACGAATTAAAGGATAAGGAATGAATAAGAAAAATATTTATCTATTTTGTTCTGCAGGTATGTCTACCTCACTGCTAGTTAACAAAATGAGACAGCAAGCAGAAAAATATGATGTACCTGTCAATATTGAAGCCTTCCCTGAAAGCTTAGCTTCAGAGAAGGGTGTAGATGCGGATGTAATATTGCTGGGCCCGCAAATCGCGTGGATGTTATCGGATATTCAGAAATTATTACCTAATAAGCCAGTTGAAGTTATTGATTCACTTTTATACGGAAAAGTGGATGGGCTTGGTGTACTAAAAGTCGCTGTTGCAATCATAAAACAACAATCGGCAAGCTAGTATCAAAAAGCTATTTACTACCTCTACAACATAATAACTCCATCGACATGAACGCTATTAATACAACGTAATTAGTTAAGAATGGAGCACACTCAAAAAAATTGAGGGTAATTTTATGAGTCTTTTTATCACTTCGCTTGAAAAGGTTCTCCTTCCATTCGCAGTTAGATTGGGAAAGCAACCTCATGTTAATGCAATAAAGAATGGTTTTATTCGAATTATGCCTCTGACATTAGTTGGGGCAATGTTTGTGCTAATTAATAATGTTTTTCTGAGTTTTGATACAGGGTCTTTTTTCTATTCTTTGGGCGTTAGACTAGAACCCTCAACGATAGAAACACTAAATGGCTTTAAAGCCATCGGTGGAAATGTTTATAACGGGACATTGGGGATAATGTCCTTAATGGCACCTTTTTTTATTGCAATGGCACTGGCGGAAGAACGTAAGGTGGATCCTCTAGCGGCTGGTTTGTTAGCCGTTGCATCTTTCATGACAGTAACACCTTATGACGTCAATGGTGCTTATGCTGTTGGTGCTAACTGGCTCGGTGGGGCAAATATCATTTCAGGGATCATTCTAGGGCTAGTCGTTGCTGAAATGTTCACTTTTATTGTTCGCCGTAATTGGGTGATCAGATTACCCGATAGCGTACCTCCATCTGTATCTCGTTCATTTTCTGCACTTATTCCTGGTTTTATTATCTTATCCATTATGGGAATTGTGTCGTGGGCATTAAGCGGTATTAGTAGTAACTTCCATCAAATTATAATGGATACAGTATCAACACCACTTGCTTCTATGGGGAATGTTGTTGGTTGGGCATATGTTGTATTTACGTCTCTACTATGGTTCTTTGGTATTCACGGTTCTCTCGCATTAACCGCATTAGATAGTGGCATAATGACCCCATGGGCATTGGAAAACGTGTCTTTGTATGCTGAATATGGCTCAGTTGACGCTGCGATTGCTGCGGGTAAGTCTTTCCATATGTGGGCAAAACCGATGCTTGATTCCTATGTGTTCTTAGGTGGAACCGGTGCTACATTAGGATTAATTATTGCTATCTTTATTGCATCACGCCGTGCCGATCATCGTCAGGTTGCGAAATTAGCATTACCAGCGGGTATTTTCCAAATTAATGAGCCGATTATTTTTGGTCTACCCATTATTATGAACCCAGTAATGTTTATTCCATTTATTCTTATTCAGCCTTTATTGGCGGGAATAATGGTCGCGGCTTATTATCTAGGGATTATCCCGCCAGTGACGAATATTGCACCATGGACGATGCCTACTGGGCTAGCTGCATTCTTCAATACAAATGGTAGTATTGCCGCTTTATTACTTGCATTATTTAACCTTGGTGTGGCCGTACTCGTTTATCTTCCATTTGTTGTGATTTCTAATAAAGCACAAAACACAATTGATGAAGAAGAAAGTGAAGAAGATATTGCTAACGCACTTAAATTTTAAAATAGGGAGGAGCTTGCTCCTCTCATTAAAATAGAGATAAAAATATGTTTGAGCTTAATGATATCCAAGAAAATGCCACTACGGATGAACTTGAAGAAGTTGTCATGGGACTGATTATTAATGCAGGGCAAGCAAGAAGCTTAGCTTACACCGCATTAAAAAAAGCGAAAGAAGGTGATTTTGTGACCGCAAAAAGTTTAATGGCGCAATCTCATTCCTCGTTGAATGAAGCTCATAAAGTGCAAACTCAGTTAATTGAAAGTGATATGGGGGAAGGGCGAATCAAAGTAAGCCTAGTCCTAGTTCATGCGCAGGATCATTTAATGAACGCAATGTTAGCCCGTGAATTAATTACAGAGTTAATTGAATTACATGAAAAACTAAACCATTAGAGAGAGGGTCATGATGCAGACACTGATGAATAGAACCGACACTAATGCTGAAATTAAACTAGTTCAAGAAAGTGAACTTTTTAATAATAAAACCTTTCATGTCTTTATTTATAATAAAGTTGAGAGTGCAAGTGGACTGCATCAACATGATTATTATGAATATATGATCGTTTTAACGGGGCGTTGTTATCAAATAATTAATGGAAAAAAAGTTTTATTAGAACGAGGAGATTTCATTTTTCTTCCAATAGGGTCTTATCACGAAAGTGCTTATGATTTTGGGCCAACACGAATATTGAATGTGGGTATCAGTAAATCATTTTTTGATAAACATTACTTACCACTATTACCAAGTTGTTTTGTTGCATCACAGGGTTATCAATTGAAAAATGAGTTTATGGCTTATATAGAATCCGTAATCGCATCATTAAATTTTCGTGATAGCGAATTTAATGAATTTATTGAGTTAGTTACATTTAATGTAGTAAATCGATTACGCCATTATCGTGAAAAAAGTATGCGAGATGATGCACCGCAGTGGTTAAAAAGCACATTGGAAGAAATGCATGATATCGCTATGTTTAGTGAGAGAGCTCTACAAAATATGATTTCTATAACGGGAAAATCACAAGAATACTTAACCCGGGCAACAAAAAGATATTATGGCAAAACGCCAATGCAGATTATTAATGATATCAGAATTAACTTTGCTAAAAAGCAACTTGAAATAACTAATTATTCAATTACAGATATTGCTTTTGAATCAGGTTATAGCAGCCCAAGTTTATTTGTAAAAAAATTTAAAGAGCTAACTTCATTAACACCGAGTGATTACAGAAAAAATCTATTTAGCGTTGAACAAAAAATGGTAGGTTAAATTATTATCTAAATAAGCTTTCCATTACTAAAATCTCTAGCATACCCATCTTTATATATAAGGATGGTGTGCTTTTCTATGTCTATTATAAAGGTCCATGAGGTTAATATGACTCGGAAATTAAAAGTTGTTACTATTGGAGGGGGGAGTAGCTACACTCCTGAATTACTGGAAGGTTTTATTAAACGTTATCATGAATTACCTATTACTGAATTATGGTTAGTGGATGTCGAAGAAGGTAAAGAAAAATTAGATATTATCTATAATTTATGCGAACGCATGGTTAAGCATGCCAATATACCTCTAAAGATATTTAAAACACTGGATAGGCGAGAAGCATTAAAAGATGCTGATTTCGTCACGACTCAATTAAGAGTTGGGCAATTAAAAGCGCGTGAATTAGATGAATCGATCCCTTTAAAACATGGTTATTTGGGACAAGAAACTAATGGTGCTGGTGGTTTATTCAAAGGGTTACGAACAATACCTGTGATTTTTGACATTATCAAAGATGTTGAAGAAATTTGCCCGAATGCTTGGATAATTAATTTTACTAACCCTGCTGGTATGGTGACTGAGGCTGTTTATCGGCATACTAATTTCACACGCTTTATTGGTGTTTGTAATATCCCTATCGGTATGAAAATGTTTATTACCGACGTTTTAAAACTATCTGATAGTGATGAATTATCTATCGATTTATTTGGTTTAAACCATATGGTTTTTATCAAAGATGTTATTGTAAATGGCTCATCGAGGTTTAATGAATTATTAGAGGGTATTGCCTCTGGAACGTTAAGTGCCAATTCAGTTAAAAACATTACTGACCTTGCTTTTGACGAAGGTCTAATTCGCGGGTTAAATCTGATCCCATGTTCCTATTTATTGTACTATTTTAAACCTAAGGAAATGCTAGCGATTGAGCTGGGTGAGTATTATAAAGGCGGTGCTAGGGCACAAGTCGTGCAAAAAGTTGAACATCAACTATTTGAACTATATAAAAACCCGACATTAGATGTAAAGCCTAAAGAGCTTGAATTAAGAGGTGGGGCTTATTATTCAGATGCAGCTTGTGAAGTCATCAATGCGATATACAATGATAAGCAAACGGAGCACTATGTTAATATTCCACATCATGGACATATCGATAATATTCCTGAAGACTGGACTGTCGAAATGACATGTATATTAGGTCGTGATGGTGCGAAACCGCACCCACGGGTAAAACATTTTGATGATAAAGTACTTGGTTTAATTTATACCTTAAAAAACTTTGAGATTGCGACTAGCCAAGCTGCAGTAAATGGTCAGTTTAATGATGTTTTATTGGCGATGAATTTAAACCCATTAATTCATTCTGATAACGATGCGCGTTTAATTTCTAAGGAATTACTTATCGCCCATAAAAAATATCTACCCAACTTTGCTAAAGCAATACAACAGCTTGAGCAAGAAGGTTAATTAGCCAGATAGCTTATAGAATTAAGGGAGAGCATATGGCTGTACTACTTATTGTAAATGCTGATGATTTTGGGCTCTGTGAAGCTGTCAATTATGGTATTATTGAATCTCATCGTAATGGGATAGTTCATTCAACTAGTGCGATGATGAATATGCCAGCAATATCCCATGCAGCTAAATTAAGCCAAGAAAATCCGAACTTAGCGGTGGGCATGCATTTTGTTTTAACTGCAGGAAAGCCCTTCTCATCAATGCCTACACTCAGCCGTGATGGAATGTTGGGGAAATGGCTTTGGGATATTGATATTAATGATTTACCATTGATTGAGATTGAACAAGAGCTAAACTTGCAATATCAAAAGTTTATCGAAATTTTTGGTCAAAAACCTAGCCATATTGATAGCCATCATCATGTCCATATGATTGAAGGTATTTTTCCAATTGTAGTTGCTTTCGCCCAAGAGAAGGGAGTTGCATTACGCGTTGATCGTCAATTAGAGAAGAATTGGCCACCATTATCATATCAAGTGGTGAGTACGGACTGTTTTAGTAGCGAATTCTATGGTGATGAAATTTCAGAAACACTGTTTTTGAAGATTATTAATGAAGCTAAGGTACAAGGTAATAGATCTATTGAAGTTATGAGCCATCCTGCTTTTATTGATAATGCACTATTAAAAAGTAACTATGCATATCCACGTTTAAATGAATTGGAAGTTTTAACATCTGAAAACTTAAAATCACAAATTTTGGCACATGGCTTTAAGATTGGTTCGTACCGAGACATCTAAAGAAAAAGCCCAAATTCAAAGTAACCTAAATTTGGGCTTTATTTTCTAGCTTTTAACCTGTTTTATTTACCGAGCTTACCTTTTAGGAAGCTAACAATATTTTCTAAACCAACAAGTTCTTTATCATCACTTCGGCGTGATTTATATTCAATTTGGTTGTTGTCTAAGTTACGGTCACCAATAACGATAGTATATGGAACACCAATCAGCTCCATATCGGCAAACATCACACCAGGGCGCTCTTTACGGTCATCGAAAATCACATCAATACCGTTTGCTTTTAAGTCAGTGTAAAGTTTTTCTGCAACCTCTTTAACACGATAAGATTTGTGCATATTCATTGGTAAAATAGCCACTTGGAACGGAGCAATTGCATCCGGCCAAATAATTCCTCGGTCATCATGGCTTTGTTCAATGGCAGCGGCAACAATACGCGTTACACCAATACCATAACAACCCATGGTGACGATTTGGTTATGGCCATCTTCATTTTGGACTGATGCTTTCATTGCTTCTGAGTATTTAGTGCCTAATTGGAAAATGTGGCCAACTTCGATACCGCGTTTAATTTGTAGTACGCCTTTACCATCAGGGCTTGGGTCGCCTTCAACAACGTTACGTAAATCAAAAGCTTCTGGTAACGCTAAATCACGTTCCCAGTTGATGCCAAAATAGTGTTTGCCATCAATATTTGCGCCAGCACCAAAGTCGCTCATTACTGCAACGCTACGGTCGATAACAATCGGTAGAGGCATATTGACAGGGCCTAAAGAACCTGGGCCTGCATTCACCGCATTTCTGATTTCAGCTTCAGTGGCAAATTCTAATGGGCTAGCCACTAAAGGGTGTTTTTCTGCTTTGATTTCATTTAATTCATGGTCGCCACGAATTAATAAAGCGACTAAAGTGTGCCCTGAATCTTTTTTCGCGTGGACAATCAATGTCTTAACAGTTTTCTCAACAGGTAAATTGAATTGTTCGACAAGCTCTGCAATTGTTTTTGCATTTGGCGTATCAACAAGCCGCATTTCTTCTGTTGGAGCGCCACGAGGTGTTGTTGGTGCTAATGCTTCTGCGAATTCAATGTTAGCAGCATAATCAGATTCGGTAGAGAAAATAACGTCATCTTCACCATTTTTTGCTAATACTTGGAATTCGTGGGATGCGCTACCACCGATAGAGCCTGTATCAGCTTGAACAGCACGAAAATCAAAACCAATCCGCGTGAAAATTTTGCTGTAGGCTTCGTACATTGTATCGTAGGTTTCTTGCAATGATTCTTGGCTAGTGTGGAAAGAGTATGCATCTTTCATGATAAATTCACGTGAACGCATCACACCAAAACGTGGGCGAACTTCATCACGGAATTTGGTTTGAATTTGGAATAAATTCAATGGTAGTTGTTTGTAAGACGTAATTTCGTTACGCACTAAATCGGTGATCACTTCTTCATGGGTTGGGCCGAGAACAAACGGGCGCTCACCACGGTCAACAAAACGCAGCAATTCAGGGCCATACTGTTCCCAACGTCCACTTTCTTGCCATAAATCTGCAGGTTGGACGACGGGTAAAGATACCTCTATAGCGCCTGCATTTTCCATTTCTTCACGAACGATGGTTTCTACTTTTCGCAGAACACGCACACCAGTGGGTAACCAGTCATACAGACCAGAGGCAAGTTTACGGATCATTCCTGCACGCAGCATCAGCTGATGGCTGATAACTTCTGCATCCGCAGGGGTCTCTTTTAGAGTTGAGAGCAGATATTTGCTAGTACGCATTGTATAGGTTCCATTAGAACAACAAGTTATGGCAAACGACTTATTTGCCAAGGTATATAGTGAGCTAGTCTACCAGTGACGAAGACTTGTCAAAAGGGGTTAAGGTGATTTTTCGTATGGTTCAATAGCGAATACTTCAGTCACACCATCAATTACTCGCCAACGAATATTAAAATCTAATAAATGGACTGCATAGTCACGTATTTCAGTAGATTGTTTTTTATATGCAGGGCGAGGGTCTTGCATTAAAACTTGTGAAATAAATTGTTTAATACCCGGGTACTGACTTTGATAAGTATTTAATACAGTTTCTGTATGTGGGGTAAATATAACCGGCATATTATCTGAAGGTGTTTCTTGCGCATACCCTGCAGTTGCAGTAGGTATTGCCTCAGCGAAAGGTAAATAAGGTTTTATATCGATAACTGGGGTGCCATCAACCAAATCAAGACTACCAAGCTCAAGGATCACTTGGTTATTTTTTATTGTTATTCCATGTAATTCAACAAGTGACATACCTATTGGGTTTGGTCTAAATGTTGAACGGGTTGCGAAAACACCCATTTTATCATTGCCTCCTAGTCTTGGAGGACGCACTAGTGGCTTCCAGCCATTTTTCATCGTTTGATGAAAAATGAATAAAACCCAAACGTGGCTAAATTGATTGAGACCTCGGACTGCATTTGGCTGGTTAAATGGAGAATTTAGATGTAAGCGTCCCGCACCTCCCTGAACAAGTCCAGGTTGGCGAGGGATCGCAAACTTTTCTTTATAAGGTGATTCAATGTGCCCAATAACATTAAACTGAAAAGATTGCATAAGATACTTATTCAACAATTTTTAATGCACTGCCTTCGCAAATAGTTGCCTGGTAACAACCTGGGGAGGTCATAGTTTGGCACTGGTGTAAAAGTACTGCATCAGCCGCAATATAGGCAGCCTGTGATAACATACTGTTTTTTGCGGTATTCAAATTTGCCGGAGGGCTTTGAACACTTTCTCGACAAGATTCCCCAGAAACAACACCTAAATCTTTGAAAGGCATCCCTAATAATTCTTCTGGACTATTCATTAATTTAACGTTTGCAGTGTTTGGTTTTGTCTCACTCGGTACAGGTTTAGACAATTTCATACTAGTGAAACCTTTATTTTGCCCTGGACTCGTGTATTGGTTAATTCCACACCCGGCTAACAAAAATGTCACCAAAGTGAGCAATAACAGTCTCATAATTATACCTTTCTTATATTATTCAAAATAATGCCGTTGTTTTATAGTCTATAAATTACAAAAAATACTAGACGGCGTTAAGCCGTCTAGTATTTTAATCGTTTTTTAAATAATAAAAAAGATTACCAGCCTTTAACTGCACCACCATCGAAGACTTCGTTAGCTTTATTTGCCACTTCATCTGATTGATATGCTTGAATAAATTTCTTCACATTTTTGCTATCTTTATTATCTTCACGAGCAACAATAATATTTACGTAAGGAGAATCTTTATCTTCAACAAATAAACCATCTTTTGCTGGGGTTAATTTAGGTGTAGCACTACTCGCCCAAGTAGTATTGATGATCGCTAAGGCAATTTTTTGGTCATCTAAAGCACGAGGTAATTGAGGTGCTTCTAACTCAACAAATTTCAGGTCTTTCGGGTTTTCAACCACATCTAAAACCGTTGGCATTAAACCTGTACCATCTTTTAATTTAATTAAACCTTGTTGTTGTAATAACAGTAATGAACGGCCTAAGTTAGTTGGGTCATTTGGTAACGCAATTTGTGAACCATCTGCAAGTTCATCAACTGACTTAATCTTTTTAGAGTAAGCCGCAATTGGATAAATAAAAGTATTTCCAACAGGGACTAATTTATAGTTACGGTCTTTAATTTGCTGATCAAGATAAGGCTTGTGCTGGAATGCGTTCGCATCGATATCGCCTTTACTTAATGCTTCGTTTGGTAAGACGAAGTCATTAAATGAAACAAGCTCAACATTTAAACCGTATTTTTCTTTAGCTACTTTTTGCGCGACTTCAGCAACTTCTAATTCTTTGCCCATGATCACACCAACTTTAATGCTGTTAGCATCTTTCTCTTTTTCACCACAACCAGTGAGAACGAGTGTGCCTAATAGCGCGCCGACAACTGCGATAGATTTTAATTTAATAGACATTGGTTTACCCCTTTAAAACGGACTTTATAAGCACCTCAACGGCGCCGCTATTTTACTAACTATCGATGTGAAACTTTTTTCATTAAATACTCGCCACCAAACTGAATTAGATTTACTAAAATGACAAGTAGAACAATAACGGTATTCATCACAACAGGGTTATAGGTTTGATAACCATATTGTAGTGCGATTTGGCCTAAACCACCGGCACCAACTGCACCACCCATTGCAGAATATCCGACTAACATAATTAACGTGATAGTGGCTGCATTAATTAAACTTGGCAATGCTTCAGGGATTAAAATCTTACGAATAATCTGAAGTGGAGTTGCCCCCATTGCACGAGCTGATTCAATTAAACCACTTGGAATTTCTAATAACGCATTTTCAACCATACGAGCAATAAATGGTGCGGCCCCAATAGTTAAAGGCACGATAGCTGCTTTTAAACCAATGGTGGTACCAACAAGAAACGACGTTAATGGAATAATCCAAACTAGCAAAATAATAAACGGTACTGAACGGAAAATATTAACAACAACCGCAAGAGCACGATATAAGCCAACATTTTCCATAACTTGATCTTTGCGCGTAATATAGAGCAACACGCCTAAAGGTAAACCTAAAACAAAACCTAAAAAGCCGGAAACAAAGGTCATTGTGATAGTGTCAATTGTGCCGTTAATCAGCAGATAAATCATTCTCTCAGACATAACCCAAAACCTCTACTTTCACGTGGTGCTCTTTCAAAAATGCAATTGTGGACTCAACGCCACCATTGATGCCATGTAGCTCTGCTAGCATCACACCAAATTTCACGCCGCCAGCGTAGTCAATTTGTGAACTTAAAATATTAATATCAATATCAAACTTACGTACTGCCATTGAAATTAAAGGTGCATCAACAGACTGCCCTGTAAATTCGAGCTTAAGTAATGGAGATAGGTCTTGACCTGGTTCTGTTTTCAATCGTTCTTTATAATCATCTGGAATATCAATGACTAATGTTGACTGTATAAATGCTTGAGCGACAGGTGTTTTTGGGTGAGAGAATACTTCGCTCACTTTATCTTGCTCGATTAATTGACCTCCACTTATTACAGCAACTTGATCACAAATACGTTTTACAACATCCATTTCGTGAGTAATTAATAAGATAGTTAGTCCTAATCGGCGGTTAATATCTTTCAACAATTCTAAAATTGAACGAGTTGTCGCCGGGTCTAATGCACTTGTAGCTTCGTCACATAGCAATACTTTAGGGGAATTAGCTAATGCGCGAGCTATAGCTACACGTTGTTTTTGTCCGCCGGATAAATTCGCAGGATAAGCATCTTTCTTTTCACTTAAACCAACTAAATCTAGTAATTCATTCACACGCTCTTTAATTTTTTCTTTAGGCGTATTATCAAGCTCTAAAGGTAGAGCAACGTTATCAAAAACAGTGCGTGAAGATAACAAGTTAAAATGTTGAAAAATCATGCCAATGCCGCGACGTGCTCTCGTCAAGGTTTTTTCAGTCATCGACGTTAAATCTTGCCCATCAACAATAACTTGGCCTGAAGTTGGGCGCTCAAGCATATTTACGCAACGAATAAGCGTACTTTTACCTGCACCTGAAGCACCAATAACGCCATAGATCTGACCAGCAGGCACATGCAAGCTAATATCAGTAAGTGCTTGAATGTTACGGCTTCCTTGCTGGAAAACTTTATTAATATTTGAGAGCTTTATCATTTATAGTTTCTAACTTTATCTGAATTGTTTTTAGATAGTGTATCTAATAAGGTTGGATGTTAAGGCGTCTAGACGTCTAAGTCAATAAAGATTGTTCTATTTATTCTATTCTCCTTTTATTTCTTTTCATGAGATACTAAAAAAATACTAAATTTTAGGAGCAAACAGGTGAGTAACGGGATCCCAGCAGTCTTTTTAGATAGAGATGGAACAATTAATATCGATCATGGCTATGTGCATAAAATTGATGACTTCGAATTTATCGAAGGGTCAATTGAAGCAATGCTTGAATTAAAAAAGATGGGCTATGCATTAGTTATCGTAACCAACCAGTCAGGTATTGGTCGGGGAATTTATACAGAAGACCAGTTTATGCAACTAACAGAATGGATGGATTGGTCATTAGCAGATCGCGGTATTGACTTAGACGGTATTTATTTTTGCCCCCATCATACTGAAGCTACAGTAGAAGAATATCGCCAAGACTGTAATTGTCGTAAACCAAAACCTGGAATGCTATTAGATGCACAAGACTTTTTAAAGATAGATATGGCTTCATCCATTATGGTCGGTGACAAACTGGCTGATATGTTAGCAGGTAAAGGTGCTAACGTCGGTACGACCGTATTAGTAAAAAGTGGCGAGCCAGTCACAGATGAGGCAATTAATAATGCAGATCTTGTTATTAATAGTATTGCCGAACTGCCAGAAGCACTAAAAAGAATCAAAAAGTAGTCGTTTTGTGTGGTAAATAGGCAGTTAGAAAAAAAATGTAAAAAAACACTTGCCAGATTTTTCTGACTCCCTATAATGCGCCACCACTGACCGGGAACAAGACAACGCAAAGCGCGATGAACACTGAAACGGCAGCGAGAGATTCTGAAAAGAAAAAGCAAAAAATTGCTTGACTCTCACAGAGGAAAACGTATTATACGCCTCCTCGCGACAACGACCTCGAAGTCGAAAATCAAAAGATTTAGTCGCAACGCTCTTTAACAATTTATCAGACAATCTGTGTGGGCACTCACAGGACACTATCAAAAAAATATTTGATTTTAAGTCTTGAAGAGTGACTAACACGTTAATTCATATATATATGAACTAATAGGTAATTTGGTTTCTTCGGAAATCAAACGACAGTAAACATTCTTTGAGCATCAAGCTTTTTAATTGAAGAGTTTGATCATGGCTCAGATTGAACGCTGGCGGCAGGCCTAACACATGCAAGTCGAGCGGTAACAGGGGAAGCTTGCTTCTCGCTGACGAGCGGCGGACGGGTGAGTAATGTATGGGGATCTGCCCGATAGAGGGGGATAACTACTGGAAACGGTAGCTAATACCGCATAATCTCTTAGGAGCAAAGCAGGGGAACTTCGGTCCTTGCGCTATCGGATGAACCCATATGGGATTAGCTAGTAGGTGGGGTAATGGCTCACCTAGGCGACGATCCCTAGCTGGTCTGAGAGGATGATCAGCCACACTGGGACTGAGACACGGCCCAGACTCCTACGGGAGGCAGCAGTGGGGAATATTGCACAATGGGCGCAAGCCTGATGCAGCCATGCCGCGTGTATGAAGAAGGCCCTAGGGTTGTAAAGTACTTTCAGTCGGGAGGAAGGCGTTGATGCTAATATCATCAGCGATTGACGTTACCGACAGAAGAAGCACCGGCTAACTCCGTGCCAGCAGCCGCGGTAATACGGAGGGTGCAAGCGTTAATCGGAATTACTGGGCGTAAAGCGCACGCAGGCGGTTGATTAAGTTAGATGTGAAATCCCCGGGCTTAACCTGGGAATGGCATCTAAGACTGGTCAGCTAGAGTCTTGTAGAGGGGGGTAGAATTCCATGTGTAGCGGTGAAATGCGTAGAGATGTGGAGGAATACCGGTGGCGAAGGCGGCCCCCTGGACAAAGACTGACGCTCAGGTGCGAAAGCGTGGGGAGCAAACAGGATTAGATACCCTGGTAGTCCACGCTGTAAACGATGTCGATTTGAAGGTTGTTCCCTAGAGGAGTGGCTTTCGGAGCTAACGCGTTAAATCGACCGCCTGGGGAGTACGGCCGCAAGGTTAAAACTCAAATGAATTGACGGGGGGCCCGCACAAGCGGTGGAGCATGTGGTTTAATTCGATGCAACGCGAAGAACCTTACCTACTCTTGACATCCAGAGAACTTAGCAGAGATGCTTTGGTGCCTTCGGGAACTCTGAGACAGGTGCTGCATGGCTGTCGTCAGCTCGTGTTGTGAAATGTTGGGTTAAGTCCCGCAACGAGCGCAACCCTTATCCTTTGTTGCCAGCGATTCGGTCGGGAACTCAAAGGAGACTGCCGGTGATAAACCGGAGGAAGGTGGGGATGACGTCAAGTCATCATGGCCCTTACGAGTAGGGCTACACACGTGCTACAATGGCGTATACAAAGAGAAGCGACCTCGCGAGAGCAAGCGGAACTCATAAAGTACGTCGTAGTCCGGATTGGAGTCTGCAACTCGACTCCATGAAGTCGGAATCGCTAGTAATCGTAGATCAGAATGCTACGGTGAATACGTTCCCGGGCCTTGTACACACCGCCCGTCACACCATGGGAGTGGGTTGCAAAAGAAGTAGGTAGCTTAACCTTCGGGAGGGCGCTTACCACTTTGTGATTCATGACTGGGGTGAAGTCGTAACAAGGTAACCGTAGGGGAACCTGCGGTTGGATCACCTCCTTACCATTGAAGTGTTTTTGTGAAGTGCTCACACAGATTGTCTGATGAAATAGAGTAGCGGTATCGATAGGCTTGTAGCTCAGGTGGTTAGAGCGCACCCCTGATAAGGGTGAGGTCGGTGGTTCAAGTCCACTCAGGCCTACCAAAATCGAATTGATGCTTCGTTATAACCTAGCTCGTTTACCTAGCGTAAACGTCGCCATGTTATGCCTTGCCTAAATTCGATTTATAACTAATTTCTTTCATAAAAAGAAACGATACCGAAAAATACCTTTATGGGGCTATAGCTCAGCTGGGAGAGCGCCTGCCTTGCACGCAGGAGGTCAGCGGTTCGATCCCGCTTAGCTCCACCATAAATTTTTCTGATTATTCAGAATAGATTAGTGAAATAGTCTATTGCGAATAATTATGCTCTTTAACAATCTGGAACAAGCTGAAAATTGAAAACAACGCACATTGTTTATCGCTTAAACAATGTGAGAGTCTCTCAAAAATCTCAACTTGAATAGTGTACTTTAAACTATCGAGTCGACGAGCGACATGAGTTCAAGGCAGCCCGCGCACAGCAAGCGCAGCGTACTTAACGTACGTGAGCATTGCGCGCACGGACTAACGCCGAAATCATGAAGCACAGTCACTCGTTGTAAGAAGACACCTTCGGGTTGTGAGGTTAAGCGACTAAGCGTACACGGTGGATGCCTAGGCAATCAGAGGCGATGAAGGACGTGCTAATCTGCGATAAGCGTCGGTAAGGTGATATGAACCGTGATAACCGACGATTTCCGAATGGGGAAACCCAGTGCAATTCGTTGCACTATCGTTTGATGAATACATAGTCAAACGAAGCGAACCGGGGGAACTGAAACATCTCAGTACCCCGAGGAAAAGAAATCAACCGAGATTCCCCTAGTAGCGGCGAGCGAACGGGGAGCAGCCCAGAGTCTTAATCAGCATTAGCATCAGGAGAACGGTCTGGAAAGGCCGGCAGTAAAGGGTGATAGCCCCGTATCCGAAGGTGTTAGTGTTGTGAACTCGACGAGTAGGGCGGGACACGTGTTATCCTGTCTGAATATGGGGGGACCATCCTCCAAGGCTAAATACTCCTGATTGACCGATAGTGAACCAGTACCGTGAGGGAAAGGCGAAAAGAACCCCGGCGAGGGGAGTGAAATAGAACCTGAAACCGTGTACGTACAAGCAGTGGGAGCCCCACCACCAAAGCATTTTCTGGTGTTGAGGACAACTTTGAAGTGACATTCAACACGCGTTGGCGGAGCGTTTTTTGCGACGCCCAACACACAAAACAAGCAGTGAATGTGCTTTGGGGTGGGGTGACTGCGTACCTTTTGTATAATGGGTCAGCGACTTATATTCTGTAGCAAGGTTAACCGTATAGGGGAGCCGTAGGGAAACCGAGTCTTAACTGGGCGAATGAGTTGCAGGGTATAGACCCGAAACCCGGTGATCTAGCCATGGGCAGGTTGAAGGTTGGGTAACACTAACTGGAGGACCGAACCGACTAATGTTGAAAAATTAGCGGATGACTTGTGGCTGGGGGTGAAAGGCCAATCAAACCGGGAGATAGCTGGTTCTCCCCGAAAGCTATTTAGGTAGCGCCTCGTGAACTCATCTTCGGGGGTAGAGCACTGTTTCGACTAGGGGGTCATCCCGACTTACCAACTCGATGCAAACTACGAATACCGAAGAATGTTATCACGGGAGACACACGGCGGGTGCTAACGTTCGTCGTGAAGAGGGAAACAACCCAGACCGCCAGCTAAGGTCCCAAAGTCATAGTTAAGTGGGAAACGAAGTGGGAAGGCTCAGACAGCCAGGATGTTGGCTTAGAAGCAGCCATCATTTAAAGAAAGCGTAATAGCTCACTGGTCGAGTCGGCCTGCGCGGAAGATGTAACGGGGCTAAACTATGCACCGAAGCTGCGGCAGCGAACGTATCACTTAAACTGATTAAGTGATATTCAATAGTATCAGAACGATTGACGGAGCAACGCGACGTCAATGCGTCCAACAAAGTCGAGGCGGAAACGTCAGACAGTCAGTTTAAGGATACGTTCGTTGGGTAGGGGAGCGTTCTGTAAGCCTGTGAAGGTGTACTGCGAGGTATGCTGGAGGTATCAGAAGTGCGAATGCTGACATAAGTAACGATAATGCGGGTGAAAAACCCGCACGCCGGAAGACCAAGGGTTCCTGTCCAACGTTAATCGGGGCAGGGTGAGTCGACCCCTAAGGCGAGGCAGAAATGCGTAGTCGATGGGAAACGGGTTAATATTCCCGTACTGGTGATAATTGCGATGGGGGGACGGAGAAGGCTAGGCTATCCGGGCGACGGTTGTCCCGGTTTAAGGATGTAGGCAGGTGAATTAGGCAAATCCGGTTCACTATATGCTGAGGTCCGACGACGAGTCACTACGGTGATGAAGTAGCTCATGCCCCGCTTCCAGGAAAAGCCTCTAAGCTCTAGATTATCATTAATCGTACCCCAAACCGACACAGGTGGTCAGGTAGAGAATACTCAGGCGCTTGAGAGAACTCGGGTGAAGGAACTAGGCAAAATGGTGCCGTAACTTCGGGAGAAGGCACGCTGGCATTAGGTGAAGTCCCTCGCGGATGGAGCTGAAGCCAGTCGCAGATACCAGCTGGCTGCAACTGTTTATTAAAAACACAGCACTGTGCAAACACGAAAGTGGACGTATACGGTGTGACGCCTGCCCGGTGCTGGAAGGTTAATTGATGGGGTTATCCGTAAGGAGAAGCTCTTGATCGAAGCCCCAGTAAACGGCGGCCGTAACTATAACGGTCCTAAGGTAGCGAAATTCCTTGTCGGGTAAGTTCCGACCTGCACGAATGGCGTAATGATGGCCAGGCTGTCTCCACCCGAGACTCAGTGAAATTGAACTCGCTGTGAAGATGCAGTGTACCCGCGGCAAGACGGAAAGACCCCGTGAACCTTTACTATAGCTTGACACTGAACATTGAGCCTTGATGTGTAGGATAGGTGGGAGGCTTTGAAGTGTGGACGCCAGTCTGCATGGAGCCAACCTTGAAATACCACCCTTTAATGTTTGATGTTCTAACGTAGCCCCGTTATCCGGGGTGCGGACAGTGTCTGGTGGGTAGTTTGACTGGGGCGGTCTCCTCCCAAAGAGTAACGGAGGAGCACGAAGGTTGGCTAAGCATGGTCGGACATCATGCGGTTAGTGCAAAGGCATAAGCCAGCTTGACTGCGAGAGTGACGGCTCGAGCAGGTACGAAAGTAGGTCTTAGTGATCCGGTGGTTCTGAATGGAAGGGCCATCGCTCAACGGATAAAAGGTACTCCGGGGATAACAGGCTGATACCGCCCAAGAGTTCATATCGACGGCGGTGTTTGGCACCTCGATGTCGGCTCATCACATCCTGGGGCTGAAGTAGGTCCCAAGGGTACGGCTGTTCGCCGTTTAAAGTGGTACGCGAGCTGGGTTTAGAACGTCGTGAGACAGTTCGGTCCCTATCTGCCGTGGGCGTTGGAAGATTGAAAGGGGCTGCTCCTAGTACGAGAGGACCGGAGTGGACGCACCACTGGTGTTCGGGTTGTCATGCCAATGGCATTGCCCGGTAGCTAAGTGCGGAAGAGATAACCGCTGAAAGCATCTAAGCGGGAAACTTGCCTTGAGATGAGTCTTCCCTGACTCTTTAAGGGTCCTAAAGGAACGTTTAAGACTAAGACGTTGATAGGTTGGGTGTGTAAGCGTAGCGATACGTTGAGCTAACCAATACTAATGAACCGTGAGGCTTAACCTGACAACACCGAAGGTGTTTTAGAGAGATTATGTTGATTCAATAAGCGTGAGAAGCCGAAAGGTGAAGGACACAGCAGCTTGTTCGAGATTAATGTTCTGGTTTAGTGCACGAAAGTGAGATTAAACGGGAATACACAGAATTTGTCTGGCGGCAATAGCGCGGTGGTCCCACCTGACCCCATGCCGAACTCAGCAGTGAAACGCCGTAGCGCCGATGGTAGTGTGGGGTCTCCCCATGTGAGAGTAGGGAACTGCCAGACATTAATTAAAGGTTTATTGCTCAATTAGCGGTAAACAGCCGAAAGGCAAAAGAATAAGTGGAGCGGTAGTTCAGTTGGTTAGAATACCTGCCTGTCACGCAGGGGGTCGCGGGTTCGAGTCCCGTCCGTTCCGCCACTTATCGAAGCCTCGTGATGAAAATCGCGAGGCTTTTTTGTATTGATAACATACTGAATTTTATCGATAATGCCTATTTTAGGTTAACCGATATTAATATCAAAAATACGTTTTAAAGCTTTTTTACCATTGGAAGTAAAAGTAATTTCTCTATAGCCTTTTGCTTTATCTATCCATCTATTTTTTTCAAAGAATTGTAGTAGCAAGGCTCCTGCAAGTCCTCCTAGGTGCATACGCCTTTCACTCCAATCCAAGCAAGCGCATGCTATTTTTCGTTTTGTATGAGGAATAATATCTATCCCAAATTTTTTAAATTGCGCCATACCAATATCTGATAACTTGTTTTCTTTAGCGGTAAACCAACCATTTTTATCCATAAATTCGTAGATCTGAACAGCAACTTCCCCTGCTAAGTGATCATAGCAAGTACGTGCTTTTCGCAGATGAATAGGTGTTGCTATTGTTGGGGTATACTCTAATTTAATGGATACCCCCATTAATGTTTCTAATAATTCGGCAATATCTGAGCCTGCAAGTCGGTAATACCGGTGCCTTCCTTGAGATAGACAGCTAATTAAGTGGCTATTTAATAGCTTAGTGAGGTGTGCGCTCGTTGTTGATGGTGCTATATCTGCAACTGCACTTAATTCTGTTGCTGTCCATGCCCTACCATCCATTAATGCACACAAAATGCTGACTCTTGAAGGGTCAGCAATCGCAAATGCAACTTTTGCGATAGATTTCTCTAATGGTTCTTTTTCTTCAATGAGAATACTATTTTTGCTTGGTATCATATGGTAGGTTTTCCCACTTCTTTGTAACTTCAGTAGTTAATATATTATTGTCTGTTATTAATATTAGCCTGTTATTATGGTCGCTATATTGGACTAAGATATTAATTTGGTGGCGTGCAAGCAGAGAAACAATTTCTCCAAGTTCGCCTGGGCGTTCTTGTTTTAATTTGCGGATCACAGGTTTTGAAATACTTTCAATCTTCAGCCCTACTGTAGCCAGAGCATTGCTTGCTTTTTCTGGCTGGGTGACGAGAAAGTGAGCATGGCTTTTTCCTTCGATAGAAAAAACACCACCACCTTCAAGGCCAATACCATGTTTCCCTAATGTTGTCGCCAATAGTGCTAAAGCACCCACTTGGTTTTCAATAATCACATGAATATCATACATTAAAATTATCCTCTTTATTGAATGAGTAATCCTTTAGGGTATTAGCAATTCGAATTCTATAATGAGAAAAAATGGTTTGTTGTCCTTCAACTTGTGCTTCAATATGCATGAAATGTTTTTTCCAATTTTTTACGGCTTCTTCTGTTTCCCACCACGAAAGTGAGAGAATTTTTCCTTCAGTGGTTATACTTTGAAAACGTTCAACCGAAATAAACCCTTCTATGCGCATAAGTTCAGATTTTAGTTGACCGGCTAGTTCAAAATAACGATTTTTTTGTTCTGGTACTGGGATGGCTTCGAAAATCACTGCGATCATGAGTCTCTCCTTAATATTGAGAGCTCAACTATAAAGGGTTAATTAAGAGATACTTCGATGGTGAGCGAAATATTGAAAATAGCAGGGGAATTTAAAAGAATGGGAAGTAAGGAGAGGGTTACTTTAAGGACTGATATAAACTATAACCCGCTATTGACCCTGCAACATCATAGGCAAAATCATGCCAACTCCACCCCGTACCAGCAGGCCTGCTGTCATAAAGCTCTTTTGCTGCGCCAAGAGAAACTGAGAATAGAATACCGAATATGGCAGCATCGCGGTGTTGTATATTTTGTTTGTCTGCATAAGCGTTACCCGCTGCAGCCATAGCGGCTGAAAATGCAAAATGTTGTGCTTTATCTTTGCCTTGCCAATTGTCATTGGACCAATGAAAACCACTGCATCCTGTGATGGAAAATATAAGTAAGCTAAAAATTAATGGCTTAAACATATTAGGTATCATTATCCAGATGATGAATGTAAAAAGCGTCACTTAAGTGACGCTAAATTGAGATGTATTATAAAATCCGACTAATTAACCGATCCACTCGTATTCGACGTAGACGTCGGATTAATTTTTTCACTTTAACAGGATAGGTTTGAATACTGTCTAATTCACGAAAATGGCTAACAACCTTAGTATGAGTTCGAATACACTCTAGCTCGTGATTGCGTTGCTCTTGCAACTGTTGTTTTGGGTCGTGAATTAATACTGCGTTTTCAAGATCTAACCCCCAAGCGCGTGGGTTTAAGTTGTTACCCGTGATCAATTGCCAGTGATTATCAACCCACATCCCCTTTAGATGATAGGTATTGTCTGCGTCTTTCCAGAGCCTAACTGTTAACTGCTGGCTATCAATAAAGCGTTGCAAGCGACTAACAAAACGGCGCAGATTGATCTCATAAAGGTATGGTAACGCACCAATTATTTTAAAGGGTTCTTCAGGTGGGATGTAGAAGTCATTGGCAGTTTTGTCGCCAATGATAATTTCTACTTGTTTGCCATCACGGAGTAACCGACTAATAACTCTGACTAACACCGCAGGTAAATTAAAATAAGGCGTGCAGATTGTTAGTTTATTATTTGTTGCACCCATTAAATGAGTGATAACACGGTTTAAATCGTTTTTCTTGCCGAGGCCAACAAAGGGAGTGACAGACAACTCATCATTTGATGCGTTTCCTGAAAATTGATAGGACGCTCCCCGTAAGCCCAAACGAAATTGCTTAATTAGGTGCTTAAACTCAGCTGTTTTTGGCCGATTCGGTGTATTTAATAGATGAATGGCATCAGACTGTAGTAATGCGTCATCAATAAATTTTTTCATTGATGCGGTAAGTTGGCTGTTTTTGATAAGGTGATAACGGTCATAACGGTATTTATTATGACGCTGTAAATAGACGTCATTAATACTTGCACCGCTATAGAGCAGAGTATCATCAAATAAAAAGCCTTTTAGGTGCAGAACACCTAGTGCTTCCCGTGTATTTACAGGAATACCGTAGATAGGAATTTCAATTTCAGGGTAATGTTTTGCAACATCGTAATACCAATCGGCGTTTGTGGCATTTGCAGCAGCCCCTATCCGGCCTCGTTGAGCACGGTGCCAGTCTACGAGAATTTTGATATCCAATGATGTATTAGCTTGTTTTGCAGCATATAGAGCATGAAGTACGTCTTTACCTGCATCGTCTTTCTCTAAATACAAAGCCGTTATGTAGATAGTATTTTGAGCCTGAGAGATTTGTTTAAGCAGTTCATCACGAAAATCTTCTGTCTTATATAGCGTTTTTACATCAGCAATTTCTTGAGATAGTTTTGGCAAACTGACCAAATATTGTTGATGTTTTGCTTGTTTTAATTTTGACAACATCACAGTGTGAATTTTCTCTTATTAGTCTAATAGCAACTCGCTTTGCGCACATTTTTAAGCGAATGATCTATAGATGATAGCATATTTAGCCAAACCATTTAGTATAAATTGACGACTTGTTTAATTACTATACAAGTTGAGCCGTATTCTTGGATATTTCTATAAGTGCAGTGTCAGATTAACTACTCCATCTTCAAACTGAACGTCAATTTCAAAGCCGAGTTTTTTCGCTAGGCTAATCATATTACGGTTTTCAGGCATGGTTATTGCCGTCAGTTTTTTAATGCCGTGGCTCCGAGTATAGTTAAGTAACTTTTGCATCAGTTGATAACCGAGCGTTTGCCCCTTCATGTCGGAACGAACCAGTACTGCAAATTCAGCTTCTTGGTTATCAGGATCCGCCATAGCCCGTGTTACACCTATAATTTCAGGAGATGTATTGGGGTTTCTTACCGCAACAAAAGCCATTTCCCGATCATAATCAATCTGAGTCATATTGGCGAGATCATCATGGGTAAACTCACTAATTTCGCTAAAGTAGCGATAATAAAGATCCTCTTTAGTAACTTGTTCTATAAAGGATTTTAGCAAAGGCTCATCTTCAGGGAGGATCGGACGTAGTAAACAGGTAAGGTCTTCTTTTAAATGAATCGTTTCTTCGAGTTCACTAGGGTAAGGGCGAATTGCCAGCCTAGATGTTGTTGCATCATCTGTTGGGCTTAGAGTCATGGAGACATCAAGTAAAGTGAATTCATCCCCTGAGGCAAGTAATGGGTGAATGTCTAACCTTGTAATATTTGGGCAATCAATAATTAAATTTGAAACGCGCACTAATAAAGCTGACAACCCTATGATATTTAAAGGTTCTAAAGCACTTCGAGATTTGATTTTGTAACTTTTGATGGCATTGATAACTTGGTAGCGAGCTAAAGCCATATTTAGCGGGGGAAGAGCGACAGCAGCTTGGCTCTCTTGTTGCCACTCAATACCACCTTCTCCTAACATGATGAGAGGGCCAAAAACAGGGTCTAGCTCAACAGCGATTCTGAGTTCTTGAGCGCCAGCTCGATTGGCCATACTTTGTACCAACAGGCCTTCAATTCGTGCATTAGGGAAATTTGTTGAAACACGTTCCATAATCGCTTTAGCTGCATCTTCTACCTCTTTAGCATTGCGTAAATAGAGCATGACCCCTTGTACTTCTGACTTATGAACAATATCAGGAGAGCGTAATTTCAAGGCGACGGGATAGCCAATTTTTTCTGCAATTTCAATGGCTTCATTACTAGAGTGTGCTATCCATGTGGGTAAGCTATTTAACCCGTAGGCTTTTAAAATAGGTTGAACTTCATGTGTATCCAAGTGTAGCTTATTATTTTCCAGTGCTTGTTGAATATATTCATGAGCTTGTTGAGTATTCGCTGTAATACCAATAGGTAAAGCCGGAGTTTCTTTGAGTTGTTTTTGGTTACGGCGATATTCCACCATATGCATGTATGCTGTGATTGCCCCTTCTGGAGTACGGTAGGTTGGGATCCCTGCTTCACTAAATAGCCTGCGAGATTCTTGAGATGAATATTCTCCACACCAGTTGGTTAAGATGGTTAGCCATTTTCCTCGTGGGTGCTGCTTAATCGTTTTAATAATTTTTTCTGCCATGGCTTTACTTTCCGTTATCGCACTGGGAGTGTGGATAAGCAATAAAGCGTCATGGTCGTGGCTGTCGAGCATTTTGTTCAGTACATTGATGTAGCGCTCAACGGTGGAATCATCCCCCAAGTCAATTGGGTTTTTCGTCGATAAATCAAGAGGTAACAGGGAGCTTAATTCATTTTCTGTTTCAACACTTAACGTTGCAAGTTTGCCACTACGCAAGAGAAGTTCGTCTAATGCCATCGCTGCGGGTGCAGAACCGTTGCTCATAATAGAGAGGCGTTCACCGCGTAATGGTGTCATATAGCTTAATGTTTCAACCGCAGAAAACATTTCGTGAGTATCTTGCACACGAAGTAGCCCAGCACGTTGGATAGCGGCGTCATAAGCGGCATCTAGGCTCGGTTTATCGCCTAGAAGTTCTTGTGCTTTGCGGGTTCGACCGCTTTTTATTACTAATATAGGTTTATTACGTGAAGCACTGCGAGATGAGGATAAGAAACGTCGCGCATCACTAATACTTTCGAGATACAGCAAAATGGCACTGGTTTTGCTATCACGGGCTAAATAATCGAGTAAATCGTCAATATCAATATCGATGCTATCACCAAGGGCAATAAAATAAGAAAAACCGATGTCTCGGTGCCTTGCCCAATCCAGAACGGTATTTGATACAGCAGCAGATTGTGAGATAAACGCGAGTTTCCCTTTTAAGATTGGAATCGGGGAGAAACTGGCATTCAATCCTTGCCATGGGGCGAGAAAACCGAGGCTATTCGGGCCTAATAGGCGAATTTGATATTGCTGGGCGACTTTTTTTAATTCATTAAACTGAATGGAAGGGGATGATAAAATAATAACCACTTTACAGCCGGCTTCCCCTAATTGCTGTAAACAGGCGATATTACGTGAGTAATGCGTGCAGATAACGGCAAGGTCGGGTTTGAGTGGCAATTTATCTATGGAAGGATAAGCAAGTACGCCAAGGACAGAGTTTCGGTTTGGGTTAACAGGTAAAATAGGGCCTTTAAAGCCGCTGGTAAGTAGGTTTTTCATCATCACCGAACCTGCACGGCCAGGATTTTCAGATGCTCCAACGACAACGATAGACTTTGGCCTGAATAAAGATTCTAACTGACTGACTAAACCCATAGTTGATAACCCTTTGCTTTGCTGAACGAGATAAGCGTTCAATAGGTAAAAAGTGGCTGAGTGATACTTATGAATACTATGCCTTATCTTTGCGATTGCGCTAGTTTATCTGGTGAGTTTAATTAATTTATACAAGCACGTTCACGTTTTATCAGCACGATTATCTAAAAGTTATCATTTAATGGTACTAGGCTCGAAAAGAAAGAGAAAAATAGTACCAATAAATAGTTAGAGGTGAGATTCAGTGAGTAGCATCTGTGCAATAGGGTGATGCGGCTTTCCTTCAAGGTATTTTTGACGGAACAAATTGAAATGGCTAAAGAGTTGTTGTGAAGCGTTTAAATCTCCCGCTAATTCTAAAACGGTAGCTGCAACTTCAGCGGTACAATGTTGCTCTTCCCTTGATGGTGTACGTAGTAAGTAATCACTCCTTGCTTTGGTATTAATTGAAAGCATTGGAATATCATTAAGATAAGGGCTTTTCCGAAACATTTTACGTGCTTCTGGCCAGGTCCCATCGAGTAAAATAAATAAAGCGGGTTTATCCGACAAAGTAGGCTCGTTGACTACGACGCGTTCATTTTGAGCGTAGCTTTCTGGGAAAATGAGGTAAGGTTGCCTTGTGGTGTCTTGTAATGCTGCCAGTAGCTGCGCATCAGGCTCTGTCCTTGACCACTGAAAGGCCAAAGTGTTGGGCAAAACATCCGCAATCAATTTTCCCGTATTACTTGGCTTAAATACTTCACCATCAAACATAATCAAGCAGAATTGACTTTTTGCTTGTGACGATACGGTATCTTGGCACAGGCATTGTGGGATAGGTAACAAGCAATATTGGCAACGTTTTACTCGGCAGCCTCGCGCTTTAAATGGTTTAGTTGATAATGCGAGGCGCTGTTGACGCAAGTGATAAACGGCATTCGAAGTCATGTTGAGTGATATTTTTTAGGTCTAAAATGAAGGCACATATTGTACGCAAAACGATTTCTATGCGATAGAAGTATATTCAATAACTTTTAGATGAGATAATAGTGTGAATCGGTAGCGTAGCCATGCAACATCATGTAATCTTCGCGCCATAGCTTAGTAGGGGATAGTGATGAACGACTCGAATGATTTTAGTGGTAAAAACGGCAAAGTAAAAGTGATGTATGTCCGCAGTGAAGAGCAGGACAATAATAAAGGTAATGACAAACGCCGAGGCGGTGGCCGTGACGATAGGCGTGGTAATGACAAGCGTGGTGGCGATAGACGAGAGGGGGCCCGTCAAGATCGTGGTGGCCGCTCAAATCGCCCTGAAGGAAGTCGTGAAGGGCGTCGCTCCGATAACCGAAATGAGGTATCTCGTGAACGTTCGCCATGGCGCACTGTTTCAAAGCCAGATAGCGAAGAATTAGCGAATGACCACGGCGGAATTGTTGGCAAGAGTCAAATAGATCCTGAACAACTACGTAAGCAGCGCCAGGAAGAAACTCGTATCTATGGTGAGAATGCCTGCCAAGCTATGTTTAAAAACCGCCCTGATGCGATTGTTCGTGCATGGTTCTTACAATCCGTTACGCCGCGTTTTCGAGACGCGTTAAAATGGATGGCGGCAAATCGCAAGGCTTACCACGTGGTAGATGACGAAGAGTTATCGAAAGCATCAGGAACCGAACATCATGGTGGTGTCTGTTTTATCATCAAAAAACGTGGTGGAATGAGTGCGGATGCGTATTTACAACAAGCCGCAGAAAAAGATTGCGTATTGGCACTTGAAGATGTGGGGAATCCACATAATCTAGGTGGAATGATGCGTAGTTGTGCCCACTTTGGCGTAAAAGGCGTTATTTTACAAGATGCTGGCATGTTGGAGTCAGGTGCAGCAATTCGTACCGCAGAAGGTGGGGCTGAGCATATTAAGGCGATTGATGCTGATGGGCTGACTGACACTTTGGATAAATTCCGTAAAGCAGGCTACACCATTGTGACGACTTCCAGCCATAAAGGCAGTCAAGATCTCGCAAAAGCGAAGTTACCCGCCAAAATGGTACTAGTTTTAGGCCAAGAGAGTGATGGTTTAAGTGATAGTACGTGGGATCAAGGCGATATGAGTTTGTATATCGGTGGAACAGGTAAAGTGGAAAGCTTGAATGTCTCTGTTGCAACGGGAATTATGTTGGCCCAGTGGTGGCAACAAAACCAAGTTAAATAATCCTTACGTTTTATAAGAAAAATAAAGCCATACATAAAGGATGCATATCCCAGTTGTATGGCTTTTTTATTTCTGTCATGAAGACAACTTACTGAATCAGTAAGAGTATTTTGCCAATAGCCTCCCATAAAATTATATGGGGTTGGGCTGATTAATGAGCACCACCGCCGTCTTTCGAACCTGCCCCAAATGGTGGCTTAGCGAACCAGACAATGACCATTAGTAGGATGAAAATTCCAGCTGAGAGCCAAAATATCTCATTTGCTGACATAATCAGTCCTTGGTCAGTGATCGTTTTAGCGAGGTATGCCGAACTTTGCTGCTCATTCATACCAATTTTTGCCAGCTCGCTGTACATCTGTTGGGCATTTGGGTTGTATGGGTTAACAAATTCAGTGAGGTTTTCATGATGCATTGACTCTCTTTGGGTCCACATGGTCGTTGTGATTGATGTCCCGATGGCTCCAGCTAAGGTACGAGTGAAGTTAGATAAACTGGATGCAGAGGCCATTTTTTCTGGTGGTAGGCCAGATAATGTAATGGTTGTCAAAGGCATAAAGAAACAAGCGATAGCTAAACCTTGCACAAATTGCGGCCAAGCGGCCTCGGCAAAACTCATTCCAGGTTCGAATGTATAAGCACGCCAATAGTAACAAACTGCATAGATAATAAAGCTGAATGTCACTAAATAACGCATATCAATTCGGTTACCAAAACGCCCTATAATTGGCGTAATCAGTAGCGGTAATAACCCTACAGGAGCAGAGGCTAGCCCTGCCCAGGTCGCAGTATAGCCATAAACCTCTTGTAGCAATTGCGGCAGTAGTACAATCGTCCCGAAATAGAGCATGTAAGCCAAACTTAGGGATAAACAGCCAATCGTAAAATTGCGTTCTTTAAACAGGGATAAGTCGATGACGGGATGGTCATCGGTGAGTTCCCAGACAATTAAGAAGGCGATAGCGACAACGGCAATAACGGTTAGGACGATAATTTCAGTCGAGTTAAACCAATCCAGCTCTTTGCCTTGGTCAAGCATGATTTGTAAAGCACCAATACCGACAACCAATAGTACCAAACCAATAGTATCAATACGCTGAATAGATATTTTAGTTTCACGGCCTTTTAAGGTACGCATGATGGCAAAGATGATTGCAATACTAAATGGCACATTGATAAAAAATATCCAGCCCCAATGGTAATTATCACTAATATAACCACCAAGAATCGGTCCGCAAATAGGTGCAATAACGATAGTCATTGACCAAAGGGCGAGGGCCATGTTGCGCTTGGCAGGAGGATAATTATTAAGCAGTAGGCTTTGAGACAAAGGAATGAGAGGCCCTGCGACTAAACCTTGTAAAACACGAAATAAGATCAACATCTCTAGGCTGCCAGAAATACCGCACAGCCATGAAGTTAAAGCGAACAAGCCAGTGGACCATAAAAATAGCCTGACTTCACCGATTCTACGCGCTAACCAACCAGTAACAGGGATGGAAATTGCATTAGCAACACCGAAAGAGGTTATTACCCATGTTCCTTGTGAATTGGAAGCCCCTAAATTTCCAGCAATGGTCGGAATAGCTACGTTAGCAATTGTAGAATCAAGAACTTGCATAAATGTTGCCAATGAAAGGGCAATCGTCATCCATGCGAGTTTAGATCCCGTTAAAGGTGCTGTCGTCACGATTGCACCTCCACCTATTGATTCTCTAGGTTATTATTAATTATCTCAGTAACTATTTTGTCTGCAGGAGACATATCCACAGCTAATGCAGCAGTATGATAAGCAGGAGTAGCGCGCATCCCTTTAGAAAGCACTTTGCCGTTTTTATCTAATGTATCAACCGTAACTTCGGTGGATAAACCGATACGTAGTGGATGCTCTTCAAGCTGAGTTTCATCTAAGGCAATACGCACGGGGAGGCGTTGGACTACCTTGATCCAGTTACCACTGGCATTTTGTGCAGGTAATAAAGAGAATGCGCTACCTGTTCCCATATCAAGCCCAACTACAGTACCGTTAAACACGATATCTTTACCGTAAAAATCAGTCGTGACTTTCGCAGGTTGGCCGATACGCATGTCCGCAAGTTGTGTTTCTTTAAAGTTCGCATCAATCCACATACCATTGGAAGGGACAATGGCCATTAATGGTGTTGAAGGGGTAATTTGTGAACCCACTTGCACACTGCGACGTGAAACATAGCCATCAACAGGGCTGACGATTTTTGTCCGTTGTAGGGTGAGCCAAGCGTTTCTAACTTGTGTCGCGGCCTGTTCTACTGCGGGTTGTTTTTCAATTGCGGTATTCAAAACAATGGCTTGATTAGCATTATATTGTTCTATTGCCATGTCTAATGCTGCTTTTGCACTGACAACGGCTTCTCTCGCGTGTTGTAGTTCTTCTTTACCGATGACATGGCTACTGCCTAAAACTTCGCGACGTTTTAAATCATTCTGTAAGCGGTTTAATTCAGACCGTTTTACGTCAATATTGGCTTGTAGCTGGCGGCTATTAACCATGTGCTGGCGAGTCTGGCGTACACTGTTCGCTAATTCTGTTTTTGCTTTATCGAGTGTTAATTCTGCATCACGTGGGTCTAGTTCAACCAAAACAGTTCCACTTGTCACGAAATCGGTATTATCCACATTGACTGTCATAACGCTCCCAGAAACTTGGGATTGTATTTGTACTTGGTTACCCGCGACATAAGCGTTGTCAGTTGATTCATAGTGGCGAAGAACGAGATACCAGTAGACCACCCAGCCAACGCCTATAATAATAAATAATAGAGTCAAAAAGATCAGCGCACTTTTGCGTTGTCTTTTTTTATTTCGTTGGGGAGTTTGCGTTTGTTGCATTTCCTCAGGGGAACTCATACTCGTATTTCTCCACTTCTATGGATAAGGATCACGGTTGTTTCCAGTAGTTAGGTATTAACCACTGGAAACTGAGACTACAAATGATTTTGCTGTTTGATGGGATATCGTAAAGCATAAGGCTGAAAGGATAATGAAATATTATTGGCTGAAAAGTATTTTTTCAGCTTTGAGCTAAAGAATGGCTCAAATACATTAACCTTACAATTTCTGTGGTCAATCTTTTATAGTATCTAGTTTTGTCAGTAATTTACGCATCAGCGTGTCAAGCTGTTGTTTTTCATCAGTATCTAAAACAGACCAAATATCAATTAATGCGCTGTGTTGAGGTGGCAATAGACCATTTAAAAATTCAGTCCCTTTTTCTGTGAGGTGTAGATGAAGGCAACGTCTATCGTTGTGACTTTCTTTGCGTTCAATCCAACCATTTTTTTCCAGTTCATCTGCAATTCGTGTCGCATTGGTTCTTGAGGAACCAAGAGCAGCACTGAGTTCAGATGGCTGAATACTGCGGGAGTCTTTTGTATCAAGGATCATGAGTGCCATAAACAGTGTTTCATTGATACCTTGAGACCTTAACATATTATTCCGAGTTTCAAGTAATTTTCCATGAACATGCATGCATAAGCGTGTTAGCAGAATTTCTTGATACGGAATAGGACTTTCATGTGAATCTTGTTGTTCTACACGAGCATTGAGTAGCTCTTCAGTCGGTGTAAATGAACTTTCCATTATTGGGATACCTTATTAGTTTCAGTTGGTAAGATTACAACTGTCATCAACCATCTAAATGGTATATTAAAAGATAGAATTAGCAATTATACTTAATTAATATCGCCGATTTTATTTTGATAATGATACATGATTCATAAATTTTATGAATGTAATTCGCCAGTTTTAGCATAGCCTATCGACTATTTCACTCAGAGTGCGTTAATTTTGACTATAAAACAACCAACCTAATACTAAATTAAAGGCTAATTCCAATCATACAAAACAATATATAATCACATGACATTAACTCAATACCATTTTTTTTGTTACCCAATAATTACAAGTTAGATAGATATTTTCAATGCGTAGGTGTAATTACTTATTTTTGTATAATTAAAACATTATTTGATGAAACAGTAATTTAATTTATTAACAGGAATACTACCTTTTTATCGAGTCATTGTATTTGTTTAACTGTGTCATTCACTAATATTTACTTTGTTTACTATTACAGTTGATAACTATCAGTTCTGTGATGGGCTGTTTATTTATTCAATATTCAACGTATTGGATGGATAAAATTGAACCGTATATTTTTAATGCATTATAACTTTTTATATATTGATGTGTGGGCTCATTAATTTTTATCTAAAAACGTATTGATATCGGTATGAGTCATATTTAGTCATCAGTTGTGGTGATGACGGGATCAAAGCGAATCCCTATAGACCAAATAATTAAACTTATGGTGGTCAAGATTGCACCTGCAACCGCAACACCCTCCCAACCCGCATGTTCATAGGCATAACCTGAAAGGAGAGACCCTAGAGCGCCTCCAATAAAATAACTGGTCATATAGCCAGCGGTTAGGCGGTTACGAGCTTCTGGTAATATACGATATAACGTACTCTGACTAGTGACATGGACGGCTTGCACTGCAAGGTCTAACACTAATACACCAATGATAAATGCAACGAGGGAATATTTAGCTAAGCCGATAGGTATCCAGGACAATAGCAATAATACCAATCCAATAGTCGTAATGCGCTTTCCTTTTCCTTTATCGACAAGATGCCCTGCTTGGGAAGCCATAAGTGCACCTGCAGCACCGACTAAGCCAAATAAACCAATAGTCCCTTCGGAATAATTGAATGGCGGGCTGGCTAACAAGAAAGCCATTGCGGTCCAAAGTAAACCAAAATTAGCAAATGATAGTGCACCGAGAGAAGCGCGTACCGCGAGCACTGGAGTGCCGAAAAATAGCCGGCCAATAGAGCAAATCAGCTGAAAGTAGTTTAAGTTAGTTTTTTGATGATAACGTGGAAGTTTAATGGCTAGAACAATCATTAATAGCATCAATAGCGCAAAGGCCACCCAATAGATAGCACGCCAGCCACCGACCATAGCAACAGCACCCGATACAGTTCTCGCAAGTAAAATACCTAGCAATAAACCACTCATAATCATTCCTACCGCTTTGCCTCGTTTATGTGGCTTAGCAATAGATGCCGCGAGAGGGATCAGAACTTGTGCAACAACAGAAAATAGCCCTGTAAGGGCGGTACCTAAAAGGATTTGCCAAATATTATTTGAAAGCGCTGTAATTAATAACCCTAATGCAGAAAGAAAGGTCATGGTTAAAATTAAGCGTTTACGCTCAAATAAGTCGCCCAAAGGGACTAAAAATAGTAAACCTGCGGCATAACCGAGTTGGGCGGCGGTGACAATAAACCCAGCCATATTGGTTGTTAAATTAAACTGCCCCGCAATGGTCTCTAAAAGCGGTTGAGCATAGTAATTACTGGCAACGACAAGGCCTGTGGCAATGGCCATTAAAATAGTGAGGCCCGTTGTCAGCTCTGCAGTTTGGGTCTGTTTCATGAGGATTACCTATTATTAGCTAGGTGACTACTATAAACAAAATTTATTACCTTGGTTTATTTCTTTTTGTCATTGATGCAAAAAAGCCACCGGTTAGGGTGGCTGAGGTTATTAATCGGTTTGTTTATTTTTACTTAGCGGCTGCTTGCGCTTCCTTTACCCAACCATCAAAAGTGGATTGATGGGCTTTGATCCACGCATTTGTGTGGCGTTGAATATCCGATTGTGAGGCTTCACCGTTATGCATTCTTAAGTTCTGTGCATTGATATCGGCAATAGGTAGCTTCATCACTTCAAATAATTTTGCTGCTGCTGGGTTATCCGCAGCCCATTTTTTATTGGCGACGATATGCATGGTATTTGGTGGGAAACCATAATTTTTTCCGTTAGGTAATGTGGTGTCTGTTTTTTCACCATTTGGCATTGAAGAGAATGGCACTTCTAACCAAACTACATCACGACCCGGCTTGAGGACATCACTTATCCAATAAGGCGTCCACGTATAATATAAAATAGGCTTACCTTCTTTATATCGGGTAATGGTGTCAGCCATCATCGCCGCATAGTTACCTTGGTTATGGTCGACCGTTTTTTCTAGGTCATAGGCTTTTAAATGGTTATTGATGGCCGCTTCACAGCCCCAACCTGGGTTGCATCCCGTTAAATCCGCTTTACCATTGCCATTTGAATCAAAGAGCTTGGCAATTTTAGGATCTTTGAGTTGTTCAACATTGGTAATATTGTATTTTTCAGCCGTTTTTTTGTCGATGAGGTAGCCTTGAGCCGCATTAACAACATAATTCCCTTGACGATAGAATACATTATCGCCGCCAGCAGCGTCATATTGTGCGTTATGTAAAGGAACCCAGCTGGTGGCTAGGTAAGTCGCATCGCCGTTCGCAATGGATGCGTAAGCTACGTTATAGTCGACTTCTTTGATAGGCTGAACATCATAGCCAAGTTCTTCAAGGGCTTTCGCCACAATCAGTGTTTGGAATGATTCTTCACTGATCGTGCTTTGCACTGGGTTAATTTTGATTCCTTTACCCGGCAGGTCGTTAGCACCGGCAAATGGAACGGCAAACATGGCTGTTAGTGCAGATGCAAGAATGATTTTATGTTTCATTATATTGTTCCCTCTGTTTTTTCGCAGCGAGCTTGGCTTTCATGCTAAGTGCCAAGTTAGGTGCCATATGAATGGCACTCAGGTGAATGGAGGATGTTTTGATTAATGGTTTTTTTTACAAAATGGGCGCATAACTAACCCAATAGGCCCTTTTTGGTACCAGCGGCATGATGTTTTGCCACGAGTATCTTGCCCTAAAGATTGGGTAAAACGGTCTAAGATGATAGCTAGAATAACAATACCGACCCCTCCGACAGATGCGAGCCCCATATCAAGTCGACCAATACCCCGTAAGACCATTTGGCCTAAGCCCCCAACAGCAATCATTGAAGCGATAACGACCATTGACAGTGCTAACATCAAGGTTTGGTTGACCCCAGCCATAATGGTTGGCATCGCTAATGGTAATTGCACTTTAAACAACATTTGGCGAGGGCTTGCACCAAATGATTCAGCGGCTTCAATTAAATCAGCTGGAACTTGTTTGATCCCTAAAATGGTCAAACGAATGATGGGCGGTAAAGCAAATATAATAGTGACGACAACACCAGGTACATTACCGATACCAAATAACATAACAATCGGGACTAAATAGACGAATGCTGGTGTGGTTTGCATCGCATCAAGTAATGGACGAATAACTTTAGCGGCTCTATCACTACGTGCCAGCCAAATACCCAGAGGCAATCCTATGACAATACAAAACAGCAAAGAAGTGAGAACCAGAGACAGAGTCACCATGGCTTCTGACCAAGCACCAATTGCTCCGATGGCTATCATCGAAACAAATGTGGCCACCCCCATCGCGCGTCCTGCTAATTGCCAAGCGAGTAATGCGAAAATGATAATGGCAACAGGGGATGGTAGCGAGGTGAGGAATTGTTCAAACCCACTTAGAATAAAATCAATGGGGGCACGAATTCCTTGGAATACAGGACGAAAGTTAAGTACTACCCAATCGATAGCATGTGCAACCCACGAATCAAGAGGGATCAGTGTGTGCTGGAAGGGATCCATAATATTAAACTGATCGGGGATGATGCTATCTGTTGGAGTGGCATCAAGCCAATCACTTGAACTGGTGTCAGCAGGTGTGGTTGTGTCTGATGCATTTCCCCAAGGATCATCCCCAGCGGTATTTGTTTCGCTAGAGCTTGTTGCTGCCCATGGGTCATCCGCCGGTATATTCTCAGTACCTTGTGTTGGCGTATTCGTGGCTTCAGTATCCGCCCACGGGTCTTGTTGGGTATTCGTTGCTTCTTGATTCTGCTTACTCATTTGGTGTCTCCTTATCCAGCGCCTGTAACAGCATTCCTTTTGAAATTACGCCCAAATAGCGGTTTTTTTCGTTAATAACCGGAACAGCACAAGGGGCTTGTGCCACGGTAGAAATAACTTCATTTAAGGATGTATCACCTTGAATTGGCTCGATATCAGTTAATATTGCAGCTTCAATACCAGCTTTTTCATGGAGTGCTTTTTCTAAGGATTCAACAGAAACCACACCGGCAAAGGTATGTCCTCGAGAAATTAAATAACCGTGATAGCGGTCTTCATCGTTGAGGACTTTTAGCGCTGAACGAGGGCCAAAACCCGGTGCGATATGCAATAGTGCATTAGGCCGTCTGCGTGCAATGTCCTTAGCACTGAATACTTGGCTGATATCTACACCGCGGAAGAAGGTCTTAACATAGTCATTTGCTGGATTATTGAGAATTTCATCAGGTGTGCCGACTTGAACGACAACGCCTCCTTGCATAATGGCAATACGGTCGCCAATTCTCATAGCTTCATCAAGATCATGAGAAATAAAGACAATCGTGCGTTGTTTATCCCCTTGTAAGGATAGCAATTCATCTTGCATTTCAGTACGAATGAGTGGGTCGAGAGCGGAGAACGCTTCGTCCATTAACAGAATATCAGGGTCATTAGCTAGCGCTCTGGCTAACCCGATACGTTGACGCATCCCACCAGAGAGCTCATCTGGGTATGAATTAGCCCATTTTTCAAGATTAACTTGCTCAAGCGCACTCATGGCTTTCTTATGGCGTTCTTCTTTTGGAATGCCAGAAAGTTCCATACCAAAAGCAGTGTTATCGATCACGTTCATATGTGGCATCAGCGCAAAGGATTGAAACACCATACTAATTTTTGTTCGCCTAACTTCGCGCAGTGCTTTGTCTGAAATATTGGAAATATCCTCTCCATCTATCATGACTTGCCCGCTGGTCGGTTCGATCAGGCGATTGAGGAGGCGCACCAAGGTCGATTTTCCTGAGCCAGAAAGTCCCATGACAACAAAGATTTCGCCTTCTTCAATCGTCAGATTAACATCTTGAACACCTACGGTAAGGCCTGTTTTTTCAAAGATATCATCTTTATTCATACCTGACTCTAATAGCTTAAATGCTTGATCAGGATTGTCCCCAAATATTTTATATAAATTTTTAACTTGTAATTTTATTGCCATATATTATTTACCCAATTTTCAATCAACAAGGAAGACAAATTACCTATATTGAAAGTGATGAATTCTATAGTGATAGTTAACATTATGTTTCCTATCTATGATTATCCTTTGAAAATTATTAGGGCAGAGATTCCTATATTCGGTTTAATGGGTTAGTTAATTATGGATTAAATTCAAATTTCTCCATTTGAGTTATTAGTAAAATTTGCAAGCAATAAACCCTAGCATAATAAAATCAGCTGACAACCCTAGGTTAAGTATAATTAATCAAAAATAATAGAGATGAAATGTGATGCGATTAATGTAAATAAAAACGATGTTAAGTTATATGATGATAGCTTTTATAGTTTCTATATTAAAGTTAACTTACTGTTGGGATTGAATTTAATTGAAAATAATTCACACTAATTTAATCAATATGCGAGTTGCCGATTTTATTCGATTTTTATGTGGAATAAATGCTTGGTTGATAGATGAAAAATAGAAATTAATATCAAATTCATTAAATAAATTTATGTAAAATAAGGTGATAATTGATTGAATTAAAAATAATTGCCAGATTAACTCATTAAAAATGAGCAATTAAACAGATATACATATAAAAAACGAATTAATTCGGCTGTTTTTTGAGCGAAAAAATACCATGACAAATAAAATTATTATAATTCATCATGGTATGGATTTGGTTGTGAGTGATTCTTATTGATAAATTAAATTAACAGTTCAATTAGAAGTTCCAGTCATCATCTTCGGTACTGACTGCTTTACCAATAATATAAGATGAACCGGAGCCCGAAAAGAAATCATGATTTTCATTTGCATCAGGAGATAAAGCCGATAATATCGCTGCACTTACATCGGTGACGGTATCAGGAAATAAGGCTTCATAACCTAAATTCATTAATGCTTTATTGGCATTGTAATGAAGGAATTTTTTGACATCTTCCGACCAACCTACTGTGTCATAAAGTTCTTGTGTATATTTCACTTCATTTTCATATAAATCGAATAATAATGAAAAAGCAAAATCCTTAATTTCTTTCTGAGTATTCTCATCATATTGGGATAATGACTTTTGAAATTTATAGCCAATATAATAGCCGTGTATGGCTTCATCTCGAATAATTAAACGTATAAGATCTGCGGTATTGGTTAACTTTCCTCTACTTGACCAATACATTGGTAAATAGAAACCCGAATAAAACAAAAATGATTCTAAAAAGACACTTGCGATCTTTTTCTTTAAAGGGTGTGAATCACAATAGTAAGATAGGATGATCTTAGCTTTATTCTGTAATGCAATATTTTCTTCACTCCAGCGGTATGCATCATCAACATCAATCGTTGAACAGAGAGTTGAAAATATTGAGCTATAAGAGCGCGCATGTACTGCTTCCATAAAGCTAATGTTCGATAAAACGGCTTCTTCGTGAGGTGTTTGTGCATCTGGCATTAAGCAAGGCGCACCCACTGTATTTTGAATCGTATCTAGCAGGGTAAGGCCAGTAAATACACGTATTGTTAGCTGTTTTTCTGCAGCAGTTAAAGTATTCCAAGAAGGAATATCATTAGATAATGGCACTTTTTCGGGAAGCCAAAAATTACTTGTTAATCGGTTCCATACTTCTAAGTCTTTATCATCCTGAATACGGTTCCAGTTAATGGCTTTTACTGGTGTGCTAGATGTGCTGGTGGTCATAATATTTTCCTATTACAAAGTGCAAGATACGCAGCCTTCGACTTCAGTTCCTTCGAGGGCAGTTTGGCGTAATCGGATGTAATACAATGTCTTGATTCCTTTTCGCCAAGCATATATTTGCGCTCGGTTAATATCTCGCGTGGTGGCATCATCTTTAAAAAATAGAGTCAAAGATAAACCTTGGTCAACGTGCTGAGTTGCCATGGCATAAGTATCAATAATTTTTTCAGGCCCGATTTGGTAAGCATCTTGGTAATATTCCAAGTTCTCATTCGTCATGAAAGGAGCAGGGTAGTAGACACGACCAATCTTACCTTCTTTACGAATTTCAATTCGTGAAACAATGGGGTGAATGCTTGATGTTGAATTATTGATATAAGAGATAGACCCTGTCGGAGGTATCGCCTGCAAGTTTTGGTTATAAATTCCATAGGTAATAACAGACTGTTTTAAGGCTTGCCAGTCTTCACGAGTTGGAATTTCGATACCCGAACGTCGGAATAATTCCTGAACGGCTTGTGTTTTTGGCAGCCAAATATTGTTGATATATTTATCAAAATAATCACCAGAGGCATAAGTTGAATGTTCAAAACCAACAAATGCAGTTTTTCTTTCAATAGCTAATTGATTGGATGTTTTTAATGCGTAATAGGTGACGGCATAAAAATAGATATTGGTGAAATCGAGCGCTTCTTCTGAACCATAATAGATATGTTCTCTTGCCAAGTAGCCATGTAAATTCATTTGCCCTAACCCAATCGCATGTGATTGTCGGTTACCTTCGGCAATGGAAGGGACAGAACGAATGTTACTCATATCTGAAACCGCACTCAGTGCTCTAACGGCAGCCGCTATTGATTGAGCGAAATTCGGTGAATCCATCGTTTTAGCAATATTCATGGAGCCTAAATTACAGCTAATATCTTTACCAATTTGTTGATAGCTTAAATCGTCTTCATAAACACTAGGGCGATTAACCTGCAGTATTTCTGAGCACAGATTGCTCATATTAATGCGCCCTGCGATAGGGTTGGCTCGATTCGCGGTATCTTCAAATAAAATATACGGATATCCTGATTCAAACTGGATTTCAGCTAAAGTTTGGAAAAATTCCCGAGCATTAATTTTGTATTTTTTTATCGCTTTGTTATTGACCATTTCATGGTATTTGTCTGTCACACTGATTTCAGACATAGGGACACCATAGGTGCGTTCAACATCATATGGTGAAAACAAATACATGTCCTGGTTATCTTTCGCTAGCTGGAAAGTGATATCAGGAATAACTACCCCTAAAGACAGTGTTTTAATCCGTATTTTTTCATCTGCATTTTCACGCTTCGTATCAAGAAAACGCATGATATCAGGGTGGTGAGCGTGCAAATAAACGGCACCGGCACCTTGCCTTGCGCCTAATTGGTTGGCATAAGAAAAAGCATCTTCTAACATTTTCATAACAGGAACAACGCCAGAAGATTGATTTTCAATTAGTTTTATTGGGGCACCTTGCTCTCGTAAATTGGTCATTAAAAAGGCAACACCGCCCCCGCGTTTGGATAACTGCAAAGCAGAATTGACTGAGCGACCAATGGATTCCATGTTGTCTTCAATTCTTAAAAGAAAACAAGAGATTAACTCACCACGTTGTTTTTTACCGCAGTTAAGGAAGGTGGGAGTTGCAGGTTGAAAACGACCTGTAATAATTTCATCGACATACAACTTAGCAAGGGATTCATCCCCTTGAGCAAGGGTTAAAGCAACCATACAGACGCGATCTTCATAGCGTTCGAGGTAGCGTTTACCATCAAAGGTTTTCAGCGTATAGCTAGTATAATATTTAAAGGCACCGAGAAACGTTTGAAAACGAAATTTGTGTGCGTATGCCTGTTTAAACAGTGCTTTGATAAATTCAAAGTTATATTGTTCTAATACACTGTTTTCGTAATAGTTTTCTTGTACTAAAAAGTCTAACTTTTCTTTTAAATCATGGAAAAATACGGTGTTTTGGTTCACATGCTGTCGAAAATAGTGATGAGCCGCTTCTTTGTCTTTATCAAATTGAATACGGCCTTCGTTATCATATAAATTCAACATCGCATTGAGCGCATGATAATCCACATCTGATATATTTTGCATTTTATCCATTTGGAATAACTCTAGTTGTTTGTACGTTGCCAAAACGTTTTTAGGCCTCGTTGAACGGATTGAACATCTTTATCAGTACCAAGAAGTTCAAACCGATATAGGTAGGGAATATGGCATTTTTGCGCGATGATATTTCCAGCTATTGCATAGGCATCACCAAAATTGGTATTACCCGCAGCAATAACACCACGGATAAATGCGCGATTGGCTTCAATATTAAGAAATTGAATCACTTCTTTTGGAACAGCCCCTTTTGTACCGCCACCACCATAGGTTGGTAGTAATAAAACATAAGGTCTTGTCGCAATTAGGCTACTTTCGTGGTTGCCAATAGGTAACCGTGTTGCAGGGATACCGAGCTTTTCAATAAAGCGATGGCAATTTTCTGAGCGACTTGAAAAATAGATGAGTGATTCCGTTTCCATGACATCACCTAAGCGGCTAATAGGCTAATCATGTCAGGTCGAAAACCGGCCCAATGTTTGTCACCTGCAATAACAACAGGGACTTGTTGATAACCTAATTTTTTTACGAGTTCAAGGGCTTGGTTATCTTCAGTAAGGTCAATAATTTGGTAGGAAATAGATTTGCGATCTAAGGCTTGATAAGTAGCATTACACTGAACGCAGTTAGGTTTACTATAAATGGTAATCTCAGTCATGTTATTTACCTTTTGAATGTTTATTCGCATTAAAAATAAGGCATGTGATACATGAATACTATATATGGATTTTAAATTTATCAACCATACAATATGTAGTGAATATGAAATATTGAATGATAATCATTCTAATTGTTGGCTAGGTGGTTATTAACATTGAAAATAAAAAAATATCGTATTAGATGATTCAGATAGACACTCTAAGAAAAAAGATCATTGCAAAGTGGAAATAATTTACTCTATAACTGTATATACAATCAGGTAATTGAGTCCTTTTGAGGAGATACTATGTACCATCAATATTTAGCGACACCGGATAAATTTCCTAAACCGTGGGTCCATATTACGGCTGATGACAACGGAATAACGAGCCTTTATTTTGTTGATGAAAAAACAGAAAAAGAAACGAAGAATGAGCATTCGAAGCTTTGTGTGAAAGAACTAAAGGAATATTTTAATCACAAAAGAACCGTTTTTACGGTGGCATTAAATCCACAAGGTACAGAATTTCAGAAAAAAGTCTGGAAACATCTTTGTGGGATACCTTATGGGGAACGCTGGAGCTATAAAGATTTGGCTTTAAAGTTAGGCTCAGCTAATTATTGTCGCGCAGTCGGCATGGCAAACTCACGTAATCCAATCTCATTAATTGTTCCTTGTCATCGTGTACTTGGACATGATGGGAAATTAGTGGGGTATACAGGGGGCTTAGATATCAAAGACTGGCTACTTTTACATGAGAAGTAAAAACTAAATAATTAGCTATAGATAATACTATTGGTTGTGATAATTGCTATTGATAAGAATTATTGTCGAAATCAGAACCTGTTCTATCGATAAATAATATTTTTTTATCTTTTTAGTCCATTTTCGTGATCTAGGTTGTAGACAAGTAACTGAGAAATCTGATGTACTGAGCTTGATACAGATGGTGTGTCTATTTTATTTTAAAGGTAATATTTGATGTCTAAAGTTAAAGGTAACGTTAAGTGGTTCAACGAATCTAAAGGTTTTGGTTTTATCACTCCAGAAGATGGTAGCAAAGATGTATTTGTTCACTTTTCTGCGATTATGGGCGATGGTTTCAAAACCTTAGCTGAAGGCCAAAAAGTGGAATTTGAAATTACTGAAGGTGCTAAAGGCCCATCTGCTGCTAACGTTATTCCTCTGTAATTTTTATAATTAAGATTAAAACGAACAGCTGAAAACTCGCGCTAGTTATCTAGGGCGAGTTTTTTTATCTATTGCAATAAAAAATGCCTGATGAAAATCAGGCATTTTTTGTTTATACGTAAAATAGTGGAGGCTATTTAACTTCCTCACCTTTAGCTTGTAAATCAGCATGGTAAGAAGAGCGAACGAATGGGCCGCAAGCTGCGTGAGTGAAGCCCATTGCCATGGCTTCTTCTTTCATCTCATCGAACTCCGCAGGGCTGACATAGCGTTTGACGGGTAAGTGATGACGGCTTGGTTGTAAGTATTGGCCTAGTGTAAGCATCGTTACGCCATGGCGACGTAAGTCGCGCATAACCTCGATAATTTCTTCATTGGTTTCACCAAGACCAACCATTAACCCTGATTTAGTTGGGATATCGGGATGGGCTTCTTTAAATTTTTCGAGCAATTTTAAAGACCATTCATAATTAGCACCAGGGCGAACTTGACGGTAAACACGTGGTACATTTTCAAGGTTATGGTTAAACACATCAGGTGGTGTCGCGGTTAAAATTTCTAATGCGCGATCCATACGGCCACGGAAATCAGGAACTAGTGTTTCAATTTTAATCGATGGGCTTTTTTCACGAATAGCGCTAATGCAATCAGCAAAGTGCTGTGCTCCGCCATCACGTAGATCATCTCGGTCAACTGACGTAATAACGACATAGCGTAATGCCATATCTTTAATGGTTTGCGCTAATTTTTCAGGCTCGTTGGCATCCGGTGCATTTGGACGACCATGAGCAACATCACAGAATGGGCAGCGGCGGGTACAGATAGCGCCTAAAATCATAAAGGTCGCAGTACCATGGTTAAAGCACTCAGAGAGATTAGGGCATGAAGCTTCTTCACAAACAGAATGCAGCCCATTTTTGCGCATGGCTGCTTTAATGCCTTGAATACGAGTGGAGTCAGCAGGAAGCCTAATTTTCATCCAGTCAGGTTTACGTAGAATTTCTTCTCGTTCAGTCACAACGTTTTTGACAGGGATCAGCGCCATTTTGTCGGCGTCACGATATTTAATTCCGCGTTCTATCTGAATTGGTTTACTCATAATATGACGGTTCCAGTTATCTTTTATGCTGATGGATAAGTGATAATTCTAAATAAAACCAAATGAAGGCTGTTATCCATTCATTAAAATATTTTTTAAAAATGTTAAAAAATTATAGCATTATTATTGAACAATATGAAATCCCAGTGTGTCACAGAATTGACGAATTAGCACAGGTTGAACATCAGATAATGACACATTGGGAGCAAGATCACTAACCTGAGTCATCTTTAATTCACTGTAACCACAAGGGTTTATGCGATTAAAGGGTTCAAGATCCATACTAATGTTCAAAGCGAGACCATGAAAAGAGCAGCCTTGCCTTATGCGTAATCCAAGAGAACAAATTTTGTCGCCATTCACATAGACACCGGGAGCATCAGGGCGAGGATACGCTGCTATATTAAAGTGGGCAAGGGTATTCACGACGGTATTTTCCAGTGCGGTGACGAGTTCTCTAACACCAATTTTGTTGCGCTTTAAGTTGAGCATCACGTACATCACTTGCTGTCCTGGCCCATGATAGGTGACTTGACCACCTCTATCACTTTGTATAACAGGGATATCACCGGGGGCTAGTACATGCTCTGCTTTCCCTGCTTGACCTTGAGTAAATACGCGAGGGTGTTCAACTAGCCATACTTCATCACACGTATTTTCAGTGCGCTCTTCAGTAAATTGATGCATCGCATCGGATACTTGCTGGTACGGCGCAAGGCCTAATTGACGGATAATTATCGTTCGTTCTGACAATGTTTTAACATCCACCTGAAAAAATTGAGTACTTAGTATAACGCTGGTAGGGGGGGAGTGCTAGTTTTGTCATGTTATGAATATGTTAACGCGATTTTTTTGAGTGAAATATGAAAAAGGTAAAAATTTGGGGACGTTTATATTTTTAGGTTTGGGAATTGATATGAAAAGTTATTTCTCATTAGGCATTTTGATGAAAAACTTATTTTATTTGTACTATCAGCAAGAAAAAATAATTATAAGGCTCTGTAGTGCAGAATAAATAAAAAACTACACCTTAATCGGTTATGGTTAACCTTTGGGATGTAGTTTATTTTTACAGAAATTAAAGTACAACTTTAACTAATTCTAATGCACCTAATTCGCTATACAAAGTTTCCACTTGTTCAATATGGGTGGCATTGATAGTTATAGAAACGGAGTGATAATTCCCCTTGCTGCTCGGTTTTACGTCTGGAGAGTAATCCCCCGGAGCATGACGTTGTATCACTTCAATCACTTGATCAACCAATTCAGGCTGTGCCAAACCCATGACTTTGTAAGTTAATGGGCATGGGAACTCAAGCAGTTCACCTAATTTCGTTTTCATGGGCACTCCTAATTTTTAAATTGGGCTGCTGGCTGAAAAAGATTGGCTGGTATTAAACCAGCCAATGAGATGTATTCATCCAACAAACATTTCGATACTTACTCTATTTCGATATTTACTATATGGGGATGACTTATTTTAGTTTCAAGTCTTAACCAAACCAACGGTGGAAGAGTAATTTAATATAGTCAATTAACCGACTGAAAAAGCCACCTTCTTCAACATCTTTTAATACTGCTAAAGGGTGCTGTTCGATAATTTTACCATCAAGTTGGAAGCTAATAGTACCGACTTGCTGCCCTTTGGTTAATGGGGCTTCTAGCTCAGTTGTAGATAGCTCATAACTGGCTTTTAAATCTTTTAAGCGACCTCGTGGGATGGTGAGGTATAAATCTTCAGTGACACCTAATTTTACTTCATTTTCATCACCAAACCAGACTGGTACACTGGCAAAATCCACATTGGCTTGTAATGGTTTAACGGTTTCATAAAAGCGGAAACCGTAAGTGAGTAACTTTTTACTTTCGGCATCACGGCCTTTGCTGCTTTTACCTCCCATAACAACGGAGATCAGGCGCATATCACCATCGGTTGCGGAGGCGACAAGGTTATAGCCAGCGGCATTAGTATGGCCTGTTTTGATGCCATCAACAGCAAGGCTCTTATCCCACAATAGGCCAGGCCATTACGGTTTGTTTGGCGGATATTGTTAAAGGTAAATTCTTTTTCTTTATAGATTGCGTACTCATCAGGCACATCACGTACGAGTGCTTGCCCAATAAGTGCCATATCACGGGCTGAGCTGTATTGGCCTTCGGCATCTAAACCATGAACGGTTTGGAAATGGGTATTTTTTAGCCCTAATTTGTTTACATAGCCATTCATTAATTGAACAAAGTTGGCTTGGTCACCCGCAATGTAGTCGGCCATAGCAACACAAGCGTCGTTACCTGATTGCAAGTTAATACCACGAGTTAATTGAGATACGCTAACGCGGTCGCCAGGTTTTAAGAACATCAATGATGAGCCTTTAAACACCGGGTTACCGGTAGCCCACGCATCATTTCCGACCGTGACGATATCATTTTCACCAATTTTACCTGACTTAATTGCTTGACCAATAACATAACTGGTCATCATTTTTGTCAAACTCGCAGGATCGCGGCGTTGGTCGGCATTACTTTCAGCGAGAACTTTCCCTGAATTATAATCAATTAAGATATAAGCTTCTGCATCAATAGCAGGTGCTGCAGGAATTGATGTATTCGGGAAGGTTTCATTAGCATTCGCAATATTAGCAGTCATAAGAAGGAGTGCGGAGCCCAGCACAGTATGACGCACGATGCGTGATGGAGCGACATTATTCATGGTTTTACCATTACATCCGAAATTCGGTTAACACAAGGAGGCGCAGTTTAGCAAAAGAATGGGATAAGAAAAAAGCCACTTTTGCACTGTACCAATGATTTTTTTGTCAGTTTAACATTGCCTAACTTTAGGTTGCATCAAATGTAATGGAGCAACCTAAAGCTACGTTGTACTAAGGCGCAACGACCATTGACGATTGATTTTTTTCAGACTGTAAACGGCCTTGAACCTCAACGGCTTGTTGCCTTGTACTAAATGGTCCTAACTGTACTCGGTAAATGCCATTATAGGGTTGTAACCGCCCAGGAACATTAAACTGTGTTTTCAATTCATTCAGCATATTTTGTGCATTGGTTTGGCTACTAATGGCGCCTGCTTGAACGAGAAAACCACGCTCAGGAACCACTTCTTCCGTTGTTGTTGGTGGTGGCGTTGGTGTTTGTAAGCTCATGTCAGGCATCGTAGGCTGCATCGGCTCTTTTGGTTGCTGAACGGGCAATGTATTTTCTGGCGTTGGCAAGTTCTCCATCACAGGGGTACCCATTGGGCCAGAACCTAATTGCGGGCGCCCCGGCAATGCATAGCTTTGTTTCACAAAATTAGAGCCAACGGTTCCAGTTCCTGACAAAGTGCCGTCTTGAGCGACTTGAATGGCATCAATTTTAATTTTTGTCGTTGGCATTAAATTCAGGCGGTCAGCGGTTGCACGTGACACCGCAATACTTTTTCCTGGCGTATAAGGCCCACGATCATTAACACGCACGACCATCATCCGGCCATTCATCATGTTGGTGATGCGGACATAGCTAGGGATCGGTAACGTTGGGTGAGCTGCAGTTAATTCCACTGGATTAACACGTTCACCAATCGCAGTCATATTTCCTGCAGACTCCGCACCATAAATAGACGCATAACCCACTTGGCTAAATTGTGACGGGTCGCGTACGATTTGGTACTGTTGACCATTACGTGAGTAATCATTATTGGCAGTTGGATGATACGGCTCATAATGAGGCTCTGCACCTAATACATCTTGAGTGGGTACATTGGTTGGCACTTGGGCTGGTTGTTTAACTTCGTCTGTCACACAGCCACTAAGTAGCGCGGCGGTGACGCCAAGCATTATCCATTGTAAACGCATACTAAGCCTCATTTTATAAACTTTTGGAAAGGAATTTTCGGTGTGTATGTATCGACATGATAATACCGAATCCAGCCATTAAAACAATCAAAGCGGAGCCCCCGTAGCTCACTAAAGGGAGGGGAACACCAACCACTGGTAATATACCACTGACCATACCGATATTCACAAATACATAGACAAAAAGGATTAAGATCAAACCACCAACCATAACCCGACCAAAAGTATTTTGTGCGCTAGCAGCAATATAAAGCCCACGAATAATCAATAAAAGGTATAAACCAAGTAAAATAAGCACACCGACTAAGCCAAGTTCTTCTGCTAACACGGCAAAAATAAAGTCGGTATGTCTTTCCGGTAAAAATTCAAGTTGTGATTGTGTGCCATGTAGCCAACCTTTACCCATTAATCCACCAGAACCAATCGCAATTTTTGATTGGATAATATGGTAACCAGCGCCTAGTGGATCAGTTTCTGGGTCTAATAACATCATGACACGGGCTCTTTGATAACCATGCATTAAAAAGAACCACAGTAGTGGAATAAAGGCGGCGAGCGCAATGGCGGCAACAGCAATAAGCCGCCAACTCATTCCGGCAAGGAACAAAACGAATAGGCCTGAAGCTGCAACTAAAATCGAGGTACCAAGGTCAGGCTGTGCAGCCACTAATAATGTTGGTACAAAAATCAATACGAGTGCAATTAATGTATTTTTGAATGAAGGAGGGCATAGGTCTCGGTTCATGAAACGAGCGACCATTAAAGGGACGGCAATTTTTGCAATTTCAGAGGGTTGGAACCGAATAAAACCCAAGTCTAACCAGCGCTGTGCCCCTTTACTTATCTGCCCAAAAACATCAACAAAAATCAGTAAAATAACGCAGAAGATAAACAGGTGAGGCGCCCAATTTTCATACATTCTAGGGGGGATCTGCGCCATTACTATCATAACGACGAAGCCTGTCGCTATCTGCCCTAATTTACGCTCCATCATTTCAGGATCTTGGCCGCTAGCACTCCACATAATAAATGCGCTGTATGCAAGCAACGCGATAATAATTAGCAGCATAGGCACATCTATATGCAGACGTGTGGATAACGAAATTTTTTTCTTATCGTCTGTCATATTCTTTATAGCTCATTGTTATTATTAGGATTATGCATCAGCGGTCTTCTCCTGCATTAGTTGCTGACACCGCGACTTCAGTACGGTTATCACCAAGAAGAACGTGGTCAAATATTTGCCGCACAATGTCACCGACTGCTGGGCCCGCGCCCCCGTTTTCCAGAATAATTGCAACGGCAATCGTGGGTTTATCATACGGAGCATAAGCAATCATCAATTTGTGGTCGCGTAGGTGCTCAGCAAGTTTACTGGCATTATAGGTTTCATAGCTGAAGACCTGCGCAGTACCTGATTTTGCTGCCGCTTTATAAGGGGTACCAATGAAACTACGGCGTCCAGTACCATTCGGTGCATTAGCGACACCGTACATTCCATGCTTCGCTAGCTCCCAAAAACCGGAATTGATATCGCCAATTTGTTTGGTTTCTTTGTCTTCATAAGGCACCATGGCATTACCCAATTTTGTGCCGTAAAGCAAATGTGGGGTTTTAACTTGGCCATCATTGATTAATGTCATTAATGCTTTTGACATTTGAATTGGTGTTGCTGTCCAATAGCCTTGCCCAATCCCAACTGGAATGGTATCGCCTTGATACCAAGGCTTTTTATAGCGTTTTTGTTTCCATTCACGGGTTGGCATGATACCAGAACGTTCTTCTGCAAGGTCAATTCCGGTATAATCACCAAAACCAAAACGACCCATCCACTCAGAAATACGATCAATCCCCATATCATAAGCCACTTGATAGAAGAAAGTATCCGCTGATTCAATGATTGACTTTGAAACATTCAGCTTACCGTGCCCCCAGCGCTTCCAGTCACGGTAACGTTTTTCGGAGCCCGGCAATTGCCACCAACCAGGGTCAAAAATGGTCGTATTCGGTGTGATGACCTTTTCACTTAATGCCGCAACAGAAATAAAGGGTTTTACTGTCGATGCAGGGGGATATAACCCTTGAGTTGTTCGGTTAATCAGCGGTCTGTCAGGATTATTTAATAACGCTTGGTAATCTTTATTTGAGATGCCGTTTACAAACAAGTTAGAGTCATAACTTGGATTAGATACCAGAGCCAAAATTTCGCCATTACGTGGGTCAGTGACCACTACGGCTGCACGGCTGGTGGTTAACAGTTTTTCGATATAAATTTGTAATTCAAGGTCAATAGTGAGGTAGATATCTCGACCTGCTTGCGGTGGTTGCTCATGCAATTGTCGAATAACGCGACCGCGGCTATTCACTTCCACTTCTTCATAGCCGGTTTTACCGTGTAAGACATCTTCATAATAACGCTCAATACCTAATTTACCGATATCATGACTAGCAGCATAATTAGGTAATAAACCTTCTTTATCAAGACGTTCAACATCTTTGTCATTGATTTTTGCCACATAACCAATCACATGGGTTAATGCTGAACCATATGGGTAAGAGCGTCGTTGGTAACTTTTGACTTCTAAACCGGGAAAATGGTACTGATTAACGGCAAAACGAGCAACTTGAACTTCGTTGAGCTGGGTTTTCAATGCAATAGAGGTAAACCGACGTGAGCGCTTACGCTCTTTTTCAAAATTAGTAATGTCTTCGTCAGTTAAATCTACTACATTACGAAGGTTATCTAAGGTTTCTTGCAGATTACTGACTTTTTCCGGCACGATTTCTAGCTGGTAAAACGTGCTATTAAGGGCGAGTTGAGTCCCTCTGCGGTCATAAATAATCCCACGGCTTGGTGCAATAGGCACCAATTTGATTCGGTTATCATTTGACCGTGTTTGGTAATCTTCGTGGCGGACAATTTGTAAGTGATACAAATTGGTCACAAGAATAGACGTTAAAATGACAATCACACCGAAGGCGATAAGCGCTCGGCGGATAAATAAAACTGATTCAGCGGTATGGTCGCGAAAAGGGGTGCGTTGTGTTTTCATCCCATTGCCATTTTGAACATATTTAAACCTGACTATTCCCTGTGATAAGGGTGGTTAGTCGTAATACTCCATGCGCGATAAAGACTTTCGGCAACAAGAACACGAACCAGTGGATGGGGGAGCGTTAGTGGTGATAGTGACCAACTTTGCTCTGCCGCCGCTTTACAAGCAGGTGCAAGGCCTTCGGGACCACCGATTAATAAGCTGACATTACGGCCATCTTGTTTCCATTTATCGAGTTGTACGGCAAGTTTTGGGGTGTCCCAACGATCGCCTGGAATATCCAAGGTGACGATGCGATTTCCTTTACCTACAGCTGCGAGCATTAATTCGCCTTCTTTTTCTAGAATGCGTTTTATATCTGCATTTTTCCCGCGTTTTCCTGCAGGGATTTCCGTTAATTCAAATGGCATATCTTTAGGAAAACGGTGGAGGTAATCCATAAAGCCGGTCTGGACCCAGTCCGGCATTTTTGTTCCAACGGCGATGAGCTGTAATTTCAAACTCAGCTCCAGAGCTTTTCTAATTCATACATACGACGACTCTCATCTTGCATAATATGAACAATGGCATCGCCAAGGTCGACGACTATCCAATCAGAAATACCTTGCCCTTCAACACCTAATGGCATTAAACCATTTTTACGGCAAGCTTCGATTAACCTGTCAGCGACTGACATCAAATGGCGACTTGATGTCCCTGTACAGATGATCATCTGATCGGTAATACTTGATTTCCCTTGAACATCGATAGTAATGATATCTTCTGCTTTAGCATCATCAAGCTGATCGATAATAAATTGTTGGAGTTCAGTTCCTTGCAAAAGGTTCACCTTTTATTCAAATAAACAGAATATCACGTTAAACACTGTTTGTAGTTTGTAGATAAAATAATCGCTGATAACAAAGTAAACATATTAACAGCCCTGCTATTTTACCCTAGATTTTAAGAAAAATCGGCTAAATTATTTTTTATTCATCGTGGAGTGAAATTTATAGGGATATCCGTACATTTGAGCAAGAAGTTTGTGCTAACTTTACAAAATAACGCTAAAAACTGTACTCCTGACAAATATTTTAGAATGAGACATGTATTGTGCAAATAATTAAACCAAAAGTTTTTATATTTGAAGGAATTAATCATCTATCCGCTAATATTCATCCACAGGTGAATTCTATGGTTGAATTTGTAACGAACCTCACCTATGAGCGGATGCAAAATAAAGTTAATGGTATTATTTGCTCTAGACAGCAACTTGTTAAATTACAAGGATTATTCCCTGCGAATATTCCGATATTAACGGATGATAAGCTACAAGATATAGCGTTGTGGGACTGCTTTTTAACGAAATTGTATACGATAGAAAGATTAGATGGTTTATATAACGATTTAACACATCACAACATGATTCAATTTCATAGTTGCCATAAATATCTCATCATGGCGTATTCACCTATTGGCTATCAGTATACAGGGCGTTTAGTGGCGAGTATTAAAAGTAGTACCGATCTTGTGTGTTTTTTTAATCAATATAAAGCCTGTTTAATGGAAATATTGGCGGCAGTGCCAGCAAAAAACATTGAAGTTAATGCGTTGAGCCATATGCAAGGCTATTTCAAACATAAAGCCACGAAAGATGAGAAAAAACGCTTATTATGGCTGATTAATGACTATTTAGCGGGTAATTTACCACTAAACAGGCCATTAGAGATGATGAAGCAATTGCTTGTTCAATACCCAGACAGCTATTTAATGGAGCAAGTTATTTTTGAGCCATATCCTAATAGTTGTTCAATAAGAGAGCTCCCTTATTGTTGGTAAAGGTGCTGTTGATGAATATATTGCAAAACCGCATCTGGAATTAATTCGTGACAAGAGTCGCCCGAGCTTAATTTTTCGCGGATCTCTGTTGCAGAGATATTTACCAATGGGGTATCCCCAATAAAAATGTACCCATTGGCCGTTTGATTTAAAGCAATCGGGTCTGTTGTTTGATGTTCTAACAGCCAGTTTTGCATTATAGGGTCGGAAAATTGAGTGGCATACCCCGGACGCGAACAGACTAATAGATGACAGTTATCTAAAATTCGATCCCAACCGTACCATTTATTAATCGACAATAAAGAATCTTGACCAATAATAAACGCAAGGGGCTTTTCTGGCCCAATTTCTTGACGTAGTTCAGCGAGAGTTTCTATCGTATAAGAAGGGCTATTTTTCGCTAATTCACGCGTATCGATAGCAAATAAAGGGTTATCCTGTATTGCTAACTTCACCATTTCTAAACGTTGTGATGGAGTTGCTTCTGGTTGTGGGCGATGGGGGGGAACGTGGTTTGGTAGCAAGATCACTTTTTCGAGCCCAACTTGCTGAGCAAGGGCTTGCACAGGGCGTAAATGTCCAAAGTGAATGGGGTCGAATGTTCCACCGAATAACGCTAGTAAGTTATGCTGTTTTGAAAATGAATTACTCATGAATAAAATTCTCTGCAAATGCTTTGCCGCATAATAGCATAGACAGTGATTGCAGGTCAGGCCATGGAGAATGGCTAAAATCTTGTTTTATATTGATTTCTGCTTGCGTTAATAACATTAATGCGGATTGCAATTGATGCAGTGTTAAGCGTTGTAAGGCTTCAGTGAGTACACCTCGGCGGTTTTGCCAAACTTTGTGCTGATCAAACAATGTTTTTAATGGGATTGTTACAGATTGGCGTTTCAATGTAATTAGCAGCATCAGATCGCGTTGGATTGAGCGCAATAATATAACGGGCTCAACATCCTCTTGTTGCAGTTGCTCTAAAATATGCCAAGAACGGCGCGATTTACCAGCCAATAGGGCATCAACCCAATGATAGGGCGTAAAATGCGCAGAATCATTCACGGCACTTTCGACACGAGGGTAGGTGAGTTTACCATCAGGATAAAGAAGGGATAGCCGTTCAAGTGCTTGCGCTAAGCCAAGTAAATTCCCTTCATAACAATAGCAAAGTAGTTGGTTAGCTTCGGTTTCTAAAGAAAGCCGCATACTGTAGGCGCGTTTAGAAACCCATTGTGGTAACCGTTGATATTCAGGGGTCAGGCAACTGATATAAATGGCGTCTTGGCTAATCGCTTTAAACCAAGCACTGTTTTCTTGTGCTTTCGTGAGTTTATGGCCGCGTAACACAAGAAGTAGGTCTGAATGGAGTAGCTGCGCCAGTTGATTCAACTTTTCTGCCATGGCAGCGTTAGGGCCATTTTCAGGCAACAGCAGAGTGAGTGTTTGGCGGCTAGCAAACAGGCTTAAAGCTTGACAGAGACTAAAAATTTCATCCCAGTCAGTATTTTGCTCAAGAGCAAACGAAAAATGTTCCTCAAAGCCTTGTTCTTGTGCCGCTTTGCGGATGGCATCTTGGCTTTCTTGAAGAAGAAGGGGCTCATTGCCCCATATTAAATAGCGGCCTCTTAGAGACTCTTGTAACGAAGAGGCCAGCTGTTCAGGGTAGATACGCGTCATTATGGTTGAGTATTCGCATCAGCCGCTTGGTTTTTTGCCTTCTCAAGTTCTGCTGAATGAACAAGCAATAATTTACGTACAATATTACGTGCAGCTTGTTCTTGCATTTCTTGTCTTACAATTTCTTTTTCAGCATCTTTCGCAAGCGCTTCTAAAGGGTTGTCGAAGAAAGTGCGTTCAACACGGCTTTGTAAAGGATAGATAGCTCCATCAGGCATCAACACTTGCACATTCATTACCAGTGTTAATTGTTTCTCTGCCGCTTTACCATCTTGATAAACGGACACAGTTTCAGTGTTTTCATTAGAGCTCAAAACTTTCAAAATGGGGACACCGGCTCTTCCCGTTTCGAGAATGGTCACGTTATTGAGCCGCAGTTGCTCCCTAAGCGCCCTTGTAAGGTAGCCATATGGGTCACTTGAACTTAGCTGCAATGTTCTCAGTTCCTCAGGAATTTGAGTTGTTCCTTGAAGACGAAAACCGCAACCTGCGGTGACTAGTACCGCTAAGCTCAAAAATAAAGTTATCAGATAACGCACCTGGCCTCCTTATCAGCCAATAACCTAATATTAACCTACAACAAGGTTAAGCAATTTGCCTGGGACATAGATTACTTTGCGGATGCTAACACCTTCAAGGTATTTCGCTACGCTCGGTTCATTTTTTGCCATATCTAGGACAAATTCTTGGTTTGCATCAGCCGGAACGGTAATGCGACCACGAACCTTGCCATTAACTTGAACGACAACCAGTTTGGTATCGTCAATCATGGCTGTTTCATCAGCAACTGGCCATTGTGCGAAATCGATGTCTGTTTGGTGACCGAGCGCTTTCCACATTTCAAAGCAAGCATGTGGAATGATTGGAGATAGCATCAGTGTGATTGCTTCGAGAGACTCTTGTACTAATGCACGGTCTTGCTCAGTTTCCTGTGGTGCACGAACTAATTTGTTCAAGAATTCCATGATAGCGGCAATCGCAGTGTTAAATGCATAACGACGACTGAAATCATCGGAGACTTTCGCGATTGTTTTGTGCAGGTCACGACGTAAGTCTTTTTGTTCTGGTGTTAATGTGCTGATATCTAAAGGTGAAGTTGCACCTTTTTGTGAATGCTCATGCACTAAACGCCAAACGCGACGCACGAAGCGGTTAGCCCCTTCAACGCTGGATTCTTGCCACTCAAGGGTTAACTCTGGTGGAGCAGCAAACATCATAAACAGACGAACAGTATCCGCACCGTATTTTTCGACCATTAATTGAGGGTCAATACCGTTGTTTTTCGACTTAGACATTTTGCTCATGCCGGTATACACCAGTTCATGACCTTCATTGTCTACCGCTTTAGTTATACGGTTTTTGTCGTCACGTTCAACAATGGCATCGGCTGGGGAAACCCAAACACGTTGGCCATCGCTACCTGTGTAGTAGAATGCATCAGCCAGCACCATGCCTTGGCACAGTAAGCGTTTTGCTGGTTCATCGGAGTTGACTAACCCTGCATCACGCATCAACTTATGGAAGAAGCGGAAATACATTAAGTGCATGATGGCGTGTTCGATACCACCAATATATTGGTCAACCGGTAACCAGTAGTTTGCTGCCTCAGGGTCTAACATGCCGTCGTCATATTGCGGGCAGGTATAACGAGCATAGTACCAAGAAGATTCCATGAAGGTATCGAAGGTATCGGTTTCACGTAATGCAGGTTGACCATTAATGGTCATTTTAGCCCATTCAGGATCTGCTTTAATCGGGCTTGTAATACCGTTCATTACGACATCTTCTGGCAAAATGACAGGTAACTGATCTTCAGGAACCGGAACCACAGTGCCATCTTCCAATGTTGCCATTGGGATTGGAGCACCCCAGTAGCGTTGACGTGAAACACCCCAGTCACGTAAGCGGTAGTTTACCTTGCGTTGACCAGCACCCAGAGCAACGAGTTTATCTGAAATAGCATTGAAACCCGCTTGGTGGTCTAATCCACTGAATTCACCTGAGTTAATCAGTGCATTTTTCTCAGTCATCGCTTCTTGGGATAAATCAGGCTCGTTGCCATCAGCATCGGCAATAACCGCTTTGATGGGTAAGTTGTATTTGTGGGCGAATTCCCAGTCACGTTGGTCGTGAGCAGGAACGGCCATAACTGCGCCAGTACCGTATTCCATTAAAACAAAGTTAGCGACCCAAATTGGCAGTTTTTCTTGGGTTAATGGATGAATAACGAATAAGCCGGTTGCCATGCCTTTTTTATCCATGGTCGCCATATCCGCTTCCGCAGTTTTGGTGTTACGGCATTCATCAATAAATTGGGCTAATTCAGGGTTATTTGTCGCGGCTTCTTTAGCCAGAGGGTGACCCGCTGCAACAGCCACATAAGTTGCCCCCATAAAGGTATCAGGGCGAGTGGTATAGACTGTTAAGGTTTCATCACGGTCTGCAACATTGAATGTGATCTCAGTCCCTTCGGAACGGCCGATCCAGTTGCGCTGCATGGTTTTGACTTGCTCTGGCCAGTCATCTAATTTGTCGAGGTCGTTGAGCAGCTCTTCTGCGTAGTCGGTAATTTTAATAAACCACTGTGGGATTTCTTTGCGCTCAACAGGGGTGTCACAACGCCAGCAGCAGCCATCAACCACTTGTTCATTCGCCAAAACAGTTAAGTCGTGAGGGCACCAGTTAACCGCAGAGGTTTTTTTGTACACTAAACCTTTTTCATACAGTTTAGTAAAGAACCATTGTTCCCAACGGTAATATTCAGGAGTACAAGTGGTGACTTCGCGATCCCAATCGTAACCAAAACCGAGCATTTTCAGCTGGTTTTTCATGTAATCGATATTGGCGTAAGTCCATGGTGCAGGAGCAGTATTATTTTTAACCGCAGCACCTTCAGCAGGCAGACCAAACGCATCCCAACCAATTGGTTGGAGAACGTTTTTCCCCAACAAACGTTGGTAACGAGAGATAACGTCACCCATGGTGTAGTTACGTACGTGGCCCATGTGTAGTCGACCAGAAGGGTAAGGTAGCATGGACAGGCAATAGTATTTTTCTTTGCTGTTGTCTTCTGTCACTTTGAAAGTTGCTTTTTCATCCCAGTGACGCTGTACTTTAGGCTCTATATCTTCTGGACGATATTGTTCTTGCATGGCACCGATAATCCTATGGTGAATAAAGGCTACATCTGTAGCGTGAATGTCTTTCTTAATTGAGATCCGCATAGCATAGCGGATCTACACCGAAAACAACAATAGTTGATTAGCTGAACCTAATAGGGGGAAGCTGGATATTGTTTTTCGGGGAACGGATCAGGATATTTTACGCTGATAACCAAACAACTTAACTAAAAAAACAGTGAAATGGTAGTGGTTTCGTGAACTATTTCAAATTCAGCAAGTTGTTGTTGATTTATTCGCTTAGGCAATACTCATAGTGCAACAATATTGCCCCGCATGAATGTGTGTTAAGGCTAGGGAGCCTAATGGCTCCCTGAGAAAGATTAATGGAGAATTTTTGCGAGGAAATCTTTTGCACGATCAGATTGTGGGTTAGCGAAAAAGTCTTCTTTTTTACTGTCTTCGACAATCTTGCCTTCATCCATAAAAATAACGCGATTAGCCACTTTTTTGGCGAAGCCCATTTCATGGGTCACCACCATCATGGTCATTCCTTCATTGGCGAGCTCAACCATAACATCGAGTACTTCATTGATCATTTCAGGGTCAAGGGCCGATGTTGGTTCATCGAACAACATGGCGATAGGATCCATACACAGCGCTCGAGCAATAGCGACACGTTGTTGTTGTCCCCCTGAAAGCTGAGCTGGGAATTTATTGGCATGACTGGATAAACCCACGCGTTCCAATAATTTCAAACCTTTTGCTTCAGCTTCTTTTTTATCGCGGTTTAATACTTTAACTTGCGCCAATGTCAGATTTTCAATAATCGACAAATGAGGAAATAGCTCGAAGTGTTGGAATACCATCCCAACTTTAGAGCGAAGTTTTGCAAGGTCAGTTTTTTTGTTATTAACTTGAATATCATTCACAAAAATCTCACCCTGTTGAATTGGTTCTAAACCATTTACTGTTTTTATTAATGTGGATTTACCAGAACCAGATGGCCCGCACACAACCACAACTTCACCTTTTTTAACTTCAGTTGTGCAGTCTGTAAGCACCTGAAACTGGCCATACCATTTGGATACATTTTTCAGGGTTATCATGAAACAGTCCTTTTCTTAAGATAATTCACTAACATAGAAGCGCCAAAACTGATAATAAAGTACACCAGACCCGCAAACAGTACCATCTCTACTTGTGTCCCATCACGCTCACCAATATTGGTGGCAGTACGGAAAAAGTCTGTCAAACTGAGTACATACACGAGGGATGAGTCCTGAAACAGAACAATTCCTTGAGTTAACAACAGCGGCACCATGGCTTTAAAGGCTTGCGGTAATACCACGAGCCGCATGGTTTGCATATTTGTCATTCCCAAAGCTAACGCCGCAGAAGCTTGTCCTCGTGAAATACTTTGAATACCCGCACGAATAATTTCAGAATAATAAGCTGCTTCAAAAAGAGAGAAGGCTATCATTGCAGAAATTAAACGAATATCATTTTTTGGTGATAAGCCTAGAACATTTTGTAATAAGCTAGGAACGATTAAGTAGAACCACAGCAAAACCATAACCAACGGAATAGAACGGAATGTATTCACATACAGGGCTGCAAACCAGCTGATTGGCTTGAATGTGGATAACCGCATCACGGCCAAAACCGTTCCCCACAAAATTCCCACCACTATCGCGGTCAGTGTAATTTTCGCAGTGACAATGAAGCCATCGATTAAAAAGGGCATACTCGGAGCAATTGAGCTCCAATCAAATTCATACATCATTTTATCGCCCTCCAATGGTGCCTGGTAAGCGAACTTTGCGCTCTAATAACGTCATCAAAATCATGATAATGACGTTAATACCGACATAAGCTAATGTAATTGCGGTAAAGGATTCCCATGCGTGAGCAGAATAGTCCAATAGCTTTCCTGCTTGTGCCGCCATATCGACTAAGCCAATGGTTGACGCAATGGCTGAGTTTTTAACCAAGTTCAACATTTCTGAGGTCATTGGTGGCAAAATGACCCGATAGGCATTGGGTAATAGAACGTAGCGATAGGTTTGTGGCAAAGTGAGCCCCATTGCGAGTGCGGCACTTTTTTGCCCTCTAGGCAGTGACTGAATGGCTGCACGTACTTGCTCAGTCATTCGTGCTGCGGTGAATAACCCAAGGCAAAGCATTGAGGAAATAAAGAATTGATAATTAGGATCCAATTCCATTTTAAACCAATCCCCGATTGAACGAGGGAGAAGTTCTGGAATAACTAAATACCAAGTAAAAAATTGTACGATAAGCGGTACGTTACGGAATAACTCTACGTAAGCGGTACCTAAAAAAGCTAAAAAGCGGTTAGGTACGGTACGTAAAATACCGAAAAATGAACCGACTAAAAATGCGATGATCCAGGCGCAAATAGAAAGTGTTACGGTGACTTCGAGGCCAGATATTAACCACCCTAAGTAGGTGGTATTCCCAAAAGGGGCTTCCTGAAGGAAAATCCCCCAATTCCAATTAATAGACATAATATTGACTTCCTGTGGGCAATGAAATTCCCGAATACTGTCGTAAAAGAGGATGCAAGGCGGGGAACGACCGCCTTGCAATTCTTACTTCAGTAATACCCTGTTTGTCTTTTTATTAGTTTAATGCTTTATCATTTGGTTCTTTAAATAAGGCTTTCATTTCATCGGATAACGTAAATTTCAGGTTCAGATTTTTCGGAGGAATAGGTTGGTTGAACCAGCGATCAAAGGATTTTTCAGCGACACCTGATGTTTGTGCATTCGCAATGGTTTCATCGATAAGCGCTTTAAATTGAGGGTCATCTTTACGCAACATACAGCCATAAGCTTCTTCGGTTTGCGGCTTGCCAACGATTTCCCAGATATCCGGTTTCTTCGCTTTTGCACGCTCACCTGCTAACAACGCATCGTCCATCATAAAGGCAACAGCACGACCTGATTCTAAGGTACGGAACGAATCACCATGGTCTTTCGCACTGATAATGCGCATTTTCATATTTTTTTCATCATTTAACTGATTCAACAGAATTTCAGAAGTTGTACCTGAGGTCACGACGACATTTTTACCGGCTAAGTCAGCAAAGTCTTTCACACCAGAGTCACCTTTAGTGAGTAAGCGCGTCCCAACCACAAAGATTGTGTTAGAGAAAGCGGCTTGTTTTTGTCTTTCTACATTATTGGTTGTTGAACCACATTCAAAATCAAATGTGCCATTTTGCAGGAGTGGAATACGGTTTTGTGATGTGATTGGAATGAGTTTGACTTGCAGATCAGGCATGTTTAATTTTTTCTTCACTGCATCAACAATGGCATTTGAATAATCCTGTGAGTAACCAACCACTTTCTGGCTATTATCATAGTAAGAGAAAGGTACGGAAGATTCACGATGACCAACAACTATTACACCGTTGTCTTTGATTTTTTTCAGGGTGCCGTTTAACTCCTCTGCTTGGACTGCGCAGGTTGCACCTAAAATCATCATCGATAATACAAGTTTACTTATACGCATAGTTACAACTCCTTTAGAACATCGGTGTAAACCCGTTGTAATTTTTAAGGTGCTATCGCGAGATAACGCCTGAATTACTGTGGTTTCGTAGTGTTGTGTTTGCAAATATTTCGCAGATTTAGACAATTCCGCGATTATCCGCTATATGTTTTATTGTTGTTAAAAAGTAATTAAATTTGTTAATTAATGAAAACGAATTGTTTCAATTTCGGGAGCTGTCTCGCATATTATTTGGGTAATTTTTGAATTACCGCACTAACATGGTGATTTACCATCTAAAATTGTCTTAAATTGATAATCATGCACTGTTAAGGTGCAAGTTATCTTCGTTTCATGCCATATATTAGATAAAGCAATTTGCGTGCCTAGTTTTGGTAGAACTGCATTTTTGTTTACTGAAAAAGAGGGTGATATTTGTAAAGTTAGCTGATGGCACTTGTACGGAATGTTTTGCTGTGTAAGATGTAACCTCTATTTAACTTATAGATGGGGTAACGGTATTAGTCAAAGATAGGTTTTTATCGTTATGGTTGTCAAAGTCGCATAATTAGTGTTATTTCAGGAAGTTATACCAAGATGCGCATGAACAGGCATTTAAAATTAGGTAAAGGATTAGTGATATTCGCCTGTCTGATGGTATTGGTTTGTATGAATCAACGTGCCGTCGGAGAGCGTTTGCTCGCCAATTTTTTTGTGCCAGATGTATTAGCGCAAGCACAAATTAACACGGGTACTCACGTTTCTTATATCGATCAGTCACAGGTAAAACAAAGTGATAGCAGCGGTACACATCTTTCCAGCTGTGAACTGAGTGCTAAGTCATTAATGACTTTGTTACCTGCTGTTCTTGAACCATTCTTCTTCATGTTTCTTTCTTTGGCTGCGCTAACTTTATTTTGTACTAATCTATTTATATCTAGAGCAAATAATGAAGAGAAGCATGCCCCTCCAAGAGTCAGACGACACTTACAATTTTGTAATCTTCGGAATTAGCACACAACGGATAGGGACTCGTTTGTGTAATTTATTCTGGAGGAAACAATGCGTTTTTTAATTAATTCATTTTTTATATTTTTTGCACTATTTTCGAGCAGTTTATACGCTGCAGATACGGGGTGGTTGCAACCTGCGAATACGGGGTGGATGAATGACAACACTCCACGGCATGCGCAGGTCAGGTTATTAAGTTCGGCACAGGAAAATGGCAAAATCGACATTTTGCTCGATGTAAAACTTGATGACGGGTGGAAAACCTATTGGCGTTCGCCTGGCGAAGGTGGAGTCGCACCTGAAATTGTATGGTCGTCACCTGTTGAATCAACAGATTGGCAATGGCCAACACCTGGTCGCTTTGATGTCGCGGGTGTTTCAACTCAAGGCTATATGGGAGATATTGTTTTCCCCATTACAGTCACAAGTAATGAAAAGCTCGATAAACTTGCTGGAACACTCACGTTATCAACCTGCAGTAATGTGTGTATTTTAACCGATTACCCGTTTGAACTCGATTTAACAGAGCCAGCTCCTGCTGACTTTACTTGGGCATTTAACCAAGCCAAAGGGGCGGTTCCACCATCTAGTGGCTTAGTAGAGCAAACCAAAGTTGGCTTTACCAATGATAAGCTAATCATTGAATTACAAAAAAGTTCAGGAAATTCGTGGGAACAACCTAACATTTTTACTGATGTGGTTGAAGGTGCAGCATTAGGCGTGCCTGTAATAGAGACAACAGGCAATCATTTAACAGCAACAATAGATGTTGGTGATGATTGGGGAGGCGAGTCTCCCGATTTAACCGGTAAAACAGTTTCTTTTGTGGTTGCAGATGGCGAAATTTCGCAGCAAATTAGTCATCAAGTGAGTACATTTACTGGCACGATAGCATCAAAAGTGAGTGGTGCTTCGTTATGGCAGGTGATGCTATTTGCACTTTTGGGGGGCTTGATCCTTAATCTGATGCCATGCGTTCTGCCTGTGTTAGCGATGAAACTTGGCTCTGTATTGATGGTGCCTCATGGTGAGCAAAATACCATTCGCCGTCAGTTTTTATTGTCATCTCTTGGTATTTTAGTTTCCTTTTGGTTACTGGCGCTATTGATGACGTTATTACGAGTCGGTCAACAAGCTGTTGGTTGGGGTATTCAGTTCCAAAACCCATGGTTTATCGGTTTTATGGTATTGGTAACAGCGCTATTTACTGCAAATTTATTTGGCTTATTTGAAATCAACTTAGGTAGCAAGGCCAATACACGCTTGGCAACAGCTGGGGGGCATGGTAGCAGCGGTCATTTTTGGCAAGGGGTATTCGCGACATTATTGGCAACACCTTGCTCTGCACCATTTTTGGGCACAGCCGTAGCATTTGCACTGGCAGCGCCGATGGAAGAGTTGTGGTTGATCTTCACCGCATTAGGTATCGGTATGAGTTTACCGTGGTTACTGATCGCTGCTTTTCCGGCTATCTCTCGCTTACTACCAAAACCAGGTATGTGGATGCTGAAATTACGCGCCATACTAGGGTTAATGATGCTGGTATCTAGCTTATGGTTAATTAGCTTATTAATACCACATTTTGGTGTGCCTACTTCGACGGCGATTGCTGTCATTTTCTTAGTATTATTAGTTGTTTTTATCGCGATAAAACGAGGTGTAAGGGCAGCTATCTTGCCATTCATATTATTTGCCGTTTTTGCTGGTGGGTTTGTTTGGATGACGCAAGAACAGCATTCCGGCAGCCGTTCTCTCGTTAAAGATACCGTAAATTGGCAACCTTTGACTGAGCAAGCGATTACGGCTGCGCTGGCGGATAACAAGCGCGTCTTTATTGATGTTACTGCTGAATGGTGTGTGACTTGTAAGGCAAATAAATACAATGTACTACTGAGAGATGATATCCAACAGCTACTTAGTGAACCTGATGTTGTTGCTTTACGGGGTGATTGGACCAAACCTTCACCTGAAATTACGGCATTTTTACAAAAACGTGGGCAGGTCGCTGTTCCATTTAATCAAATTTATGGCCCTAACTTGGCCGAAGGCGAAGTACTGTCAACAATACTTGACCGTGAATCGCTAATATCCGTTATGAATCAGGCCAAAGGAGCCACAAAATGAAAAAAACAATCTTAGCCGTTTTATTTTCGTCGCTAATGATGGGGTCAGTAGCACAAGCGGCACCTTTAAGTGCAGACCAAGAAGCGCAAGTGCGTAAATTAGTGCGTGATACTTTGATTGAAAACCCAGAAATTTTGGAAGAAGCGATTGTTGCCCTGCAAGCTAAACAAGGGGAAAGACAACAAGCCCAAATGAAAGAAACGTTAAAAGCGGAGCACGATGCTTTGTTTAATGACCCAACCAGCCCGCGTATCGGTAAAAAAGATGCCAAGTTAGTTTTGGTTAATTTTACTGATTTTAACTGCCCATTCTGTAAGCGTTTCGACCCACAACTGATGGATCTTGTGAAAAAATACCCTGATGATGTGGCTGTGGTAATTAAATACTTACCATTTAAAGGCCAGACTTCAATGGATTCAGCTCAGTTAACCATGACGCTGTGGCAAGAAGACCCGAAAGCATTTGAAGCTCTACACCACAAATTTATGCAAAAACAAGGCATGCTATCAGATGCCAATATCAAAGATGCGCTTAAAGCGACAGGAAACGATAAACTGAAAGCCAGTGATAAGAGCCGTGATGGCATTCGCACCAATATGATGTTGGCAGAGAAATTGGGTGTGAATGGTACGCCAGCAACATTGGTAGGTGATGAGTTGATCCCAGGTGCTATTGATGCACAGCAGTTTGAGGCGGTAGTGAAGGAGCAGTTGGCTAAGCTCAAATAATCCTCGTTATCCTCGTCATATTTCGCGCTGTGGCGTTGTTGGCTGCTCTCGACTACGTGAGTCACATACTTGTGTATGCTCCCCACGATAGTCTCGTTTGCCGCCTAGCCACAACGCGAATTATTTAGAGGATAAAGATTAAATAATCCAAACTCTAAAATTAGAGGATAAAGATTAAATAATCCAAACTCTAGAATTAGAGGATAAAGATTAAACAATCCAAACTCTAAAATTAGAGGATAAAGATTAAACAATCCAAAACTCTAGAATTAGAGGATAGGAAAACAAATATTTAATTAAATGCTAAAGCATTCATTTTAAGTGGATGTTTTGGTTTCTTACATCATTGATTTGTACTATTTGATACCAAATAGGTAAGCAACTATATGAATAAAATAAAAAAATGGTCTAAAGAAATTATTGTTTTGGCAATTATTTTATTTATTGCCTTTACAGTGATGGATTTATGGCGCAAGCCACAAACCCTTGCGCCTGTATTATTGGAACAACACACTCTGGCCAACGGTGAGACGGTTTCATTGGCAGAGTTAAGTAAAGAAAAACCGATATTGGTTTATTTCTGGGCGACGTGGTGTGGGGTCTGTAATTTGACTTCGCCAACGGTATCAGAATTAAGCCAATCAGGTATGCCAATTATTTCGGTAGCGATACGTTCAGGTGAAACATCTCGCTTAATCAAGGGGATGGAAAACAAGGAGCTAACCTTTCCTGTGATCAACGATATAAGCGGGCAACTTTCCAATGCGGTTGGGGTCAGTGCGACGCCCACTTTTATGGTGATTGATAACGGTGAGCTAGTCAGTTTTACATCGGGTTGGACGAGTTCTTATGGCTTAAAAATGCGTATGTGGTTGGCATCTTTTTAGTTTTCTATCATCCCCTTTGGGCTAAAAAAGGGGATTTTTCTGCCTATAAGTTTAATTTATCATTATGGTAAACTCATTCGGCTATATAAATAATAAAATAGGTGAATGGGATGGCTATGTTTAAAAAAGTGGTTGGATTATTTTTAGGTGTGATACTAATCGCGGGATGTTCCCCTGAGGTGGAAGAGAAAACAGTACCGGAACAACCGTCAGGAACGATCGAAAATTCACAAATAGAACAGCGTTATGATGAAATAAAAGCTAATTCAACAGAAGATAAAATTAATGCCTTTAATGCTAAAGGAGATGATGACCCAACGATGTTACGGGGCATTTTTCTGTCTGACATGGCAGAATCATTACCTATGCTGATTGATGATGTGACTCTATTGACTGAAGTCACCGCGAAAAATGGCATGTTATTTTACCAATACACCATCAAAGGGATCCCTGATAACGTATTGGAAGGCGATAGCTGGCAGCAAAATATGCGTGAAATTTTGAACCGCAACTACTGCGGTAAAAATGCAGGTATGGATATTTTGCATGGAATGTTCCCTGAAGGCATTACGCATAATTACCATAAGTCCAACAAACTCATTTTTACTTATATTGTGACCCCTGCGATTTGCCAATAGCATTCATTGCGGTGCCTGATAATATTGATTTATCAGGCAGTTCAAAAATTAAAATTCCAAATTACGAATAAAACGGTAATCCGCTGATTGTGGTTTTAAGCGATATAAATTAGCAGGGCGACCGCGCTCATGGCGTTTCTCTCCAGTATCAATCAACAAATCCGCTTGTTCAAGTCGGCGCCTAAATGATTTATTTTGCAGGGGCTTACCAATCAGAACTTCATGGACATGTTGAAGTTCAGCTAAGGTAAAAACTTCAGGTAATGCAAAGCCTGGAACTATCGAATAAAGTGATTTTTGCTTTAGACGTTCTCTCGCTTGTTGATAGAGTTTAAAATGGTCGAACGCAAGAGAAAGCTGATCTATTTCATCAATAGAGACCCACCTGACAGAATCTACTGTATCAATATGGGCTTCACAGGCTTGGTAAGCAATTAGAGCCGTATAACAAACAGTGACAGACCAACCGCGTGGATCACGTTGGTGGTTTCCAACTGTACAAAGCTGCTCAATATAAGGGGGGATCACGCCTGTTTTTTCTTTTAGTTTACGTAAAATAGCTTCTTCTAAGGTTTGATCATGTTGCTCATCAATAAATCCTCCCGGCAAACCCCATTTCCCCTTTTCGGGGAAACTAGCTCGTTCAACCAGTAATACCTTCAACGTGTTTTCATGGTAAGCAAACAAAACGGCATCGACAGTGAGTAAAGGTGATAAATAATCCTTTCTGTCATAGCTAGCAAGAAATTCTTTTTCATTCATATTGTTACCACTCAAATTCAAAGGTGAAGTTTAGGGGGAAATCATACAGATAAAAATAGTTATTGTCATTAGGACATTTATTTCTTGACTTCTTTTTGTCTATAAGACAATAATAAATTAAAGTCTTAAGGACATTAATGAGGAGTGCACTATGTTTAACTTTAAATATTTCAAAGCAGACTCATCAACTTTTGTTATTCAATCAGTGAATGGAAAAGTGCGTAAACAAGGTAAGGGGCTCAGTTTTTGGTATAACTCGGATAAAACCTCTATTGCGGCGCTTCCATTGAATGCACAAGAAGCCCCCTTTATTTTTAATTTACAATCTTCTGATTTCCAAAGTTTACGTATTCAGGGACAAATTTCTTTTCAGGTAGTCGCTGCCGAAAAAACGGCGGATGTTTTAAATTTTAACTTAACTAAAGATGGAAAAAGCTATGCATCTGAAGATCCACTTAAACTGAGCGACAGGGTAGTGCGTGCGGCTCAAACTATTATCCAAGCTAAGATACAAACTACTTCATTACGAGATGCATTATTGATTAGCCAATCATTAGTGACATTAGTTAGCAAGCAACTTGCAGAACAAGCTGCAATCGAGTCATTAGGCATCGCTATTTTAGATGTTTCCATTGCAGCAATTGCACCTTCACCTGAAACCCTCAAAGCATTAGAAGCACAAGCGAGAGAATCCATTTTGAAAGAAGCGGATGACGCTATCTATGCCAGACGAAAATTTTCTGTCGAACAAGAAAGGACGATTAAAGAAGCTGAGCTAGAAACTGACTTATCTGTGCAGGCCAAAGAGCAGCAAATTGAAGAAGCTCGCCTTGATAATGAACGTAAGTTGTTACGTGAACGTGCAGAGATTAAGCAAGAAGAATTAACAGCACAGGTGAGTGCGGAAGCAAAACGTAATGAGTTGGTGGCACTTAGCGTGGAAAACCAACGGATCCAATCTGATGCAGATGCCTATGCGATTGAATCTAAAATGAAAGCTTATAGCCAATTACCAGTGGAGAACTTAAAAGCGCTTGCGTTAGCGAAAATGGGACCAGAGCAATTGATGGCAATGGCATTTGAATCATTAGCACAAAATGCAGGAAAAATTGGCGAGTTAAATATTTCCCCTGATTTATTTGGACAGCTAATGAAAAAAGGGGCGAAATAATGAATAAGATTGATGATGCCCGATTCATTCTCGTGATACGTAAAACTCGCTTACAGGAGCTCATTGAACGCTTCAATACATGGCCTCAGGCAAAATTTTATTTGGAACATAATCATGTGGAAGTCGATGATTACTTGAATGAACATGATTTATATCAGCGGCAATTAGTTCAAGCTGAATCAATTTTGAAGTCTTTAGGCCGATTTCAATTATTGGAAAGAAAATTATTACCAAGCTACCAATTTTCTAAGCAGGACATTATCGTCGTGATTGGGCAGGATGGCTTAGTGGCTAATACGTTAAAGTATTTAAAAGGGCAGCCCGTTATTGCGATTAACCCCGATCCTGCAAGGTGGGATGGAAAACTACTGCCATTTGAAATTAGTCAATTACAGGAGGTGGTAACGAAAACATTGAAAGGTCAGGTTGAACAAAAATCAGTGACCTTTGCACAGGCAACAACCAATGACGGGCAATCACTACTGGCGGTGAACGATTTATTTATTGGCCCGAAAAGCCACACATCGGCACGTTATTTATTGAACTGGAATGGAGAACAAGAGTTTCAATCATCCTCTGGAATTATTATATCGACCGGACTTGGGTCAACGGGGTGGTTTCAATCTATTTTAGCGGGGGCACAGGCAATTATGGGAGGGAATAATCATCCGTTAGCACAAGGATTTGGCTGGGAGGAATGTAAGTTACAGTTTAGTGTTAGGGAGCCGTTTTTAAGTAAAACGACAGGAACCAGATGGGTATTTGGCACGATAGAGCCGAGTAACCCGTTAGCGGTGGAGTCATTAATGCCCGATAACGGCGTTATTTTTTCCGATGGTATTGAAGATGATTTTTTACAATTCAATGCAGGTTGTATTGTGACAGTGAAAATTGCAGATGTACGAGGGTTATTAGTTGCTTAGTCGGTAATTCCCCCTAAAAATAATCGAGTTGATAAGTAGAATTTTCTCTAACAATAAACACTGGAGAAAATGATGGAAAAAACAACCTTTACTGATGCTCAAATCATTTCTATTTTAAAACAAGCCGAACAAGGTGTTCCCGCTGCACAATTTTGTCGAGAGCATGGCATGGGTAATTCGACGTTTTATAAATGGTGGGCAAAATATGGTCGTATGGATGTATTGTTGATGGCGGAAATGAAAAGCCTAGGGGCTTCTTTGCATGAAAATTACTCATCGGTATTTTGGTATCGAAAGACGATTGATAAGCTAATTTTAACAATTAATTAGGATTACAGCATATAAGAGTAGTGTATTGGCACTATATTAATAAGATTCAATAAAAAGATAAATATAGTGTTATGGCGATAGTCTATTTGATAAATTAATTGAATCAACTTGTCGAATATTCAAATCCTAAACTATATAGTATACATATATTAAATAATCAACAAAATGTGACCGTGATTTTAGCGATTTTTAATCATTACTTATCCTCTATTGAGGATGATAAATAGTAAAACTAAACTAAAATTTGGCAAGTGCTTGCTAAATTAGTGATAGTTTGGGTTTTTAATATTGAATGCGAATATCCTGTAATTAATGGGTAGTTATAATCAGATTAAACAATTATAACTATAGCTATTATACAAATAATCAAAAGCATCGATGATTAATAATTTATTGGTGATCGTATAAATATTGAGGAGCATGGTCTCAAGTTTTAAGGAAAAAGATAGCTAAGATAGGTATGAATCACTTAATGAAATCACGAATTTAGAGTTGTTTAACTCGTTATAATTTAAAGGGAATATCTCAGGATGGCTGTATTTGCAACTATAGGAAATGGCTTTTGTATGGGGATAATACTTTGCCATTACGCACTGTGATTTATCATTAATTTTTAAAGTATATAAGTTTTACAATCGTGAAAAAAGAATAATAAATTTAATTTTTAGTCTATTTATAGTTTTATTTTATATTGTTATATATTGAAATTATTTAAATTTAATTCGGTTTTTTTTGGTTTTAATATTATACCCTATGATATTAGATTGTGAATGTTAATCTATAAAGACTATAAAAATAGTTGATAAAAAAATGGCTTGTATATATTCATGATCAATAAGTAACTTTAATAATTATAATTTATATGTGGGTGTGAATTAATTTTTTGTTTTAAACTTCTATTCGTATTTTATTTTGATAGGGTTGTTTTATTTTTATAATTAACCAATAAGTTGTTTTTTATATATTCTATCTATTTTATCGCTACTCGTCATACGCTAATTATTTCAATGTTAAACTAAGGATTTACAATGAAAGAAAGTAAACATGTTTTTTTTAATAAAGAGGCTCAAAATTTAACTAAACTGAAACCTATCGCTTTTTCAATTTTTATGACTATAGGTATGGTATCCATTGTGAACGCTAATACTATTTCAACAGAAGCGTTAACTGAGGTGGTTAAAAAAGAGAATGCTAAAGTTTTAAATATTGCCACGGTAAGTCATGGTAACTCATATAATACCTACGAAAATTTCGATATTTCCGAAGCAGGGTTGGTTATCAACAATAGTTCTGTAGATTCAGACACTCAACTGGCTGGTAAAGTACCTGGAAACAGTAATTTGGTGGAAGGTGAAGCCGATATAGTGCTTATTGATGTAAAATCGACTAAAGCAACGACACTTAATGGCATTATTGAAGTGACGGGAAAAAGTGCCAGAGTAATAGTTTCCAACCCATCAGGTATTAATTGTAGTAGCTGTACCTTTCTTAGTGCCAATCGTGCTGTTTTAACGACAGGTTCATTGGTACTTAAGGACAATGCATTAAGTGCATATAAAGTAGAAAAAGGCACTATTTCTATTAGTGGAAATGTTACATTTGATGATTCGCCCAGCAATATTGATTTAATTTCTCGCGATGTCGTCGTCGCGGGTATTGTACATGCAGAGGAAGCGGATTTACGGGTAACGACTGGCGCAAATGAAGTTAATGCAGAAAATGACAAAGTCACTGAAATCAAAGGAACAGGAACCGCACCTCGAACAAGTCTAAAAGTTGAAAAAGATGCTGAGATAAAAGCCAAAAAAATCACATTGGTGAGTACGGATGCTAAAGCCGCTTTTTCTAATCAAGGACAAGTAAGGGGAGGGGCTGATGGATTTATTATTGATAATAAAGGAGAGCTACTGAATAGCGCAGGTAAAATTGCTGCAAAAGGAACTGTAAATATCAATGTTGCGAGAGATATCAAAAATACGACAGGTAAAATTCAAAGCTCAAGTACAATTAACATTAATACTCAAGGTTCAAAATTAGTAAACTCTTCGAATGGCAATATTTCATCAAAAGGGTCGGTAACGATCGATAGTGGTGAGTTAAAAAATGATGCATCCTATATTGCAAGTGAGAGTAATATAATTATTAATACTAATGGTAAAAGCATTATTAATGACACGACATTAGGAGCCAGAGTTGGTATCGCGGCTATCGGTGATATTAAAATTGTGAGTGGTATATTCACTAATAATAATGGCCAAATTAAGTCGGAAGGTGATATAGATATTGATACAAACACTAAAGCATTTAATAATAAAAATAGCACTATAGATACAGATGGCAATATTTACATTAAAAGCGGGAAGCTAGATAATAATACAGCACGTATCCGTTCAGTGAATAAAGTCACTATTGATACTAACGGGAACAAATTATCAAATAATGGACTGACAGCAGATACAGCAAGTAATGATACACAAGGTATTTTAAGTGGTAAAGGTGGTATGTCTCTTAATATTGTTGGTTTGAGTAATGATAAAGGTATTTTGGCGAGTGAAGGTGACTTCGAGTTTACAAATATAGGTACGATATCTAACCAATGGGGGCAAATAAAGGCGGATGGGAAACTGCTATTTAAGAGTGATAGCGTAGATAACATGTATGGTGGCATTGCATCTAAAAATGGTGGTGATATCGTCATTACTAAAAAACTCGATAATCATTTTGGTGTCCTATTCTTCGAAGGTGAGAAAGCATTAATTAAGTCACCTACTATCGGGAATAGTAAAGGCATCATTAAAGGTGATAATATCAAAGTAGAAACAGAAACTCTAGATAATGACTCTGGCTTTATTGTTTCTGAAGTGAGTCTTGATGTTGCGGCCAATAATTTAAAAAATAGTCGTAGTTCTGGCTACAAAACAGAAATGGGGTTCTATATAGGCCAGCCGGATCAAGTTGGTGGTATTGTTAGTAAGAAATCAATGACATTGAAAGGTGAAAAATTATCATCGAACTCAGGTCGAATTATTACTGAAAAGGGTAATATGGTTCTTGATTTCAACCAATTGGAAAACGCTAGCAGTATGATTGCTTCTGAGCAAGAAATGGTTATTAAGGCTAATTCCTTGAATAACACCCATGGTACCGTATATGCAAAAGAGAAGTTAGAATTGACTACTGCAGAACTGAAGAATGTAAGTTCGGGTTCATTAGAAGCCAACACACTAACGGGTGTTATTGCGACTGACGGTATTACTGATATTCATATTACTAGTGATTTTAATAATTCTGGCGTTGTTTCTGGCATTAAGGGATTGAATATAAATATTGATGGTAAATTTGATAATAGTATTAAAAGCACACTATCAGGCAAAGATTCATTTATCTTGACCGTAAAAAAAGACATTGTTAATAAAGGAACTTTAAATTCAGACTTAAACAGCACGATCTCGGGCGTGAATATTACAAATGAAAAATCAGGCTCTTTAATTGGCAGGGAGGGGGTGAAAATAAATGCTTCTGGAAAATTTGTCAACAATGGCCGCTTAGTTGGACCAATCATTGAATAAATAAACTTCTTATAACAGAGGTGGCAAATAATTAGTTACCTCTATATTTTAACTATTATCTATTTTCGGAATCATATTATGATAAGGATAGGTACAGATATTATTGAAATCAATAGGGTTATTGTTGCCATAGAAAGGAGCAAAGATAGCTTAATTAAACGTTTATTCCAAGATGATGAAATTAATTATATTGAAGATGCATATGAAAATCCTCAACGAGTCGCTGGTTTATGGGCTGCAAAAGAAGCTGCAGTGAAAGCAGTCGGTATAGGGTTTAGGCTGGGGATTACATTTCATGATATTGAAATAAGTCATGATGAGTATGGTTGCCCTTACTATAAATTTAATGGGGCGATGCTTGAGATGATGAATAAAAAAAATATTCAAACGTCATCTCTAAGTATTTCGCATTGTCGTTCTTATGCGATAGCAACAGCACTATTAGGTGGGACACCATTATTATAGAGAGTATTATATGTTTATCTATTCGGATCTAAATAAAAAAAATGTAGTGGTAACAGGAGCGAATGGCGATATGGGGCTAGCAATCTGTGCTAAATATTTAGAACAGGGATGCAATGTTTATGCTATATATCATCGTTCTCGAGATTCTTTGGATAAATTGCAATTAAAAAATAAAAATAGTCATTGTTTATATATAAAACAATGTAATATCAAAGATGATAATTCAATAAATGAATTAGTAAATTTTTTAATCAAGGACGTCGGATATATTAATGTATTAGTGAATAATGCGGGGATTGTTAAAGATAATCTGTTTGCAACAATGAATGTTGATGATTTTTCAGAGGTTATTAGCACTAATCTAATTGGCATGTTTAGCATAACTAAAAAAATGTTAACTTTATTACGAAGTGCAGAAAAATCTACAATTATTAATGTTTCATCGATTGCCGGCATTATACCAAGTGTAGGACAAATTAATTATAGTTCTTCTAAAGCGGGGATTATTGGGTTTACTCATACTTTGGCTGCCGAGTTGGCAAGTAAAGGAGTACGAGTAAACGCGTAGCGCCGGGGATGATTGAATCAGCGATGGTGAAGAAAGTTTCCAGACAGGTTGTCCGTCAAGTTATCTCTACTATCCCATTGCAACGCCTAGGGGTAGCGAGCGAAGTCGCGGACGTAATCGTTTTTCTAAGCTCAGATGCATCCAGCTATATAGTTGGTCAAACTCTGGTCGTTGATGGTGGCATGGTAATGCGTTAAGAGATCAGCACATGGTTAATTATAATAATTCACTCGTTTCACCTGAGCTTTTTTTGAAACTAGGTGGTTGGAGACAACCAATCATAATGGTAGATAGGATCGTAGATTTTATACCGGGAAATAAAGCCTCAATAACGGTTATAAAACATATTACTTTTAATGATAATTATATTATAGGACATTACCCTGGCTCCCCGGTTATGCCTGGTGTAATGATTGCAGAGATATTTGGTCAGGCCAGTGAATATTTATCATTTATTAATGATTTTTGTAATAAATATAAAGATAGAACCGGTATTGAATTACATGGGTTCAACGAAATATCACGCGAAATAAATATGCCAGAATCAGAAATAATGTTAATAGAGCATAGGAAAAAAGTTAATGGTGTACTAGCCTCACAAAATTTAAAATTCACAAATGCAGTATACCCAGGGGATACAATCGAAGTGAAGAGTTCAGTCTCTTTTTCTGATGCCAATAAATTTAAACATTATTCCGTTGAGGCAAGAGTTGGGAGGCATATAGTTTGTCAAGGAACTATTGTCAATTATAGAGAGAGTTATTAGCAAAGGTTTAGATATTACTATGAATGAAAATTCAGCATTAGAAAAAATAGAACAACGAAAATTAATTTTGAATAAAGTAAAGTGTGGTTTAATTGAACGTTTAAATTTAAATAGAAAGCCTAATCAGATAGATGATGACACCCCATTATTTAGCACTGGCCTAAGACTAGACTCAGTAGATGCAACGGAAATTTTAGTTTTTATAAACGATGAGTTTGATATACAAGTTAGTGAAGGTGATGATCCTAGTTATATGCGTAATATAAATAATATGGTTTCTTTTATTCTAATGAAGAAGAGTTTTAAATAAATTTAAATATATAGGAATAAATATGGGGTCTATAGTTTCTGAAATAGAAGTAAATGGTTCACCTTTGGATGGGAGTAATCAGATGAATTTGATGGCTAATCAGTCTTGTATTAAAGATGAATACTATGCTGTACGCAATAATGTATTATTGGCTGATTATTCTCATTATGGTATTGCAAGAGTTATTGGTGAGGATGCATGGTTATTATTGAATTATATGATTTCAGCTGATCTTTCTTCTATTCGTGATGAACAATTATTATATGGGTTATTTTTAAATGATCTTGGTGAGATCATTAGTGACCTTTATGTCGCTTGCGATGATGAAAGCTATTTATTGATTTCTGAATGGTTGACAGGTGATGTGTTATCTAAAATGGTTAATGATGTTATAGAAAAAAAAAGGCGCGAAGGTCAACATTATAAAATTGAAACCGTAAAATCACTTAATTCTGAATGGAGTATGCTTTGCGTTGAAGGGCCGTATTCATGGGAATTGTTATCAGAAATATTCGGCTTGGATATTATTGGATTACCGTTTCATGAACATATGCATATTAATACAGAGCTTATTCTAATGCGTGGTGGCAAGCATGGTGAATTTTGTTATCACTTACTGGGTGAGAAAGCGGAGTTAGATAATATATGGGATAAAATACTCAAGTTAGCGGATAAATATGATTTAAAAACTAGCAGCTTGAGTTATTTAAATGATGTGAGATTAGAGAATCCATGTTGGGATCCTGATATTTTTAACGTGCACACACGATGCCCTATTGAATTACAAATGCAATGGGTGGTCAGCTATGATAAAGAAGAATTTATTGGACTAGAAGCAATTAAAGAAAGATTAAAATCTGGAGTAACAAAGCGAGTAATCGGCGCGAAGGTTACTAGTGATAATGGTAAAAAATTATTTGTTGGAAATAAAGTTTTATTTCATGGAAAAGAGATTGGTGTCGTTATTAATGTTGGTTTCTCGAGGGCGCTAGGTCAGTATATTGCACGATTATTAATAGAAAATGAATATGCTTATGCAGATATAGACGATTATATTATTAAATCAGATGACGTTACTGTTGAAATTGTTACTTCAAGTATTCCATTTATTTATAATTTAAGCCTGATGGTTAGTCCTATAGAACACAGTTATGTGGATAGAACACGAGCGCTGAGTTTTATTGAATAAGCATTATTTAAAATTATAAGAGCTCTACATATTAGCGTGAGCTCCAGAAGATAGGGTTTTAAAGGGATCTTGCATGAAAATAAAACGTCGTCGTGTCGTTATAACGGGTATGGGGATTCTTTCCGCACATGCAGAAAATATACCTGAATTTAAAAATGTATTACTGTCAATGGATTGTAGTGTTAAAGCAAGTAAAAGATATTCAAAATGGTTCGTCAATGCGAATGCCTCAGAGATAGAACAAGATATTGATTATTCGGATATTCGAAAAGATATAGTTGGGTTTTTGGATAATGCAGCGTTGTGGGCATACAAAGTTACCAGCGAGGCATTACAACAAGCTAATTTAAAAGATAATAAAGTAATATTAGATAATACAGCAATGATTGTCGGGGTATCTTCTGCGGGTACAGAAGCCTTTTTACCTCTATTTGAACAGCACGTAGAAGATTTTTCTATTAAGAAAGCTATTCTTTCTGGCGGCTTTTCGTCTTGCTGTTCAAGTGTATCCAATTTGCTTGGAATACGTGGTGGGGTTGAATTGGTTGCTACAGCCTGTACAGCGAGCACGAATGCAATTGGTATTGGATATGATTATATTCAAAATGGTAAACATCCTGTTGTATTAACAGTGGGGACTGAGCCGATTTATTTACCCACTTTTGCTGGTTTTTATGCTCTTAACGTCATGAAAAATACCCCTACGTCACCTTTTTCGGGCGAACCGGGTATGTCTATTGGGGAAGGTGCAGGGGCTTTAGTATTGGAGGATTACGAACATGCGCAGGCTCGTGGGGCAACGATTTATGGTGAAATAGTTTCATACGCGACTTCGTGCGATGCTTACCATGAAACAGGGCCTGAGCCTCGTGGCAGTGGTGCAGTCCAGGTAATGTTAAAGGCGATGCAAAATGCCGGTATTAGTCCTGATGACATTGATTATATAAATGCACATGGAACGGGAACGGAGGCTAATGATCGTATTGAAACTAGGTCAATGAAAAAAGTTTTTCCTAATATTGACAATATACCACTTAGCTCGACTAAATCTTATGTTGGCCATAATATCGGTGCCGCAGGTATAGTTGAAATAATTGCTTGTTTAATCACTACGATTGATAACAAAGTTTTGCCAACATTGAATTTCACAAAACCAAGGTTAAATTGTGATCTCAACTATGTTCCAAATCAATTCCAAGATAAAAAAGTTGGTTTATTTATGAGTAATAATTACGCCTTCGGCGGGAATAATTGCTCTATTGTAGCTAGTCCGCATTTATCAAAAAATGAAATATCAGAATATACCCCTAAGCGGGTTGTTATTACCGGTATGGGAGCGGTGACATCGGCTGGGAATAATATTAAAGAATTAATGCTTGCTGTACGGAATATGAAAGAGCCAAGTGAATTAGAGAAAATTGTATTTGGTCATGATGTCCGTAGTGACATAAGTAAATTAATGGCAGTGATTAAAAATGATTATGAATTCGAAAAAACATTAGGGCATCCATTCTATAATCAAGAAATTGAAGAAAAAATAAATCACCAATCAGGTCAGCACTCTGTTAGAAATATTAATCCTAAAAAATTACTACGTTGTTACGATCCGCGTAAAGCGATTCCTAGCGGAACATATGCTTTGATTGCGTTAACTGAGGCATTAGAGAATGCAGGCCGAAAAATAAAACGAGATGGTGAGAATATTGGTTTAATTATGGGAATGTCAAAGGGGCCTCAGAGCACCGTGAATCGCTATTTACAAAGTCTGATCCCGGATCCCAATAAAGTAAGGACATCCGAGTTTGCTGGAACTTTAATGAATGCAGTACCGACATTTTGCTCAATTTCTGCAGGTATAAAGGGCTATACAACCACATTAGCAACGGGAGTTAATGCGGGTTTAGGAGCTTTGACTTACGGTTATGAAATTATTCGGCAAGAATTACAGCCTCAAGTAATAGTCGGTGGAGCAGATGAAAATTTCGGTTCAATTTCTATATACATGCAATCGATGAATAAAAAGATGAATTTGACTTTAAACGCAGAAGATTTTCATATTTATAGCAAAGGCGCTAAAGGATATATTCCAGGTGAAGGTGCGAGTATGTTGCTGTTAGAAGACATGCAACATGCGAAAGATAGAAATGCAAAGATATATGCTGAAATAGTAGGTTACGGAAAAGCAAATGACAATTCATTTTTTGATGAGGAGCATACTAAAGCCAGTGAAAGTATCGACATTAGTGATCGTTCCAATGCATTGATTACCGCAATTGAGCGGGCATTAAAAGAAGCAAGAATAAATCCGAAAGATATTGATCTTGTCTGTGGTTCCAGTGATGGGAATAAATGGAACGATGCAACAGAAATTACTGCCATCCGCAATGTTTTTCAAACATCTTTAGCGGAGATTCCAGTTGTTAATTACAATGCAATATATGGTTTCGTCGAGTCATCAGTCGGTTTGCTAAATATATCCATTGTTGTAAATATTATGTGTACTGGTGTAATACCACCAATTCCATATACCTGCAATTTTATAGCGGATGATGTGAATTTTATTACTACTCCAACTAAAAAAAATATTAATTATGCATTGATAACCGGTTCATCGGAAGGGGGAAACCACTATGCAATAATTATCAGGAGGATGTTTTGAGTGATAAAACAATATTAAGTGGATGGGAAATAAATTTACCAACAATAAATGACTTTAATGAATTAATTACTCAGATTGCCGCAAATGAATGTGTTCTGGAAAATAAATGGCTTAATGACGAGGATTTAGTGGCTGAGCTTGAATTATCCGGAAATCCATCCGTGGTAACATATCATAACAAGCCGTACGCGTTAGATTGTTTTTTGAAGAAACTAATCGATAAATCATTAAAAAAGGCAAAGCTAGATAAAATGCAATTACAAGGAAGAAGAGTCAGATTTTATCTCACTGGCCACGGAATGAGGACCGATTTAAATAATTATCAGGGATTTTATGATAAAAACGATGTTGAGGACATCAACTATTCTCCTAGTATAAAAAAATTACATGCTAGGCATTATGCACAAGATCATCTCGCTAATGAATTATTACGATACTATGGTTTAACATGGCCTCCGATAAGTATATATAGCACCAGTAATTCGGCATTAATGGCTACTCATATAGGGAGTAAGTCGATTAATAATGGGGAACTTGATATTGTTGTTGTAATTTCCTGGTTAGATATCTACCTACAAGATATTTTATTTATAGATGGCCAAGATATGTTAGTGCAAGAGCATGCACAGCCTTTTAGTCCGGTTAGTGATGGCGCTATACTTTCGGAAGGTTATGCAGTATTAATTTTAGAAAGTGAATCTCATATTAATAAAAGAAAATTCTATCCTAGAGTCTATATCAATTATTCTGGCTGCATGCAAATTCATGGCGAGCGTAATAGTAATGTTTCCTTTTATACAATATCTAAAGTCATTGAAAATACGATGAAAACGCTAAAACTGAATGCATCAGAACTTGGTGCAGTATTTGCTCATGGCAATGGATCTATAATCAGCGATAAAGCAGAAGCTATGGCAATTGAAAATTTATTAAAAGATAATTTAGATATTCCAGTTTTGAGTTATAAAGGGCAAATTGGTTATATTTCAAATTGTTCAGGAATTATTGATTTAATGATTATGACTGAATCAATCTTAAATAAGAGGATACTGCCATCGATTAGTCATTATTCAATAATGAGCAATTTAAAATTTAATTTTTTTTCAGATACGGAACCATTGCCATATTTTAAAAAATGTATGCTGAAGTTGGGATTAGGAATGGATGGTTCAATTATTACTATGGTGCTTTCATCATATCAGGAATTAAATTAATGATAATGGATAATAAGAATAATATCCCTCAACAGACAATGAGTATAGCTGCATTTTCAATCGGTGAACCAGAGGAACCTATTATGCCATTTGTTCCATCATGGCATAATGTATGGGAGTCACATATGCTAAATTTAGCCAATAAAAGAACAGGGAGTCGCCATTGGGCATTCAGGAGGTATGGGGTTAATCATAAAATCTATGCTAATGAAGGAATAAGAAATACAAATTATCGGCCTTTTATCCATTCTATGGAACGATCTTGTGACCATGCTGTTTCAAAACTAAATATTAAAAATAAACTCTCACTGAAAAAGGGAAATAATGGTTTCATATATGTTGAATCATGGGGGGAATTAAGCACATTTGAAGACATTTCGAGTTGGCGAGATTCTTTTAACATAAATATAGTTCCTAAAAGTATATTGAAAAAATATGGAATAAGAGGTTTTTCTTGTAAAGTAAGAGGTGAACGTAACGGACTTATGTCAGCGCTACTATTAGCTCAAGATTTATTAAGTTGTAATGAGTTTGATAATATATTTATTTGCGGAGCTTTTAGAGCAATTCCTGTATTGGTTTTTAGTGAAATTGAAAATCAGCCCAAAAATTTGTTTAAAAAGCTGAATAATACCAATAATCAAATAAGTATTGAACGTACAGGATGTTTTATCTTGAATAAAGAAAAAAACAGCCATATGCAAATTTGTGTGAGAGATTATTTTATTTTACCAAAAGGGAATCGTAAAGCATCGGATTATCTATCAGATATCTGGAAACAATGCTTAAATTCAGGTGCGAAGTCATTATTTTCTACAGCGTTACCAACGGTAGAATTTAGAAAAATTCAAAAAATTGCATTTAAAAAATTGGAGGGACGAATTGAATTTCATCAATTAAATGATATTTATGGCGATAGTGGTTGTATGATGCCAGCATTAATGTGGGAGTATTTAAGTCATGTTCAGCCAACCAACTCTTATCATGCCATGACTGTCATTGATGGCGATAGAGGGGGCTGGCTCCTTGAGTTATGGGAAGCTAATTCGCAAGAATAAAATATCAATGAGGTGATTTTTTGACTCAATATCAACGTGTGAATAAAATACCAATTATTTCTTTATGTAATATTATTAAATTTTTTGGCGATGATTTTTATGAAAACATAAGCTTTGATAAAATAAGCTTAGAAATATATTCAAATGAATTTATTGTTATTACAGGTTCCAGTGAATACGAAAGAATTAAACTGCTTAATATTATTTCAGGGATTGATAGTCATTATATAGGGCATGTTTATTTGATGGGGAGTTATTTGTCTTCTCTAAATGAACTGGAGTGTTCAATATTACGTAATAAATTCATTAGCTTAATTTATAAGCACCCTTGTTTATTGTCGACGTTAACAATTTATGAGAATGTTTCTTATCCCCTATTATTAAAGGGAATGAACGAACGTAATGCTAAGAATCATATACTAAAAATAATGGAGTATATTGGTATCAATCAATTTGCTGATAAACTACCAAAAGAATTACCTCCCTTATTGTTGTACAAAGCCGCTATTGCTAGAGCACTGATAACGAATCCTAAACTGATTATCGCCTATGAGCCTATAGTATATTTTGATGCAAATCATAGTGAGCAATTGGTTGAACTATTAATTAATATCAAACAAGAGTTAGGGACCTCGGTCATTATTTCCACTCATAATGATGCGATAACATCAAAAGTGAATAGAGTTTTAGAGCTGGAAAATGGAAAACTAAAAAATGTTAAATTTACTAATTAATAAAAATGCATTTGTTTTATATATTTTATCCTTTGGGGGTATATTCTTAATACCTTCTGTTCTTTATGGAAATGATTTCAAAGATAAGCTTCATGGTAATAAGTTGGAAAAGTTATTATCAATTAATGAATACATGAAATTTGATACTTTAATTGCAATAACTAATGAACTAGATAAAAATATTAAATTGAAAAATAAGAGTATTGAAAAAATTTTCTATGGTTATGGGATGCTATTTATTTCTGATATATATGTTAAAGAAAATAAACCAGCTAATGCAGCTGAATCAGTTAAGAAGGCATTTTACTCTATCGATGAGGCTGTAGAATCAAATAATAATCAATGGCAGCTGAAGTATTTACGGCTACGTATGGATGCGTTTGTTCCTCAAGCGTTAGGTCGTTGTGTGGTCGCAATTGCGGATAGTCGTGCGTTAATGAGAAATACTAGTGTCGCTCAAGAACTTTTATCTATGCTTGAATATATGCAAGCTAGGGCATTAATGAATTGTAATCGAAAAGATGAATCTGAAATGCTGATGAGAAAACTATTTTTACAAAATGATATGGGAAGAACATTTTCTCAATATGGCTATACTGGTGTGCCTCCTTGGTCAGTATCAGAAATTGAGTCTATATTCCCTCCATTAGTATAAGAGGGTGATTAATGGCTACTTTATTAGATGTGATTATTTTTAGCCTTGTGATTATCGTTGTTCTATATACATTTTTAGTTAAGTCTACTGATGCTAAATATTTATTTTTGATTTTCAAAAACAACTTTAGAGTGAATATATTTTTATTAATGATTATCATTTTTTTTTATGTTGTTTCATTTCTGTGCGGTGGGTTTTTAAATCATCTGATTGTTCAGTTAGAGGAGCATACAGCTAGAACAAATATTGGTCATATCCAAATATACCAAAAAGGATATCTCGATAGTTCCCGGAATGAAAATATGAAGTATCTTATAGAAAAGCCATCAGAAATAATAACGCTATTAAATGAAAACGATGATTTGAATAGTTTAATATCAAATATTGCAGAGCAGTTAGTATTTTCTGGGTCTATACACAATGAAGAAATAAATACTTCAACTTATTTTAGAGCTATTGCTATAGAGCCGTTTGAGTCTATAAAGTTTGGGGCTTATGACCTTACTATCTCTGGTAGTGATTTGTCGAAAGTTAATCACCAAGAGATAACATTAGATTCAAAATTAGCGGGTTCAGTGGGTTTAAGCTATGGTTCTAAGGTGGAGTTACGGATTATTGATAGTTTAGGACGGGAAACTAAAACCAATACCCGAGTCAGGGGGGTTTTTCAAGCAGGAGTCAAAAGTTCTGATTATGGAATGTTAAAAATTCCTATAGAAACTGCACGTAAAATTTTAAAGACCAGTTCAGCAAGCACGGTGAGTCTATTTCTTAACGATGTAACAAAAACAGAACAGACGTTGGCTATCATTAATAATATAATAGAACAACATCAACTTGAATTAGAAGCATTGCCTTGGAATAAATTATCAGACCATGCTAGTGTGACAATTAAATTTTTTTCAGTAATATTTTTATTTATTAAATTATTAACATTAATAATTTCATTTTCTTTGGTTGGTCTTATTCTGATGATTAGTATTGGATCACGTTATGACGATATTAATGTATTGGCAAGTATAGGCGCGAATCAGTTCTACCTCGCTCGTATGGTTATTTTTGAAGGTGTTTGCTTAGCTTTAATTATTTCTTTTTTAAGTTTTATTATAAGTATTTCTATTTCTTATTTAATAAATATAAATGGCATAAATATTACATCGGAAAAAACAGCTGGGGATAGTTATCAAGCATATATTGTGTGGGGTAAATGGTCTGATTTTATCTTAATTTTAGTTATATTTCCTATTATATCGACTATTACGGCATTGATTTATCCAGTATATAAAATGTTATGCGTTAGAGTTAATTTTAGATAAGGATGGAAATATATAGGGAGAATAAATTAGCATTTAAATAGAAATTTGGATTTAGGTTGTAAATTATTTTAATAATACCAACAAAAATAAAGTGATAATTAGGAGGGTTACGAATTGTTAAAGTTAAAAGAAAATATTTTTTTGAATATAAAAGATGAGTGGGTTTTTTTATTTTCCGGGCAAGGATCTCCAAGTTTGGGAATGGGGGCCAACGTCCGTGATATTTCAATAAATACATCGCGCGTTTGGGATTGTGCTAGTGATATCTCTGGCATCGATATAAGAAAACTTTGTATTAAAGGTCCTATGAGCAAGCTTATTCAAACACGTTATCAACAACTCGCAGTTACAACGATTAATATTGCGACACTCACTTTATTAAGAGAGAAATTTTCAATTAATGAGCAAGGGTATTCAGGACATAGCGCAGGTGAATATTCAGCCTTATATGCTGCTGGGGTAATGGATATGGAAACATTATTTAAAGCAATAGATAAACGCTCTATTATCATGCAGTCACTTGCAAGGGAGAAAAAAGGAGCGATGTATGTTGTTAAGAAATATAGCTATAATAAACTTTGGGAACTCATTGAGTATTTAGGGTTAACCCCATTTGTCAATATATGTTGTGATAATAGTAATAATCAACAAGTCATTGGTGGTAGGTTAGAAGAAGTTAAAGTACTCGTCAATTACTTACTCTTAAATCATATTGAAGTTATTAAATTATCAGTGAATGGTGCGTGGCATTCAGAGTTAATGCGTGATGGAAAACGGCCATTAAGAGAATACTTAGAGAAACTCGATTTCGCTAAGCCAAAAAAAACTATTATAATGAACGTATCTGCCCTTAATATTTCTAACAAAATTGATATTAAAAATCAATTGATTAATCAGTTAACCGATACAGTCAAATGGCAAGATACAATAAAAGAATGGGTGAAAATTGGGCACGGAAATTTCCTTGAAGTTGGTAGTAAAAAAACACTTCTACCTTTAATTGATGAAATTTTTCCTAACAATAACTTTAATAAAAGATATACCAGCGAATTTATTTGATATCTCTTAATGCTAGTGATATTAGGGAGTGAACATGTTACCAAGCTGTAGCTATTATATAAAAAAACATCATTTTACTATTCTTAAACCAATTATAATAACCTCATTGACATTGGCATTGTGCTTTATTAATAATGTTGAGTGTTTATCTTTCTCAGAGTTGTATTTTGGCATAACAGCTATTTCGACATCAATTATTTGGAATGTGTCGGAATATTATAATTCGTATTGGGTTTATTGTGTTTTTTCGGGTAAATTCAAGATGAATAAAATTAACCGAAAATTATTAACAATAAAAAAGAATTTGTGGATTTGCAGAGTAATGTCTTTTTTATCATCTCCACTACAATCTTCTTTTTTATTATGTGTGATTATTTTGGGTATTACTTTTGTTATATGGCCATACGGAAAGGATAATGTTCGGTTGATGGTCTTCTGCCTTGGAGCTCTTGTATCACCGTTACTTATTTGGTGTATTATACGGTTTACATATTTACATCATCTCTCTATAGCTAGCGATAAAATAAAAAATTATATTCGTGGTGAACCAATCACTTGTAGGAAAGTGATTAAAATTGATTACATCGTAATAAAAGAAATTTTTTTCAGTGTTATTGTAATTTTAGCAATTGTTCTACCTATTAAACATAAAAAAGAATTTGATTTGGGGCAGGGGTATGCAAGCCCAAGTTTTATTGTCGCATTAATCATATTAATATATTGTATACTGGGCATCATGCTATTTTTATCTAGAGGTTCCCAAATAAATTTTCTCGTGGGGAAAATATTACTATCTGAAGTTAATTTTGATTATAACTTTACTCATGGTTCTGGGGGATATTCTTTTCATGCAAAAAATATTTATCTTCGATTGCTAATTTGGATGTGTACCATCTTTATACTAGTCACTATATTTTGTTTGGTTTTTGAATTGCTGAATATACCAGTCTGTTTTACTTATATATTTTTCACTTGTCTTATCCCAACAATTATTATTTATAGAGTAGAAAGGGTTATCCATTGGCGGCATGATTTTAACCTTGCATCTGATATATGCCTGCGAATAAATGCAGTTAATCAGGCTGCTACTCATAGATAATGGAATACTTAGGAAAAAGCTAAATCTAAGCTTCTATTTATTTTATTTATAGATGTTAGATGTTCTAATAAAATAGTTAACGATAATCGAGTGCATGAACTTGAGCTTAATTTTTCAAAGGAGCTCTATAGAACGTGAACGTCAAATATAGGGTCGATATTATTAGTCACATGTATTATCACCAATGAATGACCAATGTAAGGAATTGCTAATGACTTTTCCTGATGAACGAATATATCCCTCTTCACTTAGTTTTATAAGTAAATGTCTAGTTTTGTAAATGCTAAACTGACAATACTCAGAAATCTCTCTAGTTGTAGGCCAATGACTTTCATCTTGCTGAGAAAATTGTTTAATATTTTCTATTTTTACTGGTTGCCGTTGATTCAATGTTTTAACTGCATCTAGTATGAGAGATAATTCAAAGTTATTAATTTTTCGGCACTTTTTCGTGGTTACGGTTTCATTGCTCATAATAGTTCCTTTCAAAAAAGTATTTATATCACTTGATAATGAAAATTGGGTCATAAGGTTATTATTTAAATATTGAACTAATATTTCCTTTAGATATGCCCATCTATATAGAGAAGGCAAATAGATACCCATAATATGGAACATAACTAAATAATATTTAAAGCTAAATATTATGACTTAAGGAGGTTGCTATTCATATATATTATTAAGGCATTTTCGGAATAATTCAATAGTGTTTTAGCTAATAAATGAGAACAGAATATTGTATCGCTATTTACAAGCTTGCGATCCTTATTATCGCACAATGCTTGTGTGATTAAGATAAATAATTTTATACTTTGAAATGGCCATTTTATTTAACTTTAGGTTTTTATCAGTGAATTATTCATGTATTATTCGAATCAATCACTAATTAAGTGATCAAGTAAAGCGCTACAATAATTAACATTGAAAGTTTCAAAGCCAAAGTGAATGATATTATATACTTATCTTCTTCTTTTAATTTGTATTCTTTCATTGCGGCAACGTGCTTTATTTTTATAGCGATGCTATCCAATGTGCATGACTTATGATGTAGTTATAGGTGGCATTCAATGGATTTAATTTCTAGAAATAATAATAGGAATATATGTATGAACTTTAAAAAAATGTCGAGTAGCTTCGTTGGTATTATTGCATTGAGCTCTATTCTCGGTGGAGCAGTTATTGCTAATGCTGCTGATGGCGTAGAAAGGAAAATTACGCTAACCGCCCAAATCAGTGATGGTATCTATGTTACTAAGCCTGATGGCAAAACGTGGTATACCACGGAGGAGTTAGAGTCCGTTGATCATAAGCAAAGTGCTTTTGCTAAAACATTAGATGTGCGGGTTTGGACTAAAGGTGAGAAATTTAATGTTTCAATGATTCAGCCTCTTATTATTCAACGTAATGATGGTGCCTATCGCTTAAAAGATACTAAGGTTAGCTTTGGCGGACCTGCAAATATCTTGGATTATGGTAAACCTCCCGTTTCTATCACACAGACTTTAGTCGGTGATGGTGGTTTTGATGATATTTATAAACTGAATATTGGCGCTACTGCACCAACAAGTACAGGCGCAGCAGGCGAGACTAATGGCGCATATAGTGGTGATCTCGTCATGTTATTTGAACCATCTGCATAGAAATAAGGTTATTATCTAGTGAATTAGTAGGCACAAATCAAATTATGTTTAATGTTATTATTACAGAGTCAGAAATATGGCGTTATAAATTTAAGATGTGCCTACTAGCTATTTATGTAGGCTTATATAGTCATGGCGTAAAAGCGGATAGCACATCTTTAGTATTTAAAACTCCTCCGGGTTTTGAAAATATCGGCGTAGGGAAAGAGTCAGGTTTTTTAGTAACCTATAATGGTAATGCTTTACCAGGTTATGTTACTTACAATTCAAGTACTAAACTATTATCTATTGATAGTAGACGTTATAAGGAAAATATTTTTAATTCTAAGGATGTTAAAAATGTAAATGAAATACTGAAACGCATTAATTTTGAAAAATGTGAACGAGGTTGTGAGGTTCAAGTCGATAATAACGATGTATCTATTGATAAATTAAATCAAACCATATCTATTTTTGATAAAAATTCAAAGTATATTACACCTCAAACTAATTTTGGTTTAGTACATAATCAGACTATAGATATTAAAGGTAATAATGATGGTTATCGGAGTGCTAATATATCGGGGAATGGTTATATTGGTCTTCCATCACAAATGTATGGCTATTTTAATTGGTATTACAACAAGCGTACTTATCAAAATACCCAATCATCTAGTAACTCTGCGATATCAACTTATTACCTTCAGAAAAACTTTGATAAATACTATGTAAGAGCGGGAAAACAAAATTCACTTGATTATTATGCAGGGGCTATAAATTCGGTTATTTCGCCAAGTTACAATGGTTTTTTGACTGTAGGTAGTCAGGACAACTTCAGCCGTGAAAATAAACAAAATGGTGCAGATGTATTGACCTTTTTCGCCATGAGCGAAGGCAGCGTAGATATTGAGCGAGATGGACGAGTATTGCTCAATCGTTCCTCTAGTGTTGGTAAAAATGAAATTGATTACCGTATGCTTCCTAGTGGTTATTATCCTGTAGAGATAATTTACTTCGATAAAAACGGTCGAGAAATGGGCCGTGAAAGCCAGATGATCAATAATGTTAATTATGGCAATCAGGGTGATAATTGGCATATTACAGCGGGGAAACAATTATACGATGATAGTAATATTTTGGAAGTTGGTGTCGGTCACGATATGCAAGGTTATTATGGCAACATACTGGCATTAGCCGCTGATAATGGCAAATGGACGACTGATATTAATATTAATAAACCATTGTTATTTGATGAGCAAGTGTTTCAGCCTACAATAGGGTTCCGTGCGGGTGAAAAAGGAATCGGTGGATACGCTAGTTTGGCTGTCGGTAATAGCGAACTTGGTAGCATTACGGCATCTTATTATCAGCAAGATGATGTATCAGATGCATATTATACGGCTAATAGCAGCTCTATTAGCTATTCTCGTAACTTTGGTGCCAATTTAGTTTCATATTCATATGGTCGTTTCTATAGCAGTGATTATCAGCAACTGCAAATTAGCCGTTTATTTACCGGCGAGACATTTTATGCAAATACATCATTAGGTGTTAAGAGACAAACAAATTTTGGGGATGGAGTTTATCTGAATCTAACTCTATCCTATAAAGATAGTCAGGCACGCCTAAATATATATAACTCGAGTGGTGATGTTGCTTATTCAGCTAGTTATCAAAAAGAGTGGATTGATCAGTTTGGATCTACGACTGCGAATATCGATTATGGACATAGTAAAGACAACGATAATATTACTTTAAGTGCAGGGCGATCAGGCTCTTTAGGTGAGTTAAATACTTCAGTTGGTTTTGATCGCAATAACACTCAGGGGAGTCTTTATTATCGTGGTGGATTATCTGTCAGCAAATATGGTGTTTATCCTGGCCGTTATAATAATAGTGGTTCAGTATTATTAGTAGATACTCCTGCTAATGAGGGCGGTAGCTATTATGGGTTTAATGTATTTGGTAACCCTGTGACAAGTGGGCGAATATATTCAGTTCCAATTAATAGTTATAAGCCAATCGGCTATGCATCGGTTTCAAATAATAATGCTGAAGATATTGATATGCAAATTGAGGTTCCTGTTAATGTACTTAAGAGTCATCCTGGGCAGGTTTATTACTCTAAGGCTTTAGTTAATATCAATCAAATATACAGTGGCTTTATGCGTAATAAACTGGGTGAGCCTGTTTCCGGAACGCTTAGCAATGGTGAACTCGTTTACCGAAATGGATTATTTTCTTTCAACTCAGAAAAAGTACTTAAAGATATATCTTTAAGTCATGGTAACGTTAATTATAAATGTGATTTGACGTTAAAAAAAGATAATGGCTATGTTTGTATTCCATTGTAAATAGGTTATAAGGACACGATATGCTGAGGTTATTTCTGTTATGTATTTTGCTTACTCAATTTGGCAATGCTTGGGCGGTTGGGCAATTATTAGTTACACCGGCAAGTACAACTGTTGCATCAAAACAATCACGTATTATAACGATTAAAAATACAGGTGATGCGCCAATATATGTAGATGTATCGTTATTCCATGTTGAGAATCCTGGCCTGACTCCTGAGATTAAAACTTCGATTCAGGAAATGTTAGAGCCAAATATTATTGCTTCACCTACTAAGATATCACTTGGTCCAGGGCAAAGTCGCGAAGTTAAGCTAGTTGGTTTAAACGCTCCAGTAAAAGAGACGGTATATCGATTATATGTACTTCCTGTCTCATCTTTTAATGTTATTGGAGGCAAGGAGGCTAATAAAAAAATTTCCGCACCCACTGTAATTTCTGTAGGTTATGGCGTTTTAGTACGGGTATTACCCGACGGTGAAGTACATCAAGAATTAACTTATGAATGTAAATCGGATGGAATGTTGTTAATTAATAATGGCAACACTCGAGCAGATTTAATGAATGTGACTACAGATGATAGTAGGCAGAAGGCAATATCTCGTCTTAGTGTTTATCCGTCTACACCCGTAAATTTTTCTTATAAGAGTTTTGTAGCTAAATTTAAAGGTAAAGAGTTTTCTGCTTCTTGTAAATAATGGTGGTGAGAATGAGTTTTAATAAATTAGCATTACTGTTGATATTTATTAGTTTTATTTCTCAAGCGGAAGTTACTATTCACGGTAATAAAAGTATTGAAATAATAGGTGAAGTTGTTGAAGAAGACAACTTTGAAGTCACGGATGGAAATGGAGGTTGGTATAGCGAGCTTGAGTTAAAGCAGCAAGAGATAAATTCTCCGTATCAAGTTGACGCGCGGGTTCATGTATTATCAACCAACCCAAATTTTATGGTTACTCTGCAAAATATTGTTATTTTAAAAAATGATTCAAAAGGCTTATCTTTTGCACCGGCTGACGTTATTTTTTCGAGTGATCAAGGTGAGACTAAAAAATTAAAGCCAATGGAAAGTCAGAGTTTTACTAATCCGGATGTGCCGATTGGTGCTGATAGTGAAGGCGAGTATACACTCAGTATATCGGCGAATGCTCCAATCGGTAGTCATCAAGATATCACAGGTGCTTATGTTGGTGAGATTGCACTTATTTTTGAACCTTCAGCTTCGGATTAGTTTATATATGAAATTACGATCTCATCGTTTAGTTGCAGCATTTATTTTTTTATATTCATTTAAAGTATGGTCTGCAATAGATGTCGTGCCTAAAGTATTGGAGTTAACTGGTGATAGTGATCGTATTGCGATAATTAATAATGGTGAGAAAACAGAGTTTATTAATATAAAACTTAAGAAGATAACTAATCCAGGAATTGATTATTCTTTTGAGAATTATATTGATATAAAAGAAGAAGACGATCCGAAAATATATTATTCGCCATTTAGGATTGCGTTATCTCCTAAGCAAAAGAAATATCTTACTGTAAAAAGGGTAAAGGACGTTTTATTTGAGGAGGTTTATCGTATTGATATAATGCCGAGCCTACTTCCGATTTCTAATGGCAATGATTCCTCTGTTATTATTAATATTGGTTTCAGTTCTATTATTCGAAATTACCCTAAGGTTATCAGAAAAGAGTTTGAGTTTAATTGCGGAAATACACAGGATGTGGTCATAAATAAAGGTAATGCTCATATCACTGCAAGGTACATAAGTGGCGATTTAAACGGTGAGGCTATCAATATTTATCCCGGTCAAAAGAAATCTTTTCCTCATAAAGACGTTGTTGTCGAAAATCAAGCTTGTAGGTTATAGGTATCTAGATGAAAATTAATATTCTTTGTGTTTGCTTGTATCTCATAGTTATCACATTCTTTGAATCCACTTCGGCCTGGGCAGCTTCTGTGTATCCTAAAAGGGTAGGAAATTATTATAGCTGTAGATTAGAAGATAATGGGAATAATACTAGCAAGGCAACACTTAGTATAGATTATATGGCATACCGAGGGGATTACTCCTTAACTTCACGTGCTATTGCAGTGGTGTTTTATAATTTCGCTGGTAAGCCTATCGGAAGAAACCTTCAACCTAACAGTGTGAGCCTCGATGGTGTTAAGGCAACAACGGTTCATACTATCCGAGAAGTACAATATTATCGAGCGAGTCTCAGTAACGTATGGAAAAACAACGGTTATTTTGCGGCCGAAATTGTTATTGATAATATCACTAATAAGTATTTTAAAGACTGGCAAGCTATGTCGGTTGGGCTTGCGGATCAAGATTCCAGAGGTGACTTTTATGTCAATAATACTGGGGTCGCATATCTTACTTTTGATAAAACAACGGATAGCTGCTGGCTTGTAGAACCTGAAGATCCACCTCCTCCAGAACAACAAATTACTTTTAATTTTGATTTACCGCAGCGTTGGGACTTAAAAGCCATTAAACCAGGTAAGTCAGTCATCAATTTAAGTGGCACTGGGAATAACCCATTTTGTATAAATTATAATGGTATGGAAACCGCAGATAATAAATTTATTTTAATGGTTAATAGTGATAGTGAAAAAAATAATACATTTAATTTGCGTAACCAAAATGATGTCTCTAAAGAGATACATTATCAACTACGGCTCAACGATGGAATTAAGGTATTAAGATATCCTGCAGTTGCAGGTCGAAGTTATTCCTTTGATAAAAATGCTACACAAGTTTGCTTTTTACCAATTTTTGATATTGACGCAGGAAGTAGTCCACAAGTAGGTAATTATAAAGATGTTCTTAACTTTAATATAATTGTAAAACCATAAGGAATTTTTATGCCAAATAATTTAATGCTTAGTACAAAGGCTATTATTCTTGATACAAGAAAGGAAGAGAATAAAGTAAAGGATTTAGTGATTACTGTAGAGAGTGAGTCAGGTGAACCAGTTATTGGTCTTGATGTGACTTTAACACGGCACAGAATTATAAAGTTTCCTGATGTGCCGAATAGTGATGACCCTACAGTACCAGTGGTGGTTAAAACGGATCAAGAGGGTAGATATACACTCAAGGTATCAATAGATTTAGACCCTGGATTAGCTTGGGCTAGTGAAGGCTTTATTAATGTTTCAGTGGTTGCAGATGAAGGTAATGTTGAAGATGTCATAACATCCACAGTAAAAGTATTTTATGGTACTCGTCCAGAAACTTATTTCCTTAATATTAAAACAGACCCAGTTACGGGGGATTTAGAGTATGACCGTTATGAGAAAGAAGATACTACATTCGTCATTGTTTATGGAACTCCACAGCCACCGGAAGCAACTTTGACGCTTAGATTATACTTAGATGGTAATATGCATGAAAGGTTTCTGCCAGACCCTGTAAAACAGACAGCGATTGATTTGAGGGCTGTTTTTGATAAGAAAAGCTTTGTAGATGGTGATCATCACCTTTATTATACTTTGTCTGGTGAGCCCGGGAATATTGCAACTTCTTTTGACCTACCATTCAAGATTAGCCGTGGATCGACAGTCAGAGAATTGAAGTCTATCTCTATTCCAAACTTGTATAATGGTTATATTAATCAGGCCCATTGGTATGATGGTATTAGTTATGATTTTTCTGAATTGTGCAAGAGTGTAAGTTTCGATGATATTGATACAACAGTAGAAACGCCTTTAGTGCTTCGATTCTTACCTTTCAATACTGCCGGTGATGAAGTAGAGCTTGTAGCTCCTAATGAGGTCAAATTGAGTCTTGAGCAAATTCAGGCAATATATGATGATCCAAAACATTTATACGTAGGTCCTCCGGGCGCTAAAGATGATATTTTCTATGAGCTGCAGCAAGGCTCTTTGCATATTGACTATCTTTTGAAAATAAAAAGAATTGAATATCCAAAACTTTCAGCTGTATATAGGGTTTTAGTTGATCTCTTACCGCCTGCAGTTAGAAATAAATTAATAACTAATAATTAATATGCCGCATTTAAATATAATACTGAGATTGAAATGTTTAATATTAAAGGTTTTATAATTTTCAATTAATAAAAATATATTGTAAGCCTGACTCATTACTGATTTATCAAGCATGACTGTTATTTTATATTCAGAACCTACTTGACTGGTTAGAGTCAGGCATTTAAATGTGTTTTTTACATTGGTTGGTGATTCTATGTTTAAAAATTATGGCTTGTTTCCTCCTTATCTTCCGCAAATGAATGATGGCATAATTAATGAGGATGATCTTTCAGTTGATAATAAAATATATGTAGAAATAGCAGAGTATCAACTGGCTGATGTTGCTGATGAAATTAGAGTTAATTTTGATAAAATTAGTTCAAAACTAAAGGTTATAACTGACCCGAAAAACGAATTTCCTGTGCAAATGGTATTTGATGCAAATATCATTCCAGACGGTGTTTATAAAATAGATTATTCTGTCACTGATTTTGCAGGAAATATCAGTGAATCACCATTTACGTTTGCCATTGTAGATAGACGGGATAGCGGAACATTGCCAGCACCTATTTTTATTGATGCTGATATTAATAATATTATTAACAATAATGATGTTGTTTCTAATTTTGGAACACATATTCTCGTTCCAATATATCCGAATATATCTATTGGCGATGAAGTGGTTCTTTCATTTTGGATTATTGATGATGAAACTAATTTAGTTGCTCCTGGGTCGTCCTATACGATTAAACACCTTATTGTCGGCCAAGACATTACCGATGGTTTTGTCACTTTAGTTCCAGAAATCAATATACTCTTAGTTAAACGCGGGAAGGCTAAAGCACGCTATCAGTCAATTGATGCTAATCAGCATGTTGAAACATCTAAAATTGCCACTGCCATGCTCGAATTGGATATCAGCGTTTCTCTTCCGGCTCCTGTGTTTGTTGATAATATTCACGGATGGTTAACATCGGCACAGTTGAGCAAGGGGATTAGAGTAAGATGCATTTATGATGATATGGCTATAGGCGATATTGTTACTTTGTATATTCGTGGTTATACCATGGATAATATCCCGATTAATGGGACGAGTGCGAATATCGTTCATACTGTAACTTTATTTGATGTTGATGATGGTTATTTACTTCTTACCTTTTTGAAAGGAATTGCTGAAAAATTAAATTTTGGCTATTTTACCTCTTATTATAAAGTTTTCCGTGCTAATAAAACCAGATATTCTTATTTTAGCAATGTCAAAGTTGATTTGGAGCACATGAACCCATTGAGTGCGCCGGTGTTCATGCAAGCGGAAAATGGTGTTATCTATATTTCTGATATAGAAATGGACAATGGTGCTATTGTCCGAGTTTCATATCCTGAGATGGCTTTAAATGATACCTTATCAATTTACATCTATGGAACCGATGAGAATGGCCATTTTATTAATAACTCCGGATATCAGAATGTTGTTATTTTAAATACAGGTGATGTCGCTAATCAATATTACGACTTTATAGACCCCAAAAAAAAAGCGTTACTTGTTCCTAGGAATGGGAAATTGCATGCTTACTTCACCGTTATTTATGCTGATGATGGAGGGTTTTCCTATTCCGAGCAGTCTAATGTCGTTGTTGATAGCAAAATAAGCGATGTTATTACAAGTAATGCTGCGCCTTATGATTATAATGTCGTACATGTCCGTTCTTATAATTATGCAAGAATTATTGGCGAGCCGGGTACAATATTAAAACTTTCTTCCCCTATTTATACTCAGTTTGTTGAATCTGGCACGAATACTCATCAGGTAACAGTTAATCCAGATGGTGAAGGGCGCTTTAGATTATTATCTTCACATTCAGGTGATGTAACGATTTCTATTGTACAAGCAACTAACCCGATTATTAATCGAAGCTTGATGACCCATTTTGGTAATTATATTCTTACCGACGGAAATATTGATTTTTATAATAATTCAACCAATGCATTAAGTGATGGTGTTATGCCATGCTGTATATATTTAAGAACCGCCCCTAAAGATAATATAAGTAATGTGGATATTACTAAGGTGTTTGTTCAGGTTGATGGCAATGCAAAGATTGTGGGTTCTACTGCAATTGGTGGTCAATCTGCAACAATTAATCTTAATGACGATTTTTCATGTGAAATTCAGATTGTTAATACTGTTTCTGAATCAATCTCAGCCATAATTACTTTGCCTGAGAGCCCAGGTACGTTACTCATTTTAAATTTATTCTTTCAATAGAATTTATTACACGACGAATTTTTTATTTAGAGGTTATTATGGCCCTTTCTGTAACTATTACAGCAACATCAGGAGCAGCCGCAGATGGTATTGCTGAAAATGCTGCTTTTGCTGTGTTACATGATGGTAGCATTTTAATTGATAACAAAGTCTTAATCTTTACTCTTAGTGGCTCTGCTATTTTCACAGATAGTCTGACCAATACAACCAGCCGTGTGACTTCGGTTATTGGTTCTGCCAGTGTTAGCTTTACCGATATTGTTGGTGAAACCGTTATTGTTACTGCAACTTATCAGAGTGACCCTTTAGTCAGTGGTTACACTGAGTCTACTTTTGTTGATATACCACTGGCGTTAGAACCTCCCTATATTGAACCATCATTTGGTAATATTATCGATTATTCAGTGATTGAGAATACTATCGATTTTATCGTGGCACCTTGGGCCAATATGAAAGTAGGTGATGTTGTCCATGCTTATATTGGAAATATTATTACATGGGATGCGATATATCGTGTAGAACAAAATGATATTGGTAACCCTATTCGAATTGTTATTAACAATGCAAAAGATTTACTTTTTCAGTATATCGATAAAACATTAGTTGCATATTATAAGGTTGGGGATATTCAATCTCCTGACGCATTATATTATGTTGTTAATGCTTATATTAGGAATGTTTCTATTATTGGTAGCCGTGATAGCGATCGCTCAGCTTTACATTTATGTGCCTTTAATTCATTGACAGGAAATCCAATAAAGGTGAGGTGGCAGTATTATCTTGAAGATACTTGGCAAGAATCAGCTCGTTTTACTGATCGACACCCGTTAAAAGAACTTCATGTTTCTCTTGCGAATCAATCAGGGGCAATCACTGTTTATCCAATGAATACGGCCGCGGTGGGGGATAGTAATAATAGTATTGCTTTTGCGGTTACTTCAGTGGGTAAACTGGTTACGTGGGGAGGCCGTCTGGCATGGGCTGTCCCCCCTAGCAATGTAGCGGCTCTTTCTAATATAACGGCTATTATTGCCTCACCAAATATCGTTGCAGTCCTCGATACAAATAATACGCTTTATTCATGGGGAAATAATGCGGTTGGCGGAAATCTTACCGCTATTGTTGATAATGTTTTAACGGCAATTTGTAATCGAAGTGCGATTTGCGCGATTACTGATGGTGGTTATCTGAATGCTTGGGGCAATATTTATGCAGGCGGAAAGCTCCCCTCGGGGTTGCCTGCTGAGAACGGTTATATATCAGTATCTGCTGCCAGAGGGGCATTTTGTGCAATAAATCGCCAAGGATTTGCTGTGGCTTGGGGGGAGAATAACTTCGGAGGTAATATGCCGAAGGATATACAGAATATTAATAATATTATTGATGTTTTTGCCACAGATGGTGCTTTTGCGGTGCTTACTGATATTGGTGTTGTCAGAGCTTGGGGTAATGGTGATTATGGCGGTACATTACATAAGCCTATTAACAATGCTATAGCTATTGCATCATCGAGCAAAGCCTTCGCTGTACTTCGAAGTGATAATACTGTTACTGCTTGGGGGAATGGTTTATATGGTGGGATCGTCCCTGCAAATATTGCAGCTCTCAGGAATATAATATCTATAAGTTCTACTGATGGTGCTTTCTGTGTGCTTTGTGACGATGGAAAAATCTATACTTGGGGAAGCAAGGAATATGCGGGCGTGATCCCGCCTGATATTGTTAATAAAGATATTTTAACTGTTTCCGGGATTAGCGGGGCCTTTTCATATATCACCAATAAAGGTTCTGTATCTGGTTGGGCTAATTCGGGAACCTTCGATACAGTTAGCGACCATTTCTACAGGACGGCATATCGTTTAACACGTAATACACCAATTAATACTTTTTTATGTATGGATTTAGAGGGAAATATAATTTCTATAGGCGATAAAGGGAGTGTTGGTAATTTGCCGCCAGGAATTAATAATATGCTTCGTTATAGTGAGTTTAAATTTTAATATATAGGAGAATTAAATGATTGAAATGAAATATGTCATTAATGTTTCTGTGAAAAATAATAATGCACCAGCAGATGGTGAAAGTTTTAATAGTGTTAGTGTGATTTGTTTGGATAATAAGGACTTCAAACCCGTTGCGGGTTTGGAAGTTATTCTTAGTGCATTAAGTATTGGAGGAACGGCTTTTTTTAAAGAAACTGACACTACAGTGTATCCCGCAATTACGAATAGTATCGGTCTAGTAACCGCCGACATCGCGGATATAGTCGCAGAGAACATCGTGATTAAATGTCATGTTAAATCTGACCCTATTAGCCAAGATACCGCTGCATTAACATTCCGTAAGCCGACAAAAACGTTTGAAATCACCAGAGCTGCAAATCTTAACCGAACTTTCTTATATGGTGAACCTACAGTATCTTGGGCTGGTGCCGAGTTCACTCTCTATACAGACGGTGGTAGTGGCGATATCGAATGGTCGACAAATAATATTATTTCTGAAGTCACTATTCGCCCTAATGCTAATCAATCGGCATCGATTATGATAAATGCGGATCCTGGAAAAAACATTCGCATTATAGCGAAAGATAGGGTTACTGGTGAGTCAGATGCTTATTCATTCTACCTTCATTCATTTATTCAATCAGATCGTCAAAAGCATACTTTTTCAGAGGCTAAGGAAAAATTTGGCGACTATCTGTTACCTGTGAGTACTTATGAAAAAGTATTCTCGCAATGGGGTAACCTCATGGTTTATTACATTTGGTCAACAGCTGTTGATGACACCTATTGGACTAGAGAGTTAATTCCTAATAGTGCGCAGAACGATGAAAACGTAATTGATCAAGTTGAATCACGTGACTTTGAACGTGTTATTGTTTTCGATGTTAAAACGGGTGTTAAATCAATAGCCAATACTTTATTTAATAAAAAGTATTTCATGTATGCTATTGATTAATTATTTCCACTCCAGATGGCTGATGAGCTCAGGAATAACACATTATTTTCTCTATATTATTGAAAATGATCCAACTGGTTTTTTATCTGTGGCTGAGCTTTCTATATATTAGCGAATTTTTATTATACTGGGGATATTATTTATATCACTAGTTTTACAACATATACGTTAATAATAGTTGTTTATTGTTAGTCTGCTCAATAATATGGGGTAATTATATGGCTGATAATCAGTATTTAATAAATATAAATGTGATCAATAATAATGCTCAAGCTGACGGTAAGAGCTTTAATCAAGTAAAAGTAATTTGTATGGATTCAATTGATCTTCGGCCGGCAGTTGGCTTAGAAGTCGTTTTTACTGCGATCAGTGTACGTGGAACCGCTTTTTTTCGGGAAAATAATGCAGCTGTGTACCCCAGTGTAACTGATGGTATTGGTGTGGCTTCTGCAAATATCGGGGATACTATTGCCGAAGATATTGTGCTCAAATGCCATGTGAAATCGGATAATACCAGTCAAAGTTCTGTATCACTGACCTTCAGAGCCGCAACGGGTAAATTTGAAATTACGAATGCATCTAATATTAATGCAACGTTCTCTCCTGGTGAACCAACCATTGCATGGGGAGGCGCTGAGTTTGTTATTGATACTCAAGGGGGATCTGGGGATGTTGAGTGGTCAATCAATAATATCGTTTCTGAAATCACCATCCGAGAAGGTGCACAGCAGAATGCATATGTCATTATTGGAGAGGATCCAAGAAAAGAAGTACGCATCACGGCAAGGGATAGAGTAACTGGTGAATCTGATATGTATACTTTTTACCTGCGTTACTTTATTCGTTCAGATAGACAGAAACATAAATATTCGGACGCGGTAGCGGGTTTCGGTAATTACATGCTGCCCGTGGCAGTTTATGACCAGCTTTATTCACAGTGGCGTAATCTTGCCATGTACTTTATATGGTCTACCGCTATTGATGAAACTTATTGGACTAAGGATTTGGCGGCCTTTAATCTCAATAATATCGATGAAGTACCATTGATAGAGGGTGATAAAACTCCTCGCGTTTCATCACGTATTGTTTTTGATGTTAGAACAGGCACTAAATCAAGTAGCTCAACTTCCAGTAAATATAAAAAATATTTTATGTATTCTCTTCCTTAATTTTTCAGAATAGTACTTTTATTAGTTTATATTAGGAAATGTTGTTATTTCACATTTCCTTTTTTATTAAATAATAGCCTTCTTGATTAAATCATTGTTAATTAATTTTATAATAGGGTGAAATAATGTCTCTTCAAGATTATATAATAAATTTATCTGTCGAATTTAATAATGCGCCGGCGGATGGGATAAATTCTAATGTTGTTAATGTCATTTGCATGAATTCAATAGATAATTCGCCTGCTATCGGGGTTGATATTATATTTAGTACTTTAAGTATTCAGAACACAGCCTTTATTAGTGAGTCTGGCAGCTCGGTATATTCAACAGTGACAGATGGTACAGGTAAGGCATCGGCGAATATTTGCGATACTCTTGTTGAAGATGTTCTTGCGCGTTGTCATATAAAGTCTGATTCCACTAATCAAGATACTGTATTATTAACCTTTCGTAAGGTAACTGAAAAATTTACAATCACTAATGCTAGCAATATTAATCGTACTTTTTTAGCAGGGGAACCTACGATTGCTTGGAGTGGTGCTGAGTTCACTCTATATACTAAAGGGGGCTCTGGTGATGTTGAATGGTCATTTGGACAAAATACTCCCGCTGTGACTCTTCGACCAGGAGCTAAAGGGGTCGCCTATATATTAATCAAAAATGACCCTAGTAAAGAAGTTCGTATTATAGCGAAAGATAAGCTCACGGGTGAGATTGATAGCTATTTCTTTTATTTACGTAATTTTGTTCGTTCAGATAGACAGAAGCATACTTTTTTTATGGCTAATGTAGGCTTGGGTAAGTTTATGTTGCCTGTGGTTGTTTATCAGCAAATATTTTCCCAATGGGGCGATCTTACGTATTACTTTATTTGGTCGGAAGCGGTTGATACTCCTTATTGGACAAATGAAGAAGCTCGAGTATTAGTTGAAAAAGAGGGGATGGGAACCGATAATTTTACTACTGAACATGTTGTATTTGATGTTAGAACGGGTGTTACATCAACCAGCCCTGATGGCCCAATGTATGAGAAATATTTTATGCATAATCTTTCATTTACACCAAGTGAGTTGGAATAGTAAATAGAATCAAGATAATCATTTTTATATTTAACCAGCTTTGAGGATGTTAGATTTTTAAAATTAATAAATATAAATTCTTCAACTATATTGTAAACAAAATCCTTTTAATTAAAAGAAAGGTTTTTATTTCGTTTTTTATTTCGTTATTTTATTTTTTTATAATGTTTATTCTTTAATAAAGAAATGGCTTTTTTAGACTCAGTAATAATATATTCTAACTCGATAATACGAAGTCCTGATAATGTGAGTCAGTGCTCTTGCTATTTAACTTGTGGCAGCTGATTACTAATGATTTCCACCAAAGTCAAATTATCTTCAATTTTAACATTTCTTTTTGTTAAAGCTGATGACAAAGCTTTCTTCTCTATTATTTTGACAATTACTTGTATACTTTTGCTATTGGGTTAAAAAAGGATTAGAAGAAGCGGGTTTTGTGGTTGATACGGTAATCCCACCTCTTTTATTTGTATCGAGGTGGGGTTAACTCGTTACTTTTGACGTCTATTCATAGCAAAACCGAGAATACCAAATATCACGACCACTCCCCACATCGGATAATTACTCCAACGTGCGTAAGGAGTCAGCCCTGTTGTTGGGGTGACTTCAGTAGCCAGTGTTGCCGTTTTAAATTGTGGCAGCATATCCTGAATAGAGCCATCTGCACTGATCACTGCGGTGATACCATTATTGGTTGAGCGCAACAGTGGGCGGCCTAACTCCAAAGAACGCATCCGTGCCATTTGGAAGTGTTGCCAAGGGCCTATGGATTTTCCAAACCACGCATCATTTGAAACAGTAAGTAAGTAGTCGCTATCAGGCTTAAAGTTATCTCTGACCTGTGTACCTAAAATAATTTCATAGCAAATCGCAGCCGTTAGATGAATATTACCAACTGCTAATTGCGCTTGTTCATAATCGCCACGGCTAAAACCCGACATCGGCAAATTAAAGAACGGTGCGATAGGGCGCAGTAAATCTTCTAAAGGTACATATTCACCAAATGGCACTAAATGGTGTTTGTTATAGCGGTTTTTAGATGGATATAAATACGGTTTTTTATCGCCTAATACAATGATTGTATTATAAAAAGTATATTCACCATCCATCGGGCGTGCATCCACAATACCCGTAATTAACTGAGTGTTCGACTCTGCCAGTAATTGGTCGAGAGATTTAAGCCACGTTTGGTTGTCGAGCTCAACGGAAGGTACTGCCGATTCAGGCCAAACAATCAAAGACGCTTTACCGATATAAGGGCGAGAGAGCTCCATATAGGTGTCTTTGGTTTGTTGTAAAAAGCTGGCTTCCCACTTCATTGATTGGGGAATGTTGCCTTGAACCAGTGCCACTTCCATTTTCTTGTCTTCAAGGGAGGTAAACCATTGTACATTTTTGGCAATTAATGGGGCAAAAATTAAGGCAGCCGCAACAGCGAGCGCGATAAAGCTGCGGCGTAGGATAGCGAGTACTAGCAGACCACTGATGCTAAATAATAGCAACGTAATCATTTCCACCCCAAATATAGGAGCGAGAGCTTTCATCGGCCCATCAATTTGGCTATAACCAAATTGCAGCCATGGAAAACCAGTGAGAACCCAACCACGTAAAAACTCAGTAACCTGCCACAGCGCTGGGGCAAAAAAGACTAAACGCCAAATATTGGCATGTGGGGCAAATTTAGCCATCAATGCGCCAAAAAGCCCAGTATAAAGAGAAAGGTATGCCGCTAAAAGAATAACAATAAATACGTTAACAGGGCCTGGCATGCCGCCAAAATCTGCAATGCTGACGTAAACCCAGTTAACGCCACTACCGAATAAGCCAAATCCCCAAGCAAAGCCGATAGCAAAAGATTGCTTGACCGTGCGCTGCAAGGTCAGTAATTGGAGGAAAAGGATAGAAAGTAGTGCGGCAGGCCAGATGTCAAAAGGCGAAAAAGCCAGCGTTCCACTGGCTCCGAAAATTAAAGCCAGCAGTAACCGCAACCGCTGACTTTGATAAATAGACGTTGAGTTCATTAAGTCTTTTCTTCTTCCAAAGTTGGAACTGGCGCGTCGTCTGGGATTTTTACGTGAAGCAGAAGGATCCGGCGACTATCTGCCATCGCAACTTTAAATTGATAGTTGTCTATGGTTATGGTTTCACCACGAGAAGGCAGATGACCAAAGGCTTGCATAACGAGGCCACCGACCGTATCAACTTCTTCGTCACTAAAATGAGTCCCAAAGGCTTCATTGAAATCTTCAATCTGCGTCAGGGCGCGGACAGAATAAGAATGGCGGCTAAGCTGGCGAACATCAACATCGTCTTGGTCGTCATACTCGTCTTCGATTTCGCCTACGATGAGCTCTAAAATATCTTCAATGGTTACTAGACCAGAAACACCACCAAACTCATCAATAACGATAGCCATATGATAGCGTTGAGAGCGGAATTCTTTGAGTAGTCTGTCTACTCGCTTACTTTCAGGTACAACAACCGCTTGGCGTAATACCTTATCGATACTAAAAGGCTCTGCGTCGGTACGCATAAATGGCAGTAAATCTTTTGCCATCAATAACCCTTCGATATGGTCTTTGTCTTCACTAATAACAGGGAAGCGTGAGTGAGCAGAGTCAATAATGACATCAAGGCACTCATCAAGCGTTTGATTACGTTTTAAGGTAACAATTTGGGAACGCGGGATCATAATGTCGCGCACGCGTTGATCCGCGATATCCATTACCCCTTCAAGCATTTCGCGGGTGTCAGGATCGATCAAATCGTTCTGTTCAGAGTCGCGGATTAATTCGACCAAATCATCACGATTTTTAGGTTCACCATGAAATAGGTGATTTAACAGTGCAAAGAACCCTTTCTTAGGACCAGGGTTATCGCTACTCGAAGAGTTATCGTCGCTCATGGCGGTTAATTTTTTTTTCCTCAAAAAATACTCGTCATACTTCGAACCGCAGCGTTGTTGGCTGCACTCGGCTACTCGAATCACATACTTATGTATGCTCATCGAGATATCCTAGCTTGCCGCCTAGCTGCAATTCGAATTATTTAGAGTATTCACTCGTCGTATCTCGAACTGCAGCATTGTTGGCTGCACTTGGTACCAAAAGTAGCCCAAGTCAAAGTATTTGGAGCTTAGGTTAGTTAATAAAAACAGTTTGCTACATTCTTTTTTAGCACAAAATTGACGGTTTATCTGCAAAATAACCGTCAGTTTTTTGTAAAATAATGCTTTCTTTGAGAAAGATATCTCAAAAAATTATAGTTAGGTCACTCTTTTTCTGCAAGATATGGGTCTTCGTAGCCTAATTCAGCCAGAATTTCGGTTTCTAAACTTTCCATTTCTTCTGCTTCATCATCTTCAATATGATCATAGCCTAAAAGATGAAGGCAACCATGAACGACCATATGAGCCCAGTGTTCTTCTGCCGTTTTTTGTTGCTCGATAGCTTCTTGCTCAACAACTTGGCGACAGATAATTAAATCACCGAGCAAAGGCAGCTCAATTTCTGGCGGAGCCTCAAAGGGGAATGACAACACGTTGGTCGGTTTGTCTTTGCCACGATAGGTTAAGTTTAAGTGATGGCTTTCGGGTTCATCAACCACCCGAATAGTGACTTCACTTTGTGCTTGAAATTTAGGCAAAACAGCTGTTAACCAACGCTGAAATTCGGCTTCAGGAGGCAAGCCTTCAGGGTTTTCGCACGCAATTTGTAAATCGAGAATAATGTCACTCATTTATAGATTTTCCTGCTTTTCAAATTGCTTTTGCTGTTCTTTTTCTTCACGTAACTGTTGGCGACGTTTATTGTCTTGTTCTTCCCATGCTTCATAAGCCATGACGACTTTGGCAACAACAGGATGACGAACCACATCTTCACTGTGGAAGAAATTGAAGCTTAAATCATCGACTTCGGAGAGCACTTCAATGGCATGACGTAATCCTGATTTACTACCGCGAGGCAAGTCAACCTGAGTAATGTCTCCCGTCACAACCGCTTTAGAATTAAAGCCAATACGTGTTAAAAACATCTTCATCTGCTCGATGGTGGTGTTTTGGCTCTCATCTAAAATAATAAAAGCATCATTCAACGTACGGCCACGCATATAGGCCAGCGGCGCGACTTCGATAACATTACGCTCAATCAGTTTTTCAACTTTTTCAAAGCCTAACATTTCGAATAGCGCATCATAAAGTGGGCGCAGGTAAGGGTCGACTTTTTGGCTGAGGTCGCCCGGTAAAAAACCAAGTTTCTCACCTGCTTCAACAGCAGGGCGCGTAAGCAGAATGCGGCGAACTTCTTGGCGTTCTAAGGCATCAACTGCCGCGGCTACCGCTAAATAGGTTTTCCCAGTTCCCGCAGGGCCAATGCCAAACGTAATATCATGGTCTAAAATATTGGCGATATATTGCGCTTGATTTGGGGTGCGTGGTTTGATCACACCACGTTTAGTCTTAATATTCACCGCTTTACCGTAGTCAGGAACGCTATCGGCGGATTGCTCTAAAACACGGCTATCCAGAGTGGCTAAGTGAATATTTTCAGGGTCAATATCAGGGATAACACCGCGCACAGGCGCGGTATCAACATACAGTTGACGCAAAATTTTGCTGGCCGCTTGAACGTTCAGCGGCTTACCCGATAACTTAAAACGGTTATCACGGCGATTAATTTCGATAGCAAGGCGGCGTTCTAGCTGCTTGATATTATCGTCAAATGGCCCGCAGAGGCTCATTAAACGTTGGTTATCTGCGGGTTCTAGAAAGATTTCTTGTGTTGCGATTTGCAAATTTTTTGTCTCGGTCACTGAATATCCTATGGTTGTGGCTTAGGGCTGAAAACTACCAACACCTAGCTCATCTTCTTTACGGGTGCGTGCAATAACAGACTCTGGCGATTCATGAACGCGAAGACCCATTTGATCTTCTGTACGAATGACTTTACCGCGTAATGAGTTGGTATAAACATCCACAATTTCGACATCCACAAATTTACCAATCATATCCGGTGTACCTTCAAAGTTCACAACACGGTTATTTTCAGTACGTCCAGACAGCTCCATAACATTTTTACGCGATGTTCCTTCAACTAAGATACGTTGAATGGTTCCCACCATTTGGCGGCTGAAGCTTAATGCCTGCTGATTAATGCGCTGTTGCAGTAAGTATAGACGCTGTTTTTTCTCATCTTCCGTTACGTCGTCAGGTAAATCTGCAGCGGGTGTGCCAGGACGTGCGGAATAAACAAAGCTGTAGCTCATGTCAAAATTCACGTCAGCAATCAGTTTCATGGTTTTTTCGAAGTCTTCGGTTGTTTCACCAGGGAAGCCCACGATAAAGTCTGAACTGATAAGAATACCAGGGCGTGCTTCGCGTAGTTTGCGAATAATGGCTTTGTATTCAAGTGCCGTATGAGCACGTTTCATCATCGTTAGAACGCGGTCTGAGCCACTTTGCACAGGTAGATGCAAGAAGCTGACTAATTCTGGAGTATCGCGGTAAACTTCGATGATATCGTCAGTAAATTCAATTGGGTGGCTAGTGGTAAAGCGAACTCGGTCGATACCATCAATAGCTGCAACTAAACGCAGTAATTCTGCAAATGAGCAAATTTCACCATCAAAGGTCTCACCGCGGTAAGCATTCACGTTTTGACCCAGTAAGTTAACTTCACGCACACCTTGTGCAGCTAACTGTGCGATTTCAAATAGAATATCATCACAAGGGCGGCTAACTTCTTCACCACGGGTATAAGGCACTACGCAGAAGGTGCAATACTTATTACAGCCTTCCATAATCGAAACGAAAGCCGTTGGCCCTTCAGCACGAGGTTCGGGTAAACGGTCAAATTTTTCAATTTCAGGGAAGCTGATATCAATAACTGGGCTGCGTGTACCTTGAACTTGGTTAATCATCTCAGGCAAACGGTGCAAAGTTTGCGGGCCGAAAACGATGTCAACGCTTGGTGCACGTTGGCGAATAAAATCCCCTTCTTGTGAAGCGACACAGCCGCCTACACCAATAATAATGTCAGGGTTTTTGTCTTTAAAAAACTTCCAACGACCAAGTTGATGGAAGACTTTTTCTTGTGCTTTTTCACGAATTGAACAGGTATTAAGCAGTAATAAATCTGCTTCTTCAGCAATTTCAGTGAGTTGATAACCATGGGTATTTTCTAATAAAGAAACCATTTTGGATGAGTCATACTCATTCATCTGGCAACCCCAAGTTTTAATGTATAGCTTTTTATTCGTCGACATGTCGTATATCCGGTGTTTTCGAAGCGGCTAGTGTAATGGACTCCGAAACGCGTTGTAAATCCAAAGTCCTACCCTTTATATTTGGGAACTCGCATGCATTTTGATTAAGGACATCATTGTATGATGGGATAAATGCAAAGATATTTAAAATAATATCACCACACGAAATCTAAGGGCAGGCAATTTGCCTATTGTTTTAAAATTAGCACGTATTGTATTCATTTGCGGCATCAGTGACCAGAGGATGTTGCAAAATTGTGGTTGTTTTTTGTGCAAATTAAAGTGTTTTCGGCAAAATACACTGTTTGTAAGGTTATAAAGATGAAGGGCTCGAATAACCTCTAAGCCTTCAATGCTTATATTTCCTGTGAGGATCATCATTTTTCGGTACAATACCTTTATCAACGTGGTCACTGTTATCAAACAACAATCTTTATTAAACAATAATAAATAGTAGCGAACGTATGAATAAATTAATCGAATCTTATGATGTTGTCGTCGTTGGCGCAGGTATGACTGGCGCGGCAGCAGCATTGGGCTTTGCTCAAGAAGGCATGCGAGTCGCTTTGCTTGAAAAAGCACAACCTGCGGCCTTTGACCCACAAAGTGCTCCAGATGTTCGTATTTCTGCGATTAGCCGTGCTTCTGTTGAATTGTTGGAGCAATTAGGGGCTTGGCAACATGTTAAGGCAATGCGAAGTGCTCCATATCGTCAGTTAGAAACATGGGAAGAGCCAGAGAGCAATGTGGTTTTTGATGCTCAGAGTCTTGGGTTGCCTGAACTTGGGTTTATGGTAGAAAACCGTGTGTTACAGCTTGCATTATGGCAAGAATGTGAAAAATACAGCAATCTAGACCTTGTCTGCCCTGCGAGACTTATCAATTTATACCAACCTAAGTCACAAGAAGAGTGGATATTAGCATTAGATGATGGCCGAGCTCTGCAAGCTAAGCTTGTTATTGGAGCTGATGGCGCGAATTCGCAGGTCCGCAAAATGGCAGGGATTGGTAGCCGTGGCTGGCAGTATCGCCAATCATGTATGTTGATTAGCATTCAAACACAGCAGTCTCAGCAAGATAAAACATGGCAGCAGTTTTTTCCATCAGGGCCTAGGGCATTTTTACCGCTGTATGATAATTGGGCTTCATTAGTCTGGTATGACAGCCCTGCAAAGATTAGGCGTTTACAAGGCATGTCAATGGAACAGTTGACGGGAGCGATTTCTGAAGCTTTCCCTGAACGTTTAGGGCCTGTTACCGCAATTGCGTCAGGGGCATTTCCACTGACTCGTCATCATGCTCGTCGCTATGTAATAGATGGATTAGCATTGATTGGTGATGCCGCTCATACCATTAATCCATTAGCGGGGCAGGGAGTGAATTTAGGCTACCGAGATGTTGATGCGTTGTTGAAAGAAGTGATTTACGCGCGCGAATACATACAACCTTGGCATTCCCTTGATGTATTGAAGCGTTATCAACGCCGTCGTTTGCCTGATAATTTAATTATGCAAGCTGGAATGGACGTATTTTATATGGCATTTAGTGAAAAGTTACCAGGATTGAAAATAGTTAGGAACCTTGGGTTGATGGCGGCACAGCGTGCTGGAGAAGCGAAAAAGCTGGCGTTGAAGTATGCTTTAGGTTTATAGAAATTATCTTGAATATAATAAATAGGACGCTAATTAGCGGCCTATTTATTATTAAGTGAAGAAGTTATGGTTATTTATTATTAGCTAAATCAACCGGCTGAATATTACTTGTGTCTGTATTGATGCTGTCATCTTCAGTAATCACTGAATCTAATGTTTCATTTTTTGCTGAAAATGCATGAGCCAGTTTTTCTGTGTCGAGTTCTTTTTCCCAACGCGCAACAACGATACACGCACATGCGTTACCCACTAAGTTAGTTAATGCACGGCACTCAGACATAAAACGGTCGATACCTAAAATAAGCGCCATACCTGCGACAGGAACGCTTGGCACCACCATCAGTGTGGCTGCTAAGGTAATAAACCCTGCACCCGTCACACCAGCTGCACCTTTTGAGCTTATCATCGCAACTAACAGCAACGAAATTTGTTGCCAAATAGTGAGCTCAATATTAGTGGCTTGGGCAATAAACAATGCAGCCATCGTCATATAAATATTCGTACCATCAAGATTGAATGAATAACCCGTTGGGATAACTAACCCGACAACCGATTTTTCACACCCTGCATGCTCCATTTTGCGCATTAAGCTTGGCAGTGCCGCTTCGGAAGAAGAGGTACCTAAAACTAACCATAGCTCGTCTTTGATATATTTAATTAGCGCAATGATGGAGAAGCCGTTGTATTTAGCAACTGCACCCAGAACAAGTAAGACGAACAACAGTGAGGTAATATAGAACGTCATAATCAGCATCATTAAGTTGCCGATAGAGGATATTCCATATTTACCAATAGTAAATGCCATTGCGCCAAATGCCCCGATAGGTGCGAGTTTCATGAGCATCGCAACCATTTTGAACACAGGCTCAGAGAAGTTTTGTAGTAGTTTTACAATGGGCTCGCCGTGTTTACCTGTTGCAGCTAATGCTAATCCGAAAATGACAGCAATAAATAGAACTTGCAGGATGTTGCCGTTTACTAATGGACTAATGACGGTATCAGGGATGATATTCATCAAGAAGCCAACTATCGAAGATTCGTGTGCTTTTTCAACGTAGGTGGCAACTTTAGTGCTATCAAGGGTTGCCGGATCAATATTAAGGCCTGAACCTGGGCGAATGATATTCGCGACGATAAGACCGATGACGAGGGCGATGGTCGAGAAAGTGATGAAGTAGAGCATCGCTTTACCTGCGACGCTACCAACGGCCTTCATGTTTGACATGCCAGATATACCAGTAACAACAGTTAAGAAGATAACTGGCGCAATAATCATTTTAACGATTTTGATGAATGCATCACCAAGCGGTTTTAATGATTCTCCAATGTCTGGAAAAAAGTGGCCAAGTGCGATACCCAGAACGATGGCTACGATTACCTGAACATATAAAATCTTATATATTGGTTGCTTTATCATGTTTCGCATAAATTTTCTCTGTAAAAATGTTGCGTTTGGCAATTTATAATTATTAGGTTTAAAACTTTTATTAGAGTTTCTGAGAACTAATTTAGTTGGAATGGAAGAAGGGGCTGAATCTATTAGTACCAGAGGTTGATAATAATTTAACTGGTAATAATCATACCTAACTACAATTCGAGCGCAGATTACCACTTTCAGCAGTTATAGAGAAATGATTGAAGTCACATATTTGATAGAAAAGTTATGCAAACGTAAATTTTATGAGCTAAATGTTACTTTAATATCACTTTAAGCGATTAAGCTATTGGTTATCCGATAATATTGGAATTAAATAAATAAAGAAACTACCAAAAAGTCATCATTTAAGCTAAAAATAGAGATAGAAATATAAAAAACAGTAGAGATGAAGCCTCAACCTATTAAAAAATGGAGTTATCTGCTATTTTTTAATTTTTTATTTAATTTATCAATAAAATCGATAAGCAAAATTAAGATAGTTTAGGCAGAGAAAGAGAGAATAGGCGTTAATTTAAGTGATATTGAAAAGAGAATGGCTGGGGTACCAGGATTCGAACCTGGGAATGCCAGGATCAAAACCTGGTGCCTTACCGCTTGGCGATACCCCAACAAAAGAAATGGTAGCTACGACGGGATTCGAACCTGTGACCCCAACATTATGAGTGTTGTGCTCTAACCAACTGAGCTACATAGCCATATATAATTTCTTTGAAATGAATTGTGCAACTCTAGGTAGGATAGTAGATGGCTGGGGTACCAGGATTCGAACCTGGGAATGCCAGGATCAAAACCTGGTGCCTTACCGCTTGGCGATACCCCATCCGGGAATTCTACTATTGATTGTTTTAAGATGGCTGGGGTACCAGGATTCGAACCTGGGAATGCCAGGATCAAAACCTGGTGCCTTACCGCTTGGCGATACCCCAATCTTAAATTCAATGCTACCGAGAAGGAAAATGGTGCGGGAGACAAGACTTGAACTTGCACACCTTGCGGCGCCAGAACCTAAATCTGGTGCGTCTACCAATTTCGCCACTCCCGCAAATAATGGTGGCTATGACGGGATTCGAACCTGTGACCCCAACATTATGAGTGTTGTGCTCTAACCAGCTGAGCTACATAGCCATCTTTTTTTGCATAACCTTCGTCGGCGTTGCGGGGCGCATTATGCTAATTACAGACCCGACAGTCAACAGCTTTTTGCACTATTTTTTAGAAAACGTGACTGTTTGTTTGTTGAATAATCATTTTGTCGATAAAGCCAGCAAAAAACAAGCCCGTATTTGAAAAAAATCACTTTTTGTCTTAGACGCTAGATAAATGTAATTTGGTTATGGTGTGAAATAAAACAGCGAAAGAGCTAAAAAATTTGTGTGGGGGAACAAAACGGAGGAATGGGGAGTATGCTAAAAGTGATGTATGGAATGCAGCGTTCAGTTTATAGACAATAAAAAAGCAGGTATCTCAACCTGCTTTAAAAAAACACGCCAAAAATTAGCTTTCAAACAGTTTTTGTAATAATTCACCATTGAGCATCGCGCGTTTAGTGAGTGCGAAAGCGCCTATTGCCGAGTTATGAACTAGCTGCGATGTGACGATGGGAAGATTCTCTCTAAATCCTTTTAAGGCTTGTGTATCAATGCAGCTTTGAATTGCGGGTAACAGAATTTGTTCTGCTTCTGTGATATCGCCTGCAATAACGACTTTTTCAGGGTTAAATAAGTTTATAGAGATAGCTATCGCTTTACCGATTTGCCGGCCAACGTGCTGGATAACTTCCGTAGCAAGAGGATCTCCCTTATTAGCGGCTTGGCAAATATGGGAAATCGTACAAGTTTCCAATGTAAGGGAGCTCGAATAGCCTTGTTCTAAACGCTGTTTTACGCGGGCTTCAATCGCTTGGTTTGAGGCAATGGTTTCTAAACAACCAAAATTACCGCAATGGCAAAGTTCGCCAAGAGGGTCAACTTGAATATGCCCAATTTCCCCGAGGTTACCTCGATGGTTGAGTAATATCTCTTTATTGATGACTAAACCCGCCCCTGCGCCTCTGTGGATGCGAACTAGTAGAGAGTCTTCGCAATCACGAGTAGCACCAAAATAGCTCTCAGCGAGGGCTAGGCTGCGAATATCATGCCCTGCATAACAGGTAATTTTAAAGTGTGCTTGTAAATTGTCGATGAGATGCCAATTGTCGACCTTGATATGTGGCATGTAGTAAACAATCCCACTATTTGGGTTAACTAACCCAGGGAGAATAATAGAAATCGCAATCAGCTCTTTTAAGCGCTTGTGATTGTGCTCAATAAAATCATCAAGAGCGGCAATCAACTTTTGTTCTACGGCTTGCTGAGAAGGCTCTGTGATAGGGTAATGGGCATCGACAATCATTTTGCCACCTAAGTCGTATAAGGCGATGGTGGCATCATAGCGCCCTAAGCGGACGCCAATCGTGTGAAAATTTTTGTGTTCAGAAACAATAGATATGGCACGACGGCCTCCAGTAGAGGCCTGTTGGTCAACTTCTTTAATTAAACCACGTTCGAGTAACTGGCGAGTGATTTTAGTCACACTGGCTGGGGCAAGTTGGCTTTGCTCCGCGATTTGAATTCTTGATATCGGGCCATGTTGGTCAATTAAACTATAGACGACAGCGCTATTTAGTTGTTTGACGAGATCAATATTACCAATTTGCTTCAGCGAGTGGCTTTGATTCATTAGCTAGTTACTCATTTTTTGTAGACTTCTGCTCCGTTAACATAGGTTGCAAGGACGTCGAAGTCGTGGTTAAACGCGGTTAAATTCGCAATTTTACCCGGAGCAATAGACCCTAAAGTCTCATCAACTCCAATGGCTCTTGCGGGGTAGAGCGTTGCCATTCTCAGTGTTTCATCTAATGGAATACCCACGTACTCTACACTGTTTCTCACTGCTTCTATCATGGTGAGTGACGAGCCGCTGAGTGTGCCATTTTCATCTACACATAATCCATCGCGGTAGTATATGGTTTTACCCGCGAAGATAAAATGATCCATTTCACCAGTTTGAGGATCTATTCCTGCCGGCGCTGTGGCATCAGTCACTAAAATTAATTTATCACCTTTTAAGTGCTTACTATTACGGATATTTGCCCACTGAACATGTAAGCCATCAGCAATAATTCCTGCATACACTTCAGGAGTGTCATAAATAGCACCAACTAAACCGGGGCCACGGCCTGAAATATATGGCATGGCGTTGAAAAGATGCGTTGAAAAGCGAATTCCGGCTTTAAAGCCCTGTTTAGCCTCTTCATACGTTGCATTTGAATGCCCAGCAGAAATAACAATGCCGGAATCTTTCAATTGATGAATGTAATCAAGTTCAACCATTTCAGGCGCTAAAGTGATTTTAGTGATGGAGTCTGCATGAGCAGCTAAATAATCAATCATCTGCGCGGATGGTTGGCGGATAAATTCAGGGTTATGTGTGCCTTTTTTAATAACATTAATATATGGGCCTTCTAAATGGAGCCCGAGAGCTTGGTTCTTGTGGTCTTTTAAGTACTCAGTCATGACCTCAATACCATGCTTCATCAATTCGTCAGAGCAGGTAATCAGCGTTGGCAGGTAACTGGTACATCCTGTACGCTCATTGGCTTTTTGCATGATATCCAAATTCTTTAATGTGACATTTTCTTTATTATCATTGAATTGGACACCACCACAGCCGTTGACTTGCAGGTCAATAAACCCTGCAGATAACGTCGCACCTTGTAGGTCATGTTGTGGAATATGGGAAGGTAATTCAGAGACAGGACAAACATCTTTGATGATTTCACCATCAATGACGACCGCATGGTTATCCAGTCTTTCATGACCTGTATAAATAATGCAATTTGTTAATGCATACATGGCTTAAAACTCCTGACCTCTGGAAAGTGGGTCACCGATCAGCCTTCGCTGATCGGGTGATTGATAAATATAATCTTAGTTAAACTTTTCAATAATTTCAGATTCTAGCTGTTTGAAATATTTAAGCGTTTTAACTTTTAATTCGAGTGTTGCGGGTTCATCACAGACGACCAGTGCTTTTGGGTGCATTTGCACGCAGCTCACTGTCCACATATGGTTAATTGAACCTTCAACTGCGGCATGAACTGCGTTCGCTTTATTCGCACCCGTTGCAAGTACCATTAACTCTTCAGCATCCATTAATGTGGCGACACCGACAGTTAAAGCAAATTTTGGTACTTGATTGATATCATTATCAAAGAAACGTGAGTTAGCTTGGCGCGTTTCTGGTGTCAATGTTTTAATGCGGGTGCGTGAGTTCAATGAAGAACCGGGTTCATTAAAAGCAATGTGACCGTCGTTACCTACGCCGCCCATAAATAAATTAATTTTGCCGTAAGATTTAATTTTATCTTCATAACGTTGGCATTCCGCATCAACATCTGGGGCATTACCATTCAGTAAATTAATATTTTGCGCTTGAATGTCGATGTGGTTAAAGAAATTTTCATGCATAAATGTGTGATAGCTTTGAGGATGATTAGCTGGAATACCAATATATTCATCCATATTAAATGTTACCACATGCTTAAAACTAACTTTTCCTGCGTTATATAAAGCAATCAGTGCTTTATAAGTGGCAAGAGGGGTACCGCCTGTTGGTAACCCAAGAACGAAAGGGCGATCAGCAGTAGGGTTGAATGCGTTGATTTTGTCAGCGATATACTGTGCGGACCAAATGCCAACATCATGCGCATTATTAAGTGGAATTAGCCTCATGTCTCAATTACCTCTAATAAGTCTGTGAAATCTTTCATGTATATATGTATCCCTGATGTTATTCATTAGATATAGGAATACTCGTTATACTTCAAATTTATTGTGCATTATCACTTGGTTGACATGCTATTTTTGTTTCAGGACATGCATTCAAGTGTGCTGAGAATATACAGGTTAATAGTACAAATAAGTTATTTTTAATCATAAAATAAGTTTTCGATAATAGCTAGTAATTTAGTCATATCAGTAACTCTTTCGTTGACATTTATCACAAATCGAACCTATTTATTTTGCATCGCGAAACAATTAATTTAGACTATGAAATTGATACTCTCAATAACCTAAATTATGATTTAGGTGTGTGAACAATAAGATCCCGTAAATGGGGCAAAAATAGGGCGATAAAGGGGGAGTTTGTGAATATTCTTAGCTACTTACAGCGGATTGGTAGGGCACTTATGGTGCCAGTTGCTGTACTACCAGCCGCAGCAATCCTGATGGGGATTGGCTATTGGATTGACCCAGATGGTTGGGGAGCCAATAGTGCAATCGCAGCGTTACTGATAAAATCGGGTGCGGCTATTATTGATAATATGTCCGTACTGTTTGCTATTGGTGTTGCTTATGGAATGTCAAAAGATAAGGACGGTGCGGCTGCGCTGACCGGTTTTGTTGGCTTTTTAGTCGTGACAACACTGTGTTCGCCGGCATCTTATTCCATGATCATGAATGTTCCGTTGGAAAGCGTTCCTGCGGCATTCGGTAAAATAAATAACCAATTCGTGGGTATCTTAGTTGGGGTATTGTCTGCTGAATTGTACAACCGCTACAGTGGCGTAGAGCTACCAAAAGCGTTGTCTTTCTTTAGCGGTCGTCGCCTCGTGCCGATTTTGACATCATTCTTAATGATCATCTTAGCCTTCATTCTGATGTATGTTTGGCCGGTGGTATATAATGGTTTGGTTTCTTTCGGTGAAAGCATTAAAGATTTAGGTTCTGTGGGAGCGGGTATTTATGCCTTCTTCAACCGTTTATTAATTCCTGTTGGTCTACACCACGCACTTAACTCTGTGTTCTGGTTTGACGTTGCTGGGATCAATGATATTCCGAACTTCTTAGGCGGCGCTAAGTCAATTGATGCCGGCTTGGCAACGATAGGTATCACTGGTCGCTATCAAGCAGGCTTCTTCCCAATCATGATGTTTGGTTTACCTGGTGCGGCATTAGCGATTTACCACTGTGCTCGCCCGGAAAACAAAGCCAAAGTGGCTGGTATTATGATTGCTGGTGCGTTTGCGGCATTCTTCACCGGTATCACTGAACCACTTGAATTCTCATTCATGTTCGTGGCGCCAATTCTGTACGTAGTCCACGCATTGTTAACGGGTATTTCGGTTTATATCGCAGCAACAATGGAATGGATTTCAGGGTTCGGTTTCAGCGCAGGTTTAGTCGATATGTTATTGCAATCACGTAACCCATTAGCCGTTCAGTGGTATATGTTGATTGTTCAAGGCTTAGTCTTCTTCTGCATTTACTATGTCATTTTCCGTTTCATGATCCGTAAATTCAACCTGTTAACACCAGGCCGTGAAGAGAGCGCAGGTGATGAAACGATTGATGGTTATGACGAAAGCATTAGCCCTGCCGATAACAGTGACAGCGATATTCAAAAAGAAGCTCGCCAATATGTTGCAGCGGTTGGTGGTAGTGATAACATCGTCAGTATTGATGCTTGTATTACACGTTTACGTTTAGGCGTTAAAGATTCAGCAGTTGTTAACGATGCGATGACTAAACGTTTAGGCGCTTCAGGTGTTATCCGCTTAAGCAAACAAAATGTGCAAGTGATTGTCGGTACACGTGCTGAATTGGTCGCAAAAGCAATGACTGAAGTAATTGCAAAAGGCCCTATTGCCGGTTCTGCACCAGTTGCAGCAGCAGAAGAGAAAAAAGCCGCAGAGCCTGCGAAAACAAAAGGTAATGTGATTTTATCTCTGGTTGCGCCAGTCAGTGGTCAAGTGTTCTCCCTTGACGATGTGCCAGATGAAGCGTTTTCTAGCCGCATTGTGGGCGATGGTATTGCCATCAAACCAACAAGCAGCGAAGTGTTAGCGCCGGCGTCAGGTACGGTGGTGAAAATTTTCGAAACTAACCACGCATTCTGCCTTGAAACAGAAAACGGTGTTGAACTCATTGTTCATATGGGGATCGATACGGTTGCACTGAAAGGTGAAGGTTGCGCACGTTTAGTGGAAGAAGGTGCTGAAGTAACCGCTGGCACACCAATCCTGAACTTAGACCTCGCGTTCCTTGAAGCCAATGCTAAATCAATGATTAGCCCTGTTATCATCAGCAATATCGATGATTTTTCTGGCGTCGAAATTTTAGTTGAAGGTGACGTGAAAGCAGGTGAAACCGTTATTTATAATGTTCTGAAATAATTCAGTTTAATATTATAAGTGAGTAAGAGGGTGGCTTAGGCCACCCTCTTTGTTTATGCAGCTTAAATAAGAAAAAGATAATCATATAGGGCATAACAAATAATGATAATCACTATCAATTGAGTCCAGTGTATAAAGAAAATATAATTAATTGTTAGCTTTGTGGAGAGGCTGAAATACGAGAGTAATTAAAATAAAAGCGCCTAAAAGCAATATAACAAAGTATCTATAAGGAGAAAAAATGGGATTAAAAATTCATCTGGTTTGGTTTGATAAACAAACAGAAGAATATGTTGGTGAAGAGTATTCTCTTGACTTAGGGGATGATGGTAGCATTATAGAAAAAACTATTAACCCTGAAGAAAACATTATTAATAATGGTTGTTTTGATGTGCTTTCTGATTGGGCCTCTAATCTTCAAAAGCATATAAAACATAAATTTAAATTTAATAAATATGATTATCAAGTTTCATTCGATTATCGAGAAGAATGGTAATTATTTATATTTATAAATTATTAGTAAATCATTTAATTTGCTTTTTTTTATGCAGGTTAATATTTACCCATAAAAATGAGGGTTATATAAAATAATTGGTAAATAATTTATTTATTTAAAATAAAGGTAAAAATCTGTAGAAATATTAGGGATTTATTCAAAGTAATAACATAAGGAATATGTATTATGACAGAGTCAATAAAGCACCTACAGATCCATAAACTAGAAGATATGAATATTCATAGAAACTTAGGCGCAGGTCATGACCCGATGCAGATAGGGCCACCCAGCATAACCATTCATGTGGCGCCTAAAGGTAGTCCAATTTACAATCAGTTAGGAGAAGACACGGGGAATACATCACAATGGGGACATACCTATATTAGTATTCGAGGCATTAATCCTGTGACACATAATTATGAACAAATTAGCATGGGACTTAGTCCAGGAGAAGATTGGGGGTCATCAAAAGATAATTTGTCTTTTAATGATCATGTTCGTTATAAAAGTGCTTCCACATTGACGATAACATCAAATAATCAACAGTTTTTTAGTCATTTCAATAATCTATATACGGCTATGCATGATTATAAAACAGGAAAAACGCAGCCTCCGAATTATAATCCATTTAGTTTAACTGGGGAAAAAACGTGCGGTAAATTTGTTCAGTCAGAGCTAGAAAAAGCAGGCATGCAAGGTATTAATATCCCCTTTTGGCCTGATGATGCTTATGAGAATTTAGACAATTTGGCTGATGATTACGAAACACCATTAGTAATTGATTTAGGTGGTAATGGTGTACAAACTTTAGTAGATAGTTTTGGCGTTGAATTCGATTTTAAAGGAAATGCAATTAAGTCGCGAACAGGCTGGGTACACCCAGATGATGGATTACTGGTGTGGGATAAAAATAAAGATGGCATGATTAATTCAGGTAACGAATTGTTTGGTAACAATAGCCTACAGATTAGTAATACACGACTGAAAGATGGCTTTTCTGCTTTATCTGAATTGGACAGTAATACTGATAGAATTATTAATTCAAGTGATAAGTTTTGGTTGGAGTTAAAAGTCTGGCAAGATAAAAATTCGGATGGTATTAGTCAATTCCATGAATTAACAAATTTAAGTAATATGGGCATTAACGCAATTGAGTTGAATGCAAATGAGCTCAATTTTTATGATGAGAATGGTAATTTCCATAAATTAATGGCTAAGGTAAGTTGGGATAATAATAAGCAAACTGAAGTCGTTGATGTATTATTTCACCAGCGAGCGAATACGATTAATTTACAACAAAATTTTAATCAACTTATTGATAATATGCTTGGTTTTTCATTCCCCTCAAATGATGACTGTATCTTTTTAATTGCAGACACCATAACAAGCTATCCTCATGCAACTTCACTCTCTACCAATGATTTAGGAAAAATCTCGTGAGGTTGCTTTCATGGTCTATCGTTATAGGAGCGTTCATTATCGGGACTCCAACTTGGGGAGGGAATACAAATCCTCCTTTAATTCCAACTGTAAGAGATCGTCTATATACCATTGGGTATAATGAAACAGAACTACGTTATGACCCAGACCTACCTAAAAAAGTTTCTTATCCTGCAAACCAACAGCAAGTGCTTGAGTTATATCATCGGGCATTAAAAAATAATAATGAAGATGATAATTATGCCTTATTTTCTTTTTTCAGAATTGGTTGCACCGATTTTAAGCATTTACATAATGTGAAAGCTGCAAAAGAAGAGTGTGCACTGGCAAATTTCTTTTTGAAGAGAGTATTAAAAATTAATTCTAACAATGGGTTAGCTCTGTTATTTACAGGGGTAAACTATCAGCATGGTAATGGGGGGGAAGTAAATATGCCAGAAGCAATTTCATATTATGAACGAGCTTACCACCTTCATGGTAATAAGGTAATTGTAGCAGGAAAAAATCTTTCGACGATTTATTTACATGGACTCGGCGGGATCCCTCAGGACTTTAATAAAGCTAAATACTATTTAGAAATGGCCGCAAGAGATAACCCAAAGGGGCAAGATGCATATTACCTCAAGAATTTTGATACATATGTTGATTTACTCAAAATATCAAATGAAGGTGATAAATGTAAGCAACAAAACCCTAATAACCGTATCTGGGTAAAAGAATGTAATGATAAAGTAGAAAAGAAAATAGAAGCGTACTTAAAAAAACATAGAGGAAATCAGAAAGAGAAAGATGCGATTGGTTAATTTACCAAAATTTTATTTTATGACTAGTATGAAAGGTAGTTATGAATAATACGTTAAAAATAGAGTGTAAAAAACACTCTATTTTTCGTATTAAAAAATTGCATTTATTAATAACATTGGCGAAATCTCAAACAAGGTTGTCAAATCTGCATAAGCAAGGGGCTTTTTTCATCGATAAGATATTTTCTCAATGACTGATGAGGAATTTTCTGTGGAACTGCTTCTGTGCTTATTTGGCTTTATTTCGGGGATCACCACCGCACTATTTGGTTTTGGTGGCGGCTTTATCACCGTTCCACTGTTATATGCGCTAATTACCTTAGTATGGGGGCCACAAAGCGATGCAGGAACTGTGGCGATGCAAATCGCGGTGGCAACATCCACTTGCGTGATGATTTTTTCATCAACATTATCAAGTCGCGCTCATTATTTAAAAGGAAATCTCAGCTGGCCAATTATAAAGCCATTTATTATCCCTATTTCAGTGGGGGGGATATTTGGGGCGATTGTGGCGTTATCGGTAGATAATGCATTAATTCGTTGGATATTTATTGGCTATCTCATCATCACTATTTTAGATTGTTTTATTCGTCCCGGTTTTATGAAGACAGAATCTACGGGGATACAACTCTCTCGTGGTGGTATTTTTGCAGATACTCCGATTGGTGTGGTGATTGGCGCGGTAGCGGCATTTTTAGGTGTTGGTGGCAGTGTGATGACTGTTCCATTAATGCGGCGCCGTGGTGCCAGTATGATCCAAGCCGCTGCCTTTGCGAATCCATTGACATTACCAATGGCGATCACGGGTACATTAACCTATTTTTATTTCGCTATTGATAAACACATTGACCTCGGATCGGGCTTTCTGGGGATGATCTATATCAAAGGGGCATTAATTTTAATTGTGACATCGTGGCTAGGGATACGTTTTGCTTCTTTATTAATGCCTTACCTTAGCGATAAACGTCATGCCCAAAGTTATCCACTACTGTTACTCGTGGTTTTAGCTGTTATGTTACTGGTTTAAAATCGCGTATTTCGGTAGGCAAAAATGAGGTTTTTGTCCTAAATTCCTTCTGATCATCGCTTTTGCCGCACTTGGCGCAATCAAACGGTTGTTTCCTGATTGATTATGGTAGAATATATTTAGTTACTACACGCTTTTAGCGCGCTTTTGGCATTGAGGAATGATGACAATGAATGAGGCAGATGCTCGCCCAACAAATTTTATCCGTCAGATCATAGATGAAGATCTGGCGACCGGAAAACACACGTCAGTGCATACGCGTTTTCCACCTGAACCGAATGGCTATTTACATATTGGTCATGCGAAATCAATCTGCTTGAATTTTGGCATTGCCAAGGATTATCAAGGCCAATGTAATTTACGTTTTGATGATACCAACCCTGTAAAAGAAGATGTCGAATACGTTAACTCGATTCAAGAAGACGTTAAATGGCTTGGTTTTGAGTGGAGCGGTAATGTTCGCTATTCCTCTGACTACTTTGATACCTTGTATCAATATGCAATTGAGCTGATCAAAAAAGGCTTAGCTTACGTTGACGAGCTCAGCCCAGATCAAATTCGCGAATATCGTGGAACATTGAAAGAGCCGGGTAAAAATAGCCCATACCGTGAGCGCCTTATTGAAGATAACTTAGCATTATTCGAAAAAATGCGTGCGGGTGGCTTCGAAGAAGGAAAAGCGTGTTTACGTGCGAAAATCGATATGGCATCCCCATTTATGGTGATGCGCGACCCGGTTTTATATCGCATTAAATTTGCGGAACATCACCAATCTGGCAATAAATGGTGCATTTACCCAATGTATGACTTCACGCATTGTATTTCTGATGCATTAGAAGGTATTACACACTCTTTATGTACCTTAGAATTCCAAGACAACCGTCGTTTATATGATTGGGTATTAGACAATATCACCATTGATTGCCATCCACGTCAGTACGAGTTTTCTCGTCTGAATTTGGAATACACGGTGATGTCTAAGCGTAAATTAAACCAATTAGTCACTGAAAAACACGTGCATGGTTGGGATGACCCTCGTATGTTAACCATATCAGGCTTACGCCGTCGTGGTTATACTGCAGCCTCTATCCGTGAATTTTGCCAACGTATTGGTGTGACAAAACAAGACAACAACGTTGAAATGGCCTCTTTAGAGTCCTGTATTCGTGATGATCTGAATGAGTCAGCACCACGTGCTATGGCGGTTATTGACCCAGTTCGTGTGGTGATTGAAAACATGCCAGCGGGTGAAGAGATTTTAACAGCGCCAAACCATCCAAATAAACCGGAGATGGGAACGCGCCAAGTGCCATTTAGCAATGAAATTTATATCGACCGTGCAGATTTCCGTGAGGAAGCGAACCGCCAATATAAGCGTTTAGTATTAGGCAAAGAAGTTCGTTTGCGTAATGCATACATTATTAAAGCAGAGCGTGTTGAAAAAGACGCAGATGGTAACATCACAACCATCTACTGTACTTATGATGCAGGCACATTAAATAAAGACCCAGCAGATGGCCGTAAAGTGAAAGGCGTTATTCATTGGGTAAGTGTCGCTCACGCATTACCTGCAGAAATTCGTCTGTATGACCGTTTATTCACTGTGCCAAACCCAGGTGCAGAAGACGATTTCTTATCGGTTATCAATCCAGATTCACTGGTTATTCGTCAAGGTTTTGTTGAGCCGAGCCTGAAAAATGCCGTGGCAGAAAAAGCGTATCAGTTTGAACGCGAAGGCTATTTCTGTGCGGATAACAAGTTAAGTAGTGCAGAACATTTAGTCTTTAACCGGACTGTGGGGTTGCGTGATACTTGGGCGAAACTCGAAAATTCTTAATTTGATGTCCCCGTCATACTTTGCACCACAGGGGTGTTGGCTTCATTAAGTTACTCGAGTCACATACTTATGTATGCTCACGGGATAACTTAATTTGCCGCCTACCTGTGGTACAAATTATTTAGGGGCCAGATCGAGTATTAGCACAAAAAACGCTGACAAATAAATGTCAGCGTTTTTTATAGTAATCTACAAAGCCTACAAAATCTGAAGAACCTATTTGGATTTGCTATCCACTTTTTCTTTTAATAATTCATGCAGATATTCATTCGCGGAAGTCACATTACCTTGCGCATCTTTAACTTGATACTCTTCGCCAGTAATGGACGATTTTGAAGCTACGTTATCAATAAATTGTTCTACAGTTTTGAGACGTTTTTCTGTTTTACGCAGTTTTAATCGCAAATGAGACTCTGCGTCAGTGGCAGAATATTCAGTGCCATTACGTGTAAAAGTAAGGTTTTGTTGTTTACCAAGCTCAGCTAATAATGATTCAGTACGCATTTTTTCTTCAGGGCTTAACGCAAGGGCTTGAGTAGTCACAAAAACACTTAAAAAAAGGACTAAAGCAGATGAAAAACGGTTTGATAGTTGGGCTGTGAGTGATTGCACGAATTTCTCTCCATAGAAAAAAGGTGAGTAAATTATAAGCAGTCTTTTAATTTAAACTATCGGTAAGATTCCTAGAATTCAATAAATGGTCATCTGTTAAGGCATAAACCGATAACCAATTCCTGTTTCGGTTAATAAGTGAATAGGGCGTGCTGGGTCATTTTCTAATTTTTGCCGTAGATGGCCCATGTAGATGCGTAAGTAATGATTATGTTCCACATAATTAGGCCCCCAGACTTGCAGTAATAAGTGCCTCTGAGTTAATACTTTACCGCTGTTAGCCACGAGTTCACTGAGTAAACGAAATTCAATCGGGGTTAGATGAAGTTCTTCATTTTGTTTGGTCACGACACGATTAATAAAGTCGATGGTAATATCCCCAAACTGGCATTTTGAGTTTTCTTGAGTGGCTTTGCCGAAGCGCCGTAAAGCCACTCTAACTCGAGCCAGTAACTCACTAATTCCGAAGGGTTTTGTGAGGTAATCATCAGCACCTGCATCCAATGCTGCCACTTTTTGTGATTCTTCTTCACGAGCGGATAAAACAATAATCGGAATACTACTCCACTGACGTAGATCACGAATTAAATCAAGCCCATCACCATCGGGTAAGCCAAGGTCTAAAATTAACAAATCAGGTTGTCGCGTACCGGATTCAATGAGGCCGCGTTGGTAATTTTCCGCCTCAAATACCTTCCAGCCTTCACCTTCCAGCGCTAAACGAACAAAGCGGCGGATTTCTTTTTCATCTTCAACAACCAGAATTTGATGGCTAGTACTCACAATATTGTTAATCCTTTTATGTTTCTACTTCGATATCAGGTAGTTGCTTTAAAGGTAAGACAAAATGGAAACTCGCTCCACCTTTATTATTATTTTGCGCCCAAATTTCGCCTTCATGTAACTGAATAATAGCACGACAAATGGCGAGCCCTAAGCCAACTCCTGGAATTGCGGACTCTTTTTGCGCCCGAGAAAATTTATCAAAAATGGTTTTTTCTTGTCCGTTTGGAATCGCATTGCTGGCATCCCATATTTCAATATGAATTTTTTGCCCTTCAACTGTAGCTCGAATACCAATCGGGGTATCGTCATGACTGTATTTTACGGCATTTTCTAATAGGTTGATTAGCACCCGTTCAATCAAGTTAGCATCACAATAAAGTAGTAAGTCTGCTGGAATATCAATTTCTAAAGGATGGCTGTGTAAGGTGTAATCTAAGGTTCTAACAGCACTACTGGTAATTTCTTGCAGTGATTCCCACGCTAAATTGGGCTGAATACTGCCAGATTGTAAGCGAGCCATATCCAGTAAATTATTCACCAAGCGCGAAGTGCTAAGTACTTGCTGGCGCATTTGGTTCACTTGTTCTGTTAGTGGTGATTTTTCCGCAGACAAATTCAACATTAAGATTTCGGTTTGGCCGAATAAAACGGTGAGCGGTGTTTTTAGGTCATGAGACAGTGCGGCAAGTAAGGAGTTTCTTAGTTGTTCTCGTTCAATATCTAATTTGGCTGATTCAGCTTGTTTTGTCAGCTGCAGACGTGCAAGAGCACTCGCAATCAGTCCTGTAAAGGTTTGCAGCATGCGTTGCTGTTCTGGGATCAATAACTGGCGCATGTTTCTTGGTTCAATGGCAAGAACGGCAAGGGTTTGATCGGCAGTGATGATAGGTTGCAATTGATAGGGAACGCTTGGTAGTGTATCCGTACCAGCACCGGCGGGTTGCCGCTTATCAAAACACCATTTAGCAATGGCTTTATCAATCAGCATTTCACTGTGGCCTTCACATTTTAATGGTGATAACTGGTCGTTTTCATCGGGGAGCAGTAAGCAGCTTTTGGCTTGAAATGCATTATTAAGGAAATGGTACCCAGTTCTCCCAATATCATCAGTCGTGATAGCTTGTCCTAATTCTTTTGTCATTTCATATAGGTGACGTGTTCGCTGCTCTCGATACCGAGCGATACGAGCTTGGTAGCGCATACCTGCAGTTAAATTCCCCACAACAACCCCCACAATTAGCATCACTGTAAACGTGACTAAATATTGCATATCCATGATAGCAAGGGAGAAATGGGGTTGAACAAAGAACAGGTCAAAACTGATCACGTTGACCAGAGCGGCGAAGACAGAGGGGCGTCGGCCATAAAATAATGCGATTAACACGACACCTAATAGATAGAGTGTCACGAGGTTGGCTTTATCGAGGGCCAATAAAAAGGTGCGCGAAAATAAGGTGATAGCAGCACACATCACAATAGCCATTAAATAGCCATTCATATCCGATCGCCATTTTTCAGAGAACGGCTTTCTTTCTGGTTCTTTGTCCCACTCACTTTTCTCTTCAAGTGCGACGATCACTAAATCCAGATCAGGGCCGAGCTTACCAAGACGATCGGCAAAACCGGGACGTAAATTGAGCTTAAACCATTTGTTTACTTTATTACGCCGACCAATCAATATCTTCCCTAAATTATGTTCTCGGGCATAACGTAATATCGCTTTTTCTTCCGAAGGGTCGGATAAAGTTGCTGTTTCTGCACCTAAGTCTTGAGCAAGACGCAACGCTTTTAAGATAGCTCTACGCTGGGTTTCAGGTAGCTGATGAAGTGAGGGAGTTTCAACATAAACAGCATGCCAGACACTACCGAATTTTGCAGCAAGTCGTGCGGCAGTACGGACTAATTTTTCATTTCCGGTATTATGGCCAATGCATAGCAAGAGCCCATCGCGAGTGTGCCATACGGGGGCTTGGCCTTTACCATCACGAAATTCACGCATCTGGTCATCAACCCGGTCAGCAGTACGCCGAAGAGCCAGCTCACGCAGTGCAATTAAGTTTCCTTTGCGGAAAAAATGCTCAATAGCGCGTTCGGCTTGCCCCGGTATATACACTTTGCCTTCTTTAAGGCGTTGTCGTAGGTCGTCAGGAGGAAGATCAACTAATACCACCTCATCAGCTGCATCAAAAATATGATCTGGAACTGTTTCACGTACGCGAATACCTGTAATACTTCCCACGATGTCATTCAGGCTTTCAATGTGTTGAACGTTGATGGTTGTCAGTACGTCAATTCCGGCATCAAGGAGTTCTTCGACATCTTGCCAACGTTTAGGGTGGCGGCTGCCATGGGGGTTACTAAATGCTAATTCATCCATTAAAATTATGGCTGGATGCCTAGCAATTGCTGCGTCAATATCGAAACCATTTAGGCGGCGACCGTGATGAGTTATGCGCCTAGGTGGCAACAGAGAAAGGCCGTCAAGTAGCGCGGCCGTTTCTTCTCTTTCATGGGTTTCTACTACGCCAATCAGCACATCTAGCCCTTGAGCTCTGAGTCTCTGTGCTTCTTGCAGCATGGCATACGTTTTTCCAACACCAGCACAGGCACCGAAAAAAATCTTTAATTTGCCACGCCCAATTTCATTGGCTTTGACCAAGAGTTCATCAGGGTTAGGGCGAATAGGTTCTTGATTGTCCATCACAGCCCCTAGTGAGTTTGACTGTTTATTTGTTGTTGATATTCATCAAGTGCTAAGTTCAGTTTTAGCACATTAATGACGGGTTCACCTAAAAAGGGCAACAATGCCTGTTCAGTATGCGTTTCTATCAATGATTTTACTGTATCTAATGGAATTTGCCTGCTTTTTGCAATACGTGGAGCTTGGTATAACGCTGCATCAATAGAAATATTGGGGTCTAAGCCACTGGCGGAAGACGTGAGTAAATCTACTGGGATGGCATTACCTGCATCGGGGTTCTCTGCGCGCAGTTGTTCGCTACGCTCTGCCATCGTTTGTTGTAATAATGGGTTACTGACAGCCAAATTACTTCCACCAGAAGCTAAGGTATTGTAGGGGATATCGACAGTTGCTGAGGGGCGACCGTGAAAATAGCGAATATTACCCACATTTTGCCCGATTAAGGCAGAACCAACAATGCGCTCATCTTGTGTGAGTAAAGAACCGTGAGCCTGCCATGGAAAAAAAATATTAGCGAGGCCAGTCACCATTAATGGGTAAGCAATACCTGTAAAAATGGTGAGTATAAATAACATAATCATCGACGAACGGATCATATTCATAATCAATTCCTTATATTCCAAAGAGACTAATAAGCAGATCAATCAGTTTGATCCCAACAAATGGCACAATTAACCCGCCTAAGCCATATATGCCTAAATTACGTTGCAATAATGATTGAGAGCTCATTGGGCGATAGTTGACCCCTTTAATGGCGAGGGGGATCAAGAAGATAATAATCAATGCGTTGAAGATAACGGCAGAAAGGATAGCGGATGCGGGTGAATGTAATTGCATAATATTTAACGCATTTAACTGTGGCCATGTTACGGCAAAAGCGGCAGGGATAATGGCAAAATATTTAGCAATATCATTAGCAATACTGAAGGTGGTTAATGAGCCACGGGTCATTAGCATTTGTTTACCAATATGCACCACTTCAATCAGTTTGGTTGGGTTGGAGTCTAAATCCACCATGTTACCGGCTTCTTTTGCGGCTTGGGTACCTGAGTTCATTGCGACTGCGACATCCGCTTGCGCGAGTGCTGGCGCATCGTTGGTGCCGTCACCGGTCATAGCAACTAAGCGACCCTCAGATTGATATTGGCGGATCAACGCCAGTTTGGCTTCTGGTGTCGCTTCTGCAAGAAAATCATCGACGCCTGCTTCGGCTGCAATTGCGGCTGCTGTTAAATGGTTATCTCCGGTGATCATCACCGTTTTGATGCCCATACTACGCATTTGGGCGAAGCGTTCTTTCATGCCCCCTTTGACGATATCTTTTAATGCTACGACACCTAAAACCGTTTTATTATCAACCACCACAAGTGGCGTTCCGCCTAAATGGGCTACTTTTTCGACCAGTTGATCCGCTTCGACAGGAAATTTACTGTGATTGGCTTCGATATAACGGCGGATGGCATCCGCAGAGCCCTTGCGGATCATTCGCTCGCCAATATTGACACCACTCATACGTGTCATTGCGGAGAAAGGAACAAAAGTTGCATTCAGGGCATGAATATCTCTTTCACGTAAATTAAATTTTTGTTTTGCCAAGACCACAATACTGCGTCCTTCTGGGGTTTCATCCGCTAAAGACGATAGTTGTGCAGCATCCGCCAGTTGCTGCTCTGTAATACCTGTTAGCGGTAAAAATTCAGAGGCTTGGCGGTTTCCCAGTGTAATGGTCCCCGTTTTATCAAGTAATAGAACGTCGACATCACCTGCTGCCTCTACAGCACGGCCGCTGGTGGCAATTACATTTGCTCCTAGCATGCGGCTCATCCCTGCCACACCAATAGATGAAAGTAAGCCACCGATGGTTGTTGGAATTAAGCACACTAATAACGCTATTAACACTAAAATAGAAACGGCACTGCCTGCGCCTGCATGCTCTGCGGCAAAAACGGTGAATGGGTACAAGGTGGCACAAACTAACACAAAGATAATAGTCAGTGCAGTTAATAAAATAGTGAGCGCGATTTCATTGGGGGTTTTACGGCGTTGTGCGCCTTCAACCATGGAAATCATTCTATCTAAGAAGGTTTCACCGGGATTGACGGTACACTCGACTATCAGCCAATCGGAAAGTACGCGAGTTCCGCCTGTCACTGAAGAGAAATCACCACCAGATTCGCGGATCACGGGAGCGGATTCCCCCGTGATGGCACTTTCATCCACGGAAGCACCACCTTCGATGACTTCGCCATCGCAAGGAATGGTTTCTCCGGCACGGATCAACACAATATCGCCTTTACGTAACTGATCTGAACTCACGATATCTTGGTTCGCCTCCAATGAGGCAGACGCTAGCCGCGTTGCGCTACTTTGTTGCTTTACGCCTTTTAAGCTTTGAGCTTGTGCTTTACTTCGCCCTTCAGCAAGCGCTTCTGCAAAGTTGGCAAAAATAACCGTGAACCACAGCCAAAGGGTGATCATTCCGCTGAACCAAGCACTGCCTTGTGTGTAACCCGTTACCATCGCTAACCAGAGTAACGTGGTGATAATACTGCCAATAAAAACTACAAACATGACTGGGTTACGCCATTGTGCTTGTGGTGTACATTTTTTGATAGATTCAATAATGGATTGTTTAATTAATTGATTATTGAATAATTTAGTTTGCTTGTTTTTCATTTTTTTTTCCTCATTATCCGGCAAAACCAATGTGTAATTGCTCAGCGATAGGGCCTAATGCAAGAGCGGGTACAAAGGTCAGTGCGCCAATGAGAAGTACGGTGAAAACCAGTAAGCCAATAAATAATGGGCCAGTTGTCGGCAATGTGGCATGGCTTTTGGCTTGGGGTTTCTTATTGGCCATGGAACCTGCGATAGCCAAGACAGGAAGAATGACACCAAAGCGGCCTATAAACATCGTAATGGCAAGTAGCACATTGTAAAACGGAGTGTTAGCGCTGAGCCCAGCAAAAGCGCTACCGTTATTATTAGCCGCAGAAGAAAAGGCGTATAACACTTCACTAAACCCATGCGCTCCAGGGTTTAAAATTCCTGCACGGCCCGCTTCGGTTATTAATGAAAGAGTGGTACCAAGTAGCACTAAGGTTGGGGTGACTAAAATCGCCAGTGCCACCATTTTCATTTCTCGAACTTCGATTTTTTTACCGAGGTATTCAGGCGTACGACCAATCATAAGTCCAGCAAGGAAGACAGCGAGTAGCACAAACAGCAACATACCGTATAAGCCGGAACCAACGCCACCAAAGACCACTTCACCAATTTGCATTAACCACATCGGTACCATTCCGCCCATTGCGGTAAAGGAGTCATGCATGGCGTTAACTGCTCCGCAAGATGCGGCAGTGGTAACGACAGCAAACAAAGCAGAACCAACAATCCCAAAGCGGCTCTCTTTTCCTTCCATATTGGCAGAGCTAGTGGCATGTAGTTCGGTTAAAAATGGGTTTCCCACATATTCAGCCTTAACCACAACGATGGCGGCAACCACAAAAATGATCCCCATAACCCAGAGTAAAGTATGGCCTTGTTTGTTGTTACCAACTGCACGACCAAAAGCAAAGCAAAGTGCAGTAGGGATCAGGAAAATAGCAAACATTTGCACAAAATTACTCAGTGCGGTTGGGTTTTCAAAAGGATGTGATGAGTTAGCGCCAAAGAAGCCGCCACCATTGGTGCCGAGCAATTTTATCGCTTCTTGGGAAGCTACTGGCCCCATCGGCAATAGTTGTTCACTGTTATCTAAAGGGTGAATAAGTAAATAACTGGAATAATTTTGAATAACCCCTTGGCTGACAAAAAATAATGCAAAAATAATCGCTAAAGGAAAGAGTAAATACACCGTAATTCGGTAAATATCTAACCACGCATTACCGACAGTTTTACTACCATGGTGTGAAAAAGCGCGAATAATTGCGAAAGCAACGGCAATACCTGTCGCTGCGGAAAGGAAGTTTTGTACCGTCAACCCGGCCATTTGGCTCAAATAACTTAATGTATTTTCGCCGCTATAAGCTTGCCAGTTAGTATTAGTAATGAAACTAACGGCGGTATTAAAGGATAAATCCCAGCTCATCCCTTCAAAGTGTTGAGGGTTAAGGGGCAAACGGCCTTGGCAGATTAAGATAACGAATAATAAAATAAAACCTAAAAGATTAAATAATACAATCGCTAAGGCATATTGTTTCCAATTCATCTCAGCCATGTCTCTTCCTGGCTGTTTGACACCGGTTAAACGCCAAAGTAAGGACTCACTGCTTGCTAACCGATGAGGTATATCATTGTCGATTAACCGAGCAATAGCATTGCCTAAAGGCTTTGCTAAGATGAATAAGAACAGTAAAAAACTACCTAAAAATAGCAATGTGGTGGTAGTCATATCAGAAATCCTCCGCGTTAAGCAGGGCATAAATCAGATACGTCAGCAGTAAAACAACGAGAACTGCCCCAATAATGGAAAGTAATGACACAGTATTTTCTCCTTATTATTTCCATGTGATAAGGCTAAAGAGTTCGCTGTAAAGAAGCTGATAAAAAGCACGGGTAGGGTGTAAAAAAAGTATAAAAATGGCTGTTTATTTAGCAAAAATAGAGAGCTTAATAGAGAAAGCGGCGTACGGCCTTGTTTGTTAAATTATTGTGATTTAAATGTATAATTAAAACATTGATTGGTTAAAAAATGTAATAAAAATACGGAATGAGCAGATTTTTTAGAAAAATTTACAGATTAAGTGGTCAGATGAGTAGTTTTATTACACAATTTGCGATATCCTATCTACAGTCAATATATTTCATATTATCTGTCCGGTTTTAGTCGCTCTTTACTACTGTGTTAATGGGAAATGTGTGTTAATGGGGAATGATAGAGCAAAGCTGGAATCGACAAATAAAGTGGCAACTGAAGGAGGATACCGATGTCCACATATCGCGAATATTCCCGTAATCAGGTACTTGCACGCCGCACTGCCGCTGTAACAGCTGGCATTATTGCGTTTCCGGTTATGGTTTTTTATCCAAAAAGAGCAAAGTTTTATAGTCATTTACATAAGGTTTGGGCAAAAACCAGTGATAAACCTGTTTGGCTAGAACGTTCAGAAACAACCCTAGAAGGCCATCGTTAATTTAGTGCTTAATGGTGAGTAATAACCCCTGCAATATTGAATTGTGGGGGTTTTGTTTTTAATCCCGCCTATTTTTATTCTATATACTTCAAATAACACAGAAAAAAATCATGTTTCCGTTTATGCTTATTGATTATCAGTCAATTACGTTCAAACTGGTGGATAAACCGTTTAGCTGTGCAGTAAAAAGGACAACATAATGCATAACTTAAGATTAGAAGAAATCATTAATGACGAATTGAAAGTTAGTGAGTTCCAAGATTTTGCACCGAATGGATTGCAAGTTGAAGGGCGACCACATGTACATAAAATCATCACCGGTGTGACAGCTTGCCAAGCATTATTGGATGTTGCCGTTGAAAAGAAAGCCGATGCCATCATTGTTCATCATGGCTATTTTTGGAAAAATGAGCCCGCCATTATCAAAGGAATGAAGAGAAATCGCTTAAAAACATTATTAGCGAATGATATCAACCTGTATGGTTATCACCTTCCATTAGATGCACATCATCAATTAGGCAATAATACACAACTTGCTTATATTATGGGGGTGCAGGTAAATGGCCAAATCGACCCATTAATGCCATTTGGTTTTTTTGATCAACCGATTACTCCTTCAGAGTTAACGTCTCGTTTAGAAACTCGCCTTGGTCGTAAAGTCTTACATTGTGGTGATAATGCAAAAGAAGAAATTCGTCAAATCGCATGGTGTACAGGGGGAGGGCAAGGCTTCATCCTACAAGCGGCTGAATTTGGTGTAGATGCCTTTGTAACAGGGGAAGTTTCTGAACAAACCATTCATATAGCAAGGGAAATGGGGATCCATTTCTACAGTGCAGGGCATCACGCAACGGAACGTTATGGGATTAAAGCGCTGACTAAGTGGCTTGTAGATGAACATGGGTTAGATGCGGAGTTTATCGATATCGATAACCCTGCCTAAATTCTCGTCATATTTCGAACTGTGGCTGTGTTGGCTTCACTCGGCTACTTGGGTCACATACTTTTGTATGCTCCCCAAGATACCCTTATTCGCCGCCTAGCCACAACTCGAACTATTTAGAGAATTAAATTTTTGCCGCCTTTTACATCAAAGCGTTGTTGGCTGCATTCACGAACCCTAGTCACATACTTGTGTATGTTCCTAGGGCTTCACTCTTTTGCCGCCTAGCGGTGATTCGAAATACTTAGAATATTTATAATCTATTGAAAATAAAAATAAAAATAAAAATAGCTATTGGGTTCGGTATTTTAACGATGCGAAAACCAATACTGCACTTGAAATAGTTAACACTAAACCTAAGTGCTGGCTCCAACCTGCAACCATCAAACCAATGGCGAGCCCGATGTAGTAAAATAACCCTAAAATGGCGCCGGCGGTGCCTTTTTGCTCACCATAACGGTTTAATGCATGGGCAAGTATGTTCGGGATCGCAATTCCATAACCAATAACAATGCCAATAACGGGTAAAACAAACCAAATTGAATCCATTAGCACAAAAACTAAACAACCACTCACCAATGAAATGAGGCTGGCAAGCTTAACAAGTTGTTCAGATGTGTGTTTTTTAGCCAATAAATAGCGATTTGATATCGAACCTAAACCGACTCCAAGTGCTAATAAAATCCCAGTTAATCCAAACTGTTGTTGAGTGAGCATTAATTGTTCAAAACTGAATGGTGCCAGCTGATAATAGCTAAATAAATTAATGTTGAAAAATGCTATCAAGATCACATTTCTAACAATTTCTTTATCTGCGATCATGCGTAAAAATGTCTTAATAAATGAGATGTGAGTCACGGTTTTAGGCTTAGTCTCGGGTAAACGACAGATTGACCAGAGAAAAAGCACCACAGCTAAAATCGCTAAGCCGATAAAAACGGTTCGGTAACCGCCAAAATTAACGAGTCCAGCACCAGATAACATCCCTAAAGCAGGGCTGATAGCCAAAGCAACGCCCATAATAGAGAAAACTTTTGCTAATTCATGGCCTTGGTAGCTATCGCGCATGGCGGTTTGTGTACCAATTGAACCTACGGCAGCGCCAAAGGCTGACAACATTCTCATTAGTAATAATAAATAAAAATGTGTGACAAATAACGCGCCAATAGACGCAATACCATATATCAATAAACCCGCCAGAATCGTCGGGCGGCGCCCTAAGGTGTCACACATACGCCCCCAAAACACCACGCCTAATGCAAAAGCAAAGAAATAAAGCGACAGCGTTTGTGAAGCTTGTTCCGCATTTACTGAGAAAGCACTGGCGATATCAGTGAGTGCGGGGCTGTATATGGTCTCCACAATTTGTGGAAACATCATCAAGGCAACAGCAAGCCATAATGAAAGAGGGTGTTTCATACTTTTTTTCCTGCCAATCTACTAAAAATAAAGGGTCTAATTAGATACAACGATTCAATGGCAGGCAGTTTAGTGTTATTTTTATTGTCTTATTACAATAATAAAGACTATAAATATCAAAAAAGAGACATTATGGCTTGGCTAAATCAAACAGATGAATTTCAAACTCACTGGTACCGCTCGCCAGTATTGGGAATTGCAGCAAAAATGGGGCAGCATGACTCTGGCTTTCATAAACATGAAATGGGACAACTTCTTTTTACACAACAAGGATGTATACGAATTTCACTGGAAAATCGTTTGTCTTTACTTCCTCCGGGAAGAGTGGCTTGGATCCCACCATTTGTTCTTCATCGGGCTCAAATGCGGGCATCAGTGGGTTACCGTTCGGTTTATTTAGCGCAAGAATACGCTGACAGAATAGGGAATGAAGTGATGATATTAAGCATTTCATCCTTATTGAGAGAAGTACTTGAACGTATTGCGATTGCGCCATTTGATAGTGATTGGCAACAAGGGAATTTAGCTAATTTATTGCCCGTATTTATCGATGAGTTACAAAGTGCAACTTTAGAGCCAACACTGCTACCATTACCGCAAGATAGGCGTTTTAAAGGGGTTGATATCGAACAATTACCTCCAAATTTAAACCAATTAGCACAAACTGTTGGGGCGAGTGAGAAGACGATTACCCGGATTTTTTTTAAAGAAACAGGAATGAATTATCAAGCATGGCGTCAACAATGGCGTTACATTAAAGCGATTGAATTACTCGCACAAGAAAAACCCTATCACTATATTACTCAAGAACTTGGTCTAACAAGCGATAGCGCATTTATTAGTTTTTTCCGCAAAATGAGCGGGATGACACCAAAGGAATATCAACAGCAGTAAGCTAGATAACTTAGGTAAACAAAAATGAAAAAAGCCCCGAAAATTCGAGGCCTTAGCATGTGTAGGGGTAGATTTAATTAAATATTATTTTTTTGCTAATTCTGAGTTGAATTCACGTTTATCATAACCCGTGTACAACTGACGAGGGCGAGCAATTTTCAAGCCGTCATCGTGCATTTCATTCCAATGTGCAATCCAGCCAATAGTACGTGCAATGGCAAAAATAACAGTAAACATTGAAGAAGGAATACCCATTGCTTTCAAGATGATACCTGAATAGAAGTCAACGTTCGGGTACAGTTTTTTCTCAATGAAGTACGGGTCGTTTAATGCGATACGTTCCAGCTCCATTGCGACTTCTAGCAAGCTGTCATTCAGGCCAAGTTCGTTTAGAACTTCATGGCAAGTTTCACGCATTACTGTTGCACGTGGGTCATGGTTTTTATAAACACGGTGGCCGAAGCCCATTAAGCGGAAAGAGTCATTTTTGTCTTTAGCGCGCTCGATAAATGCTGGGATGTGCTCGACGGTTTGGATTTCTTCCAACATACGCAAGCAAGCTTCGTTAGCACCACCATGAGCAGGCCCCCACAGTGATGCAATACCCGCTGCGATACAAGCAAATGGGTTTGCACCAGATGAACCCGCAGTACGAACTGTAGATGTTGAGGCGTTTTGCTCGTGGTCAGCGTGCAGAATCAAAATACGATCCATTGCGCGCTCTAAAACAGGATTAACCGTGTATTCTTCACAGGGTGTAGAGAACATCATGTGCAAGAAATTACCCGCGTATGACAGGTCATTACGTGGATAAACAAAAGGTTGGCCAATTGAATATTTGTAACACATCGCTGCAACTGTTGGCATTTTTGACAGCAGGCGATAAGCCGTAATTTCACGGTGACGTGGGTTGTTAACATCCAACGCATCGTGATAGAACGCGGCTAATGCCCCCGTAACACCACATAAAACGGCCATCGGGTGTGAGTCACGGCGGAAACCATTAAGCATGCGTGTAATTTGCTCATGGATCATTGTATGGCGAGTCACCGTATTTTTAAATACGTCATATTGTTCTTGAGTCGGTGCTTCACCGTATAGCAGGATATAACAAACTTCGAGATAAGAGGCTTCAGTGGCGAGTTGATCGATAGGGAAACCACGGTGCAACAGAATGCCTTGATCACCATCGATATAGGTGATTTTTGATTCACAGGATGCAGTAGAAGTAAAACCAGGGTCGTAGGTAAAGAACCCTTTAGAACCTAAAGTTCGGACATCGATAACGTCTTGACCAATCGTTGGGCTTAAAATATCTAGGTCAATATCACCCTTACTACCAGTCGTTAGCTTAGCTTTGTTATCAGCCATTACGGTCTCCTTAGCGCTTGATAATCGACACCCAACAACCCAGAAGCTCAGCGTTATACTGTGTCTTCGTGCATTGTTCTACCGGTATGCTTTGGAAATCAGCTCGCTATCACATAAAACCTGAAATCTGAGACCGACGACAATGTAATTAGGTTGTTTATGAGTGTGTAGATGTTATGTTCTTTTTGTTGTTTTCCCTACAATATCATTATTTGTGGTAAGAGGAACAACTTTCATAACTTTTGTTATTAATACCCATCATAGTTCAAATTGAAGAGTATTTAACATTGCAACATTCACGTTTTTTCTTTTCCGATGAAGGGTAAACAGCACCGTTAAGATAATTCTGCCAGACCTATATGTAAGATAAATGTTGAATCATTGTCAAATAAGATAAGCACATTTATACAAAATGTTTAAATCGTGATCCTTCTCACTGTTCGGGCTAAATGTCTCCAAACATTTTGTGTGGGAATTGTAATGGCATTGTGAAGACTTTATACTAGCGGCAGGTCTCCGGATTACCCTGTAGTAGGAGTTCCCAGCGTGATCAGTATGCAACTTTATTTAAACATGATGGATTAGAGTTTGTGTTAAGTTGCATTTTGTACCCCTGTCGCTGTCTGATTTCCACCCCAGGTCCGGAGGATGGAAAATAATAAAGAGCTGTGTGGGCAAAATTGTGAAAAAACAAAGACCTGTCAACCTTGATTTGCAGACGATTCACTTCCCGATCACTGCAATATCTTCGATCTTGCACCGTGTCTCTGGCGTCATTACTCTCATCGCAGTTGGTATTCTGCTTTGGTTGTTAGGGACATCTCTCTCCTCTCCAGAAGGTTTTCAATACGCGTCTGAAATAATGACTGGCTTTTTTGCTAAGTTCATTCTTTGGGGCATCTTGACTGCTTTGGCTTACCACATCTGTGGTGGTATTCGTCATATGCTAATGGATTTCGGTTGTGTTGATGAAACGCTTGCTGCTGGTAACTCATCTGCAAAAATTACATTTGTCATTACCGTGATTTTAGCAATTCTGGCGGGGATTTTAGTATGGTAAGTAATGCTTCAGCTTTAGGCCGTACTGGTATCCAGGACTGGCTATTAATCCGTGGTTCTGCGATTGTCATCGTACTCTACGTACTCTACATTGTTGGTTTTGTTGCTATTAACGACATTACCTATGAAGTCTGGCGTGGCTTTTTCGCCTCTTCTGTGACGAAAGTATTCACAATCCTCACCTTGTTCTCGATTCTTGTCCATGCGTGGATTGGCATGTGGCAAGTGCTGACTGACTACGTTAAACCTTTAGCAATTCGTTTAGTATTGCAGCTGGCTATCGTTGTAGGTCTGTTGGCTTATTTAATTTACGGAACAATTGTTGTGTGGGGTGCATAAATGAATCTGCCAATCAGAGAGTTTGACGCTATCGTTATCGGTGCGGGTGGCGCAGGTATGCGTGCCGCATTACAAATTTCACAGATGGGCCTATCTTGCGCACTTCTGTCAAAAGTCTTCCCAACCCGTTCTCATACTGTATCAGCACAAGGCGGTATTACTGTTGCTTTAGGTAATACTCACCCTGATAACTGGGAATGGCACATGTACGATACCGTGAAAGGTTCCGACTACATCGGTGACCAAGATGCGATTGAATATATGTGTAAAACAGGGCCAGAGGCTATCCTCGAATTAGAGCATATGGGGTTGCCATTCTCTCGTCTTGATGACGGAAGTATTTATCAACGTCCATTTGGTGGTCAGTCTAAAAACTTCGGTGGTGAGCAAGCTGCACGTACTGCGGCTGCGGCTGACCGTACTGGCCACGCACTGTTACATACTTTGTATCAGCAGAACTTAAAAAACCACACAACCATTTTTTCTGAATGGTATGCCCTTGATTTAGTTAAAAACCAAGATGGCGATATCGTAGGTTGTACTGCAATTTGTATGGAAACAGGTGAGCTGGTTTATTTCAAAGCGAAAGCCACTATTTTAGCAACCGGTGGTGCTGGTCGTATTTACCAATCAACTACTAACGCACACATCAATACGGGTGATGGCGTAGGGATGGCTGCTCGCGCAGGTGTTCCACTACAAGATATGGAAATGTGGCAATTCCACCCAACAGGTATCGCAGGTGCAGGTGTTCTCGTCACTGAAGGCTGCCGTGGTGAAGGTGGTTATCTGTTGAACAAAGACGGTGAACGCTTCATGGAGCGCTATGCGCCGAACGCAAAAGACCTTGCGGGTCGTGATGTTGTCGCACGTTCTATTATGATTGAAATCCGTGAAGGTCGTGGTTGTGATGGTCCATGGGGCCCACATGCCAAACTGAAACTGGATCACTTAGGAAAAGAAGTTCTGGAATCACGTTTACCGGGTATTCTTGAGTTATCTCGCACCTTTGCTCACGTTGACCCAATCAAAGAGCCAATTCCAGTTATTCCTACTTGTCACTACATGATGGGCGGTATTCCGACTAAAGTCACTGGTCAAGCTATTCGTTATAACGAAAATGGCGAAGATGAAGTTATTCCGGGTCTGTTTGCTGTCGGTGAAATTGCCTGTGTATCTGTACATGGCGCTAACCGTTTAGGCGGTAACTCACTTCTCGACTTAGTCGTATTTGGTCGTTCAGCGGGTCTGCATTTGAAAGAGTCCATCATGGAACAAGGTTCAATGCGTGATGCGTCTGAATCTGATATCGATGCAGCGATGACTCGCTTTAACCGTTGGGAAGGTGCTCGTACTGGCGAAGACCCAACTGAAATCCGTAAAGCACTGCAAACCTGTATGCAGCATAACTTCTCGGTATTCCGTGAAGGTGATGCGATGGCGAAAGGCTTAGAAGAGCTGAAAGTGATTCGTGAACGTCTACAAAATGCGCGTCTTGATGATACCTCGACTGAATTTAATACTCAGCGTATCGAATGTTTAGAACTGGATAACCTGATGGAAACGGCTTATGCAACTGCTCAAGCTGCAAACTTCCGTACAGAAAGTCGTGGTGCGCATAGCCGCTTTGACTACCCAGAGCGAGACGATGCGAATTGGTTATGTCACTCATTATATTTACCGCAATCTGAAACGATGACGCGTCGTGAAGTCAACATGCAGCCAAAACTGCGTGAAGCCTTCCCACCGAAAATTCGTACCTACTAATGCGTGGTGTTAATCCAGTTGCGGAGAAATAAACTATGAAATTACAATTTTCGATTTATCGCTACAATCCTGATGTGGACAACGCACCTCGTATGCAAGATTACACGCTAGAAGTTCCTGAAGGGCGTGACATGATGTTGCTGGATGCGTTAATCCAAATCAAAGAGCAAGATCCAACATTATCCTTCCGTCGTTCTTGTCGTGAAGGGGTGTGCGGTTCTGATGGTCTGAACATGAACGGTAAAAACGGGTTGGCATGTATTACGCCATTATCTGCTTTAATCCGTGGTGGGAAGAAAATTGTCATTCGTCCATTGCCGGGTCTGCCTGTTGTGCGTGACCTGATTATCGACATGACACAATTCTATACCCAATACGAAAAAATTCGTCCATATCTCATTAATGATAACAAGAATCCACCGGCGCGTGAGAATTTACAAACTCCTGCACAACGTGAAAAACTCGATGGTTTATATGAGTGTATTTTATGTGCTTGTTGTTCGACTTCTTGCCCATCTTTCTGGTGGAATCCGGACAAGTTTATCGGGCCTGCAGGCTTGTTGGCAGCGTATCGCTTCTTAATTGATAGCCGTGATACTGAAACCGATTCACGATTAGATGATCTGAACGACGCTTTTAGTGTCTTCCGCTGTCATAGCATCATGAATTGTGTCAATGTATGCCCTAAAGGACTAAATCCAACGAAAGCTATTGGTCATATTAAATCTATGTTACTAAAACATAGCGCTTAATGATGAATATTTAACCCGCAGTGCTCAGGTGCTGTGGGTTAAAATGGAAATAGCACAAAATAAAAACATAAGTTAAAAGAAACGCGTAAAGTAAAAACAATGACATGATTTTAATGCGCGGAAGCTCACAAAAGCGCGAAAACGAAATACCAACAATGAGCATCAGAAAGTAACATTGTCACCCATAAAAAGTAGTATTTATTAAAACGTTGTCATTACAAAAGCGTAAAAAAGTGAAAGCAAAGAAAGTAACAGTAAAAAGTAGAAAAAATAGCCAACTGCAAAAGATGAAGACGACAGCCCAAGCATAGGGGCCTTTAAAAACCGCAGCCAGTTTTTAAAGGTTCCTTAAAAGGGAAACCCTTACTGATAAAGGGCCTCCCAAAGAGAGAACATGCATAAAGCACGTCCAAGAGAACCTTTATCGAGGTCGCTTAAATGCGGCGATTAGTTAACCACGGCGAAAACTAAAGCTTTAATAGCTTAAGGGATCACAATGCAGAACGGCGTAATGAAGGACTGGCTGGATTCAAGCTTTCTGGCAGGCGCGAACCAGACTTATATAGAACAGCTCTATGAAGATTATCTGACTGACCCTAACTCTGTCGATGCCGAGTGGAAAGCAATTTTTGAGCAACTCCCTGGTGCAGCATTAGGCACTAGCGGCGAACAATTCCACTCCCAAGCGCGCGATTACTTCCGTCGCTTAGCAAAAGACTCTACACGTTATCACACCTCTGTTAGCGATCCAGCTATCGACGCAAAACAAGTTAAAGTTTTGCAATTAATCAATGCGTTCCGCTTCCGCGGGCACCAAAATGCGAATCTTGACCCGTTAGGTCTTTGGAAACGTGAATCTGTTCCAGATTTAGACCCAGCATTCCACAACCTGACGAAAGAAGACTTCAACGAAACATTCAACGTGGGTTCATTTGCTATTGGCAAAGAAACCATGAAGCTTAGTGAGCTATATGAGCACCTGAAACGTATTTATTGCGGTTCTATCGGTGCTGAATATATGCATATCACGAATACAGAAGAAAAACGTTGGATCCAACAACGTCTTGAGTCTGTTGACGTTTCTAAGATCTTCTCAGTAGAAGAGAAAAAACGCTTCTTAGCTGAATTAACCGCGGCTGAAGGGCTTGAGCGTTACATTGGGGCTAAATTCCCAGGCGCCAAGCGTTTCTCATTGGAAGGTGGTGATTCACTGATCCCAATGCTGAAAGATTTAATCCACCACGCAGGCAAGCAAGATACCCGTGAAGTTGTTTTAGGTATGGCTCACCGTGGTCGTTTAAACGTTTTAGTTAATATCTTAGGTAAAAAACCGGGCGAATTATTTGATGAATTCGCGGGTAAACATAAAGACCACTCTAGTGCGGGTGACGTTAAATATCACCAAGGTTTCTCTTCTGACTTTGAAACCGCAGGCTCTCGTGTTCACTTAGCATTGGCATTTAACCCATCTCACCTTGAAATTGTTAGCCCTGTGGTTATTGGTTCAGTACGTGCTCGTCGTGACCGTTTAGATGAAGGCCGTAGCAACATGGTTCTGCCTATTACTATTCACGGTGACTCCGCAGTAACTGGCCAAGGTGTTGTGCAAGAAACGTTGAATATGTCACAAGCACGTGGTTATGAAGTCGGCGGTACGGTGCGTATCGTAATTAACAACCAAATTGGTTTTACCACTTCTAACCCGAAAGACACCCGTTCTACAGAATACTGCACAGATATCGTGAAGATGGTGCAGGCCCCAATTTTCCACGTGAATGCAGATGACCCTGAAGCAGTGGCATTTGTAACTCGTTTGGCACTGGATTTCCGTAACACGTTCAAACGCGATGTTATGATTGATTTAGTATGTTATCGCCGCCATGGCCATAACGAAGCGGATGAGCCAAGTGCAACTCAGCCAGTGATGTATCAAAAAATCAAGCAGCACCCAACACCACGTAAAATTTATGCAGACCGTTTAATTGCAGAAAATGTGTTAAGTGCTAATGATGTCACTGAAATGGTCAATCTGTATCGCGATGCGCTAGATGCAGGTAACTGTGTGGTTGAAGAGTACCGTGAAATGGGTCTGAATTCATACACATGGGCTCCATATTTAAACCATGAATGGGATGCATCATATAAATCAACCGTTGATATTAAACGCTTAACTGAACTGGCAACTAAAGTTAGTACCATTCCAGAGGGCGTGGTTGCGCAATCTCGTGTTGAGAAAATTTATGCAGACCGTGCCGAAATGGCGAAAGGTGAAAAGCTTCTCGACTGGGGTGCAGCTGAAACTTTAGCGTACGCAACATTGGTTGATGAAGGTATTCCTGTTCGTTTATCGGGTGAAGATGCGGGCCGTGGTACATTCTTCCACCGTCATGCAGTGGTCCACAACCAAACGAATGGTTCAGTTTATGTTCCACTGCAAAATATTCATAATGGCCAAGGCGTGTTTAATGTTTGGGACTCTGTTCTGACTGAAAATGCCGTATTAGCATTCGAATATGGTTATGCAACCACAGAACCTCGTGCATTGACTATCTGGGAAGCACAATTTGGTGACTTCGCTAACTGTGCTCAAGTGGTTATCGACCAATTCATTAGCTCTGGTGAGCAAAAATGGGGTCGTATGTGTGGTCTGGTCATGTTACTGCCTCATGGTTATGAAGGTCAGGGTCCAGAGCACTCATCTGCACGTTTAGAGCGTTACTTGCAACTGTGTGCTGACCAAAACATGCAAGTGTGTGTTCCGTCAACACCTGCTCAGGTTTACCACATGTTACGTCGCCAAGCCTTACGTGGCATGCGTCGTCCTCTGATTGTGATGTCACCAAAATCTCTGCTACGTCACCCATTAGCGGTCTCTAGCATGGAAGAATTGGCAAATGGTACATTTGAGCCAGTTATCGGTGAAATCGATGAAATCAATCCGAAAAATGTGAAACGCGTCGTTATGTGTTCAGGGAAAGTCTATTACGATCTGTTAGAACAACGTCGTAAGAATGAACAAACTGACGTTGCTATCGTGCGTATCGAACAGCTATATCCGTTCCCACACGAAGACATTCAAAAAGCGTTGGCGCAATTTACTGATGTAAAAGACTTTGTATGGTGTCAAGAAGAGCCATTAAACCAAGGTGCTTGGTATTGCAGTCAACATAACTTCCGTGAAGCTATCCCAGCAGGGGCAACTTTACGTTATGCAGGTCGAGCTGCTTCTTCATCTCCAGCAGTTGGCTATACGTCCGTACACCAGGAACAACAAAAAGCCCTGGTTAATGACGCTTTGAACATTGAATAATTAAAGGATAGAAAATGAGTAGCGTAGAAATTCTTGTTCCCGATCTTCCTGAGTCCGTTGCAGATGCTACGGTTGCCACATGGCATAAAAAACCAGGTGACAGTGTTCAGCGTGATGAAGTACTGGTTGAGATCGAAACAGATAAAGTCGTATTAGAAGTTCCTGCAAGCGAAGCGGGTGTTTTAGAAGCTATCGTTGAAGATGAAGGTGCAACGGTATTATCTAAGCAATTACTGGGGCGCATTCGTTTAGGCGACAGCACTGGTATTCCTGCTGAAGTGAAAGAAGCACAAGAATCAACACCTGCACAACGTCAAACTGCAAGTCTAGAAACAGAAAGCAACGATGCGCTGACCCCAGCTATTCGCCGTTTAATTGCAGAGCACGATTTAAACCCTGCGGATATCAAAGGGACTGGCGTTGGTGGACGTTTAACTCGCGAAGATGTTGAAAAACATTTAGCGGCAAATAAATCTGCGGCACCTGCGGCGAAAGCACCAGAAGCGCCACAAGCGCCTTTAGCGCATCGTAGCGAAAAACGTGTTCCAATGACGCGTTTACGTAAACGTATCGCAGAGCGTCTGTTAGAAGCGAAAAACACCACTGCAATGTTGACGACGTTTAACGAAGTCAATATGCAACCAATCAAAGACTTACGTAAACAATATGGCGAAGTATTCGAAAAACGTCATGGTGTTCGTTTAGGCTTTATGTCTTTCTATGTGAAAGCTGCTGTTGAAGCACTGAAACGCTACCCAGAAGTGAATGCTTCTATCGATGGCGATGATGTGGTTTACCATAACTATTTCGATATTAGTATTGCAGTTTCAACACCACGTGGTCTGGTAACACCTGTTCTACGTGATGTCGATGCAATGAGCATGGCTGATATCGAGAAGAAAATTAAAGAACTGGCTGTCAAAGGTCGTGATGGTAAATTAACTGTTGAAGACTTAAGTGGCGGTAACTTCACTATCACTAATGGTGGCGTATTCGGTTCTCTGATGTCTACACCTATCATTAACCCACCACAGAGCGCGATTTTAGGCATGCATGCGATTAAAGACCGCCCTATGGCTGTAAATGGTAAGGTAGAGATTCTTCCTATGATGTATTTAGCACTGTCTTACGACCACCGTTTAATCGATGGTAGTGAGTCAGTTGGCTTCTTAGTCGCTATCAAAGATATGCTGGAAGATCCAACTCGTTTACTGCTGGACGTATAGCAACATAACAGGGCAGGGTACAACTTGTCCGGTCTGAAGTAACCGATGCAGCCCGTTCGCGGGTTGCTAAATCAGTAACAATTGCAGGAGGCGAATAAACGCCTCTTCAGACTCAATTATGGATAGAACATCATGAATTTACACGAGTACCAGGCAAAACAGTTGTTTGCACGTTATGGGATGCCTGCACCGACAGGTTATGCCTGTTCATCAGTCGCTGAAACCGTCGATGCTGCTAAAAAAATTGGTGACGGCCCATGGGTAATTAAATGCCAAGTTCACGCAGGTGGACGTGGTAAAGCTGGCGGCGTAAAAGTCACTAGTGATATCAATGAAGTGAAAGCATTTGCAGAACACTGGTTAGGTAAAAACTTAGTTACCTATCAAACTGATGCAAACGGCCAGCCTGTTAACCAAATTCTGGTTGAAACGGCAACTGATATTGCTAAAGAACTCTATTTAGGTGCGGTTGTAGACCGTAGCACTCGTCGCGTTGTATTCATGGCATCTACCGAAGGTGGCGTGGAAATCGAGAAAGTAGCAGAAGAGACTCCAGAGTTAATTCATAAAGCGATTATCGACCCACTGACTGGCCCAATGCCTTTCCAAGGCCGTGAATTAGCATTCAAATTAGGCTTAACCGGTAAACAAGTTAGCCAATTCGCGAAAATTTTCATGGGTCTGGCAACATTATTCTTAGAACGCGATTTAGCATTAGCTGAAATCAATCCACTGGTTATTAGTACTGCGGGTGATTTAGTTTGTTTAGATGGTAAATTAGGTATCGATAGCAACGCGTTATATCGCCAACCAGAAATTCGTGAACTGCGTGATGAATCACAAGAAGATGCACGTGAAGCACAAGCCGCTCAGTGGGAACTGAACTACGTTGCGTTAGATGGCAATATCGGCTGTATGGTTAATGGTGCGGGCCTTGCAATGGGTACCATGGATATCGTTAAGCTGCACGGTGGTGCACCAGCTAACTTCTTAGATGTTGGCGGCGGCGCGACAAAAGAGCGTGTAACTGAAGCATTTAAAATTATTCTTTCTGATGAAAACGTGAAAGCAGTTTTTGTTAACATCTTTGGTGGTATCGTTCGCTGCGACCTGATTGCAGACGGCATCATTGGTGCAGTTGAAGAAGTTGGTGTAAATGTACCAGTAGTTGTGCGTTTAGAAGGTAACAATGCAGAGTTAGGTGCTAAAAAACTGGCAGACAGCGGCTTGAATATTATCGCTGCGAACAGCCTGACAGATGCAGCTAAGAAAGCAGTAGCAGCAGCGGAGGCTAAATAATGTCTATTTTAATCGATAAAAACACCAAAGTAATTTGCCAAGGTTTCACAGGTGGCCAAGGTACATTCCACTCAGAACAAGCGATTGCTTATGGCACGCAAATGGTGGGTGGTGTGACTCCAGGTAAAGGTGGCACTGTACACTTAGGTTTACCTGTATTTAACACTGTTCGTGAAGCTGTAGAAGCTACGGGTGCAACAGCCTCTGTTATCTATGTTCCAGCACCATTTTGTAAAGATTCTATCTTAGAAGCTATCGATGCTGGCATTAAACTGATTATCACCATCACTGAAGGTATCCCAACGTTGGATATGCTGACAGTTAAAGTGAAATTAGACGAAGCAGGCGTTCGTATGATTGGTCCTAACTGCCCAGGTGTTATCACTCCGGGTGAATGTAAGATTGGTATCCAACCTGGTCATATCCATATGCCAGGTAAAGTCGGTATCGTTTCGCGTTCAGGTACGTTGACTTATGAAGCTGTTAAACAAACAACAGATGCAGGCTTAGGTCAATCAACGTGTGTTGGTATCGGTGGTGACCCAATCCCCGGTTCAAACTTTATTGATATCCTGAAATTATTCCAAGCGGATCCACAAACTGAAGCTATCGTCATGATCGGTGAAATCGGTGGTAACGCAGAAGAAGAAGCAGCGGCTTATATTAAAGAGCACGTCACTAAACCTGTTGTCGGTTACATCGCAGGTGTAACTGCACCAAAAGGCAAACGTATGGGCCACGCAGGTGCAATCATCGCAGGCGGTAAAGGCACTGCTGATGAGAAATTTGCTGCATTAGAAGCGGCTGGTGTGAAAACCGTTCGTAGCCTTGCAGACATCGGTGATGCAGTAAAATCACTGTTGAACAAATAAGTAATTCGCTAGGTAACTAGCAAGAGTAAGAGACGAAAGCCCGTGCTCATGAGAGCGCGGGTTTTTTTATACCTTGCAAAAATGTTTCAAACAATTTTTGTATGGTTATGCGGTTTTATGAAAAGTATGTCTATACTTAAAAATGCGGACTAAAGGGTTATATGAAGGAAAATGGGTAATAAAATGCCAATTAGGCGAGGAAGGGGGGAGTTAGTCGCATTTTGTGCAAAAAATAGCAAAATTGCGACATGTCAATTTTATAATATTGACGATAATTCAATTAAGCCAATATAACCGTTTTTTGATAAAAAAGGCTATATTAATAAAATTCATAATAAGTTTAAAATAAGATACTATTACAAATTAAATATTCTTTTTTCGAGGCTTTAATTCATAGATTATATTTTTTGTTAATCTTTGGAAAAATTAAGAACATCTATGTCATTATCAATAACAGCATTTTAACAAGTAAATAACCATTAATTGACTGGCAGGTATAGCAATTAACAATAGGAAAAAAATTGACGTAAATCAATTCATTGCCTCTGGCTTTATTTGCTTAAATTGCTTAAATTGGTGCTCGATCAAATACTCGGTTTTCTATTAAAGGGTATAATTATTGATGTAAATTCAGAATTCAAATCTGAGTCACGTAAAAGAAGTTTATTGTGTGTGAAGATAGGCGTACTATTATTATAGTAATGTTCGTTCTTTTAATTTTGTTAATTATTTGTTGTTTTGAGGCATTTTTTGCTGGTAGTTAAGAGGCTTTCTAAGTATTAAAAACTGGAAGCTGGGTTGCCGCAAGTCGGTGTCTTCCTGCTAGGAGCAAGGAGTCAAGATGTTTGATATTGTCGAACTGTCACGATTACAGTTTGCCTTAACTGCGATGTATCACTTTCTGTTCGTACCATTAACGCTAGGTATGGCGTTTTTGCTTGCGATCATGGAAACGGTATATGTACTGTCAGGCAAGCAAATTTATAAAGATATGACTAAGTTCTGGGGTAAGTTATTCGGTATTAACTTTGCCCTAGGTGTTGCAACGGGTTTGACCATGGAGTTCCAATTCGGTACTAACTGGTCTTACTACGCGCACTATGTTGGAGATATCTTCGGTGCACCTCTTGCAATCGAAGGTTTGATGGCGTTCTTCTTAGAATCTACCTTTGTCGGTTTATTCTTCTTTGGTTGGGATCGTTTAAGCAAAAAACAACACCTTGCTGTAACATGGTTAGTTGCTTTAGGTTCTAACTTCTCTGCTCTGTGGATTTTGGTTGCGAATGGTTGGATGCAAAACCCAATCGCTGCTGATTTCAACTTTGAAACTATGCGTATGGAAATGGTTAGCTTCTCTGAGCTAGTCTTGAACCCAGTTGCACAAGTTAAGTTCGTCCACACAGTTGCTGCGGGTTATTGTACCGGTGCAATGTTTATCTTAGGTATTAGCTCTTACTACCTGCTTAAAGGTCGTGATGTTGCTTTTGCTAAGCGTTCTTTTGCAATTGCAGCAAGTTTTGGTATTGCAGCGGTTCTATCTGTTATCGTTCTTGGTGATGAATCAGGTTACGAAATGGGTGACGTGCAAAAAACTAAACTTGCAGCGGTTGAAGCTGAGTGGGAAACTCATGCTCCTCCTGCCGCGTTTAACTTAATCGCTTGGCCAGATACCGAGAAACAAGAAAATAAATTTGCGATCTCGATTCCTTGGGCGATGGGTATCATTGCAACCCGCTCGGTTGACACTCCTGTTTTAGGTCTGAAAGACCTAATGAAACAACATGAAGTTCGCATTCGTAACGGTATGATTGCATATGGTCAGTTACAAGAACTTCTTGCAGGTAACAAAGATCCTGAATTGCGTGCAGCATTTGAAGCAAGCAAAAAAGATCTTGGGTATGGTCTGCTGTTAAAACAATATGCACCAAATGTTGTTGATGCAACTGAAGCTCAAATCCAAAAAGCAGTGAAAGATAGTATTCCTAACGTTGGGCCTCTGTTCTGGGCATTCCGTATCATGGTTGGTGTTGGCTTCCTGTTACTGTTAATTATTGGCTGGGCATTCCTGTCAGTAGTTCGTAACCGTATTGGTCAAAATAAACTGTTGCTGCGTATTGCACTGCTCGGTATTCCACTACCATGGATTGCAATTGAGTCAGGTTGGTTCGTTGCAGAGTATGGTCGTCAGCCATGGGCAATTGGTGAAGTGTTACCTGTTTCGGTTGCACACTCTAACTTGACGACTCATGACCTGATCTTCTCTATGGTATTGATCTGTGGTCTGTACACACTGTTCTTAATTGCTGAAATGTTCTTAATGTTCAAATTCGCTCGTAAAGGGCCAAGTAGCCTGAAAACCGGTCGTTATCACTTTGAACAGAAAAACACTTCTGCACACGACGTTCAGTAAATAGGAGTCCACTTATGTTTGATTATGAAGTTCTTCGATTTGTGTGGTGGATCCTTATCGGTGTATTACTGATTGGGTTTGCTGTCACAGATGGCTTTGACATGGGCGTTGGCTTCTTATTACCTATTTTAGGTAAAACAGATACTGAACGCCGTATCATGATTAATGCTGTTGCACCGCACTGGGATGGTAACCAAGTTTGGTTAATCACTGCGGGTGGTGCAATGTTCGCTGCATGGCCACAAGTTTATGCTGCGGCATTCTCTGGTTTCTATGTTGCTATGATTTTGGTATTAGCTGCATTGTTCTTCCGTCCGGTTGGTTTCGACTACCGTTCAAAACTGGAGAACCCAAAATGGCGTAACATGTGGGACTGGGGTCTGTTTATTGGTGGTTTCGTTCCACCATTAGTTATCGGTGTTGCGTTTGGTAACCTGTTATTAGGTGTTCCACTGCAAATCGATAATCAACAGTATCTGACTTACACAGGTAACCTGTTTGGTCTGCTAAACCCATATGGTCTGTTAGCGGGTGTTGTCGGCTTAATGATGATTGTGACGCAAGGTGCAACTTATTTGCAAATGCGTACCACTGGTGAACTGTACTTACGTGTTCGTAAAGCAACTTATATCTGTGCATTAGTCACTTTAGTGGCTTTCGCAGGCGCAGGTGTTTGGTTAGTGATGGGTATTGATGGTTATGTTGTTACTTCAACTATCGATACATTAAGCGTATCTAACCCACTAAACAAAACTGTTGCCGTTGAATCTGGTGCTTGGTTAACTAACTTCAATACTTACCCAATCCTGTGGGCGTTGCCTGCTCTGGGTGTAGCACTGCCGTTAGTGACAATGCTGTTTAGTAAAGCAGACAAAAATGGTTTGGCGTTTGTGAGTTCTTCATTAACCATCGCTTGTATCATTTTAACCTGTGGTGTAGCAATGTTCCCATTCATCATGCCTTCAAGCATCATGCCAAACGCAAGTTTGACCATGTGGGATGCAACATCTAGCTTGTTCACACTGCAAGTAATGACTGTTGTTGCTATTATCTTTGTACCAATCGTACTGGCATACACCGCATGGTGTTACTACAAAATGTTCGGTCGTTTGGACAAAAACTTCATCGAAGGCAACAAGCATTCACTGTATTAAGGAGCATAACTATGTGGTATTTCGCCTGGATCCTCGGCACGCTGTTAGCTTGTAGTTTTGCAGTGATCGCAGCATTAGCGTTAGAGCACTCTGAAGACTCTAAAGCCGCTAAAGATGGTGAGTAATAAAAATGCTGGTGGATAAAACCTATCAGCTATTGGATAAGGGGCCGATAAGGGCCCTTATCCTTATTTTAGCTTTAGTTACTGCAGGTGCAGTCATGTGGGATCCAACCCTATTTGCTGCAAAAACTAGTTCATTTCAAATATGGCAAGGGCTGCTGTTAATATGGGCAACGTGTACCGCGATGATTTTTGGTGTGGGTTTTAAACCTAAAAAAGTTATCTTTCGTGCAATTTTTCATCCATTGCCTGCTGCCATCATTCTTATTTGGGGACTTTTTCAGGTCTTTAGATAATTCTAATTGCTAATTATGGGTCCATTGACCCATAATTATTTTTGATATCTTTACTTTCAAAGTGATTCCAAACTGGCACTGTCTTGCGTATAGTGGCACCGTTAATTAATTTAACCTAAGACGGAGTGATTGTTATGTTATTTCGCTGGCCTGTTCGCGTGTATTATGAAGATACAGATGCGGGCGGTGTTGTTTATCATGCACGCTATTTAGCCTTTTTTGAGCGAGCAAGAACCGAAATGCTGCGAAATAAAGGTATCAATCAACAAAGTATGCTTGCTGAGAACCTTGGCTTTGTTGTGCGAAGCATGACAATTGATTTTGTCAAAGGGGCGAAGCTGGATGACCTGCTGGAAGTTGAAACACAAATTATTGAAATGAAACGTGCTTCCTTAACTTTTCAGCAAAGGTTAGTTGATTCGCAAGGTAACCTGCTTTGTGGGGCAAATGCCCTTATTGCTTGTGTGGACACATCAAAAATGAAGCCAATTGCGCTTCCTAAGTCTATTGTCGCGGAGTTTAAACAGTGACTGACATGAATATCCTGGATTTATTCCTTAAAGCGAGCCTTTTGGTTCAGCTCATTATGTTCGTTTTGATCGGTTTTTCTATCGCATCATGGGCGATCATTATTCAAAGAACGAAAATTTTAAATGCGGCAACGCGTGAGGCTGAAGCATTTGAAGATAAGTTCTGGTCAGGTATTGAGCTATCGCGCTTATATAAAGAAAGCCAAGCTCGCCGTGATGAATTGAGTGGTGCCGAACAAATTTTCCATTCTGGTTTTAAAGAGTTCGTTCGTTTACACCAAGCGAATATTCATGCGCCAGATGCAGTAGTGACGGGAGCTTCCCGTGCAATGCGTATTTCAATGAATCGTGAACTCGAATCAGTTGAAGCACATATCCCATTTTTAGGTACTGTTGGTTCAATTAGCCCATATATTGGTTTATTTGGTACTGTTTGGGGGATTATGCATGCGTTTATTGCATTGGGAGCGGTAAAACAAGCAACATTACAAATGGTTGCACCGGGTATTGCTGAAGCGCTGATTGCAACCGCAATTGGTTTGTTTGCAGCGATCCCAGCAGTTATGGCATTTAACCGTTTGAACTTACGTGTCAGCAAATTAGAGCAAAACTACGATAACTTTATGGAAGAGTTTTTAGCCATCTTGCATCGTCAAGCCTTCTCTGCTGATAAGAAATAAGACGGGGAGATAAGCGAATGGCGCGCACAAGTCGCAGACGTGAGCTGAAATCCGAAATCAACATTGTTCCATTACTGGACGTATTGTTGGTACTGTTGCTCATATTTATGGCAACAGCACCGATTATTTCTCAAAGTGTGGAAGTTGAATTGCCGGATGCAACAGATACACAAACCGTATCATCAAGTGATAACCCACCGATTATTTTAGAAGTGTCGGGGGTTGGCCAATATAACATGCGCCTTGATGGTGAGGTTTTAGAATTGCTGCCACCAGAGCAAATTGCTGCAGAGGCGAAATCTCAACTAGAGAAAAATCCAAAAGCAATTTTCTTGATTGGTGGTGCAAAAGAAGTCCCTTACGAAGAAGTGATTAAGGCGCTGAATATATTACACAGCGCAGGGATAAAATCGGTTGGCTTGATGACTCAGCCTATTTAGGCTGGGTTATTGTCGTTTGAATAAGTCACAATTCTTTTTTTGGATACCAGAGTGGGAAAGACAAAAGAGAAAAAAGATAACTTAAATCGATCGTTAGTGATGTCAATCGTATTGCACGTCCTATTGATTGGTTTGATTGTTATAGGCTCTTTAGTTTCCGTCGTCAAACTTGGTGGTGGCGGGGAAGAGGGAACTGTCATCGATGCGGTGATGGTTGACCCTGGCGTGGTTGTTGAGCAGTATGAAGAAATGCAAAGACAGCAAAATAACGTCAGACAAGCGGCAAAAGAGCGCAAAGAGCAAGAACAAAAGCAAGAGGCTGAGCTTAGAGAACAGCAAGAAAAGGAACAAAAGCGTCTTCAGCAGCTTGAAGAAGAGCGTATTAAAATTCAACGTGATACAGCTGAGCAACAAAAGCAAGCTGAGGAACAACAGAAAAAAGCATTAGACGCTGCTAAAAAAGCGAAGGAAGAGCAAAAAATAGCGGAAGAAGCTGCTGCAAAAGCGAAAGCTGAAAAAGAAAAGCTAATTAAAGAGCAAGCGGCTGAGAAGGCGAAGGCCGAGGCGCAAGCGCAGAAAGAAGCCGAAGCCGCTAAAGCCAAAGCTGAAAAAGAAGCTAAAGAAAAAGCGGAAAAAGAAGCCAAGGAAAAAGCCGATAAAGAAGCTAAAGTAAAAGCTGAAAAAGAAGCGAAAGCTAAAGCGGATAAAGAAGCTAAAGAAAAAGCCGATAAAGAAGCTAAAGCAAAAGCGGCGAAAGCCAAAGCTGAAGCGGCTAAAAACGCGGCTTCCGTAGATGATTTGCTTGGTGATTTAACTGCCTCGGGCCCAAGCAAACAAGGTGGTGAAGCCGCAGCTGGAAAAGGTGGTGGTAAAAAATCGGGCGCTTCCAATGCGGATGTGGACAGCTATGCTGGTAAAGTCAAAGCGGCTATCCAAAGTAAATTTTATGATTCAGATACTTTCCGTGGACGTACTTGTGAACTTCAATTGAAGCTCGCGCCTGATGGGTTATTGGTGAGTATTACACCAAAAAATAGCCCAGCTAATGACGCGGCACTCTGTGATGCAGCAATTCGTGCAGCAAAACTTGCAACGATGCCTAAGCCACCGAGCAGAGAAGTCTATGATACGTTTAATAAAGCGGGTAGCACAGTTGTGTTTAAGCCTTGATTTTCAATAACTCAGAGCAGTCTGTATTGATATTATTAAGGCAATAGCATAAATAGTTTGTGTGGTATCTAGTTTTGTTATTATACCTTTGTTAAAATTCAGCGAATTATTGCGGTAGTAAATAATCCGCAGTAAGGGAGATAAGAATGAAGCAGGCTTTTAAAGTAGTTTTAGGGTTCCTAATGCTATGGGCGACAGTGGCTCAGGCTGAAATACGTATTGAGATCACTGAAGGTGTTAATTCAGCTCAACCTATTGGCGTTGTGCCGTTTAAATGGTCAGGTGCGGGTGCACCACCACAAGAAGTCGGCCAAATAGTCGGCGCTGATTTACGCAATAGTGGGAAATTTAACCCTATCGAGCCAAGCCGCATGCCTCAACAACCTGGTACCGCTTCTGAAGTGATTCCTGAAGCGTGGACAGCATTAGGTATTAATGCTGTTGTTGTGGGGCAGGTACAGCCAGCAGCAGATGGTAGCTTTGTCGTTAGCTATCAGTTAGTTGATGTTGCGGCTAACCCAGGTGCTGTTTTATCTCAGAACCAATATAAAGTAACCAAAGAATGGTTACGTTATGCAGCGCATACTGCAAGTGACGAAGTCTTTGAAAAATTAACAGGTATTCGTGGCGCATTCCGTACTCGTATTGCTTATATTGTTGTTAACAAAGGCGGTCAGTATCCATATGAATTACGAGTTTCTGATTATGACGGTTTTAACCAATTTACGGTTCACCGTTCACCAGAACCTTTGATGTCGCCAGCATGGTCACCAGATGGTGAGAAATTGGCTTATGTTACATTTGAAAGCGGTAGTTCAGCACTTGTCATTCAAACGTTATCAACAGGAGCAGTTCGTCAGGTAGCATCATTCCCACGTCATAATGGGGCACCTGCATTCTCTCCAGATGGCACAAAATTGGCATTTGCACTGTCTAAAACAGGCAGCCTGAATTTATATGTTATGGACTTAGCGAGTGGGCAAATTCGTCAGGTGACTGATGGACGTAGTAACAATACGGAACCAAGCTGGATGCCAGATAGCCAAACTTTAGTCTATACTTCAGATCAGGCGGGACGTCCGCAGATCTATAAAATAAATATTAATGGTGGCAGCCCTGAACGTGTGTCTTGGGAAGGAACACAAAATCAGGACGCTGATGTTAGCCCGGATGGTACTTTCTTAGTGATGGTCAGCTCCGGCGGCGGTCAGCAACATGTCGCCAAACAAGATCTGGCAACGAACAACGTTGAATTTTTAACGAAAACGTTCCTAGATGAAACGCCGAGTATCGCACCTAACGGCACTATGGTAATTTATAGCTCCTCTCAAGGCTTGGGGACTATATTGCAGCTAGTTTCGACCGACGGGCGTTTCAAAGCGCGTCTTCCGGCTACCGATGGACAGGTTAAATTCCCTGCCTGGTCGCCGTATCTGTGATGCATAATAATAATGTGTGGCAAAAAATATTAAGGATCAAAACGATGCAACTGAATAAAGTGCTTAAAGGGCTGATGATCGCGTTACCAATCATGGCAGTCGCAGCTTGTAGCTCTAACAAAAACAATGACCAAGATGGCGTAGATACTTCTACTAACCAAACTAACACTGGTCTGTCTGCGGAAGAGCTGGCACGTCAGCAAATGGAACAGCTGCAACAAAACAACACTGTTTACTTTGGCTTTGACAAATACAACGTATCTCCAGAATACGCTGAAATGTTAGATGCACACGCAGCATTCCTGCGTAGCAACCCATCTGTACGTGTTGTTGTTGAAGGTCATGCGGATGAGCGTGGTACTCCAGAATACAACATCGCGCTGGGCGAGCGTCGTGCTAATGCAGTTAAAATGTACCTGCAAAGCAAAGGTGTTTCTGGTGACCAAGTTTCACTGGTTTCTTACGGTAAAGAAAAACCAGCTGTGTTAGGTCACACTGAAGCAGACTACGCGAAAAACCGTCGTGCAGTCATTGCATACTAATAGATAAGCGAAATTATCTATTATGAACAGTAACTTCAGACACTTACTAGTCGGTCTGTCGTTATTGGTTGGCGTAGCGGCCCCTTGGGCCGCTATTGCCCAAGCGCCAATCAACAATGTCGGATCTGGTTCAACAACAGATCGCCTTACCCAACTTGAGACAGCAGTTAGCTCTCAAGGTCAAATCATGTATCAAATTCAACAACAACTCGCTGACAACCAACGCGACATCGACATGTTACGTGGTCAGATTCAAGAAAGTGAATACAAATTGAATCAAGTTATTGAGCGCCAGAAAGATTTATACATGCAATTAGACAATGCAGGCGGTGGAAACTCAGCAACTTCAGGTGATACAACAACACCTGACACTAGTGCATCAAACGCATCACCTTCCTCAACGGCACCTACGGCAGCTGCTAATACAGGTGGGAATGAGAAAGATGATTACAATGCTGCAGTCAAATTAGCGATGGAAAGCAAATCCAAAGCTCAAATTGATCAGGCAATAGGGGCATTACAAGGCTTTGTTAAAGCCTACCCTAAGTCTGGGTATCAATCTAACGCCAATTATTGGTTGGGGCAGTTAAACTACAATAAAGGTAGCAAAGACGATGCTGCTTTTTATTTCGCAACTGTAGTTAAGCAATATCCTAAATCCCAAAAAAGCAGCGAAGCCTTATATAAAGTTGGGCTGATCATGCAAGATAAGGGACAGAAAGATAAAGCAAAAGCTGTTTACCAACAGGTGTTGAAACAATATCCAAACAGTGCTGGTTCAAAATTAGCCGAAAAAAAGCTGAGTACACTTTAATTTATAACCCCGAAGCCATATTACCGAATATTTCGGGGTTATCAGTATGATAAGTGTGCATTTAATCTTTTTTTGCAAAAAAATCATTGCACCCTCGCCAGAAATCAGTAATATAAGCCGCCGTTGATACGAGAATACGGTTAGCCAAAAATCTCGAAAGACAAAAAGAAATTTAGTTAGAAATATTGTTTTAGATGGGTCGTTAGCTCAGTCGGTAGAGCAGTTGACTTTTAATCAATTGGTCGCAGGTTCGAATCCTGCACGACCCACCATCTAAAACCTATAGTAGCAAAAAGAAGTAATCCAGATGGGTCGTTAGCTCAGTCGGTAGAGCAGTTGACTTTTAATCAATTGGTCGCAGGTTCGAATCCTGCACGACCCACCATCTAAAACCTATAGTAGCAAAAAGAAGTAATCCAGATAGGTCGTTAGCTCAGTCGGTAGAATATTTGAGTTTTACAAGATGGTTGCAGGTTCGGCCCGTAAGGGGAAGTTCGAAGAACTTAAAATCCTGCACAAACAAGTAATTAAGTAATCCCAAAGATGGGTCGTTAGCTCAGTTGGTAGAGCAGTTGACTTTTAATCAATTGGTCGCAGGTTCGAATCCTGCACGACCCACCATCTCAAGTCCAGCCTTAGCATTCAGTTCCAATTCAGTAAATACTCAATCGTTAAGCCATACCTCGTAAGCTGGTTGCAGGTTCAGCCCGTAGGGTAAATCCGAAGGATTTAAATCCTGCACGACCCACCATCTCAAGTCCAGCCTTAGTATTCAATTCCCAATTCAGTAAATACTCAATCGTTAAGCCATACCTCGATAAGCTGGTTGCAAGTTCAGCCCGTAGGGTAAATCCGAAGGATTTAAATCCTGCACGACCCACCATCTCAATACCAATCCAGTAAATGTTCAGCTGCCGAGCCATATCTCGACATGAAAGCACTGCATTCCTTTGCTGTACTTTATTTATCTTATTTCACCAGTTTCTGGAAGTAAGGCGTTATCCTGTAAAATACCAATAAGTAGTTCTTGCATTTTCTCAGCCATAATCTGCATATTATCAAATCCTTGAAGGCTAGCGAGCTCAATAGTTACATCTTTAAAGCAGCGCATTAAACACTGAAGAGACAATGCGGCGCTTTGAGCCGTTCCACAATTAAAAATAACCTCCAATGCCTCGATATAAGGTTTAGGCATCCACTCATGGTAGTTGCGTCCTTTATGCCAAACATGTCCACCTTGTAAAGAAACAAGGCGTTCTAGCAGCGTTAAAAAATACTGTTTCATATCCGCACTTCTTGACCATGCGACCCACAACTCATCTCGTGTTAAAGCAATGGTAACTTGATGTGCTTCATGCCAAAAATCAGATACAACGTCAGCGAATTGCGATATTGTTAATTGAGGAGGAGCAAATACTTGTTGGTTAGCACTTTCAGGTAAGCCTTCGGTGATCCCTGTTTTATCGAGTAATACAGTAAAACCACGGGAAAATGTCGCATCTAAACCTTGCAGCTTCATCTTAGATAATCGCTCAGGCTCAGCAAAAGTGAAATCCACTTTGCGGCCTTCTTCAAAGATCACCAAGCGAGTTGGCCAATCAGGGGAATCCTCTTCAAGATTTAGCAAATGAAGGGCAACCAAAGGTCCACCAAACTGATTTATCCAAGACTTCTGATTGAATATTTCAGATGTACCGTGGCCGATCAGCTCGATATCAATATCGGAATAACTATCAACATGTTGATCTCGCCCTCGAGAGCCAGTTAATACCACGGCTTCAATTCTTGGATCGAGCAATGAAACTGAAATAATTTTATTTATTAATAATGCAGGTGATTCCATAACTGACCTAATGAATTAAGTAAGGATGGCTAAGATACCGATAAAGAGGCAGAAAAGCGAAGCTTCAGACGCAAAAAACTACTTAAATGCCCAAGTTTTTTTCGAAGTGAGGGAAAATTGTTAGCGTTTATAGGTGATGTGACAGAATTTAAGCTGTGTTAGTACCAAAATTGCCTTAATTGCGAAAAGCACATTGTGTTAAACATGGGGACGGAAAAAAGTACCGTGGTGATATCGCTAATGTAAACTTAATTTAAACTTTACTTTTTGTGAAAGTACCCTGAAATTACGTTGCTTTTTTATTATCTGTAGCTATATTTATAAACAATTATTTCCTTTGTTATATATTAAAATAAAATTTGTATTTTATTTCTTATCAAATTATTATTTGTTTTTTAAAGGAAATTAAAATGAAGACAAGTATATCAAAACTAGATAAATATTTTTTAGAATTAAAGGATTATTATGAATCCATAAGTGGAAATCTAAAAGAACTTCATGTAGAAATAGATACATTAACTGAAAAAATATTAAAAATAGAAGCTGAACACGAGAGTATATTCCTTGCCGAAAGTTATAAGTTGGAAAGTAAACTAACATATGTTGAATATATTCAATCTAAAATATATATTGATAGAGTTAAAGTTTATATTCATACCGTTAAGAATGCTCTAGATAAATATCAGCAACTGCAAGATGAATTGCGCTTTTATATTAAAAGCCCAAAAGAGATAAAAAACATTACACCAAATATCGCTGAGTGTTATGACAATGTGACAGAAAGCATTCGTAATTATCCATACATTAGTTCTAGATTACACAGATTGTTATCCACGTTTGACTCGAAGGTTAGCCAGTTGATCACTGATACTAAAGAATATACTTTAACTTTTCACTCTTCCTTGGCTAATTTAAGATACACTGCAAGTGATATATCTTATTCGATAGGAAGTTTACAGCAATATAAACAATCGGATGAGGAATTAGAGATTAATAATGCTGAGAATGATGAACTTGAAATTATTACTGAGTATAGGCAAAAAATGGATATGTCGAGTGATAAATTAATACAAGATAGTACTAAAGAGGGTGATGCTATTAGTTACGAAAACAAAATAAAATCTGAATTACATATTGAGAGTGGAAATTTGACCGAGAATATTGCAGGGTTTTACAGTAGAGAGAAAATTCTATCTAATATAGTAAGTCATAATAATATTATAGAATCCATTTTTCTACCTATACCAATATATTAGTTGCATATCTTCCTTTGATTTATCATACCTGTCTACAGTACAAGTCGGCAGGTTGTAACTTTTTTATTTCATGACATTTATACCCGTGACTCTTCAAGTTGCAGGGCATTTCGTTGAGGTATAAGTGACTACGCTCGTCGAGCCACAGAGTTTATCTATGCACTCCGTCTATTTTCCTTGTCGCCTGCCCGCAACCCGAATTATTGGGGGATATAAAATTAACGTGTACGATCCCTATTACATATACAAGTTAGCCTCTTAATTAAACACCATCTATTGATAAATCAAAGAGCAATCAACTTTTGCTTTCATGCAGGGTATATCCTTTGAGGAGAATCGCTAATGGGGAGGAAATGATGCTAGATAAGTAAAAATAGTGAAGACTTATTGAGCAAATTAGCGTATCGTGTTTAGTATATAAAACAAAAATTGTGAATTTAGGCGGTTTTTAGCTTGGTTTAACTATTAAAATCGCTTTTTGCTAAACAGAGGCAACCAATGAGCGTGTTTATCGATTTTGACCAGTCAGTTTATCCATTCCCAGCAAAACCCGCACGATTAAGCTCGGATGAAAAATCATTTTATCGGCAGCGGATCAAATCGCTTTTGTTCGAAAAAAATGCGGTGATCGTTGCACATTACTATACTGACCCTGAAATTCAAGCATTGGCTGAAGAAACGGGGGGTTGTGTCGCAGACTCTCTTGAAATGGCGCGTTTTGGTGCAAAGCATTCGGCATCAACTTTGGTTGTTGCTGGGGTGAAATTTATGGGCGAAACTGCAAAAATTCTCAGCCCAGAAAAGCAAGTCTTAATGCCGACATTAGAAGCCCAATGTTCCCTTGATATTGGTTGTCCTGAAGCGGAGTTTATCCGTTTTTGTGATGAGCACCCAGATAGAACCGTAGTGGTGTATGCCAATACCTCTGCAGCAGTTAAAGCTCGGGCTGATTGGGTTGTGACCTCAAGTATCGCAGTGGAATTGATTGAACACTTAGACAGCTTAGGTGAAAAAATTATTTGGGCTCCTGACCGCCATCTCGGACGTTATGTTCAACAGCAAACTGGGGCAGATATTCTGTGTTGGCAGGGGGCTTGTATTGTTCATGATGAATTTAAAACGCAATCATTAGAAAAAATGAAAGCACTATACCCTGAAGCAGCGGTATTGGTGCACCCTGAATCACCCCAAGCGATTGTCGACCTAGCGGATGCGGTTGGTTCTACAAGTCAATTAATTAAAGCAGCACAAAATTTACCTAACCCATCGATGATAGTGGCGACGGATAAAGGTATTTTTTACAAAATGCAGCAAGCTTGCCCCGAGAAGACGCTTTACATCGCTCCAACAGCGGGTGAGGGCGCTACATGCCGTACTTGTGCACATTGCCCTTGGATGGCAATGAATGGCTTAAAAGCGATTGCTGACGCCTTAGAAGGGAATACGCAAGATCATCAAATTCATGTCAGTGAGATATTACGAGAAAAAGCATTACGACCATTAAATAAGATGCTAGATTTTGCAGAGAGTCTAAAATAATAAATACAATTTTAATGAAGTACTGAGCAATACAACATTAACGATCACTTATAAAGGATTTTGGGATGGATTTCTTTAGTACAGCCAATACGTTAGTGCAGATCCCGCTATGGGGTTCAGTTTATGATTTATCTTACATTGAAGCCGTGGGGACCATTGCCGGCTTACTTTGTATCTTGCTTGCCAGCTTAGAAAAAACGATTAATTATCTGTTTGGGCTAATTAACGTTTCTCTGTTTGCAGTTATTTTCTTTCAAATTCAGCTATATGCAAATTTATTGCTACAGATATTTTTCTTTGTCGCCAATATTTATGGCTGGTATGCATGGAGTAGGGTCACCAGTTCGCAGCAAGCAGAGTTAAAAATTCGTTGGTTGAGCTTACCAAAAGCGGCTATAACACTGGTTATTTCAGTCGTTGCTATTATTTATCTCACATTTAATATTGATGCAGTATTTGGCGTACTAGCAAGATGGGCAGTCGAGTTGTTAAATCTGTTTGGTGCCAACCTTGCGATGCCTACGATAGAACCGGATGCATTCCCATTCTGGGATTCTGCAATGACCATACTTTCTGTCGTCGCAATGATCTTGATGACGCGTAAGTATGTAGAAAACTGGCTACTGTGGGTCATTATTAATGTGATTAGTATTGTTATTTTCTTTATTCAAGGTGTTTATGCGATGTCTTTAGAATACTTAATTTTGTTAGGTATCGCGGTCAATGGCTCCAGACTTTGGATAAAATCAGCTAAAGAGAATGGCTCCTCACCAATTTCGCGTATTTAGCCAGAAAAAATCCGATAAAACGGCTAAAGTGACATCATCGTTGTTTAGCTGTTTTAGTTATTCTTTGCTCTGCTAAATGGGTTTTTAGCTTGTTTATTGTGCTAAATATCAGCCTTTCACCTCATTTTATAATTAGCGATTAATAAAACCATGGTTTTATCGTGCGTTTGCCTGTTTACAGACTTCGGTTGAACGGTTAGATTAAAAATTCGATGCTAATTATCTTGTAAGTTTTTTAAGTCCAGTGAAGTCATTCACCGTTCCGCTCAACGCTTTACTCAAGCGCAGTAACTTGGGAGAAACCTAGCATGCAAATCAACTACAGTAAAAAATAATAAACATTGGATATACGGGTATGAATTATCAGAACGATGACGTCAGAATAAAACAAATAAAAGAATTATTACCACCAATTGCTCTGCTTGAAAAATTTCCAGCAACCGATAAAGCTGCGTTTACCGTTCATGAAGCACGCCTCGCTATCCACAATATTTTAGCAGGCAAGGACGACCGTTTGGTTGTCGTCATCGGGCCTTGCTCAATCCATGATACTAAAGCGGCTTTAGAGTACGCAGAGCGTTTAGGTAAATTGCGTGAAGAACTTAAAGGTTCTTTAGAAATTGTCATGCGTGTATATTTTGAAAAGCCGCGCACCACAGTGGGTTGGAAAGGGTTGATCAACGACCCTAAAATGGATTGTAGCTTTGATATTAACGAAGGTTTGCGTATTGCACGTGAATTGCTGTTAACAATCAATAACCAAGGTTTACCGACTGCAGGTGAATTCTTAGATGTTATTAGCCCGCAATATGTTGCAGATTTGATGAGTTGGGGAGCAATCGGTGCTCGTACGACGGAATCACAAATTCACCGTGAATTAGCGTCAGGTTTATCTTGTCCTGTCGGTTTTAAAAATGGTACCGATGGCACGATTAAAATTGCCATTGATGCAATTAATTCAGCGCGCTCAGCTCATTGTTTCTTATCGGTCACTAAATGGGGGCATTCTGCCATTGTGAACACTAGCGGAAACCCTGATTGTCATATTATTTTACGCGGCGGTAAAGAACCAAATTACAGTGCTAAACATGTACAAGAAGTACGTGAAGGGCTAGAAAAAGCAGGGCTTGTACCGAGTATTATGATTGACTTTAGCCATGCGAATAGCTGTAAAAAATTCGAGAAACAAATGGAAGTGGCGACCGATGTGAGCGAGCAAATCCGTAATGGTGACCGTTCTATTACAGGGATTATGATTGAAAGTAATCTTGTTGAAGGTAACCAAAACTTAGAATCGGGCGAGCCATTAGTTTATGGTAAAAGTGTCACTGATGCATGTATTGGTTGGGATGATACTGAAAAAGTTTTACGTCAATTATCTGATGCAGTGATTACACGTCGTACGAAATAAATATCTTCTTTTTAAAATAAAAAGCTAATTCTATAATTGAATTGGCTTTTTTAATATTTATATAATTATAAATATTAAGCTCTCTAGTTTCAATCCATATGAAATATATTATTTTCATTTTTAATGTTTGTGTGTTATTAAATATTAAATAAAAATTTGTTTATTTTATTAGGTTGGGTTAAATTGATTTTAAACCTAATTATTGAAGTGTGATATTTTTTATTCACTATCTTAGTTGTTAGATTTTATTTGGCTCTTAGAGGCTTATTTAATGGAATGATTTTTTAATTTTACTAGCAAATATGCTTTTCTAGAATCTATGGTTAATTTTATCAATTTATTAAGTGTAATTTAGTGAAAGTTATTTTGTTAAATTTAGTTATGATTAAATAAATATGGAAAGTAAAGGAAATAAAATGGAAAAAAATATCAAAATTGAATTGAATCGTAATATATATATGAGAATAAATTCACATGATTTAGGTGTGTATATTGATTCTGGAGAGAAAATTTATCATATAATGAGTAACAGTACAGAAAAATACATTAAAATTTTTTCTGATAAGAAAGATATGGGGGAGATTAGTGAAAAAAAATTACAGCAGATTAAAGATTATATTCTAGAAGTTAATAATTATGCTATTGGGACACTAAAGCAGATAAGTAGTATAATTGATTTCAAGGAAATGATTATCAAATATTTTAATTCTGAAAGCCTTGATGAAAGAGAGTCATTACTTAAAGAATTAAGTGAATATGGAAGTAAATTAGTTAAAGAAGAGCCTTATTTAAAGTATGTATTCGATGTTATTGATACTGATGGAATGAATGATAAACTATTTCATGAATTGAAGTCAATTGACAATGAATTTTCAGAACTAGCTAAAAACTCTAGGTATGGAAGTAATAGTGTACATTCTTTAGTTAATAATGTTAAGGAATTTCTTGCGGATAAAGAAGCTTTTTATTCGGATTATATTGGCGAACTAAACAGTAATCAGAAAATGGTTGATTTGTATGATTCAATGGCAAAAAATTATCAGAAACAAATATTTGATAAGTGTCTTCAGGGATCTCTAACGGAAGCAAGAGAAATAGAAACCAAATATAACGATACTATAAGTAACCGAGATATTTTCGAGTCTCATATAACTCATACTAAATCAACGATGAAAGCGTACAAAGAGGCGATTAGAAAACAAGAAGCTGGAACTCAAAACTTTGTTTCTGTTATGGCAGGTTTTGCTCCAGCAGATATGAGTTTTGGGGTGAGGAATGATCATCAAATTAATTCACTCAGCCATACACAGATTATTCACCCAGCTATATACAACTAATAGTAAAATTTAATTAATAAAATTCTCTGTCAATATATTTATTGGCAGAGAATATTATCCTCTAGCTATTTTTGTATTTTACTCAATAACTCCATTAGCTTAGCTTTCTCTTCAGATGTTGCATTAGCTGGCGTTGCCGTTAATTGCAATACTTCATTGTCGGTCTGAACATCGAAATGCACTTTTCCTTTTTCACCTTTCACGTAAGTGACATCTTTTAAGGGAATACGGTAACAATGAGCAAAAATATTGGGGCGAATATATAAATGAGCATCTTTGACGGCTAAATAAACGCCATCTCCCGCTTTTTTGCCGAAGTAACCAAGAAAAATGGTAAAAACAAACAGGAACATCCCTAAACTTTGGCTTAATATAATGAAAGTGATACTGATTAAACCAAGTGCGCCGACTAAAATACGGTTATTACGTTTGTTGAACTCAACACGTTGGTCAAATTGAACATTTAAAGATGTATCAAATTGGTTTAGTTGATGATAGCGCCAGCGGATCGCAGAGAAAATCATTCCCATAGTAAATACAATGGTGATTGGCATCAATGCTAGGCTACTTAATATCGTAAGAACAATGGATAACCGAGGTTTATAAGCCATTACCATCATACTAATAATTTGTACTGGAAAGCTGACACAGGCAATGATCATTAAGGTTTTCATCAGCTCAGCATTAGCTGCACCATTTGAACCATCAACGACTAATTCGCCACCTTGGATCATATACAGCAGAGAGCCTAAGATACTGGCGCTCAATACAAGACCAACCCAAACATACATATTAAATTTGTTCATTTTGTTGTTTTATCAACCTTTCAATGTGTTTTCCCTATGATAGCCGCTTATTCCTCTTTCTAAAACTAACAGTTAGTGTTTTTTGTTATAGAGGGAATAAGGTCATATTTCAGATAATAAAAAAGGGCTAAGCAAATGGCTTAACCCTTCTGTATTAAAGATAAAGTAAGTAATTACTTCGCTTTACCTTGGTTTGCAACTGCAGCTTGTTTAGCAGCGATTTCATCTTGGTTACCTAGGTAGTAACGTTTGATTGGTTTCATGTTTTCATCGAATTCATAAACCATTGGTACCGCAGTTGGAATATTTAATTCAAGAATTTCATCTTCACTTAAGTTGTCTAAGTGTTTAACTAAAGCACGCAGTGAGTTACCGTGAGCGGCAATGATCACTTTCTCACCACTGGTGACACGTGGTTTGATCACTTCTTCCCAATAAGGGACAACACGTTCAATTGTTGTTGCTAAGCTTTCAGTGACTGGTAATTCGTTTTCTGACAGTTTCGCATAGCGAGGGTCGTGGCCAGGGAAGCGTTCATCATCTTTAGTCAGGTCAGGTGGTGTGATGGCAAAGCCACGACGCCATAATTTAACTTGTTCGTCACCGTATTTTGCTGCGGTTTCTGATTTGTCTAAACCTTGCAGAGCACCGTAATGACGTTCATTTAATTTCCAGCTTTTTTCGACTGGTAACCATGATTGTTCAACTTGATCAAGGATGTTCCATAAAGTATGGATAGCGCGTTTCAGAACGGAAGTGTAAGCAAAATCAAAAACAAAACCTTCGTCTTTTAGCAGTTGGCCTGCAATTTTTGCTTCTTCGCGGCCTTTATCAGACAGTTCTACGTCAGTCCAACCTGTGAAGCGGTTCTCTTTGTTCCACTCACTTTCACCGTGTCTTACTAAAACCAGTTTAGTTACAGCCATAGCTAAAACTCCTATCAGTACATTCTAATTAGAAATGAATTGTTGCTGACCTACATTATAGGGATAGTCAACTCGAACGCCAGTAGCAACTTGCGTTTTCTCCCTATCTATGTGAAAAACAAATTTTACATGAGGGTAATGACTTGTTTTCTAAGTTTGTAGATCCTGTGGATACTCTAAATTTAACTCGAATTGAATCGATACAGCAAGCGATAAAATGACGGTTTGTACATTCTTATGATGGATATCAAGCAAAGTGCCTAATAACTTTAAGGCAAAGAACAGGCAGTTGGTTGTTTTTTTACAAATTACTGATGATTGCTGTTTAAACCAAGTTTGTTTTTTCACCATAAGTTTTTTGTTCGGTGATTGAGGTACACTGACTCGTTTGAACATTGTGCTTGAAGTCGTGAGTTTGTAATGGTCCAATGAACTGATAACATTGAAAATGTTATCAGCTTTTGATGAATTACATTGTCTCACTTATTGAGCAATATAAATTTAATGAGTTAAGCATTAATCAATACTTCATTATTCTGACCTATCTTAAATTTGTTATTTTTCAAATTTTTTATTTCATTAAATTCCTTTTAATTAAGCTTGTGGGTTGAATCGCATTCTATATAAAAATGCATAAAAATACTTTTTTTGAATTAATATAAAGAAGCCAGATTAATAATTTATATTATTGTGGAATTTCCAGTTTTTTATTCTTTTGCTTTTTTTACTAAAATATATTTTTAAAATAAAAAATATTTTTATAATTTAATCTAAGTCATTAATAATCAATTTATTATTAATTAACGAAGGTCGTTAATAAGGTTTTGACGGTTTTAATTTATATCTATTTTAATAAATGAGTGTGGAATCACAGTAATTTTCTATTTTATACGTTTAGAATGATGCCAATTTCTAAAGGGGAAACACGATGTCTTTACATTTTGCTTCATTTTTTAAGACCTGCATTTTATTTTTGCTGTCACTTGATAGCAAAATGAAGGCTTTATTGAGCAAAATTTGCTGGTTTGTTCCCGTTACCTCTTTAGAAAAAGACGAATCCGAATACCCTAACCAATTAGAAAATGATTTTTCAGTTAATTGGTCGCAATTATGGCTGAGTGCACAGACGCTTTATACCGAATTATTTGCTAGCGGTGTGGTTAAAGTAGAAAGAAAGTATTACGTAAAGCCATTAATATCACTGAATATTCGTAAGCGTTACGAATTGCTATTTTTGTTCCTTGTTTCTAGTTTACGTCACATGATGACTTGCCGTCATTCTAGTGGTGCGCCTGGAAATTTGGCTAATTTAACTTTAATTGTCTTTCAAAAGCACAATGCGCGTTTTCGCCATTGTGCTTTTTTTATTACCTGAATTAAATTTTTAAGGAGTTGTTATGTTTATTATCTGTGTCGCTGCTTGTCCTACTGGTGTTGCTCATACTTATATGGCAGCGGAAGCATTGGATATCGTAGGGAAAAAACGTGGTCACGAAATCAAAGTTGAGACCCAAGGGAGTATGGGAATTGAAAATGAAATTACCAGTGACGACTTAGCAAGAGCAGATGCGGTCATTTTGGCTGCTGATGTCGCTGTTATTAATAAGGAACGATTTGATGGAATGATTAAGCTTGAATGTAGCGTTGCTGATCCAATTAAGTATGGCGATGCAATTATTGATGCCATCGAGGAGGAAATGAAGAATGGGGCAGTTTAATGGTGCGTCTAAATTAGGTATTGGTACGGAAATTAAAAATGCCATTATGACTGGTGTGTCATGGATGCTGCCATTTGTTATTGCTGGTGCGGTAATTATGGGGATAGCGCGTATTGGTGCATCTTTATATGGCATTGATAATATTTGGGATGCAAGCCATCAGGATGCGACAAATTTTGTGGTGCAAATGCTTCATAAATTTGATGGTTTTGGTGGGTTAGCGTTATCACTCATGTTACCCATTGTTGCGGGTTATATCAGTTTTGCGATTGCGAATAAACCCGGACTAGCGCCAGGCATGGTTGGCGGCCTATTGGCTAGCAATTTAGGGACGGGGTTTTTAGGTGCATTAGCGGCAGGATTTATTGCGGGTTACATTGTTCGTTTATTAGCGAAATATACGAAATTACCCAAATCACTTGCATCAGCAGGACCTATTTTTATTTTACCAGTCGGGGGTACATTACTCACCTGTATTATTATGGCATTTGTGATTGGTGCACCTTTAGCGGCACTTAATCATGGTATGGAACAATGGCTTTTATCAATGTCGGGGTCTAACAAAATTATTCTTGCTGCCGTTATTGGTGCCATGGTTGGATTTGACCTTGGGGGGCCAGTTAATAAAGCGGCTGTAACTACTGCAATGGCATTATTAGCATCGGAAATTTATGAGCCAAATACTGCGGCTCAAGTGGCTATTATTATTCCCCCAATTGGCATTGGCTTAGCAACGTTAATTTGGGCAAAACGTTTTCCTGAGTCATTACGAGAGGCTGGCAAAGCGTCGACATTAATGGGGTTAATTGGTGTTTCAGAGGGTGCAATTCCATTTGCGCTGGCAAATCCAAAAATTATTATTATTAATATAGTTGGTGCAGCAACAGGTGCGGCGATGGCAGTTGGTTTAGGTGCGATAAACCATGCGCCTATTTCAGGGTTTTATGGCTGGTTGGCCGTAGATAAATGGCCGATATATATATTATCGGTTGCTGTAGGATCTGGAATTATCACTGTTGGTTCTTTATTAATATTTCGTGGAAATAAAACGATAGAAACTAAAAAAATAGAAACGGCGATTCCTAAATTTAAAGTCGGACGTTAATTAGAACTTTATCTTAATAATCTTATGCTGTGTTAATTAGCGTGAATAACGTGACGGGTTTGTTCTGCTAAAAATATTTTAAGGTCATAAAATGAAAACGGTACATTTAATTCAACATACGCACTGGGATCGTGAATGGTATTTCACTGAGAATGATTCAAAAATTGTTCTTTATTATTTCATGAATGATTTAATAAAACATTTAGAAGAAGACCCTTCTCTTGGCCCATTTGTCTTAGATGGACAGACTGTAGTGTTGGAAGATTATTTACAGGTTGCACCAGAAAGGCGTGATTGTTTACAGAAATTAATTAAACAAGGTCGAATTCTTATTGGGCCTTGGTATACACAAACGGATTTTTTAGTGGTGGGAGCTGAATCCATTACGCGTAATTTATTATTGGGCAAAGCCGATTGTGATCAATGGGAAAATTATATGCCAATAGGTTATGTGCCTGATTCATTTGGACAAAGTTCGCAACTTCCAATGTTTTTACAAGAGTTTGGCATTAACCATGCGGTGGTATGGCGCGGCTGGTGTGAACATGATGTTGCCAGTAGTGAATTTATTTGGAAATCGCAGTCAGGCCATCGAGTCACTACGGCGGTATTACCTTGGGGGTATGGTTGTGCGAAATGGCTGCCTGATAACCCAGAAAAAGCGTCAGCTGTTTTGCCTGCAATCCTAGAAAAACAGGCTCGGTTTGCTCATTCGGACCAGATATTGTTACCTAATGGTAATGACCAGTCGCCATTTGAGTATGCCGTTCCTAGAATGCTTGAGCAGCTAAATAAAGTACAAAATGACTATTATTTTGTCAAAAGTAGCTTTAGTGCATTTTTTGATGCGCTTCAAGCTAATAGTTCGGGATTACCTGAATTCGAAGGTGAATTACTGAGCTCGAAATATATGCGTGTCCACCGCGGTATTTTTTCCACACGGGTGGATATCAAATTATTAAATGCACAGTTAGAGCAATTTGTTAGCCAACAACTCGAGCCACTTTTAGCGATTAATTGGCGGCTTGGTTTGCCTTACCCACAAACCGCGATTGATAATATTTGGCGCAAAGCGATGCAGTCGCATGCCCACGACAGTATTGGTGGGTGTAACTCTGATCGTGTTAATAGCATGGTAAAAGCGCGCTTAAAAGACGGCTTAGAAAGTGCGAATCAACTGTTTGATCTGAATATGAAAATGCTTGCTTGTGGGATAGAGGCGACCCAAGAAGGTAAAAAAGTGATTATCTTCAATTCATTGCCACATAAAAGAGATGCGCAGGTTCGCATTACACTTTATACACCGGAAAAACAATTTTGTATTAAGGACGATGCAGGAAGACCTTGCCGCTGGCAACTTATTCACGAAGAAAAACAGGATATGTCATTGATCGTACAGGAACTAGCAAATAGTACAACAACGACATGGTATCGGAAGTGTGAAATATTACTTGAAGCGAAAGACTTGCCTTCCTGTGGTTATCGGACTTTTTATTTACTTGAAGGTGAAAATGCGGGCTTTGACACTCCTACCCATATTCAGGCTGAGAATATATTAGAAAATGAATGGTTGAAGCTCGAAATACATCAAGGGCAGTTGATGCTAACCGATAAACGCAGTCAGCAGCATTATCCGAACATTCTTCGGTTAATTGATGGTGGGGACGCAGGGGATAATTATAACTATTCGCCACCTGAAAATGATTGGTTAATCAGTAGTGATGGCCATTTAGAGCAATTTGATTGTATCAGGGCGCCTTTAATGGATTCGCTTATGCTTAATTGGCTGATACCCGTTCCTCAAAATGCGATGGCCCGCCAAGAAAAGCAAGCTAATGCGCATTTAACTGCCACCATGAAACTTTCTTTGCCTCATGATAAGGCATGGTTAGATGTTGAAATCACGATCAATAATACAGTCGAAGACCATCGAATCCAGGTAGAGATCCCTACGGTAGTTCAACAGGTATTTCATTTCGCAGACCAACCTTTTGGTTTGATCCAGCGAGAAAATCAGCCAGCTGCCATGAAAATATGGCGAGAAGAAAACTGGACGGAAGCACCAACGGCACTCTATCCAATGCAAAGTTTGGTAATGCAATATGATGATAAAAAAGGTATGTGTGTTGTTACGAAAGGGCTCAGAGAGTATGAGATACCAGCAAACCAAACCGATATTATTCGCGTAACCCTGCTGCGCAGTGTGGGTTGGTTAGGCCAAGCCAATCTCACTTGGCGGCCGGGACGTGCATCGGGTATGGTTCTTCCATCACCAGAGTCACAAATTCAGGGGCTCCATCATTTCCATTTTGCCATACTGCCGATAGACAATAGTCAAAGTTCCCAACTTTGGCGTGATATTGAGCATTGGCGTTTACCTGCGTTTGGTTACCTAGACTCTGGTTGGTCTCAATTTAAAACTAACCCTCATTATATTGTTTTTCCTGATATTTATAGTTTACTGACGTGGGATAGCGAGCTGCATTTCAGCACTTTGAAAAAAGCACAGAACCAAGAATCACTTATTTTGCGAGGGTGGAACCCAAGTAGTGAAACCAAAACTTATTCAGAGCCTAAGTCGAATACACAGATACACCAAGTTACTTTATCGGAGTCTCCATGCATAAATACAGATAAAGCAGCCCCTTGTACGCCTGTGTCTTGGTTGATTAATTAATAAGGAAAAGTAATGAAAGTACTTACATTTCGTTGTGAGTTACCAAATGGTATTCATGCAAGACCAGCGAGTGCAATTGAGCAAAAAACAGCTTGTTTTCAATCAGATATTTTACTTTTTAATAAAAGTAAACAACGCCAAGCCAATGCGAAAAGTGTGCTGGCTCTTGTTGGTGCAGATGTCACTGTTGGTGACGAATGTTATTTTACAATCAGTGGAAATGATGAAAATCTAGCTTATGAAAAACTAAAAATATTTATTGAGCAAGAGTTTATTCATTGTGATGGATTAATGCCGAAAAAAGATAAACCAGAACAAGGAATGATCCCGATATATCTGAGCCGGACACTATCCCAAATTATTCAGGGTGACGGTGTTAGCAAAGGTATTGCAAAAGGTAGGTCTATTTATATGGAATCTTTTGATTTACAAAAGATTTCATTATCAGAGCCATCGAGTTCACAATCAGAGCAATGTGAAATACTAAAACTTGCGTTACAAAGAGCTCGTCAGCAATTTAGTCTAGACATTCAGCAAGCTGATAAAGCAGCGGTTGATATTCTAGAGGCACAAAGCCAATTATTGGATGATGAGGATATTGAAGCCTGCTTGCTTGAACCAAGAGAGGCACGTAATGCGATTGCGGCGTTATCAATGGCAATTGAGGAACTCAGCTTGCCATTTCGAAGCAGTAGTAATGAATATTTACGCCAACGTGAGTTAGATATTAAGGATTTGGGATTGCGTATAGCGAGGCATCTTGGTATTCAATCTAAAATACAACTTCCTAAATTAACAGAAGATTCGATTATTATTTGTCAAGGATTACTAACTCCAAGCGAATTATTGGCATTGAGAGGTGAATATTTGCAAGGTATTGTGATGGCTACAGGCGCAGAAATATCACATACCGTTATTTTAGCGCAATCTTTCTCTCTTCCTTTAATATGCCTTTCATCCTCTATGATTGAATCAATCCAATCTGCTCATGTTTTATTGGTAGACACGCAATACGATTTATTAATTATTGAACCTGATGTATATGCAGATAATTGGTTCAAGCTTGAAAAATATAAATTATCTCATTTGGCTAGTTCTACGAATAAACCAAAAATTAATTATTCAGTATTGGACCCGTCTTTAATTTTTCTTGATGAAAAAATGGAAAGTAAAGAGGAAGTCATTAAACGATTAACTGATAATTTAGAGATTAATCACCGAGCTGACTCAGGAGCACAAGTTGAACAAGCAATATGGCAGAGGGAAGAAATTTTTAGTACGGCATTAGGTTTCTCAATTGCAATACCGCACTGTAAATCACCTTTTGTTAAACATAGTAGTATTTCAGTATTGCGTTTACCGAATGAGCTAGCGTGGGGAGACAATGTTGATGTTAAATTGGTAATTATGCTAACAATTAATGATTCAGATGAAAATCAGCATATGCGAATCTTTTCTGTTCTCGCACGTAAATTAATGCATGAGTCTTTTAGAAATGAAATATTAAATGCGAAAAAATCAAAATATATTGTTGATTTATTAAAGTTGGAATTAGGGATGTGAGATAAGAATATAAAATAATTTTAAAATTTTAATAAGGTTAATTTTCTTTTAAGTTACTTAAAGGGATGGGATGGTTTTTTCAAAAAAATAAGGAGTGTATATACATAAAAGATAACTAATAACTCATTGTTTTAATCGTTAAATAAAAAATAAATATTAATTATAGGAATCAGTTTATGAAAAACTTAACTCTAGGTATCTCTACGTTATTATTTTGCACAGCAGCGAATGCGACATATATTGACTATCGTCATGAATGGTTAGGGGATGAGCATCGTCATGAAGATCGTGTCAAAATTGGCCATAGCATGCAAAATGGAACTTATTTTAGCCTTGAAGGAAAATGGAGAAGCCGAGATGGCGGTTTCGGTGAAAACCTATCATCAAAAGGAAATGAGGTTGAAGTCGGTTATAAATATAAAGCCACAAAAGATTTTGTTTTAACTCCTTCTTTTGCGCTAGATTCAGGAGATAAAGATACAGCTTATAAATTCAGTGTCAAAGCTGCTTATAATTTAACGGATGATTTTAATATTGGAACTCGTTTACGTTATGGCGTAAGGCATTATGATAACTCTAATAAGCCTAAAAAAGATAATCAACATTATTGGCAGAGTAATTTTTATTTAGGTTATAAGTTGCAAGATTTCTCATTAAGTTATGACTTTGAATATAAATTTGATACTGATTATCCCGCATATAAAGGTAAAGAAAAGGATTATGCACATAATCTGAATGTGTCTTGGATTGGTAATAAGACATGGGTTCCTTATATTGAATTAGGCTATGTTTCCTATGATGACGGTTCATACGTCAAAAATGGACAAACTTACCGTGATGCATGGCAGTGGCGTTATCGTGTTGGCATTGCATATAACTTCTGATAGAAATAGTTAATTATCTAAAGGGAACAAATATGAACAATAAATTAAAATATGGTTTTGCCCTTGCATTAATGTCCGTTGGAACTGTCGCAATGGCAAATGACCCTACGGCTCAATCTTATAATTATCGCGTCGCGTTTATGCCCGACATCCATTTTCATGATGTTTATGGGCAGTTTGCTGATAATGCATTTGAAGGATTAAAAAATAGTAAAAGTGGTCAAAATGCCGTTATTCGTTCTATGTATGCGCAATTAACCTCTACGCGTTTATTTAATGAAAATTATTTTGCTCTACGTGCTGCACTTGATGATGCAGGTAAGAAAGGTATTAAACTCATTGCATTACCTGGCGATTTTACCGATGACGGCCAACCTATTCATTTACGTGGGCTAGTGAAAGTCTTGCAAGAGTACGAGCAAAAATATGGTATGCGTTTCTTTGCAACGCCAGGAAATCATGATCCGAACCGCCCATTTGATATGCCAGCAGGAAAGGAAGATTTTCTTGGAATTGATGGTAAAACTCAACGTATCTTTAGTTTAGGGGCTAATGAGTGTACGGGATATAAAGGAAAAACGGCCGTTATAGAAACGGGCGCTGAGTTACCGACAATTTGTACCGAAGAAATGGTATATAGTGGTTATGGTCGAGTGATGGATGCAATGAAATCGTTTGGTATTAATCCACTACCAGAAGATATTTATTGGGAAACGCCATACTCAAACTATGATTCTCAAGGTTACAGCTATGAAGCAGCTTTAAAATCCAGTGATTTTAACCAAAGACAGTATGAAATTTGTACTCAAGGAACAGGCGGTAAATATAAGCAGGAGGGATATGGGCCTTGTTTTAATGTTGCAGACAGTAGTTACCTTGTTGAGCCTACTCCTGGTTTGTGGTTAATGGCCGTTGATGCCAATGTCTATGTTCCTTCTGAAAAAGCAGATATTAACCACCCTAAGGCGGCTAAAAACTTTGCGGGGTCGGGGAATGCGGGTTACAACAAAATGTTGACACACAAACAACAGACTGTTGAGTGGATGGCGGATGTTGCAAAGCGCGCGAAAGAACAAAATAAAACATTAATCACGTTTAGCCATTTTCCGATGGTTGAATTTGATAATGGCGCAGCAGATGACCTTGAAACCATTTTTGGTAAAGGTAAATTTCAGTTAGAAAGGGCTCCAAAAGAAGACACGAGCCATGCAATGGCAAAAACAGGCATCGGTGTTCATGTTGGCGGTCATATGCATTTTAATGATACAGGTGTACGTAAGTATTCGGATGGCAGCTTACTTTTTAATATTCAAGCTCCCTCAATGGCAGCATATGTCCCTGCTTATAAAATATTGAATTTTAGAAATGCCAATGAAATTGATGTGCAAACTATTATAATAGAAGATGTACCTCGGTTTGATGAGTTATTTGAGCACTATCAGCAAGAATGGGATCACCTCAAAAATACCAACTCGTCGCATCTTTGGAATAAAGATATCTTAAGCGCAAATAATTATTATGACTTCACTAATTGGCATATTACTGAACTGACACGTTTACGTTTTATTCCAGAGGAATGGCCATGTGAAATTCGTCAAATGTTATTTAGTTTGAATGGTGAAGAGATGCTTATTTTAAGCCAATTAGATACAAAGAAAGCTTATAATGAAGTATTAACGGCACCATTGAGCCAAAATCATGAAATCTGTGCAAACGACCCTGGGACTGTTAATGTCACCGAAATCTATTTGAAGAAAGACTCTGATGCATGGAAAAAAGCCAGTGATAAAGCCGCTATTCTTGCTAAAAATACAGGGTATCAGTTAAAGGACTTTGCAAAATGGAATGGTTTTGATCTTGCTGTGGATTTTTATCGTTTACGTAATGCAGACGAGCTTGCGTTACAAGATATACCTGTAGAAAGATTAAATCAGTATCGATTCCTCACAGGAACCTTGTTATCGTCATTACCAACTGAGACTGACAAAATTAATGCGGGTAGTTCATTTGAAAATATTTTTAAATTACGTTTTGGCAGTATTTTCACTGTAATTGATAAATATCTACAAGGAAATCCGAGTCGAGATTTTTATCTTAATATTGAGTCTGGTGAAATTAAACCAATGAATGTTAATCAAGCTAGTAATTAGATTAACGATAGATAACATGGCTATAATAATGAAAAATCACTAACATCACTTGTGTTAGTGATTTTTTATGATAAAAATCATCCAGTTTATGGGGGATTATGAATTTTCAATTCGCTAATATTAACTAGTAACCAACTTAAATGGGTAAGTAAAAAATAATAGATGCCCTAAATTCAACCCGAAATGAATTGATACTGCCAGCCATAATTTACCACTCCACATCCAAGCTAAGCCATAAATCAAACCAGCTAACGTAGCAAAGAGAATTAACAACGGCCCACCAGCAAAATGCACTGCACCAAATAACAGTGAAGTAATAACTAATGCGAGGTAAGGTGATTTTAACCAAAGGGTTAGGCGTTGCTGTAAATAGCCACGAAATAGCGCTTCTTCTGCTAATGAAACAAAAAATAGATTACAGAGCATAAAAGCAGGTAACCAACTAGGAAAATGCCATTCAAAGGCTAACCCACCAGCAGCAGTCGCAATTAGCAATAAAAGTGGAACAAAACTAACTAATAGTGCCCATTGAACTTTAGTTGCATGTTTGGCTGGACGGCAAATAAATAATGTTGGTAAGCAGGCAAGTAAAATAAAAGGGACGAGTGCCTTATCAAAATTAAAATACATTGTGAAAGGAGCGCTATGTGTTCCTACTGTGACTTTATCTAGATATTTCAGGTTATTAAAACCAGGAAATAAGTGAATGAATAACCCGATCGCACAGATTAGTAAGGTGATTTCACTGATAATTTTTATGGGTAGGTAGTGTTGGAAACGCAAACGAATAATGGCAATTAACGTAATACAAGCTAAGAGTAGAATCGCTTGCCAATCAATAATGTGTGTGTATGCAGCAGTAATGATTGTGCAGATGAGTAAAAAAAGAGCAATTAAACGATGTGTTGCAAGTGTAGCAAGTGAAGAGGCTAACATTAACCAAGCCATAAAGAATATCCATTATAATGTCTAAATTATTAGAAGAGGCGAAGTGTAATGATTTTGTGTGATTTTTCTAATTGAAAATAACTGAATAATAATAAATTAAACAAAATCAAATGGTTGTAATTAGATAATTTAGTTATCATCTATTAAACATTAGATTAAATTTGCCAATAGTTTCATCGTATCTATTGGCAAATAAGTCAAAAATTAGAGCGCTTCAATATCGTAACGGTATTTTCCATTATCAGGGACAAAAGTGAGCCGATGCGTAATACAAGCAGGGGCATCTTCATGATGATGGGTAACGAACAGGAGTTGTGTGTTACCTTGGCTTAGCATTACATCAATAAACCGCAGTACTAATAATCGGTTAAGACCATCTAAGCCTTGTAATGGCTCATCTAAAATCAGCATGGCAGGGTGTTTAACTAGCGCTCGGGCAATCAAAACTAAGCGCTGCTGCCCCCACGAAAGACTATGGAAAGGTTGCTGAGCTGTTTGTGTTGAAAAACCTAACAAAGCTAACCATTCATGCGCTAATTGTATTTGACGGTCAGAAGGTGCTTGGTACAAGCCAATAGAATCATGAAAACCGGAAATAATGACATTGAGTACACTGGTTGCGACTCGGTATTCTTGGTGAATGCTATTGCTGACATACCCAATATGGCGCTTAATATCCCATATGGTTTCTCCTGACCCACGACGGAGGCCAAATAAGGTTAAGTCATTACTGTACCCTTGAGGGTGATCTCCTGTAATCAAGCTCAGTAACGTTGATTTTCCTGCTCCATTTTCGCCGATAATTTGCCAGTGTTCGTTTGGATTTACCTGCCAATTTAAACCGTGCAGTATCGGTTTGTCATTGTAGCTAACGGTCCCATTTCTCAAAATAATACGAGGCGTTGTATCATCCAGTTTTTCGTCTGCGGTTGGGTCTTCGGTTTCAGGGATGAAAAGATGTTTAATTTTCTCGCTGTGCTGTAATTGTGTGATTAGCGTGTTAGCGAGTACTGACTCTCTATTTCCCGCCATCGTTAGCTTACAGTCTGCGACAACACCCATATTTTCAATAAATTCAGGGAGTTCATCAAAGCGATTTAGCACTAACACCAAGGTGAGGCCTTTTTCAGACAAACTAGAGAGTAGTTCACTAAGATGATTTCTTGAGTAAACATCTAAGCCATCAAATGGCTCATCAAGGATTAGCAAGTCAGGGTTGCCCATTAATGTTTGGCATAATAAAACCTTACGAGTTTCACCGGTGGAAAGGTATTTAAAGCGACGCGAAAGTAAGTCACTGATACCAAAGCGAGCGGCCAGTTCGAGACAAAATTCATTGTCTTTATGGTTAAATTGAATGATTTCAGCAGCGGTATACCCTGTGTCATCTTCATCATCACTGAGCATATCCGTATTGTTGCGCTGCCATTCTTCATTGATGATTTTTTGTAATTGTTCAAATGATAAACGAACTGGAGAGGTGAATGTATTTTTTACGACACCCGAAAGTGGAGGGAGCTCATTGGAAAGCACTCGAGCGAGTGAAGATTTACCGCTGCCATTAGCACCAATAAAAGCCCAACTTTCCCCTTTTTCGATGTTAAGTTGTTGAATGTCTAAAGTCTGGATTTCGCTGAGCTTAAAGTTGCCATGTTGTATTGTTATTGTGCTCATCAAGCTTCCTTATCATGATTATTTACCTTGTCATCTATCACAAATAATCAGGATTGAAGATAAAGTCAACAACTGAACGGCATGGCAGGAAAAAAAAGGTGAATGCTTACTTACTTTTATAGTAAGTAAGCAGGACAAATTAACACAGGGTGGCAATAATCACTTGGTCAGCATTGAATAGTGCAGTAACGCTATTATTAATTTTCAAAGATTGGCTATCAATTTCACTGTTTGGCATGGTTGAACATAAAGTTTCACCGCCTGTGAGTGTCACTATCACTTCGCTGTTCTCATCACCTCTCTCCAAAGTGGTAATTTTCCCTGCAAGGTAGTTATCAAAGCCTGTTGGGTTAGGTTGTTTAGTTATTTTTACCCAAGGTGCTTTAATCAATGCGAGAACTTCTTTACCTTCGGTTAACCCTAAACGGTTAGCACTTTGCTCTGTTAGTGCGGCATTAATCACAGTGCTGTTATCGGCTAAGCGAATTTGTACATGTTGTTGAACTTGCATATGGTCACGGGAAATTAAAGTACCAAAAAATTGGTTACGGGCACTGGTTTGCAATGAAAACCGTGAAATAGCCGCTAATAAGCTGTCTAAAGGGAGATTATCTTCTTTGAGTACATCAAAGGCTTTTTGTTGAATTTGCGCCAGTAAATCATAAAGTTGAAGTAATCTTTCACCATAATGGGTGAGTGTTGTGCCGCCACCGCCTTTGCCACCTGTTGCTCTATCAACAAGGATATCATCAGTGAGTTGATTCATTTCATTGATGGCATCCCAAGCACTTTTATAGCTGATCCCTGCGAGTTTAGCGCCTTGGCTGATTGACCCTGTCGCTTTAATTTGTTTTAGTAGCGCGATACGGCGAGGATCAGCAAATAAACTGCCCTGTAGTTTCAGTGTGAGTAAAATTTCGGCCTGCATAAATTTCTCCCTTCCGGCGTGGCTGGTGATGACAGACGTAAAAAGCACGTTTAGTATGTCGTTAGTATAATATTTTGTCTAAAATAGTCTCCATTATAACGTAATTGTGCGTTATTATTCTGATTTGATTTATACTCAATGTACTGAGAGTCAAGTTTTCCCTCGTCGGCGTATCTTGTAGGCTGGTGGGCACAGTATCACTGAAGAGGTTTTTTCCTATGTTTGAACTAATTAAAAGTTTGGGTTTTGCCCTGATGATGGTTCCAGTCGTTATGTTTTTGATCATGGGTTTGATCTATGGCTTGGGTGCATTCTTTAACTTACTGTCTAAAGCACATGTACCTCATCATCACAACACTGAAAACAAGTAATTTTTAACAAAATTTCTTATGTGGCTGATTATAGGCCCCCTGACTGTAAATGCAGTCAGGGGGTTTTTCATATTGGAGAGGAATTTCATGATGGTCGGTATTCGTTATCGTAGTAAGTAGAAAATAATTGCCGACGTTCATGAAGATTAAATTGCTCTTGTTCATAAATTGTTTTATTTAAGAAATCTTGGTGGAATTGTTTGAGCGTTTTATCAGGATCTTGCTGAATATTTTCAGTTAATTGCTTTATTGCTGCAATAACAAATAATCCACAGCCATTAGGTACGTTCTGTTGGATGTTTCCTTCTATGTAAGTGATATCTTCTTCAGTAACACCGCCCTTTTTGGCTGCCACTGTTATTTCTTTTCGAATATCGGTACTCACGTTATCGTATGAATTAAATAGAATGCATTTTCTTTTATTATTCGCTGATTGATGTATTGGATCTGCCTGATAGAGCACAAATAAGATCCAATGGTTATCATTAACATTGATAGGGAATAATTCGAGTTGGTTTAATGTGTTGCTATTCAAGACTTTTTGTTCAATTATTTCTGCTAATAAATTGTACCCGCTTTGGGTGAGGCCTATTGAGTCATTGACCGTCATATTTGATGGCAAAGTTGGGTTATTTTTATTGCTTGCATCAATCTCATCACTTGTTGTCATCCTGTTATTATCCCAAAGAGTGGATTCCGTAGGTTCATTTTTCATCAATAGTTTTGTTAAACCAAGTCTATCAATAACTTTTTCTATTGCAGATCCGACAATATAAAGCAGCTTAGAAGGGGTCGTTAGTTTCGAGTCTTTTAGGTGTTTTTTGGTTTTTGTATTAAGGTGTAATTGATATAATTTTTTGCTAGTTTCTTGTATTTCTTTATCTATACCTTTCTTTGCAGGCAGCTTTCCGCTAAATAAATCAAACAGAATATTTTCTGCTTTTCTTCCCTCACTGTCTTGCCGTAGAGCGATATTGTGTAATAAATCGATACTCTCTAAGTTCCCATTACTAGCCGATTTTGCTAAAGAAGCTAAGGTTTCAGATGCTATTTCTTTATCAAACAGTCCATTAAACTGTTCGACTGTTAATTCTGCCATAAAGTGCGTACTAAGCTTTGTCGGAAAGGCCACCATATAATTACCTTTGCTATGTCATTTGTAAAAGTGGAATGGAATACTGAAATGTGCACAACTTGTGCCGATAAAGTTATAAGGGCAATAGAAAGTTTTCTATAGAAAAACGATTTGGGTACTTGTGTGTTTTTTCATCAGCTAATTTATCCTTTAGGGAAAACATGCAACAAAATTGCATCATTTCTTGCGCCAGCACACTTTTATCGCGAGTTTGACTTTAAGTTATCGCTGTGTCCTGTTATATATAACGTGTCGATTAATACTAGGGTAGATAAAAATGAAAAAAGGTTTGGTATCACTTCTCGCGGGCGCAACATTGACATTAACGATGGCTAGCCACAGTTTTGCAGCTGATAAAATTACGGTTTTTGCCGCTGCATCACTGACTAATGCATTAAATGAAATCTCAGAACAATATAAGAAAGACACCCAAGTTGAAGTTGTTGCTTCTTATGCATCTTCTTCGACTCTAGCTCGTCAAATTGAGCAAGGTGCTCCCGCTAATTTATTCATTTCTGCTGACCAACAGTGGATGGATTACGCTATTGATAAAAAGTTGATGGTCGAAGATACACGCTATACATTATTAGGTAATGAATTGGTGTTAATCGCACCGAAAGATGCAAAAATTGATAAAGTCGAAATCAATAAACAAACGGATTGGAAAAAATTGCTAGATGGTGGCCGTTTAGCCGTTGGTGATCCTGACCATGTCCCTGTTGGTATTTATGCCAAAGAAGCGTTAAGCAATTTAGGCGCATGGGAAACGGTTAATCCACTATTAGCGCGTACGAATAATGTGCGTAGTGGTATGGCATTAGTTGAACGCCAAGAAGCCCCTTTAGGGATTGTTTATGGTTCTGATGCTGTCGCTAGCCAAAAAGTCAAAGTGGTCGGTGTGTTCCCAGCAGATACACATAAACCTGTTGAATACCCAATGGCAATTGTTAAAGATCAAGATAACCAAGCAACGCGTGATTACTATGAATACTTGAAAACCCCTGCGGCTTCAGAAGTATTCAAACGTTACGGTTTTGAACCTCGAACTAAATAAACGTTAAGAGAGCATTTTTTTGCAGATGTTAAGTCCTTATGAATGGGAAGCGATTTACCTAAGTCTAAAAGTATCCAGTGTAGCTGTAATTTTCAGTTTACCATTAGGTATTTTAATTGCGTGGGTATTGGTTCGCTGTAATTTTCCTGGAAAAACACTGCTTGATAGTATTATCCACCTACCACTGGTATTGCCGCCAGTGGTAGTGGGGTACTTACTGTTGATCAGTATGGGTAAACGCGGTTTTATCGGTGAATGGTTATATAACTGGTTTGGCTTTAGTTTTACCTTTAGTTGGCGGGGCGCTGCGCTTGCGTCTGCCGTGGTTGCATTTCCACTAATGGTGCGTGCAATTCGTTTAGCGCTTGAAGCGGTTGACCAAAAATTGGAGCTAGCAGCGAGGACATTAGGTGCGACACCATTACGTGTATTTTTCACGATAACCATTCCGCTCTCTCTTCCCGGCATTATTGTCGGAACAGTGTTAGCCTTTGCACGTTCGCTTGGTGAATTTGGCGCCACAATTACTTTTGTTTCGAATATACCAGGTGAAACACAAACCATCCCATTAGCGATGTACACCTTAATTGAAACGCCGGGGGCAGAAGTAGACGCTGCGCGCTTATGTGTCATTGCGATTATTTTAGCCTTGATTTCATTATTGATCTCAGAGTGGCTAACCCGCTGGGGTAAAAAGCGTTTGGGAGTGGCCTAATATGTTAGAACTCGATTTTTCACAAAAATTAGGCGACTTACAGTTAGAAGTTAAAACGCAATTGCCAACGGAAAGTATTACCGCGGTTTTTGGGCTTTCTGGCGCAGGAAAAACCTCGCTTATCAATGTGATAGGTGGGCTAACTAAACCCAGTAAAGGGCGTGTTGTACTCAATCGTCGTACATTGGTGGATGTAGAAAAAGGGATTTGCTTACCGCCCGAACAACGCCATATCGGTTATGTATTTCAAGATGCACGGTTGTTTCCTCATTATCGGGTGAAAAGCAATTTGCGTTATGGCATGGCGCCTGAAATGAAAGCCCGCTTCGACGATATTGTCGGGCTGCTTGGTATTGAAAAATTACTCAATCGCTACCCGATAACCCTTTCTGGTGGTGAAAAACAACGAGTTGCCATAGGTCGTGCATTGCTTACAGCCCCTGAAATTCTCCTGATGGATGAGCCGTTAGCCTCTTTGGATTTGCCCCGAAAACGGGAATTGCTGCCGTATTTAGAAAAGCTTTCTCAAGACGTTAAAATTCCGATTTTATATGTCAGCCATAGTTTGGATGAAATTTTGCGTTTAGCAGATAAAGTCATCGTGATGGCACAAGGTAAAGTTAAAGCCTTTGGCGCCTTGGAAGATGTTTGGGCAAGCAGTGCTTTGCGTCCTTGGCTACAGCAAGAAACGTTAAGCAGTGTGGTCAGTGCAACTGTACATAGTCAACACCCTGATTATGAAATGACAGCGGTGATTGTGGGGAGTCAAAAACTGTGGATCCCACGTGTTAACGCACCACAAGGCACTAACGTTCGGATACGTATTGATGCATCGGATGTATCTTTGGTGCTTGAAAAACCACAAGTGAGCAGTATTCGAAATATTTTGGCCGCAGAAGTGGTTGAATGGATTGAAGATGGCGAACAAGTGGATGTGAAGCTAGATTTAGGCGAAGAACATTATTTATGGGCACGTATTACCCGCTGGGCAAGGGATGAGCTGTCTATTCGTAAAGGTAGAAAAGTGTATGCGCAAGTGAAGGCTGTATCGCTATCTCGTCATCTATAATCACTCGTCGTTCTTGGCGTTGTGACAATAGAAAATAAGAAAAGGAAAGCTAAGCTTTCCTTGAATTAATAAAATAATTGGACGTTACAGAACGTACTTACGGATAACTTCAGCAATACCCGGTTCAGTATTAACTCGAGTCACGAGCTTAGCTTGTTGCTTGATTTCATCAACCGCATTACCCATCGCGACACCTAAACCTGCGGTTGTCAGCATACTTAAATCATTGAAATTATCACCAAAAGCGACAACATCATTCATTGTCATCCCTTGGGATTCAACCCATTCCTTTAAGCGTTGGCCTTTACTATTACCTTTACGGCCGACATCCACCTGATCCATCCAAGACCATTCACAATCTAAACCAAAGTCATTTTCAATTTCACTAACGACTTGATGAAGTTGATCTGTATTTGGTGAGCTAACAGCAAATTTCCAAATAGAATCATAGTTATGCATCACATCAGCGTAATCTTCAACAAATTCAATGGTTGGACGCTGTGCAACAGGTAAGGATTCAGCCCAATTTAATGTACGTTTAATGCCTTCTGTTTGCGCGTTATAGAGCATCGCATTATCAACATACATTAAATGTTGAATATCAGTACCACGCAGTTTATCGATCATTTGCGTGACTGAATCGAGGGTCATCGGATTAGATTTTAGGACTTTTTTGCCTAAATAATCGTATAGATAAGTTCCGTTACAGCAGATCGCTGGTGTATCAAGGTCTAAGGTTTGGTAAAACGGATGAATAGCGACATGATGACGACCTGTCACAATGATGACCTTAACGCCTTGGCGACGGGCTTCCTGTAAGACAGCTAGAGATTCCGGTAGAATTTTCTTTTGGTGATCAAGTAGTGTTCCATCAAGATCGAGCGCAATAACGCGGTATGACATAAACGGCTCCACGTGATTTTAGAGTTATCTATACGATGATTGGCAGCATCAGTATAGGAGATGAGGATATATTGAGCACAGCTATAAACTATCATATTCATGTTAGTAAGCTAAGGTTGTTTTATCATCATAGCGGATAATAGTAACGAACTGAACCGTTTTAGTATCACTATTATTTGTTCTTGGCACGATATATATAGTGGTGTTGGTGTCATTTTTTACAGTTAAAGCGAAATTAAACTAATAGCTGCGATAAATTGTAGATAATATTAATTGGCATTGTTAAATCTAGCTGTTGTTGAGGTTGTCTGTCAGAGACAGATATTCCATATTGTTTAGGTAGATACTTTTGATGTGAAAAGCTCAATATCGACTATGATTTTAAAATTTTAAGATAATGAGGCGTTTTTTTAGTAAATTGCAGAATTGAAATTTCGAACGCTCAAAAAGTTGTTAGCATGGACTCATACTACATTGAAGTGATTTGTGGCGAAGGTTATTTAGATAGTATTTAGCATCTTGCTAGTAAGAATAAAGGGTTTATTGTGGTAGCCAATAAAACTTTGATGTTACATTAAAAAATCAAGTTGAAATAATATACTTCGTTATTTATTAAAAATAAACAAGCATAATATAAAAAGTAATTTTCTTAGATTGTTTTCTTTGTAAAATATTAACTAATATGCATGTCGTTTTAAATTGAAAATAAATTTCATGCGAAATAGTTGGGCCATTAATATGGGGATTTAATTATATGAGGTTGGCGATAATTGGATGTGGGAATATTGTAAGAAAGGAACACATACCTGCATTATGTAGTTTGGGGGTGAGTATTAGTGCGCTGTGTGATATATCGATAAGTAATATTTATAAAACAAAATTATTATTAAATTACAGTCCTCCTACTTATTTATGTTATCGTAAAATGTTCGATGAAATTGAGCCAGATACAATTATTATTGCTCTTCCTCATGAGTTATATGAAAATGTAATTTTTTATTGCTGTAAAAATAATATAACAATAATAAAAGAGAAGCCATTTGCTTTAAATGTCATGCAGGCGAAAAAATTAAAGAATTTAATAATTAAAAATGATATGAGATTTTTTACTGTTTGTCAAAAGAGATATACGTTAGCTTATGAAAAACTGAAAGAATATTTAATCTCAACAGAAGAAAAAGTCTCCCAAATAGAAATAAGATACACTATTCCTAGTAAAAATCCAAATAGTGACTGGAGAAGCAGTCATGCGAGTTCTGGTGGTGGTGTTTGGTTGGATATGGGCTATCGCATTGTAAATTTAGTAAACTATTTATTTGATGGAGATGAAATTAATGTTAATTACTCTAGGTTAATAAATACTTCTTCTGGTGAATATGATGTTGATGATGTTGCTTTTGTAGAGTTACAATGCAGAGATACAATTATTTTTATATATATATCATGCGTAGGATATAAGAAACATGAAGATGTAACGTTAATAAGTAATAATTGTATTATTTATGGAAATGAAAATATAGTTCAGGTTAAGTCAAAGAAACAAAAAATAATAAATGAATTTAATTTTATTAATGCACTTGAGTCACCATTTGTTCGTATGTATCGAGAGCTTTTTTTCAGTGATTCTCAAGACAGTTTCAATAGTAACTTAGTCAGTTCACTTGCCGTGACCGATATTTTAGAAATTGCTTTCAAAGAAAGTGGTTATAAAGCGATAAAATAAAAAGGAATGGAAGTATGATGAAATCAAAATACTGTAAGTTTAGTCATCCAATTATTACAGATGAAATTAAAGATAGTGTTAATAGGCAACTTTTTGAAGATATCTCAATTTATGATAATGGTGGAATTTACGAGCGCCTAGAAAGTACATTTAAAGAAATTTTTGATGTAGAAAATGCAATTGCTGTTAATTCTGGTACTACAGCATTATTTTCCATGTTTTATGGTGCTGGTATAGGCCGAGGGGATGAAGTAATAGTCCCTAGCTATACATTCTTTGCTACATGCTCTCCACTCCACCAGCTAGGCGCTGAGCTAAAATTTGCAGACTGTGGGGATAATGGCAATGTAGATCCAAAATCCGTAGAAGCCCTGATTAGCGATAAAACAAAAGCGGTGATTATTACACATATGTGGGGGATACCGTGTGATATGGATGAACTGATAGATATATGCGAACGACACGAAATTCTTTTATTAGAAGATAGTTCTCATGCACATGGAGCAACTTGGGATGGCAAAATGATTGGGAGTTTTTCTGATGGTTCTGCTTGGAGTTTTCAGGGTAAGAAAATACTAACTTCAGGCGAAGGTGGCTTCTTTGCCACTAAGCATCGTGAATTCTACGAACGAGCTGTGTTAGTCGGGCATTTTAATAAGCGTGCAAAAAAGGAAGTGAACACTGATAGTTTAAGAGATTTTGCTATTACAGGGACTGGCCTTAATTTACGAATGCACCCACTTGGTGCTTCGGTTGTTATGCCTCAGATGCTAAACTTTGAGCAGATGATGCAAGAAAAAAGGGAAACTGCTCATTTATTGAAAACTGGAATTGAGCAGATCGATGGTTTAAAGATAGTTCGCATTCCTAAAAAAGCGAACCCAGCTTGGTATGCCATGCCAGTTATGTTTGATCAGTCTAAATTTTCAATTGGTCTGCATGAATTCGTAGATATATTAAACCAAGCTGGTGCACTTGAGGCTGATATACCTGGCTCAACGTGCCCTATCAATGAATATTCTCTCTTTCACTCACCAAATAAAATCTCTCGTGACTATGGTGAGAAAATTCGAATTAATAAAGCTTATTTCGGAAATGCTATAAAATTTCACAATAGTATGTTTAAGTTGGATATTTGGTACGGAGAAGAGCGTTTCAATTTTATTGATAATTATTTATCAATCATTTCATCTGTTGCAGAGAAGTATCGAAGATGATAGAAAAATATATCCCTCATTCAGTCATGTCCAAACTTAAAAACTATGATCGTGTTGTTGTAGGCGGTTTAATCAAAGCTGGACATGATTCAAAAATTCTTTTTTTGAAGCGTTCAGAAGGCGAGTTCATGCCAAATGTATGGGAAATTCCTTCTGGTGGCATGGAATGTGATGAAGATATGCAGACAGCGCTTAGTCGTGAAATCGCAGAAGAAACCGGAATGATAATTATTGAAATTTCTGGGTTTTCCGGTGCGGTTGAGTACCAAGCAATGGGCCAACGTTGTATCCAATTAAACTTTAATGTTTCATGCTCTGGTCATGTTTGTTTAAGCTCTGAGCACTCAGATTTTGCATGGTCTACTGTTGAATCATTCAAGGGAAATCTTGATCGTTTTATGTTGAGAACGTTAGGGTTGCAATGAGTTACCAAAAAGCTAGTTAAGGAGTTCTACAGTGTTAAATATTGCTTTAGAAGCCGCGAATACTGCTAGTAAATATTTACTAAAAGGTTTTTACGAAGCTGGTACATTTACCAGAAAAATAGATAACACCATTGTTACCGCTACAGATCTTAAAGTAGAAAATGTGATAAGAGAAGTACTTCAGGCGAGAACTCCACATATTCCTATTTTAGGGGAGGAGTTCGGAACAAATATTGAAGGTGAATTTTCTACCGGATGGATAATAGATCCTATTGATGGAACACGAGCATTTTTGTATGGCGTTCCATTATTTAGTACGTTAATTGCTTATGTTGAAAGTGGCATTCCCCTTGTCGGAGTTATATCATTTTCCGCTATTGATTCTATATATTATGCATCGTTAGGGAACGGGTGTTGGTCTAAAAAAGGTGATCTTGCACCAAAACGGATATGCACTCAGATAAAAAAAACGAAAAAATTAGGCGAAGCTGTTGTTTCGATATCAGGTATACACAGTACCAATTTTGATAACAGAGAAGGTAACAAAGCTTACAATCTATCAAATGTCGTTAATTCTGCTCAAGATATGGTTTTTATAAATGATTGTTATCAGCATTTAATGGTAGCAGCAGGAAGGATCGATTGTGCTATTGATACGTTAATGAAACCATGGGATATCGCGGCTATTTTACCTTGCCTTACTGAAGCTGGAGTTTATTATGCAAACATTAATGGTAATAAAACAAACGTGATCAATGGGGGAAGTTTGGTGTCAGCATCCTCCTCTGAGTTATTGGATGAATTAATTGTAGCTTTAAATTCATGACGCTGAACTTTGGCGCTATTTACTCACTGTGATTTGCATAATATAGGGTATAGTGAAGCCAATGTAGTGGACTATAGATACGGTTTTGTATTTTTATCATGAATTAAGGAGTCAGGATGAATCAGGTTGTTTATATTGCGAGCCCCGAGAGTCAGCAAATTCACGTATGGTTGATGAATGAGGTTGGGGAACTTACTCTTTTACAAACAGTAAAAACACCAGGCCAAGTGCAACCTATGGTATTAAGCCATGATAAAAAATACCTTTATATTGGTGTGCGCCCGAATTTTCGTGTCGTAACCTATGAAATTGAAGGCAAAGGGACACTGCGTTTAAAAGCAGAAACATCCGTTCCGGGAACGCCAGTTCACTTATCATTGGATAACACGGGCAAATATTTATTTGTTCCTTCATATCATCAACATAATCTATCAGTTCTGACTATCAATGATGAAGGTGTACCAAACCAAGTCGTTCAAGTGATTGAAGGATTGCAAAATCCACATTCGTCTCATGTTGATGTTGATAATCAACAGCTTTGGGTGCCTTGCTTAGGTGAAGACCATATCCGTTTATTCGATTTACATGAAAATGGTTATTTAACCGAAGCAACTGCAGACCAAATTACTACGGCTGAAAAATCTGGCCCTCGTCATCTGGCCTTCCATCCGACTGAAAAGGTCATTTATTGTGTGAATGAGTTAGATTCAACGGTAGGCGTATATCGTAAATTCACTCGCTATCGTAACATGCAAACTTTGGCAAATTACCCATTAGGTAACGAAAGCCAGCGCTGGGCTGCCGATATCCATATTACGCCAGATGGCCGCCATTTATATGTTAGTGAACGTTCTGAAAGCTACCTCAGCCACTATCTGGTTTCTGATGACGGTTGCGAGCTAACATTAGAAGCACGTTACCCAACAGAGACGCACCCAAGGGGCTTTAATATTGATGCGACAGGTCGTTTTTTAATTTCCAGCGGGCAAAAATCAGACCACGTTTCAGTTTCTGAAATTGACCCGATTACGGGAAAATTGCGTTTATTAGCACGCTATGGGGTAGGGAAAGGACCTATGTGGGTCACTATCCTTTAATCTTCGTCATACTTCGAGCTATAGCGGTGTTGGCTTCACTCGGCTACTTGGGTCACATACTGGTGTATGCTCCCCAAGATATCCTCGATTGCCGCCTTGCTATAACTCGAATTATTTAGAAGATTCTCTAGTTAAAAATCTAGTTAAAAATCTAGTTAAAAATCTAGTTAAAAATCTAGTTAAAAATCTAGTCAAAAAATCGACTTAGATTAAGATTGAATTTATTGAGTTATCCCAACACTTTTGCCATCGTATTCGTCACGTTGCTCAGTTGCTCTGGGGTGATGATGTACGGTGGCATTACATAAATCAGTTTGCCGAATGGGCGAACCCAAACACCATTTTCCACAAATACTTTTTGCAAAGCCGCTGTGTTTACAGGTTTCTTCATTTCAATCACGCCAATTGCACCTAGAACTCTCACATCTGCTACGCTAGGATGGGATGCTAATGGTGTTAGCTCAGTCTTAAGTTGTTGTTCAATAGTGGTAATTGTTGTTTGCCAAGGGCTATTGAGCAGCAAAGTCAGGCTAGCATCTGCAACGGCACAGGCAAGTGGGTTGCCCATAAAGGTTGGGCCATGCATAAAACAACCCGCTTCCCCATTGCTAATAGTTTCTGCAACGTGGCGGGTTGTGATCGTTGCCGAAAGGGTCATATAACCACCGGTTAATGCTTTTCCTAAACACATAATATCCGGTGATATATTTGCATGATGGCAAGCAAACAATTTGCCTGTACGACCAAACCCCGTAGCGATTTCATCGGCAATTAATAATAGACCATATTGATCGCATAAATGGCGAACTCCCTTTAAATATTCAGGGTGATAGATGCGCATTCCACCAGCGCCTTGAACAATCGGTTCAAGGATGATCGCTGCAATTTCATGGCTATTTTCGGCAAGTTGTACCTCAAGAGGGTGCAAATCTGCACTATCCCATTCATCGTAAAAACCGCATTGTGGGGCTTCCACAAAAATATGCGGAGGTAAATACCCCTTATACAGGCCATGCATTGAATTATCAGGGTCACAAACGGCCATCGCACCGAAGGTATCACCATGATATCCATGACGTAATGTGAGGATCCGTTGACGCTTTTCCCCTTTGGCTTGCCAATATTGCAATGCCATTTTCAGAGCAACTTCAACCGCCACTGACCCGGAATCGGCAAGAAAGACACATTCGAGTGGCTCTGGCGTGATTGCAACCAACTGCTTGCATAGATTCACTGCGGGTGGGTGCGTAATTCCACCAAACATCACATGGGACATTTTGGCTAATTGCGTTGTGACCGCTTGGTTTAATACAGGGTGATTGTAACCATGAATGGCTGCCCACCATGAAGACATCCCATCAATTAATTTTACCCCACCGGCCATGATTAGCTCGGCTCCATGGGCTTCAACAATCGGGTAAGCCGGAATTGGCTGGCTCATCGAGGTATAAGGGTGCCAAATATGTTTGGCATCAAACTGAATATCTACGTTATCCATTTGCTGTTATCGTCAACTTTTTTATCTCATTTTAGTTGACATGATAATCACAATATTTAAACTGGCAACAACTTTTTCAACTGGAGCGTTTCCGTGAGCCAATTAAAACAGTGGACAATAAAACAAGCTAATGAACTGTTTTCAATGCCTTTTTTTGAACTATTATTTCAGGCACAGCAAATTCATCGCCAACATTTCGACCCCCAGCAAGTGCAAGTCAGCACTTTGTTATCAATTAAAACTGGAGCTTGCCCTGAAGATTGTAAGTATTGCGCGCAAAGCGCTCGCTATAAAACAGGGCTAGAAACTGAAAAATTAATGGAAGTTCAGCAAGTTCTGGAATCGGCGAAAAAAGCAAAACAAGCAGGTTCAACCCGTTTTTGTATGGGCGCGGCATGGCGTAACCCGAAAGAACGCGATATGCCTTACCTTGAAATGATGGTAAAGGAAGTGAAGTCATTAGGAATGGAAACTTGTATGACTTTAGGGATGATTGATAATTCCCAAGCTCAACGCTTAGCAGAAGCAGGATTAGATTATTATAACCATAACCTTGATACCTCTCCAGAATACTACGGCAATATTATTACGACTCGCAGTTATCAAGACCGCTTAAATACACTCGAAAATGTACGAGATGCAGGGATCAAAGTCTGCTCGGGTGGGATTTTAGGCTTAGGTGAAAAAGTTAGTGACCGAGCGGCCTTATTAGTCCAATTAGCCAATTTACCGAAACCGCCAGAAAGTGTGCCGATCAACATGTTGATGAAAGTTGAAGGCACCCCAATGGCAGATAACGAAGATGTCGATGCATTTGATTTTATTCGTACTATTGCCGTTGCACGCATCATGATGCCAACGTCATACGTTAGGCTGTCTGCAGGCCGTGAATACATGAATGAGCAAACCCAAGCATTATGTTTTATGGCCGGTGCAAACTCCGTATTCTACGGGTGTAAATTATTAACGACGCCAAACCCTGACGAAAACAAAGACTTGGCGCTATTTAGAAAACTGAATATTAACCCTGAGCGTATTGAAACCGACGAAGGGGATAACCATCAAGCTGCTAAGTTAGCCGAAACGTTGTTAACTGCTGATAACGCTCAATTTTATAACGCTGCAGTATAATGACTTGGCAATCATTTATACAAAACCAGATAGCGCAGCGTAAGCAGGCGTCTATCTGGCGTCAACGTCAGTGCATTGATCATGCGAATGGTAGGTCTCTTTATTTTTCCGGAAAAGAATATCTCAACTTTTCATCCAATGACTATTTGGGGTTATCTCACCATCCCCAAGTGGTTGCCGCTTGGCAACGTGGTGCCGATGAATATGGCGTGGGGAGTGGGGGATCGGGACATATCACAGGGTTCACCAAAGCGCATGATAAATTAGAGCAAGCGCTCGCTGGTTGGCTAGGCTACCCAAAAGCCTTATTGTTTATTTCTGGATTTGCTGCGAACCATGCGGTGATCACCGCATTAATGACGGAAAAAGATCGTATCTTAGCGGATAAGCTCAGCCATGCATCGATCATGGAAGCCTCGATTCATTCGGGGGCTCAATTAAGGCGCTTTCAGCATAATAATCCATTATCACTCGAAAACTTAATCCACAAGCCTATTTCGGGAAAAACGCTTGTTGTGACGGAAGGCGTTTTTAGTATGGATGGTGATAGTGCTCCCCTTCAACAATTACAGGAAATAGCAAGAAATCAGCATGCTTGGTTGATGGTTGATGATGCACATGGTATTGGCGTTATCGGAGAACAAGGTCGTGGTAGCTGCTTTGCGAGTGGGGTTAAACCTGAAATTTTAGTCGTAACATTTGGTAAAGCATTTGGTTTAAGTGGCGCAGCGGTGCTGTGTGATGAGCCAACGGCTGAATTTTTCATCCAATCTGCACGCCATTTAATTTATAGCACTTCGATGCCTCCGGCTCAGGCCGTTGCTCTTCTAGCGGCCGTTGAGCAAATTCAGCTTGCGGATCAGGCACGAGAAAATCTTAAGCAACATATTGAATATTTTAGACATAATGCTGATTTTCATGGCATGCAACTGACTGATTCAACGACGGCTATTCAGCCATTAATTGTTGGCGAAAACCAAGCTAGCCAACAGTTAGCCAATTTTTTACGCAACAAAAATATTTGGGTGCAAGCGATTAGGCCGCCAACGGTTCCGCCCGGGAGTGCTAGGCTACGGATCACGTTAAGTGCTGCACACCAACGTCAAGATATCGATCAATTATTGGAGGCTTTACATGACTTTATCGCTCAGTCGTGAAAAGCATAAAATTGCAGCGGCATTTGGCCGTGCAGCTAAAAGTTATGATGCAGTGGCAAGTTATCAACGATCAACAGGAACACAACTCCTTGATCATCTGACTTCAGCCTTAAATCACTCACAATCAACGGCGCCATTGCATATTTTAGATGCAGGGTGCGGTACGGGCTATTTTAGCTATAAATTGAAAAACCAAGGGCATCGCGTCACTGCATTAGACCTTTCTGTGGGAATGCTTGAAATGGCACAAACGAAAGCCGTGGCCGATCACTATTTATGTGCTGATATAGAATCCATTCCATTAGATTCACAAACCTTTGATGTGGTTTTTTCAAATTTATCGGTTCAATGGTGCCAAGATCTGAGTAAAGCATTAAGCGAATTGTATCGGGTGACAAAACCGGGTGGAGTTGCGGTGTTCACTACGCTTGCAGAGCATTCTCTCACAGAATTATCTTCAGCTTGGCATTCACTTGATGGCTATTCGCATGTGAATTCCTTTCTCAGTGTTCAACAGATACGAAATAGTTGTCAGTCATGGAGACATAAACTTATTTTTCAGAAGGATACACTCTATTTTCCTGAGTTAATAGCGTTGCTCCATTCATTGAAAGGGATTGGCGCGACACATTTGACCACTGGGCGTAAAGCTGGGCTAGTGACTCGCCAGCATTTGCAGCAACTTGCTTTGCTCTATCCAATGACAGAGCAAGGCCTACCTTTAACTTATCATACGGTGTTTGGAGTGATTTACCGTGACTAAAGTGTATTTTGTAACAGGAACGGATACAGAAGTAGGGAAAACCGTTGTAAGTTGTGCTTTACTGCAAGCCGCAGGTTATCAAGGTTTGAACACGGTGGGCTTTAAGCCCGTTGCATCTGGAAGTGAACTCACGGTAGACGGGTTGCGTAATAGCGATGCGTTATTATTACAAGCCAATAGCCGAGTAAAATTACCCTATCAGGTGATTAACCCGATTGTGTTTGAAGCACCCACTTCGCCACATATTATCAGTGAAGAATTAAATCAACCTATTGAATTTTCAATAATCAATCAAGGGTTGGCTTATTTGAAATCTCAAGCTGATTGGTTATTAGTGGAAGGTGCTGGTGGCTGGTATACCCCGTTATCCGTAGAAAAAACGTATGCAGATTGGGTGATTGAACAGCAGTTACCCGTTATTTTAGTGGTTGGTGTTAAGTTAGGTTGTATAAACCATGCATTGTTAACCATGGAATCTATCGAGGCTTCAGGTTTGCCTGTGGCTGGCTGGGTCGCCAATGAAGTTGAACCTGCTGGTCGTTTCCAAGCACAATATTTGCTGACACTTAATCGAATGATTAAGGCACCTTGTTTAGGTGTGATCCCACATCAAGACACTCTTAACGGTGAATTAGGCAGCTATTTAGATCTTTCTTTATTAACTCTTTGATTATATAAAATTTATAAATATTTTACCCCAAGTAAGTCAAGTGCTTGGGGCTGATCAATTGTTAAATAGAGATCCGATCTTTTTTAACGTTCTCAACTGAAATACTGTCAAGTATTTCAGTAAAAATACCACTCAGATCTTAATAAAAAAGATAAAATCTGTTTTTCATCGCAGTTACTACGTAAAAATTTTTTCATTAAACTGCCATCTTTTTGTCATTTAGCCTCCATTGAACAAATCTTAGGGATCTTGTGAATCCATGAGCCTAAAGGGCTTCAAGAGTTATCCACCATTTCTGTGGATAACCTTGTGTATTAACGTTATAAAACAAGTTCTACGCTAGGCGACAAGCGGCTTTGACTTTATTTGATGTGATTCTGGACTTTAAATTAATTTTTAATAAATACAAATGGTTAAATAAAATCAAGCCTTCAATTTGCATTTGAGATACGGCATAAAAATGCAATAGCATAAAATATAAAGTTTCAAAAAGGTCAAGCACTTTTTTGGGGATAACATTTTTATAAACATATTAGAACGGAGAATAACAGAAAATTTAGCTTCAATACTTGAAGCTGGTTTTTTATCCAGTATCATAATGGGAGAAACTAGTTAAGGGGCGTTAATATGAGTAAGGATTTTAAGCTGTATTCTGATTTTCAGCCGGGAGGGGACCAACCCGAAGCCATCCATAAGTTAAGGGAAGGGCTACAAGATGGACTTGCTCATCAAACCCTATTAGGGGTAACGGGGTCTGGTAAGACGTTCACTATTGCCAACGTTATTGCGCAAGAGAACCGGCCTACCATGTTAATGGCGCATAATAAAACCTTAGCGGCACAGCTTTATAGCGAAATGAAAGCCTTCTTCCCAGACAACGCTGTGGAATATTTCGTTTCTTACTATGACTATTATCAGCCTGAAGCTTACGTCCCAAGCTCCGATACTTTCATTGAAAAAGATGCGTCTGTAAACGAACACATTGAGCAAATGCGGTTATCTGCGACCAAGGCCTTACTCGAACGTCGCGATGTGATTGTGGTGGCTTCTGTGTCGGCTATTTACGGTTTGGGTGACCCTGACAGCTACTTAAAAATGATGTTGCACCTAACGGATGGCATGATCATCGACCAACGCTCAATTTTAAGGCGTTTAGCGGACTTGCAATATACGCGGAATGACCAAGCTTTTACGCGGGGGACTTTCCGCGTCCGTGGTGAGGTTATCGACATTTTTCCTGCGGAATCAGACGAGTATGCCTTACGTGTTGAGCTATTTGATGACGAAGTTGAACGGTTGTCATTATTTGACCCATTGACAGGGCAAATACAACATCGTGTTCCTCGTTTCACCGTTTATCCAAAAACGCACTATGTCACACCGAGAGAACGCATTCTTGAGGCAATGGAACAAATTAAGGTTGAATTGGCGGATAGACGAAAAGTATTACTAGAAAACAATAAATTACTGGAAGAGCAACGTATTACTCAACGAACGCAATTCGACTTAGAGATGATGAATGAGCTCGGTTATTGTTCAGGTATTGAAAACTATTCACGCTACTTATCGGGTCGTGCTCCTGGTGAGCCACCGCCGACACTATTTGATTACTTACCCGCAGATGGCTTGCTGGTGGTGGATGAATCTCACGTTACTATCCCGCAAATAGGCGCGATGTATAAAGGGGATCGCTCAAGAAAAGAAACCTTAGTTGAATATGGGTTTCGTCTTCCTTCTGCATTAGATAACCGCCCAATGCGCTTTGAAGAATTTGAAGCCTTAGCTCCTCAAACTATTTATGTGTCGGCAACGCCGGGTAACTACGAGCTTGATAAATCAGGCAATGAAGTGATTGAGCAAGTTGTTAGGCCTACTGGCCTACTTGACCCGATTATAGAAGTCCGCCCAGTTACTACCCAAGTGGATGATTTACTGTCTGAAATCCGTATTCGTGTACAGAAAAATGAACGTGTATTAGTCACTACTTTAACAAAACGTATGGCAGAGGATTTAACGGAATATCTCGAAGAGCACGGTGAGCGAGTGCGTTATCTTCACTCAGATATCGATACAGTCGAGCGTGTGGAAATTATTCGCGACCTGCGACTTGGTGAGTTTGATGTACTGGTTGGGATCAACTTATTAAGAGAAGGCTTGGATATGCCAGAGGTCTCTCTGGTGGCTATTTTGGACGCGGACAAAGAAGGTTTCTTGCGCTCAGAGCGTTCACTTATTCAAACCATAGGGCGTGCGGCTCGTAACTTAAATGGTAAGGCAATCCTTTACGGAGACAGGATCACCAACTCCATGCAAAAAGCGATTGCAGAAACAGAGCGTCGCCGTGCTAAACAAATGGCGTTCAACGAAGAACATGGAATCGTACCACAAGGTTTGAATAAGAAAATCGGTGATATCCTGCAAATTGGCCACAAAGTGGGTGGTAAAGGAAAAAACCGTACGAAAGACAATGGTAAAAATAATAATTCGGTTGATATCCAATCGATGTCGACAAAAGAGTTGGAGCAACGGATTTCGCAACTTGAAGCGCAAATGTATAAGTATGCTCAAGATCTTGAATTTGAAGCGGCTGCGCGAGTCCGAGACGAATTGCAGGAGATACGCTCTCAGTTTATCGCTAATTCGTAATTTTCCTCATACCTCACGTTGTGGGGGTGTTGGCTACGTTTAGTCACTCGGGTCACATATTTATGTATGCTCCCCGAGCTGCCTTCACTTGCCGCCTACCCATAACGCAAAGTATTTTGAAAATAGATTTTGTGGAAATACGGGAAACAAAGGGCTAATTTTAGGGAAGGTTTTCCGCTGCGGGTATTTAGCAGCGGAATGGCGGTTAGGGGGTTATAACAAGTTGATGGTTTCTTCGATGGCTTGCAGTAACAGCTTTCTATCATGGCGATAGGGAATATCGTCAGCTTCGAGTACCCGTTGAATTATTTTGCGTTCAGGGCTGATATTGCTTGTTTGTGTGCGAGGGCCAAGGATTAACGCATCAATTTTTTGGCAACCAATATAATGCTCCATCATTTTTAGCTTGTCAGGCAAAGACAGGTTTGCTGCTGGGGAGCTAATTTCTTTCGCTAAGTTACCAATATAAATCATCGGGGCTTTACATTCGCGCAGTGCAGCTGCAATTTCATCCAAAAGCAATAATGGCATTAAACTGGTAAAAAAGCTGCCGGGGCCGATAATAATTAAGTCTGCTTGGTGGATAGCCTGTAAGGCTTCTTTCGTTGCCTTTACTGTCGGGTATAAGCGTAATTCTTGCGGGATTTCATGTAAGGCATCAACATTCACCTCACCGTATACTTCATTGCCCATTTCATCGATAGCCATTAAATCAACAGGGGATTCCGACATCGGGATCAACTGCGCATCAACTTTTAGCATATTACGGATAAGATTTATGGCTTCTAACGGACGAACACTTAGGTGGTCTAATGATTTTAACATTAAATTACCTAAATTATGGCCTGAAAGTTCACCATTACCGCTGAAACGGTATTCAAACATCGCAGAAGCAATGGATGGTTCAGTAATTAGCTGATTTAAACAGTTACGCATATCTCCCCAAGCGATCCCGCCTTCAGAGCGACGAATACGGCCTGTTGAGCCCCCATTATCGGTTGTGGTAACAATACCCGTTAAACGAGAACCTAAAGAAGAAAGTGAAGACATCACGCGACCAAGTCCATGCCCGCCACCTAGAGCGACAACATGCCTGAGATCCGCCAGACTGCAATTCGGCATAGTGTTCCTATATCAGTTAATTTTCAGTACTTATAAAAGCAAGTAAACCAGCGAGTTACGAAATGCGTTTTTTACGCTAAGCCCGTTTTATGGCGACTAAAATAAATTGGGCGTTAATCTATCATAAAACATCATTCTTAGCTTAAGTACTGTGACAAAAAACAATAAAAGAGACGATTCTGTATTGATGTGAGTCTTAGAAGGAAAAATGCGCTAGGGAGTTTTCATTTTAAATTATTATCTATATCATGTAAATAATTCTCATTTTCATTATTTATTTTATGGATCAATATGTCTGATTCAGAATTACAGCGCCTGTTTGCTCGCCATTCATCGTCGTTATGCCGTTATCTGAATATGTACCTTAAAGACCATAATTTAAGTATGGATATCACACAGGAAAGCTTTGCTCGAATGGCAGAGTTAATGAAAACATCAACTATTCAAGATTTTGATGCGTATTTGTATCGAATTGCGAAAAACCTGATGGTTGACCACTTCCGGCTACAGAAAAAACAACAATTAATGGCGATCAGTGACCAACAATGGCAAGAGATCCCATCGCGGGTAAAAGGTATTGAAGCCACGGTTATTCATGATCAACAACTTGCACAAATTCAGAAAATTATTCAATCTTTGCCGCCCAGGACTCAGGAGATATTTCGCTTGCATCGAGAAGAAGGATTAGCTCAAACGGAAGTAGCGCAGCGCTTAAATATTTCATTAAGCACAGTCGAAAAACATTTAGCCAATGCATTGGCAATGCTAATTCATAAATGGAGAGACTAGTCATGAAGCCATCTGATAGTCCATCTGAAATTGAAAACAAAGCCGCAATGTGGGTTGTTAAAACCACGCAACGAGAGCTGACGTCGCAAGAAAATGAAGATTTCCAGTCTTGGCTCAATGCGTCAGAGTTACATAAGTCTACATACTATCGTGCACGGCAATTATGGGCATTAACAGCCAATAAACCGCGACAACAAACAGTAGATAACCAACAGGGAATGAATAAAAAGAGGCGGCCTCGCTATATTGGTTTATCAATAGCGGCGGTTGTGCTAGTGAGTGTGTTATCCATGTCAATTTGGTATTTTCAATATACACAGCCAGTGGATTACTATGCGAAAACCGGTGAAATACAGCATATTACCTTACCTGATGGTAGCCGTGTTGACCTCGACAGTGGTGCGCAATTGCAATTAGCGTTTAGCCCGCAGTATCGGCAAGTTAATTTATTACGAGGGCGTGCTTATTTTACTGTTGCACCAAAAACGGATACGGAACCAAGGCCTTTTCAGGTTATGGCGAAAAATGGGATAACTCAGGCACTTGGCACTGAATTTTCAGTTGATAATGAAAATAGCAAAGTGGCAGTCAGTGTTTATCAACACAGTGTAAAGGTGTCACTATTCTCAGGGCAAGAAATGGTCATTCCAGCAGGAAATTTCACTCAATATCAATCAGATATAACGCCTATGACTTCAATGGTCAACTCACATTCTACGGTATGGCGAGAAGGACAAATTATTTTTCAGCAGCAAACCTTTCCGGAGGTTATTGCTGAAATAAATCGATACCGTGACAAGCAAATTATTTTATTGACTGAGGAGCGAGTAGGGCACATTAGTGGTGTATTACAAATTAACACACTTGATAGTGGGCTAACGCATTTGGTGTCATCATATGGCTTATCCGTTTATGAAATCCCATTTTTCACTTTAATATATTGATTATTAATAATTAATATAGATATCGAATAATAATAAATTATTTTTTTAAAATTTATTTACGGGTTTTCCTAATTCCCGCGTCTTAATCTAAGTGATTATGATTTTTATTACCATTATCATTTTAGGGATGGGAAATGACTCAAAAAAAGCACCACTATAAAAAAGCAACACTCTGTGTTCACCTTGCATTATTTACGTTACCTGCATTTTCATTTTTCAATCTAGCACAGGCTAACTCAGCGGTAGCATCCGCACAGCAGGAAATAACATTTTCTGTTGCTGCAGGTTCACTTGAAAATGCTTTGCTGCAATTCGCTAGGCAAGCAAAGGTAGAAATAATCATTCAGAGCCGAGAAATTAATGACTTACAAAGTCAAGGCTTGAAAGGAAGCTTTACGCTACAGGAGGGATTACGTCGATTAATTGGTTCAAACCCTGTGCAATATCAATTACAAAATAACCGAATAACAATAGAGCGTATCGCGCCTATTACCGGTGATTCGGTGATTAAGCTAGATAACATTACCGTCACAGCAAGCCAGATCCAACAAGGAGATTGGGTATATAACAGTCCATCATCTGTCAGTGTAATTAGTAAAAAACAAATTGATGACCGCCCACCAAAGCACATAGCTGATGTGTTAGAGCTAACGACAGGTGTCTATTCGAGTGTTAGCCAACAAGACCCTTCTTTATCTGTGAATATCCGTGGGATACAGGATTATGGTCGTGTGAATATGAATATCGATGGTATGCGGCAAAACTTTCAAAAAAGCGGACATGGGCAGCGCAATGGTTCTATGTATATCGACTCAGAACTGCTTTCTGGGGTGGAAATACAAAAGGGCAATACAAGTGGAATGGGAAGCGGTGGAACCTTAGGTGGTGTGGCGACCTTCAATACAGTCAATGCGTCTGATTTTTTATCAAAAGATAAAACTTTTGGTGGAAAATTACATGCGAGTATGGGGTCAAATAATACTCATTTTATTGGCAGTAGTGTGCTGGCATTAGGGAATGAAAACGCGGATTTGTTATTTGCGGCCAGTGAACGACGTCTTGGGGATTATAAACCAGGAACTCACGGTAATATCGGTAATATTCGAGTCAATAATGGGACAGGGCATTATGATGAACTTGCGCACCAATTAAAACACACTCGTATTAATGACAGTAATTACCGAATGACCTCTTATTTGGCAAAAGCCGGTTGGAATATAAGTGACGAACAGCGTTTACAATTTAATTACTTAGAAACCAAAGTGGCAACGCCAAATGCAGGAACGCTAACGAATTTAGGTAGCTCGTGGCCTTATAAGCTAGGGTGGAAAAGTAGCGGTTTCAGTGATGTAACAGCCAAGAATTATTCCCTTGATTACACTCAATTCAGCGATAAACCATGGAGCACCGAGCTAAAAGGAAAAGTGTATTTTGTTGATACCAAAGACAATACAGACACCTATTCCACTAGCCAAATTTATAATAATGGCTACCAGATGGACACTCGAGTCAAAACGGTAGGGATACAGCTTGAAAATCATTCAGAAATTGAATTTAACCATAACAATGTATTAAAAGCGCATTATGGTTTGGAAACTTTCCAAGACAAAGCGAGTAGTAGTTCGACACGTGAAGCGGCGAGTGGAGTGACACCGGACGGAAAACGTTCATTGAGCTCACTTTTCACTAATTTGACTTATGAATACGATGATTGGTTAACATTAGAAGGGGGAATGCGTTATGACTATTATTCTCTCAAAGGCCAAACGAGTATGAGTTATGCAGTACTTCCTTATACCAAAGACAATCCATGTACAGGAAGAAGGTTACGTGATTGCAAGGTTGTTATGACGACGGAAAATTGGGATGTTGATAACTCAGAAGGGGCATTTTCACCCCATATTCGTTTAGCGGTACGTCCTAATCTTGAATGGATGGAATTGTTTACCAGTTATGGGCGGTCATGGCGCCCGCCAGCGATTACAGAAACGTTAACCACAGGAAGTGCTCACAGTAGTTCGACTCAATTTCCCAATCCGTATTTAAAACCTGAGCGTTCAAATGCTTGGGAAGTGGGGATGAACATCAATTATCCGCAATTGTTTATCGAAGAAGACCGATTTGTGGCAAAAGTTGCCTATTTTGATACACGTGTAGATAACTACATTAACTTAGCGATTGACCGTAAGAAACCAGGGATGGTTAGCCCTAATATTGGAAATGCTGCTTATAGCAACAACTTGGTTGCGACCCGTTTTAGAGGGGTTGAATATCAACTAAATTACGACGCAGGTTTTGTGTATGCAGACCTGACCTTTACCCATATGATTGGCAAAAATAAATTTTGTTCACATCCTGCATGGCTAGGTGGTGTATTGAAGTATGGCGAAGACGTTGGCCCAGGTAACTGGTATGTTGAGCCAAATGAGGCATCAAATAACCATGTGGATTGTGACAGCAGCGCCATTTTCAGCAGTGCAGCGAACTTACCCGGTGATCGTGGTTCCTTTACATTAGGTGGGCGAGCGTTTGATAGAAAACTCGATGGTGGTGTAGTCGTTCGCTTCACGCCAGGTTTTCAAGACTACTCAGTACAATCAAATTCCCCTTACTTAGCTGACTGGCCTAAATATACATTGATTGATTTATATGCAAGTTATGCTTTAACCGATAATTTAACTATTCGAGGAAATGTCGAAAACTTGACCAATCGGGCGTACGTGGTTAGTTATGGGGAAAGCTTGGCCAATACATTAGGTAGAGGGCGAACGGTGTCGGGCGGGATAGAATACCGTTTCTAAATATACGTCATACTTTACGCTGTCGTGTTATTGGTTAATAAATTTTGCACCTTACTATTTATTTTTAATTGATATGCCAATTATTCAATTTGAAATATCGGTTTTGATAAGCGTTGAGTGTTGATATTTATAACGTAAACAATTAGATGGGGAGCTTGCTCCCCATTTTAGATCTATATCAATAAATGTTTAATTAAATAGTTAGAGATGTTAATCAATTAGTATGAAATTATGCTTTTTAAAACCATCTAAAATGGAAAATTATCAGTGATAATAATAGCTTCGGTGATTCTATAATATCTTTTGTAAGTCGTTGTATATAATAGTATATATCGAATTGCAATTCGCTTTTTCAATTTCTATCGGCTAGAATCCTTACATAAATTAAGTGAACAGAGTGACGCATTTTACAGTTTAAAATCAGTGACTCGGTTCCAAATAAAACTCCTAGCCTTTGCGTCTAAGTTTGAATGACTGAATATGATGCACTGGCCGTGGCCTAGAGCCACCAGGGTGCAAGATAGAAATGTCTGCATCTCCCGTACTTGGAAAGGTGTGATTATGCAGCAACTTGTCGATCAATTTGACCGGAAATTTTACTATCTCCGGCTTTCTATAACAGATGTTTGCAACTTTCGTTGCACATACTGCCTACCCGATGGCTATAAGCCAAGCGGTCGTCATGAATTCTTAACACTGGATGAAATTCGTCGTATCAGTACGGCATTCGCAGAATTAGGCACAGAAAAAGTGCGTATTACGGGCGGTGAGCCGACCATGCGCAAAGATTTCAGTGATATTATTGCTGCCATCAATGAAAATGAATCGATCAAAAAAATCGCCGTGACCACCAATGGCTATCGTATGGCCAGAGACGTGAAAGAGTGGAAAGATGCTGGACTGAACGCGATCAACGTGAGTGTTGATAGCCTCGATCCACGTCAATTTGCGGCGATCACGGGACAAGACAAATTCTTTCAGGTGATGAAAGGTATTGATGCTGCTTTTGAAGCTGGCTTTGAAAAAGTCAAAGTGAACGCGGTATTAATGAAAAATGTCAACGATATCGCTTTGAAGTCATTCCTAAACTGGATCAAACATCGTCCTATTCAATTACGCTTTATTGAGTTAATGGAAACCGGCGACGGCAGCGATATTTTCCAACGTTTTCATATTTCGGGTGAAACTATTCGCGAGCGTTTAATTGAAGAAGGCTGGTATATGCTTCCACGTTCCCGAAGCGACGGCCCTGCTCAAGTCTTTAGTCACCCAGATTACCAAGGCGAAATCGGGCTTATCATGCCGTACGAAAAAGATTTTTGCCAAAGCTGTAACCGCTTACGTGTTTCCTCACTAGGAAACCTACATTTATGTTTATTTGGTGAAAATGGCATTCCGCTGCGTGATTTATTGGGTGCAGATGACCAAAACGAAGCGTTAAAAGCCCGCATTCAGCGAGGCTTACACCATAAACGAGAAACCCATTTTCTGCATATGGGTGATAGCGGAATTACACCTAATTTATCTGTAATCGGCGGTTAACTCTTTTTTATTTCAGGAGAAGATATGTCCCAACTGACTCACCTCAATGCGTCGGGCGAGGCGCATATGGTTGATGTTTCAGCCAAAGCTGAAACTGTTCGTGAAGCTCGCGCAGAAGCTTATGTCACTATGAATCCAGCAACTCTAACGATGATTGTTGACGGTAGCCATCATAAAGGCGATGTGTTTGCCACGGCGCGTATTGCGGGTATTCAAGCGGCAAAAAATACCTGGCAGCTTATCCCATTATGCCACCCACTGCTGTTAACCAAAGTTGAAGTGATACTCAAAGCGGAACCTGAGCATAACCGAGTTCGTATTGAAACTTGTTGCCGATTAACAGGGAAAACAGGGGTTGAAATGGAAGCATTAACTGCTGCATCCGTTGCTGCTTTGACGATTTATGACATGTGTAAAGCAGTGCAAAAAGATATGGTGATTGGCCCTGTTCGTTTATTAGAAAAAACAGGCGGTAAGTCTGGACATTTTAAGGTGGAATAATGATCACAGTATTATTTTTTGCTCAAGTACGTGAGCTAGTCGGAACAGAACGCTTAGAACTCACTGACACTTACCAAAAAGTTGAAGATTTACGTCAAGCGCTTTCACAAAAAGGCGATCGCTGGGCGTTGGCACTTGAAGATGGCAAATTACTTGCCGCTGTTAATCAATCATTTGTTTCACTAGACCACCCACTCTCAGAAGGGGACGAAGTGGCCTTTTTCCCACCAGTCACTGGGGGGTGATATGGAAAACACCCATATTGCAGTACAAACAGAAAATTTTAGTGTTGGCGAGCAATATCAATGGCTTGCTCAATGCGATAGTGATGGTGCAGTCGTGACTTTTACGGGGAAAGTGCGTAACCATAATTTAGGTGACAGTGTTGCGGCATTAACACTCGAACACTACCCGGGAATGACAGAAAAAGCGTTAACAAATATAGTTGTAGAAGCAAAAGAACGTTGGCCATTGCAGCGAGTCAGTGTGATCCACCGTATTGGTACCTTACAACCTGGCGAAGAAATTGTTTTTGTTGGGGTGACGAGTGCCCATCGAAATGCAGCATTTCAAGCTGCTGAATTTATTATGGATTACTTAAAAACTAAAGCACCATTTTGGAAAAAAGAAACATTACCTGAAAATGAGCGATGGGTGGAAGCGAAAGAAACCGACGAGGCGTCTGCAAACCGCTGGTAATCGCACTTTTTCCTCTGAAAAATACGAATTTGCTGAATGGTATTGTCAAAAGAATGTGTTAGACTTTGGTTAATTTCTCCGATTACAGTATTTTTACTGGGTCGATTTTTCTTTTAGCGAAAGGGTAACCATCATGGGTCAGTTTGATCAACGTAATGATTCTCTTGTCCAGGGTGCCAATACTGGCGTTCAGGCATTTATGTCGCAAGTATACGGCTGGATGACAGTCGGTCTACTGCTGACAGCTTTTGTTGCATGGTATTCAGTTAGCAGCGGTTTGTACTACACCATTGCAACCAATAAAATTCTCTTTTTTGGAATGATTATTGCTGAGCTCGGTTTAGTGATGGGAATTTCATTCCTACTGCAAAAAATTAGTGGCATGGCAGCAACGGGCATGTTTATGCTCTATTCATTGCTCACAGGCTTAACGATTTCAGTTATTCTTGCTGCGTATACAGGTGAGTCTGTTGCGGGTACATTTGTCATTACCGCGGTAATGTTTGGTGCATTAAGCTTCTACGGCTATACCACTAAACGTAGCTTAACAGGTATGGGTAACTTCCTGTTTATGGCGCTGATTGGTATTGTTGTTGCTTCTTTGGTTAACATCTGGCTGCAAAGCACCATGATGTATTGGGTGATCACATACGGTGGTGTTTTACTGTTTGCTGCTTTAACCGCGTATGACACACAAAAACTGAAAGAAATGGGTTCACAAATTGATGAAAACGACAGAGAAACAATGCGTAAATACTCTATCATGGGTGCATTATCTCTGTATTTAGACTTCATTAACCTGTTCTTAATGTTACTGCGTATCTTTGGCGACCGTCGCTAATTTGGTTGGCATTCCTCATTACTCAGTGAAATGAGGGGATAGCAGTCGTTAAAATTGAAAACCCTTGTTACTTTGGTAACAAGGGTTTTTTGATCTAAATACTATCGTAAAATATGATTTGAATATTATTAGCTCATTTGTAATTCAAGATGTTAATGGTAGTTCCAGCACTTTTAGTTGTACTTTCAAAGCGTAATGTTGTTTCTTTATGATCACGCTATTTTCTTCCTAAATAAATAATAAGCCACTGAACTGGTGATTATCGCAATGATAAATAATGGCCATAAACTATGGAAGATAACTGAAAAATCAGCATTTTTTAGGTATATCTGCTTAGTGATTTCAGTAAAGTGGCGAATTGGGTTAATCCAAGTAATTTGTTGCAGCCAAACTGGCATGTTCTCGACTGGGGAAATATAACCTGATAACAACACCGCTGGCATCATAAATACAAATACCCCAATGAACGCTTGTTGCTGAGTTGAACACAGTGCTGAAATAAGTAAACCAAATCCCACCAATGACAATCCGTAAAATAACATGGTGGCATAAAACAGGAGCAGGGAGCCAGCAAAAGGAATTTGATAGCAAAAGATCCCAATAACTAGGACTAAGCTCGCCTGTGCAGTCGCAACGATCAATGCAGGCACCGCCTTACCAATAAATATTTGCCAAGTGGTCAGGGGAGAAACGAGTAATTGGTCAAGGGTGCCTTGTTCTCTTTCCCTCGCGATAGAAAGAGATGTCACAATCAATACCCCAATCGTCGTTATTAAAGCTACCAATGAAGGTACAATAAACCATTTATAATCTAAATTTGGGTTGTACCAATTACGAACGATTAATTTACTGTTGTTTGGTACGGGTTGTGATTGAGTTAGCTCATGTTGGTATTGAGTGACAATTTGTGCAACATAGTTTGCTGCAATTTGCGCACTATTTGAATTACGTCCATCAAGGAGTAACAGCATATTAGCATTATGGTGACTTGCAATATCAGCACTAAAATTTTGCCCAAAACGGACAACCAGCAGCGCCTTGCGGTTATCAAGCGTTTCACGAATATCGTGTTCATTCTTCAATAATAAAACTTGAGAAAACGCACTGGCTTTAGCGAGACGTTGCGTCAGCTCGATAGAATGCTCACCATTGTCTTGGTCAAAGATAGCAATAGTTGTGTTAGTCACCTCAAGTGTGGCGGCCAGAGGAAATAAAATCATCTGAAATATTACGGGTAAAATGAGGATAACCCGTGTTTGCGGTTCTTGAAGTAATGATTGAAGTTCTTTCATAATTAAGGTGTATAGACGATAAAACATAACTTCACCTCAATCCAAACGACGGCGAGTTTTTAGCGCCGTTAGTCCAATAAATAGTATTGCAGATGCGATTAATAGCAGAAAATCTATCAATAAAACGATATAGATATCACCTGCAAGAAAGAGTGTTTGTAAGCTACTGACAAAATACCGGGCAGGGATAAAATAAGTTACAGCCTGAATAATGGCTGGCATACTATCAATTTCAAAAATAAACCCAGATAACATGATGGCAGGTAAGAAGGCGGCATTCAGAGCGACCATTGCTGCATTAAATTGGTTACGAGTAATTGTTGAAATCAATAACCCCATCCCCAGTGCGGTTGCCAAATAAAGACTGGTAATGACAAATAAGACCAATAGAGAACCGCGATAGGGTACCCCTAAGATAAATGTGGTGACAAACATGCATAACACCATCACAAAAGTACCGAGAACTTGGTAAGGCAATAATTTTGAAAGCAATAATTCAGTTTTAGTAATCTGAGTTGAAAGTAATGCTTCCATCGTGCCACGTTCCCATTCTCTTGCAATAACTAAAGAGGTCAAAATGGCACCAACTACGGTAATAATGATACTAATTGCCCCTGGAATAATAAAATGCTGACTAATTGCAGCTTCATTAAACCAATAGCGCATATTGAGCTCAATTAAGGGTTCTGTTGGGTAGCCTTTATTTTCCCCTTGTTGAATTAGCCACGTTTGCCACACGCCTTGAGTATAAGCTTGTACAAAGTTAGCGGTATTTGGTTCGCTACCATCAGTAATGACTTGAATTGCAGCATTGCCTTGTTTTTTCAACAATTCGGCTGCGAAATTCACTGGGATGACGATAATGCCGCGAATTTCTCCTGCTTGCATTTTATCGATTAATAAATGGCGGTTATTACTAATGGTGGCATCAATAAATGGTGAGCCCGTGAAGGTATCAACCAATTCACGTGCTTGCGAACTTTGTTGCTCAAGTAAAATACCGACACGTAATTTACTTGAGTCTAAATTGATACCGTAACCAAAAATAAATAATAACATCAATGGGATAAGTACAGCTATAAGGGCGCTGCTAGGATCCCGCACAATTTGTTTACTTTCTTTCCAGCATAGCGCTTTAAGCCTACGCCATGAAAAATGGGAAGCGGAGCGAGTCATTGAGCCTCCTGTTGCTTATCATAATTCATGATAAGCTCAATAAATGCATCTTCCATGGAAGGATCAGGGTTTTCAGTACTGGCGATTTGCTGTTTCAGTTCATCAGGGGTTCCTGCTGCAATAATTTTTCCATGGTAAACCAACCCGATACGGTCACAATACTCTGCCTCATCCATAAAGTGGGTCGTAACCATAACGGTAACGCCTTTATCAACCATCCCATTGATATGTAACCAAAATTCCCTACGAGTTAGTGGGTCAACTCCTGAGGTCGGCTCATCTAAAAATAAGATATCAGGCTCATGCATCAATGAGCAGGCGAGGGCTAAACGTTGTTTATAACCCAAAGGGAGGGATTCAGTAACCTGATTGATAATCGGTTTGAAGTTAAAAGCCTCAACCATTTCTTGGATTTTTTTTGCTTGCTGTTGATGATGCAAACCATAAACACCTGAAAAAAATTTCAGGTTTTGCCCTACTTTTAGGTTGCCGTACAGCGAGAACTTTTGTGCCATATAACCAAGGTGCTGTCTGACTTTGTTTGAACTTGTTTTTAAATCCATTCCAAGAACGAGTGCTTGCCCATCTGTTGGCTTCATTAACGCACACATCATTTTAAAAGTCGTCGATTTCCCTGCGCCATTTGGCCCCAATAAACCAAAAATTTCTCCACGTTTAACTTGGAAATTTACGGTATCAGTTGCCGCAAATTGACCAAATTTTTTGGTTAAGTTACGCGCTTCTATGACGGTTTCTTCAGGATTAGGCGGAATTTGCGGTACGATAGCGGCTAATTCTGAACGATGAGATGGACCCCCACCTAATAAGTCAATAAACGCATCTTCAAAACGCGGCTGCGCCTCAATGAGTTTTCCATCTGCCATATTTAATGCAGTTAATAAATTCGCTTGTGACGCATTAGGTTTCAAAATTAAGCGAATATAGCGGCCTTGGATCACACCATCGGTGGTTTCAGGTAATACGAGTGCATTTTGCAATACCGTGCGTTTTTGTGAGGCAGGTACATCAAGTAAAAACGAACGTCCCGCCATTTTTTGAGTCAATAATTCGGGTTTTCCTGCATAAAGCTGTTTGCCTTTATTTAACAGCAGCACATTTTTACATTGCTGAGCTTCATCTAAATAGGAGGTACTCCAAAGAATTAGCATTCCATCATCGGCAAGTGTATGAACCATTTGCCATAATTCGCGTCGAGCGATGGGATCAACACCAACACCGGGTTCGTCGAGTAAAAGAACTTTGGGTTTTCCTAATAATGTACAGGCTAATCCGAGTTTTTGCTTCATTCCTCCCGATAACTTACCGGCTAGCCTATCGGTAAAAGGAGCTAGGCTGGTGAAAGAAAGCAGTTGTTGGTAGGTTTTTTGCCGCTCTTCGCCGAGTACCCCACGCAAATCTGCATACAAATTTAAATTTTCTTGTACGGTCAGGTCTTCATATAAACCAAATTTTTGGGGCATATAGCCTAGGCTGGCTCGCATAGCAATGCTGTCGTCGATAGGGTCGAGCCCCATCACGCTAATTTTCCCTGCATCTGGTTTTAATAGTCCTGCAATCATACGCATTAAGGTTGTCTTTCCTGCACCATCAGGGCCGACAAGGCCTGTTACAGAACCCCCATGAATCTCGATTGTTAAACTTTCAACGGCTGGAGTATCCAAGCCAACAAATGTTTTCTCGACATTGGATAGGCGGATACTGTAATCATCACTCATAGCAAACTCTTACTGTTTATTATCAGCAAATTGAATAGTCACTGGCATTCCTTGACGTAAAGCATCATCAGCATCATTGACGACGATACGTAGTCGATAGACTAAGTCGGTTCTTAAATCGGGTGTTTGTACGCTTTTAGGGGTAAATTCGGCAGTAGGGGAAACAAAACCGATGGTGCCATGGTAAGGCTGGTTTGGGCGGCTATCCGTATACAGTAAGACTTCTTTACCGGGGATGGCATCACCAAGGTGCGGTTCACTCACATAGGCTCGAACCCAAACTGGATTTGTTAAAGTGACGCTAAAAACGGTATTACCTGCACCGATGATCGTGCCTGGCTCTATTGCTCGGGTTAAAACAGTTCCAGGGGAAGGCGCAGTTAAAACGGTATCTTGTAAGTCAAGTTCAGCTTGAGCGACAGCTGCCTCGGCTTGTAGCCATTCGCCTCGCGCAGCCGCTATCTCCTCTTGGCGAAAGCCACTTTGGTATTGATTCAGCTTATCTTGTGCTGCTTGAAGGGCGGCAAATGCTTGGTTTCGATTGTTCTTCGCGTTGTCTAAGTCATTAGCTGAAATAACGCGAGACGCAGCAAGCCCTTGCTGACGTTTATAAAAGTTATCGGCATACTGCCAAGCGGCTTGTTTTTGCGCTACTTCAGCTTCAACCTGTGCAATCTCTTGAGTTCGGTAACCACTTTCTTTCAAAGCAAGTTGAGCTTTGGCGCTATCACGTACCCCTTTGGCTTTATTTAAGGCGCTAATGTAGGGGCGATCATCCAGTTGACCAAGTTGCTCGCCTGCAATAATTTTTGCACCTTCATCAACGTTTAGGGATTTGAGCTTACCTGATACTCGGAAACCAAGATTCACTGTCCGAACATCTACATTGCCGTAGAGTGTTAATATTTTGTCTTGCTGTGATTGATAGTAGTAATAACCGCCAATTGCAGCACTGATTAATATGAGAATAATGAAAACAACAACAGAACGGTTTTTATTGCTCATAGCTAACCTTACTTAAAGAATCCATGATATGAAAACAAATTATGTTGTTAGAGGCCGCTGTTTTTAATGGGAAAATGTGGCTCAAGTTGCAATAAAATCATCAGCCTCTAGTTATTATCAATGTGAATGAATCACTTTAATATTTTTATCATATCACTTTTCATATTGTTTGCGATGGCGTAAGCCTGCTAATAATATATTTGTATGTTCAATAAGAACTTGATTAATAATTTTAAATTCATTTTCATTAATATGTTTCCAACCAGTTTGGCGTAATAACGTTTCTCGAGCAATACGAAATGAAAGGGTTTCGCCAAGGATTGCGTGTGTATGAATTAACGTTGTTAAATGATTGGGGTCAGCACCAATATAAATCGCTATCAAACGGTTTAGGCGCGAATGTATTGGGCCTAAAGCCTGTTCATGAATTATCGTATAGGCTTCGGTGGGGTTGAGTTGTTCACGTGCTAATATGCGAGAAAAGCTTAAATTTTTCTTTTCCAACTGAAAATGATTATAAGCAATGACTGTTTTTTGTAGTAAATCAAGCGCATCATCAGTTACCTGTACTGACAAAGGTTGATTTAGAAAGTTGTCAATTGCTTGAAAAACATCATGGAAATCGTCCCTGATTGTTTTTGCAATAAGCTGAGCAACAGCTAAGTAAAGCCCTTCTTTTGATCCAAAATAATAAGAAATTGCGGCAATATTTTGCCCTGATGCCTGTGCGATTTTGCGTGTAGTAGCGCCATCAAGCCCTTGTTCTCCATATACATCAGCAGCAGTGAGAAGCAATTGCATTTTCGCATTTTCTCCTCGCAACGTTGACGATGAACTTGTATTCATAACCATTCCTTTAAAAATTCAGAATTAAATAACACCTAACTAGCTCTTAATGGCTTTTCATGTTAATAAAAAGTAAAAAACGACATCTCATAGTACCATATAAGTATATATACTATACGAATGAGATTTTATATTAATTTATTAAGCAAACTAAATTAATATATTTATCATCTGCAAATAATGTTAGAATTTTACACAGTGTCGCACGGCAGTTTGCGCTTTTTCTTCTGACTCACTTCCCCCATAACTGCCACATTCAATTTGAAGCGGTGAAGCCCGGAGTAATTTAATTTGACTACTTTTTCAGACCTCGCGTTAAACGAGGAAATTTTGCTTGCCATTAATGAATTAGGTTATGAAAGCCCTACGCCTATTCAACAACAGGCTATCCCAGCTGTGCTTGCAGGAAACGACCTTTTAGCTAGCGCTCAAACTGGTACGGGTAAAACAGCAGGTTTTACATTACCAATTTTACAAAAGCTTATTACAACTCCTCGTGCAGGAAAGGATCGCAAGCCTATTCGTGCGTTAATTTTGACGCCAACAAGGGAGCTTGCAGCGCAAGTTGCTGAAAATGTAAAAGAATATAGCCGTCATTTACGTATTCGTTCTTTTGTGGTCTTTGGTGGGGTGAGTATTAACCCACAAATGATGAAGTTGCGTGGTGGGGTTGATATCTTAATTGCGACTCCGGGGCGTTTATTAGATTTAGAACACCAGAATGCGGTAGACCTTTCTCAAGTCGAAGTTTTTGTACTGGATGAAGCTGACCGTATGTTAGATATGGGGTTCATTCATGATATTCGTAGGGTGATTAATAAGTTACCCAAAAAGCGCCAAAACTTATTATTCTCAGCAACGTTTTCAGATGAAATCAAACAACTGGCAAATAAATTACTCAATAACCCTGTGACTATTGAGGTTGCTCCGCGAAACTCAGCTTCTGAGCAAGTGACTCAATATGTGCATTTGGTTGATAAAAAACGAAAAGCGGAATTACTTTCGTTTATGATTGGCCGTGAAAACTGGCAACAAGTCCTTGTTTTTACACGTACAAAGCATGGTGCAAACCGTCTGGCTGAGCATTTAAATAAAGATGGTGTCAAAGCTGCTGCTATCCATGGCAACAAAAGCCAAGGGGCTCGTACTCGTGCACTAGCTGACTTTAAATCTGGAGATATTCGTGTGTTAGTGGCAACGGATATCGCAGCCCGTGGTCTCGATATTGAACAGCTTCCTTATGTGGTGAATTTTGAGCTTCCTAATGTTGCCGAAGACTATGTTCACCGTATCGGTCGTACAGGCCGCGCAGAAGCAACTGGGATGGCAGTTTCCTTAGTGTGTATCGATGAGGCTAAATTACTCAAGGATATCGAAAAATTATTGAAAAAATCGATTCCATTGATGGCGATTGAAGGCTATGAGCCCGACCCTTCCATAAAGGCTGAGCCAATTCAAAAAACACCACAACGCAATGAACGTCGTTCAGGCGGTTCAGGTGATAGGAATCAAAGTAAAGCACCACGTCGTAGCAATGCACCATCATCAAAGCCGAGTTCAGGGAAGGGGGCGGGTTCCCCATGGAAAAACGCACAGAAAAAAGTTAAACAAGGGCGAAGTGACAGCTAACCTTCCATAAGCTTGCGGCTCTTTTTAATGTTAATAGCATTAAAAAGAGCTACTTGCAAAGTCACGTTAAGCTAGTTTTTGGTATCTCCCACCTTAGAAGTTTTTCTGCTCATCTATTAAATAAACGGTATGATAAGCAGGTATTATTACGTTTTTTGTGAGCCATTTATGCGCGTTTTGTTAGCTCCTATGGAAGGAGTTTTAGACCCTCTAGTTCGTTGTTTATTAAGTGAAGTTAATGACTATGACCTGTGCATAACCGAGTTTGTTCGCGTGGTTGATACCCTTTTACCGGCAAAAACATTCTACCGTTTATGCCCTGAACTAAAGTATGGAAGCCGCACCCCTTCAGGGACATTAGTTCGTGTGCAGCTATTAGGGCAGCACCCTCAGTGGTTGGCAGAAAATGCAAACCGAGCGGCTGAATTAGGATCTTGGGGAGTCGACTTAAATTGTGGTTGCCCATCAAAAACAGTCAATGGTCATGGTGGTGGTGCGACTTTATTAAAGCAACCCGATTTAATCTATCGAGCCGCTAAAGCAATGCGAGAAGCAGTTCCAAAAGAGTTACCTGTTTCGGTTAAGGTTCGTTTGGGGTGGGATAGTTCTGAATTTGCTTATGAGATTGCAGATGCAGTTCAACAAGCAGGAGCAACAGAACTTACTGTTCACGGTAGAACCAAAGAAGACGGTTATAAAGCAGAGAACATTAATTGGTCTGCCATTGGCGAAATCCGTCGTAAATTGTCGATTCCAGTGATTGCTAATGGTGAGATTTGGGATTATACAAGCGCACAGCGCTGCCTTGAAATCACAGGATGTGATGCCGTAATGATTGGCCGTGGAGCACTCAATACGCCAAACCTTAGCCGGGTGGTCAAATTTAATGAGTCTAAAATGCCTTGGGAGCAAGTTGGCAAGTTGCTATTAAAGTATACGGAACTTGAAAAACAAGGAGATACAGGCCATTACCATGCAGCCCGAATTAAACAATGGCTAGGCTATTTACGCAAAGAATATCATCAGGCAGATGAACTATTTTCTCAAGTTAGATCATTAAAAAATGCCCAACAGATTGCACAAGTGATAACTGAAATAGTGAACAATTAATTATGAATAATGTTAATTAGCAAGAATTTATAGTTGCGAAATTAACTTATAGGGTCTTTACTTAATTGGTAGGAGAGTGATTTAATTTATTTAAAGCTCTACTATTATATGGGAACATTTTAACATTATAGTGAAATTACCGAGTCTGGGAGGCGTAAGATGGGTGTAATTGCTTGGATTATTTTTGGTTTAATTGCTGGTGTTTTAGCTAAGTGGCTGATGCCAGGTACTTATCACATGGGGTTCATTATGACCACCGTGCTGGGGATTGTTGGTGCTGTTGTGGGTGGTTACATCAGTACTTTCTTTGGTAAAGGAAAAGTTGATGGCTTCAACTTTGGGAGTTTTGTTGTCGCGGTCATCGGTGCGATTGTCGTACTGTTCTTAGCCGGGATATTTGCCAAATAGCCATTTCTTCTACTTGGTAAATGCTCATTCTATAAGCCACTTAAATATCGAGTGGCTTATATTTTTATGGAAGAAGAGGGTTACGACTCGATTGGCAGGCCGTTATCTTGCCCCCATTGGGCCCATGAACCATCATACAAACGCAGGTTTTGGTTACCTAATAAGGTTAATGCCATTAATACCACTGCAGCGGTCATTCCTGAACCACAGGTCGTCACAGAAGGCGCATGGATATCTACACCTTGCTTAGCAAAGATAGCTTTAAGTTGCTCTGGTGATTTGAATGTACCATTTTCCACAAGAAGATCCCATGGGACGTTTTTGCTCCCTGGAATATGCCCCATACGTAAACCCGGACGCGGTTCTGGCGCTTGGGCAAGAAAGCGTGGCTCTGCGCGAGCATCAATAATTTGAATTTTGCCTTGATTTACAATCTCAAGTACTTGTTCTTGATTCAGTGCGTTACTGTCTTTACGTGTGGCATGGAATTGCTTCGCAGCTGGCGGAGTGACTTCCCCTGACTGAACATCAAACCCAGCAGCTTTCCAAGCATCGATGCCACCGGCTAAAATTTTAACGTTTTTGCAGCCCATCGTGGTGAAAGTCCACCATGCTCTTGGGGATGAAAATAAGTTATTCTGAGAATAAATAATAACTTGGGTGTCATTGCCAATACCCATGGCACTAACTGCTTGGCTAAAAACTTCAGCACTTGGCAGCATATGAGGTAAATCACAGCTTTTGTCTGCAATTTCATCTTGATGAAAGAACTGAGCGTTAGGAATATGTTCTTCTAAATATTGTTGGCGGCAGTCATAAGGTGCGGTTGGTGGTGGAGAGGAAGCATCGAGCACAATGATGTTATTATCAAATAGATGTGAATTTAACCATTGTGGGGTTACGAAATAATCGTTGTACATAAGCTATCTCCATCCTGGGTTGCTAAATTATTTAAAAATTACTGAATTTGATTAGGTGCTGGCAGTGCTGAAGGGGATTGCGGTTGACCTTGTTCAAGTGGTGTTGTTGAACGGGTATAAATGTTCATACCAGCTAAAACAATACCGCCTACAGAACCAAAAGCACATAATGCGCAAAGTGCGATAACAACCTTTTTCATTTTCTATAGCCTGCCTAGTGATAAAAATCCAAATAGTGTAAGAACTCAAAGTATAACCGGATGAGTGTTGCAAACAAGTTAAAAGCTATTTTTTCTGTCGCATAATGGGCGTTTTGCAAAAAGCTTCCCAATTTTTATGTATAATGGGTATTAATACAGTAGTTTTGCGAAGCGGTTGGCAAAAGAGTTTTTTTCATATTTCGTATTGTTGTCAGTTTCGTTATCTTTCATTTTAACTTTGGTCACCTGCATAATTTATGTCCCTGTCGAATAAAACTAAAGAACAAATAACTCAGTGGTATAAAGGGTTGTCCGTACAAATTGATGGGTTTGTTTCAAGAGCCCCGCAGCGGCAGATGATAGCGCAAGTCGCGAAAAATTTAGCGGATGATGACGGCCGCCATTTGGTCATAGAAGCGCCTACTGGGGTAGGGAAAACTCTATCTTATTTAATACCGGGGATAGCGGTTGGTAGGGAAGAAGGAAAAACCTTAGTGGTTAGTACGGCGAATGTGGCATTACAAGACCAAATTTATAGTAAGGATTTACCGTTATTAAGCAAAATTATTCCTGATCTAAAATATACAGGTGCATTTGGGCGTGCTCGTTATGTTTGCCCCCGTAATTTAGAAGCTATTTGTGCAGCAGAAGGTGAGCAAATAGATTTAATGTTATTGGTGGAAGACAAAACGGAAATTGCGAATAGTGAAGAACGGGCAATTTGTCAGCAGCTGCGGCATGATTTTCAAAGCTTTGCATGGGATGGGCTAAGGGATCATCACAAACGGGCATTTAGCGATAGCTTATGGCGTAAAGTCAGCACAGATAAAATGAACTGTTTAGGCCGTAATTGCCAATTTTATCAGCGGTGCCCATTTTTTATTGCTAGGCGAGAAATCGAAGATGCAGATGTAGTGGTTGCTAACCACGCGTTGGTAATGGCAGCTATGGAGAGTGAGTCGGTATTACCTGACCCGAAAAATTTATTATTAGTGCTTGATGAAGGTCACCATGTTCCAGACGTTGCAAGGGATGCCCTTGAAGTTGAAGGCGAAATTACGCTAGTTCAATTAACGGCACAGCTTGATAGCTTTATTCAGCATGTTGGGCAATATATGGGGCAATTTCGCCCAGCAAAACCACCAAAGTTAGCTAACCCTGAACGATTACAGCAACATGCAGAAAAATTGCGTGAAACATTTCGTGATTTTTCATTACTAGCAAATGCCTTATTGCCAGAAACGTCAAAAGAAACTGAGTATTTATTTCCGCTAGGTGTATTGCCTGAAGCAATGCAATTAAGCTGTCAGGTGCTATTTAAGCAGACAGATGCCCTACAGGGGTTAGCGGAAGCTATCTTAAATGATTTGACGGAACAAACTGCGAAGCAAGATATTGTTCGCTTACATCGGTCGATTATTGTAACTAGTAGGGCTATGGGATACTTTGAAAATATGTCGAAGCTCTGGCGGCTGGCGGCATTAGAGCAAAGTTCAGGTGCCCCTGTGTCAAAATGGTTAAGTCGGCGTTATGAGAAAAACCAATCTCGTTTCTTTATGCATTGTGCTGGGATCCGGGTGAGTGAGCAATTACAACATTTGTTATGGCGAAATATTCCTCATATTGTGATTACATCAGCAACGCTGAGGTCGTTGAACAGTTATTCACGTTTTATGGAACTTACTGGGCTGTCTGAAAAAAGTGATGATCGCTTTGTGACATTGTCCTCTCCTTTTAACCATGTTGAGCAGGGAAAAATTATTATTCCTAAAATGGAATATGAGCCAACGATAAACAATGAAGCGGAACACTTAGCGGAAATGGCGGTGTTTTTTCGTGAACAATTTATTAAAAATACTCACCGTGGCGTGTTGGTTTTATTTAGTAGTCAAAGAGCAATGGAAGGTTTTCTTGAGCACGTAAAAGATTTGCGTTTGCAGCTTTTAGTTCAAGGAGATCAACCACGTTATCGGTTAGTCGAAACACATTGTGAAAGAATTAATCAAGGGCAATCTAGTGCTTTAATTGGCTTACAATCGTTTGCTGAGGGGTTAGACCTAAAAGGGGAATATTTAACGCAGGTCCATATTCATAAAATTGCATTTCCACCAGTAACAAACCCTGTGATTATCACTGAAGGTGATTGGTTGAAGTCGTTGAAGCGATACCCGTTTGAAGTTCAAAGTTTACCGAGTGCTTCATTTAATTTGATACAGCAAGCAGGTAGGTTAATTCGTAGTCATGAATGTTATGGTGAAATTATTATTTATGATAAACGGTTATTAACTAAAAATTATGGCAAAAGATTATTAAATGCATTACCTGTATTTCCGATAGAACAGCCTGAAATATCTAAAAACAGTAAATAATTATCATTAAGTTAATGTGTTTTGTTAAGGTATTTAAATTTCAATAATAGTTTGATTTATATAGCTAATTGTTAGTAAATAAAATGGCCACTTTGCAGTGGCCATTGGTCAATTTGAATTGACTCTATTTACGACATTACTCAATATTAGCTTCTAAAAACCAGAGGAATTTATCCATATCGCGGGAAGCCGCGGTAAACATATCTGCGGTATCTTCGTCTTCCACTTCATCAATTGCTTTTCGAATATCATTCGCGACGACCGCATAACGGTCTGCTAATGCTTTCAAATGATCTTGTACACTGTGAATATTAATTGGGTAAGCCTCTAACGAAGTGAAGCGGCTAACCTCTTGGGTTGTACCAATAGCAACGCCTCCCAATTGAACTGCGCGTTCAGCGAATTCATCTAAGTGTTCAACTAGCGTGGTTCTAAAACCATCTAACATTTCATGTACGGCGATAAAATTGCGACCACGCATATTCCAGTGGGCTTGTTTAGTCATTAGAGAGAGATCGGTAAAATGGACTACCATAACATTAAGTATTCCAATGGTTTCCAATTTTACGCTGTCTTCCATATCATTGCGTGTATATAAAAGTTCATTTGAAGATGCTTTAAATAATTTAGCTGTACTCATGATTCATCCTCTCTTAAATATGAATTTGTTTAGTAACCTCATCTGTCAATAAATATAAAATAATAAACCGACTTTGTCATAATGTAATAAACGATTAGTTTAATAGGCCTATTCGATAGGTTTTATTAACTGTTAATTTATTGTGGATCTTGAATGCTGATAGTTTTTAGCAATAAGTGCTATAGCACCAATTAAATAATAAAATAAAAATAAAAAATGATTATTTCAAATTGATGAATAAATCTTTACATGAAAAAAGGTTAATAAATATCAGCATATCGAATTTATTAACCTTAACGGCTTCGTTTGCCATTAGATTTTGTAGCTAGGACACTTTTTCTATTTTTGACTTTGGTACCGCTGTTGAGGTTGAACCAATAGAAGCACAGACAATACATAACAATGCCAACCATTGAGTCATCGTTAAGTGTTCATGTAGAAAAACGATCCCCAAAAATGCGCCCATACAAGGTTCAAGGCTCATTAATGTACCAAAAGTTCGAGCAGGCAAGCGAGTTAGCGCGATCATTTCTAATGTATAAGGGAATGCGGTTGATAAAATCGCGACGGCTAGCGCAAGAGGTAAGATTGATGGGTCAAACATCACCTCGACTCCAGTTTGCATTAAGCCAATAGGGAAGAAGATCAAGGCAGAAATAAATGAACCGATTGCGACGGTTGCTGCACCGTAGCCAGCACCTGCGCGTTGTCCGAAAATAATATAAATACCCCAACAAACCCCTGCACCAAGTGCATAAATGGCGCCAAGTGGGTCAATGGAATCGATATCATCGCCAATAGGAAGTAAAAATAACAACCCAACAATAACCAGCGCTATCCACAGAAAATCAATAGGGCGACGAGAAGAAAACATCGCAACGGCTAATGGCCCTGTAAACTCTAATGCAACGGCTATCCCTAATGGAATACGCTCAAGAGAAAGGTAAAATAAATAATTCATGGTTCCTAAGGACAAGCCATAAGTTAACAATGGAACCAGTGAATTTCTTCTGAATTTTAAACGCCAAGGCTTAAAAATAACAAATAATATAATCGTAGCAAGCAATAAACGTAAACCAGTAACACCGGGAGCGCCGATAACGGGAAATAAAGTTTTAGCTAAAGAAGCCCCGCTTTGAATAGAGGTCATTGCAAGCAGTAATAACCCTATAGGTAATAGCGGAAATGCGCTCTTTTTAGTGTCGGCAGACATAAATAAGTAAACCTCGGAAAACGTAACTTAATTGATAATAAATATTTAGAAAATAAGTATTTAGTGATGAAAAATAATTTCTTAAAGATTATCTCATAAAACGGCACGGCTTTATATTTCTTTGTGGTTTAGCTATCGCTCATAAGGGGGGAAATGTGCTCTATTGGCTGTCAATATGTTGGTTTAGGTGAATTGTAGTGCTATAAACATGAATTAGTCTCATTTTATTATGACAGAGGGCGAAGCTTGAGCTTCTGCATTAGGCTCGTATAATTCAATTCTCTAAAAAGTCACAATAAAAATGGAAAATGAGGAACAGATGGGAAAGATTAAAAGTATTGCAGTGTATTGTGGTTCCAGTATGGGAAATAATGAGGTCTATCAGCAAAAAGCCATTGAATTTGCTAAAGAAATGGTTAAGCGTGATATTACATTAGTTTATGGCGGTGCTAGTGTGGGAATTATGGGGACAATTGCTGATACCGTTTTGTCATTAGGGGGAAAAGCGATTGGAGTTATCCCATCATTGCTAGAAGAACGCGAAATTTCTCATAAAAATTTAACCGAGCTATATAAAGTTGAAACGATGCATCAGCGTAAAAGTAAAATGATCGAACTTGCTGATGCCTTTGTCGCTTTACCTGGCGGTTATGGCACACTTGAAGAGTACGCAGAAGTATTTACTTGGAGCCAAATTGGTTTACATGCTAAGCCGTGTGCCTTGTTTAATATTAATAATTATTGGCAGCCATTGATTGATATGACAAATAAAATGGCAGATGAAGGTTTCCTGCATGAAAAATATCGTCATATGGCGATTGTGAATGATTCACCTGCTGAATTATTAGAAAGTTTTGAATCTTATATTGCCCCATCAATTAAAACCTACGACTAGCATCAATACTGAAATAACAGAGAGGAATGCATGATAAGGGAAGCTATCAAAAATGATGTGGACTCTATTCTTTCACTTTACCAAATTTTGTTTTCGGAGATGGCATTACTTGACCCTGAGCGCTTACAACCCGCTGAACAGGCTAAGGAATTTATTGAAAATGCAATTATTGACGATAAATTTTATGTGTTAGTTGCTGAATTCAACGGTGAGATTAAAGGGTTTTGTATTGCACAACAGCAAATCGCTGACCCTTATAGCTGCATTGTTCCTCGAAATTTTGGTTATATTTTTGACCTAGTGGTTGATCCTAATTTCCGTGGTGAAAAAGCAGGGCAAAAATTACTAACTGCGATGAAAGCGTGGGCGAAAAGTCGACAACTGAGCCACTTGGAGCTGTCAGTATTAGCGCAAAATCATAAAGCGATTAAGTTTTATGAACGAGAAGGGCTTACTGAAATCAGTCGTACTATGGGGATCACACTATAGTTTGGCAATATAATCGGTCTTTCCTTTCGTGTTAATCAATTTGCTGAAAACAGCACAAGATCTAAGCGGCGTAATATGGCATAATGCGCCGCTATTTATACCTGCCGTACTCTAATGACCATGCATGGAATGCATTTTACTGCTCAAATGATTATTTTGGGTTATTTTGCACGCCGTAGTCATGGGCCTCTAATCATCGCAGGCTATTTTACACCGTTTAATTTAAGGCATAGCAGTGTTAACAACGAACAATATCACTATGCAGTTTGGCAGTAAGCCACTGTTTGAAAACATTTCAGTTAAATTTGGCACAGGCAACCGTTATGGTTTGATCGGCGCAAATGGCGCGGGTAAATCCACATTTATGAAGATCTTAGGGGGAGATTTAACCCCTACAGCTGGAAATGTGAGCACGACTGATCCAAATGAGCGTATTGGTAAACTTCGCCAAGATCAGTTCGCATTTGAAGAATTTACCGTACTTGATACCGTGATTATGGGTCATAGCGAGCTGTGGGACGTCAAACAAGAGCGCGATAGAATCTACGCCTTACCTGAAATGAGCGAAGAAGACGGCTACCGCGTGGCTGATCTAGAGGTCGCTTATGGTGAAATGGACGGTTATAGCGCGGAAGCTCGTGCCGGTGAATTATTGTTGGGTGTAGGTATTCCTGTCGAACAACACTATGGGTCGATGAGTGAAGTTGCACCAGGCTGGAAACTGCGTGTGCTGTTGGCACAAGCCCTATTTTCTGACCCAGACATCTTATTACTCGATGAGCCGACGAATAACTTGGATATCGATACTATTCGTTGGTTAGAGCAAGTGCTGAACGATCGTAACTGCACGATGATCATTATTTCCCATGATAGGCACTTTTTGAATACCGTATGTACGCACATGGCTGACCTAGATTACGGTGAATTGCGTTTATTCACAGGTAACTATGATGAATATATGATTGCGGCAACCCAAGCGCGTGAGCGACTATTATCGGATAACGCGAAGAAAAAAGCGCAAATTGCTGAGTTACAGTCTTTCGTTAGCCGCTTTAGCGCGAATGCCTCTAAGTCGAAACAAGCGACTTCTCGTGCACGTCAAATTGATAAAATTCAATTGGATGAGGTGAAAGCGTCTAGCCGTCAAAACCCATTCATTCGTTTTGAACAAGAGAAAAAATTGTTCCGAAATGCACTTGAATTAGAAGCAGTGACCAATGGTTATGATCAAGGGCCATTATTCAAAAACATCAATTTATTACTGGAAGTTGGCGAAAAAATGGCGGTTATTGGTGCTAATGGTATCGGTAAAACGACATTCTTAAAAACGTTGGTGGGCGAGCAGCCTGCAACTAGCGGAATGGTTAAATGGTCAGAAAACAGTAACATTGGTTACTATGCCCAAGACCACGCAGAAGATTTTGAAACAGATTTAACCGTGTTTGACTGGATGAGTCAGTGGAAAAATGAAGGGGATGACGAGCAAGCGGTGCGCAGTATTTTAGGCCGTTTACTGTTTTCTCAAGATGACATTAAAAAGAAAGTTAAAGTGTTATCCGGTGGTGAACAAGGGCGTATGTTATTTGGCAAGTTAATGATGCAACAGCCAAATATTTTGATTATGGATGAACCAACCAACCACTTGGATATGGAATCCATCGAGTCATTAAACTTAGCCCTCGAATTATACAAAGGAACGTTAATTTTCGTTTCCCATGACCGTGAGTTTGTTAGCTCGTTAGCGAGCCGTATTTTAGAAATCAAAGAAGATAAAGTAATTGATTTCAAAGGTAGTTATGATGAATACCTGACAAGCCAAGGTGTAGTGCTTTAAATATCGTTTTGGATTAGAAACAAAAAGCCCTCAGTTTTGATTGAGGGCTTTTTAATGGGCGAAGTAAACTTAGTTTTTCTTCACAAACTCAGATTTCAATTTCATTTGACCGAAACCATCAATCTTACAGTCGATATTGTGGTCGCCCTCGACCAAACGGATACCTTTAACGCGGGTACCGATTTTTAGCATTGAAGAGCTGCCTTTGACTTTGAGATCTTTAATCACGGTGATGGTATCGCCATCAGCTAGCAGGTTGCCATTGGCATCTTTTACAATTAATTCATCAATATCAGCTACAGGCTCGGCATCATTCCATTCATGCGCGCACTCAGGGCAGATATACATATCGTTATCAGTATAGGTGTATTCAGACTGGCATTTCGGGCAAGGAGGGAATTGCATATTCATACTCTCAGTAACTTTATCAAAAGAATAAACAGTGGTGATATTTAAACCATCAAGCACCACAAAAGAGGGATAGTATAAGGTGAAAGGACAATTAAATTATTTTTTCGGATTATTCTTAATTTTGGTGTGATTGAAATAGGAAAAAGGCGAGAAAAGCCTCGCCTGAATGATGAAAAAAGTCAACTTGCTCGAAAATTTAGCCGTTAGCCTTTAGCACAGACTTCACAATGCGGGTCTTTGCTAAGTCTAAATTGGCGGAAATCCATTGTCATTGCATCAAATAGCAATACTTTTCCTGAATTAACCTTCCCATAATTAGCTAATAATTTAATTGCTTCCATCGCCTCTAGCGTACCAATGGTCCCGACTAAAGGGGACATGACCCCAGCTTCAACGCAAGTTAAGTTATTGTCACCAAATAAACGGCTTAAACAGTGATAGCAAGGAGTACTTTCTTCATAAGTGAAAACAGATAATTGTCCTTCCATGCGGATAGCTGCACCTGAAACCAATGGTTTTTTATGCGGTAAACACAACCGGTTGAGCTGTTCACGAATGGCGACGTTATCAGTGCAATCTAAGATCACATCATGATGTGTGATTAATTCATCAAGTTGTGCATCATCTAGCTGTGCATTGACGGTATCAATTTGGATATGTGGGTTAATGGCTGCAAGCTGTGTTTTTGCAGAATCAACTTTTGGCATATCAATGGTCGCATCACGATGCAACACTTGCCGTTGTAAGTTAGATAATGACACGGTGTCGAAATCCACCAATGTCAGGTGACCAACACCTGCTGCGGCAAGGTATTGAGTTGCAGCGCAGCCTAAACCACCAAGGCCAATAACCAGCACTTTGCCAGCTTTAAGTTTTTCCTGCCCATCGAAATCAAACCCACGGAGGATAATTTGGCGGTTGTACCGCAACATTTCCGGATCGCTAAGCTCTTGCACTGTTATTATTCACTTTTTAATAAATAGTTAAACATTTCGACTTCAACCATTTCACCCGCTTCAACACGGCCACGTTCTCTTTCAAGGACAATAAAGCAGTTAGCTAAACTAAATGAACTAAACACGTGTGAGCCTTGGTGACCCGTCGTGGCGACTTGCAATTGTCCTTGTTCATTAGCGCTTAGAATTCCTCGTTGAAAATCTAAACGACCAGGGCTTTTCTTCAACGCGGTGGTAACCGGAACTTTGAAGCGTAGCGGGGCACGCCATTGGCTGTGTCCTGAAAGGCGTGCAATCAGTGGTTGAACCAATTGGTAGAAGGTGAGTGCGGCAGAAACAGGGTTCCCCGGTAGCCCACAAAACCAAGCGTCACTTAACTTACCAAATGCAAAGGGTTTTCCTGGTTTAATGGCTAACTTCCAAAAACCAATCGTGCCTAATTCATCCAAAATTTGTTTGGTATAGTCAGCTTCACCCACGGAAACGCCGCCACTACTGATGACCAAATCAGCGTGTTGGTTAGCTTCGATAAAGGTTTGTTTGAGTTTTTCTGGCGAGTCCGGTATCACACCTAGATCAAGTACTTCGCAGTTAAGTTTTTCAAGCATCAGGCGAACGGTGAAACGGTTAGTATCATAAATTTGCCCATCTGCTAAAGGAAGGCCAACGGCTTGTAGCTCATCGCCCGTTGAAAAAACGGCAACTTTAAGGCGACGATATACGGTGACATCTGCAATCCCCAGTGAAGCAATTAACGGCAGTTGGGCTGTTGTGAGTAACGTTCCTGCTGGGAACACTGCACTGCCTTGGGCAATATCTTCCCCTGCTTTACGAACGTTACTACCTTGTTTAATAGGTTGGGTAAATACAATGCCTTCGTCCGTTTGCTCTGTAGACTCTTGCATCACAACCGTATCCACACCTTGTGGGATTGGGGCGCCCGTCATAATACGCACGCAGCAACCTGCTTTTAATTCGCCTTCCATTGGGTTGCCGGCAAATGATTTACCTGCCACTGGCATTGGTGTTTTCCCATCCCAATCGGCAAAACGTAAGCCATAGCCATCCATAGCAGAATTATCAAATGGTGGGACATTGATAGGGGAAATCAGGTCTGTCGCAATGATGCGCTGTGCAGAGGAGGTCAGTGGAATGATTTCGGTATCTGTGACGGTTTTTGTTTGAGATAGTAATTTTTCCAATGCAACATCTAGAGAAATCAAATCGTTAGTATGACACTGATCCATAAATAATGACCCTCATTATTGTTATCTGCCTTGAGGCTTAAAATGTGTTCGTAATGCATATTATGGCAGAAATCCATTAGTGGGTGAATGAATAGAAATTGATTACAGATAGCTTTTAGTGAGATTTAGTCAATCAGCTGGTATTAGCACAGAGAAAATTATGCACAAAATAACAAAACTGTTGCTGCTATAATCATGTTAAATATTCTAGGCACTTTATATTTATCTTTTAAAATTAATGTATCAATAAAAAATGTGCTATTAATCACCGTATATAAGGTGTAAAACCTTTTAAAGAATAGATTGACAGGGTGAATGAATTGCATGAATAAATGCAAATATTTCACGGTAATTATCCATGTTGTACTGGATTATCTGTACCTGCTGTTTTAGAGTACCGCACACCTGCATTTTATAAAAATAGTTATACCATTTGTGGAGGATCACATGTCATCTCTGAGTAAAGAGGCCGAATTAGTTCATGCCGCACTGGAGGCAAGAGGCTTAGAAACGCCTTTGCGTATCCAGCCAAAATCAGGCGACGAACGCAAGAAACTGATTGAAGGGCACATGACAGAGATCATGACGCTGCTGAATTTGGATTTAACCGATGACAGTTTAGCTGATACCCCTCGTCGCATCGCAAAAATGTATGTTGATGAAATTTTTTCAGGGCTAGATTACGCGAACTTTCCAAAAATCACTCTGATTGAAAATAAAATGAAAGTGGATGAAATGGTCACCGTGCGTGATATTACGCTTACAAGCACCTGTGAACACCACTTTGTTACGATCGATGGAAAAGCAACGGTTGCCTATATTCCAAAAGATAAAGTTATTGGTTTATCGAAAATTAACCGGATTGTGCAATTTTTTTCACAACGCCCACAAGTGCAAGAGCGTTTAACACAGCAAATTTTGGTTGCTTTGCAAACATTACTGGGAACTACGAATGTGGCTGTTTGCATAGATGCAGTGCATTATTGCGTGAAAGCACGTGGTATTCGTGACGCGACAAGTGCAACAACAACAACGTCATTAGGCGGGTTGTTTAAATCAAGCCAAAACACACGGCAAGAATTTTTACGTGCAGTTCGTCATTTATAATTTATGACAACAACGACACCGTCAAGTCGTATTGACGCGCTTGACGCCGTCCGTGGTATAGCGATTTTAGGTATTCTTTTAATGAATATCTTTGCTTTTGCTTTACCACAAGCGGCGTATTTAAACCCTTATTACACCAATACAACACCCGAGTCAGAGGCTTACCTCTGGGGTGTTTTCAATGTCCTTTTTCAAGGTAAAGTTCTCGCTATTTTTTCCATCCTCTTTGGGGCAACTCTCGTGTTGTTGCAGCCTCGTTCTCTTCGTTGGAACCAGTGCCGTTTATTTGTTTTAGCTCTGTTCGGGGTGATTCATGGGGTTGGCTTTTGGGACGGTGATATTCTTTTGGCCTATGCATTAACGGGCTTGTTGGTAACCTATTTGCTTAATCAATATGATGATGGTTTTTTATTGAAAATAGCACTATCACTATATTTGATTGGGTTACTTATCTTGCTCGTGTTGGGAAGTGGTGTAGATCCCTCAGGTTTTTGGCAAACCTCGGATAAGCAATTAGCATTTGAATATACTATACATACCTCTGGGGGAATGGATGGTGTGTATTATCGAGCATCAGAGATGCTCAAGATGGTTGAAATGCTGGTTATCCAATATGGCTGGCAATTATCTGCGTTGATGATTATTGGCGCGTTGTTAATGAAAAATGGTTGGTTACGAGGGCAATTCACCGCTCAACATTATCGCAAAATAGCCTGCATATTTATCTTGCCATCGTTATTGATTCAAATAGTTTCGCTATACATACAAAGCCAATTCAATTGGAGCTATTTTTCAACATCAATCATTGGTTATATTATTAATGAGCTAGTTATTCCATTTCAATCTTTAGGATATATAGCTCTGGTGTATGGCTTTTGGGGGATAGTGGTAAACAACAAAATAATCCATGGGCTGCAATATGTGGGTCGTATGGCGTTGAGTAATTATATTTTGCAAACGCTAATTTGTACCACACTGTTTTACCACTTAGGCTATTTTGGGCAATTTACACGGGTTGAATTACTTGTTTTGGTTCCCGTTATTTGGGGAGCAAATTTATTGTTTTCTTATTATTGGTTAATGTTTTTTAGCCAGGGGCCTCTTGAATGGTGTTGGCGCAAATTGACGGGAAAGTTAATAAGTAGATGAAGGTTCATCTACTTATAGGTCTAATTCAATTTATTGACTTCATCCGGTGAAACAGCCGGATAGCCTTTAATTCCTGCAGGCATTTTAATGGGAGCAGGGATGGATTCTTGCTCACCTAAAAATTTAGGTTCGCGTTTTAAAATATATAAATCCGCCAGAGCACCTAGCCGTGCAAATACTTCACGTACTCTTACTTTATACATTCCAGATGGCGTCGGAACCGCTAAACACTGCGCATCAATACCTTTATGTTTGGCGATAAAAACCGCTCGTTCACAATGAAAACGCTGGGTAATAATGGTAAAGTTATCGGTATCAAACACTTTTTTAGTACGTACCACCGAGTCTAATGTCCTAAAACCTGCAAAATCGAGCACAATTTTAGAGGCTGGAACCCCTTCTTTTATTAAATCTTTACGCATGTTGATTGGCTCATTGTAATTATGTGCGCCATTATCACCACTAAGAAGTAAATACTTAACTTTTCCACTGTGGTATGCCTCAGCTGCGCCTTTAATACGATAGGTATAGTAGAGGTTATTAACGCCAGAGGAATAATATTTGGATGTGCCAAGTACCATCCCGACATCGCGCGCAGGCAATTTTTCTACATCTTCATAGATATAGGGGGCGGTATCCCAGCTTATCCAGCGATCAAGCAACAATATGGTCGTAAATGCGATCCCTGCAAGAATAATAAGACCAAAAAACAGACGTTTCCTCATGTCCTAGCCTTGATAATAAAGAGTCATAATTTAGAAATTGTTAGCCTCAATAGGCCAGTATCTCTAGGCTACTTGACTTAAATTAGTGACGCAAGTCGCGTAACGTAAAATCATGTCAATGTCTACATTACAATCGGGGTTAACTAATATTAAGCCTATTAATTGAATCAAAATTAATCAGACATTGGATGAAAAAGATAAATCACATTCTCATCAAAGAGTGAGCAGCTTCACATCATGATAGTTTTTATAGAATGAAGCTATATATTATGAAATTTTAATTCTATATTTTGAATTGATTGTGAAATATTGTTTCTTTAATGGTTTTTTGTGAATAACAGATTTTTAATCAGGAAGGTGAGGAAAGTATGAAACTAACGACATTATTAGCCACAAGTGCTGTACTTGTTACAGCAAGTGTGGCGGCGAAAGAATACCAAATCAATCATACCGATCAGTTAAAATCACTCAATGATGCGACAAAAAGTACGGAAGTCTGGGAAAAAGCAGAAGTATTAACCGATTTTACTTACCCATGGGAAAAGGAAGCGGCTCCTAAAACAGATTTTCGTGCCCTGTGGAGTGATGACACATTATATTTCCGATTTATTGCAGATGATAAAGATATTCAGCTAGGTGATAACTCAGATAAAGACCAGGCGGTGTTAGATTCTGACCGAGTTGAACTCTTTTTCGCGACTAGTCCTGAATTAAAACCGTATTACACGGCGGAAATGGACCCGAAAGGGCGTACTTTCGATGCAAAAGCTAATTATTATCGTGAAGTTGACCCAAGTTGGAACTGGGAAACATTACAAACGGTGGGTGAAATAACGCCAAATGGTTATGTATTAACAGGAAAAATTGATTTAGATGAATTTACTAAACTCGATTTATGGCAAGATGCGGACAAACAGACACTAATGTGTGCCATTTTGCGCGGAGAGTTTAGTGCAGGTGAGCCAAAGCAAGTGCGTAAATGGATTAGCTGGATCAAACCTGATTCCGTTAAACCTGATTTTCACATCCCATCAGCCTTCGGAACCTGCAAGTTCGTAAAATAGCGCTATCGCCGGTGGCTTTCGTCACCGGTAGCTTTTCAATACAAACGTAATATTGTGAGAAAGATCATAACCTGCAATTAAGTTGGATGAAATCGCAGTGATTTAAATTGAAATAAAAATTCATTTAATGTATTTTTTAATGAAATTAAATTTCATGAGGGCGTTTGAATGTCTCTAGCCGAAAATACTCTGAGTGACTGTCTACACAATGAATTCAATCAGGAAACGCAACAGTTTTCACGTTTGGATACACTCTCTATGGTGAACGTTATTAACCAAGCAGATAGTACGGTTGCAGGTGCTATTCAGGCCGTTCTACCTGCGATTGCCCAAGTGGTTGATGCTGTTGCTGAGTGCTTAAAGCAAGGTGGACGCTTGTTTTACATTGGGGCGGGTACCAGTGGCAGGCTAGCTGTATTGGACAGTGCAGAATGCCCACCAACATTTGGTACTTCGCCTGAAATGGTACAGTCGATTATTGCGGGTGGCCAAGATGCAATGTTAAAAGCGGTTGAAAATATTGAGGATTCAGCGGAATCAGCGATTGATGAGCTTAAAAAGCGCCAGCTTTGCGCAAAAGATGTCGTGGTGGGGATTGCTGCCAGTGGACGTACACCATTTACTTTAGCAGGTATTGAATACGCCAATGAAATCGGTGCGTTAACGGTGGCTATTACCACGCGAGGCTGGGGATTAGTCAGTGATGTCGCAAAATTAGCTATTGCACCCGATGTTGGCCCTGAAGTGTTATCGGGTTCAACTCGCATGAAAAGCGGTACTGCACAAAAAATGATTTTAGGCATGCTAAGTACCTGTGTAATGGGGCGATTAGGTCGTATTCATACTAATTTAATGGTTGATGTCGTTGCTAGTAATATCAAATTACTGCGCCGCGCAGAACGGATTGTTAGTGAAGTCTGCGGTATTGATGAACACACCGCGGCAGGGTTATTGGCACAAGTGGATTATCATCCACGACGCGCAATTTTAATGCATGAGCTACAGATTAATGCACAGCAAGCAACGGATATTGTTCAACAGCATCCAAACACCACCTTGGACAGCATGTTAGCAATCACCGTTAAGTAATGGGATAGCGTGATGAAGAGCGGGTTTACTGGCTCAGTCAACATCAGGGGAATCATATGGCTAATAAGATAGAACATCTGGAAGTACTCGCCAGAGAAATAGAAAAATATGCGGGCGGCTTTGAGAACGTGGCAACATTAACTCACTGTATGACGCGTATCCGTTTAGTTTTAAAAGATAACAGTAAATTCGATGCTGAAGCTTTGAAACAAATTGAGGGTGTAAAAGGCGTTATTTTCAATGGTGAGCAACAACAAGTGATTGTTGGAATGGGAACCGCAGCGAAAGTCTTTTCGGTGATGAACAAACGCATGCAAGGTAGTACCTCTGCAACAACGGAAAGTGCAGCACCAGCAGAGAAAAAAGCATTTTCCATACGACGTATGCTAAATACGTTGGCCGCCATTTTTGTTCCAACCATTCCTGCACTGATTGGTTGTGGTTTGATTATGGGGTTGATCAATATTGTGCGTTTAGTGGCACCAGGCGTTGTTGAACAATTCCCTGAATTATTTAAGTTATTAAAATTGATTGGTAGTGCAGTCTTTGTTTATCTTTCAATTATGATTGGGGTGAATACTGCGAAAGAGCTTGGTGCATCTACCTCAATTGGTGCGGTCATGGCTGGATTACTTTCAATGCCAGGTTTAGCGGATATCACCTTATTTGGCTCGAAGTTAGTCCCGGGTAGTGGGGGAATTTTTGCAGTGCTTATGGTGGTCGTTTTCTCTTCTAAATTTGAAGTGTGGTTTAGAAGTATCATTAAAGAAAGCTTAGACCTCATCGTGACGCCATTTGTGACCATTTTAGTCTCAGCGATGGTGGCAATTGTAGTGTTCCAACCTGCAGGGCATTACTTAAATCAAATTTTAGCGCAAGGCGTTTCGGTCGCTTTATTAAATAGTGGCGGTGGCGCCGTGGCGACGGGCGGTATTTTAGGCGGTAGTTTCTTATTCTTATTATTAACGGGTTTACACCAAGGCTTGATCCCAATTCATGCTGAAATTTTACAAACGTTTGGCCTGAATTACTTGTTCCCAATTTTAGCCATGGGTGGAATGGGGCAAGTGGGTTCATGTTTCTGGGTTTATTTAAAAACCAAAAACCAACGCTTGAAGAAAACCTTAGTCGGTGCGTTACCTGTGGGTATTTTTGGTGTCGGTGAACCACTTTTATTTGGTGTGTCATTACCATTAGGTAAACCATTCATTGCAGGTTGTATTGGTGGCGCAGCTGGCGGCGCATTAATGGCGTTCTTCCATGTCGGGATCATCATTCCATTTGGTACTGCCGGGTTATCATTAATTCCATTAGTGGGTGATGGCCAAATATTGGATTTCTTAATTGCTGTTGCGGGTGCATGGATTGTCGGGTTCATTGCCAGTATGATAATAGGCTTCACTGATCCAGAAAAATAATTAGAAGGAAAAGCCATGTCGACACTGACGGTAAAACTGGAAAGCTTGCAGACACGCGGTAAAGGCACAGAACAACGTATTGCCACCTTTTTGCTGGATAACCGCGAAAGTCTTATCGCGATGAATGCAGCGGAGTTGGCGCAGGCGGCTGGGGTAAGTAGTGCATCTGTTATCCGCTTTTCACGTCAAATGGGGTACCGTGGCTATCCTGAATTTAAAGTCGATTATTTGTCGGATGAGAAACAACACAAAGCCGAAAGCCTATACGGTAATCTGAGTCGCCACGATGATACTTCTCAGATTATCGCTAAAACGGGGCACATGTTTATTTCGGCTATTGAAAAATCACTGGATCTGCTTGAACCACCAGTTGTGGATACGATTGCGCAAAAAATGTACCAGGCCAAACGTATTGTGCTGTTTGGTGTCGGGTCTTCAGCTATTGTTGCCAGTGATATTTTCCATAAATTAATTCGCATTAATAAACATGCACTGTTTAGTTATGATTTGCATGTTCAGCTAAGTTACTCGGCAAATTTGGGGCCAGAAGACCTTGCTATTGCGGTAACGGCACGCGGAAATACTCAAGAAATCAATAGCATGCTTCGTTCTGCAAAAGAAACCGGATGCCCGACAGTCGCACTGACGCGTTTTGGCCAAGATGAAGCGATGAAGTTAGCGGACTTCGCCTTGCCTTATTTTTATGATGAGCAACACTCCCAATTAGGCATCATCACCCCCCAAGTGTTACAGATGATTACTTTCGATACATTATTTTTTAAATACCTCACGTTAGCAGATAGTGATGCAAATGAAGCATTACAAAAAGGGCGACGAGCACTGATACAAGGCAAGAGTTAATGATTGTAACGGAGTTAGCGATAGGTGCACTGATTGGGCTGATTATTAGCACAACGGGTGTCGGTGGTGGTGTGATTGTATTACCGATACTGACCTATTTTTTTGGGCTAAATGCATTAGCGGCAGTAGCCACTGCCAATTTTCTTTCGATGTTAATGAAGGTTTCTTCTTCTTATATGCATTTTCGACTAGGCAATATTCCCTTTAAAGGGGCAATGATTGTGTTAGCGATTATGTTACCGAGCACCTTTCTCTCTAGCTTGTTTGTGACATGGCTGGGGGGGTTACCGGGGTATGAAAAACAAGTTGAGTGGGGGATTAATCTCTTAGTGGCTGCTGCCATTATTTTTTCGCTCTATTTATTTATTCAGCGAATGTTTTTTGTTTCGATCATCAAACAAGAAACGGCGAAAGGGGACCAGCTAAAATCCATGGCTGTGCCAGCTATCTTGGCGGGTGTTGTACTTGGTGCAACGGGTGTTGGTGGTGGGGTGGTTGTTCTCCCTATGTTATTGCGCTATATGCAACTAAATATTAAGCAAGCAATTGGCACATCGATTTTTGTAACAACCGTGTTATCCGGTTCCTCTGCTTTAGCTTATGCGCAAGATGGCTATACGGATTTAAAATTGGCGCTGATATTGTGTGCAGGGGCATTGATTGTGATGCCACTGGCTAAATATTTACTGATCCGTTTATCTGAACGCACCTTTCAATACATTACATTGTTATTAATTACCTGTAGTGCAGTAATGATGACAATGAATTTATTCACCTTCTAGGGTCATGAGTCCTATTATTGATGTTGTTAATAATAGGACTGACTCTTCACTAAAAACGGTGCGTTTATCGCTGATTAAGCTCTTTTGTCATTTCTTGGTAAATAAATTGGCGCTCATAGTTTAGGTCTTCGTCTTGTAAGGAAGAAAACTGGCTGAGTGTAATAGTGAGTAAGGCGGCGGCTATAAGTACAATTAAGCCACTAGACAGCAGTTTTGCTCGAGCTGTTGCATGGGGAGCTAGTACAAAAGCGCCACTGATAACCGCACCGAGTATTGCGCCACCAATATGAGCTGCGTTGTCAATACCTGACTGCAAACCATTGATAAGAGTTAACGCAATCATCCCAATAATATTATATAGCGGGCGTTTTAATTGGTTGCGTTCTTCAAGAGAAAGGTTGGGGTGATTAATTCTTTTTAATAAATCAATGACAGAAGCCGCAGCTAACCCCATAATGGCACCAGATGCACCAATGCCAACAGTAATATACACTGTGTTATCAGGTAAATATAAACTGTTCCATGCATTCATTGATGCTCGGCTTGCTGCTTCCTTAATGGCTTCGCTATATTGCCAATAAGCACTAAAAAATGCGGCACCAATACCTGAAAATAGGTATATCGCGAGCATCCTAAATTTTCCATAGGTGCGTTCGCATTCAATCCCAATAACAAACAAGGCCAATGTATTTAAAGCAAGGTGCATACCACCTGAGTGCAATACCATACTGACTGGATAACGCCACCAATCCCCAGTTAATGAAAGTTGGTAAACATTGGCACCAAATAACAATAAGTTATTTTCTTGGGAATCGAGTGGGGCGGCATAATTGAGCTGGTAAAAATAAACAACAATATTCAGCACTGCAATAAAAAGCGTTAGGGCTATTGCCCATAGGGAAAACTTAGGTTTCTGTGGAATAGCAGTATTGAGGTCGCCAGTCATGTAAATGTCCTATTAATCAGTCATGGCCGTTATCTTAAATAAGTGATTTGTTTAGCGCAATTTATCATTATCTGAGAATGCAGATATCATTTTGTAGGGGTCATAAAAAACAAAAAAAGAGCTCTAAAGAGCAGCAAGTCTGATAGGTTTTGAAAATAAATTAGGAAAATCAATTTATTGATTTTCGGCTGATAACACAAAGCGGGAAAAACCACGCTTTTATCCCGCTTTGTCAACAACCTCAGGAGCTCTAAGAGCTCCTTTCAACGTCATTATGACAAATTAAAACGAAGTTCGTTTATAGGTACGGTACTCAGGCTTCCAGAAATTGCGTTCAATAGCTTCATCAAGCGCGCTATCCGAAGTGACCGTTGCCACACCTTGAACTTGTGCTTCTTTTGCCACTTGTTTAGCAATAATGCGTGAAACATCTTGGATATCAGACAGTAAAGGCAATAGCGCACCTTCGCCATTTTTGGCTAGTGGCGAACAGCTGGCGAGAGCACGGCTGGCAGCCATTAACATGCCATCAGTGACACGTTTAGCACCAGAGGCAATCACACCAAGACCAATACCCGGGAAGATATAGGAGTTGTTACATTGTGCAATTGGGAACACTTGGTCTTTGTAAGACACTGGGTTAAATGGACTTCCTGTTGCGACTAAGGCCTTGCCATCAGTCCAATTGATAATGTCTTCAGGGCGAGCTTCAACACGTGATGTTGGGTTAGATAACGGCATCACAATAGGGCGTTCACAGTGCTTATGCATCTCTTTAATGATTTCTTCTGTGAATAACCCAGCTTGGCCAGACACACCAATCAATATGGTTGGTTTGGCATTGCGTACGACATCTAACAGTGAAATTGAGTCACTGTTAACATCCCAGTCGGTTAAATTTCCACTGCTTTGGGTTAATTTGGCTTGGAAATCGAGTAAATTAGGCAGTTTATCGGTTAATAAACCAAAACGATCAACCATATAAATGCGCGAACGCGCTTCTTCGTCGCTTAACCCTTCAGATTTCATTTGAGCGATAATTTGTTCTGCGATACCGCAACCCGCTGAGCCTGCACCTAAGAAAGTCACGCGTTGGTCACTTAGCTTACTGCCTGCGGCATGGCTGGCGGCAATTAAACTACCTAATGCAACTGACGCGGTGCCTTGAATATCATCATTGAAACAGCATAGTTCATCACGGTAACGGGTTAATAAAGGCATCGCATTTTTCTGTGCGAAATCTTCAAATTGCAATAATACGTTTGGCCAGCGGCGTTTAACTGCCTGAACAAATTCATCAAGGAACTCGTTGTATTCATCACCAGTAATACGTGGGTGACGCCATCCCATATACAGAGGGTCATTCAGACGCTGTGGGTTGTTGGTTCCTACGTCAATAACAATAGGTAAGGTATAAGCAGGGCTGATACCCCCGCACGCGGTATAGAGAGAGAGTTTCCCAATTGGGATGCCCATACCACCGATACCTTGGTCACCAAGACCTAAAATACGTTCGCCATCAGTAACAACAATCACTTTCACATTTTGTTTAGTGGCGTTTTGTAGCATGTCGTCGATGTATTCACGATTCGGATAAGAAATAAATAAACCACGTGCACGACGATAAATGTCAGAGAAATGCTCACAAGCTTCACCCACGGTTGGGGTATAGATAATAGGCATTACTTCAGTGAGGTGAGCATCTATAAGGCGATAAAATAAGGTTTCGTTGGTGTCTTGAATATTTCGCAGATAAATGTGTTTATCAATATCTGATTTAAAATCAATTAATTGGCGATAGGCGCGTTCAACTTGTTCTTCGATGGTTTCAACTTGTTCAGGAAGTAAACCATGCAAGTTAAAATTTGCACGCTCTTCTTCGGTGAAGGCGCTTCCTTTATTCAGCAAAGGGAATTCAAGCAAAATTGGGCCAGCGTAGGGTATATAGAGAGGGCGTTTTGTTTCGTACTCATGTTCCATGAAATATCACTCTTCGGACGATTAATCAACAAAGTCAGGGTAGATCCTAAGCTAAACAGCAAATATGTACAGTAAATAATGATAAAAAAGCGTTAAAAAATTTACTGAAAAATATTGTGCATATGATAAGGAGTTTATGCGCGAAAGGGAATGAAAGCCGATAACGGCATACGCATTACGGTAGGTAGATCACGCTTAGGCAAATAATGAATGTCTCATCGTTATTTTTACGTTTTCAAACGTTAGTTTAGCTTTTCTGCGGGTTCAATTTTTTCATGTTTTTTCTTATTTTTAGTCAGTTACAGAGAGAAAAAACGGATTCACTGAAAGTTAAATTATATTTTTAAATATCATATATTGCTGCAAGTTTTAAATTTATATAAGTTGAATTTTATTTTATATTTCATTTTTCACTAAGGAGTTTTATGAATTTAATTAATGGGGTGTTAAGAAATAAGCGTATTTATATATTACTTATTATGGCATTTCTAGGAGGAATGAATCATTCAAGAGCAGACTATAACCCAATCGAAACACTAAGGAATATTGACAGCTATTTCTATGAAAACAAATATGGCTCATCAATTTTTGGTCGAGTTATAACAGATTATTTTTATTTGGTGATGAAAGAAAAAAACAAAACAATTAATAACACATTGATAGACAAAATAAATTATGACCATGCATTAGAAATGCTTCAAGTATTGAAGCGAAAAGCGAAGAAACAGAGTACAGGTGAAAAAGTCTCTCATGATATGACTTATAAAGAAGCAGATGAAATACACTATCTGGTCATGTTACGTAATAAAATACCCGAAGAAGCTTGGGTTTTAGGTGTGGTATTTTCTGTATTAGATGAAAAAGAAAAAGAATTTTATTGGCAAAAAATTATGGCAGCTTCCGGAGACCGTGGCCATGAATTATCGGTAATATACAGCTTGATGAAAGTGATGTTAGAAAAGGAAAAGAAGGCCACTAAAAAACAGAAAATAATTATTAATAAATGGTATGAACGTATGAGTAAAACATTAGCTTCTGCTAAATCATAGTTTTCATTTAAATAAGTTTGAAAACTAAATGTTATATAAGTATTAAGGTGTCAATTATTATGAAATTATATTTTTGTTTAATTCTACCGTTATTATTATTTTCCTGCATTGTAAATGGCGAGAACCGCCCCGGTTTTGTCTGTGGGCAGTTTAATAAGAATATTATAGAAGTTCCTGGCGAGTATGTTTTTCCATTTGCTGAATATGAAGGGTATAGCTATTTTGACCCAAGGTTTATTGAAAATAAAAAAGGGTGTGAGGCTAATTTTAGAGTGCTGCCAATGCGAATGTCTTGGTCTGATTTGAAACCATCTAATGAGGTAAGTAATGATGTTAAAATTATAGAAGTTTATGCTGAACCATTAAAAGGAAACCCTGAAAAATATTTGAGTTATAGAAAACACGTGTATTTAGATATGGGGTACCTCAAAAGAAAGGGGGAGTTATATTATGATGAAGAGTTGGATCTTTATTTTACTGAAGTGACTGTAACAATACGAAGAAGTATTGGTCATAAAGATGATATGTATTTTAATAAAAAAGGATATTATTGGAAGGAAATTAATAATGAAGTAATTTTTTTAATTGAGTGTGAATGGTTACCAATTGATGAGAAGTATCATAAGTGTTTTCAATATTTTTTGATTCCAGAAATAGGAACTAAGGTTAAATTTTATTTTGATGCTAAAGAATTATCTAATAGCAATATAATGAGGGAAAAAATACGCATTTTTTTACTCGACCATGTTAAAAATTAGGAGATAATATGAGAACTCAAGAAATTAGAAAGGGTGATTTAAAGTTAACTCGTAGTGATGTTTCTAATGCAATTAAAATTTTATACGTAACCAAAGAACCAAAGTTGATGTATGAATATTTGGAAAGTAAAGGAGACCGATATGCTAAATTAGCTAATAGTGTGGTTAAAGGTGATTCTCTTTCAGGTGCTTTTGCGCTTAATTATTTAGATGAAGCTATTTTAGAGCATATTGGAGTGCAAGATGAGTTTATAATTGAGCGTATTCGCTATGATATGGCAATAGCTTATGTTCAAACCCTAAAAAATAGATTTGAAGATGGAAAGGATGTAATCTATGGTGATATAAATCACATAGAGGCTAAATTATTTCATAGTAGTGTATTTTCTTATTATAATCTTCCTTCTGATGCATGGACTTTAGAACCTGTATTTTTTGTGTTACCTAGAGAACAAAGAGAGAGTTATTGGCAGAGAGCTTTAAATTCTGTAGGTGATATAGAAAGTGAAATATTATTAAGTATAAATACTAAAGATATAATGTTTAGAGCATTATATGAAGCTCCAGCGCATATGCAGCCTAAAATACATAGTTGGACTAAACGAGTTCTGGATATTGATAATGTAGTAGATGGCGTGGTGGTTACAGCCAAGAAATCTTATCAAAATATTATATCTCATATAGAAGAAGATAATATGGATAGAATAAATACAATTATTTATAATACAGGAAACCCTTTAATTGATAGAGGAACAGAGCGTTTTTCATTTTGGGATTATCCTTCACAACATTTAGAATCATTTCAAGTACAAACAGATTGGCGTGGCCAAACGGAATTTACACATAAAAATCTATTGTCTGAATATTATTTAGAAAGACCTGACTATATATTACCAGAAACAGGCTTATTTGATTCACCATCAGTTAATTATCAACCAGATGTTGCTCATTATGATCGTATGATTGATGATTTAAGGGGAAATATGCCATCAATAAACAACAAGTCAACACCTCCAATTAAGTATCCACACAATATGGTAGATAAATCGATATTGGAAAGCACTTATCCAAAATCCGAACCGAATAGACAATTAGCACCTCGTACAACAAACCTACTTGATAGGTTTAAGGATAATGAAACACCAACAAATTATTATCTAGAACGCCCGAGTGTTGTTCTTCCGGGAACGCCAGGATTTAAAGACTTCCCTACAGATACCATAAGAAATAACCATCATTTTGAAAATATGATTGGCCAGTTAAGAGACAATATGTCATCAATGAACAATTCAATGGACTCATTTGAAGATAAATACTCAATACCCTCAATGCCAAGTATACCTGAATTTAGTTATAGTGGTTATTCTTCTGGAGGATCTTTTAGTTTTAATTAATATTTAAAAAGTCTACTTATAATAAAATAAATTATTTTAGTTATTAGTAAACGAATGGTGATTACTGATGTTTCTTTTTATGTGGGCAATGTGTTTTTTACATAATTTATTTTTAAGATTATTGGTTTCTAACTTTATGAATCACAAGGATGTATATGAATTATAAATTAATAGTTGTGCTTTCAGTTTTTCTTCTCGGTGCTTGCCAAAATCCTCAAGGAAATAATGTAAAATATAATAAAAAAAATACAACTAATTTTTGTGAAAAAAAAGGTGTTAAAACGCCACGTCTTTTCTTTATGCTACAGATGTTATACTTTTCTGAATCTAAGGATTTAATATTTGATAGAAAAAAATTAGTTATTTTCAAGGGGGGAAAAGATAATAACCCAATGTTAGAATTTTTAAAGTATCCAAAAGAAGCATTTATTAAAAAATTAAGCCATGAACAGGCAATGGATTTTTATCGTGAGAATTTAAATGAAATGGGAATGTCTTATCATGCTTGGATTTTAGCAGATGTTTTAGATATTATTAATGAGAGAAACCGAGAGGCACTATGGCAACAGTTCGTTTTTGTGATGAATAACAACGATCCTGCGAAGGAAGCTAAATTATTCATGATGCTTTGGTATGCAATGGTAAGAGAAGCTTCCAAACCACCATCAGACAAGCAAATTAAAAGCAAAAGATGGCTGGAGAAAATGAGGCGGATTACTTTAGTTAAAAATATAGAAAAAGAATTAGACTTTATGTTTGAAGAAATGATTAATAATTCAATGAATTTTAATAAGAATAAAAGGAGTTCTAATGATGGTTTCTAAATTTATTATTTCTAAATTAATTTTTATAATTTTATCATGTTTAATTCTCATAAATAAAGGTTACTCTTTTAATGAAAAATATAACCCTCAAAAGGTAAATGATTCAAGTGATAAATATTTCAGTATTTTTATTTATCTAGAAAAAGAGTTTTTAAATAATCATATGAAGGCACGGGGTGAGTCATTCACCAGTGAAAAACGGAGTCGGTATCAAAAAGAAGTCAAATTAGCATATGGACGAATTATGAAAAATCGCAAAGAAAGTGATAACATCCCAATTGGTGATATTACACATCAAGAATTTATTAAAATAAAAAAAGAAGCGATGTTAAATTCAGGGATTCCTTATGAAGGTTGGTTGTTTAAAGATGTATTTGAAGTATTATCTATAGATAAAAAGAATAAAATTATAGGGAAACTATTAAATAGCTTTTCTAATAAATCACTTAATGGTGAATCAGCGTTATTTGCTAGCATTTGGCTAGACATGAAAGAAGAAGCCGCGCAATCTGTATCGATAAAACAGCAACAAAGCCAAGCTTGGCTAGAAAAAATGCGAAAGATCCCTTTAGTTATTACATTAGAAGACACGATAAATGAAACAGAAAAATTGTTTAATGAATTTACTTACTAGGGCATATATTAATCAAAACTAGTGAGTCCTATTATGGATGGCCACTTTGCAGGTAAATAGTTTTGTGAACAAGATTAAAGTTCTAATAACAACTATACGGTTATTGCTATTTATTCAAGCTCCCAGCAATAACCGTTATATTTAAATAAATATAAAATTAATCCAAATAAGCTAATTCAATATTTTGGCAACCTAGTGCCTGTAATGTATTTTCGGTAACATACCAATGTTTGATAATTGCATCTTGTTTTTCAACAAACTTAGCTTGGTCGATGGCGTGAATATCTTTACCTGCAAGGTTAATCATAATTAAAGCGGCTTGCAGTGGTGGTAAACTTGGGTTGAATGCGGCATTTTCTGCGTAGCGGCCTGTAAATAATGAACCATCTTTTAACTGTAACGCAATACCTGAATGAGATTGGCTATAAGGCGCATGGGATTGGTTTGCTGCCTCGATTGCTGCACTTAATAACCGGTCACGGCTTTGGTTTTTATAGCCATGGTCAACCGGGTCGAGTAGTAAAGTAGTAATGTTTAAGTCAGACGGCCCAAATGAGTCGGGTAAATAGTGGTGTAGTACTGCGGGTGTGCGGCCCGGTAAATTCACCATAATTTTACCGCCTTCACGCAATTCATTCATAAATTGGCGGCAGTGCCCACAAGGTGTGTAATTCACGGTAATTGAGGTAATCTGCGTTTCACCTTTCATCCAAGAGTGTGTCACTGCACACTGTTCTGCATGGATCACTTGCCCCATTGAAACATGGCTAAATTCCATATTGGCGCCGAAATATAAATTACCACTTGCGCCGCAAGCGATTGCACCAACGTGAAAATGGGAGATTGGAGTAATTGCATAAGCCGCAGCGAAAGGCAACAACGCAAAGGCTAATTCAGCGTCGCTTACACCTGCTTCAGCTTTAATCTGTTTGACTTGTTCCGCTGTTAACATACCTCGGAAATCAGAATTATCAATGATTGGTCTAAGTACCGACTGTAACTTTTCTGGAAGTTCGGCCCAAGCGGCCTTAAATCGTGAATGCATGTGTTACCTCCCTAATTAATTATTTTTATTCTATTCAATAATGCGCTCAACAATATGTGACTTAAGTCACCATTTTAAATGAAACATATGAAACAAATTCTTTAATTGAGAGATATATCTCATGTTTTCTCCGTGTGTTAGTGAGTAAGAGGCTAATAAATTCCTCTTACTCATTTGCTTGGATATTGGCTTAGTGAATTAAGCTTAGCTAAAAAGATGTAAAATAACAGGAAAGATAAACGGGGCTATAAGTGAGGTGATAACCCCACAGGTCATCAATGCAAGGGAACTGTAAGCACCTTCAATGTAATTCACTTCGGCACAGCGGGCAGTGCCTAGGGCGTGGGAAGCGGTTCCCATCGCGAGTCCCCTTGATGCGTGGGTTCGTACACGCAGCACATCAAATAAGCTATGGCCAAACATGGCGCCTAAGATCCCAACAAATAACACGCAGGCGGCACTAATCGCAGGGATCCCACCAACCGAATCAGCAACAGCCATCGCGATAGGGGTAGTAACCGATTTAGGCAAAATAGAACCCGCGATATCAGGGGTTGCCCCCAACCATAACGCGATGGCGGCACCGCTAAACATGGCCACTAAACTACCTGCAAAACAAATACTTAATAAAGATTTCCACTGGGCTCGAATTTGGTGCATTTGTTCGTAAAGTGGAAAAGCGAGCGCGACGACTGCAGGCTGTAGTAAATCATTGAGTATTTTGCTACCTGCAAAATAGTGCTCATAAGAGGTATTCGTGATCACTAGTAGTGCAATCAATACCGCAATAGTAATTAATAGTGGGTTTAAAATCGGTAACTTAAATGTGGTCGACAGCTTACGAGCCAAATAAAACACCACAATGGTCAACGGCAATGACCACCAAATATGTTCTAACATTATTCATTCCCCTTAGTTTTATCATTATTAATGACCGAAGAAATTGGGTCTTCGGGGGGTAAAGGAACGTCATCAGGTTGAGCCCCAACGACAGGGCGTTCCTTATGAATATAGTTGGAACTGATGGCGACAACGACCATAACGATTAAGGTACTAACCACGCAGGAAACGATGATAGGAACCATTTGTTGGCTGAGTAATTCATAGTAATTCATTATGCCAACACCAATAGGAACAAACAGGATGGTCATATTTTTCAACAAAATGCTGCAACCGGGTTGTGCCCACTTCGCGGGAATAATTTGTAACGCAAGCAGTATGAATAAAATTAACATGCCGACAATGCTGCCAGGGATGGAGAATGGAAGTAGTGTTGAGATAAGGTTTCCAATAATCAGGCAAAGGTAGAGTATTGCGAAAGCTCGCAAATATTGCCATCCCGTTATCAGTACCTGTTTAAATGACATGAGACTGGTCCTGTAATGTAATATCTATTCATCATACAATTAACTTTATTATTGTGCTACCGATCACAATAAAAAGCCAATAAAAAAGTGGGAAGTATTTAGCTTCCCACTTTTAATGAATAACAGACTAGAGCAAGTATGGGTTATTTAACTTGCATACCGGGTTGTGCACCACTGTCTGGGCTGAGTAAGAAGATATCTTTACCGCCAGGGCCAGCAGCCATTACCATACCTTCCGAAATACCAAAACGCATTTTACGAGGTGCGAGGTTGGCAACCATCACGGTTAAACGTCCTTCTAAAGCTTTAGGGTCTGGGTAAGCGGAGCGAATACCAGAAAATACTTGGCGAGTTTCACCGCCAATATCTAATTGTAATTTCAGTAGCTTGTCTGAGCCTTCAACAAAATCAGCTTGCTTGATTAATGCAATTCGCAGGTCAATTTTCGCAAAGTCATCAAAGGTGATGGTATCTTGAATTGGGTCATCGGCTAGCGGCCCCGTAAGTTGCTGAACGGGTTTGATACTCTCTTTTGAGGCTTCGACCATTGCATCCACTTTTGCCATTTCAATGCGGTTAAACAATGCCTTAAATGGTGCGACGTTGTGGTTCAATAATGGGGTGTTAATCGTATCCCATGATAATTCACTGTTTAAGAAAGCTTCAGCGCGCTCAGTAAGGCCTGGTAAAACAGGTTTTAGGTAAGTCATTAGAACGCGGAACAAGTTGATGCCCATCGAGCAAATATCTTGCAGCTCTTGATCTTTACCTTCTTGTTTTGCCACAACCCAAGGGGCTTTTTCATCAACATAGCGGTTTGCGATATCGGCTAATGCCATGATTTCACGGATCGCTTTGTTATATTCACGGTTGTTATAATCCTCACCGATAACTTTAGCGGCATCAACAAATTGTTGGTATAACTCTGGCTCAGCAAGGTTTGCTGATAATTGACCGCCAAAGCGTTTAGCAATAAAGCCCGCATTACGTGATGCCAAGTTAACCACTTTATTGACGATATCGCTGTTGACACGCTGGACGAAATCTTCCAAATTAAAATCGATGTCATCAATACGCGAAGACAGTTTTGCTGCATAGTAATAGCGCAAGCAGTCGGCATCTAGGTGATCTAAGTAAGAGCGGGCAGTAATAAATGTACCGCGCGACTTCGACATTTTTGCCCCATTAACCGTGACATAACCATGAACAAACAGGTTTGTTGGTTTACGATACTGGCTACCTTCTAACATGGCAGGCCAGAACAGGCTGTGGAAATAGACGATATCTTTACCAATGAAATGGTAAAGATCGGTTTTTGAATCTTTATTCCAAAACTCGTCAAAGTCGAGGTCACCGCGTTTATTACACAGGTTTTTAAAGGAGCCCATGTAACCGATAGGCGCATCTAACCAAACATAGAAATATTTACCCGGCGCATCAGGAATTTCAAAACCGAAATAAGGTGCATCACGGGTAATATCCCATTGTTGTAGGCCTGATTCGAACCATTCTTGCATTTTGTTGGCGACTTGTTCTTGTAATGCGCCTGAGCGAGTCCACGCTTGAAGCATGTCGCTAAATGCAGGAAGATCAAAGAAAAAGTGTTCTGAATCACGCATGACAGGTGTAGCGCCAGAAATCACTGAACGTGGGTTAATCAGCTCTGTTGGGCTATAGGTTGCGCTACAGACTTCACAGTTATCACCATATTGGTCTTCGGCTTTACATTTTGGACAAGTGCCTTTAACGAAGCGATCTGGTAAGAACATGCCTTTTTCTGGGTCGAAAAGCTGTGAGATAGTGCGGTTTTTAATAAAACCGTTATTTTTCAGTTTCCCGTAAATTAGCTCTGATAAGACTTTGTTTTCTTCACTGTGTGTGGAGTGATAGTTGTCATAACTAATGGCGAAACCAGCAAAATCGTTCTGATGCTCTTGGTTCACTGCCGCAATCATCTCTTCTGGCGTTACGCCAAGTTGTTGAGCTTTAAGCATGATTGGAGTTCCGTGCGCGTCATCGGCACAGATAAAGTGAACCTCTTTGCCGCGCATTCGCTGATAACGGACCCAAATATCAGCCTGAATATGTTCCAGGATATGACCAAGATGGATTGAACCGTTAGCATAGGGTAACGCACAGGTTACCAGTAATTTATTCGCGACTTGAGACATAGTAACTTTCTTACTTCCATTATTTGAAAAGGGTCTTTGATGTTAACCGATCAAAACCATCGCTGCTAGGGGTATAAAATATTAATTGGCAATTTGTTCGAAAAAGAAATTTTTACCTCTTTGTGGTTTTTACTATGCGGGGTAATCACTATTTTTTGTGTTCTCTGTTATGATTAATCTCAGTCAAAGTATATCAGTTTAATTTTATGTAGCTTATTATTCAGGATGTACCTAGTTCAAAAATATAAATAAAGGAGCCGGGATGAACGATAAATCCCCCGAGCAGAACAAACCAGAACTGCTGACTGAACAAGTCTCCAAAGTTTTGGCTTCATTTACACACCCAACACTGCAACGTAATTTGATTTCTATCAAAGCGTTACATCATTGCGCAATGTTGGACAACGTGCTGCATGTCGAATTAGTTATGCCATTCGTTTGGAAAGGGCCGTTTCAAACTTTAATTAGCGAAAAGACCGCTGAATTGAAGCAACAAACAGGCGCTCATGCTGTTGAATGGAAACTGCGTCATGACATCACGACATTAAAACGTGCAAATGATTTGCCGGGTATTAATGGTGTTCGTAATATCTTAGCCGTCAGTTCGGGTAAAGGTGGCGTTGGTAAATCAAGCACTTCTGTGAACTTAGCGCTCGCTCTGGCACAAGAAGGGGCGAAAGTGGGGATCCTTGATGCGGACATTTACGGCCCATCAATTCCAAATATGTTAGGCACAACATTAGAGCGCCCAACCTCTCCAGATGGTCAGCATATGGCCCCGATTATGGCGTATGGCTTGGCAACAAACTCAATCGGTTACTTAGTGACGGATGACAACGCCATGGTTTGGCGTGGCCCAATGGCAAGCAAAGCATTAATGCAGATGCTGCAAGACACGCTATGGCCGGATTTGGATTACTTAGTTATCGATATGCCACCGGGAACGGGAGATATCCAATTAACACTTTCTCAAAATATCCCTGTCACTGGGGCAGTGGTAGTGACAACACCACAAGATATCGCCTTGGTTGATGCCATGAAAGGTATTGTGATGTTTAAGAAAGTCAATGTCCCAGTACTGGGTGTGGTTGAAAACATGAGCGCACATATTTGCAGCAATTGTGGGCATGTAGAGCCGATTTTTGGTACCGGTGGTGCTGAGAAATTAGCAGAAAAATACCATACTAAATTATTGGGACAGGTTCCTCTGCATATTTCTTTACGTGAAGACCTTGACCGTGGCCAGCCTACTGTTATGCGTGATCCAGAAGGCGAATTTGCCGATATCTACCGCGAAATTGCTTCAGGAATTTCTGCTTTGATGTATTGGGAAGGGGATAAAATCCCAACAGAAATTTCTTTCCGTGCAGTTTAATCGGTTATAGAGCAAAAAGGCTATTTAGTTTATGACTAAATAGCCTTATTTATTGTCGACACTTTCCTCTACTAAACGCATTTGTTTTAGCCTTCTATTTTTCTGAATTGTTCGCGGAATATTTCTTTATTGAGTCATGTTCGCGTAGAATAGCCGCATCTGTTATTTAATCAGTTTTCTTTCTACGGGTAATCCGAAAAGGTGACTATGAAATTTTTAATTTTTATTGTTGTCGTGGTGCTGATCGTTATTTATTTTTATAACCGTATCGTTGCGTTGCGAGAAGCTGTTATTTCGAGTGAAACAGAAATTTCAGTTCAATTAGACCGTCGTGGAAAAGTATTTGATAGCTTATTGGCAACAGTTAAAAAATATTTAAGTCATGAAACCGAGGTGTTCAGTAAAATTACTGAACTACGGACACAAGCACAAAATGCGACAGGGGATAAAGCCCGCGAAGCCGAAGATGCATTATCAAAAATGGTGACCAGTGGGGCGATTAATGTCGCAGTTGAAGCTTATCCTGAGCTAAAATCCGATGCAATTATGGCAAATTTACAAGAAGAAATCGTTTCTTCAGAAAATAAATTGTCATTTGCTAAACGTGGTTATAACCGCTCATTAGAAACTTATAATGCGTATATTGCGTCTATGCCTGCGGCACTAATTGTTGGCATTATTCCTAGCTTAAAAATTTCCAAGGAATATTGGCGTCTTGATGAAGAAACCATCAAGACTGAGGAATCACGTCGTATTAATTTTGATTAAAAACCGCTTAACCTTTGAAGTTATCAATCATCGGAATGCCTTATGGTGTTCCGATATTATATGAGTGGTAGATAACAGGTCACATTATGGATTTTAGAAACGTCATTCGTAAAAATAATATTCGCACACGCTTAGTGGTGATGAGCTATATTTTTTTAATGCTAATTATTGGCTTATTGGCGGATATTGCAACACACCCAAATGAGCAATTGGACTTAGTCGATAATGCGATGATGTTTGTGACACTTCATGAATTACCTATCGCCACTTTTATTGTTTTAGGCTTAACCTTTCTTGGGTTGATTTATATTCATTTTAGAGGCCATAAAATGATGTTAGCTGGGATGAATGCCAGAGAAATAACCCAAGAAAATGCGAGTAGCCCCCAAGAAAAACAACTTTTTAATATTATTGAAGAATTAAGTTTAAGTGCTAGTTTAGGTTATATTCCCCGTTTATATATTTTAGAAACGGATGAGCCGAATGCTTTTGCGGCAGGGTGGAATAACCGTAATGCGCTTGTGGGGGTAACCAGAGGTTTGTTGCAAACGCTTAATCGGCAAGAAGTTCAAGCCGTTCTCGCTCATGAAGTTGGGCACATTATTCATGGTGATTCAAAATTAACCCTGTATGTGGGGATTTTGGCAAACGTGATTTTAACGGTAACGAATTTATTTAGTCAGATTTTTATCCGAACAGCAGGGCGCAGCCGCAATAATGCCGCTAATAAAGCGCAAATGATCCTATTAGTTCTAAATTTTGTTTTGCCGTGGATAACCCAAATACTCTATTTTTATTTATCTCGCACTCGTGAATATATGGCTGACGCCGCGGCAGTGGATTTGACTGCAGATAACCAAGCCATGATTAGTGCGTTGAAAAAAATCTCCGGTAATCATGAAACCCATGAATATCATAACAGTACCACAGGGCAAGCTTACCGTAAGGCCGCTTATATTTTTAATAAGGGCGATTCTGTGTTTTCAACTCACCCCTCGATTGAAAATCGCATTGCGGTATTAGAAGGAAAAAAACAGTTTTAGTGTATAAATGACATTTTGTACGCTCCGATTTACGGCATTTCCTATCTAATGGGTGTTTTTTTAGCGAACTTTGTTGAGGTATGCTGGAACAACACGCCATTACCCCCTATAATTCCGCCAACATAACATTTTTCTGTTGTGTATCTCATTTCTAAATATTTAACCAGGTTATCATTTTATGACTGACATAGCGCATCACTGTACCATTGTAGGTATATCGGGAGCCTCTGCATCTGGCAAAAGCTTAATTGCAAGCACGTTATACCGTGAGTTAAGAGAACAGGTCGGTGATCATAATATCGGTGTTATTCCAGAAGATTGTTATTACAAAGACCAAGCCGATGTCCCAATGGAAGAACGCCTTAAAGTAAATTATGACCATCCTAACTCGATGGACCACAGCTTGCTTTATGAACATCTCAAATCACTGAAAAGTGGCCAAGCAGTAGAAATTCCGCAATACGACTATGTCGCTCATACACGTAAACAAAAAACCATCACGTTCAAACCTAAAAAAGTCATTATCATTGAAGGTATTTTGTTATTAACAGATAAACGCTTACGTGGTGAAATGGATTTTTCTATTTTTGTTGATACACCACTTGATATTTGCTTGATGCGCCGTATTAAACGTGATGTAAATGAAAGGGGCAGAACGCTTGATTCCGTTATTGACCAATATAATAAAACGGTTCGCCCAATGTTTTTGCAATTTATTGAGCCATCAAAGCAATATGCCGATATCATTGTTCCTCGCGGTGGGAAAAACCGTGTAGCGATTGATATCTTGAAAGCGAAAATTGGCGAATTCTGTCAAGATTAAACCGCGCAGAAATTAAAATAATGAAGGGGGAAACAACCATGCGTCTTTGTGACCGCGATATTATTCAATGGATGGATGATGGTAAATTAGTTATTAGCCCACGCCCACCAGTTGAACGAATCAATGGTGCAACTGCAGATGTTCGTTTGGGAAATCAATTCCGCGTTTTTCGAGGACACACTGCTGCATTTATTGACCTTAGTGGCCCTAAAGATGAGGTTAATGCCGCATTAGATCGCGTCATGAGCGATGAAATTGTTCTTGATGAGGATGAGCCATTTTTCCTGCACCCAGGAGAATTAGCACTTGCAGTGACGCTTGAGTCTGTTACGCTCCCTGATAACCTTGTAGGTTGGTTAGACGGGCGCTCTTCATTAGCGAGACTAGGTTTGATGGTACACGTAACCGCACATCGAATTGATCCCGGTTGGCATGGGCAAATCGTGTTAGAATTTTATAATTCAGGTAAATTACCGTTAGCATTACGTCCCGGCATGGTGATTGGTGCATTAAGCTTTGAGCCGTTATCTGGCAGTGCCGATCGCCCTTATAATAGCCGACAAGATGCTAAATATAAAAACCAACAAGGTGCTGTTGGTAGCCGTATCAGTGAAGACTGATAACCGGTGAACTTTGCGGAAATTGTTGTGTTTAATGGAGATTAAACCGGTAATTTCCGCCCATTTTCAGGGATAGGTGTGAGTTCATTTTTGTGGCGAGCGCAAGCGGAATTTAAGAGAGGGAAGGATGAAACGTTTTTTGACGACACTGATTATTTTACTTGTGGTAATTGTTGCTGGGTTAACAACACTCGTAATGTTAGTGAACCCGAATGATTTCCGTCATTATATTGTTGAACAAGTAGAGAAAAAAAGTGGTTATCAACTTGAATTCAACGGTGATATGCGTTGGCATGTGTGGCCAACCTTAAGCATTATTACTGGGCCTGTTTCTCTTACTGCGCCGAATGCGGCTAAACCCATACTAAGTGCAGATAATATGCGCTTAGATGTTGAATTATGGCCTCTCATTTCCCATAAACTCTCTGTTGAGCAAATTGTTATTGATGGTGCTGTTATCCGCAAGACACCCGATAGCGAAATCCAAAATCACCGTAACGCCCCTGTAGCGCCTGGTGGTGTGCCAACATCAACCTCTGCACAAGAGAAAAGTGACTGGTTATTAGATATAGAAAAAATTAATATTTCTAATAGCTTAGTTATTTGGCAAACTGCTAAAGATGAATTTAATCTGCGCAATATTGATTTATCACTGAAGAAAAGTGATAAAAAACAGGTCGCAGTTAAATTCAGTGGAAATCTAAATAAAAACCAACAAGAGTTTGTATTTAATCTACGCGCAGATATCGATTTATCAGATATTAATCAAAGGATTAGTGGCAAATTAACTCAGTTTGACTATAAATTGAGTGGTGTTGATTTACCTGAAAGTGGAATTGAAGGGCAAATAACAAGTGATTTCCTATATACCAAAGGGAAAGTGGAAAGTGCGAGTTTAAGCAATTTGTTAATAACAGCTAACGAAAGTGGCCTATCAGGTAATGGCAGTATCCAATTAACGAATACCCCAGAAATTAGGGTTAATTTAGTCGCCGAGAAATTAGATTTAGATAATCTATTAGGAACAGCGCCTGCCAGTACCAGTGTAGAATCAGAGACGAATAATAACCGTGTTGGTGTTAAGCCTGTTATTTCTGGTGCAAATCCTCAACAGTATGATTTATCAGGCTTGCAGGCATTTTCCGCCGATATCAATTTAGCCATTAAGCAGTTAATCTATCGTGGAATGACGGTTAGTGATGTAGTTTTTGAGGCACAAAACCAAACACCTCGTTTAACTGTTTCAAAATTACAAGGTAAGGCATTTGGTGGTGATTTTTCAATACCGGTGACATTTAATTACAGTTCAACTCCCGCTTATGTTTCAGCAAAACCAGATTTAAAAAATATCGATTTAACTCCATTATTAAAAGCCTTCAATATGCCACAAAAATTAAGTGGAATAATTTCGTTAAATGCGGCGTTATCGGGTGTGGGTTATGATGACAATGCAGTGAAAAACCAGTGGCAAGGGCCTGTTAATTTTGAGTTAAGAAATGCCAAATTACAGGGATTGAATATTCCGTTATTAATTCAGCAATCGGTTTCCAGAGTAACCAGTAAAATTAATGCGCCCGTGAATACGGGGAACGTCACTGAGGTTGATTCTTTCACTGTGGCAGGTAAATTAAATAAAGGTACGTTGAACATTTCCTCTATGAATGCGATGTCATCCTTAGTTAACATCAGTGGGCAAGGCCGTATGAATATCCCTAATGAAACCATTGATGTCAATTTAGGGGTTAATATTGCTAATGGCTGGGGTGGGGATTCACGTTTAGTTCAACAATTACAAGCGATGACCATTCCACTGCGAATTTATGGTAATTGGCATAATTTGAAATACCAATTAGATGTGGAAAAATTACTGCGTAATGAATTACGTACACAAGCTAAAGAAGCGCTTGGTAATTTCTTGAAGAAAGAAGAAAATAAAGGGCTCAACGATTTATTGAATGCCCTTTAAGACAACAAAACGCCCTTAAATGGGCGTTTGAGGTTGTTGACAAAGCGGGATAAAAGCGTAGTTTTTCCCGCTTTGTGTTATCAGCCGAAAATCAATAGTAGCCATTTCCTGCTTTATAGTCTTTTTGTCTTTGCAGTTTATCTGCAGAAGTTCTTGACGTTTTATCCCTCGAATAGTCTCCAGATAAATAGTCATTTTTAGCATTACCTTGATGAAATATTGCTGTTGTATTATTTATTTTACCTTCTAATTTATTGAGTGTTTTTTCTTTATTACTATTGTGTTGATAAGTTGAACGTTCTAAATCTTTCTTATAGCTTTGAATGTTATCTTTTAATTTTGAGAGCTGATTATTCAATGTAGTCATTGTATTTTTAGATAAGATGACCTTACATCCTCGTCCATCTGAGGTGCCGATACTTTTTATTTTTTTTGCGATTGTTGATAAATTCTTAGATATTTCATTTCTCAATTTTTTAATATCTTGATTATGTACGGTTTTTTCTGAAGTAATTATTGGCGTCTTTTTAGAGACTACTGGGCATTGTTCCGCATTATTTTGAATTCGACTTGTTGTAACTGCAATTTTTCCTGATGATTTATCAGCACTTTTATTAATATTTGATGTTTTTAATGTATTTACATTGAGAGGCTGGGTATTTACTCGCATAGCATGACCTTTATTAGAGTTTGGGTGTATTTAATGCTATGAATTATTCAGTGTTTCAATGTCTATTTCTTTTAAAAAACGATGGCGGTTTTTTATTTACAGTTATTAAATCGCCATTTTTCACTAAGAAAAAGACAAAAAAATACCGACACAGAGGCCGGTATCCTTGTATTAGCGCTAAAGGTTAGTCATCTTCAAACTCATAACCATCCCCTTCAGGGGCTGGTGGGGTGATTAACACTTTATTGACTCGGTGGCTGTTAACCTCAAGAGGTTGGAAGATACAACCGTTAATGGTCACTTGTTCACCCACTTCAGGAACACGTTGTAAGTGCTCCATTAAAAGACCCGCAATCGTTTCATATTCACGTTTATCGTCTAGTTCCATCGGGATAAACATGATCAGGTCTTCAAGTGGCATAAAGCCGTTGGCAATCCAAGTACCATCATCCAGTTTTTGAATGTCGTGGCGAGAGTCATTTTCTTCATCACCAACCGGCAAGTTACCTGCGATGGTTTCCATTACGTCGGTCAATGTCACGATACCTTCGATAGAACCAAACTCATCCACAACGAAGGCAAAGTGAGTATGCGCCTTACGGAACTGCTCTAACGCTTTTAACAGAGATAACCCTTCTGGGAATATCAATGGTTGGGTAATCAATGCACGTAAGTTTAATGGCTGGCCTTTTAATTGCTGTTTAACCAAATCCATTACATGTACCACGCCAACGGGTTCATCACTGATAGTTTCATCAATGACCACTAAACGTGAGTGTGGGTTTTTCTCCATTAATTGCAGTAAATCTGAAGAAGATTTATTAATGTCGAGGTAATCCACATCATGGCGTGAAGTCATAATGCTTTCTACGTTACGCTGCGCCATACCAAGCACTCGAGCAATCATTAAACGCTCTTGTGGGTCAAAAACGGATTGATTATCAGCGATAAGATCAGAGGTGTGTGGGTCTAATTCTCCACGCTCGTTATTACCGCTAAGAATACGTAATACCGCCTCTGCTGTACGTTCACGTAGTGGACGTGAGCCTTTAAGGAATTTACGTCGATTAAATTGGGCAAATTGGTTTAGGACTTCAATCATGATAGAGAAGCCGATTGCAGCGTATAAGTAACCTTTCGGTATGGCATAACCAAACCCTTCGGCAACTAAGCTGAAACCAATCATCAGTAAGAAGCTCAAACACAGTATGACAATGGTTGGGTGCTGGTTAACAAAGCTCGTTAACGGTTTACTTGCCCAAATCATTAATACCATTGCAATGGTTACTGCTGCAATCATTACACCGATATGGTCAACCATACCGACAGCGGTGATCACGGAGTCTAGTGAGAATACAGCATCAAGAACAATAATTTGTGCAACAACAGCCCAGAAATTAGATGTCTTTCTTTGGGTATTGGTGTGTTCGTCTTTCCCCTCCAACCGCTCGTTTAGCTCCATTGTGGCTTTAAACAAGAGGAATAAACCACCCACCAACATAATTAGGTCTCGAGCACTAAAGGCGTGATCAAAGAGAGTTAATATCGGTTTCGTGAGGGTAATGAGCCATGACAGGCTAAATAGAAGCACAACACGCATAATCAGGGCTAATAAAAGTCCAGTTACACGGGCTCTATCACGCAGCTTTGGCGGGAGCTTATCGGCCAGAATGGCGATGAAGACGAGGTTATCAATACCAAGAACGATTTCTAGAACGATAAGGGTAGCGAGGCCCGCCCAAATCGAAGGATCTGCGATCCATTCCATACAGTTTGTTTTACCTTCTGATATGACGGCTTATACCGACGAGTGAATAATGCGGTTTGTTGAACGAAATATCAATAAAAAATAACGTTAGTTGGACAATTCTTGACAAAAATGGCCTTGTATACGTCATCGATTGCATCAATAACTACCATGCAACACAATCCTAGGTTAATATGTGATCCCGTTAACAGAATGTCAGCACGGTCGAGGCTGACTTGGTCCTAATCAGACAGGAGTTGTTCATGTCAAAGCAGCAGATTGGTGTTGTCGGAATGGCAGTCATGGGGCGTAACCTTGCGCTCAACATTGAAAGCCGTGGTTACTCAGTGTCTATCTTTAATCGTTCTAAAGATAAAACAGATGAAGTGATTGCCGAAAATCCAGGGAAAAAATTAGTTCCCAACTATACAATTGAAGAGTTTGTTGACTCTCTGGAAAAACCTCGCCGCATCTTGTTGATGGTAAAAGCGGGTGAAGCAACGGACAAAACAATTGCCTCGCTGACTCCTCATCTGGACAAAGGGGATATCTTAATTGACGGTGGTAATACCTTATTTACTGACACTATCCGTCGTAATCGTGAATTATCTGAGCAAGGTTTTAATTTCATCGGTACTGGTGTTTCAGGTGGTGAAGAAGGCGCATTAAAAGGTCCTTCAATTATGCCTGGTGGTCAGAAAGAAGCTTATGAGTTAGTTGCACCAATCTTAAAAGAAATTGCAGCACAAGCAGAAGGTGAACCTTGTGTGACCTATATTGGTGCAGATGGTGCGGGCCACTATGTTAAAATGGTTCACAACGGTATTGAATACGGTGATATGCAATTAATCGCAGAAGCCTATTCATTATTAAAAGGTTCATTGAACCTGAGCAACGAAGAATTAGCTGGTATCTTTGCTGAGTGGAACAAAGGTGAACTGAGTAGCTATTTAATTGAAATCACAGCAGATATCTTCAAGAAAAAAGATGAAGATGGTAAATATCTGGTTGACGTGATTCTTGATGAAGCGGCTAATAAAGGTACTGGTAAATGGACTAGCCAGAGTGCGCTGGATTTAGGTATCCCTCTGACGTTAATTACTGAATCTGTATTTGCACGTTATATTTCTTTCTTAAAAGATCAGCGTGTTGCAGCTTCTAAAGTATTAACAGGTCCAGTACTGAAAGCGGTTGAAGGCGATAAAAAAGAGTTTATTGAAAAAGTTCGCCGCGCACTGTATTTAGGTAAAATTGTGTCTTATGCACAAGGCTTCCAACAGCTGAAAGCGGCATCAGAAGAATATAATTGGGATTTAAACTACGGTGAAATCGCAAAAATATTCCGTGCAGGCTGTATCATTCGTGCGCAGTTCCTACAAAAAATCACTGATGCGTATAACCAAGATGCAAAAATTGCCAACTTGTTGTTAGCGCCATACTTTAAACAAATTGCTGACGAATACCAGCAAGCACTGCGTGATGTGGTGTGCTATGGTGTACAAAATGGTATCCCAACACCAACATTCTCAGCTGCTATTTCTTATTATGATAGCTACCGTTCAGCGGTATTGCCTGCAAACTTAATCCAAGCGCAGCGCGACTACTTCGGTGCTCACACTTATAAGCGTACTGATAAAGACGGCGTTTTCCATACTGAATGGATGGAATAATCCGTCATCATTGATTGTTGATGACATGAAAGGCGCTAAGTTTAGCGCCTTTTTTGACTTTTAAGCACCGTAAAATGTTGAATTTATAATTATGAGTATTTTCTAAATTACATTTTATCGAGTCTAGGCATGGTTTATGCGTAATTTTCTTATCTTATTACTTTTATTAGTCTTACTTGGTCCATTAGGGATTGATTTATATTTACCAACAATACCTGATATTGCGAAGGAGTTAGGTAGCAGTGAGTCGGTGATCCAGTCAACGATAGCATTGTTCATTCTTGTTCTGGGGTTAGGGCAATTGATTTCGGGCCCATTAGTCGATAGATATGGGCGAAAACCTGTCGCGATTGCGGGTATGCTGTTGTACATCATTGGTGCAGGTGTTGCTATTGTAGCAACAGCACCTACGGTATTTATTGCATCACGTTTATTGCAAGGTGTTGCGGTTTGTTGTACTTCGGTAGTGGCATTTAGTTGTGTACGTGACCGAATGAATGGTACGGAAGCCGCTCGCGCTTTTGGTTTCTTAAATGGGACATTAAATATTGTTCCAGCATTAGCTCCACTACTCGGAGGTTTGCTGGCAGAGGCATGGGGCTGGCGGGCACCGTTCTGGTTTCTTGTTTTGTATGCGTTGGTTATATTAGTGCTAACTGTTGCTTTTTTACCGGAAACACGGCCAGCTAATTTACCTAAAGCAAAGATTATTCCGCTGAAAACCTATTGGCGAATTTTAGGAAATTATCAATTTATTATTTTTGCCTTAGTGAACGCAGGCACGATGGGTATGGCATTAACTTATGTGTCACTTGCACCAACTGTACTGATGGGGGATGCGCAGTTATCTCCGCTAGCGTTTTCTATTGTATTTGGTATTAATGGTTTTTGGATCATGTTTGCCAGTTATATCGCTAATTACTTTATTCATAAAATAGGGCGACCAACCTGTTTATTAGTGGGTAGTTTAATGATGGCACTTGGTTGCTTAGGATTATTGCTAGGTTTTGTCGTATTGCCGGTAGAAATACAAAGCCATTGGTTAGTCTATATGTTACCTGTCGCCTGTGCTTGTACAGGGCTGGCCTTTATGATGGGAACGGCAACTAGTTATGCTTTAGAACCTTTTGGTCAGGAAGCAGGAACCGCTTCTGCGTTAGTTGGTTTTGTACAAATGGCCGGAGGGGCAGCTCTTGGGCTTTGTGCAATCGGTTTGCCCATTGCCCCAAGATTATCCTTAGCAATAGTGATGTTAGTCGGTTGTCTGTTTGGGCTAATAGCAAGAAAAACGAGTTTATCATTTGCTAGCCATTCACTGACTAAGGCGGGTTAAAAACTATTTTTATTGATACATCAAGATGTCACTGGTTGTTGGATATAACCAGTGACAGGATTGGATTATTTATTCAACAATAGTGCCATTAATCGTAGTGAGAAACCGATTCTCTTTAATTTCAATAGGTCTTGAATGAACCATTTTATTATTAATATACAGCTTAGTCTCAATTGGGATTAAACCGTGTTCAATATTAATATGGAATTTATTCATCATATCTTTATTGCCACGGAAGTTATTAAGCTGATATTGTTTTTTGTTCCCGTCGTTAAAAATCACCTCTAGGTAGGGGGAATCAGTATTAACTCGCGCATCATTTTGATAAACCATGCCATAAGAACCAAATGAAGGGGGATAAATATAGCTATCAATGGTTCCTTCAGGATCATAGAAGCCCATTAAAGTGACAACCTCTACACCCTGTTTTCTGGCTTTTTTATGAATAGCAGATTCTGGTTCCGAAATTCGTTCCCAACTGACCCCATCTGAACGATAGCAAAATAAATCATTTTTGGTGATTGTCTCCACCTTATTATTGACATGTATTTTGCTATTCCATTGTGCATATGACTTTATCTTGATAATGCTATTTTTATTATGCTCGGATGCTGCTGGGAGACTAATATTCGGTGCATAATAGCCATTTCCTTGGCAAAGATAGACTAAGTTACTTTTTTTTAACAGTTCATTTATGCGATCAGTTGTAATATCAGAACCATTTTTTGGGGAAAAATTAATGATATTGAAATTGGAAAGATCTAATTTAGCGTCAACCAATTTTTTTATATTCGGATCCCATTTTTTATATCCCGTCGATGATTCTGAGCTAAAAGTATAATTGCTTTCTAATTTTTTTTGGATAGCAACAAGGGAATTTGGTGTGTATGCGGTATAGGCATTGTATTTGGGATTGTAAGCTTCCCCACCACTCATTGCGTCATGGTTTAATGAACCATCTTGATAGGTATTTGGAATAAAATAGTTATTATAAGGATCCCATAGCCATGTTGAATTCTTTTTATCGGCAGTTGCATGTGTTCCTCCTTCTGTGCCCCCATAGTAATCACTTAGGCCAAAGTTATGGCCAAATTCATGACTAAGCTCATTACTATCGGTTCTATTTAACGTTGCTTTTCCACCGCCGCCTGACCAGCCATGAATAACCCTCCCATTCTCATATACCCCAACAGAATTATAGGCAGTTATTTGGCTCGTAGGATTAAATGACTCAGCATCAGAAGCTGAACTGTTTACACCATAATTTGCTAGATTAATGCCATCGGCATAAAAACGTTTGGTTATCGACTCCCTCATATTGCCGCTATACGCGCCTCCTTTTCCTGTTGCTTTATCGGTGAAAACTTGGCCATTAGGCATCACTACTTTTGTAAGGTGAATTGGCTCATAGCGAGAAACAATAAAATTTTTAACGGGAATAGTTTGGTAATATTGCCGATTAAGCTCGGGTTTTTCTTGGAAAAGAAGTACATCCCTTGGGGGGGTAAGTAGGCCAATATCTAATGTATTGACCAGTAATTCATTTGGGGCGCCAATATCAATATTTGATAGTGTTCCTTTTTGCTCTTTCAAAACAAACTCTAGCTTTATATCAGGGTGAATATACTCTTCAGAAATTGTCGTTGACCATGTATTTTCAATGTATTCCAAATTACTCGTTGAATCGTCATTCTTTGCGATATAAGGTTCGTTATTAAGATAAATAGGGAACCATTTTTTATGTAAATCATAAATAAAAAGAACACTTTCACCCGTTCCTAGTTTTAAACTTTTATTTCCATAATGAATATGGCTATCATAATAGGCACTAGAGCTGAAAAGGATTTTTTTATTATGAAGGTCATTATCTGCCATAAGTGTAAAGTCACGAGCCCAGTTCCCGTCACTTGTAGCAATTTTTATTGATTCATTGTTTTTTAATAATTCCAATAAGTTTTTTTTATTTTCAGATGATTCATTAATCGACTTGTTATTATCTAAAGTTAAATCATAGTTTTCTGGTTGTGAATAGTCTAGCGGTGGGATCTCTCTGGTGATAGGTATATTTTCCCAGTCCCCATTAGTGTTGCACTTGAATAAATATAAGTCTCCTTTTTTTAATTCAACACATTTATATTTAGTATGAATAAGAGTCGTCTCATCGGATGTTGAGGTAAATAGGATTTGTTTATATACATGATTAATATTACTTTTTAACATTAAACTATTAGTCGTATCATAATCAACCTTGGTTATTTTTATTGTTGAATGTTCATTCAAGATATCATTCATAAAGTTTGCATCAATTTCGCTAACATCGATATCTGGCAGACCTTCAATTTCAGAATCGAAAAATGGAGGAAAATTACGTGCTGAAATATCAGGTGATTTCCAGTATTCGATTAGATTGACATTTTCTTCAGTGAGCCAACGTCCATTATTGTCACAAATAAATTGAATCGTGAGACCTTTTGGTAATGTGACTGTTTCATTTCCATAGCTAATATTAATGTCTTTTTTATGAATGTTTTCTAAAACTATAGTTTTTCCTTTATATCTCATATCATTATTTAGTGTGAATGTTTCCTTCATATATTTATGATTAAATGTTAAGTGTATTATTTTATTTTTTAAAATTAAATAATGTAAAGCTTTTTGGTTGGAAACTATAACATTTAAATGATTTTCATTTTCAATGAAAATATCAAATCTTTTAGGTGGTTTGAAATGGTGAGGCAATAAATTTGTCTCTATGGTACTGTTGTCTACAATCTTAGGTAATTTGGTAGGAGGGCTTAGGTTTTCACTAGTTACCAATTTATTATTTTCATCATAAATATTTAATTTAATGTTTTCATTTTGTTGAATTGATGATTGAGGTTTAAACATGACTAAAGTTTTTCGACCGGATACCAATTTAGGTTGTATATCTCCTTCAATTCGATTCACAGCAGGAATGATTGAGTTTTGAGCGAAATAAACGCTTCCCTTTAATTCACCACTCGTGTCACTAATTTCTTTATATGTTAAAGGGTTAATAAACTTATTTTTATTAAAGTAAATAGCCTTATCCGGTTTTATTCCATTACTGCTTTTTTCGTCGTTTCTATCTAAGTTAATAAGTGGATTACTTGTTTTATCTGCATGGAGAATCATTTCCAAGTTTGATTCGTTATTTTCATTATTTAATATATGAAATATTTCATAAATGTTATTGACTAAGTTTGTTGAATAATGGGAAGTTAATGAATTATAAGTGTTTTGATTAATAATATTTTGAATTATTGGTTTTTTTACTATCATTTTGTATCTTTCTTCTATTTAACAGTATGCTGAAATTATTTTTATTTAATTTATAATAAAATATATTAATTGTGTGCTTTTTTATTTTAAAGTTAGTCTTAAATACTATTCGGTTGTTTTCTATTATTTGATAATTAATTATATGGAAATTATTTTCTATGATATTATTTGCACAAGTAATTTAAATAATAACAGGTTTGTTAGGATGAATAACATGTTGAATCCATTATTAAAACAACCTCGAGTGGCTAAAGGTGGTGTATTTTGAACGCGAATGCATCACCATAGAATGCGTTCTATGGTAAATATAAACGAATTAAAAGGTTTAGTGCCATGAATCAAAAACATTGGTCAAAATACGAACTACTTCATGAGGTCGTACAAAATCCCAATATCCATATTAAAGGTCAGCATAGTTATTACAGCGACTGTTGGGATAACGGGTTTGAGCAGTCAGTTGTGCGCTATTTACAAGGTGACGAACAAAGCCGAGATTGGCAGCTAGCATGGGATGTTGATCAACTTTATATCGGTGATTATGTCTGTATTGGTAGCGAAGCGGTGATATTAATGGGAGGGAACCATACTCACCGAATGGATTGGTTTTGCTTATATCCTTTTCTTGAATATATTGAAGAAGCTTATGTAGGAAAAGGCGACACAGTGATTGGCGACGGAGCCTGGGTTGGCATGCGTGCCTTTATCATGCCCGGAGTTAAAATAGGTGAAGGAGCTGTAATTGCTGCTAATAGTGTAGTGATCAAAGATGTCGAGCCTTATTCTATTGTTGGGGGGAACCCTGCAAAGCCGATTAACTATCGCTTTTCACACGACGTCATTACTGAACTATTAGCATTGAAAATCTATGATTGGCCGGAGGAAAAATTTACCGCATTAAAGCGGTTTATTTGTGGTTCCGATTTTGTGGCATTAAAAAATGCCAGCCAGAAATATGACCAGCGATTGATTAGCTAGCTTTTCTTATTAAGGTTAAGGGGGATTCTGTGGAATCTCCCTTTTTACATATAACTAATTTTCTTCTGTGCGAATAAATTCAACTAAACTAGGCGCTGCTATTCTTTGATAATCTTCTGTATTTAAAATAATAGAGCGTTCTAATGTACCAGCATTAAAGGCGAGTTCCTCAAAACGTTCAAAAAGTAGCGGGTCAGCAATTAATTTTAAATTGGGATGAAAGCTAAAGGGGGGAATAGCCCCAAATACGCATTGAGTGAGCTCATCGACTTCTTTTGGGCTTGCTAAAGATGCGCGAGTCCCGCCAATTGCTGTGGCAATTTTACTCAAATCAGCTTGTTTATCGGCAGGTAAAATTGCCAGTACGTGTTGGCGTATACCATTTCCTTTGACATGGCATACTAATCCTTTTGCCCCTTGCCCAAGTTGCGTGCCACGTATTTTTGCCACTTCTTCTGATTTCCCCGCAGTGGAATGTTCCATCACACGATATTTGGCATTATTTTTATCAAGTAATTGTGTGAGTTGCATAAAAATAGAATTTTCAGACACTGTTTTTTTCCCTTTAAAACCACATCAATAACAGGGAATGATAACAAGTTTGGAAGTAGATACAACCTTGGGGCCGAAGGCTGCTAAAGCGTTAAAATAGGTGAAATATTAAAAAATAAGTATCAGATGTATTTTGTGTCTGTTATTACTAATATTCTTGGGTATTTATTCAGTCACGAGCAAATTGAACACATCTTGCATCTATGATAAAGCTGCCAGTGAGACTGGCAGCCTGTTGTTTACTGATGACGCTCTTTTAACCGTTTGATTATTGTGCTTAAATCCAGCTCTTGGTCTTGTAGTAAGACTAATAAGTGGTACATCAAATCAGCGGCTTCATTGGTCAATTCTGCGCGGTCATTCACGGTGGCTGCCAATGCAGTTTCAACACCTTCTTCACCGACTTTTTGCGCAATGCGTTTAGTCCCGCTAGCGTATAAACGTGCGGTATAGGAGCTTTCAGGAGAGGCAGTTTTGCGTTCTTTTAGTAACGTTTCTAACTCAAATAAAAAGCCCCAGTCGCTTTGTGCTGGTGCGAAGCAGCTTTGTGTACCGTTATGGCAAGTTGGGCCATCTGGCAGTGCGAGAGCTAGCAGCGTATCACTGTCACAATCTGGGTAAATATCCACTAAATTTAAAAAATTATTAGAGGTTTCGCCTTTCGTCCACAAACGTTGTTTTGTGCGAGAGAAAAAGGTGACTTTACGGCTATCTAAAGTGACTTGTAATGCTTCTGGGTTCATATACCCAAGCATTAGCACATCACCTGAAACAGCGTGTTGCACGATAACAGGCATTAGGTTATCGACTTTTTGCCATGCTAGCTGGCTAGATTGTTCTGTGGTTAACATACTCTAATTTGAACTCCATTTTCGGCTAGGTATTGTTTTAAGTCACCGATATTAATAATTTGTTTATGAAATACAGAAGCGGCTAAAGCACCATCAACGCCTGCGTCAGTGAAGGCATCAAGGAAATGTACTTTTTCGCCTGCACCACCTGAGGCAATCAATGGCACTTGGCATACTTCGCGAACTTTTTTTAGTTGCTGTAGGTCATACCCTTGACGAACACCATCTTGGTTCATCATATTTAACACAATTTCACCCGCGCCACGTTGTTGAACTTCTTTTACCCAATCAAGGGTTTTCCACGTAGTTTGTGTGGTACGTTTTTCATCACCGGTAAATTGATAAACGAGATATTCACCCGTACTTTCATCGAACCAAGTATCAATACCCACAACGATGCATTGTACGCCAAAACGCTCCGCTAAGCGGCTGATTAATGTAGGGTCGGATAATGCTGGGGAGTTAATGGAAATTTTGTCAGCGCCAAAAGACAGAATTTGTGCAGCATCATCGACACTTTTAATTCCACCTGCAACACAAAAAGGAATATCAATCACTTCAGCGACTTTGGCAACCCAGCTTTTATCTACCACTCGACCATCAGAAGAGGCGGTAATATCATAAAATACCAGTTCGTCTGCACCTTCTTGGGCATAACGCTGTGCTAATGGAACAATATCACCGATAATTTCGTGATTACGAAATTGGACACCTTTAACCACTTGCCCATCACGGACGTCTAAGCAAGGAATTATGCGTTTTGCCAACATTTGATTGCCTCCGCAACGGTGAATTTACCTTCTAATAATGCGCGACCCACAATCACGCCAGCCGCACCAGATGGCGGGATAGCCGCAATATCATCTAAATTGCCAATGCCCCCTGATGCTTGGAAGGCAATGTCGGGGAATTTTTGGCTTACTTCTTGGTATAAATTCACATTAGAACCCGCTAAGGTGCCATCTTTGGAAATATCGGTGCAAAGGACATGTTTTAAGCCATAAGGACGATATATTTCAATGGCTTGTTCTAATGTTAAATTTGAATTTTCTTGCCAGCCGCTAATGGCGATTTCTTTTACGCCTTTGTCATTAATGCGTACATCTAACGCAAGTACAATGGCTTCCCCACCATAGGTTTCAAACCATGTTTTAACCAATTCAGGTTTGGTCACCGCAGTTGAGCCAATGACAACACGAGCCGCTCCGGCTTCCAGTAAGGCCTTAATATCTTCTTCGGTACGAATACCCCCACCAACTTGTACTGGAACATTCACGCCAGCCAATAATTTTTTCAGCAGTGGAATTTGGCGTTTTTGTGGATCTTTGGCGCCCGTTAAATCCACTAAGTGTAGGAGCTTTGCCCCTTCTTTTTCATATTGCTGCAAACGTGGGAGCGGGTCATTGCCATAATCAGTTTGCTTGGCGTAATCCCCTTGGTGCAATCGCACTACGGTGCCATCGATTAAATCTAATGCGGGAATGATCATGGTAATTACATCTCCAAAAAGTTTTGAATCAAGCGTGAACCTGCGGTGCCAGAACGTTCTGGGTGAAATTGGACACCGTAGAAGTTATCGCGATTCACCGCGCTACTAAACGGGTTGCCATACTGAGTTTGTGCGATGGTATTACTGGAAATTGGCATCGAATAACTGTGTACAAAATAGAAATAGGCGTTATCAGGGATATCCCTAAACAAAGGGTTCCCTGCTAGGGCTTTGACTTGGTTCCAGCCGCTATGTGGAACTGGAAGCCCATTGGCATCCATTTTTTGTACAGGGCTATCAATTAACCCCAGTAGTGGCACCGTTGATTGACCTTCTTCACTGAAAGAACCGAGTAATTGCATACCTAAACAGATGCCTAACACGGGTTGAGTCAGTGCTCTAATTAACGGCACTAATTCACGTTCAGTGAGCTTTTCCATGGCCGCGCTAGCCGTACCGACACCCGGTAAAAAGACTTTGTCGGCTTGTAAAATGGTATTGGTATCCCGGCTCACCACAGGGTCATAACCTAGGCGTTTCACCGCATAAGCCACGGAGGCTAAATTTGCACAGCCAGTATCAAGGATGACAACGTTCATCAAAGAACCCCTTTTGAGCTAGGTAACGTATCCCCTTCAACGCGTATTGCTTGGCGCAAGGTACGGCCAAAGACCTTAAATAAACTTTCCGCTTTGTGGTGATCGTTTTTCCCTTTGGTTTTCAGGTGTAATGTACAACCCATAGCATAGGAAAGTGAGCTAAAGAAGTGCTCAATCATTTCAGTGCTTAAGTCACCGACACGTTGGTATTTGAATTCTGCTTTATATTCAAGGTGTGGGCGACCTGAAATATCCAGTGCACAGCGTGCTTGGCATTCGTCCATTGGCAGAACGAAACCAAAACGTGCGATACCGCGTTTATCACCAAGCGCGATTTTCAGTGCTTCACCTAAAGCAAGGCCCGTGTCTTCGACAGTGTGGTGGTCATCAATAAATAAGTCGCCATTGACTTCAATGTTTAACCGGAAACCGCCGTGAGTCGCGATTTGGTCTAACATGTGGTCAAAGAAACCCACACCGGTGCTAATTTTGCTGCCGCCTTCTTGGTCTAGCCACACTTCGACTTGGATATTAGTTTCTTTTGTCACGCGTTTGACTAGCGCATGGCGGTCGCGTTTGGTTAACTGCGTGGTGATAGCTTCCCAGTCTAGTTCCATTGGGTTATAACGTAACCCTTTAATTCCCATATTTTTAGCGAGTTGAATGTCCGTTTCGCGGTCACCAATCACATAGCTATTTTCACTGTCTAGCACGTTGCTATCTAAATAGCGCTCAACCAACTGAAGTTTAGGTTTACGGCAAGCGCAGTTATCTTCAGGCTTATGTGGGCAAATCAGCACGTCATCAAATTTTATGCCTTGTGATTCAAAAACTTGCATCATTAGGTTGTGTGGTGGTTCAAAGTCAGCGGTCGGAAAGCTATCTGTTCCTAAGCCGTCTTGATTGGTTATCATCACTAAGCGATAATTGGCTTTTTGCAGGGCAAGTAAGCTAGGAATGACTGCTTTTTCAAAGGCGAGTTTACTTAAGCTATCAACTTGGAAGTCAGTTGGCGGCTCGGTAATTAATGTTCCATCACGGTCGATAAATAAAATTTTCTGGCTCATGAGTCATTCCTAATTAGCAAAGTGCGGCAATAGCTTCAATAACACGGGTATTTTCAATTTCTGTCCCGACAGTAATACGCAGGCAATTAATGAGACCCGGCTGTTTGCTTTGGTCACGTAAAATAATGCCTTGATCCCACAGGGCTTTAAAGACTTTACTGCCATCGGTGAAACGCACCAAAATATAGTTAGTTTCACTCGGATAAACATGTTCAACCACAGACAAGTCGCGCAGAGCTTCACTGAGTGCAATACGGTTTTCGGTTACCGTTATTACACGGCTTTTCATTGTTTCAATACCTTGTGGTTCAAGGGCTTGAGCGGCAATCATCGCAACAGGGGTTGATAAAGGATAAGGGGCGATAACCTTTAATAGCACCTCAATCACTTCAGGAGAAGCTAAGGTAAAGCCACAGCGTAAACCGGCTAATGCAAAGGCTTTAGATAAGGTTCTTAAAATCACCAAATTGGGGTATTGTGCAAGCCAGCTTGCCACACTGTATTGTGGACAGAACTCAATATAAGCTTCATCGACAACGACTAATGCGCGGCCTGCTGCCATATTTAGCACTTCACGCAAATCTTTATTATCGATGATATTGCCCGTTGGGTTATTTGGGCTGCAAATATAAATCAGTTTGGTATTAGATAAATTTTCACGGATCGCGTTAACGTTTAATGCCCAGTCAGGCAACGCCATGATTTTCTTTTGTTCAACGCCAAAGGTTTCTGCACTGACGCTGTACATGCCATAGGTTGGTGGGCAGAACATCACCGCATCTTTACCCGGCTCACAAAATGCGCGGATCAATAATTCGATAGACTCATCGGCCCCACGGCAAACCAGTACTTGTTCTGGTGTGATTTGCGCATAAGCCGCATAGTTATTGATCACGGCAACCGGTTGGCATTCAGGGTAACGGTTCAGGTTACGTTCACTGAATTGATAATCAGGAGCAATAGGATACTCGTTGGCATTGAGCCAAACATCTCCATTTCCCCCTAAGCGGCGCGCCGACATATAAGGGGTCATGGTTTTAACATTTTCACGTGCAAGACTGGCGGCATTAAATGGTTGGCTCATGACTTACTCCTGATTTTGTTTTTTTAGTTCGTTAACGCGTAAGGTAACGGCATTTTTGTGAGCGGTGAGTTGCTCTGCTTGCGCTAAAGTTTCGATGGTGTTGGCTAAGCCTAATAAGCCTTGCTGCGACAGTTTTTGCACCGTCATTCGCTTCATAAAGTCAGCGAGGCCAAGGCTTGAATAGGTTGCAGTATAGCCGTAAGTCGGTAATACGTGATTGGTGCCTGAAGCGTAGTCTCCTGCAGATTCGGGTGACCAGTCTCCGACAAACACGGAGCCTGCGCTAGTGATAGAATCGACTAGGTCATCGGCATTGCGTGTTTGTAAAATCAAGTGCTCTGGTCCATAGCGATTGCTAATTTCGACGCATTGTTCGATCGAATCAGCAATAATGACACGGCTGGCACTTAGTGCTTCTCTGGCAATTTCGGCACGAGAAAGTTGCGCTAATTGTGTTTCTGTTTCTTCAATCACACGCTGGGCAAAGTTTTCATCGTCAGTTAATAAAATGACTTGTGAATCAGGGCCATGTTCCGCTTGTGATAGTAAATCAGATGCGGTGAACGCTGGATTTGCTCCGCTATCCGCAATCACTAACACTTCAGAAGGCCCCGCAGGCATATCAATGGCGGCTCCATCATGGCTTTGACTCACTTGGCGTTTTGCCTCAGTGACATAGGCATTACCGGGGCCAAATATTTTATCAACCGTAGGAATGCTTTGGGTGCCAAATGCCATTGCTGCAATCGCTTGCGCGCCACCTACTTGGAAAATATCGCTGATGCCGCACAGTTTCGCTGCATACAAAATTTCATCGGCAATAGGTGGGGGAGAACACAAAATGATTTTGCGACAGCCTGCGATATTCGCCGGAGTTCCTAACATCATGACTGTTGATAACAAGGGAGCAGAACCCCCCGGAATATATAAACCGACTGCATCTATTGGGCGTGTGACCTGTTGACATACTACGCCTGCCTGTGTTTCCACTGTAATCGGAGTGGGTTTTTGGGCTTCGTGAAAACGACGAATGTTGCCAATGGCGGTTTTCATTGCTGTTTTGATTTCATCGCCAAGACGAGCCTCTGCCGCGTCAACGGCATTTGCAGGTACTCGCACTGTGTCGATTTCAGTTTTATCGAAACGACGGCTTAGTGCTTGGAGGGCGGTGTCGCCCTCGTTACGGACTTGGTCAATAATTTGGCTCACCGCAGTACTAATGCTGCCAGAGGCCGCAATTGCGGGGCGCATCAGTAAAGCACTTTGTTGCTCTTGATTACAAGCCGACCAGCGAACAGGTTGGTTAAATCCCATTTTCATGGCGGCTTACTCCATCATTTTTTCAATTGGTAATACAAGGATTGAGCTTGCCCCTAATGCCTTGAGTTTTTCCATGGTTTCCCAGAACAAGGTTTCTGAGCTGACCATGTGCATGGCAACGCGGTTGTTGTCACCGGCTAATGGTAAAATAGTTGGGCGTTCAGCACCTGGTAATAAGGCAATGATTTCTTCTAGTGTTTCACTTGGCGCGTGTAACATGATGTATTTAGATTCGCGCGCTTGGATAACACCTTGGATACGGGTCATCATACGGTCGATAAGCTGTTGTTTATCAGCTGACATTTCACCGTCACGTTGAATTAAACATGCTTTCGAACGGTAAATGACTTCCACTTCTTTTAGGCCGTTTGCTTCTAATGTGGCGCCAGTAGAAACAAGGTCACAAATCGCATCCGCAAGCCCAGCACGCGGGGCAACTTCAACCGAACCATTTAACAGACATGATTTAAACTGAATGCCTTTTTGGTCGAAATAGCGTTTTAACAAGTGTGGATAAGAAGTCGCAACACGTGAACCATTCAGGCATTCTGCACCCGTGTAGTTAAAGTCCAATGGCGCCGCTAATGACAAGCGACAGCCACCAAAATCGAGGCGGCGCAGTGTTTTGTATTGTGGGTTTTCGCCTTGCGCGCGGCGGTTTAATAACTCTTCTTCAAGAACGTTTTCACCAATGATCCCTAAATCAACAACGCCATCCATGACCAGTCCTGGAATATCGTCATCACGAACACGAAGTAAATCAATAGGCATATTTTCTGCATAAGCAATCAAACGTTGTTGTTGTAAGTTGATTTTGATGCCGCAGCGAGCCAGTAGTTCTCTTGATTCTTCACTCAGACGACCTGATTTTTGAATTGCAATACGTAAACGTGATTTATCCAACATGACTTTACCCTTATCCCTTTAAAATTTTTTGTTTAGTAACTCTTTGTTCAAGAATAAAAAAACCCTCGGAAGATTATCTTCCGAGGGTTCTCTCAATTTGCATTTCAGCCACCGGAAGATTCGTTGAACGTCTTCCAGCACACATCGCCCGAAAGACTAGTCAGGATGATGGTGATGATGATGGTTGCGTGAAATACGATTCATAATGTCTTCCGTTCTGTTATTTAAGTGAATGACTAAACATTCATTGTGTTAACTAAATACTCATTGGTATTCAACCTATCCGATTTCCCCCTATGAATGCAACCTTTTTTTAAAAAATAACCAATAATAATTAGTTGATGCGCTTTTATAGTGATTAATCTCTCAGAAATTGTGTTCGGAAGTTTTATGGTTTTCAGCTACTCTGTGATTAATTTCAGTCAGTTGGTCGATTGAGGAGTTATCGAATGAAGAAAATCACCATTATTGGATTAGGGTGGGTAGGGTTGCCCCTTGCCCAAGCTTTATTGTCCCAAGGCATTCATGTGGTTGGAACTAAAACAACACCAGATGGTATTGAAGCCGCTCAAGCGGTAGGAATTGAGTGTTATGCATTGAAATTAACCCCTGAACTTGAATGTGATAACGATGATTTAGCGCAATTGATGATGCAAAGCGATGCTATCGTCATCTTGCTTCCCCCTTCTAAAATTAATACCGAATACTATATGGCAGCGATTGAAACACTGGTGAATAGCGCAATAGCATTTCAGGTACCCAAAGTTATTTTCACGTCATCTACTGCGGTTTATGGGGAGCAAAATGGTGAAATGACCGAAGATAGCCCATTGGATGGAGTGACGGATTCAGCTAAAGCTTTAGTGGCGACAGAACAGTGGTTGCATCAATTACCGAACATATCGGTAGATATTCTGCGATTAGCTGGATTAGTCGGGGAAAAACGACATGCAGGGCGTTTTTTAGCAGGTAAAACCGGAGTAAAGGGGGCAAATCAGCCTGTCAATATGGTGCATCAAGACGATGTAATTGACGCCATTTTATTATTGCTCCAGCAGCCACAGGGAGGGCATATTTATAACCTTTGTGCGCCAATCCACCCGACACGAGCTGAATTTTATACTCATGCCGCTCAATCTATTGGTTTAGTTCCACCACAATTTATTGAAGAGGAGAATGCATTAGAGGGGAAAGTCATTAACGGTAATAAAATTTGCCAAGAACTTGAGTTTGAATACCAGTACCCAAACCCAAGTTTGATGAGTATGACCTTGTGATTACTTAATTGGGATCATGACAATTTTTTGGAACGCAGGACGCGTGGTCAGCTGCTGATACCAGCGTTCCAAATTGTTAAATTCAGGGCGTTCAGTCACAATTTCATGCCAAGGGTAAAATAGTGGCGCGATAGCAATGTCTGCGATACCAAATTTATCACCACTGAAATAGGCTTGGTTGGCTAATGTATTATCAGCAATTGTGAGTAATCGATTAATATTGCCATATATAATTTTAGCTTGTTCCGGGTCTCTATCCGCTTCAGGAACACGAACAATTTTGTTCATCATTTGCTTAATGTGGCCGAATAAATTAGCACCACTCCAATCCATCCATTTATCGGCGGCAGCTCTCTCTTGTAAGTCTTGTGCGAGTAATAAGTGAGAATGATCAAATTTTTCCGTAAGGTAACGTAAAATCGTATTTGATTCCCACAGCGCAAAGTCATCATCCTGTAGAGTTGGAATAGTGCTGTTTGGATTCATTTTTATATATTCAGGTGTATCTAGTCCACCAAATGGGCCACCCACATCTTTTTGATTGTAAGCGATATTTAATTCTTCTAAGCACCAAAGTACTTTTTTGACATTGGAAGAGTTGACGCGTCCCCAAACAGTTAACATTGCAGTCTCCTAAATTGATTTTTTGGTATCGGCCATGGTTAAGATAGATTAAATTCACTCTTAGGCAAATGTTTATTTGTTAGCGGTGGCCTCTGTGAAATTAAAGTCTTATATTAGGTCCAGTTATCGAATTTTGTCACGGCGATGGGTTCTCGTTTAGTGACGCTGAGTCAATGACCGTATTTTAAATGTGTAGAATTAAGTGAAGGAATAACCGATGAGTAAGAAAATATTGTCTTTAAAAACCCGCCGAGCAGGTATTGGGTTGAGTCTTTTGGTTGTCGTAAGTACCAGTGCTTATGCGGCGCAGACACCGGTTGCTCCTCAAGTCGATGCAAAAGCATTTGTTCTGATGGATTATAATAGCGGTAAAATTTTAGCTTCTGGGAATCCAGATGAACGCTTAGACCCCGCAAGTTTAACCAAAATTATGACCAGCTATGTGATTGGTCAGGCAGTAAATGCAGGGAAAATTACCCCACAAGACATGGTCACGGTAGGGGAAGACGCATGGGCGACGGGTAATCCTGTTTTGAAAGGCTCTTCTTTGATGTTTTTGAAGCCAAAAGACCGCGTTTCTGTATTAGATTTAAATAAAGGGATTGTGATCCAGTCAGGAAACGATGCCAGTATCGCGCTTGCTGATTATGTTGCAGGTAGCCAAGACTCATTTGTGAGCTTAATGAATCAATACGTGCAAAAGATTGGTTTGAAAAATACTCACTTTAAAACGGTTCATGGTCTCGATTCTGAAGGGCAATACAGCACGGCACGGGATATGGCATTGTTAACCCAAGCGATGATCCGTGATGTACCGGATGAATACGCACTGCACAAGGAAAAGGAATTTACCTTTAATAAAATTCGTCAACCAAACCGTAATCGTTTGTTATGGAACCAAAATTTAAAGGTGGATGGTGTAAAAACTGGGCACACGAGTGGTGCAGGTCATAATCTAGTCGCCTCTGCAACAGAAGGTGATATGCGTTTAATTTCAGTTGTGTTGGGGGCACCAAGTGACCGAGTGCGTTTTTCTGAAAGCGAAAAATTACTGACATGGGGTTTCCGTTTCTTTGAAACTGTCACGCCAATTAAAGCTGATGCCACACTGAAAAAGCAGCGTGTCTGGTTTGGTGATACTTCAGAAGTTGATTTAGGTGTTGCCGATGATGTTTCTATTACTATTCCTAAAGGGCAATTGCAAAACTTAAAAGTGGATATTCAACTCACCAACGATTCACTTGAAGCGCCTCTTGCTAAGAACCAAACAGTGGGAACGATTAACTTTATTCTTAATGATGAAGTTGTCGAACAGCACCCTTTAGTCGCAAAAAATGCGGTTGAAGAAGCGGGGTTCTTTGGGCGTATTTGGGATTATATCATGAAAACCATTAGTGGCTGGTGGAGTGCCATTTTCGGTTAATAATGATTGAGTGAAAATGATGTGAACAAAAAAATGCCTGTTAATACAGGCATTTTTATAGAGATGATAGATAAACAATACTATTCGCAGTGAGCCAATTTAATCGCTAAGCCGCCTTGAGACGTTTCACGATACTTAGCGTTAATATCTTTACCAGTTTCATACATGGTTTCAATGACTTTATCGAGGCAAACACGTGGGTCACTGACGCGACGTAGTGCCATGCGTGCCGCATTCACGGCTTTAACGGAAGCGATGGCGTTACGTTCAATACAAGGTACTTGAACTTGCCCTCCAACAGGGTCACAGGTGAGACCTAAGTTATGCTCCATGGCAATTTCTGCTGCGATACACACTTGCTCAGGGCTACCGCCCATTAATTCGGCGAGTCCCGCGGCGGCCATCGAACAAGCAACACCCACTTCTCCTTGGCAACCCACTTCGGCACCGGAAATTGACGCATTCATTTTATATAATGCACCAATGACACCGGAAACTAGAAAATAACGGGTATAGGAATTTTCATTCACAGGGCGAATAAATTTATCATAATAAGCTAATACCGCAGGAATGATGCCACATGCACCATTAGTTGGTGCCGTGACAACACGACCACCCGCTGCATTTTCTTCGTTAACGGCAAGCGCATACATATTGATCCAATCTATGACGGCCATTGGGTCCATATTGGTGTTATCCGTTGTCACGAGTTGACGGCGTAATGCGGCTGCTCGGCGTGGTACACGTAATGGTCCGGGTAGTAAACCTTCGGTTGTCACTCCCCGTTCAATACCGGATTTCATGACATCCCATACGGACGAGAGATATTGTTGGATTTCTTCTTTACTACGTAATGCTAATTCATTCTGCATCACGAGTGCGGAAAGTGATAAACCTGTGTCTTTACAATGTTTTTGCAGGTCGGCCGCATATTTAAATGGGTAAGGGACTTGCACTGCATTTTCATCAGACTGGCCAAAGTGCTCTTCATCGACGATAAAACCGCCACCGATAGAATAGTAATTTTTGCTGTAAATAACATCATCACCACTGAATGCCGTAATACTCATTCCATTTTCATGGAGTGGTAGGTTGGTAGTATGAAAATTCATGCCACCTTCAGTAGGGAAATCAACTTCATGTTGCCCGTGTGCAAGGGAGAGCCTTTCAGTTTGCTCTACATTACGCATAAAAGCAGGAATAGCGTCAATATCAATGGTGTCTGGTAAGTTACCTGCAAGGCCCATAATAATCGCCATATCCGTTGCATGGCCTTTACCCGTCAAAGAGAGTGAGCCATAGACGTCTACTGAAATTCGTGTCGTGCGAGTGAGTAATTCTTGCTGGATAAGGTCGTCAACAAACTGTTTGCCTGCTTTCATTGGGCCGACAGTATGGGAGCTTGAAGGGCCGATACCAATTTTGAAGATATCAAATACACTAATCATATTCAGTGCTTCCTTTTGTAGAAAGTCATTGAAATTAGGTAGCTTCCATTACTGGTCGCTACCTAGTGGCTTCAATTAGAAGAATAACTTATATGTTGCCGCAGAGATAGCGACCAGACCCATAATTACGATAAATACATTACTGATTTTACCTGAGTATTTACGCATCGCAGGTACTTTGCTAATTGCATACATTGGCATTAAGAACAGTAAGATAGCGATAACTGGGCCACCGAGGCTTTCAATAATATCCAATACACCCGGGTTTAATGTTGCCACTAGCCAAGTGGTGACTAACATGAAAATTGCAGTACCGCGGTTTAACTTGCGAACATCAATGGTTTTACCTTTTGCACGGTAAGCACGTTCAACTAAGCCATTGAAACCTTCACGAGCACCTAAATAGTGGCCGAGGAAAGATTTAATAATTGCGATAAATGCAATGATTGCAGCAGCATATTTGATGAATGGCTGGTCAAAATAGCCAGACAAGTAGTCAAGGATACTAATATTTTGTGCTTTAGCTTGTGCGAGATCCGCTGAAGATAAGGTAAATACACAGCTGATCACGAAGAACATAACGGTCAGCACCATCAAAATGTGCGCGGAGGCAAGGATCCGTGAGCATTTTTGTTCAGCGGCATCACCGTATTCTTCACGTTTTGCCACAGAGAAAGCAGAAATAATTGGTGAGTGGTTAAATGCGAATACCATCACAGGGATTGTCAGCCAAATGGTGACCCAAATACTTTGCCCACCCGTATTTTTTGTTGCCTCAGTGATACCTTCCCAAGTTAAGGTATTTAGTACATCACCAGACCAATGTGGGATCATATACAGTGAGAATGCAACCAGTACGGCGATAAATGGAAACACTAACATACTCATGACTTTGACGATGTATTTTTCACCAAATGCCACAATCGCCATGACTCCGCCGACAAGAATTAAGGCAAGTAACCAGCGTGGTGGTGCCCCAACGCCCAATAATTCGGTTAAGAATTTATTGACGTTATTGGTGATGGAAACACCATAAACAAGAAGAATAGGGTAAATAGCAAAGAAGTAGAGTAGGGTGATCCAGTTACCTGCTGTGCGACCAAAGTGTTCCTCGACGACTTCAGTAATATCACCGTCAGGTTTTGAACCAGAGAGAACGAAGCGTGTTAACCCACGGTGAGCAAAAAATGTCATTGGGAAGGCTAATACCAGCATCAGTAAAACAGGTAATAAACCACTCATACCTGCGTTGATTGGCAAAAACAGCACCCCAGCACCGATAGCTGTACCATATAAACCCAGCATCCATACTGTGTCAGTTTTGCGCCAAGCATTACTCGTTACTGTTTGCGAGGCTGTTTTGTCGATGGAACCAACTTTTGTTGCATCCATAATAGTCTCCGAAAATATAAGTCAAAAAAATCATTTAGCGTAACGGCAATTGCGTTACGAACTTTTAATCTTTAGGTACGAACAATTACTCAATAACAATTGTTTTCTTTTGCGTAACAATCTGATTGGAAATAAAACTAAAATTTACGGTAAATTGATTTTCAATCAGTTTTGTATTTTTATCATTTAATTTTAACAGTGGATTTTGAGTGTGTGAATTTATATTTTACCAGAATAAAATGCCGTGATCATTATCTCAAAAGAGAAATATCCCCCAAAATTGCGCAAAATAATCATATTTTATAAAATTGTTAAATAAATTTGTGTTAAGTTTATTTTTGTTAGCAATTAAATACTGAGTAAATAAGTTTTGCTTTGCTGAAATATGAGCAGAATAATATTCTGTTAGAAAAATATTATTATATTAATGATCGAAATATAGCTGGCTAAAATATCATCTATATCAATGTGAATATTGAACTGTACTGTAACGGTAGTACGATTTTTTAGGCTGTGTATTTTTGTATTTATATGAAAAACAACGGGATATTTTTTATTTGCTGATTGGTTTATTGCGTGATTAATTAGTTTAAAAACTGGAGAGAATAGAACTATACATTAATTATTTTACGTTTTTCTCAGACCTATATTTGTCACTTTTTTCGCAACGAAAAAAATAATTGAAAAAGGTAACGAAATATTTGTTAATTAATTGTTTTAATAATTTTATTGATAACTTCAAAAAAGTTTTAATGATGAAAGTGAAAATAAACAGAAACTTTGATTTAGCGCAATTTTTATAATGCGAAGAATACTGGCATTAATTAATGCCAGTATTTGAATATACGTTGTTATGGCTGAAACCAGCCTTTACGAATAAGAGGAGCAAAAATAAAGCTATATAGTTGCGTGATAGGTAATTGAATTTTATTCGCACCAAGAGACCAGAGAATTTGAGCTAAGCCGCATGCCACCATTGCAAGTATGAAAGCACCAGCCATATCTAAAGGCCAATGAACACCGAGGTAAATTCGTGACCAGGCAATAACAATGGCAGGGATCATCATTACAAGCCCTACCCAAGTTCTTAGCCAGAAAAGAAATGCGAAAGCGAATGTAAACACAATTGTGCCATGATTACTCGGGAAGGAAGGTGTGGCTTTATGCTCAGAAAAATTGGTGCCAATCCCCATGACAAATGGGCGGTCATGTGGAGCAAAATAACCAATTAACCATGAGATAGTTAAACCAATGACGATAGCAATAGCGGCTTTACAGGCAAAGGCACGTTGGCGAGTCATATTTGGCTGGGCGCCCCAAAACCAACAGGCAACCGTAAAAAGTGGAAATAAGAGGATTAAGCGCTTAGCAATCACGTTCGCTACAGCAATGGTTCCACTTGCGGTCTCGGGTGTGGCATTGATCAAATTGAAAAGATCAAGATTCAGTTGTTCCAGCACAGTTCAGTACCTCGGGCAAATAGTGAGTAAGACAGGGTAGATACATAAAGAGAGGAGGTTAAAGTGTCTTACCTCGCAGGTAAAGTCCCTTTGTCTTATTATTGAAAGCTTTGTGTGACAAATTTACTTGCGGTTTAACTATTACTCAATAATTATTTAGTGCAGTAACAGACATAGAAAAGTAAAAGGAAGAAAAAGTGATGTGGTGGCAAAAAGAGATACAACTTAGCGCAAAAGCAAGAGGATTTCATTTAGTGACAGAAGAAATTTTCAAGCAACTTCCCGAACTTAGCTTAATCAATGTTGGTTTAGCCAATATTTTTATTCAACATACATCGGCATCTTTAACGATAAATGAAAATGCGGATTACACTGTCAGAGAAGACTTCGAAAGTTTTTTTAATCAGGCCGTTCCTGAAAATGAGCCTTATTATAAACATGATTATGAAGGAAGTGATGATATGCCAGCTCACCTAAAAAGCAGTTTATTGGGTGCAAGTTTGACTATTCCGATTACTAAAGGGCGTTTAAACTTGGGGACGTGGCAGGGGATTTATTTATGTGAGCACCGAAATTATGGTGGAAAACGTAGGTTAATCATTACATTACAGGGTGAACTCAGCCGTTAAAAACAAAAAACCCGATAGCAGGAAAACAAAAAGTTGGCTATCGGGCTCCTCAATATGGGGACATCAAAGAAAAGCAGTGGCATTAATTAAGACTCCGTCTAAAAAAGAAAGTTCTCACTTAGATGAAAAAAAGTGCAATATTTTTATTAAATTTGGCTTAAATAGCACAAAAAGAACAAGCAAAGTGTCAGCACCGATAAATAAGTGAACAACTTTGCTTGTTGAGATGAAAAACAGGTATGGCTAACTATTTGTAAAGATTTAAATTTTCTTTTGCGTAAGCTTCAAAATCTGTGTACCCACCAATGTGTTGCTCATCAATGAAAATTTGTGGAACGGTTTCAACAGGTTTGCCGACAGTTTTAGATAAATCTTCTTTAGAAATACCTTCTGCTTGAATATCAACATAGCGGTAGTCAAAATCTTCACGTTCATTTTTCAGTTTTTCAGCGAGTTCTTTTGCACGAACGCAGTATGGGCAGCCAGGACGACCAAAAATAACAGTATACATAGTATCTCCTTTTTATCTTGAACTCAGATTCTAATTACAATGCTCAATACTATGCCTACATAAGTTATGAAATAAAAGTCGAATTTTCCTGTTATACCTATAGGTATGGCATATAATCCTCAGTTTGAGGAAGAGACACAATAATGAGAGGAGAAGAAGAATGAGTAATAAACCTCAGTCTAAAGGGACGATGCGTTCATTGGCGGATATGCCAAAACCCATTATCGTGTTAGAAGGTGTCGGGATCATTCTGCTTATAATTGTGTTGTTGGCATTAAATGACTATATCACTCTGCCGGAGCCTTTAATGCAGTCAGGAGCGATCGTCAGCATTATTATGGTCGGTATTGGTTGTTTGGTGCCTGCAATGATCAATATTGTCTGGCGGGCAATTCATGGCCTGAGTTTTTTGGGGATAGATAATAAACAACCAGAAAAGAAAGCCTCTAAAAAGTCGGACTCTACAGATAATAAACCTGATGAATAAATAGATTAAACGCGGTTTTACTGGTGTTTCGGCCTACAATATGTGAGAATTATTCGTTTTTTCGTTAGGGGGAAGATGTGCCGAAACCCTAACAAATCGATATTGCACGACTATTTTGAGTTGAAGAAGGTTACTGCCCATGGATTCTATTTGTTACCCTGACATCACTAAGTTACGTGAATGGCTAGACCAACTCAAAACCTCTTATTTCGAGTGTGATTCCTGCTCTGCATTACATTTACCCCATATGCAAAATATTGATGGTATTTTTGATGCGAAGCTCGATATTTTAAATAATGTTTTGGTGTTGTCTGCATTAGCTGAGCTCAAACCGACAGCGATTGTGACGTTAGTGGCGAATATCAGCCAAATTAATGCCAGCTCATTAACGGCAAAAGTTTTCCTGGAAATAAATAATGAAAACTTGCCTAAATTGATTGTTAGCCAATCATTTTCATTAGCAGCAGGGATGACGTATCGTCAATTCGGCCATTTTTTACAGCAAGCAGAGGAACAAATTTCTGCCATTGTATTTGAAATCTTTAGCAATAACTTGCTCTATGCGAATCAAGATGATTTCGGTGAAGACGATGACAATTCTGATGAAGACTCAGAGCATTCTCTTGACGACAAACCCTCGATAATACTCCACTAAGTCTTTGTTATGCATTGTGAAAAGTATGCCACTGGGCAATGCCATTCATGCCAATGGCTGACACTAACTCCTGAACAGCAAATTATTGAAAAGCAGAGCCAACTACAGGCTCTTTTACCTACTATTGATACCTCCCTATTTCAGCCTCCAGTTACAGGGCCGCAAACGGCTTTTCGCAATAAAGCTAAAATGGTCGTTAGTGGTAGTGTTGAGAAGCCCATTTTAGGTATTGTTGGGCGAGATGGGCAAGGTGTAGATTTAACGGACTGCCCGTTGTATCCAGATGCCTTTTCTGATGTGTTTAGTGCCATTATTCCTTTTATTGCAAGGGCAGGGCTGACGCCTTATAACATTGAACGCAAACGTGGTGAGTTAAAATACCTATTATTGACTCAAAGTCATCATACTGGGAAATTTATGCTGCGGTTTGTGTTGCGCTCAGAGAAAAAAATTGAGCAGTTAAAAAAGGCACTGCCATGGCTACAAGAACAGTTGCCACTGCTTGCGGTGATCACCGCCAATATTCAACCAGTGCATATGGCAATACTTGAAGGTGAGGATGAGATTTTCTTAACGGAGCAGCGCACACTTCGTGAAGAGTTTAATCAAGTCCCTTTATTTATTCGGCCACAAGGTTTTTTCCAAACGAATCCTATAGTGGCTGCAAAATTATACCAAACCGCGAGGGAATGGGTTAAAGCGTTAGATATCGATAGCTTGTGGGATCTGTTTTGTGGGGTGGGCGGCTTTGGGTTGCACTGTGCTGAAAAAGACACTCGCTTAACAGGGATAGAAATTAGTGCACCAGCGATTGCCAGCGCACAGCAATCCGCGGATGAACTTGGATTAAAGCATGTTGAGTTTAAAGCCCTTGATTCAACGCGTTTTGCCACGGCGAATCAGGATATCCCTCAGCTTATTTTAGTTAATCCGCCACGTCGAGGGATCGGTAAGGAATTATGCGATTACCTTACGTATATGCAGCCTGAATATATTTTGTATTCTAGCTGTAATGCACAAACCATGGCGCAAGATTTACAACTGTTGGCTGGCTATCAAGTCTGTAAAGTCCAGTTATTCGACTTATTTCCTCATACAGCACACTTTGAAGTGCTGACGTTGTTAAAGCGAATCGAACAGTAAAGCCTATTTGAACAGCTTATAGTTCGATATTTTTATGCTCTATTTTCAAAATTTATTCTAGTTATTTTATAAAATATTATAACTTGAATTATTAAGTGATTCCATTGAGATTATTTCAACTGGAAAATCCAGTGTTTTGATTAGAGTTTTATCTGAACTATGATTGGAGAGTAACTCTTCAATATCATCAAAAAAAGATTCTTGAGTTTTATATTTTTTTATCCCTTTATTAGAATCAAAGAATTTATAGATATAATCGGAGTTTTTTGAGTTGCGTTTAATCGAAATAGCCATGCAGTGATTATCATAAATAATTAATGAATAAAAAACATGTTCATTGTTTATTATGCTTTTTATTCTGTCCTTAAGTTCCTGAATGGATGAAAGGTCATTATCGAAAATTAAATTTTCATCGTCATTGATTTTTCGTTCTTTACAGTTTACTAAACCAAAGTTTAATTTTTTAGACGTGTTTTTATACATTTCATTTTTAGCTAAAAATTTAAATGAGATTTTTAAAAAATCTATTATTTCAGTTTCACTTAATTCTATGTCATTTTTTATTTTATGAAGGATATCTATATTTAAATCTGATTTAGGATAGAATTCAATATTTTCTGTTTTTAACAGATTGTAGTATAAATTCACTAGTTTTAAAACTTCATGACTCTCTTTTGAAAATAATATTTTATCATTAATTACATCTTTTCTTTCATTAAGAAAAAACAGTATGTTATATAAGTTGTTGTTTTTTCTGTTGCCAATTATTAAGGGTTTAGTTTCTTCCTTAGTATTTAGGTAGCTTATCTTTTTATCTAGAGAGAGCTTTGGGGATACTGTATCACCAATAATTGAATCTAAATTGTATGAGATGTAATTGAAATTATATGCGCGTGAGCAATTTATTTGAATGTTTAAAATATTAGCTAAATGAGTGTTCAATGTCGATGTATTATAATTGTATTCCTCTGTTTTTGTACTAAGTAACTTAAATTTGTTTGATGCTTTATCTTGATTGCATTTTTTTAATTGTGAAGCTATGGTTTTTATTAATTTATCACCTTGATTCTTGTTTTCATTACAAAGATAAGCAGAGGACAATCCATAACAAAGGCCATTAGTTATATGTGATGTATTCTTTACAAGAGATAGTTTGTTACTTATTATGTTTTTTTTGTCATTTTTAAAATAGGTAATTAACTTATTTTGATTAAAAGGAATGTCAAATTTAATATCAGGCATAGTTACCTCAATTATTGATTTTATTTATGTAATAACCTGAATTATGGCATTTGTAACTTTAATGCTCTTTCAAAAATCAATGAATCTTATTAAAAAAAAGCTTGGCATAATACCAAGCTTTTTTTACTTGTCGGCGAGAAAGAAAGACTAACCTCTGTGCTCAAATTCCAGCGCTTTGCGTTCAATTAAACGCATTAGAACGGTCAAAATTGCATTGACTACTAAATAAATAATTCCCGCAGCAACAAACGCCATCACATTCCAGCTTTGACCAAAGATCAGTTGGCTGTAGCCCATGACATCTAACATTGTAATCGTACTGGCAAGTGAAGTACTTTTGAAAATCAGGACAACTTCATTGGAATAAGACGATAACGAACGCTTAAAGGCATAAGGCAAAATAATACGCATGGTTTGCATTTTGCTCATCCCGAGGGCTTGGCACGATTGCCATTGGCCTGACGGAATAGCTTTAACTGCACCGTGGAATAACAAAGTAGAATACGCTGCACTATTTAGTGCCAATGCTATCATGGCGCATACCCAAGGGGTTGAGATAAACTCCCATAGCATTGGGTAATTCTGCAGTGATTTAAACTGGCTTGGACCATTATAAATTAAGAAGAACTGCACCAATAAAGGCGTACCGGTGAAAAGCGTGATATAGACTTTAACTGCTTGAGAAACCACGGGGGTTTTAAGTGAAAGAATTAAAGTAAATAATATCGCTAAGATAAAAGCTACAATAAGAGCACTAAATGTCAGTGATAAGCTGGTTGGTAGCCCGGGAAGAATATCTAAAATTAAATCCATCATTTTGATTCACCTCGCTCAAAGCGAGTCGTACGCAATTCAATACGTTTTAAAATAACTTGGCTGACTAACGTAATGGCAAGGTAAATCAACCCTACAATGGCGTACCATGTGAAAGGTTCGTGAGTTCTATTGACGATTGTTTTTGTTTGTAGCATTAAATCATTAACACTGATGAGTGAAACTAACGCAGTATCTTTTAATAATACAAGCCATTGGTTACCTAAGCCAGGAAGCGCATGGCGCCACATTTGCGGCATAATGAACCGAAAGAAAATAGTGCGTTTGTTTAAACCTAATGCAAAACCAGCTTCCCACTGACCATAAGGTACTGCTTTTAAAGCCCCTCTTAATGTTTGTGATGCATAAGATGCATACAACAAGGCGAGGGCAATGACACCACAGACAAATGGGGTGTAATCAAATTCACCGCTATCAGCAAAGAAAATGCTGGGGTCAATTTGGATAGTGGTTTGCCAAAAACCGAGGTTTATATCGAACCCATCACCAAACAAATTGATCAGTTGTAATGTACCGAAATAAACAAACAACACGACCAATAATTCAGGCAGACCGCGGATCAAAGTAACCCAGCAAGTCCCTAAAAAGGCAATAGGTTTAAAACGGACGGACTCCCACGCAGTAAATAACATGGCGAGGATCAGCCCCAAAACCAGTGCAGAAACAGCAAGGCCGACGGTGATACCGGCGGCACTTGTTAAAAATAGAAAGTTGCTCATTAATTATATCAATTACTGTTGAAACCATTTTTTGTGGATAGCATCATAAGTGCCGTCTGCTTTAACTTCAGCTAAGGCTTTATTCATTTTATCCAACAGCTCTTTATTTCCTTTACGCACTGCAATGCCTAAACCAATACCGAAATATTGTGGATCAGTCACTTTTTCACCTACAGCGGCTAAGTTTTCGTTACCTTTAGCTTTTAACCACTCGTCAGCAACAGCGGTATCACCGAAGACGGCATCGATACGGCCATTTTGCAGGTCTAAAATAGCAGATTGGTAGTTATCATAAGGAACGGTTGTCATACCTTTATGTTGTTCCATGATATATTTTTGGTGAGTGGTTCCGTTTTGAACACCAATTTTTTTATCTTTTAATTGGTCTACTGAGCTGATTTTTTCTTTCACAGCAATAAACTCTGCTGAGTTAGGGTAGTAAGTCTCAGTGAAATCCACTTGCTGTTGGCGCTCAGGGGTAATATCGATACCTGCCATTAATGCTTCAAAGCGACGGAATTTTAAGCTAGGGATTAAGCTGTCGAAAGATTGGTGAGTAAATGTGCAAGTTGCATTCATTTTTTCACACATGGCATTGGCTAAATCAACGTCAAAGCCAACGATTTGGTTATTCTTATCGAACATTTCAAAAGGTGCGTAAGTCGCTTCTGTTGCAAAACGGATGGTTTCTTTTTCCGCAGCAGTTGCAGATAGGGTTACAGCGCCCAGTAGTGCAGCTAATATAATTTTTTTCATTGCTTAATCCTATATCTATTAATGTGACAGATAATTTGCAAATGCTTCTGTTTGAGGTGCAGTGAAATGGCTTGCACCCCCTTGTTCAACTATATGGCCATTTTCCATATACACTACACGGCTAGCGGTTTTGCGAGCAATTTCCACTTCGTGAGTAACGATGACTTGCGTAATTCCAGTTGCAGAAAGTTCTCGAATAATATCAACAACTTGCGCGGTAATTTCTGGGTCAAGTGCAGCGGTTGGTTCATCAAATAATAAAACTTTTGGTTCCATCATCAATGCTCTAGCAATCGCAACACGCTGTTGTTGCCCACCCGATAAATGTAAGGGGTAGCGATCAGCAAATTGAGACAACCGTAAGCGCCCTAATAACTTAGAGGCTTTTGCTTGCGCTTCTTGCTTGGACAATTTTAACACGCGGCACGGTGCTTCAATTAAGTTGTCCATAACGCTCAAATGAGGCCATAGGTTATATTGTTGAAATACCATTCCCACATTTTGACGCAGCTCACGAATCGCTTTCGCATCTGGAGCAGAAGAAAAGTCAAATTGCTGACCCACAATATTTAAGTGGCCTGAACGTGGCATTTCTAATAAATTGAGGACACGCAACAACGAGCTTTTACCTGCTCCGCTTGGCCCGAGTAATACCATAGTCTCACCAGCAGAACACTCTAGATTGATATCAAAGAGTGCCTGATGGGAACCATAGAAACAGTTGATGTTTTTTAATTGAATGCTCATGTGTACCAATAATATCTTATTTCACTACCTGCGATATTAATCCTACGAGCATATTTATGCAATAATTTATGCATAAAAATTTGGTTTTTACGCTAAATTTATTCTGATTTAACGGTCAGTTGCTCTGCTTGCTGTTGTTTAGCGAGTTGTTTATCCCGCTCATAAGCTAGCTCACTGATGCGTTTTGCCATGCCTTTAAAAATAAATAAATGTGCAGGCATCATGGCAAACCAATAGAGTAGACCGCAAAAGCCAGCAGGGTGCCACCATGCCCGAACATCGATTGAACGGCGGTTTCCGCTATCATGAATAGTAAAAGTTAGGCGGCCAAGTCCTGGCGCTTTCATACCAAATAACAAGCTAAGTTGTTTATTAGGCTCAAGATTAATCACGCGCCAGCCGTCAATCTCATCACCGAGTTGGAGCTGTTCACGATCGGGGCGGCCATATTTCACTTTATTCAACATCATATCATCCATGATGGCGCGGGTTTTCCACAGACCATTGGCATAGAAGTAGCCGTTTTTTCCGCCAATCTGTTGCACTGTATACCAGAGCGATTCTGAACTGGCCGTTGTTCCAAGGGTTGCTCCCGCTTGTTTTGGGTAATAGCCATAACCAGGACGCCAACGTTTTCTGACTTCTGGGTCATAACCCCAATCTGCGTTATCAACGGCATCGGCTTCTTCAGCTAAAGTGGTTCTAACAGCATCATCAAAAGAAATTAAGGTTTGTGGGATCAGTTCTCGTAACGCTTTATCATCTGCCGGGAGGTCGTGCTGCAAGCCTTGGATTAGCTCCTTAGCAATTGACGGTGGCACAGAGGTGATCAAACTGATGAAATGCACAGAGATCATACTGATGGGGATCGGAATGGGAATAAGTAAACGCCGTTTACCACTGACTTTAATAAAGCGTTTAAATAGTTCTTGGTAGCTAATAAACTCAGGGCCACCCGCATCGAAAATTCGGTTTTCGGTTGTTGGTATTTTTGCCAGTTGCGTTAAATAATACAAAATATTCGACAGAGCGATAGGTGACGACTTAGAGCGAACCCAGCGTGGTGGCGTTAAAATCGCTAAGTTGTAGACCATATCGCGCATAATTTCGAATGCGGCAGAACCAGAGCCAACGATAATTGATGAACGAATTTCAGTAACCGGGACTTGGCTTTCACGTAAAATATCACCGGTTAAACGCCGTGCTATTAGGTGTGGTGAATAGGTATGCCCGTGTTGTAATGCGCTGAGATAGATAACATGTTTAACGCTTGAGCCTTCAAGGGCTTGTTGCACATTGCGAGCGGCTGCGCGCTCACGTTCGACTAAATTGGCTTGGTCAGCCATGCTATGAACGAGGAAATAAACAATATCGATGCCTTCCATGACACCTTTTAATGTTTCGGGGTCGTGAAGATCCACATAAATGCATTGGGTATCTTGCCAGCCTTGAGATAGCATCCAATCAACACGGCGAGCACCTGCTGTTACGTCATATCCTTGCTCAATGAGTTTAGGGATCAAATTCTGACCAATATAGCCACTAGCGCCCAACACTAAAACACGTTGTTTATCTGTCATGTTAATTTCCTGTTTCACGCAAATTAACGGCTATTGTGACTGAAATTTTACCTATGTAAAGAAGGCCATAAGAATTGGCGTAATTAGACTAAGTACGAAGCCGTGAACTATGGCGGCAGGGACAATTGAAACTCCACCGCTGCGTTGTAAAACAGGTAATGTAAAATCCATTGATGTTGAACCGCAAATGCCAAGAGCCGTTGAGCGGTAACGGTTGATAATAATAGGAATGAGCATGATGGCAGCAAGTTCCCTTGCTAAGTCATTGAAAAAAGCCGCACTTCCCATGACTGGGCCATATGCATCGGTAAGTACGATGCCTGTTAATGAGTACCAGCCAAAGCCAGAAGCCAGCGCTAGCCCCATTTTCACCGGAAGATCGAGTAAAAATGCAGCTAACGCGCCACCAGCTAACGCACTGATTGCCATGACAAACGCGATGGTGGTACCACGGCGGTTGATTAAAATTTGCTTGATGCTCATGCCACTATTGCGTAGCTGGATACCGACAAGTAATAACAATAGCATTAACGCCAGTTGGCTGCCTTTGTCGGCATAGTGTAGAAAGTCAAAATGCGTCAAGCCAACGGCAAATCCGAGCAGTAGCACACCGCATAGCTGTAAAGATTCGAGAACCATTTTGATTCGTGAAGGTGGCTTTTCTTGTTTATGTTGCGGAATTCTCCATGGATCAAATCTATCGAGCAATAACAGTGAGATTACATTCAATGAAAATATGCAACCAAAAAAGGTAACTGCATAAATTAAAATAGAAAATAAGTGAACGCTTAAGTTTTCAAGCAGTGCGAGGGTAATTCCCATTAAAAATAAAATAACATATACCATTGAATTCAGGGATTGATGAACTCGATGGAGAATACGTTTATTTTTAATAGGAATAAGATAACCGAGTGTTAACGGTAGAAGAATAATTAAGAGTCCTGAATACATGGCCGTTTCCTTAAAGGTTATCCCATCGACTAGGTTAATGTAAACAAAGGGTTATGCTTATCTTTTTTATTTAGGTTATCGAAGCATAAACCTGATTTAGCGCCCTGTGCTAAAAGAACTTATTGTTATAAAATTTTTTTATTGGCTAAAGAAAGAAAAATAGGTCAAAAACACTAAAAATGAAAGTTTTACTATTTTATAACACTGTAATTAGATGCTCAACACAGTTCGCTGTTTTGTTATAAGTATTTTTATTTTGCTTACATATTTATAGTAATAAAGGCGCTTAATCGGTAAGCTCTAAATAGTGTCTTTTAGTCTGTTTCATTGACGGAATCACCCGGTATGTAATGAAAACTAATAATATTGAGGGTGAATTAAAAATCTTCCAAGGAGAGTAATATGTACCTGGAACGTGTGGAAATATACGGATTTAGAGGAATTAACCGGCTTTCTTTAGAACTGAATAATAGTACGGTTTTAGTCGGTGAGAATTCTTGGGGAAAATCAAGTTTACTGGACGCACTTGACCTTCTTCTTTCCCCTGAGCATACAGATTACCAATTCAGCCTTCATGACTTTCATCACCCAGCAGGGAACGATGAATCGCGTTACCGCTCATTACAGATTGTTCTAAAATTTTGTGAACGCCGAAAAGGACGTCATCAATCATATCGTTTTCATAATCTTAACTCTGTTTGGGTCGATAACGGAGATGGCCTTAAACATATTTTCTATCGTGTTAGTGCAGAGCTGAGAGATGATGACACGATTGTTGTAGATAAAAACTTTTTGAACTCAGGTGGTAATAAACTTTCTTTGGATAATGTAGGTAAATACATTAAAGAAATTATTAGGTTGTATCCGGTTATTCGCCTGCGAGATGCCCGCTTTTTGCATACACTTAACACTGAAACTATTGTTACAGGCCAAAAAGATTTACGTGATTTGTTCAACGTCCGCATTAAAGAATTAACCCATGCATTGGTTAATAATCCTGAATGTTTAAGTGATGAGGACCTTGGTGATGGTATTGATGCAATGCAACAGCTGCTCAGTCATTATTTTTCAGGGCAGAGCGCACATCTTATAAAACTGGATAACTCAATTGTCAATATAGAACCGCGCAAGCGCGGGTGGAAAGCACTTGATAATATTAGCCGTTTAATCGCAAAACCAAACCAACGCAATATTCGATTAATTATCTTAGGAATGTTTTCTTCGTTATTACAATCAAAAGGTAATATTCAGTTAGATAAACATGCACGGCCATTGATTATCGTTGAAGATCCAGAAACGCGCTTACACCCGATTATGCTCTCCATCGCATGGGGGTTATTTAGCCTATTTTCTCTACAGCGGATTACCACGACGAACTCAGGGGAGTTGCTTTCATTAGCACCTCTGGAAGATTTGTGTCGTTTGGTGCGCAATACCAATAAAGTTTCAGCTTATCGATTGAGTGAAAATGATTTAAGTGCTGAAGAATTACGTAAAATTTCTTTCCATATTCGCTTTAATCGTCCATCAGCGCTGTTTGCTCGCTGCTGGTTATTAGTGGAAGGGGAAACGGAAATTTGGTTGATGAATGAATTTTCGCGCCAGTGTAACTATTACTTTGAAACTGAAGGAATAAAAGTTATTGCATTTGCACAAAGTGGTTTGAAACCATTGCTGAAGTTTGCCAATAAAATGGGTATTGAATGGCATGTTTTAACCGATGGTGATGAGGCGGGGCGCAAGTATGCAGCAACAGCGACTCATTATGCCAACAAAATTAACTCTTCAGATAGAGATAGGTTAACGATGCTCCCCGCACCAGATATGGAACATTTCCTATATCGTGAAGGGTTTAGAAGCCTTTATCATGAAATTGCGGATATTCCAGATAATGCGAAGGTTTCAACCAGACGTGTAATTATTAAGGCGATTTCTCGTACATCGAAACCAGATTTAGCGCTAGCTACTGTAAATAGAGCCGCAGAATTAGGGCCAGACAGCATTCCGCTGCAATTGAAAAGTATGTTTTCTCGCGTGGCATGGTTGGCAAGGGGGAAAGCAAATTAATCGTGATATCGAGAAATATTACTTGTTGTTGATTGATTATTAAGAAATGGTTCTTTCAGGTTTATCACATGTTGAATCAATTGATAACTTAAGTGATATATAATTTGATCATTAGTTTTTAGCTGACAACTAATTGGAACCTCCTTTTTACACGTTGTCAGCGATCTTAGAGGGCAAAGCCCTCTTTTTGTTCATAGGAAGCAAGTAAACATGAAGGCAAAGCCTAAGAAAAAGTGGCCGATTTATTTGGCAATCATTATTGTTGCCCTAATCACCGCTGGGTTTCTTTTTAATCGTGAGGAAGCCGAGGTTTTTCAAACCGTAGATGTCACTCGAGGCAATTTAGATAAACAAGTACTGGCAACGGGGAAACTTGATGCCGTACGTAAAGTCGATGTGGGCGCTCAGGTGAGTGGGCAGCTGCAAACGCTGTATGTCAAAGAGGGTGATTATGTTAAAAAAGGTGACTTATTAGCGGTTATTGACCCGAAAAAAGCTCAAAATGATGTTATTGAGTCTGAGGCAACAACACGTGAGCTCGAAGCCAATTTATCATTAGCTCAAGCCGAGCTGCGTCTTGCCCAAGTGACTTATCAGCGTCATTTAAGCCTAGCAAAACAGCAAGCAGTTTCTCAACAAGAACTTGATAAAGCTAAAACCGATGTGGAAGTAAAAAAAGCGCAAGTCGCCACTTATCAAGCTCAAATTAAGCGTAACCAAGCCACTCTAGATTCGGCAAAAACAAATCTAAAATATACGCAAATTACGGCACCAATGGATGGTATTGTCACCTTTATTAAAACACTACAGGGACAGACGGTTATTGCTGCCCAAGAAGCACCAACAATTTTAACGCTTGCGGATTTGGACACGATGCTAGTGAAAGCCGAAGTTTCTGAAGCCGACGTAATTTATTTGGAACCCGGTCAAGATGCTTCTTTCACTGTTCTAGGGGCTCCAGATAAAAAATTTGCTGGGCAATTAAAGGATATTTTGCCAACTCCTGAAAAAATTAATGATGCCATTTTCTATTATGCGCGTTTTGAGGTGCCTAACCCGCAACATTTGTTGAAATTACAAATGACCGCTCAGGTCACGATTGAATTAGATTCACGTAAGAATGTGCTATTGCTACCACTATCTGCATTAGGTAATGAAATTTCACCACAAACCTATGAAGTGGATATTCTGCAAGGCAATAAAGTCGAGAAAAAACAAGTTGAAATTGGTGGTCGAAACGATGTGTATGTGGAAATTACCAAAGGCCTAAATGAAGGTGACAAAGTGGTCATTGGGCACAACGAGGCGGAATACTAACTATGGCTGCGTTAATTGATCTTCAAGGGATCACTCGCCGCTATGGGGAAGGTGAAAACCAAGTTACGGTCTTAAAAAATGTCTCACTGCAAATTAATGCAGGTGAGATGGTAGCGATTATAGGTGCTTCTGGTTCAGGTAAATCCACACTCATGAATATTATTGGGTGCTTAGATAAACCAACAGAAGGGAATTACTGTATTGATGGCCAAAGTGTTGCAACATTAGATAACGACCAATTGGCAGAATTGCGTCGAGAACATTTCGGTTTTATTTTTCAACGCTACCATTTATTAAGCCATTTAAGTGCGGAGCAAAATGTTGAGGTACCTGCGGTATATGCAGGAGCGGGTAAAAACCAACGTCGTGAACGAGCCGCCCAACTATTACAGCGTTTAGGGCTTGGAGAGCGAATTGAATATCGTCCAAGTCAGTTGTCTGGCGGGCAACAACAGCGCGTGAGTATTGCTCGCGCCCTAATGAATGGCGGGCAGATAATTCTTGCGGATGAGCCAACAGGAGCGCTGGATAGCCATTCGGGGGAAGAGGTCATGAGTATTTTAAAAGGCCTTTGTGCCCAAGGGCATACAGTGATTATTGTTACTCATGATCCCGAAATTGCTCAGCAAGCGGAACGTATCGTAGAAATTAAAGATGGCGAAATTTTGAAAGATTCGGGGAGTAAAGCCTCGATACGTGCAAATTCATTACCAAAAGCCCCCGCAAGGAAACTCACATTAAATCAAATGTATGGCCGATTTAGTGAGGCATTACTGATGGCTTGGCGTGCCATGGTTGTCAATAAAATGCGCACGCTGCTAACGATGCTTGGGATTATTATTGGTATTGCCTCTGTGGTTTCAATTATGGTGATTGGCGATGCGGCGCAGGGCATGGTACTCAATGATATTAAATCGATCGGAACCAATACCATTTCTATCTATCCCGGGAAAGATTTCGGGAGTGACGATGCAGAAAATAGGCAATCATTAAAATCTTTGGATATTGACGCGATTGCTAAGCAGCCTTATGTCCACGCTGTCTCTGGAGAGTTGAACAGCTCAACTCGGTTAAGGAAAGGCAATTTAGATGCATCAGCTCAACTTTCAGGTGTTGGGCGTGATTATTTTAATGTTTATGCTTGGAAGTTTTCAGAAGGAATGGGGTTTACTCAAGATATGGCGGACAGACGAGCTCAAGTGGTGGTCATTGATGCTAACACCAAGCGCCGCTTTTTTCCTAAGCAAGAGCATGTTATTGGCGAAACTTTACTTATTGGTAATATGCCAGCAACGGTCATCGGTGTACTTGAAGAAAAAAAATCGGCTTTTGGTTCGAATAAGTCATTATCCATTTGGTTACCAGACACCACGGTAAATAGTAAAGTGCTTAACCGGCCATACTACGACAGTATCACTGTGCGGGTTAAAGAGGGCTATGATGCTAAAACAGCGGAGCAGCAACTAATCCGCTTATTGACATTGCGTCATGGTAAGAAAGATATTTTTACCTATAACCTAGATACCTTTATTAAAACGGCTGAGAAAACAACCCAAACTATGCAGTTATTCCTCACACTAGTGGCTGTCATTTCATTAGTAGTCGGGGGTATTGGTGTGATGAATATTATGCTGGTTTCTGTGACAGAAAGGACACGAGAAATTGGTATTCGTATGGCGGTAGGGGCTAGAACCAGCGATGTGATGCAGCAATTTCTCATCGAAGCCGTACTGGTATGTTTAATGGGCGGCCTGATGGGAATCGGCTTATCGTATGGAATTAGTTTATTGGCTCAAATGGCGCTACCGGGCTGGACTTTTTCTTTTGATCCTGTGGCATTAATCAGTGCCTTTGTTTGTTCAACAGCCATTGGTATTATTTTTGGCTTTTTACCTGCGCGAAATGCGGCTCGCTTAAACCCAATTGACGCATTAGCGAGGGAATAGTTTATAGCTTAATCATTTATAACCTAATCATTTATAACCTAAATAATTACTGTGTATCTTCTGCATCACAGGGTTTGGTGCAGAAGATATATAGAAGGCATTAAATGCTAACGTGAAAGAGATATCTGCTCAAGAATAGTCTCATTTATTGGAACCGAGTTCCTCAAATAAATTCTGCTAATTAAATGCGTTATTTTTAACTCCTTCATTTCCTGATAATATTTTTTTCAATCTATATATTCCCTCGTTTCTCAAAATATTTCATAATAAAAAACTATCTGAAAAGATAAATTCTGCTTGCGAATTGGTATCGATCATGGATATCATTTGCCTTGTAGAATAAATGAAACCTAGTTCCATATAATGGAACTTATAATAAAGCCAGTAAAAACTAAGCAAAGACAACCACACAGCAGGTGCGATATGGCGAATAAAGCAGGTGAAGATTATTCTTTGGCTCGAGTACCCCAAAGTGCTCGTAGACCGTTCTATGAAGTGTTAATTCTACGAATTGGTGCGCTAGCTTGTGTTTCACAAGTGATGTTAGGTGCAGCTCTTGGGTATGGGTTAACTTTTTGGCAGGCGTTTTGGGCAACAATGCTTGGCTCTGTAATTTTACAGGTTGTCAGCTGGGGGCTTGGAGCGGCTGCGTGCCGTGAAGGAATGTCGATCAGCCTACTGTCTCGGTGGGCGGGTTTTGGTAAGTTAGGCTCAGCTCTCATTGGTGGCGCGATTGCTATCTCCTTAATGGGCTGGTTTGGCGTCCAAAATGGTTTCTTTGCGGATGGAATGTATAAAGCGACTAATGTGCTAACACCAGGGACTTGGTCACTTATTACAGGTATTGCGGTGACGGTTATAACAGTATATGGGTATCGATTTTTATCTATTACTGCCAATATCTCAACGCCGCTATTTTTATTCGCGTTAGGCTGGGCGACATATAATTTATTATCAGGTCAAGATATTGGTACACTTATCAATGACACTGAACCCGCCGGGCCATTAATGACTATGCCTGCGGCCATCACAATGGTTGCTGGTGGTTTTATTATTGCAGCAGTAACAACACCCGATATCAGCCGCTTTATGAAAGGGCCTAAAGATGTGTTTTGGATGACTCTCATCGGCACATTTTTTGGTGAGCTACTGGTCAATATGATAGCGGTACTAATGGCATTATCATTACGTACAAGCCAAGTATTTGATTTAATGATGGCACTGACTGGCCTATTAGGTGCATCGATTGTTATCTTCTCGACAATAAAAATGAATGACATCAATCTGTATTCGTCATCTTTAGGTTTTTCAACACTGCTAAATGCCATCTTCAATAAGCGCTTTGACCGCCGCTATTTAACGTGGGTGATTGGTATCTTCGGCACAATTGCTTCAATGTTAGGGATCTTAGATAACTTTATTGGTTTCTTAATTTACTTAGGAATAGCCATCCCGCCTGTCGCAGGGATTATGGTTGTTGACTATTATTTATTGAAGCGTGATCGCAAAGAATTAGATATCACTCGAGAGCAAGGCATATTACCACCAAGCTGTTAAGCATATAACCCTGTTACCTTAGTTGTGTGGGTGATTGCCGTAGCTGTTGGATGGGGAACTTCGGAATTAGGTCCATTGCACGCTGACTATGGTATCCCTGCGCTTAACTCTTTGATTACTGGTGCAGTAGCCTATTGGATAGGCATGCGCTGGCAGGCGAAAGCGAAAGGTGTTGAAACGGTACACTTTCGCAAAGTCTCTCATTTAGATTAAGGATTAAACAATGTCAGGTACAAAAGTTAAAGTTGCTCTGGCTCAGTTTGATTCAGAACTAGGCAATAAAACCAATAACTTGCAACGAATGGCACAGTTGTGCCAACAAGCCGCGGATTCAGGAGCAAAATTGATCTGTTTTCCTGAACTGGCGACAACAGGTTACCGTGGCGACTTACTGACCACTAAGTTGTGGGATTTAAGTGATTCTATCGGAAGTGAAACTTATACGCTATTTAGCGAGCTTGCTACTCGTCTAAATATCACTATTGTGAGCGGTTTTGTTGAGCGCGGTGAATATTTAGGCGATATATATAACTCTGTCGGTGTTTGGAACCCTGGATGCGAGGGTATCAGTGGTGTTTTCCGTAAAGTTCATGCTTTTGGACTAGAAAAACAGTGGTTTGGACGCGGTGATAGTTTCCCTGTGTTTGAAACACCGATTGGTAAAATCGGTATCATGATTTGTTATGACATGGGCTTTCCCGAAGTCGCACGAATTTTAACATTACAAGGTGCCGAATTGTTATTAGCTCCTTCAGCTTGGTGTGTTCAAGACCGAGATGTCTGGGATATTAACAGTGCCTGTCGTGCATTAGAAAATGGAACTCACTTACTTGCAGTGAACCGTTGGGGTCATGAAGAAGATTTGCATTTATTTGGTGGTAGTAAGGTTTTAGGTCCTCGCGGCCAAGTACTTTGTGAAGCCAGCTGTGAGGGTGAGGCGCTATTAATTGGTGAGGTTGATTTTTTAAACCAAGCCCATACCCGCTTAAAAGTGCCTTATCTGAGAGATAGAAAGCCACAAAGCTACAGTGTATTAACCCAAGGTTTAGGGTCATGAGTATTTTATCTAGCGTTGTTGACGTTTACCAACTGTTCCTGCGTTCTGGAAATGAGCTGACTGTGACAACGTTGGTTAATGAATTAGGTATGCCTAAAAGCTCGGCTTCCCGCCTTTTAAAGCAAATGGCAGAGCTTGGGTTGCTAGAAAAGAAAAACAATGCACCGATATATCGGCCAGGTTTGCTGATTATGGAATTAGCGCATCGAGCTAGGGGAATGAATCCGTTAATCGATATGATGCTTGAAGCGCTTGATGAACTTGCGAAAGATAGCGGTTTTACCAGTTATGTGTCAGCACTTGACGATGATATGGTTCGTGTCGTTCATGCACGCTTTGGCAATAGCATGTTGCAAGTGATTACTCAACCGGGGACACGTTTACCTATACTGGGAACGTCAACGGGGCGTGCATTATTAGCAAGGTTACCGCTAAATGAGCGGTCAAAAATTATTGACCGTGAACCCAAAGAAGAGCGCGGTAAATTAGTTGAGCGTTTGGATTTAGTGGCTGAGCGCGGCTGGGAATTTTCGATGGATGAATCCGTTGCTGGAGTCGCTTCCATATCTAGCACGGTGTTCGACCCAGCGCAAAATACGTTATATGCCTTGTGTTTAAGTTTGCCTGCGACGCAAATGAATGATGAGGTTATGGCGCTGTTATCCAAGAGTCTTTGCCATAAAGCCGCTTATCTTGGTTGTATGGTGGGTGACCCATATTGGTTGCAAAAAAGCATAAATAAGTCATGAACTTATTTCGTGTCATAAAAGCAATCAGTAGTAAGAAGTAGGTAGTAGAAGTAATCAGTAAATTATAAATATTTATATTGTTAGTATTTTAAGTGCGTGAATACGCCTTCATCAGGAAAAGTGGAACCTCAATTACGTGAGGCTCCATCTAGAGCGAAATGAGGTTAACTCGCTATTTTATGCAAGTTAACCTCAAAGTAGCTCTTCACTCCCATAAAAAAAATTAAAGGAAGTACAATGAGTCTAAAACAAACTCTTTGCCTATATGAGCTAATCGATTGCGCTAGTGTTAAAGGTGAAGACATTGTTGCATTGTTCCAAGATTTCCCACACATTGAAGTCATGTCTAAAACGGTTAAGGATAACAAAGGGCAAAGCGATTTTGTTCGTATTCTTATTCCAGGAACACAAGGTAAATCACACCATAAAGATGCGCCAACGCTGGGGATCATCGGGCGGTTAGGCGGAATTGGTGCTAGGCCTTCTCGAATTGGTGTTGTCTCTGATGCAGACGGTGCGATTGCCGCACTTGCAGCAGCGCTTAAACTGGCACAAATGCATGAAAAGGGCGATCGGCTACTCGGCGATGTCGTGATCACGACACATATTTGCCCCAATGCGCCAACACGTCCGCATACACCTGTTGATTTCATGGACTCCCCCCTTGAAGATGCCACGATGAATCAACATGAAGCTATCCCTGAAGCGGATGCTATTTTGTCTGTAGATACCACAAAGGGAAATCGTTTACTCAATCATAAAGGGTATGCGCTGTCTCCAACGGTAAAAAATGGCTATATTTTACCTGTATCAGAGGATTTAATCCGTTTGATGGAGTGGAGCAGTGGCCAAAAAGCGGTGACATTCCCGTTGTCAATTCAAGATATCACGCCATATGGTAATGGCCTGCATCATATCAACAGTATATTACAACCTGCAGTATCTACATCTGCGCCTGTGGTTGGCGTCGCTATCTGCTCAGAAACGGTGGTGCCTGGTTGTTCTACAGGGGCTAGCCATGAGATTGACATTGCAGCGACAGTGAAATTTATGATAGAAGTGGCTAAAGCATTCACAGGAAAGCAATGTGCGTTTTATGATGTTGAACAGTATGATTTATTAACGTCACTATATGGTGATATGTCGCACCTGCAAACCGCGGGCAATGGTGCAGTAAAGAAGTGATTAATTGATAAATAGTCACAGTTAATTATTAGTGTTGTCAGTATTACTAAAATAATTAACTGTGCTCTATTGCTGAGCTATTGATTTAATTCGGTAATGTTGTCTGGGACATCCTCAGTGTTAATAGGAACAATGAGGTCTGCATGATTACCTTTTGGGCCAATAGTCACACTAAATTGAACTTTCTGGCCAGCTTTTAGTGTCCTGTAACCGTCCATTTGAATACAGGAATAATGAGCAAAAATATCTTCTCCGCCATCAGCCGGGCAAATAAAACCAAAGCCTTTTGCGTTATTGAACCACTTAACGATACCCGTCTCCATATTTCATCCTTCAGATTTACCAATATTTGCGTTTAAAGTAATGTATAAAAAACACACAAAATAAGTATAAGTACGATGTTATTTGTTCGTAAAATATACTGTAATAAATTGCCTTCTAAGGTCAAGAGGCGAGGTACAGGAATTAGTGGAAAGTGTTAAGAATTCGCTAATCAATAGCGCTCATTTTCTATAATATTTGATGTGGCTCACAGATTGCTAACCATGGAAGCAAAGGTGATTCCCATGGTACACTGTGACTTGAAGCAATATAAACAAAAACAGCATGGTTACGAAATGGTATAGTTTTGTGGTGTTATCAATATGATTGATAGAAATCGTTGATAATAAAGACTATGCTTAAATTGAAGTTAAACACTGAGCAAGAAAGTAATGAGTGATTTTCTGGGCACATTTAAAACTGATGTCATTTTTAAAGATGAAATAGAACAAACCTTACAGCCACCTTCGATGTATAAGGTGCTATTAAATAATGACGATTACACTCCGATGGATTTTGTTGTCGAAGTGTTACAAAAATACTTTTCTTTTGATGAAGAACGCGCTACACAGATAATGTTAGATGTCCATATTCAAGGAAAGGGAGTTTGTGGAATTTTTACTGCAGAGGTTGCTGAAACAAAAGCGTCACAAGTCAATACTTTTGCTCGTGAACATGAGTACCCTTTGCTTTGCACTATAGAGAAAGTCTAATTTGGCTTAATATCAATTTTGGGAGGTGCTTATGCTCAATCAAGAACTGGAGCTTAGTTTAAACGTAGCTTTTACGAAAGCGAAAGACAGCCGCCATGAGTTTATGACTGTAGAGCACCTATTGCTAGCGCTACTGAGTAATATCTCTGCTCGCGAAGCTTTAGATGCTTGTAAGGTTGATCTTGTTGCATTACGTCAAGAACTTGAACACTTCATCGCGCAAACGACACCTTTGTTACCCGAAAATGATAGCAGAGACACCCAGCCTACGTTGAGTTTTCAGCGTGTATTACAGCGCGCCGTTTTTCATGTGCAATCATCTGGGCGTAACGAAGTTAGCGGCGCAAATGTATTAGTCGCAATTTTTAGTGAGCAAGAATCCCAAGCTGCGTACTTATTACGTAAACATGATGTTAGCCGTTTAGATGTGGTTAATTATATATCCCATGGCACGATAAAAGGCGAAGAGTCGCCATCAGAACAAGATATCCCCTCTAATAGCATGCAAAATGAAGAGCAGCCGGTCCCAGAAGACCATATGGACAACTTTACGACCAACTTGAACCAGCAGGCCAAGAAAGGGAATATCGACCCTCTAGTTGGACGTCAGGCTGAATTAGAGCGTACCATTCAAGTACTGTGTCGCCGTCGTAAAAATAACCCACTATTAGTTGGCGAGTCAGGTGTCGGTAAAACCGCGATTGCGGAAGGGCTAGCATGGCGTATTGAGCAAGATGATGTTCCTGACGTAATGAAAGGCTGCACAATTTATTCATTAGATATTGGCTCATTACTGGCGGGAACTAAATACCGTGGTGACTTTGAGAAACGCTTCAAAGCATTATTAAAAATGCTGGAAAAAGATCCGAAGAGTATTTTATTTATCGATGAAATACACACTATCATCGGTGCAGGGGCGGCCTCTGGTGGGCAAGTTGACGCGGCAAATTTAATTAAACCGTTGCTATCCAGTGGCCGAATTCGTGTTATTGGTTCTACAACATATCAAGAATTTGGCAGTATTTTTGAGAAAGACAGAGCATTGGCGCGTCGTTTCCAGAAAATTGATATTGTGGAACCAACTCCAGAAGAAACAATTCGCATCATCAATGGGTTAAAGCCTAAATATGAAGCGCATCATGATGTTCGGTATACCGCAAAGGCAATTCAAGCCGCGGTGGATTTATCTATTAAATATATCACTGATAGACATTTGCCTGATAAAGCCATTGATGTGATCGATGAAGCTGGTGCCCGAACGCGATTGGTTGCACCAAGTAAGCGTAAAAAAACCATTGGTGTACCCGAAATTGAAACTGTTGTGGCGCGTATCGCCCGCATTCCTGAAAAAACCGTTTCTTCAAGTGATAAAGACAAACTCAAGACACTCGACTCTCGTTTGAAAATGTTAGTGTTTGGGCAAGACAAAGCGATAGATTCGTTGTCTGAGGCAATTAAAATGAATCGGGCAGGTTTAGGGTTAGAAAATAAACCGGTGGGTTCTTTCTTGTTTGCAGGTCCGACGGGGGTGGGTAAAACGGAGGTCACTGTTCAGTTAGCCAAAGCGCTGGATATTAAATTATTACGTTTTGATATGTCCGAGTATATGGAGCGTCATACTGTTAGTCGTTTAATTGGGGCTCCTCCTGGCTATGTCGGCTTTGATCAAGGCGGTTTACTGACTGATGCAGTTATTAAACATCCTCACTCAGTGGTGCTGTTAGATGAAATCGAAAAAGCCCATCCTGATGTGTTTAATATCCTCTTACAGGTAATGGACCACGGTACTTTAACGGATAACAACGGCCGTAAAGCAGATTTTCGAAATGTTGTTGTGGTAATGACAACCAACGCAGGGGTACAAGAAACTCAGCGTCGTTCTATTGGTTTTGCTGAGCAAGATAATAGTACTGATGCGATGTCAGAAATCAAAAAGGCATTCTCACCAGAGTTTCGCAACCGCCTTGATGGTATCATTTGGTTTAACTCATTAACTCCGGAAATTATTACGCAAGTTGTTGATAAGTTCATTGTGGAATTACAAGTTCAACTTGATGAGAAAGGCGTATCAATTGAAGTTAGCGCGGCGGCTCGCCGTTGGTTATGTGAAAAAGGTTATGATAAAGCGATGGGTGCCCGACCTATGGCTCGCACCATTCAGGATAACCTGAAAAAACCATTAGCAAACGAGTTGCTATTTGGTTCACTAACGAATGGTGGCTCTGTAAGTATCGGGCTTGATGAAAAAAGTAACACACTGACATACAGCTTCAGTAGCGTGCACAAGGCCTCTCCGGAGGATGCGGTATTCTGACGAATAGACCACAGGTGTATCAATGCACCTGTGGTTGTCAGGCCTTGCCTGAAGCGAATATCAACGGCTACGGAAAATGATTCGGCCTTTGCTCAGGTCATAAGGTGTTAACTCTACAGTTACCTTGTCGCCTGTCAGGATGCGGATATAGTTTTTACGCATTTTTCCAGAAATATGAGCAGTCACCACGTGACCGTTTTCCAGTTCAACACGGAACATTGTGTTTGGCAGGGTATCTAAAACTGTGCCCTGCATTTCAATATTGTCTTCTTTGGCCATCTAATCCTCTAAGTTTAATAACCGTGATTTTTAACGGGCAAGATAATGCCCAAAAACCCGCACTAAGTAAAGAAGTGTCGCATTTTAACGCGATCTTTATTTTTAAGTGAAGGAATAAAATTAATGTAAAACCAAAATTCATTAATCGAAAATTGGCGGTATTTCAATCGATTGCGGTATCCAGCAGGCGGGGTCAATCGCTTTGTCACGCCACCGATAAAGAATATGTAAAAAATCCCTACGGGATATCTCTTTTGCGCCCATTGAGGCGGTATGGTGGTTAAGTACCTGACAATCAAAAAGTTGCCCATTATAGCGCAAAAAATGAAAATAGAACGTAATAAAAGCAAATTTGGATGCATCATTCATTCTACTGAACATAGATTCCCCACAAAATAGGTGCCCCATGTTCACACCATACAGGCCTCCAACGAGTTTATCGCCATACCAAGCTTCAATGGAATGAGCCATTCCTGCTTGGTGTAATGCCAAATACCCAGCTTGAACTTCGGGTAAAATCCATGTGCCTTCTTGGCGTACAGAACAAGCTTCAATAACTTGCTTGAATGCATGGTTAACGGTAATGCGATAAGTCTGCTTTTTTAATACTTTTTTCATTGACCGGCTAATATGAAGCTCACCAACCATGAGTACTGCTCTAGGGTCCGGAGACCACCATAAAGGCATCTCTCCAGGATTAAACCAAGGAAAGATACCATCATAATAAGCGGCTTGCAGCCTTTTTGATGAAAGATCTCCGCCAATCGCTAATAAACCATTGGGCTCCCGCATGGCTTCAGACACGGGAGGGAATAAATAGGAGTCGTCATCTAATTGATACATATACGCCTCAGAGCGGTTGCTGTGCCCAGTGGCGCTGGCGGAACTGATAATACTGGCCTTGCATGCCTAACAGCGCTTGATGAGTACCTTGTTCGATGATTTTACCATTATCCATCACACAAATGTTATCCATTTCCTCTAAGCCCTGCATGCGGTGAGTAATGACAATTAATGTTTTATCAGCACATTTTTCTTTGAGTAGTGCTAAAATCTGTTGTTCTGTATGCGCATCAAGCCCTTCCGTTGGCTCATCCATTAGAATTAATGGGGTATTATGTAACAAAGCACGGGCAATGCCTAAGCGGCGCTGTTCCCCACCTGAAAGCTGTCGACCGCCTTCTCCCATCCATGCATTAAGCTTTAATTCGTTTTCTAATAAATTGCCCAAGCCAACTTGTTGCAATACTTCATTTAATTCGATATCAGTCGCTTGTTCATTGGCGAGTAATAGATTATTGCGTAATGTATCACTAAAGACATGAACCCGTTGTGGCACAACAGACATCATATTGCGTAACGATTTTTCGCTAAATTCGTTAATAGGCGTGCCATTTAAGTAGATGGTTCCGCTATCAACATCCCAAGCACGAGTTAATAATTGAAGGAGCGTTGATTTACCGCAGCCAGTTTTACCTAATAAAGCAAGGTGTTGGCCTTTATTTAACGTTAAAGATACATTGTGAAGAACGGCAAATGGCTGCTCTGGATAGGTAAATGAAATATTGTCGACAGTCAGGCTTTCCAATGTTGCGATTGAAGGGCTTTCACTTGGGAAAGTTACCTCCGGTTTCGCGGTCATTAATTGAGAAACGCGAGTAGCAGACGCAATCACTTGCCCCATATGTTGGAAGGCTACCGCAACTGGGCCTAGTGCTTCGAAAGCAGCCAGCGCACAGAAAACAAACAAAGCAATGAGTGCACCTGGTTTGGTATCCCCTCCCACATGGTCGGCAGCCATCCAAAGAAGTAGTGTCGCAGTCACACCAGAGGCAAATAAAATAATGGCTTGAGATAGCCCGGTAAGTGCCGCTTGCTGTTGTTGGCGTATTTGCCATTTGTTTTCAATATTAAGCAAGTTTTGGCGAAAACGGTCAGTGGCACCAAACAATGTTAGCTCAGCTTGCCCTTGCAGTGCAGAGGTTAAAATAGTGCGATAACTTCCACGTAATTCGGTTAGTTCACGGCCGATGGGTTTGCCTGCACGATAAAATATAAATGGCATGGTAAACAGTAAGAACAGCATGATGCCACCCAGTGTCCACGCAAGACGAGGGTCGAGATAACTTAAACCAAAAATAAGGACAAAGGTAACAAAAAATGCAGTAATGATCGGTGATAAAACGCGTAAATAGAGATGATCTAGGGTTTCTACGTCAGCGACGAGGCGATTGAGTAACTCCCCTTGACGGAAACGGCTGATACCTCCCGGTGAAAGGGGTAATACTTTACTAAAAGCAAAAACCCGTAAATGGCCAAGTACCTTAAAGGTGGCATCGTGGCTAACTAGGCGTTCTCCATAACGGCCAGCGGTACGAAAAATAGCGGCGCCACGGACACCCGCAGCAGGTAACATGTAATTAAAATAGTAAAGACCCGGAAAACCAGCAATTGCGGTTCCGGCTAAAAACCAACCGGAAAGGGTAAGTAAACCAATACTCGCCAGTAAGGTCACAATCGCTAAGATGATACCTAATGTAATTAAAAACCAATGGCGGCGGTAAAGGGCTAAGAAAGGTAATAAAATTTTCATTATCAAAGCTCCTCACTGCGATGGGCAAGTAACTGGGCAAAAGCGCCTTCTGATTGACTTAGTTGTGTGTAATTACCTTGCTGAATGATTTGACCATTAGCCATTACCCAAATTTGGTCATAATCAAGGGTTTCTTCCAGCAAATGGGTGACTAAAAGGGTTGTTTGCTGACTTGATAGCTGGTTAAGTGTTTGCATAACACGTTGCTCACTGTGGGAGTCTAAGCTCGCAGCGGGCTCATCTAGAAGTAGCATACGAGAAGGTTTCAACAGGGTTCGTGCAACGGCAACACGCTGAGCCTGCCCGACCGAAAGGCGGGCGGCATAGTCACCTAATTTGGTATTTAGACCGTCAGGCAAATGGGCTAAGAATTCGGAAACATATGCATTATCAATAGCCTGTTGAATTTCTGCCTCTGTAGCATTTGGCTTGCCTAAACAGATGTTTTCAACCAGTGTTTGCTCTGGAAGGTGAGGGTTTTGCCCAACCCAGCCAAGTAATTCACGCCATTTATCAGTACATAATTCACGAAGTTCAACACCATTTACGGTGATGGAGCCGCGATAAGGCAAAAAGCCTAACAATAAATTGAGTAATGAGCTTTTCCCTGCGCCACTTTGACCAACAATCGCAATACGTTGTTGTGGTTCAATATTGAAATCTAATGGCCCAGCAAGGCGCACTCCATCATGGGATAAAATTTCTAATTGTTTAGCCTGAATATAGATAGCATCATCGCTTAGTGTTTGGGTTCCTTGTTGAGTGTTTTGTTCCCCATCACTGTTTAACAATGTTTCGAGTGTTTCAGCGGCACCAACAGCTTGTGCTTTGGCGTGGTAGTATGTGCCAAGATCTCGTAGTGGTTGGAAAAACTCTGGAGACAGTATCAAGGCAAGAAAACCTGCAAATAGCGTGACAGGTAAACCGTAGCTACCAAAATTCATTTCACCTAGGTAAGAAAAACCAAAATAGACGGCAACAACAGCAATAGAAATCGATGCAAAAAACTCAAGTACACCGGAAGACAAAAATGCCATTCTTAGTACTTCCATCGTTCTGGAACGAAAATCCTCTGTTGATTCGCGAATTTGCTTAATTTCTGCCTTTTCACGAAAAAATAACCGTAAGGTATCAAGGCCTCGTAATCTATCGAGAAAACTACCGCTTAAACGACCTAATGCAATAAAATTACGGCGGTTAGCGTCCGCAGCACCTAAGCCGACTAATGCCATAAAAATAGGAATTAGCGGGGCAGTGACGAATAAAATAAGTGCAGCAGCCCAGTTAAATGGGAAAATAGCAATCAGGATCATAATGGGGATGATCCCCGCTAAATACATTTGTGGAAGATAGCGTGAATAGTAGTCTTGCATGTCTTCAATTTGTTCAAGAATAATCGTGGCCCAGCTACCCGCAGGCTTACCTTTAACCCATACAGGGCCGAGCTCTTGAAGTTTATCGAGTACCATGGTGCGTATTTCTTGGCGCACCACTTGGCCACAACGAAAGCCAACACGTTCTCGTATATAGGTGACAATTGCACGTAAGATGAAAACGCAAATCAGAAGAATAAAGGGAGTTAATAGCTGTTCTCGAGGAACGTTATCCATAATCAATGCTTGTAAGATAACAGCTAAGAACCAGGCTTGAGCAATAATCAGTAATCCGCTCAAAATACCTAGTAACATAGAGATCCGCAACCAGCGCTTGGCAGGGGCACTGTGTTGTTTTAACCAACGTACCAATTCAGTCTGTCTTGATTTATCCATAATGATTTAGTTAGCAGGTGTAGTTTTAATGTCATTGAGTATAGTTAGGAAATACCAACCTAACGTTGCTTTTACCATGCGCTATATTACAGTTGGACTATTTTATACCGCATGAGAACGATAATTTTTTGATCTGGTAACGCAATTGGTGGTTATAAGAAAATCTGCGTTTTTGATCTTACCCATAAATTCGGGTACTAGGGTACATCATAACAGCTTCACCACGATATGTTACATAATAAAAGTGGGTTATTTACGGTGAGTTGTATTTTGTTATTAAATTGTTTTATAAAGGTAAGTTTAATATTTCAGTAAAGTTTGGGATGTAATAATCTTGAGATGTTACTGTATTTTTACGTAATGAAAAGGTGGCTTAACAAAGAAATGTTAAGTCACCTGCATTTTTAATTAGTATTAAGAAGTGGGGTCTATCATTAACCATTCTTTGGGTTTTAATTTAAAATTTCCTTTTAATAAATTATCCCAAGCCTGAGCTTTTTCTTGCATGGTATTAAATGTGCGAGTTTGCGTATCCATTAACTCCCAGCTCTGTTCCGTTTGTTGCCATATATTGCAATCAATACTCGAACTACTTGGGTAGGAATAGCACATAACCACATCATTTTGGTTGTTTTGGTTTACATCGGCCATAAAGCCTACACATGGGTATGGGTCGTATTGTGAAGTGCAATACCACGCACTGCTAAGGTTTTCTCCGAGATCGAACCAGTTGTCTGGTATTGTAGGGCTATTTTTAGCTTGAATTAATACTGATTTCAGCGGCTTACGCTGTTCTTCTTCATAAGGGCTAGTTTGGAATAGTTTTTGATATTCAGGGTTGTTATTGAGTTGCTCAAAAGCCTGTAGCCCTTTTTCACCTAATTGTTTTAAGTCATAAGCAAGCGAACTATTGACTTTAATTTTGCCATTTTCAACGCCAGCAAGAATACTGTTTAGTGTGATGCGTTTAAAATCAGCAATAGGGCTGTTAATGACCAATATAATGGCAATTAGAGACAAAATTCCCGCTTTATTGATAAACCCTAAATAGGACATCCAAGTTGATCTTTTATAAATAATGGCAATACTGTAAGCAAAAACCAATACAAATAGAAATAAGGCAATAGTAAATGCATACAGGCGTTCAACGCTCCAACTATACTGGTTTACTCGTACCAGAATGCCATAGAGAGAAAGTATTGAAAATGCATTGAGTAGAATAATGCTAATTAAGACAAAACCATTTAGACCTGTACGGTATTGATATTGGCTAGTGCCATCGCCATACACAAAATTGATGAAAATGAGGTTTAAAATTAAAAACCATAGCATCACCGCTGAGCCTAAATTCGTGGAGCTTAAACCTGAAAAGTAGGAAACAACAAAACCACCTAAGAAAATAACGGCAACAATATTTAAGAGGGGTAAGAAAAAACGAGCAATAAAGCTAGCAAAATTACTGAGCTGTACATTTAGTGTTGCCCGTAAAAAAACTAAACTCACGTTGAAGCCAAGTGCAAAGCTCACCCAGTAGATAACGTCGTTATCAAGAGCTTCACTCAAAAAATTAAGGTTAACAATATCAAATAGGAAACTGGCTATTTTTATGATTAGAGTTAGCAACCCACCGATAGCAGCAGCTAGAACACCTAAAAAGGTATTTTTAATATATAGCCCCATTAAGCAACCGTAATCGATTTTCCATGTTCTTGTTACTTGCCACAGTTGCATCCAAGGAAGCATAAAAAAGAACAGGACGGTTAGGGTGATAAAGGCGAAGAATGGGTCTGTATCTGCAGGATTTTTAAAGTCTTGGGCATGCCAGTAATTGAGCCAGAAAATTAACCCAATAATAACGACGATGTTGAGATAAAAAATACCGGATTTTGCATTGGTAATTAGGTAACTTATTGCTGAAGGAACAAAAATAGCGAGCAAAATAGGCAGATATAGAGTGGTCGTGCTTAATTGGCTTTCTATACGGATGGCGTAATCAGTGGTGGCAGTGATGACGATGCCTTGCATCACGGCAAGTATGACAATAATAAAATAAGAATAACCGCGAATGGCATCACGTTCTAATTGTTGCCCCATACCTACACCTATATTCGTAAATGTTATGTAAAAACAGTATAGGGAGTATTCGAGAAGTACAATATAAACTTGCTCTTAAAAATATATGTAAAACCAATAGTTAAGATGGGTAATATCAGTAACAAAAAAGGCTTCAATTGAATAAACATTGAAGCCTATTTAAGTCACAATAATTTATTGATTATTTAGATGCTAAGCCATCAAGATAACGCTCTGCATCTAAGGCGGCCATACAGCCTGTGCCCGCAGAGGTAATGGCTTGACGGTAGATGTGGTCCATGACATCACCGGCAGCGAACACACCTTCAACAGAGGTTTGGGTCGCATTACCTTGGGTGCCTGATTGCACTTTAATATAACCGTTGTCTAAATCGAGTTGACCTTCAAAAATGCCCGTATTTGGACTGTGGCCGATGGCAATAAATGCGCCCATAACAGGGATATCTTCTGTTGCGTGTGTTTTAGTACACTCTAAGCGCACACCTGTAACCCCCATGTCATCACCTAAGACTTCATTTAATGTACGGTCGGTATGCAGGATAATATTACCGTTTTCAACTTTATCCATTAAACGGTTAATAAGGATTTTTTCTGCACGGAAGCTATCACGGCGATGAATTAAATGGACTTCTGATGCAATATTAGAAAGGTACAGCGCTTCTTCTACCGCGGTGTTTCCACCACCAACGACAGCCACTTTTTGATTACGATAGAAGAAACCATCACAGGTTGCACAAGCTGAAACGCCACGGCCTTTGAACGCTTCTTCTGAAGGCAGACCGATATAACGTGCGGAAGCGCCTGTCGCAATAATTAAAGCATCACAGGTATATTCATTTTCATCGCCAATTAAACGGAAAGGACGTTGTTTTAAGTCCACTTTTTGGATATGGTCAGAAATGATTTCAGTATCAAATTTTGACGCGTGCTCATGCATGCGTTCCATAAGCCCTGGGCCAGTTAAACCTTCTGGGTCACCAGGCCAGTTTTCAACTTCAGTTGTGGTGGTCAATTGACCGCCTTTTTCCACCCCAGTAATCAATGCTGGGTTTAAGTTTGCACGTGCAGCATAGACAGCCGCAGTATAGCCAGCTGGGCCAGAACCAAGAATGATTAACTTGCGATGTGTTGTTGTGCTCATGAATTCCTCTTTAATCTAAAAAGCATTTATCAGATTGTAGGAGAAATAAGAGGCTAACAAAAGTGGTTTAAGTGCGACTTAGTTTCATTTGGCTTATTTCATTAATAGGTAAAACCGACAAAATGTAAAAAAGTGTGACAAAAAGTTGCTTGTGTCACGCATCACAATTTTTAGGAATTATCTTGAATTAAGGCTGCGAAACGTTTTACTGGAAAAAAAAGCGAAATCTTGTACTGATTTTTATTCATTTGCTTTGACAATCGGCTGCGCATTTGCGAAAACATCAGTGTAAGAGTTAATTATCTAGCGGATCAATGGAAATGGCGCATTTTTGTTCTCACTGGAAAATTAACTTTACACTACTTACAAATTTAAAATACAAGTAAAAATTGTGGGTGATAATTACATTCACACTAACTTCAGCATTACGAACAAAATTTGCTCCTGAACACGAATTCCTAAATAAAAAAGGTGGTGGCTAAGGTGCTTATTTTTAGATGTAGAAAATAACAATTAGAGAAAGAGAGATAAAGAGATGATTGACAATAAAAAGCGTCCAGGCAAAGACCTTGACCGTATCGACAGGAATATATTAAACGAGCTACAAAAAGACGGGCGAATTTCTAACGTAGAATTATCTAAACGAGTTGGTTTATCCCCAACACCTTGTTTAGAGCGTGTGCGTCGTCTTGAGAGACAAGGATTTATCTCTGGCTATACGGCGTTATTAAACCCACATTACTTAGATGCATCTTTACTCGTGTTTGTTGAAATTACACTCAACCGCGGTGCAGCTGATGTGTTTGAGCAATTCAATACTGCAGTTCAAAAATTGGAAGAAATTCAGGAATGTCACTTGGTTTCTGGTGACTTTGACTACCTGTTGAAAACGCGTGTGCCAGATATGTCCGCATATCGTAAACTATTAGGTGAAACTCTGTTACGTTTACCTGGTGTAAACGACACTCGCACCTATGTAGTTATGGAAGAAGTTAAACAAAGCAATCGCTTAGTGATCAAAACTCGCTAATCAGAGCTTTTTAACCTCGCTTCAGCACAGCATTTCAGCTTTGTTGCCGCACTGCAGTTTCAACGCTGAGTTTACTCAGCGTTGTTCCGTTTTTCTCACCTCATTTGCTGCTAGATAAAAACGTAATGTCTCGTCTTTAAAAGGCATTGTCTGACCGCAATCCCAGTCTTTCTGTGTTATCTTGCAAAAATTACTTAGCAATTGATAAATTTTATTTTCAATTTATTGATTCTAAAGCTATAAATATTTAGGACTTTTGATGAGAAATAGAAATTGAATCGTCATACATTAGATGGAATACTGCACCTTAGCGTTTTCATAATGCCCTGATTTACCTTAGATGTTGTAAAGCAGGCAGAGTCAGTCGTTTAATGGTAGAATAAACCTAGGTTAGTCAAGAACATCAGTTAGCAAAGAAACAATAATGAGCCAAGAATATACAGAAGATAAACACATCAAATTTAAAAAACTAAGTAGCGGAAGGCGGCTATTAGAGGTTATTTTGCTCGCAATATGCTTGAGCGCACTCTTCTTAATGGTGGCTTTATTGAGCTTCAGCCCTTCAGATCCAAGCTGGTCACAGACAACTTGGAATGCCCCAGTGAAGAATTTAGGGGGAAGTGTTGGTTCATGGAGCGCTGACATCCTTTTCTCGGCTTTTGGTATTCTTGCATTTGCTATTCCCCCCTTATTACTTCTAGGGTGCTGGGCGATTTTTCAATACGAAAGTCAGCGCCGATATATTGACTTTTTCTCTTTATCATTAAGATTAATCGGTGGTTTAGCACTTATTTTATCCTCTTGTGGACTCGCGGCTCTCAATTTTGACGACTTACCTAACTTCGCCTCTGGTGGAGTGATTGGCAGTGTATTTAGCAGTGCCATTATGCCGTGGTTCAATTCATTAGGCGCTACGTTAGCATTGCTATTTTTATGGGCAATAAGCTTTACCCTGTTTACTGGGTGGTCATGGCTTACAATCGCAGAAAAAATTGGTGCGGCTGTGCTTCTCCCAATTACGTTGCTGACAAATCGAGCAAGGGGAGATGATTTAGATAACTATGATTATGACGTTGAAGAGACTGAAGGGGCTTTACAGCGTGCGCAAGAAGCTGAGCACAGGGCCAATGACGATCTAGAAAATATTGATGCGGATGATATTTTATTTTCTGCTCCCACAGTGGCTGAATTAGTCACTGAAATCGCTCCAACAACGGAAAAAACGACGAATGAAGCGATGACAGCGACAGAAAACGCAATCCCATTGGTGAATCAAAGCGTGTCTGAGCAAGTTCCAGTAACGGCCTTCTCTGCAGTGGATGAGCCGAGCACATATCATTTTGAAGTACCTGAAGATTACCAGCCTAAGCTTGGTACTGGTTTTGATACAACTTCAGATACCGTTAATGAGCCGTTAGCTCAAGCGTCGCCATATGTTGCACCAGAAGAACAGCTGTTTAGTGTTCAGCATAATCAACAATCAGAACCACAAAAACAAGGTAATACCGCTTACCAAGAGTATTCGGATAAACAAGAAACGCCCGTTCAGCAAGCGGCTTTTGAATCACAAACTCACTCAGTTCCATCATTTGACACTACCAATATAACGCAAAGTGTTATTCCTTCATCAGTCACTGAAAGGGTCTCTAACCCTGCGGCATTAGCAGCTGCGGGTATTTCAGTGGCTGCGCTGGAACGTCATGCTCAGGTTAAACAAAATATGGAACCAGAGCTTCCGCGGCCAAACCCTGTTCGCTTACCGACTCGTCGTGAGTTATATGGTATTCGCATTCCATCGTTACGTGATGCAGAACTACAGCGGCGTGAAGAAGAAGCCTCTAAACGTGAGCAGATATATCAGCAGTGGTCTGCGAGTGAGTCTGAGCAACTTGAAACTGATGATGAAGCACAACAAGGTGAATTACTACGAGCTCAGTTTTTAGAGCAGCAACGCGAACGTTATGGTGAAGTTGATGAAACGGATTATGAAGCGCCATTAAATAGCGTACATTCAGATGAAGAACCATTACAAAATGAGCCAATGACAGAAAATAAAATCAGCTCATTTACACAGCCAGAAATTGAACACCGTTGGGCGTCGGCTTCACAACAGTCCAATAATACGCATACAATTCCAGAGCCTGAGGAAGTTGCGCCAGTCGTTGATAATGGCTATCAGCCTCAGTTCACGCAAGAGTATTCTTCGCAAGTACAAGAGGACTTTGAGCCTAGAATTGATTTAAGAAAAGAGTTCTCTGTACTGGATAGTTTTACCCCTGTTGATGATTTGGTTGACAACGAGCCTGCTGACCCATTATTTATGCCGTCATTTAGTACGTCTTCTGTTCCACCTACGGCTTCGCAAAATAATATTGATAATATTGCTGAAGGGCTTGGCAACTCACCAGCAGTAACACAAACTTTTGCGCAGCCACAGCAGCCACAGCAGCCACAGCAGCCACAGCAGCCACAGCAGCCACAGCAGCCACAGCAGCCACAGCAGCCACAGCAGCCACAGCAGCCACAGCAGCCACAGCAGCCACAGCAAGATAGCTTATTCCACCCGTTCTTAGTGCGTAATGACCAACCATTACCGAAACCAACAACGCCAATGCCATCTCTTGATTTGCTGGCAAGCCCGCCAGCGCAAGAAGAGCCAGTGGACATGTTCAAACTAGAACAAACAGCGAGGTTGATTGAAGCGAGGCTCAATGATTATCGTGTTAAAGCCGAAGTAGTTGGGTTCTCTCCAGGCCCTGTCATTACTCGGTTTGAGCTTGATCTAGCGCCGGGAGTAAAAGCAGCAAGGATATCTACATTGTCACGTGACCTTGCTCGTTCGTTGTCAACTGTAGCCGTACGTGTTGTAGAAGTGATACCGGGCAAACCTTATGTAGGCCTAGAGCTCCCTAATGAGAAACGGCAAACTGTTTACTTGAGTGAGGTATTAGATTGCGATGACTTCCGCAAAAATCCATCTCCTCTCACTATTGTCTTAGGGAAAGATATTGAAGGCGATCCTGTCGTTGCTGATTTAGCAAAAATGCCACATTTACTCGTTGCGGGGACAACCGGCTCTGGTAAATCTGTAGGGGTCAATGCAATGATCCTCAGCATTTTGTATAAAGCGAAACCAGAAGATGTTCGCTTTATCATGATTGACCCGAAAATGCTCGAATTATCCATTTATGAAGGTATCCCGCATCTATTGACAGAAGTGGTTACTGACATGAAAGATGCGGCAAATGCCTTGCGCTGGTGCGTGAATGAAATGGAACGTCGTTATAAACTCATGTCTGCATTAGGGGTACGTAACCTAGCGGGTTATAACGACCGCATCAAAGCGGCAGAAGAAATGGGCCGGCCAATTCCTGATCCGCATTGGAAACCTGGTGATAGTATGGATACAGAGCATCCAATGCTGAAAAAAGAACCTTACATTGTTGTCATGGTTGATGAGTTTGCTGACTTAATGATGACGGCAGGTAAAAAAGTGGAAGAGCTAATTGCACGATTGGCGCAAAAGGCACGTGCAGCGGGTATCCATTTGGTATTGGCAACCCAACGACCATCGGTTGATATTATTACAGGGTTAATCAAAGCAAATATTCCAACGCGGATTGCATTTACGGTATCCAGTAAAATTGACTCGCGCACGATCCTTGACCAAGGCGGTGCGGAGTCTTTACTCGGTATGGGGGATATGCTGTATTTACCGCCAAACTCTTCAATTCCAGTGCGGGTGCACGGCGCCTTTGTCCGTGACCAAGAGGTTCATGCCGTTGTGAATGATTGGAAAGCTCGCGGTAAACCACAATATATTGATAGCATTACAACCTGTAGTGATGATAGCGAAGGCGGTGGTTATGATAGTGGTGGCGAAGAGCTCGATCCACTGTTTGACCAAGCTGTTGAGTTTGTTGTTGAGAAACAACGAGTTTCCATTTCTGGGGTTCAACGCCAATTCAGGATCGGTTATAACCGTGCTGCAAGGATTGTTGAGCAAATGGAGGTCCAAGGCATTGTCAGTGAGCAAGGGCACAATGGTAACCGTGAAGTTCTTGCTCCTCCGTCAATGGGACATTAATAATTTAGTGTGCTGATTGCTGGTTTAATTTAAGGGGTGTATAAAGACGGGACGCCTCTTAAGGTAATAATTTTAAGGTCTTTCATCGATGAAAAAAATGATGTTATTGGGTGCGTTAGCCCTGAGTTTACATATTGGCCAAGTATTGGCAGACGCAAGCGAAGACCTTCAAGAACGTTTGAATAAGGTCAATAGCTTCCAAGCTAGCTTCTCGCAAAAAGTGACAAGTCCTGAAGGGGATTTGATTCAAGAAGGTGTTGGAGATTTATGGCTTGAGCGCCCAAATTTATTTAATTGGAACATGACATCACCGGATGAAAGTGTACTGGTGTCAGATGGAAAAAATTTGTGGTTTTATAATCCGTTTGTAGAACAAGTGACCGTAACTAATTTAGCGGATGCTACGCAGGATACGCCATTTCTACTAATTACACGTAACGACCCGAAAGATTGGAAACAGTACTCAATCATCCAACAAGGAAATACGTTTGATTTAAAACCAAAACAAACTAATGGAACTTTAAAACGTTTTTCCATTACAGTTTCTCCCCAAGGGACGATTGAGCAGTTTTCAGCGGTTGAACAAGATGGCCAAACCAGTGCTTATCAATTAAAAGAGCAAAAAAATGGTCGCGTTGATGCAAGTAAATTCAAGTTTACTGTGCCAAAAGGTGTCACTTTAGATGACCAGCGCTCAAACGCAAAATAAGCTTGATTAGAAAAAATATTAACCAGCAACATGAGTATTTGCTGGTTAATATATAGGGTATTTTAAGAGGTAAAAAAGAGGATATAGTGGGTAACCTGTCTCTTGATTTTTCGCAGAATGAATTTCAACCTTTAGCAGCAAGAATGCGGCCTGAAACCCTTGAACAATATATTGGCCAAAAGCATTTATTGGCAGAGGGCAAACCGTTACCGCGTGCGATTAAAGCGGGTCATCTGCACTCCATGATTTTATGGGGGCCCCCAGGAACAGGCAAAACAACCCTTGCTGAAATTATTGGCAATTATGCACAAGCCGATATTGAACGCATCTCAGCGGTTACCTCTGGTATTAAGGAAATCCGAGAATCCATTGAAAAGGCTCGGCAAAATCGTAGTGCAGGGCGAAGAACCATTTTATTTGTGGATGAAGTTCATCGTTTTAATAAAAGCCAGCAAGATGCATTTTTACCGCACATAGAAGATGGCACGATTACATTTATTGGTGCGACAACAGAAAACCCATCATTTGAATTAAACTCTGCGTTGTTATCACGTGCTAGGGTGTATTTGCTTAAATCTCTTGAAGAGAATGATATTGAACAAGTATTGCTGCAAGCGCTGGCAGACTCATCTCGTGGCCTTGGTGGGCAAAATATTGTTCTACCTGACAGCACGCGCAAAATGGTTGCTCAGTTGGTTAATGGGGATGCTAGGCGTTCATTAAATCTGCTGGAAATGATGGCGGATATGGCCGAAGCGGATGGCCAAGGGCAGCGTATTTTAACCGCTGATTTATTAAAAGAAGTCAGTGGTGAACGAACCGCAAGGTTTGATAACAAAGGCGACCGTTATTACGACTTAATTTCTGCGCTGCATAAGTCTATCAGAGGATCAGCACCGGATGCCGCACTATATTGGTTTGCAAGGATCATCACTGCGGGTGGTGACCCTTTGTATGTTGCTCGTCGGTTACTTGCAATTGCATCAGAAGATGTGGGTAATGCGGATCCTCGTGCGATGCAAGTAGCCATCTCAGCTTGGGATTGCTTTACTCGAGTGGGGCCTGCCGAAGGTGAGCGTGCAATTGCCCAAGCCATTGTTTATTTAGCTTGTGCACCAAAAAGTAACGCGGTTTATACCGCCTATAAAGCTGCGATTAAAGATGCACAAATGCAACCGGATTACGATGTGCCAGAACATCTTCGAAATGCACCAACTAAACTATTAAAAGAAATGGGAGCTGGGAAGGAGTATCGTTATGCGCATGATGAACCTAACGCTTATGCGGCAGGGGAAAACTATTTTCCTGAACCTATGCAAACAACACGTTATTACTACCCTACGAAACGGGGTCAAGAAAGCAAGTTTGCTGAAAAACTAGACTGGTTAGCCCAACAGGATCAAATTAGCACCACAAAACGCTATCGCTAAACTGGGCAATGCGGTAAGGTTATATAGCGAAATACTTTACTTTATTTGTTGTGCTGGAATGCACCTCAAAAAGTATCATTAATTACTAACAATAATCACAGGATAAGCATGCTCGATCCCAATTTACTGCGTACGGAGCTAGACGCGGTTGCTGAAAAACTGGCTCGCAGGGGTTTTACCCTTGATGTGGAAAAGCTGCGTGAATTAGAAGAACGCCGCAAAGTTTTACAAGTTGAAACTGAAACCCTGCAAGCAGACCGTAACTCGCGATCGAAAACTATTGGTGCGGCAAAAGCACGTGGTGAAGATATCGAACCATTACGTCTAGAAGTTAACCAATTAGGCGAAAAATTGGATTCTGCAAAAGCGGAGCTTGAAAAGCTGCAACAAGAAATCCGTGATATTGCCTTGAGTATCCCGAATATCCCTGATGACCAAGTACCTGACGGTAAAGATGATTCTGACAACGTTGAAGTGGCTCGTTGGGGTGAGCCTCGCCAGTATGATTTCGAAGTTAAAGACCATGTTAGCCTTGGTGAGCTATCTGGCGGCTTAGACTTTCCAGCTGCGGTAAAACTGACGGGTGCACGTTTTGTTGTCATGAAAGGGCAAATTGCTCGTATGCACCGTGCATTGGCACAATTCATGCTTGATTTACATACTGAACAACATGGCTACCAAGAATTGTATGTTCCGTATTTAGTCAACCATGACACGCTTTACGGAACTGGCCAATTACCAAAGTTTGGTGAAGACTTATTTCATACTAAACCACTGGAAGAAGAAGCAGACAGCAGCACTTATGCTTTGATTCCAACAGCTGAAGTACCTGTGACTAACTTGGTTCGTGATGAAATTTTAGATGAAGACTCACTTCCTCTGAAAATGACAGCACACACACCTTGTTTCCGTTCTGAAGCGGGATCTTATGGCCGTGATACACGTGGTTTGATCCGTATGCACCAATTTGACAAAGTTGAGTTAGTGCAAATCGTACATCCAGAAAAATCTATGGATGCATTGGAAGAGCTGACTGGCCATGCAGAGAAAGTATTACAATTACTGAACTTACCTTATCGTAAAGTGATTTTATGCACCGGTGATATTGGTTTTGGTTCACGTAAAACTTATGACTTAGAAGTATGGCTACCAGCGCAAAATACTTATCGTGAAATTTCATCTTGTTCAAACATGTGGGATTTCCAAGCGCGTCGTATGCAAGCTCGCTTCCGCGGTAAGAGTGATAAGAAAACACAACTTGTTCATACTCTGAATGGTTCTGGTTTAGCGGTTGGTCGTACATTGGTGGCGATTTTAGAAAACTACCAATTAGCAGATGGCCGTATTGAAGTTCCAGAAGTATTACGCCCATATATGAAAGGGTTAGAGTACATCGGTTAATTTCCGTTACTTCTTCAAAAGTAAAACGCGACTCATAGTAGTCGCGTTTTTTTTGCAAATTTAAAGCATTTTGAAAACGTATCCTCAGGCTAAACCTGATCCCCCCTCAATATTTTCCAAATAGCACTATTCAATGCAGGACATTACTCTACGGTAAAGTAAATTTATCGGAGCGAAATAAATGGGTGTAATTATTGGTGTTTTCTTACTAGCAGGCCTTGTAAAAGGGGTGATTGGGTTAGGGTTACCGACAATCGCAATGGGGTTATTAAGCACGTCAATGGAGCCTGCTGCCGCTGCTAGCTTGTTAATTATTCCCTCGTTAATCACGAATATATGGCAATTATTGATTGGCCCACAATTTATGGCACTAATCAAACGGCTCAGTGGTTTTATTATTGGGGTGGTACTTGGCACCATATTCAGTTTTTTACCTTCTTTAACCTCAGCATCTGGTTGGACACTACCTGCACTTGGTTTCGTGCTTATTATCTATGGAATATGGGGGTTAATCGCAAAAAAAATGCCATCATCCAAGAAGCATGAAATATGGCTTTCACCAACAGTGGGGTATATCACAGGTGTGATTACGGCTGCTACGGGTGTATTTGTTATTCCAGCAGTCCCTTATTTGCAAACCTTAAAATTAAATAAAAATGAGCTTATTCAGGCTCTAGGGTTAGCATTTACCGCATCAACAGTTGCATTAGCAATCAAGTTATCCATTGACCAGCAACAATATGATATTAATTGGAGTTTATCTGCCTTTGCCTTAATACCAGCTATTGGTGGAATGTACCTTGGTCAATATTTTCGCAAGATTATTAGCGAGAAATTATTCCGTCGTTGCTTTTTTATTGGTTTGATCGGATTAGGAATTTACATGGCGACAAAATTAGCCTTCAGATGACCAATTAATTAAGAAATTAACAAACTCATTAGTGTAATCAGGTAATTGGTTGAAATCTCGTGCACAGATAACTAATTTTCGGCATGCCCAAATTTCAGTCAATTGCACTATTTTACTCGCAGAGAGCTGGCTACGCTGTGCCGCTTGTTTGGGAATAATGGCTATGCCAATGCCATCATTAACTCCTTGCATTACAGCATCTAATGTTGGCATACGTACCCGGTAATTTAGCCGCCTGCCTTGTTGTTTGGCGTTATTATCAATATGTTTTTGTAATGGGTTATCTTCCATTAAACCAATAAATTCAGCATCAATAATGTCAGAAAATGGAACATTTTCTCGGTTTGCCCAAAGGCTATCTTTATGGACAAAAACAACTAATTCATCTGAGCTGAATGGCCGGATATCCAGCCCGGTGAGATCAGTAGAATCTGCGATAACACCGATATCAGCGATTTTATTTCTGATTGCAGTGACGATATTAGTACTTGGCATTTCCTTCACTGACACAGACATCGCAGGGTGCTGGCGTAAATAAGCACTAACACGGGCAGGTAAAAACTCCATTTGAGCAGAGGTATTACAAAGAATATTAATATGCCCACGCAGGTGTCGACTATATTGCTGCAGTTCATCTTGCATTACTTCAATTTGCTGCAAAATTGTTTTCGCATGCTCAATAAATGTATGACCTGCATTTGATAATGAAACCCCTTTCACTGAGCGAACAAAAATATCTACGTTTAATTCATTTTCTAACCCACGTATCCGTTCACTTGCAGATTGCAGTGTAAGATAAGTTAGTTTCGCTCCATGGGTGATGCTCCCTGCATTAGCGACATTAACACACAGTTTTAAATCAGTAATATCGAAATACATGGAAAACAGCTCCAATTTATGAAAGGAAAGAGGGAAATTACTATTTAAAGGAATATATGTGAATTTGTATGGGATAGCAAAAAGGAAAGCAATTGCTTTCCTTTTTTAGATTTAATGATTTAGCAAAGTCGTTAAACCATCACACTTTGGTTTATTTTACTTGTGAGAAAAACAGGCTGCGGTAGCTGCTGTAATAGCAAACATACATAATTGGCATAGAAACTAATAAACCTAAACCTAAAGGAATTACTGAGATTATCATTAAGATTGATAAAACGATAAAGAACAGGAGACCTGGCAGGATATTTTTCTTAACAGCTTGTAAGCTTGCAGAAATTGCAGCGCCAACAGTGAAGTCGTGGTTCATAACCAATGCTGGAGCAAACCATGTCAAGGCAGTACCTACTAACGCAGCAACGGCCATGATAATAATTGCAAAGAAGAATGTACCTGAAGATGCAAGGATAGCCGCGTCAGATGGTGAACCATATTGGTTGCTTTCCATCAATAAACCAAACATAGCAGAACCACCGATAATAAATGCGATGATCATGCCTACTAAGTTAGCCGCAAAGTTGATGGCACCAACGGCAAATAGGGTACCGAATTTATTTTGGAAACCAGCAAATAATAACCCAATTTCTGCTTGGCCAGTTTTACGTTGATTTTCACTGATAGCAATAATACCACCAATAAAAATAGGCGTAATAAAAGTAATCAGTAAGTTCAAGAATGGGATCATTGAAATGATAAAGATCACCGCAAACAGAACGATGTTAATTAGGATCCACATTCCCAGCTTTTCTTTAACAAGAGACCATGATTGGCTGATCCAGTTAACACCTTCACCTGCATCTACTGTGCGAGGTTCTGCGTGAAAAACGAATGTATCGGCTTGAGTTTGTGCGTTAATTGTAGGTGCAGGGTTGTTATCTGCACTGAAGTTTTCATTATTCATGATAAGAAAGGAACCTGTTAGTCGTAGTGAATTAGCAATATATTATTATTAATAAGTTTTCTGAGTTTATACTCATTCTTGTAACTTATCGGCAGTAGTATGCAGATAAGTTAACTTATTATAAAGCAGACTATTCTGGTAAGGTATTTTTGATTAAAATTTTCTTGTATAAGATATTTTTTATTGTAATAAGACCATTATCTATACCTTAATGTAATGAATAGAGTATGAGTATTTAGTAGTACAGTGAAAACGGCTGTTTTTTTTATTCTATACAGTAAGACCAAACCCTAATTTAATAGTGAATAGTAAATTAAATAATCATTATTATTAATACGTAAGCAAAATGCCATTTACCCAGCGGTTAAATGAGCGATATGGGGTAAGCATCCAATGGCTTAATCTCTTTTAGTACAAACATACTTTGCATTTCTTTGATACCCGGTAACCGGCGAATAACCGTCATCGCGAAATCGGCGTAGGAGTCTAAATCATGAGATACAACCTGCAATAAAAAGTCGGTATCACCACCAATACTGTAGCAAGCGACAACATTTTCGAGCTCAGTCACTTCTTGTTCAAATTTTTGAGCTTCAGCCTCGCTATCGCTATCAATAATAACGCGAACAAATACCATCACACCTAAGCCAATTTTTTTACGATTGAGAATAGCGCGATATCCTTCAATAACATGTTCTTCTTCTAGCTTTTTAACTCTTCGCCAACAGGGAGAGGCTGACATGCCTACTTTTTCAGCAAGAACTTGATTCGTTATTCGAGCGTCATCTTGTAGTAATTTCAATATTTTTATTTCTGTCTTATCTATTGCCATAAATGAAAGCCTTTACCTTAAAATTGCATAAAATAGGATAAAATTGCCTAAATTTTAGCGTGTAATGACTGAGTTAGAAAGCTTATTTCTTTCTTTAAATGCAATAATAATGAGGTGTTTTAGAACAATAACAAACAGTAAAAGGGAAAAGAGAGATGATTTTTAATCCAACAGAACACCGTTGTGCCATCGTGGTAAACCAAAACTTATCGAATGGTTTAGCGATGAATGCAGCGAGTGTAATTGGTGTGAGTTTAGGAAATAAAGTCAATAATATGGTAGGGAATGATCTTAATAGTTTGGATAATATGAATTACCCAGGGGTGATTTATGCACCATTACCGATATTAAAATCCGCAGAGCAATATATGAAAGAGATTGAAGTGGCAGCTTACCAGAAAGATGATATTTATATCATTCCTTTTAGTTTGCTCGCTCAATCTTGCCGTACTTATGATGAATATCAGCAGAAATTATCTGAACAGCAATATAAAGATATTCAATTGGCAGGGATAGGCTTGGTGGGAAATAAAAAAGCAGTTACTCAGTTAATTGGCCATTTACCGCTTTTCAAATAAATAAGAGGCTCTGCAAAGAGCCTCTATAATTTTAGTACATCACTTTGTGACCATAACTTTCAAGAATACTTTTGACTCGTTCCATCACTTCTTTTGATGGTGGTCTAACGCCATCTAGCTTGTATTCTTCACCCATAGTTTCCCATTTGTGTTTACCAAGCTCATGGTAAGGTAATAATTCGATTTTCTCGATATTGTTCATATCTTTGGTAAATTCGCCCAGTAAATGTACTGAATGGTCGTCATCGCTCCAACCCGGCACGACAACATAGCGTACCCAGGTTTTTTGGTTGCGTTTGGCAAGGTAACGGGCAAATTCCAAAGTACGGTGATTAGAAACACCCACTAATTTTTGATGAATTGCATCATCGATTTGTTTTAAATCAAGCATCACTAAGTCAGTGACATCCATCAGTTCATCAATCACTGGGTCGTAGCGGCGTACAAAGCCATTGGTATCAAGGCAAGTATGAATATTTTCTTTTTTACATGCGCGGAACCAGTCACGAACAAATTCGGCTTGTAAGATAGCTTCACCACCAGAGGCGGTAACGCCGCCGCCTGTCGCATTCATAAAGTGGCGATAGGTCACGGCTTCTTTCATTAATTCGTCAACAGTGACGATATTGCCACCATGGGTGTCCCAAGTATCGCGGTTATGGCAATACAGGCAGCGCATTAAGCAGCCTTGGAAAAAGACAATAAAACGGATCCCTGGACCATCGACCGTTCCGCATGATTCAAATGAATGAATGCGGCCGAGTGTGGTTGGGGTTTCTGTCATATTAGTTATCGCTATTGTTTTGGTTTTTGTATCATCGATAGACATAGCAGGCACTCCAAAATATCTGTCATACCGCAAACTTTAGAGAAAAAATATCGTTGCTGGTATAGATAAAAAGACCCCATAAAGCGGGGTCTTTAATTTACTTTATTTTAATAAGCTAATTATTACATTGTGCTTGTGAAAGTACGAGTAATAACGTCTTGCTGTTGCTCTTTAGTCAGTGAGTTGAAACGTACAGCATATCCCGATACACGGATAGTCAGCTGTGGATATTTCTCTGGGTTTTCCATTGCATCTAACAGCATTTCACGATTCATAACGTTAACGTTTAAGTGCTGGCCGCCTTCGATAGACGCTTCGTGGTGGAAGTAACCATCCATCAGACCGGCTAAGTTAGTTTTACGAACGTCATCATCTTTACCTAACGCATTTGGTACGATAGAGAAAGTATAAGAAATACCATCTTTCGCGTAAGCAAATGGCAGTTTAGCAACAGAAGTCAGTGAAGCTACCGCACCTTTTTGGTCACGACCGTGCATTGGGTTTGCACCTGGTCCGAATGGTGCACCTGCACGACGACCATCTGGTGTGTTACCTGTTTTCTTACCATACACAACGTTAGATGTGATGGTCAGGATTGACTGAGTTGGTACCGCGTTACGGTAAGTAGGCAGTTTCTGAATTTTCTTCATGAAACGTTCAACTAAGTCACACGCGATATCATCTACACGAGAGTCGTTGTTACCAAATTGAGGGTATTCACCTTCGATTTCGAAGTCGATAGCAATACCGTCTTCGTCACGAATTGGTTTAACTTTCGCATATTTGATTGCAGACAGTGAGTCAGCAGCAACAGATAGACCCGCGATACCACAAGCCATGGTGCGATATACATCACGGTCATGTAACGCCATCAGTGAAGCTTCATAGCTGTATTTATCATGCATGAAGTGGATGCAGTTCAGTGCAGTGACGTACTGAGTTGCTAACCAATCCATGAAGTGGTCCATTTGGTTCATCACAGTATCGAAATCTAAGACTTCGTCCATGATTGGTGTATGTTTAGGACCTACTTGCATTTTCAGTTTTTCATCAACACCACCATTGATGGTATACAGCATGGTTTTCGCTAAGTTTGCGCGAGCACCGAAGAACTGCATTTGTTTACCAACAATCATTGGGCTGACGCAACATGCGATTGCGTAGTCATCGTTATTGAAGTCTGGGCGCATCAGGTCATCATTTTCATACTGAACTGATGAGGTATCGATAGACACTTTTGCTGCGAATTTTTTGAAATTCATTGGCAGTTTTTCTGACCACAGGATAGTCATGTTTGGCTCAGGAGATGGGCCCATGGTATACAGTGTGTTCAGGAAACGGAATGTGCTTTTTGTTACCAGAGTACGACCATCAAGGCCCATACCTGCTAATGACTCAGTTGCCCAGATTGGGTCACCAGAGAACAGCTCATCGTATTCAGGAGTACGTAAGAAACGTACCATACGCAGTTTCATGACTAAGTGGTCAATTAATTCTTGCGCTTGTTGTTCGGTGATTTTACCTGCTTCTAAGTCACGTTGGATATACACGTCTAAGAAGGTAGAAACACGACCAAATGACATTGCAGCACCGTTTTGTGATTTAACAGCGGCTAAGTAACCGAAGTAAGTCCACTGTACTGCTTCTTGTGCGTTTGTTGCTGGTGCAGAAATATCGTAACCGTATTTTGCAGCCATTTCTTTCATTTGACCTAATGCACGGTGCTGTTCAGCAATTTCTTCGCGCAGTTGGATAGTCATTTGTAAGTCTTCACCTTTTTCTAATCTTTCTTGCAAAGAGGTGAATTGGTTAAATTTGTCTTTCATCAGGAAATCAATACCGTACAGTGCAACACGACGGTAGTCACCGATGATACGACCACGACCATATGCATCAGGTAGACCCGTTAAGATACCTGATTTACGGCATTTTAAGATGTCTGGTGTGTAAACGTCGAAAACACCTTGGTTGTGAGTTTTACGGTATTCAGTGAAGATTTTTTTGATTTCAGGGTCTAAAGTGCGGTCGTAAGCTTTGCATGAGCCTTCAACCATTTTGATACCACCGAACGGGATAAGACCACGTTTCAGAGGTGCATCAGTTTGTAAACCAACAATTTTTTCTAATTCTTTAGTAATGTAACCTGCATCATGGGAAGTGATGGTTGAAGCGACATCTGTGTCAAAATCAACTGGCGCATGAGTGCGGTTTTCGATTTTGATCCCTTCCATGACTTTATCCCACAACGTGTCAGTTGCTGGAGTAGAGCCTGCTAAGAAAGATTCATCACCTTCATATGGAGTGTAGTTTTTCTGGATGAAATCACGTACGTTGACGTTATTCTGCCAGTCACCTTGGTTAAAACCTTGCCATGCTAAAGCGAATTTTTCATTTAACTCGGACATGATACTTTTACCTTTTAACAATGGATCTTTTAGGGATCTTAATAAATCTTTTAGTGTGTGTCAGTGGCTATTAATGTTTTTGGCCACTACGTAAATGCATAAACCAATAAATGAGGCCGACTAAAATCGCGCCGCCAATAATATTTCCGATAGTAACTGGAATTAAGTTATCTGTAATAAAGTTACCGACTGTTAGGTGTGAAAATTGATCAGGAGACATATTTATTTGAGACCAATATTCAGCAGGTGCAAACTCTTTAATCATAATACCTAATGGGATCATGAACATGTTTGCAATACTATGCTCAAAACCACTCGCCACAAACATCGCGACAGGTAACACTAGAACGACCAGTTTATCAGTTAAACTACGGCCGGAGTAACTCATCCAAACGGCAAGGCAAACCATTAAGTTTGCTAAAATTCCTAATGCAACCGCTTCAATAAAGGTATGGTGCAATTTATGGCTGGTGGTTTGTAATACATTTAATCCCCATTGGCCATTGGCTGCGGTGTATTGTCCTGCAAACCAAATCAGTGCAACAAAGAACAGCGCGCCAATTAAGTTACCAATATAGACATTAAACCAGTTGAGGAACATTTGCCCCCAAGTGATTCTACCTGTGGCTTTTGAGACGATAGTGAGTACGGTGGAGGTGAAAAGGTCTGCACCACATACAACCACTAACATCAGGCCTAAGGAGAAACAAATCCCGCCAATAAGTTTAGTGAAACCATAAGGCGCTTCAGCTGCCCCGGTTGTTGCCGTGATATAGAATACAAATGCGATAGAGATAAAAATACCGGCAGTGAATGCTGACAAGTAAGTAATTGCAGGATGTTTATTTGCCTTATAAACAGAGGCATCATCTGCGACTTGCGCCATTACAGCTGGTGGCAATAAATTAAAAGGGTTGTCAGCTTTCATACCAACACTCTCTTACAAAGTTGATTAATTATAGCACGCAATAATAGTAACAAAGGGGAGAATTGATAAATTTGATATGGATCATGAACTCTCTAGAGAGAGTGGTGAAAACGGTTAATTTAATGTTAAATTACAACTTATCCATTTGATAAATAAGGTTTAAATATTTTTTAAAATTTATATAAAATTTTTATAAAGTCAGTTTTGGCCAGCAAAATAAGTAAAAATATACGCGTAAATGTTAACTATTTAAGATGAATATGATCTCTTTGGCATATAATTTAACTTATGTTTGCATAATGCCCTAGTTAATTAGGGGAGATTCCGATATATATTCCTTAGCCAAACCATATTTTTGCAATATTTATCTAACAATTATGCAAATAATAAAAGATTAATATAAATTAATCGATAAATTAAAGTGATATATCTTAATAAAACAATCCGTTTTTAACGTTGTAACTAGGTATAAAATTCAATATTGTCAAGAGTGTTTAGTTCTTGCTCAATACGTTCTCGACTAGTTAAGAGCGTTTTGATGACTTGGTTCACTTTGGGTTCATCGATGCGGAAGGTTGGGATAGACACACTGATTGCCGCAATGATGTTATTGCGTTGTCGTAATGAGACAGCATAACAAATGGTTTCTTCATCAATTTCTTTATTATCAACGGCATAACTATTTTCGCGAACCGCGTTAAGCTGTAGGCGAAGTTCAGCCAAAGTTTGCACGCTGTATTGGGTTAACGGAGTAAAACCCGAAGGATAAAGTTCGGAAATTTGCTGGTCACTGTAGTTAAAAATCATAGCCTTACCCAGTGCCGAGTAAATCGCAGGCAAACGAGTTCCAATATTAGAGATTAATTGGACCTTTTGCGCCGATTGAACTTTATCAATGTATAACACATTAGCACCGTCTAAAATCCCCATTTGGCACACTTCATTGCATTCATCAACGATATGCACCATTTCCCGATGAACCATTTTTAGCCAATAGGATTTTTCGAAAAATGAGCGGGAAAGAAGCGAGCAGGCGATACCTAAATAATATAGCTGGCTATTATCATCGTAATTAATATACCGATGTTCAACCAATGTTTTTAAGATAGGATAAATCGTCCCTTTTAATATTTGTGTTTTATCAGAAAGTTGCGTCAAAGAAAGCCCAGTATTTTCAGCCGATAAAACTTGCAGTATTTCTAATACCCGAATTGTCGGCATGTGCCCCGTAGACATTAAACCACCTCCCTGATTAATTTTGTCGCTATTCTAGGTTTAAAATACCACTATGTAAATCATCTCAGGAATACGTTTAATCTCAAATTGGTCACTCTTAATAATGGGTAAAGTCATCCAAAAGGCGTGACTTTGCTCAAAATTTAGCAATAAAAAAATTATTCTTTAGTTAGCTTTATGACCACTTAATCCCTTCAAATATCTTTTTAATCAGATTATTACATAAAATTTTCATATGAGTTGTATGAATTTGACTCAATCAATGATTCATGATTTCTTGTTTATAGTTTTTATTTATGAATGTGGTTTGTATATATGAACATCGGTAACGAGGAGATTATCAGTATGGAAAGTCGTTATATCACTCCAGTAGTGACCATCTTTGATGACAAAGGTCGAGTGGATATAGAACAAAATATACGTGTTTATGACTCATTGAAGGGCAAAGTCTCCGGTTTTGTCACTATGGGAAGCACGGGGGAGTTTTTTGCGCTCAATATGCAGAGCTCAAAAAAACTCATCGACCTATGTGGTCGTTATCCCAAGGAGGAAATGCGTGTTTATGCAGGGGCAAGCCGCCTTGATGTGGAAGAGTCGATTGAATTGGCTAACTATGCATATGAAAAAGGAATCGATGGGGTGATGATTATTAGCCCATATTATTTCCCGCTAGATGATGAAGGTGTTTTTCGTTTTTACAGTGCGATAGCAGCAAAAACATCTGCTAACATTTTCATTTATAACTTTCCTGAACGAACAGGTTATTCTGTCTCCCCTGATGTTTGCCTACGTTTAGCGGATAAATATCCCAATATCATCGGATTAAAAGATACCATTCCTGACACGACTCATACCGCCCAAGTGATTGAAACGGTGAAATCACGCTTGCCTCATTTTGAGGTATACGCAGGTTACGATAATAACTTTGCTCATGTGGTGTTATCGGGGGGAAATGGGTGCATTGGTGGGCTTTCAAATATTGTGCCGCAATTTTTTGCATCATGGATGCAGGCGTTTACCCAAGGTGATTTAGCGTTAGTGGCAAAACACCAGCAACGAGTAGACCAATTGATGGCTATATATGGCGTCAATGCGCCATTCATCCCAACCTTTAAGAAAGCGTTGCAGCTAAAAGGTGTGGTTAATTCAGATTATTGTACAGCACCATTTATTGGGTTGAACAATATACAGATTGAGCAACTTCAGCAGTTGTTAACCCTTGCTGATTCACCGCTCTGACCTTTCCTGAATCAAACACAATAGAACATCTTACCAACAGGGAAAAATATCATGGCGACAACTAAAGCTTATAACAATCCTGTTTTAAATTCTGCGATAGCCAAATCGTGGAAACGTTTAGTACCCCTGATGTTTATTTTGTATTTTGTTGCATTTATTGACCGAGTCAACGTAGGTTTTGCGAAAGATGCAATGCAAGTCGACATTGGTTTATCTGATTCAGCGTTTGCTTTTGGTGCCGGTATTTTCTTTGCGGCATATGCGCTATTTGGCATTCCCGCTAACTTAATTTTAAACAAAATTGGTGCGCAAAAGTGGCTGAGTATTACCACGGTAATCTGGGGCGTTCTGTCGGCAATGACAGGTTTTATCACCAATGAAACGCAATTTATAGTTTTGCGTTTCTTGTTGGGACTTGGGGAAGCTGGCTTTTATCCAGGCATTCTATTATTAGCCTCAATTTATTTCCCCAATAATGTACGTGGGTCTGTAATTGGGATCTTTGTTCTAGGTGTACCTTTGGCATTGACACTGGGTTCGCCATTATCAGGCGCGTTACTGGAATTGCATGGCTGGTTAGGCCGGACAGGTTGGTTCTGGATGTTTGTCATTGAAGGACTTCCTGCCGTTGTGATTGGTATTTTTGCTTTCTTTTATTTGGATGATAGCCCTGAAAAAGCCCGTTTTTTAACCGAAGAAGAGAAAAAAGCGCTAACTGAACAATTAGCCAAAGAAAATGCAAAAACTGAAACCACATCGGTATTATCTGCACTAAAAAATATCAAAGTTTGGCACCTTGCACTGATTTACGGCACGATACAAATTTCAGTATACGGTTTGATGTTCTTTCTGCCTTCCCAAGTTGCGTCCTTAATGGGGGAAAGTTTAGGCTTTAAACAATCCTTAGTTGCTGCCATACCTTGGGCTTGTTCTGCATTCGGGGTGTATTACATTCCTCGTTTTGCTGACCGCCATCCAACTCGTCGCATCGAAATCTCAGTGCTGTGTATGTTAGCCGCAGCATTAGGTTTGGCATTGTCAGCATTTGCAAGCCCTGTTTTTGCTATTGCAGCATTATGTTTAAGCGCTGTTGGTTTTTTATCCGTTCAACCAGTATTTTGGACGTTTCCTCCTCAGTTATTAAGCGGCCCTGCATTAGCAGCAGGAATTGGTTTCTGTACCACCATGGGGGCATTTTGTTCATTCCTCGCGCCAATCATTCGCGTGGAAGTCGATAAAATGATGAATAGCAATACCGCAGGTATCGTGACATTAGCGGTGATCACCGTAGGTTGTGCCGTCTTAATCGCATTACTTAAAAAAAATACGCATAACAAGAATCTCAACGCATTGTCATCTAACTAATGACAATTTTTAGGAAGGTGTGACATGCAAAAAATTCTCAAAATTGATGAGAGCGACAACCTAATTGTTGCCTTAAAGGACTTGCAAGCAGGGGATATTTATCACTGGGGAAGTGAAGATGTGACCCTCGTGACTGATGTTAAAGCAAAGCATAAATTTGCCATGGAAGCGATACCCGTTGATGGCATTGTTTCTATGTATGGCACAGCAGTAGGAAAAGCAACAAAGCCAATTGCAAAAGGTGAAGTTATCACAGTCGATAATATTCGCCACTATGCAGCCCCAGTTTCTTTAGAACAAGATGCACCGTACGAGTGGAATGCACCTGATGTATCTGCATATCAAGGACGCACATTTAAAGGCTATGTACGTGAGGATGGGCGAGTAGGAACCGCAAACTACTGGTTAATTTTTCCATTGGTATTTTGTGAAAACCGCAATGTAACAAAACTTACAGACGCCTTAAATGAAGCATTAGGTTATACCAATAATAGTTTGAAAAATTTTGCGTTGGATTTAACAGCTGGTGAGCAAGGGGGAACGGCAAAACCTAAATTATTCCCACATATAGAAGGTGTACGATGTATTACGGTCACGAGTGGTTGTGGTGGAGCGACCTCTGACAGTAAAACGATGTGTGATGTGCTTGCTGCTTATGCGGACCACCCTAATGTCATCGGTATTACGGTATTCAGTTTGGGCTGTGAAAAAGCACAGCGTAAAATGTTTAAAGAGTCACTTGTTGCTCGTAACCCTAATTTTGCTAAACCTGCACTTTACTTTCGCCAGCAAGAGTGGAGTAGCGAAGAAGAAATGATGCAAACAGCATTGAAGCAAACCTATGAGTGCATGAAGGCCGTCATACCGCAATCTCGTGTGGACGTTCCGTTGTCTCATTTAAAACTCGGTGTGAAATGTGGCGCTTCTGACGGTTTTTCTGGGATCTCGGGTAACCCTGCGATGGGGCTAGTTTCTGATTGGCTAGTGACTTTGGGGGGCGCATCAGGGTTAGCTGAATTTCCGGAATTATGTGGTGCAGAAGGGGATATGGTGAAACGGTGCGTCTCTTTTGAAGATAAGAAAAAATTCTTAGATTTGATGGAACGTTATGAAAAAACAGCGAATTTCTTTAATACTACCATTGCCGATAACCCAAGTCCCGGCAATATTGCGGACGGGCTAATAACCGATGCGATTAAATCGACCGGAGCGGCTAAAAAAGGCGGAACATCGCCGATTAGTGCGGTGTGTGACTATGCGGAGCCGATGCCTGACAGTGGGTTATCCTTAGTTTGTACGCCGGGTAATGATGTTGATGCAGTCACAGGACTTGTTGCTGCAGGGTGTAATGTGGTTATTTTCTCAACAGGGCTTGGCACTCCCACAGGGAACCCGATTGTACCTGTTTTAAAAATATCGACGAATAGTGCCATTGCAGAGCGCCTATCGGACATAATTGATTATGATTGCGGGCCAATTATTGATGGGGTTCCATTACCGACAATAAGTAAAGGGCTATTTGAACGGGTAATTGATACGGCAAGCGGTGACTATCAGGTCCAAGCGGATCGCCTAGAACAGTTTGATTTCTTATTATGGAAACGTTCATTGGATTTATAATTAATATAAACCAATAAAATGTAAAAATGTTGACGGGGCAAGTTCCCCGTCAACGATTTAATTCACATTATGCATTATCACGCTTTGCTTTTTGCAGCTTTTCATAAGCAGCCAGCAAAGCTTGATGCGCAGGAAGTGCTTTAAGTTCTTCGTCAATAGACCACAAGCCATAGAAGCATGATTCCCCAGCGATAGCGGCTGATGCAGCATCTACTGCCTCTTGACCATACATACGCACAAAGGCGTTGTAGTATTGCGCAGGGTCACGTTCTTCTTCTTGAGATAACAACAACAGGGTTTGCAAGCAACGATAATAATTTGCGCGCTCGGCAGTAAATACTGAGCTATTGAAGTCTTGTGTCCATTCAACCCAAGCAAGTGCTTGTTCAAGATCACCACCCGCTAGTGCCAACATGGATTTTAGTTCACCAATACGCAGGTTACTCCACCCATTGTCTTTACCTACTGCCAAACCAAGTAATTCACGAACACGGGTAAAATCATCTAAACCGTCGTCATCTAATTGCTCGATAAGGGCAAGATAGTCTTGTTTTTCCCATTGGCTATCAGGTAGGTTGATAATGGTGTCGCGTAAATAAGCGCCCATCGCGTTATTGGCGATATGTAAGTCTTCAACTGGGTAAATATCAGACATACCTGGGACTAAGATTCGGCAAGCGTAGACACCCAAGTGGTTATAATCTGCAATATAGACTTCAGCATCTAATGTATTGAAAATACTGATAAGTGTTGCAAACTCTTCTTGAGTTGTGCCTTTAAAGCTCCAATCTGCAAAGGCATAATCGGCATCATCTTTAAACAGATCCCAGCTAATTAAACCGCTTGAATCAATAAAGTGAGTTTCAAGATTCGTGTGCTCAGCCACTTCTTCGTCATCAAAGGTCGGTGCATTAAACACATCGAGGTCTTTTAAGCCACGGCCTTGCAGTAATTCCGTGACGGTACGCTCAAGGGCAACACCAAAGTCGGGGTGAGCACCAAATGAGGCAAAACAAGTCCCATTTTGTGGGTTAAATAACACCACACAAATCACAGGGTACTGGCCACCGAGTGATGCGTCATAACAGAAAATTGGAAAACCTTCTTTTTCTAAGGTTTCAACCGCTTCAACTACCGCAGGGTAGCGTGCCATGACGTCTGCTGGGATAGCCGGTAGGCTAATACTTTCAGCAATGATTTTATTTTTTACAAAGCGTTCAAAGACTTCGGAAAGTCCTTGTACACGAGCTTCGTTGGCTGTATTGCCCGCAGACATCCCGTTAGAAACATAGAGATTGCCAACAATATTCATTGGAATATATACAGTTTGGTTGTCTGATTGACGGGTAAATGGCAGTGCACAAATACCGCGTTCTTCATTACCAGATTGCAAGTCAATTAATTGGCTGGCGGCTAAGGCGTTGTCGGGGTCATAAAACTTAATCAAACGATTGTCTAATAACCCTTCAGGTAAGCTATCATCTTCGGTTAATGGGAACCATTTTTCATTAGGGTAGTGGACAAAATCCCCTTCAGCAATAGATTTACCTAGGTAGAAATCCGCAAAGAAGTAATTCGTTGATAAACGCTCAAAATACTCACCAAGCGCTGAGGCTAATGCAGCTTTCTTGCTCGCCCCTTTACCATTAGTAAAGCAAAGTGGGCACGCTTTATCGCGGATATGTACAGACCAAACGTTAGGTACAGGGTTTAACCAAGAGGCTTCTTCAATATCAAACCCTAATTTCTTTAATTTGGTTTGAAATGCATCAATGGAATCTTCAAGAGCGGCATCTTTGCCGGGAATAAAAGTTTGGCTCATTGTCAGTCACTTGTGAATAGAGTGTTTCAAACGGGCTATGATACGGATTTTTGCTGCAAGCCTCACGCTTTTTATTCATTCATAGATAAATCATCTTAAAATTCATTATTTATCCTAAAATAATTGTATAGGTCACATAAAATTCAGCACAATTCCACATAATAACCGAAGTTTATTAATGAAAGGAAAATAGGATGAAAAACAGAAATAAAGCGCTTTTGGCGACATTGGTTTCACTGTTTGCCGTATCCGCTATCGCTCAACCGAATATTACGGTATTGGCGACAGGGGGAACGATAGCAGGTGGTGGTGATTCAGCCACATCCTCCAGTTACCAAGCGGGTAAAGTAGGGATTGATGCTTTAATTAATGCGGTGCCAGAAACCAAAAAAATTGCCAATTTAAGCGGTGAACAATTGGTGAATATTGGTTCGCAAGATATGAATGACCAAGTTTGGCTGGCACTGGCGAAAAAAATTAACCAAGATTGTGATAAAACAGATGGTTTTGTAATCACTCACGGGACTGATACTTTAGAAGAAACGGCATTCTTCCTTGATTTAACCACGCAATGTAAAAAGCCCATTGTCTTGGTTGGTGCAATGCGACCGTCAACGGCTTTAGGCGCTGACGGTCCTTTGAACCTGTATAATGCAGTCGTTTTAGCGACGGATAAGTCTGCTGGAGAGCGCGGTGTTTTGATGGCAATGAACGATAAAGTCGTGCAAGGCCGTAATGTGATGAAAATGAGCACCACTGAAGTACAAGCGTTTGATGCCGTTAATAGTGGGGCAGAAGGCTTTATTCATGATGGTAAAGTTACTTATTTCCAAGCAGCGCAACCTCGTAGTGACAAAGCGGCATTCGACGTCAGTAAGCTCGAAAAGCTCCCTGCGGTAGGTATCGTTTATAACTATGCCAATGCATCAGCAGCTCCTGTGAAAGCCTTGAGAGAAGAAGGGGTTGAAGGAATTGTAAGCGCGGGTGTGGGTAACGGTAATATGTATAAGACTGTCTTTGACGCTTTAGCAAAAGCAGCGAAAGAAGACGTGGTTGTCGTTCGCTCAAGCCGTGTACCAACAGGGTATACGACAAGAAATGCCGAAGTGGATGATAACTTATATGGTTTTGTTGCTTCAGAAAGGTTAAATCCGCAAAAAGCGCGCGTATTGCTGCAATTAGCCTTAACTCAGACTAAAGATCCTCAGCAAATTCAGGCATTATTCGAAAAATATTAATTATCAAAACGAGTATTTATTTCATACAGCGGGGTGCAGTAGCCTGTACCCCGTTAGTTTTGCTGTGACAATAAGGCAATATTATTGAATGCTCGAATTACACAATGTCATCGATAACGCCACCATCAACACGTAAGGCTGCACCGGAAGTCGCTGAGGCTTGTTTAGAGCAGGTATAAACTACCATATTCGCGACTTCTTCGGCAGTCGCTGCAGAGAAACGGCATCATTAACACGTATATTGTTACGGCCATTAATCAAAACTTCTGCGCCACAATTAGCGAGGCCTTTAGCAATTGCATAACCAATTCCAGCTGTTGATGCACTGACTAATGCGCGTTTGCCTGTTAAGTCTATTTTCATTTACGAACTCTTTATATTGAAAAGGAGAGTTCATAATAGCAAATGATAATGCGGTGCTTTTCTTAATAATGCTGTACATTTTATTTGATTATTTATTGAGAAATTTTATAGCTGTGTATGTTATTTTTCAGCATAACAACATTTATCCTAATTATTTGACTCAGTAATCTGATCTATTTTAAGGCAATTAGGTCAATGTGGTGATAGAACTTAGCGAATTCCTGCAGAATAGACGAAATTAAGGAACAATTAGTTAATTTATTGATTTTTTCTTAAACACTTCCTTATACGTATCCCATGCATATTTTTTATATTTATCAATCAATTACTTTTTATTTTTAGCAAGGTCATCATCGGTGATAATGACAGTTAATTAAAATTAATGTGCCATTGATCATATTTTGGCAACAAAGCCTGTATCTGTGTTGATAATTCGCGTTGCAAAAAATAGGCTAAATACATCGCAAGAGATATAACTCATTGTGAATATTTAGATTTAAATGGAAAGTTAAATCGTATTTCGGCCGAAAAATAAAATTAAAAAATATTAGAGGAATACAAGAATGGTTAATAAAAATGTCAATACTGGCAGGAAATTGCTCGTCTTAAAAATTGCAATAGCAATGCTTCCTATTGGTTATCAACCAATCATGCATGCGGAGCAATTTATTGAAGATTCAAAACTTACAGGTGGCCTTTACTACTGGCAACGCGATCGTTCACGTAAAGATTTAGACCCAAATAGCGATAAATATAAAAAGTATGCGGATAATCTTAAACACTCAACATTTAATGCCAGTCTTGATTTCTCATCCGGTTATTTTCAGGACATCATCGGGCTAGATTTAGCGGGTTTTACCGCTATTGAGTTATCTAATAGTGGGCCAGCTGCACCCAATGAAATCGGCTTTAGTGATGCGAAATCACGTTGGGATGAAAAATGGACTGGAGATCGTAGTGGTGTGACTTTTTATAAGGCTGCTGCAAAATTGAAATATGGCCCTTTCTGGGGTAGAGGTGGCTATATTCAACCTACTGGTCAAACTATACTCGCATCCCACTGGAGCTATATGCCGGGTACATATCGCGGATTAGAGGTAGGCGGGGTGTTTGATTTTGAGCAAAATGGTGAACTTAGCATGTCCTATATGTGGACTGACCGCTATAAAGCACCTTGGTACCGTAGCATGTATGACTTTCGTGAAGCGGATGGTGAAACTGGGATCAGTTATTTACACTCAATTGGCTTTAAATATGACTTTAAAAACAATTTAGTCTTAGAAGGGGCATATGGGCAAGCTAAAAGCTATATGGATCAATATTTTGCCAAGGTTTCCTATGCAGTTCCTGTTGTTGACCGTGACTTACGTATGTCTTATCAATTTTATGGTGCAAAAGATAAGGTTTCAGGGGGGGGAGTTAACGATGTTTATGACGGTTTAGCTTGGTTGCAAGCGATGACACTAGGCTACACTTACGATGAATTTGATTTTAAATTAGAAGGAACCTATGTAAAAGCCAAAGGTAACCAAGGTTATTTCCTGCAGCGTATGACCCCCGGTTGGGCAACATCAAATGGTCGCATGGACATTTGGTGGGATGGCCGTTCGGATTGGAATGCTAATAATGAAAAAGCCGTTATGGCCGGTGTCATGTATGATTTAAAAAATTGGGACTTAGCTGGATGGAAGGTTGGAACCTCATATATTTATGGATGGGATGCTAAACCAAGTACCAATAGCCAATATGCTCAGGATGTACGCTTAAAAGAAAGCGCATGGAACTTTGATATTTTATATACCGTACAGTCAGGTCGAGCAAAAGATACATTATTTAAATTGCATTTTACCAAGTATGATAACCATACAGATATTCCGAGCTATGGCGGTGGTTACGGAAATATCTTCCAAGATGAAAAAGATATTAAATTTATGGTGATGATGCCATTCACGGTATTCTAATTAGTAAAATCCTTTAGTAGCAATGACTGCTATAAAGAAACTATAGCAGTCATTTGCCCTGATAGCTAAAGGCTTACCATATATTTTTAATATTGAATGGAATATTAAGACAAGAATAAACACTTATATTAAGAGTTAAAAATAAGGTGAATTTATTCACCTTATTTTATTTTTGATTACAAGGATGCGTTATTTACACTTTCATTGAGTATAAGGGTATCTTGTTTTAATTTATCTTTTAATACGGTAACTTTTTCTGATTGATGGGGTGGGTTTTTAACTTGTGCTTGGCCAGATAAAATTCCCCCTTTTTTAATTGATAAACTACTGTAATGGATAGTACCGTGGATTTCCCCATTATTTTCAATACAAATAGTATCAGATAAGCATTCACCTTCAATACGACCATTAACCACCAGTTCTTTGCAGGTGATATTTCCCGTAACTTGGCCGTTTAACATAACTTTAACCGTATTTTCTTTTCCTGTTATATTTCCAATGACTTTCCCATAGATATGCACTTGCTCATTAGACGTAATATTTCCTTCAAAAATAACGTCCCTAGAGATAATCGTATTCGATTTTTCTTCACTAATAGTCGGAGTTGACAGTGTTATTTGTTCTTCTATTTTTGTAGTCACTTCAGGCTCATTACTTATAGAAGGGGACGTCGCTGTAGGCGTGGGCTTGTTTTGTCTTTTGGTGAACATTTTACTTACCTTTTTTTGATTGAAGTATACGATCAAGAACAGTATTGATAATACAAACGAAAATAAGGTGATAGACGAATAGCTAAAAAACCACCCTATTAAAGTAAGAAACCAGAAGAAAAAACTTGTATTGAGAAAAAGATAGGTTTTTTTCATCAGTTAATCTCTTACAAATTACTCAAGTACTCAAGTACTCAATTAGTTTAGTCAATAAATGTAATTACGCATTTAAATGATGATTTAACGTTATGACTACATTTGGATCATTAACTCTCTAATTTGGAGTTGAAATTATAGCAAGGTAATTAAATAATTTTAAATAGTATGAAATGTTTGGAATCATCTATGATGTTATTTATATACCACTTTGATATGTAAAGTATTATTCTAGATAACGGAATATATTTATCTCTGAAATAATATAAGGGTTTTGATTTGAATTGCAACTATTATAGTTTTTATAAAAATCTTGCATTGTTGCTAAAATACAGTGATAAATAATTGTGTTTAAGTTACTTACTAACAATTATCACTAATCGAGTAAAAAAGGGAATATTAATACTTAAAATAAAAAACCCCGATAAAATTGTATTATCAGGGTTTTGGCATTTTTAACCATGATGTTTCATCAACGATGGTTGAATACTATTACTCTTTTGCTTCGTGTGCGTCAGCATTGTCACGGCAATCACCATCTGCGCAATGACCATATAGATATAAACTATGGTTAGATAGTTTAATGCCATGGCGAGCAGCGATATTCTTTTGGCGGGTTTCAATGGATTCGTCAGTAAACTCAATCACTTTTCCACAATCTAAACAGATTAAATGGTCATGGTGATGTTGCTGAGTTAGTTCGAATACAGATTTACCACCCTCGAAGTTGTGACGGGTTACGATACCGGCATCATCAAACTGGTTTAACACGCGGTATACAGTTGCTAACCCGATCTCTTCACCCATATCGATCAGCTTTTTATAGAGATCTTCCGCACTGACGTGGTGGCACTCAGGCTCTTGAAGTACTTCCAAAATTTTTAATCTTGGAAGAGTGACTTTGAGTCCAGCATTTTTCAATGCTTTATTGTTGTCTGTCATGCGGGTTTGTCCTGTATCTTAAATCATAAATTTAACAATAATGAGACATTTTTAACATCAATACAGTTGTCTTCTAAACTGATTTACAATTATAGGCATGGAAAATAAAAATAGAAACCATGCATTGTCTCATTATTTTGATAATCTCTTGAGAACCTATCCTATTAGGATACCTTATCGGTTATTTTAGACTACGCCACTGGCTTTGGGGTTCATTTTGTGTAAGACAGTGGTGTAATCTATGGGTAAGGGTTCTTTATGTAGTCTATCAGCCTAAAATTTCAGCTAAAGACATCTCTTCAGAGATTTGTTTTACCCATGCATCAACACGTTCATCAGTTAGCTCAGGTTGACGATCTTCATCAATAGCTAAACCAATAAAATGGTTGTCATCTGCCATGCCTTTGGATACTTCAAAGTGATAACCTTCTGTTGGCCAGTGACCAACAATAACAGCACCACGTGGTTCGATAATATCGCGGATCGTACCCATAGCATCACAGAAATATTCAGCGTAGTCTTCTTGGTCTCCACAACCAAATAAGGCGACAAGTTTACCTTCGAAATCAATCTCTTCGAGAGTAGGGAAAAAATCATCCCAGTCACATTGGGCTTCACCATAATACCAAGTTGGAATACCAAGAAGTAGAATGTCAAAAGCTTCAATATCTTCTTTGCTGCATTTCGCGATATCGTGAACTTCTGCTACATCTTTGCCTAATCTTTCTTGGATCATTTTGGCAATATTTTCTGTGTTACCTGTGTCACTTCCGAAGAAAATGCCTATGACTGCCATAAAGTGATTAACCTCTTGTTTTTCTAAGAGAGCTAGAGGTGAAAATTCGCCTTCTATAGCCCGTTTAGAACGAAAATAGATAGAATATTACGCCTTATTTTGGCGAAAAAATGTTGCTAAGTCTGTCAAATTTGTGTGATTTATCAAGATAACGTTACTTGAGTATTGATGTATCAACATGTTCAAGTTGTGACATCAAAATTTCTTCGATCAATTCACTACGGCTTATATTTTTATCTTCAGCTAACTGATTCAATACCGCGACAGCGTCTTCGTTCAGTTTCAATTCAACTCTGCGCAATCCCTTCACTTTATCTCGTTTCAGTTGGTTGCGTTTGTTGATCCTCAGTTGTTCATCCCGTGATAGCGGGCTTGTTTTAGGTCGCCCAGGCCTTCGTTCCTCAGCGAACAAATCTAGTGTCGTTCGATCCGTTTGTTCTTTTGCCATGTCTATAACTGCTAAAAGGGTGTGCCAGTAATTCAGCGCGCCATGATACCCTAGCTAATCCCCTTGTGCTATAGCTTCATCAATGATGATTGGGTTTAATTGATTGTAAAATGAGCGCTTTTGGTAAAAAAGCACCACTTGCTATAAGCGTGATGCTTTTTTATTCGTATTATTGTGTCTGCTGGTGCCATAAATTGGCGTATAAACCATTTGATTTGAGTAAGTTTTCGTGGGTATCCATCTCGTGTACTTCTCCTTGGCAAATCACACATATCCTATCAGCGTGCATAATCGTATTTAGCCGGTGAGCAATGCTAATGACGGTTCTTCCTTGAGTAATTAATGGCATATTCTCCATAATGGCGGCTTCTGACTCGTAATCGAGTGCAGAAGTGGCCTCATCGAGAATTAAGATATCGGGTTCGGTGAGTAATGCACGCGCAAGTGCAATCCTTTGACGTTGACCACCTGAAAGATTGGAGCCTTTTTCTGATAAGGGATAATTAAAATTATCAGTCAATGTCATGATAAATTCATAAGCTCCCGCTAATTTTGCTGCGTGAATCACCTGCTCGTCAGTCGCTTGTGGATGACTCAAACGGATATTATCTGCGATAGAACCAACGAATAAGGTACTTTCTTGTAATACGACGCTCATTTTTCGGCGTAATGATACGGTATCTGCGACAGCTAAATCCATGCCATCAACAATAACTTGCCCATGTTGTGGGACATAAAGCCGCTGTAATAATTTCGTTAAGGTACTTTTTCCTGAACCTGAGGGGCCAGTAATACCAATAAATTCACCTGCATTAACCATTAAGGATAAATTATTGAGAACTTCAGGTGTATCAGGTTGATAGCGAAAACGGATATTTTGAAACTCTATTTTTCCGTGAATATTTGATGTATTTGCAATCCCTTTACGTTCATTTTCTACCGGTTCATCAAGAATATCTCCCACTCGGCGTAATGAAATAATGGTATGTTGGAAATCTTGCCAAACCTGGGCAAACCGCAATACGGGCTGCGTAACATGCGCACTTAGCATATTAAATGCCACTAATTCGCCAGGAGAAATTCCACCATTTAATACCTCTTTGACACCGACCCACAAAAGGATCGCAGTCGTTATTTTGCTCACAAATGTCATTAATTGAGAGGCTACTTCACTGCGCATTGATACTTTAAAGCTTTGAGTTAGCTGTTTGCTAAATATTTTTTTCCAACGTTGATTAAAGTATTTTTCTGTTGCGGTTGTTTTGATGGTTTCAATCCCAGTAATACTTTCGGTGAGAAAAGTGAGACCATTTTCATCCGCTTGATAAGATTTTTCAGTTTGTTGGCGAATAATGGGGCCGAGTATCATCCATAAAACAAAAAATACCCCCATTGAGCCCAATAAAATCCAAGCCATCAAACTACTGTAGGAAAATAAAACTGCGACAAAAAGGATGACAAAGATAAAATCAATAAACAGCATCAGTGTTGAGCCCGTTAAAAATTGCCTTATATGGGCTAATTCACGGATTCTGGCAATAATTTTCCCTGTTGGCCTTAGCTTAAAATAATTTAACGGTAAGGCCATTAAGTGGCGATAAATTTTCCCTGACAACTCAGCACTGATCTGGCTACTACTATGACTAAAAATTTTATTACGAATAAAACCATATATCGGTTCTGCAACAGCAATGGCAAAAATCGCCAATGCAATGACATGTAAATTTGAGAGACTGCGACCAACTAACACTTTGTCGATTAAATTCTGAAACAACAGCGGGCTAATTAAGGCGAAAAGCTGAATAATGGCAGAGAGAATAAAAATATTTCGTAATTTAACATGTTGTCGCAAAACAGAGGGAATAAACCAGCTAAAGCCAAAGGCCTTTTTTTGCTCTGGCTCTAATTGCTCCTTAATGAGTAATACATCATATTCAGTTTCTTGATGTCCAATAGAGTTATGAATAGGTTTTCGTTCCTCATTAGTAGGGTTAATGAGAATTAATTCATTTTCTTGGCTAATAACTTGCCAAAAACCATCTATATAGATTAAAGCGGGTAAAGGTAGCGTTATTAATTGTGTGTATCGTGCAGTAATAAGCTCGGTTTCATACCCCAATGTATGTGCACACTCTCTAATTTCCCACTCTGTAGGAGATATAGTTTGCATACCAATTGCGTGCCTGAGTTGATCTGATGAAACATTGTTTTGGTAATATTTAGCCACCCAAACTAAGGCATCCAAGCCATGATTATTAAACTGTTCCATCGATTATTTTTCTCTCATCGCGTTTGAGGTGTATTCATTAATAGGGCTAAGCAAGTAGTCAATAATACGGCGTTTATCCGTTTTTATTTCTGCCACAATGGATAAACCGGGAGTCAGTTCAATAGATTCACCATCAACGGATAGTTCTTTTTGGTTAAGACCAATTTGCCCTAAGAACACTAATCCAAGCTTTTCATCGAGAGTACTGTCGCGCGATATGGAAATCACTTCACCTTCAATCGTGCCATAACGTGTGTAAGGGAATGCATCTATTTTCACCTCTGCTCTCAACCCTTCATGGATGAACCCAATGTCTTTGTTCAAGATTTTAATTTCAGCTAATTGAACATTATTGTTAGGAACAACAGCCATTAGTTGCTGTGCGGGTTGCAATACAGCTCCTAAAGTGTGTGTAGCAAGCTGTTGAATAGTGCCATCAACGGGGGCTCGTATAATTTCTAATTGATTTCTTTCTTTATTTTTTAATAGTTCTTGCTCAAGAGAAGCTCGTTTAAAGTCAGCTTGTTTGTATTTCTCATCCCACTCTTGGTTTTTTTGGGCTTTTATCCGGTCTATTTTTTCATTTAAGGCATGGTGCTGGCTTTTCAGAATTGAAAGCTCAGATAATTTGGTCACTTTTTCTTTTTTAGCGATTAATAGCTCTCGCTCTTGTTCTAAAAATTCCTTTTGACTGATTAACTGTTTTTCAGTTAACGAATGGTGTGCATCGAGGCGTTTTTTGATATTGACAATAAGGGAGTTGATGGTAAGTAATTCATCTTTTCGGGCTTGTTGATTGACGGTATTCAATTGAATTTCATTATTAAGTTCATTCATTAATGAATCAAATTCTAATTTTTGTGTTTGATAGCTAGCCCGCGTGTTGTTTTGCTCTAGTTCAGTTAATTGATTAAATAGAGGTAACTGCTCAATAGGCTGTTGTGAAATCAATGCTTGATAAATTACTATTTCGGCCAAATGGAAGTTGTGTTGATAATTTAAACTTAGAATATCTTGGTCAACACCTAACACATTGACGGTAATTAAAGGATCGCCTTGTTTTACTGTTTGCCCATCAGTAACATGAATATGTTCTAAACGGCTTAATTCAAACGCTTGAATTAATTGTGTTCGCCCTGAAACAATAAGTTTACCCTGCGTGGTGGCTTGAATATCCAACTTACCAAAAAACGACCAAGTCACAGCAAGAAAAATACCCACACTAATAGAAATAGCGACGTATAGTGCCAAGTAAGATGGGGGAGTTTTTAATATCGCCAAGTGTGAAGGCAAAAAGCTGTTATAACGGTTTTTGTCTAATCGATGTTTCATTTTACGTCCATGTCTGATTTCAGAGACTGCTGTAGAGTCCACAAGTGTTTATAAAAATTACCTTGTTCAATAAGTTGCTGATGGCTACCTTGCTCAATGATTTCACCATGTTGCATCACAATAATCCGCTGGTGATGGCGAATGGTTGATAAGCGGTGAGCAATTGTGATGACGGTTCTTCCTTTGGCAATGAATTGCATATTTTCTTGAATAACTGCTTGGGATTCGTCGTCTAAAGCGCTAGTCGCCTCATCAAAAATAATTACTCTAGGGTTTGAAAGCAGCGTTCTAGCAATTGCAATGCGTTGGCGTTGACCGCCAGAAAGAGATGATCCCCCCTCAGCAAGAACAGTGTCGTAGCCTTTGGGTAATTTCAAAATAAATTCATGTGCTCCCGCCATTTTGGCAGCATGAACCACTTCATCCATGGAGGCATTAGGTGAGGTTTGAGCAATATTATGAAAAACAGATTGGCTGAATAAGAAATTCTCTTGCAACACAATACCAATTTGCTGACGAAGAGAGTGTAAGTTAATCGCGGATATGGGAGTGCCATCCACAAATATGGTTCCACTTTCAGGGGTATAAAGCCGTAGTAATAATTTAGCAAGAGTGCTCTTGCCTGACCCTGATGTGCCAACAATGCCAATGGTTTCTCCCGCTGCAATATTTAAATTAAAGTTTTTTAGAACAAACGGCATGTTCGGTTGGTAGCGGAACGAGATATTTTTTAGGTTTAAATGCCCTTGAAGAGGTAATTTATTTTCTTGCTGAGATTGTTCGATGGGTAAGTTGATAATCTGGGAAAGTTTTTCGATAGCGACGCTCGTGCGAATATAGTCTCCCCATAGCTTGGTCAGTTTGATGAGAGGCTGGTTAGCATGGTTAACCATCATATAAAAAGCAATAAGTTGGCCAATTGTCATCTGCAATGCTAAAACTTCAGAGGCACCAACCCACAATACAATCGCACTGGTAATTTTTTCGATAGCCATTACGAGATGCTCGGAACGGGAGCTAATTTGTCCTGCTACAAAGTTAGTTTGGCTCATATCTGAGGTTTGACCATCCCAGCGACGCGTAAAATTCGGTTCGACGGATAAACTTTTGGCGGTTTCTATCCCATTAATACTTTCGGTCAAAAAAGAGGTATTAATGGCGATATTAGTAAACTGTTGCTGTGCGGCAGACTCGATTTTAGGCGTTAGCCACCAAGCCAATAAAAGATAAAAAGGAATAGAGCACAAAAATATTATTGTGAGTGTTGTGGATATTAAATTCATCACGAAAATGAATACAAATAAAAACAACACATCAACACATAGCGTGAAAAAACTACTGGTTAAAAATTCGCGAATAGTTTCGAGCTCTTTTACGCGAGTGACAATCGCGCCTATTTGCCTACTTTTAAAAAAGGGAATAGGCAATCTCAATAAATGATTAACTAGCTTTAAGCCGAGTGTCATATCAATACGGTTAACTGTATGATGGTAAATATATTCACGTAACCCTTTTAACGTTACTTCTATTAGTGCAGCAACCATTAACCCAAAAATTAAAACGTCCAAGGTGACTAAGCTATTATGAACGAGCACCTTATCCATAATCACTTGCATAACAATAGGGGAGACTAATGCGAGGATTTGCAATATAAATGAAAAAAATAAAACCCACAAAATAATGGATTTGTATTTCATAAATTCAGCTTGGAACCAAGTGATGTCAAATTGCCCTTGTTTAAGGCTTACCTGTAACCAATGGCCACTCCATTGTTGGTTTAGCTCGTCAATGCTCCATATCTCTGGCGGTTTATTCCCAAATTGCTGAATGAGAACTTGTTCTTGATTGCGGTTAGCTAATAGAAAAGCTACGCCTTTGGTATTATATAAAATTGCTGGGCAAACGATTTTAGCTATATTTTTATCTTTCTGATATTTATTCCTACAGCGAATGTTGTGTTTCGATTTAATAATGTTAATTTTTTCATTATAACCAATAGATTGATTGAGTGTTTGTTCTAGTTCTTTAGGATTTACTTGCCCTGATAACTTAGCAATGACACTAATGAAATATAATGTTGATTTTGATTTTAGACTATCCATTTTCTATATTAATAAATTCCTTAAGTTATTTGAATTTTTAAATCCAAACTTGCATTAATAAAATATGCACTAGATAGTAATAAGGTAGAGTAGAATTTGGATAATACAGGGTTTATAATTCGCTGTGTATTGAAGTTAGTCTTATTGTGTAATTAATAAAGTAATTATATTTAACTACAAATATATTTAAAGATATTGAAAAGATACATGTCTTTCCAATATCTATATTTAAATATGATTAATTATTCAGGATCAGGAATAGATAAAAAGCGATGGATAGCTCTTAATACATGGTCTGGTTTTTCTGCATGAACCCAGTGGCCCGTATCGGCGACAACCCATGCTTTGGCTTGTGGAAATTGTTGCGCTATTTGCTCTTTATATTCCGCTTGCACATAAGGGGAGTTTCCTCCGGGGATTAACAATACGGGTTTATTCCAAGCGGGTACGGTTTCCCAACCAATAATATGTTCATAATTCGCTTTGAGGGCAGGCAAATTAAATTTCCATTCACCTTGTTTAAAAGATTTAAGCAGAAATTGGATAACGCCATCTTCGTTAATATAATTACGCATAATCACGGTAGCTTCTTGGCGAGTTTTCGCATTTTTTTCCGTGACGGCATCAAGAGCCGCAAATATTTTATCATGACGACGGACTTGGTAAGCGACAGGCGCCATATCAATAGCAACGATGCTATCAATAAAATTAGGGGCGATTGCAGTTGCAGCCATGGCTATTTTGCCACCCATTGAGTGACCAATTAAAATAGCATTTTCGTACCCTAAAGATTTTATTAATGTAATAACATCTTGGGCCATTTGCTGGTAACTCATTTGCTCATCACGGAATGAGTCACCGTGATTACGAACATCAATTTGAATCGTATCGAAATATTGTTGTAAATTACGACCTAAAACACCTAAGTTATTGAGGTCACCAAATAACCCATGTATGAGTACTATAGGGCTATTTGAGATTGGATTTTCAGGTTTATGGATAGTATGGTTAAGTAACACAGTCATATTTATTTGATCAATTCGTCAGTGGTACATGTGGTCTTATCATGTCACGGCTCTGAGTAAAATCCAAATGGTCAAATAAACGGCTATCTTGGCTGAGGTAAGTTAATAGTCGATAACTAGGAGGTTTATAGCCAATAAATTTCAGAAAATTGAATTCGCTCACTGAAGTAAAATATTGAAATTAATGGCATGATAACCCACTGAATTATCTTTGAACTTAGAAAAATGTTTACTTTAAGTTATTGAAATTTTAATTGTTTTGTTTTTTTTAAATCTGTCTTATAATCACACCGCAAATTTTAGTTAAATAAGTACTGGGAAAAAATGAAAACGATAGAAGTTGATGAAGAGCTTTACCGCTATATTGCGAGCCATACACAGCATATCGGTGAAAGTGCATCGGATATTTTGCGCCGTATGTTAAATTTCAAATCCGGGCAGCCAGTACAAGCAAAAGAAATTAGTCAGGAACATGCCGTCATTAAGGCTGAACCTGCGATGAGTACACCCGCTGTTGCATTAAATCCTGTTAGAGTCATTAGAGAGCTTCTGTTATCTGACGCTTATGCAGAAAAAAGTAAAGCGATTGACCGCTTTATGTTGATTTTATCTACCTTATATAGTTTAGATTCAAATCGTTTTGCGAGTGCAACAGAGTTAATGCATGGCCGAACTCGTATTTATTTTGCTGGTGATGAGCAAACATTACTTGCAGCTGGCAAGCAATCTAAGCCGCGTCATATACCAGGAACACCCTATTGGGTGATCACAAATACGAATACTAATCGTAAGCGTAGTATGGTTGATGCAATCATGCAGGAAATGCAATTTCCAGCCAATGTGATTGAAAAAGTTTGTAATACTATTTAAAAACTGACAGGCCACTGGTGTTGATAACAAAGCATCAGTGCTTTGGGAGAAAACAAGTGACAATACATGAACGTGCAGGGCAGCTTCCGTTTCAAAGTGACTTGATCAATGTCGCTCAATTAACCGCTCAATATTATACGCAGCAACCACAACCTGGAAATGCATCTCAGGCTGTTAAGTTTGGAACATCAGGGCATCGCGGTAGCTCATTGCGTAAAAACTTTAATGAAAACCATATACTAGCCATTGCACAAGCAATTGCTGATTTACGCAAAAAGCAAGGCGTAACAGGCCCTTGTTTTGTGGGCAAAGACACCCATGCGTTATCAGAAGCGGCATTTATGACTGTGGTTGAAGTGTTAGCGGCAAATCAGGTTCATGTTATTGTTCAGGAGAATAATGGGTTTACTCCAACTCCAGCTATCTCTCATGCTATCTTAAGTTATAACCAATCACACCAAGATATTGCAGATGGCATTGTGATTACACCATCACATAACCCACCTGAAGATGGCGGTATTAAATACAACCCAGCAAATGGCGGGCCGGCTGATACCGATTTAACCTCTGTGATTGAGAAAAATGCCAACCAATTGCTAGCCAATAACCTCGAAGGTGTAAAACGAGTCAGTTTTGATACAGCAATGACAAGCGAATATGTGACCCAGCAAGACTTAATCATGCCTTATGTCTGTGCATTGGGTGATGTTGTTGATATGCAAGCAATTGCTAAGTCAGGTTTAAAAATTGGTGTTGACCCTCTAGGCGGCTCCGGTATTGAATATTGGAAAAAAATTGCAGAATATTATCAACTCGATATTGAAATCGTAAACGACCAACTCGACCAAACTTTCCGCTTTATGCCACTTGACCATGATGGTGTTATTCGCATGGATTGCTCATCAAGTTGGGCGATGGCGGGTTTGCTTGGGATGAAAGAAAAATTTGATCTTGCGTTTGCTAATGACCCAGATTACGACCGTCATGGCATCGTCACGCCAGATGGGCTAATGAATCCTAATCACTATCTTGCTGTTGCTATTGATTATTTATTTCAACATCGTCCTCAATGGGGTAAAGATGTTGCCGTCGGAAAAACATTGGTCTCGAGCGCCATGATTGACCGTGTGGTTAATGACATCGGTTGTGAACTAGTCGAAGTACCTGTAGGGTTCAAATGGTTTGTTGATGGCTTATTTAGCGGTAAATTAGGTTTTGGTGGCGAAGAAAGCGCTGGAGCATCGTTCTTAAAATTTGATGGCACACCGTGGTCAACGGATAAAGACGGTATCATTCTTTGCTTACTCGCAGCTGAAATTACGGCTGTTACAGGTGAAAATCCTCAACAACGTTATAATAATCTCGCTAAGAAATTCGGCGCGCCGATTTATAACCGTATCCAAGCGAAAGCCACTCACGAAGAAAAAGTAAAGCTAAGTAAATTATCACCTGAAATGGTTGCAGCAGATACATTGGCGGGAGATAAAATTACACAGCGTTTAACCGCTGCGCCAGGTAACAATGCACCAATCGGCGGTTTAAAAATCATGACGGATTATGGCTGGTTTGCAGCAAGGCCATCAGGCACGGAAGAAGCCTATAAAATTTATTGTGAAAGTTTCCGTGGTGAAGAGCATTTACGTCAAATAGAAAAAGAAGCGATTGAAATCGTAAGCAAAGTTATTCGCTAATTTTTAATCCTCAATAAAAGACATATTCAATGAATATCCCGAAATACAGCGCAATGACGTAATTCGGGATATTATCGCTTATTTATTGTTAATTTCTCCATAAAATGATGCTTGTCGAGAGTGTGACAAGATTAACAAAATTCTTTTCCTCATTATCAAAAAATAACCCCTCTTTCTTTTTTGGACTTGCTGACAATAACCGTTGCAGCTAAAGGCTTGGAGTGGTACAACTTTAACTATCTGAGTGAATTTTATTAACCATAATTGAAGATGGATAGGGTGAGGTCAATGAGTCAGGTTTATAATTTCAGTGCAGGTCCAGCTATGCTACCTGTTGAAGTCATGCGTCGTGCTGAACAAGAATTTTGTAATTGGAAGGGGTTAGGCGTTTCTGTGATGGAAGTGAGTCACCGCGGAAAAGACTTTGTCGAAGTGGCAACAGAAGCAGAGCAAAATCTACGTGATTTATTAAACATCCCTGATAACTATAAAGTTTTATTTTGTCACGGCGGGGCACGGGCCCATTTTGCAACGTTACCAATGAATTTATTAGGTGATAAAACGACAGCAGACTATATTGTAAGCGGCTATTGGTCCGAGTCTGCAGCAAAAGAAGCTGAAAAATACTGCTCTCCTAATGTGATTCAAATTACTGAAGAAAAAGACGGTGTAGTGAGTTTAAAACCCATGAAAGAATGGCCATTAAGTGATGATGCAGCTTATGTCCATTATTGCCCAAATGAAACCATAGGCGGTTTAGCTATTCATGAGGAACCTGACTTCCCTGAAGATAAAATTATTGTTGCTGACTATTCCTCTTCTATCTTATCTAAACCGATTGATGTAAGCCGTTATGGTGTAATTTATGCAGGGGCTCAAAAAAATATTGGGCCAGCAGGGCTAACTATCGTTATTATCCGAGAAGACCTACTCGGTAAAGCTTCACCTCAGACTCCATCCGTATTTGATTACTCGGTATTAGCAAAACATGATTCAATGTTTAATACTCCACCGACTTTCGCTTGGTATCTCGCAGGTATGGTCTTCAAATGGTTAAAAGAGCAAGGCGGTTTGCAAGAAATGGCTAAGCGTAATTATGAAAAATCACAATTACTCTACAATGCAATTGATGATAGCCAGTTCTATATTAACCGTGTTGCAGTTGAAAACCGTTCTTGGATGAATGTACCGTTCCAAATGCAAAATCCAGCCCTTGATGCGAAATTTATTGACGAAGCCAAAGAACAAGGCTTACTTTCGCTGAAAGGCCACAAAGTGGCTGGTGGTATGCGTGCATCAATCTATAATGCGATGCCATTAGCGGGAGTTCAGGCTTTGGTTGACTTTATGGCTGATTTTGAACGTCATAACGCTCAATAATGAGATTTGCCGACTGAAATAGGATGTTCAGTCGGTTATTTGTGCTCTTTGTATTTGACTTAAAAGAAAATAGAGCCAAATTTTATTTACTTGCAAAACTTCACTGGAGAAACTGCTTTTTATGCAATCCCTGACATTACAACCTATTCCTTCAATTAACGGCACAATTAATTTGCCAGGGTCAAAAAGTGTCTCAAACCGCGCACTGTTATTAGCAGCGATGGCTAAAGGAACGACCACACTCACTAATTTATTGGACAGTGATGATATTCGCCATATGCTGAATGCATTAACCCAGTTAGGTGTTAGCTACCAACTGTCTGAAGATAAAACACGTTGTCGTGTGGAAGGTTTAGGCGGAAATTTATCTCATCCAGATGAGCTAGAAATATTTTTAGGCAATGCGGGAACGGCAATGCGCCCACTGACTGCAGCACTATCACTAAGCCGTAATAATATTATTTTAACGGGTGAGCCTCGCATGAAAGAGCGCCCAATTGGGCATTTGGTTGATGCGCTGAGGGAAGGCGGTGCAGAGATTGAATATTTGGAACAAGAGAATTACCCACCACTACGTTTAAAAGGTGGTTTTATCGGTGGCCAAATTTCAGTCGATGGGTCTGTTTCCAGCCAGTTTTTAACTGCGCTGTTAATGGCGGCACCGCGTGCAGAGCAAGACACAACAATTACAATTATTGGCGAGTTAGTCTCCAAACCTTACATTGATATCACATTAGCATTAATGAAAACGTTTGGTGTTAATGTCGAAAATCATCAATATGAATATTTCGTTATCAAAGGGCAGCAACAATACCAATCACCAGGCGAATATTTAGTGGAAGGTGATGCTTCATCAGCGTCTTATTTCCTCGCTGCGGCCGCCATTAAGGGGGGCGTAGTGCGTGTAACAGGAATTGGGCGCAATAGTTTGCAAGGGGACACTAAATTTGCCAACGTATTAGAAAAAATGGGCGCGACTATTCGTTGGGGTGATGACTACGTTGAATGTGAACGCGGAACATTGACGGGCATTGACATGGATATGAATGCGATTCCTGATGCGGCAATGACCATTGGCACCGTCGCTTTATTTGCTGAAGGCGAAACAGTGATACGTAATATCTATAACTGGCGAGTAAAAGAGACCGACAGGTTATATGCGATGGCGACAGAGCTAAGAAAAGTTGGCGCTGAAGTGGAAGAAGGGCATGATTATATACGTGTGGTCCCACCGAAAAAATTACAACATGCTGAAATTGAAACCTATAACGACCATCGTATTGCAATGTGTTTTTCATTAGTTGCATTATCAGATACGCCAGTAACAATTTTGGATCCGGGCTGCACGGCAAAAACATTTCCTGATTACTTCGAACAGCTGGCACGTTTAAGTCATTAATTTATTGATTAGGTTGATATTACTTTGTTTGATATCAACCTAATTTTTATGGTTCAAATATCAATTTTTTCTTATTTTTTAGCAATCATCAGAACCTGCTTATTTCACAAATCTACTGAATTGGTATAATACTTTCACAGATTTTAATTGCGGGTAGCTCGGCTATTTGCAGAAAAGGAGATTTTTTATGGTGGCGATAGCCCCTGTAATCACCGTTGATGGACCAAGCGGAGCAGGTAAAGGTACACTTTGCCAAGCATTAGCAAACGAATTTGGGTGGCAACTTTTAGACTCAGGCGCAATTTATCGTGTATTAGCGTTAGCTGCGTTACATCACCATGTTGATATCCAATCCGAAGATGCGTTAGTTCCTTTGGCTGCAAATTTAGATGTGAAATTTGTTCCTGAAGACAATGTACTGAAAGTCATTCTGGAAGGGGAAGATGTTTCAAATCAAATTAGAACCGAAACAGTAGGAAATACGGCATCCCAAACAGCAACTTTTCCTCGCGTACGTGAAGCTTTACTTCGACGCCAACGTGCATTTAGAACATTACCTGGGCTTATTGCTGATGGCCGTGATATGGGAACGGTGGTTTTCCCCGATGCACCGGTAAAAATTTTTCTTGATGCCTCAGCTGAAGAACGGGCTCATCGGCGGATGAAGCAGTTGCAAGAGAAAGGTTTTGATGTTAATTTTGAACGTCTTTTGAGCGAAATTGAAGAACGTGATTTTCGTGATCGTAACCGTTCTGTTGCCCCCCTTATTGCCGCGAAAGACGCATTAGTGCTGGATTCCACAAGTATGTCTATTGGGGAAGTTATTGAAAAAGCACACACCTATGCAAAAAAAATTCTACAATTATCGTGATAATAGGCTTTATTTTAGCTTATAATTAGATAATATACGCAGTTATCGCTATGTGATTATATTATTAGCATAGCATCAACCTTGCGACATGGAATGTTGTGGGGTATGTGAAACAACCCCATTTGGCGGGAAGCTAAGTGGACGTTAATTTAAAACTCTTGAAGATCATTAATATGACTGAATCTTTTGCTCAACTCTTTGAAGAATCCCTGCAGAATATTGAAACTCGTCCTGGTTCTATCGTCCGTGGTACTGTTGTTGCCATCGATAAAGACGTAGTCCTTGTTGACGCAGGTCTTAAATCAGAATCTGCTATCCCAGTAGAACAGTTCAAAAATGCTCAGGGTGAGCTAGAAATCCAAGTTGGCGATGAAATCGATGTAGCTCTGGATGCAGTAGAAGATGGTTTCGGTGAAACTATCCTGTCTCGTGAGAAAGCTAAACGTCATGAAGCATGGCTGATGCTGGAAAAAGCTTACGAAGAAGCTGAAACTGTAACTGGTGTTATCAACGGTAAAGTTAAAGGTGGTTTCACTGTTGAACTGAACGGTATTCGTGCGTTCTTACCAGGTTCACTGGTTGATGTACGTCCAGTTCGTGATACTACTCACTTGGAAGGCAAAGAGCTTGAGTTCAAAGTAATCAAGCTGGATCAGAAACGCAACAACGTTGTTGTTTCTCGTCGTGCTGTAATTGAATCTGAAAGCAGCGCTGAGCGCGATCAACTGCTGGAAAATCTGCAAGAAGGCATGGAAGTTAAAGGTATCGTTAAGAACCTTACTGACTACGGTGCATTCGTTGATCTGGGCGGTGTTGACGGCCTGCTGCATATCACTGACATGGCTTGGAAACGTGTTAAACACCCAAGCGAAATCGTCAACGTTGGTGATGAAATCAATGTTAAAGTTCTGAAATTCGACCGTGAGCGCACTCGTGTTTCTCTGGGTCTGAAACAACTGGGCGAAGATCCTTGGGTCGCAATCGCTAAACGTTACCCAGAAGGTACTAAACTGACTGGTCGCGTTACTAACCTGACTGACTATGGCTGCTTCGTAGAAATCGAAGAAGGTGTTGAAGGTCTGGTTCACGTTTCAGAAATGGATTGGACTAACAAAAACATTCACCCATCTAAAGTTGTTAACGTTGGTGATGTTGTTGAAGTTATGGTTCTGGATATCGATGAAGAACGTCGTCGTATCTCACTGGGCCTGAAACAGTGCAAATCTAACCCATGGCAGCAATTTGCTGAGACTCACAACAAAGGCGACCGCGTTGAAGGTAAAATCAAGTCTATCACTGACTTCGGTATCTTCATTGGTCTGGACGGCGGCATCGATGGCCTGGTTCACCTGTCTGACATCTCCTGGAACGTTGCAGGCGAAGAAGCAGTTCGTGAATACAAAAAAGGTGATGAAATCGCAGCTGTTGTTCTGCAAGTCGACGCAGAGCGTGAGCGTATTTCTTTAGGTGTTAAACAGTTAGCTGAAGATCCATTCAATAACTACTTAGCAGCAACTAAGAAAGGCGCAATCGTGACTGGTAAAGTAATCGCAGTTGATGCTAAAGGTGCAACTGTTGAGCTGACACTGGGCGTTGAAGGTTACCTGCGTGCATCAGAAGCTTCACGTGACCGTGTTGAAGATGCAACTCTGGTTCTGAACGTTGGTGATGATGTTGAAGCTAAATACACTGGTGTTGATCGTAAAAACCGTGTAATCAACCTGTCTGTTCGCGCTAAAGACGAAGCTGATGAGAAAGACGCTGTCGCAGCTGTGAACAAACAAGAAGATACAGCATTCGGCAACAATGCTATGGCTGAAGCTTTCAAAGCAGCTAAAGGCGAATAATTAAGTGGGGACAACAGTAGTGTTGTCCCTTTGTAACGGTAGTTTAGGGAGGTACTATGACCAAGTCTGAATTAATTGAAAGACTGGCTAGCCAGCAGTCTCATCTTTCAGCAAAAACCGTTGAGGAAGCTGTAAAGGAAATTCTTGAGCATATGGCGGATACGTTAGCTAACGGTGAACGTATTGAAGTCCGTGGTTTCGGCAGTTTTTCTCTTCACTACCGTGCTCCACGCGTTGGCCGTAACCCGAAAACTGGTGATAAAGTGGAACTAGAAGGTAAATATGTTCCTCATTTTAAACCAGGTAAAGAATTACGTGATCGTGTAAATATTTACGGCCAATAATTAGGCTGTAAATCTTAATTATTACATCAAAACAGTGCTTGTATTCTATACGGCACTGTTTTTTATATCTAACCAACACCAACACCAACACCAACACCAACACCAACACCAACACCAACACCAACACCAACACCAACACCAACACCAACACCTCTCTATATTTATAAAAAATATTAAAACCAATTCAAAACCATATTGAGTGGTATATCCATATTTTGCGAAGCTCCTCGCAAACGAATATGTACTTTTTTGTCGGTGAAAAATATATTGGAAAGCGCTACGTAAAATAAAAGAAGGAAACTTTAAAAAAATAATAGAAATAAATAAACTAAAGCGAATAAATGCTATGTAGGGATACAAAAATTGATAGAAAATATCATCTACATAATAAGATGGCTAAACAATCGACTCAAAAAATATAATTCAATCTTTAGTAAAAGTTTACCTGTTTCGATAACAATGGCTTCTATTGCATTGATTTTTGGTACGTTACCACTTTTATTTATACCTAAAATTATAATGTTGAGTGAATTGTTATTTGTTTTTTTATTTTTTACGTTGATAATAATGTTTTTTGTATTTGGTAAGTTAGGTAAATTTTTAGCATTAATTATTATGTTTTTCCTGTGGGGTAATTGGCATGGAGTTAACATTATTAATCATGTTAATTATCTATCTAACCAAAATAATGATATTGATGTGGTTATTATTGGTACTCCTTTGAATAACAAAGAGCAAAAAATCAAAGTACGTATTGAAAAAATTAACAACCGTATTGTTTTTCCGCCTTTATATGCTACATGGAAAACAAAAGAATCTGTTTGCGCAGGGCAATCTTGGCGAATCAATGGTAAAGTAAGGCCATTGCACAGCTCACTAAATGAAGGTGGATTTAATCTACAACGCTACTATTTAGCTAATAGAATTATAGGGGTTTTGAAAAGCCAAAAAGTAAAACCATTACAAATGAGGTGTTCTGTAAGGCAAAAAATCATTTATAACTACATGGAACTAATTAATCCATTGTCTAATAAAGGAGTTATTTATGGGTTAATGTTTGGTGATAGAAGTTTATTAGCCGCAGATCAAGCCTATTTACTACAGAAAACGGGCTTAACACATTTAATGGCCATATCAGGTTTGCATATTGGCTTAGCTTACTTGTTTGGCATTTTTATTACTCGAGGAATTCAATATTTTTTACCAATAAAATATATCAATGAAATACTACCAACAGTAATAGGTTTGGGGTTAGCTGTTTTTTATGCGTGGATCTCGGGGTTTGCTATCCCTGCGACTCGAGCATTATTTGCCTTACTATTATGGATATATATTAAAAATAAACCAGCAAGGTATTTTGTTTGGCAATGGGCTCTTTGGAGTATAGCGGGAATATTATTATTTGATCCATTGGCGATTTTGTCAGATAGTTTTTGGTTGTCTAGTTTCGCTGTTCTAGCCATTCTTTATTGGTTATCGATATTTCCACTACCATATCATTTAGCTAAAGGTGTTCAGGGAAAAATTATAGGATTAATACACTTACAAATTGGCTTACTAGTATTACTTATTCCAATGCAACTTATCATATTTAATGGTATTAACATAATGGGTTTAGTGGCTAACCTTTGGTTTGTCCCGCTCGTTTCCTGGTGTGTTGTTCCTGCTATTTTTGTCGTATTTTTAGTGCCAATAGAAGTAGTTCAGCAGTCGCTTTTATATGTGATAGATAGCGTTATAGCCTTAGGACTAAAACCATTACCTTATTTAAGTACTTTTTGGTCAGAATTCATCAATGTCCCCTATTATTTATTCTTAATATGTTGGCTAAGTATCATTGTCGTTTTATTTAAGTGGTATAAGCGTTATTTCGGGCTTGTTAGTTGTGTGGTTATTTTGATTTTCTTAGAAAGGGGAAGTGGTAAACAATTCAAAGAAGGCTGGAGAATGACGGTATTAGATATCGGACACGGTTTGGCAGTTGTGATAGAACAAAATAATGTGGCATTACTCTATGATACAGGTAATGCATGGAAAGGGGATAGCAATGCACAGCGTCAAATTATTCCTTTCCTTAAATATCATGATATAACCCCAATTGGAGTAATTTTAAGCCATAATCATTTAGATCACACTGGAGGGGCTAATTATTTAATCCAGCAATATCCATGGCTAAGTGTAAGAAGTAGTTTTGGGCCACAAAAAACTTCGGCATACAGGAAAAAAAATAATAAACTTAATAAGATAAAAAATATGGCTCACCTTCCATGTTTTAAAGGTCAAAAATGGCGGTGGGGAATATTAACTTTTGAAGTATTATGGCCTGAAAAGTTAGCGCCAATATCGCATAACAATGATTCTTGTGTCATTCAATTAACGGATGGCTACCATAAACGGATGGCTACCATAAAATTTTATTAACAGGGGATATCGAAAAACAAGGGGAGAAATCACTTGTTGAAATGTACAAAAATCGATTACGTTCGACTCTTCTTTTCGCTCCACATCATGGAAGCAGCACTTCATCAACAGATTTATTGTTAAGAAATGTTCAACCTTCAATGGTGGTAGTATCATCAGCAAGGTATAGTGCATGGAAAATTCCATCTCCAAAAGTCTATTTTAGATATAAAAATAGTAACATTAAATGGTTAAATACAGCAGAAGATGGGCAGTTAACTTTATGGTTTAAAAAGGAAAAAATTCAGATTTCGCGTTATCGCTATGAAATTCAGCCCCGCTGGTATCATCTGTGGTTTGGCTTACCGCTATTTCCCGAGTAGAATAGTGCGCTTACATTAAGTCTGGTAATTAAAAGTATGAATGATAAAGACCTTTCGACAAAACAAACTTTTCGTCGCTTGTGGCCAATAATAGCGCCTTTTAAAGCGGGTTTAATCGTTGCAGCAATAGCACTTATCATAAACGCAGCAGGTGACGCGTTTATGATTTCTTTATTAAAACCTTTATTGGATGAAGGCTTTGATAAGGCAGATAATGACGTTTTAAAATGGCTTCCGCTCGCGGTGTTAGGATTAATGGTTGTTCGTGGTGGGTCTAGCTTTGTTTCAACCTATTGTGTTTCGTGGGTTGCAGGTAAAGTCGTGATGAACATGCGCCGTAAATTATTTGGTCATATGATGGGAATGCCGGTTAGTTTTTTTGACCAGCAATCTACAGGAACACTGTTATCTAGGATTACCTATGACTCAGAACAAGTTGCATCATCTTCTTCTGGGGCATTAATTACAATTATCCGGGAAAGTGCTTATATCATCGGGTTGTTTGCGATGATGTTTTATTATAGCTGGCAACTTTCCCTTATTTTAATCGTGATCGCTCCTGTTGTATCAGTCACTATTCGTATTGTCTCCAAACGTTTTCGTAAGATCAGTAAAAACATGCAAACGGGTATGGGGCATGTGACGGCTAGCGCGGAGCAGATGTTAAAAGGCCATAAAGAAGTTTTAATTTTTGGTGGGCAGAAAGTTGAGACTGAGCGCTTTAATAAAGTCAGTAACAATATGCGCCGCCAAAATATGAAAATGGTAACCGCTTCAGCAATTTCAGACCCTATTGTTCAGTTAATTGCATCATTTGCATTAGCATTTGTCCTATATGCTGCGAGTTTTCCTGAAATTCGTGATCAGCTAACTTCAGGTACAATTGCTGTTGTATTTTCATCAATGTTTGCATTGATGCGTCCGTTAAAATCATTAACGAATGTTAACTCTCAATTCCAACGTGGTATGGCGGCTTGCCAAACTTTATTTGCTATCTTAGATTCTGAACAAGAGAAAGATAACGGAACCAAAGTACTTAAAGAAGTTAAAGGTGATATTAAATTTGAGCATGTCACCTTTACCTATGCAACCAAAGAGCATCCTGCGTTAGACGATGTTTCGTTTACTTTGCCAGCAGGAAAATCAGTTGCTCTAGTTGGGCGATCAGGCTCAGGTAAATCCACAATTGCAAATTTGATTACTCGTTTTTATGACATTGATGAAGGGTCTATTCAAATTGATGGCCATGACATCCGCGAATACACATTGTCTTCATTACGTAGCCAAGTCGCGTTAGTTTCTCAGCATGTTTATCTATTTAACGATACGATAGCGAATAATATTGCTTATGCAACAGATGGTAGCTACAGCCGTGAGCAAATAGAGAAAGCTGCAGAAATGGCCTATGCAATGGATTTCATTGCTAAACTTGAAAAAGGTCTAGATACCGTTATTGGCGAAAATGGTGTGATGCTTTCTGGCGGACAACGTCAAAGAATAGCGATTGCTCGAGCACTTCTACGTGACGCTCCAATTCTTATTCTTGATGAGGCGACGTCTGCACTAGATACAGAGTCTGAACGTGCTATTCAAGCGGCCCTCGACGAGTTACAGAAAAATAGAACATCTTTGGTCATTGCCCACCGGTTATCGACGATAGAAAATGCGGATGAAATATTAGTTGTACAAGATGGACGAATCATTGAACGTGGTAACCATGCATCGCTATTAGCTCAAGATGGTGCATATTCACAATTACATAGTATTCAATTTAAACAATGATAGAACGTATTTGGTCTGGTAAATCATGGCTGTATCTCTTATTACTGCCGTTATCTTTCCTTTATGGGTTAGTAACGGTAATTAGAGATATGGTTTATAAAATCGGGCTAAAACGTTCATGGAAAGCCCCAATTCCAGTAGTAGTGGTTGGAAACCTGACAGCGGGGGGAAATGGTAAAACCCCTGTTGTTATCTGGTTAGTGGAATCACTTACTAAAGAAGGCTACCGTGTAGGGGTTGTTTCTCGAGGTTATGGTGGTAAATCTGAAAAGTACCCGCTGATACTCGATGAAACAACGACAACTGAAGTTGCAGGAGATGAGCCCGTATTAATTTTTCATCGTACTAAATCTCCTGTAGCGGTTGCCCCCAAGCGTAGTGATGCAGTTAAAGCCTTATTAGAGAAATTTCCATTAGATGTGATTATTACTGATGATGGGTTGCAACATTATGCTTTGCAACGTGACTACGAAATTGTCGTTATTGATGGTCAACGTCGGTTTGGTAATGGTTGGTGGTTACCTGCAGGGCCTATGCGCGAAAGGGCTGGGCGTTTGAAAAGTGTTAATGCTGTTGTTGTTAACGGCGGTGAAGCTCAAGAAAATGAAGCCTTAATGGCCCTTGAAGGTGATGTTGCTTGTAATCTTGTTAGTGGGGAAAAACGAGCGGTTACACAATTACCTGCGGTTATCGCAATGGCAGGCATTGGTCATCCACCTCGTTTTTTTACCTCATTAGAAAACAAAGGGGTAGACGTCATTAACACTCATGCTTTTGCTGACCACCAGTCATATGAATTAAAACAGCTTTCACGGTTAGTTAAAAATGAACAAAACTTATTAATGACTGAAAAGGATGCGGTGAAATGCCGTGCTTTTGCTCAGCCGAATTGGTGGTTCCTGCCAGTCCAAGCACAATTACAGACAACTGATGCTGAAAAAATCTTAAGCGGAATAAAAAAACTTATCACAAATAACAAAAAAACTTGTCTATAACGTTTCTCTGTGATAATAATATCGCCAATGTGATATAGATCCACTTATTATGTATCTAGATGCAATACATTGATAATTGGATTTTATACTAGCTTAAATTTCACGCTCCGTTCTTTAGTTAGTCTTCATATCCTCGCACAATCTACACTGTAAAGTCGTTGTCACTGCGTTTTGTCATCATAATGTCAAAATAGACTGTTAACTTCGCAGTAGATTTGCGGTGTCTGAAATCTACATATATGAGCGTTATAAAATATGCACAATGATTTGTGCGCATGAATTGGTAAAGTTTAATTACTCTTTGATGTATTAATAGATCGGCAATTTATAAATGGGAAGCAAGAAAGAGTAATGATACAAAGATAAAAAAAATATTGTTCTCAGAACAAAAGGAGTTTTAATATGAATTTTCAATTACATATGGGTCGAGTTAAATGGTTTGACGCAAAAGAAGGTTATGGTTTTATTTCCCCATTCAATGGTGGTGATGATGTGTTTGTGACAACAAAGTCAATTGCTAATAAAAAAATCAAATCATTATTCGAAGGTCAAAACGTTGAGTTCTCTGTTACTCGTAATTCGGATGGCGTAACGGCAGCTGACGTTATCGCTTATTAAATAATAAACAGAACAATTTCTCCTGCTTTATCCTCTCATCTCCTGCAGGAGATCTTATTCAGGAAGATTAAAGTTAACGGTGATATCTGCATGTGATATCCTGACTCCAAGTGAGTTAAAATCCATTCGGGAGAAAACATGGATCACCGTTTACTTGAAATCGTTGCCTGTCCTGTATGTCACGGCAAATTGAGCTATAACAAAGAAAACCTTGAACTTATCTGTAAGTTTGATCATCTAGCCTATCCCATTCGTGATGGCATTCCTGTATTGCTAGAAAATGAAGCACGTCCTGTTTCATTAGATGAAGGCCAGTAATCATCATGTTTACGGTTATTATTCCTGCCCGTTATGCGTCAACACGTTTACCTGGTAAACCTTTGGCTGACATCCACGGCAAGCCGATGGTTGTTCGAGTGATGGAGCAAGCGATTAAATCAGGGGCTAGTCGAGTGATAGTTGCGACAGATCACTCTGATGTTGCTAAAGCGGTGATTGAAGCAGGTGGTGAAGCTTGTATGACAGATCCAAACCATCAATCTGGAACTGAAAGATTGGCTGAAGTTATCGACACCTACGCTTTTTCTGACAATGAAATCATCGTGAATGTACAAGGTGATGAACCTTTAATTCCACCTGAGATTATTAGCCAAGTTGCTCATAACCTTCGGGGGAGCAAAGCTGAAATGGGGACACTAGCTGTGCCTATTTATGATGCCCATGAAGCATTTAACCCAAATGCTGTGAAGGTTGTTATTGATCACGAAGGTTATGCATTGTATTTTTCTCGGGCAACGATTCCTTGGGATAGAGACAACTTTGCGAAAAGCCAAGACACGATAGGTGATACCTTTTTACGTCATATTGGTATATACGCCTATCGTGCAGGGTTTATTCGCCGTTATATTAAGTGGGAAGCAAGTCCATTAGAAAAAATCGAAATGTTAGAGCAACTTAGGGTGCTTTGGTATGGAGAGAAAATTCATGTGGATGTTGCGAAAACTACGCCAGGCGCTGGTGTTGATACCCCTGAAGATCTTGAACTAGTTAGAAAGCAATTTATTCCGTAGTCAGCATTTTCCTGATAGCGGGAATGGCCAATATGCGATTTAGCTAAATGAAAGGTGTAATCTCAATAGATTACACCTTTTTTGTTACTATTCAGCGGTAACAACTTCAGGCGTGGCAAGTTGCTCTTCTAACGTTTGTGTATTATTGGGTTTTAAATGCCACCAAAGCGTACCAAGAAATTCATACCAAGCACGTTCACTATGACCGAAGTAATACGAGGAAGGGATATATTTCTCCCATGGATTGATTTCACTCGTGATAACTAACTGATTTGCAGGGGCTGGGAAAGGGTTCATTCCCCGTTGAGTAAACATAGTCATCGCTCGAGGTAAATGGTTAGCAGAAGTTACTAATAAAAAAGGCGATTTCCCAATAATTTTTTCAACTTCATAAGCTTCTTCTTGTGTATCTTTGGGTTCAGTGAGTGGGATCGTATCCTGTGCAGGAACCCCCAAGGATTGAGCGACTTGTGCGGCAACTTCGGCACTGCTGATAGGGCTACTTGCTTTACCACCAGTGAAAATGAGTTTACTGCCGGGATGGTTAAGATAAAGGCGGACGCCTTCAGTCACTCTAGGTAAGCTATTATTCAATAGGTTAGAACTTGGACTCCAATCAGGGTTATATGTAAAACCGCCTCCGAGTACAACAATGTAACGTACCTCTTGAGGTGGAGTTTCAGTGATAAGTTCATAGCGTTTATTAAATTGCTTTTCTGCAGGAGCAAGCAAAGTATCTGAAATAGGCTGTAACCCTAATAGGGTTATTAAAACTAAACTTAGGGTAGCAAATGCTTTCCCACAACGTTGCCAGCGCGTGAACCAAAGCAAAAGTAACCCGATAAACCCGACGATGAGCAATAATGGTAATGGCATCAATAGCGAACCAATATATTTTTTTAAGAGAAATAACATAACTAAGCCTATTCTTAAGGGGTATCGAACAATCGTTGTGGTGGTGTTTACAGAAAAAAAACGCAATAAAGCAGCTAAATTGGCGTAAAAATAACAAATTAGTGTTTAATAGCACTAAATTGAAATTTGCTGAGTACAATAAAGTACTATGCAAAAATATAGCGATTATCTGTTATAATTCCTGCTTTAACTGTCGCTTCGCATTGTATGTGATAAGTGCAATACAATGTGAGAATATTTCTGGTTAGCATTAATTTTCCCAGTATCAGGGTGTAATCAACCATTTTACGTTTTTTCGCGACAAATTGGCGCATAAACCGCTTTAAATAATAGATGATAGGCAACCGGATAGCACATGGCAGACCGCAACTTTGATGATATTGTCGATAAATTTGCAAAAAATATCTACGGAACGACAAAAGGAAAAATACGAGAAGCGGTAGTTTGGCAAGATTTAACTCAATTATTGTGCAGCCAATTTGAAGGGAAAACCCTAAAAATACTTGATGCAGGCGGGGGAGAAGGGCATTTTTCACGCAAACTAGCCGAAATGGGACATCAAGTGATACTTTGCGATTTATCCGAAGAGATGTTGGAGCGCGCCGGTGAACTCGCCAAGGAACAAGGCATAAGCGATAACATGCGTTTTATTCATTGTGCAGCGCAAGACATAGCTCAGTATATTGATGAACCGGTTGACCTTGTTTTATTTCATGCAGTACTTGAATGGATTAGCGATCAAAAATATGCAATTGAACAACTGGTAGATATAATTAGACCTGAAGGCGTATTTTCTGTCATGTTCTATAATGCAAATGGCTTGGTGATGCGTAACGCAATTTTGGGAAATTTTCATCTTGCAACGCCACATATTCAACGTCGTCGTAAACGCTCGTTATCACCACAAAAACCGCTTTTTCCTCATCAAGTTGATGCTTGGTTGGGTGAGTGTAATATGCAAATTATCGGTAAAAGTGGTGTCAGGGTATTCCATGACTATTTACAAAGTCGGCAGTTACAGCAGAAAGATTTTCCGGCATTGTTGGCATTAGAACAGCAGTATTGCCGTGAAGAACCCTATATTAGCATGGGGCGTTATATTCATGTCATGGCACGCAAACAAATACAAAAGGACGATTTATGAGTGATTTTTCCCAGACCGTCCCTGAACTTGTGTCTTGGGCACGAAAAAATGATTTTTCGATTTCACTTCCCGCTGAACGTTTAGCATTTTTGCTCGCGGTAGCGGTATTAAACAGTGAAAGAGTCAATGGTGAAATGAGTGAAGGGGAGCTGATTGATGCCTTTCGTGAGGTTTGCAAAGGGTTTGAACAGACGACTGAATCTTTGGCGGTAAGAGCCAATAATGCTATCAATGATATGGTTCGCCAGAAGATATTTAACCGTTTTGCTAGTGACATTGTTGAAGGTAATGCAATTTACCGCCTAACCCCTTTGGGGATTGGTATCAGCGATTATTATATTCGTCAGCGAGAGTTCTCAACATTAAGACTTTCCATGCAGCTTTCTATTGTTGCTGGAGAACTACAACGTGCCGCTGAGGCTGCTGAGGAAGGGGGCGATGAATTTTATTGGCATCGTTATGTGTTTGCTCCACTAAAATATTCAGTTGCTGAAATTTTTGACAGTATTGATTTATCGCAACGCATTATGGATGAACAACAAAATTCAGTAAAAGAAGATATTGCGGCATTATTAAATCAAGACTGGCAGGCAGCTATCGCTAACTGTGAGCAATTACTCTCAGAAACATCAGGTACATTGCGTGAGTTGCAAGACACATTGGAAGCTGCAGGGGATAAACTGCAAGCGAATTTATTACGTATTCAAGAAGCCAATATGAATGCGCCAGCGTTCTCGGATTTAGTGGATAGGCTGGTTTTTGACCTGCAAAATAAATTAGATCGTATCGTTAGCTGGGGTCAACAATCTATCGATTTATGGATTGGTTATGATCGTCATGTTCATAAGTTTATCCGTACGGCCATCGATATGGACAAAAATAGAATTTTTTCTCAGCGGTTACGTCAATCTGTTCAGCATTACCTTGATAGCCCTTGGGCACTCACTTACGCCAATGCGGATCGATTATTCGATATGCGTGATGAAGAGCTTGCGTTGCATGATGAAGAAGTCATGGGTGAATTACCCCCAGAGCTTGAATTTGAAGAGTTTAGTGAATTAAATGACAAGCTTGCAGAGCTAATGGAAATTGAGTTAGCCATTTATAAAACAGAGCAGCGGCCACTCGATGTGGGCCGTGTGTTGCATGACTACTTACTGCAATACCCACAAAAACGTCATTTTGATGTTGCTCGAATTATTATCGACCAAGCTGTTAAATTAGGTATCGCAGAGGCTGATTTGGCGGGATTACCGGCAGAATGGCAAGCTATTAATGATCACGGAGCCAAGGTACAGGCACATGTCATCGACAAATATTGAACAATTTATGCCAGTTAAGCTGGCTCAAGCATTAGCTAACCCGATTTTTCCAGAGCTAGACAGCCAATTGCGTTCAGGTCGCCATATTAGTGTTGATGACCTTGATAACCACGCATTTTTAATGGATTTTCAGGAAGCATTAGAACAATTTTATGCACGGTATAACGTAGAGCTAATTCGCGCCCCTGAAGGTTTCTTTTATTTACGTCCGCGCTCAACAACCTTAATACCTCGCTCCGTGTTATCTGAATTAGATATGATGGTTGGAAAAATTCTTTGTTATCTCTATCTCAGCCCTGAACGCTTGAGTAACCAAGGTATTTTTACCTCACAAGAGTTATTTGAAGAATTGTTATCATTAGCGGATGAAAGCAAATTACTTAAATTTGTTAATCAACGTTCGACAGGTTCTGACCTAGATAAACAAAAATTGCAGGAAAAATTAAGAACATCACTCAATCGCTTACGCCGTTTGGGAATGGTGCATTTTCTGCAAAATGATTCAAGTAAATTTATTATTAGTGAATCTGTATTTCGTTTTGGTGCCGATGTACGCAGTGGTGATAACCCACAAGATGCACAGTTAAGGATGATCCGTGATGGTGAAGCTATCTCTCTTGACGGTGAATTATCACTAAAAGATGGTGATGAAGAGGATGGCGAAGAGAGTCAAGAACCGGCAGAAAGTGATGAGGATGAAGAATAATGATTGAACGCGGAAAATTTCGCTCACTGACGCTGGTGAATTGGAACGGTTTTTTTGCCCGAACCTTTGACCTTGATGAATTAGTGACCACGTTATCGGGTGGTAATGGTGCGGGTAAATCAACCACAATGGCGGCGTTTATTACCGCAATGATCCCCGATTTAACCTTACTTCACTTCCGTAACACAACGGAAGCCGGTGCGACATCTGGTTCGCGGGATAAAGGCTTACACGGGAAATTACGCCCAGGTGTCTGCTACGCTATTTTGGATGTATTAAACTCGAAGCATCAGCGTGTCATGGTGGGTGTGCGTTTACAGCAAGTCGCTGGGCGCGATAAGAAAGTTGATATTAAGCCATTTATGGTACAAGGCATTCCATTGGCGACAGTTCCAACGGAAATATTGACGGAAGTTATCGATGGGCGACAAGCCAAAGTCATTCCACTCAATGAACTAAAAGAACGTCTTGAGGAACAGGAAGGCGTTTTATTTAAGCAGTTTAGCTCAATTACCGATTACCATTCGACCCTGTTTGAATTAGGGGTTTTACCTAAACGTTTACGCTCCGCGAGTGATCGAAGCAAATATTATCGACTGATTGAAGCGTCACTATATGGCGGTATTTCTAGCGCAATCACCCGCTCATTACGTGATTATTTATTGCCAGAAAACAGTGGGGTACGTAAAGCATTCCAAGATATGGAAGCGGCTTTGCGTGAAAACCGTTTAACATTAGAAGCCATTCGTGTCACTCAATCAGACCGCGACTTATTCAAACATTTAATTAGCCAGGCGACTGATTATGTTTCTGCGGATTATATGCGCCATTCCAATGAAAGACGCATTTACCTTGATGCAGCACTAGCTGCGCGCAATGAGCTATTAGCCAGCCGTAAACAATTGCGAATTGAACAAGTCCGCAGTGTCGAAATGGCGCGTGAGTTGAATGAGCAGAATGGGGCTTCTACAGAATTAGAAGCGGACTACCAAGCAGCCAGTGACCATTTAAATTTAGTGCAAGCCGCGCTGCGTCAACAAGAAAAAATCGATCGCTATCAAGCAGACATCGAAGAACTGACTTATCGTCTTGAAGAACAAAGTGAAGTTGTTGCTGAGGCGACTGAAACTCAAGAAGAATATGAAGCACGAGCTGAAGCCGCTGAAATTGAAGTTGACGAACTAAAAAATCAACTCGCCGATTACCAACAAGCTTTGGATGTACAACAAACACGCGCTATTCAGTACCAACAAGCGTTGCATGCTTTAACGCGTGCTCGTGAATTGTGTCAACTTCCTGAATTATCCATTGATAATGCAGATGAATGGTTAGATACCTTCGAAGCGCGTGAGCAACAAGCAACTCAAACGTTATTAGCGCTTGAGCAAAAAATAAGTGTAGCGGATGCTGCTCATAGCCAATTTGAACAAGCCTATCAATTAGTTAAAAATATGATAGGGGAAGTTAGCCGCAGTGATGCATACCAACAAGCGCGTACATTATTACGTGATTGGTCATCTCAACAGCATTTAGCGGAGCGAGTGCAACCGTTACGTATGCAACTCTCTGAATTACAACAGCGTTTGAATAGCCAGCAAAATGCAGAACGTATGTTGGCGGAATTTTGTAAACGTCATGGGCAAAGCTATGAGCCAGATGAGCTTGACGCATTAATGGCTGAACTGGAAGCACAACAAGAGGAACTTAGTGTTGGTGTGAATGAGAGTGGCGAAAGGCGGATGCAAATGCGCCAAGAATTGGAACAAATTCGCCTGCGTATTAGCCAACTTTCATCTAAAGCTCCCGCATGGATTATGGCTCAAGAAGCACTAACACAGCTTAATGAGCAATCTCATGAAACGTTTGAGTCAAGTACTGCAGTGACTGAATTTATGCAGCAACTCCTCGAACAAGAAAGGGAAATAACGGTTGAACGAGATGAAGTTGCTGCGCAACGTAAAGATCTCGAAAAGCAAATTGAGCGGCTAAGCCAGCCAAGCGGTGCGGAAGATGGCCGCATGTTAGCGTTGGCAGAGCGCTTTAATGGTGTTTTGTTATCTGAAATTTATGATGATATTACCATTGAAGATGCGGCTTATTTTTCTGCATTATATGGCCCTGCTCGTCATGGTATTGTGGTTCAAGACTTATCTGTGGTCCGTAGCCAGCTCGAAACATTACAAGATTGCCCTGATGATGTTTATTTTATCGAAGGGGATCCTCAATCGTTCGATGACAGCGTTTTTGATGCACAAGAATTTGAAAGTGCGGTATTAGTCCGTTCGTCTGAGCGTCAATGGCGTTACTCTCGTTATCCTGAATTGCCTTTGTTTGGTCGTGCTGCTCGTGAAAGTCATTTAGAGTCATTAACTGCTGAGCGTGATGAGCTGGCTGAGCGTTACGCGAACCTGTCATTTGACGTACAGAAAATTCAGCGTTCACACCAAGCATTCAGTCGGTTTATTGGTCAACATATTTCGGTGGCCTTTGAAGATGATCCTGAAGCTGAAATTCGTACGCTTAATCAGAAACGTTCGGAAATTGAACGTGCTTTGGTACAGTTTGAAGAGCAAACTCAGCAACAACATCAACAATTTGCACAAGGCAAAGAAAGCCTTGCGGCTCTTAATCGCTTATTACCTCAGATGGGGTTATTACTCGATGAAACATTGGTGGACAGAGTCGAAGAGATAAGCGAAGAGCTAACGGAAGCGGAAGAAGCCGCGCATTTTCTGAATAAGCATGGTCATGCGTTAGAAAAATTAGAACCGATTGTGACCGTGTTGCTCAGTGACCCTGAACAACATGAGCAATTACGTAAAGATTATGAGGCAGCAAAACACAGCCAACAAAATGCTAAACAACAAGCTTTTGCATTAGTCGAAGTCGTTCAGCGCCGTGCTCACTTTAGTTACAGTGATTCAACGGGGATGGTGAATGAAAATGCGGACTTGAATGAAAAACTACGCCAACGTTTAGAGCAGGCAGAAACTGAACGTACACGTGCTCGTGAACAATTGCGTCAGCACCAAGCACAAAGTGCACAGTTCCATCAAGTCCTTGCTTCGTTACGCAGTTCTTTCGATACCAAACAAGAGATGTTGAAAGAACTCGAAGTTGAAATGCAAGAGATTGGCGTAAAAGCAGATCCTGATGCTCAAGAACGTGCTCGCATTCGACGCGATGAATTGCACCAGCGGGTCATGGAAAATCGTAGTCGTATTAACCAGTTAGAAAAACAGCTGACATTATGTGAAGCTGAAATGGATAACTTACAGAAGCGTCTTCGTAAGTTAGAAAAAGACTACTATATGCTGCGTGAGCAGGTAGTGACGGCAAAAGCAGGTTGGTGTGCGGTCATGCGCTTGGTGAAAGACAATGGCGTTGAGCGTCGTCTACATCGCCGTGAGCTGGCCTATACTGACGGTGATAGCTTACGTTCGATGTCGGATAAAGCCTTGGGTGCGCTGCGTTTAGCGGTTGCGGATAACGAACATTTACGCGATGTATTGCGTTTATCTGAAGATCCAAAACACCCAGATCGGAAGATAAAATTCTTTATCGCGGTATACCAACACCTACGTGAACGTATTCGCCAAGATATTATTCGTACAGATGACCCGATTGATGCAATCGAGCAAATGGAGATTGAACTGGCGCGTTTAACAGAAGAGCTAACAGCGCGTGAGCAAAAATTGGCGATCAGTTCAAAAAGTGTGGCGAATATTATTCGCAAAACCATTCAGCGCGAGCAGAATCGTATTCGTATGCTAAACCAAGGGCTGCAAGCGGTGGCGTTTGGCCAGGTTAAAGGGGTTCGCCTCAATGTGAATATTCGTGAAAGCCATGCATTGTTACTTAGTGTGCTTTCTGAAGAAAGTGAAATGCATCAAGACTTGTTCACCAGCCAACGGTTAACATTCTCTGAAGCGATGGCGAAATTGTATCAACGCCTTAACCCACAAGTGGATGTTGGGCAGCGGTTGCCACAAACGATAGGTGAAGAACTACTTGATTACCGTAATTACTTAGAGTTAGACGTCGAGGTGAACAGAGGTTCAGATGGCTGGCTAAAAGCGGAAAGTGGTGCGTTATCAACGGGTGAAGCGATTGGTACTGGGATGTCGATCTTAGTGATGGTCGTACAGAGCTGGGAAGAAGAGTCTCGTCGTTTACGTGCGAAAGATATTATTCCTTGTCGTTTATTATTCTTAGATGAAGCTGCGCGATTAGATGCTAAATCTATTGCGACGTTATTTGAGCTGTGCGATAGGCTTGAAATGCAATTGATTATTGCCGCACCAGAAAATATTAGCCCAGAGAAAGGCACGACGTATAAATTAGTTCGTAAAGTGATTGGCACACATGAGCATGTGCATGTTGTTGGCCTAAAGGGATTCGGGCAAGAAAACCCGAATGTACAAGCACCCTCATTGCAATAATAGTCTTTGTGAATAAAATGAAAGCCGGTATTTAGGAATGAATATCGGTTTTTTTATATTTAACAAATAGCATAGAAGCAGTTTCACAGGATTATTAATTAATTTGAATAAAACCCGATTTTTAAAATATATTATCCCATGATAAAAACCACTTTTTTTATATGGAATTAAGTGGCAAAGAAAGCATTAGTTAAAGCTTTTAATTAAAATAAATCTCATCTATGTTTAAGGCACCAATAAATGTTTGAATTTATCTATGATGAAAATAATTCTTTTTCTCACTAATTGTTAACGTAACTGCATATAATCTGAAAAAAGGAAAATTAGTCTATTCCTATAACATTACTGCTAAAATCAAATACAATAAAATTGTAATTATAATAAAAATATTGTTATCCATGTAGTAAATTAAGGTGGATGTATGGCGAAGAGAAGAGTGCGAGCTCTGCAAGTCTCAGTAATATGCGGGTTGATGGCGTTACAATTTCCTGCATTTTCAAACGAAGAAAATACGCAGCAAAGTGTTTCTGAAGTTCAAACGATAGCTTCAGTTACACCAACAGAAAGTTTAGCCAAAATAACACAGTCGCTTCCTACGGATGTGAAACCCATTTTTTCTACGCAATTAGCAAAACTATATGCTGAAAGGCAAATGCAGCTATTGTGGCAAGATGAAACAGCAATTAGCCAATTTCAACAGCAATTGGCAGAATTATCTCTTGCTGGCGTTCAGCCGCAATTCGGGGAATGGTTGGCGATATTGGAAAATAACCAATTAAATGAGTTGGGCCGTGACGCTATTTTGTCTGATGCCATGCTTGGCTATTTACAGTATTTATCTTCGATAGAAGCGAGTGGGCAGTATTGGTTATACACGAATCGGCCATATAAAATTATTGCGCCCACGACGGCTCAAATGAAACCATGGCTAGATGCAGTTGAGTCTAATAACCTAAGTAGTTGGGTAAAATCACAGGCGCCAAATCATCCAATGTATTTGCCAATGCGCAAGGAAATGTTGAAATTATTGGCGATGCCTGAAGATAATTTGGAAATTGTGGGAACGAAAACATTAAAGCCAGGGCAGTCTAGCGATGATGTGGTTATGTTACGTCAAATCTTACAACGTGAAGGGTTACTTGAAGGTGGAAGTGTAACCGAAGAAATTGAACCTCCTGAGACAATGGCTCAAGTCGCAGAACAGGCGGTTGAACAAACAGTCGAACCATCAGAAACACCAGCGAGCGCTGTGTCGAAAGTCTATGACCAAGAACTCGTCGAGGCTGTAAAAAAATTTCAATTACAATATGGTTTAGAAGCAGATGGTGTGGTTGGAAAAGGTACGCGTGTTTGGCTAAATATGCAGCCTAAGCAGAAAGCGGGTTTAATGGCACTTAATATTCAGCGCTTGCGTATTATTCCTGCAAGTAGTGGTACCGGAATTTTAGTCAATATTCCTGGCTATTCTTTAGATTTCTATTTAAATGATGAAGTGATTTTAGATTCAAAAGTGATTGTTGGTCGTGCTGATCGCAAAACACCGATCATGAGTAGTGCACTAAATAACGTGGTTATTAATCCGCCTTGGAGCGTGCCAACCAGTATGGCTCGTAAAGATATCGCACCAAAAGGAAAGCAAGATCCAAGTTATTTTAGCCGTAAAGGGTATACAGTGTATTCAGGTTGGGGCTCCGATTCGTACGAAATTGATCCTTATGCGATAGATTGGGAAAATATCACCCCAGCGAATTTCCCATATCGCATTCGACAAGCCCCTGGCCCTACCAATTCATTAGGGCGCTACAAGTTTAATATGCCGAGTTCAGATGCGATTTATTTACACGATACACCAAACCATAGTTTATTTAATCGTAATGCACGTGCAATAAGCTCTGGATGTGTGCGAGTGAATAAAGCAAGCGAATTAGCCAGTATTTTGTTAGGTGATGCTGGTTGGGAACAAAAACGAATTGATGGTGCATTGAAAGAAGGCGCAACACGGTATGTGAATATACCCGATAGGATCCCAGTTTTTCTGTACTATCAAACTGCTTGGGTAGATAAAGACCAGCAACCACAATATCGAGCCGATATTTATCAGTATGATAATTCTATTAATAATGCAGATAAATATTTGCCAATTTTGAAAAAGATTTTACACTAATTGTTTATTTAAAAGGGGAGTTTTTCTCCCCTTAGATATTTAAATTAACTGTCTGAATATTCTTTGCTGTACATTTCCATTCAGCAAAATTCCACTAAAATCCGTTTTTATCCTGTTTATTCTATTGTTTTATGGCTATTCAGCCATTACCATTTTATTCACCTTTGAAAAAGGCAGCATAATTTGTGTTTTAAATTGCATGTTTCGAGCGGTTTGAGTGACAAAACTCTCTTTTTGACGAAAATTGCAATAAAATTTCTGTGAAGTATGCATATCTTTACATTATTATACATTAAAGCTAGGCATGATTTGCTAGACTCAATAGGTTGCCAAAATTTTATCGATTAATACTGAATTTATTAGAGTCTGAGCTATCACCTATGGATATAATTGATCAATCCCGCAGAAAATGGTTAGGTATTGGGGCCGCAACGATTGGCCTTAGTTTATTACCAAGCCATGTATTTGCTGCAATGACGACCCCTCGACCACGTATTTTACGTTTTCAAAATATTAATACAGGCGAATCGTTAAAAACTGAATTTTTTGATGGGCGCCGCTACAATAAGTCTGAACTAGCACGTTTAAATCATTTTTTCCGTGACTATCGTTGTGACAAAGTGAAAACCATCGACCCCAAACTGTTTGATCAAATCTATTTATTACAAATGATGATGGGAACAAATAAACCTGTGCAGCTTATTTCTGGTTATCGTTCTCTAGAGACTAATAATAAATTACGCAGTAAAAGCTCTGGTGTGGCGAAAAAAAGCTACCACACACGCGGGCAGGCAATGGATTTCCATATTGAAGGTTTACAGTTGAGCAATATCCGTAAAGCCGCATTGAAAATGAAAGCGGGTGGCGTTGGTTATTATCCTCGAAGCAATTTTATACATATCGATACAGGACCAGCAAGAACGTGGTAATCTGTGCATAGGTGACATAGATTACGGAGTAATTGCTCGATGAAATATACTATTATCCCAGTAACACCGTTTATGCAAAACTGCCAAGTTATTTGGGATGAAAATACGTTAGATGCAGTTGTTGTTGATCCCGGCGGAGAAGCGGAAAAATTAATTTCTGCTATTGAAAACCTTGGGTTGAAGTTAACTAAAATTCTGTTAACTCATGGTCATTCTGATCATATCGGTGCATCAGCTATCCTCTCTAAGCACTTTTCAGTGCCGATTTATGGCCCACAAAAAGAAGACGCTTTTTGGATTGAAAACCTCGCAGAGCAAAATGCGATGTTTTACATTGGCGAATGCCCTGATTTTACGCCAGATTACTGGTTAGAAGAAGGGGATAAAGTAACTTGTGGCAATATCACATTTGATGTGTTGCATTGTCCCGGTCATACCCCTGGTCATATTATTTTTGTGAATCACGCTGATAAATTAATTTCAATGGGTGATGTATTGTTTAAAGGGGGAGTCGGGCGAAGTGATTTTCCTCGCGGTAACCACCAAGACTTAATCTCCTCTATTAAAAATAAAGTATTACCTCTTGGTGATGATTTTCAATTTATACCAGGTCACGGGCCGATGTCTAATCTCGGTTTTGAACGAAAAACAAACCCTTTCTTGCAAGATGAACAACCAGTTTGGTAATTAAAAACTATTCATATTATCCATTGATGCCTCATTATTGAGGCATTTTTATTTTTATGAGTGTAGTTAAATTTACTCCTAATTTTATATTACTTATAGAATGAAAGTATTGGTTTTGCTATTTTTCTATTTTAAATAATAATTATGGATAATTACTAGATGAAAGAAAATGACCAAACTATTAATTTCATGCAATATAATTTATATAATTATATTAATGCTCCTAAAAACAAAACATTTTTTATCAATATGATGACTGAGTATGGTATCAATCATAGTCAATCACCAGGTTATTGTTATGGGTTGACAAATGAGTTTTTAATCTATGAAATAAACAATAAAGGTGCTGATTACATTCAGCAATTGAATTATTTATATGATATTATTAATTTTGATAGCGAGGGTTTATCTGCAATAGATAAAGTAAAGTATGATGCTTTGAAAATGCACGCCCAAGTTTTATTGAATGACTATATTTATGGTTTTATTAAAATTCAGGGAATTCATAATAACTCATTAAGGAATAAAACTTATTTTGATAGCCTAGCCTATGATGAAATTAATAATAGAGTTTTTCGTGATTATCTTAATGATATAATTGATAAAAATTTTAATAAAGCAGTAAATGAAAATAAAAAAGATAAAGTGTATTATCAGTATCTTTATGAATCTCAAAAAATAAAACTTAAAGAATATATCAATGCACTATATGTAGGAGAAGATTTCTTTAATACAAAGGAAGGAGAGATTATTAGTTCTGACCCTATATTTTTAAAATTAAAAGATAGATTTATTCGGGGTGGGGAGGTATTAGGAAATAAATACTCCGTCTCTGATGCAAATTTTTTTATTGATTCGATATCTGAAAGTGTTAATAGAGATAATTATTTAAAGTTAGAATTAATAAATAAAAAACGAGGTGTTCAAGGAAATAATATACATCAGAATTATTCATTCAATACATTAAAGGGAACGACAGTCAAGAGGTTTAAGGACGTCGTTATTGGCCATACAGCTAAAAATAAAACACCACTCTATTATCAATTGATTTTAGGTAACCACGTAGTTGTTGTTAGCGCAAAGTATAACAATAAAAATAAATCATGGGAATATAAATTCTTTGACCCTAATTATGGTGTTGCGATGATTAACAAACAGGTTGATTTTTTTTCTTATTTAGATAGTCATATTAAGAAAATTGCTAAAGAAAGCAAAACACCTATTTTTGAGAATGATTATAATATAGCTGTTAGTGAGTTTGTAAAAAATGGAAATAGTGGGATTGATTTTAAAAAAATAAATAATACCAGTTTAAAAATAACTGAAAATGTACTTTTAGCTGAGAGGGGAATCACTTATCAGAAGAAGGGGAGTAAGTGTAAAATAATATATAAAGAATTTAATCCGGAAAATTGTTTATTAAAAATTAAGGTTGTCACAGGGAGCACAGAGTTTATAGCATATACGGATATTTTAGATGGACAAGACCTTTATACACGGATAATTAATAATCCTGAAACTATAGCAAAAATTAAAAAAGATGTTTTTATCTCTCAAGATGGATATAAAATATATTCGATAAATAAAAATTTCGACATCAAGACCTTTGAAAATATCAATAAAAGCCATAATAACCAAAACATTGCAAGGGATTATATTCGTACCAACTTGCATTTAAAACCGTTATCCAGTAATGAACCTAAGGCTATTACAGGGATCCCAGAAAATCATCAACGAGCCATTACGCAAGTTGCTAATGACTATAATGTTATTATAGGTATGCGACCTATTGATTATAAATCGACAAGTTTAATCGCTTCTGGCTTATATGGCAGTAAAGGGCTCATGATTAAAGGTAAAAGTTCAGATTGGGGGCCTCATAGTGGCTTTATTCCTATTTTGCAGCAGTTTGCTAAAAAATCAGGCCGGGATGAGCAAGAAAAATATAATGGTTATATAACGCAGTCTATTGAGCAAGGGCATGCAAAGCCGGTAATACTTGAAGTAACTCATGAGCGTATGAATGAGCTACTTAAATATGGGGCTGTGACTTCATTGGAGGATATAGGCAGGGGGGACCATATAAGAAGAACAACTGCCAAAGTGGATAATGTACCACATAGTTTTATTCTGAATAATATAACACGAGGAGAAACTAAGTTATGGCAAGTCTTTTATCAGTCTGGTCATAAAACAGCTCCTTTCCTGGTAGTCGGTGACCCTAAAACAGGGAAAGCTATGACAGCAGATTATGATCTCTTTAGTGTTATCTATCCAGTTTCTGAGCTAGAGCATTACGTTAAAGTGTCAGAAATGCCTTCATGGCAAGAGTGGAAAGCGAGTGTTAACTATGATGAACTCACAAATGAACAGAAAAAGCTTTATCACAATGAAGCTGAATATAATAAAAGAGAGGGGAAAGATAATGGTATTACGAATGCAAAAATCAAGGAGATTAATCAAGAGTTAAATAAAAAATTAGAGCGCCCCATTGGATTAGAGTTAGTACATCATGGGGCTGATGATGCCAATCCTGGAAGTGTGATGAAAGATAACTTTCCGATTGCTTTTTTCTTACCGGATAAATTAAAAGGAAAAAATAAATTATCAGGAACACGTCAGTCGATAGGTACATATTTCCAAATGAATTCATCGGGTGCGGTTATTATTAATGATGTTGAAAGCCTTTCAAATTTTCAACAGTTATTAATCAATGAGGGATATCGTGCTCCTCTTAATGCTAACTGGCGTGAAGGGGAATATGCTGAATACTTTAATCCAAAAAGAAAAATATCGGATAGCTATATTAATGCAAGTAGAGAGATACAGCGTAAGAAAAGTATTCCTATCGCTGTGCGAAATTTTATTGAAGGTAAAGAAACTCAAAGTGGATACATTGATAATATTGAAAATAATTTCGGTAAACCGTTTGCCAAATTAGAGTGGCAGCCACACCACCAGCTAACTGTATTACTAGAAAAAATAGCGTTAAAAGAAATTTCTATTCAAGATATCAATAAGACAGATCACGCTTATTTATTGACGTATTTTTCAGATGGAAATGGAAATATAGATATTAAAAAATTAAAAATTGCAGTATCAGACCCGTTAGTTAACCGAAAACTAAATGAATATCTAAGTCAAAACGCTGAAACGAATATATTATCACTAGAGTTGCTCTTAGAATCCTCAATATCAAGTAGTTATCAACAACAAGCGAGTGATATTCAGACATTATTGATCGCGATAAAAAATGATTTATCAATATTAAATCACTTAAGTGAGCGTTCGCAGAATATATTAATGAAACTATTTCCTGCTGGGGATAGAATAGATAAAGGTAAAATTTTAGAGTTAGTGACTGATAATCATAAACTGATTTCATTTAACAATAGGTTAAATGAGTTTAGTGAACTATCTTCAGCTAATTTTATTGGGGAAAATGCACCATTCAAAAAATATTCTTTTACAGAAGCGTTTTATTTTTATGAACAGAGCCAAGCACAGCGATTGGCACAATTTAACCAACAATTAATGTATGGTAATAAGGTTGAGTTACTGAACCATGGGGTTATTCGTTCTGGCTCTCAAAACCGAGGTATGGATCAAACGTTGGGGGGGACATACGCGATTGAATTTTATTTAGCAGACGGTCATTTAGCACGAGACTTTATTGAACGTAAATCGCAAATAGAGCAAGCTATAGTGAAAAATACATCGACATCAGCAGAAAGATCACTGTTGAAAAAGATGGAACAGTATAGCCAATATATTAATATTGAAATTCACAAAAATGGAATATCAATAGCGGATCAACCGATAGGAAATCTGTTTTCAGCAGTTACAGATACGAATAACGTAATAATATTCTTAAAGGGGAAATCGGTAACTTACACCGTCACTCATGTGCAACGTAATGGAGGTTATGAAATCAGCTTATTTGATCCTCAAGGGATTCAGTTAAGTGTAAAAAACAGATCTTCTCAGCAAGCTCAGCAGCAATTCCAACGGAAAATTAAGCATTATTTTAGTGAAAACCTCCAACTTTCTAATGGTGAATTTAGAGCAGACTTCCAGTTTATTGACTTGGATTCGACAGGTTTTAAAACCGTATTGTCTTCTATGCGTAACCAACGACAAACAATTATTGACCAAGCTGAATTTACACTACCAAAAAACCGCTGGGTCACGCTCAATGGTGAAAAAATTGCTTTTACCAAATTACAACAACTTGGTGCAACTATTAAAGGAAAACCGATTTCTCTAGGCGACCTAAAATCCATTGATTTACATAATAAAATCCGTTTTTCTCCTGATAAACTAGCGATGTATTTCACACTGATGGAAGGTGGAAAAGAAGATCTCGCTTTCATTAAAGTGTTCCATGAGCAATTAAAATCAGCAGATATCCATCAGCTAGTCGAGCGCCAAGTTAATTTTGCTGAATCGGGGGTATTGAAAAGACAGTTTAAATATTTAGCGAATAATGTTGATGCTCAACAGGAGACTATAGCGCCTTCCACTTTAGCTAAGGTTCGTCAAGCAGGTCATAAGCTTCCTCAATTTCAGCGCATAGCCAATCGTGCTGGTCAACTAATGGGCGCAACCGGTGCTATCCAAAGCCTGATCAGCGCGTATGCAATTTTGGACAAATTAGATAACCCAGATCTTAGTGACGAAGAAATTAAAGAGCTAGAAAAACAGTTTTATTTACTTGCTGCGTCTGCTCTATTTAATTATGGCGATATGATAGTGCAACCAATGCTATTAAATATCGCATCAGGTAAGGGTGCGACTTCGTTAGTCCGCGCGAGGATCGCCACGGGGACGGTGGTGATTTTCAATTTGGTGGGGATGGGAATTGATATCTATCAAGCTTACGACAGCTTATCTAAACTGGACAGTGTAACAGACCCTAAACAGCGCCAAGACCTTATTGTGAATGCTTCTTTCTCTATTGCGAGTGCGGTGATCAATGGGGTCACCGTTATTGGTATCTTAGTGGGGTCTTCTACAATTCCAGTCGCTGGGCTAGTTATTGGTGGGATCTTACTGGTAGGAGGCTGGATTTATAGCGGCGTTCGTGCGGTTGAAAACATCAAACAAGTTATTGATATTGATTGGGATCGTGAATTAGAAGAAGGGATCCGCGGTGCTTTAGGCTTAGACCCAACCTTACGTAGCCAGCAAGAGATGAATATACAGCATTATATTAATGCGTTCAAAGAGCAAGATTGGCATATGGATCTAGCTTTATTTGAAAATAATATTCTACAGGCAGGATTTGCTCATCACCTCAGTATTATTGAAAAGCCGACTTATGAAAATGAGCCGAAATATTATTTAGTTGATAATTATGGTAATTATTTCTACGGTAAGCTGGGAAATCTATATATGGGGGCGGGGGATACTTCTGTGCGGTTTGTACGTAAAGGGGCTCCCACATTTACGGCTGATGAGATTGATTTTATTTTAAAAAATAAAATTGTCAGAACCACCGCGTGGTTTAAAAATTTAAAGGTTTTATATGAAAAAATGGGCTGGTCTATTCGCCATAATTTTCGCCTTCAATCAAAAGAGAAAGCGGTATTTGACCTTAAAAATATCGGAAGTATCGCCACTCACGAGCGTTACTCTTTAAATTCTGCTTATAAGAGCCCGTTATTTGAGGCATTTAAAGCACGACATCAAATTTTAGATAATGAATTATCATTACCCCTGCAATATCAGTTAATAAATTCTAACCCGGAACAAATTAGTTTTTATTCGAAAAAAACGGAGTTTGGCGTCTTAGGGCAACATATGCTCAGAGAAAACGAACGTGCTTTTAGTGAGTATATAGTGAATAACAGCCAGCGGACAGCGTTATATATTGAAAATACTAATAGCGAAGGAACCAGCTGGAATACAGCGAATGGTAATGATGTTGTCATTGGTAAAAAAGTACAAAAAAATGCCTTTCAGGTGTTATCAGGTGAGAAATACTTTGCGGGAGGAGATGAGAGCGATCTATTTTTTATCCGAGATAGCTGTTTAGCCTCGTTAACATCGCGAGAAGATAACAAGCCGACTAAGTACCTTGACGGTCAAGGAGGGCAGGATATCGTCATTATTGATAACCTACCCGATGGCTACCGAGTGTCTGTAGACTTAAACGAAAATAGGCTGCATTACCAAAGAGGAGGGGATCATCCTTTTATTCCCGTTGCGCATTTGCAAAATATGGAAAATGTGATGGTCAGGGGGAATAGCAATGATCATTTACAGGGGAATGACACTGCAAACATACTGGATGGTGGACTAGGTAAGGATATCTTAGAGGGTAAAGAAGGGGATGATAAACTCATTTTAACGCAAGGAATTGCAGCTGGTGGTGATGGAAATGACAACTATCATATTCGCCGCTATGAGTGGCTTGAACATGTTGATGACTTGTACCTTACAGAGCGTTATTTCGACAGAAAAGAGAAAGCAGTTAAAACGCGAAAGTCTCTTAACCCTAGCTATACAGAAGGTAGCCATCAGTTTCAGGCAAAGGTGGTTATTAAAGAATCTAATTATTTACAAAGCAGAGTCACTTTAGAATATTTTCTAGATGAAATAAAGCATGTTCAAATAGACGGCAACAACTTGGTTTTAACACTCAAACAGCCAAAAAGTAGTATAGATGGACATTTTTTTCAACATGTGGAAAGTGAAGTCACCATTGTCCTCGAAAATGTGCAAGATGCGGCGTTGAAGGCACCACATCATGGATATCAGCTACAAACTCTTGATGGTTGGGTGATGACAACAGTGAAAGATGAAAAACATCCTAACCAGTATTTCAGCTTAACTTATGTACAAGAAAGTGATCAACTCCCCTCTACAAACGGAAAATCCGTCAAAATAGATGAATCTGCGGGGGTTATAACGATAAACCAATCTCGTCATTATAAAAAGCCTACATGGGGATGGTTTATTCCAATAGGCTATGCTGAGCAGTTAACCTACCGTGGAAACAGCGAAAATAATGTATTACCCCTGATAAAATTAGGTAGCCATATTGAAGTTAGCCATGGAATAGATACCTATCAAATTGTGCAAGGCAAAGAAGAGTATGGTGAGGTTGAGTTTGATTTCTCTAAAGTAAATGACAGTTTTACAGATAAAGACAGCCTGTGCCTATTGTTACCTACAGAGAATGGTTATTCACTCTATAAGGATGATGGGCAGCTATACAGCGTAGATAAATTTGGGCAAAAAAAATTGGCTATTAAATTTAGCAACGTAGGTAATAAGATCTCTAATGCTGTTTTAATCCAAGATAAGCATAGCAACTTATTTAAAGTCAATTTACAGGCAAACCGCTTATCACCAGTAAACCCAGTTAAAGAAAGCAGTACGAGCGACGATGAAATTATATTACCGATAGGGTATCTATCTGAAAAGCATGTCATTGATGGGCAAAGTGGTGACGACACTATTATCAATAAAGGATTAGAAAGCAATGTTCTGCTGGGGGGGGATGGCAATGACAATATTAAAGTCATCGGTGGAAATAATCTCTTATATGGTGGTACGGGAGATAACTCTATTAGTGGTGGGTCTGGGGATGATTTGCTGCTATCAAGTCAGGGAAACGATACGCTAATGGGAGGCGTAGGGGATGACCACTATATCATCGATGGTAACCAGCCGGGTAAGGTATATATTAAAGACCAGATTGGGAATAACCATATTCATTTAATCAATTTTAAACATCAGCCAACTGAAAAGAGTGATACAGAATACCAGTTTTATGAATCATCAGCTGGCAAGCTTGTCAAAATTAAGGTTTCTATCGATGATGATGAGGGTAAATTCAATATTCACCACTATGAGCGGCTGGATGAAAAATTTAGCTCCTCCACGAGCCACGGGATGGCCCCGCTCGTTAATTATCTCTCTGAAAAACTCCATAAAGCCAAACAGTCAGGGGAGTTTACCACTTGGAAACCCATTGATGAGCTTACAAGCACATTAAATGGAGTGGTAACCAATGACGGAGCGAGACCTTTAAACCTAACATTGAAAGATGATGGGATTGTATTACAACAGGATTGCACGAGAAATAATTGGCTTATTGATACCTTAGCCGGCAATGATAATGTCATGGATATGTCTCAACAAGGGCGTATTATTAAGGGGGGTAGTGGTAACGATAAGCTGATTACCCTAGGCGGTGAAAATGTACTGTATGGCGGGCAAGGTAATGATGTTCTACTGGCACAAGGGATGCATCAAGATGTACTAATCTCTTTAGATGGAAAAGACCAATTAGCGGGAACTCAAGGTGATGACCTCTATATTGTCAGCGGTCATGGAAAAGGTGATGTGAAGATCACGGATGTTGAGGGACGCAATCAAGTGGTTCTAATTGATTTTAATACTGAAGAAGTTAGTTATAAACAATTGTCTGCTAAGGTTGCAGAAACAACATATCGCTCAAAGAGTGGAAGGCAAGTGACGCTATCTCATAACAACCATGTTGGGTCAATGCATAGTGTCATGCAGGTGCGTCATTTCAATAATTACAAGGAATTATCGAAACAACATATAGAGCAAACCATTGATCGCTTGGTTCAGTTACTCGTTGAAGAGCGCATTGATTATGAGCGAAATCTCGACCTTAGTATCACTAATGATAATTACCGGAAGAATTGGGGAGCGGTACAAATAACGGAGCGCTTCCTTAGCCATCTTAAATAGTTTTTTATAAAAAATGCCAGTCAGTAACGTAACTGACTGGCATGATATTAAAAACGCTGTTTTATCGTTTTCAATGCTTAATTTTTAATGCATCCGAATAATTACAGCACTTTCACGATAGCGTCACATAAAGGAACCATGTTTTCCAGTGTTAAGCCTGCCACGTTAATACGGCCAGAACTGACCGCATAGATACCAAATTCGCTACGTAGACGCTCTACCTGCTCTTTTGTTAGGCCACTGAAGGAGAACATACCATTTTGGTTGATAATGAAGCTAAAGTCTTGTTTAGCGCCTTTTTCTTCCAATGTTTTCACTAACAATTGGCGCATGCGTTTAATACGTTCACGCATTGCGGTTAACTCTTGGATCCACTCAGCTTTTAACACGTCATCAGAAAGGATGGTTGTTACCACTGCGGCGCCGTGTGCTGGTGGGTTTGAGTAGTTTGCACGAATAACGGCTTTCGCTTGGCTGAATGCGCGCTCTGCGTTGTCACTGTCTTTAGCGATGATGGTACAAGCGCCGACACGCTCATTGTATAAACCGAAGTTTTTAGAGAATGAGCTCGCCACAATCATTTCAGGGTTGTTTTTAGTGAAAATGCGCAGGCCTTCGGCATCTTCATCTAAGCCTTTTGCAAAACCTTGGTAAGCAAAGTCAAAAACCGGTAATAAGCCTTTTTCTGCACATAATGCGGCGAGTTTTGTCCATTGCTCAGCGGTTGGGTCAATACCTGTTGGGTTATGGCAGCAGCCGTGTAAAACAATCACATCACCCGCTACCGCAGATGATAAGCTGTTAAGCATGCCGTCAAAATCCATACCGTGGTTGGCTGCGTCATAGTAGTTGTAAGTTAAAACTTCTAAGCCAGCTGCCTCAAAAATATTTTTGTGATTAGGCCAAGTTGGGTTGCTGATCCAAACACGTTTTGCATTGGTTTGCTTGGCAATAAAATCAGCGGCGATACGCAGTGCGCCTGTACCACCAGGAGCTTGCGCTGTACGTGCACGTTTTGAGGTGACAATTTCATGTTGTGCACCGAATAACAGTTCTTGTGTTACACGGCCAAATTCTGGCATTCCGCTAATCGCAAGATAGTTTTTGGTGTTTTCGTTATCCAGCAGGTATTTTTCTGCTTTTTTAACGGTATCAAGCACAGGGGTTTTCCCTGATTCGTCTTTATAGACGCCAATACCTAAGTTGATTTTATTATCGCGGGGATCAGCACGGAAACTATCAGCAAGACCTAAGATTGGGTCAGCAGGGGCAGAAGTAATTTTTTCAAACATGTTGTCGATTCCAAAGCTCTGTAGTGGTACCCACACAGTTCCTAAGGTATGAAGGCATAAGTGAGAATGCGGTTGGCTATCCTTGCTTGTAATCTGCCCAGACCATACGAAACTCGCGGGTGTAGCTGAAAACGGGTTTAGTCGAACGAGTCGAGTTCTCAGGGTAACGTGATAAAGGCTTTTTGCCAACCGTTTTACCAAAAATTGGCGAGATCTTGTGAACTAGGTAGGAATTGCATGCAATCTGACCATAAATAACTATAAAGATGGTGAATCAGTCTGTCTTATTGATAATTCTGGTGTTTTTGTGGAGGAAGAATTTATGCTAGAGATGAAAAAGAGAAATAAAAAAGCAGCGCCGAAGCGCTGCTTACAAAAACATGTTACCGTTTTCTAATTTATCAGTTAACTGATAATTAGAATTGGTAAACTAAACCTAAACCAACTACGTTATCAGTGTTGATACCAGCAGCTTCAGTAAAGTCGTTGTCTTTTAACAGGTTGATTTTGTAATCAACAACAGCAGACATGTTTTTGTTGAAGTAGTAGTAAGAACCAACAGAGATATATTTAACTAAATCTTGGTTATCAAAACCATTACCTAAGTTTTTACCTTTAGATTGGTTATAACCGATAGATGGTTTTAAACCGAAATCGAACAGGTATTGTGCAACTAACTCAATGTTTTCAGTTTTGTTTGCAATCAGGTTATATTCACTGTAACGAGTCATGTTTTGAGTTTGACCGTACATAGCTGCTAAATAAACATTGTTAGCGTCGAATTTACCACCCACGTTCCATGCTTCAGCACGCTTACCAGTTGCACTATATGCAGGAGTGCTGCTAGAATCAACTACAACACGACCAGCTTTTTGGTTTGGTGTACGAGAAGATGATGAATAACCACCACCCAGAGTTACGCCCCAACCTAAGTCATAAGCAGTTGAGAAACCGAAACCGTCACCGTTGTCTTTAGACATACCAGCGCCAGACAGGTTATCGTCGCCGTTTTTACCTTGATATTGCAGAGCGAAGCTCAGGCCATCAACATAACCGAACATGTTGTTGTTACGGTAAGTTAACAGGTTACGGTTACGGCTAGTCATGAAGTTATCTGTTTGAGCCATAGTGTCCGCACCCCATAATGGGAATACGTCGGTCCATGCGTTCGTGTCATAAACCACACCGTAGTTACGGCCGTAGTCGATTGAACCGAAATCAGCAAATTTTAGACCAGCATACGCTAAACGGTTTTTGTTTTCGTTGCTAGTTTCAGATTTGTTAGTTTTAGTTTCCCACTCAAAACGACCGAAACCTGACAGTTGGTCAGTGATTTGAGTATCACCTTTAAAACCTAAACGAACACGTGAATCATCACCGTCTTGGCCGCTATCGCCTTTAGCGAAATAGTGACGAACGTCAACTTTACCGTAAACGTCTAATTTGTTGCCGTCTTTGTTGTATACTTCAGCTGCGTTTGCTGCACCAGCAGCTAACAGAGCTGGGATAACCATTGCAAGAATATTGCGTTTCATCATTATTATTACCCTCATTGGTGTTATTCGGACACCTGCCACTGCCAAAAATAATTCGCAAAAAATAATTGGAACTATTTGTGAGAGATTAGTGTCGTCTATGTCGGCGACCAGTGTTCCATTGCTAAATAAAATTATCTACCCTCAAAGTGCTACAAAATCAAAGATTCTGAAACAAATGGTAACTAGATGTTTCAAAATGTAAAAAACAGGGTAATAAATAACCACTCATCGTACCAGTTTAAAAAATATTACAAAAATTAGGGAACTTTTTCAAAAGACCAATTGAGTTTTTTTTGAGCAGTTTAGCGAGTGTAAAGCGGTTATTTATCACTAGTAAAAAGAGAATAGCGAGATTAAAAAGCAGATTATTCTTAGCACCAGCAGATTGCTGGCTGTTTACGGAGAATAATAAGGTGATAACGTAAAAATTGTGATCTGGTTATCATGTGGCTGCAATTCGATGTAACGAGATGAGATAGTTGTACAGCGAAAGTATATTAGGGCTGAAAAGTAACGGGCCAACATCAGCTGGCCCGTAAATTAGGGTGTTAATACAGAAAAGCCGTTATTAGAACGCTGCATTTCTTGGGGTACGTGGGAATGGAATTACTTCACGCACGTTACCGACACCAGTGACATAAGCCACTAAACGCTCAAAACCAAGGCCGAAACCTGAGTGAGGAACGGTGCCATAACGGCGCAGATCACGGTACCACCAGTAATCTTCTTTATTCATGCCCATTTCTTCAAGGCGGGCATCGAGCATATCAAGACGTTCTTCACGCTGTGATCCACCGATAATTTCACCAATACCCGGTGCTAATACGTCCATCGCAGCAACGGTTTTGCCATCTTCATTAAGGCGCATATAGAACGCTTTGATGTCTTTCGGGTAGTTTTTCACAACCACAGGGGCTTTAAAGTGTTGCTCAGCAAGGTAACGCTCATGCTCAGACGACATATCGACGCCCCAATAAACTGGGTTTTCGAATTTTTGACCACAAGTTTCTAGGATTTTAATGGCATCCGTGTAATCAACTTGTGCAAAGTCTGAGTTAACAAAGCTTTCTAAGCGGTTGATAACGTCTTTATCGACACGTTGTGCAAAGAATTCTAAGTCATCACGGCGTTCTTCAAGAGCGGCTTTGAAGGCGGATTTCAGCATTTTTTCTGCAAGGCCTGCGACATCGTCTAAAGAAGCAAAAGCAACTTCAGGTTCGACCATCCAGAATTCAGCTAAGTGACGGCTAGTATTTGAGTTTTCAGCACGGAAGGTTGGGCCGAAAGTGTAGACTTTGCTAATTGCTGTTGCGTAGGCTTCACCGTTCAGTTGGCCTGAAACAGTCAAGAAAGCTTCGCGGCCAAAGAAATCTTCGCTGAAGTCAACTTCACCTTTGTCATTACGTGGCAAGTTGTTGTAATCCAGCGTGGAAACGCGGAACATTTCACCTGCGCCTTCGGTGTCTGACGCAGTGATCACTGGAGTTGAAACCCAGAAGTAGCCTTGTTCATCAAAGAAACGGTGGATAGCTTGCGCTAAAGTGTGGCGCACGCGCGCAACGGCACCAATTAAGTTAGTGCGCGGGCGCAAGTGGGCTGCTTCACGTAAGAACTCAACGCTGTGGCGTTTTGCTGCCATTGGGTAGGTGTCAGGGTCTTCAACCCAACCAACAACTTTAACAGCGGTAGCTTCAAGTTCAAATGATTGACCTTGGCCTGGGGATTCTTTTACGGTACCCGTAACTTCAACCGAACAACCCGTTGTGAGATGCAGGACTTCGTCATTATAATTAGGTAAATTATTATTAATGATAGCCTGTAACGGATTAAAGCAAGAACCGTCATAAACGGCGAGGAAAGAAAAACCAGCATTTGAATCTCTCCTTGTACGTACCCAGCCTTGAACGGTGACTTCTGTGCCTACCGCCACTCGGCCTTGCAGTACGTCGACTACAGGCGCTACTATCATATAATTCACTCTCTTCTATATAATGGTTAATCTTATGCATCTGCAACCCGTCATACTTCGAGCTGTAGGTGTGTTGGCTTCACAAACTGACCCTAGTCACATACTTATGTATGCTCCTAGGGCTCAATTTGCTAGCCGCCTTCCTACAACTCGAATTATTTAGGGTGTATTCCAACTTTCGTAATAGGAATATTCAACACCGAGTTCAAAGGCACAACAACATTGTTATTATGCGAATGGCGGATGAAGCAGATTAATAAGGCTTCTTCAATATTAAACCCATTTTTCAGGGGCCAAAGCTCTATGTTACTTGCCATTTGTTAGGAAACAAGTAAAAAATCGCGATAAAACATTTCTGTTGAAGCGAAGCATGGTTATTGAGCTTAAAAGCTATAGTAATAGTAAGTGAATAAAAGAAAAAGGGGGTTTTGAAGCTCTGGGCAAGAAAAGTGCAAATTCTTACTCAGAGCTAGGGAAAAGCGACTTAATTAGCTGGCTTTTTCCATTTTAGGTAGGTCAAACGCTTTTCTGAGTTGGTTGACGAACTCATCATCTTCACAAATGGTTTTGCCTGGGCTATCTGAGAGCTTAGCGACAGGCTTACCATTGCACTCGACGAGCTTAATCACAATATTCAACGGGGTTACATGTGGAATATTGCAGGTTAGACGAGTACCGATACCAAAAACAAGGTTAATCCGCTGATGAAAATAACGATATAACTCAAGTGCTTTTTGTAAGTCTAAGCTGTCAGAGAACACTAACGTTTTGCTCATCGGGTCAATACCCAATTTTTGGTAATGAGCGATGGCTTTTTCACCCCATTCGATCGGGTCCCCCGAATCATGACGCAACCCTTGGTAGCGGTTCGCAAAGTTAGCATCAAAATCACGCAAAAAGGCATCCATGGTGATACAGTCAGTTAATGCCACACCTAGGTGATTAGGGTATTCATCAAGCCAGCTCTGCAATGCCTCACGTTGGCTATTTGCTAACTCAGGGCTGATTTGTTGATGGGCTTGGAACCACTCATGGGCTTGTGTGCCAACAGGGGATAAATCTAATTCGTGTGCAAGTTTGTAATTGCTCGTCCCAACAAGATAAGGAAACTCTTGTTTAAGCATTGAAACAATGGCGGATTGTACGTCGTAGGAGAAACGGCGGCGCGTGCCAAAGTCCATGAGCTTAAAGTTAGACAAATCAAGTTGGTGTTCATCGGCTTGTTGATAGAAAACATTTAGCAGCTTTTTGAGTTGCTGAACAGCATCATCAGGATGAATGTTTGGGTGCCTATCTTTTTGGATGATTTCACTGACCAATGCAAGGAGCGGTACCTCCCACATAATCACTTCACGCCAAGGCCCACTGATGCGGATCGCTAACTGACCTTCATTTGTGGTACTGACAACGACTTGTTCTGGGTTAAAGCGGAATGACTTTAACCACATAAGATAGTCTTCTTGGAAGAAAGGTAAGCGGCGGAGAAAATTCAGCTCATCATCAGAAAGTGACAATTTAGCCATTAACTGAATTTGTTGCCTAATTTCATCGGCGTAAGCACCTAAGATCTCACTGCTACGACAGCGGAACTCAGCGACAACCGGTACCTGGTGGTAACGGTGGAAAACGGCCTGCTGCATATGAAGCTTGTAAGCATCGGTATCAAGCAGTGATGTAATAATTGGTGTAGCGTCTAAATTCATGGCACGCAGACATCCTCGCGGAGCTTATCTTTACCACTAATGCTATTCATTTTTACTCTTGTTTTCCAAAAAGTCACAATGAGATAAAAGCAGCAATAGTCGTTAGCTAAATCGTTAAAGTTGCAAAAGTATACCCACTTTAGCAAAAGATAGAAGTGTTATTCTATCTCTTGTTTTCAAGGAGCACGGCAACCTAAATTTGCGTATTGCCTTTCTGTATTACTATGAAATCAAATAAATACGTTTTATGTATATTCTGCCCATAGAAACAGACAAAAGCATTAATCACGAAAAGATACTAACACGCCATAAAATATTTAATAGTGCTATAGCACCAACAAACAAACGAATTTTTAACAAAGTTAAGTAGGGTGAGACATACAAAGCTAACATAGCCATAAAAATAGATAACATTTTTTGATGAAAATGTTTCTCAAATCCATTCACATTATTGTGGCTTATAGTATTGTATAAGTATTAAAGCAGTACGATATTGAATATAACGAATTAAAAGGTTACTTATGACCCAGTTAAGACAAGCGAAATATCGTCAGGATTATCAAGCACCTGATTACACAATTACAGAAATTGACCTCGATTTTAATCTTGACCCAGTGAAGACAGTGGTTACCGCAGTAAGCAAGGTAAAACGCCTTAATCCGCAATCTTCAACGCTTGAACTCAATGGCGAAGATTTATCGTTAGTCAGCCTCGAAGTCGATGGCAAAGCATGGCAGGACTATAAAGAATCTGAAGGTAAATTGATTATTGAGTCATTACCTGAATCATTCACACTACGGATTGTGAATGAAATTAGTCCTGAAAAAAATACAGCGCTAGAAGGGCTATATGTTTCAGGTGAGGCGCTATGCACACAATGTGAAGCGGAAGGTTTTCGCCATATTACCTATTACCAAGACCGACCAGATGTGCTGGCTCGTTATACCACCACAATTACAGCAGATAAATCACGTTATCCTTATTTACTGTCAAATGGTAACCGTATCGCAGAAGGTGAGTTAGAAGATGGTCGCCATTGGGTTAAGTGGGAAGACCCATTCCCGAAACCAAGTTATTTATTTGCCTTAGTAGCAGGCGATTTTGACGTTTTAAAAGACAGCTTTGTGACTCGTAGTGGCCGTGAAGTTGCGTTAGAACTTTTTGTCGATAAAGGCAATTTAGACCGTGCTCCTTGGGCAATGCAGTCCCTGAAAAATGCCATGAAATGGGATGAAGAACGCTTTGGTTTAGAGTATGACCTTGATATCTATATGATTGTTGCCGTTGATTTCTTCAACATGGGAGCAATGGAAAATAAAGGGCTGAATGTCTTTAACTCTAAATATGTTTTAGCTAAAAGCGAAACCGCGACGGATAAAGATTATCTGAATATCGAATCTGTGATTGGCCATGAATATTTCCATAATTGGACAGGAAACCGCATTACTTGTCGTGACTGGTTTCAATTAAGCCTAAAAGAAGGGTTAACCGTTTTTCGCGATCAAGAATTTAGCTCTGATTTAGGCTCCCGCTCAGTTAACCGTATTAACAATGTCAAAGTGATGCGTTCAGCCCAGTTTGCTGAGGATGCAAGCCCAATGGCGCACCCGATCCGTCCTGACAAAGTCATTGAAATGAACAATTTCTATACCTTAACGGTGTATGAAAAAGGTTCTGAAGTTATTCGCATGATCCATACACTGCTCGGTGAGGAAATGTTCCAAGCGGGAATACAACTTTATGTTCATCGCCATGATGGCAGTGCGGCAACCTGTGACGATTTTGTGCAGGCGATGGAAGATGCATCAAATGTTGATTTATCACTATTTCGTCGTTGGTATAGCCAATCAGGGACACCAGTTTTAACTGTACGTGATGAATATTCACCAGAAAAACAGCAATATACCCTACATGTTAGCCAAATGACGCCACCTACAGCAGATCAAGCTGAAAAGAAACCATTGCATATCCCATTGGATATTGAGCTCTATGATGAGCAAGGTGGAATTATTACGCTAAAACGTGATGGCAGTGTTGTAAATTCAGTGCTAAACATTACGCAAGAAACTCAAACGTTTGTATTTGATGAGGTGACAAGACGTCCAGTTCCATCCTTATTACGTGAGTTTTCAGCCCCTGTAAAATTAGATTACAACTACACGGATGAGCAATTAGCTTTCTTGATGCAGCATGCAAGCAATGAATTTGCTCGTTGGGATGCCGCGCAGCAACTAATTAATAATTATGTAAAAATTAACGTGGCTCATTATCAAAACGGCGAGGCATTAGTTTTGCCTGAGTCGGTGGTTGATGCTTTCCGTGGGGTATTATTAAGTGATTCGATTGATCCTGCGTTAGTCGCATTGATCTTAACATTACCTTCCGAAAATGAGCTTGCCGAATTATTTACGGTTATCGACCCTGTCGCAATCCATGAAGTGGTGAACTTTATCCATCATCAATTAGCGGTAGAAATGCATGATGAACTTCTCTCTGTTTATCGTTCCATTAATATTGATGGCTATCGTGTTGATCACCAAGATATTGCTAAACGCTCATTGCGTAACATTTGCCTGCAATACTTAGCCGCGGGTGACGATAGCGAGCTGGCGAACAAATTAGTGCTGGAACAATACCAATCTGCCGATAACATGACGGATTCGCTGGCTGCATTGACCGCAGCAAACGAATCACAGTTAGCTTGTAAAGAGCAGTTAATGGCAGACTTTGATGAGCGTTGGCACCATGACGGGTTAGTTATGGATAAGTGGTTTACATTACAAGGCGCAAATCCAGCGAAAGAAGCCCTTACCAATGTACGTGAATTATTGAATCACCGTTCATTTAGTATGAGCAATCCTAACCGTGTTCGCTCACTTGTTGGTGCCTTCACTGCAGGGAATCCAGTTAATTTCCATGCAGAAGATAGCAGTGGTTATCAATTCTTGTATGAAATTTTAGTCGATCTGAATACGCGTAATCCACAGGTAGCATCAAGACTGATTGAGCCGTTGATCCGTTTAAAACGTTATGATGCAAAGCGCCAAGCACAGATGCGCAAAGTGCTTGAACAGTTAAAAGCGCTTGATAACCTTTCTGGTGATCTATTTGAAAAAATAACCAAAGCGTTAGAAAGCTAATTTATATAGCTAGCCAATTATTGGTTTTAATAAGCCGCTAAAATTTAATTTAGCGGCTTATTATTATTTATGACAAAAGTGGAATATTAAATGAGAGATAACTCTCATAAAATGGTTGTTTTTCCCTCGAAAACCCAGACAAATGCATTTTTATTGATTTTTTCGTGGTAAAAGGGCAATAAGATAGGGTAATCTGTAGCGCGTTTTATCCGACGAAAAAATCGCATGTATGAATGAAAGCTCGGCAAATTGTATTTTGCGGGGTTTTAGCGTGCGATATGATGTCTACTCTATTGAAACGTACTAGTAAAAATAGGTTATTGGATATGCTATATCACCTTGCCCGCAAGGCACTATTCCAGTTCGACCCCGAAAAAGCGCATGAATTGACTTTTCGCCAGCTTCAACGTTTAAATCATTCCCCTTTCCAATGTCTTATTCGCCAATCAGTTGCCACTAAGCCCGTTCAATGTATGGGGCTTTCCTTCAAAAACCCACTAGGGCTTGCTGCGGGTTTAGATAAAGATGGTGAATGTATTGATGCATTTGGCGCAATGGGTTTTGGGTTTATAGAAATTGGTACAGTAACTCCTCGTCCCCAATCTGGTAATGATAAACCGCGGTTATTTCGACTTGTAGAAGCTGAAGGTTTAATTAACCGGATGGGCTTTAATAATAAAGGTGTCGATAACCTTGTCGAGAACGTCAAGAAATCGAATTACGGTGGGGTCATTGGAATCAATATAGGTAAAAATAAAGATACGCCTGTTGAACAAGGTAAAGATGATTATTTAATTTGCATGGATAAGGTCTATGCTCATGCAGGTTATATTGCTATTAATATCTCCTCACCAAATACGCCAGGGTTACGTACATTACAATATGGCGAAGCGCTGGATGATTTATTAAGTAGCATAAAAGCAAAACAACTGGAATTACAATTACAGTACCAAAAATATGTGCCTGTTGCTGTAAAGGTTGCGCCTGATTTATCTGAAGAGGAAATTATCCAAGTTTCAGATAGCCTAGTCAGACATAATATCGATGGCGTTATTGCAACGAATACCACGTTAGATCGTTCTTTGGTTCAAGGGATAAATCATTGCAATGAAGCGGGTGGATTAAGCGGTCGTCCTGTACAATTAAAAAGCACACAAGTTATTAAGATTATTTCGCGTGAATTAAATGGCAAACTGCCAATAATTGGAGTGGGTGGAATTGATTCCCTTACTGCAGCACGTGAAAAAATGGAAGCGGGTGCCTCTTTAATTCAAATTTATTCTGGTTTTATTTACCATGGGCCAAAATTAATTAAAGATATTGTTAATCATATCTAGTAATAAATTGTAAATTTACCTATCAAGGGGGTTTATTTATTCCCCTTTTTAAACTATATTGCTAATAGTGGCTATTTTTGTATCAAATTGAACTCAATTTTTAGTAGATTTGCTATTTAGATAACAATATTATCCGGATATTTCTAACGTATCTTATTTAGTGGATCCAATTTTTAGCATATAAAAATAAGCCCTAGAGTAAATTTAGAAAGGATCACTATAGAGATCATTTCTGCTATATTTACCGGTAAATCGCTAAAGGGTCGTTTATGAATATTAAACCTGATGATCATTGGCGTTGGTATTTTGATCATGACCATAATAGGGTGATGTTAGATCTCGCCAACGGCATGATATTTCGTTCATGTTTTCCTGCTAAGATGCTAACGGTTTTTGCTCGTAATGAGATGCCATTTAGTATCGAAGATGCAGGTGAATATTATTTATTCGATGAGCAGGCTAAAAGATTAAATATTACTCAAGAAGAAAGAGCTGAATTAGTCTTAAATAGCTTAGTTGCTTTTCGTTTTTTAAAACCACAGATGCCAAAGAGTTGGTATTTTTCTTCATTTCACTATATTAATGAACCTAAGCAGGGGCAAATAATTCAAGTGTGTTTAGAAAATACAAACCAGTACTTCACATTTATTATTGCTGAAGCTGGCCCATCTGCGAGTTTATGTTTATTAGCAGAACCAATCTTAGAATTACCCGATCGAACTTTACGGTTTTGCGATCCAATTAAGATCATGAACGATCGCATGCTTGAATATTCATCTAAAGTTAAACGTCAATTATATGGTAATGCTATTTAAATGATCGGCAAAGATCTAGTGAAAAATAGTTAAATAAATAGGTTTCTTTGCTAATTTAATTAATCTAGTTTTGAGTGTTTAACACCATCTGAGAATTACTCCGCTGATGGTGTTAAAAAGCAAAACCAACATTTAGTTAAACGCTAATTTAACCGCTGTTTTTGGGATACAGCTGCAGGCGAGTATGTAACCGTTTTCTTTGATGGCACTTTGTTTTAATGGAGTGACTTCCCCAGAAATAAGCTTAATTTTACAGCGACCACAAATACCTGCTCGACACGAATAAGGGATAGTTAAACCATGGGATTCTAATTGTTCAAGGATCACATTTTGGTTATCACCTGTATATTCTGTTTCCTCAAAAACTAAACTGACATTATTGGCTTGAGTATTTAATTTATTAGCTGCTAGGTCATTTTCCCGCTCTTGAACTAAATATTGTTTTGCAGGTTTAGTTTCTAATACCGTCAGGGTATCACCAACACGAATAACACCTGTATTTTTGATAATCACATTTTGGCCAAAATCGACATCGCCGGTTTCATCTGAACGGAAGGTTTGTAGTGTTGCAAGTGGTTCACTGTGGGGGTGTTTAATCCCTTTTTCTGGGCTAACAGTCGTTAAAATGCATCGGCTACATGGCCTATCTAATGTAAAGACGACATCACCAATTTGAATAGTTTTCCATGTATCTTCTTCAAACGGCTTGGCGCCAGTAATAATTAAGTTGCCACGAAACTGTTCTAATTTAATACTGGCAGGGCATCGACGTTGCAGTTCTTGGACAGAAGCTTCGTTGATCAGTAAAAAGGGATAGCCGTCAGCAAAAGACATTGGCACATCTTGGTATTCTTTGACGCGGCGAGAAAGCTGAGGACTAAGCCAGCGTAGTTGTACAGGTTCGTCAAAAAAGCTAGTTAACCAACTATTTATCGCTTCAGGGGCAATAAGTGCGTGAAAATGATTGCCCCAAACTTCAGTAGGGCTCTGTTTCTCATCAAAGTCCTGATACAATACTGTTGCACTTTCGCCATTTGGTGCTCGCAAGTGAAGACCATTATTGAGCATTACCGGTGTAAAAAGTAACATTTGTGGATATTTTCTCGCCGTAATAAATTTACCTTCCAGCGTGGTTACCATAAAATTACGATCAAAAGTCAAACCGCTAATATCAGCGAAGGCGTGGGATAAACGAACTCCTCGCATAGATTTAACTGGGTGTGTATAAAGGCGCGAAAGCGTTATCATTTTTTAATCCTTATAATTGTGCGTAGCAACTTTATGACAACTGCATAAGATTAGCTATAATGCGCAACAATTTTTCATCCAAATTGGTAATAAATACTATGAATTCTCTGTTTGCCAGCACAGCTCGCGGCCTTGAAGAACTACTGAAAACGGAATTAGAATCGCTTGGCGCTAGCCAATGCAAAGTGGCCCAGGGGGGTGTCTATTTTCAGGCCGACGAACGTGTTATGTACCAAAGCCTACTGTGGAGTCGGCTGGCATCGCGTATTTTATTGCCACTGAATGATTTTGACGTCTACAGTGACTTAGATTTGTATCTTGGTGTGCAAGCTATCGACTGGAGTGAGATTTTCTCCGTCAATGATACCTTTGTTGTTCATTTTACAGGGACTAACGAAGAAATTCGCAACAGCCAATACGGTGCATTGAAAGTTAAAGATGCTATCGTAGACAGCTTCGTACGTAAGCTTGATCAGCGCCCTGATGTCGCTCGCCAGCAAGCAGATATTCGTATCAACGTCTACCTTAATAAAGAAAGAGCCAGTGTGGCACTCGATTTAAGTGGTGACTCGCTACATATACGTGGCTACCGTGATTTGGCAGGCCAAGCGCCCTTAAAAGAGACACTGGCAGCAGCAATTATTAACCGTTCTGGTTGGCAACAAGGAACACCATTGGTCGATCCGATGTGCGGTTCAGGAACACTGTTAATTGAAGCTGCAATGATGGCAACAGATAAAGCCCCGGGATTACACCGTACTCATTGGGGCTTTTATGCATGGTCGAAATTTAACGCGGAACTTTGGCGTGAATTAACCACAGAAGCGCAAGTTCGTTTCCGCCAAGGTTTGAAAGAGACGACATCACGTTTTTATGGTTTTGATATTGATAAGCGTGTACTTGAAATGGCTCGTGCGAACGCGCGTCGTGCAGGGTTACAAGACTTAATCACCTTTAAGCAAGGTGATGCCGCAGCATTGGAAAACCCAGTTAACACCGATACGATAGGAACAATTATCAGTAACCCGCCTTATGGTGAGCGTTTAGAAAGTGAGCCTGCTTTAATTGCGCTACATAGCCAATTAGGGCGTATCGTGAAGGCCCGCTTCCCTGGGTGGCGTTTATCGATTTTTAGTGCTTCTCCTGAGTTACTTAGCTGTTTGCAACTGCGTTCAGAGCGTGAATTTAAGGCCAAGAATGGTCCTTTAGATTGCGTTCAAAAGAATTATCAATTAGCGGCTACACCGTCAGAAACTATCGCGGAAATTTCACCTGATTTTGCAAATCGTTTACGTAAAAATATCAAAAAATTAAGTAAATGGGCAAAACAACAAAGTATTGATAGTTATCGTGTTTATGATGCGGATTTACCGGAATACAATGTTGCGGTTGATATTTATGGCGATAAAGTGGTGATTCAAGAATATGCACCACCAAAAACCGTTGATGAACGTAAAGCTCGTCAACGCTTATTTGATGTGATCACCGCAACAATGAATGTGCTAGAACTGACATCGAATCAGCTAGTGTTAAAAACACGCCAGCGCCAAAAAGGTAAGCAGCAATATGAGAAATTAGCCCAAAAAGACGATTTCTTTTTAGTACAAGAATACAATGCAAAAATGTTGGTGAATTTGACGGACTATCTAGATACGGGGTTATTCCTTGACCATCGTATTGCCCGTAAAATGTTAGGCCAAATGAGTAAAGATGCGGATTTCCTAAACTTGTTCTGTTATACCGGTACTGCCACTGTGCATGCAGGGCTTGGTGGCGCGAAAAGCACCACTTCCGTCGATATGTCACGTACTTATCTTGAGTGGGCTGAAAAAAACCTACAAGCGAATGGGCTAACAGGTCGTCAGCATCGTTTAATTCAAGCGGATTGCTTGAGTTGGCTGGCAAATAGCCGGGAGCAATTTGATTTGATCTTTATTGATCCGCCAACATTTTCAAATTCAAAACGCATGGATGGTACATTTGATGTACAACGGGATCATATCCAATTGATTACCCATCTAAAACGGTTATTGCGCCGTGGTGGAACCGTGATGTTTTCTAATAACAAACGCGGTTTCAAAATGGATCTTGAAGCAATTAAAGAATTAGGATTACAAGCACAAGAAATCACAGCTAAAACACTGTCAGAAGATTTTGCTCGTAACCGTCAAATACATAACTGCTGGTTAATTAGCCACGCAGAGTAAGGATAGAATCAATGGCTTTAATTAATTTGTCGGGTGCATACCTTTCGTTTAGTGATGCCCCATTACTGGATAATACCGAAATTCATATCGAAGATAACGAACGTGTGTGTTTGGTTGGTCGCAACGGTGCGGGTAAATCGACATTAATGCGAGTGTTAACGAAAGAGCAGCCGCTGGATGATGGCCAGTTAATTTACGAGCAAGACTTGATTGTTGCTCGCTTACAGCAAGATCCACCGCGTAATATTGAAGGCACTATTTTTGATTTTGTGGCTGAAGGCGTTGCAGAACAAGCTCAGTACCTCAAAGATTATCACCATGTTGCGAAAGAGGTCGAAACTGACCCGAGCGAGAAAAATTTAAATAAATTAGCTGAATTGCAAGAGGTGTTGGATAACCGTAATTTATGGTTATTAGACTCTCGTATCAGTGATGTCCTGAAAAAACTCGGTTTACCTGCGGATGCAGAACTGTCTTCATTATCAGGTGGTTGGTTACGTAAAGCGGCTTTGGGCCGTGCGTTAGTGAGTAACCCGAGAGTATTATTTTTAGATGAGCCAACCAACCACTTAGATATTGAAACAATTCTTTGGCTGGAAAATTTCTTAAAAGATTTCCAAGGTAGTATCGTATTTATTTCCCATGACCGTTCATTTATCCGCAATATGGCAACCCGTATTATTGATTTAGACCGTGGGCAATTGTCTTCTTGGCCGGGTAATTATGATGACTACTTGGTGAACAAAGAAGAAGCTTTGCGTGTTGAAGAGATGCAAAATGCAGAATTCGACCGTAAATTAGCCCAAGAAGAGACGTGGATCCGCCAAGGTATTAAAGCGCGTCGTACTCGTAATGAAGGGCGTGTTCGTGCACTGAAAGCGCTACGCGTAGAGCGTTCAGAGCGTCGTGAAGTGATGGGCACAGCGAAAATGCAAGTCGGTGAAGCAGCTCGTTCTGGCAAAATTGTATTTGAAATGGAAAATGTGAATTACCAGATTGATAATAAAGTACTGGTAAAAGATTTTTCAGCTCAAGTATTACGTGGTGATAAAATCGCTTTAGTTGGGCCAAATGGTTGTGGTAAAACAACATTGTTGCGCTTAATGCTAGGGGATTTACAAGCAGACAGCGGACGAGTGCATTGTGGTACTAAGTTGGAAGTTGCTTATTTCGACCAGCATCGTGCGGCATTAGACCCAGATAAAACCGTGATGGATAACTTGGCAGAAGGCAAACAAGAAGTCATGGTAAATGGTAAGCCACGCCATGTTCTAGGCTATTTGCAAGATTTTATGTTCCCACCAAAACGTGCGATGACACCTGTTCGAGCACTTTCAGGCGGTGAGCGTAACCGGTTACTGCTCGCGCGTTTATTCCTAAAACCAAGTAACTTATTGATCCTCGATGAACCGACTAACGACCTTGATGTCGAAACTTTAGAGTTACTTGAAGAATTAGTTGATGGTTACCAAGGAACGGTTTTACTGGTTAGCCATGACCGAGAATTTGTCGATAACAGCGTGACAGAGTGCTGGATTTTCGAAGGTAATGGGGTTATTAACCGTTTTGCTGGTGGGTATTACGATGCTCAACAGCAAAAAGCACAAACCGTGAGTTTGAAAGCAGAACAAACGGGTAAAGTGGCTAGCCAAGATAAGCAGACGAAATCGAAAGAAACGGTAAAACGTTCAAATAAGCTCAGTTACAATTTATTACGTGAATTGGAACAATTACCAGCAAAATTGGAACAACTTGAAAGTGAAATTGAAGCGCTGCAAGCTCAAGTTGGTGATGCTGATTTTTTCAACCAACCACATGATGTAACAGAAAAAACGCTGAGTCAGTTAGCGGCAAAAGAAGCTGAGTTAGAGCAAGCGTTTGACCGTTGGCAAGAGCTTGAATTGCTGAAAAACGGCTAATTACGTTTTAATTAAAGGAGCAAATACACTTTGTGCAACCATGAGTCTCATGAACATGTGCTTTGTCCTCAGTGTGACATGTTGGTTGCAGTCCCTGAATTGGAGCAAGGGAGCAAGGCAACGTGTCCACGCTGCGAGACCACATTGGTCTCAAAGTGGCGATATCCGTATAAGCAGCCAGCAGCATATGCCTTCAGTGCATTAATTATGTTGTTTGTTGCCTGCTTATTCCCCTTTGTTAAGATGGGGGCCGCAGGGATTGAAAATGAAATCTCGTTATTTCAAATAATTGAAATTATAGCAACCACACGTTATAGCGGTCTGGCACTCTTTTTTCTATTTTTTTCATTGATTATTCCTGCATTTTGCATGATCACAATTATTCTTTTAGGGTTACAAGTTCATATTCCTAAAAGTATCAAAGTGGTGATAACCCGCATTTTGTTCCAAATGAAAGCGTGGTGCATGGCTGAGATTTTTTTAGCGGGAGTCTTAGTCAGCTTTGTTAAATTGATAGCTTACGGTGATATTGGCATTGGGTTAAGCTTTTTACCTTATTGCGCGTATTGCATGCTACAAGTAAGGGCTTTTCAATGCTTAGATCGCCATTGGCTGTGGAACCGAATTGAAGCGGCTCCGAAGCTAGATAGGCGGTTAATCGTGGGCCAGACAGGTATTAAGCAAGATGTACGTTTATGCCTAGTGTGTACGGCGATTTTACCTGCCGAACAATCAAAATGTCCACGTTGTCACTCCCATGGTAGTGTACGTAAAAACCAAAGTTTACAATGGACTTTAGCGCTTTTAGTCACATCAATTATGTTGTATATCCCTGCTAATGTGCTGCCAATGATGACTACTAATACGTTGGGAACGGCATTAAATTCGACCATTATTGATGGTGTGATTTTGTTGTGGGAAGACGGGTCATACCCTGTTGCCATGGTGATTTTTGTGGCCAGTATCATGGTACCTACATTGAAGATGATAGGAATTGCATGGCTTTGCCTCGATTCTAAAGGGTACGGTAATCGCGACCCGCATCGTATGCACTTTATTTATGAGCTGGTGGAATATGTCGGCCGTTGGTCAATGATAGATGTGTTTGTTATCACTATTTTAGCCTCTTTGGTTCAAATGGGGCAATTGATGAATATTGTCCCTGCAATGGGGATTATTTTCTTTGGTGTGGTTGTTATTCTCACAATGTTTGCAGCGATGACCTTTGACCCTAGATTAACATGGGATCGCTGTGAAAGAAAAAATGAAGTAAATACTGTTGAACAAGAAGGAGTCATCGGGTGACTGATAAAGAAACACCACAGGCCAATGCCAAAATTAGCAAGCTAAAAAGTTGGTCGCCTGTATGGGTGATCCCAATAGTGACGCTCTTGCTTGGTGCTTGGGTCTTATTTTACCACTTTAGCAACCAAGGCCCAGAAGTGACATTAATCACTTACAATGCTGAAGGAATAGAAGCGGGTAAAACGAAAATTAAAAGTCGCAGCGTTGATATTGGCGTTGTGGAAAGCGTGACACTTGATGACAACTTTAGTCGAGTGATTATTAAAGCGCGCTTGAACAATGAAATGAAAGAATTGCTACGTACCGATTCCGCGTTTTGGATTGTAAAACCGACAATCGGTCGTGATGGTGTCACTGGGCTGGGCACATTACTTTCAGGTGCTTATATTGAGCTTCAACCGGGGTTAGCGGCAAAAGAGCATTTCGAGTTCACTCTGTTGGATACCCCTCCTCTTGCATCACCAGATGCTAAGGGCATTCGTGTGGTACTGGTGAGTGATAAAGCAGGGCAATTAAACCCAGGTGACCCTGTATTATTCCGTGGTTACCGAGTCGGTTCTGTTGAAACTAGCAACTTTGATATGGATAAGCGTGATATGCGCTACCAATTATTTATCAATGCGCCGTATGATAAATTAATTAGTTCAAATGTACGTTTCTGGAAAGACAGTGGTATTGCTTTTGATATGTCATCCCAAGGTGTTCACGTTGAAATGGGCTCAATTGCTACACTGCTTACTGGTGGTGTGAGTTTTGATGTTCCAACGGGATGGGTTCCAGGTGCAAATGTGAAGGAAAATACGGAATTTCAACTGTTTGACAACCAAAGCAGTATTCAAAACTCTTTGTATACACAGTATCAAGATTTTGTCTTATTTTTCTCCGACTCAGTGCGAGGCTTGCAACCAGGCGCGCCGGTCGAGTTCCGGGGTATTCGTTTAGGTACTGTTGCACAAGTGCCTTTTTATACGGAAGGTTTAGACCAATCTCTGGATAATGACTTTAGAATTCCTGTTTTGATTCATATTGAGCCAGAACGTTTCTCTAAAGATGTTGGCAAGAATTTTAATTTAAAAAATGAATTAAATTTAGCGTTGAAAGATGGCTTGAGAGCATCATTAAAATCAGGAAATTTGTTAACTGGCGCATTATTTGTTGATTTGGATTTTGTGCAAAATGCAGAGCCTTATAAAGGCCCGACTGTGGTTGCTGGTTATAAAATTATCCCAACAACCAGTGCAGGGTTAGCGCAAATTCAACAAAAAGTCATTGCAGTGTTAGATAAAATTAACAATATGCCAATTGAACCGATGCTTAATCAAACCACACAAACATTGGCAGAAGGGCAAAAAGTTGTTAAAGAAGCTAATGCTATGTTAGCTCAGCTCAACAAAGTGATGGCGAGTAAAGAGTTCCAGAATTTACCTCATGACTTGCAAAAAACACTGCAAGAAATGAACCGAGCAATGCAAGGTTTCCAACCTGGTTCACCAGCTTATAATAAAATGGTGGATAACATGCAGCGTTTAGACCAAGTATTGAGAGAAGTTCAGCCACTTTTACGTACCTTGAATAATAAGAGTAATGCACTAGTTTTTGAAGCTGAACCCACGAAGGATGTTGAGCCTAAAGGAGTGAAAAAATAATGAGATATTTATTATCGATATTTGTTTTGTTATTGGCGGCTTGTAGTAGTACCCCAGAGAAAAAGTACTACCAATTGCCAATGAAAACTCCTCAGATACAATCTGCCGAGGTGATGGATAAAGGCCAAGTATGGTTGCAGCGTATTATGTTATCGGATGTACTGACGTCAAATGGTATTACCTACCAAACGACAGATGTCAGTTATACCAATGCAAGTACCCACTTATGGGCTAGCCCATTAGAGCAACAACTTGGGCAGTCGATGGTGAGTGAATTATCTGCAGCATTACCTGAAAAATTGGTATCGTTGCAGCCATTACAGAACTCACCGGATACACTTGATATCACTTTAACGGCCTTTAATGGGCGGTATGACGGGAAAGTATTAGTGCAAGGTTTCTGGACTTACTCTCATGATAACAACGTGATCCGCCGTAATTTTGATGTACAGTTAGATCAAAATGAAGATGGCTATCCAGAGTTAGTCCGTACGTTATCGATGGGGTGGCAGCAAGTGGCTGAGAGCATTGCGAAAGAAATAGATAAATACTAGTTATTGGCAACTATTTAAGTAAATTATATTAAATGCACCTTGTATTTGACCCTATATTTCCAGACACTTTTTATCACTTATTTCATTATGGGTTCGACGCCGCAGGTACTCTCGCGGTGAACGATAACCCAGTGCACTGTGGGGATGCCATTCATTATAATGCTCGAAGGCTGCCGCAAGATTCTTCACTGCCGTTAATCCGTTCGGTTTTGACATGAGACTTATGTAGTCACGCTTCATGATTTTTACAAAGCTTTCTGCTATTCCATTACTTTGTGGACTCCGTACCGCCGTATGTCTCGGTGATAGGCCGACTTGTTTAGCGAACCTCCGTGTTTCATGGGCTCGATATGCTGAACCGTTGTCTGTCAACCACTCAACTGGCTTTGAGGGGAACTCGTTACCGAAGCGATGCTCCACAGCGCCTAACATGACATCTTGCACGGTTTCACTGTCGAAGCCTCCCGTGCTAGCTGCCCAATGCAGGGCTTCGCGATCACAACAGTCTAAAGCGAACGTGACGCGCAGTTTTTCACCATTATCACATCGGAACTCAAAACCATCTGAACACCAACGTTGATTGCTTTCATTCACCGATACTTTTCCTGTATGAGCACGCGTTGAGACTGGCATTGCAGGTTTACGTTCCAATAATAATCCGGATTGCTTCATGAGACGGTAAACGCGTTTGGCATTAATCATCGCGATACCTTCATTCTCAGATTGCCGACGAAGTATTGCCCAGACGCGGCGATAACCATACGTAGGCAGCTTATCAATGACATTATGTATACGAGCAAGCGCATCACTATCATCTTGACAGCATCTACCTCGCTTATCCTTCCAATCACTTTTTCGTTTCGCTAAAACGTATAACTGTGCTCGTGACACACGTAACGTCCGACTCACTAAACTTATTTTCCATCCTTGGGTAATAAGGGCGCGAGCGCTATCCACTTTTTTTCACGGCCATACTCGACAGCTTCTTTAAGAAGTTCATTTTCCATTGTTTTTTTGCCGAGTAAACGCTGTAGCTCTTTAATTTGCTTTATTGCTGAGGCTAGCTTAGAGGCAGGAACAACGTGTTCACCTGCTGTCACTGCAGTCAGGCTTCCTTCTTGATACTGTTTACGCCAAAGGAAAAGCTGGCTTGCTGCTATGCCATGTTGGCGGGCAACCATGGAAACACTCATACCCGACTCAAAGCTTTGCTGAACAATCGCCATTTTTTCTTGCGGAGAACGACGTTTTCTACGTTCAGGACCTAATATCTCGATCATGTTATCTCCAAGAACTAGTCTAAAAACTAGTATTAAGATTATCACTAATTTAAGTGATACCAACTGTCTGGAGATCTAAGGGGCCAGTCTACACCTTGAATATATGTAGTTTTATATATTTCAGGTGCATTATTATTTTTATCAAATATAGATATTCTTTTAATTTATATATTAGTGAACAATAACTTCTTTTATTCGCTAATATTATGATAAATAAAAGAATGTTTTTATTTTTAATTTAAATCAATGAGTTATGCTAATTGTCACATACAAGTCACACTTATGCTATTTATGACAAATATATGAAAATCTTTACTTGATTTTTTTATCAACGGGCGCTATTTCTATAGAGTACCTATTAAAAAATAGTAGGTGCTGTTTTCTTTTCCATTTAAATGATGAGGGAAGTAAGGCATGAAAAGACAGAAGCGAGACCGTTTAGAAAGAGCTTTATCAAGAGGTTATCAAGCAGGTTTAGCGGGGCGTTCTAAAGAGATGTGCCCATATCAAGCAGTAGATGCTCGGTCGCATTGGCTAGGTGGTTGGCGAAAGGCGATGGAGGACCGAACCGTAGCGGTAGTATAATCCCCATATTCTTTGATCCTTTAGGTTAAATAGCCTGTACTGATTTTCTTGCGTATTTTTGGGTTTTCAAGTTAAAGAGATCAATCAATTTAAGAACCTCCGCCATTGCGGAGGTTTGCATTTCAAAGCTTAGAATGCGCTCGTGTCTTTAAAAAGACCCACTTTTAAGTCTGTTGCAGTATAAATTAATTTACCATCAACTAATACTTCACCGTCTGCTAAACCCATAATCAGTTTACGGTTGATCACGCGTTTAAAGCTGATGCGATAAGTGACTTTTTTCGCGGTAGGGAGAACTTGGCCAGTAAATTTAACTTCGCCAACGCCTAACGCACGCCCTTTACCTTCACCACCGAGCCAGCCAAGGTAGAAGCCAACTAACTGCCACATTGCATCAAGGCCTAAACAGCCTGGCATGACAGGGTCGTTTGTAAAGTGGCAGCCAAAGAACCAAAGGTCCGGATTAATATCCAGTTCAGCTTCCACATAACCTTTGTTAAATGTACCGCCATCTTCAGTCATACTGACGATACGATCCATCATCAACATGTTTCCTGATGGCAATGGAGGACCATTTTCTCCAAATAACTCGCCTTTACCAGAAGCAATTAAATCATCTTTTGTGTAGGATCCGCGTTTCTCAACCATGTTCTTAAGATAGCCTTTATTATGTGTAGGGCTACAGGATAGCGTACACTTGTACGCTGAACAACTCCGATCTGCTATTTTTTACGCAATCTTTACTCAACTCATCCATTTTAAGAACCAAGGGAGTCTAGCTTTATCAGGTGAGTTTGCTTGGTTGATTCGTTCTTGAATTAAAGCTAACAGGTGTACATTTTCCTCTTCAGCTTGTTGTTCAAAGTAAGGCTGCTTAGTGAGTAAAGTAATGGCTTGGGCAACATGTTCAACAGGCCAAATATGGAATTGACCTTTTTGTACCGCTTCAACGACAGCCGACTTGGTGCATAAATGGCGCACATTTGCCATTGGGATGATGACACCTTGACTACCAGTTAATCCTCGTTTTTCACAGATATCGAAGAAGCCTTCAATTTTCTCATTTACCCCACCAATAGGTTGGACATAACCAAATTGGTCAACAGCACCGGTGATGGCAATTTGCTGATCAATAGGTTGTAGAGCTAATGCACTAATTAAAGCACACAGCTCTGCGAGCGATGCGCTATCACCATCAACTTCACCATAGGATTGCTCAAAGACGATAGAGGCGGAAAAAGGCTGAGGTTGTTCTAATTTAAGCTCGTAATTTAAATAGGCTTGCATGATCATCATACCTTTGGCATGAATATTACCGCCTAGTTCGGCTTTACGTTCTACATCTGTAAATTCACCATCACCTAAATGCGCAACACAGGTGATTCGCGAAGGTTCGCCAATGGCATCTGGGTGCCCCGGGTATTGCAAAACAGACAAACCATTAACTTGCCCGATGACTTCGCCTTCGGTTTTAACAAAGATTTGTTCTTGTAAAATATCATCTTGAGTACGTTCAGCAAGAAAACTGTGGCGCCATTGGCGATTTTCATTTGCTTGATTAAATGACTCTTGAGTAAGCAAATGGTTAACATGGTAATGGCTGGCATCGACAAGAGATCGAACTAACCAAAGAATATCAAGAGGAAGATTAAATTTATCTTCACAGTAACGTACAGCTTGTTGGATAAAGGGAAGCCAACCATCAGGCGAAATATTCGGTAATTTATTCGAATCAATAATGGATTTTATGTAACGCATCCATAAGGCCAATTGCTCTTCATCCTCGAAGAACATAACAGGCTCATATTCGCCATAAATAGCGCAGCTAAATAACTCCGGTGCTGTAAATTCAAATTCTTCTAAAGCGAGTCGGTCACCAACAATAATAATTTTAAGTTCTAAGGGCTGTGGCTCAATTTCAATTGGTAAAGGTTGATTTTCAGAATAAGGTAACCATTCAAGTTGTTGACGGTTAACCATATTTTTTAGGCGAGCCCACATTAAAGGCTGGCTAATTAATGCACTAGCTGCGATAACTAATATGCCGCCATTGATTTGATGAAGTAAGCCAGGCACTAAATTCAAGGACGGGGTGACATAGCCGAATAATTGTTCAGGTTCTATCCAATTACGGTAAGCGATTTTTTCACGAGAAGAAAAACGGCTTTTAACACCATTTTTCCACTGAAAAAGTCGGTTATCTTCAGATAACTGATAATCACCATCAATGGCGTTGATCTCTGCTAGCAGGGGGGCAATTGCATTAGCATAAAGGCTAAGATATGCCTCACTTTCATCAGACTTGATAAACATAAAGCGCGTTTGGGCAAATTCATCAACAAAATGTTGTATGCCATCAGACAGCCTAGGCTGAATGTCTGACAAAATTGCAGGGGTCAACGTTTCTGAAGATACAAATTTCGTCTGAAATGACGATAAGTTAGGAATTAGGCCTTGCCATGTTAGTTCTTGACTGATCACTATAATTATCTGCTATTAATAGGGTTATAAATAGAATGCCTGCCAATAAGCTGGGCGTATATGCCTGAACAAGGTTTATTTAATAAATTTGCTAAATAATATTGTTTGTTTTATAAACAAAATTCAGGCTAATTCATTACCCAACGGGCAAGCCTGTTATATTAGCCTTTGATAGGCAATCTTGCAGCAATAATTGTTGAATTATCGACTAGAATAACGAAAACATAAACACAATAGGTAGTGTCATTGGCCAAGTTAAGCCAATAAGTATGGCGCTCAATAAACGCATAAAACAGTTAGGGTCTTTTGTAACGAGTAAGGTAAATAGCATTGCGCATACTCCGCCAATCCCATAGATGACGAGTATGTATTCAAATGTGGACATGCAGTTTTATTAATTTGTTAACAGATAGGGGCAGATTGTACACTATTTTCACAAGGGTAGGTTGTCTTCTTTACTGAAAAAGTGAATATTCTACTAAATCGAATATCTGCTTGAGTATTTTGTTTATAATCTTGCTAATATAAAGATAGGTTCAATTTTCTTCAGGAAAAATTATGAAATATCAGCAGCTTGAAAATCTTGAATGTGGCTGGAAATGGGAATACCTCGTCAATAAAGCAAGAGGTGGTGAAGCTATTACCCGTTATATAGAAAGAAGCGCAGAAAAAGAAGCGATAGACTTGCTGCTAAAAATGGAAAATAGACCGATTGATGTACTAAAGTGGATCTCTTTGCATATGAATCCTGAGCTTGATAATCGAATGAAACAGAGTATTCGAGCGAGGCGTAAACGTCATTTTAATGCAGAACATCCCCATACACGTAAGAAATCAATAGATTTAAATTTTTCGGTGTGGCAGCGTTTGTCTAATCTTGCAGTGAAGCGTAATAAAACGTTGTCTGAAACTATTATTCAGTTGATTGAAGATGCAGAACATAAAGATAAATACGAAAGCCAGATGAGCTCATTAAAGCAAGATTTACAAGCGATCCTCGGGACGTCAAAGGAAAAGGATAATTAACAAAGGTTAGCGGCTCATTACTGTTGTATGTATTCAAGTAGTATGCTTTTATTACGAGATATTTATTTTAAAGTGAATTTTTATATCGTTCCTATTATTCTAATAGTAAAAAAAAAAACCCCAATATTAATTGGGGTTTTTTTGTTCAGTTCGAAATTCAAACTAGGGCTAAGAATTAAGCACCTGGTTGAGTTACAACTTCAGTTGTACCTTGGATTTCGATTTCAACGCGACGGTCTGGCGCTAAACACTCGATCAGAGCAGCACGGCCTTTAACATCGTCACATTTGTTACCAGTTACTGGATCTTCTTTACCACGGCCTTCTGCAGCGATTGCGCTAGCTGGAACACCTTTAGCAACTAAGTAGTCAACTACAGACTGAGCACGTTTTTGTGACAGTGGCAGGTTGTAGTTTTGTGAACCGATACGGTCAGTGAAACCAACTACCAGTACGCGACCTTGAGTTGGGTCGATGCTGCTCAGTTCGTTGTACAGCTCATTCAGAGCTTCTTGACCTTCTGGTTTCAGGCTTGCTTTGTTGAAGTTAAACAGAACGTCTGAACGCAGAGTAAAACGTTTGTTTTCAACAACTGGAGCAGGAGCTACAACTGGAGCTGGAGCAACAACTGGAGCTGGAGCAACAACTGGAGCATCAGCTTGACCGAAACGGTAAGCAACACCAACACTCAGCATGCCGTTGTCTGGACGAGTACCGATATTGTCTTTGTCACCTAAGTTGCTAACCCATTGGTAGTCTAAACGAGTCGCCCACTCTGGAGTGATTGCGTACTCAAGACCCAATGCGTATACAGGTGCAACGCCAGTGTCAGTTTCTTTGAAACGTTCGCCATTTTGGTGAGCTTTAGCTTCAGTACGGTAAACCATACCACCTAAACGAGTGTAAACGTCTAAGTCATCAATGATTGGATAGCTTAATTTGGTAGTTAATGAAACACCCATAGATTTCAGGTCACCGCTGTTACCAGCGCCTTTGTATTTCATTTTACCGAACCAATCGTAGCCTAGCTCAAAGCCTAAGTATTGGTTATATTGGTAACCAGCGTAGGCACCTGCACCGATTGTGTCACGGTCAGTGCTGTTACCAACAGTGCCCCAACCTGCATAGTCTGTACCAGTTTTTGCTGGGTTCAGGCTAGTGTCTTCATAGTGAGACCAACCTAATTTAGCACCGGTATACCAAGTGTTATCTTTTGGAGCTGCTTGTGCAACGGTTGCAAAAGCTGCTACTGCCACTGCTACTGCGATAGCTGTTTTTTTCATTTTTACGCCTCGTTATCATCCAATATTGGCTTGGCTTCGCTGAGCCTTATTATATGCCATTGGTTTAATTTACTTGCTAGGTTTCGCAGACATTATCTACAAAAAAATAATAAAAGTAAAAAAATAATGCCATAAGCCGAACAAGCTAAAGTCTACAACGAACTTAAAAAGATACAAGTAGAGTGAGCAATAATCGTTAAAAAAAGTATTTTTTTAGTGTATAAATCAGAGAGATATGTATATTTTTCGTAATGATTATTTTTTATCTATCTGATTGATCTACAATACTTTTAATTTAACTTTAGAGATAAATATTTCTAAAGGTTAAATTTAGTAAGAAAATTCTTAATCTTAGCTAGTGATAATGATTTGAGTGAATTTTTAAGTGGTTTGGCTGTCCTGCATGTGTGCTAACCATATTATATGTTTCTTGTGGGCGCATAATTAAACCGATAGAACGACCTTCTTGAGCTGCATATTGTAAGCGAACAAAATCTTGCTCGCTTATTTCCGGTAGCCACCCTAGAACTACACTATAATTACCACTTCTTAGTGCTTTTTCCATAGCATCAATCGTAGTGATATCTTCCATATGATTTAATTGCATAACTTTATGAGTAGGTATACCTGATTGTTCTAACCAGTGTTTACTTAGCCTTTTATTTGGAGTTAGCCAAAGTAACCAGCGTGATTGAACCCCAAACTGACGAAGCATTGGTAATAAAATATAATCCATAATAGGGTGTTTTTCATCGTAAACAAGTTCGCTCACCATACCTTGTTGTATAGAGCTATTGGTAAGCCCTGTAGCAGGGATTGATTGTGCGTAATTATTAAGAGAATGTTCTGTTGAGTTCTTCCAAGAATAGATGCTCATAATTTACCTCGTTACAATGCTGTATGAACATACAGTAACTGTATATCCATCCAATATCAAGACTATTTTTTCAAAGCGCTTCGCAACTTTGTTGTTTTTCTCCGCATTCTTCTTGGCATTTTTTATGGAAACTCTCAAAATTGGTTACGCGTAATTATCTGTAAAAAAAGAAATTATAAAATTAATTTTCTAAAGGATGAAAATTGAGCATACCCAAAAAGGAGTTTGGTAATGTTGTTAGAAGAAGAAAAATTTTTTTATTTATCCGGTTTGTTAAGTCAATTTGGCGAATTAAAACGTAAAAATCATTTTGGTGGATTTTGTCTATTAGTCGATGATGCAATTGTGGGGTTGGTACTCGACGGCTGCTTTTATTTGCGTGGTTGTTTAGTAGCGAGGAGCCACTTTGAAGCGTTAGGGTTTAATCGGTTAGTTTATAGTAAAAAAGGTATTCCATTGGAAATGCGGTACTATCAACTTTCGGAACAAGTTTGGCATGACGAAGTTTTGTTTCTCCAATATATTGAGTTGGCTTACCGTTCAGCTATCGAGGAATTAAAACAAAAGCAATCAATGACCATGCGTATAAAAGATTTACCCAATATGAATATGTCAGTTGAGCGTGCTCTAGGGAAAATTGGCGTATCTCATGTTGACGATTTGCGCATGATGGGCGCAAAGGCTTGTTTTATGAAGCTAAAAAAACATGGTAGGAATAACCCCAGTATCAAGCTACTGATTGGCTTAGCAGCTGCAATAGAAGGGTGTCATAGTGCTGTTTTGCCTAAGGATATCAAACAAGAGCTAATTGCTTGGTATAATAGTTTTGAGTTGACGTCAGCCTAAACTCACTGAAAACGACTTTTACTATTAATATAATCAATATTACATATACGCTATATGAAGATGAGTGGGTATTTAGAATTTTATACCCGCTCATCGGTATATTTATGTTGCACTGATAGTGCGAATGATTTGCCGTATCTCAGGTATTAGTTCAAGCAATAACTTAGTTTGCTCCATGATAAGCAACGTTTTTTCGTCATCACTGGTTGAAATATAATCTATGCGGTGTAATAGACTATGGCGAAGTTTATCTGATTTTTCATCGATAACTAGTGGGTCAATGGTTGTGATTTGCAAGGATGATTCAACATAGCAAATAGCATCGTTGAGTAATGAAAGATTACTTTCATTTTGCATTTTTTCACGATGTGCACCTAATGCTGAAATATAACTGAGTAAAGTATGGTTTAAGCAAAGAAGGCGAAAAGCTTGTTCTTGGGTGATTCGATAAGACTTAGGGTCAGAAGCCATATTGGAAACAATCGATGCAAACTCTGCATCATTATTGTGTGCGTCTCTACGTGCAACTCGGTACTCAAGGCGGTTGTCTTTACCTTGGTAGTACTGCTGCAAAATAGCATCTAAATAACGGCAGTTGCTATCCATGGTTTTTTGAATGACTTGGGGGAGTTGGCGGAATTTCCAATCTGGCCAAATAAAGCTAACGGCAAGTAATGCAATAAAACAACCAATTAATGTGTCAATGATCCGTGGAAGTGCAACATCAAATCCTTCGCCCAATAGGTTAAAACAAAACAAAACGAGAAGTGTGATGAATAATGTTGCTTGGGCATATTGGCTACTGCGAAACATAAAAAACAGTAAGCCAGAAATAACGATTAGCGTAAGTTGCCCTTCCATTGAGGGGATTAAATTCAGCAAAGGTAAACCAATGAGAATACCAACAATAGTTCCTATTATGCGAAGGGCTAAGCGGCGTTTAGTGGCGCTGTAGTTAGGTTGGCATACAAATAAGCTAGTGAGTAATATCCAATATCCTCTTTCCATATCAAATAGTTGGATAATAATATAGCCAGTACAAAGGAGAATTGACATTCTTACTGCATGGCGAAATAAAGATGATTTTGGCGTTAAATGGTGCTTAACCCGCGAAATAATATCACTAATACCGGATAACGATTCATCAGATAACTGCTCTACCTGTTTATTATTTTGCTGCCATGCACTTTGCTCAAGGCTCAGGCCTTTAAGTTGAACATCAATTCCTTTTAAGTTTTTAAGTAGGTTATACAGGGCTTTAATTTCATGAAGCTCAGGCGATTGCTGTTTTAGTAGCTGTAGCGATTTTTCAATGTAAGCGAAGGTACGTTCAAAACGAGGATTATGTTGGTATTGTTTACGCCATAAAACAGATTGAGCAACTTGTTGGCAGGCTCTCGCTTGCATGGTTAATAGGCGTTGGAAACGAAATAAAATATCACAGTGACGTAAAGTGCGGCTAAGCTGTTGATATTGTATGTGGGATGAACTTGCTCGTTCGTGAATGTCTTGAGCAACAAAATAATATTGTAGCGAATTTCGTGTACCTTTTTGTCCCCGATCCCCTTTTAATCGACTCAATAATGCAATTTTTGCTTGGTTCATGGTGCTAACCAAGTGGCTGTTTACTAATGCTAAATCATAAACAGAGCGTTGGTAGTCATCTTCTAAATCAGGATCAAATAAGTTAGCTTTTGCGTCTAAATAAGCTGAAAGTTGCTGATAACATTGGGTTATTGCATCTTGCAATGGCCTTACAGGAAATAAAATATGCCCAATCAAGGTTAAAATATTATACCAAATTGCCCCTGTCAGTAATAATGCGGGTTGTTGGTACCAAGTATCAAAAATGGGTACGCCGAGCATGGTATAAATGGCAATTAATAGTGCACCAAATGCGATGGTAGCGTATCGCTGTCCTAAAGCACCAAGAAGAATAAAGCCACACGTAGAAAATGCGAGGCCAAAAAAGAAAAATAAAGGATAGGGAAAAAGGAGTTCAATAGAAACGGATGCAATAAAAAAACAAAAAAGTGTAATAATTAAATTTTTTATTCTACCAGTTAGCCTATCATCTAAGTCAGTTAGTGCTGCAGCAACGACACCCAATGTGAGTGGGATGGTGATTTTAGGCTCTTGACCTAACAACCATGGCACTAAGGTTGCGCCTGTCAGGGCTATAAATATTCGGATATAATATAAAATATGGCTGTTATATAGCACACGACGATAACTGGTAAGCAGTGTTAACACAAAGTACCTCAAAGGTAAGACAAGCCTTAATCTATATAGGATAGCTTGTTTGCAAGGAATAAAAAACCGTTTGGAATCAAGCCAACCGTATTTTTGTCATTGATTTTCTCAGGTGCAGGACGTATGGAACTGAAATCAACACAGATTGGACAGCGTCTGGCTCAGCATCCCTACAATCGGGTTCGCTTACTCAACGCAGGTATTGAAGTCAGTGGTGAAAACCACCAATATCTTATCCCATTTAATGAACTCATTGATCTTCGTTGTAAGAGAGGGATTGTTTGGGGGGAGTTAGAATTTGAAATTGTGAATGAACAGGTTGTTCGTTTACATGGCACTGAATGGAAACAAACTCAGCGCTTTTACCATTATTTAAATGAAAAATGGCAGCAATGGAGCACTGAAATGAGTCAGGTCAGTGCTCATGTATTGACTGAGTTAGTTAATTCGATTGAACAATTGACGCAGCAAGATCATTGGTTGACATTACACCAACTGGCCGAAATAAAAGATAAAATATCACAAAAGTTCTCGTCATTGCCTATGCCTTTAGCACGTATTTCATTGTTTGAAAATTGTGCTGCACAGTATCAAGAATGCCAGAATTGGCTACGTAACAGTCAAGAATGTCGAAAACAAATTAATGATCACTGGTGTGAGTCTGTTTTAGTTCGTTATCACGATTTTTTCCAGCAAGTAGAAACGTCGCCACTAAATTATTCACAGTCCTTATCTGTGATCAATGGTGAGGATAATGTATTAGTGCTGGCGGGGGCTGGAAGTGGTAAAACATCAGTCCTAGTCGCTAGAGCGGGGTGGCTTATCTTGCGAGGTTTGGCAAAACCAAAACAAATTCTCTTGCTGGCTTTTGGTCGTAAAGCTGCGGATGAAATGAACGAGCGTATTCACTCACGCCTACAACAAGATATTGAAGCAAAAACTTTTCATGCTCTTGCTTTACACATTATTCGTGAAGGTAGCAAAAAATCGCCCGTGATTAGTGAGTTAGAAACAGATACTCAAAAACGGCAAACATTATTATTAAATGAATGGCGAGAACAATGTTCAGCAAAGAAAGCGCAAGCAAAAGGGTGGCGAGAATGGCTTTCTGAAGAGTTACAATGGGAAATTCCAGACGGTGAATTCTGGAAAGACGAAAAAATTAGCACTAAAGTCGCTACTCGGTTAGACCGTTGGCTAAGCTTAATGCGTATGCATGGTGGTAGCCAAAAGGACATGATTGAGAATACGGCGGAAGAAATAAGAGATCTTTTTCAAAAACGTATTCGTTTAATGGCGCCGTTATTGAAAGCGTGGAAAAGCGCATTGAAAGATGAAGGTGCAATTGATTTTTCAGGATTAATTCATCAGGCCATCAATATTCTAGAAAAAGGGCGTTTTATTAGCCCATGGAAACATATTTTAGTTGATGAGTTTCAAGATATTTCTCCTCTTCGCGCTAAGTTATTGCAAGTACTACGCAAGCAGAATAAGCAAACGACGTTATTTGCTGTTGGAGATGATTGGCAAGCTATCTACCGGTTTAGTGGCGCAGAATTAGACTTAACCACATCGTTTGAACATAACTTTGGTATTGGAGAACTTTGCGCTTTAGACACAACTTATCGTTTTAATGAGCGTATAGGTGAGGTTGCTAATCAGTTTATTTTACAAAACCCTATGCAGTTAGATAAGCCATTGAATAGCTTAACTAAAGGAAATAAAAAATCCGTTATTCTTCTGTATGAAGATGCACTGGAACGTTTATTGGATAAAATGAGTGGTTATGTTCTTGATGATGAAACGATATTAGTGCTCGCTCGCTATCATTATTTAAAACCTAATATATTAGGTAAAGCCAAGACCCGTTGGCCAAAATTAAATATTCAGTTTATGACTATTCATGCCTCAAAAGGGCAGCAAGCAGACCATGTGATAATTTGTGGTTTGAATAGTGGAAAGGATGGTTTCCCTGCTCCTGCCCGCGAATCAATTATTGAGCAAGTATTACTGCCTAAGCCAGAAGATTTTGACCATGCAGAAGAAAGACGTTTGCTATATGTCGCATTAACACGGGCTAAGCAGCAAGTTTGGTTGCTTTATCACCCAGAAAAGCCGTCAGAATTTGTTGATGAACTCAAGCAATTGGGCGTTCCAAAGCAAAAGAAACCGTAAGGTAAACTTATTTTATATTAAGCGCCAGAATGCTGTGGCGCTTAATATTGATAGATTAGTTAGTTCGTTTAGTTAAGTAGCTTTGGTAATCAGGAATAACAATGTCTATCGCATTATCAAAATAGGTGGAAGTAATTAAAAAATCAGCAGTTGCAGGGTTGGTTGCGACAGGAATATTCCATACTGTGGCTAAGCGCAGCAAAGCTTTAACATCTGGGTCATGAGGTACTGCATTAAGAGGGTCCCAGAAGAAAATCAATAGGTCGATTTTTTGTTCTGCAATCATTGAACCTATTTGTTGGTCTCCCCCCATTGGGCCACTTAACATACTGGTAACTGGCAATCCAGTGTGCTGGTTAATTAAATTACCGGTTGTTCCTGTTGCATATAAATTGTGAGTTTGAAGCCGTTCATTGTTTTTCTTAGTCCAAGATAATAATGAGGGTTTACAGTGGTCATGGGCAACCAAAGCAATATTTTTTGAGGCTGTAATTTTACGGGTAGTTGATTCCATGATATTCCCTTAAATAAGATGCGAGATAGACATCTTTAAAAATTGAATGAGCAAAGATATACAACATATATCATAATGCTAATGAATAGTTTATAGATTTTGGGAGATATTTTGATGAGAGATCAAGAAATTGCTGAAATTTTAAAGAGTGTTCGGACTATCGCTTTAGTTGGGGCGAGTGATAAAGCAAATAGGCCGAGTTATGAAGTTATGGAATATCTTTTGCATCAAGGCTATACCGTTATTCCAGTGAGCCCAAAATTGGCAGGGCAAACTTTATTAGGGCAACTTGTATACGAAAAGCTTAGTGATATACCAGAGCCTATTGATATGGTCGATGTATTTCGTAATGCAGAAGCTGCAATAGGAGTAGCCAGGGAAGCGGTAGAAGTAAAAGCTAAAGTTTTGTGGTTACAAAAAGGCGTGATTAGCGAAGAAGCGCAAAAAATCGCTTTGCAGGCAGGTTTACAGTTTGTTATGGATAAATGCCCAAAACAAGAAATCCCTGCATTAGGCCTTGAAAAATAAACTACATTTTAGCGTTAAAAAGTAAAGCAGCTAGTTAGCTGCTTTACGGTTGCGTTCATAAATAACAATATCGATATTTGCAGGTTAGTTGCGAAGGCGAGGTGCTTGCAACTGAGACCTTATTGATTCCGCTAGTTCATCCATTGATGGTTGTTCTGGATGGTCTTCTGCGGTTTCATAGGTAATTTGAGCTTCGGCCAAATAAGTATGAACAGCATCCCCATTGTCATCTTCCATAACAACATGATACCAAGGTAGATCGCGTAGTGTGCTGTTAGCGGCAATATCATCATCATGTGGTTGTTCGAGCGAATACTCAGCGTCTACATCTACAACAACGCCTAAGTAGCCGAGAAGTTTGTGTCTAACTTGTTGCCCGATTCCATATTTACTGGTGATCATCATAGCGACCTCCTAAAAGCCTTGCTTATACTTCAAACTATATATGGGCAGTGCTACGCGTTTTCAAGCTAAGATATGGACAATTATCAATAACGCAATACACTGTCTTTATACGTAACTATCAAAAGCAGTGCCTCATTTAGCAGATTATCTGTTCAATGAATAAAAAACAACTGTTAAAAGAAGGTATCAATACAATATGCTCTGACAATGGAGGCTCACATGACTGCATCAGGTCGTTATTTTTATATTTATGGTCGTGTTCAAGGGGTTGGGTTTCGTTACCAAACCTATCATTGGGCTAATCAGAATGGCATAAAAGGCTTTGTGTGTAACCGGGATGACGGCAGCGTTAAGTTAGCTGTTTATGGCTCAGAGCAAGATATTGAGTTTGTTGATGACTGGCTGAAAGCGGGTGGTCCTCCGGGAGCAAAGATAGACCATTTTTTCACCGAAAATTGGAAAGCTGAGCCAATAGCGGATTTTAGTGTCCGCTATTAGCAAGAAATTAAATACATTTCACCGGTTTTGGCAGGCCAGCAAGTTTAGTGGCTTGCTTAGCTGGGCCTTTTGGAAATAGCCGGTATAAATAGCGGCTATTGCCTTTTTCTTCCCCAAATTGTTGAGAAACTGCTTTAACCAACATACGGATAGCCGGTGAGGTATTAAATTCCAAGTAGAAATTCCTGACGAAACGGATAATTTCTAGGTGTTCATTAGTAATTTCAATATCTTCTTGCTGCGCGAGTAAAGGGATTAATTCTTCACTCCATTGTTGGCTATCAAGCAGGTAACCTTGCGCATCTGTTTCTATTTCTTGATTATTAAAAACCAACATACTCTTATTCAACTCAAATAAAATTAGAACGTAAATTTAGCAAAAATTGGGATATAACCCAAGTAAAGTCGTTAGAATGTCGATATTTTCATCTAACAGTATGAAAGACGTATATTTTTAAAGCGAATGATCAAATTAGGGGTTTACATCCAATGAGAGGATGTTTATAGTGCACGTCATTGCGGAGGGGTGGCCGAGCGGCTGAAGGCAGCGGTCTTGAAAACCGCCGATGGGAAACCATCCGAGAGTTCGAATCTCTCCTCCTCCGCCATTATTTGACTTCAGGTTATTGATTAGCTTGGAGTTTTTCATTTTAGGGTTTTCCTAGTACGCCATTCAGTATGCCATTATATTTTGGCTTCCTTCCTACGATATTGGTTTGTATTGGACGCTATTCTGTATTTTAGTGCTTTTTTCATCAGAATAATAAGATAGTCAAGTAACTGTAAATTAAGCTAATCTATTTACCACAATCAGAAAACTTGTCTTTTATAAATAAATCAATCAACTCACCAAAACTATCCTTAAAAAATCTCGGTTGTTGCAATGCATTAGCAACAATATTAGCCCCTTCTAGTGAATTGATTATTAGTAACGATATTTTCTCAACATCTATATGTTGAATAGTTTCTTGTTTTTGTTTCCCTTGATTAATTATTTTTATGACCCAATCAAGGTGAACTTTAAAATAATCAGCCATCAATAAAACCATACCATCTGGAAGATTATCTCGATCAGCTGACAATGAACAGCATAATGGTAAACGGCTACAATAAAAATCGTCCATAAAAAGGCATAAATAAGAATTTAACCTACTTCTTAAACTTTCATTATTAATCTCAATATCCTTTAACTTTAACTTTAAATTCGCTAGAGATCGTCGTATGACCTCCTCGCCTAAATCAGATTTTGATTGAAAATAATAATGAATACTTGGTTTAGTAATCCCTATTTTTTTTGCAAGATCAGCATAACTAAAAGAGGAATATCCTTTTTTGGTCATAAACTTGTATGCTTCTGAAATAATTTTATCTCTGCTCATTTGCCCTCGCATTTATCTACTAGTAGATAAAAATAAAATGTCAATTACCATTTCGAATTTCGCCATAAAAGTAATCTATTGAATTATATCATCTTTTAATAATAAAAAGAAATATATATTTATTTTTTGATATTAAACAAAGTTGTTTTTTAAAAAAAAACAGATGATATAAAGAATACAATGTTAACAATATTAACAATTAAATAACCAAAAAAAATGAATCTAAATTATAACGCTGGAGCAATGTATGTGTAGAGAGAAAAAAAAATCATCAATTCAGTTCTTACAAAATCAAATAAGTAGACGGGACTTTGTACAAAATAGTTCAATTGCTGGCTTAACGTTAGCTAGCGGTGCATTAAGTTTACCTTTTAGCAATGTCGCCAATGCTACTGAAGCGATGCCAACCCCTGAAGAAAAAATTGTCTGGAGTGCGTGTACCGTTAACTGCGGAAGCCGTTGTCCGCTGCGTATGCACGTGGTGGAGGGGGAAATCAAATACGTTGAAACCGATAATACAGGGGATGACGTGTATGGTGATAAGCACCAAGTTAAAGCTTGTCTGCGTGGTCGTTCCATGCGTCGCCGTGTGTATAACCCTGACCGATTGAAATACCCAATGCTGCGTGTTGGTGCGCGTGGTGAGGGAAAATTTAAGCAAATTAGTTGGGAAGAAGCATACGACCTCATTAGCGGCAATCTCAAACGTATTATTAAAGATTACGGCAATGAAGCCGTCTATTTAAACTACGGGACAGGTACCTTGGGCGGTACTGTTGCGCGTTCATGGCCGCCTGCTAACTCGCCAATTGCGCGTTTAATGAACTGCACCGGTGGTTATTTAAACCATTATGGTACATACAGCACAGCACAAATTAGCTGCGCAATGCCGTATACCTACGGCAGTGGCGCGGGTAACAGCGTTTCTGATATCGAAAATTCTAAATTGGTGGTGTTGTTCGGAAATAACCCAGCTGAAACACGGATGAGCGGCGGGGGGATCACTTACCAATTAGAGCAGGCACGCGAGCGTTCCAATGCACGAATGATTGTTATCGACCCTCGTTATACTGACACCGCCGCAGGGCGTGAAGATGAGTGGATCCCAATTCGTCCGGGGACTGATGCCGCATTAGTGGCGGGGCTTGCCCATGTATTGATCACGGAAGATTTGGTTGATCAACCATTCTTAGACAAATATTGCGTTGGATATGACGAAAAAACGCTCCCTGCGAATGCACCAAAAAATAGCCATTACAAAGCCTATATTTTAGGGCAAGGGGATGATGGCATTGAAAAAACGCCTCAATGGGCAGCAAAAATTACCGGTATCCCTGCCGATAAAATTATCAAACTCGCGCGAGAAATCGGTAGTGCGAAGCCTGCTTATATCAGCCAAGGCTGGGGGCCGCAGCGCCATTCAAACGGTGAGCAAACTGCTCGTGCGATTGCCATGTTACCGATTTTAACGGGGAACGTGGGGATTAGCGGAGGGAATACAGGGGCGCGTGAAGGTAATTACGATATCCCCTTTGAGCGGATGCCAACCCTTGAGAACCCTGTTAAAACCAGTATTTCGGTGTTTTTATGGACGGACGCCATTGAACGTGGCCCTGAAATGACGGCAACCCATGATGGTGTTCGTGGTAAAGATAAACTGGACGTGCCAATTAAATTTATTTGGAACTACGCCAGTAACAGCTTGATTAACCAGCATTCTGATATCAATAAGACCCATGACATTCTTCAGGATGATAAAAAATGCGAAATGATTGTGGTGATTGATAACCACATGACTGCATCGGCAAAATATGCGGATATTCTTCTGCCAGATTGCACCGCATCGGAACAAATGGACTTTTGTCTTGATGGTGCCGCCAGTAACATGGGCTACGTGATTTTTGCCAGCCAAGCCATTGAACCACGTTTTGAAAGCAAAACCGTGTATGAAATGTGTACAGAAATTGCCCGTCGCATGGGGGTTGAAGATAAGTTCACCGAAGGGCGTACACAAGAAGAATGGTTGCGCCATCTATATGAAATTTCAAGAGAAAAACTGCCTGAGTTACCAGATTTTGAAACTTTCCAGCAGCAAGGGATCTACAAAAAAATGAACCCGCAAGGGCATGTCGTGGCACACAAAGCGTTCCGCGAAGACCCAATAGCGAACCCATTAAATACCCCATCGGGTAAAATTGAGATTTACTCTGACCGCTTAGCGGATATCGCGAAAACGTGGACCCTTGAAGAAGGTGACTTAATTTCGGCTATCCCGATGTATTCCCCGGGCTTTGAAAGCCATGAGGACAAACTGACCGAGCAATACCCGCTGCAATTGAGCGGCTTCCATTATAAATCCCGAGTTCACTCTACGTATGGCAACGTCGACGTGATTAAAGCCGCGTGTTTACAAGAAATGTGGATCAACCCGATTGATGCTGCGCGTCGCAATATCAAAAATGGCGATATGGTGCGTATTTTCAATGATCGTGGTGAAGTGCACATCAATGCCAAAGTGACACCTCGGATCATCCCGGGTGTTGTCGCAATGGGGGAAGGGGCGTGGTATGCGCCAGATGAAAACAAGATAGACCATGGGGGAAGCCTTAACGTTCTGACCACGCAGCGCCCGTCGCCGCTGGCAAAAGGCAACCCGCAGCACAGTAATCTTGTTGAAGTAGCTCGGGTATAGGGAGGGGATAAATCATGACAACACAATATGGTTTTTATATTGATTCAGCCCGTTGTACGGGGTGTAAAACGTGCGAATTAGCGTGCAAAGACTACAAAAATTTATCTCCTGAAGTGAATTTTAGGCGCATTTACGAGTACACGGGCGGTGACTGGCAAGAAGATAACGGCGTCTGGCACCAAAATGTGTTTAGTTATTACTTGTCAATTTCGTGCAACCACTGTGAAGACCCTGCGTGCGTCAAAGTGTGCCCAAGTGGCGCAATGCATAAGCGCGAAGACGGCTTTGTAGTGGTGGATGAAAGTGTTTGTATCGGTTGCCGTTACTGCCACATGGCATGCCCATATGGTGCGCCACAGTTTAATGCCGAAAAAGGGCACATGACAAAATGTGATGGCTGTTATGAGCGTGTGGCTGAAGGGAAAAAACCGATTTGTGCCGAATCTTGCCCGCTGCGTGCGTTGGATTTTGGCCCTATCGAAGAGCTGCGTAAAACCTATGGCACATTGGCAGAAATCGCGCCATTGCCAGAAGCGCATTACACCAAACCGAATATTGTCATTAAGCCGAATGCCAATAGCCGCCCAGTGAACGATACCACGGGCCACTTAGCTAACCCAAGGGAGGTATAAGATGGGCAACGGATTACATGAATGGCCGCTGATCCTGTTTACGGTATTAGGACAAAGTATTGCGGGGGCAGTGATTGTGACTGGCCTTGCGTGGTTATCGACGGATGACAAACTACAAAAGCAACGTATTGTGAATGCGATGCTGGCTTTGTGGGTGCTGATGGGCTTAGGGTTCTTGGCTTCCATGATGCATATGGGCTCGCCGTTACGTGCGTTTAACTCAATGAACCGTGTTTTTTCATCGTCACTCAGTAATGAAGTACTGTTTGGCTCCCTCTTTTTTGCATTAGGGGGCTTATGGTGGCTGCTGGCGGCGCTGAAAAAAATGCCTGAAGGACTCGGCAAAATTTGGTTGCTGGTTACGATGGCGATGGGGCTGCTATTTGTCTGGGCAATGACTCGCGTTTATATGATAAGCACCGTCCCGACATGGAACACGCCACACACCACGATTGGCTTCTTTATGACGGCCTTTGTGGTGGGGCCGATACTCGGCACGCTGTTATTACGTATTACCAAGTTCCCGTGTCACAGTGGGCGACTCGCACTGATTAGCATCGTGGCGTATGTGGTTACGATTGCATCTGTGCTGGAACAAAGTGGTGAAATTGCGCTGATCGCAACGTCGGTGCAAAGTGCGAGTGCATTAGTGCCTGATTTTGGTACGCTGCAAATGGTTCGTTTAGTGGCAACAAGCCTTGGTTTGATGCTATGGATTTTACCGCTAATGAAGCAAAACCAGCCATCCGTTATCAGTTTGTTCATCGGCACATTATTGGTGTTGTTCGGTGAATTAATTGGACGCGGGCTGTTCTATGGTCTACATATGACAGTAGGAATGGCAGTCGCCTAATCGGTAAAATATCTCAACGTAGGGAGCCAGTTTCCCTACGTTGAAAACGCAGAGACAATCAATATGCATGATGCGCAATTTCTTGAACACGTTGCTGTAACGGGGCGGGTTTTGGGTTCTTTATTTTATTTTGCTCCAGACAGTGAAAATAACGCGGAGCTTATCGCGATTTTGCGAGAGCCAACATGGCATGAAGAGTGGCCATTTTCGTTGGCATCACTCAATGAAATTAACACATTATTTGCAGATTCAACAAAACAAAATGAGCCACTTGATGAAGCGTGGCAGCGGTTATTTATCGGCCCCTATGCCTTACCTGCACCACCTTGGGGTTCAGTGTGGTTAGATAAAGAAAATATTATTTTTGGGGATTCTACCGTTGAGCTGCGACAATGGATGCGGTCAAAAGGTATTGAACCTGCCACAACACAAAAAGAGCCAGAAGACCATATTGGTTTGATTTTGATGTTAGCCGCATGGCTGGCAGAGCAAGATAGGCGCAATGACTTTGAGGAATTGCTAGCATGGCACTTGCTACCTTGGTCGGCACATTTTCTTGATGTTTTCGCCACGCAAGCCAACAGCAATTTTTACCGTGGGCTTGCGATGCTAACGCAAGAAACGTTATCTGGAATTCAAAAACAATTATCTTTACCCGTTATGCAAAAAAATGTGTATTGTAAAGAGGAGATCTCTGAGTAAACGTTAATAAAATGTTTTAGCCGACTAAATAAGGGCTTTTTATGTAAAATTTTCTCATGTTTTACTAACAATAGGCCATTGTCAATGGCCTATAAAATATTATCCCGCATATATTGGGAGTCTAGTGACAAGATTTTTAGTAGTTAATCATTTTTTAAACTAGAAAAATCGTTGTGTTATTTCAGTAAATATTAACACGTCGTATATCGATTTTAATAGGTTATTCTCTAATATAAATTATGGTAGCAATTTTAACCCTTTGTTCTCCTTTAGGTTGATGTTCGTGGCTTTTTAAGGGGTATGTTTCTGCTTTAAGTTCTAACAAAGCCTTAATTTTTTGCTTGCTCACTCATTTATATTTAAGTGGTTACCAAATTGTAAAATATCTCCTTTAAAAGAGATGGCTTTAAATATAGCCACCTCTAAGGGGGCTATATTCTTTATTAATCTTCTAACAATTCCATTTTGTTGGTCGGGATTTTGAACAACTTTATCCTGATGCCTTACATGACGTCTAATGATGGCTTTATTAACCCCTCCGTATCAGCAAAATATTACTTAGCTCAAAAATGATTACCCCAAAGTTTTTTACGTATATGTGGAAATCGATTATAAAGTCTTATCGCACTAGGCCCTTTCAGAACTCCCATTGGTGTTGAAATTAATAGTTTAGATGAGGTCATTACAACTAAATGAACATGGTCTGGCTGAACATTTAACTCAATTACAAGCCACCTTTAAAGGTTATGAGGTTGCCCTGTCTCTTGAAAAAAGCTCGTAATAAAGAGGCTGCTCACATATAGGATGGTTACGTATTATTTAATATTATTATGTGTGAATTTTTTATTCAAAAAACTTTAAAAATGATAGTACTCAAAGTAAAAATCCAAAGAATGCAATATATAATAAAGTATATTTACACAGTGAATATACTTGTTCATATTTTACTCTTACTACTAATTAGTAGAGAATAGTTTTTTTATTCGATTTAAGCTTTCAACTAACACTGATTTTGGGCAGGCTAAATTCAATCTAATAAACCTAGAACCATTGCTAACAAACTAGATTCCTTTATCAAAGTGCCCGTATTTATTAAAGCACAACACTGAATGCCGCGCTGTATTCTCTCTTAAGTGTGTTGCGATACACATGATCTCATATTACAATATACCTACTAGTTGATATGGAGAGATAGTTATGTCTCTGATGACAAAAGACAGGTTATTGAATGAAGCTAACCTGCTGATTCGTAAGCAAGGCTATTCGGCTTTCAGCTATGCTGACCTGTCGAAAATAATTGGCATTACCAAAGCAAGTATTCATCATCACTTTCCGACAAAAGGTGTGATGGGGGAAGAGGTGGTGGTTCGCTCCCTGGAAGAGATGAATGTGCTTTTTTCGCAGATTGAAAGTCAGTCAACTTCAGTTCGCAAGCGCCTGATGGCATACATGGATATTTTTGCCGAAGGGTACCGTACATCCATGTTACCATTATGTTGCGCGCTTTCAGCCGATCTGGCTAATCTTCCAGATAATGTTAAGCAGCAGGCAACGACCTACTTTGAAACGCAAATCGCTTGGCTGACCCGTATTCTTTCTGAGGGGCAGACCACCGGTGAAGTTTCTCACGCTATCTCTCCGAAAAAAACGGCACTGATCATCCTGAATATCTGTGAGGGGGCAAGTGTTGTGGCGCGGGCGACCCATAAGGCTAACCTTTTTGAGGACAGCCTTGAGCAAATAATTTTATTACTGACTGCCAACGGAGTCAAAAATACTTGAATGGAATGAATATCGCGATGATCTGCTGAAACGTGAGGGTGATTTTGGCAAACTGACACCCGAAACGCTGCGGGGCGTAATGGCGTTGGGTAATGCTGGAAATTAAACTGGCCTATTCAGTGTCAAGGTTCGTGAACTCATTGCACTTGTCGATGCTGTAACGACTCGTTGTTATTATTACATTGCTGTTCATGTTAAGGCGGCTATCAAAGCCGGAACTCTTCACAGAAATTGTCTTCGTTATAATTTTTCATTTCAGCCATCTTCATACCTCTCACGTCTGAACTACTTTCGGGATCACTGATTTGCAAAACAACGTCCATGCATTACCATCTAGTTGGTATGTGACATTATCTTTTGATGTGGAGTACTGTGATGTCTATTAACAACTTGATTTTAAGGGTTATTGTTGCCATGATCGCGTTTGCGGCAAACTCAGTTTTGTGCCGACTGGCTCTTAAGAGAGGCCATATCGATCCCGCCAGGTTCAGCTACATTCGTCTTATCAGCGGCGCTGTCATTCTGCTCCCCTTTCTGCTGAAAAAAGGTACATTTACTAATTTTAACCATAATGTGATTAACAGTTTTTTACTGATGATTTATGCCGTCTTCTTTTCGGTCGCCTACATTCATCTGGATACGGGGACCGGTGCTCTTCTAATGTTTGGCGTGGTTCAGTTGGCCATGATCGTGTATGGCCTTCTGCGCGGTGAAACCTTTACGGTTCTCAGGGGAGCCAGACTGTTTCTCGCACTCTCAGGAATGTTGCTCCATCTGCTTCCCGGGTCTAACGCGCCGCCGCTTTCCAGCGTTGTTATGATGGCAGTATCTGGCCTAGCCTGGGCGGCCTATTCTATAAGGGGGCGCACCACAACCGCCCCGCACAGACCACGGCCATTAACTTCTTGCTGGCTGTCCCTTTCGACCTGCTGATGATCCACTTTATCGGTGAGGTACCGCAGGTTGATATGACTGGGGTGGTGCTTACCATCGCCTCTGGAGCTCTGGCATCAGCAGGCGCCTATGTGCTCTGGTATGCACTGCTGCCCCAGATGGAATCGGTTACGGCCAGTACTGTTCAGCTGAGCGTTCCCTGCCTGGCCATGCTGGGAGGCGTAATGTTCCTTGGTGAATCCCTCACGTGGAGGATGGTTACCTTGATGGCTGCCGTTCTGGTAGGTATCTGGCTAGTCATGCGCCGTCTGTGAAACAGGAAGAAAAATCATGAGACTTGACCTATCTACTAGATGGTTGATATTCTATTTTAAACATCAGCTCCTGTATGTTCGGGGCACTGTAAATAAGCGAAATAACCGTTAACCGGAGGTTGTTATGAGAGAGCTGCGTCCCGTAATTGAAATTGATGTGTGGTCAGATCTCGTCTGCCCGTGGTGCTGGATTGCCAAGAAACGCTTTGAGAAAGGTCTTGCGGCATTTGAACATAAGGGTAACGTTATCGTCCGGCATCACAGTTTCCGGATCGCGGATAACAAAACGGCTCTACCTTACAGAGAGGCGCTGAATCGAAAACTGGGCGGGCCACAGCGCGCTGAGATGATGATGTCACAGGTTGCGGCGGCTGGTAAGGAAGAAGGCCTGAACTACCTGTTTGACTCCATGCTGTTTGGCGATACCGAGGATGCGCTGACCCTTTCTGCAGCAGCACGCCGAGAAGGAATGGGAGATGAAATGACTGAGCGCCTCTTCCATGCAAGCGTTGAAGAGCGCCGTTCCATTTTTGACCGCGATGAGCTGATTAAGCTCGCCACGGAGGTAGGGATGCCAGCTGAAACCGCTGCGGCTGCGCTCGATGACGCAGAGCTGCGGGCGAGCATAACGGCTGATGAGAATGCCGCGCGTGCCATGGGGGCCAGCGGAGTACCGCTTTATGTTTTTAATCATAAATATGCTATCAGCGGAGCTCAGCCTATGGAACACTTCCTGAGCACTTTGCGCCATGTTTGGGCCGAAAAAGCGGAAGAGATGGAAGACGGCGGCGGCCCGGCATGCGACATGGATGGCTGCAAAATCTAACAATTAACCAGACTGCGGAGTCCGCTGTTTTTTTATTATTCAGCTCCGGTACGTTGTTATATAATCTCCGATCTCCCCAACAGATAAACAGGGGAGCATCATGAATAAACACTTCGATTATATTGCCATTGGCGGTACCAACGTGAATGTAGGTTGTGTACCCCAAAAAGTCATATGGCATGGCGCTCATATTACAGAGGCAATCAGCCAGTATGCTCCTGACTATGGATTAGACGTTAAGGTTGATGATTTCAGCTGGCAGAGGCTGACATCGAACCGAAGCGCCTATATTGACCGCCTGCATGAGGTGTATGAAAGAGGCCTTGCAGCAAACAAGATTGACTTTATAAAAGGATTTTCCCGCATTACCGGCCCGCACAGTATAGAGGTCAATGGTAAAATCCTGACGGCAGAACACATTGTGATTGCCAAGGGTGGCCATCAGTCCTCGATATTCCGGGGGGCAGAACTGAGCATTGACTCTGAAGGGTTTTTTGCTCTCTGGAGTATGCCGGCACGCGTCGCTGTTGTCGGGGCGGGCTACATTGCCATTGAAATTGTCGGCGTGATGGACGCACTTGGTGCTGATACACATCTTTTTGTCAGAAAATAGAGGCCGCTCAGGACGTTCGATCCTCTGATTCATTCCACTCTGACGACAGTTATGGAGACGGAAGGCTTGAAACTGCATACCCGTGCCGTGCCGCAGTCCGTCACCAGAAATGAAGATGGCTCTCTGTCCCTGAACTTTGAAAACAGGCAGACGCACCAGACTGACAGTGTCGTCTGGGCGATCGGGCGGACATTTGCGACAGACGGGGTCAATCTGGAAGCGGCCGGGGTTGCCACTGATTAAAGAGGATATATCGTTGTGAACAAGTACCAGAATGCCAATGTTCCGGGGATTTATGCCGTCGGGGATAATACAGGAAAGGCTGAACTGACGACTGTCGCAATTGCCGCAGGCCGAAGACTCATCTCGATTAAAGCAATATACCCACCGTGGTTTTCAGCCATCCACCGATCGGAACTGTGGGGCTGACGGAGCCTGAAGCACGGGTACGGTATGGCAATGACGTGAAAGTGTACCACTCCTCTTTCACCTCAATGTACACCTCCATCACCCGTCATCCACAAAAAAACAGTATGAAACTGGTCTGCGTGGGCCCGGAGGAAAAGATTGTTGGACGGCGTGGTATCGGTGCCGGCACGAATGAGATCCTCCAGGGATTTGCTGTTGCCATAAAGATGGGGGAAACTAAACAGGACTTTGGCAGTACTGTGGCTATCCATCCTACGTCTGCGGAAGAGTTTGTCACCATGAGATGACTCTGGTTCAGATGTAGGTTAACCGGGCTGTTAGTGAACTTATCTGAAGCCTACTGCCAGCACCGGTTAATAGTATTTGTGGAATACCGCCTGACCTGACCGTATCCCTGTTCCCGGGGCGGAGGCTTACAGGGGCGAGGATTCAGTGCTTTTTATTAACGGATAATTGAGGCTTCCATCCGGAACCATTCTTCCTTCAGCGAAACCAAACCAGAACTGCGCCCGTTCTGCTGACTTCACCGGCATGATTGTGCCTTCCTGAATGCCTGAATGTCAGGCAAAATGCGGGTGCACAGAAAAATACCGTGCACCCATTACCTTATGCGTTGCGACCAGCCATCACACCACCATCAATATCCCATACCGCACCTGTCACCCAGTCGGTCTTGTCTGAAAGCAGGAAAACAACGGTTTCAGCGATATCCTCAGGCGTTCCCACACGACCAGCCGGATGGAGAATGTCAAAACTTTGCATGACATCCTTTACCTGATCTTTCGCGATAAAGCCTTCGTAGATCGGCGTGTGAACCACTGCTGGTGATACCGCATTAATACGAATACCGTGGTTCCCGAGTTCAATAGCCAGATTGCACGTCAGAGCATGCAGGCCGGCTTTGGCCATGGAGTAAGCTGAGGATGGTGTGGCGCCGATGGCCTGCTGAGCTCACATGGAGCCTATATTGACAATCGATACTTTGATGCCGGCACTGACCACGTCACGGGTAATAAAGAAAGTGGCGCGGTTAAGACTCATGTACATGTCATAATCGGATGGTTCATGCTCAATGAACTGTTTAGGGAAAAACACGCCAGCAGCATTCACCAACAGGCTGATGTCTCTGTGGTGAGCATTAAGGGTATCAGTGACGTATTTCACCCCTTTATCCGTCATCAGGTCTGCCACTATCAGGTCAATCTGACCTTCTGAGGCTAAGGCCATGCGCGCCTGTTCGGCTTTCTCCTGACGGTTCCCGACCAGCACCACGCTGCCGCCATTCTTCAGTACCCGTTTCGCCGTTTCGAAACCCATTCCACTGGTTCCACCGCTCACCAACAGTTTTTTTCCACTAAAAGAAGTATTCATCGCAAGCCTCATTCTCTATGTATTCAGGGGATTTTAATGACGGTTCCACTCTGCCGCCTTTTGGCTGCTTATCAACCATGACCTCTGGAATGACAGACGGGCTGTTTACGTAGGGGCATATGAAAAGCCTGGAGCGGGGCATGATGAAAAAAGCCCGCAAAACGGGCAAAAATCCTGTCCATGTGACCGAAGGGCCCCGGGCCCACAAGTGGCAAGTGCTGCAGAGGGTTCAGTCGTTACGCCAGACGGGTGGTGATATTTACCGGATTCGCGAGAGTATCGTGGATAGGTGAATTTGCAGTCAGTTCACGAACCAGTTCTTCAAGCTGTTCGCGCGAGGCGCCTGGGCTTTCTAAATGAACATCAACACGGATCCCCTGAGCGCCTTTACGCACGTTTTTGTCCAGCCCCAGGAAACCGTTGAGATTGATGTCAAAGAACAGTTCCAGATCGATACTGCCCAGTTCAATACCTTTTGCAGCCGCCATGGAGGTGAGGGTTACCGTATAACATCCTGCCAGGCCCATCAGCAGATACTCGGCAGGACTGACACCGGTATCAGTACCGAGAAGCGCCACGGGCTCATCGCCGGTAAGGGAAAACTTGCCTGCACGGCTGTTATCAGCAACACCGTTCTGAACCAGCACCCCGGTTTCAACGCGAACCGCAATGCCACCGGCGGATTTACCTTTCATACTGAAGGTAATGTTACCCAGTTCAGGCTGTTTACTGACGGCTTCTTTGGTCTGCTTGACAGCGTCCAGATCGACATAAGGTTTGTTTAATGCACACATAAAATCTCCTTAATAGTAATGTTGTGTAAAAATTAATGGGTAAGAATGACTACCTACCAGATGGTAGGTTAAATTGTATTTATCCTGTTGTCTACCATTTAGATATTTAAAACTGGAAGAGGGTAATTCATGGGCAGTTCCGGCATGGTATAAAATGGTCCATTGCTTATTTCAAGCTTTCGTTCAGCATACTGATTATGTTGCGGTTTCAGAAGTGCCATCCGGGTAGATTTCAGGTCAGCAATAACTAGAATATGCTGTTAGGCAAGGTTTATGCGGAGAATACTATCTGGTTATCGACAAAAATGTTCCCTTTCAACCAGAACTCTGTCGAGATCTATCCATGCGCTGGCGGAGTCTGAATTGGAATGGTAGTGTATTGATTGTAAAGCAATAAAATCCAATTCAACTTTTAATTTGGGCCTATTGTTGGGCCTAAGGTTTATTTTGCTGTTTTTGTGATGTGAGCTAAAAAAAGTAGTTTGCTATTCTAACATGGCTGATTGGTAAAATTTGGAGGCCTGTTTTGTGCCAGAAGCGGACATGGCTGTTTCAGCCAAAGTCATGATTGAATTTCTTACAATCTCTCCCGAACTTTGACGATATTAGCCTTTACTTATGGCGTCTCTGAGATACCAGTTGGTTAGCTGTGTTATTCAAAAATGTAAAATGTTCTGCTAAATAAGAGCTAGTTAGCCCCATTAATGAATAAAAATATATTGATGGAGAGTATGATGAGAAAAATAGACGTTATTGCTTATAATTCGCAGTGGTCAACTCTGTTTACTGAGGACTCCGCTGCGAACTACACTTGAAAAGAAGATTTCGAGAATCTATCATATCGGGAGCACCTCGGTACATGGTATGCGGGCAAAATCCGTCATCAACATTTCACTGTAGGTTGTTGATAGTGAGGCTATAGATAACTTAGAGCGCACAATGGAAAACGCCGGTTATATGGACCGTGGGGAGTATGTAATTCCTAATCGCAGATATTTTTCTAAGGGGGCGAGCAACACAGTTACCAAGCTCATGCATTTGTGATAGGTGATAAACACATCATGAGGCTTTTTGCGTTCCGAAATTACCTTAAAAATGAAGAATTATCAGAGCGGTATGTAGAAATTAAACGTGCTAACGAACAAAAATAGTCATCCTGAAAATGTCGTATTCACACTATAAAGGGTATAATTATATTGTTTAAGTCCTAAATCGGCGCTGAAACCGTTTTGCATGACATAAAATACGACGTTATGGTAAATAACTGTTTTTTTACTTTCATGCCAACTGTCTGTAATTAATGTTTTTCGATTTAGATAAATATGGAGAAACCATGAAAGAATTGATTATTTCTAAGAAATTAATTAACGAGATATATAAAATTTTGAATTTGATTTTAGTTGAAAAAAATTTCGCATCTCCTTCTTTTATAAGTGTTATTAATTCATTTAGAATCAGTGATCTATCGAATATGAGTGATGTGAGGCCTAGCTTTACTAATTTAAATGATCTTAATCATTGGGCTAGGGAAAATGGATATCGTGTTGATAAGGATAATATTTATGGATATGTTTCTTTAGTAGGAGAAACTAATGGAACAGCTTCTTTTAATTTGATTTATTGCAAAAAAGAATTTAAAAATTATAGGGCATATAATATCAGGCCAGCCTTAAAAACCTTGATGCAGTCAAATCCAAAGAAAAAAAAATTAATTAATATTTTTGATGAAATAAAAACAATTCTCACTGATATTAAAAAGCACAATAAATTCAATAAAAAACTATCCAATGAATTAGATAGCCTTATTGATTATGTTGAGATTAAAATAAACTCATTCAGATGTGCCTTGGATGATGAGTCAGAAGTTGTTGATTTTGATTTAATACTTAAATTTTTGGATGTAGACCATGTAAAGTGTAAGAGTTCTGCAAATAACGATGAATGGATACTCATGTTTCCTATTGCTCCATGGGTAAATAGGGAAATTGGAAGAAAATTTGAAAGAAAAAAAAGTATAGATAAGTTAAAGTTAAGTAACATTGGTTTTTTGAATAGTATTCAAATCATTAAAATGTATGCTTGTGCAGTCCCACCTGATAACGACCTTGAGTGTGTTATTAAATTTGCAGAAATGTTGTCTTCTATGGTAAAAGACGACTCCTGCCTGATAAAAAACGACATTTATCGCATGTATAATATGAAAAAATTAAGTGATATTTAACAGCGAATAACCATCACATGAATAGATAATTTAGAGAGCAGGATAGCAAAATCTTTCCTATTGTAGGATAAAAGGAAAGATTGTGACCTGTAATTGCAGTAGGCTGACATTTAGAGTGTATAAACGCTTGGGTTCCATTTAATATCCTTTGCAGGGTGCCCCTCGATGCTTTGTTAGGTGCTAGCTTGAGCACAGAATGTAAATGTATGTGCCTGTAATATTTTTAATATGACCACAATTTAACTATCCTGGGTCTTGCGCGCACTACTGCTTAACAGGTCAATAGGGATGTTCGCTCTTTCGGGATAACAGTCATAATTAAATCTCTACATCATAGGAGATTTAATTATGTCTAAGTCACCGTGGAATAAAGGTCGTATCATTGGACAAAAACGACCACTTAAAATATCTCATATCTGGGGGATCCGTATTAGACTCGAGTTGGAAGGGAAAATTCGCGACTTAGCTTTGTTCAATTTAGCCTTGGATAGTAAGCTTCGGGGCTGTGATCTCGTTAAATTGAAGGTATCAGATGTTGCATATGGCAGTGCAGTCTCTAGCAGAGCAACTGTGTTGCAACAAAAGACTGGTAGTCCTGTCCAATTTGAGCTGACTAAGGGAACTCGAGATTCAGTTGCTGCATGGATAAGAATGGCTCACTTACATAGTGCGGACTATATTTTCCAATCCCGAGTTGGTTCTGCTCAACATATTTCTACCAGACAATACAATCGTATTTTTCATGGTTGGATTGAAAAGTTAGGCCTTGATAATTCGCTGTACAGCACGCATTCTATGCGCAGAACTAAGCCATACCTAATCTACCAGAAAACAAAGAATCTTCGTGTTATTCAGTTATTACTTGGACATAAAAAACTGGAAAGCACGGTTCGTTACCTTGGCATTGAAGTCGATGATGCATTGGAAATTTCTGAGTCAATTGAAGTATAAATCTATCAGGGCTGTTTATCAGCCCTGTGCCAAGAGCGGATTCTCAACATTTCTAAATAGCAGCGCGGAATAGAAATACACTTTTTGCTTTTCCTTGCAGGGCAAGTGTTTTGAGTTCCCCCCTTGAATATCGGGATTAAATATAAGTAAAAATCAAATGATGGATTTTTTAGAAACCTCTCACTCAGATTATTCGCAACATAGAAAAATCAGTATAACTTCTTATATATTTCTATGAAATTACACCTTACCAAATTGATTGAATTATCGTTTTTATGTTTGGATCTTTCAGCGAAATAATAGCAATTACGATCTGCAGTACAGCCAGCAGGACGACAAGACGTGTCATTTTCCTCTGATAAACAAGGTTATTAGCCGAAACTTTCTCTATGCAAATTTCTTTCTTAGCGATAACATCATTATAAAGCGCATTGAATTTATCTAATTGCATAGAAATAATTTCCTGCATCCTGCTAGTCGATGCATCCCTAATTTTATGCATATATAAAGTTTTGTCACTCCTTAATACATTAGCTTGATTAATGATCTCCATTAATCCAAGGCTGGCGTCATATAAATCATAATAGTATTTGGCTGGACTGCGATAGCTCAGAATTATTATTCTCCTGTACGATTTAACTATCGCATCGAACTTCTTGTTTAAAAGTAATGGCAACTGAAAAATATTAATTGAATCTTCAATCGAGGAATATTCCTTGTCACGAGGGATATTAACTTTGTTTTTCATTTTATGTGATTTGGGAACTGAGTAAATGGCTAGGTAAGGAATATTTGAGCGCTTTAACAAATCTGATGAAATTAAAAACTCTTTACCTGTCTTATCTCCCATAATAATTGAGGCGCTCGACATCGAGGTGTGGATAGCATGATGGTCTATACAGGAATCCCCCCTGAATTTGTCAGAATGCTTACTGTCAAAATAAGAGCAGTCGTCATCGTTATATACGTTCAAAGTATAAATGCCTTCTTGCAACACACTAATCCCAAGACGATTTTGAACTATACGACCTAATCGTTTTATTTCTTTGTGTATTTTGTCTATGTTAGCAATCAAACGATCGTCGCTTTTATTTAATCGCCCAGGTAAAGTAGCAGCCGAAAAATTATGTTTAAATGGATTGCAAGTTTCGTAATTAATTGAGCTTAGAGGTATATCATCAACAGGCACATATTGCAGAAGCTGGGTTACAGCATCAGTAAAATACCAACTTGTCGACAAAAAGTAATGCCCACCTTTAAGTTCTAATACCGATAAATAGCAATGGGTAACAAATTGAGTATTGGTCCGAATTAGAAGGTGCTCAGGAACTCTTGCATTTTCAAAAATATCGATAAAAAACAACCTATCTAGCCATGACTCACGTGAAATTGTCGGGTTTATATCCGCACTCTTTCGCCTCCATGTACTATTTCTTTCATGCCAGCGCTTAGCTTTTATTGCATCCTGCAATGATAATGGCTGTAAATGTTGAACACCAGTAACAGTCCAATTATATCCTGGGAACAACAAGCTATGACTGGAAATTTTCTCATGGTCTTGTGTAAACTTATTATTCTTGATTTCATTGCGGTTATAAAAATAGGCAGCGCTTGCTTGCTTCATTCTTTCAGAAAAACAACATGGAGCTTTTTTTATTATATGGCAAATGACACCCATCATAAAGTTAGTATAACTACTCATGGTCCCCTCCTAATTTTTTGTTGGGAATCATATAACAAATATAGGATTTTTTAACTATTTTTCTAGCGACTTCGATACATAGGCCGCTCTTCTGTGATGACTAGCTTCAGCATTAAAGGTAAATCAAGCCAATGTGCGGTAGATTGTGTCTCAGAAGAAACCTCCTGCATAATCGCGGTTAGCCATGGGTCTACAATAATCTCACTATTCTGGCTAGGCTATAAGCTATGTCAGTAGGACTAAGATGCCATGATAAAAGTCAGTGGGTAACCTCCGCTCCTCGCTCAAAGTTGACTGTCAGAATTGATTATGATCTACCAGATAAATATCTAATTGCGCCAAATTCTATTCGCCAATCCATTCAAGAACCTTTCATTATGATTTAAATGATATGAAAATCGATAACTAGAATACACTTATCATATAATTATACCTGATTGCCACAGGTAAGCTTGAACAAAAAATAGGCTTAACGCACAATAATTTTTGATATCCAAACTAACCCCTTAAAGGACTACATTAAATAACGCTATTATTCGTATAAAATAACATTATCATTACTATGGAATTATAATTTTTTACAATTATAATTAGTACCCATCATTTTATGTAGTAGTTCATTACATTGAGTTCGAACATGATGCTCAGGTCTGTCTTGAATGATTGAAAAATGAAATTAATTCACCGCGGATAGGTTGTTTTAACGACCTAGCCTTGGGCTTTCTTATCAATTAACAAGGAGACGCTGATGCAAGTCAGTCGACGGTCTTTTTTCAAGATCTGTGCCGGTGGTATGGCAGGAACTTCCGCTGCACTACTTGGTTTTGCCCCAAATGTATCTTTCGCAGGTTCTCGCCAATATAAGCTCTTACGCTCTGTCGAAACACGTAATAACTGTACCTATTGTTCCGTCGGTTGCGGTATTTTGATGTACAGCTTAGGCGATGGCGCAAAAAACGCAGAAAAAAATATCTATCACATCGAAGGCGACCCTGATCACCCTGTTAGCCGAGGCTCGTTATGCCCAAAAGGGGCGGGCCTTATCGACTATATTCACAGTGAAAACCGCCTAAAATACCCTGAATACCGCAAACCTGGTTCTGACAAATGGGAACGTATTTCATGGGATGAAGCGATAGACAAAATTGCGCATTTAATGAAAAAAGACCGCGATGAAAATTTTGTTACGCACAATGAAAAAGGCCAAGAAGTTAACCGCTGGCTGACAACAGGCATGTTGTGTTCATCTGCGGCGAGCAATGAAACAGGGATTCTCGATAATAAATTCTCCCGCTCATTAGGCATGCTCGCTATCGACTGCCAAGCCCGACTCTGCCATGCCCCGACCGTTTCCGCACTTGCCCCAACATTTGGTCGTGGCGCAATGACCAACAACTGGGTTGATATTAAAAATGCCAACGTCATTTTAATTATGGGTGGAAACCCGGCGGAAGCACATCCTGTTGGTTTCAAATGGGTTATCGAAGCCAAGATCAAAAATAATGCCAAAGTCATTGTTGTTGACCCACGCTTTAACCGCAGCGCGTCCGTCGCAGACATGTATTCGCCAATTCGTGCGGGTTCAGATACGGCATTTTTACTCGGTGTTATCCGCTACCTTATTGAAAATGATAAAATTCAACACGAGTATGTCAAAGCCTATACTAATGCGCCATTAATCGTTCGTGAAGATTATCATTTTGATGATGGGCTTTTTAGCGGCTTTGATGATAAAAAACAACAATATGACCGCAGCTCTTGGCATTATGAAACCGATGCAAATGGCCATGCGCTCAAGGATGAAACACTTCAACATCCTCGTTGTGTTTGGAACCTATTAAAGCAACACGTTTCCCGCTATACACCTGAAGTCGTCACGACCTTATGTGGTACACCACTTGAAGATTTTATCTATATTTGTGAACAACTTGCCTCGACTTCAGGCAAAGACAGAACGTCGACCATTTTGTATGCTTTAGGGTGGACGCACCACACAGGTGGGGCACAAACGATTCGTACTGCAGGTATGATCCAGCTATTGCTGGGTAACGTTGGTATGCCGGGTGGTGGTGTCAATGCGCTGCGTGGCCACTCCAACATTCAAGGTTATAGCGATTTAGGGTTACTCTCTTTGAATCTACCGGGTTATATGCCGTTACCCAACGAGAAACAGGATTCACTACAAACCTATCTGTCGCAAATCACACCAAGCTCAATCGTGCCTGACCAAGTGAACTACTGGAAAAGAACGCCCGATTTTTTCATTAGCTTAATGAAAAGCTTTTGGGGTGACAATGCCACCGCAGCCAATGAATGGGGTTATCACTGGCTACCTAAATGGGATAAGAGCTATGACATCATGGCGCAAACCCAAATGATGGTTGATGGCAAAATGAACGGCTATATCGTTCAAGGTTTTAACCCATTAGCTGCATTCCCTGATAAAAACAAATGTAGCGTAGCACTCTCGAAGCTCAAATATCTGGTCATTATCGATCCTCTGGTCACTGAATCATCAAACTTCTGGCAAAACCATGGTGAGATGAACGACGTCAATACCGCAGATATTCAAACCGAAGTCTTCCGTCTTCCATCCTCGTGTTTTGCTGAAGAAAATGGCTCAATCGCAAACTCTGGCCGCTGGTTACAATGGCATTGGGCGGGCGCACGACCACCCGCTCAAGCATGGCATGATGGTAAAATTCTGGGGCATTTATTGATGCGCCTACGCCAACTATACCAAGAAGAAGGCGGTGTTTGCCCTGAACCATTAATGAATCTCTCTTGGAACTATGTAGACCCATATGACCCACAACCTGAAGAAGTGGCGAGGGAAGCGAATGGCCAAGCGATGCAGGATATTTATGATGATGCGGGCAAGCTATTATTCAAGAAAGGACAACAACTTGATGGCTTCCACCAATTGAAATCCGATGGCTCAACAGCCAGTTTTTGCTGGGTCTATTCTGGTTGCTGGACAGAAAAAGGCAATCAGATGGCAAACCGCGATAATGCAGATCCATCCGGTTTAGGTTGTACCCCAGGCTGGGCGTTCGCATGGCCGCAAAACCGCCGTGTTCTCTATAACCGTGCGTCAGTCGACCCAAGTGGAAAACCATGGGATGAAAAACGCCAACTCATTAAGTGGGATGGTACCCAATGGGGGGGCTTTGATGTTCCTGATTTTGGTAATGCCCCGCCAAACAGCGGTGTAGGGCCATTTATTATGCAACCTGAGGGTGTCGGTCGCTTATTCTCCGTGGATAAAATGGCTGACGGCCCATTCCCTGAATTCTACGAACCGTTTGAATCTCCTGTAGAACATAATATTTTGCATCCAAAAGTGTCACGTAACCCAGTAGCCCGCTTATATAGCTATGATAAAGAGCATTTAGGAAATGCAAAAGATTTTCCATATGTAGCAACCACTTACTCCATCACTGAGCTATTCCGTCATTGGACGAAACATTCATTATTAAATGCCATTGCACAGCCTGACCAATTTATCGAAATTGGTGAACAATTAGCCTCACAAAAAGGCATTAAACAAGGTGATGAAGTCAAAGTCAGTGCCAAACGAGGCTTTATTAAAGCCAAGGCCGTGGTCACCAAACGCATTCGCCCATTAACCATCAATGGTAATGTGGTCGAAACCATTGGGATCCCTTGCCATTGGGGCTTTGAGGGAGCAACACAAAAAGGTTTCCTTGCCAACACATTGACGCCATCAGTTGGTGATGCAAATGCATTTACGCCTGAATATAAAGCGTTTTTAGTCAATGTTGAAAAGGCGTAAGGAGAAATTATGTCACTGCAATCTCAAAATATTATTCGCCGTTCGGCAACCAATAGCCTTACGCCAGCACCACAAGTGCGCAACCATCAAGAAGAAGTTGCGAAACTGATTGACGTTACGGTCTGTATTGGCTGCAAAGCCTGCCAAGTGGCCTGTTCTGAATGGAACGATATTCGTGACCAAGTGGGCACCAATATTGGTGTTTATGATAACCCAATCGACTTAACGGCAAAATCTTGGACGGTTATGCGCTTTTCTGAAGTTGAAGAAAATGGCAAATTGGAATGGCTAATCCGTAAAGATGGTTGTATGCACTGCGCCGACCCAGGTTGCTTAAAAGCCTGCCCCGCAGAAGGCGCTATTGTTCAATATGCTAACGGTATTGTCGATTTCCAATCTGAGCACTGTATCGGCTGTGGTTACTGTATTGCAGGTTGTCCATTTGATGTTCCTCGTATCAATAAAGAAGATAACCGTGCTTATAAATGCACATTGTGTGTCGATCGTGTTGAAGTGGGTCAAGAACCTGCATGTGTAAAAACCTGTCCAACCGGTGCAATTCATTTTGGCAGTAAAGAAGATATGAAACATCTTGCTCAAGAGCGTGTTGCTGAGCTGAATACCCGTGGCTATCAAAATGCTGGGCTTTATGACCCACAAGGTGTTGGCGGAACTCACGTTATGTATGTTCTTCATCATGCCGATAAACCCAATCTTTATCATGGGCTCCCTGACAATCCCGAAATCAGTGAAACGGTAAAATTCTGGAAAGGAATTTGGAAACCGCTTGCAGCAGTTGGCTTTGCGGCAACCTTTGCTGGCGCAATGTTCCACTATTTTGGTATCGGGCCTAACCACACCACAGAAGACGATGAGGAAGAAGCGCGAAAAGATAAAGAAGCGGCTTCTCAAACTGCACAATCAGAGCACAACGAGGAGCAACACTGATGAAAAAAAATAGCGACACAATTTTACGCCATAATGCATCTGAGCGTATTAATCACTGGTTAGTCGCCATTGCCTTTGTCTTTACGGCATTCAGTGGGTTAGGTTACTTTTTTCCCTCATTAAACTGGTTTATGAGTATTTTAGGGACGCCTCAGTTATCTCGAATACTGCATCCCTTCGTTGGTAGCCTCATGGCATTTTTATTTATCTTTATGTTTTTTAGATACTTAAAATATAACTTTGTGGATAAACAAGACCTCATTTGGGCTAAAAACATCCACAAGGTATTACGCAATGAGGAAGCTGGCGATATCGGTCATTATAACCTTGGCCAAAAAGGGATTTATTGGGTTCTCAGCCTATGCCTTATCGTCCTCACTGTCAGTGGGGTTATTATTTGGCGTCCTTATTTCGCGGATTATTTCTCGATTTCAATCATCCGCGCGGCATTACTGGCGCACTCACTGTCTGCTATAGTTCTGATTATCACGGTTGTTGTTCATGCTTATGCAGCCTTTTGGGTAAAAGGCTCTATTCGTAGCATGGTTGAAGGCTGGGTGACCCGTGGATGGGCAAGAAAACACCATCCTCGTTGGTATCGCGAAGTGTTAGAAGAAGAAAAAGAGAAGAAAGAATAATCGTAAATTAAAGCCACCAAACAGCATCATTTATGGTGCTGTTTGGTAAAGCTCTATTCCTAAATACTATTTTTAGGCCGCTATGCGTAATGCTAACTTAAATTGGGCTTGTTGCAAAAATTACCTAAGTGGGAAGTACGGGGTTGTTGCAAATAATCAATTAGCGCGATTCTTGCTCGACACTAATGATGTATTCAGGCTAAAACCGTCTCTACATTAAACAATCGATTCATAAAGGCAGATTACTCCTCCACCCGATTTTCAGGTTCATATCGACGTAGTCATTCATTAAATTGGTCTTTATTCAGTTTACGCAAAGTTTCAAAGCCGCAGTGGGAGACACCCTCTGCGGCTGAGCTTCTGATGGACTAATATATCCAACATTTCAATTCTATGCCCCCTCGTTGACCTTGCTAAAACAATTAAATTCCAATTTGTCGATGGAGGATCTGGTGAGATGAAGGTAATCAATATGCTCAATCATGTGCTATTTCACGGGACATATCATCGTGGGGCTGTAGGTTGGCCACTTTCAGAAAGTGGTGTCCCCCCTCCTAAGGACGTACTGACCGTTTTATTAAGAGATCATAACCACGAGTAAAGAAGTGACAGAACCATATAAATTTTAGTAAACAAATGAATAGCAAGGAAAGTCCGCTGTTCGCTCAAAGCCGACAAAACAAAAATGGCAGATCATTCAATCTGCCACACGTTTCTTTGGTGGATAGCTAAAAAATTATTTTTTACCTTCCACACTAATCTTAGCCAACGCTGGATTATTCGCCTCAAAGATCGATAGCGGTAACTCAACCTTACGTCCATTCTGATCTTCCACCGCTTTAACGACCTCAAACTCAGCAACATCTTCACAAGGTATTTCTAATCCTGCAAAGGTGGCACGAGTGGCGCTAGAATCGCCAAAAGGTTCCACCTCCAATACCGTATCCCCTAATACTTTTCCTTGCCCATCTTTCATTCGCAGCGTTAGTTCTAGTGCGCCAAATTCAGCGTGGTCTAAAACCATATGGTTACCGCCATTATCGAGGGTAAATGAATAACCACAGTAACCTTGGTTAATAAAATTTGAGCTCGTATGTGTGATGTTCGCATAACGCTGTTGTTCTTCAGCCAAGCTAAATGCACTAACTGCTAATAGTCCTATCGCGAATACACTTTTTATCTTATTCATTACGTTACCTTTTGTTATCTTTTATCGTCCTCGCTACGGCAGGTGACGGTAGCGAGAATGTTATTTATTGTTGATTGGTTTGCAATCCACCTTTAGTACGGTCTTTTTCTTTCCAGCGCGGTCGATTCTTGCCTGAGAACTCTTTTTGCATACTCCAATACCCAATGGGGTAACGAGCTACAATCGTCCCACCAACACCAATATCGACCGAAGAGTACTGGCCATTATTAATGGTTCCTTTTTGGACATAAGCGTTAGGGCTACAAGTGCCCGTATCGCGTTGTTGCCAGTTTCCGTCAGTTCTTGCCACGATGTAGAAATCACCAAATGCGCAACCTGACGCAGATTTATGATTCAGTACAGCAACATAATGCTTGGTTGAGCCCACAATCCTACAGGTACTGTTTTGGCTTCCACACACTTGCCATAAGGTTTTACCGCCATCCCCTTTATATTCCCAAATGGTATTTTTAGGGGGCTGGCTGGTGGCAGAGGCTGATGATGTCATCAACCACAGTGAGGCCAATACAGTTACAACTACATATCTTTTCATTATAAATTCCTATCAACATAAATAGAAACGTCAGATTGACGCTTGATGAACACCGTCTAATGGGTGCTTGTTTTTCCCTGATATGGCGTATTCGGTGGTTATCTGGTGAATAAGGCACTCACAACAAAAATGGCTGATCATGGTTAATGTGATGACTGACGGTTTAGTTGCATTGAAACCCAGTGACGAATTCGTCGATGAAGAAAAAAGGCAGTGCCAGTGGCGATAAGCAAATCAACCAGTAATATCGTGGTGGCGATACCTTCAGTAAAACCGTATAGCCAACCGGATGACATGATAATCAGTAGGCTAGAGAGGGCTAATCCGATAATGATGGACGAGATAATGGCAATTAATTTGGGGTTGAAATGGATTTTATAATCAATCCCTTTAAAGGCACTCAAAACCCATAAGCCCAATTGCGCCAAGAGTTGTGGGATAACCAAAGCCAAAAGATATAAAACGAAGTACATCAATGTGATCCCATACGGGTTCATGATGAGGGCGATAAGCTGGAAATATGTTAACAATGCGCCAGTGATCCAAAGGCATAACAAAATACTGATAACAATAGCGATGCGTTCTAAACCCAGTTGTAAGTGTGAAACGGTGTTCATATTTTTAAGCTTCCTTATGTGATGATGAATTCACAGTGTGAGGGTGATTTTGAATAGGCATGATCCATTCGTGACCGCAATCGCGGCACATCCAGCCAGAGCCCCATGCAATGATGTCTTGCTCAGAAGAACAGTGAGGGCAATGTGTGGGATGCGATGTTAGTGGGGTTAATAACGTCATGGTCGGTTCCTTTCTTTGTGGGATGTAAGAGAGGTAAGTACTTGTGATATCAATCTAAAATGCGGTAGTGCCGCGATAAAACTGTTTTGTTGTGACAGTTGCATCACTGCGTATTTCGGTGTGAAGGGGGTATTGAGTGGTTGAACTTGCTGGATATCATCTAACAACAAGACATGCACTTGCTGGTGATATTCAGCCAGTAAATACCACTGGCCTTCACGGTAAATCAGTTGATAAGGTTGTAGTGGATTAAAACGACGCTCAGGCGTAAGTAAGCTAATAGATTGCTTACTGGTAATGGCATACACCAATTGATAGAAATGGTCGGCATGCAAAGCCGAAATCTTATGGGCGTGGTGCCAAATTAAACAAGGTGCATGGGGTTGTTGGGTTAACAGTAATCCCAGTAAGCGGCTGTCTAGCCCCGGAAACAGTCGAGTCATCCCAATCTGTTTCACAAAGGTAAGAACATCTTTGTCTCGATAAGCTTTTAGCGTATTCATGGGCAAGCGATAACAACCTTGCCGACCTTCTACACCCAGATAAGCCAAGCGTTCACGTAAATCCCGTTGTAACGTGCGCTCAGAAACATTGAACTCTTGGGCTAAATGCGAGAGCACAAGGCTTTCTCCTGCCATTAAGCGGGCAATCAGCGCAGAGAGTCGCACAGCCATGCGGTCATATTTTCGGTTGGTCTGAAACATAACGTATTGCTCTCAATAACAGACAGTTAGAAATTACAGAAGTGAGGGAGTTTAACTTAGGGGATTGACAGGTTATGTCTGTTGGGAAAAATTCTCATTAGGCCTTTTAATGAAAAATCACTATAAGCAACTATTTGGTAAATAACGTTATGCTTTTTATTTGAACGATAAGAAAGTAAGGCGTAACGACACAACCTGTCAGGGCGGGAAAATTAGTTGGGTTGGCGAGGGGCGAGTTGGTTAAATAAGGTATCCGCCATCACCCACAGGGCTTTATTGAGTTTGATATCGCCATCAATCCCATTCACCGAACGAGTTCGGGCACGTTTACCTTTTGCGGTTCTGCCTGATAATCCCCCTTTAATCAGGTTTTCTTGTAGACGTTGGTACACCGTCCAGAGGTCTTCTTTTTTATCTTCAGAGCGTCGAGGCTGTAGAATTTGCTCTCGTGTGACGGGCTGGAACTCTTCACCAAAGCGGTAGGTCAAAGCCGCTCCAGCAAAGGCTTGCTGGGCTGGTGGGGGTAACAATAACGACTGCATACTTTCGCGTTTTTCAGCCACTTGCTCAAACGTATCGAGTACCTCATACGCCCCTTCAATCACTTTATCCACCACATCCCCTTTATGGGGGACACGCACTTCTCCTAATACATCACCGCACACCAAACCGTTAGAGCACACGGCTCTAAAGAGTCCCGGCAGCATCTGGTAGCTACTCGAACCGTCATGGCTATTGAGCAAAATAATTTCAGGGACTTGTACACCCGTGATTTGGTCATGACGACGCAGGCGTAACATATGCTTGGTGTGCTCTCGACGGCTGATATCACGCACCCGAGTTTGGCAGGCAAAGAACGGATAGAAGCCTTCTTTTTGCAGGCTATCTAACAAGGTAATGGTCGGGATGTAGGTATAGCGTTCACTGCGGGAATCGTGCTTCTCTTCAGAAAATACACTCGGTACAGTACGGAATAACTCTTCGATGGTGAGTGGACGGTCACGGCGAATACTGTTAGCAGAGCCAAAACGCGAAGCTAATAAACTCATGATAAAACTCCGGATTAATCAATTAAGTGGAAAATGGCAGAGGATTCGGGATGTTGTGAAGCGTAGTCACGCAACTGATAAAAGCGGTCGCACATCACTTCGCTTTCAGTTTGGAATGACCAGATGCTGTACAGGATAAGGCATACGGCAATGCCTGCCGCCTCTTGGCTCACGGTGGCTTCATTGCCGTTGTGTATGTTGAATAAGGTTAAGGTGTCTGCGTTGAGGTCGGGGTAGATAAAGGCACCGCCATTGCTGAGCGTGCCATACTCCCAGTAACCGCCATGATACTCATTGCAGAATTGGCCCATCGTGGTAAAGATCACCACTTCAAAGGTGGCCCAACCTTTGACTGCACCAAAATGGTTGAACCAAAAATCAAGGCGTTGTTCATCGGGAACGAGCGTCATTGCAATGGCGGATTTAGTTGAATGATCCATAAGTTGATACTCCAATAAAAAGAAATAAAAAAGCGCCAATCCCGTTAAGGGCTGGCGCTGAGAGTGATAAATAATGAGTTAACAAAAGAAGTTAAAAGAACAGGCTCCACAGGGATTTAGCGACGGAGACGATGCTGTTTTTGACTGTACCAATCGTGCTTTTTATCAAGACAGGCAGGGGAAGGATGTCTATCAGCGTATCGACGATATCACTGACACATTGTCCAAAATCGTTACGTGCAGAATTTTCCACAGATTGCGTTCGGTAAGGGCGATGCAATTGCCTAGCTACCCCGCTGCTGGCTTGTGCCGGTAACACCTGTATTAATTGCTCCGCTAATTCAGTGAGTTGATAGTTTTCAACTGCAGACACGATCATCACAGGGTGATGCGGCTTAAAAGCGGTTATTACAGCTTCTCGTTTGAATACTAAGTTAGTCGCTTGCTCTGGGGAGGGCTGATGCTGTTGTTCATCCCATTGGCGACAGGGCTCTATTTTATCGGCTTGGTTCAACACAAATAGAAAGCGGTTTGGTTGATAATCACATTGCTCAGTGAGAAAGCGATAACACTGTTCATCGGAAGACCATGCCCTATCATCGGCCTTAAGTACCCAGATGATTAAATCCAGCTCTTGCAGTAAGTTACGATAGAGCTGGTGATACTCTTTATCTCGCTCAAGGCTTTCCCCCACACCGGGTAAATCTATAAAGGTAAGCGTGTGATTGTTCATCGTCATACTGAAACGTTGGGCTTGGCGCGTGCAACCTGAAACATTACTCACAGAAGATAGTTGGGACTGGAACAGCGCATTGATAAGACTGGATTTTCCAACCCCTGTTTTACCCATCAGGCCGATGGTAGGGGAGTAGTTGATTAGGTGGTTTAGTTGATTGAAGAAAGAGGTTTGGAATGAATAAGGTAATGCTGATAGGAGCTGTTTGAAGTGAGTGTGCTGAGACATATTACTCCTTGAAATAAAGTAAAATTATAGTTATTCAAGGAGATAATATATATCTGAGATTTTTTGAGATAATACCTAGAAGTAAGGGACAGTAGATTGCAACTTTGGTTCTTCTATCATTAAGAGTGTATTCTATGGTTAAGGAATGGTTAATCTTAGAATGTTTGAAACTTTTAAGGGAAGTATTTCTTATGGCAGTATTTTGGATCATATTGACTTAAACTCCATATATAGAATACAAAAAAATAGCTAAAACTAATGTCTTAGCTTATTGATTAAGTATGAGTTTGAGAATCTTAATAATAGTAATACTCTTGGAAACTAATGCATTAATCAGTATTCAAAACTGACTTAATTAGACATTGATGATCTTTACTTTCTAAATATATCCTCGGTACCATTGCTTGGTTATCAAAGTCATAGACAATTACTTTAGGGTGATGTACGTCATAGGCTTGCCCAATAAAAATAGATGCTGCATTTGATACGCAGGGAAATAAATGAATGATTTTTGCATCATACTTTGATTTGAGCTCATGAAATAATGATTGAAGGTAGGCAGAAAAAGCTCTTCCATCTTCAGGATGTGGTATTGAACCATTTCCCATAAAATTATCTTTTGCACGGATGATGATTCTGTGTGCATTGTTTTCTTGACTGACTATTTTAGAGGTCTCAGTTAAAATTTCAGGCTCTGCAGTAAAGGCTATATTTATTACAAAATGATTGTTTTTTTGTAGGTTGTTGTAGCCTTCTATCTCATAGAAATCACCTATAGGATTGATGCTGGGCCAAGACCAACTTCCAGTTTCCCTAAGTCGGAGCATTGGAGTAATGGCATTTTTATTCCCTAATTTAGCTCCTAAGCCTATAAGCGCTGAGGTTGGGCCAAAACCAAATAGTGCTGCATTATATCCAAATTGCTTAGTTTGTTGGATTATTTTTTCAGCAGCATTTTTGATAATATTGGGCATTAGGCTCCATAAAATATTTGGCGATTCAATTAATAACTCTTCATTGTTACTTAATACATTTATCTGCTCATGAATTCGTCTCTTGATTCTAGAAAGGCTATTTGCTATTTGTAAATCCGACGGAGGTGAAATAGTTTGTGAATTTACAGGCCATAAAACAGCATACACAGGTATAGGTTGATACTTTAGCCCATCTAATAAACTATTTGCGACGATCGTGAACTCTTCTCTCATCGCAGATAATTCTGGTGCTGTGTAGTCACTTGCAGCGACTTTGTCGATGAGACGATGATGTTTATCACACAATAAAAGAATGTTGTTGGGGTCATTCGAGAGCTTTTTCGATAATTCAATGATGCCTCTGGAACTCTGTTCTGATGATGCAACATTATGAGCCAAGTATGCAAAATTTCCTGAGTTGCCCGATAATTCATCACAATCAAGCTTTTCACCGCATCCTGTAAACATGCATCGACCGAAGCTTTCCCTCCAAACTGTTTCCTTTGTTTCTTTTGTAAAGTTGGGGCCCCGGCCTTTTTCTTTTCGATTGTTTTCAAAGCGGATGAATAATGGTTCTAATTGTTCACTTGTCAGTTCAGTACTTTGGAATTTTGCTTTGTTCCATATAGTATTAATTGCTTCTAAGCTGAGAATGTCATTACCAGAAATTAAATAACCCTGAATACACCGATAACAAATAGTATCGTCATCTTTTATTAAGCTTTTTAAACAACGGATAACAATCTTTGGCTCAAGGGAGAGGCGCATAGCCCCCACTAACTTAGTACTTGAAATAAATAATATGATTGTATTTTGAATATTCTCATCAGTTAAAATACCTAACTGCTCCCAACGGGTTATATTTTTAAGTTTGTTGATATATTCATCAAAGTTTTCGCTGGAGTCAATAGGTGGGCTAGTAGCTTGATTGCAAAACTGTTCTATTTCATTATTCATTAATCTTCCTAGTTATTATCTCTAGTTTATGATTTCTTTTTACATAAATATTGATTTGCTTGTTGCCGATAATGACAAACACAAGTTGCCTATCTGGATTACGTAACGAGCATTGTTTCCAATCAGCGAGATCTATAGTAGAAGCTATAGGATTATCTTGCGGATGGGTATGCCATGTTCCGATATAGCCTAATTCACCACCAGAAGACTCAAAAGCGTAGTTGATCATTTTTTGGTGGTTGGGGTCTTTCATTATAAAACGAGCACGTTGACTCGTATCTGTATTTTGCGGGCTAGTACATGTATCTATCCAAATTTTACTTTCATCGTCAGCCCGTGAGCCAATGAGAACCCCAAACTGTTCGGTATCATTGTATTTCATCTGACGGTGTTTTAACCAACAAGCATAAACCTGAGTGTTCACACTCAACTGAATGTTGGGGGAGATAAACATTATTTCATTATTTGCCACAGACATCGCAATCCTCATGCACTAATGGCTTAATTAGTAATGAATCAGTAAATTGATAGAACCTGTTTGTTAGCGTTATTCCATGTTTTAGCGCATCGTGATCATCGCCTTTCCAACTGACTTTTGAGCTTGATTGGAGTTTTCCTTCAAGATATTTAATAGCGAGATTGCTAGCTATTAAGGCCGTTTGTGCTGAACAGATTGCACCATAAGAGATAAATTGCTCACCACAGCCAGACATATTGATAGTAATATTTTGATTCGGCTCAATAAAATTTAAATTTGAACTTAAGCCTCTGGTGAATGTATCTGGACAAACATATGCGCAAAGAAAGCATCCTTCGCTTGTGGGGATATCAATTATTGCATGACCACCAACACCGAAGCCTTCAAGCCAAGTATTAATGGTTGGAGTATTAATTCGATTTTTTAAAAGGTATTCTTTGAAAATCCGTTCATGTGTTGGGCTACCAATAGCGATGATAATCAAATCATAAGAACTTAGCTGCTTCCAGTCTCTAAGATCTAACAGCTTTTGTTGTGACCATTTAGATTGAGACCATAAGAATTGGCGTTGAATCATAAAACTTAACCCAAATGACTTTCCATAGTTCAGAAATTCTTCTGGTAATATATGCCGATACAAATTCTCGATGTTGTAGACATCTGGGTCATAGATAGTTAAGTCTTGAACCCCTGCAGCTGAAAGTTTATGAGCTATTTCACTGCCAACAGAGCCTGCTCCAATTAGAGCAACTTTCTTTGATGCTAAGTCTAAATTTGCTCCCCCTCTAGGTAGTACAGCTTCTTTATTGAAAAGGCTTATGGGTACTGCCTTAACGTTCCAATTATCTAATTGTTGCTTTGTTAATGGTAAAGAGTGTTTCTTGTTTTTTGCATTCTTAAAAGATAAACAAAACCAAACAGTTCCAGATGGCACTTGAGCATTGAAAAAAATCCAATACTCATTTGCTTTCCAGCGCCCATAACTCTCTGTCAGTTTTTTTAGTATTTCAGGCTTTTGCTTTGAAAGAATATCTAGATACCAATTAGTTAATTGATTCTTATTTAATGGTGCTGGTTCTATTTCTGTTAATGGTAACACTATAGCCTTGCCTGCAATACTTCTCCTAGAGTTTTTTTGCCAGTGTATTTTAGCTATATTACCGATATGGGTGTTTGCTGATTGTGCAAGATAGAAAGAAGCAACACCATATTTAGCCCCTTGGAGGGGGCGGAATACATCAATTTCTTCTAATAGAGCACTATCGTTAGTTAAAAGGATTGGTCTATTATCAAAATCACAAATTCGTAACCAGCAAGATTGAAACTCTCTCAATAGTTCGTTTCTATTCCATATTGGGTCTGAAATTGCTTTGTTTAATATATCAATATGGCGATTTAGGGACTCTTCAATTGCTAATAGTGGCATGTTAAAGTTGACAGAAACAGAGTCTCTATCGTTGACACAGATCGTTCCATATTCAAAATTATTTTTTTCATAGTAAAAAACATGAGCTAGGTGTCCTATATCAGCCGGCTTTAAAAGCAAAAATATAGGCATTTCCGTAATTTCAGCTAAAGGAAAGTGTATCAACTCTATATGATTACCTGAAAGATTCACACTAACGCTAATAGCATTGACACCTTCGATTTCTAGTTCTTGGCAAGTAAACTGTTTACTTTTTAAGTATTCTACGATTTTTTGGTTGTCTACCATTAAGCCCCCTGAGATGTACCTGAAAATCCAGCGGTTGAGTATGTAGTTTTCTTAATAGCTGAAGAAGTGCTTGGTATTTCAAAATCATCACCAAATACTTCATTGAGTATTTTACATTGTTTAACTAAATCCGTTTCGACGATAGCTTTATCCAATTTATTTCTTAGTGAAATAAGCTTGTTATAAAGTTGGGTACCAGTATTTAAGCTGCTACCGTAGAAAATATCTCTCCATGGAGATACGGGTAGAGCAACGGTAACTTTATATTGTTCATCGTTATAGCTTATAAAATAGCTAGAGTTTAATACAGCGTTCACTGTATCTCGAAGTGCAATCAAATCATTAGCTTTATCACTATCATCTAAATTTGGTTGAAATTGGTTTTTCGCCATAACGGTTAAGCCAATAGAGAATATTTTTTTTGAAACAGAAGAAGAAAAATTGTTGTCTCGCCATCTTTTAAAATATTTCACAATACGTTTGTATTGGTTCAATTTCTTATTTGCAGAGCCCCAATATGAGGATGTATCATTTATCCAATCTTTGAGACCTTTGGGATCAGAGGCTGACCATTCTTTATTATTTTCATCAGAATCTTTTTTACCGACAGCAAGTTCATAATTTCCATTTCGTTCTCGATAGATTGGGATATCAATATGGAGATTTTTGCTTGCATAATCAGCTGTGACGCAGGGCTTTTTAATTTTAGCGTTTTTGAACCCTCTGTCTTCCAATACTTTTAAAACAATTTTTTTGACTTTAACTGGATCTTCAGGTGAATCATCAAAAGCAATGATGACAGCTCTATCGATATCAAAATCGGTATTTGGATTTTTAACTCCCGTAGATACTGACATGGAACCTTGTAGGAAATTATCGATGACAGGATAACCTTCATCTTTTAACGACGCTTTAATGTCTTTTAAGATACTATCATCTTTTTCACGGGCATCTTTATATTCACTATCTTCACGACTTAATTTAATTTTATCGTGAAAATTGATAAATTTTGCTTGAATACTCATAAGGTTCCTTAAATAAATATTAAACTCACTAAACTTTATTTTTTGTTCATGATTCATTAATGGATGGCATATATAGTATCCAGATGATGAATTAATACAATATATGGTATTTTATGGGGGGTTTCAAGCAATGGACTTTTATCTGTTCAATTGCTAGGACAGGTTTATTGTGTTTAAGTAAAAATACAAGGCTTTTAACAAGAAATATCTAATTTTTCTTGGTATTTCCTGTTGACTCATGAAAATAACATTTTTGACCTTAGATGCCCAAACCTACCTGATTTTATGCGATAATCTTATCTATACCTATTTTGTATACATTATCTGCAGTTAGCGCCAGCCGTGAAATTGCCTATGCTTTTTATCAGAGCCTGAAATTACAACGCCCTGAGTGGTTTGATGCGAAACAGACAATCGACGGCGTCGAATTCACCGAACAAGAGAAAAGAGAATTGATGCGTTTGCCAATGGTCAACATGGTGATGACCCGTGGGAAAGATGACCATGAGGCGATGTACAACTTACTGGGAACGAAAGACTACCGCAGAGAGTTAGATAAACAGTTTAAGAACCCGAAATCCAACTTCAAAATCGCCATCGTGGTGGATATGTGGCTGACGGGCTCTGATGTGCCTGAGCTGGATACCATCTATATCGACAAGCCGCTGCAAAAGCATAACCTTATTCAAACTATTTCCCGAGTGAATCGTCGTTTTGAAGGGAAAGAAAAAGGGCTAGTTGTTGACTACATTGGTATTAAGAGCCGCATGAACATGGCGCTAGCCATGTATTCAAAAGCCGATAAGTCTAACTTTGAAGATGTTCAGCAATCCATCGTTGAGCTGCGTAATCACCTTAATTTGCTTTCTCAAGTATTCCAGCAATTTGATAGCCGTGATTACTTTTCAGGTTCGCCAACACGGCAATTAGACTACCTCAATAGAGCGGCTGAGTTTATCCTGCAAACTAAGAAAGTTGAACTGCGTTTTATGGGCTTAGTGAAACGCTTGAAAGCGGCTTATGATGTGTGTGTGGGCAGCGAAGATATCACCCAAGATGAACGTGAGCACATTCATTTTTATCTCGCGGTGCGCTCTATTGTTTATAAATTAACGAAAGGTGATGCCCCCGATACAGCGCAGATGAATCAAAAAGTGCGTGAGATGATAGCCGAAGCCCTTAAATCCGAAGGGGTAGAAGAGATCTTTACTCTGGGCGATGATAAAGCTGAGACCATCGATATTTTTGATGATGAATACATGGCGCGCATCAACAAAATCAAGTTGCCTAATACCAAAATGCAACTGCTGCAAAAGATGCTGCAAAAAGCCATTAGTGATTTTCAAAAGGTCAATCAACTCCAAGGGATCAACTTATCCAAGCGCTTCCAAGCCTTAGTTGAGCAGTACAATCAACGAAAAGAGAAAGATGTACCCAATGGCGAAGAGTTCGATGATTTCACCGAGCAAATGGCAACGATGATTTTTGACATTAAAGCCGAAATGATGTCGTTTCAGGATATTGGTATCGATATGGAAGAGAAAGCCTTCCTCGATATTTTGCAGCATATGTGCCAGAAATACGATTTCACCTACGATGATGATAAAATGTTGGCGCTTGCTAAAGACATGAAGCTAATTGTTGATGACAGTACACAATACCCTGACTGGAGCAACCGGGAAGATATTAAAGCGAAGCTAAAAGTCGACCTGATTTTATTATTACATCGTTATGGTTTCCCTCCAGTGGCGAATGATGAAGTATATAAAAGTGTGCTGGAACAAGCCGAGAACTTTAAGAAATATCAGTTGGTGTGATTTCTATAATAGGGTTTTGCAAGATATAAAATTTTAACCATATTATTTTTTTAAAGTGATGTGGGAGGTGTTTATTAATTGATGATGCTAATATTTATCAATGTTATTTTCTGTTTTTTCATTCTAAAAATCTGGTAAATGTTCTAGTTTGGTTAATTTGAATTATACTATTCAATCATAATTTTTATATATATAACCTAGATATGTGAATAAAAATAAGAATAACTCTGTAGATTGTAAAAATAAGATTTGTAGTTTAATTTTTTATATGAAAGTAATGACAAAATAGTCATGGTTTTGAACTGATTTTTAACTATATTTTTGTTTTTTACAATAAAAAAACGAAAATTTGAAGTGGTGCTACTAGCAACAACTGCTACATGTAGCAGTTGTTGCTGATAATTCAAAACTAAAAATAATTTAACAAGCTCACGAGTTTAAGCAAAGTATCTCATTAGCTATAAATAAAGAATCCATGATCAATTTTTTTTCTTGATTTCGCTTATCGGATTGATCGACATAGTAAAGAATATTTATTAATTTTGGTTCTTCTCCAAAGCATCTTAGATAGTGAAATATTGCTGGTAGACAATTAATGCAATTAGAAAGGGTGCAATTACTTAGTATGCCAATAAGATTTTGAGATATCTCTCTTTCAGTTAAAATTTTATCATTAATTATGATGTTAGCAAAATCATTTTCTGTTGGAAGTGTGTTTGTTTTATCAATAGCTATTCTTATTTTTCCTAGAGCAATTTCAATCTCATCTAATAAACCTATAATTGCTTTTGGGTAAACGTCATTATTTTTAGTAACTAGGTGGTTAATCTTTAAAATCATTGTATTATATAGTTTAATAGACCTCATGAGAGTAATATTATTAGCATCTTTAAGAATGCTGTAATTAGATGGTTCAACTGGCGCTGGGAGGTATTCTGTAAATACACCTTGGCTTGATAATATAGGGTTAATTAATGGGATGAAAGTGCCATTTTTTATGGATTTCTTTTTTAGTTGTATTGCTAGTGATAAATTAATAATTGAGATAGCTGATGTTAGATAACCAAGAGGTAATGTATTTAGAGATATTTTTTGAATGTGCTGATAAGCATCCTCATATTTTTCATGACGTAATAAATAGAGAACCATAAAAAAATTAGAGTATGGAGCTAAAAAGGGGGTGTCTTTATTCTGATTAAGGAATATGGTTATTTTAGTAAAGTCATCTTCTGAATAATATGTTGTTTTCTCGTGATCAAAAACAATATCTTTTATTTTTTTAATTATAAAAAGATGAGCTTTAAGTGAAATGATTTTTTTTGATCTAACATGAGAGTTATATATAATTGCTGCTGTACATTCATGTAACAATTGCTCACTATATTCGAAGGTGTACAAGTACATTTTCAGTAACGGTAATACACTAGATGAGTACATGTCATTGTTAATTATTTTATAATACTCCATAGAAACTGAATTTGTCCAATTTGTTTTTCTATGAAATGTTAATAAATAATTCAAAGATGTATATGTTGTTTCTAATTTATCAAAAAGCTCATCACACTGTATTCCATTATTTTTTGATTCGGATATACAAATTTTAATTGATTGTCTAATTGTCGATGTTTTTTGATTTTTTTCTGCTGTTATCTTTCTGATATATGAGCGAATATGACTTGGTTCAGCCTTTTCATTGAACTGAAGTGTTTCTATATATTCCCTAAGATAATCTTTAACAGCTTGAAAGATATTTGAAGAATTATCGTTATTATTGAGATAGTGCTTACTTCGGAAAAAATTACGTATAGGTCTATAAAAATGAATTATATCTTTTCTGTTTGAATAATTTAACGTCATATGCATATCTAAAGCAATAATTGCTGGTATAGCTAATTGGGCATATCGACGAACAACTTCACTCGGAGTCATATCTGTCAGAGCTTCGGTGCTAATGAGTTTGTTATATAATTGTTCATACCGAAAAAAAATATCCTTCCTCTTTTCGATAGTTAATGCTCGGCCTAGATCAATAGTATTTATGATTGATTCATAACCATCAGTAAAAAAATATTGATGGGATAAAAAATTTGTATGTTCACGAATATCTCTTCTATTTATTCCTTTTGGAAAAAGTTCAAGAATTTCATAAGCTTTTAACATTAGATTTGAAAACATATGTGGCTGCATTTCGTTTCCTATCGCTCTCCATTTTTGTAGACAACATTGTGTCATAACTTATGGCAAAGTCGAAGTATGTAAACAAAGCTGATAAGAGAGAACGAAATGCTGAATCTAAAAGAAAATGTAAATCAATCAAACTCACCTATACGTATCCTGCGAATGACAGAGTTAACGGTCATGCTTGGTATATCCAGATCAAGTATTTATGAAAAGCTTAATCCTCGATCGAAATACTACGACCAAGACTTTCCTAAGCCTATCAAGCTTGGTGCCGCATCGGTGGGATGGCAGTACGCATCTATTGAAAAATGGTTAGTTTCACGAATTGCTTAGTTGAATTAATAAAGGGGTATGAAATGTCTAAACAAAAAAAAGAACTGTGCTTCAAGCTGGATGTATTACCAAAATATTTTCAAGATTTGATTGTTGAGATCCATGCTAAAACAGGCGCAGCAGCTGAGGTTATTTTTCCTACAATGTTGGGCGTTATGGCTCAGTCCTGTCAGGACATGTTCGATGTCAAATATAAAGGTGGAATACAGCATCCAGTATCTATCTTTAGCATCGTACTTGCTAGGTCTGGAATGAGAAAAACAACAGTATATCGCTTGTTGACGGAAAAGTTAGGGCAAATAGATGCAAAATTAGAGGAAGAATTTGATGCTGAAAAAGCCATCTATGAACGTGAGAATATGATCTGGGAAAGTGCTCTTAGTGTATACCAGAAAAAATACCAAACAGCCTTGAAGTTAGGGGATGATGCTAATACAGCTAAAAATGAATTGGATGAACACATCTTAAAAAGACCAGTAAAGCCAGTTAGAAAACGATTAATAATTAACGATACAACGAGTGAAGGGCTTGCAAAGGAATTAGGCTCTGGATACCCAGTAGTGATGCTTATGTCAGATGAGGCAGGGGAATTATTTGATGGAAGTTTATTTCGAAAAACACCCCTGTTGAATGCACTTTGGTGTGGAGAGACAAAAAACGTCACTAGGGCATCTAGCGACGGTTTCACAATTAAAGATGCTCGTTTTGGAATAGTGCTAATGCTACAACCAATGTTATTTGATAAGTATTTAGATGCTAAAGGGCAAAAGACTCGGGCATCAGGTTTTTTACCTCGCTGCATATTAGTTGATTTAGATAACATTCCATATTTAGCAGATGTCAGTGTTCTAGCTCAGCCTGATGAATTAGTATTCAATAACTTTTCATCCATTTTAGTTAAACATTTAAAAGCAGGAATTGAGCGTAGAGAACGAAAGGAAGAGCGTATCTGTATTACTTTTGAACCAGAAGCTCAAGAAATATGGGATGAAAATCAAAAAAAGATACTAAAAGCGATGGAAAAAGGAGGGGAATTATACTCATATGATGATTATGCCGCGCGGTTTATGGAGCATGCATCAAGAATAGCCGCAGTGATGCAAATATTTATAACACCGAATTCAACAATAGTGACTAAGGAAGTATTACTATCCGCTTTACATATTACTGAGTGGTATCTTAATCACTTTATTGAAAAAGTAGATTATTTTAGGGAACTTAGCGATACAGAAAAATTAGTGTTATGGCTAGAAGAACATTTAGTGAGCAATAAATCTTATGATTTTAGGCGAAATGATATTATCAAAAAAGGACCATTTTGTCTTAGACGTTCGGATCGTTTAATACCCGCTTTAAACAAGCTTGAAGATAAAGATATGATTCAACAATTTGAGCGTGATGGGAAAAATTATATCAAATTTATAGGGTCGAAAATGGAAGCAATGGAGCTTGCAAAAAGAATTAATTTACCTATAGACCAATATCCAGGCTTTGGATTGAGTAAGTTAAAAGATTGATATAACTTCAGAGTAATTTTAGACATTTTCATTTAGTAATATTTTATTGGAGCCTAGGCGTATAGCGACTTTAAGCAATATTGCTATGTAAGTTTATTATTTATTCACACTGGTATATGTAATATACATATATACATTACATATATAAATTATAATAAGATCAATTGATTATAACTCTTAATAGAGCTGTAAGTTATACGCATGAGTAATTTTTGAATTACCTGTTATTGGGTTATGCGAGATTGATATTGGTAGAGATATTATGATGCCACTATATGAATTAACTAAAACTGAATTAAATAATCTGATTTTAGAAGCTAGTAATAAATATGGCTCTGAGATTGATGGTGCTATCTTATGTAAATCGTTAGCAGTGATATATGAAAGTTTAAAAAAACATAACCGAATATTCGCTATTCGTACAGATCTAAGGTTTGCACAAGACCATGTTCAAGATGAGCCTGATTTACCTTTATGTTTCCAGCGGGTAGATGAAAAAGCGATTACTCGGTTTATAGAGTCATTGAAAAGTCAGCTTCGCGCAGACCATAAACGTTCAGGCAGAGCTGGCGAGCCGACACTACCAGCCTACATTTGGGCAAAGGAACGCAAGGAAAGTGAACATTATCACTATCACGTAGTTTTGTTATTTAATTGTGATGTATACGGCCATATAGGTGACTATTCACAATACGATGCAGATAATATGGCGGTCAGAATACAACGCGCGTGGTGTAGTGCCATTGGCTTAGATTACCCAGACTATGCATCACGAGTTAACTTTCCTGATAAACCTATATTTCGATTTGATAGACGAGATGCTCTGAGTCGTAATTCCAATTACCTTTATTTCTTATTACGAATAACGTACTTGGCTAAAGTGTATACCAAGGAATTCAATACTGGCTATCGAAATTTTGGAACAAGTCAGATTTGATTGAGTGGTATTAGCTCAGACTTGAGCTGTCAGGCTTTGTTGGTAGAACATAACAAAGCCTGACAGTCTGGTCTGAGCGAAAAGCGGACGCCCGCATAGCGGAACAGGCGTCCGATATTTTGAAGTGGGTAGATTACTTAACCCGCTTCCCCGTCTCGTCAATGACCTTCTCGCCATCCTCTTTGGTAAACGCTCCTTTCTGACCTTCCGGTAGAATATCCAACACTATTTCTGAAGGGCGGCAAAGACGAGTGCCAAGCGGCGTAACGACTACTGGCCGATTAATCAGGATCGGATGTTGAAGCATAAAATCAATCAACTGCTCATCACTAAATTTCTCTTCATCAAGACCCAGATGTTCATAAGGGTCAATATTCTTACGCAGTAATTCACGCACCGTAATTCCCATATCTGAAATAAGTTTAATCAGCTCATCACGGGTCGGTGGCGTATCGAGATAATAAATTATCGTTGGTTCGTTGCCGCTGTTACGGATCATCTCTAGCGTGTTGCGAGAAGTACCGCAGGCAGGGTTGTGATAGATGGTAATGTTGCTCATATCTGTATCTCATTACAAAGTGATGGAGAGCCGCAACGCCAGCGCGGCCAAAGTGACCAACAGCACCGGAAGAGTCATGATAATGCCGGTGCGGAAGTAATATCCCCAGGTAATCGTTATATTTTTCTGGGCAAGCACATGCAGCCAAAGCAGGGTTGCCAAACTGCCAATCGGGGTGATTTTCGGGCCTAAGTCGCAGCCGATCACGTTGGCATAAATCATCGCCTCTTTGACGACGCCAGTCGCCGTACTACCATCAATCGACAGCGCGCCAATCAGCACTGTCGGCATATTGTTCATCATCGACGACAGGAGCGCGGTCAGGAAACCGGTGCCAAACGTTGCTGCCCATAATCCCTTTTCTGCCAGCAGGTTTAATACACCAGACAGATACTCCGTTAACCCTGCATTGCGGAGCCCATAAACCACCAGATACATGCCCAGCGAAAAAATAACGATCTGCCATGGCGCACCGCGCAGGACTTTTCCGGTGTTGATGGCATGACCTCTTTTCGCCACTATAAACAGTACTACTGCGCCAGTAGTCGCTATCGCGCTGACCGGGATCCCCATAGGCTCCAAAACAAAGAAACCTACAAGCAGCAATAACAGGACAATCCAGCCCACCCTGAACGTTGCCGGATCTTTTATCACACTGGCAGGAGTCTTCAGTAGCGAAACGTCATACGTCGCCGGAATGTCCCTGCGGAAAAAGAGATGCAGCATGACCAGCGTGGCCGCAATCGCTGCCACATCTACGGGGATCATAACGGAGGCATACTGAGTAAAGCCCAGATCGAAAAAGTCCGCCGAGACGATATTCACCAAGTTAGAAACAATGAGCGGTAGGCTGGCCGTATCTGCTATAAATCCTGCGGCCATCACAAAGGCTAGTGTTGTACTCTTGCTGAATCCCATTGCAAGCAACATTGCAATCACAATTGGTGTCAGGATCAGCGCGGCGCCGTCATTGGCGAACAAAGCAGCGACAGCGGCACCGAGCAACACTATCCAGGTAAACAGCAGGCGACCACGCCCGTTACCCAAGCGGGAGACGTGCAGTGCGGTCCACTCAAAGAAGCCGGCCTCATCGAGCAGCAGGCTGATGATAATGACCGCAATAAATGCCGCTGTCGCGTTCCAGACGATATTCCAGACAACGGGAATATCAGTGATATGAATGACACCAGTTACCAGCGCCAGCATAGCCCCGATACTCGCACTCCAGCCAATGCTCAAGCCTCTGGGTTGCCAGATCACTAGTATCAGCGTCAGTAAAAATATACTCCCTGCCAAAAGCATCTCAGACTCCTTTATATATAATTATGTACATGTGTTTTCTTTTCTTAACAGGAGGTGCAGGCTGATTTATCCAGCCATTCACGCACATCCTCTCGCATACACTGCCAGGACGTTGTGATTGTCTCAGCTGCCCATGCCGGTATGTGGGGTGACAGACGATAGTGGATCCATTTGCCTTCACGACGATCTAGAACCAACCCAGCCTCGCGAAGAATAGCCATATGTCGCGAGACTTTGGGCTGCGATTCGGAAATGGTTGCGCAGATATCACAGACGCATAGTTCTCCCGACTCCTGGAGAATCATGACGATGGCGAGCCGGGTTTCATCCGACAGGATTTTGAAAAGCTGAACAGGTTGTAGCATTTTTCACTCCGTTTCCTTTAGAATATACATATGGTAAATCATATGTGTTAAATTTGAAATCATCTGATATCTCCGGAGTAGAAAAATGGAACATTTTCCAGCTCTAAATAGTGAATACTTTGATCAACACATCGCCGAGCGCCTGCACATGCACGAGCCGCCGCGGATTCTGATCCTATATGGCTCAGTTAGAGAGCGCTCCTACAGCCGCTTTGCTGCGGAAGAAGCTGGTCGTCTGCTGACAGCGATGGGCGCAAAGGTAAAACTCTTTAACCCCTCAGGTTTACCCCTGCCGGATGATGCGCCAGATACGCATCCTAAAGTCACCGAGCTACGCGGTCTGGTCAGATGGTGTGACGGGATGGTGTGGAGTTCTCCGGAACGGCACGGTGCTATGAGCGCAGTTATGAAGGCGCAGATTGACTGGATACCCTTAAGTGAAGGCGCGGTTCGTCCTTCGCAGGGCAAAACACTTGCGGTAATGCAAGTCTGCGGCGGTTCACAGTCCTTCAATGCTGTGAACCAGATGCGTATTCTGGGTCGCTGGATGCGGATGTTTACGATCCCCAACCAGTCCTCTGTAGCCAAGGCATGGCAAGAGTTCGACGATAACGGACGAATGAAACCTTCTTCATGGTATGACCGCATCGCCGATGTAGCCGAGGAGCTGTTTAAAGTCACGCTGCTGCTTAAGGGACAAACCGATTATCTTGCAGATCGTTACAGCGAGCGAAAGGAGAGCCATCAGGAGCTTTCATCCCGTGTAAATCAGGACAAAATATAACTTATGTTTTTCGTGAATCCATACTGACTGAGCTTAATAACGTCCGCTATTGGCACACAACGGCTAGGTTGAGTAGTTGTTAGATCTGCTCTGAGCGATGAGTGGATATAAAAAAGTATTTAGGCTGCTACGCATATTTTAACAGAAGCTTGACCCGATATGTGCGAAACTTGGCCCTTATGAAACAGTCTAATTGCCCGATAATCGCTACAATTAGTTATCGGGTCATGTTTGACATGGCTCCTACTAGTTTAAATAAAGCTTGGAGACATATAATGAAAGTAACTCAGATCCGTAACGCTACCCAGATCGTCGAATATGCGGGTAAAAAGTTCCTCATTGACCCTATGTTTTCTGAAAAAGATGCATACGATGGTTTTGTGGGGACAGTCCGCTCAGAAATTCGTAACCCTATGGTCGAATTGCCTATGGATATAAGCTCACTGCTTGATGTGGATGCTATAATTGTCACTCACACTCATCCAGACCACTGGGATCAGGCCGCAGCAAATATTGTACCAAAAGATAAGCTGATTTATGTCCAAAATGAGAATGATGAGACACTGCTTAAGACCCAGGGGTTCATTAATCTGATTGTTCTCACCGAAACCAGCAGTTTTGAAGATATTGAACTAATTAAGACAACATGCCAGCACGGTTCAGATGAAGCTTATGCAAACCCAGAGCTGGCAGAAATGCTTGGCGATGCAAGTGGTGTTGTGTTCCGTCATTCATCTGAAAAAACCTTATATCTTGTCGGGGACTCTATCTGGACTAAAACCGTTGAAGACAATATGCGAAAATATATACCAGATGTCTTGATTATGAACACTGGTTGGGCTCATGTATTGGACTATGGCGCAATCATATTCGGTAAAGAGGATATTTTGAAAGTACACTTTGTATTACCAGATGCTCAGATTGTTACCACCCACATGGAAGCACTTAACCATTGTCTGGTTACACGACATGAACTCTTAGAATATGCACAGATTAACCATATTCAAGATTATGTTTCAGCTCCTGCTGACGGTGAGTCTGTTACGCTCTGACGAAAACCAATATCTAAGGGCTCCCGATGTCTGTAATTTCAGTTGCTATACTTGTTACTCAAGGATTCAGTACTTATCACGTATCAATTCCACTGATCCTTTTTGGTGAGACCCTCACAGACCAACAGCTATTTACCCGACTGATATGTGCTGAAAAGCCTGGGCTCATCTGGTCTGATGAAGGAACAGCTATACAGGCAGATCATGGTTTAGACATGCTGGCTCAGGTTGATATCGTCATCGTACCTTTTTGGGACGATGTACATAAACGGCCATCTGAGCCTTTGCTTAATGCTCTGGTTAAAGCACGTGAAGCGGGAGCTCAGATAGTGGGGCTATGCTTAGGCTCTTTCGTACTCGCTTATGCAGGCTTGTTGGATGAGCACATGGCTGCAACACACTGGGAGTATGAAGAAGATTTCCGGAAATTATTCCCGTCCGTTCATTTGAATCTTAACGCACTCTATGTAGAGGATGATGGGTTAACTACATCAGCAGGAACGGCAGCAGCGATGGATTGCTGCCTATATATCATTCGTCAACATTTTGGCATCCAAACGGTTAATCACATTGCTCGTAGGATGGTTACACCTCCCCACCGAGCTGGTGGCCAAGCACAGTATATTGATCATCCAGTCACTCAAAAGACTACTGACTGTAGAATTAATAGGGTGCTTGATTATCTGCTACTAAACCTTCAAGAGCCGCACGATATTGATTCTCTGGCTGAATACGCCTCAATGAGTCGCAGGACACTTACACGACATTTCACAAAAGCGACAGGTATGTCTGTCGTTGAGTGGATCACGGCTGCAAGGCTTAACCGAAGTCAGGAATTACTGGAAAACATGGATATTCCTTTAGAACAGGTAGCTGAACAAGCGGGATTTCCGTCAGCACCAACTTTTAGGCTACAGTTTCGGGAAAAATTCGGAGTCAGCCCCAGAGAGTGGCGAAAAACCTTCCGTAATGCATAACCGATTAAACTAAAGGCAGATGATCCAGCTCGGTGAACATCCGCTTTTGGCTGTGAGTTCAATCGGTTGATGCAACACACTGCTTAAATCGTTCTGCTGGTGATTCATAACCTAGCGTTTTTCTTGACCTCTCGTTGAGTTGTCTAGCTATGCTATTTAATCTTTGTTGGATATGAACGGATAAATTAGTACCTTTGGGAAAATATTGTCTGAGCAATCTATTCATATTTTCGTTCGAACCACGTTACCACGGAGACTGAGGATCGCAGAAGTAGACTTGAATATCAGTCGCTACAGTAAATACTGCATGATTGGTCATTTCGACACCTCTGTCCCAAGTTAATGTTTTACATAGTTCTGTTGGTAATTGTTGAGCCTGTTTAATGAGAGCGGCTATCACTGTTGTTGTTTTATTATCACTGATTTTAGCTAGCATAACATAGCGTGAATGGCGTTCTACTAAAGTGACAATATAAGAATTTTTAGAGCCTTGAATTAGATCTCCTTCCCAATGACTAGGAATTGCTCTATCTGCAACAGTCGATGGTCTTTCGCTTATGGGAACCGCATTAAAGATTGAACCTAATCCTTTTCCTTTAAGTGATGTGGTTCTAGATTTTCGTACCGTTCTTCTGCTTCTAATATATTGCTGTAATTCTTTTTTAAAGCTCCCCGAGTTTGTATAAAAAGTGTTGTATAAATCGTTTCGTGAGACACTTTCATCTTCTGAGCATCTGGATTATTACGTTTCAGCCAGCCAGCAATTTGCTCAGGCGACCAGCCTTGATGCATTTTTTCTGCGATTATTTTACACAATGTAGGGTTTTGACTTAATTTACAAGCTTTAGGCCTCAAGGCATTATCCCATGCTTTTTTATCCGCTTTTGTTGCACGGTAGTTGGTTAATCCACCATGTCTGCGGATTTCACGACTAACAGTTGAAGGGGCTCTTGATATTTTTTTAGCTATCTCCCTGATACTGCACTTTTCTGCTAATCCTCTCGATATTTCTTCTCTTTCATCAAGCGAAAGTGACAATCTGTGGTGTTTACGGACGGGAGGGCGGAAGCCACCTGTTTGATAAATAGTGGGCATAATAGAAGAATGGTATTTATCAAACATTCTTGCGATCTTATGTAAAGAATCACCTTGCTTATATCTGCCCCAAATAATCGCTTTTTGTTCAGGTGTATAGTAAATACGTTTTCTTGGCTTCATAACAATGCCCTCCTTATTTAAGGATAGCGTTGCATCGATTAATTGAGCTCACAGCGAAATGCGGACATTGTTAACAGCGTTCTATGTAAACCCACGGAGCACGGTTAGGCACCTTACTGTATTAAAATAATTTAATATAAATTTAAAAATATTATTGTTGATGTTTTTTAATTAAATTTTCTTGTGATGATAAAATAGGCTAAATGATTTTTTCAATATTAACTTTATTGGGTATATAAAGTTAATACATGCCTTGTTATTTGTGTGGCTTTTATCTATTAAAATATTAAGATGTATTTTACTGAATCAAAATAAAACTCCATAGAAATACAATTAATAAAATTTAGAATAGATGAAATTCAAAATATTCTAGTAATAATTATCTTCTATTTAAAAATATAAATTTTCACATTAAATTAACTGAATATTAACACCGATGAATAGAACAGAGTAAATTGAAAACTAAACTTTTAAAAATATCATTTGTTCATAACTAGTCAATCCTATTGTTTTTATAGCTTGTGATGTACTCTAAAATAATAAAAATATCGAATATTATTAAATAAAAAAACACATAAGGTTAATTAAATTTTCTGTGATATTGGAGTTAACATCATTAAAGATAGATAATTTCTTACTGATATTGATAGTATGAAAAAGCTAGGTTTCAATAAAAGATAAAAATCAAATTTAATAAAAGAGGTTGTTATGAAATATAATTTTGATGAGATTATTGATAGGAAAGATACAGATTCTCTAAATTATGATGGCTGGAGGCAGTACATATTTAAAGACGATAAAAACGCGAAATATAATTTTGATGATGATGAATTTATTCGTATGTGGGTTGCTGATATGGATTTTTCAACTCCTCCAGAAATATTGAATTCATTAAAAGAAAGATTAGATCGAAAAATACTAGGGTACACTAAGATCTATAATGATGAATATTATCAAATATTTGAAAGTTGGTGTAAAAGAAAATATCAATGGGAGATAGATAGAAATGAAATAGTTATATCACCTGGGATTATCCCTGCATTAAATAGAATAATTCCTTTAATCATAGATAGTAATGAGAAAATTTTAATACATACCCCATCATATGCACCATTTAAAAATGCTGGTGACTATAATTCAAGAGAGGTAATTTATTCTAACCTTAAACACGTAAATGGAAAATATGAAATTGATTTTGTGGATTTTGAAAAAAAAATAACAAATGCTGATCTAAATATAAGGTTATTCATTCTGTCAAATCCACAAAATCCTACAGGGCATATTTGGACTGAAGAGGAGTTAATCAGTATAGGAAAAATATGTTTTGATAATAATGTATGGATTATTTCTGATGAAATACATTGTGATTTACTAAGAAAAGGGAAAAAGCATATTCCTTTAGCTAAATTATTCCCTAATGAGGATAAAATAATAACTTGTATGGCGCCAAGTAAAACTTTTAATTTAGCTGGAAATCTAATGTCTAACTTATTGATCAAAAGTGAAAAAGTAAGACATGAGTGGTTAAAACTATATGATGATTTTATATCCCCACTGAGTATTATAGCAACAAAGTCAGCATATAAAGATTGTGATGATTGGCTAGAGCAATTAAAAGAATACTTAGATGATAATTTTAAATTAACTCATGAATTTTTTACGGAAAATTTCCCAAAATGTAATTTTATAATTCCAGACTCAACTTATTTAGCTTGGATAGATATAAATGAATACTTACCAAGCTATTTCAATAAAGATAAATTATCGTTATTTTTCGCTAATAAATCTGGTGTTTTACTGGAAGGTGGTAATATGTTTGTGGGGAATGGAGATGGATTTATAAGATTAAACTTAGCATGTCCTAGGGAAATATTAATTGAGGGGTTAAATAGAATTAAAACCTCATTGTTATCACTATATTAAAGTGAGTAAAAATTATGAAAGGTAATCATAAATCTAAAATACCATTTACTTCATACGACCTTGGTTGGGTTATTCTATGTATTGGAATGGCAATTGGTTCTGGTATAGTTCTAATGCCAATACAGATTGGCCTTAAAGGAGTATGGGTATTTTTATTTTCTATATTACTCTCGTATCCTGCAATATATCTCTTACAAAACCTTTATCTAAGGACATTATCAGAAACAAAGGAGTGTGATAATTATACTGGAATCATAACTCAATATTTAGGAAGAAATTGGGGGGTTGCTTTAGGTATTATATATTTTCTAATGTTATTAACAGGAATACTCGGTTATTCATTAGCAATAACGTATGATGGAGCATCGTATTTAAAAACATTTGGATTAACTAACAAAACATTATCAGATTCATTTTGGTTCCCATTAATAATATTATCATTATTAGTGTTTATTGCCTCTCAAGGAGAAAAAATATTATTTAAAATCTCAGGGCCAATGGTTATTATGAAATTTGGAATAATTTTAATTCTGGGTTTTTTCATGATACCACATTGGAATTTTGATAATATAAAAGCCATGCCTGATTTATTATCATTTACACGAGATATTTTTTTAACTTTACCTTTCACACTATATTCAATTTTATTTGTCCAAATTTTAAATCCAATGAATATAGCTTATAGGAAAGTAGAAAATAATAAAGAAATCGCAATTTACCGTGCGATAAGAACTAATAGAATTGCATATTTTGTGCTAGCGATTGGTGTTCTTTTTTATGCATTTTCATTCACATTTTCAATAAGCTATGAACAGGCAGTATCTGCATTTGAGCAAAATATTTCGGCACTAGCAATAGCAGCACAAGTAATACCAGGAGCTACAGTCAAAGTAATGGCTACATTACTAAATATTTTTTCATTAATTACTGCATTTTTAGGTATATATTTAGGTATACACGAATCAATAAAAGGAATCATTGTAAATATAATATCTCGATTTATACCAAATAATAAAATAAGCAATAAATTATTAGATATTCTCATTGGTATTTTTGTTATCTTATCATTGTCAATATGGGTATCTACAAAATTCCCAGTTCTATTGGTATTCCAACTTGCGGGTCCACTGTATGGGATTGTAGCATGTTTAATACCAGTTTATTTAGTCTATAAAGTCGATTCATTACAGAAGTATAAAAAATACTCTTCAATATACATTGCTTTTTTTGGCTTACTTCTTTGTATATCTCCATTTTTGAAATTTTTTGAATGAAATAAGGATTTTTAAATTTCAGTAATAAAATAAAAATTGCAGACAACCTATTATCATTAGGTTGTCTGCAAAGTGGAGAAATTATATTGGTAAACCTTTAAATGATTTAATTTCTCTGATACCAAAGCTTGTGTTCATTTCTTTTATATTTCCAATGGAACGAATCTTCTCCATTGATATATGATGAAAATCATCCATATCTTTGACTACTAATTGTAATAGGTAGTCATATCTACCAGAAATATTATGGCAAATAATAACATTATCTACTTTTAAAATTTCTTTTTCAAAACGTTTCATTGACTCTTCTGAATGTAAATCTAATGTAATATTCATAAATGCATAAAAGTTATATCCAATACTTTTAGGTTCAATTACTGCTTGGTAATGTTTAATAGCACTTTGCTCTAAAGTTTTTAATCTTTTCCAACATGCGGGAGGAGATAAAAAAACTCGCTTAGCGATTTCTGCATTATTCAAACGGCCATCTTCTTGTAAAAGTTTAAGAATTTGTATATCAATTTTGTCAAGTTTCATCATGCTACCAACCTATAAATTTAGCTAAAATAGACTAATTAAAAATTACAATTGAATTGTTTCATGCACGAAAAATAATTTTAAAATATCAATTATTATCTAAAATACTAATACATAATTTTAAATAATAAAATTCTTTTTTTGATTTTTTATTTATGAACTTTGTTCTAGATATTATGATAATCAATATAGAATTATGATTAAATTATACCACAGTGTTGTAATTTATTTATGCCTTGAAACCTGTATCATTTCCTCTAGTATGAAGATTCCTATCAAAAATAGTGTTGTGATTTTTATTATATTTTAATTTAGAACAAAAATATGGTCTACCACTCCGAAACATAGATATATAATACAACAAGTTACGGAGGGGGATTAGACTGGCCCCTTAGATCTCCAGGCAGTTGGTATCACTTAAATTAGTGATAATCTTAATACTAGTTTTTAGACTAGTTCTTGGGGTTAACATGACCAAGATATTAGGTCATGAACGCAGAAAACGATGTTCCCCACAAGAAAAAATGGCCATTGTTCAGCAAAGCTTTGAGTCAGGCATGGGTGTTTCCATGGTTGCTCGATAACATGGTGTCGCGGCAAGCCAGCTTTTCCTTTGGCGTAAACAGTATCAAGAAGGAAGCCAGACCGCGGTAACAGCAGGTAAACAAGTTGTTCCTGCCTCTGAGCTAATCTCAGCAAAAAAAAATGGAAAATGAACTTCTTAAAGAAGCAGCCGAGTATGGATGAGAAAACAATGGATAGCGCACACGGCCTTATTACCCAAGGATGGAAAATAAGCTTAGTGAGCCGAACCTTATGTGTGTCACGAGCACAGTTGTACATTCTAGCAAAACGAAAAAGTGATTGGAAAGATAAACGAGGACGACGCCCTCAAGATGATAGCGATGCGCTTGCTTGTATACACAACGTGATTGATAAGCTGCCTACGTATGGCTATCGCCGCATCTTGGCGATGTTACGTCGGCAATCTGAGAATGAAAATATCGCGATTATTAATGCCAAACGTGTTTACTGTATCACGAAGCAATCAGCATTATTGTTGGAATGTAAACTCGAAATCCCAGTTTCAAAACGAGCTTATACAGGAAAAGTGGTGGTGAATGAAAGCAACCAACGTTGGTGTTCAGATGGTTTTGAGCTCCGATGTGATAAAGATGTAAAACTGCGCGTCACGTTCGCTTTAGACTGCTGTGATCGAGAAGCCCTTCATTGGGCAGCTAGCATGGGAGGCTTTAACATCGAAACCGTGTAAGATGTAATGTTAGGCGTTGTGGAGTATCGATTCGGTAACGGGTTACCAACAAAATCAATAGAGTGGTTGACCGATAATGGTTCAGCATATCGAGCCCATGAAACTCTGTGGTTCGCTAAACAAGTTAGTTTATCCCCTAGATATAAGGCGGTACGTAGCCTCTAAAGTAACGGTATTGCAGAAAGCTTTGTAAAAATCATGACGCGTGGCTGCATAAGCCTCATGTCAAAACCTAACGGATTAACGGCAATAAAGAATCTTGATGTAGCCTTCGAGCATTATAATGAATGGCATCCTCACAGTGCACTGGATTATCGTTCTCCGTGAGAGTATCTGCGGCATCGAACTCATAATGAAATAAGTGATAAAAAGTGTCTGAAATATAGGGTCAAATATAAAATTACTTAATTAAGACGAAACAATAAGCTGAACATACTATTTTATATAGCAGTACTACCTAAGATCGCACAATACTCACACCGCTATATTCTTTTTATAATAGGAGGGACCACGGGAGAGTTATTGGTGATATAATCTACACTAAATTTAAGTTTTGATGGTATAACTGTTATTTCTGATATTATGTAACAGGTCTGTTTATTTCAATGTGATCTAGGTGACTTCCTCATTATCTCTTTCTAGCAAAGAAAAAATATCAACTGCATCTAGCGCACATATTACCATCTTTATTTGACTCCAATTAATTTATAGGATATTGGCAACCATAAAATCAGTAATGACCTGGCCAAACAAAATAGAATAAATGACAGCCATAAACCATTATTGCCATAATGAGGAATAAGAATACTAGAGGATAACAACCATATAATAACACTAATTATCATTGAGTTACGAATCGATGAGACGTAATTAATACCACAAAATAAGCCGTATATCATCAATCCCATGGCAATCGATATTGGAAAAAATGCGAGCCAGTTGCTGTATGTTAACGCTAAGGTTAAAATGCTATCCTGATTCGTAAAGACTCGTAAAATATATGAATCAAAGCCTAACCAAATTAGTGTTAAAACGAGAGATACACCAATACCAGAAATGACAGCGTACCCTGCGACTTTATTATATAACTTGCTATTTTTTAGTCCTTTAGACTGACCACTTAATATGCTAATAGCATTAGCGAAGCCATCATACACATAAGCCATTAAATATTGAACTTGGAAAAGAATACTATTTGCGGCTAAAACTTCGACACCCAAGTCACTGCTGTAGGAAATAAAGAGGTTGGTGACAATCAATAAACAGATTGTTCGTATAAGTAAGTCACCATTAATCAAAATTATTTCACGTAAAGATGATGGCGATAAATAGGATTTCAGTTCATCTAAGGTTAATTTTATCACCCTCATTCTATTAATCAGTATGAGTCCAATAACCGTCGTCCCGATTTGTGCGAGTAACGTTGCAATTGCAACACCTTTGACATTTAAATGAAAATACCAAACTAAGATGACCGATAAACAAATATTCGCTAAGTTAATGAAAAGTTGTAAATACAATACCAATTTCACATGAGATTTACCCATCAAAAAACCGATAATAACATAGTTTATCAAGGTAAATGGTGCGCCAAAAATGAGAATTTCATAGTACTGTTTGGCGTAGAGATAGACTTCAGGGGAAGGGGATGATATTTGAATAAATGATTCAAATATCATCGAGCGAAATAAAATAAATAGCCCCCCCAATATGAGCGCAATAAAGAGTGGTCGCACAAAGGCGCTGCTTAGCTGAGCTTGATTGTCTAAGGCTTGGGCAGCAAAGCTGGTTGTACTAATCCGTAAAAAACCAAGTAACCAGTACAATGTATTAAAAATAACTGTACTAATCGTAACGCCAGCAATAAAGCTCGGGTTTGGCAAATGCCCCACTAAAGCTGTATCGACAGCACCCAGTAAGGGGACTGTGATTGTTGATAGCGTCAATGGCACGACTAGCAACAAGTAACGCTTGAAGGTAACTTCTTGCTTTTGTACTGATTTTATTGTCATAATTTACGGTTGAATAGCAATATTATAGTTTGTTATTGTGAATGATGTCTTTGAGTCGTTTATCTGATTTACCTGGGGCTTTATATGTTCTGAAATTATCCGGAAGGTTTGCTTCACCGACTTTAACCACCATGACCATTCCCATTGAAAAATGGGGTGTACATTGGATACCATAAAAACCAGGGATATCAAATGGCACTTCAAGCTCTTCATTGATTTTTCCTTTAAATAATGCGCTGCCTTCTGGCCTTAATTCAGGAATAGATGCGGCATTATGGCTTTTATGTGTCGCAATAAACTTAATGGAGTCACCCGGTTTGATTTCAATGTAGTCTGGTTCAAAAACCATCGGCCCACTTTGTCCGCGATTAAGCATTTTAACCTCATGGACTTCGGCATAAGACGAAGCAACTAACACGAAAAAGCTTAAAATAGCTATTAATGACTGACGCATAGTATTACCTTATAAAGTTAACATGATTGAATAAAACGAATAAATGGCAATCCTGCTGGATCTTGATAGCATTCAACTTCGACTTTAAATATCTGTTTGATCGATTCTTTTGTTAAGACTTCGTTTGGAATACCTTCTTTAACGATACATCCCCGATCAATCACCAGTAAGCGGTCACAGTACATGGCGGCATGATTTAAATCATGCAAAACAGCCACAGTCGTCAGTTGCAGTTTTTTAACAAGACTGAGTAAATTCAGTTGATGATGCACATCTAAATTATTGGTCGGTTCATCCAGAATGATTAATTGAGGCTTTTGGACTAGCCCTCTCGCGATGTGTAATCGCTGCCGCTCACCGCCTGATAATGTTGGCCACAACTGATTTCCCTTTGCTTGCATATCAACAATGTCTAAAGCATGATTGACGATCTCATCATCTTTTTTTGACCAAGGAGATAGAAGACTCAAATAGGGGGTTCTCCCAAGTTCAACAGATTGCTTAGCGGTGATGTGATCTTCAGTATCAATATGTTGGCGTACAAAAGCAACCTGTTGAGCGATCATTCTCGGTTTCAATGTACTTAAGGCATGACCAAATAAAGTGACTTGCCCTCGAGTTGGTTTTCTAATCCCAGAAAGTAAGGAGACTAAAGAGCTTTTCCCTGAACCATTCGGTCCCACTATCCCCACAAATTCATTTGGCTTAATATGTAATGAAATACCATTGATAATCTCTTTATTACCACTTTTCCAATATAGATCTTCCGCTAAGATAGCCATGATCTAACGTGCTCTCCGACTTAATATTAATGCAAATATGGGTGCGCCAACTAACGCCGTAATCACACCAATAGGTAACACTTGCCCAATAATGATTGTTCGCGAAACAATATCAGCCGCCACTAAAAAAATGGCTCCCGTGATTGCCACTGCAGGCAAGAGACGATGGTGTTTTAAGCCTACAATAGAACGGGTTGCATGAGGGATGACTAGCCCAACAAAACCAATTGCACCCACGATACTGACCATTGTTGCCGTAATCAACGTGGCACAAATAATTAAAATAGCATACGTTCGTTTTACGGGTATCCCAAGGGATGCCGCGGATTCACCACCAAATGTAAATGCATCAAGTGACCTGGCATACCAAAGAAAAACAAGCAGCCCAATCAGCGTAATTGGAAAAGCGAGCGACACATCAGGCCATCTAACGCCTGACAAACTGCCTAATAGCCAGAACATAATCCCACGGGTTTGTTCAGCGCTGGCCGAGTGTGTAATGATAAAAGAGGTCAATGCGTTAAAAAGCTGCGAGCCTGCTATCCCAGCAAGAATAACGCCCCCATTTCCCTTTCCCGCTCGAAATGCCAGTAAAGAGACAAGCACGAAGGCGACAATAGCACCGACAAAGGCACCAAATGAAACAGAAAGGGTACCCGCCCCCACACCTAATACCACAATGGCAACAGCCCCTGTAGATGCCCCCGCAGATATGCCTAATAGATAAGGGTCAGCCAGTAAATTACGCAAAAGTGCTTGCAGGATTGTGCCTGATAAGGCTAGTCCCATCCCACATAACGCAGCAATAACCGTTCGGCTTAACCGATAATTCCAAACAATGCCCTCTTCGATCCTATCGAGTGGATAACCCGCACTCCACATTTTGTTGGCAATCACTTTTAGCACAACGTCAAAAGGAATAAAAATTTCCCCAATCGCTGTCCCAGCTAATATAGTAAGACAAAGAACCAGCGCTGCAAGCAGCACCAGTCCTATGCGGTTTAAGATATTTAATGCCATTTTTTATTGAAGATTCATTTTAGACAATGCATCTGCCACTTTTTCTAATCCTTCCATTGTTCTCAATGTCGGATTCATAGATTGTGCACCAATCACAATAATTCGTTGGTTTTCAACTGCAGGCATTAATTTTAAAACAGGATCATTTTTTAAGTATGCTAACTTAACGTTGACATCATCGAGAGGAAAACGACGTCGATTCATATCACCAACAACGATAACGGTTGGGTTTTCACGGACAATATTTTCCCAGCTAACCGTTGGCCATTCTTCTTCAGTGGTGACAATGTTCTTAACTCCAAGACTTGACATGATAAATCCTGGTGCACCTTTTGCCCCCGCAACATATGGGTCAGACTCGGCATCTGCACTTGAGAACCAGAATAGTGCGGAGGTATTTGCGGGTAAGTTTTGAACTTTTTTCTTCGCCGCTAATTCTCTATTTTTCAAATCTGTAATTAATTTTTCACCACGATCTTGTACATCAAAAATGTTAGCCAGATCTGAAATCTCTTTGTATATCAATTCCATGTTAAATGCATCTTTTCGAACACCATCACCGCCTTCACTGTTGTCTTTACCCACACAGTCAGCAGGCGAAGTATACACGGGAATATTTAGCTCTGAAAATTGTTCAACCGTTGCAACTACCCCCACATCGCCAATTTGCCATTGGAATTGGTTAGTAATTAAATCCGGTTTTTTGGCAATGATACTTTCAAAGCTGACGTCGTTGTCCGCTAAAACATCAATTTTGTCATTAACCTCTTTGAATTCAGCTAGAACCGGTTCAACCCATAGGGATGTCCCCACCACTTTGTCCGCTAATCCCAAAGAATAAAGAATTTCTATTGTCCCTTGTCCTATACCCACAACTCGCTCTGGTGCTTTATCGAAAGTTAAAGCGTGTCCACAGCTGTCAATGGTTAAGGGATAATGGCTTTTTTCTGCTAACGCGGCCGATGCAAATAACTGTGCGCCAGCAATGATAGGAAGGGCGAATCGGAGTACCTTTTTCATGTAAATACCTATTAAGAAAAAATCAGCATTGATAGTAAAAATACATCCCGGAATATACAGAGATATTTTTTTTATGTTTTATTCGGGTGTATTTAATATCATAAAAACTGAACAATTCAAATGATAATAATTTCCATTTGTGATAGCATACTTTATTGAATTAATACTTTTTAAAAAATAATAATTTAATATCAATGAGTTATAATTAAATAAAAACATTATAAAAAATCAAATAAAAATTAAATACATAAAATCGTTATCATTATGTTAATTAATATTTACTATTGGTGTTTTTATTCTAACGGAAGGATCATGATTTAAATTTAATAATAAATAATATTTTACTCTGCCTTTTTACTTTTTTATTTATAGCTTGTTCTTATGTATTTTAATTGTTTCAGATTGTTAAAATATTATTACAGGGCCCCAAGAATGAATGAAAACAAAACACAAGTAGATCAACTCACTCGTCGGAAAAGTATACTGCGACTCACACAGATTATAGGTACCGCAGGGATTGCTATTGCGGCGTGGCCATTAATCATGACATTTGGCCCAGATAAACGGAATTTAGTCAGCAGTGGACCGATGGACATTAATCTCGAAAATATGCAACCAGGGCAAGTTTTAAAAAAAATCTGGCGAGATAAGCTTGTTATCGTTCGATATCGTACAGAAGATGAAATCATCGCAGCCCAAGCAGACAACACGGCAAAGCTGTTAGATCCTGAACCTGATTCACAGCGAGTGAAGGTAGGCCATGAACGTTGGCTTGTTGTCTTTGGAAATTGCCCCCATGCAGGCTGTATTCCAAGAGAAGTTAAACACCCTGATATAGGCTGGGTTTGCCCTTGTCATGGCTCTGAGTTCGACAATTCTGGTCGCGTGGTTAAAGGTCCGTCGACAACCAATTTAATGGTGCCAGATTACATCTTTTTGAATGATGGTTTAACATTACGTATTGGTGTAAAGGACGCTTAAATGTCGCGACAAAACCATTCAAAAATAGCGGAAAAAAAAGCTAAAAATTCTATTTTTACGATTTTTAAAGCAATACCATTGCCTAAAACCACTCGAGGCCTCTGGTTTTTTGGTATCGGAACTATTTTACTTTTAATGTTGCTGGTACAAATTATTTCAGGCGTCATTTTAGCCATGTTTTATGTTCCTACAGCAGAACTTGCTTTTGACTCTATTATTCATATTGTCAGGAATGTGAACCAAGGTGAATTAGTTCGAAATATGCACACAATAGGCGCATCACTGTTTTTTGCAGCCTGCTATATCCATATGTTTCGAGGCATGTACTACAGTGTTTATCGCCGCCCCTATATAAAAATGTGGATGGTGAGCGTAACACTGTATGTTTTATTGATGGTGACGGCATTTCTTGGTTATAGCCTGATTTGGGGGCAAAAGAGTTATTGGGCCGCAACCGTTATGACGGAATTTAGCAAAGCTATCCCGTTTGTTGGTGGCACAATACACGAGTATGTCGTTGGTGGGTTTTCTGCTGGAACACCAATGATAGGGCGATTTTTTGTCCTACATTTCATCATCCCCTTTATTATTGTTATATTTACGATTATTCATATCCGTACAGTAAAACAAGCCTTTGCTAAGGCAATTAAACAGCCTTTTACAGAAAAACAGCAGCAAAAATTATTATTTAATTTTCAAATAACCAATGATGACATGATAAAGACGACCCTCTTTTGCATGGTTTTTGTCTGGTTTTTATTTTTTGCGCCTCAGTATTTAATGCATGCCGATAATTTTATCAAAGCGGATCCAACAGTGACACCTGAAATTGTCGCACCAGAATGGTATTTTCTGATGTTTTTTTCCATTCTCCGTTGCTTCCCTAATGAGCTTGTTGGTCTCGTTGCGATGTTCGCAGCCATGCTCGTTTTTTATTTCCTACCTTGGTTAGATAATTCGAAATCACGTTTTCGTCATTACCACCCCATTATCAAAACCGCATTTTGGCTTTGGGTTGCTAATGCGATGCTGCTAACTTGGTTGGGGTCTAAAGCATTAACAGGACCCGATTTAATTAATGTATTTAGCGAAAATAATCAGGAAAGTGGCTGGGTTAGGCCATTATCTCAAGCTTCTACACTTATTTATTTTGCTTATTTCTTTATTGTTCTTCCTTCTCGTCGATATATCGAGGTTCAAGATTAATCATGATGAAAAAATATCACCAAATAGTCATCGTGTTTTTCTATTCATTATTAATACTTTGTAAACCCGTTTATGCGGATGAGCCGTTGCCGCCAACTGAAACCCCACAACAGCAAAATTGGGCATATTCAGGGTTATTTGGCCAATATGACAAAGAGCAACTTCGGCGTGGATTGCAGGTTTATCAAGAAAAATGCCAAGCCTGCCATAGCCTGAATTATCTTGGATTTCATCAGTTAACTGATGTGGGCGGGCCTGAGCTTTCTATTGATAAAGCGAGATCTATTGCTGCGGAGAATGTCTTTCCCGCCATCAACGACATGGGGGAGATTATTGAGCGGCCAGGCACTCTTGCGGATCATTTTCCGTCACCTTTTGCCAATACGCAAGAAGCCATTTATCTCAATAATGGAAAGGAACCGGTTGACTTAACCTATATTACACGTGCTCGCGGTTATGATCGTGGTTTTCCGCAATCTTTATTTGATATGTTTACGCCTTACACCGATCAAGGCTCAGATTATGTCTTTGCGCTTTTAACGGGGTATTCTGACGCGATCCCTGAAACCGAGACGACGGTGTTTAACCGTTATTTTCCGGGTGGCATGATCTTAATGCCGAAGCAGTTAAATGATGGAGACATTGAATACCCTATTGATGCCACAGGCAAAAAAGCACCGGAAACCGCGGAGCAATATGCTCGAGATGTCACGGCTTTCTTGGCATGGACAGCGGACCCTTATCTGGAAAGCAGAAAAAATACGGGGTGGATTGTGCTCGGGTATTTTACTGTTTTTCTGGTGTTGTTGCTCGCGTTAAATGCGCAGAGGAAAAAAATCCAGCGTGCGAAGGAGTACCAATAATTTTTTCGATTTCTGTTTACTAACTGAGCTCTGTTTGCCAACTGCAATTATCGTATCTTGGCGGATTTTATGGGGCTAAAAAAGTCAGTAAAGCGCCAGTGGTGCGCGCTTTACTTGCTAATAAATGAGGTTATTTGATTTGGTCAATCAGTGATTTTGATACAAACCAGCGTGAGCCATTATAGACATTGACGCCATCTGAGGTAACTTCGTTATCATTTAACCAAGCAACGCTTTTGTTACGAGGGATCCGTAGAGTTTGGGCGCCTTTTGTGACCACTAAAACAGGGTTTTCTGCATCAGATAAGTCCTCACTGACGGTCGCACCTTTAGCACTAAACTCCGCATTTGCGTCAAGGAACAATTGCTCAGTTGCCTGCTGCAAGTTGACATCAAGTGCGGATGCCATGAAATGAGCGACCTCAGTGTTATCCATTAAGCCACCCAGTAAACGGCCGCGTGGATCATAGCTATACAGCACCACATCTTCACCCGTGTGACCATTTGTCGTGAAACCAATTTTGGCTCTTTGAGCAAGAATAGGGCCGATAACATAATTGAGTGCACCCGATTTAGCCCCCATGATGCTATTAACTTCTTCATCCGTTAAGTCATCTACGCCCAGCCATTGTGTTGCTAATGCGCGGATCTTTACAGCATCTTGTTTGGCTGACTGACTTTCGAGAATAGCTTCAAAACCTTCGCCAGTGACTTTTGCCTTTTTCAGCGGGTTAATGAAGCGGGTCCAATGGGTTTTATCATAGTTCTCTGAGGTAGAGCGGTCACCAATTGAAATACCCGAGTTACCGTGATCAGTCATCGCGACGATTAAGGTATTTCCATCTTTTTTAGCAAAATCAACCGCTTTAGCGACAGCATCATCGAAAGCTAATACATCACTAATAATACCAACGGGATCATTGGCATGGGCAGCCCAGTCAACTTTAGAGCCTTCAACCATGAGGAAGAATCCATCTGGGTTTTGCGATAATACATCAATGGCCTTCTGAGTCATTTGTGCCAGTGAAGGTTCAAGCGCTGCATCACGATCTAAATCATAGGAAAGCGCGGTGTGTTCATCAGTTTTACCGAAAACGCCAACAAGTTTCTTACCTGAAAACGCATCTAGCTGCTTCGGTGTATTGACAATGTTGTACCCTCGAGATGACAGTATTTTCGCCATATCTTCTTTATCTGCACGATTTTCAGGTTTGAGATATTTAGCCCCACCACCTAAAATAACATCCAGATTATTGTAGACAATTTGTTCTGTTAGATTGTCATAGCTTTTGCGCGAAGGGTCGTGGGCACTAAAGTCAGCGGGGGTTGCATGCATAAATTCACTTGTACTAATTATCCCCACGGAACGGCCACTAAGGCGTGATGCTTCGAGCAATGTAGCGACTGGACGAAGCTCTTCACCTTGACTTGGTGTTTTAACACCAGGCCAATCATATTTCTTACCCGTACTTGCAATATTGCCACTTTGGGACTTCCAGCCTGAAGAAATGGCAGAGCCTGCGGGGGCGGAATCTGCAATAGTCCCATCACCATTCCACGTCGTCATTAAACCGCTTGCTAGAGGATCAAGGGCAAGGGATTCGCCTTTATATAATCGAGCAAGTGTTGTACCAGTGACACTCATCCCATCTGGGATCATGACAATCACATTCTTAACGGTTTGAGGCTTCTCACTGGTATTCGCAGCGGCGGAGAATAGCGGAAAAGTGAGTGAAATTGAAATAGCACTATAAGCAAGTGACTTTAGAAAGCGCATAAATAATTTATTCCCTGTCGAAATAATAAAATTTGTGAGCTTGGAGAATAGGAAATAGATATTTCAGTATTATTAAGATGATTAAAAAAATAAAGATTAAGATTATTCTGATGAGAAGGTAATATATTAATATATGCCTTAAGGCATATAACCGTTATTTACTGATCCTTTGTGTAACAATAAATAGCCGGTTATTGCCTTAATCACATCTATTTAGGATGACCTCGTTACGCTTAATTAGCTGGCCATACTTCTTTGGCAATCTCATTCACTAAGGCTATTTTATCCCATTGCTGTTGCTCTGATAATGCATTCCCTTCTTCTGTAGATGCAAAGCCGCATTGTGTGCTTAAACATAATTGCTCTAATGGAAGGTATTTGGCTGCTTCATAAATACGCGAGATAACTTCTGCTTTCTTTTCTAGCTCCCCTGTTTTTGATGAAATGAGCCCAAGAACAACTTTTTTCCCTTGAGTTACGTGTGCTAAAGGTGAAAAATCGCCGGCGCGGTCAGTATCAAATTCTAGGTAGTAAGCGGAGACATTTTCTCGCCCAAAAAGAACTTCAGCAATGGGTTCATAGCCCCCGCTTGCAGCCCATGTTGAACGGTAATTTCCACGGCAGACATGGGTTGTCAAAACAAGGTCACTTGGTGCATTGAATACAGCTTGGTTATTCAATGTGAGCAAGGTTTCAGCTAAGGCTTTTACATCGTCGCTGATGACCGTTTGGTTCGGATGGCAATCACAGCTTGAATGTGCGGTTTTCTCTGCAATACCAGAATTGTGGTAACGCGAATCAACCATCATGCCCCATGTACAATCATCAAGTTGAAGATTACGGCAACCAGCTTGATATAATTCAATAATGAACGTCTGATATGCCTTAGCAATATCACTCATTAATGTTTCTTGTTCTGGGTAAAATTGCTGTGTACTCTCTCTATTTTCAGGGCGATACAGTTCTTTAAAAAATTGGGCTGGCGCTGGGATCGTTAGGCGAGGAACAATGTTATTTTCAGCAAAAGGCAGTAAAAATTTAAAATGTTCAATAAAAGGGTGGTTTTCACCACTGATTTTACTGGTTAGACGCGCAGTTTCAGGCCGAGTTTCAATTCCATCAAAGGTATATCCTTTTGACAAAATTGATTTTTCAACCCCATTTAGCCCCCACATAAAATCTAAATGCCACCAACTGCGACGGAATTCACCGTCAGTAATCACAGAAAGTCCTGCCGCTTTTTGTTTTTCGATTAATTCAATGATAGCTTTATTTTCAATCAACTCAAATTCATCTGCTAATATATGACCGTTAGCAAAATCACGGCGAGCTGTATGCAAATATTCAGGGCGGAGGTAGCTGCCAACAACATCCGCTTTAAATGGGGGGGTGAAAGTTGCCATGTTAATATCTTTCCTCTCTATTCAATTAAGTCATTCAAGATATCATTAATATATGCATGACATGAGGAATAAAATTCACTGGTAAATGAAATTTATTCAATTTTCTGATGATATTATTACTTAATGAAATCAACTAATACATCCGTAGATAAATGTGATTAATTAAATGATATAACTTAATAAAATAGCGTGACGACAACCGTATCTGTATATTTGCCTGATGGCGGCCATTCTTGAGGGGGAATTGCCCCATAAACAACCACTTGTTGACTTTGTCCATCTGAAGACACTTTATCGACAGTATTGTGGTGAATAGTATCTCCCCAAACTGTTGAATAAGCGGCATCTTGATAGAGTTGGTAGCTAACACAATTTGTGTCAGAACACAATTGGCGGCTGTTTTCTTTAAAGTGTAAGCCTTGGCCTAATCCGAGGGAAAATGCGGTGCCCGTCGGGCAGGTTGCCGATATTCTGGCTGTTGTTTTTGCTGATAACTTTTGGCCACTCACCGGAGATAACGAGCCAAAATTCATGTCGCTAATATTATCTATTTGGCACCCTTGTTTGACATCAGCGGTTGCCGCAGATTGAACTATTCGTATGTTTGTTTCCGGCATCGCTTCACATGACAGCAATTGGGATTCTTGCTGAGCCACCATGTATTTTATGACTGTCATAAAGCCATAGTTGTAATAAGTCCACGCGGCGAGAGACATCTGTTTTGGGGCTATTTTAGCCGCCAAATTAAAATAGGCCTCTTCTGTTGAACCATTCGGCAACCGATAGTCTAGCTGGGCATATTGCGGGGTAGAGCGGCTTAAAGGGATAGACTGGTTATTGAGTGGATAAACATTGAAATAGAGCGTATTTGCTGGGGTGCTATTTGTCCGCATGGCAAGTGGTGCCTCATCTTGCAGGCGCAGGCATGCTCGTATAAAACGGGTATCACCATCATAATTGTTGCAGGTAAAAACTACTTTCCCTGTTGTTGTAGATGTTTGCCCTTGTGTCACTGTGCCAAAATTAAATTGTGTCCCTGAGCCATTCCAGCAATTAGCACTCGCAAATGAAACAGCGGGTAGACTAATTAGTACGCATAAGAGTATATTTTTATTTTTTAGAAACATATAACCTCTTTTTCAACAAATGCTTCAGCGCTATCATTCATTTGAGGTAGAGAAATCTGACATTTTCCTTTCGGCCACACGACATCGATCGATTGCACTGTCTGCCAATTTTCTAAATAGATTTGACTACCATACCCGACGAGGGTTTTTTCTACATCATCATTTGAAGCGTTATTACGGTGAATGGATACCGATGCAGCAAAAGGTATTTCAATGCCGCTGTTTTGCTTCACGTTTAATAATAGTGCATTTGCTCGGTATAAATTAAAGGAGACTAATGTGCCATTTCCTTCACGAGGCACAATGATTTTTTCAGTATCCTTAATACGGTAATCGGCAGATAATGACAAAGCATTAATTCTTATTTTTTGCGGTTCGTATCCATATAAATCATTTAGCAGTAAACGCCCTTGTTTGTCTGTTTTGCCTACCTCAATATTTTGTAAATAAATTGGGATATCAGGCACGCCTGAAGTATCTGCTATTGCAAATGCATTGCCTAATCTTCGCATAAAATAGACATGTTCATCGAGAACACCAATAGCACCATTGCTACTGACATAATAGTTATTATCATTACGGTCGCGGTTATAACCCACTTGCCATTCATTTGATGCACTTCGATTGATAAGATCAATATGAAGATTATTATTTTCGCCAAGCTGTTGTGTTATTCCGCCACCCCAGCCACTCTTGTCAGGCAGTAAGTTATGGCGATATTGAATTTGCTGGTTCACACGCTTATTGTCATAGTTTGTCTGAAGAGAGACATAGTTTTCGGTGGATAGCGGAATACTCACCATTAAATACATTGAGCTATTTTGCCGACTCCCTAGCTCTCTTGCACCATTAATGGATACTGTTAAAAAATTAGTATAGGTTTTTGACCAAGATAGATTGGCATATTGTACTTGAGTCGAAGGGTAATCTCGGGAAATCCAGCCGCCGCCAAGGGTTCCCAATGTCTCAAAGGACCAGCTCATGAAGGCATTATCTGATTTTCGTGGCATTAAATTACCCGTCTGAGTTGCTACATCGGCATAATTATTTTCGCGTTGCTGATGATTGACGGAGAGGCTAAATTGGCTATTATTCCACTGCCAACCTGCGCCCCATTGTGTTCCGGATTGATTTTGGTATTGGCTCCAAGCCATATTACCTTGTATTACCCCTAAATAAGGGGCAACTAGCCAATGGTATCCCGCACCAATATTTTGTAATGCGCTATTGGTTTCATTATGGCCTGTTAGTGTCAAATTATCGGTGACACCGTATCGGCCATCGCCGACAAGCATTAATTTAGAATTATAGCCAAAAGATCGTTCGTTATAATCTTCTCTCAACCAGCCTAAGCTGAGATCCCAAGTATAGAGCCCCTTCGAAATGAGTTGATTTGTATTATAAAGGGAGACATCGATTTTTTGTTGCTGGCCATTAATGTCGGTAATAATAAGTTGAGCATTACCCGCGCCTGAAAAGTGTGGTGCTGTATTGAGTGTAAATTGCCCTGGGTCGACACGTTGTGTACTATTTCTTATACCATCAATATACAGATCAACGGTTGAGGGTAATACCGCTGTATTACTGTAAATCGGTTTTGAGGTAATATTATAATTAGGTTGTACGGTATAATTATGTGATAAATGGACGCCACCAAAACGGACTTGGTTACTCCATGACTGGCCCCCAGTAATCCCATCCCCCAACATGAATGTGTTTAATGTATCGACATTACTCGTTTGCCATGTGGTCATTAACCGATTGAATTTATTATCAGTCGATTGAGGTGTTCGTGATAATTGGTTATTAAATGAGGTTGTTAGGTGGCCGGAGCCGTAGCCAATTAACCGTAATTCAGTAAATGCGCTTATATTCTTACTGTATGTATCATGGCTAGCAAATAGATCATAATTAAGGACGCCACCTTTAATTTCAGGGGCAATTTGGTTTTCAGTCAATAAAAAACCTTGGCCAGGAATATTGGGTTTTTGTGCCCCTGCTAGCCAATGTTCACTCGCCATAATGGATAGAGATTGAGAAAGAGGGTCGTAATCAATCTTTATACCTTGTTGCGGCGTTAATTGTACCCATCCATCTTGCTTAGCTAAATTATCCGTATTTAATGAAAGTGCTTTAATTTCAGATTCAGATAGCCAAAAGGTATCACCTTCTTTTCTAACTTCCACAAAATTAGGCAAAGCGCGCTTGTTAATAGAAACATCGAGGTAAAGCGTTTCAACCGTATTTGCAGTAGCAGGGCATAGGCCAAAAATAAAAAGGCTAACGAGCGCTAATAGAGAATGTTTGTGGTTCAGTATGCTCATTGAGCGTCACTTCTATGTTTTGTCCGGACGAAAGATGAGCAGGTAATGGCCATTCCATTTGGTTATTCGCGAGTACATAGCCTAACAACCCTTTGCTAACAACAACCTTTTTACCTTGATTTGTGATTGAAACATCACTTAGTTTTATATGTTGGTTATTTTCGTTGCTGACTTTTAATAATGCCGGTGTTGTTGATTTATCAATCCAGACATGAATTTTTGCATTATCAACCGGTGTGGATGGCGTATTAATAAATATGGGCAATGAATAACGCAGTAAAAAATTAATCGCGCCCCCATTTTGGGCTTCATCGCTACCAGGTAATTCGTCAATGATTAACCGATAAGATAGCTCTGAATTTGTTGTTTTTTGATTAGGCAAAATAATACGGATCATTTGTTGTTGCCCTGGCGGGATATCTGTCAACGGCGGGCTAACAATAATCTCCCTTGTCTCTATAAGTTTATTTTCACCTGAATCTTGTTGCCACAGAAAAACCCTAATTTGAGCATTAATGGCACTTTTCCCCGCATTCGAGACATAAACAGCTTTGGCTTTCTCATTTTCGGAGAAATCAATATTAACGGGATAAACTTGTAATGTCGCAGCATGGCTTGAAAGCGGCAGCCATAGGGTAATAAAAATCGATATTCGGGTAAAAAAATGGGCGAAATTAAGCATAAATTAACTGTATATTGGGAAAAGGGTCAGATATTGAAAAAAGGAGCCCGTGAGACTCCTTTCTTATAGCGGAATTTAATAATCGACCAGAATAGAAACGGTGTCTTTATATTTTCCAGCTGGAGCTTGTTGTAATGAACTTGCTGCGATTTTACCATAAATCTTTAATTGTTGAGGCGCGCCAGTCCCTGTCTCTGTGGTTCCTGTTGTCATTGGGACTTGACCAGCTTGGTCTGTGTATAATTTATAGGCGACTTTGTTACCATTACCATCATTAAGCACATAATCATGCGCCGCATCAGCGGTTAGTCTATAGTCAGTACCTTGAGTACAAACAACAGAAGCGGTAGCATCCGTCGTTTGATCGCCAGCATTACTGTATTGCTCACCAAAATTCATGTCACTAACCGATACTGTACACGCTTTCAGCACAGTCAGATAAACATTCATATTTCCATTTGCACTTGAAGATGTTGTTGTACTTGCAACGGATGTTACGGCAACACTTAATGCACCGACTAAAACGAGTTGTTGAATTCTATTTAACACACAATATACCTTGAGGAACGAGTCGAGGTTTGGATTCTTCAATACTATGTTTATGACAACGTCGAATTGAGAAACAGTTTATTCTCAGCAATAAATGCATTATCTCTTTATTAATTGTCTGTAAAAAGAGTCATCATATTTGAGATTTTCGATATTTTAAAATATTTTAATAAGAATGCAATAAACTCATGGTAAGAGTTGATTGTTTTTCCATATTCGCCATATAAATATCTTAGGTAGTCAAAAAACAAATATTATTAAGATTAAAAAACTATAAAAACGCAATTATTGTTTACTTTTATCTTAACGGTTAAAATAATTAAAGAATGATACGAAGAGGTTAATAATTTAACGCTAATTATTAACCGGATAGCGGGTATAAAAAAGATTCAGACAGAAATAAATTAGATTAATTACTGTTATTTTTATTAGACTAGCAAAATTAGAATAGCTAGAAATATCTATTTCAAAAAATTTTATAATAAAAAGTTTTTATAAAGAAAATATTTAAATAACGTTAAGTTATCATTTTAAATTTCACTCAACTTTATTACAAATAAAAGGTAATAAAAATGTTATCATTTTAGGTGTTATTTGTTATTTAAAAGTCAAGCTTTCACATCGATTGGATTATACTGTGCAATAAATCATAATTGACTTTTTAAGTTGGAGTCATTGTGCAAACGATACCCAAATTTTTTAGTTATCTGTTCGCTCATGTGAATTAGAGTATATTATAATCTGTAGTGAGTTTTATGATAATACAAAAGGATACTTATCGTGAATATGCCGGATACTTCAAGTGCTAAACCTCTTTACAAGCAACTTGAAGATGCTTTAAGAGAGTCCATTTTGCGAGGGGAATACAAGCAAGGGCAAAAAATTCCGACTGAGAGTGAGTTAAGCGATAGCTGGAAAGTCAGCCGAGTGACAGTTCGAAAAGCGTTGGATGCACTAACGCGAGAAAATATTCTGACAAGAGTCTCTGGTAAGGGCACTTTTGTTTCAGGTGAAAAATTTCAACGCAATATTACGGGGGTGATTAGTTTCAGTGAATTATGTCGCTCACAAGGGCGTACTCCGGGGGCTCGTACAATCAAATCAGTCTTTGAAAATTGTGATAGTGAAACTCACAATAAATTGAATATAAAGAAAAATGAAAAAGCGGTTGTGATAGAACGGATCCGTTATGCTGATGATATTGCCGTCTCTTTAGAGACAGTCTGGTTTGCGCCAAAATTTGCAGATTTATTAAATCAAGATCTTAATAACCAGTCACTTTACGATATCCTACGGGATAAATATCAATTGCACTTTACAAACTCAAAAAAAACAATCGAACTTGTTTATGCAAATTTAGATATTGCCCACTATTTAAGCATTGCAAACCATTATCCTTTAATCTCGATAAAAAGTGATATGCTTGATAGCAAAGGAAAAATCATTTGTATTTCCCACCAATTAATTGTTGGCGACAAGCTTAAATTTACAGTCTAATTTTTATTTTCTTCCTCAATAACTCACTCATCGTTGCTTTATTTTTACGCTTAATCGAGATCTTAATCACGATCTCGATTTTTTTTGCATTCAGCATTTGACCAAATGTATTCTAATGTTATATTTTTAATTGAATACATTTAGATACATTTAGATGCATTATGACATGAGAATGTCATTGCGAAACACAAATGGAAGGGGTATGAGATGAGTATTAAAGAAATAATTAGCACTATTATTGAGAATAAATCTGATGTGGGTGGGTTAACGCATGTTTATTATGTGGCTTGTGGTGGCTCTTACGCCGCATTCTACCCAGCAAAAGCATTTATAGAAAAAGAAGCCACTAAAGTGACGGTTGGTTTATACAATAGTGGCGAATTTATCAATAACCCACCACAGGCATTGGGAGAAAATGCAGTGGTGGTGGTTGCTTCGCATAAGGGGAATACACCCGAAACTATTCAAGCTGCTGAACTCGCACAAAGTCGCGGTGTTCCTGTTATTGGCTTAACATGGGTAACAGATTCACCCCTCGTCAAGCATTGTGACTTTATTGAAACTTATAGCTTTGGTGATGGTAAAGATATTGCAGAAGAAAAAACGCTAAAAGGTTTAATCAGTGCTGTTGAGATCCTTAATCAAACCGAAGGGTATCCGCACTATGACGATTTCCAAGATGGCTTGAGCAAAATTAGCCGTATTGTTTATCGTGGGTTAGAACATCTTGAAAAAAGAGCTCAGACTTTCGCTCAAGAATATAAAAACGATAAGGTCATATACACAGTCGCAAGTGGTGCAGGATATGGTGCAGCATACTTGCAAAGTATTTGTATCTTCATGGAAATGCAATGGATCCACTCCGCGTGTATCCATTCAGGGGAATTTTTCCATGGTCCTTTCGAAATTACAGATGCTAATACACCCTTTTTCTTCCAGCTATCTGAAGGCAGCACTCGGGCTGTCGATGAACGTGCGCTAAACTTTTTGAAAAAATATGGTCAACGGATTGAAGTTGTCGATGCGAAAGAACTGGGGCTTTCAACCATTAAGGCAACAGTAATCGATTATTTTAACCATTCATTATTTAATAATGTTTACCCTGCTTATAATCGTGCGCTTGCTGATGCTCGCCAGCATCCATTAACAACACGGCGCTATATGTGGAAGGTTGAATATTAATTATTGCGGGATCCTATTACTTGGCAGGGAAGCCATATTAATGTAAGGAATAATGATGAATATTTCGGTTATTGGCATTGGCGATAATGTTGTTGATAAATACCTTAATACAGGGGAAATGTATCCCGGTGGAAACTCGCTTAACTTTGCTGTGTATGCGCGTTCTGCTGGGTACAAAAGTGCCTTTTTAGGGGCGTTTGGCAACGATGAAGCGGCTGAACATGTGCAAAATGCACTCAATGAACTTGATATTGATACTCAGCGATGTCGCCATTATGACGGCGAAAATGGATATGCGTGTGTTCAATTAATTAATGGGGATAGGGAGTTTATTTCAAGTAATAAAAATGGTGTGCTGAGAGAAAATCCTTTGCAATTGTCCTGTGAAGATTTGGAGTATATCTCTCAATTTGATTTAGTTCATTCGAGTATCAACGGCTTTTTGGAGCCTGAATTACCTAAAATAAAACAGCATAAAATAATACTTTCTTTTGATTTTTCAAATCGAGGTACAGACAGTTATTTCCAACAAGTATGCCCATGGGTTGATTATGGTTTTGTTTCCTGTGGTCAGCTTTCGGTAGAAGACACCATCACTAAAATTAAAAAATTACGTGACTATGGCTGTAAAAATATTATTGCGACACGTGGGCATGAAAAAGTTTATTACTGTTCAGGTGATAAATTGATTGAATGGCAACCTACTTATGTTGAGCCCATTGATACATTAGGTGCTGGGGATGCTTTTTTAACTGGGTTTATGCTCTCCATACTAACCGGTTCTTGCCAAGCTCCTGAAAATAATGAAGTGATTCGTGCAATGGAAGCGGGCGCGAAAGCCTCAAAATTAGTTTTACAGCATTATGGTGCATTTGGCTTTGGCAAGCCTTTCTCAAAATAACCTCACTCTATAGCAAATAAAATTATAAATTAACTTCATCACCAGGGGGTTTGTATGTTCTGGACAGAATTGTGCTTTATCATTGTTGCCCTTATGTTTGGTGCGCGGATTGGCGGCGCATTTTTAGGTATGGTTGGTGGGTTAGGTGTTGGGTTACTCGTCTTTGGTTTCGGCTTAACACCTTCATCACCGCCTATTGATGTTATTTTAATTATTCTTTCTGTTGTATTAGCCGCATCCTCATTGCAAGCATCGGGTGGGTTGGACTTATTGGTTCAACTTGCAGAGAAAATGCTTCGCCGACACCCTCGTTATATTACTATTCTTGCACCATTTATTTGTTATGTATTTACTTTCATGTCAGGAACAGGGCATGTTGTCTATAGCTTACTGCCTGTTATTTCTGAAGTTGCACGTGATTCCGGCATTCGCCCAGAAAGGCCACTTTCTATCTCAGTGATTGCTTCTCAACAAGCAATTACGGCGAGCCCCATTTCTGCTGCAATGGCCGCGATGATTGGTTTAATGATGCCTCTAGGCATTTCTATTTCCACAATTATGTTAATCTGCGTTCCGGCAACATTAATTGGTGTTGCAGCAGGTGCCATTGCAACCTTTAATAAGGGAAAAGAGCTTAAAGATGACCCTGAATATCAACGCCGTCTAAGTGAAGGGTTACTTAAACCTATCCATACAGAGAAAGAGATTAAAGTTATTGCACCTCGCGCTAAGCTTTCCGTCATTATCTTTTTATCTGGCGCCGTACTGATTGTATTATTAGGGCTGATCCCTGGACTCCGTCCTATGATTGATACGCCAGCTGGACCTAAATTACTGTCAATGTCTGCGTCTATTCAGATTGTGATGTTATCATTTGCCTGCTTTATTGTGCTCTTATGCAAACCACCAGTAGAACAAATTCTCAGTGGCAGTGTTTTTAGAGCTGGTGCTCTTGCTATTGTTTGTGCCTTTGGTTTGGCATGGATGAGTGAAACGTTTGTCAGTGGGCACATTGATTTAATTAAATCGGAAGTTCAGATATTACTGCACGAATACACTTGGTTAATTGCTATCATGATGTTTTTTGTCTCAGCAATGGTGAGCAGCCAAGCCGCAACAACATTAATATTATTACCACTAGGGTTAGCTCTGGGATTACCGGCTTATGCACTTATCGGGTCTTGGCCTGCTGTGAATGGGTACTTTTTTATCCCGGTGGCTGGGCAGTGCCTTGCAGCATTAGCATTCGATGATACAGGGACAACACGTATCGGAAAATATGTCCTCAACCATAGTTTTATGCGACCAGGATTAGTGACTGTTTTTGTTTCAGTTGTGATGGGGTTATTAATTGGTAAGATGGTTCTCGCATAATTTTATATTATCGCCGCCTTCTTCTAGAGGGCGGTTTTATCTTTATTAAGAGGCGAATATTAATTTTGTAGAATATTTAGAGAGTGTTTCTTTGGTGTCATCTTCTAAATATTTATCCGTAATAATGTAAGTGAAACTATCCAAATCACCTACATGAAACAAAGACCATGCCCCATATTTAGAACTATCAGCCAATAATACTTTTGTTTTTGCTTGGTTCATTAAATCTTTTTTAAGTGCTGCTTTTTCTTCTGTTGGTGCCGTAATGCCTTTATCATCATCCCAGCCATTGCAGCTAATAAAAGCGATATCTGGCCAGACACTTTTTAATAAATTGCGCCCATGTTCGCCAATACAAGATTGGCTACTATCATCAATCTTTCCACCTGTTATCGTCACTTCTATTTGCTTAAATTCCGAGAGAAAAAGTGCGATATATAAATCGCTTGTAATAACTCGTAGTGGTAAGTGGGTTAAATTGCGAGCTAATTCCAGGGTAGTTGTACCTGCATCAAGAATAACGGAATCCCCAGGATTAATGAGAGAGGCCGCTTGTCGTGCAATCGCTTGTTTTTCGATAAGATTACGATGTTGCTTTTCATTTGTCGTTGGCTGGTTGGGGATAAATCTGTTGAGAGTTATCCCCCCATGAGCACGGCTGACCACACCTTCTTGATCCAGTTTAATCAAATCCCGGCGAATTGTTGCAGGTGAAGCCCCTGTAATATCCACTAATTGATCAACGGTTACCAAGTTTTGGCTTTTTAGAAAGTCCATTATTCTTTCTAAGCGGTCACGTCCTTTCATGATTAACCTTTTGTAATTTGCATCGCAAGTTCAATTGAAGTCGACATACTCTCAGATTTAGCTTTACCTGTCCAAGCAATATCAAATGCAGTGCCATGATCAGCTGAGGTCCGGATAAATGGTAAACCTGCGGTGATATTAACGCCATCATAAAAGCCCAAAAGTTTTAATGGAATATGGCCTTGGTCATGATACATAGCAACAACGATATCGTACATCCCTTCATGACATTGCATAAAGACCGTGTCTGGAGGGCATGGACCAAATACATTAAATCCTTGTTGTTTCATCTCATTAACTGCTGGGCTGACAATTTTAATTTCTTCATCACCGAATAAACCATTTTCGCCCGCATGAGGGTTAACACCTGCTACGGCTATTCGCGGAGATTGAAAGCCAACGCGTTTTAAAAAGCTATCTGCAATACGGATAACCGTTTTCACACGTTCAGGATTTAAAGTATCGAGAAATTTACGCAGCGCAATATGCGTGGAAACATGGATCACTTTTAACTTATCAGTATAAAGCACCATCGCATAATCTTTGCTGTCAGTGAGGTGAGCGAGTAATTCGGTGTGCCCCGGGTAATTGTGGCCCGCTAAATGAAGCGCTTCTTTGTTCAGTGGTGCGGTTGCTATCGCACTGACTTCCCCTGCCATGGCTAATTCGGTCGCTCGTTTGATACAGCGAAAAGCAAGATCACCCGCTTGGGCTTGCACAACACCCGGCAGTAATGCTTCAGGATCTGAAAGAGGTTCATCAATAATATTTAATACACCCGCAGAGAAAACCGCTTCGTGAGCATGCTTAATCACATTCAGTTTAATGAACGGTGTGATTTTTAAATCGAGAATACGTTCTAATGTCCTAACACAACCAACAACAATCACTGGAGAGCCTGAAAGTTGCTCACTTAATAATGATTTAATGATAATTTCAGGTCCAATTCCCGATGGGTCACCCATAGTGACAGCAATAATATGACTCATTTTACTTCCTCTCAATAAATGTCAAAATTTCAAATAGGGTATCTTCGCTGCCGAAAGCGCCAGCCTTCGTCAGCACTAATTTATTCCATTCACTATGAATAAAGCGGCCATAAGGAACACAATCTGCAATCTGCCCTTGGATATTGAACCCCTCGGCGCCTAAAGCGTTTGCTGCAGCAATGGCAACATCACCACCAGATAAATAAAGTGCTTTTGGCGATGAGTATGAAATAACTTGTTGAGTTAATTCGCCCAGTAATAAGCAAATTTTTTCCCCCAACTGAGTGCGCGTTAAGGCCCATTTTTCACATAGAGCAATAACCTGATGACGGGCTGAATGCTCTAAACTGGTATGAGCAATGCAATGTTGCCCTTGATTTAAAGCTTCACTGATAATTTGTTGATATTTTTGAATGCCATGGGAGAGCATTTCGTCGATATCTAAGTGAACAAAGTGAGTATTAGGGTGCGAAGTCAGTCGATTAATTTGTTTTTGAGCAATTTCGCTCATTGATCCTATCATGGCAAATAAATTACTGTGATTTTTTACGACCTGAGATTCACTAAAAGCTTGGAATAGTCCTGATGAGCCGACCAGTAATGGCAAGGTTTTTGCTTGAGTGGCAACACTGACGACATGCTTTAATTCGTCTTGAGTCTGTGTATCAACAATGATGATTAAATGTTGATTATTTCCATTTTTGTCATGGTGTTTGAATAAATCATTAAGCTGTTGGTGTGTTACATTCACACAACTGATTTTGCTTTGCAGTCTTATAATCTCGGCAATATTCGCGTGCAAAACAGGCGTTTTGGGGTCAGATGCAAATTCCGTTTCAGTAATTAATTTCCCATGAACATAGCAGTTTCCTTTTATAGTGACGCGGCCTGCGTTTGGGTATGCAGGCGCAAGTATGGCAATAGTTCTGCCTGTTGCTTGCATGAGCGCTTCAATTTCACTGCCAATATTACCGCGAAGTGTAGAGTCTATTTTCTTTAATACCCAGTCAGTTTGGCGAATTTTGCCTATTTTACTGACTAAATCGTGAATTTTTTCATTTGCGTGGTTTGCATCCATAGCGCGGCTATCGCTATTGATGATGAGGGCTTGAGCCTTTCCTGAATAGGGCAATTGAAAAACCACATCGGCAACGAGTTCTGCATTCACTAAATTTACACCTGCATCATTAGCACCCGTGAAATCATCAGCCAGAACAATGAGTTTTCTCTTTTTTCTATGTTGAATCATGGCAATCCCATTTTATCATTATGCTCATTATGATTATATTAAATCATAATTGATTATTCGTGAGCAAGATCAATTTAATTAATGAAGTTTTCGCTTATAAAATTAGCATCAAAAAGCTAGAATAGCTCATTATGATTAAATTCAATCATATTGGCAATAAGAGATAGGAGACGACATGACCACAATTAACAGCACCTTGATCAGTGGTTCAGGGGCCATTTTAGGGATTAAATCGCTATTAAGTGATAAGAAAAATATATTATTCGTTACTGATGCCAATATTGTGCGGTTAGCTGATACTCAAACAATAATTAAGTTAGCACAAGAGGAAGGTCGGAACGTTCACATTATCGACAATGTTCCACCTGAGCCGAGCAACCATGATGTTGATGCGATACTTTCTAAACTGCACGATAAATCATCGTATGATTTAGTGATGGGGGTTGGTGGTGGGAGTGTTCTCGATATCGCTAAACTTTTATCTGCACTGTGTGAACCAAATTCACCGGATCTTAGCGCGCTGCTCTTAGGGGAAAAGCCAACGGCGCGCATTGTATCAATGCTGATCCCTGCAACGGCAGGAACAGGCTCAGAGTCAACGCCAAATGCTATTCTTGCCATTCCAGAGCAAAAAACAAAAGTAGGTATTATTTCACCTATTTTGTTACCTGATTATGTTGTATTGCTTCCAGAATTAACCCGTAGCATGCCTGCTCATATTGCATCTTCGACAGGAATTGATGCCTTATGCCATTTAATTGAGTGTTTTACATCAACGATTGCGAATCCTGTGAGTGACAATGTTGCCTTAATGGGGATGTATAAGCTATTTCGCCATCTTGAAATAGCGGTCAATGAGCCAGATAACATGCATTCTAAATTAGAAATGTTATGGGCATCCTATTATGGTGGGGCGGCTATTGCACATGCAGGGACGCATTTAGTTCATGCACTGTCATACCCTTTAGGCGGAACGTATCACTTACCCCATGGCATTGCCAACGCGATTCTTCTCGCACCTTGCATGCGAGTTATCCGTCCTCATTCAGTTGAAAAATTTGCTCAGGTTTGGGATCTCATTCCAAATGCAGATACTTCCCTTACTGCAAATGAAAAATCCCATGCACTTGTCGATTACTTTGCGGCTTTAGTTAAAAGATTGAATTTACCCAATAGCTTGGAAGCGCTCGGTGTGCCTGAAAGTGATATCCCGACACTCAGCGAGGCAGCATTAAATGTCAAACGATTAATGAATAATGCACCCTGTGTAGTTAGTCATGAAGATGTCGCTGCCATATATCAAACACTTTATCCGAATCGTTAATATTAAAGAGGCTAAACATGACAACTAAAATTGAAGGTGTACTTACTGCTATTGTCACGACATTTGATGAAAATGGTGAATTTTGCGCTAAGAGAATGAAAAAGCAAGTTCAGCGCCAAATTAGTCACGGTAATGGTATTTTTTGTAATGGAACGAATGGCGAGTTTTTTGTTTTATCACAAAAAGAAAAGATTATTGTGACTGAAACTTGTGTTAACGAAGTTAATGGTCAAGCTCCGATAGTTGCGCATATTGGTGAAATCTCTACTGAGGAAACAATTAAATTAGGTAAAGAAGTTGCAAAATTAGGGGTGGATGCGGTTTCGGTTATTACGCCGTTCTTTATTCCACTAAACCAAAATGAATTGATTTACCATTATACTAAAATTGCAGATGAGCTAGATGTGCCTGTATTTATGTATAACATTCCAGCAAGGACGGGTAATACCATATTGCCAGAAACCGCGGCAAAATTAGCATTACATCCAAACATTATTGGAATTAAAGATAGTGCGGGAAGTTATGAAAGCCTGAGTGGTTTCTTGAATGCCGTTAAGGGAATTGCGAATTTCAATGTATTAAATGGTCCAGACTCATTAATACATCAAGGATTTGTTGATGGGTGCTCTGCATGTATTTCAGGTTTGGCCAATGTGGCACCAAAAGAAATTAATGCAATTTGGGATAACTTCCATAAAGGTGATATTGAAGCTTCGCGTATAGCACAGGAGAGTGTCACTGGGTTAAGAACAGATCTTTATAAAGTCGCATTTTCGCCAGCTGCGGTGAAAAAAGCGATAACACTGATGGGAGAAGAAGTTGGTGAAAGCCGCTATCCGATTGTTTTCAGTGATCAGGATATTAAAACAATAAAAGCAGTCATTGATAAATATATTTCTTAATAGAAAAACCCTCTTTGGTGTGGCTTTAACAGTCACACCAAATAAATTTAATAATAGAACATCAAAGATTGAAAATAAAAAAGGAATAATTATGAAGGTTATTTCAACATCACCGTCATTTGCCAAATATGATAATTCACCTATTGTTGAATTAGAAAAAAATGGCTTGGAATTTTTATCTTTTCCCGCTGACGTGACCCTCGAAGAGCTTAAGCCACATTTAAATGAAACAGTTGCATTAATTGTCGCATTTACAGATGTAAATGAAGAATTAATTTCTTATTCACCAAATTTAAAAATAGTTTGTAAGCATGGTGTGGGTGTCGATAATATTAATTTAGATGCAACTAAAAAGAAAAATATCTGGGTAACTAATGTCCCGAATGCAAATAAACATGCAGTCGCTGATTTTGCATTTGCTTTATTGCTTAGCGCGGCGAGACAAGTACCACAAGCCTATGAAAAAACGAAACAAGGTGAGTGGCCGAGAATATTCGCAACCGATGTTTATAAAAAAACAATAGGTATCTTTGGCCTTGGCAGTATTGGTAAAGAAGTCGCGATGAGGGCTAAAGGGTTTAATATGGAAGTATTAGCCTATGATCCATACCCTGATGTGGTGTTCGCTGAGCAGCACGGTATTAAATTTTTACCTTTAGATGATGTGATTAAGAATAGTGATTTTATTAGTATTCATATGCCACTAATCGAATCAACAAATAATTTATTTAATGCAGACAAACTTTCAATAATGAAAAAAACAGCATTTATATTAAATTTATCCCGAGGTGGTATTATTAATGAAAGTGATTTATATAACGCATTATCAAATAAATTAATTGCTGGCGCCGCTTCAGATGTCTTTGTTGAAGAACCACTCCAAGCACATCCTTTATTTTCACTCGATAATTTCATTGGTACCTCACATATTGCAGGTTATACAGATGGCGCAGTTCAAGCCATTGGCGAACAGTGTGTTGAAAATATAATTAATTTATTAATTCATCAGAAAAAACCAATTTATGTGATGAACGGCATGTAATTTCGCCATAGATAACTTAATTGAGGTCAATGCTATGCATACAACATTACGAAAAAAGTCCAAGGTTCGTTGGATTGTCGCGGCACTTATGTGGGCCGCTATTGCGATTAATTATTTAGACAGAGCCATTATTGCTGCCGTTAGCCCAACATTGATTACTGAATTTAGCTTAACGGCTGAGGAGATGGGCTGGATAATGTCTGGGTTCTTCTGGACTTATGCATTATTACAAATCCCCGCGGGGTGGTTGGCTGATAAAATTGGTCAGAAAAAAACATTGGGATGGGCTGTTGGCTGGTGGTCTGTAGCAACCGCACTGATGGGGGTTGCTACAGGGTTTAAGTCACTGCTTGCTATGCGTTTTATTTTAGGTGCAGGTGAAGCGGCGGCGTACCCAAGTAATGCGGGTATTGCTTCTCGTTGGTTCCCAGATAAAGAGCGCTCATTTGTTTCAGCATTGTTTGATAGTGCATCCAAGTTTGGTGGTGCAGTCGCAATGCCATTGATAGTTTGGCTTATTGTTTTATTTGATTGGCGTATTACGTTTATTATTTTTGGTTCAATTGGTGTTATTTGGGTTATCTTCTGGTTTTTCTTTTATACGGATACACCAGAAAAACACGGCATGATTAATCAAGAAGAAATTGATTATATTCGAGAAGGACAAGCACAAAAACACGGCATTGATAGCCAACCAAGTATGCGCTGGTACCAATTGCTTCGCTATAAATCAATTTGGGCAATGTGTTTAGGTTTCTTCACCATTAATTATACTTCTTATTTCTTTATTACGTGGTTACCTGCCTATTTAGTTAAAGAAAAAGGCATGGATTTATTAACCATGGGGTTTGTTGCGACATTACCTTTACTTTGTGGAATGGTCGCTGAGATCACCGCGGGGTGGGTTTCAGATAAAATGCATAGTAGTGGTAAGTATTCGCTAACATTTACACGTAAATCTATTTTGTTATTAGGAATGGCATTAGCACTTTGTGTTGGTTTCGCACCACTGACTGACTCGGTTGTTTTGACCATCGTATTACTCTGTATTGCCCGTTCTGGAACAGCGATCGCAGCATCCCAGGTCTGGTCATTGCCGGGCGATGTTGCACCAAATAATATGGTTTCAACGGTTGCAGGCTTACAAAATACCATTTCTAACTTTGGTGGCGCATTTGGCCCAATTATTACCGGGATTATTGTCACAGCAACAGGTAACTTTGCGTGGGCATTAATATTCTCGGCAGTATTATTAGGCTTAGGTATGCTTAATTATGTATTCCTATTAGGTAAAGTAAAACAGATTGCTTAAAGATTAGTTTAATAAGATAAATTAAATTTACTATTGTACTGTAGAAATTGTACTGTGGATAAGCCGCATCTGAATATTATGATATAATTTTTAAGATGCGGCTTGTTTTTTTTAAATAACCAATAAACTGCAATAAATAAGTATGACTAGTCATTAAATCCTCCATTGAAAATAATAGTTCATTCCTAATAATACGAAGATTAAAAAATCAATATTTCCTTATAGCTTTATGAAATTGATATTAAGTCAAATAACCAATTATTTGATAAGTTTATTATCAAGCTTCAAGGTTGCTGATTTAATCATCCATTTTTTCTACAAAATATGACTTGTTCTCTCTGTTGTTGTTATGTTATAACATACTAATTCTTGATGATGACCCTGATTTCATGAGTAATACAATGAGTGACCCAGTTCCAATTCTTAAAGTAAAGCATTTGAGTATATCTATCGGTGGCAATGTTCTTGTCAATGATATTAGCTTTACCCTTTTCGCGTCTGAACGTGTTTGCCTTATTGGTGCTTCGGGATCGGGCAAGTCATTAACAGCGAAAGCCATTACAGGGATACTACCAACAGGTGCCCATGTGGCAGGTCGTATTAAGGTGGATAATGTTGATGTGAGTCAGCTGCATGCATCACGCCGCCGACATAACACTCGAGTTTCTATGGTTTTTCAGGATCCATCAACGGCATTAAACCCATTATTGCCCATTGGAAAACAACTTTCCCTCGCGATGAAAACAGATAGTCGTTTGATAATAAGAGATTTACTTGAAAAACTAAAATTGGGTGATATTCCCGATTTATTAAATCGCTATCCTTCTGAGATTTCGGGCGGCCAACAACAGCGAATTTGTATTGCTCTTGCTTTAATGGGGAATAATCGGCTATTGGTTGCTGATGAGCCGACAACAGCATTGGATGTGATTAGCCAGCAGCAAGTTTTACGCGTTTTAGCGGATAGAAGCCAGCAAACTGGTTTACCAGCCCTATTATTTATTACCCATGATATTGCAGTTGCGGCACAGCTATGCCAGCGGGGGATCGTAATGGAAAATGGCCGGATCGTTGAAAGTGGAGACATGCGGCAGCTTCTAGAAAACCCAACACATTCTTACACGCAGCGACTTGTTTATGCCGCACATCACGCACAGCGTTTGCTCAGAAACGATAAATCACCCACAAAGAGTCTATCACCAGTCAGCAAGACATTACCCTCAATGAATTTATGTGAGGCACAGGCAGAATGAGTGTTTCGCAAAAATCAATATTACAAAGTTTTATCTATGTCGACCGGATTTCTCGTTATCGACCCAGTGCGGCATTTCCTTGGCAAAAGGAAAAGGTGGGTTCGGCTATTCTTCAGAATTTTACCTTAATGCTGAAACAAGGTGAGAGAGTCGGGTTAGTTGGATGCTCCGGCTGTGGAAAATCAACATTACTTAAAGCTATTTTGGCCATTGATCCCGTTGACGGTGGTGCGATTTACTGTGATGGAAGGCCCGTTAAACCAGGCTCAGTTGGCTCACTATTATGGTATCGCCGGCGTGTGCAATACCTTCCTCAAGACCCCGCTAGTTCTCTTCCGCCTTCTCAGCGGGTTGGAGATATTCTCAGTGAACCCCTGAAGCGACTACGAAATATAAATAAATCTAACCTGCATTTGCGCGATGCACTTGAGCAAGTTGAGCTAAGCCAGCAAATCCTGAATAAGCCCATTGGGCACCTTTCTGGGGGGCAAGCTCAGCGGGTTGCTTTAGCTAGGGCCCTGATTATTAAGCCTGATTTTCTATTGGCAGATGAACCGGTTAGCGGCTTAGATTTGCCGTTACGGGAACAAATCAAAACACTGCTTCTGCGGGTCACAAAAGAAAATAAAATGGGGCTATTAATGGTTTCCCACGATATATCCGTGTTAATTGGACTGTGTGACAGAATGCTTGTTATGGAAGATGGCAAAATAATTGAAGATAGGCCGACTCAAGCAATTTTAAGCTCTCCTCACCATTTCCATACTCGGCAGCTATTAGATGCGGTACCTAGTCTTACTGTTGCCTATTGAATTGATAATAAGGGGGGATTCATCAGCAGTATTTTATTGGGCCCTCTGATGATTGAGCCGAATGACTGAAATTTTAGAACAATATTAACTCATTAACGAGGTATATGATGAACATACGCAAGGTATTATGGCCGACTTGCGGGCTTTTTTTCGCCACAACACTGCTGACTGGCTGCTTTAACGAAAGCCATGAAGAGGAGATGAAAGTGACAGATAGCCGAATTAAAATCGCACACCTTCAACCCCCACGCTCAGGTTTGACACCACTTAGTGATGACGCCTTTAAATTGTCACGGTGGAGTACTGCCGAAACGCTGGTTGCGCTTGATAGTGCCGGGGATCCTCAGCCCGTACTAGCCATTAATTGGCAACCTATCAATGAGACAACATGGCGTTTTGAGTTACGACCAAATGTCCACTTTCATGATGGTACTCAGCTAGATGCAAAGGTTGCCGTGAATGCCCTAAATACCGCGGCTCATGCATCGCCAAAGCCGCGAATTCTAGATGGTGTTAAATTGACAGTACAAGCTGATGGGGATGATGCAATCTTCGTTTCAACAGAAAAACCAGACCCTTTATTACCACAACGTTTATCAAGCCCACAATTGGCAGTTTTATCGCTCAATGCCTATAAAGAAAATGGGATAGTCGACCCGATTAACACGGGATCAGGCCCTTTCATTTTGCGTCATGTGAATGGCACCAGCAGTGCATCACTCGATCGTTTTGATGGTTATTGGGGTGAAAAAGCAAAAGCGAGTGGTATTGATGCTAGCTTTGTTTCTGATGGGGCAGCAAGAGCGGCGGCTTTAAGAACAGGGAGTGCTGATATTATCGAAGCAATACCCGTGTCTCAAGCCCCACTTTTAGACCAAACTCTGGTACATGAAGTCCCCATGCCAAGAACGAATACACTCTATCTAAATACCCAAAATGGGGTGATGGCTGATCCCGCAATGCGAGCTGCTGTTCGTGAGGCAGTTAATCGCCAGCAACTCGTTGATAATGTTTATGAAAAACGTGCTGATATTGCGCAAGGTCTGCTAGGGCCAGCATTACCATGGGCAGCGACACTGCGGCAGCCCGTCAGTCACCCAATAGCCGCGGCCAAACCTTCAGGCACGACGATTACATTGGCGACATTTAGCGATCGCACAGAGTTGCCTGAAGTGGCTGTTTATTTAGCTCAGCAGTTAACGGCCGCAGGGTTTAATGTAAAACAAGTTGTTCGTGAATACTCCCAAATTGAATCAGATGCACTCGCGGGGAAATTCGATGCCTTTATTTTATCAAGGGCAACGGTACTGGATTCTGGTGATCCTGTCGCTTATATGTACAGTGATTTTGCCTGCGAAGGATCATTTAATATTGCACAGCTATGCCGCCCTGAGATTGACCAAGCCTTAATGAAAGCCAGTGAAACACCCGCAGGGAATGCTCGTCGCCAAGCTATTATGGCGGCAGAGAACCTTATCCTTGCCAGTGATGCCGCAATTCCAATGTTGCATGAACGCGTGATCCAAGGTGAAAGTGCTCAGTTAAAGCATGCACTACGTGACCCTAGAGAACGGACGTTGGTGAACAGTCATACCCAGATTGTCCCTAAAGACCTGAATTCACCAGCATCACAACAGTAGGATCCTTTGAGCCATGAGCGAATCACTCTATTGCCAATTTCGCACGAAAATTAATCAAGTCAAGTATTTATCTCACGGTGCTTTCATGACTTTCTTCTCACGATTGATAGCGATGAGTGCCGTTGTAATCTTGGTTGGCGTGCTGCCTTGGCTTTCTGGCGCTGATCCTGCATTGTCGCTACTTCGTGCACGTTCAAGTGAACAGGAAGCAACGCCGGAGGCATTAGAGGCGATTCGCCATTCCCTTGGGCTCAATGATGGCCCATGCACATTACTTATAAATTGGTTTGATGGGTTGATTCATGGTGATGCAGGGAATTCATGGGTATCAGGGAGGCCAGTGCTTGAGGGAATGTTACAAGCGGCCCAAGTGTCTTTAACCCTAATGTCACTTTCGGTAATAGTGGCATTCCTGCTAATGTCAATGATTTGCGCCCCGACACTTTATCGTGGGATAAATGGACAAGTTCACCGAACGTCGGGAGTGTTTGCTGCATTTTTTACTGCATTACCTGAATTCCTGCTAGCCTCTTTTTTATTAATTATTGGTGCAGTATGGCTTAAATGGTTTCCGCCTTATGGGTGGGAAGGGTTGCAATATGCAGTATTGCCGGCATTAGCGATGGGGGTGCCTGCTGGTGGCTATCTAGGACGCGTTTTTTCTGATGCATTATCGGCCACATTTACCGAGCATTGGATCATGGCTTGGCGAGTTGCAGGAATAAGTCGCTGGCATATTACTTTCGCTGTGCTCAAACGAACATTATCAACGGTGATACCGTTAATTGGGTTAGTTTTAGTTTCGCTAATCGGCAGTGCCGTTGCAGTAGAGAAAGTCTTTGCAATTCCAGGATTAGGGCGAGCAACATTAGGTGCTGTTGTCGCACAAGATTTACCTGCTTTGCAGCTTGGAGTACTCATTCTGCTTATCACTGCATCTGTTATTGGAATATTGGCTACGGTGATCAGGCATGCCATTTTAGGACGAGCTATCCGCAATTATTCAATACCTTCGTCAAAGGAGCCCGAAGCGAGTCATTCTCGCTACTCGCGCGTAATCCCTTTGATATGCATTTTAGCCCTCGTTTTACTTTTATTGATTGGGTTACCACGTGACCCTTACACCTCAGAATTCTTACGGTTGCAGACGCCTTCTCCCGCCCTTCCGTTTGGTGCGGATGCAATGGGGCGGGACTTGCTGGCTCGGGTCGCTCATGGTGCTCTTTATACTTGTGGGATGGCTTTACTTGTCTCTTTAGTCTGCTTACTGATTGGGCTTGTTATCGGACTATTCCCCCGATTGTGTGTAGGACCGACAGAAATTGCAAATGCGTTGCCTCCTATTATCGCAGGCTTACTTGTTGTTTCGATAATAGGCCCAAGCGCTACGGGCGCAGCCATTGCCATTATGGCTGTTGCTTGGGCTCCGCTTGCAACACACACAGCGGCCTTGGTAACCGAGATTAATGCTAGACCTTATATTCGTATGTTGCCGCTTCTGGGGGTGAATTGGTTCCGCCGTCATCTTTTTTATGTTTTTCCAGCATTGATTGGGCCACTTTTTAGGCATGCGATGTTAAGGCTCCCCGGCATTGCGCTGGCTTTGGCATCATTAGGCTTTCTTGGGCTGGGGGCATCACCACCGACACCAGAGTGGGGGCGAGTTCTTGCGGAAGGGATGCCTTATTTAGAGCGCGGATTCTGGGTTGTCCTCGCCCCTGCAGCGGCTTTAGCATTACTATCGATTATGGCTGTGAGTTTAGCTAATTTGGCACGGAAAAAGCATTAAACTCAAAGAAACGGAGCCTGAAAAAAGGCAAATTTATTGCTAATTTACGAAAAGCTTCAGTAATAATAGTGAATAATGCGAAAATGGGAGGGTATTTGCCGCTATCTTTCAAAAAATAGGAATAGAATGAAATAGAGGGCTGCCTAATGTGTTTCGTTTGCGTTAGATTTATAACATAGGTAACCGTATGAATAAGTAATATTGCCTTAATCAGAACATCCAGCTCAGCGATTTTATCATGTAACTCAAGATAATGTCGGGCAAGAGGCCTTAATGCAATGCGATAACCGTTGGTAACATAACGGTATTCACTGACATTAGGTCTTTAGGATCTCAAAGCCCTGATGAGCTGTAAACGTGTCATATCTCTGAGCTGTTCACGTAATTTATCAGGTGCATAGATAATATTGGAATGGATAATTTGTAGAGCAACTCTACGCACTGAGATAGCTGTTTTACGATAAGTTTTTAGTACTCGTAATTATTCCATCATACCGTTACGTGTTTTGGGGTATAACGGTTCTTATACCCCAAAATGTAGCATGAGTAGCACACTCAGCATCAATCATATCATTTTTGCCCTGTCTGTGTTGCCACACTCTATCTGGAGCAGTCACTTAAAGAAGCTCTAACTCTGCATTCTGACAATAACGAAGCAGTCCTGAGCCGTAGGTGCCTGTGCACTCAACGCTAATTCGCTTTAACGACCCAAATGAGGGCATCCATGCCAACATTTGCCGATAACTTTATCGTGTTGTGAAAAATAATAACTTAATTATTTTGATCTACGGCAGTCGCAACGTACAGATCCTTATGTGTATCTATGCCGCCTATAACTGCGACAGTAACTTTTTCAGCCATGACAGAGCTCCGCTGAGGAAATAGAATTAGATCTCCAAACAGATAATTCGGATAGGACAGTAACAATACAAGCAGCCAGCCCTTTCTTTAGTCACGCACACCGGTGAGGAGATGCCTCGCATTAAGTACTTTCTTGTAACCGACAGATCCAGAGGAAGGCACATTGCTGGTCGTTCAGATTGTGAGTCCGGAAATAAGAAAGTCTTCACTACATCAATGTTCTCACCTATAAGGTAAAATAGTTAGCTCTCAAGTTTAAGGCAGGAGATAATCAGCCCACGCTTGCATCATAGGGCGTCGCTGTTCTAATAAGTCCGTTCGGTGATAAGCCGCTTCCACTTTATTTTTCATTGTATGAGCAAGTGCTCTTTCTGCTAAATCTCGTGGGTAGCTATGTTCAGAACACCAATCTCGAAAGGTGGAACGAAAACCGTGTGCAGTTGCAACGCGATTAGGATTATCGCTGGGTGCTTTTGTCCGCCGTAAGAATGCAGTGAGTACCATATCAGAAAGGACAATTTGTTTTCTAGGGGAAGGAAAAACTAATTCATCATGTAACCCTCTTAGGTTATGGAGTAGCGACATAGCTTGATGAGATAAGGGTACTCGATGCTTCATACCCGCTTTCATTCTGTCCGCAGGAATAGTCCAAATACGTTGCTGAAAATCAATTTCTTCCCATCGCATGGCTCTGGCTTCCCCAGAACGAGAAGCCGTGAGTATCACAAATAAGAGTAAGACACGGGTAACATTATATCGTTCTTCGGTGGAAACATAGGTTGTAATATAAAGAGGGAGAGATTTCCATGGCATTGCAGGTTGATGTTCTGTACGCACGCTGACACTGATTTGTTGTGGTAATAAGTGGGAGACCACATCCACAGGGTTAGCTGTACAGTAACCATGAGCCCATGCCCATTGCATCACTGCATGAATACGTTGCTTGACTCGAGAGGCGGTTTCGGATCGTGTTAACCAAATAGGGCGTAATGCGTTTGCGATATCCGCTGGTGTAAGGGCATCTAATGTTGTTGAGCCGATAAATGGAAAAACGTATTGCTCTAAGGTTGTGATCCATTGTTTACCATGTTTTTCATTTTTCCAGCCAGGAAGTAATTCAGTATGAAGTTTACGGGCAGCATATTCAAAAGAGGGGATTGTTGGTTTCTCGGAAATTGATTTTTTGAACTCAAGGGGATCAATACCTTTGATTATTTGCTCTCGCATTGTTGAAGCAAGATTTGCCGCTTCTGAAATTGTGATTTCAGGGTAACTACCTAAACCTGCATTTCGACGTTTTTGTGTTACAGGGCTCATATAGCGAAGCACCCACTTTCCTCTACCTTTCGTTGATGATGGATGTAGGGTGAGGCCCGTGATACCGCCATGAGGTAATGGTTTATCCTCAGGTTGTATATTCTTAGCTTTTGTATTAGTTAATAAAGGCATGGTGAATTTATCCTACACGTTGGGTATGCCATCTAGTATGCCATTGTTATCAGGCTTTGTATGGAATTTATTGTACGCTCTTGGATGCGATTTAAATTAATTAACTGATATTGTTTGATTAATTGGAATTATCTGGATAGGGTTGGATTCACATTGAGCGGACTCCTCCTCCGCCATCTTCAATTCTAGTAAAGTCTTCCAATCCCAAGTAAATCAAGCATTCCAACTAAATCCCATTATTCCAATGTCTACTAACGTCTATTAAAAACTACCCCCCCTTAGGTGGTACATTTATACTCCATAATTTGAGTGCCCCCAAATGAAGCTAATCATTATACTAGCTGATGCCAGAAGAAAGCGTGATGATGCAAAGAGATTACTGGTGGAGGGAATTGACCCAAACCAACAACCCAAAGAACAAAAGCTGGTGGAATGGGCTAAAAAATAGCAGGGGAATTTATTAAGCACCATAATTCACCATAAGATATGGTGCTTGTGAATTAGCCGTGTAAGTTAATTGGTATTCATTTTTAATTGTTCTTGATAATGCTGAATTTTAAGCTTTAAGTTACTTAAGTGTTCATTTAGAGATAAAATTTGGTTTTCAAGATTAGCGTAGTGTTCAGTAAGCAAATTCATTCTCTCAAATGAAGTTGATGTTCCTATATTTCTTAGTGCCGCGTATTCTTTAATCTTTTTTAAAGGCATGCCAGTTTCTTTTAAACGAGTGATAAACTTAACCCATTCAATATCATCTTCAGAATAGTACCTATGATTGTTTGCTTGTCTGGATGATTTCAATATTCCTTCTTTTTCATAGTATCTAAGGGTGTATATGGTGAATCCGGTTAGTTGTGCAAACTGACTGATTGAATAATTCATGTATTACCTAGAAGTTTCTTGACCTAGAGTTAACTCTATCCTTTACCCTTTTGAAACTTTTGTCAAAGAGGGTATGTCATGAGAAATAAACATTATGCGGTTATTACAGGTGCGAGCTCAGGTATTGGTCGTGCAATTTCAATAAAATTAGCTGAGCGTGGATTTAATATTATTGCTGTGGCAAGGCGAGATTCCTTGTTGAACCAATTGAAAATCGAATTGCGTAAGATTAATCAATACATTGAGGTCGTAACAAAATCATGTGATTTATCTATTACAGATGATGCAATGTCACTTTATGAGGAACTGAAAGCTTTTGATATTCGGGTATGGGTAAATAACGCCGGTGTTGGATATTATGGGGAAGCATTCTCTCAGCCAATAAAAGATGCACAAACTTTATTAAATTTGAATATCAATACACTCGCAGTTCTATCGTTAATGTTCGTGCGTGATAATCAGAATATTGATGATTCACAGTTGGTCAATGTAAGTTCTGCGGGAGGATATACTATCGTACCTACAGCCGTTACCTATTGTGCTTCGAAATTTTTTGTTAGCTCTTTTACTGAGGGATTGGCTCATGAATTATTGAACTTGGATGCTAAGATTAAAGTAAAATTACTGGCTCCTGCAGCGACCAAAACAGATTTTGGTCGAATTGCTAACGGAGTAGAATATTATGATTATGATAAAGTTTTTGGTACATATCATTCTTGCGAGGAACTAGCTGATTTCTTCATTCAGCTATATGACTCAAACAATGTTGTTGGATATATAGATAGAGAGAGCTTTAGCTTTAAATTACTAGATAATAAAATGCCTTACGCAAATAACAATAAATTTAATCAAAAAATATAAATACGAAAAAACCGCCAAAGCATAAGCCGAGGCGGTTATGTATAATTGGCTTTATCAACTAAAGGGCTCACCAAATGAAAAAATCATGGTAATAAAGCCAGTTGTACTAATGCTTATATGATGGTTGCTAGGCAGAATATACGTTAACGAAACGTTAATAATATAAGGTGTTTTTTGTTGATCTAATGGCGTTTTTATTTGTATTTTTTGGCTTAATCAGACATGAGAGTAAATAGCATGCAGTTTTGAGTTACCATCCCACATAACTAAATAATGATTAATACTATGGGTTATAAGTAAATCATCAAGGTTAGTTTCATCAAAAAATTTCAGTGGATAGAAAGATAGTAACTTGTTGAAATTGTTTTATAAATATAATATTTAATATCTTAATGCCATGGATTTTATCAAGATGAATAAATTATTAGTTCCAATTTTTTGTATTGCTTCTTTATCAGGATGTGCGGTGACTGAGTATAATTATGTTCCTGACTCACAAAAAATCAGTGAGCCTAAAATAGGTCAGGTCAACCATATTACAGTAGGGCAACCCTTAGTAAGAGAAGGCAATATTAGTGAAATAGACGGAATTAAAGTATTAAACCCTGTGCAGATAGATTTGGCATACAAAATTATTCCGGGTGTATTCAAAAAAGTGGGCTCAAGTGATAAAGGCGATTTTTATATGCCAGACCAAATAATTGACTCTGGTTCGGTCGTTGTTGAGGTTTTAGGGCAACCTTGGAATTCACTTTTAATTAAAAAAGGGTCTAGTCCTAATGAAATTTGTATCGTAACGGATGTCAATGTTGCTGTTTGTAGCGATAAAGCACAAATCGAACAGGTAAAATTAAATAATTCTGATGGTAATTCATTTGAACAAGCCTTAATTTTCAATGGGATAAATGACCAGGTTGTCGATATTAGTTATCAGAAAATAGGTTCGAATATTGAGAACCAAGGATTTGGCGATACGATTCAGTATAATCTTAAAAACAGCGACATTATTTCTTATCGAAATGTAAAATTAAAAGTTATTGATAGCTCAGAAAATTCATTAACCTATACAGTGATAAGCAATTTTTCTGACAATTAATGTATGTCGCATTAATTAACCAATTGAAAAACAGCGTTAAACTAAATTTAATCTCTAGTTAAGCGCTGTCTCGGCATCTTTTCTCGTGTTGTTATCTTGCTAACTTCAAAATATTTGGATCACATCGACAATTGTATAATATTGTCTTTTTAGTATACGTCACATACTCTAAGTTAAATTGATTTAACTTAGAGGGTGTTATTTATGATGAATATCCAATCTGACCACAATAGCTTTTTTATTTTATCCGATGACAAGCAAACTCGTCTTGCCGAGATAACCTTTGTTTATACTGGCGATGAACTGGTGATTATTGACCACACCGTGGTTGATGAAAGCTTAAAAGGACAGGGCATTGCAAAGTTATTAGTTGCTAAGGTTGTTGAGCGAATGAGAAATGAAGGCCGAAAAATTATTCCATTATGCCCTTTTGCAAAAGCAATATTCGATAGAACACCTGAATACAGTGATATCCGCCAATAACATTTGCTAATTACTGATGAGGTAAGTATGAGTATTCAATTTAATGATAAAATACCTGATTTACAGTTGATTACCGCACGTTCGAAGGATGTTGGTGGGCTTCCTGTTGCACGAGTTTTGCCTACAAGGGAGCGTAGGTTAATAGGAGCTTGGTGTTTTCTTGACCACGCGGGCCCGACGGTTTTTAAAGGCGACTCAGAGGGAATGAAGGTATCACCTCATCCTCATACTGCTTTACAAACATTCACTTGGATGATTGAAGGTGAAGTATTGCATCGAGATAGCCTTGGCTATGAACAGGTTATTCGACCAGGGCAGGTTAATTTAATGACAGCAGGTTATGGGATCAGTCATTCTGAAGATACCTATGGAGAGAGCCGCCAGTTACATGCTGTGCAACTGTGGATTGCTTTACCCGAAGCAGTTAAAGATATTTCCCCACGCTTTGACCATTATCCTACATTACCTCGTTGGGCTGAAGGCGAGATCCATTTCCATTTATTAGTTGGGGAATATGGCACTTATAAAGCACCAACATTGACATTTTCACCGTTGATCGGGCTTGATATTATTGCGAAGAAAACAGCCCGACAAGTTTTAACTTTACGACCTGAATTTGAATACGGTATTTTTGCCATAAGTGGAAGTGCTACTATTGAAGGACAGCAAATTAAGAGTAATGAATTAGTTTATTTAGGCAAAAATATAACAGAAATTTCTATAGAGCTAGCTTCAGATAGCCACATTTTATTACTTGGTGGTGAGCCTTTAAATGAGTCAGTACTAATGTGGTGGAATTTTATTGGTCGAACTAAAGCCGATATTCATGCCGCAGTTGAGGAATGGAACCAAGGAAACCCACGTTTTGGTCGTGTTTTTAACGATGAGCGCGAGCTAACACCAGCTCCAATTATGCCATAATCAATTTAAGTAACTCCTTTGTCCTTATTTTATAAAAAAGGAGTTACAGCCATTGCTATTCTCTATTATTTTTTCATATTTATATTTATATTTATATTTGTCTTTAGCCGAAAATGGCTTTGGATTTAATTTAAGACTCATTTTTATACTCATATTATGGGTTCATAACCTGACTTTTATCGAAAAACTGATAATATGTATAAAAAAGGCTATTTTTAAGTCAAAGCAAGCCGTAGCTGTTAGAGGTGGACGATAGAAATGAGTAAAAAATACCCATTGGGAATCGTTTTTTTAAGTTTATTCCCTATTTCTTTTGTATCATTAGCGTTTCAAGAACAGCAATATAACCCAGTCGTGTTTAATCTGGCTCAACTTTATGATTTCAATCCTGTTAGAGGTGCTGTTAAGCAAATAAAATCAGTTGTTTATAATGAAGATAAATCAATTAATTATGAATCAATGTTAAAAATTGGCCATGATGGTTGTGTGGAAAGTTTTACTTTTGATCAAAAGAAAGATGAGTATTTAAATGGTGCTCATAACTATCTTTTTGTAAAACGAGTTAAAAATAAATTGATTGGTAGGGATGTTAGTGGTCCTGTCGAAATGGTGATAGGTGATAACTGTCAAATAATATCTAAAAAAGATTCAAATGGTGAATTAATCTACCAATATAACAAAGATGGCATTATTGCTGGCTCATTGCTTGCTGACACGAAAAAACAATATAGCAAAAATGATTATAATGAATTTAAACTTCCAACAACGATAAAATATTTTAAAGATAATGCACTCATCTCAGAGACTATAGTCACTTATGGGAAAGATATGAGTAAGCCGTTTGATCATACAATGGATATCCGTGCATTGGGACAAACGATATTATTAGTCAATTCTAAGTGCGATTATAATACTAAAAATATTGCCTATAAATGCAACTTTACTTTAAATCTTAATTCGAATGGTAATAATATTAAATTACTAAAAAATAGTATTACTGAAGTCGATTTTTATTAAATATAGGAGATGTTTAATGGCTATTTCTGCAAGAAATCAACTTACAGGTGTTGTTGAGTCGGTTGTTATCGGCTCAGTAAATGATGAAATTATTTTAAATTTAGGTAATGGAGAAAGCATTGCTGCAATCATCACTAAAAACAGCACTAAACAGTTAGGGTTAGAAAAAGGTAAACAAGTAGTTGCGGTGATTAAAGCACCTTGGGTTGTTCTTGTTTCTGATGCACAAGAGTACCAATTTTCAGCACGTAACCAATTCGATGGCAAAGTAGAGTCTATTGAAAAAGGCAGTGTAAACTCAGTCGTTAATGTAAAAACGGATGCAGGAACATTATTATCAGCAGTAGTAACGAATAACAGTACAATTGAAATGGGGTTAGCAGTGAACAGTAAAGTAACTGCCATAGTTAAAGCCTCTTCGGTTATTTTAGCAACCAAAAAGTAATGGTGTTCTTATTTTATAAAAAGCGGCCATTGTAAATGAAGTGGCCGCCTTTTCTATTTCCGACATGAAATTAAGAGCTGACTAGTATCTAATATCTTAATTTTCTTGCCTTTTTTTTCAATCAATTTATCACTGACAAGTTTAGATAGTGTTCGATTTAATTGCCTAACGGAGACTCCTAGCATTGCGGCTAAAGAGTCACGCTTTTCTAATTGAAAACTTTCTCCATTCTGCTTTTCAGCAAAAGTAAGATAGCGTCTTAATTTATATTCAACTGAATATGATGCACTGGAGTGTAACTGTGATGTGTTATAAAGCTTTTTACTAAGGTGCTGACAGATAAATTGCAAAAATAATGGTGAGTAAATTTCTTTTTTTCGGATCATAGATAAAGGTAGCGCAAGTAAGTCTGCATCTGTAACTGCTTGGATCGTATTATAGATACGGTCATTTTCAAGATTGCTTTGAAAAAGTTCTAAATCACCAATTATAGAAAATGTATTTTCAAATGAAAAAATGACTTTGCAACCGTTAGTTTCATAACGTTCAATTTGCAGTTTCCCGTTAACAAGGAAGTAAAGGTGACTGATTTGGCTATCTTGAAATATTAAATATTCTTTGGCCTTTATGTGGATAAGTTTTGTATTTTTGAGAGTTTCGTCAGAAATGATTTTATCAAGTTGATGATGAGTAATAAATTCTGCACGCTTTATTGTAGAGTTTATTGCTTTCATTGTTATAACCATTTTTCGCTTGAAATTATACTTAAATCATACTCGTTTTTTTCATTTAAAAAAGGACATATGTCCTTTTTTAAATGGTAATAACCTTGCTAGCTTATTAAAAAATAACTCGCAGGATATTAACATGAAAGTCCCTTTAAAACCGTCAAGCGTATTTACTAAAAGCATAAAAGCAGCAATTAACATAATGCCAAAAGTTGAACTACACGTACATTTAGATACATGTTTAAGTTTTTCTTATGTTAAACAAACCATTCCAATACTAACGTTTAATGAGTTTAAACAAGGCTTTATTGCACCAGAAAGATGCGAAGATCTTGGCGATTTTCTACGTTGCATTGAACCGCAACTTAATATATTACAGACAAAATCTGCTATTGGGCTAGCAGTTGATGATTTGTTTGAGCAATTAAAAATGGATAATGTAATTTATACAGAAATTCGGTTTGCTCCTTTATTACATACTCAACATGGTCTTTCAAGCCGAGAGGTTGTCGATATAACATTAGATGCGATGAATTCGGCAGTTGTAAAGTACGAAATAGAAGCTGGCTTGATTTTGTGTACTTTGAGGCATTTTACTGCCTCTCAAAGTCTTGAAACGGCAAAATTAGTTGTAGAATATCAATCTCGTGGTGTTGTAGCACTAGATTTAGCTGCCGATGAGGCTCGCTTTTCATTAGACAATCATGAAATTGCATTTAACTATGTCAGAGAGCATGGCGGCAATGTTATCGCACATGCTGGAGAGGCTTTAGGCTATGAAAGTGTGATTGAAACATTAGATAAATTAAAAGTTTCTCGTATAGGACATGGGGTTAGAAGTATTGAAAATTCAAATACGATTGAAAAGCTCAAAGCGTTAAATGTATTACTTGAAGTTTGCCCAAGTTGCAATTTGGTGTGCAATGTCTTTGATAGTATCGAAAACCACCCTATTAATAAGTTGAAACAGCAGGGCGTTAAATTAAGCATAAATACAGATGCGCGAACAGTTGCGGATGTAACATTAAATAAAGAGTACCAATTATTGCATGATATATTTGGTTGGAGTATTGCTGACTTTACTGAGTGTAATGTAAATGCATTACTGGCGAGTTTTATTGCAGAAGAAAAAAGAGCATTGTTAATGAAAGAGCTACTAAATTAATAGAGTTGATAGAAAAAGAAGGAGGTCTTTATCCTCCTTCGCTATTGTGGTTAATTATATGTAATACCATGCAAACTCCAATGATGAGTAATCTCTCTAATGATTAATAAAAAAGCACTGAATTCGCTATTTGTCGGCAATTGTGTTGAATGAATGGGGCTGCCATTAATCACATCGACCAATTCATTAAAAGCGTCTTCAATCTGCGATGTCGTGATAAAGTTACCATTAATATGCCTACTTTCTATCAGTAAATTTAATTTTTTATCATGACTAAAAAGCAATATTTCTCCTGTAGGGAGCTGTTTTTTTATCGGAATAATTGCATTTTCGATATGTTCAATTGCCATTTCAGCTTCATAAGCTGTAATAGGGGAATGCTGAAACGTAAAGCCATTAAAATTCTTAATGCCAATAGGTAAAATTTTTTTATCCGATAGGTAAGATAAAATGGCTTCATTGTCTTGAATATCCAATTGAATATGATTTTTCATTGTGGCCTCATTCATATATGATGATTTCATCATGCTACGCTGGTTAGTATTATCTGTATAGTAAATCCATTAATGTGAATGAATTGTTAATATGTTGCACAACATGGTAATGAGTATAAATTGAAAATTCCCATCTCATGACGTGCTAAAATTCAGCCTTTTCTCGTCAGGAAAAATAAGATGTAATGAAACGATAAAATTGATTGTATTATATTTTGAAGTTACACTATTTTTGCAATATAACAACATGATTAAAGTTAGAAAAGTGTTTTCTAATTTATAGAATAATAAAAGTTAAATTCTAACTTCGAGTTATGATATAAATAGATGAGTTAAAATTATCTATTTATAACAGGGTGAGCTTATGTCAGAAATAAGAATTGTTGCAACAGTAATTGCAAAAGATAATGAAGTTGATTTTGTGAAAGCAGCAACTAAATCAATTGTTGAGCCAAGCAATAAGGATGAAGGTTGTCTTCAGTATGAATTACATCAAGACAATGCTAATCCAAACATTTTTATTTTCTTTGAGATTTGGAAGGACCAAAAATCATTAGATAAACATAATGGAACACAACATTTGAAAGATTTCATTGAGAAGATAGAAGATAAAATTGATTCATTAGATGTGAAATTAATAAGCAAAATTGCATAATATTAATTAATAATGGCTAAATAACAAAAAGGAATACAAATGTATTCCTTTTTAATTTGATTACCCGAAAATTTCGGTGAGATGTGTTTTATAATCGTTGATATATTTTTTAATATTGGGTTCTTTGATCACGTCGTTTACCATAAAGGTTGGGAATTTTTTCAATCCGAGAAATTGTTGTGATTTATGAAAGGCAAAATAGACACCATCAACACCTCGACCATCAAAAAAATTATCAAACTCATCAAATGCATCAAGAGGGGCATTCCAAGTCACCGAAAGCATATATTTTCTTCCATGAAGTAGGCCTCCAGTACCATATTGTTTGCTTGGATCTTGGCGAGTACGACCATCGCTTGTATATAAATGACCATGACCGAGGGTATAAACCTCGTCCATATATTTTTTTACCATCCAAGGCATCATCATCCACCAACCAGGCATTTGGTAAATAATCGTATCGGCCCAAAGAAATTTTTTAACTTCATTATCGATATCGTAGCCCGACTCGATATGGGTTTCTTGCATAGTGTGCCCTAACTCATTTAGCGTGGTTTTGGCTACATCATGTAATGTACGATTAAGCTGGCCTGCCGAGTGAGCAAATGTTTGTCCGCCATTGAGAAGAAGAATTTTCATTTGTATTGCCTTATTCGTTAATTGCTAAGTTATATTTAGGCTAACAAACTAAAATAAAGATAAAAAGTAGAGTAATAAAACAGAGTTTGTTACTTTAATGGATTTTTTGTCTATATTTATGATTTGATTAGGCGAAGTTTAGTCAAATATCACTATAAAGACTATTTTTATAGTTAAAACTATTAATAATAGAGATTATTGATTTTTTAGCAAAAGTCTATTGAGCTTACGGCTATTTTTCTCTGCATTATCCCATCGTATTCTTTGTCGTATTCAAATTGTCGCAGTAATTATGGGTTAGTTCGTAGCGAATGAACATGGACTATCCAGATAATTACCCGTGAAGCTTAATGTAAAAAATTTAAGAAAGGTAACATAATGACGATTCCTGTAATTGGTGTGGGTACATTCCGTTTAAAAGATGATGTCGTGATTGCTTCAGTAAAAAATGCATTAGATGTTGGGTACCGCGCTGTTGATACAGCACAAATTTATGAGAATGAAGCTGCGGTTGGGCAGGCTATTGCAGAAAGTGGCGTTGAGCGCAGCGAGCTTTATATCACAACAAAAATTTGGATTGAGAATTTAAGTAAAGATAAACTTATCCCAAGTCTTAAACAAAGTTTAAGTGATTTGCAAATGGATTATGTGGACTTAACACTAGTGCATTGGCCATCTCCAAATGATGCGGTTTCTGTTGAAGAGTTCATGCAAGCATTATTGGAAGCCAAAAAACAAGGGTTAACACGTGAAATTGGTATTTCTAATTTCACTATTCCATTAATGGAAAAAGCAATCGCGGCAGTCGGTGTTGAAAATATTGCGACAAACCAAATAGAGCTTTCACCTTATCTGCAAAACAAAAAAGTTGTAGAGTGGGCAAAACAACATAATATCCATATTACCTCTTATATGACATTAGCGTATGGCAAAGCATTAAAGGATGAGGTTATTGCGAGTATTGCACAGAAACACAATGCAACATCCGCTCAGGTTATTTTAGCGTGGGCGATTGGTGAAGGGTATTCTGTTATTCCATCATCAACAAAACGTGAAAATTTATTAAGTAACTTGCAAGCAACTCAATTACAATTAGATAGTGACGATAAAGCGGCGATTGCAGCATTAGATTGTAATGATCGCTTAGTTAGCCCAGAAGGTTTAGCGCCAAACTGGGACTAATTGATTATTCTATATGCTCAGAGGCTAGGATTTGTTATGGCCTCTGAATTTCTGCAAGATATTGAGTTAAGCTATCAATAAAAACCCGAATACGCTGGCTGACAACGCGGTCACTGTAATATACGGCATGGAATGGTAAAGGAACAGGCTGCAATTCATCCTTTAATACTTCGACAAATTGGCCATTTTGAATATATTTATTCACCATAAAGTCAGACAAACATGCAATCCCATTTCCAGCTAAACAAAGCTGTCTTAGTGTCTCCCCGCTATTTGATGATATCCCTGCAGTAACTTCCATTAGTTGCCCATCAATGCCTTTAACTGGCCACATATTTAATGATGCAGGTTCAGTAAAGGTCAGGCATGTATGATGCAAAAGATCTTGAGGAGATTTAGGTTCATCATGTTGTTCCAGATAATTTGGCGACGCAATAATCTTGCGATAACTCTTAAATAATGGGCGAGCACGTAAGCTGGAGTCGGTGAGATGCCCTGCCCGAATAGCAACATCAACTTTCCGTTCAATTAAATTAACAAAGGTTTCCGATGAAACTAACGACAAGTGAATGTCTGGATATTGTTTGCGAAAAATAGCAACAAAAGGAATTAATATATGCAATACAATCGGTGTTGCTGCATCAATTCGTAATAGGCCTTTTGGAGAGCTTTGTGTGTCATATAATTCATCTTCTGCCGCTTGCATTTCTTGCAAGATAATTTTCATGCGTTGAAAATAAATTTCGCCCTCTGCAGTTAGGTCAATTTGCCTGGTGGTACGGTTAAGTAAATTGACCCCCAGTTTTTCTTCCAATTTTTTGACTATTCGGCTCACTGCTGAATTTGCTAAATTAAGTTTATCAGCCGCTTTACTAAAGCTTTTTTGTTCTACCACTTCTATAAATACACGGGCTTCTTCAGATGTTGCTCTCATAATAATTTTATTAGCCAATAAGATGATAGAAAAGGTGACTATTATAGTAACAGCAATAGGTCTTAAAATTTAAACTAAAAGTTTAAGAGAATGGAGTTTTATTAGCTTAAAAGCTAATCATATTGAATCATAACCTATCGCTTTTCTTAAAAGAATTTTTAGTGCTTCAGTGTAATTTTCCTTGTGAATTGCATGTTTCGCTAATTAGCACGATAAAAGCCTTAGCCTTTACTAGGGACGTGTTTTCTCCTTGATTGAGTTAGTGGATGCTTCCTTGGATGATTGCGCTGCAGAATGTATTTTTTGTCTTACCGATTGCAAGACGTATTTCACTGATATTAGTGAAAACCACATAACAGTGTTGATGAAATTTGCTAATATCAAGGTGAAATTTATGGGGACTATTTTGAATGGGTTTTTATGTCGATAAAAATTATTGCTTTATTCTTTATCACTGCGTTGGCTGAAATTGCAGGCTGTTACTTTCCTTATCTTTGGATGAAAAAGCAAGGTGGGGCTTGGCTATTGATCCCTGCGGCGTTAAGTTTAATGCTATTTGTCTGGTTATTGACATTGCATCCGGAAGCAAGTGGCCGAATTTATGCTACTTATGGCGGGATATATATTGCAACCGCATTAGTTTGGCTGAAAGTGGTTGATGGTGTGTCTCTTACCGTGACTGACTGGGTAGGTGCTCTAGTTGTGCTCCTTGGAGCAGGGATCATAATTAGTGGTTGGAAATAGACGATAGTGTTATCACGTCACCTTGAAAAAAAATATTTGTTTATTTTAAGATGACGTGCATTTAAGGCGATCACAAAATGATTCCTTTATGTTTATTTCATCAGATAAGTACTAAATCTATATTTAAATTAAATTTAAAATTTATTTTTTCTAAAAAATAGACGTATTCTCTTTTACGAAATGTTAATTGAAATGGAATTTAACTAAAATAGTTTAAATGTAACATTTGATCTAAATCAATTTAACAATAAATACTCTATTGGTAGTAATTTTAATTGATGTTTAACTACTCAGTTAATATTAATTAAACTTTTATTTTCACTTTCATTGATTTTAGGCAATATCTAATCATATTAGGCTGCTATTCTCTCACCGATTTATACAAAAAATATAAAGAGGTAGCAATGAACGTTAGTCGCAGAAAGTTTTTTAAAATCTGCGCTGGCGGGATGGCAGGTACAACTGTAGCTGCGTTAGGTTTTATGCCTGGAATGGCAATAGCTAATGTACGTGAATATAAATTACTTCGCTCTAAAGAGACGCGTAATACTTGTACCTACTGTTCTGTCGGTTGTGGATTACTAATATATAGCATGGGCGATGGCGCCATGAATGCTAAATCCGCGATATTCCATGTCGAAGGTGACTCAGACCACCCGGTAAACCGTGGTGCTTTATGCCCTAAAGGGGCTGGTCTGCTCGATTATATCCAAAGCGAAAATCGTTTACGTTATCCTGAATATAGAGCACCAGGCTCTGATAAATGGGAGCGCATTAGTTGGGATGATGCCTTCACACGCATTGCACGCTTAATGAAAGATGACCGCGATGCGAATTTCATCGAAAAAAATGCTGAAGGAACAACAGTAAACCGTTGGTTATCAACAGGGATGCTTTGCGCATCAGCTGCCAGTAACGAAACGGGAATGTTGACACAAAAATTCGCCAGATCGCTAGGAATGCTAGCGGTTGACAACCAAGCGCGTGTCTGACACGGACCAACGGTAGCAAGTCTTGCTCCAACATTTGGTCGCGGTGCGATGACCAACCACTGGGTTGATATCAAAAATGCCGATGTTGTCGTCGTTATGGGCGGTAATGCTGCGGAAGCACACCCTGTTGGGTTCCGTTGGGCAATTGAAGCGAAAAATAATAATGATGCCACACTGATTGTCATAGACCCGCGTTTTACGCGTACCGCATCAGTTGCTGACCATTATGTCCCAATTCGTTCAGGTACCGATATTACCTTTTTATCGGGCGTTTTGCTGTACCTGATTGAAAATCAAAAAATCAATGCTGAATATGTTCAGAACTATACCAATGCATCATTGATTGTTAGAGACGATTTTGACTTTAACGATGGCTTATTTAGTGGCTATGACGCTGATAAGCGTAGTTATGACAAAACCAGTTGGAACTATAAGTTTGATGAAAATGGTCACGCATTACGCGATGACACTTTACAAGACCCACGTTGCGTGTGGAATTTACTTCACAAACACGTATCACGCTATACGCCTGATATCGTTGAGCAAATTTGTGGAACACCAAAAGCCGATTTCTTGAAAGTTTGTGAGATTTTAGCCACAACAAGCGCGGCAGATAAAGCCGGGACTTTCCTGTATGCGTTAGGTTGGACACAACATACTGTTGGTGCACAAAATATTCGTACCATGGCCATGATCCAGTTACTGCTAGGTAACATGGGGGTTGCTGGTGGTGGCGTGAACGCGTTACGTGGGCACTCGAATATTCAAGGCTTAACAGATTTAGGGTTACTATCAACCAGTTTACCGGGTTACTTGACACTACCTTCTGAAAAACATCAGAACATTGATAGCTACCTTACTGCGAATACGCCAAAAGCGACATTGCCAAATCAGGTAAATTTCTGGAGCAACTATCCTAAGTTCTTTGTGAGTTTGATGAAGTCTTTCTATGGGGATTCCGCTCAAGCTGAGAACCAATGGGGTTATGACTGGTTACCTAAATGGGACCAAGCTTATGATGTGATGAAGTATTTTGACATGATGAGCAAAGACCAAGTGACTGGCTATATCTGTCAAGGGTTTAACCCAGTAGCGTCATTCCCTGATAAAAATAAAGTGGTTAGCTGCCTTAGTAAGTTGAAATACCTGATTGTTGTCGACCCGTTAGTCACTGAAACGGCTAATTTCTGGCAAAATCATGGTGAGATGAATGACGTTGATACAGCTTCGATTCAAACCGAAGTGTTCCGTTTACCATCCACTTGTTTTGCGGAAGAAGATGGTTCGATAGCCAACTCAGGCCGTTGGTTACAATGGCACTGGCAAGCGGCAGATGCTCCAGGTGAAGCGCGTAATGATGGCCAAATATTGACCGGTATTCTGTATAAAATCCGTGAACTGTATGAGAAAGAAGGCGGCCAAGGCCAAGATCCTCTGATGCAAATGAAATGGAATTATAAACAACAATTCCATCCGGAATCAGAAGAAGTGGCGAAAGAAAACAACGGTGTTGCACTGGTTGATCTTTATGATGCCGATGGCAATTTACAAGCGAAAAAAGGCGAACTACTCAGCTCATTTGCTTTATTGCGTGCAGATGGTTCAACGGCATCTTCTTGCTGGATTTACACTGGTAGCTGGACTGAGAAAGGCAACCAGATGGCAAATCGTGATAATAGCGACCCATCCGGTATCGGTAATACACTTGGTTGGGCATGGGCATGGCCTCTGAACCGCCGTGTGATTTATAACCGTGCTTCTTGTGACACCCAAGGTAAACCGTGGAATAAAGACCGCGTGCTTATCGAGTGGAATGGTAAAAAATGGGTCGGTAATGATATTCCTGACTTCAATGCTTCTGCTCCTGAAGTCGGAACTGGGCCATTCATCATGCAACCAGAAGGTTTAGGTCGTTTATTTGCCATCGATAAGATGGCTGAAGGGCCATTCCCTGAGCACTATGAGCCATTTGAAACACCACTTGGCACTAACCCGTTGCACCCGAATGTGGTTTCTAACCCAGCGGCGCGGATTTTTGATGAAGACAAGAAACGTCTTGGCGACCACAAAGATTTCCCTTATGTCGGAACCACATACCGTTTAACAGAGCATTTCCATACGTGGACTAAGCATGCTCGCTTGAACGCAATTGCTCAGCCTGAGCAATTTGTTGAGATCAGCGAAACATTAGCAAAAGCCAAAGGAATTGCGTTAGGCGATAAGGTCAAAGTCAGCAGTAAACGTGGGTTTATCAAGGCTGTTGCAGTTGTCACTCCTAGATTACAAACGCTGATGGTGGATGGCAAACCAATTGAAACAGTTGGACTACCTATTCACTGGGGCTTTGAAGGCGCGACTCAAAAAGGGTTTATCACCAATACGTTAACGCCGTCTGTCGGCGATGCTAACTCTCAGACACCTGAGTATAAGGCATTCTTAGTTAACATTGAGAAGGCGTAAGGGAGGGAACATGTCCATGCAATCTCAAGACATTATTAAACGTTCCGCGACCAATAGCATTACGCCTCCGCCACAAGCGCGTGATGATAAGCTTGAAGTCTGTAAGCTCATTGATGTGTCATCTTGTATCGGCTGTAAAGCTTGTCAAGTGGCATGTTCTGAGTGGAATGATATCCGTGACGAAGTTGGTCATTGCGTTGGGGTTTATGATAACCCAACGGATTTAAGCGCAAAATCGTGGACGGTGATGCGTTTTAGCGAAACCACTGAAATGGGTAAGCTAGAATGGTTGATCCGTAAAGATGGCTGTATGCACTGTACCGACCCTGGATGTTTGAAATCTTGCCCATCAGCTGGAGCAATCATTCAGTACGCAAATGGTATTGTGGATTTCCAATCAGAGCACTGTATTGGTTGTGGTTATTGTATCGCGGGTTGCCCATTCAACATTCCTCGATTAAACCCGAAAGACAATCGAGTGTACAAGTGTACCTTGTGCGTTGATAGGGTGAGTGTTGGTCAAGAGCCAGCATGTGTGAAAACTTGTCCAACGGGGGCTATCCGTTTCGGCACGAAAAAAGAGATGTTGGAATACGGTGCAGAGCGCGTAACTAAATTGCAAAATCGGGGGTATGCGCAAGCGGGAATTTATGATCCTGAAGGTGTGGGTGGTACGCATGTTGTTTATGTGCTTCACCATGCTGACAAACCTGAACTGTATCATGGCCTGCCTAAAGACCCACAAATTGATACGCCAATTAATCTGTGGCAGGGCATCTTGAAACCACTTTCTGTCGTTGGATTTATCGCGACCTTTGCAGGGTTGATTTTCCACTATGTGGGAATTGGTCCAAACAAAGAAGTGAGTGATGAAGAGGAGAAAGATGACCATGAGTAAGAAAAGCAAAATGATTGTGCGGACAAAGTTTATTGACCGCGCGTGTCACTGGACGGTTGTCATCAGCTTCTTCTTGGTTGCTTTGTCGGGGATCGCGTTATTTTTCCCAACATTGAAATGGTTGACGGAAACCTTTGGTACACCGCAAATGGGACGGATTTTACATCCCTTCTTTGGTGTGTTGATTTTCGTTGTGCTGATGTTTATGTTTGTTCGCTTTGTGAAACACAATATTCCAGATAAGAAAGACTTACCTTGGATTAAAAATATTGTCGAAGTATTGAAGGGTAATGAACATGAAGTGGCTGATGTAGGTAAATATAACGCCGGTCAAAAAATGATGTTCTGGAGCATCATGAGCCTGATTTTTGTGCTCTTGATAACTGGTATTATCATTTGGCGCCCTTATTTTGCACATTTATTCCCAATGTGGGTTGTGCGGTGGGGGTTGTTGATTCATGCCGTTGCTGCGATTGTATTGATCCATGCCATTTTAATTCATATGTACATGGCATTCTGGGTTAAAGGTTCAATCAACGGAATGATCGAAGGGAAAGTTAGCCGCCGTTGGGCGCGAAAACATCACCCTCGTTGGTACCGTGACGTAGAAGCGAAAGAAGCCAAAGCCGAAGCTGAAAGTAAAAAATAATTTACGCAGTAGGTGCTAAATAACATTAAGCCATCACATTGTGATGGCTTAGGTTGTTGACAAAGCGGGATAAAAGCGTGGTTTTTCCCACTTTGTGTTATCAGCCGAAAATCAATAAATTGATTTTCCTAATTTATTTTCAAAACCTATTAGATTTGCAGCTAAACATAATATGTTTGGCTGCAAATCTGAGCCATCACATTGTGATGGCTTTTTTGTGGGTATTTGGGCTTATATGGTTTCTTATTGATGAGATTTGTTTAAAAAGTCACTGGCCTTGATGCGATACAACACATGCTCTTGCAACCAATGGCCATCAGGGAGTGCTGGGTGATAAAAGTTATTTAGTTGTTTTATCATTCCTAGTCTTTTCATTACGGATTCTGATGGTGAATTAACCACTGCCGTAAATGCAACCAGTTCGGGCAGATTTAGTTTATCAAAAGCATATTCGATGACACGACTCGCTCCTTCAGTGGCATAGCCGTGGTGCCAATATTCCGGTAACAGACGCCAACTTAATTCGATACAAGGGGAAAAAGGTAAATTAGAGGCGGGAATATTTAAACCAATAAACCCAATGAATTGTCTATTGGATTTTAATTCAACAGCCCATAATCCCCATCCTCCTTGTTGAGCAAATTTATCTATGATGGCTTGCATAAATTGTGCATTTTGCTGCTCATTAAGCACAGAAGGAAAATAATGCATGACATCGGGATGGCTATTCATTTGGTAAAATGACTGTTTATCTTCTTCTTGCCACCCACGTAGCCGTAAACGTATTGTTTCTAACTCAATGATTTTCATGGCTACTTTTTATTAAGACGCATATGAAGAATAGGGAATGGATTACCTTCGCCGTCTAATTCAGAACGTGCATATTGTGTAAAACCCATATGTTGATAGAACCCGATAGCTTGAGGATTTTGTTCGTTAACATCCAACTCAGTAATGCCTAAGGTATCAATGGCATATTGAAGCAGTTTTTTCCCTGTACCTTGGCCTCTACTTTCTTGGGAAATAAACAACATTTCAAGGCGGTGTTTATCGCACCCTAGAAAACCGGTCATATTGCCTGCGCTATTGAATGTCACAAAAACAGCTAAATACGGCAAATAAATATCTTTGATAGCAATTTTTAGTTCAGCAATTTTTTCTTCAGTTAAAAAATGGTGAGTTGCTCTCACTGAAGACTCCCAAACACGAATAATATCATCATCGTGTGCACGTGTTGCGCTTTGGACTATCATTATATTATCTCCGTGTATTGATTGGAAAATCTTAACTGCTGGTTTTCTTCTGTCAATCGTTTGTTTTTAATTTACCTTAAGATTGTTTTTGAGATATTTATCGCAGAAAAAAAAGTCAACTTCGTCATTATTAGATAAGTTGCGGTGTGATTTTTCGCTAAGTTCTTTATATAGCGATGAACGTATTTTTCTTTGTTGCTTTAATTGTAGGGGTATATTAATGAAATATAAATTGCTAACTCTCTGTTTATCTACGGCATTATTAACACCTATTGCGCCTGTATTAGCGAGTACAGATAGCAAAACAGATATGGTTTTAGATCAAGTTTTAGTCCTTAGCCGCCATAATTTACGTACACCTATCGTAAATACCGGTATTCTTACTGAAGTGACTGATAAAAAATGGCCTGCATGGGATGCACAAAGTGGTTATCTCACTACTAAAGGCGGCGCACTTGAAGTCTACATGGGGCATTATTTTAGGGAGTGGATAGACCAAAACAAATTACTTGCAGATGAACTGTGTCCAACAAGTAATGAGGATGTATACCTTTATACAAATAGTCTCCAAAGAACGATAGCAACTGCCCAATTCTTTGCTGCAGGCGCATTTCCAGGATGCAAGGTAAGTATTCATCATCAGCCTGAAATTGGTAAAATGGACCCTGTTTTTAACCCAATTATTACCAATGCTTCCCCTGAATTTAAACAGCAGGCACTCGCTGAGATGGAACAATATTTTAAAGGGTTATCACTGACTGCGGGTTATGACGAATTAGATAGTGTTCTGAATATTAAAGATTCTCAGAAATGTAAAACAGACAAATTATGTAATTTAAATAACCAAAAAAACAGCTTTATTATTGAAGCTGAAAAAGAACCAGGCGTCAGTGGTCCATTAAAAATTGCGAATTCAGCGGTGGATGCGATAGACCTTCAATATTATGAAGGTTTTCCTGCTAATGAAGTGGCTTGGGGGCTTGTGAATACCCCTGAAAAATGGAAAAAACTGAATACGCTAAAAAATGCTTACCAAGAAACGTTATTTACGCCAAAAATCATTGCAAAAAATGTCGCACATCCAATACTCAATTATATCGATAAAGGCTTTGTTTCGGTCGATAAAGGAGAAACAGCAAAATTTATATTCTTAGTCGGTCATGACTCGAATATTGCGTCACTCATGTCAGCAATGGATTTTAAACCGTATCAATTACCAGAGCAGTATGAACATACCCCGATTGGAGGTAAATTAGTGTTCCAACGCTGGACAGATAAGCAAGCGAATAAAGATTTTATGAAAGTCGAATATGTTTACCAAACTGCAGACCAGCTTAGAGATAATACGTATTTATCATTACAAACACCGCCTAAACATGTCACATTAGAGCTAAAAGGGTGTCCAATTGATAAAAGCGGCTATTGTTCTTGGGAAGATTTTCAAAAAGCCATGGCGACAGCCTTAGAACAGTAATCACGGTATATTGATGCCCTACAAACTTGAGCGGGGCATCATTTTTTGGGAAGATAGCCAAATTATATATTGGGTTTATTAATATCTTATGTGGACAAAATAGTCACTATGCCTATTCAGTTTTTTCAGCTAAATCAAATTGCTACCGCAGATCTTATCGCATTAAATACTCATCCAGCTGTACTTGAACATATGCCTCTAGGCAGCAGCCATTTCGATGAACAGGCCTGCCAGCAGTGGGTTTCAGGAAAAGAGCTGCATTGGGAGCAACATGACTATGGAGTATGGGCCATTATGATTGATGACCAATTTGCCGGCTGGGGAGGGTTACAAAATGAAGCGGGTGATGCAGATTTAGCTTTAGTGTTACATCCTAAGTTTTGGGGAAAGGGAAAATCTATTGTTAAGAATATTATTAATAAAGCTTTTACATCACTGAAGGTTGAGTCAGTTACAATACATTTACCGTTAACACGCAAGAAAGTATCCGCGATTTTACGTTATGGTTTTACTGAAGAACGCATTGTTGATTTTGATGGTATTCCTTTTAAACGCTTTAGATTAAGCCATTCATCAGTTTTATAGCATAAAAAAACCCCGCTAAAAAAGCAGGGCGTGAAAATCACGAAAATGTTTATGAGCCTTTAATTTACCCTAAATGAACACATAAATAGCCCTATAAAGTGTATGTCTTTGCTGTTTTTTGTAACAATCATTAAGGCTAAACCTTTTGTTTGTAAAATGTGTTTGCTTAAGCTCCAAATAGCACTTTAGTCTTTATTATCTAACCACTAATACACTAGTTTTTGCATAACGAACTACTGAGGCGGCATTAGAGCCCAGCAAATAGGTTGACATACTCGGGCGGCGTGAACCTAATAGAATAATATCGGCGTTGATATCTTCTGCGGTTGCCAAAATTTCGTCTTTAACAGAACCAACGGTTGCTTTCGCCTTTATTTTATCTGCAGGGATATCAAATAGTTTAATTTTTTCTTTTAATTCTGTAAGGATAATTTCAGCTTGTTTTTCGTCGTCAGGGAAGTCTCCTGGTAAGATGGTGCCACCATAGCGTAAATAGTTTGAAATTGGTGCGGTTACGGCAAGAAAGTGCACTGTTGCATCATTCAATTTTTGTAGCGAATTAACATGAGGAACTAATAAGTTAGTGAGAGCATCTTCGGTTACATCGATCGGAACTAAGATTGTATTGTACATAATATCTCCCTTTCTCTTTTATATTATAAGTTTAGAACAATATCATACATTGTGAAATTGATTATTAATAGTAATGAATTTATTGGTGGAAGGGTGTGAGCAAGTAGCCGTAATAAGATTTTTCATCAAAAAAAGAGGGGAGCCTGATGCCATTATAATGAATAACATCAGGTAAAATGCAGGAAATATTGGGGTAGATTTATTTTTTTACGCAAGCTTCTTTTAAGCCAGCTTTGCAGGCTTGAGCTAGATATTCAGCTGCAGATTTTTCATTGATTTCAATTCCCTCTCCACTTTCTAGCATTTTACCGACTTGGTATTGTGCGGGTGGAAATTTTTTATCAGCAGATTTTTTGAACCACTCAAAAGCCGTAATATAATTTTGTTTTACACCAATACCTTGATAGTAAAACTGGCCCATATAATTTTGGGCTTCAACATTGCCTTTATTGGCTGATTTTTCGAATAGATCCATGGCTGTTTCAAGGTTGGCCTCAACCCCATTACCATTTAAATACATGTCCCCTAAAAACAACTGAGCATCAGAATTGCCCTTATTCGATGCCATCGTTAACCATTTTTTTGCTTTACCATAGTCCTGTTTAAGCTCGTTACCAAGGTAATAGCCAATTCCTAACATGACTTGCGCTTTTATATCGCCTTTTTGCGCTTCTTGCTCGATACGTTTGATAGTTTCTTTGGGAACCGCAGCGACACTTAGGTTAATTGAAAAGGCACATAAAATAATAAATGAAAGAATTCTAAGCATAATTTGATATCTTATTTTAGCGTTGTTTATTTCTATTTTTAATAAAATGTCTCAATGAGATTTATTACCAACAAAGTATATTACATAAAGAAAAGTTTACATCAAAATACGTAATATAAAATAAGCTATAAGCCTGAGGACTTTACGCATTTTTAGAGTTATTGGCATCATCTATACTCTACGATTTTAATTTAAAAATATCAATATATAATAAAAATATACAATATATTAGGGCATGGAATTTCCTATCTTTTAGCCATGTTATGTGTTTGTTGTAACAAGATATTAATAAGAGAAATGATTAAGAAGTCATGCCAGGCAGATGAAAAGATAAGGGAATGGAATATTAATTGATATTTTAAGTGTGGTTTAAGGCGTTAGGGTGATTATTTTATAAAAACATTTAATACGAATAAATTTTCGATATAAAACACATCAGAAGTGAGAAAAGTGAATTAAATAAGGGCGGCTGATGTGTTATTAGAAAGGTGTGAATTAAAGTTTACAGAATTCGCACCTTTAGCAATATAAACAAAACCTTTATGTTGATGGCTTAAAAAAGCTTATGACTCAAATAGTGGGGTAGGTTTACCATTGTCATCAATTGCAACAAAATTAAACTGGCCATGTATCACTTCTTCACGACCTTCTGAATACATATCTTCTAAAAAAATCGATACATTGACCGTCAAACTGGTTCTTCCAACTCGAATGACTTTACCCACCAACTCAACAATGGTTCCTGAAGGGATTGGATGAGTAAAATTAATTTTTTCAGTGGAGACCGTAACAAGGCGCTTACGGCTAAAACGTGTTGCGGTAATAAAAGAAACTTCATCCATCCAAGCGAGAGCAGTACCGCCAAATAGGGTGCTGTGGTGGTTAGTTGTTGTTGGAAATACCACTTTAGATACGCGAGAAATGGATTGCTCAATTTTTTGTGTGATGACATCGTCAGCGATGGAACTCATGGTCTACCTTACAATTGTTACTTAGTATGCTAGTAATTGTTAAAAGCAATAATGTTAAAAGCTAAGTGTAATACTCATTTCAAACTAATTCAGCAATAAATGTGAAGTGAATCGTTCCGGCAGGGAAATTTTTGAGAATGTCAGCTGTAGATAAAATCAGAAGAGGGAATATTAAAGGCCCAGAGTTCAAATTATGAGCTTTTAAATTCTAATGAGGCATGGAATTAATTATCTAAATACTCTGCACTCATACGAACAGCTTTTGCGATAGAACCATCTAAAACAGGGGCTGCAATTTGTGGTTTGTTGTTATCAGCAATCATGTCCTCTAATTGCCCTACGGTGCAACTTTTTTCAGCGAAAGCTGTGGCACTTAACAGTGAAATTGCTATTGCCAATAGTGATTTATTCATAATCACTCCATTTGATTTAAGTTTCGAATATTAAGCAATAGAGCCACAATAGGTAATAAAAAAACCCTTCATATTGAAGGGTTTTTTGTGAGCAAATTTTACAAACAAGTATTAACTAAATCTGTATAGACTAAATGGTTTCACATTCAGTGAGGGTTCTTTGCCTAATAACAAGTCAGCGGTGAGCTCGGAAGAAACAGGACTTTCTGTCATTCCCCAGCCTGTCGCAGTATTGATAACTAGACCTGGGTATTCATTGACTTGAGAAATGATTGGGTGCTCATCTGGTGCGATGGCCATAGCACCACTCCATTGGTCAATCAATTTAGAATCCTTAAATGCAGGGAATTCTGTTTTTAATTTTTCAAATGATGCATTCAGCTCAGGCAAGTCAGGTAATGCAGTCATATTTCTGTGTTTTTCGAATGGTGAAACTTCATCCATTTTCCAGCTTGTTGGTTCAGTAAATGAATTAATTAACTGTTCATTTAATGAAATATGGACAGGGAAATCTGGCATCGACAGCAGTGGAATGTATTTGTAGCCATAGACGAAGGAATCTTTAACAACCGGAGCAACAATCACGCGAGGAGATGTTGCGTAGGTACCATCCGCTTGTTCACGGAAGAAAATATTGCCTGGTAAAGCAACGTTACCACCTGGCGCAGTTGGTGAACCGGTGATCAGTTGCTGAGATTGATAAGCTGGTAATGTTGGGACATCAACGCCTAAGTTTTGCATAAACAGTCTTGACCAGACACCACCTGCAACAACAACACGCGAGGTTTTAATAGGCCCTTTCTCGGTGACGACATCAGAAATAACGCCTGCTTGTGTTTCTAAGCCTCTAGCAGCACAGTTAGTGTAAATTTTGATACCTAATTTTTTCGCGTAATCTGCCATGACGAAGGTCGCAATTTCAGCATCTAAGCTACCGGAGTCTTCTTCAAAACCTGCGATAGTCCATTTAGATTGTGCACCATTTAAGCGCTGGTTGAGTTCTGCGCCTTCAATGATGCGTGTTTTGAATGGAATATCTGAACCGACGTTTTTACTGCGAGTATCAATCCATTCTCTAACATTAACAAGATCTTCTTCATCGAACGGTACTTCAACGCGCCCTTGAGTACGATAGCTTGTATCTGCACCGACTTTCGCGTTCATCTCTCTCCAACGTTGTTTGCCTAAGTGGTGGAGTAAGAAGGTTTCATCTGGCATTTTATAAGTGATGACTTGGCCATAGAAGCGGGATGATTGTTCGCCTGCAATATTACCTTTTTCAACAATAACAACATCTAAACCGCGCCCAACCAGCTCAATTGCTGTCATAATTCCTAGAATTCCAGCACCAATAACAACGACGTCAGCTTGCTGTGGTAGAGGACCTTCTGTTCCTGCGACAAAACCATGTCGCGGTTTACCAGGAACAAATCGACCTTCACGAGTTAACATTGGAGTTAAAATTCCGGCCCCTGCAGCAACGGCAACAACGCCACCACCAATCAAAAATTTTCTTCTAGTAATAGCCATCTTATAAAGTTCCTTATATCGAATGAGTTTTTCACTATTGACCAAAGCTTCAATTAGAAATATTTATAATTGTAATTATATCTTTAATAATGATTATGATTGTAAACTAAATTGAGTTGGAATTAAAATTTTTAGTTAAATGTTAAAAAAAATTTTTTTCTAATATGAAATGGGCGCCAATATTTCAAGAAAAATAATGGCGCTGGCGGAATTGAAGTAGGAGAAACAGGCAGGAAAAAATGGCTTTTATTCTAGTTTATTGATTTATAAAACTTAAATTAGGATTTGGCCTGTTAGAAACAAAACGGCGTTACCTGTTAGTTTTACTCGACCAGAGGCTAGCTCGCAATGAACTACTCCTCCGCGTGATGATATTTGATGGCCAACTAACTGCACTTTATTTAGCCGATTTGCCCATATTGGTGCAATAGCACAATGTGAAGTGCCTGTTACAGGGTCTTCATCAACCCCTTTTGCAGGGGCAAAATAACGAGAAACAAAGTCATAATCGCTATTAGCACTTTCTGCTGTAATTGTTAATCCAGGTAGAGAAAGCTGTGAAAGTTTTAGCATATCCGGCTGGCAGTTTTGAACGAGTTCTGCACCTTCAAGAAAACACAGGTAACGGTCTTTCGCTATCCAAAGCTCTTTGATTTTGATTCCAAGGATGTCAGCGAGGTGTGGGTATTGGTCTGGATGACTTTGTACAGATTCAATAATTGGAAAATCGAGTGTAAATCCTTGGGCATTTTGTGTCACAACCAACTCACCTGATAAAGAGCTAAATGTTAAAGGATGAATGTTTTGTTGGAGCACATGGTTTAACACAAAGGCTGCGGCAAGTGTTGCATGACCACATAATTTTACTTCGACTTTAGGGGTGAACCATCGAATATGGCGGCCGACTAAAAATGCGGTTTCTGACAAGTTAATTTCTGCGGCAATTGCAATTAGCTGTTCATCTGATAACCAATTATCGAGTAATACAACCGCTGCGGGATTACCGTGAAAAAGGGTATCTGTAAAAGCATCAACATAGTAAATGGGAGCAGAAAGGCTCATTATAGGGTTTCCAAGAGTCATTATGGGATGATGAAAGGCCAGTATAACGCCTATTTTATGAAATATAATAGGCAAATTATTAATAGGCTAATGAAGCTGGGGGGAGATCCGGTAGCGTGTGGGTTGCTACCGGATAAAAGACAATTAATCCGCGTTATTAAGCATTTGCTTCATTTTTGTCTGCATTTTTGAGCATTTTCCTGACAGGGATAATCAACGCTGCCAATACGACCGCACAGATGACCAGCGCAATAGAGACATGGGAGAATAGCTCAGGCATTGAATCCAATTGGTCTTTACGGATGTTACCACCCATGATACCTGCGGCAAGGTTACCCAACGCACTCGCACAGAACCATAACCCCATCACTTGACCACGCATTTTTTGTGGTGCGAGCAAAGTCATTGTTGCCAAGCCGATAGGGCTCAAGCACAGTTCTCCTAATGTCAGTAATAAGATACTGCCAACTAGCCAGAAAGGGGAAACGCCACTTTGTGTTGCAAGCACTTGGTTTGCTGCCACCATCATGATAGCAAAGCCACCTGCAGCAAATAAGATACCAATCACGAACTTGGTCATGCTGCTTGGGTTCATATTACGTTTAGCCAGAGAAGGCCAGAACCAGCTAAATACTGGGGCTAACAATATAATAAACAACGCATTAATTGATTGGAACCAAATGGTTGGGATTTCAAAACTGCCCATTTGGCGGTCAGTATAGTCGCGAGCAAAGATATTAAATGAAGTCGGTTTTTGCTCAAAAGCGGACCAGAAGAATGCGGCTGCAATCAGTAAAATTAAGCAAGCCAGTAAGCGAGAACGCTCGCTACTGTTTAAACCGCCAAGGAAGAACATAAATAAGAAATAGATGCCCACACAGGTCGAGATAACATAAGCAGAGCTTTTCGCGATGATTGAGGCATTAAATGGAATCGTACCATTATCAATCAAGACAACCAGTATGGCCAATAATACCATGGCAAAGGTTACCCATTTCCCCACGTTTTTGCGCTCAACTGTTGGGCGGTTCCATGTGGAATCAAGGCCAACTTCTTTATCATAGCGGCGCATTTGAGGAATGGCGTAAAAACGGAAAATTAACAGGGCAATTAGCATTCCTAAGCCACCAAGGCCAAAACCTAAATGCCAGCCATATTTTTCATGAAGTGGACCAATAATTAACGGGGCAATAAATGAACCCATGTTAATACCCATATAGAACAGAGAGAAACCGCCATCACGACGTGTATCTTCTTTCTTATACAGCGTTCCTACCATCACAGTAATACAGGTTTTAAATAACCCTGTACCTAATACGATGAGTAATAAACCAACGAAAAAGAAGGTATTTGATAAAAAGGCAGACATTGCGATGGATAAATGGCCAAACGCAATAATTAATGAGCCGTACCAAACCGCGCGGCGCTGGCCTAACCAGTTATCGGCTAACCAACCACCCGGCAACGAGGTGATATAAACCCCACCAGCGAAAATACCGACAATAGCGGAAGCTTGTTCAATAGGTAATTCCATTCCACCTTGTAATAATGCCGCACTCATAAATAGAATAAGTAACGGTCTAACTCCGTAAAAAGAGAAGCGTTCCCACATTTCTGTGAGGAAAAGCGAACTCAATGGGTATGGATGCCCAAAAAAAGTTTTTGTTTTAGTCGCAGAATTGTTCATCTGTGAACTCCCATAAATACTCTCTTGAGAGGTTGTGCATGATATAAAACACCAAGCCGTGCGCTTGAATGTCAATTGTTATTGATATGTTAACACAAGCGTGTGAAACATATTTTTAACATACATTATTATAGAATCACCTATATACAGAATGAATTTATTGTAAAAGGTGTGCTTTTAAGGTGAAAAGTCGATATAACTCTCATTTCTCACGATAAGCTAGGGGAAGATACAGGATTTTAGTTGACAATAAAAGAAAGAATTTTGAATCGATTAAATTGTTTAAAATCAATTACTTGAGGTTATAAAATTTTAATTTTAAGCAAAGTGAGACAATAAAGCGTATAAATCATCAGGTTTTTGTACAAAAAATAGCAAGGGGGTTATTGGTCGGACGGGGAAGCGCGTAGACCATCGGATTGGCGCCGGATAACTAACCATGAATAAATTAAGTTGAAGAGAACTAACGCCGCAGTGAAAAAGAATACGGCTCTGAAACCATAGGTGGCAGCGACAAAGGAGCCCATTAAAGGCCCTGTCACGTTTCCAACATCGCGTAATGCTTGGTTATAGCTGAAAATACGCCCAGTCACTTGGTGAGAAATATTATAGATAATTAACGTTTGTACCGCAGGTAATAGTGCAGCATTTAGTGCCCCAAGCATAAATCGGAGAAAGCCTAACTCCCAATAACTACTTACCAACCCCATTGGGAATAATACAAAAATAGATGCGCCCAGCACGGCGAGTAAAACTTTTTCAGGGCCTATTCGGTCACTGAGTTTACCTAACATGGGCGCACTGATTAAAGCCGCAACACCGGGAATGGAGGCTATTACACCACTGACAAAGGCGAGGTTTTCTAAAGAATCAGATAGATCCCGAACATAGAGGGTGATCACGGGGTTGATTGACCCCATCGCAGCTTGAATGATCATCGTGGTGAAAAACAAGCTAATGACTAAATTCTTATTGCGTAGTGAGGCAAATACTTGCTTGCTGGACAATGCATCTTTGCGCGAAACCGGCGTGAAGCGTTCTCTAACATAAAAGAGCGTGACAAAAAAGCAAATAAACAGCACCGTTGCTGTAATAAAAAAGACGGGGCGTAAGCCATATTGGTCAGCAAGAAAACCGCCGATTAATGGGCCAATAAGTGCGCCACTGACCGCACCAGTCGCAAGGACGCCCATAGCCCAGCCGCTTTTTTTCACGGGAATTTGAGTTGCAATCAACGCGTTAGCATTAGGAACAAAGCCACCCAATAAACCTAATATGGCTCTTAAGGCTAATAATTGCCAAATATTCTGCGCAAAGCCGATTAACACCATGACAATCGCCATGCCCAGCGCGGATCGCAATAGCATTAATTTTCGCCCTTTGCGATCGGATAATCTCCCCCAAAATGGAGCGGCAATGGCAGAAAATAAAAAGGTGATACTAAAAACGGCACCAGTCCATAAATTCAACGAAGCATGGTCTTTGACACCAAGTTCTTCAATATATAACGGGAGAAAAGGCATGATCAGGCTAAAGGCGGCACCTGTTAAAAAACAGCCGAACCACACGACGTATAGGTTACGTTTCCAATACTCTGTTTTTCCCGTCATAATTTTCCCGTTATATTCAGTTCTACAGCGTTGTTGGCCTCATTCAGCTACCCAAGTCACTTTTCCCGTCATATTCAGTTCTACAGCGTTGTTGGCCTCATTCAGCTACCCAAGTCACTTTTCCCGTCATATTCAGTTCTACAGCGTTGTTGGCCTCATTCAGCTACCCAAGTCACTTTTCCCGTCATATTCAGTTCTACAGCGTTGTTAGCTTCATTCAGCTACCCGAGTCACATACTTATGTATGCTCCTCGGGATATCTTCATTTTGCCGCCTAGCTGTAGACCCGACTATTTAGGGAAAACAGTATGAAAAACAACAAGAAAAGCATCATAAAAAACAGTTGAAAAATCACGCCATATAGAGAGAACAGTATAAAAAACAGCAAGAAAAACATCATAAAAAATAGTTGAAAAATCACGCCATATAGAGAGAACAGTATAAAAAACAGCAAGAAAAGCATCATAAAAAACAGTTGAAAAATCACGCCATATTTAGAGAAAACAGCATAAAAAATAGCAAGAAAAACATCATAAAAAGCAGTTGAAAAATCACGCCATATTTAGAGAAAACAGTATAAAAAACAGCAAGAAAAGCATCATAAAAAATAGTTGAAAAATCACGCCATAATTTATCTGATTACGTTAATCATTAATGATGGATTTTGTCTAAATCCCCGTATAACGAAGGTTCCCCTTCAGGGCGTGTTTTAAAACGGCGGTGTAGCCACATATATTGTTCTGGCGCCCTGAGGATTTCTTTTTCGATAATTTGGTTCATCATGGTTGCGGTAGCCACATTATCTTCAATTGGGAAATCATCAATGGCAGGTTGAATGATCAATTCATAACCTTTACCGTTAGGTAAACGCCTTGGGGTAAAAGGCACCACTAAAGGGGAAGCCAGGCGTAAAATAATTTGTGAACCATTGGTTGTCGCTGCATTTTCTACAGCGAATAAAGGTGCAAATGTACTATTGCGTGGGCCGTAATCATGGTCGGGGGCATACCATAAAATTTCCCCATTTTTTAAGTCGCGTACCATGCCTTTCATATCTTTGCGATCCAACATATATTTATTGGAACGTAACCGCCCACGGGTTTGTAACCAATCAAGCAGGTCATTATCATTGGCGCGATACACACCAATACCCGGGTTTAACATACCAAAGGCACGCGCACCTATTTCCAAGGTTAGAAAATGAACGCCGAGCGCGATAATCCCTCTGCCGGTTTGGCGGGCTGCAACGGCATTTTCTTCCCCAATGACTTTGACCCAGCGACGAACGCGCCAATCAGGCCAAAACCAAGCCATACCCGTTTCAAATAAGCCCATGCCGACAGATTCAAAGTTTTTGTCTATGCAACGCTGCCGTTCCTGCTCACTCATCTCTGGAAAGCATAATTGCAAATTTCGTTCTGCGACTTTCACCCGCTTTTTCAAAAAGCGCTTGGAAAACAAACCTAAACGAGTTCCCATCCAATAAATGACAGGATAAGGCAATAAAACAAGAAGATATAATACGCCAATACCTAGCCAAGTTAGCCAGTAACGAGGATGGAGGAACCGTTTTTGAAATTTTGGAGCTAGTATCATTATTATCCGAATATATTAGTCATAAATTAATAAAAAGGCATGATTAAACTATATCAAATTATTCGTTTAAAGCGTTAACTGCCTGCATGGTGCTCATTAACTCAGCTAAGTTGCGAACAGCCATTTTCTCCATGACACGAGACCGATGAACTTCAACGGTGCGCACAGAAACACAGGCTGCCTCAGCAATTTCACGGTTAATTAAGCCTTGCAACACATAGCCACAGATATCTTTTTCACGAGGCGTGAGCGTTTCATAGCGCTGTTTAATTAAATACCCTTCAGTGGCTTTCGTGGTTTGTGAGCGAGCTTGCTCTAAGGTCTTAGCAAGCTGTTGGCTATCAATGGGTTTTTGTAGAAAATCAACGGCACCCAGTTTCACTTGTTCTACCGCCATCGGGATATCCCCATGGCCAGACAAAAAGATCACGGCTAATGTGCTGTGTTGTTCCCTCAGGTATTGGTGAACTTGTCGCCCGTCTAATTTAGGCATGCGCATATCCAATAACACCACACCTTCTTGGTGTAATGCCGCATTTTGGATAAATGCTTCACTGTCATTCCAAACGGTAACGCTATAGCCCAATGTTTCTAGTAAGAATTGGCAGGCATCCGTCACATCGGGGTCATCATCCACGAGATGGATCACTGGCATACATATACCTCGTCGTGTAGAGGGTGACAAAATAGGGTGCTTTATGTAATGAGCATTGATTATCGTAATAAAGCCATTGTCACATATAGTTAATGTGAATGTTATCAATTACGTGGCAAAACATGCTCAATCCACGATTTTATTGTGATAATTGAAAATGAGAGTGACCATTAGGCCATGTAATCCATCATCACTCAGGTTATTTTCGATACGAATATCGCCACCTTGGCTTTGGATCAAACGCTGGCAAATCACTAAACCTAACCCTAAACCTTCTTTTTTAGTCGTAGTAAATGGTGTGATACCTTGCTCTAATTGACCCGCAGGCATACCTCCGGCATTGTCCTGCAAGACAAGTAAAAAATGCTGCTGTGAAAAATGAAACTCGAAACGCAGTAGGGTTGCCCCTGCTTGTAAACTGTTGCTAATTAAATTGGAAAGTAATTGCTCAAGTAACGTATCAGGCAACATCAGGGAGATGTCAGGCGTTTCAGGTAAAATTAACTTTGAATTGGGGTAGTGTTGGTCTGCACGCAATAATTGCCAAATATGATTAATGGCCTGTTTAACGGATTGTTGGCTCAATGTGACTGCCGGATCAAGACTTGGTTTACCCGCCCAGAGGCGTAAATTACGAATGATATCGGCACCACGTTGAGCTTGGTCATCGATTTTCGTTAATGCGTTAATTAGTGGGTGGCTTTCAGACTCTTTAGTTAGGCGTAGAATACACCCTTGGGCATAGTGGCGAATTGCAGACAGGGGCTGATTCAATTCATGCGCAAATCCAGAAGCCATTTCCCCCAAAATATTTAACCGCTGTGCCTTTTGTAAATTGGCTTCTTGTTCTCGTAAGCGGTTATGCGCTTCTTCTAATTGGCGGCTACGGCGTCTAACCAAAAAGGCAATCCAAACATGATTAACGCCAAGTAACACAAAAAATAACGCGACAAGACTAAGAGTGATTTGGTTTTGAATGGTCCAACTGACGATATCTTGCCAGATTTGACGCTGTTGCGGGTGTTGATTAACGTCCCTGAGCAAGGTTTCAACTTGAGTCACCGAGGCCGGAGCTCCCCAACGCATGGCGGCTTTATCGGTTGATAATAATGTCTTAGTGACTTTGTCGACTAAATTGTCCGGTACTTCACTTAAGGCAGCAAAAGACCAGTTTGGATACAGTTCTGTGCTGGTTAAACAAGAGAGTGAACTAGCGTGCTGAATTAATGGACGAAACTGGTTTTTATCGATTAACCCTTCGCTATGCATGTTTTCTAATAAACAGACAGGAACAATTGCCGCAGATAATGAATCATCACGCAGTGCATATAATAATGCATCTGCAGGAAAGCCTAAAAATTGCATCTTAAAGTCTTTAGCTGCATCGTAGCCCATATCCCTTAACACTTTGTAACCTAATAAATAGCCACCAAAAGCATCCGGCGAGATAGCGCCGACTTTTTTGCCAATCAGGTTTTTAACTTCTGAAATATCACTGTCTTTGCGAACTAATATTAAGCTGCCAATAACATTACGCGTCGTGCTGTTGGGCTCCACATCAGAACGAAGGGAGAGCAGCCAACGTAAATGATAGCGGTTATCTAACTGAATAAATTGGGCAGGATTCGTCAGTAAAAAATCAATCTTACGGTTGGAAATTGCTTCTTTCATTTCATCTAAATTGAGTGGTTGTAACGTAAAACGTTCCCCAGGAATCGACTCATTGAGTGTGTCAATAAGTGGTTGCCAATGAGATTGGGTGGAGCTTGGTCCACGCAAGGCTAATACCCCGATAGTCCATTGTGCCGAAATCGCAGGCAAAGACCACGTCAGTAGCATGATTAATAGTATGTGATACAACGGCCTAGGCGATTTTTTTAACATATTTGAGTTATTCGTTGCGTTAGATCAATTTAGCTACGGGTATGTGGTAAACCACAATAGGGCGGCGGCTCCACACTTCTTACAATGGCACTACACGTTTTATCAAGATAACTCATTTGGTTTAAAGAGAAATAACAATTCCACTAGTTATCTTAATGAGACTGTACCCATTGTCAATAACGCATGCAATACAAATAACATATTGATTAATAACTCTTATTTTCGCATTAGCAATGTCAGTACTGGAGCCAATTATGGATCTGAGTAAACGAAAATTTCTACAACAAATTGGGGCGGTGACTGCGGGAGCTTCGTTAATTCCTATCGCAGAAGCCGGGCTCAATTTTTCCCCGACGCGCCGAGAAGGCAACCCAGAAAAACGTTATGGAATGTTGATTGATTTACGCCGTTGTATTGGTTGCCAATCTTGCACAGTAAGCTGCTCGGTTGAAAACCAAACCCCGCAAGGCCAATTTAGAACGACAGTGAATCAATATCAAGTTGCAGTGAAGGGCGAAGAAGGCTTTACCAACGTATTATTACCTCGTCTATGTAACCACTGTGATAACCCTCCTTGCGTACCGGTATGTCCAGTTCAAGCGACTTTCCAACGTGAAGACGGCATTGTTGTCGTTGATAATGAACGCTGTGTTGGCTGTGCTTACTGCGTGCAAGCGTGCCCATACGATGCTCGCTTTATCAACCACTCTACGCAAACCGCCGATAAATGCACATTCTGTGCTCATCGCTTAGAAGTGGGATTATTGCCAGCGTGTGTTGAGTCCTGTGTAGGTGGCGCGCGCATTATTGGGGATTTAAAAGACCCGAACAGTACTATTCGTAAAATGCTGACAGAGCACGAAGCTGAAATCAAAGTCCTCAAACCGGAAAGTGGCACATTACCACAAGTTTTCTATATCGGTTTAGATGACGCATTCGTGCAGCCGCTACAAGGCAAAGGGCAGCCCGCATTATGGCAGGAGGTGTTCTGATGAATGGCCAAGTAACTTATATTTCAGAAGTCATGGCTCAGCCACAAGAATTCTTTTGGCTCCCTTGGGCGGTACAATATTTCTTCTTCATTGGGATTGCGTCTTGTGCGGTACTGTACGCTTGTTATCTTCATTGGAGAAACAAGCCTGAAAACAGTCGCTTAGAGATGATTGCTGTATTTATTGCTATCACGATGGGCATTACTGCGCCATTAGCATTAACCGCAGATTTACACCAAACCGCAAGGGTATGGCATTTCTATGCGCATCCAACAATATGGTCTTGGATGTGGTGGGGGTCTGTGTTACTGCCATTATTTACCACATTTATTGGTTTATATTTTGTCGCATTAGTGGTGAAACTGATTTGGAAAAAAGAGTTTAAAGCAACGCGTTGGGTGGCTTTGTTGGCCGCACTTTCAGCGATAGGATTATTGTTATATACCGGCCGTGAAGCCTCAGTATTAAATGCACGTCCAATTTGGTATAGCTGGTGGATACCAGTATTGATGTTCCTCAGTGCGCTACAAGTATTACCTGCATTGATTAGCTTAGGAGCACGCCGTGAACCTCAATATCAAAACCGCTTAGCACGCTTCCAAGTTGTGACATTATTGCTGTTCGCCGTTTGTTTTGCGCTATGGCTCTCAGGTGATACCACCTCAGGTATTGCAGTACGACAACAGTTAGATACAGCAAGCCCTGGGTGGTGGATGTTGATGGGAGTTTGTGCATTGTGGGTAATCACTTTTGCGATGTCCGTCAGTAATTTAAAAGCGATTCGCTCGGTTGCATATATCACTGTTCTCGCTTTAATTTCAATGGCTTTTGCTTGGACGATACGTTGGGTTTTCCTGATGGAAGTTCAAGCGGTACCAAAATATAACATTATCGCTAACCCATACCATTTCCCATTGGGAACAGACGGATTACTGGCTATTGTCGGCACATTCGGTTTATGGATTGCATTAACAATTATTGTTCGTGAAGGTGTTCGCTGGTTTGCGAGGAGAGTGCAACATGGCTAAATTCTCAAGACGTCAATGGCTTAAAGGTGGTTTGGTTGTCGGTGGTATCGCATTATTTGGTGCAAGTTACCGTGATGTGGCCAAACGTGCAGTCGATGGTCTGGTTAATGGCACTTCCGGTAAAGTCACTCTTGATAGGCTCAATGGTAACTCTTTACGTCCTGAAGGACAGGCACTGAAAGGTTGGCAAGAAAACCCAGAACAAGTGGTTGCGATGACGCAATGTTTTGGTTGTTGGACTCAGTGTGGTATTCGTGCTCGCGTTGATACAGCGAAAAATGAAGTATTGCGTATCGCGGGGAACCCTTATCATCCATTGTCCCACGAAGAGCATTTTCCTTATGGTATGCCGCTGAAAACGGCATTTAACAAAATGAGTGGGGAATCAGGCCTTGAACACCGTTCGACTGCCTGTGCTCGTGGTGCGACGTTAATGGAAGGCTTAACAAGCCCATTGCGTATTCTCGAACCGATGAAACGTGTTGGTAAACGCGGAGAAGGTAAATGGGAGCGCATCAGTTTTGAACAATTAATAAAAGAAGTGGTTGAAGGGGGCGATTTATTTGGTGAAGGGCATGTGGATGGCTTACGGGCGATCCGTGACTTAGAAACGCCTTTAGACCCATCCCAACCAAAACTGGGACCAAAAGCCAACCAATTATTAGTGACCAATGCAGGTGACGACGGCCGTGATGGTTTTATCCGTCGCTTTGCACAAAATGCCTTTGGTAGTAAAAACTTTGGAGCTCACGGTTCGTATTGTGGATTGGCTTATCGTGCCGGTTCCGGTGCATTGATGGATGATTTGGACAAAAACGCCCACGTCAAACCCGATTGGGATAATGTTCGTTTCGCACTGTTCTTAGGCACATCGCCTGCGCAATCAGGTAACCCATTTAAGCGCCAAGGCCGTCAATTGGCGACTGCGCGTTTACGTGATTCATTTAACTATGTGGTGGTTTCGCCTGCATTACCATTAACAACGACTTTAGCAAATGACCACGGCCACTGGGTTCCAGTACAGCCGGGTACTGACGCTGCGTTAGTGATGGGGATGATCCGTTGGATCATTGAAAATGAGCGTTACAATGCCAAATACCTCAGTGTGCCAAGTGAAAAATCCATGGAAGCGATGGGGGAGAAAAGCTGGACTAACTCAACACATTTAGTCATTACAGATGACAACCACCCATTAGCTGGCAAATTGTTAATTTCTTCTTATATCACAGGAGAAGGTGACGATGAGAAAGCCTATTTAGTACAAGATGCCTCTGGCGAATTAAAACTGGCAAACGAAGTTCCAACTGCTGAATTGTTTGTGACACGCCAAGTGACTTTGCACGATGGCAGTGAAGTGACGGTTAAATCCAGCTTCCAGTGTCTTAAAGAAGCCGCAAATCGCATGACTTTGGAAGAATATAGCCAGCGCTGTCATGTCCCAGTAAAAACCATTGAATCACTGGGTAAAGCATTGACTTCTTATGATAGAAAAGCCGCAGTTATTTCCCATGGCGGTATGATGGGCGGTAATGGTTTCTACACTGCATGGTCAGTTATCATGCTTAACGCATTGATTGGTAACTTAAACTTGAAAGGTGGTGTTTCTGTTGGTGGTGGTAAATTCAACGGGGAAAACGATGGGCCGCGTTACAAAATTGCCAGCTATAAAGGTAAAGTGAAACCTAAAGGTGTGGTGTTATCTCGCAGCAATGAAGTGTATGAAAAATCAGATGAATTCAAAGCGCGCCAGGCGGCAGGTGAGAACCCATATCCTGCAAAAGCCCCTTGGTATCCGTTTGCCAAAGGCCAACTAACAGAACAGTTAGCATCCGCCTTGATGGGATATCCTTATGCACTGAAAGCGTGGATCACCAATATGACTAACCCTGTATATGGTATCGCAGGTATTCGTCAGGTGATGGAAGAAAAACTGAAAGACCCTAAACACCTGCCACTGATTATTGGTATTGATGCCTTTATGAATGAAACCACGGCATTGGCAGATTACATTGTGCCGGATACCCATAATTTTGAAAGTTGGGGGTTCAGTGCACCATGGTCTGGTGTGCAGGTCAAAGCCAGTACGGCACGTTGGCCGATTGTTGAGTCACGCACGGCTAAAACAGCAGATGGCCAGCCAGTTTCGATGGAGAGTTTCTGTATCGCTGTAGCAAAAGAACTTAATTTACCAGGCTTCGGTGATAACGTGATTGAAGATATGGATGGCAACATGCATTCACTCAATACAGCGGAAGACTATTACTTAAGAGTTGCTGCAAATATGGCATGGTTAGGGGAAAAACCAGTTCCTGAAGCTGCAACAGAAGATATTCAAATCAGTGGCGTGGAGCGAATTTTACCAGCGATTACACGTACATTAAAACCAGAAGAAGTTCGTCGTGTTGCCTATATTTTCACACGAGGAGGCCGTTTTGCTCCGTATGAAAAAGCATGGAATGGCGATGCAACAGGCCCTCAATGGAAAAAAGGCTTACAAATTTGGAACCCAACAGTGGCAATTAATCGACACGCCATAACGGGTGAACGTTATAGTGGTTGCCCAACCTACTATCCACCACGTATGGCAAATGGCGATGATGTGAATACGGTATTCCCAGAACAAGAGTGGCCGTTGAAACTGATGTCATTTAAATCCCATGTCATGAGCAGTTCAACGACAGTCATTGAACGTCTACGCCATGTGAAACCAACGAATCTTGTTGCTTTGCATCCCGATGATGCAGCAAAAATGGGTGTCAAACATGGCGATTGGATCCGGATCACCACACCGGGTGGCCATGCTGAAGCCCAAGTGAGTGTTCTTGATGGTGTAATGCCTGGGGTACTTGCGATTGAGCATGGTTATGGGCACACCGAAATGGGGGCGAAACAGCATTATCTGGATGGCCAACCAATGCCAATGAATGAGGCAAATGGTTCAGGAATTAACTTAAATGACCTTGGGTTTGCTGACCCAACACGTGAAGTCGCCAACACGTGGTTAGACTGGGTTTCGGGGGCATCGGTACGCCAAGGATTACCTGCTCGCATTGAGTTAATTGGTTAAACGAAGTAGTAAGGATGGTTAGTGATGGGGACCTGCATAGCTTCATTATTAACCATCTGGTTGTTGGCAATATGTAGTAAGCAGTTGACATTGCGCATAAAACGGTGTGCTACCACACCGTGACTTCGGCAAATGCCTGGGAGGGGGAGCCCTCCCTTTTTTAATGGTTTATCGCAACAGTGGGGAAACCGATTGTTCCAAACCGATGCTTTGAAGCATCAAAACACCCATCAAAATAAATAAAATACCTGCCAAAATTTTTAGTGAGATTGCCCAATAAGGGGAAAATGATTTTCCTTTTAATTGTGATACGCGAACCGCATTATCACGCATTAAATGAACAAAAATGGCAATTAAACAAATGGTTAATGCAGTACCCATTGCCATTGCTAAGGCAGCGATAACTCCCCATGTATATACTTCTATCACATAAGAAAACAGCAATACGAGAATTGCTCCAGAACAAGGACGAATCCCCATTGATAGAATAATCAATAGTTTACTTTTAAAACTGGATTGCAATTGATGAGACTGGATAACGTGTTGGTGGCCACAACCACAGCTGTCCGAGTGGCTATGGGCTTTTGTTTTAATTATTGCTTTCGTTGAAGAATTCAATGGCTGAATGCTTTTTATCGTGAGTGGGGTTAAGTATTTTGATTTGCGGATTAACCAGCCACGACGTAATGCGCTGAGACATAAATAGCTACCCAGTAAAATAACAAATAGATAACTGATTTGTTCTGCATATAAACTGGCTTGGTTGAGATGTTTAGTAGAGAGTTGGAATAGGATCAATACTAAGGAAACTAAAGTAATCGCAACAAGCCCTTGTAAGAGTGATGCTAGTAAGCTAATGATAACACTCTGCTTTAAATGAGTCGCTTGGGTGGCAATATAGGTGGTAATAATTAATTTGCCATGACCCGGTCCAAGGGCATGCAAAAAACCATAAGCAAAGCTGGCAATCACCAGTAACCCACCTGCATACCATGGGCGAGAGGTGGTTTCTTGCAATAAGTTAGATAACCCTTGGTTTAACTGTTTTTGCCAAGCTAGGCTAAGTTGTAACCATGATCCCCAGTGAATGTATAGCTGCCAAGTGACATAGGTAATAAGTCCCACAAACAGCGCAGTAATTATTAATTTTTGCGTACGTAAAGGCATTATGGACATTGTATATCAACCCGTTGTGCAAACTGTTTGCCAAGTGCTAAATCCTCTTCTGGATTATCACTTTTGTCTAAAGAGAAAGCGTAGGCGCGCATTGAATCGGTCACATTTGCTTCTTGTAATTCCATCTGGCAATTTGCAGCAATATCCAACGGTAGGTTAATTTGTTGTTTATTTTGGTAAGTCATACTGACATAGAAAGTTGGGTCATAAGTTTGAATTTCCACATGGGAACCTGCTATAGGCAGGGGTTGCATAAATGAAGCGGTAAAGAAGAAAACTAAAGAAAAGCCATCTTTTTCTAAATGGTAGCTATCTGGAATTCGTTTAAAGCTCACTTTCTTCCCCTGATAATAAAAATCAGTGAAATAATCTTGCACCAACACATTTGCCATAATAATAGCTTCTTGCTGTTTCCAACGAGGATCATCCGGTTTAATGCCTTTTAATTCATAGGCAATATCCGCTGATGTCATGGGGTCCATTTTCCAAACATAGCTAATCCCTGTGTATTTATCTTGTTTATTTTCAAGGGAAATTTGCATCTCAATAAAACTGTGAGGGTGTGCCGCTACTAGTGGAGCAACTATGAACAGAAATAAAAAATAGAAAGGAAAAAATCGCATCATTCAGTCAGCTAAATTGGCTTATCAAATAAATGTTATAACATAACGAACTGCAAACTAAAAAGAAAAATATTTCGGAATGATTTAAAAATCAACTTAAAACGAGTCGTTAATACTTCTATCACAATAACCTTTCAAATAAAGGGTTTTTTATTAACAAAATAACAGCGATAATATTTGATAATAATCAGATGTGGACATTTCGTGAACACCACATGATTTTAAGCTTTAAATATTAACTAGTTACAAAGGAAAAGAGAACACCATGCCAGTGTTACATAACCAAATTTCAAATAAAATCTTAAAAGAGCGCATGTTGGCTGAGGTCGAGCCGCGCACCACTATCTCTTTTTACAAGTATTTTAATATCCAAGACCCAAACGAATTTCGTAATCAATGGTACCAACAATTTAAAGCATTGAGTGTTTTTGGGCGCGTTTATATTGCCAAAGAAGGTATTAATGCACAAATCAGTGTGCCTGAATCCAATGTGAGCGCATTACGCGAACTCATTTATGCAACAGATCCCGCATTAGAAAACCTACGTTTAAATATTGCGATTGATGATGACGGTAAATCATTTTGGGTGCTGCGTATGAAAGTCCGTGAGCGTGTAGTGGCTGATGGTATTGATGACGAAACATTTAACCCAGCAAATACGGGGCAATATCTAAAAGCTCACGAAGTTAATGAGATGATTGATGACCCAAATACTGTTTTCGTTGATATGCGAAATCATTATGAGTATGAAGTGGGGCGTTTTGATAATGCGATTGAAATACCATCAGATACATTTAGAGAGCAACTGCCAATGGCGGTTGAAATGCTGCAAGAGCAAAAAGACAAAAATGTTGTGATGTATTGTACTGGTGGGATCCGTTGTGAAAAAGCCAGTGCTTATATGCTGCATAATGGTTTTAAAAATGTCTACCATGTTGAAGGTGGGATTATTGAATACGCACGTAAGGCGAAGGAGCAGGGCCTACCTTTACGGTTTAAAGGGAAAAACTTTGTTTTTGACAACCGCATGGGTGAGCGCATTACAGAGGACACATTAGCACAATGCCACCAATGTGGCGCGCCTTGTGATGCACATACCAATTGCCGTAACGATGGCTGCCACTTATTGTTTATCCAATGCCCTAGTTGTGCAGAAAAGTATGAAGGCTGCTGCAGTTCGTCTTGCACAGAAGAAATGAAACTTCCCGAGCAAGAGCAACGCGCACGCCGTGCAGGCCGTGAGGTCAGTAATAAAATCTTTAATAAATCACGTCACCGTTTATCCGATGGGTTATTAAATAAAGACAACTAGTCATTAATGTTATCTATAATAAGAAAGCCCTGCAATTAGGGCTTTTTTTTAATATAAATATTTAAACACATTATATATAAAAAATAACTCTATTCTGTTTTTGACGAAAACTTTAGAGGTAATATGCCTTTTTTGTGAGTAAACAGTACTATTGCTAATTCCTAGTTTTCGAGAAATAATATGATTAGGTGTTTCATTCATCCAATTGTTAATAATATTTTGTTCTTTAATTGTGAAAATAGATGACTCAATATTATTAGCAAGCTTGGTAATTTTCTCTATTTGTTCATAGTCACGAATAACCTTATCAAGAGTTTGAATAATAATATCTTTTGATAGAATGAAATAATTATCCTTTAATAACAATGGATTGCTTGTCTGTGGGTACGGGGCATTTATATAAATATAAAACCGTGTATTATTGGTATTGTTTAATAATTGCTGTAGCGTAGGACAGTAATTAGAGTAATTACAATAATACGTTAAATTCACCAGTATAATGCTTGGCGTGTTTATATTTATAAAACCAATAGCTTCTTTTATGCATCCTGTACTAATAAATTCGAGTTTTTTATTTTTGGATAAATATTCTGTAATGCCAAGACGTGTATAATAACATTCATCAATAACTAATATTCGCATTGGAACATCCTTGTTCAAGAAGGTGCCTTACAATAAATTGGAACTGATAGTGAAGTCAACCAAGGATTAATAAAAACAATAAATAGTGTTCTTATTTTAAATTGCGAATTAGTAATTAATTAATAAGGTAATTATATAAAAATATATAATTACCTGTATGAATGAATAAATTAAATGGATATTAGTGACCCTAATATCCATTTATTTCCCTAGTGTGTTTTAAAACCAAGCTCAACATATTCCCCAGATTCTATCTTGTCTACACCTGCTTGAAGAATATGAATGAGTTGTTTAGCCACATCAGTCGTTAGCCACATGGTTTTATCCACAATAGCGTCACCTGTGTGTTTATCTTGCTCGGGGAGGTAGTGCAAACGCAACATCATAGCGTCGTAATCATCGACTGTACTGATGTCCCAGCCAACTACTGGGTGGGTTTGAATGACATCATTTTTTTTATTCATATAAACCTCCTAATCAAACATCGTGATAAATAATAAATATCTATAACTGACTAAGAGCAATGACCTCGTGATGAGTCCACTTTTAGTATAAGGAGATTTCGCCAATAAGAAAGCAAATAAAACATTTTTTTTGTCTATATGGCAGAAAATGCATAAAACGAATAACAAGCATTGTAAAAATAGAATGGGAAGTATTTTGAACTTCCCATCGGCGTGTAAACGACTAACTCAGAGAGACTGTCCAGCGTGCATCTTCCCCTGCTAAGAAAGGAACTAATTTATCATTACAGCAGTCAATGGATTCACAAATTATATTTTGTTCTTTAGTTAGCGTAATTGTCCCTTCATTCACAGGTAAGTTATAGAATTTAGGGCCATTTAGGGAACAAAAAGCTTCGAAATGCGCCAAGGCACCGAGCTCTTCAAAAACACTTGCGTAAGCCGCTAATGCGGTGGGAGCATTAAAGACCCCAGCACAACCACAGGAAGATTCTTTACGTGATTGTATATGTGGTGCGGTGTCGGTACCAAGGAAGAAACGGTCACAACCTGAAGCAACCGCTGTACGTAATGCTTCTTGGTGCACATTACGCTTCAAAATAGGTAAGCAAAATAAATGCGGTCTTATACCACCAACTAACATATGGTTACGATTAAACATCAAATGTTGAGGTGTTAAAGTTGCAGCTGTAAATTCATTCGCTTCTTGGACATATTGAGCCGCTTCTTTGGTGGTGATGTGTTCAAAAACGACTTTTAGTTTTGGAAACTGTGCCCGTAGTGGCAACATAACTTGCTCAATAAATAAGGCTTCTCGGTCAAAAATATCGATATGACTTGCGGTGACTTCACCATGGATAAGCAGTGGCATTCCTGCTTGTTCCATCGCAGCTAATACGGGGTAAATCTTTTTAATATCGGATACGCCATGGCTAGAGTTAGTTGTTGCATTGGCCGGGTAGAGTTTACAGGCAGTAAATACCCCCTCGTTAAAGCCGCGAACGACTTCAGTAGGATCTGTGCTATCAGTAAGGTAGCAGGTCATTAAAGGGGTAAATTGATGTCCTTGTGGAACCGCTTTTAGAATACGCTCGCGGTAAGCTTTTGCGGCTTCAATCGTTGTGACTGGTGGCACTAAATTCGGCATGACAATCGCGCGGCCAAAGAATTCACTGGTATAGGGAACGACCGTTTTTAACATATCATCATCGCGAAAATGAACATGCCAATCATCAGGGCGGCGGATCGTTAGGGTAGTTACAGTTGTCATTAAACCGGCTCCATAGGGGAAGAGTGAATGATGAGCGAGTGCTCAAGCCGGAATAGAATGATAAAGGTAAAGTGAAAAAATAGCTATGAGAAATCGCGATTATAGCTTATTTCAAAGGTAGATTATGTAAATGACGTAAATAGCTAACTTATTCAGGCATGCAATAGCAAAAAACCTGCTTAAGTTTCCTTAAGCAGGTTTCTCTAAATTTTGGCTCCTCCAGCTGGACTCGAACCAGCGACATACGGATTAACAGTCCGCCGTTCTACCGACTGAACTATGGAGGAACTCCTTGGTACGCAGAGGATATTAGCTTTCTCTTACTGTATTGTCAAAGGAGAATAGCGAAAAATATGTTTGTTTGCCTGTTATCTGTGCGAACTGTTGGAAGTTTGATCGAAAATTAGGTAATGGTGATTAATCAAGACCATACACAAACAAAAAGACGGTAACAAACTTAAGTCGATGGGCGATATATTATTTCAAATTTAGTGGTTAACTGCAGTTAACCACTAATTGATGAATGTAACTTACAGAAATTATCTACAGCGGAATAACGAGAACTGGTTGGGCGATATCGTCGAGTAAACTACGAGTCACTGAGGTATTAAGCCAGCGTCCAAGTGAAGAAAGATGGCGATGAGAAATAATTAATAATTCGCAGTTATATTTTTCCATTTTTTTGGGGATGGTATCGATAGGGGTACCTGCAGCGAGTAGTCCTTGGGCTTTAAACCCCATGCTATTTAAGGCGCTGGTGACCTCTTTTAATTGTTTTTGTGCCAAAGCTTCTTCTTTTTGCGCGGCAGGGTATTCATCCCACTCATCGCTATCTTTACTTAACCCAGTGCGGCTTAGTGCAAAGGTATTATCGACAACAGTCAATACAATCACATTGCTGACACAGCCAGTCATACGCTGCATAAAACTAAGTGCATTACTGCTATTCTCAAAGCTGTCGACGGCTAACAACACATTATTAATCATGATTAGTTCCTGATAGGCGAACTAAATAGCGCCTTTAAAGTTAGCTCCCCTTTTTTCCAATACTTTTTGTAAAATGGAAAGGTTTTTGGGGATCATACGTTGATCGATAAATGAAAAATAACCCACCATTCGGTGGGCAAAGTCGCTGTGTTTTGCGTGGCTACCCAGTTGTCTGGGAGTGTGGCTTACAGTGGAGTGAAATCTTGCCCAATGGCTTAGTAGCTGATAAGTTTTTAACAAAACCAGTGTGATCACAGTTTTGTTCATCAGCGGCTCCCATCGAGTGTATTAATGGTGACATCTGCAGACATACCCACACGCAGCGCATTCATCATCTGGGCATGCTCGGTGTTGCTATCAAAAACAATTTTTACAGGTATGCGCTGTACAATTTTAGTAAAATTACCCGTCGCATTTTCCGGGGCAACGGGTGAGAAACTTACGCCAGACGCGGGAGCAATACTATCGACATAGCCTTTTAATATTTGCCCTGGGAAGGTGTCGATACTAATATCAACGACTTGGCCATGAGTAATATTTTCCAATTGAGTTTCTTGATAATTCGCGATGATGTAGAGCTTATTTTGGGGAACAATAGCCATTAAAGCATCGCCTGGCTTAACAAACTCACCGACGCGCAAACTTTTTTTACCAATTACCCCACCAATTGGGGCAGTAATGCGGGTGTAAGAGAGGTTAAGTTCAGCCATTGCTTTTTTGGCTTGAGCTAATGTCAATTCAGCATTGCTATCAGCCTGTTTGGCTTCTAAAACTTGCAACATATTTTTGGCTGCTTTTAATGATGCTTCGGCTTGTGCAACACTTGCCGTCATGGTTTGCACTCGTGTAGTTGCTTGTTGTGCCGCTTGTTGTGAGCCTGCGCCAGTATTTGCCATTTTGTGGTAACGAGTTTTTTCTTGGTACGCAAATTGGAGTTCTGCTTTTGCAGATTGCAGTTGGGCTTCTGCCGCAGCGATTAAGGCCTGTTGACGCGTTAAATTGGCTTTTGCATCATCTTGCCGTGCGCGAGCAGATTGCTCTTGTGCAGCAGCCTGAGAAAGTGCAACTGTAAATTCTCTGGGATCAATGACTGCTAATAATTCACCTTCTTTAACCCATTGGTTATCTTGCACAAGGACTTCGGTCACCACACCTGAAATCTGTGGTGATATACGTGAAATATCCGCTCGGATATAAGCATCATTGGTGTTTTGAGCATTTTTTTTAATGGCGAATTTATTAATTAATAATCCTCCCATCAAAACAACAATAGCGATGATAGCCAGAGCGACATTTTTATTAATTTTTAATTTGATCTTACTCATTCTAATTTCCTGATAATCAATAACTAAGCTGCGGCAACAGACCGCGGTGGGTAAATACGAGTTGGCATCACTAAAATCAGCCCAGTTAATAACAGTGCTAAACCAGAAACCAACAGATATAGGTCAGAGCTAGCTAAAACATGTCCTTGGCTTGAAGCGAGCTGTGTGAGCTCACCGATAGTATTCGTCGCCGTATCGCGATAAGTACTGCCGTAGCTGTCAGCAATGACGCCCGAATGAAAATCACCTCGCTGGCGGCTTAATAGGGCAATTGCTCCCCCGGCAGCCGTTGCTGCAAATCCTTTAACCGCATTAAACCAAGCAGCAGCAAATGGACCATCAGTGGGCAGTAATCCGCCCGTTGCCATCATCAATAGCGGAATAACGGCCATGGGTTGTGCAACAGCTTGTAAGAGAGAAATCATTCTAAAATTGTCACCATTCCAATCAGGGGTCAGTTGTGATGCGAGAAAACAAGCGGCTGTCATCAAAAGTAAACTAATGGCGAGCACCCAACGGCAATCAACTTTGGGGGTATTACAAATAATGGCTATGATAGGGAGCGTGATGAGTTGTGGGAGTGACACCCATAGCATCATGTCGGAGGTTTGTTCTAAGCGATACCCTTGAATAGACGATAAATAGCCAGAGGTAATATTTACCAAAGAAACCATAATCAACAACACGCCACCAAGGGTGATTAATGAGAACGATAGATTCCGTTTGCTAAGTAACTGCAAGTTGAAAAAGGGTAATGGGTGATACCACTCGTTTATTAAAAACAGGGCTAATAAACCAAGTCCACCAATCAATAAAACATAAATTAGTGATGAATTTAGCCAATCAAGGCGTTCTCCTTGAGAAATACCTACGGTGAGCATAGCAAGTGCACTTCCCCCCAGAAGTAAACCTCGCCAGTTAAACTGTTTCAGTCGTTCTAAGCGTAAAGGGTCTTGTGGCAAACCAAAGCCAATGCAGATGGTGGCTATCGCCATTAGTGGTAAGTTCCAATAAAAATACCCACTCCACCCCCAGTGGAAGGCAAACGCGGCCGCAGTGGCACCAAAAGTAGCACTCCATGCAGAAACCCAGCCATAAGCTCCTAAACCTAATACTTTAATCAGTGGAGGCATAAAACGCAGCACTACCGTCATTAACATCGGTGGGAGAGCTCCGCCAGCAAAGCCCTGTAAACTACGTATTGTCAATAGAAAGGCATAATGATCTCCTAGCCATGGTGTAATTAATCCTCCAATCAGATAAATAGAACACATAACGAGCGCAACACGACGTAGTGAGAATGTTGGCCAAAAGCAAGGAGTAAATCCTGAACCAATTACAAAACCAGTTACATAACAGGTGATTAACCAACTGCCAGTATCAATATTTAATGCCATTGCCCCCTGAATATCGCCTAGGGCGAATTTACTGGCGTTTTCTCCCACGCCACTCGCCATTACTGCTAAAAAAATACCAAATAGACCCATCCATGTGCGGCCATTAATTTCACTCGCACTGGCTATCCATTTGTTTTTTTTAGGTTGTATGATAGACGCATCAACCATTTCAAACTCCTGCTATTTAAAAATTTGCTCTGTCATTTTTTAGCAGTAGTATCTAAACTTTATTTAATTGTTTAAAATGAAATGATGTAATTAAATTATTGCATGAAACGCAATCCACTAATGAGGAGGGCTGCAAAGGGGCGAGGAGGAAAAATGCCACAAAAAATCGACTTTAATTTGATTTATGCGTTGAATTTATTATTGGAGGAAGGAAGTGTAGGAGGAGCCGCCGAAAAAATGAACCTGAGTGCTCCTGCTATGAGCCGAATTCTAGGGCGAATTCGTGAGCAATTTAATGATCCCATTTTAGTCAGGGCAGGGCGTAAATTAGTACCAACTCCCAGAGCATTAGAATTAAAAGAACAACTTAGCCATATTATTGCTCAAGCAGAAGCGTTAATTAATCCTGATGAATTATTCAATCCAAAAACATTAGAAAGAACATTTGTTATTCGGGCGAATGATATTTTTATTGGCGCCTTAGGTGGTGGGTTGTTAGAAAAACTCAGGGAATTAGCTCCCCAAAGTAGCTTAATTTTTATCGCAGAAAGTGATACTGAAGATGATTCTTTGCGTAGCGGTAAAGTCGATTTGGTTATTGGTTCTTCTCGAGATTGGCACCCTGAAATTAAGGCTCAGAGCTTATTTACTAGTACTTTTCAGGCGTTGGTTCGCCCAGGGCATCCGATTATTGGACAAGTGACACCTGAGAGTTTAACGCATTACCCGCATATTAGCGTATCGCGGCGGGGGCGTACATTGGGACCAATTGATGACGCGTTACGTGACCTTCAATTAGAGCGTAATGTTGCGTTGACTTTGCCTAGCTTTCATTCAGCTATGATGCTAACGATGAACTCTGATTATATTTTGCCGCTCCCTCGCCATGTACTGCAAGGGGTAAAGAGTGTTAATTTGCCGTTAATTGAAATTGAACTCCCTTTGGAATTGGAATCTATATTTATCGTGCAAGCATGGCATCCAAGGTTGGATAGAGATCCTGCGCATCAATGGTTACGCCAGACAATTAAACAATTTTTTCTGGAGAAAGAGTAGCTATTCATTCTATGGTGCGGGTCTTTGCGGTTGCTTAGTTAGTAGCTGAATATTCAGAAGGGTAACTTTCAGAAAGATAGCAAAAAGCCCGCATTAAGCGGGCTTTTTAAATTTGGCTCCTCCAGCTGGACTTGAACCAGCGACATACGGATTAACAGTCCGCCGTTCTACCGACTGAACTATGGAGGAATTGCTTTGTTCCTGAGAACGAGGCGCATATTACCCATCCTGTTCACCGTTGTAAAGCATAAAAACGAAAAAAATAGCCAAGTGAGTGTTAAGTAATCGATTTGATGATTATCTACTCCAATAAGTGGTGTCGTTGTCTATAGTATGCGGCTTATAGGAGATGCAGAGGGAACTGATAATAGAGGTGAATAATTCATGAGTAGCAGAACATAACAAACAGATAGCAAAAAGCCCGCATTAAGCGGGCTTTTTTTAAATTTGGCTCCTCCAGCTGGACTTGAACCAGCGACATACGGATTAACAGTCCGCCGTTCTACCGACTGAACTATGGAGGAATTGCTTGTTCCTGAGAACGAGGCGAATATTAACGACATCATCTCAGGCTGTCAATCATAAAAACAGAAAAAATATCTAACTGCTCATTCACTGCACATTCTGACGAAGTTTTGCTCTAGTTAATTGATATTGAATTAATTTTGAGCTGCAAGTGTACCAGGTAATTGCGTAGAAACTTCAGGATAAGCAACATGATAGATATCATAAAACGATATCATTCCTTTTAATGCAATTAAACGCGATATTTCTTGCTTTATTGCAGAGCTAACATCTTGTGAATCAATGATTTTACTTATCGCATTATCAGAAACGGGTTCAGTGACAAACCATTCTCCGTTATAACAAACGCGTAAATCTAACACACCAATATCTTCAAAATGATAGACAGGTTTAATGTCAAAAAGTAGCACACTTGCTAGTATAATAAAGAGAATAGTGATACCCAGAGCCCAATAAGGGCCAAAATAAGGGGCATACCAAAGAATAATGGCTAGGGGGACATAAGCCGCAACCATGCCAACACATAAATAAGGGTGGTTGGCGAGAAACTGGCTATTAAAGTAAGGTTTCCCATCTCGGTTTTCACGTTTATTGATGGCATCCAAGTCTTCGACGAGTATTTGTTTGATAATATCCATGTGTATAACTCTCTGTCAGATATCTATACTAGGAGGGTATCACGAGCCGTTGAGATTGTTATATATCAGTTAAAAAAAATATTTACACAGATTGTCATCGTATCAGATAATTCTTACTGACATTTATTGGGTTGTTGGCTTTTTAAATTAAAGTTTTCTTTAAACTATCAACTAAATGCAGCATTTTTGTTAACGTTATAGTCGATAAAAGTGACGCAATCGAAAAAACGACATATTTTTGAAGTTTACCCGTATAAAATAGTTGCTATTATCTTTAAGTCATGAGTTAATGAGTGTCGGCCTGTTTAGCAGTCCTATTTGATGTATGATTACTGAGTTAGTGTGTTCTAAAGAAGAAAGTTATCACAGATAGCCTTTGACCGTGACGCTGCATCTTGGTGTTTCCCTGATTAAATAGTTGACTCTGGCCCGTATATGCCAAAAGGCAAGTTTTTTTGATGTTATATAGGAAAAGTCAAATGTCCGACAAAATGAAAGGTCAAGTTAAGTGGTTCAACGAGTCTAAAGGCTTCGGTTTCATCACTCCAGCTGATGGTAGCAAAGACGTTTTCGTCCACTTCTCTGCCATTCAGGGCAATGGTTTCAAAACTCTGGCTGAAGGTCAGCAAGTTGAATTCACCATTGAAAACGGTGCAAAAGGCCCAGCAGCTGCTAACGTAACTGCTATCTAAGCTAATTGCTTAACTGATTTTCTAAAGCCCGTCATTTTTAATGACGGGCTTTTTCGTATGCGCTACATTTATGGTTAATATATTTTGTTGGAAAAGACTGTTATGAATATTAATGACCGTGTTTATGTAAAAACAGACGGGGAAGAGCGTCGTGAAGGCACTATTTTACTTATTGAGCCCTTCAATGAAGGGGTAATGTACTTAATCGCATTACCAGATTACCCGGAAGGTATTTGGTTTTTTAATGAAAAAGAGGGTGATGAAGGGATTTTTGTTACACCAATTGAAAGATAAGTTTCAAGTTAATGAACACTTTGTTCTTTACTTAATAATTTTCCCCACTTATACTCCTGCCATCTTTTACTTAGGAGATTATTACTTGGACAGTCAGAGTTGGAATAAAAACTTAATTTAATGGCAAGCCAGTAATCATCTTTTCTTTTCACTGCTTGCCACAATGGCGGGCGGTGTCTGATGTTTCCTCATCATACTACTCCCTTATAATTGTATTTAATTAGATAGCATATTATAGCTGTATTGAGTGTGTATCATGTTGGTCTATATTTATTCTCTATTTCCTCCAGGCAATAGCTAATGGTTTTTGAGTAATTTATTTTACTCAAAATATATGGCTATATGCTTTTTATTAGGCATATAAATCATTATCCAAGTTATTTTTGGAGGGATTATCATGCTTTTTTCCCCTGATATTTTAAATTTACTGTCTGCTATGTGTTTTGGTGCATTAATCGGTGCTGAGCGCCAGTGGCGTCAACGAATGGCGGGCTTGAGAACCAATGCACTGGTTGCAACAGGTGCTGCGGTGTTTATTTTAAGTTCTGTAACAACATCTCCTGATAGCCCTGGGCGTATTGCTGCCCAAGTGGTGTCTGGAATTGGTTTCCTCGGGGCGGGTGTAATTATGCGTGAAGGCATGAACATTCGAGGTCTAAATACTGCGGCAACGCTTTGGTGTTCTGCGGGGATCGGTGTTTTATGTGGATTAGGGCAGTACTCTTTGGCATTGATGGCGACGTTATTAATTTTATGCGCCAACATTTTATTAAGAGAAGCAGCTTCACGAATTAATAAACAACCACAGCAGCAAGCGCTTGATGTAGAACAGCGCTATAAGATCCGTGTAATGTGCCATCAAACGGATGAAATTTTAGTAAGAACACTTATTTTACAAGCAATTAACGGGCTTCATATTCGATTGCAATCGTTAAGTAGTGCCGACACATTAAAGCCTGAACAGCTGGAAGTGTGTGCTGAATTCCTTGCAACACCCGCCGAGCAAAAGGAAATTGAAGCATTGGTATGCAGAATAAGTCTTGAGCAAAGTGTTAGTGCTATCAATTGGAAAGTCGCATCAGAGCTACCTGCCTGATGACTTTAAATTAACTCACTATAGGAGCTGAAATGGACGACCACCCTCCGTCATGGAGTCGTAAGCTGGAGCTATCTAACTGATAATAAACTAATTTTATTTCAGTTGGATAGCGTTAAAATCACGAGTGTTGTATTCGAGACAACGTTATGACTGAAATAAGAGAACCGCGTAAAAGCGTCAAAGCGGCTGCACGCCAAAAATATATTGTTGGCGAACAAGCGAGTAAAAATATTGAGCAAGTGCTCAATGAATATCAAACAAATCTATTAGGCTTATCTGAGAATGAGGCGATGGATCGCCTAGTGACTGAAGGTGAGAATGAAGTTGCTCATGAAAAAGCCCCTCCAGCATGGAAGCAACTACTCACTTCCTTTAAAAATCCATTTATATTCGTACTGATTATATTAGCAGTTGTTAGTTTTTTTACGGATTATGTTATTCCCGAACGTCAAGGTGAAGAAACAGACTTAACCGGGGTGATTATTATTGTCACTATGGTTTTACTGAGTGGATTTTTGCGTTTTTGGCAAGAATATCGTACCAATAAAGCTGCGGAAGCATTGAAATCCTTAGTTCGAACGACAGCTACGGTATTTCGTCGCGACAATAAAACGGGACGTTCAGTTCGAAAAGAGGTGCCGATTAAATGCTTAGTACCTGGGGATATTGTGTTGTTATCCGCAGGAGATATGGTTCCTGCTGATTTAAAGCTAGTCGAATCAAGAGATTTGTTTATCAGCCAAGCGATTCTAACAGGGGAGTCTATACCCGTTGAAAAATATGACACATTGGGTGACGTTTCAGCCAAAAGTTTAGATCCCGTATCGCCAACAGAAAATGAATTATTAGAGATTTCAAATATTTGTTTAATGGGAACCAATGTTACCAGCGGTACAGCACGTGGAATTGTGGTGGCAACCGGCGGAAAAACCTATTTAGGCTCGTTGGCTAAATCCATTGTGGGGAGCCGTGCGCAAACATCATTTGATCGTGGTGTGAATAGCGTAAGTTGGTTATTGATTCGTTTTATGTTAGTCATGGTACCAATTGTCTTACTTATCAATGGGTTTACAAAAGGTGATTGGTTCGAAGCAACATTATTCTCACTGGCGGTTGCTGTGGGGTTAACACCCGAAATGTTACCGATGATTGTTAGCTCCAATTTAGCCAAAGGTGCAATTGCCATGTCAAAACACAAGGTGATTGTCAAAAGATTAAATGCTATCCAAAACTTTGGTGCAATGGATATGCTGTGTACCGATAAAACGGGAACTTTAACGCAAGATCGTATTATTTTAGAACATTATTTAGACAGTAATGGGCAGAAAAATAGTAAAATCTTGCAACTGGCTTGGCTAAATAGCTTCCATCAAAGTGGCGCTAAGAACATGATGGATCAGGCAATTATTCGTCGTGGTAGAGGGAACAGTGAAGTTGAGAAGCTAAAAGGATTTCAAAAAATTGATGAATTACCCTTTGATTTTATTCGGCGTAAATTGTCAGTGACAGTACGAACACCAGAAGGCGAAGCCCTACTTATTTGTAAAGGCGCCGCTGAGGAAATGTTAGCTGTTTGCCAAAGCTATCAACAAGATGGTGAGCTTCATTTACTTGATAACCAAGCAAGAGCAACAATTACTGAGCTAGTGAGTGACTATAACAGACAAGGATTTCGTGTATTACTACTCGCAACTCGCCGTTTGAATGATGCTGAAGCCAGCTTACCGCTTTCAACTCAAGCTGAGCATCAGTTAGAACTACAAGGCATTTTAACTTTTCTTGACCCAGCAAAAGAAAGCGCAATTTCAGCCATTGCAGCGCTACGTGAAAATGGTGTTACGGTGAAGGTGTTGACGGGTGATAATGCGATTATTACCGAAAAAATTTGTCGTGATGTTGGTCTAAATATCAGTGAAATCATGACTGGTCTGGAAATTGAGGCTTTGACGGACGAAGAGCTCGGTCAGAAAGTTGAGCAGGTTTCAGTTTTTTGTAAATTAACACCTTTGCAAAAATCCCGTATTTTAAAGCGGTTACAAGCAAATGGGCATACAGTTGGCTTTCTTGGTGATGGGATTAACGATGCACCGGCATTACGTGATGCTGATGTGGGAATTTCAGTTGATACAGGGACGGACATTGCTAAGGAATCTGCGGATATTATCTTACTTGAAAAAGATTTAATGGTATTAGAGCAGGGGGTGATTAAAGGACGTGAAACTTTCGGCAATATTATTAAATACTTAAATATGACAGCGAGCTCTAACTTCGGTAACGTATTTTCTGTATTAATTGCCAGTGCATTTATTCCCTTCCTACCGATGTTAGCCATTCATTTGCTCGTTCAAAACTTGCTGTATGATATTTCCCAGCTTGCATTACCCTGGGATAAAATGGATAAAGAGTTTTTAAAACGACCTCGTAAATGGGATGCAAAAAATATTGGCCGCTTTATGCTTTGGATTGGGCCAACGTCATCTATTTTTGATATCACGACTTTTGCGCTAATGTGGTACGTGTTCCAAGCAAATAGTGTTGCTCATGAAGCGTTGTTCCAATCCGGTTGGTTTGTGGAAGGATTACTCTCTCAGACGCTAGTTGTTCATATGTTAAGAACACAAAAAATACCCTTTATACAAAGCACAGCTGCGCTACCTGTTATGTTAACGACAGGGTTAATTATGGCTCTCGGGCTATATATTCCATTTTCTTCATTTGGTGAAATGATAGGATTACAACCGTTGCCAATAGAATATTTCCCATGGCTAGCTCTGACATTAGTGAGCTATTGTGTTGTCGCTCAACTGATGAAGCAGTTTTATATTAAACGTTTTGGCACATGGCTATAATATATTGTTAAGTCAGGAAAAAGAAAAACCAAGGATGGTTCTTCTTTTCTGTGCGCAATAAAAAGAGCCACCAGTGTGGCTCTTGTTGATCTACAGAATAAAGAAGAATAGGGCTTATTGCAGGCCTAAAGCAGCTTTCATCTGTTTCATTGCATCAATACCTTGTTGGCAAGCTTTATCTTGCTGATCCTTAGGCAGTGCAGCAACTTGTTTTTTACCTTCTTCCAGCTGACCTTTCATTGCATCTAACTGAGTTTTTGCTTGCGGGTTTTCTGAAGCTTTAGCAATTAAGCTATCAACTTCAGCGAAGTAAGCGTTACAAGTTTCAGTTGCACCAGCAACTTCGCCTTTTTTCTCTTCTTCCGAACAAGCAGTGATTGTCAGTGCCAATAAACCCATACCACAAGCTAAAATCAACTTTTTCATAATCAACCTTATTAAAATTATTTATTTATATAGCAAATTGAGTATATAAGAGATGTTTTTAATATCAAACGTGACAAATCCTAAAATAATATCTTAGCTAATTAATTAAGTTTCAATTTAATTAGGCTATCATATTTCATTTCAGGATGTTTACATTACATAATTTTGTAACTATAACTAAATTGTTTTTTATCATGTTGTTATGGGATGCCTTTGACTATTTTACGCTTATCTAGGGTGATTAATAGACGGATGAAGTGATTGAAGCTTGAGATAAGAAGTTAAAGGTTTATTAGGAGAAGGAAAAATGGTTGTCTAATTTTAATAAACATATTTTTTGACGATAATTATGTTTCAACTCGCAAGATAGAATAATGCGTTATGCGTGAATTTACCTATATAAGATTTTGAAATATTGTTATAACATTTTTTTATACACAATTAAAATTATTAAAAAATCGTTTATTTGTAACAAAATATTTACGGTTGAATGATAAATTTTTACTATGAAATATTTATAGAATTAATGGCTGTTCATTTAAGATGCAATTATAGATGTGAAAAGTGAGCTACTTCACAAATTTAAGAAGAAAACCTTTGTATCAGTATAAGTTTGATTTTTAAATTAAATTTTCTTTGTACGAAGATGAAATTATCAGGTAAAGTCTTTGTTTTTAAGCGAACTAATAAGTAAATATCGCTTAACTTATGGTTAATGATAGGTGTACAGGGTTAACGACAATTAAGTTAATTTTGTTGACGCTAACTCAAATTCATACCAAAATTGATTCACCGTAGAAATTCGCCAAAGAGCGAGAGACGGGTTAGAATGTTTTTAACAAAGGGCGATACCTTTTCTTACTGTACATTTTTAGAATGATTAGTTCTCTAAAGGTAAAGTAAGAATATATGATATGGGTTCACCATATCGCAATGCAACATAGCAAATAATATATTAATGCTATGGGCATACAATGTATGTAACCTGATTTATTTGGTTACAATTTTATATTTAGACTTACACACAGGGCTTTACCATTATGTCTGCTTCTATTGTAAAGAAACGGCCTCTGAGTCGTTACATCAAAGATTTTAAACACAGCCAAACTCATTGTGCACATTGTCACAAGACCCTTGATCGCATCTCTTTAGTTTTCAACGATGACATCTTAAATAAAGAAGCTATCGCTGATATGACTGAATTGGTTGATGAAGGTACCTGGGGGGAGCTGCAAGATAAATTTACTGCACTTTGTCGTTTTTGTAGTGAAATTTATTGCAATAGTAATACTGATTATTTTGATATTATGTCATTTAAACAGTATTTATTCTTACAGACTGAGATGAGCCATAGTACTGTTCGTGAATATGTTGTTCGTTTACGACGTTTAGATGAGCTGTTATCTTCTTCTAATTTTTCTATGAAAGAATTTACTGCAAGTAAAGTTCAAGAAGAGTTAAGTGAAAAAATGACAGACTCTGCATTTAGCAATTACAATATTGCATTACGTAAATATGAACAATATTTATTCTGGGAATCTGAAAAGTGCAATAATTAGAATGACATACTGAAAATAAGCATCGTTATTTTCATTGTTGTTTTTAAACAATGGTGTCCTCGTGGGCACCTTTTATGTTTCTAGCAGTAAATATATGAGATAGCACTTATCTGATAGGAACCGCGACTGTTATTCTTATGAGATAAGTGTATTTTTAAATAAACACATTGTGATGGATGGCCTGATCCTCATAAACTGCGAGGTCAGGCCTTTTGTTTATTACCCGATCGTCATTAAGCTAGCATTACCACCTGCAGCCGCGGTATTGACACTCAATGAGCGCTCATGAAGTAAGCGTTCAGTCAGCAGATTAGTTTCACCTCGTTCAAAGCCTTGTACTGAAATAATAGGCCCTTTACGTTGTGCAACCGCTGCACAAACCTCTTTTAACTGATCGCTGTCACCATGGTAAATAACCCCTTCGATTGGCTCTTTAGATTCTATCCAGTTTTTAGTTAGCGATATGGTTTTTCTCACTTTTTCAGGTAGTGACTTAAATAGCTTCTGATGAAGTTCGCTATCTGGCCATAACACCTGACAACCCGCAGAAAGCACCGCTGTTAACTGAGTTAAACAATCTTGTTCATTATCGCTAAGGCATAAAATCAAACCACGTGGGCGCAAGGTATAGGTATTCCTTTCTCCCGTTGGACCGGGCAACACACGAGTGGTTCCTGTCTGACTATGGCGTGTAAATAGCTCAATAACGGAGGGGGGAATAACCGAATTTTGTTTTTCAGACCATTGAGTAAGTGCTTCAAATGGCTCGAGTAATACGGTTCGGGCACTGGCATCCATCGGTAAATGGCTATCTTGTCTCTCTAAAGTATTTGAAACCGCGTTATCTGGGCGTTCGCTTAATAAACGATAGAGGTATAGTGGCCCGCCTGCTTTAGGCCCAGTTCCAGATAAACCTTCACCACCAAAAGGTTGCACACCAACAACGGCACCAACCATATTTCGGTTTACGTACAGATTACCTACTTTAGCTTTTGAAACAACTTGGTTGATAGTTTCATCGATACGAGTGTGAACACCAAGTGTCAGCCCATAACCCGCAGCGTTAATTTGTTCAACGAGTGCTTCTAGCTCATCTCGTTTAAAACGTACAACGTGCAGAACAGGGCCAAAAATCTCTTTTTTCAGCTCACTAACATCATCAAGTTCTATCAATGTCGGCTTAACATAGGTTCCTTCCATTTGTTCTTGTTGATCATCATGATTTTCAAATGCGGCTTGGAAGACGACTTTCCCTTTGCTGCGCATTTTTTGAATATGTTGATCGATATTTTCTTTTGCTTCACGGTCAATCACCGGGCCAATATCAGTTGATAAATGTTCTGGATTCCCCATGCGGCACTCTTCCATTGCGCCTTTTAACATACGAATTGTTCTATCTGCGACATCTTCTTGGATACATAGAATGCGCAGTGCTGAACAACGCTGACCTGCGCTATCGAATGCAGATGCGACAACATCAGTGACAACCTGTTCTGTTAATGCAGAAGAATCAACGATCATTGCATTTAATCCGCCCGTTTCTGCAATCAGCGGGGTTGGTCGGCCCTGTGCATCTAAGCGTCCAGCGATATTACGTTGAAGTAATCCTGCAACTTCAGTTGACCCCGTAAACATGACTCCACGAACACGGCTATCACCAACGAGTTGGGCACCAATCGTTTCACCTTTACCCGGTAAAAATTGCAGTACATCGCGTGGAATACCCGCTTGATGCAAAATGGAAACCGCAATAGCACCGATTAATGGTGTTTGTTCTGCCGGCTTCGCGAGTACGGTATTTCCTGCCGCGAGAGCAGCTGCAATTTGGCCTGAAAATATTGCTAACGGGAAGTTCCATGGACTAATACAGACCACAGGCCCTAAAGGACGGTGCGTATTGTTATCAAAATCATTCTTGACTTGAGTTGCATAGTAATTAAGAAAATCTACCGCTTCTCTAACTTCCGCAATTGCATTGTTGTAGGTCTTACCCGCTTCACGAACTAAAATATCTAATAGTGGCTGTAACTGTTGCTCCATAAGGTCAGCGGCTCGTAATAAGATAGCTGCTCGTTCAGAAGGCGGAGTTGCGAACCAGATAGTACCCGCATCGTTAGCGGTATTTAATGCATGTTCAGCTTCTTGCTCTGTTGTTTCACGAACATGGCCAACAATATCTTTATTACAGGCAGGGTTTATAATTGGTGTTGCTTCAGGTAACGTTTGCGAAGCTTGGAAATTGCTCCCTAACAGCGGTTCTGCTATTTTTTGCTGCATACCCGCACTCAGTAGGGCACTTGATAAAGAAGCGAGTCGATGTTCGTTTGATAGGTCAAGCCCCATCGAATTTACTCGTTCTTGGCCGTATAAATCACGTGGTAACGGAATTTTTGGATGCGGTAAGCCAATTTGACCTTCAGTTTTAGACAGTTCTAAGACATCTTTAACTGGGTCAGCAACTAATTCATCTAGCGGAATAGTGGCATCAGCAATACGGTTTACAAATGAAGTATTTGCACCATTCTCTAATAATCGACGCACCAGATAGGCAAGTAGTGTTTCGTGAGTACCGACAGGTGCATAAATACGGCAAGGGCGGTTTAGTTTGCCATCAGCGACTTTACCAACCACCTGTTCATAAAGTGGTTCACCCATTCCATGTAGACATTGGAATTCATATTGGCCTGGGTAGTAGTTTTTACCTGCAATTTGGTAGATAGCAGAGAGAGTATGTGCGTTGTGCGTTGCAAACTGCGGGTAAATTAAATTGGGAACCGACAACAGTTTTCGTGCACAGGCAATGTAAGAAACGTCAGTATACACTTTACGCGTGTAAACTGGGTAACCTTCTAGCCCATCCATTTGCGCGCGCTTGATTTCACTGTCCCAATAAGCCCCTTTTACCAGACGGATCATTAAACGACGTTGGCTGCGTTCAGCTAAATTTATGATTGAGTCAATCACAAATGGGCAGCGTTTTTGATAGGCCTGGATAACAAAGCCAATCCCATTCCACCCCGCGAGTTGTGGTTCAAAACAGAGTTTTTCTAGTAAATCTAAAGAGATTTCTAAGCGGTCGGCTTCTTCTGCGTCAATATTAATCCCTATATCGTATTGATGCGCTTGTAATACTAGGGATAACAGGCGTGGATAAAGCTCTTCCATTACGCGAGAGTATTGTGCACGGCTATAACGTGGATGTAATGCTGATAGCTTAATTGAAATACCAGGGCCTTCATAAATACCGCGGCCATTTGATGCTTTACCAATCGCGTGGATAGCTTGTTGGTAAGACACCATGTAATCTTGTGCATCTTTTTCCGTTAATGCGGCTTCGCCCAGCATGTCGTAGGAATAGCGGAAGCCTTTATCTTCGAGTTTTCGTGCGTTAGCGAGCGCTTGGGAAATAGTTTCGCCAGTAACAAATTGCTCTCCCATAAGGCGCATCGCCATATCAACGCCTTTGCGTACCAGCGGTTCACCACTTTTACTAATGATGCGATTAAGTGAGGTTGAGAGTTTAGCTTCATTATGCGTAGAAACTAGCTTACCCGTAAATAGCAGACCCCAAGTCGCGGCATTGACAAACATTGAGCTACTTTGGCCAAGGTGTGATTGCCAATTCCCATTGCTAATTTTATCGCGGATGAGCGCATCTCGAGTTGCTTTATCAGGAATGCGCAGTAAGGCCTCTGCGAGACACATTAATGCGACACCTTCTTGAGATGAAAGTGAAAATTCTTGGAGTAGACCTTGAACTAAACCTGAGCGGCCGATGCCATTTTTTTGATTGCGTAGTTTTTCAGCTATTGAATAAGCTAATTTATGAGCGGCTTCAGCTTGTTCTGTAGGGAGCTGTGCTTGCTGTAACAACATTGGCACGGCTTGTGTTTCAGGAATTCGGTAAGCAGAAGTAATTGCAGAGCGTTTTACAGATTGTGGTAAAATGTGCTCTGCGAAATCTAAGAATGGTTGATAGTTAGATTCAACGGTGGTGTCTTCATCAGAAGTTTGATTTTCTTTTACATCGATACCCGGTGAGAGCTCTGGAAAGGCTTGGCCATTATCGAGTTGTTCTAGGTAATTATAAATAGCTTGTTTGATAAGCCAATGTGATGTGCGGTCAAGACGCTGAGCGGCATTTTTAATGCGTTCACGAGTTGCTTCATCAAGTCTCACACCCATAGTTGTAGTGCTACTCATCTTAATTCCTCTAGGTCACGAGTCATTTTAATCAAAAAGTTACACCACATTATCTTAATGTTGCAACTTTGTGCAACATTGTTACGTGTGATTTCTGAAAGAAATGTGAAACATATCGAGTTTTTTGAGTTCTAATAATTTCAATTAAATTGGTATTCATTTATTTGTTATATTTTACATGTAGTTATATTTATCATCTTTAGATGAGGCGATTAAACATCTGATTGTGAATTTAAGTTTAAATTTTAACATTTGTGATATGGATTCTATTTATGCAATAAAAAATAGTTAATTTCTTGTTAATTTAATACGACTCTGTCTAGGATGTGGCAGTTAAGATATTAAGTTAGTGCAACACAAACAATCACAACCTATTTGGTGTTTGCGCAGATAAATTAAATATGTGCAATAAAGTGCAACACCATGAAGTTACAAGTTATCAGCGGTCACTTATAAAGATAACTAATAATTTTAAAGCTACTCAATGGAGAAAACAGGATGACTGTAAGCACTCCGATGATCATTATGTTCGTCGTATACATTACTGGCATGTTATTAATTGGTTATATGGCCTATCGCTCAACGAAAAACTTTGACGACTATATTCTGGGTGGGAGAAGTTTAGGCAGTGTTGTAACTGCATTGTCTGCTGGTGCCTCAGATATGAGCGGTTGGTTACTCATGGGGTTACCAGGTGCGATTTTCTTGGCCGGGATTTCTGAAAGTTGGATTGCTATCGGTTTGAGTCTCGGTGCATATCTTAACTGGTTATTTGTTGCTGGGCGTTTACGTGTCCAAACAGAAAAAAATAATAATGCGTTAACATTACCGGACTACTTTACTAGCCGTTTTGAGGATAACAGTAAGATTTTACGTATTATTTCTGCTGTTGTTATTTTAGTTTTCTTTACGATTTATTGTGCGTCAGGTGTGGTCGCAGGTGGCTTGTTATTTGAAAGCACATTTAATATGAGCTATGAGAAAGCGATGTGGTTAGGTGCACTCGCGACGATTGCTTACACGTTTTTAGGTGGTTTCTTAGCTGTGAGTTGGACCGATACTGTTCAAGCTTCATTAATGATCTTCGCATTGATTCTTACACCTATTGTTGTGATCCTTTCTTTAGGGGGAATTGATACCTCTATTGAAGTGATTAAAGCTAAGAATCCTGAATATCTTGATATGTTTAAAGACATGAATATCATCGCAATTCTGTCATTATTAGGTTGGGGATTAGGCTATTTTGGGCAACCTCACATTTTAGCGCGTTTTATGGCAGCAGACTCTGCTCGTACTATTCGTTCTGCTCGACGTATTAGTATGACATGGATGGTATTATGCCTAGGTGGAACGATTGCGGTTGGTTTCTTTGGTATCGCTTATTTTGAAAATAATCCGGCTTTAGCGGGTTCGGTCATGCAAAATAATGAGCGTATATTCATGGAGTTAACGGGGATTTTGTTTAACCCATGGATCGCTGGTATTTTATTATCAGCCATACTAGCCGCGGTAATGAGTACGTTAAGTTGCCAATTATTAGTTTGTGCGAGTGCGCTAACGGAAGACTTGTATAAGCCTTTTATTCGTAAGAGTGCTAGCCAAAAAGAGTTAGTATGGGTCGGGCGTTTTATGGTGTTGTTAGTCGCTGCAATTGCCATTTACATTGCTCGTGATCCAAATAATAAAGTTTTGGCATTAGTGAGTAATGCATGGGCTGGTTTCGGTGCAGCGTTTGGTCCTGTTGTTTTAATCTCTGTAATGTGGAAACGAATGACGCGTACGGGCGCACTCGCAGGAATGTTAGTTGGTGCAGTGACAGTACTCGTTTGGATAAAATACAAATGGTTTGATTTGTACGAGATCATCCCAGGTTTCTTATTAGCAACAATCGCGATTGTTGTTGTCAGCTTGATAACTAAAGCACCAAGTGCAGCTGCGCAGGCTCGTTTTGATGAAGCCGAGGCAGAATATAAAGCAAGTTAATCGAGCGAGTTTATAAACTAAAAAGGCCGAGTAACAATACTGTTATTCGGCCTTTTTGCTTATTTTTCATTAATGGTTCTTTTTGCGCTTAGCGAATTGGTAACCAATGAAGAGCAAAATAAACCAAACTGGTGTTGCTATTAAGGCTTGTCTTGTATCGTGCTGAAATGCCAATAAAACAACCATAAAGGCAAAAAAGGCGAGGCTTAACCACGACATCACAATACCCGCAGGCATTTTATAATGGGATGCTTTGTGCATCTCAGGTCGCTTTTTACGGAAATTTAAATAGCTATATAAAATCATGCTCCAAATAAACATGAAAAGAATTGCAGACACGGTTGTGACTAGTGTGAATGCATGCATGATATCAGGAATAAAATAGATCAGAACAATACCAAAACTGAGGCAGATACAGGTAAAAATCAACCCAGTAGCGGGTACGGCTTTTTTCGATAATTGGCTGAACTGTTTTGGTGCATCCCCTTCTTTTGAAAGCCCAAAAAGCATTCGACTGGTGGAAAATACACCACTATTTGCAGAAGAAGCTGCAGAAGTTAAAACGACAAAGTTAACAATACTTGCTGCTGCAGGTAAGCTTATCAGGACAAACATTTCTACAAATGGGCTTTTATCGGCCAATATGGTTCGCCATGGGGTAACTGCCATAATCACAATTAAAGATAACACATAGAATGCAATGATCCGGATAGGTATCGCGTTGATAGCTTTCGGTAAAGATTTTTCTGGATCGCGTGTTTCAGCGGCTGCCGTTCCGACTAATTCAATCCCAACAAACGCAAAAATAGCAATTTGGAAGCCAGCAAAGAAGCCGCTGATCCCCATCGGAAACATTCCACCATCATTCCAGATGTTGCTTAAAGATGCCGTATGACCCGCAGGGGATTGAAAATTCATGGCAATTAGTGTGCCACCTACTGCAATGAGAGCCACTATGGCAACAATCTTTATCATAGCGAACCAAAATTCGAGCTCACCGAAAAGCCTGACAGAAACCAGGTTGAGTGTTAATAAGGTGACTACGCAGATAAATGAGGTTACCCATTCAGGAAAATCAGGAACCCAAAAGCTCACATAGGCTGTTATGGCAATGATATCGGCAATACCTGTGATAACCCAGCAAAACCAGTATGTCCAACCGACAAAAAAACCTGCCCATGGGCCGATAAGGTCAGCAGAAAAATCACTGAATGATTTGTAGTCCAGATTAGAAAGTAGCAGTTCACCCATTGCGCGCATCACAAAAAATAGCACAAAGCCGATTATCATATACACAAAGATAATTGATGGGCCCGCAAGTGAAATGGTTTTACCAGAACCCATAAATAAGCCTGTACCAATTGCGCCACCAATAGCAATAAGTTGTATATGGCGGTTACTAAGACTACGTTTTAGCTGATTACGATCAGCGTTGGGTTGTGTTGATAGTGAATTCGCATTTTCTTCCATACTAAAGATGTCCGTAGTGGTTTGTGATAATTAGCCACAGTCTTTTTTATAATTTTGTGGTTATGTTTGCGTGAAATATTGTGACACAAATCTCAATTAGAGTAAGGAAAAGTTATCTTGTTAGAAACGAAGTGATGTTTATTCAAGCGATAGTTTTCTTAAATTTTACATTCGTAACTTTAAATTAACTTAGATAATAAAAATAGCAGAATCATATTGACTGTAGCAATTGTTAGGCGTTAAATAATTTGTATCGGGTTGTTAGCTCAGTTGGCAGAGTAGGTGACTCTTAATCATTAGGTCGGGGGTTCGAGCCCCCCACAACCCACCAAGATTTTCAATGAGTTATGAGCATGCTGCGGAACCTATACTGACTGTATGGGACGTATTTGGGACGCAAGCATTAAATATTGCATCAATTTGCTTAGCATGTTTGGCTAAGTGATCTGGGGCTCAGTGAGCATATCGCAGAACTATCTCAATACTTTCCTAGCCGCCCATTTCTTGAAGATCAGACAGCGGGACGCCGGATTGAACTAACTAGGATTGCAAGGAATTTAAACAGCGTTTCAAACTAACCTGCTGAGGTGATTTTTTATCTTTTTTAATTAGTATTCAAATAGCATTGATTGTTTATGAGTTAGGCTTTTACCTAATTATTTCAATTTATTAGAGTAAAAAATAGGATCTATAAACCAATGAATAATTGGAATTGATGCTAATAAAAGTGCTATACAAATGGTTAGTAGAGTAAATGTTATTATTAATAATAAATTAAGCTCTATACCTAAAAAAACTAATGTTTGTAATATAATAAAACAAATAATTGGGTGGATTAAATAAACACCTAAAGCATTGTTTGATGTTTTCGCATATTTATCAGTTGATAAGGCAAAGTAAATAATGCTTGACCCTAACACTAGACTTATAGAAAAATTTAAAATATGAATAATAAATTCGTTGAAGAATAAATAGGAGTTGATACCGCTGAGCATTTCACTTAAGAAAGCATCTCGATAATGAAGGAATAAAATAGCTGAAATTGTAATACAAAAAATTACCATGGTAGGTTTTTTTCTTAACGAAGATATACTTTTATTATTAATAAAATAAGCGATGACAAAAAATGGAAAATATAGAATAATTGAGAAGAAACTAGAAAATGGCATAAGGTAAGTTTTTGTTATATAAGAAATTATCAATGATAATGTTAAAATTATAGAGAGGTAGAATTTATTTAATTTAAAGCTTTTCGGTAATAATAAAAAAATAGCTTGCCAGATAGGCGTTGCTAAGAAAAACCAAACTCCGTATTGAGGAGAAAGTAAATAGGTTCTTAAAGTTAACTCACCGGTGAAATAAAGTGGGATCATATCGATTGTTTGGAACGTAAAATAAATGATAACAGCAGGAAGAAGATGAGATTGTAACCCTTTCCATGTCGTATTTTTTGTTATAAATGCAACTATAAATACAAACATAGGGATTAATGTTAATTCAAAAGTATTAATAAGCAACGCATATTTGTTTTTATCAACTAAATTTAAATAAAAATCAAAAACAATTAATGAACTCAATATAAGCTTTAGTGTAGGCCAGTATGGTTGGTTATTATCTTTTATATTCGAGATTAAGTGATTTTCATTTTTCATACATATACCCTATATAAAAACTCACTTATTGTACCTCATTGAGATTTTTATTTAAAATAAATTATTTTAGGGATTATGAAAGGGAAGGTAATACGTCAAATATTGATGAGTCTTATTAAGTTAAATGTTACTATTAATTCGAGTTAGCTCATGATTTAGTAACCGGATATAAGGCTACAATATCCTTTATTCATCATTTAAGAGTACGATAAAAATCACAGATGCTTAAGACATGAAACGTGATAGACACCCCAAGGAATCTGTATTGGGTTGGAAAAGTATGATTTGGTTGAATTGCGAACAATTTAAAGAGACTATTTTTTAATATGGAATGTACCTAAGAAGTGATTGCAATTACAGGGTTTGAGACATGAGGAAAATAAAATTAACTCAAGTCTCTGCCATTTCATCAACGCCTAACAATCAGTATAGGTAAATAAAGGTGTTTCAGGCTATTTCGGCGCTATTCTTATCAATGATGATCAGTTCATGCTGTTATCAACCAATTTTTGGGTGATTGTAATTGAAGCTTCAACGCCTAATATATATAAAGCCTGCTCTAAAAGTTCAATTTTAGATGCGTAATGAATATCGAGTAAGCGTTCTATCTGTTGTGCATTGATGTTCAGCCTGCGAGCGAGGTCGATGCGTTGTGTTGCAGAATTGAGAATCGCGTTATGCAAGGCAATTTTTAAGCAGCAGATTATGGGTAAATAAACAGTAAAGGTTGCTTCACTTTTTGTTTGTGTTGCTAATGGAATAGGTTTTCTGAGTTCAATTAGTTCAGCAAAAGAAGCGAGCAAAATTTCTTGGGCTTCTAACTCAACATCTTCTTTACAATAGCTAACGCCCTGTAGCCCAGAAAAATCACTAAAGTTGATTTCATATACGTTTTCTTCCTCAATGAAGTCTACAGTTGCTTGATAATTGAACATGCTTTTCCTTAAAATTATATTTTAGTGTGCTCAGTGTTGCATTGGTGCATGAGGAAAACAAGTTTATCACTTCACTGGCCTTGTCATTTTTTCATCATTTTGTCTATATTGATCCTACATACGACTTAGAGAGCATTGTAAGCAATATTAATGTGATCTTCTTAACATAAATATATCAATGAGAGTATCGTTTTATTCGGAAATTATTGAGAAACAAAGAAAACAAGTGTGAAGACTGTCGCAAATTGGAGAATATTTTTGCTCATAAAAAGCACAATAAATTTGTTTGTTTTATAAGCAAGCTTCTCACTGAATTATTTTAACTAAAAGTCATTTTTTTCTATTCCTTCATTATTGGATTAAGCAATTTTACTTAAGTTAGGATGATGATTAGGGTATTTTGTTAAAATAAAAGTATATAGTAATCAAAGGTTACTATAACCTTGGTTAATCAAATTTGTTGTCATTGCGTGAAAACAGCTAGAACGGATAAGCATGAAGACATGTAATAATACGCTTAGTCGTTTTTATTTTAAGTGCCAATCGAATGTTTTAAAAGTGATATGAAAAATATATAGAAAATGGAATGTTCTTAATTGAAACCTTCATTTTTCACCCTTAACACAAAAGTGATTGGTTAACGTAGGTTGATCTTTTTATTAAAAAAAATGAAATCTCAGCTACTTTATATAAAAAAACAAATATTAATTAATCAAAAAAAATTACTTTAATGAATTAATAACAAAGTGATTACTTAAAATATTAAAAAAACAAAAATAACCAGTAAAAGTATTTAAGCTAAATAGTTTTTTATTATTGGTAATTTATTTAAATTTTATTAATTTTATTAATATTACGAGATGATGACATTATAATCATTGTTTAATTAATCTAATGAGAATTGAGGGCGGATACTTAATATGTATGACAATATAGTGAGAGTTTGTATGATAACTACGATTGAATAATTTTGAACGATGGTTGTAATGTAGATTAAACTTATTGAAAATTAATGATTAAGTTTTATTCCAATAGTGCCGATAACGGCTTATTACAGACATGGGTAACTCAGTTTCTTAATACTAAAAATTGATTTGGATCAATATGTTGTTTTTGATGTTGTGCTTGGTTTTTTTCGCTTGGTAATCACATGTAAAGAGTGAATGCTTTGATTAAAATCCTGCCATTTTGCTTAAGGTGACTAAAAATGTTGTGGATATTTAGGATAAAGTAATAGAAGATAAAGAGATAATGAAGATTATTTAATGAATTAAGGGGTAATCATCCCATTGGTATAAAAAGAAACATAAGTACCTTGAATAGTTAATTTAGTGGTGCATAATAATTAGCGACTAATAATGACATCAGCCATTTCTGATTTTTACGGGAACCGCTAATTTTTTAGTCATTCTTTATTGTTGTAGGTATTCAGGAAATATCTTTAATTTAAGTTTGGAAATTTGTGTGTTTATACTCCAAATTGGGTACTTTTGAATGGATGACATGGGAAAATTAATGGAATTGTATTTACCCAATTTAATTACTTTTTAAATTTAATAATTTGATTACACAATACTTTCAAATTTATATTTGTTCTTTTTGCATACAGATCGCACAGATGTTGATAATTTTCGGAAAGGAAAAAAAATGAGCTCGACGACAGATTTTCTGAAGCATATATACGATATTAACCTCTCATATTTGCTATTAGCCCAAAAACTCATCTCCCAAGAGAAAGCCTCTGCGATGTTTCGTTTAGGTATCTCTGATGCAATGGCAACTACTTTAGCAGACCTTACACTCCCTCAATTAGTCAAATTAGCAGAGACAAACCAGCTAATCTGCCAGTTTAGATTTGATAATAGTGACACAATTGAAAAGCTAACCCGTGATTCAAGAGTTGATGAATTGCAACAAATTCATACAGGTATCTTACTTTCGACCCGATTATTGCAAACGCATAATGAGGGCGACACAGAAATAGCGAGAAAAAGATGAGTACCGCAGCTGAAAAAAGTATAGTCCAAGAAGCGAATGATATTCGATTAGCCATGGAACTAATCTCTTTAGGCGCTCGCCTTCAAATGTTAGAAAGTGAAACTCAAATTAGTCGTGGTCGTTTAGTTCGTTTATATAAAGAGCTAAGAGGCTGCCCACCACCAAAAGGCATGCTACCTTTTTCTACAGATTGGTTTATGACGTGGGAACAGAATATTCATTCATCCATGTTCTATAATGCTTATCAATTTTTACTTAAAAGTGGTCAATGTCGTGGTGTGGATGCCATATTAAAAGCCTACAGGTTATACCTTGAACAGTGCATTCCAGAACCTGGTGAGGAGCCTTTGTTAGCTTTAACACGCGCTTGGACATTAGTCCGTTTTGTGGAAAGTGGCATGTTACAAAGTTCACAATGTAGCTGTTGCCATGGTTCTTTTATTACTTACGCACATATTCCTGAAAATAGCTTTACTTGTAGTTTATGCCAACCGCCATCACGTGCAATAAAAAAACGTAAACTTTCCGAGCATCTAGCCGATATTACGGTATATCGACAGGATGGCATTACTAAAGCGGTAATGTAATTGGATTGATTTGGTTAACAGGCAAAGGTTTTTGCCTGTCACTCCTAATATTCCCTTTGACTGCCATCTGTTAACCAACGGAGTGAAAGGGAATATTGTGTTAATACTCATCGGGTATATCATTGTTACAGTTGCGGTTATAGGCGGATACTTAATGGTCGGTGGCCATTTGGGTGCGCTTTATCAACCTGCTGAATTTGTTATTATTTTAGGTGCAGGTTTAGGTGCCTTTGTTGTTGGTAACAGTGGCAAATCCATCGTCGCCTTGTGTAAAGTATTACCAAAACTCTTTCGTCGTTCCTCTTACAATAAAACAATGTCAATGGACTTAATGGCGTTGTTATTTCAATTACTTAATAAATCACGCCAGCAAGGGTTACTTGCACTTGAAAAAGATATTGATAACCCAAGTGAAAGTGAAATTTTTTCCCAGTATCCCCGTATTTTAAAAGACGAATCCACCATGATGTTCATCGTGGACTACTTACGTTTGATGGTAAGCAGTAACTTACAAAGCCATGAAATTGAAGCATTAATGGACGAAGAGTTAGAAACTTTTCGCCAAGAAAATGAAGTACCGGCTTCGGGGTTAAATATGGTCGGTGACTCTATGCCTGCATTTGGGATCGTTGCGGCCGTTTTGGGTGTCGTAAATGCCTTGGGCTCAGCGGATCGTCCTGCTGGTGAATTGGGTGCTTTAATTGCTCATGCTATGGTGGGAACATTTCTAGGTATTTTAGTGGCTTATGGCTTCATTTTACCTTTGGCTGCACTAATAAGACTACGCAGTAGTGAGCAATTGAAAATGATGGAATGCATTAAAGTGACTTTCCTTTCAGCATTGCAAGGCTATGCCCCTCAAATTGCAGTGGAATTTGGCCGCAAGGTGTTATTCAGTGCAGATAGGCCTTCATTTGTTGAACTTGAAGATAAAGTTCGAGAAGTGAAAGTTGGTGCCCGCTCACAAGAAACAACTGAGGAGTAACTAACGGATGGCAGCCAATACACCGCATGTTATTCGGGTTAAAAAACGCAGTTCGCATCAGCAAAACGGGCATGGCGGTTCATGGAAAATTGCTTATGCCGATTTTATGACGGCGATGATGGCATTTTTTTTAGTGATGTGGCTAATCTCAATTTCAAGTCCTCAAGAATTAACTCAAATTGCCGAGTATTTTCGTACTCCCTTAAGTACAGCTATCAACCCAGGAAGTAAAAGTGGAGATGCCACAAACCCTATTCCAGGTGGTGGTAAAGACCCTATTTTCCGTGATGGGGATGTGATGCCAGAACCTAATAATATTATTGATGGAAATGCAAACTATCGTTTTGAAAAATTAAAAGAGTCACTTGAGCAGGCCATTTTAAAAGACCCACGTTTGAATGAATTAAAGCCACATTTACTGATTGATATGATCAACGATGGGCTACGAATTCAAATTGTAGATAGTGAAAATCGCCCAATGTTTAAAGTTGGTTCGGCAATGGTTGAACCGTATATGCGTGATATTTTGCGAGCAATAGCACCACTTCTTAATGATGTTCCCAATCGAATTAGTATCTCCGGTCATACTGATGACCTCGCTTATGCCAACGGAGCCAATTACAGCAACTGGGAGCTTTCATCTGATCGCGCGAATGCTTCACGCCGTGAATTGATTCGCGGTGGAATGGATGAAAATAAAGTCTTACGCGTGGTTGGAATGGCATCAGCTATTCATTTAGACAAAGATGATGGCTTTGCTCCGATCAACCGCCGGATAAGTATCATTGTTTTAAATGATGAAGAAACAAAGCAGATCCTCCGTGAATATGATGGCGCAAAGCCGATCAATGATGTGCTGAATAAACCGCAAAAGCCCACACCAGAAACGTCCGTGGGTGTTGTCGCTGCGGTGAAAATACCGTGATGAATTGCTGTTATTTGAATTTATTACATAACATGTTTAGTTGCCTGCCGGAATGTCCGGCAGTCAGCGTTAAGTGAAACTTAAGCGAAATTGGATAAAAACCATGGATATTACCGAGTTTTATCAAACATTTTTCGATGAAGCTGATGAGTTGCTCAGGGATATGGAACAACATTTACTTGAGCTTGATCCTTTTGACCCGGATAGCGAGCAGCTAAATGCCATCTTCCGCAGTGCCCATTCAATAAAAGGAGGGGCTGCAACCTTTGGTTTCACTCAGTTGCAGAATACGACTCACACATTGGAAAACCTTTTAGATAAGGCGCGTCATGATGAATTAACACTCACACCTGACATTATTGATGTTTTTCTTGATGCTAAGGATGTCATGGCATCACAGTTAGATGCCTATAAAAATGATTCTTTGCCGGATGAAGAGACCTTTAAGCGCATTTGTGAGGTGCTTAGCCGGGTTGAAAATAGAGCAGAAGAGGTCACTGAAACAACGGCTGCGTTACCTGAGACTAAAGTTGAAGTTGCGGTTGTTGAAGAAGCTCCCGCAGAGCAAGGTGAATATTCACACTACTTTATGATCTCGTTAAATCAGCTCAAAGAAAATGAAGTTGATTTACTGGCAGATGAGCTCAGTTTATTTGGGCACTTGTATCATACTGAAAAAACAGCAAATAGTTTGCAAGCATGGCTTGGTACAAACACTGATATTGATGATATTAGTGGCGTATTATGTTTTGTGGTGGATGAATCACAGATTGCTCACCAAGTCGTATCATTTGCGGATTGCCTCGCCTTATCTCCTGAAGAAGTCATCACGGATGGCTCCGATGGCACAATCGAAATTAAGATTCCTGAGCCGGAGAAAGAAGCAAAACCTGTAACTGTTTCACCAGCGGTAGCTGCGCCTGCAAATACATCGAAAAAACCTGCAATCGCTAAACCGAAAGGGGATTCGAGCAGTATTCGTGTGGCTGTAGAGAAAGTTGACCAGTTGATCAACTTAGTCGGGGAGTTGGTCATTATTCAATCAATGCTGACCCAACATAGTCAGCATGTCGATCAAAATGAATACAGTGATTTATTAAGCTCAATCGTACAGTTGGAGCGTAATTCTCGCGCCTTGCAAGAATCCGTTATGTCAATTCGCATGATGCCAATGGATTACGTATTTAGTCGTTTCCCACGCATGGTACGGGATATAGCATCGAAATTAGGTAAAAAAATCGAGCTGAAAGTGGAAGGAAGTTCAACTGAACTCGATAAAAGCTTGATTGAGCGCATCGTCGATCCCCTGAATCACCTTGTTCGTAATAGCCTCGACCATGGGATTGAAAAGCCAGAAGTTCGCGTGGCAAATGGTAAGCCAGAAGCTGGCACATTGACCTTAGCGGCAGCACATCAAAGTGGCAATATTTGCATTGAAGTTCGTGATGATGGCGCAGGGCTAAACCGTGAACGTATTTTGGCAAAAGCGAAGTCACAAGGCATGAACGTGCATGATGGTATGAGCAATGATGAAGTTGCGATGCTGATTATGGCTCCAGGATTTTCAACCGCAGAGGTAGTGACAGACGTTTCGGGACGCGGTGTTGGAATGGATGTGGTGAAAAGAAATATCCAAGACATGGGCGGTCGTATTCAAATCGGTTTTACCGAAGGCAAAGGCACCATTATCCGCATCTTATTACCGCTCACTTTAGCGATTTTGGATGGGATGTCGGTGAAAGTAGCGGAAGATGTCTTTATCGTGCCATTGAGTGCAATTATCAGCACGTTGCAGCCTCGACAAGAGGATATTTATCGCTTGGCTGGAGAGGAAAAAATGCTGCTTGTGCGAGGTGAATATCTACCGCTTGTTGAATTACACCACGTATTTTCCATCGAAGAAGCCGAACGAAATTTAGATAACAGTATTGTGCTGATTATTCAGAATGCAGGTCATCGTTTTGCATTGTTGGTCGACAAATTAGTTGGGCAGCAGCAAGTGGTGGTGAAAAACATTGAAAGTAATTATCGCAAGATCCCCGGTATTTCCGCAGCAACGATTATGGGTGATGGTTCTGTTGCATTGATTTTAGATGTGGCTGAACTACAAAAAATGAATAACAGCATTTTGATTAAAAAGAAACAGCAGGTTTCTCAACCTGTCGTGCACTAAATAGAGGCCATACACCATGTCTATGTTAGATGATGATTTAAATAAACACGAAGAAGAAAAAAACGGCGAAGGCTACCTCATTTTTACCTTGGGTGAAGAAGAGTATGGCATTGAGATCTTAAAAGTGCAGGAAATTCGTGGTTACGAACAAGTGACTCGTATCGCGAATACCCCTGATTTTATCAAAGGAGTGACTAACTTACGTGGGGTCATCATTCCGATTATTGATTTACGGGTGAAATTCTCCCATGAAAACGTGGTGTATAACGATAACACGGTCGTTATCGTAGTGAATTTAAAAGATCGCGTCGTTGGTATTGTCGTCGATGGAGTTTCGGATGTACTGGTCTTGAATGAAGAACAAATTGCACCACCACCTGATTTTGCCGTGACATTATCAACACAATATCTGACAGGGCTCGGAACATTAAACGACCGTATGTTGATTTTAGTCGATATCGAAAAATTATTAACAAGCGATGAAATGGCGCTGATTGACAGCATGGCTGAGTAATTCTCAGCCCCAACAATTGTTCAAATAATAATAAGTCATTAACTAAAGTTTTTGGTTGGATGACCGATATCCAAAATACAACAAAATTATGTTAGTAAAACGTCATGTACAGTCGAATTAAAATCGTATCGGGACTTTTGTCCGTCATTTTTATCTTTATTTTGCTGCAACTGGTATCCAGTGGGTTGATGTTTACCAAACTGGGTGATAACAGCGACAGCATCAGTTATTTGAATTCATTACAACGCCAAAGACAAGTATTAACGGAAAGCTGGGTCAATTTGTTACAAGCTCGAGCTAACTTAAACCGCTCTATCAATGCCTATTTACTTGAAGGTCGTAAAATTCAAGACGATGCAACGACAGAAGATTTGATTAAAGCCGCTAAACGTAACTTTAAATCAGCGGATGATGCCTATGCACGTTATAACAAGCTGATGCAAAGTTCGGATTATGATAAGGCCAAATTTGAAAAACTATTTAGCACCTATGAAACCTATCGTGATGCGTTAATCAAGCTAGGTGAATTCGCTGAAAAAGGTGACCTTGAAGGCTTTTATGCACACAGAACCTCAGGGCACCAAGTAAAATTTGAAGAGCAATTTAACGCTTATTTTGCGGATATCTCAGCAGATTTTCAAGCCGAAGTCGTTAACGCAGATAATAACTATCGCCAATCTTTATATATGTTGGTGACGCTATTTATCTTACTCGCCTTAATTGGCTTCTTTAGTTATCGCTATGTTCGTAAAGGCATTATTGAACCACTCGGTATCTTAATTGAGCGTATTAAAGTCTTTGCTTCAGGCGATTTAACACCGAATGTGACAACAATTGCCAAGAATGAAATTGGTGAGTTGGCCAATGGTGTTCAACATATGCAGCAGGAATTGATTAATACCGTTCGTGGTGTGCTAGATGGTAGCGAAACTATTTACCAAGGTACAACCGAAATTGCAGCAGGTAACAATGACTTATCTGCACGAACTGAGCAGCAAGTTGCTTGCTTAGAAGAAACCTCAGCCAGTATGAGTGAGCTGACTGCAACCGTAAAACAAAATACGGAATACGCCCACCAAGCGAGTGAATTTGCAAACCAAGCTTCAGTGATAGCAAAAGAGGGTGGCAAAGTGGTATCGAATGTGGTCAGTACCATGCTGAACATTGCCGATAGCTCACAGAAAATCTCTGATATTACTGCGGTTATCGATAGCATCGCCTTCCAAACCAACATCTTAGCGCTAAACGCAGCGGTTGAAGCGGCACGAGCAGGTGAGCATGGTCGTGGTTTTGCTGTGGTGGCTGATGAAGTGCGTAATTTAGCACAACGCAGTGCTGATGCGGCTAAAGAGATTAAAACGTTAATTGAAGATTCAGTGTCAAGAACTGGGACAGGCGCTCGCCAAGCAGAAGATGCGGGCGAAACAATGACCAAGATTGTCGAGTCTGTCACACGTGTCACTGACATTATGACGCACATTGCAACTGCATCAGACGAGCAAAGTAAAGGAATTGCACAGGTCAGCATCGCTGTTGCAGAAATGGATAAGGTTACACAGCAAAATGCGTCGCTGGTTGAGCAGTCTGCGGTTGCAGCCAATGTATTGGAAGAACAAGTGGCAAAACTGTCGCAATTGATTTCCATCTTCCGTTTACCACCATTAAAACAAAGCGAAATACGCAATATTCAGCCGGCAGCAAGAACGGTTTCAAATATCGTTAAAACGCCGGATCTGACAAAACTGTCATCGAAAGAACATAAAGATGATGACAATTGGGAAACTTTCTAACGGTTAAGCTCAGTCTTTCGCTGCAAGGCTTTGGTTTTGCAGCGTTTCTGTGCATTAGAAAACAAGGCAATGTTTCAGAGGTTCAGTTCTCTTAGCTGGCACAAGTGGGGATTTCTATGTTTGGTAAAAATATCCGAATTTCGGTGAGTTTGTATCTACTTCTCATTTTATTTTGTGGGATGCAGATTGTGTCTAGCGGGGTTTCTGTCGGGATTGTTGTAAGTGAATTAAAATCTTTAGAGCGTATTGATTTGGGGTCTGATAAGCGAGCGATGCTTGAAGAAACCAGTAAACACCTAATGCAAGCACGCAACAGCTTAACGCAAATTGCTTTGCTGCATAAAGTGGGTGGTAACGAACCGTTGATTGAAGAAACGAGAGTAACTTTTGATAAATTACTCGAAGAAGCTGAGAAAGATTACACCACGTTTAAAAACCAGCCTCTTTTGAGTGAGAAAGAAAATCTCGCCGCTCTTGAGGCTCGGTATCAAGCCTTTGTATTGACACTCAAAGCATTAAAAACACATTTAGATAATAAAGATATTGCAGCCTATATTGAACTTCCTGCCCAAGAAAACCAGGATCAGTTGGAGCAAGTTGTCGAGGAATACCTTGAATTACTGAATGCTGAAAATGATGAATCTCTTGCAGCAGCAAGAATGTATAACACGTTTGCGTGGAGTTCATTCGCTTCAGTGATTGTTATTATCCTTGCCGTTATTGTTTTTGTTAACTACTGGATGAAACGTAAAGTGATTAACCCATTGAAAAGTATGGGAGAGCACTTTGCATTAGTGGCTGATGGTAAACTCAATCAGAAAATTGAAGTCACTACCCGTGATGAAATTGGTGAAGTGTTTGGTAAGTTAAAAGACATGCAGGAGTCTCTAGCGACTTCAGTAACAGCGCTACGTTCAAATACGGACCAAATGTACACTGGTATCCGTGAAATCGCGTTAGGAAATAATAATTTATCTTCACGTACTGAACAGCAAGCGGCATCACTTGAAGAAACCGCAGCCAGTATGGAAGAGTTAACCGCTACGGTTAAGCAGAATGCGGATAACGCGCGCCAAGCCAGTGAACTTGCTGTTAGCGCATCGAAAACCGCAACGAAAGGCGGAGAGATCACCGAAGACGTGATTGACACCATGACTTCCATTTCCAATAGCTCACAAAAAATCAGTGCCATTATTAGTGTGATTGATGGCATCGCCTTCCAAACCAATATTTTAGCATTGAATGCTGCTGTTGAAGCTGCTCGAGCGGGTGAACAGGGGCGCGGTTTCTCTGTGGTTGCTGGTGAGGTTAGAGCATTAGCTCAGCGTAGTGCGGAAGCGGCAAAAGAAATTAAAACCTTGATTGATGAATCTGTTGGCAGAGTCAGCCAAGGTTCTCAATTAGTTAATGAAGCAGGTGCAACTATGAGTGAATTGGTTGCTGCAGTTAACCAAGTTACTGAATTAATGGGTAATATTGCCTCTGCATCCAATGAGCAAAGCCGTGGTATTGAGCAAGTCGCAACAGCAGTAAGCCAAATGGACTTAGTCACACAACAAAATGCGGCGTTAGTTGAGCAATCGACCAGTGCGACGGCAGCGCTAGAAGATCAAGCGAACAACTTAGTTGATACGGTTGCATTCTTTGAATTACCTGAAAGTCAATTAAATCGTAATCGGCGTTAAGTGTTGTGAAAACTCGTTTTTGAGTTTTCGGTGGATAATCGTAACTGGTTATTTTTTCTTAGGTTATCCATCCTAAAAGGCAGCCAAATAACTGGCTGCCTCTGGGTTTTTATTGAATAGGACGACAAGTACGATGCTTTTTGTACCACAGGTAGAACCACTGACTGATGATGAGTTTGGTCGGGTTTGTCGATTTATTCATAAAAAATCAGGCATTGTCCTCACCATGAATAAAAAAAATATGGTCTATAACCGGCTGTTAAAGCGGTTGCGTGATTGTAATATCGACAATTTTTCCGATTATTTACGGATGTTAGAGCGTGAGCCTCACCATGCAGAATGGCAAGCTTTCGTGAATGCTCTGACGACAAATTTAACCGCATTTTTTCGTGAACCGCACCACTTTGTGACGCTAGCAGACTTTGTTCGCACACGTAAAAATAGCGCGATTAATATTTGGTGCGCTGCATCTTCAACAGGAGAAGAGCCATATTCGATAGCCATGACATTGAGTGATGTGCTTGGGCCAAACGCAATTAATGCCAAAGTCATTGCCAGTGACATTGACACGGAAGTGCTAGAAAAAGCGAAACAAGGCGTGTATCGCATAGAAGAGCTGAAGTCTTTAACGGCATTACAGAGACAACGCTATTTTATGAAAGGCGTTGGCGAGTTTGATGGCTATGCGCGAGTCAAGCCAGCATTACGCCAAATGATTGAATTTCGTTATTTAAATTTGAGTGACCATGATTGGCAAATGCAACATCGATTTGATGCGATTTTTTGTCGTAACGTCATGATTTATTTTGATAAAGAGATGCAGATAAAAATGCTGGAGCGTTTTGCTCCATTGCTTAAGCCAGATGGTTTGTTATTTATTGGGCATTCTGAAAATTTATCGCAGTTATCACAAAGTTTCGTTATTAAAGGGCAAACCGTCTACAGCTTGCAAGCGGCGAGGAGGGGGTAATGAAAAAAATTAAAGTGCTATGTGTGGATGACTCAGCACTGATGCGCCAATTAATGCGCGAAATTATTAATAGCCATGATGACATGATAGTGGTTGATACCGCACCAGACCCTTATGTTGCTCGTGATTTAATCAAGCAATATGAGCCGGATGTGATTACGTTAGATGTGGAAATGCCACGAATGGATGGTATTGATTTCTTAGAGAAATTAATGCGCTTACACCCAATGCCTGTGGTCATGGTTTCAACATTAACGTCGAAAGGTTCTGAAGTGACATTAAAGGCGCTGGAATTAGGTGCTGTGGATTTTGTCACGAAACCGCAAATTGGTATTCGTGAAACCATGATGAGTTATCGCGATATTATTGGTGAAAAAATTCGCGCAGCAGCTATGTCAAAAATTACTCAGCGCAGCCGTTTTGCTCGTCCGGACAAAAAGGTCAGTGAGCCAGTTTCTCAAGCCAAAGCGCTCTCTCCCTATGTTTGTAACAGCCGTGTGATTGCGGTTGGCGCATCGACAGGTGGAACAGAGGCGATACGTCAATTTCTGGAAATGTTACCTCATGAATGCCCACCTGTCGTGATCACTCAGCATATGCCTGCGGGTTTTACGCGTTCTTTTGCTGATCGCTTAAATAAGCTGTGTGTATTGACCGTAAAAGAAGCTGAACACAACGAGCTATTACAAAAAGGCCATGCATATATCGCACCAGGCGATTCGCATATGTTGATTGCCGATAAAGGCAAGGGATTTCAAGTCATTTTACAGCAAAGCGAACCTGTTAACCGGCACCGTCCTTCTGTTGATGTGTTGTTCGATTCAGTAGCTCAATGTGTTGGGCGAAAATGCATTGGTATTTTATTGACGGGAATGGGGATGGATGGAGCGAAAGGACTATTAAATTTACGTAAGCAGGGGGCAATCACTTACGCACAAAACGAAAGTAGTTGTGTGGTATTTGGTATGCCGCGTGCTGCGATTGAAATGGGAGCTGCGGATGAAGTGCAAGATATTCTCAAGATTGCCCCAAGTGTTTTAGCAAGACTTTCTTCTGTCACGGTTTAACCCGGGGCAGGAATTCACAATTGTATTTTGAAGGAGTGGTTATGGCCGCTAAAGATCTCAGTTTTTTGGTTGTTGATGATTTTTCTACTATGCGCCGCATCGTCCGTAACTTATTAAAAGAGCTCGGATTTAATAAAATAGAAGAAGCGGAAGACGGTGTTGATGCCTTAGAGAAAATTCGTGCAGGCAGCATCGATTTTGTGGTTGCCGATTGGAATATGCCAAATATGGATGGTTTAGAACTGCTCAAAACTATTCGCGGTGATGATGCATTAAAGCACATCCCAGTTTTGATGGTGACGGCTGAAGCGAAAAAAGAAAATATTATTGCGGCTGCACAAGCGGGTGCGAGTGGTTACGTAGTTAAGCCGTTCACTGCCGCTATTTTAGAAGAAAAATTGAATAAAGTATTCGAAAAAATGGGTCTGCAATAACAGTGCGTGCCAAAGGAGATTTTCATGACTGAACAAGTGGGTATGGAAGGTATTCGCAATGGTAATGATGATTTAAAACAAGTCATTACACGCATTGGTACGCTAATGAGAACCCTGCGTGAAAGTATGCGCGAATTGGGCCTAGAAAAAAGCGTTCAACAAGCCGTGGCGAGTATTCCAGACGGAAAAGACAGGCTGCGTTATATCGCACAAATGACGGCGCAAGCGGCAGAAAAAACCTTAAATGGCATTGATGTCATCAAACCACTGCAAGTGGAAATGAATAAAAATGCGCAGGTGCTGCAACAGCAGTGGCAAGAAACTGCCGAAGATGCGGTTCCTGCACAATTGCGTGAGTCAACAGAAGCCTTTTTAGGACAGGTGATCCAAGACAGCGAAACGACTAAAGCAGAGTTGTTGGAAATCATGATGGCACAAGATTTCCAAGATTTAACAGGACAAGTCATCAAAAAAATGATGGAAGTGGTTGAAGAAGCTGAAAAACAACTGCTTGCATTATTAATGGAAAATACGCCACCTGAAATGCGTGCGAAAACGCAAAACGAAAGTTTGCTCAATGGCCCGCAAATCAATAAAGAAGGCGTTAATGTCATGGCATCACAGTCTCAGGTTGATGATTTACTTGATGAGCTAGGTTTCTAATTACCGACATTTTTTTAATTAAACTACTCTAATTACATAGGATTAGGGTAGTTTTATTGTACTTGCGTTACAAGGAAGGGATTGCAATGATAAATAACGATTTAATTTCTACTTTCGTGATTAAAGAACAAAAAGAACAAGCTGATATCGTTCAAGAAAATAACGGGGATGTTGATGAGTGCTCTTCAGAATTACAAATGAGGCAAGCGTTAATCAATCAACTTAAAAAAGCGCGTTTAGCCAATAACTTAACCCAGATGCAAATTGCAGAAAAAATGCAAACTCAAAAGCAAAACGTGTCGCGTTTGGAAAAAGCGCAATTCGACCCGAAATTAGGCACATTATTAAAATATGCGGAAGCGGTTGGCTTGAGCCTTACCTTGGATTTTCCTTCTAAGCCCTGAATTATATAGTGTATAAGTAAATCTATATGTATTCAGGTGAGTATTTAATCGCTAATCATGTTGATAGACTGCGATGATCTTACTGCCAAGTATTTGTGCAAATAGCTCAATAAAATCATCGCGGACATCCCAATTATGAAAACTAAAACCTAAATTACCGAATGCCCATTGCGGATCAAATTGCCACGCATTAAGTGGACCATGAAAATCGCAACAAAAACAAGCGAGGTTTTCTGGTTTTCCCTCATACCAATCAGATACCGTATCGCTCCATGCATGGCTCTGTTCGCTTTGTTCACTGGCACATTGTGGGCAGTAAATACCGAGGCCATTGCCACCTGCGTGAAAAACCGTGTGTTCAGTTACGATAGACAGGTAATTTTTTAGCATATCTTCCGGGAGTTGGGTTGGGACGATTTCATCATTAATGACGTACAAAATGGGTTCTTTGTGAGCGGGTGTAGGGCGATAAATGACTTCACCATATTCAACGCCTTGGAAATGTGGGTCAATAATGCCTTGTTCTTTTAGCCAGTCAAGCATGTGCTGGGCATGTTTGGGGGCATCTTCTAAGGAAATATCTGGGGCAACAAGGTGGCAAGTATCCATAATAACCCTTTATTGTTAAAAGCCATTAATAAGTAAGTCGATTGCGTGTTTAATGGTGTCTCGTTGGCAACTTAAGTCAACGATTTTTTTCCCTAATAATGAATGAGGGACGCAAGCCATTTGATGAGTCATTAAAATGAAAACCTGCCCGTTGATTGATAATTGTGGATTTAGGCGTACAGATAATGTTTTTTTAACAAGCCTTGCTTGCTCATAAAGTTCAGGCGCGATAGTGACACTGGCGTTTTTTTCATGCTTTGAGTCATTGTACTCATGGTATCTCCTTAATTACACGTGTTCAGGCATGTGTAATTAAGCATGCTTATTGCTCAATAGCCAAATAACCCCCTTGAACTACGTCTATTTTCCACCATTGATTTTTTTACACTCTGTCATGCTATAGCGATAACTCGTATTTTCATTAAATTTTGGAATCACGGTGTCCGACGAGAGTGATGTAGAAAAAACAGAAGAGCCCACCCCCCATAAAAAGCAAAAAGCCAAAGATGATGGGCAAATCGTTCGTTCAAAAGAATTGAGTTCGCTAATGATGATGTTAGCTGGCGTGAGCTTGCTATGGTTAAGTGGCGGACATTTGGCGGCACAACTGCGGCAAATAGCTCGTCAGGGTTTTATTTTTGATGGTCATTACTTACAAAACACAGGCTTGATGATCAGCTATTTAGGACGTGTTGTCAGTGAGGCTTTATTTGCCTTATTACCCGTGATTGGTGGGTTAGCTTTGGTGGGGATTTCTGCGTCATCGTTAGTGGGTGGGCTCGTTTTTAATAGCAAGTTGATTAAATTTGATTTGAAAAAGTTAAATCCAATCAAAGGGCTAAAGCGTATTTTTTCGATGAATGCGTTATCTGAGTTATTTAAAGCAATTTTAAAATCGTTATTTGTGGGTTTAGGGGCGTTTATTTTTCTTTGGCAAAGTTGGCCATCATTACTGCATTTAGTGATGGAATCACCGGTTACGGCGCTAAGTAATGCACTACAGAAAGTCATTTTTGCCGGGTATTTAATTGTGTTTTTGCTGATCCCGATGGTGGCTTTTGATGTTTTCTATCAGTTTCGCTCCCATTTAAAAAAATTGCGCATGAGTCGTCAGGAAATTAAAGATGAATTCAAGCAGCAAGAGGGTGACCCGCAGATTAAAGCCAAAATTCGCCAACAACAGCGTGCGATTGCGCGTAACCGAATGATGGCGGATGTCCCAAGTGCGGATGTCATCGTCACTAACCCGACACACTATGCGGTTGCCCTTAAATATGACGACAAAAAAATGGGGGCGCCAAAAGTATTAGCGAAAGGTGCGGGCGTATTGGCTCAGCGCATCAAGGAAATTGGTGAAGAGCACCGAATATTACAGTTAGAAGCACCGCCGCTTGCTCGTGCGCTATATCGCCATGCGGAGATAGGCCAAAGCATTCCTGTTGCCTTATATGCGGCGGTTGCAGAAGTTTTAGCATGGGTTTACCAATTGCGCCGCTGGCGCCGTGAAGGTGGGCTCAGACCAAAAAAACCGAAAAATTTGCCAGTGCCACCGACGCTGGACTTTGCTGGAGATAACAATCGCGATGGCTAATTTGGCTTCATTATTAAAATTGCCGAAAAATTTACAGGGAACGCAGTGGCAAATACTTGCTGGACCGGTTCTTATCTTATTGATTTTGTCGATGATGGTACTGCCATTGCCGGCATTTTTATTGGATTTACTGTTTACCTTCAATATTGCACTTTCTATTATGGTGCTATTAGTGGCGATGTTCACTAAGCGCACATTAGACTTTGCTGCATTTCCAACCATTTTGCTATTTGCAACCTTATTGCGCCTTTCTTTGAATATCGCCTCAACGCGAATTATTTTGTTAGATGGCCATACAGGGCCAGATGCAGCTGGACGAGTTGTCGAAGCTTTTGGTCACTTTTTGGTGGGCGGTAACTTTGCCATCGGTATTGTGGTGTTCATTATTCTTGTACTGATTAACTTTATGGTTATCACTAAGGGAGCAGGGCGTATTGCGGAAGTGGGCGCTCGCTTTGTGTTAGATGGTATGCCGGGTAAACAGATGGCCATCGATGCCGACTTGAACGCAGGTATCATTACGGATGATGAAGCGAAAAAACGCCGTGCGGAAGTGACTCAAGAAGCGGATTTTTACGGTTCAATGGATGGTGCGAGTAAGTTCGTGCGTGGGGATGCGATTGCGGGGATCATGATTATGGTGATCAACGTGGTTGGCGGGTTAATTATCGGTGTTGGTCAACACAATATGTCATTGGGTGAGGCGACAAGTGCGTATACCTTGCTGACCATCGGTGATGGCCTTGTGGCGCAAATTCCTGCTTTGATTATTTCAACGGCTGCTGGGGTTATTGTCACTCGAGTGGCAACCGATGAAGATGTGGGTGAGCAGATGGTCACCCAGCTATTTAATAACCCGCGAGTGATGTGGTTGAGCGCAGGCGTTTTAGGCCTAATCGGTTTGATTCCGGGTATGCCTAACTTTGTTTTTTTGCTATTTACTGCTGCACTGGCTGCCCTTGGTTGGTATTTAGTGCGTAAATCGCAACAACCCGAAAGTGCCACGGGAGATAATAGCCAATCGCAGCATTTCCAAGAAGCAAATAAAGTGGTTGAAGCCACGTGGGATGACGTGCAACTAGAAGATTTGTTGGCGATGGAAGTGGGGTATCGGTTGATTCCCTTAGTTGATAATGACCAGCAAGGTGAATTATTAGGGCGACTGCGTGGTTTACGTAAGAAATTTGCTCAAGAAGTGGGGTATTTACCACCTGTCGTACATATTTGCGATAACTTGGCGCTTTCCCCCTGTGAATATCGAATTCTGATCAAAGGTGCAGAAGTTGGGCGGGGAGAAGCACAGCCTGGTCGTAGCCTGGCTATTGACCCAGGTAATGCCGCCGGGTCGTTACAAGGCGACGTCACCAAAGAGCCTGCATTTGGTTTACCTGCAATCTGGATTGATGATGATTTACGTGAGCAAGCGCAAATACAAGGGTATACCGTGGTATCTGCGAGTACCGCAGTGGCAACTCATTTTAATCAAATTTTGTTGCAAAACTCCAGCACCTTATTTGGCCGCCAAGAAGCACAAATGTTGTATGATCGTGTGAAAAAAGAGATGCCAAAATTGGCAGATGACCTGATCCCAGATACCATTTCGTTAACCATTTTGCACCGTGTACTACAAAATTTATTAATGGAAGATGTGGTAATCCGCGATATGCGTACCATCATTGAAACCTTAGCTGAAATGGCGGGGGAAAATGGTGAGAATAAAGATACGGATTACCTGACGTCACAAGTGAGAATTGCGTTAGGTCGGGCTATCACCCAGCAATGGTTTGGTAATGCAGAAGAAATTCAAGTTATTGGTTTAGAAGCTAGTCTTGAACAAATCTTACTGCAAGCCGCTAAAAATGGCGGTGGTTTAGAGCCAAACTTGGCGCAGTTTATTCAAACCCAAGCAGAGCAAGCCGTGGCACACCAAGAGGCGATGGGAGCCCCAACGGTATTATTAGTTAACCATGGCTTACGCCTAATTTTGTCGCGTTTCTTGCGGCGCAGCCTGCCACAGCTAGTGGTCATGTCGAATTTAGAAATGACTGACCACCGTAAGATCAGAATGACGTCAATGATCAGCGGCAGTTAATTCTATCGGTATTATTTGCCATTTAGCTACAGTATTAAAAAGAGGAAAATTGCCAATAGGATACGGTAATTTTCCTCTTTTTTTATTCCAAGACTTTGCTTAATTAGCATATTTTCTTCCTTAACCATGATAATTTTTACTATAGTAAAAATTATAGTGAGTTGAAGCTAACCTGTTGGTGGGGATTCATTATGAATAATAAAATAAATGAGTTACTGAAATTTGCTCAAGAAATGAAAGCAATTGGTGGTGCTGATGGCACCGCGGCTTGCCGTATCGAGGCGCGGATAAAAACACAAGAGCTTAAGAAAAAATTCACCAACCCTAAGTCTATGACAGGAGAAGACATTAAACGTATTTGTGAGCAAAATAATATTTCTTAATCTTCTCTCGCTTCGATATTAAATATGACCAAGGAAAGTGTTTCTAAATGGGAAAGAGGGGAGATTAAACCAAATGGTGCAGCATTAAGGCTACTCAAACTAATTGATGAAAAGGTGTTTATTATCTAGTACATGAAAGGGTAATCCTTTTTAGTTTAAAAATACAAAACAACCTTAAATTGAAATTTTCTTACCTAATACAGGGCGCTTTGACTCTAAGCCATCAGCACCATAAGTAGACTGGTTATTATGCTTTTTCACAAAGTTTAGGCGCTGAGCATTTAGCTCAATATGCAATTGCAGCATCTGGTGATTACGATAATTCAGCTCTTTTAGGTTGGTGGTTAAGGTTTTAATGGCTTCCCATACCCCAGCTAGTGCGTCATTGTTCTCATAAGGTGCACTAACCTCCGCTTGTGCTTCTAATGCCAAGCGGTTTGTTTCACCATGACCAATTGCGGCAACCAGAAACCGTTTTTGTTCAGTGGTTTCTTGAAAAGGCGAAGGTGGTACACGGTGATAACCTAATAATAACTCTTCATTTTTCATTACTATCTGTAATGATTGCAAGTGAGAGAGTTGTTGCTCGAGTAATATCAGTAATTCGTCAGTCATGATGGCTATTTTTATTTCATTGATAACATGCATTCATGGGCATCACGTAAAATGCCATCGGCAATTTTTTCAGCGTCCATTTTTAAGGTGCCATCTTTGATAGCTTGTTTGATTTGCTCAACTTTAGCACTGTTAATATCGCTAGCTTGAGGTTGCAATAATTTTTTTTGTAACTCACTTGGCGCAAAAGAACTCTCTTGAACGACTTCATTGCTGGATACTTTTTTGTCGCGCATCGGGGCAGCCGCATCTTGTGGGTCGCGGTTTGTCACCTGAGTCAGCGCAGAAATTGCAGATGTTTGCTCAATAGCCATAATGTATTTTCCTATTCCCGATTTTTGTCATATGTCAGTTATCGGCTTATATTGATGAATCTTTAGTGTCTATAGTGTTACAAAATATTGCATCATTCACCAGCTATACTCGTCATACTTGAAGTTGCAGCGTTGTTGACTGCACTCAGCTAGCCGAATCACATACTCATGTATGCTCATCGGTCTATCTTCACTTGTCGCCTAGCTGCAACTCGAATTATTTAGAGTATATACTCGTATTACTGCAAGTTGCAGCGTTGTTGACTGCACTCAGCTAGCCGAATCATAGACTCATGTATGTTCATCGGTCTATCTTCACTTGTCGCCTAGCTGCAACTCGAATTATTTAGCGTATCAATGGGGTTATCTTTACCTCAATACCACTTGGACACTGCCATTTTCTAACGCTTCCCCATTCACCACTTGCCCATTTAACAAGCGTACTCGGGTATTTTGGCCGGCAGTGGCATTATTAATGGCACGACCTTCATATTTCACTGAAAAATTATCACCATTGGCGAACACAAATACCGTTTGTCCCGCTTTTATTGCCCAAGGCTGTCTTGTCATTGATTTTGTGAATGTTTGCCCGGCAGGAATATTACGCAGGGCTATCGCACCACGTAGCGCGATTTTATCGGTGCTTGCACCTGTGGGGAGTTTATGTAATAAGCCCTTCTTGGTACCGATATCGACAAATTGTATGGATTCCCCTCTATTTATATTACGTGTTGCCACGTAATACTGACCTGTCACATTCACGGTAAGCTGAATAAACTGCTTTTTCTTACCACATTGTATCGGTAGGGAAACATTACCCATATTGCGCCCACCAACTGGGGGGTTGAGCTGGGGGTTTTCACAAGTCGGCCAACGCTCAATCGGCGTTTTAATCTCAATTGAAACTTGCTTGCCTTTACCATGAATTTGGCGAAAGTATTGGTTGATATCTTGAGGTAACGACGCTTGAGAAAGTGTTGGAGTAAATCCTAACAAGCTGATTATCAAGTAAAATGGCAATTTTTTAGCGTAATTCATCCCTTTTATCTCCCCCAGCAAGCAAACTTTTTCACGATTGCAGTTTACGCAGCTCTGAAATAACGAATGAGCCAAATAGGTCAATTATTTTGCCTTTATCTCGCCATTAGAATTTTTCGTAGGCCGCTAAGATATGCAGGTCGAATTTTAATTTTTACTCGCGAACGTTCAAATCAGGGATCGCGTTATCTCCATTGAGGGCCACTATGATTGATAAATTAAACGCCACGTTTGCTTTCCAGCAACAGGCTTTGTCAATACGCGAAGCAAGGCAGACCGTATTAGCTTCAAACATTGCTAATGCCGATACACCCGGCTACCAAGCACGTGATATTGACTTTAATCGTCAACTTCAACAAGCCATGGATAAAGGTGTGGCAGGGGGAAAAGGTGTGACTCTTGCTGTCACTTCGAAAGGGCATATCGAAGGGCGAGGAGGCAAAGCCCCCAATATTGACCTGAAATATCGAGTTCCTTACCAAACCTCAATGGATGGTAATACGGTAGATATGGACATTGAACGTAGCCAATTCGCAGATAACACCTTGAAATATCAGGCCGACCTTACATTCATCAATAGCCGCGTCAAAAGTATGTTGGCTGTCTTACAGCAAGGGTAATCTTCATGGCTTTACTGAGTATTTTTGATATCTCTGCATCAGCATTGACCGCGCAATCTCAACGCTTGAATGTCAGTGCGAGCAATATGGCCAATGCAGAAAGTATAGCAGGGCCTGATGGCCAACCATACCGTGCAAAACAAGTGGTTTTTCAAATGGCACCACAAGGGCGCCATGAAGTAGGTGGTGTACGTGTGAGCGAGTTGATAGAAGACCCTACGCCACCTCGTATGGAATATAAGCCCGGCCACCCGTCAGCGAATGAAAAAGGCTATGTGCAAATGCCAAATGTCGACATGGTCGGTGAAATGATCAACACCATTTCAGCTTCCCGTAGCTATCAAGCCAATTTAGAAGTGATGAATACAGCAAAAACCTTGCTGCAAAAGACACTCACAATAGGCCAGTAAGGGAGCGTTTTCATGGGAATTGCAGCCACAATGTACGACCCTTTGGATAATACAACCGCTGGCCCTGAGCCAGCTGCGAGTAATGTGCCAAAGAAAAGTCAAAGTGACGATATGCGTGACACTTTTTTAAAAATGATTGTCACGCAAATGCAAAACCAAGACCCAACCAAGCCAATGGAAAACACGGACTTAACCAGCCAATTGGCGCAAATTGCCACGCTTGAAAGCATGAATAAACTCAGCGATAGCGTGAGTGGTATTTCCCAACAAATTGGTTCAGGTCAGTCATTACAAGCCACTCAGCTGGTTGGTAAGGGTGTGCTTATTCCGCGCAATGAAATCATCTTAGCGCCGCTCAAGAAAGAGAGCACAGGTGAAGACAGCAATGTGACTAAGCCATCAAACCCGCTTCCTGATGAAGGCATCAGCCCAAATAGCCCTTCAATGTTTGGATTGAGTAACAAAGATGCCATTGAAGGTGAAGAGGGCGCTGAAGAGCCGCAATCTGAATATATTTCTTCGCCGTTTGGTTTCTTTTTACCGAAATTGGCAGACAAAGTTGAAATTACTATTCGTGATAAAAACCGAATGGTTGTGCGAACCATTACCTATGATACGGAAGTTAAACCCGATATCTATGATATGGCGTGGGATGGTCGTGATAACAACGGAAACTTAGTCACAGATACAACAGGAAAATATTACTTTGATGTGAAAGCCGTCAGTTCGGGGGCTGAAATCGAAGTCACCAAACTGGGGTATACCCGTGTTAACGGTGTGACTCCAGGGGCTGACGCACCATTACTTGATGTTGGCATTGGGCAAAGTGTCCCGCTGAGCAGCATTTTCAAGGTTTATCCATCTTCTTAATTTACCCCCAATACTCATGGAGAAAATATGTCTTTTTCACAAGCAGTCAGTGGCTTAAATGCAGCCTCAGCGGGGCTTGATTCAATTGGTAATAATATTGCCAACTCCGCAACAAATGGTTTTAAAGGAGCGACAACCTCATTTGCAGATATGTTTGCAGGTTCAGGTGTTGGTCTCGGTGTTAATGTGGCCGCGGTGACACAAAATTTTAAAGATGGCCCAATCACGCGTACGGATAGAGCGACAGATGTTGCTATCTCCGGAAATGGCTTTTTCCGTGTACAAGACCAAAACGGTGATACTTATTACAGCCGAGATGGCCAATTCTTACGGGATAAAAGCGGTAACCTAGTGAATAACCAAGGTATGGTGGTCACAGGCTATCCTGCGAGTGTCGACGAAAAAGGCAATGTTACCATTCAAAGTGGTGGTGTACCTGAGGGCTTGAATATCCCAACGGATATGATGGATGCAAAAGCATCGGAGTTAGCGAAATTAACCATTAATTTGAATTCAGAAGACAAAATCAAAGATAAAGCTTTCGATGTTGATAACCCTGATGATTCCGCGACTTATAATTTCAGTACAACCATGACGGCGTATGATAGCCAAGGTAACACGCATGAAATCTCTGTTTATTTTGTAAAAACAGCGGACAACAAGTGGACGGCTTACGCTAAAGATGCGAATGACACAGCAGCAACTAAGCTGGGGGATATGTCATTTGATGGTAACGGAAAATTGGTGACAGAAACGGTAACACCGGGCCCGAATCCAGGTGATGACCCTGTTGTAACGCCAATAGAAACAACGTTTGATTTTGCATACAAAGGGCTAAATGGTGCAAATGATGGCACCTTAAAAGTTGATTTAGGGAAAACTCGTCAACAAAAAGTCAGCGAATCTTCCGTCAGTGCGATTGATGTGAATGGTTATCCTGCTGGTGAATACACCACCTTTAAAATTGAAGATAACGGTTTGATTACCGCTAACTATTCTAACCAACAAAAACGTGTGGTTGGCCAAGTGGCGTTATCTGCGTTCGCAAACCCAAATGGTCTGGTATCCCAAGGTGGCAACGTTTGGGCCTCTTCTAATGCCTCTGGTAACCCAATGGACGGTGTTCCGGGTGTCGGCCAGTTTGGTAAATTAACCAGTGGTGCATTGGAATCTTCTAACGTCGATATGAGCCAAGAGTTAATCAGCATGATTGTGATGCAGCGTAATTACCAATCAAACGCGCAAACCATAAAAACACAAGATCAGATGTTACAGACGCTGGTTAACTTACGATAAAACAAGAGGGTGGCCATGGATCACGTCATTTATACCGCGATGGGGGGAGCGCGTCATGCGCTGGAAAACCAAGCGATTGTTTCAAATAACATTGCCAATGTGTCAACTGCAGGCTTTAAAGCGCAATTGTCCGCAATGCGTGCCGTTCCAATAAATGGTGACAGCGAGCAAACCAGAACGCTGGTGGTGGCATCGACTCCTGGTGCTGATATGAGCCAAGGGCCACTCAATTATACGGGTAAACAAACCGATGTTGCGTTAAACGATAAGCATTTTTTGGCTGTTGAGTTAGCCGATGGCACAGAGGCTTATACCCGTAACGGCAACATCCAAGTGTCTAGCGAAGGTGAACTTGTCATTGGCGAGCGCCGCTTACAAGGTGATGGTGGGCCGATTAACGTTCCGCCAAATGCAGAATTAACCATTGGTGCAGACGGGACAGTTACCGCACTTTTAGCCACTGACCCGCCAACGATGTTAGGGCAAATCGGGCGTTTGAAAGTGGTTGAAGCGCAACCGCAAGACTTGATCCGTGGCGAAGATGGTTTGTTCCATTTATCACCACAAGGGCAAGCGGCAAATGGCAATGCTTTGCCACAAAGTGAACGAGGAATTGTCACCGCGGGAGTCATTGAAGGCAGTAATGTCAATGCCGCGGAAGCGATGGTTTCTATGATTGCTAATGCAAGGCACTTTGAAATGCAAATGAAAGTTGTCCGCAGTGCTGATGAAAATGCACAACGGGCGAACCAACTGCTCGCTGTTAGCTAATTTCACAAAGGAATTATTATGATCCGCTCATTATGGATTGCCAAAACAGGGCTTGATGCTCAACAAACTAACCTTGATGTTATTTCCAATAACTTAGCCAACGTTAGTACGAATGGTTTTAAGCGCCAACGTGCTGTTTTTGAAGATTTAATGTACCAAAATATTCGCCAGCCGGGTGCCATGAGTTCAGAACAAACTTCGTTACCATCTGGTTTACAAATGGGTACAGGTTCACGCCCTGTTGCCACAATGCGTATTCATGCGCAAGGCGCATTAAATAAAACGGGAAATACCAACGATATCGCTATCAGAGGGCAAGGTTTTTTACATGTGCAAATGCCGGATGGTACAGATGCTTATACTCGTGATGGGGCATTACAGCCAAACCAAGATGGCCAGTTAGTGACCTCAAGTGGTTATCAAATCGTTCCTGCGATTATGATCCCCGATAACGCGAATAGCTTGTCAATTGCGCGCGATGGTACCGTGACTATCACTGTATATGGCGATAACCAACCACAGCAAATTGGCCAAATAACATTAACCACCTTCATCAATGACGCCGGTTTGGAAAGTATGGGTGAAAACCTGTATATGGAAACGGCCAGTTCTGGTGCACCAAATGAGAGCGCACCAGGTACTAACGGCGCCGGTTTACTTTATCAACATATGTTAGAAACCTCTAACGTTAACGTGGCAGAAGAGTTGGTCAACATGATCCAAACTCAACGTGCTTATGAAATCAACAGTAAGGCGGTATCCGCTTCTGACCAAATGTTACAGCGCTTAACGCAATTGTAATTGGTAAAAAATACGTAAAAATAACTCATTGCGATAGTGATGAGTTATCAATGAGAGGGATCTCTTCGTGATGATAAAACGTACACAGCAGCAAAAGAGTAACATGATGATTGAAAGCGGCACGATTTCTCAACAGCAAAAAACAGCGTTGCTAACGCATTTCATAGCGCCTAAACAGGCAGGGTTACTTGCCATTTTGGTCTTAGTTACCAGCGGTTGTGCACAAATCAAATCGCGTCCATTAGTGGACACACAAACCACTGCAATTCCAACAGCACCGACAGCACCTGCACCCAATGGCTCGATATTTCAAAGCGCGCAACCCGCTTATTATGGTTATCAACCGTTGTTTGAAGACAGGCGCCCTCGTAATGTTGGCGATATTTTAACCATTAATTTGCAAGAAAACGTAAGTGCGAGCAAAAATTCCTCTGCGAATGCGAATCGTAGTGGGAAAACAGGTTTCTTAGCTGCGATCTTACCGGGTTTCATGCAAGGGTGGATTGGCGGTAAAAACACAGAATTAGATATTAAAGGTAACAGTGACTTTAGCGGCAAAGGCGGTGCCAATGCCAACAACACCTTTAAAGGCACCATTACTGTCACAGTAGATCAATTATTGGCGAACGGTAACTTACATGTGGTTGGTGAGAAACGTATCGCGATAAACCAAGGTACTGAGTCGATTCGTTTCTCGGGAGTGGTTAACCCACGCACAATTGGTTCAGACAATCATGTGAGTTCGACACAAGTCGCTGATGCACGTATTGAATATGTGGGCGACGGCTATATTAACGAATCGCAAAACATGGGATGGCTACAACGCTTTTTCTTAAATGTTTCGCCTTATTAATTAAACATTAGCGAGAAAACAGCCGAGATAATTCAATGAAAAATAAAGTAATAATTTTGCTATCACTATTTTTTTGCTTCGCTTTTTCAGCATACAGTGAGCGTATTAAAGATTTAACTACCGTACAAGGTGTACGAGATAACGCGTTGATTGGCTATGGTTTAGTCGTTGGTCTGGATGGGACAGGTGACCAAACCATGCAAACGCCGTTTACCACACAAAGCTTGAATAACATGCTGTCACAAATGGGGATTACGGTTCCGCCGGGTACCAATATGCAATTAAAGAATGTGGCAGCGGTCATGGTCACCGCGAAATTGCCGCCTTTTGCACGTACTGGGCAGTCCGTAGATATTGTTGTTTCCTCAATGGGTAACGCGAAAAGCTTACGTGGTGGTACGCTGCTGATGACCCCCCTAAAAGGGGTAGATGGGCAAATTTATGCAATGGCTCAGGGTAACATCTTAGTGGGTGGTGCGGGTGCCAGTGGCGGTGGGAGTAGTATTAAGGTTAATCAACTCAATGGTGGCCGTATTACAGGTGGAGCGACTATTGAGCGCGAATTACCGAGCAGTTTCGGGCAAAACGGTGCGATTAACCTGCAATTAAACGAAGATAGCTTCACATTGGCACAAGATATTGCTGATGCAATTAACCGTATGGGCGGTATGGGGACTGCATCGGCGTTAGATTCAAGAACGGTACAACTACTGGTGCCTGCCAATAACCGTGACCAAGTGCGTTTTTTAGCCCGGGTACAGGAACTGAATGTACGTGCGCCAGTGGCTGAGGCGAAAGTCATTCTCAATTCACGTACGGGATCTGTGGTGATTAACCGCAGTGTCACTTTAGATAGCTGTGCTGTTGCACACGGCAGTTTAGCGGTTACGGTAGAAAGACAAACTCAAGTTAGCCAACCGGATACCCCATTTGCGGGAGGGCAAACCGTAGTGACTCGTAATACCAATGTTGGGGTGCGTGATCAAGGTGGGGCGCTGCAAAAAGTCAATGCAAGTGTGCAATTAAACCAAGTTATTCAAGCACTGAATACACTCGGTGCAACACCAAACGATTTGATGTCGATATTACAAGCGATGGAAAGCGCAGGTTGTTTACGCGCGAAACTGGAGATCATCTAATGAGTGACATGCAGCTATTGCAAGGTGCCGCATTTGATTTACAGTCACTGGGGCAGTTAAAAGGTGAACTGAATAAAAATTCGGAGCAAGGGCTGCGCCATGTCACGCAGCAACTTGAGGCAACATTCGTTCAATTGATGCTAAAAAGTATGCGTGACGCACTCCCGCAAGATGGCTTATTTTCCAGCGACCAAACACGCATGCTGACCAGTATGTATGACCAGCAAATCGCCCAAGATCTTTCGCAAAAAGGTTTAGGTTTCGGGGAAATGATGTACCAACAGCTCACTCGAGACCAACATACTTCAAGCGAGCCAACATCCAACAGCTTACTAGCGTTAGATGAAAAAACAGCACAATCATTACCACCATTTAATATGGAACAAATGATGCGACACTTTGCGCCAATGGGCGATGCACTATCGGCACCATTCCAAAAAATCAAAGCATTATCGCTTAACAGCAGCAATTTTATTAGCCGATTAATTGGCCCCGCAAAAGCCGCGAGCCAAGACAGCGGTATTTCACATTTTCTGGTATTAGCACAGGCGGCATTAGAAAGTGGTTGGGGTCAGCGAGAAATTCTGAAGTCAGATGGAAAAACCAGTCATAACTTATTTGGGATCAAAGCGGGAAAAAACTGGCAAGGGCCTGTTACGAATATTATGACAACAGAAGTGATTAACGGCAAAACCATCAAAATACGTGATGATTTCCGCGTTTATGGCTCTTATGAAGAGGCGATTGCGGATTATATCAATCTATTGACAGAAAACCCGCGTTATAAAGACGTCAAAAAAGCGCCGACACCAGAGATTGCTGCACGCCGTTTACATCAAGCAGGATATGCCACAGACCCGAGTTATTCGGACAAACTGATTACTTTGATTAATCAAATACGTGGTCATCAACCAATAGGTAGTCATTCTGCTTCAAGGGCTGTACAGGCATATACCATAGATTTGAACGATATCTTCTAAAAATACGGAATTATTGGGAGTTTGGACTAAACAATTACGCTGAATTTCCGATAACCAAATATGCTCTAAATAATTTGAGTTGCTATCGCTTTCATTGTGTCAGCCAATGGTGGCGATAAGCACCCAGAACAGGAAAAGCTTATGCTGAACAATGTAATGAATAATGCGCTCAGTGGTGTGAACGCTGCACAAGGCGGGTTAAGTGTTATTTCTAACAACTTAGCCAACGCTGGTGTGGGTTACTATCACCGCCAAAGTGCTGTTTTCGGGGAGAATCCCGGTACGATGACACCTAATGGCTATTTTGGTAACGGCACTTATTTCAGCCATGTTCGCCGTGAGTTTGATGAATTTATCAATGCGCAGTACAGCCAATCCCGCGCACGTAGTGGCGACTATGAGGCGTACGTTAAGAATTGTAATAAAGTTGATGATTTGCTTACTAATGATATTGAAGATATCTCAAGCAATATTGGTAGCTTTTTCACCGCGTTAGATGCAGCTAGCAGTGATGCAAGTGACAAAACGTTGATTGACGTTTTTTTAGGCAATTCAAATGCACTACTAAGCCAGTTTAAAGAAGCGGATCGTCGTCTGCAGGAAATGGAACGCGATACCAATCATCAGATAGAAAATAAAGTAAAAGACATCAATATCTACGCTGAAAAAATTGCCGGCTTAAACCAGCAAATTTCACGGATCCGTTCAGTAAGTGGTTCAGAGCCAAACGATTTATTAGACGTGCGTGACCGTTTAGTCAATGAAATTAACTCATTAATTGGAGTGAAGGTTATTGAGCAAAACGGTAACTATAATGTGACCTTTGCCAATGGGTTACCACTAGTCACGGGGGAGAAAGCTAATCGTCTGGAAGCGGTTCCGTCTTCTAAAGATGATAGCCGTTTTAGTATTGGCTTTGTTGGAGCTAATGGCCAAGTCCGCGAAATTCCTGACGAATCATTTCGTGGTGGGGAACTCAGTGGTATTTTGCGTTCTCGCCAAGAAGTCATGGACCCGGCTTATCAAAAACTCAATAAGTTAGCATTAGTTTTCGCGACTAAATTCAATGAAGTACATAGCAAAGGTTATGATGCCAACGGCAACACGGGCAAAGACTTCTTTGAAATTGGTAAAGGAACTGTCGTTAGCAACACCCATAATAGTGGCAAAGCGGACTTTGATCTCAGTTATAGCGATGTGTCTAAAGTCACAGGCAATAACTACGAGATGCGTTTTGACGGCAGTGAATGGAATGTCACACGTTTACCAGAAGGTACCAAAGTACCTGTGGATTCAAATACGGCAGGGACACTGAAATTTGATGGTTTAGAAATCAAAATCAGCAATAGTACGGGTATGTCAAAAGGTGACTCATTTCTGGTGAAGCCAGTGAGTGGTGTGATCAACGGTATGCAGACCTTGGTCAGCAATGCATCCGATTTTGCGGCAGCGGGAAGCAAAGACAGTGGCCCTGGTGACAATGAAAACATTAAAGAACTGGTTAAATTACAAGACGAAAAACTGATTGATGGTAGTTCTACGTTTTCCGATTTCTATGCAACGTTAGTTAATGATGTGGGTAGTAAAACTAAACAAGCGCAAATTGATTCAGAAACACAGAACAAGATGACCGAGAGCTTCTATGAGCAAGAACAAGCTATCTCGGGCGTGAATATGAATGAAGAAAGTATTCAGATGCAGAAAATCCAACAGTTTTTCAATGCCAATGCGCAAGTGCTAAAAACGGTGGATGATTTATTTAACGCATTGATGCGTGCATTCTAAATATTAGCGATAGGATAAGGATTTAGCGATGCGTTTAAGTACCAATATGATTTATCACCAACGCTTGCAAGACATGAATAGTGCGCAAGCGCGTTGGATGGATGCAGGGAGCCAATTAGCTTCTGGTAAGCGTGTAAGCAAGCCTTCTGATGACCCGCAAGCATCTTCGCAAGCGGTGCGGATTAATCAGTCAGAAAACCGTAACCAACAATATGTAGCAAGCCGTGGATTTGCGAAAACGGGAATGACATTGCAAATGAGTATTTTGACTCAGATGACGGATGTGACGACGCAAATCGATACCACGATTATTCAGGCATCAAACCAAGGTGCTTTAAGCGATAAAGACCGCAGTACTTTGGCTGAACAGCTAACGGGTTTAAAAGAGCAATTAGTGGCGTTAGGTAACTCGACAGATGGAAATGGTCGGTATATTTTTGCGGGTTTTAAATCAGATAAACCGCCATTTGAAATTGATGCTAGTGGTGAGGTGCTCTATCACGGTGGTGATAAAGCCATTATGCAGAATGTGGCGAGTGACCGTGAGATGACAACCTATTTCACCGGTGCGCAAGTGTTTGATACAGACAGTAATGGTGTGGTCAATATTTTTAAAGCGTTGAACACGGGTATCGAATCACTGAAAAAACCATTGCAAGGAGCACCACAAGCAGATTTAGACCAAGCGCAAGCAGAGTTGGGTGAAGCGAACAGTGCCATCAAGTCCGCATTAGATCAAATTTCCAACATTGAAGCTAAGCAAGGTCTACAGCTACAGGAAATTGATAAATTAGACTTTTTAGCTGACACGCGCTCTATTCAAAATGCAGCCCGTAAAAGTGAGTTGTTAGAAACCAACTGGACTGGCACCACTACAGATTATTATAAAGAAAAAGCGATGTTTGAAGCTTCACAAAGTATTTTTAAAGACTTAAACAGCATGTCACTTTTCGGCAGCCGTTAATTATTTAATATTATTTTTACTCACCGCGCTTTGGAGTGATCCAAGCGCGGTTTTTTTGAGCTTTAAAAATGCTATGTTAGACAATATGTTATAGATTTGATGTAAAAAATTTGAATTAATGTTTTATTACGCAATAAACTTTAATAATTAAATGATAATATGTATTATTCTCATTTGAGTGTTTTGTGATATAGGAGATTTATGCGAGTTTTTAAGGTAAATACTAAATGGGTTTTCACTATTATTGTTTTATTAGGAGCTATTCCTTTAGCTGCAATATGGCTAAATGTGTTCTCAAATTCTACTGTAACTAATATTAATAACTGGTTGGGTGAGTTTCATGCAATATACATTAGCAGCATCACTTAACGAAATATTACCATGTGCTGTGGGAGCGATTCCATCGTATATCAAATTATCACGGAAACTACTATGTGGGGTAACTACCATTACATCATTCATCTGATTTCCTCTTTATGAAAATATAAATAAATTACAATATTTAAATACATTCATTAAAGAAATGAAACAATACACAAAATATAATGACACTTATTAAAATATTAATGAGAAGTCAATGATGTGAGAGAATGGCTATTGTGACATGTTCAGAGCGACACTGGCATATAAATTTATTTGCGAAAATAAATTAATTTTATACCTAAATTTTAGTTAGGTTTAGTATTGGGTATTTACTGAGACTGTCATTAGATAGTTTAGAAATGTATCAAATAATAGGTGATATTTACAACTATACTAGTTGCTTTTAATATAGACTACAAATAGGAAATTAAATCAGTTTTTCTTGGGCTACTTTAATTATCAAATTCGAAAAATTACTTTGATAATCAATTAATCATTAATTAATTGATTAATTATCTATTCTCAAACAAACAAATTAAACATCAATGATAGCTGCTCAAATGCTTGGTGGATAAGCCGTTCCGTGTAGCGGGGAAGTATAGAAATAATCAACCCTAACATACTGATACCGATGGTTAATGTAAGGGGGAAACCTACCACAAACACGGATAGCTGTGGGGTCATTCGGTTTAGAATACCGAGAGCAAGGTTAAGAATGAGAAATAGTGTAATGAACGGTAGTGCTAGCATTAACCCATTAATAAATATAGTGTTAGCAAATTGAACAAACACCCAAAAACCATCGCGATTTAATGGTGCGGTTTGAATTGGGATAAGTTCAAATGAATTGACCACAATATAAATAAGCCACAGGTGCCCATCGAAAGCGAGAAACAATAAAATAGTGATGACGTTAAATATGCGCCCTAAAATCGGCATATTAGGTCCACCGGTCGGGTCAAAAAAGGTGGCGAACGATAACCCCATTTGCAAACCAATCACTTCTCCCGCATGGCGCACGGCAGCAAATGCCATTTGCATTGTGAGTCCCATCGCAATACCAATCACCATTTGCTGCACGATAACCCATAGCCCCATGGCAGAAAATAGGGGAATATTTACGACAGGAAGTTGTGGGGAAACAATCAAGACGACAAAAAAAGCCAATGCGACGCGAACTTTGGTAATTGCCTGTTTTTCATTAAAAAAGGGCGCTGTACCAAACAGCGCCAAAAGGCGTATGAAAGGGTAAAAACCTTGGCTTAGCCACAATGTGAGTGTTTCGCTGGTGATAGTTAGCATTGTTAGCCAATAATAAACGGTAAATTGCTCAACAATGACCGCATATAATCGGTAAGTAAATTCAGCATCCAGGGCCCTGCAATAATAATCACAGAAATGACCGATAAAATTTTAGGGATAAAAGATAGCGTCATTTCATTCACTTGTGTGGCGGCTTGCAGTAAGCTGATAATTAAACCTGCGGCTAAAGCGGCTAATAACAAGGGAGCCGCTAGCATCAGTGCGATTTTCATCGCCTCAGTTCCCATCGCCATCACTGATTCAGGTGTCATAACTACTCCGAGTAAAATAATCCTAATTAAAAAAGCTTTGCGATAATGAGCCAAGTAATAATTGCCAGCCATCAACCAAAACAAACAACATTAATTTAAATGGCAAGGAAACTGTTGCAGGTGGAACCATCATCATCCCTAATGCCATTAAAACACTGGCAACCACTAAGTCGATGATTAAAAATGGAATAAAAATGGTAAAGCCAATTTGGAATGCGGTTTTTAGTTCGCTGGTAATAAAAGCGGGTACTAAAATACGTAACGGAACATCTTTCGCTTCTTGAATTTCACCGACTTTAGCTATCCTTGCAAACAGGGCCAAGTCGGATTCTCGCGTTTGCCCTAGCATGAAGGTTCTTAATGGTGCAGTGCCTTTCTCTAAAGCGGTTTCGAGGCTAATTTTATCTTCGCTAAACGGCTGGTAGGCTTCGCGGTAAACTTGGTCAGCAACGGGTGACATCACAAAAAAGGTCAAAAATAGCGCCAAGCCTAGTAAGACTTGATTCGGAGGCGCGGAGGGCGTTCCGAGAGCGTTACGTAATAAACCTAAAACAATAATGATGCGAGTAAAACTGGTCATCATTAACAATAAGGCAGGAATAAAGCCTAATAAGGTTAAAAATAATAGAGTTTGAACGGGTAAAGACCAAGTTTGTCCCCCATCTGCTAGAGAATGGCTAATAACGGCAGGTAGTGCCGCAGAAGCTGAATTCGGCAGTAAAAACAAGAGCGCAGTAATCGTGAAAAGAGATTTTAGAGGTAACATTGAGTGCTTCCGATTACTTATGCATAGATGTCACTGAAGCTGCAAATTTTGCAGCCTCTTGTTTTTTCTTTAATAAAGACTGAAATGTGAGCGGTTCAACTGGCAATCCCGTTGTGCTTTCAGGTTCTGATGAGTATTGGTGTAACAGGCTGATATTTTGTGTGGTAACACCTAATACTAAGCACTCATTATTCACCTCAACCACCACAATACGTTCTTTATTTCCTAATGAGCAGCGGCTTTTGACTTTTATGATTTGCTCATTGCCCATTTTTTTTGGCGCAAATCCTAATTTTTTCACCAACCAAGCCCCTGCTAATATCAATAAAATAATCCCCCCTAAAGTACCGGATATCTGCGTTAAGCTATCATTATGGTCAATAGCCGGCGCATTAGGTTCACTCGAGGAAACGGTTGTTGATAAAAAAGGCACAGATGTCGGTGCCTGCTCAGTTTGATTGGATATTGCCATTATTAGCGACTCACGTTGTTAATTAACGGCTTAAACGGCGCATACGTTCAGAAGGCGTGATGATATCAGTGATACGAATACCGTAATTGTCTGAAACCACGACCACTTCACCTTGTGCAATTAAATAGCCATTGATTAAAATATCCAGCGGCTCACCCGCTAAGCCATCCAGAGAAACCACTGAACCCTGGGATAAGCTCAGTAACTTTTTAATGGTCATTTTAGTGCGACCCAATTCAACAGAAAGACGCACTGGGATGTCCATGATCATATCGATATCGGACAGCTGATTTAGCGGGTTTTGTCCATCAAAGTTGTCGAAAGCCTGTGCACCAGCTGAGGCGGATTCCGCTTTTTTTTGCTGTTCCAGCGCTTCAGCCCATAGGTCTTCACTATCGTGATTGGTTGATGCATCAGGAGAGTTCTTCGCCTCACTCATTGGTACTTTCCTCATCTAGAGTGTTTAATACAGGGTTAATCAAATGTTCTACACGCAATGCATACTGGCCATTTTGAGTACCGTATTGACTGGTTAATACGGGAACACCATCAACATTAACGATGAGGCGGTCAGGTTTCTCAATTGGGATCACATCCCCTTTTTGCAGTTGCAGTAAGCGAGAAATTCGCATTGGAATGTCAACAAAGTTGGCAACCAATTCAAGTTCAGAGCGTTTTACTTGGGTAACAAGATTGGTTACCCAAGTTTCATTTTCTTGGTGACCTTGCTCCATTGGTGGGTTAATCAAGCGCTCACGCAATGGCTCGATCATGGCAATTGGAATACATATACTGAATTCACCAACGGTATTGCCTATCTCCACTAAAAACGGAGTGGTCACCACAATGTCATTAGGAGAGGTAGTGATATTGGTGAATTTGACTTGGATTTCAGAACGTACATATTCCACTTCAATATCAGCAATTGGTTTCCAAGCATCGCGATAAGCCCCTAAAGCTAATTTGAGCATGCGATTGATAATGCGTTGTTCAGTATTGGTAAACTCTTTACCTTCTTGCCGTACAGGGAAGCGACCATCTCCACCAAATAGGTTGTCGACAGCGATATAAACTAGTGCGGGTTCAAAGGTAAACAATGCCGTACCGCGTAACGGAGGCATATGAATTAAGTTGAGGTTGGTTGGTACCGGTAAATTACGCGCAAACTCATGATAAGGTTCAATTTTAATTCCGCCTACTGTAATGTCTGGGCTGCGGCGTAGCATATTGAACAAACCCATACGGAACTGGCGAGCAAAACGTTCATTGATGATTTCGAGAGACTGCATTCGCTCACGAATAACCCGACGTTGAGTGTTCGGGTCGTAAGGGCGAACATTATCTTTCCCTTGAGTCTCTGGCACAGGCGTACTGCTTGATGGCGTATCATCATTAAGCAGCGCATCAATTTCGGCCTGAGATAAAATATTATCGCTCATGAATATTACCGCAGAATAAAAGTAGTAAATAACACATCAGAAATATCCTGATCGGTATCCCCCGGGATCAGGGTAGGGGTAAGGGTTTGCTTGATATCTTTCATTAACTGCAACTTACCTTCATGCGTCTCGATATTTTTTGCTTTTTGCTCTGAAAGCAGCAGTAACATACGGCTACGTACTTCAGGGAGGTATTCATGAAGTTGTTTACGCGATTTTTCATTCGCCAGTCGCAAGGTCACATGGATATAAAGCACACGATCCGGCGCATCGGCAGCACCGGTTAAATTGACGGTAAATGGCTCTAATTCCATAAAAATAGGTTGTGGCATGTTCGGACGCTTTTCTTCCTCATTCGCCGTTTGTGTGCCTTGTTGTGTCGTCCACCAGGTATAACCCCCAAACCCTGCACCAGCAAGGGCGATAAGGGTAAGTAGAATAAGCAACCCTTTATTGGAACTTTTTGATTTTTTGCTCGACGACATTTAGCTGAATTCCTGTTTCTTGGATGCTAAACCCAAATGGGTTTTTACGTTATGATCTCTAGCATTATGGCTTGGTTGCCAAGAGTTAAAGGAGTGAAAAACGAAACAAAAAGGCGGTAACTCGGCGCTTTAGCTAGGAAATTACCGCAATTTGTTTATTTATTATGCAAAAGTGTTAATTCCACCTTGTCGTGATGCCGTTGTTATTGGTGTAACAGTGGCATTCGCTTCGCTGATACCGACAGCCCCCACGGATGGATGTGTGGCTTGAATTTGTCCATCGTGTTGGTGGGTATTTTGCTGCGAGCTATCAGATTGGTGGTTCAAGTTATCTTGGCCAACAGAGCCCTGAGCGAGATGAATACCACTTTCTTGTAATGCACTGCGTAGCACTGGCATCATCGACTCCATGGCGGCACGTACATGGCTATGTGGTGACACAAAATGCATCACCGCTTGGTTATCTTCGATACGTAAATGCACATTTAGTGAACCTAACTCTTCAGGATGCAAACGAATTTGCGCTTGAGAAACCCCTTGGCGAGAGAAAAACAGCATATGTTGGCTTAATTGCTGCTGCCATGCTTCGCTGCCTAATTGGCTGGCTAAATGCAGAGTTGGTGTAGAGGTTGGTGCATTCATCGTTGCCGCTTGGGCCGTTGATGTAGTTGGCATCATGCTAATCGGCGCAGTTGTTGTATGTTGTGACGATGTGGTAGTAAAAGCACCAGTTTCAGTTTGTAAGGTAAACGCACCTTTTGTGGTTTGGTTTAGGGTATCGCTTGAAACATTTTGTAGGTTTAATACGGGTTCTTTATCACTCACTTTTTTATTCAATGCCATAAAATCGGTAGTTAAATTTTTGCCACGTATATCTTTTGGGTTATCAAGGGGAAAAAGAGATTGGTCACGACGTTCTTCTTTTTCATTCTTAATAAATACCCCAAGCTCTGGGCTGTCTTCTTCGCCTGCCAACTGTAGCTGTGAACCCTCAAGATGCTTGCCATCATCTTGATTAATGATGCCATTCGTATTATCCGTTAGATGTTGCATTTTTTGACTAAATGCGCCTAATGCCGGATGAGCTTCAGTTCGGATTGTGGTATTCGCTGCTGTTTGTACTTGGCCTGCTAATGACTGTTTCAAGCTATTTAACCATGCTTGCTCGTTGGCGTCTTTACCTGTCAATAAGTCAGTATTAAGGGCAGTTTGTACACTATCTGCCCGTAAGTTACGGCTAAAATTGAGCTGTTCTATGGCACTTTCAGCCGTTTTTTGTCCAGCTTGGGTTTGCTCTATCGTTTCTTTACCCGCTATTGCCAATTTGTTGTCGACAATGTCTTTATTAAGAGCTTCTTCATTAACAGGTTGATTAGTAACGTTTTGTTTTTCAATCGGTTGTTGGCTATCAAGCATGGCTTGAAAGGGAAGAGCAGGGGCTTGATTTTCATCAGCGCGCGATTCATTTTGTGGTAGATTGCCATTTTTTGTCGATGACGAAGCTGGCATATTCAGGGCGTTGATGTCCATTTATTGAGGTCTCCGTAAAGTCGCTCGTTGAGCAAACTCATCCATTTGCTTTTGTTCTAAGCGGTTTTGACGTTGGTATTCAGTATGTTCAGCGCGTTGAATTAACGTATCGAACGCATTGACACGTTGTTGTTTTTCTTGCCAGTGACGATTAGCTTCGTTAACGCGTTGCTCCCATAAATTCAGTTGCTGTTGCTGCTGCTCGATGGTCAGCTCCAATGTGACCAAAAATTGCTGATAATTCTGCCACTTATCCGATTCCATGCCTGTATGCAAGGTTTGGTTGAGTTTTTGACGATATTCGGATTGATAGTTTTCCAACATACTCAGCTGCTGCGCCATTTGTGTATGCGTTTGGCGTACTTGAGCTAACACTTTCGCCGCTTCTTCCGAGGCTTCAACAGCTAAGGTGAGTAATGTTGTTAAGGCATTATTTTTGGCCATTTATCCCCTCGTTATTCGTTGGGAACCACTTGAGTCAACTGTTCGCATGCGGTTTGATAATCACATCGCTCATCAATATCTTGCTGCAAGAACTTCGACATCCGTGGGTAATATTGAATTGCTGTATCCAACATGGGGTCACTGCCCATGGCATACGCACCGACGTTAATTAAATCTCGGTTGCGTTGATAACTAGACGTTAACTGCTTGAAACGTTGAATTTTTCGGTAATGCTCTTTAGGAATGAGCTCCGTCATTGCTCGGCTGATGGATGCCTCGACATCAATCGCAGGGTAGTGCCCTGACTCTGCCAGTGAACGTGAAAGAACAATGTGGCCATCCAAAATGGCGCGAGCCGAGTCAGCAATTGGGTCTTGTTGGTCATCCCCTTCCGTTAAAACGGTATAGAAAGCGGTAATTGACCCACCATTTTTCCCATTTCCTGCACGTTCAACTAATGCCGGTAATTTGGCAAATACAGAAGGTGGATAGCCTTTGGTTGCAGGTGGTTCACCTACGGCTAACGCAATTTCCCGTTGTGCCATGCTGTAGCGGGTGAGTGAATCCATAATCAACAGCACACTTAAACCTTTATCGCGAAAATACTCAGCGATACGAGTGGCATAAGAGGCGCCTTGCATGCGCAATAAAGGGGACACATCGGCTGGCGCAGCAACGACAACGGCACGTTTTAAGCCATCAGCCCCTAAAATATTTTCAATGAAATCTTTGACTTCACGACCACGTTCACCGATCAACCCGACTACGATAATATCGGCTTGTGTAAAGCGAGCCATCATGCCAAGTAACACGCTTTTCCCCACACCAGAGCCTGCAAATAGCCCCATGCGCTGACCTCGACCAACCGTTAATAACGCATTGATTGCACGAACTCCAACATCCAATACACTGCTAATAGGCGTTCGTTCCAATGGGTTAATTGGTGGAGTGATTAACGGAGCACGTGTTTTTACCTCCAATGGGCCTTTTCCGTCTAATGGATTACCTTGCGCGTCAAGTACTCTGCCTAATAACTCATTACCAATGGGTAATAGGCGGCTAGTTTGCCCGTCATCGCCAGTTGATTGCGCATAAACACGTGCACCAGGAGCAATTCCTTCAAGGTCAGCAAGGGGCATTAATAGCATTCTTGGGCCGTTAAAACCGACGACTTCACATACCACTTCGTCCGAGCCGCCATTAATAGAGCGCTCAATAAAGCAGGTTGCCCCTAAAGGCATTTTAATACCTTCGGCTTCCATCACTAAGCCAGTGATTTTTGTGAGGCGGCCATAACGACGCACCATCGGGATCCCTTTCATCCGCGATTCTAAATCGTCCAGTGAGGCAATCCAGCGTCCCAATCGTGCCGTCATGAAAAGCTCTCCGGTGCATATAAACGGCACAATTCTTGCCAGCGTGTCGCCACAGTCATATCAATTTCACCGTCTTCTGCGACGACTCGGCAACCACCGATATGCAGTTTAGGGTCAGCCACTAAGCGCCAGCCATTCAAGTTGAGTAGGGAACCGAGATGCTGCTCGATTAATTCAAAATGATTTGGATTGACGTGCAGCTCAGGTTGCCCAGCAAAAATTGGTTTTTGCTGGAGTAAATGACTGATCTCTTCCAGTAATGCCGTACCATCACAGACGGTAGATTGGCCTAAGACTTGCTTAGCGGCGGTCAACGCTATCTGCAACAGCTTAGTGGTCACCACCGTATCAAAGGTATCGAGTGAATAATTGAACTCAGACAGCAATTTTTGCCATGTTTCAATTACGGGTTGTTGCATAGCGAGCGCTTGCTCACGGCCTTGCTCTTCTCCAGCACGCAAGCCTTGTTCAAAGCCAGCTTGATAACCTTCTTGCTGGCCTTTTTCATGCCCTTGTTGGTAGCCGGTGCGCTGCGCATCTTCTTTTATGTTATCGAGCAAGTTAATTTGCTCTAACACTTCTTTCGGCTCAAGGCATGGGACTTTGGGGGCGTCAGGTTCAGGAACATCGCTTAATGCAGGAATGCCTGAGTTGAGATCCCATTGATTAAGCTCACGAAGCTGCCAAGGTTGCCATTGGTCATTTGGAATTGTTGACTTAGACATACACGTCGTCTCCACCACCTATAGCGATTTCGCCTTTTTCGACTAAACGACGAACGATAAGCAAAATGGCTTTTTGTTCGTTTTCCACTTGAGACATACGTACAGGAGAGCGAGATTCCAAATCGTCGCGTACGATTTCCGCTGCACGAGCGGCCATATTGTTGAGGAAGTGGTCGCGTAGAGCTTGGTTGCTGCCTTTGAGGGCAATAACCAGCGAGTCTGTCGAAACATCCTGCAAAATACGTTGAATGCTGCGATTGTCCACTTCGATAAGGTTTTCGAATAGGAACATTTCATCAATAATTCGTTGAGCCAGTTCACCATCGTAATCACGCATTGCATCGATAACGCTTTCTTCTTGCTGGCTTTTCATCAAGTTGATGATTTCTGCCGCGGTTCTTACGCCACCCATTTTGCTGCGCTTGAGGTTTTGACCATCCAGTAAATTGTTCAATACCTCAGTCAATTCCGCTAATGCCGCAGGTTGTACGCCACCAAAGGTGGCGATACGTAGCATAATATCGTTGCGTTGGCGCTCTTCGAATAATTCAAGTACATCTGCTGCAAGGTTGCGTTTTAAATGAACCAAAATGGTGGCGATAATTTGTGGATGTTCATCGCGAATAATATCGGCAACGGTTTGTGGTTCCATATAGTTGAGGCTTTCGATCCCTGAGGTGGTTTCTTGTTTTTCAAAGATATCTTCCAGCAGGCTCGCAGCACGTTCTTCGCCCAGAGCCTTTATCAATACAGAACGTAGGTAATCGTTGGTGTTAATATTAAGCGCCGCAAATTGAATTGCGGACTCTTCAAATTCCGTTAACACTTCCGCCAGTTCATTATTTGAGATTTGGCGCATGTTTGACACCGCCATACTCAATTGCTGAACTTCTTTAGGGTTCAGGTGCTTAAACACTTCAGCAGCCTGATCTTCACCGAGTGTCATTAACATGACGGCACTTTTTTCTGTTCCACTTAAACTCATTGGGATTTTCCTAACCACTGACGGATAACCATTGCCACGATTTGTGGGTCTTTTTCTGCCATTTCACGTATGCGTTGGCTTTGGATTTCTGCGCTAACACGTTGACGAGTTAGACGACGACGCGTTTGCTCATCCATATCTTCATCAATCACTTCATCAACCACGAGAGGGGTTTTCATTTGTGTTGCAACGAAAACTTCAGCATCGGCTTGAGCTTGCTGTGTCTTACGGTATTTAACCCATTGTGGTTTGATACCAAAACGCCACATAAACCAAGCAATAATGGCAATAAGCAGTATTTTTCCGTAATCCAGAAGCTGAGCAATAAATTGTGGGCTTTCCAGTAACGATGGTACTTCCTCAACAGGCGTCTCATTGGTAAACAATGAATTAGTAATGTTGAGGGAATCACCTCGTGCAGTGGAAAAACCCATGGCTTCGCGTGTCAATGCTTCAATTTGTTGCAGCATTTCTGGCGGCAATGGCTTCATTTCTGGACCATTTTCGCCATCTTGTGAATGGTAATTAACAATAACTGCGACCGAGAGCCTATCAACGACACCAATTTGCCGTTGGGTATGGCTAATTTTGCGATCTACCTCGTAATTCGTAGTTTCATCGCTTTGTGAGTTTGAGACACTATTACGGTTATTTGCTGTTTGAGTGCCGTCTTTATTGTCTTTATTGGTTTCAATTGGTGCATTTGGTGCACTAACGGGTTGATTTGAAAGCGCTCCTGGTACTCCACCTGTTCCACCATTGTTATTTTGCATACTTTGGCTATTTTGGCGGGAACGAATAGCAGCGCTATCTGGCGTTTGGTTAGGCTTATATTCCTCTGAAGTTTGCTCCACTTTAGAGAAATCCATTTGCGCGGTAACCTGTGCATGGATATTGGCGCGCCCCACGAGAGGGGACAAAATATCTTCAATACGCTGTTTGAGATGCGACTCCATCTCTTTGGTCATTTTTATTTGCGCACTATTAACCGACTGCTGGCTATTATCATTATTGGTCAGTAAACGGCCCGCTTGGTCAACAATAATGACATTGCTTGCAGTTAATCCTGTGACACTGCTGGATACCATATGCACAATGGCGCTAATTTGCCCCTCATCGAGCATTCTTCCTGGTAATAAACCGACCGTCACCGAAGCTGTTGGCAGCTTTTGCTCACGCACAAATAAGGTCGGTTTAGGAATCGCTAAATGTACCCGAGCACTTTGTACTGGGCTTAATGATTCAATAGTTCGAGAGAGTTCACCCTCTAGCGCACGTTGGTAGTTGATTTGTTCACTAAATTGGCTAATACCAAATTGTTCTTTATCTAATAATTCAAAACCCGTATTGCCACCTTTAGGTAAACCTGATTGAGCGAGCTTTAAACGTAATTCATGCACTTTATCTGCAGGAACTAAAATAGCGCTACCATTATCAGCAATTTGATATGGCACATTCATCTGAGTTAGCTGGCCAACAATATCGCCACCATCTTTAGCACTTAAATTGCTAAGAAGTACACGGTAGTCAGGGCTGCGTAACCAGAGGAGAAGGGCGACAATAATTGAAACAGCCGCAGCCGCCGCAATCATTAACGGTATTTTAGGATCAGCTTTAATCCTTTCAACTATAGAGGCAAAACCCTTTTTGGCCTCCCCCGTGTCTTTAGATGCGGCACTCATAAATATTCCCTGCTTGGCAGACTACTAGACGGATGAAAATACTTTTGGTGAAACAATGTTATTTCCCTCTTCGTAACGTCACTTTTTCACTTTGCTATTATTTCTTGTCTTGCGGGAATCTAATGACGGAATCAGCCTATAAAATTGGTGTTATTTATCGGCTTCAAGTTAAAAAGGGTGTGATAGGGTAAGCTGGCCAATATAGGTTAGTGAAAAATTCACAATAATTAATAAGAAGAGAATCGAATGACAGTTCAAGCCATTGAAGGGGTTATTTCACAATTAAATGTCGTGGCAACCCAAGCCACTAACCCAATAAAACCAGCAATAGAGCCAGTTGGATTTGCTGACCATCTGGTTGCTTCTGTAAATCAAATTAATAAAACACGTAATGATTCTGCCAAGCAAATTGAAAATTTCACGTTAGGAAAGCAAGATATTTCCTTGAATGATGTAATGGTCGATATGCAAAAAGCCAGTTTAAGTTTACAAATGGGTATTCAAGTGCGTAATAAGCTGGTGGCGGCGTATCAAGAAATTATGTCAATGCCAGTGTGATTGGTTTATCTATTTGAATAAGGTCAAGTCGTTGATAGTGATGGCCGTATATTAACGTGTGTTAGAAAACATGGGCGTGGGAAACTGCGCTTGAGCAAATTCGGCAGGAATGTGAGAAAAACATGGTTCCACTTTAAAAGTGGCATTATTAAAATCTGATTTTTTTGTAGTTTCTTAGGCCTTCAGTTAATAGCTGATGGCTTTTATTTATAGAAAAACTGAAAAGCAAAGAAAAGCCCCAAATATCAAGGAAAAATAAACTGATACAATAGGTTAGAGTACACTATCAGCATAGACTCTTTATAAAGGATTTACATGAATAAAGTGTAAGCAATACAGAAAATAAAATACAAATTAGAGTCTCGTTAAATGAATAAGGAATACTAGAGGATTCAAAATAAATATACCCTCTAGCATTTGAAATAAGAGCATTAATGTTTATTGGGCCGCTCTTTGTATTGCTTCTCCTCCTGCTTCTATATCTTCACCAACACCTTTAGTGGTATTACAGGCAGTTAATGTGAAAGCAACAACTAATGAGCAAATGAGGAAATTGATTTTTTTTAACATATTATCTTCCTTTCAAGTTTAAAGTTATAAATTACAAAAGGTCATCTTTAATTATAGCAGAACAAGTCGATGACTATTTTTAGCTGTATACTGCAGTAAGGTTAGGATTAAACCCTCATATTTTTGTGGAATTAGTATTGTTAGTGATACCTGACAAATGAAAATGAGCTGCTATATTTTAAGTGTTAGTACTTATTTTGGGTGATCAATCTACATTAGCAATAAAGGGTATACTCTATGATATTAAAAGAGCTATTTATCCGTATGCTTTATGTTTTTCAATACTTATTATTTGGTTTTCTTTTGTTATTATCATCAATAGCCTTACCTAATTGGTTAGGTAACGCCACAAGTTTTTTGTAGGATAGTATCTCATCGAGAAATATTCAACGGAGTTACCATGCGAGTGAAGTCAATTTTTATGTTTTTAAGTATGCTTCTACTTAACGGATGTAGCGTTAAAGTGCCAAAAGATATATCACCTGTTGAGAAGTTTGATTTATCACGTTACCTTGGCGAATGGCATGAAGTAGCGAGAATAGATAATCGATTTGAAAAAGGATTAAGTAAAGTCTCTGCTAACTATTCTCTTCGTGATGACGGAGGTGTAAAAGTAGTGAATAGAGGATGGAATTCTGAAAGCAAAAAATGGAAAGAGAGTATAGGGAAAGCTTACTTTGTTGAATCCTCGGATACTGGGGCTTTAAAGGTTTCATTCTTTGGGCCCTTTTACGGCGGCTATAATATTATTAAGCTAGATGATAACTATCAGTATTCATTAGTTGTTGGACCTAATAAAGATTATCTATGGGTACTATCGCGTACTCCAACTATGCCACCAGAGTTATTAAATGAATACCTTAGTTTTGCAAGTAACCATGGTTTTGATAGGCAAAGAATATTGATATTCCAGTAGAATCTATTCTTTATTAAAAATGAGAAGTTTAACAAGTGAAATATATGACCCGCCAAGTGCGGGTTTCTTATTTGACATTATTACTTATATCCTCTTAAGCAAAGTTATAGGCATAATATGGCGCTTACCGACAGATAAGAAATGTTTTGTCGCGAGTACTTCAGCGATTTAAACACTACACAGGCGGCTATTCATGCAGGATACAGCGATAAAACTGCAAACGTAAAATCAAGCCGACTGTTAATAAATGTTAGCATTCAAAATAGAATTAAAGACTTAAATTAAATAGGAATGAACGTGTCGAAATAAATGCTGATTATGTTTTTAACCGCTTTGTCGAAATTGACCAAATGGATGTATCAGATATTGTCAATGATGGTGGGAAGCTAAAACCAATAAGCAGTTGGCCTAAATCATGGCGGACAACATTATCAGGTTTTGATATCTCTACGACAATCCGTGACTACGATGAGAGCACCAAAGAAACTATTCTCATGAAAATCAAATGGCCTGATAAAGATTAAAAATCATGAGCTCTTAGGTAAGAATGTCAAAATTCAGGCATTTAAAGAGCAAATTGAACGGAAAAGCTGAGAGACTCGCTAAGCTAGAAGCAGAGCAATTAGCGGACGAAGTGGAAATGGATTTGGAGATTTAGGTTAACTTTTGGGTGGTATTTTGATTATAACAGAGTGTTGTGTGGTTTGTTTTTGATAAGGAGTGCTTTTTGCTGAATTAATGGGGTGAATCCTAATGCTATTTGTGTGAATCAAAGTGTAGTTTTGAAACTCAAATTAATAACTCGAGTTATTATCACATGTGTTACAATGAAATAATATTATGTATTTTGGCTGCTTTCACTTTTTCATCGCAAGCTAATTCATTATGGACTTATGAAGATAGTGGCGCACCTGAAAACTGGGGAAAATTGAGTGATGAATTTAAAGTTTGTGAAAGTGGATTTAATCAATCATCGTAAGGAAAAAACTCATGTGTCAGCTTGAGTGGTTGGTATATTTAGAACATTATCTAATTATGTGAGTTTTCCAATTTTGGTATTCAATTACTTACTAAATAAACAGGCTAAAGAGTATGCAAAAGGTAGAGTCAGAAATTTAGTAATGAAATTTTTAATACTTACAGCATACGATATAAATTAAATGTTTCCATATATTATTAATTAGTCCATAAAACAGGTCACTACCTTCAAGGCTTTTTATGTAAATACTAATTAATAATAGGAGATATTTAATGGATAACCAAAATTCGATTTCTAATCATATTGCTTGCAGTCTTCGTCAATTAAGGATAAAAGCTAGGTTATCAGTATTCGAGCTATCTAGAATGGCGGGAATAGAGAGTGAGCAGCAACTATATCGTTATGAATATGAAATTGATAAGATAGGAATAGCGGAGACAGTAGCTATATTAAAGGTATTGAATGTTGATATTGAAAGTTTTTTTAGTAATTTGGATGAGTATAAAACTATAATTGTATGTAGCGGAGATATAAACTAAGTTTATTTCGATGAAACTTGCTTTCGCTTGAGTTATATAGCAAAAACCAACTGTAAACGGTTGGTTTTTACTATATAGGGAGGAGCGATAAAGTGATTACTATACTAGTATATAGTGTATTTATTTAATTCTCGCAATTGAATTAATTACATGATATTTATAGCTATTGTTAAACGTCATAATAAAGGTCAATCATAATATGTCGGAGGCTCTATCTCGTTGGATAATTGAATATGGATACTTAGCTGTGTTTCTGGGTTCCATGATTGAGGGAGAAACAGTAGCTTTCTTATCGGGCATAGCAGCACATAATCAATTACTTTCTTACCCTCAAGTAGTTATAGCCGCCTCTTTAGGTGGGATTGTTAGTGATAATGTATTGTTTTTTATAGGCCGTTATTTTGGAGCACAAATTTTACCCAAACTACATAGTCAAAAAGATAAAATAGTATATGCGCAAGAATATATTCAAAAAAATGAGAATTGGGTTGTTATAGGTATTCGCTTTGCTTATGGGTTAAGGACAATAGGACCTATTATTATCGGTGCTAGTGATGTAAGTCCATTTAAATTTTTTATATTAAATATTATCGGTGGCGCAATTTGGGGAGCTTTGATAGTTTCTGCAGGATATTTTATTAGTAAACTAGTTCTTTCACTACCAACTCATTTTTCAATAAGTATGCTAATAGCTGTAGGTATATTTTTGTTATTGCTAATTTTTTGGAGAAAACATCTATTGCAAAAAATGCGGAAATAATACGAGATAGCTACTTGTAATTATATTATGCGAATGCAGTATCAATACCTGATTAATACTGCATTGGTTTATAAGCTGAAAAGAGTTAATTCCCTCTATATGTTGAATAACCATATTGGCTTAAAAGCAAGGGGATATGGTAATGTTCATCTAAATTATCTATTTGAAATTCAACGGGGATTTCAGGGAAAAAACTGTGTTTACCTTGTTGCTTAAAATACTCACCAGTTTTAAAAATCACTCTATAGTCTCCTATAGAAGGCTTCTCAGGGCTGTCAGGTAAGATAGATTTAATTCTGCCATCATTACTTGTTTTTTCTGTGTTTATGAGTACCCAATTGTTTCCCTGTTTTTTCTCTAATGTAACCTCAACATTAGGGGCTGGCTTCCCTGTTTGCTGATTAAGAATATGAACACTTAAAATATTATTTGACGCTATTGAAGTTGCTGGAGTTAAAATAAAAGGAATGAATACTAAAAGTAGTTTTTTTTTCATTTAGATATCCTCTATTGATATATTGAGGATACTTTATCAATGGAGGCTAATGGTTAGCCTTACAGTTTGATTACATTTTTTTAATCTAAACTTCATTACATTAGTTAATGGTAGATAGATTAAAAATAGTAAGTTTATCGATTTCGACTGGAGTCTTTGTATGAAGACTGAAAGCACTGTGTCAACATTAATAGGAAAGAAAATTAAAATATTAAGGCGCAATGCTGGATATACCGTAAGTGAGTTTGCAAGATTGAGCGGCTGTAAAAGTGATCAATAATTGTATCGCGATGTACGAGGTGTTAATAAAATTGATACCATATGTTGGTATCAGTACTAAGGATCCTTAATATAAATATAAGTAGTTTTTTTGAGCAGATAGCTGATGAGATAATTAAAGAATTCGATGATTATAATGTAAATATATAGACATCTAGTATGGCGAGGCCGCTATAAATGGCTGCTTTTTATATTATGGAATAAATCAGTCAGTTGATTGATACTTTTTTATAGTCGTTTCTATTACCTATTATTCATTTAAATAGGATTAAGCCGCCAATCCTTAATGTTTTCAACATTCACATAGGATATTTAAGGTTGTTATCGATATTTAATTTTGCTAGGTTTTTCTATTGTCAATAATTACCCAAGTAGATCATTATGAAATTAATCTCTTCGCTTTTTTGCCTCTTTTTAGTGACAGGTTGTACATTTACACCTTCTTTTGAGCCCAATAAGTCAACCTGGCCTAAGCCACATAAAGACGCCCGTTCATCTGAACAAAAAAGAGCTGATAGAGAGGCTGTACATGAGCAACAGCGAGCTGTGATGAGAGGTGAAAGACCGGATTACGGCGTTTTTGATAGATACTAAACCCGAGGACGTAAGAACTTTTGGGTTAAGATTAAGATAAACAGCAAACTATTTGTTTATAAAATCGACGCGAAAATAAAATTTGCCATTTGGTTCTAAGTGTGGCTTAATATGCTCACTGGTTTGGAAGTACAGGCCTATTTATGTTAGTCAGTTTTAAGATGTTCACCATTAAGCGCTATCTCAGATACCACTTCATTGCGAATTCCTTCTAATTAATTCCCATAAGTACCACAAGAACAAACCGCAACATGCCTTATGGCAATTTTAATAAATTAAAGGAAATTCTATGTCTAATACAATGACTGGTACAGTAAAATGGTTTAACGATGATAAAGGTTTTGGTTTTATCACTCCTGCAGACGGCAGCAAAGATGTATTTGTTCACTTTTCTGCAATTCAAAGTGATAACTTCAAATCATTAGCAGAAGGCCAACAAGTTTCATTCAGCATCGAAAATGGTGCTAAAGGCCCAGCAGCAGCTAACGTTATCGCTAAATAACGATAACGAATCGCTAAGCATTCAAAAAACCTCGCTAAATGCGAGGTTTTTTCGTTTTATAGCCTGCTATTTTCAATAAATACAGAGTTAATATTATAAAAGTTGTTTGATAAAATAATTAGCACCATCACGAATCGCCTCGTCTGATATTTGCATCATGCGTGAATAATGTAAGAAGGCGTGCAAAGTTCCTGGGTACATTTTATATTCACAAGGTATATCATTGGCATCTAGCGTTCGGAATAAAGCCAAACTATCATCTAATAGTGGGTCAAACTCAGCACTGGCAATATAACAAGGTGGAATACCGTAGGTTAAATCATTATTGAATAAGCAATAATATGGCGCCTCTCTATCGCCAGCTTCACCAAGATAGGCATTATCATAATCTTCTAAATCTTGTTTTTGTAACCCATCCCATTCTCCACCATATAGCCGTCGGCTTATTGAATCCTGCAAACCATACAGCCCATACCACAATAAAACAGCTTTTATATTGGCACATTCTATCACGTTATCACGTAACCAAAGTACAGAAGCAAGAGATAACATCGCGCCAGCTGAGTCACCGGCACAGCCAGTTTGTTGCATATTGATATTATATTGTTCAGCATTTTGCTGATAGTACTGATAAACCATGGATATTTCCTCAATTGCTTGAGGGTAGCGTGCTTCAGGGGATAACGAATAATCAACTCCAATAACTGTACAGCCCGAATATAGTGCCAGTAAGTGCATAATACGTTCGTGGGTCTGTAAATTACCTAAAATAAACCCACCGCCATGGAGATAAAACAAGGTGGCTGATGGGGATTCAATCGGCTGAAATATACGCGTCAAAATATTGCCATATTTAGTTGGAACTTGAATATCGTGAATGGAGTGCATCGTTGGCGCTTCTGAATTCCAATATTTTCTATCTTCAATATACGCTTGTCGCATACCATTATAAGTGGCGTCAAGAGGTGCTGGAGATGGATTTTCTGCATAAAATCGCATTACAGATTGCATCTCAGGTGAAATAAGGTCTAACACATTAATTTTATTTTTTTTGTTCATTATGCTCTCCTAGCTAGATGTTTCCATTGTAAAAGGGGGGCATAATTAAGTTGTGATCCTGCTAACCAATATTAAAAGGTTCTGTATTTTTAAATTATAAGGCTTGAGAATTTATAGGTATTTTAATTTATATCTCAAACGGTGAGATCATCACCGTTTGAAATATATGTGAGTTTTAGGTGGGAAAGTTAATATTTAACGATGATGTCAGTTAACAATTATTTAGCAGCTCTTTGTATGGCTTCTCCACCGGCTTCTATGTCTTCACCAACACCCTGAGTGGTGTTGCATGCGCTTAAAGAGAATACTACAGCTAATGAACAGGCCAAAAAACAAATTTTTTTAATCATATCTTCTTCCTTTGGTTAAACTCACTTACGGGTTATAAGACATTTCACGTATAAGTATAGCAGAAGGATAAATGAGTGTTTTTTGAGCTGACGTATGTTGCGATTTGATAATATAAAAATTATCAGTTTATTATGCTTTGATTTTTCATTTTAATGAAGCATAAGGCTATAAGTTAATAAATAAAAAGAGAATTATAGCAATAAATGATAAATAGTTTTAACTATTTTAGAGAAAAGAAAGATACAGAAAAATCCGAATTCCACTATATCCTTATGTTAGTAAACATGAATGCGACTGATATTAGACCAGTTACATAAACTTTATTAATCTAAATGGATATTCCATGATGGAATTTTATCATTTTGTTAACAAATTCATCGTTATTATATTTGTGAGCTTATGTAATAATACTTAGTCGATTTTTTAATTAATCACAAGTTAAATCAAAATGTTATATATTGTCGTAAGAGAATTTTAATGTAATATCGAATCTGTTTGAAATTCCCTTGGTTTCATTGATTTATTTAAACCGCCATATAGGCGGTTTTTTTTAGTTTTTACCCAGTGAGAACTTTTCAAATAACCAAAGCCCACTTTTTTTCATTGCGAAACCAAATAGCACACCAATTAATAGTGATTGAATAGTGACCAACCAAACACCTTCTGCCGCAAAAATAGTACAGGTGCCGACAAACGTGCCGGGTATATAAGAAAGCCACTGTTTTTTAGCTTGTATACACATCAAAAAGGCAACAATACCAGTAACGAAGTATCCTACAAAGTGAGGTAACTGCTTCAGGTAGTCACCGCTGTGCAGGATCACTAAGCCCCAAACCACACCACTACAGACGGTTAATGCGGTAATACCAAGACCTTTTATCCCATCTTTAGGATAAGCAAAATAGGCTGTACAGCCTAAAAAGCCTGCCCAGCCGATTAGCCCTAAACTATCAGCAACCCAAGCCCATATACCAGAAAGAATGGCGGTTGTTAAAGAAAGACAAAATAGTAATTTCACAATATGCACTTTACGTTATGGTTGTTTGTTAATAATACGGACGATGAATGCTATGGCCTATCGCTTGGTTACTAAGCCCATTAGCTGCAAAGCCAATTTATTCTAGAGTTAAGCTTTAACGATTCAGCTATCTTTTATTCGAACACCATCTAGGGAGTTTTAGGTATGGCTAGAGGGGTAACTGACTAATAATAGGATAGTTATTTGTAATTGCAGTGACTCTGGGGCCGTGTAAAGAAAAGCATTGTATAGAGCTAAGGTAAATCTGGCAATGAGTATCCGATAATTTATATGTTTTAATTTTATCTTATTGATAATAAATAATTATCTGTAAATTTAACGTTAAATAAATAATGTATAATTTAAAGATTAATTTTGAGTGTGTGAATAGTTGATGGCTTTTTTACTTTAATTTAGCGACTCCTCGCTGTAGCATGAAGAAAATTGACTTGTGAGGTAAGGGTATGAAATGGATGATAGCTGGTGCTACTGCACTGTTATTGGTAGGGTGTGATAGCACATCGACTGCACCATTTGGCTTAAACTGGGGGCAAAGCATTGATAGCATCAGTTTTATTAAGGCGGGGAAATGCCAAGCAAGTGGTAGTAAAACAGTTTGTACTTTTGGGCAGCAAAAGCCATTTAATGATTGGAGCTATGAAAACCAACTCACTTTTGATGGTGGTACGCTCATTCAAGTGGCTACCACACTTGTTGGGGTTGAGGATTATGCCTCGCCAAAACCGGATTTTTTGGACTTCCAACAGAAGCTAGAAAATGAAATGGGCTATTTGACAAAGCAAGGGTTTAGCTCACAAGTCGCTAGTGACATTCTCACTAAATGCCAATCAGAGACTAGCTGTCACAAAGTGAGTGAGTCATCTCAAACTCGTAGTGGCATGTCTAATCTTTGGGTTACCATTAACCCTACACCAATTGCCATTATCACTTACAGCCAAGATTAAGCTTAATTTAAAGCCAGTTAATGTTGATATTAATTTGCGTGGCGAATATAAATAGTACCAATATATCATTGGTACTATTGGTTAAGGCTTATAAATAATTTATAAAAATGATAAGAACAATATAGGTTGAAGAATTACCACCCGAAGGCGACACCCGCTCCAATAACCGCAGCATCTGAATTATTCCAAGATACAGAACTGCGTAGGTTGATGTTTTCTTTTAGTTGATATTGAGCACCGGCAGCGATCGCTGAGCCATTTTTGTAATTACCTGCACCAATCCCTGCGCTAAAACGAGTATTTGTTGCGTAAGGAATATTGCTCATTGCTGCGACAGACGCAATACCGGAATTCGCTTCTTGAGCACGTTTATCTATTTTCCTATCAAGCTGATGGAGCCCATGATCAACTTTATTTTCTAAGCTGGTGAATTTGAGTTCATTAGCTTTTTGCGTTTTCGACGTGTCACTTTTTAGGGTCTTAATTGACGAGGTATTTCCAATCACTTTGTTATCTAGATTTTGCATATTGGTATTTAATTGGTTGGTGATTTGGTCAGCCGCATTGACACCAGTTAGTGCTCCTTGCAAATGTAATTCGACATCTTTTAATTTTGAGTCAAGTGCATGGTGCTCTTTTTCTCTGCCTTGTTGTATTGATGTGATTTTACTATTAATTAAATCATTGTTGTTTTTTATTTCCTGAAAAATATCTTGAGAATATATTTGTTCAAAACTAACGATTTCATCATTCAATGCTTTTAAATCATTTCGTATATCTATAGTTTCTGATTTAAGTTTACTATTATTTTGTTTTAATGTGTCAATGTCGCTATTAAAACGTGAGTCCATTTGGTTAATTGTAGTGTTGATATGGTCGATTTTTCCACTGATATCACTAATTTTTTTAACATTAGTGCTGATACCTTGCGCGTTGACACTGCTTAAGGATGGTGGAGGACTTGAAAATGAAGTGTTGGCTATTACATTGCAAGACACACCGCTAAGTAATAGAGCTGACAAAAGACGGGATGATATTTTCTTTTTCATTTGTTAATTTCCGTATTATTTAAAATTATTATCTAAAAGAAGAATGAAAGATAAATTTATTTTCCTTTATTCGTTTATAATAAAGGTATTTATTTGGTGGGTAAAATCGATTTTTAAAATGATATTTATTCGGGATATCCGTGTTTGAGTGAAATAAATACAGTGATATATATTTTTTATATTAACTAGATACTTTTATTTGATGGAATTATAGTTGATAGTGCTTATTTTGAAAATTTAATTTAAATTGATAGTAACTTTAATGTGGCCTAAATATATTCTCAATATTAATAAAAACTAAAAGCGAAAAAATAGCCACAAGCGAATAGATGCCATCAGTGGGTAAAAGCAAAAACAGTGAAGAGCCTACAAAGGGTCACCATTTTTCCTGTTTTAGATGTTTTTTTCCAAATAACGTGTTATTTTTCTGTAAAATTTTATGTGGCTTATGTTCCATGAAGGGGCAGTCTAAATAGGCAGGCGTTAATTTATTGATGTTTAAAATAAATTTTGTTTTCTGATTAACAATGCCATTTTTTGCATGTTGTTGGTGAAATAGAAAGACGATAATATTTTATCTGTTCTTCATACTTCACAGGCAGAGTTGTGGCGGCAGTTAGCGGCTATTGTATGCGTCACTGTTGCTTAAAATAGTTTGAATGATTGATATTTGAATGAAAGTAATCGAATTTATAGGGTTTAAATTATGGCAGTAAGAGAAATTATTGAAATTCCAGATGAACGACTGCGTATTAAATGCAGCCCAGTGACGGATTTCGCTGCGGTACAAACCTTGATCGACGATTTGTTAGATACCATGTACAGCACCGATAACGGTATTGGTCTCGCTGCCACGCAAATTGCGGAAACTAAATCCATTATGGTGATTGATATTTCAGAAAACCGTGATGAGCCGATGGTATTTGTTAACCCTGAAATCGTCGAAAGTGAAGGGGAAACCAGTTATCAAGAAGGGTGCCTGTCAGTACCCGAAATCTACGCCGATGTAGACCGCTTCCTGCGCGTTAAAGTGAAAGCGTTCGATAGGCACGGTAAAGCGTTTGAAGTAGACAGCGACGAGTTCTTAGCGATTGTCATGCAACATGAAATCGACCATTTACACGGTAAAGTGTTCCTCGATCACTTATCGCCGCTAAAACGCAATATGCTGTTGAAAAAGCTGAAAAAGCAGCAACGTTTAAAACAGCAGCAATAGGCTGAGAGTTGAAGATAAAAGGCGTGTCAGGTCTGTCGGCCTGACACTCAAATTATTCCATCGGGCGAACGACTAACGGGGTATCCGGCTCATCAAATTGGCCATAGCTGTTATTTAATACCCGTTTTTGGTCTAATTGCTTAATTTCTTTGCTTAAAAAGTTTAAATGCTGTTGTAAATATTCTTTAGTAATGCGTTCATTTTCAATAATTTTATGCAATAACTGAATAAACTCTTCAGTTATTGGCTGCTGTTCTTCGAACGCTTGCGTTAACTTGGTGAGGTTTTCCACCGCAAGGACATATTCTGTCTCTCGGGAGACCAATGTCTCCCATTCCCCGGATTGCGCTAAGGCAACTAAATTTTCACTTAATACTAAGACATTACGGTATATTTCATGTAAATCGATAGGATTTTTATTGTCCACCTGATTATCTTTCATCCACATTTGCACCGATTTGTTGCCACGCAGAGGCGATATCGGAGAGTAACTGATAAACTTCTTGGACATAAGCCACGTTGTTTTCGAGGTTGGCGCGAAGTAACTGCATTGTCATGTACTCATACAAACTTGCTAAATTTTCTGCAAGTTCGCCGCCAGCTTCATAATTTAACGACTGCTTTAACCCAGTGTCAATGATGTCGATAGCTTTTGAGATTTCTTTACCTTTTTCTGCCACCTTACCTTGCTGCATAAAAATCTCACCGCGTTTCAGGGCACTAAGGGCCCCTTTAAACAAGATTTGGATCAGTTGGTATGGGGTCGCGTTGGTGATTTCACTCTCTAAATCAACCTGTTGGTAAGCTTGCTGTGCGTGTCGTTGATACATGTTTTTAACCTAAAAGTGTTAGCCTAATAATCGGCCTAAAGAATTCGTAGTGCTATTGAGTGAGCTCATCATTTTATCGAGGTTTTGGAATTGACGACGGTACATGTCCATGGTGTTTTCGATTTGTTTATTGGTCTGCTCAATACGTTTATCTAAACTTTTCTTTTTCTTTTGGATACCATCGGTGGCGTTGTGTAGTGAACCATCTTTTGTATCTAAAGTACCCTTTAAAAAGTTAAAGTTTTCAGTCCCAAAACCGGTTTCTTTGCCGTCACCTGCAAAAAATACTTTGACGCTTGATGGGTTTTCTTTAAGCGCTTTATCCAGAACCTTATTGTCAATTTCTAAGGTTCCATCTGTTTTCTGTTTGATCCCCATTTTATTCAGCGTGTCGATTTCACCACTATTTTGTGGAGCACGGACTTGAGTACGCATCGTACTTTGAATAACTCGTAACGTGGAATCTCCAATGAGCGGGCCGTTGGTTTTATTAGGAGTTGTTCCACTTTCATTTGGTGTGTATTTTGTCAGTTCTTTCGCTAACGTTTGGAATTCATTATAGGCATCTACCCATGCTTTAATTTTATCTTTAGCGGGCTCGATATCTTCAGAAACCATTAAATGGTCAGCTTTATTGTCTTCGCTTTCTTTTTTTAGTGTCAGTGTTAAACCAGGGAACAAATCTTTGGCTTCATTGGTTTGCGACTCAAGTTCGAATCCATCAATAGTTAACTGTGCATTTTGAGGGGCAACCTTTTGCTCCATACCGCTAGTTTTCTCATCTTTGATGATAATTTTTCCGTCTTTATCAACATCAGATTCCACATTTAGTATTTTAGCCAGTTCATCGTCACCCTCCACATTAATGCTAATGCGGTTGTCAGTACCTTCTTTTTTTGAGGTTACGACAAGGTGGTATTGATTATCTCGGTCTTTAATAACAGATGCGGTAACACCTTTATCTGTTTTATTAATTGCATCAGCGAGCTCGATTAAAGATGTACTTTGGTCATCAAGTTTAATAACAATCTTATCTTTTTCTTCTTTTTGTGAAGGCTGAGTGATCGTGATGGTACGTTCGTTAGCATTACTGCCTAAGAGTTGCTTGTTGTCAGAATGGCCTTTAGTGGCGATAGTTTGTGCTTTAGCAAGTTGCGTCACTAACACATCGTGCACACCGGCGACTGCTTTACCATCGGTTTTTACGTCAAAGGCTTTATATTCACCAGTGACTTTGGTGGTACTGATATCGCCGTATTTTTTTAAGTCCTCAGCGGCTTTTTTCAGTTTTTCTAATGATGATTGCATTTTGCCATAGGCGCTAATTTGCGCGTCATAGCTGGCTTTCTGTGTGGTTAATGGGTCAAGGCGGCGACGCTCCATTGCCTCAATTTGGTCCATTTGCACATTTAAATCTAAGTTTGCCCCGATACCGAGAGTGGATATTCCTGCCATATTTTCTCCTACGCTATGTCTGAGACATAAAACCTGTAATAAAATCTATTTAGAGTCTTATCGGCAAAACGGAGCAAAATTTTAGACTATTCTGAAAAAGAGTGATGGCGGGAGCTGATAAGAGAAAAGTAGTTAATTATCGCTATTGAAATTAAATAATAAGAAAGTTAATAAAGATAAATGAGTGTGTTAAAAACGAAAGTGTTAAAAAATAATGGCATTAAAAGCGGGCGGTAAAGCCATTTCTAACCTTATAGATAAAAATTTTCATCAAAAAGCCTAAAGGGGACTTTTTTGTAGCCGATAACCTAGTTGCTGACGAAATTCATCAAGTTAAGCATTTTGGCTTAACGCATTAATTTGAATAATAAGGATCACATCATGGCACAAGTTATCAACACTAACATTCTGTCTCTGACAACTCAGAACAACTTAAACCGTTCACAAGGCGTATTAGGTTCTGCAATTGAGCGTTTATCTTCTGGCTCACGTATCAACAGCGCTAAAGACGATGCGGCAGGCCAAGCGATTGCTAACCGTTTTACTTCAAACGTTAAAGGTTTAACTCAGGCAGCTCGTAACGCTAACGATGGTATCTCTATCGCACAAACCACTGAAGGTGCATTGAACGAAATCAATGATAACTTACAACGTATTCGTGAGTTAACGGTTCAAGCGAAAAATGGCACTAACTCTAATTCAGATATCACTTCGATTCAGAATGAGGTTGATGAACGTTTAAAAGAAATCGATCGTATCTCTAAAGAAACGCAGTTTAACGGTGTTAAAGTTCTGAGTGGTGAAAAAACAGATATGAGTATCCAAGTGGGTACTAATGATAATGAAGTTATCAATTTTAAATTAGATAAAATTGATACTAAAGTTTTAGAAGTTGAAAAAGAAAAATTATTTGATGCGAAAGTTGCGGGCACAGCTACTTCTAAAGGTGACGCAATAGATGCAACAGTTGCTGATGCTGCGATTACAGGTGCAACTGGCTTCGGTGCGGGTATCACAGCGGTCACTAAATATCAAGAAGATGGTGCAGACGTTGCAAACAAATTTGTTGTAACGAAAGATGATGGTACCGAAGTGGTTGCGACATTAAAAGTAGGTACCGGGGCAGATGCTAATAAAGCAGTTATCGATGCTGAAGAGGGTGAATTTAAAGCTACTGACGGTAAAGCTGGGTTAGAAGTTAAAGCTGATGCTCTGAAAACTTTAGATGACGCAATTAATAAAGTTGATGAAAGCCGTTCTAAATTAGGTGCGATCCAAAACCGTTTCCAATCTACCATCAACAACCTGAACAACTCTGTTAACAACCTGAGTGCAGCACGTAGCCGTATTCAAGATGCTGACTTCGCAACAGAAGTTTCTAACATGAGCCGTGGTCAAATTCTGCAACAAGCAGGTACCGCTGTGTTAGCACAAGCTAACCAAGTTCCACAAGGTGTTTTAAGCCTGTTACGTTAATTCGTGATTGGTTGATTATATTGAAGGCCAGCATTGCTGGCCTTTTCTTTGCCCGTCATATTAGCCGTCATATTTCGCACCATAGCGTTGTTGGCTTCATAAGTTCATCCGAATCACGTACTTATGTACGCTCATCGGTATAAACTTATTTGCCGTCTAGCTATAGCACGAACTCTATAGGCTAAAGAAACATATTTTTAAAGCCAAAACACCAAAAGCTAAAAATGGTTCAAAAAGTGGTTTTAACAAACCAACCACTCCCACTTGTATTGCCAGTAAAATCCCCTGAAAGTTGTGTTAAAACAATCATTAACCTGGTAATTATTCAAATTTGACCTATTTAGGATAAGGCAAATAAAGCCACATTTAGTGCCTTACTCTACGGATTGAATTCAAAACCAACACAGATAATGAATACCTTTTATAAAGCTTGAAGGGTGATTCAGGTTGTGAGTGATTTGTATACTGCCGAAGGTGTGATTAATAAAAATAGCCTATGGGAGCGTTATTACCCTCTAATACGCCATGAAGCCCTGAAACTGCAAGTCAGACTACCCGCCAGTGTTGATATCGACGACTTAATTCAAGCGGGGGGCATTGGTTTACTGCATGCATTGGAACGTTTCGATGTTACCCAAGGGGCATCGTTTGCCACGTATGCAGTGCAGCGAATTCGTGGTTCGATGTTAGATGAATTGCGCAGCCGTGACTGGGTGCCGCGCAGTGTGCGCCGCCAAGCACGAGAAATGACCAAAGCCATTGGTGTGCTGGAGCAATCGTTAGGGCGCAGCGCCACCGAGCCGGAAATCGCCAAAGCGTTGGATATCGACCTTGCGGAGTATCGCCAAGCGCTACTAGATACCAATAATAGTCAACTGTTTTCCTACGATGAGTGGCATGAAATTCACGGGGAAAGCTGTGAGCCGCAAATGGATGAAGACGATGGCGGCAACCCGCTGAGTTTGTTGCTGGATTCTAGCCTACGTGACCAAATCGCGGCGGCAATCAATCAGTTACCAGAACGCGAAAAAATGGTGCTGACACTGTATTACCAAGAAGAGCTGAATCTTAAAGAGATTGGGGCGGTGTTGGATGTAGGGGAGTCGAGGGTGAGTCAGCTGCATAGTCAGGCTATCAAGCGCCTTCGTGGCCGCCTCAGATAGATGCTCGTCATACTTCGCACCACAGCGTTGTTGGCTTCACTAGTTCACCCTAGTCACATACTTGTGTATGCTCCTAGGGCTAAACTAGCTTGCCGCCTAGCTGTAGCACGAATTATTTAGAGCATCAGTATTGAGTACTTTTAAAACTTATTTAAATTTGTTTTTTCTATTATAGGATGAATTGGTTAGGCTGTTGATATTTAAGTTTTTTATACTTCAAGCACATCGCTGCTTTCTAGACTTATGTCTGCTCCGGCTTCCTACCCACAATACGAATTATTTAGAGCATACGCAGAGGGGTATTTTAAAGCTCATTTAAATTTGTTTTTTCTACTATATTTCTACGCTTTTAACGATGTTACTTTCTATTATTCATCCAGTTCTGTCGATCTAGCCAAATAGTTCTCTGCCGTGGTATGCCACGCTCTTGGGGATTGGGTGAAGCCCAGTTTTAAATATTCGGTGAGGTTGCTGTTGGTGGAAAAAAATAAAATCTGGCAATCGGCGGGGAGTTCTTCAGCGACGAGGCGCATTAATTGGCGGTCGATGCCGTGTTTTTGATAATGCGCATCAACGGCCAGTTCGCAGATATAACAACAAGAACTAAAATCCGTTACTGTGCGGACAAACCCTACCACCTGCTCGCCATCCCATGCACTAACCAATAAATCCGCATTATTCAGCATCGCATCTAATTGGGTAAGATTATCGGTTGGCACGGCTTCTTTAAACGGTGACTGGCGAATTAACCGAATAAAATCCTCAATAGAGATGGCAAAATTGACTTTATAGTTCAGGCGACTGGCAATAGCATCCATAGAGTTCCCTTTGTAATCAAACGATACTCTTATAGGTTTAGCCTGAAATAACGTAAATTTCCTGTTTTTTGTGGAATTTTATCATAGCCTAGCTATTCCAATTACTGCGTAAATGTCCTAAGTTAAATTCAAGGTAGTTGTGATGTTTAGCCCAACTGGGTAAATACCATAAGAATTCTATTCAACAGACAAGTGAACGAGATATGACTATGGAACTAAAGGATTATTACAGCATCATGGGTGTTAAACGCACTGATGATTTAAAAACCATTAAGACTGCGTATCGCCGTTTAGCGCGAAAATATCATCCTGACGTTAGTAAAGAACCGGATGCCGAAGCGCGCTTTAAAGAAATTGCAGAGGCATGGGCGGTACTTGGTGACAAAGAAAAACGCGCAGAATACGATGAAATGTGGGAACACAGGAATGACCCTTATTTTAACCAAGCTAACCAAGGCCAACAGAGCCATACCTATTCCCAGCAAGGGTTTGATGCAGGCGGCTTTGATGACATTTTTTCATCGATGTTTTCTCAACGAGCACGGGGTGGCAGCACAAGACAGGCGCGCAGTCATCGTGGGCAGGATTTAGAAGTTGAATTGGCTATTTTCCTTGAAGAAAGTCAAGAGTCGCATAAGCGTACCATCAGTTATAACCTACCGGTCTATAACGCTTTTGGTTTTATCGAAAATGAAGTTCCCAAAACACTTAATGTCACTATCCCAGCAGGCGTGATTGACGGGCAACGCATCCGTTTAAAAGGGCAAGGCACTGCGGGGGAAAATGGCGGTGAAAATGGCGATTTGTGGATAACCATCCGCATTGCACCACACCCATTATTTGATATCAAAGGCCATGATTTAGAAGTGGTCGTGCCGCTTGCTCCATGGGAGGCAGCCCTCGGAACTAAAGTCACCATTCCAACATTAAAAGACCCAATTGTGATCACTGTTCCTGCTAATAGCCAAGCCGGACAAAAATTACGTATTAAAGGTAAAGGACTGAAACATAAAGGTACAGCAGGGGATTTGTATGCGATTATAAAAATCGTGATGCCAAATAGCAGTAATGCAGAAGCGGATGCGCTGTGGCAGAAATTGGCGGAGACTCAGCAGAGTTTTGACCCACGTAAAAATTGGGGAGGCAAATAATGGAACAGTTCACATCATTAACCGTTATTGATTTCTGTATTCACACGGGTATTGCGGAAGAGGAATTACGGGAAATTGTCGGCCTTGGGATAGTTCAACCCATTGAAACTGCTAATGAATGGTTATTTGATGATCACGCAGTGATCATCGTGAGAAGGGCAGTGCGACTTTACCATGAGCTCGAAATTGACTGGCCGGGAATTGCAATGGCAATGAGCTTGATGGAGCAAAATGAGCGGCTTCAGCGTGAAAATGAGATGCTGCGGCTACAACTAAAACGTTTTATTGGTTAGTTAGCTAATAGTTTAATTGTTCACCACCACGAACCTTAATAAGTAAATTAGGTTTGTGGTGGTTATAGTTGCATCTAAAATCTAAATTATTAGTAAATTGTATTATATTTTTGATTAATTTGATAAAGCTAATAATTAAATAATATTTTAATGAACACGAACAACAAAAAAGCCCTTACCATCCAGTAAGGGCGTAATAACGACAACGAGATTTTTTATTGTTAATTAAATGGTTGCAGCTTCAGCAATTAACTTACCAAGCTCTTGCCAGTTCTCACTATCAATAAGGTCATTGGGCACCATCCATGAACCGCCGCACACTAATACAGAAGGTAGTGCTGTGTATTCTTTAATATTTTTCACACCAATACCGCCAGTTGGCATAAATTTAACCGGGTAAACGGCGCTGAGTGCTTTGAGCATGGCAACCCCGCCAGAGGCTTCGGCTGGAAAGAATTTCAACGTGGTGAGATTAAATTCAAGGGCTTGTTCTACTAAACTTGGATTATTCACACCAGGAATAATGATCACGTTCTTTTGTTGGCAATAGGCGACAATTTTGGGGTTAAAGCCCGGGCTGACGATAAAATCCACACCCGCTTCAATGGCTTGGTCAACTTGCTCTGTGGTTAATACGGTACCTGCAGCAATCAGTAATTCAGGGTAGGCAGCACGCATATTTTTAATCGCTTGTACCGCGGCCGAGGTGCGGAAGGTGACCTCTGCACATGGCAGGCCATTATCCACTAAGGCTTTTGCTAATGGCGCACCATGCTCTGCACTATTAATGGTGATAACAGGAACAACATTGAGTTTCTTAATTCTTTCAAGTAATTGATTCATGGTTAAAGCCTCTTAACATGTTTCTAAAGCAGTGGTTGGCATAGCTTCGGATGGAATAATCGCTCCCCGGTGTTGGATGACGGTTCCAGCCAGTAAATGACCTGTTTTTGCCGCTTCGCATGGGCTGCCACCTAAAATACGGCAAGCAAGGTAGCCGGCACTGAAAGAATCCCCTGCGGCAGTGGTATCAACCACATGGCTTATTTTATTGGCAGGAACTTCAATGCGTTCGTTATCAATAACCACAAAACAGGCATCGGCACCGCGCTTAATCACAATCTCATTCACGCCATATTGTTGGGTACGGGCAATTGCATCGGTTTCATCAATATCACCGTAAAGCAGTTGTTCGTCATCAAAGGTCAGAAAAGCGATCTCGGTTAACGTGAGAATTTGCTGGTATGCTTGTTGAGCGGCTTGTTTCGATGGCCAAAGTGCTGGGCGATAGTTATTATCAAATACAATTTTGGCGCCATTCTGCTTAGCTTGTTGTAACATTTCAAATAGTAACTGACGTGAAGCGTCAGGCAAAATGGCTAGGCTGATGCCACTTAAATAGATAAATTGTTGTGAATTTAGAATTTGCTGTGTGTGGGCTTTGCTGTTTTGATCAAGGCACACTGCATCAAGCCAAAATTTTGCCGCGGCATTATCTCGCCAATAGAAAAAACGGCGCTCGCCATCAGCAGCGGTTTCGATCAAATACATCCCGGGCAAATGTTTGTCTGAAATAAACACTTCTTCAGTATTGATGCCTTCTTGTTGCCAACTGTTTAGCATTTGTTGGCTGAATGGGTCTTTGCCTAAACCGGTGATGTAACGGGTTATCACACTGTGATCTTTGGTTAAACGAGACAGGTATAGTGCGGTATTTAGCGTATCCCCACCAAACGTTTGTTTATAAAGCTCACCCGATTTTTGCAACTCAACCATGCATTCGCCAATAACGGCAACTTGCGGATATGCACTCATTTTCACCACCGAATTAGTAAACTATTGCTGACTTGATAGTGCTATTAAAGCGCATTTCATTGCCAATTTCAATAAAAATGAAACGATGTTTTAAAAATATCGAATCATCGTTCTTGTTTTTGTATGAAGAGACAATTATGCTACTCAAACTTAGGTGATATCAGTTAGTTTCGTTAATTTGGGGTATAATATTGCTATCAATTTATAGGATGCAATTTATAGGATGATGGAAAGGTAATGGATAAGACAACACAAACGGATGCCGTGTCAGCGGTAGTAAAGGTATTTAGTATTCTTAGTGCCCTTGGAGAGCAAAAGGAGATTGGCGTATCTGAATTGTCCCAACGTTTGTTGATGTCAAAAGCCACTACATTTCGTTTTTTGCAAACGATGAAGCAGTTGGGGTATGTCGAACAAGAAGGTGAGGCAGATAAGTATTCACTGACCTTGAAGCTCTTCGAATTAGGTGCGAAATCCCTCGAGTATGTTGATTTAGTTGAAATTGCAGATAAGGAAATGCGCCATATAGGCCAACTGACGAATGAAGCGGTGCATTTGGGTGCATTAGATGAAGACGCCATTATTTATATTCATAAAATCGACTCGAGTTATAATTTGCGTATGTATTCACGAGTTGGGCGTCGTAACCCATTATATTGCACTGCAATCGGTAAGATTTTACTCGCTTGGCAAGATGAACAAACGATTCGTCTAGCATTGAAAGATGAAACCTTTAGCCAAAAAACAGCAACGACGATTTTAACCTTAGAGGACTTGCTGGCGGAATTAGCCACAGTTCGTGAGTGCCATTATGCGCAGGACCGAGAAGAGCAGGAGTTAGGCCTGCGCTGCATTGCAGTACCAGTGTATGACAGGTTAGGCCATGTGATTGCAGGGTTATCGATTTCATTCCCAACTATTCGTTTTGATGAACACCGCATTGGCGATTATGTCGAATTACTGAAAACAGCCGGGCGTAATATTTCACAGAAAATGGGTTATCACCAATATCCATAATATTGGTGATATGGGCTATTTATGAATTAAGTTGTTGAGTAAATAAATCGGTATATTCAAATTCATAGGTTTGTTCTGGGTTGCCAGAGCTTATGGCCTCTGGGAAAGGTTTATTTCCCGGGCGGTCACGGGTTAAGCTCCACATTGACACCAAGTTAAGGCCATTATTTTTAGCAAATTCAGCGAGAATATTGACATCATTAAAGTTAAACATGGTGAGGTCATCATTGAGACCAATCATGGGTGTAATTTGTACATAATTATATAGTTCGTTATCGTCTATCCCTGGATATAGCGGTTTTAGTTGGTTTTTGATGCTATTGGCGGCTTTTACCGCTGCATCCCCAAGGCTCGTGATATTCGGGTCGTAGTAGTCCATTGCCATCCCATTAACCTTCATCATTAAACCCGCATCAACCGATTTTTTCACGAGTGCTAAGCCTGTGCTGGTTAGCCCTGTTGGCATAGTCGGCAAGGTTAAGCTGAGGGTGATTTGTGGATTATTATCTACAATGACTTTTAAGGCATAAAATGCATTATCAGCATCGTACAGACCATTCTCGAAATCTAAATCAATATGTGAGGCATTGAGTGTATCAATGGCTTCTTGGTAGGTGTTGATGAGTTGTTCTTGTGTTTGTACCAATGAAACATCTTGGTTAGCAGCTCCCCCAAATGAAACAGCAACTTTAACACCGCCAGCAATCAGTTCATCACACAAAGGTTTAGCCCAGCTAATTGGCATGGATGGCTGGGCTGACCATGCTGCTTTTTTATCTAATGTGGCGGTTAAAAAACCAAGAGACAGTATATCTACCCCATACTTAATAGCGGCTTGGCTATATTTTGCATTAGGCCTGCCATTTGGGTAATTTTGCCAATCATTCCAAGTTGCATCAACACTGACATCCATATAAGGACCAAAATAAGTTTTATGCATTGTATACCCTTAGTTTATTAATTTATAAAAGGAAATTTTAGCCTATGCTCTACGGTGTAATTGATAGGACAAGGTCACTTTTATAGAAAATTGACTCTGTAACAAGAACAAAAATTATTAGTAACCTAATAGGTTATAGGTCGGTTATGAGCATGGAAATGGAAGTGATTCGCTGTCGACTGCGTTCAGAAAGCCGGATCATATACTGATATTTGCTTGTTCGCCTACCTCCACTTTTTATCTAGGAGCTGGCGCTTTGCCTTCTTTCAAATTTGTATTACTCCAATTAGCAGAGACGCTTAGATTGCCATTTGCATCATCATATGCCGTGTAAACACCCTTTTTGAGATTAATATTTCATCTTCGCATTGCCATAAAAATAACCAACAGATTTAAAATAAACCCATAATGGAACTAATTAATTATTCTGATTTGTTTTGAAGTTGAGCTTATATACTTGGACAAAATTGAAGAGGATAACAAGGTTGAAAAGTAACAGAAATTAATGGGTTGATGTGGGGGATGGTTGGTGAAAAAACACCCTTAGTATTCGGATAAGTCAATAACAGCGATGTATCAATCAATTGATTTAATAACTTATGTAAATTACTTATTTGAATATTAAGGTTTTTATAAATTTCACTTATTATTATTCAACATTCAGTGCTGCTGCTGACATATAATATTCACTTATGGACACAGCAGGAAATTGATATGTTTAAAAAGGTTATTGTTATTATTTTTCTTTGTTTCACTTCTTATGGCTTTGCCAGCGACTTTACATTTAAAGAAAAGTCACCCGCTGATCGCGAGTTTGATAAAGACTACCAAGGAATTAAAGAATTACAGGCACAACAAAAGTTTGTCTTTGATCCCAAAAAGAAACTTTCTCAAGAAGAACAAAGTTATCAAGCGTTGTTAGAACAGCGAAATGCAGATGAAAACGCGTTTCCACAGCGTTTTAATGTGTGTGATGTTAACCCGACGGGAGCAGGGTGCCCTAATTCAATGGCTTGGATGAATGACCGCGAGCAAATGAAAAAAATGCTGGAGCAAGCAGGTCGTCCTTATTAATTATTGGTTTATGTGTTGGCTCTAAGGGAGCATAGCCCCCTTAGAGTTCATATTATACAGATTCAGGGAATGTTAAGGTTGCACCGGGAGCTTCACGGCTTAAATGTATGAAATTCATATGTTTTTCATATTGATCGAGAATATCACTGATCACTTGTTCTTTAGTGTAATCCATTAAATCATTCCCTTGCGAGCCTTCCCATAAGAAAGTTTCTAAGCGGTAATAATGGGATTTTCCTGAACGTGCGCGATAGGTAAAACCAGGAACCGAATAGCGCTGAGGCCATACTTGGTAAATAAAGCTTTGTTCTTCGCCAAGGTCGACCGTTAACTCTAAATGGTCTAATCGCTCATCAGCAATCGGTGGTAAGGTGTTAAATTCCACTTTTGCTCCCCTTAAACTGAGCTCTTTTGCCACTTCTTGCATGGCTGGAATACAGACTAAATCAAGCATTCGCTGGGTATACGTTGTTCCAGGGAAATTCATCACTCGTCCCAAACGCTGTTTCCAATTGAGTGTTCCATTGCCATACAGTGGTGCTGGCGCATTGGTATTTAACGAACTAACTCGTCTAAAGTCCTCAACTTTTAATGACTTATATAGCCCAGCCATAATAAAGAAGATAACAAAACTGAATGGTAAGCCCATGATCACTGTCGTATTTTGTAACGCAGCGACGCCATCTGTCATTAACATCCCTAAGGTGAGTAAACCAATCGCGACAGACCAAAAAATCCGCAACCAATTGGGCGCATCGTTGTTAATATCACTGAGTTTTGAGGTGAAATTGCCTAACACCAAAGAACCGGAGTCCGCTGAGGTGACATAGAACAACAACCCAGTAATTGTGGCGACGGAAGCGGTTAGGCCAAAGCCGGGGTAAAGCTCAAGTAGTGAATAGAAGCCTTTTTCGGGTGCGTCGAGCACGGTTTTAGCAAGTTCGCTATTACCGTGAATGATTTCATACAATGCACTATTACCAAAAATAGATAACCACAATAGTGTGAAAACAAACGGAATAATTAAAGTGCCAATCACAAATTGTCTAATCGTTCGACCGCGAGATATACGCGCGAGGAATAAGCCAACAAATGGTGACCATGCGACCCACCAAGCCCAGAAAAACAGCGTCCAGCTATTCATCCAATCGGTTGGGCGATCAAAGGCAAAGCTGTTGAGAGTCATCCCCATAAAGCGATTGACATAGTCCCCCACATTCAGTACTAAGGCATTAAGTAAGAACTCGGTATCTCCGACAAATAAGATAAATAAAATCAAGCCAAGTGCCAAAAGCACATTGAGCTCTGATAACACGCGAATACCTTTATTTACCCCTGATGTAGCGGAGATCACTGCCATAATCACCGACAGCAGAATCAATCCACTTTGCACGGGAAGCCCTTGGGGTAAATCGAATAATACTTTGAGTCCATAATTTAACTGAACAACACCGATCCCCAGAGTTGTTGCGATACCGAAAATCGTCCCTAGTACTGCAGCAATATCCACGGTATGGCCAATCGGGCCGTCAATCCGTTTGCCAAAAATAGGATAAAGTGCGGAGCGAATGGTTAACGGCAAGTTATAACGATAACTGAAATAACCCAGTGCAATCCCCATTAAGGCATACATAGACCAGCCCGTTAGGCCATAGTGGAACAGGGTCCACACCATCGCCTGACGAGCTGCTTCTAAGGTTTCGCCTTCACCCGTTGGCGGCAGCATGTATTGAGTGACCGGCTCAGCGACAGAGAAAAACATTAAATCGATACCAATTCCTGCGGCGAATAGCATCGCAGACCAACTTAGTACGCTAAATTCAGGTTTAGATTGCTCGGGGCCGAGCTTGATATTACCAAAGCGCGAAGTGGCAACGAAAATGACGAAAACAATATACAGCGTCGCTGCTAACAAGTAATACCAACCAAAGGTTTTGGATACCCACCCAAGGGCAGCAACGATCCACTGATTTGCTGTTTCGGTCATCAAGATGGTGAAAAAAGAAAACGCCAGAATAAGGCCGGCGGAAGTAAAAAAAACCACAGAATTCAATTTATCCTTCTGCTTATTTTTTGGACTATTTTGAGTTGTCATTGGTAGTTCCACATTTTTATTTATTTAACAGGTTAAAATTACTTTCTAAGCTAATTAATTGATTTATCAGCTAAGATTTGATTTTTGTTATCCTCTCCTTTATGCTAATTGTGAACGAATTGTTGTAAACAATAGTTAATATTGATTGAACATTCAATTAAAAAAACGTTTAATACAAGGGATCAATGTATTTTTTAGGTTCAAATACCATGCCGAAGATAGGAATGCAGTCGATACGTAAACAGCAGTTAATCCAAGCCACGTTGGCAGTGATTAATGAAGTTGGAATGCAGGAAGCCAGTTTTGTGTTAATTGCCCGTAAAGCCGGGGTTTCTACAGGAATTATTAGTCATTATTTTCGTGATAAAAATGGCTTACTTGAAGCCACTATGCGCCATATTCAATATCAATTGGGGTTTGCGGTAGCAATACGCCTACGCATGTTAGCTGGGGCGGAGCCAAAATTACGCATTCAAGCGATTGTTGAAGGTAACTTCGACCCAACGCAAACCAGTGAGGCGGCGATGAAAACATGGTTAGCCTTCTGGGCTAGCAGTATGCATCAACCAAATTTAAACCGTTTACAGCAGGTCAATGACCGGCGTTTGTATTCAAATTTAAGTTATGAGTTTGGGCGAGTGTTAAGCAAAGTGGATGCGCGGATGGCTGCGAAGGGACTAGCTGCTTTAATTGATGGCTTATGGTTACGGAGTGCTTTGAGTAATGAGCAATTTCCTGTCAAGGATGCACTCAAGATCACCAACGAGTATATCGATATGCAACTGAAACGTGCAGAGGTTATCGGAACCTAATGACCAATTCAGAGGAGATAATATGCAACATCCACCGATACATAAGCTTTATATTCATGGTGGCTATGTCGACAGTTCACAACCTGAATGCGGGCAATTTCCTGCAATCAACCCTGCAAATGGTGAAACTATCGCGCATTTGCAGTCTGCAACGCTTGAAGATATCCAATGGGCGGTAGAAAGCGCCAAACAAGGCCAGAAAGTATGGGCGGCAATGACCGCAATAGAACGTTCACGTATTTTACGCCGTGCGGTGGATATCTTACGGGAACGTAACGACGAACTGGCTTACCTCGAAACGCTTGATACGGGGAAACCACTTTCTGAAACTCGTTATGTAGATATCGTTACAGGAGCGGATGTCCTTGAATATTATGCAGGGTTAATCCCTATGTTAGAAGGGCAGCAGATCCCTCTACGTGATAGCGCGTTTGCCTATACCCGTCGTGAACCGCTAGGAGTGGTGGCAGGGATTGGCGCATGGAATTACCCCATCCAAATCGCCTTATGGAAATCTGCACCTGCTCTGGCAGCTGGTAATGCTATGGTATTCAAACCTAGTGAAATCACTTCGTTAACGGCCTTAAAGTTAGCTGAAATCTATACGGAAGCGGGCGTGCCTGCAGGAGTATTTAACGTGGTGACCGGGCAAGGCGGTGAAGTGGGCCAATGGTTAACAGAGCACCCTGATATTGCCAAAGTTTCATTCACAGGGGGGATCGCAACGGGTAAAAAAGTGATGGCGAATGCGTCAGCCTCTTCATTAAAAGAGGTGACGATGGAACTAGGTGGTAAATCACCTCTCATTATTTTTGATGATGCAGACTTAGATAAAGCCGCGGATATTGCCATGATGGCGAATTTTTATAGTTCAGGCCAAGTGTGTACCAATGGAACAAGGGTTTTTGTTCCTGAATCGCTTAAATCGCAGTTTGAAGACAAGATCATTGAGCGTGTAGCTCGGATTAACATAGGTTCACCTGTTGACGAAAATACTAACTTTGGGCCATTAGTCAGCTTTGCTCATATGGAAAATGTATTGCGTTATATTGCGTTAGGTAAACAGCAAGGCGCGAAACTATTGTGTGGTGGTGAACGCTTAATGGAAGGTGATTTTGCGCAAGGTGCGTATGTTGCACCAACGGTATTCACCGATTGCCATGATGAAATGCAGATCACGCAGGAAGAAATTTTTGGTCCTGTCATGAGTATTTTGAGTTATCAATCAGAAGATGAAGTGATTGCTCGTGCAAACAATAGCGTATATGGGCTTGCAGCTGGGGTCGTGACACAAGATTTAACGCGTGCACATCGGGTTATCCATCAATTAGAAGCAGGAATTTGTTGGATTAATACATGGGGTGAATCACCTGCTCAAATGCCTGTGGGCGGATATAAGCATTCCGGCGTTGGTCGTGAAAATGGCATTATGACGCTACAAAATTACACGCAAATCAAATCTATCCAAGTAGAACTCGGGGAGTTTTCATCCGTATTTTAATCACATCATTTTAATTTGACTGAAACAGAGGAGATAACAATGGTCTATGACTATATTATTATCGGTGCTGGTTCAGCCGGTAACGTTCTTGCTACCCGCCTGACAGAAGATCCTGATGTTACTGTGCTGCTCCTTGAAGCAGGTGGACCGGATTATCGGTTCGACTTTCGCACACAAATGCCAGCGGCATTAGCGTACCCATTACAAGGTCGACGTTATAATTGGGCTTATGAAACTGACCCTGAACCGCATATGAATAACCGCCGCATGGAGTGTGGACGTGGAAAGGGGCTTGGTGGCTCATCATTGATTAATGGGATGTGTTACATCCGAGGGAATGCTCTAGACTTTGACGGTTGGGCAGAGGCACCAGGGTTAGAAGACTGGCGTTACCTCGATTGTTTACCTTATTTTAGGAAAGCGGAAACGCGTGATATTGGCCCTAATGATTACCACGGTGGAGATGGTCCCGTTAGTGTGACCACACCGAAGAATGGCAATAATGTGTTATTCCATGCGATGGTGGAAGCTGGTGTACAAGCGGGCTATCCAAAAACAGATGATTTAAATGGGGTTCAACAGGAAGGTTTTGGTCCGATGGATCGCACAGTCACACCACAAGGGCGACGTGCTAGCACCGCAAGAGGGTATTTGGACCAAGCGAAAGGGCGAAGAAATATCACCATTGTGACACATGCGACAACAGATACCATTGAGTTTGAAGGGAAAAAAGCGGTTGGTGTGAAGTATTACCAAGGCCAGAGCACGGCACCTACGGTGGTGAAAGCCCGTAAAGAAGTATTATTGTGCGCGGGGGCGATTGCGTCACCGCAAATCTTGCAGCGCTCTGGCGTGGGGCCTGAAGATGTTTTAGCTGAATTTAATATTTCGCCTGTCCATGTCTTACCCGGTGTTGGGCAAAACCTGCAAGATCACCTTGAAATGTATTTGCAGTATGAATGCAAACAGCCTGTTTCATTATATCCTGCATTAAAATGGATTAATCAGCCCAAAATCGGTGCCGAATGGCTATTTAAAGGTACTGGAATTGGAGCAAGTAACCAATTTGAAGCCGGTGGATTTATTCGTACCAGTGAAAAATTTGCATGGCCAAATATTCAATTCCACTTTTTGCCTGTGGCGATTAACTACAATGGTAGTAATGCAGTCAATCAGCATGGTTTTCAAGCTCATGTGGGCTCAATGCGCTCGCCTAGTCGAGGTCGTGTTCGCTTAAAATCTTTAGACCCAAGGCAACATCCGAGCATTTTGTTTAATTACATGTCATCGGAACAGGATTGGGAAGAGTTCCGTGCTGCTATTCGTATTACCCGTGAAATTATGGCTCAGCCTGCACTTGACCCATATCGCGGAGAGGAAATAAGCCCTGGAAAACAGATTAGTACGGATGAAGAGCTAGACGCATTTGTCCGCGAGAGAGCAGAAACCGCTTTTCACCCATGCGGAACCTGTAAAATGGGTCATGATGATATGGCGGTAGTTGATGGTGCAGGGCGAGTTCACGGTATTGAAAATTTACGGGTTATCGATGCATCGATTATGCCGTTGATTATTACGGGGAATTTAAATGCAACGACCATCATGATCGCGGAGAAAATTGCCGATAAAATTCGAAACCGTCCTCCATTACCCACAAGTGATGCAGATTATTATGTTGCAGGTGATAGGCCAGTGAGAAAACAGCCATTACGAGATTAGTTTATTCACGCAATTTTTAAATACAAAGCGATTGATATTCATATCAGTCGCTTTTTTTATGTGATTAAAGAATAAAGGTAAGTCAATTAACACCAATAATATTAATGATAATGCAAATGATATTCATTATGATCTTGATCATTATTATCATTGGTGTATATTCCAAGGCTTAATAATATTCACAAGGGAAATGAGTACGTAACCATTCAATAAATAAGGTTTTTCGAACTAGTTACATCTATGGCATAGCACTTAAATTTACTTTAAATGCATAAATGGAAAAGTATAAAAAATGTATCCTCACATCTTTTATACGCTATTTCTTCACGTCTATCTAATCATCATTAATTAATGAAGGCATTACTTAAATGATATTTCAAAATAAAAACATAATTAGCTTAATTATTATATGTTCTTCAAGCACAGCATTAGCGAATCAAACCAATACCACAACTCAAAAAGATAAACTTCTCGTCACAGCCAGCAAAATAAAGTCAAATAGCAAGCAAATAGACGCCAATGATATTTCTACCGTAAGAGGAACGACCAATTCAGATATATTTGCCAATGAAACTTCATTGCAAGTTAATAATGCACGAAATGAAGCGGGTGCACTGGATATCGGTATTCGAGGCTTACAAGGTAATGGTCGAGTCCCCATTATCATTGATGGCAGTTTGCAATCAACCAACACTTGGCGTGGTTACCAAGGAAGTACAGATAGAACTTATGTGGATATGGATTTAATCGATACAATTGAGATCGAAAAAGGGGCTTCGATGAGTAAATTCTCAGGAGGAGCCATCGGAGGTACGGTTAAATTAAAAACATTATCAGCAAATAGTATTATTCCTCAAGGTGACCAATTTGGTTTCTTATTTAAGGGGAATATTTACAATAATAACCGACGCCCGACTATCGCTTCAGATGAAAAAGGCGAGTCTGGGTATCGTGTTTCAAACGGTGTTAAGAATTCACATTTTAATAATGGCTCTATCACGACTGGGGTTGCATATCGAAATGATAAATTTGACATTTTGTTGGCTCATAGTGATAGAAAACAAGGGAACTTCTTTGCCGGTAAAAATGGTTATCATAAATACGCAAATACAGATGCTCCTATTAAACCTGGGCAAGAAGTCGTTAATACCAGCTATGAAAGTCAGTCAACATTATTAAAAACTAATATTTATCTTAACCCATACTCAAGTATTGAATTAAATTACCGACATCATGAACAAAAAGCAGGCGAGGTTTTAGCGGCGTATTGGTACCAATTCGATGGGAAAATGCCGCAGTGGTCATTAGGTAGCGCAGATATTGATACTGCCTCTTTAAACTATTCTTATAAACCCGATTCATTATGGGTAGACATGAATTTAGGCCTTTGGTGGACAAAAGGTAAATTTAAACAACGTAATGGCACAACGGATGATGTTACCGCGCACTACGGTAATCAATATCAGCATCGCTATACCGATGAACGAATGGGCTTTAACTTAGAAAATACGTCTGAGTTTGCAGATTATCCTATCGATATCACTTATGGTGTGGAATATATGCAACAAAAATCAAAGCCATTGACTAAAACCTATCAACCGATTTGGACACCAGAAGGAACCATACCCGGTGAGGAGTTAGATCCTGTAACGCGTAATGCTAAAGGAACGAATAAATCAGCCTTTACCAATATGGCATACAAAGGGGAATGGGTGAGTACTTTAGTCGGGTGGCGTATTCACGCTTTTGATGTTGATGACCATGTTTTAGGTAAAAGTATTAGCTACGGTCCGAAAAATGATTTAATGGGCGAGCTACGTTTTCATGTGACTGACGAATTTGATATTTATACCAAATATTCTGATAGCTATAGAGAACCGAGTTTATTCGAGACCACAGCATCAGGGCAAACCTACTCTTATTCTCCTGATGTTCCATTAAAACCAGAACATGCTAAATCATTTGAAGTTGGAATGAATTTAGAAAAAGAAAATCTTATATTTGATGAAGATAAAACTAAAATACGTGTGGCTTATTTTAATAATGATATAAAAAGCTATCTCTCTCAAGGAGTGAACCCAACGGGCGTATATCACCCTTATATCGTGATGAAAAACTACGATAGTTTCAAGCTCTCAGGTTATGAAATCGAACTGAAATACGATTCTAATTATGCATTTGGTTCCTTCGATGCGACATTTTATAACAATTCTGAGTTATGTTCACGAGACGAAATGGAGTTAGGTCGCCTTCCAACGGCATGTAATTCAGTTGGGTTTGCTTGGGGGTTATCGCCTTCACGTATTCCACCGAAAAAGGTTGTGACCGGAGTTGTTGGGGTGAAAATGTTTGATCAAAAACTACAAACAGGTTTGCGAGTTCGTTATAACTCAGGCAAAGACTACCCTCATGAGTGGCTAGTGGGAACCGCTGCGGCCCCAGTAACTAAGCTATATTCAACCACTACATTCGATTTGTTAGGCAAATATCATGTTTCGAAAAATATTCATGTGAATTTTAACATTGATAACCTCACTAATCGCTATGCATTTGACCCAGGAACTGTGATTTATATGCCTATCCCAGGAAGAACGTTTAGACTTGGCGTCGAAGCAACATTTTAGTTAATTTCGTGATTATTACCTTAGGTTTATATTAGCCTAAGGTAATATAGAATTCATTATATGGCTTTAATAGATTAATTTTTATGATAATTTAAATAAAACAGTGTGTAATGTTGTTTATTAGTTGCGCTTTTTATGACTTTTTTCTTCGGGTTTAAGGAATATGCACTAGTCAATTTTAGACAAAAAAAACCTCCAAATATTTAAGGAGGGAAAATAAATATAAAGCGAGCCTATTTATATAACATTAATTTACGGTAAACCATAGCCGACCAGTTGAATTAATTTATACAAAAACGACATTAGCTCACAATTTATAGCGTTTTAGTTATTCAATTTAGATGAACATCTATTATTTAACAGAATTAATCAGCCATTGTAGATAATTATCTTCAATTTGGCTTGGGTCTAAGCGAATGAGTTCTGGGGTTTCATATGGGTGTATTTTTTTTATCTCATTAAATAAATTGAGTTGATTTCCTTGAGTCGTTTTGATCAATAGTAAGATCTCCTTATCTTGTGTGATATTACCATGCCATAGATAAACTGATGTTATTTCTGGGAGTAGAGAAATACATGCAGCTAAACGATTAGCTAACAAATGTTGAGTTATTTTAATTGCACTTTCATGGCTATTGGTCGTACATAACACAATACATGGGCGTTGAGCATTTGTGGTGTAAATGTTATCAGTAGACATTTTATTTCCTTATTAGTCATATTTAGATGGGCTTTGTTACTCATATTAGATTAGTGATAAAAAGAGTATGAGAACAAAGGATAATCACTATAAGTGTTTTTTAGCATTATCAGATTAGATAATAACTAATATAAATTAAGCAGAGAGTATGGGTTCAATAGTAAAGTGTGCGTTTTTTAATCAGTTGTTATCATTATTATAATTTTTTATATATTCAACACAATTTAGAATATTTCTTGATTTTATTTTATTAATTCGATTCAGCAATCATAAATTGATGACGCTCTATAAAAATAATTGAAATTTTAGTATATTAAGAAAAAAATTGATTAGACGAAAAATGCGAGTTTATGTGCTGTTAGCCTAGTAAAAAAGCAAATAATAAGCCCAGTTTTATTCTTACTCTTATTAATGTAAGAATAAGCTTGTTTTTGTGTGCAAGATATATCAGAAGATTAATTGCTGAAATAATATATTACGTATTGTTACAAATTAGTTTGAGTTTTTATCATAAAAGAATCTACGTACTGATAAATATCAAGGTTTTTGAGCTATATATTGTTAATCTAAAGATAAAATTAGAATATATAACTGAAATTACTCTGTATTTCCATCTTTAAACGTGTATGGATAACCTTATGAATAAACTGACACCTTTAAAACCTGTTCCAACTCTAATCGCAGTCGCAATAACATTAATTATTTGGTTTTTAATTCCTGTTCCTGAAGGTGTTAATCCAAATGCGTGGCACCTTTTGGCATTATTTGTCGGCACAATCGCTGCCATTATTGGTAAAGCTTTACCGATAGGGGGTGTTTCTATTGTCGCAATTTCATTAGTTGCAGCTACAGGAGTCACTAATCCTGAATCAACCAAAGGGGCAATTGCGGATGCCTTAAGTGGTTTTTCCAATGACCTAATCTGGTTAATTGGTATTTCTATTATGGTTTCCATGAGCTTGAATAAAACAGGTTTAGGGGCGAGGATAGGTTATTATGTCATTTCTTTATTTGGTAAAAAAACATTGGGTATTGCTTATTCATTGGCAATAGCAGAAACAATTTTGGCTCCTGTCACACCAAGTAATACTGCGCGAGGTGGGGGAATTATTCACCCAATTATGCGCTCGATTTCAGATAGTTTTGGGTCAAAGGCCGAAGATGGAACCGCAGGTAAAATAGGGCGCTACTTATCACTCGTTAACTACAATATTAACCCGATTACTTCCGCAATGTTTATTACGGCGACAGCCCCCAATCCATTAATTGTTAGCTTGATAATTAGCGAGACTAGCCAAGAAAATGAATTAACTTGGGGGATGTGGGCTATTGCCGCATTTGTTCCAGCCATCGTGTCATTAATATTAATGCCCTTGGTTATCTATTTTATGTATAAACCAGAAATTACCTCAACACCGGATGCACCAAATTTCGCCAAAGAACGTTTGCAGCAATTAGGTCCAGTTTCATTGCCTGAAAAAATAACGCTTGGTGTTTTTGGGTTATTACTTTTGATGTGGGCAGGTGTACCTGCAATGATTTTTGGGCCTGCATATAGTGTTAATGCTACCACTGCTGCCTTTATTGGGTTGAGTATTCTATTAGCGACAGGGGTCATTAATTGGGATGACGTGCTAAAAAACAAAGGGGCTTGGGATACGGTTGTCTGGTTCTCCGCTTTAGTGATGATGGCGAGTTTCTTAGGAAAACTCGGTCTCATTAAATGGATGTCATTAACAGTTGGTGCAACCATTGATGGAATGGGCATTAGCTGGGTATGGGGAATGTTAATTCTTGTTTTAATTTATGTGTATTCCCATTATTTCTTCGCGAGTACAACGGCGCATATTACGGCAATGTATGCGGCATTTTTCTCCGCGGGTTTAGCGCTTGGCGCTCCACCAATGTTATTGGCCTTAACGTTAGCATTCTCATCATCACTAATGATGTCATTAACACATTATGGTACAGGAACAGCCCCGATTATCTTTGGGTCAGGTTATGCCACTCTTGCTGAATGGTGGAAAACTGGTTTTGTCATGAGTGTGGTTAACTTAGCCATTTGGTTCTTCATTGGTAGCGTTTGGTGGAAATTCTTAGGTTATTGGTAATTAGCTGAATTAGTTATTAAAAACAACCAATAGAAATCGGGCTATCGGCTCGATTTCTTCTTTTTAATATCCCTTGCTACAAAGAAGTGGCTATTGTGACAACAAGGCCACTTATTATAGAAATCAACATCACTTTCCCCCAACTACAGACTGACGATGATTTTAATGCGTGTTGCCATAACAGACTTATTTCGTTGGCATGTGCATACTTTCTTTTATTGATCGCCGCCTTTACCTTTTTGATTGTATCGTTATCTATCGGTAATGTTTTTTGAATAACCATGCTATGACCTTCCATTAAGTTGAAGATGAAACTTCAATCGGTAAGATTGACACTGTTCGCCTGTCTTAATTATCTCAGGTCATACAAGAAGAAAAATTGATGAGCTTTTATGCAAACTTCCTCTTTTATCCTATTTGAAATGAGATTTAATCTATTTAATAAGGAAAAAGGTAGCTTAAGAGAAAAATCCTCTTTATTAAGAGGAAATGGCTCTTGATTTAAGGTTACATTTATTATTTTTGGGCGAGATATTTTTTATTTAGAGAAGTCGGAGATAAAGGCCATAAATGTGATTGGTTTACATGCAAAAGCCAGTATGATGTAGCTGCGAGTCAGTTAATTCATTCAGAGGAACACATGTATTCACAAAGGAAGGCAGAATTTTTCTTGGTGCTTACCACGATAATTGCAGCTTGGGGATGGGTATTTTCCCGAGAAGCTGTGCAGGGAATGCCAATATTTGCCTTTCTTGGTAGCCGTTTTTTACTCGCTGCTATCATTTTAGCCCCTTTTTGCCGAGGGAAAAAAAATAGAATAACGCTGAAGCAATTACCAAAAATATTAATGACAGGCGGTTGGATGTCATTAAATATGGCGCTCTGGATCCACGCGGTGGCAATAACAGACTCAATTGGCGAAGGGGCTTTTATTATGAGTCTCGCTATGTTATTTGTTCCGTTAGTTGCATGGGTCATTTTAAAAAATAAACCTGTCCGTTATTTCTGGGAAGCACTCCCTGTTGCGGTATTAGGGCTGGCATGCTTAACCCTATTTAAGGCTCAGCTTGAATTTAAAGCAAGTCAACTGTGGTTTCTTGGCGCGGCAATTGTCCAAGCTATCTATTTTTGTTATACCAGTTTATATACCCGAACAATTCCTCTTTTACCGTTAACGGCCATTCAACTTGCTTGTACAGGAATGACAGGGCTAGTCTTGTCATTCTTTTTAGAAGAATGGCCGAGCAGCATGACAACGCCTACCATGATGTGGTTTATTGCTAGTGTGGTGATAGCAACGAGTTTGCGCTTTGTGTTACAGCTTATTGGTCAAAAAAATACCACAGCAGGAAATGCGGCAATTATTATGATCCTTGAACCCGTGATGACCGTTTTTGTCGCGGCGATTTGGTACCATGAAAGAATGCCTTTTATCCAAATTGTGGGTTGTGTGCTAATTTTATCATCATTATTCTACTATCGATGGCGCTGTTCTAATTCATTGCCAAGGTAGAATATACATAATAAAAAATGGGTTAATACAGCTTTTTTACCAGAAAACAGCTATGATTGTTATGAATAGTCAGTGATAGGGATATTAATCTTAATAAGAGCGTCTTATTTTGCGTATTAAGATTAATGGTATTGAAAATATAAACGATATATCCAAAATAGCGTGAACTAGGAATAATAGCGGTTTATTATTATCACCTTAGTTAAAGCTGAATAGGAAATGGGCATAAAATGAAAAAATTAGCATTAATATTAGGTATGGCGGGAGCGATGGTTGTGTTGTCTGCATGTTCTGATGAAAAATCAGAAATTGCGGAGTACAAAGAGAATTTTGTGAATACCTGTGTTGTTGCATCAGGAAACCCGCAAGGTGAAACGGCAAATGCGGTCAGTGCAATTTGTGGTTGTGCCTACGATAAAACAATTGAAAAATATGGTTTAGCTGAGTTTAAACGTATGGATGCGGAATTAGAAAAATCAGGTACTGCAGAACCTGAATTCCAAAAAACCATGATTGAATTTGTTCAACAGTGTTCGACTAACGCGCGTTAATTGTTTATTACTCGCAGCTATTTATTATCAATCAACAATAGCTGCGAGTTTATTATTTTTATTTAAATAAATGTTTAAATTGATGTGGAGCACTGCGCAAGTATTGTGGCGCAACATCTATCTGTTCATTCAATTCGCTCGCTGCTCGCCAAGGCCAACGTGGCTCAAATAGGATCCCTCTGCCAATAGCCACCAAATCTGCTTGGTGGGTTGCAATAATGGCTTCAGCTTGTAAAGGTTCAGTGATAAGACCTACAGCAATGACAGGCATCATGGTATTTTCATGAATAGCTTGGGCTAAAGGGACTTGGTAATTTGGGCTCAATGGTATTTGTTGCTCTGGTGATAGCCCACCTGACGAAACGTGAATGTAGTCGCAACCCAAATCCTCTAGTAATTCAGTAAGCTCAATAGATTCAGGTGTATTCCAACCCGATTCAAGCCAGTCTGTTGCAGAGATCCGCACGCCAATTGCAATATTAGGGTTAATCGCTTTTCTCATTTCATGGAAAATATTGATAAGTAATCGAGTACGCCCCTTAAAGCATCCACCATATTCATCTTGTCGTAAGTTTGATACTGGTGATAAGAACTCATGCAGTAAATATCCATGAGCGGCATGGATCTCAATAACGTCAAAACCTGCTTTTTCAGCACGAATAGCTGCATCAGTAAACTGTTGTTTTAGCTGTAAAATTTCTTCAATGGTTAATGCATGTGGTACCGCATTATCACCAAAAGCGAGCGCAGATGGTGCAACAGTTTGCCAACCATTAGGTTGTGTGGGCTGGATACTTTTACCTCCCAACCAAGGTAAATCAGTTGATGCTTTCCTGCCTGCATGAGCGATTTGTACCCCTAAGCGTGCATCTGAAAACTGCCTGATATCGTTGAGCATTTGTTGCATTGCAGTCATTTGTTCATCATTCCATAAACCAAGATCTTTGTAGGTAATACGCCCTTCAGGAACAACAGCGCTAGCTTCTACAATAACTAAAGAGGCACCAGATAAAGCAAGGTTCATATAGTGGGCTTTATGCCATGCTGTTGGCATGCCATTTTCTGCGGAGTATTGGCACATAGGGGGAACAATAATTCGATTTTTCAGAGAAACTTGGCCTATTGATACAGGTGAAAAAAGGCGGCTCATTGAAACATTCCTTATTAGCAAACTTAAATTATTCTAATATTATACTCGGTTAGCCAAGTTTTTTTTGTGAGATGGTGTGGTTTTACGGGGAAATTTTATTTTTAGACGGATCGTTGATAGAAAATCAAGTAAAATTTTGCATATTTGATCAAAACCATAAAAAGTATATTTCCCTAGCAACATAATGAAAAAAGAGGGAAAAAATATAAAAAAATGAGATAAAAAATAAAATATAATAATAACTATTATTTTTTGATTGTTATAATTCTGTAACTTATAAATAAAATTAATTACCACCAACTTAGAGTGGCGTTAATTTATGCTTATGGTTTTAATGGTTCTAATAGAGAATAAAGCTATTTTTTTATTTTAAATGATAATTTAAATAAGAATTAATGCATTGTTTGTGAAGCAAAAATATAAAATATTCCTTGCGGTTATATTCAATGGTTTATATAAGAAACAAGCTTGTTAAGCTAATGCGAGCCAAGCTAAATTTTGTGTTCACCTGAAAAATATAATTCTAAGAAGGAAGTAGATGTGCTGACAATTATTGGTATTTTAATCATTTTATCGATAGTAACATTATTGATGATGGGGAAAGTTAGCCCAATTATCGCAATGTCTTGTATCCCCTTTATTGGTGCTTTATTTGCTGGTTACTCTGTTGCTGAAATTTCAGTATTCTTTGAAAGTGGTATTAATAAAGTGTCAAAAGTCGCTGCGATGTTTTTATTTGCGATTTTATTTTTTAGCTTAATGAAAGACCTGCACATTTTTGATCCGTTGATTCGTTTTATGGTTAAAATGACGCGTGGAAATATTATTATTGTTTGTATTATGACAACGTTAATTGCGGGGGTTGTCCATTTAGATGGGTCAGGCGCTGCGACATTCTTAATTATTATTCCTGCCTTATTACCTTTATACCGCCAACTAGGGATGAGCCCTTATTTAATGTTATTGCTGATGTGCGCCAGTATGGGGGTCATGAATATGGTACCTTGGGGTGGCCCATTAGGTCGAGCTTCGGCAGTCACTGGAATTGACGCCTCGACTCTATGGCAACATTTGATCCCTGTACAATTAATTGGCATGGCTGGCGCAGTGGTATTTGCTATTCTGATGGGATTACGTGAGAAAAGACGTATTGCAGCGGCAAGTTTGAAAGGCACTACGCCATATGAAATGGATTCTTTACTACCTGTTAGTGATGACACTGCAGATATAAGCGATACAGTTCAGAAACCCAAAAAACCACTTATCAATGGTGGGTTAATCATCGCATCTGTTATCTGTTTAGCATTCGGATTATTATCAGCGCCTTATGTTTTTATGATCGCACTTTCCATTGCTTTAATGGTTAACTTCCCTAACCCTAGGGACCAAATGAAAATTTTGGCAGCCCATGCACCGCAAGCGTTGGGAATGGTGGCCATAATATTAGCAGCGGGAGCATTCTTAGGTATTTTATCTGAAGGTGGGATGCTTGAGTCAATTGCAACAGACTTAACGGCTATTTTACCAACAGAATGGGTTTCTAAAGTCCATATTTTTGTCGGTATTTTAGGTGTACCGATGGATATTTTTACGAGTACAGATGCTTACTATTTTGCTTTATTACCAATAATTCAACAAATTGCAGCCACAGTTGGTGTTGACCCATCTTCCGTTGTTTACGCCATGGCGATAGGTAACAACGCGGGAACCTTCGTGAGCCCATTTTCACCAGCAGCTTGGTTAGCAATGGGTTTGGCTGGAATTGATATGGGCCGTCACTTACGCTATTCATTTGGTTGGATTTGGTTGTTTAGTTTCTTTTTGTTAGCAGTTGGGGCGCTACTCGGCTTGTATTAATTTGCTCGTTGGCTTCAAAAGTAAACCCTAGTCACATACTTGTGTATGCTCCTAGGGATTTACTTTTTTGCGGCCTAGCTGTGACATGAAATCCTTAGAGCAAATTATCTCTTCTTAAATCCTTATATCAAACCATCTCCATCTTGCTTGCCACCGCGTTTTTGGCTTCAAAAGTAAATTCTAGTGATAGGTAACTAGGGTTTGATTATTTTTTAGCTATTCAACTATCACGTATTAACTATCAGATAGTTACTATGTCGTAATACGAATGGCTATGACATGATTTATTGGTTAATTATATCAATAAGGTTTGTTATGCGTAGGCCACTTTCTTCCTATCATCCTATTCTCTATTGGCTGCGCGTGACTCAAAAGCGCTTAGTTCGAAGATTGCATTGGGTATGTTCTGCCAAGCATTATGCGAAGTCAAAATCCAGTGAACGCCTTGAGTATCGCTACAACAAGCATACATCTAAGCTGATCCGTAAATTAGGTGAATCAGACCTACGTTTGCAATACAACAAAGTAACGAACTTGCGTATTGCTGCCGAAGCGATGAATGGGGTTATTATTTACCCAGGAGAATATTTTTCATTTTGTCGTCTCGTAGGAAAACCGACTTCGCGCAGAGGTTTTCTTGAAGGTATGGAACTTTCATTTGGTGAAGCTCGTTCAGGGATTGGCGGGGGAATTTGCCAACTAAGTAATTTAATTCATTGGATGGTATTGCATTCTCCATTGCAAGTGGTTGAGCGCGCTAATCATAGTTTTGACCCATTTCCAGATGAAGGTCGTGTATTGCCTTTTGGTTCAGGGGCGGCAATCTTTTATAATTATATCGATTTGGTTTTCTATAATCCGACACAAAGTGCTTTTCAATTGGTATTTAATATCGCTGAGCATCAACTCGAAGGGGAATTATTGAGTTGTACCTCACGTGAACATAAATACCATATTTATGAGAAAAACCATAAATTTACCCGAGAAAATGGAGTTATATACCGGCATAACGAAATTTGGCAAAAAGTGACAACTAAAGGACAAGAACCTAGTACTTTGCAGGATAATTGTTTGTATCGTAATAAGGTGATAGTGAAATATTCCTTAGATGAAAGCCAGATAGTGGTTGAATAATATCGCTAGCAATGAGATTAGGAATAAATTGATAGCCTTTTTCTTGACAATTAGACTAAAATTCAACTGTTTTCCTTCAATTTCGCTAATTTTGACCCTTAGCTAAGTAAAAATGAGGCCGTTACTCGGAATAGATATGTAATACCTACACTTGATTTCTCAACAATTAAAGACGCAAATCTAGCAAAAAGATTTGTGGTTATTTCTATTTCTTTAGAGAAAGCATGATGAATATGCAATCAAGAAAGTATGGTAGAACGTATCACTATCCGTTCTCCCCTGGTACGACTAGTGATGATCGCATTAATCGCGATTGGTGGTCGCACATCCAAAATATAGACAAACTGGTTCACACAGAAAAACTGGACGGTGAAAATAATTGCTTAAACCGTTATGGGGTTTTTGCGCGCTCTCATGGGGCTCCAACTCAATCGGCATGGAGCCAGCAAATTCGCCAACGTTGGCAGTTGATTAAAGACGATTTAGGGGATATTGAACTATTCGGTGAAAACCTTTACGCAATACATTCCATTGAATATCAACATATTGAAGATTATTTCTATGTGTTTGCTGTTAGGCAAGGGGAGTATTGGCTTAGTTGGGAAGAGGTGCAATTTTATGCGGCTTTATTTGATTTTCCAACTGTCCCCCAATTAGATTTATCACTCAGTAAACATATGGACAAGCAAGAATATGCAAGTTTATTAATTACTGCTGCATCTTTAGATAGCCAATTTATTGCGCGTGATACTCACACAGGGAAAGCCTGTAGCATGGAAGGGATTGTGAGCCGTGATAGCCAAGGGTTTCATGTGGATGATTTTATGGCACATGTTTTTAAATATGTGCGTAAAAACCATGTCAAAACGGATATCCACTGGAAGCGGCATTGGCAGCGAGCCAAGCTGGCCTTTGAATTACAAGGAGAACAACCATGAGTTGGCAATTAACCCAATATCGTGATTGGGCACAGCTTGAAAGAGAGTTCGATTTTGTGCGTGATATGCAATATGTGCAGCAAGACCGTTTGCACCATGCGGAAGGCAATGTGGCTATTCACACTCAAATGGTGTTAGCGGCTTTGGAGGGGTTACCTGAATATCAACAGCTTCCAGAACTTAAACAACAAATCGTTTGGGCGGCAGCGTTGCTACATGACGTCGAAAAACGCAGTACAACAAAAGAAGATGAAGAAGGGCGAATTCATTCGCCTGGACATGCCAAAAAAGGCGAGTTATCGGTACGCAATATATTATTTCGACAAATAGAAACTCCTTTTGCTATTCGTGAACAAATTGCAGCTTTAGTTCGATTTCATGGTTTACCGCTTTGGTTAATGGAAAAGCCAGATCCTGAACGCACGTTATTTGCCGCCTCGTTGCGCGTTGAAATGTCTTTATTGTGTATGCTAGCGAAAGCCGATGCGATAGGGCGTACGTGTGAAGATAAAGCGGAATTGTTGGTCAGAATCGAACTATTTGAGTTGTTCTGTCGTGAGCAGGGTTGTTGGGATCAACCTAAATCATTTGCTTCGCAAGCTGGGCGTTTCCATTATTTTCATCACCAAAAGGGTACTACAGATTATCAACCTTTTGAAGAAACTGGGAGCGAAGTCGTTATGCTATGTGGTTTGCCGGGGATGGGAAAAGACCATTTTATCAAACAGTTTTACCCACGAACTCCGGTGGTATGTTTAGATGATGTTCGCCGAGAACATAAAATTAACCCAGCAGATAAAAATGCCCAAGGCTGGGTGGCGCAGCAAGTGAAAGAACAGGCTAAGGTTTTTTTGCGAACGAAAACGGATTTTATATGGAATGCGACCTCATTAAGTGCTTCGCTACGTGCCAGTATGATCAGTTTATTTGAACGCTACCAAGCCAAAGTTCATTTAGTTTATTTGGAAGTGTCATTTAAACAGTGGCGACAACAAAATCAACAGCGTAAATATGCGGTTCCAGAGCTGGTTATGGAAAAAATGGCAGGGAAGTTAGAATTACCAACGCCAGATGAAGCCCATCAGGTTTCCTATTATATTGACGGTAATTTTGAACCGTTACTTGCAGAAAAGTAAAATTAATCGCCTGCCTCTTAGCTAGAGGCAGGACGTGATATTAGTTTTAAGGAACGTACACATCGCCCTCGAAGAGTTTTCTCGCTGTACGAATAATTGATGCCTGAATCCCTTCCGGTGAATTGCCTTGCTGGTTTAACGATACGTCAAATTTTCCACTTAAATGTTCAATGGAAATATTATTCATATCAACAGAGTGAATATATTGCTGAGTAATACTATTAGGAACAATAGTACTTGTCGCAATGGCGATAGCACCAGTCACGGCAAGTGCGCCATGGCATTTATGTGGCATAAAATAACGGACATTAATTGTTCCACCGTGAATGGCTGGTGAAATCAATATAGGTTTAGGAATAACTTTTTTGCTAACATCACCAAGTCCCATCACTGCGCCTGCTTGTATACGAATAGCTTCGAGCTTTTGCATAAATTCGGCATCGGCTTCAAGCTGTTCCGCGGTTTCATAACCAGTTTTGTTAAGCTGAGGGGCATCAATTAACACCACAGGCATCGCCATATCAATACAACTAACATCAATACCTTCAATGGTGTCAATTGCATGGCCAGTCGGGAGCAATTTTCCTGTTTTAGTTCCACAAGCATTTAAAAATGTCAGTGCAACAGGCGCGGCATGACCGGGTACACTCGCAATTTCGGTGTCACCATCATAATCGACATGGCCATCAGGCGTTTGTACAGTAGAGTTGACGAAGGTGTTTGTATTGACATTACGGATCCTCACAGTCGTTGTTTCTCCTGTGATGGGCACCAAGCCTTTTTCAATAGCAAAAGAACCTACGGCACAAAGAATATTGCCACAATTTGGTGCCGTATCAACAATGCGCTCAGTAATAGAAACCTGAGCAAATAAATAATCAATATCAGCATCACTGTGAGTTGAAGGGCTAATAATAGCGACTTTACTGGTTTGTGGGCTGCCACCACCAATGCCATCAATTTGCAAAGCATGACCAGACCCCATAATCGCTAGGATCAGCTCATCCCGTTGTTTTATGTCTTTAGGAAGGGAGTCTGCTAAAAGGAATACGCCTTTCGAGGTGCCGCCACGCATTAAGGTACAAGGAATTTTTTTCATCTGTTTACCCGTTATATTTCACGCTATGCCTGTGTTTGCTACGCTCAGTCACCCAAGTCACATACTTTTGTATGCTCCATGGGATGCCTTCACTTGCCGCCTTGCCACAACGTGAACTATTTAGGGTAAACCCGTTCAGCTTCCCGCAGTGGCGGTGTTGGCTACGCTCAGTTACCCAAGTCACATACTTTTGTATGCTCCATGGGATGCCTTTGTTTTGCCGCCTTGTTACAACCCGAACTATTTAGAGGATTAGCGTGAATTACCGTTATATTTGGGTTTAGGGCACAATTTGCATTGCGCCCCATGGAATAATTTAATGAGAGATTAGAATAGAGCGCATTAAATCAGCCCCATGCTAATCAAGATCTCCCACCAACCTAAACCGATAGTCATGTGAACGAATAAGCTAATGAAGGCCACTAACCCGCCAATGATCCACCAAGAACGGATATCGTTATAACCCGCACCGAATACGATAGGTGCTGCGGCGCCGCCATAGTGAGTTACGCTTCCGCCGTAAGCATTCGAGAACAGCAAACCTAGAGCGAGTAACATCGGAGGAGCCCCTGCAACCATACCGACAGTGGCAAATACCGGAACCATGGCTGCAACATACGCACCACCAGAGGCAAATAAGTAGCGAATGGCAACACTGATGAACATGATGACAAAGAAAGCTAGCATCGCTTGGTCACCGAAGGAGAGATATTGACTCATGGTATCGGCGAGCCACTTGAAGAAGCCTGCTTTTGTGAGAACACCAGACATACTGATGATACCACCGTACCAAATCAGGGTATTCCAGCCGCCTTTATTCTTCAGTACGTCATCCCAAGTTACAACACCTAGGATCAGGGTTAATGCCATGACCGCAATCGCGACGCTAGAAGCGCTGACACCGATAAGGTCAGAGAAAATCCAGCCACACAGCGCGATAATGAAGACAATTCCCAGCAATTTTTCACGCATAGTCATTGGGCCTAAGTCTTCCAGGCCTTTGGCCGCGATCTCTTTGTTATTCACCTTTTTCAACTCAGGTGGATACAGTTTGTAGATCATTAACGGTGTCAAAATCAGCATGATTAAACCCGGTACAGAGGCTGCAAGTGCCCATCCACCCCAACTTAAATGGATTCCCATAATGTCACTCATCATGGCAAGAGCGAGTGCATTTGGCGCCATTGCGGTCAAGAACATATAGCTGGTGGTTTTAGTCACCATATAAACGTTGACGAGGAGATAGTGGCCTGCTTTACGTGGACTTTTTTCTGGATCAGACCCTAAAGCAACGGCGACACTATTGATGATTGGGAAAACAATCCCTCCTGCACGTGCGGTATTAGATGGTGTTGCAGGCGCGATAATTAAATCAAGGATTGCGGTTACATAACCGAGTCCTAACGTTGTACCACCTAACTTACCAATCAAGATATAAGAAAGACGTTTACCTAAACCAGTAATAACAAAGGCAGCGCTCAGAGTAAATGCAGCAAATACAAGCCATGTCGTACCGGATGCATATCCACTTAAAACTTCACTTGCTTTGACATCTTTAGTACCTGTTACTCCAATAATTACTGCACTTGCAGCAATAGTGGCTAATAAAATAACAGGCTCTGAATATGGTTTAAGTACCAAACCAACAATAGCGGCAAGATAAAGACCGAATAACAACCACGCAATATGTGGTAGCCCCGCTGGTGTAGGTATTAAAGCAATAATAATTGGAATGGCTATTAACACGAATAGCTTCCATATTTTTTCTTTTTGCATAAGCCAATTTCCTTGATTAAATCAATATTAAATTTATTTAATATTAAATTGAATGAACTTTAATATTAGGAATTTGTTAAAATGATAATTTTTAATATGGCTGTATCTTGAATGAAATATAATGATTTTAATTTTCATTAATAATTCACTCTAAGGTGTATAATTTAGTTAAATAATTAATTGGTTTTTATTTGGTTAAATTGTTTTATTTTTAAATTATTCCTGTTTTATTAATGTTAAAAAATTACGTAATGTTAAATAAAGGATTGGTTGGGTAATCGAGCAAAAAACCAAGTTAGAATTAGTAAATCCGCACTTCCCCCAGGACTCACATTTAGCTGAATACATTCACTATCGAAATGTTTAACCTTAACTAAGTCATCATGAGTATTTATACCAGCAGTTAATAGCTGTTTTGCACGTTGCTTGATCCACGTTAAACTCTTGATACCACCACGATTGACAATATTCGTATCATCATTCAGGCTCATGAGTAAAATTAAAGTATCAAGTAGAGCGATATCGGCGAGTTTGCCTTTAGCAAGTTGCTGCAAATAATAAGGAAGTGAATGTTTGATTACTAACGAATAACCGCCCTCAGCTTCACCTCTTGCACCTGTTAACCCATGTCTCTGATATAAGCGATGGCCAGCAGTAGGGTTTTCGGTTTTTTGTTTAAGTTCATTGGTAATTCCCATACACATACTAGCAACCAATAAGCTGATATTTTCAGGTGAGACACATTGTTGTTGTGCAATCAAACGGCCTATTGCGGTTAAGACTAAACCCAAGGAAAAAATACTGCCTTTATGGGTATTAACCCCTTTTGTTGCACGAAACATCGACCTTTCACAATCCATTCCGATAGGACGAATGTGGGGTAATAGTTGCTCTACAGGACAATTTTTGTGTTGAGCACCGGCCTGCAAAAATCGTGGAAAATGTGTCGCGATGGCATTGGCACTTAAATGAAAATCTGTCAGTGCCATATCTTTATGGGCACCGGTATTATGTTTATCCACTAACCCAGGTTTAGGGGTTAAGTTTACTTCAGCTAACATCGCTTGCCATGCTAATTGGCTGTAATAGTGGGTTAATTTATCATTTATATGGCTGAGTTGTTTAATGGGTTGCATGCGCTAACTCCTCGATACGATTAAGTATCTCAACCAATGAATGTGTCCGCTGACGAGCACAAATTTTCGCTTCATTTTCACAAATTAGGCATTGTCTTGGTGGCAGATTTAATTGACTACGTGAATATTGCTGCCCCTTGGCATCAAACACATCAAAATCCCATAACCGACCAACAGCAGACGATTCTTCCATGCGAATTAACGCTTTTTTAATCTCGATAGCATCTCCGTCAACGGCAACCAAGCATTCCGGCCCCGTTTTTAATGCCCAAGATTGTTGTGATAAAAACACCCACTGCCCGCATGAAGCAATTTGTTTAAGCGCATTTAGGCCCTGATTAAACACATGTCTAACAAGAGAGTTGTCTTTGACAGCTCCAGGAAAAACGACAGTAAATGAAATCAAGGTTACCTGATGGAGACCAATCCACGCTTGTTGGCGAGCCTGACGGGCATCTCGGCTATCCAACAGTTCAGGTAAAGAAATATCAAATTGCTCTTGAGTATCAGGCAGTGGGTAAAACATATTTACTCCTTCACTTGATGAACAACATCAATGACTGAGCCATCACGATAACGAACAACCGCAACAGCTTTATCTGTAAATTCAATTGGGTTAGGAGTACCAGTTAATAATTGTGCTCGTTCTCGTAACCAGTTCATTGAAACGGTTTTAATACCTTGGCTTTCAAGTTGCTGTTTTAATTCAGGACGAGCAGGGTTAACTGTAATTCCATGGTCAGTGACAAGAATATCGACACTGGAACCAGGTGTAACACACGTGAGCACTTCATCCACTAATGTTGGAATACGGCCACGTACCAGTGGTGCAACAATGATAGATAATTTTGATGCAACAGCTGTGTCACTATGGCCACCAGATGCACCACGAATAATGCCATCAGAACCCGTTAACACATTGACATTAAAGCGAGTATCGATTTCTAACGCGCTGAGCACAACCACATCAAGCATATCAACGGAAGCACCTTTTGAATCAAAGCACGCATATTGGTTAGCACTGATTTCAATATGATTCGGATTGCGAGCGAGTGATTCAGCTGCCGCTTTATCAAAACTTTGGACATCCAATAATTTACGAATTAACCCTTTTTCATGCAGATCAACGATAGTTGAGGTAATACCGCCAAGTGCGAAGCCTGCTTGAATATTATGGCGTCTCATTTTGTCTTCAAGGAAGCGAGTGACGGCAAGAGAAGCCCCGCCCGTACCCGTTTGTAATGAAAAACCATCTTTGAAGTAACCTGATTTTTCAATAACATCAGCTGCAGTACGAGCAATCAGCAGCTCACGAGGGTTCGACGTCATACGTGTCGCATCAGCCCCAATTTTATCGGCATCACCCACCCGTTTAACTTTGACGATGTAATCGACTTCATCTTGCTTAATACTGGATGGGTTATGGGGGTAATCTAATATCTCTTCAGTGAGCATCACCACTTTTTTCGCGGTTTCAGCATCAATTTTGGCGTAACCTAAAGAACCACAACTTGCGCTTCCGGTGTAGCCATTGGCATTACCGTACTCATCGCAAGAAGGAACCCCGATGAACGCCACATCAATAACTAGTTCACCGCTATGAATTAAATTAGCTCTTCCACCATGCGAATGAATTTGTACAGGTTCTTCTAATTCACCACGTGAAATGGCTTCAGCGAGTGGGCCTCGGATACCAGAGGTATAAATTTTACGGATAACACCATGACGAATATGTTCAACAAGTGGTGAATGGCAAGCACTTAATGAACTAGATGCAAGAGTTAAGTTGCGAAAACCCATTTCAGCAATGACTTGCATCACCATATTGACCGTAAGATCTCCACCACGGAAGGCGTGATGGAAAGAAATAGTCATACCATCTTTAAGACCAGAACGACGGATCGCGACTTGTAAGTCATCACATAATTTGCGATTTCTCGGCTTTTGTACCTGTTGTTGTACTTTGCCGATATCTTTAAATTCACGTAGTACATCGTCAGTATTTGGTTGTAAGTAGGCTGATACGCGAGCCTGGCGCTGAGTATTATTTGTCATTTTATTGCCCCTCACTCTTCCCGAATTCCTGATAATGCTGCTCGTGATAACACGAGGCGAGCTCTGTCAATAACTGGGCCATCGACCATTTTCCCGTTCAATGAAACCACACCTTTACCTTCAAGGGCTGCAGCATCAGCGGCTTCAACAACACGCTGTGCATGGTCGACTTCTTTTTGAGTTGGTGCATATAAATTATGAAGTAACTCAATTTGTCTTGGGTTAATTAATGATTTGCCATCAAAGCCGAGCTGTTTAATGTGAGCGGCTTCGCGTAGGAAACCTTCTTCATTATTCGCATCAGAATATACGGTATCAAACGCTTGAATACCGGCTGAACGAGCGGCTTGTAAAATGGCGCACCGAGCATAGAGGAGTTCTACGCCGTCTGGAGACCGCTCGGTGCGCAAATTGCGGACATAGTCCTCGGCACCTAATGCGATGCCTATAAGTCTTGGTGATGAATGAGCAATATTGACTGCTTGAGTGATGCCCATTGGAGATTCGATAGCGGCGAGCAAACCCGTGCTACCTTCTTCGCGGCCACAACTTTTTTCTATACGTAAGATTTCACTTTCAATATCAATAACATCTTGCGCAGTATCTGTTTTAGGAAGGCGGACAATATTTGCACCACCACGAACAACGGCCTCAAGGTCAGCAACACCAAAGGCGGAATCTAATGCATTGACCCGTACAATGGTTTCAATATCTTGATAAAGCGGGTGCTGCAATGCATGGTAAACCAAGCGACGAGCCGTGTCTTTTTCGCGTAAAGTTACAGAGTCCTCAAGGTCGAACATTAAAGCATCCGCTTTATAAATAAAGGAATTGCTTAACATGGCTGCATTGGAACCGGGCACAAATAACATACTTCTGCGTGTACGTGATTTTTGTTCTGGAGTCATTATTTATCCTCCCAAGGCAGATAGTCGATATCACAGGCGCGAGCCAATAAGGCTTCTAAACGCGCTTTAAGTACGCATTCCAGTGCACCTTTATCATCTACAATGATTTGTGCTCCTTGAATATCATGCTGCTGAATCATTTCTTGTACGATTTTTGCGATAGCATCCCCAAACTGCTTTTCAACACTACTGGTAATTTGTATTGAGACCTCTTGAGTGTCTTCTAGCGGTTCGATACGAACCATGACATCACTTGATTCAAGTGTGCCAGCTACTGCTGCGTGTTTTATCTTCATATTTCACCTATGGCTAATTCAGAACTTTCGGTGTGGCTTTGAGCGGATGCGACTTGATTGGCGACCATCTCTTGTAAATATTGATAGGTTGCCTCAGGTACAATCGGCTTAATCGCCGCAAGATCTTTTTTAGCGAGCAATCGTCTAACTTGTGAGGCAGAAACTGCCGTTCCATTGATGATTGTTCGCGGAAATTCAACGAGTTCTATAGGTGGAAAATTCATAGCATCGGTTTTTAACCAAAAGCGCATGTCTTGGTTATATTGGTTGGTGACTTGGCAAAATGGTTCCGAGCCTACGAATCGATGGGTTATCCCCAGAGCAGGGGCGATATATTGACGAAATATCTTAATGTCTATTTCGGTATAACAGTTATTGGCAACCGTTTTGTCTTTAATAAAGTAACAAGGAAAAGTCGCCCGAGAAATAATATACTCGGAGCCTTTGTGGATAGTGAGATTTTCTATTCCTTTAGTCCCAGCTTCGATTAAATTTAATCTAACTTTATAAGGGAAACGAGAGGTATCTTCTTTGACAACAAATAGGTGTAGCCAGTCACAGGCCTTCGCGGCTTGTTCTATTAAATAGCGATGGCCAAGGGTGAAGGGATTGGCATTCATGACGATTGCGCCAATTTTTTTTCCTTCCTTACGTTGTGCTTTTAAACTTTCGATATAACGTTTTAGATAACAGCAACTGTTTTCCATTAACACCATAATATCAGGAACGGTGGCAATAGTATGGAAGCCACATTGTTGGAATAAGCTTTCATTTTGAAATTTAGTATAAATAAACAAATGAGTTGTATTATTTTCGTAAGCAAGATTAACCAGTTCTGTTGCTAATTTTAATGCAAGGCCTTCACCTCGAGCATCATCACTAATAGCAACGCATTTAATAACATTTTTTGCTAAGCCTCCGCACGCAATTAATTTTTCATTGCGTGAGATTGTAATAAAAACGTCAATGCTTGAATCAAGCTCTAAATCGTTTTCCTTTAAAAACTGAGTTATTTCAGCAAGTTTCCTGTTCTCATGACGTTTTACTTGGTTAAACGTTATGTTTTCGAACATAATAGTATCCTGCATCTCATTTAGAGATGTTTTTAAAATGTTGCTAATGTTAAAGTTAATTAAATAAATATTTTTGGTTATTCTTATAGAATTAAATATAAATTCTTATTTAATTATCCTCTCTGATATTTATATTAAAGATACTGTATTTAATATATTTGACCTATTTCATGTTTCTTAAATGAGATTGTATTTGTTTAATGGTTTTAAAGTTTTTAATTATTGGATATGTTTTTTATTGCTTGGTTTTAATGTGTTTAATTATTAATATGTGTATTATACCTTTGGCTTGAATCCAATTTATCGGTTATCCTACCTTTTTTGAATTAACAAATTTTTTACTTTTCAGCCAGTAACGAGATATAACATGAAAAAAGAATATGCATTCTCTTCATTGAAAAAAGTAAATTCAGTTTCATTTTCAGTACGAGTTTTTTTTCTGTTATTGATTGTTTCTGTTTTTTTAACGTTCGGGTTGGGCAAATATTTCACGGATACGGCTGAAAATCGATTGATTGCAAACATTCAATCGTTAGCGATGAGTCAAGCAAAGCTGATTGCTTCTATTGATGGTGTGGTGCAATCAGTAAAGAATAGAGATATTCCGAGACTGAAGGTTATTGCTGACAAACTAAACCAAGATTCCAACTATGATTATGTAGTTATCGGTGATGAAAAATCAATTCGGTTATATCACCCAAATAGCCAAAAAATTGGTTTTGAAATGCAGTGGAACAAACCAGGCGCCTTAGAGAAAGGGGAAAGCTATTTCATTAATGGCGAAGGCTCGATGGGAAATGCTGTTAGAGCCAAGACCCCTATTTTTGATGAACAAGGTAAAGTGATTGGCGTTGTTTCTATTGGTTACTTATCCAACAAAATTGATACGTCACGCAGTGAATTGTTTGTGCAAACAGGTGCTACCTTTTTAGGAATATTGATTATTTTGCTGTTTTTATCTTGGGGGTTTTCACGTTTAATTCAAAAACAAATGTTGGGAATGGAACCTGAAGAGATTACTCAACTGGTGTTAGTACAAAAAGGAATATTTGAAGCCGTTTTTGAAGGTGTGATTGCGGTAAATACACAAGGGCAAATTATCAATATCAACTCAAATGCGAGAAAAATGTTATCCCTAAGTAAGCCATTGGGCCAGTTAACAGGAACATTTGTGTCAGAGCATATATCGCCAGCTGATTTTTTTATTACCGACCTTGAAACAACTAAGCATGATGTGATTGGCGAGTTTAATGGTTTAAATGTGATTGCAAACCGGGTTGCGATTCGTGATGGTGAGCATCTGGTGGGGGCGGTTATTAGCTTTCGTAGTCAAAACGATATTGAATCGTTAAACTCTCAGTTGACTCAAGTTCGTCAATATATTGAAAATTTACGCACTTTACGGCACGAACATCTTAATTGGATGTCAACATTAAGTGGGTTATTGCAAATGAAAGAATATGACCAAGCGTTGGCTTTGATTAAAGGGGAATCAGAATCTCAGCAGCAATTAATTGATACACTCCGTGGGCAGTTTTTTGATAAGCAGGTTGCAGGTTTACTATTTGGTAAGCACCATCGAGCCAAAGAATTAGGGCTACAATTAAAATTTACTGCCGGTAGTCAGTTGCATGAATTACCTGATTCGTTAAATAGTACGGAATTTTGTGCCATATTGGGAAATTTACTTGATAATGCATTTGAAGCAAGTTTGAAAAATAATCAGGGTAATAAACAAGTGGAATTATACCTTTCTGATGAAGGGAAGGAGATTGTCATTGAAGTCGCGGATCAGGGGTGTGGTTTCCCATCAGAAATGCAAGATAAATGGTTCGAGCGCGGTGTGACAACGAAAACCGATGTGACAGATGGCCATGGTATCGGGTTATATCTTGTTGCGTCTTATGTTAAACGCTGTAATGGTGCGGTTATTATTGAAGAAAATCAACCGCATGGTACAGTATTTTCAATTTTTATTCCGAAAGTGAAGATATAAAATGATTAAGATAAAAATCCTCATTGTGGAAGATGAGTTACTACTTGCTGAAATGCACAGTGAGTATATAAAAGCCTATCCCGCATGTGAGAAAGTGTGGCTTGCAGGTAACCTTGCTGAAGCGAGAAAAATGATTGAATACATGAAACCAGACCTGATTTTATTAGACAACTATTTACCAGATGGTAAAGGGATTGAGCTGGTCCATGAGTTAATACAAGAAAGGAATAATGCAGATATTGTATTCACTACGGCTGCAAGTGATATGGATACGGTTTCTGAAGCTATTCGTTTAGGCGTTTTTGACTATTTAGTGAAGCCAATTGCCTATGAGCGTTTAGGCCAAACATTGGATAGGTATATTCAACGTAAATCTGTTGTACAGGACAATAGCAAAACCAACCAAAGTAAAATTGATGATATGTTCAATACCTATGCGCGAGGGGAATCAAAGGAAGAACTTCCAACAGGCATTGATATTATTACACTTGAAAAAATACTCGCTTTGTTCACTGAACCTGATGTGCAATATACGGCAGAAAGTATTGCTGAAACCATCAAACTCAGTCGGACCACGGCAAGGCGTTATTTGGAGTATTGTTTAGCGAAGGATAAAATTGAAGCCGAAATTGAGTATGGCAAAGTTGGCCGACCGCAGCGAATTTATCGCGCTAAATTGTGAGTGTCTGAACTAATAAGTATATGCCTATAGAAGCTCTGCATTGGCTATAAACAATGCAGATTTTCTTTATCTTACTTATATTAGTGGTACAACAGTAAGTTGGAAAAATAGAGTTTATTGTTGCTGGTTTTCTAAAATTAACACTTTCTTTTCAGCCCGCTCATGGCCTTTAGCGGCTGCGAGTTGATACCAGCGTAGGGCTTTTTTATCATCGGCTTCAACACCCATACCATATTGGTAGCAAGCTCCTGCTGCATATTGCGCATCGACACTATTTTGCTGAGCGGCTTTTATAAACCAGTGACACGCTTTTGCTTGGTTAGCCTTGATACCATCACCGCGTGCATAGATAAGCGCAACATTAAATTGAGCCGAAACTTCACCTTGTTCAGCGGCTTGGGTTAGCCATTTTATGGCTGATTGGGTATTTTTTGGGGTGCCTTGCCCGGTTAGGTACAGCATACCTAAGCTATTTTGGGCGGGGGAAAAGCCCAATTCTGCGGCACGGGTAAAATATTGAAAGGCAAGAGGGTAGTTCACCTTATCATACATGCCTACAGCAGCCTGATAACCCAATAAATAGAGTGCTTGAGGATGGTTTTTTTCAGCAAGAGCAAGATATATTTTTTGGGCTTTTTGCGGGTCTTTTGTAACAGCTTTTCCCTCTTCATACCAATAGGCGAGGGTGAGCATAGCAGGTTGGAAATGTTGTTCGGCCGCTTTTTCTAGCCACTGTTCTGCTTTTTCTGGGTTTTTCTCTAATAAATTATCAAGGCCGTATAAGGTATATTCGGCCATATTCATTTGGCCAATAGGATCACCATTTTCGGCTGCTCTGCTCATCCAGTGCAGCATTTGTTTCTCATCTAACTTAACCCCGGTACCTTGTTGGTACATCAAACCAAGGTTAATTTGTGCTTTTGTAAAGCCTTGATTAGCAGAGAGAAGATACCAATGTAAAGCTTGGTCAAACTGATGGTGAGACTGATAAAACATACCTAAATTAAACTGAGCTTCGGCTTGGCCCTGTTCCGCAAGTGCAATCAGCGTTTTTTCATTAATTAGTGGCGTCGCTTCTTCTGCAAAGGCAGGAGAGAAAAATACGTTAATAAAGATAAAAAACAGTAAAAATACTTTTTTCACATGACATCCTTTGGACTAAGCTCTTAACGGCTACGTTATCTTGTTAGATAAGTTCCTGCAATGATATGAAGGCCATTTTATATTAATTCTACTAAATCAGATGGTTAATTGTTGCTATTAGCGCATAGAGCAAAAAATACATAAATAATTTAAAAAAAGATGAACTTTTTTCAGTGATACTGTGTCTTAGTAGTATCTATATACTGTTTGCTTGCGTAAACATTCATATATTTACCCTCATCATTCATTTCTTTACACGAAGTAATGTAATAATGCACCTACGTAGTGATAGTTTGAATTTAGCAAAAAGATCCTTGAGTAGAATGCATTATGCCCAGTTTTTAACTGGGCTTTTTTTTATCCAAAATTCCAGTTTGAATGTCTCTTTAGCTGCGACTCTCTAAATCCTTTCTTATCATAAAAGATCATAAAAGAAAAAAGTGTTCATTTGTTATGGATATTTTTAGTTTCCCATAACGTTTAAAGCAATAAATCATAGAGTTATAAACAGGGTGTTATAGTTTCACTATAGAATAATGTTCTTAACATTTAATAAACAAATGACTAATTAGTAATCGATAATAATTTGGTGATTTTGTAAAAAATTGAAGTAAATCACGATTAAATTCAATTCAAGCAGTAATTAATACTAGCTAATTCTTTAATTTTGGTGCATAAATAACGTATATGGCTTAATTGATTATTGGGTTCTGGGCGGGTTATCTGCCAATTAATGTTGAATAAATAATCAAATGTGCTTTAACTCATTGAATTTATGTTTGAGATCCATAAACAAGTCTACACACAGTATTGTTTGTTTTGAGGTCAGGGAATGATACTCCTCCTACCAAAAGTGAATCTTTTCAACTTTGAATTCTTGAGATCATAACAATGCGAGAGCGCATAGAGCGTTCCGTGGTTTTTTTGCATATGTACAGGTTGTACTAGAGGTAACTTGTGTCCACAACAAATAACAAAGAGGAAGTCAGTCTTAACGCGTTTAAGCAACCTCGCTCATTCTATCTTATTTTTTCTATCGAACTCTGGGAACGTTTTGGTTACTACGGTCTTCAAGGGATCCTTCCAATATACCTAAGCCAAGTGCTGGGTATGTCAGAAACAGAATCAATTACACTTTTCTCGGCGTTTGCAGCATTAGTTTATGGTTTTGTTGCGGTAGGTGGTTGGTTAGGGGATAAAGTTCTCGGAACAAAACGTGTTATTGTTCTTGGAACGATAACACTGATTGCGGGGTACGCATTTGTTGCTTTCTCAGGGCATGACGTGTCGATGGTGTATGTTGGCTTAGCGACTATTGCAGTTGGTAATGGTTTGTTTAAAGCAAACCCATCATCACTGTTATCAACCTGCTATGAAAAAGACGACCCTCGTTTGGACGGTGCATTCACCATGTACTATATGTCCGTGAATATCGGCTCATTCTTCTCAATGATTGCAACACCATGGTTAGCAAAACATTATGGCTGGGATGTTGCGTTCTCTCTTAGTGTTGTAGGCCTGATTATCACATTGATTAACTTCTATATGTGTAAAAAATGGGTTTCTCAACATGGCTCAAAGCCTGACTTCGCTCCTGTCGTGATCTCAAGGTTGGTCGCAACTGTCGCTGGTGTTGTTGCACTCATTGCGATTTCAACATGGCTATTGCATAACCTCGGTATTGCTCGTACAGCATTAGCGATTATTTCTTTGGGTATTTTAGTTATCTTTATCAAAGAAACATTAGCACTGAAAGGTACGGCGCGTCGCCGCATGATTGTTGCATTGATTCTAATGCTTGAAGCGATTGTATTCTTTGTTCTTTATAGCCAAATGCCTACATCGCTAAACTTCTTTGCATTACATAACGTAGAGCATGAAGTTTTTGGTTTTTCTATTGAGCCTGCACAATACCAAGCTCTGAATCCATTATGGATCATGATTGGAAGCCCAATTTTAGCTGCAATTTATAATAAAATGGGCGACAACTTACCGATGCCACATAAATTTGCTATTGGTATGTTGCTATGTTCCGCGGCATTCTTAGTTTTGCCATTAGGTGCGAAATTTGCAAATGAAGCTGGGATTGTTTCTGTTCAATGGCTAGTTATCTGCTATGGCTTCCAAAGTATTGGTGAGCTGATGATCTCAGGTCTTGGCCTTGCGATGGTAGCTCAGTTAGTTCCACAGCGTTTAATGGGCTTTATTATGGGCGCGTGGTTCCTGACTAACTCAGCAGCAGCATTTATCGCAGGGTATGTTGCCTCAATGGCAGCGGCACCAGAAGGTGAACTTACTAGTAAAGTTGAATCTTTAGCTGTGTACAGTGACGTATTCCTGAAGATTGGTTTAGTGACTGGTGTGATGGCAATTTTGATGGTTTTAACTGCTCCGATGTTAAATCGTATGACTCTTGAGCGTTAATTTTCATCTTAAATAGTTGTAATCAAAAGGGCTGAAAAGCCCTTTTGATATATATGACATACTGTATTGTTGCATTAATTAAAATAGCGATTATTAATCAGTTTTAGCGAACGGTCACGGCCATTAACCAAAATGGTATTTGAAATACGGCTGTAAGCATCTATTGATACACCATCCATCAAGATTGTTGGTGTGATAGCTGTGGCGGCAAATATGACATCAGAAGTACTCACCATCTGGTCTAAAGATAACACCTCACCAATTTCTAACCCCATTTGCTGACAGCGCAAAATTTCTTGTGCCGCGAGCTGTTTGTTTTCTTCGCTATCACCTTTGGCTTTATCTCGAGAAATTAGCCTTGCTTGCATATCACCGCCTAAAGCGCGTGCGATGGCTGCACTGATAATGCCTTCAGGAGCACCACCAGTCCCATACATCATATCAATGGGATGCTCCGGAAGAATGGTAAGTAATGAGGCGAGTACATCACCATCAGGGATGGTAATCACATTCGCACCAAAATTACGGATAGTTTTAATAATATGTTGATGGCGAGGTTTATCAAGCACTGCGATTGAAAGATTTGAAATGGGTTTATTCAGTGAGGAGGAAAGAAATTCTAAATTTTTTTCTAGGGGATTTGCTAGGTGAACAGCTCCTTTCGCTGCGGCACCAACAACCAGTTTTTCCATATACATATCAGGTGCTTGAAGCAGTGTTCCCGTTGGCGCGGCAGCAAGTACGGCAATGGCATTTTTTTCATTACAAGCCACCATACGTGTTCCATCAATAGGATCTACTGCGATATCTAACCCAACAGACCCGGATTGTTTGCCAACTTGCTCGCCAATATATAGCATGGGAGCATCGTCGATTTCACCTTCACCAATGACAATTTTGCCATGAAAATCAATTTCATTTAGGCGATTTCTCATTGCTTCAACAGCGGCTTTATCTGCGGCATTTTTATCTTGTTTACCTACCCAATCGAAGGCAGCTACAGCAGCGACTTCAGTAACGGAAGCGATAGCGGAAGCTAACTCATCACTAATTTTCATTTTTTGTTCGTATCCTAGGTGTATAAAAGAAAAGTACTTATCTCTATGATACGTTTTTTGTGATCTGTCTGGCAAATTATAGGTGATAAAAGCAACAGAGAATTTAGTGCCGCAATGAAATGGCAGCCTATGTTTAGGCTACCATTAATTTGAAAGCTAAAGCATTTCGACGATAGTGATACCGCCAATAATCGAAATTAAGGCAGCAAGTGTACTTAATAACACGGTTCCAGCAGAGGTTTCCGTATAGGCCTGATTACTAATTGCTAATGCAGGAACAGCGGTCGCGGTGGGTAATACACCAATGATAAACGCGGCTTTAAGTAAATCATCTTGTAATCCTAAAGCGAGCCCAGTCCCTAAAATAAGAGCGGCTTGAACAAAGTTTTTTATAAAGACGTTAAATATAATTTCCTTACTTATTGTCAGTTTGATTCCTGAAAGGAGCAATCCAAGGAAGAATAAAGCGACTCCGCCTGCTGTTTTACCTAATTCATTAACTGAGTTTTGTAATATTTCAGGTAATTTGACACCAAAAATAGCCAATAATGCCCCTAGAATAGGAAGAAAAACTAAGGGCTGGGCAATGGCTTTCCCAACAGATTTAAAGACACTATGCCCTTGCTGTGAGCCACTGATCATTAAGAGAGTAAATGGGATAATAATGACAGTATAAATAAGGTTGCCTAATACCATAGCGATTAAGCCTGATGACCCGACAGTTGCGAGCAAGACAGGTGGCCCACAGTAGGCCATATCAGGAAAAGACACCGACAATGCTTGCATTGCAGCATCTTTCTTATTGTGACGAAAAATAAACTTACCAAAAATAAAACCAATCACGTATGTTGCAATTAGTCCTACGGCTAATGCTAATAAGTAGTCAATATTGAGCAATACCGAGGGTGGAGCCTGTGCAGCAGCTAGAAATAATGCAAATGGTAATGCTATTTTAACTACAAAGTCAGCAAAGGCTTGGGAATACTCTCTTTTGATAAACCCATATTTACCCGATAGCCAACCGACGGCTAATCCAAGAACAATGGGCCCTAAAGCAGCAAGTATAATGTGAGTTAACATTAAAAATTCTCCCGATATTATGCGATAGGCTTTGTCGAATAAAAAATCTGTGGAATGACAGTTAACATTTTCCCGTGTGTTAACTTTATTTAAATTAAAACATTTATGTTTTTATCAGTGCTTAATTAAGAAACTAATTAACATAATTATAAATGACTTTAGTCATTTAAGGATAATAAGTATTAGAGTAATGTTTGCAGATAAAGCTATTATATAGATAACATAATAAAAAAAATTGTACTAATAAAATTTTAATGACTAATTTTTTGAGCATCTAAAAAGGAATATTAAGAATAGATAGTTATATCAGTTACCTATTCTTTATGAATGAAATTATCATTAAATGATGATTAAGGGTTTTCTTAGTTACTAAAATAACTAATGGGAGTATTAATAAGTCATACATAAAAGAAGGGAAGTATCGCTTCTTTTTTGTCTAAGGTATACCTAAAAGCAGCATGTAACGAATTATTTTGTAACAGTTTATTACATTTAGTTGGCAAGGGGATCAATGCTATTTACACTAGCAGTAATCGTGGTCATTATTTTCCAGATTCTCAATTGTGAATTTTATTATGAGGAAACCTATTTGTGGATACTTGGATACTAGTAGGACTCGTATTAGTTTTTCTGCTAGTGCTAGCTCCGATTCTTGCTATCATTGCCATCAATCGAACAGGTCGGTTGCAGTACCAAATTTCGCTGTTAAATCAGAAGGTTTCCTCATTAGAGACTTTGCTTTCAAAAGCAAAATATACGCAGAGTATATCCGTTTATGGTGTGGCATCTCCTCAACCAGTTTTAAATGAAATACAGGATGCGCCTGTAGAGCAAGAGGGAAATGAATTCTCTTCTAGTGCGGACGTTAAATTAGACAACGAACAGGGAGCAACTCAAGAGCTTGCCTCGATGAGCCATGTTGCTTACCAGCAAGCTGAAAAAGAACATGGTTTATCTGATAATGTGAATTCAGCTCCGATGAGGGAGCAATCTACTCATGAAAATACCAATCCAAATAGGTTTGATAACACGCTAGTACAGCAAATTGACCCAAATCGATTTAATCGTAATAAGCCTAATACAAATCAAAGCAATCAGCATTCGGTTAGTCACGATAAATCAATATTCAGCCATTTCTTTAGTTGGCTATTTAAAGGAAACCCGGTTGCGAAAATAGGTATCCTACTGTTATTCCTAGGTGTGGCATATTTACTGAATTACAGCGTGCAAAATGAAATTATTTCACCGCAAATGCGGTTAATTTTCAGTGCAGTAGGGTGCTTAGCTTTACTAGGGGTTGGCTGGTGGTTACGAAACAAAAAGGCATTATTTGGGTTGATTTTACAAGGAGGGGCGATAGGCTGCTTGTATATCACTATTTTTGCTGCCTTTAAATTATATACGATAGTGCCATATGGAATGGCATTCGCGTTTATGTTACTTATTTGTGCAGCAAGTATAGCTTTGGCATTATTGCAGCGAACTATTAGTTTAGCCGTTTTAGCATCAATAGGTGGGTATTTAGCACCGGTATTGCTTTCTACTGGCGGTGGAAGTCATGTTGTCTTGTTCTCTTATTACCTGATGCTGTCCATTGGTATTTTGGTTATTAGTGTGTGGCAAGCTTGGCGCCCTTTAAATTTAGTTGGTATGGTGATGACTTATGGTGTTGCCATTTTATGGGGATTAGAAAATTACCAACCAGGCTATTATTTATCTTGCCAACTCTTTATCATCGCTAATTTAGTTGTATTTAATGCCTTAACTCAACTGTTTTCACTGCGTTTTGAACATAGCAAGCAACTGATTGTTGATAATACACTTCTGTTTGTTCCACCTTTTATTAGTATTGCCCTTCAATTCTTTATTTCACAAGGGGAAGGTCTATTACCAGCCTTTATTTCACTGATGGTTGGTTTGTTATATCTGATTACTGGATCACAAGTACATAAGCGCTATAAATCTGCTGGCAAAAATATGGCATTAGCGAATATTATTATTGGTGCTGGTTTTATTACTTTAGCTATTCCACTAGCGTTAACATTTGAGTGGACTTCCATTATTTGGTCATTAGAAGGGCTGTTAATTCTTTGGTTCGGTTTACAGCAAAACCAGAAAAAAATGGCGGCTATTGGCTCTTTATTGATTGTTATTAGCGCAATAACCTTATTAAGTGATTATCCTTATTTATATTGGAGTCGCAGTAGTACTTATATGGTGCCAGTGCTATTAATCGCATGTTTTATGGCCGGAGGGCTTTTCCATACTCGTCGTCATGAAGACAGCAACTTTACTTTATTTAGCTATGGTTTCTTAATTATTGGCTTGGTGACTTGGTTTTGCTGGCTCCCCTTATTTACGGATATTTTATCATGGAGCCGTGAATCTGAAGGCTTTATTATTTTAGTTTTGGTCGTTATTTCTGTTTGGTTCTGGCGTTTATATGCTATCCATATAAATTGGGTGCCATTGCTACTTTGCCAATCCATCCTATGGATTGCGGGATATTATTATCTTGGTTTAGATTTCTTAAATGACCAAAACCCGATGGGGCGTGGCGAAGGTTCTCTTATATGGCCAGTTGTATTGGGTAGTTCTGTTTTATTTGTTATTCATGCGTATAAACTTCGTGATCGCTGGATGCAAAGAGTACTTCATAGCGCTAATTTATGGCTAATTCTTGCATTTATTGGTACTCAGGTGAATTGGTTTGTCTCCATTTTGCCATGGGGAATGCACGAAGTGGGGTATTTTATTTATGTCATGGCGATAACGCTAACCGTGATTGTTCTTTATTGGCTACAACAAAATAGAATGCCACCAATGAAACGTAATGGGTTAATTTACTGGTATGCAATGCTCCCTGTGACAGTGGGGTTAATTGTATTATCTTGCTATGCGAATTTAGAAGATGGCAAATTGACCTTTTGGAGTTATGTGCCGTTAATCAACCCATTAGATGAAGCTGGGTTATTTAGTATTGCGACTCTAATTTTAATACGTAAAGGTTTCACTCAAAAAATACGCAACATGACAGTGGCTAATTTTTGGATTCTACGTAGTTTATTAGTGGCTATAATTGCACTTTCTGCTTATTGGTTTAACGGTATCTTAATTCGTGCAATAGCAGATTTCGCTGAGCTAAATTGGAACTATGATACTCTTTATGATTCGCGCTTATTGCAAACTGTGCTTTCTATCAGTTGGGCATTGGCTGCACTAGCCTGTATCACTATTGCCGCTATTAAGAAAAATCGTATTTGGTGGTTTATGGGAGCCGGTATTTTTGCTTGTGTTATTGCCAAGTTATTCTTAATTGATATTTATGGGCAGGGTGGTATTTCTCGCGCAATTTCATTTATTGGCGTTGCATTATTAATTTTAATTGTTGGGTATTTTTCACCATTACCACCAAAAGAAACAAAAGGGAAAGTCGAACAGGAGAAACAATCATGAGTTTAATAAAAAATACCGGGCTAAGAAGGTTTTTTGTAGTCTTCTCTTTGTCATTATTGTTTTCAAGTTACTTAAATGCGCAGACAGTAGAAGAGACTACACCTTATAGCTTTTATCAAGGCTCAGAAATAAATGTACTCGATACATCGACTCCTTTTTATTGGTTAGAGCTCCCTGTAAATGCATACATTAATTCAGCGTACCCCAAGACCTTGCAAGATGTTCGCGTCTTTAACGGTACGGGTAATGAAATTCCTTCAGTCTTATTTTCTGATACGGAAAAGTCCATTTCTAATGAGAAGGTGACTTTTACGCCACAACGTTTAGTGACGCAGGTTGATAGCGTTAATTCTCATGATGATGTGCGTAGAGAAAGGCAACATCTATTAGTTGAATCTATTCCAGGCAAGGTAGATAGAATTGAGTTGCCTAGTATGCAGGTAAAAGACAATGTTGCTTATCAGGCTTATTTATTAACGAGAAATCAAAGTCAAACCAAAGATACGCCAATTAAAAACCTGACATTAGACTGGGCTAAAAGTGAGAATGAATGGCAGGCAAAGGTATTTGTTTTTTCCAGTGATGACAAAGAAAACTGGCTAAATATAGCAACAAACCAGCCAATTATGAATTTGAAGTTAAATTCTGAAACTATTGCAAGTAATAATATTGAATTATTAAATGGTAATTCAAAGGCATTGAATGCACCTTATCTTATGGCTGTGATTGTCAGTGGCCCTGATATTGTTATCCCTGACTTATTAAAAGTAAATGCTACTTCTAGTATACTTAATTCAACTTATCGCCAGGAATTATTCCATTTTGAAATGACCAATGATGGAGTTTCAAAAGACCATGTTATATATCAATTGCCAAGAGCTCAGCCATTAAGTGAATTACAAATACAATTGCAGCAATCAAATCGCGTGATCCCACTAAAAATTGAGTATTCATCTGATAGAGGTGAAAGTTGGAAATTACTCACTAATGTTGTTGCATATAATCAAATAATAGATGGTGAATTAGTTAGTAATCCGAGCACTACACTTTATGGCGAAATGGTAGGTAAAGTAAGAATTTCTGCACTCAAAGGCAGTTGGGAGGACCAACCACCAAGGCTAACGGGGAAACGAGATGCTTATAACCTTATTTTTAATTTACAAGGTCCCGCTCCGTATTTGCTTGTTTGGGGGAATAAACAAGCAAGCTTTGATAAATTGACCACAAGCCAGCTGATAGGGAAACCAGATAGCATTGATGAACTAATGACGAATTACCCTCAGCTTTTTCTTGATAATACAGTCATTGAATTGGGTGGTGTAGATAGGTTAACTGCAACAGACGCAGTTGATGATAATTTTAACTGGCTGACAATTACCTTATGGGTATTGTTATTTATTGGAATATTAGTATTAGGGTATTTTTGCTGGTATTTATTAAGAGAAGTTAACTCTTCAGATAAAACAAATAATGAAGAGCTATAACTAGATTTTTATTAACCAAATAGGGAATGGTTCCCTATTTGGTATTAATTTACGTCGTTGACAGTTTTGACATCTCTTTACTTAATCATGATAACTCTTACTTGTAGTCTGTTTTTTCTGACGGGGATTTGCGCTAAAACAGTTCTAACAGAATAGGAGATGATGATGAAAAAAACATTACTGGCTCGTATATTTATTATGGTTGTTATTTTGACTGGTTTTTCAATAGCTGCCCAAGCTACGAGTAATACGGTATTAACAGAAATTGCAATGCATAATAAAGTGACGTATGAATATGTACTACAAAACACAGATGGAAATGATGCAGATATTGAATTTGAACGGGAAACGAAAGAATTTGATAGTTCACAGCTGCGCAGTATTGTTAACGATAAACGTTTTAGCGGGCGACAATTCAGAATAGATGAAAGGTAAATCATCACTTAACTTTTCTGCGGACATGTTCATATTGAGATTATAAATCTACGATCAAAATAAAGGGGATTCTATGCATCAAGGCCAATGTTTGTGTGGTTCTGTAAAAATCACAACTACAAAAGATATTAGTCATGTCAGTGTATGCCATTGCGGAATGTGCCAAAAATGGAATGGCGGCCCAGGTTTTAGTGTTGATTGTGGTAACGATTTAATAATTGAGGGGCAAGAAGCTGTGACAATTTTTGCGTCATCTCAATGGGGAGAACGTGCATTTTGTAAAAATTGTGGTTCACACCTTTTTTATCATTTACTTTCACCTTCAACATATTATGCATCAGCCGCTTTATTTAAAGAGAGCCAAGATGCGCAAATGAGTATGCAAATTTACATCGATAGCAAGCCTAAGTATTATAACTTTGTAGAAAAAACACCTATGTTGACAGAGAAGGATATTATGGAAATGATGTCCCCATCATCTGACTAAAGTTTCTAGTTATAGTATTAATAGCAAGAAATAGGCAATTCGGCAGTAGCTATTCAGACTGTATTTTTTGATTTTATTGGTTAAATTAAGTTCTTATTTGTCATGCGAACGACTTAAATTTGTTTTACAATTAAGGTAATAAATAGACTTAGAAGTTGTTCAGAGGGATAAAAAATGAACAGTATGAAAGGAATGCGTCATGCGAGTAATATCGCGTGGGTACTGCAATGGATATTAAATATAGGCTTGATAGCACTCGCTGCTGTACTTGTATTCTTCTTAGCTAAAGAAACAGTGACAATGGCTTCATTAATGTTTGGTAGCTCAAAAGGAGCAACGGCTTATGAGTTACTAGAAGGTATTGTCATTTATTTTCTGTATTTTGAGTTTATTGCTTTGATAATAAAGTATTTTATGTCGGGCTATCACTTCCCACTAAGGTATTTTATATATATAGGTATTACCGCAATTATTCGCTTAATTATTGTTGACCATAGTGACCCAATGACAACTCTGTTACATGCAGGGGCGATTTTGGTTCTTGTTGTAGCACTTTATATTGCAAATACTGAAAAATTAAAGCGTGAATAATATACATTAGTGTAATTTACTTGCATACAAAAAAAGGTGTAATTATTATTCCTTTTTTTGTATGCGTAACCACGAAGCCAAACACTTAAGTGATATATTCTACATCTAAACCTATAAGTTTATAAAATTTAAGATATAGCATATTTGAAATATAAAATTAATATAAATAATTCTAATGTTTTAATTTGCAACTGGTTTATCCTGTTAAAACTAATCACAAAAGTATTTTACTTTTATATATAGGTTATTTACTGTTATAAAGTTTCTATTCTAATAACATAAGTAGCTTGTAAATATGACAACTAAAACACTTCCCAAGAAAAAAGGGTTCTTAAACCGTGTTGAGCGCATTGGTAATGTTATGCCTGATGTGACTATGCTGTTTGTTTATGCCCTGATTATATGTTGGTTTTTATCTTATCTACTTTCTTTCGTAGATTTTAGTTATTACCATCCTATTTCAAAAGAAAAAATTGCTATAGTTAATATGTTTCAGTATGAGGAAATAATATTATTTATTACTGCGGCAGTTAAAAACTTCATTAATTTCCCTCCTCTCGGTATAACGATAGTGGCAACGTTAGGTATTGGTATTGCTGAAAGCAGTGGTTTTATTAATACTGCATTGAAAAAAATGTTGTCGTTTATTTCTCCTAGAATGTTAACGCCTACCGTGGTGTTTGTCGGGATTGTTTCTCATATTGCTTCAGACTCTGCCTATGTGATTTTAATGCCAGTGGCAGCGATGATGTTTTATGCGAGTGGTCGTCATCCATTAGCTGGGATTGCTGCTGCATTTGCAGGTTTAGCGGGGGGATTTACTGCAAGTTATACGCCGTCAATTATTGACCCAATAATGCAAAGTTTTACGCAAGATGCCGCACAAATGCTAGCGCCAGGTTATAGCGTAAATGTTTTATGTAACTATTTTTTTAGTTTGGGTGGTACATTTGGGGTTATTTTCACGTGTTGGTTTATCACTGAAAAGATTGTTGAACCATGGTTAAATAAAAATTGTCCGATCAATTCAAACGAAGTGGATACTGATTCTGAAAAAGATTTAGGTAAAATTACGGCCACTGAGAATCGTGCTTTTCGTATTTCAGGTTTAGTGCTAATTGCGTTAGGTATCGGATTATTTGCATTGTTATGGCCAGAGAATTCTCCATTACGCGGGCCTGATGGCAGCTTAACTAGCCCTAAAGCACCTATTATGCAAATCGTTGTGCCTTTACTGTTTATTTTCTTTGCTTTGCCAGGCATTGTTTATGGTTATATGACGAAATCTTTTACGTCAACAAAAGATGTTGTTAAGGCAATGGAAAATATTACTAAGTCACTTATCCCATTTATTGTTTTTGCTTTTTTTGCTGCCCAATTTTTATATTCATTTCAACATTCTAATTTAGGCACATTATTAGCACTTTCAGGAGCGGAGTTATTACGTACACTTGATATGCCATCTGGAATGACTGTTTTTGGCGTCATTCTATTAACCGCTATTTTAAATATCATGATTACTTCAGCGACATCAAAATGGGCAATCATGGCGCCAGTATTGGTACCGATGCTAATGGCAGTGGGAATTTCACCTGAGTTAACACAAGCGGCATTTCGTGTCAGTGACTCAGCAATGAACGTGAGCACACCGATGTTTCCGTTTTATCCGTTAATCCTGATGTATTGTCAAAAATACTATAAAAATGCAGGAATAGGAACATTGTGCTCAATGATGATCCCGTTTACTGTTGGGTTATTAATTATTTTGACTTCAACATTATATTTGTTCTGGGCTTTTGATATCCCAATTGGTTTCGACAGCGGTTACACATGGCATCCTGCACAGTAAGTAGGGCCAATACCTTATCTATTAAGTAAGTAGATAGGGTAAATATAGTCAATGCAAGGAATATGAAATGAACGAATTAGGTAAACAATTAGAGCAGCGTTTTTACCGCTATCTCGCTATTGAAAGCCAAAGTGACGCAGCAAGCATAGTTGTTCCAAGTACAGAAGGGCAACGTGAACTAGCAAAATTATTAGCTCAAGAGCTTGAAAACTATGGTCTGAAAAATGTTTATATTGATGACCATGCCATCTTATATGCAATGCGTCCAGGAAATAAGCCTTCAGCGCCAAAAATAGGTTTTGTGACTCATTTAGATACTGTCGATGTTGGGTTATCTCCCATCATTAAGCCTCAAACTTTGAGGTATGAAGGCCAGGATTTATGTTTAAATGAAAAAGAAAACATTTGGTTTAAGACTGCCGAGCACCCTGAAGCTGCACCTTATATTGGTGAAGATATTATTTTTAGTGATGGAACCAGCGTACTGGGTGCTGATAATAAAGCCGCTGTAACGGTTGTTATGGAATTAATGCATAAACTGCAATATGCCGATTTTGATTGTGGGGATATCTACGTTGCGTTTGTACCTGATGAAGAAATTGGTCTACGCGGTTCTAAAATTATGGATTTAACCCGCTTTAATGTTGATTTTGCTTATACTATTGACTGCTGTGCGCTTGGTGAGGTTGTGTATGAAACGTTTAATGCAGCTTCTATCGAAGTTTCAATTAAAGGTATTACCGCACATCCCATGTCAGCTAAGAATGTATTATTGAACCCTATTCGGGTTGCGCATGATTTTATTGGCTGTTTTGACCGTTTTGATACCCCAGAGCACACAGAGCATCGCGAAGGCTATTTTTATGTCACAGATTTAATCGCAAACCCTGATAATGCTAAAATTAAAATGGCGATCCGTGATTTTGACCGCCATAGTTTTGCAGCTCGAAAACGTTTTATAGAACAAGCTATTGAATTAATAAAAGCACGTCATCCAAGAGCAAAAATTGAATGCAGCATTGTAGATGTGTATAGCAATATTAGTGACTCGTTAGGTGATGATCGTACAGCGATTGATTTAATTTTCGATGCATTGAAAATTCAAAAGGTTGAGCCTAAAGTGATCCCGATGCGTGGTGGTACGGATGGTTCAGCTTTATCAGCAAGAGGCGTCTTAACCCCAAATTATTTTACTGGCGCACTTAATTTCCACTCATGCTTTGAATTTTTACCAATCAGTTCTTTTGAGAAAAGCTACCTAGTATCAGAAACTATTTGTCGTTTAGTTGGAAAAAAATAACGCATCAGTTAACTCTTAATAATAAGACCACTTAATAAGGTGGTCTTTAATTATTAATTTCCATGAGTCATTCACCTAAATTATAATTTAATATTATTTTTAATAAAACAAAGATAAATTAAAAAGTGTATATGACTTTTTTATTTATTCATTTATTATTTTCACAATTAATTTTAAAATCCAATAGGGGAATTAATTGATTAATATTATAATAATTGACGATAATAATATTGCAATTCGTGGTTTTGAGGCAGTTTTTTCACGTCATATACGCTATAAGGTTGTTGCTTCTTTTCCAGGTGTGGAACATGCGATTACATGGAATAGATGCCAGAAAGCAAATATGATTTTAATCAGTAGTGATAGCTTCCGTTATGATTCACTAAAAACAGTCCAGACACTGCGCAGAACTCAACCGGATGTTGGGATCATTATATACAATGTCAGAAATAATCCGTCATTTTTTTTAAAAGCACTAGATATCGGTATTTTTGGTTTATTAAGTATCAATGTAACAGAAGAAGAGCTCATTGAAGCTATCCAGATTGTGAGTGTTAAACGGCGAATTATCTCTCCGGATATCGCGCAAGACCTTGCTCTCCAGCGGTTAATCTATAGCAATCAACAAGATATATATGATTTATTATCAGGGCGTGAATTGGAAATCATGTTAATGATTACTCAAGGGATACCTATCAAACGGGTGGCAGAGTCGCTTTCCTTAAGCCCTAAAACAGTAAATACCTATCGATATCGAATGTTTAGTAAACTTAATATCTGTAGTGATGTAGAATTAACTCATATAGCCATCAGTTATGGTTTAATTACAGCAAAACAGGGTTTATCCGAGTGTCAGAACAGTTCGAGCCGAAAGCTTTCTTAAAAACAGTCACTAATCAACCTGGTGTATACCGTATGTATGACGCTGGGGAAACGGTCATATATGTAGGGAAAGCAAAGGATCTTAAAAAACGCTTATCCAGTTATTTTCGTGAAAATGTGGGAAGTCGTAAAACAGAGCAGTTGGTTAAGCAAATCGCCTCTATTGATGTGACGGTGACTCATACTGAAACAGAAGCACTATTACTTGAACACAACTATATTAAGTTGTATCAACCACGTTATAACGTATTGCTGCGTGATGATAAATCTTATCCTTACCTATTTTTGAGCAGTGAAACACATCCTAGAATTTCGATGCATAGAGGGGCGAAACATGCGAAAGGTGAGTACTTTGGCCCTTTCCCCAGTTCTTATGCGGTGAGAGAAACACTGGCGTTAATGCAGAAGTTATTTCCGATACGTCAATGTGAAGATAGCATGTATCGAAATCGCTCAAGGCCTTGTCTGCAATATCAAATTGGCCGTTGCTTAGGTCCTTGTGTTAAAGGCTTGGTTTCCGATGAAGACTATAATCAACAAGTTGAATATGTCCGTTTATTTTTAACCGGAAAAGATAAACAAGTTTTGGCGGGTCTCGTTGAGCGTATGGAAAAGGCAAGTTTAGAACTACGCTTTGAAGATGCCGCACGTTTTAGAGATCAAATTCAAGCGGTAAGGGCTGTTACGGAAGAGCAGTATGTATCTGGGGACAGCGATGACCTAGATGTTATTGGCGTTTCTTTTGAGTCTGGCCTTGCTTGCGTGCATGTACTTTTTATTCGTCAAGGGAAAGTCCTTGGCAGCCGTAGCTATTTTCCTAAAATTCCAGCAGATACTCAGCTTGAGGAAGTGGTGCAAACCTTCTTAGGTCAGTTTTATTTACAAGGCAGCGAAAATAGAACGCTACCGGGTGAAATATTATTAGATTTTGCATTAACAGAAAAAGAATTATTAGCGGAGTCTCTTTCTGAGATAGCCGGACGTAAAATTAATATTCAAAGCCAGCCGCGTGGTGTGAGGGCTCGTTACTTAAAATTAGCGAGAACGAATGCATCAATTGCGCTTTCTACAAAATTAGCGCAACACTCGACGGTACAACAACGCATGGCAGCACTAGCAAAAGTCGTTAATTTAGAAAATATTAACCGCATGGAGTGCTTTGATATTTCACATACGATGGGGGAGCAAACCGTCGCCTCTTGCGTTGTATTTGATAAATCAGGGCCAGTTAAATCAGAGTATCGGCGCTATAATATTACAGGGATCACTCCGGGGGATGATTATGCGGCGATGCATCAAGTCTTAACGCGTCGTTATGGTAAACATATTGATGAAAGCAAAGTGCCTGACATCATCTTTATTGATGGTGGTAAAGGCCAACTAGGGCAGGCAAGGGATGTATTTAATTCACTTGAGGTCGATTGGGATAAAAAACACCCATTGCTAATTGGTGTAGCTAAGGGAAGCGACCGTAAAGCGGGGCTTGAAACGTTATTTTTAAAACCTGAAGGTGAAGGTTTTTCATTACCACCAGATTCTCCGGCGTTGCATGTGATCCAGCATATCCGAGATGAGTCGCATAATCATGCGATTACAGGGCATCGACAACGACGAGCAAAGGTCAAAAGTACTAGCGCATTAGAATCTATTGAAGGGGTTGGGCCAAAACGTCGGCAGATGTTGCTAAAATATATGGGCGGGTTACAGCCTTTACGTAATGCAAGTATAGAAGAAATCGCAAAAGTGCCCTCGATCTCATACGCCCTTGCAGAAAAGATTTATAATGCATTGAAACAGTGAGTGTCTTAGGGCAACATATTCATAATATCCAACTTGGTCAAAAAGTTAGTGAGCGTGATGAAATTAAACATACCAACGTGGTTGACATTATTTCGCGTCATCCTAATACCGTTTTTTGTATTAGCCTTTTATCTCCCTGTTACTTGGGGGCCGTTTGCATGTGCGCTTATTTTTGTTATCGCAGCGGTAACTGATTGGTTTGATGGTTTTTTAGCCAGATTGTGGAAGCAAACTACAAAGTTTGGTGCTTTTTTAGATCCAGTTGCTGATAAAGTCATGGTTGCAACGGCGTTAGTGTTAGTCACAGAAAGTTATGATGTTTGGTATGTGACTTTACCTGCGGCAACTATGATTGCACGTGAAATCATTATTTCATCTTTACGTGAATGGATGGCAGAGATAGGTAAACGTAGCAGTGTGGCTGTTTCTTGGATCGGGAAATTTAAAACAACAGCTCAAATGATGTCATTAGTCGGTTTATTGTGGCGCCCAACACCATTAATTGAAAACCTTTCAATTGCACTTATGTATGTGGCTGCTATCTTAACATTTTGGTCAATGTTCCAATATTTAAAGGCTGCATGGGGCGATTTGAGCGAAGCGTGATCGAAATGATTGAAAAAACAGCGAACGATCCAATTATTTCAATAATTGTATTGACTCGATAGGTGAAATCAGTAGAATGCAACGCATCGAACGGCAACATGGTTTACGAAAATAAATAAGTAAATCAGCCAGTTTGAAAAGCATAAGCTGAAAAGTGAAGCTTTACGCGGGAATAGCTCAGTTGGTAGAGCACGACCTTGCCAAGGTCGGGGTCGCGAGTTCGAGTCTCGTTTCCCGCTCCAAATTTCGAAAGAAATTCGGATAAGGCGCGTTAGCAAAGCGGTTATGCACCGGATTGCAAATCCGTGTAGCTCGGTTCGACTCCGGGACGCGCCTCCAAAATTTAGCCCAGGTGGTGAAATCGGTAGACACAAGGGATTTAAAATCCCTCGGCCTTTAGGCTGTGCGGGTTCAAGTCCCGCCCTGGGCACCATCTTAAAGTAATTAAACACCATTAAGTGTTTTATTTTAAGTTAGCTAACCACTATGCATCGTTATTGAATATATGGTTAGTTGGGTAAATTAATAATTTATCCAAGTTTGTGAGAAAGACAATTTGGCCCAGGTGGTGAAATCGGTAGACACAAGGGATTTAAAATCCCTCGGCCTTTAGGCTGTGCGGGTTCAAGTCCCGCCCTGGGCACCATCTCAATTTCAATCAGTGATGATTTGAAATTAACAATTAACCACCTATAGGTGGTTTTTTTGTATCTAATCCTCTTTAAATTCGTTGTATCTACTCAACTAATATCGGTTTGTTAGTTATATTTCTTCTTTATATTCAATGAATTATTTTTATAAGAGCGCAAAAGTTGCTTTGTTGTGTCAGCTAACGCGTAATTCGTGTAAAAAACCGTAAGTCAGACCGTTCTGTTGATGTTTTGTGTCACTATTTTGATTCTTGAAGAGGATCGAGCTATGTCTAACATGAAAACTGAAGTTGTTGTTGTACGATTAACGAAACACGAACGAGCACTACTAGACACAGTAAAAACAAAACCTTTATTAGCGGATTGGCTGAAAGAAATTGCTATGGCAAAGGCTAAACAGCAGGAGAGTAAAGAAGAATAAGATGGCCTTAACTACGCAGAAATTAATCGAGTCATTTAATGTAATGATAGAAAAGTTAATTTTTGATTAATTATTCGTTTTTGGTAGTATCAAATTAGATGACTTAATTGGAATTTGAGAAGTGATGAATAAAGGGATTTTGTTTACGTTAATACTGGTGTTTGCTTCTGGTTGTACAACGAAAAAATTGGATGCCCCCTATGGGTTCAAATGGGGGCAAACCCCCGTTGATATAAAAAAATTGCATTTAAAAGGATTACAATGCACTGAATTTGAAGAGGGAGGTGCTTTATGTTCATCAGAAAACTCTCCTCAAATAGCAAATAAACTGTTTTTATTGATGTTTTCTCGGGAAAAAAATACATTAATGTTAGTTTCTTCTCAAGGAAAAGATAGCCGCGACCAATCAGTCATTTTGGCCGAGTATGATGCGATTAACCAGAAAATGTTTGAAGCATATGGTTTGCCAAAGCAAACAATCGAGCGTTATAAACGGGATATTTATTTCTTAGATAAAATATCTGATGACGAAACAACGCCATTTAAGCGAGTTTATGAAAAAAATGGCATGCAGATTATGGTTGGTATTGTTAGTAATGCCCATTTTCGCAAAATTCACGATAAAAAAGATATTGTTTACTCAGTTATGGTTATCCATAATTTAATACCAACTAAACCGCAATAAGCGGCTATCAAGTTATTTGACACACGCTAATGTTGTTTTTTATTTCGTTTAGTTATCAGCTCGCACATATCTTTTTGCCGCTGGATGAGTTCTTTAATTTCTGTCGCATAAGTGTCGATAAAGCTGCATTCGAGAGTGGTGGCTTCACCATCGAAAACTTCAACAAAAGTTCCATCCTGTTTTACGCCCCAATAATGGTTACCGTCACCCATGATTTTTAATAGTGGCAAAACATCGGTTAGCTCATAAAGTTCAACTAAACTTTCATAGGCATTTTGTATATTAGCCCATTCAGGAAGATCTTCTGCTTCGATTCCTAAAATGACTAAACCTCGATGAAATGTCCACGCTGGGCCAACATCGAATAATTTAGCTTCAGGCCATAATTCTTCTCGGGCCATGATGCAAAGTGCATTAGTTTTTTGCGAAAAGGCTAAAAAATCTTTGGGTAATGCTATTCCTGTGGATGTAGCTAAATTGGCAATTGCTTTATCCGTAGGAGGTTTAGCTGCAACAGCATGAAATTCATTTTTGTTAATATCTTGCAGTATTTCCCACATGCGGTCATGGAATTGATCTGGGGACATGATTATAAATTCCTTCATCTCAACAGTGTATGTTTCAAGAATAGCTATCTTTCAATATTTTATACATAAGTGCGATGATTATTTAACTAAGATAAATCTCGTAGATGAAAATACTCATAAATGTTGGACTAGTAGAAATTATTTTATGAGTTATATCAGGAAATTATCATGAGAAAAACGTTATTAGTCGCTCTCTTGGCGCTATTTATCCCATTTTCTTCGCAAGCAGGCTCAAAATACTATGATTGCGGAAAAACGCTCATGAGTTTAGAGCAGCAACTGCGTCACGCTTCATACCATGGTAATAAAAACAAAGTGTCCAAAATCAGGAAGAAAATCCATAAAATTAGTGATAAGTGTTATGATAGCCACTCTGGCGCTACTAGAATATATGACCATTATTCTAGAGGAAAAGAAACTAGCCTTGAGCGGGAATTAGATTCATTACGTCGTGTTATTGAAGCGCTTAACGATTTAAAATAGATAATTAATGAGAAAATAAGCCATAAACTGGTCTGTTCTCCCTATTTATTTTCACTCTGTCTTAAGTAAATGGATAATATCAGGTATATTAGACCCTGATTGTTAGCTACCAAGAAAAAATGACTATGATTATCAAACCTAAAATTCGTGGTTTTATCTGCACTACAGCTCATCCGGCAGGCTGTGAAGCCAATGTGCGTGAGCAAATTGCCTACGTGAAATCACGTGGTGAACTGAAAAACGGCCCTAAGAAAGTTTTAGTTATTGGTGCATCTACCGGTTATGGCCTGGCCTCTCGTATCAATGCTGCATTTGGCAGCGGTGCGGCTACCATCGGTGTATTTTTTGAAAAGCCAGGCAGTGAAGGTAAAACAGGCTCTGCGGGCTGGTACAATTCTGCAGGTTTTGACAAAGCAGCGAAAGAAGAAGGCTTGTATGCGAAAAGCATTAATGGTGATGCTTTTTCTGATGAATGCCGTCAAACCGTTATTGATTTAATTAAACAAGATTTAGGCCAAATTGATTTAGTAGTTTATTCACTGGCCTCACCTGTGCGTAAAATGCCTGAAACAGGTGAAATCGTACGTTCGGCCTTGAAACCTATTGGCGAACCGTACAAATCTGTTGCTCTGGATACCAACAAAGATGTGCTAATTGAAGCCGTTGTTGAGCCCGCAAATGAACAAGAAATTGCAGATACAGTAAAAGTCATGGGCGGCCAAGATTGGGAACTGTGGATGAATGCATTAGATGAAGCAGGTGTTTTAGCTGATAATGCACAATCTGTGGCTTATTCTTATATTGGTACAGATTTAACATGGCCAATTTATTGGCATGGTACATTAGGTAAAGCAAAAGAAGATTTAGACCGTGCGGCTCATGCAATTAACCAAAAATTGCAAGCTAAGGGTGGGGCAGCGTATGTTGCTGTATTAAAATCTGTCGTAACACAAGCCTCTTCTGCAATTCCTGTAATGCCTTTATATATCTCTATTGTCTTTAAAATCATGAAAGAGAAAGGGATCCATGAAGGTTGTATTGAACAAATTCAACGCTTATTTGCCACTAAATTATTCAATGACGCAGTGCCAGATACCGATGAAAAGCATCGTCTACGTTTAGATGATTGGGAATTGCGTGATGATGTTCAAAATACATGTCGTGAAATTTGGCAGCAGTTGAATGATAATAACATCAATGAGCTAACAGATTACCAAGGTTATAAAGCTGAGTTTCTCCGTTTGTTTGGCTTCGGTCTAAACGGTGTTGATTATGATGCTGACCTTAGCGGTGAAGTGAATTTTGAAGTAAAAGAGCTGATTTAGTCGCTTTGTCCTTGATTGTTAATATCTTAGAAACCCGCTAATTGCGGGTTTCTTTTTTAGCTATTTTGTAAATCATATGCTTCTGCTTTATTTTGTTCATTAAATTATTCTACTACGATGGCCTTACCATCACGGATCAGTGTTTTAGAAATAATCGCTCCATTTTCATCAAATTCAGTTACTGTGCCAACAAGTTCTCCATTTTTAAAAGTACCAGTAATGCTTGGTTTTTACTTGGAGTGTTATGGTAGATTTTAAATGGTGCCTTATAGCGCGGTTAATTCGATATCGATACGGCCATTCTCATAGTAGGTTTTGATGTATTTATCCAGACATCCTTTAGATACCCAAGTTTTGAATTTTGGCTGGCCATTATCGTACTCAGTTTCAAATGCGCCTTCAGCAAGATCTTTAGGTGTTTCTGTGGAAGGAAACTCTATCGCTTTTAACTCATTTAATTCCCCAAATTTTGAATCTGAGTTTGAATTGGAATTTGTAGAGCCCCCAAGTTGACATCCGGAAATAAAAATAAAGAAAGTAGTGCGATAGACTTAATTAGTTTTAGCTTGAAAATGTAGCCTCTATTATTACGATAAAAAATAATGGATTCAATTGCATATAAAACTATAGCCTTTTTATGACTCACATATTGTGATAGTTATCCTAAACTATTTGTTTCTAATAGATTATAGGTGACTTTTGAAGAGCAGTTTTGCTGAATAAATATTAATGTTAGTCAGCTTAATAATAAGGTAATTTAGCAAGTTAATGTAATTTGCATAATAAGGGAGTTATGGATGTTAGTTGTTGAAATGTTGAGTACTGGCGATGAGGTTTTACACGGACAAATAATTGATACAAATGCCGCTTGGTTAGCAGACTGTTTTTTTCAACAAGGTCTCCCTTTGAGTAGCCGAACAACTGTTGGTGATGATTTAGATAGTTTAGTCGCTACTTTCCTTGAACGTAGTTTATCTGCAGATGTTCTGATTGTTAATGGTGGGCTTGGGCCAACAAGTGATGACTTAAGTGCTTTGGCAGCGGCTAAAGCTGCGGGAGTTCCATTAGTTGAGCATTCACAGTGGATTGAGGTTATGGAGCGCTATTTTATTGCCAGAGGGCGAGTTATGCCTGAGACAAATCGTAAGCAAGCGCTACTTCCTGCCAATGCGGAATTAATTGATAACCCAGTCGGAACAGCTTGTGGCTTTTCATTAGTTTTGAATGGTTGTCTAATTTTTTTTACACCGGGGGTTCCTTCAGAGTTTAAAGTTATGGTGAATGAGCAAATTTTGCCGAGGTTACGTGAACGGTTTACATTGCCAGAGCCACCAATTTGTTTACGTCTAACCAGTTTTGGTCGTAGTGAAAGTAGTCTTGCGAAGCAATTTGATAGCTTACCTTTACCTGAAAATTGTGTTTTAGGCTACCGCTCCTCAATGCCTATTATTGAATTAAAACTGACGGGGCCTGCATCACAAAAAGAATTGATGGAGAGAGATTGGCAACTCGTGAAGCAAGGAGTAGGGGATAATCTGATATTTGAAGGTACTGAAGGTTTAGCACAAAAAATTGGTAACTTATTAAAAGAAAAGAAATTAAACGTAATAGCTAGTGAACAATATAGTGCTGGGTTATTAAATTGGACATTGGATTCAGCAGGAATCGTTATTTCTGACAGTCAAATTTTACCACTTGATGTGGAGCAAACATTAGAAACTCTAGCGCAAAGAGCTCAGAATATAACGATTAACCACCCCTTATCTATTGGTTTAGTGATTGGTGAATATCAGGAGCAGTATCTAAACGTTGCATTATCAACCCCAGATAAGTGTTATGTGCAAAGAATTCACTATTTACCAAATAATCATTCGCAGAAAGAAAAGCAAGAAGTCAGTGTAATGTTAGTACTAGATATGCTGTCTCGCTGGTTAAATGGTCGTGAGGTTATTGGCTATTATGAATGGTTAGTACAAACAGAAACACTTATCTTAGAGAGTTAGTGGGTTATGAAATTAAAAGATTATGCGTATATCCCTGTTCTTGAGGAAAGGCCTTTTCAATCGGAATTTCAGTTAGTAATAACAGAATCTATTTACTGGCTGAGTCACATACTAAAAGAAAAGCTCCATAGCCTATATGTTTATGGCAGTGTTGCAAAGGGCTGTGCAAAACCTCAACAATCAGATTTAGATCTGTGCATCATATTACGTGACGATCTTACCCAATTTGAGACAACCAGACTTAATGAAATACAACTACAACTAACGATTAGTCACACCGAGATAAGCAAAATTGATTTTGATATTGGTATACTTACGGATGTGATGAGTGAGGCTAATTTATATAGTTGGGGATATTGGATTAAGCATCATTGCCGTTGCATTTATGGGCATGATTTAGCTACATATTTTAGCCAACTTATCCCTTCGCGGGAAATAGCAGAAGCAGTTAATGGTGATTTTGTTAATGTACTCAATGATTATATTGACCAAATTAATCATTGTAATGATGACGCTGAACTAAAGTTATTATATCGGGCGGCATCGAGAAAACTCATTCGTTCGACCAACATTTTACGTTGGAAAAAAGACAATGACTGGCCAGAAACATTATCTGAATATACACAGAAATTAGTCCAACGTTATCCTGAACGGCAATTTGAGATAAATTATTTTTTATATCAAGGAACTGTTCCGTTTGCTGATGAGCAATTCGTGGGGAAATTAATCCAGTTTATCAATTGGTTAGATTGTGAGCGCTCTAATAGTATTAATAAATAAACCCGTTATAGCTCATCAGGCTGCAGTGCATTAACGATATAATTAATACTTGAAACACCCTTTTTGCAGGCCTTGTCTTTTAATATAGTCGGAGTTTTATCAATAGCCATTTTTACTGAAGACAGTTGATCTGTGTAGGTTTGTGCCCCAATAATCTCTGGATTATTATTTAAGTATTCAATAACTTCATCAACTTTTTGATAAAATTGGCCACAGGAGTCACCATCAATTTCTAAGGTTTTTAATTCATTTAGCGTATTTGGAATCAGTTGCTTGGTTTGCTGTTGTACCTGCTCGATATACTTTCCTGTTTTTACTTGCTCAACGATAGTCATTACCTGATTTTTCATGTTAAAAAACAAGGTAATAGATGTAATTAAGGCGATAGCAAGAATAATGTTGATGCTTATACTGATCCAGAGAAAGTATCTTTTCATTACATTCCTTGAGTGAAAAATAAACCTGTAATATATAGCCTAGTAGAGTGAATAATGTCGATATGTAAGCTTAACACGAAAAAACAAGGTAACCCAATAATAGGTTACCTAGGTTATTATAATTGATAGTGGTTATCGAACCGTTAAAACAGAAATTTTTGAATTTTGAATAACCATTGATGCTGTCGAACCTAAAAAATATGTGGACATACCGGGACGCTTTGAGCCAATTACAATTAAATCAGCAGAAATTTCTTCAGCAACGCGTAAAATCTCATCTCTTGGTGTTCCCATTAAAACTTGCGCGCTGTACTTATCACTTGAAAGATTAAATTCTTTAATAATCTCAGTGAGTTGTCTTGTTACATTATCTTGTTCACTATCCGCTTTTTCAGCAAAACCAAATCCCATCGTGGTATAGAAAGGGATAGTAGGAATAATCGCTAAAAAATGAATGTGTGCTTTTTCATATTCAGCAAGGTATTGAATATGTGCCATAACTAAATGTGCTAAGCTTTTTTCTGTTATATCAATCGGAACCAAAATCTTATTATACATATTTTTCTCCAGCTTTTATTTATTGAGTTCATGCAGTAATCGGGTCGTTAGTTTATAAAGAGTAGAGCTGTTAAATTAGTAAATGGCCGAGTCAATCAAAATAATGTTAATTTACATATAGGAATTACATACCTCGGGCTCCATCATAGCGGATCAACAAAATAAATACTTTGATGGCGGATTTAACTTAAGAAACTTAATGGTGATATTTATAGGCTGTTTTTCATGCGCTTTGTGCTATACAAAACGTGAGTACTTTGAATCATCACCTTCCTGTTATATGATCTATACATGGTTTGTATACATATCATATTGTTGAGGTTATTTTGGGTATCGTAAAAATTTCAGATGAATTGCATGATTATCTACGCCATGCGAGCCAAGTTATGTCCCGGTCGATTAATTCACAGGCAGAATTTTGGATTAAAATTGGAATGCAAGCTGAATTAAACCCGAATAAGACATTTACTATGTTAATCAATGAAATGTTAGAGAAAGAGTCAATTGAATTAAAAGGAAAGGTTCATGAATAATATTACAATTAAAACAGCAGAAGAAATTGAACTGATGCGTGAGTCTGGACGACTTTTGGCTAGTGTTTTTAAGATGTTGGATTCATTTATCGTACCTGGTATTTCTACGATGGAAATTAATGATAAAGTTGAAAGCTATATTGTTAATGAGTTACAAGCAAGGCCTGCCAGTAAAGGGCAATATGGCTACCAATATGTTTTGAACACGTCTCTAAATGAAGTCGTTTGCCATGGCGTTCCAAAAACAGATGAAATTTTAAAAGCAAAAGACATTATTAATGTTGATATTACGCTAGAGAAAAATGGTTTCATTGCCGATTCAAGTAAAATGTATGTGATGCCGGAAGCTTCACCACTGGCACGTAAGTTAGTTAAAGATACTTATGCCGCTATGTGGGAAGGCATAAAGCAAGTTAAACCAGGCGCAACGTTAGGTGATATTGGTTCTGCTATTCAACATTATGCGGAATCTAAAGGTTATAGTGTTGTACGTGAATATTGTGGGCATGGTATTGGCCGTGAAATGCATGAGGACCCGCAAGTTCTTCATTATGGCGTACGAGGGAAAGGGGTAGAATTAAAAGAAGGAATGACATTTACGATAGAGCCAATGATCAACCAAGGTGGAATGAAAATTAAAACAAAAAAAGATGGCTGGACAGTCGTAACGCGAGATAAAAAATTATCTGCTCAATCGGAACATACGGTATTAGTTACTAAAGATGGTTATGAAGTTTTAACACTACGCGATGAAGAAAAATAGCGTTAAAAATAGAGTTTATAAGCTTGCTGCCATTATGGTAACAAGCTTTTTTTATGCAAATTTTTACTATTGTCTCAGTGCTATTGCTATACGATTAAATGCACTCATTAAACCAATAGCGATGGTTAGATCAGAAATTTGAGCATCAGAAAAATGGTGTTTTAATTCATTAAAGAGAGCATCTGATGTACCACTGGTAGCTATATTAACAACCGCTTCTGTCCAAGCTAATGCAGCGCGTTCTAATGAATTAAAATGATGACTGACCTGCCAGCCAGCGAGAGTATCAATTTTTTTGTTACTAACGCCATTTGAACGCAATGAATTTGCATGCATATCTAGGCAAAATGCACAGCCATTGATTTGTGAAACTCTTAAATAGATGAGTTCTATCAGTTCGTTATCTAACCCGCTCTTATCCAATGCATTTTTGCAATCAATAAGCCCTTTATAAGCTTCAGGTGATAAATTGTAATAGGCTAATCTCAGTTCACTCATGAGTGATTCCTTACATATTTTGTTGTCAGATAAAATGCAATGTTTGGTGCGGTTTGGTTGGAAGGTTGCGCTACTTTATTTTATAAAGAAATCACGTTCAATAGCATTAAGTGGCATTTGTGGAAACCAATATTAGATTAGTACGACAAGAATCTATAAATTTTTGATGAATATCGAGAGGAAGTTGGTTGTCTGTAATAATATCTGTGAATTCGTCTATTTGAGCGACACGAAATAATGACCATTTACCGTATTTACTACTATCAGCAAGCATAACAGAACGTGTAGCATTTGTTATTAGATCACGTTTTAGCCCAGCTTTTTCTTCTGTTGGTGTTGTAATTCCTTTTTCTAAACTCCAAGAGTTACAACTAATGAATGCGATATCAGGATAAATACTACGTAATAAAACGCGCCCATGCTCACCAATACAAGATTGGCTACTATCGTCAATTCGTCCACCAACAATTGTGACTTCAATTTGTTTGAATTCAGAAAGAAAAAGAGCAATATGGAGGTCAGAGGTGATAACACGCAGGGGCATATGAGTGAGCTCCCGCGCTAGCTCAAGCATGGTTGTTCCTGCGTCAAGTAAAACTGTGCTACCTGGTTCAATTAAACGGGCTGCTGTTTTCGCAATAGCCCGTTTTTCTCTTAGATTACGCTGGTTTTTTTCCGATGTAGTGGGCTGAACAGGAATGAAACGATTGAGGGTTACACCGCCATGTGTGCGAGAGATAACCCCAGTTTCATCAAGTTTAATGAGATCACGCCGGATAGTAGCCGCTGATACGGATAGTGCTTGTACTAGTTCCTCAACAGTGACGAGGTTATGCTGTTTAAGATACTCAAGTATTAAATCTAATCTATCCATTGTGCTCATTAGTTATACTACATTCATCGCAAGTTTAAGTGAGATGGCCATACTTTCAGGATTTGCTTTACCCGTCCAAGCAATATCAAATGCGGTACCGTGATCGGCTGATGTGCGCAAGAACGGAAGACCCGCAGTGATATTAACACCATCATAAAAACCTAATAATTTCAAAGGAATATGACCCTGGTCGTGATACATGGCAACGACAATGTCATATTGCCCTTGATAGGCTTGTAAAAATACAGTATCTGGAGGACAAGGGCCATAAACATCAATACCTTCAGACCTTACCTGTTCTATAGCTGGTTGTAAATATACGATTTCTTCATCACCAAATAAACCATTTTCCCCAGCATGAGGATTAACGCCTGCGATAGCAATACGCGGTTTTTCATAACCAACGCGTTTTAAAAAGTCTGATGCGATACGAGACACGGTTATGATACGCTCGCTATTTAATGTATCTAAAAATTTACGCAATGCAATATGTGTCGTGACATGGATGACTTTTAATTTTTCTGTATAAAGCACCATGGCATAATCTTTGGTATTGGTTAGCTGGGCAAGAAGTTCAGTGTGACCTGGGTAGTTGTGCCCAGCAAGGTGTAATGCTTCTTTATTTAAAGGTGCAGTAGCAATCGCTTTCACTTCGCCTGCGAGTGCTAGTTCAGTCGCACGTTTAATACAACGAAATGCTAAGTCACCAGCTTGAGCTTGGACCTTGCCCGCAATAAGCGCGCTAGGATCGGCTAAGGGTTCATCAATAATATTGATGGTATCCGCTGAAAATTGAGCTTCTTTGATATTTTGTATCACATTGATTTTTACCTGAGGAACTAACCCCGATTTAATTAATCGCTGCATTGTTGATGCACAACCGATAACAACGGCAGAGGCTCCTGCAAGTTCACCTTCTGCAAGGGATTTGACGATAATTTCTGGGCCAATACCAGCAGGATCTCCCATCGTAATAGCAACAACATTATTTTTCACAATAAATTTCCTCAATATATTTGATGGCTTCGCATAAAGTGGTTATTTGACCAAACCCTCCCGCTTTGGTGATCACGGGTAAATCATCAATTTCACTGTCAATAAAAGTGCCGCAAGGTATACATGGCATTACTTCAGATTGAATTCGATAACCTTTTGCTCCCAAAGTATTGGCAACCGCAATCGCAATATCTCCACCTGTTAAAAAAAGTCCCCCGATGCTGGAAACAGACAGCGTTTTTAAGGTCAGCAAACTAATAAAGTCGCTGATATTTTTTCCCAATTCATTACGTGTCATACCGTAGGTAGTGCATAGGTCATCAATATGATGCCTATCTTGCACATCTCGGCTGGTTCGTATGATGGTGTGTTTTTGTTGGTTTAATGTTTGACTAATTTCTTTGATGAGCGCAGCCATATAGTTATCTTGTGTAGTGGCTGCAAGTACTTGCGTTACATCAACATCAATAACACTGGCATCACAATGCGTTTGTGCATAGTTTACCTGTTCAATTGTTGCGCTGCTCATTGAGCCAGCGACAATAAATAACGGTAGCCCTTGCTTTTTATCCATGAAAATATTCTCAGGCAATGCATTTGCAAAGCCCGCAGCTCCAACGAGTAGGCAAGGTTGAGCTATTGAAAATACAGCCTTAGCAATTAGGGTTAGATCTTCATCATTTTCAGCATCCGTGACGATGATACTGGCTTGCGTTGGCTTTTGTGCTTGTAACCATGTTACGAATTGGCCTGAACGTATTTGGTCTAGATACACTTCAATAACAGGCAGGGTAGTCTGTTGATGGACGATAGTTTGGATGCGTGATGAAACTATTGGTGTTTTAGGGTCAGAAGCAAATTCAGTTTCAACAAGTGCTTTTCCATGAACGAGGCATTCACCATTTAACGTTACGCGTCCTGCCGCAGGAATAGCTGCGGCAACAATAGCAAATTTTAAGCCTGTTTCTGACATAATTGTCTCTATTTCTGCACCGATATTACCGCGAAATGTTGAGTCAATTTTTTTATAAATGACAGGTTTATCCTTCTGAGATAAAAAAGGTTTCAGGCTATTTCGTAGGTTTTCTGAAGCAACTTGTGCATTTAATGCACGACTTTCTGTGTTAAGCACAACGACATCAGCAAACCAAGAATGTTTTTGTGTACTATCAAGAAGTATCTCTGTACGCGCATGCTTTTTAGCAAATTGAACACCGGTATCATTTGCCCCTGTAAAGTCATCCGCAATAACTAATAGCTTCATAAATAACTCCTTACTCTTCAGTTTGTTGGGGTTGTCTTGCTTGTTGACGTTTAGCAACCCAAGAGGTCAGGATAGGGGTTAGAATAGCGGTGGTAATCACGGATGCAGCAATCAATGGAGCCGCAGAAAGCGCGATAGCCTCTAAGGATGGGTCGGCTTGTGCGATAGCGAGTGGTGTTGCCACTGCATTTCCTGCGGTACTTGAGGCTGCAGCACCTGCTATACCAGAGCCTCCAACTAGACGGTCTGCTCGAATATTAAACCAGCCGCCAACAAACGTAGTCAGCGCACCGAGTAAAATACCCGCGAGCCCACCTTGTAATAGCATTTCTAAGTTGATCCCTGCGCCTAGTGCAAACGCGAAGAAAGGAATTAATATTGGCCCACCTTTTGTTAGAAAATCGCGCATATGTGGGTCTAGATTTCCTAAGATCATACCAACAATTAACGGAACAAGAACCGCAACTAATGCCATTAAAGGGATATTTGCCATACCAGCTGCGCCTAGCGCGATCATCGTAAAGAAGGGGCCATCATTAAGAGATAAAATTGAGATAGCACCAACGTCTCGTTTATTACCAAACTCCCCAACTAAAGCGGCATATAAACCACCATTTGAATTACTCATTGCTGCAATAATTGCAACACCAGTTAAACCAAAAATCCCTTCCATTCCAAAGAGATAATCGACTCCTAGGCCAAGAGCAATCGCAACGACTAATTTTGTTAAGGTAATTGTACCTCCTTGTAATAAAGCTTGAGGTGCTGCCTTGAAACTAATTCCTGCACCCATACAAAGCAAGAATGCGCCAATAAGAGCAGGAGCACCATTTTTAAATAGTGATGTCGTAAAGCCACCGATTTCGAGAGCTTGAGGAGCAAAGGTGTTGATTAGGGCACCAAGTACTAATGGCACAACCATCATGCCACCAGGTATACGTTCAATCGATTTTTTTATTTGCATGGTTTTCTCCGCCATGATTTATTTTAGTCACAATGATTATATTTAATCAATCAAAAACAACAGTGATCAAGATCGCAATAATCCCCTTTATTATTAATCGGCGTTACATGCTTAAAATTGCTGTTTTTTTGGTTAAAAATAACGATTTATTGATTTTAAGATGGGGTGAACGTCATCTCAACTGATTAAGGTGGTGATTATAAATAATCATTCATATGTTTTATGATTGAAAATAAGCAGTAATAATTTAAAAGGATAAAACTAGCTTTATAAAAAAATTATCTGTAATGACTTAGCAATACATTTTTACCAAGATAGAAACAGTAAATTTAGTGTTTTTAAATTTAGGATTATTAGACTTGTAGTTAGAAAGCAAGTAGTGACAATAGGCGCTTTATTATAATTATTATTTGATAGGGATTAACTCATGCAATTTAAATCAATGATTAAATTGGTTGTTGGCGCTGCATTACTACTAGTTATCGGCCTTGTAGGTATTAACTCATATACCATTGTCCAAGATGGTTCGGTTAAGGTAGGAACATTTTTAGGAAAGGTCGATCCAGTTGCTTATGATGCAGGTTTACATTTTCCAATTAACCCGTTTACAACGTTTGATACGTACTCAACAAAAGATATTCGTGTATCACTAAAAGAGCTAAGAGTACCTTCACAAGATAAACTAAAATCTATTGTTGATATTACGGTAATGCTTCAGTTTGATGGTTCTAAAGCTCCGGTATTACGTATTAATGGTGGTACAGAAAGTGAAGCTTTAGATAAATATGTACGCCAAAAATTGATTTCAACGATTTTGGAATTTGGTAAAGATGTTGCTAATGCGCAAGATCTTTATACAGCAGATACACAAAGAAAATTACAAGAATCTATTCGTGATGCTATTCAAGGGTATGCATCCCCTTATGGCTATACAATAAAAGAAATTATGATCCAAGATATTACTTTGCCTGAAGTTGTACAAGAGCAAGTGGTTAATACTAAAATGCGCCAAGAGCAAATTAACCAAGCAAAAGCAGAGGCAGAAAAAGAGCGTGAATTAGCTCAGAAAAAGGTTGTTATTGCTGAAGCGGAAAGAGAGTCTGCTGAACAACAAGCCATCGCTAGAGAACGTAATGCACAAGCAAGTTCATTTGCGATGCGCCAAGAAGCGGATGCAAAATTGTATGCTGCACAGAAAGAAGCTGAAGCTAATGCGATATTACAACGTACTATTACCCGTGAAATGATCAATTGGAAACAGTTAGAGATTGAACAAATTAAAGCTCACAAATATAAAGGTGAGGTGCCTAATATTGTGGTTGGTGCAGACTATGATGGCAAAATGATTATGGATATGCGTAATAGCCAGTAATTCTCATTAAAAGAATGACTATATTTACAACCTGTTCTATTAAGCTTGAAGTAACCACATAAAGTTGGGCACTTTTAGTCAATTGATTGTATAGCCTGATTTCGATATATAATCGGAATCAGGCTATTTAATATATAGAAGGGTACGTCCAATACTTTTGTTATGCTAAAAATAACTTATTTGCATGATTGGTGAAAATAATTCTGTTATTACCCAATATTCCTATAAATCAATTACAAGATGGTTTACCGGTACGATGATTTAGTGCACCATTATCAATAAGGAATTTTTGCATTTCTGGAAGATTATTTTTACATGCATAAGTTAATGCACTTTGGTCATAAGAAAACATGGTTACATCATCAGTCGTTGTACTTCGGTTAATATCTGCGCCTTGCGATAATAAGTATTTAACCGTTTCCATTCTATTATTACTTGCAGCTACCATGACTAATGTTTCACCATCACTTTCAATTTGCTGATTATTCAAGTCTACTTCGTCTTTCATTAGCTGATGGACTTTTTTTACAACATTGACATTATTACCGAGTACCGCGGATTTTAGTACGTTATATACGTCACCTGTATCGGTTGCCCAAAGATTAGCATTTTGGGATATAAGATAATCAACCATTGCTTCATCACCAATAAAGGCCGCCCATCCCAGAGCCGTTTGGTCTAAGCTACCGGTGTCTTTGGCTTCTATATCTTGCCCCTCAGTAACCATTTGTTTTACTTTGTCTAAATCTCCCTGCTTTACGGCATCAAACCATTCGGCATTGACGCCTTCACTAGGACTTTCATAGAAGACTCTCCAAGGTAAACGTTCTTTATTCGCTAGTTCGACCATCGTAGCGTAATCTGTTTTAAAATGCCTATATTTTAAAGGGTTATTATTATTAACAACTTGGGCTTGTGATACTGACCCAAAAGTAAGTAATGAAAAAGCAAATATAATTTTTTTAATATACATATTTAAACCTTATTAATATTTAGTTATTTATCAGTATTGAAAAATAAACGACACAAAGCAATACAAATCATACTTATTGTATTTTTATGCGGTTATTCCGATTTATTTTACTTGAATATATTAAATCTAAATTTTACCTCAAGGAACGATGACATAATCTGGAGCGGCGATAGCAAATAGCTCATTTTTTTCTAATTCAGGCGGGTATATCCACTTAGTATTTATTTCTTGTTTTATTTTTTTCCCTTCCTTTTTAATATAATGTATTTCTCTCTGCCAACCTTCGGTATAAAGAGCCCCCCAAGCCCCTAAATCAAGGCAGGTTACATATTTAGGCTGACTGTAAGGATGAAGAGGAAGCCCTAACAGTTCAGCGGCTGCATTATGCCCTGCAACACGGCCTAAACTTAGGGCATGTTGGCAAGTCATTAAATTATGATTTCCTTGATTATCAGTGGGAGCTTTGACAGTATCTCCTGCGACGAAAACATTTGAGACAGCTTGTGCGTGTAAATAATTATCCGAGATAATCCTATTACTAGCGTCACGTTCACCGCGAATCTGTTCCGTTAGAGAACTTGCTTTTACTCCTGTCGCTAATACGACAGTATTTGATTCTATGTACTCACCGTTTGACAGAGTAACTCCATCATGGCTTAGTGCTTCGACTCGTAATCCCGCGCGTAATTCAACGCCACATTCAATTAAAGCTTGTTGAATTACAGGAGAGATGTCTGCTCCCATTCCGGCTCCCACAGTGGGTTCTGAGTCAATTATAAATACTCGGCTCTTTGTAGATCCACCTAGAATTTTTTTCAGGCGTGTTGGCATTTCCGCGGCGCTTTCTATGCCTGTTAACCCTCCACCTACTACCACAACGGTGTTTCTAGCTAAAGTTTCCGGTTTGTTCTTTAGTGCTTGTAAATGTGTTTCAAGACGATGCGCAGCTTCTAATGAATCAACATCAAAGCCATACTTATCAAATCCAGGAACAGGAGGTACGTTTAATTGGCTACCCGTTGCCAGAATAAAACGCTCATAAACTAGTGAAGTTTGGTTGCCATTAGCTAGATTAATGGTTAATAATTTTGCATCTGTATCGATATTTTGGATTTTACCTGCAATATATTCAACTCCGACGGCAGCTAGCTGCTTTGAAATATCTGGGGACATATTATCCAGCTTTGCTTCATATAAACGCGGTCGTATAGTGAGGTTAGGCCTTGGTGAAATTAAAATAACTTTGATGCTATTTTCTTTATTAGCTTGTGAAATTACCCGCATTGCTGAAATAGCAGCCCAAAAACCAGCAAAACCCGATCCTGCAATAACAATTTTAGCTGTCATTATTTAATTCCATTGAAGATTAACGTTAAATGCTCATTTGCAAATTTTAAATAATAAAAACCCGCACCAGTGAAGATGTTATTAATTAAATACAAACGATGTGAATTTAAGGTAAGGCTATAGGATTATATGTTATGTTTTCCCACGACCTCCTTTGTTTGAACGAACTGTTCTAGCCTCAATTTTTTGATCCATCCAGGAGTTTACATCTCTATAAAAGCTATTAGGCGCGATTTGACATAGACGCTGCGCCACATCAGCAAGGGTTTGGTTAGCTAATACATCTCTCATTGCATTTTCAGCTTGAAGAATGACTTTATGTACGGAGCAGGTACCAGAAATAGCCCATTGTGGTAGACCATTTTCTTCGAAAACAGCACAACGGCGCCGTATTTCCTGGCACTCGAAAAGAGGTTTATAGCCTTCTATTGCATCAATTATAGATAGAAATGTAATTTTTTCAGGAGGCAATGCCAATCGATATCCACCTCTAATTCCCTCATTCGAACTCACGATCCCAGCCTTTTCTAACCGAGGCAAAATTTTTGCTAGAAAACTTGGAGAGATGCCTTGTAACTCTGCAAGTTCTCTACTGCTAAGAGAGCGTTCGGGATTATCAACAAACCAAAGTAGACAATGGATACCATATTCAACACTGACAGTAATGTGTGCCATTTATTTAAATTTCCTAAGCATCTATTTATAAACAAGGACAATACAGGTCTCCGTTTTAATTGTCAATAGAACTAAGATAAGGTTAGTCCGCGTTATTAATGTAAGCTGCAACAAGTTGCATTATGGCATTTGATAAATAGAGCTATGGGGCTACAAGCGCTGTCCTTTGTCGTACATATTTCTATGTATGATCCTTAGTTAGAGGCGCTTCATCTTAAGATTGAACGAATTTTTATTGATATATTGAATGAAAATCTAAATGCGGTTTGGTTTTTGCTGAGCTTTTTTGCTATCTGTTCAAATATTCTTATTGGTTACAATATACGCGGAACAAAAGGGAAAAATTGGTTGATACTCATATTGCCATCATTAACCACGTTAGCACTATTTATGATTGCGGAAATTGATGTTCCCGGAGAAGGTATGATCCACGTAACACCGGATGATTTAATTATGCTACAGGAGTTTTTATTTAGAGATGGGGCTTGGCTGGGAAAGTAGGGTAACCGCAAACAACTCCCCACTCGCAAATTTGCGATGGGGAGTCTTACCTTAGCGAACTATAATGCCTAATAAAATTCCGATTGCGCCAAAGTCAGCGTCACTGAATGTCGTATTAGCAATACCAATATCCCCAAGAACAGGTAATAGGAATACAGGTAGGAAGGTAATTAGTAATCCTTGAGCAAATGCACCCAAGATAGCCCCACGACGACCGCCTGTTGCATTACCAAAAACACCTGCAGCAGCACCCACGAAGAAATGCGGTACAACGCCTGGAATAATCACCGTCATATTTAATGCATACAGAACGAACATTCCCAAAACACCAGCAGCGAAACTACTTAAAAAACCGACTAACACCGCGTTTGGTGCATATGGGAAGACAACTGGGCAGTCTAAAGCCGGTTTTGCGTTAGGGACTAATTTGTCAGAGATACCTTTAAACGCAGGAACAATTTCTGCAATAACCATGCGCACACCTTGCAGAATAATATATACACCGGCAGCAAATGTAATGGATTGCATCAATGAGAACATGAACCAATTCTTGCCACCACTGACTTCGCGAACGAAATCACCGCCGGCAAATAAGCATGTAATGATAAAAATAATGAACATGGTGAAAGAGATAGCGACAGGAGTATCTCTTAAAAACAGCAAGCTTTTCGGGACATTCATATCTTCTGTTGAATGTTCTTTGTTACCGAACTTGCTACCAATGAACCCAGCTAAAACATAAGAAATCGTTGAGAAATGACCAATCGCAACGTCATCTGAACCCGTCACTTTTTTCATATAAGGGTGGGCAATTGCAGGGAAAAATACCATACAAAAGCCAACAATTAATGAACCAACAGTCACTAATAGGGTTCCTTCCATTCCTGCGGTAGCTAAGATAACCGCAATCATCATGGACATGAATAAAGTATGGTGCCCTGTAAGGAAAATAAATTTCCAGGGTGTTAAGCGAGCAATCAAGATATTGATTAGCATCGCAAAGAACATAATCATTGCCATTTCACGGCCGAAGCTTTTTTGTGCGATAGACACGATAGCTTCGTTATTTGGAACAACGCCGTTAATACCAAAGGCATGTTGGAAAATGGCTGAGAAATCGCCTAGCGAGCTGACGACTAAGCCTGCGCCAGCACCTAAGATCACAAAACCCATGATGGTTTTGATGGTGCCTTTAATACATTCAGTTACCGGTTTTTTCTGCGCGATCAAACCAATAAGTGCGATTAGGCCCACAAGAATGGCTGGCTCAGATAAAACATCCTGCATCAGAAAACGAAAAAATGACATAGTGCCTCCGCTTACATCGCACCAAGTTTTTGTAAAGCAACAGTCAGGCGCTCTTTCATTGCAACTTTATCAATCATATTTTCCAGAGCAACGATTTCACCACCAACTTGTTGAGCAACTAATTGTTCTGCAATATCGCTTGTACCAACAAAGATATCGCTTACGGTGCCTTTTGCGGAACCTAAATCTACATGGTCAACATCTGCACTGACTTGTAGATCTTTTAAAATATTCTTAATGCTCATTTCCATCATTAAGCTTGTGCCCAAGCCATTTCCACAAACAACAGTGATTTTCATAATATTTACCTTAATATCTAATTATTCATATTTAGCGATGATTTTAAGAATGTCATCTACGTTTTCTGATTGCATGATGCTGTCAATATCTTCTTGATTATCAAAAAGTTCAGCTAATTTTGCGATGGCGCCGATATGGCTATTGCTATCGGTTGCTGCGAGTACAATTAATAATTTGATTGGGTCATTGCCCTCAGAACCAAATTCAACCCCTTGTTTAAGAACGGTTAAACCAAGGGATAATTGGTTCACGCCATCTTCAGGGCGTGCGTGAGGCATGGCAATTCCTGGACCTAATACATAATAAGGACCGATTTTTTCGTGCGATTGAATTATTGCATCAACATATCTCGGTTCAATGAGTTTATTATTAATTAATGGGTTACAGGCGATTTTTATCGCTTCTTGCCAATCACTGGCTCTGTCGACGACTTGAATGACGTTAGGGGTCAGTAATGTCGTTAGCATCGGGTTGCTCCTGGTAGAGTGAAATTATTATCTTTGTAATGGTTGAATGAATAGTAGTGTTCTATGGTAGCGCTATCTAGCTGAATCTTTCATTTTCGTGATAGCGCTATCATTTTAAGAAAATATAGCGAACAAAAACAAAATGAGTACACTTGTCGGCTGATTAACAAATTCAACCTGTGGTAAGTTAATCTGAGCTGGTGATTTTTAGTGTTTCTTTAGATTTCAGAGAACCATATTGGCTATTTTTAGCTCATTTAATCTAGAACACGAAAAAAGCAAAAAAACACGCTTGATTCGAATGAAAATTGTCCATTGAAGATCAACAACCTTAGGGTTAATAATGAGTTTAGGCTAAGTAAAAGTATTACATGCAAAAAATACGAAAAAGAAAAAATACAGGGCGAGTCACGTTGCAGGATGTCGCAAAATTTGCAGGCGTTGGGTCCATGACGGTCTCTCGAGCTCTGCGTACACCTGAATTAGTATCCGACAAATTACGTGAAAAAATTAATGCTGCGGTTGAAGAACTTGGTTATATACCTAATTCTGCGGCAGGTATTTTGGCTTCTGGTCAAAGCCGTACTGTTGCTGTTTTAATTCCGTCTCTGCGTGATAATGCCAGTTCAGTTTTTCTGCAATCTTTACAAGAAGCGCTGAACAAAAATAGTTATCAAGTTGTTATTGGTAGCCATGATTACCAGCAAAAAAAAGAGTCTGAAGTTTTATCGACACTATTACAGAGTAACCCCGCGGCATTGATTATTTTTGGGGCAATAAATTCAGAAAGTGTGTCTAATTATCTAAAGAATTTAGATATTCCAGTTGTCAGTGTTGCAGGGGAGTCGAACCATCCAGTCACGTTGAATATCAAGAGTAACGTTGGTGATGCGGTTAATTTTTTAACTAACTATATGTTACAAAATGGGTATAAGAAGATAGGCTATATTGGCGCTCAAATGGACAGTAAAATGCAAAGCCAACAATTAAGTGGCTGGAACCGAGCGATGCTGACGTATAACCAAAGTGCAGATCAAAGTATTACAACGCCGTATGTTGCAACGATGGATTTTGGTCGTCAGGCAATTAGTGAGATGTTGACTCGCCAACCTGAGCTTGAAGCTGTGATTTGCAGCCATGAAATGATTGCGCTTGGCGTCATTTTTGAGTGCCAGAGACGTTTAATTCAGATACCTAAAATGTTAGCAATTGCTTGTGTTGAAGGTTCTTCAAATTGTGATCACATTCATCCATCACTGACTTCCGTGCGGATTGATTACAGTAAAATGGCTCGAGAAACAGCGAAAAGACTACAAAAATGGCTTGCTGATGTCGATTGTGATTTTGTTGAACGTAAAGAAGGAGTTGTTTTTCCGTATAAATTTGAAGCAAGACAAAGTGCGTAAAATTTAATTTATTGTTATTAATCACGTTTTATTGAATATCTTGCTTGTCCTTAGTGAATAATAGTGCGGTAACTCACTATTTTGTATAAACAATGGTGGTTTTTTTTTCTCTCGAAATAAGATTGTCGACTTGGTCACTACATCTTTTTTATTCTCTGTTAATGTATGAAAACTGCAAGTTAATGAATTCAGCTTAGCTAGAATTTTATTCAACACTTGCACTATTTTGTCATATTAGATATTCACAGGGGAAAAACAATGAAATTACTAAAAACAGTTATTTCCACTACAATTTTAGTTTCTTGCGGTGCGATGGCATCGATGACGGGTTCTGAAGTTTTAAAAGTACAGGATGGAGGAACGCCGAATAAAGCTTACACTTCAAACAAACCGACAATTAAAGTTGCAACCTATAACATTGGTAAAAATGAGTTGGCATCAGATGTCAGTAATCTCGATGGATTGAATAAGGCGATTGCGAAAATAGATGCTGATGTGATTGTTTTAACAGAAATTGATAATAAAACAGCCCGCAGTAAAAAAGTTCACCAGTTAGAAGAAATAGCTAAAGCCAATAAGATGGATTTTGCTTTTGGTAAGGCATTGGATTTTGATGGTGGAGAATATGGTGTAGGAATTTTATCAAAATATAAAATCGATAAATCTAAAGTAATTAATTTACCTTCGGGTGATGCTGAACAACGTGTTGTATTAATATCCCAGATATCAAAACCAGGTTTTGATGCGCCAATTATAGTGATGGGAACGCACCTTGATTGGCAGAAAGATCCAACCATTCGCATTGGACAGGTTCGCCATATTTTAGATGCAAGTATTGGGGATACGGATACGGGATTTGATAATATTGCGGCATCAATAAAAATATTAGCAGGGGATTTTAATTCAACAGCGAATGAACAGCCTATCCAAGAAATTCGTTATATGTGGAACCCAGTTGAATTTAAAGGTATTGATTACCGTAGCTGGCCAGCGGTAAACCCAGCGATAGATATTGACCATATTTTTACATTTAAAGGCCAAGTTTGGGATGTGAAAAATATGGAAATCCCAACAGATAGCAAAGAGTTTCAATGGTCAAGTGTTAGCGACCACCTACCTATAATTGCTGAATTAGAGCTACAAGAGCAATAGAAGTTTAACAGAAAAATTATCGATAAAAGGCCTCATTTAGTTTGTAGGCCTTTTCAACTGTAAATGCTAACTTAATTGGCTAGCAATTTTTTCCTTTCAATATACCGTTTTTCGGCTACTTCCAAATAAGACTCAACTGTTGAGTATATTTGCTGACTCTGTTCGGCTAATTGTTGCGATGCATCTAATGTTGCATCTGTCTGCTGCTTAAATACGGTAAGAAAATCTTGAATGCTATCGAAATGGCCTGCGACGTTAGCATAGTAAAATTGGTATACATAAGACTCCTGAGAGTGGCTTAGCTCTGTGTTGTTTTTGATGTTATTAGTTGCAAGTAATAGTAATTGAATATTTGTCATGGTTTACCCTTTTCTTTGGAAAACAATGCTACATGAGATAAAAAAAATATTTTGTCAAATTTGGCCGGATAATTTTATGTATTGGCTAAAAGAAGCAATTTTTACTAGGAATATTCTGTAATTTAGGTTGGTGGTATATATCAAAAATTGGATAAAAGAAGATATATCGAGAAGTTTAATAGTAAATTACTATATGGATATTGTTAAATATTCTTATGCATTTTGAGGTTGACTATTGATGTTAACTGTTTGGTATCATAACATTAACATTTCATTAATTAACTCTTTGTTTGTTTTTATCTTATTAATCAATTTGTTGTGCGTTATTGCGCTTAAGGTGGAAGCGATAACTCGGCTAATTTAGTTTGAAAAAAGAGATTAATGAACAATAGGTTAAAAATTAAGATGGCAAATGGCATGAATTAATGTATTTTTTATATCAAATTGAATTTTAAATATTTTTTGTTTTTTAATGGTGAGATCTAGCAAGGATGGCTTATTTGAAAATAACGAATATATTATAATTTAATTTTAATTTACGCTTATATTGAGTTTAAATACTCACAAAGTGAGTTAATTAACATTTAGACATGGCTATTATTAAATTGAATTGTTTTATTACATATTTGGGTTTATTTTTGTTAAGCTATGATGAACAATTAAGGCTTATTATTGTTTCTGTGTTTTGGTAAATGAAACTTCTCTAGTTCAAAAAATACAAATTGAAACAGTTAATGTTTCAAGTACTATTTATATTCTTAGTTTAATACTGGTATACTTACTCATGTGATGTGTAAAATAAAGTATAAATACGAACAGACTTTATAAATTTAATTGTGTTTATTTGCTCTGTTTGTGATGGTTATCGGAGATAGTAATTAGAAAAAACAAGCTATCTAATAAGGTATTCTTATATAGATAAGGCTGGATATTATTAAAATAATTATTATTTACTTACAATTGGCTAATGATAACTACTTAAGTGTATTTTTGGGCGGGGTGATTAGGTCATCCAGGTCAATTGGCTTGTTATTGAATAAATGAGAGCTTAAGAATATGAATATTATAAAGTTGCTCACAATTTTATTGTTAACTGGGGGCTCTTTTATTTTAGGGGTGACATTGAACTATTCCCCTACACCTGATCTTGTGAAAATGGCAAAAAGTAGTGTTGAAGACTATTTATCTTTCCCTGAATCCGCTTCATTTAAAAATGTGAAATATAATTTTATTCGCCAAACTGCGGATAAGGGTGATTTAGGCTACGTTTGTGGTGAAGTGTTTCGGGTTAAGAATGCAAGATTAGAAGGGTATAAAAAATTCATTGTGAAAGCCTATAGTGATAAACAAGGGAAGGTATCCTTGTCAATTCCTATGGTTGAGGGAGATTACGATTTAATGCCAAAAGAAATGGTTGATTCGTTATGGGCAAGATATTGTTTTTAAAACTGAGTGATAGCGTATGCCTTTTATTAAATTAAACGCAATAGGTAATACGAATCCTAAATAAAGAAAGCCGTAAGCCGGCTTTCTTTAGTATAAATATGACTCAACGTCATATTAGCGTGATTAGCCTTTTAATTCTCTAGCACATTGCTGTAAATGCAAGAAAGAGGTAAATCTTGTATCGTGGCGTGCTTTATAAGCTTCATTGGCTTGGTAGGTGAGGTCAATTGCACTAAATTGGTCCATGGCTTGTGCAACATCGTCACAGACTTTTCCTGCAACTGCACCGAGGATAGCTGAACCGAGTAAAACAGGCTCACTGGCTTGTGTTGAAATCACAGGGACACCGCACGCATCCGCAAGTAATTGGCGGATCAACGGGTGTTGGCCAGCACCTCCACTGACGACAATATTTTCAATAGCTGCACCGGATTTTGCTTGTGCTTCAATGATTTGTCGTAACCCATAGCCAATGCCACACACACCAGCAACATAGAAAGAAAGTAAATTTTCCATGCTGTTATCCATGGTTAAGCCAGCAATGACGGCTCTGGCATGAGGGTCAGCAAAAGGTGCTCGATTTCCTAAAAACTCAGGGACAACATGTATTTTTTCAGCTAGCTCAACAGACTGCGATGGTGACGATGCTTTTTCTAATACTAAATCCGCTAACATAACAGGCAAGGGTTTACCTTGTTCTTTTGCAGTGAGTTTTGCTTGTGCTGAAGCGGGGTGCAAGGAAAGTAACTGGTCAATTGCAGCACCTGCCGCACTTTGGCCACCTTCATTTAGCCACATACCTGGCACCATTGCACTGAAATAAGGCCCCCATACACCGGGTATAAATACGGGTTCTTTGGTGGTCGTCATCGTGCATGAAGATGTACCAAATACGTAGGCCATATTAGCGGTTGCATCGCCATTAACACCAACGGTACCAATACCGCCAGCATGAGCATCTATCATACCTGCGGCGACAGGAGTTCCTGCTAGTAAGCCCATTTGCTGAGCTGCGGTTTCCGTCAAGCCTTCACCACAAGGCGTTCCTGGCTCGACAATAAGCTGCCCAATACGCGCGAAATTTTCATCTGCGAGTTCAGATAACCCAATTTGTTGAAAGTAATCTGCATCCCAGCGCTTTTCATGGGCTAGATATGTCCACTTACAGGTTACCGTACAGGTTGAACGAGCCAAAGAATTAGTCGATTTCCAAGTTAAAAAATCGGCTAAATCAAAAAATTGCCATGCATTATCATAGGATTGACGTAAATTTTCTTTTAGCCATAAAATCTTAGGCGTTTCCATTTCAGGCGAAATTTTACCGCCAACATAGTTTAAAACCGGATGTTTTAATTGATTAATACGTTCAGCTTGCTCTGTCGCGCGGTGATCCATCCACACAATAATATTGCGCTCAGGGTCATTCGATGGGCTAACTGTAATTGGTTGTGTATCTGTTCCGATGACAACTAGTGAACAGGTTGCATCAAAACCAATACCAGTCACTTGTTGTGGTTTTGCTTTTGATGATGCCATTGCGTGTTTGACACAATAACAAACCGCTTCCCAAATTTCGTTACTTGATTGCTCCGCGAAATTGGCGTTGTCACGAAATAGTGTAATATCATGTTTGGCAGACGCTAACATATTGCCAGACATATCAAAGACACCTGCGCGTGCACTACCTGTACCAACATCGATACCAATAACGACTTTATCGTTATCTTTTAATGGTGCATGTGAATTATTCATTTTCCCTCCAAGGTGCTAACTGCAATGAATTGCGAGATGACAAGTTAGAGATCAACACTGTTAGGCACAATAACAAGGTCACGAATAGTGACATTACGTGGGCGAGTTAACATAAATAATACCGCTTCAGCCACTTCAATTGGTTGCATTAAGCTACCATTTGCTAAGGCTTCTTCCATTTTTTCTTTTGGCCAATCATCAAGTAAGGCAGTAACCACAGGGCCGGGTAATACCGCACCAACACGCACACCATGCTCAGAGACTTGACGGCGTGTTGAATGGACGAAGGCTTGAACAGCAAATTTTGATGCGGTGTAAATCGGTTCCCAAATCACAGGAACAACACCTGCAATTGAACTGGTGAATAACACATCGCCTGATTTTTGAGCAATAAAATGAGGTAATACCGCGCGAACACAACGGAAAGCTGCATTAATATTTAAATTTAAAACTTTATCCCATACATCAGGGTCACCTTCAGCAACGGGGCCGCCAATATAGGCACCAGCGTTAGCATGGAAAATGTCTAAACCGCCTGCTTTTTGTAAAATGGCATCTAACATTCCATCAACTTGTTCCGGTTTCATTAAATCGATAACTAATGGAATTGCATTTTCACCTAATTCTTCAACAAGTTGGTTTAATCGCTCTTCTGCGCGGTCAATTAGAACGACTTTTGCACCTGCTTTGATCAGTGTGCGTGCACATTCAAGCCCAATACCTGAGGCAGCTCCGGTAATTGCTGCGACTTTGTTTTCAATAGAAATGGCCATAATTTACTCCAATCGGATATTTTAGCGAAATGTAAGAATGAAAAGCGCCTGAAATTAATGAAACAGCAATGAGTCACGGGGATGGATAGGTGGCTACATGCGATGGGTTGATAGTATTTATTTTGCAGTATATCAACTCATGCATCATCAATTTCAATATTGCTCAATCGATGTAGCAGTATTGCGACTTTTCGACTTTGGTGTCAAGCTAGTAAAAAATGGAGATGAGAATCTGTGACAAAGATCAGACAAAATAAGAAAACAACGATCTATGACCTTGCCGAATTAGCAGGGGTTTCAGCGAGTGCAGTGAGTGCAATACTCAATGGTAATTGGCAAAAAAGGCGAATTAGCGCACAACTTGCTGAAAAAGTGATCCGCATCGCCGAAGAACAAAATTATGCAGTCAATAAGCAAGCCAGCTTATTGCGCAGTAATAAATCCAAAATAATCGGTATGTTAGTTCCGAAGTATGACAACCGCTATTTTGGTTCTATTGTCGAACATTTTGAGGAAATGGCGCGTGAAAGAGGGTTATTTCCTATCATTACCTGCACGCGGCGTGACCCTGAATTAGAAATAGAAGCCGCACGTGCAATGATTTCTTATCAGGTTGATTGGTTGGTTTCAACAGGGGCAACCAATCCGGATAAAATCACTGAAATTTGCCAAGCTTCCGGTGTCTCAACCTTGAATTTAGACTTACCAGGCTTGTTGGCGCCTTCTGTTATTTCAGACAACTATCTTGGTGCAAAAAACTTAACACAACGTATTTTAAGCAAAAATAACCCCCAGACATCAACAAATGAAGCCTTAATTTTTATTGGTGGCCGTGAACATGACCACAATACACGGGAACGTATTCGTGGTTTTATTGATGCACATAATGAAAAAGGGATCACAGTTCCACAAGAAAATATCTTGGCCTGTGGTTATGCTCCCGAAAAAGCGGAAAAAGCACTTTCACGATTTTTTGAACAGAATAACGAAGATCCACAGAAAATAGTGAAATGTGGTTTATTTATTAATTCAACTATTTCATTAGAAGGGGTTATTGATTGGTTAGGTAAAAAAGGCTATATCGGTTCGCGTCAACCTCATTTAGGCTGTTTTGACTGGGACCCTTTTGTTGCACTATTAGGTAATGACATCGAAATGGTTAAACAGGATGTGCCAACGATGCTAAATCATATTTTTAAGTTGATAGATAATGAAAATAGCAAAGCACAGTTAATTGAAGTATTACCTGTGGGCGTGGTTAAAGAGTGATGTTAAGTAAGTGCCGCTTATCGTTGATGATAAATAAGCGGCGGAAGGTTATTATTTATTCAGTGTGGTAACCAATAATTGATGGCGTTGGTTATAGAATTTTGTATAAGTCATATACCCAGCCAGTATGGTTGAAAGGCTTGCGGTACCTAACAGCATAAAAGTCACCATAATCTGGTATTTAACTGCTTGTAACGGGTCAACTCCAGCAAAAATCAGGCCAGACATCATACCCGGTAAGCTGACAATTCCTACTGTTTTGGCTGAATCCACCGTTGGGATTAATGATGCTCGGATACTGTCGCGAATAATAGCAGCAGAAGCAATTTTTGGGGTTGCCCCTAAACTTAACATTTCTTGAATTTGTTGTTGTTGGCTTGAAAACCGTTGGCCGAGGTTATTAAAGCATAATCCTACTGCAATCATGGCATTACCTGCAATCATTCCAGTGATAGGAATTACCTGCATGGGTGTAAATGCGATGGCGTTAGTTAATATTAAGATTAACAATGTAAGAAATGTACCAGAGGTAATGGCAATTAATGCGGTAACATAAATTTTATCAATATATTTGCTTCTTTTCTTAGCGTTCCAGGCGGCATTGACGCAAATAAACATCACCAAGGCAATCGTGAGCAATTCGTGATCAACATTAAAAATATATTTTAGAATGTAGCCAGCGATCAATAGTTGAATAATCGCTCGGCAAGTACTCCAGATAATATCTTTTTCAAGGGACAGTTTTTCTTTATGACTAATAAAAATAGCCACAAGGACTAACAGGATAGAAAAGGTTAATGATTCATTGGAAATAGTTGGTTGATGCACAGTGATATCCTATGATTCGTTGTGATGAACAGGAAGGGTAATAACTTCATTGGTATGAGCGATTTCATCTTGATCATGGGTTACCCATAACACGCCTATTTTTTTGTCACTCGTTAAATGATGGATAAATTCATTCACTATAATTTTGTTTTCTTCATCTAGGGCACTGGTGATTTCATCTAACAGTAAGACTTGTGGAAGAAATTGTAAGTTTCTAATAAGAGAAATACGCTGTTTTTCTCCACCGGAGAGTTCGTTGATCCCTTTATCTAAAATAGATTCATGCAGAGAAAATTGATGCAAATCACTGATGACTTTCTCTTTATTAAGCGGCAATTTTCGAATTTGATAGGGAAAAACGAGGTTGTCATACACGGTTTGTCCAAATAAGGTGGGCGTTTGAGTGCAGTATGAAACTTGCTGCCGATAAGTTTCTGGTGAGATGGTATTGATATCTTTCCCTTGAAACTGAATAGTTCCTTGAGTTGGTGAAATTAACGAGGCGATTATTTTTAATAAAGTACTTTTACCGCAGCCAGAAGGTCCTGTAATCAGTTTGAAGTCACCTGCCTGTAAGTTAATCTGCACATTATCAAGAATTGTTTTTTCCTCAATGCTATACCCAATGTTATTAAGTTGTAGTAGTAAGTTACTTTCTTCCATATTATCAATAACCTATAAATTAAATGTGCAGTATTTAGTGTGAATGATATTCATTTCAATATCTTACTCAATAACCCAGTGCTGATATTGTTTAATATCAATTTAGATATAACTAATATTATGCGCCAATTAACCGAAAATTTATAGGGGAATGAAAAAATGTATTTTTACGGAGCAGTTACAACATAGAGGGGTTTTTAGAAGATTTTTACAGTTAAAGATAAAGTACAAATATTCATTTAGATTATTATTTTGAACATATGCCCATTCGGAATTTAGTGAGGTATTTAATTTGAGAGATATCTCTTTTTTTTACATGAATAATATAGAACTTAATCGGCAATAAGATTATATTAATAATACCAAGTAATTTAATCTTCGTTTAATATTTTGCTGTCTCTCTAAGACAGCACTATATTTATTTCATCTATATATTCAATATCACATCATGATGTTAAGGAATTAAAATGAAAAAATTTAGTGGCTATAACACCAACTTTTCACTTGATGGTAAGGTCGCTTTAATTACCGGGGGAGCAGCAGGTATTGGGTTGGCGATTGCTCAACTGTATGTTGAAAAAGGGGCTAAAGTTGCCCTAATCGATAAGTCAGATAACGTAATAACGACTGCAGAGAAATTAGGCAATTCAATTGGTATTCAATGTGATATCACAAATTCTACGGCGGTTTCTCAGATGGTAGAACATGTCATTGAGCATTATGGTCGGCTAGATATTGTCGTCAATAGTGCTGGAATTGTAGCACTGGCTCCCGCTGAAAATTTAAGTGAATCCGATTGGGACTTAACCATGAACGTGAACTTAAAAGGGACTTTTTTGGTTTGCCAAGCTGCGGGTAATGTTATGATTAATAATGGAAAAGGAAAAATTATTAATATGGCATCTCAAGCGGGGGTGATTGCCTTAGACCAGCATGCGGCCTATTGTGCGAGTAAAGCGGCAATTATTGGTTTAACCCAAGTATTAGCACTGGAGTGGAGCCCGAAAGGCATACAAACTAACGCCATTTCACCAACCATTGTCATGACAGAATTAGGTAAAAAAGCGTGGGAAGGTGAAAAAGGAGATGAAATGAAAGGAAAAATCCCTGCAAGACGCTTTGCCGAACCTTCTGAAATTGCGGCATGTGCACTATTTTTGGCCAGCGATGCATCCGATATGATTACAGGTCATAATTTAGTGATTGATGGTGGCTACAGCATCCAATAATGATATTAAATCAATAATAAAAAAAGCGAGTATAATTAGATATTCGCTTTTTTATTGTTTCATGATTATTATTTAAATAAAAAATAAGCCAAATAACATAGGTATTATTTGGCTTGTAATAGGAAATTACAAAGTAGGATAACAGATATTAATTATTGCTATATCAATTAATCATTAGGTTTTAATAATGAAAGCGACATAGTAATAAGCTTTTCTACGGTGAAACCGAAATGTTTAAATAATTGGTCCGCAGGAGCCGACTCACCAAAGCTATTCATACCCATAACTAACCCATCAATTCCTACGTATTTACGCCAGTAATCACTAATACTGGCTTCTATCGCAATGCGATAGCGAACGTGATTGGGTAAAACACGCTGCTGGTATTCTAAGGGTTGTTGGTCGAAGGTATCTGTTGATGGCATCGAAATGACATTCACATTAAAACCTTGTTCTGTCAGTTGTTTCCATGCTTCAACCGCTAACGTGACTTCAGAGCCTGTCGCAATTAATAGTAATTCAGGGGCTTCACTATTACTGCGTAAAATATATCCGCCTCGAGCGATATTGGTGAGCTGTTCGGGGGTGCGCGAATACTGTATTAGGTTTTGACGGGATAACACAAGTGCTGTTGGGTTCTGTTGATGAATGATAGCCTGCTTCCAAGCCACGGCGGTTTCTACTTGGCAACAAGGGCGCCATACTGACAAATTAGGTGTTGCACGTAGTGACATAAGTTGCTCAACAGGTTGATGTGTTGGGCCATCTTCACCTAAGCCAATTGAATCATGGGTATAAATAAGCACTTGCGGTAATTTCATTAATGAGGCCATTCTCACGGCATTTTGTGCATATTCCGAGAACATCAAAAAGGTTGCCGTGTAAGGGCGGAAACCGCCGTGTAATGAAATCCCATTTGCGATGGCGGTCATACCGAATTCTCTGACACCATAATGAATATAGTTGCCAGCAGGTTGTTTATTAATCGGCAGTGAACCAGACCAATAGGTAAGATTGCTTGGGGCTAAGTCTGCGGAACCCCCGATTAACTCAGGTAAAATAGGGCCAATAATATTTAAGGTATTTTGTGATGCTTTACGTGTAGCTATCGTTGCAGGGTTATCATTTAATTTTTGAATAAAATTATCAATGATATCTGTAAATTTTTCAGGGAGTTGATTAGATAATCGTTGAGTTAGCTGCTCAGCGAGTTCTGGGTATTGTTTTGTGTATTCTCGTAATGCTTGTTCCCAACGTAATTGTTGCTCAGCACCACGTTCTAGGGCATTCCAAGGTTCATATATGTCATCAGGGATCACAAAAGGAGGGTACTCCCAACCCAGTTGTTGGCGAGTCAGAGCTATTTCATCTTGTCCGAGTGGCGCGCCATGAGAATCCGCTGTACCTGCTTTATTAGGAGAACCATAACCAATTGTGGTTCTACAGATAATGAGTGTTGGTTTCGTAGTTTGTTGGTGAGATTGTTCAATGGCCGCTTTGATTGCGGGTCTAGAATGGCCATCGACTTGGCGAATAACATGCCAACCATAGGCTTCAAAACGCTTTGCTGTATTATCAGTAAACCAACCTTGCGTGTTACCATCAATAGAAATGCGGTTATCATCATAAAATGCAATGAGCTTATTGAGTTTTAACGTTCCCGCTAATGAGCACACTTCATGGGAAATCCCTTCCATTAAACAGCCATCACCTAAAAATGTGTAGGTATAGTGGTCGACAACGGGGAAACCAGAGCGATTAAATGTAGCTGCTAGGGTTTTTTCTGCGATTGCCATACCAACCGCATTGGCGATGCCTTGCCCCAGCGGGCCTGTCGTGGTTTCAACACCGGGGGTATAGCCTAATTCGGGGTGACCCGGTGTTTTGGAATGGAGTTGTCGGAATTGTTTTAAATCATCAATGGATAACTCATAGCCTGTTAAATGAAGCAAGCTATAGAGCAGCATTGAGGCATGGCCGTTTGATAATACAAAGCGGTCACGGTTAGGCCAATGCGGGTCCGCGGGGTTGTGCTGTAAATAATCTCGCCAAAGAACTTCAGCAATATCAGCCATTCCCATTGGGGCTCCGGGGTGGCCTGAATTAGCTTGTTGTACGGCATCTATTGAAAGAAATCGAATGGCATTGGCTAATTTATTTTGTGGTTGAGTGGACATTACAAAGCTCCCAAAGTAAAAGCGCCTAAAGTAAAACTAACGTTCCCCATTTTCATACTCACTGATTCGAGCCACTTTTGGTGCCGAACGTCCTCCTTCATAATGGGAAGCCAGCCATGTATCAATAATGCTTTTTGCTAATTCAGGGCCAATTACTCGTGCACCAAAGGTAATAATTTGTGCGTCATTGCTTTTTTGAGCTCGTTCAGCGGAGTATGTGTCATGGCACAGTGCTGCACGAATTCCCGTGACTTTATTGGCAACAATGGACATACCAATTCCGGTACCACAAATTAAAATACCGCGCTGGTGCTTGCCTTGTACGATCGCAGTGGCAACCGCATGGGCAACATCAGGGTACATTTCGTCTGCAACCCCAGTGTTTAAACAGTAATCAGTCACTTCAATGTTTAGTTCTGCTAAGTGAGCTTTAATCAAATCTTTCATTTCAAATGCAGCGTCATCCGCGCCAATAGCAATAGATAGCATGATAGAGATCCTTATTGTTGAACAAAAGTTCATAAATCAATCAAATGTACTATTTAGAAAATAGGATCTTATGAACAAATAATCAATAGCTGAACATATGTTTTTATTTTTATGATGATGAATTTTGTGATCTACAGCTTTAAATTTAATTTTTTTTGCAAAAAAGGTAAAAAACAGTCGTTTTAAGGCGATTTTATGAGAATTTTTGCACTGAATCACACTTTGACACTCTCACTATGGGCAAGGATGAAGAAAAGAAGGTATGGTTAATTTGTATCTTCATTGAACTTATGTTCATTTTACAAACCGCCGAGGATAGAACTATGTGTGAACACTGTGATTCAAAAGCAACGATGAGCGCAGGCATTCCAGAAAAAATGAAAGCCGTGGTTGCTTATGCACCAAAAGACTACCGTTTAGAAACTGTCGATGTCCCTAAAATTAGTGAAGAAGAAATTTTGGTTCGCGTAGAGGCTTGTGGCATCTGTGCGGGTGATGTGAAAGCTTTTGAGGGTGCCCCTAGTTTTTGGGGAGATGCAGAACAGCCCGCTTATATCAAGGCGCCAATGATCCCTGGGCACGAATTTATTGGCCATGTCGTAGGCTTTGGGTCAAAAGTGGAAGGTTTTGCATTAGGTGATCGTGTTATTTCTGAACAAATCGTACCTTGTTGGGAATGCCGTTTCTGTAAACGCGGCGAATACTGGATGTGTGAAAAACATGACTTGTATGGCTTCCAAAACAATGTAAATGGCGGTATGGCGCAATATATGAAATTCACCAAAGAAGCCATCAACTACCATGTGCCTGTCGAGATGCCAATTGAAGACGCTATTTTGATTGAACCTTACGCCTGTTCTTTACATGCCGTGCAGCGTGCCAATGTCAAATTGGGGGATGTCGTTGTGCTTTCTGGCGCAGGAACATTAGGCCTAGGCATGATTGGGGCAATTAAAAAATCCGGTGCTGGTAAGTTAGTCGTTCTGGATTTATTTGATAAACGCCTTGAATTAGCGAAAGAATTTGGTGCTGATATCGTATTAAACCCGAAACGTGATGATGTCGACAAAATTGTCAAAGAGATGACTGAAGGTTATGGCTGTGACATTTACATTGAAGCAACGGGGGCGCCTAAATCGGTTGAGCAAGGCCTGAAGATGATCCGTAAGTTGGGTACTTTTGTCGAGTTTTCTGTATTTAAAGACCCAGTGACAGTGGACTGGAGCATTATCAGTGACCGTAAAGAACTGGATTTATTAGGTTCTCATCTTGGCCCATATTGTTATCCACTAGTGATTGAAGGTATTGGTAATGGTGATTTCCCAACCAAAGGCGTGGTGACGGATATTTTACCTTTAGATAAGTTTGCGGAAGGTTTTTCAATGATGGCGAAAGGCGACCCGCACATTAAAGTGGTTCTCGACCCGAACCTGTAGAGCTGTCGTGGGTTGAAAAAAAGACGAAATTAAAAATATAACGATAAAAATTGGACCTGAATAAATGTCACCCTACCAAGGCTTGTTATTCAGGTCCTAACCCAGCGAATAAGCACTGAGGTCAACAATATGATAATCAATAAACTGTCTAAAGTAACGGGGTTTTCACCAAAGTTACTACTTGGCTATTTTGGCGTCCTGATCTTTATGATGGGGGAAGGCCTAGAACAAGGCTGGCTGTCACCTTTTATAATTAGCCGTGGAATGAGTATTGAAGAATCTTCATTACTATTTAGTGTGTATGGTTTTTTTGCTGCTGTGGCCGCGTGGTTATCCGGCGTATTAGCTGAAATTTATACCGCTCGTCGTGTGATGATTTTTGGTTTTGTGATGTTTGTGATTGGCTCGGTTATTTTCTTATCTGTTGGCTTACCGAGTAACAGCCTGTCAATCATGATCCCGACCTATGCACTGCGTGGTTTTGGTTATCCCATGTTTGCCTACGGCTTCTTAGTTTGGGTAGCCTATGAGGCACCAATTAAAAAATTGGGCTCTGCTGTCGGGATCTTCTGGTTCGTTTATAGCGGCGGGCTGGGTGTTTTAGGGGTGATGTATTCGAGTTATGCGCTGCCAGTGTTAGGTGAAATGGCAACGTTATGGAGTGGACTGATTTTTGTCACTATCGGGGCATTTATTGCTATTGCACTTAACCGCAACAAAGCGGGAGATACACCAGAGGCACCGAAAGAAAAAGTATCGCTCAGCTATGTATTCAAAGGGATCACTATTGCGTTTGAGAACCCAAAAATTGGTTTAGGTGGCATTGTTCGTACCATTAATACCTCGGCAGCATATGGTTTTGTGATCTTTATGCCAATGTTTCTTGCTGACTTTGGTTTTTCCCGCACAGAGTGGTTACATATCTACGCAGCACTTTGGACAGTGAACATTGCTTTTAATCTGATCTTTGGTGTTGTCAGTGACCGCATCGGTTGGCGCAATATTGTAATTTGGTTTGGTTGTGTCGGCTGTATGCTTTGTACCTTAATGTTTTACTACGTGCCTTATTATTTTGGGCACAGTTATACCCTGATGATGATAGCCGCTGGCTTATTTGGTGCGTGCCTCGCAGGATACGTACCACTTTCAGCCATCATGCCGAGTTTAGCGCCTGAAAATAAAGGTGCTGCCATGTCAGTCCTTAATTTAGGCGCCGGTTTAAGTACGTTTGTCGGGCCTGCACTTGTTGGGCTCTTTATTAGTAGCGTAGGTGCGTTTGGCGTGATTTGGATTTTCTCGGGGCTCTATTTATTTAGTGCGATATTGATGAAATTTATTACTGTGCCGGAAGAATTACTTGAACAGTCGGCAAAGATGCAGCTAACACCAGAAAATAAGTAAAAGAGGGAATTATGAACAGAATCATTAATGAACCTGATCTTGTTGTTGAAGATGCAATTCAAGGCTATTTGAAAGCGCACCCTGAATATTTTGCACAAACAGATAACGCGCGGGTTCTAAAATACCCAAAAGCACCAATACAAGGGAAAGTGGGCATTGTCACTGGTGGTGGTTCAGGTCATGAACCTGCGTTTTTAGGCTACGTAGGTGAAAATATGCTAGATGCGGTGGCGATTGGCGAAATTTTCTCCTCGCCAACGGCTGGGGCATTTTTAGATGCGTTCAAAGCCGCAGACAGTGGGGCAGGCGTTGCTTGCTTATATGGTAATTACGCGGGCGATAACATGAACGTTAAGATGGCGATGAAAAAAGCCGAAAAAGCGGGTATGCAAGTCAAAACCGTGGTCGCTACCGATGACGTCGCTTCAGCACCTGCCAGTGAAAAAGAAAAGCGTCGCGGCGTTGCGGGTGAAATTCTTATGTGGAAAGTGGGTTCTGCCGCAGCAAGTAAAGGCTATGATTTAGACGGTGTGATTAATGCGGCACAAAAAGCGATTAATAACTGCCACTCTATTGGTGTTGGGCTAACGTCTTGTACCATACCTGCGGTGGGTCATCCCAATTTTCATATTGAAGATGGGATGATGGAGCTCGGTATTGGTCATCATGGTGAACCAGGCATTGAAATTATGCCAATTCAATCCGCAGCGCAAATGGCAAAAACCATGTTAACGCCAATTTTAGATGATATGCAGGCAAAGCAAGGTGATGAAGTTGTCGTATTAGTTTCAGGGTTAGGTGCCACTCCCGTGATGGAGCTGTACATCTACTATGCAGAGGTTGAAAAACAACTCAGTGAGAAAGGTGTGCGTATTGTTCGTAACTATGTTGGTAACTACTTTACCTCATTAGAAATGATGGGGGTAACACTGACATTAATGAAAGTGGATGATGAATTGAAAACGTTGATGGATGTTCCTGCGTATTCATTGGGTTTAACACAGGTCAAATAAGGAGACAACTATGCAAGTTATTTCAACGGGCAACGGTAAGGAAATTACCCTTGATTTAGTGAACATTATTGTTTCTAACCGTGAATATCTAAGCGAAATTGATGGTGCAATAGGGGATGGAGACCATGGCATCAATATGGCGAAAGGCTTCAACTTATGTGCTAAAGCAATTGCAGACCGTGAATTATCACTCAGTGAAGGGTTTGAAGAAATTTCTGATGCGTTGATGGAAGGCATTGGTGGTTCAATGGGGCCACTTTATGGCAGCTTCTTTATGGGGATGTCAGACAGCATTTCAGGGAAAAATGCGTTATCACAACAAGATTTCCTCGCTATGTTAAAAAATGGGTTATCTGAACTGCAAGATATCAGTAGCGCGACAGTGGGGGACAAGTGCTTAATGGATACATTGATCCCCGCAGTTAATGCTTTTGAAGAGGCAACAAAAGCAGGAAAAAACTTTAAACAAGCGCTTGATGCGATGCAGGCCGCCGCCGTTGCAGGCCGTGATTCCACGGTAGATTTAGTGGCTAAAATTGGCCGTGCAAGCCGCCTTGGTGAGCGTTCAAGGGGCGTGTTAGATGCAGGCGCGACTTCTTGTTGTTTATTATTATGTCAATTAGCGCAAAGTGTTGAAAAACAGAGCGCATTAACCAATGCATAATTGTTTTATATAACTCTTTTCGTGGATATATAGACAAAAACTATTGCTATATATCCACTCTCTTTTATAACTCACTTATTAATTGCCACTAGAAACGCTATACTAAAACCTTATCATCCTTGTTGCGATTAACACCAATAAAGAGGAAACCACTATCTTATGGATAGATCACAAACATCTTCCGAAATCGAGCTACTGACTGAAATTGCGATAGCTTATTATCGTGATGAAATTACTCAGGAAGAGATCGCCAATAAGTTTGGTATATCGCGAATTAAGGTAGGGCGCTTACTTAAGCGAGCAAAAGAAGAAGGGATTGTTGAGATCAATGTTCGCTATCACCCTATTTTTAGCACTCAGCTAGAGCAACAGCTACTTTCTCGCTTCCCGATTTCCCGTGCGTTGATTGCCCTCGACCATCCCGATGAAGAAGAACAACGCTACCAAGTTGGCACATTAGTCGCTAATTATTTATCAACAACATTACGAGACAACATGATAGTCACGGTCGGCCAAGGCCGCAATGTTGCGGTAGTGGCTGATAGCGGTGGGGCAGTTCCTGAAAAAGATTGCCGTTTTATTTGCGGAATTGGCGGAACCCACCGGCCGGGAGATTCCATCAATGCGGACCATATCAGCCGCCGCTTAGCGAAGAAATTTGGTGGAACCAGTGAAACTTTATACGCGCCTGCCTATGTTGAAAATAATGAATTAAAACAATCATTTATGAAAAACGGCACCATTAAGGAAACGCTCGATCGCGCCCGTAAAGCGGATATAGCCCTAATTGGTATTGGCGATATGAATGAAGACAGCTATATGGTCAAACTAGGTTGGTTTACACCGCGTGAAATTGTTGATGCGAGTTTAAATCAAGGGGTAATTGGCGATATTGCCGGTTATGATTTTTTTAATGCGCAAGGGCAGCATGTTGATACAGTGATGAATGACAGAGTGATTGGCCTAAGCATAGACGAACTCAAGAAAATCCCTTGTGTAATAGCGATTGCTTCCGAATCCTCTAAGGCTATGGCCATTATGGGGGCACTGCGTACGGGAGCGATTGATATTATCGCAACGAGTGCGAGTAATGTGCGGACGATTTTGAAGATGTCCCAATAGCTCGTCATACTTCAAGCTGTCGCGTTGTTGACTACGCTCATTCGCATTAGTCACATACTTGTGTATGCTCCTAACGACTCATTCACTTGTGTAATTAGAATCATTCATGCCATCTATTATAAAATGGGTTTACATAACCTAATGAGTTACCTTATTATTTTAAAATATATATGGGAGATGGCATTCCTCCATTTTACAAAACCGCCCGTAGAGGGCTAATGATGCCTACGTTAACCTATTGATTAGATAGGGTACGTAGGTATTATGTGCCCTAATTTAGGGCATAAATGATCTATACTCGTCATACTTCGAGTATAACTGGGAGACTTTCCTTTCATTTATCCCGCCAAACATTAAAGGAAGTTTCTATGTATGCCTCATTATTTGCAATAGCGATTGGTTCAGTGCTTGGCGGATGGCTAAGATGGTTTGTTAGCTTAAGACTCAATCACCTTTACCCAAACATTCCACTAGGCACTGTCGCGGTCAATTTGCTTGGTGGCTTTGTCATTGGCTTTGCCATTTCGTATTTTGCCAATGCAAATATTAGTCCTGCCTATAAATTATTCATTGTGACGGGTTTCTGTGGTGCATTTACCACCTTTTCGACCTTTTCACTCGAAGTGCTGGTGCTAATCCAAGAAGGTAAATTGGGCTTCGCCATTAGTACCATCGCCATCCACGTAATTGGGGCGTTGATTTTTACCTTACTCGGTATGCTGTGCCATAACTGGCTGACACAGGGATAATTTATTTATTTGCTAATAATTGATGTGCAGTGGCTTCATCGGTCACTAAGCCTGTTACCCAACTGCCATTCATAACAGCTTGAATTGCTTTTGTTTTGTGCGCGCCACCCGCAAATGCGATCACAGGCTTATTCGGGGAGGGGAACAGTGGTACACTGGTGTGAGTGTCATCCAAAGTTGTAGAAAGTCGCTCGCCATTAGCTTGGATAAAATGCCCCAATAACTCCGCGGCTACTCCTTTTTCTAATAGCATTTCCAATTGTTCATCTGTGACAAAACCTTCGGAATTGAGTGGACAGCCTTTGCCGACTTCACCAATACCAATAAAGGTAATATCTGCATTCAGGGCTTTTTCCGTGACTTCCTTATACACGCGATGTTGGCACCACATTGCTTTATCTTCTGGGCTATCGGCGTACAGTGGCGCAGGTAGAATATAGTGTCGGCATTGTAATTTTTCTGCAAAACGTAATGGAATATCATAGCGTGTTGCTGAGCTATCACGGGCAATAGCGCCTATTAATGAAACACATTGGTGCTGGGAGGTTTCTAGGTAAGGAAGGGCATCAATAATACTGCGTAATGTTCTACCTGAACCAATACCAATAATTTGAGGCTTATCGGGGTCGATTAATTGTTCCATGAGCTCAGCACCGGCCACTGAAATCATATCGAGCGTCGCTTCTGTATCAAGTTGCCCTGACGGGACAACAAAGCAATGTGTTAGGTGATACTTTTGCTGGATTTCATTAGCGAGTCTTAAACACTCCGTAATAGGGTGCGTGATTTGCACCTGAACCATACCTTGTTCTTTTGCTAGAGAAATAAGGCGTTGGGCGACTTGTCTCGATAGCCCAAGTTCATGTGCAATTTCCTGTTGTGTTTTGCCTGCCACAAAATATAGCCATGCCGCACGTGCAGCTTGTTCCATTTTTTTTAATTCTTTCTGCATGGACATTCTCCTGCTGGTTTCGCTTATTGTAATTCTGGGCAATTGTTTATTAAAAGGGCAAAAGTCAATACTGTGAGCATTATCGCAGTAATTGTGATCAGATTGAAACTAAAATATAACAAACGGGCATATGCCCAAAAAAATAGCAATTATTTAATTTTAGGTTAAGGAGTCACAATGCTAAAGCAGAAATCAGTGTGGATGCACATCGGTGCTGGGTCATTTCATCGTGCTCACCAAGCGTGGTATTTGCACCGTTTGATTCAACAAGGGGATGATAGTTGGTCAATTGCCTTAGGGAATATTCGCAATGATGCGAATGCATTGCTTGATAACTTAACCAAGCAAAATGGGGAATATACCCTTGAAACAGTCTCACCTGAAGGTGAGCGTCATTATGAAAAAATTACTTCAGTGCGCAAAGTATTACATTGGGATGAGAATTTAAGCCAATTAGTGGAACAAGGCTGTGATAAAGCAACACGTGTTATTGCTTTCACGGTCACGGAGGCGGGCTATTATTTAACCCCACAGCATGAATTAGATGCAGAACAGCCAGACATTAAAGCCGATTTAACGGGCAGAATGAGCACAATATACGGTGCATTAACACAAATTTTACGCGCACGTTTAGCGGCTCATGGTGAACCTGTCACTTTGTTAAACTGTGATAATTTGCGCCACAATGGCGAACGGTTTAGACACGGCTTTTTATCGTTTCTACAATTAAAAGGTGAAACTGAGCTATACCAATGGGTGAAAGAAAATACGCGTTCGCCGAACACTATGGTTGATAGGATCACGCCTCGCCCAACACCAGATGTTGCTGAGCGTGTTAAACAGCAAACGGGTTGGGATGATAAAGCACCTATCATGGGAGAAGCATTCATTCAGTGGGTGATTGAAGATGACTTTATTAATGGACGTCCTGCATTAGAAAATGTCGATGTAGAAATGGTTGAGTCCGTTTTACCGTGGGAAGAAGCGAAAATTCGTATTCTGAATGCAAGCCACAGTTGCATTGCTTGGGCAGGAACCTTAATCGGTTTGAGCTTTATTGATGAAAGCACCCGCCAATCTGCTATCAAACAAATGGCATGGAATTATGTGACGCAGGATGTGATCCCGTCATTGTCACCAAGCCCCCTTGATTTAGAACAATACCGTGATGTAGTACTCGCGCGCTTTAGTAACCCGTATATTCAGGATACTAATCAACGTGTTGCTGCCGATGGTTTATCAAAAATTCCGGGTTTTATCACGCCAACTTTACAAGAATGCTATCAGCGCCAGCAGACTCCGGCGGCGACGGCTGTACTACCCGCTTTATTTTTCGTGTTTTTACAGCGTTGGGCTCGTGGTGAATTACCTTATGAGTATCAGGATGGTGTGCTGGATGTCGAGCTATATCAAAAAATGATGAATAGTAGTGATGCATTGTCGCAATTTGTCTCCAGTGAAATGCTATTCGCTTCACTTGCTCATGCTACCGAATTCCACGAATTGATGAGCAACACCGTTGAAAAAGTTGAAAATTGGCTCAAGTCACCTCAACAACCTCTGTAAGGAGAAAGGCGATGTACCTCGGAATTGACTTAGGCACTTCAGAACTTAAGGCTGTATTAATTAATGCTCAGGGTGAAATTGTTGCCTCAAGCCATATGGCATTAACAGTACAAAGGCCACATTCTCAGTGGGCCGAGCAATCGCCAGATAGTTGGTGGGAAGCCACCAATGCGGTTGCCGCTACCTTGCGCCAAAAAGCCCCAGAAGCATGGGCGGCAGTAAAAGCGATTGGCTTATCGGGCCAAATGCACGGTGCGGTATTATTAGACAGCCAGCACCAAGTACTTCGCGACTGTATTTTATGGAATGACACCCGCAGTGCGAAGGAATGTGAATGGCTCATGGAAAATCACCCTGAGTTTCTAACGATTGGCGCTAATTTAGTGATGCCAGGTTTCACAGCACCTAAATTATTGTGGGTTGCACGTCATGAGCCTGAAATATTCAAACAAGTTGCCAAAGTGTTGCTTCCTAAAGATTATTTACGTTGGAAAATGACCGGTCAATTTATCAGTGATATGTCTGATGCTTCAGGCACATTGTGGCTGGATGTGGCTAAGCGTGATTGGTCAGATGAATTATTAGCGGCAACTAATCTAACGCGTGAACAAATGCCGGCTTTAGTTGAAGGAGCTGAAAAAAGTGGTGTGTTACGGGCCGATTTAGCTTCGCAATGGGGTTTAAGTGCAGATGTGATTATTGCTGGTGGAGGGGGGGACAATGCAGCCTCTGCAGTGGGCGTTGGCGCAATTAATGATGGCGATGCTCTGATTTCTTTGGGGACATCTGGTGTTATTTTTGTGGTTAATAATCAACTACAAGCAGCACCACATCAGGGTGTCCATGCTTTTGCTCATGCATTACCAAATCGCTGGCACCAAATGAGTGTGATGTTAAGTGCCGCCAACTGTTTACGGTGGCTTTGCCAACTTCTTTCTACAACTGAAAATCAGCTAATGGAGGAAGTGGGGAAATTGACCGATGACCAGAAGAAGCTAGCGCCTGTATTTTTGCCTTACCTCTCAGGGGAAAGAACGCCTCATAATGACCCCTACGCAATGGGCTCATTTTTTGCGTTAAGAAATGAAACAACGCGTGCTCAGCTTGGTTATGCGGTGATTGAAGGTGTGACCTTCGCCCTGGCGGATGGCATGCAGGTTTTAACGCAAACAGGAACGCAAATTAGTCGGTGTAGCTTAACGGGGGGAGGAGCACGTAGTCCTGTTTGGGCGCAGCTGATTGCTGATGTTATCGATATACCAATTGTGACCCACCCAGCGAGTTCATCGGGAGCTTTAGGTGCGGCTCGTTTGGCATGGCTGGCGGACGGCGGTAATACAGAAACCGTGTGCCAAAAACCAGAGGTGTTAAGTACCTATTTACCGCAGAAACAGTACCAAACTTGGTTAAATCAACGGCTTGATGCTTTCCGTTTATTATACCAACAGCAAAAACAAGCAAGGGAATTATTGCCACAGTAGGCGAGTGTGGCGGTGTTTCCCTACACATCACCGCCACAGCTATCTCTTCGCGATTGATTAAAATAACAAAATTAAAATGAGGAAACTGCAATGGAACAGAAGCAGTATTGGCTTGGTCTACCTAAGCATTTGTTCTGGGGTTTTATTGCTATCGCTATTTTTATGAGTGGTGATGGCTTTGAAATGGCTTTTCTATCAAAACATATTACTGATTTAGGGTTTACACCGGCACAATCAGCGATGGTATTTACTGTCTATGGCTTAATGGCCGCTGTTGCGGCGTGGGCATCTGGTGTTGTGGCTGAAATTATCACCCCCCTAAAAGCCATGATGATCGGGTTCATTCTCTGGATTGTCATGCATGCATTGTTTATGGCGTTCGGTCTGGGCATGAAAAGCTATACCTTGATGCTACTATTTTACGGCATTCGTGGATTAGCTTATCCATTGTTTATTTATTCATTTATGATGATGTTGGTGCAAGTCATTCCTCGAGCACATCTTGCTGCCGCTACCGGTTGGTTCTGGGCGATGTATTCTGTCGGAATTGGTGTCATTGGTAGCTATTTACCTAGCTTTTCAATCCCAATGATGGGGGAAACGGGAACATTATGGATGGCAATTGGTTGGGTCGCTATTGGTGGCGCAATTGCTTATTTTAGCCTGCGTCATATTCCAGTTGATCGCTCTAAAGTTAATTTACCAATGAAAGATAAAATGGCCGAGTTATCCCGAGCTGCGACTATTTTATTCACGAATAAAGATATCTTTATGGCGAGCCTGATCCGGATTATCAACACAATTTCATTGTTTGGTTTTGCGATTATCATGCCATTATTATTTGTTGACCGCTTAGGGTTCACCATCTCTGAATGGTTACAGATTTGGGCCGTTTTCTTCTTTGTGACTATTTTTACGAATATTTTTTGGGGAATTGTTGGTGAACATATTGGTTGGGTTCGCCAGGTCAGATGGTTTGGTTGTTTAGGAATGGCAATATCCAGCTTAATGTTTTACTACTTACCCGTTTATTTTGGTCATAATTTTGCCATCGCATTAATACCTGCCATTTTATTGGGTATCTTTGTGGCTGCTTTTGTTCCAATGACTGCGGTATTCCCAAGTATTGAGCCACATCATAAAGGTGCTGCAGTTTCGATTTATAACCTTTCTGCGGGGTTAAGTAATTTTGCCGCACCAGCAATTGCCAGTTTAGTATTGCCTTTCTTTGATATTGTGGGTGTAGTGTGGGCCTATACAGGTTTGTATATCTTTGCAGGGATACTGACATTCTTTATTAAAGTGCCACAACCCGGTTTTGAAAATAATCGTAAAATAAAACCAGCTAAGGTGGCGACTGAACAACAAACCAGTCATTAATTTACTTTACCTAATATCATCAAGCCCTGTAGATAGTGAATTATCTATGGGGTTTTTTCTTTATTTAATTCACCTCTATTATTGAGACAAACTAAATTGGACATGAAGGGATATCGTCCTTTTCAAGGGTAATATAAAGAGAAACGGTTTAAAAATAAAATAAAGTAGAATGTTTTATATAAATAGAAATCTGAATCATATTTATAAGGTGATTTTTCATCTTATTGCGATAATTATTGAAAATACAGCGCTGGACAATAGAATATAATTTCATAGATTAAAAAAACAACTATAGTCGATTTGTTTATAAATAATTACTTAAATGACATAAAATATTAACTTCTAAACCTGCATTTAGAGAATATTAAGGTGCTTGTCCCACTTCAATGTTATATCTGACTATTTAATTCATAGCTTCCCTTTATTCCAAGCTGTTTAAATCCGGTTTTACTCTCTATACATCTGAATTTTCGGTGTTATGATGAATTTTGTTGCAAATTCGTGTGTTTGCAGCGAAATACTCTCTATATTGGTGTTTTATTGCGCCAAATAAAATTTATAATCCAATCTTAATTAAAATTAATAGTTTGTAATACTAAAAAATAATCTAATAAAAAAAGATAATTGCGGGGAAAAAGTTATGTCACAGATGTTAGCTCTGTTTCTGATAGTAGGGATATTATATATAGGGGATGCTATAGCCGTTAGAACTAAGGCGTGGATCCCATCTGTATTTGTATGTGCAGTGCTCTTCCTTTTAGGTTATTGGACTATTTTCCCGAAAGATATTGTGAGTATTGCGGGTATTCCTCAGGTGGTTGCGGTTACCTTGATGTATTTGTTAATTACAAATATGGGGACCTTATTATCGCTAAAAGAATTATTGCGCCAATGGAAAACCATTCTTATCTCTTTAGCTGGGATTCTAGGCATCATTTTATTAACCTTTATTGTTGGTATAACTTTATTTGATTTAAATACGGTATTAGTTGCAGTTCCTCCGTTGGTTGGTGGTATTGTTTCTTCGTTAATTATGTCAAAAGGTGCTGCGGAGGCAGGTCTTGTTGACCTTTCGGTTTTCGCAATTTTAATTTACGTCATGCAGGGGTTTGCAGGTTATCCATTAACTGCGGTGATGCTAAAAAAAGAAGGACGCCGAGTTTTAGAAAAATATCGCAATGGCCAATGGCAAGAAACCTTAACGGTAGACGGGGCAAAAGAGGTCGAAGTTAAAACGGTGGTACCTGAAGATGAAATGCCACGTATGTTTAAAAAAATCCCTAATCACTATAACACGAGCTATTTTAAGTTCTTACGCTTAGCTGCGGTAGGCTATTTGGCTTATTTGGCCTCATCTTATGCTGCCCCTTATGTCAGTATTAGCCCATTTGTATTGTGCTTATTATTTGGTGTTATTGCTTCTTCATTGGGTTTCTTAGAAAGACAGCCGTTACAAAAAGCTAATGGCTTTGGGTTCGCAATTATGGCCTTAATGTTGTTTATTTTTGATACATTAAACCACGCAACCCCCGATATGTTATTACGCCTAGTTTATCCGATGGTGGTGTTAATTAGTGCAGCGGTTATTGGGATGTACCTTGCATCTTGGGTGGTTGGTAAAATATTAGGCGTCACCAAAGAAATGGCATTTGCTGTTGCGCTAACTGCGTTATATGGCTTTCCAGCTGACTACATTATTACTAATGAAGCGATCAACGCGTTAACGAAAGACGAAAAAGAACGCCAAGTATTAACTGGCCATATGTTAGGGCCAATGCTAGTTGGTGGCTTTATTTCTGTGACCATGGTTTCTGTCGTATTAGCAGGTATTATGGTGGCTTATATTGTTCCAATTGCAGGGTAAAAATAATGGAAACAAGTACTTCAAGAATTCAGCGCCATTTAGAACAATTGGCAGAATACACCGCAACGCCGGGTCAGGGTACTACGCGGATGAGCTATAGCGAACAAGATAAACAAGCGCGTGATTATCTAAAACAAGAAATGCGCGCCTTAGGATTACACGTTCGTGAAGATGCTATCGGCAATATTTATGGGCGCTTAGAAGGCCAACAACCGGATTTGCCTGCAGTCATAGTCGGTTCACATTTTGATTCGGTCCCTCACGGTGGGGCATTTGATGGTCCTGCGGGAATTGTCGCCGGTTTGGATGTTGTGGCGCGTATTCGCGAACAAAATTTAACACCGAAATATCCCTTAGAAGTGATTGCGTTGGTTGAAGAAGAAGGTACCAGTTTTGGTCGTGGTTTGATGGCTTCGAGTGTAATAACCGGCCTGATTGGTACGAAAGAATTATATCAGTTAAAGGATAGGCAAGGCGTGAGTGCTGCTGCACGCATGGCCGCAGCTGGGTTCAATGCAGACAATGCAGCGCAAGCAGTTCTTAATCCTAAAAATGTCAAAGCGTTCTTAGAGCTACATATCGAACAAGGCCCAGTGTTAGAACAGGCGAATGAAGATGTAGGGATCGTAGAAACTATCGTAGGCATCAGCCAGTTAGAAATTAAATTGACAGGTAAAGCAGGCCATGCAGGTACCACACCGATGAATATGCGAGCCGATGCATTAGTGTGCGCTAGCCAAATCATTAGCCAAATCCCTGCGCTAGCAACGGCAGTGGGGGATAATACGGTGGCGACTGTGGGGCGGTTAGCGGTATTGCCGAATGGGGCTAATGTCATCCCAAGCGAAGTCACTTTTAGCGTTGATATTCGTTCCAAAAATGATATTGCGTTACGTAAGGTTATTGAGCAAGTTATTGAGTTAACTGAGCAAGTTAGCAATTCATTAGCTATTTCAAGCGATATTGTTCAGCCGTTATATGTTCAGCCAACGGAGCTCAATAGTGATATTCATCAACTGATGCAACAACATGCTAGCGACCAAAACTTACGTTTTCGTTCAATGGTCAGTGGCGCAGGGCATGACACTATGATTTTTGCAGGTATTACTCAAACAGGATTGATATTTGTGCCAAGTCGTAATGGGTTAAGCCATCATCCAGATGAATGGACGGATTATGCACAAATTGCAAGAGGTGCAGATGTGATGTTTGCTACTGTTAAGTCATTAATAGAATGCTAATTAATAAATAAACCAGGTAAATCATCTGGTTGTGTAATAGGGTAAAAAGGTAGAAAAATGATCAACAAAACAATTACAGCGGCAATCAAAAAACACACACCGGAAATGATTGCTTTTCGTCGTGATCTACACGCTCACCCTGAACTACCGTTTGAAGAAATACGTACTACAAAACGTATTGCAGAAGAATTAGACAAAATTGGAATAGCGTATCGATTAACCGAACCGACAGGTGTTATTGCTGAAATTAAAGGCGGTAAGCCAGGTAAAACAGTTGCTCTGCGTGCAGATATAGACGCATTACCCGTTTTGGAATTGAACGATTCATTAGAATATAAATCGACTATTGAAGGTAAAATGCATGCTTGTGGCCATGATGCGCATACGGCAATGCTATTAACCGCAGCTAAAGCGTTGTATGAAGTACGTGAAGAATTAGCCGGTAATGTGCGTTTGATTTTCCAACCCGCAGAAGAAATTGCTCAAGGCGCATTAGCCATGATCAAACAAGGCGCAATCGAAAATGTGGATAACGTTTTTGGTATGCACATTTGGACAACCACACCATCAGGAAAAGTATCTTGTAATGTGGGAGGCTCTTTTGCTTCCGCAGATTTACTAAAAGTCACCTTTAAAGGCCGTGGTGGTCATGGTTCTATGCCAGAGGCCACCATTGACGCTGCGGTTGTTGCTTCTGCATTTGTCATGAATTTACAAGCGATTGTTTCCCGTGAAACGTCTTCTTTAGACTCAGCCGTGGTCACGATAGGTAAAATGGATGTCGGGACACGTTTCAATGTTATCGCTGAAAATGCAGTATTGGACGGCACGGTACGTTGTTTTGATATCGAAACTCGTAACCGTATCGAAGCTGCGATCCGTCGTTATGCAGAGCATACAGCGGCTATTTATGGGGCGACTGCGCATGTTGATTATATCTATGGGACATTGCCTGTTATTAATGAGGAGCGTAGTGCGCTACTGGCTCAGTCAGTGATTTCACAAGCTTTTGGTGAACAAGCTCTGATTAATGAAAGACCGACACCGGGCGGTGAAGACTTCAGCTTCTACATTGAAAATATCCCAGGGTGCTTTGCTTTGTTAGGCACAGGAAATGCCGAAAAAGACACTCAATGGGCGCATCATCATGGCTGCTTTAATATTGATGAAGACACGATGGCGACAGGGGCTGAACTTCATGCGCAATATGCGTGGAGTTATTTACAGCAACAGGAATTTTAATTGAGTATGTTAATGCTATTAGGGCTAGTTATTTTGCCAATGCCGGGGTTACCACTAGCCCTACTGCCTATTTATTTTGCCTATTAAGATTGGTTAAAACTGCGAATAGCGGCCTATTGTATGGCTGCTATTTGTCGTGATGAATAAAAATAGCTTCTCTTAAACGCTGTTGTTGTTCAAAACGTTGTTCTTGGTTGATTTGCTGATCATGGGATAGCTGCATTAGCATTTCATTCATATTATGAACTGAGCTTTCTTCAATCAGTTGATTTATTTTTTCAACAATTTCATCATAGTAGGACATAAAGCAGGCTCCAATTAATATTCACTAAAGTTATCATAACGCAAAATTTAATGGGTTAGATAGGTGATTAATTCTGTTTATCGATCACCATAACTGCCATCGTATTGGGTTCTAAGGCTCGCATTATATGCGGCTCATCTCCGGGGTAGTGAATATAGTCCCCAACCTGTAACTCAACAGGGTTATCCAATGGGCCGACTAACGCTCTGCCGGACATAATAATGATGTGCTCGCTGACACCATGCATATGAGGCTCTGAAATACGGTCACGACCGGGCTGGGCAACCACAGTATAAATATCACGTCGCGAATCAGCAGGGGCTGATGAGAGCAAAAAGGCCAAATAGTTCGCGTGTTCAGCGCTGACCGGTATCGCCTCCCCATGACGGATCACAGTGACAGCCTCTTGTTTTTCTTCAATTAATCGCGCAAAAGGAATGTCTAAAGCCACACAAAGTGCCCATAAAGTTTCAATGCTTGGGTTACCGCTACCAGATTCCAATTGAGAAAGTGTAGATTTAGCGATACCGGCTTTGCGAGATAGTTCTGATAGGGATAGCCCGCTTTTTTGTCTTTCACGACTAAGGGCTTTCGAAATCAACTCAATGGGCGGGGAAGGTAGATTCAATGTTAATTTTCCTATTTAGATTGCACTTTATACTATCTATCGACATAATGAACGAATGTATTATATATCGAACGGTCTAGGGATGCTAACTTCAATAAGCTCAACATTAAATCATAGCACAGTGAAAAATATAGCTCTTGTCTGTTTTGCTGACTTAATTGTCGGCATTTCTTATGGCGCATTAGCGCTTTCGCAAGGTTTTGATTGGTGGGTACCACTTACTTTATCTATTTTAGTGCTCGCAGGGGCGTCTGAGTTTTTGTTTATTGGTGTTATTTTTGCAGGAGGTAGCCCGCTTTCTGCTGCACTTGCGGGGTTGTTAGTCAATTCACGACATATCCCTTTTAGTTTTGCAACTAACGAATTAACGGGGAAAGGAGCGAAGTCATTACTGGGCTACCATATTATGAACGATGAGAGTGTTGTATTTGGTTTAGCACAAGAAACTGAATCAGAAAAACGCGCAGCTTTTTGGTTGTGTGGGATAGGTATTCTATTGTGTTGGCCAATAGGGGTCGTGATAGGTGAGGTATTGGGTAGCTTTATTAGTGATACGCATATATACGGGATGGATGCGATGTTTCCTGCAATCATTTTAGCGCTTTCATTGCCTGCGTTATCGGATAAACGCCTGCGGTTAACTGCCATTATTGGTGCAGTTATTGCGGTTGCAACCACACCAGTATTACCCGCGGGGATCCCTGTATTACTGGCATTATTGAGCTTGGTTATTTATATAAGGAAATAATAATGACAAATAACCCATGGTTAATTATTAGCGGTATTTTGTTGTTGGCGGCAGGTACTTATTTAATGCGAGCGTCAGGTGCTTTGTTGCGCGGCCGAGTGGTACTTTCTGAAAATAGTAAAATGTTATTTTCAGCAGCAGCCATTGTCATTTTATTCTCAGTGGCAGCGACGTCGACATTATTTTCCGGTGATGAGATTTCTGATTGGCCTAAAATTGTAGGCGTGCTGGTAGCAGGGGTACTAACGTGGTTTAAAAAGCCATTTATTATCATTGTTTTGTCAGCTGCGATTGTGACTGCGTTACTTAGGTTATTCTAAATAAGGTTATTCTAATTAGAGTTAATCTGAATAGCGCATATTTATATAGCTTATATAAGCTAGAGCAGATAAAAAAGTGACCCCGACTTGAAGAGAGTTGGGGTCACTGAAATTTACTCAGTGAGATCTTTTATTGTTTCAGAAGAGCCATTTTTTTGGACAGAGGCAATCCCTTTTAGCGCAGATTGCTTGGAAGCATACATTTCACTTTTAGCAATCACTTCATGATTTGCTGCTTTTAAAACGAAATAGTAAGGCTGAGCAACGTCTTTAGTGGATTTTTTTAATTCAAAATACCCCATGTTAAGCTCCTGATTTTCTATTGAAAGGATGTCAAACAAAGTGTTAATAGGTAGCTGATATTAACAATCTGCTTGAATTAAGATTAGTCGCTATTAGGTGTTATTACTAGGGGAAAAGATTCAATTCGGATAAACTTTTTTTAAAAAAAAAGCCTCTGGGAAGCAGAGGCAATCGTAGGATATATAGAACTCTTTATTATCTGACTAAAATATCGGCTTTTTCTTGTAACAGCTATCTGGTTGTACTTATCGATATAAAAGGTTTTGCCGATAACTTCATTAATCCTCATTGATACTAACTGTTACTTTGCAGTTGGAGCACCAATTGGTTCTGGTGTTGGCATGGTATTCATTGGTTTAAATTCAGGGACTTCCATCACTGTAACTTTGACAATATAGCGTTTGCCATCTTCAATTTTAGGCGCACTATTGGCCAGTTTTTTTACAGTTTCATTCGGTGTCGTCGTTTGTTCTGCAACGCTGTATACCATATTGTGATGGTTACCCATGTGCTGACGAGGCATTTTTTGGTTCACACCATTTGCTGCCGCAGTAAAACCGACGGTTAATAATGCTAAGGCTAATAAGCTTGTATTTAATTTTTTCATTTCAGTTTCCTCTGTATTGGTGATGAGCAAATCATTGACCAATTCATTTCGTCTCGCAATTGCTTTTACCTCCCCTGACGGAAGCTCCATAATTACTGCACTTTTTATTCAAGCTTATTCCATAATTTTTATAAAACAGTAGGTTAGTAGACGATAATTTACATTTTTAGACCACTTGTGCTAATGCAAATTTCAGTGCTGGAGACATCAAAGGGGATAGTCTAGGATGGTAAGTTAGGTTCAACAAAACTCTAACAAAGTGAGTGTGTATGTCAGATAAAAAAATTTCCCTTTCGTTGCTCGACCTTGCACCAATCATTCAGGGTTCGACAGCGAAAGAGGCCTTTGCTCATTCTCTTGATATTGCCCAACTAGCCGAAAAACTCGGTTATCATCGTTATTGGCTTGCGGAACACCATAATATGACAGGGATTGCAAGTGCGGCCACCTCGGTATTAATCGGCTATCTTGCTGCTAATACGCGCACTTTACGTTTAGGTTCTGGTGGTGTCATGTTACCGAATCATTCACCGTTGGTGATTGCAGAGCAATTTGGCACGCTAAATACACTTTACCCTGAACGTATCGATTTAGGCATAGGGCGTGCACCAGGAAGTGACCAACGGACGATGCAAGCTTTACGTCGCCATATGAACACGGATATCGATAATTTCCCGCAAGATGTAGCGCAAATTATTAATTGGTTTGATGCCATAAACCCAGATCCAGCAGTGCGTCCAGTACCGGGGTTTGGCGAAAAAATTCCAGTTTGGTTGCTAGGGTCGAGTTTATACAGTGCAAGGTTAGCTGCGCAGATGGGGCTCCCTTTTGCTTTTGCCTCTCATTTTGCACCTGATTTGCTATTACAAGCGTTGGATGTTTATCGTGCTAATTTCCAGCCATCGCAGAGACTACCTAAGCCGTATGCAATGGTTTGCATCAATATCATTGCCGCAGAGACTCAACGTGAAGCGGAATTTTTATTTACATCGATGCAGCAAGCCTTTGTCATGCTACGTCGTGGCCAACCCTCTCAACTTCCTGCACCAGTCGAGAGCATGGAAAACATTTGGTCACCTGCCGAGGAATTTGGTGTTCAACAAGCATTAGGGATGTCACTGGTAGGGGATAAAACCAAGGTACGCCATGGGTTGGAAACGATATTGAGGCAAACTCAAGCGGATGAAATTATGGTTAATGGCCAAATTTTTGATCATCAAGCTCGTTTGCACTCTTTTGAATTAGCGATGCAGGTAATGAACGAAATTATGTAATGTATATAGCTGAGCGGTTAACACCAGTGCAAGGACGCATTTTTCAGACTTGATGCAAAAAAGAGATAACCCAGAAAAATCTGGGTCATTGACGGCTAGCAAGCTATTTGTGGTTGATGAGGCTCTAAGGGGGGTAAACCGTGAGCAGCACGCGCTCTATCGCAGGCTTCGTTGTAAACACCGTCCTGCCAAGATTGTTCGAACTCACGACACGGTGTGGGTCTTTGTGCATAAATCGAACAAGACACACACTCACCAATAGTGCCCTCTAAAGCAGTACAGCGGGTATTTTGTTTTTGATTGGTGCCATGCATACAACTCATAAATGGGGTAATTTGCTCAGTTAAATGTTGTGGTACAACACCACCGCCACTTTCTGCCTCAGCCCAATAAAAAGAGACACGAAAATAGGCACAACATGCACCGCAGCTTACACAAGGGTTTTCAGAAGACGCAGTTTTTAGGATATGGACATTATTAGTCATATTAAAAAACCATAAATGATGTTGATAAAATACCCATAGGAAATGGGTTGACGCAACACAAGCAGGAAGCTCAAGAAAACGTTGCTCAGGCTTTATTATCTTACGTAATTCCAGTTTATTGCAATATTATTTAGCACAAAAAACTGGTTTTTTTAATGTTCACCAAGATTAATAAAATTGACGTATTTGTGATAACCATAAAAAAACCTGCCAGAAGGCAGGTTTTTGTTTGAACTATGATGACAAATTAAACGTGTTTTAAATCTGCGTCATCATTTTGGTTGAATATCGCTTTATCGGTTTCACCCATCAATTGGCTAGTGACAGTACCTGCTGTCATTGAACCACTGACATTCAACGCAGTACGGCCCATATCAATTAATGGCTCAACTGAGATTAACAGAGCAACTAATGTGACAGGTAAGCCCATTGCGGGTAGTACAATTAACGCTGCAAAAGTTGCACCGCCACCAACACCAGCAACCCCTGCTGAACTGATAGTAACAATACCGACTAATGTCGCAATCCACAGTGGATCGAATGGGTTGATTCCCATTGTCGGTGCTACCATTACCGCTAACATTGCAGGGTAGATACCTGCACAACCATTTTGCCCAATCGTTGCACCAAAAGATGCTGAGAAACTAGCAATGGACTCAGGGATACCAAAACGACGTGTTTGTGTTTCAATATTCAGTGGAATACTTGCTGCACTTGAACGACTCGTGAATGCAAAGGTTAACACTGGCCCAGCTTTTTTAAAGAATTTAATCGGGTTTAAGCCTGTTGTCGCAACTAAAATACCGTGTATGACAAACATAATGCCTAATGCAACATAAGAGGCAATAACAAAGGTTCCTAAGTTGATGATGTCATGTAAGTTTGAACTTGCTACAACTTTAATCATCAGCGCCATCACACCATACGGCGTTAAACGCATTACTAAGCGAACTAATTTCATTGCCCAAGCTTGCATAACATCAATTGCAGCTAAGGCTTTTTCACCACGCTCTTTATCATCTTTAAACAATTGTAGTGCGGCAACGCCGAGGAAGGCAGCAAAAATAACGACACTAATAATCGATGTTGGATTTGCTCCAGTTAAATCCGCAAATGGATTTTTTGGAATAAATGATAAAATTAATTGAGGTACGGTTAAGTCAGAAACTTTCCCAATATAATTGCTTTCTATTGCAGATAAGCGAGCAGTTTCAGATTGACCTTGAACTAAACCTTCTGCGGTCAGGCCGAATACATTGGCAATTAAAATACCAACTAACGCAGCAATAGCAGTGGTAAATAACAAAGTGCCAATTGTTAAAAAGCTAATTTTACCCAGTGAAGAGGCTTTATGTAATCTTGCCACCGCACTTAGAATTGAAGCAAATACCAATGGCATAATCACCATTTGTAATAGCTGCACATACCCATTTCCGACAATATTAAACCACAGAATGGAGTCTTTTACCGTTTGGTGGCCACTACCGTACACGAGGTGCAGTATTACCCCATAGGCAACACCGAAAACCAGACCGACTAAAACTTTTTTAGATAGGCTCCAGCCTTTAGCCCCTAGTTTTGCCAACAGTATTAGTAGTGCTACAAAGCCGAGCACATTAATAATTAGAGGAATATTCATTCCGAACTCCAAATCATATTTTTATAAGGTGTGTTACTTGCCCTTTAATCCTTATTTGTTATAAGGATTTAGTTACTTCAAACAACTGGTTATATGTTATCAGCTGATAAAACACATTTCTTATACCAAAAAGTAATAAGATAGTATTATTCATACTTACATTATATGACAAAACTATAAATTATGTAGGGAAGTATGTATCTATTTGATTATGAATGTATTTTATAATCACATCAACGTGATTATAAAAATCGAATTGGTAACCTGCGGGTAATAAGCAGGCACAAACGGTCAAAATAATGGCAACAAAGCGTTCTCCACGTTGGCTATTTTTACCGCGGATCATGGGAAAACAAAAACGTTGGGGGAGTGGCCATAGTAACGGTACCCCCGAAGGCGTGAGCATATCGGCGACTAGATGGCTGATATAACCCAATAAAAAGGCTTGGATAATATCATTTGGGATTGCCCATTCTTTAGGTACCCATTGATAACAAGAAATCATCAATAGAAACCATGCAACTAGGCTATGAGTAAACCCACGGTGCCCACAAAGCTTGGAAATGGGTAATGAGAAAATCCGCAGTAATCGACCAGGAATTGAGGAGGGGTGGTCAATATCGGGCAATAATGCGCCTAATAAGGCTCCTGGAACCATGTGCAGCCAATCACCATGAGCAATCTCTGGGGTGATTTGAAGTTTATGAGCCATTATTAAAGAGGCGACGGAAAAAAGCAGATGCCCTTCAGCTGTCATGGTGGATAAAATACCATCTGTTTATCTATACAGTTGATTGGCAGTATAAAGTGTTTGAAAAGAATATGATAGTACTAGAAAGGTAAAAAAACTCTTATTTATTAGCAGATAAGGAAAGGATTTTATAAATTAACACAATTCCCCTACCTAAGTTAGATAGGGGAGAACACTTCTTAGACACACAAAGTATTCTTAACGTAAATGTTCAGCCTTTAAGTCATTCAGTGAGGCTAGTTTGATATCGGCTAAACCAAAGCGCGGATCATTAAAATGCTTGCTGTCAGGTACCACAATTGAACGCATTCTGGCCGCTTTTGCAGAAATCATACCGTTAAATGAATCTTCTAATGATGCGCAATTGACCGGTTTAGTTGATAACTCAGCTGCTGCTTTAAGATAAACTTCAGGATGAGGTTTACTCAAGGGCAAATCAGCCGCAGAAATAACCGCAGAGAAATAATCACGAATATCCAGAAGATTTAAAACTTTTTCCAACATGTATAAAGGAGAAGCAGAAGCCAGGGCAATTTTTAAATCCATTGAACGGCAAAGTTCCATGGCATGTTGCACACCGGGTAGAATAGGGCGAGTTTCTTCAACTAAGCCAACAACACGGTCAATGATGCGTTGTGTGGCTTCTTCTTGGCTGCATCCTTGCCAAGGGGAAGCGTGGTACCAAAGCTCCACCACATGGTCAATACGTAAACCTAAGGTATCAGGCAGGGTATCAGCAATTGAAACGTCGACACCCAATTGTGAAAAAATCTCAAGTTCAGCCTGTGCCCAAAAAGGTTCCGAGTCGATCAGTAAACCATCCATATCAAAAATGACCGATTGGATGGGAAGATTATGGTACATGTCAAAACTCCATTCATGTCGTATCTATTAACGAAGGAGCAATGATATCAGTAAACAGGCTTCAAGCGTATTACTTGAGGTCAGTATTAGGGCAATATTGAAGAATTATCGGACAGCATGAAGTAAAAATATAATGATAATTAATAACCATACTATTTTGATTAGTCTGAAAGTCTAAATATTGTTATCAATTATGAATTGAAATTTGGAGACGATGACTTTTTTCAGCTATGATTAGCGTTGAAAAATCATTGTAAAAATTTATCAAAAATTATAACGCTGAGGAAAAGCAGTAATGAATTACCATAATGCCAATTATGTCGCAATCGGCAAACGTATTCTGGGTTGGGTTGTTTTTCTGTTAGCATTAATTTCGACATTGGCGTCTTTAATTAAACTGGCTGGCATGAAGGGGCTTGCAGGTGAAGGGATCAATGCAGTCGCTAATGATTTTATTAAATTAATGGCGGAAATGGCCCGTCAAACTACGCCTTTCCTAAATTTCTTTTGGAATAACTCACCAGTACCTCAAGTTGCTAATGGGTTTTCTGGCAGCAATATCGGCTTTATCATCATTTTTATTTTTATTTTTGTTGGGCTTGCATTAAGTGCATCAGGTTTGCGCATGTACCGACAAATTAAGTTTATCCGTGAAAGCTTAGAAGACCACGTGATTATAGAAAAAGCAAAAGGCATAGACATCTCAAAAGAAGAACTAGAAGCTAAGGTAACTATTCCACGTCACACCATTTTCTCTCAATTTTTTCTTCTTTATTTTTGGCCAATTGTATTGGGGGTTGGCTTGTATTTTCTTCTACGCTTCCTTAACTGGTAATTTTCGTCATACTTCGAACCCTAGCTGTGTTGGCTTCTTTTGGCTAGTCGGGGCTCATACTTGTGTATGTTCCCCAAACTATCCTCAATTGCCGCCTTGCCACGGATCGAATTATTTAGAAAATTAAATTTCCGTCATATGTCACGTTATGAGGGTGTTGGCTGCGTTTAGCTACTCGGGTCACATAATTATGTATGCTCTCCCCGAGATATCTGCACTTGCCGCCTACTCATAACGCGAATTATTTAGAAAATTAATTATTCGTCGTACTTAATATTAAAAAGCAGGAGTTTATTTTTCGCTGAGTAGGCTATCAATAATTGTCTGCGCTTGGTGGTAGCTTCTTTCATTACCAAAGATATGGGCTTGATTGAGTAAATAATATAACTGATAGATTGGTTGCCTATCTAAAAATCCATTTGGGAATGGCCAAACACTTTGGTAGCCATCGATAATTTGGATCGGAAGTTCTTGATATAACGGTAACATCGCAATATCACATTCTCTATCGCCCCAATAACAGGCGGGGTCATACAGTACTCCTTCAATATTTTGAGTGATAGCACAGTTTGCTGGCCATAAATCACCATGTAATAAAGAAGGTTGTGGTTGATGTCCTGCAAGTTTGTCCTTAACAATATCGACAATTTGCTGAATATCGCTAAATACCATTCCTTTTTCGGAGGCGAGTTGTAATTGTAAGCCAATACGCTTTTCTGCAAAAAATGAATTCCAACGCTTTTCCCAGCCATTAGGCTGTACAATTGTGCTTAGCATTGTATCAAAATCAAACCCGTAACTAGGCTGCTCTTCCCATTGATGTAGACGTGCTAGTTGTTGACCAAAATGCCATGCATTGGTGTTATCGAAAGGTTTTAGAGGGAAATATTCGAGCAGAAGAAAACTATGGTGCTTATTACTGCCAACACCGTAAACCTTAGGAACGGTTATAGTTTGGCTTTTAGCGAGCATTTCAAGTTGTTCAGCCTCTTGTTTAAATAAAGGCAAAAACTCACGCCGATTTTGTTTAATGAACACGGTGTGTTCGCCATAGTCAATTCTTAACGTATGGTGAATATCACCACCAGAGAGAATGACTTTGTTACGTAGCTCCGCCTCACCTAAGTGTTCACTTAATAAACGACACATTGCTTGCCACATGACTCACCTCGCTCTGCTTTGGTCTTCATTAATATAATACTATAGCGGCAGTTTAGGAATTAACAGTGATAATTGCTTAAAAAGAAGCCGCTATCACGAAATAGTTAATTAATTATCAGGTTGATAACTATAATCAGAGAGTGACTCAAATTTAACGTGTGACGAACCAAATGAGAATGTTCAAATAATTGGAAATAAGTAGCTACAGAACTCACATTATCAGCGAGAAGCCTAGCAATGAAAGTTTATGAGGGATAAGTAGGGGCGGGATTAACGTTGTACGACGAAAATGCGTTAAAACATTAGGCTGGTAGTAAGTATTGATTGTTTTAATAAAAAGCTGAACTACGAATTTGTGAGTTCAGCTTTTTACTTTTAGAGCATTCAATTATCAGGCTGTATGCATACTTTGTGGGTTAGCTTGCCCTTTTTTGCGGGCTAATACGATTTTGCTATACAGTAATGCAATCACAAAATACACAGCCTGTGTAACAACGATAGTTGGTCCGGTTGTTGCGTTGATGTGAAAACTCAGGATAGTCCCAATAACGCTCGATGTTACCGAAGCAATGATAGCGACGATGAGCATTTTCCCAAAACTACGGCATAACACAAAAGCAATGATGCCTGGGGAAATTAGCATTGCAATCACCAAAATAATACCAACTGCTTGCAATGAAGCAACAATGGTGAGAGCGAGTAGCGATAGCAAGCCATAATGGATTAACTTCACAGGCAAGCCAATGACTCGTGCTTGGTTAGGATCAAAGCAATACAACATGAAATCCTTACGTTTCAGTAGGATAATTGCAATGGTTACCCCTGCAAATAGTAATATTTGTTTAAACTCGCTATCGGTTATCCCTAAAATATCACCAAATAGAATATGCGTAAGGTGCTGTTCGGTATCTATTTTAGCAAACATAACCAAGCCGATAGCAAACATGCCTGAGAAGACGATACCCATCACCGTATCTTCTTTTATACGGCTATTTTCCTTTAAATAACCTGTAGCCACAGCACAAAACAAGCCAGATGCAAATGCCCCTATCGCTAATGGGATACCGAGTAAAGAAGCAATAATGATCCCCGGTAAAACGGCATGGGAAATTGCATCGCCCATCAATGACCAACCTTTCAATACTAAAAAGCAAGAGAGGATAGCGCATACCGTTCCGCTGACAATGGCTGTAATCAATGCTTTTTGCATAAAGGGAAATGCAAACGGAGCCATCAGTAAGTCAATGAAATCACTCATGAGATGCTCCTTGTTGGTGTGATTGGTGCAGCCGGGCGACTTCCTGTTTGGCTTTACGTTTTGAGGCAAAAATACCGTGCTTAGGTGCAAAGAAAAATGCCAGTAGGAAAATAATGGTTTGTAAGGTGACTATTAAGCCTCCTGTAGCACCATTAAGGAAATAACTGATATAAGCACCAACAGCACTGGTTACGGTACCAATCGTGACTGAAATAATGAGTAAGCGTTTAAATTGGTCGGTTAATAAATAGGCAGTCGCACCTGGTGTGACGACCATCGCAATCACAAGGATTGCGCCAACTGTTTGTAAAGCAGCAACAGTACACGCACTTAATAATGTGAAGAAAATAATTTTTAGGCGTAGAGGATTCAAACCTATTGAGCGTGCATGGCTTTCATCGAAAAAAACGGCTAATAAATCTTTCCATAAGCACAACAGGATAATAAATGAAACGCCGATAATAATTTCTACTTGTAATACGTCAGAATCCGCAATACCTAAAATATTACCAAAAATAATACTTTGTACATTAACAGATGTTGGATTCAATGAAACAATCAACAAACCTGCCGCGAAAAAAGTAGAAAAGATAAAGCCAATAACAGCATCTTCACGTAAACGAGTTAGATGCTTTATTAATGTCATGGCAAGTGCCGCAAGGATCCCGGTAAAAAAGGCGCCTGCCGCATAGGGTAAACCTAAAGCATAAGCACCCGCCACCCCAGGAACAACGGAGTGGGAGAGGGCATCTCCCATCAATGACCAGCCTTTCAACATCAAATACGCCGATAAGAATGCACAGACAGCACCAACAATGGCACTGACCCAAATGGCTTTTATCATAAAATCATATTCAAAGGGCTGTAATAACATCTCAATCATTCGGAACCCTTAGCTTGGTTTTTTCGAACGGGTGCATCATGGTCATGACCATAGAATACAGCCGCTCTTTCATCATCGGTAATGACGGTGACAGAGCGCGGGTCATCATCGTCATGAAGCTCTTGACCAGACAGGTTAATATGACGCAATACACCACCGAAAGCTTGTTGCAGGTTTCGTTGCGTAAATGTCGTTTCAGTAGGCCCGCTCGCTAAAACAGTGCGATTGATTAAGATAACATGGTCGCAGAACTCAGGCACACTGCCCAAGTTATGAGTTGAAACGAGAATGAGATGGCCTTCGTCACGCAAACTACGTAGCAGGTCAATAATGGCATTTTCGGTTTTAACATCAACCCCAGTGAAGGGTTCATCGAGGAGTAAAACTTTACCTTCTTGTGCGAGCGCCCGCGCTAAAAAAACTCGTTTTTTCTGGCCTCCTGAGAGCTCGCCTATTTGTCGATGCTCAAGCCCTGCAAGGTCAACTCGCTCTAATGCCATTTTGACAGCGTCTTTATCGGCTTGTTTAGGGATGCGAAAAAAACCCATTTTGCCATAACGACCCATCATCACGACATCAGAAACGAGAACGGGAAAATTCCAATCTACTTCTTCTGTCTGTGGGACGTACGCAATCACGTTTTCTTTAAGCGCGGTTTTTATCGGTTGATCATTTAATGTCACACTGCCAGAAGATGGGGTGACAAGCCCCATAATAGTTTTAAATAGCGTTGACTTACCACTACCATTTACGCCAACTAAGGCACAAATAGAGCCACCAGAGATAGTAAAGCTTGCGTCATAGATAGCGGTGTGACCATTATTATATGTCACAGTCGCATCATCGACGATAAGATTCGGGTGTTCGAATTGACTTGAGTGATTCATATTACTGTGAAAATCCTTTCGCTATCGTGTCTACAGTCGTATTTAAAAGGTCAATATATGTTGGTACTGGGCCATCAGCAGTTGAAAGTGAGTCTACATATAATACGCCACCGTATTTTGCCCCTGTTTCTTTACTGACTTGGCGAGCCGGTTTGTCAGAAATTGTACTTTCACTGAATACTACAGGGATGTTGTATTTACGGACAGTATCAATTACCTTTTTTACTTGTTGAGGAGAGCCTTGCTCTTCCGCATTGATTGGCCATAAGTAGACTTCTTTAAAGCCGTAATCATTAGTTAAATAGCTAAATGCGCCTTCACTTGAGACTAACCAACGTTCATTTTCAGGAATGCGATTTAAGCGTTCACGCAAAGGGGCGTCAAGCTCAGCAATTTGTTGCGCATATTTTTTTGCATTGGCATTATATGTTTCAGCATTTTCAGGGTCATATTTGACCAGAGCTTGACGAATATTTTCAATATAAATCTTAGCATTAGCAGGAGACATCCATGCATGTGGGTTCGGGTTGTCTTTATACTCACCTTCACGGATTGGCATTGGCTCAATACCTTCAGTGACCACGACAGCAGGGACATTTTTAAAGTTTTCAAAGAAACGTTGGAACCACACTTCCAAATTCATCCCATTCCATAAGATTAAATCTGCGTCATAGGCTTTCATGATATCTTTAGGTGTCGGTTGATAACCGTGAATTTCTGCTCCAGGCTTTGTTATAGACTCGACAATTGCCGCGTCTCCAGCTACATTTTGAGCGATATCTTGAATAATAGTAAAAGTGGTTACGACTTTAAACTTTTTAGCAAAAGCAGGCTGACTAAAAAAGATGATTGCTATCAAAGCAAACATACTAGTTAGTAAAGGTGCAGATAACCGAGATACGTTCTTCTTCATAAAAGTTGACCCTGACATTATTGGTTTAGCGTTTATTAACATACAGTTGTTAAGGTTTATAACAATTATATTTTATATCTCAATTGATAATGATTATCAATATCAATTGAGAAAAATAAATATAAAAAGTGTGGAATAGCATTATTTGTCATTATAGGCTTCTAAGTCCCATGGTTATTTGTATGACTAAAACACGTCCTGAAGTAAAAGTTAAGTAAAAATTATTTTATTTTTCTTAGGATTAGTTATTCTGCCATCGGCTTTCATCGCAGAGGATTCGACAGTGAAAAAAATAATTGGCGGTACTTTTGTGTTACTGCTACTTGCAGGTTGTTCAAGCGAACCAGATAGGCCTATAACAAAACAGCGAATGTTAGAGCCTACCGGGCCAATAACAGCACAAAATACGGTATTTCCAAGAACGCCTTTTGATGAATTTATTCGTGACTCTGCGGCTCGTTACAGTGTTGATGAAACTTTAATTAGAGCGATTATTGAGGTCGAATCTAACTTTAGACCTGAAGTTGTCAGTAAATCCAATGCAATAGGTTTGATGCAGATTAAAGCTTCGACAGCAGGACGTGACGCCTATCGTTACCAAGGGAAATCGGGGGAGCCGAGTTCTCGTGACCTAAAAGATCCACAAAAAAATATCGATATTGGTACAGCTTATATTCGTATTTTAAGGGAACAGCACCTTGCGGGAATAAGCCATCCTCAGACATTATATTATGCAACGGTTGTTGCTTATGTGAATGGGGCTGGAGCGTTATTAAGAACGTTTGATAATGATAAAGGTCGGGCGATAGCGATGATTAATCGCTTATCACCGGAAGAGTTTTATCAGCATGTACAAACAAAGCACCCTGCACCGCAAGCTCCACGCTATTTGTGGAAAGTCAAAAATGCTTACAATGCACTAGCGATGTCTTATTGATATTCTCTCATTAAGTGTGGGAGTTGCGCGACAATTTCAACAATGCCGTTGATAACAAACTGCACTCCCATACAGATTAATAAGAACCCCATCACCCGCGCGATAGCATCAATACCACTGTTTCCAAGCCACCTCATGATAGAAGTTGCGCCTCTTAAACCAATCCAAACGATAAGACTTGCAATAAAAAAAGTAATCACGGGGGCAACTTTTAAGACCCATGGAGCAAAACTCACATTACCTTGTAATGATGCAGTGGAGCTGATGATCATCGCAATAGTTCCCGGGCCCGCAGTACTTGGCATTGCAAGGGGAACAAAGGCAATACTAGGTGATTCTTGGCGTTTTTTGGGGACATTTGGGTCATCAAGCGCATTGGTGGTCTGGTCTTCTCCTACATCACTACTAGGGAATAGCATGCCAAAGCCAATAAATGCCACAATTAATCCTCCGGCAATTCGCAGCCCTGGGATTGATATTCCAAATGTGTTCATGACTAATTGGCCTGCATAAAAAGCGATTGTCATGATTGCAAATACATAAATAGAGGCCAACAGCGATTGATGATCACGCTGTTCTTTTGTCATATTAGCAGAGATGCTTAGCATGACCGCAATTGCAGTTAAAGGGTTGGCAAGAGGAAGTAACAGTACCAGGCCAATACCAACGGCTTGAAATAGCTCAAAAAAGTTTGTCATGGAAGTTAGATTCAAGCTCCTGATTAATGTGAATAAAACACCTTATCCCAAATGATAGCAAAATTTCTTATAGATCTGTAGGTTAGCATTTATATCTAGTAAGGTGTTTTGTGGTAGGAGTACTGCGACAGTACTGATGAGTAAAAGTCAGTATTATTAATTTGTAGATAATTGGAGTTGTTCACATTAACTGTGGATAACCGTGGCCTTGAACTGTGAGTAACTTGTTTTTTTTGTTAAATAACAATTGGATGAGTTGTTGTGGTAAAAGTATTCAATTTTTATAGGCAAAAAAAAACCTTTTTATAGGGGGATAAAAAGGTTAAGGGCATTTCGTAACAGGTTGTCATTAAGTTGATATGGAATGTAGTATATCTGCTGCAATGTTATTTACTGATAATTTATGTAAATTCATTAAAAGAATTCAATGTAACAGACAACCCAAGAGTAAAAAAATATGTTAAACGGAATCAACCATTTAACTTTAGCGGTAACTGACTTAGATAAAAGTATTAGTTTTTATCAATCACTACTTGGTATGAAGTTACATGCGAGTTGGAAAAAGGGCGCCTATATTTCCTGTGGCGATTTATGGTTATGTTTATCATTAGATACAACTCGCCAATTTTTGTCCCCAGAAAAAACGGATTATACACACTATGCCTTTAACGTTGATGCGAAAGACTTTCTTATCGTTGTTGATAGGCTAATGCAAGCGAATGTCATTGTCTGGAAAGAAAATAAAAGTGAAGGAGATTCTTTTTATTTTCTTGATCCGGATGGCCACAAATTAGAATTACATGTAGGCGGTTTATTACAACGCTTAAAGAGCTGCCAAGAAAAACCGTATGAAGAAATGAAATTTTATTAAAAAGAGTTATGGATTTCTTTACAAAGGATTTTTAGTTTTAAAAATAGCTTTACGCAGAGTTGTATATCCTATTTTCAGTTAATTTTGAGTAATAGGAAAAAGAATGAAAAAACTTATAGCGACATTAGCCGGAGCGTCTATGCTATTAGTTTTGGCAGCCGCCATGGTACTAATCGTTTTTCCTCAGCAGTGGAAGCAAAGTATTTATCCGAATATATCTCAAGTCTTACCAACTTCACTCAGTGCTATTTTACCGCAGAGTTTAGCCAGTAATGATATTTGTAATAGCTTAGAGGATAACCTGCAAAGTTTTGCTAACTATCTTAAAGTGAATCAGGATATCGTTGATGTAAAAGGAATGAATAGCTTAGATGAACAACTGGCTAATATTCAAACCAGAATTGATTCTATGCCAAGTGATGTCCGAAATTTAGTTTGCCAGCAGGAATACAGTAAATTAGAAGGTTTAAAAAGTGTGTTTTCATTAGGTTCCAGTAACTAATCTTTTTGCAGTTAATATTACCCCTCTATCTATTCTTCCGCTCAAATTTATATATTCATATATGTTATGCTAATAACATCATGTTGGCTTAAGGGTAATGTAATGAATATATTTAAATTGCCATTATTGAATTGGTTAGTGGCTAATGGCATTGCGGTTTATTTTCTTTTCAGGCAAGGTCTTTTAGACTGGACATTTTCTGGTTGGATGGGAATTTTAGGTATATTAGTTGCGCTGGAGAGTGTGAGTTGGGTCGCGACGAGTCTTTACTACTTTTATAAACATAAAACATCACCAAACCCTACGGTTAAGGCAACGCATTTAGTCACTAATGGGCCTTATCGATTTTCACGTAATCCGATGTATTTAGCTTTTACATCAATGAGCTTGGCTTTAGCTTTTTTCTCGCACTCTTCTTACTTTTTGGTCGCAGGGCTAGTATTTTGGCTGATTACTGATTTATATACGATCCCACAGGAAGAGCGTTTTTTATCTGCATCATTTAAAAATGAGTGGGAAGATTACAGTAAGCAAACGAGACGTTGGTTATAGATTAGTAGAAATGAGACGCTTTATCATTTAATCTGTTTTGTATACTACAAAATTTATACAAAATATATTAAGGATAATAATGAACTATCAGGTTGCGCCATTTTGGATATATTCGGGTAAGCTCGCGTGTTTTATAGTGATTAGCGTATTTTTTGCTTTTTTTTCGGTAAGTGGTTTTATGCTTTATTTATTTACCGTTGGGATTGTTTGGGCTGTCGTAGTCTCATTTAAAATTCATGGAATGAAAGAAAAAGGAATAATCTTAAAAAATAGCGATGTTTCTGATTGGATGGTATATGTGAATGGTATTCCAGTCCAAGAAAGAAGACAAACTCTGTCCAATCCCTGTTTTGCAACGATACAGCATGCGAAGTCATTCTTTAGTATTGCCTTTATTATTCGGGCGCTAATTCAAATTATCTTTTGTGTCTATTTATTTTGGCAAATAGAGAAATTAGATAACATTTTTGTACTATTATTCGGGTTAATTGCCACGTCCTACATCGTTTATTCATTATGGCAATCAATTCAATCGGTTATCATTCTTCAACAAAATAAGATAATCAGTGAAGAGTTAATCGCACCTAGTGGATCCCGTTGGTATCGTGTGTTTTTCAAGCAAAAAGAAAAACTATTTCCTGCATTGGATAACTTATTCATCATTTAATCGGGAAGGCGTTGATTTTTCATATGAAGAAGAACAATTCACGGTATTACGCTATCACCATAAAATAGGTCTGTGTTATCATTAGCAGTTGAGTTGCTCACGATGTAACGAAATAGGGCGTTTTAAGTTTCCCATATTTGTGTACATATCTTGCATAGTGAAGTGAGAAATCGTTAGTAACGTATTGATTTATAACTTTGGAATAATCAAGCAAGTGATCTTTCGTGTGGGTCACCACTGCTGATAAGGATTTTTTAATGCCTGTTATTACTCTTCCTGATGGAAGTCAGCGTCAGTTTGACCATCCCGTTTCTGTGATGGATGTTGCTCGAGACATCGGAGCGGGTTTAGCTAAAGCCTGTATCGCGGGTCGAATTAATGGCGAACGCGTTGATGCATGTGAAATAATTGAACATGATGCAAATGTATCCATTATTACGAGCAAAGATGAAGACGGACTCGAAATTATTCGTCACTCTTGTGCTCACCTGTTAGGCCATGCAATCAAACAATTATGGCCAAACACTAAAATGGCGATTGGGCCGACTATCGACAATGGTTTTTACTATGATGTTGATTTAGACCACATGCTGACCCAGGAAGACTTGGAAAAGCTTGAAAAGCGCATGCTTGAGCTTGCCAAAACAGATTATGATGTGGTGAAAAAACGTGTTTCTTGGAGCGAAGCTCGTGAAACATTTGTGGCTCGAGGCGAAGACTATAAAGTTGAAATATTAGATCAAAATATTAGTCAAGATGACCGCCCTGGTTTATATCATCACGAAGAATATGTTGATATGTGTCGCGGTCCACACGTACCGAATATGCGTTTTTGCCACCATTTTAAACTACAAAAAGTGGCTGGTGCATACTGGCGTGGTAACAGCGATAACAAAATGCTGCAACGTATTTACGGCACCGCATGGGCTGATAAAAAACAATTGGCAGCCTATTTATTACGTTTAGAAGAAGCAGCTAAACGTGACCACCGTAAAATTGGTAAACAGTTAGATTTATACCATATGCAAGAAGAAGCGCCGGGAATGGCATTCTGGCATAATGACGGTTGGACAATTTTCCGTGAACTGGAAACCTTCGTACGCACTAAACTGAAAGCTTATAATTATCAAGAAGTGAAAGGGCCATTTATGATGGACCGCGTATTATGGGAAAAAACAGGTCACTGGGATAACTATAAAGACGCTATGTTCACGACGTCATCTGAAAACCGTGAATATTGTGTAAAACCAATGAACTGCCCAGGTCACGTACAAATTTTTAACCAAGGTTTGAAATCATACCGTGACTTACCATTGCGTATGGCAGAATTTGGCAGCTGTCACCGTAATGAGCCATCAGGTGCATTGCACGGCTTAATGCGTGTGCGTGGCTTTACTCAGGATGATGCACATATCTTCTGTACTGAAGAGCAAATCTTAAGTGAAGTTACTAGCTGTATTGAAATGATTTATGATGTTTACGCAACTTTTGGTTTCGAAAAAATTGTTGTAAAACTATCAACCCGTCCTGAAAAACGTATCGGTACTGACGAGATGTGGGACAGAGCGGAAGAAGACTTAGCCAACGCCCTGAAATCAAAAGGTATTGAGTTTGAATACCAACCAGGTGAAGGCGCATTTTATGGCCCGAAAATTGAGTTTACACTGTATGACTGCCTTGACCGTGCATGGCAATGTGGTACTGTCCAGTTAGACTTCTTCTTACCGGGTCGTTTGACAGCTTCCTATGTAGGTGAAAACAACGAACGTATCGTTCCTGTTATGATCCACCGTGCAGTGTTAGGTTCACTAGAACGCTTCATTGGTATCTTAACAGAAGAGTATGCAGGCTTTTTCCCAACATGGTTAGCACCACAACAAGTGGTTGTAATGAACATTACTGATAGCCAAGCAGACTATGTTCAAGAATTAGTAAGCAAGCTGCAAAGTGTTGGCATTCGTGCGAAAGCGGACTTACGTAACGAGAAAATCGGCTTTAAGATCCGTGAGCACACACTGCGTCGCGTCCCTTACATGTTAGTATGTGGTGATAAAGAAGTTGAATCAGGTAAAGTCGCTGTTCGTACCCGTCGTGGTAAAGACTTAGGCAGCCTTGATGTCAACGAATTCATGACAAAACTGCTTGAAGAGATCCGCAGTCGTCAACTCAATCAGATGGAGGAATAAGGTATTAAAGGCGGAAAAAAACTCCCAACAGCGCGTCCAAATCGTATTAACGATGAAATTCGCGCAACAGAAATCCGTGTCACTGGTTTAGACGGTGAGCAACTTGGTGTTATGAGTGTGCGTGAAGCCCTCTTTAAAGCAGAAGAAGCTGGTGTTGACTTAGTCGAGATCAGCCCAAATGCTGAACCACCGGTTTGTCGTATCATGGATTACGGTAAATATCTTTATGAGAAAAGCAAATCTCAGAAAGAACAAAAGAAAAAACAAAAAGTTGTTCAAGTGAAGGAAATTAAATTCCGTCCAGGAACAGACGAAGGCGACTACCAAGTTAAATTACGTAGTCTAATTCGCTTTTTGGAAGATGGTGACAAAGCTAAAGTGACACTGCGTTTTCGTGGTCGCGAAATGGCTCACCAACAGATTGGCTTGGAAGTGCTTAACCGCATCAAAACCGATCTGGATGAACTGGCATCTGTTGAATCATTCCCATCAAGGATTGAAGGACGCCAGATGATCATGGTATTGGCACCAAAGAAAAAATAATTAAGCCAGTATGGTTATAGCGAAGTAATTGCTAGAGTCTAGCAGCGCTCATTTTGGGCGCTGCTTCTCTGTTTTATCCGAGTTTTCTTTTTATTAATGATGAAAGTAATCTCATAGTAGCTAAGATACGGGTGTATTTTATGTCTTGCTATTTGCTTCATTAATGAATAAAGATAATTACGTCAAAGCAATATTTGGCCTCAATAGCCAAGTTTTCAAACAGTTCAGTGTGATTTATTGCAAGATTTACTTGAGTAATCCGGCAATAAGCATTAAAATCCGCGGTCGAATCACTTTGTCAGTGCATAGCGCATGAAGACAAACACAGAATATCGTACACACGTCAGGTATTAACTATTGAGTGACGAGTGTATTTGCTTGAGAGAAGCAAATCTCTTTATCCAATTGGAGGAATGAAGTATTAAAGGCGGAAAAAGAATCCCAACAACACGTCCAAATCGTATTAATGATGAAATTCGTGTTCCAGAGGTCCGTTTAACGGGTTTAGACGGTGAACAGTTAGGCATCATGAGCGCACGCGAAGCGCTTGAAAAAGCTGAAGAAGCAGGTGTAGACCTAGTTGAAATTAGCCCAAATGCTGAACCGCCAGTTTGTCGTATTATGGATTACGGCAAATTCCTTTATGAGAAGAGCAAATCTCAAAAAGAGCAAAAAAAGAAACAAAAAGTTGTTCAGGTGAAGGAAATTAAATTCCGCCCTGGTACAGATGAAGGTGATTATCAGGTCAAACTACGCAACCTGACTCGCTTTCTGGAAGATGGTGATAAAGCTAAAGTTACACTACGTTTCCGTGGTCGTGAAATGGCTCACCAGCAGATTGGTCTGGAAATGCTTAATCGCATCAAAGCTGATCTGGAAGAGCTGGCATCCGTAGAGTCTTTCCCTTCAAGAATTGAAGGGCGTCAGATGATCATGGTGCTGGCACCGAAGAAGAAATAATTAGGCCTGCAAGTAATATTCATTTATAGCAATATAGATGTTATTCGCCTAGTTAATTCGTAGTTAATCACAATGCGAAGTTGGAAATAAAAGAAATGCCAAAGATTAAAACTGTACGTGGCGCAGCAAAGCGCTTTAAAAAAACTGCAGGCGGTGGCTTTAAGCGTAAGCATGCAAACCTTCGTCATATCCTGACTAAAAAGTCAACTAAGCGTAAACGCCATTTACGTCCGAAAGGAATGGTATCTAAGGGCGATCTGGGTCTGGTAGTAGCTTGCCTGCCTTACGCATAAGTAAACAATTTAGTTAATTAAGATAAAAGACGATAGGAGATAGCTATGGCTCGCGCAAAACGTGGTGTAATCGCACGTGCACGTCACAAAAAAATTCTGAAGCAGGCGAAAGGTTACTATGGTGCACGTTCACGTGTTTACCGCGTAGCGTTTCAGGCGGTAATCAAAGCTGGTCAATACGCTTACCGTGACCGCCGTCAACGTAAACGTCAGTTCCGTCAACTGTGGATCGCACGTATTAACGCTGCGGCTCGTCAGAATGGTCTGTCTTACAGCCGTTTCATTAATGGCTTGAAAAAAGCTTCAATTGAAATCGACCGTAAGATTTTAGCAGACATCGCAGTTTTCGATAAAGCAGCATTCACTGCTTTAGTTGAAAAAGCGAAAGGCGCTTTAGCTTAATTGTTTGCTTGAAAAGAGGAGGGTAACTTCCTCTTTTCATTTATAGCTATTTGTGTTAATACTTTAGACTCAGATAGTTATTAGGAATTTATTCTATGCATTTTGTGATTTTTCGTTTCTTTTTTTACTTTAGCACCTGAATTTCGGGGGCTTTTGCGCGTAAATAGAAAGAAGAAATGAAAAGTTACGCTAAAGCCTCCTTAGGGAGGCTTTTTTGTTTCTAGTTTTAAATTAAGTGCAGTAAAATCAGTTAAGTATTCATTCATTACCAAATAGAATGTGAAGCTTAAAATATATAGTGAATAACTAGCAAAAAGACCAAGCGGTCATAAAGGGGAAACAATGCCACATCTCGCTGAGTTGGTTGCACAGGCAAAAGCAGCCATTGAACAGGCCCAAGATGTTGCTACGTTGGAGTCAGTGCGTGTTGAATATTTAGGCAAGAGCGGCCATTTCACACTACAGATGAAAACGTTGCGTGATCTGTCTGCTGAGGAACGTCCAGCAGCAGGGGCTGTGATAAATGAAGCTAAAGTACAGGTTCAAGATGCACTGAACGCCCGTAAGGACGCGATGCAAGCTGAAATTCTTAATGCACGTCTAGTGTCAGAAAAAATTGATGTGTCATTACCAGGGCGTCGTATGGAAAATGGTGGGTTACACCCAGTCACCCGTACAATTCAGCGAATTGAAGAGTTTTTTGGCGAATTGGGTTTCTCTGTAGAAACAGGTCCAGAAATCGAAGATGACTACCATAATTTTGATGCGCTAAATATACCTGCTCACCACCCCGCGCGTGCGGACCACGATACTTTTTGGTTCGATGCAAAACGCTTACTGCGTACGCAAACATCGGGTGTGCAAATCCGTACAATGAATGGCCAACAACCACCAATTCGTATCATTGCCCCAGGTCGTGTATATCGTAATGACTACGACCAAACGCATACACCTATGTTCCATCAAACAGAAGGCCTGATTGTTGATAAAGATATCAGCTTTACCAATCTAAAAGGCACATTACATGATTTTTTGAATAACTTCTTTGAAGAAGAAGTCCAAGTACGTTTCCGCCCATCTTATTTCCCATTCACAGAACCTTCAGCAGAAGTTGACGTTATGGGTAAAAATGGTAAGTGGTTAGAAGTATTAGGTTGCGGAATGGTGCATCCAAATGTATTACGCAATGTAGGTATTGACCCAGAAGTCTATTCAGGTTTTGCATTTGGTATGGGAATGGAGCGCTTAACAATGCTGCGTTACGGTGTTTCTGATCTACGTGCATTCTTCGAAAATGATCTTCGTTTCCTCAAACAGTTTAAATAAGGCGGGTCTATCTCATGAAATTCAGTGAACTATGGTTACGCGAATGGGTGAACCCGGCGATCAGTAGTGAAGCATTATCAGAACAAATCACGATGGCAGGTTTGGAAGTTGACGGTGTAGATGCGGTTGCTGGCCAATTTCACGGCGTTGTTGTCGGTGAAGTGGTTGAGTGTGGTCAACACCCAAATGCAGACAAACTGCGTGTTACAAAAGTTAACGTGGGTGGTGAGCGTTTATTAGATATCGTCTGTGGTGCACCAAACTGCCGTCAAGGTTTGAAAGTAGCAGTTGCTACCGTGGGTGCGGTATTGCCCGGTGATTTTAAAATTAAAGCAGCAAAATTACGTGGCGAGCCTTCTGAAGGTATGCTGTGTTCTTATTCTGAGCTGGGTATTTCCGATGATCATAGCGGAATTATTGAATTGCCGCAGGATGCCACTATCGGTACCGATATTCGTGAATATCTAAAACTTGATGATAATGCGATTGAAATCAGCATTACACCTAACCGTGCAGATTGCTTAAGTATTCTTGGGGTTGCACGTGATGTCGCAGTTATTAATAAATTAGCGTTAAATGAACCAGTTATTAATGCTGTATCTGCGACAACAAAAGATACATTCCCAATTCGAGTCGAAGCGCCAAATGCGTGCCCACGTTTTTTAGGGCGAGTGATCAAAGATATTGATGTTTCAGCACCGACACCAATGTGGATGAAAGAAAAGCTACGTCGTGGTGGAGTCCGTTCTATTGACGCTGTTGTGGATATTACCAACTACGTTTTATTGGAATTGGGCCAACCTCAACACGCCTACGATCTAGACCGTTTAGACGGTGCTATTGTTGCTCGTATGGCTAAAGATGGTGAGAAACTGGTTCTTCTTGACGGTAGCGAAGCAACATTGAAATCAGACACCTTAGTAATCGCTGATGAGTCTAAAGCACTCGGGATCGCGGGTATTTTTGGTGGTGAGCACTCAGGCGTTAATAACGAAACCAAAAATATTTTATTAGAGTGTGCGTTTTTTGACCCATTATCGATTACAGGCCGCGCACGTAACTACGGTTTACATACCGATGCTTCACACCGTTTTGAACGCGGTGTTGACCCACAGTTGCAGTTTAAAGCGATTGAACGTGCAACCTCACTGATTGTGGATATTTGCGGTGGGGAAGTGGGTGAAATCATTGATGTCACCAGTGAACAGCATTTACCGAAAGCAGCCAATATTAAGCTGACGCGCAATAAATTAGACCGTTTGATCGGCTACTTTATTGAAGATGAGTTAGTCACTGATATTTTGACGCGTTTAGGATGTAAAGTCACGGTTTCGGCTAACACATGGGATGTTGTTGCTCCAAGTTGGCGCTTCGATATGCAAATCGAAGAAGATTTAGTGGAAGAAGTCGCGCGTGTTTATGGCTATAACAGTATTCCTGATGTGCCACTGCGTGCCGACCTGGTCATGACTAATCATAAAGAAGCTAACTTACCTTTAAAACGTATTAAAGCGATGTTAGTTGACCGTGGTTATCAAGAAGCAATTACATATAGTTTTGTTGATCCTAAAGTTCAAGCTTTACTGCACCCACAACAAGACGCATTGATTTTACCTAACCCGATTTCTGTCGATATGTCAGCGATGCGTTTATCGCTGTTGACTGGTTTATTAGGAACGGTTGTCTATAATCAGAATCGTCAACAAAATAGAATTCGTTTATTTGAGACAGGTCTGCGCTTTATTCCTGATAATCAAGCAGAATATGGAATCCGTCAGGAACCAATGCTTGCAGGGGTCATCACAGGCAATAGATTTGAAGAACATTGGTCATTAGATAAACAAGTTGTTGACTTCTTTGACTTAAAAGGTGATCTTGAAGCTGTTTTTGAATTGACTGGGAAACTAAATCAAATTACATTTAAATCTGAGGCACACCCTGCATTGCATCCAGGTCAAAGTGCTGGGATTTATCTGGAAAATGAACACATTGGCTTTATTGGTGTGGTCCACCCAGAATTAGAACGCAAACTCGATTTAAATGGTCGTACGGTGGTGTTTGAGGTTCGTAGTGATGCGATAGCACAACGTGTCATCCCTGAAGCTAAGGCGATTTCGCGCTATCCATCGAACCGCCGTGACATCGCTGTAGTCGTGCCAGAAGATGTGGCCGCTGCTGAAGTTTTAGCAGAGTGTAAAAAAGTTGGCATAAATCATATAGTTGGCATAAACTTATTTGATGTGTACTGTGGTGAAGGAATAGCAGATGGCTACAAGAGCCTTGCTATCAGTCTTGTCTTCCAAGATACCCAACGTACCATGGAAGAAGAAGAGATCACTGCTACCGTTGATCTGTGTATTGCTGCGTTAAAACAGCGATTCCAAGCCTCCTTGAGGGACTAAACCTATGGCGCTTACTAAAGCTGAAATGTCAGAAAATTTGTTTGAAAAACTGGGTGTTAGCAAACGTGATGCTAAAGACCTTGTCGAAACTTTCTTTGAAGAGGTTCGCCTTTCCTTAGAAAATGGTGAGCAAGTAAAATTATCTGGATTCGGTAACTTTGATTTACGTGATAAAAATCAACGTCCCGGACGTAACCCAAAAACTGGGGAAGATATTCCAATTACTGCACGCCGTGTTGTTACTTTCCGCCCAGGCCAAAAATTAAAAAGCCGTGTAGAAAAAGCAACACCGAAAGAGTAATTATATCGTTTGATATAGAAAAAGACCGCCTAGGCGGTCTTTTGTTTTTAAGAATTTTAAGCGTGTAATTTAGTGTGAATCAATATCTCAATAAAGGTAATCATTCTATTATTTAATAGGATATTTTCTTTCGAAGGTGTTTTAAATTGTTCTGCTAATAGCCTCGGCGCTACGCATATAGCAAGGTTTTTTGCATCCATTTTTGTTGCTGGGTTTTTAGCAATATCAGCCAAAAGTGAGATAAGCATGTTGAATGGTAATGTCGGTGTTTCCCAATTAATTCTGGTTTTTGTATTGGCTAATATAATTTTTTCTTTTTCGCCAGTAATCCCATTATTTTTCATAAATTCGATAACATCTCGCTGATTTTGAAGAGCATCGCTTAAAGCTCGGTCAGGCGATTTGTTCAAGAAATCGGTGGAATAATCTTGCTTGTCCATGATCTGTCCAAATAATTCTTTATAAGCCAAAGTCATGGATGGTAGGCTGATATTATGTTCATCAATAAATTTTTGAGTAAGTTGCTTACCTGAATTTAAACGTTCAAAGATATTATTCATATCTGTTTTCTTACCTGAAAGTCTGAAGATTCCTTCAGTTGACGCAAACTCAGGATGTAGCCGAATTGCCTTATCTAATTTATTGAACTGATGATGCTTTTTTTGTTCTTCATAAGTTGTTTTTTTTTGAGCTTTAATCGCATTTCTATTTTCTATATATTTCAATATAATATCTATATTATTGGTTGCGGATTGTAATCGATCTTTTTGTATATTTTCAGTTTTTGAAATAATATCCATGCTAATTGAAAGGTTATCGGCATCGTTACTAGTTTTAGGCATGTGAGTGCTATGAGCTTTAATGTTATCTGAACGATATATTGGGTTCTCATATACTTTAAATTTGGTTTTGTTGCTAAATAGCGGATAACAGAATATTTTATTACACATGAATTTTATTTGTTGCCAAAATGAAGGCGGCTTAGGCTCTTGGACAAATGGATTAGTCATTTGTGAGGGAGTTTTAATGGGCAACTTAGTTGAAATGCTCATAGTGTTCCTTTGGTTTTGTGGTTGATGAAGCTCTAATTATCATAGGTAGTTGTTATCGTATTTCTTTCATAAATAGATATAATCGAGAATTCACAACGCTATTTTAAATATTATTAACATAATGAATAATCACTTAATAAATCTTCAAAAAAATCAGCTTCGCTCTGATATGCGATTAGTTATTGTGCTAATAATTTTATTAGTAGTCACCGCAGTGATTGCATTAAGCGTGGGTGAAATTCATCTATGGCCAAATCAATGGATGAATGACACTGCACAACTTTTTGTCTGGCAAATTCGCATTCCCCGCACACTAGCGGTCATTGTCATTGGCGCAGCTCTTGCAGTCACAGGGGCTATAATGCAAGCTTTATTTGAAAACCCTTTAGCAGAACCAGGCTTATTAGGGGTTAGCAATGGTGCGGGTGTTGCAGTGGTGCTGACTGTATTATTATCATCAGGTGTGACGCATTATTGGCTATTAAGTGTTAGCGCGATTATAGGGGCTTTATTATTTACCTCCATATTGCTTTACTTTGCTCGTCGTAAGAACTTGAATAATTCGAGTTTATTGCTTGTTGGGGTTGCACTTGGTGTGATTAGTGGGGCTTGTATGACATGGATGGTGTATATGAGCAGTAACCTTGATTTGCGGCAGTTACTGTATTGGATGATGGGGAGTTTTAGTGGGGTTGATTGGCGTCAAATTGGCCTTGTTATTGGCTGTTTACCGTTTTTAATTTGGGTGCTCTTCCAAGGTAATATACTGAATTATCTTTCATTAGGTACAGTACAAGCTTATCAATTAGGAATCTCAGTCCATAAATGGCGCGTGATATTAATTATTATTAGTGGTGTATTAATTGGCCTCAGCGTCGCTATTGCGGGTGCGATTAGTTTTATTGGTTTGGTTATTCCTCATATATTGCGATTAAGTGGTTTAACAGATAACCGAGTATTATTAGTTGGTTCTGCTGTAGCAGGGGCATTAGGGTTATTAATTGCAGATATACTGTCTCGGTTATTAATCGACAATGCTGAAGTTCCTATTGGTGTTATTACGGCCACCTTAGGGGCACCGATATTTATTTTCTTGTTAATTCGTCACCAACAATGGCGGTAGAAGTGATGGATAACAAATTAATTATTGATATTAAAAATATTACCGTCGATACTCGATTGATTAATGTTTCAGCTCAAGTGCGGGCTGGAGAACAAATTCATCTATTGGGTGCGAATGGGGCGGGGAAAAGTACATTATTAGCTGCGATAAGCGGTTATTTACCTGTAGGCGGCGATATTTTAATTGATGGCCGAAGTATACGGCAATATCGTATTGCACAATTAAGCCAACAGCGTGCTTATCTTTCACAATTAGTTAGTTACGTTCCTATACTCAAAGTTTTTCAATACTTTGGCCTTTTTTCACCTGACACCTTGTTTTCCAATGATATTTTTGAGCGCTTATGTTCAGATTTTCAACTGACATCATTATTAAGTAAACCTATTAGCCAACTCTCGGGTGGAGAATGGCAGAGGGTTCGAATTACAGCCGCATTTTTGCAGGTTTGGGATAAACAGCAATGCAAGGGAAAATTCATATTATTGGATGAGCCGACCAATAATTTAGATATTATTCAGCAAGCGATGCTTGATAAATGGATTAAATATTTTTGTGATTGCTTAGGAACCGTTATAATGAGTGGTCATGACCTTAGTCATTCATATAAAAATGCATCTTGTATTTGGATGATGAAACAAGGACAGTTAGTCGCAATAGGGAAACCAGAGTGCATAATGACAGAAAATAATTTATCTGACATATTTATGTCTGAAATTAAGTTAAGTCACAGTACATCTCATCAAGTGTGGCAGGTTATAAATTTAGCGGATAAGCAATAAGTTGTTTTTATCACACATTTTTACATGATAATCCCGCAATGTTTGCAGGTGTTGAGGTTCGGTTAAAGTATAATTAACTAGAATATTCTATTCACAATGAAAACTAGGCTATTAACAATATGAGCAATTTCTTACCATTTTCAAAACCAGCAATTGGTGATGAAGAGGTCAAGGCAGTAGAAAACGTTCTGCGTTCAGGCTGGATAACAACAGGCCCACAGAATCATCAGCTAGAAGACGATTTTTGTAAGCGTTATGGCTGTAAACATGCAATTGCATTGTCATCAGCTACTGCAGGCATGCATGTTGTATTAATGGCATTGGGTATTGGTCCTGGTGATGAAGTCATCACGCCTTCTCAAACATGGGTATCTACAATCAATATGATTGAGTTGCTTGGGGCAACACCGGTCATGATTGATGTTGATCGTGATACATTAATGATCCAACCTGATGCCGTAGAAAAAGCGTTAACAGAAAAAACAAAGGCTATTATCCCAGTACACTATGCGGGAGCTCCTTGTGATCTTGACGCATTGCGTTTGATTGCTCAAAAAGCCGGTGTAGCATTAATCGAAGATGCGGCACATGCCGTGGGTACTCGTTATAAAGATGAGTGGATTGGCGAAAAGGGAACGTCTATTTTTTCTTTTCATGCCATCAAAAATGTCACCTGTGCGGAAGGGGGATTAGTCGCAACAGATGACGATGAACTTGCTCAGCGTGTACGTACACTCAAGTTTCACGGTCTAGGGGTTGATGCGTTTGATAGACAAATGCAAGGCCGTAAGCCGCAAGCCGAGGTTGTTGAGCCCGGTTTTAAATATAATTTATCAGACATTCACGCCGCGATTGCAGTGGTGCAGTTATCACGAGTTGAGCAATTAAATCAGCGTCGTGCGGAACTTACAGCTCGTTATCGTGAGTTACTGAAAAATTCTCCTTTACAAATGTTGAGTGTCCCTAGTTACTCTCATTTACATGCAAATCATTTATTTATGGTACGTGTCGATAAAGCAGCATGCGGTATTGATCGCGATACATTCATGGAAAAATTGAAAGAGCATGATATTGGAACAGGGTTGCACTTTCGTGCCGCGCATACACAAAAATATTATCGCGAAAAATACCCTGAGTTAGTTTTACCTGAATCAACATGGAATAGCGCCACATTGTGTTCGTTACCTTTATTTCCCGATATGACTGATGCAGATGTTGAACGGGTCGTTAAAGCTGTAGAAGCAGTTCTTTTGGAGTCAAAATAGTGTCACACGCAGATGAATTTGATGAGATTAAAAAAGTCTCAGTGGTTATCCCTGTCTATAATGAAGAGCAGAGTTTACCGCAATTGTTAGAACGTACTATCAAGTCATGTAAACAATTAACTCAATCCTATGAATTAATTCTAGTTGATGATGGTAGTAGCGATCGTTCAGCACAAATGCTTACAGAAGCCGCAGAAAATCCAGATAACCACGTTATTGCAATTATTTTAAACCGTAACTATGGGCAGCATTCTGCTATTATGGCGGGTTTTAACCAAGCTGATGGCGACTTAGTGATTACTTTGGATGCGGATTTACAAAATCCACCAGAGGAAATCCCACGTTTAGTGCAAACAGCTATGCAAGGTTATGATGTAGTTGGTACGCGCCGTGCGAATCGCCAAGACTCTTGGTTTCGCAAAACAGCCTCTAAAATGATCAATGCGATGATCACAAAAGCGACAGGGCGTTCAATGGGAGATTACGGCTGTATGTTACGTGCATACCGCCGTCATATCATTCAAGCTATGTTGCAATGTCATGAAAGAAGTACATTTATTCCTATTTTGGCAAATACATTTGCACGTAGAACCATTGAAATTGATGTAGCGCATGCAGAACGCGAGTTTGGTGATTCTAAATACAGCTTTATGAAGCTGATTAATTTAATGTATGACTTATTAACATGCCTGACTACAGCGCCACTACGTTTATTGAGTGTTGTAGGAAGTATTATCGCTGCTGGCGGTTTTTTATTAGCGGTATTGTTAATTGCATTGCGTTTAATTTTTGGCGCAGAGTGGGCAGCAGATGGCGTATTTACTCTGTTTGCAGTACTCTTTATGTTTATTGGTGCACAATTTGTTGCCATGGGGCTACTGGGCGAATACATCGGTAGGATCTACAATGATGTGCGCGCAAGACCTCGTTATTTTATTCAAAAAGTCGTTGGAGCAGATGCGAAATCCGACAAAAATCAGGAAGAAGACTAATGAAAGCTATTGTTTTTGCCTATCATGATATTGGCTGCGTAGGGCTAAAAGCGCTTGAAAAAGCAGGTTTTGATATCCAAGCAGTGTTTACACACACTGATGACCCAAATGAAAACCACTTTTACTCCTCAGTTGCGCGTTTAAGTGCTGACATGGAGCTTCCTGTTTTTGCGCCTGAAAACGTTAATCATCCATTATGGATTGAACGTATTCGCGAAATGAAACCTGATGTGATTTTCTCTTTCTACTATCGTGATATGTTAAGTGAAGAGCTGTTAGCTATCGCGCCTAAAGGTGCGTTTAATTTACACGGCTCATTGCTACCTAAATACCGCGGTCGTGCACCTATTAATTGGGCATTATTAAAAGGTGAAAGCGAAACTGGTGTGACCTTACATAAAATGGTAGCTAAAGCTGACGCTGGCGATATTATTGCTCAAGAAAAAGTGGTGATTACCGATACAGACACTAGCCTAACTTTACATGCGAAAGTACGTGAAGCGGCGGAAGTTTTATTGAATAAAACACTGCCATTAATTGAAGCTGGTAGCTACAAATCTGTTGCACAAGATGAAAGCCAAGCAACATATTTTGGTCGTCGTACCGCTGAAGATGGTTTGATTAATTGGAATAATAGCGCAAAAGAAGTTAACTGCTTAATTCGTGCAGTAACTGAACCTTACCCAGGTGCGTTCACTTATTTAGGCGCACGTAAAATGGTTATCTGGCGCGCACGCGTTTTAGATGATAACCAAGGTAAAGCAGCTGGTACGGTACTTTCGAGTGACCCACTGCGTATTGCTTGCGGGCAAGGCGCTATCGAAGTGATTAGCGGCCAAAGCGAGACTGGTTTATATATGCAAGGTAGCCGCCTTGCTAACGAAATGGGTATCGTAACTGATGTCCGTGTTGGAGCAAAACCAACAGCACAAGTTAAACGCCGCACACGTGTTCTTATTTTAGGTGTGAATGGGTTTATTGGTAACCATTTAACGGAGCGCCTATTAAAAGACGGTAACTACGATATTTATGGTATGGATATCGGTTCTTCTGCGATTGAGCGTTTTATTGGTAACCCACGCTTCCACTTCATTGAAGGTGACGTTAGCATCCATACAGAATGGATTGAATACCACATCAAAAAATGTGACGTTATTCTGCCTCTGGTTGCGATTGCAACGCCAATCGAATATACCCGTAATCCATTACGCGTTTTCGAATTAGACTTTGAAGAAAACTTGAAAGTTGTACGTTACTGCGTGAAATATAACAAACGTATTATCTTCCCATCGACGTCTGAAGTTTATGGTATGTGTGATGATAAAGAGTTTGATGAAGACGAGTCACGCTTAATCGTCGGCCCAATCAATAAACAACGTTGGATTTACTCAGTTTCTAAACAATTACTTGACCGAGTGATTTGGGCATACGGTGCGAAAGAAGGTTTAAAATTCACCTTATTCCGTCCATTCAACTGGATGGGGCCTCGCTTAGATAGCTTGAATTCTGCACGTATTGGTAGTTCGCGTGCGATTACTCAGTTAATTCTAAACTTAGTTGAAGGTTCGCCAATTAAACTGGTTGACGGTGGTGCACAAAAACGTTGCTTTACAGACATTAAAGACGGTATCGAAGCGTTATTCCGTATTATCGAAAACAAAGATGGCAAATGTGATGGTCAGATCATCAATATCGGTAACCCAACTAACGAAGCGAGTATTCGTGAATTAGCAGAAATGTTGTTGGAAAGCTTCGAAAAACACCCTCAACGTGGGAAATTTCCTCCATTTGCAGGCTTCCGTGAAATCGAAAGCAGCAGCTATTATGGCCAAGGGTATCAAGATGTTGAACACCGTAAACCAAGTGTTGAAAATGCACGTCGTTTACTGGATTGGGTCCCAACTATCGATATGAAAGATACCATCGAAGAAACATTAGATTTCTTCTTACAAGGTGCAGTTGAAGAGTTAGGTAGTAAAGACTAATGAAAAAAGTTGGCTTGAGAATTGATGTGGATACCTACCAAGGTACCTTGAAAGGGGTTCCACAGCTACTCAACGTGCTTAAAGAGCATAATATCCAGGCCAGCTTTTTCTTCAGTGTAGGACCCGATAACATGGGGCGCCATTTATGGCGCCTTTTGCGTCCTAAATTTCTGTGGAAAATGCTTAGGTCGAACGCTGCATCCCTTTATGGGTTAGATATCTTATTAGCGGGCACAGCATGGCCGGGTAAAAAAATTGCTAAAGATTTAGGTTATTTGATGAAACAAACTTTGGATGCTGGTCATGAAGTTGGCTTACATGCGTGGGATCATCAAGGTTGGCAGGCTAAAGTTGCCAAATGGAGCAAACCGCAACTAACTGAGCAAGTTAAGTTAGGGGTGGATGCGCTGGAGAAAGCCATTGGACACCGAGTGACTTGTTCTGCCGTTGCTGGTTGGCGAGGTGATGAGCGTGTGTTGGAAGTTAAACAAGCGTTTAACTTTGACTACAACAGTGATTGTCGTGGTAAATACCCATTTAGGCCAATTTTAGCCGATGGCTCACTCGGGACGGTTCAAATCCCTGTCACACTGCCGACTTACGATGAAGTCGTAGGGACAGTCGTGAGTGATGATGCATTTAATGATTTTATTCTTCAAGCAATTAAAGAAGATCAAGGCGTTCCAGTTTATACTATCCATACAGAAGTGGAAGGAATGTCCAAATCGGAACAATTTTCACAATTATTGGAACGAATTACACAAGAAGAAATCCAATTCTGTACATTGAGTGAATTACTGCCAGACAATTTGAATTCATTGCCCAAAGGGCGTGTGGTGAGGGCACCATTCCCCGGACGTGAAGGCTGGCTAGGCTGCCAAGAAGAGGAATAAGCAACCTATGTTGAATAACCGAGCGAGCAAAGTAGGAGCCTCTCTGCTGGCTCTTTTTTTTATCCTAACCTATTTGTTGCCGTTGAATAGTCGTTTACTTTGGCAACCAGATGAAACGCGATACGCAGAAATTAGCCGTGAAATGTTACAGCGTGGCGATTGGATTGTTCCTTACATGCTGGATGTACGCTATTTTGAAAAACCAGTGGCAGGTTACTGGATAAACAATATTAGCCAAATGATCTTTGGTGAAACTAATTTTGCTGTTCGCTTTGGTTCGGTTTTTTGTATTCTTCTCAGTGCATTACTTGTCTATCGTATGGCAAAGATGATGTGGCGTAATAACCACGTTGCCTATGTTGCAAGCCTCATTTATATCTCGATGTTCTTAGTGTTTTCCATCGGGACCTACAGTGTACTCGACCCAATGTTGTCTTTATGGATAGCGGCAAGTATGTTTTGTTGCTTGTGGGCAATGAAATCGAGGGAAGTAAAGTCCAAATTAGCGGCGTGGCTTTGTCTTGGGCTAGCTTGTGGCATGGCATTTATGACCAAAGGCTTTTTAGCCCTTGCTATTCCAGTGATTGTCATGCTGCCTGTCACAATCTATCAAAAGCGGTTTCTTGAGCTACTCAAATATGGGCCGCTTGCAATAATTTCTGCGGTTATTATCAGCTTGCCATGGGCTTTGGCGGTTGCAAAACAAGAGCCTGATTATTGGCATTATTTCTTTTGGATTGAGCACATTAAGCGGTTCACGGCAGATGATGCTCAGCATATCGCACCGTTTTGGTATTATATTCCGATTATTATTCTTGGCGCTATTCCATGGGCAGGGCTGTTACCCGGTGCTATCATGAAAGGTTGGAAAGAACGTAAATCTAGTCCTGATATGTTTTTCTTACTGTGCTGGTTTGTTGTTCCCGTCATCTTTTTCAGTATTTCCCGCGGTAAGTTACCAACGTATATGTTGCCGTTTATGGCGCCATTGGCATTGCTTATGGCAAAGTATGGGGTTGACTGCGTTCGTAGTGGTAAAATGAAAGCATTGAAAGCTAATGGGATTATTAATGTTGTATTAGGGATCGCTGCGGTTATAGCGGTAATTGTCGTGAGCACAGTGATCAAAAAGCCGTTATACGAACCTGATGAATGGTCAAAAATGGTGTTAGGTGTCGTTGCCTTTTCTATTTGGGCGATTATCGGTTACCTATGTACGGTATTAAATGCGAAATATTGGTTATGGGCCGCATCGTGCTCTTTGGCCGTGAGTTTGTGTATTGGCAGTGCTCTGCCGAACAACACCATCGATTCTAAATTACCTCAAAACTTTATTCATCAAAATCATGATTTACTGATGAATAGCAAATATCTGATGGCAAGTAATGTTGGGGTCGCAGCCGGTCTTGCTTGGGAAACTCAAAATTCCAATATCTATTTATACAATAGTAGTGGAGAGTTAAGTTATGGGTTGGAATATCCAGATAGCCAACATCGCTTAATAAAACCGGACCAGTTTGCACAATGGCTGACAAAAGCACGTAAAGAAGGGCAGGTAACTGTTGTCTTTTTATTAGGCCGTAAAGAAGGTCTGCCAGATATTCCTAAGCCAGATGAAGTTATTAAAAATTCACGTATGGCGATTGTGGTTTATCATCAACAATGATTGCACAACTATTACTGTTATTGCTGGTTAGCGTTTTGACCTGTATTGGACAAGTGGCTCAAAAGCAAGCCGTCGTCAATTGGCAGAGTAATAAAACCAATAAAACAGCATCAGCCCTTCGGTGGTTGGTGCTGGCGGTTTTCATGCTAGGGCTTGGCATGTTGTTTTGGTTGAAATTATTGGAAACCATGCCGCTAAGTATCGCGTATCCAATGCTAAGTATTAATTTTGTGTTAATTACGCTAATTGGCCAGTTTGTTTATAAAGAACAAACTGGGCTCAACCACTGGTTAGGGGTTGCTGCCATTATGTTTGGTATTTTGCTAATGAGTATCAGCGTATGAACAAGGGTTATTTATGGGTGATTGGCAGTGCGTTATTAGTTACAGTCGCTCAACTGAGCTTAAAAGCAGGGGTAGTTGAATTACCCTCATTCGCACTTGGCTGGCATTGGCTGCAATTGGATTGGTTACTCGCTAATACTACTAGTTTAGGAATTATTTTTTTAGGGTTAGTTTGTTATGCGTTATCGATGTTATGTTGGCTATTAGCATTAAAATATATAGCATTGAATAAAGCTTATCCGCTTATTAGCTTAAGCTATGTTTTCGTTTATTTATTAGCAGTTTTCTTACCTTGGTTTAATGAACCTGCTACAGGGTTAAAGGCCATTGGTATCTGTTTTATTTTATTAGGGGTATGGCTAATTAGCCGACCTAATAAATCATCAAGTGATAGAATAGAATAATTTCTTAGTTGCTTATATTATAGTCTTCACGCACTATAATATAAGCAAGTTATCGTAATCAGATAGATAAATAAGGTGCTTTATGGTTATTAAAATACAACACCTGCCACTATTATTGTGTTTAGTTTTAATTGGTTGTTCATCGACATCCGTTAAAAGAACGCCACCACCGCCGCTAAAAACACAGTTATCTGATCCAATTATGACGATAGCGCAATTAAAAGACCAACTCGAGCAGTGGTATGGTACGCCTTATCATTATGGCGGCATGAATCAAAATGGTGTTGATTGTTCCGGTTTTGTCTATCGCACATTTAATGATCGCTTTGCCATTCAATTACCTCGTACAACGGTAGATCAAACTCAATTAGGCACACGGATTGATAAATCAGATTTGATGCCAGGGGATTTGGTGTTCTTTAAAACAGGTTCAGGAGAGAATGGATTGCATGTGGGTATTTACGATACCGATAATACATTCATTCATGCATCAACGAGTAAAGGGGTGATCCGTTCATCAATGGACAACGTTTATTGGCGAAAAGTGTTTTGGCAGGCAAGGCGTATCTAAATTCGCTATTTTCTTTAGTGATTATGCTATCTTAAGGGCAAGTTTTGTTTTAAGGATAGCCTAATGTCAACAGTACGTTTACTCATCTCTGAATCCTACGATCCTTGGTTTAACCTTGCGGTTGAAGAAACCATTTTCCGACAAATGCCAACCGACCAACGTGTTATGTTTCTTTGGCGAAATGCTGATACGGTGGTTATAGGGCGTGCACAAAACCCGTGGAAAGAATGTAACACTCGGAGGATGGAAGAAGATAATGTTCGTTTAGCACGGCGTAGTAGCGGTGGTGGGGCTGTTTTTCATGATTTAGGTAATACTTGTTTTACGTTTATGGCAGGAAAACCGGAATATGACAAAACAGTTTCTACACAAATTATTGTCGATGGATTGGCACTTGTCGGTATTAACGCACAAATCTCTGGCCGTAATGATTTAGTTTTAGAGACTGAAAGTGGTCCGCGAAAAATATCGGGTTCTGCATACCGAGAAACGAAGGATAGAGGTTTTCACCACGGAACCTTGCTGATTAATGCAGATTTAAGTCGCTTAGCAAACTATCTGAATCCAGATCCGAAAAAATTACAGGCAAAAGGAATTACGTCAGTGCGTTCTCGTGTGGCTAATTTATCTGAGCTTGTCCCCAATATTTCTCATGAAATTGTTTGCGAAGGAATAATTAAAAGCTTTTTTAATTACTTCGGCGAAACGGTCGCTGCTGAGTATATTTCCCCTGAAAAACTACCTGATTTGCCAAATTTCACAGACACCTTTGCAAAACAAAGTAGTTGGGAATGGAATTTTGGGCAAGCCCCGGCTTTCTCTCACTATTCAGATACCCGTTTTCCTTGGGGGGGAATTGAGTTTCATTTTGATATCGAAAAAGGTGTGATAAACCGCTGTCAGTTTTTTACGGATAGTTTAGACCCATCCCCTTTAGAGTGGCTGAGTGAGCAATTGACAGGTAAAGCGTATCAGGCAGAAACAGTACGTGCATTGAGCAAAGAGATGGTTGTGAAATGGCCGCAATTGCAGGAACAGTTGGCTGATTTGGAAAACTGGTTAGCCCATGAATTAAGTTAAAAAAAGAGCCGACATAGTCGGCTCAGACTGCGGATAAACATTTATGTTTAGCTGCGGTCTAATAGGTTATTGAAAATAAAAGAGGAAAATCAATTTTTTGATTTTCGACTGATAACACAAAGCGAGAAAAATCACACTTTTATCTTGCTTTGCCAACAACCTTGAGCCGACATAGTCGGCTCAGACATAGACTTCAAAATTACAAATAACTAATAGGAAGGGATGTTCTAAAATAATTAGTTATGACAACTACAGGTCATAAAATTTTTGCATTCAGGCAATTCACCTGATTGGCGAAATTTTGCAGGCGTTGTATCAAAGTGCTTTTTAAAGATACGGGTAAATGTCGCCTGTGAGCTAAAGCCATATTGCAATGCGATGTCAAGAATAGGTAAGTTACCTTCACGTAATGATTTAGCTGCTTCTAATAAACGACGTTTACGGACGTATTCGCCAAGCGTGCAACCTTTCATTTCTTTGAAAACACGCTGTAAATGCCATTTTGAATAACCGCTTTTATCGGCAATTGTGTCGATTTTGATGCCTTCATTGCGTTGCAACTGACTTTCAAGCCATTTAACAATATCGTTGACTACACTTTCTGACATATTTACCTCCTACTCAAGTAGGCTATTGTTCATTAATAACTAATAATAACTCACGAAATTAGGGTCTATTCTTCCTGTTTTTCCGATATATCGATAGGCCAAACGTGCGGTTTTTAAATGAGAATAGCTATTAGTACAATAGATATTGATAAAATTAACATTTTAAACATTCATTATTGTATGTTTAAAATTGTTTTAATTCAAATAATTATGTTATTTTTTTGTTTTACTAGGTGAGTTGAAGGCGTTTTTTTTGTTATGTTCAAAAAAATTGTTCAATCTATTCGAAATTATTAACCAAGTAAATAATTGAAAAATTATTGTTCCATTTGTAATCGTTTTTATATAACAATAAACAGGAAATTCCGAGGTAATTGTCATGGTGGGAAATCTCTGTAATGACAATATTTGCAGGGTTAATAACTAATATAAACTACAAGTAAAACGCTTTATGCGGTTAATGGAGGATTATTCTCTTTCCATATCAAAAAGTGGCTTATGTCGCTGTCGTGAATTAATGAAGCAAAGGGTTCTATGGTAAATTTCATCTCTAACTTAATCACAATATTTGCTTAAAAAGTATTCGGAAATTTACCATTAGAAGCCCAACAATTTTTTAATACTTTTTATTATAAGCGAGATATAGAAAGAATTTGTTTACTCCATTCTATTTGTTCTGGCGTACCTTCTATACGTTGCCCATACATTTGAATAAGTTGATTACCTTGCTTATCAAAGACCTCTAAACTAGTTACAAACCCATCTTTAGTCGGTTTTCGAGTCACCCAGCATTCGGAGATACCATTTTCAATGAAATGCAATTGAAAGTTATGACCAGAAATATTGAGCGAATTATTTTTTGTTAACTCTTTTATTTTGCCAGTAAAAATCTGAACACAGCCACGATTTCCGACAAAAAGCATCACCTCATTTTGTGCTTGGTATGCAAGAGAAAGCAGATCAGATAAGGCGGTGGTAGGAACTTGCCATGCTAATTCTTGGCTAACCGCACGGAAAACTTGCTGAAGACTTAAATTATGTTTTTGTAAAATTCCAAAAAACTGGTGCACATTAGTCATATCTCGCCATTGTTGTTCTAGCTCAGTGGCTAGTTCTTGACTAATTTCTTGTGTTGAAGGTGGGAGAATTTCTTTTGGTACAATAGGTAAGTTATCCAGCGAAGCATAGCGTTCAACAATAGCCTGCCACTCAGCCATATCCGTTTTATCTGTAGCATAAACCTGATGTAATGCGTCCCCATGCTTATCAAAAAATTGCATACTATGGCGTAGCCCTGTTGAGGTTTCTTCAACAAGAGCAAAAGTGGAATCCCATTGTGCAAAAAACATGCGTAAATCGAGTGCTTTAGGATTTAAAAATAGCCCGCCATGGTGACTAAACCGCGGGTTACTATACTCACCGGTTTGAATACTGATGGCATAGTTATTGCGTGTTATTCCCTTCGCTTGGCCGATAGAGACTAAATTTTGCAAGATATCTGCCGGTTTTCCTGATAATCGAAGGACTTTCTCATTTCCTACACGGCAATGAACTAGTTGTGCTTCTGAAACCTGAAGTAAGGCAGCGATTTTGTGAGGGCATAAGTTAGAATGTGATTTTTGAATTTGTTGGTAATCATTGTAGAGGTTTGAGTTCACAAATTTTTCCTTGAAAAATTAAGATTGCCGGGAGAAAGTCATCAACTGATTTGTTTTATTTTAAATACTAGCCAAACCAGTTGATAACATGCGATTTTTAATGCGTTACCATGAGTAATTTACGTTAAGGTGGAAATTTCGACCTTCCTGAGGAACACCCATTGAAGAAACATATTGTTTATCGAATGCGTTCTTCATCGTTAGTGTTGAGCTGAGGCCTTTAATAAATTGGTCGGCTTGATAGTTGAGATAAAAATCATGCAGGCTATAACCTGCCTGTTGAATAACCTCTTTGTGGTAGCGGTCTAAGCCTTTATCCGATTTATGGTGTGATAACTGGTATTTTACATTACCTTCAAATGCAGTTTTTCCCGTAAATTCGCCGATCCAGCCGATATTGACTCCTGTCTCAAGTACGGGAGCATTGAAGCGAGCAACTAGGGTTTCAGGACGTATTGATGAAAGGGAATAATGTGAGCCATCTTCATTACCTTGGGTTAGGTTGTGACTGAGATTAAGCTCAAACCATTGTGTTTTGTAATGGATAAAACTATCAAATCCGCGAATAGTGGCAGAAGGTATATTTACAAAATAAAGTTCTTTCGGAAAATGTTCGGTTCTAAACTTTCTTATGTTAAATATTTCTTCGTATTCTCCTTCAAGAGCAATGTGGTCTTTGGCTTTTGTATAGAAATAAGTTGAACCAAAATGTAGAGAGTCCCTCGCTATTAGCAGATCATCGAAACTGAGTTTTACCCCTGCTTCTATAGTTTTATTGACTTCCGGTAGTAATTCCGGGGAAGGGCGGAAGTCTGATTTCATTCCGATGAAAGGGATCGTGAAATGATTTGAATTGTTATACAGCTCGCTCATGCGTGGGGTGCGGTAACTTTCCGAATAAGAAGAAAAAATATTTACCCAGTGTTGTGGGGTGGCACTGACAGCAAAACGTGACGACCAATTAGTATGAGCATTTTTAGCTATGCGCGTGCTATCTGTTTGATATCGTGTAAAACGAGTGCCCGCAGAGAACGTGATAGGTAAGTGTTGTAATGTCATGTCATTGACTAGCCAACCTGAAGTATTAGTTAATGACGCTGCCGGGTAGCTAATCGCATATTGGTTTGATTTTTGTTGTTGTGCGTAATACTCAACTCCACTTTGGATATGATGATTTGCCCAGCGATACATTGGAATGGTGAAGCTATTGGCGAATTTAGTTCCATAGGTGTATTGATTTCGCCTTTCTGTACCGTACTCTTTGGGTTTTGTGGTGATCTTGACCGTGTCAGTTTGGTCTAGAGATAAATCACTATAGTAAATATCCCACTCAGCCTGCCAGTTAACGCTATTTTTAGGGGTAAAGTATTGGCTTATCGCGACATCAAATTGGCGACTGTTTCTTTCATGTGGTGTATTCGGATAACGCTCTTTGGTTGTTGGTTTACTGGGTTGTTTCACCCCTAAGCTTTCATTGCGATAATCTTTTAACTGAATTGCTAAAAGGTAAGAGGGAGTCGCTGTCCATGTGGTTTTTAGCATCCAATTATGAATATTTTCATGATTATCGATGTGTGCAAAATCAGGTGAGCCAATCAAATTTTTCTTGCGTTGACTGTAGCTGATTAATGTATCAAGAGTGTTGAGACGGCCGAATAGTGTTCCTCCTGCATAGTAACTATGTTCATTGTGATCTATACCGCTGAAAATACGGCCACCTAGATTTTGATTGGGTTTCAAAATATCAGTAGCATTTAATGTTTTGAAAGAGACTACCCCCGCCAAAGCGCCACCGCCATGGTGTACCGAAGAGGAACCTTTATGGATATACACCTTTTTTACTAAAGTTGGGTCAATAAATGTTGCATCATATAGGCCTGAATTAAAGTCCTGAGTGATATTATCAACGGTTACTTTTACGCCTCGGGGATCATAGCCCCGCATTTGAATACTTTGCCCATAAGTACTATTGGAACCAGAGACAAACACCCCAGGTTGGCCTTTTAATAAATCAAGGGCGGATGTGGCGGCTTGCTGTTCGGGGGCTTGGGCATCAATAACCTCAACATTCTCTGCAACAGCAATTTTTTCTAAGTCATAAGGTGAGGTAGAAACGTGAATAATGTCGCGGGTATCCGTTGTTGACACTGCTTTTGCGGGTAATAAATTTTCAGCTAAGGCTGTGTTGTTAAACCCTGTCATTATAATGGTAGCTGCAATAGCGGAGAGTGGTATTTTATGTTCTTGATGAGTTGATGTAGGCATCGATTTAAACAGCATAGGAAATCCTTTCCTTTGGTTTCAAAATTTGCTGGCTGCCTGGATAAAATCTCTGGGTGGCATGCAATAAGTGTTCGCGTAGCGTATTTATTTGTTAGAACTATTTAGCACTGTAATGTTGTAGCGGATAGTCGGGCTGGGCTACAGGAAACCGAACGCATAAATTAGTTCGTAGTGAGAATTATTATCGTTAGTGTGGGGTGGGTCAAGACTTTTTTGGATTAAAATTCTATTTTATTTAATTAATTAGAGTATTATATCGTTTTAATTATGTTTAAATAATAATTATTTCTGATTTAAATATAAAGAAGCCCTTTAGTAAACGAAACTAAAGGGCTTGTAATAGAAGAATTTTGGAATTATTGGGTTTATTTAAAGCGTGATTCAACAGCTTGAGCAAGAATTTCAATAAGTTGCTCGGTGTCTTCCCAGCCAAGGCATGGGTCGGTAATTGATTGACCATAAACCAAAGGTTGGTCAGAAACCACTTTTTGCGTGCCTTCAACCAAGAAGCTTTCTGCCATTACACCACTGATAGCGGTAGAACCATCTTTTATTTGTTCAGCGATATCTCGAGCAACTTCGAGTTGTCGACGGTGAATTTTTTGGCAATTACCATGGCTGAAATCGACCACTAAATGCTCTGGTAATTCAAATTTACGTAGTTTGTCACAAGCTGCGGCTAAGTCACCGGCAGTGTAATTAGGTTGTTTACCCCCACGCATAATGATATGACCATGTGGATTACCACTAGTTTGGTAAATGGTCATTTGCCCATTTTTATCTGGTGATAAAAACATATGCTGTGCCTTTGCAGCTCTTATTGCATCAATGGCAATATTAATATTACCGTCTGTGCCATTTTTGAAACCAACAGGACAAGATAATGCGGATGCCATTTCACGGTGAATTTGGCTTTCTGTTGTGCGAGCACCTATTGCTCCCCAACTAATCAGATCTGCAATATATTGCCCGGTGACCATATCAAGGAATTCGGTTGCCGTGGCTAACCCTAATTGGTTAACTTCAATTAATAATTTACGAGCTAACCGGATACCGGTATTAACTTGGCAAGAATTATCAAGGTTTGGGTCAGAAATTAACCCTTTCCAACCCACGACAGTACGTGGTTTCTCAAAGTAAGTTCGCATGACGATTTCTAAACGGTCTTGATGATGCTCTCTTAATGCGTTTAATTTTTTAGCGTATTCAATAGCCGCATCGATGTCATGAATCGAACAAGGGCCAACAATAACCAGTAAACGCGGGTCTTGACCGGATAATATTTGTTCTATGCGTTTGCGTGACGCTGTCACGTTTTCAGCGACTTTTTGGGAAATAGGAAACTCATCAGCGAGAGTTTGTGGGGTAATTAAGCTATCCACTCTCGCAGTACGTAATTCATCAGTTTTGTGCATTTTCTTTCTCAAAGAACTTTAATAGGCGTATGCCCTATAAGTGATTAAGATCACAATAAACGAATGTGGCGTAATTTCAACCTCCAACTTAGCTGGAATGAATATTTTTTTTATTTGTATTCATTAAAAGATTCGTCTTTGTAAGCCCATGGTATCAATCACTTTTGCGGAAATTTCTTCAACAGAGTAGTTAGTTGTATTTAAGTAATTGATTTTATTTTGTCTAAATAAAGCTTCAACTTCAGCTATCTCAATACGACATTGCCTTATGGAAGCATAGCGGCTATTTTCACGGCGCTCTTCACGGATGGCAGCTAACCGTTCAGGGCTAATAGTTAAACCGAACAATTTATGCGTATATGGGCGTAATGCGGCTGGTAACTGTAAGTTATCCATATCGTCAGCCGTAAATGGGTAGTTTGCAGCTTGGATACCAAATTGCATCGCTAAATAGAGACTTGTTGGTGTTTTGCCACAACGTGAAACCCCTATCAGTATCACTTGGGCTTGATCCAGGTTTCGTAACGAAATCCCATCGTCGTGAGCCAGTGTATATTCAATGGCAGCGATACGTGCATCATATTGATTCATATTCTGCATAGATAAACCATGGGTTCGGTTAAGTTTGGGTTCAGGTTCTAGGCCGACTTCTTTTTGAATCGGGGCGACTAAGCTCTGAACGATATCTTGGCAGAACCCGGCACTTTGAGTGATGATTTGCTTTACTTCGGGGGAGATAATCGAATAGAACACCAAAGGGCGCAATTGCGTTTCTTGGAAGATAATATCAATTTTTTGTTTAATTTCCTGCGCGCGAGCTTCGCTTGTGACAAACGGCAGAGTATAAGAAATAAATGACAGCGGAAATTGAGAAAGTACGGCATGCCCCAAAGTTTCAGCGGTGATCGCTGTTCCATCAGAAATAAAAAAAACAGTGCGTTGAACTTGGCTTGCCATATTATTCATTGCTCCTAATTCGGTCATCATTATTTGTCTCTTATTGTATTTATCACTGGATATTGGGAGATATTATCTTTGTTTAAAGTTTAAAAATTAGTTTATAGGGGGAACTATAGCCATTTTTTGAACGATTTTTAGAACAAAAAAGTTTTCTTCAGTGATGGAACGATTCACCAGTCCATCTTCTCTTAGCGTCTGTGCTAGTCTATTTCACGAGGCGAATTTTCGCCAACGAGATTTTTTACGATTTGTACTCTGTCACTAAATTGCTATAAAAGGATCGCTTTCAATGTCCACAAATGGCCTCACTCCGTGTAATGTACTTTGGTATAACCAATTAGGGATGAATGATGTTGACCGTGTTGGGGGCAAAAATGCTTCTCTCGGTGAAATGATCACTAACTTATCTGATCTGGGAGTATCCGTACCTAACGGTTTCGCGACAACCGCACAGGCGTTTAATGATTTTCTGGAGCAGAGCGGTGTAAATCAGCGCATTTATAACCTGCTAGATGAAACGGATATTGATGATGTGAACCAACTGGCTGTAGCAGGTGCTCAGATCCGTCAATGGGTGATTGATACACCGCTGACGAAGGAGTTGGAACAAGATATTCGTGATGCATTCGCGCAACTGTCAGAAGGTGAAGCGGAAGCCTCATTTGCTGTCCGTTCATCGGCAACGGCTGAGGATATGCCTGACGCTTCGTTTGCAGGGCAACAGGAAACATTCCTTAACGTTCAAGGGATAGACGCAGTCTTAGTTGCGATTAAACACGTTTTTGCTTCATTATTTAATGACCGTGCGATTTCATATCGCGTTCACCAAGGTTATGACCACCGCGGTGTAGCACTTTCTGCGGGTGTTCAACGCATGGTACGTTCAGATTTAGCCTCGTCGGGTGTCATGTTTACGATTGATACTGAATCAGGTTTCGACCAAGTTGTATTTATCACTTCTGCGTATGGTTTAGGTGAAATGGTGGTACAAGGCGCCGTGAACCCTGACGAGTATTATGTCCATAAACCAACGTTAACCAGCAACCGCCCTGCGATTGTACGTCGTACACTGGGCTCAAAAAAATTACAAATGGTGTATGCCAATAGTAAAGAGCACGGTAAACAAGTACAAATCGAAGATGTGCCAGAGGCTCTACGCAATCGTTTCTCTTTGGCTGATCACGAAGTTGAAGAACTTGCACGTCAAGCTTTACAGATTGAAAAACACTACGGTCGCCCAATGGATATCGAGTGGGCAAAAGATGGTCATAATGGGCGTTTGTATATTGTTCAAGCAAGGCCAGAAACCGTTCGTTCTAATCAACAAGTGATGGAGCGTTACCAATTAAAACAACAAGGACAAGTTTTAGTTGAAGGGCGTGCAATTGGTCATCGTATTGGCTCAGGGGCGGTTAAAGTTATTCATAACTTGAGTGAAATGGATAGAATTCAGGCGGGGGATGTACTCGTTACCGATATGACCGACCCTGATTGGGAGCCAATCATGAAAAAAGCGGCTGCGATTGTTACCAATCGTGGTGGACGCACCTGCCATGCTGCGATTATCGCTCGTGAGTTAGGTATTCCAGCCGTTGTCGGTTGTGGTGATGCGACTGACCGTTTGCAAGAAGGCCAAGAGGTGACTGTCTCTTGTTCTGAAGGCGATACAGGCTTTGTATATGAAGGTAAACTTGCATTTGAAATTCACAGCTCTGAAGTGAGTGATATGCCAAGTCTAGATGTCAAAATTATGATGAACGTCGGTAACCCTGACCGTGCATTTGATTTTGCTTGTTTACCTAATGAAGGCGTGGGCTTAGCTAGGCTTGAATTTATCATCAATCGTATGATTGGTGTTCACCCAAGAGCGTTGCTGGAATTTGATAAGCAATCTCCTGAGCTACAAGCAGAAATTCGCCAAATGATGGCAGGTTATGATGACCCGATTGAATTTTATGTCGGTAAATTAACCGAAGGAATTTCGACTTTAGCCGCAGCCTTCTGGCCAAAACGCGTTATTGTCCGTTTATCTGACTTCAAGTCAAACGAATATGCCAACTTAGTCGGTGGGGATATTTATGAACCTGAAGAAGAAAACCCAATGTTAGGTTTCCGTGGTGCAGGGCGCTATGTGTCTGATAGCTTCCGTGCCTGTTTTGCATTGGAATGTGAAGCGGTTAAACGTGTTCGTAATACCATGGGCCTAACAAATGTTGAAATCATGATCCCATTCGTTCGCACGGTTGCACAGGCGGAAGCCGTAGTTGCAGAATTGGCTAAACATGATTTGAAACGTGGTGAAAATGGCTTAAAAGTTATTATGATGTGCGAAATCCCATCAAATGCTTTACTGGCTGATCAATTCCTCGAACATTTTGACGGTTTCTCTATCGGTTCGAATGATATGACTCAGTTAACATTAGGTCTTGATAGGGACTCGGGTGTTGTTTCTGAATTATTCGATGAACGAAATGATGCCGTGAAAGCGATGTTATCCATGGCAATACAGGCTGCAAAACGCCAAAATAAATATGTAGGCATTTGTGGGCAAGGGCCATCCGACCATCAAGATTTCGCTCAATGGTTGGTTGATGAAGGTATTGATAGTTTATCTTTAAACCCTGACACCGTTGTGCAAACATGGCTAACGATAGCTGAAAATCAATAACTATTTAGTTTTTTAATTATCAAGGCTGAATGTGAATAGCATTCAGCCTTTGTGTTTACTTAATCAAAGCTACCTATTATAGAAATTGATAACTTCTATAATAGGTAGTTTGATATTAAATAGTTTTGAATAAGTGGTTGTGTAATGCTTTTTAGGCATAAACAAACAATAAGCTAAATATAATTACCCTTATTATGCGTATTAAATTTAACAGGCAAGTATATGCTAAATAAGAGTAACGTAAGTTAATTAATTATATAACGCCAAAGGAGTATTATAACGGATAATAATGACAAAAATTGATGTTAATCAATAATTATAAAGTGATGTTCTGATTATGACATGAATAGTATTCATATTAAATAAAGATAAAAAAAAAGCCTATCATGGGCTGACAGGCAAAGACTACACACAGCAATTCAGTTAATAAAGCAACGCCTAAAGGGGGAAGGGCGCGGCTTCTTAGATTCATATGATTCAATAATTGAATATTAAACTATTCATATTATACAATCATTAAGAACACTCTCAATATTAATATTACTCATTGTTACTTAAAGAGAATTAATTCAATAGATTTATGTTAACATAAATTAGACTAAATACTAACGTTAGAATGTTAAATATTGTTTCTAAATATTAATGGAACTAGATTTATTAAGTTCGCAAGCATGTATAGCTTAAACATACCTGCGACTAATTGGAGGTATACTACTTTTTAATCGAAAACTCTTCCTCTAGAAACTTTTCAGTTTCTGTTAAGTCTTCATTCGGAACAGCGACTTCGTTCATCCAAGCTTTTAATAAGCTGTAAGAAACTGCTAATACAACCGGGCCGATAAACAAACCAATCATACCAAATGATAAAATTCCCCCAATAACACCAACAAGGATTAGAACCATGGGTAAGTCTGCGCCCATTTTAATTAACCATGGGCGAAGAACGCCATCCATAGTAGCGACAACGGCAGCCCAAATAGCCAAGATGATCCCCCAGGTCGTATCACCTGTCCAAAATAGCCATAACACGGAGGGGATCATGATTAATAAAGGCCCTAATTGAGCCACACAGCAAATAAACAATAGAACAGTCAAGATTGCTGCGTAACCGATACCAGAAAGAGCGAGGCCAATGCCACCGACAATGGCTTGAATGAGTGCAGTCACAACAACACCTAACGCAACGGCTCGAATAGATTGTGCGGCTAATACGACAGCTGCATCTCCACGGATCCCTGCAAGACGCACAGCAAAGTGGCGGATACCAACCATGACTGATTCGCCTTTAAGATAGAGTAAACCACTAAACAGCAGCATTAACATCAAGTGAAAAACAAATCTTCCTGCACTAATAGCTTGTGTGGCAAACCAACCTGCGGCTTGGCCAAAGTAGGGTTGAATTTTGGCAAGTAAAGCATTACCCCCACTGGCAACTAAGCTATGCCATGCATAGTAAATTTTTTCACCTACCATCGGGATAGTATTTAGCCATTCTAAATCAGGCAGCGTTAGGCTTGATGGTGATTTAGCTAAATCAATAAGTGGAGTACTATTTTCAATAATACTGCCAATTAGGATACCTAATGGGATAACGAATAATAGTAATATAAGAAGAACCATCACTAATGCAGCTAACCAGCGCTTGCGCCATAAGCGAGCTTCGAGTCTTAATAATAGTGGCCAAGTTGCAATTACCATCATTCCCGCCCATACAAAGCCAAGAATAAATGGATTAAGTACCCAAAAACAGGCTGCTATCATTAAAACGATGGATAATAGGCCGAAAATAAGTTTGGGAAGATCCAAGCGTTTTTGAGATTTTTCCATTAATGATTGATCCTTTGCAAATGAAAATTCTGCGTGTCTAGCAAATTTTTAGGTGAAAATAACGTAATTATTTTTCACGGTTAAAAAAAACAATATTGTGATATGGTTCATGATGACAATGTCATCAGCGGCTGTGCTGTCTTTACAGGCTGTGAAGATAACTCATCATAGACCTCAGACACTATTGTGCAACTTAAAATAAAGATAGTACATAACGAGTAATGCGAACACTAAACAACAAGAGTCATCGTTAATAATGATCCCGCGTATATCAGAAGCTCCTCATCTTAGTCATTTAGTTATTGAGTTCTTGCATGAGCTACAAGAACACGGTTTTACTGGGGATAACGGCACCAGCTATGCTGAGCGTTTATCCATGGCGACAGATAATAGTATTTACCAACTATTACCCCAAGCGGTTGTGTTTCCGCGTTCGAGTGCAGATGTACAAATAATCACTCGGCTTGCGGGGCAAGCGAAATTTCGTGAGCTTAGCTTTACCCCTCGGGGAGGGGGAACGGGAACTAATGGGCAATCCTTAACCGAAGGGATTGTTGTGGATATGTCCCGTTATATGAATCGAATTTTAGAAATAAACCCAGAGCAAGGTTGGGTTAAGGTTGAAGCAGGGGTCATCAAGGACCAATTAAATCAATATCTCAAGCCTTATGGCTATTTCTTTTCACCGGAGCTATCTACCAGTAACCGAGCAACGCTAGGTGGAATGATCAACACTGACGCATCAGGCCAAGGTTCATTAGTCTATGGTAAAACCTCTGATCACGTGTTAGGCGTTAAAGCCATGGTTTTAGGGGGAGAATGCTTAGATACGCGCGCTATGCCTATCGAACTCGCCCAAACGATTGCATCAGAAGATTCTACAGTGGGGCGTATTTATAAAACGGTGTTAGAGCGCTGTTTAGAGCAACGTTCTCTAATTGAAGAAAAATTTCCCAAATTAAATCGTTTCCTGACAGGGTATGATTTACGTCATGTGTTTAATGATGAGTTAACTGAATTTGACCTTACTCGCATTCTCACTGGTTCAGAAGGCTCTCTTGCTTTTATCACTGAAGCAACATTGGATATTACGCCACTTCCTAAAGTACGTCGTTTAGTGAATGTGAAATATGACTCATTTGAGTCTGCACTGCGTAATGCCCCCTTTATGGTACAAGCCAAAGCGCTATCAGTTGAAACTGTAGATTCAAAAGTGCTTAACCTAGCGAAAGAAGACATCGTTTGGCATTCTGTTAAAGCCTTAATTACGGATGTGCCAAACAAAGAAATGTTAGGGTTAAACATCGTTGAATTTAGCGGCGATGATGAAGATGAAATCAATCAATTGACTGAAAGCTTGTGCCAACGCTTAGATGAATTAATGGCGAATAATCAAGCTGGGGTGATTGGCTATCAAACTTGCCATGATCTTGAAGATATTACGCGTATTTATAACATGCGTAAAAAAGCCGTGGGGCTGTTGGGTAACAGTAAAGGTGCGGCGAAGCCAATTCCATTTGTTGAAGATACCTGCGTTCCTCCTGAGCATCTTGCTGATTATATAGTGGAATTCCGTGCGTTATTAGACAGTCATAACTTAAATTATGGCATGTTTGGTCATGTGGATGCAGGAGTATTACATGTTCGTCCAGCGCTGGATATGTGCGATCCACAACAAGAAGTATTGATGAAACAAATTTCTGATGAAATTGTTGCATTAACTGCTAAATACGGTGGGTTGTTGTGGGGGGAACATGGGAAAGGTTTTCGTGCACAATATAGTCCTGAATTTTTTGGTGATGAGCTATACGGTGAGTTGCGCAATATCAAAGCGGCATTTGACCCCGATAACCGCTTAAATCCGGGTAAAATTTGCCCACCTGCGGGGTTGGATGCACCGATGAAGCAGGTTGATGGCATCAAACGAGGAACGTATGACCGACAGATACCAGTCCAAATGCGCCAAGAATTCCGTGGTGCAATGGAGTGTAATGGTAATGGGCTGTGTTTTAATTTTGATGTGAAGAGCCCGATGTGTCCATCCATGAAGGTGAGTGGTCAACGAATTCATTCTCCAAAAGGCCGTGCGACACTTGTTCGTGAGTGGCTAAGGCTATTAGCTGAACAAGGTGTTACACCAGAACACCTTGAAAAGGGCATTACACAAGACCAACCGTCATTGCGTGGGCTGATAGAAAAAACACGTAACACTTGGCGCGCTAAACAAGGTGATTATGACTTCTCTCATGAAGTGAAAGCCTCAATGGCAGGATGTCTTGCCTGTAAAGCCTGCTCAACGCAATGCCCAATTAAAATTGATGTCCCATCATTTAGAGCTAAGTTTTTAGCGTTGTATCATGGGCGTTATTTGCGTCCTATTCGCGATTATATTGTTGCAAATGTTGAAGCGAGTGCACCTTTATTTTCCAAAGTGCCCGGCGTATTTAATTTCTTTTTGCGTCAACCGGTGGTGCAAAAACTGAGTCAACATACTATCGGTATGGTGGATTTGCCGTTGTTCTCTCAACCAACATTAAAACAAGAACTTTCAGGTCATGCAGCGGTTTCTGTCACGCTTGAACAACTTGAAAGTATGACGGATTCACAACGTGAAAAACATGTGCTGGTGGTTCAAGACCCTTTCACTAGTTATTACGATGCCAAAGTGGTGGCAGATTTTGTCCATTTAATTGAGAAATTAGGTCTTAAGCCTGTGTTGCTACCGTTCTCGCCGAATGGAAAAGCACAACACATCAAAGGCTTTTTAGCGAAGTTTGCTAAAACGGCTCGTAAGACGGCAGATTTTTTAAATCGAGTGGCAAGATTGCAGTTGCCAATGGTCGGTGTTGACCCCGCACTAGTACTTTGTTATCGCGATGAATATCATGAAATTTTAGGCAAAGACCACTGCCAATTTACGGTGATGTTAGCGCATGAATGGTTAATGACATTGCCTGAACCACACAATGTGCAAACCACATCGACCCAGCCGTGGTATTTTTTCGGTCATTGTACTGAATCAACGGCTTTACCTAATAGTGCGAATCAATGGGCGGTGTTATTTGCACGCTTTGGGCAAACATTAAATAATGTTAGTGTTGGCTGTTGTGGCATGGCTGGGACTTATGGGCACGAAGTGGCCAATCTTGAAAATTCAAAAGGAATATATAACTTATCGTGGAAGGAGGCGATGTCTTCTTTGCCAAAAGAACGTTGTTTAAGTTCAGGTTATTCCTGTCGTAGCCAAGTTAAACGCATGGAAAATGTATCGATAAAACATCCGATTCAAGCGCTGCTGGAGATAGTTTAATGATTTGGAAACGTCAATTTAATTTGCAGCAACTCGCTGAAATGTCAAAAACCTGCATGTTAGGGCATCTCGGTATTGAAATCACGGCAATTGGCGATGATTATTTAGAGGGGATAATGCCTGTTGATCATCGCACCAAACAGCCTTTTGGGTTATTGCATGGCGGTGCTTCTGTTGTATTAGCTGAATCCTTAGGTTCAATTGCGGGTTATATGTGCTCGGAAGGAGAACAAAAGGTGGTCGGGTTGGAAATCAATGCCAATCATGTTCGTGCTGCTCGCTCAGGGGTTGTTAAGGGTATTTGTAAACCTATCTATTTAGGGCGCCGTCAGCAGGTATGGAATATTGAGGTTTTCAATGAGCAAGGCAAATTGTGTTGTACTTCTCGCCTGACAACCGCCGTATTATTTGAATAATAACCATTTTAATTGCAGGGTTTTTTGGCTAAGGAAAGGTCAGAAAACCCGATAAAACCCTTTATTTTGTATGGTTTTATGCCCATTCTTTCTATAAATTCATTTTTTATCAAGTTAATTAAGTTGTATAATAAATGCACCTTTATTAATTTGTGTCATTAAGTGTATTATTTAGTACAAATTTAAATAAAAAACACAACTCTACTTATTTATTGTTTATCAATGGGTTAAGCTTGTTTTTTTGTAATTTTGTTTGTTTTATAATCTGAAAATGAACAAAAAAAGAGCTATAATAGCTATAACCTCTTAAAACAAATGGTTGAAGTCAATTAGCTAATCATTACCATAGGGTAGGCAGAGTTAATCTCCTGATAACAGGCTGAAAAGCCATAAGAAATGTGGGGTCAATATGACTGACGGTGTAGAGACATTTTCATTTGATGAAAACAATTGGCAGGGAGTTAGCCTGACACAAAGCGCTGCAAAACAAATCAAAAAATTGATGGTGCAAAACCCAAATACAAAAGGGCTTTCACTCGGCGTAAAACAGTCTGGCTGCGCAGGTTTCGGTTATGTGTTTGAAATGATCGAAAACCCAACAGACCAACACCTGTTATTTGAACTCGATGGCGCACACCTTTATGTGCCAAAAGAAGCAATGCCATTTATTGATGGCACAGTCGTTGATTTTGTCCAAGAAGGGCTGAATCAAATTTTCAAATTTAATAACCCGAAAGCCCAACATGCCTGTGGGTGTGGTGAAAGCTTCGGCGTTTAACATGTGAAGTCAGATTATGTCACAGAGCAATGTAGAAGTTGGCGATGATGTTCAAAGCTGGCTTGATGACCAGCGTTATAAAGAAGGCTTCTTTACCGAAGTCGCAACGGATGAAATGGCGAAAGGCATTAACGAAGATGTTATTCGTGCAATTTCAGCTAAACGTAATGAGCCTGAGTGGATGCTCCAATTCCGTCTTGATGCCTTTAATCACTGGAAAGGCATGGAAGAACCTCATTGGCTTAAAGCAAATTACCCAAATCTCGATTACCAAGACTATAGCTATTACTCTGCGCCATCTTGTGGCTCATGTGATGATACCTGTGGTTCGCAATCTGGTGCTACACAAGGCACAGGTGTGGCGGAAACCAATAATTATTTAACGGCTGAAGTTGAAGAAGCCTTTAACCAATTAGGCGTTCCTGTACGTGAAGGGAAGGCCGTTGCGGTTGACGCCATTTTTGACTCGGTCTCAGTATCTACAACTTACCGTGATGACTTAGCGAAACATGGTGTTATTTTTTGTTCGTTTAGTGAGGCTATTCAAGAATACCCTGAACTGGTACAGAAATATCTCGGGTCAGTCGTTTCGAGCCATGATAACTTTTTTGCTGCATTAAATGCGGCAGTGGCTTCAGATGGTACCTTTGTGTATGTACCAAAAGGCGTACACTGCCCAATGGAGCTATCAACGTATTTTAGGATCAACGCAGCCAAAACCGGCCAGTTTGAGCGCACGATTTTAATTGCTGATGAAGGTAGCTATGTGAGCTATATCGAAGGGTGTTCTGCACCTGTTCGTGATAGTTATCAGCTCCATGCGGCGGTTGTTGAAGTTATTATTCATAAAGATGCCGAAGTTAAATATTCGACTGTCCAAAACTGGTTCTCCGGTGGAGATAGCGAAGCCGGTGGGATCCTAAACTTTGTGACTAAGCGTGCATTGTGTGAAGGTGATAATTCAAAAATGTCATGGACACAGTCAGAAACTGGCTCTGCCATCACATGGAAATACCCAAGCGTTATCCTTAAAGGAGACAACTCTGTCGGTGAATTTTACTCCGTTGCATTAACGAACGGCAATCAACAAGCGGATACAGGAACGAAAATGATCCATATCGGGAAAAATACCCGTTCAACGATCATTTCTAAGGGTATTTCTGCAGGTAAAAGCCAAAACAGTTATCGCGGTTTAGTGAAAATTCTACCGAGTGCACATAACGCTCGTAACTTTACCCAATGTGACTCTATGTTAATTGGCACCCAATGTGGTGCACATACATTCCCATATGTGGAAGTTAAGAATAATACGGCACAACTTGAACATGAAGCGACAACCTCACGTATTGGGGAAGACCAGTTATTTTACTGTTTACAACGTGGTATCAGCGAAGACGATGCAATTTCAATGATTGTAAATGGTTTCTGCAAAGATGTGTTCTCGGAGCTTCCATTAGAATTTGCCGTAGAAGCACAAAAATTACTGGCGATCAGCTTAGAGCACAGCGTTGGCTGATCCTAATCGAGTTTATTTGCGCTAAAGCGCTAAAGGCATGTAAATATGTTAAGTGTTAAAGATTTACACGTGAGTGTAGAAGGTAATGAGATTTTAAAAGGGTTATCTCTGGAGGTAAAACCAGGGGAAGTTCACGCCATTATGGGGCCAAATGGCTCTGGTAAAAGTACATTATCCGCCACACTTGCTGGCCGCGAAGAGTATGAAATTGATAGCGGTGAAGTGACGTTTAAAGGTAAAGACCTATTTGCACTAGATCCAGAAGAGCGTGCAGGGGAAGGTGTTTTCCTTGCATTCCAATACCCTGTTGAAATTCCAGGGGTCAGTAACCAATTTTTCTTACAAACGGCAGTCAATGCGGTTAGAGAATATCGTCAGCAAGAAGCATTAGATCGTTTCGATTTTCAAGATTTTATTGAAGACAAAATCAAATTATTAGAAATGCCAGAAGATTTACTTGCACGTTCTGTCAACGTAGGTTTCTCCGGTGGTGAGAAAAAACGTAATGATATCTTGCAGATGGCAGCTCTAGAGCCTCAATTGTGTATTCTCGATGAAACTGACTCTGGTTTAGATATTGACGCGTTGAAAATTGTGGCTAATGGCGTGAATTCATTACGTTCGCCTGAGCGTTCTTTTATCATCGTAACCCACTATCAGCGTATTTTAGATTATGTGAAGCCTGACTTTGTCCACGTGTTATATCAAGGGAAAATCATCAAATCAGGTGATTTCAGTTTAGCGAAAAAACTGGAGGAGCAGGGTTATGGCTGGCTTATTGACCAACAGTGAAAGAGCACAAAAACGTGCGGAAGTTGCGAAGCTTAACGAGCAAGCAATGTCACGTTTTTCTGAATTATTTGAACTACGACATGGTGCGAATTCTCAACATGCTAAAACCCATTGGGAAATAGCAAAACAAGTTGGTTTACCTGTGTTTCGCCATGAAGATTGGCACTATACTCCACTAAATACTGTACTTGAGACTCAGTATCGTTTTAGTGATGGTGATGTTGTAGCACAAGACTGCGAAGCACTGGCTCTGCCAATTGATGCATATCGCCTTGTTTTAATTGATGGGCGTTATAGTTCTGCATTGAGCTCTATTGATATGGGGCCATTCCAAGTGGCTTTGCTTGATAACCAAGACTTGCTTCCTTCGCCTGTAAATAGCGAGATTTTTTTGCATTTAACCGAAAGCTTGGCGGTACAACCTTTAGTCGTCCACCTTGCAGCAAATAAAATAGCAAAAAAGCCATTATACTTGCTTAATATTTCAACAGGTAGTGGCGATAAACAGGCCACCAATATTAGCCAGTATCGGTACCATTTAACGTTAGATGCAAACAGTAAAGCCCAAGTTATTGAGCATTATGTTAGTTTGAATGAGCAAAGGCACATGACTGGTAGTCGTTTAACAGTTGAAGTCGGTGATAACGCAGACTTTAGTCACTTTAAGTTAAATGTTGAAAATGGCCAAGCTCAGCATTTTGCTCACAATGATATTGTTATTGGGCGCGATAGCCGTGTGAAAAGTACCAGTTTTTTACTTGGCGCATTATTAACACGAAACCATACAAGTGCTCGCCTTGACGGTGAAAATACTGAGTTTGAACTCAACAGTATACTGCTGCCTAAAGGCAATGAAATTGCTGATACTCGTACGTATTTAGAGCACAATAAAGGTTACTGCAATAGCCGTCAATTACATAAAGTGATTGCGATGGATAGCAGTAAAGCTGTCTTTAATGGCATGATCAAAGTCGCACCCAACGCATTAAAAACAGATGGTCAAATGACTAACAACACATTGTTGTTAGGTGAAAAAGCAGAAATTGATACTAAACCTCAGCTTGAAATTTATGCAGATGACGTAAAGTGTGGTCACGGTGCAACGGTCGGTCGTATTGATGACGAACAACTGTTTTATCTGCGCTCAAGAGGAATTGAGGGTAAGGCAGCAAAACATATGATTATTATCGCATTTGCTGCGGAACTTACAGAATCTATTGAATCGGAAGAGTTAAAACACGCTGTGATGGCAAACATCCGCCAGCGCTTAGCGGAGGTTTAATATCCATGCTATTCAATGTCGCTTCAGTAAGGCAGGATTTTCCTGCCTTATCACAGTCAGTCAATAATCATCCGCTGGTTTATTTAGATAGCGCCGCAAGTGCACAAAAGCCTTTGCAAGTTATTGAAAAAGAAAGTGAGTTTACGTTACATCAGTATGCCGCGGTTCACCGCGGTATACATACTCTCAGTGCAAATGCGACGACAATGATGGAGGAGGTTCGTCAAAAAGCCGCCGCTTTCATTCACGCAGCTTCAAATGAAGAAATCGTGTTTGTTAAAGGCACAACGGAAGGTATTAACCTTGTTGCAAATAGTTTTGGTCGAAAGTATTTCCATGAAGGGGACAATATTGTCATCACTGAAATGGAGCACCATGCGAATATTGTACCTTGGTATATGTTAGCTGAGGAAATTGGCTTTGAAATTCGAATTATCCCAATTTCTGACGATGGTAGACTGCAATTAGATGTATTAAATGATGTCATTGATTCACGTACGCGATTATTGAGCTTTACACATATCTCTAATGTATTGGGAACAGTTAATCCCGTACAGGATATCATTAAACAAGCCCGAGCGATTGCGGCTTCAAAAGGTGGAGAGATCGCGATATTGGTCGATGGCGCGCAAGGTGCAATGCATCAGCAGGTTGATGTGCAAGCCTTAGACTGTGATTTCTATGTGTTTTCAGGGCATAAGTTATATGGCCCGACAGGTATTGGTATCCTTTATGGCAAAAAAGCTATTTTGGATATGATGCCACCATGGGAGGGCGGTGGGGCAATGATCCGTCAAGTCAGCCTGACCAAAGGGATCACTTTTGCTGATGCGCCATGGCGCTTTGAAGCAGGAACACCGAACGTTAGCGCAATTATTGGGTTAGGGGCGGCATTCGATTATTTAAACGCACTTAATTTACCTGATGTATTTGCTCATGAAGCTGAAGTAATGGCATATGCTTCTAAGAAATTGCAAGAAATACCATCAGTTATATTATATGGCAATGACCAACGGGAAGGCGTTTTGGCGTTTAATTTAGGCCAGCACCATGCCTATGATGTGGGTTCTTTTCTAGATAGATATGGTATTGCTATCCGTACTGGCCATCACTGTGCTTTACCATTAATGGAACATTATCACGTTCCTGCTATGTGCCGTGCTTCTGTGGGGATATACACCACGAAAGAAGAAATCGATTCTTTATACAATGCGTTACAGCGCATTAAAAAATTGTTAGGCTAAGCACATAAGAAATATATGGTAAAGGAACTGAGCATGCCCGCATTACCCGATGAAAATAAGTTATTACGTAATTTCTCCCGTTGTCAGGACTGGGAGGAACGCTATCTCTATATGATAGAGCTAGGGGGACGTTTACCTGAACTCTCAGAGGTACAAAGAAGCGATAATAATTTAATCGCAGGGTGCCAAAGCCAAGTGTGGATTGATATGCAAAAACAAGCAGACGGGACAATTACGTTTGCAGGTGATAGCGATGCAGCAATCGTTAAAGGGTTAGTTGCTATTGTGATTATCCTTTTTCAAGGCAAAACGGCGCAACAAATACTCGCACTCGATGTGAAGTCATTTTTTGAACAACTTGCATTGGAGCAACATTTAACACCTTCGCGAACTCAAGGTTTAAATGCGATGATCCGTACAATTTTATCGCGTGCGGCACAATTAGTATGATCCTACCGAGGGAGCATTATGCTCCCTTGAGGTTGTTGACAAAGCGGGATAAAAGCGTGGTTTTTCCCGCTTTGTGTTATCAGCCGAAAATCAATAAATTGATTTTCCTAATTTATTTTCAATAACCTATTAGACTTGCTGCCAAACATAATATGTTTGGCAGCAAGTCTGCAGGGAGCTTTATGCTCCCTTACTTATTTTACTTCTTGGTTATTATTTTTATTCGACCAGTCCATTAAAGTGATTGTATTTGGCTATCATAAAAAGACTACTACCTTATTAATACTTAATAAAAATATTTAATTAGTATTAAAGATATGAAGGATAGTTGCTATTATGAACAATAATCATTGAATTATTGTAAGAACACTATTTTCCTTGGAGTAGGTATGAAAAGAGTTTTGACGGTGGCAAGTTTATTTGTCATGAGCGCCTTATTGGCTCCAGCTCAAGCAAAAGAATATCCATTACCTGACAGTAACACTCGTCTTATCGGGGAAAATTACACGTATATCGTCCCCAATGATGGGCGACCATTGGAGGCCATTGCAAGTGAGCACCAAATCGGTCTACTCGGTATGCTTGAAGCAAACCCAGGAACAGACCCGTACCTTCCTGAAGCGGGTAAAGAACTCATCATTCCAGCACAAATGTTGTTACCATCAACACCAAGAACGGGAATTGTGATTAACCTGGCGGAGCTGCGTTTATATTATTACCCTGCGAACAGTGAGGAAGTGATTGTTTATCCTATCGGTATCGGCCAGTTAGGTCGCGACACACCTGAAATGGTGACTTCAGTAAGTCAGTCAATTAAAGATCCTACATGGACACCAACGGCGAATATCCGTAAAAATTACGCTAAAGAAGGTATAACTCTTCCAGCCGTCGTTCCAGCAGGGCCTGAAAATCCAATGGGCTTGTATGCATTACGCCTAGCGTATGGGCGTGGTGAATATCTGATACACGGCACTAATGCGGATTTTGGTATTGGTATGCGAGTGAGCTCCGGTTGTATTCGTTTACGTCCTGATGATATCGAAGCATTATTTAAAACAGTACCAAAAGGAACTCGTGTCCAAGTTATTGATCAGCCTGTCAAATACTCCAAAGAAACTGATGGCAGTTATTACATTGAGGTGCATCAGCCATTGTCACGAACAAGCGGTGATGACCCACAAACCATGCCAATCAAGCTGTCTGACGATTTCAAGCGTTTTCTAGAAAATGAAGGGATTGATAAGGCTTTAGTGGAAAAAGAGCTAGCAAGGCGTTCTGGTATGCCTGTGCGTGTAAATAATGATCAGAGTAATGGTATCCCTGAAGATGAAACACAACACCAAGGTTTAGTACCTATTGAGCCATTCTCGATTTCACAGCCAGAACCCATCTATGACGGTAAAGTTGGGGCCTTGCTACCTGCGAAATACCGCTCTTCTGTTGTAACTCAATAACCCTGACCAAATAATAAGGGCCTATTTTCATAGGCCCTCATAAATGCTACTAGCTTCAAAGAAGGATCTTTAAGACTAGATTATCGCCAAATCGAACTTATTTTTTGTAAGTACGAACTTGGTTATCCAGACGTTGGTTAGCACGTGCTGCTTCTTCTTGAGCTGTCTGTACGTCAGAGCGCAGAGACTGAACGTCGTTGCTCAGTTGATCAACTTTACCATTCAGAGTTTGCACATCTGAAGAGAGTTTTTGCACTTCAGTGCTGTTAGAACAACCCGCTAGTAATGCTGAAGCTAATACGATAGAGCCCAGTACAATTTTAGTACGAATCATTATTTTACCCTCTAGATTGATTTATCTTGAAAATATAAAAAAGCAAGTCACCAAACAATAGAGCTAAGCTTGTTATCTTAAAGCTTGCTATATCCCTTTAAAACAACCTAATGAAAATTAGGGTATGGCACTTACTATGTCTTATGCTAGTACTAAATATGAAGTTTTGCTAGAAATACTTTATATTTAGTACTAGGAAAAAGAAGAAAAATTTAAATTAAGATCAATGAAGGTTGTTATTTGACCAATTTAAGTGGGGTTTATGATATTACACTTAAAATGCAATAAGATATTTACTAGAGAAAAGTAAATAAAGGGATAGTTACATCAAGGCAGCACTAAATGTTAAATCTAAATAAAAAGGCCGATAGCTAAAATAATCACTATCGGCCTTTTAGAAGACAATTAAAGACTAATTAAAGTACGTGAACTGAAGATGTATTGGTTGTTCCGCTTTGTACTAATGCGCCAGAGACCATTACAACCGCATCACCAGAAACAGCTAAGCCACTTTCTAGAGCTGCGCGTTTACCTTCACGATAAAAGTCATCTGTAGAAGTAAAACCACCAACTATCATTGGGATCACACCTTTAACTAACAGTAACTGGCGTGCAGTTTCTTCATTGGTAGTTAACGCTAAGATTGGTGCAGTAGGGAAATACTTACGGACAGACTTAGCCGATTTACCGCCATAAGTTGCAACAACGATTAATGGGACATCTAATTTTTCAGACATTTCCACCGCACCACGACATACAGCCTCAGTGACACGTAGGCGTTGGCTTGGTTTTTGGTTATCGATGCGAGTTTGCATTACACGGTCTGTACGCTCACAGATAGTTGCCATAATAGTAACAGCTTCTACCGGGTATTTACCTTTAGCACTTTCACCAGACAACATAACCGCATCAGTGCCATCTAAAATAGCATTGGCAACGTCACCCGCTTCTGCGCGAGTAGGGCGTGGGTTTTTGATCATTGAATCAAGCATCTGGGTTGCTGTGATCACGACTTTGCGTGCTGCAACACATTTTTCAATCATCATTTTTTGTGCAAAAATAACTTCTTCAACTGGGATTTCAACGCCTAAATCACCACGAGCGACCATGATGCCGTCAGAGGCTTCTAAAATCTCATCAAAGTTATTTAAACCTTCTTGGTTTTCAATTTTAGAAATAATTTGGATGTTCTCGCCACCGTGTTTTTTCAGGTGAGCTCGAATTTCTTCAACATCTGAGCGCTTACGAATAAATGAAGCAGCAACAAAATCAACACCTTGCTGGCAACCAAAGACTAAGTCTTCTTTATCTTTTTCTGCTAATGCTGGAAGGCCAATTGAAACGCCTGGCAGGTTAACCCCTTTTTTCTCACCGAGGTCACCGTTATTTAAAACTTCACAAACAACTTCAGTTGCAGTGACATTAGTTACTTTCATACCAATTAAGCCATCATCAACTAATACGGTATTGCCAACTTTCAAATCTGAAGTTAAACCCGCATAGGTCACCGCAACTTTATCTTTATTACCTACCACAGAGGTATCGGTAGTAAATGTAAAAGTTTGGCCAGCAACGAGAGAAACGTCGTTACCACCTTCCAATTTCATGGTGCGGATTTCAGGCCCTTTAGTATCTAGCAAAATAGCAGCTTGTTTACCTGTTTTTGCACAAACAGCGCGAAGGTTTTTGATACGTTGACCGTGTTCTTCGTAGTCACCGTGAGAGAAATTGAGACGCATGACGTTCATGCCTGCATCAAGGAGTTGGGTCAGTTTTTCTTCTGATTCGGTTTTTGGACCGATAGTACAAACAATTTTGGTTTTTTTCATGGCAGTCTATCTAATGTTATAAAGGAAATCGGTATTGCCGCCGATGCTTAGTACATTTAATAAGTCGTGCGCAGGGTAAATTTTGTTGCGCAACTCATTTATAAGAATAGGCGACAGTCTGGTGTTTAATGCATTTTTACACTTAAATTTGTCACATTTTGATTCTTATTATAGTGTAGATGACAAATTCAATTAAAGCTAACGTATTGATTTATTACTGTTGAAACCTTTCAGCCAATGTGAGTATTATAGACAACAAAAAACTGTGAGACAAATCAAATTTTATTAAATTAAAAGAAGAAGGCGTTCAGATCAAAAATTCAGTTGATATTAGGCTGTTAATTTGTTGCGCAACAAAATAAGGGAATAATAATAGACAATCAAGAGAAATTTTAGTGGGGTAGGAAGATAAATTAAATGGTGCGTCCGAGTAGACTCGAACTACCGACCCCCACCATGTCAAGGTGGTGCTCTAACCAACTGAGCTACGGACGCACTGAGAGACTTGATTTGTGTTAATTTGAAATGGTGCGTCCGAGTAGACTCGAACTACCGACCCCCACCATGTCAAGGTGGTGCTCTAACCAACTGAGCTACGGACGCGCTGAAAATTAACATTGTGTTCACTAGAAATGGTGCGTCCGAGTAGACTCGAACTACCGACCCCCACCATGTCAAGGTGGTGCTCTAACCAACTGAGCTACGGACGCATCTAAAAGTTATCTAGGTGACAACGGGGATGAATATTAACGTTATGAAGTTCATCTGGCAAGGGGAAAATGTATTTTCGTGATAGTTTGCTCGTATTTAAAACTATCTGGTGCGAAATACATCTTCTCCCATAATAAAAAGCTTAAAAAACCGTCGATTAGCGCGCTGAACGAAGTAAAACAACATCCTCTGTCTGCTTATGGATCCACATAATTCGTGTCGCCATTCCTATTGCAGCCGCACTCAAACCAATAATAAAGCCAATCCAGAAGCCTTTAGGCCCCATCGCCGGTGCAATGATATCAGTTAACGCTAAGATATAGCCGGAAGGTAAGCCAAGTAACCAATATGCAGTGAAGGTAATAAAGAAAATAGAACGCGTATCTTTATAGCCACGTAAAATGCCCGCACCAATAACTTGCACAGAGTCTGACAACTGATAAATAGCGGCGTATAGCATTAAACTACTAGCTAAAACAACCACCTCGGGGTTTTTGTTATACATCATTGCAATCGGCTCACGGAAGACGGCTGTGAGAACCGCGGTAAAACAAGCGACCATTAAGCCAACAGCAATGCCAGTATAAGATGAAACTTTAGCCGCTTCAGTTGATTTCTGTCCCAAGTTGTAACCTACGCGAATGGTTGCAGCTATTCCTAATGATAATGGGAACATAAACATCACAGAGCTGAAATTCAACGCAACTTGGTGACCAGCTACTGCGACAACACCTAATGGAGCGACTAGCAGTGCAACGACAGCAAATAAAGTGACTTCAAAGAAAAGTGCCAGACCAATTGGTGTACCTAACACAATAATTCGCTTCAAGATTAATGGATTTGGCGATGTGAAAGAGAGTGTAGGGCGAATATCACGCTGCGCAGTAGCACGTTTCACATACCATCTCATCATCAGACACATAGCCCAATACACTGATGCGGTGGCGACACCGCAACCAACACCACCTAAAGCGGGGGCACCAAAGTGACCATAGATAAAGATATAGTTAATGGGAATATTAATCATTAAGCCGAGAAAACCAATCACCATCCCCGGCTTGGTTTTTGAAAGCCCTTCACATTGGCTACGATATACTTGATAAAATAAGTAGCCTGGCGCACCCCACATAATAGCATGTAAAAAACGGACAGATTTATCCGCCAATTCTTTATCAATATGGGGCATATTACTAATAATTAGCTGACTATTATAAAGAAGGCACATAATACCTAAGGCTAAAAGTAGCGCTAACCACAGGCCCTGCTGAATTTGGTCACCAATTAAGTTACGACGACCTGACCCATTCATTTGTGCAACGATTGGGGTTAATGCCATTAAAATCCCTTGGCCAAAAAGAATAGCTGGCAGCCAGATGGAAAAACCAACTGCAACTGCGGACATCTCAATTTCACTAACGCTTCCAGCCATAACTGTATCCACAAACCCCATCGCAGTTTGTGAAAATTGAGCTAAAACGATAGGAATACCAAGTGCCAACAAGCTACGCGCTTCTGTAAAATATTTCTGCACGCATACACCTTTGTAATAAAAGCAAGTAAGAGGAAAAAAATTAGAAAAATAAGTGAGTTACTTAAAACTCATTGATTATTAAAAACCGCTCATTCTATCCCGTTTCTAAATAGATTCCAATAATGATATGGTAACAAACTATAAAAGAGCATTTTCAAGCCTAATATATTACTGAATATAAGGTTTATTATCGTGTTGTTTACCACTCAAATAGGATAGATCTCTAAAAATTCTGATGTAAACTGAGTCTATTAATCCACTACACTGAGAATCATTATGTTTACAGGCATTGTTCAAGCGACTGCTCCTATTATTGAAATTACAGAAAGAGCCAACTTTAGAACTCATGTAATGAAGTTTACCCCAGAATTGCTGAAAGGTTTAGAAACAGGGGCCTCCGTTGCGCATAATGGTTGTTGTTTGACGGTAACAAAAATTGATGGCGAAAGAGTCAGTTTTGATCTAATTAAAGAAACCCTGAGATTAACTAATTTGGGGGAATTGCAAGAAGGTGATGTTGTTAATATCGAACGTGCCGCAAAATACGGTGACGAAATAGGTGGGCATGTTGTTTCTGGTCATATTATGACAACCGCTGAAATTAGTAAAATCTTCACATCTGAAGATAACCATCAAATTTGGTTGTCAATTCATGATAAACCATTAATGAAATACATTTTACATAAAGGCTTTGTAGCGATTGATGGCATTAGTTTAACTGTCGGTGACGTGATCAATAATCGTTTTTGTGTGCATCTCATTCCTGAAACATTAGAGAGAACAACATTAGGTAAAAAACGTTTGGGTGATAAAATAAATATTGAGATAGATCCACAAACTCAGGCGATTGTTGATACTGTTGAGCGTGTTTTAAATCAAAAAGAACAAGAAAGATTATTACAACAAGCAGAAGAATTGGCTGACGCAGCAAAAACAGAGTAAATAGGCATGCAAAGTAATAACCGTGTTTCGTGCTTGAAAGATAAATAGCGGCATAAACAGTCAGGTAGGCTATAGCAATAATGGTTTATGCTATAGCCTGAATGAAACACGTTCAATCTTTGTTTCTTGAATGTAGGTTATGAAGTTCTATTAAATAAAGATGATTAAAATTCTCAAAAATGACAACTAGCTCTAGCTTTCATTATTAATAGATCATCTTTCACTAAAATTGACAGAAAAGCTGGCGTTATCACGTTCAATTGCTTCAACTAATCGCCTGAAATGAGGGCTATTTTTATGCATCTCTAATGCCTGAGTGTCTTCCCATTCCTCGAAAACAATGTAACCATTCTCTTTAGCCATAAGATCATATTGAATGCATCCTTTCTCTCGGCGGCTTAGTTTTGCTAAGTCACGAACGATTTCTTTCGTTAAATACCCATCCGTCCTTTCTGTTGTAATTTGGGCATACACAACAATACTCATTCCGTTCTCCTTATGTATTAAGAACTATCTTAATGGGTACTTAGTTTTTGTATTGTAAAAAAGCGAATAACTCGATTTTAAAAATGCCGACGGCGTCATAGTAAAGTATCTTTTAAAATCACGGTAAAAGTGGGATTGATCATAATAGCCTGTTTCAAACCAGCGGTAGGTGTCTTGTTCTACTACCATACTTTTTAAAACATGCTCTAAGCGACAATTGATCTGGTACCTTTTTGGCGTAATACCGTATTCTTTTAGAAACTCTTTTTGAATGACACGTACATGTAAGCCTGTCTCTTCGGCAATTTCAGTGATTTTTTTAGTTGGGTTACGATATAGCAACTCTAAGATTTCATCTATGAAATGAGGTTTTTTCTTGGCTTTTGTCTTATTAAAACACTCTAACAGCTCTTTAAATGAAGAATTAGCTAAAGCTTCAAACCAGCGGTCTTCCCATATGCCACTCAATGCGATGGGTTTATCCGTATAATTTAGTGTGCTTTGAGGTAGTAAAAAACGTAAGGCATCATGACGAATACGTAATACCATGACTTTAGAATGATTGGGGCTAGCAGTAAACGTATTAACCCTAGGAATAATAAGTTGGTATGAGTCTGCGACTGAGTCGCTCTCTGTTGTCATGCAAAAAGCATCTGATGAAACCCAGATTTCAGCACCAGTTCCAGGGAAAATTTTAATTGCCTCTGTAAACTCTTTGATTATCAAAATAGAACTAACAAAGGATTTTAATTCATCTGGTGGATAATACTGTTTTAACATCATTTTTGAGCACTCATTATTTAATGTCGCAATGATAACGTTTTTTAACAAGAAAATTAACCAAGAAATATCTATATCTTAGTAGATGACAAAATAAAAGCCTTATTTTTTAGTGAAATCCGCTTTGAATAAAGAAAATTGATGAGAGAATATTAGGGGTTGTAAGTTAAGAATAATGGGTTATATAGCAACATACTTAATAAATATTACCGTATCCTCACAAGTGCTATACACTGAAGGAACATTTTCTTGAATTCACTAAAATAAAAACCATGCCGAGTCTTATCGGCATGGTTGATTCAGTAAACTACACTTTATGAATTCGCTTGGTAATCGACTTGCTTAAGAGTTTGATTGTTTTTGCTGGCACAACGTTGCATAAAATAGCCAATGGCCATTGGAATAATTGTGACTGCCATGACCCCGGTTGTTGCCAACAATGGATCGAAGGTCAAGGCAGAAACAAGTAGGCTTGCTAAAAAACATAGCCCTAATTGTAAGGCATTTTGTAACGCAGCTGCTTTACCACTCGCACTAGGAAATGTATTTAGTGCTTTAGATACTGCAATTGGGTAAGAGGCTCCATTCATTGCTGCCATAAAGCAGAATGGGATCAAGATCATGGTTAATGATGGTGTGGTATAGATAGCCATGATAAATAAAATGGACATGCTTAGCGCGTAACCAAGAAGTAACAATGGAAATATTGTTTCTGCTCGGATTTTTGCTAATAAAATACGGCAGCCATATCCACCAATAATGAAGGCTAGAGTTTGTGGAATATAACTCAAACCAATATCAGCAGGATTGAAGCCCATATTGCGTAAAATAAAGGGAGAACCTGTTAGCCAAGCGAAGAAACCTGCACTACAGGATGCATAAACTAGTACGTTGCCGCTGAAAACAGGGGAACTGAGCAAATTTGAGAAAGAAATCTTAGCTTGTGGTTGGTTGTCATCAGTTATTGTTTTAACTGAAACATTTTTCAAAAAGAGCGTTGGTAATAAAAGTAATATACCCACCGCCATTAGGATCAGGAAAATTGCTTCCCATGTTTGGTGCTCAAGAACCCATGCACCTAATAATGGCGCTAAAGCAGGGGATAGCGCGACTAGCGGCATAATAGAAGCAAAAACTTTTTGGGTATTTGCTTCATCATAGCGGTCGATAACTAGTGCTTGCCACAAAACAGCCGCGGAGCAGACTCCAAACGCCTGTAAAAAACGTAGTGTTAATAGCTGTGTTGCGGTTTCCACCCAATAAATAGCTAAGCTACTTAAAATGAAAATAGTTAAGCCCACAATGAGAACAGGCTTACGGCCAAGTTTGTCTGATAATGGCCCCCATAATAGCTGAGCGAAGGCAAAACCAGCTAAAAAGATACTGAGAGAAGCACTGATCGCGCCTTCGGATGTATGCAGGGTGTCTTGCATAGCACCAAATGCAGGTAAATACATATCAATGGCTAAAAACCCCAGCATGCTAAGTCCTGCAAGGTACACCATAAATCCAGGGGCGTTTTTTTTCACAGTATTCGACATAATTATTACTTATCTGATATTTAAAAAAATGTTAATGATGACGCCATTGTATAGGCTATTTTTTTAGGTTGTGAAACGGTAATATTTGGATCTTGCTATCAAAATTTTTGAAAGGAGAAGTTATGTGGTCTGCGCATGCACTCGAAGTGATTGATGCAGTTGCTCGAACTGGAAGCTTTAGTGGTGCTGCTGAAGAATTGCACCGTGTACCTTCTGCAATCAGCTATACCGTTAAGCAAGTTGAAGAATGGCTTGCGGTTCCTCTGTTTGAGCGTCGACATCGTGATGTTGTGCTAACGGAAGCTGGGGCGATATTTATTAAGGAGAGCCGTTCTGTTATCAAAAAAATGACAGATACTCGTCACCAGTGTCAGCAAGTTGCGAATGGTTGGCGTGGTCAATTTAGTATTGCCGTTGATTGTATTGTCAAACCACAGCGGACAGAACAGCTAATTCTTGATTTTTATCGTCATTTTCCTGATATCGAACTCTTTATTCATCCAGAGGTGTTTAATGGGGTGTGGGATGCACTTGCTGATGGGCGTGTAGATGTTGCGATTGGTGCGACTCGAGCATCTCCAATTGGTGAAAGGTATAGTTTCCGTGATATGGGTTTTATGTCGTGGATGTGTGTTGCAAGCCCAGAGCACCCATTAGCCAGAATAGGTGAAAAACTGACCGATGATCAAATGAGAGAGTACCCTAGTTTGTGCCTTGAAGATACTTCACGTAACCTACCCAAACGTGATACTTGGGCTCTTGATAACCAGCGTCGGCTTGTTGTGCCTTACTGGGAAAATGGCTTAGCTTGTTTAGTTAATGGGTTATGTGTTGGGATGGTACCTGAGCATCGAGCGGCTCCGCTTTGTGAAAACGGCCAATTAGTTGAACTATCATTAGCGCAGCCTTTTCCACCCAGTCCTTGCTGTTTAACTTGGGTGGAAAATAATACATCACCAGCGCTCAGCTGGTTGTTAGATTACCTTGGCGATAACGAAACGCTTAACGCAGAGTGGCTTTCAACCTAGTTATTCGTACTATCGGCGGTAATCGATAAATGGACCATCTGCAACAGAACGACGTTCTACAAGGCGAGGGTGGACTTCGATTGTTTGAGCATCTTCGCGCTTATTGACGATACGATCGAGCAGCATTGTGAAGGCCATTTGCCCTAAACGCTCTTTGGGTTGGTGGATTGTGGTCAATGCCGGTGTAAAATAGCGCGCATTTCGCACATTATCATAGCCAATGATTGAAATATCTTGTGGAACACGTAATCCCATTTCATCAGCGGCACAAATTGCTCCCATTGCCATGATATCACCACCACAAAATACAGCGGTAGGGCGCTGTTTATGGCTTAAAATTTGCGTCATTGCTTTATAGCCAGACTCAGGTTCGAAATCCCCCTGAACTATCCATTCTTCTTTTAGTGTAATTTTGGCCTCTTCCATTGCTTTTTTGAAGCCAGTTAAACGTCCAATACCTGTATTTCTTTCAAGTGAACCAGGGATCACTCCAATATCGCGATGCCCACGGTCAATTAAATAGCGACCTGCTAGGTATCCACCATGGAACGAGTTATCAATAATGCTATCTGTAAAATCGCCACGAGAAGTTCCCCAGTCCATGACTACCATTGGGATATTGCGGTAATCTTCTAGCATACCAATTAAGGTATCAGGGTACTCGGAACACATCACAAGTAAGCCATCAACGCGCTTTTGTGCTAGCATCTGTAAATACGCTTTTTGTTTTCCCAAATTGTTATGAGAATTACAAAGAATCAGCGTATAGCCTTTTTCATAACAGCTATTTTCAACAGATTCGATCACCTCAGCGAAGTAAGGCGCTTCACTGGAAGTTGCTAACAACCCAATCGACTTTGTGTGGTTAACTTTTAAACTACGGGCAACCGCACTTGGCGAATAATTGAGCTCTTTAATTGCAGCCCAAACCGCAGCCTTAGTGTCATCAGCTACAAAGCGCGTTTTATTAATAACATGGGATACGGTTGTGGTAGATACGCCAGCGCGCTTCGCCACATCTTTAATCGTTGCCATGGGGGAAAAAAACTCCTGACCAATAACCGGTCTCTATAAGAATTCTTGTTAAAAAATTACCTGCATATTGATGCATTGATCCTTTGCTGGCAATAATTTAGCGATTTGTTGTCGATTTTGTCTGATCTAGCGCAAAAACGAAAGAAATAATTGATGTTATAACATGTGATATAGACACTAGTTTTACTTTTTTGGATATGTATACTTAATAACCTTTATTGTTTCATGGTTATTTATTAATTCAATTACATTAGAATGAGAGGAACTCATGGATACAGATGTTAAATATGGATTGCTTGCTGCGCTGGGCTCATTAGCATTAATTATCTTTCTTGCTGCGCATATTTTCTGATTTTATTTCAGCCTTGAGTAGGGTGAATTTAAAAGGGCGAGTATATCTCGCCCTTGCAGTATCTAAACTTAGCAACAAGCAGAAATTGTTATGCTAAATTTTCTTCCACAAATTTCCAGTTAACCAGTGCCCAGAAGTTTTCTAAATATTTAGGGCGAGCGTTACGGTAATCGATATAGTAAGCGTGCTCCCAAATATCAACAGTTAACACGGGCTTATCATCACCAGAAATAGGTGTTGCAGCGTTAGATGTATTCACTATAGCAAGGCTACCATCTGCTTTTTTCACCAGCCATGTCCAACCTGCACCAAAATTTTTGGTTGCTGCATCAGTAAATTGAGCTTTAAATTCAGCGAAAGAACCGAATGATTTATTGATTGCATCAGCTACTTTACCTGTTGGTTCACCACCTGCATTTGGCGCTAAGCAATTCCAATAGAAAGTGTGATTCCAAACTTGTGCTGCGTTGTTAAAAACTCCGGCTTCAGAAGTTTTGATAATTTCTTCTAAAGATTTTCCTTCAAAGTCAGTGCCTTTGATTAGGTTATTTAAGTTAACAACGTACGTGTTATGGTGCTTACCATAGTGATATTCTAAGGTTTCAGCTGAGATATAAGGTTCTAAAGCATCTTTTGCATACGGTAAAGCGGGTAGTTCAAATGACATTGCGTACTCCTTGATTGCTTTTATATCAAAAAACTTAGGGTGTTTGCTCTTAAAATGAGCGAAATAGTCGGTTACTGCTTATCATTAGAGTTTCGCCTATCGGCGATATGATATTTAATATATTAATGATAACACGTTAAACCTTACAAAGGTAAAGGTAATAGCGTTACTCAAATGTTAACAAATAAATAGGGGAGTTACACATAGAAATCATATGGATATTCCGAATAGATGACCTGAATATATCAAATATGCATTTTTAACTAGAAATAGCTGCTTGTTTGACTTAGGTAAAGAGAAGATAGAAAAGATGCCTTTTTACTTTTTGGAATGCTATAGTAATGCCCCTATAAAACTGGCATATTGTATGAAACAATTCAGTTTCTTATTATATCAGTCAATGTATTCTGTTAAGTTGCGGTAGACTCTCAGTTACCGGCTGACTGCAAACCTGCATCTTTGTTTTAAGGAAGTTAAAAATGACAACTATTGAAAGAATTGAGCGCCAAATTAAAGAAAACCCAATTTTATTATATATGAAAGGCTCTCCTAAACTTCCGAGCTGTGGTTTTTCTGCTCAAGCAGTACAAGCTCTGTCTTCTTGTGGTGAGCGTTTTGCTTATGTTGATATCTTACAAAACCCAGATATTCGCGCTGAATTGCCAAAATACGCAAACTGGCCGACTTTTCCACAATTATGGGTGGATGGTGAGCTGGTCGGTGGCTGTGATATCATCATGGAAATGTTCCAGCGTGGTGAGCTCCAGTCTCTAATCAAAGAAACTGCGGATAAATATCGTCCAGCAGATGAAGCTAGCGCAGACTAAATTAAGCCACAAATAAAAGACGTAAAAACCGTATTTGACGAAGGCATTTTTGCTTTACATCAAATACGGTTTTTTCTGTCATGGTGATTTACTAAAAGATTATTGACTGTCTTCAATAATTGGCCAACCACCCAATTTTTTCCACTTATTAACGATTTCACAAAATAGCAAAGCCGTGCGATTCGTATCATACAGTGCGCCATGAGCTTGTTTACCATCGAATGGGATACCCGCAGAAACACAAGCTTTTGCCAGAATTGTTTGACCAAATACAAGGCCACTCAGTGCTGCAGTATCGAAGGTCGCAAATGGATGGAAAGGATTACGTTTTAAACCTGCTCGCTCGGCCGCATTCATGACAAAGCTGTGATCAAAATTAGCATTATGAGCGACAATAATTGCGCGATTACAATCTGTGTTTTTCATTCCTTTGCGAATGACTTTAAATATCGCATGAAGGGCGTCATATTCGCTAACAGCACCGCGTAGAGGGTTTGTTGGATCAATTCCGGTGAAGGCAAGAGCGGACGGTTCAAGATTCGCCCCTTCAAAAGGTTCTACATGAAAATGCAATGTTTCATCCATGGAGAGCCAGCCGTCTTTATCCATTTTTAAGGTGATGGCAGCAATTTCTAACAGGCCGTCAGTTTTTGCATTAAACCCACCAGTTTCAACATCAATAACGACAGGATAGTATCCCCTAAAGCGGTTCACTAGGGCGTTTGGATTGTTTTTTTCAGACATTAGGACTTTCGATTTTAGTTTTCTAGTTGGATGACATTATGCCAAAACCAGTAAAAATTTGCAGGTAAACGGTGATAGAAGTTTAGGTGCTAAGTTAGGTACCTAAACTTCTAAATCATATCGCGAATTAATGGCCTAAGCCTTTACTTGCGCTTTTATTTTCGATCAGTTCAATTTTATAACCATCAGGATCTTCCACAAATGCAATCACAGTGGTTCCGCCCTTAACAGGGCCCGCTTCACGTGTGACGTTTCCACCTGCGTTACGGATATCATCGCACGTTTTTGCAACATCATCGACGCCTAGAGCGATATGACCATATGCATTACCCATATCGTATTGGTCAACACCCCAGTTATAGGTCAGCTCTATGACGGCGCCTTCACTTTCATCGCTGTAACCAACAAACGCGAGAGAGTATTTATACTCTGTGTTTTCACTCGTTCTTAATAAGCGCATGCCTAACACTTTTGTGTAAAAATCAATAGAACGCTGCATATCAGTAACACGTAACATAGTATGGAGTAAGCGCATTTTAAACCTCTTAGAATCAGCCTGAATCGATTTACCTATTAATATAACGTGCTTAAATTAATAAATACAATGATTACAGTTTGTTTTTTGAACAAATAATGGTAATACTCATTTTTAGGAGTATATCACAGATTTAATGTGATTTTTTCTTTTGAAGGGGAAACTTATGGCCGAACAACTTGAATTTTTTGAGATCCCCAGCCCTTGCCGTGGTATTTGTCAAAGTAATGAGCAAGGTTATTGTCGAGGTTGTTACCGCACTCGTGATGAACGCTTTAATTGGCTAAAATTCTCGGATACTGAAAAACGAAATGTACTTCGTTTATGTCGCCAACGCTATTTAAGAATATTAAATAAAAAACCAGATCAAGAAAAAATCATCGATAAGCAACAACGACTCTTTTAATCCCCAGCTTCTTAAATTTCATTAGGAATAAAACAAATGTTTTATTCCTAATGTGAATTAATTCAACTGGAATTAATGATAAGCTATTTATTTCTTGGTTTATATTTCAATGAAATTTTATTTATTAAAAATTAGTATAGGTTAAATCAAAATGACTGTAATTAACATGATTTTAAGATTAACTATATTCATTTGTTTTTTAAAGGTTTATTTGTCGTTGTTTTTTTTATTGTTATTCATGACTACTATAAGAGGTAAAATAGATAGATCAAAAAGGAGAGTGCGGCTATTCTTATTAATAAGATAATTGATAGGTTATCTTATTAAGCCTGGATTGAGATAATGGATGAGTTTGCGAAGTATTAATGGGAGTTATACCACATAATAAACCAGTCATTATAACTAGAAATAGGTATTTAATAGCTAATGTATAAATAAAAAGTTGTAAATATAAAAGGAAATTAATATATAATTCAAAAAATAATATGAAGACGGTATGTTTTTTAGACATTATAATTATATAAAGGAGGGTAAATTGGAATCACAAATTGGGACAGAGTTATCACGTGTTGTTCGCATGTGGAGAGCATTAATCGACTATCGTTTGAAGCCTCTTAAACTCACACAGACACATTGGGTTACATTACATAATATAAGTCAACTACCACCTGAACAATCACAAATACAGTTAGCGAAAGCGATTGGTATTGAACAGCCTTCATTAGTAAGAACTCTAGATCAGTTGGAGGAAAAAAAACTTATTTCTAGGCATACTTGCACAAATGATAGGAGAGCTAAAAGAATAAAATTAACTGAAGAATCTGAACCTTTTATTAAAACTGTAGATCAAGTCATAAATAATACGCGTCTAGAAATATTGAATAACATTAGCCAAGATGAGCTTTATCAGTTGTCACAATTACTTCTGAAGCTTGAAAAGAATATTTTAAGACTGCAAAATGATTCTTGATGTGAAAATAATATGACTAGCTAATAAATGATATGCTAATTATTAAATTGGTAATAAAAATAATTGGATCATGCAATTTTTATAGGGTAATAATAGGATGAGCAATCACACTCGGTTATTTTTCTTGTTGAATGATTGCTGTGAAATATAATTAAAGTTGTAAATTGTATGTCTTGACGTTGCTTTTGTTTTTTTTATTAGCTAATTCATTGGTGTGTATTAATTAATAACAAACAATTGATTAGAGGGGATAGGCTAAAATAAGTTTATTGGTTTGAAAGCAAGGCATTTATGTGTAAACAAGAATTTACATTACTTAAAAGCCATGCATGATAAATATAAAATATGATTATCAAACATAAAGTTATTATATTATTCAGCAATATTTTTATAAGAAATGCTCACCGGCAATAGCCGGTGAGCATACCTAATTTAGTAACCGTAAGATTATCGAGGAGATACAGTAACGGTATTTCCGCTATTCGCAATCATAACGCGTTGACCATTACGGAAGGTGTTTGGGTCTTGTTTTTGAACTACAACAATGTTTTTGCCGCTATCGAGGCGGATTTCTAATTGAACACCTTGGCTTCTATTTAATGCGCCTTGAGCTTCTTGGCCAGCTAAGCCACCAGCGATAGCACCCGCAGCAGTTGCTAATGTGTTACCTGTCCCACCACCGATAGTGTTACCTAATAACCCACCAAGTACTGCACCACCAATGGCGCCAATTACGTTGCCGTCTTCACCAGCTTGAATAGTCACAGGGCGAGCATTCAGAACAGTACCATAAGTCACAGTCTGTACCTGTTTCGCATCCTTGGCTGAAATAGTATCACCAGAAAGCGTACTGGTATTGACACAGCCTGATAAAGCTGCAACTGCTACAACACCTACAAAAACTTTCTTAAGCATAAGAACTCCTATGAGATTTGCTGTCTGTGGCACTAACATAGCATCGTATATTTGTTTTCACCATAAACACAACAAGTATCAAAATAATGGTATTAAAAAGCGATGGTTAGATTACCGATATTGATTTAAATAAAGTGTAAACACTAGGTAAAATATCTCAAATTCGCGATTATTTCATTCAATAAGGCACTCTTTGTTAAATATTCAATAGGGTAGTCAGCTTATGAGCATCTTTTCGCACCCGTTGCCAAACAGAAATAAGGTGTTAAAACTTTAGCTGAGGTACAGAACCGTAATGCCGAGCTGATAAATATATTATGTACCATTATATTGGAAATGAAAATTTCAGGTATTACAAAACGTCTTTTTTATTTGGGTTGTCTAGCAATTTTGAGTTTTAAAGCATTTATTTATTATTCCTGCGAAGCGCGCCGAGAAATTGCATCGAATTGTTGACAAAATTTGTCATCAAAGCACAATCTTTTGTAGTCGAGCGTTGTAAAGTTAATGTGCACTCTGAAGGAACAAGAATAATGATGAAATCAGGTCGTTACATAGGGGTTATGTCAGGAACTAGCCTAGATGGTGTTGATGTCGTTCTTGCTGCAATTAGTGACAAATTTGTCGCAGAGCAATCCAGTTTGAGTGTTGCATTTCCTATTGGATTAAAAAAAAGAATTTTAGATATATGCCAAGGACAAGTAACAACGCTATCAGAGGTTGGTAAAATTGATAGAGAGCTAGGCTCTTTATATGCAGATGCAATAAACCAGCTTCTTACTCAAACAGGGCTAACATCCGAAGATATCATTGCCATTGGTTGCCATGGTCAAACTGTTTGGCATGAGCCTGATGGCGAGCAACCTTTTACTATGCAGTTAGGTGATAATAACCGTATTGCGGCTTTAACGGGGATCACAACGGTAGGTGATTTCCGGCGAAGAGATATGGCTTATGGGGGGCAGGGGGCACCTTTAGTTCCTGCATTTCATTTAGCTGTTTTAGGGCATTCTACAGAAAAACGAATTGTACTAAATATTGGTGGAATAGCTAATGTGACAGCTTTGTTACCTGGTGCTTATGTCAAAGGCTATGACACTGGACCTGGCAATATGTTAATGGATACCTGGAGTTGGCGTATTAAGCAAAAGGCATTCGATAAAGATGGTGAATGGGCCAGTCGTGGTCAAGTTGACCATGCATTACTAAAAGCGATGCTAAGTGACCCATACTTTAGGCGTTCATCACCGAAAAGTACGGGGCGAGAGTATTTCAACACACAATGGTTAGAACAGCATTTGGCTCATTTTCCTTCAATTTCAGTCGATGATGTGCAAGCAACGTTGTGCGAATTGACAGCAGCCTCTATTGCAGAGCAAGTGTTACTATGTGGCGGTTGTGAGCGTTTGATAGTCTGCGGTGGCGGAGCAAAAAATATCTTTTTAATGCAGCGGATGGCAGCCTTACTGCCTGGGATTGAAGTGGCGCCAAGTGATAAATTTGGTCTGAGTGGGGATGATATGGAAGCTTTGGCATTTGCATGGTTAGCTGCTCGAACCATTTCTGGGCTTTCAGGGAATTTGGCTTCTGTAACTGGTGCAAGCCAAGAAACTGTGCTTGGGGCGATATACCCTAAAAATAGCAATAAAAAATAATTGTGGTTAAGGATGCAAAAATGAACGAACTAGGTGAGATTGATCTCGCAGCAGTACGTCGAGAATACACAAAAGGTGGGTTAAGACGCCATGATTTAACACCAAACCCATTGACCCTTTTCGAACTATGGATGAAGCAGGCATGTGAAGCTCGTTTGAGTGATCCAACAGCCATGTGTGTTGCTACGGTGGATGAAACCGGGCAACCCTACCAGCGTATCGTACTATTAAAACATTTTGATGATAAAGGCCTTGTATTTTATACCAATTTAGGTAGCCGAAAAGCGCAGCATTTAGAAAAAAACAATAAAATTAGCCTGCATTTTCCATGGTATCCATTAGAGCGCCAAGTTAATTTCATAGGCGTTGCCGAACGTTTAAACCCTATTGAAGTAATTAAATATTTTCATAGTCGGCCAAAAGATAGCCAAATTGCAGCATGGGCATCAGCGCAATCTTCTAAAATTTCTGCGCGTGGTATTTTAGAAGGGAAATTCTTAGAGCTAAAACAAAAGTTTAAGAATGGTGACGTCCCACTACCCAGTTTTTGGGGGGGATATCGAGTGGTATTTGATAGTGTTGAATTTTGGCAAGGTGGTGCCCACCGTTTGCATGACCGTTTTTTATACCAGCGAGAAGAGAGTGGCTGGAAAATTGACAGATTAGCCCCTTAGGATCATGTTTTTTAGCTGGCACTTAATTGATATGCGCTTTATGCTATAGCTTCATTTAAGAAAACTGACAAATTACACTGGTGAGTTTTTGACAAACCTCTCAAACTTACTGGTCATTTAAACCAATATAGATAGACAAAATACAACTGATGGAGTCATTGATGTCTAGCAATAACCTGATTAAACAATTGCAAGAGCGGGGCCTCGTTGCCCAGGTAACGGATGAGGATGCGTTAGCAGAGAGACTGGCGCAGGGCCCTATCTCTCTCTATTGTGGCTTCGATCCTACCGCTGATAGCTTGCATTTGGGACATCTGGTTCCTTTGCTGTGTTTAAAACGATTCCAACTAGCCGGGCACAAGCCTGTGGCGTTGGTCGGTGGCGCAACGGGCCTTATTGGAGATCCGAGCTTTAAAGCTACTGAACGTAAATTAAACACCACAGAAACCGTTCAAGAGTGGGTAGAGAAAATTCGTAACCAAGTTTCACCATTTCTAAGTTTTGATTGCGGTGATAACAGTGCACGCCTTGCTAACAACTATGATTGGTTTGGCAAAATGGATGTACTGACTTTCTTGCGTGATATTGGTAAGCACTTTTCTGTTAACCAAATGATTAACCGTGAGTCTGTTAAGCAACGCTTAAATCGTGATGACGTTGGTATCTCTTTTACTGAGTTTGCTTATAACCTTTTACAAGGTTATGACTTTGCAAATTTGAACAAAGAGATGGGTGTGGAACTGCAAATTGGTGGTTCTGACCAATGGGGTAACATCACTTCTGGTATCGATTTAACTCGCCGTCTACACCAAAACCAAGTATTTGGCATGACGGTACCTTTGATTACCAAAGCAGACGGTACTAAATTCGGTAAAACTGAGGGTGGTGCAGTTTGGTTAGACTCCAAGAAAACTAGTCAATATAAATTCTACCAGTTCTGGATCAACACTGCAGATGCCGATGTTTATCGCTTCTTAAAATTCTTCACATTTATGGAAATAGATGAAATTAATGCACTGGAAGAAGAAGATAAAAACAGCGGAAAAGCGCCTCGGGCTCAATATGTATTGGCAGAATTAGTCACTAAACTGGTACATGGTGAAGAAGGGCTTGCTGCTGCAAAACGTATTACTGAAAGCTTATTCTCTGGTGCAGTATCTGATTTAACTGAAGCTGATTTTGAACAATTAGCTCAAGATGGTATTCCTTGTATTACCTTAGAAGCAGGTGCTGATTTACAGCAAGCTTTAGTAGATTCAGAGTTAACGCCTTCTCGTGGGCAAGCAAGAACGGCAATTAGTTCTAACGCGGTATCTATTAATGGCCAGAAACAAACTGAGCCAATGTATGTCTTCTCTGATGCAGACCGCCTGTTTGGGCGTTATACATTGATCCGTCGCGGTAAGAAAAACGACTGTTTAATTAATTGGAAATAGCTCTGACTAACCTTTGTAATATCAGCCCGGAATCTTCCGGGCTATACTCGTCATAATTCAAACTGTATTGGTGTTGACTTCGCTAGGCTCTCTGAATTGCATACTGATGTATGTCCTCGGCTTATTTTCTTATGTCACCTATATATGACTTGGATTATTTGGAGTGTATTCATATTTGCAATGGGTAATCACTGATTTCTCTTCATTCGACATAACAATTTTTTGGGTTCTCAATGAAAAGCGTATTATCAATTCAATCCCATGTTGTTTTCGGCCATGCAGGAAACAGTGCTGCTGCATTTCCTATGTGCCGAATGGGCGTAGATGTGTGGCCACTCAATACCGTACAATTTTCGAATCATACACAGTACTCACAATGGACTGGAAGTGTCTTTCCAGCGCAGCACTTAACCGATATCGTTGATGGTTTAGCTAAAATCCATAAATTAGAAATTTGTGATGCTGTATTAAGTGGCTATATTGGGTCTGCAGAGCAAGGGAATGATATTCTTGCTATCGTGCAAAGAGTAAAAGCAGCAAACCCCCAAGCCCTGTATTTTTGTGATCCAGTCATGGGGCATCCTGAGAAGGGTTGTATTGTTGCTCCTGGGGTTGCTGAATTCCTTTGTGAGCGCGCACTGGCTGCTAGTGATGTCATCGCACCAAATTTACTAGAACTAGAAACCTTAACGGGTAGAACCATTAAAAATGTCGACGAGGCCGCGCAAGCTGCCCGTGAATTGTGCCACAAAGGCCCTAAAATAGTGCTTGTTAAGCATTTAAATCGTGCGGGATATCGTGCTGATCGTTTTGAGATGATTTTGGTTACTGCGGAACATAGCTGGCATGTTAGTCGTCCATTAGTTGATTTTGGTGAAAAACAACCTGTTGGTGTTGGTGATTTGACCAGTGGTTTAATGTTGGTTAACTTATTGAAAGGTGAGCCTTTAGATAAGGGATTAGAGCACGTCGCAGCTGCGGTATATGAAGTGATGATAAAAACCAAAGAAATGGAAGAATACGAATTACAACTCGTTGCTGCTCAAGACAAAATGGTTAACCCAAAACATAATTTCTGTGCAACACAATTAGATTAAATTGATTTGTATTATCAAAGATAGCGCTCTACTGAAAGAGCGCTATTTTACAGATTAGATTAGGCCTTCCGCTTTTAATGCGTCTTGAACATTAGGGCGTTTAGCTATTTTAGCACTGTAATCTTGCAGGTGGTTTAAGCTAGTCAAATCAAGCCCAACGTGTTTTGCCCAATTACTAACCGTAAATAAATAGGCATCAGCGACACTAAAAGTATCTCCAGCAAAGAAAGCTTGTTTAGCGAGCACGCTATCAACATACTCAAACTTATTAAACAATACCTTACGGACAGTATCTTTATACTCTTCTGGTGTCCCTGGAGTGAATAAAGGTGAGAACGTTTTATGTAGCTCTGTTGAAATAAAATTCAAGGCTTCTAGTTGGTGATAACGCTTCATCGAACCTGGAAGTGCGATCAGGTTACGATCCGGTTTTTGATCCGCAATATATTGAACAATAACAGCACCTTCAGTGAGTTGTTCGCCATTATCTAGCACTAAGGTTGGTACCTGTCCTTTTGGGTTTATTGCTAAAAAGTCTTCACCTTTCTCAGTCTTTTTTTCTTTTATATTCACTCGCTCAATACTGAAATCTAAACCAGTTTCACGCAGAATGATGTGGGGAGAAAGTGAGCAAGCACCGGGAGCGTAATATAATTTCATCATAAAACTCCTAAATTGTTGGATTGGCATTCATATAGCAAATAAACACATATCATTTAAGTATATCATTACTTTTTGTTAACGAATTGCCATCAGGTGCGAGTTAAAAAATAAAACCTAAAATCGGATGGAAAGTATCGTTAATATTAATAGGTAGTGTAAACCCAGCGCTTAAAACTATAAAAAATAAAAATGCATAAATCTAAGATAGTTACCTTATGTAGGGGATAACTATTTTGTTAAACTCCTCGCCTTGTCTTATGAAAAAAAACATACAAAATAATAAAAAATTAGGTGAGTAAATAAATGACCAGTTTGTGTCAAAAATTGAATGTGTTAGGGAAATTAGACCAAATTTTAATGGCACATCAACCGAATAATAGCCATGGCATTAAACGTTTTCTATTAGAGTTTTGGTTTTTCGGTTTAATTAATGCTCGTTCTTGTTTATTCGCTGGTTTTTTCTTTCTGGCGCTATTTTTGGTACCAGCTAAAGGGCTAATTGGCATCCCTCGCTATGACTTGTTATTGATTTTTGCAGTTGCCTTTCAAGCCTTGTTAGTGTGGTCAAAACTGGAAACCTGGGATGAGTTAAAGGCTATTTGTGTTTTCCATTTAGTTGGTTTTATGATGGAGTTGTTTAAAACGTCAGCAACGATTGGATCATGGCAATATCCAGATGAAGCTTACACTAAGCTTTGGGGAGTTCCTTTATTTACTGGCTTTATGTATGCCGCTGTAGGGAGCTATATCATTCAATCTTGGCGATTTTTTAAAGTAAGAATTGAACACTATCCACCCTATTGGATGGCAACATTAGTTGCATTAGCTATTTATATTAATTTTTTTAGCCATCATTATATTGATGATTATCGCTGGTATTTAGCTGCATTTATTATGGGGTTGTATGCCCGTAGTGTGGTTTTTTATACTCCGCTAGATAAAGAACGAAAAATGCCATTATTGCTCGCATTTATGCTAATTGGCTTTTTTATTTGGTTGGCTGAGAATTTTGGGACATTTTTTGGTGTTTGGCAATATCCAAACCAGATTGGAGCTTGGTCAATGGTACATGCAGGCAAATGGGGAGCATGGTCACTATTGGTGATTGTCACATTTACGATAGTCGTTCACCTTAAACATATTAAGGCTAATGTCACGATATCACGCTAAATAACGAGTTTAGTTCATTGTCTGTGAGTAAAATTCATCACAGACAATGGAAAAGCCATTATAAGTCTTGTCGCCAGGCATCTATTGACAGAGGCTCACCAAAGTGGCTTTCAATTAGTCGTCGGGTAACGTCATGAAGAGGGGCGGCTAAAACTTCTGCTGTATTACCACGTTCGACAACTTCACCTTTATCCATCACAAGCATTTTATCGCTGACGTGTTTCATCATCCCTAAGTGCTGGGTAACATAGATAAATGCAATATCTTGTTTTGCTTGCAAATCTAACATTAAGTTGATGATCTGTGACCGCATGGACATGTCTAACGAAGCTAGTGCTTCATCAGCAATGATAATTTCGGGTTGTAGAATAAGCGCTCTTGCCAGTGCAATACGTTGTTTTTGCCCCGATGCTAACATATGTGGGTAATATTCAGCGTGGTCAGCAAGTAACCCGACTTGGCGAAGCGTTTGAATAATGCGCCTTTCACGTTCTATGCCAGTTAAGTCAGTGTTTAATTTTAAAGGGAGTTCAAGCGTTTGACCAATACGCTGCCTTGGATTTAGGGACGTACTTGGATCTTGAAAAATCATACGAATACGCTGGCAACGGTAGCTATAATCACCAAAATTAAGTGGTTGTCCGTGTATAAAAATATCGCCGCTGGTGGGTTCTACAACGCCGGATAACATTCGCGCAAGAGTTGATTTTCCTGAGCCATTGGCACCAATAATGGCTAATGTTTGGCCTGCCTGTAAGTTAAAGCTAACAGGCTTAACAGCTTGCAATTCGTGCCGATGAAATAGGCCCTCACGAAAACGGAAAGTTTTGGTGAGATTACGGACTTCAAGTAAGGTTTCCATTTAAGATTGTTCCTCGGTGTTTAGCGGATAATGGCAAGCAACGAGGTGGCCTTTAATATTGCGCAGTTGAGGTGCATTGATGCAAGTACGTTGTGCATAAGGGCAACGGGGGCCAAGACGGCAACCAATCGGCAAATGTTCAAGAGAAGGAATTGCACCGGGTAACGTATTTAACCGCCCTTTATGGGGAAGAGGGCTTTCAAAATCTGGGATTGAACGGATTAACGCTTGGGTATAAGGGTGGCGTGGTCGCTGTAGGATATCTTCTGGTGTTGCGCTCTCAACCGTTTGCCCACAATAGAGTACGTTGATGCGGTCAACAAGTTTTGACATCATTTCCATATCATGGCTAATGAGCAAAATTCCCATATTATTGTTTTGGTTTAATTTATCCAGTAAACGGAAAATTTGTGCTTGAGTGGTAGACTCCATCGCATTGGTGGGTTCGTCGGCGATTAATAACCGTGGTTGGTTAGCTATCGCAATCGCTATCATGACTTTTTGACATTCACCATCGGTGAGTTCATAAGGGTAACTGCGCATGATATCTTTATGATCTTTTATCCCCACACGGTGTAACAGTTCTATTGCACGGCGTTTACGCCAATTAAAACGTTGCCACCAGCGGCCTTTATATGTCCATCCAGGAATCGATTGGATAAGCTGTTTGCCTATATCAGCGGCTGGATCGAGACAAGATTGTGGTTCTTGAAATATCATGGAGATATTATGACCAATTAACTTACGACGTTTACGTGGGCTGAGTTTTAGTAAGTCAATGTCTTGAAAGCGAAAACGGTCGGCTTTCACACGAATGTTGTCTTTCGTTACGCCACAGATAGCTTTTGCAATAAGGCTTTTACCGGAACCTGATTCGCCGACTAAACCTCGAATTTCCCCTTCAGATAATGTCATTGATACGCGATCAACAGCTTTGACTGGGCCATTGGCAGTCATAAATTCGATAGTTAAATTGCGGATGTCTAGTAGTGGCATTATTCAACTCCCGCATTGATGGCACGGTGTAGCCCATCACCTAAAAGGTTAACAAAAAGCACGCTTATCATGATAGCAACACCGGGTAAGATAACCGTCCAGGGAGCAACGTAGATAAGCTCTAAAGTATCTCCTAGCATGGCACCCCATTCAGAAGATGGAAGTTGTGCACCTAAATCAAGAAAACCTAAAGCGGCAATATCTAAAATGGCAATTGAAAGTGCCCGAGTTAGTTCAGTGACGAGAATAGGAGTAATGTTTGGCAGTACGGTATACCATAAAATAAAAATGTTTGAAGCGCCATCTAGGCGTGCGGCAACGATGTATTCTTTATCTAACTCATCATGTACAGCAACATAGATGGTTCTTACCATTCGCGGAATTAATGCAAGGCAAATAGCGAGCATCGCATTTTCTAAACTAGCTCCCATAAAAGCGACAACAATAATAGCGAGTAATAAGGATGGAATTGATAGCAAGGTATCGAGTATATGGTTAAAAACTGCAGATTTTAACCCGCGAGTCATTCCCGCTAGGCAGCCGAGAACTAATCCAATTAGTGTTGCAATCAGTGTGACTAAAATAGCTGCACCAAACGTTGATTTAGTGCCAATTAATAGCCGACTCAGAATATCGCGGCCAAGGTCGTCAGTCCCAAAGAAGAAGGCAACATCACCATAATGTGACCAAGACGGTGGTGTTAATTGGTAACCTAAAAATTGTTGGTCTAGTGCATAAGGTGCTAGATAAGAGCCAACAAAGCATAAAATTAATAAAACTAACACACCAAAAAATCCCACCATAGAAACCACATCTGATGAGAAGATATTCCATACCACTCGTGTTGGGGATGGCATTTTTTGTTCACGATAAAAATTATCTGAGGACATACCAATCCTTATGTTTTAATGGGTCCATCATGGCGCCTAAAATATCAGACAACACATTTACAGTAATCACTAGTGCGCCAATTAGCATCACGCCAGCGGATATTGCGGAGTAATCTTCTTGGCGGATAGCAGTAACTAACCAACGGCCAAGCCCTGGCCAGTTAAAAACGAGTTCAGTTACCATGGTCAGTGTCAGCATAGTAGAAAACTGTAGCCCAAGCTTAGGAATAATGGGGGGGATAGCATTATGAAAAATATGGCGGCGGATGATTTTAATTCGTGACAACCCTCGAATAGCGGCTGCTTTGATATAATTTTCACTGGCGACTTCTTCGGTGCTATTACGTACCAACCGAATAACCTCGGTTGTTGGTGCGAGTGCCAAAGTCAGAACCGGTAACACCATGTGTTCAAGTACATTGATGATCATATCTTTACGATAGGGTGAATCCGAAAGCCATGCATCTACCAAGGCAAAGCCAGTTACTGTTTTTAAATTGTATAATAGGTCAATTCGACCCGATACAGGTAGCCACCCTAAATGTAATGAGAAAAAGAGGGTTAAAACGAGTGCGAGTACAAATACAGGGACAGAAAATCCTAATAAAGCAAAAACACTGATAGCAATATCCGCTGGTTTATTACGCCAAAAAGCAGCGATAATCCCAAGTGGAATACCTGTCGTTAAAGCAAAAATAAACGCTAAAATGCATAACTCCATGGTGGCAGGGAATGTGTCTTTTAATTGTTCGGTGATGGGTTCCCCGTTAATACTTGAAACGCCAAAATCAAAATGAAGTAAGCCTTCAAAATAAAAAATATAGGCATCGATAAGTGATGCGCCACTCAGTGGTGCATTAGGCGTAAAATAGCTTAAGCTAAAGCTGACTAGTGATAGAAAGAATACCGTGACTAATAAAAGCAAAAAACGACGCAGTGAATAAATTATCATGGTTGCTGCCTCTGTTTTTTCGGAGAAACTTTTTCAGCCTGTTCCATTTCCCGATACACACCGGCAAATGAGGTATTACCAAACGCACTGATCATTAGCCCTTTTATATCATAGCGATAGGCCTGTAAACGTAAAGAGTAGGCAAGGGGTAAGACAGGTAAATCTTCCCCTAAAATTTGCTGTGCCTGATGGTAATAATCTATACGTGCGGCTAATTGCTGTGTCAATAGTGCCTTATGTAAGATTTCATCAAAAGCGGGGTTACACCAATGGCTTAAATTGGTTTGGGAACCAATCGCCGCACAGCTTAGTAGCGGGCGGAAAAAACTGTCAGGGTCATTACTGTCAGTTGTCCAACCTGCTAATGTCATATCATGGGTTCTATCCATTAATTGGTTTTCTTGGAAGCGGCCTTCAACAGAACGGATATTCATAACAATACCAACCTGTGCCAAGTCTGCTTGGATAAGCTCAGCCATTTTTAGTGGGCTAGGGTTATATGATTGCGAAGCGATCGGCACCCATAAATCCAGTTTTAGATTTTCTAACCCCATCTCTTTGAGCATTTTTTTGGAACGTTCGGGGTTATAGTCAGTGATCTTTGCTTGATTATCATAAGCCCATGAGGCTCTAGGTAAAATAGATGCAGCTGTTTCTGCTGTACCGTAATAAATTGATTGCATTAGACGTTCATTATTAATTGCATAAGCAATTGCTTGACGTACTTTTAGTTTATCTAATGGTGGTTTACTGGTATTAAATGCGAGATAGGCAATATTCATCCCAGAACGCATAGAAATCCGCAAACGTGGGTCATCTCGTAATACTTTTAATTGGCTTGCTGCAGGGTAGGCTAAAACATCACATTCGCCGGTGAGTAATTTCGAAATGCGACCAGTTCCTCCCGCCCCCATATCAACAACTACTTCTTCCATACGCGGTAAACCCTTCCAGTAATTGTCATTTCTGAGAAGTCTAACGAATTGCCCGGCTTGGTAGTCATCTAAATGAAATGGCCCCGTACCCACAGGTCGCCAATCAATTAGCTCTTGGCGATTGATACTTGAAAGGTAATCAGCGTACTCGGATGAAAGGACAGGAGCATAGTGTGTTGCTAGGTGCCATAAAAAAGACGCATCAGGTGAATTTAAGCGGAACTCCACCGTATGGTTATTAATTTTACGTATACTTTGGACACTATTGGCAAATTGTAAACTATCGAAATAAGGGTAACGTCCCCCATTGATATAATGATAAGGATGGTTTACCTCAAACATGCGAGAAAAGCTAAACACGACATCATCAGCATTCATATTGCGCGTTGGTGTATACCAAGCTGTGTTTTGAAACTTTACATCTTTACGCAGGTATAAGCGGTAGGTTGCGCCGTTATCGAGAACTTCCCAGCTAGCAGCCAGTTCTGGAACCAAACGATAGGTAAATGGATCAACATCTAATAGGCGATCATAAATTTGAGCACCGAGAGGGTCGACAATTAACCCGCTACTGACTAGTTGTGGATTAAATGTCGTTACGATCCCATTTACACAGTAAATAAAACCTTTTTGGCGTATATCTGCAGGAACCTCGTTAGCCACAATATCGGTAAAGCGCTCTTGGTTATTAAGCGCTTGTGCAGACACAGAAATGAGAAATAAAAACCAAAGAGTTAATAGGCGCATACCACTGACATCGTTAACTAGAATTGACCTATTGTAGCCTAAAAATGGGGGGACAGGGTATAAGCAAAATTTAGCCCAAAAAAGCATGAAAATTAAGCTAAAAAGGAAGTTATTAATATAATGCTTAACTTAAATTATTAAATTAATCATTGAAGTATGTCTTAATGAGAAAATATCTCATTAAAAAGCTTTACAAATGACACTGATAACGATTATCATTCGTTTTGTCACTTAAGCCAAGTGCTTATGTAGACAAGGCATGACATTGCTCACATTGCTTCCAGTGTTTTATTTAATAGCCAGCTTGGGTGCTGGCTTTTTTTTTTGTATCAACAAGCTCGTTTAGCTTCATTTCTCGTTATTACTCTAAACCCACATAGTGTAGGTCTTCATCGGTCACTTTACCTTGGAGTGTACATAAGAAACGAACCACTCCTCTTTGTTCATCCTTTTCAATAATCAGCATTTTTTCAGCTGCATTTGGGGCCAAGTTATAGTCTTGCGTTGCGTATTCGTTAAACACCCATTGGCCTTGCAAATTGTGGCGGATCATGGGTGAGTAGATATAAGTATTTCCCACCTTTAGAATAGCAATTCTTGATGAAGTATAACGGATAACCTCTTCAAAGCTTTGAGTGGTTTCAAATCCCCAAAAATAGTATTGGCCACGTAAGCCTAAATAGGTGAAGTCATCATATTTATCGAAATTACTATGACTAACAAAAAAACGATTAAAAGTCACAATTCCAGTAGGTGAAAAATTGAGATTAACAGAAACTTGTTCACCATCATCTAATTTCATGTTTTTCAATGCATTAGATGCATCATTTAAAGCGGGATACTCTTTCATTTTCTCGAAAAAAGTCGCATCACAGTAAGAGAATGTTCTCATTAATGATTCTGCGCTGACTGTAGGAGATAAGCCGAGAAGAAAAAAGGTCATAGCAAGTATATTTATATTCTTCATGATAGGCTCCTCATATAATAAATATCATATTAATAGAGATATCATATAAATATATTTCGCACAGTAGTTAAATATGACAAGGTGTAAAAATAATTTAATTGGTTGACATTAACATGATTAAAATAAACATAGTTATGATTATATAATTAACTAAATGTGCTAAAATAAATCATTATTTATGCATGCTAATTAGTATAAGTTACTAGATATAATTATTTTTATTTAAATTCTGTATGTTTTTGGAAAAGGTGATATTGTCTTACTTGTTGTTTTTGCTTATAAATTTATTTTTCTTGAATATTTTTGTTTTGATTTTCCCTATTGAAAATATGTTTTTTTTAGTGAGATGAATAAATGATTTTTGAAACCAAAATATAAAATTGGAAATGTTTAGTAATAAGTAATAACCCAAATTCTTTAATCCTGAATTTTTGATGTTTAAGTATAATACAGTAGTTCAAACAATAAATTCAAATTATTTGAACTACGTATTATTAATTCTCAATGTTTATTTGATGTTTTTTTATTAAGCCTCGTAGTTGATCATAACTTAATGATAACCGTTGTGCAGCTTTACGTTGATTAAAATGACTATCTGTTAGTGCTTGTTTTAATAGCGCTTTTTCGGATTGTTGTTGCCATTGACGTAAATCACATGGTAATGAAGGCAAAATTGTATTCTGTTGTTGGGTATGTGGCATGGGGAGTGAACTTGGTGATTCATGTAGCTCAGCAAGTTTTTCGCCAAATGGGTCAAAAATAATATTATCAACGGGATCAGCACAGTTTCCATGGCGGTATATTGAGCGCTCAATAACATTTTTTAATTCGCGTACATTACCTGGCCATGGGTAGTGTTGCAGAGCTTGTTGGGCATGTAATGTAAAACCTGTAAAGTGTGAACGTTTTAATTCACCACACATTAAAATGGCAAAATGTTCTGCTAATAATAAGATATCAGGCTGCCGTTCACGCAGTGGGGGGAGGCGAATAACATCAAAAGCCAGCCTATCTAAGAGGTCAGCTCGAAAACGGCCCTGTTTGGCAAGTTCAGGTAAATTGGCATTTGTAGCACAGATTAAACGAACATCGACGTGTAATGCTTGGCTTCCACCGACTCGTTCAAGTTCACCATATTCAATGACTCGCAGCAATTTTTCTTGAACGGACATCGGTGCGGTAGCGAGCTCGTCAAGAAAAAGAGAGCCTTTGTCTGCTCGTTCAAAACGCCCTTGATGGCGTTTTTGGGCACCTGTAAAAGAACCGGCTTCATGTCCAAATAATTCAGAATCCAGTAAATTCTCATTGAGTCCACTGCAATTGAGAGAGATAAAAGCTTCTTGCCAGCGTGGGGAGAGGTAATGAAGTCTATCTGCAATAAGTTCTTTACCCGTACCGCGTTCACCGATAACCAAAACAGGTTTATTGAGCTGAGCAAGTTCAGAAGCTTGTTCGAGTACATCGAGAAAATTACTTGAAACGCCAAGAATAGGTTCGTTGGTTTCTTTCATGGTTTTTTTTACCAATAGTTGGTTGGAAATACCGATGCTTTAACTATAAACTAAAATGAATTTTAGAGAAAGTTTATAATTATTTTATTTAAAATCATTGTGATATGAATTTTTGTTTAAAGTTGGCACGTGAGTTGCAATATGTGAATTGTAATAGCTAAATACAACATGCTATTTGTTGTTTGACTAACGGAGCGTCAGGTATGGGTTGGAAGCCAAATCAGGTCGAGGCGCTACAGAATGATTAAATCCATCAAGGGGATATAAATAATGGGTATTTTTTCACGTTTTGCCGATATCATTAATGCAAACATCGCTTCTTTGTTAGACAAAGCAGAAGATCCGCAAAAAATGATCCGTCTGATGATTCAAGAAATGGAAGACATGCTAGTTGAAATCCGTTCTACATCAGCACGCACTTTAGCTGAAAAGAAAGGCTTAGAGCGCCGTATTGAAATGGGCGAAAAACAAGTTGCTGATTGGCAAGAAAAAGCAGAATTAGCACTGGTGAAAGATAAAGAAGATTTAGCGCGTGCAGCACTGATTGAAAAGCAAAAAGTGAGTGCAATGGTTGATACCTTAAAACACGAGCTGATTATTGTTGATGAAACCTTGACCCGTTTAAAAGGTGAAATCACTGAATTAGAAAACAAACTGCAAGAAACGCGTGCGAAACAGCAATCAATGGTTGTTCGTATGGAAGCAGCACAATCTAGTCGTAATGTTCGTCGCCAACTGGATAGCGGCAAACTGGATGAAGCAATGGCTCGTTTTGAACAGTTTGAGCGCCGTATAGACCATATGGAAGGTGAAGCTCAAAGTTATGGTATTGGTAAACAAAAATCACTGGATCAACAGTTTGCAGAGTTAAAAGCAGACGATGAAATAAGCGCGCAATTAGCGGCGCTTAAAGCTAAAATCAATAAAGATCAGTAACAGTTATTTTGATGCACTGGTACGTTAGCAATATCGTATCAGTGCCATAGATAGGTTAACCATATGTATAAGGATATGTGATGGGCTACGTTTTTCTGTCTCTCGTATTAATTATTTTTCTCATTTTTATTCTGCCTATTTGGCTGTGGCTACATTACAGCAAAAAAAATAATGGGCAGGGGAGTCAGCTAACTGAAAATGAAGTACAACGTTTGATGCAATTAGCAGAGCAAGCATCACAGATGCAGCAACGCATTAAAACGCTTGAAGATATTTTGGATGCAGAACACCCAAATTGGAGGCAAAAATAATGACTCAATTTCGCAACCGCAAACTTTATCGTTTAACGGATAGACGTGTGTTCGGTGGTGTGTGTTCGGGTATTGCTGAGTACTTAGAACTTCCGGTTGCTTTGGTCAGAGCATTAGCCGTATTAGCCTTATTTGTAAGCTTTGGTATTACTTTGATTTTGTACATCGTGATGTGCTTTGTTGTCGAAGCGGCACCAAGTGGCTACCGTTCACAGAAAGATATTGGCCCAGAAGTGAGTAGTCTTATTAACCAAATTGATACACAATTAAAATCCGGTGAAATGAAGTTACGCCAGATTGAAAGATACGTTACTTCAGATACTTATACAGTGAACAGTAAATTTCGAAATCTATAGCAAATCGTATCGCCATCACATGATAAGGGATTAGGTTTCAAAACCAAATCCCTTTTGTTTTTTATCAATAAGTGAGTGACATATGGCAAATAACGTTCGTTATCGAATCAAAAAATTTGTAAAGAAACTTATTCTACAAAAAAGTATTCGAATCGCTGCGGTATTACTTATGACATATGGCCCAGCCGGAGTCGTAGGTAAAATCATTAAATTATTGACGAGTAAATGGTTGCTCAATGTACTAATTAAACGGTTAACCTAATACAATTTGTTTTATGCTAAATTATAGTACGCAATATGACGTAAAATGGGTTTAAATTGAAAGGATAAGTCTTGGGAGGAGCATGAAACGACTGCACAGTGAATTAACGGATTTGATGAATAGAAGTGTTGATCGTCATGTTAGGCTCGCAGTAACAGGGCTTAGCCGTAGTGGAAAAACCGCATTTATTACTTCACTGGTGAATCAACTATTGAATGTGAATGCCGGGGCACGGCTGCCTTTATTTTCTGCTGCGCGAGATAAGCGGTTACTAGGTGTTAAACGGATACCTCACCGTGATTTGTCAGTACCACGTTTTGCGTATGATGAAGGTATTGCTTCTCTTTATGGGGAGCCCCCGCAATGGCCAACACCAACAAGGGGAGTCAGTGAAATACGCCTTAAATTACATTACCGCTCAGAAGACTCTTTTTTGCGTCATTTTGTTGATAACTCATCATTATATTTAGAGATTGTCGATTACCCCGGTGAATGGTTGTTGGATTTACCCATGCTAGATTTAAATTATTTAGCGTGGTCTGAACAAATGAATACCTTAATCAAGGGGGAACGCGCACATTTAGCCCAACCTTGGCTGGCATTGTGTGAAAAATGTGACCCTTTAGCGCCAGTTGATGAAAATTTGCTTGCTGAAATTGCCGCTGCCTACACTCAGTATTTAGTGGAATGCAAGGCCCAAGGGCAGCACTTTATTCAACCGGGACGTTTCGTTTTACCCGCTGAATTAGCAGGAGCGCCGGCTCTGCAATTTTTCCCATGGCCGAATGTGGCCAAATATGGCGACAAAAAGTTCGCACAGGCAGGTAAAAACACCAATATTGGCGCACTACAGCAACGTTATCAATATTATTGTGAGCATGTTGTAAAGGGCTTTTATCGTGATTATTTCCAACGTTTTGACCGACAAATTGTGTTAGTTGATTGCTTACAACCGCTAAATAGTGGTGTTGATGCTTTTAATGATATGAGAATGGCATTAACGCAATTAATGCGTAGTTTTCATTATGGAAAGCGCACACTACTGAGGCGTTTATTTTCACCTTGTATTGATAAATTACTCTTTGCCGCAAGTAAGTCAGATCACGTAACACCAGACCAACATGCAAATTTAGTGGCTTTGTTGCAACAGCTAGTGCAAGAGGCATGGCAGCATGCTGCGTTTGAGGGGATCAGCATGGATTGTGTGGGTCTAGCATCAATACAAGCTACCGAAAGTGGTCTGGTAGACTATAAAGGTGAAAAATTACCTGCGTTAAAAGGGAATCGGCTAAGTGATGGTCAACCGTTAATGTTTTACCCAGGGGAAGTGCCAAAACGCTTGCCGAATGAACAATTCTGGCAAACTCAAGGTTTTCAATTTGAAGATTTCAGACCAAGGCCAACGCCAATGGATCAACCATTGCCACACATTCGTATGGACAGTGCGCTTGAATTTTTGTTGGGAGATAAGCTGAAATGAATGAACCCTTAAAACAGCGTTTAGATTTTGCTGAACATAGTGAAAATAAGACGAAAGAATCGCTAAAAAAAGCCCAAGTTTTTGATGAACGTGAACTTGAAAAATTTACACCAGTGTCTTTGGAAACAGAGCAGGACAACCAAGAAGGTGAGGTTGAAAGCCTGATTAACGAAGCGTTAAAACCAAAACGGAGTTTTTGGCGTAAATTAGTTGGCGCGGCTGCGGGAATTTTTGGGGTCAGTGTCGTTGCTCAGCTCGGCGTTTGGATCCACCAATCATGGGTAACACAAGATTGGACTGCGTTAGGTGTCGCTGCCGCGGGCGGTTTAATCGTTGTGGCGGGTGTTGGGTCTGTTGTTGGCGAATGGCGGCGGTTGTATCGCCTGAGAGAACGTGCGGAGGAACGGGACTTTGCTCGCGAATTATTGCACAGTCATGGTATGGGGCAAGGAAAGGCTTTTTGTGAAAAACTGGCTAAACAATCTGCGTTATCGATGCAACATCCTGCAATTGCTAATTGGCAAGCCACTCTTCATGACTCTCATAATGATAGGGAAGTTGTTGAATTGTATAGTCGAATGGTTCAGCCTATCCTTGATGAACAAGCTCGTAAAGAAATTAGTCGTTGTTCCGCAGAATCGGCCATCATGATTGCGGTGAGCCCGCTAGCACTGGTGGATATGGCATTTATTGCTTGGCGAAATATTCGTCTAATTAATCGGATCGCGGCAATCTATGGTATTGAACTCGGTTACTATAGCCGAATTCGGCTATTTCGCATGGTGCTCATTAATATTGCCTTTGCGGGAGCGTCTGAATTAATTCGTGAAGTGGGGATGGATTGGCTATCTCAAGACATTACCGCACGGTTATCAACACGAGCAGCACAAGGTATTGGAGCAGGCTTGTTAACTGCGCGTTTAGGTATTAAGGCGATGGAATTATGTCGACCACTACCTTGGATAGAAAACAAGCCACGTTTAGCCGATTTTCGCCATCAGTTAATTGGCCAGTTAAAAAATGTCATTCCCAGCAAAAAAGAAAAAGCGTAAAACAATCGCATTGGCAGGGTGAGTTGACAGTTTTTGCTCACTCTGCAGCATCATTTATTGATTAATGTGTTTATTCTTATTTCAAGCCTTAAAAAATAAAGGAAAACCGTGATTTTATTTGTTGATGATTATAAAGCTTACAAGCTGTCAACAATTTGTGACACAAACACTGTATTCCCTTAATGTTTAAGGCTAAAATACCTTTATTCTCTCGGCTTTTTTGATGAAGGTTCTTACCTATGCGCCTCGAAGTGACCTGCCAAGACCGTATCGGTTTAACGCGTGAATTACTTGACCTTTTAGTTCTACAAAATATTGATTTAAAAGGTATTGAAATCTCTCCTCAACGTAGGATTTACCTCAACTTTACACCTGTAGATTTTCAGGTATTCAGCACATTGATGGCAGAAATACGCCGTATTAATGGTGTTATTGATGTTCGCCGAATTTATTTTATGCCTTCAGAAAGAGAACATAAAGCCGTTTGGGCGCTCTTAAACTCATTTCCAGAACCTGTTTTATCCATAGACAACAAGCTAAATATTGAGTTGATTAACCCAATGACATTGCAGTTATTTGGTTATGATGAGGCTAAAATTCGAGAAAAAACCTTTTCACAGTTAGTTGGTAGTCAAGGACTAGTACGTTGGTTTGAACGGGAGTCACCAGAGGCGTACACCGAGAAAGTTGTCATTAAAGGCCAAGACTATTTGATGCAAGTAACACCTATTATTTTGGCTGATGAAAATGGTAAATCCCATTGTACTGGTGCGGTATTACTGTTGAAATCGGCTGCAATTTTAGATAAGCAACGCCAACAAGTTATTGAGGTAGATGGCAGCGGTTTTGAACAAATTATTGCTGTTAGCCCTGTCATGGCAAATGTGGTTGAACGAGCCAAACGTATTGCTATGCTGGATGAGCCATTATTACTTGTCGGTGAAACGGGGACTGGGAAAGATATCTTAGCGAAAGCTTGTCATTTGCATAGTGCGAGAGGAAAAGAACCGTTTTTAGGCTTAAATTGTGCTTCGATGCCGGATGATGTCGTAGAAAGTGAATTATTTGGTTATGCAGCGGGTGCTTATCCAAATGCGGTTGAAGGCAAAAAGGGTTTTTTTGAACAAGCCAATGGCGGAACGGTGTTGCTTGATGAAATTGCTGAAATGTCGCCACAAATGCAAATTAAGTTATTACGTTTTTTAAATGATGGAACATTTAGGCGTGTTGGGGAAGAAAAAGAAGTTAAGGTGAACGTTCGTGTGATTTGTGCAACACAGAAAAATTTACCTGAATTGGTTGCCGAAAAGAAATTCAGAGAGGATCTTTACTATCGTTTGAATGTACTGACATTAACTATTCCTCCATTGCGTGAACGTAAAGAAGATATTCAACCGCTGACCAAAACATTTGTCGCCAGTTTTTCCAAAGAGCTTCATATTGCTGAACCTAAATTGGCACCTTCGTTGATAGAATATTTAAGTAGTTATTATTGGCCGGGTAATGTAAGGCAACTGAGAAATGCTCTTTATCAAGGGTTAACGCAACTTAATGGCAATATATTAGATGCAGATAATATCCAATTACCTGATGTAGTTAATACCCCCGCACTCGCTTTAGATTCACTCAATGGCTCGCTAGATGAAATCACTAAACGTTATGAAGCATCGGTATTAGCACGTTTGTATCGCGATTATCCGAGTACCCGTAAATTAGCTAAACGTTTGGATATTTCTCATACGGCAATTGCCAATAAATTGAGAGAATATGGCCTTAATACGAAAAAAGAGCAAAATTAAATTAAATGTATAAAAGAATAACTTACGTATTCGCAATAACAGGGCTGGTTTTAAGTGGCTCTGGCACAGCAACAACAATACCGGAAGACGGTTTGAATAAGTATTGCCAATATGTAGTGCGAACAATGGATGAAGTCTATGAAAATGGGGCATTGTCTCAATCTTATTTTAAAGACGTATCTTTTTTATCTTGTGTTTGATATGGCAAAACCCTGCTAATACTATTGCTAATTGGTGAATTTTCCTGCTATATAACAAAGACAGCTGCTGTTTTAGGGTATCGTAATCTCATCTGATGGGTTTCAGCCTACAAGGAGTTGCCATGGATCAATTCACTATTAATTTCGTTGTAAATCGTAAGCTACGCGAATACATGAGCCAGAGCCATTATAAAAATGATATGTTTGAGTCTGCCGCCTCAGCCGCCGAACTTTATCTGATGAATAAAGCTGCAGTAAAATATTTAGCGAAGAAAAATCGTTTTACGTGGGAGGCGCTGGTAAAAAATGGCCATAAGCCTCGAGACCTCATTATTGATATTTTGACATCTTGCTGTCCTGTTACCCAGGACCAAGCCTTAAAAGTATTGAGTACGCTCTCTCATACTTTGATTTCTATAATGAGTGACAACAAGTTATTTGCGAATGTTGTTAATGCAAAGAACCACCAACCATTGTATTGGGCTCACGTAGATTAGAGTGGTGTTTATATTATTCAATAAAGCGGGAAATTCCCGCTTTATTGTTAACTACAGTGAACTAAATATGACAAAAGCTTATTTCAAACTATTTAATGCGCTGTCGTAATCAGGTTCTTCAGTTATTTCAGGAACTAATTGGCTATAAATAACGTTATTGTTTTCATCTAGGACAACAACGGAACGAGCGTTCAAGCCTTTTAATGGGCCACTAGCAATATCAACACCATAGTCATTCGCAAACGAGCCGCTACGGAAAGAAGATAGCGTAACAACATTATCTAAACCTTCTGCACCACAAAAACGCGCTTGTGCGAAAGGTAGATCAGCAGAAATGCATAATACAACAGTGTTATCCAAATCGTTTGCGAGCTTATTAAACTTGCGAACTGACGCCGCGCATACGCCAGTGTCGACACTTGGGAAGATATTTAAAACTTTTCGTTTACCTTCATAGGTTTCCAGCGTTGCTTCGCTGAGATCTTTGGTGACAAGGGTAAAAGGTTTAGCTTTTGAGCCCGCTTGTAAAAAGACACCGTTAACTGTGATGTCATTACCTTTTAACTTAACTGTCTGCGACATGAATTTTTCTCCCATTCATAAAGTGAGTCACTGATAACTTAATCTATCTTCTAATAAAAAATCTTTGCGATTAAAGGTTTTTTAATGGGCAGTTACGCAGTGCTGAGTTTTACATTGTACTAATGACCAAATTTTATACGGAAACTTTATCTCTTACCTTGAGTCCTATATGGGGCAAAACAAGATAATTTTACCTACTTTTTATTACAGTATGGTGCATCATCATTATATAACTACTAAGCTTTATCAATGCTTGCGTTTTTTGTTATGCACTTTTTAAACTGACCTATGAAGTGTAACAAAAGGAAATCGATCTGTATTGGTTTCTTGAGTCATTATTTAATTACCTGAAAAATGATAGAGATAGGGTTATGGTTCTATAATATGAGTATTAATTTATGTATATTTGAGTTAGGAAATCAATTAATTACACGAGAAATGTGGATATTTAAAATATGAAAGCATATGATAAATTAAGATAAACTACAGAGTAATTATGACTTGATATTACCTATGTTAGATATGGTTTTTTACATCATAAATTTATGTTTTTATTGGTATAGTGGGTTTTTCCAACATTCAAATTACCGAAATGAAACTTAATCAGTAAATGCAGTAACGTTGTTAATAATAGCATCTTCATTTGAAATCATTTAACTAGGCTTTTAGTTACCTTTATTTATATTAACAAGATAGAAAATATAATGCATAAACATTCATTTACATCTTTAGCGATTTTGATTTCTTCAGTTTTTGTTACTACACCAGCTATTAGTGCCGTGATACCTACAGGTACAGTTTTAGCTGAAAACCAAGAAGTTACACGGCATTTAAAAGACGAACCCGCATCTTTGGATCCAGTAAAATCAGTGGGGTTAACAGAAGCACAAGTCATGCGTGACTTATTTGAAGGGCTGGTTAACCAAGATGATCATGGAAAGCCGATCCCTGGAGTAGCTCAACGCTGGGATACGGCTGATAATCGTATTTGGACATTTACACTGAGATCTGACGCACATTGGTCAAACGGTGACCCTGTCACGGCTCAAGATTTTGTTTATAGCTGGCAGCGACTTGTTTCACCTGGAACAACATCACCATTTGCTTGGTTTGCAGCACTAGCAGGCATTAACAATGCGCAAGATATTATTGATGGTAAATTGCCAGTTGAGCAACTAGGTGTTGAAGCGGTTGATACGCACACACTAAAGATTACTCTAAATAAGCCGGTACCTTATTTTCCTTCGTTAACGGCTAACTTTAGTTTATTTCCTGTTCACCAAAAAACCGTTGAAAAGTTTGGTAATGACTGGATAAAAGCCGGAAATTTAGTTGGAAATGGCGCTTTTGTTTTATTAGACAGAGTGGTTAATGAAAAAATTGTTTTGGTACCAAATAAAAATTATTGGGATCATCAAAATACAGTCATCACTAAAGTCACTTTTGTCCCGATTAACCAAGAGTCTCATGCAACTAATCGTTATTTAGCGGGTGATCTAGATATTACCGAATCATTTCCAAAACAACGCTATCAAAAATTGTTAAAAGATATTCCTAATGAAGTCTTTACACCAGACCAATTAGGGACATATTACTATGCTTTTAATACTCAACGTGCACCAACGAATGACGTTCGTGTTAGAAAAGCATTATCCATGGCGATTGACCGCCAATTAATTGCGAATAAGGTATTAGGTACAGGGGAGAAGCCCGCAAATTATTTTACTCCTGATGTCACTGATGGCTTTAAGCCTGAAAAAGGGCTTTATAATAGCTATTCACAAAAAGAGTTAGACCAGCAAGCAAAAGTGTTATTACAACAAGCTGGTTTTGGTCCAAATCACCCATTAGAATTAACGTTATTATACAATAGTTCAGAAAACCATCAAAAAATTGCTATAGCAATTGCTTCTATGTGGAAGAAAAAGCTAGGTGCTGAGGTCAAACTAGTTAATCAAGAATGGAAAACCTATATAGATAGCCGTAATACAGGAAATTTTGATGTTATACGCGCATCATGGATAGGGGATTTTAATGAGCCTTCAACCTTCTTGTCTCTGCTCACTTCTCAGCATAGTGGTAATATACCAAAATTCAACAACCCTATATATGATGAGGTTATCGCATCGGCGAGTATTGAAACAAATGCGCAATTACGCAACCGTTATTATAATAATGCAGAAGCTATCATTGCAAAAGAAGCGCCAATCGCACCTATTTATCAATATACCAATGCACGCCTAATTAAGCCTTGGCTAAAAGGTTACCCGATTAACAACCCTGAAGATGTCGCATATAGCCATAGCTTTTATATTATTAAACATTAAAAAAGATCTCAGCCTGCACATGTTGTGGGCTGTTTTTCTGACAAAAAGAAAAAAGCTCCTTCCTCTGGAGAATGGGAAGGAGGACCAAAAAAAGGAATAAACACTACCTTTTTATAATAAAAAACTCATCGTAAATTTTATTGCTCATTTGTGTCAATTATGTGGTTTTATTTAGCAAAAATGGCGATATTTTGTGATTTATGAGGAATTGTCTGTTTTTATAAGATGTTAATCTCATTCTTTTTTCTTTGTTGTTTTATTCATGTATTGTGGAAGTGATTCTTGAAATAATTGCAAAGAATTATTTATTCGACTACAAATACCGTATTGATTATAAAAGGGAGATATTGCATGGGGCTGATTTATGGTTCTTTATTCCAAAATTCAAATCCTGTACATGCATTTCAGTTAAATGGAGACGGTGGATTACTTCCCATTGATGTGAATGCGAGTGCGAGCCAGCAGTCTCCGTTCTGGCTTCATTATGATTATAAAGATCCTCAAAGTTTTAATTGGATTCAGCAATCAGACCTCTTTAATGACCAAGTTAAGTCTGCGCTATCAGGGCATTCAGGGCGTTGGCGTTTGATACGTGTTGGTGATGGCATTTTATTAACATTGCAAACTTTAAATACCAATACTGGCCAGCGTCCTGAGCAATTAGTTGCATTTCGAGTATTTATTAATAACCGGGTAATTATTTCTAGCCGTCACCGAAAAGTAAACTCTTTAGACTCTGTTATTGATGACTTAAAACAGGGAGTAGGTGCGCAAAGCACAGGTGATTGGCTAGTAGAGGTTGCTGATTCTATTACAGATGAAATAAGTGATTTTACAGATTCTTTGCATGAGCGTTTAATTGATATGGAAGACTCCATATTAAATGGCCAAATTCCTGATAGAGGAGAATTTGCATTACTCCGTAAGCAAATTATTGTAATCCGCCGTTATATGGCTCCACAACGAGATATGTTTTCTCGCTTAACAACGGAAAAATTACTTTGGTTAGATGAAACTAATCGTCGTCGAATTCAAGAGATTTCTGACCGGTTAGGGCGTTGCATTGAAGATCTCGATGGATTTATAGCACGTACAGCGATTATTTCTGATGAGATAACGAATATGATGACTGAAATGATGAACCGGCGTATTTATACGATGTCATTAATGGCCATGATATTCTTACCAACAACGTTTTTAACGGGTTTGTTTGGTGTGAATTTAGGAGGGATCCCCGGTAATGAATTCCGCTTTGCCTTTAGTGTCTTTTGCGTTTTATTAGCCGTTTTAATCGCAACCGTCTTATGGTGGCTAAGAAAAAGCCGATGGCTCTAATATTGATGACTTATTTCCTATAACCGGACCTAGTTTGAGATAAATCAATAAAACTACTGAGGTTTTAGTGCAGTATTAGTCCTGCAGGTGAATGCAACGTTGAGCGATGAACGTTGTGCTCCATAATTGTAGTTTTTCTCATATTGAGTTCTTATACAGAATAATTGACCACTGTAATGCCGATGTAATTTACATCGGCTTTTTTTTTGCATTAAATCCGAGCAAAAAATAACCTCCAAACAAGGAGGTTATAATAAATATTATTTAACTTCAATAATATCAAGGCGTTCAGCTGCAAAGTCGGGCTTATCATCTTCCTCTATAAAAGGTTGGAGAGGCAGCTCTTCTTTGTCAAACGCAAGGTCACCGCCATTGATAACTTCATCTCCATGAGAAATATTCTTGAAATCAAATAATTCGGTATCACATAAATGAGACGGCACAATGTTTTGAGTGGCGCGGAACATTGTTTCGATACGGCCAGGATAACGCTTATCCCAATCACGTAGCATCTCTTTAATAACTTGACGTTGCAGGTTTGGTTGAGAGCCACATAGATTACAAGGGATAATTGGAAATTCTTTAGCCTGTGCAAAGCGCTCAATATCTTTTTCTCGGCAGTAAGCGAGTGGTCGGATAACAATGTGTTTTCCGTCATCGCTCATTAATTTAGGAGGCATGCCTTTTAACTTACCGCCATAAAACATATTTAGGAACATGGTCTGTAAAATATCATCACGGTGGTGACCAAGTGCAATTTTAGTTGCACCTAATTCAGTTGCTGTACGATACAGAATTCCACGTCGTAAACGAGAGCACAATGAGCAAGTTGTTTTCCCTTCAGGAATTTTTTCCTTTACGATCCCATAGGTATTTTCTTCAACAATTTTGTACTCCACACCAAGGTTATCAAGGTATGCAGGTAAAATATGCTCAGGGAAGCCAGGTTGTTTTTGGTCCAAATTAACCGCAACTAATGAAAATTGGATAGGGGCACTTTTTTGCAAACTTTGCAGGATGGAAAGTAATGTGTAACTATCTTTACCTCCAGACAAGCAAACCATTATCCGGTCACCGTCTTCTATCATGTTAAAGTCAGCGATTGCTTGGCCAACATCACGGCGAATTCTTTTTTGCAACTTATTTAAGTTGTACTGTTCTTTATTGGTTGTCATTCTATATTGTTCTGCTACTGGGGTTTATGTTGCTGATGGTTAATTGTACTTTCAGCTGTTAAATTATTATTGTTCTGTGCTTAAAGCCTAATCAGCGAGATCTATAAAAAGAGGCTCATAATAGCAGAAGCTGGGGGGGGAGTGATACCAGTTCGTTAAAAGAGGTGAAAATCTGTTGGGGTATGGCGTCTTCTTTATAGCCTTTATCTCATTGTATAAGCACTACTTAGAACGTAGTGTATGACAAAATATGGAGGAACTATGCCTGCAACTGACCCTATTGAATTGGTTTCGTCTTTACTCACCAGCACTATTAAAATGGTAATTACGCCAACGGAATATTTTTTTCAAAGTGGTACTATTGGGGATGCCATTTATATGAGCTTATTATTTTTGAATTAAAAATACTGAGAGTGCCATTATAACGAGATTAACCCACGACAAATGAAGGAAGGGCTAGCTTCCTTCATAACGGTGAGTAATTTATGGTACTAATGAGCTAGCTTATCACATAATTTTTGTAATTCAGTTAAAAATTTACCAACATGGAAGCCATCGCAAACAAGCATGATGTACCTGTACTGCTAGAGGCAGCCATGTTTTATTGTTGTCATTATAGTATTTTCCCATAGTAAATATAGGGGTAAAGACATTAGTAATATCTGCAATATTTAGATTAAAACTGTCAAATGAAACCCAAGGTAAAGATGACACATACAATACATTCTCAATTTGCTGTGATTGAGGATGCAAACTGAGATTATCTTTATACAACGTTAATTGCTGGTGATAACTCTTGTCTAAGTACTATATTTAACCCTTTCAATATAAAGCAAAATTTTTGTGATAGTACAATATATTCAGGCTCATGGTTGTGCGTTGACGTAGATATGAAATAATGTTTTGACATCTATATTGAGTATTTTAGATAGCATTACAAGGTGGTCAATAAATATTGAAAGAGTTCCATCTTCATATTTTATGTATGATTTTTCAGAAATAGATATTAGTTCAGCCATTTTTCTTGTCGTAATTTGACGTTCTATACGTTTTTGTTTAATAAATCCGCCTAATACAACATTACCAACATTATTTTTATACATAATAACCTGTCAAAAATTTAATCTTAATTTTTTTATTATCTTAGATGAGAATTAATATTCAATGGGTAATAATCTGTAAATTTAATAAAAAACAAATCTAAGGTGGTTAAGTTAAAGTAACTCTTATAAGAATAGAGTTAGTGCAATAAACGATAAAAAATAGCATTATTGTATTTTATAATCAAAAGGTGAGAATTGGCTAATATTAAATTCTATTTAATAGCGCAAAATGTGATTTTTAACTAGATGATATGTCAATTTTGCTACCATTATTTAACAGAAACTATCTTAACAATAATTATTGAAGACAGCGTCTGTTATTAGGTAATAATGATTAAGCAGATAGCGCAACTTCAATTGTTTTTTGTGCGTGAATGGCGGTGGTATCAAATATGTTTACTGTAGTATCATGTTGATTAACAAGTAATGTTATTTCAGTGCATCCTAAAATGATACCTTCAGCACCTTTTTCTACCAGAGATGTCATTATACGTTGATATTCCTGTTTAGATTCTTTGTTTATTTTTCCTAAGCATAGTTCATTATAAATAATATCATGAATTATTTTTCTATCTTGAGCGCTAGGTACTAGAACATCCAAATTAAACTTATCAATCAACCTTTGTTTATAGAAGGGCTGCTCCATCGTAAACGCAGTTCCTAAGAGTCCAATTGTTTTTATACCTGACTGTGTTATCCGTTCACCTGTTGCATCAGCTATATGTAATAATGGAAGACCGGTTTGAGATTCAATTAGTGGTGCTACTTTATGCATAGTATTGGTGCAAAGAACCAGAAAATCAGCGCCTGCAAGCTTTAAACGCTCTCCTGCATCTGCTAAACATTGTGCTGCCAAATCCCATTGCCCATTGGACTGATACTGTTCTATCTCAGCGAAATCGACGCTATATAAAACAATTTTAGCAGAATGTAGGCCACCTAACTGCTGTTTCACTCCTTCATTAAGTTGTTGGTAGTATAGTAATGTAGATTCCCAGCTCATACCACCAATGAGGCCTATTGTTTTCATTTTTCAACTTCCTATTATCATGCAGTGTTATTATTTTTCTTACTATACTGATTGTTTACAGAGGATCACAATAGAAACGAGAAATTTTCTAGGGGATTAAGAGTAAAAAACAGTTGTAATATTAAACTCAACTTAACATTACACACAATAAGGTTTTAATGTTGAACTTATTTAAATAACAAAATGATAAATATAAGAATATTTACGTTTTAAAGATGGATTTTAATTGATATCTGGTTATCATCATAATGAACATTATTTCAATAAATTTGGTCATATATGGCGAGAATAAAAATGAATTTTTTTAAAGTAATCATTGCGATACTTATTTTTGGTGCTGCATTTCTGTTAGGGGCACTATATATGAAACCAACTCAATTGAGTTTAGTTGAGCAAGTAAAAAAGAATGTTTATGATGTTTTAGCGTACCCACAAGCAGCAAAATTTAGAAATATTGAATATCATTTTTCTCGCTACACTGCGGATAATGGTAAGGTTGGTTATGTTTGTGGGGAGGTGTATCGATATAAAAATGATAAGCCTGACGGATTTAAGCGTTTTATTGTTAAATCTTATACCAATGATGAAGGCCGCATGGATATTTCTATTCCGTTTATTGACGGAGGACATGAAATATTATTGCCTGAACAGGTTAACCAAATTTGGAAAGATAAGTGCTCAAGTCCTGCTTCACCGCTCGAATAAGGAACTACGTGTGCTAAAATTTTGTAGCACACGCTTTTAGGTTATTTGTTATGCGGTCTGTTGGTTTATACATTTTAATGCTGCAGGGCGATTTATCATTTTTTTATAATAGTCAAGTAAAAATGGTGTGTTAGGGCGTTTTATCGGGGTTAATAGCCAACGTTGGATTGATAATGTGATAACGATATCCGCTAGAGAAAAATGGTTTCCATAGAGATAGTTCTGATGATTTTTTTGGGGCTGATTTTTTGATAACACAGATTCAATTATTTGCATTTTTTCATTCCATAAATGGATGCTTTTTTCCACGATTTCAGGTTGTTGTAGAAAAAAAGAATCCTGTCTTACTAGTGCCATAAATGCAGCTCGCCATGCTGGGTTGAGCTCTGAGATTTGCCAATCCATCCATTTTTCTATTTCAGCCCTAGCAAGTGGCTCTTCGGGTAATAAATCCGTCCGTTGGGATTTTGCCACTAGATACCGACAAATTGTGTTGCTCTCCCATAATGAGCCTTGTTCATGAACAAGGACTGGAATAAGCGCATTGGGGTTTAATTTTAAAAAATCGACTTGAATTAAATTCTCATGATTTCCCCAGTGATCTTCATGAATAAATTTAAGATCAAGCTCATGTGCAGTCCATAATACTTTTCGGACATTAATTGACGAAGTGCGGCCTAATATTTTTAACATTTACACCTCTGCTTAGTCGTATGAAATAACCCAATAACATGTTTTTTATTAAAATAGCCTTTCAAGCAAACCGAATATAATTTTAACGTAAAATATATAGTAACCATTGGGAACTAATAAATAAAACTGGATTATATATTACTAGTTTAGTGTTATACTGATTAAGTTACACTTTGTTTTGTTATTATTATGAAACAAAAAAGCCTTTGTGGTCAACGATGACTATGTTTTTTGATGTTCATTTTTTTAATGAATTTTTAATTTAGTAGTTTAAGGAGTCGATAATGGTTAGTAATAATAATGCACGTCGTTTGTTAGGTATGCCTTATAAATTAAGTCGTTCTAAGAAAAACATACGTGTTTCGCTAAGTTCTAAAGATAATGCCGCAGTTGCAGTACAAAAGAATAAAGCGACAGAAAAGAAAACATATCATTCAGTAACTGTTTTTTACCCAGAATATGTTATTAGTTAATTGAATGAATGTAACCCTCTAGTATTCACTAGGGGGTTGATGCTATTTAATTAAAATTGGATTTTTCTTATTAACTTACATTAACTCACTTCAATATACACCATTCCTACGCGTAACATTCAGAGCCTCTTATTATAAAAATAAACGGTAGTCATAAAATAGATTAAAGGATATTATCTGCATTAATTAAAAACTAAAAAGAAAGATCACTATTGGGTGTTGTAGAATGAAATTTTATTGTTGCCTACTATTTTTATTTTGTTTTTCTCTTTCAGGGTGTTCTACTCAATTTAAATCAGATGAAGAAACTAATCGCTTAAAATTTAATATTCAACACGCAAATACGGTTCCTATTGAGGATTCCGTTGAACCGTTGGCAGTTTCTGATATGTTGCCCGGAGATATTCTTTTATCGTCTGCTACAGGGTTAAATTCATGGGGAATTCGGTTATTTAGTATTAGCGGAGTAAGCCATGCATCTATTTATCTAGGCTTGGGCGAAGTTGCTGAATCTGTGGGAAGTGGCGTTAGGATCATTACCTTAGACCAAGCAGTGAAAGATTCTAATAACATGGTGGTATTGAGACAAGCAGGCTTAACATCATTACATGCAGAAAAATTACGCGAATTTTCAGTTCAAAATAATGGAAACAAGTATAACTATAAAGGCATTGTGATGATTGCTCCTTGGATGATCACTAAAAGAGTATGTGAACTTCCGTTAATTGGTGAAACGATACGTAATTTTTGCTTAAAAACCTTAGCTAAAGTTCAGTTAGGCGATGATGTGGACCAAGCTAATGGTTTCTTTTGTTCGCAGTTTGTCCTAGATGCTTATAAGTATGCGGGTATTCCCTTATTTGAAGGTAATTCATCGTGGATAACACCTGCGGATATATTGCATATGCGAACCGGTGATGTGCCGACTTTCATGCCCACTCAACGCCTAGCATATGTTGGGCATTTGAAATCATGGAGTTTTAGTAGTGCAATACGCAGAAAATAATAGATTATTTTAAATAAAAAAAGGCCAACATATGAAGTTGGCCTGCTAAACTGGAAGCAATGTGAGCAATGTCGTTTGTGATAAACTTGAGTGATTTACTCAAGTATTCACGAGGTAAAAGATAACCATTCTCATTTAAGAAATCAACCCTTTTTTTTATGCAGTTACTTATTCACTCTCCCTGTTTATTTTCATTTTTTGTTTATATAAAACAATCTATTGTGTATTTATTTCTCATCAAAATTGTTTTTTTAACAAAAAAAAAATTTTTTTAATTGATATTAATGAGATTATTCTTGCAGAGATTAACCATTAACAGGCGTGTTTACGATGCGAAAATTAAAGGTGGGTGTAGTTGGTTTAGGTTCTATTGCACAAAAAGCGTATTTACCAATTTTAACTAAAGAGGAAAACTGGGAGTTGGTTGGTGCTTTTTCTCCAAATCAATCAAAGGCAAAATTGGTGTGTGATAGTTATCGAATGCCCCTGTTTAGCAGTATTAACGCACTAGCACAGCAATGTGATGCTATTTTTGTTCACAGTGCGACCAAAAGCCATTTTGAGGTAATCAAGCTGCTATTAGAGGCTGACGTTCATGTCTATGTTGATAAGCCATTGACTGAGTTAATTGAACAATCGGAGCAATTAATTCAGTTAGCAGCGCGACGTCAAAAAATGTTAATGGTTGGATTTAACCGCCGTTTCTCGCCGTTTTATTTGGCAATTAAACAAGATATTAAAAATATAGCGTCTATTCGTATGGATAAACACCGTATGGATAGCGTAGGGCCGAATGACTTCAGGTTTACGTTATTAGATGATTATTTGCATGTCATTGATACTATAATGTGGATTGCACAAAGTAATGCAAAACTGATCAGTGGTAGCATTCACAAAACAAATACTGATGAATTGTTTTATGCCGAGCACCATATGCAAGCTGGCCAATGTTGGCTAACAACATCGATGCATCGCAAAGCCGGAAGCCAACAAGAGCAACTTGTTGTCATTGCTGAGGACAGTATTCATCAAATAACCAATATGAACCATTGGTGGAGTGAAAATGCCGTTGGGATCAGCGAGAAAAAACCGGCTAATTGGGACTCCATTTTGGTTCAACGCGGTTTTGATGGTGCAATTCGGCATTTTATTGATTCTGTTTCAAACCAAACTCAACCTTTGATCAGTGGAGAAGAGGGCTTGAAGGCTCAAAGAATGGTTGAAAAAATGATCTCTACAATGAATAAAGTCAGTGGTTAATTATCTTATTTTGTAAAAGTAATTATCGATTTTATTAAACGGTAAAATTTTAGTAGCTCATCACTTTATAGGAACACAGGATGATACCTTTCCAAGATAGCTCTGATGTATTATTTGTTGCAGGGTTTGGGCCGATAATGACAGATTACAAAAAAAGTCATTCTTTTTATCTTGAGTTGTTAAAGTTACCTTTGAAGCCAATAGAAGAAGGAAGCCAATATTTAACTTGTGAGCAAGATGGGCTAGAAGGTGTTAAACATTTTGCACTTTGGCCTATAGAGCAAGCTGCCCAATCGTGTTTTAGTCAAAATGAGTGGCCTGAAAATATACTCACTCCGCAAAGTTGGATGGAGTTTGAGGTTTCAGACATCGAGAAGATCACGGATATTTGTCTGAAAGAAGGCTATGTCTTATTAGTTAATAATCGCATGGAGCCTTGGGGGCAAACCGTAACAAGGTTATTAAGCCCTGAAGGCATGTTAATTGGTTTAACTGTGACGCCATGGCTAAGAGAATAGCCTGCCTTTATTTGTAGTTAGAGATCTCATTTATCTTTGTGGATAAGAGACATTTATTAGTAATTGTTTATAATTTTGTTGTAGAACTTCATTTTAACTATTTTAGGAGGGGTTATGTATAAAACGATTCTGGTCCCTATCGATTTAACAGAAGATGAATTAACCAGCAAAGCCGTTCGTCATGCTGTTAATCTTGCAAAGCAATCTAGTGCTAAAATTCATCTTATTCATGTTTTGCCAATTTCTTCAGCAATTATTAATGCGTATGCTTTAGGTTACATGGAAATAAAAGACCGTGCGACGGTGAAAGCGGAAGAAGACATGAAAATGTTAATGGATTCAATTGATTTACCTCATGATGACGTTAGTTATACTATAACGTTTGGTTCTCCACGAGATGAAGTGATTAATACAGCAAAAGACATTAATGCCGATATTATTGTCATTGGCTCTCGTCGCCCAAATATTACAACTCATCTTTTAGGGTCAACAGCGGCGGGTATAGTACGTTACGCTGAAACATCAGTGCTGGTTGTACGTTAATAATTAGAGAAGAGCCTGCTCAATGGGTAGGTTCTTTTTTATTTCATTATTTGTATTGCCAATTCAATCAGTTTTAGCACTCAAGTTAATTGATCTTACTTATAACAAGGTGAATTTGAGTCAGTATGGAAAAGTTTTCACAAGAATTACTGCGTGTTGAACACTTTGTTCTGAGAGTTTTACGTTTTTATTTACTCGGGCTTTTGATTTTTTTTCTTGGGTTATTACCCGGTATAATCGGTTTTTATTTTATTGAAGGCCATTCAGCTGTTGAGTCAATGCTTAATGCGTTGTCTATGTTGAGTGGGCAAGCTATTGAGCCGGCTCCAATTACACGGGGAGGCCGTTTCTTTATCGCTATTTATGGTTTATTTTTACAAAGTGTTTTTATTATCAGTATTGGATTAATTGTAACTCCTTTTATTCATCGTATTTTGCATAAATGGCATTTAGAAGAATAATTTTTTGTTGTAATAGTAAGGGGCTTCACAGCTTTTTTAGTGCAGTAAGGCTATACTTCTAAAGACTAAAAAGGAAAATATTCACCCGCTACGCCTAATAACCAAGTTGTAAAAATACGCAACAATATAACTTGAATAAAAACGTCAACATAATTAATAAGGGGCATCATATGTATCAAACAATTTTGGTTCCCGTGGATATATCTGAAGATGTACTAACAGATAACGCATTAAAACATGCTATTTATTTAGCAAAAATTTCAGATGCGAAAATTCACTTATTTCACTCAGTTCCAGATGTTTCAAGATTTTCAATGAGTTATAGTTATCATTATGATTTACTGTCTTCATTTGCTAAAAAAGCACTTGAGCGCTCTGAAGAGCAGCTAAAAGAAATTATTGAAAAGATTGATTATCCGTCAGATAAAATCTCTTATAAGGTGGAGTTTGGTTCACCAAGAGATAAAGTTTTATCAGAAGCTGAGGCTATTGATGCTGACCTTATTGTTATCGGCTCACGCAATCCAAGTATTTCAACCCATTTATTAGGTTCAAATGCTTCTGGGATTGTTTCCTATGCGAAGATCTCGGTTCTCGTGGTTCGGTAAATAAAATAGCCTGCTCAGCAGGCTATTTTTTTGTCTATTAAAAGCGAACAATTCTAGGGTGTTTTTACCGCTTCTTTGGCTTGCTCAATTGCTTTAAGTGCTTGGCTGCAAGCTTGCTCTTGTGCATCATCTGGGTAGCTAGCAAGGGCTTTTTTCGCTTCCTCTAATTGTGACTTCATTAATGCAATTTGTTCACCTGCATTGGCTTCATCTTTATATTGTTCTTCAGCTTGCTTAACAAGGTCATTCATTTCTTTGAAATAAGTATCACAGGTTGCACCTGCATTTGCATTAAATGCAGTGAAAGCCATTAAAAGGCTAAACGCAATTGGAAGAGTTTTTTTCATCGTATTTTCGCTTTTAAAATTCATAATATCGTCAGAATAACATTCCATATTCAAAAACGCACCACTCGAACACGTGAATGTTTTTAACTAATAAACTTTTTCTGCATATTGAGAATATTCCTGTTAGTCACTGTCAGAAATAGCATAATTTGCAAAATACAAATGATAATCATTCTTGACTATGGATGATACAAAAGTGTACATTCAAGTACACTTTAATTAATGATGACAACAGAGATGATTGTGATGAGTAAAAATATGATAAAAACAGAAAATTGGCCAATCTGCGAGATGAATATATTTCCATCAACTATGGATGAAACACGTTTATGGTTAGAGGAAATGGATATGTTATTGGCGAGAAGAAATGAATTTGTATTGATATATCCTCCAGTGGTTAAAAAAGAAAAACCATCATCAGAAGATATGCAAAGTATGAAATATGTGCGTCGTTGGTTGAAAGATGCAAAAGAAGCAATGGAACAGCATTGTCGCGCTCTAGTTGTTACGCTACAACCTGATGGCCGAGATAAAGAGGAGATGGAACGCATGGCTCCCATGTTGTCTGCGTTGTATGGTCCTCAAGTTTTAATCGCAACGGATGCAATAGCTGCAAAAGAGCAAGCCCAATCAGTTTTAGCTTAGTCGATTGTGGTTTTACTGATTTTACGGATATAACTGGCGATGATATCGACGGACATAGCAATTTGCTGTTGAATAAATTCATCGCTGGGCTTGAAATCGGCAACACAAAAAGTGGTGATAAACACATCCGCTTTTAGCATTTCTAGGTAGCGTGAAGAAATACTTAATAATGTTGTTTCATTTACTTTAACATCAGGAAGTAAAGCCAATTTCTGTGTTAACAAGCGATAGCTTTTTACAGGGCCTTGCTCAAAAAATGCATGGGTTATTTCAGGGAAACGGTTGTATTCACCTAAAATTAACCGATATAACCCGATGGATTCAGGTTTAAGAACATTCAATAAAAATCGAGAACCATAAAAAGAAAGTATGGACTCAATCGTATTTAGTGAGGGTGTTTTTTCGTTAGGTTCTTGAAAAATATCATCAATCATAGATGCAATAACAGCGGCAAATAACCCTTCTTTATCACCAAAATTTTTATATAAAGTCGTTCGAGAGCCTCCAGCACGTTCAATAATCATATCCAGAGTTGCACCTTCAAACCCATATTGCAGAAAAATTTCAGTTGCGGCAGTGATCAAAGCCTGATGACGACGTCGGCCTTTTGGGGTTTTAGCTGTAAGCGTGCTACTCATGAATGGCTAATCCTACTCTTTGTCTTCAAATAAGAAAATAACATAACAAATTTTACCAAATAGTTTAAATCACGTTACCTCAATCACAGATTTACCTGAAAGAGATCATCATTTAAGCTGATATTTGTCTTTATGATATTTATAAAGATTAACATGTTTAGGATGATATCTGAATGGTTGTCACAATATTGGGGGCAAGATGGCAGAGCATGCATTGAATGAACAAAAAATAGACCAAAATGATCCTGTTGATCAGCAACGTGAGGTAACTCGGCTATGTATTGAGTGTGGCTTATTGTTATTGCAACATGGCGCTGAAAGTATGCTCGTTGAACAATTGACAACCCGTTTGGGCATTGCACTTGGAGCAAATCAAGTTGATAGTGCAATCTCATCTAACTCATTAGTTTTAACCACCATAATTGATGGCCGCTGCCTAACGTCAACACGGCGTATTATTGACCGTGGTATTAATATGCATGTTGTCACCGAAGTCCAGCATGCGGTCATTCTCGTCGAACATCATTTACTAGACCGAAAACAATTACACAAGAAATTATCATCGATTAAACCGTTGCGATATCCTCGATGGTTAATGGTTTTGATGGTGGCTTTATCTTGTGCTTGTTTCAGCAAGTTGAATGGAGGGGGATGGGAAAGTGCATTAATTACATTTTTAGCCAGTGGTTGTGCAATGTATGTGCGACAAGTGTTAACTTCTCATCAAATGAACCCATTGATTAATTTTTGTATCACTGCGTTTGTTGCGACAACGGTCTCTGGATTATTACTGAAAATACCGTATTTAGCAGTCACTGAAACGATTTCTATGGCTGCCAGCGTATTGCTTTTAGTTCCGGGCTTTCCATTAATTAATGCAGTCGCTGATATGTTTAAAGGGCATGTTAATACAGGTTTAGCGCGTTGGACAATGGCGAGTCTCCTTACTTTGGCTACCTGTATTGGGGTTGTATTAGCAATGACAATCTGGGGTTTAAAAGAATGGGCATAGAATTTCTGTTCTCCTTATGTGAAAAAATGCTACTAGCGGCTATACCAGCAGTCGGGTTTGCTATGGTATTTAATGTGCCTGTTAGGGCATTGAAATATTGCGCTTTATTAGGTGCTATTGGCTATGGCTTTAGAATGATATTGATGACACTAGGGCTGCAAATCGAGTGGGCAAGTTTTCTTGCAGCAATTTTAATCGGTATTATCGGTATTCAGTGGTCGCGCTGGTGGTTAGCTCATCCTAAAGTGTTTACTGTTGCTGCCGTGATCCCAATGTTTCCAGGTATTAGTGCCTATATTGCAATGATTTCAGTCGTTAAAATATCGCAATTTGGCTATGATCCTGAATTAGTTGAGGTTCTAGTGACTAATTTCTTAAAAGCGTCTTTCATTGTTGGAGCCTTGTCTATTGGTATTTCTTTACCTGGTTTATGGCTATATCGCAAAAGACCAAGCGTGTAATTTTTAAGGGATGGCTTGCTGGTATTCTTGCTATATCCGTAAGCCATACTTTTTTCTTTTACTAATAAGAGTTAGATATTCTATTAAAGCTGCATAAATTCTGATGTGGGTGTTAACCATAAAATTGAGTCATCGCTGATATCATTAATGCTACTATTTGATTAGAATATGTGATATTTCTTCTTATGCATTAATGTGTTAGAGGAAAAACTAACGCATTCATTTCAATTCTTCGAATATATTCTTATTAGTGGTATTATTTTGAAACAATTTAGCTTGTCCAAATATTATCAATTTGTTTTTTCGATTCTATTATTTATTTTTTCTGCTTTTTCATTTTCTGCACCAAGTTCATTTACTGAAGCCAAAGCACTGAGTAAAACTCAGGTTTATGCAGATCAAAATCACCAAGGTGAGGGAACAATATACTGTGGGTGCCAGTGGGAATGGGCAGGAAAAAGCGGAGGAAAAGTCGATTTAGCCTCTTGTGGTTATCAAGTGCGTAAACAACAGAACCGAGCCGAACGCATTGAATGGGAGCATATTGTTCCTGCATGGGTGTTTGGTCATCAAAGACAATGTTGGCAACAAGGTGGGCGAAAAAACTGTGTGTCTAGTGACCCTATTTTTGGCCAAATGGAAGCCGATCTGCATAATTTAGCGCCTTCTATTGGTGAGGTGAATGGTGATAGAAGCAATTTTAGTTTTGGGCAATTACCCGCTAATACGCCATATCCATACGGAATGTGCCGCAGTCGAGTTGATTTTAAACAAAAAGTCTTTGAACCAAGAGATGAGGCCAAAGGGCAAGTAGCCCGAGTATATTTCTATATGCATGACCGCTATAACTTATCTATGTCACGTCAACAACAACAGTTACTGATGGCTTGGGATAATAAATATCCTCCAACCCCTTGGGAAATCCAGCGTGATAATCGAGTCGCTAAGGTGATGGGCCATCATAACCCATTTGTGACAGGGGAGAAAAAATGGAGTTTAAATCATAAAAATAGCGCAGAGGGTGTTAATATTTCACCAGTCTCACCTTTAAATCAGCAACAAGTAATAGAAAATAAATCTATTGTACCAAATACGGTTGAAATTAAAGGTAATCGTAATTCTAAAAAATATCATTTTTCACATTGTGCTAGCTTCAATACCATCGCTGATAAAAATGCCGTCATCTTCACTGACGAACAATCGGCTAAAGCCGCAGGTTTTGAGTTAGCGGGAAATTGTAAAATACGCTAATTATCCTTTAAAACCGCAATAGTTAACTAACTGATTATTGCGGTTTTATTTTTTTATTTTTATGTGTGGTAACGAAAAATTTTAATAAACGCCCAAAATTTTGTTAGAAAAATGTTGCTTTATCAAAAAAAATGACGCTATATTTAAAGCAGATGAAAACTGCAATAAAAACATGGACTCATTGAGGCACTAAAAATATTGCTGCTTGTCATATTACTGTCATATAGATTCATTAGTTTAAAAGTATCGCTGTTACAGGAGAAACTAATGGGAAATAAGTGTTTATACACGCGAGTACAAAACCGGTTACCACTCCATCATGAAATTTTCATGGTGAGATTGGTAACCGGTTTTTTTATTAGCCGAGTTATTGCATGGAGTTACAGCCACATAATAGATGTTTGATATTAACTTTGAGCTTGAAGGGAGCTCACCTCTGTTTTGAATAGTCCGTCATTTGAATTGACATCACTGATACCTGGAAGGGTTAATACTATGAGTAGACAGAAAGCTGCAACAAAGGCACGTCGTGAAATGAAACGTTCATCACGCAAAGATCGCTCAGGTCGTTTTGATATCAATAACGTCGCATCATTTGCTGAATTTACTGGCATTGAAGCTATCGGTATGGCAAAAGAACGTCGTGATGAATCCCCTATATTGCCCAGAAATGAAGCTCAAAAACTCTATATTAATTCCATTAAACATAAGCAATTAATTTTTGCGAATGGCGAAGCGGGATGTGGTAAAACCTATATCAGCACTGCACTTGCAGCTGATGCGTTAATTCATAAAGATATCAATAAGATTATTGTGACAAGGCCCGTTCTTCAAGCGGAGGAAGATCTCGGTTTTTTACCGGGTGATATGTCAGAAAAGTTTGCGCCTTACTTTCGTCCTGTCTATGACGTATTGGTGAAAAGGCTCGGCGCATCCTTTTTGCAATATTGTTTGCGCCCCGAAATTGCTAAAGTGGAAATCGCGCCATTTGCTTATATGCGAGGTCGAACATTTGAAAATGCCGTCGTGATATTAGATGAAGCGCAGAATGTCACTGTCACGCAAATGAAAATGTTTTTAACTCGGCTTGGTGAAAATGTGACGGTGATTGTCAATGGTGATGTGACCCAGTGTGATTTGCCTGAAGGTGTGTCCTCAGGGTTAACCGATGCATTACAACGTTTTAGTACTGATGAAATGGTTTCGATGGTGAATTTTACTATTGAGGATTGTGTGAGATCACAATTGTGCCATAAAGCCTTATTGGCTTATAACTATTAATTAGTTTTGTTATTAATTATATACCCCGCGATTTGTTCGCGGGGTATAGGTTAAATCTTTATCGAGGCAATTGATTAGTGGTAGAGCATTTCATGTACGATTTGCTCATCTGTGAGGGTATATGGGTAATAGGTTGGCCAATTTTCTAGTTGGCTTAATAATTTTTCCTGAGATTCGTTTCCCATATACAGGTGGAAATGCCCCGAGGCCTGTGGCTCAATAATATGGTCGCTAAACTGGATAAATTTGGGCGCTTTTGAGTTAGCATCTTTGCATTCAAACAAGTAACGGACGCCTTTTTTCCCTGAAGTGTAATGAAGAATTTTGTAACCGGCGTAGTCATATTTACAGCGGCTTACGGCACCGTTTTGGGTAAACTCAATAACATCATTTTCAATTCCAATGCTGTCAACATCGGTGGCATAGCCTTTTTTATAATATTCACGATACTCTTCAACCGTTTTATCTTTATTTTTCTTTGCTTTACTTTCTAAAACTTCATCGAGCTTTCCATTTAATAGTAATGGATTAACCGATTCCCAGATGCCTTGCCAATCGCTAAGAGACCTATCTTTGACGTCAGCATCTTCAAAAATCCCTTTTGAAGCTTGGAGTGCTTTCTCTGATTGTGGATGAGAGTGACTATGTGAGCCATGAGCAGCTGCTGTATAGCTAGTGAGAGCTAATGCGACATAAAGACTGGTTTTTAAAATTGCCATTTTGTACACAGTGGTTTTCCTATTTTTGTAGTGAATATAACGACCATAAAAACCATTATGTTATAACATAACAAATATGAGAATGAAAAGTATTTTAGGAAGTTTATTGATGAGGAATGTAATGACTAAAAACGTGATGAAGGCAGATAGGAGCAGGATATGAGCTCGCTTAGTAGAGTTTATAATCAATAAGCGAGCTAACTATTTGAACCGAAGTTAGTCGTCAGGGTTGTCCATTACAGCATGGCGTTCATGGTGATAACCTTCCTCATCATAACCATATCGCCAGTAAGGAATTGCATAGATATCATCACGACCAAAACCTTTTTCACGACGAATATAACGACGCAAATCACGAATAATTTGGTCTTCACCCGCAATCCAAAAAGCGCAATCATTGTTTGGAATGTCCCAAGACTTAAACGTGCTAATTAATTCAGCTGTTTTGGTGATATCACCACAGATCCAAATTACGTCAACGTGTTCAGGTTTTTTCAGTTCTCGCACGTCTTTTGGGCTATCTAACCGTAGTACGACTTTACCTTGGGCATTTGCTGGCATTTTTTCCAATAATGCGGCAATAGCGGGTAGAGAACTTGAATCACCGGCCATGAAGTAATGTTGTCTGGCAGGCAATAATGGGTCTGGGCCACCCGGATTGGTAATCCCCATCCAATTTCCTGGTTTTGCATCACGTGCAAATAGGTATGCAGGGCCAGTTGCGCCATCATGCATAGCAAATTCAATATCTATCTCGCTAACTTCAGGGCGGATGGCTCTGACGGTATAGGTACGAACAAATGGACGAGGTTTGTCTTCTGGCCAGCTACGGCCTTCTTTACTTAGGATAGGGAGTGCGGGCTGGCTGATTAAATCAGGGGCTAAAAATATTTTCAGGTGCCCACCTTCACAATCAGTTGGGTATGTATTGAGTCTTTCACCGGTGAAAGTAATGCTGCGAATAGATGGGGTGATATCGGTAATGGATTTGACTTGAATGAGCTGTGGTGGAGCCGGGCGGTAGATGTTTTTTTCAACGGGTTGTTCAGTGGCCACGGACAATCTCCTTTATTAATGATAATTTTATTATATGGTAATTATTATCATTATCATGAATAACTTTGTAAGTTGCAACCGCTAGTGAGTGATTGGAAGAGGATATTTATAAAGAGAGATTTTCAACAGTAGGGAGGCAATTTACAGTGATGAATTGTTGATTTTAATAAAAATGCCGTATGATTTTTAGCATACGGCATATCGAAAGGTAGATTACTTCACTTTCATTCCGGCTGCGGTCATCATCAATTTAAACACGGAAGAGAAGGCAAATAGCGCCAATACACTTCCGAACCAGATAATGGCCATCCAACCGAGTTTTTTCCACCAAGGGGAGGCTGCCACGTTATCAGTGGTAACCTTGTTCTGGGGTAATTTTTCCTCTGAAGACATAGTAACTCCAATAGGTATAAACCAAAATAACAGGAATAATGAATAACGCACCGACTAACATAAAGCCTAAACTTTCGGATGGGCCAGCGGCATCACGGAAACTGACTGCGGGTGGAATGAGCGTTGGCCAGATACTGATACCTAGGCCAGTAAACCCAAGGAAAATCAACATTAAAGCCGCTAAGAATGGCACGCTATCGAATCGTTGTCGCTTAGCACTTTTTAGGATCAACCAAGTACAGCCTAATACCAGTAACGGAACAGGTAAAAAGAAGAACAGGTTTGGCAGAGAGAACCAACGCTCAAAAACGGCCTCATTTAACATCGGAGTCCAGAGACTGATCACCGTAATTACCGCTAACATCAGTAATGTTAATGGCCGTAGAACACGATACATCGTGCTACGTAAGTGGCCCTCAGTTTTCATGATCAACCACCCACAAGCTAATAGTGCATAAGCCACAACAAGGCCAAATCCGCAAAATAGTGGGAAAGGCGCGAACCAATCGAAATACCCCCCCATGTAAACACGGTTTTCTACATGGAAGCCTTGGATAAAGGCGCCAACGACCACTCCTTGAACAAAGGTGGCAAAAATTGAACCCCAAATAAAGGCGTGATCCCAATGGCGGCGGTGTGATTCATCCGCTCTAAAGCGAAACTCAAAGGCAACACCACGGAAAATCAAGGCCAATAACATGAAAGTTAATGGAATTGACAGGGCATCAAGGACAATCGCATAAGCGAGAGGAAAAGCACCAAATAAAGCGGCTCCACCTAAAACCAACCAAGTTTCATTGCCATCCCACACTGGGGCAACGCTGTTCATCATCAGATCACGGTCTTGGCTGTCTTTCAGCGCAGGGTAAAGGATCCCAATGCCTAAATCGAACCCATCCATGACAATATACATCAACATACTAAATATGATGATGACAAACCAAATGAGAGGTAAATCAATGCCCATGAGCTGCGTCCTCCGCGATACCTTTACGAATTAATTTCATCATGTACATATAGCCAATCCCGAAAACACCGCCATAAACGACAAAAAAGGCGATTAAACTGATGCTCATGTGCATTTCACCATGTGCACTGACCGCATCAGAGGTTCGTTGTAGCCCATAAACAACCCATGGCTGGCGGCCAATTTCTGTTGTAAACCAACCTGCAAGGATGGCTATCAGCCCAGAAGGTGCCATTAAAAACATAAAACGTAAGAATGTTTTCGACTCATAAAGGTTTTTACGGTAGCGAAGCCATAAACCCCAAACTCCAGCCGCTATCATTAATAAGCCAAGCCCGACCATTACGCGGAATGACCAAAACACCATAAACACGTTAGGCCTATCTTCTGGGGCATATTCTTTTAGCGCGGGGACTTGTTTATCAATACTGTGTGTTAAAATCAGGCTTGCTAAATAAGGGATTTCGATAGCGAATTCTGTTTTTTCCTTTTCTTGGTTTGGAATACCAAACAAGATCAGCGGAGTGGCTTCTCCGGGTTTGTTTTCCCAGTGACCTTCCATTGCAGCCACTTTAACCGGTTGATGTTTAAGTGTGTTTAGGCCGTGAGCATCCCCGATTAAAGCTTGAACAGGGGCTAAAACTAAAATCAACCACAGGGACATGGAAAACATTTTTTTCATGGCACTGGACTTGTTGCCTTTGAGCAAGTGCCAAGCGGCGGAAGCCCCAATAAAAAATGCTGCAGCAAGGAAAGCTGCTGTAGTCATATGCAGTAATCGATAAGGGAAAGAGGGGTTGAAAATAACGGCAAACCAATCAACGGGAACAATGCGCCCATCAATAATTTCAAAGCCTTGTGGTGTTTGCATAAAGCTGTTGGAGGCCAAAATCCAGAATGTGGAAATAATCGTTCCTAGCGCAACCATGCAAGTAGCGAAGAAATGCAATTTTTCACCTACACGGTTCATCCCAAACAACATAACACCGAGGAAACCAGCTTCTAAGAAGAAGGCCGTAAGAACCTCATAAGTGAGTAATGGCCCTGTAATACCTCCCGCAAAATCTGAGAAAAAGCTCCAGTTAGTGCCGAATTGGTATGCCATAACCAAGCCAGAAACAACACCCATTCCGAAATTAACCGCAAAAACTTTCGACCAAAAATGGAACAGTTTTATATAGTCTTGATCACGAGTTTTAAGCCATAAACCTTGTAGCACCGCAAGGTAACTTGCGAGCCCAATCGTAATGGCTGGAAAAATAATATGAAACGAGACCGTAAACGCAAATTGTATACGGGCAAGTTCCAGCGCAGTTAGTCCAAACATATTGACCCCTGAGTGGATATGTTAATGACACGCAACATTCAACGTTTTGATGAGAGCAATTGAGGCGCTAATCCTTAGCAAAAGAGATTGCTCACACCTGAGTGCAAAATAATCGCCATCCAACGAAAAATGTTTTGTGCTTATAGTTAAAAAAAAGTCAGGTGAATGTGTGGATAAGTAGAACATGAGACGATAAACTATAATAGTAACAATTATTGAGATATTAACTATAACAGTTGAGGCGGCTATGACGAGATACGAACAATTAGCAGCGCAAATTCGTCAGCAAATTGAAGACAATATCTGGCAAGTGGGCGACAGATTACCTTCATTGAGGGAAAGTGTTAAACAGTCTGGTTTAAGTTTAATGACTGTTGTGCAAGCATATCAGTTGCTTGAAAGCCAAGGATGGGTCGTTGCTCGCCCGCAATCAGGGTATTACGTGGCAAACCGCAATAACGCATTTGCTGCCGCAAAAGGAGGTAAAGGGCTACATTTGAATGAAAATGTAGAGATTAACGCCTCTATTTTTGGTGTCTTACAAGCTTGTAAGGACCCGAATATTATCCCATTTGGCTCCGCATTTCCAGAGCCCGCCTTATTAGATGACCCAAAACTCGCGAAATCACTCGCGTCTGTCGCTAGGCGCTTATCGAAATTTAATACACCAGCTAATTTGCCGCCTGGTAATGAACAACTGCGTCGAAACATTGCTCAGCGTTATGCAACTCAAGGGATCCATGTTGCTCCTGATGAAATCGTGATTACAGCAGGAGCCATGGAATCTTTAGTTCTGAGCTTACAATCAGTCACTCAGCCCGGGGATTGGGTCGTTATCGAATCACCTGCATTCTATGGTTCACTTCAGGCAATTGAGCGGTTAAAACTCAAGGCAATTGCTATTAAAACAGACCCGCTATTTGGTATTGATCTTGACGCGTTAGAGGATATTGCAAGCAAATATCCAATTAAAGCCTGTTGGCTGATGACACATTATCAAAATCCATTAGGCGGTACGATGCCGCAAACGAACAAAAAACGATTGGTCGATATCCTGAATAAGCAGCAAATTGCATTAATTGAAGACGATGTCTATGGGGAACTTTATTTTGGTAACAAACAGCCAATACCCGCAAAGGCACTAGATACTAAAGGAAATTTCTTTCATTGTTCTTCGTTTTCGAAATGTTTAGCGCCGGGGTATCGAGTGGGTTGGGTTGCCGCGGGTCAACACGCGACAAAAATTCAACATTTACAAATGATGAGCACCGTTTCTGCTAGCGTTCCCACGCAATTAGCTATTGCGGAGTACTTATCATTAGGGGGATATGACAACCACCTTCGTAAACTGCGTTTAACGATGGAACAACGTCAGCACCAAATGTTGAGTGCAATAGCAAAATACATGCCTCAGTCAGTAAAAGTTAATACACCAAAAGGTGGGTATTTTTTATGGCTAGAATTTGAACCGCCATTTAATGCTATTCGTTTGTACCAACTCGCACTAAAAGAGGGGATCAGCATCGCACCGGGAAGTATGTTTTCCACTAGTGATCAGTTTAATCATGCATTTCGTCTGAATGCATCGTTTACATGGAGTGAAAGGGTGGAAGAAGCAATGAAAACTTTAGGCCGTTTATGTCACTTTTTAATCAATGAGAGGCGTGATTAGTCACATTATCATTGTTAATTCATTGCCTTGAAAGATTAACTTTGCCAATCTAAGTATAAATCTAAATGTGTTAGCAGCAATAAATGGGAGGTAATGTGAAAATAAAATGTTTTGACACAATGGAGTTACCTATCCTGGATTGGCATGATGGCGGGGGGGCCAGCCAAGAAGTATTTTGCTGGCCAGTGGCATCGGACTATTCACTACGCGCAAGTATTGCAACCATTGAGCAAGGGAGCTATTTAAAACGTTATGCGGAAGGAGAAAGGTTGGCAGTATTGTTGAATGACCAGCCGCTTCTGTTAACCGATACCAAAGCATTTGAGTGCCGATTAGAGCATGCAGGTGATCATGTCCAATTTTCAGCCCAGCAATTTTGTATGGTAAAAGTCCCAAAGCCATCAGTTAAGTTAATGAATTTTATTTTTCTAGATGATAGGTGGGCGGTTAAAAACTACTTCATCACTGAAGAGTGTAAATTACCAGCTAACCAAGCAGGGTTAGTCTATGTACTCAATGGCGAATGGGAAATTTCTGGCGCAAATTGTCATCTTATGGCGCAAGGACAAGGAGCCTGGTGGCTACCTGATATCGGTGAAGGGGTGATAAAACCACTTAGCACCGATAGCAAGTTAATCTGGATTGAATTATTGCCTCGCTAACTAGTAGCTAAACCGATAGCAGCGAGTGTTAGCATACCGCCTGCAACCCCCTCGGTTATACGGCGTTTTTTATCATTATAAGCTCGCTTATTATGCATGGAAGCAAATAATGCACCTATCACACCATAGATTACGACACACGAAAGTATAAAAGCAGCTGAAAGTATCAAAGACTGAACTGCCACACTTTCTGTCAGCTTAATGAAATTCGGCAAAATAGCGAAATACACCAATAACCCTTTAGGGTTAAGAAAGCTCGTCAGAAATGCTTTAGCTATTACTGCCTTTGTTGACACCGTTTGAATTTTTAAGTCTCCCGCTTTCATCGCAGATAATACCATGCGGATAGCAAGATAAGTGACATAAGTCACTCCAACCCATTTAATGGTGTGGAAAATCATAGGGGAAGCCGCAACAATCGCCGCTAAACCAAGTGCAGCCAGAATCGCATGCGCCATATAGCCCAGTATAATACCTAAATTAGCTTTCAAGGCAGCAGAGGTGCCTCCTGATAATCCTTGTGCGGAAATAAAAAGAATATCTGGGCCTGGTGTGCAGACTAAAGGGACTACGGTTGCGCTAAATAAGAGCAAGGTCTGTAACTCCATTTCAATTCCTCATTATTGTTTATTGTTAATTCACGCAACTGGCCAGTAGCAATAAAATTATAGCGATAATCCAGTGATATTGGATTTTTTTATTGCTTTAAAATAAACAATAATTGGTATTTAATATCAAAAATTAATATTAAATTGAGGTTGAGTACCAATGAAAGAAAATAGGCTAAAATTGGATGCCATTGATAGACGCATCTTACAGATTTTACAAAGAGATGGAAAAATTCAGAATATTGAATTAGCTAAAGAAGTGGGGCTTTCCCCGTCCCCTTGTCTGCGTCGTGTGAAATTGCTTGAAGAAGCCGGGGTTATCAAACGTTATATGGCCGTATTGGATGGCAGTAAAATTGGAGCCGGTCTTTCTTTATTTGCACGTATTTGGTTTAAAACACAAGATGCCAAGACCATCAACCAATTCGTTGAAGACATTAAACAGATGCCTGAAGTCGTTGAATGCCATCTAATGGCAGGGGAATGTGATGCTTTGATCCGTATTGTAACGCAAGACTTAGCCTCTTATCGTCGATTTCATGCAGATCATTTAACGCAAATTAGCAGCATTCAGAGTATAAAGACGGAGGTGCCAATGGAAACGGTTAAGGTGACTTATGCTTTACCACTTTGACGATAATGACCAACCGCGTGATAGTGACGAGTTGGGAGTGTCTAACGATGAATTATAATTATATCTTTAATTATGATAAAAAGATAAATAATAACTATGCTGTATTTATTAGAGAGGTTTATAAAATAAAAGAAATTAAATATGATAAATATGAATAGCTGAACATTTTTTGAAGTTTAATTTTACAAATTGAAATATTATTTCCTCTCTTTTAATGTTGAAAGGTTAGTTTAATATTATTTTAGAATGCTATTAAATGAGGTATTTGAATTTTATATGGCGATTTTTAAAGAGATAATTCTCATATAATGAGAACATGATTGAGTAATAACCTAGCCATAACGACAGCGATAGCTAATCATTTGATATATAAATAATGAAAGGAAAGTTTTTTTGATCCTGCGCAACACCATACTACGTCACTTACCTATACTGATATTAATTAAAAATCAAAATAATATAATGCGAATGTTTCTTATTTAAAATTATTTTCAATTTGCTCGGTAATGATGTGAGTATTTATAAGCATATTTCTAATTGTTATTGGCATTATAATGACAGTCTATTAATTGATTATTTACATTCTGAACCTAATTGAAAATTCACTGAATAATAGGAACTGTTTGCTCATAAATTGAAGGGAAATTTATGATCTATCCTATTACTGATAGAACAATATCGACAGTAAATAATCAAAAATTTAAGCGCTACGCTATTCGCTATTTGGATATCGAACAGCAAACACAGCAGGCAATCATAGAATATGGCCTTAATTTTGAAGCCCCTTTTGCACAGCAACATGAAATTGAGAAACTCAAACTAAGTATAAAGAATCATGGCGCAACTTTTGCCAATAATGGGAAGAGTATACATTGTAATTGGCTCTCGAGTGCTTGCGTGCAATGTCGTACGGGAGAAGGGAGTTATACGACATTTTTGTCATTAAAATGCCACCGCGATTGTTATTTTTGTTTTAACCCAAACCAAGAAAATTATCAGGGTTATCAACAGGAAATGCGTGATGCGCTTGGGGAAATTGATGCAATTGCCGAGCAAGGTTACCCTCTGACCCATATCGCACTAACAGGCGGGGAGCCTCTACTTTTTCGCCAAGAAAGTATCGAGTTTTTCCAAGCCGTCCAACAGAAATTACCTCAGGCTCATAGCCGTTTATATACCGCTGGTGACCCATTAGACCGTAATACCGCATTAGCTTTAGCGAAGGCAGGCCTACAAGAAATCCGTTTTAGCATCAAAATTGATGATTCAAAAGAACGTATCACCAAAGTTTTGCACCGCATCGCGTTAGCTCGTGAAATTTTTCCAGCGGTTATGGTGGAAATGCCGGTGATCCCCAGTACAGAACAGCAAATGTATCAGTTATTAACTCAGCTTGATGACATTGGTATTGATGGTATCAATTTATTAGAGTTTTGTTTCCCACTAACAAATAGTGAAGCGTATCAAGCTCGAGGCTTCGAACTTAAAAATCCACCTTATGAGGTGTATTACAACTATTGGTATGCTGGTGGATTGGCGGTTGCACAGAGTGAATTAGCTTGCCTTCGAGTGCTTAATTTTGCACTCGAAAATAAATTATCGCTTGGGGTGCATTATTGCTCTTTAGAAAATAAACACACGGGGCAAGTGTACCAAAGTAATGCTTTTTTTGAACACAATGAAAAAATATTAGGAAAACATTACTTCTTCTCTTCTCAAGATTATTTTTTTAAAAGCGCCAAAGTTTTTGGTGATGATTGTGAAAAGGTGGAGGTTTTACTGAAACAAACAGGCGTTTCTTATTATCAAGATTTGTTACATGGGTTTTTGCAATTTAACCCTGAAGCAATTTACTTATTAACCTCGCTAGACAAATTACCTATTGCGTTGACCTCTCACATTGTTGAGCCCGATGAACAGGGCAATCCTTTAATTAAAGAAGTGCAAATTGAACTCACTACACCCGCTGAATTTTTACTGACTGACTTGTAGGGATACATTTATGACTAATGACGACCAAATTTTAGATTTTCTGTATGCGCGTCAATTTGCTTATGACGTATTGCGGCGTTTGTTTATGGAAGAACCAACGCCAGAGTTATTAAGTTATTTGAGAGATTCAGGATTGCTGTTATTTCCCTGTGATGAAGTATTACCCGCGATGAGAAATGCCATAAATGACATGCATAAAGACTTAAACAATAGGCAGCTAAAAGCCAATACAGAGGATTTTGAAAACTTGCATTGGGATTTTACTCGCTTATTTATTGGCCCAGAAGCCCCGCCAGCAGCGCCATGGGAGTCAACTTATGTTTCCCGTGACAAACTGTTATTTCAAGAAAGTACCTCAGCAGTGAAATCCTTTTATGAACAGTATGGCGTTCATTTACCGGAAGGGGATAGGGAAGCCGCTGACCATATTGGTTATGAGTTAGATTTTATGTGGCATTTAAGCCTGCGTATTACTGAACTTATTGATAGCGAAAATGAAACCGTTGATTGGGTTAACGTAAACGCGTTGTTGCTCGGGTCTGCCACATTTTTAAATACCCATCTATTGGCGTTTATTACGCCATTTTGCCGCTCAATGCATAACCATGCAGACACATTATTCTATCGTCAATTAAGTTCATTAGTTGAGCTTTTTTTACGCAATGATATTAAAAAAATCAATGAATTAGTCAATTTATAATAATAAACAAAATGAAGAGGTAAGAGCAATGTCAGAAAGACAGAAAATAGCCTTGAGTCGCCGTTCATTTATAGCTTGGACATCGGCGGCATCAGTGATGGCTACGTTACCGCTGAGTAAGCAATTATATGCGGCAACACCAGAGGAAGAAAAAGCGGTTGAGCAAGCAACTGATGCGGTCACTCAAGGGAAATGGAAGCCCGTGGCCTGCTGGCATAACTGTGGTGGCCGCTGTGTTAATAAAGCATTGGTGGTTGATGGCGTAGTTGTTAGGCAAAAAACCGATGATGTAGTTGCGGACTCACCTGATTTCCCACAACAACGAGGTTGTTTACGTGGCCGTTCACAACGTAAACAAGTCTTTGGCGCAGATCGCTTAAAATATCCAATGAAGCGTAAAGGCTGGGCTCCCGGTGGTGGAGATAAAAGCTTGCGAGGCCGAGACCAATGGGTGCGCATCAGTTGGGATGAAGCATTAGATATTGTGGCATCAGAATCGAAACGTATTAAAGAAAAATATGGGAATGAATCGATTTGGATCACTGGCGGTAATGGTGTTGATATCCAAAACGTTTATGCGAAAGCCGGGGGATTTGTTGGCGATTGGGGAACAACCTCATGGGGGGCATGGTTTGAAACACCGGCGCATTTAGGGTTACTTGAAGGGTTTTATACTTTTGGTACCAATGACCGCTTTGATATGCGTAACTCCCAGTTAATCGTGATGTGGGGAGCAAACCCAGCGTGGAGCAGCCCTGGTAGCCCAACTTATAATTACTATCAAGCGAAAAAAGCGGGAGCGCGCTTTATTAGTATTGACCCAAGTTATACGACCACGGCAGAGTTAATGGATGCAGACTGGTACCCTATCAACCCCGGTACTGACCATGCTTTAGCTCTGGGTATCATGTCTGCGTTATTAGAAATGGATAGCCCTGACAACCCATTGATTGATTGGGATTTCTTACGCCGTTGTACGGTTGGTTTTGATGAAAATAATATGCCAGCAGGCGCTGACCCAAAAGGTAACTTCAAAGATTATCTGTTAGGCACCTACACGGGAGAGCCTAAAACACCAGAGTGGGCCTCTAATATTTGTGGTCTGTCAGCTAGCGATATTCGCAAGTTAGCGTGTGAAATCGGCGGCACTAACCGAGTCGCATTGCTTACCGGTTGGGCGCCTGCTCGAATCCATAACGGTGAAGGATGGGTGCAAGCATTCTCAACATTAGGCTTTATGACTGGCCATATGGGAAGGCCTGGTCGCATGACTGGGGTCAGCTGCCACTTCGCAGCTGGAAATAATGGCACGCGGCTTGTAATGGCCGGAGCAAGTGGGTTACCTTCAATCCCAAACCCGGTTAGCTTGAAAATTAATCACAATGAGCTTAACCGTGCATTATTAGAGAAAAGATTCCGCCAACGTGGTGTAGGGGATGTCGATGCAAATATCCAAATGATAATTCACCCGTTTAATGCGACACTGCAAACACGAGCTAATATTTCGCAAAGTGTTGAAGCTTATCGTAAAGATGTGGAACTGATTGTAACTGCAGCATATGTTCCACATACTTGTGCTAAATATTCGGATATTGTCTTACCCGTGACGACAGAGTGGGAACGAGAAGGAACCATATTAAATCCAAGTAACCGCGAAGTTATTATAGCTGCAGTGAATGTAACTCCGCCACTTTATGAGGCGAGAAGTGACCAGTGGATTGCCAAAGAAATAGGTAAACGTCTGAGGATTGATGTCGATGAGGTTTTTCCTGTTTCGGAAAAACAACAATTTTTTAATAAACTCAATGGCGCAACGATTATTGGTGAAGATGGTAAGACCACAGAGCCATTAATCACCATTACCCAAGCGGATATTGATGAATGGCAAGTAACAGGTAAGCCACAGCAAGGCCGAATTACCCTCAACGAATTTCTTACTGTTGGGAAATACCAAGTCAAGCGTACTTCTGGTGATAACTATGGTTATATTGCCTATGAAGATTTTATTCGCGACCCTCAAGCCAATCCACGACCAACACCGAGTGGTAAGTTCGAAATTTACTGCCAAACATTAGTCGAAAAAGCCGATGAATGTGGTTGGACGAAATTACCTCCAATTCCTGAATATATCCCATCCGCGAGCGGTTATGAGGCAAGTTTTAGCGACTTCTCGAAGAAGGAAAAAGGGGATTATCCATTCCAAATCTATAACCCACACTACTTACGTCGCTCTCACAGCACGCTTGATAACGTGCCTTGGTTGCGTGAACAGTGGCCAAGTCCAATTTATATCAATGCGTCTGATGCTAAACGTTTAGGTATTAAACACGGTGAAACTGTGTTGATAACGAGCCCACAGGGAAAAATTGTGCGTCCCGCATTGGTGACACAAACGATGAAGCCGGGTGTGGTGGCATTACCACATGGAAGTTGGACAAATGTTGATGAAAAAACAGGGATAGATATGGCGGGAGCCGACAATACGCTAACTATTCAGGTCCCTACAGGGCTTGGGACGTCAGGGTGGAACACGATGCTATGTAATATTGAAAAATGGCATGGAGACCAGCTAGTTCCAGATGCTGCAATTCCACAGCGTATTATTTTTTAGGGGGCAATAAGAAATGGATAAACAAGTTGGATTTTATATTAATGTTGCCACTTGCATTGGTTGTAAAACCTGCGTTGTTGCGTGTAAAGACAAAAATGATCTTGAGGTCGGGCGCAACTTTCGTCGTGTGTATGATATTGAAGTAGGTGAATATCCACGTCCTCGGACTTGGCATTTGTCTATTGCCTGTAACCATTGTGATGACCCGCAATGCGTCAGCCATTGCCCTACTACCGCAATGCACAAACGAGAGGAAGATGGCGTTGTATTAGTCGACCATGATAAATGTGTGGGGTGCCGCTATTGCACATGGGCTTGTCCATACGAGGCACCTCAGTTCGATGCCAGTATTGGAATGATGACTAAGTGCGACACTTGTCTTGATCTTCGTGAAAAGGGCGGAAATCCAATGTGTGTGGATTCTTGTCCTATGCGTGCGATTGAGTTCGGCCTAATTAGCGAATTACGTAAAAAATATGGCTCGAATGCAGATATTGCAGGGTTACCTAGTTCAAGTATTACCAAACCGAACTTGGTTGTCGGTACAAAAGGATAAGGAGAATTATCATGCATGAATTTCCATTGGTGGTTTTCACCTTATTTATGCAAGCTTCTGTAGGGTGCTTGCTAGTTTCATTGGTGTGCTATTTTCGTGTACTTGAAGGCGGAAATAACCGACAAAGCGTCCAGTTTATTAAACTGCCTATTTTAGCAAGTTTTGTTTTGGGCTGTGTAGGGTTATTAGGCTCACTATTTCATATGGGAAACCCGCTACACATGTTTTACACCATGTTGCATGTGTCGACCTCATGGATGAGCCGTGAAGTGTGGGCGACGGCAATCTATATGGCGCTCTTGTTTTTCATTATCGCACTGCTATTGCTTAAACAAAATGCGAATGCGTTGCTACTGCTGCTGAGTGCGTTAGCCGGTATTATCTATATGTATGCAATGTCAGCATTATACGCTAACACCTTGTTTAACCTCTGGAATGGTTTATTTACCTACGCCAGTTTCTTTGGCGCGGTGTTATTGCTTGGTGGTGTAGTTGCGGCATTATTACTGGTAGGTTCTTTACGTCGCCATGGCAAAGAAGCGCAATTAAAACGTGTGGTCAAAATTGCGCTAGGTATGGGTGTTATAGGAATTTTACTCATGTTACTGGGCGCATTATCTCTGCTAGGGAATATGGGAGAGCCGATTTATATGGGAATGACGCCACGTGAACTTCCTGATGGTTTAGTGAATTTAAGTATTGTTAGAATCATACTTATTGCATTAGGGGTATTGTTTGTTGGTCGTTTACTGTGTCAAAAAAATGGGCACAATGTGAATGCAACATTTGTGATGTCACTGGCAACACTCTGTATTTTTGTTGGCGAGGGAGTTGGTCGGCTGGTATTTTTCTCACTAGGCGGTTAGTTCTTATTAGAAGTAAAATATTATCTGTTTTGCTTTTAACCATATGATGTCGTTAAGTAATATGCTCCGAGGGGAAATTTTCCCTCGGATTTTTTAGTTTTCTTCAGTTCTTTTCATTCTAAATCAAAAACAATAACCCTTTATATAATAAGGAATTAAGCTAGAGTAATTTCAAAATAAATAGTAAATTAAGTTGATTATCTGTAATGATTCTAATTATCATTATTGCTCTTAATCTCCTTTGTTACGTATTCCTTATGAATTTAAAAACTAGCAAACTACTCATACCATTAGCAATTTCAGCTACATTAGCGCCTTATTATGTTTTCGCTGTTGATAATTCAAGAAATGATCAAATTACAGTTACAGGTAATTGGCTTGAAAATACTGAAGATGGTGAGGTGGTATTTAATCACCCAGGTGCTCGAACAGTAAGATCTCAACAGCAAATTAAAGAATCGGGCAGTGAAACCATCGGGGATGCTTTAAAAGGGATCCCAGGTGTGCAGGTACGCGAAAGTAATGGGACAGGGGGGAGCGATGTTTCCTTAAATGTAGGGGTACGAGGGTTAACCTCACGTCTTTCACCGCGCTCAACGATTTTACTCGATGGTATGCCATTAGCCGCTGCGCCTTATGGTCAACCTCAGTTGTCGATGTCACCATTATCACTAGGTAGTATTGAATCTATTGATGTGATCCGTGGAGGGGCTTCTGTGCGTTATGGGCCGCAAAATGTGGGTGGCGTAATTAACTTTGTGACTAAACCTATCCCGAAAGACTTTTCTGGGGGTGTTTCACTTCAAACTCAAGGAGCTAAAACGGGAGGGCTAAAGACACTGGTGGATGCGTCCGTGGGGGGCTCAAAAGCGGATGATTCAGCGGGAGCGCTATTGCTGTACTCAGGGTTACACGGGCAAGGCTACCGTAAAAGCAACGATAATACTGATATTGATGACCTGATTTTAAAAACCCGTTATGCCATAACAGATAACGACGAACTACTGGCTAATTTTCATTACTATCATGCGATGTCAGGTATGCCTGGAGGGTTGACTCAAGCGCAATATAATGCGGACCCTTTCCAATCAACACGGTCTTATGACCGTTTTGAAGGCAATCGACAAGATATGTCATTGAAATACAAACATGAAGAAGATGACAAGCAATTTGAGTTAATGACATGGTTTAGTAAAAGTTATCGGGGTAGTTACATAGAAAGTGAGCATAAAGATAAAGCGAATGAAAGGCGTTTAGTTTCTTACCCTCGCCACTATACCGCTTATGCCATTGAACCGAGTTATTCGCAATTATTCCGTTTTAATGATATTTCACACGAAGTAACAGTGGGGTATCGCTATTTAAATGAGACCGCAGACGAAAAAGCTTACCGTTCAAATTGGTACCAAACGGGTACTCAAAGTTCGCGGCCGAGTACCAATGATTATTATCAACACACATCGGGTGGAACAGAAGCCCATGCGATTTATCTTGATGACACTATTGATGTTGGCAACTGGACAGTGATCCCCGGGATCCGCTATGAGAACATTAATATTCATTTAAATGATAGTTTTAAAAACCAAAATAGAAGTAAGCGCTATAGCGAACCACTTCCTGCGCTGGCCGTGATCTATCATATTGATGATGAATGGAAGCTATTTGCCAATGCGAGTACGTCATTCGGCAGTTTACAGTACTTCCAATTGAATACTAAAGGGGTTGGGAATTCCCCTGCGAATGGGTTAAGTGCAGAAAAAGCCCATAACTACGAAGTGGGGACTAAATACGATAATACCGCGCTATCCCTTGAGGCGACCTTATTCTATATCGATTTTGATGACCAACTGCTTTATGTTGAAAATACAACGGGTTGGACAAATTTGGGCGCCACAACTCACCAAGGTGTGGAATTGGCGGCAAGGTATAACCTGTCTGACCTGAGCGATAAATTGGATGGTATCAGTGTATACAGCACCTATACCTACACGAAAGCGGTTAGTAAAAAAGGTGACTTTGCCCATAAAGATTTACCGTTTTATTCACGACAGGTCTTTACCGCAGGTGGCCGTTATGAAACGGGAAATTGGGTATGGAACTTAAATACCTATGCGCAATCTACCCAAGAATCGCCAGGAACATCAAGCCATTATGTAACAAAACCCAGTGCGGATGGTCGATACGGAACAATCCCCGGTTATATGGTATGGGATGCACGAGGTGAGTACCATTTTGGTAAAAGTTTATCTGATTTAACGTTATCTGCTGGTATTAAAAATCTTTTTGATCAAACCTATTTTACACGTTCTACGGATAATAATTATGGTATCTATGTGGGGCAGCCAAGAACTTACTATGTTCAAGCATCCGTAAAATTTTAATAAATACAAGGCAAAACAATGATAATGAGAAAAATTATCAATATATTCGTGCTGATTCTTGGCGTAGTTAGCCTACTATTTTCGACTAGTAGCTTATCCGCACCTATCACGGTGACGGATATAGCGGGTAGGGACGTAACCGTCAATGCGCCGGTATCTCGAGTGATGCTGGCAGATAGCCGCGTTTTGGTTGCGCTGAATATATTACATCCACAAAATCCACTAAAAGGGATTATTGCTTGGGATGATGCGTTAATAAAAAAAGCGCCTGACCTGAGTGTGGCTTATAGTAAAAAATTCCCAGAATTAAGCAAGATCTCTGTTTTCCCAAACCCGTATACAACGGACTTTAGCGTTGAGAAAGCGTTGGTTGCACAGCCAGATTTGCTCATTTTTGATATTGGCTTAAAGAGTAAGCTCACAGAAAGTGGCACTCTATCATTATTGGAAAAAAGTGGCTTACCTGTGATTTTTATCGATTTTAGACAATATCCACTGAAAAACACCCTGCCGAGTATGACGTTATTGGGCCAAGTATTTGGTGAGGAACAACAAGCGCAAGCATTTAATCAGTTTTACCAGCAAAAGTTAGACTTAATCCGTTCAAGAGTGGCTAAACTTAGTCAAGAGCAACGTCCAAGCGTATTTATTGAACGAGCCGCTGGTATCCAAGGTGAAGATTATTGCTGTAAAACGTTTGGTAATGGCAATTTTGGTGAATTTGTTGAAGCAGCTGGTGGAAATAACCTAGGTTCCCAATGGTTCAGTATTGGAATGGGGGGAGAAATCAGTGAAGAACAACTGATTCACAGCAACCCGGACTACTATTTAATGACGGCAGCAGATTGGGATAACACTCGTAAAGGTAGTGCTTCTGTGCCATTAGGATATACCGGAAATAAACAAACTTCTTTGGCTAGGCTGAATAAGCTAATGGATCGCCCTAAATTTCGTTCATTATCTGCCTTCAAAAACAAACAAGTATTGGCACTCTATCAGCAATATTATGATACGCCATTTAATATTATTGCGGTGGAAGCAATTGCAAAATTCATCCACCCTGAGCTGTTTGCAGACCTTGATCCGCAAGCAGATAGCGATTACTTACATAAAACGTTCACTGCCTTAGAAGGTGATGGTGTGTTTTGGGTTCAAGCGGAATAATTATCTTCTCATGTAGCCCGCTTTAGCGCTGTTGGCAGCTAAAGTGGGCAAATAGTTTATTAGCTAATAATAGTTTAAGCCTCGTTGATCACCGGCAAAATAATTTTTGACGGGTGCTCACTAGAAAAATGTAGGCTATTACAGGCTATTTTCCACGTTCTGTCACCTGCGATAGTTTTACCTGTATTTGTATTGAAGTCATACTTAGGGAAGTTGCTACTAGAAATATCTAATCGGATACGGTGCCCTTTTGCGAAACGATTTGCACAGGCAAAGGGCTTAATTTTCACTTCGACAATTTCATTGGGTGTTAATAATTCCTTTTTCTCATATCCATGCCGAAAACGGCAGCGAATAATGCCATCTGTAATATTCATGGCATAACCTTGTGGGTAGTCGGCACTAGGTGGGTAAACATCAATAAGCTTTGCAGTAAAATCCGTATCTAAAGCATCACTACTGATCCAAAGCGACACCTCTATTTCACCAGCTAAACAGACATCTGTTTGTAATTCTTCGGTTTCGAAAACTAAGACATCACAACGGGCAGAAAGAGGTAGGTTATTTTGTTTGCTACCAAAAAATTGCGGTAATTCACGTTGGTTAAAAGCTCCTCCCCAAAATATCGGTTGGCCTGAAGTTAAGGCGCCGCCAATGGTAGGGACTGGGTGCTTAGGGTCATAACAATAGGATATTGAGGCTGTTTTAGTGTAGGAGTGAAGAGATAATTTGTTATCTGGCCACAAATAATATGCAGTTTTTTCAGTATTTGCTAAAGGCCATTGATGGCAGTTAAGCCATTTTCCACCATGCTCTATACGCCCTTGTCGGTTACGTTTACCGCTTCCACCACCCATCATAAATATCGTTACATCTTCATGATTGTTTTTGGAATTTTCATTTTTTAAGTGGGCTTCAAACCAGTTCAACCGGCAAGAAAGCCAACTTTCACTGACATTGTTATCAAATGCGGCGATATCACCGAACTCTGCGTCACCGCTATGCGTGATATTGCGGTCACCATGGAGCCAAGGGCCCATGATTAATTTTTGAGGTGATTGTTTTTTAGTAACAAATGCATGATAGTTATCTAATGTTGAACTGACATAGGCATCATACCAACTGGACATGAATAATACTGGGATATCAGGTATTTGATCATAATAGCCTTCAGCATAGATGCCGATTTTCTGCCAATAATCGGAAAAACACTCTTCTTCCCATTGTTCAAATAAATACGATTCATATTCAGGGACGTGTTTAAGCAATGTTTGTCCTTGATACCATGGCATTGTTGTGAACCACTCATGGATATTTTCTTGTTCGAGTGCAGCTAAAATATCGGGAGATTGCTGGGCGACTGGGCTTAGTTTAGCTTGTTTAAATGCCCAAGTTGCTTGTTTGAGTTCAAAAGCGCCTCCTTGACGGATCCCACATTGATAGGCGTTGGCAAATCCACCGGAATCCAGCACCATCGTGTGTAAGCCTGGTGGGTTTAGACACGCCATTGCTAATTGTGTATGAGCGGCATAAGAGAGGCCCATTGAACCTATTTTGCCATTACACCAGGGTTTTTCCATAATCCATTGTAATGTATCAAAACCATCCTCGGCTTCATTAATATATTTTGTGAACTTTCCTTCGGACTCATAGCGTCCACGGCAATCCTGATACACAACAATAAAACCATACTCATTGAAGTATTTCGCCATTTCTTGGCGTGTTATTTGCTGGCCTGATACCGTTTTTTCCGAACGAGAAGGTGCGCTTTTATCATAGGGGGTTCGCTCTATAATAACGGGAAAAGACGTAGCTGATTGAGTTTGTGGAAAGTAAACATCGGTAGATAGCATTATTCCATCACGCATTTTTATCCGGTAATTCTTCATATCCATTTTATTAATACCCTATGGTCACGGCGATAGTCAGTAAGCCGATACTGATTGCCATAAAAATTAAAAATAGCGGTAAAATATACTTCGCCCAAGTAGTCCAACTTACGCCTGCCGTAGCTAAGAAGATTAATAACCCACTGGATGTTGGTGTGATCATGTTAGTCAGCCCATTACCCATTAAAAATGCAAAAACGGTTGTTTGAGGAGAAACCCCAGAAATTTCACCAACGGGGCCTAAAATTGGCATTGTGACAGCGGCTTGCCCAGACGTTGATGGAATGGCAATGTCTAATAATAGTTGAGAAATAAACATGCTATATGATGAAACATAAGGACCGTGATTACCGACTAGCCCAACTAATTGATGAATAATGGTATCGAGAATTTTACCTTGAGAAAGAATAATTTCGACCGCAGTCGCTAACCCAATTAACACTCCTGCGATAAGGACTTTTTTCATTCCACTGACAAATGCGTTAGCAGCAGCACTTGCGGTTAAACCACTACAAAAAGTTAAAATGACACTTAAGAATAAATAGTAAGCAGATAAATCATTATTTTTCCAATGCCAGCGATTAGATGCATAGACTAAAAATGCAACACCGATAGCTAAGACAATTAACATAAGTTTATGACGATGGGTTAATTGTGTGGTTTGATTATGTTCTTCAACCACATAGCTTGTGAATGTCGTTTTACGAATACTATAGAAAATAAATAAAATACCGAGTGTAATAAAAATAAGGTACGCTGCAATCCGCATACTTAAACCACTAAAAACCGGGAGACCAACAAGCGGTTGTGCGATAGAAAGTGCATATGGATTGGTGATGGAGGCGAGGTATCCTACCTTAACCGCAATCGCTACAATGGCAAGCCCAATAAGTTCATTCAACCCAACGCGTTTCACTAAGGCAATAACCATGGGAATAACCAAAAGATACTCTTTGGCTAACCCCATAAAGGTACTTCCCATGGAAAATACAATCATTAAGAAAGGGATCAACAAATAGATATTGCCTCGGGTGACGTGAAGCAACCGTTCTAACCCTGATTCTATTGCCCCTGTTTTATTGAGAATTCCAAACATTCCTCCGATGAATAGAACCATATAAATAAGCGGTGATTGTTTAACAATTCCTTCGGGGATCGCTTTAAACAGTTGAGGTAAACTGACGGGAACGGCAGTACCTTCTGCTGATTTTTCAGTACCTAATAATTGCTCTAACGTGATGTCTTTAGTGATAGTTTGGTAAGAGTCCGGAATGACTTTTTTACCATCGCGCTCATATTGGCCTGAATTAACAAAATAAGTCATTAAAAAGGCAATGATAACAATAGTTAACATTACTAAAACTGGATTCATTTGCCAGCCTGGTGGTGACGATGGAGTTTGTATAGTGTTGTTTGTTGGTTGCATGGTGTTGTCTCTTTTATTGTATTAATTATGAGTCGTAACCGAGCTGCCTTGATATGCGTAAAGCAGACAGAAGCAGTTGTTCAGTCATATCTTGTTCTTTTTCATCAGAAAAACGGCTTAGTGGTAAGCTAATGCTCAGTGAAGCAATGCATTCCCCGTGTTGTGAAAAGATAGGTGCGGCAATAGCACCGATACCTGCGGTTAATTCGCCTCGGGTAATGGCAAAACCTTGTGAGCGTATGGTGGCAATTGATTTTTCAATTGAGGGATTCTTTTCAATAAAATGTGCTTGAACATCTTTAGGGGAGTAAGCCAATAGTACTCTGCCTGACGCTCCAGATCCTAACGGCCGGCGATTGCCAGCTTCACTGCGTACTTGAAGTGATTGCCCTGATGGCTTATGAAGAACTTGTAAAATTTCACCGTTGTCACGTATACGCATTTGAATGTTTTCATCAAAACGTTGACGGAGTTGCTCTGCTTCAACTTCTGCGACTTGGATATAGTTTATTTGCTGGCGAGCGCAATTCCCCAAGCTTAATAATTGATGGCCTAAATGATAGGTCACTGGGTTTTCATTTTTTTGCACGAAATGACGGTTTTCTAACGTGCATAATAAACGGTATACCTTGGATTTATTCATGCCAGATAAGCGTGCAAGTTCACTTAATCCAAGATTGTTTTTTTCACCTAATAGCATTAATAACAATAAAGCATCATCAACGGCAGTGACAATATTCTCTTTCATCTTAACCTCGGTTGGTTTATACAGTAAACCATTGGTTTATTTGATAAAATTAGCATGGAGAATAATAAAAAATGATTCAAGAGAGTTGTTAATAAATTGTGACGTGAGTTAGGGTTTTAAAAAGGTTTATGTCAGTGAAAAAAAGAAAAATGAAATATTTATAAGATAAAACAATTGGTTATATAAAACGTAAAATGAGAAAGTTTTGCTGACAACGTGAATAGAAATTATTGTAAATGGGAAGCTAATCGTCATTTATGGCGGTTATTTGGTTCATCTAGTGAAATTGGCTCGTACATCAGTAATAAATAAAAGAACCTCCAGTGAAAAAATGTGTCATTTTTATTGAATTTTTAAGGAGAAAATACGGGAATGGCAGAGATTATCAAAAAGCATCGAAGATATTTCTTAAATAATGAGCCTTATGGCAAAATGAAATTCACTTTTCTTAATGGATAATAGAGATGAAACTAGCGCTGGTTGGTTCTGGAAAAATAATCATGTCGGCTCTTGATGCTTTAATACAGGTGCAAGGGATAGAGCTAGTCGCACTGTGTGTTCGGGCGGAAAGTATTGAAAAGGGACAGGTTATTTGCCAACAATTCGGTATAGCAAAGTTGTATACTGATTATCAAAAGTTGTTACAAGACCCTGATGTTGAGGTGATATACATAGGTTTGCCAAATCATTTACATTATCAGTATACCTTTGATGCATTGATGGCTGACAAACATGTGGTATGCGAAAAACCGTTTACACCAAATTGGCAACAGTTACAGGCGTTAATTTCCATTTCACAGACTAGGGGGCTTTTTTTGTTTGAAGCCATTACGTCTATTCATACCCCTGAATTTCACTTTATCAAGCAACACATTGATAAAATAGGTGAAATCAAAGTGATTCACGGTAATTATTCCCAATATTCAAGTCGATACAATGACTATTTGCAAGGCCGTATTCATGCTGCTTTTGACCCACAGCAAGCAGGCGGTGCGCTCTATGATATTAATTTATATAACATTTATTTGTTATCAGCCTTGATGGGAGCACCCGATAATAGCCACTATATTTGTAATAAAGGATTTAATGGAATTGATACATCAGGGGTACTAACGGCCCATTTTGAGCGTTCAGTTGCATCTTGTGTGGGAGCGAAAGATTCGGCGAGCCCCGGTTACTTTATTATTCAAGGCACCAAAGGGCATATTCGTATCACTGGAGCCCCAAGCCTTTGCCAGTCAGTCGAGGTTTGTATTGATGGGGAAATATCCAACGTATCTCGGGATGCAACAATCAATCATATGGTCTATGAGTTTGCATTCTTTCGTGAGCAAATTGCTAGTAAAAACCATGCTAAATGCGATGAATTGCTTGAATTAGCATTAATTGTCTCAAAAATATTGCACCAATCACGAAACGATGTAGGGCTGGTATTTACATCATAAAGACATTGGCAGCGCAATGGCTGCCATAATTTGTCAATTTAAAATGAATATAAAGATGCTACTGATTTACCAAGTTTTTCTGCAAGCTCAGATGCGGCATATCTATCCATAACTACCTCAATATAGGCCGCATGGTTCGATAGTTCGGCCTGCTTAATCGCATTGTCTAATTCATTGCAGTTGGTTACACGCTGACAATACCAATCATTACAACCTAATGCGGCGGGGAGCTGTGCATAATTCCATTGGGGTAAGTCGTTGTAATAGGCTTCAGGATTTTTACACAGAAGTCGTTCAATTAAATAGCCATCATTATTTAGGACGAAAATAATCGGTTTTAAACCAAAGCGGGCAAACTGGCTAATCTCTTGGGCCGTGAGTTGGTGAGAACCTTCCCCAGTCACTAAAATAACTCGCTTCTGTGGCTCTGCAATTGCTGCACCAAAGGCTGCGGGAGTGGCCCAGCCGATAGATCCCCATAATGTTTGGTTGTGAAATTGTGCATTTTCAGGTAATAAAGCAAAACCTAACCCCATAGATGCTGTTCCCGTTTCTGCAATAATAATGTCGTCCTTACGGAACATTTTTTCTAGGCGAGGGTACAAATATGAGGCGGTAATTTGGCCATTTTCACCTTGCTGCGGTGATCCTAATCCTTGAGCTTTGAGCCCGGCATGGTTAAGTGAGGGCGCAAGTTCTTTTAATTTATCTAACACATCTTTCATCAATACATTCGGGTAGATAGCGGAACCCACTTTCACATGGTCAGAAAGAATGTTAATACAGCTTTCAGGGGCAATCGTTGCGGTAAAGCTGCCGGTGTTGAAGTCCGTTAATACTGCACCGATCCCCATAACACAGTCACAGCTCTCGACGAATTCTCGCACATCAGGGTTCATTAGTTTTCCATTATAAATCCCCATATATTGAGCGTTAGATTCGCTTAATACCCCTTTATCCATAAACATGGTGGCATAAGGTAGGCCAGTTTTCTGAATAATAGCCTCAACATCAGTCGTTAAGCCGAAACGAGCCGTTAAAATCCCAGGAATAATGCAGGCTTTTGTACTCGATATGAGCTTTTCGACAATAGCGGTAACCGCAGCTGATAATGACTTGCTATGACTTTTATTTATAGTGATAGTTTCAGGTGTTTCATCTGCTTTAATTGGCATAACAGCATAGTCAGAAGGGAAACCTAAATAAACGGGTCGAGATTCTTGTAAAGCGGTTGTAATTAAACGTTCTGTTTCGGCAATACAATTTTCAGGCGTTAAAATAGCGTGAGCACAGCTTAAATGTTGGCTCATTTGATAAAACACATCGAAATCACCATTTCCTAGGGTATGGTGAACTAAACGGTGTTTTTTTTGAACTCCGCTTGCTGGCATACCAACAAGATGAAAAACGGGAAGATGTTCGGCATAAGCGCCAGCAATACCATTTAAGGCACTGAGTTCGCCGACACCAAAAGTGGTTGATAACGCTGCGGCACCTTTCACACGGGCATAACCATCCGCAGCATATGAGGCATTGAGTTCATTGCAGTTGCCAATCCAGCGCATATTTTCACTTTCACATACTGCATCTTCAATAGGGAATGCGTAGTCACCAGCAACACCAAAAATATCGTGAATACCGATTTGGTAAAGTCTATCTAATACGTATTCGATAACCGTCTTATTCATCATGCTGATCTCCATTAATCGTCTAGCTTATAGTTCTAAGTTGAATTATTTTTATCGTTTATTATGCTTTAAAGGAAATCACTTAAACTCATTCTATCTATAACTAAAAATTATAGGGGGCGAAATGGACATTCGTTCATTACGTTATTTTGTTGAAGTTGTGCAGCTCAATGGTTTTAGCCGCGCGGCAGAAAGTTTATTTGTAACGCAACCAGCGGTTAGCCGTAGTATTAAAAAATTAGAAGATGAACTTGGTTATACTTTGCTGATTAGGGAAGTCGATGGCGTTAAATTAACGGAGGAAGGGGATATTTTATTGGCTCATGCGAGACAAATTCTTTCACAATTTGGCAGTATGAAAAAAGCGTTACTGGAAAGGTCAGGCCCTATATCTGGAGTACTACCCGTGGGGCTACCACCCGTGATAGCATCGACCTATTTTGCTGATATTATTATGGCTTTTAGCCGACGTTATCCACAGGTGGAACTGAAAATTCTTGAGTTGGGTACACGCAAAATGCGAGAGGCAATGCTAAATGGTGAAGTTGAAACTGCCGCCGTGATGTTACCTTTTGCTGATGACCGCTTTGAAGTACACCCTTTTTCAACCGACCGATTAATGCTATTGGTTAGCAACCAACATCCACTTGCAATACGTGAATTTGTTAAATTTAGTGAAATAGCCGATGAGCCTTTTATTTTCTTTTCTGATGATTTTCTAATTAATGAACTTGTTGTTAGTGCTTGCGGTGTTTATGGTAAAAAAACCACTATTTCTGGGCGTAGTAGTCATTTAGATTTGGTGACAGCCATGGTAAGAGCTGGGGTAGGGATAACGCTACTTCCGGACAGTATGTGGCAGAACGCCAGTTCAGTGGGGGTATCCGTTATTCCAGTTATTGAGCCAATATTGGCTTACGACATTGCTTTAGCGACAGTAAAAAACCACCATCAAAGCCGTCGTGCACAAGCATGGCATGATTTGGCTTTGGATATGTTAAGAATAAGGAAAGTGTGAGCGAGGCTAACATAAAATTTGATACCCAATCGAGTATTTTCTTATGCAGCCTTCACGTTTTGTCAGCCACTACGGATAAAATAGAATAAGCCCAAATACAGCAAAGATGGCAAGGTGTATCCAACCTTGAATGGGAGATGTTTTCTGACCATTAAATGAAAGCATAGTCAGTAACATGGTGATTGCGAATAAAACAATTTCCGCGTTAGAAATCCCCATAATGACTTGTTTACCGGTAATAATGCCGATAATTAATACTGCTGGCACAGTTAAACCTACCGTTGAGACAAATGCGCCTTGGCAAAGGTTTATCGCTCGTTGCATTTCATTATTCATTGCCGCTTTTACTGCTGTGATTGATTCAGGTGTAAATACGATAATGGCGATCAGGACACCACCGACTGCTGCTGGTGCTCCTAAGGCTTCAATTCCGTAATCAGTCACGATGGCTAAATAATGCGCAAGTAACACAATAGGGAGTATCAGCCCAATTAACACACAAGAACGAATAATAATCGTTTTTTTGTTTGACTCAGCGTGGTTATCTTTCTTTTCGACATTATTGTCTGCCAAAGCATCGCTAGCTGAAATGTATTGTTCTGGGACATTCATCAGCCCTTTAGGCGGCTGGATAAAAAATCGTCGGTGACCTCGCATCTGCATCCACAAGAAAGCACCATAGATAAGTATAGTAATACCTGAAATACCAATGGCTTGCGTATGGGAATACTCCCCTTGGCTAGAGGTATAATTTGGTAGGATTAACGCTAAACCAGTCAGTAATACGATCATTGAAAGATAACTGTTGGTTCCTTGCGTATTATATTCTTGTTCACCATTTCTAGCTGAACCTGCGAGTAAGCAGATACCTACGACGAGGTTCATGATAATCATCATCACGGCGAATATGGAATCACGCCCAATAGTTGGAAAATCACCGGGACCTAGTAGAACCGAGGCAATAAGAATGACTTCAATTAAGACAATAGATAAAGTCAGGATCAGCGTTCCGTATGGCTCACCCAATTGTTCAGCAAGATGGTCAGCCTCTTTAACGACACCAAAGGAAGCGGTGAGAATTGTAATGAACAGCAGTAAAAAAATCCAAGTTGCACTAAATGCAGAAAGACTGTCATTAAGTAATGTTTCGCCACTTAAAATAAAGAAAATGACGACTAACCAAGAGCCGATTAACCGGCTCCAAGTTGTTAACGGGATGAGTGGACTATTGAAACAGAAGCGCCCCATATTGTTTTCCTTTAGAAGAAAGGGCCGTCCCTGTTGCTGATACGCACTTGAGGTCGTCCTCAAGCCGAAAGAATATTAATCGGTCATTACTATAGCATTCATCTATTATCTTGCAACTCCTGCATGGAAATAAGCTTTATAGTCGCGCTGATAACATCGAAGGGGATTGTGACTCGCTTAAACACGATAAAATAAGATATTTCTATATGACAGATTACTTATTAGCTAGCTATAAACATTCATTTATTAATAAAGATTGAATTAGGTTTAAGTATTGACTTTGCTTAAAATTTTTCTTGAATAAACAATGTTTATTAAGAGCCAATAATAATTACATAAGAAATTGTTTTTGATTTAAATCACATATGTGGAATATTGTTCATACATTAATGAATTAAAAGCGCTATTGTTAAAAAAATGAAAATAGATTGTTTGTTTTATTTGACGGAGTGACAAATGAGCGCAGTAAAATATGATTATATTATTGTAGGTGCGGGTTCTGCCGGTTGTGTTCTTGCTGCTCGGTTGATCCAAGAGACGCAATCCAAAGTATTACTTATTGAAGCGGGTGGTAGCGATAACCACTTGTTTATTCGTATGCCAGCTGGCGTGGCGAAAATTATTGCCCAAAAAAGTTGGCCTTATGAAACTGAGCCAGAGCCTCACGCGAATAACCGTAAAATGCAAATTGCCCAAGGGAAAGTGTTGGGGGGAAGTAGTTCTGTCAATGGAATGATTTATATCCGAGGCCAGAAACAAGATTATGATAATTGGGCTCTAAATTACGGCTGTGAAGGCTGGGGATACTCGGATGTATTGCCATGGTTTAAAAAGGCAGAGAGTAATGAAAGCCTGACAGGAGAATACCATGGAACAGAAGGCCCACTTCCTGTCAGTGAAAATAGATACCGGCACCCATTATCAATGGCATTTATTCGTGCAGCGCAAGAGCATGGTCTTCCTTATGTCAATGACCTTAATGGGGAAAGCCAGCAAGGAACAAGCTTTTACCAGACGACAACGCATAATGGAGAAAGAGCCAGTACATCAAGAACCTATTTAAAATCAGTGGAAAAGAGTGATAAGTTGACATTAAAGCTTGGCACTCAAGTGAACCGTATCATCATTCGCGATGGCCGCGCGATTGGTGTTGCCTATCAAGGGAAAAATGGCCATGAAGTTGAGGCATTTGCCAGTTGCGAAGTATTGGTCTGTTCGGGTGCGATGGGCTCTGCAAAATTATTGATGCTATCAGGTATCGGGCCAGAGGAGCACTTGTCTTCATTGGGGATCCATACTCATGCGAATCTACCTGTTGGTAAAAATTTTCATGACCACCTACATATGTCAATTAACGTCACGACTAAGCAGCCAATAAGTTTATTCGGCGCAGACCAAGGTTTAAATGCGATTAAACACGGGGTCGAGTGGATGGCATTTCGCAGTGGACTGCTCACCTCTAACGTTTTAGAAGGCGCTGCATTTAAAGACAGCTGCAACCAAGGCCGTCCTGATGTACAAATTCACTTTTTACCTATTTTAGATAGCTGGGATGATGTTCCTGGTGAGCCTCTGCCCGCAGCCCACGGCTTTTCATTAAAGGTCGGGTACTTACAACCTAAGTCCCGTGGTGAAGTTTTATTGCGCAGCACAGACCCACAAGCCCCACTAAAAATTCACGCTAATTATCTTGCCTCACCCGAAGATATGGAAGGTTGCAAGCGTGCGGTTAAGTTTGGCTTAGATGTATTGGACTCCCCTTCATTACAAGTGCTAAGCAAAGAGGTTATAATGCCACCCGCTTCTGTACGTCATGATGACGCTCAACTTGAAGAGTTTGTCCGAAATTTTTGTAAAACGGTTTACCATCCTGTGGGAACTTGTCGTATGGGAACGGATACCACAACATCAGTGACTGATTTGCGGTTACGTGTACATGGTATTGAAAACTTACGTGTCGTGGACTGTTCTGTGATGCCTGAAATTCCAAGTGGCAATACCAACGCACCAACGATAATGATTGCAGAACGCGCCGCAGCGATGATTATAGAAGATAGGAACGCAAATTAACCTTGTGATAGGCTGATATAGAAAAAACAGCATAAAACCAAGGTAACACCTGAGCTTTATGCTGTTTCAATAAACTTAAGGTACGTTATAGACCAATTGTGGTACTACACATTAAACAAGAAGTTCAGCACATCGCCGTCTTTAACGATATAGTCTTTACCTTCTGCGCGCATTTTACCGGCTTCTTTTGCGCCTTGCTCACCACGGTACTGGATAAAATCATCAAATGCGATAGTTTGCGCACGGATAAAGCCTTTTTCAAAGTCAGTATGGATTTTACCTGCGGCTTGTGGTGCCGTTGCACCGACAGGGATAGTCCATGCACGCACTTCTTTCACCCCAGCAGTAAAATAAGTTTGCAGGTTTAATAACTGATAGCCGGCACGAATAACACGGTTAAGACCCGGTTCTTCAATACCTAAATCAGCCATAAACTCATCGCGCTCTTCGTCTTCAAGTTCTGCAATATCAGACTCAATCGCTGCACAGACGGGAACAACTACAGAGCCTTCGGCTTCTGCAATTTTATACACCACATCTAAGAAGGGATTATTTTCAAAACCATCTTCATTAACGTTAGCAATGTACATCGTTGGCTTTAATGTTAAGAAGCTCAAGTAGCGGATAGCGGCTTTATCTTCATTAGATAACTCTAATGTACGCAACATACCTGCTTGCTCTAGGTGCGGCAAACATTTTTCTAATGCTTCTAATTCTGCTTTTGCGTCTTTATCGCCACCTTTTGCGCGTTTTTGGACACGATGGATAGCGCGCTCACAGGTATCAAGGTCAGCAAGTGCTAATTCAGTATTAATGACTTCAATATCTGCGGCAGGGTCAACTTGGCCTGCAACGTGGATGATATTGTCATTTTCAAAACAACGAACAACGTGGCCAATGGCTTCGGTTTCACGGATATTCGTTAAAAATTGGTTACCTAGGCCTTCACCTTTAGATGCCCCTTTGACTAAGCCCGCGATATCCACGAACTCCATCGTAGTTGGTAAAATACGCTGTGGCTTCACAATTTCAGCTAATTGATCAAGACGTGGGTCTGGCATTGGCACAACACCTGTGTTTGGTTCAATTGTACAGAAAGGGAAGTTGGCTGCTTCGATGCCGGCTTTGGTCAATGCATTAAACAGAGTGGATTTACCCACGTTAGGCAGACCAACGATACCGCATTTAAAACCCATATGTTTCTCACCTTAATAGCGAGGGGCAGACATACGCTGCACCCAATGTTTAGAAATTGGCGCTGATTATACACAAAAAGTCGATTCGGATGAAATGAACTCTTATGCAGTTGCTTTGAAGCCATGTAGACGATTGATGGCTTTGTCCATTCCGTCTGCTAGCAGAATATCTGTACACCTAGCCGCTTCATCAATTGCATCATCAATGAGTTTTTGCTCAGATAACGGTGGCTTACCCAAAACAAAGCCAACCACTTTGTTTTTATCACCCGGGTGGCCAATACCTATGCGTAAACGATAAAAATTCGGGTTATTGGCGAATTTACTTTGAATATCTTTCAACCCATTGTGGCCGCCATTGCTGCCCCCTAATTTCATTTTAGCTACACCGGGTGGTAAATCGAGTTCATCATGGGCGACTAAAATTTCATCGAGATTGATGCGATAAAAATTGGCTATAGCGGCAACCGACTTACCACTTAGGTTCATAAATGTGGTTGGAACCAGCAGACGGATGTCATTACCGCCCATATTAATACGTGCGGTATAACCAAAAAACTTTGCTTCTTCTTTCAATGGCTGATTATGGCGCTCAGCCAGTAAATCAACATACCATGCACCTGCATTATGGCGCGTTTGTGCATATTCAGCACCCGGATTGGCAAGTCCAACAATTAACTTAATTTTGCTCACGGTGGTGATTTCACTATCAGTTATGAAAATAATGCCCTAGTTTACCTTGTGAAATGCAGGATGTACAAAATTGTGATGGATAAAGTAACTATGATTATAATTGCTTAATAAACTATTCGGGTTTTCTGATTTTTTGATGAAAAGCATTTTTTGTACAGATATTCTTGCTAACTTCCTTCCTTGTGATGTCTATCGCAAAAAATTTTACTTAATGCACTATAATCATTACATAAATATAAAGTATGACCGAATTTATTTACACATGCTTGCTTATCAGTTTACTGGTACTGGAGGTATATATGAAACGGAAAAGCGCTCATCTTCTTGGTAATGTCTTCATGGGAATCGGAATGGTGTTGATGATCGGGAGTATCGGTGTCAACTTATTCTCTCATATCGTTAACTTAGGCCTTTCAGAACTTATCACGAACGGTTCCTTATTCGGCATTTTTATCGGTGCGATGGTATGGTTAGTCGGTGCTAGGATCGGCGGCCGTGAAAAAGTTGCAGACCGTTACTGGCAATTGAAACAACAATATCATTCACGCAGAGATAATCACCGCTATCCATAACATAAATAGTCTAGAGCAATTAATTGCTGATAATGGTGAACGAGTTTGATAATTAGGCATTAAGAAGAGTGAAATCCCAAAGAATTTTGCTCTTTTGTCGTGAATATTGTTAGTTATTTTAGATGGCTATTTTTGTCGTTTCATAATGTGAAATCACCACTATGATCGGTGATAAAATATAAAAATGAGCCCCAGTGGCTTTTTCTGCCAAAATCATAAAGCCCCTGCAAATGACATTGCAGGGGCTTATATTTTTTTGTGACTTTTTCATCACGGTTGAACGCTAAAATCCAATATTGGAGAATTAGTGTTCAAACATTGCTGAAATTGACTCTTCGTTACTAATACGACGGATAGCTTCAGCTAACATACCTGAAAGCGTTAAGGTGCGAACATTGCTCAGCGCTTTGATTTCAGGAGAAAGAGGAATAGTGTCACAAACAATGACTTCATCAATGACTGAATTTTTGATGTTGTCTACAGCATTACCTGAGAAAATCGGGTGTGTAGCGTATGCAAATACACGCTTCGCACCACGTTCTTTCAGTGCTTCTGCTGCTTTACACAGCGTACCACCGGTATCAATCATATCGTCCACTAAGATGCAATCACGACCTGAAACATCACCAATGATATGCATGACTTGAGAAACGTTCGCACGTGGGCGGCGTTTGTCAATAATGGCCATATCGGTGTCATTCAGGAGTTTTGCGATAGCTCTAGCACGTACCACGCCGCCGATGTCTGGAGATACAACGATTGGGTTTTCCAAATTCTTCTGTAACATATCTTCCAGAAGAATAGGGCTACCAAATACATTATCCACAGGAACATCAAAGAAGCCCTGGATCTGCTCTGCGTGTAAATCGACAGTGAGCACACGGTCTACACCTACACTTGACAGAAAATCGGCAACAACTTTAGCGGTGATTGGTACACGGGCAGAACGTACGCGACGATCCTGTCTTGCATAACCGAAGTAAGGGATAACAGCGGTAATACGACCAGCAGATGCACGGCGTAGGGCATCGACCATAACAACCAGTTCCATCAGGTTATCGTTGGTTGGTGCACAAGTTGACTGGATGATAAAAATATCACCACCGCGAACATTTTCATTAATTTGAACACTGACTTCGCCGTCGCTAAAACGACCAACAGCCGCGTCTCCAAGATTAGTGTAAAGGCGGTTAGCAACACGTTGTGCTAGTTCCGGTGTAGCGTTACCAGCAAAAAGCTTCATATCGGGCACGAGAAAAACCTCAGGCTTGCGTCCAGAGAGATATTGTTGACCAACAGCGACAAGGCTTATTGGTGCAATACACGGGTTATCCCAGCGCGGAACTTGTGCAGTGGGGAAACGTTAACGCCTTGAGCGACGAACCCTTGCACCCACGATGGGGCTTTATTTAACACCTGCAGGGCATCCGCTTGTGTTTCAAATTCAGAAAAAACACATGCGCCTGTTCCTGTAAGGCGAGACGGAGCATATTCTAACAGCCAAGAAACAAGCTGTTCAACCTCACGAAAACGTTTTCTTGCGATTGGTTCGCAGTCATTTGCGTACGGAGCCAGTAATAATGCGGCTAGGGAGCGTTTTGGAGAATTTCGATTTAATTGTGGATCTGTGAAGATCATCGGGGTTGATATTTCAATTCCGGGATGAGCCACCAAATACCATTTCTCTTTAGGGGAAGCTTTGGTTAAAATATCACCAACCCCTTCGGCAAAAGCTGCATGCCCACGAACAAACACAGGAACATCTGCTCCTAATGATGCGCCTAATTGCGCAAGGACTTCATCAGAAATCTGTGTTTTCCAGTGTTCGTTAAGCGCAATTAAGGTAGTTGCTGCGTTTGATGAGCCTCCACCAATACCACCGCCCATTGGTAATATTTTATGAATACGGACATCGGCACCTAGTGGGCCACTGTGTTGCAACGTATCGCGGCAATAAGATTGTAATAATCTAGCAGCCCGTAAAATTAGGTTTTTTTCGGGGGGAACCCCTTGCATATCCGTCAATAAATTCAACTGGTCGTCATCACGTGTTGTGATAGTGATTTCATCGCCATAATCGACAAATTGAAATAGAGTTTGTAACTCGTGATAGCCATCAGGGCGTTGGCCGGTGATGTACAAAAAAAGATTTAATTTTGCCGGAGAAGGCCATGTTAACGTCATTTTTTCAGTGTCCAACTATCCATTTTCAATTTGATAAGTCTATCCCCTTGGCGTAACTCGAGATAGTTTGGCAGCATTGGTGTTGTTTTGCTGTCATAGGAAATATAGTTGAGCTGCCATGTTTCACCATTGCTTTTAAACGTAACACTTTTTAGCAAGTGGTTTTCATCTAAGGTGAAATCTGTTGCACGTCCGGGCGAGCCAGTTAACCAAGCGGTTAGGTCATCAATTGGGATTTCCATACCAGTGAGCTGATAAATCAACTCGCTCGGCACGTCACTCATATGGGTTTGACCATCTTTGGTAGTTAATCGAGCTAAATCAGGTTCAACGGTAAGTTCAAGTTCGCGGCTACCTAATGGGTTGGTTAACAATAAACGGTATTTTTCCGGTGTATATTGTTGCCAGAAAAACTTAGCGTACGTTTTTGTTTCTCCTCCGTTATAGGCAAAGGAGCCCCGTGTTTGGTAGTCACGTAACTGACTTAATTCTTGTTGATGTGCTTTCCACTTAGCATCCGATGCGGAGCTGGTTCCTTTCGTGGTTGTTTGTGACGTTGTCACGCAAGCAGTTAGCAAGACGCATGAAAGTGGTAAGAGGCGAAAAAAGTGCTTATTTATGTGCATAAACGGTAAAGCTTGAGTTAATTGCATATCAAATCTCAAAGTTGTTTGGGCGCTGATAGCAGTCTCTATTGAGTTACTTGCATTTAAAGAGGTTTAGTTTAGCGCGATATGGCTATCTGAGTCATCTATTGCACTCGATGATATACCTAACCGATAAAAATCTGTAAGTGATTTACTGTTTGTATACAAATAACATAGTGCATTGACAGCGGGAATGGTTTTCTAAAGTGGCTATTAAACCAATCCAAGCTCGTCACCATTTGCTTTCTGTGCGAAATAATTGCATCCTCTATGCATCTTATCGCAGTTAATTTATCATTGTTAATAATGATATGGCTGATAATCAGTTTTATATAGTATAAATAAACGATAAAATTACGATCAGTTTTGACTGATAAAATCGCTATTACGTCTGTTATTTCGGTTTATTTTTTGGCGTGGGTCATCTTTCTGAAGGATAGGCTTATGCAAACCGTAGAAAGAGAGACGCGGATCATCTACAATAGAACAATATAAATAACAGTATTGCAAAATTGGTAGGAAATACCCATCGAGCATGACTGAAAATAATTAGCACTGTAAGCAATGTGAGCAAGTCGTAAAGCACAATGACCTTATTAGCCTTAGGCATCAACCATAAAACAGCACCAGTAGCCCTGCGTGAGCGGGTAACGTTTGGTCCTGAAAAAATTGACCATGCACTTGAGGAACTTCTCAAACAGCCTCAAGTGAATGGTGGTGTTGTGCTGTCTACCTGTAATAGAACTGAGCTTTATTTGAGCCTTGAATCGCAAGAACAAGCTCAAGAACAGCTAGTAAAATGGCTGTGTGATTTTCATGGTATAACCCAAAAAGATTTACAACCGAGTCTCTATTGGCACCAAGACGACCGCGCGGTGAGTCACCTAATGCGTGTCGCTAGTGGCTTGGACTCACTTGTTTTGGGTGAACCACAAATATTAGGGCAAGTAAAAAAGGCGTTTGCGCTTTCACAAGGTAACCACTCGTTATCGAGCGAACTTGAGCGTCTTTTCCAGAAATCGTTTTCTGTTGCAAAACGTGTGCGCACAGAAACCGATATTGGCGCGAATGCAGTTTCTGTCGCATTTGCGGCTTGTACACTTGCCCGCCAAATATTTGAATCACTCAAACATTTAAACATCTTGTTAGTGGGTGCAGGGGAAACAATTGAACTTGTGGCGCGTCATTTACGTGAACATGGCGTACAAAAAATGATGATAGCTAACCGAACACGTGAACGGGCGGAGTTATTGGCCAATGAGGTCAATGCACAAGTCATTTCGTTATCAGATATTGATAACCGCTTAGCGGAAGCTGATATTGTCATTAGTTCAACGGCGAGTCCTTTACCTATTATAGGGAAAGGGATGGTCGAACGTGCAATGAAAATACGTCGTAGTAAGCCGATGTTATTAATTGATATTGCCGTTCCTCGAGATATCGAACAAGATGTTGAAAAATTAAGAGATGTTTATCTCTATACTGTGGATGATTTGGAATCTATCATTGCACAGAACCTTGCTCAGCGAAAAGCCGCAGCCGTTGAAGCTGAATATATTGTTGAGCAAGAAAGTAGCCACTTTATGGATTGGTTGCGCTCACAAGCGGCAGTGTCTACAATTCGCGATTATAGAGAACAAGCTGAGGCCATTCGGGCAAACATGACTGAAAAAGCGTTGACCGCTATCCGTCAAGGCGCAGACCCTGAGCAAGTGATCATGCAATTATCGCAACAATTAACCAACCGCCTTATTCACGCTCCAACCAAATCTTTGCAGCAAGCTGCAGGTAATGGGGATGTCGAGCGTCTAAATCTACTTAGGGACAGCCTAGGGCTGGACCATCAATAACCACATTTTAATCATAGGTCTTATATAACGAATGAAGCCTTCTATTGTCGCAAAACTAGAAGCATTACAAGAACGCTACGAAGAAATTGAAGCGCACCTTGCTGATGCAGGTGTAATTGCCGATCAAGACCGTTTTCGTGCTTTATCAAAAGAATATGCCCAATTATCTGATGTCGCTAAATGCTTTAGCGCATGGCGCACAGTACAGGATGACATCGAAACAGCTGAAATGTTGTTAGACGATCCTGAAATGAAAGAAATGGCTCAAGAAGAGCTTAAAGAAGCCAAAGCGCGCAATGAAGAGCTCGAACAGCAATTACAATTGTTGCTGCTTCCAAAAGATCCTGATGATGAATATAACTGTTTCGTTGAAATCCGTGCGGGTGCCGGGGGAGACGAAGCGGCAATTTTTGCGGGTGATTTATTCCGTATGTATAGCCGTTATGCAGAAAACAACCGCTGGCGCGTTGAATTAATGAGCACGAGCGATGGCGAACATGGCGGTTTTAAAGAAGTCATCGCGAAAATTTCCGGTGATAGCGTTTATGGTCGCTTAAAATTTGAGTCAGGTGGTCATCGTGTTCAACGTGTTCCCGAAACGGAATCTCAAGGCCGTATTCATACATCCGCTTGTACTGTAGCGATTTTACCTGAGCTGCCAGAAGCTGAATTACCTGAAATCAGCCCTGCGGATTTACGTATTGATACTTTCCGCTCATCGGGTGCGGGTGGGCAGCACGTTAACACCACCGATTCCGCAATACGTATTACCCATATTCCGACAGGCATTGTTGTTGAGTGCCAAGATGAACGTTCACAGCATAAAAACAAAGCGAAAGCGATGTCTGTATTAGGTGCGCGTATTCGCCAAGCCGAAATGGATAAACGCCAAGCTGCAGAAGCATCTGAACGTCGTAATCTGCTAGGTTCTGGTGACCGTTCTGACCGTATTCGTACCTATAATTTTCCGCAAGGTCGAGTAACTGACCACCGTATTAACTTAACGTTATACCGTTTGGATGAAGTGATGGAAGGAAAATTGGATTCACTTATCCAACCTATCATCAATGAATACCAGGCAGACCAACTTTCTGCGTTGTCTGAGCAGGAATAATGCAGTATATCGAATGGGTCAAGCAGGCAGTCAATCGGCTGTCTGCAAGTGACAGTGCGAAGCGAGATGCTGAAATTTTACTGGAGCATGTCACAGGTCGCAGCCGTACCTATCTTTTTGCATTTGGTGAGACAGAACTCAACGCTGAAGAATGCCAACAAGCTGAATGTCTTTTGCAACGCCGTGAGAAAGGTGAGCCTATTGCCTATATTATCGGTGAACGTGAGTTCTGGTCCCTTCCTCTTTACGTCTCTCCTGCGACATTAATACCTCGGCCAGATACCGAATGCATTGTTGAACAAGCCTTATCCAGGTTAACAGAGCAAAAAAATCAAATTTTAGATTTAGGTACTGGGACTGGGGCAATTGCACTAGCCTTGGCATCTGAAATGCCGCAAAGTCAGGTTATCGGTGTTGATTTTAACCCTGATGCAGTTGTTTTAGCACAACGAAATCAGCAGCGCTTGAATATTTCAAATGTCAATTTTATACAAAGTAATTGGTTTGCTTCACTATCAATTCAACAATTTGATATGATTATCAGTAATCCACCCTATATTGATGAAAATGATACGCATCTCAGCGAAGGTGATGTGCGATTTGAGCCATTAACCGCTCTAGTGGCTAAGAATGAAGGCTTAGCTGATTTAATGCATATCATTCAAGAATCTAAAAAATATCTTAAAAATCAAGGGTGGTTGCTTCTTGAGCATGGCTGGACACAAGGTCTTGCAGTGCGTGATTTATTTGAAGTACATGGGTACACCAAAATTGAGACCTGTCTTGATTATGGTGGAAGAGAGCGAATTTCACTCGGTCAATGGAATGGTTAAGTGGCATAGCAGTGGGAATGTAATGAAAACCATAGCGAATATAGAATTTAATCAACTCCCTTTAAGTGAAGGGATCATGACTGTTTCACAATGTATCCGTCATGATTTCCCGCTGATGAAAGTGCAAGCTCAGTTAGATAGCTTAGTCTCATCAGCCAAGTCTCGTATCGATTTAACCGCTGATAACGAAACAAAAATTCAGCAATTGGCCTCACTTTTTTACCAAGAGTGGTCATTTGGCCCAGCTGAAGGGATCTATTTGTTATCGGATATGCTGTGGCTAGACAAAGTATTGTCATCTAAGCAAGGTACGCCAGTGACACTCGGTGCTATTTTTTTATATATTGCCGAACGCCTTGATATTGCGATTTATCCCGCTATTTTCCCTACTCAATTATTATTTATTAGTGAAAGAAATGATGGCAGCCAATGGGTTATTAACCCTGTAAATGGCGAGTCTTTATCATTACACACGTTAAATTTGTGGCTCAAAGGAACCGTTGATCCTTTTTCTGAATTTTACTACGACCAACTTGAGACAGCAGAAAACAGCATTGTTATTCGTAAAATTTTTGACACACTCAAAGCTGCATTAATGGAAGAAAAAAAGATGGAGTTAGCGTTACGGGTTTGTGAAACGCTTTTGACTCTTGATCCTGAAGACCCTTACGAAATTCGTGACAGAGGGTTAATTCTTGCACACTTAGATTGTAATCATGTGGCATTGAGCGATCTCAATTATTTTATTGAACATTGCCCAGAAGACCCTGTCTCTGAAATGATTAAAATACAAATTTATTCGCTGGATAACCATCCAGTCGTATTACATTAATTAACATACAGGCCGATTTTCCTGTTTCAATATTAAAGGTAAGAGTATGCAACAGAAAGTAGTCAATATTGGTGATATCAATGTCGCGAACGACTTGCCGTTTGTGTTATTTGGTGGGATGAATGTATTAGAATCTCGCGATATGGCGATGAAAGTGTGTGAGCATTATGTCACAGTGACACAAAAGTTGGGGATTTCTTACGTATTTAAAGCGTCATTTGATAAAGCTAACCGCTCATCAATTCACTCTTACCGTGGTCCAGGTCTTGAAGAAGGAATGAAAATATTCCAAGAGTTGAAACAAACATTTGGCGTAAAAATCATTACGGATGTTCATGAGCCAGCACAAGCAGCCCCTGTTGCCGAAGTCGTTGATGTCATTCAATTACCAGCGTTCTTAGCCCGTCAAACGGACTTAGTTGCAGCAATGGCTAAAACAGATGCGGTAATTAATATCAAAAAACCTCAGTTTATCAGCCCAGGACAAATGGGAAATATCGTTGAGAAATTTATCGAAGGTGGTAACGATAAAATTATTCTTTGCGACCGTGGCGCAAACTTTGGTTATGACAACCTAGTTGTTGATATGCTTGGCTTTAATGTCATGGTTCAAGCATCAAAAGGCTGTCCTGTCATTTTCGACGTAACCCACGCATTGCAATGCCGCGACCCATTTGGTGCCGCATCTGGTGGCCGTCGTGGTCAAGTTGCTGAGCTGGCAAGAGCGGGAATGGCGGTTGGGATCGCAGGGTTATTTCTTGAAGCCCATCCAGACCCAGACAACGCGCGTTGCGATGGCCCATCAGCATTACCATTAGATAAGCTAGAACCATTCTTAAAGCAAATGAAAGCAATCGACGAGGTAGTAAAAAGCTTCCCTGAGTTAGATACAAGTCGCTAAGTTAGACGGTTTATGCAGCTCACCGAAGTCGTTTCTATGTTCGGCGCTGATTTACAGCGCCGATATGGTGAAAAAATTTATAAAATTACCTTACATGGTGGTTTTAATTGCCCAAACCGTGATGGCACCCTTGGGCGAGGCGGCTGCACCTTTTGTAATGTGGCCTCTTTTGCCGATGAAAGCCAATCTTCTAAAACCATCAGTGAACAAATTCACCAACAGATTACCCGAATTTCCCGCGCAAAACGTTATTTAGCTTATTTCCAAGCCTATACCAGTACTTACGCAGAAGTGAGTCTGCTAAAACAGCTCTATGAAGATGCTTTACAACAGGCTGATATTATTGGTTTATGTGTTGGAACGCGCCCTGATTGTGTTCCTGACGCGGTATTATCTTTATTGAGTTGTTATCAGCAACAAGGTTATGAAATATGGCTTGAGCTAGGTTTACAAAGTGCTCATGATAAAACGCTACATCGTATTAATCGCGGCCATGGTTTTGATGCATACCAACAAACAACGCAAAAAGCGCGTAGTCTTGGATTAAAAGTTTGTACGCATTTGATTTGTGGGCTACCCGGTGAAAATGCCCAAATGAATATGCAAACATTGGATAAAGTACTTGAGTGTGGAACGGATGGCATCAAACTTCACCCGTTACATATTGTTGAAGGTAGTGTAATGGCAAAAAGTTGGCGAGCAGGGCGCTTGGCAACACTTTCTCTTGATGAATATACCCAAATTGCCGGTGAAATGGTGCGTCATACACCAACTGACATTGTCTACCACCGTATTAGTGCCAGTGCAAGAAAACCTACGTTACTCGCCCCGAGCTGGTGTGAAAACCATTGGGTAGGAATGAATAACTTATATCAATACTTCTTAAAATGGGGTGGCCAAGGCTCTGCGCTTTGACTTCTTTAATGAGAATAATTATGAAATCAAACTTTTATAAAGCTATTATCGTTTCATCCCTCATTACGTTTTCTTTTCAAGCTACCGCTCAACTTGATATTACCCCTGAAGATAAACAAAAATTTGTACAAACTCATCAAAAAGCAACGAAGAAAGATACCCTTGCTCAGTATCAGCTGGCTCAAATGTATTTTTCCGGTTTAGGTGTTCTACAAAATCTTAATAGTGCGCGTTTATGGGCAAACGAAGCCGCAAAAAATGGTAATGCAGATGCTTATGCGTTATTAGCGGATATTAATCTATTAAGTGATAGTTACTTTTCACAGGAATTAGTTGATGCACGTAAATACGCGATTAAAGCGGTTGAAATGGGTAGTACACGTGGAAAAATCAGTTTAGCAGAGTCATTGATAAACCCAATTGCAGGTAAAACGGACTATCAACAGTCTATAGAACTTCTCAATGAAGTTAATGCGCTAAATAACCCAGACTATTTTATTGCTCCAATTTTGCTTGGCGTTATCTACCTAGATGGCCAAGGTGTCGCAAAAGATGAAAAGCAAGCACAACAATGGTTTGATAAGGCTAATGAGATGACTTATCCAGGGTATGCAGAATGGATGGCAGCATTTAGATTTTCTGAAGATAACACAGGAACGGTGGCTATCGACCCAGCAAAAGCAAAAAAATTAAGGGTAATAGCTTGCGAAAAAGGGAAAGAAGCAGGGAATGAAATGTTTTGCTTCAATGAGTAACAGTTAAACCGCCATGTAAAATAACATGGCGGTTTAGTTAAGGGACTTAAATTAAGACGCTGTTGTTGCCTTTTCTGTGTCGATAGAACTCGCCTGTTCGATAGCCTTAACAGCTTCAAGTGCATGATCTATTGAATTATAAAAACTTAACACGCCTTCAATCGGTGTCACTTTCGCTCTTGCCAAAGTTTTTAATGGCTGGAACGGAATGTCACAAACTAAGACATGGGTATCTTTGCGTACGGCATCGATGAATTTTTCGAAAGCTTCTAAGCCACCCGCATCTAAGACCGGTACAGCGTCCCATTGCATAATGATGGTTTCATAACCTGCGCTTTTGACACGTAATTCATCAAAAATACGCTCGGCAGCAGCGAAAAATAATGGGCCGTTTATTCTTACGACTAAACGGCTTCGCTCTTCATCTGTTTCTGCTAATTGTGTTGAACGGGTCATATTGGCAATACGTCGCATAAACAATAATGACGCGAGAACAATCCCGACAGTAATAGCAATAACCATATCAAATAGAACAGTTAGAGACATACATAGCACTAATACAATAATGTCATCTTTTGGCGCGCGTTTAATCAGGTAAACGACTTTACCCGCCGCACTCATGTTCCAAGCTACAATCAATAATAATGCAGACATGGCGGCTAATGGCAAATAAGAGAGCATTGGAGCAAGAACTAATAATGTAAGTATCACCAATATTGAGTGAATAATCGCAGAAATGGGGGATGTTGCACCTGCGCGAACGTTAGCTGCAGAGCGGGCTATTGCAGCGGTTGCTGTGATCCCACCAAAAAAAGGCGCCGCAATGTTCCCCACACCTTGGCCAATAAGTTCACTATTGGAATGGTGTTTGGTTCCTGTCATGTTGTCCAATACTACGGCACATAGTAGTGATTCAATCGCACCAAGCACTGCCATAGAAAATGCAGCGGGCATTAATGCGGTGATCATCGCCCAATTAATTGGCGCACTTCCAGGGAGTTCCCATGGCAAAATAAACTGCGGTAGGATAGGGGGAATACCATTACCTTCAGTGCCATCAGGCAATAAATAGCTAAATTCAGATCCAATAGTCGCGACTTCCATGCCAAATAATGAAAGCACCCACATGACGAAAGTCCCGACAATAAGGGCTGGTAAATGGCCGGGAAATCTTAATTTTAATTTAGGCCAGAAGATAAGCACCAAAAGAGTTGAAAGCCCAATTAGTGTGTCGCTGTATTGAAACGTGGGGAATGTATTACCAATAGCAATTAGCTTATCAACATAGTTTTCTGGGACATGCACCATTTGCAAGCCAAAAAAATCTTTAATTTGCATTGTGGCAATGGTAATAGCTATCCCCGAAGTAAAGCCTAATGTGACTGAAACAGGGATATATTCAATAAACTTACCAAAGCGGGCAAACCCCATGGCAAGGAGTATGACACCGGACATTAGGGTAGCGACTAATAACCCACTCAACCCAAATTGCTGTGAAACAGGGTAGAGGATCACCACAAAAGCTGCGGTGGGGCCAGAAACGCTATAACGAGACCCACCTGTTATCGCAATGACGATACCTGCAATAGCCGCGGTATATAGCCCATATTGGGGGGGAACGCCACTTGCAATAGCTAAAGCCATTGCGAGCGGAATAGCGATAATACCCACGGTAATACCCGCGATTAAATCCTTAATAAAGCGAGTAGCCGTATATTTTTCTTTCCAACAAGAATCTATTAGCGCACTAAAAGGGCGCAACCTATTAATTTTTTTTGTACTCATTATACCCTACCAAATAACAGGGTGAAAAATAAACGAAATATGTACCTATAAGGATACGCTTAGTAACTTGAAAAAAATCTGTTATGTATCAATGAATCTGCAATTATCATAACGTTTTCAGTAACAAAAGTAAAAAACCGTTATATTATAAAGAAAAACAGTTAGAATACATTTTATATGGCTACTTTTTAGTTTTAGGTATACATATATGCAATAGCAATCTTATTTTTTGAACTGTAAATATAAATAATAGTACTGGTTAATGCTTAATTAATTAACTAGTTATTATTGCGACCAATAACCCTATCCATTGCAGTAGTACTAACCCAAGTGCATGGGTGAAAAGACGTTTAGTCCCAAACCACCTTTGCTGCATCGTGCGGTGTTTGATTTTGTTCGGAAATAAAAAATTTAATGCATTATCAAAATGTTCTGTTTCATTATGTGTGTAGATAATTTTAAAAAAATGGTTATCTAGCCACAGGCGATATATATAATACTGGCAAACTATAAATATAATTATATTGGTGAATAAAATATATTTAGGGTAATTAGAATAGAAATACAAAGCAAATTGACAAAATAATGCCAATACAGACCCAGTAGCAAAATAACGCCAACTATGCGTTAAAATAGTGATAACGTCACCTTGTTGTTTATTCATCAATGTATTCATTATTCACTCGACTTATATGGTAATCGGCATACCAATTATTCAGTTGTTGTATCGTTGCTGCATTTAAAATTACTTGTGGGCGAGCATGTTCAACTAATGCTACGGCTTCTTCTATGTTTTTTGCATCGCCATGATGTACCAACCATGCAACAGCAACAGTTGCACTTCGTGAATAACCTAATTTGCAATGAATGTATACCGCCCCATGTTTTACCAGTGTATCCATAGTATGGACTGACTTTTCGATATCTTCCGCGCTTAGTGGTAACAAATCAATTTGCGGTTGGCTACAATATTTCAGCTCTTTGCTGTAAGAATTGCGAGGCCATTCGCAAGTCATATCTAACACAGCTTGAGTTTGCAAAGCGTAAAGTGGGCGCCCTCCCAAAACAATGTGTTTATTAACAATACTGGGTTGTGCGCAGTGCTTAGCGAAGTAATGATAGGTTCCCCAAGCAATCAGCCGGTATGGTAGTAACAAAATAGCGGCAGAAGGGGAAATATTCCCTTCAGGTGTTTTTTGGAAAACGCTAGCACCAGCGCCTAAATAGCCAAGGGTAATAAAAAAGAGGGCGACAGCGGGCCATAATAGTAACCAAGCGAATCCTTGGAAGATAAACGCAAGAATAAAGCAAGCAAGAGAGCCTATGCCATAGTTTTTGCTCATTTTAAAACTGCGAGGTGAGCCAGTGTAATGCCATTGCCAGTGAGTTTGTATAGGAAGTAAATAACTAATTAATATGCCAACGGCAAAGCCGGTGACGACATCAATAAAGTGGTGCTGCCAAGTCGTCAATACGGACAGGAGAATGAGTATCGACCAACTATGAAGCAACCAGCGCCATTTTGTTGGTGTATGCGCTCGAAAACGTAACCATAAGATCCACAATAAAATAATATGTAATGAAGGAGCTTGGTTAAAGGGAAGATCAAATAATTCTAGGCTGTCAAACATCCAGCCAAATAGGCCATCAGTGCTTGGTCGAGGGAAACTAAACTTAAGTGGAAATAGTAAAAAACCAATACAAGCGATAATAGAAGCCGTGATGAGCCGTAAGCCATGGATCGATTGTTCTTTACGGGTTGTGCAAATAAATAAAGATAACCCATAAAAAAGGTCAATGCTCCAATAGGGAATGATAGACCAAGGGAGAAATGGAATATGGGTTTCCCAAGAAAAAACGATAGAAGGAACCTGGCCTAACGTTGCGGTATACGTATTGACTTGGCCATAAGTTAGGAAGAAAAAAGGTGCTAGAAAAACTAGCCATAGCAAACCAGAGCGTATTATTTGGCGTCGAGATACAGCCTGTTGAGGTTTGCGAGTTGCGGTTATCATCCTTTATCCTATTCCTTTAAATGGCAACGAACTGGCGGTGATATCAGTAAATGATTAGGGAAACAAATAACGCTAAGCAGCATAGGTGCTTTGCGGGCAATAAACAATGGCTATCACCTAAAGTTGAAGTTAGTGATTGATGCCAACAATGTGGCATCAATCACAATGCGAGATAAATAGACTAACGTCGTCTAGCTATGGATACGCTGAATATTCCCCAGTTATCAATTAATTGGTTTAGTTTTTCAAAGCCCGCTTCTTCAACTAAAGTATCCATTTCGCCTTGGCTACGACAACGCATAACCCATGCTTGGCCACCTTGGTGGCTTGGTAGTACCCGAGCAATCATTTCAACTTGAGGGTGCCATGGCTGGCAAGTATAAATTAATAGCCCGCCAGGAGGGATAGCTCGAGAAAGTCCATTTAATGAAGCGTTTATCATTTCATTACTGGGGAACAGTTCATACAAACCACTGACAATGCCAATTGTTGGAGAGGGTGAAACCGCGGCTAAATCATCGGCGTCAAAAGCATTACCTTCAGTAAATTGAATTTTATCTTCAAGGTAACGTTCCTTAATATGTAATTGTCCTTGCTCAACATTGATAGGGCTATAGTCTCTTAATAGGACAGACTCAACTTTGCTATAATCATTAATTGCATCAAAGATATAACGGCCTTGGCCTGCGGCAATATCCATAATTCGAACCGGGATACCTGTCTCCGTGAGGTCACGTATCGCTTGCCGAATAATATTTTCAATATTCACTTTGCGTTGGCGTATTCCTTGCCAGCCTATGCTGTTGAGATACTGCCTATCAATCACACGGCCAAATAAGCCTTTACCTTGGGCTTTGTCGCGGTATACGTAATCGAGAGTTGAACCTGAATCAAACCCTTTGTCATAACCAATGCAAATACCTTCAGAAGCTTTACCTAGTGTACTCATTGATTTGCTCATAATTTTATAAGCAAGATTTTTAGGGCACCATTTAGGCAAAGGAGTCATGAGCGAACGATATTTTTCAGCACTGACACTCCAGATATCTTCATATTGATAATTATGTTGGTAGCGCGGTAAGGCGAATAATTTCCCAATAAAATCACGGATTTTTTCAATTGGGATATGGCGTTCTTTTTCACCTAATGTGTCGTGGTAAAAACCGGGTAATATATGTTTTTCTTTTATTGGGGTATTTAATCTTTCAAAAAACTGATGTTGAGGTCGATGGTGGACAACGTGGTCACTACCTGAAATAAATAATTGAGTTGGTAAGGTAATTGCACCTGCATCAGCCACTACACGTTCAGCTGTTTTATATAATTCAAGTAAAATATTGACGGCAATAGGGCGAGTGATCAATGGATCGCGATTAAACGAATCAATTCGTTGTTCATCATGAGTCAGAAATTTAGCTTTGACATAGGAATTCACATAGAACAAACCGCGAGCCTTTTGCATTAAAGCAAGCCCTGTCCGGGCAAATGGGACATACAATTTAACCTTAAATGCAGGAGAGGCGAGTACCATCCCACGAATTTTGGGGGCGTAATCATGAACCCAAGCGGAGACAAGGACGGCACCAACACTTTGTCCGATAACAATGATATTTTCTAAGGGAATATTATATTGGGAGGAAATGTGACGTACGAATTCATCGACATCATTGACAGATGTGCTTAGTGAAGGGCTATAACCTCGCGGGCCATCATTTTTACCATGACCACGGGCATCCCATGCAAACATCGCATAGTCAGGTAAATTGAGTTCATCGACTAAATGGGCGACACGGCCAGAATGTTCATGGCCACGATGAAATAAAATAATCGCTTTGTTGGTCGAAGTCTCTGTTGGCCAATGTCGATAAAAAAGAGAAGTATGGTCACTGGTGGTAAATTGGGACTCAATAACGGGACGTTGCGTCAGATAATCTGTCTGAGCGTTCATAATTCTTCCTTAATTATTATTCGCCGATGTAGATAATTCACAAAGTGCACGACGAATACGGTTATAGCAAGTATAAAACAGCAACAAAGTTAAAAGGATAAACAGATAACTTATCCAACTAGAAAATATGATTTGCGGGAAAATACTGACAAGCAGCCCTAACGCACCGAAAATAAAGGCTCGATCACTTTTACCAATAGGGCCGTCATAGCGACGAGACGCACCAATTGCTTGAGTGATAACACCAATAAATTCAGTAAGTAGCGTAAGAAATAGAATGAATAAAATAAGCCAAAATACTTGAGGGAAAATAACCGCAAATGGTAGGTATAGTGCGATATCTGAAATAACATCACCAAGCTCATTCAGGATTGCACCAAGGTGGCTTTTTTGGTTGTGCTCCCTTGCTAACATGCCATCAATCGCATTGAGTGCCATACGAATAAACAGTACGAAAGGTAATAAAATAAACAGGTGTGGGTTTGGAATGAACAGTAATAGCATTCCGCAGATCACAGACAAAAGTAAAGCTGCCAAAGTGACTTGATTAGCCGTCACACCCGCACTAAATAGCTTACGAACAATTGGACGAAGAAGATCTTGAAATTTAGGTTTCAGATCGTAAATGGTCATTGAGTATTCCTTTCTCGTCACCGCACTTAGATGCAGCATTGGGATATATCAATACCCGATTGATGGATGTCTGCAATAAGAGCTATCTTAAGTTAGGAAATAACCAAGGGAAGTTATTTAGTAATTATATCGAAGGTACTGCGGTAATTATTTGAATAAACGGCCAAAAAGCACTTCATAAAATCTAAAGAGAATGAATTTATCGGTATTAAGGAAAAACGGGTTAACCAATATGATACTCAGTCAGGCCAATATCCTTTGTTTATCGATTTTTGAACGCATTCGTTTAAATTGGCTAGGTGTCATGGTGGTCATTTCTTTGAATTTTCGGCAGAAAGCGCTGTGATCAGCATAAGCACACTTACTGGAAATTTCAGTAATTGAAAAATCATCTTCGAGCAGTTCAATCGCATGTTCAAGCCGCATTTTTTGAATATATTGTTGAGGGGTTATCAAAAAAATAGCTTTAAACTGGCGGTTTAATTGAGAAAGCGAGAGGCCAGATATGTCAGCAAGTGTTGTCATTTTTATTGCGGTATCGAAATGCTCACTAATATAGCGTTCAACACGGCTAAGTTGGTTGTTTAGCTTAGGGCTGACCGATTTCACATCTTGTAAATCCACTGAAATACCTGCAACTCCAATAACTTGGTTACGTGTATTAAAAATAGGAACCTTAGTTGTTAAACACCATCCCAACAAACCCGCTTTATACAGGTGAAGTTCAAGTTTATTAATGACGCTAATTTTTTTCTCCATCACTAAATAATCTTGAGAACTATAGCTTTGGCCTAGTTCCGAATGAAAAATATCCTCAGCACATTTACCAACCAGATGATTAACGCTATCGATTTTACAACGGGTGGCTAAATTATCATTGGCCAAAACATACTTTGCATTATGGTCTTTCACAAAGAAAGTCACATTCGGCAAGGTATTAATGAGGGGCATCACTAAGCCTAAATGATTTAATAGAACATCAATATTATCAACAGGAAACAGCATGTTCTCCTGACTAATCAATAACAATTTATTTAGATTGATCATGCTGCGCTCCGAAATATTAAATTAATTTTACTAGTTCTGTTAAATATTTTTAGATTGTGCAGAAAAGCGCATAAGTTTGTTAGAAAGATATCAAGAGTTGTTAACAAAAATCAAGCATTCTATTAACAATGATAATAGATAGGATGCTAACCAATGCAATATCAATATACTAAAATTGAAGTTATCGACTCCCATACTGCAGGTGAGCCAACTCGGCTCGTTATCGACGGATTCCCTGATTTAGGGCAGCAAAGCATAGCATCAAGACTGGAGATATTACGCCATCAACATGATGTATGGCGTAAAACCACCATTTTAGAGCCACGAGGTAATGATATTTTAGTGGGGGCACTATTGTGTAAACCACAAAACCCAGCAGCAGCAGCCGGTGTGATTTTTTTTAACAATCAAGGTTACTTGGGAATGTGTGGCCATGGCACTATCGGTTTAGTGGCTTCATTGCATTTTCTCGGTCATATCACTTTCGGTAAACATCTTATCGAAACCCCGGTAGGGGATGTTACGGCTCATTTGCATCAAGATGGCAGTGTGAGTATTCAGAATGTTTATTCATATCGTTATCGCAAAGCGGTACAAGTTAATGTTCCAGAACTCGGTACCATTGCCGGGGATATTGCTTGGGGCGGAAATTGGTTCTTTCTTGTTGATAAGTCACCAGTCACTATTGATTACGAAAACATTAAATTACTGACAGAAGTCAGTTTAAAGATTAAACAAGCCTTATCCGATCAAGGTATTTACGGTAAAGATGGCCAAGAAATTGACCATATCGAATTATTCGGTACACACCCCGAAGCCAATAGCCAAAGTTTTGTTTTATGCCCAGGCGGCGCTTATGACCGCTCCCCTTGTGGAACAGGAACAAGTGCCAAACTTGCCTGTTTAGCCGCGGATAAAATGCTGGCGGCTGGTGAAATATGGCATCAAGCCAGTGTGATTGGCAGCCAATTTCAGGCCAGTTTTCAACAGGCTGATGAAAACGGCATTATTCCGACTATTCGCGGGCATGCCTATATCAGTGGGAAAAATACCTTATTGATAGATGAACAAGATCCATTTCGTTTTGGAATTTCAGTGGCATAGGGGAATGAAATGGAACGCAAATATCCAGTGATTGTAGTGGGTGGCGGCATTATTGGTCTGAGTATTGCACTGACAGTGCAAGCTAATGGGTCACAAGTGCTGTTGCTTGATAAACATGAAATTGGTCAAGGTGCTTCATTTGGTAACGCAGGGCATATAGCGACAGAACAAGTTTTTCCGATTGCGGATCCGAGCGTTTTAAAATCAATTCCGAAAATGTTATTTGATCCACTAGGCCCTTTGCGTCTGGATTGGCGCTATTTATTACCGCTAACACCTTGGTTAATAAAATTGTTGGGTAACATGCGCCATAAGCCTTTTACCCATATTCATCACACATTGATGACACTAAATAGTGCCGCTTTCGATTCATGGCAAGCATTTATTCAGAAATGGCAATTAAATGACCTTGTCAAAATGAAGGGTTCACTATTGGTGGCAGAAAAAAAAGAGACGCTCGATAAGCTAAGCCAGCACAGTGAGTACCTGCAAAGTATTGGTGTGGCTAATCAATTGATTGATCAAGATACGCTATTAACGCGCGAACCTGCTTTATCTGAAAGCCAAATCGGTGGCATTTTTTATCCCGATACAGGCCATGTTGTGAATTTATGTGCATTACACCAAAAACTGACAGAAGCTTTTATCGCTGCGGGTGGGCAGGTATTAACCCACTGTGAAGTAACAGAAATCACATCAACGTCGAATCAACAAGCGATATTGACAACCACTCAAGGGCAGTTTACAGGACAAAAAATAGTGATTGCAGGGGGTGCATTCTCTAAATCGCTAGTCAAAATGGTGAGTCGTATCAGAGTGCCACTTGAAACTGAGCGTGGTTATCATTTGATGTTGCCCCATGAATTAGGTCGATTATCGATACCAGTATCAAGTATGGATAGGCGTTTTATAATGACGCCAATGTCTCAAGGGCTACGCCTCGCAGGAACCGTAGAATACGCAGGGTTAAAACGTCCTGCGAATATGCAGCGAGCTCAACATTTTCTCCCGTTAGCACAACCTATGCTAAAGGAAACATTAAATAGCCAACAATCTACATCATGGATGGGGTTTCGCCCATCTACGTCTGATTCATTACCAATTTTAGACCATAAAGGCCCCTATATTTTTGCATTCGGTCACCAACACTTGGGGCTAACCCAAGCGGCGATCACCGCAGATATTGTGAATAGTTTTATCCATCATCAGCCGACAAGTATCGACTGTGCCCCTTTTTCCATTGAACGATTTCTTTAATTTTGAGGAGAATTCAAAATGAATTTCCATGGCATTCTTGTTCCATTAGTGACCCCATTTCATGATGATTTAACATTAAATGTCAGTGCGCTTGCTGAATTAACTGAAAAACTTATTGAGCGGGGTGTGACGGGTTTAGTGGTTTGTGGGACAACTGGGGAGTATTACGCATTAAACGAAGATGAACGTAAGACCGTGCTGTCAACCGTTTGCAAAATTGCCAAAGGGCGAGTGACATTAATTGCGGGTATTAATGATTTATCAACTGAGGGGGCTATTGCACGTGCGAAACAAGCTCAAGAACTCGGTTATGAAGGGTTAATGCTGTCTCCACCGCCATATAGTTTGCCGGACCAGCAAGGTGTATTCGCCCACTATGAAAAAGTCGCAAAATCAACATCATTACCCATAATTATGTACAATTTTCCAGCTCGGATTGGCGTTGAAATTGACATTGAAACGGTTATTAAGCTAGCCGAAATTGACAATATTGTCGCTATCAAAGAAAGCAGTGGAAACTTTAGCCGAGCACTGCACTTATTACAAACACCATTCAAAAATTTTGAGGTCATTTGTGGTTGTGATGACCAACCAGTGGATTTCTTCTTTTGGGGGTCCAAAAGTTGGATTGCGGGAGCTGGTAATGTATACCCAGCAGAGCAAGTTGCTATTTTTAATGCCGCGCAAGCGGGTGACTGGCAACAAGCCAAGCAGATTATGAATGAAATTTACCCTGCGATTTACTCAATGGAATCAGGTGATTATAACCAAAAAGCCAAAGCGGGTTGCTTGAATGGCACATTCCATGTCGGCCCGGTTCGTTTGCCTTTGTCAAATCTAGCGTCTCAAGAACGCGATGATTTTATTAAATTAATTAAGCGCTAGGGGGGAATATGACTCTTACCCAGCAGCAGGTATTTGAACGCGCAAAACAAGGAAAACTGTGGGCGGGCAATTTAATTGCAGGGCACCCAGAACAGCAAAATAGACTAGAAAACCGGACCCCAATCGACAACAGCATTATTGGTTTTATTGCAGATGGTGATGAGAGCGATATTAATGCCGCGGTACAGGTGGCGCGTGACACGTTTAATCAAGGTGAATGGCGCGGGTTATCGCCGCAAGAACGTAAAGCTATCATGCTTAAATGGGCTAATCTGATTGAAAAACACAGTGAAGAACTTGCGGCGCTAGACTGTATTGATGCAGGTAAGCCTATCACCGAATGCTTAAATACCGATTTGCCCGCAACGATTGACACCTTTTATTGGTATGCCGAAGCGATTGATAAACTGTTTGGCAAAATTGCACCAACCAGTCATCAAGAGTTGGGGTTAATAGTGCATGAGCCTATTGGTGTGGTGGGGGCGGTATTACCGTGGAATTTCCCTGCTCAAATGTTTGCGTGGAAAGTAGCTCCAGCTCTTGCTGTCGGCAATTCGGTGATTGTGAAACCTGCCGAACTAACCTCATTAAGCGCGCATCGTATGGTGGAACTGGCCTATGAGGCGGGTATTCCTAAAGGTGCATTAAGTCTAGTTTGTGGATTAGGTGAAAAAGTCGGGGAAGCGCTTGGCCGCCATCATGATGTTGATATGGTGTCATTTACCGGTTCAACAGATGTGGGACGCTTATTTTTAAAATATTCCGCCGAAAGTAACTTAAAAGAAATTGTACTCGAATGTGGCGGTAAAAGCCCGCAAGTGGTGTTTGAAGATGCGAATATTGAAGCCGCAATTCCACATATTATGGCGGCGGCTTTCTGGAATATGAGTGAAAACTGCAGCTGTGGTTCTCGCTTAATTGTGCACGAAAGCATCAAAAAAATACTATTAGAGAAGCTTGCCGTCGCCGTTAAAGAATGGAAAGTCGGAGACCCAAGGCAAGCAGATATTTCAATTGGGCCAATGGTCGAACAGGCTCATTTTGAGAAAGTAAAATCCTTTTTAGATATCACGTTAAAAGAGGGAGGAAAATTAGTTGCGGGTGGAAAAATTCATCATGAATTGGGGGCGGGATGGTATATCGAACCGACAATTTTTGATGAAGTCACGCCTGAAATGTCGCTATTTAAGCATGAAGTTTTTGGCCCTATTTTAGCCGTCACATCGTTTAAAACTGATGATGAAGCTGTTGCTTTAGCTAATGACACTCAATATGGCTTAGCGGCTTCATTTTATAGCCAAAATATTCACCGAGCCATGCAAATTGCACAGCGTATTAATGCGGGTACTGTTTCAGTCAATGGCTTTAGTGAGGGCAATATTACAACGCCGTTTGGTGGTTTTCGTCAATCAGGTTTTGGCGGTAAAGACAACGGGTTAGAGGCATTTGAACAATATACTCAAACGAAGGTTATCTGGTTTATCCATCAGTAAAACGTTGGCCTGAGCCCCCTAGTGGACTCAGGTTTTTTTTTACCCTGCAAATACAAATAAACAATTACAATAACGAAGGAGTACAAAATGGAAGCCATCGTTAATACAATCGTTGGTTACATCTGGGGTAATGCATTAGTAGTATTATCGCTAGGTGTTGGGCTCTATTTTACATTAGCAACTCGTGGTGTGCAGTTTCGCTATCTTATTAAAATGGTCTGTTTGTTAAAGGAAAATAAAGCGTCAAAAGAAGGAATTTCCTCCTTCCAAGCATTCTGTTTAGCATTATCAGGGCGAGTTGGGGTGGGTAATATCGCCGGTGTAGCGACGGCCATTGCCGCGGGTGGTCCTGGGGCGATTTTCTGGATGGTTGTCATGGGGTTATTAGGCGGAGCAAGTGCGTTTATCGAATCAACACTCGCTCAAATATACAAGCAGCGCTCTGATGGTCAATACCGTGGCGGTTCGCCTTACTATATCGAGAAAGGGTTAAAATTGAAGCCATTTGCCATTATGGTAGCTGCTGTTATTTGCCTATCTTATGGTGTACTAGTTCCGGGTATTCAAGCCAATACCATAGCTGACTCCTTTCAAACTTCATTCAACTTACCCCCAATTGCGACAGGCGGCATTGTGACAGTGCTGATGGCATGGCTAATCTTTGGCGGTGTAAAACGTATTGCGAGTGCTGCGGATAAAATCGTGCCAATTATGGCGTTAGCGTATATCGTCATGATGGTGATCATCTTAGGTAGCCATTACGAACAAGTGCCGGGAATGTTCAGTTTAATTTTCCGCAGCGCGATGGGAATGGATGCCGTATTCGGCGGTATTGTTGGTACGGCTGTTTCATGGGGTGTACGCCGTGCGGTTTTTTCCAACGTAGCAGGGGCGGGTGAAGCTACATTTAGCTCTGCGGCAGCCGAGGTAAGCCATCCTGTAAAACAAGGGTTAATTCAAGCATTTTCAATTTACATTGATACTGTTGTTGTGTGTACAGCATCAGGTCTAATGATCCTTGTCACGAATATGTATAACGTTTTTCCAGACGGTTCGGCAACGGCCTTAGTTGAGTACGTTCCAGGGGTTGCTGCGGGAACCGCATGGACACAAATGGCGGTATCAACAGTCTTTACTTCCGCAGGGTCGGGATTCGTCTCAATCGCCGTATTTTTATTCGCATTCACAACATTGATGGCCTATTACTATATTGCAGAAACCACAATTGTTTACCTTGATAGAAAATTACGTTACCCCATTCTAAAACTGATACTAAAGTTTGTATTTTTGATTATTGTTTTTATGGGAAGTGTTCAGTCTGTCAGTTTAATGTGGAGCCTTGGCGATATTGGGTTCGGTAGTATGAGTTATCTTAATCTTATCGCCATTGTCTTCTTGTCAAAACCGGCGCTACGGGCACTTCGTGACTTTGAACGGCAGGAAAAATTAGGTGTTGATCCAGTGTTTGACCCGAAAGTGGCTGGAATAGAAAATGCAGAACTTTGGGAAGATATTAGCCGTGAATACCATGCGCAAGGAATAGGTATAGAACCGAAAGAGAAACAAAATAAAGGGATGGTATATCAAGAAGAAGAAGGTAAAAACTAGAAGAAAAATGGCGGTGAGGGAGGGATTCGAACCCTCGATACGTTGCCGTATACACACTTTCCAGGCGTGCTCCTTCAGCCTCTCGGACACCTCACCGTTTTTCTAAATCTGTTGTGGAGTAGGGAATAAAAACCTGCTCTGCAACGGGGCGCTACTATAGGGAAAATAGCGTCTTACGTCAACTCCCTATTTATCCTTTTTCCGACTTTTGTTGCTGTTTAGCTAAATAAAAAACAATTCGATTATTATCTAACCTCAAATGTTATCGGCTAAGGTAAACAATATTTTTAATGTTAATTTAAAACGGCAAGTAACAGAAGTAAAAACCGTTAGCTAGTTAACAAAATTCTGATTGTTTACAGTGTATCGGCTTGATTAACTTGAAAAGAAATCCCATTCGGCACACTCTGTTAGAAACCAAAGAGGAGTTGCCATGAATATTTTATTTTACCATCCATTTTTTGATTCGAAACAGTGGATTGACGGCATGAAAGCACGCTTACCACAAGTGAATATTCGCCAATGGGAAAAAGGGGATAACCAAAGTGCGGATTACGCCATGGTTTGGTTACCTCCTTATGAATGTCTCGCTGGTCGCAGTGATTTAAAGGGAATTTTCGCTTTAGGCGCAGGTGTGGATGCTATTTTAAAACAGGAACAAGATAAACCTGGGACCCTGCCTGCAGGGGTTCCCGTAATGCGTCTGGAAGACACGGGCATGGCGATTCAAATGGAAGAATACGCTTGTGCAAAAGTGTTAAGTTACTTTCGTCGTATGGATGAATATCGCCAATTACAATCACAGCGCCAATGGAAACAGTTACCGGCCTACCAACACGAAGATTTTGTCATTGGTGTGATGGGCGCAGGGGCATTAGGACAAGCAGTTGCAAAGCGCTTAGTAAGTTTCGGTTTTCATGTAAGAACATGGAGTCGCTCTGAAAAACAACTTGATAACGTAAAAAGTTATTTTGGCCATGACCAACTAGCTAATTTCCTTTCTGGTACTCGTGTAATTATTAATCTGTTACCAAGTACTCCAGAAACGGTGGGAATTTTAAACCAGCAACTATTTAGCCAGTTAGAGCAAGGGGCATATGTTATCAACTTAGCACGTGGCGCCCATCTGATTGAACAGGATTTGCTTTTAGCCCTTGAATCAGGACAAGTTACAGGTGCTGCACTTGATGTATTTGCGAGTGAGCCGTTGTCGCAAATGCACCCGTTCTGGACGCATCCCCGCATCGCTATCACACCTCATGTTGCCGCCTTTACAAAACCGAAAGAGGCGATGGATATGATTGTCAGTAATATCCAACGCATCGAAGCAGGGCAAGCGCCTGTTGGTGTCGTTGATATGCAACGCGGTTATTAGTCACTTCTTTGTTGCAAGTGGTCTTTATGACCACTTGTAATTATCTCCCCCTAATATCTTTCCTATTTTTTCGATATACTGAAAGTAACTGCTTCAGTCACGAGGTGTGACTACTGAATCTGTAAAATAGGATAATATATGAACGAATTTTCAATCGTCTGCCGTATTTTAGGGACACTATTTCAACGTAGTCCCTCTGATAGCCTCGTAAAACCGCTTATTGATATGATTGCTCAAGATAAATTAAAAGCATCATGGCCATTAGAACAAGATGAGTTGTGGTCACGCATGGCAAAAGACCTCGACGTCAATGCAGTTAATGCGGATTACCAAGCCCTATTTGCAGGGGAATCTCCTTCAGTTTCAATGTTAGCGAATGATTACGATTCTGAAATTACAGAAGCAGAAGTTCGCGAATTTTTAACCGTTAGAGGAATGCCCCTGACGAATGCGTCTGCTGACGCTTTTGGCGCATTGCTACTCGCGGCTTCTTGGTTAGAAGACCAAGCGGCAGAAGATGAAACTGCCGCTCAAGAAGAATTATTTGATAGCTATATCCTTAGTTGGTATGGCAGCTTTTTAGGTAAAGTTGAAGCGCATGCAACCACCACCTTTTACCGGACTTTAGCCCAAATTACGCGTGATGCAGTCATTGCTCTGCGTGATGAACTTGACTCAGAAACTGAATAATTGTGACGTTGTCACTTTTTTGTGGCGATGTTACTGATGTTTTAGTTAGCGGTATTGATTAATAATTTTGATTGAATAAAAAAGGCAACAGATTTTCTTGTTGCCTTTAATGCTTTTAACAATCGAAATTATTTATGGTTAAAATTAATCAACTAATGGAATGACCAGTTTACCCGGTTTGATTTCAAGCCCTTTAGCGAGTTTTTTCGCGGTTGCTTCAGCCGCGCCATTATCAGGATTTAACACATAAACAGGTTGGGTTTCAAAGAAAGTTTCAAGGGAACTATTCAAGTAAGGAATAACCGCTGACATCGCTGTATCCATTTTTTCTGGCATCACTTTGTAACTGCTAATATTCAATTCTTTTAAGTAAATTGAACCTGTTTTGGCATCAAAATAAGGGCGAGCAGTGAGTGTCAGGTTAATTTGCGCTTCTGCTTTACCAATCAACGAGTCTAATTTAACGGTTGCATCCCCCGTTAAAGCAACTTTTCCTGGTTCACTGCGGCCAATTTCTGATTTTAAATTAGCGAGCTGAATATCCGCATCAGCAAAACCCGTAATACCGACCTTATGGTCATATTTTACTTTATTAGCAAGGTAATTATTAATTTGTGACTCACTAATACTAAACTCAGATAATTGATTACAACCCGATAAGAGAGTGAGAAAGCCTACCATAGCGGCGATTAAAAACTTCTTCATAGAGACTCCTTTTACAGTAATACCGCTAGTTTAGCGCATTACTGCCCACTCAACATGACTGTTTCAATTTTTTTACGGTTAAATTGCTTATGCAGCGCCCATAAAGTGATAAAACCGATGAGTCCTAATAAGAACCAAGGAAGTTGAGGCAGGTTCCATTGGTGACCAATATCGTACATCCAGCCGCCACCGGTATAACCGACTGCTCCACCTAAAGCAAGGCCTAAGCGACTAAAACCCATATAGCTGCCTCGTGCTCGAGGGTCAGCAAGAGATGCACTTAATGTTTCTCTCGCTGGGTCTGCAGTTACCGTACCTAAATAAAATAGGCAAATAAGGGCGAATAGCGTATTGAGTGAGGTTGTCATGCCAATCGGAAACATGCTGAGACTCATTAAAAATAGCCCGGCCATGAGCCGTTGTTCAAGGCGAAAATGTTTTTCGCTCCAACGCGCAATGGGATAAAGCAATGTTAAAGATATCGCTGCTTCAATCGCATACATCCATTTGACGGCAGTGGGTGTGCCAGCTAATTCATTGACAACAATAGGAAACATAAGCATTACTTGAACTGACAACATAAAATAACCTGCCAATGTGACCACATAAGTTACAAAGCGTTTATCTTTCAGTACGCGTCCCATGCCTTCTTTAATGGGGGTTCTGACGGTTGAGATTCGATAAGCAGGTAATAACCAAGCATTGCAGATAGCAGCAATAATAAACACAGCAGCGCCAACCCAGCAGACATAATGGAAGTCATACTGTAGTAGCCAACTACCAATCAAAGCACCGATAACTGCACCAGCACTGTCCTGCATTAACAGCAAAGAATAAAAACGGCCACGTTCATATGGGCGAGTTAATTTAATAACTAATGCGGTTCGTGGGGGATCAAACAAGGTTCCACCCAGAGCAGAAAGTATGCAAGATAGCCATAAAACCCAAGGGTCATGGGCCACCGCCATGACTGCAAAACCACTGGCACGTAATAGCATTCCAATGACAATCATGGGCTTCGCGCCAAACCGGTCAGCGATAGCACCGCCAAAGATACCTAAACCTTGTTGAACAAACTGACGAAGCCCTAAGGCAAAACCAACCACCACGGCGGCCCAGCCCAGTTGATCAACAAAACGAATAGAAATAAGCGGAAAAACGACAAAAAAGCCTAGGACAACCAACATGTTGTCAAGCAAAAGGAAATACTTGCCAAGGCTTCTTGCCCGTGACACTTGCGCCATGAGAGACACCATTAGAAAAATAGCAAAGGGGGAAAGTTTCTTAAAATCAGTTATCAATAATATCAGTATAATAGGGTTCAATAGATGATATTTTTTTATCATAGTAACGTGAGGTATCGATGATTTATTTTTATCAATAAATATTCGTCATACTTCACTCTGTGACGGTGTTGACTGCGTTCGGCTAGTTGGGTCACATACGAGTGTATGCTCCCCAAGCTATCCTCGCTGGTCGCCTAGTCACAGCGCGAATTATTTAGAATATTGATAATTGGTAGAGGTCATACTTCACTCTGTGACGGTGTTGACTGCGTTCGGCTAGTTGGGTCACATACGAGTGTATGCTCCCCAAGCTATCCTCGCTGGTCGCCTAGTCACAGCGCGAATTATTTAGAATATTGATAATTGGTAGAGGTTATACTTCACTCTGTGACGGTGTTGACTGCGTTCGGCTAGTTGGGTCACATACGAGTGTATGCTCCCCAAGCTATCCTCGCTGGTCGCCTAGTTACAGCGCGAATTATTTAGAATATTGATAATTGGTAGAGGTCATACTTCACTCTGTGACGGTGTTGATTGTGCTTGCTGGCCTTAACGATGTATTTTAATTTTCAGAACATATTTTTCGTCAGCGCATTGTAAGCTACACTTTAACTTTCTAAGTTATTGGCTTGGAACTAGAGAAAATATCTGGCTTTTTATTAATTAAGGGTTAACGATGTTTGGTTATCGTTCAAATGTACCGAAAGTGCGCCTTGTCACTGATAGAATGGTTATTCGTTTGACTTATGAGCGTGATAATTATCGACTAGCTGATTATTACAGCCTGAATAAAGACTTTTTAATTCCGTGGGAACCCATCAGGGATAACTCACATTACCAGCCTGCGGGTTGGCAGAATCGGTTACAAGTCATGAATGAAATGCATCGAGAAGGAAGCGCTTTCCATTTCTTACTATTAGACAAAGAAGAAAATGAAGTCATGGGGGTAGCGAACTTTAGTAATGTATTACGTGGCTCATTTCATGCATGCTATCTAGGTTATTCATTGGGTCAAAAATGGCAAGGCCAAGGCCTAATGCATGAGGCGTTAACCCAAGCAATCCGTTATATGCAGCAACACCAAAAAATGCACCGAATTATGGCAAATTATATGCCTCATAATATGCGTAGTGGTAATTTATTGACTAAGCTTGGCTTTGAACGGGAAGGTTATGCAAAGCAATACTTACAAATCAACGGTGAGTGGCGTGACCATGTATTAACGGCACTGACCGATAACACTTGGGCGCTGAATAAAGCCTAAATTCCTAATTTACTTTTCAATCGTAGTCAGTTGCAGTGCACACTGTTAAACTGATGCGATTGTATTCTTTTAGTCTATCAATCATGAATTTATTAAAATCATTGGCGGCAGTAAGCTCCATGACCATGATGTCTCGTGTGCTTGGCTTTATTCGTGACGCCATTATCGCTCGAGTTTTTGGTGCAGGAGCGGCTGCAGACGCCTTTTTTGTCGCATTTAAATTACCGAATCTTTTACGCCGAATTTTTGCCGAGGGGGCATTTTCACAAGCGTTTGTTCCCATACTGGCGGAATATAAAAACCAACAGGGAGAAGAAGCCACTCGTACATTTGTCGCTTATATTGCCGGGATGCTAACCCTTGCTTTGGCGATTGTGACTATCCTTGGCATGATAGCCGCTCCTTGGATCATTTATGTCACCGCTCCTGGGTTTACCGATGACGCTGATAAATTTGCGCTGACTACTGACCTTTTACGGGTCACATTCCCTTATATTTTTCTGATTTCACTGGTCTCCCTCGCTGGGGCAATTCTCAATACTTGGAACCGTTTTTCGGTTCCGGCATTCGCGCCGACATTGCTCAATGTCAGTATGATCATTTTTGCCGCTTTCGCAGCCCCATACTTTAATCCACCCATTATGTCATTGGCATGGGCGGTGCTGGTTGGTGGTGTCTTACAGCTAGTCTATCAGCTCCCATATCTTAAAAAGGTGGGCATGTTAGTGTTACCACGCTTGTCATTTCGTGATAGCGGGGTTTGGCGTGTAATGAAAATGATGGGACCCGCCATTATTGGGGTGTCTGTCGCTCAAATTTCTTTAATTATCAATACGATATTCGCCTCTTTTTTGCAATCTGGTTCAGTGTCATGGATGTATTACGCCGATAGGCTAATGGAATTGCCATCTGGAGTACTTGGTGTGGCTCTCGGAACGATTTTATTGCCTTCTCTCGCGAAAAGCTTCACGAGCGGTAATCAAAATGAGTATCGCCAATTGATGGACTGGGGGTTGCGCCTTTGTTTGTTATTAGCCTTGCCATGTGCGTTAGGGTTGGCAATACTCTCTGAAGCATTAACGGTGTCTTTATTCCAATACGGTAATTTTACCGCGCATGACTCATTAATGACGCAATATGCTTTAATTGCCTATTGTGTCGGTTTAACGGGGATGATTTTGGTGAAAATTTTGGCACCGGGCTTTTATTCACGCCAAGATATTCGTACGCCAGTAAAAATTGCGATTGTCACTTTAATATTAACACAATTGATGAACTTAGCCTTTATTGGCCCATTGCAACATGCAGGCTTAGCCTTATCCATTGGGTTAGCAGCTTGTTTTAATGCAGGGGTTCTCTATTGGCAATTGCGCAAGCAAGATATTTTTCAGCCTTTAGCGGGTTGGAAAGGGTTTATATTTAAATTATTGATAGCCTTAATTGTAATGGGAGCCGTGCTATTTAGTGTCTTACATTTCATGCCATCTTGGCAAGAAGGTAATATGCTGATGCGTATGCTACGTTTGATAGGCGTCGTAATTGTTGGAGCGGGAAGTTATTTCGTTGCTTTATACGTGCTTGGGTTCCGCCCTCGTGACTTTATGAAACGTAGTATTGCCTAATTAATAAGAGGGTCAATGACCTTAAAAGCCCAATTTTAATGAGGAAATCTCATAAAATTGGGCTTTTTTATCTCTGCAATCTATGTAGTTAAGGTGCCAGCAGGCATAGATTCTTTCCCTTCAATTTCTAATTATCTACGCAAATTTATTCTCTTTATAACTGAATTATTAATTTCAAAATCATTTCATGAAATTTCAATTAATTGTTTTCATTGATAAAAGCAATAGCCAACTCTATTTTTGGAGTATATTTACTGGGTTGTTGTGACAACAATTAATTTCAGGGAAATATTCAATTTATTGGATATTGTTTGTTGACTATTGTCAACGCAATGGCTATGTTATGTATCACGGAGGTCGATGAAAAAACACCCAAATAAGCATGTTCAGGCTGCTATTGAATATGCGATAGAAAATGGCTGGGTCTGGGTTACAGCAGGAAACTCATCACATACTTTTTGCAAGTTACGTTGTGGTAACGCAGTGGGTGAACACAAAACACATATGATGAGTGTCTGGTCAACGCCAAAAGTTATGGAAGTGCATGCTAAACAGATAATACGTAAAGTGAACCACTGTATTGCTCTTTTAGGTTAATCCAAGCGGCTTAGGCCGCTTATTTATGTAAGATGGGGAAATTATGGCGGTATTTACTTTCACATTAACACTATCGGGTGTGACTGCTGATACGGAAGGCTTAGTTGATACCATATTTGCCGCAGGCTGTGGCGATGCATTGGTGTGCTTCTATGGTAAATCGGTTTATTTAGAATTTGATAGGGAAGCGGAATCTTTTGATCGTGCAATTGAAACTGCGATTACAGATATTGAAAGTACATCAATGAGTATAAAAGTGGAATCTATTGATTCCGCTTTGGTTGGGCTAAGTGATATTGCAGAATTGACAGGACTAACCCGTCAAGCAGTGGCTTTGCTGAAAGATGGGGCTCGAGGTAAAGGTCATTTCCCTGCGCCCGTACAACGTTTGAGAGGGGCATCTCCGTTATGGGACTGGGCGAGTGTTGCTGATTGGCTACAACAGAATAACCGGTTGTCGCATAACCCTGAACTTTATGAACAAGCAAAAATACTTTGTAAATGGAACTTAGTACTCCGTAATTGCGCGAATGAATATATCGATGAATTGCAAAAACTAACAACAAAGCTAGCGAAACAACGCAAACAAAAACGGCTCACCGAAGTGAACCGTTAATAGACAACCTATAGATTTGAATTACATTCTTTCAACGGTTTCAATACCCAGTGTGTCTAAGCCGGTTTTTAACGTTCTTTGGGTTAATGCAGCCAATTTCAAGCGGCTTTGGCGCTGGGCTTCGTCATCAGCTGACAAGATAGGGCAGTGCTCATAGAAACCAGAGAACAAACCTGCTAATTCATATAAATAAGCACACATAACATGAGGTGTACCATCACGAGCGACAGTTAGAATGGTTTCTTCAAACTGTAATAAACGTGTCGCAAGTGCAATTTCACGAGGGTCTTGTAATGAAATAGGCAGAGTTAAGTCTGCATGGGTTAAATTGGCTTTCTTGAAAATAGAAGCCACACGAGTATACGCATATTGCATATACGGAGCGGTATTTCCTTCGAAAGCTAACATGTTGTCCCAATCAAAAATATAATCCGTCGTTCTGTTTTTGGATAAATCAGCGTACTTAACCGCACCAATACCGACCACATTTGCGACGTTAAGTAATTCATCTTCAGGCATATCCGGGTTTTTCTCACGGATCAATGCTTGAGCGCGTTCAACCGCTTCATCAAGCAAGTCTGATAAACGAACAGTACCACCGGTACGAGTCTTAAACGGTTTGCCATCTTTACCTAGCATCATACCGAACATATGGTGCTCAAGCGCCATTGATTCAGGGATATAACCTGCTTTACGGACGATGGTCCATGCTTGCATCAAATGTTGATGTTGGCGTGAGTCAATATAGTAAAGTGAGCGGTCAGCATGCAGGGTTTCATAACGGTATTTAGCACAGGCAATATCGGTTGTTGTATACAAGAAGCCACCATCTTTTTTCTGGACGATCACGCCCATAGGTTCGCCTTCTTTATTTTTAAATTCATCAAGGAAAACAACCGTTGCGCCTTCACTCTCAACCGCTAAACCTTTAGCTTTTAAATCTGCAACAATACCCGGTAGCATGCTGTTATATAAGCTTTCACCCATCACGTCATCTTCAGTTAAGGTGACGTTTAAGCGGCGGTAGGTTTCTTGGTTTTGTTGCATAGTGATATCAACCAATTTACGCCACATTTGGCGGCAATACTCATCACCGGATTGCAATTTCACAACATAACCACGTGCGCGTACCGCGAACTCTTCATCTTCGTCGTAGTGCTTTTTGGCTTCACGGTAAAATTCTTCGAGGTCTGCAAGTGCCATATCCGTGGCATCTTCATTTTGTACTTTTTCAAGATAGGCAATTAACATACCAAATTGCGTACCCCAATCACCGACGTGATTGGCTCGAATGACTTTATGACCAATAAATTCCTGGGTACGTGCCGCAGCATCACCAATGATGGTTGAACGCAAGTGACCCACGTGCATCTGTTTTGCGACATTAGGCGCTGAATAGTCAATAACAATCGTTTCAGACTTGACTGGTGCGATACCTAAGCGCTGTGAAGCTAATGCTTCTTCAACATGCTTTTCAACCCAAGTTGGCTCAAGGAAGATATTAATAAAGCCAGGACCTGCAATTTCAACTTTGCTGGCAATCCCTTCCAAATCTAAGTGATTAACAAGCTGTTCAGCCAGTTGTCGCGGAGCCATCCCCATCTTTTTAGCCGCGCCCATCACTCCATTAGCTTGGTAGTCACCAAACTGAGCTTTAGCGGACTGACGCACAAGTGCATCACTGCCTTCTGGAGCACCCGCTGCTAACATCGCAGCACTAATTTTATCTGAAAGAATCGCCTGAATATTCACCGAATTACCTTAAATTACGAACATAGTTACCGCATTGTGCCATCACATGCGCATAACTAAAAGGTGGAAGAGAAAAATCGGCAGGTTTTATACCACATTTTGGGGCTCTCATGCTACAGTCTGCGCCATTGTTTAGCAGATAAGTTTTTGTAAAGGGGGGCTTTAAGTGCCACAGTTTAGCAAAATTTCGCAATTACAAGATTTATGGGATGACCTACCTGTATTTATTAGTAAATTACAACAGATGGCGCAGGAGATAAACCTATCATTGTCATCCTTTCCGATAGACCACATTTCAGTGCGTTGTCATCATCTTGCAACTGCAGAACGTTGGCACCAAGGGTTACTGCAATGTGCGCAACTTTTATCTGACAATGTAATTAATGGTCGGCCGATTCGTTTATATGAGCTAAGCGAACCGTTAAACATCGTAGGCCAAGATGTGTTTATGATTGAATTACCTTTCCCAAAAGACAAAATTTACCCGAAAGAAAGCTGGGAACATATTGAAATGGTAATTGATGTTGAGCCAAGTGAGCTAGAAACTTCGGCATTCCAGTTGCTACCTGACCCTTTGCCCCAAGGGTACCGAATGAAGATGAGCCAGCCTAAAGGGCAGCAAGAAAGGTTGCCAAATCCAACATTAGCAGTGTCAAATGGTGAAGTAACCGTTAAATACCATCCATTTCCGCTAAAAAAGATAATTGAAAGTGAAAAATAAGTGATGTAATTAACGTTATTGATCAATAATTCTCATTAACTTTTGGCGGTGTGATATCCATCCGATAACATTTTTTAATAAATGGCATTATTAGCCGAATTGTTAACGTTTAACATTAAATCTTTTCATTATTTTTGGGGCACATAAAGCAGGTATTTTATTGCTCTATTTCGGAGGTTGTGATGGCAAAACTGGAAATCTGTTGTTTTGGAATTGAATGCGCCCAAGTGGCCCAAGAGTATGGTGCAGATCGTATCGAGCTTTGCTCTGGCGCCGCTGATGGTGGCTTAACACCCAGTTATGGCTACCTGAAACTGGCAAAAGAAAAACTACATATTCCAGTTCATCCTATTATTCGTCCTCGTGGTGGTGATTTTTGCTATAACATCAGTGAATTTGACGTGATCCGTGAAGATTTAATTATGATTAAGGAAATGGGTTTTTCAGGCGCTGTTATCGGTATATTGGACAGTGAAGGGCGCATTGATATCAATAGGATGCACACGTTGATGGAAATAGCTCAGGGGATGAATATTACCTTCCACCGTGCATTTGATATGTGTATTAACCCATTGTTAGCTTTAGAACAATTAAAGGAACTCGGCGTAGCTCGCATTTTAACCTCTGGGCAGCAACAAAGCGCGGAGTTAGGTTTACCGCTCTTGAAAGAGCTACATGAAAAAAGCCAGCAAATTAATGGCCCACAAATAATGGCAGGTGCGGGCGTACGTTTGGCCAATTTAAGTAAATTTATGGAAATCGGCTTATCTGAGGTGCACAGTTCCGCGGGGAAAACGGTACCATCAACCATGAGTTACCGCAAAGTGGGCGTGACAATGGCCTCTAATAGTGAATCAGATGAATTTACTCATTATTGTGTGGATGGTCCTACGGTCGAAGCGATGAAGGACTTTATTTCTATTACAGAAAAAGTTTCTGTTTAATTGCTGCCGGACTCAATACACAGCTTTGATATAGAAATTTTACATAGCTTGTTATTCTTTAAGGAAAATCAATTCGTTGGTTTTCCTTATTGTTTTTTAGTCATCAACTAGTTTAATGTCATTAAAATAGTCAATAAGAAGACTAAAAATATGATTTATTTATCATTAATGGTTTAATTATTGCTTGTGTTGATGCATGTCAATTAACCCTTATTTTTATAAGGCTACTATCTAATTACTATAAGAATACTAAGTAATTCAATTTATAATAATTAATAAGGTAGCAATGTAATGATCAATAAAATCAGGGAAAAAGCGCTGAGCCGGCGACAGTTTATTCAAGCCTCTGCCTCTGTCGCTACGACAACGTCTATTATCAGCTCCATCTCTCTCCCTTTTTCCGCTCAAGCAACACCAACCATCACAATCCAACCCGATGAAGTCAGCGAAAAAATCAAATACAGCGCATGCTTAGTCAATTGTGGCAGTCGCTGCCCGCTCAAAGTACATGTAAAAGATGACGTCATTACTCGTATATCGAATGAAACCATGTATGACGACACGCAATTTGGTTTACATCAAATACGTCCTTGCTTGAGAGGGCGTTCTGTTCGCTGGAAAACCTATAACCCAGACCGCTTGAAATACCCGTTATTGCGTACAGGTAAACGGGGAGAAGGAAAATTTAAACGGATCAGTTGGGATGAAGCAACGACGATTGTGGCGCAAAAATTGCGCTCAACCATTGATACATATGGCAATGAAGCGATTTACTATCAGTATGGTTCAGGATCTACTGGTGCTAATTTACAAGGGCGTAATGCCTGTAAGCGGTTACTAAGCCAACTCGGTGGGTTTCTTGATCAACATGGAACCTACTCAACTGCACAAATAAACGGCGTTATTCCGTATGTTTATGGCAAGTTGGATGATTCACTGTTGTCTGAAATAGCCAATAGCGATTTAGTTGTGATGTTTGGTCATAATATTGCGGAAACACGGATGTCCGGTGGCGGCCAATTCTACGAAACCCTAAAAGCATTAGAAAAAAGCCAAGCTAAAGTCATTATTATTGACCCGCGCCGTACCGATAGCGTGACAACGCTAGGCGCTGAATGGATCCCAATTTATCCGGGGACAGATGGTGCACTTGTGGCTGCGATTATCCATACATTGATTAAAGAACAATTAACGGATGAGGCTTTTTTAGCGAAATATTGTGTGGGTTGGGATAGCCAGACACTTCCTGAGTCTGCACCCAAAAATGGCTCATATAAGGATTATATTTTAGGGCTCGGTGAGGATGGTATTGAAAAAACACCGCAGTGGGCTAGCCAAATTACAGGCGTCTCACCGGTTCGTATTATTCAACTGGCTCGTGAGTTAGGTAATGCGAAAGCCGCGTGGATTTCTCAAGGCTGGGGATTGCAAAGAACGGCATCGGGTGAACAAGCTGCACGGGCTGTGATGATGTTACCGATTGTCACGGGGCACATTGGACGTCCAGGAACGAATGCCGGAGGATGGGGAGGAAACGTGGCGTATTCGGTGCCAGGTTTTGCTATCCCAAATCCAGTTAAAACCAAGATCCCGTGTTTTATGTGGACAGATGCGATTGCGCGCGGAACCGAAATGACGGCGACAAATTCAACACTGCTTGGTAAAGAGCGTCTTGAAACGAATGTGAAATTTTTATGGCACTATGCGAGTAATGTCACGGGTAATCAACATTCTGACTTAAACAAAACCCACAAGATTCTAACAGATGAGTCTTTATGCGAATTTATTTTGGTGTGGGATACGCATATGACGCCATCGACTAAATATGCGGATTTAATTTTACCCGATGTGACCAGCGTTGAATCAAATGATTTAATTAATAACTCGTATGCCAGCGGTGCTTATCACTACGCTATTCGCCTACAAAATGCGATTACCCCATTATGGGAGTGTCGCCAATCTTATGATGTTTTAACTGATATTGCTGAAAAACTGGGTATTAAAGACCAATTTACTGAAGGTCGTACTCATGAGCAGTGGATAGAACATTGCTATAACCTGATGCGAGAAAAAAATCCACACTTGCCAACGTTCGAAGAAACGAATGATATGGGGATCGTGGATAGAAAATTGGCAAACAGTGCAGATTATATTGCATTAAAACCATTCAGAGACTCACCTGAAACCGCGCCATTACCCACACCATCGGGTAAAATTGAAATTTATTCAGAAAGGCTCGCTAAGATAGCGAAAGAGTGGGAATACCCAACTGACCAGCGAATACCTGCTGTACCTGAATATTGTGTAAATGCTGAAGGCGTTGAAAACAAGCAAGCTAAACAAAAATATCCACTGCAAATGACAGGCTATCACGATAAAGGCCATGCGCATTCTTCATATTTTAATATTGCGATGTTACGCGAAGCCGTTCCTCACCAGTATTGGATTAACCCAATTGATGCATCAGCTCGCGGTATTCAGGATGGTGATATTACTGAAATTTTCAATGACCGTGGACGTATGCATATTAAAGCAAAAGTGACGGAGCGCGTATTACCCGGTGTGATTGCAGTCCCGCAAGGTGCTTGGCGAGAAGTCAATGAGGAGGGGGTCGATATTGGCGGTTGTATCAATACACTAACGACACAACAACCTTCCGCCCTTGTTAAAGGGAATCCACAACATACTAACTTAGTTGACGTGAAACGTGCATAAGGAGCGATGAATGAAACAGTATGGTTTTTATTTTGACTCAACAAAATGCACTGGGTGTAAAACGTGTCAGGTGAGTTGTAAGGATGAAAAAGACCTTGATTTAGGGCCTAAATTTCGTCGGGTATACGAGTTTGGTGGTGGAACATGGCAGCAACAAGAGGGGATATGGCAACAGAATGTTTATAGCTACTATCTATCAATATCCTGTAATCATTGTTCTAACCCAACCTGTGTTGCAGGATGTCCAACTGGCGCTATGCACAAACGTGAGCAAGACGGACTAGTGGTGGTCGACCAAACAATTTGTGTTGGATGTCGCTACTGCGAGTTACGTTGCCCATACGGCGCACCACAGTATGATGAAAAGAAAAAATTGATGAGTAAATGCGATGGATGCTATGAACGCGTCGAAAAAGGGATGAAGCCTGTTTGTGTTGAATCTTGCCCACAACGCGCATTGGACTTTGATGATATCAACATCCTTCGCGAGCGACATGGCAATATTAGTGGGGTAGCCCCCATGCCAAACCCATCTCTTACTAATCCTAATATTGTCATTAAGCCGCATAAAGATGCTAAACCTTGTGGTGACAAAAGCGGGAAATTACAAAACCCAGCAGAGGTATAACATGCACGAACTTCCACTCGTTTTTTTCACCGTATTGGGGCAGTCGGCAGCAGGTTTATATTTATTGGCGTATGCGAGCCGAAAACTGGGGATGTTGGGCGAAAACCAATTACGTCATGCCAATATAGCGGCATTTGTCATCATGATCATTGCGCTAGTCATTGGAGGATTACACGTTGGGCAGCCTCTACGCTTCTTTAATATGCTTTTAGGCGTAGGCCGCTCACCAATGAGTAATGAAGCTTTACTCAGTGGTATTTTTGTCGCTTTTGGGGCCGCAACTTTATTATTCACCTTATTGATTAAAAATAAAGCGCTAAGTGAACTGTGTAATATTGCCACGGTTATTTTTGGTTTGGCATTCGTATGGTCAATTCCTCAAGTTTATAATATTGCCACAGTAGCCAATTGGTTTACTGTTTTCACGACATTACAAATGTGGATGACACTATTAGTCGCTGGTGGCGCGTTAGCTATCCTATTTGGCGCTCAGCGGTTAGGGGCGATGGTATTTTTGATTGGTTCAATTATTATTTTTGCTACTCGCGCGGCTTATGTGTCATTTTTAGGCGAGACAGGGCCAGAGATTAGTGCCGAGCAAGCTGGTTTTTGGAGCTTCCAGTTAGTCGTCTTAGCGGTGATGTTATTTGTTTACCCGGCGCTGTTATATCGCGGAAGAAATTCATCCGTACTATTAAGCCTATGTGCGCTAGCGGTTATTTTAGCAGAGTTATCTGGCCGAATTGCCTTCTATAATCTATGGCAAATAACAATGTAATCGCTTCTTAACCACTATGACAATAAATGCCTATGACTTGATTGCCATAGGCATTTTATCTTTATGGCTTACGGGCAACTAAAATTGCACGTAGTGGTGCGGGGTAACCTTCGATAGTTTTAGTTTTATCATTGGGGTCTAAAAATTCAGCCAGTGAATCTGTTTTCATCCATTGTGTGCGGCGTTGCTCTTCCAAAGAGGTTACTTCTTGGTCAACAATTCGGACATCGACAAAACCACATTTCTCTAGCCAAACTTTGAGCATTTTAGCGGAAGGTATAAAATAGACATTACGCATTTGGGCATAGCGCTCACCGGGGATTAAACACTGAAACTCATCCCCCTCAATAACCAGGCTCTCTAAAACCAATTCTCCTTCGCTGACTAATTGATTCTTAAGTTGCCACAAATGGTCGAGTGGTGAACGGCGGTGGTAAAGTACACCCATTGAGAACACAGTATCAAATGCTTTCAACTCAGGCAGTTGTTCAATACCTAAAGGCAACAAGTGAGCGCGTTGATCATCGCCTAATAGCTTTCTTACTGCTTCAAATTGGCATAGAAATAATTCCGTTGGGTCAATCCCAACGACAAATTTGGCATCTTGTCCTAACATACGCCACATATGATAACCGCTGCCGCAACCGACATCTAAGACATAACGGTCTTTTAGTGATGAAATATGGGGTAATACGCGATCCCATTTCCAATCGGAGCGCCATTCCGTATCAATATTGACACCATAGAGAGAAAATGGGCCTTTGCGCCATGGCATTAATTGTTGAAGAATATTATTTAGGCGGCGAGTCTCGCCTGCAGTGAGCTCGGGTTCACGTGTCGCTGTCACGCTATGCTGTAAATCCAAATCAGTAGGAACCATGATTGGCAGGTTATCTAGCATTTTTTCCCATGAAGAAAAACCACCGTGTAACCCTTGTTTTTTCCATTCTGAAAGTTGTGCTGGAAGCGTTACAAGCCAATGACTTAGCGGGCCAACGGCAATTTGTTGGTAAAAACGACCAAAATCAATCATGCCTAGACCTCTTTGATGGCTAACAGTGAACCAAAATTAAAGCACTGGAACCAAACTTCACAGTGAGTAAAACCGGCATTTTTTAAACGCGCTTTATGTGCATCAACAGAATCTGTGAGCATCACATTTTCTAGCATGCTACGTTTTTGGCTGATTTCTAATTCGCTATAGCCATTTGCCCGCTTGAAATCGTGGTGCATATTGAATAATAACTCACCGATTTCTTTGTCTTCGAAGTTAAACTTCTCGGAAAGGACTAAAATACCGCCGGGTTGTAGCCCTTGATATATTTTACTGAGTAATAATTGGCGATCTTCTGGGTTGAGAAACTGTAAAGTAAAATTGAGCACAACCATGGAAGCATTTTCGATATTTACATCACGAATATCACCTTCTATAACGTCAACCGGTGTATCCGCTCGATAGGCATCAATATGGCGGCGGCAACGTTCAACCATAGCCGGAGAGTTATCAACAGCAATAATTTTGCTTTTTTCTACTGTAATATTACGCCTTATTGATAAGGTTGCTGCACCTAAAGAGCAGCCTAAATCGTAAACATGGCTGTGGGGTTTGACAAAACGACCCGCAAGCATGCCAATCATCGTAATAATATTAGAGTACCCTGGAACGGAGCGTTGAATCATATCAGGGAATACTTCAGCAACTTTTTCATCGAATTGCCAGTCACCAAGGTTAGCGATAGGCGCAGAGAAAAGGCGATCTTTTGAGGTTGGATCTGAGTTTGACATAAGTTCTGTATTAAGCAAAAACAAAAGTAGTAAAGGATTGTATCAGAAAGGCTGTCTACTGAAAATCAATCCATAAGCAATGAAATAATGAGCGGCACATTAATAACTTGTGCCGTTACAGAGAGTAAAAACTAAAGATTAAATGAAACGATTTGCAGCCAAGGTAGGTAATAAGTATTGGCGATAACCATCAGTGCCATTGCAAGGTAAGTTGCTACCATGCCTGAACGGCGATATGAGTAATCGTGATTTTTCAAACCATAAGAGTGCAGTATTCGACCGGCAATTAAGATCAGGCCACAAATATGAATCATCCACACTTGTGCGCCATTCATTTCCATTAAAAGCAATAAAATTAATGAGATGGGAATGTATTCGATGGCATTACCATGAACGCGGATTGCGGTTTGTAACTCATAAAAACCGCCATCACCATAAGCTATACGGTATTGATTACGCAGCTTCACAACATTTAAGGATAATCTAAGCAGCAGTAAGGCACCCAGTACAGCATACAAAGAGCTGACCATTTTTTACTCCACCATAAAACGAATCAAACTATGAAAACACCTAAAAATATAAGTTATAGTAATGGGTATTAACAATATTTTGTGAATTGTAAATCCTAAAAAGCCGTTAGACAAATGAAATCACAACTTTTTTTGGGTAGTCCTCATGCTCTAGTTGATCAAACCTTCTTTCTTTAAGCGAGTTAAAATAGTCACCGCCGTGGTTGAGCAGCGCGGTAAATCGTCAATGCTGAACCAATCTAGCTCAGCAATCTCAGCAGCAGGGTGTGGCTCGCCTTGATAGTCTGCAAAGTAGCAACGAATACGGACTTGCGTTCCATCTGTTTTTCCATCAGCAGGGCCAATAAACTCACCATAAAACCGGATAGAAGCGGCATCTAGCTCAAGTTTTAATTCTTCGCTAATCTCACGGCAGAGCGCTTGTTCATCAGTCTCGCCTTGTTCGCGTTTTCCGCCGGGGATGTAAAACAAACTTTTATTATGGGAACGTACCATCGCAATTTTGTGATCTGATAAGGTGATTAACCCAAGCTTATCAATGATTTTAGCACTCATAATATGGCCACTCTGTTATTTAACGATGATAAGAGAATTATTGCTGTAAGTGAGTCATTAAGTAAAATGATAAAATTACTTAATGACTTAAATTATATTGTTTAAAAATTATTTTTTCTCAACGATTTTTACCAATTCATAACGGATACTTGGCGCATCAGCGGGTGGGTTTGGCACATCAAATTGCTTCACTTGCAAGGTATAAGAGAAGCCTGGTTGGTATTCGAAGCCTTGAATTGAACTATAAAAAAGTTGCCAATCATCACTTGGATTTTCTTTCACTTTCATGCACTTCATTGGGGCAACTCCCATACAATCAGCAAGTGAAGAATCGATGTAAAAAGTTTTTGTATTATCAGTCTCTGCGGGTTTCATGTTTTGGCATCCAGCGAGTAGTACGAACATGGAAGTGGCAAGTAACAATTTTTTCATGGGCAATCCTTAAACTGCAGATGGTGATTAATTCAGCGTTATATCTGTCTGTTGTGATTATAGCAAACTGAAAAAGGTAACGATTCTGAAATAGAAAGATTAATGATTAAAGAAGTATTTATTAATCAATAGTTGAATTGGAAAACATTAAGTGATGTTACTTTGCTCAAAAAGACATCGAACTAACAAAATAAACCTCTGCTGCAATATGTACATGGTGCGGATAGTCCCTTAAAATCGATAGGATCATCATGATAGGCGTCTATCTCGCCATTCAATCTTGTTATTGTTGATTAGCCACAACAATAATTGATGAAAATATGATTAAAAACAAAATGGTTTACGTGTTATGTAGAATACGTAACTATTTGTCTAACAGAATTTCCTGTATAATGTCTGCCTTTTTGACATTCTGAATTTTCAGCTCAATGTTCAGCAAAATGCCAAATTTCCGCAGCAAGCAAATGCACAACAAGCTGAGTAAAAGGATATTGTATGCGTACTAATTATTGTGGGCAGTTAAACATCGCTCACGAAGGCCAAAAGGTCACTCTTAGTGGATGGGTAAACCGCCGTCGCGATCTAGGTGGTTTGATTTTTATCGATATGCGTGACCGTGAAGGTATCGTGCAAGTTTTCTTCGATCCCGATCGTAAAGACATATTTGAAAAAGCGTCAGAGCTGCGTAATGAGTTCTGTATCCAAATCACAGGGACAGTACGCGCACGTCCAGATAGCCAAAAAAATAAAGACATGGCAACGGGCGAGATTGAAGTATTTGCTGAAGAACTGAATGTTTTTAATAAGTCAGAGCCGTTGCCATTAGATAGCAACCAAACGAATACAGAAGAGCGTCGTTTAAAATATCGTTATTTAGATTTACGCCGCCCAGAGATGTCTGAGCGTCTGCGCACGCGCGCCAAAATCACCAGCTTTGTTCGTAATTTTATGGATAACGAAGGGTTCTTGGACGTTGAGACACCAATGTTAACCAAAGCAACACCAGAAGGTGCTCGTGACTATTTAGTACCAAGCCGTGTTCATAAAGGTAAATTTTATGCATTACCGCAATCACCTCAGTTGTTTAAACAATTGCTGATGATGTCTGGTATTGACCGTTATTACCAAATCGTAAAATGCTTCCGTGATGAAGACTTACGAGCAGATCGTCAACCTGAATTTACCCAAATCGATGTTGAAACCTCGTTTATGACCGCAGAGCAAGTGCGTGAAATTATGGAACGTATGATCCGTAATTTATGGTTAGAGGTAAAAGGGGTTGATTTAGGTAACTTCCCAATCATGACCTTTGCAGAAGCTATGCGTCGTTATGGCTCAGATAAACCAGACCTACGTAACCCAATGGAGTTAGTGGACGTCGCGGATATCGTAAAAGGTGTTGAATTTGCGGTGTTCTCAGGTCCAGCAAACGACCCGAAAGGCCGTGTTGCGGCTCTGAAAGTCCCAGGTGGCGCTGCTATGACGCGTAAGCAAATCGACGAATATGGTCAATTTGTCGGTATTTATGGTGCGAAAGGCTTGGCTTGGATGAAAGTTAACGAACGAGCTCAAGGCCTTGAAGGTATTCAAAGCCCAGTCGCAAAATTCTTGAATGAAGATGTGATTAACCAGTTACTAGACCGCACAGGCGCAGTTGATGGCGATATCTTGTTATTCGGTGCGGGTGCAAAAAATGTCGTAACCGATTCAATGGGCGCGCTACGTTTGAAAGTCGGTCGTGACTTTGAATTAACCGATTTAAATAGCTGGCAGCCACTGTGGGTGATTGATTTCCCAATGTTTGAAGATAATGGTGAGGGCGGGTTAACTGCGATGCACCATCCATTTACTTCTCCTAAAGATTTCTCACCTGAAGAATTGGCCAGTAAACCCGAAGAAGCCGTTGCTAATGCGTATGATATGGTCATCAATGGTTACGAAGTTGGCGGTGGTTCAGTACGTATTCACCGCAATGAAATGCAACAAACGGTATTTAGTATTTTAGGCATTAATGAAGAAGACCAACGCGAAAAATTTGGCTTCTTATTAGATGCATTGAAATATGGCACGCCACCACACGCAGGATTAGCCTTTGGTCTTGACCGTTTAGTGATGCTGTTAACAGGAACCGATAATATTCGTGATGTTATTGCTTTCCCGAAAACAACAGCGGCAGCATGTTTAATGACGAATGCTCCAAGCCATGCGAATCCTGATGCATTGACGGAGCTCGCTATCGCCGTGGTTGCGAAAGACGAAGAGTAAGTTCAATGAAAAAATATAAGCGCCCGGAATCGATATTAGTCATTATTGTGGCTCAAAGTAGTGGACGGGTGCTTATGTTACGACGTAAAGACGACCCAGACTTCTGGCAATCAGTGACCGGAAGTTTGGAGCCTGATGAAACGCCGTATGAAACGGCGTGTCGTGAAATTAAAGAAGAAACGGGTTTTGAGGTTGAACAAAACCAGCTGCAAGATTTGTCGCACAGTATCATCTTTGAAATTTTCCCACATTTCAGGCATCGTTATGCACCTGATGTTACGCATTGCAAAGAACATTGGTTTAAAATGGTGCAAAGTGAAGAAAAAATGCCATTACTGACGGAACACAGCGAATATCGTTGGCTAGCCCCTGATGAAGCGGCGAGCTTAACGAAATCCTGGAGCAATAGTCAGGCTATTTTAGAATTTGCTGTTTAATTATTTATTGACGTTTTTTGGAGATATTTCATGGCAGGTCATAGTAAATGGGCCAACACCAAACACCGTAAAGCGGCACAAGATGCTAAGCGCGGTAAAATTTTCACTAAAATTATCCGTGAATTAGTCACAGCAGCCCGCTTAGGTGGTGGTGATCCCGCAACAAACCCACGTTTACGTGCAGCGGTGGATAAAGCATTATCGAACAACATGACTCGTGACACCTTAAACCGTGCTATCGCACGTGGTGTTGGTAATGATGATAACGATAATATGGAAACCATCATTTATGAAGGTTATGGCCCGGGCGGGACAGCAGTTATGGTTGAATGCTTAAGTGATAACCGTAACCGTACTGTTTCAGAAGTGCGCCATGCATTCACTAAAACAGGTGGTAACTTGGGTACAGACGGCTCCGTTTCTTACTTATTTACTAAACGCGGCGTGATCACTTATGCACCGGGCGTTGATGAAGATGCCATAATGGAAGCGGCATTAGAAGCGGGTGCTGATGATGTTGAAACTTATGATGATGGTGCAATCGATGTTTACACAACGCCAGAAACTTTTGGTGAAGTGAAAGACGCATTAGATGCTGCGGGTTTTACCAGTGAAGCTGCAGAAGTATCAATGATCCCGTCGACCAAAGCAGAGCTGGATGCTGAAACGGCGCCTAAATTGTTACGTCTTATTGATATGTTAGAAGATTCAGACGATGTACAGGAAGTTTACCACAATGGTGATATTTCTGACGAAGTCGCTGCCACACTGTAATTTGTGAGGCACTAAATGGCGGCATAGTCATTTAGCATAATCCGCGTAGAGAAAGCGGGCTGGCGCAGCCTGTTTTCTCTAACGCCTTCTACTCTTTCCTTTCCCTTATCCGCTATACTTTCTTCTATATCAACGAGCTAACTCGCTTTTAGTTTTTATCAGCTATTCAAATAGCTATTTAGTTGAAATTGATAGTATTATGAGATGGATAGTATTATGAAGCTTATTAGAACAACATGATTAATATAAAGAGGTATAAGTAAATTTATATGGCGATTATTTTAGGTATTGACCCCGGTTCTCGTGTTACGGGATACGGTGTTATTCGCCAGCAAGGCCGGCAACTACTGTATTTAGGTAGTGGGTGTATTCGTACACAAGTTGATGATTTACCAAGTCGTCTGCAACGAATTTACGCGGGTGTCTCGGAAATTATCACACAATATCAACCGGATGTACTATCCATTGAACAAGTTTTTATGGCGAAGAATGCGGACTCCGCATTAAAACTTGGGCAAGCGAGAGGCGTGGCCATTGTTGCTGCTGCAAACATGAATATACCCGTATTTGAATATGCAGCTCGTCAGGTCAAACAAACAGTTGTAGGTACGGGAGCCGCAGAAAAAAGCCAAGTACAGCATATGGTTAAATCAATTCTAAAATTGTCAGCGAGCCCACAGTCTGACGCAGCAGATGCTTTGGCAATTGCGATTACACATTGCCATTTCAATCAAAATCTTTTAAAAGTTGGCGACCCACGGTTAGTTTTAACTCGTGGACGTTTAAGATAGCGAGTTTATCTTAAACAGAATTGCTTATTAATAAATAGCGTGTAGCTGGATATGCATCCAGCATTTTTTGTGGTATAAACAACAGTATTAATGATAATAAACCAACCTGCTCAAGGTTTAGTTAGTAATAGAGGGCTTCAATGTGATAGGTCGTTTACGTGGTATTGTTTTAGAAAAGCAACCTCCAATCGTATTATTAGAACTACAAGGTGTCGGTTATGAAGTCCATATGCCAATGACTTGTTTCTATGAACTGCCCGATATTGGTCAGGAAGCTATTGTTTTTACTCACTTTGTTGTTCGTGAAGATGCCCAGTTACTCTATGGTTTTAACGATAAGCAAGAAAGGGCATTATTTAAAGAGCTGATCAAAGTAAATGGTGTTGGCCCCAAATTAGCCCTCGCTATTTTATCCGGTATGTCTGCTCAACAATTTGTTTCCGCTATCGAACAAGAAGCTATTGCATCACTGGTTAAATTACCTGGAATTGGTAAGAAAACCGCAGAACGTTTAGTGGTCGAAATGAAAGACCGCTTCAAAGGCCTCAATGGGGATTTATTTAATCCAAATAGCGACATTAATCTGCCAAATGTAAACAGTAAAGTTCCCAATATGGCGGATATCGAAGCAGAAGCTGCCGCCGCATTGATTGCTTTAGGGTATAAACCACAAGAAGCAAGTCGAATGGTGAGTAAAGTTGCAAAACCGGATAGCGATTCTGAAACATTGATCCGTGATGCCCTTCGTGCCGCACTTTGATTGAGAGAATTTTAATATGATTGAAGCTGATCGCCTAATAACTGCTGAAGTATTACAGTCAGATGAAGAAGCTATTGACCGTGCGATCAGGCCAAAGCTATTGAATGAGTATATTGGTCAGCCTCAGGTTAAAGACCAAATGGAAATATTTATTCAAGCAGCGAAAATGCGAGGCGATGCGCTTGACCATCTGCTCATCTTTGGCCCTCCAGGGTTAGGAAAAACAACTTTAGCAGGGATTGTTGCAAATGAACTCGGTGTTAATCTGCGTACAACTTCAGGGCCCGTATTAGAAAAAGCAGGCGATTTAGCTGCCATGCTAACTAATTTAGAGCCCCATGATGTCCTATTTATTGATGAAATCCATCGATTATCCCCAGTTGTTGAGGAAATACTTTATCCCGCAATGGAAGATTACCAACTCGATATCATGATAGGTGAAGGGCCTGCAGCGCGCTCGATTAAAATTGATCTCCCGCCTTTCACATTAATTGGTGCAACGACTCGGGCAGGGTCGCTCACATCACCATTACGTGATCGCTTTGGTATTGTGCAACGGCTAGAATTTTATCAAGTTGATGATTTACAACATATTGTCAAGCGTAGTGCCCAATATATGGGGTTAGATATCACCGAAGAAGGTGCGCTACAAGTTGCGATGCGTTCAAGGGGAACTCCACGTATCACTAACCGTTTGTTACGTCGTGTGCGGGATTTTGCTCAAGTGAAAGGTGATGGTTCGATTGATGGGCTAATTGCTAACCAAGCTTTGGACATGTTAAATGTCGATGCTGCAGGTTTTGATTATTTAGATAGAAAGCTTCTAGTTGCTATCATTGATAAATTTATGGGTGGTCCTGTTGGTGTTGATAACCTCGCAGCAGCCATTGGGGAGGAGCGTGAAACCATAGAGGATGTTTTAGAGCCTTATCTTATCCAGCAAGGTTTTATTCAGCGTACCCCTAGAGGTCGAATGGCGACGGTTCATGCGTATAACCACTTTGGTTTAACGCCTAAAGAAATTTAATTATATTAAATGAATAAATATGGCCCCAACATTGTTTTCAATGTTGGGGCCATTTACATTAAAAATAGTATGTAATGACTGAAATTATGTAGCTTAAAGCTTAAATTAATTTTTCGCTTTTATTGCTAAGCTAAGAACAAATAGTATAGCCGATACCAACACAACTGACGGCCCAGCAGGAGTATCGTAGAAAGCAGAGAAAGTTAGCCCCCCGGTTACAGCAATCATACCAATTAAGACAGCGATGAAAGCCATTTGCTCAGGTGTTCGAGCAAAACGCCGAGCCGTTGCTGCAGGTATAATCAATAAAGACGTAATAATTAACGCCCCAACAAATTTCATAGCGATACCAATTGTTAGTGCGGTAACTAACATCAGTAATAAACGCAGTCTTTGAATATTAATCCCATCAACAAAAGCAAGCTCAGGGCTAACCGTTATGGACAAAAGTGCCCGCCAACGATAAAAAAGCAACCCACAAACGACAATAACGCCAATAAAAATCGTTATAATATCTTCATAGCTTACTGAGAGTAAGTCACCAAATAAGTAAGCCATTAGGTCAACGCGGACATTAGCCATTAAGCTAACAACGACTAAACCTAAAGACAGTGAACTGTGTGCCATAATACCCAGTAAAGTATCAACGGCAAGTTGTGGGCGTTTTTCTAGCCAAACCAAAATTAAGGCTAATAGTAAAGTGACAGCAATAACGGCATAGAATGGGTTGATATTTAATAGAAGCCCAAATGCGACCCCTAACAATGAAGCATGAGCTAGCGTATCGCCAAAATAGGACATTCGGCGCCATACAACAAAAGAGCCTAGAGGACCTGCCGCAATGGCAAGTAGCATGCCTGCTATCCAGCCAGGTAATAGTAACTCAATCATGTTTGCAGTCCTTGCTGTGCTGGTGACCAACAATAATATTGCCTTCTAAATCATGTTGATGATTATGTTGATGGCGGTATACACCAAGTTGTTGTGCACCGCGATAACCAAACATAGCGACAAATTCTGGGTGGTTTGAAACAACATCGGGCGCACCAGAACAGCAAATATGGCCGTTAATGCAAAGTACTTTATCTGTTTTTGCCATCACGAGATGCAAGTCATGGGAAACCATTAATACAGCGCAGTTAAGCTCAGTTCTTAATTGGTTGATTAAGTCATATAGTGCAACTTGACCTGTGATATCAACACCTTGAGCTGGCTCATCAAGTACGAGGAGATCCGGTTTATTGAGTAGGGCACGAGCCAGTAAAACACGTTGTGTTTCACCGCCTGATAACTTTTGCATCGGTTGTTCAAGTAAATGCGTTGCTTTGACTCTTTCGAGCGCAGGTAACAAATGCTCTTTACGAACACCAAGTTTTAATAACATAAAACGTTTAACAGTAAGGGGTAGCGTCGTATCCAAATGAAGTTTTTGTGGAACATAGCCAATAGCGAGAGAAGAAGGACGCGTAATAGTACCTGATGTAGGGGCAAGTAGCCCGAGTACAACACGTACAATTGTTGATTTTCCAGCTCCATTCGGGCCTAAAAGGGTTACGATATCACCTTTATTCAGTTCAAAGGTAACATCATTGAGAACCTGTTTTTCGCCAAATGAAACAGAAATCTTATTTAAAGTCAGTAATGGTTGCATGTGAAAAACATCTTGCAGAATTCATGTTGTGTTATATTATAACATTTCAAAATCAAAATCACGGAAAAAGACTGCTATGATACATAAATCGAAAAACATTGCCTGCAAATTTCTTTTTGGAGCAGTGGCGAGCTCCGTATTAAGTGCAACAATGGTATCAGCTGCGAATGCTGATGTTGTGGCCTCAATACGCCCACTGGCCTTTATTGCCGCGGGAATTGCAGATGGTGTCACTGAGACACAAGTTTTATTACCAGACGGTGCTTCGCCCCATGATTATGCACTTAAACCTTCTGATTTGAAAAAAATTAAACAGGCTGATTTATTCGTATGGGTTGGTCCTGATATGGAGATGTTTTTACAGAAGCCAATCAATACATTACCACAGAATAAACGCCTAGCATTGGCTGAACAGAAAAACATTAAGCCACTTCTTATGGCAGAGTCCCATGAAGATGAACACGACCATGAACATGGAGATGAAGCTAATCATGACAAGGATCACGAACATCATCACCACGGTGAGTATAATATGCACATCTGGTTGTCTCCAGAAATTGCAAATTTTGCTGCGCAAGACATTTATGAGCGTTTAGTAGAGCTTTATCCTGAACAAAAAGATAAGCTAGACGTAAACCTTCGTAAATTCAAAGAAAATATGACGCAAAATGATCAGAAAATTGCTAGTATTTTGCAGCCAGCTAAAAACAAGGGTTATTTTGTTTTTCACGACGCTTATGGCTACTTTGAAAAACACTATCAATTAGCTCCATTGGGGCACTTTACGATAAACCCAGAAATACAACCTGGCGCGCAGAAATTACATCAAATACGAACACAATTGGTTGAGCATAAAGCGCAATGTGTTTTTGCTGAGCCTCAATTCAGGCCTGCTGTGATTGAAAGTGTAGCACGTAATACGGGGGTGAAAATGGGAACTCTCGACCCACTAGGAATTGGGCTGGCGATAGGGCCGGATAGCTACATGCAGTTTTTGACTCAATTATCAGAGCAATACGCCAGCTGCCTGGATTAAAAATAGAAGGAATTGTTTAAGTGCAGCAAATGGCCAAAAGTCTGGCTCAGGTATACGGTAGCCTGTCTAGAACACACAAAATTGTATTAAGTACGCTCACTGTAGCGACTATGGCCGTCGCAATTTGGCGGCCAGTTCATGTACCAACAACAGCTGAATATGATGGTACACCGGATACCATCATTCCGCTTTCATTATTACCTGCAAGTGATGCTACCGACGATATAATTCAAGACAGTAGTGAACAGCTACCAGATGAAGGCCTCGCTGATACTGAAGCAGAAGCCGTAGAGACGGGAGGAGTGGCTGCGCCTCTCGTCCATGAATATGTTGTTGCAAGTGGTGATAACTTAACGACTATTTTAACTCAATTCGGTATTGAAGCTGGTGACGTTGCAACACTATCTAACCAACATAAATCACTGAGAAATCTGAAGATAGGCCAGTCATTAAATTGGTCGTTAACTGATCAGGGTGAGTTAGAGTCATTAACATGGGAAGTTTCTCGCCGTGAGACCCGTGTATTTACCCGTGTTGGGACGACAAACAAATTTGAAGAAGCTAAGCAGATTCGCGAAGGTGAATGGACTAACAGTGTTTTAAACGGTACGGTTGACGGCACATTTGCGCAAAGTACAAATAAAGCGGGCTTAACGCGTAATGAAGGCCGTGAGGTAATTAAAGCTTTACAATGGCAGGTTGATTTCAAAAAATTGAAAAAAGGCGATAAGTTTAGTGTATTAATGAGCAGGGAAATGCTTAATGGTCGCAGTGAACAGAGCCAACTTATTGGTGTTCGCCTACAAACGAATGGAAAAAGCTATTATGCTTTTCGCGCTGAAGATGGGCGCTATTATGACAGTGAAGGGAATGGTTTAGAACGTGGTTTCTTACGTTTTCCAACTGCTAAGCAGTTTAGAGTCTCTTCACAATTCAACCCTCGGCGAGTTAACCCAGTTACTGGGCGCGTAGCACCGCATAAAGGTGTGGATTTCGCAATGCCTGTTGGCACACCAGTACTTGCTGTTGGCGATGGCGAAGTGATTGTTTCAAAATACAGCGGCGCTGCAGGTAACTTTATTGCAATCCGTCATGGCCGCCAATATACAACTCGTTATATGCACTTACGTCAATTATTAGTTAAGCCAGGCCAGAAAGTTAAGCGCGGTGATCGTATTGCGTTATCAGGCAATACAGGGCGTTCGACTGGTCCTCATCTACATTTTGAAATGTGGGTAAATCAACAAGCGGTAAATCCACTCACCGCAAAATTACCGAGTTCTGGTGGTTTAACAGGAAAAGAGCGTAAAGAATATTTAGCGCTTGTGAAAGAAACGAAACCACAACTCAAGCTACAGTAATTTAAGTTTCTATTTTTATCACTGGCAGGTACTTGTATCTGCCAGTTTTCTTTGTAATGCTCCCGTAAACTATTATTATAAGCTATAGAAAGATGGCTATTATTCACTTGAGTACAGCATGAATAAAGATCAAGACACTGATAGTAAAAAAGGCTATGTGCCAACTTTTCACCGTTCTTACCTATTACCTAAATATTGGGGGGTGTGGCTAGGGGCTGGTGTTTTAGCGGGATTGGCTTTCATTCCTGTTAAGATCCGTGACCCTTTACTTGCTAAAATAGGAAAATGGGTTGGGCGGCTTGCTAAAAGTGGCCGTCGTCGTGCCAAAATTAACTTACTTTATTGTTTTCCGGAATTGACCGAACATCAACGAGAAGAGTTAGTTGATCGCATGTTTGAAACCGCACCACAGTCTTTTGTCATGTTGGCAGAGTTATGTCTTCGTGGTGCGAGTAAAACGCTAGCGAGGACACATTGGCATAATCAAGAAATTATAGAGCGCTTAAAACAGCAGCAAAGTAATGTTATTTTTATGGTTCCTCATGGCTGGGCTGTTGATGCGCCAGCCATGTTATTAGCAGCAAAAGGCCAACAAATGGCTGCAATGTTTCATCACCAAAAGAACCCTGTTGCCGATTACTTATGGAATAAAGCGAGATACCATTTTGGGGGGCGTTTGCACTCAAGAGAGGCGGGGATTAAGCCTTTTATCGCTTCTGTTAGGCAAGGTTATTGGGGCTTTTATCTTCCTGACCAAGATCATGGTGAAGAGCATAGTGAATTTGTTGATTTTTTTGGTACATATAAGGCGACATTACCTGCTATTGGTAGGCTAATGAAAGTTTGCAAAGCGAAAGTTGTACCGCTATTTCCCGTTTATGACCATAAAACGCACCAATTGCATATTTATATCCGTGAACCAATGGATGATATCGATGGTAAGGATGATAAGTACATTGCACGAAGAATGAATGAGGAACTGGAATATTTGGTTTCTCCGAATTTAGAACAATACACATGGATATTAAAGCTATTAAAAACGCGTAAAGAGGGGGAGATAGAACCTTATCAACGTAAAGATCTCTACCGTTAGTGTTTAGTTTTACAGAATAGTGTTTAAGCCATTACTTTTTAAGTAATGGCTTTTTTTATTTAAAAGTGTGTATTTATAAAATGAACGAGGGTTCATATTATTACTTGCCTAACATCAGATAAACTAGAACTAATAAATATCAAACCGTATCGTTTTAAGTAATTATTATGCTGATGATATTATCACTAGCAGTAATTAGCCAGTGTAACATTAATCATGAAATTAGATCTTAGTATATATACTGAAGCAGCTTTATTTCAATGTTTATATTGTGATATTCCTTTTTATTTATCTAATGTAAAGCCAACCATGCAGTAGATAACATTACAAAATCATCATTAAATGACTAGCCAGTTATGGTTATTATTTGTATGCTTTACAATAATTATAGTTGAGTATTGGTTTTTTCTTCTAAAATTATTTTTTTTCATCTTTATGAAATTATCATTTTTTTAATTTAAAATTGAAATTATTTATTGGTTATTTATGTTAATTATATGATAAGTGTAAGGCTATATTTAAAATATAAAATCAATCTTTATATTAAAAATTATTCCTTACATACTAAAAAAAAGAGATTAAATAATTTTAAACATATGAGTAAATACTAAGCATTATGTATAATCACTTATTAACGATATATAAAATATATTGCTATATTTTAATTATATAATAAAAATGACTCCCAGATTAATACTTGGAGACTCTATGGAAAAAACTCGAACAACGTTAGATCAATGGATAACTCTACAGGCAGTGGTTGACTACGGTGGTTTTGCTCAAGCAGCTGAAATTTTGCATAGGACACAATCATCAATTAGCTACACCATTAGTAAATTAGAGCAAACATTGGAAATTGAAATATTTTCTTTAGAAAAACGTCGTGCAGTATTAACTAAACAAGGAGAGCAGCTATTAGCGCTATCGAGAGAGGTAACAAATAAAGCAATTTCATTAGAAGAGGTTGCTAAATCATTAAATTATGAAGGAAATAATAAAATTAATATTGTTATTGATTCACTATATCAAAGTGATGAAATACTGAAGAAAATTGGGGGGTTAAGTCGCTCTAGAAAGGATTATGATATTGATTTGAAACGTGTTTTATTAAAAAAAACAGATGTTTTTGAAGTTAAAAATTATGATTTATTAATTACTCACCATTACGTTGAGTCGTTAAACCCTATATTCCTTGAGCAAGTTGAGGCGGTGTTTGTATCCAATCCAAATCATAAGCTTCAACATTGCCAGGCTGATAATGTATTGAAATCAATGGAAAAAACAACATTGATTGCTTTGGGAACTACAGATATGGATAGTATAAAAAGCATCCAAACCATTCATGTTCCTAATGTGGATTTAGCAATTCAATTAACAGAGAATTCGATTGGGTATTTATGGTTACCAAAAAATTTAGTCCAGAAGGAATTGAATAATAATTCATTAAAAGAGCTGAAAACAGCAAATAAAAAATCATTCTATAATTTTTATATGTATCTGAATAAAAATTCAATGGCTAATGAAATTTTAAGATACTACCTAATTGATAATGAAAAAGCTAAATTAATGAGTCAATTAATGAATAACCAAAATTAAACATAAATATTTTAGATGTCATTTTAAAAAATTCAATGTATCCATTAGTTAACTTAACTAAAGGTAAATGGTATATTCCTTTAGAACATCTAATATGAGTAATTTATTTATTCATATAATAGTAATTAATAATTAAAAATTTTATTATAGGAACTATTATGAGTATTCTAAAAAAATCCCTAGCAGTAATAGGGGTTGCTTTAGCTGTAACATCTGCGCCAACTGTTTTTGCTTCAGGTACAATTAATTTTACCGGGGAAATAACTGACATTGCTTGTACAGTTGATAGTAATTCAAAAAATTTAAATGTTGATCTTGGAAAGGTATCAGCTAAAAGTTTAGCTGCACAGGGTGAAGTTGCAGGATTGAAAGACTTCACGATTAAGCTTGTTGATTGTCCAGCAAACTCGAAAGTAACTGTACGCTTTGGTGGTACACGTGATACTGCAGACCGGGATATTCTTGCCATCAACCAAGGTGCAGGTGTTGCAAATAATGTCGGTATTGCTTTATTTGAAAAAGACGCAACAACACAAATCAAATTATTTGATGACTCAAAACAAATTGAATTCGATGGTGCAACTGTAGACTTAGATTACGTAGCTCGTTATAAAGCTACAGGCGCAGCAACTGCAGGTCCTGCTAATAGTAGTGCAGTATATAGCATTCAATATCATTAATTATTTGGAGGGCACAATGGTTGCCCTCTTTCTCACATCAATATCATGGCTGTTTTATGAAAAAAATATTTTTTTCAATCTGTATATGTTTATTTTCTATTTCTAACATCTCTCAAGCGTCAGGTATTAGTGTAGGTGGAACACGTTTTGTCTATGAAGAAAACAAACGTGAAATTGATATCCCGATTTTTAATAGTGATAAAGAAAAACCATTTTTAATCCAAAGTTGGGTTTCTCCATTTAATGGTGAGGGTAAAGCACCATTTATTGCTACGCCACCATTATTCCGAATTGAACCAGATACAAATGGCTCAGCGAGAATTTCATACATAGGTGAACCTATAAATTCAAATGAAGAAAAAATCTATTTGCTTAATATTAAATCAATACCACCGAAAAATAATAGTATTGAAAATGAGCTACAGATAATTATAAACTCACAATTTAAATTATTTTTAAGGTCGAAAGATATTGAACCTTTTGATTTTGAGAAGGTTAATTTAGTTGAAAAATCAGATGGAGTTATGATTGATAACCAAACACCATATCATTTATCAATCAAAAATATTCTTATCAATGACAAGGTTATTGATGGCGCTAGCTTAATATACCCATTTAAAAATGACTACATTCTTAAGAAAAAAATAAATAATGGTGATTCAATAGTTGTTCAGTTTATTAATGATTATGGCGCTATCATAGAGAAAAAACCAAGTAAGAGTATCTAAGATGTCAATTCTCTATACCAAAAATAGACTTATGTATTCTAAAGTTTTTACTACGATCAGCTTGATATTGTATGCCAATAATACAATTGCTGAAGATATATTTGATATCAATGCCATCAACACTGGAATTGAAAGTCAAGTTGCCGATGTGAATAGCTTGGGCTACTTGTCATCCACAGGTGGGCAATTACCAGGTGACTATTTTGTTGATATTTATATTAATGATCAACGGGTGGACAATAAGAATATTACATTTTTATTTGATGATAAAACTAAAAAACTACTCCCTAAAATAACAAAAAAAATGCTACTAGATTGGGGGGTAAAAAACTCAGCAAGCGAAAAATTCTCAGTAATTGAAAGTGATGAATATTTGAACGATATTGCTCAGATTATTCCTAGCGCTAATTATCAATACAAATTCGAAATCCAACAGCTACAAGTTAGTATTCCTCAAATTGGTTTAGAAAATACTAGCCGAGGTTACGTTGAACCGAAAGAATGGGACGATGGAATTAATGTGGCATTTGTTAATTACACTGCAAGATTTAATAAGCATTGGTACCAAAATAGAGATAACAGAGATAATACATTCTTAGGTTTAAGAAGCGGTATTAATATAAATGCTTGGCGTTTGCGTAGCTATAGCACATATAGTAATACAACCAATGAAACAAATTGGAATAACTTACAAACCTATATAGAGCGAGATATCAGAAGTTTAAAAAGTCGATTAACGATTGGTGAAACATCCTCTGATAATGGTGTGATGGAAAGCAACCCTTATCGTGGGATAAGGTTAGCTTCCGATGAAAGTATGTTGCCTCAAAGTGAAAGAGGTTTTGCACCGACAGTCACAGGAATTGCACAATCAAATGCGATTGTTACTATTAGGCAAAATGGTAATGTGATTTATCAAACAACTGTACCCCCCGGTGAGTTTTCAATTAATGATTTATATCCAACTTCATACAGTGGTGACCTTGAGGTCTCCATTGAAGAAGCTAATGGAACAATCCGATCTTTTATTCAGCCGTTTTCAGCGGTACCAATGATGCAAAGGGCAGGTGCATTAAAATATAGTGTAGATATTGGTAAATATAATGTTGATAGTGCACGGCGTAAACCAAATTTTGCGCAAGCATCAGCAATTTATGGGTTACCATATAACTTATCCGCTTATGGAGGTTTTTTAGTTTCCCAAGGCTATCAAGCTTACACAATAGGTACTGGAGTAAACTTAGGTAATATTGGTGCGATATCGACAGATATTACACAAGCATCGGCACGATTGATTGATAAAAAGAAGGCAGAAGGGCAATCATACCGAATTCAGTATTCAAAATATATTCCAGATACAGGCACTTCTTTTTCTTTAGCATCATATCGCTATTCAACAAAGAATTATTATGATTTCTCTGATTCGAATAATTACTTTTATAACATCGATCGGAAAAAACAACAGTTTCAAGCATCAGTATCCCAATCACTTAACGGAATAGGTTATTTATCAGTGAATGGTTACCAGCAATATTATTGGGATAAAAGTGGTTCAGATAAAAATCTAACAATGAGTTTTAGTTCTAATTATAATTCGATGAATTACAGTGTTGCTTATTCTTATACAAAGCAAGATTATTCGAATACCAATGACCAAATGCTGTCATTAAATTTAAGTATTCCTTTTGATTTAGGGTGGAGAAATAATTGGATCAATTATAGCTATAATACCAGTAAAAAAGGCGACTCTATTAGCTCATTGAGTTTTAATGGTACGCAATTAGAAGATAATAATTTGCAGTATGACCTCACACAAAGATACCACCATAGCCATGATGAATATAGTAATTCCATTAGTGCAAACTATATAGTTTCATCAGGGGAATACAGTGCAGGCTATAATTATGATCCTAAATATCATTCTGTCTATCTAGGTGCAACAGGAGCATTATTACTGCATTCTGGAGGGCTAACGACATCACGTACTATTTATGATTCTGCAGTGCTCGTAAAAGCTGAAGATATTGATAATTTAAAAGTGAATAATGCGCAGTCGCTCTATACTAACTCTTCAGGCTTTGCTGTAATTCCTACGGTTACACGCTATGAACGAAATAAAATTAGTGTCGATACTGCAACATTAAGTGGTAATAATGATGTTGCTATTAATACAACAACTGTCGTTCCTACTCAAGGAGCTATTGTATTAGCTAATTTTCAAGCAAAACGCGGCGCTAGAGTATTACTAAAACTGCAGCATGCAGGCAAACCAATTGCATTTGGCACACAAGTTTCTGTTATAGAAAATGAAGAGCAAGTGACTGGAGGTATTGTTGCAAATGATGGGGAAGTGTATTTAAGTGGTGTTCCAGAGCAAAGTATCGTCATTGTAAAATGGGGTAATAGTCATAATCAACAATGTACAGTTCCACTTTCATTATCGTTAGAAAATGAAAAAATTCAGTTTATAGAACGAACTTGTGAATAGGAGTCGTCATGAATAATTTAGGATTAAAAATCGGCATTCCGTTACTTTTATATTCACAATTTGGTGTTGCAGAATTTAGGGCTGAATTTACTAACCAACTTGTTAATTCAAATAAAACACTTTATGTCTCACGCACATTACCGGTAGGTACTTTTATTGGTTCAGTTGATTTAGGTACGCATTCCCCTTGGGTGTGGTGGAATGTAACTGGTAATACAGAAGTTGGTATATATTTACCAAACGTATCTGGGAATTCAAGGTACATTTCTGGTGTAGGCTATGTGAGAGAAGTTAATAGTTCAGGTGTTGGTTATGCTTTACATGGAACAGTGATGAGCCCTTGCTCTGGTTCTGCGTATGTTGATGGAGTAAATACGAAAGATGGAAATATTAGTAATAGGTTAATTTGTGGTTCTAATGCATCATCAGCAAGATATACTGTAAAGTTAAGAGCAGATTTTTATAAAGTTGGTAATAATGTTAAAAACCAAACTTTACCAACCACTTATGCTGCGATGTTAATTTTGTTCAATAATAGTTTTATTGCTTCAGACTCATATGGAAGAATTGAACCAAAAGTGACTATAGGGCCAATTAATATTATTTCGAGTGGTTGCGAAGTTAAAAATAAGTCAATAGATGTGCCGTTCGGTAAAGTCAGCAAATCGTCGTTTACAGGTGTTGGTTCAACAAGCTCCGTGAGTAAAAGAAACTTTCAAATTCAATTAGACTGCGACCCTATATCACCGATAAAAATTACGTTTATTGGATCGCAAGACACAAGCCAAACACCGGGGGCAATTGCACTCAATAATTTAACTGATGAAAATACAGCGAAGGGCTATGCAATCCAAGTAAAATATAACGGAGCACCAATTAAGCTTAATCAGTTAATGCCTATCGTTGAACAAAATAATGTAGGCAAATATAACATTCCGTTGGAAGCTGCTTATATCCAAACTCAATCTATAACAACTGCTGGGGAAGCAAACGGTACGCTACAATTTAATCTACAATATCACTAAGCTCTATTTGCTCTGCACGTAACAGAAGTGAACTGCAGAGTTTTACTGTTTTGTATTACTTATTATTTAGCCATCATTTTGCACTTTATCTTAATTCATCACTAACCTGAAGTAAGTTATAGTTAGCTTTTATTGATGAATAAGTTGAGGACGACTATGGCATTTGATCGTATGGATTGGCATTACGGTGGTGATTATCCATCAGACTTACCAAATGAGAATGGAGGCACCCATATTGGCTTTTATTTAACATGGATTATTCATAATAATTTAGTAGGAGAATTTCATACTGAAGAATCAGGGGAAGAACTCGCATTAGTTAAAGCTCGAAAGTTGGATGGTCGTGAATTTTTGATGACAATGTGTGATGAAAAATTTATAGATGAAGATTTAAGTGATGAAGGTAATGCTTTTACTCAGTTTTACTATGCAGCGGAAGAGAAGGGCTATTTTGAAGATTATGAACGTGTCCTTAAAGGCCATTTACCAACAACTTACCATATAGAAAATTCATGGGAAAATTATGATAAAATTGCCCCTGTAATTAGCGAAGCATATGCCAAATGGAAACAAGCTCAAGGTTAGATAGAGCACTAATATAAAAGACAGCCCCCACCTATAGGCGAGGGCTAAAAGATTATTCGACCTCTAGAATACGACAAGTATTCGTGCTACCTACGGTGCCCATTAAGTCACCCTGAGTGACAAGAACCACGTCACCACTCATTAAATAGCCGTTATCACGTAAACGTGTCACTGCTTCATTAGCAGCCGCAATACCATCTGTGTGGGTGCTACAGAAAACAGGGGTAACACCACGGTATAGAGAACATTGGTTGAGCGTTTTTTCATGACGAGACATTGCAAAAATAGGCAAGCCAGAACTGATACGAGACATCATACGAGCAGTACGACCAGACTCAGTCATTGCAATGATAGCTTTAACCCCTTTAAGGTGGTTAGCTGCATACATTGTTGACATAGCAATTGCTTCTTCTGGGCTGCTAAATTCTGCATCTAAACGGTGTTTAGATACATTCAGGCCAGGCATTTTTTCTGCACCAAAGCAAACTTGTGCCATTGCAGCTACCGTTTCTGCAGGGTACTGGCCTGCGGCAGTTTCAGCGGAAAGCATAACGGCATCGGTACCATCCAACACCGCATTCGCGACGTCCATGACTTCGGCCCGCGTTGGCATTGGGTTAGTGATCATCGATTCCATCATTTGTGTTGCAGTGATAACCACGCGATTTAATTGACGTGAACGACGGATTAATTTTTTCTGAACAGCAACTAACTCAGGATCGCCAATTTCTACACCGAGGTCACCACGAGCAACCATGACGACATCAGAAGCGAGAATAACCTCATCCATGACTTCATCATTGGCAACGGCTTCAGCACGCTCGACTTTAGCAACAATTTGACATTCACAACCCGCATCACGAGCTAATCGGCGCGCATAATCTAAATCTTCACCAGAGCGAGGGAATGAAACGGCTAAATAGTCGACATTAATTTTGGCTGCGGTTTTTATATCTTCTTTGTCTTTGTCTGTTAATGCTTCAGCAGAAAGACCGCCACCGAGTTTATTAATACCTTTATTGTTAGATAATTGACCACCAACAGTAACTTCTGTAAAGACTTGTAATCCTTGGACTTCTCGGACTTTTAATTGAACACGCCCATCATCAAGAAGTAAAATATCGCCTGGAACGACATCGGCAGGTAAGCCTTTATAGTCGATACCCACTTTTTCTTGGCAACCTTCACCTTTACCTAAATTGGCATCAAGAATGAATTTATCACCAATATTGAGGAAAACTTTACCATCTTTAAACGTAGAAACACGAATTTTAGGGCCTTGTAAATCACCGAGGATAGCAACGTGACGTCCTAAACGAGCGGCAATCTCACGTACTTTATTAGCACGCAATAGATGGTCTTCTGGAGTTCCGTGGGAGAAGTTAAGGCGAACAACGTTGGCGCCAGCATTGATAATTTTTTCAAGATTATTATCGCGATCGGTAGCTGGACCAAGAGTTGTAACAATTTTAGTTCTTCTAAGCCGTCTAGACATGTATTACTCCGTTGACCTGTAATGGTGTTGATAAAAGAGTGAAACCATTTCACCCCATTTCGAAACCTGTTTACTGCAAATAGGGATGCTGACACGAGCACAGCTATTATATACAGCCAATTTCTTAATGCTATCAGGTCTGTAAAACTATTAAAGCCTGAAAAGCAAAGAAAAGCATTTATACTGTCAGTTTATTGCCTTTAGATGCTATCAAACCGCGAATCACGTAATGCTTCTTTGACGCGCTTCAAGTTATCTCTAAATTTTTCACCTCTTCTTAACGTAAAACCCGTTGTTAATACGTCAATGACTGCGAGCTGAGCCATTCTTGATACCATCGGCATGTAGATATCTGTATCTTCAGGCACATCAATAATGATAGGTAGGGTAGCGGCTTGGGATAGCGGAGAGTTTTCTGAGGTAATTGCTATGACGGTGGCATCGTTTTCCCTTGCTAAACGAGCCATATCAACTAATGCTTTTGTTCTTCCCGTATGGGAAATGAGCACAATAACGTCTCCTTCAGTACTATTGATACAGCTCATACGCTGCATGACAATATCATCGAAGTATATGACAGGAATATTAAAGCGGAAAAATTTATTCATTGCGTCGTGGGCGACGGCAGCAGAAGCACCAAAGCCAAAAAAACTGATTTTTCGTGCTTGGGTTAATAAATCAACTGCACGGTTAATTGCACTAATATCGAGCGTGTGTTTCACATTATCTAACCCGGCCATAGCCGATTCGAAAATTTTGTGAGTATAGGTATTTACTGTGTCAGTTTCTTCTATATGGCGATTGATGTAAGGGGTTCCATTGGCTAAGTTTTGTGCTAATCGTAATTTAAAATCAGGGAATCCTTTCGTGCCCATTTTCCGACAAAAGCGGTTTACTGTTGGTTCGCTAACATCTGCTAATTGCGCTAGAGTGGCGATACTAAGATGAATGGCATTTTGTGGCATACCTAAAATAACCTCAGCCACCTTTTTTTCTGATTTACTTAAAAAATCGAGACTTGTTTTCATTTGTTCTAAAATATTCATATAGCAAAAGCGCCTATTTCATCGAAAGGAGAAATTTGTGAGTCATCACGTTATCCTATTGTTGATTTTTAATTTCTTGTCGTGATGCTGTAATAGAGAGTGAAAATATACTATGTAAGATATGTAAGCTATCTGAATGCAGGTGATAACTAGCAGCTTTTTGTGAAACTTTGACCCGTATCTAATTTTCAGATTAGTAAACATCCTACATATTTTGTTATTTTTTTACGGAAGCTGTCTCCATTCAGTTAAATCGCATCTTTTTAATACACTAAAAATTATTCAGTGTGTAACATAAGAGCAAACAGGGAATATGTTGTTTTTTTCATCATAAAAACTGTGATCGGTATCATGAAGATTTACTGGGCACTAGCAACAGGGTACATTAGCGGAATTAGGGCTAATTTTAACAAAATTACAATAAGGCCTATCCTAGTTAGGTCTTACATTCCGCAAATTGAGGAGAACCAATATGGCGGTACATAATGCTGCTCAAGCTTGTGACTTAATTATTTTTGGCACCAAGGGAGACCTCGCTCGTCGTAAGCTGTTGCCATCGCTTTATCAGTTAGAGAAAGCAGGTTACATTCATCCAGACACGCGTATTATTGGTGTCGGTCGAGCTGAATGGAGTCAAGATGATTATGTCCACTTTGTCAAAGAAGCGTTAGATAAGTTCTTAAAAGAAGATCTCGATTCAGCATTGTGGGAAAAATTGAGCTCTCGCTTGGATTTTTGTAACTTAGACGTTAACCAGACTGAAAGTTTTGTGCGTTTAGCTGAAATGTTAAAACAAGATGCACAACCGGCTATCCATTACTTTGCCATGCCACCGAGCACCTTTGGTGCAATGTGCCAAGGACTGGGTCATGCTAAATTAAATAAAAAGCCAAATCGTGTTGTCATGGAAAAACCACTGGGAACGGATTTAGCGTCATCACAAGAAATTAATAATGAAGTGGCCAAGTATTTTGATGAAAGCCAAGTTTATCGTATTGACCACTATCTTGGTAAAGAAACAGTTTTAAATTTACTCGCACTGCGTTTTGCAAACTCGTTATTTATCAATAACTGGGACAACCGCACTATCGATCATGTCCAGATCACAGTTGCAGAAGAAGTGGGAATCGAAGGTCGTTGGGGTTATTTCGATCAAGCAGGCCAAATGCGTGATATGGTGCAAAACCACTTATTGCAAATCTTAACGATGATTGCGATGTCACCACCGGCAGATTTAACTACTGACCGTATTCGTGATGAAAAAGTGAAAGTCTTACGTTCTTTACGTCGCATTGACCATACTAATGTGCGTGAAAAGGCTGTACGTGGGCAATATACCTCTGGTTTTGTTCAGGGCAAAAAAGTCCCTGGATATCTAGAGGAAGAGGGGGCGAATAAGCAAAGTATGACTGAGTCATTCGTTGCTTTGCGTGTTGATATTGATGACTGGCGTTGGGCGGGCGTGCCTTTCTATTTACGTACAGGGAAACGCCTACCGGCTAAATGTTCAGAAGTTGTGGTTTATTTTAAAAAGCCCGCGTTAAATATTTTCTCGGAAAGTTATCAAGATCTACCTCAGAATAAATTAACTATTCGTTTGCAGCCAGACGAAGGGATTGATATTGAAATTATGAATAAGGCACCAGGCCTTGATCATAAACACCGTTTACAAACCACTAAATTGGATTTAAGTTTCTCCGAAACTTTCAACCAAACTCACCTTGCTGACGCCTATGAACGTTTATTGCTTGAAGCAATGCGCGGCATTCAAGCACTGTTTGTTCGCCGTGATGAAGTAGAAGAAGCATGGAAATTTGTTGATTCTATTATAGATGCATGGGCAATGGACAATGAAGCGCCTAAACCATACCAGGCAGGGACTTGGGGGCCGATTGCATCTGTAGCGATGATTGCTCGTGATGGTCGTTCGTGGAATGAGTTCGAATAAAATTATCAATACTTGAAATATTAGACGGTGTATTGACTAAAATGGCGGGATAATCCCGCCATTTCTCTATGCTTGTTATATCGTGTTATATCGTGGTTTAAAGAATCAATTCACTACGTCCTGTAGCAGCCATGTGAATAATCGCTTGTTCAATGCGTAAACACGCCATTTTAGCGGCATCAGGAACGGACAGCCCAGCTAATAATTGTGCGGTGAGTTCTGCACCAAATAAATCCCCCGTTCCTTTTGGCGTGACAGGGTAACGTTTGTGGCGGATCACGGCCACGTCATCTTTGGTAACACAGACCACTTCGATATTATCATCATCAGGCTGGAAAGCACTTGTGATGATTACCCACTGTGTATTTCCTTTCAATAAGCTGCGGGCTGCAGTTGTTGCATCATCCAAATTATTAACTTGTTTGCCACTTAAGGTCATGAGCTCGAATTTGTTTGGAATAATTCCTGTTGCTAAAGGTATGACTTTATCACGGTAGACCTCGGCAATTTCAGGGGGAATATAAAAACCACTGTCCTCATCCCCCATGACTGGGTCAACAATAACCGGCAGTGCGGCTCGTTCTTTGCGGACGAGGGTTAACCAGTCAGCTAAGTCTTGAGCTTTTTCTGGGGAGCCTAGATAACCAGTCAAAATAGCTCTTACAGAATCTAAACTACCACGTTCAACAAAACCGTTTAAATAACCACGAAACCACTCTCCAGGTAACTCCCCACCATAGCAAGTGGTATAATGAGGAGTATTACTCAGTACTACGGTAGGGACTGCAGCTACTCGTAAACCTTGTTTTGTCAACGCTGGAACGGCAATGCTATTCCCAACGCTGCCATAAATAACTTGCGACTGAATTGATACGACATCATAAGGTAATGGTGTTGCATCTGCGGCATTTTGGAAACTATTGGAGGTAAGGCTAAAGGTATTCATGGCACTCTCTTCGGCATATTACAATCATATGGCTACTATAAGAAGCTTGTTCAATCAGGTTGTCAATGTTAAAAATCGAATAGTATATTTTAGGTGTGATGAGAGTATAAAAAGTGGAATAAAGAGATTTTTTTATAAAATAATTCCAATGAAAAATTTATCGTTGCCGCTTGTTTATTCGTATAATTGTTGATAGTTCAAGGGTTGATTAGCATATTAATGAATAGTTATGCATATTTTTATTCAATGCAAAAAATGTTTATATTCATTGACTTAATAAAGTTGGCATGCTAAAAATAAGCTGAAATTAACTATCAACATGAGGGTTCGGAGTAAATTGGGTAGATGTCTACCTGATGAAAAGAATAAGATATCATGCTTAGCTCAACTAGCGGCAAGATCAGCAAGTCCCAAAAAAGAACGACACACAGGCTTTTCCTTTCAGCTATCCTTTCCAGTGAACACTACTGGTGTGGTGCATTATAGCGTCTCTCTCGATTATTCATTTCGCTGAATAAACTCAGCAACACCTTGTTATTTATTTGAATTTTCAACAATCGCGCAATAGTAATTTGTCTATTTGTTCTGTACAAAAAACAGGCTATTACGTGGCTGTACATAGAGAGATATTATAATGATTTACTGGATATTTTTAGTATTAGCTATCGTTGCCGAGGTTATCGGTACATTATCAATGAAACATGCCAGCGTTAGTGGTGATTTCACCGGTATGGTGGTGATGTATGTCATGATAGCAACATCATACATTTTGCTTGCCATTGCAGTTAAAAAAGTGGCATTAGGTGTCGCCTATGCACTCTGGGAAGGTATTGGCATTCTTTTTATCACAACATTTAGTGTCATGTGGTTTGGAGAATCACTATCACCGATGAAAATAGGTGGATTAGTATTACTGATCACCGGTATTGGGTTGATTAAATCAGGCACCAAAAAAGCCACCGTTCGTCAATCTGCACAGAAAGTAAAACAAGTTACACAAAACGCGGTCAATGCTGCCAAAACAAATGCTTTAGTTGGACGCGAAGCTAAGTCGGAGGCGTAATATGGCGAGTCATTTTGAATGGTGGCATGCTGCGTTTTTGATCCTAGCCGTAATATTAGAAATCGCAGCTAACATTTTGTTAAAAATGTCGAATGGATTTAAACGATATTGGATAGGTATTCTCTCCCTAATTGCGGTACTCGGAGCCTTCAGTGCACTAGCGCAAGCTGTAAAAGGAATCGAACTTTCAATTGCTTATGCATTATGGGGAGCATTCGGTATTATCGCGACAGTAGCAGCAGGTTGGATTCTTTTCAATCAACGGCTAAATTATAAAGGCTGGGGGGGAATTGTGTTGCTGTTGCTGGGGATGGTACTTATTAAGATGTCATAATGCTCATCATATTTTGCGTTGTCGCGTTGTTGGCTGCATTCGTTAACCCTAGTCACATACTTTTGTATGCCCCAAGGGATTAACTCACTTGCCGCCTAGCGACATCACAAACTATTTAGAGCATGGATGGGCGCTAATAATTGGCGCCCATTTTTATGCAAAGCAAAACCTGTCTAATCAATCAATTGCTGCAACAATCTTAATTTCAACTTTATATTCTGGCTTCATCAACAATGCTTGGACAGTACAGCGGACAGGCGCACTTCCAGCAACAACCCAAGCATCCCATGCTTGGTTCATACCAGCAAAATCGGCTTTATCAGCAAGAAAAATGGTGGCATCAAGAATTTTACTTTTGTCTGAACCAACACGTTCAAGCATGACATCAATTGCCGCGAGCGTGTTTGCTGTTTGAGCAACAATATCAGCGTCAAGGTTTTCAGGCACACTGGTGTAGTAAATTACATTATTGTGAATAACAGCTTCAGACCAACGATTATCCGGGTCAATACGTTTGATAGTCATAATTATTCCCTATTATACATGTGGCTCAAGAATAACAGTTTGTAGGCTGGATGAAAATCAGTTGTTCAAGGGGATAATAATTACCTCAGCAGGGTTAATAAACTCATGGTAAAGTGTGTCCTCATTATTACTAATAAATAGGTCTTGTAGTGCACGACGATTTTTCTGCGGATGGCTTTTTAGCCAGAACAATTCCCGGTTTTCAGCCTCGAGAAGCACAAGTTACGATGTCGAACGCAGTAACTGGGTCGATTGAGCAGCAGCATGTGCTGGTGGCGGAAGCCGGTACTGGAACAGGAAAAACTTATGCTTATTTAGTTCCTGCATTGCGTAGTGGAAAAAAAGTCATTGTTTCTACGGGGTCAAAAGCCTTACAAGATCAACTGTATCACCGGGACTTACCGACAATTATTGATGCCATGGGTTACACTGGGCGTACAGCCTTGTTAAAGGGGCGATCAAATTATTTATGCTTAGAGCGATTAGACCAACAGTCCCTCGGTGGTGGTAGTCTTGAACCTGAAATATTGTCAGCGGTAGTGAGGCTACGCAGTTGGTCAATTGAATCTGAGTTAGGTGATACGAGTACCTGCCATGATATCGCTGAAGACAGCCCAGTTTGGCCGTTAGTGACGAGTACCAATGATAATTGTCTCGGCAGCGACTGCCCACGTTACCAAGACTGTTTTGTCTTAAAAGCACGTCGTAAAGCCTTAGAAGCGGATATTGTTGTTGTAAATCACCATTTATTTATGGCTGATAGAATCGTGAAAGACACGGGTTTTGGTGAGCTAATTCCCCAAGCAGAAGTCATGATTTTTGATGAAGCGCACCAAATTCCAGATATCGCCAGCCAATATTTTGGTCAGCAACTTAGCAGTCGTCAACTACTTGATCTTGCACGCGATATGATTATGGCCTATCGAACTGAGTTAAAAGACCAAGTGCAACTACAAAAAAGTGCAGATAGGCTCACGCAAAGTACACTGGATTTCCGGCTCAATTTGGGGGAAAACAGTTTTCGTGGTAATTTACGTGATTTACTAAAACGCCCTGAAGTGCAAAGAGCATTGACATTACTTGATGATTCTCTTGAACTTTGTTACGAAGTGATTAAAACCACTTTAGGCCGATCACAGAGCTTAGACTCAATTTTTGAGCGCGTCACTATTTACCGAAATCGTTTGAATCGTTTAAAAGATGTGACGATTGCGGGTTACAGTTATTGGTTTGAAAGTTATGGTCGCCATTTTTTACTGGCGCTAACCCCCTTAACGGTTGCAGATAAATTCAGCGAAATGATTGCAAGTACGCCAGGCAGTTGGGTTTTCACATCAGCAACTTTGTCGGTAAATGAAAAATTAAGTCACTTCACTGACCGTTTAGGTTTAGTCAGTGCAAAAACGTTATTATTAGCCAGCCCATTTGATTATCAAAGCCAAACCTTATTATGTGTTCCCCGTTTTTTACCCGAGCTCAATCAACGAGGTCTAGCACAAAAATTAGCAACAATGCTACGACCTATGATTGAAAAAAATCAGGGGCGCTGTTTCTTTTTATGTACATCGCACCTGATGATGCGTGAATTGGCCGAAGAGTTTAAATCCTCATTGACATTACCCGTCTTAATGCAAGGGGAAAGCAGTAAAAATAAACTGTTATCCCAATTCATTTCAGCAGGGAATGCCGTTTTAGTTGCTACCAGTAGTTTTTGGGAAGGGGTTGATGTGCGAGGTGATGAACTGACTTGTGTCATTATCGATAAACTCCCATTTACTGCGCCGGATGACCCATTATTAAGAGCGCGTATCGAAGATTGTGAATTACGAGGCGGAGACCCTTTTTCTGATGTTCAATTACCAGATGCCGTGATTACTTTAAAACAAGGTGTCGGGCGGTTAATTCGTGATACCAGTGACTATGGTGTCATCGTTATTTGTGATAACCGCTTAGTGACACGTCCTTATGGTGAGGTTTTTTTACGTAGCCTTCCGCCATCACCGCGAACAAGAAGTATACAAAAAGCAATTGCATTTCTTGAAGAGAAAAGACAAGAAGTTAATAGAACGAGGTAAATCCCACCTTGTTTTTCTGCTATTCCTACGGCCGTTTATGTTAATATAATCGGCATCTTTCAATTAGAAACTATTAATTTGCCGGAGTTTAGGCATGTCGAGTCGTATTCTTGCTGTTGATACAGCAACAGAAGCCTGTTCAGTCGCACTTTGGTGTGAAGGTGATATTATTTCTCGTTTTGCGGTTTCTCCCCGTGAGCACACGCAAAAAATCTTACCCATGGTTGAGGACGTTCTTGCGGAAGCCGGAATGGGGTTAAATCAGTTAGATGCATTAGCTTTCGGGCGAGGCCCAGGAAGTTTCACTGGGGTTCGTATTGGTGTTGGTATCGCACAAGGGTTAGCATTAGGAGCTAATTTACCCATGATTGGCGTTTCCTCTTTAATGACACTTGCTGAAGGCGCCTTTCGTATAGCGGGGCATAAACAGGTATTAGTGGCTATTGATGCACGGATGTCAGAAATTTATTGTGCCCAATATCAGCGAACATCTGAAGGTCACTGGTTAGGTGAAGAAACCGAAGCTGTTCTACTTCCCGATGATTTTAAAAATAAATTTACTGGGCTTTCAGGGGTTTGGAGTTATGCAGGAACTGGATGGGAAGCGTATCCTTCATTGCTGAATGACTCAGCTTCATTGTCCAATAGCCATATTACGCTGCCTGATGCGCAAGATATGTTACCCATTGCTGCGCAATTATGGCAACAGGGAAAAGTGGTTGCCGTTGAAAACGTCGAACCTACTTACCTACGTAATGAAGTTACATGGAAAAAATTGCCTGGTCGTGAATAATACATGGGAAATTAATTGATTTGAATTGGCTATATCACGTGATATAGCCAATTTTTTATATTAAACAGAAAATAAATCCAATATTGAATAATAAAAATACGAATCGAATCATTCAATAATTTAGGATATTATTAGGGTGTAATAGAATTCTTATGGCTACTTTTAACATATCGTGTTTTGTTTGCTAAATGCTATTTAAAACTGTATTACCTGAATTTATAATGTCGCTAATCGGAGGTGGTCTATGAACATTGAATTAAACTGCCGTAATGCACTTAAAGGCCTTTTTGTTGCAAGCATATTAGCACTGACAGGGTGTGTTTCGATACCTGCTTCAATTCAAGGTTCGGTGCAAAACCCAACAGATAACTTAACATCCGTACAAAATGCTCCTGAAATGTATATTGGGCAGGAGGCACGTTTTGGCGGGAAAGTGCTTGCAGTTAAAAATGAAACAGCAAGAACACGTTTAGAAATTGCGGTGATGGCATTAAATAAATATGATGCTGCGCCAGAACTCAATTCCCCTTCTATTGGGCGTATTTATGCGTACCTAAATGGTTTTCGTGAACCAAGTGATTTTACTAACCGTTATATTACTGTGGTGGGGAAAATCACTGGGGAGCAACAAGGAAAAGTAGGGCAAGTTCCTTATAAGTATGTCACGTTAGATGTAACAGGTTTCCAACGCTGGAATGTTGCACAAAGTGTCATGCTTCCGCCATCTGGCCCGTGGGGTTATGGTTATTATGGTGACCCGTATTTTTATAACCACCCGTGGGGCTATGGTTATGGATACGGTTATCCTGGAGGCCCAGTACCCGTACAAACGTATCTAACAGAATAATGATTATCTTTCTTTATTTAAAAGCCCTGCTTATAGCGGGGCTTTTTTGTTGATATAGAAAAGATTATCTAAATAAGCGCTAACAGATGAAAGTGCGTAATAAAAACATTAACTAAAATTTAGTTTCAATAAAAATGACTTTAGTTAACGTAATAGGTTAAATCCTTTCTTAAGTGACTAGATAAGCTCTCCAAAAACAACGTAACATCATGTATAATTACGCAATCTTGTACAGATTTATATCTGTTTAACTAATTTAAGACAAACAAGGCGGCTTAGTCCGCCTTGTTTTTTCTTGAAGGAACAAAATTTATTTAGTGATAGACCTCTCAACCTTGACATTGTCTGTTTTTCAAACTGGTACGCTGAGTTAATAATTTGTTAAAAGAGATGTTGAGTATAATAACTTCACTAAATTCAGGAGTAACATTTTGGAAAAAATCTGGCTAAAAAATTACCCTGCTGATGTGCCGGAAGAAATCAATCCTGATAGCTTCGCTTCTCTAGCAGAGTTACTTGAAAATGCGGTTTCTCAATTTGCCGACCAACCTGCTTTCATTAACATGGGGGCGGTGATGACTTATCGGAAACTTGAAGAGAGAAGTCGCGCTTTTGCTGCCTACTTACAAAATGGACTTGGCCTTAAAAAAGGGGATCGTGTCGCATTAATGATGCCAAACCTATTACAATATCCGATTGCTTTATTTGGGATATTACGAGCAGGGATGGTTGTAGTAAATGTTAATCCACTCTATACCCCAAGAGAGTTAGAGCATCAATTGAATGATAGCGGTGCAACAGCGATTGTTATTGTATCGAATTTTGCGCATACACTGGAAAAAATTGTTTTCAATACCAAAGTGAAACACGTCATTTTAACGCGTATGGGTGACCAACTTTCACGTCCTAAAGCCACAATCGTTGATTTTGTAGTTAAGTATGTCAAACGCTTAGTCCCTAAATATAATTTACCAGACGCCATTTCCTTTCGCCGCGCTATGCATTATGGCTATCGTATGCAGTACATTAAGCCTAACATTACCGGTGATGACTTGGCCTTTTTGCAATATACCGGTGGAACAACCGGTGTTGCTAAAGGGGCGATGTTAACTCATCGCAACATGTTAGCAAATATTGAGCAAGCAAGAGCGGCTTACGGGCCTGTACTGAAATTTGGGGCTGAATTTGTTGTCACTGCTTTACCGCTGTATCACGTTTTCGCTTTGACAGTTAACTGCTTACTATTTATTACGGTGGGGGGAGTTAACTTATTGATTACCAACCCTAGAGATGTACCTGACACCGTAAAACAACTAGGACGTTATCCCGTTACGTCAATTACTGGTGTTAACACGTTATTTAATGCGTGGCTGCATAATGAAGAGTTCAAAAAGTTGGATTTTTCACGTTTACGCCTTTCAGTTGGAGGCGGAATGCCCGTTCAAAAAGCCGTTGCAGAAAAATGGCAGAAGCTGACAGGGAAACATTTACTCGAGGGGTATGGGTTAACAGAATGTGCACCACTAGTAACGGGTAATCCTTATAATTTAACCAGTTATAGTGGAAGCATTGGTTTACCTGTTCCGTCAACAGATGTTAAATTCCTTGATGACGACGGCAACGAAGTCGCTATTGGTGAGCCTGGCGAAATGTGGGTAAAAGGTCCACAAGTCATGAAAGGGTATTGGAACCGGCCTGATTCTACCGCGGACACGATAGTGGATGGTTGGTTAGCGACGGGGGATATCGCAGAAATAGATAGCGAAGGTTATATTCGTATTGTTGATCGCAAAAAAGATATGATCATCGTTTCAGGTTTTAACGTTTATCCAAATGAAATTGAAGATGTTATTTCGGCACATCCAGACGTTATAGAATGTGCCGCAATTGGCGTACCAAGTGAAAGTACGGGTGAAGCGGTTAAAGTTTTCGTTGTAACGAAAAATGCGAATTTAACGGGTGATGAGCTAAAAACCTTTTGCCGTCGTTCATTAACCGCGTATAAAGTACCTAAGATATTTGAATTTCGTGATGAATTACCAAAATCTAATGTGGGTAAAATTTTGCGTAAAGACCTACGTGATGAAGAAAAATTGCAAAGAGAAAAATCACCAGTATGATTGTGGTTTAGTCTTAAACAAAGAATAGATGACGCCGGTTTTAACCGGCGTCATTGTGATGAAAATAAAAAAGAGAAACTTGTTTTGAATTATCGTTTAGTAACTACAGATAGTGAATTAGCCCAAGTATGCCAAGAGGCTAGTAATGCACCATGGCTCGCTTTGGATACCGAGTTTGTTCGTACCCGAACATATTACCCACAACTAGGTTTGCTACAGCTATATGATGGAAAGCAAGTTTCGTTAATTGACCCATTATTAATCACGGATTTTAGCCCATTTAAAGCACTTTTAACCAACCCAGAGCAACTAAAATTTTTACATGCGGGGAGTGAAGACCTTGAAGTGTTTATGCATGATTTCGATTGTGTACCTGAGCCGATGATCGACACACAAGTTGTGGCTGCATTTTTAGGTTACCCAATTTCTTGTGGTTTTGCGTCATTGGTTGCTGAACATTTAGGCATTGAGCTCGACAAAAGTGAATCACGGACAGACTGGCTCGCGCGTCCGTTAAGCGAAAAACAATGTGATTATGCAGCCGCAGATGTACTGTATTTGCTGCCATTAGCTGAAATTTTAATGGGAAAAGTGACTGAAGCTGGCTATTTGGAAGATGCAAAAGATGAGTGCCAACGTGTTGTCGCTCGTCGGCAAAAAACACTAAAGCCAGAAAAAGCCTACATGAATATCCATAATGCGTGGCAACTACGTGATGAACAGCTGGCTTGCCTACAGTTATTAGCACAATGGCGTTTAAACCAAGCTAAAGCACGTGATATGGCGGTCAACTTTGTGGTGAAAGAAGAGCACCTGTGGAAAGTAGCCCGCTATTTACCAGGCTCTCTTGGTGAACTCGATGCACTTGGTTTAACGGGGCAAGAAATTCGTTGCCATGGTAAGCGTTTATTAGCGATTGTCGAACAAGCAAAACAACTTGATGAAAGCCAATACCCAACACCGGTGGCGAATATTACTGAACAGAGCCAATACAAAAGTGTGTTTAAAGAAATTAAAGCGGTAGTTAAAGATATTGCTGAAAACGAAAAATTTAATGCAGAATTATTGGCCTCTAGACGGCAAATTAACCAATTACTGTCTATTCATTGGGGGTTAAAGTCTTCGGCTACACCTCCTGAGCTATTGGCTGGCTGGCGAGGGCGATTACTCGCTGAACCCATAGCAAAGCTCTTAGCAAGCGTATAGCATATTATGAGGTACAAGAAGAGTACTTCTTGTATCTCATTTAAATAACTTAGTCTACTTTCTCCACCTGTATTTCATTTATATTTATTGTTTGTCAATATATTTATAAAAATATACGTTTTATTTATTAATCAATATATTTATTTTACTTTTATCCAATAATTGTAATTACTCTTAAAAATAGAATTAATTCTTAATGAAAACCCTAATAAATAAAATTAGATATTATAGGGTTTTTAATTAACTGTTTAAAAAATAAAAGATTATTTTTTCTTATTGCCTAATAATAAAAAATTGAATTATATTTCCCTTATTTGTAAATAAAAATCATTTGCATATACTCAATCTCGAACATTAAAGGAAAGCATAAACTTTTATTTAATGTGTCTTTTTAAAAAACTACCTAATTCAAACTTCTATTGAAAAGGACGTGCAAATGAAGAAATTATCATTAATTACAGTTGCAGTATCTTTCTCTATATTTTCTGTTGGTGTTATGGCAGAAACGGTATCAAATCAGAGTTTAAATTATAATGATGGCCTAACAAATATTATTGTCGATAAAACTCAATCAACTATGGGGCCACATGGGGGGAGTATCGGGGCACCGGGAATTGGTTCTCGCTTTATGAAGGAAGGCAAAACCATATCATTTTCTGGCTTAAAATATATGGTAACACAAAAGCCAGACAACGTGTATGTTTTGGAAAGTGGCGGTAGCCCGCACGGTGGCATGGGCAAGTTCCAATTTAGTCAAGTTGCAGATGCCGAGGTATATTTCGGTGATTGGTCACAAACTGGCTTAGCCGATGATGCAATGCACACGGTTTATTTCTCCGGTGCAAATGCAACAACAGAAGTCCCAACCAGTGGCCAAGCGACTTATACTATAGCAGGCATTAACCAATTCGCAGGTGAAGCAAAACAGACGGGTTGGTTTAATGCTGATTTTACGGATAAATCATATACAGGTGCATTAGAAGGAACGAATAGCCACTCCATGATGGGCTCCATTGAAGAAGATGGTAAATTTATCGGTGCTGCCATTGCTAATGGAACAGATCATGGTGAGAGTATGGGACAACTCTTTGGGGAGAATGCTGAACAAGTGGCAGGTATTCTTTTCTATGAGAGTAATCGTGAGCTAGACACGGCATTTGGTGGGCAGAAAGACGAATAATTACTGAAAATATAATTGGATAAAAAAAGTAGGCAAAAGGAAATTTGTCTACTTTTTTATTTGTATCATTAAAATGGTAATCTTAATATGTTTATTTTTAATAAAAAAACAAATTTAATATATATAATTTTATTATTATTTTTTTCTCCACGCTCAGCACAGGCAGTTCAAGATATAAAAGAGGAGATTACTAATGGTCTAAATGGTTATAGTAACAAAAAATATCAGTCAGAAATAAATAATATAAAATATAGTAAAAAAAATATCGACGAACTTGGCTTTATTCTTTATGATCTAATTCAGAAGAGGCATTTTGATGCAATAAATAAAATTATTGATAATTATGTTAGTCATAAAGACCATGATAAAGAGTTGGTTAAATATATTCACTCTGAAAAGGCGATATTAAATGATGAATATGATTTGGCAATTAGGTTATATAATGAAATTTTAATTCACAAGCCTAATATGCTTTTGGTTGAGTTAAAACTTGCACGAGCACTAACTTATGTTAAACATTATGAGGCAGCATTGTCGATATATCAGAATATAAAAACAAAACATAGCGGGGGAATATCAAGTAAGTTAGCTGAATATATTGAAAATAAAATAATATATTTAGAGAATAAAAATCGCTGGCAAGGAATGGTTAAGCTAGGTTCAAGTTATGATTTTAATTTAAATGAAGCATCAAATAGCCGTGAAATGTACTGTTTTCGTAGTAAATGTATGAATAGCAGCAATCAGTCTATCGCAGGTGGAAAATGGCATTATTATATTAAATCAACAAAGCGGTTTCCTCTCGTGGGTAACCATTCAGGGCTATTATCATTCGGTGCGTTTGGGTTAGAACCGATGAAAACAGTCACGGCTAGAAAAATAAATATATTTGTTAGCGGGGGTTATCAATTTGAGAATGCGAATACAAAAATCGGCATATTGCCCATATTTGAAGCCAAATGGCATGATAACCAATATTATAATTTAAGCCTAGGAGGAAAAATAGCAACAGAATATACGTTAAATCATCGAGTAACTATTTTAGGTGATTTTGAATATAAAAATAAAACGTATCCTCATGAGTATAGTTTTAATGATGGTGATAAATGGATCTATTCACTATTTGGGACCTATTTAGTTGATTCTCAGTTAGTCGCTTTTGGGGGAATACATGGAGCCAATCGGGAAAAACAACGCAATAGTGATAGTTATTCACAGTATGGGATTAGAGCCGGTTTTTTAAAGGTCACCGAACTGTGTGATTTACTTGTTGCGGTAGGTTACAAGCAAACAAATTTCGAACAGTTTGATGTGTATTTAAATGTAAAAAGAAAAGATCAAAATAGATATTTAAATGCCCAAGTAACATTTGATAAAAATAAAATATTAACTTTTACACCTTCTATTTATTTTAATAGCCAAGTGAATAAAAGCACGGCAGATATTATTTATTCTTTTAAGCAAAGTGAAGTCGGTGTCAATTTCACCAAGAAATTTTAATTTTCACCGGAACAGATAATGAAAATCAAAACAGTGATAGCCATTAATATCGTGACAGGGTTATCTATTAGCAGTATTGCAAGTTTAGTCTACGCCCAACAAAGCGAAAACATCGGCTCTATTGTGGTAAATGATAAAGCGACCACTATCAAAGAGCGTGATAGAAAAGGGGCGGACGACCAATATGATAAAGACGAATCAAACATTTATATTAGTAAAGAAGAAATTGATCGTTATAAAGGCACTAACCCCGCAGACACCATTAACCATGCAGTAGGGGTATATAGTGGTGACGCCCGTAATAGCGGGGCGATAGACCCCAATGTACGAGGGATACAGGGGCAAGGGCGTGTTCCGGTGACTGTGGATGGCACAGAACAGGCTATCACTGTGTGGCGTGGCTATAACGGGGCGAATAACCGCAATTATATCGACCCGAATATGATTAGCAGTATTAAAGTAATGAAAAGCGCAACGCTAGACCGTAATGTGCGTACATCGACAGGCGGTGGAGTGGCGATAACCACCATTGGTATTGACGATGTTATGGATAAAAATGACAAATTTGGTTTTGATATTAAATTAGAAACATCGAGTAACTCTACAAAGCCGCGGATTAACCATTTAAACCACGGTATAGATTATCGTGATGATAAGCGCCTATTGAGTACGTTAGACATGCAGAAGTTTCGTGGAATTTATTTTCAAGATCACGAAATGCTTGTTGATGCTCGTAGTAAAGGTAACGCCAATTTCTTTAATCTGCAAGATAACGCAGCACGCATTGCCGTTGGAACACGGCAAGAAAAGTTTGATTTGATGCTGGCATACAGCTACCGCAACCAAGGCAACTATTTTGCAGGGCGCCGTGGGGTGGATAAATTTTATGATGATATTATTACCTATGACCCTAATAACACAAATAAGGCGATAGACCCCTATATACCCTTTGTAGCCAGAATTTACGGGCCAAATACAGAGGTGGCGAATACCTCGAATGAAATGTCAACGTTGTTGACTAAATTAAATTTGATGTTACCGAATGCGCAAGATTTATCTCTGGGTTATATGCGTACAGTGAGCCATTATGGCGAAATTATGCCATCACAAATTCGTTATCATGATCTTGAGGGGAAAATTCCGCAATGGCCTTTGGCTTACTTGGCGCTAAATACTTTTTACGCCAATTATTCGTTCAAACCTGAGTCCATTGGTTGGATTGATTTTCGCTTAGGTTATTGGTTGACAAAAACTAATTTAAACTCAAATACCGCAGGTGGCCAGCCTAGGGAACCAATGGAAAGAGATTGGAATTATGAATTTGGTCGAGATAAAAATGTGGCTAAAAACCCTGCCATTAATGGCACCTTAGTTGATGGCATTAAATTAAACCAACTTAACGATCGCTATGGTGTTTCATTATCCAATAAGTTTCAAATTACACCTGAATTTAAAGTGACTTTAATGGGAAGCTTAATTGATGAAACCATTGGTAGTCGTGAAGATATTTTTAATTCGGATTCTAGCCCCAAGGGGAACATGTTCCGTGCTATCCCAAGGGAAGGTAAGCGTCGGGAATATAATGGTACTATTCGGTTTGATTGGCAGCCTACTGATTGGTTAAGCCTGAATGCGGGGGTTCAATATATTAGCTATTGGTCAAGGGATTTATTAAAAGAGAGACGCATTGCGGCCAAAGATGTAAATTATGCGCCCTATAGCCATATAACCGCTCGAAACTATAGGTTATCCCGTTTATTAAGTGCAGAAGAATACCAAACAATACAGCAGTATGTTGATGATAAAGGGAATACATACGAAGATATAAAAGAAAAACTTTATAATCAGAGAATTTTTATCGAAAAAGCACTAAAAATGAAAGCTAATTCATTAAGTGATGCTAGCTATCGAGAGGATATAAATAGAAAAAAATTTGAGTTTAGAATTACAGAAAGAAACAATATAGTGAAATGGAAGGTCGATGAAAATAACCGGTTTATACGCAAAAATAACCCATTCTATAATGGCGAGATTGATTTAAAAGAAGAAATAATAGATCCCGTAACAGGTTTAAAAGCGAAAAAATATCGATTGGGATCGCTTAGTAATAAAAAAACAGATGAAGTTATGTTCACAGATGACCAAAAATTTAAAGCGCCAAAAAGAAATGAAGAATCGGCTTGGGCGCCAGCGTTAGGAGCAACTATTTACCTAACAGAGAACGACCGAATATTTGGGCGTTATTTAGAGACCGTTAGAATGCCAAGTATCTTTGAAGACACTATTGGTTTTTCAGGGGGACGTGAAGCAAACTATGTGCCGCCGGTTTATTTGCCAGAACGTAGCCATACAATAGAACTGGGATATGTGCGTAATTTCCAAGAACTGGTTGCGGCAGAAAATCATGCTGACTTACGTATAAATTACTACAACACCGTAGTCACAAATGCCTTTGATAGGAACGACAGGTTAGTCTTTACGCAGGTTGATAAACATAACACAGCTGGTTTGGAACTATTGGCACGTTATGATAATGGCTGGGTATTTGGTGACTTAGGGGTAGATTACCGCTTAAAAAATGAAGTTTGTGATGAAGTCTCATTGATGGTGATGGACCCCTATAATAAATTTGGGGGCTCAGAGTGTACAACAGCTGGGTTCCCCGGCGGCTATTTACGTACTCAATTGCAACCCAAATACAGTATTCATGCCAACCTAGGTTTACGTTTTTTAGATGAAAGCTTGGAAGTGGGTAGCCGTATGCGTTATCACAGTAAAGCAAAAAATGAGGATGAGGCGGAAATGATAGATAAATATCCATTCTCATATGCACCATTAAATAATAGCCCAATGAGCTGGAATGCGGTTTTTACTGCTGATGCTTATGTTAATTACCAGTTTAATAAAGACCTATCGTTTGAATTATTAGCTACAAATTTATTTGATGAATATTATATTGATCCTCTAACCCGCAGTATGATGCCGGCACCGGGTAGAACTATACGCTTCAATGTAACAAGTCGCTTCTAAAAGGGATTCCCCTTCGTTGATGTAGTTATGTTTTGGCATTAGCGAAGGGGCTATTAGGGATATTAAAATGCTTACTCTACGTTTTAATTTTGCTGTTATGGTTTCGCTATTATTTCATTTTGGTATCGTTTTTTATTGCTTAAGTGCTGAAAAAACACGTCACGCACAAATTTATACGCCAATAAAGGCGGCGATTATCTCTATTGCATTGACGCAAAATGTAATTGAAAAGCAAATAAGTGATGTCACATTAAATAATAAACTAACTGGCGGTTTACTTTCTGAACCGCAACAAAATGAAAATGCGGTAATCAAAGTTGCTAATAAAAAAAGTACGCATAGTGATGAAAATAAAGTTTCGGATGTACAGAAAAAAGTTATCGAGAAAAAAGAACAAAAACAACCAAATAAAAAAGTGATTAAGCGGAAAGAACAACAACAAAATAAAAAAAACGATGATGTAAAACAAGAACAGCAAGCTGGCCAAAATAGTACTTTATCAAATGCCGCAGGGGAACAGGGTGCGCAAAATACGAGGGCAGTAGGGGATAATATAAGTGCGAATTATCAATCTTATATTGATAAATTACGTAGAGAAATAGAGCGCCATAAACGTTACCCAAGAAAAGCGAGAAATACCCATATTCAAGGAAAGGTTCTGGTGAATTTTACGCTTACGTCATCGGGAGAGATAACAAGGGTGAGTATTGCTAAGTCTTCTATGCATACACAACTCGACCAAGCTGCGTTGACGGCTATAGCAAAGAGTCGCCCTGTTGGCATACCACCAGAGGGTTTAAAAAAACAGATAACATTGTCAATTGAATTCGAGTTATAAATTGCCTAATAGCGGTGGGCTTTCAACCTGAATAGCTGTTTGAAATTAGCGCCCGAGGGTAGTTCTTAATTTATTGTTTTATATTAATAAGATAAAAGCAAGCCGCGACCTATTGAATTAATCCTAAAATTAGACAGCGGCTTTCTTTGCAAATTACTTTTCTTCTGTTGTTGTTTTTATTTCGTCACCTTCAGGTAGCGTAACGTTTAGTTCAAGAACAGAAATATCATCCCCTTTTTGCTCAAATTGCACTGATAACATCTCAGGGTCAACTTGGACATACTTACAGATAACCTGCAAAATATCTCTTTTCATATCTGCAAGATATGGGGGCTCGCTATCACCACGGCGGCGTTCTGCAACGATGATTTGTAATCGCTCTTTTGCGATATTCGCTGTCGTTTTTTTTCTCGACAGAAAGAAATCCAATAAAGCCATTATTTATCCCCCAAATAGGCGTTTTAAGAAACCTTTTTTCTCTTCTTCAATGAAACGGATAGGGCGATCTTCACCTAAAATACGAGCAACACAATCATCATAGGCTTGGCCTGCATCAGATTCTGTATCCAAAATGACCGGTTCACCTTGGTTAGAAGAGCGCAGTACAGATTGGTCTTCCGGAATAACACCAATCAAAGGAATACATAAGATTTCCAGAACATCTTCCATGCTTAGCATATCGCCACGGGTTACACGGCCAGGGTTATAGCGTGTTAACAATAAGTGTTCCTTAATCGGTTCTTCACCTTTTTCTGCACGACGTGATTTTGACGCTAAAATACCTAAAATACGGTCAGAGTCACGGACAGATGAAACTTCCGGGTTGGTAGTTATAATGGCTTCATCAGCAAAATAGAGCGCCATTAAAGCGCCACTTTCGATACCTGCGGGGGAGTCACAAACAATAAAATCAAAACCAAGGTCGTCGCTCAATTCGTCAAGAATTTTGCCTACTCCTTCACGCGTTAATGCGTCTTTATCGCGTGTTTGCGAAGCAGGTAAAATGAATAAATTTTCGGTGCGCTTATCTTTGATTAAAGCCTGATTCAGGGTTGCATCACCTTGGATAACGTTTACGAAGTCATAGACTACTCGACGTTCACACCCCATGATGAGGTCAAGGTTACGTAGGCCGATATCAAAATCGATCACCACCGTTTTATTCCCTTTTTGTGCCAGGCCAGTAGCTATGGCCGCGCTTGAAGTGGTTTTACCAACGCCACCTTTACCTGAAGTCACTACAATTATGCGTGCCATGAATAATTCCTTGTAAATAAGGTCTAATTTAAATATTCGATATTAAGTTTGTTATCAACTAAACAAAGTTTAGCTGCTTTGGCGAGAAATTCAGCAGGGATTTGATCGCTCAGCCAATATTCACCTGCAATGGAGACCAGCTCAGCTTGCAAATGAGTACAATAAATCTGACTTTCAATATCGCCGGAGGCTCCTGCTAATGCACGGCCTCGCATCACGCCATAAATATGGATATTACCATCTGCTAATAGTTCTGCACCTGCACTAACATTACTTGTGACGATCAGATCACTATTTGGTGCATAAATACGTTGTCCAGAGCGAACAGGGGTATTGATAATACGAGTTTTACGATATAAAGGCTCAGTTTGAACTGTAGCAGCCTGAGGCTCAGGCTGAATCTCAACAGGTTTTTGACTTTTACCTTCGCTTAATATCGGTAAACCAGCATCGTTTGCTTTTTGTCGCATTTGCGGGTTAGTACACCCACTAACCCCAACAATACGTAATCCCGCAGATATAACAGAACGATGAATGCTCTGTAAATCTACATTTGGGGATAATTCAGCAATGTTAATCACGACAGGAGCATTTTTAAAGAAATCAGGAGCTTGATTTACTTTATCTTGCAGCGCTTTTTTGATGAGTTTAGGCTCTTCACTGTATAAGTGAATAACTGAAAGAGTAAAACTGCTGCCTTTAAGTTCTATTGGCGATTGTGGCATCTATCCAGACTCAGCAAATTAAAATTTCCGAAACAATCCTCGGGTGAAGATATTCTGTAAAACAATAGCATGTTATAGTTACTATATACTTCAAGCAAGCTAATGAACTAAGAAAAAGAGTTAAATATAATGATTTGTGCAATTTATAGAAGCCCTAAACGTGACCAAACTTATCTTTATATTGAGAAGAAAGATGATTTTTCACGTGTTCCTGATGAATTATTAGCCCAATTTGGTACACCTCAATTTGCTATGCTTGTCTCATTAGATAAGCGTGAAAAGCTCGCCAATGCTGACTTGGCAAAGGTTAAATCTGACCTCTTAGAAGTTGGTTATTACTTACAATTCCCACCTCCGGTGGAAAATTTGCTTTCAGAACACAAAGAACTGAATAACTAGAGCAAATTAAGAAAATCCTGAAAAGCAATGACAGTCTGGAGGAGACAAATGAAACCAACGTTATTATATACATTAGTCGCTGGTTTGTTTTTAACAAGTTGCTCTGCAACTCATAACGAATCAATTGTTACTCAACCGATTACAGCAGAACAAAATGCGGCTATAGCGCAAGAAGTCGTTGCTTTAGATAAAGCATTTCCTATTGAACAACGTGAACCATCACAATTTCCTGCTTATGTGGAATTACTGAAAGAACATGCTATTGAACAGGGGATTAAGCCTGCCACCATTGAACGTGCTTTTGCTAATATCCATTTTATTGAGCGTGTAGTGAAAGCAGATAAAGGCCAACCAGAGAAAAGGGCGACGGTTACGTTAGCAAGCTATTTAAAAAACGTATTACCACAATCGCGTATCAATGCAGGCTATGACAAATATTTAGAAAACAGATCCACTCTAGATGCTATAAGTGATAAATATGGCGTTCCACCTCAGTTTATTGTTTCATTATGGGGATTAGAAAGTGGTTTTGGGCGCTCACAGGGTAAAGAAGATGTTATCTCGGCACTCGCGACATTATCTTTTGAAGGACGAAGAGAAGCGCTTTTTAGCAAACAACTTTTAGCTGCGCTTGAGATAATGGATAAAGGTTATATCCCAGAAGATCAACAGCTCAAAGGTTCATGGGCTGGAGCGATGGGCCAGAGTCAATTTATGCCAACCTCTTATTTGTCTTATGCAGCAGATGGTGATGGTGATGGTAAAATGGACATTTGGAATAATAAATCTGATGTTTTTGCATCCATCGCTAATTATTTATCAACAGAAGGTTGGCAAGCTAAATTACCATGGGGTTACCAAGTTAACTTACCTGTAGATTTTAATAAAACGTTGGAAGGTGTAAAAGCAGAACAAGGAAGATCTGTTAGTGAATGGCAAGAACTAGGTGTTACATTACCTGCATTCGCTCAGTTACCTTCAGGCGTAAAAACGTGGGTGGTTATTCCGGATGACCCTGAAGGCAGGACATTTTTAGTGACCGAAAATTTTCGAACCATTATGCATTGGAACCGCTCGTATTATTTTGCATTGAGTGTATGCATGATGGCAGATGGTATCGCTAATAAAATACAATAACGATAATAGGAGTACTATTATGTATCAACATCGTGACTGGCAAGGTGCGTTACTGGATTTCCCTGCAAATAAAGTTGTTTGTGTTGGTAGTAATTATGCAAAGCATATAAAAGAAATGGGGTCTGCTATACCGGAAGAACCTGTTATTTTTATTAAACCAGAAACTGCCTTGTGTGATATTACTCAATCAATTGTTATTCCAAAAGATTTTGGTGCTGTTCATCATGAAATTGAAATGGCAATCTTAATTGGTATGCCATTAAAAAATGCAGATGAAGATCGTGTATCACGTTCTATCGCCGGTTATGCAGTTGCATTAGATTTAACCTTACGTGATTTGCAGGCTAAATTTAAAAAAGCAGGTCAGCCATGGGAAAAAAGCAAATCATTTGATGGTTCATGTCCAATTTCTGGCTTTATTCCTATTAGTAACCCAAATGACTTACAAAATGTTCAGCTTTCTCTGGAAATAAATGGTGAAGTTCGCCAAGAGGGCTCAACGCGTGATATGATCACGCCAATTTTACCTCTGATTAGCTATATGTCCCGCTTTTTCACATTACGTGCAGGGGATGTCATCTTAACGGGTACACCTGAAGGTGTTGGCCCATTAGCTTCTGGTGATATGCTAAAATTATCAATTAATGATCACTCGCTGACTACACGGGTTATTTAAGTATAGGATTAAAAAGTATTATGTCGCAGTTCTGGCAATTTAAAACTTTAGATGAAATGACGGATGAAGAATGGGAATCTCTCTGTGATGGTTGCGGGCAATGCTGCTTACACAAATTAATGGATGAAGATACAGATGAAATCTATTTTACTAATGTCGCTTGCAATCAGCTAAATCTAAAAACTTGCCAGTGTAAGCATTATGAAGACCGCTTCAGTTATGAAACGGATTGTATAAAACTTAATCGCTATAACTTAGAAACATTTGGATGGCTGCCAAGCACTTGTGCTTACCGTTTGTTATTAGAAGGGAAGCCTCTCCCGGCCTGGCACCCATTAAAAACCGGCTCTAAAGCGGCAATGCATAATGAAGGCGTGTCTGTTCGCCATATCGCGGTCAGAGAAATTGATGTGGTGGATTGGGAAGAACACATTATGAATAGGCCGATGGGTAGGGGGTAGTAGTAACCCTCTATGATACAGTAAGTTATTATGGAAATATCACTTTCAACTGTAGGCTTATTTGCCATTCTAAATATTGCTATTTTACCGGCAATAATTTCTTTTTTTGAAAAATTTAGCCAAGTTGCATCGATGATGATTTATTCATTTTAATTGATGCATTATAGTGTGTTAAATGAAAGTAAATAATAATCACACTACTACAAGGTGTGATTATTTATTCTATTAGTTATAGAAGTTTTCAATAAATATTCAATATTGCCTTCTAGTTATTAGCCTTATCAGTCTTAAAATTTTAACTGCATGAAAATCTATCTTTAAAACCAACCTCTCACAATTTTTTATGTTATATCTTAAAACCATAATATTTTTATTTGAGGAAAAATGATGATTTGTGACCTCTCATTTTGCTTTTCTCAAGATACTTAGCTAATCTATTTCTTGTAAGAGTAACATGGAGGATGGAAATGAAAACATTTGGTGTGGTACTCACAATTATAGGTCTCATTACCGCGATTATTTCTTACAATATGGATGTAAGTATTCCTATCGTTTATGGTGAGAGTGTGAAGGATTCAGGGCTGGCATTTGATAGGCAGAATTATATTATTGGCAGTTTGCTAATTGCCTTTTTTGGCATTTTGATTGTCCTTTTTGACAACAAAAGGCGTAAGTAAAATGGCTTTTATTTATTAATAAAATCAGTTTATATTCGTCTCATTCCATAATAATAAATGAACGTTCCAAATTAACTAAAGAATATTTCTTATGAAGAAAACACTTATGTTAGTGAGTTTTGCTGCTATTTCCGGATGTGTTTCCAATACAACCGCAATTGAGTCAAAAGCGGTAGGCATGGCCAACCCTGCTTCGGTGTATTGTGAACAAATTGGTGGGAAATTAGAAATTAAGAGAACAGAGCAAGGGCAACTCGGGTACTGTATCTTGCCCTCAGGTGAGAAAATAGAAGAGTGGGCTCTATACCGTCAGAACGAACATTAACCAATTATTCACTTCTTGATTACTGCTACAGCGAAAACTTAGTGAAGATTTTGCTGTAGTTCCAATCTAACAGTTCCAATCCAATAATATTTCTATTTTGCATTAATTATTTCTTGAAATTAGCCGATATTACTACTAGTTGTCAGCGTATTTTTGTCATTTGATCAACTAAATAGCGATGTAATAACAGGACTAATACTTATTAAGCTCATCATAAGGGGGGAGGCAATATTTTGATAGCTTCATATAGATTTAGTAAGGATGACCTCATCTGTTTATGGCAAATTATTGATATAAAATATTTTTATCCACTAATGTCTCATAACCGGTAATTTGTTGTACTAAAATAGAAACAGCTACCTTATGTTATGTAATTGCTAAATAAATTAGTCTTATTAGAGTGATTGATTTACCAAAAAGACGTTAAACTGTCTGCTAGTGGATAAGTAATAGAGTAAAACATCATCTTTTAGCGATGGCTTTTTGGATTTGATCACACTTTAACACACGCAATGAGTTATTTAGGAATATTCTTAATGTTAAAAATTGATGCATAGATCACATTTCCATGGGGTGTTCGTTTTAAGAAAACATCATTATTTTCATTAGGTTATAAAGCAAGAAAATTGATATAACACAGTTTATAGTTTGTACAATTAATCGGGGTTTCTTATCCTATATCAAAAATAATGATAATTTTTTTTAACATAGCTTCGGCTAAATAATTTGGTATTCTGGTTTTTACTACAAGATCAAGTTGAATGAATAAAGGATTATATTGCGATTTTATCGCTATTTCCTTTATCATTTTTATTTCCCTCATTCCATTTATTTTTTAATTTTGATTAAAATCGACATTTACCTCGTAAAAATTCACATTTTTAAACTTTAATAACGACCAAAGCAGACTGTTAATATAAAAGAACGCCTATACACCCATAGTGTGTTAATTTGATATTCAAGCATAATAATTCGAAATTTAATATTTGTAATTGACGGGTATTACATATCTTCACAGATCAATAAATATTAATTATATTAATGTTTGAGCCTTTATGTGATATTCATTATTAGATTAATATTGTGGATATTTTGCGACAGAAAGTATCAAAATGTGAATTAAAATATGTATTCAATCCAATTATAACGATTTTTGTATTTTATAATAATTTTCATTTTTTAGTTTGGTTGAATTAAAATAAGATAATACAAAATTAATAGATATTAAAATCTAAATATTAAGCTTTGTACGAGTAAATTAGTGGAATCAGCACATCAAAATGCTCAATCAATAGGTTTGTTTTAATAGTCTTTACCTATCAAAAAATTAATAAGTGATGAAAAAAACGATTTAATAAAATTTAAGTTATTATGTATCCTCTCTTCGAAATCATATAGAGCATATGATTATAAATTCTAAATAGGACTAATTAAGAAAGATATTTATTTGCATTAGTAAAAATGGTTTAAAAATGAAACATAAATGACTAACTGTATTCAATATGCGGTGGAGTTTTTATTTTTCTTTATTTACCAATAAATTAAATAAAAACTTAATAAGTTCTTTAAATGTAAGAATAAAAATCTCATATTAGGAAATGAAAATGAAGAAAGTACTACTGACCGCTGTTGCTACAACAATCATCGGCTTATCAACAGCTAATGCAGCAAATAAAGTTGGCGGTGGCCAAGTTAACTTTAACGGTAAAGTAACTGATGTTTCTTGTACTGTTTCTGTTGACGGTCAAGGTAGCGATGCAAGCGTATACTTAGCACCAATTTCATTGGAAGAAATTCAAGCAGGTGGTAAAGGTACATTATTAAAACCAAAAACATTTGCAATTGATGTGACTAACTGTTCAGCAACATCAGTTGGCGGCAACGCTAAAACGATCGGTGTGGTGTGGACTGGTGGTAACTTATTAAGTGGTAGCGAAAAATTAGGTTATTTAGCGAATACTGATTCTACTGGTGCGAAGAATATCCAATTTGTCTTATCGGCTGATGATGCTAAAAAATTCATCGTACCAGGCGGCGACAATCAACAACCATCCGAACTTATTACCCAAATTGACCAAGGTTCACGTTTCCAATATTACGTAGGTTATATCACCGATAAACCAACAGAAGTTACTGCAGGTGAAGTTAAAAGCTACGCAACTTACGAAATCACTTATCAATAAGAATAGGTTGGTTGTTTTAAGTTAGTGTTATTAGACGTTGTAGTAAAACACTAATGGATATTATTGCAATAAGCGGTAGAACACTGCCGCTTTTATGTTTTGAGGTTTAAATGAAAGCTATCGTATTAGCATGTTGCTTTATCTTCAGTATTAATTCGTTTGCTAACAATATAATTGTTAATGGTACGAGGTTTATTTACCCTGGAGATGAGAAAGAGATCACCGTACAACTTTCAAATACAGCAGAACGTCCTGCGGTTGCTCAAGCTTGGCTTGATACAGGTAATGCATCAGAAACACCTGATACGATAAAAACCCCATTTCAAATTACTCCTCCTGTTTCTCGAGTAGAAGCAAAGGGTGGTCAAAATTTACGCATAAAGTTAATGGATAAAGGGCAAATTCCCCAAGATAGGGAAAGTTTATGGTGGCTTAATATTCTAGATATTCCGCCTACTGTAAAAGGCAAAGATGGGGAAATGCAGAATGTTTTACAGCTAGCAATTCGTTCTCGTTTTAAGTTTTTTTACCGGCCTGTTGGGCTAGGTAGCCGAGAATTAGCTCCTGAACAGTTAGTTATCAAAACAAATGGTAAGAATATTGTTATTGAAAATCCAACACCTTTTTATATTACGGTCACAAAAATATCCACCGATGGAAAGGTTGGCCTTACAGATAAAACTGTTTTAATAGAACCCAAAAATCAAACATTAGTTGAATTAAAGCAGGCAATTAAGTCTGGCAGTAAGGTTGTTGTTAACAATATTAATGACTATGGTTCAGATGTTGCGGTGACTCTAACTGCAAAATAGGAATATATAATGAAACAGCGAGAGTTAAACAATAAATATAGCAATACACTCTCTGTAGTCTGCTTTATTACGTCATGGATTGTTCCCGTATTCCATGCCTCAGCTGAAGAAGAAACCTATGAATTCAATAGTGGCTTTATTATGGGAAGTAAAGACAACGTTGATTTAGACCGTTTTAATGCGACAGGGATTAGTCCAGGAAAGTATTCAGTTGATGTATATACGAATAATGATTGGAAAGGGCGTTACGAACTTAATTTTGAAGAACAAAAAAATAAACAATTAGGGGTTTGTTATACCCGAGAGTTACTTTCAAACTTAGGTATTGATACTGAAAAATTTAATCCATCAATTGATAAAAACAGTGCTACTTGTCTGCCGTTGGATGAGTGGAACAGCGACAAAGAAGTTAAAGATATATTTCATACGTCGACACTACGTTTAGATATTTCTGTACCGCAAATTTACGAACAAAAAATTTCTCGGGGTTATGTTTCTTCGCAATTTTGGGAAACAGGAATTCCTGCATTAAATATTGGCTATATGGCTAATTACTATGATAGCCATATCAGTGGAAACCAAGGTTCAAATAGCTCTAGCGCCTATTTAGGCGTTAATGCTGGCTTAAGTTATGATGGTTGGCTATTGAAACATATAGGGAATTTGGGTTGGCAACGTTCTACAGGTTCTGAATGGAATAGCAATCAAACTTATCTGCAAAGGCCCATTGCCGCACTAAAATCAAAAGCGACTATTGGGCAGTTTTATACGGATGGTAATTTATTCGATAGTATTGGCTTAAGAGGGGCTAAGCTAACAACGGATGACAATATGTATCCAGATGGGATGACAACTTATGCGCCTGAAATTCGGGGGATCGCTCAAAGTAATGCCTTAGTGACGATTCGGCAAAATGGCAATATTATTTATCAAACAACCGTGTCTCCTGGGCCATTTAGTTTGAATGATGTTTACCCATCGGGTTATGGTAATGATTTGAATGTTACAGTAAAAGAGGCTGATGGTAGCGAGACTAATTTTAGTGTGCCGTATTCTTCGTTAGCACAATTATTACGTCCAGGGTTTACGCGTTACCAAATAGCGGGCGGTAAATCTGATTCTGAAAATTTAAGAAATCGTCCTTTTGTTATGCAAGCGACTCTTCAGCATGGGATTAATAATACATTTACCCTTTATGGTGGGGTCACTGCTTTTGATGATTACCAAGCTTATTTGTTAGGAAGTGGTATTAATACTGGGATTGGTGCGGTTGCAATTGATGTAACGCAATCTCGCATTGTATTTAATCATCGTACAGATTATGGGCAAAGTTATCGTTTTACATTTAATAAGTTATTCACTGAAACAGACACTAATCTTGTGTTAGCAGCATATCGATATTCAACGAAAGATTATTACAATATTAATAATGCACTTTATGCTATTGATAACGATAAACGTGGCGTTGTCGATACATTAGGGCGTGAAAAAAATGGTTTCAGTTACACTATTAACCAAAATTTACCTGAAGGTTACGGTGGAATTTATTTCATGGGGCGTATTTCAAGTTATTGGGATAAGTCAGGAACAGAAAAACAATATCAACTAAGTTACAACAATAGCATCAATCGCCTTTCATATGGTTTGTCATTTATGAGGGTATATACACAAAATAGCCATGATAAAAAAGATGACAGGCTCGGTGTGAACTTGAGCATTCCTCTTTATTGGGGAGAGAATCAGGTGTCCACCTTAACGTCTAATACTACATTTAATAATGAAAAGTTCGGAAGTAGCCAAATAGGTACCAGTGGTACGTTTGACCGTGATAATAATTGGACATACGGAATCAATACCTCAGTTGCAAATGGTGGTGCGAAAAATATCGGTCTTAATACTAGCTACCGTACATCGTCGGTCAATACAAATGCGAATTACAGCCAAGGTGAAGGTTATCGCCAATATGGTGTAGGCGCAAATGGGTCATTAGTTTTGCACTCCGGTGGAATAACGCTAACGCCGAATAATGCAACCACAATTGCATTGATTGAGGCGAAAGACGCAGAAGGTGCATCAGTGGTAGGGGCGATGGGGACGACAATTGATAGTCATGGTTATGCTATTGCGCCTTATGTAAGAGCTTATCGCACTAATAAAATCGAAATTGACCCGAAAGGCAGTTCTGAAGGTATTATTTTTGAAAATATGTCATCACAGATAGTTCCTTATGAAGGTAGTGTCGTTAAGGTTAAATTTGGTACTAAGATTGAAAAAAATGTGGTTTATAACGTTAAAAGATCTAATAACAAACCACTACCATTTGGCGCTAATGTGACAGACCAAAAAGGTGAGGCAATCGGTATTGTTGGGCAAGGTGGTATGGTGTTCATTAGCAGTGAAATTGCAACTAATGCCATTATTACGTGGGATAAAGGTCAATGTACATTCTCATTAGCTGCAGGAAATAGTAAGGAAGTTCTATGTCAATAAAAAATCAATGGTTTTGGTATATTGGGGTAGGGTTACTATTTACCGCAAATGGCGTATCTGCAAATAATGGGCGCCCTGGATACATCTATATGAATAGTTGCGAAAGAACAAGTCAGCCGGCATATAGAGTAGATATGAGACTTGGAAAAATTGTTGTAGATCCTAACCTTCCGGTTGGGAGTGTAATTAAAACACAAGATTATTCAATGAATACTAACCAAACCTACCTCTGGTGTCGTGGAAAGGTGAATATTGAGGCTGAAGTGGTCATGCCTGATTTACGCGATATTGGTGGGAAAGTTTACCAAACGAATGTTGAAGGTATTGGTTTAAAATTCCACCGTTCATCGGGTCGGCAGCATTCTATGACTTACCCAAGTACTTTTCCTACAAATGTGGGATATTATAGTACCCCAATGTCATTAAATGATTCTACTTTTACGCTAAGTATAATAAAAACGGCTAAATATACAGGAACCGGAACACTAGCAAGTGGTATTTATACCACTTATGGATATAAACCTAATAACAGTCCAATCTTAGTTAGTTATTTAGATGCAAATGCTATTACTATCGTTTCTCCATCCTGCCAAGTGACAAGTGGTGAAAATCAAAATGTAATGTTAGACCCTATAAAACGAGTTCAATTAACAGCGAGAGACCAGCCTGCTGGTGAAAAAGATTTTACTATAAAGTTGAAATGTAGTGGCGGTACTAGTTTTACGGGTAAGACTAATATTGATGTTACTTTTAGCGGGATAAAAGCGACAGGGACTCAAGTAAACGGTGTTTTAGCAAACCAAAGTACCTATAGCCCAGCAAAAGGAATTGGTGTTCAAGTTATAGAACGAAAAGATAAAAGCCCAATCAATTTTGGCCGCCCATATCGTGTAGCATCATTAAATAATAATGATACAAAAGATATCGATATAGAACTTACCGCTCGTTATTTTCAATATGAAGACAGAACTTCACCCGGTGAAGTTTATGCTCAAATGCGCTTTGATATTACATATGATTAATTATTAAAAGTATTTTATTTAATAATAAAGGCTGATTTTATATTTAGAGTCAGCCTTTATTTTATATTAAAAATGATAATTCGTAGTTATTATAGAAGACTTATTTCAAATCAACAATTATGCTTTCAGCAACATACTGTCGTTCTTTATTGATATGTTCGGATGCATCATTTTTTTCATTTTTTAATCCACTAGTATAACCTTGGAAAAACCATTCAATGGGGCAATTTAGCGCTTCAGCGATATCAACTAAATGATTGATAGGTATTTTATTAATTCCATTTTCATAACGTGAGATTTGCTGTTGACTTAAATTTAATTTATTAGCTAAATTAGCTCCAGATAGACCGAGTTCTTTTCTCCGGTTTTTTATTTTAATACCAATTATAGTATGAATGTCCATATGACATCCTCAATTTATATGAAGGGTTATTATTTAATGCACTAAATTAAAATTACATTTGATAGTATATTAAAAACTAAAGTGTTTTAAAAGATTTAATGAACATAAATATGATGAAAATCGCGATTTAGAGCTTTAAACATTAATAAATAATAACATTGTTTATAGTAAGGGATTATAACGAAAATAAGTAAAATAGCTAATGCAAGAATTCATCAAACTAAGATTGTTAAAATAAGAATTAATATTAACAAATTTAAATTGATACTTAAAATTTAATGGTTATAAAAAATGGTTAATTATTTTCTTTGTTTTCAGTTAGTTGCTTTCTTTTTGGGATGTGTAAGATTGAAAGTGTAAAGTTAAATCATGAGAATAAATGTTAATTTTTTGTTTTTATGGGTTGGCGGAGTTATTATTTGAATAATTAAAGATGACTAATAAATCAATAATATTTATTAGCTATCAAATAAGTTGATTTAAATAAAGCTATAAACATCTTAAATGATTACTTTTGAAAAAGGATCATGATTAGCATCTTTATTCCATATATACTCCATTTTAAGCGCAATATTATTTGCAATGTCTCGGTTATAAAAATCGCAGATAATCTGTAATGACATATCAATACCTGCGCTAATGCCAGATGAGGTATAAAACTTATTATCATGAACCCATCTTGCTTTAGATTGCCATAATACTCGGTCATTGAGTTAAGTTACCCACTGATAAGCGAGCTTATTTGTTGTAGCCTTAAAGCCGTTTAAAAGGGACGTTTGAGCAAGAAGTGCGGAACCAGTACAAACTGAAATGACAGTTTCCGCATACTCGACCTGTTTTTTCAGCCACTGAATATAATCATCATTCTGCGATAATGAGCGAGTACCTTGCCCTCCAGGTATCAAAATATATTGATAGAATGGGGTAAGTATAGGGCGTGTATTGACTGTAACCCCTTGAGAGCTAGTCATTGCCTTTCCTGAAGGTGATATAAATTCAATTTGGCAATGTTCTAAGCGGCCAAATACTTCAACAGGCCCCATAACATCAAGGGTTTCAAAATTATCAAAAGGATAATTGCGATGGAATTTAGCTGCATATTTTTTTCAGGAGTAGCCATTATTAAACGTATTTTGCCATGATCTGTATTTCATTATTGGGATTTTGTGCACTCTATTACATTTATTTTTCCTTGCGCTAAACAAAATTTTACAAGCGTGATAAGACATAAATGTAAGCACTCAAGTATACTGTATAAACCTATTGTAACTTTTATTATCAAATTAGTGAGGTTAACAATGAAATTATATATTTATGACCACTGTCCGTTTTGTGTCAGAGCAAGAATGATTTTTGGTTTAAAAAAGTTAGCAGTAGAGCAAATCGTTTTATTCGATGATGATATAGAAACACCGACAAAAATGATTGGTCGAAAAATGTTACCTATTTTACAAAAAGATGATGGAAGCTATTTACCTGAAAGTTTAGATATTGTTCATTATGTTGATAGTATTAATGAACCTAAATATGCAAAAGGGAGTATTGCTCCTGAAATAGAGACTTGGTCTAAAACGGTTTCGGCGGTGGTATATAAGCTTGTAACACCACGCTTTACTCAAACGGATTTTCCCGAAATCAGTACAGCGGAAGCTAGAGCAGCATATATAAGCAGAACATCAAAATCTTACGGCGACTTAAATGAGCTTAAAAAAGAAACACATACGTTGCTAGTTGAATTAGAGCCGCAATTATCTTTATTAGATGCGTGGTTAGAAACACGGAGCGAAGATATTGATATTAATGATTTTATTATTTTTCCAACCTTACGCAGTTTGAGTATTGTTGAGCACTTATCATTTAGCACAAACATTCGGAATTATATGGAGCGAATTGCAAAATCTACGAATATTAACTTGCTATTTGATAAGGTTAAATAGCTTACTTGGTTGCCAGTTTAGTGGGTTTTGTTAAATGCCAACCGCCTCTAAAAGAGGCAGGTTGTGCAGGATAATCCATTAATGGACGTAGTCACGTAGTGTATAAACTAATTTGTAATGACCTTGAATTAAGGTTAATTGATTGTTTTTTAAAGTAATAACAGCGCCATCAGACAGTACTCGGTTTATCATTGAATCCCATTTAGATAAATCTTCATCAACACATTCGAGTTCCGTTCTAGTTAAGTTTTTTACAGTAATTTTTGCGTTTTTGATATCGCCAAACCCGTTAAAATCATTACACATTGATGCAGAAACAAACATTTTCTCGCCAAAAGAAAGGGAAGGAGCTGTTTGCTTACTGTTAATGGCCTTACCATTCACTTCAGTGAGAATAAAACGATGATGCATTAATTTATTTTCAAGTGCTTGGTCATCATTTTTCGCATTGACTTGATGAGTTTGGCAAGCAGCTAGCAATAAACCCAAAATTGTAAGTGGAATTAGGCGTTTCATGGTTCCAGACCCAACTATGCGTCAACAACATTAGGGCAAATTTCCCCACAACTTATTTGACGGATATTATTAAGCGTAGTTTGACTGATGCTTGTTAATGCTTCCTCCGTTAAAAAAGCTTGATGCCCTGTAAACAATACGTTGTGGCAAGAGGAAAGTCGACGAAAAACATCATCTTGTATGACATCATTAGATTTATCTTCGAAAAATAAATCGCGTTCGTTTTCATATACATCCATACCTAAAGCGCCAATTTTCTGCGATTTTAGTGCATTAATTGCCGCAACAGAATCGACTAATGCGCCTCGGCTTGTATTGATGATCATGACGCCATTTTTCATCTTCTTAAAGGCGTCTTCATCGAGTAAGTGATGATTTTCTGGTGTTAATGGACAATGAAGAGAAATAATATCTGATTGCTCATATAAAGTATCTAAGTCAACATATTCAGCACCCAAATCTAAAACAGCTTGGTTCGGGTAGGGGTCATGTGCGAGTAAACGCATTCCGAATCCCTTTAAAATACGTAGTGTTGCTTGACCAATTTTTCCTGTGCCGATAATACCCGCAGTGCGGTTATGCATATTAAAGCCTGTTAATCCCTCGAGAGAGAAATTTGCATCTCGAGTACGCTGGTACGCACGGTGGATCCTGCGATTAAGACATAGCATCATACCAACAGCATGTTCGGCGACAGCTTCAGGAGAATAAGCGGGCACGCGGACAACCTGAATACCTAATTCTTTAGCTGCTTGTAAATCAACGTTGTTAAAGCCAGCACAACGTAAAGCTAAAATTCGAATATTTAGTGCGGCAAGCTCTTCCAAAACAGCGCGATTAGCTTCATCGTTAACGAAAATACAGATGGCATCGGCACCAACCGCATTTTTAGCGGTCTGAACCGTCAATGGAAAATCAAAATATTCAATACTAAAATTAAATCCAGAATTTTGATTTACTTGTTCCATGTGCTTGCGGTCATACTGTTTGGTACTATAAGAAACAATTTTCATCATAAAGACTCCAATTTTTAGGAACCAATTAGAAAAGAGTAGGTAAAAAGGTGTACCTACAAAATATAAACTCAGAATAAGGCAATTAAGTTTGTAAATCACCTATAAATTAAGAAAATAGGTATCTGTTTACGATTGAATGTGGTTTATCTTTGTTAGTATCACGTTTAATAAGAAAATTTTGCTGAAAATTATCACGTGCGCTATAGAACAATTCGAACAAGGGACGCAGTAATGCAGTTAATAAAAAGAGCATTCAGAACATTACTCTACTTTTTGGGTGGAAGCGCTGCTCTCTTAATACTCTTATGGATAACGATATCCCACTGGGTGCCAGTTGTCGCATCGCACTATCTTCCTAAGCCACTTAAACTTTCATTTTCAGAACCAAGAATTAGTTATGGTCAATTGGATATAGCAAGTATCAGTATAACAGCAAACAATTGCACTTTGGTTCAATTGAATAGCACAAGGTTTTCTGTCTTTCCCTTGCATGCTATTGTGGATGGTCTTGATGTTAAAACTGAATGTTTAAGTGCTCTTGAGCCAACTAATGAAACAGTTAATGAACCGATTAATATTGCAGAGTTTATCGATAATCTCCCTGTTTTTTCATTAGTTATAAATAATACCAATATACAACCATGGAGTGATTACCAAGGTAGTATCTGGTTGCGTAAAAATCAGGTTAACTCTCTACAGTTTGATTTTAGAGGGGATAATTTAAGATTATCATCTTTAATTACGGCTGAGCATCAATTGGTTATTAAAGATTTCTCTGCGTACCTACCAGAACAAAAGCAAACAATAGAGTTATTTGGTGATGTTCAATTGCCATTAATGGCTAATCAATTTCCCGAAAAGGGGGAATTGAATGCTTACTTTAAGTTAATCAACCCAGAAAAATTTTTACTGGCTGAATTTGGTTGGGTGAATGGCCAAGGGGTATTAACGGTCAAGGATACAGAAACACAAGAAGAATTACTTTATCTACCATGGGCGCTATCACCATCTAACATACAGATATCTCAAGGAAAATGGCAATGGAAAGAAGCAGATATTCCTTTGCAGGGGGGAGTTAATTTTCAAGTCGATAACTGGGATAAAACGTTAAGTGAAATGGTTTTCTCAGGGCGTGTCAATATGCTTACACAAGCGAAGAAAGGTAAAGCTAATATTGTTTTAACACTGCCAGCCACTCAAATAGACTTACTCGATACGAATATTAATTTTAGTTTAAATGGCCAAGTTAAATATGATGACATGGTGCTGGATATTAATTTACCCGCTAAGCTTTCAGGTCAGCTAGCAGCCCCAAAAATTTCTTTTTTATCCAGTTCATTATTAAGAGCTTATGGCCGCCTTTCTGAAACACTTGTTCTGAATGAAGTTAGATTACCACTCGCGGGAACATCATTAAGTGAAGATGGTATTTCAGGGCGTTTACAAGCTATCCTTAAGGTTAAAGAACAGTACTGGGGAGATTTCGACATTCATTTGGATGGTAAAGCCAATAAGTTTGCTTTAGATAAGGGAAAATGGTTTTGGAATTATTGGGGAAATGCCAATTTGCCTTCATTATCAGCTAATTGGGATATTAAGGGTAATGGGAGTTGGCAGGACACTTTAATCACATTAAATAGCTTAAATACAGGGTTTGACCAAATACAATATGGGCTCTTATCGATGAGAGCTCCACGCTTACAGCTAAGTAAGCCATTGGTTTGGCAGCGTGATCAGAATAAAGCCAATTTTAATGGAAAATTACAGCTTACCAGTGAACGGATGCAATTCGGTACTGAAAGTTATCTGCCAAGGATCACATTAAACGCAGATCTTAGTGGAAAATCTCCTGCTGAATTTCAACTTAAAGGCGATTTAAGTACTAAAGATGTAGGGCCAATAGTCATTTTTGGGCGCTGGGACGGTGAAAGATTAAGAGGGGAAGCTCGTTGGCCTGAACAGTCGGTCACGGCTTTTCAAACGTTAATTCCTGCTGACCTTGGTATTGAATTAAAACAAGGAAAATTATTTTCTCAAGCCGCTTTTTCAATAACGCCGGAAGATGGTTTTATTGCAGGAGGACACTGGCGCGTAGAGAATACTAGTCTTTGGTTAAAAGATGGCGAATTATCAGGATTAGATTTTGTTTTACCGTGGCGTTTAAAACAAAGTACTTGGACTTTGGGCGCTAAAGCACCTGTTGAGTTGCGTATTAAGCAGCTCAATAATTTATTCGAATTAACTGATATTAAAGCAGATCTCTCTGGTTCTTATCCGCCAACGGAAAATTCGCCATTAAAACTGACTAATGTAGGCTTTAAAACATTAGGGGGTGAAATATCGATGGATTTACTGCGTTGGCCACAAACTCAAGCCGCTACGATAAAATTAAGGCAGATTGAACTTAGCCAGTTATTTACCATACTAAGAGTGTCGCAATTTGCTGTTTCCGGTAAAGTTAATGGTGAATTACCTTTTTATTTAAATAACCCAGAATGGATAGTTAAAGATGGATGGTTAGAAAATAGTGGGCCATTAACATTACGATTAGATCCCCAATTTGTTGATTCTATCCGAGAAGATAATATATCTGCAGGTTCCGCAATGGGGTGGTTACAATATTTGGAAATAAAACGCAGCCGTACAGATGTTAATGTTACAAATTTAGGGATGTTAAAGATGACAACAATCCTTGAAGGGTATAACACGCAAGAAAAGAAAAAACGTGAAGTTCATTTGCATTATCAACATGAAGAAAATATCTTTCAATTATGGCGTAGTTTACGATTTGGTAGCTCTTTAGAAGAGTGGTTGGAAAAAAATTTATAATGAGCATAAGAATGAACGTGAAAATATTAAAATTCACTACAGCTATATCGATCGCATTGTTGTTATCAGCTTGCTTGCGAGTTGAGGTCGCAACACCGGATAAGCCCATCAATATTAATATGAATGTAAAAATTGAACATGAAATCCAAATAAAAGCGGATAGGCAAGTAGAAGAATTATTGAAAGAAAATAGTGATTTGTTCGGTGAGGTAAATCCTAAATGAGTCGAATTATCAAGGTACTAGCACTATGTTCATTATTGACTGCTTTTCAGACGATAGCAATTACGGTTGATGAAGCCAAAGAAACAGGCCTATTAGGGGAAACACTGTCGGGCTATTTAGCTCCGATTAATACGAGTAACCAGGAGGCAACTAAGCTAGCAGCACAAATTAACCAAGAACGAGAAAAAAGATACAGCGAAATTGCTGCAAAAAATAACCTAAAAACAAATGAGGTCGCTAGGATAGCAGGGCAAAAACTCGTAGAACGGGCAAGTCCTGGGGAGTTTGTGCGTGGCATTAATGGCCAATGGTTACAAAAGAAATAAAAAGCGCACTCAGAAAGTGCGCAAAATATAACAATGGTAGCTTTGGGTTTTAATAATATATGACTTAAAAAGACTATATCTTAAGCGATAATAGTATTTATATGGTTTTGTGCTTGTTGATGTGCTCGTTCAACGGACTCTTGGCCTAACGATGTTCCTTCAGCAAAAACGAACTCAACGTCTGTAATGCCAATGAAATCTAAAAATAATGTTAAATAAGGCACCATGGTATCTGTTGGTGTACCTTTATAGATACCACCTCGACTCGTTAATACATAGGCACGCTTGTCTTTTAATAAGCCAACAGAACCTTGTTCTGTATATTTAAACGTGTGCCCTGAGCGAGCGATAAAGTCGAAGTAATGTTTTAAATGAGAAGAAATCGTAAAGTTATACATTGGAGCTGCAATAACAATCACATCGTGAGCTTTAATTTCATCAATCAACGTATTTGACAGGTCCAAATGTGCTTGTTGTTGTTCTGTTTTCGTGTCACTCGGGCTAAAAGCTGCTAAAATTTCACCGTCAATCGCTGGAATTGGCTCTTTGACTAAATCTCGTACAGTTACTGTATCTGCTGAGTGTTTTTCCTGCCATTGTTGAATAAAGTAATCTGCCATTTTATTGCTTTGTGAATAGTCAGCCAGAATACTTGATTTCAATAGTAATACTTTACTCATGTGTTCCTCTATTTTTAGGTAAAACTTTATTGGTAATGATACGTAAGGTGTAACTGATTGATAGGAAAAAAATTAGATAGCCTTCTTCAAAAAAATTGATGGTATTTTTATGTGATAATAACAATTAAAAATAAAAACGAAATTTAGCCCTTACAAATTGCGAAGTGGATTGGCTAGCGTGTATTGAAATTTATTAAAGATAAGGATTTAACAGGTGAAATCCATTCTGACAGCATTAACCGCTGATATTGGACAAACTTCATTACGTGACCAATGGTTACTAAAGAAAAGAGTGCAAGGTATTGCAAAGATCCAGAACGAAAAATCGCGCTCTGCGGTACTTGACGCTATTAAAATAGATATTGAAAAGGCCAAACAAAAAGTTGAAATTAAACGATTAAATGTGCCTAAAATTGTGTATCCGGATAATTTACCCGTCAGCCAGAAAAAAGAGGTTATTTTAGATGCCATTAAAAAGCATCAAGTAGTTATTGTTGCAGGTGAAACGGGCTCTGGAAAGACCACCCAAATTCCAAAAATTTGTCTAGAACTTGGCAGAGGGGTCCTAGGATTTATAGGCCACACTCAGCCAAGACGTTTAGCCGCACGCTCAGTCGCGACACGTCTTGCTCAAGAACTTGAATGTGAATTAGGTTCAAATGTTGGCTATAAAGTGCGATTTAGTGACCAAGTGAGTGAAACAACTCAAGTCAAATTGATGACTGATGGTATCTTGCTTGCGGAGCTACAAAATGACAAATTGCTGTTGCAGTATGACACTATTATCATCGATGAAGCTCACGAAAGAAGCCTCAATATCGACTTTATTTTAGGTTATTTACGTCAATTATTACCAAGACGCCCTGATTTAAAAGTTATTATTACATCAGCAACTATTGACCCAGAACGTTTTTCGAAACACTTTAATCATGCTCCGATTGTTGAAGTGTCTGGCCGTACCTATCCGGTTGAAGTCCGTTATCGTCCTATTATGGGAGATCAGAACGATAGCGACCGTGACCAAATAGATGGGATTATAGATGCAGTAAATGAGCTATCTGTTGAAGGTAATGGCGATATATTGATTTTTATGAGTGGTGAGCGGGAAATTCGTGATACCGCAGATGCGTTATCAAAACTTTCTTTACGTCATACTGAAATCTTACCATTATTCGCAAGGCTTTCTAATAGTGAGCAAAATTGCATCTTTCATCCTCATGGAGGACGTCGGATCATTCTTGCAACAAACGTAGCAGAAACATCATTAACTGTACCTGGTATCAAATATGTCATTGATACCGGTTATGCACGTATTAGTCGTTATAGTTACCGTACAAAAGTACAGCGTCTCCCTGTTGAAGCTATCTCTCAGGCTTCCGCTAATCAACGTAAAGGGCGCTGTGGCCGTGTTTCCGATGGGATTTGTATTCGTTTATATTCAGAAGATGACTTTCTATCACGCCCAGAGTTTACAGACCCTGAAATTTTACGGACGAATTTAGCATCAGTTATATTACAAATGACTTCTATTGGTCTTGGTGATATTTCTGCATTTCCATTTGTAGAGGCTCCAGATAAACGTAATATCCAAGATGGTGTGAAATTACTGGAAGAGCTAGGTGCAATTAAGTCCCACAAACAGGCAGATAAAGGCTATCAATTGACAGATACAGGTCGGCAGCTAGCTCAGCTTCCTGTTGACCCAAGACTTGCTCGGATGGTGATTGAAGCACGTAAACATGGTGCAGTACGTGAGACAATGGTGATTGTTTCTGCATTATCAATTCAAGATCCGCGGGAGAGACCGTTAGATAAACAGCAAGCTGCTGATGAAAAACATCGCCGTTTCCATGATAAGCAATCAGATTTCTTAGCCTTTTTAAATCTTTGGGATTACTTAAAAGAACAACAAACGCAGCTTTCTAACGCCCAATTTAGAAAAATGTGCCGCCAAGATTTTCTCAATTATTTACGTATTCGAGAGTGGCAAGATTTATATACTCAGCTGAGGCAAGTGGTAAAAGAGCAAGGTTTTGCAATTAATAGTTCTGAGGCTGATTTTCGAAGTATTCACGTTTCGCTATTGGCTGGGTTACTTTCACATATTGGTCAAAAAGATGCCGATAAACACGAATTCACTGGGGCTAGGAATGCACGTTTTACTATTTTCCCAGGTTCGGGGTTGTTTAAAAAACCACCAAAATGGACAATGGTTGCGGAACTTGTTGAAACATCGAAATTATGGGGAAGAATTGCCGCATCCATCGATGTTGAGTGGGTTGAACCCTTAGCTGAACATTTAACTAAACATAGTTATAGTGAGCCTCATTGGTCAAAATCTGAAGGCGCGGTAATGGCATCCGAAAAAGTGACTCTATATGGGCTACCTATTGTTGCGTCAAGGCAGGTTAACTATGGGAATATTGACCCATTACTATGCCGTGAGTTATTCATTCGTCACGCTTTGGTTGAAGGGGATTGGGTCACTCGCCACGCATTCTTTAAAGAAAATCTGAAATTATTATCAGAAGTAGAGGATTTGGAGCATAAATCACGTCGACGTGACATTTTAGTTGATGATGAAACATTATTTGCATTTTATGACCAACGTATCCCGAATGATGTGATTTCTTCCCGTCATTTTGATAATTGGTGGAAAACAGCATCTAAGCAACAATCTGACCTGTTAAGCTTTGAAAAAAGTATGCTGATTAAAGAGGATGCCAGCAATGTTTCGGCACTTGATTACCCTAACTATTGGCATCAAGGAGATTTAAAATTTCGGTTGAGTTACCAATTTGAACCTGGAACTGATGCTGATGGTGTGACGGTACATATACCTCTTGCTGTATTAAATCAGGTTCAGAATATTGGCTTTGATTGGCAAGTTCCTGGGCTGCGTCATGAGCTAATCGTTGCTTTAATTAAATCACTACCTAAACCTATTAGACGAAATTTTGTCCCTGCACCTAATTATGCTTCTGCATTTTTAGAACGAGTGCCAGAGCCTGAAGGCAGCGTATTGGATAAACTTGAACGTGAATTACGCCGTATGACAGGTGTCACTGTTGAACGTGAATCATGGCAATTAGCGCAGCTTCCAGCCCATTTAAAAATGACGTATCGTGTTGTGGGTGACAAAAATAAAACCGTTGCGGAAGGGCAAAATCTTGATGAGCTAAAAAATAGCTTAAAAGAAAAAGTGCAAGAAACGTTATCTGAAGTTGTGGATGACGGTATTGAGCAACACGGGTTACATATTTGGAGTTTTGGCGAATTACCTCAACGTTATGAGCAAAAAAGAGGCGGATATTCCGTTAAAGCTTATCCTGCGTTAGTCGATGAGAAAAATAGCGTTGGTATCAAGGTATTTGAAACCGAATTGGAACAACAGCAAGCAATGTGGGCCGGAGTGCGTCGGTTATTGCTGTTAAACATTCCATCGCCAATTAAATATCTACATGAAAAATTACCAAATAAATCAAAATTAGGTCTGTATTTTAACCCTTATGGTAAGGTATTAGAGTTAATTGATGACTGTATTGCTTGTGGAGTCGACCAAATAATTGCTGATTTTGGTGGTGCGGTATGGGATGAAGTGCAGTTTGAAAAACTGAAAGAGTTTGCACGTGCAGAATTAAATGATGTGGTTGTTAATATTGCTAAGCAAGTTGAACAAATATTAACAGCGGTGTTTGCTATCAATAAACGTCTAAAAGGGCGGGTTGATTTTTCGATGGCGATAGCGTTATCGGATATAAAAACACAAATGTCGAATTTGGTATTTAAAGGCTTTGTGACCACTCATGGTTGGAAGCGCTTACCTGATATTCTTCGTTATTTAAATGGAATAGAGCGGAGATTAGAAAAATTAGCGATTGACCCTAACCGAGATCGTGCTCAAATGAGTAAGGTAGAGCATGTTCAGAATATGTGGCAACAATGGCTAGCTAAATTATCTCCAATTCAGAGAAATATGCCAGAAGTTCAAGAAATTCGTTGGATGATTGAAGAATTGCGAGTTAGCTTGTTTGCCCAACAGCTTGGAACACCATACCCAATTTCGGATAAACGCATTATGCAGTTGATGGAACACTTATCACAACAGCTGTAAGAACTATTATTTTTTACTCATTGGCGCTTCACATATTGTTTATGTGAAGCGTTTTTTATTTTAGTTAATCTTGGCTTACTTAGTTACAACATACTAAAGGAAATTAAAAATATAAACTTTCGAGTTCGTACAACAGTCATTTTCACTAAAATAAGAGAGCGAAAAATAGTGAAAGAGGTGGGGGTAATAGAAAATTATTGGGCTATTAAGCGACCAGGGACTAGGATTTTGCAGCAGATTAGGGCTTAAATTTACTCATAAAAATTAAGCCCTTTATATAAGACTAGGCAACCAAATAATAGAGCGCAGGAATAGCGGCTATCGCAATGGCATATGCCATAATTTTTTCAATCGCTTTTAATGGCATTTGGTTGGTTTGCTGCTGACGAGCATAGAAAAAGACCAAAATACCTGGAGCATACAAAACGACAGATAATAGCAAATTAATTAACCCTGATGCATAAAGCAGCCATAAACCATAAAGGCTGGCAATAGCTCCAACGGCAAGTAATGCTTTATTATGACGTTCAAAAGCCACTTTTACTAAAAATGCGCCAACAAGGAAATAAGGGACTAAAATCATTTCAGAGGCGATGGTAAGCAATGTGTTGTAATTACTCCCACTAAGCCAAATAAGAACCAAAGATAGTTGTACTGCACCATTGGTGAGCCATAAAGAAGATGATGGTGCATCATTTTTATTTAATTTGTTGAATATTTTAGGGAATGATTGATATTGGGCTGCGATATAAGGTACTTCCGCAGCCATAATAGTCCAGCTTAGATAAGCCCCACAAACGGAAATAATTAGGCCTGCCGCAATAATAATATCACCACTCGAACCAATTAAATTTACCATGAGCGGAGCCATGGATGGGTTTTTTATTTCTGCGAGTTCAGCTCTAGGCATGATACCTAGGGAAAGTAAGGTAACAAGAATGTAGATAATTAATGCAGAACTTACTGCAAAAATTGTTGCTAAGCCAACATCACGGCGATTTTTAGCTCTAGCAGAAACGACAACAGCACCTTCGATACCAATAAATACCCAGAGTGTAATCAGCATGGTATCTTTAACTTGCTCCCAAACCGGAGCACCAAATTCGATACCACTAAAATCTGCATTGAAAATATCAAGTTTAAACGCAAAAAAAGCCAATACAATAAATAAGCCAAGAGGAACCAATTTTGCCATTGTAGCAAGTTTATTAATCCCAGCGGCTGTCTGTACCCCTCGAAGAACTAAATAATGAACAAACCAGAGAAGTATGGACTCTCCGATTAGAGCTTGCCATGTATTCCCATCACCAAAAACAATGTTATCAGGCGTATCCGTAAAAAAACTGATTGCTGCGAATACGATAACGAGATAAGACACATTGGCAACTACCGCACATAGCCAATACCCCCAGGCTGAACAAAAACCAATTAATTCCCCGAAGCCGATTTTTGCGTAAGTAAATATTCCACCGTCAAGGTCAGGACGTATGCGGGAAAGTAACAATAGGGCAAATGCTAAAAAGAGGATACCCACACCTGTAATTGACCAACCAATTATTAATGCGAGTGGGCTGGCAACTTCCGCCATATTTTGAGGGAGACTAAAAACACCGGCGCCAACCATTGAGCTAAGAACTAGCGCTGTTAGTGCGGTAAGACTCAAAGTATTTTTCAAAGTAAATCCTGAACGTTCAGAAATCAAAAGTTAAAATGACGTTAAAATGCCATTGCAATAATTAGTTTAACTAGTAGCCATTAAAAAAGCAGATAGAATGACTACATGTTTTCATAGGTGTGGATTCTACGAACGAAATGACAGATATGCAATGGCAATGTATGCATTTTTAAAGATGTTTTATGCACTTTTTTAAAAGAATGGAAGTGAATAGAGCCAAAGAAAATAAATAACGTAAAGAGAAAGTATAAAAACAAAAAAACCAGCCGAGTAGGCTGGTTTTAACATCACGTAATACTGGGTTATTTAAACAAGTCAGCACTGATGGTGACACTTCCACCATTAGATTGCCATTCTCTTGTAATATGGAAATACTTAGCCCCTTTAGCTTCAGCACGTTTTGCTATTTGGTAACGTACTTCTGGCGTATTGGTGTAATATCCTGAGAATGTAATAGAGTCAAATGGAACCATTTGAGCTGCTGCTGTTTTGTTCACTTCTTCAATAACATAGCCACTTGGCAGAGTCACACTAGTACGACCTGGCTGGCTGCTAGAGGTTTCAAAGAAACGACCGACTGCGCTTGTTGGCTCTTCAGAAGATGCAACACCTGGGATACGTACTTTTTTAGCTGCTTCACCGCCTTCAGCTAATAGAGCTCGACCAGCTTCTGAATCAGCAGGAACCACTGCGTCTTCATTAAGTACTTGTCGTTTCGGGGCATCTTTCTTATAGATGTAAGCCGTTGCTAATGTGTTTCCACCATCATTCATTGCGATATTACGAACCACATAGAATGAGGCTGCATTTTTTTCAAGGGCTTTTTTAGCAATAGCCTCATAGAGGTCTGGTTGAGAAGGGTAAAAACCGCTTACCGTAACAGTATCAAAAGGCTCATATTCTGTTGCGTCAGTTTTTGACATTTCTTCAACACCACCGAATACACGACGTTTCGGTGTACCAACTTCTGGTGCATCTTTTGCGTAGACATCTGCAACAACACGCATGTTGCCGCTATCACCTACATCATCAAGGCTTTGAATGTAAAAGGCATATGCCCCCATTTTATCAGCCCTACGGGAGACTGCATCGGATGCTTCATAAATAGCATTAAAGCGCCCGGTAACTGTTATACGCTCATAAGGTTTTAATTCAGTAGCCTGTTTTGGCGTCAATTCAACAGCCGCCTGAGTAGCAGTTATACTAGTTAATGATAACACCGCGGCTGCGATGACCGTAGTTTTCAGCTTCATACAAAATCCTTCCGCCTTGCGCAATTTATTATAAACATGCTGAATCTTAGTTGTATCACATGTACGTGATTATTACACGTAACGGAACCCGTTGTCTCATGATTTTCTTTTTATGAGAAATAAATAATTATTGACTAGTTAAATTTACCAGATTTTTTAAAGTATCCAGTATTTTATTGACCTAAAACTAAGATTTTCACTGCGAATTCCATTTACTGTCTAAGAATCGAGATCAATTATGGATCAAGAAGCTTATTTTCAGTAGGTTATTAGAACATTAAAAATCTGTTTATGCACAAAATAAGACTTTTCTCTGTGATGATAGTCATTATTTTAGCAAACACTCTATTAACAACATTACGTTAGGCATTAAAAAGGGAACATTATGCGTATTGGTATACCAAGAGAAAGACTTGCCAATGAAGCGCGTGTTGCAGCTACACCATCAACAGTGACTCAACTTCTTAAGTTAGGTTTTTCTGTCTGTGTAGAACAAAATGCGGGTCATTTAGCCAGTTTTGATGATGTAGCATACGAACAAGCGGGGGCAGAAATCGTTGATCGTGATACTGCATTTGCTGCGGATATCGTTTTTAAAGTCAACGCGCCACTGGATGATGAAATTCCTCTGTTAAAAGAAGGGGCAACACTGGTGAGTTTCATTTGGCCGGCACAAAATGCTGAGCTAATGGAAGTGTTAAAAGCTCGGAAAATTAACGTGATGGCGATGGATGCCGTGCCACGTATTTCACGTGCCCAGTCACTTGATGCGCTGAGTTCAATGGCAAACATTGCAGGCTACCGTGCAATTGTTGAAGCTGCTCATGAATTTGGCCGTTTTTTTACGGGGCAAATTACGGCAGCAGGTAAAGTGCCTCCAGCGAAAGTCATGATCATCGGTGCTGGGGTTGCTGGTCTTGCTGCAATTGGTGCAGCAGGTAGCTTAGGCGCTATTGTTCGCGCTTTTGACACTCGCCCTGAGGTGAAAGAGCAAGTTCAGAGTATGGGAGCTGAATTCCTTGAGCTAGATTTCAAAGAAGAGGCTGGTAGTGGCGATGGCTATGCCAAAGTGATGTCAGAAGCATTTATTAAAGCTGAGATGGAATTGTTCGCTGCCCAGGCGAAAGAAGTCGATATCATTGTGACTACGGCACTGATCCCAGGTAAACCCGCACCTAAATTGATTACCAAGGAAATGGTTGAATCAATGAAACCAGGGAGTGTGGTTGTCGACTTAGCGGCGCAAACTGGGGGAAACTGTGAATTAACTCAAGCAGATAAGTTGGTTGTGACTGACAATGGCGTAAAAATCATTGGCTACACTGATTTACCAAGCCGTTTGCCAACTCAATCATCACAGTTATATGGAACAAACCTTGTTAACTTGATGAAACTGCTATGCAAAGAAAAAAACGGTGAAATCAACATTGATTTTGACGATCTGGTTATTCGCGGTGTCACAGTGATTAAGCAAGGTGAAATCACCTGGCCTGCCCCCCCAATTCAGGTATCTGCTCAACCGCAGGCGAAACCGCAATCGGTTGAAAAAGTTAAAGCGCCTGAGAAAAAGATGTCACCGACGCTGAAATATGGCTTGATGGCATTAGCCATCATCTTGTTTGGTTGGTTCGCTAATTCAGCGCCAAAAGAGTTTTTATCGCACTTTACGGTATTCGCATTAGCTTGTGTGGTCGGTTATTACGTGGTGTGGAATGTCACTCATGCATTGCATACACCGTTAATGTCAGTCACTAATGCTATTTCAGGGATCATCGTCGTGGGCGCCTTGCTCCAGATTGGAAACGGTGGCTGGGTAAGCTTCTTATCCTTTATCGCCATATTGATCGCCAGTATCAATATTTTTGGTGGGTTCACTGTAACCCAACGCATGTTAAAAATGTTTCGTAAAGGGTAAGGGGTAACTTATGTTGTCGAGTGGAATTGTGACAGCAGCTTATATAGTTGCTGCTATCCTATTTATTTTCAGCCTTGCTGGGCTATCCCGTCATGAAAGCTCCCAACGAGGGAATACTTACGGCATCATCGGGATGGCTATTGCATTGGTAGCCACGATTTTAGGTCCTCACAGTGCTAATGTGGGCTGGATGATCGTTGCGATGGTTATTGGTGCAGTGATTGGTATTCGCTTAGCGAAAAAAGTTGAAATGACAGAAATGCCTGAGCTGGTGGCTATTTTACATAGTTTTGTCGGTTTAGCAGCAGTGCTGGTTGGTTTCAACAGCTTTATCGCAAGTGAAGGGCACGCTGATGTTGTGATGGAAAACATTCATTTAACAGAAGTTTTCTTAGGGATCTTCATTGGTGCGGTTACCTTCACTGGCTCAGTGGTCGCTTATGGTAAATTATCAGGAAAAATGTCATCAAAACCGATGATGTTACCTAATCGCCATAAACTGAATTTAGCGGCGTTAGTTGTTTCATTCATTCTGTTAGTGATTTTCGTTAAAACAGAAAGTGTGGGCTTACAAGTCTTCTTGATGCTAATCATGACTGCGATTGCTTTAGCTTTTGGCTGGCATTTAGTGGCATCAATTGGTGGAGCGGATATGCCTGTGGTTGTTTCAATGCTGAATTCTTATTCAGGTTGGGCTGCTGCAGCGGCAGGTTTCATGTTAAGCAATGACTTGTTGATCGTCACAGGGGCATTGGTCGGTTCTTCAGGTGCGATTCTGTCCTATATTATGTGTAAGGCGATGAACCGTTCGTTTATCAGTGTTATTGCAGGAGGCTTCGGTACAGATGGCTCTTCAACAGGCACAGAAGAAGAAATGGGTGAGTACCGTGAAAGCACGGCAGAAGAAGTCGCTGAAATGTTGAAAAATTCAACATCGGTAATTATCACTCCAGGCTATGGTATGGCGGTTGCACAAGCACAATACCCTGTTGCGGATATCACCACTAAACTACGTGAACGTGGTATTAATGTGCGTTTTGGTATTCACCCTGTAGCTGGGCGTTTACCTGGCCATATGAACGTATTATTAGCCGAAGCTAAAGTACCTTATGATATCGTATTGGAAATGGATGAAATTAATGATGATTTCTCTGATACCGATACCGTTCTTGTTATTGGTGCTAACGATACGGTTAACCCAGCGGCTCAAGAAGATCCAAACAGCCCAATTGCAGGTATGCCAGTTCTTGAAGTTTGGAAAGCAAGCAATGTCATTGTATTTAAACGTTCAATGAATACTGGCTATGCTGGGGTACAAAACCCATTATTCTTCAAAGAAAATACGCAGATGTTGTTTGGTGATGCGAAAGATAGCGTTGATGCAATCTTACGTGCATTGTAATTTAATGAGTTACTAATTCATTTCAAAAAAAATTAGCAAAGTAAATAAGAAGGGGGGATTGGTTAATTCCAGTCACCCCTTCTTGATATTTGAGAGTTAAATCAGTTTATGTGATGCAGTCTTATAAACGCATCATTTGAGGCAAAATCGAGCGCAATTGGTTAGCCCTCGAGCAAAGGTAAACACTAATAAAAACGCTAGTGTTGATATTATGAGCATGCTCATCATGAGAACTCCGCCATTGAAATTATCCATGACATATCCTCCCACTAAGCTACCAATAGTAATTAAAATTAAAAACATAAAGGTAATCAAAGCTGAACCTTTTTCGGTTAATTCTGGAACATGAACGTGCATCCACATGTTGATTGTTGCAGGAACCATACCCGCAGCAACTCCCCATGAAAAAACAAATATGATACTGGTTGCCCAATTAAAATCTAAAACAGATAATGCGAGAAAAGCTAAGGCCAATAAAAGTGCACTAATCGCAAAATTATAACGAACATTATGTTTTCCGACATAACCTGCCAGTATATTGCCAACGACGCTAGCCACTCCAAAAAAGAGTAATAATGCTGAAATTTGCCCTTCGATAAAGCCTGCGGTTTGTTTAAAGAATACCGTAAAATAATTATAGGCAGAGAAATGTGCTAAAAAAATCAGTGTGAATATAACTAACCCTTTACGTGCAATAGGGTGCGAGGGCATCAATAATAACTCTTTCCATTGCATAGACGAGGACGGCTTTAATGATGGTAAAGAAAAATACTGCATTAAAAATGCGATAGCGCCCGCAATGACTAATGCAATATAAGGTGTTCTCCAACCATAGTTATCAGATAGCCAAGCGCCTAAAGGTACGCCGAGTACGGTAACTAATGTGACTGCCGAAAAAAATATTGTTACGGATGTGGTAATTGACATGTTTTTAGGTGCTAAACGTACGACTAAGCCAGCAGCAACACCCCAAAAACCCCCTAATGCAATTCCTAATGCGAAACGACCTAATAAAACTAAACTAAAATTAGAAGCGAAAGCCGTAATTGCGTTGGCTAATATCATGAGAGCAACTAAGAAAAGTAATACTTGGCGTCTATCGATATTTTTTGCATAAATGGGAACAAATAGGGAGGATACCATACCTGCGATAGATGTGACTGTCACGGTAAGTCCTGCAGTACCTGTTGATATTTGGAAATCATAAGCGATATTATTCAGGACGCTAATCGCTAAAAATTCACCAGTAACAATAATGAAGCAAGCAAAAGTTGCAGATAATAGTGAAAGCCAGTTACCATTGTGCGAAGAAAAATGAGTTGTTGTCATTTGCTTTCCATGAAAATTGAGTTATTTACAAAAAAATAATTTTATAGTGACCGCTATAAAATTATAGTGCTATTCTTTATGCAAATTTAGGCGCTGTCAATTATTTTTGTAGTGATCACTATAAAATAGTTATGGCATCGTGAGTTGACTGCGAGTAAAGTGAGAAGATGAATCAAATAAAACGCGGGCGGCCTAAAGGCTTTGACCAACAAGATGCATTAGCTAAAGCCATGTTACTTTTTTGGCGAAATGGCTATGTTGCAACCTCAATTAGCGATTTAACTCATGAGCTAGGTATCACCGCACCTAGTCTTTACTGTGCTTTTGGTGATAAAGCATCGTTGTTCAATCAATGTATTGATTATTATTTGATGAATGAAGCTTGCCCTATTTTGTCTATCGTAAAGCAAGCTAAAACGGCGAAAATTGCGATTGAATTACTGATGTACGAAAGCGCCAAAAGGCTAATTCAGCCAAACAAACCCGCAGGTTGTATGTTGATTACTGCGGCAATGAATGGGGCGAAGCAAATCGAAGATGTGCAATTAAACGTTCAAGAAAAACGTAAGAGCTATCAAGAGATTCTACTAGAGCGCATGCGCAAAGGTATTGCTGATGGCGATGTTGCACCAGATGCACCGATTGAAGCTATCGTTGATTTTTATATCACGGTAATTGATGGTTTTACCATCCAAGCGTGTGACGGAATTGAACTTGAGAGGCTGAATCAAGTTATTTTTAATGCTATGCAGGTTTGGCCAGTACTTAATTCCAGCCAACATAAACAGAATCAGGATTGAATTGCTCCCCTAGTTAGTGAATTAGGGGGAGCAATTTTTAAATGATTAATTAATCTTCATCAGCAGGGGTGATAGGGCAGACAAAGCCGTCAGGTTTAATCGCTAATAAATCACATTTTAGCTTATCGATGACATGCTCTGCGGTATTCCCCAAAAAGGCCGCTGAAATCCCTGTACGGCCTAAAATACCCAGCACCACAACCCCCGCATGTAATTCTTCACACATGTCAGGAATAATTTTTTCAGGTAGGCCTTCACGGACATGGGTGTACTTTTCATCAATCCCAAATTTTTGCCGTAGCTCTTTCATCGCAATTAAATGTTGGCCACGTAGTGCGTTGTTATATAAGCTCGGGTCGAAATCGGGCAACTCTATGGCAATATTCATTGGCGCAACAGGATATGCGCTTACTAAATGAATTTCCTGTTCTTTAATAATGCGTGTTGCTAAGTCTTTTGTTTTTTCGACCAATTTAATATTGAGGTCATCGTGATAAGATTCCTCATTTGATAAATTAACGGCAACAACCACGGAACCGTGGTCTGGCCATACTTTATCTTTCACCATCCAGACAGGAGCAGGGCATTTTCGGAGTAAATGCCAGTCTAACGGGGTAAAAATAATTGACTCGAAATTATCGGTTTGATGTGCCATTTTCAGTAATAAGTCATGTTCACCACTGATAACTTCCTGAATAATGGCCTCATATGGCTTGTTGTGCCAAATAACTTTAATTTCAATATCAATGCCTGCTTCAAGATAGAAATGAGCTTGTTGTTTGATCCACGCTGCTTTTTGGCTTATTACACCTTTACGCATGGCATTACGCTCTTCAGGGGACAGTAATGTTGTCATGTCATAGGAAAGGTCGTAGATAGGCAAAAACGCTTTTATCCGTCCACCATTACGCTGCACGATGTAGACAGCACGTCTTAATGCAGGTTGATCATCCTGATTTGGGTCAATTGCAACTAGCAGATTTTTATAGTTTGCCATATTGAAATCCTCTCGATACACGGATATTTCCATATAGATAAACTATGATATTGAGATTAAATAGGCAAGAAATCTAGGGAAAAAAATGAAAACGGATCACTGATAACGTGATCCGTTTAGGGATATTAGCATGTAATTGCGGAAACTTTACCAGCAATATCAGTCAGTTTAGCCATATCTTCGATGGTGATATACTTACCTTTAACACTCAGCATGCCACTTTTTTGAAAGCGGCCTAATAAACGGCTGATGGTTTCAACAGTTAATCCAAGATAGTTACCAATATCTCCACGAGTCATGGTCAATCTAAATTCTCTTGGTGAAAAACCGCGTTCTGCAAAGCGGTGTGAGAGGTTAAGAATAAATGCAGCTAAACGTTCTTCCGCATTTTTCTTAGATAATAAAAGGATCATTTCTTGGTCACCTTTAATTTCACCGCTCATTAAACGCATAATTTGCTGACGTAAATTAGGCATTTTGCCTGATAAATCATCTAATGTTTCAAAAGGTATTTCACAAACCATTGATGTTTCAAGTGCTTGTGCAAAACTTGGGTGCTGTGTATGAATGATGGCGTCAAAACCAACAAGGTCTCCAGCTAAATGAAAACCGGTAATTTGCTCATCGCCTTCTTCGGTTATTGTATAGCTTTTTATTGTACCAGAGCGGATGGCATATAATGAACGCAACTCATCGCCTGCTTTAAACAAAGCTTGGCCTTTTTGAATTGGTTTCTTGCGTTCGATGATATTATCAAGTTGATCCAGTTCATGTTCATTCAGCGTAAAAGGAATGCAAAGTTGGCTAATACTGCAGTCCTGGCAATGAATAGCACAACCACCAGACTGGATGCGACGAACAACTCTTTTTTCTGGGATCATATTTAAGGCTCAATCAAGTTAAAATTATTGATATGAGTCAATTTTAACATAAGATAATGCAACTGGTAAGTAGTAATGTATGACAGAATCGACTTAATAAACAAAAAAGCCAATCAGAGAACATGGAAGAAATTAGTGAATTTAGATATTAATGCTAAATTAAAGAAGATTACTAAATATAAAATTTGATATAGATTAAATTTCACCCTCTAAACGATAAAAAGATGACAGATATCACCATTGTAATTAATACTTAAAATTATAGTGCTTGAGCACGAAATATTAAACTAATTAGCATTAATTTAACACGAAAATAAATTTATGAATATCAATTTTTCAAATTAACCTCAATAAGGAGATTATAATGACACTTACTCAACAGTCTTTACCCACTTCGATGACAGTTGTTGACATTATAGAACCTGGTGGGTCAGAAAAGCTGCGATTAATTGATAAACCGTTACCTAGAATTTCTGCAGGGTATTTACTTGTTAAGGTGGAAGCTGCGGGCGTTAATCGTCCTGATATTTTTCAGCGTAAGGGATCTTATCCTCCACCGGCTGATGCTTCACCGATTATGGGGCTTGAAATTGCAGGAACTATTGTAGGCAAGGCGGATGATGTAGCGGAATGGCAGCTAGGTGATAAAGTTTGTGGGCTGGTTGCTGGGGGCGGTTATGCGGAATATTGTCTAGTGCATAAGCACATCGCCTTACCGTTAGGGAATTTATCTTTTATCGAGGGGGCGGCAATACCTGAAAACTTTTTTACTGTTTGGGCAAACGTTTTTCAAATCGGCAAGTTAAAAAAAGACGAAACAGTACTTATTCACGGGGGAACATCGGGTATTGGTAGTGTGGCGATTATGTTAGCGAAAGCGTTTGGTGCAACAGTGATTACCACTGTTGGTTCTGAGGATAAGGCTGAAGTTGCAAAATCGTTAGGTGCAGATTGTGCTGTTAACTATAGAAAAGATGATTTTGTTGAGGCTACGCTCAATTATACCTCCTCTCGAGGTGTAGATATGGTCGTGGATATTATCGGTGGCGATTATGTTGCAAAAAATTATCAAGTTGCTGCTAAGTTTGGGCGCATTATCCAGATTGGGATGATGAAAGGTAACCCTAAAGAGTTAAATATGATGCCTTTAATGGTAAAAAGATTAACTCATACGGGATCAACAATGCGTTCTCGAACTATTGAAGAAAAAGTTTTGATCGCACAAGAGCTCAAAGAACAAGTTTGGGGGATGTTACAAAAAGGTGAAATTAAACCTGTTATTAACAAATGCTATCCTTTAGACCAAGTAAAAGAAGCTCATGAATATATGGAATCAGGTGATCTTGTTGGTAAAATAGTCCTAATAAACAATTAAATAGAATTTTTTATTCTGGTTTTTATTGTTGTATTACGATATATTTATAATAGTAAAAACCAGTCCATTTATAACAAATAATTTACATGATCAAGTCTTTTTAGCGTAAATATCTCTTTACAGTTAACTAAATTTTGATTTTTTGTGCTCGTCCACAAATTAGAATGAAATTCCAATTGGTTTGTTAATAATTTAATAAAAATAGATTATATCTATAAACAAGTTGGCCATTAACGGTTTGTTTATCAATAAGTAATCCTTAAATGATATTTTTAAATGTATATCATTAATATATTGATATCTTTTATATAAACACAGCCCGTTATGCACTTTCCAATGATATTAAGTTAAGTGACTTAAATGCAACTAGCGGCTGCTAATTGCAGTTTGAAGGTGTAGTAATGATGAATAATTTTAAAAATGCAAAGATGAATGTAGATGCATTGTTTTTAGGCCCTAAATCTGAAAATGCTGTCTTTTTCAAAGAAATGATGGAATATTCAGTGAGTGAACACATGCATTGGCGCTCTAGCTATCATCCAGAAGACCCTGATCTTATCTCTACCGTTGACCGCTATGCCCCTGAATACCGAGATACGTTATATCGTACAGAAGGTATTCTTAATCAACTCTCTTCAAAATTAAAAACAACATCAGTTCCATGGTTCTCTCCACGTTATATGGGCCATATGAATGCAGATACGCTGATGATTTCTAATTTAGCTTATGTTATGGCGATGATGTACAACCCTAATAATTGTGCACAAGAATCTTCTCCGACGACAACCGTTTTAGAAATAGAGGCCGGATTAGATTTATGTGCCATGTTTGGTTATGACGTACAACATGCTTGGGGGCATATTACATCAGGTGGGACAGTAGCTAACTATGAAGGATTATGGGTAGCTAGAAATATTAAAACACTACCGTTGGCGATTATGCAGCATCCAAAATCCCAATACCTACTAAAGGGGAAAACCGAAAAAGAGTTGCTCAATCTTTCAGTGCCTACAGTTCTAGATTTAATTGACGAATTAAAGAAACAGCAAATTTTTGAAGAAATTCGTGATCTGACCTGTCGTGGCGTTGGAATAGAGCAAGGAAAACTCGGTAAGTTATTGGTTCCTCAGTCTAAACACTATTCATGGATGAAAGCGATGGATATTCTTGGTTTAGGCCAACAGAATATTGTGCAACTACCCGTTGATGCAAGTTATCGAACGGATGTGTGTAAAATGCGTGAAACCGTATTTGCATTGATTGAGCAAGGAGAACCTATTTTAGCGGTCGTTGCCGTTATGGGAACCACAGAAACTGGTGCAATTGACAATGTCAAAGAAGTCATTGAGCTACGACGTGAATGTGAGCAACGTTTTGGTGTTTCTTTTTATGTGCATATCGATGCTGCTTATGCGGGATACGCTTGTGCGATGTTTCGTGATGAAGAAAATCAATTTATGGAGTATGAGAATTTAATCCAACGGTATCATAGTGAAGGAATTTTCCCTGAAAATATGGTGTGGCCAAAACGCGATGTGTATGAAAGTTTTAAAGCATTAAGCCAAGCTGATTCTATTACCGTTGACCCTCATAAAGTGGGGTTTATTCCGTATGCGGCGGGGGCAATTTGTATGAAAGATAAGCGGATTGTAGATTTGGTTTCTTACCATGCCGCTTATGTATTTGAAGAAGTGCAAGAAAAACAGCGTAAAGCAGAAAAAACGCAAAATGTATTACTTGGCTCTTCCATCATGGAAGGATCAAAAGCGGGCGCAACCGCCGCAGCGGTATGGGCTGCACACCGCTTAGTCCCATTAAATGTTTTAGGGTATGGAAAAGTGATTGCCGCAGGGATCATCACAGCTAATTGGATGATTGACAAAATTAATCAATGTGAGCCTTTCATTATTGATGAGCGTCAATTTTCAATTATAGCGATGCCTACGCCTGATTTTCATATGATTAACTTTATGTTTCGTGAAATCGGAAACACCTCTTTAGAAAAGCAAAATCAGCTCAATAAGCGGCTATATGAATTATGCTCTTATGCAGCTGGTCGGAGTTATTCTAATGATTTTCTCACCTCATCAACTTCGCTAACTTATGACGAATATGGTGATAATCCATTGAATTTATGTCGAGATGCACAGTTCTCTGATAACGAATGGCATAAAGTGCGGTCAATTTATGTACTACGGGCAGCAATCATGACGCATTGCTTGCGTGATAGGGCACATTTTGAAACCTATTGGGCGGAGTTAAAAAATATCTTTGAAGATAAACTGCAACAACTCATTAATGAAGAAAATAAGTCAAATCATTCCAATTATAAAATTAATATTTAATTGATTGTTAGGATCTCAATATGAAAAATCGCACACTTGGTAGTGTATTTATTGTTGCAGGTACTACGATTGGCGCAGGTATGTTAGCTATGCCTATCGCGGCTGCTGGTAATGGGTTTTTAGTTAGCTTGGCTATGTTATTAGTGTTATGGGCATTGATGTGTTACACAGCATTGCTTTTGGTCGAGGTTTATCAACATGAATCCCACGAAACGGGGATTGGTAGTGTTGCGCAGCGGTATTTAGGGTCTAGCGGCAAATTTATTACGGGTTTCAGTATGATGTTCCTTATGTATGCACTGACAGCGGCTTATGTCAGTGGTGCAGGGGAAATCATTACTTCAAATTTAAAAAGTAGTTTTGCCATTGAAATGGCCGATTGGATGGGAATTGTTGTATTTACCGTCATTGGCGGTGGCGTTGTATGTTTCGGGACTTCATCCGTAGATTTTATCAACCGTATTTTATTTGCTGCAAAAATTGTTTTCCTAGTCATTATATTGGCATTAATGATACCGCATGTTGAGCAACAAAATTTATTGGCTGCGCCAACTGAAAAAGTTCTCATTTTATCTGCGATACCGGTATTTTTTACCTCATTTGGTTTTCATGGTAGCGTCCCAAGTATCGTTAAATACATGGGAGGGGATGTCAAAAAACTGCGGGTTATTTTTATCATCGGAAGTGCTATCCCATTGATTGCTTATATTTTATGGCAAATCGCAACCTTAGGGAGTATTGGTACAACCACGTTCGTTGGTATTTTGGCTGAAAACGCAGGGCTTAATGGACTATTAGATGCAATTAAGGATGTGGCTCAATCAGGAAAAACAGAGTTAATTGCACAAATGTTCATGAGCTTGGCTCTAGCGACATCTTTCCTTGGGGTTGCTTTAGGGTTATTTGACTTTTTAGCAGACTTATTTAAACGTCAAGATAATGCTTCAGGGCGTCTACAAACAGGTTTACTAACCTTTGGACCACCGCTAGTTTTTGCTTTATTTTATCCTAAAGGGTTTGTGATGGCATTAGGATATGCCGCAATTGCACTTTCAATACTAGCTTTATTACTGCCTAGTGCAATGGCATTTAAATCAAGGGCATTGAACCCACAGAAATATCAAGTATTGGGTGGTGGATTAGGTCTATCATTGGTATTCATTTGTGGCATTATAGTTATTGGTGTTCAGTTAGGGATTGTTTTCAACATATTACCTAATATTGGCTAATAAACCGTTTACTTGCCAGCTGTCTTTTGATAGCTGGCTTGTTCCTTTCCTTAAAGCCTTTCTCAAATTTACGGCATAATTTACTCAGTTAGACAATTTACCGCACATTTTTTACTGTTGTATCGACATTTAGTCGGTATAATCCATATAAGAATGATTATCATTAGCACGTTATGCACAAAAACAGATATATCTAAAGCTGGCATTTTCTGTAAAAGTAACTATTATGTTAGATATATCGGTTTTAGAGTAAATAACCCTGAGAATTTTAATGGCCAGTGAACAACAACTAGACCCGTGTTTGTGTAACGGTAAAAGTGTCAGTCGTATGTTTAACCCTAAACAGTTAAGGATTTATATCCTACATTTACTGACGGGGGGAATTAATTATGGTTATGAGTTAATAAAAAAAATTGCAGAAGAAACGGCAGGTTTTTATTGTCCAAGTCCGGGTGTAATTTATCCGACTCTAACGTTATTAGAAGAGTTAGGGTTTATTTCAGCGGGTAAAGATAATGGAAAAGGGCGCAAGTGTTATGTGATTACTCCAGAAGGTCGCTGTTTTTTATTACTCAAAGCTGAAATATTGGCAGAAGTTCAACTAAAATTAAAATATGCACAGGAATTAAAAGCAGGTAATCAATTTGCTAATGAAATTGAATGTGCTGTAGATAAATTTAAGTCATTGTTGAGACACCAAATCGTGATACAACAGTTGACAAAAGAAGAGACAACAAGAGTCGTTGAGATCATTAACCGCGCAGTGGAACGAATTGAGCAAGTTAATGCGGTGTTAGTGGCAGAGGGAAAATCAAATGGCTAAAACGAATGATATTATACAAGCAAAAGAGCATTTATATATGAAAGAAACAAGCAAAATACCACAGAGCAACGACCCGGTTACTTCTGAAAATGAACCGCCTGTGAATACGAATAAAGATGTTAAATTTAAAGAGGTTGTTTGCCCCAATGTCCCAACGTCATATTTTAAGCGAGCTAAAAAACAAAAAATAAAATAATAATTTGGATAGTTTACAAAATCTTTATTCATACGAAAGGCATAAAGAATAAATGCAATTATTTTCATTATTGATGAATAACAGTACTCAATTTTCTATTATTTCGTCAATAAGGTAAATTTTAGGGTACATATAATTATTTTGTAAACTGTAACTATCATCCTATATCAGTATACGACTTATTGAGAAGGCCCCCTGATCACTTAGCGTCATCAGGGGGTATCGGTTATAAGCCCAATTTAGCGTGTATTTGGGCTATTTCATTTATCCACTGTTGTTGTAACTGTGGCTTTTGGTGGCTTAGTTTGCGTTTTTGATCCGCAAGTAACTTTTGCTCTAATATCAGTAATGTTTCTAGTAGCTCATCTTCATGCGCATCTTCCTCACAAGGAATTTTAATCGCCGATTTAACAGAGACATCTCTCCCAAGTGTAGGCGTTAATAATGACTGGGATTGCAGCTCGATTTTATGATAAATATCATCAACATTAAGGTATTCCTCTAGCCGATTATCATCGATAAACCAGAAGCGTTGGCAGCTATTTTCAATGAGCCATCTATCATGGCTTACAACCAATAATGCTCCAGAAAATAAGCTAATTTGTTCACAAAGCGCTTCCTTGCCTTCTAGATCAAGGTGATTGGTAGGTTCGTCCAATAAAATCAACTCGTACTGAGCTAAACTTAAACCAATAAACAATAACCTAGCGCGTTCTCCACCACTCAGTGTTACTACTTTCTGTTGATGGCGTGAATAAGCAAAACCAGCGCCAATCAAGGCCATTTTTCGTTGTTCATCGGTTAAAGGTGCAAAATGACGTAGTGCCTCTAGTAGGCTATCATTATCATTTAGCTGCTCTAATTGTTGGTCATAATAACCAGCACTGATTGCTGGGTGAAACTTCAATTGCGAGCTATTACGCAAATCTTGTTGATAACATTGCCAAAGTAGACGTAATAGTGTCGATTTACCACAGCCATTAGCGCCCATGATGGCGATACGGTCACCACTTTTCACTTGATGAAATGCCGTTTTAAACAACTGATTTCCATTCGGTGTTGAAACAACAGTGTATTCCAACTCCAAAACTCTATCTGCAGGAATCGCTTTGCCATTTAAAGCAAGCTTCCATTGATAGCCTTCAGTTAACTCAGTTTGGGCATCTTTAAGCCGATCAATATGTTTTTCCATCTGCTTGGCTTTGCGTGATAAGGCTTCATTGTCATACACATGCCCCCAAATAGCTAAGCGCTTGGCACTTGATGCAATACGGTCAATTTCTTTTTGCTCGGCTTGATTACGACGTGCATCAGTAATGTCTTTTTCACTCAATGCTTGCCGTGCTGCACTGCAAGGTAACCGATAAAAATGCAGTGATTTATCTCGTAAAATCCAAGTGCAGTTACTCACCTTATCTAATAATGACTGGTCATGAGACACGAGTACGAAACTGCCTTTCCATGACTGTAAGAAATTACCTAACCAAATAAGTGTGGGTAAATCTAAATGATTACTTGGTTCATCAAGTAGTAGTAAATCGGGCTGCTCAATTAAAGCACGACCTAGAAGCAAACGAGTATGTTGCCCTCCACTGATGGCATAAGCTTTTTGTTCCCACTGTTCAGGTGTAAAACCTAATTCTGATAATAAAACTTCAGCCCGCCAGCGTTCAGTGACTTTGTCTTGTTCAGGTAATTTTTGAACCAGTGCATCAAGGAGTGTTAAGGAAGCAATATCATCGGGTAAATGTTGTTCAATATAAGCAGTAACACAGTGGTTCGCATAAGTAATACTGCCATTATTAGGGGACAATTGCTGGGTTATTAGCTTCAATAATGTACTTTTTCCGCTTCCGTTATGGCCAATTAAACCAATACGGTCGCCTTGTTGAACGGTAAAAGAGATATCATTCAATAAAGTCGAGGTTGAAGTATCGTAATTTAGTGATTTTACAGTTAATAAAGTGCTCATAGCTTACTCAAATTTTAGGCATAAAAATGCCAGGGCATAGTCGTCACGACAACCCAGTAAGCTGAGGGAAGATTTTCTTTAGTGGCTTCGCTCAGGCAGGGTTATCGCAGTATAAAACTGTGAAAGCCTGAGCTCTGGCGATTACCAAAGAAGTGTGAGTATTCAATAAGATCACACAACAGCATAGATTAGCCTCCTTAATATTTGTTAAGTTAATCCATGAGATAATCATAGCAAACATAGTCTTTGGCAAACAATGTCCAGAAATGCGTTGTTTGATTATTATTGTTAAATTAAGTATATCCACAGATATAAATGATACTTATATCATGCACGAAGAAATGAATAATACTGCTGTGAATTGGGTTCTTCGTTGGTAGCGTTTAAAATTAGGATTCAAAAGCTAAGAGAGCCCCACATGAACGTAGAAATAAAGTCAGCAACCCACCAAGATGCCGCTTTGATATTAGATATGATCATTGAACTTGCGGATTACGAAAAAGCACGTCATGAAGTGAAAGCTACAGTTGCTGATATCGAAAATTCCTTATTCGATGAAAATTCAAGCACTGAAGCATTGATTTGTTATGTCGATGGGCAGCCAGCAGGGTATGCCGTATTCTTTACAAGTTATTCAACATGGTTAGGTAATAGTGGCATTTATTTAGAGGATTTATATGTATCCCCTAATTATAGAGGGGCAGGAGCCGGAAAAAAACTATTGAAACATATTGCAAAATTGGCCGTAGATCGAAAATGCCAGCGTCTGGAATGGAGCGTTCTTGATTGGAATCAGCCAGCGATTGATTTCTATAAAAGTATAGGTGCGCAACCACAGGATGAGTGGGTTCGTTACCGCATGGACGAAAAAACGATAGCTGAATTTGCTTGCTAATATTTATTCAAATCAAATGTTATTAATAAAGCCAGTAAACTAATTGACTGGCTTTATTTTTTATATATTGAATTAAATGTATACAATTAATGCTTTATTATTGTTTTTATCTGTCTATTCTACCTTTTTGTGACACAAGGCAACTTCACTTAACTTAAATGCTGATAAAATGTTATTAAATTAGATAGATAGCTAATTTAATAACTGTGTTTACACGTACTAACATAGTTAAAAAATAAAAAATTATTACTTTTGTCTTAGTTGTATTTATTTAGCATATAGGACAGTTATATCGTTTTATTAATATTTACCAGGTTAATAATCAAAATAATTGTTGTTCCTTGTTTTCTCATTTAATGGAAAGGGATGGTATGAAAATAAATAAGCAAAAAATATCTTTTTACATCATTTTAATAATAATTATTGTTGCGGGTGGTTTTTATTACTGGAATGTTAATTCAGGTGGGCTACCTGCTGGATTTGCACAAAGTAATGGCCGTATAGAAGCAACGGAAATTGATATTGCGACTAAGACTGCAGGGCGCATTGAAACGATTAATGTAAAAGAAGGCGATTTTGTTAAAGAAGGGCAAGAACTTGCTCGTATGGATACACGAGCGCTCCAAGAGCAGTTTCATGAAGTACAAGCCCAGTTACGCCAAGCGATTAGTGCAGTGACAACAGCCGAATCTGCTTTAGCCCAACGAAAAAGTGAAAAAGTTGCCGCTCAAGCGGTTGTTCGCCAACGTGAAGCGGAATTAGACGCCGCACAGAAACGATTAAATCGCTCTAGAGCTTTGGTAAGAACCAACGCTGTTTCTCAACAACAAGTCGATGACGATACAGCGCAGATGCAAGGTGCTCGCGCAGCACTGGAGGCGTCAAAAGCGCAAGTTGCCGCCGCGACATCAGCGATTGATTCTGCAAGCGCCGGTATTGTCCAAGCGAAAAATCGTGTTGATGCAGCGACAGCAACGGAACGTCGCATTATTGCGGACTTAGATGACAGTATTCTAAAAGCACCAAGAAACGGGCGTATTCAATACCGTGTCGCTGAGCCTGGAGAGGTACTTGGCGCTGGTGGGCGGGTCTTGAATATGGTCGATTTAAGTGATGTGTATATGACCTTTTTCTTACCGACTGAAGATGCAGGTAAAGTTGCCTTAGGCAGTGATGTTCACATTATCCTTGATGCTGCACCAAACATCGTGATCCCAGCAAAAACCACGTTCGTGGCAAGTGTTGCACAATTCACACCCAAAACCGTAGAAACACAAAATGAACGCTTAAAATTGATGTTCAGAGTACGTGCGCGTATTTCCCCTGAGTTATTAGAGCAACACTTAGAATATGTCAAAACAGGGTTACCTGGTAAAGCGTATGTACGTTTGGATCCGAATGAATCTTGGCCTGCTGAACTTGAGGTGAGATTACCACAATGACCAATAGACTGATGGATGATGTGATTATCGATATACAGCATGTCAGCCAGCATTATGGTGATAATTGTGCGTTGGATGACATTGTACTTTCCATCCCAGCAAGAAAAATGGTTGGGTTGATTGGTCCAGATGGTGTAGGAAAATCAAGCTTGATTTCTCTGATCGCGGGGGCAAGAGTGATTCAAGAAGGCCAAATAACGGTACTTGATGGTGATATGAATGACATTGAACACCGCCGAGCTGTTTGCCCTCGCATCGCTTATATGCCACAAGGTTTAGGGAAGAATCTCTACCATACATTATCTGTTTATGAAAACGTCGATTTTTTTGGGCGTTTATTTGGCCAATCAAAAGCTGAGCGTGAATATCGCATTCAAGATTTACTTGAAAGTACAGGGCTTGCACCCTTTAAAGACCGTCCTGCTGGCAAATTATCAGGAGGCATGAAACAAAAGTTGGGATTATGCTGTGCGTTAATTCATGATCCCGATTTATTAATTTTAGATGAACCTACCACTGGGGTTGACCCGTTATCTCGTGCACAATTTTGGGATTTAATCGATCGTATTCGTTTGCGACAAACCAATATGAGTGTTTTGGTCGCAACAGCTTACATGGAAGAAGCCGAACGTTTTGATTGGTTAGTGGCAATGGATGATGGCAAGGTGCTTGCCACTGGCCATGCATCTGAATTAAAAGCACAGACGCAATGTGATGACCTTGAAGCTGCGTTTATTCAATTACTACCAGAAGAAAAGCGTAGCGGGCACAAAAAGGTTGTGATCCCTGCGCGTGATACCACAAAAGACAATGTTATTGCCATTGAAGCGCAAGACTTAACCATGCGTTTTGGTAACTTCGTCGCCGTTGACCACGTTAATTTTAAAATCCCTAAAGGGGAAATCTTTGGCTTCTTAGGCTCCAATGGTTGTGGTAAATCCACTACCATGAAAATGCTGACAGGCCTACTTCAAGCCAGTGAAGGGCAGGCATGGCTATTTGGTCAAGAAATTGATCCTAAAGACATCGAGACTCGTAAACGCGTCGGTTATATGTCGCAAGCCTTCTCGTTATATAGTGAATTAAGTGTTGAGCAAAACTTAGTTCTTCATGCCAAGCTTTTCCATATACCGGAGGATAAAATCCCTCAGCGTGTGGATGAAATGTGCCAGCGTTTTGAACTTGAAGATGTGCGAGAGGTAATGCCTGACGATTTACCTTTGGGAATTCGTCAACGGTTATCTTTAGCTGTTGCTGTTATTCATGAACCTGAAATGTTAATCCTCGATGAGCCAACATCAGGAGTGGACCCTGTTGCCAGAGATATGTTCTGGAACTTAATGGTCGATTTATCAAGGCGTGACGGCGTCACAATTTTTATCTCAACTCACTTTATGAATGAAGCCGAACGCTGTGACCGAATTTCATTAATGCACGCAGGAAAGGTACTTGATTGTGATACGCCTGCAAACTTAACCAAAAAACGCGGATTAGCGACGTTAGAAGAAACCTTTATTGCTTATTTGCAAGATGCGGTGGGTGATGCAGGGCAAGGGCAAGAAACTGCACCTGAGTTCCATGTTGACCCTGAACTAAAAGAGCAAGCAACCGAAGCGTTGAAAAAACGCTTTAGTTTACGTCGGTTATTTAGTTATTCCATCCGGGAAAGCATGGAATTGCGTCGAGATCCTGTCCGTTCTACATTGGCGTTATTGGGAACTGTAATTCTTATGTTTATCATGGGTTACGGTATTAGTATGGATGTAGAAAATTTACGTTTTTCAGTACTCGATCGCGACCAAACAGGGCTAAGTCAGGGATATACTCTGAACTTAGCAGGCTCACGTTACTTTATCGAACAACCACCAATTAAAGATTATGATGACTTAGAGGCAAAAATGCGTAGCGGTGATGTTACTGTTGCGATTGAAATTCCACCTAATTTTGCTAGGGATATCGCTCGTGGTAATAACGTCAAAATTGGCGTGTGGATTGATGGTGCCATGCCAAACCGTGCTGAAACTGTGCGTGGCTATGTACAAGCAATGCACTTAGCATGGCTAAGTACGATGGCTGCTCGTCAACCCGTAGGTGTTGCTGGTATGCCCGCTATCGACATTGAAACTCGATATCGTTATAACCCAGATGTTCGCAGTTTGCCGGCGATTGTTCCCGCGGTTATTCCATTATTATTAATGATGATACCCGCCATGCTGAGTGCGTTAAGTGTTGTTCGAGAAAAAGAACTTGGTTCGATTATCAATCTTTATGTCACCCCGATCACCAAATTAGAATTTTTACTTGGAAAACAGCTCCCTTATATTCTATTAGGCATGTTTAACTTTGTATTACTTTGCATATTATCAGTGTATATATTTGGTGTTGAATTCAAAGGTAGTTTTCTGACATTAACGCTGGCAGCATTTCTGTATATCAGTATTGCAACAGGTATGGGGCTGCTAATTTCATGCTTTATGAAAAGCCAAATCGCAGCAATTTTTGGTACTTCTATCATCACATTGATACCAGCAACTCAGTTTTCAGGAATGATTGACCCTGTCTCATCATTGGAAGGTATTGGCCGCTGGGTTGGGATGGTTTATCCAACATCACATTTTTTGACTATCACGCGAGGAACCTTCTCTAAGGGGTTAAATTTATTTGATTTACAGTCATCATTTATTCCATTACTGATCACCGTACCACTGGTTATTGGGCTAAGTGTTTTATTCCTGAAAAAGCAGGAGGCATAGTGATGATACGTAAAATTCAGAATATTTTTAATTTAGGAATCAAAGAATTGCGCAGTCTGGGCCGCGATAAAGCAATGCTAGCCTTGATTGTCTTTGCTTTTACGGTATCGATTTATTCGTCGGCAACGGTGACACCCGGTTCTTTACATAATGCTCCCATTGCGATTGCTGACCAAGATAAGTCACAGTTATCAAACCGGATAATCAATAGCTTTTACGCACCTTATTTCTTACCCCCCATAGATATCACACCAGACCAAATTGATGGCTTGTTAAACCGTGGCTCATATACATTTGCATTAGATATTCCGCCTAATTTTCAACGTGATGTGCTTGCCGGCCGGCATCCAGAAATTCAGGTGAATATTGATGCAACACGAATGAGCCAAGCCTTCTTAGGGAATAGTTATATTCAAAACATTACCTTAGGTGAAGTGAACGAATTTTTAGCAAAATACCGCAGTAATGCGAGTTTGCCTGTCGATCTGGAAGTGCGCATGCGCTTTAATCCTAACTTGACGCAGTCATGGTTCGGTTCTGTTATGGCAATTATCAATAATATTACGATGCTATCGATCGTTTTGACGGGGGCAGCACTTATCAGGGAGCGAGAGCACGGTACCGTTGAGCACTTGATGGTCATGCCACTAACACCATTTGAAATTATGATGTCAAAAATATGGTCAATGGGGCTGGTGGTATTGATTGCATCCGGTGTTTCCTTAATTTTAGTGGTAAAAACATTGCTACAAGTCCCCATAGAAGGGTCTATCTTATTGTTTATGTGTGGAGTTGCCTTGAGTTTATTTGCGACAACATCAATTGGTATTTTTATGGGGACAATTGCACGATCTATGCCTCAGTTTGGTTTGTTGATGATTTTAGTACTGTTGCCATTAAACATGCTTTCTGGCGGGATGACAGCACGAGAAAGCATGCCCCAGCTCGTTCAAGATATTATGTTAACCATGCCGACCACACACTTTGTTAGTCTAGCTCAGGCGATTTTATATCGCGGAGCAGGTTTCCAAATTGTTTGGCCTCAATTTGCAGTGCTCGTTGTGATTGGCGCTGTATTCTTTTCCCTCGCACTCATTCGTTTTCGCAAAACGATTGCCACCATGGCTTAACTCACTGAACATAAAATAGACCTTATAAATAAAACGCTTGCTGAACAGAACAGGAAGCGTTTTAATGTCTCACCTATTAATTTTTAAAATATGATTAGGCTGTACCTATCAAATCGATAGTAGGTAATGATTGGATTAAGCTGCTGTAAAACAGTAACTTAATAGGCAACCAAACAGGAGAACATCATATGTCATTAATTAATACTCAAATCAAACCATTTACTAACCAAGCATTTAAAAACGGTGAATTCATCGAAGTTTCTGAGAAAGATGTTGCAGGTAAATGGAGTGTTTTCTTCTTTTATCCAGCTGACTTCACCTTTGTTTGCCCAACAGAATTGGGTGACATTGCTGACCATTATGAAGAATTCCAAAAATTAGGTGTTGAAATTTTCTCTGTTTCTACTGACACACATTTTACCCATAAAGCATGGCATGCAAGTTCAGAAACTATCGGTAAAATCAAATATGCAATGATTGGTGATCCAACAGGCGCATTAACACGTAACTTCGAAAACATGCGTGAAGATGAAGGCTTAGCAGACCGCGGTACTTTCGTTGTTGACCCACAAGGTATCATCCAAGCGATTGAAGTTACAGCAGAAGGCATTGGCCGTGACGCTTCAGATTTACTGCGTAAAGTAAAAGCAGCGCAATATGTTGCTAGCCACCCAGGTGAAGTTTGCCCAGCTAAATGGAAAGAAGGTGATGCAACGCTGTCCCCATCTTTGGACTTAGTCGGCAAAATCTAATTAATCTAGCTTAATTGATTAATACTGAATAATTCAGGTTGCAGGTGTCTAGGCCTGCAACTTGGATCATGACGGGTATATGTACCCGATTTTATGATAAAAATTAAAGGGGATTACATGCTCGACAATAATTTACAGGCACAATTGAAAGCCTACTTAGAACGTTTAACTAAGCCCGTTGAATTAGTTGCTAATATAGATGACAGCCAAAAATCAAATGAAATCAAACAGCTGTTAGAACAAATTGCGTCGTTGTCTGATAAAGTCACTGTACGTGAAGAACGAAATAGTGCAGTAAGAACACCTTCTTTTTTAATTACTAACCCAGGTACAGATAGTGGTTTGCGTTTTGCCGGCTCGCCTCTGGGACATGAATTTACGTCTCTTGTGCTGGCTTTATTGCAAATCGGTGGTCATCCATCGAAAGAAGCACAAGAGTTATTAGAGCAGGTTAAAGGTCTTGAAGGCGAGTTTCATTTTGAGACTTATTATTCTTTATCTTGCCATAACTGCCCAGATGTTGTTCAGGCACTGAACTTGATGGCAGTTTTAAATCCAAATATTAGTCATACCGCTATTGATGGTGCACTTTTCCAAAATGAAATTGATGAACGTAATGTAATGGGCGTTCCTGCGGTTTTCCTGAATGGAAAAGAGTTTGGTCAAGGGCGTATGACATTAAGCGAGATTGTTAGCAAAGTCGATACCAATGCGGATGCGCGTGCAGCAAAATCACTAACAGAGCGCGAACCTTTTGAAGTGCTTGTTATTGGTAGTGGTCCAGCAGGGGCTTCAGCGGCAATTTATACGGCTCGTAAAGGGATCCGCACTGGTGTGATTGGTGAGCGTTTTGGTGGCCAAGTCATGGATACGGTTGATATTGAAAACTATATTTCAGTTATCAAAACGGAAGGTGCCATTTTTGCAGGTGCATTAAAGAACCACGTGGACAACTATGATGTTGATGTTATTGATGGTCAATCAGTTGCAAAACTGATCCCAGCTGCAGAAGAAGGTGGATTACACCAAATCGAAACAGCATCAGGTGGTATCTTAAAATCACGCAGTATCATTATTTCAACGGGTGCGCGCTGGAGAAATATGGGTGTTCCGGGGGAACAAGAATATCGCACTAAAGGCGTAACATTCTGTCCGCATTGTGATGGCCCATTATTTAAAGGTAAACGTGTTGCTGTTATTGGTGGCGGTAACTCGGGTATTGAAGCGGCTATCGACTTAGCGGGTGTGGTTGAACATGTGACCGTACTGGAGTTTGCACCAGAATTGAAAGCAGACTCAGTATTACAGCAAAAAGTACGTAGTCTGAAAAATGTCGATATTATCGTCAATGCACAAACCTTAGAAGTAAAAGGCGATGGCAGTAAAATGACCGGACTTGAGTATAAAGACCGTACCGATGATAGCGTACATTTATTGGAAGTGGCTGGCGCATTCGTACAAATTGGTTTATTGCCAAATACCAATTGGTTAGGTGATACGGTCGCCAGAAACCGTATGGGCGAAATTGAAATTGACGCTCGTAATGAGACCAGTATTAAAGGTATTTTCGCTGCAGGCGATTGTACTACAGTCCCTTATAAGCAAATTATTATTTCAGCCGGAGAAGGAGCAAAAGCCGCACTTAGCGCATTTGATTACCTGATCCGCACAAGTACCAGAACCGCTGAATAGGTGTAATTTACTTTATATTCAGTGAGTTGTAGTCAAAAGGCACTCGGGGGCGAGTGCCTTTTTTTGTGCATAATCTGTACAAAAAAGGCTCAAAAGTGCCTAAAAGTGTTCAAGTGTGGACAATTTGTGGATATGCAAAAGTTAAATTTGTATTGCTTTTCGTCCTCAAAATCATCCTAAAACGAACAACCTATTAAGCTAACTCTGTTCCTCCTTTTAATGGGTTGTATGTAATCGCATCTTGAAGAAAGTCCGGTGCAAAGTGTGCGTAGGTCAGGGGTTGCTGTAATGTTGAGTGCCCTAAGATCCTCTGCAAAGTAATAATACTACCGCCATTCATCATAAAATGGGTTGCGAAAAATTGTTAACTAGTTTTCTTGTCTGAGTGGGGTGAGCCTGAATTTTCGTGCCTAGTGTGCGCTAAATCCGGTGCGATTTGGCCAGCTTCGGGATTCACCTCATCGAACATGAACCAATCTCGGTATTTTCTAAATCGGGGGTGCTTAAAGAATTTCATCGCAGACTCCAATGATATTTTAGCTTTTCCACTTTCATATCCATGATAGGTAACGATTTGAGTTTGTTACCCGCATCGGATGTGGTCGAGTTATTAGATTATGAGGTGCTATTCGCCGAGCGAAAAGCCGCGTTAATAGCTGCTATGCTAGTAGAGCAGCGGGAAACGATTGCACGTACATTGGACTTAGAATCTGAGCCGTTAACCAAGTTATTGCGGAACAAGTGATCCCCGAAAATGAGGGCGGTTGGTGGATGAGGGAAATTGGTTTGTTTGATAAATCGGGGTTATTGGTGGTCGTGGCGAATTGCCCTGAAACTTATAAACCATTATTGGCCGAGGGCTCAGGTCGCACGCAAACTATCCGTATGATTTAGTGCTGAGATTGAAAGTGACTTAAAAGGCGTTTGGGTGTTCCAGTCTACTTATGATGAGTTTACAAAAACCGAGAAATTAGGTTTCAAAGTTATACAAAACTTTAACCGATTCCCAGAATGGAAAGAACTTGGAGCGACTGAATTGAAAGAAAAAGAAGTTTACATAGCTAATAAATGTAAAGTTAAATTGATCAATCATGCAGATAAGATCATAACTCCATTATAAGATACATTAGATTTAGGGATTGCTTTAGAAAGTGAGAAATTACAATTAAGCGCCTGGAAAAGATATCGAGTAATATTAAATCGAGTAGAGATTTCAACTGCGTCGGATATTATTTGGCTAGTTTATCCGTCATATTTTAAGGATGCCTTATGAGTGAAGGCATCCCATTTTATTCTTATTTGGAATAATCATCGGGTAAATCATCAAACATGCGATGATTTCTATTAAAATCAATTATGATATTTTGGTTAGGGCAATCATTTTTAGACAACATATCACAATTACTTTCAATATTACTTTCTTCTATTCCGGTCCACTGAGAAAATAAAGACATAAAACTTAGCCCACTACGACGGCTGTTTATTATTTCTTTATGCTTAGAATTATAAGATGTGATGAAAAAAGGCACTTCATAGTTCTGCTTGTACTTATCACTATGTGCCAATTCATTTTTGTCATATGTTAAAGATAACGCATGATCAGAAAAATACATCATTGACCATTTTGATTTAGTTTTACTTAAGTCAGAATATATTTCTGATAACAATTTATCTGTATTTTTTATACTCTGGACATAACAAGAGAATTTTTTATTCTGATAAAAATGATCAAACTGCTCCTCTGTTCTGGTACAAAATGGCGTATGACTTCCCATAAGATGAACAACAATAAGTTTTTTAGGTACTTGGGACTTCAAAGCCAATTTAAATTCTGGTAACAATGCATCGTCTGGAGAGACTGATTTATCATCTGAACTTCTTCTTTTAATAAAAAAACTATTGTTTGCTCTTCGTCCAATAGCGGCAACTGAGCCGTCATATTCACCCACAAATCCTTGATTAGATAACCAGTAAGTATCAAAACCTGCTTTGTTAGCTAATGTCATGATGTTATTACCGATTTCAGGATATAAGGATAAGCTATGCGTTAAAGAAGGTTGTGTCGAACTCGCTGCAGAAGTGTAGTTAGTAAAAAAAGTCCCATTGATGGAGCTCATAAATGGTGTGTTCTGTATTTTAAAACCGTATTCTTGCATAAAATCTTTTCGGACACTTTCACCAATAACAATAACGTAAGTATCATATTGGTTATTAACGTCAGTGATTTTAAAAGTGTCATCACTTGTATATAATTCAACCTCATTGATTAAGGAATAAATAGAATAAATGAGCTCTGTAAAAAAACGAGTTTCTGGTGTTCCTGAATTAGCCGCTCTCTCATATTTACCACTTAAAGCATATTTTGAGGGAGTGAAGAAAAAAACCACCATTACGATACTTAGTATTGTCTTTTTATGATAATTCATCGAATTGGCTTTAATAAAGCTAACTAAAGTTCCAAAAGCGAGTATTAAGATAGAATAAATAAAATATTTATTATCTATATTTGATATAAATTCTCGTGATTCTTGTATGTCGGTATAATAAAAGGAAGCAACTGTATTATATGTAGGGGAGCCATAGATCAACCCGACAGGTAAATAAATAGCAGCTAAAATAGTGAAAAATAAAACAATAAAACGGTAGATACTATTTTTCACATAAAGCAAACCAATGCTTATGAAAAATATATACAGCGGCTTGAATGGATAGCCCATTACCTTGTGTAATATAGAAAAGAGAAAAAATAATGCGATAAACTTCAGCATTATTTTGCTTAAAATTACATTTTGTATTTTCTGGATCATAACTAGCTTTTTAACAATTCACTCTTAATTTTTGCCGCGTAGATTAGCACAAATAGAGTAAACGAAACATAACAATAGGATTGAATTTTTGATATTATCAGAAAAATTTATCATTGATTGAGCTATGTCACTCATTATAAAGTTCTATATCATGGCTATGCTCATGGTTGTTTGTGTTATCGCCGGCTTTCGCACTGCCGAAATCCAATTCAGTGAAACGCCCGCGAGTTTGAATTTCACACGGAACGGATTCACCGGTTGGATCATCGTAGTAAGAGCCAGCAAAGCGGAATTGCTTACCGTCAATCGTCGCGCCCCAACTTTCTAATAATTCCGACATTAGGCCACCCATAGAGGCATCCATATCTAATGCGCCAGAATCAAAGCCCATCATGACAGCAACGGAGCCCACCATACCGGCACCCTGATAATCCTCCGTTTTTAATGACAGCTTTGGCGGAGTGACTTCTTCTACTTGTCCAAGGTAGGTTTGGCCATCAATGTATAGGTCAAACAAAAAGAGTTTTTTAGGCATACCCATAATTCAAATTCCTTAGCCCAGTTGGTCAAAAACAGCGAAATACTCGTCAGTGAATTCTTGCGTTAATGTCAGGTTTTCCAGTGGCGGTACGGGGGTGTACTTGTAGCGAATGTGCGCCTTACCATCGCGTAAATTTTCTTTAGGGTTATCCGATGGGTCATACCAGCACTGGAAGCCCAATAAACGGCCTTGCGTGACGAGTTGTGCGCCTTTGCGGTTGATACCATCCACAATATCTTTTACCAATGAGGGCGTGAGTGTTTTGTCGATTTTTCTATATGTACTAAATAAATTTATTTCACTGACCAATGTTTAAGTCTTCGTGTCGAGTATTCATCCCCTCTAGGAAATTGTCCATATAATACACTTAATGCTATGAATTATAACGAAAAATAATATTTCTTAGTTCTCTGTCACATAATTAAAATAAGTGAAATAAATGATCATGAAAATCGTTCATGTTTGAAATGAAATTAAGTCGCTTTCACTCAATCAACAGCTCTGGCATAAATTAGACAACGCAAACAAATTAACGTATTTACAACATAAAGATTGATGAATGGACAACTAAAACTTCTAGAAAATCAAGAAGTCAATTGAGTTTCCATCTTGGAATTTAGGGTGTGACGAGACGATGAACAAAAATTTTACATTTACGATTAAAAGTAGTCTTTTTGACGAAAATTATAATCCTTCTGAAAATACACGTATTACAACTAACTTTGCTAATTTAGCCAGAGGGAAAAATCGCCAAGAAAATTTGCGTAACACGCTTGTCATGATGAACAACCGTTTCAATACATTAGCTTACTGGGATAACCCTAAAAGTGACCGTTACTCTATCGAACTTGAAATTATTTCTGTTGAGATGAGTGTTGAAAGGAATAGTAATACCTTTCCTGTGATTGAAATATTGAAAACCAATATTGTTGATCACAAAACAGGCAAACGTACTGAGGGCATAGTTGGAAATAACTTTTCATCTTATGTGCGTGATTATGATTTTAGTGTTTTATTGTTAGACCACAATAAAGACCAAGCAAACTTTAGTATTCCAGAAAATTTTGGTGACTTACATGGGAATATCTTTAAATATTTTGTTAATTCTAGCGAATACAAAACCCATTTTAGTAAGGCGCCAGTCATTTGTTTAAGTGTCTCAAATAAAGATATTTATCATCGTACGGGTAATCAACACCCTGTACTAGGTATTGAATATCAGCAAAATGGGGCTTCATTAACGGATCAATATTTTAAAAAGATGGGATTACAGGTTCGTTATTTTATGCCTCAAAACAGTGTTGCACCGCTGGCATTTTATTTTACGGGAGATTTGCTGAGCGATTACAGCAATATTGAATTAATTAGCACGATTAGCACGATGGAAACATTCCAGAAAATTTATCGCCCGGAGATTTACAATGCGAACTCCGTTGCGGGACCATGCTATCAACCGAGTTTGACGAACCAAGATTATTCATTAACAAAAATTGTTTATGACCGCGAAGAACGTAGCCGATTGGCTATTGAGCAAGGGAAATATACGGAAGAACACTTTATTGAACCCTATAGGCATATTCTAGAGCAATGGTCTGCTAACTACGCGCTTTGATTAATTATAAATATTTAAGGTCAATTATTATGAAAACATTATTACCAACATCTACCGCGGGTAGCTTACCAAAACCTTCTTGGCTTGCTGAACCTGAGACGCTTTGGTCTCCTTGGAAGTTGCAAAATGAAGAGCTCATTGAGGGAAAACAAGACGCACTGCGCTTATCCCTTGAAGATCAACTGCGTGCTGGAATTGATATTGTTAGTGACGGTGAGCAAACACGTCAGCACTTTGTGACGACATTTATTGAGCATCTCAGCGGTGTTGATTTTGCAAAGCGTGAAGTGGTTAAAATTCGCGATCGTTATGATGCAAGTGTGCCAACGGTGGTTGGCGCGGTTGAACGTCAAAAGCCTGTTTTTGTCGAAGATGCTAAATTTTTACGTAAGCTAACGAACCAGCCGATAAAATGGGCGCTTCCTGGACCAATGACGATGATTGATACCCTGTATGATAATCATTACAAAAGTCGTGAAAAATTGGCGTGGGAATTTGCTAAGATTTTGAACCAAGAGGCAAAAGAGCTTGAAGCGGCGGGCGTTGATATCATTCAGTTTGACGAGCCAGCTTTTAATGTATTCTTTGATGAAGTGAATGATTGGGGCGTAGCCGCGTTAGAAAGAGCCATTGAAGGGCTGAAATGCGAAACTGCGGTTCATATCTGTTATGGATACGGCATCAAAGCTAATACTGATTGGAAGAAGACGTTGGGCTCCGAGTGGCGACAATATGAAGAGGCTTTCCCAAAACTACAAACCTCGAATATCGATATTATCTCTTTGGAATGCCATAACTCCCATGTTCCAATGGATTTGATTGAGCTTATTCGCGGTAAAAAAGTGATGGTGGGGGCGATTGATGTAGCCAGTAATATTATCGAAACACCAGAAGAAGTCGCCAATACGCTACGTAAAGCACTGCAATTTGTGGATGCAGATAAACTTTATCCATCAACAAACTGTGGGATGGCGCCGTTATCTCGTCGTGTCGCAACCGGTAAACTCAATGCATTAAGTGCGGGTGCTGAGATTATCCGCAGAGAATTGTTGAATAAGTAATCTAAGTATAAATTAACGGATAAAAGGACCCAGAATTGATGAGGTGCCCTATAAAATTGGGACTTCATGATATCTGGGTTTTTTGTTGCATTGAGTTTCTTTTTTTGTTCTGACTTGAGGTATATTAGGCGTATTATTTCAAAATTACGATCTTCAATAGGAATATTGGCAATGGCTTTGATCCCTAAAAACTATGCGCGATTGGAAAGTGGCTATCGTGAAAAAGCACTTAAGATTTATCCATGGGTTTGTGGGCGCTGTACCCGCGAGTTTGTGTATTCAAATTTGCGTGAATTAACCGTTCACCATATCGACCATGATCATACTAATAACCCCGAAGATGGCAGCAATTGGGAACTATTATGCCTATTTTGCCATGATCATGAGCATTCGAAGTACACAGAGGCTGAGATGTATGGCACTAATGTTGTTGCAGGGGAAGATGCGCAAAATGATGTTGAAGCAGCAACCTATAACCCATTTGCTGATTTAAAATCAATGATGAATAAGAAAAAATAAGTATCATTGCAGACTCAGGCTGTTGTATTTAAAGGCACTCTATCGAGTGCTTTTTACGTATTTAAATCCATATTGGTTATTAATGAATATCCTCATGACTACGATATACGAGTGATAGTTCAGGGTGATTCCATAGGCTTGCGGGCGTCACTGTAGTGCGTTTCCATGGGATATGACCAATAAACCAAAGTTTCCAGAAATTTAATTTTGCACTCGGATTTTTAGTTAATAATTCTTCAAAGGTTTCAATTTCGCCAATTTGGATTGATAACGTAGATTGGTAAATATCAAAAACAAACTTAGAGCAAAACTGCCTAGGTGAATTGTAATTAAACCCGGTGTGGTAAAATTTGTTTAAGCGAGCAGGAACTTCAGCGACTAATGCTGATTTTTGTTCATGGGTTAGTGTATGAGCAAATCGACGTACACTGTAACGATTACCAGATGAACGGGAAATAAAGCGAGATAAGGTTGTGGTTGTTGAAAGCGGAACACGACTTTCTGCAATCAAATAGTCTTCGCCATTATGGCCGACAATCATGCCAACATGGTTACTCCAACATAAAGATGCTGAGGCTATTTGGCGAAATAATTCGGTCCCAATACTGGTAAAGACAACATCGCCAACTTCGTACTCATGTGGATAATTTATTTTTGTCATAAAAGTACCTCAATATAAACAATGCTATTAAGGTACAGTTATAAAGATTAGAAAAATTTCTAGCTATCGGATAAAAGCTGAAAATCATTTTTGTTTAACTAGGGTATATTTTACTCAATTGTTCGCTAAGTAGTTTTACGTTGCTAATTATCTCGTTTTCACCATGAGCAGCGTAGCCAAATAGAATCGCATTTTGGTGAGCACTCTGAATGCAGTAACGCGATAGCGGTTGTGCACCAAAGCCTAACAGACGGCATTGGTTAAGGATCAGGTTAATATCATAACCATCTTTAACCCAACAAACGGTATGAATGCCTGAGTCTGTCATTTGTACATCAAATATATGCGGGAGATAATGGTTGATGGCATTGATAAACGTATTTTGTCGGTCGTAACATATCTTTCGTATTTTTCTGACGTGGCGTGCATAGTGGCCTTCTTGGATAAATTGCGCTAAAGCTGCCTGCTCTAAATAACTACAGTGGCTATCACTATAATATTTCATCATGGTGAATGCCTCACTCAGAATTTCTGGCACAATTAAAAAACCTAAACGAAAACCGGGATACATCATTTTAGAGAATGTCCCTGCATAAATAACACGTTGATGATTATCTAAGCCTTGTAAGGCTTGAATAGGTTTTGATAGAAAACGAAATTCACTGTTATAGTCATCTTCAAAAACCCATGCATTATTTTGTTGTGCCCAATCCAATAATGCTAAACGTCTCGGTAAGCTGAGAGTGGTGCCGAGAGGAAACTGGTGAGAAGGCGTGGTGTAAATTAATTTTGCTGTTTCATGATGTTTTGCACCGTATACAATATCCATTCCTTCTCTGTCAGATGGAATAGCGGCAATCTCAGCACCTGCTGCGGTTAAAATAGCTCTCGCACTATCATAGCCAGGGTCATCTAACCATACTTTATCCCCTTGTTGTAATAAGACTTTTGCAGCTAAGTTAATAGCTTGCTGTGTTCCATTGACAATAATAATTTGTTGCTGTTTACAATGAACTCCGCGAGTAGAACGAACGTAATCGACTAATAAATTTTTAAGCGGGGTATACCCATCAGGGTGATTAAAATGCGTAATTGTATGTTTAGATTTACGCCAAACTCGGCCTAATAATCTACCCCATAATTCATGTGGAAATTGGTCAACACAGCCAATACCAATATTAAACATTGAGTTCTTATCGGTATTCGGCCGTGAGTTTTTCCATAAATTTGTTAAAGTAGAAACTCTAGGGTTCAGATTTAATGCAGGGTATCCAGATTGGTCGCGCTGTTTAGTACTACTTATGGTGCCAACTAATTCATCAGGAATATGGGGCGAAACATAAGTTCCTGAGCCTTTTTTCGAGTAAAGATACCCTTCATCAATTAATCGTTCAAACCCAGCAATAACTGAATTTCGCGAGATTGACATCATTTCTGCTAATGCTCTCGATGAGGGTAGTTTAACACCGGCAGCAATACGTCCATCTAAGATAGCGTTACGTATTGTGTGATAAACATTTTCCTTAATGTGTCCATCTTCAAGTAAAAGTAATGGGAACTGCGCATGTTGTTGGCGTCGCATAAAGTGGTTCCTAAATAAATAACAAAAGTGTCTCTTATACAGGGCCAGATTGCTATGTACTATAACTCCATTATGTAATATGTCTACAAATGGAAGGGTTATTATGAGTAAAACAACATTATCAGTTACCGTAGAATTTGTTGCTCCAGAACATTATCCTGCATGGTTAGTGTACTGGCTGGAATATCAAAAATTTTATCGAGTAGATTTAAGCGAAGAAATTACCCTAAAAGCATGGGAGCGCTTTTTTGATGAAAATGAACCGATGTATTGTGCGGTTGCGCTTGAAGGTGGAAAAGTTGTTGGTTTTGTGAATTATTTATTTCACCGTTCAACATGGGCAGAAAATGATTTTTGTTACCTAGAAGATTTATATGTGACACCAGAAATGCGCGGGCGGCATGTAGGAAAACAATTAATTGAATTTGTACATGCACAAGCACAAGAAAAACAATGTGGCCGCTTATATTGGCATACACAGGAAACCAATTTACGAGGTCAAAAATTGTATAATTGGGTAGCAGAAAAACCAGGAGTAATTGAATATAGAATGCCTTTGTAATAAAACGCAGTAGCATATCCTATATTCAGTAACCTATCGATAGGCCCGTTGTTTAGTCACAACGGGTTTTTTGTTTTTATCAGAAAATAAGCAAAAATTAGGCAGTTAGATTGGCTAACTGACTTCTAACATCCATTAATGCAAAACCGAGCAGATTTAACCCTTTCCATGTTAATGGGTTTTCAATATTTTCAGCATCTTCGGCAAGGCCTATTCCCCAAATTTTATCAACGGGGCTAGCTTCAACCAGAACACGTTCGTTTGTGGCAAGTAAAAACTGCTTAATTTCTTTATTTTGAGAAAATTTGGCCATATTCGCCGCAACAACAATGGTAAAACGGTTTTCATCCCATATATCTTGTTTAAACCCACGAACCTCACGGCCAAATGCTTTAGCTGCACCAGGATTTGGTGCATGAATAATTTTATCCAATGTTTCTAAATCACCAAATAAGCGTGCTTTTTCTGCCATCATAAAATGCTCTGCGCTAGCAAAACGGTGATTATTGATAACAAATGGGGAAGGGTACCACTGGCTGAAACAGCTTTTTGTAATTTGACTTTGCTTGGTTTGGTGGCCCCAGAAGAAAATATATTTAAATTTTTTCCCTGAGCGGTATTGTTTACAGAGGCTTTTGATATCCATAACTTAAGTTTTATTAAGGAATAATATTCTTAGCTTATCGATAATAAAAAGATTTGGATATCAGAAAAACCTGCTTAGCCTACTAAGCAGGTAATAAAATTAAAGTACTTTACTTAAAAACTCCGCAGTTCGTGGGTTTTTAGGTGCAGTAAAGAGTTGTTCTGGTGTGCCTTCTTCTTGAATTATGCCTTGGTCAATAAACATAACGCGGTCAGCAACTTCACGTGCAAATCCCATTTCATGGGTGACGATAACCATCGTCATACCTTCATTCGCTAGGGTTTTCATCACAGAAAGTACCTCCCCAACTAATTCAGGGTCAAGCGCAGACGTCGGTTCATCAAATAACAAAATGGACGGTTGCATTGCTAAGGCCCGGGCAATAGCAACACGTTGCTGCTGCCCACCGGATAAACTGGCAGGCCATGCATCAATTTTATCTAACAGCCCTACTTTGGTTAGGAGCTGTTCAGCTTGTTTAAGTGCCAGTTCCTTTTTTATTCCTTTTACTAAGGTTGGTGCCATCATTAAATTTTCTAACACGGTCATATGGGGGAATAAGTTAAAACGCTGAAACACCATCCCCACATTTTCTCTCATTTTATTTAAATCGGTTTTAGGGTCATGAACGTTAAAACCGTTAACTTGTATTTCACCGCCATCTGGGCGTTCTAGTGCGTTTAAACACCGTAAGAAGGTACTTTTGCCTGAGCCAGAAGGGCCTATGACACAAATCACTTCTTGAGGTTTAACTTCGCAAGAAATACCTCTAAGTACATGAGCATCGCCAAATTTCTTTTGTAAATTATTAACGTAAATCACTTCTGCCCAACCTTCTTTCCATATATTGCACCAGCTGAGCAAGTATAAATGTCAGCATCCAATAAATCACAGATATCGTTAAGTAGGGTTCCCAATAAGTTGCATAAGCACCGGATACCGTTCTCGCTGCATAGGCGAGATCAGCTAAGCCAATTGCGGAAGCAAGGGAGGAATCCTTAACAATCGCGATGGCATTATTTCCAAGCGGGGGAAGGATACGACGAAAAGCTTGTGGAAGGATCACTTTACGCATTGTTTTTGCCCAACTCATACCAAGCGCACGCGAGGCTTCCATCTGCCCTTTGTCAATAGATTGAATGCCCGCACGAAAAATTTCAGAAACATAAGCCCCTGAGTTTAAAGTGATTGCAATGACACAAGATAAAAATGCACCGTAATCGGAGCGGAGCATTTTAGCCGTATCAATAGACATTATCCCTGAGGTAACAAATAGGCCATCACGCGGGTTAATAAATAGTGGAACTAAGGCAAAGTGAACAACCATTATTTGAACAAATAGCGGAGTACCACGAAAAGCACTGACATAGAAGCGAACAGGCCACTGCACAAAATAATGTAAAATCGGTTTCCAAATTCCTTGCTCAGCTTTGGCAGTTCTTCCTAAGCCGAGAGTTAACCCCCATAATGAGCCTAAAATAACGCAAATGATGGTTGCTTTTATCGTCATCATTGCGCCTTCAGCAAATAATGGAGCATATTCTTCAATTATTTCCCAACGAAACGCAGACATCTTAATTTTCACCCTGATTTATAACATGAAAAAGCCATCTAAGGATGGCCTTAAGTTAGATTTAATTATTGTTTTGGTAATTGAGGAACGTTTTCATCAAACCATTTTTGATAAATTTTATTGTAAGTACCGTCTGCAATAATTTTTTCTAAGCCATTATTTATTTTTTGCTGTAATTCGCTATTTCCTTTTGCTACAGCAATACCAAAATATTGTTTTTCGAAGTGGTTATCGTAGATCAGTTTAAATTTTTTCTCTGGGTGCGTTTTTATGTAATATTTAATCACACCAACATCACCAACAGCTGCATCAATACCATCTTCAAATAGCTCTTGTAATAAAAGCGGTGTATTGTCGAAACGTTTAATTGATGTACTGTTTTTTCCGATTACATCAGAAACAACAATGTCACCTGTGCTGGAGTTGACGACACCTACATTCAGCTCTTTTAAGCTATTTAAATCTTTTACATCAGATGTTTCGCTGATAACGATCGCTTGCTCAGCAGGGAAATAGGGATTAGAAAAATCAACCATATTTTTGCGTTTATCGGTAATTGTAATCCCCGAAATTAAAATATCCCTATCACCTGACGATAAAGTCGCAAAAATCCCTTCCCAAGGAGTATTGACAAGTTTAACGTCAAAACCTTCTGCTTCCGCGATGGCTTTAATGATATCAATATCAAAGCCTTCGAGTTGTTTTTGGCTATTTTCATATTCGAATGGACGGTAAGTCCCACCAGCACCAACCGTATAGCTTTCTTTTGCGTAAACATTCCCGGCGAAGGCTGCCAATGACATACAGCCAGCAAAAACTAATTTTTTAAACATACCAACCTCTTTAATTATGCATTTATAGTGAATAAAAATACATAATATTGTTGTGGTAAGCAAATGATTTTTATATGCCTAAGTGAGATAATTTTAGGGTTCAGTTTTTGTGTGGAAAAATATTTATTTAAATATAAACGAGAAATAATCGATTAAATCTTGGTTGATGGAACAATAAATTAGAGAAAAGGCCAAATATTGAAATAGAGCTTTTTTTACCTATCCATCACAAAAACTTAACGATAGACTAATTAATATACTTAGCTAATACTCAAATAAAACAGATTACGTTCTCATGGATAAGATTTTATTAGTTTTATGGCCATTATTTTCTCTAATTGCAATGGGATTTGTATTACGCCGTTCGACAATAGTTGGCACTGATTTTTGGCCGAGTGCTGAAAAGTTAAACTATTACATTTTATTCCCTGCATTATTAATCAACAGTTTAGCAATAGCACCATTGGATAACACTAAATTACCCTATTTAGCGAGCGCCATTCTATGTGTTTTAGCGATTAGTTCTGCGTTAGTTCTTGGTTGCAAATATTTATTCAAAATTCCTATCCCACGATTTGGGGCTCATATCCAAGGAATTACGCGTTTTAATACTTATTTAGGGCTGGCCATTGTTGCAGATTTATTTGGTAAAGAAGGCATTGCTATTGCTGCAGTCATTATGGCTGTTTTAGTGCCAAGCTGTAATGTCATAGCTGTACTTTCATTATCTTCTGGGCAAAAAGTCTCCGTTAAGCAAATTTTATTGCCGATCATAAAAAATCCATTAATTATTTCTTGTGTTGTGGGAGTGTTATTAAATATATCGCCTGTGGGGTTACCGTTTGGATCTGATCAATTTTTAAAATTACTCGCAGCCGCTAGTTTACCACTAGGCCTAATCTGTATTGGGGCCGCATTACAAACCTCAACGTTGAGAAGTGAATTTAAACCCATCATGACATCGACACTGTTACGCTTACTTCTTATGCCTATTTTAGCGGTAACAGTAGCGAGTTTATTTTCATTGCCAAATCTTGAAACAACCCTATTAGTGCTATTTTTTGCTATTCCCACTGCACCAACCGCTTATATTTTAACGCGCCAGTTAAATGGAGATAGCCAGTTAATGGCAGGCATAATAACCTTACAAACCGTGGTTGCTGTGTTCACATTACCCATTGTTTTATCCTTTGTAGTACATTAATTATGAATATATTAATTGTGGGATAAGCACATTAGTCTCGATATATTTTGCAACTATCACACTGATACTCTATGTTATCGGAGATGATTTTATCTGATGATAAGGAGTTGTGTGTGTCTTTGGAAAAATGCCAGAAATATGAAAACTTATCTATTGAAGATGTTTTGGATAAACTTTCGTTGTTATATAGCAATGCGATAGATTCATTAAGGGACGCTATCGCTATTTATGTAAAAGAAGGCCGCATACCAGATATTACAGAAAGGGAAAATGGGTTATTCGCTTACCCCGAGCTATGTGTAACATGGGAAGGAAAAATCGATCATTGTGAAAAAACACGTGCTTATGCTCGCTTTGTTAAACGAGGCGATTACACCATTACGGTGACGCAGCCAGATTTATTCCGTGCCTATTTAGTTGAACAGCTGTCTATTTTGCAACAGGATTATGATGTTACTTTTGCTGTTCGCCCTTCAAAAATTGAAATTCCTTATCCTTTTGTCATTGATGGGTCAGACTTAGTGTTGGATAGGAGTATGAGCAGTAATTTAGCTGCATATTTTCCTATAACCGATTTATCTCACATTAGTGATGATATTACCGATGGCTTGTATTCTGCTACGGATGAAATGCCACTGTCCCATTTTGATGCATTACGTGTGGATTTTTCATTAGCACGTTTGAAACATTATACCGGAACCCCACCTGAGCATGTTCAACCGTATATTTTGTTCACCAATTATAACCGTTATGTTGATGAGTTCGTGAATTGGGCATGTGAACAGGTACGAGATCCTGAAAGTCGTTATATTGCATTATCTTGTGTAGGGCATAATTATTTAACCGCTGAAAATGCAGACCCGCAAATTGCCACTTCTGATTTAACATGGAAAAAATTTCAAATGCCTGCATATCATCTAATCGCTAGGGATGGTGCAGGGATTACTATAGTGAATATCGGTGTTGGGCCTTCAAATGCAAAGAATATTTGCGACCATTTAGCGGTTTTACGACCACATGCTTGGTTGATGATAGGCCATTGTGGTGGATTAAGAGAAAGCCAAAAAATTGGTGATTATGTTTTGGCACATGCTTATTTGCGTGATGACCATATTCTTGATGATGTATTACCGCCAGATATTCCTATTCCAAGTATTGCAGAAGTCCAACGCGCGCTGTATGACGCAACGAAACAAGTTAGTAATATGCCTGGGGAGTTGGTAAAGCAACGGCTACGAACAGGAACCGTTGTTACAACAGATGATAGAAACTGGGAATTACGCTTTTTTGCAACGGCTCGCCGCTTTAGTTTAAGTCGCGCTGTTGCAGTGGATATGGAAAGTGCCACAATCGCAGCACAAGGTTATCGTTTCAGGGTTCCCTACGGTACGCTTTTATGTGTTTCGGATAAACCTTTGCATGGTGAGATTAAATTACCGGGCCAAGCAAACAGTTTCTATGAAGGTGCAATTTCTGAACACTTACAAATAGGTATTCGTGCTATTGATTTATTGAGGCAAGAAGGGGATAAATTACATTCAAGGAAATTAAGAACGTTTGATGAACCCCCATTTAGATAGCAAGGAGATGCAATCAATGGCTGTAATACCTGAGCTTGAGACAGACAGATTAATATTAAATAAACACCAAGTGAGTGATTTTCCTGCACTTGCGAAGTTATGGGCGACCGAGTCGATGGTTCGCTACATTGGCGGTATGCCATCTAGCGAGCGCGAGTCATGGATGAGAATGTTAGCTTATGGTGGCTTATGGCCATTATTAGGTTTTGGTTATTGGGCTGTCCGCGAAAAGGTGAGTGGCCAATATATTGGTGATTTGGGGTTTGCAGATTTTCATCGTATGGTCGAGCCGCAAGTTAAAGGCATTCCGGAAGCGGGCTGGGTCATTGCACCTGAATATCAAGGAAAAGGTTATGCAACAGAAGCGATGCAGGCTGCATTGTCTTGGCTAATAAAAGAAAATAAGTTTCGGCAATCTATTTGTTTTATTGAGCCGAGGAATTTAGCATCTTTACGCGTGGCTGAAAAATTGGGTTACGTAGTTGACCGTGAGATATTTATGAATGGCACGATCACGGTACTATTACGGCAACAATTAGCTTGAGTTGTGAATGTTAGAGCGGGTTATTATCTCATGCATGATGAACTAGATATTTCTCAAGTTAGCCAATTATCAGGTTTAGCGGCATCAACCTTACGTTATTATGAAGAAAGAGGTTTGATTAAACCGATAGGCCGCAAGGGGTTAAAACGGGTTTATCATGGGAAAGATGTTATGACCCGCTTATCTTTAATTGCATTAGGGCAGGAAGCTAAATTTTCACTCGACGAAATTGCTACCATGCTCAATCATAAGGATGGCCCTAATATTGAACGTGCGAGCTTACTCGAAAAAGCCGAGGAGATTGAGCAAACCATACAGGGGTTATCTGCATTAAAAAAAGGTATTTTACACATTGCGAATTGCCCTGAAAAAAATCACTTTTTATGCCCTAATTTTCAAAAAATCATGGAAAATAGTTTAAAATTAAATCAATTGAAGAAAAATCAACGCTAAATAACTATCCCACTTTTGGTAATAATCAATCCTATTTTCAGGCATGGAATGGGATTGATTCTCTGGTTACACTCCTAAGATTGCAGTTACCATTTTAGGAACGATATGACTAACCATTTTCTTGCATTTGAGAAACCCATTGTTGAACTTAATGATAAAATTGAGGCGCTTATTGCCTTCAAACAGAAAGGGCACCCTTCAGAAATTAAATTAGATGAAGAAATCCAGCTCTTGAAAAAAAAGAGTCATTCGCTGACGAAAACGATATTTGCATCTCTTGGGGCATGGGAAATTGTTCAATTAGCTAGGCATCCATTAAGGCCTTATCCTCTTGATTATATTTCATTAATATTTACTGAATTTCAAGAATTAGCCGGTGACCGTGCTTTTGCTGATGATAAGGCGCTGGTGGGGGGGCTTGCTCGTTTGGATGGTAGGCCGGTTATGGTGCTGGGGCAACAAAAAGGGCGTACAACAAAAGAGAAAGTTATGCGTAATTTTGGTATGCCGTCGCCAGAAGGCTACCGCAAAGCACTCCGTTTGATGAAAATGGCGGAACGTTTCCACTTACCTGTATTGGTATTTATTGATTCTGCGGGAGCTTATCCTGGCGTTGGCGCTGAAGAGCGCGGACAAGCAGAAGCCATTGCTCGTAATATTATGGAAATGTCGCGCTTAAAAACGCCCATTATTTGTGTCATTACAGGTGAAGGTTGTTCTGGTGGTGCGTTAGGCATTGGTGTGGGGGATCGTATTAATATGTTGGAATACAGTACTTATGCAGCGATATCTCCGGAAGGTTGTGCTTCTATTTTATGGAAAGACTCTCAAAAGGCACAAATTGCAGCAGAAGTGATGGGAATGACTGCTCCACGGTTAAAAGAACTAGGCATTATCGATACCATTATTTCAGAGCCTTTGGGTGGAGCTCACCGTGACTATCAGTTAGCTGCAGAACAATTAAAACAACAATTACTCACTGATTTAAATGAGTTAATTCAATTAGACATGGAAGTATTGCTGGCAGAGCGGTATCAAAAAATAATGGATTTTGGATACTGCTAATGCTATTAGTTCAGATTAATAGAGAGTGAACTGTAGGGATTAGAAATGGCTGTTGACCTGAATTTATTGAAAGTATTTATTGCCGTTGCGACACAAGGAAATTTTGTCAATGCGGCAAAATTACTTTCAATGCCAACATCGAATGTGAGCCGTTATATTAAACAGTTGGAACAACAACTTAACAGCCAGTTAATTGAACGTACAACCCGGCAAATGCGGCTAACTGAAACAGGAAATATTTTATTTGAGCAAAGCCAAAGGTTAGTTAGTGAATTAGAGCAGGTTGTGGTGCAAATTTGTCATCCACAACAACTTACTGGAACGTTACGGCTAACTATCCCCAGTGAATTTGGTAGTCTATTATTCGCGGATTTATTAGCGAAGTTTGCATTATTACACCCACAATTAAATATTCACTGTGATACACAATTAATGCCTCAAGATGTTATTAGTGATGATATTGATTTATTACTCACATTTCATCGCGGTCACCTTGAGGACAGTAGCTATCACTCACGTTTAATCAAATCATGGCAAAGTGTTGTAGTTGCCGCTCCCCAATTAATTGAACAAGTAGGAAAACCATGTTTATTTAAGGACTTAGCTAATATGCCGTGTATTTCAAGCTTGAGTGCATTGCAGGGGCAACCATGGATATTTATTGATTCAGAGGGTTTACAGCAAAAAGTGATAATTAACAGTAATTATCGAGTAAATAGTGGCATTCTAGCTCACGCTGCCGCAATGAACGGCGTTGGTTATGCCATTCTGGCATTAGAAGCGTGTGCCGAACAGATTACACAGAATAAATTAGTGCAAATAGAATTCGATGGAGTATCACCAGCCCCAATAGAGCTGCGCGCGGTTTATGCGAGCCGTAGTGCATTATCACCGAAGATAGACACTTTTTTACAGTATTTGTTAGCAAATATTTAACTATGCTAAGCGTGAGTCAACACTAAAATCCAGCGGTTTAACAGTATGTATGGCTTTTTGAAATTGCGGGTGCAACGGGTTAATAATTGCATTGTATTCGTAGGGAATAATACAAGAGGGAATTAATAATACTAAGCTATCTTGGTTATTTAGCCATGTAGTACCAATATCCATGGTAGAAGTTGGCGCTGGGTCTTGCTGCCAATCTGTTGGAAGGTGGTCTAACGACAGTTTCATCACGTACCTGTCATTGATATCGATGGATAGCAAACTGAACTGGTTTAATAGTAAGTCTTGATTGATGTGAACGAGTATTTCAAGGGTGGCTAATGAAATACTGGTTGAAGTATAAACAGCGGGAGTTCCTTTATGATTCCAACGCCCACCGTAGAGCATGGCTCCTTGACCAGACCATGCATCGTGAATAAAACTGGATTTAACCAATCGATACAAAATCATGAAAACACACCATGCTCAATGCGGCCAATCAAATCAATTACCTCAATGGCTCCACTTTCTGTCGCAATAAGCTCAATAGGGCGTAAATGGCCTAACCCTTTAACGGGGTGATTAAGCCAATCACCTGCTGCATGTTTATCTCCATTAAATAAACGCACTGCCGCATCGAATACGCGTACTAGACGAGCAATTCGTTCGCTTTCATCAGCATTGAGGGGTTGGCCTGCATTTTTGCGACGAGCAATATTGCGTTCATTAATGCCGGATATCCGTAATAATTCAGTTTTACTCATCCCTGACCATTCTTGGATATTGTCTAAAACAGAGACAGACAGCCCTTGGCGTAAGAAGTGGGTCAATTCAATACCACGTTCGGCAGGTAACCCTACATGGCGCCATAGTGGTTTAAAAGATGAAGCAGTCGGTTGAAGTGGGGTTGTGGGGATATAGTTTCTCATTTGAACCTCCTGACATTTGTCATTTTCATTATAGACAAATGTCAGAAAAATGCAAAATTAATGAACAAAAAACAAACAGAGGAAATAGTTATTTATCACCACGTAGACGAATTGTCAGGCCTTTTAGGAAGTAACGCAATAATTGGTCCCCACATTCGCGATAGTTTTTATGTCCTGGTTTACGAAAAACAGCGTTAAGCTCAGGTTTGGATACACGAAAATCAACAAGCTGATAGATTTCAATCATATCTGTATCTTTTAATTCAAAAGCTACGCGTAATTTTTTGAGCATAATATTGTTATTAAGGCGGCTATCAACGTCAGGTGCGGGATGATTTTCATCTTTACCGCGGCGGTGATAGATTAAACCATTCAGAAAATGCCCCATTACATTGTCATTGCACTCAACATATTCAGGCTCATTATCTTTTTTTAACCAAGTCACCATTTCTTCTTTTGTAACAGCCAAATCTGCGAGTTTTACGATTTTAACCATTTGGGCATCGCTTAGATCCAACATATAGCGAACACTACGTAAAACATAATTATTAAGCATGGTATTGTATTATCCATTATCTATAAAAGTTAATTGGCTATTTATTGAGTAAGTAAGGCCAATAAAGTATTCACTATGACAATCAATGACAGGGTGAAATTGAAAAGGAATGTATTTTGAGAGGGGCATATTATGAGGGATTAACCAAGATAAAGCAAAGCGTTGAACGATGCTTTATCTTGAATATTAAGTTAACCGATAAAATAAATAAGGGAATAGAAAAATACTAAAGTAAGACCGACAGTTAACAGCATATTTTTCAATACTGAGGCAACAATGACACAGAATAACGCCCCCCATAAATAAGGATTATCTGGGAAGGAGCGTAGATCATGGTTTTCTAATAGGATAACAGGGGCACAAATTGCGGTTAGCAAGCAAGGCGCTGAGTACCCTAGTGCTTGACGAACCACGAGGGGCAGACGTATTGGTAACTGTGGTATTAGGAAAATATAACGTAGAGTAAAAACAACTGCTGTTAAGGTAATAATTAAAAGCCAAATCATTTTTCCTCCTTCAATAAACGTGAAACGGCCACCGATACAAACATCCCACCCACACCAGCGATAACAATAGCACTACTAAAGGAGTACATTGAAAGTACGATGGCGACAACGAGTGAAAAAATAACACCACAAAGCGTACTTATTTTTCTTGTTAGTGGAACGACGATTGCAAGCAAAGTTGCAACCACAGAAAAATCGAGATGTAAGCGGCTCAAATCGCCCACAATATTGGCCATCGCAATCCCACAAAGGCTGGTGATTAACCAAACGATATAAAAACTAAACCCAGCACCAAAGAGATAGGGAAAACTTAAACTTTGGCGTTTAGCTGCGCTAATCGCAAATAATTCATCTGTTAATAAAAAGCCGATACTAAGGCGCTGGGGCGTTGTAAAGTCTTTAACTTGAGGGCGTAATGTCAGCCCATAAAGTAAGTGCTGAGAAGTGATAAAAAAAACAGAGATAACAATCGTGATATAGCCCGCACCTGAATTTAGCAATCCAAGGGTGACTAACTGTGCTGCGCCTGCAAATACCATTGCAGACATCGCCACACTTTGCCAGAAATCGAGACCTGTTTCGACCGCCATTGAACCTGCTAATACCCCCCATGGAATAACAGCAAGATTAAGAGGAGCGGTATGAACAGCTCCTGTCATCATCGCTTTTTGCCATTGGTTACTTTGTTGTGATGCCATTTAAACTAACCTTGTTGTAATTATGAACACTTTTATAATTTGATTGATTTTAAAGATATTAAATATTAGTAGATAGAATAAAATTGCTCTTTTCACCGATCCGATGCCGAATAAAATTCCCAGGGGTAACTCCAAGGGCCTGTTTAAAATGTCGAGTGAAATGACTTTGGTCGGAAAAACCGCATTGGTTTGAGACTTCTGCAGGCGTATTTCCTGCTAATAACAGTTTTTTTGCCTTGTGTAAGCGGGCTTGTACTAAGAATGCGTGTGGTGTAATCCCTGTATGCAATTTAAACTGTCGTAGAAAGTGCCATTGGCTAAAACCTGATATTTCGGCTAATTGGCTTAATGAATGTTCTTGTTCGCAGGTGTTGATGAGCAAGTCACAAATTTGTTCTATGCGTTGCTTTGCGGGTGTTATTTCTGTTAATTCAATTTTAGTGCGGTTGTAACGTAAGGTTAGCCAACTTAAAGAGGATAACAACAAGGTTTCCTTGAAAAGGGTATTACCTGATTGAGGTAATAGATTAAACAATAAGCGGAGTTGGGCGCTAAGCCCTGCATCCTGTATCACTGCAATAGGAAACCAGGGTACCAGCCCTTGGTGCTCTGTTGTTAAACCGAGTGTGAGTTGGGTAAAAAGTTCTGGAGTAGGGTAAATAGCCTGATAAGACCAGCCATTTTCCATTGCTGATGAGCCAGTGTGAATTTCATCGGCATTAACTAAAATTATATCCCCTTTAGGCGCGTAGTGGTTTTCGCCAGTACGGAAAAATTGTTGTGCGCCTTCTTCGATAACACCAATGCAAAACCCTTCATGACTATGGCGAGAAAATTTTTGTTGATGATAACGGGCTTTGATCATTTCAAGGCCGTTGAGTTCCTCTAGATGAAAATAGTTAGCGCTTTCCATGGAATTCCTAAAATAATAATGATTAATAACTCAATATTTTTTAATAAAATGTTAAAAGAAAATAATCTTAGCTTGCTATTAAATGAGGTGTTTTAATTTTATACAGTTTTTATCCAACGTTACTTTTAAATAGCACCGACATTTATGTTATAACGTGAAACCTCACTCAAATCACTATTACTATTCCATTTGTTTTTGTGGTGTTAAATTCTTTGTTATTAACAAATACCGGTATTAATCACTGTATTGCTAGGTGTTTGTAGTCCGCTTCTGATTAAGTTGGTTTGCGTAGTTTATTGTTCTTGTTAGGTGTGTTATTTCATTGCTATAAAACCAGATTATTTTAATTTATTGAAATTATATTTTATATTTGCATTATTCATTAGTGATATCTTTTATAGGGCGAATAAAGTCTGTATCATAATAAGTATAAAGAAATGATGTGAATTTTTTGTTATAACTTTTATTGAGTTAGCGGGTTTCCTATGCTTGAAAATCTCGGTATTACAAACTTATGGACTTATCTTATCGGTGTTATTTTTATTACATTGGTACCAGGCCCTAATTCTTTATTTGTTTTAACTAGCAGTGCGAAATATGGTGTGAAAAATGGTTATAAAGCAGCATTAGGTGTCTTTACAGGAGATGCTATGCTCATTTTTCTATCATTTTTAGGGGTTGCGTCTTTAGTAAAAACATCGCCTATCTTTTTTAGTGTTATAAAATACGCAGGGGCAGCATATTTATTTTATTTAGGGATTAAAACCTTATATAGCGTGTTACATAAGAAAGAAAATACAGGTGATGTTGATTCAATTATTTTAGAAACCAAGGGTACCTATAAAAAAGCCGTTTTTTTAAGTTTACTAAACCCTAAAATGATCATTTTTTATGTTTCATTTTTTATCCAATTCATTGATCCAGCTTACCCAAGCGCGGGTGTGCCATTTTTTATTCTTGGCGCCATTTTAGAAGCCTGTAGCATGATTTATTTATCACTATTGATTTTTGGCGCGGTTGCCGTAACGAATATGGTTAAACATAATAAAAAGCTATCTAAATTATCTAATAGTTGTATTGGCGCTGTATTCTTGATGTTTGGAGCAAAACTTGCACTAACCGCATAATAGTTTTATCAGAAATAGCCGGCCCAAGCGCTGGCTATTTTTTTATCACTGTTACCCACTCACTAGCTTCCGTTTAGTGTCTTCCTTGCCCGTTTGACGGTATAGTGTTTGCATGCCTGGCGTGTATATCTAGTTAGCATCTCAGTCATTAAAGCTATTGTTGCAGTCAATGAAAATACGCAAGTGACATTAGCAGAGTTAATGCCTTATGACTGGAAGGCCGCGAGGTGTTAAGCTCGAAAATAAAAATACAACGTAGAAATAGTAAAATGGAAAAAAGGGCAATGATAGGATGAACGAGGAAGTTAAACATTTTACGGCAACAGCAATGATCCGTAATGAGCATGGTGAATTTTTATTACACGAACATCAAAAGCTTGGTTTTTGGTTACCTCCGGGGGGCCACATCGAAGTGAATGAAGAGCCACAGCATGCTGTTTTTCGAGAAGTTCTTGAGGAAACTGGGTTAGAGTGCCAAGTAGTCAGTTGTGGTTTCCCGTTTGCATCACAAATCCATGATTCATCCCATACACAAGTACTGCCGTTGCCTATCGCTATCTTGAAAGAGTTTATTGTCGATAAAAAGAAAGGTAACCATTGGCATATTGATATGATTTATTTATGTGAGTTATTGCCTTCATCACAACCGCCTTTTGCACCATTTGAATGGGTGCCATTTGAGGCGCTCGCCAAACTCAATATTCCAGCCGACGTGATTGAGTTGGCGAAAGTGGTCAATGAATATTATCGGTTGCAGGGTAAATAGTTATCATGAATGTGGACATGGGTAGGAATGTAAGTACAAGATTAATTTATATTAAAGAATAATAAAGATAGTCCCAATAGAATGAGTAGTGCACCAATTGTTCTATCCATAATAAATTGGTAGTTAAGAATTTTGTTTCGTACTACGGGTGTCGCAAAGAAAATAGCAATTAGACTAAACCAAAGCCAATGAGCGAAAGAAATAAATAGGCCATAACTTAAATTTAACCAAATTGAGTTCTGTGTACTGATAACTTGGCTGTACACAGAAACTACAAAAAACATGGTTTTTGGGTTTAAAGCATTCGTCAAAAAACCATTTTTAAAAGCGTTTAAGGCAGATAATGGCCTTGATACTGCGTTATTTGAGGATATTTTTACTTTATTTGTTAATGATTTAAATCCGATATACACCAAGTAAATTACACCAATAAGTTTAACTATTAAGAATAATGTTGGTGAATTCATGATGACCAGCGTGATACCAAAAACGGTATAGAACACATGAACCTGTACCCCAATAGCGATACCTAGCGCACACAATAAGCCTGTTTTAATGCCATAGGTATAACTATTGCGAGTTACCATAGCGAAGTCAGGCCCTGGACTAATTACGGCTAAAATGGTGATGGTCGCAACTGCAATAACTTCATTCATATTAATTTCCTGAAAGGTAATAGAAACAGACTAAAAATGTATTTACTTTGAAATAATTTGTTTATTTATTGTTTTTATTATCAATGGATTGAATAAAACTAAAAAGCGATTTATCCTGACGCAAATCTGTCAGTTTTTGTTACCTATATATATGAAACTACCACCGTTAACATCATTACGTTTTTTTGATACTGCTGCGAAAGCAGGCAGTTTTGTGAAGGCAGCAAAAGAGCTAAATGTGACTCATAGTGCGATTAGCCGACAAATTCGTTTATTAGAAGAATATCTTGGTGTTGAGTTATTCGAACGAAGGAACCGAGCTGTTTTTTTAACGGCTAACGGGCAAATATTGTTACAAACAACTAGTTCGATATTTGAACAGCTTAAAGACGGTGTTGAAAAGATAAAAAGTAGCACGTTTCCTAATGTTGTTAGCTTGTCTTGTGAACCAACAATTGCAATGAAGTGGTTAATTCCTCGACTTACGCATTTTTATCAACAATATCCTCATATTACGGTACATCTAGTTGCCGCAGGTGGTGTTATTGATTTTACAAAAGCGAACGTTGATTTAGCATTGAGGCGTAATGATTTTAAATGGAATGACAATCTTTTTGCAGTAAAAGTTTGTTCAGAACGCATGGGGGTTGTGGTTCGGCCTGGACTTGATCTTAAGAAAAACTTTGCTCATATACCACAACTGTCGACGACATCTAGACCCAATGCATGGACAACTTGGCAGAATATAAAAAAAGTTACTCTTCCAAATAGTAAAACTATTACATATGAGCACTTTTACTTGTGCATTCAAGCTGCATTGGCGGGGCAAGGAGCAGCGCTTGCATCATTTTTGATGGTTGCGGATGAAGTACAATCAAAGCAATTAGCCGCACCATATGGTTTCATTGAAGATAGTTCTGCGTATTATTTATTGTCATCGAAACCTATTGAAAAGGGCAGTGCAGCAGCTATTTTTACCCAGTGGCTAATAGAGCAGGTGAATATCAGTATTGAAACCCTGATTGACGGAAGATAATTACCTATCAAAAAAAGAAGGTTTGATTATAAAGCCAGCGAACCCTAATGAAAAATAAATAATTTATGTCATAACCATTTCTTTGCGTGCTATATTTCTCTGCTAGGTTTGGTGTTTTATGTCGGAGCAAATAATGAGCAAGATACGAGTAGGTGTTATTTTTGGTGGTCGATCAACAGAACATGAAGTTTCGCTACAGTCCGCTAAAAATATTATCAATGGATTAGATCGCAATAAATTTGATGTATGCCTTTTGGGAATCAATAAAGAAGGGCAATGGCATGAATATAACGAATCTGATTATTTATTGCATGGTGATGACCCGTCTCGTATTGCCTTGAATACACCAAAACGTAGCATTGCACTTGTTCCGGGAAAAACGCGAGAACAATTTATTTCGCTTGAAGATACGAAGCCATTGCCGCAAATTGATGTTATTTTCCCTATTGTTCACGGTAACTTAGGTGAAGACGGTTCACTGCAAGGCTTATTGCGTATGGCGAATTTACCGTTTGTCGGGCCGGGGGTTTTAGGTTCGTCGGCCTGTATGGATAAAGACGTTACCAAAAGATTACTTAGAGACGCAGGCTTAAATATCGCCCCGTTTATTACGGTGTTTAAAAATGAACGCGCAACAACGAAATATGAAGCCACTGTGGCACAATTAGGTTTACCGTTATTTATTAAGCCGGCAAATCAAGGTTCATCTGTTGGGATCAGCAAAGTCAGCACTGAATCAGAATTTGACTCGGCACTGGATTTTGCCTTTTTATTTGATACGAAAGTCCTTATTGAAAGCGCAGTAAAAGGGCGTGAAATTGAGTGCGCAGTATTAGGTAATGAAGCGCCTCTTGCCAGTCCTTGTGGTGAAATCGTGTTGCACGATAGTTTTTATGCATACCATACCAAATATATTGATGAGAATGGCGCATCGGTCGTTGCTCCTGCACAATTAGATGAAGCGGTGAGTGATAAAATTCGTGAGATTGCTTTATCAGCATATCGTGCATTAAATTGCTATGGAATGTCCCGTGTGGATGTTTTCTTAACAGAAAATAATGACGTTGTTATCAATGAAATCAACACATTGCCTGGTTTTACGAATATCAGTATGTACCCTAAACTATGGCAGCAAGGCGGTATGACCTATCAGCAATTAATTAGCCGCTTAATTGAGTTAGGAATTGAAAAATTTCAACAAACGGCGATGTTGAAAACGGCATGTAATGAGCTTTAATCGCTGAGATAATACTATCTCGGTAGTTTTTATGACTACCGAGATGTTTATTTACTCTGAACTTGAGCCTTCATCTGTTGTAAAAATAAGTTTGTTTCTTTTGGTGAGGTGAGCCGAACAAACTGAATATGGCGTAAATTGAAATTTACCATATGACTTAGGTTTCTTTTCTTATTTGGATAGTAAGTCTTTAGCAGCCACAAAATTATCGAATCGCGACTGAAAAAGGCATTTTTCCAACATTCTTTATTGCCCGTATTTTCCCACAGCTCTTGTCCAGAACGAATGCGCGCTAATGTGCGTGTAATCGACTGATAAAGGGTTCGAGGCAAGGAGTAATCCAACCAAACCACCATGTCGACTTCTTTCCATTTAATGGGTTGAGTCCGTGTATAGTTGCCATCAAGAATCCATCCAGATACCGCTTTATCTAATGTAGCGGCGAGTTTCTGGTTAAGCTCATCATCTGAAGAACCTTGCCAATTTGCTAGCCAATATAAGCTATCTAACTCAATAGAAGGGACATTTAATAACAAAGAAAGTTGCTGGCAAAGGGTACTTTTACCGCTGCCACTAGTGCCAATAATATTAATTTTCATATGTAAACATCAGACAATTTTGTCACTAGGGTTGATCTGGAAATGACTGAATTTGGAACCATTGTATGAACAATGATCCCAGATTAGATGCCTCTACAAATAACACTATTGCTTTAAATTATTTGCACCAGACATAATTGATGTAACGAAATAATGGCACAAAACCAAATTTTTTATACAGGTCAAATCCTGCTTCTGAAGCATCAAGGAAACAGTGCTCTACACCTTGCTGGCGACAAAATGCTAAAGCATAATCAATGAGTTGTGATGCATAGCCATTACCTTGATGGCTTGGCTCAGTACCAATATCATCAAAACGGGCTAACGTTCCTTCAATTGTTACGGTCATTGAGGTCGCTGGCTCTCCGTTGACGAGCAACACAAGGTGAAATTGTGGTGCGCCTTGTTGCAAAGCATCCTCATGATAACGCACATATTCTTTAATAACCTGGTCGTGCTCTTCAGATAGATAAAATGCGGAAACAAGTGGCTTAGCCCACAAAGACAAATCGTGATTCGCTAAGACGATATCGACTTGGTTATCAGGCAGTTCAACCTCATTTTGTTTTGCTAAGGTCAACGCCATTGCGGTAGTGACGCTGTCACGTTTGTAACCTAGTGACTCAGCCTCAGTTACCACCTGTTGGAGCATCTCTTCGGGGATCACTAAAGTATGGTTTTTCTTCTGTGAAACAAACAGGTTGTGAGCCTGCATAAAGGCGTGACTGGTCGAGTCAGGCTGCAAATAAATGAAGTTAAACGCCGGCGAATTAAGGGGCGTTAAATAGCAAATTGTGTGTTGTGCAATCTGGATACTATGTTCACAAATAGATGTCCAAAATGTTTTTTCAATCGATTGATAATGTCTTAAATAGTACAACGGAATATTCATTTGTCAGTTACCTGATACAAAACGAGTTAATCGATATGGGCCTAATGCGGCTTGTTCTATTCCATGCAAGATTTCATCTTGAGCCAATTGGCATATCAAAGGCGCTAGCGTAATCGCAGCGTGCATACTGATAATATATAAACCTTCAAAATCAGCAACTTTTCCGACAATTGGCATCTCATCTTTAGGCATAGGTCGCATTCCTATGAAAGCGTTTTCAAGATTTAACGTGTTACTACCTATAAATGAATTTTTAATCGTTGTAAGGGCGTTTTGTGCGATAGCCACTGCACTGTGCTCGGGCTTTTCGCTAATATAATCTTCAGCACAGAGTATTTTACCTGAACCTGCTGGTTGTAGCTCCATTTGTGGTGTTGAAATGATATGTTGAACCAATGTTTGTTCGATAGAATCATTGATGTGCGCAATGATAGAGGGAGAGGAGCTAACAGGTAATTCAACATTAAGCGATTGCATAAGCGCAGCCGCGCCAGCACCAATAATGATAATCTTTTTTTTTTATGAGTAGGGTTCATTTAGCCTCAGTATATATGGAAGTCACTAGCAGAAAAATCAGATGGAATTTTAATAGTTTAATGAATAATTATATACATGAAATCTATAAATAGAGCACGATTGTTTCCATTTTTATCAGATACGAACAATCGATGAGGAAAAACGGAGCATAAGGCTACAATGCAGTAGCCTTAAGAGATTCAAAAAATTACACACGGATAAAACGAGTTACAAAAGCAATAATAACTAATAATGCAGAAATTAATAATAATGCAGTTGCCAAGGACAATTGAAAAGCAACAAAACCAATAGCTGCAGGTCCAGCCAAAATACCTAAATAGCCTAAAGTTGAAATTGCAGGTACGGCAAGAGCCTCTGGCATCGTTTTTTGCTTCCCTACAGCAGAAAACATCACCGGTACTATATTAGATGAACCCGCACCGACTAATGCAAAACCTATGATGGCAAATATGAGATGAGGAGATAAAACAGCAATAACAAAACCAAGGCAAGCGAGCAAAGCACCTAAAAATACGACACGAGCAGAACCGACTCGTATAACAATTTTGTCGCCCAGTAATCGGCCAATAGTCATGGTTGTGGCGAAAGCCGCAAAACCTAAACCGCCTAAAGTTTCTTTTAATCCATGGTGTTCAATTAGAAATACAGCTCCCCAGTCAAGAACTGCGCCTTCAGCAAGAAAAACGGCAAAACAGACAATCCCAATAACTAAAACAATGCCTTTCGGGATAGCGATAAGGGGGCCAGTTGGGGCGTTAGCGTAGGGGATTAAACCGTTATAGCAAGCCGCTAATAGAACCACCGCAACAATTGAAATAATCATTGATGCCATTGTCGCGGAAACGCCAAGTAGCAAGATCAAACTCATGGTACCTGCACCTGCTATACCCCCGACACTATAAAAACCGTGAAAACCAGACATAATTGGCTTGTCGGATGACTTTTCAACAATAACAGCTTGAATGTTCATCGCGCAATCTGTTAAGCCAATGAAAATTCCAAAAAATAATAAGGCAACGATGATAAAGTTAACTTGCGATAAAGAAGATAAAATGGGGAACAACAAACAAAAGGCGATAGTGGAAAAAACCATTAAGCGGCGGCAGCCATACTTGGCCGCTAATGCTCCGGTCACCGGCATAGCAATAAGTGCCCCTCCACCGAAACATAATAATAGCATGCCAAGGGTGGCATCATTTGCTCCTGTGTTAAGTTTGACATAAGGAACAATGGCTGCCCAGGCCGCGGTAACAAAACCAGCAATAAAAAAAATAATTCGAGTAGAAATTTGCTCCCTTTTAGCGGGTATTAAGGAAACATGGCTATTAACTTGTTGAGTAGATTGCATTTTATAGGGCTTCTTAAAAAGATAAAATTAACTACCTGTATTTAAGATAGTCAGAATTTGTTCATGAAGATATGGGCAACCCGTTGCTACAACGGCACCACCTGCTTCAGCTCGGCTGCCATCCAATGTAGTAACTATGCCACCAGCACGTTCTATAATAGGGATTAATGGAACAATATCATAAGGTTCCAGTGCGAATTCGACACAAATATCGATTCTACCCGCTGCTAGCATTGCCATTGCATAGCATTCTCCCCCATAGCGAGTCATTAATACTTGTTTCTCTAGCGCCATAAAATGAATGTCTGATCGTGCGGCAATAGGTTCAGGTGATGTGGTATGCAAGATGGCTTGTTCGAGTTTGACGTGTTTGCGAGTAGATAAGCGATATTGTCCGTGAGAGCTACTGGTCCAGCTTCCGTGTTGGTCTGCCCAAAAGCGTTCACCAATATAGGGTTGGCTCATCATTCCCATGACCGCTTTGCCATGCTCAGTTAGGCCTATCAGGTTTGCCCATAAAGGGAGTCCACAAAGGAAAGGGCGGGTTCCATCGATGGGGTCAAGTACCCATTGAATGGGACCTGTACCCGTTATTCCATATTCTTCACCCATGATAGAATGCGTTGGATAATGTTTAGATATCAGTTCTCGCATGGCTTTTTCTGCGAGCTTATCCGCTTGAGTGACTGGATCGAAGCGATAGTTGGCTTTGGGTTTGTTTTCAATAACACTAAGTTCATTTGCTCGATAGTATTCAAGAGAAATTTTACCGGCAGTATTGGCAAGTTCATGTAAGAAAAAGCTATCTGGTAACTGAGAGTGTGTCATTTAGTTGTCCTCGAGTGCTTGAACAAGATAGTGTTTGACATCTTTTCTTGCTCGATTATGATTGCTAAAAAAGTTAATGAGGAAGTGTATGCTCGATTATGTCGCTTTTCCAGAACAAAGGCAAAATAAAATTCGCCAGTTACTACAAGATGAAGGGCGTGTGGTTTGCACGACGTTAGCCCGTGAAATGCAAGTATCAGAGCATACTATTCGCAGGGATTTAAATGAATTAGCACAAGAAGGCGTTTGTCGTCGAGTCCATGGCGGTGCGGTCAGTATGCTTGAGGAAAAGGGCACATTCGAGCAGAGAACGACACAAAACCAAGATGAAAAAATCAAAATAGCGAAGGCTTGCAATAAACTAGTCAAACAAAATACCTGTATTTTTATTGACTCAGGTTCAACTAACTTAGAAATCGCTCGTTATTTACCTTCGGAACTATCATTGACGGTTGTGACTCATTCCCCATCAATAGCATTAGAACTAATGAAGAAGCCACTATGTGAAGTGATTTTAATTGGTGGAAAATTAAACCGTCAAGTTGGCGCGAGTATTGATATTTCTGCAGTGAATCAAATCAATCAAATCCATTTTGACCAATGCTTTATTGGTGGCTGTGCTTTAGATCCACAAATGGGGGTTTCGATATTTGATTATGAAGAATCTAAATTTAAGAAAATCCTTTTTGAACGCAGTAATCAAGTCATTATGGGGGTAACCGCAGACAAATTACCTGGAGTTGCGAGGTATAAGATTGCCAATTGTGAACAAATTTCAATCTTAGTTATGACAACAGAATTGAATAAACAAACGACTGACTTGTTTACTAATATGGCAATAAAGATTGCACAAGCATAGGCCACATGTCTAACTTTTATCTTGTATCATGAGGGCATTTTAGGTGCTATTTGTTATAAAAAAATCAATATAATATCTTCGAAAGGCCCTTATAGACATGATGAGTGCGCGATGAAATTAAAAATGACTACCTTGTTACTTTCACTTTATTCATTGGGTGTATTTGCTCAGGATTTATCTGTGAATATGCAAACCATGCACTTTGCAGGAAAAGAAATAAACTATTACTTAATCCAAAAACAAGCCGAAAAATCAAAGGATTTATTAGTTCTATTACAAGGCTCTGATTGTAAAAGCGTCATTAATAATCCAAACATGCTGAAAAATTTCGGTGTGGTATTTCCTGATAATGATATTTTATTAGTTGAAAAAACAGGGTTAAACAACCTAGTGGGGGCTAATGATGAAGAAGCTTCGGAAGAAGAGTGTCCTGTTGACTATATGTCGAAAGACTCGCCATTAGAACGCGCCAATAATTATGTAGCAGTATTACAACAATTAAAAAATGATTATCAACACATAGTGCTATTAGGCGGAAGTGAAGGTGCACTGGTAACTAATTTAATTGTTGCACAAGAAAATTTTATAACCGCATCCGTTGCATTGAATGTCGGCGGACAATATTTTATTAATGATGTTCTGTATAGTATTGAAAATAATACACCTAAAGAAGAAATTGCTAACTCAAAAGAAGGTTTTAAACAATTTGCAGAAGCGGTAAAACAAAAGCAATTAAATAACGACCAATTTGTCAGCGGCCATGGCCCGAAATGGTGGTATGAGATGCTCACCATTGACAATTTAAAACTTATCCAGTCAGTTAAAACTCCACATTTGGTGATACAAACGATGGCGGATACCAACGTGGATGCTCATGGTACAGACAATATGATGAAACAAATTCGTAATCCCCATGTCAGCTACCGAGCATATCAAGATTTAGACCATTTTTTTAAAGATAAAGATGGGCAGTTACATACTGAACAAATTGTGACAGATATTCAACATTGGTACCAAACGGTGACAAAATAAAGTGGATATACTCGGCTTTATCGTTATATTATTCCCTATTGTCGTGTCACCGGGAGCAAGCTTTGCGATTGCTTTAAATAGTGTGTTAAACCAAGGTATTAGAGGACTGTTTATACCTATTATTGGAACGGGATTAGGCATTTTAACTCATGGTTTTTTAGTTGGAATTGGTTTAAGTAAAATACTGGTTTCTTACCAGTGGGTAATGAATTTAATTGGTATTTTAGGTACATTATATCTATTGTATCTTGCTATTTCATTGATCATTTCAGGAATTAATACCAGTAAAAGAGAAAGCTCTCAAGAAATAAAAAAAATTACGGTCAAAGATGCTTATTTAGCTAATTTACTTAACCCAAAAGCGATTATTTTATATTTAGTCGTTGTTTCAAAATATGCAGGAGCTGACCCGTCACTTGCTAATTTTCTTGTATTATCACTTATCCATATTATCATGATGGCTTTATGGCTGCTGTTTTCTTGCTCCGCTTTAATTATTTCTTCTTCCTCCCTGAGCGTCTCAACATTACGAAAATACATTAATATTGGTGGTGGAGTGTTGCTATTAGCGATTATACTAGAGCCTTATTTTTTTAGGTAAAGTAAAATGCACCTTATTTATTAAGATGCATTTAATAAAATCATTCCGAAATATAGCTGTAGTAATTAAATATAGGTACAAAACCCAGTCTTTTGTAGATAAATAACCCTTCACTGGATGACTCTAATACACACTGTTTAACCCCTTGTTGATGGCAAAGGTATAGCGCATGTTTAATAAGTGAAGTCGCGAGCCCTTTACCTTGGTATTGAATATCAGTACCAATATCATCAAGTCGAGCTGTTTCATTATTAAATGTCATAGTTAAGGTTGAGACTGGTTGCTGATCTGCAAATAAGACTAAATGCACCATATTAGTTTGTTTATCAAGTGCTCTTTGGTGATAACGAATATACTCGTCAGTAACAGTTGAGTCACTTTCATCTGTATCAGAATCGACAGGGAATGCTGTAATTAACGGCTGAGCCCAATCCTTGAGTTGATTATTGCTGAACACAACCTGAAAAGCCGCATTAAGCTGCGGTGGTGAATTGTACTGAGATAAAACGTCTTGCGGTAAAATCATTGCGGTTGATTCACCATCATAGATTAACCCCCGTGTTACTATTTCTGACTCAAATAGAGAACGTATTTGGCCATGAACAACAAGGACATAAGGCTTAGCTTGTTGTTTGAACAGCATTTCAGCCTTCTCGTAATCTGAAATGAGCGCACCTTGGTGGAGGTAAATATAATTAAATATAGGCAATGGTAGCTCAGAAAAGTAAGCACTAGTTTGGTTGCTGATTTTCACTACATTTGCACATATTGCAGACCAAAAATAGTGTTCTTGTTGATAGAACAAATTTTCATTGTTATCCATTATGTATACTCAATTTATAGTAGTAGATAATATTTTTATGGCTTGATTGTATATAAAACGCAATGATCGCTATAGTATTCGTATAATTGAAAGCACGAAAAGAACCATTTTATTGCAATTTATTGGGTTTATAAGAAAATAGGTCTTCCTAGAAAAGACATTGCATAAAAATAAGAGAATTATTATGAATAACGCCCCAGACACGATAACCTTTTTTGAGCGTTTACTTCCACTGGTGGTTTCCGGTAAAAAAATTATCACTATCCGTGATAAAAGCGAGAGCGATTATGTTCCTGGGACTATTGTGAAGGTATACGCGCTGGAAACAGGTGAATATTATACTGATATTAAAATATTGTCGGTAGAGCCCATTTCTTATGATGACATTTCTGAATACCACGCTAAGCAAGAAGCCATGAGTCTAGAGACGTTGAAAGCGCTTATCAAAGAGATTTACCCAAACGAGCAATATTTATACGTAATCACTTACCAATTGCTGAATAGTACTGACTGATCACGAATATAGTTTTTTGGCAATTTGTAAAAATGCCTTTGTTGCCGGTGATGCTTGGTTCTCGTTAATAACAGCAAAAGCAATACTACGCTTAACTGGTGGGCTAAGGGGGTTCACCATTAGTGGCTGCGGGTGCAAGGGTATTTATTGCACTAAATCCGCTGAGTGCGGTTATTGTGGGAACTCTATTTCTTAATGAACTACTCAGTACAGTGACCTTTATCGGCGGAATATTAATTTTTGGAGAATACTTATTGCGAATAAAAAATAATATAAAAATAGGCCAAATTAGAGGCCTATTTTAAGTTTATTTGAATTTTTCTTGATGTTTTAAAATAAATTCTTTTAGTGATGTTGGCGCTTTACCCGTTATAGTTTGAAAATTATCAAAAATTATTCCTGAACGGTCTAATTCCCCATTGGTAAAAGCGACATAATGGTCATAGATACTTTTCATATAAGCGAGTTCTAAATTATTTTTAACGGCATGTTGCCAAAACTCATTGGGATTTTCTGCCTGATAGCTGAAAGGGATCCCCAATTGTTCTGTTAATAATTCAGCTATTTGTGTGTAGTTTTTGTCTTCATAACCAAGACGATAAATTTGGCTTGCATGCTGTTGCGGGTTAAGTAAGCAATAAGCCGCTAGTTCAGCAACATCGGCACAGTCTACCCAACTGAGTACTGCATTGCCAAAATAAGAGCGCAAGACACCTTTTTGTAAGTTTTCATCTCCTTGATAACCCAGTAAGTTTTGCATATAAGATTCGGGGCGAAGGTGAGTAAATTGTATTCCTGACCATTCAATATAGCGTTCAATAAGCTGGTGCCATGCCCAATGGGCCACTTGAGCGCTATCGTCCCCACAGGCACCTAAGTGCACGATATATTTCACGGCCGATTTTTTTGCAATATCAACGAAGACCTTACTTTGTACAAGCATATCAATGGTATAGCCCGTCATCATGAAAACGGAATCTATACCCTGTAAAGCGGTTTCAATAGTATCTGGCTTATCATAATCCATAACAACAGTTCGATAAGGTGTGTTTTTCAACTTAGCAGGATCTCTAACCGCTAAAACAATATCATGATAGCCTTTGTTCTGTAATGATTGGATAAGGTAATGACCAACCTGGCCTGTCGCACCAGTAATAAGAATTGTATTTTTCATGAATATCCTATAGTTACAATATATTCAGTTAAAGTGTTTTGCTCATAATATATTCAAGAGATTTCTGTGTTTCGCTTGTAAATAACATTTCTTTTAGAATATGCATATCGTTTGACTGATAAAATGCCATTGCTCGAGTGTTACTTGCGAGAACATCTAGCCATAGCAAAGAGTCACCTTGTTGTTTTGCGAGCGCTTCAATAAATTTAAATACGGTTTTTCCATAACCTTTACCTGTAGCGCCAGGAGAAAAGTAAAGCTTATTTAACAAAGTACCAACTAAATTAGTTTCAGGTATACAGGAGTGATAGGTTAGTTTTACTAAACCGATTGGGCTCCTATTTTCAATAACATACCAATCAATATGCTGTTGATTAAGGTCTTCAGTGATTTTAGTTGTGCTGTATTCTTGATTTAAATATGAGTTAAGTTCATTTTGGCTATTCCATAATGTAGCAAAATGATGCAAATAACTTTCCGTACCTATTTTATGTAGCAATAACGCGTCGTGTTTCGTTGCTTTTCTTAGTATATGGGGAACTTGGTTCATAAATGTTTTCTCCTGTGCTTTATCAGTGTATAGCAATCAATTGATAAATGTCATAGAAGAGGAAAAATAGAGCATTTTTGGTATTAGAGAGAAGATAAAAGGACTATTTAGCCCTTTTATCTGATGATGATTATTTAATTGTTTGGCTAATATCTGAGTAAGCAAATAACGCTTGGGCTCCACCTGTATGAACAAATAGAATGGGGGTTTTTTCTTCAGAGTTTTCTAAGTAGTCAATTAATCCAGCCATGGCTTTACCGGTATAAACTGGGTCTAATAAAATACCTTCTTGCCTCGCTAATAAATTGATTGCTGCGAGGCCTTTTTGGTTTGGCATTCCGTACATGGGGGTAAAGAAGTTATCCCATAGTTGTACTTTGGGTGTTTTAGTTAGATCCAGCCATTGAGCCAGTTCGGATTGCAATTTTTCAACTTTAGGGGCTTGGTCTTGTTGTTTTCTTGAAACGGTGACACCAATTACTTGGCTTTGTGGTAATAGTTCTTGCAAGCCAATGGCAAGCCCTGCATGCGTTCCGGCACTCCCGGAGGCAACAATAACTTTGTCAAATTCTATATGTTCTGGCTTCTGCTGAGCTATTTCAATAGCACATTGAATATAGCCTAAGGCACCTAATGCATTTGACCCTCCAACAGGGACAATATAGGCATCTTTAAGAGAAAGTGTTTTTATTAATTCTTCCAGTTGAGATTGCGGATCGGTTAGTTCGTCACACATAACACAACGAGTGGCAAATAAATCAGTTAATAATTTATTACCATTATGAAGAAAGTTAGGATTATCGCTTTGAATTGGATTTTCTAACAATGCAACGCATTCAAGCCCATGCATAGCGGCAACTGCGGCTGTTTGGCGGACATGGTTTGATTGAATTGCCCCCGCAGTAACAATAATTTTTGCTTTTTTGGCTAATGCATCAGCCATTAAAAATTCTAGTTTACGCAGTTTATTTCCCCCCATGGCAAGGGGAGTCATATCATCACGCTTTATATAAATCTCACGACCAAACTTACGCGATAAATTATTCAATCGATTAAGCGGAGTCGATGCGTTAAGTAAATCTATTTTTGCAAACTGTGCTAGTCGTTGTTGAAGAGACATCTAAATTCCCAATAATTAATAAGAGAAACCAAGGTAAAGGTAAATAGCAAGAACAATACTGGCAGTCACTAGTGCATAAGGCATCTGTGTTCGAATATGCTCAATATGTTCGCAGTCTGTCGCCATTGATGCAACAATAGCATCCGCAGAAATTGGAGAGGTCATATCGCCAAATATTGAGCCAGAAATTGCTGCACCAATCATATATTCCACAGGCATTCCTACAGATAAACCTAATTGAACTCCGATAGGGATCATTATTGCGAAAGTACCCCAAGAGGTGCCTGTTGCTAAAGACATAATGGCGCTAATTATAAAGATAAAACCAATAGAAAAACCTGGGGCCATAACGCCTTGAGTGACTTCAGCAATATAAGCACCTGTATTTAACTCAGCAGAAACATTACCCATTAAAAATGCTAAAATCATAATGGAGCTAATTTTTAGCATATTGGCATAACCGATAAACAATTCTTTAAAGAAAGCATCAATATTTAGTAACCGTCGACCGATAAACCAACAGAAAGATACCATAGTACCAAACATGACTCCCCAATATACGGATGTCGAACCGCTTCCTTTACTAAAGTCACCATCACCTGTGATATATAGTGCGATAGGGACCATTAATACTGTAGATAAAATAGGTATAAAGAAGTTTAATGAAGAATGAGCATTAGGGTGGTCAATAATCTCTTCTTCGTTATCCTGACGTTGTAATTGAGAAATGTTCCCAGCAATAAAATTTTGTTGGTATGTATCTTCTGCTTTTTTCATGGGACCCCATGAAATATTAGTAAATACATAGAATAGGATCGTTATAATGGATAACCACGCCATTAAATTGTAACCAATCGACGTAATTAAAATATCAAAAGGCTCGCCTTGAATCAGCCCTTGGGAAATTTGTACCCCAATTAACCCCATTATTACCGCTCCCCACCCATTGATGATGGCAGAGGAACAAACAGAAACACACGCAGTTTGGATAATATAGGACATTTTTTCAGGGGCAACACCATATTGTCGTGCGAGATTTTTAGTTGAAGCTCCAGCGACTAATTGGTTAATTGAACTTTCAATAAAAATAAGAGAAGTAATGATAATGGCGAGCAACTGAGTAGATTTACGGTTTTTAATTAATTTTGTCTTATTGGTAAGTAACTGAACTAAAGCACGAACGCCACCTGTAACCACAACAAGTCTCATGATCCCACCGATCATAACCATAAAGACAATTGTTCGCGTATTTCCTGCAGATGAAAATGTATCAATAATACCATCAACGGTACCTTGTACACCTAATAATACGTTGTGGTCATGAATGACAGTAAAACCAACGAGTATTCCTAACATTAATGAAAGCATGACTTGGCGAGTTAATATCGCCAATATTATAGTCACAATGGGAGTGATAACGGTCCAAATACCATAGTCCTGCATGTGTTTACCTGTGATCCGAGAGAAAATATGAATTTTATAATTGTTGAAAAATCATAGCATTAATAGGAACACGGTAGAATAATTTTATGTAGTTTGAAATACGTTGTGACAATAAATTAATAAGAAAAAGGCCAAACAGATAAATGTTGGCCATATGTATAGATAGAATCAAATATTACTGTCGAGCTTGCCACTCTTTAGCTGTTATTTTACTAATATCTTCTGTTTTAGTTTCGCCAATTAATTCAATAAATTGTGGTTCAAGAGTTGCATAGTATTTGAAGCCACATTTTTCTTGAGCAATTTTAGATTGTTCGTTACCTTGAAAGTAACCGCACCACAAATTATCTAATTTTAAATCAGTGAAAGCATGGTGAATGATGGCGTTAATTGATTCTGGAATAATGCCTTTTCCCCAGAACGGTACACCAACCCAATAGCTAACTTCTGCGTCATTTTCACCAATAGGAAAATTACTTTCATGGCTGAATGATAAACCAATCAAGCCAATAGCTTGGTTCTCATTTTTTAACGTCACAGCGTAAATTTCATCACGCATAAAAATATTTTTGATAATAGAAAGACTTTCTTCTTCGCTTTTGTGAGTAGGCCAACCTGCGATTGGGCCAATTCTTTCATCTTTTGCATAGAAATATAAATCCGCGGCATCTGTTTCTTGCCAAGGACGCAATATTAACCTATTTGTTGTAAGTACCATTTTATCATCTCCTCATTACGCTATCTCCTAACTTGAAAGTTATTTTAGGTATTTATAGAAATAAAATAAGGGCATAACTTGTTCATTTTAGGTACTTATAACAACTTATTTGTTATGGTAGTGCGATATGGTGCAAATTAAAGTACAACGATCATGATGCATTTAAAAAATTATCAAATTGATTTGCCTGAAGTCATTCGGATTGGTGAAAGCCATATGGATAAAATGCAATTTAAACCGATTAAAACATCTTATGTGGCGGTTTGTGTGTGCAAGCAAGGATATGCAACATTCAATATTAATTTCAAACGGTATCCAGTACGAAAAAACGACATAATCGTTTTGTACGATGATTCCTTTGCAATGCTACAAGCCAAATCACGCAAATTTCGTTTGGAGTATTGGTTGATTGATAAAAAGCTAGCAGTAGAAATTGCTTATGCATTACCACATCAACTTTTTGCTTTTTTTAATGACTTCCCTGTGATTTCAACGCCATTAGAAAAAGCTGCACTATTTGAAAGCTGGAGATATATTCTTCTAACTATCGTGTCTAACTGGAGTGGTCATGGGCTATTACAATTAAAAAATCATTTGCAAAATTTATTTTTAGAAATTAGTAATCATGCACAACACACTTCTATCAAACCAGAAAATAAAAGCCGCCAAGAGCAACTGTGCTGGCGTTTTTGGGGCTTAATTACGACCTACTGTAAACAGCATAAAGAAGTGAAATTTTATGCGGAGCAATTGTCGATCACACCATTTTACTTATCTAAAATTAGTCAAAGTTTTTTTAAAGACTCACCAAAGGTATTGATTGATAGGCAAGTGATTCTAGAAATAAAGGCATTATTAGAAATTGGTAATTTATCCATTAAGCAAATTGCGGATGAATTAAACTTTGAAGATACATCTTATTTATGTCGCTATTTTAAACGGCATACAGGGATGACGTTAACGGGATTTAAAAAACGTATTGAACAAAAAGAACGGAAAAATAAATAATATTAATGTGGTTCAATCTTTGTTGAGTATTTTTTTATAAATTCAATGAAACAGCGTAAGCGTGGTGAAACAGCTTGGTTACGATAGTAAACGGCATTTATAGGTTGGCGAGTTTTAATGGTTTTCTTTTCTAATACTTGTACTAATTCACCACGAGCGAAAGCGTCTAGTGTGACGAAATCAGCTGAACATAAAATGCCTGCACCTTGAACTGCAAGGTGAAATAAAACTTCGCCGCTAGTGCCTGAAATATCAGGTGAAATCTTAAATAAATCCCCATCATGAGTTTTTATTGGCCAAATATTTAATGAATCAGGTTGAGTGAAGCCTAATAAACAGTGTTGTTTTAATTCTTCAATACTTTCCGGTACGCCATATTTTTCAAGATAATCAGGGCTGGCAACGAGTCGTTGTCGACTAAAACCTAATAAGGTGGCATTGAGTGAAGAATCTTTGAGGACTCCAATACGAAAAGCTACATCAATTCGTTTTTCTAACAGATTAGTAATTCCTTCATAGTTATGGATCTCAAGTTCGATTTGCGGATAAAGTGCATAAAATTGTGGAATCAATGGGGCAATAACATGAGTCAAAAAGGGAGTTGATGCATCTATCCGTAATTTACCTGAAGGAACAGTCTGTCGTATTGAGAGCATATCTTCAGCTTCTTGAGCTAGTTCAACTATTTTTCGCGATTTCTGCAAAAATGCAGCGCCTTCATCACTAAGTTTAATTGAACGAGTTGTTCGGTAGATTAACGTCGTATTTATTTTTTCTTCAAGCCTGAGCAATAAACGACTTACTGTCGATATTGTCATGTTTAATTGCTCTGCTGCTGCGGTGATAGAACCACAATCTACAACGCTAATAAAGGCCTGAAGCTCTTCAAAAGTTATTTTCATTATTGCATATCCGGCAAAAGTTATTTTCACCTTAACGCCTTTTTCATTGAGTATCAATGTGAAAAAATTCTGCTCATTAATAAAAATGTTAATAATTTATTTCAATAAGGTTTTTAAATGAGAATTAACACGGCATTACTAGCATTAGCAATAGGGGCTTTTGCTATTGGAGCAACAGAATTTTCACCAATAGGAATGCTTCCTTATATTGCTGACAATCTTAAAGAAGACATTCCTTCTGTGGGTGTGATAGTGGTTATTTATGCCCTTGGAGTTATGGTTGGTGCACCTATTATGACGCTATTGTTAGTCAAAAGGCGCCCTAAAATAGCATTAGTATTTTTGATGTCGATCTTCACTATTGGGAATGTATTATCGGCAATGTCACCTGATTTGGTGACCCTGTCACTTTCTCGTTTTATTACCAGTTTAAATCATGGTGCATTTTTTGGATTAGGCGCAATTGTTGCGGCAAGCGTGGTTCCTCCAGGAAAACAAGCAAGTGCAATAGCGGCTATGTTCATGGGGTTAACAATAGCCAATATTGGTGGCGTACCTTTGATGACGAAATTAACACAAGTCGTAGGATGGAGGCAGGCATTTTATTTAATTTCAATTTTAGGCATTTTGACGATTATAAGTTTAATTTGGGCTTTACCAAATAACCTAATGGGGACAAAAGTGGATGTAAAAAATGAATTGCGTATTTTACGGCGCCCTCAAGTCCTGTTAGGCATGTTATCTACTGTGTTAGGTGCGAGCGCAATGTTTACGTTGTATACCTATATTACACCAATGTTAATGAATTTTATTCAGGCTTCAGACCAAATGGTCACAATAATGTTAGTGATTATCGGTATAGGCTTTACTGTTGGTAATTATATTGGTGGGTTATTTGCAGATAAGTCACTTTTTAGCACTTTAATAATATTTTTCATTATGTTGGCATTAAGCATGGCTATATTCCCATTTATTGCGGTAAATGCATTTGGTGCGGGTGTCGGCCTAATGGTATGGAGTATTTTTAGCTTTGGTATTGTTCCTCCTATTCAAATGTTAGTCATGAATGCAGCAAAAGGTGCGCAAGCCTTAGCGTCCTCCGTTAATATAGGTGCCTTTAATTTAGGAAATGCCATTGGCGCAGCAATTGGTGGGATAGTTTTATCCTATGGGTATAGCTATTCAATGATTAGTTTTATGGGGGCACTAGTCGCTGTTTTGGGAATTATGGTTATTCTGGTTGTTTTTCGCAAAAAATCCGATTCTAAAATGGAAACTGAAATTGCATGCAGCTAATTTTATTGTACTTATTCTTCATTTGATAATTAATGTAAAATCACCGTTAAGTGGATTAAAAGGATCCCTCGCACGGAATAAATAAAACTTGAATTAAAAAGCAATGTTCGGAGTTTTTTGCAATTGTAGTTTGTCATAATTAATGCAATTAACTAAAGAAGGGCGACATGATGACAACTAAAAATTTGTGGAATACGCCAGAACAGAGATGGCAAGCGGTGGTTGAAAGGAATAAAGCCGCGGATGGTCACTTTGTTTACGGTGTAAGAACCTCTGCTATTTATTGCCATCCGTCTGCTGCTGGCCGTTTACCAAATATAAATAATGTTGAGTTTTTTGATAATGAGCAACAAGCGATTGAACAAGGCTATCGTGCAGGAAAACGCTTTCGGACAGAAACATCACAATTAACCCAATTTTATCAAGAGCAAATTGAGAAAGCTTGTCGTTATATTGAACAGCAAGAGCAAACGGTGAGTTTGGCTGCATTAGCTAGTTACATTGGTATGAGTCGCTATCATTTCCACCGTTTGTTTAAAGCGCAAATAGGGTTAACACCAAAAGCCTATGCGGATGCATTTCGCCATAAAACCTTGCAACAACGGCTTCAAGAAAAAAAACGAATTACTGACGCTATTTATGATGCGGGTTATCAATCAAATAGTCGCTTTTATGAAGCCTCATCTCAACGACTAGGAATGACGCCGAGTGAATGGAAATCAGGAGGGGGGGGCAGTAAAATTTACTTTGCTCTTGCGGTTTGCTCATTAGGGACACTATTGGTTGCACAAAGTCCGATAGGTGTTTGCGCCATTTTGTTAGGGGATGACCCTGAGCAGTTATTGAATAATTTACAGGATAAATTCCCAAAAGCAGAGCTGATTGGAGGAGATGACGGCTTTGAGCAACTGGTTGCTCAGGTGGTAGGTTTTATTGAAGCACCTGAAATTGGATTAAATTTACCATTAGACATTCAAGGCACTGCATTTCAACAACGCGTTTGGCAAGCTTTACGTAATATTCCAGTAGGGGAAACAGTAAGTTACAGTGATATAGCAGAAAAAATTGGCAAGCCTAGTGCCGTCAGAGCGGTAGCTAATGCCTGTGGTGCAAATATGTTAGCTGTCGCTATTCCTTGTCACCGAGTGGTTAAGAGTAATGGTGACCTTTCAGGCTATCGTTGGGGCATTGACCGAAAACAAGCGCTATTGTTAAAAGAAGCCCAGTATAAGGCAGATAATAGTTAATGATAGCTAAGGGGATCACGGGTAACCATAGTATTCATATAATTATTTCTAGTGAACTACCTTAATTAGAATATTTAAAATAAACAGCACCTATATTAATATATAATAGGTGCTGTTTAGTAAACACAATATAGTATCTAGAACTAAAGTTTTACTTTTAGAAGTAACATGCCAATATAAAGAGTTAGTTGAAACCCATTTTCCTGCTAATACTCGTATTTCGCGGCCACAAGGAGGATTTTCATTGTGGGTTGAACATCTACCGGTTGATAGTCGTAAATTACTCGATATTCTACATCGTAATAAAGTCACCGTTTTAACAGGGGAACATTTCTCGACCGGCGGATGTTTCCTTAATCATTTGCGAATAAACTATGCGCTTCCATTAATCGCAAGGCGACGCAATGCAATTAAAATATTAGGGGAAGCATTAAAAGTCACAAGCTTAAAATAATATAAAACCCCTTATTCAGTAGATATGAGTCATGAATAAGGGGAATAATAGTCATTGAATGGTGGGTTTCGGTTGACTATTTTTAGAATAGAATAAGTAAATCACATAGAGAAGTGTAAAACTGGCCGTGTAACCTGTAAAAATCATCCAGAAGGTTTTCCAATCTACTATACCATTGACGGTATTAAGCTCGATAACCCAACCACATAATACCGCCCCTAAAAACGTACCAAATCCATTGACTAATGTGGTGAATACGCCTTGTGCTGTTGAACGAAATTCGGGCGCAATTTCTTTTTCCAAAAATAGTGCTCCTGCGATATTAAAGAAATCAAATGCACAGCCGTATACAACCATGGATAAAAATAATGCCAGTGTACCAATCGCAGTGAAATCACCATAAGCAAATAAGCCTAGTCGTAAAATCCATGCAATCATACTCATAAATAAGATGGTTTCAATTTTGAATTTTTTGAGTAACAGCGGCAAGAGTAAAATAAAGACAATTTCTGAAAATTGCGATATCGATAAAAAGATAGTGGGGTATTCAGAAAAAACCGAGCCTCTAGCTTCAGGCATTAATGCCATATCTTGTAAAAAGGGAACGCCAAAGGTATTGGTAATTTGTAAGACAGAACCTAATAGCATGGCAAAAAACAAGAATACTGCAACTCGCCCCTTTTTAAAGAGTAAAATAATATTTTGACAACTAAAGCTAGATTTCTGTTCTTTTTTCTCAATTTTACAGGCCTGTGTTGAAATAAAGAAAATAGAAAAGATACTGAGGACCACGGATGCGATCGCACCTACATATAATTGATAAAAACTCATTTCCAATTTTAATAAGCTAATTGTCCACATAGCAACAATAAAACCTACGGTGCCGTAAACGCGTATTTTGGGAAAATAAACATCCGAATCGAGTTTTTTTGCGCTCAACATCTCAAAAACAATGCTATTACAAACGGAAATAGTTGGCATATAAAACATTAGGTGAACTAATGTCATAATAAATAGCAAGGTTATTGAGTCACTATGCGCCATTGCGATCAAAAATACAGCAGAAATAATATGTGAAGCAATATACACCAGTTTTCGGTTATTAATTTTATCTGCAATAAATCCGATAATAATCGGTGAACATAAAGCTGAGATGCCTAATGTACTAAAAATCAGGCCAATTTCACCACCTTTGAAATGTAAGGTATTGAAGAGGTAAGACGCAAAAGTAACCAGCCATGAGCCCCAGATAAAAAATTGAAGAAATGAAACGAATTTCAGCCGAGCAGTGATATTCATGTTTATACACCTTCCGTTAGCCTAAACATGCTTTAATGTAATTATTAAATAAACTGTTCTTTTCAATTAATTTAATAACTAAACATGGAAGCACCCATCTTGTTATTGTTTGAGCATTATAAAATAGTTAATGTGAGTTTTTTTTGATATGGAAGAGGCAAATCATCGATTAATTGTAGGAATTAGTCCCTTTTTATAGGAGATTTCACGTATCAAAATAAAGATATAATAAAATAAGTGTGAGAATTAACTTTTCTGAATTCAAGATGATTAAATGATAGTTAATATATATTTAACTTAGTCGGTATTACTTGAATTTAATTCATATTTAAGATTTAATAGGTATCTCTTCAGCCTCATACTTTCAGTATGCTATCCCAATTAATATCTCAATTTTTCCAGTAGTCAGCTTGACTGCGCCCTAGTGGCTCGCTACCAAAAAACTTACCTCAACTACTTTTTTAAAATTCAAATTTTATAAGTACCAATCATAAACAATGGTTGGAAATTCGATGTATATCAAAACGAGAATATTATGATATCTACTCATTACCTGCTGCTTTTATCCGCAGTAGCGGTATACCTTGTGGGTACCGCAGAATTCATGTTATCGGCGATTTTATCGCCGTTAGCAAATGTTTTTCATGTTCAGCCCGACCAAATTGCTTGGTTGATATCAGCTTATGCATTGGCCTATACCTTGGCAGCGCCTATTATAGGTTTCTTATCAGATCGAATTGATAAACGAAAAATTGTACTCATGGCTCTTTTGTTATTATCACTTGATAGCTTGGTTATTATTTTTGCGCCTAATTTATTGATTGCACTAGTTTTAAGAGGATTTGGTGGATTAGCATCTGCCGCACTTGTTCCGGTTATCTTTGCCCTTATTGCTGATGTGATGAGCGAAAGTAAGCAAGCTGCAGCAATGGGAAACATTATGATGGGAATGACTGTCGGTATTATTACCGGGCCTATCATCGCTGGGGCATTAGTTCAGTATTTTGCGTGGTACGCGCCATTTATTTATACCGCGGTAGGGTGCTTAGTGGTATTCATCATAGGGATATTTACGCTACCTCGTTCACAAAAAGTAACCAGTAAAAAATTATCTTTCATAGCGATTAAACAAAAAGGTATTGTTCGACTTATATTAGCGAAAGGTCTATGGAATGGGGTGTCAGTCTGTATGTTTCTGCTTGCGGGTGAAATATTAAGGCAAAGATCACACTTAGAAAGCGTTGAAGTTGGCAGTCTAATGGGATTATTCGGGGTCGGATTATTATGTGGCAATGGTTTGGTTGCAAGAATAGAGAGGATTAAGACGTCAAATAATACAAAACTCATTGTTATTATTTTAATAATCATGGCTGCGATTATGTTATTTCTTAGTGGGTGGCTTTCGTTAATTGGTCATGGCTTATGCTTAACTATTCTTGGGGGGATGTTGGGATTAGCATCTCCCATAAGTACCTCAATGTTAGCAAGGCAAAGTGCAGAGAATAAAGGTTTTGTCTTGTCGATATCCGAGAGTGTGAACAACTTGGTTTTATTATCTGCACTACCCGTATTTTCTTTATTTTTTTCGAAAGGTCACCTTGTGATTTCTATGATCATGATTGTTATATTCTTGAGCTCCGCTATTTTTTTAGTTTTCCCGACAAGACAGAGAAAAGACAGAGAATAAAAAGATAGTAGATTGCTTATTTTTCTCCACCGAAAATGGTTTTTCAGTGGAGAAAAGAGTGCTATTGGGCAACTAATAGTTGTTTCTTTCTTAGACGCATTCCATTTAACATGGATAGCCAAGCTAAAAATGTAATAAACATAAGAATAATAAAAATAAAATAGGGTGGAAGTTCTGTTAATACAACCCCTGTTAACATCGGATTAAATGCACCACCAAGCAGCCCTAGAGATTGGGCCGAAAAGTAACTAGCCTTCATTCCGTCTGGTGCAATACTATCAATCAGCATATATTCACCAGGGGCATAAATTAATTCACCCAGAGTGAAAATAAAGGCACCAAGAGCCCAAAGGTATAAATTTTCATGGGCATACATAAAGGTTGCCAACCCTAAAATAAAAAATAGACTGCCTAATGTCATTAATTTTCTTAAATTATCTGGGGTGATGCGTTTTCCGACGGTATATTGCAACGTCACCACGACAATCGCATTCACAGGCAAAATAACACCAATAACCACTTGAGCGAAATCACTGTCCGCTACAGTAATGGCGTACTGGGATATCCAAGTCGTAAAAGTACCGAAAACTAATGAGCCTAAAAACGTTGATAAAATAAACCAAGCTAGCACTTGGTCTCGTAGCATAGCGACAGGGTTCCATTTACGGATTTGGCCTTCTCCTAATAGTGTCGGCTTTATGCTCTGTACAAACCTTTGTATAAAAAATATCGGAAAAGCGGCAGAAATTGCGGCTAAATAGAATGGCAAGTTAATACTATACATTAATAACCAAGTACCAATTGGTGGTCCAACGGTCCAGCCTATATTAATAAAGGTATAGTTTAAGGAAAATATTTTTGCTTTTAATGCAACGGTGAGGGTATCTGCGAAATACGCTTTTAGTACCGTAGAGAATACGGAATAAGAGCAATTTATTAGTGAAAAGAAAATAATAACTAAAATTGCATTATTAACGATAGGTATTGCAATAAACCCACAAATAAAGGCGATAACAGCAAATAACATACAGCGTTTTTTGTCTACGCGGTCAGCTAGCATGCCAAAACCCATGCTAAATAAAACACCGACTACCATAGCCATTGACATTGCAACACCAACAATATCAATAGCCATTTTATATTCACGGGTCAGGTAAATAGCCATGAAGGGCAATGTCGCACCACGCCCAATAGTTAAGAGCAGTGACGATGCAAGTAATGCACTGTTTGATATATTAAATTTAGATAACATGGCACACAACCTAACTCATTAATTGTTGTTATAGATTTGTTTCAGACGTTCTGTAAGCTATAAAATACCTAAATTTACTGCGGTGAGATATGGTGATTAATGCTCAAAATTGAAAACAATATTTTGCTGATGCTAATGTACCATTCTCAATTAAAAATCTGGTAATATGAAATACAATCTTGATAATTAAATGTTATATGCTGTTGTAATCACCAAGAATTTAAAGTGAGTTATAAGGCGAAGGAATCTTGACGTTAAAATAGAAAAAGGTGCAAATTTGCACCTTTCAGACTTGCCGCCAAACATATTATGCTTGGCGGCAAGTCTAATAGGTTTTGAAAATAAACGAGGAAAATCAAATTATTGATTTTCGGCTGATAACACAAAGCGGGAAAAATCACGCTTTTATCCCGCTTTGTCAATAACCTCAAAGGTGCAATTTTGCACCTTTTCGAAAGAAGTAAACATTATAAAGCGGCAGTATATACTCGGCGGCTAATATCTAAATTAATATCTTGGTGCTCACCTAATTTCACCATACCATGTGCAGCCAAGCTATTGACTAAGGGCTCAATAACATCTTGATTCAGCTGGTAGTCACTGAAACGAGTACCCACTCGCATTTTTTCAAAGAACTCTCGAGTTAACTCAATGGATTTGAGTGCTTTCTCTTGTTCTGTACCTGACGTAATTCCCCAAACTCGTTCGGCATATTGCACTAATTTGGCCTGTTTTTGGGCTAATTTTTCTGTCAGCATGGACGGTAGAACAATCGCGAGTGTTTGTGCATGATCCAAACCATACAACACAGTAATTTCGTGACCTAACATATGGGTAGACCAGTCTTGTGGAACACCAACACCGATTAAACCGTTTAAAGCCAATGTGGCTGTCCACATTAAATTAGCCCGAATATCATAATCTTTCGGAGTCTCTAGCGCTTTAGGTCCAATTTCGATTAATGTCTTCAATAAACCTTCTGCAAATGCATCTTGTACATAGGCATTTACTGGATAAGTCAAATATTGTTCAATCACATGAACAAAAGCGTCAACGACACCATTACTGATTTGACGAGCCGGTAAGGTATAGGTTTTGACTGGGTCAAGAATAGAGAACTGAGGAAATACGTGGTCACTCATAAATGCAAGTTTAGAGTGTAGTTCTTCACGAGTAATCACAGAACCTTTGTTCATTTCAGAACCTGTAGCAGGTAATGTTAATACAGTTCCAAACGGTAGCGCAGTATTTATGGTAGTGCCTCTATTGGTGACCACTTCCCACTTATCACCTGGATAATTTACCGCTGCCGCAACAAATTTAACGCCATCAATGACCGAACCGCCACCAACAGCCAGCAAGTAGTCAAAGCCTTCCTTTTCAATTTTATCGACCGCTTTTATCAAGGTTTCATAACGAGGATTAGCCTCAATTCCACCAAAATGATCGAATGTTCGAGATCCTAAAGCTTGCTCAACTTCATTTAAGGTTCCTGTTTTTCTTGCACTTTCACCGCCAAATAAAATAAGAACCTTAGCATTTTTAGGGATAACTCGGTCAAGTTCACTGATTTTACCTTCACCAAACATGATACGAGTGGGGTTATAAAATTCGAAATTGTTCATATATGGCCTTCGCAGAAAGTAGAAATGAATCCAAATAATTACATGCATATAATATAATTACAAGTAAACATAATATAATCATTAAAATGATTGTGTATCATATCGATTTGATGGCTTATATTTTAATAGAGAAATTATCTTGAGCGTTGTTAGTTGTAGTTAATCTTAATTGTTTTTTTATATATTTTACTGATGTGGCAATCTTGTTAAGTTGAAGATGGGTTTTAATTTGACAAGGAAAGAAAATTTAGATGATAAATATAAATGATAAGAAAACTAATGATGAAATAATTAATAAAGATGATGATTTTATATTTTTAACAGAACATATAGATGGCAGGCCATTAGTAGGGGAGCAGTCCTCCGAACTTAAAAATATATCTAACTGGTTTAATCCTATAGATGAATTCACAAGGCTTACAATTTTTCATCATTTAATGAGTCGGCCTACAAGTGACTCGACATATAATTATCATGTTTTAATCCAAATAGGAGGTGATGACTCAGCAGCTAAATCAACGGGGAGATTATTAGCAAAATTTCCTAGTAATTCACTTGTTATACAGTTTGATATTAAAAATGAACAGTGGAAAGTACTACATGGTGATTTACAAACTCAAGTTAAAGGGAAAATACGTTGGGCGGTTATTGGCCATGGTCAATATACTGGACGTAACCAGCAAAGCCACCTTGAAGGGTACCAAGCTTACCAACTTATTACAGGTTTGAAGTATCTTAAAAATGATGTACTGAAGGCATATCCACCTAATAAGATTGTTTTGGCAGGCTGCCAATTAGGACGCGGGGGGGTAAATGAAAACTTTGTTTTTAGGGCAAGTGTCGAATTAGCTAAGTATGGAATATACCTTCCAGTTGTAGGTTATAATCGACCTATCGGTATCACGAGTGACAGTAAAAAAATAACTTGGCCATATAATTTAGCAGGAGAAAAACAGTCTACTAAAAATTGGCGGTTGGAAATTAATATTAACCAAACTAACCAACAGAGCTATATTAATGGAAAGCATGCCAGTTTATATTTTATCGATGAGCTAAGAAGTGGTGAGTTAGAAGTTTGGCAATTAATCAAAGATGAGCATTCTACTGCTATGGATATTTTTAGGGATCCAAATAATGAGTATAAAATCGATATTGATTTGATTAAAAAAGTGGCTTTTAATCATGATGCATACGCTATTTTTAAACAGAAGTTAAATGCGAAAGATACTCAATTTAATAGTGATTTTAGAAGTGAACTAATTCGTGAATATGAAAATGTTGGAATATTAGAAACACCATTATGGTTAATGATTAATAAAATCAATGTGAATGCTAATCCGCAAAAAATCAACGATACTGTCAAAATTATTATTCGCTCAGGAAGAGGCGTTGTAGGCAAAAAATATGCTGAAGATCTCGTTAATGAGCTCCCTAATAGCACATTATTGTTTCAATTAAACCCGAATACAATGGAATTTTTCTCAGAGTATGGCGACATAGAGCATTTACTAAAAGTAACTAAACAACAGTGGATATTAATAGACAATATTCATTCTGAACCTGGTTTTATTCAAAACTATGCAAACTCATTAAATGTGTTAAAAACAAGATATGGTTTTAAAATGCCAGAAAATATTATTCTATATTTAACCGATAAAAAGGCACTTTTGACAAAAGAAGAAAAGATGATTTTTGGCGAGGAGTTAACGAGTAAGCTAAAAACAAATGGGATATATACTAAAGTTTTTTTTGAAAATAATTTTGAACCAAGACATAAAATAAAAGCATTACTTGAAGATATTAGTATAGGTAATTTACTAGCAGAGCATATTGATATTAATAAACATCTTTATTTAAAAGGGTATTTTACATTCCAAGATGGAAGTGTCGATAAGAACAAAATAAATATTGCAGCATATGACCCCATTATCAGTAAAAAAATTAATAAAATTTGTGACGCTGAGAATGAAAATGATTTCTCTCATATGTGGAATTCAATATTTATTGATGATGACACCACTAGGATTAAACAGCAAGCTATTGAAGTAAAAAATATTTTGGAGTTTTTGAGCCTCCAACCTGAAAAAATAAACTACTTAAGTAAGCAGTCTATAAACCGTTTGAGTGAGCTATTCCCTAGTGGGCAAGGCTTTAATCATGCAGAAGTTTTAAAACTAGTCCAAGATCCAATAAAATTAAGAGAATATAATCAATATATTGATGATTTTTTAATCCTCTATATAGATATTAAAACTCCATTTGGAAACGAAAAGTCATTAAAAGAAGAATTTAGATTAACTTTAGATTTACATGAAAAACGAAAATCGAATTATGCAGCATTATCTCAGTTATCATATAAAGTGGGGTTCAATGTTACAGTAAATAAATTGCCAGTTGAAATACATTCATTTGAGAATATCTGCTTTTTACGCTTTTTACAGCATAGCAATTTAACTGACGAACAAAGTTTGCAACTTAATGAAAAGCTTGAGGTTTTAACCAAGCTAACACGTAAAAAAGAATTAAGTAATATTACCAATAAAGAGCAAGAAGTGCTCAATAGATTTGATGAAATATATCAATCGAATCTTGATTTATTAGGAGCTATTTCTAATGAAATTAACGAGCAATCTCACATATTATTATTTGATAATATGGAAAATAATCAGATTATCACTTTTCAAAGTGATAAGGAAATATATACAATTACAAGCTATTCACGTAATGATAAGTGTTTTTTAACTTTATCTGATACGACAGGTGTTGAACTTGTTATTGGCCATTCAGAATTTAATCAGGCAAAGAAACACTTATCTAATGTTTTTAATGATTATATTAACCAAGAAATAACGCAAGAGGATGGCTCAGTATCAACCAGAGGAAATATTGCGGGATTTAAGCACAAAGTAGGCGAAGCCTTGTTTGGTGAAGTGCAAATCATAAATACAGAGAGTGAAGCATACCGCAGGATGCGGCAAAGCATAATAAGTGAGCTAGATATTTTTTTTAAGTCATCAGCAATATCAGTGATTGATGATACGGAAGTTACTTTTGGCGAGCAGGTAACATCATTAAATAAACTTAGAGATATTGGGGCAACAATAAATGGTGAGCCACTAGATTTTAAGCATATTCAGGTACTTAACTGGGAGGGGGATGTTAAATTTAACCCTGATAAATTAGCCTTCCAACTAACCTTTTTAACTGAGGATCTAAAAGATACTAATCTCATTAAAATGCTTAATAAGAGTTTGCAAAATGACCAAATAACACGACGCATTGATGTTAACTCAGAGATCCAACCACGGGCAGTACTACATGAACAATTGCAAATTATTCAGGGATCACAACTTGATAATCAAGCAGGTGTAGATAAAGCAGTGGGGGATTTACGGCGCATCGGCATGAAATTACCAGCCTATGCCAAAATAGTTAATTATTTCGGACAAGGAATCGGTTCGACAGGGATATTTTTAACGATCAACTCTGTTTACCAGTTGATTGATGAATTAGATAATCCTGCTCTATCAGAGCAAGAAAAAAGGGAGATACAGAAAAACCTTGATTTGGCCTGTGCAAATGCATTTTTTAATTATGGGGATATGGTCTTGCAGCCCATTTTACTTAAGCTGGCTTACAAGCAATACGGGTCATTTAATGTATCATCAAAAATTACAGCTCGTATTACAATTATATTTAATTTAATTGGAATGGGATTAGATATTTATCAAGCTTGTGAAGCATTTGAACAACTAGACAGGGTTACAAATGATAAAGAGCGCCAAGACTTAATTGTGAATGGTTCTTTGTCAATTGCTAATATTATTGTGGGTGGTGTAACTATAATTGGTATAATCATTGGCTCATCGGTAATACCTGTCGTTGGTTTAATTGTTGCGGGTTCCTTATTAATTGGAGGGATGGTATATGCAGGTATTCGCGCAGTAGAAAAAATTGAAGATGAGCTCGGTGAATCTCTATGCTGGGATGAAAAAGCCAGAGAAGGTATTCGTGCTGCACTTGGTTTCCCTCCTTCAGACAACATATTAAATCGATTTAGTTATAAACAGCATTTAGCACACTTCAAAAATATAAATTGGCAACAAGATTTAGATATGTTCAAGTCGTCATTTTTATATCAGGGTTTCGATGAACACTTGCAATTGGTTGGTAAACCGATCCTTGTTGAACATATCAAACATTATATTTATTATAGAAATAACTCAAAAATAATTAGTAGTGTAGAGTTTGTGGATGTGGATAGCCGTGGACCTCTTAGTCATATTGATAGTGATGAAATAGGGCCTTACTATACCATCGAACAAATTAATTTTATTCGGGAAAATTATCATTATGATTCTCAAGATAATCGTTGGATAAAAAGCTTTCAAACACAGAGAGTCAATGAACTGAATTTTAATTATCGTTTTAGACTGGTGAATAAAACGCCTCCTATCGCGTATAAGAATATTGGCGAGGAGGTTGCCAATGACATTCTTGTGCTTAATCCTGAATATGATAGTTTATTACTAAAACAATTTTTACATAAAAACGAGCTAACTACTTCTTATAACATAAAGAAAAAACAGTCAGTTGCTACACAACTAAGTTCCTTATCAGCATCAGAGCTACGGCTATTTCAGGCTAGAAATAATTATACCAATACGATCCATCCTGATATAAATAATGATATTAGAGTGAATAGACTAGGAGAAGAGTTTTTAAACCAGCCTATTGATATTGCAAGGGAATTATTAAGTGAAAATCCTAGGGTTATTTATGAAGGTATGCAAAATATTGGTTACCGATATGAAAATGAAGCCAAACAAAAAAACATTAGTTTTAACCCAGGGAATGGAATAGATGTTATCGTTGGGAAAAAAAATTCAAAAAATTTATTTAACATCAATGTAGGGAGTAAATTTCTAGTAGGCGGCGAAAAAGATGATATTACAAATTTATCATTATTATTTGGTAATAACATTGAAGAAATTAACGAAATTTATTTTGATGGTAATGGAGGGAATAATAGTATAATCATTAAAGACATTCCATCCAACAGTAAAATAGATATCGATTTGAACAAGGGAACGTCAGAGGTGGCCTTCATTAATCATAAAGTTAATAAGATTCATTTGCGCAATGTTAATGATGTGATGCTAATTGGAGATAGCTCTACGACAACAGAATTATTAGGTAATAAAGAATCCAACACACTAGATGCAGGGGCAATGATTGCATTTATTCAAGGTATGGAGGGGGATGACCATTTAATATTTGAATCAGGGATAGTCAATGGTGGAGAAGGCGATGATAACTATTTTCTACGTCGTGTTGACTGGCGCAATAATCAAGATGAATTAAATGATGATTTATTAGAATTATCAGCTGTAATTATTGAAAAAATACAAGGTCAAAGTCGAGTGAATTTAGGGTATATGTTAAGCGAAATAAAGGGGGCCAGTATTTCGGGTAATGATCTCATATTAACTATTGAAATGAAATTGGAAGAGCCAGAAACGAAAATTTTAACACTGAATGTTACTTTAAAAAACACGTATAGAATCGATAGTAATGGTAGGGGAATATTTCACAGGTATCAATTATATACAAGGGACGGATTTGTATTAAATACTAAGCTAAATAATTTGGATTCAAGTGCTTCACACATTATAAGTGAAAATATTTTCAATATTACTTATCAGGGTGGCGCTAGCTCTACAATGAGTATTGATGAGAGTGAAAAAACAATTTCAGTTGATAATGAAATATATGATCAACCTTTATGGGGGGATTTTAAATTTCATGGGTTAGCGAGTAAGTTAGAGTATAAAGGAGAGAATAACGATGGCCACCTTTTAATGGTCAGTAGAAACAGTTATATTATAGTTACTAAAGGAAGAGATGTTTATCAAGTTAACCCAGATCAGATTTTTCAAGGTAAAATCATTTTTGACTTTTCAAATATTAAACCAGAAATGGAAAATGAGTTTGATATGACCATTTTATTACCTTATGAGAATGGGTTTGATATCAAGGCATTGGGGAAATCAATATTTTTATATGATAAATTCAGTAATGAAAAAATTGAAATTAGCTTCGTTAATTTATCATGCCAAATAAGTAAAGAAATTCATATTAAAGACGGTCATGGAAATTTATTTAGGATAAAAATGGGGCAGGATTCTTATAATATTGAACCAATTGAATGTTTGGAATTACCAACAGTAAATAATGATTACATAAAAATCCCTAAAGGATATAATTTTCGTTATCCTATTTTAGATACAAACAATGGTGATGACCTAATTGATGACAACAGCATGATAGGGAATATCATAAATTCAGGGGAAGGTAATGATATTATTATTTCAAATGGAGGAGGGAATGTTTTGTATGGAGGTAACGGTGATGATTATGTATATGGTGGTGAAAATAGTGATTTAATTCTATCTGACTTGGGTAATGACAAACTTGATGGACAAGGAGGAGATGACCACTATTTAATTGATGGAAGTAAAGGGGGCGGTAATACAGAAATATTAGATCAAGTGGGATTTAATAATATTCATTTATTTAATTTTAAAACACAGTATGAGGTCATAGACGAATGGGAAGAGACTTATCATATTTATACATCGCAATCTAATTTGCGTACAGTCAAAGTAAAAATGCCCAAAAATAATGAAAATAGCAATAATCAAGTCTGTCATCATCAGCGGTTACCCTCCCATATGCCCGCCCATATTCATAATGATGGAATGGCACATTTAGTTCGCTACCTTGCTGAACAGCGTCAATATAAAAAAGAATTAACGCCAGAACAGATTTGGCACCCTATGGATGAGTTTAAAAATTTTTCTAACGAGTTAAGCTTTTCATCAATTATTGATACAAAGACAAAAAATATACATATTAGTGAAAATACGCCATTTAGGCGCTTGTTTATTCGAACAAAAGGACCAGAACAAAAAGTTTGGGATAGAAGTGGGGTCGGGCGGGTATTTAAAGCGCAAGCGGTAACTGGAGCCATTTCAATTCCAGATGGTATTTACGGAAATAATGTTCTTTATGCATCAATAAGTGATACCAATTTATATGGTGGTGAAGGGAATGATGTCTTTATTTCTAATGGTTCAAATGGGTTGTTAACAGATGCTAGCGGAAAAAATAGTTTTATTATCAATGGCGAAATTGTAGGCTGGAATTCGTTGTATAGCCTTGGCGGTGAAAACACGATTTACCTAATTAATTTTAATAAGGACGTTATTCGAGAGGAACCTGACCACCGAAGTAATGCAACTCGATATACTTATACTTCAGATCAGGGACGTAGTGTGAAAATATTTCAGTATCCGAATACGATAGCTCCCACTGTAGTTCATGTGCAGTCTTTAGAGGGGCAAAATGAGCATTCCACCCAACAAAAATTAAATCATTTAGTGGAGACGTTAGCGACACTACGCCTACAAGACGAAGAAAACTGTATTGGTATTCAGGATATTGAATATTTACAGAAGAATTGGGAGCCCACCAACCTTGTTGATAATTATATGAAAAAAGCAAGTTAGAAAGGAGGCGTAAACCACAAGGCTCCAAAATACAGAGATTTTTGTGGTTTTTAAGTAATTATTTAGCCCAAATCATCTTTATCTACAGAGTGTTGTACTAAAATAGTGTGAAAATTAATGCTAGAATTTAACTATTAAATATAACAATTTTTAAATAAGTTATTTTTGTTGTAACGGGAGAGTGTATTTTAAGTAATTATTTAGCCCAAATCATCTTTATCTACAGAGTGTTGTACTAAAATAGTGTGAAAATTAATGCTAGAATTTAACTATTAAATATAACAATTTTTAAATAAGTTATTTTTGTTGTAACGGGAGAGTGTAGAGCAATGAGACGTTTTATTAGTTTAGAGCTGCCTCCTGAACCCATAATTAACGGTCAGTGCGTAAGAAAACGCCTGAAAAATAGCATCTGTGATAATTGTGCCATCAGCTGCCCTGTTGGCGCTGTGTCATTTAGCCATATGGATGCAGAAATTAATAATGAATTGTGTTTTCAATGTGGTAATTGTTTATTTGCTTGTCCTGTCGATGCTATTGAAAATATCAAACCTCACGAACGCAGCTATCAAGGGGAGTTTCTGATAGTAAAACATGACGAACCCATTGCGAATGCGGACGAACTGATTGTTTGGCACCGGCAATATGGCATTCGTGGTATGCAAATTGCTGAACCCTGGGTTGATAAATGGTTGCCAACGATTGCGGCATTAAATTTAAAACTCAAAATATTACAAGAACCTATTTGGCAATTACGTATTGTTCAGCCTGAACAAGTCGATAGCGGTCGTCGGATGATGCTATTTCGTCAAAAATTGGATTCAAAGCCGTTAGATAAGGGCCAGGTGAAAACAGGATTAAATGCAAGAAAACAATTTTACCCTGAAGATAGCTGGTTTAAGGTCGAATTAGACACAGAAAAATGCATTCTTTGTGGTGCTTGTGCCAAGATGTGTGATGAGCATGCGATAGAAATTGAAAATAACCAATTTTTGATAGATGAAAAACATTGTACTGGTTGTATGAGTTGCCAAGTCGTTTGTTTTCCTAAATCTATCCATGTACAAGCATATACAGCCAAAAATAGCGTACCAAAAATTTTCCATTATTATGATGCGCAGTGTAATACCTGCCATTTACCTTTTTCTTCTTGGGAAGAAAATACCCATATTTGCCCAATTTGTGCGCAGCATAAGAAACAAGGGTGGTTATAATAGTAACTAAGGCTCATTTTCAGAGCCTTAGTACGCGAATTTATTAATTTAAATGATTAATTATCAGTTTAGCGATTTGTGGATTAATCATTGGTGGCGTTTCATGGCCCATACCTTCAATAACTTCCAATTTTGCATTCGGAATATTGTTAGCAATATCTTGCCCTGCGGCTAATGGGAAGAGCGGGTCGATTGAACCATGAATAACTAATGTGGGTACATTAATGTGCTGTATATAAGAACGCAAATCTCCGGTGACGGCAACAGCCACAATTTGGCGTTTAGTGCCTTCTGGTGAATGATTGCGTGCGAGTGATTGCAGTATATATTCACGATAATAATTTTCATCAAATGGGCCAAACGTTGAGCTGATCCGGCGATAAAACGCAAGCTGTCCTGACAAATATCCTTCTAAATCTTCTTTTGGGTTAGCACTTGGGCTCATCAGCATTTGCATAACATCGGGAGCACTTTGTGGCAAAGTCGGGTTCCCAGTCGATGACATGATTGCACAAAGAGATAATGTACGTTCAGGAAATTTCGCTGCCGCTATTTGGGCAATCATTCCGCCCATGGAACGACCAATAAAGTGGGCTTTATCAATAGATAACGTATTTAAGAGATGGATAATATCTTCAGCCATATCGAATAAGGTATAAGGAACAGCGAAAGGCTCACCTTGTTGCATTTTTTCAATCAATACCCCTAAATCAATAGGTGGGAACTCATTGATATGATGAGATAAACCCGCATCTCGGTTATCTATACGTAACAGGTAAAAACCAGCATCTGCAATTTCCTGACAAAAGTCTGACGTCCAACTAATGTTATGGCCACCTAAGCCAGGAATGAGGACTATAGTCGGGTTATCTGGTGTACCAAATGAATCATAAAAAAGTGGAACTGAATTGGTTTTGGTCATTTTTCTTCCGGTATCTTCATTAATAGTGCTATTTATATGCCGTAGTTTCGTTGCAATTACGAGCCATAAAAAATGGCAATGATTACCTATGATATAATCGAAGTTTATCATGGTAATCATTTTATTGATGAAGAATGTCAGATTAATGTGTTTTAAGGTGATAAATAGCGAGTGCCAGTAGCGCCGTTGTGAGTAATAGAACTGCGATGATGAGGTTAGCAGATAACCCATATAAGAAGACAACCATGCTGCCTAAAGCAGAACCCAAAGCAATGCCTGCATTAAAAAAAGCAATATACAGTGAGCCCGTAATTTCAATATGTTGAAGACTGTGCGTAATCATCCATGTCATCAATGTGACGGAGACACCACCATAAGCCATTCCCCAAGCTATAATAGTTAGGCCGCCAATTAATGTTGTCAGGGGTAAAATAGCAAGCAAAAATAAGCAAGCAATAATGATTGTTATAATAATAAACAAGGATAAATTAAGCTTTTTCCCCGCAGTTAAGCCAAAGATAAAATTACCAAAAATGCCCGCAATACCATAAAAGAATAGCATAATGCTAAGTTGTTCACCTGTTGCATGAATATTAGTGACTAATAGCGGTCTAATATAGGTAAACACCATAAAATGCCCTGATACCAAGAGTAAGGTAATGGCTAACCCAAGCAATATTGTTGGGCGTTTTAATTGTGCAATAAAAGCGTTAGCTGAAGGTGGTGTGACCGTCGGTAAAGAGGGTAAAAGAACTACCATTAACAATAATAAAATACATGATAAGGCACTCATTAAGAAAAATGCGCTGCGCCAATCCCACCATTCACCCATAAAAACGCCTAATGGAATCCCCACTACCGAGGCAGCAGCCACGCCACCAAAAATCATTGATGTTGCTAAATTAACATGTGCTGATGCCACTAAACGCGGTGCTATTCCACCTGCGATCGCCCATATAATGCCAATACACAAACCAATAAATAAGCGGCTAATTAATAGCAATGTAAAATGAGACGTGATTGCCGCAAGCAAGTTACATACAACGAGCAGTAGCGCACCCAAAATCAGCAATTTTTTACGATCAATTTGTTCGGTAAATAAAATTACCAATGGTGAGCAAATTGCAGCCACGACAGCAGGTAAAGTCATAAGCAACCCGCTCAAACCGATAGAAATAGAAAACTGATTGGCAATAGGGGTTAATAGGCCGACGGGTAACATTTCAGTGGTCACAACAATAAAAGTGGCAAGGGTTAAGGTCAGTATTGCCCCCCATGAACGAAGTGTGCTGATGCTATTTGAATGTTTAATGCATTGTGAAAACATATTCTACCTAACTAAAAATAAACTTGTTGAAATAGCATATAGGGGACATGATGGGAGATAAATATATCAAATGTAGTAATATTGGGGATAAATCGTGTCTAATTCAGCTTCTCTAGTGATGGATAACCTACTTGATTTAAAAGTCTTTGTGGATGTTGTTGAAACACTGAGTTTCACGAAATCGGCCGAACGGCTAGCACTATCGCGTTCAGCGATTGGGAAATGTATTGGGCGACTAGAACATCGTCTACAAACTCGCTTGTTACATCGAACGACACGAAGTATTCATTTAAGTGATGAAGGTCAATTGGTGTATGAATCTGCCATTAACATATTACAAGAGATTGAAAGAGTTGAAAATATATTAAGCCAAGGCCAGCAACAACCAAAAGGATTATTAAGGATAACGGTACCTGTGGTATTTGGAAAACGTTTCATTTTACCTCTTGCTCAACGTTATCTAGCACAATGGGAACAGGTTGAGGTGGATGTAGATTTTAATGATGACTATTGTGATATTGTGCGCGATGGTTTTGATATTGCGATCCGTATTGGCGGAATGGATGATAACCGTTTAGTCCGTAAAGTCTTAGCCCCACATCGGTTAATCACGTGCGCATCCCCTGAATATCTCCAGCAGCGCGGTGAACCAGTAAACCCGCAAGCTTTACAGTATCACAGTATGCTGGTGTTTAGGCACCGAGGATATAATGTGTCGTGGAAGTATAAAATTAATGGGCATTTGCAAAATTATCCAGCTCAAGGGCGTTTAGTATTAAATGACACCGAGGCTATTCTAGCCGCAGCTATAGAAGGACAGGGGGTGTGCCAGTTAGGCGCATTTTTGGTAAGTGAAGAAATTAAAAAAGGTCGATTAGTGCCAGTGCTAACCGAGTTTTCCTTACCTGAGTCACCTATTTGTGCGCTATACCCGACAAAACGTTATTTACCCCCTAAAGTTCGTGAGTTTTTAGCGCTAATTGATGAGTGTTGGGAAGGAAGGGCAATTTGGGAGTGATTATTACGCTAAATAAGTCTGTTTTCAGCTAATTCCGTAAAGCAATTAAAAATCATTGAGATATGATAAATAGTAAGCAAATGGTTTGCTTGAGTAGAATTATTATTAATATATTTTTAGGTTTTATATGATTTACTTTATTTCAGATACCCATTTTTGCCATTCAAATATTATTAACCTATGTGACCGACCGTTCAAGAGTATCAGTCACATGAATGATACGTTGATTCATAACTGGAATGCGTATGTTACTGAGCATGATGAGATCTACATACTCGGTGATTTTTTATACAAGGGGAATGGCGCGGATGCGAATAAAATATTACGTCGCTTAGCAGGGAAAAAATATTTGATCCGCGGCAATCATGATAAATTTTTGGACGACCCTGAATTTGACCAATCGTTGTTTGAATGGGTTAAAAGCTATTATGAGTTGGAATATCAAAAACAAAAATTAGTGTTATTCCATTACCCAATATTAGAATGGCAAGGCTTCTTCCGTGATGCAATTCATTTATACGGCCATGTTCATAATTCAGGGAAAGACCCAGAGCAGTTTAAGCGCTTAGCGGTGTTAGGGCCCCGTGCTCTTAATGTCGGCGTGGATGTAAATGATTTTTTCCCCATCAGCATTAAACAGATATTAAAAAAAGCCAATCGTTAACTGTCTTTTTTCGCATACAAATAAACCGAGGCTCTTGATATTCCTAAGTGCTGAGCCACTGTTTCCATAGATTTTTTGATATCTAACAGGCCTTCATTGCGTAGCACTTCAATTAAGTTTTTTCTTTCGTCTACTTTCAATGTGCGTGGTGTCGCAGCTAAGGTGGCTGCATATTGGTCAATACGCATGCGAATGGCTTCTGCACCATTAGGCTCAATATGCTCTTTTATTGGGCTATTACCCACGTCAATAAATTGCGATAACATACTTTGCATACTTCTAAATAATGTCATATCCAGATTTAAGCACAATGCGGCAATGTATTGTCCTGACTCATCTTTAATACCAATCGAAGTGCTTTTTACTGGGCGCCCATCAGAAAATTGGTTGGCATAATTAGCAATAATATTCGGAAAATCTGCAGATTCAATTCTTGCATGGCCGAGTTCGGTAGTAGGTTCACCAACTTGGCGACCAGATAAGTTATTATGAATAGAAAGGATCGAGTGTTCCGGATTTTTAAGGTCGTGTACCACCACTTCACAAAAAGGGGCAAATGTTTCACTAAGACCTTTCGCAATAATTTCAACTTGAGCCAGTATTGAATTATCTTTTTGATCTGACATGCTGTTTCCCTTCATCCATCAATTGCTAATCCCTAATTTTAACCTATTTTTAGTATTGCTAATAGATGAAGGGCGGTGTTCATTATGAAACTAATTACTTATAAAACTAATTGTGCAAAGTGCTGAATATCAACATTACCACCGCTGACAATGACCCCCACGCGCTTACCTTGGAATTGTTCTTTGTGGGCAAGGGCAGCAGCATAGGATAAGCAACCTGTCGGCTCAACGATAATTTTCATGCGTTCAGCATAAAATTTCATGCGATCAATAAGTTGCTCGTCGGTTACAGTGAAAATATCATCAACCTTGTTTTTGATAACAGCAAAGGTGTAGTTACCTAGATGTTGGGTTTGCGCACCGTCTGCGATGGTTTTTGGCGTATCAATGTGCACAATTTCCCCTCGATGAAATGATTGTTGCGCATCATTGCCGGCTAAAGGCTCAACCCCATAAATTTGGCAGTTAGGTGATAATTTTCTGGTAGCAATGGCACACCCTGAAAGTAGGCCTCCGCCACCTAAGCAAACAAATAGGGCATCCAATTCACCCACTTCTTCAATCAGTTCTTTGGCTGCGGTACCTTGGCCAGCGATGATATCAGGGTGGTCATAAGGAGGAATAATCGTTAACTCTTGTTGAGTAGCGAGTTGTTGGCAAAGCACTTCTCTGTCTTCTTTATAGCGATCAAAGCGGATAACGGTGGCACCGTAACCTTGTGTAGCAGCCACTTTCACCGCAGGTGCGTCATTGGGCATAAGAATAGTGGCAGGAATATGCAAAAGTTGCGCTGCTAAAGCGATACCTTGTGCATGGTTACCGGAAGAAAATGCAATAACGCCCGCTTTTTTCTGCTCGGGGCTTAACAAACTCAACGCATTAAAGGCTCCTCGAAATTTAAACGCCCCCATACGCTGAAAGTTTTCACATTTAAAAAACAGTTCGCCCTCAAATTCTTTATTTGCGGTGGTTGAGGTGAGAACAGGGGTTTTATGTGCAAAACCCGCAATACGTTGTGCTGCTGCGTCTACATCTTGATAAGTCGGTAATATTAATCCTGACATGATATAACCCCAATGAATAATAAGTAATTAAGCAGACATCGCAATCGCTTCAATTTCTAATGCTGCACCAAAATGAAGTTCAGCAACGCCTGCGACAGCACGAGCTGGGCGGTGATCGCCTATCCAACTAGCATAAATCTGGTTGAATAACGGCCAATTTTCCATATCTGTTATATAAACTCGAACTTGAACCAAATGCGCTTTGCTACAATTAACAGCATCTAAGCATGCTTGTAAATTAGCAAGCACAAGCGTGGCTTGCTCTTGGAATGCTACGTCAGTCATCGCATTGCCTAACTTATCAACGGGTAATTGCCCTGAGATAAAAACCAATCCATTAGCAGTAACACAGTGTGAATAATGCCCTTTTGGAGCAATGAGTGTCGGTGCATTCACACATTCAATAAGTTGACTCATATCTGCCTCACCATGCACAAAATACGTTGACTAGATTTTTAGTCTAATATTAGATTTAGTGTTTAGTCAACGTTTTCTTCGCGAATAAATTTGATGTAAATAGCAATAAACTGTTATCAGAATTATCGTCAACATAATAAAAAGAAAAATATAGGTATAAGGCAGTTAATTAAATAATTTATTGGGTAAAGTTTAATTATAAAGAGTAAACCTATAGCTATATCCCTATAGGCAGAATTTAAAATCGCAAGACGGGTTAAATGATATATCTTAATTAAAAACGATTAAGAATAATCAAATTGTGACGATATGATTAAAATGATAAGAAGTTGTTATATAAATACTTTTAGGGATATCAGATGGCAAAGTTCACATTTAATCTTCTTTCAATTTTTGGGAAAAAAGAATCACCCGCTGCAGAACAATATTTACAAGAAGCGCTTTTACCTTTGTCTGTCTTAGATGAAGAACTACCTAAAACCGTTTTAGAGTATGTATTAGATGGAAAATCGCCAGAAGTATTGGTTCAATTAAGCCAATTGGATAACGAAAAAGCGGTTATTTTGCTCGATAAACCCGGTACCGTAGATTGGTGGTGGGGAGGAAATGGCTTTAATTCGAGCCAATATAATAAATTAATTCGCCAAGGGGCAAATGCAAGACATAAACTATATTCGAAAGTGGGCGATGGGATTACTTCATCGCAAATTGCCCGTTTTGCAAAAGTATTAGCGGCGGCGTGCCAAGATATTAACATCAAAGTATTAACACCTGAATTACCATCGTGGGTAAGTTATTTAATGGGCGATGCCTTTGCAAAAACCTATGATAATTCGCGGGATACTAAGTTAGAACACCGTAAACATTGGCATTTTGACCTACTAACTGAAATCATCGAACAAGAGACAGATAAACCGGCTAACACTATTTTATATATCATTTTCGATCGTCATCATTTATCTGATTACCATTATGATAACTTAAATCGGTTATTTGCCATTCCAGGATTCAAAGCGTATTTAATCGCAGAACAAGCATTTATTAAGCAGACGTTAGTGAATAATTTATCTGCTGCAGGGCAAATTCAGTTAATCAACACACTGAAGAAAGACGTTGAGCTTTATACGCTTTTTGCTGATGTATTAGTTTCTTTTGCTACTAGTTCGTTAAAAACCGTGCGTGCAGCCGCGGAACCCACAATGGCAATTTTACCTGCACAATCGGTTACGCAACACTTAACTCAAATTTTAACTGGAGGTACGCCAAAACAGCGTACCCAAGCAGCAGATTTGTTTGCCCGTATAGGCGAACACAGAGAGATATTAGCAGCGGCATTGACAACGGAAACCAATAAAACCGTACTGAAAAGTATTGAAAGTGCAATTTCGAGATTTTCAGTCATGGATACCGCCAGCCAAGTTGAAGAGACTGAGTTACCTGAGTTTATTGAATTAGAAGATACACCGCTGCCTGAAAGTGCAAAAGATATCTTAGTTAATAATTTCAATGAAATGCTGCAAAAAGCCAAGGAAAATGCAGAAAGTGAAATTGAAGAAAACAAAAAACAGAAGCACAGCTACAATTGGGCACAGCGACATTATAAAGAATTCCAAAAACTCAATGCGCAAGCCTGCTGTAAGGTGATTGATAAGCTGAATTCAGGTAAGGAAATTATTACTGACCATGAATATAGCGTGGTGAAATTTAAAGAACGTATTACTAACTTGCCCGAATATACCTTATTCCATGCATTACGTCTGATCAGCCATAACCGAACAAATGAGGAACATTTATCCCATTACCATCTTACACGGGAAGTTCCACCGCGAATTCTTGGGCAAGTTGAATTGCGTCAGCTAGAAAAAACGTTAACACAATGTCATTTTAAAAACGCAACACGGTTGATTGCAGACCTTTGTTTACGCTCATATGCTAATGGGTTAGCAATTTTTAACCAGCCAGTACAAGTTTGGCCGTTTTTCATTCAATACCCAGATTTTATTGCAGAAGCATTAGGTTTAATTCCTCAACAAGAAACGCAGCGTTATTATCAAGAATATGATGCGGCGAGTGGAATTGATGTCCTTGCAATGTTACCGACCATTCCAGCACGTTTTATTCCACGTATTATGGAGTTGGCTCTTGGGGAAAATAAAACCCACCGCCTGAGTGCACAAAAATTACTAGAGACATTACCGAATATTCACCTCAACGCGGCAGAAGGGTTAGATTCAGGCAAACAAGAAATTCGTGTCACCGCAATTGAATGGTTGGCACGTTTGAAAAATCCAGAGTCATTAAAACCACTCTATGCCTTATTAAAGAAAGAAAAACGGGAAGTTGTACGGGCTGCCTTATTAACTACGCTGGAACAATTTGGCGAGGATATTTCAGGTTATCTTGCGCCTAAAGTGTTATTAGCTGAAGCGCAAAAAGGACTAAAAGCGAAAGCGCCTGCCAGTATGGCATGGTTTAATCTCGATTCTTTGCCGGCATTAACTTGGCAAAATAATAAACCCGTAGAAGCCGATATTATTCGCTGGTGGGTGGTTCTGGCCGTTAAATTAAAAATGCCAGCGGGTAATGGATTACTTCAACGTTATATTGGTTTACTTTCGATAGATAGCCAAAAGAAATTAGGTAGTTTTATTTTAAATAGTTTTATCGGGCAAGATATTGCTGGGCCGTCATTAGAAATGGCAATGACAGAAGCAGAACGTGATGCCCCAAAACGCTTAGCTAATTATCAAGATTGGGTGAAACGCTGGCCTGAATATTATAGTCAGTATGAAAACTATACTTTAGAGCAGACGTTTAATGAGATAAAAAATGAAGTTCTGCGCCGCTATTTAGGCTCCGCTATTAGTGATAAAGGAATGTTAGCGCTGATTTGTGGTATTGAAGGGCACCTTGCCGTAACCACATTGCGCAACTATATGCGTGATCATTACCAACGTCGCGCACAAATTGAAGCCATGATTGATGCGGTGGCGACAAGCAATGACCCTCTGATTATTCAATTATTATTGTCACTTTCTCGCCGTTATCGTACCGCGTCAGTTCAAGAAAAAGCGCGCGGACTTGTTGCTCAAATTGCTGAACGTAATGGTTGGAGCGCGGATGAACTTGCAGATAGAACAATACCGACTGCCGGAATGGATGAAACAGGTATTTTGGCACTCGAATATGGTGACCGTACGTTTACTGCGAAGCTGGACGCACAGCAAAAATTAGTCTTATTTAATCCAGAAGGCAAAGAAATCAAAGCATTACCCGCTGCACGTAAAACCGATAACGAAGAATTGGCTAAAGAATCTAAAAAGCTATTCACTGCGAGTAAAAAAGAACTCAAGCAAGTCATTGAACTGCAAACGGCTCGTTTATATGAAGCGATGTGCGCAGAGCGCCTTTGGACAACCGCAGATTGGCAGGAATATATCCAAGCGCACCCGGTGATGCGTGGCCTTATCGAAAAATTAGTTTGGATAGAAACGAAAGAGAACAATATCCTGAATGTGTTTCGTCCATCGGATGATGGCAGTTTATTAAATTTAGATGATGACGAAGTGACGTTATCTGCTGACTCTTACATCAAATTAGCCCATGCTGCATTGGTCAGTGAAGATGAGCGAAAAGCGTGGATAACGCACTTTAAAGATTACAAAGTGAAATTTTTATTTTCACAAATGGAACATAAAATCCCTGCTCTGGATCTGAAATTAACTGAAATTGAAGATCGTAAAGGGTGGTTAACCGACACCTATACCTTGCGTGGCGTCTTGACAAAAATGGGTTACCAACGTGGGCAAGCAGAAGACGGTGGGAGTTTTACCCATTATGCAAAACACTTCGCCAGTTTAGGTTTTTATGTCTATATCGAATTTAGTGGCAGCTATGTGCCAGAGGAAAATATTCCAGCGGTCTTGTTTTCATTAAGCTTCGAAAAATCACAACAAAGCTCATGGAACCGCAGCTATATCGAGTTAAAAGATATCCCACCTATTTTATTAGCTGAAAGCTATGCGGATTATTTAAAAGTTGCGGATGCGTGTGCAGGTTTTGATCCTGAGTGGGAAAAGAAAACACCTTGGTAAGTGGGTTTAACGTAGGATTTTAGAATGACTAAAAGTAAAACAATAGAAGGGAATATTCTGCGTGAAAGCGCAGAAATTCGTTTTGCCGATGAATTGGCGCGTTTAACCGAAGCAGATAAACAGAACCCGAAACCACAAGGGTGGTTGCGCTCACCTCGTGCTGTTAGGCAATTTATCTTAGGTGATGAATCACTCAATATTTCTGCAAAATTTTTTGGTGATGATGCTTTAGTTGACCGTGCAATTGTGACGTTATTAGGTAAACAAGGGTTAATGTTAGTCGGGGAGCCTGGGACGGCAAAATCCATGTTATCGGAGTTATTAGCCGCTGCAATTAGTGGTGATTCAGGTTTAACCATTCAAGGAACCGCGGGCACAACTGAAGATCATATTAAATATTCATGGAATTATGCATTGCTATTAGCTGAAGGCCCAACAGAGAAAGCATTGGTTAGCTCGCCGTTATACCAAGGTATGCAAGAGGGGAAAATTGTTCGTTTTGAAGAGATCACGCGCTGTCCTCCTGAAATTCAAGATGTGCTGGTTAGCTTGATGTCAGAAAAGCAAATGATGATCCCTGAAATGAAAGACAATGCACGGATCAGCGCGAAGCAAGGGTTTAATTTAATTGGTACAGCAAACTTGCGTGATCGTGGCGTTCATGAAATGTCATCAGCGTTAAAACGTCGATTTAATTTTGAAACGGTACGGCCTATCCAAGATCCCGCATTTGAAATTAAGCTGATCAATAAGCAATTAACCGCAGAGTTAGCTGACCTCAATGGCCAAGTAACCATCCCAAGCAACGTGATCGAGCTGTTGGTCACCACGTTCCAAGAATTGCGTTCAGGAAATACCAAAGATGGGGGCAGCATTAAAACGCCAGACGCGGTGATGTCGACAGCTGAAGCCGTTAATATTGCTTATGCATGTGCACTTGAAGCCCATTACTTAGGTGATGGCATACTCAATGCAGGAGCAGTTGCACGCCAGCTTATTGGTGTGGTTTTAAAAGATAACGCAGATGATATCAAACGGATGCGTTATTACATTGACAATGTCGCGAGAGAAAGGGCGAAACATAGCCAAGAGTGGAAAGCTTTTTTTGATGCTTCGAGGGCATATTGGCAATAAAGTTTCATAACAAGGTAGAGCCACTATGGTTCTACTAACCCCTCGTCATGATGATTGAATTAGTACTAGGCCATTTAAGACGAATAACCCTTAGGGAAATCAGCGGTGAGCTTGCTATCTATACCTTTACCAAAACGCATTGAAAATGCATTACACAACAGGCAACAACTTGAATCAGCCGGTATCTACTTTGCACCTATTCGGCATCATAGCCCCGCATGTGCATACAGCACGTTGTCGTTGATTGAACAAATCGAACCTGACTATGTTTTAATCGAGGGACCCGATAGTTTTAATGGGCTACTGGCGAGCTTATTACATCATGATACCCAGCCACCTGTCGCTATTATGGCACAAACAGAAGTAAAACCCGCACAAGTAGGAGATAAAAGTGACGTTGTCACTCGATCTGCTTATTTTCCTTTCTGTGAATATTCCCCTGAATGGCAGGCTTTACAAATCGGCCAACAACACCAAGCCCAGTTGCGTTTCATTGACTTACCATGGACAGCGCAAGTTAATGAAGACGAAGCCAATGAGTTGCAATCTCAAAGTTTGCAGAAAGAACGCTACTTAGCCCATAGCCTATTTATTAGCCAGCTTGCGAAAAAAAGTGGTTGCCGTGACCATGATGAATTATGGGAGCAAATTTTTGAATTACGGGCGATTGAACAACTCGCGGATTGGCAGACATTTTTCATGGATAGCTTTATTTGGTGTGCATTGGCACGGCTTGATTATGAGCCCCAAGTCCTTGAAGCAGAAGGCTCTATACAGCGTGAGCGCTATATGCAAGCGCATATCCAGACCATTAAAGCCCAGCACCCACAAGCTAAAATTGTGGTGGTGACGGGAGGATTCCATACCCTTGCGCTTCTTGAAGGGTTAGAAGAGACTCGCAATCAACAATTTAAGCTTTCTGTAGCACAACAAAAAGCGTTTATTCAACAACAAAAATTGGGTGAACAAGACAAGGCTTGGTTTATTCGCTATAGCTATGACAAACTTGATGCATTAAATGGCTATGCATCCGGCATGCCTTCTCCTGCATTTTACCAACAATCATGGTTGTCATTATTGCAGCAACGCCAAGCACAGTTGACAGGCGATAACCAGCCTACGCAGGCTTATCGAAACCGTTTAGGTGTTGCCTATCTTTCTAAAGTTGCGAATATCTTACGTGAAAGGCAATTTGAAGCGGCTCCCGGGTTTTTATCGGTTAAACTGGCTGCAGAGCAAAGCATTCGCCTTGCCGTCTTTCGTGGGCATGCAGGCCCAGGGCGTTATGACCTGTTGGATGGGTTACAAAGCGTTTTTATCAAAGGTAGCTTAGATGAAAGCCAAGTTGAACTTTGGCAGGAAATAAAAACCTGTTTTTCCGGCTTTTTACTCGGAAAAATTCCCAAAGAGACAGCAACACCTCCGTTAGTCACTGAAACTTATGAATTAGCAAAAAGTTTTCGTTTCAAACTTGATGATACCTTAAGTAAGGTGAGCCGCTTAGATGTTTATCGTAACCAACAACATCGTGCGCGCAGCCGATTTCTGCATTTACTAGCATTTCTTGATATCCATTTTGCTAAGCTGCTCTCTGGGCCAAACTTTTTGTCGGGTAACCAAATGGATTTATTATTTGAAGAATGGCAATACGCATGGACGCCTAATGTTGAGGGGGAATTGATTGCATTATCGGAAAAAGGAACGCAATTAAAAGCTATCGCGCTAGCCCGTTTGTTTGAAATGGAAAAAAACCTAGAACAACAAGGGGTTAGTCGCTCAAGCCAAAGTGCGGTTGCACTCCTTATGCAAGCCGCGTTAATTGGGTTACATCAACGGATGCCCGCATTATTTTCTTTGTTGGATGGTTATATTCAGCAGGATACAAAGTTTGAATCATTGATTGCTTGTGGTCATAAACTGGTTCATCTTTGGAGGGGGCGTCAATTCTTTGATATTGAAGATAATTTTGCTATCGAAGCGCGTTTAGATGCCTTATTACAACAAGCATTTTATTGTTTTGCTCAAATTACACAAGGGGATGAACAGCAGCAAGAGCCTCATTTTTCAGCATTACTTTCTTGCCGTGAATTAATCACTTTTATGCCTGAAATTAATAACAGCCATGACTACACCAATGATTTTTATCAGGCATTAGGCCGTTGTGAAGGTCAGTTAAATCAGACACCGCTTTTAAAAGGCGCAGTGGATGCTTTGCGTTACCTTGGGGCGAAAATTGATGAAACCGTCCTGACAGATGAAATTAGGCGCGCGTTCAGCACAGGCAGTGATCCTGAAATGGCAATTGGCTATTTTATCGGTGTGATGCGAACAGCACCAGAGTTAGTCTTACGCATACCATTATTAATTGATATGTTAAATCAGTTGCTTAGTGAATGGGATGAAGGGCGTTTTATTCAGGTGTTACCTGATTTACGGTTTGCGTTTAGCCAGTTAACGCCTAAACAAAATGCACAAATGGCACAATATGTGGCACAAGACTTGGCGATTGAGGCAAAAGAACTCACATTGCACCAGACAGAATTTAATGAACAACAGATGATGGAAGTGATTCAACTCGAACAACAATTACAGAGCCAGCTGATTGAACTAGGGTTACAGGATTGGTTTGCTCGTGCTCAGGATGACAAATAATGAGTCAGAAAAATACGACATTAACCCCTGAACAACTTCAATTGGCTAAGCGCTGGCGCTTAGTCCTCGGGCAATATGCCGATAACGCGCTGGGCCAAGCCACCTTTAGTGCTGAAGAGTTGAAAATAGAACGTTCTTTGGATTTTTTATATCGCCGAGAATACCAACGTCGAGGCTTAAAACAAGAAGCTGGACGCCACGGCTCCTTAGATGCTTCTCAATTAACGGCGGTTAACTGGTTAAATCAAGCACGTAAATTATTTCCTAATAGTACTTTTGAGCGGATGCAATCCCAAGCGTTAGAACGTTATGAGATCAGTAGCTTACTAAAGGATCCACAGGCGCTCAATGCCATGGAACCGACAAAATCCCTCGCTAAAGCCTTGTTAAGCTTACGCGGGAAAATGAATGAAGAAACCCGTGATGCCGTTAAAAATATTATACGTAAAGTAGTTGATGATATTTTAAGTCAAATGCGTAACCAATTTCGTCACGCATTAACAGGGCGGCGTAACCGTTTTCAACGTTCACTGATCCCAAACAGCCGTAATTTTGATTGGCGAGGGACTATCGCTGCCAATTTGAAGAATTACGATAAGCAAAATCAACGGTTAGTTATCAAAACACCCCATTTTAATTCTCGTCAGCAACAGCATTTACCATGGGATGTGATCTTGTGTGTGGACCAAAGCGGCTCGATGGCGAGCTCTATTATGTATGCCGCGGTGTGTGCGAGTATATTAGCGGCATTGCCGACAGTGCGTGTCTCTTTAGTGATTTTTGATACTCAAGTGGTAGATTTAAGCCATCTTGCGCATGATCCCGTTGAAGTGTTAATGACAGTGCAACTGGGCGGCGGAACAGATATCGCTAAAGCCATGCAATATTGCGAAAGCTTAATACGTAACCCAAAACGTACCGTGATTAGCTTAATTAGTGATTTTGAAGAGGGTGGCGCGCTGAATCATTTACTCAATTGCACACAGCGTTTACATAGCCAACAAGTGAAATTATTAGGTTTAGCTGCGTTGGATGACGAGGCACTCCCTGTTTATGACCCTGAAATTGCCCAAAAACTCGCAGATAGAGGGATGCATGTTGCAGCATTAACACCGGAGCATTTTGCGCAATGGTTAGCAGAGGTCATGCAATGAGTTGGAAAAACAGTTACCTACAGTATGACGACGACGCATTAGTCGTATTAGCGAATGTGGGGTTACTCAGGCGTGCACGCAAAGATGTTGAAAACCAAAAGGTTAATCCAACGGACTTAAACCTTGGGACATTCACGAGTGATGGGCAATGTGTCTCTTTAGATGCGCAAGGGATCCAAAAAGCCACTTGCGATTGCCCAGCAACGGGATGCTGTAAACACATTTTGGCAGCAGTTTTATGGATTCAATCGAATACAGCCGCAGAAATGACTTCAGCAGAGCCGGTAGCTAGTGAAACGGTGCTAAGTGAATTATTAGCATTATTACCAGAAAGCTTAATTAAACAAACACCGAAACCTGATATTCGTTTAGCGTTGAGATTTATGCAGGTATGGCAAGATAAAGAGCTGGTTTATGAAGCACATTCTAGCCAGTTAAAAATTATCCTACCAGAATATGATGAGCCAATTATTTATATGCGAGGTAGTGGTTTGCAGGGCATGATTTCATCAATACCTGAAAAACAAAAAAATGCAGTTCATCTCGCTATTATTGCAAAATTAATGCATCAGCATGGCCAACCATGGCAATGGCCAGAGGAGATAACCGTAGGTCAAACTCATCAACAAGAGCTGACCCAAGACGATAAAATGGTGATGGGTTCAGTTGAGCAATTCATTCAGGATATGTTACGACAAGGGCTATCACATATTAGCCAAAGCAGTGCTAGCCAGTTGCAATTACTAAATATGTCAGCACGTGCGGAAGGGTTGCCTCGCTTAGCCAATTATATGAAACGCCTTAGCCAGCAAGTTAAACGCTTAGCCGATAAACATTTTACGATGGATGAAGGGCAAGTTTTACGGTTAATTGCTGAAATATCTGCTTATATGTATCAATTATCAACAGCCAATGAACATCAGCTTATGGCACTCAAAGGGTTACAAAGACGGCAGTATACCGACCAACCCATAGAGTTTGATTTGCTGCCTATCGATGCGAATTGGTGGAAAACAGATAGCGGTGCGATCGGTGCTACATTGAGTTTTTGGGATCAACAAAATAAAAAAATTATTCAATGCACACAGGGGCGTGGAAATAGCCTTGACCCGACGTTTAACCGACAAAATGTTTGGCAAACCTTGGCGTTATGGAAACATACCGCAGTAAGTTTGATGAAAAGCCCCTTTAAATTGCATTTACCAAGGTTATCAGAGGAAGGGAAATTATCAGCTAGCGGTGAAAGCTATGCAGTTAGCTGCAAAGAAAAAGGATTAACAACTGATGATTATCTTAATATCAAAGCTGAATTCGGTTATACCGACTGGCAATCAGCGGCTAACGAATTACCGACATTTATACAAGAGAATAGGTTTTCGCCCATTTTATTGCATATTACTGATTATGAGCCGCTCTATTGGGATGAAACCGAACAATGTGTATTGTGGACGGTGATTGATTCACAAAAAAACAGGGCGTTTTTACGGCTAAATTGGCAAGGAAGTGATGACCATAAAATTGAGGAATTGCGTTTTATTACAAAGCAGCAATGGCCAATTTGTGCTGTGACGGTGCAGGTGAGCCATTCACAAGAAGTGCTTCAATTAATCCCCAAAACATTATGGTTAAAAAAAGAACATGGTATTGAGCTGTTCTATTTAGATTTTGAAAGTACACCGCGTAAGAAACAACGTTCTGGTTTTTTTAATAAAATTATCGAATATATGGTGAAAAAACAGCAAAAAAACCAAGTTTTTGTACCTGAATTAACGTTGGCTAGTCAGCTTGTTCGGCCGCTACTTTCGGTATTAGAAACTCAAGCATGTACAGGAAGGCAGCGTTTATCTCAGACTCAACAAGATGAAATAGCGTATGTCGTTAGAACACTTGAAGATTTGGGGGCGCTTTGGTTGGCTAATCAGTTCAAACCTTTGGTGGCTTCCGGCGCTATACAACCCCAATTACTTTTACAATTAGTTTATTTATGTGACCATTTTGAACGGTTACAAATGCCATTACCTTTTCAATTTAGCCAATAACATGAGGGGAGGTATTCCCCCATGTTATGTTCAACACAACGTATTATTATTCATTAGATTCAAATGACGCTAAGAATGTCCGTAATAACTGGTTCAACGCATGTTGCTCTTGTTGAGACAAGTTAGCGACGAGGCGAGCCTGGTTTTGTGTGTGTGCTTCAATAAGTTGGTTGATTAACGTTAACCCTTCGGGAGTTAATGAAACCAAAAAGCCGCGGCCGTCATCAGGGTTAGTATGGCGGCTGACTAACCCCGCTTTTTCCAATTGGTCTATTCGGTTGGTCATCGTTCCTGATGTGACCATCAACGTTGATAACATTTCTCCTGGGCTCAGTGTATAGGGGGCACCTGCACGCCGTAAAGTCGCAAGTACATCAAAGCTTGAACGGTTAAGGCCAAACTGAGCGAAGACCTTTTCCATTTCCCGAGTTAAGTGGAACGCGACATTACCTAGCCGGCCAATTAGCCCCATTGGGCTAATATCGAGGTCAGGGCGCTCTCTTTCCCACTGTTGAGTGATTTTATCTATTCTATCCATAGGCAAATAATGGCGGTTATTTATCTTGACGTCAAGGTAAAGTGCACATATCTTGACTTCAAGATAAATTAAGAGAATAGAAATATGAATCGTATAACGGTTTTAGGGTTGACAGCATTAGCACCAATTGTGTGGGGAAGCACATATCTAGTGACAACAGAGATGTTACCCGCAGGGATACCATTAACATTGGCGGTATTACGCGCGTTACCTGCAGGATTACTATTGATACTTGTGTTACGAAAACTCCCCGAAGGCATTTGGTGGTTGCGGGTAGTGGTATTAGGTGTTTTAAACTTTTCTTTATTTTGGTGGCTATTGTTTATTGCTGCGTATCGCTTACCTGGTGGTGTCGCCGCAACGGTTGGCGCTGTACAGCCATTAATTGTGCTATTTTTAAGCCGCTGGCTGTTAAATAACCGTTTATCTGCGGTATCCATTATGGCATCAATAGCAGGGGTATTCGGGGTAGCTATATTGCTCTTAACACCGAATGCCGCCTTAGACCCTTTAGGTATTATTGCTGGGTTAGCAGGGGCATTTTCAATGGCTGCGGGGACGGTTTTGAGTCGCCGGTGGCAGCCACCAGTCAGTGCTTTAACCTTTACTTCATGGCAATTAACCGCGGGAGGATTAGTATTATTACCGTTTGCCATTATATTTGAGCCGGCTTTACCAACGTTAAGTTCACTAAATTTAATTGGTTTAGGGTATCTCACGCTTATTGGCGGTGCATTAACTTACGCCTTATGGTTCCGCGGACTGGCAATATTAGGTCCAAGTTCAGTGGCGTCACTGGGTTTTTTAAGCCCCGTGAGTGCGGTGGTTTTGGGATGGTTTTATCTCAATCAACAGCTTAGTACCTTGCAATTTATCGGCATGGTTGTCATTTTACTCAGTGTGTGGGCGAGTCAGCGAGCGGAAACAAGAAAAGTCACTCTAGCTTATCAACGTTAAAGTTAACCCTGTAGGTTGCTCATTGAATGTGATGAGCAACTTTTTTTCCTGTGTTAACATTCATTAGAGCATTCACTCAGACTATTAAACAGTGGCTAATATGTTATTTCCTGATGAAGATAATACCGTACAAATTGCACCAGAGGCTTTTTTACTCAAAGGGTTTCTACTGGGGCAAACTGATGCATTATTGCAGTCATTAAACAACATTATTGCAGCTAACCCCTTAAGACATATGACGACACCAAATGGCTACTCAATGTCTGCCGCAATGACTAACTGCGGTGACTGGGGTTGGGTAACTGATGAAAAGGGATATCGCTATAGTCAGCGTGACCCTGTCACTAATGAGCCTTGGCAACCCATACCAATTTCCTTTGTTCAATTGGCCACTTCTGCAGCGAGCACTGCTGGCTTTGATCATTTTATCCCTGATGCTTGCTTGATTAACCGCTATGCCGTTGGTGCTGCGATGGCATTGCACCAAGACAAAGACGAAACTGATTTTACTCAGCCGATTGTCTCTTTTTCTTTAGGGTTACCCACAACATTTGATTTTGGTGGAGTAACTCGAGATGCGCCCAAAGTTGCTATTTATATAGAGCATGGCGATGTTTTGGTATGGGGAGGCCAGTCACGATTAAATTACCATGGGGTGCGTCGAGTTAAATCAGGTGTGCACCCGCTGTTAGGCCCGTATCGATATAACTTGACGTTTAGGCATTCTCAACCCTGAATTCACCTTTTACAGTATGCCAATTTATCAATGAAATAGACTATGAATGACTTAATATTTAATTTCAGCAACTTAAATAATATTAATCGTTAACTTTGGTATTTATATAGCAAAAATATCATTGAATAATGAATTGGAACCCCCTATAAATAATGGCTATAAATTAATATAACTAGTTATTGATAGGTAAGTGAATGTATAGCTTTTTAAATGATTATAACGAAATAGCTCATCCGGCAGTTATGCAAGTCCTAAATAATTTATCAGGGAAACGTTTCAAAGGTTATGGCACTGATGAGATTTGTCGTCGTGTAGCAGATAAAATTAGATTAAGAATTGGCCAGCCTAATGCGGAAATTCATTTTTTTAATGGCGGTACAATCACTAATCTAACCACGATTTCCCATGTTTTACGACCACACCAAGCGGTTATCACTGTAGACAGCGGGCATATCGCAGTTCATGAAACAGGGGCGATTGAAGCAACCGGCCATAAAGTTATTACTGTTGATTCACTATCAGGCAAATTAGCGCCAGAACATATCATCAAAGTACTGTCTGAGCATAATGATGAACATACTGTCCAACCTAAGCTTGTTTATATTAGTAATTCAACTGAAATTGGCACCGTTTACCGTAAAGAAGAGTTAGTTGCATTACGCGAGGTTTGTGATGCTCATAACTTACTGCTATTTATGGATGGCGCTCGCTTATCTTCAGGTTTAATGTCGAAATATAGTGATTTAACGATTGAAGATGTTGCGCAGTTAACTGATATTTTTTATATCGGTGGAACGAAAATTGGTGCATTAACCGGGGAGATATTGGTGATTGTAAACCCAGCACTGCAATCTGATTTTCGTTTTAGTATTAAACAAAAAGGTGGGTTACAAGCCAAAGGTTGGCTGCTTGCTGCCCAGTTTGAGCCGCTGTTTAATAATGATTTGTATTTTAAATTGGGGCGTCATCTTAATGAGATGGCTTCACAATTAGCTTCATTTTTTGCCGAAAAGGGATTTCAGTTTCTTGCGCCCGTTGAATCAAACCAAGTTTTTGTTATTTTCCCAGATGCACTGGCGAATAAATTATTAGGGCATTATCAATTAAGTCAAATATGTAAACCGACACCAGAGACCACCTGTATTCGTTTTTGTACCTCGTGGTCAACAACTCAGCAAGATGTCGATAAATTAAAACAGACTTTCCAAGCTCTACTTTAGATAATTCATTAACCCAATAAATATTTCCTATTTTTCGCCTATATTTATTGGGTTTTATTTATCATGGTGGCGGTATATTGAGGATTTTACTGAGCAATTATATTGTTGGTACTGATACAATATCCGTGCCAGCGAAAGGTAACACCGAGCTAATCTTTCGTGAGTAATAGCCCTGATAACAACATATCTATGGCATCGACACTTTTCTTTAGTCGCTGTTGACTATCACCTTGCGAGATCCAATAAGCTGCCTCAGCGAGCCCACCATTAATTAAAAAAGCCAATGCATGGGTATCAATACTTTTAATAACGCCATTTTGGACTAGCTGATGAAGCAGGTGTTCAATTTGTTCAGTACACTGTAAGTTTGATTTAGCCAAAAAATCGCCTAAAACGGCTTTTGCGTCACGCAAAATAATTTGTTGATACTCCGGTTCTAATGCCATTTCTAAGTAGGCGTGACAACGCTGACAAAAACTATTCCATAGGTCTTCAGTATGGAGAGTAATTGCTTGTAAACGGGCATTCATTTGTGAGTCAATTTGTTCAACAACGGCAGTAAATAAACCTTGTTTATCACCAAAGTGGTGGTAAAGGGCTCCGCGTGTGAGATTAACGCTTGCTGCTATTTCATCCATTGAGGTTTCTGCATAACCAAGCCGGCTAAAGTGCTCTCGTGCTGTAGTTAATAAATTTGCACGTGTTTCTGCCATTTGAGCTTGCGTTCTTCTTGCCATTAAAAGCCTCTTACATACATAGCGTATAATTATTTACATTCAATGTGTATGATTATATCATGATTATACATACGCAAGGTATGTATAATTAAATTTCATTTTGGAGCTCATATGATAGGTCGCTATCAGCAGTTATTTCAGGCAAAAGAAAACCAACGTTTTGTGATAGCAGGGTTACTGGCACGTTTATCGTTACCGATGATGGGGATCGGGATCATTACCTTGTTAGCGCAACTAAAAGGAAGCTATACCTTAGCAGGGCTTGTTTCTGCAACTTTTGTCTTAACTTATGCGTTACTATCTCCACAAGTTTCTCGCTTAGTGGATAAATATGGTCAATTTCGCGTCTTGCCAGTGGTGACCGTAATCAGTGTGCTTGGTGTGTTTATTATTATCTTAACTACGTGGTTATCATTACCCGATATCGGCTTATTTATCGGAGCTTTATTAACGGGGGCGATGCCCAGTATGTCTGCCATGGTAAGGGCTAGGTGGACTGCGCTGTATAAAGATCAACCCATACTACAAACAGCCTATTCATTAGAAACCGTATTTGATGATGCCACTTTTATTGTTGGCCCTCCGTTATCTGTCGGGATCACTGTCGCTTTATTTCCTCAAGCAGGTTTACTGGTTGCGGCAATTTTATTAGCCGTGGGAATGGCTTTATTTATTTCACAGCGAAGCACAGAACCCAAAGTTGTGGCGCATGACTCTCTTGTATTGGTGAATAAATCAATTATTTCAATGATTGGCTTGCAGTTGTTGATTGTATTAATGATTGCTTTAGGTGTGATTGTTGGCAGTGTGGATATTTTAAGTGTCACGTTGGCTCAATTACAACAGCAACCAGCGATGGCCAGTTTAGTGTTATCGGCCTATGCGATCGGTTCATGTGCGATGGGGCTTGTATTTGGCGGATTAACCTTTAACACACCGTTATCACGTTTATTATTCCTCAGTGGCTTAATGACGTTTCTTTCTATTGTGCCAATGTGGTGGGTGGTAGGTGTTTATTCTTTGTCTGTGGTGGTGTTTATTTCAGGATTGTTCTTTGCACCGACGATGATTATTGCAATGACATTAGTTGAGAGAATTGTTCCACGGAATAAATTAACAGAAGGAATGACATGGTTACTCGCAGGGTTAAATATTGGCGTTGCGATTGGTGCGATGCTAACGGGCAAAATGGTGGATACCTATGGTCCTTATGCAGGTTATGCCGTCGCAATCTCTGGTGGAGTTTTAGTTTTCATTTCAACATGGCTGAGCTACTTACGGGATAAAACACAACAAAAAATGGCAGTTGAATGTGAGGAATACCATTAAAAACAACGAAAAAATAAACCATGTAGTGATAAAATCATAAAAAATAATTTAATGAGGTAATTTCATGCATTCTCCAGTCTTTCGCACTGCCACACTTGATGATGTTGACGCCTGTTATGCGATTGAAATCGAATCCTATGAAGGGGATGAAGCGGCAACAAAAGAAAAAATAGCAACACGAGTTCAGCAATATCCAGACGGTTTTTTATGTATGGAATTAGCCGGGGAAGTCGTTGGTTTTATTAATTCGGGTTGTGCATGGGATGTTGTGATGTCGGATGAAGAGTTTAAAGAACTCATTGGGCATGACTCACAAGCACCAAATGTCGTTATTATGTCAGTGGTAGTGCATCCCAAGTATCAAGGTAAAGGCTATTCATCTTTACTGATGAAAAGGTTTATCAATGACATGAAGGATATGAATAAAAAAACGATTCATCTTATGTGCAAAGAACGCCATATTGACCTGTATAAGCATTTTGGCTACCAATATATAAAACCATCAGAATCTGACCATGGTGGAATGACGTGGCATGAAATGGTAATGAAACTGTAAACCTATTTTCTCAAGCCCACTATTTTGAGGCCGTCTGAGTGAGCTTGGGAGTTTTTCCATACGAAGTATCTAACGTGTAATTTTGTTGTCTGATATGATATCTCATCATAGATAATCACCATTTGGGAAGTAATAATGATAATTTGGGTTGATGCGGATGCCTGTCCAAAAGTAATTAAAGAAGTTTTATACCGAGCAGCAGATAGGGAAAAAGTGCAAATAACATTTGTTGCGAACCAACGCTTAACAGTACCTCCATCTCCTTTTTTAAAAACCTTGCAGGTGCCCGCAGGATTTGATGTAGCGGATAATGAAATTGTATTACGAGCTCAAAAAGATGATTTAGTGATCACTGCAGATATCCCATTAGCCGCAGAAGTTATGGAAAAGGGCGCCAATGCATTGAATCCTCGTGGTGAACGCTATAGCGAAGCGACTATTCGTGAACGTCTTAATATTCGTGACTTTATGGATACCATGAGAGCCAGTGGCATCCAAACGGGAGGGCCTGCAAGTCTAAACCAGAAAGACAGGCAACAATTTGCTAATGAGTTAGATAAATGGCTGTTGCAACGTAAGAAATCACTAGCGTCATCATAAGCCAGCACATTTTTTGATTTAAGCTCAGAAAATGTGCATAGTAAAACAGAATTACAATCTATACCGTGTCTATAATGGTTAACCTTAAATTTTTGAAGAAAAATAATGGACCCATTACACAGTATTATCATCACGCTATTCTTATTTATACTGACCTTTTTTAATCCTGGAGCAAATTTGTTTATTGTGGTGCAAACCACATTGAGCTCAGGTAAAAAAGCTGGATTAACTTGTGGTTATGGTGTGGTGCTAGGCAATGCCATTTATTCGGGGCTCGGTTTATTCGGTCTTGTCACATTAATGGCTGAATTTGGCTCATTATTTTCACTGATTAAAATTCTTGGTGGCTTATATTTGCTTTATTACGCGCTAAGTGTATTTAATAACAAAACGCAACTTAATCTGTCCACCGAAAATACTACGGAACATTTCCCATCTGGTATCTATTTTAGGCGGGGGCTAATTTCTGATTTATCAAACCCCCAAACCGTTTTATTTTTTATGAGTATTTTTTCAACGACCATTTCGCCATCAACACCATTATGGGCTAAATTAGTCATTTGGCTGGGAATTGTTATTGCATCATTAGTTTGGCGGGTTATTTTATGCCAAACATTCTCTTTAACTTCTGTTCGTAGAACCTATTCACGAGTTCATAAAGTGGTCGGTAAAGGTGTTGGGTTAATTCTAGGGGCGTTGGCAACAAGGTTGATTTACCAAGGGTTCAGCGAATTGGCTATGAAGAAATCACCGTTCTAGATTTACTGATGAAGAAGTCATTGCTATATAAAATAGCCTCAGACTTTGCGATGAGGCTATTTATAGTGGAATAAAATGAATTCATTGATGCGTTAACCAATGTTCAACTTCTTGATAATTACCGCGAAAAATGATGCGGTGTTGTTTTTTACTTAATTGATAGCGATACATTGGGTCATAATACTCATTCAACAATGGGATTAACCACGAAAAATGTGTCTGGGTATCTCCGGTTGTTTTTTGGTCTGCTAAAGCACGCTCAAGTAAATGCGTCAATTCGATTGTCCGCTGTGATCCTAACCGTTTACGGATGGCAAACAGACCATGATGTAAATAGTCGCTATATTCCTGCCAGCCACGCTCGAAACCAAAAGTCGCTATAAAATCTTGCGTCATACGGTCAAAATATTCATATTTTAAACGCTCAAGACGCAGTTCAAAAGGGTCATCAATAATAGCGATTGGCGCTTTTTCCATTTGTGCGCGTAGTTCAAGTGGCAGGCTATTTGCACCAATGGCACGTCCTTCATCTTCCAGTACCCAACGCTGACATTGTTGGGCTTTTTTCAATAGCGTAACTGCTAAATAATTTTCAAAAGTGGCTTGAGTGTGCTGTTGTTGTAATGTACGACCAAACGAAGAGCCACGATGATGTGCGAGACCTTCTAAATCAATTCCGTTCGCTAAATGATGTACGAGAGTGGTTTTACCATTACCCGTACAGCCTCCCACTAAAATAATAGGACGTTGAACCAATTCATTAACGGCATCAATTGCTGTTTGTCGTAATGCTTTGTAACCACCATTGATGAGAGGGTATTCAATACCGGCCTCTTTTAACCAAGATTGCACGATATGTGACCGCATACCACCGCGTGCACAGCAAATATAGCCATTCATATTTTGTTTACAAGCTGCTATCCATGCAGTGATCCGAGCCATTTTAAGGTCACCACTGACAAGCTGGTGGCCTAATTCAACAGCTTTAGCCGAACCTTGTTGTTTATAGCATGTACCAACAGCTGCGCGTTCATCATCATTCATCAAAGGCAGGTTTATGGTATTCGGCATTGACCCTTGTTGAAATTCGATAGGCGCTCTGACATCGATAAGTGGTGTGCCAGTGGTTAAGATTTGACGAATATTTTGCGAAGAAGTGGTTAATTCCATAATAACAGAGAGATTCTTTAAAGTTGCAATGGGTTTACTATACTCTTAATCCTATTGCTTGGCATTAATGTTAGGTTTAAAACGAGGGTTAGTATTTTACTGCGTAATAATGATATATTGTCGTTAGGTATTTTAATATGAGTAAGGGGTAATACTATGAAGATGCTAACGATTCAAGAAATGACCGAAACTCAAAAAATCCAAGTGCGCACGAGACTCGCGCAAGAAAGGAAGAAACTAGGCCGTGAATTAACCAATTCTGAGCAGAGCAAGGTAAGAAAACAAATTATTACCGAAATATCTCAAGAAGTCGAAAAACAAGCTAAAAAACGACGAGCAGAAAAGAAAAAAGATAAATTAGTACCCAGTGATATAACATACAGTTGGTCTTCACAAAATCACAAAAGAGGGTATCGTTAATTTTTAATCAGAGTGTTCCGCTAGTGATTTGCGTTAAGTGATTGTAATTTTATGCAATTCAAATCATTAAAAGATCTCTAAGATGAAAAAGATTACGTTATTATTCTTGTTATTTAGTAGTTTTGCTGTCGCAAAATCCCATTATCATGGGAAACCATCCCGTAATGATTCTGTTGTTGTGCATGTTTGCGCTTTATCTCCTTTTTCTAATTTTTATGCAGAAGCTGCAATGTCCGAGCAAACAGCACGAAACAAAACCTCTCGGCGTTGTGAATTAGGGCAAGGGCAAGGCAGTATTTTTTGTAAAGCTCAAGATGCGAAATGCAGTACCAGTAAAATTGGTTGGGTCTAGTGGGGAACACAATATAATCGGATTATTCGCTGTTTGCTCTCTTTGCATTTTTTGGCGATATAGGATCCCCAAGTTAAAGCAGAAGCCGACTCTCGGCCTTCTTGGGCAAAATTGCCAACGACCTTGTATTTTTCTATTCAATAAATTTCCTTTTTCTAGCGCTCTGGCAACTTCACTAAAAGTAACTGGTAATCCATGAATGCTATGAGTTAATACAACGGCTTTCAGTATCCAGCGGTGGTTGTTTAACTTCCACGTGACAAAAGTAGCGGTGGCTGATAGATTATCTATTCATATAGATATTCATTTATCTATTCATAAACCTATTCACTGAGTGATTAAATCATGACAAATAGACTTGAAATGATTCGTCAATTATTGCGTCGAGAGCCAGCAACGGCAAGGCAACTCGCTGATATAATGAATATTAGTCAGCCAACCATTTCTCGAGCGTTAACATCACTTGGTGAAGACATTGTTCGAATTGGTTCGGGCCCATCTATTCAATATGCTTTGCGTGATACTTTTCGCGGGTTTGACACGGCACCTATTTATCGCATCAGTGAAGAGGGAACCTTAAGGCCACTAGGGAAACTGATCCCAGTTTACCCCGGAGGATTTGTCATGGAGCAGGAAGATAATGTCTGCCTTTATAGTGATGGCCTGCCATGGTGGTTGTTTGATATGCGTCCACAGGGGTATCTTGGTCGGGCGTATGCATCAACTTATTCAGCAGAACTTGGTCTACCGGCTAACCCAGAACACTGGTCAGATAGCGATATAATAAGGGCTTTAATTACCCATGGTCATGATGCAGTAGGAAACTTATTAATTGGGGAGCAGGCAAAAAAGCAATTTTTGAATATGCCTTCACCGACACCTGTTGATCGAGCTATAACCTATCCCTCACTAGCATTGGCTGTCAGTTCTGGAGAAGCTCCAGGCTCATCAGCCGGTGGAGAGCAACCAAAATTTTGTACTTATACCGATCGTGGTCATGTACTCGTAAAATTTACGGCGCTGGACGATAACGTAATCAGCGAACGGTGGCGCGATTTATTGCAAGCTGAACATCTTGCGTTAAAAGTGCTTGGTGTAGAAACAGAAGTTTTTGATTTTGGTGGGCAGCGCTTTCTTGAAGTTCCTCGGTTTGACCGAGTAGGTTCACTGGGTCGCATAGGCCTTTTCTCTTTACAAGCTCTAGAAGCTGAGTTTGTTGGCAAAGCGATGAAACCTTGGCCTGTATTGGTGAATGACCTTGTCAAACAAGGGTATGTAGATGCCGATGCCGCCATTAGTACTGCGCGACTTTGGGCATTTGGCATGTTGATAGGAAATACGGATATGCACCATGGTAATTTATCATTTATTAGTAGCCATGGTCGTCCATATCAGCTTGCGCCAGCCTACGATATTTTGCCTATGGGGTTTGCTCCTAAATCGGGCGGTGAAATCGTAAACTCACTTCGAGTGGCAACTCTACTTGATGGGATCAGTGGGGATATTTGGCGAGAGGCGTTAGCACTAGCGGAAGAGTTTTTCACCTTGGTAAATAATTGTGATCGGTTATCAAATAATTTTGGCCGATGTCTTACTGCGTTGCGTAATCATCTTGATGAGGCGAGGTCACGCATATCCCGTTTGGAGTGAGGCTCATTGGTATAGATGTCAGTATTTTTCATTATTCATGAAAAGGTTAATTGCTTATGTAACCGATCGCCAAAATTGGGTTACGTAAGTTTTTAACCATGAAATTTCAACCCGATTTTGTGAAAGGGGTATTAACCAGCGGGGCGGCCGTAATGCCTAAACCTTAAACATCATTAAGGTAGATTTAAGGCTTAAGTAGATATTTGTTATGTATGATTGTGGTCATTAGTGAGGCGTTAATATTATCTTGGCTTTTAACGTCGTGAATTACACCATGGGTCATTAGGATATGCTCCCGTATTATCAATCGAATTGTTTTCTATCATATCCAAATAGAGTAACTCAACTTCAGTTCTTGCCCATGGCGTGCGACGAAGAAACTTTAAGCTAGATTTAATACTTGGATCTTTGTTAAAGCAGTTTATTTTTATAATGCGTCCAAGTTGGCTCCAACCGTATCTATCAACCAACGCATTAACTTGCATTTCTAGTGTAACTCCATGTAAAGGGTCTTTCGATTTATATTCACTCATTACGGCATATCCGAAGCATAGGCAGGTTATTATTAAGCGCATATAAATAAGCTGAATACCAATCTAAGTCAATAGGGTGTTAACAATGACTGAACGAGCAAGGCCTATTTTTGCCCTGAGATTCTATTTAACATAATATGCATTATGCGAACCTAAGTATGAAATGAAGAAATCCAGCGTTTTGGCTGGTTAATCCGTTGTTGGTTCTTTTTTGGTTTTAAACCCAATTTGACTTCATAAATCTTCCGTTTTGCAATAACTTCTATGGGTTCTGCAATTGCTCTGATATCTGTTAGTCCCATGCTAACTAACCTAATTCATATTATGATTATTGTGAGAAATGAATTCTGGCAATATGTTACGGATATTCCCACAAAAGTTATTGACCGACGTTTGACGCCAAACAAGAATATGACGGTGTATTACTTCTATAATTACCCGCTAATTTACTCATATAGATGTGGTCACATGGCTTACAAACTGAATCTTAACTGGCCTGAATTTTTAGAAAAATACTGGCAGAAAAAACCCGTTGTATTGAAAAATGCATTTCCTGATTTTGTCGACCCTATCACACCGGATGAACTGGCGGGCTTAGCCATGGAGCCGGAAGTTGACAGTCGCCTAGTCAGCTTTATTGATAACAAATGGGAAGCGAGTCACGGCCCGTTTGAAGATTTCAGCGAATTAGGCGAAAAAGGATGGTCACTACTGGTGCAAGCGGTCAACCATTGGCATATGCCAGCGGCCGAACTGGTAAAACCGTTTCGTGTACTACCCGAGTGGCGTCTTGATGATTTAATGATCTCCTATTCGGTGCCTGAAGGTGGTGTTGGACCTCATATTGATAACTATGATGTTTTCATCATCCAAGGTATGGGACGCCGCCGCTGGCGTGTGGGCGATGCCCTACCTATGCGTCAATTCTGCTCACATCCGGCATTATTACATGTCGACCCATTTGAACCGATTATTGACGTAGAAATAGCGCCTGGAGATATTCTGTATATTCCGCCGGGATTCCCTCATGATGGTTTCACTTTCGAAGATACCATGAACTATTCTGTCGGCTTTCGCGGGCCAACAGGACGTGATCTGCTGAGCAGTTTTGCAGACTATGCGCTGGAACAGGATTTAGGTGGCATAAATTATAGCGATCCTGACCTCACGGTGACTGAAAACACAGGCACCATGAAACCTCATGAGGTTGAACGTCTACGAGCCATGATGATTGAAATGATCAACAAACCGGGTGATTTTGAACAGTGGTTAGGCCGTTTTGCAACGACTCTACGTCATGAATTGGATATTGCGCCTGCGGAACCGCCATACCAACCGGAAGAAGTGCTGAGTGCACTGAATGATGGTGAAAAACTGATCCGACTGAGCGGTTTGCGTGTGATGCGTATTAATGAGCACTTTTTCGTGAATTCTGAAAGCTGGATTACCACAGAAACAAAGGGTGCGGATGCATTGTGCCAGTTTACGGAAGTCGACAGCAATGAACTTGGTAAGGCACTGAATAACCGAGATTTTGTTGCGCAATTAACCGAATTTATCAATCAAGGATATTGGTATTTCGAAGAATAAGTCGCCCCTGCCCAACAAGATAAAACACCTGCTGATGGGTGTTTTATCCCTTCTGTCCTTCTACTTTTGTCAGTTTTTAGGTTTTATCTGTTATCTAATAAAAGTCAAATAAGCTAGTTTTAGTCATTATCTTACTTAGCGGTACTTCTGATTGGAGTTAAAAATGACAGTTCCTACTCGGCTGGTCAGCGGCTTATTATTCGCAACACTTTTGGCTTCTCAACACGTACGTGCTGATGCTGAAACAAAACTAAATCAAGATGTTAAACTAAATCATGCAACCGTGTTTTTGCGCGGTGCTACCTTAGACAACAGTGTGACACTGTCACTTAATAAGGGGCAGACTGAGGTTGTTCTTACGAATATAGCAAGCAATATTGACGCTCGAACGCTTTCAATTGACTTTGATAATAGTGATGTGACTATTCGTTCCGTAAATGTACAAAATGTGGCAGTTACACCTACATACCCCGCCAATATTGTTGAATTACAAGAACAACAAAAGGACTTAGTTCAGCAAGTTGAAAACTTAAACATTGCAATTAAAGTCGGTGAAGAGCAATTAAGCTTATTGAAAGATCAGCGCTTTTTTGGGGAAAATAACGCGCAATCATTAGAACAGTCCTCTCAAAAGTTAGACTTTATACGTCAACAAATGACTTCAATATTGCATGAACAACAAAAATACCAATTAGAGATTGATAAGTTAGAAGAAAAACTTGCGATATTGCAAACGCAGATCGATGAAAAAATGCCCTCGTCTGTTGGCCAGCAAACTCAGATTGTCATGTTGGTCGATGCGGCTAAACCAACCATTGCACAGCTACAATTGTCCTATTTAACGCCTGATGCCGCGTGGTCACCAAGTTATGACATTCGTAGTCAGGACGTTGAGTCGCCAATCACCCTCACGTATAAAGCCAATTTAATTCAAAATACAGGCATTGATTGGGAAAAAGTCAATTTGACCTTATCGACGGTTAACCCATCAAAAAATATCACGCCTTCTGTTTTACAGCCTTGGCGCTTATCCGTTTATGATGATAATGCTCAAATAGCGCGTCAGGTTCGAATGAGGATGCCTGCAGCCCCTGTGGCAATGTATCAAGAAAATGGTGTTAGTGAGAAGAAAAAAACAATCAATTCAGGTATATCAGACTTTGTTACAACGTCTAATAATGGTATCAATTTAAATTATCAAATCGCCCTGCCTTATTCACTAAAAAGCGCGAACAAGCCGAATACTGTCACCATCAAACAACAAAATCTCGATGTAAAATACAAATATACCACCACGCCAAAACTGATTGAAGAGGTGTTCTTACAAGCAGATATCGACAATTGGCAATCACTTAACCTATTGAATGGAAATGCTAATATTTATTATGGTAATACATATATTGGCAACGTTATGATTAATGCAAATCAATTGGTTGATACATTACGAGTTCCTTTTGGTGTTGACAAGAGTATTCAAGTTTCCCGTGAACCAAATGAAAAAATAAAGAAAAAACCGAGTTTTATGGGATCAACAATCCAACAAACAGAAAGTTACTTGATCAAAGTAAAAAATATGCATGCGAAACCAGTTGAATTAACGGTTTATGACCAAATTCCGCTAAGTGAGGATAGTGAGATAAAAGTGTCTGAAATAGAGGATAAAAACGCAGTTACCAATAAAAGTACAGGTGAAATAGCCTGGGATATTACTTTAGAGCCTAATGAAGAAAAGCAAATTTCATTCAGTTATACATTGAGCTATCCAAAAGACAAACAAATATTAGGGTTATAACAATTTTTGTAGTTAATGTTAGATGGCGTTAGAATAACGCCATGCTGACACAACAATAACAAATTTGAGGTTTCCATGATTATATTAGTAACAGGCGCTTCTTCTGGCTTTGGTGAATCAATCGCTCGTAAATTTATTCAAAATAATCATACTGTTATTGGTACAGGGCGTAGAACTGAACGTTTAAAAGCCCTACATCAAGAATTAGGGGATAAATTTTATCCATTAACATTGGATGTTCAAGACAGAAAAGCCATTCAATCTGCAATCGCTAATTTACCTACTCACCTCAAAAACATTGATGTCTTAGTCAATAATGCCGGTCTTGCATTGGGCCTAGAGCCTGCTTTTGATGCAAATCCTGATGACTGGGACGTCATGATTAATACGAATACTAAAGGCTTAGTGAATATGACCTATGAGGTGTTGCAAAACATGGTAGTCGAAAATCATGGTCACATTATTAATATTGGTTCTACTGCGGCAAGTTGGCCCTACAAAGGTGGTAATGTTTATGGTGCAACCAAAGCCTTTGTGAAACAATTTTCACTTGGTTTACGTGCTGATTTACAAGGGAAAAAAATTCGAGTTACCGATATTGAACCAGGCTTAGTTGGTGGCACAGAGTTTTCAAATATTCGCTTTAAAGGGGATGACGATAAAGCAGCTAGCACTTATCAAGGTGCAGATGCCCTGACCCCTGAAGATATTGCTGAAACAGTGTATTGGGTTGCCACGCTACCTGCTCACATGAACGTAAATACATTAGAATTAATGCCTGTTTGCCAAACGTTTGCAGGTTTAACCGTACATAAACAACTTTAGATTTTAGTACTATTCTATACAGACGCACTAGCACACTTTTAGCTATACTCAGATTATCAGTCCTGTTTAGTAAGGAATTACCATGAATTCACACAAAATGTTGAAAACTGGCTTAACTGCGTTATGTTTTTGTCTCCCTCTACTTTGGGCTACGTCGTCTCCTGCTGCACAATCGACAACATCATGTACTGCAGGTAGTACTTGTGTTTCAGTAGGTAAAGGCGATGACTCTCTTAATAAAGAGCAAGCGCGTCAAGAAAAGGAACAATGGGATAGTACCCGTATGTTGCGTAATAAAGTTAATACGCGTACTGAAAAAGAATTTGATAAAGTAGATGCCGCTTTTGATGCAAAAGATAAATGTGAAAAAAGTCTTAATCTAAATGCTTATTGGGAGCCAAGCACCAAACGTTGCCTTGATGTGAGTAATGGTCGTCCAATTAGTAATCCATAACCTGATAATAGGTTGCCTTATGGAGTTGTTGTTCAACAAGGAGATAAGATGAAAAAGAAATTATTGTTACCCTTATTTGTACTGATGTTAGCGCCCGCTTTTGCGCAAGCTTCATGTGAAAGTGTGATTGAGGAAATCAAACAAAAGATTATCAATAATGGCGTTCCTGCTGAAAATTTTAGTTTGGTCGCAGTACCTAATGATGAAGTTGACTCATCTAAAGGTCAAGTTGTAGGTCACTGCCAAAATGATTCTTATAAAATCATTTATACCCGCCATTAGTCTATATTTTAGGTAAAATAAAGGGCGCTATTTGATGATAGCGCCCTTTTTCTTTGTTGGGTTATTAATGCAATTAATTAGGAATAGCGATAAGCTCTTGCAGTTTATCTGTATTGAGATAATGCCCTAGCTCTCTTTCTTCCGGCCGCAATAAATATGGGATTTCCCCAATTAATGGGGCCTTAATATGATGTTGTAACCGATCAATTATTTGAGCATAGTGCGCTAACCCTGGGTTGATACGGTTTGCCATCCAACCGATTAATGGTAATCCATCTGCTCGGATTGCATCCGCAGTTAATAGTGCATGATTAACACAGCCATGTTGAATACCTACGACTAAGATAACACCGACCGGCTGGCCTTTTAACCAGTCTGCATAAAAAGTATTGTCATCAAGCAAATAGCGCCATCCCCCATTACCTTCGATAACAACCATGTCACATTGATGATGTAAATGGTCTAGACCATGCTTTATTTTATTGAAATCAATGCTGTTCTCATGGCTGTAATTGTCCGTGATACGCACAGGATTAACTTCATCGTAGGAAACTAGGTCTTTAGAAACACTGTGAATTAGCAATGCATCTTTATTTCTGATTCCTTCAGGGGTATCAATGCATTGGTCAGCAATAGGTTTGTAGCCCACGGCTTTAATTCCTTGGCTATTTAGTGCTTGCAGGATGGCAAGCGTCGATACTGTCTTCCCGACATCTGTATCTGTCCCGGTAACAAATAGATTGATCATGGTCTTTTTCTATCCTGAAGTGACAGACTTATACAGCAATAAGCTGCAAAAATGATATGGATTCAGTTTATTGGAATGGGTAAGTGAGAAGTTTGCGTTAGCTCAATTTTGTGTACGATAGTGTAAATATTATCGAATTGTTTTAGCCTTGTAATAGTTGTAGTAGAAGTGAACCATCGTATAACGCTCGCTGTATTAATGAAGTTTCACTATCTTTGATGCTAAATGTAGATTTTTCTATCACTAATGTAGACGAATACAGAGGAATAGAAAGTTTATTTATATGTTTATGTAAACATTTTAAAAACAGATCAGAATCTTGATTCAAAGGAGAATTAACCAAAATGAGCTGACTACCCAATAAATTTACCATCAGTGCTAACGGTTTTGCCAACTGTTGTGCAACTTTATTAATAAGATAAACACAAAGACTGTCGTTTAGAATTGCGCCAGCGCAAATTTTATCCATTGAGATATCTTGCTGATGCAAAAATGAATCTGGGTAGTTTATTAGCAAATTATTAGCTTGTTGTAATATTGCAGGAATGGACGTATGGGTTTCTAAGCAATCATAGCTACCACAATAGCAAACGTTATTTTGTTCAGGCTCACATTGAGTATGGCCGAATAGAATAGGCCGATGGGTATTCGTATCCAATGTTGTCCCATGGTTTAATACCATGACATTAACAACATTTTGTAGCTGTAAGTAAATGATATTTTTTTCTTTTCTTTTTTCCTGATGGGAGAAGAGGTCCATTAAGGCTAAAGCATCCACTGGCGGATGTAAATAAACGGGTAAACCAGTTTGCTTGGTAAGATATTCTGCGATGGCAAGTTGGTGGATTTTAAAAGAAGAATGCTGATAAATAACGCCAGTATGAGGGTCTAAAATACCATCAATAAGGATACTTATCGCGGTGACTCTTTCTAATATTTTTTGCTGGCTGGCAAAGAATTGACTAATTAATTCAGAAAGAAAATCGATAAATTCGCTATTTCCTAGCGGTGTAAATGGATACTCTGTTTGAGCTAAGGTAACCGCGTTAATTTCTTTCAGGGAAATCGTGAGTTTTTGGCCTTCGATACGAATAGCTAAAAATTGCCACCCTTCACTTTCAATGACTAACCCGACTGCTGGGCGTCCGCGCAGACCGAGTACCGGAAACTCTAATTCTTTAATTAAGTGAGCATCCATAAGTTCACGTGTAATTTTGGTGATACTAGCGGGCGCAAGCTGTGCTTGTTTTGACAAAGCAATACGCGAAATTGGACCATGTTGATCAATGATACGGTAAACAATACCCGTATTTAATTGTTTGATTTGGTCTATATGGCCAGTTTGATTCACCATGGTAATAATTCAATTCCTTTATAAAGCAATGAGTTATTATGCCTTAATCTGTGTATGAATGATTTCATTTACATTAAAAGTGTGAACTTGCTCACTTTTGGTTACCAACAATGTTGGCCATCAAAAGATTCGTTAATTTTTTTGCGACGGAGGGCAATGTTCTACGTGTATTGTAGACTAACCAGACTTCAGATGAAGCATTAAGATTAGTGAGTTTTAAGTATTTTACACCATCAATTTTCATACGCGTGAATGATTCTGTAATCACTGATATTCCCATACCAGCGGAAACTAGTCCCAAAATAGTCATGGCTTCCCCGGCTTCTTGAGAAATGGTTGGAACCACTCCCGCAGATGTTAGTAATTGATTTATTTCATCATATAATGCTGTACCAACATCGCGCTCAAAGAAAATAAAAGGATAATCAGCAAGTTGTTGAATATCTACGCCTACATCAATAAATTCTAATAATGGATGTCCCTCATAGACGGCTACCATAAAAGGCTCTTTAAATAATAGTTGATAATCCAATTGTTCTGGTAATACCGTATTTCTCATAATACCAATATCAATTCGCCCCGTAATTAATGGCGCTATCTGTTGTTTGGTATTCATCTGGTGCATATGAATAGAAACTTCAGGGTAAGCTTCTCGATATTGCCGTAAGCTCATCGTAACTTTGTGCATAAATGGCGTAGTTGAAGTAAAACCAATGGATAACTCTCCAAGTTCACCCTTTTCCATGCGAGCTGCTTTTGTTGCTGCTGCATCGACTTGAGCTAAAATTTGATATGCTTCTTTTAAGAACATAGTCCCCGCTGCCGTTAAGGCCACATTTCGGTTATTTCTTTCCAATAGTTTTGCATTAATTTTCTCTTCAAGTATTTGTATTTGCTGACTTAAAGGGGGCTGCGAAATATGCAATCGTTCAGCAGCTCTACCAAAATGAAGTTCTTCCGCGACAGCAATAAAGTATCGAAGATGTCTAAGTTCTATACTCATCGTTTGGTTAATACCCATTAATATGTTTAAAGTATTATTATGAATAATTAATATATTAGACAAAAAACTAAAAAGTTTCTATTCTTTGATCGAAATCAAGTGTGTTGGTATGACAAGGAATAAACATGGAACACTCACAAAATAGCCTTACATCTGAGCAACCTAATGAAGGAATAAGAACACCCTTACAGGGACATACCACACCAAAAAAACATTACATACAAAGAGATGACGCGCTGTATTTACGTGTGACCTTATCCTTTTTTACTGTTGGTTTTGCCACATTTGCTTTGCTGTATTTCGTTCAGCCAATTTTGCCTATGCTGTCAGAAGATTTTAACATTTCCCCTGCAACAGCAAGTTTATCATTATCACTGAGTACAGGCTTAATGGCATTAGGGTTATTAATTACTGGGCCAATTTCAGACGCAATAGGCCGTAAGAATGTGATGGTTATTGCATTGACCTGCGCTGCATTATTTACTCTACTCAGCTCAATCATGCAGAGCTGGCAAGGGATCTTAATTGCCAGAGCATTAGTTGGTTTATCGCTAAGCGGTGTTGCTGCAGTAGCTATGACCTATTTAAGTGAAGAGATCCACCCTAGTTATGTTGCACTATCTATGGGGTTGTATATTAGTGGCAACTCGCTGGGAGGTATGAGCGGCCGGCTAATGACGGGGGTGATCGCAGATTTTTATTCATGGCGTGTTGCTGTCGTTATTTTAGGTTCGTTAGCCTTGATTGCCGCAATTGGCTTTTGGCGCTTACTGCCCCCTTCTCAACATTTCCGCGCGAGTTCTTTAAAACCTAAAAATCTATGGGTTAATTTACATCTACACTTTAGAGACAAAGGTTTACCTTTTCTATTTATCGAAGGCTTTGTCTTGATGGGTGGTTTTGTCACAATGTATAACTACATCGGATATCGTTTACTTGACGCACCTTATTCATTTTCTCAGTCTACGGTTGGCTTGCTATCTGTTATTTATTTAACAGGGACTTACAGTGCGACTAAAACAGGAAGCCTAACTCAAAAATATGGGCTTGGTCGTATATTGATAGCTTCTATTACCTTGATGTTAATTGGTATTTTAATCACATTGTGTTCGAATGTGTGGTTAGTTTTATTTGGGATGACGGTACTAACAACCGGTTTTTTTGCTGCGCACTCTGTTGCCAGTAGCTGGGTGGGACGTAGAGCGAAACGAGCACGAGGACAAGCTTCTTCTCTGTATTTATTCAGTTATTATGCAGGGTCAAGTATCGCAGGTACAGTCGGTGGTTTATTTTGGGAACACTTTGGTTGGACGGGTGTTGCGCTATTTATCGCTGGCATACTGTTTATCGGTCTTATCATCGCTTGTCGTTTAAAATCAATTTGTTATAACCAGTAGATTAGAGGCTGATAAAGGTTAAACTACCATTTTCTCCCGTTATTAGTAGATGATATGAGTGTCTATTAATAACGAGGAAACCCAATGAAATCATTCTCTATAAAATCATTTTTATTTGCACCATTGCTTTTTTGTTGCAGTTTTGTGGTCTGGTCGCATGGCTATGTTAAGTCCCCTGAAAGTCGTTCATACTATTGTAAGTTAGGGGTAAATAAGCAATGTGGCCCAGTGCAATATGAACCGCAATCCATTGAAGGCAAACAAGGCTTTCCCAAATACGGCCCAGCCGATGGTAAAATTGCCAGTGCAGCTAATGCTCTTTTTTCTCCCTTAGACATACAAACTACTGTTCGGTGGCAACGAGCTATTATAAATTCACCAAATGTTAGGTTTAAATGGCGCATTACTGCGAAACATAAAACAACAAAATGGGAATACTTCATCACTAAACCAGATTGGCAACCCAATTCGCCGTTATCGCGTAAACAGTTTATACTAACCCCATTTTGTAAATTTGAACGTGTAGAAATTCCAGGGGAGAGCGTGGAGCACAATTGCGTATTACCGAAGAATCAAAAAGGTTACCATGTGATTTTAGCAATTTGGACAATAAATGATACGGTAAATGCGTTTTACCAAGTCATTGATGCAGAAATAAATTAGCGTAAACGTAAGTCATAATAAGAGAAGGACAAGTGTTAAAATACCCACTTGCCCTTTTAGGCTTTATTTTTTATTGATAAACACGATAGTTAATGTTAATTATTGTTTACCACACATTGAATGTTGTAACTAAATGACAAATAAACAAGACCTGATTAATACGTTTAATGAATTGGAATCACAAATAAACCAATTTAGCCTTTTGCTATTGGAGCAATCAAAGCAAGTACCATTTACAGCCCATGTATTTCAATTACCTTCGGTCATCAAAGGTGAAGAAAATAATGAGATAGAACAAATCGCAGTGGAAACGGTGGTGAGCCATGATGCAGTAAAAGAAACAATAAAATTAATTAACTTGTTATTTTTACAGAATAAATCTGAAGAAATTAGCAATAAAGCCGCTATCCGCTTACCTGGGGCAATATGTATACAAACCAATTTACAGGCGTATCGTGACTTTAATTCATTAATATCAAAGATCAATGAGTTAAAGATGCATATAAAAGCAATAGTCACTCAAGTTAACGAGCCACATCGATTCGAATTTATACGTAGCAGTTTACATGGACTGCTAACACTAAATACTTACCGCACCCTCACCTCATTGGTTGATATCGATACGATTAATTTTGGTTGGGCGAATAAAAAAGTCATTAATAAAGTGACCAAAGAAACAGTACTAGACCGTTTACAAGCAAGTTTAGAAAGTGGTCGCTCCCCTCTTCATTTACCTAAAGAACACTGGCTTTTACAATTGGAAAATGAAATTCGCTTAATTGATTCCCTACCCCATAATGCGGTTTTGAAAATTCAACGTCCTGTCAAAGTTCAGCCAATAGCTCGAGTATGGGATAAAGAACAACAGAAACAAACGCAGTTTGCCTGTGCAACACCTTTATTTGTTTTTGCACTTGAAAAAACGGTGACAGAAATTAAAGTCGGTGAACTCCCCGATTACCATGCAAATAACATTGCTATTCGTAATCGCCCTAAAGCAAAAGCAGTTGAATTATTAATACCACGCTTAAATTTGTATATTGAGCGCTAAAAAAACACCCATCTGTAAAACAGTATGGGTGTTATATACTCGCTAGTTTAATTGGCTAGCTTAAGATTTCATGCTGCCCACCATATCTTCTGGACGAACCCAATCATTGAATTGTTCTTCAGTTAAATAGTTGAGTTTCAATGCAGACTCTTTCAAAGTCAGCCCTTCTTTGTGCGCTTTTTTAGCGATTTCTGCCGCTTTATCGTACCCAATGTGAGTATTTAAAGCTGTTACTAGCATTAATGATTCATGAAGTAATTTTTCAATACGCTCACGGTTTGGTTCAATTCCAATCGCACAGTGCTCATTAAAGCTACGCATACCATCCGCTAACAAACGAACGGATTGTAAGAAGTTATCAATTAGCATTGGGCGGAATACATTCAGCTCAAAATTACCGGATGCACCACCAATATTAACAGCAACGTCATTTCCCATCACTTGTGCGCATAACATGGTTAATGCTTCACACTGCGTAGGGTTAACTTTACCGGGCATGATTGAGCTGCCTGGCTCATTTTCTGGAATTGAAATTTCACCAATGCCGCAACGTGGGCCAGATGCTAACCACCTAACATCGTTCGCGATTTTCATTAAAGAGGCAGCCAAACCTTTTAAAGCACCGTGTGCGTGCACAAGGCTATCGCACGTTGCCAATGCTTCAAATTTATTAGGCGCTGTAACAAATGGCTGGCCAGTTAATTCTGCGATTTTTTTCGCAACACGCACTGCATATTCTGGATGCGTATTTAAACCAGTTCCTACTGCTGTACCACCTAACGCTAATTCGCACACATGCGGAACAGCGTTTTCAATGTGTTTTTCATTATGCGCCAACATTGCAGCCCAACCTGAAATTTCTTGACCTAATGTCAGTGGGGTTGCATCTTGTAAGTGAGTACGACCGATTTTTACGATATCTTTAAATTCTTTCGCTTTTGCATCTAATGTTTGATGCAAAACTTTCAGTTCTGGGAGAAGATGTTCGCGGATTGCGACAACCGCAGCAACGTGCATTGCCGTTGGGAAAACATCATTTGAACTTTGACTTTTATTCACATCATCATTAGGGTGAATAAGACGTTCATTGCCACGTTGGCCTCCGAGAATTTCGCTACCACGGTTAGCTAAAACCTCGTTCATGTTCATGTTACTTTGCGTACCAGAACCTGTTTGCCAAATAGCGAGAGGAAATTCCGTTGGATGTTTGCCAGCTAAGACTTCGTCAGCAGCAGCAATGATTGCATCACCGCGCTCTTTGGCTAATAATCCAAGGTCCATATTGACACTAGCAGCGGCTTTTTTTGTGATAGCGAGTGCGTGAATCAACGCAACAGGCATTTTTTCTACAGATATACGGAAATGTTCTAAAGAACGCTGCGTTTGCGCGCCCCACAATTGGTCAGCAGGTACTTCAATTGGTCCCATTGAGTCTTTTTCAATGCGAGTGGCTGCCATTACTATCTCCTTAGGTACATACACAGAATAATTGATTTTAGAATCATCTGCTTGCAGGTAAGCAAATAACCGAGCAGTATAATGCCACAAATTGAATTTCATTTATGAGACTTGGTCGAGCTTATTGTACTGTAGTGAAAAGGAAATCAGTTGATTTTTATGAAAAAGAGAATTTTGCTATGCTTAAAATGATAAACAAAGTCCAAAACTATGACTGGGGCAGTAAAACAGCCCTGACTAAGCTATATGGGATTTCAAACCCTGATAACTTACCTATGGCTGAACTTTGGATGGGAGCTCATCCAAAAGCAAGCTCTGAAGTTCTCGATGAGGAAAAAAATCAAAGCATTCCACTTAATGTCTTAATCGAAAGTGCTCCTGAAACCTATTTAGGCCAGCATGTCGCACAAACTTATCACCGCTTACCTTATTTATTTAAGGTGTTATGTGCAGCTCAACCGTTATCTGTTCAGGTACACCCAAATAAAACTTATGCTGAAGTTGGGTTTGCCAAAGAAAACTCAGCCGGGATCCCATTAGACTCCCCAATACGCAACTATAAAGACGATAACCATAAACCTGAATTAATCTTTGCATTAACGCCTTTTAAAGCCATGAATGCGTTTCGCCCACTCGACGAAATTGCACAATTGCTGGATTTTGTTTCAGCAGCACATCCGGATATTCAGCTATTTGTTCAGGACCCAACTGAAGAAAAATTATCACGTTTATTTGCACAAATTCTTAATCTGACAGGTGAACAAAAAGATTTAGCGCTTGGTGTATTGAAAGCCGCGTTAAATAGCCGACAAGGTGAACCATGGAACTCGATAAAACAAATGGTTAGCCTGTACCCTGAAGATAATGGGCTATTTACCCCACTTCTTCTTAATATCGTTGAATTAGAGCCTGGTGACGCGATGTTCTTATATGCAAGAACACCGCATGCCTATCTTGAAGGTGTTGGGTTAGAGGTGATGGCAAATTCCGATAATGTGCTGCGTGCCGGGTTAACAAACAAGCACATAGATATTCCAGAGCTGATTGCTAATATTGACTTTAAGCCTACGTTTGCAAAGGATTTATTAAGCATTCCCGAAAAATCTGGAAATATCTGGAAATATAATATTCCAGTAGAAGATTTTGCATTTAATATATATTCTATAGACCACTCGGAAGTTGCGCTATCTAACAATAGTGCCTCAATTTTGTTCTGTATTGAAGGCCAGTTAGTTTTGCATTCAGGTAATGATGAAATATGCATTAATTCAGGTGAATCTGTTTTTTTACCGGCTTATGAGAAAAGCATAACCATTAATGGCAGTGGTAAACTAGCCCGAGTATTTAACAAATAGAGTCATATTCTGTATTTAGCCGTCTTCATTCAATGAATGGCGGTTATTTAAAACTTTTATAAATTTATAAGTACGGCAATAACGTACTGAAAGGATGGATGTTTATAATGAAAAAGTCATTAGTCGCGGTTGGTGTTATTGTTGCTCTGGGTGCAGTGTGGACCGGAGCTTCATGGTATACAGGTTCTAAAGTAAAAGATGAACTTGATAGAGTAATCCTCAAAACCAACGATTTTTTTGCTGTAAATGTGCCTGAGTCAGGTTTGAATTTTAAAGTAGAAAATTATGAAAAAGGTGTTTTTTCATCTAAAGCGGATATCGTAATCACCTCTGCTGATTCTGCATCACCAGACGACTCTATCGTATTTAAAACGAATATTGATCATGGTCCATTCCCATTATCACAAGTCGCTAAGTTTAATTTATTACCAAAATTAGCAGCGACGCAAATTGAATTAGCTAACAACGCAACAACAAAAGAATTGTTTGAAGCGACACAAGGTAAACCATTTATTCATGGTTCTGCGGTCATTGGCTATAGCAAAAGTATTGATACCAATTTAGAGCTGATCCCTGTCGAGTATAAGAAAGATGACGTTTCATTATCTTTCAGTGGTTCTAAGTTTGATGTATCAACGACTTCCGACCTTGCTGCTGTAGATGCAACTTTAGTCACTGATAATTTAGTTATCGGTAAGAAAGATAACTCTGAATCTATGACACTAAAAGGCTTAAAATTAGTCTCTAATGTGACAAAATCACAATATGGCTTCTACACCGGAACCCAGTCATTTGTTATTGCGGATACAGATTTCAACATTCCTGAAACCAAATTCTCTTTTAAAGATTTCAAAATTTCAAGTGACACCTCTATTACTGGCGAAGATGTGAAAGGGAATATTTCTTATAGCATCTCTGACTTAAAAGCATTAGAGCAAAACTTAGGTTCAGGCGAACTGACGGTTGCTATTGAAAAATTAGATGCAAAAGCATTAGGTAAATTCGTTGAGCAATATAATGAAGCTTTAGCACAAGGTTTAGCTAATGGCGACCCAACTGAAGCAACAGAGCGTTTAGCTATGGAAATGATGTCTACGACATTGCCAGAGCTAATGAAGAGCAAGCCGGTATTCACGGTTAGCCCTTTCTACTGGAAAAATGAAGCTGGCCAAAGCTCAATTGACCTAAACATCACATTCAATAAATGGAACCAAGACGAAATTACTGCGTTAGCAATGTCTAACAAAGTTGATGAGGCTATCAAGCAGCTCATTACTTCTTTTGATTTCAATTTAAAACTGAATAAACCAATGGTGATCGAATCAATGACTCAAGCAATGATTTTAGATCAAGGTGTTCCAGTTGATGCTAACACGAAAAAAGAAATGAAAGGCATGGTCACTTCTGAGTTTGAAGGTGTTCAGCAAATGCTGACTTCAGATATGTTCTCTTCTCCGTTTGAAGAAATGTTTATGACGGATGAAGAACGTGCTGAAAAAGCTAAACAGAAAAAATCACCTTGGATGATTGATAGCGAAAATGATTTAACTATGACTATCAAATTTGCAGGTAATGACCTGACATTCAATAATGACAAATATACCTTAGCTGAGTTCCTCACTAAGATGAAAGTGATGTCTAATCCAGAAGATGCATTAGAATATGAAGCAGTACCTGCTCCAGATGCAGAACCAGCACCAGGAATGGAAGTTGAGCCTGAATTAGCACCACAAGATGCAGCGCCAGCTAACTAATCTAATTGATATAATTTAATCACAAAAGCCAGTTAATATTAGCTGGCTTTTTTATTTGCATCGCAAAATAAATGTGATTGAAATCACATTTAAAATGTAATTATTGATCACGTTTCACATTTTTCGTGATTTACAATTGCCTTTAGCGAAATAAAAGCCAAAATGAGGATAGAAAATAGATAAAGGATCATTCCGTGATTAAAACACATTTACCTTTAACCGATTTACACCGCCATCTTGATGGCAACATCCGTCCAGAAACAATTCTCTCCTTAGCAGAGCAGCACCATATTCAATTACCTGCTTCAGAGCTTGAAGCATTACGCCCTCATGTTCAAATTATAGGACAAGAAGCTGACTTAGTCGGTTTCTTAGCAAAACTTGATTGGGGGGTCGCTGTTTTAGCAAACTTAGATGCCTGTCGCCGCGTGGCATTTGAAAATGTTGAAGATGCTTTTAATGCAGGTATTGATTACGCAGAGCTGCGCTTTTCCCCTTATTATATGGCGATGAAACACCAATTGCCTGTTGAAGGTGTCGTTGAAGCCATTGTTGATGGTGTACGTGCAGGGTGCCAACAATTTGATATTAAAATTAATTTAATTGGTATTTTAAGCCGTACTTTTGGCCAACAAGCCTGTACAACTGAGCTGCAAGGATTATTAGCGCATCGGGATCATTTATGCGCATTAGATTTAGCGGGAGATGAGCTCGGATTCCCTGGAGAGCTCTTTGAGTCACATTTTATTAAAGCTAGAGATACAGGGTTAAATATTACTGTTCATGCAGGTGAAGCGGCTGGTGCAGACAGTATTTGGCATGCTATTAAGGTATTAGGCGCACAACGAATTGGTCATGGCGTTAAAGCAATAGAAGACCCTGCTCTAATTGAGTATTTAGTAAAACATCAAATTGGCATGGAAAGCTGTTTAACGTCGAATATTCAAACAAGTACAGTTCCATCCTTAGCTCAACACCCGTTAAAAAACTTTTTACAACAAGGTGTTCTGGCTTCAATTAATACAGATGACCCTGCAGTTCAAGGGATTGAGTTACGCCATGAATATGAAGTAGCTGCCCCACAAGCTGGTTTAACGGCAGCAGAAATAGAACAAGCACAACGAAATGGTCTGAGTATGGCATTTTTATCGGATAGTGAGAAAAATGCGCTGTCAAAAAAAGTCGCCAATCGCTAATTTATTTAGTTAAGATTTAGAGGGGATCTGCCCCTCTATCTCAATATCCTTAAAATTCCCCTTCCGAAAAATCTTTGGCCTGCATGCTGCTATATGAGATTGTTAATATCTGCCCTATTTTTTTAGTTAGCCGCTCTCTTACTATTTAAAAATCGTTTTACGCAAGCCTATATATTCATATTTTATATATTAATAAAAAACATCTTATATATTCATTTAGGAAAATCAGCATGACTATTATTAACTCAAGTACTTCAACACAACATATAGCTAGCCCAAATTTAAAACAGCAGCTCATATCGCAAAAAAATAGTTTAGTGAGCAATATTAATAAAATTAAGACTACAATAGAAACGAATAAAGCGGAAATGACAGAATTAAAAGAATTTATCAAACATAATATGTCATTCTTAAAAGAGTTGAAGAGTATCTCTGACCAACATGGAAAAGATAGCCAAGTCCGCCTCAAAAATGGGCATTTTAAATTAGGCCAAGGAAGTAATGTACTAAAAAATATTTTTTCCAGTGGCCGCTACCAAACTGAACGCACTGCCGCGGCAACCTTATTAAATGTAACAGCAAAAAGTGTTACTGTCGCCGATTCAACTAACTTGCTCACGAAGTTGAAAGCAAAAAATGAATCAACCTTATCATCACTGACCGATAACAATAAAAATGCTCAACAACAAATTGCTAGTCTCAGTAAAGAGCTTGCCCCAATAGAAACTCAATTAAACACGATTAAAACACAAGAAGCCGATAATGAGAAAGCAGCTGAACAGCTAAAAAATAAGCGTCAGCAATTTTCTTCTATCTACCAAAGTAATGAAGGTTGTAAAGCAATCAACAATGAGGCCCGCTATATTTTTGGTAATGGCAAACAAGGTGGCTCTTTAAGTGGTAGTAAAGTCATTGCTGAATATGAGCGAGTACATGGCTCAGATATTTTTTCAAAAGGAAATAGCCACATTAAATTTGAATTAAAATGTAACAGTGATAATTTAAATGAGTTAGTGAAAACCGCTGCTAAAAATTGGTATTCACCGTCAAGTACAACAGCAACCACCCATCGTGGGCAAGGTATGACTAGTGATGGCTTAAATACTTTAATTAATAATTTTAATGCCGACAAAAAAAGCGATAATAAGACGGTTTATCAGTTAGGGCAATTTTTTTCAACGTCGAGTAGAAATGATATTGCTAAGTCTTTTGCCAACCAGAGCCAAGATGATGTTAAAGTTATGTTTTTAGTGAAAGGCAATAGTGGCAACGGGATCACTCCGCAAGCTGGGCTAAGCTTTAATAATAATGAAAGTGAAGTACTCTACTCACCGCTGGCAAACTTTAGTGTCAACAATATTGTAAAAAACTCCAAAGAAAATATATATAAAATTGAGTTAACAGAAGTTAAATCTCAAAAAGACGCACAACTATTACCTTACTAGTTCGAGAGTTTGTTTTTGAGCCTATAACAATTATTTTTCTTTTTATAGGCTTTTTTGAACTTTAGCGTAAAATAATTAACCCTACCGCGCTTCTTAATATATTAAGCCTGTCTAAAAACAATGCGTTACTTAAAATAACATCATCGATTATTAGCATCCACCGCATAAGCAGCGGCTCTATTGTTAATTATATAATTATTTGTATGTTGTAACTAAAAGGCGTGTATGCTTAGGAGATCGGTTATAAATATAATTGAGGGGTAATGGCCTATTTTGTCAGAACAAAACCCCATGATTGCCCTATTGTCAGTCCTTAGTTGATAGCCTTTTCGCATAACGCTGAGCAAGTACAGCGCTGACCATCAGTTGTATTTGGTGGAAGATCATCAATGGCAATAAAATAACCCCCACTGTCGCAGCAGGAAATAACACGTTCGCCATTGGTACTCCATTCGCTAAACTCTTTTTCGATCCACAGAAAACGATGGTAATTTCGTCTTCTTTGCTAAAACCTAACAACCGTGCAGCTAACGTATTAAATACAATGACAATAAATAAAATAACGCAAGTAACAACCACTATCATTAAGAGTGAAAATGCATCTATTTTCTGCCAAATCCCCTCTACAACGGCTTCACTAAATGCCACATAAACCACTAACAATATTGAAGACCGGTCAGTCATATTCACTAACTTACGATTACGGTTAATCCAATTGGCAATCAATGGTCGAGATAAATGCCCCACAACAAACGGGAGCATCAATTGCATTAAGATAGACCCTATCGCATTGAGCGTATCCATGGCTTGGCTACCATCAGCATCCATCAATAAGCCAACTAAGATTGGCGAAAGAAAAACCCCAAGAATACTCGATGCCGATGCACTACAAATAGCTGCGGCAATATTCCCACCGGCCACTGATGTGAACGCAATTGCTGATTGTACGGTTGCAGGTAAAGCACACAGGTATAAAAAACCCATATACACAGTCGGTGACATCCATTTAGGTACAATCACCGCGAGTCCTAATCCTACAATAGGGAATACAATAAATGTACTCGCAAAAACCAGGAGATGTAGACGCCAGTGCCCTATCCCCGCCATGATTGATTCACGAGATAACTTAGCTCCATGCATAAAGAACAACAATGCAATTGCAGCTGTAGTTAAATATTGAAACCCCGTTTTTATATCACCTTCACAAGGAAAAAGACTGGCTAGAATGACAACACCAATCATGATAAGTAAAAATGGGTCTATTCTCAGTTTAGCTAGCAAATTCATTCGATTATCCATAATAAAAGCCAGTTATGTTAACTGGCCTTATAGTGAGCGTTGATGACGTTAAAATATTTCTTCGATAGTCCGTTTTTCTTTTGCCGAACGTATACCTGCTTCAATAAGTTTCATAATATCTATCGCTTCGCTCGGGGTGACAGGATTTGGTTTACCATGGCGAATTGCATCATATATCCCTTGATAATAACCACCATAATTACCACGTTGGTTTGGCCAAGATTGTGTTATCAGCTCATCATCTTGTGACAGCGTCACATTACCCATGTTGGTATCAATTCCCCAATCAGCCCCTTCTGGACGTTGGCCGCTCTTTAAGCAGTCTTCTTGGGTGTCTAAACCATATTTAACATAACTACCATTCATGCCATGAATAACATATATCGGCGTTGGTGCAGCGGCTAATGTTGTTGCATGTAATACCACCTTTTTATCGGCATATTGCAAAACGGCATGGAAGTAATCCACTGCCTGTGCATTTGGGCGGATCATGGCAAGATCAACATTGATCCCTAACGGCCTGCCAAAATATTGTAAGACTTGGTCTAATAAATGCGGACCTAGGTCATACCAAATACCGGCTCCGGGAATATCTGCTTCACGCCAGCGTTGCCTAACTAAAGGGCGATAACGATCAAAATGTGATTCATAGTATTTAATATCCCCGAGCTTACCTTCTTCTAAGATTTTTTTAACGGTTAAAAAACCGGAGTCCCAACGGCGGTTATGATAAACCGACAGTAATTTTCCAGCTTGCTCCGCTTGTTGTTTCAATTGTTCAGCTTGTGAGACATCTAATGTAAATGGTTTATCAACAACAACGTGTTTTCCCGCTGCTAATGCCGCTTGTGCAAGAGGAAAATGAGTATCATTAGGCGTAGGAATAACGACGAGTTCGATATCTTTATCAGCAAAAATAGCTTCCGGAGAGGCGGCAACATGAACATTTGGCCAATCAGCCTTAACCTTACTCGGGTCACTGCTAGAAATCGTTGTTAAATCATACCCTTCTAAAATGCCAAGGAAGGGAGCATGAAATGTTTTGCTAGCATAGCCATATCCGACGATCGCAACTTTAATTGGTTTAGACATTTAGACCTCATACAACGATAAACACAGGTGGAGATAAAAAGTACCATCAGAAGGAATGAAATGGCAAATAAATCTATGATAGGATTGTAAATTGTCCAGCGACTTCGCCAAAATGGGTTTTATTGATTATGACTTCAGTTTATGACGCCAACCGCATCACTGGCTGGTTATTAGTTCCAGCAATCTATTTGTTATTAACCTTTTTAGCTGTTTGCAGTATGACTGTCATGTATTGCATTAAGTTTTATGAGATTGTCACGACTGTTGACCATTGGACAAGCTTTATTCCTGCCGCATGGTATCTGTCATTCGCGATTACTATTGGGATGACTATTTTCAGTATCCATGTGTTGCAGCTAATGTTTTCTCGTTCAAAACATTTTCCCCGCCGCTTTATTATTTGGTTAATGATTTTATTATTATTAGGTATAAAAACCTTCGCATTTTCACCTATTGATGATGAAACTGCTTTGCAAGTCTTAGCGTGGCCTTTAATTGGTGCAGGTTTCTTTGTCCCTTATTTAAAACGGTCCCAACGTGTAAAAATGACTTTCACACAAGATCGATAAGCATCACATAAATTGCTTGATATCATAATGATAGTTTAACTGGCTTCGGTCAGTTTTTGTTCTTTTTTCATTTCAGGCAATAGCATGACTGATTATCTATTACTCTTTGTTGGAACAGTACTGGTTAACAACTTCGTTCTCGTTAAATTCCTAGGCTTATGCCCTTTTATGGGCGTCTCAAAAAAACTCGAACCCGCCATTGGAATGGGCTTAGCAACGACGTTTGTTATGACATTAGCGTCAATCAGTTCTTGGTTGATTGACACTCTCATCCTCATTCCTCTCGACCTCATCTATTTGCGAACGCTAAGTTTTATTTTAGCGATTGCTGTCGTTGTACAGTTTACTGAAATGGTGGTGAGGAAAACGAGTCCAACGCTTTACCGTTTACTTGGTATTTTTCTGCCTTTAATTACCACCAACTGCGCGGTTCTTGGTGTTGCCTTATTAAATATTAATATGTCTCATACTTTTATGCAGTCTGCCGTGTATGGTTTTGGCGCTGCTGTGGGTTTTTCATTAGTGATGGTGTTATTTGCCGCTATTCGCGAACGTTTAGCTGTTGCCAATGTTCCTGCTCCTTTTAAGGGCTCGTCAATTGGGTTAATAACTGCTGGCTTGATGTCTCTCGCGTTTATGGGCTTTAGTGGTTTGGTGAAATTCTAATGATGTCTGTATGGATTGCTATCGGTATATTAGCCGTTTTTGGCCTTATTTTTGGGCTGATTTTAGGGTATGCCTCATTACGATTCAAAGTTGAGGCTGATCCTATTGTTGAACAAGTTGAAGCGATATTACCTCAGAGTCAGTGCGGTCAATGTAGTTACCCTGGCTGCCGTCCTTACGCTGAAGCGGTTGCAAATAATGGGGAAATGATCAACAAATGCGCCCCTGGTGGTGAGCAAGTAATGCTAAAAATCGCTGAGTTGCTTAATGTTGACCCCCAACCAATCGATGGTGGTGAAGCCGCGCAAAATCCAGTTCGTAAAGTTGCTATTATCGATGAAGAAAACTGCATCGGTTGTACTAAATGCATTCAAGCCTGCCCTGTTGATGCTATTGTGGGTGCAACCCGCGCCATGCATACCGTTATTGAAGATTTGTGCACAGGATGTGACCTGTGTGTAGCCCCTTGCCCTACCGATTGTATTGAGCTTGTTCCCGTGAAAACCACCACAGCCAATTGGAAATGGGATTTAAACACCATCCCAGTCAAAAATATCAATGTTGAACCCAATGAACCATTTGTAACTAAAGCAAGGGGTGAAACTCATGCTTAAGCTCTTTAATTGGTTGAAAAAAGATAATATTTGGGATTTCAAAGGCGGGATCCATCCGCCTGAAATGAAGCTACAATCAAGCCAAACACCAATGCGTATTGCATCAATACCTGATGAACTGGTTATCCCATTACAACAACATTTAGGCCCTGAAGGTGAACTGATTGTTCAAGTCGGTGACTTCGTTTTAAAAGGCCAGCCTTTAACTAAAGGCCTTGGACGTACTGTGCCTGTTCATGCTTCAACTTCAGGGGTTATCACTGCGATTGAACCCATGGTGACAGCGCATCCTTCTGGCTTAAAAGAGTTGTGTGTACGTATTGCATCCGATGGCCAAGATACATGGTGTACTTTATACCCAGAGCCTAACTACGTTCAATTAACCCGCGCTGAATTACTACAGAAAATTGAACAAGCGGGTATTGCGGGTCTCGGCGGTGCTGGTTTCCCAACCGCATCAAAATTGGCAGGTGGTCAAGATGCAATTAAAACATTAATTATTAATGCGGCTGAATGCGAACCTTATATCACAGCCGATGATAGATTAATGCAAGAACATGCACAGGAAGTTATTGAAGGCTGCCGTGTTTTACAGCATTTATTGAACCCAGACCAGGTACTAATTGGTATTGAAGACAATAAACCCGAAGCTATTCGTGCACTTAAAGATGCAATCACCTCGCAAGACAAACAAATATTCATTCGAGTTATACCAACCAAGTACCCATCAGGTGGTGCTAAACAGCTGACAAAAATTTTAACGGGAAAAGAAGTACCATCCGGTGCGCGTTCTTCTCAAATTGGCGTGTTAATGCAAAACGTCGGTACTGTGGTTGCTATCAAACGCGCGGTTATCGATGGCCAGCCATTAATCGAACGAGTAGTCACTGTCACAGGTGAAGCAATCAGCAAACCGGGTAATTTTTGGGCTCGTTTAGGGACTCCAGTTAAACATCTATTACAGCAATCAGGTTTTAACCCTGAACCAGAACAAATGGTGATTATGGGAGGGCCTTTAATGGGCTTTACCCTACCCGACTTAAATGTTCCTGTCGTGAAAATTTGTAACTGTTTACTGGTTCCTACAATGGAAGAAATGGGGCCTAAAGCACTAGAAGAAGCATGTATTCGTTGTGGGTTGTGTGTTGAGGCCTGCCCTGCTGCGCTACTACCTCAGCAACTTTACTGGTTCAGTAAAGGAGATGAACACGAAAAAGCGCAAAAACATAATTTATTTGACTGCATAGAGTGTGGTGCATGTGCTTATGTGTGCCCGAGTAATATTCCGTTAGTGCAATATTATCGTCAAGAAAAAGCAGAAATACGTGAAATTGCTCAAGAAGAGCGCCGTGCTGCTGAAGCAAAATTGCGTTTTGAAGCAAAACAGTTGCGTATGGAACGTGATAAACAAGCACGAGAAGAACGCCATAAAAAAGCTGCTGTGCAAGTCGATAGTGCAGATAAAGATGCCGTTAATGCGGCTTTAGCACGAGTTAAAGCCAAACAAACGCTGACAGCGGAACCCATTAAGATTGTTTCCGGTGAACTCCCAGACAATAGTGCAGTAATCGCCGCTCGCGAAGCTCGTAAAGCCCAAGCTCGAGCTAAACAAGCTGAAAAGCTGGCCAATGCACAAACAGAAACTGTTGATATAACAGCAACGGAAGATCCCCGTAAAGATGCCGTCGCTGCAGCTATTGCGCGTGCCAAAGCTAAAAAAGCCGCTCAAGAGCAACCTGCCACTCCGCCAGTCGCTGATGCGGTAGCGGATACCGGAATTGACCCACGTAAAGCGGCTGTCGCTGCGGCTATTGCGCGTGCGAAAGCCAAAAAGGCGGCTCAAGAGCAACCTGCCACTCCGCCAGTCACTGATGCGGTAGCGGATACCGAAGTTGACCCACGTAAAGCGGCTGTCGCTGCAGCTATTGCGCGTGCCAAAGCTAAAAAAGCAGCTCAAGAGCAACCTGCTACTACGCCAGTCGCTGATGCGGTAGCGGATACCGAAGTTGACCCACGTAAAGCGGCTGTCGCTGCAGCTATTGCGCGTGCCAAAGCTAAAAAAGCAGCTCAAGAACAACCTGCCACTCCGCCAGTCGCTGATGCGGTAGCGGATACCGAAGTTGACCCACGTAAAGCGGCTGTCGCTGCAGCTATTGCGCGTGCCAAAGCTAAAAAAGCAGCTCAAGAACAACCTGCCACTCCGCCAGTCACTGATGCGGTAGCGGATACCGAAGTTGACCCACGTAAAGCGGCTGTCGCTGCAGCTATTGCGCGTGCCAAAGCTAAAAAAGCAGCTCAAGCAGAACAACTCGCACAAGAAGAGCTTACTCCCGCTGCCGAACAACCCATTGAAGAGGAAACCGACCCTCGAAAAATTGCCGTTGCCGCTGCAATCGCGCGAGTAAAAGCGAAGCAAGCACAAAAACAACATGAACAAACGACTACAGAGTAAGTGATAACGAGATGAAATTTAGGCCAATTGATGCGAAAAATCGCCGTTTAAAAATTGCTAGCGCGCCATTTACTCATAATAAACAAAGCACCAGCTTAGTCATGCTTTGGGTACTTTTAGCTGCAATACCCGGTATTGCGGCTCAAGTTTATTTTTTTGGCGTTGGCACCTTATATCAAATTATTTTAGCGATGCTAACAGCCGTTATCACAGAAGCGGTTTCTATTCGTTTACGCAAACAACCTGTAGTTCCTGTACTAAAAGATAATTCAGCCATTGTAACTGCTTTATTATTAGCCATCAGCCTACCACCGCTCTCACCTTGGTGGTTAATCGTATTAGGGACATTTTTTGCTATTACGATTGCTAAACAATGTTATGGTGGATTGGGACAAAACCCTTTTAACCCCGCGATGGTGGGTTATGTTGTTTTATTGATATCATTCCCTGTTCATATGACAAACTGGCTACCCCCGCATGAATTACAGAATATGTCGGTTTCAGCCCTTGATAGCCTATCAATTATTCTCAGTGGCCATACACCAACAGGTATTACTCTCGAGCAGCTACGAACGGGAATTGATGGTATGAGCCAAGCAACCCCGCTTGATAGCTTTAAAACGGGCCTACTGACTCATTCTATTTCTGAAGTATTACAACAACCTATTTTGCAAGGTTCCTTAGCCGGTATTGGTTGGCAATGGGTAAATATTGGCTATTTAGTTGGCGGTTTGTTCTTATTACAGCGCCGTATTATTAGCTGGCATATCCCAGTGTCGTTCTTAGGTACGTTGGCAATCTTAGCTATTGTTAGCCACTTAATTGATGATAGCCAGCATGCATCACCATGGGTTCATCTATTGTCTGGCGCCACTATGCTAGGGGCATTTTTTATTGCCACTGACCCTGTTACCGCATCGACAACACCTAAGGGACGAATTATTTTTGGTGTGATCATTGGTTTCCTTGTTTGGGTGATCCGTGTTTACGGTGGTTACCCTGACGCTGTCGCATTTGCCGTGTTACTCGCCAATATTACCGTTCCATTAATTGATTACTATACGCAACCTCGTGCGTACGGCCATGGGCATAAGTAAGGATAACCGTATGTTAAACACGATGAAACGCCATGGTGTAACGTTAGCAATCTTTGCGGCAGGCACGACCGCGCTTAGTGCTGCAGTGTACACGTTAACTAAAGAGACTATTGCTGAACAAGCCGCTATTGTTCAGAAAAAATTACTCGACCAAGTTATACCAAGTGATTTATATGACAATGACCTCGCAAAAGAGTGTTATTTAGTCACTAATGAGGCCATACTTGGTAACAAACAACCTAGGCGTTTGTATCTAGCCCGTAAAAATGGCGAACCCGTTGCTGCGGCATTAGAAACAACGGCATTAGACGGCTACTCTGGCGCGATACATTTATTAGTTGGAACCGATTTTAACGGCACAGTATTGGGAACTCGTGTAACAGAACATCATGAAACACCTGGGCTTGGTGACAAGATTGAGACACGAATATCTGATTGGATTACTTATTTTAGCGGTAAGAAAATAGCCTCTGACAATGACCCTAAATGGGCGGTTAAAAAAGACGGTGGTGAATTTGATCAGTTTACTGGAGCAACAATTACGCCCAGAGCAGTCGTCAATGCGACTAAACGTACTGCTGTATTTATGCAACAAATTCCACAACAATTATCGAATTATCCACGCTGTGGGGACGAATAATGAGCGATACATCTAAAGACTTATTAATGCAAGGTTTGTGGAAAAACAACTCTGCATTGGTTCAACTATTAGGACTTTGTCCGCTTCTTGCTGTTTCATCAACAGCAACAAACGCATTAGGGCTAGGCTTAGCGACAACATTAGTCTTAGTTTGTACTAATGTTGCAGTTTCTGCTTTACGTCGTTGGGTACCATCAGAAATTCGCATCCCTATCTACGTGATGATTATTGCCTCTGTTGTTAGTGCCGTACAAATGCTAATCAACGCATATGCTTTTGGTTTATATGAATCTCTCGGGATCTTTATTCCGTTAATCGTCACCAACTGTATTGTTATTGGGCGAGCAGAAGCCTATGCATCTCGTAATCCTGTTGGGTTATCTGCTCTAGATGGGTTTGCCATGGGCTTAGGCGCAACGGCGACCTTGCTTGTTCTAGGGTCAATTCGTGAAATTTTAGGGAATGGTACCTTGTTTGATGGTGCTGACTTGTTACTTGGTTCTTGGGCCACCTCCCTTCGTATTGAAGTATTACATCTTGATTCTCCATTTTTACTCGCTATGCTACCGCCTGGTGCCTTCATTGGGCTAGCGTTACTATTAGCAGCGAAGTACTTAATTGATGAAAAAATGAAAAAAAGAGCCGCACGACAATCCAGTATTCAACCCGAGCGTGAATATGAAAAACAGCAAGGTTGCGGTAGCCATATTTCTTAACAACGATATTTTGTGAGCAATGAATAAATCAAAACGCATTGAAATTCTAACTCGTCTACGGGATAACAACCCACACCCGACAACGGAGCTAGAATTTAATTCTCCTTTTGAGCTATTAATCGCCGTTTTATTGTCAGCTCAAGCGACTGATGTGAGTGTTAATAAAGCGACAGCGAAGCTATACCCTGTTGCTAATACACCTGAAACTATTATGGCGCTAGGTGTGGATGGGATAAAAGAATACATTAAAACCATTGGCTTATTTAATACTAAAGCTGAAAGTGTCTATAAAACCTGTCAAATTTTAATCGAAAAACACAACAGTCAGGTTCCTGAAAACCGAGAGGCTTTGGAAGCCTTACCGGGTGTTGGCCGTAAAACTGCAAATGTGGTTCTTAATACCGCATTTGGCTGGCCGACTATCGCTGTTGACACACATATTTTTCGTGTCTGCAATCGTACTAACTTTGCTCCGGGTAAGAATGTTGTTGAAGTGGAAGAAAAACTCCTTAAAGTTGTACCCGCAGAGTTTAAAGTAGATTGCCACCATTGGTTTATTTTGCATGGACGTTATACTTGTATTGCCCGCAAACCCCGCTGTGGCTCATGTATTATTGAAGATTTATGTGAATTTAAAGAAAAAATATACCCAGAAGATTAGTCAAAATGCTATTTTTATACATTACCAATAAACGGTATTTTTAATGATGAATCTAGTCAGTAACGCATTTTTTCCTTGCTCTAAGACTTTGTCTTACGTAACAATAGAGCCAAACCCAATATCAATAAAACGGTAAGTATGTTCCAAGACAACCCACTGCTCGCACAACTTAAACAAAAACTACATGCCCAGACTCCACGCGTTGAAGGGCTGGTAAAAAGCACAGAAAAAGGCTTTGGCTTTCTCGAAGTTGATGGCCAAAAAAGTTATTTCATTCCGCCGCCTCAAATGAAAAAAGTCATGCATGGCGATCGCGTTATTGCTGCAGTTCGTACAGATAAAGACCGCGAATTTGCAGAACCAGAAGAGCTGGTAGAACCTTTTTTAGATAGGTTTGTTGGGAAAATACAAAAAAAAGACAATGATAACCGCTTATTTGTCATTCCCGATCACCCATTACTGAAAGATATGATTTCTTGCCGTCCTGTTAATGGCATCAATCACGAATTCAAACAAGATGATTGGGTTGTTGCACAAATGCGTCGCCACCCATTAAAGGGTGATAAAACTTTCTACGCTGAAATAACTGAATTTATCACCGATGGTGATGACCATTTTGCCCCTTGGTGGGTAACGTTACGCCGTCACCAATTAGACCGTGATGAACCTAAAATGGTTGATAGTGAACGTGATGATCAAGGAATTGAACGTGTTGATTTAACTCACTTGCATTTTACGACGATAGACAATGCTAGCACTGAAGACATTGATGACGCGCTCTATGTTGAAAGAACCGATAATGGCGATTTAAAGCTGTATATCGCTATCGCTGACCCGACAAGTTATATACCAGAAGGCAGCGAACTAGATAAACTGGCATTAGCCCGCGGCTATACCAACTATTTGCCTGGTTTCAATATTCCAATGTTACCGCGCAGATTATCTGACGACCTATGCTCTTTACGCCCAAATGAACGCCGCCCTACTTTAGTCTGTATTGCGCTAATTAAAGAAGATGGATGCATTGACGATCACATTGAGTTTTTCAGTGCTTGGGTTGAATCGAAATCTAAATTAGTTTATGACGAAGTCTCTGATTGGCTTGAAAATACAGGCAGTTGGCAGCCAGCAAATGATACCGATAAACAGCAAATTTTACTCCTTAAAGAAATGTCAGATAGACGTTTACAATGGCGTGAAAATAATGCCCTCGTCTTCAAAGACCGCCCCGATTACCGCTTTGTATTAGATGATAAAGGCAATGTGGTTGACATCGTGACTGAACGTCGCCGTAGCTCTAATCGCATTGTTGAAGAAGCTATGATCGCGTCTAACCTCTGCGCTGCTGCAGTACTAAAAGAAAAATTAGGGTTTGGGGTGTTTAATGTGCATATGGGGTTTGAACCTCTGCAAATTGACCAAGTCGTGCAAACACTAAAAGATAACGGTATTGAAACAACGGCTGAATCGTTGTTATCACTAGAAGGTTTCCGTCAACTACGCCGTCAATTAGATGCACAGCCGACTCAATTCCTTGATAGCCGAATTCGTCGTTACCAAACTTTTGCGGAAGTCAAAGCTGAGCCCGGTCCACATTTTGGTTTAGGGTTTGATGCTTATGCGACTTGGACTTCACCAATTCGTAAGTATACCGATATCGTCAATCATCGTTTAATAAAGTCTATTATTGCCGGTAAACCTTCTACGGATAAACCCTCCGAAGAATTATCAATCAAATTAGCTGAACGTCGTCGTGCAAATCGTATGGCTGAACGTGATGTTGGTGACTGGCTCTATTCGCGTTACTTAAAGCCTTTTGAGGGTACAGATACTAAATTCCCAGCTGAAATTATCGATATTACCCGTGGTGGAGTGCGAGTTCGCTTAGTCGACAATGGTGCCGTTGCATTTGTCCCTGCCCCCTTTATTCATAGCGTTCGTGATGAGATTCAATGTAGCCAAGAAACAGGCAATGTGCTTGTTAAAGGTGAAATAGCTTACCAACTTAACGATATTATTAATGTCACCATTAATGAAGTTCGTATGGAAACACGTAATATCGTTGCTAGACCAGCCGAATAACAACTTTTCTGCTATTCTTAAAAGACCATAGTTTGATATCTATGGTCTTTTATTTTTCTATAAATTGTTTTTTAACATCATATTCGCATTAAACGTTAAACAGCGAGCACTTTTCCAGATCTTTTCCTGATTATTCTTATTCGTATAATAACCTATCATGATATTTTGTTAACTGTTAAATCTGTACTAAGGATCACTAAAATGAACACAGTAAGCAAACGTATTTTATCATTCATGGTGATAGCCACAGTCGCTATCAGTGTCAGTGCCTGTTCAAATATGTCTAAACGCGATAAAAACACAGCGATTGGTGCTGGTGTAGGTGCTGTTGGTGGTGCCGTACTGACAGGCGGAAGCTCCGTAGGAACCGTTGGCGGTGCTGCAATTGGTGGAATTATCGGTCACCAAGTCGGTAAATAAATCTCATTACATCCTTTATTTTCTCTCCTTAATCTACAATAGCGTTCATCATGAACGCTATTTTATTTTTCATATCCGATAATCTATTAAACTATTGACGGAAAAAAGTGTACAAAGTACACTTACAATTAATGCAAAGGGAGGGAACCCTGTGAGTCACGCAATTGAATTTATTGAAACGAGCTTTTTTACTAAACAAATCCAATCGATAGCAACACAAGAAGAACTTAGGACACTACAAAATGAACTTATCGCATGGCCAGATAAAGGCGATATTATCCAAGGAACAGGTGGTCTTCGCAAAATTAGGATGGCAACAGGTAATAAAGGAAAAAGTGCAAGTGTACGGGTTATTTATTTCCTAGCTACAGCAGAAATCATTTATTTTATAATGGCTTACCCAAAGAATGTCAAAGATACGCTAAATGACTTAGAAAAAGCAGAATTAAAGAAACTAACGAAATTACTAAAAAATGAGGTATAAAATGAGTATATTCAACGAATTAAAAGCCTCTTTAGAAGAAGCTGTTGACATTAAACACGGTCACCAAAAAGCTGCTAATGTCACTCGTTACGAAATTACTGACGTCAAAGCAATTCGAGAACAACTTAATGTTTCACAAAGCGAATTAGCCCATGCGCTAGGGACGAGTATCGACACCATTAAAAGTTGGGAGCTTAAACGACGTAACCCAACAGGGCTAGCGGCTAAAATACTCATCGCCATTAAGCGTAATCCTGCTTTATTTGCCGAGTTAGCAGCAATTTAACCACTTCTTCATTATAAAATGAGTGGCTCTCTAGGTCGCCACTCATGAAAAACAGCAAAATTGTCGAGTCAATCAGCCACCAGCTAACTTGACTTGAAAACCTTTCGCCTCAAGGTACTGTTTGATAACATCACGTTTGTCGCCTTGAATTTCAACGTTACCGTCTTTGACAGCCCCGCCACAGCCACATTTCTTTTTAAGGTCAGCCGCTAGTTTTGCTAATTCGCTATCTTCAAGGTCAAGACCTGTAACAACACAAACCCCTTTCCCTTTGCGTCCTGATGTCTCACGGCGAATTCGCACAATACCATCGCCTTTAGGCCTTTCAACTTTGGGTTTTTCGTCAGCAATACGTCCTGTCTCAGTGCTGTAAACAAGACGACTATTTGTATCACTCATAGCAAACCTTCAATAGATTGATTGATTTGTTGTAATGTGACTGTTGGGTTTTCACTACGTGTAATCGGACGCCCAATCACCATATAATCGACACCTGCTTTCACTGCATCTTGTGGTGTCATAATGCGACGTTGGTCCCCGACATCACTACCTGTAGGGCGAATACCTGGGGTAACTAATTTGAAATCAGCACCACATAACTGTTTTAAACGTTGAGCTTCATGTGCAGAGCAAACAACACCGTCCAACCCACATTGCTTCGTTAATAAGGCCAAACGCTCTGCATGAACTGCCGGTGAAACGTTAATTCCAACACCTGAGAGGTCAGATTCATCCATACTCGTTAATACTGTTACTGCAGTAAGTAATGGCGCTTCTTTACCATAAGGCTCAAGAGATTGGCGCGCCGCTTCCATCATACGAGCCCCACCACCAGCATGGACATTAACCATCCATACCCCCATTTCAGCTGCAGCCGCAACCGCACGAGCAACAGTATTTGGAATATCATGAAATTTCAAATCTAAGAAAATATCAAAACCACGTTCATGGAGTGACTTAACAAATTGAGGACCATTAAAAGTAAACATTTCTTTGCCAACTTTTAAGCGACAATCACGTGGGTCAATACGATCCACAAAAGCCAAAGCTTCATTAGCATCTTCATAATCAAGTGCCACAATAATTGGTGAATGTGTGTGGTTCTCAGTTGAGGAAATCATTTCTTAGCCTTTAAAGAGTCGTTATTATTTAAAAAGTGACGCTGTCACTGACCATCTAGCCCGCGAATAGGTTTAATTGTGTCCCAAGAACGACAAGATGGACAATGCCAATATAATGCACGCGATGTAAACCCGCATTTATGGCAGCGATAATCGGGTTTTGTACGAATTTGTTCCCCTACCATTTTACGCAGCAAAATCAAACTTTCTTTTGCCCTTCCATCTTCAGCTTCTTCAAGATGGTAATCCATTAAACGATAGAATAAACGCATGGTAGGATGGCGTTGAATTTGGTCGTTAATGTAATTCGCAGCCGCTTCATGATTTTGTTTTTCAACAATAATATCGGCTAAGTAAAGTTCTGCGATAGCCCCTGAATTACCTGCAACACACTGACGAAGGTAATCTTCCCACTCATCTGCTTGGCCAGTATGTTGGTAGCAATCAAACAGTAAAGGTAATGTTTCAGCAACGAGTTCTCTATCTTGTTCATAGACTTGTTTTAAGACATGAACCGCTTTGTCGTAATTACCTTGCTCGATAAACAACCGACCTTTCATAATCGAAACTCGAGCGCAGTGGTTATCGGCTTGCTCTGCCTTATTTAACAATGTCAGTGCATCTTCAAGATCATCGCTAGCGAGTTGTTGGGTCGCTAATTCACAATAAAAATGCGCAATTTGCTCACGTAACTCGGGGTGCCCTAATTTAACCAGTTTTCCTGCTATTTCAATGGCTTTTGTCCAGTCACTGGTAAGCTGATAAATATTTAAGAGGGATTGTAAGGCACTTTGTTTGAAATCGACTTCGTCTGTCAATTGCTGAAACATATTTTCTGCACGGTCATAAACCCCTGCAGCCATGTAATCTCGGCCAAGCTGTTGGGTTGCTAATAAGCGTTGTTCAAATGACAAAGCGGCGCTTTCTACCAGCGACTGGTGAATACGAATGGCACGTTCAACTTCACCACGAGAACGGAATAAATTTCCCAGCGTGAGATGAGCCTCAAAAGCGGAACTGTCTTCATTTTTCAGCATATCGAGGAATAAATCGACAGCTTTGTCTTGTTGATTAGATAATAGGAAGTTAACGCCTGTAACATAATCACGTGACAAGCGATTCGCATGTTGTTGCTTATCTTGTTGAGCACTTCTGCGCCCCATGTACCAACCGTAAGCAGCAGCAACCGGTAGCAGCAGAAACAGCAACTCGAACATACAGGATTATTCCTTGTTCTGAGTCGTCACTAATGAGGTTGAGTCGGAAATATTACTTTCTCCAGCACCTAATTGTGATTCTAAACGTCGAATTTTACGACGTGCGTTTTTCAGGCTAACGATGACTCGTAAATAAAACACGGCACAGACTAGCCAACCTAGCACAAAACCGACACCAAAAAGTGATGCAAGAAGGGTCGATAATGAAAAATCCCCTTTTGCAATCAGGTAGTTAAATGTAATAACCTGATCATTGCTTGAACCTAGCGTAATCGAAACAATAAAAAAAGCGACCGCTAGTAATAAAATCAGAAAATATTTCACATTTATTCCCGTTATCAGTTCTATTCATCCAATAATATCTACCTGTTAAGGTAGCATTTCCAGCGCATTCAGACAAAGCAATTTATTTTATACAATGAGATATTTAAGTTAGATCTCCCCTAATAATGGCCAACTTGATGAAAGATTAATCGGCTTTACTAAATAGTCCCCATGCCCGTAAAATATAATAACCAAATATGGTAAAACAAGCACTGATGATCACTGAAGTTATTATATCTATAGGCCAATGCATTCCCAACAACATCCGACTAAACGCAATACCCTCTGCCCAAATAGCAAGCCCTATCGATAAAGCATATAAACGCTGTTGCCAAAAAAGCACAATTAAAAACAATGCCCAGCCTGCTGCAAATAACATATGACCCGAAGGAAAAGAATACCCCGTTTCTGCTTGCCAATGTTTACGCTGCCACTTAGCTATATTTTCATCTTGTTTAACCGTATTTTTAATTAATTTCGCTCGTTCACTACGTTTTAACTCATAAAACTCTGATGAAGGAATTTGATATTGAGTTGCCAACCATTCCACATAAGGACGCGGTTCTTTAAATGTGCTTTTTAATGCGCTCTTCAAACCTTGTTGCAGTAATACCGCACTGACCAGAACAAGCAAAATTTTCAGTCGCTGTTTCTTTTCTGAACGGAAAACGAATATAACGACTCCAAGAAATAAAAAAGACGTTAAAATACTATAAGGCGCTCCCGCAGTGTCTGTCAGCCAAAGAAGCCATTTCATTGAGTTAAACTGGGTTTCTGGTGACCAATGCCACCCTGTAACTATCATCACCATGGGAGGCATGATTAATAACAATGCAAAAGCACAAACAACCAAAACCGTTTTTTTCATTCAATGTATTCCAAATAAAGTTCTATTAAATATACAAATATTCCATTCACCTATTATTAACTCTGTTATAGTAATACAGCGTTGGTCGTGTGCAAAGAATACCAACCTCTATATGCTAAACGTCATATAGCGTCGATGTATTATAGTTAAGCTACTTTATATCGATAAACGTTATTAATTAAGCAAGAGTTACTTTAACTAATGAAAGAAAATATGCAGCTAAAACGCGTTGCCGAAGCAAAACTCCCAACACCTTTCGGTGAGTTTTTAATGGTGGGTTTTGAAGAAATCGCAACCGGTCGTGATCATGTAGCGTTAATTTTTGGCGATATCTCAGGAGATACACCGGTACTTAGCCGTATCCACTCCGAATGTTTAACAGGAGATGCGTTATTTAGTCTACGTTGCGATTGTGGTTTTCAATTAGAAGCCGCGCTCTCTCAGATTAGTAAAGAAGGCCGAGGGGTATTACTTTATCATCGTCAAGAAGGCCGAAACATAGGCTTGCTAAATAAAATCCGTGCTTATGCATTGCAAGATCAAGGCCTGGATACGGTTGAAGCTAACATCAAGCTCGGATTCAAAGCCGATGAACGTGATTTTACCTTATGCTCTGATATGTATAAATTATTGGGAATTAATGAAGTCCGTTTATTGACAAATAACCCGAAAAAAATAGACATCATGCGTGAAGCTGGAATTAACGTGGTAGAGCGTGTTCCACTGATTGTCGGTCGTAACCCAAGTAACGAACATTACCTTGACGTTAAAGCAGAAAAAATGGGACACATGCTATTTAAGCATCAGTGATCTCACCAAAGGAAGAGTGTTCTGCTCTTCCCTTTCTTCTCCTCATTCTGATTATCATCATTCAAAGTGTGCCATTTACCCGCTGCTATATTCACTTTCTTTCTATAAGGTTTATACTGTTAGCCATCTGATTACCCTGACGAATAAACTGAGCTCTTGAGGTTTATTCCGCATACTACCAGGAGATACTGTGAACAACCTGCATTCCATTCAACGCATGAGAAGATTGCGTAAGACCGAAAAACTCCGCACTTTATTCCAAGAAACCCACCTTTCCGTTAATGACCTTTGCTTGCCAATTTTTGTTGAAGAAGAACTCGACGACTATATGCCAATCAATAGCATGCCGGGTGTTATGCGTATTCCTGAGAAACGCCTTGCCTATGAAATTGAGCGTATCGCAAATGCAGGAATAAAATCAGTGATGACCTTTGGGGTTTCCCATCATCTTGATGATAATGGTAGTGATGCATGGCAAGAGAATGGTTTAGTGGCACGCATGTCACGTATCTGCAAAGAAACCGTTCCTGAAATGATAGTGATGTCTGACACCTGTTTCTGTGAATACACCTCTCATGGTCACTGTGGCGTTATGCACGGTCATGTCGTTGACAACGATGCAACTATCCATAACCTAGGTTTACAAGCGGTTGCCGCCGCACGTGCAGGCGCTGATTTCATTGCCCCTTCTGCCGCAATGGATGGCCAGGTTGCTGCAATCCGTCATGCTCTTGATGAAGCTGGCTTTACAGATACTGCAATTATGTCTTACTCCACAAAATTTGCATCCGCACTGTATGGCCCATTCCGAGATGCAGCAGGTTCATGCCTTAAAGGCGATAGAAAAACCTATCAGATGAACCCAATGAACCGCCGCGAAGCGCTCCATGAGTCACTAATTGATGAGCGCGAAGGTGCTGACGCGCTAATGATAAAGCCTGCCGGAGCGTATTTGGATATTATTCGTGATTTACGCGAACACACTCAATTACCCATCGGGGCTTATCAAGTCAGTGGAGAATACGCACAAATTAAATTTGCCGCTCAAGCGGGTGCAATTGATGAAACGCGTGTGGCTCTTGAAACACTAGGGTCAATTAAACGCGCAGGCGCTGATCTTATTTTCACTTATTTCGCTTTACAATTAGCCGAAGCCTACGCGTTATAATCTCATTCAGTTAAAAAAAACCGCGTTACTGTACATAAACACAGTAGCGCGGTATTTTGTCATTTCTGTTGAATAATAGTACTTAAAGCGCCTAACTTATAGCCAGTTGGCTATTTTACTCTTTGCAATTCAAGTTGTTGGGTTAATGTTTGCACATAATGCTGTGCTTGCTCTGGCGTTGCTAAACCGGCAATTAATAAATCTTGTTTACCCGCAGATGTTGTTGCAACTACTCCCCAGTAATCAATTTCAACCGTAATACTCTCAGGGTTTTGATCGGGCATAGGCAAAATATCAAAATAGTCTTGTAATGGTGCAATGGTAATGGTGGTGTAATCTGCATTTAAGCCGAGTGGAAATTCTTTGTCTGCATATAAACGCAAATCATGGACTTCCGTTTCAGGTGTTCTCATCACAATAGAATATAAGTTAGGTATGTGCTCCAAAATGTCACGAACCTCTTCGTTCGCACCATCAAAATGGGATGTGGTTAATAAGATATCTGCTGCCCACAATGCCCCTTTATAGAAATCGGTTTCATTGATATCTGCCATACTCATTTCCTTTATAGTGTTTTCGATAAGCTCAGTTACATGGTGACCCGTGCTAAAGCTATTACATTCAATTAATTTGCACAAAGAAACTTATTTATGGCGAACTTCACCCTATTTTCATTTAGCCTAGTAGCGACTATTTTCTCCTTTAATCTACCGTCTATTTAACACCATAACGTAGATTGCTATCAAAAATATTGAGAAAAAACAAAATTGATAAATAAGATTAAATATTAAAAAATAAAAACGCCCGTAGGATAACAATCTTACAGGCGTTTCAGTAACACAATTGAATGATTAATGCAGCATCTGTCTTATAACATAATGTAAAATACCACCATGACGGTAATAATCCATCTCCGTTGCAGTATCAATACGACAGCGGGTTATAACTTCCTTTATATCACCATTGCCATACGTGATTTTCACTGTGATATCTTGTCCAGGAGTAATTGACTGTAACCCCGTGACATCAATGCGTTCATCACCTTTTAAATTGAGTGTCTTACGGGATACCCCATCTTTAAACTCTAAAGGTATAACCCCCATACCAATCAAATTGGAACGGTGGATACGCTCATATGACTCAGTAATGACGACTCTCACACCTAATAAATTTGTACCTTTCGCAGCCCAATCTCGGCTAGAACCTGAACCATATTCTTTACCCGCAATGATAGCCAATGGGCGATTTTCTTGTTGATACAGCATCGCTGCATCATAAATCGCCATTTGTTTGCCTGTCGGTATATGTAAGGTATAACCGCCCTCTACACCTGGCACCATTTCATTACGAATACGAATATTTGCAAATGTACCGCGCATCATCACTTCATGGTTACCACGACGCGAACCATAAGAGTTGAAATCTGCGACAGCAACACCGTGTTCTTGCAGATAGCGTCCTGCTGGACTCTCTTTTTTGATATTCCCCGCGGGAGAAATATGGTCAGTGGTGACCGAGTCACCGAGGATCGCTAAAATATTTGCGCCATGAATATCTTTAACAGGTACTGGCTGAGATTGCATTCCTTCAAAGAAAGGTGGATGGCGGATATAGGTCGAGTCTGCTTGCCAGTGATAAGTTGAAGAGCTTTCAACTTTTAATGCTCTCCAAGCATCATCACCTTCAAAGACCGCGTTATATTCCTTACGGAACATATCTGTTTTAACTTGCTGTACAGCTTGCGCAATTTCAGCACTTGATGGCCAAATATCTTTCAAATAAACATCATTACCCGATTTATCAACCCCGATAGGGTCAGTTTTCAAGTTGATATTCATATTACCCGCCAGTGCATAGGCAACAACAAGCGGCGGAGAGGCTAACCAGTTAGTTTTCACCAGTGGGTGAATTCGCCCTTCAAAGTTACGATTTCCTGACAGCACGGCACCAACAGTAAGATCCGTTTGTTTAATCGCTTCTTCTATTGGTTCTGGTAATGGCCCTGAGTTACCAATACAGGTTGTGCATCCATACCCGACAAGGTTAAACCCAAGCTTATCTAAATACGGTGTTAAACCTGCAACGGCAAGATAATCAGTAACCACTTTAGAACCCGGTGCTAATGATGATTTAACCCACGGTTGGCGAACTAACCCTTTTTCAACGGCTTTTTTCGCTAATAGCCCCGCCGCCATTAATACACTTGGGTTCGACGTGTTTGTACAAGACGTAATTGCTGCAATAACGACCGCGCCATCGGTTAATTCAAAGGTTTTATTTTGATATTTAACCGAAGGATAGCTCGATTGGATTTTCTTATTGACTTCTAATTCGACTGCGCCACGAAATGCTTTTGGTACTTGGCTAAGTTCGACTCTGTCTTGTGGACGTTTAGGCCCGGCTAAACTGGATTCGACTGTCGACATGTCTAACTCAAGTGTACTGGTAAAAATCGGTTCATCGCCCGCATAACGCCATAAACCCTGCTCTTTACTATAAGCTTCCACCAGCGCAATTTCATCATCACTGCGCCCAGTTAAACGCATATAAGACAGTGTTACTTCATCAACCGGGAAAAAGCCACACGTTGCACCATATTCAGGGGACATATTCGCAATCGTTGCTCGGTCTGCTAATGGTAAATCGGCCAAGCCGTCACCATAGAATTCAACAAACTTACCCACGACACCATGTTGACGTAGCATTTGTGTCACTGTCAACACAAGGTCAGTTGCTGTGATCCCTTCGGATAATTTACCCGTTAATTTAAAACCAACAACGTCAGGGATTAGCATCGAGACAGGTTGGCCTAACATAGCGGCTTCAGCTTCAATACCACCGACACCCCAACCTAATACACCTAACCCATTGATCATCGTCGTATGGGAGTCCGTGCCCACTAAAGTATCTGGATAAGCATATAATTTACCGTCAATTTCTTCATACCATACCGCCTTACCAAGGTATTCTAAATTAACTTGGTGACAAATACCTGTACCAGGTGGTACCACTTGAAAACGATTAAACGCTTTTTGCCCCCAACGTAGAAATAAATAACGCTCATGGTTACGCGCCATTTCAATTTCAACGTTATCGCCAAAGGCGGATTGGGTGGCAAACTCATCCACCATTACCGAGTGGTCAATGACCAAATCTACGGGTGATAACGGATTCACTTGATCAACATTGCCACCTAATGATTTAACCGCTTCACGCATCGCGGCCAGGTCAACAACAGCAGGAACTCCGGTAAAATCTTGCATAAGCACACGCGCGGGACGATACGCAATTTCCCTATCTGCATGTGCATTTTTTTGCCAGTCAATAATGGCTTGTAAATCTTGTTCAACAACTGAGTTACCATCAATATGACGTAATAGGTTTTCAAGTAAGACTTTTAATGATTTAGGTAACTTCGTCCCATCACCGAGCTTTTTTTCAGCTAGCGCTAAACTGAAGTAATTATACTGCTTGTTTCCAACATTGAGTGTCGAGGCACTCGTTGTTTTTAGACTCAACGACATAACTCCTCCTTGGTTTTTATGGCTATGGCAATATGTGTATTTACCGCCATTATTTTTTGTTAACCAATTGTAATCATAGTTGCTCTAGAAATTCGATTTATAGATTTTGTGCCAAATATTGAATGTTTCTCTATTAATAATAGGAAATTTAAGATAAGAAGGGAAATAAGTCAGAAAATAGCTTGGTACACCAACAAAGTATTGACAATAAAAACCCTAGAAATACAGTCACTAGGGTTATTATTGGGTAGTACAGAAATATAAAGAAATTAGATGATAGGCAATTTCATATCTTTAAAAAATTCTTCAATCTCTTCATTATTACGAATAGCAACCGCTTTATCGACCACATCACGAGTTAGATGCGGTGCGAAGCGCCACATAAAATCGTACATATAGCTCCGTAAGAAACTGGTGCGTTTAAAACCAATCTTCGTTGTGCTATAGCTGAACTTATCACGCATATCAATTACAACTAAATCACTATCACTCACCGGGTCAACTGCCATACTCGCAATGATACCGATCCCTAGCCCTAACCTGACGTAGGTTTTGATCACGTCGGCATCCGTTGCGGTAAAAATAATTTTGGGCTCAAGACCAATTTTCTGAAATGCCACATCTAATTCTGAACGTCCAGTAAACCCATGGGTATACGTTACAATTTGATATTCCGCGATATCTTCAATAGTGACATTTTTTTTCGTCGCTAGCGGATGGTCTTTTTGCACAACGACACAGCGGTTCCAATGGTAGCATGGCAACATAATCAAATCGTTATACAGGTGCAGTGCTTCTGTTGCTATCGCAAAATCGCTATTTCCTTTGCAAACTTCTTCAGCTATTTGCGTTGGAGACCCTTGCTGCATGTGCAATGAAACATGAGGGTAACGCTCAATAAAGCCTTTGATTGTTGGAGGTAAAGCATAACGAGCTTGTGTATGTGTCGTCGCAATACTCAAACTCCCCCGATCGGGATAAGTGTGCTCCCCAGCAACCGAACGGATCGCTTCTATTTTTGATAGTACTTCTCGGGAGATCCGCACGACTTCTTCCCCTGCTGGGGTGACATGCGTTAAATGTTTACCACTACGTGCAAAAATTTGGATCCCAAGCTCATCTTCAAGCATCCGCACTTGTTTGCTGATACCGGGCTGTGACGTAAAAAGCCCCTCAGCGGTTGAGGAGACATTCAAGTCATGGTTAACCACTTCAACAATATAACGTAATTGCTGCAATTTCATATTTCAGTCTACCTCATACATGAATAATGTGCTTTTGCATCTATAGCTAAAGAATATTAAATATAACTAAAAGTTATAATTAAATAATTTGATATAACCAATATAACATCATTCACAGAAGAATAAACAGTAAGATGATAAAATTTCATCTAAATGCCACTACACTGATGAAAGGCCGTAAGATAGTGCAAAGACGGATTAACTTTATTTCATTATGTGGTTCAATAAGTAAAATGAATTTTGCAGGATCCTCACTGTAAAATTTAACGTATTAAAGTGGATATCATAATTCTCAACGAAGAGAGGTGGTTACATGCGTTTAAATGTTTTGGCTTTAATTATTGGTATGTCGACGATTTCTTTTGCCCCTGCGCTCTTGGCGAAAGAAGTGGCTTATGGACAACAAAAAATTGTTTTGTCTGATACGATTGAACCCGGAAATGATTTTTACCGTTATGTTAATGAAGATTGGATAAATAAAGCGCAAATCCCCACCGGTATGCCACGTATTAACTCTTTCGTGGAATTATACTTAAACACAGAAAAACACATTCAATCGATTATTGATCAATTACAACAGATCCCTGAAAACAAGCTCACGCATAACCAACGAAATATTCGAAATTTATATCTCAGCTACCTGAATGAAGCGGCTATCGAGCAAGCTGGTATTAGCCCAATAAAATCCGATTTAGATGCCATTGCAAAAGCTAAAAATCATCATGATATTAGCCAGCTAATGACACAGCCTGACTATAAATCGCTGATTTCTTATTGGGTAGATTTAGATGCCAAAGCACCTGATACCTATGTGCTTTATATCGGTCAAGGCGGTTTAGGGCTACCGAACCGTACTTATTACCTCGATGACACCCCACAAATGCAAGATATTCGAAAAAGTTATATCGCTTATATCGCTACCATGCTAGAACTGGCGGGTGAAAAAGATGTACAACCTAAAGCGCAGAAAATTTTTGATTTGGAAAAAGCAATTGCAACAGTGCATTGGAGCCCAGAAGCACGCCGTGACACTATCAAAAATTACCATGCAATGTCTCTAGCTGAAATGAAAAATTATACTCAAGGTTTTGATTGGACTAGTTTTATTACCAATCGTAAACTAACAGATAAACAACTTGAGAAAATCATCGTTGAAACAGATAGCGCGGTGGAACAAACCGCAAAAATTTTTGCTGATACCCCGGTTTCGACACTAAAAGATTACCTAACCTTCCAATATATTAGTGAACACGCACGTTATTTAAACCAAACTATCGCGGATGCCCAGTTTGATTTTTATTCGAAAAAACTCAATGGAATTGAAAAACAACGCACTCGCCAAGAACGTGCATTGCAGACTGTTAATTCGCTCCAAGGTGAGCCATTAGGGCAAATTTATGTCGAACAATACTTCGACCCGCAAGCTAAAGAAAAAATTAAAGACTTGGTCAGCTATGTGAGGGGCACATTTAATTCACGCCTAAAAGTCAATGACTGGATGGATGAGCCAACTCGCCAAGAAGCCCTTAAAAAATTAGAGCAATTCACTGTTAAAGTGGGATATCCAGATCAATGGAATGACTTCAGCACAATTAACCTCAAGCCTGACTCATTATTAGAGAATTATAAACAAGTTTTAGCCTGGTCATATGATGATATGATTGGCAAAATTGGCCAACCTGTCCGTCAATGGGAATGGGGCATGACGCCACAAACAGTCAATGCTTATTTCAACCCTGTTCAAAACGAAATTGTGTTCCCAGCGGCAATTTTACAAGCACCTTTCTTTGATCCTAATGTTGACCCAGCCTATAACTATGGTGCAATTGGCGCTGTAATTGGTCACGAGATGGGCCATGGTTTTGATGACCAAGGCAGTTTATACGATGGTACGGGGCAATTACGTAACTGGTGGAGTGAGAGTGCCAAAACTCACTTTAAAGAGAAAACAGCCAAGCTTGTTGAGCAGTATAACGCATTTGCTGTTGATGGTTTAAATGTGAATGGTGAGCTTACATTAGGTGAAAACATTGGCGATCTCGGTGGATTAAATATCGCCTTGAGTGCTTATAAACAATTTGCCAAAGAAAATTACCCAAATGGTGAGCCCCCAATTATTGACGGAACAACTGGGTTACAACGTTTCTTCATTGCTTGGGCTCGTACTTGGCAAGAACTGTCAAATAAAGAATCTGAGCGTAATAAGATTATGACAGACCCTCATAGCCCTAACCAATTCCGTGCTAATGGCGTAGTACGCAATATTGATGACTGGTATCAAACATTTGGTGTTGATAAAAATAACACACTATATTTGGTACCAGAGCAACGTATTCGTATTTGGTAATTTATCAATGAAAAAAGAAGGCTCGAGATTTAACTTGAGCCTTCTTTTTATGACTAGAAAAATTAAATTGTTTTCAAATCAATCCAATACGCTAAATAGTTCACGTTATGGTTAGGCCTCAAGCGGCGCTAAGCCCTAGGAGCATACATCAGTATACGATTAAAATTAGTAAACCCAGCTAACAACACTGCTGTTTAAATCACTTTCTAATCAATACAATACGCTAAATAGCTCAAGTTATGGCTAGGCAGCAAGAGACGCTAAGCCCTAGGAGCATACATCAGTATATGATTAAAATTAGTAAACCCAGCTAACAACACTGCTGTTTAAATCACTTTCTAATCAATACAATACGCTAAATAGTTCAAGTTGTGGCTAGGCAGCAAGAGACGCTAAGCCCTAGGAGCATACATAAGTATGTGACTAGGGTTAGCGAGCGCAGCTAACAACGCCACAGCTTGAAATATGACGCGTATTATTTGATGACGCCGCAGGCCATTCTAGCCCCACCACCGCCTAACGCTTCTGGATTATCAGAATAGTTATCACCACCCACATGCACCATCAATGCACGGTCTTGAACATCTTTGAGTGATTTTAAACGTGGTGCTAGTACCGCGTAATCAGCATTACCTTGGCTATCGGCAACTAGACCGGGTAAATCACCTAAATGCCCTGTGTTATCATAAGGGCCTTTGTGGACACCTGTTTTAGCGGGGTCTAAATGACCGCCTGCTTTTAATGCAGGTACCGATTTGCCATCTTTCTCTGCGGGTTCGCAACTTGGGTTCTCATGAATATGAAACCCATGAATGCCTGCTTGTAGGCCCGTTAATTTTGGTGTAAATAGTAATCCATATTCTGTTTCTGAGATAACAACTTCACCAATTGCTTTACCATCACCTGTTGGGGTCGCTTCTTTTAATACAACAGTAGATTGAGCAGCGTATGCTGTCCCCGCTGTCAATAATGCAGCCAGTAAACACATTTTTAACTTCATTTTGCCTCCGGTGGATAACTTTTATCTATCATTCCATCGACTTACCTAAAGACCTTAACAAGGTAAGAACTATTACTATCTATTGATAATTACAATGACTCTATCTTAAGTTAACACAAATTAGTTATCACTTTGGTGCTACATTTGAGTTTAGTTAAAAATTGGCGGTTATATCACAGTGAGCGATAAGAAATAAAGGAAATGACAGTATAACAGTGGGTTATTCACCGATAGGCATTGATATGAAATTGACAAGTTAATAAAAAAGCCAATCAAATTAAATGATTGGCTTTTTTGTTTGAATGCAAAAGGGAATTATTATTTCTCTTTCACTTCCCATTTACCATCAACGTAGAATGCACTCCAACCCGTCGCTTTACCATTTTTTTCTGAAGAAACATATTGCTGTTTCGTTTTACGACTAAAACGGACGACAGTTGGGTTACCTTCGCCATCTTCAGCTGGTGCTTCAGCCAAATAAGCCAGTTTTTCAGGTAAACGGTCTTTAAAGCGCTGTAATTCTGCAACTAATGGTGCACGCGTTTCTCGTGATTTTGGGAATGTGTTTGCCGCAAGGAAAACCCCAGCAGCACCATCACGTAACACAAAATACGCATCGGATTTTTCACATGGAAGTTCCGGTAATGGAACCGGGTCTTCTTTCGGTGGTGCGACTTCGCCACTTCGTAAGATTTTACGCGTATTTTTACACTCTTCGTTAGTACAACCCATGTACTTACCAAAACGCCCCATTTTCAGGTGCATTTCTGATCCACACTTGTCACATTCAATGACTGGGCCGTCATAACCCTTAATACGAAATTCGCCTTCTTCGATTTCATAACCTTCACATGCAGGGTTATTACCACATACATGTAATTTACGGCCATTATCAATCAAATAGCTGTCCATCGCGGTGCCACACTTTGGACAGCGACGTTTTGCTCTTAACGCATTAGTTTCCGCATCATCCCCTTCAAGCACATTCAAGACTTCGTCTTCAGGGATAAGGTTTATTGTTTTCTTACAACGTTCTTTTGGTGGTAGTGCGTAACCAGAACAACCTAAAAATACCCCGGTTGATGCAGTACGGATACCCATATGACGTTCACAATCAGGGCAAATGATTGAGGTGATCACCATTGGGTTAGTACGCATTCCCCCTTCCTCTGGTTCTTTTTCAGCAACATCTAGCTGCTTACTAAAGTCAGAGAAGAATTCATCTAATACGGCTTTCCACTCAGCATCATGGTTTGCAACATGGTCCAGTTGGTCTTCCATACGCGCAGTAAAATCGTAGTTCATCAGGTCGTTAAAGTTTTCCTCTAAACGATCCGTGACAATCTCACCCATTTTCTCTGCATAAAAACGACGATTTTCAACTTTGACATAACCTCTGTCTTGGATCGTCGAAATAATCGCTGCATACGTCGAAGGACGACCAATACCACGTTTTTCGAGCTCTTTAACTAAAGATGCTTCACTAAAGCGAGCTGGTGGCTTAGTAAAGTGCTGGCTAGGTAATAGCTCAATTAAAGATAACTCCGCACCAACTTGTATTGGTGGCAATGTTTTATCTTCATCATTTTTACGCAGTGCAGGCATGACTTTCGTCCAACCATCGAAACGTAAAGTACGCCCTTTGGCTTTTAGTTCAAAATCACCTGCTTTGACTGTCAAGGTTGTTGAATCATATTTTGCTGGCGTCATTTGACAGGCCACAAACTGATTCCAAATTAATTGATACAACCTTTTCGCATCGTTCTCCATGTCTTTTAGTGACTCAGGTAAAACATCGACACTAGAAGGACGAATGGCTTCGTGCGCCTCTTGCGAATTATCTTTACTGCTATAAACATTCGCATCTTTTGGCAGATATTTAGCGCCAAAATTATCATTAATATAGCCACGAACCATATCCAATGCATCTTGGCTCAAGTTTGTTGAGTCAGTACGCATATAAGTGATATACCCTGCTTCATAAAGACGCTGAGCCATCATCATGGTTTTTTTCACGCCAAAACCTAAACGAGTACTGGCGGCTTGTTGCAACGTTGACGTGATATACGGTGCGCTCGGCTTACTTGATGTCGGCCTATCTTCACGGTCAACAACCGCAAAACGGGCTTTTTCAAGTAGCTTAACTGCTGCCTCTGTTTGCGCTTTATTGACTGGTTTAAATGCCTTACCACCTTGTGAAGTGACTTCCATACGCAAGTTAGCGATATCTTTATCAGCTAAATCGGCATGCAGTTCCCAATATTCTTCAGGGACGAAAGCTTTAATTTCCCGTTCACGTTCAACAATGAGTTTCACTGCAACTGACTGAACACGGCCAGCCGATAAGCCACGAGCGACTTTTTTCCACAGCAACGGAGAAACCATATAACCCACAACTCGGTCCATAAAACGACGCGCTTGTTGTGCGTTAACTCTATCTATGTTTAATTCCCCAGGGCTATCAAATGCCTGAGTGATCGCATTTTTGGTGATCTCATTAAATACAACACGACTAAAACGAGAATCGTCTCCACCTATCACTTCGCGTAAATGCCACGCAATAGCTTCCCCTTCGCGGTCCAAGTCCGTTGCGAGGTAGATGTGTTCGGCATCCTCCGCCAATGATTTAAGTTCAGAAACCACTTTTTCTTTACCCGGTAGAATTTGATAATTCGCTTTCCAACCATGATAAGGGTCGATCCCCATGCGCTTAACTAACGCATCACGCGGATCTTTTTTTACTTTCTTTGTTTTGTCGGTAGATGAGCCTGTACTCTTTTGTGAGCCGGTTTGTGAACCAGAGCCGCTTTTCGGCAGATCACGAATGTGGCCAACGCTGCTTTTTACAACGTAGCCACTGCCAAGATACTTATTAATCGTTTTGGCCTTTGCCGGGGACTCCACTATAACAAGAGCTTTACCCATATTTACCTTTACCTAAATATCAACAATGGCGCATTTCTACATTAAAATGCGCAAAATGAGAATCTCTTTTTTATATTGCGACACAATCACAATATATCAATATATTTTTAAACAATTATTTGTGTTGAAACAAAACTTATAAACTCAATCACGTTATTCTAAAAAGCACAAAGTGTCTGCTAGTTGACTGATTTTAACCACATAAAGATGTTTAGTCACAATTGAAAACCACACACTCTACCTGATAAAATGCTAGAAGCAACCAATTATTTTTTCAAGGAAGCCAAGTTATGCAAGATAATTTACCGTTCATCACAAAAAAAGAGTTACTTGAAAAAGCTAATGATATCATAAAGAAACATGATGATTATATTCATGGTATGTTTGTTGACACCGTTGAGCAGCATCGGGGTACATTGGTATTTAAAGGAGAATTCTTCTTAGATGAGAACAATATTCCTACTTTAAAAAGTACAGCTGCTTTTAATATGTACAAACATCTCGCTCATGTACTGTCAGAACAATACCAATTAAGTGATAATAACTAATTAACACGTTTGCTTTTTGTATAAAATTTACCGGCTTTAACGCCGGTAAATTAATAGTAGATTTAAAAACGCTTATTCGCTAGGCGAAATTTAAAATTACAAGAGTGGTTTTTGCCCGCGTTGCCACCAGCGCAATAATAAGTTATCCACGCTCTTTGCCGCGCTTCCCATAAACTTATCCATCATTTTTTTACTTAACACATAACGAATACTAACTATTTCCTTAGTATCAATTGCATTAATAATAAAATCATCACTTACGCCAATTTTATCCACAAGCCCTTTTTCAATTGCCTGCGAACCATACCAATATTCCCCTGTTGCAACTGCAGAAATATCTAAAGATGGGCGGTTTTGATGAACAAATTGTTTAAACAATTCATGCGTTGAATTTAAATCTTCAACAAATTTTTTACGGCCTTGTTCCGTGTTTTCACCTAACATGGTCAATGTACGCTTGTATTCACCTGCGGTATGAAGTTCAACGTCAACATCATGTTTTTTTAATAACCGATGAATATTCGGAATTTGAGCAACCACACCAATCGAACCAATAATGGCAAATGGTGCAGCAATAATTTTATCTGCAATGCATGCCATCATGTATCCGCCACTCGCCGCAACTTTATCAACCGCAATGGTAAGTGGGATATTTTTTTCTTTGATTCTTAATAATTGAGAAGCTGCTAAACCGTAACCATGAACCATTCCACCAGGGCTTTCAAGTCTTAACAAAACTTCATCTTGTTGATCGGCAACAGCAATAATTGCACTGATCTCTTCACGTAAAGAGGCAACTTCACGGGCATCCATGCTACCTTTAAAGTCTAAGACATATAAACAAGGTTTTTTAACCCCTGTTTGGCCTAATTTCGCCCCTGTTTTCTCACTTTTTGATTTCGCTTTTTGCTGCTTTTTAAATGCTTTCAACCACGCTTTATGTTCTGGTTCATTCATTTTAATTTGTTGCATTTGGCGTTGGCGGTCACGATAACTTTCACCTAAATCTGTGATTTTTAAAGCACCTTTAGCCCCTTGTCGGCGCATACCTACGCCAAACACAAAGACAGCTAGCAAAACCACCGCCACCAAAATAGTGACGACTTTTGCTAAAAATAGCCCATACAATGAGAAATACTCCACAATCTGATCCTTTTGATGTTTATCTTCAATTACAAAAATAATCTCACGATTACGTGCAAACAACCAGAAAAAAACAGAGTTAGCACACAAACTTCGTTAATAACTATGTTAGATTAGCCAATTATCACAATCAGTGCGATGATAACCGTACATGCTAATCACAATAGTAGGAAAGAATATGCTCCAATATCAACCTAGACAAGACCTATTGAAAGGTAAAACGATTCTTGTAACCGGTGCCGGTGATGGCATTGGCCGTGAAGCCGCTCTCACTTATGCGCGCTATGGCGCATCCCTTATCCTTGTTGGTAGAACACAGCATAAATTACAATCCGTTAGTGATGAAATAGCCGCTTTAGGTGGAAGTAAGCCACCTTGCTTTATATTAGACTTATTAACTGCAACAATTGATGACTGCTATACTCTAGCCTCGCAAGTTGCCGCAATAACACCTTATTTAGATGGCGTATTACACAATGCCGGAATACTTGGTGTCGTTGCCCCCATCACTGAGCAACCCAGCGACCTATGGCATGATGTTATGCAAATAAATGTTAATGCCACATTTATGCTAACTCAAGCATTGCTCCCTTTGTTACTCAAAGCACCTAATGCCTCATTAGTTTTCACCAGTTCGAGTGTAGGTAAGCAAGGTCGCGCCGGTTGGGGCGCCTATGCTGTATCAAAATTTGCCACCGAAGGTTTAATGCAAGTGCTAGCCGAAGAATATAAGCAGACTAATCTTCGTGTAAATTGTATTAACCCAGGCGGCACTCGAACCTCAATGCGAGCAAGTGCATTTCCTGATGAAAATCCGCTTAAATTAAAAACCCCTGCTGATATCATGCCTATTTATATCTATTTGATGGGCGATGATAGCCTGCGTAAAACGGGAAGTAGTTATGATGCTCAACCCGGACGTAAACCTGGTGCTGCGGAGTAAACACGATGTCTCAAAATCGACACGAAGAACGCCAACAACGTTTAAAAGAAAAAGTAGATGCACGTATTGAAGCCGCACAAATTGAACGAGGGATCGTTATTGTCTTTACTGGAAATGGGAAAGGCAAAACCACAGCCGCATTTGGAACTGTCTGCCGTACAGTAGGCCATGGTAAAAAAGCCGCTGTTGTTCAATTTATTAAAGGAGGTTGGGATAATGGCGAACGCGAACTACTAGAACCACAAGGCGTCCCCTTCTATGTTATGTCAACAGGGTTTACGTGGGAGACTCAAAATAAAGAGACCGATACCCTTGCTTGTATGGAAACTTGGCAGTACGCCAAGCAATTGTTAAGTGACCCACAGTACGATTTAGTCATTTTAGATGAGCTCACCTATATGGTGAGTTATCATTACCTCGAATTAGCAGAGGTGGTTCAAGCATTACAAAGCCGTCCTACCAATCAGTCTGTCGTGATCACGGGTAGAGGTTGCCACCGAGATTTGATCGAATTAGCCGATACAGTAACAGAAATGCGCCCAGTGAAACATGCATTTGATATTGGGATTAAAGCTCAAAAAGGGATTGATTGGTAACTAACCACTAAATAAAGTGCAATAATTCGATATTTATACAGTTGTGGTACTGTTAAAGTTAAAGGAGATACTCTAAATAACTTGTATGGTTCAATTGCTGCAAATGTGAATAATAACGCTGCTGCACGTAACGATGTTTACATTAAACTCAAAGCGACATTCAATAATAATTATGGGCAAATTACAGCCGCTAATAACCAAAAGCTTGATATTGGCACATTAGAAAACTACGCAGGAAAAGTGACTGCTGGGAAAACCTAACTATTGATTCCAAAAATCGGGTTAATAATCAGTATGGGGCTTTACGTTCGACTAATACCACTAAGATCACCAGCCCTATCGTCACGAGTGGAACGACAGGAAGCATCTCCGGTAATCGTGTGATTATTGATGCTGTTGTGACTAACTAAAATATCCTACGCTTAAAAAAGGCGGTCATTTCTAAATGACCGCCTTTTTATTATGGCTAATTACAGAATTAATATTCTGAATTAATCACCACCTCTTCACCAAAACGCCCTGCTTTTGGTAATGGTTGATAAGACGAATTAGCTGCACGTAAAATACGGACACCACGAATACCTAACTCATGAGCTGCCGCGATATCTGCATCAGCATCACCATAATAGATGGTTAATTTGTGATCGCGCATCCAGCTCACCTTATTATTTTGCCCTGGCTCATCGCCTGCAAAAATGACAGGTTGCATTTTATCTGCAGGTATTGCTAAACCTTCTTGAACGTATTTAGTCACCGTTTCTGTTTTTGTTTTCGTACGGCCTGTGATGAAATAGACAGTATCACCGCGATCTAAGTGCATTTTGACTAAATCAATACCCACTTGTTTTGGCATACTGAATTTGTCCCACTCATTATTCATTTTTTCCCAAAATTGTTGGTTTTTGAGATAGCTAAAGTCGTTAGGAGAGAACTCTAATTTACCACGGTAAAAACCTGGACTCGAAAATAACACCGTATCATCGATATCAAACCCAACAGCCATTGGCGCTTTGCCTTCTAGGCTTTGTTTAATTTGTTCGATGGAAACCCAATGAATAGGCTGTTGTTGAGCTAGTTCAACAACGGTAACCCCAGGGCTTACGGTTTCTGGCATTGGAATTTTTGCTTGAGACGTTGCTGTAAAACTTAATGCCAATGCAATCGCACTCAAAGTCAGTGTTATTTTTTTCATGTTTTGTCCTTATTCAGGTTTATCCACTTAAACCATTCTTTATTTATCTGGATAAACTGGGTAAGTAATAGGTTTATCTGTAAATTTGTCTTTATTATCAGTAGTAACCCAATATTTTGTGAGGAATATCCCACAAGAAGGGTCATACTAAGACTTTTAATTACATTAAAATGAGACGGATATCTCATAAATATCATCTCTTACTGATAGCTTTCATAATAATGTGAACTAGAACATTAGATCAAAAAAAGCTGAGGGTGGAGCCTCAGCTTTTTTAATATTCGAGAATTGCAATTAATCTAGATGCGAGTACGACGTTTCGCCGTTGGTCTTGAAGATTGACGTTTTGATGCAGGACGTGATGCAACTTGCGTATGGCGTTTTACTGCACGGCGAATTTGGTTCGCTTTAATACGACGTTGGTCACGCTCAACGGCAACTTTGCTTTCAGTTTCTACCGGCAATTCCACCAGCTCGCGGAGATAATTGGTTTGTTCTAAACCCAGTTCCGTCCATCCTCCACGTGGTAAACCTTTCGGTAAATCAATATCACCATAACGCACACGGATTAAACGGCTCACTTGAACACCAACCGATTCCCAAAGGCGACGGACCTCGCGGTTACGCCCTTCAGTTAAAGTGACGTTAAACCATTGATTCATCCCTTCTCCGCCACGGTAAGAAACCGTTTTAAAAGAAGCAGGACCATCTTCCAACTGTACGCCTTGTGTTAATTGACGAATTTTTGCTTCATTGATTTCACCAAACACACGTACAGCATATTCACGCTCAACTTCACGGCTCGGGTGCATTAAACGATTAGCTAGCTCACCATCAGTCGTAAATAACAATAAACCACTGGTGTTAACATCTAAGCGGCCAACAGCAATCCACCGTGCTCCCGTTAAGCGAGGTAAACGGTTAAAGACAGTTGGGCGCCCTTCTGGATCATGGCGTGTACATAATTCACCTTCTGGCTTGTAATAAGCCATTACACGGCAAATTTCTTTTTCAGGTTCTTTGATAGCTAATAAACGACCATCTAAACGAATTTTTGTTGCTGGTGTGACTTCAACACGGTCTCCAAGTGTCGCAATTTTGCCATCAACACTAATACGACCCGCTTGCAGGAATGTTTCGATTTCTCGACGAGAACCATGCCCTGAACGAGCAAGGATTTTCTGTAATTTTTCAGTTTTTTGCGGTTTTACGCTCATGTAACCCTCTGCTGTCGCCTTCACAGGCGTCAAATATCTTTTTGGCGCGTCATCTTGTGACCGTACCAAAAAGTAATGAATTTGAAAACCCGCGCATTATACACAGGTTTGTCCTGAACCCCTATAACTTATCTGAATATCGCACTTTCAATACGATTTTATTTAATTCCGTGCTAAATCTTAGGCTTTTAGGTATTTGTATTTATTCAAAAGGCGTTGGGTCCCCTGTTCCGACGCGTGCCACAACAGGTGTATCATCAGTAAAGTCAATCACAGTTGTTGGTTTTTGCCCGATATAACCACCGTGTATAACTAAATCGACTTGTTTATCAAGTAAATCGCGAATTTCTTCAGGATCTGATTGCGTGAAATCATCGCCAGGCATAATCAAACTGGTTGACATCAAAGGTTCACCAACAGCTTCGAGTAAATCTCGAGCAATCGGGTTTGATGGCACTCGTAAGCCAATGGTTTTACGTTTTTCATTCATTAAACGCCGTGGAACTTCTTTCGTTGCCCGTAAAATAAAGGTGTAATTACCTGGCGTATTATTTTTAATTAAACGGAAAACGGTGTTATCAACATGTGCGTAATTCGATAGCTCAGAGAGATCTCGACACATTAAAGTGAAATTATGGTTAGCATCAAGCTGACGGATACGACAAATACGTTGCAAAGCATCTTTTTCTTCTAAACGGCATCCAATGGCGTATCCTGAATCCGTAGGGTAAACAATGACACCGCCTTTATTTAGAATTTCAACACTCTGGCTAATCAGCCTTGCTTGAGGATTATCCGGATGGACATAAAAAAACTGGCTCATACATACCTCTAATTTTTGGGTATCGACAGCATCACCCGGCAAAAACACCTATAAATGCTACTATCTCTTAATTCCATGAGATGACCTACTCAGAAATAAATCATCACTTATAATAATTATTTTACACCGCATTATTAATACATCAATTAATTAGCTGCTTTTTACCGCATTCCAAAGCGTCCAGACTGCATTATCATCATTAGGTAACCATAAATTTCGGCCAAGCTCTATCCAAGAACATGGCCGATGAAAATCTGAACCCACCGATGTGTATAAATTTGCATTATTGGCTAATTCCGCTAAATACTGCTTTTCATGTGGCGGCTGCTGGCAATGAGAAACTTCCATGGCATCACCTCCACACTGTTTAAAATACGCAACCAACCGTTTTAACCATTTATTGGATAATTGATATTTCGCAGGATGAGCTAATACTGCAATACCACCGGCCGCATGAATTGCGTCGATAGAGTCTTGAATTGAGCACCACTTCGCAGGAACGTAACCTATTTTTCCTTTTGATAAATAACGCTTAAATACGTTATTAATGGTTTTTTCTTTACCTATTTTCACAATATACTGTGCAAAATGAGCCCGCGTTACCTGCCCACCACCAGAAATATGTTGCGCATTTTCCCATGCGTCATCAATCCCTGCTTTTTGTAATCGCCTGCCCATCTCAATACCACGCTCGAAGCGACGTTCAGATTGTGCTTTCAACAATTGAGCCATAGCGGGGTGTGAAGTCGAAAAATTTAACCCCACAATATGTATTTCAATGTTTTCCCACAGTGTCGAAATTTCAACACCATTGACTAACTCAATTGGCCTTTCATTTTCAGTAAGATAGCGACGAGCCTCAAATACACCTTCACAGGTATCATGATCTGTGATCGCTAAAATATTAACCCCTTTTTCAATCGCACGTTCGATTAACTCTGCTGGAGTAAGGTCACCATCCGAAGCATTCGTATGGCTATGTAAGTCGTAGCGAGTCACTAATGGCGGCGAAGCAGTCGACAGATTGATATCTTCTCTAATTTCCATGTACAACTATATTTCCTAATAAAGTAACAAAGTTCTTGACATAAACAACGCGATCCAGTTAACTAGTACGCAAGATAGCTAAGGCTAAAAATCATCAGTTTATCCAGTGAGGCATATAATGAATTTATTTAACTTATCAAATCGTTGGTGGCGTGACTTCCCAAATTGGGCGGAAGCCGCACACGCATAGTTATTGTATGTCTCAGTGCCAAACCCGCCCTTCATCGGCGGGTTTTTTTATGTCAAAAATTAGCGTAAGGCAACATAATGAACGAACAAAACACCACATTAGCACATTTTAAGTATCTGGATAGCCCAATTAATTATCAGCCTGACCCTACATTATTATTTAATCATCTGTGCCATCAAGTTCCATCGACAATGTTGTTGGAGTCTGCTGAAATTAATAATAAGGCCAACTTACAAAGCTTACTGGTTGTCAACAGCGCGCTACGTATTCGTGCTTTTGGCCAACAAGTTGAAATAGAAGCATTGACGCCAAATGGTCAAGCCTTATTACCAAAGCTGTTAGCACAATTAACCCATTTAATCACACATCATAGCATGCAAGAAAATAGGTTAACGGTAACGTTTAGCCAACCTGCAAAGGATTTAGACGAAGATAATCGCCTGAAGGCAGCATCTTGTTTAGACGTTTTACGTGCTCTGCCCGTTCTCGCGCAAGCCTATTCAACAAAACCTGAAAACCTGTTTGTTGGTGGTTTGTTTGCATACGATTTAGTCGCCAGTTTTGAAGATTTACCCAAGGTGAATACCGTTAATCACTGCCCTGACTATTGTTTTTTTGTTGCTGAGCATTATTTAGTGATTGACCACCAAAATCAGGCTGCTCGACTCAAAAGTTGCCTATTTACGCAAAATGAGCAAGATGTCGAAACGGTTACACAACGCCACGCACAAATTATCGCTTCGTGCCGTGCGTTCTTACCCGCACTTCCTTTAGCAACAGCACCTGATTTTGCGGTCTCGATAAACAAAAATGACCAACAATACGGGGAAATTGTCACCTCATTAAAAGAAGCCATATACCGTGGTGATATTTTTCAGGTTGTGCCTTCTCGTAAATTTACGATGCCATGCTCACATCCCTTAATTGCATATCAAAAACTCAAAGCACAAAACCCAAGCCCTTATATGTTCTACATGCAAGATGAAGCATTCACACTCTTTGGGGCTTCACCTGAAAGCGCACTCAAATATGCAACAGCAAATCGCAAAGTGGAAATTTATCCTATCGCAGGAACCCGCCCTCGTGGGCGTAACGCGCAGGGTGAATTAGACCTCGACTTAGACAGCCGAATTGAACTTTCCATGCGCTCAGATGAAAAAGAACTCGCTGAACACATCATGTTAGTTGACTTAGCTCGCAACGATTTAGCCCGTATTTGTGAAGCCGGTAGCCGTTACGTCGCCAACCTAACTAAGGTTGACCGTTACTCTTTCGTGATGCACTTAGTTTCTCATGTTGTGGGAACATTGCGCCAAGATTTAGATGTTTTTCATGCATACCAAGCTTGCATGAATATGGGGACTTTAACGGGTGCACCAAAGGTAAAAGCCATGCAACTGATTGCTCAATATGAGCAAGAACGCCGAGGGTCATACGGAGGAGCTGTAGGATATTTTCAAGGAAATGGTGATTTTGATACCTGTATCGTTATTCGCTCTGCGTACGTAGAAAATGGTATTGCCACTGTGCAAGCGGGAGGTGGTGTCGTTCTAGATTCCGTACCTCAAGCTGAAGCCGATGAAACCCGTAATAAGGCACGTGCAGTGATCCGTGCAATTGCCCAAGCACATCAAGTTAAGGAGTTATTCTAATGGCGAACATTTTACTGCTCGATAACGTTGACTCCTTTACTTATAACCTAGTAGACCAACTGCGCACAGGTGGCCATAACGTGGTTATTTATCGCAATACAGTCAATGTAGAACATATTTTATCTGTATTAAATCAAATGATTTCACCGATACTAGTCTTATCACCCGGCCCTGGTAAACCGAGTGAAGCAGGTTCAATGCCAGAAGTATTAATGCGAGTAAAAGGCAAAATTCCTGTTATTGGTATTTGCTTAGGTCACCAAGCCATCGTTGAAGCTTATGGCGGAACGGTTTCAGCCGCAGGTGAAATTTTGCATGGTAAATCTTCGATTGCCACACATGATGGTTTAGCTATGTTTAATCATCTTGAAAACCCAATATCAGTGGCGCGTTACCACTCTCTTGTTGGTAGCCAAATTCCGGAAAGCTTAACCATTTGTGCCCATTCAAATGGCATGGTCATGGCTGTACGTAATGATAGCGATAGAGTTTGTGGATTCCAATTTCATCCCGAATCCATTTTAACAACGCAAGGTAAACAGTTGCTAGAAAACACTGTGGCATGGGCTCTTTCTACTCCCAATGCAACCGAACCTACTCATTCGCACTAACGGAATACTAAAGAGCCAATTATGCAAAATATTTATGATAAGTTATTTAAAGCGCAACCACTGACTCAACAAGAAAGCCAGTACTTGTTTAATGCTATTATTCAAGGCGAATTAACAGAACCTCAATTAGCTGCTGTGTTAATCAGTATGAAAATGCGAGGTGAACAACCGCAAGAAATTGCTGGAGCCGCGTTAGCTTGTTTAGAGAATGCACAGCCATTTCCCCGCCCTGACTACCCATTCAGCGACATCGTTGGCACTGGGGGAGATGGCGCAAATAGTATCAATATTTCCACAGCAAGCGCATTCGTTGCTGCTGAATGTGGGATTAAAGTGGCGAAACACGGTAATCGAAGTGTTTCGAGCCGTTCAGGTTCTTCGGATTTACTTGCCGCCTTTGGTATCGCCTTAGACCTCAGTGCGCAAAGTGCTCGTGACGCATTAGATGAGCTTGGTGTTTGTTTTTTATTCGCACCACAATACCACAGTGGGTTCCGTCATGCTGCCCCTGTGCGTACTCAACTAAAAACTCGAACGTTATTTAATGTATTGGGGCCATTAATTAATCCAGCTCGCCCACCGATTGCCCTTATCGGTGTGTACCAAGGATCATTGGTAAAACCTGTGTCTGAAACACTACAGATGCTTGGTTTTACCCGTGCAGCTGTGGTACACAGTGGAGGGATGGATGAAGTTTCATTACATGCAGTCACTCAAGTCGCTGAATTAAAAGATGGCAAAGTACAACATTATCAATTAACTGCTGATGATTTTGGGCTAGCACCATATCAATTACGCGACTTAGAAGGCGGTACACCTGATGAAAACCGCGTATTGCTTAGTGATTTACTTCAAGGCCATGGCCAAGCGGCTCACGAAGCGGCTGTAGCGGCCAATGTTGCCATGCTGATGCGTATTAATGGCCATGAAGATTTAAAACAAAACAGCGAACACGCACTTGCAATTATTCGTAGCGGTAAAGCATTTGACCGCGTTACAGCTCTCGCGGCAAGGAACCAATAAAATGAAAGCGACAGTCTTACAAAAAATTGTTGATGATAAAGTTGACTATTTAATTGAACGCAAAGCCAAGCAGCCGTTAGAAAGCTTTATTGCTGAAGTTCAGCCTAGCCAGCGTAGTTTCTATAACGCACTAAGCGCTAAACGCCCTGTTTTTATTTTAGAGTGCAAAAAAGCGTCTCCTTCAAAGGGTTTGATCCGTGCTGATTTCGACCCTGCGATGATAGCCAAGACATATGCACCTTATGCGAGTGCGATTTCCGTTCTCACCGATGAAAAATATTTTCAAGGCAATATGGATTACTTAACGATTGTCAGTAATACCGTAAAGCAACCCGTATTATGCAAAGATTTTATCATTGACCCATACCAAATCTATCTTGCACGTTACTACCAAGCAGATGCCATTTTACTGATGTTATCTGTCTTAAATGATGATGAATATATCGCATTGGCTGAAGTTGCTCATCAACTGAGTATGGGGATATTAACGGAAGTCAGTAATGAAGAAGAATTAGAGCGAGCAATTCGGTTAAAAGCCAAAGTGGTTGGCATCAATAACCGGGATTTACGCGACCTTTCTATTGATTTAAATCGGACTCGTGAGCTCGCGCCTCGCTTAGCAAAAGAAACGATAGTGATCAGTGAGTCAGGCATTCATCAACACCAACATATTCAGTCACTGAGACAGTTTGCAAATGGTTTTTTAATTGGTAGCGCACTAATGGAGCAAGCTGACTTAGATAAAGCCATTCGAAACCTGCTAGTTGGGGAACATAAAGTCTGTGGTTTAACCCGCGAACAAGATGCAAAAGCCGCATTTAAAGCAGGAGCACACTACGGTGGATTAATTTTTGCTGAAACCTCCCCGAGAAAAGTGACGTTGTCACAGGCGCAAACTATCATCCATGCTGCGCCGTTAAAATATGTCGGTGTTTTCCGTAATCAGTCCGCCGATTTTGTTGCCCATATTGCCAAACAGCTTGCGTTATCTGCGGTGCAACTACATGGTGAAGAAGACTCTGCTTATATCAATACGTTAAAAACATTTTTACCAAACTACTGTGAAGTTTGGAAAGCGCTTGATATGTCAAGAACAACTTTAAATGACTATGACACACAAGACATTGATGTGTTACTACTGGATAATGGACAAGGTGGCACTGGTAAAACCTTCAATTGGTCAGAAATCCCTTCATCTGCAACACAAAAAATAATGATTGCGGGGGGACTTACACCAGATAACTGCCTAGATGCTGCAAAGTTACTGTGCAACGGATTAGACTTTAATTCAGGGGTTGAAATTGAACCTGGTATAAAAAGTGAACAAAAAATAAATTTGGTGTTGTCAGCGTTGTTAGCCGAATCAACGGCTCACTAATACACAACGAAAAGATAAAACTCCAACACCAATTAATGTAACTGTTAAAATGGACAATAAATAATGAGTAAATTAGATCCGTATTTTGGCGAGTTTGGTGGGCAATATGTCCCAGAAATTCTGATCCCTGCATTAAATCAATTAGAAGACGCGTTTATCGACGCACAGAATGATGCTGAGTTTATTCGTGAATTTCACGACTTACTAAAGAATTATGCAGGTCGCCCTACTGCACTAACATTATGTAAAAACTTAACTGCCGGTACGAAAACAAAACTCTATTTAAAACGCGAAGATTTACTGCACGGCGGCGCCCATAAAACCAACCAAGTATTAGGCCAAGCGCTACTGGCTAAGCGAATGGGAAAAAACGAAATTATTGCAGAAACCGGTGCTGGGCAACATGGAGTTGCAACCGCACTGGCTTGTGCATTATTGAATATGAAATGCCGTATCTACATGGGCGCTAAAGATGTTGAACGCCAGTCTCCCAATGTATTTCGTATGAAATTAATGGGTGCTGAAGTTATATCTGTTCATAGCGGTTCGGCAACCTTGAAAGATGCGTGTAATGAAGCATTAAGGGACTGGTCTGGCAGCTATGATAAAGCTCATTATTTATTAGGAACTGCGGCGGGTCCACACCCTTACCCAACAATTGTACGTGAATTCCAACGTATGATTGGTGATGAAGCAAAACAACAAATTCTTGAAAAAGAAGGCCGTTTACCCGATGCTGTCGTTGCCTGTATTGGTGGTGGTTCAAATGCAATCGGTTTATTTGCCTCTTTTATTCCAGAAGAACATGTGAAACTAATTGGTGTTGAACCTGCTGGATTAGGTATTGAATCAGGCCAACATGGTGCGCCATTAAAACATGGTCGTGTTGGGATTTATTTCGGTATGAAATCACCGATGATGCAAACTAGTGAAGGTCAAATTGAAGAGTCATATTCCATCTCTGCAGGATTAGATTTTCCTTCTGTTGGACCTCAACATGCTCATTTAAATAGTATTGGTCGCGCAGAATATGTTTCGATTACCGATGATGAAGCCCTGAATGCTTTTAAATTATTATCACGTAAAGAAGGAATAATTCCAGCATTAGAATCTTCTCATGCCCTCGCTTATGCATTAAAAATGGCAGAGCAAGAACCCAATAAAGAACAATTATTAATCGTCAATTTGTCTGGCCGTGGTGATAAAGATATTTTTACAGTGCATGATATTTTAGCCAGCAGAGGAGAAATTTAATGGAACGTTATACCCAACTTTTTAAACGTTTAACTCACGATAACCAAGGGGCATTTGTTCCATTTGTCACTTTAGGTGACCCTGATGCTGAATTATCATTAAACATTGTTGATGCTTTGATTGCTGGTGGCGCTGATGCATTAGAGATTGGTATTCCATTTTCTGATCCATTGGCGGATGGCCCAACCATCCAAAATGCAAATTTACGCGCATTTCAAAGTGAAATCACCCCGACTATTTGTTTCGAGTTACTAAGTCGTATTAGAGAAAAACACCCTACTATTCCGATTGGCTTATTAGTGTATGCAAATTTAGTTTTTACCAATGGTATTGAAAATTTTTATATTCGCTGCGAAAAAGCAGGTGTTGATTCCGTATTAGTTGCAGATGTCCCGATGTCCGAATCACAACCATTTCGTGAAGCTGCATTGGCACACAACATTGCTCCTATTTTTATTTGCCCACCCAATGCCAATGATGAATTACTGCAACAAATTGGGAAATATAGCCAAGGTTATACTTATTTGTTATCACGTGCAGGCGTAACAGGCACAGAAAAACGCGCTGAAACGCCATTAGCTCATTTATTGAGCCAATTAAATCAGTATAACGCGGCTCCTGCCCTACAAGGTTTTGGGATATCTGAACCTGAACAAGTCAAAGAAGCGATTAAAAATGGTGCAGCAGGTGCAATTTCTGGTTCAGCCGTGGTTAAAATCATCGAAAACAACTTAAATCGCCCTGATGTTATGCTTACATCATTAACTGAGTTTGTTGCAAAAATGAAAGCAGCAACACAGAAATAGGCTAAACAATAAATAGTAATCAAGTCATACTTAAGTTTATTGGCTTGATTACTTAAATCATATAATTAAATTTTGTCTGGGCGATTTTCAATCCTTTTAACGTTATTTTTAGAAATATTATTTAAATATATTCAGTATTTTTCAGTTTTAAAACTCTCAAATAGTCCAAAAAAACCAATCATAATATTTATTAATATAAACCACCAATATTAAAATCAACAGATACGTGTTATTACACTAGTACTTTCTCTTAATATATCTGTAGCAGAGTAAGTGTTACTATTTGATTAAATTAGCATTTTACGCACTAGATATATAAAACACTATTTATAGTATAATATGGGAGTATTACTCTCCCCATATTTTTATGACTCAACTTAAATACAATTAAATTTTAATGAAAATTAATATAACGCATAATCCCTATGCTTTAATGGAATTTTAATTAGCTATTTTTAATTTTATCTATAGTCTATTTTAGGGATATTTATGAAACATTCTACCAATCATTCTATCACTCATCCTATGATGAGAGTTAAGCCACTCTTTTTAAGTGTGTCTGTTATTTTAGGATCGATATCTATTGCTCACGGAGCAGTTGTTAATACCAATGGTGCTGGCGTAATAAATCAAAGTAATGGTCCTACTATCGTTCACATTAAAGGCGCAAGTGACAAAGGTGTTTCACACAACATTTATAGCCAATTTGATGTTGACCAAAAAGGGGTTATTTTAAATAACAGTACAGCCAACACGAATACCACTTTAGGGGGCCAAATTAATGGCAACTTAAATTTAAATAATGGTAATGGCCCTGCAAAAGTTATTTTGAATGAAGTTAATTCAAATAAAGCAAGTACTTTAGGCGGTATGATTGAAGTCGCTGGTGATAAAGCGCAAGTTATTGTTGCTAACGCATCAGGCATCACATGTAATAACTGTGGATTTATTAATACCGATCGGGTGACTTTAACAACAGGTAAGCCAATTGTTGCTGGTGGTGAAGTTCTTGGCTATAACGTTGAAAAAGGTCAGATTATTATTAATAGCCGCTTACAGTCAGATTCCCCTACTGATATTATCGCTCGCTCTGCAGTGATCCGTGGAGACATTCGCGCCAAAGAAATTAATGTTGTAGCAGGCAATAACTTTGTTGATGCAAAAGGTAATTACATTACCAAGGTACAAGGAGTTGGGTCTGCCACGCGAATCGGTGTTGATGTCGCGGCTATGGGAGGGATGTATGCCAATAAAATTACGCTAGTTTCCACGGAAAGTGGAACCGGTGTTTCTAATAACGGAAACTTAATTGCCGGAACTGGTGGAGTTAACATTGATTCAACGGGATTAGTGTATAACCAAGCAGGAAAAATGAATGCCAATGGTAATATCAATATAAAATCCAATGGGTTATATAATACAGCAACTATTGTAGCGAATGGTGATGTTGATATTAATGCACAAAACTCAGTTCTGAGTAATGTGAATGGACAGATTAAGTCTAATGATGGCAATCTCAAACTGGCTTCAGCTACGAGTGTTGATAACCGAAGTGGTATTATTCATGCTCAGCAAGACATGAACATCGCGACTGCAAATATTGTTAACACTAACGGTTCAATTAAAACTAATCGTGGAAATATTGCAATTCGTGCGACAGGTAAGATTGACAATAACTATACCCTACGTAATAACGTCATTAATGTAGACGAACGAGGAATTCGAGCAGGTGGTGATTTATCAATTGATACGACAACACTTGCAAATAATAACTCTACGTTATCAGGCCGTGATATCACAATAAATGCCCGTAATATTGTCGCGAATGATAATAGCTCGCAGATTCTAGCTAAAAGAAAAATCGATATCGATTCTGTTACGTTACAAAACAATAATTCACTGATTAAATCCACCAATGGACAGACCAATATCACCCTATCAAGTAACCTAGTAAATAACGGTTATGCTGCAATCGATAGTGGAAAGGCATTGAATATCAAAGCTAACATCATTTACAACCAAGGTTCACTCGCTTCGGGCGCAGGTAAATCAAAATTTGATCTTTATTCTCTTAATAATCAGTATGGATTTATCAAAGCCAATAACTTAGACATCAAAACCACCCATTTAGGTAATGGGAGAGGCTTAATCACTGCAGATTCAAATGTGGTTGTTAATGCAACAAGTGTTGATAATAGCTACGCTAATGGGTTTAATAGTTACGCGAGTAAATTTGGTGTTGCTGGCCAAACGGGTGGGATCTACGCGAAAGATGGTTCAGCGACTATCAAAGCAAATAGCTTAAATAACTATTCTGGTGTTATTGCTGCTAATCAAACACAAAAAGCGCCAAACGTAGGTGACATTGATATTACATTAAGAAATGACCTTGATAACCGTTATGGTAAAATCCAAGGTACAAATAATGTCACATTAGATGTAAATAAGTTAAATAATACTTACTCTGGTACTGTTGACGCTGGTAAAGATTTAACTATCGATACCTTTACTCGTGTAGATAATAATAATGGTCGCTTAAGCTCAATGGGAACGACTAAAATTACAAGTCCTGTAATTTACAATAGCCCTTATGGGCAAATTCTAGGTTCCATGATTATCTTAAATACACCTAATTATTACTAGTTAGGTAAAATAAGGAGGCAAATAGCCTCCTTATTTACTCCAAAGCAGAGTGTCAACAATATAATAAATAGAATTATTTTAGCACCATTAATGTTCCTTAAGCTACTTTAATTATTGCTCATATTAACAGTAAATAGAAGCGTTCTAAATCCAAGTAAAAATACCTATTCAATTTAATATAGAGCATTCTTTACTCATTGATTTTATTGGAGATAAATAAGCCACCATAGAATGAATTATATTGGTTGTATTTTCAGTAACAAACCCCAAAAGTATTTATACTAACTCAATCAGTTTAATTGATTTTTATTTCACATATATTTAAAGCATAATTAAAAATACTCAAAGGAAAAAATAACTTAATAATAGGTTTATTATAGGGATATAAATGAAAACCTTTTCAAAATAAAGCCCTGATGGCAAGTTAATAAGATAGTTCTGATAAAACATTGTTCATTAGCAATTTTCTTTATTATATTTCCTAACATAAAAATAACTTTAATATTTTTAAAAATTAATGTGGTGCACATGAATTTTCGATTTATTTTTTTATTGTCAACGCTATTACCTTTAGCTGTATCAGCTAATACCGCACAAATTATTGACCAACAAATCAATAATCAAGCTAGCCAAGATCGCTCTCGCCAACAACAGACTCAACTTGAAGCTAAAGATGCCTTAGGTAAAACCAGAGAACCCTCAAATAATATTTTAATTTTTGATGATGAGAAAGATTGTTTTGAAATGAAACAAGTAGTCTTACTTTCAGAACCTAAACTCCCCTCAATGAGACCTTTAGAAGCTTATGCAAGCCAAGTTGTCGGAGTATGTATCGGTATCAATGGAGTTGAAACCTTAGCAAAAGGCTTACAAGATAAAATAATTAAATCAGGTTACGTCACAACACGCGTTAATATTCCAGAACAAAACATCAGTGAAGGGACTTTAATGCTCCAAATTATTCCAGGTAAAGTTGCGAATGTTAAACTTGCCGAAGGCAGCGATACTTATATTACTTTAGGGGCAATTATGCCCGCTAAAGAAGGAGATATTCTAAATATTCGTGACATTGAACAAGGCCTAGAAAACCTTGAACGGATCCCTGGTGCGAAGGTGAATATTGAACTCGCACCAGGTAAAGAATTTTCCACCTCAGATATTTCCATACAACGAGAAAAGTCATCTCACTTTAATCTAGGAGGATATTACAATAACTCTGGAAGTCGCCAAACGGGTAAAGACCAAGTTGGAGTAACTCTGTATGCGAATAACCTAACGAGCTTAAACGATAGCTTATATGTCTCCGCCGGAAAAAATGCAAAAAACCAAGCACGAAACAGCACCAGTAATGCTTCTATTTATTATGCTGTTCCCTATAATTATTGGCTTTTCTCATTGTACGCAAGTAAAAGTGACTATAAACAAACTATTAATGACTCTGTACTTAGCTATAAATATTATGGTGACAGTAAATATTATAACGCTACGGCCAGTAATGTTTTTTTGCGCGGCCAAACGTTTAAAGATACAGCGTCAATCCAATTGATTAAAAGAAAATCAAAATATAAGTTAGAGGATGTCAGCCTACTTTCCCAACAACGAGACCTTACCAGTCTTAAACTGGGTATTAGCCATCGTCAAAATATCAACAATTCTACCATTGATGCATCATTATACCATCAACGTAACGTACCTTGGTTTGGTGCCGAAGAAAGTTGGGATATGAAATATGGTGATGTCAGCACAATGAGCCGTGTTTATACTGCCGATATTTCGGGAATGTTCCCCTTCTCATTTGACAATTTTATTATGAGTTATAACCCACAACTGTTTGTACAATATTCACGCGACCGCTTAACTATTCAAGATCAATTTTCGTTAGGTAACCGTTGGACTGTTCGTGGTTTCGATGAAGAGTTTTCACTGATCGGTGATAAGGGTTTTTACTTGCGAAATGAGTTTAACTTTTATATTCCTGGCTTTTCCTTTTATCCATACTACGCACTTGACTATGGCCGAATACTTGGAGGTGTTTATCCGCTAGGTCTCTATTCTGATGACCAACTATTAGGAACGGCTATTGGTATGAGAGGTAATGTTAATATATTCAGCTATGACTTATTTTTAGGCGCACCACTTTATAAACCTGATGAATATGAAACTAGTAGCGTCAATGCGGGGTTAAATGTGCAATGGTTTTGGTAAGTTAATATCTTAAAATTTAATCATACCTTAAAGCCGAATATCGCCCTTATATTCGGCTTTTTATTTTCATTTAGATAATACCGATATTCTGTTATTTAATCTTATTTATCTTAATAAAATAAGATAACCAATAAATGTATTTATTTTATTATCACGCTATAACCCCAATTAATCTATTAAACCAACGTCACCCTTTGCGTTACTGTTTTGTTGTTTTGTTGTTGATTGTATGTTTATAGTTAATAGAAATTGAAAAATCCGAGAATACGAATATTCTCGGATTTCCACTTCACTCTAATCCATCAGAATTCAGGTATTACCTGTATTGCTTCCTATCAAATTCTTAGAAACGGTAACCCGCACCAAACATAAATACAAATGGGTCTAAACGAGTATCGATTTTGTGTGTGTCATTACCCGCTTTAAATTTCACATCCGTTTCAATATTCATCCACCAAACAGAGGCGTTTAACATCCAGTTATCAGTTAGCATGTAATCCATACCAGCTTGCGCTGCAAAGCCCCAAGAGCTTGATAAATCAAGGTCTGATAAGCCCGCACCTTTCCCTGTTGAGTTAAATTTCTCATCAAAGAAGAAGGTATAGTTAACACCTGCACCTAAATAAGGGCGTAATTTATCTTCTTTACTACCAAAGTAATATTGCGCCATTAAAGTTGGTGGTAAATGTTTAACAGTTGCAATTGTACCTAAAGGCCCTACGCCAACTTTGTGTTCAAACGGAGTTGCTGCTAATAATTCCACACCGATATTATCAGTGATCATATACCCAAACGTTAAACCTAATTGAGTATTGTTATTAACATCAAATGAACCTAAACCTAATACATTTTCAGAACCTGCATTTGGGCGTACCGTTGCAGTACCTGTACGGAAAATAAAGTCGCCAGCTTCATGAGCAATAGAAACTGCTGGAGCTAAAGTTGCAGCAGCTAATACAAGCGCAGTGAGTTTTTTCATTATCAATCCCATTCCTGTGTTTTTATTTTAGGAAAATATACCTTATTATTTAAATTGATGTTCAAATCAAGATCACATCTTTTACTAATTTAGAGGTAAACCAATAAATATGGATTTATTATTTCATTTATTATTTTTTAAATTTTGATTTAAATCAATTTTTGGAAGATAACTAACAAAATAAAAATTTGATTTCGAAATATATATATTTATTTCGAAACTTAAACATATATTAAAAATACAACTTATATAGTTTCATTTCTTTGGCTAATTAAATTCAATCATTATGTCCATTATATTTGTCTTAACCTCCCGAATTTTATTATCTTTCTCTACCTCTAGGCGTGATACTCGGTTACAATTGGCATAAATTTTTGATCCCGTTTGTAGATAGGAGCAGTGTCATGTCCATTTCGGCCAACTCACTCATTAGTGATAGTATCAATTTCTTTAAAAATCAATTGAGTGGCCTCTTCACCATCGTGCTTTTAGCCACCGTAGTGAGCCTCGTTATCTATGCGGTGATGATCCCAAGTGAACAGATGATAGGTGTTCTGGCACAAGCACAAAGCCAGATGATTGAATCTGGTAATTCGGGGTTACAAGACTGGATTTTAGGTCTATCTGAAGAAGATAAAAGTAGTATTTTGCGTGTTTCTTTCGGGTTGATCCTCTCCGTCACTTTTGGAAGTTTGTTCCTTATTTGTGGTACATTGTCCTATATCTCTGGTATGTCTCGCGGTGAAGATATGACAGGGCTACAGGCAATAACATCATCACTGAACAAAGCACCTTCTATGTTCCTTCTATTGGTCGTCTGTTCTCTGCTTATCCAGTTAGGTATCACAATTATGGTTCTACCTGGTATTGTCTTAGCCATTGGTTTTTCCTTAGCACCAGCGATTTTAATAACAGAACGTACCAACCCTTTCAGTGCGATGGGAAAAAGCTGGAAAATGGCTTATGCGAATTGGCGTGTTGCCTTACCGATGATTTTAATTTGGATGGCGGCTCAAATGCTTATTAGTCTTCTATTGGGTAACCTTAATATGAATCATATTGTTATTAATGGCATCTCTTTTTTACTCAATAATGTTGTAGCGGCATTCGCTTTAATTTACTTTTATCGTTTATATATGCTAATCACTAAAAATTGATTTATTGATTTTCAGCTGATAACCCAAAGCGGGAAAACAACGCTTTATCCCGCTTTGGCAATAACTTCAAGTATCGAAAGATACCTTTTTATTTACATTATTTTTTAAGCATTATCTGAGCGAATATCCATCGGTGTAATTCGACTTTCACAATCATGTTCCAATATACCGAAATCTTTTTGGCACTCTTGTGCTTTTCTTTCTTCAACGCATTTCATTTGAATTTGTTGCTTACTTTGAATTAAACGGATTGCAAAATAGATATCCGGTACCACTAATAAGTCATCATCTGAACGATTGATTTTATTTTGTTCTAGCCAACGATTAAGCGACGTTCTGCGCCCTGCTAATACTAAAGTTACCCCTTTCGCCTTCAAAGATGTCACAATATCATTTAACGTGGAAAATACGCTCACATCATTGTGTGTGAAGCTGACGGCAGCATCCACAATCACCCAAGCAGGCCTCTTCCGTTGATTATCTAAATGTTTATTTAAACGTTCTTTAAAGTAATTCACATTGAAATAGGTAAGCGGAGAATTGAAACGATAAATCAGGACGCCATCAACTTCTTGAATATCATTTTCTGATGTCATCGAGTGCAACATACCATGTTCATCAACGCCTAGTAGTTGATCTGTAGGTCTAAATATAATTCGGATAAACTGCAACAAACCTAATAGAACAGCTAAGCCTACACCACTAATCAAACCAACCACCAGCACTGCACATAGCGTGAAAATACATAAGAAAAAAGCTTCTCTATTGCGTTTTCGCATTGATAAAATACTGCGAAAACTGAGTAATGAATACGTTGAAATAATCAAAACTATCCCTAAAGCAGGCATTGGGATATATTCCAATAAATTCATAGAAAAAAGTAAAACCGCTAAGATGGTTATTGCGGCAACAAGGGAAACTAATTGCGTTTTCCCCCCCATCATATCATTCACCGCAGTACGGCTACTCGCAGCACTAACAGCAAAACCCTGACCAAAAGCAGAAGCAATATTTGCCATACCTAACGCTTTTAGTTCTTGGTCTGCATCAACGGTATAACCGTTCTTGCTCGCAAAACTACGAGCCGTCATCATAAAGCTAACAAAACTGATCACAGACAAGTTTAATGATGGAATGACAAGGTCTCGAAGTAAGCCAGGTGGAAAATCAGGCATTGGGATATACGGAAGCCCTTCACCTAAATCCCCAACCGTACTAATTCCATATTGTTCGAGATTAAATAGGATACTTGCTGCTGTGGCCAACACCATTGCAATTAATAGCGATGGCCACTTGCTACGCACTCGCTTAATCAATAGAGTAATGACCAATGTTGCAATGGCAACTAATAATGTCGGAATATGTGTTTCCACTAACGCTAATGGTAATGCTATTAAGCGTTCAATAAACCCTGAAGGTAACGTACTGATACCAAATACTTTACTAATTTGGCTGACGATAATAGTGAGAGCAACCCCATTTAATAAGCCCTGTAATATCGGTCTGGATAAAAAATCGGCAAAGGTCCCTAAGCGAAATTTTGCTGCAATCAAACACCAAACCCCAGTCATAAAACTCATGACAATAATCAGCTGCCAACGAACAGTTTCATCCCCCATGGCAAGAGGTGCGACTGCGGCTGCAATTACAGCACATGTAGCGGCATCAGGACCGATAATCAATTGTTTAGACGTACCAAACAATGCATAAAAAAACATCGGTAAAATACACGAGTATAACCCGACAATTGCATTCACACCCATTAACTCAGCATAGGCAATAGCAACGGGCAAGGCAACAGCAGCGACAGATAGGCCAGCTTTAACATCAGAACCTAAATCTGAACGTTGATAGTTAAATAACGTTTTTAAACCTGGCATCCAGACAAATAGCTTTGCCTTTATCATCGGGGAAAAGTACCTATAAATTAGCAAGTTAAATTATTTTATATACTATATATATCCGAACTAATAAAGTTTATCTAGAAGTAAGTCAAATAATCGTAAAATAGTGCAAATATGATTGGTAACAAAGCATGTTTATTGGTAAAAAGGTGCAAACTTTTAACAATTAAAGCCAAAATCGGTTAAACTACTCCATTATCTTTACGTTGAGGCGCTGTATTCACTGTTATGAAACAACTTATTGATTTTATTCCTTTGATAATCTTTTTTATTGTCTATAAAAGATACGATATTTTCTATGCGAGTGGCGCATTAATGGTGACCACTCCTTTAGCGTTATTAGCAACTTATCTTATTTATAAGAAAGTTGAAAAAGTTGCAAAAATTACCTGTGCAATCGTAATGGGTTTTGCGGCTTTAACTCTTATTTTCCATAGTGATGCATTCATTAAATGGAAAGTCACTATTATCTATGCTGCATTTGCTGGTGCATTACTCTTTAGCCAATGGTTTACTGAAAAACCACTCATTCAGCGCATGTTAGGCAGTAACCAAGAAATAAAACTTGCAGATAGTTATTGGAATAAACTTAATAGTGCATGGGCTATTTTCTTTATTTTCTGTGCACTTCTGAATATTTATGTTGCTTTCTGGATGGCTCAAGATATCTGGGTTAACTTCAAAGTCTTTGGTCTAACAGCAGGAACATTAATATTTACAGTACTGAGTGTGGTCTATATTTTTAAAAATATGGTTAAAGAGCCTGTAGAAAAACACGAAGAATAATTTATAAATAGAGTTAAAAACCTGCTAATTGCATCTCGCTTAGCAGGTTTTTTTATATGTTAATAGCGCTTGTCACCAAATGCTTTTTCAATTTTTTTATCTGTATTGTACTGTGATAGTGCATATACCGACCAAATGGCGGCTGGTAACCAACCAATCAACGTGATCTGCAAAATTAAGCAAATAATCCCAGCAAAGGGGCGCCCTATCGTAAAAAATTGCAACCAAGGTAATAATATTGCCAATAACAATCTCATTTCATACCTCTAAATTAATCAATAATATTCATATTACTGAGTATAGCTAATTCAATCAGTTGACTAAATATAAAAAACACTTCTTGCTTTTTCTTTGCAAAAGTTGAGCTTTTTATCATATTTAGAAGCCGTTTATTAATAATAGATATCATATTTGTCTTATTTTTGCAGCAATTCACTCAAATAGTCATTATCAATCAATAACTACGAGGTTCAGGTTTACTATTACCTATGTAATTTGCTATAAATGCAAAATCAAAAGTAATAACCCTTTTAATAAGAGTCTGATATGCAATTGCCGAACGGTGAGTTGGTTTTACGTACATTAGCCATGCCCGCAGATACTAATGCGAATGGTGATATTTTTGGTGGCTGGCTGATGTCACAAATGGATATAGGTGGGGCTATATTAGCGAAAGAAATTGCGCTAGGACGAGTAGTTACTGTAGCGGTAAATGGGATTAAATTTCAAAAGCCTGTTGCCGTCGGTGATGTTGTTTGTTGCTACGCACGCTGCCTAAAAACAGGGAAAAGCTCAATTACAATTAATATTGAAGTTTGGGTAAAAAAAGTAGCAACCGAGCCCGTTGGCCACCGCTATCGTGCAACTGATGCTGTATTTACCTATGTTGCCGTTAATGACGATAGTACCTCTCGTTCATTACCCAAAGAAAAGCAGCATTTTCAATTAGCCAGTTCTGAGCAACACGCAGACTAAACTTTAATACCTATCTTAAAATATAAATAAAACAAAAAGCACCTCATTAATTAAAGGTGCTTTTTTATTTTGCAAGAAAAGAACACTTATACTTGGCTTACGGTTCCATCCAATTTGAAATAAATTTCGGTCACATAGCCTTTTGCAGGTTGCTTTTCAAAAGTCCAACGGTTCATAGCCCGTTTAACATCGCGCTCGAATAACCCTTTAGGTGAAGCTTCAACAAATTCAATATTTGTCACTCGCCCACCATCATCAATATCATAACGAACCTTCACATACCCTTCTTTACCTAAGCGACGTGCGCGTTCAGGATAGGAAGGAGCTTGTTTATGCAGAGCCCTAGGGCCACCCTTTTTGGTTGATTGACTATTACTTGCCCCAGTATTGTTAGCTGTCTTTATTGGGTTGTTATTCGTTTTCGGTGCAGTAACATCTGATTTTAGGTTATTCATAGCCAATTGCTTTTCAACCGGCTTAACATCTTCTTTAATCTTTTTCTTTTCTTCCTGTTTTGGCTTAGGTTTTTTCTTCACCTCAGGTTTTTTCTTAGGTAATGCAATAACGGGTTCAACCACCGGTTCAGGCTCTGGCTCAATAACGGGTTCAGGTTCTGGCTCTACCGGTGTTTCAACCTGCTCAACAGGTTCAGAAGCAGGTTCAGGGGCAGCAAAAGCAACCATAGCAATCGTCAATGGCTCAGGATCTCTAGCCAAATTAGGTTGATTAAAAATCCATGCCATTGCAAGGCCTGCATGAATAGATAATGAAATGACGATAATTAAAGTCCAACGCATCCAACGCATATGCAATTTCTACCCTACACCTGTCTACCAAAAAGAATATGACTGATAGTTTAAATGCAAATAGCAATCATATTCAATAAGGTTTGTCATACAAAGTGAAAAATGTGAGTGCGCGCTGTAATAACCTTACTCAATCCATTGGGTAAAAAGCAGGGAATGTCGACGATGGTAAATATCAATTTTACGCATTGCATAGATGCGCATGTTTCGCCTTGAATGCCCTTCTAGCCAGCGTCTGCGGCGGCGTAGGGATTGTCTTAACATACGCCAACGCCCTACTTCATGCCTACTACGTCTCATTTAATTGTGTCCTTTAATCGTCTAAAAATTATTAGAAAAAAATATTATATTCCTTTGAAAAAAAGAACCAAGAGGAACTTTTTATATACGCTTAGAGTACAATATTTAATTTCACAACAATAATATCACCTTACACAATCATTTTTTCCTTACGAATTACTCTATTTCACGAAGCTTTTACTGCAGAATTTTGCTAAATTCTATTAAGTTGATATTTTACTAATAGTTTTTTTAGCTAAACTATCTTTTTTTGAACCTTTTTTCTTATCAGTGAGGCATCTGACCCGTTATGGCAACCGTCTATACACTTATGAGTTGGCTTTTGTTCTTCCTATATTGGCTAATTATTGCAGCAATTACAGTCCGCATCTTAGTCAAAAGAAGGCCGGTCACCTCAGCCATGACATGGCTCCTGATCATTTATATCCTGCCATTAGTCGGTATTATTGCGTATGTCGCCTTCGGTGAACTTCACCTCGGTAAACGTCGAGTTGATAAAGCTCATGATATGTGGCCTTCTGTCGCAACATGGTTAGAAAATCTACGAAATTCAAAACATATCTTTGCCACTGATAACAGCCCCGTCGCTGAGCCATTATTTCAATTAGTTGAAAAACGCCAAGGCATTGCTGGGGTTAAAGGTAATAGGATTCAACTTTTAACCACTTGTGATGATTCATTAAAAGCGATAGTCAATGATATCAATAATGCTCAGCACTCAATTGAAATGGTCTTCTATATTTGGCAACCGGGTGGTTTAGTTGACGGAGTTACCGAAGCATTACTCAACGCTGCAAAACGAGGTGTTAAATGCCGTATTATGGTGGACTCTGCAGGAAGTTGGCACTTTTTCCGTAGTGATTATCCCGAAAAAATGCGTGCTGCAGGCATTGAGTTTATAGAATCACTAAAAGTTAATTTGATGCGTTTCTTCCTGCGTCGAATGGATTTACGTCAACATCGTAAAATAGTCGTTATCGATAACTATATTTCATATACAGGTAGTATGAATATGGTTGACCCTCGTTATTTTAAACAAGATTCAGGGGTTGGTGAATGGGTTGACATTTTAGTGCGTATGGAAGGCCCAGTGAGTACAACGTTAGGTATTGTGTATGCTTTTGACTGGGAGATGGAAACTGGCCAACGCGTACTTCCACCACCGCCTGATAGTAATATTATGCCTTTTGAACAAGCGAATGGGCATACAACACAAATTATCGCCTCCGGCCCTGGCTTCCCTGATGAGTTGATTCAACAATCGCTGATGACCGCCATGTTTTCTGCACGCAAACAACTGATCATGACGACTCCTTATTTTGTCCCTAGCGATGACCTTTTACATGCAATTTGCACGGCAGCAATGCGGGGTGTTGATGTCAGTATTATTATGCCAAGGCAGAATGACTCATTCCTTGTCCGCTGGGCAAGCCGTTCATTTTACAGTGAATTATTAGCTGCCGGTGTTAAGATTTACCAATTCGAAGATGGCTTATTGCACACCAAGAGTGTATTAGTTGATGGCGAGCTCAGCCTAGTTGGCTCAGTCAATCTTGATATGCGCAGTTTATGGCTCAATTTTGAAATCACCGTGGTCATTGACGATAAAAGTTTTGGTAGCGATCTCACGTTAGTTCAGTATGATTATATTGCGCGGTCAACACGTTTAGAAATCGAAGAGTGGGAACAACGCCCTTTCTGGAACCGTGTCGTTGAGCGCATTTGTTACTTCTTTAGTCCATTGTTATAAATTTAGTTTATTAGGAAAGGTCATGACTGAAATACAAAACACACCGTTAATCGATGAAGATGACATCATTGAAATCGCTTATGACCTTTTTCTTGAAGGGGCAATGGATAATTTAGAACCCGCTGACCAGTTAATTTTTGCTTTGCAGTTCGAAGAGTTAGGTGCTGCAGAAATTGTCCCCTTTAGTCATAACTGGCAAGATATTATTAATAATAACATTGAATTAGCGCAGTTTAGTGAAGTAGTTATCGGGTTAGCTCAAACCCCTGATGCCGAGCTAGAAGATATCTTTGCTCGCATATTAATTAGCCGCCACCCTTCTAAACCGTTTCACCATATTCTGTGGAAAAAATAGGAATATCACTATTCAGATTATTCGATAAAAAAACAGAGCACTTGGCTCTGTTTTTAATTTGTTGGGCATCTATAACAAACTAAAGAGGGTCAATTTTCAAACAAGACACCGCATGTTTGAAACTCCCTTCTAATAATGGCCTAGTTTTTGCGCACTCGCCATCGGCTAATGGGCAACGGGTTCTAAATACACAGCCTGAAGGCGGATTAATTGGCGATGGCAATTCACCTTCTAAAAGCTCTATCACCTTATTTTTTTCTTTATCGGGATCAGGAACTGGCACCGCTGACATCAATGCGCGTGTATAAGGGTGTAGTGGGTTATTATATACCTCATCATAGGTACCAAGCTCCACGGCATGCCCCAAATACATCACTAACACGCGGTCAGAAATATGCTTAACAACCGCCAAATCGTGTGCGATAAATATGAGAGATAATTTCATTTCACGTTGTAATTCTTGCAATAAATTAACAACTTGCGCTTGAATTGACACATCTAATGCAGAAACGGGCTCATCGCAAATTACCAATTTAGGTTCCAAAATCAATGCCCTTGCGATACCAATACGCTGACATTGCCCTCCGGAAAATTCATGGGGATAACGGTTAATTAAGTTTGGTAATAAACCAACCCGCATCATCATTTTTTTCACTTTTTCTGTGATTTGTGATGGCGGCATTTTAGGATGATATGTTTTTAATGGTTCGGCAATAATATCACCAATGGTCATTCGCGGATTAAGAGAAGCCAATGGATCTTGGAAAATCATTTGGATATCACTGCGAACACTGCGCCACTCTTTAGCGGTTTTACCTAATAAGTTCTGCCCAAGCCAACTTACAGTACCATCAGTCGCTTTCACTAACCCAATGAGCGCTCGAGCAAAAGTAGATTTTCCACACCCCGACTCCCCAACCACGCCTAATGTTTCACCTTCATATAAACGCAGTGTAACGCCGTCGACAGCTTTGAGGCTTTTGTTTGGCTGCCAAAACCACTGTTTTTTGTCTCTAATCTCAAAATGGACTTTAAGATCATTCACTTCTAACAATACTGGTCTATTTTCATGGGTACTCATACCAACTCCTCCAGCGGTTTAAAGCAGGCACGTAACCGCGTTTGACCAAAAGTGGTTAATGCAGGTTCTTGTTCAACACATTGCTGAACGGCGTATTGGCAACGAGGTGAAAATGGGCACCCTTTAGGTAAACGTAGTAAATTAGGCGGGTTACCTGGAATGGTCGCTAAACTCTCGTCATCCCCATCAAGGCGAGGAACGGCAGCTAACAAGCCAAGTGAATATGGATGAGATGGCTGATAAAAAATATCCTTAGCGGTACCATACTCCATCGTGCGTCCCGCATACATTACGAGAACTTTATCACATACCCCAGCGACGACCCCAAGGTCGTGAGTAATCAAAATAATCGCAGTATCAAACTCGTGTTTTAACTCATTGAGCAAAGTCATAATTTGCGCTTGCACTGTCACATCAAGTGCCGTCGTAGGTTCGTCAGCAATTAACAACTTGGGTTGGCACAATAATGCCATTGCAATCATGACTCGTTGTCTCATTCCTCCTGAAAATTCATGTGGATACATATTCATCCGCTTACGTGCTTCAGGCATTTTAACTGCATCTAACATACGAACTGATTCTTCGAAAGCCTCCCTTTTACTCATGCCTTTATGTAACATGAGAACTTCTGACAGCTGTGTACCAATTTTCAAATAAGGATTCAATGATGTCATTGGGTCTTGGAAGATCATTGAAATTTCTTCCGCTCGCATCCGATTTAATTCTTTTTCTCTTAAATTCAAGATCTCACGGCCGTTAAATATAGCAGAGCCATTAATCTTGCCATTTTTGGCAAGCAAGCCCATCAGAGCAAAAGCTGTTTGTGATTTTCCTGAACCGGATTCACCAACAATTCCTAGCGTTTCCCCCGCACTTAATTCAAAGTTCAATTTATTTACGGCGGTAACGTCACCATCTTGGGTCGCAAATGTCACGCTGAGATCTTTCACGGATAACAGAGGGCTTTTCATTGGGTTATTTGACATATTATTCCCTCTAGCGATCTTTCGGGTCGAGCGCGTCACGCAGCCCGTCACCGATGAAGTTAAAACAAAATAACGTAATGACTAAGAAACCTGCGGGGATCAGTAGCAACCATGGTGTGACCTCCATTGAGTTAGCTCCATCACTTAATAAAGCCCCCCAACTACTTAATGGCTCTTGTGTGCCTAAACCTAAAAAGCTTAAGAATGATTCAAACAAAATCATACTTGGAACTAATAATGAGGCATACACCACGACGACACCTAAAACGTTAGGAACAATATGACGTAAAATAATCTGTCGTGTACTAACGCCACAAACCAATGCCGCCTCAATGAATTCTTTGCGCTTTAATCCGAGTGTTTGCCCGCGAACAATACGCGCCATATCCAACCACGACACCATCCCAATGGCCACAAAGATCAGTAAGATATTGGTACCAAACAAGGTCACTAAGAGGATCACAAAAAACATAAATGGGAAGGAGTTTAAAATTTCTAATATCCTCATCATGATGGAATCCACTTTTCCACCCACATAGCCAGCTAATGAACCATATAAAGTTCCTACCACCACGGCAACTAGCGCAGCTGCAACGCCCACCATTAAGGAAATACGCCCACCAATCGCGACACGCACTAATAGATCTCGGCCTGAAGCATCTGTGCCAAAATAATGTCCAGTTGCCATATCAGGTGGCATTGACATCATTTCCCAGTCGGTATCATCGTACAAAAACGGCGATAACATGGGAGCAAAAATGACAAACAAAGTAATTAAAAATAAGACACATAAGCTGAAAATTGCCGCACGGTTGTGCATAAAACGGCGCCTTGCGTCTTGCCATAAACTGCGCCCTTCAATATCGAGCTGCTCTGAAAAATTCGCCAGAGCTTCACTATTTTTTTGATTCGATAGCATCGTGTTTCTCCGACTTAGTAACGAATTTTAGGGTCAATAACTGCATACAAAACATCGACAATTGCATTAAATGTAATTGTCAGTACCCCAACTAAAATCGTTAAGCTCAATACCAGTGAATAATCACGATTAAGTGCACCATTAACAAAGAGTTGGCCGATCCCTGGTAACCCAAAAATAGTTTCAATTACCATTGACCCGGTAATAATCCCCACAAAGGCGGGCCCCATGTATGAGAGTACGGGAAGCAACGCTGGTTTGAGTGCATGGCGTAAAATGATAGTTCTTAGCGGTAACCCTTTTGCTCGAGCAGTACGAATAAAATTAGAATGCATAATTTCGATCATCGAACCACGTGTAATACGGGAAATACTGGCGATATAAGCTAATGAAAGCGCAACCATGGGGAGCACCATATGTTTTAGGTTTCCTCCATCCCAACCACCGCCAGGAAACCATTTCAAATGAATGGCAAAAATCAGCACCAATAACGGTGCGACAACAAAGCTTGGGATAACAACTCCCGTCATGGCAAACCCCATGACTGTAAAGTCCCATTTGGTATTTTGGTTTAGTGCGGCTATCACCCCTGCGGATACCCCAAACAAAACAGCAACAATAAATGCCGTTGCCCCTAATTTTGCTGAGACCGGAAATGCTTTAGCAACTAAATCATTAACACTGTAATCCTTGTATTTAAATGATGGACCAAAGTCACCTTTGGAAAGCTGAATTAAATAATTAAAATACTGCTTATACATTGGGTCATTTAAATGATATTTAGCTTCAATATTTGCCATCACTTCCGGTGGCAATTTCCGCTCGCCAGTGAACGGACTCCCTGGGGCTAATCGCATCATAAAAAATGAAATGGTAATCAAAACCAAAAGAGTCGGGATGGCTTCTAACAACCGACGAAAAATAAATTTCAACATCGCTCTTTCCTACTTCTATTGCCTAAATAGGCGAATATCTGGCTCCAATAAATGGAGCCAGAGCAACTGTATTAGTGTTTAATAATGTATAAATCTTTTGTATGCAGGTTATCTAATGGGTCTTTGCCACTATAACCACCGACATAAGGTTTCACTAAACGCGTGTTAACATAGTAGTAAAGAGGAACAATACCGGAGTCTTTATCGAGTAATTTTTCGGCTTGTTGATAGAGTTCTGCACGTTCATCATCTGTTTTGACTTGCAATGTTTTTTTCATCACCGCATCAAAATCTGTATTTTTATAATGAACCGTATTATTACTGCTGTAGGAAAGTAACATATTCAGGAAGGAGGAAGGCTCGTTGTAGTCGGCACACCAGCCTGCACGCGCGACATCATAGTTACCTTGATGTCGGCTATCTAAGAAGGTTTTCCACTCTTGGTTCTCTAGTTTCACTTGCGCGCCAATATTTTTCTTCCACATAGAAGAAGCTGCGATGGCAATACGCTTATGTAAGTCTGAAGTATTATACAATAGATTGAATTTTAATGGGTTGGCTTTGTTATATCCCGCTTCTTCTAGCAACTGTTTCGCTTTTTCATTACGCTGCTCTTGGGTCATATTCGCATACCAATCCGGTTTTTCTGTTTTCATACCGCTGGTAAATGGTGGTGTGAAACCATATGCAGGAATATCCCCTTGCGCTTTGACCTTATATGTAATCGTATCTCTATCCATAGATAGCTTTAACGCTTCACGAACACGAGGGTCATTAAACGGCGGTTTTTCATTATTAATTTCATAATAGTAAATACAGAGATACGGGTTTACACGTAACTCATTCGGCATATTTTGTTGTAAGCTTTTAAACTGCTCGATAGGTAAGTTACTGTATGTCATATCAATTTCACCACTTCGATAGCGGTTAACATCAGTGACTTCTGAAGAAATAGGTAAAAATGTAACTTGATCAATAACCGTATTCGCATTATCCCAATAGCTTGGGCTACGTTCTAATACAATGCGCTCGTTTACCGTCCAATCTTTTAATTTATATGCCCCATTCCCCACAAAATTCTGTGGCTGCGTCCATTTAGCGCCATGTTGTTCAATGACTTTTTTATTGACTGGCGACATAGATGAGTGCGCTAATAATTTAGGAATATAAGGGACGGCTTCACTCAGTGTAATAACTAGGGTTTTATCATCAAGGGCTTTAATACCAAGTTCTTCCGGCTTTTTCTTACCCGCAATAACATCGTCAATATTCTGGATGTGAGCATATTGCAAATAACTTGCATAAGGCGATGCGGTATCAGGGTCAGCCAATCGTCGCCAACTATACACAAAATCCTCTGCCGTGACAGGGTCACCATTAGACCACTTAGCGCCATCACGAATTTTAAATGCCCACTCTGTAAAATCTTTATTTTCCCAGCTGGTTGCCGAACCAGGTAAAATTTCACCATCAGGCCCCACTATCGTGATCCCTTCGAAAAGATCTCTCGCTAAAGCGGATTCAGGCACCCCTTCAATTTTATGTGGGTCCAAAGATTGAGGTTCTGAACCATTATTACGAACCATTACCTGTTTTTCTGCCAGTTCAACACCAGCAGGAACCGTTGCAGCAAAACTTGTTGCTATAGAGCCCATTGCTAACCCAGCCATTACGCTAAGTGCAATAATCGATTTATTGATTGATTTACTCATCTTATCGGTTACTCCCATATATATTATTATGATTGTGTGTTGATGCATGTTCACCTACGAGATGAACACTTTTTATAATTATTTAGATATTATTAATTAGGTTCATTTATATATAACCGTTTAATATCCGTATAATCAAGAGGGTCATTACCTTTAAATCCACTAACACTCGGTTTTATCATTCGAGCACTGACACGATAATAAACAGGAACAATAGCCGAATCCTTGTCTAGCAAAGCTTCCGCTTGTTGGTATATCGCATGACGAGATGAAGGATCTGGTGCAATTAACGCTTTCTCAAGTAAGGCATCAAAGTCCGGATTATTATAAAAAGAGGTATTATTACTGTTTTGAGACAGCATCATATTCAAAAAGGCGGTTGGTTCGTTGTAATCTGCACACCATGTCGCCCTAGCAACATCGTAGTTTCCTTCATGACGACTTTGTAATGATGTTTTCCATTCTTGGTTTTGCAACGTAACTTGTGCGCCAATATTTTTCTGCCACATGGATGCCGCAACAATAGCTTGCTGCTTATTTTGATCTGAAGTGTTGTACAGTAAAGCAAATTTCAATGGGTTTTCTTTGTTATAACCGGCCTGTGAAAGCAAATCTTTTGCTCGTTGGTAACGTTGCTCCGCCGATAAATTTGCCCAATTAGGTAATGTAAAATTGCCATTATTAATAAAGGTTGGCGTAAAGCCATAAGCGACTTTTTGCCCTTGCGCAATAATTTTGTTAGTGATTGTTTCTCTATCTAACCCTAGTTTTATAGCTTCACGCACCCTCGGGTCATTAAACGGCGCTTTTTGATTATTAATTTCGTAATAGAACGTACACAAATAAGGCCGAACATATAACTCATTAGGCCTTTCTTGCTGCATTTTTTTATATAAAACAGGTGGGATTGCAGAATTAGATATGTCAATTTCACCACTACGATAACGATTAATATCGCTCACTTCGGAACTAATCGCTAAAAAGGTCGCTTGCTCAATACGGCTATTCTGGTTATCCCAGTAAAATGGATTTCTTTTGACAACAATACGTTCATTTACCACCCAGTTATCCAATACGTATGCCCCGTTCCCAATAAAATTTTGAGGCTGGGTCCATTTATCGCCATGTCGTTGAATTGCAGATTTATTCACGGGTTTCATAGATGTATGGGAAAGCATATCTACAAAATAAGGCACAGGGTGGCTAAGCGTTACTTGTAAATGTTGCGGGTCAAGCGCCTTCACTCCCAGCGCTGTTGCTGGCATTTTCCCTGCTAAAATTGCATCTGCATTTAAAATATATGCATTTTGTAAGTAACTAGAGTAAGGCGAGCCGGTATTTGGGTCAGACAAGCGTTGCCAGCTATACACAAAATCTTCAGCGGTTACTGGCGAACCATCACTCCACTTTGCATCATCTCGTAAAGTAAAAATCCACGTGGTGAAATTTTCATTACTCCAACTTTTAGCAACACCAGGAACCGATTTACCGTCTACATCGGTATACACTAGACCTTCTAATAAGTTTAATATCACATTGCTTTCTGGCACCCCTTCCACTTTGTGGGGGTCAAGTGAAGTCACTTCTGAGCCATTGTTAATTGTAATAACCTGTTTTACTTTTTCTGTGGCACTTGCCTGTAACGTAACAAATAATAAAGAGAGTACACCAAAACCAAGTGTTGATTTGAACATCCTATCCCTCATGATTCATTGATGGTGCTATAACCTCACTAGCAACCTTCTTTATGCTAATATTTAAGCCCTAGTACCGCTATTTCCTTATGGGCAATCCACTTAATGAACTCAAATAATTAAAACAATTAATTAACATTAGTTAGTTAAAAATTTTAAGTAAGTTTTAAAAAAACAGGTGGCATAATTATAATTCATTTACATTACAATGATTTAATAAAATATTGGTTATATACTATAAGATAGCCCCCAAGCACATTTCCAAACATATCATTAACAAACGCCAATTAGAATAGTGAATAAATTTACATAGCTCACAATTCCTTACTTTTTATCCCTGTTTTAGCAATAAATGCCACATATAATTACAGGCATCATTTTTTTAGACGTGATTATTGATAGCTAAAATTTTAGCCAGCCAATTAAAGAAAAGGGAAATATGCTATCTGAATAGCAAAACTGATATGTGTAATACGAGGTAAATTAGCAGTGGGTATGGCTGCAATAGGGCCGATTTGCAGCCATAAAAAGAAATGAGATTACAATAGGCCTGGGAATATGGCCTTAACACCCGTCACAATAAACTCTATTCCCAGCGACATCAGTAATAACCCCATGATACGAGTCACTACGTTGATCCCTGTTTGACCTAAGTAACGAACCAATAAAGACGCTGAACGAAATAATAACCAACAACAAAAGGCAAAAGCGATACTCGTCAACGCTAAGCCTAAAAAGTTTTGCCAACCATGCCAACGAGATGACCATACAATACAAGAACTTATTGCACCAGGCCCCGCCATTAGAGGTAAAGCTAAAGGTACAACACCAATGCTATCCCTAACCGCAGTTTCCGTTTTTTCTTGCTTGTTCTGTTTGTCTTCACCAATTTTACCGCTAATCATTGACATCGCGATTGTGACGATCAAAATCCCCCCAGCAATACGGAAGGAATCAATTGAAATACCAAATAATTGCAGTATTGAGTCACCAATTAATAATGATGTACATAAAATGATCGCAACTGAGGTATTTGCAATGGTGTTAGTCTTATTTCGCCCAGCATTACTTTGATAGTTTGTCATACTAATAAACACAGGTAATATGCCAACTGGGTTTACAAGTGCAAATAAACCAATAAAAAATTTAATATAACCCGATAAATCAAGTAATGCGCTACTCACCCATTCATTTCCTTAAGCAATTCTCTTTAGAGATTCATTGATACCTTTCATAATTTTACCACCGATGTTATTAATTTCCTTGAGTAAAACAATATTTTCTTTAACTTGCTAAATTTATTTAATATTTAGTTAGATAGACATAGATTATCCGCACGAATTGTTTTGATAATATTAAATTAAGTAATAGATGAACAACATTTATTCAACTTGTGCATAAATACACGTGCTGAAAGGAGTCAGCTTAGCATTTTCGTGATTTAGATCACTTTATTTAATTACCGTTTTGTTAATCTACTCTTAACTGATAGACAGAGCTAATTAGGATATTAACTCAATATTGAATAAGGTTTTTAAGCCAATAAGCGATGATGAGCAGCGTTATTATAGATTACATCTATACTTTCATCTTTAAGCATTTCTTCGTTCTATAGATGCATTGCTCATTGGCTTAAAAAGTTTAACATTTATCAGGAGTAATCTATATGTCCGTAACTAACGTTACCGAACTCAATGAACTCGTTGCTCGTGTCAAAAAAGCTCAACGTGAATTCGCAACTTTCTCCCAAGAAAAAGTTGATGAAATCTTTAGAGCCGCTGCCCTCGCTGCTGCTGACGCACGTATCCCCCTAGCAAAACTTGCTGTCGAAGAATCTGGAATGGGCATTGTTGAAGATAAAGTGATCAAAAACCACTTTGCTTCAGAGTATATCTACAATGCTTATAAAGACGAAAAAACCTGTGGTACGCTATCTGAAGACCCAACATTTGGGACAATTACAATAGCTGAGCCGATTGGTATTATCTGTGGTATTGTGCCAACAACTAACCCGACTTCAACCGCAATTTTTAAATCACTCATTAGCTTAAAAACACGTAACGCTATTATTTTTTCTCCGCACCCTCGCGCCAAAATTGCTACTAACCGTGCAGCACAAATCGTGCTGGATGCTGCTATTGCAGCGGGTGCACCAAAAGACATTATTGGCTGGATTGACTCCCCTTCTGTTGAGTTATCCAATGCCTTAATGCACCATCCTGATATTAACCTGATTTTAGCGACAGGTGGACCAGGCATGGTGAAAGCCGCTTATAGCTCAGGTAAACCCGCTATCGGAGTTGGTGCGGGTAACACCCCTGTGGTGATTGATGAAACGGCAGATATTAAACGTGCTGTCGCGTCTATTCTGATGTCAAAAACATTCGACAACGGGGTTATTTGTGCATCTGAACAATCCGTTGTAGTCGTGGATGAAATCTACAACCAAGTTCGCGAGCGTTTTTCCAGCCATGGTGGCTACCTGCTGCAAGGAAAAGAACTCAAAGCAGTTCAAGATATCATCTTAAAAAATGGCAACCTAAACGCCGCCATTGTTGGTCAACCTGCTTATAAAATTGCCGAAATGGCCGGTATTAGCGTGCCAAAAACAACTAAAATCTTAATTGGTGAAGTAAAAACTATTGATGAGTCAGAACCGTTCGCCCATGAAAAACTGTCTCCATTATTAGCCATGTATCGTGGTAAGAATTTTGAAGATGCCGTTGCAAAAGCAGAACAATTAGTTGAAATGGGGGGAATTGGCCATACCTCTTGCCTATATACTGACCAAGATAACCAACATGAGCGAGTTAACTATTTTGGCCAAAAAATGAAAACTGCGCGTATTTTAATCAATACGCCAGCGTCACAAGGCGGTATTGGTGACCTGTACAACTTTAAATTAGCGCCTTCTCTTACACTAGGTTGCGGTTCTTGGGGGGGTAACTCCATCTCTGAAAACGTCGGTCCAAAACACCTTATCAATACCAAAACTGTGGCGAAGAGAGCTGAAAATATGTTGTGGCATAAACTTCCGAACTCAATCTACTTCCGCCGTGGTTGTCTACCTATCGCCCTTGAAGAGATTGCAACTGACGGTGCAAAACGCGCCTTTATCGTAACCGATGGCTATCTATTCAATAATGGTTATGTTGATGAAGTCGTTAGCGTTCTCAAAAAACATCAGATTGAAACTGATGTTTTCTTTGAAGTTGAGGCAGACCCGACATTAACGGTTGTTCGTAAAGGTGCAGCACAAATGCAAGCATTCCAACCTGATGTCATTATTGCATTAGGTGGTGGTTCACCAATGGATGCGGCTAAAATTATGTGGGTTATGTATGAACACCCCGAAACTCATTTTGAGGAATTAGCATTACGTTTCATGGATATACGTAAACGTATCCACCGTTTCCCTAAAATGGGCGTTAAGGCTAAATTAGTTGCTATCACAACGACCTCCGGTACGGGTTCAGAAGTGACTCCATTTGCGGTAGTGACTGATGATAAAACAGGCCAAAAATATCCATTAGCGGATTATGCATTAACACCAAATATGGCAATTGTTGACGCGAACTTAGTCATGAATATGCCTAAATCGTTAACAGCTTTTGGTGGTTTAGATGCTGTCACCCATGCATTGGAAGCTTATGTTTCTGTTTTAGCAAATGAATTTACTGACGGACAAGCACTTAAAGCCCTGAGTTTATTAAAAGATTATTTACCAGCCAGTTACCACGAAGGCGCTAAAAACCCTGTTGCAAGAGAACGTGTACATAACGGAGCGACACTTGCGGGTATTGCATTTGCAAACGCATTCTTAGGTGTCTGTCACTCAATGGCTCACAAACTTGGTTCAGAGTTCCATATTCCTCATGGCCTTGCGAACGCATTATTAATTTGTAATGTTATCCGTTTTAATGCTAATGATAACCCAACAAAACAAACTGCGTTTAGCCAATACGATCGACCTCATGCACGCCGCCAATATGCAGAAATTGCAGATCATTTAGGGCTCACTAAAGTTGGAGATCGGACTGCTGAGAAAATTGAAAAATTACTCGCATGGTTGGAGGAAATGAAAGCTGATTTAGGCATTCCTAAATCTATTCGTGAGACTGGTGTAACTGAAGCCGACTTCTTAGCCCGTGTAGATAAACTTTCTGAAGATGCATTTGATGACCAATGTACAGGAGCAAACCCCCGCTATCCTTTAATCTCTGAAATTAAACAGTTATTACTGGATTCTTATTATGGTCGTGAGTTTGTTGAGCATCAAGATACGCCTGTGATTGATAAAGAGGAAAAAAAAGCGCCTCAGAAAAAAACAGCCGTAAAAAAAGAAGTAGAAAAGAAAAACGCTAAGAAATAATGTGTTAAACATTATTTAAAATAAAGGCACTACAATTATTGTAGTGCCTTTTGTTTCACTATTTTAAATGGATGACAGCAAGAATACATAAAATCAATATCATATAAAATAATTTAACCCACTGAGTTGATTTCATTAACTGCCGTAATAATCCGATAACCGAAGCCTATTTTAGTCCCTACACCAAAATATTTCTGCTCATCGAAAATGAAGTGGCTGCTTAGGTATAACGCCCTCATTCATCAACTGAGCTTGTTTTATTGCTTCTGAATAGTGCTTACGACAAACAGAGATATACTTTTCATTACCACCTATATCAACTTGTAAGCCTTCATATACAGGCACCCCATCACTTCCTATACGTAATACCTTGCTCGCCTTACGCCCGCAATAGCAAACCGTTTTTAGCTCAACTAATTTATCAGCCCAAGCAAGCAAATATTGACTACCCTCAAATAATTGTCCTGCAAAGTCGGTACGCAATCCATAACATAAAACCGGAATATCCTCGTTATCGACTATGTCACATAATTCTTCAACTTGTTTTTTTGTTAGAAACTGACATTCATCAATAAGAACACAATGTACTTTTTGTACACTATTTTCTTTTTTGATTAACTCGGCCATATTTGTTGTTGTTGAGTATAGTAACGCTTCCGCAGATAAACCTATTCGCGATGAGACTTTTCCTTGTTCAAAACGGTTATCTATCTCTGCCGTAAAAATAACCGTACGCATTCCTCTTTCATTATAGTTATACGATGATTGCAATAATGACGTTGATTTTCCCGCGTTCATTGCTGAATAATAAAAGTAAAGCTGAGCCATTTGGCTGTTCCCTCAAAATTAATATACATAATAATTTTACCATAAAACATACTTGAGGATTAACAATATTGGTGTAGATGCCCTTTACTTATTGAAAATTTAACTTTTTTTTGGGGCTCAACTTGTACCTTATTGCAAATATTACTTAGCACGTATGCAATAAAAATCAATTTGATATTAACTATAAACAGTTTCAACTAAAGCACATTCCGCTAAAAAGCATCATCAAAAAAAGAAAATTTAAGCCTGACCTTCCCTTCAATTCATTCCGAGTAAAAGTAAAATGAGACACGCCTCTTCTTTTTTGAATTATTTAATCACTAAGATTTTGGCTTATTCCTATTTTTCGTTTAGTTCAGTTATTGATAATAGCTATATATATATCTACGAAAAGTTTATTTTTCTTTTGTAAAAAAATTGCATTCGTTAAAGATTACTTTTAAACTAAGGAAGTAATTTAGCTATTGCAGAATTTAAAATAGCATTCTATTATTACTGTACACATGCCAACAAATAATTTGAGACCAGGAAAATGAGCGAATCATTAAAAGCGTTAAATAACATCCGTACTCTTCGTGCTCAAGCTCGCGAAGTAACTTTAGAATCTTTAGAAGAAATGCTGGAAAAATTAACCGTCGTTGTTGAAGAACGTCGTGATGAAGAGAGCCAAGCTCGCGCGGAATTAGAAGAACGTAACCGTAAATTGGAAAAAGTTCGTGAAATGATTCTTGAGCAAGGCGTCGATTTAAATGACCTTCTGCAAACAATGGACTCAGGTAAAAGCACTAGCACCCGTGCTAAACGTGCTGCACGTCCAGCTAAATATAAATATGTTGATGAAAATGGCGAAACTAAAACTTGGACAGGCCAAGGCCGTACTCCAGCAGTAATCAAAGTTGCCATTGAAGAACAAGGCAAATCTTTAGATGATTTCTTAATCTAATAGCCTATACATGTATTCTAAACACCCTTTTATAAGGGTGTTTTTGTTTCAACCTTTATATATTATTTTATATTAACCTCTACTAAGAAAAAGCGCTTAGCTATTATAGCTCCCTTTTTTAGCACTAAAGCCGCATAACTACTGCCCACTTCAATTAACTGTTCTGTTTAAGCCTTTGCGCTGTATTATACTACCAATCAAATAATCATGATAAATAAAACAGAGTAGTAAAGATATGTAAGCTTAATTAGATAAACTTAAATATTGTTCAGTGATTTTATTTATGTAATGGGGTTATATGTTAATTTTTGTACACCTCTCACTTATAATGAGTAGCAACTAAACAGTCTAAATCAGAGCGATACGCCTTAATACCTGACGTTTATTGTTAATAATTTATTTTTTCACGCATAAAAAAGGCTAACAAATTAAGTTAGCCTTTAATAAAAATTTATTGTGAAATTTTATTTTGCTGCATTCAATGACGCTGATAATTTCTTCAGCCACTGAGTAAACTCTTCACCCAACGCATCATGCTGCATTCCATATTCAACAAATGCTTTCATATAACCTAATTTATTTCCACAGTCATGACTTTTACCACATAAGTGGTAGGCCTCTACAGGCTCATTATTTTCCATCATTAATGCAATAGCATCAGTTAATTGTATTTCATCACCAGCACCGGGAGCTGTTTTAGCTAATGCATCCCAAATCTTTTCAGATAAAACATAACGACCAACAATAGATAAATTAGATGGAGCTTCTTCACGTTTTGGTTTTTCAACCATACGAACAATTCTTTTGCTATCCCCAGGTGCTAGCGTTTCTCCACTGCAATCCACAATACCATAGCTAGATACATCTTCTTCAGGGACTGGCTCAACTAAAATTTGACTTGCACCTGTTGATTCATATTGTTCGAGCATTTCACGCAAGTTAAATTTAGTTAAATCTGTACTGTAACGGTCTAAAATGACATCAGGTAAAATAACCGCAAAAGGTTCTTCACCGACTAACGGTTTAGCACACAAAATTGCATGCCCTAATCCTTTTGCTATTCCTTGTCGCGTTTGCATAATCGTTACATGACTTGGACAAATAGATTGAACCTCATCCAATAACTGGCGCTTAACACGCGCTTCTAAAATAGCTTCTAACTCAAAGCTTGTGTCAAAGTGGTTCTCAATGGAATTTTTTGATGAATGTGTTACTAAAACAATTTCATTGATCCCCGCAGCAATACACTCATTAACAACATATTGAATAAGTGGCTTATCGACTATTGGCAACATTTCTTTTGGAATAGCTTTTGTTGCAGGAAGCATACGAGTCCCTAAGCCTGCAACAGGGATTACCGCTTTACGCACCTTGCGCTGTGTCATTTTTATCACTCCAGATATCATCCTTGCCTCTCAAATTTCACTAAAGTATCAAGAGGCATTTTAAGTGCGCAAAAGTATATCAGGAAATATTTATGAATAAATAGCGACGAGTCTGAATAGGGTTATTTAGATGACACATGCATGCATTTTAGACATTAATTATGTCTCCGGGTTAAACATAAGTTTTATTTTCTGACTATTATTACGTATTAAACACTGCCAAGCATTTCCTTTTACCTCTAAATGGTTAGATTGATAAAATTTAAGTGTACCTAAAGGAAGACTTCTTGGTAACTTAACATGCGTATTTTCTGTCGTTATTTCCGCTTCTAAGCCCGCACTCGCCATTATAATTGCTTTATTCTGTGTATTAAAATACCCCAATAAGAGAGGAAATTGCCCACTAAACCCCGAATCCTCTAGTAAATAATTTATTTGATTAATAATCCTATCAATATTCGGTAATTTTTTTTCTGGGTAGCTTACCGCACTTTTTAATAGGTCATTGAACACCACACGAATCAAAAAAGCAGCCATAATACCTTCTTGGGGAGAGCGCTCAGTGTCAATGCAGTAAAATCCTATTTGGCTGTCTGAAATAGCAGCTAAGTCTAATAATAAACCAAAGCGGTTAGCTTCATTAAGTTGGCGATAGTTAATTCGGTAATTATTTATAATTTGGTTTACTGGCGGTTGTAACTGCTTCAACACCGTCAACATATCTTGAGTATGATCTTGCATTAATGTAGAAATCTGATGAATTTCCTCTCCCATTAGCTCTGTTAGGCTATTTTTCTCAGGATACAGTGCAGAAAGTAGGGTCACTTTAACTTCATCTAAATTTTTTATTGGCTTAAGCAAAGCATCTTTAGCCCCTAAACGAAACATTCTATCTAACTGAGTAAAATCAGTTGTTGCCGTAATCACAATGACTGGAATATCAATATTACGAGCAATAAGCTCTCGCATAAACGCTTCACCATTCATTATCGGCATATTAAGGTCACAGAGAATGATATCAGGGGTGATACCGTTTATTGTTAACATCTCTATTGCTAATTGACCATTATCTGCGGTATAGATCTCAATATCCAGCGTTTCGAGGTAATTTTTTAAAATTGTACAGAAGGTGATTTCGTCTTCTATTATGAGTACTTTTCTATTTTTCATAAGATACCTACTGCAAAAGCCTGGTTTAATTAACAATACAATTATTCATACGATAAAATCATTTATTCGCCATCATTTAAGTATAGTGACTTTTCAATCTTATACTTATTTTTATAGAGAGTGTTATGAAATCACAAGTAGAAGATAGGTGTTGCTGTGGCAACGAAGCACAATTTGAACAATGCTGCGCCCCTTTTTTACAAGGAAAATCTATTCCACAGACGCCTGAACAGCTTATGCGCTCCAGATATAGCGCTTATGTTCACCAAAATGCCGATTATCTGATTAAAACATGGCACCCGGATTGCCATGCTCAAGAATGGCACCACGAAATTGTAAATAGTTTTTCGAAGACACGCTGGTGTGGTCTTCGTGTTATTAGTTCTTCTTATGCTAAAAATCCCGATGAAGCTTATGTCGAATTTTCGGCTTGCTTTATTGATGAAAAAGCTGATCATAAGCAGCTTATTCATGAACGTTCGCGTTTTATTAAGATGGATTCGTGTTGGTATTATATAGACGGCATTACCCCAAAAATCGGTCGTAATGATTTATGTCCTTGTGGCTCTGGTCAAAAATATAAAAAGTGTGGGCACCCAGACTAATTACCCTTTATTTAATGCCTGTCTAATGAGACACATTTAATACACAATCTGTCGTTTTTTATATCGCTTTGTTAGTTAAGGATTAGGCTGTTTCATGCAACACAAAATTGTACAAAAGAAAATTCTCAGGACAATTTGCCCTGACGCGAAAGGATTAATCGCGAAAATCACCAATATTTGCTATAAACACCAACTCAATATCGTACAAAATAATGAATTTGTTGATCATCACACTGGCCGTTTCTTCATGAGAACTGAGTTAGAAGGCATTTTCAACGATGAAACATTATTAGCGGATCTCGACGATGCATTGCCTGTTGGGTCTCAACGTGAATTAAACACTGCAGGCCGGCGTCGTATTGTCGTCATGGTAACCAAAGAAGCACATTGTCTGGGCGACCTACTCATGAAAAGTGCTTATGATGGCTTGGATGTTGAAATTGCTGCTGTTATTGGAAACCACGATACGCTAAGAAACTTAGTCGAACAATTTGGCATCCCATTCCACCATATTAGTCATGAAGGCTTAACTCGCGAACAACATGACGAAAAAATGACAGCACAGATTGACCAGTATCAGCCTGACTACGTTGTGTTGGCTAAATATATGCGCGTATTAACGCCCGCATTTGTTCAGCATTATCCAAACCAGATTATCAATATTCACCATTCGTTTTTACCTGCCTTTATTGGTGCCCGTCCTTATCACCAAGCTTATGAGCGTGGCGTAAAAATTATTGGTGCTACAGCGCATTTTGTTAATGACAGCCTTGATGAAGGGCCAATCATTACACAGAACGTGATTAATGTAGACCATACATTCACAGCGGATGATATGATGCGTGCTGGACGTGACGTTGAAAAAAATGTACTAAGCCATGCCCTTTACTGGGTCTTAGCTCAACGTGTATTTGTATATGGTAATCGCACCATTATTTTATAAGCCAACACAGTGGCTTATTTAACAACACTTTGTAGATTTAACACGCATTAAGAATAAAAAAACAGCAAACGACCATTTTATTGAAAATTAATGCTTTACAGCGGCGCGTCATTTGATATGATGCCGCCCGCTGTCAATGATTACAGCAACTCAAAATCTGGTGGGATACCCAAGCGGCCAAAGGGAGCAGACTGTAAATCTGCCGTCACAGACTTCGAAGGTTCGAATCCTTCTCCCACCACCATTTAATTAACATCCCCCCCTAATTTATCAACAACACCCATAAAACGATTTAGTACACTAGAGTGTGATTTTGATTTATAAATGTAACAAACACTTTTCCCCAAAATCTTGTTTAATGGTATATAAATTAATGATTTATCAATTAATTCTTCTTCTGGATAGTGGTCTATAATACCTATAAAGTCACCATCTTGAATAAAACTTTGGCAACAGCCAATATTATCCATTTGTCTCACGCTCGTTTTATTATCAACCGTTTCAATTTTTGCTAATAAATCGCTCATTAAAGAACTTTTATAAAATGCGGGGTCACATAACCAGGTACTTTTTTGTAATAATGTAACAAGATCATAATGAAATTTTTCATACAGTTCTTTCCGACAATAAATACCTAATGGTGAATTTTCTATTATTTTTTGTAATGAAAACCGTTCGCTGACAACCTGCTCTGAACTAAGAATAAGTGTATTTCCATCATAATCGACAATTTCATCTACTTCATCATAATTAAACCTTAATATATTTACTTGTACATTATTTTGATGTGCTGATTGATATAAATTAATTAAATGATTTTCCTTTCCCCAGTCATAATAAATATTAGCCTCATTGATTATATAACCTGAAAAATGTTTTTTCGTTATTTCTTTCTCCTGTAAATAAAGATCTCTTAGATCGTTATAAAGCTCTTGGCCATCCTTAGTTAATGTCATTCCAAATTTTTCTCGTTTAAAAAGCCGTTTACCTAGGCTTGTCTCAAAGTCTTTGATTGACTTCGCGATGGGAGGTGTCGTACGGTTCATCACTCTTGCCGCTTTGCTTAACGAGCCATTCTCAACAACCGCCATAAACGCCTCTAATTTTCTTGAAAAGAACATATCTATGACCCCATTCCATTTATTAAAATGTTAATCAACATACTTAACTTTCTCATTAATAATTATATTGATTAGCCCATAAATTAATCCAAAAAATAAAAAGTCAAAGTTGATTTTTTATTGAATGATTAACAATATTTCATAAAAGTATTTTTATAATTTCCATCATTACAAAGCAATATATTATACTGTTTCGATTAATTATTTTTTATGCCTCCACTATTAAATCACATTAAAATATAAATAACCAATTGACTTTAAATGAAATTAAAACTAGTTAATATTGAAATTATTAATTTAATTTTAATCAGAAATTAAATTCTAGCCCCCATAATAAATTTAATTAATTATAATATTTTTTGTTTAACTAAATTTATTATAACTTTTATATTAAACGCTAAATTTTGATATTGTACCAAGAATGAGTTATGTAATGACCATTTTTATCATAATCGTTATTGGCTATAAAACAACCTAATCGTTGAAACATGCTACTCGGGGTTACAGTATTGCTACCATCTGGTAGAATACGCATAATAATCATAAAACTAGGTGATAAAAAACCATGAAATTCATATCGTTCAATATCAATGGCCTCCGAGCTCGTCCTCACCAACTCGCTGCAATCATCGAAAAACATCAACCTGAGGTTATTGGCTTACAAGAAACAAAAGTCCATGATGATATGTTCCCTTATGAAGAGGTTAGTCAGCTCGGCTATCATGTTTTTTATCACGGCCAAAAAGCCCATTATGGTGTGGCTCTTTTAACAAAAAATGAACCTATTGCTGTCCGCAAAGGCTTTCCAACTGACGATGATGACGCACAGCGCCGTATTATCATGGCTGACATTCAAACAGAGCGTGGCCCATTGACTGTTGTTAATGGTTATTTTCCTCAAGGGGAAAGCCGCGACCACCCAACTAAATTTCCAGCAAAAGAAAAATTCTATCAAGATTTACAAAATTACATTACATCAACACAAACGGCTGAGTCTCAATTACTCATTATGGGTGATATGAATATTAGCCCAACCGATCTGGATATCGGTATTGGTGATGCAAACCGCAAACGTTGGTTAAAAACCGGAAAATGTTCTTTTTTACCTGAAGAACGTGAATGGTTAGCTAAATTGTTAGGCTGGGGCTTGGTCGATACATACCGAGCTAAAAATCCTGATGTTGCTGATTGCTACTCTTGGTTTGACTACCGTTCTAAGGGCTTTGATGATAACCGCGGTTTACGTATTGATTTATTACTAGCCTCAAATAACCTTGCTGAACGTTGTATCGCAACGGGTATTGATTATGATATTCGCGGAATGGAAAAACCATCAGACCACGCACCGGTGTGGTCTGAGTTTGACCTAACAAAATAAATTTCCTCACTAGTTATCATGCAAAAAGGCGCTTAAAGCGCCTTTTATTGGTTTGCCAGACTCAACTAATCCTCTTTCTTTTTCGTTTTCTTCTTGCCTGTTTTTGCAGTTTTTTTCCCTGCTTTTACTGATGGGGCTGGTAACTCTCGAAATGCCCTCAAATTTGTAAATTGGCGTGCATGGTGAATTAATTGCATCAATGTTTGACCTAGCGGGTGCATAAAATCATCATAACGTGATTGTTTTTCACTAATTTGAGTCAGTACGGACTCCCAATGAGCAGTCATATCCGGTAATGTTGCCATATCGGGTAGAACATGAATTAGAGCCCTTCCTGCCGGAGAGGAATGAATGTAACGCCCTTTTTTGAAGAGAAATTGGCGCTTAAATAGTAAGTCAATGATGCCCGCCCTAGTCGCTTCCGTACCAAGCCCATCCGTTTCTCGCAATACTTTTTTTAATGCTTTATCTTGCACAAACCGAGCAATCCCAGTCATTGCTGATAATAGCGTTGCATCCGTAAAAGGGCGCGGAGGCTGCGTTTGCCGTTCGACAACTTCCCCTTTCTCACATAATAACTCATCACTTTTACTCACAACTGGCAAAGGCATACCATCATTTTCAGCATCGCGCTCTTTATTGCCTAATACAACTCGCCAGCCCGCTTCAGCAAGAAACCGAGCTTTTGCAATAAATTTACCCTTTTCAATTTCAAGATCAATAGTACACTTACGGTAAACCGCATCCGCCATGAACTGAATAATATATTGACGTGCAATCAGTTGGTAAATTTTACTTTCATTTTCCGTTAATTTTACTGCTGCCGTTTTTGCAGTTGGAATAATTGCATGGTGGGCGTCCACTTTTTTATCGTCCCAACAACGATTCTTTTTATCTAACTCTGGCAGTTCAAATTCAGTGAGATCAGGCTGATGCACAGCAATGGCATTCAATACACTGTGTCGCCCTGCAAAATGCTCATCCGGTAAATAGCGGCTATCCGAACGAGGATAAGTAATTAACTTATGTGTTTCATACAAGCGTTGGCATATATCCAATACTTCTTGTGCACTCAACGCATACTTTTTAGCGGCTTCAATCTGTAAAGACGACAAAGAGAAAGGCAATGGTGCAATTTCAGACTCGCGCTTGTCCTGATATTGCGTCACTATGGCAGGCTTCCCCTCAATACGCGATACCACATGGTCTGCAAGCGGCCGATGGAACAAACGCCCTTCTTCGTCTTGGTAATCAATACAGGAGTCACTTGGCTGCCATATTGCTACAAAACGCTCATCTTTTGGCGTAACAATATGGGCTTTCACCTCGAAATAATCTTTAGGGATAAAATTTTCTATTTCTTCATCGCGCCTAACAACTAGGCCCAAAACTGGCGTTTGTACCCGCCCAACAGAAAGAACACCTTGATATCCACCTCGTTGCCCTAATAGTGTATAAGCACGAGTCATATTGATGCCATATAGCCAATCTGCCCGTGCTCTCGCTAAGGCGGAGACACAAAGAGGGATAAACTCACGATTTTCTCTTAAGCGGTCAATTGCCCGCTCAACGGCTTGTGGGTTAAGGTCGTTGATCAAACAACGTTTTACGGCTTTGCGTTTCTCAGGATCGAGCTTTAAAAAATCAAGCACTTCGTCCACCAGCAGTTGACCTTCTCTATCGGGGTCTCCTGCATGGACGACTATTGAAGCTTGCTTCAGTAATGTTTCAATGGTTTTTAATTGTTTAGTTACTGCGGGACGGGGCTTCAATTGCCACTTATCCGGGATAATTGGCAAATCCTGAAGATTCCAACGTGCGTACCGAGGTTCATAAGCATCGGGTTCCGCCTGCTCTAAAAGGTGGCCAATGCACCATGTTACGGTTTGGCCATCACCACATTGAATAAAACCATCACCGCGTTTATGGGGTTTGGGTAATACATCTGCAATGGCCCTTGCAAGGCTCGGTTTTTCCGCAATAAACAAACGCATAAATTAATCTATCACTTCAACTAAAGGAACATTATCCTGATGGGGTAATAATTTACCGATAGACTGTAACAAAACACCTTGCTGCTGTGCAATCTCTTTAATTTTAGAGACTTCGGAAGGTTTTACTGCAATGAGTAAGCCACCAGAAGTTTGTGGGTCGCACAATAGCTGACGTTGCATATCACTCATTGGGCCAATAAGGTGACCATAGCTGTCGAAGTTACGGGTTGTTCCACCAGGAACGCAACCTGCTTCAATATATTTTTCGACGTTGGCTAATTTAGGGACTTTACTAAAGGAAATTTCAGCGCGAACTTTAGACCCTTCGCAAATCTCACTTAAATGTCCCAATAAACCGAAACCGGTTACATCCGTCATAGCCGTCACTCCCTCTAAAGGCGCAACCACCGCTCCTAACTTATTCATTTGGCACATGGTTTCTGCCGCTAAGTGTTGATGTTCCGGCGAAAGTACCCCTTTTTTCTCTGCCGTTGTCAAAACGCCAATCCCAAGCGGTTTAGTCAAGAACAGTTCGCAATCTGCTGTTGCAGCACTATTTTTCTTCACATATTCCGTATTCACAACACCTGTAACTGCCAAACCAAAAATAGGCTCAGGTGCATCAATAGAGTGCCCTCCAGCCAATGATATGCCAGCATCCGCACAAGCAGCACGGCCCCCCTCAATCACTTCACGAGCCACTTCAGGCGGTAACTTAGCAATTGGCCAGCCTAAAATAGCGATTGCCATAATCGGTTTTCCACCCATAGCAAAGATATCGCTAATCGCGTTAGTTGCAGCAATACGGCCAAACTCAAACGGAGAGTCAACGATCGGCATAAAAAAATCTGTCGTGCTGATGATACCAATCCCGTTACCGAGATCATAAACCGCCGCATCATCTTTCGTTTCATTTCCAACTAACAAATGTGGGTCATGAAATTTTGCTTGTTCCGTGTGTAAAATTTGCTCTAATACTTTCGGTGCAATTTTACAGCCGCAGCCTGCACCATGACTATATTGCGTTAATCTAATTTTTTCAGTCATTATTATTCTCTTTATTAGAAATAAGATACAAAGCCTGTCATATCAGGTGTTTGCACTTTTGCTGGTGCTTTAAGCTCTGGCGTACCTAAATAAAGAAATCCAACAATACGGTCGTTATCTCCACAACCTAATCCCGCACGAACCACGGCATCTTCTGTCCATGCTCCTGAGCGCCATATACCGCCAAAGCCTTGAGCAACCGCAGCCATCTGCATTGCTTGTACAGTGCAACTTGCAGCAACTAATTGTTCCCATTGTGGTATTTTCGGATGGTCTTTTAATTTCGCAATTACAGTAATAATGAGTGGAGCGCGAAAAGGTGCGTTACGTGCTTTTTCTTCTACTTCAGCACCTAATTGCCCTTCAATTGCCGCTTTTTCTAATAGCTCACTGAAGCGGTTAATACCTTCATTTTGCATAACAACAAAATGCCATGGTTTCAAAGCTCCGTGATCAGGTGCTCTCATCCCCGCAGCAAGTATATTGTTAAGTTCTTCACCTTGGGGTGCTGGTGATGTGAGTCTTGAAGCTGAACGGCGGTTCAACAAAAGGGTTAAAGCATCCATATTTGTCTCCGTTTAAGAGTAAACTGATATGATAATCATTCAATTAGATAATGATACCCACGCTATCTATTGTTTCAGCTTAAAGGAAAATCGCTTACACTAATACAATAATAACGGTTATTCGCTAGGTAAAATTACGTTATAAATTCATTGAATTGTATCATTTGTCACACATGAAAAATATCATTGAAGCATTGTACCTTGCTGATCATAATTTTGTTATGCATAAAAATAGCCCGCAGTTGCAACTAATTGTATTGATACAACTAAGACATCAACAATTCGATGTGATGATCGGGTAACGGATTTGCTTTTGAGTATACTGTCGTAAATTCATGCTACAGGCGGAAATAGCCCAACTGTAGAAAGACATATTTATGTAATATCCAAAAATAGTTTGTGCCATAAGTCAACGGCAAACCAGTGAAGCTAACACCCGTGTGGTGCAAAATATACAGGATAGGAGAAAACATGCGTCAACTTTGGGACATCATCGCTACCATCTTTAGAATTAGCTGGCGAGCACTAAACTTTATTAGGGAATTCGTTTTTAACGCCATTTTCTTAGTATTATTCTTTGTCGTTATTGGGTCAATTGCGCTTTACCAAACAGAAACTCAACCCGAAAAAAATTATTTTGGTGCTTTGTATGTTGATTTGCAGGGCGTTATCGTAGACCAAGTTTCTGCTCCAGACCCATTTGGTCGTATGAGCCGTGAACTACTTGGTACTTCAAATAGCCGCATGCAAGAAAATTCATTATTCGACATCGTTGATACTATTCGTACCGCCGCAAATGATGACCGTATTACAGGAATGGTATTACGCCTAGATGATTTAGTTGGCGCCGACCAACCTTCTCTGGCTTATATCGGTAAAGCAATCAATGAATTTAAAAGTTCAGGGAAACAGGTTTACGCCATCGGTAGCAGTTATAGCCAATCACAATACTATCTCGCCAGTTACGCTGATGATATCTACCTCACACCACAAGGTGCTGTTGGGGTATATGGTTTCGCAACTAATGGCCTTTATTACAAGTCACTGTTAGAAAAACTTAAAGTCAGTAGCCATATTTTCCGTGTTGGTACCTATAAATCAGCAGTTGAGCCATTAATGCGTGATGAAATGTCCCCTGAAGCACGTTTGGCCAATAAACAATGGTTGGATGCCCTGTGGAACAATTACCTCGCAGATATCGCCAAAAACCGCAATACAACTAGCACGCAAATTTTCCCTGGAGCTGATGCTATTTTAGAACAATTACGTTCTGTCAAAGGCGATAGCGCGCAATATGCTTTAAAACAAAAATTGGTTGATAAACTTTATACAAACGAAGAAGTTGAAGATTTACTCAGTAAACACTTTGGCTGGAATAAAGAAAATAAACAATTCAATAATATTAGTATCTATGATTACTCCGCTAAAATAACAGATACCAATGCGAATCAAAGTGGCAATATCGCCGTGATTGTTGTTCAAGGTGCTATCATGGATGGCCCGCAAACGGCTGGGATTGCAGGAGGCGATACCATCGCAGCACAAATTCGTGATGCTCGCCTTGATGATAATATTAAAGCAATTGTGTTACGCGTTAATAGCCCGGGTGGAAGTGTAAGCGCTTCTGATTTGATCCGCAGTGAACTGGCTTCGGCCCATGCTGCCGGTAAACCCGTGGTGGTTTCTATGGGGGGAATGGCAGCATCTGGCGGGTATTGGGTATCGACTCCAGCTGACTATATTATTGCCAGTGCAAACACACTGACAGGTTCAATTGGTATATTTGGTGTGATCAATACCTTTGAAAAATCTTTAGATTCTATTGGGGTGTATACTGATGGAGTATCAACATCACCATTAGCCGATATTTCTCTGACTAAAGGGATTAGCCCTCAATTTGCTGACATGATGCAAATTACTATTGAAAATGGTTATGAGACATTTATTGGCTTAGTCGCGAAAGCTCGCCATAAAACACCTGCAGAGATAGATAAAATCGCTCAAGGCCGTGTGTGGATCGGGCAAGACGCGCTTAAAAATGGCCTTGTAGACCAGCTAGGTGATTTTGATACTGCGATAGATAAAGCCGCAGAACTCGCTAAACTCACTGATGTTAAGCTAGATTGGATGAAGCCTGAGATGACTTTCATGGATCAATTGTTGCTTGAATTAACCACTAGCGTTCAAGCCGCGATGCCGGATGTACTACAGGTGTTTTTGCCCCCAGCAGTCGCAACGGATATCCGCCAGCAAGCTCAGTTTTTCTTAAAAATGAATGACCCTCAAAACCGCTACGCATTTTGCTTAAATTGCGCGGAAATTAACTGATCGCTAAATCCCCTTCAGCGTTAATGAAGGGGATTTCTCTCACAAACTCATCAATAACCCCATATCAATCTAATTATTCGCAAGTTAACGATAGTAATACGCTAACAAATGCGTCAAAATCCTGATAATCATTCTCCTTCGATAAGTTGGATAAATTAGGTAATAAGATGCAGAAGAAATCAATTTATGTAGTCTACACAGGCGGAACAATTGGCATGCGCCATTCACCACAGGGATATGTTCCTGTTTCTGGTCATTTGCAAACTCAGTTAGCTCAAATGCCCGAGTTTCACCGCCCTGAAATGCCTGAGTTTACCATCCGTGAGCATCAACCGTTGATTGATTCATCTGATATCACTCCTGAAGATTGGCAGCTCATCGCTGATGATATTCGGGAAAATTATCCACTTTATGATGGGTTTGTTATATTACATGGCACTGATACTATGGCTTTCACCGCCTCAGCCTTATCTTTCATGTTTGAAAACTTGAAAAAGCCAGTGATCGTGACAGGGTCACAAATACCATTAGAAGCATTACGTTCTGATGGGCAAACAAATCTATTAAATGCCTTATATTTAGCGGCCAATTACCCTGTTAATGAGGTCGGGCTGTTTTTTAATAACAAATTATATCGCGGTAACCGCACCGTTAAGGCTCATGCTGACGGCTTTGATGCTTTCAGCTCACCTAACTGCTCCCCCTTAATGGAGGCGGGTATCAATATTCGTACATTCAATACGTGCCCTGCACCTATTGGCATAGGTGAATTTAAAAGCCACCGAATTACACCTCAACCTATCGGTGTTGTTACACTTTATCCGGGACTCTCGGTTGAGATTGTTCGCAATATTCTCCAACAACCTGTCAAAGCGCTTATATTGCGCTCTTACGGTGTCGGTAATGCCCCTCAACAGCCTGAATTACTACGTATACTTCGCGAGGCAACGAACCGAGGCATTATTGTGGTGAACCTGACACAATGTATTTCTGGCCGTGTTAATATGGAAGGCTATGCCACAGGACACGCTCTTGCAGAAGCTGGTGTGATAAGTGGATACGACATGACTTTTGAAGCCGCCTTAAGTAAATTGCACTACTTACTAAGCCAAAATTATACCCCCGCTTTAATCCGAGAGTTAATGCAGAATAATTTACGCGGCGAGTTGAGCTATGCTGATGAATAACAGATAACATACTGAGGACACAATGAAAGCAGCATTACTGTTAGTCGATTTACAAAACGATTTTTGCACCGGTGGCACATTAGCAGTAAATGAAAGTGAACATGTTATTGATGTTGCTAATAAGGCGATGGCTATTTGCCAACAAAAACAGATAGACATCATTGCAAGCCAAGATTGGCATCCCGCGACACATCTTAGTTTTGCGGCTAATTCAAATACTCAAATTGGCGAAGTCGGTGAGCTAAATGGCATTACACAAGTTTGGTGGCCTATTCATTGCGTACAAGGTGAGCACGGCGCTAAATTACACTCAGATTTAAACCAATCACTGATTAGTGCAACTTTCACCAAAGGGGAAAACCCACAGGTTGATAGCTATAGTGCCTTTTTCGATAACGATAAAATTAGCCAAACCCGCCTGCATGCATGGTTACAAGAACAACACATTTCACATTTAATTATTATGGGAATTGCGACGGATTACTGTGTCAAATTTACCGTGTTAGATGCCCTAAAATTAGGCTATAGCGTAGATGTTCTAGTGGATGGATGTAGAGGTGTTAATCTTGCAGCCAATGACAGCCAAGAAGCTTTAGACGAAATGAAAAAGCAAGGCGCGAGGTTAATCACGTTAACTGACCTGCATTAACCCAGACTTTGTAGACAAGTTTTCTCATATCAATTGAGAAAACTTGTTTTAGTGACGCTGTCACTGTACAACACCCTATTGAATAACCAAACTATTCTACAGATCTACAGAGTAACTGTTACTCATCATTATTTTGCGGTTTTAATGTTGCCAACATTTCACCTTGAAACAGCGTTTTTAGCTCTTGTTTGCTCTTCATCGTAATTTCGCCATTAGTCCCTACCGTCATATGCTCTGGGTCATGGTTATGCCGCGACTGCCACAATAATACCATTTGCAAGCTATGCTCTTTTTGTTCTGGCGTTAACATCACCCCATCCGGCCATTTACCTAGCTCAACTGCGGTTACTAGGCGCTGATAGATTTCAGGTGTCATCACTGCTAATAATTGTTCAAGTTGCTCTGGATTAACTTCAACGCTCACGGTAAGGCTCCTTCAAGTACGCAATTAACACGTTATTTTATTATTCTTAATTTTAGCTGATAGCTGAATCGTTTTTGTCATTCTAATATTAAAATTTCAGCACCCTTCAGCTCTTTATCCACGGGTCTTTTCACCATTATCATCATCGATAAAGCTTAATGATGCTGAATTAATACAGTAACGCTGCCCCGTGGGCTGCGGACCATCGGGAAATACATGCCCTAAATGCGCATTACAGTGTTGACAGCGAACCTCAATGCGATGCATCCCATGCGAGAAATCCTCAATGTATTTGATAGCCTCTTCATTGACGGGTTGATAAAAGCTTGGCCAACCACAACCTGCATCAAATTTGCTCTCAGACATAAATAAAGGTGAACCACAGCATAAACATTCGTACACACCATCTTTACGGTTATGCAATAATTGGCCACTGAATGGCGGCTCGGTACCTGCTTGCTGTGTAACGTAACGCTGCATTTCATTTAATTCTGAAATATCAATAGGTTGGTTATCTTTTTTTGACATGTCACACCTAAATATTTAAATAACTAAAATGTTCAATGGTTATCATACATCAATTTCAATCAACAAAAAATTAACAACATTTTCTGTAAAACTATTCTAAACTAAGAAGCATCTTACTTTCCGTTTTGATTTGTGAACCGTATCACATATATCACTGATAGATGGTTTCATTATGCTGCACAATCCCGATAATACGTGCGGCTGTATTTGCCGCTGAAGTGGCTGACAAATAAGCAATTGGTGGTATCAGAATTGATTTTTTTCAATAATTGACACGATTCCGCTTGACGGCTGGCAAGGTTTTGGTAACTTTAACTACAACTTAATTCACGAATAAATAGCTGGTGGAAATACTATGACTATCAAAGTAGGTATTAATGGTTTTGGTCGTATTGGCCGTATCGTTTTCCGTGCTGCACAAGAGCGTTCTGACATCGAAATCGTTGCTATCAACGACCTGCTCGATGCAGAATACATGGCGTACATGCTGAAATACGACTCAACTCATGGTCGTTTCAACGGTACTGTTGAAGTTAAAGATGGTCACCTAGTTGTAAACGGCAAAAAAATCCGTGTAACAGCAGAAAAAGATCCTGCAAACCTGAAATGGAACGAAGTCGGTGTTGACGTCGTTGCTGAAGCTACAGGTATCTTCTTAACTGATGAAACTGCACGTAAACACATCCAAGCAGGTGCTAAGAAAGTTGTTCTGACTGGCCCTTCTAAAGATGATACTCCTATGTTCGTTATGGGCGTTAACCACAAAGCTTACGCAGGTCAAGAAATCGTTTCTAACGCATCTTGTACAACTAACTGCTTAGCTCCACTGGCTAAAGTTATCAACGACAAATTCGGTATCGTTGAAGGCCTGATGACAACTGTTCACGCAACAACTGCAACACAAAAAACTGTTGATGGCCCTTCACATAAAGACTGGCGTGGTGGTCGTGGTGCTGCGCAAAACATCATCCCATCATCAACCGGTGCGGCTAAAGCAGTAGGTAAAGTTATTCCAGAACTGAATGGCAAACTGACTGGTATGTCTTTCCGTGTACCTACTCCTAACGTTTCTGTAGTTGACTTAACTGTTCGTTTAGAAAAACCAGCAACTTACACTCAAATCTGTGATGCAATCAAAGAAGCAGCAGCAGGCGAGCTGAAAGGTGTTCTGGGTTACACTGAAGATGACGTTGTATCAACTGACTTCAACGGTGAGAAACTGACTTCAGTATTTGATGCTAAAGCTGGTATCGCACTGAACGACAACTTTGTTAAATTAGTTTCTTGGTATGACAACGAAACTGGTTACTCTAACAAAGTATTAGACTTGATCGCTCACATCTCTAAATAAGAGCTGTAACGAAATTTGTCTAACTGAGCCGCCGATTGGCGGCTCTTTTGTATCGTATCCAATAACAAATTAACACTTCATATTTTCTGCTATATCGCTTATGGTTGATCTCTTATTGGATACGCTATAAACATGACTTATTTTAGAATGAATACTATTCACCGCGTCACCGCGCCTTTAAATATACCGAATAGATACTCTAAATAATTCAAGTGAATGAACACAGTCAGCAATGCTGCAGTTTGAAAGATGACGAGTATTCACACTGTTCCATTAACACAGGCCTAATACCATGCACGACAAACTTTTTGCACTACCAGTCATTAAACAAGTCTCTGCTTACATCACTCAACGCCAACTCGGCGAGCTTCCACTCATTGTCATCTCGCACCCTAAGGTGCGTGGGGCCGTCAGTTTACAAGGTGCTCAACTTATTGATTGGCAACCTGCAGGGCAAAAACCTTGCTTATGGCTAAGTTCAGAAAGTGCTTTTAAAGAAGGTGTTGCAATCCGCGGTGGCATCCCTATTTGTTGGCCTTGGTTCGGCCCTGTTGCTAGTCCTAGCCATGGTTTTGCGCGAATTTTACCTTGGCAATTCACCGCACATAATGAGCATGAAGATGGCGTTATTTTAACCTTCACGTTAACGGATACCGACTATACCCGTAAATTATGGCCACATGAGTTCACTCTGATCCTCCGTATGAAACTCGGTGAAACATGTGAACTTGAACTAGAAAGTTATGGGGATTTCGAAACTACTGCCGCACTGCATAGTTATTTCAATATCAGTGATATTCAAAAAGCCACCGTCTATGGGTTAGGCGGTCACTATTTCGATAAAGTCGTAGATAAAGAAGTTTATGCCAATGAACCTCTCAAATTTAATAAACATACTGACCGTATTTATTCAGAACCGGATGAATATAGCTTATTACGTGATGATGGATGGGCTCGTACAATAGAAATTCATCATTACCATAATAGTGATGTTGTCTGTTGGAACCCTTGGGCAGAGTTATCATGCAGTATGGACGATATGCCAAATAATGGGTACAAACAAATGGCTTGTGTAGAAACGGCAAGGATTAATGTCCCAATGAAAAGTGAGGCACAGCACCCTGCTCGCCTTTCATTAGTGATGGTCAGTCGCGATAATAAACCGCAAGATTAATCATCCAGTCTAAGTGTATAAGATTTCTAAATAGATAAAATTGAGCCCCTGATAAACATAATGATATCAGGGGCTCAATAATTTAACTTTCGATAACAAACTTAGAATGTGTAAGTGACACCTGTCCACATAATGGCGGAAACATCTTTATTCACCATTGGGCTATCTTTCACTTCACTTGGTAGGCGGTCAACACGGCCCATTGCAAATACCGTCCAATTTTCATCAAAGCGATAATTTCCTGTCACTTCAACGTATGGTGTCCAACTTGAACCTGGGTTATAACGTTTTAAACCGCTATTACGTGATTCTTTTGAAGAAATACCATATTCATAACGGTTTTGGTTCTTGCTATCCCATTTAATACCAAGACCTGGGGTTATTGACCACTTATCACCTTCAAAACCATACAGATAGGCGAATTCACCACGAATACCATTACTGATACCTAGGATATCACCAGAAATATTCGTTCTCAGCGTACCCCAATCAGCGTTATGACGATAAGTCAGCCCCGTCATCACCGTATCACGGCGACGGTCTAATTCACGCATTGCTTTATCATCATTGTCTTTAGGTTTAAAAAATTGCGGGTAATAAAAAGCATCTAATGATAGTTGGTCTTGCGTATCATTCCATAGGTAATAACCAGCTGCTAATGTATGAAAATAGAAGTTCTCACTGTCATAATTAACAATAGGCACTGGCGTGACATAATCACGGCTCTTAATTCCTTTATAAGGTGTTGATTGCGCTAATACTGAACCCCCAACAGACCAAGTTCCAGCAAACGCGGCCCCAGATAACACACTCAAAGCCACAGCAAGTGTCGTTAATTTAATTGCTTTAGACATATATTTAACCTAAAAATAATGAGAAATAGATCACCGCTATATGTTATATCAATATAGCTATAATCCCAATATTCGTAATCAAAATCACATTTAAAGCTAAATTCTAACTGTTTTTAGCGTGATTGATTAATAATTATTCTACTTTATTTTTATAAGAAACAGGAACTCTTTTTGCAAGCGCACAGAGTAGCTCATAACCTATTGTCCCCGCGGCTTGCGCCACCTCATCAACCGGTAAATTTTGCCCCCACATCTCTACTCGCTCACCAAGCTTAACATCGTCACAATCACTGATGTCAATTGTCAGCATATCCATCGAAACCGCGCCCAATAGCGCACAACGTTTACCTTTACACCATACAGGCGTTCCATTTGCAGCATGCCGAGGGTAACCATCGGCATAACCACACGCCACTGTCGCAATACGCATCGGTTTAGTTGATGTAAACCGGCTACCATAACCAATTGATTGACCTGCTGGAATTTCATGGATAGCAATCACTTCTGATTGTAAAGTCATCGCTGCCTTCAAGCCCAACCCAGATATATCAGTAGCTTTTCCACTTGGAGACGCACCATACAGTAAAATACCCGTGCGGACCCAATCATATTGGGTGTGTTTATGCCACAGTGTTGCCCCTGAGTTTGCGATACAGGTTTCCAAAGATAAGTGTTCAAATTGCTGGATTTGTTGAAAAGGCTCAGCAACGCCGGTTTTGGTATCTGAATTAGCAAAGTGACTCATTAACGTTAAACTACGTACATTCGGCATTTTAGATAACCGTCGTACAACATTTTCGTAATCGTTCGGTGGAAAACCTAACCGATTCATTCCACTGTTTAGCTTAATATAGACTGAAATTGGTGATGAAAATTGGGCATTTTCAATGGCGAATAATTGCCACTCACTATGAACACTAGTTGTTAAATTATACTGGTCAATTAATTGTAAATCTTGAGGCTGGAAAAAACCCTCTAACAATAGAATTGGCCCTTTCCACCCTTCTTTTCGCAATAAAATGGCCTCATCAAAATCTAATACCCCAAAGCCATCCGTTTCTTTTAGCGCAGGCCAAATTTGCTTGATGCCGTGACCATAACCGTCTGCTTTCATAACTGACCAAATTTTTGATTTTCCAACATGTTGCCGTACGACAGACAAATTATGTTGTAAATTCTGTAGATGAATGACAGCACTTATTGGGCGCGGCATTTTAATTCCTTAGTACGTTTAATTAATTCTAAAATTACAATAGTATCAAATATCAAACACTTAACGTGCTGGTGTTAAATCACCATGAGTAGTCAGCTTGGTATTAAAACCATCAAGATACCTAAATACCGATAAATCATCAGACGCTATCTCCGGTGTATTCCCTGAAATTAAATCTGCCAGCAGTTTCCCTGCACCACAAGCCATTGTCCAACCCAGTGTCCCATGCCCAGTATTTAAATATAAATTACCGTATGCTGTCGGCCCAACTATTGGAGTACCATCTGGTGTCATTGGACGCAGGCCCGTCCAAAATTGTGCTTGTGCAATATCACCACCGCCTTGATACAAATCTTGTACCACCATTTTCAATGTTTCGCAGCGTTTTTTCAGGATATTCAAATTAAAACCAACAACTTCAGCCATTCCACCAACTCGAATGCGCTGATCAAACCGCGTTACTGCAATTTTGTATGTTTCATCCAAGATGGTGGACATTGGGGAACGCTGTTCATCGATAATTGGCATAGTCAATGAATAGCCTTTGAGTGGATAGACCGGAATTTGAACTAGGGTTTGTAGCATTGAAGTAGAATAAGAGCCCATTGCAACGACATATCTGTCCGCTTGCAAAATTTCACCATCAATTTTAATGCCACTAACTTTATTTCCTTCTGTTAAAATCTGTTCTACATGGCCACCAAATTTGAATTGAACTCCAGCATTTTGTGCCATCTTTGCCAATTTTTTGGTAAATTGCTGGCAATCCCCTGTTTCATCATTGGGTAATCGCAGCCCACCGGTGAGCTTGTGTTTGACAAATTCTAACGCAGGTTCCGCTTTAACTAATTCATTTGATGCTAATAGTTCGTACGGAACACCTTCTTGCTGTAAGACTGCAATGTCATTCGCTGCATTATCGAACTGCTCAGTAGTACGAAAAAGCTGTAAGGTACCACCCTGACGAGCTTCATATTCGATACCTGTATCTGCTCTTAATTGGCGAATACAATCGCGACTGTATTCGGCGATACGTACCATACGACTTTTATTCATTGCATAATGTTGAATATCGCAATTTTTTAACATCTGCCACATCCAGCGCAACTGAAATAACGTTCCATCTGGGCGTATCGCCAGAGGTGCATGTTTTTCAAACATCCATTTCACGGCTTTAAGGGGGATCCCGGGAGCTCCCCATGGGGTTGCATACCCAGGGGATACTTGCCCTGCATTTGCTGCACTTGTTTCTTCTGCGACATCATGTTGTCTATCCACCACCAGCACTTCGTGCCCTTCTTGTGCTAAATACCATGCTGTTGTTACACCGATCACTCCTGCACCTAACACTAGAATTTTCATAGCTTCCCCACAAAATAAAAGTATGCATCATTTATTTTAGGATAATATTCTAGAAATTATTTGCCAATATGGTGAATTAACACTTTTAACAATACAGATAATAAATCCATTTTAATTCACATCTCATTTACATTACAGATGAATATTCTCACTGAAGATTTTAAGGTTATTTAATATCCTATTGATTTTCAATGCATTAACCCAATAAAATCAATTATTGATGATTTCTTTAACTAATAAATTCAGTATTTAATACTTTAATATTGAAACATTATGTCGCTAACCATTTTTAACAACATTTAACAAAACTAATGATGCTATTTTTTTATCTCTTTAAATTATGATTGTATAGATAATTTGACTGCTCCATCGAATTAGTCATCTTAATAATGAAATAAACTAACCAAATCATCTTATTAATCAATTAGAATTTAGGGTATCCCCATGATTAGAAAAAGAAAATTATTTACCTTATTTATTATTTTATTTTTATCTGCAGGGATGAGTCTTGCCGATGAACTTTGTAAATCATCTCTCGCTTTAAGAACACAAGTTTATGATAAAGGAGATATTATCTGTTTAAGCACTAAACCTATTTCTGTATGCCTCAGCCCTGCCATCGTCATAGACAGTTATCCAGTAAGGGTTGATTACCATTGTTTATTTAAAACTGACCATCCGCTTCCCGATGGTCTGGATTGGACTGATAGAGTGGATTTGGACCTATCACACAAGAAAGTGGATTATTCAGACACGACACTTGCTGCTAAGTCCTGTGCGTGCCCCAATAATTGACAACTAGCCTCAAGCCGTTTTAAAGCTTAAAAAACAAAAAAACCAGCCGCAAAAATTATCAGCTGGTTTAATTGGTGATAGAGTCATTCGAATTTAGCGGATGTGTGCTAAGTCGCTAGGCATATTACCTTGCATACTATGCCAAATAGTGCCACTTTCCTTACCATAATTTCTGACACATTCCATAATACGGTCATAAGCTTGTTCACGACACAAATTAGCCAGTTGCTGATAAAAGTTCAGCGCTAAACGCCTCGCATCTGGGTTAGAAAAATAATAACGGCCTACCCTTGTGTAGAGCCCCTTGAGGCCATTAATGATCAATCCATAGATGGGATTACCTGATGCAAAAGCCAGCCCACGGAACACGTTATAATCCAAATCACTAAAGGCATCTGAATTATCTTCAACTTTTTCCCTACCCGCTAAAACCTCCAATGACTGCTCAGGGTTGTTACGAAATGCAGTACGAATAAAAATTGCAGCGATATTGGTACGTACAGCCAAGAGATTATCAATTAGCTGTGGCACTCTATCGTGATCTAACCGAGCCAATGTCTCCAAAATATTTAGGCCAGACGTTTCCCAATAGTTATTCACTTTAGTTGGCTTACCATGCTGAATGGTTAGCCAGCCGTCACGAGCCAAACGTTGTAACACTTCACGTAAGGTTGTTCGTGTCACACCGATTAATTCCGAGAGCTCGCGCTCCGCGGGTAAAATTGAACCTGGTGGAAAGCGGTTGTTCCATATGCTCTCAATAATATACTCTTCCGCGAAACCAGCCGGACTTTGAGCTTTAATAACCATATTTTTATTATTCCAAACATTTAGACGGATATTGGGCAAATCATACCAGATTGTCATCACCTGATATAGTTAGACTAAAAATAAAGAGTGAAGCAAATCATAGAATTTCCATATAATTCATACATTATCAATTAGCAAATAAGCTTAAAATCCGTAAAAGATAAGAGTAGTATGTATAGCACAATACACGACATCCGCATAAAAGAGGATAACGAACCATAATGGATTTTAGTTTAAAAACGGCTTTTTTGAAAAATTTTCTGGGAAACTCGCCTGATTGGTACAAATTAGCAATTATTATATTTTTAATAATTAACCCTATTATCTTCTATTTTATCAGTCCCTTCGTCGCAGGCTGGTTATTAGTTGTTGAATTTATATTCACATTAGCAATGGCTCTCAAATGTTACCCATTGCAACCCGGTGGCCTTCTCGCTATAGAAGCCGTAATTATCGGCATGACCACCCCTGCACAAATTTCACATGAAATTAGCAATAACCTTGAAGTTATCTTGTTACTGATTTTTATGGTAGCTGGTATCTATTTCATGAAACAATTGCTGCTGTTTGTATTCACCAAACTGTTGATAAACGTGCGTTCTAAACGCATTCTTTCCCTTGCTTTTTGTATGGCGAGTGCATTTTTATCTGCATTTTTAGATGCACTGACCGTTATTGCTGTCGTCATTAGTGTTTCAATTGGTTTTTATTCTATCTATCACCAATATGCCTCTAATCAACCTAGCAACACAGACTTGCAAAATGATGGTTTCATTAAAAGTGCAGAACAAAAACAAACCCTCGAACAATTTAGGGCTTTTTTACGTAGTTTAATGATGCATGCTGGTATTGGTACCGCGCTAGGTGGTGTCATGACTATGGTTGGTGAGCCACAAAATCTCATCATTGCTAAACATGTTGACTGGGATTTCATTACCTTTTATATCCGCATGGCGCCTGTCACTATACCTGTTTTTATTTGTGGCTTAGTCGTCTGTTTTGTTGTGGAAAAATTCAAGTTATTTGGCTACGGTGCTGAACTTCCAGACTCTGTGCGTCAGATTTTAACTGAGCACGATAAAAAACTGACGGCGAAACGCACCAAAAAAGATCTTGCGCAGTTGGTCATTCAGGGCTTAATTGGTATTTGGCTAATTGTCGCCCTTGCTTTCCATTTAGCGGAAGTTGGTCTTATTGGCCTATCCGTCATCGTACTGACAACCGCATTTTGTGGTATCACAGAGGAGCACGCGCTGGGTAAAGCCTTTGAGGAAGCGTTACCATTTACCGCATTACTGACCGTATTCTTTAGCATTGTTGCTGTAATCATTGACCAGCAATTATTCACTCCATTTATTCAGTTTGTGTTGCAATCCTCTGAATCGTCACAATTATCATTGTTCTATCTGTTTAATGGCCTACTTTCTGCCGTGTCAGATAACGTATTTGTAGGGACGGTTTATATTACTGAAGCCTTAAAAGCGGCAAATGAAGGTTTAGTATCAACGGAACAATACCAATTATTAGCTGTCGCAATAAATACAGGGACTAACCTCCCTTCTGTTGCAACACCTAATGGGCAAGCTGCCTTCTTGTTTTTATTAACGTCTGCGTTATCACCTCTGATCCGTTTATCTTACGGCCGCATGGTGTGGATGGCACTGCCATATACCTTCGTAATGACCATTGTTGGGCTATTAGGGGTTGAATTCTGGCTAGTTCCCATCACACATTGGATGGAAAGCATCGGGTTGATTACGTTCGCACAATAACTATACTTTAAACAATTAGCCGTGCACCAATACGGCTAATTGTAATGTTAGGTAAAACCCTCTCTAAAATTGCATTATTTCACTTTAATTGCTTTTTTTATCGGGCCGATAGGGGCAAAATGTGCGCATTACTCAATTAGGATACTAAGTATGTTCAGATTTTTTAACTACTGTTCGCAAGGAAGAGGCGCTTGGCTACTCATGGCATTTATTGCCTTTATGCTCGAGTGCGCGGCTTTATATTTTCAGCATGTTATGAAACTACAACCCTGTGTTATGTGTATCTATGAACGTGTTGCATTACTTGGCATTATGGTTGCTGGCTTAATTGGAGCGATAGCACCACGGAACATGGTCATACGCTGGGTTGCTATTCTTATTTGGGTTTATTCTGCTTGGCGCGGTTTAGACCTTGCATGGGAGCATACCATGCTACAACTTTATCCTTCACCATTTGCATCATGTGATTTCTTCGTTAATTTCCCTGATTGGTTACCATTACAAGAGTGGGTACCAGCAGTATTCGAAGCTACGGGTGACTGTGCCGTTAGGCAGTGGGCATTCTTAGGGCTTGATATGCCACAATGGTTAATTGGTATCTTCGTGGCTTATCTCTTAGTTGCAATCATTGTTATCATCAGCCAGTTCTTCCCAGCCAAAAAATAGCCTTTAAACCCCAAATGTTATATTCAACATTTGGGGTTCCTAAGTAATAAAATTAACCTATTGAATGACTCGTTCTAATTTCACAGGGATATTTTTATACGCAGGAATACCACATTGCGGGTCGAAATTATCCAACGAAATTAAATTATTAGCTTCAGGGAAATAAGTGGCAACACTACGGTCTGCCATATCATAAATCACCACAGTGAGGTTATCTAAACGGCGTTTTGTTGGTTTCTGCTCGCGGTCTAATGCGATGAGATTCACTTTATCTCCCGCTTGTAACTTCTGTTTTTGGGCTTCTGCACCACTGATGAAAACAACATCTCGTTGTCCAAACACACCGCGATATCGGTCATTTAATCCATAAATTGTAGTATTATATTGGTCATGGCTACGTAATGTTGCCAAAATGAGTTCACTGTTAACTGCTGAGTTCGGGTCTTCAATAACACCTTCTGTCGGTACAAAGTTAGCTTTGCCTGATTGCGTTAACCAACGACGCTCAGAAGCCGCATTAGTCAGATGGAATCCTCCGGGTATTTTAATGCGTGCATTATAATCATCAAAACCAGGTAATACCGCTTCCATTGCGTCACGAATTAAATCGTAATTGCCGATAAAATCATCCCATTCAACTTTACTCTGCGGTATTGTCGCTTTAGCTATCCCTGCAATAATCGCACACTCAGATTTAAGATAAGGGCTACACGGTTTAAGTAAACCTTTTGAAGCGTGAACCATCGACATTGAGTCTTCTACGGTCACACATTGCACACCACTGCTTTGCCTGTCTATTTCACTGCGACCTAATACAGGTAATAAAAATGTCTGCTTAGCGGTTAATAAATGGGAGCGATTTAGTTTAGTTGCTGTGTGCACCGCTAAATCAAGCTTTTTCATACCTGCAAAACAAGCGTCTTTATCTGGCATGGCAACTGCTAAGTTTCCGCCCATGCAGATTAAAGCCTTCGCTTTTCCTTCAGAAATGGCTTGCATGCTCGCGACGGCTGCATGACCAAATTCGCTTGGTGGTTTAAAACCAAATCGTTGTTCAATTTTGTCTAAAAAGCTTTTTGACGGTTTTTCCGTAATACCAACGGTTCTATCACCCTGAACATTCGAATGACCACGCAGAGGGCAAATTCCCGCACCTTCCCGACCAATATTACCTTTCAGTAGTAATAAATTAACGAGTTGCTGAACGTTTTGCGTACCATGCTCGTGCTGAGTGATCCCCATGCCATAACAAATAATGGTACTTTTTGCCTCAATATAAAGATCCGCAATCTCTTCGATAGACTCACGCGGTAAGCCAGAAACCCTTAAAATATCTTTCCAACTCGTTGTCAGTAAGTCATTTTTTAAAGCTTCATAACCCTGTGTGTGAGTTGATATAAATTCAGTATCAAGAATAGGCTCTTTTCCTGCATCGACTGCAGCTTGGTGTTTTTCAATCAATAACTTCATCACACCTTTAAGTAACGCAGTGTCTCCACCAACACGAACTTTATAATAGTGTCCAGCTAAAGGAGTAGACTCTAACGTGAGCATTTCTACCACGTCTTGCGGGTAGGTAAAACGTTCAAGACCACGCTCTCTTAAAGGATTTATGGCAATGATTTTAGCACCACGTTTAGAAACTTCACGCAATGAGCTCAACATCCTCGGGTGGTTAGTCCCAGGGTTATGACCTATACATATAACTAAATCCGCTTTATCAAAATCGTCCAACAATACTGTCGCCTTGCCGACACCAATAGAGTCAGCAAGACCAACACTCGTTGGTTCATGGCACATATTTGAACAATCAGGGAAATTGTTTGTGCCATATTCACGAGCAAGTAGCTGATATAAGAATGCGGCTTCATTTGAAGTTCGACCTGATGTATAAAATTCAACAGTATTTGGGTCTGAATAACTTTGTAAACGCGTACCTATTTGTTGAAATGCATCTTCCCATTCGATAGGTTCATATTTATCTGTTTGTGAATTGTATTTCATGGGGTGAGTTAAACGCCCTTCATCCTCTAAATGAAAATCATCCCACTCAAGTAATTCTGTTACAGTATATTTAGAAAAAAATTCCGGCGTTGTTTTTTTAGATGTTGCTTCCCAAGCAATTGCTTTTGCACCATTCTCACAAATATCAAATGACGCCGTATGTACTGGGTCAGGCCACGCACAGCCAGGGCAATCAAAGCCGTCTACCTTATTCATTTCAAACATCGCAATTATGTCATGACCCACTTTCATTTGGCCACGTAATGCTTCTGCAACTGCTTTTACCGCCCCCCAACCGGCAGCGGGGCCATCATACTCTTCAATTTTCTTTTTCATTTGGCATTACTCTTTAATAAATGTAAATGTCTTTATATGTGCTTTTATAATTATCTAAAATATTCTTTGTTATTTAATATTAGTAATATCATCGTTAAATATCAATAATTAAAATAAGCACTTAAATAGATGCTCGTAATTAGACGACTTAAGAATAAGAAATGAAAATACAACTCAATAAATGAAAAGATAAATATTAAAACAAAACTAATTTAAATGAATACATATAGTTAATTAACCTCATATTAATGATTAATAAAAGGTTAATTAACTTCATAAAAAGAAGAGTTATATACATGCACCCGATTGTATAATGTCAACAGCACAACGTTTACCATTCGCAAATTGGCATACAGCTGTTTGTGACCCATTTAATTCTAATGTGAGCGCTGGTAACCCACCCGCTGAAACACAGGCCTCTTGTGCCCCAGGGCCTAAATTGACCACTTGTTGAGCATATTGACTCGCAGAATGTTCCACAGAGTTATCTATGTTTGAGCTACCACACGCAGATAGCATGACAGATATAGCCCCAGTGAGTAACATTGTTAGTACTGGTTTAAAAAATTGATTAACCCTATGCCTCATTTTCCTGCTTCTCCAAAGATGCTGCCTGAACATTCTGCAATAACCGCTTAGTGCCCGCCGCTTTTTGAATATAGATTGATGACTAAGACACCAATAATAATTAATAGCATACCAATAATTGCAGGTAAATCGAGTTTTTGGTTGTAAATAAAAATTGCAGCGACAGAAACCAATACAATTCCTAAACCTGACCAAATTGCATAAGCAATACCCAATGGCATGATTTTTACTACCTGCGAAAGCCCCCAAAAAGAGACTGCATAACCGATAATAACAATCAACGATGGCCAAAAACGACTAAAACCATCAGACGCCTTCAGTGTTGTCGTTGCAATGACTTCGGCAATAATAGACATTAATAAAAAACCCAGCCCCTTCATTATATTTCCTTGTTATTAGAATTAGTTATGATAAAACTTATCACTTTTTTGATTATTTACTCAGATAACGATAAAAAGCTCTGTTTATCATTAAAATAACACAGAGCTTTCATCTCGACTTCATGATGAGAATGCGAGTTAGTGATTTGCGGCAACGTCTACTCTATCGTTAAGAGACTCACTATAGCGCTTGAATAAATAGACACACAAAATGAATGCTATGACACCAATCGCACCGCCAATATAACCAATCTGGGTCATTCCCATATGAACAATAACTTGATTGCCTAACAGTGCGCCAGCACCAATGCCAATGTTAAAAATTCCAGAGAAAATTGACATAGCCAAGTCGGTGGCATCTGGAGATAAATCAATGACCTTAACTTGCATTCCTAAACCAATACACATCATGGCCATTCCCCAGAACACTGATAACATAATCAACGACCAAACATCTCTACCTAATGGCATCAATAATAATAAGCAAATCGTCATAAATGCGATTGCTGCAGGTAAAAATGATAATGAAAATTTGCTGCTGTAGCGACTAAATATTACACTTCCAACAATACCCGCTCCACCAAAAATCAGTAGTAGTAAAGTGGCAAAGTTTTGGCTTTGTAAGGCAACTTCGCGAACAAAAGGTTCAATATAACTGTAAGCCGTAAAATGCGCAGTAACTGCCAAAACGGTTAACGCAAACATTCCAACGAGTGCTGGCCGGTGGAATAGCATCGGCACACTTTTTAACGAGCCTGAATGTTCACTTGGTAAGCGTGGTAAAAAGCGAATCAACACAACCATAGTGAACAATGCTATAACACCAATACCTAAAAATGTCGCTCGCCAACCTAAGAATTGCCCAACTACACGGCCAAGAGGAAGACCTAATACTGTTGCCAATGCCGTTCCCGTCGCTAATAACCCAAGTGCTTGAGCTTTTTTACCCGCAGGAGCAACCCGAATAGCTAAAGATGCCGTAATTGACCAAAAGACTGCGTGAGATAAAGCGACACCAATACGCCCTGCTATTAAAATATCAAAACTCCACGCAAACCCTGAAATGATGTGACTAACAATAAAGATAACAAATAAGAAAGCTAATAATTTGCGACGCTCTATTTTACTGGTTAATAGCATCAAAGGTAACGACATCAAAGCCACAACCCACGCGTAGATTGTTATCATTAATCCAGTATGTGCGACCGTCATGTCAAAGCTTTTTGCAATATCACTGAGTAATGCAACAGGCACAAACTCTGTTGTGTTAAAAACAAATGCAGCAACTGCTAATGCTATTACACGGATCCAAGCTGTTTTTCTAGAAACTTGCGTCATATTTCTCTTAGCCTTCACTTTCCCACAAATAATAGATGCCAACGGCTTAACCGTATGTAAAAAATGCTGCGAAAGGATATTGGTATTTAGTACAGGATTGAGTCGTTACTGAGCAATCTATATTGCTAACAACACTTTTTTGTGAATTGTATCACGATTTTTCATTACTCATAAAGGTTCCCTTGAGCTATTGGCAAGAAAAATATCATGCCTACTTATTTTTATTTCCCCAACTATACCATTTAACTATTTGTTTAAATTTAAGCCACTTACCTGAATATTTATTACATTCAGTTATCTGAAAACACATCGCATTACTTTCTATGCTACAATCTCACTATTATTTTTTATGCTCAAAGGACCGCTTTAATGAAAAACCATTTTCCAACTGAACCTAACGTTAATACTTTAGCGGATGAAGTGACTTGTCTTAAAAATTTACTGACACATATGCTAAAAGCTATCGGCCAAGCGGATGCAGGTAAAATCTTAATTAAGATGCAGCGCGAAATTGCACAAATGGAAGACGAAAAGCAAGCAGAAACCTACAAAAATACGTTAGAACAGATAAAAACAGGGTATCGCCAATAGATTATTTAGCGATAAATGCTATTTTAAGGATATACCTACTGTTAAGTGGTTTAAACTGCACAAATAACTAAGTTTTAATCGTGAAAATCATCTATCTTTATTCATGAATTAAACCATTCTTTATTCATTTAGCTCCCCCTTCAGAACCCTATGAAGGGGGCTTTTTTTTCTACAGCTTATGTATTATTGCGTTTATAAATATCTTGGCAATGCTGAATGTATTCATCAACTGTTGTATCGTCGGTTTGCTTATCCCAACTTTTTTGCTCTTCAAAAGCCCACACTTGAAACGTTTGTCCAAAGTTAGCCCCTGACATACCAACTTGCTTATACACCCGATGGTAAAAACCTTGCTCAGAACGATAGATCTCAAATTTAAACGGAACTAACCTAGCGGGGTTTGTCGTTGTCAAAAAATCATTACCAAATAATAACGTTTTCTCAAGAATATCCATTCTATCCCCTTGTTTAATTTATAAAATACGTATGGTTTACACGATCTATTATAAGCATAGCGCATTTAACGCAATTCCGTGATTTTACCTATAAAAATATATGATTTACATACTATCCATAGAGAAGATTGATGAATAACGGGAGATATTGACGAAATAATAAGCTTCACTATTAAAATGAAGCTTATTATCGCTGGTTTATGATTTGTTGTCGTAGAACTGTTTTGCCATATCAATGCTGTCTGCATTCACATCTTTTATATGGTCACGTGTTAACCGATAAACAACGGGGCTTAACAGCAACAAGGCAATCAAATTAGGGATCGCCATCATGGCATTTAATGTATCTGCCAATAACCAAACAAAATCAAGTGATTGTGTTGCACCGATAGGTAAAGCAATCAACCATAACACTCTATATGGCTTTATCGCACGCAACCCAAATAAATATTGCACACATTTTTCGCCATAAAAACTCCAACCCAGAATAGTGGTAAATGCAAATATGGCTAATGCGATAGCAACAATATAATTTCCACCTGGTATTGCCGTTTGGAATGATGATGCGGTTAATGTCGCTCCTGTTTCACTAGTCAACCACCCACCAGTTATAATGATAGTTAACCCCGTGACAGAACACACAATGATAGTATCAATAAATGTCCCTAACATCGCAATAAGTCCTTGGCGAATAGGGTTTTGTGTTTTTGCAGCGGCATGGGCGATAGGTGCACTACCCAAACCAGCTTCATTGGAAAATACGCCTCGTGCAACCCCAAAACGGATTGCAGCCCATACTGCCGCCCCCGCAAACCCACCTTGGGCAGCAACTGGGTTAAAGGCCGAAGTAACAACCAGTGAAAGTGCCGCAGGGATCTCAGTAAAATAAATGCCAAGTACAATGACACCCGCACCAAAATAGGCAACGGTCATAAATGGGACAAGTTTTCCTGCAACATCAGAGATACGTTGCAGCCCACCAATCAACACCGCACCAACTAATAAAACTAAAACCCCGGCGGTCAACCATTTATGCACACCAAAGTTACTTTCTAGTACATCTGCCACTGAGTTCGCTTGTACTGTATTTCCGATACCAAAACTGGCACATGCACCAAAAAAGGCAAACAATGTTCCCAACCAAATCCATTTAGGGCCTAAGCCATTTTTAATGTAGTACATTGGCCCACCAATATACTGGCCATATTTATCCACTTCACGAAAACGAACAGCTAACACAGCCTCAGAGTATTTTGTTGCCATTCCTACCAATGCCGTCATCCACATCCAAAATAATGCGCCAGGCCCGCCCATGACAACTGCCGTCGCAACCCCGGCAATATTCCCCGTACCGATAGTTGCTGATAACGCTGTCATTAATGCATTAAAAGGTGATATTTGCCCCTCACCGCGTGATTCGTTCTTTTGAAATAATAACTTAAAACCTGTTCCAATTTTTCTTATCGGTAAAAATGCGAGCCGGATTTGCATATATATACCAACGCCTAAGATCCCAACAAGCATTGGTACTCCCCATACCACCCCATTTAGTTCACTTAACCACGTAGTTATCAAATCCATCCTACCCCCAATTAACTTGTATTAATTAACAAAGCAATCAAATTAATAACAATTTCTTATCAATTTAATAAAGATTAAAAGTGGCATAAAAGCGAATTAAATTTCAATAATTCATCATTTAAAGTAGAAGATTGTGAGTAAGCTCACTTGTGGTTTATCGATTACAGTTATTAATACAATTAATTGCGAATCGAAATTAAGATTGAGTTTGTTAGATACGAATGAGTATTTTGAGGGAATATATTTTACATATTGTATCAATAAAAATGCCCAGTAATTAAACTATTACTGGGCAGATGCTAAAATTATTGTCTGTATAAAGCTAACTTAGACTCATTATCTCGGCTACTTTAAATATTCACCTGAGCGCAATGCTTCAATACGTTTGTCTAATGGCGGGTGTGATAAAAATAACTCACTAAATGCTTTACCACGACCATTAATACAAAACGCCATCAAACGGCCTTCTTCTTGTGGCTCATAGCTCGTTTTTAACCGTTGCAAAGCAGCTATCATCTTTTCACGACCAACTAATTTCGCCGAACCAGCATCCGCATGGAACTCACGATAACGAGAGAACCACATAGTGATGATGCTCGCCAAAATACCGAATACGATTTCAAGCACCATAGAAACCGCGAAATAAACCATTGGGTTACCATTGCTACTCTCACTTTCGTTATCACTGTTGGACATAAAACCTGCCGCAACCTGTGCAATTATACGCGAAATAAAGATAACGAACGTATTCACGACACCTTGTAATAAAGTCATCGTCACCATGTCGCCATTGGCAATATGGCTAATTTCATGAGCAATAACCGCTTCCGCTTCATCACGGCTCATATTTTCTAATAACCCAGTACTCACCGCGACAAGTGAAGCATCTCGACGGGCACCTGTTGCGAACGCGTTGATATCTGGCGCATGATAGATAGCCACTTGTGGCATTTGAATGCCAACTTGTTGTGCTTGGCGCTCAACGGTTGAGACTAACCATTGTTCCGTTTGGTTACGTGGAGTTTCGATAACTTCGCCACCGACTGATTTCAGCGCCATCCATTTAGACATTAATAGTGATATGAAAGCACCACCAAAGCCAAATAGACCAGCCATGATCATCAGACCTTGAACACTACTACCACGGATCCCAGTTAAGCTTAGGATTATCCCAAACACAAACATAACCGCTAAGTTCGTGAGTAAGAATAAAGCAATTCTCATCATTTTTTATGTATTCCTTGGTAAAAACAAATATACGTAGAATTTACTTTATAAATAAGGTTTTTTCACACTTTTTCAAGTGCATTAACGCGAAAACCCTAAAAAATAACATAACTTTACATAGCTATGCTAAAAACTCATTATCATAATCTAAATAAATTATAACTTCTTACGATAAAAATTTAACCATTTGTTTTTAAAGGTTCATTTAATAACCATTTAAATTTAAAGTTAATTTTAATTGAAACGATAAAGCTGTTTGGTCAATCACCAAAAGCAATTTAGTGTATTTATCTATCTTATCACTCATTTTGTTCACCAAATGAATGAATATTCATTTTTACTTTCATTCTATTAAAAAATAATGCCACATTAAGTGGCACTATTTTGTTCTATCTCGATCTGTTGTTTTGTTCTAAGGCTAATTAGTTTTTTCTTTAGTCGATTTTGTTACTTTATCTTTTGCTGTTTTAGCCGATTCTTTATCTTTGGCTTTAGACGCTTTTTCTTTTACTGCTTTGGCCGACTCTTTATCTGCGGCTTTAGGCGCTTTTTCTTTTACTGCTTTAGCTGACTCTTTATCTTTGGCTTTAGGCGCTTTTTCTTTCACCTCTTTAACTTCTTTATCCGCTGTTTTAGAGGCCTTTTCTTTTACTGTTTTAGCAGTACCAGATGCTTTGTCACTGGCCTTGTTGGCTTTATCAGAAGCTGTTTTGCCGGCTTTATCACTCGTACTTTTTATTGAATCAGATACAGACGGTTTACTTGGTTGCTTGGCAACACCTGCACCAATCACAGCACCAGCGGCTTTCGCTTTGCTGTTGATATCATTTTTTAGTTCAATAGTACACACTTGCTCTGAGCGACTCGTAGAACCATCATTACAAATAAATTTACCACCTTCACAGCGATCAATTCCCCCTTTACTTCCAGAACAAGGGTAGTTTCTTGCATTCGCTGTGTTAATAGATGCAACCATCATTACACTCACTGCTATTAATCCTACAAATAATTTACGCATGGTATTGCCTCGTTGCTAAGGAATCTATACCAAAAGTTTAGGATAAATTAAGTAAAGGTAAAGAAACCTATAGTTAATTATTAATTTCAGTCAGTCATTTTAAAAAATAAAGTAAACACAGCATAAAACTGCATCTATCTAGGGGATACTTGCTAAAAAAATTCAAATTAACAATACGTTATTGTTCAGTTTCTGTTTTGCTGTATGTATTTAGATTGTATTGAAAAGACACAAAAATTAAGCCAGCTTAATGCTGGCTTAACCCGACAAATAATAAGAGGGATATTATTTATTATTTGATAATAGCTTAGTGTGCTGATTCGCTAAGTCGATCGCCATTTTCACCGTTTCATCAAGGTATGGGTCTGGTCCTTCATAATCTTTTGGCAGATCATCAATTGATTTCAATAGCGGCTTGCCTTCCCGAGTATTACGTTCGTTTATACGTTTCAGTTTTGTCGCTTCAATTTCAGAATCTTCTTTTTGACGTTCAGCATAGTTGAGTGAAATAAGATTCTTACTTTCTTTGTTTACTTTATAGCGTGCAATGTCTTCATCAATATAATTGAATTCAGGGTCTTTGCTAATACGCGCCAAATGCTGCGTTTTTATTAACGATAAATCAGAAGAAACATCACCAACAGGCGTGTATTTTGCCGGTGGAATGCTATCCCATGGCAATGCGTTGTCCTCGAAACTTTCACCCGTTTCTGCGGGATCTTGGCCTGTTGGCATGACTACATCAGGGGTGACCCCTTCACGCTGTGTACTACCACCATTAACCCGATAAAACTTCTGAATAGTATACTGAACAGAACCTAAGGAAGGCCATTCTGGCTTCAGCATTTGGTCGTAAACACGACTCAAACTACGGTGTTGCTGAACTGTTCCCTTACCAAATGTCGGCTCACCAACAATCATCGCCCTACCATAATCTTGCATTGCCGCAGCAAAAATCTCAGATGCAGATGCACTAAAACGGTCAACTAAAACAACGAGAGGACCTTTATAGTAAATAACGTCGTCGTCATCGATATCTTGGCGAACTTGGCCATTGTTATCACGAACTTGGACAATCGGCCCTTGTGGAATGAACAAACCAGATAAAGAGACTGCTTCAGTTAATGCTCCGCCACCATTACCACGTAAATCAATAATCAATGCGGAAACATTATCTTTTGCCATGTTTTGCAATTGAGTTTTAACATCATTCGTTAAACCAACATAAAAACCTGGAATATCCAAAACAGCAATTTTATCTTTACCTTGCTGTTTTATTGTCAGCTTGACAGCTCGGTCTTCTAGCCGGATCTGCTCCCGAACTATGGTGACTATATGAGGTTTCGCCCCTTTAGTATCAGAAACGACTTCCAACCGAACTTTACTTCCTTTCGGGCCTTTAATTAAAGCAACCACATCATCAAGCCGCCAGCCAACCACATCAACAATAGGTTTACCCGTTTGGCCTACACCGATAATTTTATCGCCGACTTTTAGCTCTTTGCTTTTAGCTGCTGGGCCCCCAGCAACCAATGAGTTGATAACCGTATTTTCATCATCTTGCTGTAAGACCGCACCAATTCCTTCTAATGATAAACTCATTTCTGAATTGAATTGTTCAGTATTACGAGGCGATAGATAACTTGTGTGTGGATCGATTTCACGAGCAAAAGAGTTAACTATCAATTGAAAAACATCTTCACTTTGCGCTTGCGTTAAACGTCGCAACGCAAAATTATAACGTTTCGTCAATTTTTCTTTGATTTCTTTATCATCTTTGCCTGATAGTTTTAAATTCAACCAGTCATAACGGACTTTTTGGTCCCATAGACGATCAAGTTCTTGCTTATCTTTAGGCCACGGTGCTTTAGAACGGTCAACTTCAATGGAGTCTGTCGCATTTAAATCGATAGGTTGCTCTAAACGAGCCAACGCATATTTAAAACGCTCGAAACGTCTTTCCTGAGACAGATTATACAGGTCATAGAACGTATCTAATTTGCCATCCTCAAGCCACTGACCTGCTTTGCCCTTATCTTTGGCATATTGGTCAATATCGGATTGAAGTAAAACATTATGGCCGAAATCTAACATATTAAGATAACGATCAAATATTTTCTCAGAAAACGCACTGTCTAAATCAAATTGGCGGTAATGTGAACGAGTGAACCGAGATGTCACTCTCTCACTCACCGTACCGTGCTGTGCACTCTGCTTTAAGACTGGTAACTGAGCCGCAGTGACCGGAGTCACTGCTTGAGTATTAGCTATTGCACTGCCAAAAGTCGCTAGGCTGACCACCAGTGCAATTTTAAGAAGTTTGTTCATGACCTGATTGACCTCCGTATCAGAACTTTAAATGTTCCGCGCGTACAATCATTGCCAGCCCTGTTGGCAATTGAACCCTAACACCATCTTTCGCAATTTCTAAAACAGAGGCGTCCATCACACTGGTACCGACTTTGACTTTCAAAGTTTGACCAATTTGGAGTGTGTTGATGTCAGTCACTGATTTCAGATTTTGCTCTGGTGCAGGTGTATTACGGCGAGGGGCTTTAGCTGATGTATTTTGCGAGCGTTCTTTATTGTCTGTTGGACGGCGGCGAGGCGCTTTTTGTTTAGTTGCGTCTTGTGTACGTGGTGTTTTATCACCCGTTTTTTGTGCAACTGGACGTTTTTGCGCTTTTTGTTCAGCACGCTGTGCTTGAACGCGAGCTTTCGCCTCGGCTAATTGTTGGCGCGCATGTGCAATATGTTCTGCATCTAATTCACCACAATCTTCACCGTTTAGGTCAACTCGTTTAGCGCCCTCTTTAACACCGTAGAGATAACGCCAGCTAGAAGTGTACATGCGTAATGCAGAACGCAATTGCGTTTTGCTAATACCATCTTCTTCTTTTAAGCACCCTACGATATCTTGAAAAATTCCGACTTTTAACGGACGTGCTTCGCCTTCAGCGATAAAACAGCGAGGAAAACGCTCTGCTAGAAATGCGATAACTTCTTTACTACTATTCAACTTAGGTTGATTTTCCATGAAATTTCCTGATAACAACGATTTTGCCAACCTCACGGGCATGAACAAGCCGACATTATAATCGTGTTGCTGACAATTGCCACGTTACTATTAATTTAACTGACCATTATTTAGTGATATTTAGGCATAGAACACATTGCCAGGTGTTGACACAACTGGTTTACAAGGTGCTGTAGCCCTTTTTCGTCTTCATGGTCGAATTGGCTAATATTTGGGCTGTCTATATCTAAAACCCCGATAATTTGCCCATTAACTACCAAAGGAAAGACAATTTCAGCGTTACTTGCTGCATCACAGGCAATATGACCTGGGAATGCATGAACATCTTCGATACGCTGAACTTGGTTATTGCTAAACGCTGTTCCACACACGCCTTTACCAAAAGGGATCCGAACACACGCAACTTTACCTTGGAAAGGACCCAGTACTAATTCTTGCCCATTACTGAGATAAAAACCAGCCCAGTTAACCCCTTCTAAACAGTCATATAATAATGCACTGGTATTTGCTAAGGTTGCAATTAAATCATATTCCCCTGCAAGTAGCGCAGAGAGATTGTCTGAAAGTTCGTGATAATACTTCTTTTTATCCATAATTATTTCTTGTAATAATCAAGTAATTAATCAAATATTTGTAAGCGTAGCCCTAAGGTTACCAATTTGTCACTTTGAGGTAAATTTTTTTACACTAGATTACATCGAGGTAACCAACTAAAATGAGTCAATATGAACCACATTAATCACACTGATTTGCTTTTTCAACGTTGTAATCATTGCGATCAGAAGTTACTAACTCCTCGATTCAACATACGGCAAGTTGTTGTTTGCCCTCGCTGTTTTAGTCAACTTAATGATGGGCGTTCTTGGTCACTCAACCGTTTATCAATACTGGCTATCACTTTATTGATGCTTGCCCCTATTGCATTTTGGCAACCACTCATTTCTATTCACTTATTAGGAAGCCAAATCAATGCAAATGTCATTGAAGGTATTCGCTTAATTAATCAACAAGGGGATCCATTTACGGCCAGTATAGTGGCTTTTTGTGCTATTGCAGCCCCATTAATATTACCCATTTTGATTTTATTGTTATCTATTGGTCAGTATATCAATTTGAATCTCCGGCCTATTCTTTTAGTATTAAGTCACATTAAAGAATGGGTTATGTTAGATGTTTACCTTATCGCGCTAGGCATTGCTGCGATTAAAATGCAAGATTATGCGAGTGTTTTCATTGGACATGGTTTAATCGCTTTTATTACCATGTCTATTCTCAGTATATTAATCCTCATCCACATAAACTTAGATGAGCTATGGAACAAATTTTATCCCATTAATAATAAAAAAGTACAAGATAACTTACTGGTCTGTACAGCATGTCATTATTGCGGCCCTACAACTAGCAATGAAAAATGCCAACGCTGTCATCGCCCTCTTCACTATCGTGAACCGCATAGTTTACAAAAAACATGGGCCGCACTAATTGCTGCCATGGTGCTATTATTTCCTGCTAATTTAATGCCAATCTCTATTTTTTATCTCAATGGGCAACGTTTAGAGGACACTATTTATTCTGGAGTCGTTTCTTTAATTGATTCAGGTAATTGGCCAATTGCAATTATTGTATTCATCGCCAGTATATTGGTTCCCTTTATTAAGATTATTATTATGATATTGCTACTGTTTTCCATCCACTTCAAAAGCAATACTGACCCTATTTTACGTATGAAATTACTTAGGTTTGTTTCATGGATTGGTCGTTGGTCCATGCTAGATTTATTTGTCATTGCTTTGATGATGACACTCGTTAATCGCGATCAATTGATGTCTTTTACTATGGGGCCTGCCGCACTGTATTTTGGTACAGCCGTTATTTTAACAATTTTGGCTGTTGAGTGGTTAGATAGCCGTTTAATTTGGGATTCTTATGGAAAATCAAAACCCGCAAAGTGAACCCTCTGAAGAAATATCAGAAGCTCTATTACGTAAACGCAAACATATTTCGCCTTTCTGGTTTTTGCCTTTAGTCGCTATTTTCATTGCCGGTTGGCTTTTGTTTCAGCATTGGGTTGAACGAGGAACGGATATTACTATTGAGTTCACATCTGCACCCGGAGTAGTTGCTAACCGAACACCTATCCGCTACCAAGGTGTTGAAGTTGGTTTGGTGCAATCTGTTGCTATCAGTAAAAATATGAAAACCATTATTGTTACTGCTAGTGTGAATAAAGACATGCGTCCAGCCTTGAATTCAGGAACTAAATTTTGGTTAGTGACCCCCAAGGCATCATTAGCAGGCGTTTCTGGCCTTGATGCGTTAGTTGGTGGGAACTACATTGGTATGTTACCAAGCACGGGAACAGAGCAATTCTCTTTTGTTGCACAGGATACGCCACCGCAGCTAAACATAGATAAAGGTGAATTACTTATTCACCTTACTGCGCCAGATTTAGGTTCATTAAACGAAAACTCTCCGATTTATTACCGGAAAGTACCTGTTGGTTATATTTCAGACTATACCATTTTGCCAGATAACCAAGGTGTTTCCATTTCTGCTGTTATCAAAAAACCGTATGCTCACTTAGTACGTAAAGAGAGTCAGTTTTGGAATGTATCTGGGTTACAAGGTAGCTTCGACCTTAAATCTGGAGCCAGTGTAAAAATGGAAAGCCTTTCTGCTGTGATAAATGGCGCCATTGCTTTTGACTCACCACAAAGCAGTCCTCAAGCAGAAGAAGGACAACAATTTGTTCTGCAAGATAGTAAAAAAATAGCCAAAACTGCAGAACAAGACGGTAAAGACCCACTCATGCTAACACTTTGGGCACATGACACTTATGGTGTCGATAAAGGCCAGCCCATTGTTTATAAAGGCATTCAAGTTGGTGAGGTGTTACAGCGTCACCTGGCAACTGAAAAAGTGAATTTTAGTATCTTAATCTATGATGAGTTCCAGCACCTTGTCCGTGAAGACAGTAAATTTGTTGCAAATAGCCGAGTGGATATCCAATTAGGCCTTAATGGATTACAATTCCAAGGCGCTACCCCCCAAGAATGGTTAGATGGCGGGATTCACCTGATAGCTGGTCAAAGCCAAGATAAACTTCCCGAAACCTTTCCTTTATATCGTAGTGATGATAATGCAAAAGCGGGTATTTTAGGCGCTTTACCGCCTACAACTATCACCCTAAATACCACGACACTACCAGACATTCAGGCCGGTTCTATTGTTCTTTATCGCCAATTTGCAGTCGGCAAAATCATTGACATTAAACCAACTAAAGCTGGGTTTGCTATCAATGTAAATATTTCAAATGAATATCTTCATTTACTCACAGAAAATAGTGTATTTTGGGCTGAAGGCGGCGCCAAAGTTCAGCTTAATAGCAATGGTTTAACCGTTCAAGCTGCGCCTCTGAGCCGAGCGATTAGCGGTGCAATTAGCTTTGATAACCTAGATGGTGGCGTCGCCAATACTGCTCGACAACACACACTTTACCCAAATGAAACCTCTGCGAAGGCAATAGGAAGCATTATTACGCTAACCACGTTTGATGCATCAAAGCTTTCCGAAGGCATGCCAATCCGTTATTTAGGTATTAATATTGGTCAAATTGAATCATTAAAATTGTCATCTGACAAACGTGAAGTACAAGCAAAAGCAATTCTATACCCCGAATATGTCAGTACCTTTACCCGGTTAGGAAGTCGCTTCGCTGTGGTAACACCTGAATTATCCCCTGCGGGTTTAAATAATTTAGATAGCATATTGCAGCCTTATATCAGTGCTGAACCTGGACGTAACAGTAAAAGCCGTTATCAATTTGAATTACAAACTGCCAATATTACAGACTCGCGTTATCTAGACGGTTTAACTATTTACCTTGATGCTATTGATGTAGGCGCAATCCAAATTGGTACACCTATTTTGTTTAGGGGCCTAGAAGTCGGTGTTGTTACAGGTCTCTATTTGGGAGAGCTTTCCGATCGCGTATATGTTGCGACACGTATTGGCAAGGAATACCAATATCTTATTCGCAATAATACCGAGTTTTGGCAGTCTTCCGGTTTTAACTTTTCATTTGGTTTAACCGGTGGCGTTGCCAAAAGCGGGACTTTCAAGCAATTTGTACGTGGCGGTATTTCCCTTGCTACACCGCCGTCAGTGCCTCTAGCCCCACAAGCTAGGCCTGAACAGCATTTCATCCTAAAATTAGAGCCCCCTAAAGATTACGTGGACTGGGGGACATCTATCCCGAAAAAATAATCACTATTAGGGTGCATATTAACCATATATAGCACCCTTTCCTCACAAGCACCTTAAAAATTATTTTGGAAATTAATTCCATTTATACTATGCTTAAATTCGTTGAGCTGATTATATATGGTTAAAATCGATGAATGAGGTGCTGTTATGTGTATTGTAAAATTGAAAATATCTTCCTATGAAATTAATGATGCGGTTATGGCTTCCCATAAAAGTGATACAGTAAGTATTCCATGTGATTCTGATACAGACTTTTGCATGCAACTTGATGGCTGGGACGAGCATACAAGTATTCCTGCCACTTTAGATGAAAAACCGGTTCTACTCTACCGTGATCGTTATGACAAAGAAAATCACCATTGGGTGATGAAACTTGCTTAATAGTTTTGTTAGTACTCTTAGGTTATTTACTAAGCATATAAATAGGTAGGAACCGATAAGCTGATATGAAATGAGAACTGACAAAATAATAGGCAAAAAAAGAGGCCTGGTAGATTCCGATTACCGGGCCTTGGGAAATGGCTCTGGCAGAGCCGTGCGCTAAAATTGCCATTGAGACGTTACAAAGTACACTCTAATACTAGTTTTCAATGCACGTTCTTACCATGTTTATTATCAAATATTTTACATATTATTAACACAATTTATTTCTTAATTTTCTAAAATTGAACTATTTGTTTAATAGGTTATACCTATACATACAATCACTCAAACCTTTCAATTAATCAATGCATTGAATAATAACAATAATTTATTGTTTTCCACATCCCTTCTAGATTGAACATTTTAACTGAACGATAAATTTAATTGCTCGCACACAATTTTGCAGCAGCTTCTTTTATAGGTAATATTCTTTCCTCAACTGTTTTGGTGCTATCGGTAGGCTTAAGCAGCACATCAATAGGCTGTGCTTTAATTTCTTTTTTGATCATCAATTCAGTCGCTATGTCGTTTAATGGGTATTGCATTAGCGTGGCAGGGTTAATGACGACCAAAGCCCCATTATGACGGCACTCTAACATGACTTCCTCTCGAGTAAATGGCCAATCATCACCAAATTGTTTTTTACTCACGGATGTTAACGGTGCAGAAAAAGCAGTGCTCACGGTTCCACCCAATAACAGTGAGCAAATAATGAGTTTAAATTTCATGGTAGTGACCTTATTAAACATTGAAGATATCTTTACATATTATCAATTAAATATAAAAGTTTAGCTAGATTGGTTGGTAGCTTGCAAAAATTGCCACAGAAAGAATCGCCATCGTACCTAACAGTAACTCAACCCAACTGTTAATGATTAGGTAATTGACTCGCCCTTTTTGCTTAATAATAGGTACGATGTAATAACGATTGATAATCGCTAATAAAAGCATTCCTCCCACTAAAATGATCTTAAACCAAAGTAGTGATTGGTATTCTGACCCTGAATAATTTAATGGCCAGCCAGGTAAAAGTGTTATTGCACTAATGATCCCTGTAATGACCACCAGTACAACAGCGATATGGCCGAAGCGCGAAAAACGCATCATGGTATTCACAATTTGTTTGTCCATCCCTTCTGCCATTTCTTTTTTATTGCGCAAAAATTGGATGCAAATTAAAAATGGCCACAAACCGCCAAACCAATATGCAGAGCTAATGAGATGAATAAATTGATTAATACGATGGAATGTTCCGAGTAGGCCATCATGCATGGCCGCGTGCCCAATAAAGGCATGCAAACCAAGCAGGATCACTGAAAAAACTAATATTAGTTTCAATCGTAATTGAATTGATTTTATAAATAAGACCAATAGCAATAATACAGATGACAAAAGTTCCCAACGCCATACTTGGCCGAATGACGTCCCTAAAACCCCTTGCCATATCTGCCAATCAATACTATCTTCCCAACCATCACCCATCAGACCCGCTTGCGCAATCATCCAGCTGAAGGCTGTTAAGACAGTAACAATGGCACAAAAGAAAATGCCTTTATTCAAATAGCGGCTTAATAAATAATTAAATGAGCCGCGACTAAGTACCACTGCAAATATTGACATTCCACACATCAATATTGCAGCGATAAAATGAATAAAGCGAATAAGGGTATAAAAAGCTTCTAGTGACATATTATTTCACTGTAAAGCTATACGTTCCTTTTGTTTTGTGTCCGTCGACAGAAACGACGCTCCAATTAACATCATATTTCCCAGCAATGAGCTTGTCTTCCACAGGAACGACCACTTTAGTGTCGTTACTCGGGTCTAACGTTGCTTTACCGGTTTTTACTATTTTATTTTCAGGCCCGATAATACTGACCTTAGTGAAATTAACTTCGATACCTTCAGAAAAGCTTAATGAGATTGACTCTGGCGCTTGCTCCACTGCCGTACCTTCAGCAGGAAGCTGGTCTTTTAAATGTGCATGGGCAAATGCTTGTTGGAAAGACATGCCTAAAAATAGAACGGCGACAGCGCTAAGTTTGCGCCATGAAGATTTAATAGGGTTAATTGGCATAGTAACCTCTTAATTTGCAGGTGAATTTAGAATAATTGCCAATCATTATACGGAAAACAAACCATTTTACCGCTTAAAAATGGGTTTTATCGGCCTATCCTGTGAGTTTTCACACAAAATGAAAAGAAAAAGACTTATGAACATTGAATTACAGAATTCATGCCCATAAGCCTAGAGAGGTCTTTATGCATCAAGTAGAGAGAAAAACTAGATTTCTATCTACTTACTGGTGTGTAGATTAGACATGCGTTGCCGCAGACAGGTTTTTCAAATCTTTATCTAACAAGAATAGTGCTTTACCAGACTCACCCACCATATCCAGTTTATCCAGTACTGATTTAAATAATTTCTCTTCTTCATGTTGCTCTGCAACATACCATTGTAAGAAATTAAATGTAGAATAATCTTGTGTTGTCATTGCTAAATGAGCCAATTTATTAATTTCACGAGTAATTAATTGCTCATGTTCATAAGTTTGGGTGAATACATCACTAATTGATTTGAAATCAACGGGCGGCGCAGCAATTTGCCCTAACAGTGGCAACGCCCCAGTGTCACTAAGATAATCAAATAAACGCTGCATATGTTCCATTTCTTCTTGTGAGTGTGCTTTTAAGAACGCTGCAGCGCCTTCATAGCCTTTATCACTACACCAAGCACTCATTTGCAAATAGAGATTTGCAGAATAAAACTCAAGATTTAATTGCTCGTTTAATTTTTTGACCATATCTGTAGTTAACATATTTAAGCCTTATCGGTTAATCATTCATGCGTATATTATGCACAGTATTACAATAATTAAAACCCTAAAACAATCTTAAAACAAAAAAATCCAATTTACTGATAATTAATAACTTTTGTTAAAAACAATAATAATCAATCTCATTATCTTTCCCTGTTTTTCTATTAATAGCTAAATATATAAATAGATAAATTTAACTCTTATTTTTATTATTACAATTAATGTAATGAGATTTTTTCTCATTATCCAGTTACAATAATAAGGTATGAATTTAACCGTAGAGATCAAATATGAGTCACAACCTTGCTTTATTGCCTAAAGATGAAATGGATAAGGTCAATGTCGACCTTTTGGCTTCTGGTGTTGCATTTAAAGAACGCTATAACATTGCCATCATTGCTGAAGCTGTTGAGCGAGAACAACCTGAACACTTAAGGGAATACTTCAGAGAGCGATTAGTATACTACCGTCAGCTGTCACAAAATTTTGCTCGTATGCCTTATGAACCACGTAATCGCTAGGCTCACGGATACACAGAAAAAATGACACAAAAAAGGGATAACCTTAATGGTTATCCCTTAATATTCAATAAAAATTTATTTAGTTGTATTATATGTCACGGTATTATTTTGGCAGTCTACCGCAACTGAATAATGCAAATCGGATTTTGCACCTCGAACAACCAACGGCACGGTGTAACCTGTTTCAGTTTTAGTGACTTCACTATCATTGACCCAAGCAACCGCTTTTTTGCCTAAAGCCGCTTTTTCATCTGTCCAACGAGGCAAACGATTATGCATAAAGTCACTTTTCACCTGTGCTGCAATTTGTGGCTCAGTTAGCGTACCACAACTGACGAAAGGCGCAGCTTTACCTTCTTCATTATTTGCGCTTAACGCAAAAGAACTAAAAACCAGAGCACAAGCACCTAAAATTACAGCAATTTTTCGATTCGCTTCCATACCATCCTCCGATACCTATTACTAGGTAAAGATTTTTGATTAGTTTAGCGGCTTATTTCAGCCTACCAGATACCAGTTATCTTCTGGTTATTATCTAGTCTTCATTGATAAATAGAATGACTTAACTAATATTAATCTATCAGATTTATGCATGAATGTTAATAGTATGTTTATAGATTATTAATTTTCATCATCGAAACGAACGTGGATCTGTTCTTTACCTTGGTGCTTTTCTCTAATTTCATGAGCGACTATTGCAATCGCCTCACCACTACTCATACCTTCCGCCATCAATTGATGAATTTTTTCAACAGCTTCTTGCTGTTCTTCGTGATTAAGTGCTGGCATACCAGAAAACATGGTTTAAACCTCATGAATAAAAGACTAAAATCAATGATTAAGATTTTAACATTTCTTCGACTATTAAGATAAGAATATATGTTAACCTGTATTGATTCACTTGCGGAAATTTAAACTCATCATTATGGTTATCAAAAAAATCCAACTACCTTATAGCCCAAATGCAGCCATTGATTATTTTACCCCATTGGCACACCTGCCATGGGCGATGTTATTACATTCAGGTAATGCAAAACACTCACATAATCGCTTTGATATTATCGTTGCTGACCCGATTGCCACACTGACGACTTATCAGCTTAAAACAACTATTACAGAACAAAATCACGCCTCTCTCGTTTCTGAGTCAGACCCTTTTAAACTCCTTCAAGGATTGCTGGATAAATACCAACCAAAACGCCAGGAAGAGACCGAGTGTCCCTTCAACGGGGGGGCTCTCGGCCTTTGGAGTTACGATTTAGGGCGCCGCATTGAAAAATTACCTGAAATTTCGACCGCAGAGCTACAATTTCCAGACATGGCAGTTGGCATCTACTTATGGGCTCTCATTGTTGATCATCATGATAAAACCACTACATTAATTAGTTATGATGATGCTGATGCCCGGTTAGCTTGGCTAAACAACCAAAAAAGGCCACGTAAAAATAAATTTCAATTAACCTCTGCATGGCAATCCAATATGTCAGAAGAGGCATATCATCATAATATTGCGCGCATCCATGAATATTTACGTAATGGTGATTGCTATCAAATCAATTTAGCGCAAAGATTTAAAGCCAAGTATAAAGGGGATGAATGGAATGCATTTTTAGCACTACTTGATCGCAATGGTGCTCCCTTCTCTTCTTTTATACGTCTTCCCGAAAATGCGGTTATCAGTATTTCACCTGAACGCTTTATCTTTTTGCAAGATGGAGATATTCAAACCCGCCCAATCAAAGGAACGCTTCCGCGCTTAGACAATGAACAAGATGACCTTGCTCAAGTAGCAAAATTGTCTAATTCAGTAAAAGATCGCGCAGAGAACTTAATGATTGTCGACTTGCTGCGTAATGATATTGGCCGCGTCGCCAAACCGGGTACGGTCAGTGTTCCTGAATTATTTGCTGTTGAAGCTTTCCCGGCAGTACATCATCTGGTTAGTACCGTCACGGCAAAGTTAGATAGCCAATACCGTGCAACTGATTTATTACGAGCGTGTTTTCCTGGTGGGTCAATAACCGGCGCACCGAAAGTCCGTGCAATGGAGATAATTGAAGAATTAGAACCCCATCGCCGACATGGCTATTGTGGAGCAATAGGCTATATTAGTTTCAATGGCAATATGGATAGCAATATTACTATTCGTACTTTACTGACATATAAAAAACAGGTTTATTGTTGGGCTGGCGGTGGTATTGTTGCCGATAGCCAAGCAGACAAAGAGTATCAAGAAACCTTTGATAAATTAAGCCTGATCTTACCTTTATTAGGAGCACTCAATAACGATGACTGAACTGAATAACTTTATCAATCGTTTTCAGTTTACTTTACCGGCTACCCGCCAATTTGAAGCTAAGGCGGGTAAATCGGCGGCTGTTCTTTTACCCATTATCAATAAACCAAACCCAACATTACTTCTCACCCAAAGGTCTCCTTTTTTACGCTCCCATGCAGGCCAAGTCGCCTTTCCTGGCGGGGCTAGTGACCCAGAGGATGGAACGCTTGTGAATACCGCTTTACGTGAAGCTTATGAAGAAGTCGCCATCCCACCGGAAAAAGTCACCGTACTGGGTCAGTTAAGCCCTTTACAAAGTTATGGTGGTTATGAAGTTACGCCAATCGTTGGGCTTGTACCAAATAATATTCAATATCAGGCTAACCCCAGTGAAGTCGCTGACATCTTTGAAGTTCCATTGTTTGATGCGCTTTCATTGCAACATCATAAATATGTCGATATTAAGCGTTCAGGACAGCATAACCGCATCTTTTTTTATTGGTATAAAGGCCATTTGGTTTGGGGATTAACCGCTTCGATTATTCACCAACTTGCCTTGCAGTTAGATTAACGGCTAACACAACTTTTCACCATACAATGCCACTATTGCAGTAAAATCTATTTAAGATGACAAGATATCGCGTCATATATGACAAAATTTACCTCTACCACATGTTGTTTTTTTAGCCACATCACAGACATTTTGTGCTATTTACAATCAATTACCCTTCAGCAACTACCTTATTTCAAAAAATACTTTAAACTTACTGGTTAACACTACTAAATAACAGTAAAGTAGCGTCTTTTAAAATAATGCACTACATTTTCATCTTTTTTTTAAGGAGTCCTGCGTGATAAGCGTTTTCGACATGTTTAAAGTGGGCATAGGCCCTTCAAGCTCTCATACCGTTGGTCCAATGAAAGCTGGGAAAGAATTTGTCGATGATTTAGTAAGCAAAAATTTATTACCTAACGTCACACGTATTTCAGTGGATGTTTATGGGTCATTATCGCTTACTGGAAAAGGGCACCATACTGATATCGCCATTATTATGGGGCTAGCAGGTAATTTGCCTGCCACTGTCGACATTGAATCCATCCCAACTTTTATCAAGAATGTAGAAGAAACAGAAAAGTTATCATTAGCAAATGGCCTTCAAGTCGTTGATTTCCCTAATGAGGGTGGCATGAATTTTCGTCAAGATAACCTGCCATTACATGAAAATGGCATGACCATTCATGCTTTTACCGATAATGATGAAATTTACACCAAAACCTATTATTCCATTGGTGGTGGTTTCATTGTCGATGCAGAGCATTTTGGCGAATCAACGCTTGATAGCAAACCCGTCTCTTATCCATTTAATTCCGCGGAAGAGCTACTATTAAATTGCAAAAAATCCGGTCTTTCTATTTCTAGCTTAATGATGAAAAACGAGTTAGACCTTCATACCAAAGAAGAAATTGAAGCCTATTTTGCTGATGTATGGCATACCATGCAAGCCTGTATCGAGCGTGGTTTAAACACCGAAGGTGTTTTACCGGGCCCATTACGAGTACCTCGTCGTGCACCGGCACTTAACCGAATGGTGACCTCAACAAGTAAGCTATCTAATGACCCAATGAATGTGGTTGACCTGATCAATATGTATGCCTTAGCCGTGAATGAGGAAAATGCTGCAGGTGGTCGCGTTGTCACAGCCCCGACTAACGGTGCATGTGGTATCGTCCCTGCCGTATTAGCTTACTATAACCATTGTATAGAACCTGTAACGCCTGAGTTATATATGCGCTATTTCTTAGCTTCAGGCGCTATTGGTATTTTATACAAAATGAATGCGTCCATTTCAGGTGCTGAAGTTGGCTGCCAAGGTGAAGTCGGTGTGGCATGTTCGATGGCCGCGGCTGGCCTGGCCGAATTATTCGGTGGTAGCCCTGAGCAAGTGTGTATTGCTGCTGAAATCGGCATGGAGCACAATTTAGGTTTAACTTGTGACCCTGTCGCTGGCCAAGTTCAAGTTCCTTGCATTGAACGAAATGCAATCGCCTCTGTTAAAGCAGTGAATGCCACACGTATGGCTCTACGTCGAACAAGCGAACCACGAGTTTCACTTGATAAAGTCATTGAAACTATGTACGAAACAGGGAAAGACATGAATGCAAAATATCGTGAGACATCCCGAGGCGGGTTAGCCATCAAAGTACAATGTGACTAATTTTTAATCCTTAAGCACCCTTTTCTATTCTGTTATCACTTTAAACAGGATTTTGAGGGTGCTTTTTTAGCATGCATTAAAAAGTTTTTTCTATTTTTGCTATGCTTCTCTTCCCATATAGTCCAATTCAACTAATCAATTACCCACAGTTTTTTTCATTGAATTAACTCAATTTTCTTATACTCAACAAACCACATCAAAACAAAATTCATACTATTTTGTGCTAAAGACTGTTTTGACATGACGGAGAGACAACCATTCCCCATTGAAATTTGGTTGTTTTTCACTCTAAAAATCAATATTACACTATTTTTTTGGCTATTTTTGTTACCGATAACAAAATTATATACCAATAAATGATAAATATTTAGTTTATTGATTTTTTCAAATAAAAATAAACAGCAACTAACTGCAATTTAATATCATTTTTTAGATGTATTCTTATTTTTCTGACGCGAAACAAGTTTTTAGGATAACACGAGATGATATGCTAATAATGTAATTGATACTAACAACACCATGAGTTAGCTCATGAATATTATGAGACGTTTGTAATTATTCAGCTAAAATTATCTTACAGGGGAAACTGATAAAAAGGAGTCTAACTTAAGTGTCCATTTTATCAACAGATGATATTTTGTTTTATCTATCTATGAGGGAAAAATAGTGAGTATAGCTATTATGATTGGTACACACGGAGTCGCTGCAGAGCAGCTTCTTCGAACAACCGAGATGTTAATAGGCGAACAAGAAAATGTGTCGTTTATTGATTTTATCCCTGGGGAAAACGCAGACACCCTATTTGATAAGTACACCCAAAAGCTAACTGATTTAGATACATCAAAGGGTGTCTTATTCCTTGTTGATACATGGGGAGGCAGTCCATTTAACGCCGCTAGTCGCATTGTTAATGAAAATAGTAATTATGACATTATCACAGGCGTGAATGTTCCAATGTTAGTTGAAACCTTCATGTGCCGTGATGATGATCCATCTATGAATGAGCTAATCACTGTCGCACTTGAAACAGGACGCGGGGGGGTTCGTTCATTTAAATTCAAAGAAGCTGAAGTAGAAGTAGAACCCGCTCCTGTAGCAGCCAGTACCCCTGCCCCAGCACCAGTGAAAGCTGGCCCTGGCGAACATATGGTGATCGCACTTGCCCGTGTGGATGACAGATTAATTCATGGACAAGTCGCAACACGCTGGACGAAAGAAACTCAAGTTAAACGCATTATTGTGGTCAGTGATGACGTGGCTAAAGACCAAGTTCGCTCAACATTGCTGAAACAAGTCGCACCACCAGGTGTCACCGCGCATGTTGTCGATGTGGCTAAATGTATTCGCGTTTATAACAACCCGAAATATGCCGGTGAGCGTGTTATGTTGCTTTTCACTAACCCAACTGATGTTAAACGTATCGTCGAAGAAGGCGTTGACGTGAAATCCGTGAATATTGGTGGCATGGCATACCATGATGGGAAAACCATGGTTACAAATGCCGTTTCTATCAACCAAGAAGACATTGATGCATTTAACTATTTGAACGACAAAAATATTGAACTTGAAGTCAGGAAAGTTTCATCAGATAGCAAAGTTTACATGATGGACTTGATTAATAAGCTCAAAAAATAATTTCTATCGCAATTTTTATATTGATTTTAATCCATTACTCAAAACAGATTTTAAAACTTTTGGTTACAGGAGATTAAACAATGGAACTTACCGTTGTTCAAATAGTAATGGTCTTTATCGTCGCGTGTATCGCGGGGATGGGATCAATCCTTGATGAATTCCAATTTCACCGTCCTCTCATTGCTTGTACACTTATAGGTATCGTTCTGGGAGATATGAAAACGGGTATCATCATCGGTGGTACATTAGAAATGATCGCACTTGGGTGGATGAATATCGGTGCTGCTGTTGCACCTGATGCCGCTTTAGCCTCGATTATTTCAACTATCCTCGTCATTGCCGGTGGTCAAAGTATTGGTGCAGGTATTGCCATTGCCATCCCACTTGCAGCAGCCGGTCAAGTATTAACCATTATCGTTCGTACTGTGACAGTTGCATTCCAACATGCTGCCGATAAAGCCGCCCTCAATGGCAATTTAACGGCTATTGGCTTTATTCATATATCTGCATTACTACTGCAAGCGATGCGTATCGCAATACCCGCGTTGATTGTTGCCATTTCGGTTGGTACATCAGAAGTACAACAAATGTTGGATTCTATCCCACAAGTTGTTACTGATGGTCTTAATATTGCGGGTGGTATGATTGTCGTTGTCGGTTATGCGATGGTCATCAATATGATGCGCGCAGGCTACTTAATGCCATTCTTCTACTTAGGTTTTGTTACCGCGGCATTTACTGACTTCAACCTAGTTGCACTTGGGGTAATCGGTACTGTGATGGCTATTTTATATATCCAACTCAGTCCAAAATACAATAAATCACAAACTGTTGTTACCCAAGGAAATAGTAGCAATAACAACCTTGATAATGAGCTAGACTAGGAGGAACGTATAATGGTAGATATCACAAAACCGACAGCTAAAAAGCTTACACAAAGCGATATTCGCGGCGTATTCTTACGGTCTAACCTATTGCAAGGTTCTTGGAACTTTGAACGTATGCAAGCCCTAGGCTTCTGCTATTCAATGGTTCCGGTTATTCGTCGTCTTTATCCAGAAAATAATGATGATAGGAAACAAGCAATTAAACGCCATCTTGAGTTCTTCAATACCCATCCATATGTTGCAGCGCCTGTTCTGGGTGTCACAATGGCAATGGAAGAGCAACGTGCCAATGGTGCAGACATTGATGACGGTGCAATAAATGGTATCAAAGTCGGTCTAATGGGGCCATTAGCCGGTGTTGGTGACCCAATTTTCTGGGGAACTGTTCGCCCTGTATTTGCGGCTCTCGGTGCCGGTATCGCAATGACAGGTAGCTTACTTGGCCCTCTACTGTTCTTTGTTTTGTTTAACCTTGTACGTTTATTAACCCTTTACTATGGTGTTTCATATGGCTACAAAAAAGGGATTGATATTGTTCAAGATATTGGTGGCGGTTTCCTACAAAAGCTCACCGAAGGAGCATCCATTCTCGGTTTGTTTGTCATGGGGGCATTGGTAAACAAATGGACACATGTCAATATCCCACTTGAAGTTTCACGGATCAAAAACCCAACAACGGGCACTGAAGATATTACCACGGTCCAAATGATCCTTGATCAACTCATGCCGGGCTTAGTCCCGCTATTGCTAACCTTCGCCTGCATGTGGCTGTTGCGTCGTAAAGTCAACGCGTTGTGGATTATTATCGGCTTCTTTGGCTTGGGTATCCTTGGTGCTTGGCTGAACTTCTTGGCGCCATAATTTTCCATCATTATTTGAATTGGGAGGTTGCAGCCTCCCTTTTTTAATTTTAAGCTCTGCATTATGTTTACTTATCCAAGGGCTCACAAATGACCTTCAATGATGCCATTCTTGCTATAATCATTTTGATCATGCTTGTTTATGCGATTTATGATGAATTCATTCAGCATTTGTTAAAGGGTAAAACCTTATTAAAAATTAATCTAAAAAGAAAACATCGAGCAGATGCTATTATTTTTATTGTTCTAATTTGTATCGTTATTTATACAAATATTGTACGCCATGGTAATTTATTAACCACTTACTTATTATTGATTACTATTTTCATGTCAATTTATTTGGCATTTATAAGAACACCAAAGCTATTCTTTAAACAAACTGGTTTTTATTTTGCCAATGCCTTTATATTATATGACAGAATAAAAACAATGAACTTATCCGAAGACGGTGTATTAATAATAGGTTTAGAAAAAAAGAAAATTAACATCCAAGTTTCACATCTTGATGATTTACAACGAATTTATGAATTCCTTATTAATCATAAGTAAATAAATTTTATATTGTCACTAAAAACAAGGTTAATTATTAATTTAATTAACCTTGTTTTTACCAATAACCTTGTTGATAATAATTCTCACTACCGTTTAATATCCACAATTAATTAAGTGTTGCCTTTAATATAAATTATGGTATCTTTCTTTCCACGTCATTGGGGAGTAGCCTGTTCTGGTTTCATATATAATACCAGAAAGTCCGTATCAACATACTCGTTTGGTTTCAAACGTGGTGCGGACACCAAAATTCGGTTGGCAAGACCATAGACACATAAATAAGCCTTTTGGTTGGGGGTAATTTATGTGTATATGGAATCACCCAACCGAGGTTCTGTTATGAGTTTCTATGCTACCCTTATCTTAGCCCTTGCCCTGTCAATGGACGCCTTCGCTGTTGCTATTTGTAAAGGTGCAGTGCTTCATAAACCCCGCTTTAGAGAAATTCTCCGTACTGGTTTTATCTTTGGTTTTATTGAAGCCATTACCCCCATTATTGGTTGGGGCATCGGTATTTTAGCCAGCCAATATGTTATCCGCTGGGATCATTGGATTGCATTTGGTTTATTATTTGTTTTAGGTGCTAGGATGATCTGGCAGAGCATTAAAACAAAAGATGAAGAATGCTGTTCTAAACCTTCTAGTCATAGCTCAACAAGCCTGATTTTTTCTGCAATAGCCACCAGCCTTGATGCGATGGCCATCGGCTTAGGCTTAGCATTCTTACAAGTAGATATCGTTCATACTGCAATGACTATTGGCTTAATGACAATGATCATGGCCACTATCGGTATGATGATTGGCCGTTATGTAGGCCCATTACTCGGAAAAAAAGCAGAAATTATCGGTGGATTGGTACTAATAGGTATTGGTTTTAATATCTTATTTGAGCACCTTGAATTATTTATGTATGCCCATTAGTTTTTGTGCCCCCTATATGGGGGCAATAGCTCTACTCTGCATTAGATTGATAAACACGAATTAAAAAATCAGCCGTATATTCTTTCACCTCTGCTTTCTGTAAATCCTCTTTAACCTGTTCTGATGCACGCCAAGCAAATGGTGTCATCATCAATAATTCATAAGCTTCTTGCCCAGTCAGCGCCATCTTATAATTTAGTTGGCAACTATCTATTAACGAAAAATTTGTCAGATCTTCATCTTTCGCTGGGTGTAACTTAACCTCATCGTAGATTAACGCTTTTAATTCTTGCAGATGTTCCGCCGCAGGCGTAACGGTTATTAACATACCTTTAGAAACTAATACACGACTTAATTCTTGTGCCTTGCAGGGTGCGTAAATTCGTACAATTCCCCCCAAGCTGTTATCAGAAAATGGCAAGCGATGACTTGTACCAACGCAAAAACGAACGGATTTATAGCGTTTCGCCGCATAACGAATCGCAGCCTTCGAAACATCTAGGCCTAAAACTGTATATTTTTCAAAATGTTTTGCAAGTTCTCGTGAAAAATAGTCTGTGTAATACCCTTCTCCGCACCCAATATCCAGCAGGCTAGTACAAGATGATGGAATAAACTGAATAAGTTTTTCTGCCACCTTTCCACGCATAGGGTGGTAATGCCCTGCATCAAGAAATTGCCTACGCGCTTGCATCATTTCAGCATTATCACCGGGGTCTTTAGAACGTTTATGCTGTACAGGTAACAAGTTAACATAGCCTTCTTTTGCACAATCGAACTGATGATTTTCTGCACAACGATAACTGTTATTAGCAAGATTTAGTGGTGTAAAACAGAGAGGACATTGATAATTCATAGCAGTCACTGATTTAAAAATAAGGGGGAGTATACCATATTCAAATTAGTTTTCTTTCTGTTATATATCTTGCTTTTTAACTGTATTTTTTGTTCTCTAAAAGTAATAAAAAAACATTAGCGGGTGTCTCATGATAAAAATTAGGTTAGCAACCCCCGATGAAGCCGAACTTCTTTGGTCTATACGTAACCAAGCCATTCGCCATGGTTGCACAACGAGTTTTGATACAAAAACGATCCGTGCCTGGACACCTGATGAAATGCCGGTAAGTTATATACACATTGTGAGGAATAACCCATTCTTTGTCGCGGTAAATAACAATGACGAGCCCGTTGCAACTGGTTATCTTAATTTAGAGGCTAACAGTGTTGATGCCATATTTACCTTACCACAATACACTGGCGGTGGAGCTGCTAGCTTAATATTAGATGCCATTAAAGCTGAAGCCAAAAAGAGAAATATTAAAAAATTGGTATTAGATTCATCACCAAATGCTGAACGCTTTTATCAGAAACATGGTTTTACTTCGATTAAACATGCTAGCTACTACTCTTGTCTCGCACAAGTCGAGTTAGATTGTGTTCAAATGGAAATTGAAATATAACTTTCAATTTAATTGGAGTTAAAAGCCACTAAGCTATTCTGTGGCTTTATTCTATTTAATATTGACTGTATTTTAGGCTAACTGTATTTGTGAATGCAGTTTTGAATAACAACTAAAAATCAGCAAATTCGGCAATAGGCTTACGCCCATGGGACACTAAAAAGTCCAATACACGACGTGGAGAAACATTTAAAATTTGTGATTGTGGAAAACTAATTGATTCCAACATTTCAACTACGCGATCAAAACGGCCGAGATACCCGGCAAAATGTGAGTCTGAACCTAATGCAACCCACCCGCCAGTTTCTTTAACTGCCTTAGCTATTTCTAAGCAATTCTGTTGACTACCCGCTCTTGAATGTAGGAATGAAGAGTTATTCATTTCCAAAGCAACATTACACTCTTTCGCGGCTTGCGCTACTGCTTTGATATCAATAGGATATTTAGGGTTGCCTGGATGGGTAATTATTTGCACTTTACCACTACGGATCGTGGCAATCATAGCTTCTGTATTATCAGCTAAACTTTGGGGCTCAAGAACCGGTTCATGAAAACCAGCTAAAATAATATCTAAATGACGAGCGATCTTTTCATTGCAGTCTGTCTCACCCAACTTGTTCTTTATATTTGCTTCAATACCGTACAATAAACCAACACCATCAACAATTCTCGGCAAGATAGGCATATTACCAAAATGCCACTCATGTGGAGCATCTTGCATTTCAGGCCCGTGGTCGGTAATCGCAAATAGTTTGACACCACGGCTTGCGGCCTCAGCGAAATATTCATTAACTGTACTATAAGCATGGGTGCTGGCAATAGTATGCGCATGTAAATCAACTTGATACATAAATGATATCCTTCTATTTTTTCTACTTGCCTTCCGAGCCTACCTGCTCAGGAAAGATTCAACCAAGCTAACATATCAATTTAAAAGTTTCGATAGTCATTCACCTAAACAGCATTTTATCAACATATTGCAATATATTAGATAATATCCTAAGAAACTTTCAGGATAAAAAAACCCGCGATTATTGCGGGTTAAAATACACAGAATTAAAAATTAACTTAATCAACTAAGATACGTTTATTAGTCGCTCCCCACAAAATTGACATTTCGGTAAATAATGCACCACTGATATCCTCAACCTCTTCGGCAGTAATTTCAGCATTACCTTGTTTACCAAAAAATACAACTTCATCTCCTGGGCTAACGTTTTTTAAATCAGTAACATCAACCATGACTGTATTCATTGATGTTTTTCCTAAAACAGGAACTGTTTGGCCATTAATTAATGCATGTCCCGCATTGCTAAATACACGGCGATAGCCATCCGCATAACCTACAGGGATATTTGCTAATACAGAATCACGTTTCAAGGTATACGTTCTATCATAACCCACTGTATTTCCCTTTGGATAATGATTCACAGAGGCAATGCTCGATTTCAGTGTCATCACGCGTTTATAGTCATTTGTCGCAACGGTATCGCCGTAGAAAATGCCACCGACACGTACCATATCCAACCATGATTCAGGTACCGTAATAGTTGCATAAGTATTCGCGACATGTAATGTAATGTCTTCACGCTTTAGCCCTGTCGTATTCAATACTTGTTGAGATTCTTTCTTGAATTTTTTGAGGTCCTTACGGATCTGAGTTTCATCCTCTTCTGGATAATGAGACATAATACCGACGATTTTTAACTGAGGTAATTGTGAAATCAGCTTAGCTTCATTAAGGCCAGCAAGTGTACTCACCTCTAAACCGTTGCGCGACATCCCGGCTGAGTTCAGTGCCAGATGAATAGGAATCACTTTATTCTGCTTTTTCGCAATCGCATTTAAGCGCTGCGCCATTTCTAAATTACCGATTAACTCTTCCGTTTCATATTGTGTAGCCTGAGCCATTTCTTGCTCTGTCGCACTTCTCACTCGCATTAATCGGCCTTTAAAACCTAAATCTCTCACGGTCTTAAGCTCTTGATTATTTGTTACCCCAATGCATTGCACATTATTTTCAATCATTATTGGTGTAACTAAAGAAAGGTCATGCCCATATGCATCTCCTTTCAAAACGGCACACAGCGAAGATTTATCTCCTAGTAGGTTTTGTACTTTCTTAATATTAAAATCTAATGCGCTGCGAGATATTTCAATCCATGCGTTATTAACCACCACCGGTTGGTTTTGTGTCGCATATGTTTCTACCGGTGTTGTGATATTGTTTGGCTGTTGACAAGCTGTTGCAGCAACCAGTAAAGGGAGTAATGCCAGATACTTCAAACGAAAAGCCACGTGTTGTTCCTTATCTCTAGTGATTTTTACCAAGACATTATTTTTATAATTCTAGGTGGAAATAGACAAAATATGTATCGGTTTTAAATAATACCAACCTTCATACCCCGAACAAGTAATAATTCACTTTTTTTGCATAAAAAGACAAAATATCTTTTTCGAGTTAATTTTTCTTTTTTAGAAATAAAACATTTGGTTGAAATCATCGTAAATCAAATTATTTTTATTATTTAATAGGTTATGGCAATAATTTCACTAACATTTACTTTTGTTACACTTTTTATTTGGCGAATTAACATGCTTAAATGATAATAACTATCAATTAGGAATTTTTACTAAATATCACTCAATCCATAAGGCTATGTTATGAAGTACAAATTACTCACACTCATTATTCCAACACTACTTACTGTCAATGTTGCTAACTCCGCTGAAATGTACAATAAAGATGGTAATAAACTTGATGTATACGGACAAATTGATGTCCGCCATCATATTGCCAAAAACCGTAGTGGCGAAGATGGTGACGACTCACGTGTCAGACTAGGGCTAAAAGGTGATTCGCAAATCACCGACCAGCTCATTGGCTTTGGGCGTTTTGAATGGGAAACGAAAACTAACCAATCGGAATCAACTGAAGAAAATAGCAATCGTTTAGCTTATGCAGGCTTAAAATTTGCAGATTACGGCTCCCTTGATTATGGCCGCAATTATGGTGTTATTTATGATACCAATGCTTGGACAGACGTATTACCACTCTGGGGAGCGGATACGATGGATCAAGAAGATAATTACATGCTAAGCCGTAACCGCAATTTACTCACTTATCGCAATAATAATGCTTTTGGTTACATTGACGGTTTAAGCTTCGCACTACAATATCAGGGTAAAAATGGTGAAAAAAACCTATCATCCGGAGATGAATTAACCGATAACGGCGATGGTTTTGGCTTATCGACTGCTTATGAATTAGGTTATGGTATTTCCCTTGGCGGTGGTTACTCCTCATCTTCCCGCACACCAAAACAAAAAGATGCCACAACCAGTAGTGCAACGGGTAAACGCGCCGAAGCATGGAACGTAGGAGGGAAATTTGAATACGAAGACCTCTATCTCGCCGTCATGTATGGCCAAACACTTAATATGAGCCGTTTTGGTAATGATGATATGGAGTCAATAGCAAATAAAACTCAGAATCTTGAAGTGGTGGCCTTATATTCTTTTGACTTCGGTCTAACCCCATCAATTGGCTATAACTATTCCAAAGGTAAAAACTTAGGCAACTTTGGGGATAAAGAATTAGTGAATTATATTGCCATCGGCTCAGCTTATGACTTTAATAAAAATTTGAGTGCTGTTATCGATTATAAAATCAACTTGTTAAACGATAATGATTTTACTGACCATTACAAAGTGAATACTGATAACGTGCTTGGCTTAGGGTTAGTGTATCAATTCTAAAATTATTATCCCTAGCGTAAAGTAAAAGCATCCGTTATAGACGGATTGCTTTTACTTTATAATCCTGTTGCTCAATCATGCATTAAATATCTAACTGAATTTAATATATCAGTAAGCCCTACTTTCCCCTCATTAAAATTATCTCTCATCATTTTATAAAAGTTTTAAAATTCGTAATCAGGTAAAAATTTATTATTGCTACAGCATGGCTTCAAAAATACCACTTTAGGTGATATTTATTATCCCTCATCGATAAGTATATATTGACCTAATATCCATTTTATTACCGTTACGATAGACGTCATTGAAGCACAGATATAGTATTTACGAGTACTCTATTGAAGTGCTTTTTAGGTTACCTAAAAATCTAAGAGCATCTATTATAACCATTGTTACTTTTTTCATTCCAGTTCCACCTATAAGCATATTAATCAATAAAGTGATCATCACTTAACCAAAGTAAAATGACCTACTCGTCACCAAAAAACAAAAAGGCACCAGTAACTAACTGATGCCTTTGAATTTATCGATAACTAAAAACTGTTATCAACAATTGCTATATTATTCCCACTCAATTGTTGCAGGCGGTTTACCGCTGATATCATAAACAACACGGGAAATGCCATCGACCTCATTAATAATACGGTTTGAAACTCGGCCTAGGAAATCATATGGTAAGTGCGCCCAATGCGCGGTCATAAAGTCGATAGTTTCTACTGCACGTAATGAAACCACCCAGTCGTATTTACGGCCATCACCCATGACGCCAACAGAGCGGACAGGTAAGAATACGGTAAACGCTTGGCTAACTTTATGATATAAATCCGCGTTGTGCAGTTCTTCAATAAAGATAGCATCTGCGCGACGTAATAAGTCACAGTACTCTTTCTTCACTTCACCTAATACGCGAACCCCTAAACCTGGGCCAGGGAATGGGTGGCGATACAGCATGTCGTACGGGAGACCTAACTCGAGACCAATTTTACGGACTTCATCTTTAAACAATTCTTTTAATGGCTCAACTAAACCAAGTTTCATGTCATCCGGCAGACCACCGACGTTATGGTGAGACTTAATAACATGCGCTTTGCCAGTTGCTGATGCCGCTGACTCAATAACGTCTGGATAAATAGTCCCTTGAGCCAACCATTTGATATTAGGCAGCTTAGATGACTCTTCATCAAATACTTCGATAAATACATGACCAATTTTCTTACGTTTAGCTTCTGGATCGCTGATCCCAGCTAACGCATTTAAGAAGCGATCTTCTGCTTTAGCATGGATAATGTTCAGGTCAAATTTACCTGCAAACATTTCCATCACTTGGTCTGCTTCGTTTAAACGTAATAAACCGTTATCAACAAATACACAGGTTAAACGTTTACCAATTGCGCGGTTTAATAGCAACGCAGTAACCGATGAGTCAACACCACCCGATAGCGCGAGCAGTACATGGTCATCACCAATTTGCTCTTTTAAACGGGCTACCGTGTCTTCAATAATTGCAGCTGGCGTCCACAGTGCCTCACATTGGCAAATATCTTTCACAAAGCGCGTTAAAATATTTAGGCCTTGGTGAGTGTGAGTCACTTCTGGGTGGAATTGAACACCATAGAATTTTTTCTCTTCATTTGCCATGATGGCATATGGGCAGCTTGGCGTGCTGGCAATAGTTTTAAAATCCGCAGGAATAGCGGTAACTTTATCACCATGGCTCATCCAGACATCAAGTACTGGCTTGCCAGCTTCGTTCAGAGAGTCATGAATATCACGGAATAATTCACATTGCTCAGTGATTTCAACATTGGCATAACCGAACTCACGTTCACCAGAGACCTCAACTGCGCCACCCAGTTGCATTGACATGGTTTGCATGCCATAACAAATACCTAATACAGGAACACCTGCATTAAATACGTAATCAGGAGCACGTGGACTATCTGATTCAGTCGTACTTTCTGGCCCACCAGAAAGAATGATACCGTTTGGATTAAATTCTCGAATTTGTTCTTCTGTAACGTCCCACGCCCAGAGTTCACAGTAAACGCCAATTTCACGGATACGACGGGCGATCAGCTGTGTATATTGCGAGCCGAAATCAAGAATAAGAATGCGATGTTTATGGATATTTGTTGTCATTTGAGGAGAATTCCAAAAATTCAAGTCAAAAATAAGAATCGGTGACGCAATCGAACGAATGCGCCACCCTGAGAAATTTTATCGATTATTGCCCCAAACGATAGTTTGGAGATTCTTTCGTGATAGTAACATCATGGACGTGGCTTTCTTGGATACCGGCTCCACTGATACGAACAAATTCTGCTTTTGTTCTCAATGCATCAATAGTACCACAACCTGTCAGCCCCATACAGGAGCGTAAGCCACCCATTTGTTGATGAATGATTTCTTTTAATCGGCCTTTATACGCTACGCGGCCTTCAATACCTTCTGGCACTAATTTGTCTGCCGCATTATCTGATTGGAAGTAACGGTCTGACGAGCCTTTAGACATTGCACCAAGTGAGCCCATACCACGGTATGCTTTGTAAGTACGGCCTTGGAATAAAATAGTTTCTCCTGGAGACTCTTCAGTTCCTGCGAACATTGAGCCGACCATCACACACGCAGCGCCTGCCGCGATAGCTTTAGAGATGTCACCGGAGAAACGAATCCCACCATCCGCAATAACAGGAATACCCGTACCTTCAAGTGCTTCCGCCGCTTCAGCAATAGCCGTGATTTGTGGTACACCCACGCCAGTGACGATACGCGTAGTACAGATTGAACCCGGACCAATTCCCACTTTAACCGCGCTAACACCTGCATCCGCTAAGGCTTTCGCCCCTTCCGCTGTTGCAACGTTACCACCAATAATTTGTAAGTCAGGGTATTTTTGGCGAGTTTCCCGGATACGTTGTAGTACGCCTTCTGAATGACCATGTGATGAGTCAATTAATAAAACATCAACGCCAGCAGCCACCAGCGCGTCAACACGTTCTTCATTCCCTGCGCCTGCACCAACCGCAGCACCAACACGTAAACGGCCTTGCTCGTCTTTACACGCGTTTGGCTTACGTTCTGCTTTTTGGAAGTCTTTAACCGTGATCATCCCTAACAAATGAAAGTTATCATCGATCACTAAGGCTTTTTCTACGCGCTTTTCGTGCATTTTTTGCAAAACGATTTCGCGTGCTTCGCCTTATTTCACGGTGACTAAACGTTCTTTTGGCGTCATCACCGCAGTAACAGGTTGGTCTAAATCTGTCACGAAACGAACATCACGGCCTGTAATAATACCAACTAATGAGTTATCGTTTGCCACGACTGGATAACCAGCAAAACCATTGCGCTCAGCCATTTCTTGCACTTCACGAATAGTGGTATCCGGCGTTACTGTAACAGGGTCCGTTACGACACCACTTTCATGTTTTTTTACGCGGCGAACTTCTTCCGCTTGGCGCTCAATAGTCATATTTTTATGGATGAAACCAATGCCACCTTCTTGTGCTAAAGCAATAGCAAGGTCAGATTCTGTGACAGTATCCATGGCTGCAGAAAGCATAGGAATGTTCAGGCGGATGTTTGCAGTCAGTTGAGTTGATAAGTCTGCGGTATTCGGTAATACCGTTGAGTGTGCAGGAACGAGTAAAACGTCGTCGAAAGTTAGTGCTTCTTTTTTAATGCGTAACATAGGCAATATCCCACCAGGCAGCGTTATGGAAAGGTATAAAATATTGCCGCGGCATTATACACACCGAAAACGGTTGCTTCCAGCACTTTTTTGAAAAAAAACTTGATAACTCCTATAGCTGCGTTAGTATCTATCGATTAAGTCATTGTTTTAAAATTTGATCTGGCTCACATGTCGACTTCACAAAATAGCGCAATTTACTCTGTTAGTAAGCTTAACCAATCGGTTCGAGAACTTCTCGATAGCCAAATGGGGCGTATTTGGTTAACAGCTGAAATTTCCAATTTTTCACAACCCAGTTCAGGTCATTGGTACTTAACCTTAAAAGATGACCGAGCGCAGGTGCGAGCGGCCATGTTCCGTGGGCAAAATGCACGAGTCACTTTCCGCCCACAAAATGGCCAGCAAGTTTTAGTTCGAGCGACAGTGACCTTATATGAACCTAGAGGTGACTATCAATTAATCCTTGAGAGCATGCAACCAGCCGGTGAAGGCTTACTGCAACAACGTTTTGAGCTATTAAAACAAACACTAAGTGCCCAAGGTTTGTTTGATATTATTCATAAAAAACCACTACCTAGCCCAGCTAAATCCGTCGGTATCATTACCTCGGCAACGGGTGCAGCCCTACATGATATTTTAAATATTTTACGTCGTCGCGACCCTTCCCTGCCTATCATTATCTACCCAACGGCCGTTCAAGGTGAGATGGCACCAGCACAAATTGCTCGGATGATTGAGCTAGCAAATTTGCGTCAAGAATGTGATGTGTTGATCGTCGGTCGCGGGGGCGGTTCACTTGAAGATTTATGGGCATTTAATGAAGAAATCGTTGCTAGAGCCATTTTTGCTAGTCAACTGCCTATAATTAGCGCTGTTGGTCATGAGACCGATGTGACGATTGCCGACTATGTGGCGGACGTAAGAGCACCCACCCCATCTGCAGCGGCCGAGCTTGTTAGCCGTAACCAGTTAGAAATGCTCCGTCAGCTAAAATCTGCGCAGCAACACCTTGAAATGGCAATGGATTATTATGTAGCAGGTCGACAACAAAGGTTTGCTCGTTTGCATCACCGTTTACAGCAACAACACCCACAATTACGTTTGGCACGGCAACATAATCAACTTAATTTATTGCAACAAAAACTTGCGCAGTCGATGACTCGACAACTACAAAATTCAACATCTAAGTTCGAAAGGCTCGACCGTCGTTTACTGCAAAATGATTTGCGCCCTCAATTGCAAAAACAGCAACGTCAGTTGCAGCAGACACAGTATCATTTGCAGAATATGGTCACGAGTTTGGTTAACAGTTACCGCCAACGTTTCGCTGTCGCTTGTTCAAAAATGGAAGCAGTTAGCCCATTAGCCACCTTAGCTCGCGGGTTTAGTATCAGTGAAACCGCTAAAGGCACCGTACTGAAAAAAACCAGCCAAGTGAAAGTTGGCCAACCACTGAAAACTCGCCTGAATGATGGCTGGGTTGAAAGCCAAGTTACTCATATTGAGAAGGTTAAAGTAAAAAGAATATCGAAATAATTATTTTAACCACTTATCTCGATAAAAATAACGGGATAAGTGGTGTTAAATTTATACGTTGATTAGAAACGCACCTGTCCACCAATCATATAAGTACGCCCTCTTGCTGTTGCATTATTTTTACCGCGTTCTTCCATAATAGCGGTAGAATTTGCACGATTTAATGCATCCGAATAATTTTTATTCGTGATATTATTAACCGTCATCATCAATTTAAAGTTTTTATTAACTTCATAGTCTGTATATAAATCAATGATTGTAGGTTGTTTTTCATACTTATCTTTTAGTGCATTTCCATCGTTATCAACGATAGACTCTACACCAATTCGTTTTGAAGGGCCGGTCCATGTAATAGTTGTACCTACGGTTAATTTTTCATCCAATAAACGCACACCTGAATCCAAGGTCACATAATAATCAGGAAGCTCAGTGAAATCTCCCGCACTAAAATCAGCAACCTTAGCTATGGAGTTAGGTTGATCCCCAGTTTCTTTGGTATAGGATAATGTTGAATAAACTATACCTGCATCATAATTAGCCTGTAATTCATAGCCACGAAGATTAACATCATGAGGCTCATTGACATACATATAACTTTTACGCATAAATTCTGGGAATTCTTTGTCCCATACATCATCATTCATTAAACACCAAGCCAGTTCAGCATTTGATCTTGGGCGACAAAGTAAATAAGGCTTACTCGTAATATAGTCTTTAATTTTTGTATGGAACCATAATGCCTTCATATTAAATTGGTCACCTTCAAAAATTAAATCCGGTTTAAAGCTATTAAAACCAACTTGCCATGTCTGTGATTTCTCTTCTTTTAAGAATGGGTTCATTGAATTACCACCTTCTTGAGAATAAAAAACTTCTTGCGTATTCGGCGCTCTCATTGAATGCGCATAACTGACAAATGGCTGGAATTCAGGAATAATTTCTGCTGATAATAAAACTCCGGGGTTAAAACCATTACCCCGTAAATTTAAAGTTGCAGCTTCCTGTGGAAAACAAAAATCTTGATCACCACATGCAGGTTTAAAACCTTTTAAGTGATAATTCATATAATTCAAATCAAAAATTGCTGTATAGATCCCATACTTGGCTTCCAATTGTGTATATGCGCTCGCAAGATCTAACGACCCACTTGGCGAGAATGGATTATAGTTCAACGTATCTTGGTCAATAACAGAACTAACCTCTCGCTCATACTTCGTTTTAGATAACTTAGAACCTATTTTCCATTCAAAATCAATATCACCATAGGAAAACCGGCTTGTATTAGAAAGATTAAGACCATCGCCAATATTTTTGGATTTACCTTGCCTTAATGCCCAACCTAATGAGTCACCTTCAAATTGTTGGTCATTTTTTCCATGACTCGCTAAAACCTCAACATCAATTAATTCATTTAGCGGCGTATATTTATATTTAATATAATAATCTTCACTATTAATCTTTCTTCGTGTGAGCTTATTTTGTAAGAAACGACCACTGAATTCTAATTCATGGCTGTCATTAGGTTTATATTTCAATTTAGCTAATTGCGATTGTGGCTTTTGTTTGAAAGTGGGGTCGGTGGCAAATTCATCACTATCAAACCCATCACCATTTTTATAACTGCCAGGAATATTATGGCCGCTAACCGCAATTAAACCGCCAAAATAGCCATCATCTTGCAATAATGTCTTTCCTGCGACCGCTACCATGCCATTATAACCGAGACCATTATCTCCCCAGCTAGCTTTACTACGCAGCCCATATACATTATCTTTAAAAATCACATCATCAATACCGATAGTACGAAAATTTGCACTCCCTGCTAAAGCGTTAACACTATTGCCTCCATTTAATTGCCCTTTCTCTACTTCAACTTCAACAATAAAATTTGGGTCAATTAAAGCGCCAAAATCATTATTTGGCTGTTGTCCATGTGTATATTGACTTGGGGAAATTCCATAATAACTTTGCGTGACACCATCCACCATCATATTCACGCGACCAAAACCACTCAACCCGCGAATATTGACATTAACGGTACCTTGGCTGGCATCCATTTGAGTATAGGTTCCGGGCATGGTACGAATAATTTTATCCATCGACTGCAATTTATTTTCCGTACCCACCGCGCTATAAGCACCCGGTTTTTCCAATGCTTTGACTAATGGCGTTTGTTTCTGCGCACCTGAGACTTTTAATTGGCTAAAATTAACCACACCTTCTTTCTGCTTATTCTGCTGCTGCGTATTTTCAGCCAAAGCAATCCCTTGGGAGCTAGTGGCAATAATGCTAGCAACCATAATTATTGTTTTATTATTCATTAAACCATTCCTGTAAACGTACTGTGTGTCATACGCTCACACTGCTAGCACAGACCAAATAAAGCCTGTGAAGAGGCCCAGCAACAATGTCATTAATATTGTTGCTGGCCTGAAATCACCTAAATTTTATAGGTTAATTATTATTTTAAATATGGAAAATATTTATCTTTATTTTCAAGCATGAGAATAAAACTATATTCTTGGGCGATATCATCTAGTGCATTAAAACGCCCTGATTTACCACCATGCCCCGCATTCATATTAGTTTCTAATAATAATAATGAATTGCCTTGTTTAATATCTCGTAATTTAGCTACCCATTTTGCAGGTTCCCAATATTGAACTTGAGAGTCATGTAACCCTGTCGTCACTAAAATATGTGGGTAATGTTGTGCTTTGATATTGTCATAAGGGCTATACGCTTTAATTCTCCAGTAATCTTCTTCATTTTCAGGGTTACCCCACTCATCGTATTCCCCGGTGGTCAGAGGGATTGATGGGTCTAACATTGTGGTTACCACATCAACAAATGGAACAGCGGAAACAACCCCCTCGTATAAATCAGGCGCCATATTCACAACCGCTCCCATTAATAGGCCACCCGCACTGCCCCCCATGGCATACACATGTCCTGCTTTACCATAACCTTCTGATAATAACCCTTTGGTTGCATCAATAAAGTCAGTAAAGGTATTCATCTTGTGGATTGTTTTGCCTTGTATGTACCAATTTTTACCTAAATCACCACCACCACGAATATGTGCAATCGCGTAAACAAAGCCACGATCCAATAAAGACAAACGAGATGAACTAAATGAAGGATCAATGCCATACCCATAAGCGCCATAACCATAGACTAACAATGGATTTTGGCCATGTTTGAATAGATCTTTACGGTAAACTAAAGAAACCGGGACTTTTACCCCATCTTGTGCAGTAACCCAAATACGCTCACTTTGGTAGTTTTGCTTATTAAAGTCTTTAACTTCTTCTTGTTTTAACAGCTGCTTTTCTTGAGTCAGCATATTAATTTCATATACTGAAGACGGTGTGGTCATTGATGAGTAACCGTAGCGTAGTTTATCCGTATCTGGCTCAGGGTTATTTCCGATCCACGCCATGTATGTTGGGTCATCAAAGCTCACTTGGTTTTCTTTATTAGTTAACCAACTGATTTGGCGAATATTCACTAAACCATTTTGGCGTTCTTCCACAACTAACCAATTATTAAATAAAGCAAAACCTTCAAGATCAACCCCATCACGCGGTGCAATAAAGCTTACCCATGGTGCTGAAATATTGTCTGCAATATATAAACCAAATAATGGATGCTGGTGATTAGAACGAATATAGAATTTACCATTGAAATGGTCAGGATAGTACTCAACCCCCGTTTGACGTGGTTTTAAAATTTTAACGTCATTTTGTGGCTGATTGGCATCAATTAAACGGTACTCAGAGGTTTCAGTACTCGTGATCCCCATTAAAATAAAATCTTTTGAAGTCGATTTCGCTAAACTAACGTAAAAAGTATCATCCTTTTCTTCATACACCAGTTTATCTTGAGTTTGCTGTGTACCATATAGATGTTTAACCACTTGATAAGGTAGCAATGTTTGCTTGTCCTTATTCACATAGAATAGCGTTTGGTTGTCATTAGCCCAGACAATATTACCTGAAGTATTGGTTAATACATTTTCCTGCCACTTGCTCTCATCAATTTTGCGAAATGATACTGCAAATTCATTACGTCCTTGGCGATCTTCAGCAATCGCTAGCGTGGTATTATCCGGCGAAATCGCTAACGCTCCCATACGATAATATTCAGTGCCTTCGGCTCGTTCATTACCATCAACTAATACAACCCATTCATCTTGGCTATTTACAGGGCGTCTTTCAAAGATAGAATAATTTTTCCCCGCGACAACTCGTGAACGGTAGGTATAACCATTATAATCATAGGGAACTGACTCATCGTCCTGCTTCATACGTGAAAACAATTCATCGTAAATTTCTTTTTTTAACGATTCACCTTTTGCAAGTTGCTGCTGCGTATAATTATTCTCTTGCGTTAAATATTCAATGATTTCTGGAGACTCGCGTTGATCATCTCTTAACCAATAATAGTTATCTACACGGGCATCTCCGTGAGTGGTGATAGTATAAGGTTGTTTTTTGGCTATTGGTGCTGACATTCTATCCTCCGCAGCACTGGTTGCTGCATATAAACCAAGTAATGTAATAAAACAAAACTCAGTGAGTTTATTACGCATAATTTATCCAATCTATTTTTCATTAAGAGTAAAATCAATAGGTATCCTGACAGTTACCCGCCCATTGATTAAAATTTCAGCTGGGGGTTCAGGTAAAGGTGCTGCTCTCGATAGCACCTGCAATGCTTCTCTATCCAAAGATCGTGTTCCTGATGAACTTACTAGGTCGCTACCAAGCAAAAAACCTTGTGGGTCAACCGTAAATGTTACTGTTGATTGACCGACTCGCCCCCGCCTTACGGCGTCTTCAGGAAACCGCTTGTATTTATTTAGTTTCCCCAATACTTGTGCTTCCCATAGCCTTTTCGCGTTATCTACCGATTGTGACTGGCTATTAAATTCTGCGGCAATTTTTTGAGTTTGTAATGGCGCTGCAGCATCACTGGTGACAGGGGCATCATTGGCTTTTGAATCAGTCGCTTGTTTTTGTTCAACCGCCTGCTTTTCATGCTTTTGTTTTTTGACTTCAGCAGTTCGTTTTGTACTCACCGCTTTAGCGACTTGCACTTCAGCCTGCTCATTGATGGCTAATGATGGGATAATTTTCTCTTCCGATGGGGCTTCATGAGCCTGGCTCGCCACCGATAACTCTTGTAGTTGGCCAATGTTAGCTTCTGTCAATTGTTCGGCTTGCGATTCAATCGAAATCTCCATCACCACTGATGGCGGAGGCAATAACTCATCCCATTGTTGATTGTGAGTTACCCATATATACAACCCAACAACCCCAATATGAAGAGCAATTGCCAATGCGAAGCCCCCACTTATCTTCGTTGTTCGCTTTAAATACTCATTTTCAAATGTTGTTATAATCATTTTTATCTTATGCACTGACGTATTTATGTATAAATGCAAATGATAATTAATAACAAATGAAAATGGAAATCATTTCTTACTGGAAATAAAGATTACTTCACAAAATTAACTTTTTTGAAATCATTAGCTTGCTATTACTTAGTCATCCTTTAGGCGTGTACCACACAAAATCAGCATGTAAATGGTCTATTTCTTCACCTCTTTCTGAAATAATTAATACTTTTACGGGTTCTTCGGGCGCTAGGTCTTGCACATGTAAAGGCACACCAATTGCTCTTGTTGCATGATAGCCACCTGCGAATAGAAGCGCGGGTGTAGGTGCATTTAATAACGACTCTGCCATACGACGGTCACGCAACTGCTGTATAAAGGTCATTTTAGCCACTTGTTCCGCTGTCAGTTCCCCACCATGAGAACTTTCAATCGTTTTACTGATAAGTTCTTGAACAATGGGTTGAGCTGAATATTGCCCCGTTACTGATGACGGGTTAGCGTAGGCGGCAAGTACCTCTTTTTTATCTAGGTTTGCCGACAGTAGCGGATAAGGCGAGCTCAGCAAATGGCGGATTAAAGCCCCATATTGCTCCCAAGGCCAACCACTATTCCAATTTAAGGCGGACTGTAGCTTTTCGTCACGAATATAAGGGTTATTTTGCATCTGCGCCTGTACACGGTTCACACTATTTTGCTGCGACGGTGTCAACATTTCGAGTAGAACCGCACCTTGAGGCCGTATTTTTGGCATTTCTTGTGCAAGCCATTGCTCAATTTGGTGGTGATAATGGTTATCATGCTTTTCTCCGACAATGACGCGTGGAGATTGAGCAAGCTGCTCGATTAATTGCTGAGGTGTTAAAGACTTACCTGTTGCTAAGTCAATAATTTGGTTGCTTACTGTTAGTTGGCTATCTAATTGTACGATTGTCGGTTCAATTTTTTGTGTACAACCGATAAGGAAAAATAACCCAACCATTAAAGTGGCTATTTGAGAGGTCAATCTTATTGAAATCATTATGCTTTCCATCTTATGTTGTCAAGCTAATAAGATACAGATAATGATAATCATTTTCAATAAAAAGGCTCCTATAAAATCATAGAAGCCTTTAATACGTATTAATTAATATTAACCGTTAGAGTGGATTGGTTTGCGCTTCAACCACTGCTAATGCCACCATATTCACGATACGGCGTACCGACGCAATTGGTGTCAAGATATGTACCGGCTTCGCAACCCCCATCAATACCGGGCCGACCGTCACGCCATCAGAGCTTGTCACGCGCAGTAAGTTATAACTAATACGTGCAGCTTCCATATTTGGCATAATTAATAAATTTGCTGAACCTTTTAATGGGCTATCAGGCATCACATCTTTACGGATCGATTCAACTAATGCGGCATCCGCATGCATTTCACCATCAATTTCAAGATGAGGGTCACGTGCTTTGATCATCGAGAGCGTATCACGCATTTTTTGTGCTGATGCGCAGTCTGAAGAACCAAAGCTAGAACGCGATAACAGAGCCACTTTTGGCTCAATACCGAAGCGTCTTACCGTATCCGCTGCCATTAACGTGATTTCTGTTAGCTCTTCCGGAGAAGGGTCTTCATTAACATAAGTGTCTGCGATAAACGTATTACCCGTTGGTAATAACAATGCATTCATTGCACCGGCAGCATGAACACCTTCGCGGAAACCAAATAAATCTTTAACAACTTCATAATGTTCACCATAGCTGCCCACGGTACCACAAATCATCCCGTCAGCTTCACCGCGTAACACCATGATCCCACCAATTAAGGTTGGGTTATTAATCACTGCACGACGTGCCATTTCTTGTGAAACACCACGACGTTTCATGATTTGGTAGTATTCTTGCCAGTATTCTTTATAACGCGGGTCGTTTTCGTTATTGACCACTTCAAAATCTTTACCTAACTCAATGTGTAGGCCAAGTTTTTGAATACGCATTTCAATCACACTTGGACGCCCAACTAAGATTGGGAAAGCCAAACCTAAAGAAACCAGCTCTTGTGTGGCATGTAATACACGCTCTTCTTCCCCTTCAGCTAAAACAATACGTTTTTTGGCAGTCTTAGCTTGAGAGAAGATAGGTTTCATGAATAAATTTGTCTTATAAACAAACTGATTTAATTTTTCGATATAGACATCGAAGTCTTCAATTGGACGCGTTGCTACCCCTGAGTCCATTGCTGCTTTTGCCACAGCAGGTGCAATTTTAACAATCAAACGTGGGTCAAATGGCTTCGGAATAATGTATTCAGGGCCAAAGAATAAATCTTGGTTACCATAGGCTGAAGCCACTTCTTCACTTTGCTCTGCCAATGCAAGGTCTGCAATGGCATACACACAAGCCAGTTTCATTTCTTCATTAATCGTTGTTGCACCGACATCTAACGCACCACGGAAAATGAATGGGAAACACAACACGTTATTAACCTGATTTGGGTAATCAGAGCGGCCAGTACAGATGATGGCATCAGGACGAACTTCTTTCGCCAATGGTGGCAAAATTTCAGGCTCAGGATTTGCTAGCGCTAGGATCAGTGGATCTTGCGCCATGGTTTTCACCATTTCCGGCGTTAAAAGACGTGGACCTGAACAACCTAAGAAAATATCCGCATTAGGAATAGCATCCGCCAAAGTACGTTGGCCGTTATCTTCAATGGCATACGCAGCTTTGGTGACATCCATGCGTTCATCACGCCCCTTATAAATCACCCCCTTAGAATCACAGACGGTGATATGTTCACGTTTCAGTCCCAACGCGACTAATAAATTCATACAAGCGATTGATGCTGCGCCAGCGCCAGAAACCACAAGGCGGACATCACCAATTTCTTTTTTTACAATTCGTAATCCATTGATAACAGCAGCTGTACAAATGATAGCGGTTCCGTGTTGGTCATCATGGAACACAGGGATTTTCATGCGCTCACGGAGCTTTTGTTCAATATAAAAGCATTCTGGTGCTTTGATATCTTCTAAGTTAATACCACCAAAAGTCGGCTCAAGAGACGCAATGATATCAACTAATTTGTCTGGATCTGTTTCATCAACTTCAATATCAAAGACATCAACACCAGAAAACTTTTTAAATAGTACACCTTTTCCTTCCATGACTGGTTTACCAGCCAAGGCACCAATATTACCTAACCCAAGGACGGCAGTACCATTAGAGACAACCCCGACAAGGTTACCTTTAGCAGTGTAACGATAAGCTTTAAGTGGGTCATCTGCAATTTCAAGACATGGAACTGCAACACCTGGTGAGTATGCTAATGCGAGATCTCTCTGGGTTGTTAGTGGTTTAGTTGGGGTAACCGTAATTTTCCCAGGATGTGGAAACTCATGAAAATCAAGAGCACTTTGTTTTAATTTGTCATCCATCGTCAAGTCCTTTCAAAATAAGTAAGGTAAGAGCGATAACAGTATAAACACATCTCACTAGCAAATCATGATCATACCGGCAATTTCCAGAAAAATCTTTCAATTACAATAGAGTTAGGTCACTGTCCGAGTAAAACATAGTCACCTTGGTTATATTGTTCATAGCGCAACCCTGCTTTAATTTTAAAAAGCACGACTAAAAATAATTTATTATTAATTTTATTAGGTTAATATATATAAATAATTAATTGCATAATAACACAATGAAACCCCACCTTAAATATGTTCATCTGTTTAACTTTAATTTAACTATTCGATATTATTTTTTCTATTTTAATGTATTATCAACAAGCACAATATTATTAGTATGGAACTATAAAATATTAAGCAAACGATTAATATCAATCTCACTTCTCCATACTGCTGATTATATAATTATTAAAACTCCAATTAAATATAATAAACGTACCGAAATTAAATTGTCTATTTTATAGGAAATACCTGAGTAGACGTTGGCATTTGAGACATAAAAAAGGAACCCTCTATGTCTAAATATACAGTAATGATTATTGACGATCACCCTATTATACGCTTAGGATTGCGGCAGCTCATAAATACCGACACACACTTTATTATCACAGCAGAGTGCGCTTGTTGTTATGAAGCTTTAAGCATGGCAAAGCAGTTAAAACCTAATTTAATTATTATAGATACCAATATTCAAGGTATTAAAACATTTGAAACTATACGATTACTTCGTAAACACTGCAATGATAGCTACTTATTAGTGTTATCTGCATCGACAATTAAAACAGATATATATGGTGCTATTGACGCAGGAGCACAAGGTTATTTATTAAAAAACAGTGAACTTGATATGCTATTCTACAGTATGAAGAAAGCCTCTAAAGGGCAATTGGTTTTTAGTGAAAAAATTTATCAACATCTTATTTCACGTCATCATTATAGTGACCCACTATCCGCATTGACAAAACGAGAGTCTGAAATTTTGCATGAAATGGCTGTGGGTTTAAAAAATCGTGAAATATCTAACTTACTTTTTATTTCAGAGGAAACCGTTAAAGTTCACATTCGAAATATTCTTAAAAAATTACGCGTTCGATCTCGCCTTGAGGCTAGCTTAATTTATATGCGTTCAAGATAATCTATTTTTAATATATTAATTATCGGGGCTAAATTACATTTAATGTAATTATAAGGTTATTATAGATTTCTCACATTTGGGCTAGATCCCAAGTGAGTTTTGCCGCATTATGTAAGGATTATCGCTAGTTTTTTGAGGAAAATCATATGCCCAATACACCTAACTCTCCTTATATTATGTACGGAATTAAAAACTGTGACACCATTAAAAAAGCACGCCGTTACTTAGAAGACAATGGAGTTAACTATCAATTTCATGATTATCGTGTTGATGGTATTAGCGATGAACTGCTTTCTATCTTTATGGAACATATTGATTGGGAAGTGTTAGTCAATAAACGAGGAACAACTTGGCGAAAATTGACTGATGATGAAAAAAATGCAGTTATTGACGCAGATAGTGCTAAAAAAGTGCTAATTGCAGAGCCTGCCATGATCAAAAGACCCGTACTTGTTTCTCCAGATAACCGATACTTAGTTGGGTTTAACGCTAATGACTACCAAAACTTCATTCGATAATCAGGTGGATTTAATGGATTGTCCCGTTATTCAGCTTGCCAAAGAACTAATTGCACGCCCTTCTATCAGCCCCGATGACCAAGGCTGCCAAGCGATCCTTACCGAGCGCTTAAACCAACTTGGTTTTACCATTGAACCAATGCATTTTGGTAGCACATTAAATTTTTGGGCTCATCGAGGCACTCAAGGACCAACCCTCGCATTTGCAGGTCATACCGATGTTGTACCAGCAGGCAATAGCGAAAATTGGCAAACCCCTCCGTTTAACCCAACAATTATTAATCAACATCTGTATGGCCGTGGTGCAGCTGATATGAAAGGTTCTGTCGCAGCAATGGTTGTCGCAGCAGAGCGCTTTGTCGAAAAACACCCTCACCATCAAGGGCGCTTGGCCTTTTTAATCACATCAGATGAAGAAGCTGATGCATTAGATGGCACGGTTAAAGTTGTTGAAACATTAATGGCTCGTAATGAGCGTGTTGATTATTGTTTAGTCGGTGAGCCATCAAGCCAATCTCATTTAGGTGACATCATAAAAAATGGGCGTAGAGGCTCTATTACAGCAAATTTGACTATTTTAGGAACGCAGGGGCATGTAGCTTATCCACATCTAGCTGACAACCCGGTGCACCGAGCAACCGCTTTTTTGCAAGAGCTCACTTCAACTATCTGGGATAACGGCAACGAATTCTTCCCTGCTACCACCATGCAAATTGCCAATATTCATGCGGGTACTGGGGCAAGTAATGTAATCCCCGGTGAGTTATTTGTTCAATTTAATTTTCGTTTCAGCACAGAATTAACCGACACACAAATACGTGACAGGGTCACAAGTATGTTAGACCGTCATGGCCTCGTATATAAAATAGAATGGTCATTATCTGGTCAGCCATTTTTGACTGAAAAACAAGAACTTGTCACTGCAACCTTGCAGGCAATCCATGAACTAACGGGTCTTAACGCAGAGCTATCTACCAGTGGTGGTACATCTGATGGTCGTTTTATCGCTCAAATGGGCACTCAAGTAATTGAGCTTGGCCCATTGAATGCCACTATACATAAAGTTGATGAATGCGTTAGTGTCAAAGACTTGCAACAACTGGCCTTAATTTATGAGCGAGTCATGGAGCTATTGTTATTATGATCACCATCGCAATGTTAACAGGCCGTTCAACGGACCATTTAGTGACACTTGGCGGCACTCATCGTCTACAATTTAATGCCACTAAGGCATTTTTAGCCATGCAACAAGCTGCAGTAAAAGCGGGCTTCAAGTTACAATCTGCAAGTGCATTTCGCGATTTTTCACGTCAACAGTTAATTTGGAATGAAAAATTCACTGGTCTCCGCCCTGTTCTTGATGCACAAAGCCAACCTTTAGATATTACAACGCTTTCAGAAGGTGAGCTGTGTGAAGCTATTTTACATTGGTCTGCATTACCCGGAGCAAGCCGTCATCATTGGGGAACCGAAATAGATGTTTATGACCCATTACGGATCCCAGCAGGGCAAACTTTGCAATTAGAGCCTTGGGAATATGAAACTGGCGGCTATTTTGCTGAATTAAACCACTGGCTCACGGATAACATGGCGACATTTGATTTTTACCGTCCCTTCACGGCAAAAAATGCAGGGGTTGCCTATGAACCTTGGCATATTAGTTACTGGCCGTTATCCCATGAAGCTGAACAGCTGTTAACGCCAGAAGTCATTACGCAAGTTCTTGAGCAAGAAGATATTCGTGGGAAAAATTGGTTAAGCACTAACTTAGATTATGTATTCGAACGCTATATTAGAGCTCCTGAATAATTTCTAAGCTAACAAAGCAATTTCTATAGCGCCAATGCCCCATAGATGATGCGACATCATTTATGGGGCTTCTTTATTTTGTTTGGAAATTTGTTCATCAACAACTGGAAGCCGATACATAAAAATAAGCAGCCAACACAACAGTGCCAATAAACCAATTTTTAACCATACATAACTAACAACCCAGATTGATAGTGAAAAAGTGAGAACTATCAATATAATTGCTTTTGGTTTTGCCCCTTTCGGTAACCCTTTATGCTTTTGCCAGTGACGAATATACCCCCCAAACCAAGAGCGATATAATAACCAATGATGAAAACGTGGAGATGAACGAGAAAAGCACCATGCCGCCAATAATAAGAAAGGTGTGGTAGGCAAAACAGGAAGAACGACGCCAGCAAAAGCCAGCGCAACGGCTAACCATCCAATAACAATGAGGAACAATTTTTTCAAAATCACCCCTCCTCCCGAATAAATAAATTAAATGGTAAAAACCGCATAAAATCTGTGGTAACTCATAATAATATCAATGGTATACTCTAATGGTAAACAAGCTTAATGAAAAGTCGCTTTTGCCTGTTGATGCGATTATTATTCTCTTGTTCTACGACGAAAAGAGCGCTAATAGCCCCAGTCATTGACTTGCAAAGCCTGAGAAAATGACAGGAGCCTAAACTTAAGACTATTAGGAAGCCCCATGAATCATTACTCTTTTTTTATGAAGGACGGAAAGGTAATTGCTATCGTTACACCAAATGAGCAAGAGACCCAAAAGCTAATTGCTGCCGGATATGAAAAGCAATTTGAAGAGATTGAAGCCGTTTCAACAGAAAAAGCACTTGAACGCTTTGCTAATATTCGCGGTGAAGAGGTTAAAAATATCTACGCACTTACAGGCTCTGATATTTTGCTTGGCATTGTTGGTGCATTTGCCATGGTATTTAAATAAACAGTAAGCTCTGTAGGTATATTTTCTGTAGCTATCTCTAAAAAAACACACAGTTTCATATAAAGTGTAAATGGTACTCTAATGGTATAAATTTTAAATAATTTAAAATCAACATTTAGCTTTTACCCAATTTCATAGAGGTAATGTATGCAATGGTTAGCCGACTACTGGTGGATAATTTTACTCTTATTGGTAGGTATTATCTGGAATTCAGTCAAAGAAATGATGAAATTGGACCCCAAAAAGTTTTTAGATGACAAGCCAGAAATTCCCCCACATCAAGATAATAACCACCTTTGGGATGATGAAGACGATTGGCCTAAAGACAAGAAGAAATAACCTTTTGCTTTATTTCAGCTAAAAGCGCCGGTTGGTATTGTTTTACCTGTATACCAACCTCTTCTCTTACTCGTTGTAACCATTGCTTTTGCCCTGTCATACCAATATCCGCACAAATCTGTGCGATAGGCTCGCCTGACAGCAAGTGCCGTCTGAGCAGCGCAAGCCCGGCTGTTTCTTCCCTTAATAAACGCATAATCGCACTTTGGCTCGCAGAAATAGGCCGTTTAAACTCACTAAAACCGATCAGTTCTATCCAATCATCAGGGGTTAATTGCTGCTGCTCACTGGTTTCTAAAGCAAACTCAGACAGATCATTTCGCCAATAAATATCGCGTTTTAATTGCATTTCCCCTTGCTGGCAAAGTCGCCTTGCTCGATCTGATAGCGGTAATATCGCCATTGCCGTGAAACAGCCACTACTCGCTTCTTTGTGCGAACCTATTCGCATTAACCGAAAGCCCGCTTTTTGCCAAAATGCGACTAAGTCTGGTGTTAATCCAAAACTAACAGACAAAAAATCTAACCCTTGCTCTGTAGCAATTGCTTTCTGTTTTTCTAAAAGCGTTAAACCAATTTGGCGCCTACGGTGGTTCGCATCAACGGCAATACGCATCACTCGGCGAGATAGCCATTGTGCCGCAATAGGGAAATAACTATGAGCTGCTAAAGATTGGACAACTAAATTTCCTCTTGGTCGACGAAGCCCAGCCCATATTTGCCAGCTCAATGATTCGGTCAACTGTCCTTCATCTACCATCCATAATGCACCTATATAAGCACAATTATGAGACTCGGTTTTTGCCACCATAAAATGTTGCTGTTGGGCATCCAATAGACGTCGTAAATCTAATGGTGACGTTCGATAATGTGCACTCATCAATAAGCCATAAAACGCTTTTAATTGCTCATTATTTTCCGCTAATGATGCCTGGGTTAACGCTTTATATTCAATATTTCCAGCAAAAACCGTTTGAGTGACGGGTTCTTGCAGCAATAAAGCCTCATTGCCCCATAATTCTAAGGGGTCATTAGCCGCATAGCGCATTGGGTTATCAAGTTGCAGTAAAGTGAAATGGGCTAAACTTGCACAGAATTTTAGCGTAAATCCACGCCCTGTTCCTTCATAGCCATCGACTGTCGTGGTTAATAAAACCCGAGGGAAATACCCCACTAGTTCTCGTAAAATATAATTAGGAATTGCAGAAGCTTCATCTATGATCAGCCAATCTGCGGTTATATTTTCATTGCTACGGCAGTATGCGAGTAAGCTATCTGGAGACCAAAAATTAATCTTTTTACCTGCATGCCGGCTTAAGACTTCCGTCGCCACTTTTGCAGGAGCACAACACCAACACTCCCCTGCAAAATGCTGTATTAACATCCCTGCTATTGCCGATTTACCGCGCCCCCTCGGCGCTATCAAGCCCCAAACTCCATGTTCCGCGCTTAATAATCGGCTAATTATTTGCTGCTGCTGTTCTGTTGGCTGGCCTGTCGGTGCTTGCCATAATGGTTTGTTTTTTAGTAATGAAAAATCAGGTTCATTCCCTTGTTTATAAAATAAAATATCGGGAGATGTTTGGAAAGTTCGCTGCAAGTGATGTACAAAATTCGGTGTCGAAATGAGCCCCAATTGTTCATTCCAGCGCAAGCTGTCTAGATCGGTATTTGTCGCCCACTCTTTTTGAGGCGCCGTACATAAAACTAACAAGCTCCCTGCTTTTAATGTGCCAGCAAGCATGGCTAGTGCTTCACTATGAAACCCTTTACGTACATCAAAAATGCCATGTAAAAATTCACGGCCCAATAATAGATGCGCATTTTCAGGGGAAACCCCTTGCGGTAAGTTTGATGAAATCGTTAACCAATCGCCATCAATAGCAACTTGAAGTTGTTTGAGTTGTTGTTCTACCCATGCATCGTCGCCAGAAAGAACCATAAGACGACGCATACCAACTATATGTAGTTGTTCTATAATGACAGTAAGTAATTTCACCATCGTAATACTATGATTTACCAATTAATAGTGACAAAATCCCAGCAGCGATTAAGGGTCCTACCGGTACACCACGGAATAAAGCAACGCCAATGACGGTTCCAACCAGTAAGCCTGCAACCGTAGACGGTTGATGGGACATTAATGTGACGCCCCTACTACCCAACCAAGAAACTGCGATCCCAATAACAATTGCCAAAATCGATTTCCAATTCAAAAATGAGCTTAATACCTCATTAGCCGTTATTTTACCACTCGCAATTGGAGCCATAACACCGATTGTTAAGATAAGTATCCCAATGGTTAAGCCATATTTTTCAATCCATGGAAAATAATTATTTAATGGTGTTATTCTGACCACCAATAAAAATAGCATCGCAAGGGTGACTGTCATATTATGACTAATGATACCTAACCCGGCTAAGACCAGTAAAATGATTAATGTTGGATCAACATGACTCATAGATTTGTCCCTGTAAAACGCACAATTATAATTTATTAGCAGCAACTAGGCTGATTTAAAAACATGTTATTGGCTCATCATCAAAGAAGCAAATATTAACGCCAACTCTTTTTATTTTTACGGCGACGATATTTTTAATTAATAAAAAATCTCACTATCTCCACACAATTAATTAACTAAAATGCGACATTTTAGCTGTTCTTTATTATCTATTTAATACTTTTTAAAAGATGTATTCTCAGCATATTTCACGGTAACAAGCTTAATTATACAAAAATTAGCATGGCAATACAGATAATCCCCACCACCAGTAAAACTTAAGCTAAATATTCGGAGTATTCATCACTGTTTATTTTTTTATTTCTGCGTTTTTCTTATATTTATCATGATAAAAACCAACTTGTAGTGCCTTTTGCTGAAGATAGCCCTGAATACCTTTACAACCAGACAATCCATCTCAATTGCGTATAATAATCACAGATAATTAATACAGAAAAATCATAACTTAGCATTATTTATAATTTTAATGATTTAAATGGTTGTGCGACGCTCTGCATAAGCACAATTATTAGGATTAAGAATATGAACCAATCTTTATCACCCTATTCAAACGCGCGTTTTATTGCTATTCGTTTAATCCCTGGCGAAGACGCACTTTTAACATTAAGACATAAAATTGAGCAACATGGCCTACAAGCTGCGTTCATTGCTAGCAGTGTCGGCAGCTTAACTGACGTTGCACTACGTTTTGCAGGCCAAGAAGAGACCTTTCAAACAACAGGTAAATTTGAAATTGTTTCATTAATTGGCACTTTAGATGCCAAAGGCGAACACCTGCATTTAGCTGTCTCTGATGAGCAAGGGCAAGTCCTCGGTGGTCATATGATGCCAGGTTGTACGGTCAGAACAACATTAGAGCTGATTATTGGGGAACTGGAAAAGGTAAATTTCATTCGTGAACCTTGCCCGTTATCAGGTTATGAAGAACTTATCATCACTTCTCGCTAATTTTATTATTCCATTACTGTAAGGAATGACTTTGTCATGGGTAAAACGTCGATTATTTCTAGTCGTACACTGACTTTAATTGTTTTTTCTATTGCCATTAATATGGTTATTGGCCAATTAAGTTCAATGCTAAAACTGCCTATTTTTCTGGATTCTATAGGAACGTTAATTTGTGCGTTATTAGCAGGCCCTTGGGTTGCGTTATTAAGTGGTTTATTAACTAATTTATTATGGGGTTTACTCAGTGGGCCAATTGCCGCTGCATTTGCACCTGTTGCGATGATGATTGGACTCAGCGCTGGGTTATTAGCTCGCGCAGGTGGTTTTCGCACCTTACCAAGAGTGGTTTTATCCGGTGTAGTGATTACTTTTGCATTAATGATAGTTGCTGTTCCTATACGTACATACTTATTTGCAGGAACAACCGGTAGCGGAGCAGACTTTTTTGTCGCGTATTTCCATGCTGTTGGCGATAACTTATTAGAATCAGTGGCAATTACGGTATTAGGCGCCAATATTGCGGACAAAGTTGCATCTGCCATTATTGCTTGGCTACTCGTTCGACAATTACCAGAACGTGTCCAACGTAATTATCCAAATATGGCGAAGGTCAGTTAAATGCATCCATTCACCTCGCTGACAATTTGGTTTTGGCTCAGTGTAAGTTCGCTTTTCTTACCTCTGAACTGGCTATTAATTGTGCTAGGTTGCAGTACTTTCGCTGCTTTATTATTTTGGCGACCTGCACGTCATCGTTGGCGCATTGTTGCATGGATTATGCTCCCCATGGCGGCAGGGCTTTGGTTAATTCACGGGGGTTGGCTAGCTCAACAATTAACCGGGGATGCTTTAAAAAATAGCCGTCCTGAATTTGCACTAGCATTGTGGTTTAAGTTATTAACGATTATTAGCGCTTCTCAGCTTTGGTTGCAATATGTACCGACTGAACGCTTTATTCGTGCGTTATTTGCTAGCCGTTTACCTGCTAGTTTTGCATATCTACTCGCGGGTCCGTTATTGCTTGCAGAACAATTTCGTCAGCAATTAAACACCATCCGTGAGGCACAATTGGCAAGAGGCGTCCCTCTTGACGGGCGCTTTTGGCAACGTGTTACATCATTACCGGCCCTATTATTTCCACTTGCCAGTAATACTCTTAGTGATCTGAGTATTCGTGGAGCCGCATTAGATATGCGTGGTTTTCGCTATTGCGCTAAACGCACAACATTGAACCCACCTACGGATAGTTCATTCCAAGCACTACTTAGGTATGGGCTAGTTTTGTTAATTTTTATTGAAGGTGGTCTCTCTCTATGGTGGTGAATCTACAACAAATGCGCTTCATTCCACAAAGCGCGGAGCTGTCCTTATTAGGACCGATAGATCTTCAGCTTAATGCAGGCCAATGGCTATGTGTATTTGGCGGTAATGGCAGCGGGAAAAGCACACTAGCGCAAATACTTGCAGGTTGGCATAGTGACCTTATTCAAGGGAAAATAGAAGGAACCGCTGAAGTATTACAAGTTCCCTTAGCTGACAGCTCTGTGGTTCAGGTATCAGTATCACGCCAACTTGTTCAGCAATCCCCCCAATTACAACTCTCGGGTTGCGCGTTTACCGTTGAACAAGAAATTGCGTTTGGGCCTGAAAACCTTGGCTTGTCACCCAGTGAAATTAGTCAACGAGTTGAACACGCGATTGCGCTCACGTTTTGTGAAGCTCTACGTACGCGCCATCCTGCGACATTATCGGGTGGTGAAGCACAACGCGTCGTGTTAGCAAGTGCATTAGCGATGCAACCTAAACTCCTCTTGCTCGATGAAGCCTTTAGTCGGCTAACACCCAGTGCAACACAACGTATTTTAGTGCAATTACAACACTATACAGAACACACAAACTGCAGCATTATTTTTTTTGAACGCAATTTATTACCTGCCATCAGTTTCTGTGATTCATTCCTTTTGTTGAGTACTGGCAAAGCCTTTTTAGAATCTGGGAAAGTGGTTGCTATAGGCTGTTTGGATGATGTTTTTCTTGATGCTATTGAAACAATCAATATGCCAGAGGCTTGGCGTGCTATAGGTGAACTGGTCAAATTAGGGCATTGGCGAGACACAATTCCCCACAATGAAGCGCAATTGCTACAGATGTTTAAGGAGCGGCATGTTACAGCTTAAAAACCTGAGCTATCGTTGGCCAAGCTCTACTATTGATAATATACAATCTTTATCTCTATCCATTCACCCTGGTGAATGGGTCGCTTTAGTTGGGGATAATGGCGCAGGTAAATCAACATTATTACGCCTGCTCGCAGGGTTATTGCGCCCTACGCAAGGTGATATTCAGCTTGATAGCCAGCCGCTTAACCTTCTTTCCTCACCACAAAGAGCCAACCATATCGGTATTTTATTCCAAGAAGCTGAGAAACAAATTTTTCATAGTTGTGTGCGTGATGAGATTGCTTTTGGTTTAAAACGCCAAAGATATCATAAACGTGATATTCACGCGCGAGTACAGCAAGCACTTGAAATTTGTCACTTAGTCGATGTAGCAGATAAACACCCTTTAGATTTACATGCAGGCCAACGCAGGATGGTTGCTGTTGCCTGTTTAGAGGCCGTTTCACCTAAGTTATTGCTGCTTGATGAACCTAGCCGTGACTTCGACGCTTTTTGGCTGCGCAAATTTGAACATTGGCTAACCTTGCAACGTGAAAAAGGGGTAACCGTCGTTTCTATTAGCCACGACCTTGATTTTGTTGCCCGCCATTTTCAACGCGTATTGCATTTATCAAATGGCGAACTCATCGCTGACGGTCAGCCAACGGAAATATTAAGCCATCCAGAGTTACAAGTCGAAAGCCCATTGCCCGCGCCTACGTTGACGTCACTTAGTCAACAACTACAAATAAAGACTACTGATACCGCTCTCTCATCATGGATTACACATTTTATTAGCCAACAATCACCCTCGATTAGCGACTAAAAAAATAGCCTGCAATGCAGGCTAAAATCTCATTCAAATTATAGGAAATTGATTAATCTAGCTGTACGCCAATACGGCGTGCGACTTCTTCGTAAGCTTCGATTAAGCCACCAAGGCTCTGACGAAAACGGTCTTTATCCATTTTATTGAGCGTTTCTTTATCCCATAAACGGCTGCCGTCTGGTGAAAACTCATCGCCTAATACCACTTGGCCTTTATACAAGCCAAACTCCAGTTTAAAATCGACTAAGATTAACCCTGCATCCGCAAAAATTTTACTGAGTACTTCATTGGCTTTGTAGCTTAGCTCACGCATTTTTGCCAAGTTTTCTTTGCTCACCCAACCAAAGGTTTCACAGTACGATTCATTCACCATTGGGTCGTGTTTGGCATCGTCCTTTAAAAATAAGTCAAATAGTGGCGGATTTAACACCATGCCTTCTTCAACACCTAAGCGTTTTACTAGTGAACCTGCGGCACGGTTACGGATCACACACTCAACAGGCACCATATCTAACTTTTTCACCAGGGCTTCTGTGTCAGACAATAATGCTTCCATTTGTGTTGGAATACCGGCTGCTTCTAATTTGCTCATAATGAAATGGTTAAATTTGTTATTTACCATACCTTTACGGTCAAACTGCTCGATACGCTCACCATCGAGTGCTGATGTATCATTACGGAACTCCAGAACCAGTAGATCAGGATCCTCTGTGGTATAGACTGTTTTTGCCTTACCACGATACAACTCAGCTTTCTTTTGCATCTTACACACTCCAGGGATGTGATTAAACTAAACAAAAATCAACCTGCACAGCAGATTCAGATAAGTAACAGAAGAACAAAAACCAATCAAATGGCCTATTCATTGTTAATTTTCTGCTCTGTTTCAGTCAGTTACTGAAATTCACCATGTGAAACGCTAACTAGCTGATATTCAATATTTTATAATTCACTGTTAATCATGATAATAAAATTCCCGAGCAGACGCAAACGATTACTTAACCATAAACACTGATTTTTTGTCCATTTGTTTTAGGTGAAAACATGAAAGATAAAATTAGCCTACCAGAGAAGGAAAATTCAAATTGATGAAATGCTATTTAATAACTAACTAAGTATATAGATTACGAGTAGCATGAAATAAACAAAATACAGAGTTGATAACCACCAGCCTATGCGTATGAAGCTTAATATCTTTACCCCAATACAAACCCATCCAATTTAAATAAAAAAACCGCAGCTTGTATTTAAGCTACGGTTTAATTAGTCATCTCAAAATGTTGAATGATTACTTTTTGGCAGGTGCTTTACTAAATGCTGCTTTCAGCGCTGCAACCATTTCATCATTTTGTTTTTGTGTTAAAGGCACACCTTTGGTGGTGATAAATTGCAGTGTACTACGGTTATTTAAGTCACCAACCTGCACTTTATAATCTGCTTCTGGCACAGTTGGGTCATCAATACCCAAAGCCTGCCATTCTGAGCTGCTTAAACCTTTGTAAGTTACCATCACAGAACCACTTGAGCGCGTACGGTCACCCACTTTCATACCAACACTTTCTAAGGTGTGAGGTAAACGTTCCCATACTGCATCAAATGGCGCACGAACCACAACTAAAGGTAAGCCAGTATCATCACTACCGGTTTGAACATCAATGATACCGTAGGCATTTTGGATACTATTTTTGTTTGAAGTATCACGTAACGTATATAAGTTATCGGTTAATTCATTCAATAACAGCTTGTTATAACGTTGAGTTTCGACAACATCAGTAATTGTCTCTCCCCCTTGACGTAAGCCTAAGCTAGTTACCGTTAATGCCATCATACCGTTTTCTGGCTGCACTGTAACTTTATGGCGACTCTCAATCGGTACGTTTTCATCTGCGCGATCCCATTTCACCCAATCGGTTTCAATTGAGCGAGAGCCATCGTCTTTAGATGAAACTGGAATCCCTCTTTGCTCTAAGATCATCGTAACTTGTGACCAAAGTGCGCTATTTTCAGGTGTATTTTCTAGCAACAAACGACTTGCTTGAGCGCTATCCTCTGTACGAGAACCCGCTAATTGCGAAATTGTCAGTACTGGTGGACGAATGTCTAACGCTTTTCCTATTGCCCCTGTTGATGTGGCTTTAGGGATATCATACTCACCATTTTGTTCTGGTAATGTAAGCCCCTGTGGCACATTCAACACTTTCAATGGCGCAGCATTGAGATATTCCTCATCACCACTGACCTGACGTTTATAGCGCTGATCGCTGGAGCAGGCTGCCAGTAACACAACAAGTGACAGGCCAGCAACCTTCATAACCTTCGATTTTTGCAATAATGTTGCCATTAAAATTCCCTAAATTTTACAGTAATCCAGCGAGTTTCAAGGCTTCCTCAACTTTTTGCTGGCCCGAGGTGGTTAACGGTGTCATTGGCAACCGTAATGTCCCATCTGCAATCAGACCTAAGCGATGACAGCCCCACTTCGCTGGAATTGGATTTGGTTCAACAAATAACTGAAGATGAAGCCCCATCAGTTTTTTATTTAATTCACGCGCCTCAGTATATTTGCCTGCAAGCGCTAAGTCACACATTTTTACCATCTGTGCGGCCGCAACGTTAGATGTGACCGAAATAACGCCTTTACCACCTAGTTGCATGAAATCAAGCGCCGTTGCGTCATCACCTGTTAACAGTACAAAATCATCATCAACCAGTTCTTTGATTTGATGAACCCTAGCTAAGTTCCCTGTTGCCTCTTTAATTGCAACAATATTCGCCAGTTTTGCTAAACGCCCCACAGTTTCAGGCAACATATCACAGCCAGTGCGTGATGGTACATTATAAAGAATCTGTGGCAAGCTGGTGTTTTCTGAAATTGCCTTAAAGTGTTGATATAGCCCTTCTTGAGAAGGCCTATTATAATAAGGTGTTACCGTCAGGCAAGCAACCACACCGCTGTTTTCAAACTCATTTGTCAAAGAAATAGCTTCAGCGGTAGCATTTGCACCGGCTCCTGCAATAATAGGAATACGACCATCTGCTAATTCAAGCGTCGCTTTCACGACATCCACATGTTCTTTGTGCGTTAAGGTTGCTGATTCGCCAGTTGTACCAACAGAAACAATCGCAGTTGTTCCACTTTCAACATGATAATCCACCAACTTTTTCAGGCTCGCTTTATCTAAACGCCCTGCCGAATCCATTGGTGTAATAACTGCAACAATGCTTCCCGTTAAAAAATCTTTATAATTTGCGTTTCCATTAGCCATAGCGATACCCCCTTAATAATTGAACTACCATGTTACTTTTTCATTTCAAAGAAGAAAACCACCCAATAGCAAGAATTTAATGAATTTTGTTAATGCCGAGGACATTAACTTAAATAGAAGTAATAATTCACTGATATTTCTCGCAAGAGTCTATTTACCCCCTTGGCAGATTGCCTTTTTTATGGTTTCCTTACCCTCATAGCCAGTCAGTTGTTAGCGCTAGAATTTTACTGCTATATTCTAATTAAATGTTTAACTGACATAATTAAAATACTAAGGAATAGACTTTGCCTAAGACTGAACAGCAATTTCTTGTCATTACTGCGCTGGGAACAGATCGTCCGGGCATTGTGAATACCATTACACGTCTCGTCAGCGAGTGTGATTGTAATATTGAAGATAGTCGCTTAGCGATGTTTGGCAAGGAATTCACCTTCATTATGATGCTCTCCGGCAGTTGGAATGCTATTACCCTTTTAGAAGCGACATTACCACCTAAAGGCGCCGAGCTCGACTTGCTTATCGTAATGAAAAGAACTCAGAGTGTGCAAACAACCTATTACCCATCGACAGTAACAGTGAATGTTGTTGTCGACGATGCACCTCGTATTGTCGAGCAATTCACAAATTTATTCACAACTTCGCAGTGTAATATCGCAGAGCTTGTTTCTAAAACACAACCAGCCAATAATGATATGCCCGCTCAACTGGAAATTCAGATTACTGCACACGATCCGTTGGACGATAATGGCATAATTATAAAAAATAAATTTCAACAACTATGTACAATGCTAAATGCTAAAGGCAACATAAGTATTGTTAACAACCCCAACATGCAAAGTTAACGGAGATATATTTAATGAACCCATTGAAAGCCGGTGATAAGGTGCCTCAATTTAGCCTTCCTGACCAAGATGGTGAGCTCATCAATCTTTCTGATTATCAGGGTCAGCGCGTATTAGTTTACTTTTATCCTAAAGCGATGACTCCTGGCTGTACTGTTCAAGCGTGTGGTCTACGTGATGAAATGGATACACTTAAAGCGAAAGGTGTCGAAGTATTAGGTATTAGCACAGACAAACCAGAGAAACTATCTCGTTTCGCTGAAAAAGAGATGTTGAACTTCACTTTGTTATCAGATGAAGACCACCAAGTATGTGAGCAATTTGGGGTTTGGGGTGAAAAACAATTCATGGGGAAAACCTATGATGGGATTCATCGCATTAGCTTCCTTATTGACCCTACTGGGAAAATAGAGCACGTCTTTGACAATTTTAAAACCAGTAACCACCACGAAATCGTGCTTGATTACATCAATACACACGCTTAATCGTTACTTCTTAGTGCTGTATGCCCCCATACAGCACTATTACTAACCTAGTTCGTTGACTCCGTTGGCTCTTCCGGCCAGACATGAATAACCGCTTTAATCAGTGTTGCTAAAGGTATTGCAAAAAACACGCCCCAAAAGCCCCATAACCCACCAAACACCACAACAGATAAAATAATCACTAGTGGATGTAAATTCACGGCTTCAGAAAACAATAAAGGCACCACAACGTTGCTATCCAAACCTTGAATAACTAAATAAAACAACATTAAGTACCAAAATTCACTACCAATACCGTACTGAAAGAGCGCAACAATAACCACGGGGATCGTGGCTGCGACCGCACCAATGTAAGGGATTAATACCGCTACCCCGACAAGAACCGACAGCAATACGGAATAGCGCAAGTCAAAGTAAGCAAAACATAAATATGTTGCCACCCCAACAATCACCATTTCAGTAACTTTTCCTCGCAAATAATTGGTGATTTGTTCATTCATTTCGACCCAAACTTTACCCACTAACAAACGATTTTTCGGTAACAGCTTGAGGAAGCTTTTGCTAATACGCTCTTTATCTTTTAAAAGAAAGAATGTCATCAACGGCACTAGAACTAAGTAAACTGCTAAAGTAAAAATACCTATTAATGAAGCAACTGACGCTTTAACTACAGAGTCTGCAATACCCGACATACGGCTACGCAGGTTATCTGCCATCATATCGATAATGCCTACATCCACTAGTGCTGGATATTGCTCTGGCAGTTTTTGTGCAAATTCATTGAAACGGTTAACCATATTTGGCAGATCGGCCATCAAATTAATCCCTTGCTGCCATGCGGTTGGTGCAATAATTAAAATAACCATGGCACTTATTCCGGCGAATAAGGTCAAAATAATACCGACAGCAACTGAACGGGATAACCCTATGCGTTGTAATAAATTGGTTGGCCATTCAAGCAAATAAGCTAAAGCAATTGCCGCCAGCAATGGAGCCAGTATACTGCTGAAAAAGAAGATGATCACAAACCCTGATACGAGTAATGTAAAAAGGGCTATGGCTTGTGGGTCAGCAAAACGCCGACGATACCACTGTAAAAACAATTCCAGCATTTATTGCTCCTAGGGAATAACACAAAGGACAGTTCCTAAAGTAACGAAAATTATACCGAAGAACAGATTTTACGATAGCTTTTGCTATCATGTGTTTTAAACTTTTCGTATTTTTAAGTGCCTTACTTAAAGCACACCCGAAATAAAGTCGGTACTTACCCTAAATTAAAATGTTGTATGGGATACTCACGTTTCATGAAGAAAAATTTAAAATATCCATTATTGGCTTTCATGATCGCTGCGCTAATGAACGGTGCAGTATTACCTGCTTATAGTGCAATTGAAGATACCTTACCCGATATAGGAACCACAGCAGGAGGCACACTTAGCATCAACCAAGAAATTATTATGGGAGATGCTATTACACGCCAAATACGTGCCAGCACCCCTCTTATTTATGACCCATTGTTAACCCAATATGTTAACAAACTTGGCATGCGGTTAGTGAAAAATGCCGACTCAGTTAAAACACCGTTTAAGTTCTATTTAGTCAACAACCCCAATATTAACGCATACGCCTATTTTGGGGGCAATGTAGTGCTACACTCAGCATTGTTCCGATACAGCCAAAATGAAAGTCAGCTAGCATCCGTCATGGCGCACGAAATATCTCACGTTACGCAAAGGCACCTTGCGCGAATGATGGAAGACCAAAAAAGCACCACTCCTCTCGCGATTGCAGGGACGATTGGTTCTTTGCTGTTAGTGATGGCGAATCCTCAAGCCGGTTTTGCCGCTTTAACAGGCACAATGGCTGGGGTTCAGCAAGGTATGATCAGCTTTACCCAAGCCAATGAACAAGAAGCTGACCGTATTGGTTTACAGACATTAAGGCGCTCTGGCTTTGACCCGCATGCGATGGCTGATTTTATGCAAACAATGTCAGACCAAACTCGCTATATGTCAAAGCCCCCTGAAATTCTATTAACGCACCCCTTGCCGGATAGCCGTTTAGCTGATGCCAGAAACCGATCGAACCAATACCCTAAAGTGAGTGTGCCATCATCACTGGACTTTATGTTAGCCCGAGTTCGTATTTTGGCTATGTATAGTACCGAGCAAAAACATGCTTTAGACCAAATCATTGAAAACTATGGTAAAGGTTCTGCACAAGAACAAATTGCAGCGCAATACGGTAAAGCGCTACTACTTTCTCAAGACAAAAAGTACGCAGAAGCAGGAAAAATCCTGACAGAGCTATTAGCGAAACAACCCGATAACCCTTGGTTTATCGATAGCATGACTGATGTCGACATTGAACAACATCAAGTCTCTAGAGCGGTCTCTCGTTTACAGAATGCTTTGAGAAAAGCACCGAAAAATACCGTATTTATTGTCAACCTAGCTAACGCATTAATTAATAATCATCAATATAAAGAAGCAACAACCTTACTGAATAAATATACGTTTGATTACCCTGATGACCCGATTGGTTGGGATTTACTGGCAGAAGCGTCCGCAAAACAAGGTAAGCGTACCGAAGAACTTGCTGCTTACGCAGAAGGGATGGCGTTACGGGGTAACTATGACACTGCAATTAATTATCTCAGCGATGCTAGCCGTCAAAGCCGTTTAGGCAGTTACGAACAGCAGCGTTATGACGCTCGCATTGATGCGCTTAGAAAACTACAATTACGTGACAAAAATGCAAAACCGTAAGGAGTTATAATAATGACGGATTCGATTAAGATTTACCACAACCCACGCTGTTCTAAAAGCCGTGAAACCTTAGCACTTTTAACTGATAAGGGTATCGCCCCCACGGTGGTCGAGTATTTAAAAACGCCCCCAACGGTCGCTGAAATCAAAAAACTCCTTAAAATGTTAGGCTTTAAAGATGCTCGTCAATTAATGCGCACCAAAGAAGAGTTGTATAAGGAATTGAATTTAAACGATGACAGCTTAACTCAGGATCAACTCATTAAAGCAATGCATGAAAATCCTAAATTGATTGAACGCCCTATCGTTGTTAATGGTGATAAAGCACGTTTAGGTCGTCCGCCTGAGCAGGTTTGTGAAATCTTATAAACTCTATTTTGGCAGCTATATGGCTGCCAACTCATTTAATCAACTAGAGTTTTAAAATATCTTTTACGAAAGGAATCGTTAATTTTCGCTGAGCGACAATTGATGCGTGGTCAAGTTTGTTTAAGATATCAAACAACGTTCCCATTTTTCTATCTAGACGTTTTAATACGAAACGACAAACATCTTCCGGTAATTCAAAACCACGAATACGAGCGCGTAATTGCAGTGCCCAAATCTTATCTTCGTCACTCAGTGGGTGCAGTTTATAAATTTGCCCCCAATCAAGGCGAGAGGCTAAATCGGGTAATTTCAGTTCGATTTGCCGAGGAGGCCTGTCCCCAGTAATTAATAGACAAGTGCGACCAATTTCCAAAATACGGTTATACAAATTGAAAATCGCCATTTCCCACTCTTCATCACCCGCGATGCACTGAATATTATCAATACAAACGAGTGATAAATGTTCCATACCGTCGAGTACTTCAGGAACAAAATACGCACGTTTATCCAAAGGAACATAACCGACTGCAATGCCTTGTTCAGACAGCTCTGCACAAGCTGCGTGCAGTAAATGGCTTTTCCCGCCGCCTTCACGCGACCAATAATAGATATAACTGCCATGGGGTTGATTAATAGCAGACTGAATAGCAGACAGCAACGCCCCATTTTCCCCTGCATAAAAGCTCGCAAAGGTTTCATCATCTGGCAGATATAGTGGTAATGAAAGCTGTGATGGTGTGTTCAGAAGCGCCTCTGGCTGTACAAATCAATTTTCATCTAGCAGTTTACCATAAAAAACACGGATAGATGAATAAGAACGGTGACCAAATGCCGTTCAAACAATTGAACGGCAATATGGAAAATTGTGTGGCTTATTTTTTATTGCTATCAAGCTCTTGGACTTCAGATGTCACAAACTGCTTTTCAGGCCTAACAAACGTTATAAAACGGAATAATAATGCCATAAAGATCCCAACTATCGTTGCTAGCGCCATACCTTTGAGTTCAGCTTGACCAATATGGATAACGGCTCCGCTCACACCAATAATTAAAATCACTGAGGTTAAAATCAAATTTTGTGGCTTGTTATAATCGACTTTTGAATCAATCAACACTCGAATACCTGATGCACCAATTACCCCGTACAATAAGAGTGAAACCCCGCCCATCACAGGAACTGGTACTAATTGGATAGCAGCCGCTAATTTACCAACACAAGATAATAAAATAGCAATAATTGCGGCTCCGCCAATTACCCAAGTGCTGTATACCTTGGTAATAGCCATGACCCCAATGTTTTCACCATAAGTCGTATTTGGTGTCGAGCCAAAGAAACCGGAAATCACCGTAGAAAACCCATTAGCAAACATTGAACGATGTAAACCTGGTGATTTCATTAAGTCACGTTCAACAATATTCGCAGTGACGACCAAGTGCCCTACGTGCTCAGCGATAACCACTAATGCAGCGGGCAAAATGGTTAAAATAGCAAACCATTCGAAGCGTGGAGTATAAAATGTAGGAATAGCAAACCACGGCGCTTCAATAACCGGGGTAAAGTCCACAATACCCATAAAATAGGACAATGCATAACCCGCTAAAAAGCCAATCAAAATTGGAATAATAGATAAAAACCCACGGAAAACGACCGCGCAGAGAATAGTGACTGACAACGTGGTCAGGGAAATAATTAACGTGTTCGAATCAACCACTGCGCCATCTTTAGGTAATAGCCCAGCCATACCTGCAGCCGTTTGAGCTAATTCTAAACCAATTACGGCTACGATTGCCCCCATTGCTGCTGGGGGGAACATGACGTTTATCCACCCTCTTCCTGCAACTTTAACAATCAGTGCAACAATACAGAACAGCACGCCACAGATAATGAAGCCGCCAAGTGCCAGCTCATAACCTAATGGTAATAAAATCAGCACTGGGGAAATAAATGCAAAACTTGAGCCTAAATAAGCAGGAATTTGCCCTTTACAAATAAACAGATACAGCAGCGTTCCGATCCCATTAAACAGCAAAATTGTAGCGGGGTTTACACCAAACAGAATCGGTACGATAACGGTTGCGCCAAACATAGCAAATAGGTGTTGAAGGCTCAGTGGTATAGTTTGTAATAATGGTGGTCTTTCTTCAACACTGATGGTGCGACGTGTCATGTGGCTTTATCCTCTTTTAGCGAAATGGCTAATCACTGAATAAGCAGTGAGTCTCTACAATTAATCAAAAAAAAGCCGACTTCTCAGTCGGCTTATCATTATTTAGTACCAAATATCTTGTCGCCCGCATCACCGAGACCCGGAACGATATATCCCTCTTCATTTAAATACTCATCAATTGAAGCGGTATATAATTCAACATCTGGATGCGCAGCTTCCAACGCTTTTAAACCTTCAGGCGCTGCAACAAGAACTAAGATTTTAATCGAGGTACAACCCGCATTTTTTAATAAATCAATGGTAGCAATCATTGAGCCACCCGTCGCTAACATTGGGTCGACCACTAATGCCATACGTTCTTCAATGTTAGAGGCGAGTTTTTGGAAATAAGGGACAGGCTGCAGTGTTTCTTCATCACGATAAACACCTACCACACTGATACGTGCACTTGGAATGCTATCTAATACACCGTTCATCATACCAATACCCGCACGAAGAATTGGTACTACAGTGATTTTCTTACCTTTAATTTGTTCTATTTCTACAGGACCACACCAACCATCGATAGTCACTTTTTCAGTTTCAAGGTCAGCAGTTGCTTCATAAGTCAGTAGGCTACCAACCTCTGAGGCCAGTTCACGAAAGCGCTTTGTGCTTATATCATGATCTCGCATCAGGCCGAGTTTATGTTTAACGAGAGGGTGTTTTACCTCAACGATCTTCATGGGTTTCTCCTACTATTTAAGACGGCGGCGGACAAAAAAATCGCCGGATTATACCTCTTTTAGCTTTGGTTGCCACTAGATAACGCTTGATTTTGGTCAAAACAACAACGATTAACGCCATTTTTTTAAAAATTATACCTCATCTCAGTTAAGTTGAAATTGGTAAAACCGCAAATTTGATTTAAATAAATACATTTCTTATTTTGCTATACAACTTCTATAACGTTCTACCATTCTTCGATTATGCGTACCCAAAAATTTCCAACACAAAGCTATCGCAAACGTTTGCCTAGCCTGTTAGAATAATGTCAATGATGTTATTTTTCTCAAAAATGTAATTGCCTTGGGGGCCGTAGTGACTGATAAAACCTCTCTCAGCTATAAAGATGCCGGTGTTGATATTGATGCGGGTAACGCCTTGGTTGAACGTATTAAAGGTGTCGTAAAAGAAACCCGCCGCCCAGAAGTCATGGGAGGTCTTGGGGGATTCGGTGCATTATGTTCCCTACCGCAGAAATACCGTGAGCCTGTTTTAGTTTCAGGCACTGACGGTGTCGGTACCAAATTACGCTTAGCAATGGATTTAAAACGTCATGACTCCATTGGGATTGACCTTGTGGCTATGTGTGTCAATGACTTGATTGTTCAAGGCGCAGAGCCCCTGTTCTTCCTTGATTATTACGCGACCGGTAAACTAGATGTCGATACCGCTGCGAGTGTGATTACGGGTATCGCAGAAGGTTGTAAACAGTCAGGTTGTGCGTTAGTGGGTGGTGAAACCGCGGAAATGCCGGGAATGTACCATGGTGAAGACTACGATGTGGCTGGTTTCTGTGTGGGTGTTGTTGAACGCTCAGAAATCATCGATGGTAGCAAAGTGAGTGCTGGTGACGCCTTAATTGCTTTAGCCTCTAGCGGCCCGCATTCAAATGGTTACTCGCTGGTTCGCAAGATCCTCGAAGTCAGCCAAACCAACCCAGAAGAAACTCAATTAGATGGGAAACCTTTAGCTGACCACTTATTAGAACCAACACGCATTTACGTTAAAAATGTATTAGAGCTGATCGCAAACAGCGATATCCATGCAATTTCCCACATTACTGGTGGTGGTTTCTGGGAAAATATTCCTCGCGTACTGCCTGACAACACACAAGCAATTATTGACGGTAGCAGCTGGCAATGGCCTGCTGTCTTTAACTGGCTGCAGCAAGCTGGTGATGTGAGCACTCATGAAATGTACCGTACCTTCAACTGTGGTGTGGGGATTATTATTGCTCTACCACAACAGGAAGTTGAAAATGCACTTGCTCTGTTGAACAAGCTTGGCGAAAACGCATGGCAAATCGGTACAATTGGCGCATTACCAGCGGGTGAAGAGCAGGTTGTGATCCGCTAATGAAAAAAATTGTTGTCCTCATTTCTGGCAGCGGTAGTAATTTGCAATCATTAATTGATAGCTGCCGCACTGGGGCAATTGGCGCTCACATTGTTGCTGTCATTAGCAACCAAGCCAATGCTTATGGGCTTGTTCGGGCACAACAGGCTGGAATACCAGCCTGTTTTTTAGATGTCAAACAGTATACTGACCGCCAAGCATATGATGCTGCATTACTCGCACAAGTCGACCAATATCAGCCTGATTTAGTCGTATTAGCGGGTTTTATGCGTATCTTATCAGCCCAATTCGTCAACCACTTTGCGGGTAAATTACTCAATATCCATCCTTCTTTGTTACCGAAATACCCCGGTTTACACACGCATCGTAAAGCGCTAGAAAATGGGGATAAAGAACATGGCACATCCGTTCATTTCGTTACCGAAGAACTGGATGGCGGGCCAGTTATTTTGCAAGCTAAAGTGCCTATCTTTGAACAGGATAACGAAGACGATATTATCGAGCGGGTAAAAGCCCAAGAACATACGATTTACCCATTAGTTGTTGAGTGGTTCATTAGTGGCCGATTAACAATGCAAAAAGGTAAAGCTGTGTTAGATAACCGAATTTTACCGCAACAAGGTTACGCTAACGAATAATATTCGTGATGAGCAAAACGTCATTTCAAGGGTGGGTATCCACCCTTTTTCTTCGCATTCACATAAAAACACGATCGCAATCTATTACATAAAAACATTAGCGTTGGGTAAAATGAATTATTTTTCAACAAGGTGATAATCTCTCTGTGCTGTGTCATTATTTTATCGCAAATAAATGTTATCCTTATAGTCGAAGAACAAAACATTTTTCCTAACTAAATAGAGGTATTTTTATGACGACCGGGCAAGTTCATCCGTTTAGGTTGCGCCCACTTGAACGTGAAGATTTAGCATTTATTCACCAGCTTGATAACAATGCCAGTGTTATGCGTTATTGGTTTGAAGAACCTTATGAAGCTTTCGTTGAATTAAGCGATCTTTACGATAAACATATTCATGACCAGTCTGAACGCCGTTTTATCGTTGAAAATGACAGTGAGAAAGTTGGCTTAGTCGAATTGGTAGAAATTGATTATGTTCACCGACGCTCTGAGTTTCAAATTATCATTGCACCGAGCCATCAAGGCCATGGCTATGCGAGTCGCGCTGCGAAATTAGCAATGGACTACGCGTTTTCCGTACTAAACTTATATAAACTTTATCTTATTGTTGATAAAGAAAATGTTAAAGCTATCCATATTTATAATAAACTAGGCTTCCATACTGAAGGCGAACTGATCGACGAATTCTTTGTCAATGGTCGCTATCACACCGCTATCCGTATGTGTATTTTTCAGCAACAATATTTTACGATGAAGCAACAATCTGCTAATCCAGAAAGTGTTATTACCCAAGATAAAGCAATTAAACAACACATTTAGCTAACTGACTGGTATCATAGCCATAAAGTAACAAGAGTCTAATACGGAGTTAGAATGTCCCAAGAACGTCTCTATCATGAAAAAGAGTTAAGCTGGCTGTCTTTTAACGAGCGTGTTTTACAAGAAGCAGCCGACAAGCGTAACCCTCTTATTGAGCGAATGCGTTTTTTGGGAATTTATTCCAATAATCTAGACGAGTTTTATAAAGTCCGCTTCGCCGACGTTAAACGCCGTATTTTAATTAATGAAGAACGCGGCTCGGCAAGCGGTGCTCGCCACTTGTTAAAGAGAATTCAGTCAAGAGTTGCCAAACAAGAACAAGAATTCGACATTCTCTATAATGACTTATTATTGGAAATGGCTCGCAATCAAATATTCTTGATTAACGAACGTCAAATTTCGCCTCGCCAACAGATATGGTTACGTCAGTATTTCCGCCAGAATCTGCGGCAGCATATTACGCCAATATTAATTAATCCTGATACCAATCTCGTTGAATTTCTAAAAGATGACTACACTTATCTTGCAGTTGAAATCATCAATGGCAATCAGATTCAATATGCACTATTGGAAATTCCATCCGATAAAGTCCCGCGGTTTGTTAACCTGCCTCCAGAAATGCCAAAGCGTCGCAAGTCAATGATCCTAATTGATAATATCCTTCGCTATACGCTCGATGAAATTTTCAAAGGTTTTTTTGATTACGATAAGCTCAATGCCTATTCGATGAAAATGACGCGTGATGCAGAGTACGACATCGCAACAGAGATGGAATCGAGCTTGCTCGAAATAATGTCATCTACATTAAAACAACGTTTAACCGCAGAACCCGTCCGTTTTGTCTATCAGCGTGATATGCCTGACGAAATGGTTGCTCTTTTACGTGAAAAACTGGGGCTATCCAGCGATGACTCCGTGATTGCCGGTGGCCGCTACCACAATTTTAAAGACTTTATTAATTTCCCTAATGAAGGAAATAAAAACCTATTAAACAAGCCATTACCAAGGCTGCGTCACCGCTGGTTTGATAACTTCCGTAACGGTTTCGATGCCATTCGCGAACGCGATGTACTGTTATATTATCCCTACTATACCTTTGAACATACTTTAGAATTATTGCGCCAAGCGTCTTTTGACCCGAATGTATTATCGATTAAAATTAATATTTACCGTGTCGCGAAAGACTCACGCATTATCGATTCTGTCATTCATGCCGCTCATAATGGAAAAAAAGTCACAGTGGTCGTTGAGTTACAAGCACGATTTGATGAGGCCGCTAATATTCATTGGGCAAAACGATTAACTGAAGCGGGCGTGCATGTTATTTTCTCCGCGCCCGGGCTTAAAATCCATGCAAAATTATTTATTATTTCACGCATGGAAGAAGGCCAAATCGTGCGTTATGCCCATATCGGTACGGGCAATTTTAACGAAAAAACCGCTCGGCTTTATACTGATTACTCCCTACTCACTGCAAATGAACTGATCACCAACGAAGTTCGTCGGGTATTTAGTTTTATTGAAAACCCTTATCGCCCAGTGACTTTCGATAATTTAATGGTATCACCACAAAATACACGTATTCGTTTGATGGCCTTAATTGACCAAGAAATCGAAAATGCGCTCGCTGAACGGCCCAGTGGTATCACATTAAAAATTAATAACTTAGTCGACAAAGAATTGACTGACAAACTGTACGATGCCTCCAATGCAGGTGTCAAAATTCGTTTATTAGTCAGAGGGATGTGCTCTTTAGTCGCCGGCCAAGTCGGCTACAGTGAAAATATTCAGGTAACCAGTATTGTTGACCGCTTTCTTGAACATGACCGTGTTTATGTTTTCACCAATGGGGGGGACGAAAAAGTCTTTATTTCTTCTGCTGACTGGATGACCCGCAACATTGATTACCGCATTGAAGTCGCCGTTAGCTTAGTCGACCCGCATTTAAAACAACGGGTATTGGATATTTTAGAGTTGCAATTTAGCGATACTGTTAAAGCACGTTATGTTGACAAAGATTTAAGTAATCATTATGTTCCCCGCGGAAATAAACGTAAAATTCAGGCCCAGCTTGCTGTGTATGATTATTTAAAATCAATCGAAACACCGGATACAAGAGCTTAAAAATATGCCAATAACCAACGCCTCAACACCGAGACCACAAGAAATTGCGGCTATAGATTTAGGCTCAAACAGTTTTCACATGGTCATTGCTCGCATCGTTAATGGTGCATTGCAAGTTCTTACACGGTTAAAAAAACGTGTTCACCTAGCTGATGGTCTAAGTGATACCAATGAATTAAGTGAAGAAGCCATGGAACGTGGGCTTGCCTGCCTCGCGTTGTTTGCCGAACGGTTACAAGGCTTTCCCCCTGAAAACGTATGCATTGTTGGCACTCATTCATTACGTGTAGCAACGAATGTAAAACTGTTTTTGCAGCGCGCTAAAGAAATCATGCCTTACCCTATTGAAATCATTTCAGGTCAAGAAGAAGCACGGTTAATTTTTATGGGCGTTGAGCACACTCAACCCGAAAAAGGCCGTAAATTAGTACTCGATATCGGTGGTGGTTCGACAGAGTTAGTTATTGGTGAAAAATTTGAGCCGCTTTTGATTGAAAGCCGCCGTATGGGCTGTGTTAGCTTTGCCCGTACTTACTTTCCAAATGAAGAAATTACCCCTGAATATTTCAATCGAGCCTACCTAGGGGCTTGCTTAAAATTAGAAAGCACCGCGATTTTATTTAAGAAACAAACTTGGGACGTTGCGATGGGCGCCTCGGGCACCATCAAAGCTGCCCATAGTGTGATACAAGAATTAGGCTATAAAGACGGTATTATTACACGGGAACGTCTTATCGAAATCAAGCAAATGGCGTTGAAATATAAGTCATTTAGCACCCTGAATATATTAGGCCTATCGAATGAACGTAAACACGTATTTGTTCCTGGCTTAGCGATTTTACTTGCCGTATTTGATTCATTAGAAATTAAAGAGTTACGTTTATCTGACGGTGCATTGCGTGAAGGTGTTTTATATGAAATGGAAGGCCGTTTCCGCCACCAAGATATCCGCCAGCGTACTGCTTTAAGCCTTGCTGAGCATTATAATATCGATAGAGAGCAAGCTAAACGCGTATTAAAAACCATGGAAGAACTCTATTTCCAGTGGGGACAACAAAACCCTAAGCAACTTAACCCACAACTGGAATCCATTTTAATATGGGCAGTTATGCTCCATGAGGTTGGGTTAAGTATTAATCATAGTGGTATGCACCGCCATTCTGCTTATATTTTGCAAAATACCAACTTACCGGGCTTCAACCAAGAACAGCAACTATTACTGGCAACATTAGTACGTAATCATCGTAGGGCTATTAAGTATGACGATATCCCTAAATTTAATTTATTTAAAAGAAAACAATTTATGCCGCTTATTCAAATTTTGCGGCTAGCCATTTTGTTAAATAATCAACGCCAATCTACCACAATCCCCTCTTCGTTACGGATAGAAACGGATGATGGGCACTGGACTCTCTATTTACCATCTGAATATCTCGTGCAAAATACATTGATGATATTGGATTTAGAAAAAGAAAGTGGCTATTGGGAAGATGTCCCCGGTTGGTCGTTAACTATTTGTGCAGAAAATGAGTGATTTGCGGCCATTATTGTAGTGATTTATGCTTATTCTTCATCACTGATGACTTTGAAATCACCGCTTATTTGACTCAACTATTTGATATATTATTTAAATAGGCGACAATAATGATAATAAATTTCGTCCGCTCGCAGACGAATTCATAAAAAGCGCTTTTGCGCTGCTATTGCTTTAAGGATTAAAATGTCACAACCTGCTTTTTCAATCGATGCGGTGCCAACAGTCAACCCGCACTCTCAAAAACTGGCACATATTCGCCAGCAAATCCTGACGCTATTTTTAGATGACGAAGAGTTCGTCCATGCGCTTGTTGAAAATGATCAACACGTCAGTATTGATGACAAAGCAATTAGTGAAAAAATTAGTCTTGTAAAAGAATTGCTACTTGATTTACACACTGCGGATATCGCCGATATCTTAGAAATGCTCCCTTATGATGAGCGTCTCGCGTTATGGCGTCTTGTTGATAATAACGAACGTGGTGAAGTCTTAGTTGAGGCCTCCGTATCTGTTTGGGATAGCCTAATTAAGGATATGTCTGACAGAGAACTGCTTCGCGCCGTTGCTAATTTGCATGTTGACGAACAAGCTTATATTGCTGAGCATTTACCTCGTGACACCATGCGCCGGCTCCTCACCTATTTAGAGCCTAGCCTACGTAGCCGCATTCGCGAAGTTTTACAATATGCGAAAGATAGCGTCGGGCAAATGATGGATTTTGAATTCGTCACCGTACGCCCAAATGTGACACTAAAAACGGTTCAACGTTATTTACGCCAACGAGGCAAGATCCCAGAAGCCACCGATAAAATTTTTGTTGTCGATAACAATAATTATCTGCAAGGTGAATTACCACTAACCACTATTTTGACGCAATCCCCTGAAAAAATAGTGGCCGATGTCATGAAAACTGACACTGTGACCTTCTTGCCCGATGAAAAAGGCGAAGACGCCGCTAGTGCGTTCGAACGTTATGACTTAATTTCTGCTGCTGTTGTTGATAATAGCGGCCTACTGATGGGCCGCCTGACGGTTGAAGATATCGTTGATAACATCAGTGAAGAAAACGATAACAGTATTCGTCGTATGGGGGGGTTAAGCCCTGAAGAAGACGTTTTCGCCCCGGTTGGCCAAGCCGTTAAAACCCGTTGGACATGGTTAGCCATTAACCTATGTACCGCTTTTGTCGCTTCTCGTGTTATTGGCGTCTTTGAAGATACCATTTCCCAATTAGTCGCGTTAGCCACATTAATGCCAATTGTGGCAGGAATTGGGGGAAATACGGGAAACCAAACCATCACCATGATTGTTCGCGCCATTGCCCTGCACCAGATACAAAATAATAGTTTCTCTTTCTTAATGTTAAGAGAGCTTGGCGTCGCCTTTATTAATGGCGTTGTTTGGGGCGGAATTATGGGTGTCGTTACCTATTTCCTATATGGCGATATCGCTATGGGCGCTGTCATGACATTAGCGATGATTTTGAACCTACTGATGGCAGCGATTATGGGGGTGCTTATTCCGCTCATTATGCTGAAAATGGGCAAAGACCCTGCTATCGGCTCTAGCGTGATGATCACCGCTATCACAGACACTGGCGGGTTCTTTATTTTCCTTGGCTTAGCCACACTATTCCTCGTTTAAATTTACTTTGCACGCGTCCTGTTTCTTGGCGGGCGCGTGCAGTTTACAAAACACTCCCTGTACTAACAAAATCCCGTTAAAAACCCAAAGTTTCGCAAGTAGGCTTGTTATTTATCTATTAATTAAATGCTTTTATAGTTATTTAGTTCATCGAGATGAATAAAGTTAATTATAACAAAAAATAATTAGGTAATATTTGTTTACTATATTTCAGTAAGAATTTATTAAATTAAATATAATTAACACTGTAACTGACTAATTTAAATATACGATATTCTGCAAAATTCATATTATTAACATCATATAAGGTTATTTATCATCGCACCAAATCAATAATCCAGACAAACAAAACTAATTGGAATGTTATTCTTGTTTTTAGGGTTGAGGTTTACAGAATATAGAATTTCCTGCTATAAATATACACATGCAAAAAAGATACTGTGTATTAAACTAAGTTATACCCATCCAACGTTTTATACCTCTTATCTGCACCAATAAAAATGATTAGCTCATTATTATGAGCCAATGCTTATTATTTTGAATTTATGCAATTTAGTATTTCAGGTAGTTAGAAGGAAACTATAATGACACCGCAAACAGCCAGCCAGCCCTCTGCGAGGCCTTTGGGCAAAGAAGACTATAAAACATTAGGCTTATCCTCTTTAGGGGGTACCCTTGAGTTTTACGACTTCGTTATCTTTGTTTTTTACGCAAAAATTATTTCCCAACTATTTTTTCCAGGGGATAACGAATTTCTCGCACTAATGGCAACACTGGGCCTATTTGCAGCAGGTTATCTTGCTCGTCCTCTTGGTGGCATTATTATGGCTCACTTTGGAGATAAAATTGGCCGCAAGAAAATGTTTACCTTAAGTATTTTCTTAATGGCATTCCCAACATTTGTCATTGGTTTTTTACCGACTTTTGAAACCATTGGTGCTGCAGCCCCATTACTGCTGCTGTTAATGCGTATTATGCAAGGTGCCGCGATTGGTGGTGAAATGCCAGGAGCATGGGTATTTATTGCAGAGCATACACCAAAGCAACGCTATGGCTTAGGTGTTGGTACACTGACTTCTGGGATCACTGGCGGTATTTTATTAGGCTCTATCGTCGCTATTATTATTGAACGCTCTTATACCACAACTGAAATTCATGATTTCGCATGGCGTATTCCATTTATTCTTGGTGGTATTTTTGGGTTTATTTCTGTGTATTTACGCCGTTTTTTACAAGAAACTCCGATATTCAAAGAACTGGCCGCTAAAAAGGCTTTGTCACAAGAATTACCCGTCAAAACTGTGATTAAATCTCATAAGCAAGCCTGTATGATCACGGCGGCACTGACGTGGTCATTATCAACCGCTATCGTTGTCACTATTTTGATGACGCCAGATGTGGTGTTAAAAGGGATCTATAACATTGACCGAAATATTGCATTGCAAGCCAACTGTGCCGCAACATTAACCTTAACATTAGGCTGTATCTTCTGGGGTTGGTTAGGTGATAAAACAGGAACACGTACCTCAATGACTTTATCCTGGGGTGGATTGGCCGTAACGGCAATTTACTTCTATTCGTCATTATCCAGTGATATTGCGGCGAGTACGTTGATTTTTAACTATGGCTTGATGGGCTTCTTTGTTGGCGCGATTGCAACGACACCAATTATCAGTACACGCGCATTTCCACCTGAAATTCGCTATTCTGGCCTGTCATTCGCTTACAATGTGGCTTATGCAATTTTTGGTGGTTTAACACCAATATTAACTGGTGCTTGGTTGCAGCAGTCTCACATGGCACCTGCCTATTATGTTGCTGGCGTCTCATTATTAGCGGTTGCTGTAGCCTTTATTCCTCTATCTTGGAAGGGTTGGACAGTCAATTCTGAATCCTCAAACGAAAAATCTGCGGTTCTAAACGCTTCTAGCTTATAACATTTCTTGCACCCTATTTATTAGGGTGCAATTCTTATTGAGAAAAATTAATTTCCCCCACGCCCTCCTTTACACACACCGCAGCATACAAGTACAGAAATTGACACTTATTCATATTTCCTCCATTTTTCTTTGTACCTATCACGTTAAACTACTAATATGTCTAACTGACTCTTTTTTGTTAGTTTTTTAGTATACAGCCTGACGGATCTCATCCACTTTTTTGAGTTAAGCGAATTACCCAAAATGAATAAACAAAAACAACGTAAACCTTTTATTCGCTCTGCCATTTTTATTGCCATTATTGCGGCAGCTGGCGCTTCTTGGTATTTTTATCATCAAGAAAAACAATCAGATACACAATCTACTGACGCCGTAGCAAAACCAAACTCACAGCGAAGTGCAATGGGCCGCCCACCACGTGTTTTAGCCCCTGTACAATTTGCCGTCGCAGAACAAAAAGTCGTTCCGCGCTTTTTATCGGGTTTAGGCACAGTCCAAGCCGCGAATGTTGTCACTGTAACCAGCCGTGTTGAAGGCCAGTTAATGCAGCTGTATTTTACCGAAGGGCAATACGTCAATAAGGGAGATTTATTGGCACAGATTGACCCTCGCCCATTTGAAGTTCAGCTATCACAAGCAGAGGGGCAATTGGCAAAAGACAAAGCAACATTAGCAAATGCACAATTAGATTTAGCTCGTTATCAAAAGCTTGCTGGCACTAAAGTGATTTCGCAACAAGAGTTAGATAACCAAAAAGCGGCGGTATTACAGGCGCAAGGCAGTATTAAAGTCGACCAAGCGGCTGTTGATAATGCCAAACTGCAATTAACCTACAGTAAAATTACTGCGCCTATCTCAGGACGCGTGGGTTTAAAACAAGTGGATGTTGGAAACTTTATCTCTTCCGGAACCTCAACTCCTCTTGTCGTCATCACGCAAACTCAACCTGCAGATGTCCTTTTTGCGTTACCTGAGGGCGATATTCCCGCGATCCAGCAGGCACAATCCTCTGGTGAGAAAGTATTGATTGAAGCTTGGGACAGAAACAATATCGCGCTAATCGCAAGTGGTGAGCTACTCAGTACTGATAACCAAATTGATGCTGCGACCGGCACGCTGAAAATAAAAGCGCGCTTTACCAATGAAGAAGAAAAACTTTTTCCTAATCAATTTGTTAACGTAAAAATGCAAGTTGAAACGCTGCAAAATGCCGTGGTGATCCCAACCGCTGCACTGCAAATGGGCAATGAAGGCCATTATGTTTGGATACTGAGTGATGATAATAAAGTCAGTAAACACAATGTAACCGTGGGTATGCAAGATAGCCAACAAGTGGTTATTGAAAGTGGGCTCGCGGCAAATACCAAAGTCATCACGGATGGTGTTGATAAACTCACCGATGGCACAACGGTCGAAGTTGTAACCCCTGAAGGCATCGCTAAAAAAGAGCCCCGCAAAGGTAAACCTAATAGCGCGGAGAAAGCGTAATGCGGCCTGAAATGTTAAAAGGCGGTGGGCCTTCTCGTTTATTTATTTTGCGCCCTGTAGCAACCACATTATTCATGGTGGCTATATTACTCGCAGGGATCATCGGTTATCGCTTCTTACCTGTTTCTGCCCTGCCTGAAGTCGATTACCCAACGATTCAAGTTGTTACCCTTTACCCAGGCGCCAGCCCTGATGTGATGACCTCGGCAGTGACAGCACCACTGGAAACCCAGTTCGGCCAAATGTCAGGGCTTAAACAGATGTCATCGCAAAGTTCAGGAGGGGCATCCGTTATCACGCTGATGTTCCAATTAACCTTGCCTCTAGAAGTTGCTGAACAAGAAGTTCAAGCAGCGATTAATTCTGCCAGTAGCTTACTACCTTCGGATTTACCCTATCCTCCAATTTATAATAAGGTAAACCCTGCTGATCCACCTGTACTCACCTTAGCGGTCACCTCTGATGCAATGCCGTTAACGCAAGTACAGGATATTATTGAAACGCGAATTGCCCAGAAGATATCCCAAGTAAATGGAGTGGGCTTAGTGACGTTAGCCGGCGGCCAACGTCCTGCTGTTCGTGTGAATATCAACCCACAAGCCATGGCTGCTAAAGGGCTAGATAGCGAAACAATTCGCCTTGCCATTAATAATGCGAACGTCAACTCCGCAAAAGGGAGTTTCGATGGCCCTACGCGCGCGGTAACGCTGTCTGCTAACGACCAAATGAAGTCACTTGACGACTATCGTCAACTTATTGTGGCCTTCCAAAATGGTGCGCCGGTACGTTTAGGTGATATTGCAACCATTGCACAAGGTGCTGAAAATGCCTATTTAGGTGCATGGGCGAATAATGAGCAAGCGATTGTGATCAATGTTCAGCGACAGCCCGGCGCTAACGTGATTGAAACCACAGATACCATTCGTACGCTATTGCCCGAATTGATTGAAAGCTTACCTAAATCGGTTAATGTCGAAATTTTAACCGATAGAACCAGTACCATTCGTGCATCCGTTAATGATGTCCAATTTGAATTAATGCTAGCCATCGCCCTCGTAGTGATGGTGATTTACTTGTTTTTACGCAATGGAATTGCCACCTTAATACCGGGTATTGCCGTACCGTTGTCACTTGTTGGCACCTTTGCAGTGATGTATTTCTGTGGTTTTTCTGTCAATAACCTCACCCTAATGGCTTTAACCATCGCCACCGGTTTTGTGGTCGATGATGCGATAGTGGTGATTGAAAATATTTCTCGCTACTTGGAGCAAGGCGATAAACCGCTGGTCGCCGCACTCAAAGGGGCTGGTGAAATCGGATTTACCATTATTTCCCTCACCTTTTCCTTGGTTGCAGTATTAATCCCACTGTTATTTATGGGGGATATTGTCGGCCGGTTATTCCGCGAGTTTGCCATTACCCTAGCCGTGGCTATTTTGATCTCTGCTGTCGTCTCATTGACGCTAACGCCAATGATGTGTGCGCGTTTATTAAAACCGGAGTCGCAGCATAAACATAACCGTTTTGAACTAGCGTGTGAGCGCTTCTTTGACCGTATGGTTGCTGGATACGCAATTTGGTTAAAACGTATTCTTAATCACCAATGGTTAACCCTTTCTGTGGCGCTAGGTACCATGGTGCTGACTGTTTTACTGTATCTGTGGATCCCAAAAGGTTTTTTCCCTTTGCAAGACAGTGGAATTATTCAGGGCTCAATTGAAAGCCGCCAATCTATTTCATTTGCAGCCATGGCGCAAAAGCAGCAAGAAGTCGCGTCAAAATTATTAGCAGATCCTGCAGTCGACAATGTCACCACCTATGTGGGTGTTGATGGCAGCAACCCGACATTAAACAATGCGCGTCTCCAAATTACATTAAAGCCTCTTGATGAGCGTGAAGACAGAGTGATGGCGATTATTGATCGTCTCCAGCAATCCGTTGATAACATTGCTGGAGTGAATCTCTATCTGCAACCCATGCAAGATCTCACCATCGATACGCAAGTAGCGCGCACACAGTATCAATTTACTTTACAGGCTGGTTCATTAGAAGAATTAACCACTTGGGTTCCACGCTTGTTAGATGCCCTAGAACAACAACCTGAACTCACCGATGTCAGTAGTGATTGGCAAAATAAAGGGTTAGTTGCCTATGTGAATGTTAATCGTGATACGGCAAGCCGTTTTGGTATCACGATGTCGGCTATTGATAACGCCTTATATAATGCGTTTGGGCAGCGAATGATTTCGACTATCTATACGCAGTCAAATCAATATCGTGTGATATTAGAACATGACACACAAACCCGTGATGGTATGGATGCGCTGAATGATATCCGTCTAAAAGGGACTGATGGTGCCATTGTACCACTGAGTACTTTAGTGAACATTCAAGAAGGTAATGGGCCATTAGCCATTAATCACCTAGACCAATTTCCCGCGGTGACTTTTTCGTTTAATGTAGCGGATGGCGCTTCTCTAGAGTCAGCTGTCAATGCAGTGAAATTGGCCGAATCTCAAATTGCGATGCCAAAATCTATTACAACGCAATTCCAAGGAGCGACTTTAGCCTTTGAAGCGGCACTGAGCAGTACTATTTGGTTAATTGCAGCTGCCATTGTGGCGATGTATATCGTATTGGGCATTTTATATGAGAGTTTTATCCACCCGATTACGATTTTATCTACCCTACCGACAGCCGGGGTTGGTGCATTACTTGCTTTAATGATGGCAGGGAAAGACCTTGATGTCATCGCGGTCATCGGCATCATCTTACTAATTGGCATTGTGAAAAAGAATGCCATTATGATGATTGACTTTGCCCTTGCCGCGGAGCGTGAACAGGGAATGTCCCCTTATGATGCCATCTATCAAGCTTGCTTGCTGCGTTTTCGCCCAATTCTAATGACCACCATGGCGGCCTTGCTGGGTGCCTTACCATTGATGCTGAGTACTGGTGTAGGTGCAGAATTACGTCAACCATTAGGGATTTGTATGGTTGGTGGCTTAATTATGAGCCAAATCCTCACTTTATTTACCACACCGGTTATTTACTTATTGTTCGACCGTCTTTCTCATTACTTTAAAGACCGTCGCCAAGCGAAGAAGGCACAGGTGTCATAATGAAGCGCTTTTTTGCTCTGTTTATTAGCCGACCGGTAGCAACGACGCTTATCAGCGTTGCGATTACTTTGTGTGGTGCCCTGAGCTTTCTGTTTTTACCCGTTTCTCCGTTGCCACAAGTGGATTACCCTGTGATTAACGTGACAGCGTCACTTCCAGGGGCATCACCCGAAACTATGGCGTCCTCCGTTGCGACGCCACTTGAACGCTCTTTAGGCAGTATTGCTGGGATCAGTGAAATGACCTCAAGCAGTGCGCTTGGGCGAACCACCATTACACTAGAGTTCAATCTCGACAAAGACATTAATAACGCTGCACGCGAAGTTCAAGCCGCAATTAATGCCGCACAGAACCTGCTACCCAGCGGTATGCCAAGCCGTCCACGTTATTACAAGTCAAACCCGTCTGATGCGCCAATTATGATTTTGACCATGACCTCAGACACTCTAAATACTGGCGAAATTTATGATATTGCTTCGACGCGTTTAGCCCAACGAATTGCCCAAATTGAAGGGGTTAGTGAAGTTTCTGTGGGGGGAGGCTCGCTCCCTGCCGTACGCGTTGAACTCAACCCAACCGCCCTATTTAACCAAGGGGTTTCCCTTGATGCCGTGCGCTCAGCCATCAGCAATGCTAACGTTCGCCAACCGCAAGGCTATATCAATGATGACGAAAAACGTTATCAGGTACAGACCAATGATGAACTAAAAAAAGCCGCAGATTATCGACCCATTATTGTTCATTATAGCCAAGGTAATGCCGTTAAACTCAGCGATGTCGCCAATGTTAAAGATTCCATTGAAAACGTGCGTGCGGCAGGTATGGCAGACGGTAAACCGGCTATTTTGATTGTCATTCGTCGTGAAGCGGGTGCCAATATCATTGAAACGGTTAACCGTATTCGTGATGAATTACCCGAATTCAATGATATGATCCCCGCCGCCATTGAGTTAAAAGTAGCACAAGATAGGACACCGACCATCCGCGCGTCTTTAGCGGAAGTCGAGCGCGCCCTACTGATTGCCGTTGCCTTGGTGATCCTCGTTGTGTTGCTATTCTTACGTTCAGGTCGCGCTACTTTGATCCCTGCTGTTGCCGTCCCCGTCTCATTGATTGGAACTTTTACGGCCATGTATTTATGTGGCTTTAGTTTAAATAACTTGTCATTGATGGCACTAACGGTTGCGACTGGCTTTGTGGTCGATGATGCGATTGTGGTATTAGAAAATATCTCACGTCATATCGAAAATGGCACAAAACCGTTTATTGCCGCGGTTAAAGGCGTGCATGAAGTCGGCTTTACTGTCGTTTCCATGAGCATTTCTTTGGTGGCTGTTTTTATTCCCCTATTGCTAATGGATGGGCTAGTCGGGCGCTTATTTCGCGAATTTGCTATTACCCTTGCAACCGCTATCGGTATTTCATTGGTGATTTCGCTAACGCTCACCCCCATGATGTGTGCTTATTTACTGAAGAAACGTCCTCGCAACGTCAAAGCCAAACATCGTGGGTTTGGACGTGTGTTACTGCGTTTGCAAGAAAGCTATGGTGTCGCTTTAAATTGGGTGCTCGGACATCGCCGGAGTGTTCTCGCGGTGCTATTTGCCACAATCGGCTTAAATGTTTACCTGTATATCACCGTTCCGAAGACTTTCTTTCCTGAACAAGATACTGGCCGAGTGCTGGGCTTTGTGCGCGCAGACCAAAGCATTTCATTTCAGTCAATGAAAGAAAAAATGACCCGTTTTATGCAGCAAGTTAAAGCCGACCCAGCGACGGATAATGTCACCGGTTTTACTGGCGGTAGCCGAGTAAACAGCGGTTTTATGTATATCTCATTAAAACCACTGGGTGAACGTACTGAAAGTTCAGCTGAAGTCATTAATCGGTTACGCATGAAATTAGCCAATGAGCCTGGGGCTAACCTGTTTATGATGCCAGTACAAGATATTCGTGTGGGAGGTCGACAGGCCAATGCCAGTTACCAGTTTACCCTGCTTGCAGATGAACTTTCAGCATTGCGTGACTGGGAACCCGCTATTCGTAAAGCACTCGGTGAATTGCCACAGCTAACAGATGTGAACTCGGATAAGGAAGACAAAGGCGCGGAAATGGCGATCACCTACGATAGGGACTTAATGGCCCAGCTAGGTATCGATGTCCGTGAAGCTAACAGTCTGCTTAACAACGCATTTGGCCAACGCCAAGTTTCCACTATTTATGAGGCGATGAACCAATATAAAGTCGTGATGGAAGTTGCTCCTGAATATACGCAAGATGTCAGTGCTCTCGACAAAATGTTTGTCATCAACAAAGATGGAAACGCTATCCCACTGTCTTATTTTGCACGTTGGCAACCCGCAAATGCACCGCTAAGTGTGAATCACCAAGGGCTATCTGCTTCATCCACTATCGCGTTTAATGTTGCGGACGGCTATACCTTAAATGATGCCATTGTCGAAATTGAAAAAACCATGACTGCACTTGGCGTACCATCGACGGTAAGAGGCACTTTTGCAGGAACGGCACAAATATTCCAAGAAACCTTACAGTCACAATTGTTTTTAATTTTAGCCGCCATTGTGACCGTTTATTTGGTTCTGGGTATATTATATGAAAGTTATATTCACCCACTGACTATTTTATCAACCCTACCCTCTGCAGGTGTCGGGGCATTATTAGCTCTTGAATTATTTGATACGCCATTTAGTTTAATCGCCTTAATTGGCATCATGCTATTAATTGGGATCGTCAAGAAGAACGCGATTATTATGGTGGATTTTGCCATTCAAGCCCAGAGAACGGCGGGTTTAACCGCCCGAGAAGCCATCTTTCGTGCCAGTTTATTACGTTTTCGCCCTATTTTGATGACAACACTCGCAGCTATTTTTGGTGCATTACCGTTAATGTTGGGTAGTGGTGATGGCGCAGAACTCCGTCAACCTCTCGGGATCACCATTGTCGGTGGCTTAATAATGAGCCAATTGCTAACGTTATTTACCACCCCTGTTGTGTATTTAAGTTTTGATAGCTTGAGACAACGTTGGCAGCGCAAGAAATCAGTAACGCAGCAAATTGCGGAGGATACCCATGAAGCTTAGGTTGAATAGCGTGAGTACTCGGCTTTTTCTGGCTATTTTTGCGACATGCTTGTTGTTAGTGCTGATTATGCACCAAGGCGTACGCATGAGTTTCCAGCACGGCTTTATTGATTATATTAAAGAAAATGATCAACAACGCGTTGAGCTGGTTTCTTCTGCCCTTGCCGAACAATATGAAGAAATGGGCAATTGGCGGTTTTTGATTGGTAATGATCGCATTTTCTTTCGCATTTTGCGTTCTGTAGAACATCAACAACATCGTGGCCCGATGCGCCAACGCTGGCGAACCTTTTTTTGGGTTTATGATACACAAGACCGACTCATTTTCGGGCAAGACACGCCCTTGCCGAGTAAAGTTCTTCGTGAACCTATTGTTACTAGCAATGGCGATACCGTCGGCTGGCTCGTTGCCAGTTATGAAACAGGAATTAGCAGCGCCCTTGACCGCCGTTTTGATACCAAGCAAATGTATACCAGTTGGATCATCGCTGGGCTATCTTTGTTTGTGGCTCTGATTGCCACATTGTTCCTTGCTCGTAGCTTTTTAAAACCGATTAAGCGGTTACTCGAGGGCACTAACCGGCTCGCCAATGGTGACTTTGCCACACGAGTTCCTGAATCTGGCCGCGATGAACTAGGGCAACTGGCTAAAGATTTTAACCATCTGGCCTCGACTCTCGAAAAAAACGAACAAATGCGTCGTGACTATATGGCGGATATTTCCCATGAACTCCGCACACCATTATCAGTTCTGCGAGGCGAATTAGAAGCAGTGCAAGATGGCGTCCGGCAAGCCACTCCCGAAACAATCAATTCTCTACTCAATGAAACCCAAACTTTAATTAAGCTAGTTAATGACCTCCACCAGCTCTCATTATCGGATAGAGGTTCATTGGTCTACCGTATGCAACTTACCGATATTATCCCTTTAATTGAAATGGCAATAGGCCAAGCCCGCTGGCGGTTAGAAGACCAACAACTTTCAGTTGAACGGAAATTTATTGCAGAAGGCTACGTGTTTGCAGACCCAGATCGCATCACCCAGTTGTTCTATAATTTAATGGAAAACAGCTTACGCTATACGGATCCACAAGGTAAAATTGCCATCCAAATCACACAAGACCAAGACCAGCTCTGTATAATTTGGCAAGATAGCGCCCCGGGGCTTACAGCTGAGCAATGCCAACATTTATTTGAGCGTTTTTATCGCGCTGAAGGCTCACGTAATCGCGCCAGTGGTGGTTCCGGTTTAGGACTGGCCATTTGCTATAATATTGTTGAGGCTCATCATGGTACAATTTCTGCAGCACCGTCATCATTAGGAGGTGTCAAAATTACCATCAATTTGCCGATTCAATTAAAAGATAAAGGGTTATGATCATGGCTGAACAGAGCAATACCCCTATTTTGGTTGTGGAGGATGAACCCAAACTAGGCCAACTGCTGTTTGATTACTTACAAGCTGCAAACTACCAACCTGCGTTAATTGCACGTGGCGACGAAGTCATTGAGTATGTGAAACAACACCAACCTGCGCTCATTTTATTAGATTTAATGTTACCGGGTCTGGACGGTATTTCAGTGTGTCGTGAACTGCGAAAATTCAGTGATGTTCCCATTATTATGGTGACGGCAAAAACTGAAGAGATTGATCGCTTATTAGGGTTAGAAATCGGCGCTGACGACTATATTTGTAAACCATTTAGCCCACGAGAAGTTGTGGCTCGTGTCAAAACGATTTTACGTCGTTGCCAACCAAACATAACGACCAACAATAACCAAACCAAACTTATTATCGATGAAAATGCCTTCCAAGTACGCTATGGCTCACAGTTACTTGAACTCACACCTGCTGAGTTTCGGTTGCTTAAATTTATGTCTGATAATGCAGGCATGGTATTTTCTCGCGACCAGTTACTGGATATCTTGTATGACGACCACCGCGTGGTAACAGACCGTACAATTGATAGCCACGTCAAAAATTTACGCCGTAAATTAGAGTCCCTCGATAACGAAAAAACTTTTATTCGGTCAATCTATGGCCTTGGCTACCGTTGGGATGAATGTTAAGTAACCAATAGACATACTATTCTTGTGGGATATTTGGTTTTTTTAGCAAATAGGAGTAAAATCCCCATCCCTTAAAAACACTCTCTCGTATGAGTGAGTGCTGACTTGACATCAGATAGAGAATAACCATGTTTACACCAGAGCTTTTATCCCCCGCCGGTTCGTTAAAAAATATGCGCTACGCTTTTGCGTATGGGGCAGACGCCGTTTATGCAGGCCAGCCTCGTTACAGCTTACGCGTACGAAATAACGAATTTAATCACGAAAACTTAGCCAAAGGCATTCAAGAAGCCCATGAGCTGGGTAAAAAGTTTTATGTGGTCGTGAATATTGCCCCTCACAATGCGAAATTAAAAACCTTTATTCGTGATTTAACCCCCGTCATTGAAATGGGACCAGATGCACTGATTATGTCTGATCCTGGCCTTATTATGATGGTTCGTGAAGCGTTTCCTGAGATGGATATTCATTTATCTGTGCAGGCCAATGCGGTTAACTGGGCATCGGTGAAGTTCTGGAAACAAATGGGCTTAACACGCGTGATCTTATCGCGCGAATTATCCCTCGACGAAATTGCTGAAATTCGCCAACAGGTACCGGAAATTGAGCTTGAAGTTTTTGTCCATGGTGCCCTTTGTATGGCCTATTCCGGCCGTTGTTTACTTTCCGGTTATATTAATAAGCGCGACCCTAATCAAGGGACTTGCACCAATGCTTGCCGCTGGGAATATAACGTACAAGAAGGTAAAGAAGACGATGTGGGTAACATTGTCCATATTCATGAGCCCATCCCAGTACAAAATGTGACGCCAACCTTAGGTGCGGGTGCGCCAACAGATAAAGTCTTTATGATAGAAGAAGCCAAACGACCTGGCGAGTATATGACCGCCTTTGAAGATGAACATGGCACTTATATCATGAACTCAAAGGATTTACGCGCAATCGAGCACGTAGAAAATTTAACAAAAATGGGTGTTCACTCATTAAAAATTGAAGGCCGTACAAAATCGTTTTATTACTGTGCTCGTACTGCGCAAGTCTATAGACGTGCAATTGACGATGCTGTCGCTGGAAAACCCTTTGACCCAACGTTACTCTCCACTTTAGAAGGATTAGCGCACCGTGGTTATACTGAAGGCTTCTTACGTCGCCACACCCACGATGCCTATCAAACCTATGAATATGGCTACTCTGTTTCTGAAACTCAGCAATTTGTGGGTGAATTTACCGGCAAACGTGTCAATGGTATGGCAGAGGTTGATGTAAAAAATAAATTTAACGTTGGAGATAGCTTAGAGATGATGACACCTGCGGGTAATATCGTCTTTACCTTAGACGCCTTAACAAACCGCAAAGGTGAAACGATTGATGTTGCACCAGGCAACGGCCATGTGGTTTATCTGCCAATCCCTGAAGATGTTGATGTCAATTTTGGTTTGTTGATCCGTAACCTAGCAGGAACAACCACCCGAGCACCTCATCAAACTCAGCCAGAAAATCAAATTGCAGGCTAATCACCACTTAGTTATTTTTAAATAGCTTGTTCACTATAAGCCAAAACCTCATCGTTTAATACTTTGATATTTTGGCTTTTTTTAATATATAAAACGATATTATTTCACTTTATATGCTTTTTTCTTATATGATAATCATTCGCGTTATTGACATTTCCATTAAAAAATGCGCTGAATATCCAATTTTATGCAACAGATCACATCAATTGGTTATTCAATATCGTATAGTCACTCTCGAAAACGAAGAACTAGAAAGTCATAAAATAAGACTAGGAACCACCTCCTTGGCTGGCTCAATCTCCCTTGAGCTAGCCATTTCTTTTATCTGCTACTTTATTTCATTTCTCTTGTTAACTCTATTTCTGTAAAAAAACTAAAAAAAGCTCATCAATATTTTATTAATCCATTTATACTCATTTTAACGAATATTTGACATACGTTAAGCCAAATGGATGGGTATTTATGAATCAATATCAGTCAGCCATGGTTATTCTTAATGGTAAACAAGCAAATCACATTGAGCTGCGAAAAGCCATTACTCACCTGCGTAAAGAAGGCCATAAAATTCAAGTCCGTATTCCTTGGGAGCTGGATGATACGCATTATTTTATTTCTCAGGCGATAAAACACGGTGTTGATACCATTATTGCCGCCGGAGGTGATGGCACAGTGAATGCGGTTGCCAGCACCCTGATGAAGTTCCCTAGCGAGTCTCGTCCTGCTTTAGGGGTCCTTCCGATGGGTACAGCAAATGATTTTGCCACTAGCGCGAATATCCCAATGGATATTGAATCTGCCCTAGCACTCTCATTAAAAGGCAAAGCTGTGCCTATTGATATTGCGCAAGTCAATGAGCAATATTATTTCCTCAATATGGCCACTGGCGGCTTTGGGACACGTATTACCACCGAAACACCTGAAGCACTAAAGTCAGCATTAGGGGGAGCGGCTTACGTGATAAATGGCTTACTGCGTCCTGACACACTAAAAACGGACATTTGCCATATTGAAGGGGAAAATTTTAGTTGGGAGGGAGAAACGTTAGTCATTGCTGTCGGAAACGGCCGACAAGCAGGTGGAGGTCAGCAATTGACACCACAAGCACTCATTAATGACGGTGCATTAAATTTACTGATTATTCCTGCAAGGGATGTGATACCCGCATTTTTATCGAATTTATTTTCAGCTGATAAAAACGAACACTTAGTTGAAAAGCAATTATCGTGGGTAAAAATTTCATCTCCTCACGATATGATCTTAAACCTTGATGGTGAGCCATTATCGGGAGATACCTTTACGTTCTCAGTGCAGCCAAACGCCATTCAGTGCCGGTTACCTCCTCAATGTAACTTATTAACTTAAAGCATAATATGAAAGCCCAAGTATTTGGGCTTTCAATCTTTTAAGGTTACCACCATGCATGGAAGTGATGCACAGGACCGATTCCCTTGCCGACTTCTAAGCTATCCGCTTGTTCTAACGCGGCTTGTAAATACGCTTTAGCCTGCGTAACCGCTTCTTGCCAAGAAGCGCAACGAGGGCGCAATGCAGCCAAAGCTGCTGACAAAGTACACCCTGTACCATGGGTATTTTTAGTATTTATACGAACTGACGTAAAACGCCATTCACCTTCTGGTGTGATTAACCAATCTGGGCTTTCAGCATCACTTAGATGACCACCTTTCATCAATACCGCTTGGCAACCTTTCTCAAGCAATTTATACCCTTGAGTCAGCATTTGGCTTTCTGTTTGTGCGACTTTTTCGTCTAACAATACCGCGGCTTCGGGTAGATTTGGTGTAATAATAGAAACGAGGGGTAATAACTGTTGACGTAGCGCATCAACCGCATCTGGTAATAGCAACGGGTCGCCACTTTTAGCCACCATTACAGTGTCCAATACCACATACGGAATAGGATATTGTTTCAGTGCATTCGCCACAACTGCGACATTACTTTGGTTAAACAGCATACCGATTTTAGCGCTATCAATTCGCACATCACTGAGAACCGAGTCTAATTGTGCCGCTACAAATTCAGGGGGTAAGTCTTGAACAGATTGCACACCTCGGGTATTTTGAGCCACCAATGCTGTCATCACACTCGTACCATAAGCCTCTAATGCAGAGAACGTTTTTAAATCTGCCTGAATACCCGCCCCACCCGATGGGTCTGTTCCGGCTATGGTTAACGCATTGATCCTCATGTGTGATTCCCCTTTTCGTCGGCTAAAGCAATTGAATAGATTGATAAGCAAGGTTTACTGACATCATTTTAAACCAAACAATAAAACCGCCTTAATTGTCTCATAACATTTAACAAATACCAGCGGTTAGTGAATGAATTTTAATGAGTTAGATAAAAAGAGAGGATATCTCACACAGGAAAAATTGACATGATTTATAAGTACACATTAGGCAAATGAATATGACCAACGCCTCGTTGTCGTAATAGTTGAGCGAATGCCTCCACTTCTGTTTGGGTTGCCGCAGGCCAGCTAGCTGCTTCATTTTTTACGCCATGTTGTTGAAAGGCGTTAATCTTTATCCGTGTGTTTGTAGGCAATTGATTTAGGAAATCAGCAAGTTTATCAATATGCTCTAAGTAATCTGTTTGCTGAGGAATATACAATAAACGCAATTCATACAATTTCCCCGCTTGCCCCAAATATTGAATTGATTGAAAAACACGCTGGTTATCTTTTCCTGTTAGCCTTAAAGCACACTCATCACTCCATGATTTCAGGTCAATCATCACGCCATCCGTATACTCAATCACTTTATTCCAACCCGCAGAAGCCAGATGCCCATTACTGTCAATAAAGCAGGTTAAATGCTTGAGCTCTGGTGTGGCCTTAATTGCTTTAAATAATTCAATAATAAAAGGTAATTGTGTTGTTGCTTCCCCACCACTAATGGTTACGCCATTCAGGAAAACAACATTTTTTTTCAAATCATTGATTGCGTCATTAACACTTAATGGCACCGTCATCGGGCTTGAATTTTTAGTGCAAGTTTGTAAACAGGTATCACAAAGCTGGCAGGCATCGCTATCCCAGATAACCTGACCATCTACAAACAATAACCCATTGTGAGGACAGGTAAAAACACAGTCCCCACAATGGTCACAAAGCGCCATGGTATATGGATTATGGCAATTCAAACACCGTAAATTGCAACCTTGCAAAAAGATAACATGCCGATTACCCGGCCCATCTACACAGGAAAAAGGAATAACCTTATTCAGCGTAGCGCATCGATTGCTCATGACTAATTACTCGTTGCTGACGGGCTGTAATTTTACAGTTCTTAGTCGCTTCCTCCCCTAACCAGGTAGTGTTACTTCTAGAACCTTGTTCTTTGTATTTTTCGATATCCGACAGACGTACCATGTAGCCAGTAACACGGACTAAATCATTACTCGCCACGTTTGCAGTAAACTCACGCATTCCACAGCTAAATGCCCCTTTGCATAATTGCATTAGTGCTTGCGGGTTTTGTTTAATCGTTTTATCGATGGTTAAAATGTCACTGATCCCAGATAAATAGTGTTTGTGATGAGGAGCTACGGCTTGGATATGCGAAACAGGATCCGGCTCTTCACCGTATGGAATGCGAGCCCCCGGTGTAGTCCCTATATCCGAACTGATCCCAGATTGAGCATGGAGCATGGCTCGGTTTTTATAACCATATTTAACAGGTGTGGTTTCGACAAAGTCTGCCAACTGTTCACTGATTTGATAAGACAGTGGTAAGGCGGGTGAATTTGCTTGATATGCGCCTTTCGCTCCGTCTTTTTCCATGAGGATATTCACGGCTTCGGCTAAACCATAAATACCAAACATCGGGGCAAAGCGTTCTGGTTCTATTAACCCTTCTTGGACAAGAAAACTGGTTTGGAAGAAGTTTGATTCCTCAAATAAAAATGCGCTACGTGTTTCTATGAGTTCCATTTGTAACTCACAATACTTTTTCAATTGCACATTTAAAAAATCAACTGAATTTTGACTGCGTAATGCAACCTCGCGCAAATTAATACGGACTAAAGTGCTTCCTCCACCTGCAACAGGCAATGCATTATAACAGCTGACAATGCCGTAACCTTGTTCATCAAATGCAGCACGATGAATAATATCATTCGCAATATGCGGTTTGCTACATTCACAAATATTTTCAATCGCTTGTAAGAAAAGTGATTCAGGTGTGCGCTGTGGGTGGTAAACAAATGTCAGGTTAGGTGCTACTTGTTTCAATTCCGCATCGATACGTAAAATCAAACGGCAAATCACGTTGTCATCCGGCCCAATATTGGCATGCATAAAGGCATCAGGTAGAGTTCGGTCTAATTGTATCCAAAATCTTTTTAATTTTGGATACAATTGTTCTTCTGTCAACTCACCTACATATGGCATGAGTACTTTATCTAAGTACCCTAAAAATACAGGGAAATTGGTTACCGACGGAACGTGATGATACAAAATCATCAGATGATTAAGCGCATCATCAAAGTCCTCTGCAGGGGCTAATTCTAAGTATGTTGAACCTTGATTGAGGTATTTTACATAGTCAGGCAACACATAGCGCGGCTTATATGGTGCATTTCCTTCATACATATCACAAATAACACGTTCACTTAACGCCTCTGCGAGGGGTTCGCTCATCGCAAGATAGGGAATGTGGCTATCCGCTTCTACCGCTAAAAAATTGGCTTTTTGTTTTGGTGATAATATTTTATCTGTGGCGATAGCCAAGCATTTAGCTTGGTATTCAGTCAGTGGTTCTTGGCGTTTCATCATGGTGATGTTCCTTTTTTAGTTAGAAGCTAATGTTGCTTACAGCAATGTATCTGCCATAAACTTTCAAAAATTAGCTCCTAGCCGTGTTGACATGCAGCAACTTATAACCGCCGCCTATGTCCTCCATTTCATCCCATTGAGACAAGTCATTATTTGACGTGCGTCATACTTTTTGGATTTGTTTACACGCTATTTTTCATAAATGTCTGCTCTATCAACATTACTAGTCGTTATCACCTAAATAATACGAAATATCTCTTTATTACAGAAAGTTAGCCACAGCTATAATGAGTGATACATTAGTTTTTCTTATCTTTTTTTAACTCAATTCAGCTCATTTATTTTCATCAAGTAATCACATTATCTAATTTAAAAATGGAGTATTTTGTCAATTATTGGTTTTTAGGAGAATTAACCTATTCAATAACCAATTTGATGAGCTAATATCCCTTTCTACTGTCGGTTATCCCCCTTAAAAATAGGCAAAATTAAACAGTTCTAATATGACCAGCGAGTTATTATCCTTAACTATGTAATTAATACTGTTATATTCTGTACATCTTAATTAAAATAATTGAGCTCAAAATTATAATAATAATGCTAATCTGATAATCATTAGCGAGCTAATCATCATTTTTATATCTGCGATACAGAACTGGATTTACAATGAGAGTTTATAAAAACATACAGTTGGCTGTAGGTGCTTCGCTACTCATGAGCGCCTCAATCTGCATATCATCGCCTGCCGTTGCGCAAGAACAATCGGCAAATTTATGGGATAAATTTAAAAATAATGTCAGTACCACATGGGACTCTGACAAATATGAGTTATATGTTCCAGCGGTGACTTGGCACAACCGTGCAATGTACGACAAGAAAAAAACGGATGAGTATAACGAGCGACCTTGGGGTTTTGGCCTTGGTAAATATCGTTATGATGAAGACAATGACTGGCATGCTATCTATGCAATGGCATTTAAAGATTCACATAATGATTGGGAGCCAATTGGTGGTTATGCATTCCAAAAAATGTGGATCCCAGGGGACATTGATGGTTTTCGCATGGGAGCAGGTTTCACTCTGAGTGTCACTGCCCGTAGGGATATGTACTATATTCCAATCCCAGCACCGCTCCCGCTAGTATCAGTGGAATATGACAAGCTTTCGCTGCAAGCCACTTATATTCCAGGGACTTATAATAACGGTAACGTATTATTTGCTTGGCTACGTTGGCAATGGTGACCTAACGACTTCATCGCAGTATAAAAAGACCGGTCGGGTATTCCCACCGGTCTTTTTATTATAAGAAAAAACCAAATCTAACTTAATTGTTGGCTTTTGGCTAAGTCTTGTTTTTTAGCCCCTGAGAATTGGTATCCAACCCATAGAACTGCTATCCATAATGGCATAATTAATACTGAAATGCGCAAACCGTCCATTGTTAGGATGATCCCTAAAATCAGCAGTAAAAATGCTAAGCACAGATAGTTCCCAAATGGATACCAAATGCTTTTAAATTTCGTTTCAACACCTTGTTTGTTCATTGCTGCTCTGAACTTCAAATTTGAAACACAAATCATAATCCAGTTTAGAACTAACGTTGTCACGACCAATGACATTAACAATTCGAAAGCTTTACCTTCCATCACAAAGTTAATTAAAATCCCGCCAGAAGTCGCAATACCTGAAACCAATAAAGCCATGACGGGAACGCCACCTTTATTCACTTTCGCAAGAAATTTAGGTGCGTTACTTTGTTGTGCCAAGCCATATAACATACGGCTTGTCGCGTAAGCCCCACTGTTATACACCGACAACGCAGCGATTAGAATGACAACGTTCAATGAATTAGCAACCAGTAAGTCCCCTAATTCATGGAAAATTAATACAAATGGGCTTGTTTTGCCATCAAGGTCAACCCAAGGATATAATGCGAGTAATACCGCTAACGAGCCAATATAAAAAATTAAGATACGGTATACAACTTGGTTAATCGCTTTTGGAATGCTTTTATCTGGGTCTTCTGCCTCTGCGGCGGTAATACCGACAAGCTCTAATCCCCCAAATGAAAACATAATAATTGCCAAAGCCATTATTAGCCCATTAAAGCCATTAGCAAAGAAACCACCATATTCCCATAAGTTACTGACTTTCGCTTGTGGGCCGCCATGACCGCTGAGCAGTAAGTAGCAACCAAAAATAATCATAGCAACCACTGCAATGACTTTGATTAATGCAAACCAGAATTCCGTTTCCCCATAAGAGCGCACATTGACCAAGTTAACCGCATTCACAGCAATAAAAAATACCGCAGCAGAAACCCATATCGGGAGCTCAGGCCACCAATGTTGCATATATTTACCTGCGGCGGTGAGTTCTGTCATCCCAACAAGGATAAACATGACCCAGTAGTTCCACCCTGAGAGAAAACCCGCAAAGCCACCCCAATACTTAAATGCAAAATGACTAAACGAACCCGCGACAGGTTCCTGAACAATCATTTCTCCCAACTGGCGCATAATAAGAAAAGCAATAACCCCACACAGTGCGTAGCCAAGTAAAACCGATGGCCCTGCCATTTGTATGGTTGTTGCTATTCCAAGGAATAACCCTGTACCAACAGCGCCTCCCAAAGCAATCAATTGGATATGCCTGTTTTTTAATCCCCGCTTTAGCGTCTGTTGCTGTTGCGCCATAACTTTACCCTTTCGTCCTCTTACTTGCTTTTTATCGTCCAAAATAATGATAATGACACAAGTTTATTTGAATTTTCTTATTAACACTACATTCTTCTGGCGCTGTTTTTACCATATCTTACGGCCCAAAAGCAGGTGCTATTAGTTATTTTTTTTCATCACATAACAAAATGATACAGCGGGATAGCTACCCCAACTCAATATCATGGATTGTGCATTAAAAAGCAAATTCAAAATGGTAACAAGTCAGTTACACGACAAATACCAAAAATAAAGTTTTCTCCTCCCTGATCACACAGGTTGTCCATCGCTAAGAGATAGAAAAAAAGACACGCTAAAACAGCACTTACAGCAATAATTAATTTACGACCAAACACCGACAATTCCTTCATATTTCTATGATGATTTTATTTTTCAAATGATTACAATATTAAGGTACTGCCATTTTATGATAGATATCATTTATGGCATTGCACGTAATGCGTTTATAGAATAAATGGTACTCTAATTTAGAGCGTCAAATTTGAGGAAAATATGCAATTAACCTCTTTTTACAAAAATTCCGCTCATTTTAGGTGCTATTGGCCAGTAACTTATTCTGATTGTGCTTTTTTTACCCTAAAAATGGGAAATACCGCACAAGCAGCCTTTGTCATCATGAAATGAAGTTGTGTATACTTCTGCTACCGTAAAACTAGAAAACATTTGAGATGCCACAAGATAACCACTTAGCACTTGTTTATGCTTTGAGTAAATGGATAGAAGAACACTTAGGGCGCGTGATCCACTTAGAAGAGCTCGCGGCTTATTCAGGCTATTCACTTTGGCATATGCAAAAAATCTTTAAAGAAGTCACAGGGATTTCACTGGGTAAATATATCCGTCAACGCCGTCTTGCTGGTGCGGTTAACTTACTGCGCAATAGCAGCCAGTCTATTTTCGATATCGCTCTGGATTTTGGTTTTGGGTCACAATCCCACTTTACCTATATGTTCCGTAAAGAATATGGCATTACGCCATTTGATTTTAGACAGAATGACCAAATTCAATTAGATGTGAAGCAACCGCTTCATTTGATTCATAATTATGAGTGAGAATATTTTAGCCGCATTAATCTATTGATTCACATGCTAATGCTATAAAACATTGTCATTTCAAGCTTCGACTATTGAACAGAGTTCCTGCCTTGTATTCTGTTCAATTTCAAATCAAATACCCATTATTCTATTGTGAATAAAATTATAACTATTTGTATAATTTACATTCTGAATAATTGGAGTAAGGTATTGGCAGAAAGCACGCATTTTAGGAGGCATTGGATGTCAATCAAACTGGTCGCCATTGATTTAGATGGCACATTACTTAACTCCCAACACCAAATATCTCCCGCAGTAAAAGAGGCTGTCACTCAAGCCAAACAAAAAGGTGTACATATTATTTTAGCCTCAGGTAGGCCATTTTCGGGGATCTCCCCTTACCTACGGGAATTAGGTTTAAATACCGCAGATAACTATTGTATCAGTAATAATGGTAGTGTCATTCACCAAGCCAATGATGGCAGTCATCTGGCAGAGAATTTGTTAGATTTCGCTGACTTCCAATATTTTGAGGAACTGGCTAGAAATGTCGGGGTTCACATGCATGCTCTTGCGGATAACAGCATGTTCACGGCAAACCGCCATATTAGTCACTATACAGTTGCAGATGCTTATTTAACTCACACTCCGCTTATCTATTGCCCCGTTAATGAAATGGACTCTTCTTTGGAATTTACTAAATTTATGATGATTGACCATCCAGAGAAATTAGATATTGGTATCAGTTATCTTCCAGAGAATGTCTTCGATAATTACGCTTTAACCCGAACAAGCCCGTATTTCCTAGAGGTATCAAATAAAACCTCAAGTAAAGGCGCGGCATTGCAATGTATCTGTGAAAAACTGGGTATTACACCTGACAAAGTCATGAGTATTGGTGACCAAAATAATGATATCCAAATGCTACAATACGCCAGTGTTTCTGTCGCAATGGGCAATGCTTTAGAGCCAATTCGCCAAATGGTTAAATTTGTGACCACAACTAATGATGAAGATGGCGTTGCCGTCGCCATTAATAAATTTATTAATGTATAAGCCCGCAAAAATTCACTTCAGTATATTTTCTGTTGCAGCGCTTATCTGGGACGCGCTGCACCTTTTAACCGCGTATTGGTTTTTGCCTCGTCGCTAAAAAGCAAATCACCGACCCCATTGTCACCATTAACACACCTTGCCAAAAACTTAACGTTAATGCCGTGCTTAATAACATAGACGCGAATGCAGTTGATATAACTGGGGTAAAATAAGAGAGTGTCCCTAAAAAAGCCACATTGCCCTTGATAACCGCAAATGTCCATAATGCATTCGCACCGCCAGTCGCAATTGAGGCCACCACTAATAATAACAGGCTTTCTTTATTGATAATAAACGGTGTTGGAGTACTGAAAAAATACAATATCCATAACCCAATAGAGGTCATGATAAAGAATAGTACCATACCATTGTAACCTCCAGAAATACGCTTAGTGACATTGCTGTAAAACGACCAAACAATAGCCCCAATAAAGGCTAAAAAATAACACAGTGGATTACTTTGAATATTTGCCCAAATACTTTGCACCGACAATGGTTGATTTCCTGAAATTACCCAGATCAACCCCATAAATGCTAAAACTAAACCTAATCCTAATAATAAAGTGAAACGTTGACGGTTAAAAAATACAGCCAGTGCGATAGTAAAACTTGGCCACAAATAATTCACCATACCAAGTTCAATAGCTTGCTGCCGGCTATTGGCTAAGCCTAACGCTAATACAAAACAGATTTCATAGCTAACAAACAGTACCGTTCCCCAAAGCAAATAGCGTTTGGGATACTTCGTTATTTTAGGCACCCCCATGGCAAGTACTAACACAAGGGAACCGACTGTATAAACTAATGCTGCACCACCAACAGGCCCAAAATTTTCACTTACACTGCGAATCAGTCCTACCATTGTGCTCCACAACAAGATTGAAATAACTCCATACAGCGTTGCGGCGTACTGATTCAATTTCATAACTCTCTCGGCTATTTAAATTAGAAAATGATATATATTGTGATAATACATTTATTTCACCATCTTAAAAAACCTTATAGCTCAAAGAATTATAAAACAAGCGTTTATTCTTATTAAACCTTGATAATATTTCATAAAAAAATTCTCAGGCTTTCACCTAAGAATTTTATGCTTTACGTTTTTTATATTAGCGAGATGTTTCTTTCTCAACCCACTTATCGACTTCTTCTTTTTCCCATATCCCCTCCTCAAACTGTTTCTTTAATTCAGGGTGCTGATTAATATCAAAAGTCGGTATTTTACCTGCAACCAATTGCTGGTTATAATCTTTAGCGAGTTTGAAAGCGATACCCGATAATAAAAGGATCGCGATTAGATTTGTTATTGCCATTAACCCCATGGATAAATCAGCAAGTTTCCAAATAAATGGCATTTCAGCAAGTGCACCAAACATCACCATCCCTAATGCAGCTAAACGGAAAATAAATAAACCCGCTGTATGGTTATTCTCTAGAAAAATCATATTGCTTTCAGCGTATGCATAATTAGCAATGATTGACGTAAACGCAAAAAAGAAGATAGCAATCGCAATAAAAGTACTTCCCCAGCTACCAACGGCAGAAGATAGCGCAAGTTGTGTCAACTCAATGCCATTAATGTTATTCATCCCACTTTCTAGAACACCAGATGACAAAATAATAATTGCGGTCGCACTACAAATAACAATGGTATCCATAAAAACACCAAGCATCTGCACATATCCTTGAGATGCAGGATGAGGTGGATAAGGCGCTGCGGATGCCGCTGCATTTGGTGCTGACCCCATCCCTGCCTCGTTAGAGAATAGCCCTCGCTGAATACCTTGTGTCATAGCCTGAGCAACACCATAACCAACAGCACCACCCGCTGCCTCTTGCAAACCAAATGCATTTCGGATTATCAGCATAAAAACTTCAGGTAATCGTTCAATATGGTGCCCAACAACCCAAAATGCCAATAACAAATAGGCTAACGCCATAACAGGAACAACTAATTCAGCAACCCTCGCAATGGATTTCAATCCACCAAAAATAATAATCCCACTTAATAAAACTAAGCCAATGCCAACATAAATTGGATTGAAATCAAAGGCGACTGCGGTTGCTTGAGCAATAGAATTAGCTTGTACTGCATTAAATACTAAACCAAAGGCAATAATCAGAAATATTGAAAACAACACCCCCATCCAGCGTTGGTTTAAGCCTTTTTGCATATAATATGAAGGCCCACCGCGATAATTTCCTTTATCATCTTTGGTTTTGTATAACTGTGCTAAAGTACATTCAATAAAAGATGTTGCCATTCCGAGTATAGCAACGACCCACATCCAAAAAATAGCACCGGGTCCGCCAGCTGTTAGCGCAATTGCGACCCCGGTTAAGTTTCCTGTACCGACCCTAGCGGCTAAACTTGTACATAGTGCCTGAAAAGATGAAATACCTGCGCTATCAGATTGTTTACTGTTTTTTAAGACACTAAACATATGGCCAAAATGCCTAATTTGAATAAACCCTGATCGAAGCGTAAAATACAGGCCTGCCCCCAGTAATAAATAAATAAGTAACGAACCCCAAATAATATTAGTTAGTGAGTTTATAAATTCTATCAAATTACACTCCTTTTTTATTAGAACGATTAATATTGAATTAATCGAAAATCAACCCTCACATTTAAAACATAACTCCAAAAAAAGGAGTTTAGCTTACCAAAGCCAAATCATCTTAATATGATTATCAGAAATTATATTTTTTTCTCTTTAATGTAAATTAATTTCCGATTCGTCTACCGTTAACTACATTACGTTTTAATTAAAACGAGTTAGACGTTCACAAACAAATACATATAACACCTTGAAAAACCTAACCAAGAAAAAATCCTTTATAATTAAGCAAGAAACAAATCAAATGATTGATTTGCAGTATTTATTTTAACCAGTAAGTTACTTGAATAAATAAAAAATCGTTATTCATTTCATCGCTTCAATCTTAATTAACTTATTTCTCAACAAAAATATTTATAATATTTTTTTTGTTTAATTCAATTATTACTTGGAATATCTAGTCAATGAATGAGGTTAATTTATAATCAAAAAGCCTATCACGTTACAATCGTCACAATTAGATAGTTGCTTATACTTTCACTTAACAATAAACTGAGCCTAATTAAATTTTATAGACAAGAGGTTAACGTATGGAAATTAATATCAAGTTATCTGATGACCCACTTTCTCAGCTCCCTGAAAAATCATATGAATCCTTCATTGCTGAGCTAAAAGCACGTGTTTTAGAAGTCTACCCTGGCAGCTATCTTTTGATTACTCATGATAATGGCCCAACAACCTTTCAAACTAAAGGCTTTCATGATGATAACGAAGCACATATTGTCTTACATGAACTTGTCGAAGATGTCTTAAAACATGGCCATTGGTTAAAACAGTAATCTCCTTGTTAGGTTACATGAACAAAACCAGCTATGAGTCTACCTGACCTCTAGCTGGTTATTTTTTATTTCTCCCATATTTCGATAACACGCCTCTAATATGGGTTCAAACTCTGATCAAGATCATACTTAATCTTAACTTTCACCAAAACAAGTTAAAATCGCTTTACCTCACACCGTTATATGATACTGTATATAACGTAATTTTCATTTACATTGCTTTTGCTAATTATAGCGGCCAGTATTTATACTGGCTCTTTTTTATGAAATCATGCTAAAACCCTCTTTGTCATCCCCCATTTTAGGCCTAATCTGCTATAGTATTTTTCTAGTACCAGATAGAGTTATTATTCATTGTGTGCAAAATAGAGGTATGACTATGAAGCGTTTGTTACTGGCTTTTTGCCTGGCTCCAGCCCTTGTTATGGCTGATAATGCCCCATTAAATATTAGTGAAATAGCCAAAGATTATTGTGAGATCACTGGTCAAGCACTAAGTGAAGCATACAGCACTGACAAAACTAGCAGTGAATTAACCCAATCAACCATTGCTAAATTGAAAAGTGAAAATGTCGACCTCAAGCAATTAGCTACTGTAGAGTCAGACCTCCGCGAAAATCTAACATCAGCGATTGACGCCGTACGTAGCAATAAATCTAAGTTTGCTAATGAAGCTGACTTCAATAAATCATTAAATGACTCCATTTCAGCTTGTAAGATTCAAACTGAACTGCTTTTGAATAAATCTTAATCATTTGATTTTAAAAAAAAGAAAAAGCGCTCAAACTAAAATTTGAGCGCTTTGTTATTAATTGGTTTGTTTTTTAACACACAACTGTTCAATCGAAAATTGTAATTCAGGAGTTTCACTAATAATCAATTGCCCATGCTCAGAAAAACGCCCTTCTTTAATGCTGACATTTGCAACAAATGGTAGCGAGCTATCTTGGGTCGATAAGCGGTATAAGCCGCAAACCCGATAACTTTCTCCTTCCTTAAACTCACTTTTTTGTACTATATCCACATCACTGAACTCAATCGCTGATGCGTTTCCTAGCTTTTTTTCCACCATGCTTTGCGCTTCATTTTTAACATCTGAGTCACCAATACTGGTATAAGAATGGTATGCAAATACGCCTAAAGCCAATAGCAATACAATTAATAATTTTGTTTTTATACGTTTCAACGCATCACCCTTTCTATTTTATGATAACTCAACCTAGTATAAATGTATTATATCAATTTGAGTAAACAATTTGAGCTTTTGCCTTACGCATTTACGTTTGTCCTAACCAGTTGACACTACTTTATAAAAATTAGTTTTTTAAATTGAAAACATTACCAATGTCCTTCCTGTTATTATTGATTCAATCTATATCTATTAAATTAACATTAATAAAAAAAACATTTTTTATTTATTTATTTAGTTTTATACTGGCCTATATACTACCTGACTGATTTAATATATTTTTATGAAAGAAAAAATCGTTAAAAACCTTGTTAGCCTAACTCATGGTACCAACAATGATGTTAAAATAGCGGCGATAAATGCATTAGGCGATTATATTTGTTCTATTGAACAAGAAGATGCTATCGATAGACTATTAGCTTTATGTGAGGATTATAATAAAGATATTGCTGTAGCATCAATTGTATCAATTAGCAAACTAGCTAAATTCTTCCATGAAACCCAACAAAACAAAACCAATTAAAAAAATAACGATTTAACGTAAAATTCATTTATTTAACAAATGATTTGCATTATGAGAAAATAAAGGAAGAAACATGACTGAATTATGGTTTATTCATTTAGATAAGTAAATTCAATTGAATTAATTAATTCCAATGGCAGAATAATAATCAATAAATATCTAAAGGAGATATAACATGAATATATTAAAACCATTAATTCTCAGTGCAAGTTTAATCGCGATTAGTTTTTCAACATTCGCTTACCCAGGAGATGGTAATGGTTCATGGCACCGCGGAGGGTACCAAAACCAACAGCAATATAATGATAGGCCTTGCGATAATTACCGCCACTCTAATCATGCAAATCGTCACCGTGGTATGATGCAGTATTCAACATCAATTCAAACTACTCAACCAGATGAAACACTGAAAAAAATTGCTGCAGATGCTCCTAAAGGAGAAAATGGTAAACAATATATGGTTAAAGTTGCGGTTGTAGAAATTACACCTAACTTTCCAGTACAAGGCCAATAATTTTTACCAAGGGTAGAATAAACTACCCTTTTTTGTTTATATGACTTCAATGGTTATACCCCCCCATAATTGATCCCCCTTACTTTGCTATCTTGGCATGACATGTTTCTTTTCTTATTTACCGTAGATAAATTTGCAATAGTTCAGAAACTAACCAGATGAATAAGTAATCATAAAAAGTAAATAATTATTTACTTTGGAACTATTTTGAGTAATCTAATACTTTCAAAGATAATAATTTCAGGGAATAACTATGGATCGCCGTTCGTTTCTTAAATCCACATCACTAGTTGCAGGTGGAATTGCACTTAACTCACTTTTTAATCAAGCCATTGCGCAAACAAACAACATAAATATACCAAGTGAAAAACAACCTCTCTTGCTGAATTTTAATGAAAATTCATTAGGGATGTCACCGAGTGCAAAAGAGGCCATTATCAAAGCGTTACCTAATGCATTTCGTTATCCGGATGACGCTCGTGCTGAATTACAGCATAATATTGGTGAGCTCTACAGTTTATCTAATAAGCACATTAGTATGGGTAATGGATCATCTGAAACGATTCAAGCTGTTGTCGCTATGTTGGCAAATAAAGCAAACAAACTCGGTAAAAAAATTCAACTAGTCACCCCTGATCCAACGTTCAATTATGCAGAACTTTATTCTCTGCCATTAGGTATTAAGATAACCAAAATTCCTTTAAAAACTGATTTATCATTTGATCTAGAAGGAATGGAAAAAGCTGCTAATGATTTTGACGGTTTATCAATGGTCTATATTTGTAACCCGAATAACCCGACAGCAATGATCACGCCTTATAGCCAGTTGGTTAAATGGATGAGTAAAGAGTCTGACAACACATTTTTTATCGTTGATGAAGCTTACGCCGAGTTTGTTGAAGACCCAAATTTTACGAGTGCTATTCAATTAGTCAAAAAAGGCCAAAATAACCTGATTGTCACACGTACTTTCTCAAAAATTTTCGCCTTAGCAGGTTTAAGAGTTGGCTATGGTGTTGCGACCCCCGAAATTATTGCTGCTGTAGACGAATTTTTATCTATTGATAATACCAATACAGCGGGAGCAGTCGCTGCAATAGCGTCTCTAAAGGATAAATCATTTATTGAATACAGCCTAAAATCTAACAATATTTCGAGAAAAATCGTAGAAAAAGCATTAAATGAGATTGGGTTAGAATATGCCCCATCACAGGCTAATTTTATTTTCCATAAAGTTAAAGGTGACGTAAAAACCTATCAACAACGTATGGCTGAAGCTCATGTTATGGTTGGCCGTGAATTCCCACCTGCCATTGGCTGGAATAGACTCACACTAGGAACCCCCGAAGAAATGCAGCAATTTGTTGTGATATTAAAGCAGTTTCATGAAAAAGGATGGGTATAAATTAAGTTCTCTCCAAAAAGAGCAGTTCAAGCTGCTCTTTTTACATTAAAATGGCCCCTTAAAGATAAAAAAGGCGCCTGCAAAAATAAAAATAAAACCAATTAAATGGTTAATGGTAAAATTTTCACCTAAATATAATACCGAAAAAAGAACAAAAACACAGAGTGTTATCACCTCTTGCATTGTTTTTAATTCAGCCGCACTGTAATACTGATGCCCTAACCGATTAGCTGGCACTGCAAAACAGTATTCAACCAATGCAATTAACCAGCTAAAGAAAATAACAACATACAACGGCTTTGTTGTGAACTTTAAATGGCCGTACCAAGCAAACATCATAAATACATTTGAAATAATAAGTAAGAATACTGGATAAAATTTAGTTAACATGCTGATTCAATAGACAAACAATAAATAACCGATATTATGAGGTTAGAATTAACACACGACAATGTGCTCCCATAAATACCCCTGCGCTTCATATCATAAATTTAAACGTATTTAGCAATCATTACGAGGTAATAATGAATATTAAATATGAATTAATGACACAACCAGATTGTCCTGCTGTTGCTCAATTATTGCAATCTAATTCTGAATCTCAACAAGGTGGATTACTCGGTGAATACCCTCAAGCCAAAGTCAATGCAATGTTTGCAGGAAGTCTGACTACCGTTGTAGCTCGAGATGGAAATAAAATTATCGCTGTCGTATTTAGCTTTGACCCTAATTCCTCATCCCTACCCCCTATAGCACATTTGATCATTAAACAGCATGCAGAAATTGTACAAGGCAACTGGTTCTATGGTCCTGTTTGTATCGATAGTGATTATCGAGGGAGAAATATTCTCAAATCACTTTTTGATAAAATTTGTTCGTACAACCAAGGAAAGCCTATTGCCTTTATTAATGCAGACAATCTCAGATCGCTTATGGCGCATCAAAAAATAGGCATGAGCAATGCCACTAACTTTGAATTTAATGGCATCACATATCATCTAATGGTAGGGAGTTAATTGTGTACCAATTGGTACATTTTTATTTTAATTTGCTTATTTTTTGCTACACTGTGACAAATTATTGTATACAGGAGTCATTTTATGACAGATTTCATTAGTGCAAATCAAAAAGCATGGGATAAACAAGCTGAATCACAACTTGCTTGGTCAACCCCCGTTGATTCCAAAACTATCAATGATGCCAAACAGGGAAAATGGCAAGTTCATTTAACACCAACTCCTGTTGATGATACTTGGTTAGGGAATGTAAAAGATAAAAAAATTCTTTGCTTAGCTTCTGCGGGGGGGCAGCAAGCTCCGGTACTCGCGGCAGCAGGAGCAAATGTGACTGTTTTTGATTTTTCTCAGAAACAGCTTGACCAAGACAAAATGGTGGCAGAAAGAGATAATTTAACCTTAGAGATTGTTCAAGGTGACATGCGATCATTACACATGTTTGCTAATGAAACATTTGATATTATATTTCATCCTATTTCTAATCTGTATATTCCGGATGTTAGCCCTGTCTGGCAAGAATGCTACCGTGTTTTAAAACCAAATGGACGGCTGTTATCCAGTTTTTTTAATCCTGTTGTTTTTATTGGGGAACGAGATAAGCAATATGACGAACAAGGTATAATAAAGCCAAGTTACACTATGCCTTACTCCGAACTATCTACTTTATCAGTAGAGCAAATAGCACAAAAGCAGGCAAAGCAAGAAGCTTTTGTATTTGGTCATTCACTGACAGATCTCATTGGTGGGCAAATAAAGGTAGGTTTTCATATCACAGGCTTTAAAGAGGACTGGCAACCTAATCCACGCTTTGTCGTTGACAATTATCTACCCACATTCCTAGCGACGATGGCAGTTAAATCAAATTAATATTAGTGACGCTCGTTTTGCTAGCAACTCAACGAGCTATCATTAATTTAGCTTCTTTTACAATATCTATCCCACACAGCTTCAAATTGTTCTGCGGGAATAATATCATCTGTTTTTTCTACAAAAGGAATGGATATCATTACTTTTCCAGCTCTATTTTTATGAAGCCTAACGATAAATCTTTTATAGCCATGGGGTAACTCATTTTCAAAACCAAAGACTTCACCGCAATAATAGCCCGTTTCATCCCCTTCTTCATTTTTCGTCAATACATAATATTGAACATTTTTATAATTTGCAGCCGAAGGGTAAGCAAGAAAATCTTCGACAGAACTTTTCACTCGGCTTTCAGTATCTAACTCAGCATCAAGTTTAACTTCAGTCATAATTCCTGCAATATACGCACAGCCAGCAACTAACAGTAATACCAGGGTTCTTAATAACATTTTAATGGTACAGCTCAATAGAAAACATTGCTTATCATTATAGTTAATACTTAAATTTTTGCGACTATAGCCAACCATGTTTAAGCCGTCAGCATATCGAGAGAGTTTAGTTTTATGATGTTTTATAGCTAATTATTTTACTCTATGTTATTTATTGAGTGAGTTGCCATATATAAACTAATATTGCCGCTGTTATTATCCAAATAGCGGTTGCCATACTTAAACTTCCCCAAGCGGTCATTTTCGTTGCTAATAAATATACCGTTAGTAAATACATTGCATAAGGAATGAGAGACCAGAGCCCAAACAGTGCAGTTTTTCTGAGAGCTTCTGTTCCTTGTTCTTGAACGACGATAACATGAGCAATTAATGCAAATGTAGGAAATAACGGAACTAAACCTGCAATATAGTAAATTTTACTACGTGAAAATAGTGCAATAATCAATACGGCTAAAGTACCTAAAAGGCATTTAAAGAATAAAGAAAGCATACCGCACTCTAGACTCAAATTTTAAACGTTGACTATTATTATCACAAATCACTCGTAAATTAACTCTCTTGTAGGTAGCAATCTACAACAATTATTTCCTCTTATTCCCTCGTTATCAGTAAAAGTTGCCTAATCCCTTTCAATTTTATGAGCTAAGTCAAATTGTTGAATATAAAGTATCCAGAATTAGTGCCGATACATTTACTTAGTCCCTACGCCTGATGCTTTCGCGTGACTACATATAACTTTTTAGCTATCGGACAGCTTCGATTTGCTCATGGTTAATAACGTTATGTTTAGAAGTCGTTCTTAGTATGCGTACAAACATACTACTCGATGGTATGAAAGGAAATAATCAATGATGTCTGGTAATTTAAAAAAAATTAATTTTAGTTCAGCTAAATTCTCTTTTTCTGGTTTTAAGACAACAACCCTAGTCTGGTTTATTTCAGGCCTGCTTATCGCCCTTCTTCTTTCAACCTGTTGGTTTTTCTTTAGTTCTTTAAAACAATATCAAGAAACATTAACCAAGCTCGATACTATCTATAACGAACAAACACAGTTGAATAATACATGGCAGTCTTTATTACAGGCACGAAATACTTTAAATCGTGCTAGCTCTCGCCATTTGTTGATTATCAATAAGATGAAAACTTCAAATACTGACATAGATAGCCTTATCGAGTTTTATCATAAAAAAATGGCAGAAACAGGTAATTATTGGGATGCATCCACTGCCACCTCACTCTACAAAAATAGCGATAAATTTGCTGAGTTAGAAAAATCATATAAAGCGTTATATGCTGCATTGAATGAACTTTCAGTCTTTCTAGTTCAAGGAAAAACATATGACTTTTTAAACCAGCCGACTCAAGGATTTCAGGATACATTTGAGAAAAACTACGTAAGTTATCATCAACAATTAAATAGTAGTTATCATGATATTGCTCTTGCAAGTGAGCAACTGTATAAACAAAGTTTGATTGGTTTAATCATTACTATCTCAATAGTTATCCTCTTAGCTCTATTTATTCGATTTATTCTACAACTTTTCTTTATTCGCCCACTAAACCAAGTTATTGATGGTATTGAAAAAGTTAGCCAAGGCGTTTTATATCACAGCTTTGATAATAAAGGGTTATATGAGATCAAGTTACTTAAACAGCATGTGTCTAATATGCAAAGTAAACTGATTGATATCGTCAAAAATATTTATGACAACACTCACCATATAAAAGTTGAACTTGGTGACATCACTCAAATGAATCACGACCTTTCTATTCGAGCAGATCAACAGGCCGCAGCCATTGTTGAAACAGCAGCCAGTGTCGAAGAGCTCGATTCCTCTTTTAAATTAAATACGGCCCACACTAACCAATCGTGTCAATTGATGTCCGAGACGAGTGTAACGATTGATAAAAGTAATGAACTTATTTCTGATGTTGTAGAAAACATGGATGATATTGTCGATTTTTCCAAAGAAATCAGTAAAATCACCTCCACCATCGATAACATTGCTTTTCAAACTAATTTATTAGCATTGAATGCCGCTGTAGAAGCTGCCAGAGTGGGTGAACATGGCAAGGGCTTTGCGGTTGTCGCAAATGAAGTACGCGAATTATCAATTAGTTGTACTCAGGCATCCAAAGAAATTAAGCTATTAATTAATAATTCAAACGATAAAATTAATCACTGTTTCCAATTAGCTGCGGATGCAAATGATAATATAGTTTCAATTGCACAAGACACATCTAATATCAATGAAATGATCCAAAGTGTTGCCCTTGCTTCGAATGAGCAAACCCATGGGGTAAGCCAAATACACTTAGCAATTAATGAGTTAGATAATACCACACAAGCGAATGCAGCTATGACTCGCGAATTGCAATCATCCTTAAAAGCGTTAGAGTCTCAATCAGATTTATTAGAAGATATTATTTCTATTTTTCACACAGAACCGAAAAGTGACCATGAAGTTGACAGTGATATTCACTACGAGGTGAAAAAAGTAAAATAATTTGTCTAAACATGTATTATCTTGTATCGCAATTTATTTAGGAGGTTGGCTTTAGATAGTCGCCTCCGATAATTTTCTCATATCCCTCTCATTCCTCCAATTTTTGTTACTATGTTTTATCGCCATTTAATAACTTTTTACAGTTTATCTGATATAACAGATTACGATTACTTCTATTAAACATGAGTTCATGATGACAATAAAAATTACTGTTCTTGTAGATAATAATACCCTAATTGATAGCTATTTTTGCGGTGAACCCGGTGTTTGCTACTATATCGAAGCTGATAATAAAAAAATATTATTCGATACAGGCTATTCAGATATATTTATTGATAATGCACATATCTTAAATATTGACCTTGCTGAGATCACTGATCTGGTTCTTTCTCACGGCCACAACGATCACACATGGGGCTTAAGTCACTTAATTCAACATTTTGACCGCCGTAACATTGAAACACAAGAAGCTAAGCACCTGATATACCATCCAGATGCCTTAATTCCAAAAAAATTTCAATCTAAAGTCATCGGAGCGAATACACCTAAAGAGTTTTTAGCTTCTTATTTTCATTGTATTGAAACGACTAAGCCATATTATCTTTCTGAAAATATTATATTTTTGGGCCAAATTCCTAGAGCCAATAGCTTTGAAGGAAAAGACCCCATTGGTACTACCCTCGACTTCAACCATAATATCGTTGACGACTATGTCTTTGATGACTCTGCACTTGCCATTAAAACATCGGAAGGCCTAATTGTGATAACGGGTTGCTCTCATTCTGGAATTTGCAATATTACTGAATATGCAAAGCATGTAACTGGCATCAATAACATTGTTACTGTGATAGGCGGGTTTCATTTGCAGCAAGCCTCAGAAGAAGTTTTAGAACAAACAGGTAATTACTTTCGCCAGCAAGATTTAAAATTTATACACCCATGTCACTGTACCGATCTTAACGCCAAAATACATTTAGCGAAATTTGCGCCCGTACAAGAAGTTGGCACAGGGTTACAGTTAACTTACTCAAGTTAATATAAAACCAGTTAACACAAAATAGAATAAAGTAAAACCTAGTGTTACATTAGGTTTTACTTACACCAGTAATATTAAGCCCTTACAAAAACAATCAAAATTTATGTTCTTGAACCCAAATCTTCATCCGTATTACTGCCTTTAATCATTCTTGTCATTTCTTCGCAACGGATAATTTTCCCATCTTCTATTTGAAAACAAGCAAATACCTCAAATTCACTTATTGAACCATCTTTTTTAGTCGCTTTTGCCAGATGCTGAGTATGAACACAGCCATCCCCTTCTGCGATCGATTTTATAGTAATAACGATTGATTCAGTGGCTTCTTTCAATACCTGCAAATGGGCAATAAACTCATTAAAATTAATTTGTTTTCCATCAACAACTTGGATATATTTATCTGAAAAATATTGCTTAGCCACAGACAACGAACCTATATCCTCGCCCAATACCGCATTTAATGCTTGTGTTACCCACTGCGCGTTAGTCATATTTTATCCCTTATCATAAAAACAGCTTTCATCATTGTTATGGGAGTATTATTTTGTATTTCAAGTCAAAAACCAATTTATTATCTTTTTAATTTTATTCTTATACTATATTTCAATAATTTCTTATTTGTCCGTAATTTAATCTACAAAATACCACTTAATTTACCATTTTTATGATTACTCTGATTTGGATTAAGCACTAATCACTGGTATTATCTAATGGTCTATCTAAGCAATAGACACCTTATAACAATAACTATAAATATACATTTCCATTAGATACCCCTGCATGCAGGGGCTTTTTTTATTAAATAATTTCATCCCCCAAAAAACCATTATTGATAACCTGTGACTTTTTCCTCATTTTACGACTCTCCTAATTGCTAACATCATACTCCAATCCCATACTTTTTAAGCATTATGAAAATATCTTAGCTAACCACCTAAAGAGGTTAATCATGAAGTTACTTTTGTTAGGATGCATACTTACTGCTTCTTTTTCTTTGCAAGCAATTGCCGCTACTGAAACGCCGATCCGGCTAGTTATCCACGGTGGTGCTGGTACTATTACAAAAAATACAATCACGCCTGAACAAGAAAAAGCATACCAAGATAAATTAAATGAAGCGCTAAAAGCAGGTTATAACGTATTGAATAAAGGAGGTTCTAGCCTTGATGCAGTACAAGCTTCCATTAATGTAATGGAAGATTCGCCTTTATTTAATGCAGGCAAAGGTGCGGTATTCACTCACGATGGAAAAAATGAAATGGATGCCTCAATTATGGATGGTAGTAACCTGAAAGCAGGCGCCGTTGCTGGTGTTACCAATATCAAAAACCCAATCAATGCCGCCTATGCTGTTATGACAAAAAGCCCTCACGTGATGATGGTTTCTAAAGGTGCTGAGCAATTTGCTGCAGAGCAAGGCATTGAAATTGTTGATCCATCTTATTTCCGTACTGATTTTCGCTGGGAACAATTGCAAAAAGCGAAAGAAAAAGAAAAAGTCGTATTAGATCATGATGGGAAAACAGCTGCACTATTTGTAGACCCTATGTTATACGATTATAAATATGGCACTGTTGGAGCTGTTGCTTTAGACAAACAAGGTAACCTTGCAGCTGGTACATCAACAGGGGGTATGACAAACAAACGGTATGGTCGCGTTGGTGACTCGCCTATTATTGGTGCAGGAAATTATGCAGATAATAATACCGTAGCTGTTTCCGCAACAGGCTCTGGAGAAATGTTTATTCGTACAGCAACGGCTCATAATATTGCAGCACAGGTAAAATATAATAAAGCCACCCTTTCTGATGCATCTCGTAATGCACTCGATGACGTTAAAGCTATCGGAGGCAGTGGCGGTGTAATTGTATTGGATAAATCTGGCAATTACGCAATGGAATTTAATTCAGAAGGTATGTACCGTGGAACTATAGGTGATGACGGTATCCCTCATGTATCTATTTATAAAGAATAAACTTTAAATAAACAACAATCCCTCAGACTTAATTAATAAGTATTGAGGGATTTTTATTTCTATTATGACAATATTAAGATGAATGACAGTTACAATCTTTAACTATTTGTAAAGGAAATAAACATGCAATTAGAGTAGGTTAATTAATAATTATAACTTTTATAAAAGGTATTTTTATGCGATTTAATCTAACTCAAGTAAATATATTAGAAGAAAACACAAAGGTTACAGGGTTACATATAATTTTACTCGGTGATGATAGTTCTGTTCATACACTTAAAATGGATATAAAAGGTTTGGATACCATGAACATGAGTTTAAGAGATATAGAAAAATATGCTATCAAACAACTTAAACATAACTTTGAACATTGTTCTAATGGTTAAATTTTACGATTACTTCTAGGCAATAATAAAATTTATTGCCATATAAATAAAATTTTTATTCTTCATCAGGATTTTTAAGCACTTTATATATTTCTTCTTTTAATCGTAGTTTCTGTTTTTTTAACTCAACCACCTCATCGCCATACCCTCTTCGGTCTGAATGTTCCAATCTTGCAATTTCATGGTCTAACTGATTATGTTTTTCAAAAAGAGCACGAAAATGAGGGCTTGATTGACGAAGTTGAGAAATTAAATCGCGGTACTCTGGAAACATAAGTTATTTCTCCTGCGTTAGTTTTATCAGCACATAATCTAATCATTTTCACCTAAATCAAAAATAATATCATCCACCTTATATCAAATTTACAACCGACTTCAACTAAATTCCATGTCATTTCGAGTTAAGCATCATCACTATGTTAGCTTAAGCAAGTTATTAATACTTTATTTATGGGTTCATTAAGTTATCAATAAAAGACAGCATCATAATGACTCTATTACACAATGCGTTAATGTTAATATAGCATTTCTACCTCTCATGAAATTTAAACCAATGAGTAAGGTGCACTCAAAAATTTAAGATATCTATTTAGAACTCGGGAAAATAAATGCAAATTAAAAATACCGGCGAAATTGAGCAAGATATTCAGGTATACCTTGTGAATTCTTTCACACAAAATAATACTGGTGGCAACCCTGCTGGTGTTGTTCTCAACCCGCCAGCACTCAGTACTTCACAAAAAATAGCTATTGCGCAACAAGTCGGTTTTTCAGAAACAGCATTTGTCTATAATGGTGAACAAACTGATTTTGAAGTAGATTTCTACACCGCTGAAGGTGAAGTCGATTTTTGTGGTCATGCCACATTAGCGGTGTTTTTCACTTTAGCGTCACTTAAGCTGATTTGCTCTGGGTGTTACACCCAAAAAACCAAGGCCGGTATTCTAAGTGTGTCTGTTAGCCCGAACAATATCGTTATGGAGCAAGCGCTACCCACCCTGCGAGATGGACCTAATATCAATGAAGTTGCAGCAGCCCTTGGCATAACGAGTGACATTATCACTGAAACAAGCTTACCTATCATGATAATTTCAACTGGGTTACCCGACATTATTATTCCCGTAAAAACAGGTTATTTAGATTTACTACAGCCTAATTATGAAGCAATAGCGAAACTAAGCCGTGAATTCAATACGATCGGCTTCCATGTATTTGAGTTAAATCAAGACACATCAATCACAGCACATTGCCGAAATTTCGCACCGCTCTATGGAATAAATGAGGAATCGGCAACAGGCAGCGCTAGCGGAGCGCTTGGCTGCTATTTGGTCAATTATGTCTTACCAAATGAAACTCAATTTCTATTTGAGCAAGGTCGTGCCATGGGATGCACCTCATCGATTCAAGTAAACATTCACTCACAAGCGAAAAAGATTACTCAAGTGAAAGTTGGCGGCCAAGCCGCCATGATGGGAGCTCGAATAATACATATTTAACTAGAAGTACAATATGTTAGGCCATAGATTATGATTTAATTATTCAATAAAACAATGAGGCTAGCACATGCAAGATTGGAACCCTGATTTGTATCTGCAATTTAAACAGGAAAGAACTCGCCCATCATATGACTTAATCCGCCATATTCATGCCGATAACGTATGTAATTTAACCGATTTAGGTTGTGGTCCAGGTAATTCAACTCAAATACTTCGTGAAATGTACCCATTAGCAAGAATAATTGGGGTCGATAACTCTCCTGCCATGCTAGTTGAAGCAAAAAAGAACCTTCCTGACTGCCAGTTTATAGATGCAAACATTGAAACCTGGGCTCCTGAAATCAAACAGGACCTTATATTTGCCAATGCTTCGTTACAATGGTTACCTGATCACAACCTATTATTCCCTCATCTTGTTGATCAATTAAAAAGCAACGGTATTTTAGCCATCCAGATGCCAAATAATTGGAATGAACCCACACATGCTTTAATGCGCAAAGTGGCCAGTGAGCAAGCGATTTCCGCCGTCAATAGAACAGCGCTTTTATCAATAGCTGAATATTATGATTTGCTTTCAGCAGCCCATTGTTCTGTTGATATATGGCAAACGACTTATTATCACGTCATGCCATCGATTGATTCAATCATTGATTGGTTAAGCGCGACAGGATTAAGACCCTACGTTGAAAACCTAGATAAAAAACAAACCGAACAATTTCTCGCTCGTTACCATGAATTATTAACAGAAGCTTACCCAGCACAAGATAATGGCTATGTTTTAATGCCATTTCCTCGATTGTTTATCATCGCAAGAAAGCTTAACTAGTTAGTATGGAAATTTTTCCCATGGATGGGATAGTCTAGCAATATAATGAAATGCTAAGCTGTTAGCCTATAACTATCTTCGATTAACTCCTTGAGTTCATCATCAGTAAGGCGCCCTGGCAACTTTATCGTAATCCAATGCTCTTTATTCATATGATACGCTGGATAAATATCATCTTTTAACCGCAATGAACCAATAAGTTCAGGGGGAGCTTTAAGGTTGATAATATTAATTACCTCCTCATTTTTATTTATTTCTAATTTCTTAGATGAAATACGCATAATAACTGCAAACCACTTTGCGTTGTTTTTTCGTCTAAAAACAATATATTCAGGGTACTTCATCCATGGAGTTTCAGGCTCCACACCATAATTATGCTGAATATAATCAATCAATTCACTTCTGTTCATTTTATCATTCCATCTCATCAATGATGATTAAATAAAATTACTTACCTACGGAATTATACGCCTTCTCGCTCGCTCTGTAACAATATCTTTATTTCATACAGTTATACTCAAAGGAGTTTTCTTTTACTAAAATTCTTATGGCAACATGAATATCACCAGTGAATCTTCTAGAGGAACTATTGAACCGAGATTTATTTTTCGAACGATAAATTAACAAAGAACAGTTACTAAATAGAAATCACTTTAATGATCCCAAGCAACCACAAGACCATTATAGTGAATAATGTGCTTAATTACTGACATCGATTATCCCAAATCTTCTGAAAATCCGGCTCAGAGATCATTTCCCCCTCGAAATCAAATAAAGGAATGGAAAACACGCACTGGCCTTCATGATTAGCAGCAACTTCAACAATAAACCGCTTATACTTATATGGTAAATCATCTTTAAATGTAAACACTTCACCACATACATCCCCAATAACCTTATGACCCATCATTGAACCATGTGAATAGAATTTAACATTTCTCATGTCAGCAGCTTTCGGTTGGTGCATAAAATCCACTACTGTCTGTTTAGCGCCATCAATAAGGGTTGGTTTTTTACTAAAGTTTATTGAAACACCTATGATAAAGGCTAATAATATCAACAACAAAACACATAGAACTCGCAAAATTTTGGTGTACACAACAAGCTACCACTCCTGATATTAATTGCTTATAATGTATTCCTAATATACGTTTAGGGCAATCATAACCCCTATTTAGCGTGTGATTTGCTTAAGTCCTTTGAAGAAAACCATATCTGTTTTGCACTTACATGAACCCTTTTCTGTTAAAACTCGCTATTACCATTCGATGTTGTATCTATCATGGCAGATAAAATCTGATACAAATATTACAACTGATAAAACATCAATTATGTGTATTTAATCAATCTTGAATATGTATATTCACCCATTATTTTATAAGAAAATTAATATTTGAGGGTGCCAATTTTTACATTTAGTTAAAAATGCACCAATTCAATTCACATAGGAAGTAATTATTTAAAGAATATAACAATAAACACTAAAGACAACCTTTACCTTTGGAAATATGAATAGCTATACTGTTTTATTTTTCAGCAGTAAATAAATAATAAACGCATGGTTCCATATTGAAACGAGACATGAAAATTTCACCCTTCACAATTAATTTACTCAAGTATATAAAACCACTGCCGATATTCTAAATAATCACGACTAGATTTAATATAAATCCGTTATTACTCATAGTAAAATCAGTACATAATAAAATTCCCTGGACTGATTTATTATTATCCAATCAATTAATTTGTAACAAAACATTTCAATTGATAATATTTTATTACCAATATGATACAGCATTGTAAATAAGGATATTTATATATGTATAAATTAAATAGAAATATAGAATAAAAAAAATAGAATAAATAAAATACTAAACAATAAGCATAATTTAATCATTAAAATTAATATTCAATGTATCGTATAAAAATGAAATCGCAAATACTCTTTATACGAGTAAATACAATTGTCAATTCATTTATCTCGCAATATTGGAAAAATAGCAAAAACTGATTTAATTGCTATTTATCAATATGTTGTTACAAGCTGAAAATTAAAATCAAACGATTGACTTTTCTCTTTCAATCGATTGCGCCTATGAAAAATATATCATTAAGCGTTTTAAACGATTGTACTTAATATTATTATTTGATTAATTTTTATCTCAGAAAATTCTTACTCACTATAGGGGTTAATATGGATCGTGCTATTTTAAATAGCAAAGTAAACATCTTAATTGGAAATTATTTAAGGCAGAAACGTATCGAAAATGATCTGACAGGAGAAGATATAAGCAAATTACTTCATGTCAGTCAACAACAGGTTTCACGCTACGAAAATGGTGTTAATACTATATCATTCAGTCTAATTTTAATGTTTTTAATACAATTAAACATTAGCGTAGAATCCTTCTTCGTTTCTTTATTAAAAGAATTGGAGAGCGAAGGTGAAATTATTGATTTGGGTTTAAATTTATATTCAAATTCATTACCCAACAGAAAACAATATCTTTATTTATAATAACATTCATTATCAACAAAAATACTGCACCAACACCAATATGCTAGAAAAAGAAATAATAAAGAAAGAAATCACACAAAGGAATAAGAACCTTGGTGAATATATAAAAATTATAAGAGTGAAAAATAAAATATCAACTCATGAAATGGCAATTAATTTGGATATTACAGAAAGTCATTATATAGAGTATGAGCATGGAGGCACCTCAATTTATGCAGATCATTTAATAACCATATCTAAAATTTTTAATATAAATATAAATGTATTCTTAAATGTATATATGAAAAACTAGATATTACCACCTGTGTTAAAAGGCTTGGCTGCTGCTAGCCTTTTAACCTTTTCCCCCTGATTTGTCTACATGCTTAAACTTGAAACTAAGCCATCGAGTTGGGCAAAAACCTATGTTATGACCGAAGAATTTTTCTAAATGCACAAACGGGAGTTTTAAGCTCTCGTTTTTCATCTCATAATACCAAGACTATGTAATGCACTACCCTTAGGGTTTATTAACAATTTATTGAATTGACAATGATTATTATTCAGTGCTAATTATGATTATAATCACTAAGTTTGAACATTTTTCTTTACGCAAGATTAGTAAGTTAACCAAATACCCTGTAGGGCGTAACATGAATAATTACTGCTTTTTTATCAAGTCGGAAAAAACCTAAATCAAGCGAACAAGAAATACAAAAGCTGCTGGCTATATACAGCAATTTGAAGAGGTTGAAGCCCCTTCAAGCAAGAAAACACTTGAACGTTTTGCCGATACTCGCAGTGAAGAAGTTAAAAATATCTATGCCTTTGCTGGTGCTGATATCCTTTTAGGCATCGTTGGCGCTGTCGCAATGGTGTTTAAATAGCGTAGGCTGAAGATTACAAAAGTAGATGCTGAGAATATATGCATTCAATTTCCTCATAGCGTGTTTGCTTCTATCCTGATAAGTTTACTAGGTTGTTAGTCCGTATCTGATTCATGATATCCACACGAATTTTCAAGCAAATCGTGGTGAACAAAAAACTACAAATATAATAACAACAAACTTTAAAAATGCGCTAAATAAGTCCGGTTCTGATTGTGGAGAAAAAACGCCAACTTTATTCTATGAGCGACGCTCTTTATCAGAAGGCTATATCTCGAATAGAGAGTTGATACATTAAACTCAAATCAATCCTCTCCATGATATCGACTCGTTCTTATTGGAAAACCTAACCACTTAAAATAGATAAAAAGGAATGTCTTAATGTTGTCTAAAGTCACTCGATTATTCCCATTATGGGCTCTACTCTTATCCATATTTGCTTATTATACACCAAACTCATTTACAGGGGTCTCCCCATTTATTAGCTACTTACTGATGCTAATTATGTTTACTATGGGAGTAACACTAAGAATTAGCGATTTTAAACGCGTCGTGACAAGACCCGCCCCAGTGATTATTTGTACCTTTATTCATTACTTGATTATGCCCCTAGCAGCTTGGCTTTTGGCTAAAGCTTTTGATATGCCAGCTGATCTTGCCGTTGGAATGATATTAGTGGGTAGCGTGGCGAGTGGAACGGCTTCAAACGTGATGATCTATTTAGCGCGCGGGGATGTGGCATTATCTGTTACGATTTCATCGGTATCTACCTTGGTTGGCGTATTTGCAACACCTTTATTGACTCTGTTATATGCAGATACATCAATTAGTGTAAATGTCATGGGTATGTTGCTGTCTATCTTACAAATCGTAATTATCCCTATCATTGCAGGGTTAGTCATTCATCATCTTTTCAGTGAAATAGTGAAAAAAATTGAACCATTTTTACCTTCTTTATCAATGATTTGTATATTAGCAATAATCAGTGCTGTCGTTGCAGGTAGCCAAAGCCATATTGCTTCTGTTGGATTTATGGTCGCTATTGCTGTTGTATTACATAATGGAATCGGTTTAATTGGTGGCTATTGGGGCGGGCGTTTATTTGGTTTTGATGAGTCAACTTGCCGAACTTTGGCAATTGAAGTTGGCATGCAAAACTCAGGGTTAGCAGCAACTTTAGGAGCGCAATACTTTGGTGCTATGGCTGCTCTTCCAGGCGCATTGTTTTCTGTTTGGCATAACTTATCGGGCTCTTTACTCGCCGGATATTGGCAAGGAAAACCAACTAAATAGATACTGTTTGAATACTTAATATCCCCATTAAAAAATTGAGCTACCCAATAATTTGGGTAGTTCCAGTAAAAAGACCATTCCTTGTCATATAGAGGACTAAAGATTTAATATAATGAAAGTTACTCCGCAATAATTTGCCCTTGATGCATTAAAATAATGTGATCAGCAAAGCTGAGCCGTAAGGTTTAAATCGCGTAATACACAACACACATTTATTTTTCGTGTATTGACTAGATGCCGTAACAAACGAAAAAGATGTTGTTGGTGGTGAATATCGAGTACTGATGTCGGTTTATTCAAAAATAACCATTTAGATACAGGTTCATCTCCCCAAAGCTGAGCCAATAATATTGCCAACACCCTGCCCACCAGTGCCAAAAACTAACCATCTTGCCATTAATTATTCTCTTTAAGTTGCTTAACTAATAAACGAAAAGCTTCAAGTTGTTCCTGTAATAATTGACGGTGTTCATCACGCCCTAAGAAAATTTTAAACATGGCATCTCCTGATTGATTAAAAAATAAAATCGAGGCGGTATCCATTCCCATAAATTTTCGTTCAATTAGTGCAATATATGTACAATTTTCAGCTTTGATATGCCCTGTCATGCCTTTTTTACCACGTAAATTAAAATAACCATGGCGATGAAAACCTGAAGGCAACTCACCTGAAAATTCTAGAATAACATCCTGCGTATGAACTAGCGTGGTGACATTACCCCATGTGTGGACAGCATCCCAAATCAAGTCAAAATGTTTTCCTATCGTCAAAGCCATATCGGGCAAATGTCTTACTACATCCAATAAGGTGGTATCATATTGTTTTGCAATAGTTTCTAATGTTCCATCGGGCTCTGTTTTCAAAAAATCAGCTAACGCTACATTACTCATTAAATGTTCCTTTACGATATTTTTTCTTGCGTGAATTGGATAGAATTAAGATTCACGATAATCTCTTGAAGTGATTGAAGAATATTACTTGCCCAAAAACGGCCTTCATTCGTTAGTCTTAAATCAGTCGAAGTATCTTGTGTTAATCCTGACTGATACCACTGCTGTAAGAGTGGAGACAGCATTTGCGCATGAGGGGTAAATTGTTCAAGTACAACTCGCGCTGTTTCAATACCAGCCTGTAAGCGATGGCGCCATTGATACTGCGGATCGGTCGTCTGCATCATCATCATGAGCGGTTTTCTTTTCGCATTAATTGCTTCATAATACGAGGTCAGATTCCTCTCCCCCATCCATGAATATCCATTGAGAGAGCCCCCGGCACCAGAGCCAAACGCCAAGCAATCAGCCCCTTGTTTAATCAACAAATTATATAAATTGCGTTCCCGTGTTGTCCGCGCCCAGTGGCTATTACTGATGCAGTGCCAGCCTTGTTTATCCATAAATTCGCAGCCTTGTAAATACAAGTCACGACGCTTGGCAGGATCAGGAACTGTGACTCGATTATTTTCAACCGCTTTACCAAGTGGCGTACTTGGGATCAAATTAAGTGCATAAAGGTCGACACCATCTAGGCCAATCTCACTTGCAATTCTCAGGTCTTCACCCCAAAACTCGGTTGTCTGCTCAGGTAAACCAAATAACAAATCACAAACCACCGCCGCTCTATCTCGATGGCACAATTTTTCCATAAATTTCCGAGCTTCCTCACCATTTGATGTCCGGGCCATTTTTTTACGAATTTTGCTATTAAATGACTGAATACCAATTGAAAAACGATTTGCTCCTGCATCTAAGCATGCATCAATACGTGCATCATCAAAATTAAGAACTCTCCCTTCAATGGTTATTTCACAATCAGGAGCTAATGGTAAACGAAGGCGTAACACATTAATAATACGCGCTAAATCATTAGCAGAAAGTGCAGAGGGTGTTCCACCGCCAAAATAAACAGCATGGATAGGGGCAGACTGGTGTAATACGTTGTCGGCTTCCGTTTCAATCTCCCGGATCAAATACTCTGTATAAATATGGCTTTCAGAGGCATCATAGCGATTTTGGTAGAAACCACAGAAAGTACAATGTGTTGCACAAAAAGGAATATGTAGGTATACCAATCGCTTACGTGGTTCGAACGTCGAATTGATTAATTTCTGCCATGTGTCTTGTCGTTTATCAGCACTAATTGGTACCGCCCCGCGCCAAGGCATTGTTGCATGCCTATCTTTAAATGGTTGATGGCCTTCTAATGCAAAATAAGGCGATAAATCAATATCATATTTCATATTATCACTCACTATCCGTTTCATCTGGCCAAATATTGTGGTGTAAAATCTCAACGGCATCCGCAATTCGAGGCCCCATACCTAAAATGAGTGCCTGATCGATACTCACAATGCGTTTATTTTTCCAAGCAGAAGTTCGGGTAAGTCCGGGAACTTGTTCTAGCTGGTTAAGGCCCTTTTCTACCATCTGGCTGGTTACAATGATCACTTCAGGGTTTGCCGCAATCAAACCTTCTGCGCTATAACTTCTGTATTGTGTGTGTTGCGCAAGATTGTTCGCACCAGCCAGTGTCAAAATGATATCGGCAACGCTACCTTTCCCTGCAATTTGTGGCGCACTACTACCCGCGGAAAGAATAAATAGCACATTGATTTTTTTGCCTTTCTTTTCATTTATTTGAGCAATATTATCCAATCGGCTACGTAACTGATTAACCAACGCATTCCCCTGTTCCGGTTTATGTAACACCTCCGATAAGGTATGAATATTGAGATACATTTGTTCAACCGTAGCTGGTATTCGAGGTAACGTTAATACACTGACTTTTTGCAGTTTTAGCTGATCAAAAACCAATTGAGGGCTTGCATCTTGCCAAGTGACAAACAACGTTGGATGCAAAGATAAAATTCCTTCGGCACTTAACTGTTTCCAATAACCAATATGAGGTAATTTTGCTGTTTCCACTGGCCAACTTGTTGTTTCATCAACACCAATCACTTGGTTTCCAGCGCCTAAAGCGTAAACTAACTCTGTGAGAGAGCCTCCTGCCACAACAATTCTTTCACTCGCAGCACTCACTATTGAAAAACTGAGTACAAATAGTGCAGCTATTATTTTTTTCATTTTTAGAATTTCCATACAAAGCCTGTTGCAGCGCTAAAACCAGAAGCAGGGATTGATTCGTGGGCAGTTTGGTATTTTTTATTGGTTAAGTTATTTAACGATAAGTTAATTTGGTACTGATCGTCTGAGCCAAATTCTGTATTAAACGCAAGGTTAAGAGTGGCCCAGCCTGCTGTGCTCGTTGGCTTTTCACCCGTTTTATCCTGTGCTTTTGCAGCAGCTCGAAGATATAAATCTGAGGTTAAGTTCACTTGGTCTAGAATCAATTGATGTTTAGCTCCAAAGCGCCCACTAACATTAGGCTCTCCGGTATCCCAAGTTTTTATATTCACACCATCAAATTGACGACGTAAATAATTCCCTGTGGCATAAGGAGTGATATCCCATCCTTGGTATTCGACGGTCATTTCTAGCCCGTATGTTTTCGCACGATTGATATTGTCATAATAGTGATATCCTGTTCGTGAAGAATTACTGTTTCCACTGCATATTGACTGCCCTGAACATGTGACTAAAGCGATATAATCCTTCGCTTCAGAATAATATAAAGCGCTATCGATATACCATTGATTACCGTTATAACGCGCACCGATTTCATAGTTGTTAGAACGCTCTGCTTTTAGTCCCTCATTTCCATAATTGATACTTCCCCCCGCTGAGGTTTGCATAAATAATTGGTTCAATGTTGGAAATACATAACCTTGAGCGAATGCGATACGCAGCTCTGTATTCTCAAACCCTGAATACCGTAAGCTTGTTGATGTAATAAATTGATTATCATGCGTTTTTGAGCTTTTAAGGTTATGATAAGTGTTCCCCGTTGTTGAGTGATTTGTATTTTCAAAACCACTTAACAACTCCGAACTTAACCAATATTGCCGCGCCCCTAATGTCCACTTCCAATCATCTGCAAAAGCATATTGATCTTGAGCGAATATCGACCAGTTTGTTTGCTCTGCTCGATTATGTGAATCACTGGTTTTTGTATAATTGACGGCAGGAGGGAACTGCGTTGAGCTTTGGGACTCTGTTGAACTTTTTGAAGACTGCTTTACACGGTCGCGCTGAAGCTGAGCTCCCACAACCAGTTGATTATTCGCGGGTAGTGTAATATCTGTTTGTAGTGTGATCCCTTGAGTATATTGTTTGTCATTCGATTGAGTCTGATTAGCTACTCGTAAATCGCCAATCATTGGGCTCCCTGTTGGTGTCACAACCGCCAGCTTATTTTCAAAATCACGCTCAATAGTTTGTTCATAAGCATCTAAATGAATATTTTTAATATATTCACCATCCGCTTGATAATCATAAAAAAGACCAATTTTTTCACGAGTTAAATCAGGAATTTTGACACTGAAGTGTTCATAGCTTGGGTCTTCATGCCATGTTTGTGTCGACAATTTATATCTATCAAGGGAAAGACCAAATTTATGTTTACCTTCGGTGTAACCTAACCACATACCTTGGCTATTATTGCGATGGTCCGTATTTTTTAGGCGCCCCTCGGGAGTATCTCTGTCACCTTGATCGGAGTAACTTCCGTTGAGCCGATAATCAAACTTACCTATGCTCCCCCATGCCGCTGCTGACTCTTCCCACCCTGTCGTTGCGGAGTTATATACCGCCTTAACAGTGCCTCCCAATGGCTTATTGCCACCTTTTTTGGTTATGAAATTAACAATACCACCAATAGCTTGAGAGCCGTAAAGTACTGAATAGGGGCCTTTCACCACTTCAATGCGTTCCAATGCGGATTCATCAATAAGCAGCCCAGCACCATAATCTTGCCCTGCCCGTTGATAAGTGACTTCTTGCCCATCAATTAAGATCAATACTCGAGAAGATGCTTCCCCACGAATGCGAATTTGTTTACGTCCCGCTAAGGCATTATCGGTAATTTCAACACCTGGAATATCGCGTAAATCATCTGCTAGCGCTATGTTTGTCGAACTATCAAGCTGTTGCTTATCAATGAGTTGCATTGTTACTGGGCTATTCCATAAACTACTTTCACTTCGAGTTGATGTGACAACCATCGTTTCACTGGCATCAATATGGGCACGCGGTGGAGGCGTTGATGCAGAGAAGGCTCCTTGACTAACAAAAAGCGCTAATGAGCTGAGTAAAAATGTTCCATTAATATCCGTACGCATAGTTAACCTTTATGATAATAATAATCAGTATCATTACCATTTATAGTTTAGGGACTAATTAATGGTCAATTAATAAATTGCAAATAGCATGCAACTTTGATTTAAATCAAAAAAGCATAACGAAAATTATAAGTCCACCCTCCAGCAATCCGCTGCTGCAGTGCGCCGAACTTATTCACCCATAAAACTGGAAGGGGAAATATTGCTCAAGGTTGCCCCTGTTCCTGAAAGAAAGGTCGTCAAATTCTCGCTGGAGCTTATTAAGTTCATAGAGGTTATGATTATCACAAGCTGTAATTTCTTAAGCTTTATGACAAAATTCGGGATGGCAATTGCGAATAATTATTTATGTAAATAATAAAATTAAAGCACTAAACTGTACCATCAATATCTTCAATGCTACATCGCACACATTTGAGGACTAGAATATGAGTACCTTTTACCAATTAACGGCTAGAAGTCTTAGTGGCCAGCTTGTCTCTATGGCAGACTACGCAGGTAAGGTGGTTCTAGTCGTTAATACAGCCAGTCATTGCGGTTTTACACCACAATACGGTGGACTTGAATCTCTCTACAAGAAATACGCCGCCCAAGGTTTGGTGGTGCTTGGTTTCCCCTGCAATCAGTTTGGGAAACAGGAACCTGGCAACGCTGATGAAATCGCACGGACCTGCTATATTAACTATGGTGTGAGTTTCCCGATGTTCGAGAAAATAGAAGTCAATGGAGCCGCTACACATCCAGTGTTTCGCTATCTTAAGAACGAACTGCCCGGTTTGCTAGGTAAGAGAATTAAGTGGAATTTTACTAAGTTTTTGATTGGTCGTGACGGCGCCCCGCTCAAGCGCTTTGCACCCAATACTACCCCTGAAAAAATGGAAACGGCAATCTTTGCAGCACTTTCGAAAGAACAATCATAATTAAATATCTACATCACAGGAGATTGATTATATCTGTTATCTTGAAATAGCGAGAAACGGAATCCTTTTCTACCTGTAGTCTTCCCAAGAGTTTTCTTTGACGCCAAACTCAATATTCGCTTCCAATCCTTTTATCTTCTTGATTATAAGTGGGATAAATTGTGATATACATCGCGAATAATAAATTTTCTATCGCCGATATTTTCCTTTTCCAAACAACTCAATAGGCTTTGAATTTAGAATTCAAAATACCTCAAAATATTATTAACCATCATGATAATTTAAAATCGAGTCCCGCTTACCTGAATGCAATTACGAAACAAAACGAAGCAATGAAAGCAGTCATAGGTAGTTAATCTGGTATACCAAATTCTACAAATACTACTCAATGCATAGCATTTGTAGAATTAAATAAAAACAATCTCGAAGTATTCTAATGAGGGAAAACACCGAAGTTATAAGCACTGTAGATAAAGTAAGGATTAACCAATAATCCAAAGTAAGGAGTTTTTGACAGGCATACCACTTGAAGTTACCTTATTGTTATAGAAAACAAAAACCACACAGCACAACCTCATGGATTTCTTTGCGCTTTGCACTTAACCTTTGTAGCCTCAGAATACCCCCTTTAAAACAGGATAGACAGTATGCATAAAAACAAAGCTATATTAGTATGTTTTGTTATCGCTTTAGTAACAGCTTGTTCATCAAACACTAAACCCCAAACTAAGTCAGATACTTGCGAGATAAAAATGGATACTCCCGAAGGTAACTTACCTGGGAAAATAGAACAGTCCAGTGGAAATAGTCCCGAATGTAAAGCGATTGAAAGAGCGATAGATAAAGCTATCTAACTAACATACGAATTAGACAGAAGCTAGCAAGCGGAGTTTTCATTGCAGAAAAGCCCCGATCATGGGGCTCATTAAAGATTTACGATTATTTATTGATAATAGTTACTCGCTTCACATCAACTTCTAATGAAGCCCACTCTTTATCAATTTCACCATCTAAACGAACTTTTGTTTCAGGCGTCACAACCTGTCCACGCCAGCGTCTATCATCAATATCTACAGCGATTGAGCCAGTACTATCTTTAAATTCGTAAAGCTCTTTACCAATCTGTTTAACAATATGACCTTCAAGTGAAACCCATGCATCATCAGGAAGCTCTTTCGCTTGAACGACAGTTGTCACTGCTTGAGCCGTTGCAACAAACCCACCTTTTGGACCAACAGAACCATCATTCGAAACAAATCCGCCAGCATGGTTGTTAGCTAACACGCCAAATGAAGCTGCTGATAATACGAGCGCAATAATTGCCTTATTCATAATAATTCCTTTTGTCTGTTAATTTTTTATAGTTTATCGATTAAATCTTAACAGAATCTTAAGGCAAATAATTAACACTTTAGAGGGGTTATTGCACATAACTGCACATGTAACTCTGACCAATCGTGACGATAAATCTTATGTTTATTTTAACTATAAAAAAGACCGCCTAGGCGATCTTTTATGGATAACTGATATAGCGCAGACGAACCGTTTAAATTAGGGCTGCTCAAATATCCAAGCACTACTGTGCGCTTGGTTCTCTCAATAACACTTACATCATCTTTATAGAAAATGGTCAGGTTCAGCACAAAACCAGAAATTAACGAAAATAATTAGATGGTAATATTAAATATTCCACTTGTGATATGAGCTGACTCTTAAAAAAGAAAACCCGCCATTGCTGACGGGTCATAAATTATAACTCTATGATTTTATATCTTTATTTTCAATAGCTATAACTCGAGGTTTTTCTTCATCTGGGATTTCGTATTCAATGTCCAAAGTAAGTAAACCACTAGATAACTCAGCGCTTTCAATCTTTACATTCTTACCGAGATTAAATTCAAGCGAAAATTTATTTTGAGTGATTCCTTGATGGATCCATTTCTCTTTCTCTGAGTCATTAACTAATTCAGCTGATTGCTCACCTTGAACATACAATTTCCCACCTTTTAAGGATACGCTTAAATCATCTTCCTTATAACCTGGAACACTAATGGTTAATTGATAACTCGTTTCATTTATTTGTTTTAAATTATACGGATGTTCTGAAGTTAAAGGCCTATTACCTGTAAGTTGACTAAACAGACGATCCATTTGGTCAAATCTGTTAGAAAGTAAGCTATCCGATAATGTTGGGAATAATGAAAAAGATCTAATGTTAGACATAATTTCTCCTTCAATATTTTATATATCAAACTAAACACACACTACTCATGCACCATTAATTATGTACTTAGTGTAGAATAATGTTTTATCTTGGTGCATTTCTTATATAGTGTCTCTAACTAGAATTTCAAGCTTGCAATTACATTTCTTTACAAATTAATAGTCATCGTCATAGAATAAAGGACACACCATAGCTGACAGGCCTACACCGTAATCCTAAGGTACTGATCGATATCTTCGAGAGATATAAAGGTAACAGATGAGCTGCATATCGACAGTTACAACAGATAATGCCATAAGCGATTAGAAGCTCGTTAATGATACCATCAAATTTATGGGAGAGAATGTCGGGGAGCCCTAGTTGCTTTCGCTTCCACTTGGCTTTATCACCTTGTAATCCTCCAAACTCAGCGAGCCACTTCCGAATCTTTATGACTTTTTTTATTATTTCTGCCACGTGTTTCTTATGCCAAAAATTAACAAATTAAAACGCAAGCGCTCAGCTATCGGCTGAATAGGGAGAGCTTCAACACGCTTTATCTGAAAGGTTATATAAAACAAGGCATCGATACTAAAAGTTTATCAGGCCATAAGAGTCAAGCGATGACTGATAAATATAATGATGACCGAGGTAAAGAATGGCAAATTACCGCAATCTAAATAGCCTATTTTTTGAGCCGTTTTGGGGAGGAGTTTTGGGGAAAATTTTAATTGAACAAAAAATAAACGGGAATTTTTAGGCTCCCGTTCCTAATCATACCATGTAATAAATTACATGTGTTTAATGATTGCGTCACCGAACTCGCTACATTTCAGTAATTTAGCGCCTTCTAACTGACGTTCAAGTCATAGGTTACAGTCTTAGCTTCGATTGCGCCTTCCATACCTTTAACGATTAGGTCAGCCGCTTCAGTCCAGCCCATATGGCGCAGCAGTATATAGATGCATTAATCATAACCATCTGATATTTATGATATTACCATCAATGCTTTATCTTTTTCACGATAAAAATAGAGGATTTTAAGTCATTGATAATATAAATGATTAATTTAGTTTTGATAACTGCTATTTTTCAATAATTGAATATAAATCAATCAATTTTAACACGCTTAAATCCTATCCTTCCACTTAGTTTTTTATAGAGAAGATAAACCAACCAATTAGTGTTTTTAAATTTTAAGCTGAATATAGCTAAGGTTAACCCCATCACAGTAATCGTCTTTTCTAATTGCTCAAACTTTCTTTACTCTATATAAGACAACTAAACCTGACGGTCCGGTCTGAGCAAACAGCGGAAGTTTGTTAGATTACAGAGCTCGATTGTGGGTAGAGATAAGGTGAGTACAATTCACCTCCCCATTCAATGCTGTTTTAGGGCTGCCTGAAAGACGTAAAAATTACTTTTTGTACAAGCCAAAGCTTTTCGCAGGTACAAAAAGTAATGTTTCGAATGTTGCTAATCTGATTTGAGTGATATTCAGGGATAACTGATTGTTGAGTCTGAAAAAAGAATCCAAAACAGATACGCTAAGTTACGAGCCTCGACTGAAGCGATGCAGGAGCTTTTAACGTCTGATTTTTTGGTGAAATTAATTGTGAATATACCTGCTAGTATTTCAGATTAATGCCCGACGATAGTTCCGATTGCTGCCGGATCTAAATCCGTGTCGTCATTCATTGCCCAGCGAACAAAACTGCTGCCTTCAAGCAGGCTTAAAATCTGAAACGCTTTCTGCCTGGGGGTGCTTGTTGCTGCGAACTCACCTGCTGCGGTACCTTCCTCAATGGTCTTCTCAAGCCACTGCAACTGCAGAGTAAAGTATTTTCGCGTGAGATTTTGCATGGTTTCAGGCAGGGCTGCCATTTCAGCTGCCAGTGCACCACATAGCGGTAACATACCATCAACCATCGCAGCTCTAAACAACGCAGCGAAAGCGCAAAGCCTCCCAAAAGCATTTGGAAAGTCATGATCGATTTTTTCGAAATCCACTGCCGAGCGGCTGATGTAGGTTTCGACTATTTCCACACCAAGATCTTCTTTTTTAGGAAAATAATGGTGAATACTGGCCTTTCTGATACCGACCATTTTTTCCAGATCAGCGTAGCTGAAGGCAGCATAGCCTCTGGAACGTAGCATAAACTCTGCAGAATTGATTAATGATTGTCGGGTATCCATAGACATATAAACGACCTGTGCTAAAAATGACGAAGCATGAGAAGGCGCTTGCCCATGTTTCAGGACAGGGCGTCTGCCATCATGCGATTTAGGTTATTGTGCAATGACAAGTTTCGGCTCCATCTTAATGGAACGCGAGAAGTTTGCATAGTTTGGTGACGTCTTCAGGACGATCTGATGAATTTCTTCAATTTCTTCCGGCTGAGCGTCAGCATCAATAAACGCGGTGTACCGGACTGAATCATATCCGGGGTTAACGTTTTCATCCAGCCCAAGGAAGCCACGCAGATCCAGCTCGCCTGACGTTTCAATTTTCAGAGAATTAACTTTAATTCCTTTGCTGGCAGCTACCGCCACATACGCTACGGTCAGACAGGCATTCAGTGCAGCCATGAGCAGTTCCTGCGGGTTGGGTGCAGTATCGCTGCCAAGTATTTCTGAGGGTTCATCTGCGGCGACATGGAAGGTTCGCTCGATGGTGTCTCCAAATAGTTCATATGACTTCATGGTAGAAACTGAACGGGTCTGTCCTGCCCAGCGGGTTTCTACATTAAACCTGGCTTTTGCTTTTTCCGGGTTTTGGGTCACTTTTTCGGCGAATTGCTGAAATGCAGCAACATCAATACCGTTCACTTTCTCTGTCATCTTGATATTCCTGTTCATTGAGATTTACCGGGCTGCCAGATTGTAGAGGGCGCCCGGCTTTGAGTCTTTCGGTAGTTATACAAGCCGGAATTACAGCTCGTCGTAGGCGTCCATCACTCGTGCAGAATAGACAAAAGCAGCCCCGGCGTTAAGCGCAATCGCAGTACCCACTGCAGCACCGATCTCATCTTTCGTTGCACCAGCTTTTTTGGCGGCGGCCACGTGTGCGGAAATACAACCGTCACAACGCGTAGTCACTGCCACAGCAATGGCAATCAGTTCGTGAGTTTTGGCATCCAGAACACTGTTTTCGCGCGTAGCGGTTTCAAGACCATGAAACGCGTTAGCAACAGGTTTATTGGTTTTGGCCAGATTACCGACGCTTTTGATCAGCGCGGAGAGACGATTGCCCCATTCTGCAGACATGATGATTTCCTCTGATTAGTAAAAAATTAATTGCCGAGTTTCCGGGCTGCCATTACACCACCGTCCACATCCCAGACTGCCCCGGTTACCCACGAAGCTTTATCTGAAAGCAGGAAAACAATAGTTTCCGCAACATCGCGCGGTGTACCATTCCGGCCTAGCGGATGGAAGTTATTGAAACTGGCCAGCGCACCATCCAGTTGTTCACCCGGAATAAAACGTTCGAAAATTCGGGTTTCAACAATACCAGGGCTTACTGCATTGACACGAATACCGTGCTCAGCCAGCTCTGCTGCGGCGTGGCGTGTCAGAGTATCCAGACCCGTTTTAGCCATTGAGTAAGCTGATGCAGTGATGGTTTCTACTGCCTGGCGTGCAGCGACTGCAGTAACATTCACAATAGATCCAGCTTTCTTCTGATCTACAAGTGATGCAGCAACATGCTGTGTAATAAAGAAGAATGCCCGGTTCAGATCGAGGAAGTTGTTGTAATCCACGGCTGAATGCTCAAGGAAACTTTTTGGGTAGTAAATGCCGGCGGAATTGACCAGCATATCAATATCGCTGTGCTCCTTTTTCAGGGCAGCGATGAGCTTTGCAACACTTTCCATACTGGATAAGTCAGCAGTCAGAGTGAATGCATTCTCCTCACCCGAAATAGCCACGAGTTCCTGGCGTGCGGCTTCTGCTTTTTCAGCACGGCTACCTATAATGACAGCCTTTCCGCCCTGTTCTAAAACCATCTTTGCTGTTTCAAGACCGATCCCACTGGTGCCACCAATGATCAGGACTTTATGATTCTTAAACTGTGTACCTTGCATAATTCCTCCGGTGAGGTAAGTTTCTGTAATTAACTATCTACTGGTAGGTAGTCTGAGCGAAAGTGTTTTCTTTGTCAAGTTTACGTTTTATTTTTTTACTGACCGATGTCGGGTTATGACATCTAAAACATTGTCAAAACCCAACGGGTGGTATCGTCAGTGTACGTCTGCTTCATGTTCGGTAATTGATGAAAAATAGCTGCGTATTGCTCTTCAGTTTTCTGTCCTGTAATACGTTTCATCAGCTGACCATATCTGAACACCAGAACAGAAAGAAACCTAAAAACCTCATATCCACTTGATAACAAAGATCATTTAACATTGCCTATCACACCAACCTTTGCATGTGGCCCCAATTTTTTTGCGAATTGCAAATATTCCGCTTCACTCTCACGGCAGAGTGGACACCACGGTGCAAAGAGCCTGATTACAGCCAGTCCCTCACCCCATGCGATATCATGAAAGTTGTCTTCATTGTAGGTGCGTACATTGTCATCGTTATCTCCGGCGTTGTACGTATCAGTCATTACGGTACGAAAAAACAGATTTTCACTTGCCTACCTAGTAGTAGGTTGATATGATACACACGCTTTCACTCGCTGACAAGATTGACCCGACATCCATGCTTTATGCTGCGGGTGAGTTTTGACGGAGTGACCAGAACGGTCGTTGTGGCCAGAAATTTCGTGACTCTTAAGATGAGGAATGCAATGAAGACGTTATTTACCCCTTACAATCTCGGTGGCGTTGAGCTGAAAAATCGCGTGGTTATGGCACCTATGACACGTACTCGCACGTTGAATGACATCGCTGATGACGTAGTTGCTTTGTATTACGCGCAGCGTGCTTCAGCTGGATTGCTGATCACTGAAGGGCTGCCTGTTTCTGAAGAAGGTCGCGGGTATCTCTATACGCCAGGCCTCTATAATGATGTGCATGTTGAGGGGTGGCGTAAGGTAACGGATGCTGTCCATGCGAAAGGTGGCCGAATTTTCGCGCAGCTGTGGCATGTTGGGCGTATGTCTCATACCTCACTACAACTTGGTCATATTGCCCCCGTCTCTTCAGGCACCATTCCTGCGACTAACACAACAGTATTTGCCTGGGACGAAAGTGGTAAACCCGGCCCGGTAGCCCCAAGCATTCCGCGTGCACTTGAAACGAATGAAGTAAAGCGTGTTACCCGCGATTTTGTGAAGTCAGCACAACTGGCGGTGGAAGCCGGGTTTGATGGCGTTGAAATCATGGCGGCTAACGGTTTCATCTTTGACCAGTTTCTGAGCAGTGAGCTGAATACCCGTACCGATGAGTATGGTGGTTCGGTTGAAAATCGTCAGCGCTTCCTGCTGGAGACCATTGATGCCGTTTCCGATGCAATTGGCGGCAACAAAGTCGCAGTACGACTCTCTCCGTTCGGTCGCATCTATGATCTTGCCCCCTATGCCGGGGAAGAAGAAACCTGGTCTGAAATGGCGAAGGCTCTTAGTCAGCGCTCCCTGGCCTACGTGCACCTCTATTTCCAGCCGACCTACGTCACCGCACCGCAAGCCGCTGAGAAATTTAAAGCTGATTTCCGAGAATCATTTGGTGGGACAATCATTGCAGCAGGTGGATTCAGCCGCGATATTGCAGAAGAACGACTGAATAACAACGAAGTTGACTTGGTTGCGTTTGGTGTGCCATTTATCGCTAACCCGGACCTGGTTGAAAGAATGAAAAATAACTGGCCACTAGCGGAAAGCGATCGCACGACCTACTACGGTGTCAGCGGCTCTCCTGAAAAGGGCTATACCGATTATCCGGTATACAGCGAACAATAATTAAGTCAGCCTGGGTAATATTAATCCGGGCATTTTACTTTACCTGTCATATACCATCAGAGTACAAAATGAAATCATTAATTCCCCGAATCTCAGTAGATGTCTGGTCTGACTATGTGTGTCCGTGGTGCTGGATCGCTAAAAAACGATTTGAACAGGGTCTGGAAGAGTTTGAATATTCGAAACTGGTGGATGTACGTCATCACAGCTATCGAATTACGAGTGACCATCCCCCTATTCCATTCAGATCGGCGTTGTATCAGAAATTTGGTGGTGAGCATGGTGCAGAGTTAATGATGAACCAGATTGAAAGTACAGGAAAATCTGAAGGATTAATTTATAACTTTGACACCATGCTTTTCGGGGATACACGTGAAGCGCATGCTCTCGCAGCTGCTGCACGTGAATCAGGTCTTGGCGATCAGATGTCAGAAAGATTATTTTTTGCAGTCTCGACTGAAGGACGTTCTATTTTTGATCGTAATGAACTGATTGCGCTGGCGATTGAAGTTGGCATGACAAAGCCATTGGCTGAAAACGCCCTCGAAAACCGTGTATTCAGAAACTCTGTTGATGACGACGAGGCTAAAGCGCGCGCGATAGGCGCAAGTGGTGTGCCTCTTTTCGTAATCAACAATAAATATGCAATTAGTGGCGCCCAGCCAGCTGCAAATTTTTTGAACGCCTTGAGACAAGTTTGGGAAGAAACCAAAGATGAGTCCATGTTCATGGAAGGGCAAGTCTGCGGAATTGATGGTTGTAAGTAACGTCCCCATGCATGCGTGACAATTCTGGCTCCCACTGATAGTTTTCCGGCAAAAATTATCAGTAGGAGCCAGTATAAAAATGATTATCGTCATCAAACGAACCGTCAACTTCTAGAGAGTCGCTGACATTCCAACTTCCGCTTTTGGCACAGAGCAGCTAATCATATTGAATCTAGCTCTGTGTCCCAGCTGTGTCAGGCCAAAAAGCACAGTCCATATTGCTTGTATTTCACAGCTCTTCTCCCTGCTTTTTTTACTTATTCAGCAATACATTTAAAACGTTCAACCTATTTATTAGCTTTTAACCACCGGCAATTCATCAAAATTTGTCGTGTAAGCAGGTGACAACATTTCTCTTTTCATTTTGTATCCGCTATCACCGCCCTTACTTGCAAACCACACTTTACTCTGCCCGCTCTTATTAATGGCGTCTAATGTTTTCATTAACTCATCGCTATTACGAAATGGCTTTTGTGTTGAAAACATATCAAGCTGAGCAATATCTGAATCAGTAAAATCAGATAGTATGATGCCTGCTTTATAATACCGGTAACCGTCACGCCAAATAGTATTTAACCCGCGCATTGCTGCATTGATAATATCTCTGGTGTCACTGCTGGGGTATTCGAGTTTTATATTAATGCTATTTGCGTAATCTTCACCTGATACGTGACGGCTAGTTTGAATAAATAATCCGATAATTTTGCAACGTTGCTTCTCTTCCCTTAATTTTTCTGCTGCACGTTCTGCATAATCACACACAACCTTACGCATTGTTTCTATATCTAAAACTTTCTGGCCAAATGAACGGGAGCAGAGTATTTGCTGCTTAACTTTTCGGACTTCTTCAAGCTCAATACACGACTCACCATTGAGTTCTCTCGAGGTTCTTTCTAATGTTACCCCGAACGTTTTACGGATAGTTGCTACCGGTGCATTCGCTAAATCCAAAGCAGTATTTACACCCATAATTCTTAATTTTGCCGATATTCTGCGACCAATACCCCACACTTCTTCGATTGGGATAAGAGATAATAATTTTCGCTGCCGTTGCTTGCAGGAGATTTCAACAACTCCACCTGTTTTTTTCCATGTTTTTGCCGCATGGTTGGCTAATTTAGCTAAAGTTTTTGTAGGGCCAATGCCGATACCTACAGGGAGGTGAGTGTTTTGGAGGATAGTTGATTGAATTTCACGGCCGTATTCCTCAAGATTAAAAGTATTATTCATACCTGCAAAATCAAGAAAGGCCTCATCGATTGAATAGATTTCTAAACGGGGCGCGAATGTTGATAATAGTGACATGACTCTATTACTCATGTCAGCATAAAGTACGTAGTTAGAACTAAATATATTAATGTTGTTTTGTCTATAAAAACTGTGGCGCTCGTAATACAGTTCCCCCATCTTTACGCCAAGTTTTTTCGCTTCTGATGAACGTGCAATCACACAGCCATCGTTATTACTTAAAACAATTACCGGCTTCCCTGCCAGATCTGGCCTAAAGACTTTCTCACAACTTGCATAAAAACTATTTACATCAACCAGCGCAAACATTATTGAGCCCGATGAATAATATAAGTAACGACACCAAATATTTGAAAATCCTGCTCATCGTTGATAATAATCGGTGAATAAGTGGGATTCATTGGAAGTAACATAGGTGGGTTGAGGTGTAGTTTCTTGACCGTAAACTCGCCCTCGAAGCTAGCTATAACGATATCTCCCTCTTTTGCTGTGACCGCGCTGTCAACAATAACAACATCACCATCATTAATATTCGCATCAATCATTGAATTGCCTTCGACCCTGAGCATATATGTGCTTTCAGGGTGTTTAATGAGGGCGCTATTTAAATTTATGCGGTCTTCAACATAGTCCGCAGCGGGTGATGGAAAACCTGCTGGCACTCGGTCAAGAAAGATAGGGAAGCTTGCTAGTAAATCATCTGTTTCAATTAGTCTTAATTTCATACGACACCAATAATACTGTATGCATGCACAGTATTATTTGATCATTTTATGCGTATGTAAAGCCCTATTTTTTACATGCCTCTACATCGTACTAGTTAGTAAGATTTATATTTTTCCGACTGATCTTGATATAATCCTCCCTGTGGCTCACATATCATACGACCTCATAATCGGAGGTTACATGAACAAAAATCAACTACTTTTACTTGCACTATACTGTATCAACGAAAATAGAGAGCCATCTCACACGGAGCAGTCAAAGATTTACGTTTTTTATAGAACTGAAGTAGATTGCAAAGGCATTTCAATTAACGAGTTTATGCTTAACCAGAATTGGCAACTCGCTGATGAACAAAAGATTCAAAAAGTGATAAGATTTATTGAAATATATCTTCATCTGTCATTAAAAAAAGCTAAAGATAGAAAAAATGTCGAACAAAACTCTCGGTGAATTTATTAAGCACTTACGTTTATCTCAAAGCATATTAACATCGGAAATTGCAAAAAATCTCACTATTTCCGAGGTCGACTATATAAAGTGTGAAAATGGCGAAATATCTGTCTATGTAGACGACTTGATGATTATCGCAGATATATTGTCCGTTGAAGAATCAACTCTAATAGAAAAATATAAAGAATAGGCCAAAACAAATTGGCCTTGCGATTTATTCATCTCTTTTCTACGCATATCCGTGCATTATTACAACAATACATCATTTTCGCCAAGGCCATACTGTTTACGTTCTGCAGCTTCCTGCTCCGCCCTTTCCGCTTCCTCTGCTGCACGTTTAGCTTCTTCTTGCGCTAATCGCTCTGCTTCTAGCTTAGCGACTCTCTCAGCTTCAGCTTGCTTTTGATTGTAGGTGGAGTTAGGTGGCATTTCGACACGCATGTCTATCCAGCGCGATTCAGGTACGTCGCAAGGTTCGTAGTTTTCGAAGTAAACCGGAGCGCCCTCTTCATCAAAGAGCTTGATGCGCTTGTTCTGGAAACGTTCTGGCATATCTGCGTTCTGTTGGTGGAAAACAAAAACTTCAATATCACCATCAGGTCTCACCTCGTAATCAATGAGAACCATGTTTTTACCGTTATGGTCTTGAGGAATGACAAAGCCGTTATTGATACCCCATGCACCATCTGCATTAAAGCCCACAACGCCTTTAATGAGGTAATGGCCAACACCAAGATGTTCCATTTCAACGCCTTCAGATTCGTCGTTTAACTCAATGTCATCAGCGAAGAGTTTTACCACCGGAGAAGCGGCTTTTAAGTTGCCATTGGCGTCTTTAGTGGTGTTTGCTGTGTTATAAATATCATATTTTGTGAGCGCACCATTAAAAACGGTATAATTACTCACCTTTCCCGTCCCACTTGAGAAAAAGATACCGTTCGATCTATCACTCGCGTAATTGACATTAAACCCATTACCCCACGTATTAAAAGAGTTATCTTCCGCCCCTCCTCCTTGCCTAATCACCTGTGTGGGTAACACAGCTTTTAGCTCTGCATCTTTTATAATGCTGGGTGCTCTTGAACCAAAGCCAAAATCACCCACTTGCATTGCTGTACCCATAGACTTAGGAAACGAAATGCTGTATTTGATTTTCCCATCAGGCCCACGCTCATATAGCTGAGCCATAACGGGTTGTTCGTCAGGCTTAGATTCTAAGTAAAGGGTTGAGCCATCATCTTTTTTCAGTCTTAAAGTAGGATAATTCATCCCTTTTTTATATACCGTTATTGACTCCATTTCCCCTGTAGTTTTATCAACCTTTCCATCTAGCAGCCTATCCCTTTCTTTCTCCGTTCTCAGTTGCATTTCAGTGCCATCAGGTAACACCACTTTAATCACACCGGATTCGGTCATGAGTCGGTTCAATATCATCATCAATTGATAGCTTTCAGTAACCATCGCTGTTGCTTTGTTAACGCCGTCTGATACTGAACCAATCATCGTGATTGAAATAACGTATTTCACATCTGTTAGCGCCACTGGAACGGGAAAGCTTAACGTCATTTGTGTATCGCTTTCCACCGAGCGAATGCTGTTTTGATATATCGTATTGCCCGACTGGATAAGAATAATTTGCCCCACAGAGACTTTCGTCACGCTGTTTTTCCATAACGTGTTTTTACCTGTGATTTTCGGGTCGTTAGCCTTTGTTGAGATAGTGCCAATTTCATAAATCATGGTGTTTCCTTGAATTTTGAACGTAAAAAAACCGCAATTAAGCGGCTTATTTGTGATTGAGTGTTTTTAGAAGCTAAAAGTAATCATTAAAATCGATGCAATAGGAACTGGAATACACGACTTGGTTATACATATAGTTGGCATAACTTGGGTAAAAATCAATGGTCCACATCCGGTTTGCGATTAGCTTGTTATTTTCAACTCTAAACCCTGATAAATAACAGTTAACGTTTACCCTTTCATTTTCTAACCAGGTATTGGGCATATCCATGCTGAACATCGGTTTTTCAAATGAGCTTGTGGCGACATTTCCACTCATTTTGATGGTGTGCCCATTATTAAAGAATGGAATGTAATCTGAGTTGAAAACTACTTTACCCTGTTTGTTCCAAATCGTTAATCCATCGGCGGGTTGTAGATTTAAGCCGTACGAAAAAACGACGACATACACCCAACCCGCTCCCCAAGATATAATTCGGTTGTTAGGCCGGTCATAGCGAAGTACTTGGCTTGTGCTTTCTGGTCGCAGGAAAACTAATGCAGAACTACGATTGGGTATATCGTTCGGTAAGCTCCAATATCCTCGATTATTATTGACGTCGATATAAATCTTCTTACGATAAACACAATAAGCCACTTCATTTTCTTGGGTGATACTTCGGAAGTTATCAATTGCTGCAGACGCCCCTGCATTCAAAAATAAACCATAAGTATCAGGTGGGTTATCTTTTAGCGTACCGTATAAGAAAAAATGCGACTCTCCATCACTTCCCGGCAACCAACCATCGGGGCCACCGAACTCATCATAATAGCAGTGGAAAGTATCTCCTGAAGTCCAATAGCTACCGACTCTTACCATTTGTACCGAACCATAGGCTAGAAAATGACAAAGTGCTGAGGGAATAATCACCACGTTATACCGAGAGAGCCCGGGCACATTAACGGACTTGTTTCTATTGTCTTTTTGCGGATATCTGGGGTGGGTGGTGATTTTAGTGATGAACGTCAGAGGGTAATTATCTTTTGTTAATTCAATGGATTTTCCTCCATCTTTAGGGTTAATAAATAAGCCCAGATCACTCATGGTTTCCTCCCAACTTTAACCGCCCATCGCCCTGATTGGTCATAAATCATCAGCCCCGTTGCATCTAAAATGACACGCCCAGCATCGCCGCTTACTTTAAAATCACCGTAAACCTCCAATTTATTAAACTCCGCGCTACCTGTTTCCGCATCAAGCCGATACCCAGCCTTTCCTTTTTCATAGCGTTTTGACTTAATTTCTACACCAACCAGAAGCTTTTCAATTGTGGCCTTGTTAATAAACGCTTCATTGATGAACACCTGACCATTTTCTACAAAGAAAACAGGCTCCAACTTGCCGCTGGATGGATTGAAAATACCGAAGGTATCCGCACTGAAACCAATTTGTGTAACCACTTTTCCATTCTGAACAGTTGCGCCCATGAGAAACTTAGCGTCATAGTATTGGCCGTTCCAGTTAATACCCGTCTTAATTGTGTAGATAGCAGAGCCATTTCCTTTGTGATCGAAAACGGTTTGCCCACACAATTCAATTGCTGCCTTATTATCACCAATTTCTGATTTAATTAGCTCATTTAATTCCGCTTGTGATTTCTCATTATCAGACACTGTTTTCTTAAGTGTTGTGATGGTTGCATTCACATCATTAAACTGCGTTTCTAGCTTTTCAATAGACTGTGCAAATGATTGGAATTTGTTAGCTGTAACAGTATCGAGTCGAGTAATAGACGCTTTTATTCTTAATTGCTCAACCGATTGGTTGCCATATTCCGCTGTCAGCTGCATCCCCATTTCTGCTAGTGAGCTTTCAGCATTGGCAATTGTGCGTGCCAATTGATTAATTAACGCTTCATTATCACTAAATCGGGATTCTGCTGTTTCAATATGCTTCGTCTGTGTCTCATCGATTTTAGCAATCGCCTCTGACTGCTCCGTAATACGGGCATCCATCGGCCCTAGCTTGTCATCAACTTGTTTAATCTCAGCTTTGACCTGTGAAATATCTTTCGCTGTTGACTCCTCAAGTGTTGATAATGACTCTTGTACTTTTAGAACAGCGGATGAGGTTTGCTCGTAGTCGGTTTTAACTTGCTGCTGCCAGCGTGCTAGCGCCTCCTGGTCTGATACTCTCACTTGTTCAAGTCGGAATATTTCAGATTTACGCGTGCCCTCTTCTTCGAATAAGCGCCATGAGACTTGATTTAACATCATTGTGTTGTTAAGTGTCGCTTCGGCTGCTTGCTCAAGTTGCAGTTGAACATTTCCTTGATTGAAGTCGATTAGCTCCTGCATTTGCTGGCCAGCTTCAGTGCTGAGGAATTTATTCCCCAGCTCATCAATCATATCCTTTGGCGTTCCGTCAGCCTTTCCTACAGCTTCAACAAACGGTGACTTGCCATAGCTGTTAACCGTACGAACATAAAACCAATAATCAGTGCCGGCTTTTAAATTCTCCTTAGTCCAGAATTGTCCCTGACCTTGTCGATTGGCTTTTGCTGTGACTTCGGTGTCATTCGTGCTGGCAAGTTTTTTGTCGCTGAACCAGAATTCAAACGTATACCCATGTTGTGCGGTTTCGCCACCGTGCGGAATACAGGTCAGAGAGAACATACCGCCTACCATTTCAACGCTAACCGGTTTAGGTGGTGCTTGGATATCAAAATCAACAATCGCGGGGGCAGACATTGCACCAGCCGCATTAATAGAACGGACTTCGGCACGATATGATCCGCGCACCAAACCTGACAATTCAACTCTATCTTGCGGCACTTGAATGGACTGTATAACTTTGCCATTTTCAATGATGTTTACTGTGTTATAGCGAACATCTGCAGCCGCTGATTGCCAACTCAAATAACCCTGAACGACTTCACCGATATTTGTGGCCACAAAAGCAAGGTTAAGCGGTGGTGCCACGCCACCAGTGGGTAAAACAGTGAATGGAGGCCGAACAAAAGGTTTACCAATTATATCCTCATAGATATAAGCTCCGTCTTCCTCGAGGAGAAGATCAACGCCCTCTTGCGGGTGAAATTTCCACTCAGCCACACGACACTCAAAGTTCTGTATGCCAATATGTGGTAAGTTCAGCAAGCAAACATCCCCTGGTCGATACGCATAACCATCCATGTCCATTTTTAATTGAATGCGACGACCTGCGCGTTTTTTGCGTAGATATAAATTAGAAAGGCGTGCTGCTTGGTATGGGCTAGTGACAAAGCGGTAATCGATATTTTCTTTAATCTCTAACCCATCTTCCTCAATCCATTCATCAACAATGACTGGTTCAAAATCAGTTTTAACATATTGCTGCTCGGCATCGACGAAGGTACCGTAAATCGCATTAGTTGCATCACGTAGCGCAAGTTCAGGTGTGATGTTAACGGTGTCGATGATTTGATTCGGTTCAATGCGTAATACTGCAGGGCCATTATAAGCCTGCATTAAAATACCATGCTTGCCTGCAACATAAGTCGGCTCAGCAGCAATGCACCGATGCATGTGATCAAGTAGTGATGATGGTGATTCAGAAAGCTCATAAGCGCCATTGATAGTATAGCGGGGTTCCGTATTCCCTTCTGGGGTTACAACTGGTTCATAGCTTAAATCTGCTGCCGTTTTAAATTCATCAAAATTTAGTTCTAAATCAGGCACATTGAGATAACTGCGATAGTAATCAAGCGCAATCAATACTCCGTTGTCAGTCCAAGCATCTTTACCAATGCGCGGATCGAAAACCTCTTTGCCCCACATTTCAACTTTGACATTAGGCACACCATAAGGGAATTTTTCCGCATCGTATTTCAGTGTTAACCGCAACCACGCTAAATTTTCGCCGATCATGTCATCTTTCCATGATGGCGCATGCTTCAATAAATACGGGTCACTTGTGGTGCGGCCGTTATGAAACTCGTAACTGACCTTGTCGCCAAAGGTTTCTATCAAATCATCATTTAACCAAATGCGGTCAATTTTATGAATCGGGTGGGCCGCAAGTGCAATGGCCATAAATAAACGTTCGCCATCTGTTTGATCGCCCTTTTCCTCTTCGGCAAAGAAGAGAAGACCTGAACACACTATTTTACCAACAACCACAGTCTCTGGCGCCACCGCTGAACGTAACATTTGCTTGCGTTCAGATTGATCCCGATAACGCATTGATGGCATTTTTTCTTGGAAAATAAATGTGCTAGCCGCCTGAACCGCAATACCAGCCACAATTAAAGCGGTACCTAACCCGCCTGTTGCCATAACCCCCGCAATCATTAAACCCGCAGAGACGATATTAGAGACAACTTTACCCATTACTCAACTCTCCACGCTTTAATAGGTTTATGATTAACTGGTCGCGCGCCATTCTCAGTGACAGCCCATATTTTATTAGCCCACAGCACACCAAGAGTTTTGCCGTCGTCACCATCAAACATAACAAGGTCACCACGTATCACTTTATCGGGTTCTATTTCTTGAAAGAAACCCGATAGACCCGTTTCCAGCCCCCCGAACTCAGATTTTAAAACTCGCATAGCCCCTGATTTAGTTTTGTATCTGCCTCGAGCCTTTTCTGCGATATCAACCCCGCACACCGCAATCGCACAATCAGCAGCAAACAAGCAGCAATCATGCTCACCCCAAACAAACGGTTTTTGCATAGCTTGGCGCAAGGTTTCAGGAAGTTGAGTTGTCCAATTTGGGTGTCGCATTTTCTGATCTCCGGGCATAAAAAAACCCGCCGAAGCGGGTTACTGAGTAACATTCAATTTTTTGAAGATTTTACTTCTTAATGGGCTCGTCCATTTTTTTCAACTCTTCAAGTAAGGACTTTTTGCGTTCACTTATATTTCTAAGATTACACTCTATTTCTTTTTCTTTGTCCTTGAGTTGCTCTGCAGAATAATTCAATGCTAATTCATCAATAGACTCAACACTTTTATTACTTAAAGAGCTAATTTTTTCATCACTATATTTAGGGCAACCATCATACCAATATTCTTTATTTTTATTAGTATCAGCGAGAGATAACATTGGAAAGAATATAAATAGATAAAAAATATATTTCACTGAATTCCCCTTTATTAATTAATAATAGAATAACGCTTTATTTGTAAACAAAAGTTGGTGCATCCTTTTTGCTTCCCCAATAAATGGCTCTCTCTGCCATTTGGGCAACATAACGAAATATCCTATCACCCTTGTGCCTTTTAACCCAAGATTCATCGGTAAATCTATCAGGTAAACCATTTGACCACCGCTCAAAACGATTCGATACAGTGACAGAAACCTCATTTAAGTTTCCAGTAGATACACCAATATTAGAAATTTGCCCTGCAAAAATAATTTCAGCTAAACTTGGTTTGCCATCTTTATCGAGTGCTATCAGCATGATACTGACATTCCTTCCTCGGCTACGTTCATTCATAACATCCGCAACTAGTAAAGAATCAAAACCAGAAAGAGAAAGGATTAATTGTTGAGGACTTGTTGAGTTATTTTCTGTTACTGGTTCAATCTTCCCCAAAGAGCCCACTCCTTGGTACACCTCGCCCGCTATAATTAAATTACCGATTCCTGTGTGTGCCCTTGTCGTGCCTGATTTTAGTTCTAGCCTTGCTGCAATAACTAATTCGGCCCCATTATTTATCGCATTAACCATATCATTCGAAAAAGGATGGTATAACATTAATACAAAGCCTCCTTCAAATTTATCGTTACACTTGAGAAAACTCCGGGGCGATATTGAAAACTCCCTTGATCATTACTCGTTAATTTAAAAATACCGTAAGGCCTGACGGTTTCTATTTTTTCATTAACGGCTGGGGATCTCCGAAGAATAGGTGAAATTGGAACAACAGCACCGCCACTCTTATCACTAATCACATTGTCAGTAATCATTTTCAATTCATTGCTTACTGTAATGTAATCACCTTTTCGTAATACGATAGAATTTGCAAGCCACCCTTTTGTTTGCAATATAGCTCCGGTTTGATTAGCTACGCTCACAGTGGGTTCCCCTTTGTTTAATAAACCGGGTCTAATCCAATTGCTTATTTTTACTCGACCACTTTCTCCATCAAGCTGAGCCATTAACACCTCCAATTCTCTAGAGGTGTTTTCCGTTAAATTATTAAAAGTTAAAGCGCACCGCCAGTGGCTTCCGGGGAAACGCACCGTTTGTTCACTTCCCGTAAATACAGAAGTAAAAGTTTGACTATTACTGAATAGTTGCCAACTCATCGTTGAAGGTGCGACGTTTTCTGGCCATGTTAGCGCCATACTTATCTCCCAAGCGTTTTTCTGATATTTCCATTAGATTGAAAGTCACGCTGAATTCTTGCAATGGCATCATCAGAACCTTGCTTAGCACCTGACTTAGCCGCTTGCTGCATGGCCTCTAGCAATGCCTGATCCCCATTACCTGAAACCTGTATATTTTGATATATTTCAATCTTATTCATTTGGCTATTATCTATGGAATTACTCCCTGTTCTTTTCCCAGCAGCTTTAAATTCACTAGCACCAAAACTAGCATTATTCACTGTTCTCTCTATTCCGTTTCGCCTTATAGATTCAAGGTTTTCCACGCCAATACTTTTGGTTGCCCATGCATCGAATACATATTCTTTGCCATGAACAACCCCAGATATTTCATTAACTCCCTTATCACCGGTATACCCACCACGACTATATCCTTTCCAGCTTGTCGGCATTCCCATCGCGCCTGTTCCTGAAGCGGAACCACTAGCACCAACTGATGCACCTGACGCAGCTCCACCAGCTAATCCTCCCATCAAACCAGTTAAAGCATTCGTTATCATTGCCTGCATTGCAATTCTGACAAGGTCTTGAATAATAGACTGAGCTAAGGACGCTGAAATATCCTGAAGAGATTCCGAAAATGATTTTGAGCCTGTTATCATCCCTGTGAGTGAATTTCCCATTCGCTGCTCAATAGATTCAAATAAATTTATTTGCATCCGTTGCCAATTGCCTTGAGCCGCGTAAAGCTCTTTGCTGGCTTGAAGCTGAGCTTCTTTAGAGCGAGTGCTGGCCGCAGTCATTAATTGTTCATAGCGCTCTTTACTAACAATCCCATTTTGATAAAAAGCTTCGTACAGAGCTCTTTGTTCTTCCAGTTGATTTTTTAACTGAACAACAGGATCTATTTCGCCAAGAATGCTAATATTTGGTAAAGCAATACCCCTCGCTTGCTCTGAAAGTCGATTCTTCGTTGAATCTTGTTCCAAACGCATTTTGGCATGATGATATTCTTTATCCGATAGTAATCGAGCATCCAATAAAGACTTTAATTCCTTATTGGCATCTTGCTCATTTCTGATAAGAGCTCGTGTTGGCGAATATTTCTCAGCCAATTCGGCTCTTTGCTTCATATGGTTTTCGGCGTTAAGGGTTTTTAATCGTTCAAATTCCCCTTGCTTCATTCCTCCAGATTTATAGCTTTCTTGAAGTTTTCTGAGAGTTTCCGTTTCACTTAATGAAATTTTCTCTAGGCTTACAGCATGCTCCGCTTCGATTTGTCGGCGTAACTGCTGATACTGGTTTAACTGTTTTGCACCTGAAGTGCCTTTTGGTGGTAATTCCCTTGTTCCCGTGGAGCCATCACCATCTGGCGCAGTAGATAATATTTGTTTAGGCTTTTCTCCTGACGCTAACCTCTCCCTAGCTTCCTTTGCGTTTTTGAGAGTATTACTTTCAATCTCATAAGCCTTATCAAGATCCTCTAGCTGACTTAAAAGTAAATTTCTTTTTGCAAGTGCCTCTTTTGGATCTTCGTAGAGTGAGCTAAAAACTCTCTTGTTTTGCCTTTCAAGTCTCGCAATTTTTACATCAGAATATGATCCCAACTGACGATTAACAATTGCTCTTTGTTCGGTAATATTTTTAATGCTTTCTTGAAGATCATCAACTTTTACAGCTAGTTTCACTTGAGATAATTTCATCAATTCTGCAGTGGTTTCAACAACTGCATCTTTTAGACTCAGGGCGCTTTGCCGAGCTTCAATTGATTTATTATGGAAATAATATAAGGCAGAACCTGCCAACATGATTGCGCCAACAGGTCCACCCATGGCTGCATACGCCCCCCTGAGTGCAGTTGATGTCCCTGCTAAGGCTCGCTGACTATAAGATAATCTATTTGTCGCTACCTCTAACTCTCTTGTGTACTTTATTTTTTGGTTAGTTGCCTCAATCTCAAGTCGAGCTAATTTATCTCGTTCGCGGCCTCGATTAAGAGTTTGCATATCAAACTCTTTCATTTTTCTATCATGGTCTGTCAACCTTTCCCCTTGAAGGGTAAGGTATTTTAACTGCTCATTAGCATCGGCTATCCCTTTTAAGGCCGTATCTCTCATCTGAACGGACGCTGCCCTTGATGCTTTTTGTATGTCATACCAGGCAGTTGTTTGATCTTGCAGACCTTTAGAAAGCCTACCTCCAAGCAATGGAATAAGCCCGTAGGCTGCAATATCCACCACTGTGTTCAAATTTCCAGCCAGTGCATTTACTGCATCTGTTGTTGTATTGATCCCAGCTCTTAGTGGCCCTGAAGACATCTGACCGACTTTTATTGCTATTCCTTCAAAGGCTGACGACAGGCCTAATAAATCTCCGTTAAGATTATTCGTTCTCTCTTTTGCTTGCTCATAAGCTGTGTCTGTGCCCGTTAATGCCTGAGTTAACTCTTTAACTTTTTTGGCATTTTGAGAAAGGATCATGGCCGTGTTTACATTTTCAAGACCAAACAATTTTGTTAATGCAGTTGTTGAATAATTCTTCTTACCTAAATTTTCTAGCGCGGCACCAAGGCCAACAACTGAGGGTTTGAGGCTTTTGTCAGTACTAGCTTCTAGCTTCAAAATCATGTTTCTCAGCGCAGTTCCCGCATCAGAGCCTTTAACCTCACGCTCCGCAAGCGTCTGGATCGCTGCATTTAATTCTTCGAAGCTCATTTTCGCATTTGCAGCTGATACACCACTTTTCTTAATTGCCTCGGAAGTTTCATTGACTTCGGAAGAACCATATTTAGCACCAGCGGCTAACACATTAATATAACGATCTGTATCTGCAACAGACGCGCCAAACTGGTTTAAAGACAATGCTAATGTCCTTGTTGCATCTGGCAAGGTTGTTCCTGATGCCTGAGCTAAAATTAATGCACTTTTGGTGACATCAATTAACCCTGAGCTTGTTTTCATTAAATCTGGCTTAGCTGAAGCCATTAATTTAATAGCTTCAGCACCTTGCATCGCTGAAAATTGAGTGGTGCGCCCCATCTCCTGTGCAGCTTCATCAAATAGCACCATTTGTTCTTTTGTGGCACCAGTTATTGATGCTAAATCAGATAAAGATTGGCTATATTGGCGGGTTGTATTGATGATTGCGCCTAACGATAAGCCTGTTCCAGAAATAAGTGCCAATTTCCCAGCTACGCTATTTATTGATTTTGATAGCGATGCAAATGATTCTTCTGATTTTTTATTATCAGCACTAACTTTACGTGAAAATCGCTCTGATTCACTGCCTGCATGTCGGTAAGCATCTACTATTTGTGTTCTAAAGCTAACATCATTGAGCAGTAACCCGACTTTCAGATCAGCTAAATTTGACATGTATTACCTCAGCATTTTCATGACGGCCGAGCACTGTTCATCTATTGTTGATGATGATGCAGGCGTTTGAGTTTCTAATGATTTATTGTTTGTTTGAGGGGTCGTTTTGAGCTCGAAATGAGCCTGCCACCCCAATAATGTGGCGGCAGGCAAGGCTAAAACACGATAAGGATCTATTTCGCCTAATTGCTCAGAAAGCTCATAAGCGAAACTTAATAACGGTGTATCCGTTAGTTTTTTTTTGCTTCTTCCAGTGTGCCAACAGAATGACGTTTAACTAATGAAATAGCTTCAATCAGTGAGGCGTTGTCATGGATGTCGAGTAATTCTTTTGCCGTTGGCAACTCATCTTTACTAAGTGCCTTGCCATCATCGCTGACTATGCAAGACAAAATCATTTCGACATTTTTTAATGAGGCTTCTGTGACCTTCCCTTCCATATTTAACTCTGCCGCTTCTTCTTCCAAAGTAAGCAGCTCTGAAGCCGTCATTCGACGGATATTTACATCAACACCAAGGAGTTGAACTTTTTGAACATGAACGCGCGGAGTCAAAAAAGCTGCCTTTAAGTTTTTCATTACTTAGTGCCCCCTGCTGTTGCTGTTCCCCAAACCAAGTTATTTTGCTTTCCTTTTACAGTAACCTGAATAACTTCACTCGCTGGAGCACTGATATCGGCCATTTCCCAACCAGATAATGCCAAAATCATTGTTGCTGTACGCTTGTTGGGTAATTCAATATAAAACTGAACGGTTTTCATACCCTGAGCCGCATTTAGAAATGCAGTGAAGTCTGCATTCTGCGGATCGTCAATAAACCCTAGTGTTTTTTCAGGGCCTTCTGGCATATCTGAAATGAACTGCTTGTTTTTATCAATTAATGTTGTGCAATCAACAAAATTACCTGTTAAACCCGTTGCGCCTATTGCTTTACAATTCACAAGTGGTTTTAAAGCAGCGGGAAGATCACCCACTTCTCCCCATTTAACAACCGTGCCAGCAGGAAGCATGGCGTACTCTGGCGAAGATTTTTGATCTGCCATAATATCTCCTAATTTCAATATGTTAATTATCTAATTCGATACAAGGCGTCTCTAATTTCCATTACAAGAATATTGAGAACGGCTTGTTTGTTGTAATCCAGTGCTGGACGTATGAAAGGGCGCGAAACTTGCTTCACCGTTCCCATTTCTTGAGCTAATGCCTTCATGAAGTGTTTTTTAGAGGGGCCAACAGTAATCAATACTGAATCATTCAGTTTTTTACTTTTTGTTGAACGAATTTTAATACTGTCACGCATATGTTCTGACTGTGCTGTTTCATCGAAACCTGCATGTTGCTTCATATCTTGCAACACTGGTTCCATCGCTTTTTTCCCAGCATCACGCAATATTTTTGTTTTTATTTCCTCCTCAACTCGACTTAATGCCTCACCTAGTTCACGTAACCCAGTTACATTCACTCCAAATTTCATTCAGCCCCCTCTGGATAAGTGATAATAAAATCACGCATCACACGCCAAATAACCCGTTTATCCGTCTGTTCTTCTCGGTTCTGCATAAAATTACCTCGCTGAACTGTTTGAACGGGATAACGTCCAATGTGACCATGAGTGATGTTTTCCCATGCATTGAGCACTACTTTTTCAAGCTTTAAGGCTTTTGAATAGTCATTAGGGATCTGAAAGGTAATTTGAAATCGCGCTTGAACAAGAGATGTTTTAGCTAGGCCGGTTATCATTTTGGGGTCACTTATTTTCTGATAAGTCACCCCCTCAAGCACATTTGAAGGAAGCTCGACAGGGTAAGCGTTCAATCCCGTTAGTCGCTCTAAGTCTGCCTTGATATCAGTTTCTATCATGTCGACTGTCGACCTCCGCTGTAATAATTAAACGGTCTGGCTGGTTTCTATCTAATGCACGTACGGTAAAGTTGCGCTTTTGATAAGTGATCATCCATCCCTCGTCAATATCGCTACGAGGCCGAATGGTGAAATGGTAGGTTTCGATAACTTGTTGCTGATCTGCGGTGCGAATTTTACGGTTAGACATCGCCTCCACTTTGGCCCATACCTCAGTGACTTTTACTAACTCTGTTTTAGGTTCACCAAAATCGTCCCTGATTTCTTCTGGGCGTGATAACGCAATACGTTTATTAAGTTCACCAGCTAACATTACTTAGCCCTCATGGGTGATATTCGATAATCGCTTAACAACTCGTAAAAACCTTGAGGGATTTTTTTTAGTTCCCTCGTGTCATACCAAAAACCAACCGCCAGCATCAATGCCAGCTTTATGACTGGCGTTATTGTTATGCCATTTGGATCATCATCGGGAACGCTGTCATTATGTAACGCTCTATTTAAATAATTAGCTGCTTTTTCTTTAGCGGCTGATAAATAACCCAATAAAATGGCATCTTCATCTTCGGTATCAATACGGCATTGCAGACGTAGCTCCTCTATAGTTGGCAAAGACATTATTCCTCCGTTATATATTATTAAAGTGATGCGACTATCTTCGCATCTAAGAGGTATAAAAAAGGCGGCAACTAAGCCGCCATGGATAACATTGTAATTATTTAGCTGCTGGCGCTTTCAGCAGCTTCACAGCATTGCTATCCGTCATCATTGAACCAACACGCTTAGTGGTATAGAAATGCACAAATGGCTTGTTGGTGTACGGGTCACGCAACATGCGGACGCCAATACGGTCAAGAATGGTGTAACAACGCTTAAAGTTACCAAATGCAACAGGTGCTGAGTCTGCAACAACATCAGAAAACTGCTCATTTTCTGCGATGCCATAACCCAGTAATGCGGAAGGTTGACCTAATTGCAAGCCCGGTTGCCACAAGTAATTACCCTGAGAATCTTTCAGCGTACGAACTTGGAACAAGGTATTGTTGTTCATCATGAACTTAGAGCCCAAGCGGTAAGCTTTACGCATGGTGTAAATCAGCTTCATGATTTCATCAGCGGTAATTTCTGTCGGTTTTTTCAGTAACAGATGCTGCAATTTGCCCCAATCGCGATCTTTATCAGCTTGTTCGTCACTGCCATAGGCTAATAGGCCTTTTGGCTTTTTGATACCATCACCATGAGTGAAAGCCGCCTCTTCTTGCTCAGCAAATTCAATCGTCAGCTCACCCGTAATGAATTGCTCAACATTAAAGAACGCATCATCAAGCATAACTTGTGTTGCTGCGGGATTTCCGTAAATTTCCCCCCACACTGGCTCAATAGAGGCAAGTTTTGAGGTTGCAGTTTCAGGGCGTTTATCCACCTCACCAACCCAACCACTATTTGTACCACCTTGATTCACCAAGCGTTTAAAGTGAGGCGTACCCACTGTAATAACATTACACTCCTGACGCATAACCACTTCATCGCGCAGAGCAGTAATGATGCTGCGATCTAATTCTTCTGGCACTGCGAAGCCACCGTCTGGATCAGAGCCCGTTTGCATAGCCTTACGCTCTAAATCAGCAAGACCATCTTCTTTCCCTTTACGAACAAACTGTTCAAAGGCGGCTTTGTGTTCAGTCACCTCTTTTGTCGCGCTTACACTACCATCAGGGCGCTTAATTTCAGCCAGTTCAGCTTCTAAGCTGGTTTTTAATTCATCCAGCTCCGATAACTTGCCGTTTAACGTGTCAACTTGGCCCGCAAGTTTACTTTTTTCTGCTTCAATCGCATCGATGCGCTTGTCATTTTTTTGGGTGAACTCTTCGAATTTACCTTTAAGTTCCTGCGCAACTTCACTAACGTCTTTATGATCTACAGCCATAATAGTACCTTTATTTATCAAAAATGGATTTCAATGTGTTGATAGCCTCTTGCTCAGCATCACGCAGAGAAAGTGCATCGTAGCCTTTAGCCATAAAGGCCTTAGCTTGTGTTCGCGAAAGCCCAACATCGCGCAGGACTCGCTCAATACTTTTTTGTGTGGGTAATTCGCCTCGAGCAAATGCCGACTTCACATCACTGACTCTGGCTTCATCATTTGAGGGAAATGTCACTAAACTGACCTCCCACAAATCGATTTCCTTCAATAGAAAGGCATCTTTATTGCGGTCATACTCCCAATCTTTGAGGATGTATCCAATAGAAAGGCCGGATAGTGATCCGGCCTTCATGTGTGCATGCGCGCGCTTAGATAAGGGGTCGTCATCAATGAGCAATCGCCCTTTGACATAGAGCCCCGTGCTGTCTTCCCGCATTTCGGTATAAATACCAATCGGCTCAGACATTTTGTGCTGCCAAAGCATGGCGGGTAATGACTCTTTTTCTTTCCACTGATTCAGTGAGTTAAGAAAAGCACCCGGCATCACAATATCCGCATAACTATCTTTCACGCCGAAAACTGAGCCATAGCCTTCAAACTCTCCCGAGTCGGTGACTGACTTAATTTTTAGTGGTACATCAAGCCGTTGTTTTGTCATTATCGACATGCGTTTCCCCCTCCTGTTTTGAGGATTCTGGCTTTGTGGTCATGTTCATTGGTGTGAGGTAAATATCACCACCCTCACGTGGGTTTAGCTCTTCCAATTCACGACACTCATTTGGCGAATAAATCCCCCAGTTGATACCCGTTGCATAAGATTCAAATCGCGACTTCATATCACCACGTAGCAGTGCGCCTGTATTAAATTTGGCATAAAAAACACCCTGCTTACTTGATTTAACAAGCCCAGCATTAATGCGCTGTTCGATACGTGTAAGATAAGGAACTAAAGAGTAATTGATAAACCCGATCCCAAGGTTTTCAATATTATTGAACGTGGCCCTATCCGTATTTTGGACCATATGAAGCGGTACACGGAAGATACGACAGATTTCTTCAAGCTGAAATTTTCTCGTTTCAAGAAATTGTGCATCTTCAGCAGACAAACTAATTTGCTGCCACTTCAATCCCATTTCTAGGATCATAGGTTTATGAGCATTAACTAATCCCTGATGTCTGCCCGCAAAATCTTCCCTTAACCGTTCATAAGCATCATCCTTTAAATATTGGTCTGTTTGTAAAACACCACTGGTTACAGCACCATTACCAAACAATCTCGCGCCATGCTCTTCAGTCGCCAAGCCAAGGCCAACAGCTTGTTTTGCATAAGCGATAGGGCTGAGTCCGGTTAATCCATCTAGTGTGAAAATGCGTACATGCCAAATTTCAGACTGTGTTAATGTTTCACTCTTACCATTTGGAAATGTGACGTTATATTCTGGCTCCCAATTACTGTTTAATTTTGGGGTAACTGAACCGGGGTTAAGAGGGAGTAATTCAACCACTTCGCCTAGCGCGTAGACCTTGTAAGCATAAAAATTACCCCGTAAACACAAGCAAGCGATCAGCAACTCCCAAAACTCTTGAGATGTCATATAGTTATTTGGTTTTACTGATATTAGCTTATGGACTCTTTCTCGTATTGCCCGCTGATTTCCTTTTTCTAGCTGCTCATATAAGGAACACGGCAACATCCCAACAGATTCCGCTAAAACTCGAACACAACTAAATACCGCGGTTAATTGCATCGCTAACTGCGGACTTACCCGTCTACCTGAATAGGTATCATAAGAAAGCCCAATTAACTCGCTGAGTTCATGTGAAGTCATCCCCTCATTCGATTTCCGAAATAGACCAGGAAAAAACATAGTTACTCCTTATCATCTTTCGGTTGGCTCATGGATTTTGAAACCAGATATGACCAAAACAAACATAATCCACCCGCTGTTATATACCCCGCCGCGGGGTAAACTTGCCAAGCACCAAACGATAGTAAACAGGCACCAGCAATCCCAACCAATAAGGCTGTAATTGTTAAAAATTTCATTGAGTTTCCTTAGAGGGATCTTAAACCTCTTGACGATAAAACAGATGAGAGCGTTTCTTCCTGTTCGTTCAGCATAGCCCGACCAACAGCCATAATAAGTGCTACAGCCCCGTCAATTTTATTTTCATTTTGCTCTTTTATAGGTCTAACGACATCATCGTTACCCGGTAAATATTTACCCACCACATTACCCATACACCATGTCATGATTGGGTTGCCGTCATGATGAAAGCGCCCCGAAGCAATCGCAGCTTCAAGCTCTTTCATCGGGTCAGACATATTCGTGTAGTTTTGAACAATGGTGATAGGGTTTAATCCCTCATCAGCCAGTTGGTGAGATAAATTTGTTGCGCCGTGAGGGTCAATCGGGCTTTCATCAATCGGGTTATTCAAGTTATCTGCCTTGGCATCTTCTAAAATAACGCGATAATCAATTTCGGCACCGTCTGTTAACTTCAGATGCTTAGTTTCAACCCACTTTCTAAAGCGTTCTGCAGTACGTTGATTCTCAATATCTGAGCTAAAAACAGCGTCATAAGGCACATAAAAGCTCGGAGAGATACAGTAATAATGCCGCTTACCGTCAATTTCACGAGTAAATAACTTAACCCGTGAGTTCATATCCAATTTTCTGGCCAGATCGAGTGCCTGAACACAAGATTGCCCTTCAAACATTTCTAATGTCAGGGTTTTATCTTCACACTCGCGCCAGCTCAACATATTGAAATACGCTGAGCGTGCTGAAACCCAGATATTTAAATGCTTTGTTTTGAAGATGCTGGCAAGTCGAGGGTTATTTTTTGCTCTGTTTTGCTGACTAATTAAAAACTCACTGTAGACTGAAACCCCCATATTCGGGTTGGCTTTCTTCAGCGTGTTAGGATCTGTCCAATCGTCGCCATCATCTACAGTATAAATGACACCAAACAATTCATCATTCGGTACCGTACCATTCAACATTTCAATCACTTCGCGGCGCTTGTCGTAACAAGGCCCCTCAATGTTATAACCTGCTGTAGTGATAGCCCACATCAACGGCTGTCGCCTTGCCCCCATCCCCGTTAACATCGTTGTATAGAGCGAATCCGTATCATGTTCGTGATACTCATCGACAATAGCGCAATGTGGCGATTGACCATCCCCCGGATCACCTATGAGCGGCTCAAACCTCGCACCATCTTCAGGACGGTTCATGTTCTTGGCGTTCACTTCAATACCAAATGCTTCTGTGAGTAACGGTGTTCGCTTGCACATCAATTTTGCAGGCCTGAATACTTCCCACGCTTGCTTTTCGGTTGTTGCACCTGAATAAACCTCAGCACCAAATTCGTTATCACACGTAAAACAGTATAATGCGACACCTGCAGAAATAGCCGATTTCCCATTTTTACGGGGGATCTCAGTATAAACCTCACGGAAACGCCTGAGTTTTGTGCCCTTTTGCACCCAGCCAAACGCACAACAAACAATAAAAAGTTGCCACGGTTCGAGTGTAATAGGCATGCGCTTAAACGCCCACTCCCCCTTTGTGTGGGGTAATAACTGAATGAATTTAGCGGCTTGTTCTGCCAAGTCTTTATCAAATCGATAGCGGAATTTACGCCCTTTCTCTTGGGCCATATCATCAATGTGTCGTTGGCAAGCATCAATGACATACTGACACGCTACAACCTTGCCGCGAACCACATCACGCGCATATTGATTTGCCGCATTGACGTTTGGGTAAGATTTACGGCTCATGATGAAATAATCCTCATAAAGGGGTTATCTTGTTTCTTTTGCCCTGCCATGCCAATTAACCGCTGGCGACTGCTCGGATCTAAACCCAACATTGCGCCAGTACGATCCATTTCGCTTTCCTGCTCTTTTTTTGTCGTTAAGTCAGGGTTTTTTATTGGGCCACCCGTCGCACCTATTAAGCGAGTTCCATCTCGCATGATGGCAATAACTGCATTGCGCCAAATATGGTAAGCAACACACCAGCGCTCAAGCACAGCAAGGTCGGTAATGCATAAAATACCCTGTCCGCAGAGTTCTTTTATCGTCAGATCCCACATAACAATGGCTAGCTCTAATTCGTTCTCAGTGAACCAATCAGGTGGTGCCACACCTTTTAGTGGCGTGAATACTGGTTCATCTTTATTTAATGCACGTTTCCCCGGATTGCCGGCCAATTCTTTTCTGGCCGTAGGCTTCGGGCGACGACCAGATTTGCCCGGAGTGCCAGCCATAATAGAACCTCCAATAAAGCATTAATAATCATCAATGCCCGGTAAATAGATTTGTGCTTCAGAAACAATTCGCTCTCTTGCTGCAAGTAACAACTGCTTACGCCCACCAGATCCCCAATTAGCCATCGTTCTCGCACAACCACTGACATTTTTAGTTTCAGTGTTAATGATGTAATCCAATTTATTCAATCTCGATAACACATCGAGGCCTTTACGAGCGGCATCACGGAAAGTGTTATAAACCAAAATTTCAAATTCGGGTTTTAGCCAAGCGGCATATCGAATAACAACAAGCTCTAAAGCCCAAGTACCTTGATTTAATCCGCCTTTTATTACTTTGACCGATGCACTTTTTGTTGCATCGCTCAAAGCTTGAACAAATCGTTTCACTTGGCGGCTTTTTAGAAAGACACCAGGCCGCTGTGATTCTGTTGCTTTTCCGTCAGCAACTGCCGCGACATGCAAATCATTGAGGTTATAACGCCCCTCACTATCAACTCTAACTGATACTCCATTGATACTTACTTTGAGGTGATTCATGGTGTGGATCCTTATAGAAAATCGAACCTGTTCACACAGAAATACCGCCCACAGAAACACCATTACGGGATTTCTCAGGCTCGACTTTCTGTAAGGCTCTGTGGTTTTTAATTTGTGCGCTGTGAATGCGCAGATACAAAAAGCCCCGCAATTGCGAGGCCAGTGATTTTCGATACATAAATTAGGCTAAACAGTCAGCCAGTTTTAATTTCATTTTTCGCGGTTATAAAAATTCACTTGAAGCGGCAGTCCTAAAGGGTGAGAGGGGTAGAGATTTTACCCGCCCCTCCCCATAGATGATAATTATCATCATTAATATAAATATTCATATATAACATCTACTTGCGTAATCTCTCTGTTGCTGTCTTCCTTTTATGGCAAGGCCAGCAGAGTGATTGCAAGTTACCATCATCATCAGTACCACCATGTGCTTTAGGTATGATGTGGTCGACAGTCTTGGCTTCTACAGCCCGAGGTAAGCAGTTTTGACAAAGATATTTATCACGCTGAAGGATTCGAGGTCGTATCTTATCCCACTTAGAACCGTAACCTCGCTCATGTCGGCTCTTGCCGGGCTGGTGGCTCTCCCACCCTGTACTCATATGTTCTTGGCAGTAACCACTACGGTCAGTCGTTGTCTTGGTACATCCGCGCTTTCGGCAAGCACGAGGGATACGTGGCGGCATCGGTAACTCCTACAGTCGCTTGTTGTGGTGCGGCATTCAGCAATCTATCAACCATCATCTGCTGCTCTTTGATATCAGAATCAATAGTTGCTCTTTGCTTTTCCACTTCAGGTGGTAACTCTTTATCACCAAACATTGTGATAGCCGTCTTTATTAAATGAAGAGCAATGAGTTTGAGCACCTCATTGAATCCCTTCGATTCACTGTTGCAAACCGATTGTCTTGGCTGTGAGTTGCTCATAATTGCCATCCAGACTTAGCTGATTGAATATCGGCATGAACTCGCTCTAGGGAAGCTGCAAATGCTCTATCTGAATCAGCCATGGTCTGTTGTATTGATTCCATGGATGACTGTAGTAAGCTAAATTTAGTTTCCAACCCTTTGATTCTGCGCTGTTCGTCTGTTTCTGTTTTAGTTGTAGCCGTTAAAAATCCGCCTTCAGCGCCCTCCTTTGCTGCCTGTCGCATAGCATTATCTATTGCTATGCCTTTTATCTTTAATCTCGGAATGGGTGCCGGTGTTATATAAGAGCTATCAATAAATACCTGACCGTTTGTAATAAAGAACTTATCAGCGCTAAATCCAACACTTGTTGGCTCCTTCAGCCCAGTGCTAACGATCAATCCTTCAATGCGTTTTAATTGTACTTCCAACTTATCTAAGTCAGTGCTATCGACTGATATCTTTATAGATAGGGTGGCTATTTCTTTTTTATCTGACATGTCTGTCTCCATAAATGAAAAAGCCACCAGTGATTAGCTGATGGCTATGAATATTTTATTTAAGTATACTCACATCGCTTCACAATAAATTTCTTTACTTACTTTTTTCAAATCAATTAAGGGTATCAAAATGCAAAGAAAAATAATTGTTGCCGCACTCGTAGCGTTCGTTGCTCCAGTGATTGCAAATGCTTCATGCGACAGTGTTGTTGAAGAGATTACACAAAAGATTATTAATAATGGTGTGCCTGAAGAGGGTTTTACCATTACTGTCGTTTCCAATGAAGAAGCTGCATCACAGCAAGGTACTGTTGTTGGTAACTGTTCAAATGAAACACAGCAAATTATTTATACAAAAAAATAATTGCTGCTACGCAGAGGGCTTTATTCAAAGCCCTCTCACTTTTTATTCGAGTTGTAGAACGCCGTGTTCGATTGAACCTGAATAAGCCACTAGACCTTCATAAACAACATTATCACCATCAAAGGCTTTGCCCACTTCAATAGTATAAGACCGTTACCCTTCCTCCCGCGCAAACTCATGAAGAGACTTGATTTGTTCTGGTATTAATACGATTTTGCTCATCAATAAATACTCCGATTTGGATTAAGCAATAAGTAGTGATAATATCCTGCCGCTGGTTAAGGATGACTGGTCCTACAACAATAATGATAAAGATGCATTTCCATTAGATATGCCCTTCTATAGAGGGGCTTTTTTTTATTTGCATACGCGTTTTTCAATATTCTTTTCCGTATTTCGTAACAATTTATACATAGATTATTTAACCTATGTTGGTACCATTCGCACACCCATTTGACATTTGGGTATTCATAAACAAAAAATTGGTTCTATTAATCGAATATTTCGCCCCACGCCAACGAGGGGCTTTTTTTTTTATTCTTTCGGAATGCTTTTATCCAACTCTTCACGGAATTGAGATGGTTTATCGAAGTCTTGTGTTGCCATGTTATTTCTCCATTAAAAAGCCCCGCAATTGCTAGGCTGACATATTTAGTTAAGATTTTTTACACTTATTCATCAGTCAATGTATTAATCTTAAAAATAGACATATATAACAATAAACCTACTAGGCAGTGTATATAGTTAGCCCATATTCCACTAGGCGGTGGTATGGGCTATTTTTTTACCCTTTTCCCTTCAATTTTCCGTGCTGCTTTCCTACATAATAAAACCACCAATAACTAGTTGATAGCTATTAATATTTAACTTATGTACAACTAGTTGCAATTAACCAAGTAAAGAGTGCTAATTATGAATGAATATCACATGACAGGGATTGTAATTGAATTTATGTTAATCATGTGCACATACTATTGCTTCAAAGATATAAAAGAAGCATCCCCATCGGGAGCAGCATTTAGAACGCTAATTGGTGTCGTTCTTTTTCTTGCCTCAGCATATGGTTCAATGCTACTTTTTATTACTCTTATTATTTGACCTCAATAACTCATGTTGTTTTATTGTCTAAAATATCCACTTATAGAGATAAATCAGACCTTCAATTACTCCCCATCCAAGCGCTGCGCATACGAAACCAAGTAAAAGGAATGCTCTTGATCCAGGTAAGTTATTAAACATAATTACCACCTTGTTATTTACTATGCCTAGCCGCTTCAATCTCTCTAATGGCCTTTTTGTCTAAATTACATTGCTCGATAACTGTTAGTAGTGACTCATTTATCAATAGAGAGTCACCCCAAGGAAATGTCTCAGGAATGTACTCAGGTAAACAATCATTGAGTAGATGAGCTGGAATGGGCACTGATGGCGTTTGAACGTATTCTATTCGCGTGGTTGTGCAGCTCGACAGTAGCATCACGAGGAGCATCAATAGCAGCACACTTATCACCCACAATAACAGTTTTGATAATAGTTTTAACCGCTTCAGAAGCCACTGCTGACGCGTCGCGTTTCCTAAGGTTATTTCGTGAGATTTCATTGAATGTTACCGATAGTTCTAAAACCGTGGACAATATGAATTGACTTGCTACCGCTTCATTTTCTAATCGCTCAATATCTTTTTTTACTAGAACATTGCTGTCATAAAGCATTGTGGCCCACCAGCTCACAGCAAGTAGCACCAAAAATAACCAAGTGGAACTATCTATTTTCATAAGTTCACCTACCTGCCCTTATAGTGGTCGATAGCTTTTTGGCACCGCTTTTCTAAGCTTATTTTGTCAGTACCACAGGTATCGTCTCTGAGTACATATACGCCAGTTGCCAAGTAGATAGGGAATCCGATAATGAAAGCGGATATGCATAAGCGAACTCGCCAAGGCATACGGCTTTTTCTACTTCTCGTCTTGTCATTAACCCTTTCCATTTGACGCCTCCAGCATATATCCAGCGTTTAAGTTCATTACATGCGCCAGCTTGATCACCAGCGTTAAGCTTTTTAAGTAACGTAGAACGCGAAAAAGCCCCTACCCCTACGTTATAAGTGAAAGAGTAAAGTGCAGCCCTTGTGTAATCAGGGATATTGACCTTAATTAAGGGGTTCACTGCTTTAGCGACAATTGCCAAGTCTTTTTCTAACAGCGCATCACACTCGGCTTTTGTGTAGGTTTTTGTGGGGATAATGTCGGGGCCCGTGTGCCCATAACATACGGTAAGAACTCCCACTACATCACGGTAAGGCTTGGACTCATACCCTTCAAACTCTGCAATCATCGCAACAGTTAAGGTCATCAGCCCACCAGCTGCAGCGGCCATTTTTATTTTATTTGGTATCTTTGGCATGAGCCGCCTCCTTGCGCTTATCTTCTTTTCGTTTGAAATATAAATTTGTCAAAAATGTAGCCACACCTAAAAGTAGGCTTCCCAACACCCCAATTGCTGCCCACTGCTCAGATGAGAAACCATCTAACAATTGTTTTAGCCAATAGAATGTTGAACCCGTAGAGGCAGCATAGGAGGCGCCAGTTGTTAATTTGTCCATACGCATATACCACCCCCTACGGAGTGCCCGAAATTTAGTTAATAGAAAGCCACCAGCAATAGCAGCTAGATTTTATTTGTTGTTTTAGTAGATTGATTTGAGTTTTGTGGATTAGAGCGAGAATCAACAAAGCTTACATGAGTTGGAATAACAGATTGTTTACCTATGGAGCCTTCAAGATGCCCATTTTTATCATAGCTCGCCATTCCACCATTAAAGGTTAACGAAACGCCCGTGTCTGATATATTAATCATCATAATATTTTTAAGGTCCACGCTTCCTCCTAAGGAACTGATATGAACAAGCAGATATTTATAGACAAAGTTAATGAAATTGGCGTCAATAAACTATTGATGCAAGCCATTCGAACAGAAGATGATATTGGTGCGGTTTTGCGCGTTCACTTATTAAGTGAACAACTGGCTGAAGCTTGGATTTGCGCAGCTTGTGATGCCGATAATTTCTTCGGAGAAGGTAATTATTCAGTAAGAATTAATTGCAGCGATAAATTTAAGTTAGCTCGAAATTTAGGTGTTCCAGATGAATTATATAGCAGCCTTAAAATGATTAACTCACTAAGAAATAATTTAGCACATGGAAGTGGGCATAATTTAGTTTCTGACGAATCAATAAATAAACTCGTTAATTTATTAAAAGGGTTTCAATTGGAAAACCAGTCAGATAAATGGAACATAGACGCCCCCTTGCTTGTAAGAGACCAGGATGGATTGGCTGTTAATGAGTATTCAATTAACGATAAGAATACACCAAACAGGGTGAAACTATTCATCTGTTTTGCATTTTTAATGTCTAGGCTTGCATTCTATCTTGGAATAGAAGCGCTAGAGTTAGAATAAGACGGTCACAAAGCTATTGAATGAAAACGACTAATCCCATCTGAGCACACTTCAAGCGAACCGCCCTTATCTTTAACGCGGCAGACAACTTGAGTAGATTTAGTATGGTCAATTGATTCTGACTCAGAGCCGAACAACTCAATAAAGGCATTCTTAACATCCCGAGCCAATCTCTCCATTGGCTCTTTTTCCATATGAGATCTATCCATAATTAATCGAGATAAACAATTAGCAGCAACCAATTGAATATCAGCGGGTAAGTCTTCAAATTTCATAACTACCTCTCTTAAATAGAAAAAGGCCACGCAATGCGCAGCCCTTGAGTAATTATCAACTACTGAATTAATAACCTCTTTTATATATTTGTCGGTCTATTTGCACTTTCTGGCTAGCTTTAATGCTGTTTAACGTACTCTCAGCATAGGGATCATCTTTAGGTTTTTCCTTGCTGATATCCTGTCCAGAAGATGTGCAAGCAGAAAGTATTACCGCAAAAACTAATATAAACGGCCTCATGTCATACCTCATAATCATATTTATGTTAGGTTTTAGACCTGTCGAGGCTTGTAAGTTCAGTTAAGTAACTAAACTAAATCTAAACGTTAATAACATTAGAAGTATTGTGGAGGCATACGCTGAGAGTGTATGCGTTCAGGTTCCCATGGCGTGTGTGCTTCTATCCTGATAAGTACAGATAACTCATGCGAGTTAGCCAATCAGCCTTGGCATTCTCCACAATGAAAACCCTACTCGCTTTAATGCCGCTATGTGAAAGATAGAAGCTGGCAAATAGAGTTGTCATTATAAAGGCACTTGCTAAAAGGTATTCTTATTCATTCGGCTTTAATCTTTCGGAGTTTGCAAAGTATAATGCGATAACTAATATCAGTATGGTGACCGAATATATGATAAACAACTGAGGACTGTTGTGCTCAACAACAATAAGCCGAATTACCGCAGTGATCGCAATATAGATAAAATATTGTAATGGAAAATGATAATCAGACTGAAAATACTTGATAATCAATGCAATAAATTCAAAATATAAAAAATAAATGATAAGACCATCAATTAGGGAGTAAATTGAAGTTGAATTGCTAACCGCAAATAAAAGTGCGGCCAATACTATAGTTTCTTTGATTAAAAAGATAATTAATATAACTGCAAGTAGAAGCAATGCAGCGCTACTAATCCATTGCAATACTCTACTAATTAGCTTTGATTGACTCAATCCAGACATCCCCCCCCCCCTCATGATCTTAACCTTTAAACATAGTTAGTGGAGTGGTCCGCCATCGAGGCATCGAACCTCGACTCTTAGCCTTAATAAGGCTAAATACTCTTCCAGTTGAGTTAATGGCGGAGAAGGCTTATTTAAGCCAGTTTAGTATTGCAAAAGCCATTAAGGACATAATAGCTATAAACATAATATTCTGGGTATAACTAATTATTCGGTCGTAAATAACAAGCCAATTCATAGTTTACTCCTTGGGGTGTTTCTCTTAAAAATCTGCATCTACTTTTCAAATAAAATGTTGCAAATACGAAACGTTAAAAAAATACACCCTTATATATAATAAAACCTCGACATTGCGAGGTTTAAAATACTAGATAGCGCGAGCATTCATTATATTTTTACAAAATATACATGTGGCGCCATGTGGATTGCTAACCGAAATATCAAACTGCGATGTCCGATACTGGGATCCGTTACAACATGGGCACTTGTAATAGAAGCGAATTTTTATAATGTTTTTAAAGCGCCACTACGTTAGCTGCTGCTGGGCCTTTTGCGCCAGTCTCTAATGAGAAGCTTACTTTTTGCCCATCATATAAAGTTTTAAAATCATCACTTTGGATAGCTGAAAAATGCACAAAAACATCTTTGCTTCCGTCTTCAGGAGAGATAAAACCAAAACCTTTAGATTCGTTAAACCATTTTACTAAACCAATCATTGAATTAGACATAGAATTTCCTTTAATTTTTAAGTTTGCCATAAGGCATAGGTAAGGTTTGTTTTTTATTTTTACTTATGGGAATTAATTAGAAGGAATTCGCAATGAAGAGGTATCTTAGATAACGCTAAATGGTGAACAACTTTAAACTGACTAGCATAAATAGGCCTGTACTTCCAAACCGATGAATCCATTAAGCCACACATCCTAAGCGATAGCAAATTTTATTTTCTAGCTTACTTTATAACTACACATGTAACTCTGACCAATCATAACAGCAAGTCTTATGTTTGTTTCAGACATAAAAAAAACCCCGCATTGCGAGGTTTCATTCTATAAGTTCGATTACAACGTATTTACTCTTATCACAATAGCATCGAATTTGCGTAGCGCACTAATACTTTTTTACTATCTATCACTTTTACTTTATTAATAACATCAGAATCCATTTCTAGGGCTACACCCAACATAGCCAGACAGCCATCAACAAAGCCCTCAGCGACTTGCATCATTTGCCGAATTCGCCCTTCGCTCATTTTCCATTCCTTGGCAATACTGCGCTTAGATACACCGTAAAGGTAATGCAATACTATCAAATTTAATTCTTCTTCTTTTCGAACTTGTCTCAGCTTAGCTATAACACTGTCGATGGTTATTCCATCGTCATCGCTGCATGATTCCCTTGACGGCTCTTTATTTACGATTAAACCTTTAAAACCTGCTGCAATATGAGAATAATCAACCCCCGGATTATCACTCGCCCAACCAGCCCATTTTTGTAAAACTAACTGAATATCTCTCATGCAAAAAGTCTCCTGCGTTCCGCATAACGCATTAACCAAAAACACCCAGTGACGCAGAACGGTCTAGGAATCGAAATAACAAAACCAACTGGCTTCCGTGCTCGCGCTCCCACTCATTTGGATCTTTATGCAACTCGCTGTGGTGAATGCGACATAATGGAATAGTGAACAAATCATGGGCCTTAGTGCCCATTCCGCCCTGACCATGACCGATTAGGTGATGTGCATCGTGCGCGATAGAGTTACAAACACAACATGGCTGTGATTTAACCCACTGCAGGTAGTTATCATTAATCCAGCGCTGTAATTTTGGCTTTAACATCAAGCTAGCTGGTGGTTCGGGTTCGACGGTTAAATTTAACACAGGTTTTGATACCCGCTCACCACTCGCTATGTCGTTGAGGTATTGATCAGAAAGAGAGATAAGGCCCGATGCTTTGTGCTTTAGCTCTTGTGGCAAAGTCATCAGTAGCATTCTGCCGTTGAATGTATGCATATGTGCACCAGGCTTAAATATTATGGCTCCAATTTCTGGTACCAGTATTGGTGTTAATATCCATTGGTAACTCATTCTATTCCCCACATTTACGCAACCTTACTTGCGCTTTCATGCATACTGATTGTTATTTCAAAGCGCCCACCCTTGACTACTTCACACCACTCCATTTCAACTCGCTTAACTTGGCCGTCATCCTTCCAAATGTTGGCATGCGTTAATGCGTCGAATGGTGCTTTTAAATAGTTATCTATGTCCCGCTTGTGGTTTGTTGGCGGGTACATTTTTACTTTTACTGTAACGGGCTCTGTTATCGCTATCGGTTTACGCCTTAATTGCTCATAAATGGCGACAATCGCACTGCCACGAAATTTACGGCCTTTCTCGCTAATTAGCGTTCTGCCATTCACATTACGCCAACATGCATTAACACTTGGTGGAAATGGCAATACAAGTAATATGCTCATGCTCTTACCCCTGCCAATAATGCATCAAACTGTTGAACTAAAGCGGACAAAGCTGTCTCAGCAACAATCCCATTTGAACTCGCTGAAGTATCATGAGAACGAAACTTCCCATCCCTTAGCATTTTTTCACAATCATCAGATACGTGATAAAGACCATCTTTGCCTTGATACACCAAGCCATAGTTGATTAGAGATTTGATGATAGTTGTCGCCCCAGAGTGCTTTTTCATATTAAACTCATTGAACAAATCATCACGACTAAACGGTCGGCCTTTGAAGTGAGTTGTGAACTCGATATACCGACGTTTCTGTGAAGAAATCATACTGTCATCTCCTTTGCTGCTTGTTCTGCTGCTTGCTGCCAAATGCCTTTCCATGCAGCACGGCCCGCAAATTCATTAAGTCGACCTAAGCCGCTTTTGCTGGCCATTTCTTTGGCAATTTCTTGGAGCCTATTAGCTGGCTTCCAGCCCGTTGAGAAAATTTGAGTGAATACAGTGTCACGTTCAACAGTGTCGATACTCATAGCCGCCTCACCCGGCTTTAGCCATTTACCGTTGGCGCATTTAGGGCGACCAGCCTCATTCCATTTCTGAGCCTTTTCGAAGTACTCCATACAGTTTTCAGGGCTAAATAATGTTTTTGGCCGCAGGTAATCACACATTTTTGAGTCATTTAGCCACTTGGCTGTGATGTAGTCAGTTACCAGAATTAAATCATCCGAGGTATAGTTTTCAGATAGACGGGCTCTGATGTGGCCCATAGTGGTTTTCCCATCCCGATAACTTGAATTCGTGACTTTATTGAAATGTTCTAAAACAATTTGCGCTTGGTCTGGCTCAGCATGAGCCGGACAAAAAGAGTTACTCTCTGTTGTAATCTCTTGAGTATTCTCTGTAGTACTCTCTGTAAGATCAGGGCAATTTGCCCCGTTCGATGGGGTCATTTTGATATTATTCGAACGCTTCATTTTGCGCTTATCGATATGGTCATTTTGACCTGTTCGAATGCGCTCGGCTGAACTATTCGATGGGTTCAATTTGACCTCATCGGATAACAACACATGTTCATAATTTATAGAGTAATAATTAGTACGGTCATGAGTTCGTTTATTGATTTGCTCAATATTTAAGACACCCAACTTTTTTAAATTGTTAAATGCACGCTTAATTGTGGATTCAGAAAAATATGGGAATTGTTCACGCCATTCTTCAATAGTGTTATAAATCCAGCGGTGCCCCTCATGGTCAACGCCCGACGAGGTTTCAGATAGCCAATACTGAACTTGCTGAAGCAATAAAGCCTCATTCAAGCCCAAGCGTACCGCTAGTTCAGGTATAACAATTTGTGGGCGTGTTTTAAGTAGTAATAAGCTGCTCATTCCATCACCCTTGTGAATTCGGCTTTAAATTTGTACAAAGGGGCAAAGCATTCATGTTCATAACCGTCACGCATGAATATGACCCACTGTTTGATTCGGTCATAACGTATGACGCGAACACGAATACCGCGCTTATCCAGATAAATGCGATTGAGATTATTGGCGTCTTCATTGGACATGCTCCCCTCTCCCGCAACTTGCATTAAAATCATCTACCAACCACTCAACAAACTTGTAGTTGGTCTCCTGCCGCCCTTCTGGTACCTTTAGTTCATAGACAAAACGACCATCACGGATAGAAACTCTCACTTGCGTTCTACCGCGTAAATTCGTTACACTGCTCATGCTAGTTACTCCACACAAGTTGTTATTAGCACCCGACGCCTCGGACCGCATATCTGGGGCGTCAACCTTTCTTATGTAATTTAATGAGCGCATTGATAGCCCCTCTAGTGCTTGCGATTGCTCTATCCAACATTGTCAGAATTTGTTTTTCTTCATGCTTATCAACAACACCGTCTTCCAATGCTTTACCAATGAATACAACTAACTCGCCGCGAGTTGTTGATGCTCGAGTTTGTAATTTGAATAATTCTGGTTCGTCCAAATCCTCTGGGCTTATCTTTTCCACCAGCAATAAATTTCTTCTATTTGCGTAATACCCTGCAAGAAATGAGGTATTAGATAAATCTTCCATCGCTTCAAGCTCTTCACGCTCAAAAAAACGACAGCCGTTCTTTTCATACAAATTGTTATTGAACGTGGTTTCTGTCATACCCAATGCGCCAGCCATCGCTGAACGTCCACCGGGATACGCCTTACACATCTCTTTCACGACTTCTTTTAATGTTTGTTTGCACATATCTACAATTCCGTTGTTTTGTTGGTAGTTAACTCAGTTAGTTGGTTTTGTTATTGTTTGCCTGTTCCAATTAATTCATAAAGGTCTGGTCTTATTTCATGAGGTAAAACTGCATTGTTGGTGGCTTTCACAATAGACATAACCAATCTTGCATCTACACCGCCACCATGAAGCCATCGCCAAACCGTCGGCTGGCTCACGCCACACAAGTCAGCTAGTTTTTTTTGCCCTCCAGCAATATCAATTGCTTTTTGAATTGCTTTATTTTTCATTTTTTAACCCTTTTAGTATTGTTGTGAGATAAATAATAGCAATGAGTATTAAATTATACAATAGCAATGAGAATTTGATTTTTAATACGCATGACTATAAATTCGCATTCATGAAAACGACACTGTCTGAACGCCTTCAAGAGGCTATGAAATATAGGGGCAATATGACTCAGGGTGCTTTAGCTGAAGCATCAGGAGTTGCTCAACCTACGATCTGGCGTTTAGTTAATGGAAAAGCCAAAGGCTCTGTTAAATTAGTTGATATCGCTAATGCGCTTGGCGTGAATGTTGATTGGTTGGCGAACGGTATTGGGGAAATGGAAGGGCCTAATAACGAGCATAGATTTAGGTTAGACAAATCTCTTAACATTTCAGTTTGGGATGAGACTGGTGAGACTGACGATTTCGTTTTATCCCCTATGGGCAAGCCATTACCGTCTTATCGTGCATATGTTCTTAGTCGCAATACTGGGTGCGCCGAGGCACCTAACGGGAGCATTGCTATAGTAGACACTGAGATAACACCAGGAACGGGGGATCTGGTGATAGCGCAGGTCAACAATTCTATTTCTGTATATAAATTTTTAGATGGCGGCAGTCACGGCTTCCTGTCAGTTGATGATAATAGAGTGCCATTGATTGATTTATCCTCTGCACTATTTATCGGTGTAGTTGTCTTTCTTGTTCGTGATTTCAGGAGGTAGCTTGTTTTCTTTTTTTTACTAACAAGCACCTCTCTATACTCACCAACACCATCTCTCACCAAAACTATCACCATCGTCTCATTCCTCTCGAATATAACATTGTAGCTTTTGGTTGTTTACTGTGTATTTATACAGTAAATTGTTTTATACTTTATATTCTCAAGTAAAATTTGCAAGAATTATTCCATATAAATTCTGATAGCCTTTCGTATTATTATAAAAATAAAAAAAATAATCCTTTTAATTTCAATGTAATACAATCCATCTTAAAATAAACAAAATATACTTATTGCTATATTTAATAGCCATTGCTATATTTATTCCATCAAGACAATGACTAGGTGGATATCATGCAAACCAATTCAAATGAACCAATCGTTACTTTTAGCGTTGCTATGTCGCAAGAAGATGCTGCAGCATGGATTATGGAAAAAGCCGCTGAACTTCAAAAGCTGGCGGCACTTAAAGCTAAGCAAGCCGACTTACAGCGCCAACTAGAAAAGCTCGATGAAGATATTTTCGACCAGTCTGAACGCTGCCAAGTCATTATTAATGCTTAACTAAATTCAACTGTGTGGAGTTCTAGCTATGTCGAATAAAGCAGATAAAACAACAGGAAATATTATTGAGTTGAAAATCAATGGCGCCACGGTTTGTTATTTGAGAACGGATGGCGCGGTAGCTGCGGATTATTTGTCATTTATCGCAAAAACCACTGAAGTCTTAATGCTGGATAGAAATTCGCTAGAACTAGAGGCTAATGCGTTCGGGAAAACTATCCAACATGGCTACAGTGCTTTTTCGACTATTAAAGATCCCAAAGGTCTTTAATAAAGGAATCAACATGAATAGTTGAGCTACCTTTTGATGCTTCTAGAAAGTGATTTACAACATTGTCTGGTAGTTGAGTGTTCCATTTTTCAAATGAATGCTTTGGAAAATAATCAACAAAAATACTTTGTACCGCATGCTCACCCCCTTTTACATCAGTGATCATGTTGCATTGGTAAAGGCATTTAGCAATTAGCGTAGATTTAAGCATTAAAAAATTCTCTTGGTTGTGTAGGGCTTCCAAGAATACCACAGCCGCCTGATGTGGATAAGTTAGTTCAGGCAATCTTATTAACTATGTGGAGTGCTTAGTATGGGAATACTTATTCTTACTCGAAAACCAACCGAAGTTGTGGTTATTGGTGATGATATTAAAGTTACAATTTTAGGAGTAAAGGGTAACCAAGTGCGGATTGGTATTGATGCCCCAAAAGATATTAGTGTCCATCGTGAAGAAATTTATAAACTAATTTTTGCTGATAATAATAAGTCCGAGTGATAGTTATTTATTGTATTTAAATTAAAACCAAATCAATAAATAAAAAAATACCGCCAATAAATTCAGCGGTAAATAATTAACACACAGGGATCAGCTCATTCTATAGGAATATAAGTAACTGTAGAATTACTTAAGCTTAGTCCAAAGATATAAATAAACAAGAAATTAGCAAAAAAAAACCGACATATAATATGCCGGCAAATAATAGCAAGTATCGCGTGTTACTTAATAAGTATAGTCAAAAATTAAAAGTCTGTATGCGGCAGAATGTGGAGGTAATTATGCAAATGCTAACTTTGGAGGAATGGGCGAGCGAACGTTATAGAAGCCGCCCTCCTCGCCTGGGGACATTACAACGCTATGCTAGGAATGGCTTGTTCTATCCACCAGCACAAAAAGAAGGTGGTATTTGGCGCGTGAGAGAAGATGCCGACTTAGTCGGTAATTTGGCATCACCAGTTATCAATAAGAATGATAACCCAAAATTACAAAGGATTTTAAATGATGGCTGCCCGACCACGTAAAAATAACGTCAACATTCCCAATCTCTACCCACTATTTAGCAGAAAAGCTAACAAAGTTTATTGGCGTTATCGTCATCCTATAACTGGAAAATATCATGCCCTCGGTGACAATGAGGCTGAAGCTCGTGAAATTGCGATTGAAGCTAATAACCGGTTAGCTGAACAACGTAGCCGTCAAGTTATGGCGATCAGCGATAGAGTAGCAAGAATTAAAGGAAAAGAGATCACCGTAAATACTTGGCTGGATCGCTACTGGGTAATACAAGAAGAGCGCCTTGCTGACGGTGATATAAAACAAAATACATACAAACAAAAAAGAAAACCTGTAGACCTAATGCGCCACTCTCTCGCAATGAAGCCTTTACCCGCTGTTGATGCGAGAGATATCGCATCAATACTCGATGAATATAAATCTAATGGCCAACATCGCATGGCTCAGGTTATTCGATCTGTATTAATCGATGTGTTCAAAGAGGCGCAGCATGCTGGTGAAGTCCCACCAGGATATAACCCTGCACTCGCAACTAAACAACCAAAAAGACGAATTACCCGCCAGCGCCTTAATTTAGAGGAGTGGCAAAAAATATTTGATATCGCGGATAAACAACATAAGTACTTAGGCAATGCAATGTTATTGGCAGTCATTACAGGGCAACGACTCGGCGATATTTCAGCAATGAAATTTAGTGATATTTGGGATGACCATTTGCATGTAACACAAGAAAAGACAGGAAGTAAACTGGCCATTCCACTAGCATTAAGATCTGATGCATTAAACATGTCTTTACGTGATGTTGTTACTAGATGTCGTGACCGTGTTCTCAGTCCTTATCTGATCCACTATTTTAGAACAACCTCTCAAGCAAATAGAGGCGAACAAGTTACAGCAAATACAATAACAACAAATTTCAAGAAGGCACGAAATAAAACTGATATTGATTGGGGTGAAGGAACACCAGCTTCATTTCATGAACAACGATCTTTATCAGAAAGACTCTATCGAGAACAAGGAATTAACACTAAAGATTTACTGGGTCATAAATCGCAAAAAATGACCGATAAATATAATGATGATCGGGGTAAGGATTGGGTGAGAGTTGTTATTTAATAGTCGGAATATAGATAGATTTTGATAATTCGTTTTGATAACTTTTTGATAACCGTTTCAGAAGTGATAATAAAAAACGGGAACTATTAAGCTCCCGTTACTAATCACACCACGTAATAAATTACATGTGCTTAATGATTGCGTCACCGAACTCGCTACATTTCAGTAATTTAGCGCCTTCTAATTGACGTTCGAAGTCATAGGTTACAGTCTTAGCTTCGATTGCGCCTTCCATACCTTTAACGATTAGGTCAGCAGCTTCAGTCCAGCCCATATGGCGCAGCATCATCTCAGCAGAAAGGATAATAGAGCCTGGGTTAACTTTATCTTGGCCTGCATATTTTGGTGCAGTACCGTGAGTTGCTTCGAATAATGCGCACTCAGAACCAATATTTGCACCAGGAGCGATACCAATACCACCGACCTGCGCTGCTAATGCATCAGAAATGTAGTCACCATTTAGGTTCATACAAGCGATAACATCGTATTCTGCTGGGCGTAGCAGGATTTGTTGTAAGAAAGCATCTGCGATAACATCTTTAACGATAATATCTTTACCAGTTTTAGGGTTTTTAATTTTAACCCATGGGCCGCCATCTAATAATTCGCCGCCAAATTCCTCTTGTGCTAATTGGTATCCCCAATCTTTAAATGCACCTTCAGTGAATTTCATAATGTTACCTTTATGAACTAAAGTCACTGAATCACGGCCGTTATCAATAGCATATTCAATAGCAGCACGAACTAAACGTTTTGTGCCCTCTTCTGAACAAGGCTTAATACCAATACCACAGTCTTGTGGGAAACGGATTTTAGTCACACCCATTTCATCTTTCAGGAATTTAATAACTTTATCTGCTTCTGCACTACCCGCTTTCCACTCGATACCCGCATAGATATCTTCAGAGTTTTCACGGAAAATAACCATATCAGTCAGTTCAGGTTGTTTAACTGGGCTTGGAGTGCCTTTGTAGTAGCGAACAGGACGTAAACAGATATACAGGTCAAGTTGTTGACGCAATGCAACGTTCAGAGAACGAATACCACCACCAACAGGAGTTGTTAAAGGGCCTTTAATTGAAACACGGTAATCACGGATTAAATCGAGAGTTTCTTCTGGTAACCAAACATCTTTACCATAAATTTGTGTAGATTTTTCACCGGTGTAAACTTCCATCCAAGAAATTTTGCGCTCACCGTTGTAGGCTTTTTTCACTGCCGCATCAACCACTTTCAACATTGCTGGTGTGACATCGATACCAATGCCGTCACCTTCGATAAAAGGGATAATTGGGTTGTTCGGAACGTTTAGTTTGCCTTTTGCATCAATGGTAATTTTAGCGCCTTCTGCCGGAACTACTACTTTGCTTTCCATTAACCTCTCCTTTCACTTGCGTATTTTGCTTGTTAATTTTTTGTAAGAGACGTGTCAATACTACTTCAATCTGCGTCGAACGCCAATGATTACTCATCTAAGCTTCAATGCCGATCGCATTTAACGTACTGTTTTACCTTGTAAGTTAATCGAATATCTATTTATAAATACTGTTAAATCAATAAATTAATTTAAGCATTCCATTATTAGAAATAAATCAAACCGCGATGAAAAGTTGTCAATAACCCATTTGAGGGAACGACACAACTTTTGTTAAAATACTTCCCTCACAAAAAATAATATTAGCAAGTTAACTCAAATTAAAAATACGTTTTGCTCACACTATCACCATCCAAACAAATCCATATGTACTTATTTTTAAATGGAAAATTGTTTTTATTGATTTAAATGTTTTTAAAGTTGTTAATTAAATATTACATCGCCATGAAAAATACGTTCTAGGATCAAACCGTTAAATCTCCTACACTAGATGAAATAAGTCGCCGCAAATTAAAACCAATAAATTCTCATTGAATGACCATGAACAGACCGAACAAAAAATCAGTTCCGAAGAAAAATCGTTACTCGCCACCCTCGACTGCTTTAAAGCATAACGCTAAGCGTGTTTCGGTAAGACAGCAAATATCAACTAAAATCATTTTATTTAACAAACCCTTTGATGTTCTTCCTCAATTTACTGATGAACAAGGTCGCGACACACTAAAAAAATATATTCCAATCAACGATGTATACGCCGCAGGACGTCTTGATAGGGACAGTGAAGGGCTATTAATTTTAACCAATGATGGAAAACTACAGGCACGTTTAACTCAACCACAGAAAAAAACAGGGAAAATATACTATGCTCAGGTAGAAGGTATTCCCGATGAAGATGCACTACTAAAATTTCGGCAAGGGGTAATATTAAATGATGGTCCAACACTCCCTGCGGGAATCGAGTTAGTTGGCGAACCTGAATGGCTATGGCAAAGAACTCCGCCAATACGGGAACGCAAAAATATCCCGACTAGCTGGTTAAAAATTACATTATATGAAGGACGTAATCGGCAAGTCCGTCGTATGACGGCAAATATAGGTTTTCCAACGCTTAGGCTAATTCGTTATCAAATTGGTGAATTTAATTTGGGAAATCTTTCAGTTGGCGAATGGAAGGAGGTAACTGTTGTTTAAACCTAATGTGACTGTAGCAACTGTTGTGCATGCTCAAGGCAAATTTTTAGTCGTGGAAGAGTGGATAAATGATAAACCCACTTGGAATCAACCAGCTGGGCATTTAGAAGCTAATGAAACTATTTTGCAAGCCGCCGAACGTGAATTACTAGAAGAAACTGGAATCAAAGCCACACCAACACAATTAATTAAAATTCATCAATGGATTGCCCCAGATAAAACTCAGTTTATCCGTTTTTTATTTGCCGTAGAACTTGAATCCATTTGTGAGACACAGCCACAAGACAGTGATATTAGCAAATGCCATTGGCTGACTGCCCAAGAAATTCTAAATAGCAACTGCCTGCGTTCACCACTAGTGGCGGAAAGTTTGCGCTGTTTTCTCACAGGAAAGCATTATCCTCTCGATATTTTAACCGCTTACGGCGACCATTATCTTTAAGTACTTAACTTCTGCTTGGTGAAGATTTCACCAAGCAATAATATTCCCTGCTAACTCTGGTGTAATGCGGGAACAACATGCTAAAGTATGGGGCTTGATTTTTCCGCAGTGAGATATTTCCATGTCAAATAATAGTACCATGTCAGATAACAGCCAAAAAAAAGTCATCGTCGGGATGTCCGGTGGTGTTGACTCCTCTGTATCCGCTTACTTGCTACAGCAACAAGGGTATCAGGTTGCTGGTCTGTTTATGAAGAACTGGGAAGAAGATGACGACACAGAATATTGTTCAGCTGCTACTGACCTTGCCGATGCACAAGCTGTGTGTGACAAACTGGGTATTGAACTTCATACCATTAATTTCGCTGCTGAATATTGGGACAATGTTTTCGAACATTTCTTAACTGAATACAAAGCAGGCCGCACACCGAACCCAGATATTCTCTGCAACAAAGAAATCAAGTTTAAAGCTTTCTTAGAATTTGCGGCTGAAGATTTAGGCGCAGATTACATTGCTACTGGTCACTATGTGCGCCGCCGTGATATCAATGGTAAAAGCCAATTATTACGTGGTTTAGATAACAACAAAGACCAAAGCTATTTTTTATATACTCTGAGCCACGAACAAGTAGCTAAAAGCCTTTTCCCCGTTGGTGAACTCGAAAAACCTGAAGTACGCCGTATTGCGGAAGAAATTGGCTTAGTTACTGCAAAGAAAAAAGACTCCACGGGGATCTGTTTCATTGGTGAGCGTAAGTTCCGCGACTTTTTAGGCCGCTACTTACCCGCTCAACCGGGCCCTATCGTCACTGTTGATGGCGAAACAATTGGTCAGCATGAAGGCTTGATGTACCACACCTTAGGTCAACGAAAAGGTCTCGGTATCGGTGGTACAAAAGAAGGCTCCGAAGAACCTTGGTATGTTGTCGATAAAGACGTCGAAAACAACATTCTTATCGTAGCTCAAGGCCATGAACACCCTCGTTTGATGTCTGTTGGGTTAATTGCTCAGCAATTACATTGGGTTGACCGGAAAACCATGACTGAGCCGCTACGTTGCGTAGTAAAAACACGTTATCGTCAAGCGGATATCCCTTGTACGATCACCCCATTAAGTGATGATCGCATTGAAGTGGCTTTTGACTACCCTGTCGCGGCTGTCACTCCAGGTCAATCCGCTGTATTTTATATCGATGAAGTTTGTCTCGGTGGCGGTATTATTGAAACCCGTATTCAGGAGTAAATGTGGCAAAAAACTATTATGACATTACGCTTGCTTTAGCGGGTATCTGCCAAGCAAGCGCGATGGTTCAAAAACTCGCACATGAAGGTGTTTGTCTTGAGAAAGACACTGAAACCATGGTCAATAGCCTCACCAATATGAATCCAAAATCCACTTTGGATGTATTTGGTAATGATGCCGAAAATTTAAAGACGGGCCTCAGTGCCATGTTAGGAATGCTGACTGGCGGTAACAGTGGTTTATCGGCTGAAATGACGCGATATATGTTAAGCATTATGACGCTTGAACGTCGCCTCAATAAAAACCAAGAAGCGATGAACCAGCTGGGCCAACGTATTGAGCAATTTGAACGCCAAGCGGGTTATTTTGAACCACTTTCTGAAGGCGTGTTTAACGCACTTGCGGGTATTTATGTAGATGTAGTCAGCCCAGCTGGACCGCGAATTCAGGTCACTGGTTCCCCTGACATCCTAAAAAACACACTCGTTCAAGCAAAAGTTAGAGCCACCTTGCTCGCTGGCATTCGCTGCGCAGTGCTTTGGCAACAAGTTGGTGGAAGTCGCATTCAACTCATGTTCTCTCGCAATCGTCTGGCTAATCAGGCGAAAGATATTTTGTCTCACCTTTAAATCTGGAGTTGCTACCAATGGAATTATCCTCACTGACCGCTGTATCCCCGATTGACGGCCGTTACGGTGATAAAGTCAGCACGTTACGCACTATTTTTAGTGAGTTTGGTTTACTGAAATTTCGCGTACAAGTTGAAGTTCGCTGGCTACAAAAACTGGCTGCAACCGCTCAAATCAAAGAAGTTCCTGCATTTGCCGCTGACGCAATCGCTTACTTGGATGAAGTTGTCGCGAACTTCTGTGAAAAAGACGCAATGCGTATCAAAGAAATTGAACGCACAACTAACCATGATGTGAAAGCTGTAGAATACTTTCTAAAAGAAAAGGTAGCGGACATCCCTGCTCTTCATGCAGTTTCTGAATTTATTCACTTTGCTTGTACTTCAGAAGATATCAATAACCTCTCTCACGCATTAATGCTGAAAACCGCTCGTGAAGAAGTCTTGCTGCCACAATGGCGTCAAATCATTGATAAAATCAAAACAATGGCTCATGAGTACCGCAATTTACCGTTACTTTCACGTACTCATGGTCAACCTGCAACCCCGTCCACCATTGGTAAAGAGTTTGCGAACGTTGCTTATCGTTTAGAGCGCCAATTCCGCCAGCTACAACAAGTTGAAATTCTAGGTAAAATCAATGGCGCAGTCGGTAACTATAATGCACATATGGTCGCTTATCCTGAAGTTAACTGGCACGAATTCAGCGAAACCTTTGTTACCTCTTTAGGCATTCAATGGAACCCATTCACTACGCAAATTGAACCTCATGACTATATTGCTGAGTTATTTGATTGCGTCGCTCGCTTTAACACTATCGTGTTAGACTTCGACCGTGATATTTGGGGCTACATCGCATTAAATCACTTCAAACAAAAAACAATCGCAGGTGAAATTGGTTCCTCTACCATGCCACACAAAGTCAACCCGATTGATTTCGAAAACTCTGAAGGTAATTTAGGCTTAGCCAATGCCGTCTTAGGTCATTTAGCTAGCAAACTCCCTGTTTCTCGCTGGCAGCGCGACTTAACTGATTCGACAGTATTACGTAATCTCGGTGTCGGATTAGGTTATGCATTGATTGCATATCAATCAACCATGAAAGGTTTGAATAAATTAGAAGTGAATGAACAACATTTACTGGATGAATTAGACCAAAACTGGGAAGTATTGGCTGAGCCAATTCAAACTGTAATGCGCCGTTATGGTATTGAAAAACCGTATGAAAAGCTCAAAGAATTGACCCGCGGTAAACGTGTTACCGCTGAAGGTATGAAACAATTTATTGATAGTTTAGACCTGCCAGAGCACGAAAAAGCACGTTTGAAAGAAATGACGCCTGCAAACTACATCGGTTACGCTGTCACTTTCATCGACGAGCTAAAATAGCTTCCATGGTTTCAAAAAAGGCGGCTTATAAGTCGCCTTTTTTAATTATCATTTTGAATTCCCTGCTCTATCTATCATACTAAGCTATTCAAAGCTAAATATAGATAAATTATATTTCCGCTTCGTTTGATTTATATTTACTTAATCCCTTGTCGTTGTTCAGAACTCTTTTTACCATAGCGTATCTAGTGCTACTATCTGATAAGTTGTAGCTATCTCTTTTCAATATGAGGGTTTCCGATGCGTATTCTTATTGTCGAAGACAATGCGTTACTTCGTCACCATTTAACCGTCCAGCTTAAAGAGCTTGGCCATCAGGTTGATTCAGCTGAAGACGCAAAAGAAGCTGATTACTTTTTACACGAAAGCTGTCCAGATATCGCAGTTGTCGATTTGGGCTTACCTGATGAAGACGGGCTTTCTATGATCAAACGCTGGCGTAGCGAGCACGTCAATATTCCACTATTAGTATTAACTGCTCGGGAAAGTTGGCAAGAAAAAGTACAAGCGCTAAACAGTGGTGCTGATGACTACGTGACTAAACCTTTCCAGTTAGAAGAACTGGTCGCCCGTATGCAAGCTTTGATGCGCAGAAATAGTGGTCTTGCTTCACAAGTACTCGAATTAGGCAATTTCGTGATTGACCTATCACGCAAAGAATTTACCGTTAATGGCGAAACCGTCAAATTAACCGCTTTTGAATACACTATCATTGAAACGCTACTACGCAACAATGGGAAAGTGGTTAGCAAAGACTCGTTAATGCGCCAGCTTTACCCAGATGCTGAGCTCAGAGAAAGTCATACCATTGATGTTTTAATGGGCCGTTTACGAAAAAAAATCCAACAATTTCATAGTGATGATGTAATTGTCACAGTGCGTGGTCAAGGCTACCGTTTTGATGTGAATGGCTAACATGAAGCTACGTAAATTTAAGTTCAAACCCCTTTCGCTACGAGCACGTTTTCTCTGTGCAACATCCGCGGTGATCTTGGCACTCACCTTATCCTACGGCATCGTCGCGATTTTGGGGTATTTGATTAGTTTCGATAAAACCACTTACACCCTATTACGTAGCCAAAGTAATTTAATTTATAGCCTAGCCCAATGGCAAAACCATAAAATTGACATTCGCGTCCCCCCAAATTTCACGTTAAACAACCCGACTTTGGTCATTATTTATGATGAACAAGGGCTCGTGTTATGGCGCCAACGTGATGTACCTAGCGTTGAACGGCTGATCCGTAATGACTGGCTTAAAAAAGAAGGCTTATATGAAATTGATACAGACATTCGCGAAACTCGCCAACTTCTAGATGACAACCCCGAATTCAACACAAAATTAGATGACATGGATAACGACGATGAACCGCTTACTCACTCCGTGTCCGTCAATCAATATGCAGCTAGTGAAAACCTGCCTCCGCTCACCATTGTCGTTGTTGATACACTACCACAAGACTTACAAAATACGGGTTTAGTTTGGGAGTGGTTCGGTTATGTGTTACTAGCTAACTTAATCTTAGTTATCCCACTATTATGGTTAGCGGCCTATTGGAGCCTACGGCCAATTAAATCATTAGTATCACAACTAAGTAGCTTAGAAAAAGGTGAACGAGATACACTGGATGAGAACCCTCCGTATGAGCTTCGTGGGCTAGTACGTAATCTTAATATTTTATTAACGAATGAACGTAAGCGTTACAGCAAATACCGCACGACACTTTCTGATTTAACACACAGTTTAAAGACGCCTTTAGCCGTTTTACAGTCAACACTGCGGCTTCTTCGTTCAGGTAAGCAAATGAATATTGAGCAGGCTGAACCCATCATGCTCGAACAAATTGGCCGTATATCTCAACAGGTGGGTTATTATTTGCACCGCGCATCAACGCAAGGTGATGAAAATATGATGCTGCGCGAAATTTCATCTGTTCCATCAATATTAGACAGCCTTGCGAGTGCCCTCCATAAAGTTTACCAACACAAAGGTGTTTCTATTACGGTTAATGTTTCTCCTGAAACAACTTGGCTGGGTCAACCAAATGACTTTATGGAAGTGATGGGTAATATCATGGAAAACGCGTGTAAATATTGCCTTGAATTCGTCGAAGTTAGTGCTATTGCCGGAACTGATAGCTTAACATTGGTTGTTGATGATGATGGCCCAGGCGTGCCCGAAAGCAAACGTAGTTTGATTTTCCTTCGTGGGCAACGTGCAGACACCCTTCGTCCAGGTCAAGGTTTAGGTTTGTCCATTGCAGTGGATATTATCGACCAATACGAGGGAGATATCACAATTAGTGACAGCCCGCTTGGTGGTGCTCGTTTATCCGTCACATTTAGGCAGCAATCTATGATTGAAGATAGTTAATCTGTGATATGCGTCCACTTGTCCCCTATTTTACAAACCATTTCCGGTATACTATTTATGAAGTGTTTTATAAATAGTAATTTAGGGTAATGTACTTGGTTCACTCTCAAGATAAACCTTTAATACCCGTTTCTCAGAAAGTTTATTTAACAGCATACCATTACACACATATAGGTCATTTTGCAGTATTGGAACCGGGTATATTGTAATAAACTGATTAGCAATACTTAGCAGCTCCAAGGGACAATAAGATGGATTACAAACTAAATCTCGACTGGCAGAGTTTCCTCGACAGTCACTGGCAGAAGCGCCCACTGCTTATCAAAAAAGGGTTTGCAAATTTTATTGATCCTATCTCGCCTGATGAACTTGCAGGTTTGGCGATGGAAGATGAGGTTGATAGCCGTTTGGTTAGCCATAAAGAAGGGATTTGGCAGGTTGGTCACGGACCATTTGAAAGCTATGACCACCTTGGCGAAGAGAATTGGTCTATTTTAGTTCAAGCAGTTGACCACTGGCATCATCCAAGCTCTGCATTAATGAAACCATTTCGCGTCCTTTCGGACTGGCGGATGGACGACTTAATGATTTCCTACTCAGTCCCCGGCGGTGGTGTAGGTCCTCACCTAGACCAATACGATGTGTTTATTATTCAAGGTGAAGGCCGTCGTCATTGGCGAGTGGGTGAAAAAATCCCAATGAAACAACATTGCCCGCACCCTGACTTACTACAAGTTCAACCTTTTGACGCCATCATCGACGAAGAAATGGAACCCGGCGATATTTTATATATTCCACCTGGGTTTCCACATGAAGGTTACGCCATTGAGCCTTCATTAAATTACTCAGTTGGTTTCCGTGCCCCAAATACTCGTGAGCTGCTCAGTAGTTTTGCCGATCACCTAATTTCTAATGACTTAGGCAGTTATCGTTATAGCGATCCTGATTTATCATTCCGTGATAACCCTGCTGAGATCTTGCAAGGTGAACAAATTAAACTGCGCGAAATGATGGAATCACTGATTAATGACCCTGAGCTATTTCGTAAATGGCTAGGTGAGTTTATCTCACAATCACGTCATGAATTAGACATTGCTCCACCTGAACCACCTTATGAGCAAGAAGAAATTTATGATTTACTGAAAACTCAGCAAGAAACCTTATACAAATTAAATGGTCTCAGAGCATTGCGCGTTGGCGACCAATTTTTTGTTAATGGAGAATGCTTAGAAACCGAGTGTTATGAGGCTGCTGATAGCTTATGTCGTTATGATGCCGTTAATAGCCAAATTTTAGCTGATGCCATTGATGACGTTAATTTTATCGCACTGCTTACCGCACTCGTCAATAATGGTTATTGGTATTTTGATGATTAATCAATACCTTTAATATTAAATTTGTATTTTGTGTAAGGGCTCATTAATTATGGGCCTTTTATTAAAAATAATATTCTCAGTATAATATGACAAGGCTCTCCTCCCTATTGATGAAAACCGCAAATTGCCAATTACCCCCCCTTATTAATAACTAACTTATTTATTTTTTTATATATTTTATTTCCCAATTACATACTCATATTATGATCCTTACGTGCCCGTAAGCACGCAAAGATAAAGCACATTCTTTAATTCAACCCTAAACTATTTTTACTTCACTATTATCATTCTCACGCAGCATTAATTATCCATTTTAAAGATGATAACAATATGAACTTAGAAACACTTTTAGCTTTATCATTGTTTTCCTTTGTAACATCCATAACGCCAGGTCCAAATAATATTATGTTACTTGCTTCAGGCATTAATTTTGGATTTAGCAAGACATTACCGCATTCATTTGGGGTATCAATTGGTTTTCTTATTATGCTGTTTGCTGTCGGGCTAGGAGTCGGGGCATTGATCCAATCATCCCCTATAACTTATTCAGTATTAAAATATTTTGGAATTATTTATTTGTTCTGGCTTGCATGGAAAACGACTATTAGCCATTCAGTTGCACAATCAAATAACCAGGAAATTAAGCCGCTAACTTTCTTAGAAGCAGCATTATTTCAATGGATAAACCCTAAAGCATGGATGATGGCTATTTCAGGAATGGCGATGTATACCAATATAAACGCCCCCTATTTATCAATGGTACAGGTTGCCGTTATATTTGCGGCCATCAACTGGCCATGTGTTGCTATTTGGGCGATGTTTGGCAGTAAATTAAGAGAAAAGCTAAAACAACCTAAGACATTAAAACGCTTTAATTTAGTCATGGGTGTTTTACTGGCGCTTAGTGGCGTTTCTGTATTATTTCAATAGCAAATTTACGCGTGCTTATTGTTATAAGCACGCTTGTTTATCATGAAATATCATGATTGCCTTGCGTGAATAGCCGTTAATTCCGCAATACGCATGATCACACTAACTGCCTGCTCCATACCCTCTTGTGTTATAAATTCATGTTTACTATGGAAGTTATAGCCACCTGTGAAAATATTTGGGCACGGTAAACCACGATGTGAAAGCTGCGCACCGTCAGTACCACCCCGGACGGGTTGGATAATTGGCTCAATACCACAATCAAGCATTGCTTGCTTTGCTAATTCAATAACATGTGGGTACTTCATGACCTCTTTATGCATATTATAATAGGTATCATCAAGTGTCAGTTCGATATAGCAGCTTGGATGTAACCCTTCACCAACTTTTTCAGCAATTCGAATGATATTTTTCTTCCTAGCTTCAAAGCCCGCTAAGTCAAAATCACGAATAATATAATTCAATTCTGCCTTTTCTACTGTCCCTTTTAACGATGTTAAATGATAAAAGCCTTCATAACCTTCGGTGTTTTCAGGTGTTTCATCAGGTGGTAACATCGAATGAATACGGTTCGCTAGCCCTAATGCATTCACCATTACGCCTTTAGCTGTACCGGGATGCGTGTTATTGCCAACAATTTTAATAGAAACGTTAGCTGCATTAAAATTTTCATACTCTAACTCACCAACACCACCACCATCGACGGTATAGGCCCACAATGCATCAAATTGTTTAAAATCGATATGACGAGCCCCACGCCCTATCTCTTCATCAGGGGTAAATGCAAGACAGATTTTACCATGAGGAATGTTCTTACCCTTTAAACGTACTAGAGCTGTAATTATTTCTGCGATACCCGCTTTATCATCGGCACCGAGTAAGGTTTTGCCATCGGTCATGATGAGGGTTTTGCCAATCATTTCATGCAGCACTGGAAACATCACTGGGGATAACACTTCATCACCTATACCTAACGCGATATCTCCCCCTCGATAATTTTCGAGTACTTGTGGACTCACATTTTTACCTGAAAAATCAGGTGCTGTGTCTAAATGTGAAATAAACCCAATAGTAGGAACATCCCAATCAACGTTTGACGGTAAATAAGCCATCACACAACCTTGATCGCTAAGCGTTATTTTTTCAAAACCTAATTCATTCAGCTCGTTAACTAATGCACGAGCAAACTTTAGCTGTCCTGCGCTGCTAGGCACTGTTTTGGCATTTAGTTTTGATTGTGTATCGAAAGCGGTATATTCAAAAAACCGCTCTAAGAGTTTGTCCATACCCTTCCCCCTAAAATATCAATGTCCATATTATGGGAAAGATCACAGATTCAATTATTGTTTCAAATCAGCTTTCCTGTTAATGCTCTCTATTTTTTGCAGGAAATCGTTAGTGAAATTTATTTTTTAGCGTAATTTTTGTAAGCTACCTATTACACTGGCAATCAATACCTATAATAAATAAGGGTAATAATCAAATTGTATTAATTAGTAGGTTATTATTTATTTGTTACCTAATTGCCTCTTATTTGGTTAAATATCACTCACCCACTACACGAATCATCAATCATTAAATTGAAATAGTATGCTATATATGAAGTCTTATTATTTTATTTATTAGCTAATTAATAAACAAAACGAAATTTTACTCGTTAACAGGAAAATTCATGTCAAAAACATGTTTAATTTATGGTGTTAGTAAAGGCTTAGGTAAAGCATTGGTCGAAGGATTTCCTGAAAAAGCAGACCATATTTATGGAGTGTCTCGCTCAAAGCCTCCTTTTGAACACATTAACTTTACGTGGATCCCTGCTGATTTAAATGATATTCATAGCGCGAATGCCATTAAGCAGATTATTCAGGATCAACCTATTCATACCTTAATTTATAATGTGGGTATTTGGGAGAAACTGGCTTTTAGTGAAGAATACCAATTTGAATCGACTGATGACATTGAGCTGCTCAATATGATTCAAACCAATATCAGTGCTTGTTTATTAAATTTAAAAGCACTATTACCCAATTTACGTTTAGCGAAAAATAGCAAGATTATATTGATCGGTTCCACATGGGGCCTAGATAACCATAATGGCAAAGAAGTCGCCTTTTCCGCCACGAAATATGCCCTCAGAGGCATAGCACAGTCATTAAGAGAAACACTGCGTGAAGATAAAATAGCAATATCAGTCATAAACTTAGGTTATCTAGCAACTGAATACCCATTAACGGTTCCTGCCGACGAAGTCATTGAAAAAAGTAATGGACAGCTAATCCCATTACAAGATGTTGTCAATGCCGTACGCTTTATCACCAGTACGAGCAATGCAACCTGCGTCAAAGAGATTACGATGCCGGCCATGATGGATACAAATGTCTAACCTATAAGAGAAAACAATACGTTTCCCCTTATATTATTATGTATTGAAAGCTTATTGCGCTGTATTTTTAACCTGTAACTCTGTAATAAGCTTATTGATATATTCAACAACGACTTTGCTGGCTAAACCATAGTGTTTCTCATCAAACTCACTTTCCACTTGGCTAGGCTCTAAATTAAGTTCGACCGTATGTGCCCCATGTAATTTAGCCTCATGAACAAAACCTGCCGCAGGGTATACATGACCAGATGTCCCAATTGAAATAAAAATAGTCGCAGATTCAAGGGATTGATAAATATAATCCATTCCAATTGGCATTTCACCAAACCAAACAATGTGGGGTCTGAGCGGCTGAGGAAACTGGCAACAATGACAGCGGTCATCGGCAGATAAATCCCCTTTCCATTCCAATACTTGATTTGACCAGTTGCAGCGAACTTTTAATAGTTCACCATGCATATGGATAACTCGCTGACTTCCCGCTCTTTCATGCAAGTTGTCTATATTTTGCGTAATTAACAAAAAGCGGTCACCAAAAAGCTCTTCAAGCTGAGCAAGTGCATAGTGAGCGGCGTTAGGCTTAATATTTTCTTGCTGTAACTGCCGACGCCGTTCATTATAAAAACGTTGTACTAATTCAGGGTTACGTTCGAAACCTTCAGGTGTTGCCACATCTTCAACGCGATGCTCTTCCCATAATCCATCCGCAGAACGGAATGTTTGGATCCCAGATTCAGCTGAAATACCCGCTCCTGTTAAAACGACAATATTGACCTTTTTCATGTTATCCAATCTATTATCTATATAAAAAGACCGATTGCGAAGTCGCTGGCGGCGTATACATTTATTCTTGCGAGCTTTTTTTAACCTATAACGAAATCGCAACATCAAAGCTTCCTTTCATCCATATAACCAATAAATTTATATCATATTAAATATTAACTGCTTTTTACCATGTCATTATGACATGAATTTAGAAATGCTGATTGTGTGAAATTATTAAAATAATCAAGCTCCAAGTACTTATTTTATTGGCAGACTAACTATTTCCTTACCATAACTGATGACATTATCTAAATGTTAACATACTAAAACGCATCATCTTGCTGAATGCAAATAAAAATATCGAAGGTATCGATTTTGTCACTTTTTATTCATAAAAATGACATCTTTATTTCATAAATACGCCATAAAACTTCCACAATGATAAAACAATAAAAAAACCTTTCTTCTTCACTCGCGCTACCGCTAAAATATGCCTCGCAGATTTTACTGTGTTATTAACTCACCACTACAAGGGATTTCATGGAAAAGTTTTTTGAAAGAGCAATGTATGCTTCACGTTGGATTTTAGCGCCTATCTATTTTGGGCTTTCACTGACACTATTGGCTTTAACCATTAAGTTCTTTCAAGAGCTATACCATATTTTGCCAAATATCCTTTCAATTCCTGAAGCAGACTTAATTTTGACGCTATTATCATTGATTGATATGGCATTAGTCGGTGGTTTATTGGTGATGGTAATGTTTTCAGGTTATGAGAACTTTGTCTCCCAAATGGATATCCCTGACAGCAGTGAAAAACTAGGCTGGCTAGGTAAAATGGACGCATCATCATTAAAAAATAAAGTCGCGGCCTCCATTGTGGCAATTTCCTCTATTCACCTATTAAAAATCTTCATGGACTTAAAAAGCGTCTCAAATGACAAACTGATGTGGTATGTCATCATCCATTTAACCTTTGTATTATCTGCATTTGTGATGGGCTATCTAGATAAAATGACCAAGAAATAAACGGTAAAATTTACACTCAAAGTGCCTAATTTAAACATCTAGGCACTTATCTATTCACTAATTTCATCTTTATCTCCCTCGTCGATTTCTGCTTTGTGTTACCATCAATAGTCTAAAAGACTAGTACCAAGGAACTCTACATGAGCCAACATTTTGTCGGTAAATATGAAGCTGAAATTAAATTTCAATTATCGGATCCCGACACCTTCTTACACAAAATAAGAGCCGATTTAGCTGAGCCATTTACGGAAAATAATACAGAGACAGATTATTTCTATGAAAACCTACATTCACCGCTGGCTGACAAGGACGTCAGTATGTGCGTACGTGAAATGGTGCCATCAGGCATAAAGTTGTGGATAGTCAAAGGCCCTGGAGCTTCTGAATGCAAAGCCATTAATATTGATGACTGCAACCATGTGCAAAACATGTTAACGACATTGGGATATCATTGCTACTTAACCACAACTAAAATAAGAAGCATTTATTTTCTGAATGATATCCACATCACAATTGATCTCTTGAGTGGGATCGGCTGGTTTGCTGAGTTTGCCATTATGACTGATGAGCAGGACTTACTGGATAGTTTATATCAAACGTTGATGGCGACCGCCAAACAGTATGGTTTTACAGAAGCGATGGTAGAAACTCGTAGTTATAAACAAATGTTTTTAACAGCACAGTGATTATATAAAGAGCCAATAAATTTTTGGATTTATACCCTAAAAATCATTGGCTCTCTAACCCTAATAACTATTGCCCACTGAGAATACGTGCAGGGTCTAACTTACTCGCTCGGCGAGCAGGATACCAACTGGCTAGTAAGCTTAATACAATGGTTGTAATTAAAACATAAACCACATCCATGACATGCAATTCAGAAGGTAAAAAGTCAATAAAATAGACATCACCCGATAAAATTGGATGACCAACAATAGCCTCTATAACCTTAATCATTGGTGTTAAATTTAAAGATATGACGACCCCAAGTACAGCACCAATCAGAGAACCAACCAGCCCACCCAACAAACCATACCATAAGAAAATAGCACGAATCTGCCTATCTTTTGCCCCTAAGGTGCGCAATACCGCGATATCACTACTTTTATCTTTAACCGCCATAACAAGAGTAGAAACAATATTAAAACACGCAACGCCAATCACCAATATCATAGCTAAGTACATGATACTTCTAACCATTTGGATATCATTGTACATATAACCATAATCACCTATCCAACTTTTTACAATAACATGATGCATAGTTTTCAAGCCTGCATCATAAACGACTTGATCGGCAATAAATGGGTCTGTGGCTTTGATTTCAAATCCCGTCACACCATCACCATAGTCGAGATATTCTTGTGCATCAGCGAGAGGAACGAGTGCTAGCTGGTGATCAAGCAAGCCACTAAGCTTAAAAATACCCGTCACTTGTACACGAATACGCTTAGGCTGCTGAATCTTTAAGCTGGCATCGGTATTTGGGATCATGATTGTCACCCAATCCCCAACTTTCACATTTAATGCATCAGCCACACCTTGGCCTAAAATAATCGATTGTTTGCCCGCTTCAAAATGCTGCCAAGCATCATTAAGAATGAATTGTGGTAATGCACTGACTTGTGGCTGAGTTTCTCGTGAAACCCCCATCACTTGGATTGCTTTTAAATTTGCACCACGCTCAAGTAACCCTGTAAAGTTAATGTAAGGGCTAACGCCTTCAACCCCTGGCGTTTTCCGGATAACTTGTTCAGCAAACTCCAAATCCTTATAGGGTGGTTTAACAGCATAAATTTGCCCATGGGGAACAACAGATAACACACGGTTATTTAATTCGCGTTCAAAGCCATTCATCGCGCTCAAACCAATAATTAATACCGCAACCCCAAGAACAATACCCAACGTTGAAACTATCGAAACTAACGAAACCATCCCTGTTCGGCGGCGACCACGGCTGAAACGCAGCGCTGTGAGTAGTGAAAGAGGCAACTTATACATTACCGCGCCCCCAAGGTAATATCCTGCTGCAAATGCCCATCACGCATTTCCAATTGGCGAGATAACCGGCGAGCCAGTGTCATATCATGGGTGACCACTAAAAATGCAGTCCGCTGTGTTCGGTTTAATTCCCCCAACAATTCAAAAATGGCATCTGCATTACGTAAATCAAGGTTACCTGTAGGCTCATCCGCTAAAACCAGTGCAGGCTCATTCACTAACGCCCTTGCAATAGCAACACGCTGGCGCTCCCCTCCTGATAATTCAGAAGGACGATGCCCCGCCCGATGCGCTAGTCCAACTGCTTCTAGCATTTCAGTGGCTTTCGAAAATGCAGTTTCTTTCGCAATACCACCAATTAATAAAGGCATCGCCACATTTTCAAGGGCGGTAAAATCCGGTAAAAGGTGATGAAATTGATAAATAAAACCTAAATCTTTATTACGAATAGCAGCTCGCTCATCTGAAGATAATTGATTAATATGCTGGCCACGAAAGATAACATTCCCTTCTGAAGGAGTATCTAACCCACCCAGTAAATGTAATAAGGTACTTTTACCCGAACCAGAACTTCCCACGATGGCCATCATTTCCCCCAGCCCCATGGAAAAACTGACATTTTTCAACACTTGCGTCGACAATGTCCCTTCCTGATATGTTTTACTTAAATTTTCACAGACCAGAAGTGGTTGTTTATTCATAACGTAACGCCTCAGCAGGTTGAACCGCTGCTGCACGCCAAGAAGGATAAAGCGTTGCCAGCAGAGAAATCAGCATTGCACTAAGTGCAATAATTAAAATACCAGAGTAATCAAGCACAATCGGTAAAGAGACACCTTTTGGTAATAAACCAATCAGCGGCATAATGACATTCAGTTGGCTAGAAAGTATCGTACCTAATATTGTGCCAATGAGTGAACCAATCACCCCCGCTCCAGCGCCTTGGATCATAAAAATCATTAAAATTCGCCAACGTTTGAGGCCAAGGGTTTTTAAAATAGCGACTTCACCTTGTTTTTCCATCACTAACAATGATAGTGAAGTAATAATGTTGAATGCCGCCACCGCAATAATTAAACTGAGCAATAAGCCCATCATATTTTTTTCCATGCGAACGGCTTGGAAAAACTCCCCTTTACGCTCTCGCCAATCTTTCCATACTAAGCCATTCGGCAACGCTTGCTGACTTAGAACATCAACCTTTAGGGGCTCATCCAAATATAAACGCCACCCAGTAATATGCCCTGTAGGATAACGTAACATGCGTGCGGCATCTTGTTGTGCTACGACAAGTTCACTTGTATCCGCTTCCCCATTTGTTTGGAAAATACCCGCCACAGTAAATAGGCGCTGGCTAGGAATGCGCCCCATTGGTGTTAGTTGACTCACCCCAGGTATAATTAAGCGAACTTCATCACCACGTTTTACCCCGAGCGTTTCTGCAAGTTTATTCCCCAGAAAAACATTATAACTGCCTTCTTTAAGGTCACTGCGTTGCCCAACAACCAGTTTATCCAATAACAGAGAAGGTTCTTCAGGTTCAATCCCCCCCATGACGCCAACGCCAACATTGGTTCGGCTTTGTAATACCACGTCAGATTGCACAATAGGTGCGATATGGCTGACACCGTTTAAATGTTGTAGACCAGTTATTGGATACTTTGCTGGGTCTATATTTCCAGAGGCAGATGTTAAAATTGCCTGCGGCATATAAGCAAGTATGCTATCTTGTAAAGATCGCTCGAACCCATTCATCACTGAAGTGACGGTTATCAATGCCGCAACCCCCAGTGTGATACCAATAGCAGATAAACTGGAAACGAAACGCCCAAATTTATCCGCAGCACGCCCACGTAAATAACGTAGGCCTATAAATAATGAGACAGATTGGTGCATGAAATCTATGATGCCCCTGTTGCCAAAGCGAAGTGTTCAGCGATAATAAAGGGTACGATTGATGAATGGAACCACTCGATGGTTTTTTTTCTGTTTTGAATGCCTTTTTGTCTGACTTTCAGACGAATTACGAGTTAAAACTGATTGTTTTGTTACGAATTTTGTAGTTTAACTATCCATTAATTAACTTAACTATTTTTCGTACAAAAATTGGCTATATTTGTGCTAACTCTTGTTTAACTGCTTACTAACCGCTGTGAGATACCGAAGATTTCTATGTTGTCAAAATTTCGTTATGAACTCCCTAGTCGTAGTGGCGATGTTCGCCATTTAGGTTGCCTTATCGGGGCGGCTGGTGCACTTGAATGTGGAGAAATAATACAACGTCATCAAGGGCCTGTTATCATCGTGACACGTGATATGCAAAATGCATTACGTTTAAGAGATGAAATTCAACAGTTTACAAAACACCCTATAGAGACACTTTCTGACTGGGAAACATTGCCATATGACAATTTCTCTCCCCATCAGGAAATTATTTCTCATCGTTTATCGACACTGTACCGCTTATCCAGTTTACAAAAAGGCGCGTTAATTCTTCCCGTCAATACACTGATGCAAAAAGTCTGTCCTGCTGACTTTTTAACCAGCCATGCCTTAGTGATGGCAAAAGGTGACAAACTTTCCCGAGATAACTTACGTAATGAACTCGATAACGCTGGTTATCGCCATGTAGAACAAGTTTTAGAACATGGTGAATATGCCACACGTGGCGCTTTACTCGATTTATTTCCTATGGGAAGTTCATTGCCATTTCGTATTGATTTCTTCGATGATGAAATTGATAGCTTGCGAACTTTTGACGTTGACTCGCAAAGAACACTCGAAGAAGTAGAACAAATTAATTTACTGCCAGCTCATGAATTTCCGACCGATAAAGACGCTATTGAACGTTTTCGCAGCCAATGGCGCGAGCGCTTTGAAGTTCGCCGTGATCCAGAACATATTTACCAGCAGGTCAGTAAGAATACCTTACCAACAGGTATAGAGTATTGGCAGCCTTTATTCTTCGCGCAGCCACTGCCATCGTTATTTGAGTATTTACCACCATCAAGTTTAATTGTTTCGCAGAGCTTACAAGAAGCGGCTGAACGCTTTCAGGTTGATACTCAGCAGCGGTATGAAAGCCGTGGTGTCGACCCAATGCGCCCATTGCTCCCACCTTCAGAGCTATGGCTAACTGTTGAACAACTGAATCAATCGTTAAAAAAATGGCCTCGTATTCAATTATCACCCGAGTCTCTGCCCAAAAAAGCGGCAAATACCAATTTAGATTACCTGCCATTACCGGATATCAGCACACAGGGGCAAAGTAAAACACCGCTCGAAAAATTGCGGCAGTTTACTGAACAGTTTGATGGAACTATCGTCTTTTCTGTGGAAAGTGAAGGCCGGCGTGAAACTGTTACCGAGCTCTTAGCACGTTTAAAAATTCGGCCTGATATTATTCAAAGCTATACTCACCCTACTGACAGCCGATTTGCCATCACGATTGGGGCCGCTGAGCATGGCTTTATTCAATCCGATATCCATAGGGCATTAATTTGCGAAAGTGATTTACTTGGGGAGCGAATTGTTCGCCGCCGAACAGATAATCGCCGCACCATTAATACAGATACCCTCATTCGCAATTTAGCTGAATTGCGCCCTGGGCAACCCGTTGTTCATATTGAACACGGTGTAGGTCGTTACCAAGGTTTGATTACCTTAGAAGCGGGTGGTATTAAAGCTGAATATTTAATTTTAACCTATGCAGGCAATGATAAACTGTATGTTCCAGTTTCTTCACTCCATTTAATTAGCCGTTATGCGGGTGGCGCTGATGAAAACGCCCCATTGCATAAATTAGGTAGTGATAGCTGGGGGCGAGCCCGTCAAAAAGCCGCAGAAAAAGTGCGCGATGTTGCGGCTGAACTTCTTGATATCTATGCACAACGTGCAGCTAAAGCGGGCTTTGCTTTCAAGCATGATAAACAACAATACCAAGAATTTTGCCAAGGCTTTCCTTTCGAAACGACACCTGACCAAGAAGTCGCTATCAATGCCGTTCTCAGCGATATGTGCCAACCCTTAGCTATGGACCGATTGGTTTGTGGCGATGTAGGCTTTGGTAAAACCGAAGTGGCAATGCGAGCCGCATTCTTGGCTATTAATAATAACAAGCAAGTTGCCGTTTTAGTGCCCACGACACTACTTGCCCAACAGCATTACGATAATTTTAAAGATAGGTTTGCTAACTGGCCTGTCCGCATCGAAATGTTATCACGCTTTAAAACAGCGAAAGAGCAACAACAAATTATTGCACAAACTGCTGAAGGTAAAGTTGATATTCTAATTGGTACCCATAAGTTACTGCAAAGTGACTTAGTATGGAAAGATCTAGGCTTACTCGTCGTCGATGAAGAGCACCGCTTTGGTGTCCGCCATAAAGAACGTATCAAAGCTATGCGTGCAGACGTTGATATCCTAACACTGACAGCCACACCGATCCCTCGTACTCTTAACATGGCCATGAGTGGCATGCGTGATTTATCGATTATCGCCACACCACCAGCTCGCCGTTTGGCTGTGAAAACCTTTGTTCGCCAATATGATGACTTAGTTGTCCGTGAAGCAATTTTACGAGAAACTTTACGTGGCGGCCAAGTTTATTACCTTTACAATGATGTTGAAAACATTGAAAAGGCAAAGGCACGCCTTGAAGAGTTAGTTCCTGAGGCACGCTTTGTTGTTGGCCATGGTCAAATGCGTGAACGTGAATTAGAGCGCGTTATGACGGATTTCCACCATCAACGTTTTAATGTATTGATATGCACTACAATTATTGAAACGGGTATTGATATACCAACAGCGAATACTATTATTATTGAGCGTGCTGACCATTTCGGGTTAGCTCAACTCCATCAACTGCGTGGCCGAGTAGGACGTTCTCACCACCAAGCTTATGCATACTTGCTCACACCACATCCAAAAGCGATGACCACTGATGCTCATAAACGCCTTGAAGCCCTTTCTTCACTGGAGGATTTAGGTGCGGGGTTTGCTCTAGCAACTCACGATTTAGAAATTCGCGGTGCAGGTGAATTACTTGGTGAAGATCAAAGTGGCCAAATGACCACGATTGGTTTTACCCTCTATATGGAACTGCTAGAAAGTGCTGTTGATGCGCTAAAAGAGGGGCGCGAGCCTTCATTGGAAGATTTAACTAGCCAACAAACCGAAGTTGAATTACGCATGCCTGTTCTGCTGCCAGACGACTATATTCACGATGTGAACATTCGCTTATCTTTCTATAAACGAATAGCCAGTGCTAAAAATAGTCAGGAGCTCGATGAATTGCGTACAGAGCTAATCGACCGCTTTGGCAGCTTACCTGACGCAGGTAAATTCCTGTTAGCTAACGCAGCTATTCGATTACAAGCGCAATCCCTTGGTATTAAACGTATTGAAGCCCATGAAAAAGGTGGTTTTATTGAATTTGGTGATAAAAATAAAGTCGATCCAAGTTTCTTAATCAGCTTATTACAAAACCAGCCACAAACTTATCGGTTAGATGGCCCTGTTCGACTAAAATTTTTCCACGATTTAACAGAACGAGCCTCTCGACTAGAATTTATTAAGCAGTTACTTATCGGATTTGAAGAACACCAAATTATCTAGGTTTAAAGCTATAAAATGATAAAAGGCTACTTTCGTGTAGCCTTTTATCTCTATAATTTTTATATAATTATTATTCCATAAAGCCAAATGTATTTTTGTTCGGTTGCAGTTCTAAGATTGTTGATGAGTTTCTGGTGATTGGCAATTCATTTTGTTGCAAACAATAAAATGGTAATAATTCTTTTATATCACTGCGCATGGTTTCACACACTGAATTAGATGATGTTAGCACTAAGCGCCCTTTGTCATCCAAAGGAATAAACATTGATGGTTCATAGGATGTTCTAACTTTCCCAATGCTTTTATCAATTTGGTAAACGACGTCATATCCAACAATAACTAATTCCATTTTTTGTGTGTTAACACAGGTTTGATTTTGCATATCAAACAGAGATGGAAAGCCTTTCCCTTGTAATGCTTCAATCATGAAAATCATTTTGCATTCGCTTTGTGCAGGATGAAACCGAGAAAGGGATTGTTGGTTAAACGTGCCTAAGACTCCTGTTACTGTACAATTTTGGTACTCAACAAGGCGATTAGCTTTGATCGGCTCGACAGATAACACTGTCGCCAATTTCGTTTCAGGTTCTTGGTTGAATAAAGTCACGAGCAATACAATAACGAATGCCACTACAGTTGCTAATAACAACTTAAATTTTAGCTTCATTGTATTAACCCTTATTAAAATATGCCGCATCTATTGTAACCACAATCTAAAATAATTCGATAATTACGTACTATTTGTATTGTTTTTTGGAATTATCTTAATTTATCATCAAAACAAGTATTTATTATAACTGTATTAGAAACCATAAGTTTCACCATTAGTGCAACTTCACATATCACCTCAATTGAATGCGTTATTTTATAATTAATAATCAATAAGATAGATGGAGTGATTTCCATGATAACTTTTCGTTATATAAATACATTTATACTTAAATTATTTTAAACTTAAGGTAAGCTAAATTATATTGACTCAATATATATTAATTTGTAGTTTTTAATTTCATTTAAATAGAATATATAAGTAATAGTGGCAATATAATCGATATTCAATCTCTTAAATTTGATCTAAATAGTTTTTCCAAGTAATATTTAACATAAATAAACCTTGACAGATTCAGTTAATATACTTTATTAGCATACCTATTTATCATTATAAAATACAAAAAAACATGCACCTGTTATATAAATACACAGGTGCATGGCGATCATCAAACCAAATTAAACCAGTAACTACTCGTAGATTAATGCAGTTTTAACTTTGGTCGAATAATTCTGTTAATACTGCCAACAAGCATCATTAGCCCTGTCTTAATGTAACCATGTAATGCAATTTGGTGCATACGATATAAAGAAATGTATACAAAACGCGCAATTCGCCCTTCTACCATCATATCCCCACGCATTAAATTCCCCATTAAGCTACCAACTGTACTAAATCGAGATAGTGAAACTAATGAGCCATGGTCTTTATATACATACTCTTTTAAAGGTTTGCCTTTCATTAAAGCAACAATATTGTCATAACAAAGGCTGGCCATTTGGTGGGCTGACTGTGCTCTTGGTGGAACAAAGCCCCCTTCTGGCTTAGCACAAGATGCGCAATCGCCAATAGCAAAAATCATATCATCACGAGACGTTTGCAATGTCGGCTTTACTACCAATTGGTTAATACGGTTTGTTTCTAATCCAGCGATATCTTTCATGAAATCAGGTGCTTTAATCCCTGCTGCCCAAACCATTAGGTCTGCATGAATTTTACCATCTTCTTTCGTATTCAAACCATCTGCATCAGCACTGGTTACCATAGTTTTCGTCAATACATTTACACCTAGCTTATTAAGTTCTTGGTGTGCGGCACTTGAAATTCGCGGAGGTAAAGCGGGTAGGATACGCTCGCCTGCTTCAACTAATGTGACATTCAGTGCATCTGTGTCTAACCCTTTAAAACCATAGCTGGTTAATTGCTCAACCGCATTATAGAGTTCAGCAGATAACTCAACCCCCGTAGCTCCCCCCCCAACAATGGCAATATTAACGCTCTCTTCTGCGTTATCGCGTACTGAATAACGTAAAAATAGATTTAACATTTCATCGTGAAAACGGTGCGCTTGGTGTGGGTTATCTAGGAAAATACAATGTTCTTTAACACCCGGTGTACCAAAATCATTCGAAGTACTGCCTAATGCCATGACTAAAATATCGTACTCAAGCTCACGCAAAGGAACTAATAATTCACCATGCTTATCATAAAGTTCACCGAGAACGACTGTTTTATTTTCACGGTCAATATTCGTTAGTGAACCCAGTTGGAAATTGAACGCATTATGGCGAGCATGAGCCAGATAGCTTATCGCATCGACGCCATCATCTAAAGAACCTGTCGCAACTTCATGCAATAGCGGTTTCCATAAATGACTCGGGTTGCGGTCAACCAACGTAATTTGTGCACGTTTCTTACGGCCCAACTTACGGCCTAAACGTGTTGCCAGTTCTAATCCACCAGCACCGCCGCCTACAACGATGATTTTGGGTTGAGATAAGGTCATAAATCCCTCGAAACAAAATATATTAATGTTATTTAAGGCTTCTCATCTAGAAAAGCCTTATATAACAATAATTAGCCACAGCTCCTTCCATACCAACTAGAATATCATGAGTGGTCTATTGGTAATACCAAATATTGATTCACATCAATTTAGTTGATTATTATGACTACGATCACATTCGTCAAATCATTTTTTCCACCAAATGAATCGAGTCAGCTTTTTGGTATTTATATCAATCAATTGTTTAATTCCACAGATAGAATGGTGATAATGAGAATCATTATTCTATCATTTTTTATTTGTTGCGCATAATCAATTACCCTCTTCTCATTTTCAACATACCTCTAAATAAAGCACAAAAAAAACTCCAAGGATGATAAACACCCTCAGAGTTTTTCATGAAATATTAAATTTTATTATTTAATTTTCTTGATACGCACATCAGTTGGAACTGAAACTGGCGAGTTATCTTTAAAGTATTGCATTAATGCTTCGTTGTCTGGAAGGCTATAAACACGGTCTTTACCTTGATTAAAGGCAGAGAAACGGCTACCACCAGTTGCTAAGAATTCATTTGCAGCAACACGATAGCTTTTATTCATGTCTAACGGCTTACCGTTTAATTTCATTGATTTTTGAATAACTTTGTCACCCACTGGGCGGCTGTCATCCCACTCGTAGTAAAAACCTTTAGAAACAGGCATAACTTGCGGACGAGCACGATCCCATTGTTGCTCAAGTGCTTGCTTGATTTGAGCACCTGTCAGTGACTGTGTGACAACCACATTAGAGAACGGTTGCACCGTGAAAATGTCACCATAAGTCAATTCCCCTGCTTTCATGTCAGCGCGAATACCGCCACTGTTCATAAATGCAATTTGTGCACCGCCCGCTTCTTTACTGGAGGCTGCATATAATTGACCATCTGCAATAATCTTACCTAAGGTAGAATCCCCTGCTGGCAATAATTTTTTATCCACATTAGCCGTCAAAGACCCCATCACTTGCTGTGAAATAGGTAAGGCAATTTTTTCGTATTTTTGTACGAAGGTGGTTAACTCAGGGTTTTTCTCATAACGGCTGGTTTCAACGGGGATATTTTTTGCATTGATGCTAACAATATCTTTCGTATTTCTATCAATCTCAATATTTAATTGAGACAATAAAGTCCCATTAGATTGAGCAGAAATTACTGTCATTCCATTGATTTCACAATTATATGCTTGGTGCGTATGGCCACTAACAACAAAGTCTACATTAGTATCTAACTGTTTAACGATATCAACAATTGGGCCTTTGATATTATCACAACGGTTAATATCTTTAACTTTAGTGTCAACTTGTTGTGTTGCGCCTTCATGGATCAAAACACCGATACTATTAATACCCTGTGCTTTTAATAACTTAACTTGGTTATTGATAGTTTCAACTTCATTTTTGAATTCTAACCCTGCCGTTCCACTTGGCGTTACGATAGCAGGTGTACCTTCTAACGTTAAACCAATAAATGCCATTGGAATGCCATCAAACTCTTTAATAAAGTAAGATGGGAACAGAGTTTCACCTGTTTCTTTAACAATAACGTTAGCTGCTAAGTAGTTAAAATCAGCACCCGCAAAGGAATCTTTACCCACGCAACCTGCGGTTGGGTGACAGCCACCGTTTTGTTTTCTCAGCAGCTCTTCTTTACCTTTATCAAACTCATGGTTACCAACTGCGCTGGTTTCCATACCAATCGCGCTTAGCGCTTCAATTGTGGGTTCGTCATAGAACATTGATGACAGTAATGGGCTAGCCCCTACTAAGTCACCAGCGCCAACCACGATAGTTTTATCGTTTTGTGCTCTTAATTGATTAACCAGTGTTGCAATTGACTCAATTCCGCCTAATTTACCATCACCCGGAGCTTGTAAAGCACCATGGAAATCATTAATACCTATGACTTGTACTTTTACAGTATCTGTATTTTTGGGAGCACAACCCGCCAAGAGTGCACCAGAGATAAGCAGTGTGAGTAATCCAATTTTATGTTTCATTTATCCTACCTTTTTTTAATCTTTTTCAATTATCGACTACATTTTAAAACGGTAAGTCGTTGTCATTGATCCAGATAACGAATGTGCACGACGTGAGTGCCCATCATATAATTTTGGCGTTGTGTAGTCGTTTTCTTGCTGGTGGTGCCAACCCAAACCACCACTTAATGACACGGATAGATTCTCAGTTGGTTTCCAATAGCTAAACAGACCAAATTGGCCTTGCTTTAATCTTTCACCTTCATATTTAAATTCTGAATAGTTGGTACGGGCACCAACAGACAGTTCTTTGCTGATACGATATTCAGCCGCCATTGCAATCATGGTTTCGCCATCACGTACGTAGTCGATATCTGCATAAGCTGGAGAGTTAAAACGGCCACGCGTGTTACCAATTGGGTTACGCGCAAATTGTCCGACACCGTTCGCTTTTTTCGCTTGGGTGTAAGTTAAGCCTGTGCTTAGCGTCCAAGGCGATTCAGGGATACGCCATTCTGCCGTTCCTGCATAGTGCCAAGCACGCTTGTCAAAATTACGCTTACCTTTTTGTTTATCGGTCTCAGTACGCTTACCGTCACTACCATATTCATGGTTATAGATCTGCGTACCTAAAGTGACATCTGAAGTTAGTTTATATTTCGCTTCTAAACCTTGCTGACGGAATAAATCATCGGCTTGACCATAGAAATAGTAAACTTTCAATGGTTTAGTATTGTAGTTAATTCCACCCGTGATGACATGATTAACATTGTGTCGAACGCCGTTAGCATCAGTAAAATACATGGCATCAATATTTGGGCTATCACGACGCATAACTTTTTTATCGAGATATAATAAATCCAAACTCCAATCACTGATCGCAGTATTCGTGTAGTAACCGCTATAGCTGTTCAATGATAAACGCTGTGAATTCGTGAAAATACCCGTATTTTTCAGTGTAAACCAACCTGCTTTGGCATTAAATTTCACTGGCTCAAGGTCTAGTTTTACTTTTGCATAACGTTGACCAATTTTGTTGTACCCTTTCGCATGGCCATCATCATTATATAAAATTGCACGGGAGGCGAAGTCTTTACTTGCGCCTAACTTGATACCACCATAGTAGGAAGCGTCAAAACCAATGATGTCAGCGAAATAACCTGATTTGAAATCCGCTTGAAAGTTTTGACCCCAAGCATTCGCTACTTGTTTTCTATAACGGTTTTCGTCTTTATCAAAACGGTTTTCTGTTTTTAAGTATTTCCACATGTTACGGGTTGACAGCTCTAGCTCCGAATCCGCAATGAATGAATTTTCCTTGATAGAATCTTCCCAGTTACTGGCATTTGCCATTGCTACAGCTAAATAGCAAGGAGAAAGCATTAATAACGCAATATTTTTAACTTTCATTGGAATTAACCTAGTTAATGATTATTTGAATTAATTTTATGCTGTACCATGTTTCCATGAACAACAAAACACCATTTTTATTTTTAGCTTAATAAAATAATTTCACTTAAAGACAAACAGATACATCCATTTCAAACACATAAGTCATTTTTAAAAAAATTTAATACAGTATTCGTCTGCATTTGTGTTTACTTATTTCTATGAATAGAGGTATCCCTTATAGGGATTACATAAATATATTATTTAATCGATAATGACACACTACTCACATTACGCGTTTATTTAACTTAAAATTCAAGCAATGACGCTACACTTACCCATTAAAAAATAATTACCACTCTATTCCTTATCTATTTTTTATGACAAAAGATGCCCCTGAGAAATAATCACCTCAAATCAATTTAAATATTTAACTTAAAATACAACTTCTAAATTGCTGTTTTTTTTAATTGATTACTTATCACTCTAAATTGTCATAAATCTTTCATAATACGAATGCTATCGTAATTTTATGTCAATTAAAACGATCGCTGTCACAACACGTTACATCGGTTGCATTAAACTACCCATTAATAGTGATATTGGTCACGTTTTATCTTAAGGGGTTCTTAATGTATAAATCTTTCATTTGGATAGGATTTAATAAATAATTCATTTATATCTGGTTAAAACACAGATTTAAATGGATATTTGTAATCAGCTTGATACATATAAAGACTTATGAATAAAATATAACCTAATAAAATTTCACATATAAATGCATATTGCTGATAGGTGTATAACCAATCTATGAATGTTTTATTTAATTCCTCATAGAAGAAAGCATTATTCCCTAGCGTTCAATTTCAATTAAGTAACATTTGAGTAAATGATAAGCATGACTTAGTGATTCCCTCCCCCTTTTAACTCATCTTATGTTTCATTTATTTAAAATTATCTTAACTTTTGAAGATAATCGATTTCATGATTAAAAGTATCATAATCATATTTAATAATTCCAACTAAATGAAAAAACAGACCATAATCCAAATTTCCAGTTATTTATTTTAAGTAAACTCAAAATACAATTAACAATAAATATAATTATTAATATTTTCATTTTTTTATTTCAATAAAAAATCATCTAATTATTTTTAATAGTGAAATAAGTATTGATTCATTTTATCTAAAGCAATTTCAAATAACATTGAGATTAACTGTGCAATTATTAATGAAGTTACGGGTAACTTTTACTGTGGGCAATAATTTTATTATTTTATTTATGCATAATCATGGGCTTTATGATGTGTATTGATACAAAAAAGGGCCAGTAAATAAAATACTGGCCCTTTAGATATCATTGAAATTATTAGCGATGTTCTTGCCAACGTGAATGCAAGTCAACCAGTTGACGATGACTTTCTTTCCAACGCCCAACGGCTTGTAATTCTGTTAAGCTATATTGTCGACCACTATGATATAGCTTAGAAGCTTGGCTATCATGTTGTTTTGGTAAATTATCTAAAACACTGACAGCACCTTCACGATTATTACAGACTAAAATCATGTCACACCCAGCATTCAATGAAGCCTGTGCTCTCTCGGGATAACTTCCCATAACCGCCGCACCTTCCATCGATAAATCATCAGAGAAGATAACCCCCTGAAACCCAAGTTGTTCTCTCAATACTGATTTTAACCAAAATGGCGATCCACTCGCCGGACGGTCATCAGCTTGAGTATAAATAACATGGGCAGGCATAACCGCATCGAGTAGCTCTCGTTGAATAAAATCTTTAAATATCAACATATCTTTACCACGGATCTTCTCTAAAGTGCGGTCATCGCGTGGTGTTTCTTTGTGTGAGTCAGCTTTCACAGCGCCATGACCAGGAAAGTGTTTTCCTGTTGTTTTCATTCCCGCACTGCGCATGCCTTTAATAAAACGCTCCGCCATAACCATGGCAATTTCAGGATCTTCGTGGAATGAGCGTTCGCCTATCGCAATACTTTGATGGCCAAGGTCCAGAACAGGTGCGAAACTAATATCAATATCCATGGCTATCATCTCTGATGCCATTAACCAGCCCGCCTCTTCAGCAAGCTTGGCGCCATCCATTTCACTATTGAGCGCGGCAAATGCCTGAGCAGAAGGCAATGCGGTGAAACCATCACGAAAACGCTGTACTCGACCACCTTCTTGGTCAACGGCTATCAATAACCGGTGTCTTGATGCGTCACGAATTTGGCGAACAAGCTCTCGTAATTGCGCTGCATCATGAAAGTTACGGGTAAATAATATTAAGCCGCCCACGGATGGGTGTGCTAATATTTCGCGCTCTTCATTGTCCAATTCATAACCCTGAACATCTAGCATTATAGGACCCATAACATGCCTCACTTATTAAACAAATTATCTCAATTCGATACTGTTTTCTGATAGCTTTCAGCCATCAACCTAATAAACCAAAATATTGTCTTAATGACTGTGAGTGTAACAAAAAGTCAGATGACTGGCTTTCATTCCACTGCACTTCATACCACATTAATGTCATATATTTTACCCAAGGTGCCCATGATTGACAGCTTTTCGCCAATTGCTGTTTGTCACGATAAGCACCGTGAATATCACAATATTGCGTTAAGAAAAAATCTCGCTGAATGTCAGTCAGACCATTAAATTGAAAATAGGTTTCTAAAGAAAAAGCGATATCTGTATTGGCTGCATATTCCCAATCCAATAGCATTAACTGCCCTGTTGATGTACGAACAATATTTTTTGCATGAATATCCATATGGGCAGGAGCCAGTTTCAGCGTTTTGGGAAATGCATCAGAGGTAAAATGACGATGTAATTTTTTCCAGCGAGGCGAAAACCTTTTTTTATCAATTAAATAGCCATAATGTGATATTTCATCGCGTAGTTGTAAATGATACCCCAGCAGTGGAGCGCGATGTAATTGTGTGACTATATTTGCAAGCTCGCACTGAAAACTAGGTAACAGAAAAGTATTATTATCAGGGTGTTGTCCTTCACACCACCCTAATAATAACCATTGCGCATTTCGGCCAATCACTTTAGGTGTAAATGAATAAGCGCGTAATTGCTGCAATATCCGCGCTTCTTTCTTTCGGTCAACATACAAAGCAGTTTGTACATTTCCATCAGCGCGCGCGATAAGCTTTATTTCACTACCAGATAAGGAACATTGCAACAAAAAGCTTCCACCTGATAGCCCTGTTAGCGAAGATATTTTCCAATCATGGACAGAGATTGTTGGAAAACACAACGCTAACAGCCGAAAAAGCGACTGCGGGTTACTCAATATTGTGCTTTCCAGTCCAAATAATTTCACCTGTTTGCACTTCCATCAATTGCATTTCAAGGCTTCTTTCTTTGTTGGAGCCTGACATCACGCTGTAGATCACATACTCTGCTTGAACATAGCGGCCTAACCCTATCGCTTTGCTACGGGTTACTAAGCTGTCTTCTTGTGATAAACCGAGTGTTTTACGTGCAGAACTCACCACACTGGCAGGAACAACTTTAAAGCGATTCGTATTTTCAACCGCGGTTGTCATAACTGATGTCACAGCCTGCACAGGCAGTGAGCCATTCGTATTATTTTTCACTGAGTCAACTAACAATACTTTGCCACTTTCTACCCCATCCGCACTCACCATTTGATTAACTAAAGGCGTAATGGAAGCTGACCAATCTATAGTTTGTTGTTTTGGTGGAGTTGGCACAACATCAACGGGTGGCGGAGTCACTTCCGGTTGTTTTTCAGGCTCGACGGGCACTATCGGGGGTTGTGTACCTGGTTGTTGAGGTGGATATGAAGGGCAGCCAGCCAAAATTAATGTCGCGGCAGCAACCATTAAAATGCGTTTCATTATTATTCTCCGGCCTTTGGCGATAAAAATACATGAACACGTACATTTGTTGCACGTGGAGAGGAAGTCACGGCACGAACTTTCGCAACAGAATTCGCCGCAATTTGCTGATGCATAATATTTGAAGTGTCTACTTTTAACCCTTGCTTATCATACCAATATAAACGATAAGCAATATTGACCACTTCAGATTGCGAATTACTCATATTGATCGTGGCGATAGTTTGGTGATTTTCATTACCTATCACTGGGTTTTCGACAATGACCCCTTGTGCAAGTACTGCTGGCTCCATAATGATGCGCTGTTGCTCATTAAAAACCAGTCCTTGTGTCTTTTTAAATACGCAACCACTTAGCAACACGGTTACCAAAGCAAGTAATGCAATACGGTTCATCGTCGACCCCTATACCTTATTATTTCGCCAATAGAGGGCCTAATGGGCGACCACCCACTAGATGCATGTGGATATGAAACACTTCTTGGCCTGAATGTTCATTACAGTTCATGATTAAACGGTAACCATTCTCTGCAATACCTTCTTCTTTGGCAATTTTAGCCGCTACAGTAAACAAACGGCCTAACGCTAGTTCGTCATCCGCAGTAACATCATTTACAGTCGGAATTAATTTATTAGGGATGATAAGAATATGTGATGGTGCTTGTGGTGAAATGTCACGAAATGCCGTGACAAGTTCGTCTTGGTAAACCACATCTGCCGGGATCTCGCGACGGATAATTTTACTGAAAATCGTTTCTTCTGCCATTTCAATTTCCTTAGTCATTTAATCGTTCTTGTGAACTAATTTATACGTTATTTGTACCAACATTTAAATGAAACAAACGATTGAAGTTTTGCGTCGTAATTTCAGCAAGCTGCTCAACACTAACGCCCTTCAGCACGGCCATGTACTCAATAACATCCCGAACGTACGCAGGTTGGTTTTCCCTACCACGATGAGGAACTGGTGCCAAGTATGGCGAGTCGGTTTCGACTAAAATGCGATCTAAAGGAACAACTCGGGCGGCTTCTCTAATTTGTTCCGCATTGCGAAATGTGACGATCCCTGAAAATGAGATATACATGCCCAAATCGAGTAGTTCCACTGCCGTATCTTTATCTTCAGTAAAGCAGTGTAATACCCCGCCACAATCCATCACGTTTTCTTCGCGTAAAATAGATAACGTATCTTCTCGTGCCGCACGAGTATGTACAATAACCGGTTTATTCACTTCACGACCGATACGAATGTGCTGACGAAAAGACTCTTGTTGTAGTGCAGCATTTTCTTGCTGGTAATAGTAATCCAGCCCAGTTTCTCCTAGCGCAACGACTTCGTTTCCTGCCGCTAATTGTGCTAGTCGTGCAAAATCATATCCCTCGTCTAAATTAAGGGGATGAATACCACATGAAAAAGCGATATTGTCACGCAGGCCAATCATTTTCTTCATGCTTTCAAAACCGTGCAACGTCGTTGCAACCGCTAACATGAAGCGAACATCACGAGCCGAGGCCTTTGCGATAACATCATCGACATTCGTGTGTAACTTTTCATAATCTAAACAGTCGAGATGACAGTGTGAATCAACAACAAACATATTTAACTCTTTTTAAAATGTAGGGACAGCCAATGAAGCTTCCCATTGTAATAATTGATTTGTCAGAATCAGTTCCTGATTCAATGCAGGAACTGTCAGTAATTGATGACGGCAATATAACCACTTATCATACATATTTATTAACTGAGTACGATTCATAGCACCGGCTAATTGTAGGACTTGAGACTGCTGATCTTGGTTGATGCAAAAAGCCCCCGCACCTTGTTGAATTTTAATGGCATCCGCAAATAAGCTGAGTAGCCAATTTAAGGCATCAGGCACCTCATCGATATTCAAACTAGGCAGCAAACTCAACATATCACCCGTTTGCAATGCATGGCTTAAACTATGACATAGTGCATTACGTTTTTGCCAACGTTGTTCGTCCAATAAAGCTAGCGCAGAAACCGGTGCACCTTGGCATATTTTTAATGCCGTTATCGCATTTTCAGTAGCAATACCTGGTTTTTGCTTTTGCAGCCAATAGAGTGCTATTTGTAAATCGGGTGCAGGTAAGAAATGACTTAGACAACGGCTGCGAATAGTTGCAAGCAAATCCTCTTGTTTATCACTTCCTAATAAAAAATAAGTGTCTTTTGCTGGCTCTTCCAATGTTTTCAATAACGCATTAGCTGCCGCATCCGTCAATGCCTCAACTTGTGGAATATACACCACTTTATTACCACTTTGTTGGGCATGGCGACTCAAGGTTTCAATTAATTTCCTAACCGCATCGACACTAACAGTCGACTTTCCTTTATCTACCTCAAGAATATGATAATCAGGATGATTGCCTGCAAGCATCAAACGGCAACTGTGGCATTGTCCACAGCTTTTTAGCCCGTCTCTTTCTTGGCAAATAAGCCAACGACTAATTCCATAGCATAGCGCTTGCGCACCATTTCCCGGCATTGAATGAAGCAGTAACGCGTGGTGGCCTCGACCGCTTTGGTACGCAGTAATGATTTGTCGGTAAGGTTCATTTAACCAAGGATACCAATTCATGGGATTAATACCTTATGTGGTTTATCAAGCACGCGCTAACCATTCGGTCAGCGTTTGGCGAATATCATGCTGTACTTGCTCAATGTTTTGGCTTGCATCAATAGTGAGTATCGTTTCATCAGCCGCGGCCAACTCAAGATAACGGCGGCGTGTTCTTTCGAAAAATGCTAACGACTCTTTTTCAATTCTATCTAATTCACCTCTAGACCTTGCTCGCTGCAAACCTAATTCAGGTGGTAAATCAAGGTATAACGTTAATGAAGGTTTGAAATCCCCCAACACTAAGTCACGTAATGATTGCATCAAATGACGGTCAATTTCACGTCCACCACCCTGATACGCTTGGGAAGATAAATCATGACGGTCACCGACCACCCATTTGCCCGCCGCTAATGCAGGACGAATCACTGTTTCAACCAGTTGTACACGGGCAGCATAAAGCATGAGCAACTCAGCCTTATCAGTGACCTTATCACCCGCAATGCCTTGCTTTACTAGCTCGCGTAATTTTTCTGCCAGTGGGGTGCCCCCAGGCTCACGAGTGAATACAATATCTGTGATCCCGGCTTGGTTCAACGTATCGACAACCGTGTTGATTGCTGTCGTTTTACCAGCGCCTTCAAGACCTTCAATAACAATAAATTGGTTTTTCATTTTTATCAGTTTTGCTGTTCAAATTGGCGGTAAACTTTAACGGCACGATTGTGGTCGTTTAAATTACGACTAAAAGTATGCCCACCTTTACCATCTGCGACAAAGAATATGTAATCCGTTTTAGCTGGATGTGCTGCAGCTTTTAACGATGCAAGGCTTGGCATCGCAATCGGTGTGGGTGGCAAACCATCAATCTTATAAGTATTGTACGGAGTATAATTATCTAAATCACTACGATAAATTTTACCGCGATACTTGTCGCCTAACCCATAGATGACGGTTGGGTCGGTTTGCAAACGCATATTTTTCTTTAGGCGGTTAACAAACACGGAAGCAACTTGGGCCCTTTCACTATCAACACCGGTTTCTTTTTCAATAATCGAAGCCATAATAAGCATTTCATAGGCATTTTTATAGGGTAAATCCCTATCTCGCCCTTTCCACTCTTCATCAAGGCTGTTTTGCATACGTTTATAAGCACGTTTCAGGATTTCAGCATCTGTTGTTCCCGCTGTGTATAAATAGGTATCAGGATACAACCATCCTTCTAAAGTACCTTCCTCGTTAAACCCAATAAGCGCATGCAGTTCTGTCGGGGTTAAGTTGGTGGTTTTATGCTCTAAATAAGGCGCATCTCGTAAAATATTACCCCAATCACTCAAGCGATTACCTTCAATAAAACGGATTGAAAACTGTGCTTCTTTACCACTCACAATTAATTGTAGGAGCTGTTCAACGTTCATTCCCGGTTGCAGGCGGTAAGTTCCCGCTTTTAGCTGAGCCAGTTCAGGACGTAGCTTGAGCAACCATTGGAATTCATTCCCTTTTTCAAGAATTTTATCTTCAATAAGTAACCCTTCAAATGCAACACGCCCAGTTCCTGCAGGAACTGTGAAGATTTTTTCTTGTGTGATACTGATAGGCGTTTTGGCATAGTTCAATACCTGACGGTATTGCCAATAGACAGCGACTGCAACAATAGCAGCCAAGGTAACGGCGATGAGAATGATTTTTTTGGCTAATTTCATTTATTGACCATTTCAATGCGTGTGTTGGTAATAATTAATTCATTTATAAAAACTAAATTTTGCAACGCAAAAATAAATACTCAAACAACTCACGAGACGCAAATTGCAATGGCGGACACTGTTGACTCATTTGAATGCTTTGTACTGGTAAAACTGGCATCAACGTATTACAAATAATCACTTCATCACAATGAGTTAACACGTTAGCAAAGCGTTCGACCTGCTGAAGATGGTACTGGCTATCCTCTAGTAGTGATATGATCTTTTGTCTCATTAATCCATTTACCCCACTATGAGATAAAACTGGGGTGTATACTACTTGCCCAACTCGCCAGAAAACATTCGCACTACAACATTCAACAATAATACCGTCGGTGTCTAGCACAATCGCTTCATCTGCATCAAGTTCATCAACCTCTTGTTTGATAAGAACTTGCTCCAGACGGTTGAGGTGTTTCATTCCTGCTAGTAATGGGTTACGAGCTAACGGAATTTGGCTGAGAACGAGGCGTGCCCCTTTACACTGTAGCTGAACATAATTATTTGGGAAGGGAGAAACACTGACTATCACCGTCGGCGAGGTAAAACCTTTCGCGCTATATCCTCTACCGCCTGCACCACGACTTAGGATAACTTTAATCACAAACTCATCTTGAGTTTGCTCTGCACAAATCTGCTTTAGATGGTCTACTAAGCTTTTCCAATCTGGCTGTGCAATTTTTAATCTTTGGCTATCATGCTGTAACCGGGCAATATGCTCATTTAACATTTTAGCTTGCTGATTAACGCCATGTATGGTCGTAAAACAGCCGTCCCCAAAAGAGACTGCGCGATCAGTAACACTTATTTGCTGGCAAAGTTGCCCATTAACCCAATATGACATTGATAATACTTATAATAAAAGCTGATAAATCAGACAGTAATCAAGTGGGATTATCATAAACTAAAGCGAAGAACTGTGCAAAGAACTGGACAAAATAAAGCCCCAGCCACATTAAGTGACTAGGGCTAATTAATAACGGTAATAGATTAATTATTCGCCGTGATAACGACGGAAAATTAATGAACCGTTGGTGCCACCAAAACCAAATGAATTACACAGAGCGAACTCCATGTTCTCAACTTTACGTGCTTCACCTGGAACAAAGTCCAGTTTGCACGCTTCATCTGGGTTATCCAGATTAATGGTTGGCGGTACAATTTGATCGCACAATGACAAAATAGTAAAAATTGACTCAATAGCACCCGCAGCACCCAGTAAGTGACCTGTCATTGATTTGGTTGAGCTAACTAATACCTCTGTGCCTTCACCAAATACATTAACAACCGCTTGTGCTTCTGCCAAATCACCGGCAGGAGTTGAAGTACCGTGAGCATTGATATACCCCACGTCACTGGCTTTAATGCCTGCATCTTTCAGTGCATTTTCCATCGCAAGTGCAGCGCCCGCACCATTTTCAGGTGGTGATGTCATATGATAAGCATCACTGCTCATCCCAAACCCTGCAATTTCAGCATAAATTTTTGCACCGCGCGCTTTCGCATGTTCATATTCTTCAAGAATAATAATACCTGCGCCATCTCCCAGAACAAAACCATCACGGTCTTTATCCCATGGGCGACTTGCCGCTTGCGGGTCATCGTTGCGAGTCGATAATGCACGCGCTGCACCAAAACCGGCCACACCGAGTGGTGTAGTCGCTTTTTCAGCACCGCCTGCAACCATTACATCGGCGTCACCGTAAGCAATCATACGTGCTGCATGGCCAATATTATGCACACCTGATGTACAGGCTGTTGCAATTGAAATACTTGGGCCACGGAAACCGTACATAATGCTTAAATGACCAGCCACCATATTAATGATGGTCGATGGTACGAAGAATGGGCTTACCTTGCGAGGTCCACCGTGCAGTAATGACTCACAGTTGTCCTGAATTAAGCCTAACCCACCAATACCAGAACCAATCGCTGCACCAATTCGAGTAGCATTGGCTTCTGTTACTTCCAATCCAGCATCTTTAAAGGCTTGAAAGCCCGCGGCGATACCATATTGGATAAATGGGTCCATTTTCTTAGCATCTTTGCGGGAGATGCCAAATTCTTCGTAATTGAAATCTTTTACTAAGCCAGCAAATTTAGTTGCGTGGTTAGTAGTATCAAAATGATCGATTAGGCTGATACCACTCTGTCCGTCACAAACAGCTTTCCATGATGACTCAACTGTGTTGCCGACAGGAGATAACATGCCCAGTCCGGTTACGACTACACGACGCTTAGACACGTATTTCCTCCAAGGAGGGAAAAGTTACAAAAGGAACATAGGCGATCGAGTGATCGCCTAGATAAGTTTTTCGTACAATTATTTAGATGCGTTCTCGACGTAGTCAATCGCAGCCTGTACTGTTGTGATCTTTTCAGCTTCTTCGTCAGGGATTTCGCAATCGAACTCTTCTTCCAGAGCCATAACCAGCTCAACTGTGTCAAGAGAATCAGCGCCCAAGTCATCAACAAATGAAGCTGTATTTACAACTTCTTCCTCTTTAACACCCAGTTGTTCAACGATGATTTTCTTAACGCGTTCTTCGATAGTGCTCATACTATTAAAATTCCTATCAAAACTCGCTTTCGCGATGGTTTTCGTAGTTTATGAAATACAGGAAAAGATACAACCCAATCCCGGCTGTTGGAACTATTATTTTGCATTATTTAGCGTTAGATAACACTAATAATGCAAATAGTTCCATCATTTCTTTAGATCATGTACATGCCACCATTGACATGCAATGTTTCACCTGTGATGTAAGCAGCTTCATCAGAAGCTAAAAACGCTACAGCACTGGCAATTTCTTGTGCATCACCCAGTCTATCCGCAGGAACCTGAGATAAAATGCCTGCACGCTGTTCATCTGTCAATGCTTTAGTCATATCAGTTTCGATAAAACCAGGTGCAACGACGTTGACAGTGATACCACGAGAAGCGACTTCACGAGCCAATGATTTACTAAAACCAATTAACCCTGCTTTCGCTGCTGCATAGTTAGTTTGCCCCGCATTTCCCATCACACCGACAACGGATGCAATTGAAATAATACGTCCACAACGTTTTTTCATCATGGCACGCAAAACGGATTTAGACAAACGGTAAACGGATGAAAGATTGGTGTCAATAATATCTTGCCATTCATCTTCTTTCATACGCATCAATAGGTTATCACGAGTGATACCTGCATTATTAATCAAAATATCAATTTCACCAAATTCTTCACGGATTTTGGTCAAAGTTTCTTCGATTGATGCTGCATCAGTCACGTTTAACGCTAAACCTTTACCTTTACCATCAAGATAAGCGGTAATGGCTTCTGCGCCTTTTTCGCTGGTTGCTGTTCCGATAACGGTAGCACCACGAGCAATTAATGTTAAAGCAATAGCTTTACCAATTCCACGACTCGCGCCTGTTACCAGCGCAATTTTTCCTTCAAAGCCCATGTCGTCCTCAGCTATTTTCTAAAGCAGTGCTTAATGATACAGGATCATTGACTGCGACGGCAGTTAAATTAGAGACAATTCGCTTGGTAAGACCAGTCAATACTTTTCCTGGGCCTACTTCAATAAGATGTTCAACACCTTGATCTGCCATTAATTCTACTGTTTCCGTCCAGCGTACTGGATTATACAGTTGACGGACTAAAGCATCACGAATATTTTGTGCCGATTTCTCAATTTTAACATCAACATTGTTAATAACTGGATAGTCTGGCTCACAAAAATCAATTTTTTCTAACGCTTCGGCTAATTTATCAGCAGCTGGCTTCATTAATGCACAATGAGACGGGACGCTAACAGATAATGGCAACGCACGTTTAGCCCCCGCTTCTTTACATGCGATACCCGCACGTTCAACTGCGGCTTTTTCACCCGCAATCACGACTTGGCCCGGTGAGTTAAAATTAACCGGTGAAACAACTTGGCCTTGAGAAGCTTCTTGGCAAGCTTTTTCAATTGATTCGTTATCCAAACCAATAATGGCATACATCGCACCAGTGCCTTCAGGAACGGCTTCTTGCATGAGTTTTCCGCGCAATTCAACCAGTTTAATCGCTTGTTTAAAGTCGATAACACCCGCGCAAACTAAAGCAGAATATTCACCAAGGCTGTGACCCGCCATGATCGTAGGCATCGTGCCATTTTTGTCTTTCCAAACACGGAAAATAGCCACAGAAGCTGCCAATAAAGCAGGCTGTGTTTGCCATGTTTTGTTTAATTCTTCTTCTGGCCCATTTTGTACTAACGCCCAGAGATCGTAACCCAATGCTTCCGATGCTTCAGCGAATGTTTGCTCAACAAGCTGATTTTCTTCAGCCAATGCTGCTAACATCCCTAAAGACTGAGAACCCTGTCCGGGAAATACCATAGCAAATTGTGTCATGTCTATTTTCTCAGTTAATTAAAAACGAACCAATGCAGAGCCCCAAGTGAAACCGCCACCGAAGGCTTCTAAAAGCACAAGTTGACCACGCTGAATACGACCATCACGCACCGCTTCATCCAACGCTGTAGGAACTGATGCTGCTGAAGTATTACCGTGACGGTCTAATGTGACAACGACTTTATCCATTGTCATATCTAATTTTTTCGCCGTCGCAGAGATAATTCTTAAATTTGCTTGATGTGGGACCAACCAATCAAGTTCTTCTTTGGCAATACCGCTTTGTGCCAGTGTCTCATCAACAATATGTGCTAATTCGCGCACTGCAACTTTAAAGACTTCATTACCTGTCATGGTCAAATAGGCAGGGTCTTCAGAGCAACGGCTACGATTAGGTAATGTGAGTAAATCCCCATAACGGCCATCGGCATGTAAATGCGTCGAAATAATACCCGGCTCTTCAGATTCGCCGATAACAACAGCCCCTGCCGCATCACCAAATAAAATAATCGTGCCACGATCTGCTGGGTCTAATGTTTTAGATAAAGCATCAGCACCAATAACTAATGCTTTTTTGGTCATACCTGTTTTGACGAATTGATCAGCAATACTAATCGCATAGGTAAAACCTGCACATGCTGCTGCGACATCAAATGCCGCACAATCTTGAATACCTAGCATCTGTTGAATTTGGCAAGCAGCGCTAGGAAAAGCGTGAGTTGCTGATGTGGTTGCAACGATAATCAAACCAATGTCAGTTGCATCGACTTGCGCCATGTCTAACGCATTTTTGGCAGCTTGAAAACCCATCACTGAGACACTTTCATCTTCGTTGGCAATTCTTCTTTCATGTATGCCAGTGCGTGTCACAATCCACTCATCAGAAGTATCAACCATTTTTTCCAGATCAGCATTGGTACGTACTTGTGCTGGTAAGTAGCTGCCTGTTCCTAAGATTTTACTGTACATAGCCATAGGTTATTGATCACTCCTGGGTAAAACAATATTTAGTCGCGCTGTTATTCTTTCTGGGACTTGTTTTTCAACAGCTTGTACTGCGCGGTCAATAGCCGCTTTGAAAGCGCCTTCATTCGCTGCACCATGACTCTTGATGACAATACCTTTTAATCCTAACAGAGTCGCACCGTTATACTGGTCGGGGTTCATGTCCCCAAAACGTTTCATTAAACGTTTTTTTAACCATTTTTTCGCCAGTTGCATAAACCAACTGCTTTTTTTATGTTGATCACCGGTCGATTTTATCAATGAAAGGATGACGCGTATTACGCCTTCCATCGTCTTCAATGAGACATTACCTGCGAAGCCGTCACACACTAACACATCGGTTTTACCTGTCAGTAATTCGTTACCTTCTACATAACCAATGTAATTAATTGATGATGTTTCTTTTAATACTGAGGCGGCTTCGCGGATATTATCCAGACCTTTACTCTCTTCTTCGCCAATATTCAGTAACGCGACTCTCGGTTTAGAAATGTTAACCACTTCTTCTGCCATCACGGAACCCATTACGGCAAATTGGACTAGCATATCACTACTACAGTTAACATTAGCGCCTAAATCTAGCACAACTGTTTGGCTTTTTTGCTGATTAGGTAAGATGGTCATTAGCGCTGGGCGCTCAATCCCCTCTATAGACTTTAGCATTAATTTTGCTAGCCCCATCAGCGCACCCGTATTCCCCGCACTCACGCACGCTTGTGCCTGCCCTGTCTTCACTAACTCTAAGGCCACTCGCATCGAGGTTCCTTTGCTTTGTCTTATCGCATTTGATGGTTTTGCATCGTTTGCGATAATACCGTCCGCAGGAATAATTTCGACACGCGAAATTTGCTCAGCACTTTGGTGTGCAAGCAAAGGTTGAATGGCTTCGGGTTGACCGACAAGCAGTAATTTGAGTGCTGGATTAGATGCCAGTGCCTGCAATGCAGCAGGCACCGTGACGCGGGGACCAACATCCCCGCCCATAGCATCTAACGCAATGGTTAGATTAGCCAAGGTAACAACAAATTACTTGTTGATAACCTTACGGCCACGGTAGTAACCATCTGCAGTCACATGGTGACGCAGGTGAGTTTCACCGGAAGTTTTATCTACAGAAACTAGGGTAGCAGTCAGTGCATCATGTGAACGACGCATACCGCGTTTTGAACGAGTTGGTTTATTCTGTTGTACGGCCATTGACCTTACTCCTTAAGTACTTTTCTTTAAACTGGCTAATACGGCAAATGGGTTTGGTTTTTCTGCCTCGGGAGGCAGTTCACCATACACCATGTCCGCTTCGGACACTTCACAGTGTTCAGAATCATGAACCGGAACAACTGGTAAGGATAGAATTATTTCATCTTCTATCATTCCCAGCAAATCTATTTCACCAAATTCATCAATTTGAATCGGTTCGTAGAGCTCCGGTAATGCTTCGGCCTTTTCGTCATTGACGACAGGACTAAAACAATACGATACGTAGGCATGATGCTTGAAATTTTTTCCGCAACGTTGGCATTGGAGGGTGAGATCCACATCGGATTTCCCTTCGATAACCGTGAGACGTTGTTTATCAATATTAAATGATAATTCGGTTTCTACATCACTGTCTACACTGACTACTGATTCTGCAAGACGTGCAACTTGCTCAGGTGTATAACTCCCGACATAGTCGAGGTTTTTCTGAGCTGCACGCTGCGCATCGATAGTCAGGGGTAATTTTACCTTTTGCATAAGGCGCGCATATTAACTTTGTAATGAGCTATAGTCAAAGAAAAAGGCGGGGTAAACTCGCCTTTTCACCAAAAAACCGTAGGTTTTACGTTTTATAGTTTAAAATGAGTTAACCCTTTTGGCTACGAGTTTCGAGAAAAATCATGAAATCGATTATTTTGGCGTCAACTTCAACCTACCGACAAGCCCTACTAAAAAAACTGGGATTACCTTTTTTAGCAGTGGCCCCCAATATTGATGAGTCCCCCATTTTGAATGAGTCGGCTCAGGCTTTAGTTATGCGTTTATCTCATGCAAAGGCTAACGCACTCTCAGCTCAATACTCTCAGCACTTGATTATTGGCTCTGATCAAGTTTGTGTTATTGATAATAAAATTATGGGGAAACCGCATAATTTTGATAACGCTTTTCAGCAGCTTAAATCCGCGTCAGGTAATAAGGTCACTTTTTATACTGGACTATGCCTGCTTGATACTGAAACAGATAAATTTAATGTGCAGTGTGAATTGTTTCACGTTCATTTCAGGCAACTATCTGATGCAGAAATAACGAATTACCTACTTAAAGATGAACCTTATCAATGCGCAGGGAGCTTTAAATCAGAAGGACTAGGAATTAGTTTATTTGAGCGTTTAGAAGGGCGTGACCCCAATACGTTAGTTGGGCTTCCGCTTATTTTATTACTCGAAATGTTACGTCCACACCAAGTTAGCCCATTATTTGATAATTAATCCTTTATACTGGCAGGGAAAACCTGCCAGTTAATCAAATGACTTACTTTTCTGCTTTACGGCTACGTAATATTTTTAGGCAGTGATTCAATTGGTTATCTAAAGGGGCTTGCAAACGCATCTCTTCACCCGTTTTAGGGTGCGTAAATTTCAATGCACTCGCATGCAAAAATAAGCGATTTAAACCTGTCCCTGCCAGTTGGCTATCAAATTGCTTGTCACCGTACCGGTCATCAAATGCAATAGGATGCCCTGCATAAAGTGTATGAACACGTATTTGATGTGTCCGCCCCGTGACAGGGCTCGCTTTTACCAAAGTTGCATTATCAAACCGTTCTTCCACTTTAAAACGCGTCTCTGACGGTTTTCCTTCACTGCTCACTTTAACGACTCGCTCGCCACTTTGTAGAATGTTTTTAAGTAAAGGGGCTTGAATAACTTTCATGTGCGACTGCCAGTTGCCTCTTACGAGTGCTAAATAATCCTTTTGCATTTGTTTCAAACGCAATTGTTCGTGTAACGCTCGAAGTGCTGAGCGCTTTTTAGCCACCAATAAAATACCTGAGGTGTCTCTATCAAGACGATGAACTAACTCAAGGAAACGCGCTTCTGGACGTAACGCTCTTAAACCTTCAATAACACCAAAGCTTAAACCACTCCCACCATGAACAGCAGTTCCCGATGGTTTATTCAGTACTAAGAGAACGTCATCTTCAAATAAAATGCAATTCGCTAATGCAGCGACTTTATCCAATTTCGCCGAAACCGGTGCGGTTTCACGCTCAGCAACCCTAACGGGAGGAACGCGTACTTGGTCCCCTTCGACTAATTTATATTCAGGCTTTATCCGCCCCTTGTTAACACGCACTTCCCCTTTGCGGATAATGCGATAAATCATACTCTTTGGCACACCTTTAAGTTTAGTGAGCAAAAAGTTATCGATACGTTGCCCAGCTTCGTCATCGCTGATGTCAATAAATTGAACTTGATTTTGTGTATTCATTCGGGAATGCGTTAACTCTAATTGATTAAAATATGCGCTTATTTGCTTTCCCTATCATACCGACTCCACAAAATTTTTTATGTTTTTTTTTAATTTGGTTATTTTCTGCATGATTTATCCTATTTCTAAATAAAATTTCCATATAACTTCCGTATCGACTTGCTATAATAGCTATGGCAATGGAATAATATGAAGTTGCTGAGATGTTTAAAAAACGAAAGTTAACGTTTTATAGGATTTCTTATTTGATGGCGTAACAATGCAGCAATGGCGTAAGACATTTAGCAACATCAAATAAATTAGCGAGCAACGAATTTTGGCTTATTGGGTTAGGAACTTCCGTTTTCTTTAATAACTTACGGCATCCTGATTAAGAACGCTGAATTTTTAATCTAAAAATCAGGTTCACCGAATACTGCGCGTCTCTATACGAACGACTGCCGCGAGGCAGACGGTTTTGTAAAAATCACGAGGCCATCGGTTTACAGTAGCTCTTTCTTTCGCTGCTCTTTATTTAAAAGAAAATAATGAGTAAGTAATAACATGAAAAGAATGCTAATAAACGCAACTCAACAGGAAGAGTTGCGTGTTGCCCTTGTTGACGGGCAACGTCTCTATGATTTGGATATTGAAAGTCCCGGTCATGAGCAAAAAAAGGCCAACATCTATAAAGGTAAAATCACTCGTATCGAACCTAGTCTTGAAGCTGCTTTTGTTGACTACGGCGCTGAAAGACACGGTTTCCTTCCTATCAAAGAAATCGCTCGTGAATATTTCCCAAGCAACTATCACTCTCAAGGCCGTCCTAACATCAAAGATGTGTTAAAAGAAGGCCAAGAAGTTATCGTTCAAGTGGATAAAGAAGAGCGTGGCAATAAAGGTGCGGCGCTAACCACCTTCATTAGCTTGGCAGGAAGTTACCTCGTTTTAATGCCAAATAACCCACGTGCGGGGGGCATTTCACGTCGTATCGAAGGCGAAGATCGAACTGAACTAAAAGAAGCACTGTCTTCTTTACAAATTCCAGACGGCATGGGCTTAATCGTTCGTACCGCAGGTGTGGGTAAATCTGCAGAATCGCTGCAACAAGATTTACTCTACCGTTTACGTCACTGGGAAGCGATCCAAAAAGCCGCTGAAAATCGCCCTGCACCGTTCTTGATTCACCAAGAAAGTAACGTTATTGTCCGCGCATTCCGCGATTATCTGCGCCCAGATATCGGCGAAATTTTGATTGACAACCCAAAAGTTGTCGAAATGGCACGCAACCATATCGAAGCTATCGGCCGTGGTGATTTTGCAAGCAAAATCAAACACTACAGTGGTGATGTTCCACTCTTTAGCCACTACCAAATTGAATCACAAATCGAATCTGCGTTCCAACGTGAAGTTCGCTTGCCATCAGGCGGTGCATTAGTAATTGATACCACTGAAGCATTGACCGCTATCGATATCAACTCTTCACGTTCAACACGTGGTGGCGATATCGAAGAAACTGCGTTCAACACTAACTTAGAAGCGGCTGATGAAATTGCACGCCAATTGCGTCTTCGCGACTTGGGTGGTTTGATTGTTATCGACTTTATCGATATGACACCCGTTAGGCATCAACGTGAAGTTGAAAACCGCCTACGTGAAGCGGTACGTCAAGACCGTGCACGCATTCAAATTGCACGCATCTCACGCTTTGGGTTATTGGAGATGTCTCGTCAACGTTTGAGCCCTTCTTTAGGTGAGTCAAGCCACCATGTGTGTCCTCGCTGTTCAGGAACCGGAACCATTCGTGACAACGAATCACTTTCTCTGTCCGTTCTTCGTCTTATTGAAGAAGAAGCACTGAAAGAAAATACCCATGAAGTGCATGCCATTGTCCCCGTACAAATCGCCTCTTACCTGCTGAACGAAAAACGCAAAGCGGTCAGTGATATCGAACAACGTCAAAGCCATGTCCGTGTTGTTGTTGTTCCTAATGACCAAATGCAAACGCCTCACTTCCATGTGATCCGCATTCGTAAAGGTGAAGAAGTCAATACGTTAAGCTATAACTTAGCGCAATATCACGAAACAGAGACGTTAAATCAGATTGATGAAACGACATCTGAACGTAAAACACCTGAGCAACCTGCAATTTCTGCTTTTGCACTGCAAGAGCCTGTAGACATGTCTACAGTGAAACCAAAAGAAACTGTAACAAAAGCACCTGTTAAATCAGCGGCGGCTGAACCTGCATCCCCTAGTTTGTTCAGCAAAATTGCGGCATTCTTTAAAGGCCTGTTTGGCGAAGAAGAAAAAGTGGTTGAGAAACCAGCGCCGAAAAACCGCAATAATAATGAGCGCCGTCGGAATAATGATCGTCGCAACAATAACCGTCGTAATAATAATCGTCGTGACCGCGATGATACTGATAATCGTGACAATCGTGATAACCGTGATAATCGCGACAACCGTAATGATCGCAATAATCGTAATGCATCAGCGGATGAAACGAATAATCGCAATAAAGGTCGCAACAATAAGAATACGAACACGCAAGACGAGCAAACAACTGACAATGCGAATCGTGATAATCAGCAACAACGTCGTGAACAACGCGCTGAACGTCGCCGTCGTCAAGATGAAAAACGTCAACAGCAAGTTGCTAAATCACAACAAGATGTTCAGCAAGACAATGTAGAGAATGCGGCTGAAAAGGAAGAAGAACAACGTCCTGTTACGCCACGTCGCCAACGTCGTCAATTGACACAAAAAATCCGTGTAACAGACAACGAACAAGTTGCTGAAGTGACTGAAGTCGCGGAGGCAATGCCTGTTGCTGCATTACCAGCACTCGTTGCCCCTACTACCCCAGTTGAAAGTGACGCACAAACTGACGACCTGCAAGAGTTAAACACTCAAGCAGAAGGCGAAGAAAAGCAAGACACCATCATTCCACGACGCTCACGTCGTTCACCACGTCACTTACGTGTCAGTGGGCAACGTCGCCGTCGTTATCGTGATGAACGCCATCTAACTAAATCACCAATGCCATTAATCGCTGCCGTTGCCTCACCTGAGCTGGCGTCTGGCAAAGTATTTATTCATTACCCAATTGCCCAGCCTCAACAAGAAAGCATGGCAATCATCACTAATGAAGAAATGCTTGAACAACAAAGTATTAATAATGCTCCTGTAGCAGAAACGACAAATGTTACCCCGTCACAAAGTAGCGTGGCCGTCACTCCTGTCGTGGCTGAGGAAGTTAAGCAAGAGTCGCATGACACTCCAGTGGAAACCGTTAATACTGAAGAAACATCTTTAGTTAACGAAGCAACCACTGTCGATCACATGGTTGAATCAGCACCAATTGCCATCGATGAAACTAACGGTACACAGGAAGTTGAAACCGTCGAAGTAATAAAAGAGACTGTAGAAATAGCGGCTGAGATTATTGAGCCGCAAGTTGAAACAGCTCAAACAGAAACGGTTGAAAGCGTTACTATCGTAGACGAACAAACGGCGCCTGTTATTGTCAATGAAGAGGTTAATGACGTCGTTGAAGAAACGCAGCTTCCTCAAGTTACTATCACGACTTCAACTGAAGTAGTCAGTGTCGAGGAAGTTATCGAACCTGTTGCCGTAGCTGAACCAGCAACGGTAGCAAGCAGCCCAGCGGTCAGCTTACATAAACGTCATGCTTATTCTCCAATGACAAAAGCACCAGCCCCTGCAGTTGCTGCTGCACCATTTGAGATAACAGAATTCCAGCGTGAAGCCTCTACCTTTGAAGGTAAAGGTGGCGCAGGTGGCCACGTTGCTTCAAACGTCGCAACCTCTGAAATGGCAAAACCTGCTGATTTCTAACAACTCGCTAGCTGTAAACATAAAAGCCTTGATAGGAAACTATCAGGGCTTTTTTATTACAATACATTTCATGAATAATAAATTTTTTAATTAAAAAAAACTCATCATCTCGCCAGTTTTTTACATTGAGCTCTCAACGAATTTGTGTTTGTATTGCTGTGTTTATACACAGTTATTTTATAAAGAAAAGGGAAATATATGTTAAAAGTCATTGCGGAAGATTTTATTCAAAGCGAAGCGATTGAGATTGTTATGCCGCTATACCGTGAATTGGTCGCTGCAACTAAACAAGAACCATTGTGTATCAGTTATGACCTTTACGTTGACCAAAAAGATCCTGGGCACTTTATTTTTATCGAGGAGTGGCCGAATCAAGAAGCGCTCGATATTCACTGTGCCAGCGAACATTTCAAACGCCTAGTTCCTCTAATCAACAGCTATAAGCGTTCGGACCCTATTATCAAACTGATGAATGGTGCTTTTGAATAAGCACATTAACTAAACGTGCCCCCAAGCATATAACTAGAACCCATACACAACACTACAGGCCGAATTCTGATATCGACAAAACCTACATAATCCGCTAAATAGTTCGGCCTGTCGCTAGGCGGCAAGCTAAACAAGACCCTAGGAGCATACACGAGTATGTGACTAGGGCGAGTGTGCGACGCCCGCAACACGACAGACTGAAATATGATGAATACATAATCCTCTAAATAGTTCGGCCTGTCGCTAGGCGGCGAGCTAAACAAGACCCTAGGAGCATACACGAGTATGTGACTAGGGCGAGTGTGCGACGCCAACAACGCGACAGGCCGAAATATGACGAGGATTTTTAGAACCAAGGAGCTTGGATCATAACCGCCCCATAAAACAATGCACGACCGGCCAACTCTCCGCTAAACATCGCCAACATTATCAATACAAGTAAGACGGCGGATGGTCGTTCCTTGTATACTTTTACCGCCATAATGCAAGGCAATATCATACTCATCACTACTTGCCACCATAGCAAGTAGCTCCCGCCTTGGCTTGCAGGTAATTGTAAGCGAATAATCTGTGCAATTAATACCAATGCAACGCCTATCAGCACGCCAACTTTAATGGTCGAGGGTAAGAACTTGCCTTGCCCAATAACAAATAAGGCTACTAGACTAAAACCAAGGACAATTGCACTGCCTATAAACGCGATTTGGGTTGCCGGTGTATGCCATAATGGGTGAGCAACCATTTGATAATAGACTTGTGCTGTGACAAGTATAGCGGCTAATCCACCAATCCCACTGATCCAGCCTAATATCGTATTGCGCGTGTTTACTGTGGGTTGCAACCAGCAAGATAGAGCCCACAAAGTGATAACACCATTTAATAATACAAATGTCACAGCCTCGCGACTTAGCCATGAATGACTTAGCCCCAGAACGGAACGGTATGCTTCGAGAGGCACACCTAAATGCCCCATTGACATAGATGAACCAATAACTTCAATCAGCCATATCAATAGCACTGCGCGACGTAATACAGAGCCTGATAATAAGGAGCCCTGACAGGCTTTCATTTGGTAAATGGTTAATGCGAGAACAGCACCAATCCCCCATTGGCTCATCACTGTAAAAAATACTAGTGGGAGTTCCATATGTTTAATATCCATAATTAATCCTCCATCCCAATGATCACAATATTTGGATGACTGATTGTGTGATCGGGCATGTTGTAACGCTGTTCTAGTACCGCCCAGTTCGTCGTGTGCTTTTTACGTAGTTCAGTGATATCACCAAACTCAATGGCACCCGTAGGGCAAGACTCCACACACCTTGGCAGTAGGCCTTCATCTAACCGTTCCGCACACATATTACACTTGCTGGTTTTCCCTTCTGCTGGGTCAAAGACAGGAGCATGATATGGACAAGCCATAATACACATCTGGCAACCAATACATTTCTCATGATCTTGAACGACAATACCGTCCGCCCGTTTGGTATAGGTGTCTGCTGGGCAAACTTTTAAACACTGTGGGTCATCACAATGGTTACAAGACATCGTAATAAATGCTTGAGTATTCGGTGAATCATCATTGAATTCACGAACTCGACGCCACAAGACGCCCGGCGGGGTCACATTCTCAGATTTACAAGCCATTGAACAAGTGCGGCAACCATAGCAATCTTTTGTATTTATTAAGAAACCATATTGCTTGACCATGATTAAGCCTCCCTTCTTACATCAACTAACGTACTATTACAGCAGTGTCCCGTTCCCAAATGTTCAACTTGGTCATTCGTGACATGACTGCTGCTCCCCCCCTGTTGTTCCCACCAGCCGTTATCCAGTGAAATTACGCCTTTTTTAATATGCGTTGTCACGACAGCAATGGCTCGGTGTTCTCCTCGGTCATTAAAGGTGATTGCCCATTCCCCATTCTTAATACCTCTGGATTTAGCATCTTCAGGGTGAATCAAGACATTCGGCTGGTTTCGTTGTACTTCAAGGATCCATTCATTCATTCCATGACTTGAATGCACACTACGCGCTAACTTGCGCTGAACCGCCATCAAAGGATACTTTTTGGCTAATTCAGGTGAACCTTTAACAGACTCGGTCACTTGGTAGTAAGCGACGACAGGTGAAAAATTTTTCTTTTGCCAATCTTCAACAAATAAGTGTGCTTTTTTGGTTGATGTCCTAAACACACCATCTTTGAACGGTATCCAATCCCCTTCGACTGGGCGTACTGGCCCTTTTTCTAACATTTGGCGAGTGATACCAGAGCCGACTAAACAGGCATCAATATAGTGCTCTATTGGCTTATTAAATACGTCGCCAAACCCGAAACGTTCTGCTAATCGGGCGAAAATCCAATAGTCGGGTTTTGCTTCACCTGCTGGCTCAACCGCCTTTTCCATTAATTGGACATATTGGCTACGAACGCCCGCCATCAAACTGGTATCTTCAAAAATAGTGGTCACCGGTAAAACTAAATCAGCATATAAGGCTGTTGAGCTCATGAGGTTATCGGCTACCACAACAAATGGAACTTTCTTTAGTGCTTCGCGAACCTTGTTGGTATTCGGCAATTGGGTCATAACCCCCATCGTCATAATCCACCAGAAATTAATCGGATGTGGCTTTTCATTGACGATAAAATCGCCAACTTTCGCTACAGGAATGGGAGGAATGTTTTTCACATTCGGCGCCGGTGGCACTATTGGACTAAAATTAGCCATTTGCCGAGCTCCGCCAGCATCACAAACACCCGCCCCTCGTTTACCTATATTTCCAGTCAATAAGGCGAGATAGAACTGGCTTCCTGCGACATAAGCGCCATGTTCGGTTCGTTGTGCTCCTGACATGTTTTGCACAATCATTGAAGGAGTTATTGATGAGTAATCCCGAGCAAGACGTACAATAGTTTCCGTTGGTACATCCGTTTCTTCACTGACCCGGGCAATATCCCAACCTTTTGCTTGCTGGTAAATTTGTTCAAAAACAGTGGTGTAATTCAAATCCTCTGGAAGTTCATGTTGAAAAAGTGCCGGTTTAATGCCCGATGAATCATGACGAACTAATTGTCTGCTTAATGTGTCGAAAACTAAATAGCTGTCCTTATCATCTTTGTTTTGCCTGACTTGTTTTTGATTCGCATCGACCAAATAAACCGCGCCAGTATGAGCCCTCAAGAAATTTTCATCTATCCGGTTTTCTTCAATAATAATTTTAATCATACCTAAAGCAAGCGCGGTATCTGTCCCTGGAATAATAGGTATCCACTCGTCCGCTTTTGCAGCTGTTTCACTAAAACGCGGATCAATCACCACTAATCGAGCGCCATTTCTTCTCGCTTGGTTATAATTTTTAAAATAGGCTTGCATCGTAACAGCTGGGTTATTGCCCCAACACAGGATATAACGGCTATCCGCTATCGTATCGCGGGTATCTGCATACCTCAGGCCGAGCATCGGGATCATCGCAGCTGTTACAGCAGAGCAACAAAGTGAACCCGCTTGTTTCGTTGACCCGCCTAAATAATCAAAGAAAGCCTTCCCCATATCATTTTTAATCGAGTCCATATTTCCGGCATGAGTGGAAATAAACAACCCTTCATTACCATATTTATCAATGGTCTCTCTAATATTTTTTTCAATAAGATCCAGCGCCTCATCCCAACTTATCGGTTTGAATTCAGCTTTACCTTTTTCGCCTACTCGTAGTAATGGTGTTTTGATGCGTTGGTCATGATAGACCCATTTAGTTCGGCTCATACCTCGCAAGCAACATTTGACATTAAACCCTTCCGTCGCCTGAATTTTCATCAGCTTACCTTGGTAGGTATATGCGGTTAGGTTGCAATGCAAACACTCCATTGCACAAGTTGACCGAAATGTTTTGTAGTCCGACAGTTTGAGTCGCACCTTCGGTAAGGGTTGATTGCTGTTTCCTTGTGCATAAGAACAGGGGGCGATACTCGCCAACCCTACAACGCCAAGCCCTTTGAGTAGAGTTCGGCGTTTCAAACGTAGTGAATTTATCGTTTTCATTATAGTAAACCTCGACATTGCCTTTATAAGTACACTATATATATACGCTATTCACTAAAGATGAACTTGAGTAGCATCAATAATTCTATCTATTTATAGGTAATGAGGTGCTACCGCTTTCGGATTATTCTTCTGCGTTATTGGTTCGTTAGCAGCGCAAGGCAACTCATGGTAAAATTTCAGGACTTGTTAAACTGAGGTTTATGTATGTCTACTCTGCAAGGTGTTAATTCTGTTGATATAGCCGTAAGCATTTTAAATTATATTGCTCAAAATGGGGGCATTGCTCGTGCAGCGGATATTTCAAAAGGTTGTGAGATATCAAAAAGCCGTCTACATAAATATTTGGTTTCACTGTGCCGTACACAAATGCTGTACCAAGATACTCAAACTAGCCGTTATGGTTTAGGCCGCAATTTAACCTTCTTAGCTAATTTTGTTAAACCTGAAGACTCATACATCGACGCCATTAACAATAATTTGATTCAATTTCGCGATGAACAAAACGTTTCAACAGGCATAGCCACGCGTCTAGGAAAGGCACTGTCTTTAGTGAAATATAATCGTAGCTTCAAAAATATTGAAATTGACTTTTTACCTAACACGCCATTGCCTGTCGTAAAAAGTGCAGCTGGGCTGATTTATTCTGCATTTGATAACCAATTTGGTTCGCATTCCTATTCGCAGGACGAAATTAATAAAGTTATCCAACAAGGCTATGCCATCCGTTACCAACCAACTGAAGGAATTCCCGGAGCGCAATCTATTGCTTGTCCTGTATTTAATGGCGAAGGCCAGCTTGTCGCAGCAGCAGTGACGATGGGATTTATTGCAGAAAATGAAATGGAAAGGTTAGCAACCGCATTAATCAAACAAGTTAATAGGTTAAATTTATAATCACTACGTGCGGTCAATGCTATCTATCAACTCAAGTCAAAAACAATAAAGCCGAGATGACCTCGGCTTTACGTGGTAATTATTTCACATCAATACGCGGTAATTCACCCATCTCTTTGAGCTTTTTCGATATTTCACGACGTTCTTTGGAGAGTTCAGCGTTCTTGATAATATAATCATCAACACGATCATCATAATCACTACGCATATTCGCAATAATTGCCTGAATATCTTCAATCGACATACCTGGTTTTATATATTCACTCAAGTTATCCAGCAGCAAAACACGCTTCTGGTTATCACGAATTTTTTTCTCATTGTCGGTGATTTCACGACGAATTTTATTTTTGCGACGAAACATACGCACAAATTCCAGAACATTTTGGAAAGACGGCTTGTTAGCGTTGTCCATGTTTAAAACCCTCTAGTCAATATTCAAAACGCATTATCTATTAACACAATACAATCTAATCCTATTGAGTTACAAGCCCGTTTCGCATATTTATCAAATTATTCCGCTGAAAATTGATTTCACTTTATACTTTAACGACCAAATTTTCGGAGTGATCTTGATTACATTTATTTGTTTGATCTTTTTCTCTGATTTCTTGATGACCTGCCCCATCACCTCTGAGACAAAATGCAGATAATATCGTCGTAATAATAACAAATATCCCCATGACCAGATAGGTATCAGCAAAACCAATTTTATCATACCCCCAACCCGCTAATGGCGATAAAATACTTGCAACGACAGAGCTCATGCAACTAAAGCCAACCAAATAAAGTGTCGATGACAAACGTTTATCGAAATGAAGACTGTTATATTTAAAAATCGCGACTAACAGAATCGGGAGCTCAACGGCATGCAGTAATTTCATTATCGATATCATAATCGCGCCATCAACTAGGCCTGAACCAATAATGCGTAGCGCCATGACAGAACTCGCAAACAGCAATCCATTTTTAGCACCAATTCGGTTGACGATAAATGGCGCTAAAAACATTCCTCCTGCCTCCAAGAAAACCTGCAATGAATTTAGATAACCGTACATCTCATTACCTAATTGCTCACTTTGAAACTGATGGGCAAAATACACCATAAATTGCTGGTCATACACACTGTATATACAGGTACCTAATACAAACAATATCAAAGCCCAAAAATGGGGCTGTACAAACAATTGCAAAGCATCTTTCACAGTGATGGCTGAAGGTTTACCATGTTCAGGGCTATTATAGGCATCTGCGTTTGCCGTTTTTAAATTCAATAAAATAACTAAAAATAATAAGCCTGAAACGGTTGCCATAATAAAATTGTAATCAGGGTTCAGGTTAATATTACGCCCAGCAAAAAACGTTGCAGTCGCCCAACCCAATGAGCCCCACATCCTCGCTTTTCCATATTCAAAATTACGTAATCGGCTAACTCGCTCTGTATAAGATTCAAGTACACCAATGCCCGCATGAAAAGTCATGCCAATAAACAAACCACCAATAACACTACCCAAAAACACATTCCATCTTAGCAACGTACCGAAAACCATAAAAAATGGCCCAGATGAAATCAGTAGAACTGCAATAAATAACAGTAAATTTTTTCGTAATCCTAATTTATCTTGCATAAACCCATAGAGTGGCTGTGCGCAAAGTGCCACAATCGAAATACAAGAGAAAATAAATCCTGTATCCGCCCCATCCAAGCCAACATATTTACGCAGCCAGATTGCGACGACAGAAAACGTTGATGACCACGTGAAAAAGAAAAAAAACAATAATGCACTCAAAGAGGCATAATACTTTCTTGAGCCACGATTCATATTTCATCACCTATCAAAAATTATCTTGATGAAATGTTAAGGTTAACATTAATTTCAAACCACAAAATAGCCTGTTAATTGTGATGTTAATCACTAATGTTAACGTTAACAATTGATATATGTGATATCAATCACGATATACTCTCGCAAATTAATGACGAATGTCTGCTGGGTAAAGGATTTCATCAAATCATCCAAGTTATGCGGCTCTCAATCTCACCCACTCAATATCAGATAGCCTTAGTTTAGCTTTTACGGTAGATAAGGTATCATTAATCAACAAGGTATAGTGAATAGCAATAAATTAACCACTATCAATCTACTATATAATCATCAAAATGGTGAAAACGTTGCAAGATAATAAAAAACAACCGACCTTTTTTATTCATGACTATGAAACCTTTGGTAAGCGCCCTGCTCTCGATAGGCCTGCGCAGTTTGCAGGCGTTCGCACTGACCTTGATTTTAATATCATTGAAGAACCCGAAGTTTTTTATTGTGCTCCGGCTGATGACTATTTACCGCAACCTGAAGCCGTCATGATCACTGGGATCACCCCGCAAGTCGCATTATCTCAAGGCATAAATGAAGCCGAGTTTGCTAAACGAATTCATGCGGCTTTTAGTGTCCCTAATACCTGTATTATGGGCTACAACAATATTCGTTTCGATGATGAAGTTACGCGTAATATTTTTTACCGAAATTTTTACGACCCATATGCATATAGTTGGCAACAAGGAAATTCGCGTTGGGATTTACTCGACACTTTGCGTGCCTGTTTTGCGCTTCGCCCTGAAGGTATTCAATGGCCAGAAAATGAAGATGGTTTACCGAGTATGCGTTTAGAACATTTGACCAAAGCAAATGGGGTTGCTCATGAAAATGCACATGATGCAATGTCTGACGTTTTAGCGACTATAAATATGGCAAAACTGTTGAAAGCCGCTCAACCGCGAATGTTCGATTACTTTTATCAGTTAAGAAATAAAAATAAAATAAGTCAACTTATTGATATTGTAGAAATAACACCATTAGTTCATGTCTCTGGTATGTTTGGCGCATTGCGCTCTTATGTCAGTTTAGTCGCTCCACTTGCTTGGCATCCCGATAACAAAAATGCCGTTATTATGTGCGATTTATCTGCCGATATCTCACCATTAATTGAGTTAGACGTTCAACAATTACGTACCCGATTATATACGCCTAAAGCTGAATTGGCGGGCGCTTCTCCCGTTCCTGTAAAATTAGTTCATATTAATAAATGCCCAATTTTAGCGCCAGAAAAGACACTGCGCCCAGAAGATGCACAGCGAACAGGTGTTGACCGTGACTTATGTATGCGCAATCTGGAAACCTTACGCAAGCACCCTGAAATTCGTAATAAACTAATTGAGTTATTTAGCGAGCCTCAAATATTTGCAGAGTCAGATGATGTCGATACACAAATTTATAATGGTTTTTTCAGTCCTTCTGACCGCTCAACGATGGATATTATTCGTGAAACTTCCCCACAGAACTTACCTGCATTGGAATTAAGTTTTGAAGATAAGCGCATGAAAGAACTTTTCTTTCGCTATAAAGCACGTAATTACCCTGCAACCTTATCTTATGATGAGCAGCAGCGCTGGTTACAGCACCGTAGAGACTACTTTAATGAAGAGCGTTTAACTGAATATATGCAACAAATACAGCTATTACTTGTAGAGCATCAACATGATGAAAAGCGTTGCCAGCAATTAAAAGCATTGATTAATTATGCGAGAGACCTCGCCAGCTAATTTAGTCATAAAAAAGCAGATATTGAAATGCTTACCAATACCTGCTTTTTTTCATTTATATGACACGTGCCTTAATGGTCATGAGAATGACCGCAACCACAATCCCCTTCCCAATTTTTTCGTTTAGTTGTTTTACCTAAACCGGGGTTCATTGTATTTGTTGGGTCAGATTGCTTATAGAACGATTTCAACTGTTCAGGGGCTTTATATAAATGACCTACGTTATGCTCTGCAGGATATTGAGCGCCTCGTTCATCTAACAAAGCTAACATTTTTTCTTTTAGCTCTTTCGGGTCTACGCCTTTTTTCAATACATAATCCTGATGCATAACATGGCACATAAAGTGGCCACAGTATAATTTATGCACCAATAACTTTTCAATTTCTGGTGGTAACGTTTCAAACCAATTTCTATCATTGCGGCGTAATGCGATATCAAGAGGTAAAACATCTTCCACATCTTTGTTGTGGACAGCATGATAACGAACCGCAGAACCCGCAGCAGCAAAACGATGTAAAAATGCTTTTGTTCCCTCCTCGGGTGTACATTCAAAATAGCCGCCATCTGCGCTTGAAAAATAAGATTTTAGCCAAACTTTAGCTTCATCAATGCCGTCTCCAGCCATTTTTAACATTAAGTGGTGTTCGTAACGATCACGGAACTCTTTCATACGAGGCGGCAAATGGGAGGGCCATAATTTACTGAGAACCTGCATAGTACGGTCAATCAGATTTGATGGCAGGAATGGGACTTTATTTAATACCGCATCAATTCGCCCTTTAATGGTGAAAAACATTGGCATTTTGTCAGTGCCGAATTTATCAATCATTAAAAAGGTATCTTTGCCATAAACTTCTGCAATATCGAAGCAACCGCGATGCATATATTCACCTGCTACTGGCAGGTTTTTAAATTCACTCAAAATATAACGACGGATATCTTCCAAAACATCTGGATTATTAGAACCGATATAAAATACCTGTGTTTTTTTATCTGCAGGGAAAGTATCTAAGCGAACAGCAAATACGGCTAATTTTCCAGCGCACCCTGATGCTTCAAATAGACGGCGTTCATCAGCATTAAAGCGTGATGGTGTATCGGCATCGACATCACGAACGCGTTCTGCATATTCGTGATCAGAGGCTAATTTATCGCTAACTTGTACGTCTTCACTGCTATAACCGCGATTTTGCAGATTTGTCAGAATTTCTTCTGGGGTGTCCCCTAAATCGATACCAAGATGATTTACCAATTCTACTTTGCCATCATCATTGACTCGACCATAGAGAGCCAGCTCCGTATAAGCAGGACCTCGGCGTACTAGCGACCCACCAGAACTATTACAAATCCCCCCAACTACAGAAGCACCAATACACGAAGACCCAATCAAAGAGTGCGGTTCGCGCCCTAATGGTTTTAAGATTTTTTCCAGATCGTACAAAGTGCTTCCCGGCATCGCAACCACTTGGTTAAATTCTGGTAAAACTTGAATTTGGTTTAATTTCAATGTACTAATGATGACGATATCGCGATCATAATCATAACCGCTCGGTGTTGACCCTTCGGTTAACCCTGTATTCGCTGCTTGCATCAGGACAATTTTGTCCGCTTCAACACACGCCTTGAAAACATACCATTGTTCGAGCAATGTTGTTGGAAATACAACCGCGATTGCATCCCCCATACCAGAGCGAAAGCCTTTGCGATAACGTTCTGTTTTATGCGGCTCTGTTAAAATATTTTTTTTGCCAACAATATTCCTAAGCGTCAGTAATAACCGTTGATTCTCAGGTTTCTTTGCATCATTCATTTGTGTGCCTTATTAATCGAATTCGTAATTATCATAGTTATGCATTATGTGTTGTAACAACAATATCACATAATATTATGATGTTAATAGGCTACACGCTTTATCTTAAATAATTCTTAACGGGTAAAAAAATAGCGCCTCAAGGACGCTATTTGAACAATTCTAATTCTGAGTATATTCAAAATAGTTCGTGTTGTAGCAAGGCGCCGAGCAAAACGAGCATGGGGAGCATACATAAGTATGTGACCCATGTCGTTTTGAGAACGCAACGCAGCTACAGCGCGAAATATGAAGAATATATTAGATGTCGCTCATTTGCGGCATAGGACGCTTAAACATACGCGTTAAAACAGCCATATAAACTAAACCAACCGCAGTCCAGACTAAACCATATACCATTGAATCTTCTTCAATATTTAGCCATAACACACAGACTGTTAATGTCCCTATGACAGGCAAAATCAAATAGTTAATGATATTTTTAGCCCCAGTCATACGGCGTTCACGAATAAAGAATTGGCTGATAACCGAGATATTCACGAAGGTAAACGCGATTAGTGCACCAAAGTTAATTAATGCAGTCGCAAAATCCATTTCAAACCAGATAGCGCCTAGTGCTAAGAAACCAACCATTAATACGTTATATGCAGGAGTGCGCCACGTTGGGCTAACATAACCAAATACTTTTTCTGGGAATACCCCATCACGCCCCATTACATACATCAAACGCGCACTACCCGCATGAGCCGCCATACCTGACGCTAATACCGTAACACATGAGAACACCAGAATGATTGACTGGAAGAATGTTCCAGCAACAAAACGCATAATATCTGGTTGTGTTTCATTAATATTCTTAAAGCGTGATACATCAGGGAAGTATTGCTGTAAGAAGAAAGAAACGGTAATAAAGATAACCCCACCAATTAACGCAGTTAAGAAAATAGCACGCGGGATAACTTTACCTGCATTTGGCGTTTCTTCTGACAGTGAGCTTAATCCGTCGAAACCTAAGAATGAAAAACAAAGAATTGTCGCCCCAGCTATCAGCGGAATCACTTCGGTTTTTTCATTAGCAAATGGGTTAAAGGTCCAAATTTCTCCTGTACCTTCACCGTTAGTGACACCGTGGATAACAAGCCCAGTAAACACAGCCATGACACCAACTTGGATAATCGCAATCACGGTACTTAAGTTCGCTATTACGTTGATACCGCGTAAGTTTGCTGCCGTCATTAATATGACTAGACCCACAACAAAAATCGCTGGTTCAACATTAGGGAAAATATCTTGTAAATAAATTTTAGCCAATAAGATGTTGATCATTGGCATAAAAATATAGGACAGCAAGGATGTCCAACCCACCAAAAAGCCAATATGAGGGCTCATTGATTTTTGGGCATAAGTGTACGCTGAACCGGCTGATGGGAAACGCTTCACCAATTTACCGTAGCTCAGAGCAGTAAACAGTATCGCAGCAAGTGCAATAATGTATGAAGTTGGAACATGTCCACCGGTTTTATCTGACACCATTCCGAAGGTATCAAATATCGTCATTGGCTGGATATACGCAATACCGATCATCACTACTTGCACCAATGTTAAGGTTTTTGCAAGTTGTACGCGGTTATTCGCACCCGTTTGATTGTGACCGATGTCTAATGGAATTGGAGTATTATTTTGCACGTCTAAGCCCTCCCATAACTTTCGATTGCATACTACTTCGGCTTAATCGACAGTTACTGGGAAGACTTTGCATCTGCCTATAGGCAGAGAAAAACGAAGAAAGGGAGAAAGGCGTGTGAGCGAAGCCACCGAGAGCCCCGTAGTCATCGATACGGCAGCCGCCAGCGCCTGGCCCTGCTGCGAATGCGAAAAAGTAAGCCATAAAAGCATTCCTCAAATCGGTAGCGAAAAATGTTTGCTACACGTAAATATTAAAATTATCTCTCCGGCTCTATGTCCGGCCCCGCTAGAATGAACGTTCCTAAAAACAAAAAAACCGATGCTTCATTTGATTAAGCATCAGTTATTTTTTAGTTCGCGCATTTTGCACGCCATAACTCGAAATAGCAAGTTAAATTGTTAACAAATCACCCTATTTTCCATGAGAAATTTTGATTATTTCTGACTTTTTGCCATATCTGCTTATAACCTCTTTTTCTTATGATTTTTATCAGGTTTTAATCAACAAAAAACCCTTTGGTAGAAGCCAAAGGGTTTGGATTAATCGAAATTATTTTTTCGATTAGAAGTTGTAGTTGATACCGATATTGTAGCGACGGCCTTCTAATTCAGCACCGTAAGTCGCATTATCGATTCGGCGATCTAATACGTTATATACGCCACCAACAATGTTCGCATTCTTGTTAAGCTGATAACTTGCACCTAAATCAAACAAAGCATAAGATGCTGTACCACTTGACATTTTTTGTCCGCGACCTTGGTATTCAGAGGTTTTTCCACGGAAATTCATACGTGTCCATGTTTCTAAATCTTCAGTTGTTTGCCATGTCAGTGTGGAGTTAGCCATATGTTTAGGCTGCTTATTTAATGGCTTACCTTTATTTACACCACTTTTCTGTTCAGTATCAGTATAGGTGTAGTTAGCTGCAAAACTTAAGTCATCCACAATACGCCAGTTGAAAGTTAGTTCAACACCGCGCATTCTTGCTTTATCAACGTTCGCTTTATCGCTAATGAAACGATACGGTTGGTTAGGTTTGTCACCTTCACCATCTTGAGCTACTGTACATGCTCTTACTGTGCTACTATTTTCTTCACAACGCCTAACTTCAGTAATTTTATCTTTAAAGTCAGTGTTATAGATAGTTATCCCCGCAGTAATATTATCTTGATTGTTCCAGATAACACCAATTTCTTCGGTCACACTTTTCTCTGGTTTTAAGTCAGGATTACCATAAATAACGGCATTACCTGCATTACCACCTGTTGCTTGTCCCCAGTTTGCAGACGATTCACGCAAGCTTGGTGCTTTGTAACCTGTAGTTACCCCACCTTTAATTGTCCATTGTTCATCAGCATGCCATACACCATACAAACGTGGAGTCCAGTGTGAACCGTAGTTTTCGTCTTTATCCATACGAATACCACCCGTTAACGCAAAGTCATTGGTCATTAACCATTCATCTTCTGCGAATAACGCCCAGCTATATCGTTCAAGCTGATTATACTGTTTAAATTTATTACCTTCGTCTTTCAATTTCTCTTTACGATATTGACCGCCAATACTTAAACTATGGTCACCCAGTAAAAAGACACTTTGATTACGGAAAACAAGGTCTTCTGCCGTCATTTTACGGCCTGGGTTTTTTGTCTCATCATATTGAACATAGGTATCTGTTGATGCAATATCATAAATACCCGTATGGGTTAATGCCATATGAGTCAACTCATATTTGCTAAAACCGCTACCGTCGCCTCTTTTGCTTGTATAACCTTCACGGTCATCACGGTGTTGGTTATCACGTTTAAATTCTGCGTCGAAGGTATTTTTGTCATCTGGGGTCAACGATACTGTTGCTCCACCACTCGCCATGATTTGGCGGTTAAAACCATTAATGATTTTATCTTCACCACGATGAGAATATTGCCCTTGTAGTTTTACACCCAATAACCCATCAATTAATGGCCCAGATGTATAGAAACTGCCTTGGCCTGTATTACCTGAATTTTTACGTTCTGTTAATGTTGTATCAGCACGTAAACTGGTCGTCCACTCTTGTTGTACGCGACGAGTGATAATATTAATTACCCCTCCCATCGCATCTGAACCATACAGCGATGACATTGGGCCACGTACCACTTCAATACGTTCAATAGCTGGTAATGGTGGTAACCAACCTTGTTCAATACCAGAGCCATCACTATTTGGGCGAGTTGTACGTGTGTCAACACGTTTACCATCGATTAAAATCATGGTGTATTTAGCATCCATACCACGGATGCTGATGTCTGAGCTACTGCCGCCACCGGTCACTAAAACACCCGGTACATCTTTTAATGCGTCAGTCACATCACGGTAAGCTTTAGTTTCGAGTTGTTCGCGCGTCACAACAGAAATAGACGCAGGTGCATCTTCAATTTTCTGTTGGTAGCCTGATGCCGTTGTCACATAGATTTTATCATTACTATCATCAGCAAATGCAGGCGCCGCAGCAATAGCCGCAATAATGCTAATTGCCACTTTTCTTTTATTAAAAACAACCATTCCCAACTCTCCAAGAGATATTTTGTTTTATATATGAATTGATTTGCTCACATTGATTTCATTGAATCAAAAAATATTTTTTATTATTGGGGTATTTAAATACCCATAGGAAATTCATGGTAAAAACCATTATATAATTCAATTAAATTTCCTGTGGGTAATTACTATTAATTAAGATTTGATTTTTTAATATTGCGCCCTCTATATTTTATTTAATGTGCTTGCCAAGTGCTGCAAGCACACTATTCTATTACTATATTAACTTGCTAATTTATCAACCAGCCCATCTATTAGGACTTGTGGCACACCTTGCGAACAACGTTCAATACGACCCCGCACGCCATAAACCTCAGCAAGGCTTTCGGGGGTAATAACCTCAGCGGGTTCGCCTTGAGCAATTAAATTACCTTGTTTCAACATTAATACATGCTCCGCATGTTTGAGCGCAATATTAATATCATGAACCACCACAACCGTGATTATATTTCGACGTTTCGTCTCTTTTGCGACTAAATCCATCACATGATATTGGTAATTTAAATCTAACGCACTTAAAGGCTCATCTAATAACAATAAGTTGGGTTGACGAATTAAAGATTGTGCCAAACCCACTAATTGTTTTTGACCACCTGAGAGTTGGTCTAAATAACTTAACGCCAAATGCTCAATACCCAATTGACGTAATAACCCCATCACTTCGTCTTTACTATTCTCATTCCTCAAACCGCCTGAAGCACGTTGAGCAACAATCACTGATTCTAAAACATACAGGTGCACACCAGCAGGTAACGTTTGCGGTAAATACACCACATTTTGTGCTCGCTGGGCAAAACTCTGTTGGGTTAAGTCTTGACCATCCAGTAATAACTGCCCTGTTGCCTTATTTAACCCCGCCAACGAACGCAATAATGTGGATTTGCCACTACCATTTGGCCCAAGTAATACCGTGATCTTGCCGCGAGGCAAGATATCCGTCGATAGGTTCTCAATTACGGGACGTTTAGGGTAACCTGCATTAAATTGGTTAATAATCAGGCCACTCATGATACGTTCCCTCTATGACGCAAAATAATACTTAGGAAGAACGGTACACCAACCAACGAGGTCACGATCCCAACAGGGATAATCACACCCGGAATAATATTCTTCGACGCTATTGAGGCCATGGATAAAATTAACGCCCCAATTAATGCACTTGCAGGCAGATAAAAACGGTGATCTTCACCAAAAATCAACCTTGCTATATGTGGCGCAACTAAACCAATAAAGGCAATAGGACCGACAAATGCCACTGCTAGCGCCGATAAAATACTAATGCGTAATAACGTTGTTAACCTTAAACGGCGCACATCAATACCGAAACTGATCGCCCTATCCTCACCCAATCTTAAAGCCGTTAGCTTCCATGAACTCATCATGGCAATTGGGAAAATAAGTGCGAAAACTAATGCCATCACCCCAAGTTTCACCCAAGTCGCTTTTGATAAACTGCCCATCGTCCAAAAGACTAAACCCTGCAAGGTATCTTCTGTTGCGATGAATTGCATCATGGAAACCAATGCATTAAAGGTGAACACAAGCGCAATACCAAACAGTACGACACCTGAAGTTGCTACACGCGTCCAACGAGTGACTGCGTCTAACATCAGTGCGGCTAACAGGGCAAAAATAAAGGCATTGGCTGATATCACCCATTGGTCAGGCACGCCTGGAATTGCAATACCAGAAACAATCGCTAATGCGGCACCGAATGCTGCTGCATTAGATACCCCTAATGTAAATGGGCTCGCTAACGGGTTATTGAGGATTGTCTGCATCTCAGCACCCGCAAGCCCTAATGACATGCCAATCACCACGGCCATCAATGCGTAAGGCAAGCGAATGTCCCAGACAATGACACGCGTTCCTGCATCAACCGACTCTGGGGTCATCAACGTTTGCCATAAGCGCTCAAGAGATAACCCTGAAGGCCCCAAGGTAAAATCTATAACCAGTGATAATAAAATTGCCGCGATGATAACAACTATCCATGTCAATCGACGGCGTAACATAGTTTGATAATGCTGTTTTACATTATCGTCAACCTGAATAGCCGCTTTTTCAGCCGTAATCATTGGCTCGCTCGTAATACTCATCAACTCTTACCCGTTTTCATTACTTTTCGCTGACCCAATATACACCGGTTGGTTCGATGGCGAGAAACTCTCGATGCAATTCTTCTAGTGTTTTTTGCGGTTCTAGATCGGCAAATTGTTCTGGGTAGAACCATTTGGCGAAAACTTGCGTCGCAATCACATTGTATGGAGAGTTATAGTAATTGTGCCAGATAGCATAATCTTGCTTATCTTTTACGGCTGATAACGAGCTAATCCCTTTACGTTCAGTAATTTTTTTCAGGCTTTTTTGTGCATCTGTTAATGTGCTTTGTGCGCCTAATTGAACGCCGGCATCTTTACTACCCGGTGCTTTTGCACCAGATGCAATGTAAATATTTGGGTCTGCTGCAATAATTTTCTCTAAGTTCATCGTACCAAGCGCGCCCGGCAAAACACCTTTAGCAATATTTTTACCACCAGCTAAATCAATAAAATTCCCCATATTTCCATCGCCAGCGGTACCACAGCAATCTTCAAAAGCACCAGCGCGTAATTCAATAAAAACACTTGGTTTTTTATCTTCTGGTATTTTCGAAGTAATATCAGTGACTAATTTTTGGTTTCTTTCATAAAAATCGACATATTTATTTGCCGCCTGTTCGCGGTTCAATGCTTTACCAAGTAAACGCATGCTTGGTAAAGTGTTTTCCAGTGGTTTATCACGGAAATCCACAAATACGACAGGTACACCAGCTTTTTCGAGCTGGCTAACTAATTCACTATTTTTACCCGGCCCATGGCCTGACAAACCAAAAATCGCAATATCTGGATTTAGAGTTAATACTTTTTCTGAACTGACGCTATCTGCACTGGTATTACCAATTAATGGAATGTTATCAATTTCAGGAAATTTCGCTTTATAAACAGCATAGGTTTGCGGGTCTAGTTTTCGAAGGTCACCTTGCCAACCTACAATTCGCTCAATGGGTTTATCACCTTCTAGCAGAGCTATTGCACTAAATAGGCGCCCTTCGCCTAATAAAATGCGATTAACATTATCAGGAACCTCAACGGTACGACCTGCAATGTCAGTCACTGTTACAGCCCAAGCGCTCATACTGGCACTTGCTAATAACGCTAAACTTATTCCTTTTACTACCGACCTAGCTACAGACTTCTTGGCTACCGACGACATAGTATTAAGCTCCACTCTTAACCTCATTGACTTACTTTTTTTTATGCGGTAACAATAAAGCAAATAAGAATACTTATCAATACGATTATTAGTTTAATCATGGCTTTCATCAATAGAATTCTGTGACCATCATCGTAAACCTAACATTCAGCCTATTTTACCGCCAAAATGCAGGTTTATTGCGCTATATATAAAAAAACAGCACCCTATTAAGAGTGCTGTTATTGATGATAGATATTTAAAAAAACTATTTATCTAAATTTTCGCGGTAACTTGGAAAGCTCATGTCTTTATAACGGATAAACGTCGTTTTCTTCGCTATCTTATAACCAAACCAAATTGCTAAAAATAACGGAATTCCAATATAAGTTGCGGTAACCCCTACCCAATCAATTTTATCTTCTAAAAAAGCTTGGTAGTTTTGACCCAACGTGATTGTTAAGCACAAAATAAAGGCAAAAATAGGACCGATTGGGAAAAAGCCTGAACGATAAGGTAAGTCATTAAGATCTCTCCCTTGTGCAATATAGCCCCTACGGAAACGATAATGGCTAATGGCAATACCTAACCAAGCAATAAACCCTGTCATCCCCGATGTATTTAACAACCACAAGTACACCGTTTGGTTGCCAAACATGGAACTTAGGAAACATAACCCTGCAACAACCGTCGTTGCTAACAATGCATAACGAGGTACGCCACCTTTAGATAAACGGGCGAAAATACGTGGAGCCTTACCTTCTCGGGCTAAGGTATACAACATACGCGTTGATGCGTACATACCGGAGTTACCTGCCGATAATACCGCTGTTAAAATAACCGCATTCATTACTGCTGCCGCAGATAATAAGCCTGCATTTTCAAATACTAAAGTGAATGGGCTTACACTAATATCTTTGACATCATTACGCAGTAAGTTTGGATCAGTGTAAGGAATGATCAAACTAATAATTAAGATTGCAAAGATATAGAATAACAAGATACGCCAAAATACTTTGCGCACGGCTTTTGGAATATTTTTAGCGGGGTCTTTCGATTCACCCGCAGCAATACCGATTAATTCAGTTCCTTGGAATGAGAACCCAACTATCATTGCCACACCAATCATGGCTGAAAAACCACCAGCAAAAGGCGCATCACCAATTTCCCAATTATGCCACCCGGCATTTTCCGCACCGCTCATGATGCCAAAAATCATTAATACGCCGACAACAATAAAAATGATGACCGTGGTGACTTTTATTAATGAGAACCAGTATTCAGCCTCACCAAACCCTTTAACCGAGATGAAATTCAGTAAGAAAATAATGGCAAGGAAAATGGCGCTCCAAATCCAACCGGGGGTATCTGGGAACCAGTAAGTCATCACTAATTGAGCGGCAACTAAGTCAACCGCAATGGTCACAGCCCAGTTGTACCAATAGTTCCACCCAAGCGCAAAGCCAAAGCCTTCATCGACATATTTTGCACCATAGGTTGCAAATGAACCTGAAACGGGCATATATGCGGCTAACTCACCTAGACTGGTCATCAAAAAATAGACCATTAAGCCAATGATAGCATAAGAAAGGAGTGCTCCGCCGGGGCCTGCTTGTGCAACCGTTGCCCCAGAGGCAACAAATAAACCTGTACCGATGGACCCACCGATAGCAATCATCGCAAGATGGCGTGCCTTTAGCTCACGGCGTAGTCTTTGTGGGCCGCCCTGCGAGATAGTATTGGTATGTTGTTCTGACATTTGTTCCCTGCATTTTATTATTCAGCTAATATCGCAGGGATTCTAGCAAAATAGACTGTGAGAACTAAGCAACTCTTCACTGTTATAAGATACCTTCATAATTCACACAAAATTATAAGTAAAATGCGTTATCTCAAAAAATTCAGTATACCCTCTTAATAAGAGGACGACGTCTTATTTTCTTTATCGTGTCAGTAGCGGCAAATGTGACTGTTCAAGGCACATAAAAAGTGCAGCCAACAACGCGATAGCCTATCACAAGTGCAACACATTCACTGCAATCCTCTATAGCTTTTAGCGTGTCGCTAGGCGGCAATTGAGACTATCCAAGGAGCATACATTAGTATGTGACTTGGGTCGTCGATTGCAGCCAACAACGCGACAGGTTAAAAGATGACGAGGATTTTTAATTACAGTAAGACAGAAGGTTAGTAATCGCATTCGAAAGATGCTTTTGGCGGTGATAAATCAAATATAGCGTTCTTTCTAAATGAAGTTCATCTATTTTTAGTTCAACTAGAGAGCCATTTTCTAATTGCTCTTCGATCACTCGACGAGATAAACAACTTATACCTATTCCATAACGAACTGCATGTTTGATCGCTTCTGAATTCCCTAGCTCCATTAAAATATGAAAGCCAGGAAGATGTGCAAATAATAATTGGTCGAGCACGTCCCGCGTACCTGAACCTCTTTCACGCAAAATCCAAGGCGCATCACGCAAATCTTTTAAAGAAACTTTTTTATTCGCCAATGGGTTTTGGGGTGAAACAAAAATAACGAGTTCATCTTTTAGCCATGCTTTTGAAATTAACTCAGGGCTATGACAAACGCCTTCGATTAACCCAACATCGGCTCTAAATTCCATGACTGCTTTAATAATTTCTTCTGTGTTACTGATAAAAAGCTCTAAAGGAATATCCGGATGGTCATGACGGTAACCCGCTAAGACTTCTGGTAAAATATAATTACCAATCGTTGTACTTGCTGCAAGACGCACGGCGCCCATCTCTTTTTTAAATAGTTGCTCGACTTCTAACCCTTGCTCTAATAATGCTAAAGCTTTGGGATATAGCAGCCTTCCGTGCTCATTCGTAACAAGTCGTTTACCCACACGGTCAAATAATTGAACGCCTAATTGACCTTCTAAATCCGTTAGCGACGCGCTGACAGCCGATTGTGAAAGTGCTAATAACTGAGATGCCTGCGTCGTGGAGCCACTTTTTAATACTTCCGTAAAAACCTCAAGTTGCCTAAGTGTAATTCGCATAAAGGTAAGCCCCAACGTGATTTTTAGTATTTGTAATAATAATGTTAATATTAACGATTTATTCGCAATATTCCAGAAGAAACTTATAATCTATTTTGGTGGTAGATTATATAAAGATAATCAATTTAAATTATTATTACTTTTGTTATATCCTTATTACTAAATCTTATAAGCGGTAATAAAGAGTATTATCATGAATAAAAGTGACACCAACACCCTTGAGCAGAATAGCCTAAACCCTATATTTAAACTCATACCAGGTATTATTCTAGCGGGTATTCTAACTGCTATTGCAATTTACCTCGGTGACCAACCCTGGTTTATGGATATTGGTTTAGGTGCATTAACTCTCGCAATATTATTAGGAATTATTGTCGGGAATACTTTTTACCCCGTAGCCAGTCAATCTTGTGATGCTGGCATTAAATTTGCCAAACACTATTTTTTACGTGCCGGGATTATTTTGTATGGCTTTCGCCTTACTTTTCAACAGATCACTGACGTAGGCGCTACTGGTGTAATTATTGATGCTTTAACATTAACATCGACATTTTTATTAGCGTATTGGCTAGGCAAAAAAGTGTTCGGTCTTGATGAAGAAACAACATTATTAATTGGTGCTGGCAGTAGTATCTGTGGCGCAGCCGCGGTCATGGCAACTGAGCCTGTCGTTAAAGCATCCGCAAGTAAAGTCGCTGTTGCCGTTTCAACCGTTGTTATCTTTGGTACGATTTGTATCTTTGTTTACCCTTGGATTTACCAATTAAACGCGCACTTTGGTTGGTTTCCGGCAACAGAAGAAACCTTTGGAATTTACATTGGTTCAACGGTACATGAAGTTGCGCAGGTTGTTGCAGCAGGCCATACGATTGGTACAGACGCAGAAAATGCCTCTGTCATTGCCAAAATGATCCGTGTCATGATGCTTGCGCCATTTTTAATTATTTTATCTGCGTTTTTAAGCCGTAAAACGGCCGCTAACCAAACAACAAAGACCCAAAAAAGTAAAATTACTATTCCTTGGTTTGCTGTATTTTTTATTGTTGTCGCAGGTTTTAATTCACTCAATTTGCTGCCACAAGCATTAGTACAGCAAGTTATTGCTTTGGATACTATTTTACTTGCTATGGCAATGGTTGCTTTAGGGTTGACTACCCATGTTAGCGCTATTCGCCAAGCGGGGATTAAACCATTGCTAATGGCGTTGATACTGTTTGTTTGGTTGATAGTTGGCGGGTTCTTAATTAACTTACTGATTCAAAACATTTTTTAATCTACATTCTCCTCGTTTTTAGCCACCTTAACCGGTGGCTTTTTTGTTGATTTCATTTATTCGCTTATTAATGGCATACTCCAATAAAAAGGAGTCAAAAATGAAATATATTGGAGCACATGTCAGCGCCTCTGGTGGTGTTGACCAAGCCGTTATTCGTGCACATGAAATCAACGCAACCGCTTTTGCATTGTTCACAAAAAATCAGCGTCAGTGGAAAGCTGCGCCACTGAGCGAAGAAGTGATTAAAAAATTTAAAGATAACTGCAAAAAATATGGATACGGTAAACACCAGATCCTGCCCCATGACAGCTATTTAATCAATTTAGGTCATCCTGAATTTGAAGCTCTAGAAAAATCTCGGGTCGCTTTTATCGATGAAATGCAGCGCTGTGAGCAATTAGGTATTGATTTACTTAATTTCCACCCAGGTAGTCATTTAAACAAAATTGAAATTGACGACTGTTTAGCGCGGATTGCTGAATCTATTAATATCGCGCTTGCTGAAACCGAGGGAGTGATTGCTGTCATTGAAAATACGGCAGGGCAAGGTACTAACTTAGGTTTTGACTTTACACATCTCGCAAAAATTATTGATGGGGTAAAAGATAAAAGCCGTGTAGGTGTGTGTATCGATACTTGTCATGCTTTTGCCGCAGGTTATGACCTACGCACTGCCGAAGATTGTGACAAAACATTTGGCCAATTTGCTGAGATTGTCGGGTTTGAATTTCTAAAAGGAATGCACCTTAATGATGCGAAAAGTGAATTTGCCAGCCGTGTCGACCGCCACCATAGTTTAGGTGAAGGGAATATTGGTTTTGCACCATTTACTTACATTATGCAAGATAACCGCTTCGATGGTATCCCTTTGATTTTAGAAACCGTAAACCCCGATATTTGGCCACAAGAAATTGCGTGGTTAAAAGCACAACAAAATAATTAGCGATTTAGCCTACTTTCTAATAACAAAAACCCCCGCATTTATCATATGGGGGTTTTATTTGAACTGAATGACCTATAACGATTTCATTTCAATTTTTGCCATCATATCCGCTAATTTATTTCTATTTTTTAAGCCGACATCTGGCTGGGAAACTGAGAGTGCAGAAATTGCAGTCGCCATACGTAAGGTATGCTCACTAGACTCACCATTAAGTAACCCATAAGCTAGCCCTGCCACCATCGAGTCACCAGCCCCAACCGTGCTTATCACTTCACAATGTGGTGGTTTAGCTAGCCAAGAACCTGACGCATTAACCCACAGAGCTCCTTCTTCCCCTAGCGATATGACAACATGGGAAATGCCTTTGTCTCTTAATTCATGCGCTGCAGCTACGACATCTTGTAAGTCTGGCAGTTTTCGACCAACCCAGCTTTCTAGCTCATGACGATTAGGTTTTACTAGCCATGGTGACGCTTTTAAACCTGCCTTTAAGGCTTCTCGACTGCTATCAAAAATAATACATGGGCATAATTGGCGAAGGCGAGTCATCCAACGAGTAAATTCTTCTGGATCAATACCACTTGGCAAACTTCCGCTGACCACAACCATATCAAAATGGCCAAGCCAATTGAGTGATTCTGTCGAGAAACGGTTCCAGTCTTCTTTGCTGACCTCAAAACCTGAAAAGTTGAAATCAGTCGATTCTCCATTGTTTTCAGTGAGTTTTACGTTAATTCGTGTTCGTCCTGGCACCATACTAAAGCGGTTAGCCATGCCATTTTCACTGAAAAAATGTTGGAATTCTTCTTGGTTATCCTTTCCCATAAAACCACTAACAGTGATATCAATACCTAAGTCACGGAGTACTTTTGCGACATTGACCCCTTTACCACCCGCATTGAGGCTAGCGGTTTTGACTAAATTGACTTCCCCCACTTCGATAGTAGAGCATAAGCCCACAAGGTCGTAAGCAGGATTTAATGTAATTGTAGCAACCCGGCGAGTCATAACCACTAATCTCCCTTATCATGATTATCGTGTCTTTAAATTTAAGTATAGTTATAACATTAAAGCATATTGTTTTCAGTGATATTTGTACTTTTTCCTGCTTGTTTTTCTACAAGATTATGTCAGGATCAGCGCGCTGAAAAATAAAATAATAAGGAGAATATATGTCTGAGCCTGCTTACGTCGTCGTTGGTGTCGGTGTGCTAATCACTAACAAGTATGGGCAAATTTTGATAGGTAAACGCAGTAGTAAACATGCGCCCTATTGGTCCATTTTCGGCGGACATGTCGACCCCGGTGAATCTTTTGAAACCTGTGCAATTCGCGAAATAAAAGAAGAGATAGGTATTGATATCCAAGCCCCCACTGTTTTTGGCATCAGCAATAATTTACAAACTCACCAACAAGAAGGTAAACACACCGTTTCTGTTTGCATGCATGTTGAATATGACGGTGATGTTGAGCCTCAAATTATGGAACCAGATAAATGTGAAAGCTTAATGTGGGTTTCACCAGACAAACTCCCAGAACCGCATTTTGAGGCTAGTCGCAACGCGGTTGACCTCTGGCTAACACAACGTTTCTATCGCCAAAACGCCTAATTAATCGTAAGCGTACAAACATTCTCGCGTTGTACGTTTATTATCCATCCCTTTCTAATTACTCATTTTTCCCTGTTTTATTCTATTTACTATATTTACAATACTTCATGCTTGCCGTATCATTTAGCTAGTACAGTGAAACAATATATTTAGGAGCCACCATGGCTATTGATGGAACAACACAACAAAAAAATCCTTCTATATTAGGAGGTGCTATGATCATTGCCGGTACCGCAGTGGGTGCTGGTATGTTTTCTATTCCTATGGTGACTTCTGGCGTATGGTTCACAGGCTCCGTCATACTGTTGATTTATACCTTTATTTGCATGTTACTTTCTGGGTTAATGATTTTAGAAGCCAATATGAATTACCCTGCGGGCGCTAGTTTCCATACGATGGTTAAAGATTTGTTGGGTTCGACATGGAATTCAATTAATAGTTTATCCGTCACCTTTGTGCTTTACATACTTACTTATGCCTATATTTCTGCGGGTAGCTCTATCATCGCAGCGAATTTGTCAGAAAAAATACAGATACCTCAAGCAGGTGCTGGCTTTATTTTTGCCTTCATAGTGGCTTTTTTTGTGTGGCTTTCTACGCGTGCTGTCGATAGGTTAAGCACTATTTTAATTGGTGGAATGGTAATCACCTTTATTATGTCAATCGGTGGAATGGTTTCAACTGCATCTCCAGCTATCTTATTTAACCAAACTGAACAAGGTGAAAGCCAGTATCTTCCATATGCCTTAGCCGCATTACCTTATTTATTAACTTCATTTGGTTATCACGGTAATGTGCCAGGATTAGTAAAATATTATAATAAAGATAGCCGCAGTGTTGTTAAGAGCCTCGTCTATGGCGCAACCATTACCGTGGTTATCTATATTTTGTGGCAGTATGCGATTCAAGGAAATATTCCAAGAACTTCATTTATTGAAATCAGAGAAAATGGTAATAATATTGATGCATTACTGACCCAAATGAATATTTCCACCCAAAGCAGTTTTATTTCTCAGTTTTTGAACCTGTTCTCCTATATGGCTTTAGCGAGTTCTTTCTTAGGTGTATCTTTAGGGCTATTTGATTTTATCGCTGATTTTTTCAAATTTGAAGATAACAAATTTGGCCGCCTTAAATCCATATTAGTCACCTTTTTACCACCAACAGTACTCGCTTTAATTTTTCCTAATGGGTTTATTTATGCGATTGGTTTTGCAGGGTTAGCAGCGACTATTTGGGCTGTTATTGTCCCTGCCCTGATGGCGAAAGCAAGTCGTAAACGCTACCCTAACAACAGTTATAAAGCACCAGGAGGGAGCTTTATCATTGGCTTCGTGATCCTCTTTGGATTAATTAATGCGGTCGCTCATTTATTATCGCTATCTGGTTTACTTCCTATCTATTAACCATTCGAGTATGAATATAACCTACGGGTTATATTCATACTGATATTTATCTAAAAATTTTTCACTGAAAATTGACTTCAGCATCTTGCCTAATTCCTTATCTGCGAGTAATTTTGTCGCACTCTTTTTGACAACCCTAAAGAAGGTTATTTATGGCCAAGGCCAACGAAATTAAACGTGGTTTAGCAATTAACTACAATGGTAAACTATTACTTGTAAAAGACATTGATATTCAAGCACCTAGCGCTCGTGGTGCAAGTACGCTATATAAAATGCGCTTTACTGATATCAAAACTGGCCAGAAAGTTGAAGAGCGTTTCAAAGGCGATGATATTTTAGAAACCATTTCGCTAACACGCCGTGGAGTGAGTTTTTCTTATATTGATGGTGATGAATATGTCTTCATGGACAATGAAGATTACACTCCTTACATTTTCAAAAAAGCGGATATTGAAGAAGAATTACTTTTTATTCCTGAAGAAGGGTTACCAGGAATGCAAGTATTAACAATGGATGGACAAGTTCTTGCATTAGAGCTACCACAAACGGTTGATATGGTGATTGTTGAAACAACACCTGCAATTAAAGGCGCATCAGCAAGCGCACGGACTAAACCCGCAACCATGGCTACAGGACTAACAGTCCAAGTCCCTGAATATTTAACCAGCGGAGAAAAAATTCGTATTCATATCGCCGAGCGTCGTTATATGGGCCGTTGTGACTAATTTTTGTTTTTAATTTGATAGAAACAATTTTTTATATGCCTATGAAGTTACTGTTCATAGGCATATGTCATTAAAATTAAACATTGCATACCCTTCTCATATTAGTTTGCTACATTCAATTCTTATTCAACTCAAGATTAATCGTATTTTATTGTATAAATACCTAAGGTTTTATCTTTATTAATCCAATTAAATTGTTGAGTACCTTTTTGATTCGGAAGCAACATTTCTTTATTTTTTAATTTACGAATATCTGCAGATGCAGTTTCCAATTTACCATTATCATTCCAGCATTTAGTTTCAACTTTATTAGCATTCGCTTCGACAACACAAGGTGATGCAACTATGGCACCAGTAAATCGAATAACGCCTGTACTACTGCGTTTCGTCTCACTATTTTCTGACGCAACGATTGAAAAACTTGTGCTTAATGCTGTTACTGCCAGAAAAGTCATGACCATTTTTTTTACTGAGCTATTCATAATGAAATCCCCTTTTAAAATTATGTTATCGTCACTTTCTGTAATTTATTTACAGTTAAAGTATTTAATTTGGCTGAATTGCCTGAGGACGACATACTAATTCCAAAGGGATATTAATAATTTCATTTATGGTCGTAGTTTTTTATTTTTTGTTTTAATTATTTATCAAAACAAAATAAAGGACTTACATCACACTTAATTAACCACACAAAATGCAACACTTTATAAATAATATCTATTAGCATTAGCCCTATAATTTATGAAAATCGTCGCAACGCCACTTAAGGCTCATGTGTACATCAAAAACTTTAGAATCGTTAAAGATAGTGTTAATCATCATGCATAAGAATTTAAATAAAAAAATCGCATTACCCTCTATCAATTTGATCGCATCAGGCCGACAGCGTGCTTGTTATCAGCATCCTGAATATGATGACCTATGTGTAAAAGTTCATTTAAGTGGAAGAGATGATAAAGAAACATTAAGAGAGGTTCGCTATTATAAGCGTCTATATAAAAAAAACTTCACAATAAAAACAATTTCTCATTACTATGGAACCCAGCAAACTGATCGCGGATTAGGATATGTATTCCAATTAATCAAAGATAAAACTGGAAATGTTTCACATACTTTAGATTACTACCTAAAAAACAAACAACTTTTTTTAAAACATAAAAAAAATATGAAAATTGCTTATGAGCAATTTAAAAAGAATATTTATAAAGAGGCTATCGCCACGATGGCACTTAAGACTTACAACATTGTTTACCAATTAGGTTATAAACCTCACGGCCAATTTCTGATTATTGATAACCTTGGGTCATCTAACTTCATTCCCATGGATTATTTTTCAGCTAGAATTGCTCGTGCTACCCTCAATCGCCGGTTTAATGATTTCGAGCAACGGCTTTATCGTGACTACAATATCAAGATATAGCACATACACTGATGGTTCACCTACATTATTACCGTTTGGTGGTCGACATAAATTACCTCTCACTCGCCAGTATCTATTTCATAAAGAAAATCCGAACAACAAAACCCCCTGATAAACATACAGTGAATTGACTTTCTTCATTATTCTTTGTTTGTCTTTTATTCTAACCATCCTTTTTAAAGTCTACTAAGCTATTCGTTTTACTCACAAATAAGCCGTCATTAGATATAAATTTAAACTTCTTTACATTTCAAACTTAAAAAGCACATATTTATGTAATTACACTGAGATAATAACCAAGAAAATGTGATTTAGATCATATTTCATTGACTGCAATTACCTGTGTTATAAGTAAAGATCCTTCATTGTAGACAGTTATCACATAAACCAATGGCAAATAGGCACTTTTATCTAATGTTTTGTAAATTTCACCTCTATTAACTCGCCATTTTGCTTTTGTTTATGTATGCTCTTAAAGGTTTGATTTGGGATTATTGCGATACCAAATCTTTTATGTAAAAAATGTAAAGAATGTCTTAGTAAATTTAGTCGATATTGATATATATCCTATACTCAATAAGTCATTAAATATGACTAGTACATTCGAAATTTAGTAGTGCTGCGATAAACACTTTCTGCGAAAAACACAGTTTTGGCATCTATAATGCGTTTTTCACAGGGATAAGTTTAGTTTTTTGTGTCTTTTTACACAATAAAGTACTAAAAAAATGGTAAGGGATATATATAAGAATGCTAACTCCTGAAAAACTTAAGCGCTATGCTTGGCGCATTGTTCCGGCAATTGCAATCGCCGTAACTCTCACAGCATGTACCAACCCAAAGTCTGCTAAAAACACACAATATACTGCCAAATCAGATGCACGTATGCTAAATGGTTCTGCTGGCGACTCCTTGACGATGGCATCTCAAGATGAATTCGAAGAATTAGTACAAAGTGTTGATACTAAATCTAAAATAATGGATCAATACGCAAGCTGGAAAGGCGTGGCTTATCGTCTTGGCGGTACAACAAAGAAAGGTGTTGATTGTTCAAGTTTCGTACAACGCACATTCTTTGAACAATTTGGTGTTGAACTCCCTCGTACCACTTCTGAACAAGAATCCTCAGGCAAAAGCGTAAAACGTAATAACCTAAAAGTCGGTGATATTGTTTTATTTAAAACAGGCCGAACTATGAAGCATGTTGGTATCTATATTGGCGACCAAAAATTTGTTCATGCGTCAACCAGTAGTGGTGTTATCGTTTCTGAAATGACTAACTCCTACTGGAGCAAAAGATATTATGCCGGTAGACGTATTATTAATGGCTCATAAGTTTTTTTAACATTCTATATCCCCCTTCCAATAAAAAAGCTTCCATACAATGGAAGCTTTTTTATTGGAAATCTTTATTAACTAAATTTAGTATAGCTATTTGATTCTTTTTGATAAAAATAGCTTAAATACCAAACCCACCTCACGATAACGCTCATTCAAAAACAAGTTATAAAACATAGCTGAACTAAACTTGTAACTAAAATAATAATGAATCATCGAGCCAATATAACCAAGCAAATATACTCAAAACTAAGCACTATAAAAGCCAGAAGACAGTTCTGCAATCGCGACGCCAGAAGCTTTTAAGCGACACATAGCAGCTAGCTCATCATTAGCATGAATGAATAGGCAAATTTCTTTTTGCCACTCTAAGATTGCGTTAGCGATCTGCATATCTGACAATGATTCAGACAATTGCTGCATTGCAATACAATCTGTCGCACAGTCATGGCTAAGTAGCTTCAGCCCCACAAGCTTATCGCTATCGGCATCATTCATAGGCACGACTTCAACATCCGTACCTATTTTGCCTGATAACCAGCGGTAGCTTTGCGGTAGCCTGTGCACCACCGAAAGACCTAATTTTTCCACAAAGATATCCTATTGAAACATTTTAGTATTTTGCCAAGTACTGATACTTACATTCTTACTTGACCTAACACGGGCTTAAGCCAATCATTCATCGTTCAAACCGAACTTTTAGTCATCCAAAAAGTAACATGAATGTTAAATGTCGAACTTTAAATATAACATTAAAAAAACAAAATGTCGTTAAATTTTTGTGACACAAATCATTGCACATTCATTTTAGTAGTAAATATATTAAAATTTAAACTAATTTTGATCTCTAAGCTCAACATCTCACTCAAAACACTTAACTTTTTTTTACATTTATGAAATGAAAATAGTAAAAAACAGTTTGTTTTTGAAGTTAAACCAAATTTTTATTAATGAATAATGTTGCAATAAGCATTAATTCATAAAACATAAATTTAACAAATTTAGCTCGAATGATAATTGATTTAGATCATTTTTCATTAAGGATTTTAATACCCCTACATTACTACTCGCTTTTATCGAGCAATGTTACTTTATCTCTAATAGATAAAATGAATGATCTAGGGAAGTAACTAGAAAATATTCTATTTTAAAGAAAGGGGAATTGTGTGTTCTCAGTTTCATCCATGAAACTTGAAAACATATGGTTTACTTTGCTTTTTTCGCTAATAGAACAAATAACATTGATAATGCTACACAAGCAACCATAGAACCAACCATTGGCCATGCGCTCTGAGCGGGTATGAGTGATAATAAAGTCCCAACGAGTGCGCCAATTGAAAACCTTATTGTTCCTGCCAATGAAGAGACGGTTCCGGCAATATGTGGATAATTATCCAAGATCACTGCCATTGCATTAGAAGTAATCATCGCTATGCCACTAACATAGATTGCAACACCGATAACCAATGTCCAAAAATCTAATGCAAATGCCGTTGTAACAAGCAACCACACGCCCATCACAAATTGGATAATGATGCCAAAGTAAAGCATTTTTTCTGCGCCAAAATGCCTTACATAGCGGCTATTTATTGTCGTCATAATAAACAGGAAGATAATGTTGATACCAAAATAGTAGCCAAAATTCTGTGGAGACACCCCATTCAAATCGATATAGACAAAAGCACCTGCATTTAAGAACGAAAACATCCCGGCAAAAGAGAATGAACTCGCTAATATGTAGAACAGAACCTGTCTTGCTCTAAATAAAGTCGCAAATTGCCTTAATGTTGTACCAATATGAAACTTTTGCCTTTTAGCAACGGGCAATGTTTCCCGCACAAAACAGCTCACTAAAATAACGGCAACAACCGCTGCAATGGCGATACTCCAGAAAATGGCATGCCATGAAAACCAACGCATTAGTTCTCCCCCTAAAATAGGGGCTAATAACGGTGCCACCGTCATCACTAATACAACAAAAGACATACTTCTTGAGAATTCATCACGAGTAAACATATCTCGCATAAGTGCGTTAATCACAACACTTGCAGCTGCAGCGGCAAAACCATGTAAAAAACGTAACCAAATCAGTGAATCAATCGATTCAGTGATAGCGCAAGCCGCTGAAGCGATGGCAAAAACGACAACTCCACCCAAAATAACAGGTTTACGCCCAATGCTATCAGCCATAGGACCATAAAATAATTGCCCTATAGCAAAACCAAAAATGTAGCTATTGAGCGTCATTTGAATGCGCCCTTCATCTACATTAAAATAATGCATCATCGTCGGAAAGCTTGGTAGGTACATGTCGATAGCCAATGGCATTAGCATCGATAATAAACCGAGAATTAATATCAGCCCCAAATAGGATGAACGCTGCTGTTGCACTCTTTAAACTCCTGCTGTTTTTTTACGTGGTACATTAATGCTGTTGATCTCTTCTTCCGTCAGTGGGCGGTATTCTCCTGGCTCAAGAGCATCATCGAGCCAAATTTCCCCAACACGTTCACGGTGTAACCCACAAACGTGGTTTCCTACCGCTGCAAACATACGTTTTACTTGATGATAACGCCCTTCGCTAATCGTCAGCCTGACATCTCTAGGGCTAATAATTTCCAGTTTCGCTGGTTTAGTTGGATGTTTTTCCCCATTGAGCATAACGCCCTGAGCAAACTTCTCAGCAACATCTTGAGCAATATCATCACTCAATTGAACTCGGTACGTTTTTTCACAATGATGCTTGGGTGAAGTAATGCGATGTGACCATTGGCCATCGTCCGTCAATAATACAAGGCCGGTTGTATCGATATCTAAACGCCCTGCTGAATGCAGTTTTTGTGCAAGAGGCTCATCAATAAAAAAAAGAATTGTTGGATGTGTTGGGTCATCTGTTGAGCAAATATAGCCTTGTGGTTTATGTAACATAAAATAACGCGGCCCAGTAACTTGTACGAGGACATTGCCATCATAAGCGACTTCATGGTCAATCGTAACTTGAAAAGCCCCTGATTTAACGATTTCATCATCAACCGTTACAAGCCCTGCGCGCAGTTCTCGCGCTACCAAACTTCGGCTTATCCCTAATTGCTGGGACAAAAATTTATCCAGTCGCATAGATTCTCTTAACTTGATGGAATGCCAGTGAAGCGTACAATAACGCTCAACTGTCAGAATATAGAGTGAAAGGTTGTTGTGATTGTTATCACATAATTCATTATAACAATAACCCTTGTGAAGTGATAGTTTCACCGAAACAACTCACATCTTTAGACAGAGTCATCGTTTTAAATTAAATTTAACGTCATTCACCTGATTTAATTACATAATGCTGAATAATATGCCTTTTGTTTTACGCCCATACCAACAAGAAGCTGTCGATGCGACGGTTGATTATTTCCGTAAACAGACTCACCCTGCCGTAATTGTCTTGCCAACTGGAGCAGGTAAAAGCTTAGTGATCGCTGAATTGGCGCGGCTTGCTCGTGGCCGAGTGCTGGTATTAGCACATGTAAAAGAATTAGTTGAGCAGAATCATGCTAAGTACCTCACATATGGCCTACAAGCCGATATATTTGCCGCAGGTCTAAATCGAAAAGAATCTCAAAGCAAAGTCGTGTTTGGTAGCGTGCAATCTGTTGCTCGAAACCTTAAAGCCTTTGATGCACATTTTTCGTTAGTGATTATTGATGAGTGTCACCGTATAAGTTTGAATGATAAAAGCCAATACCAACAAATCATCCAGGCTTTACAGTCCAATAACCCTTCATTACGTATTTTAGGATTAACCGCCACGCCCTACCGTCTCAACAGTGGTTGGATTTACCAATACCATTACCATGGTATGGTACGTGGCGATGAAAATTGTTTTTTCCGTGAGTGTATTTATGAACTACCTCTACATTATATGATTAAAAACAAATTCTTAGTACCACCTGAACGCTTAGATATGCCTGTTCTCCAATATGATTTTAGCCAAGTTTCACTGACATCATCAGGTATTTTTAATGAACAAGAGCTTAATCTGTCATTAAAAAAGCAGCAACGCATTACCCCTAAAATTATTGAGCAAGTTATTGAATATGCAGCACCATTACAAGGCTGTATGATTTTTGCAGCAACGGTTGAGCACGCAAAAGAAATTTTGGGCAATTTACCCCAAAACAGTGCGGCATTAGTGACAGCTGAAACCCCTGCTGCTGATAGGCAAGCAATTATTAACCAATTTAAAAACAAAGAATTACACTATCTCGTTAACGTTTCAGTATTAACAACTGGGTTTGATGCGCCTCATGTTGATGTGATTGCGATTTTACGACCCACAGAGTCAGTCAGCTTATACCAACAAATTGTTGGCCGAGGATTACGCCTATCCGAAGGAAAAACCCGCTGTTTAATCTTAGATTATGCCGGTAATCCACATGATTTGTTTCGGCCTGAAGTGGGTTCTAGTAGACCCAACTCAACCAGTGTTCCCGTGCAAGTTTTTTGTCCATTGTGCCAATTTGCGAATATTTTTTGGGGTAAATGTACCTCTGATGGGCAAATTATTGAACATTACGGCCGGCGCTGCCAAGGCTGGGAAGAGGATGAAAATAGGCAGAAAAAACAATGTGAATTTCGTTTTCGCTTCAAGCAATGTCCACATTGCGGTGCAGAAAATGATATTGCTGCTCGTCGCTGCCAAAAATGCCAAGAGGTGCTTACCGACCCTGACGATATGCTAAAAGCCGCATTAAAACTTAAAGATGCATTAATCATTCGTTGCGGTGGTATGCAATTCATTACTGGAAGTGATTCCAAAGGTGAATGGATTAAAATAAATTATTTTGATGAAGACGGAACTAGCGTTTCTGAACGTTTTCGCTTAGCGACGCCCGCACAAAAACGCGTATTCGAATATCGTTTTTTACGAGAGCATCAGCGTGCTCCGGGTGTTCCATTTAAATGGAATAGTGCAAATGATATATTATTGCAGCAATCTTTATTACGTTATCCTCAATTTATTGTTGCACGCAAAAAAGAGCGTTTTTGGGAAATTAGAGAGAAAATCTTCGATTATCAAGGGCGTTTTCGCGTTGCAGATTCTCTATCATAAAGCGAAAACGATCATAATGATTGCTGGATGATGGATTTTTCGTTAAAATGCCGCCCGCCTTCCGATATCTTGTTCGCTGAATGAAGTATCCATAGGCCAAATCTCGAACCTGCTGCTGGGTCGCCTGTAGCAGGAATTTATATTTTCTTTTTATAGAGAAATAGTAATGTTAACTATCAATGCAATTGAACGTAAAGAGCAGGGTAAGGGTGCGAGCCGCCGCCTGCGCAGAGATAACCAGCTTCCAGCTATCGTTTACGGTGGCAACCAAGAAGCTATCTCTGTAACTCTTAACCACGATGAAATCATCAACCAAGAAAGCAAAGCAGAATTTTACGAAGTTCTGAACCTGGTTATCGATGGTAAAGAAACAAAAGTAAAAGTTCAGGCTGTTCAACGTCACCCATTTAAGCCAAAAGTGACGCACATTGACTTCCTGCGCGCTTAATTAAAGCCCACAGCCGAGCTTTAGAATTTTCGGGACGCCGAGTAAATAACGCCGCAATTGCGGCGTTATTTATTTCTACCGATTCAACGCCACAGCCTATTTAGCCCCCCGGCGTTGTAACTGGTCACGCAAATTAGGTGGTGTACCGCGAATGGTCAACGTATCAGTGACAGGGTCCCAAAAGATACGCTCTCCCATAAGCATCGCATCAAAGCTAATCGTGATCCCTCCGCCACTCCCTGAGAACTTCGTTAATTGCTTCAACGTTCCTCTATCGGCAGGGAAACTTTCTTCGAGTTGATAATCATTTTGGCGAGCGAAATCATCGAAGCTTTGTTCTTCAACCATTGGCAGCTCTTTTGCCAGCGCCTGTAACTCAATTTCCTCTCCAGACTGTAATTGTTCTGTACAATAACTATGCACTTGCTGGCGATAAGCTTGACGTGTGTTTTTGTCCATTTGTGCATTATCACAAAAATCGTCAAGTGCCTGTACCAAGCCTTTATTCTGAACTTTTGCATTTAATCCCTCTGATGCAGCCAAAAAGTCCATAAAGAAATCAGATACTTTTCGCCCTACTCTACCTTTTAAGAAAGTTAAATAGCGTTTTGATTCAGGATTGGTCTCCCATTCCGTTAAATCAATACGAGCGACAATATCTGCATGAGGAATATCTAAATAATGTGTGGTGCCTAAATCCAATGATTCCGTGACAAACATGCTGTCACAACTATTGAGCACCGCAATTAATAAATATTCGACCGCGAGGTAACGGTATTGACAAAAGAGAACCACGCCCCCTTCAGCAAAAGGATATTTGGCTAATTCATCTTTCAAGCGAACGGTCATCGCACGGCTGAACCCTAAAAACTCTTCCTCGCCTTTACGCAATAACTTTAACGCATCGGCAAGTTCACTTTCTTCGTTAAATTCGCCAAATGCTTTACTTTTTGCACTATAGACGCGGTGTAACTCTGCCATCATGTCTTGTACGACACCATCTGCTGTCAATAAAGAATCCCGCAACATCACCTCTAGGGTTTGCTCATCTCTTTTAATTAACTGGTGTAAAGCTATCTGGTTAATTTCCAGACTCATTGTTGGCTCCTTCGTTATAGCGAAAATAATGTTGCGCGTATTCAAACATTGATATTATTCCTCTGCAACAGAAACCATCATTTGTTCTATTTTCAGCCTAATTACGCTGAACTAATACGCACTTTACGAATCTGAATTAGCATTATTATCACTTAAACAAAAATTTGTTGCGAAGAAAGAAGAAAAACCAGCTGTGATACGCTATGATATGTAGCTTTCATTAATTTAGGATGTCTCAATTTATGCCACAATCATCTCGCTATAGTGATGAAAAAGTTGAAGGTTTACTTTCTGACCTCGTGAGCGTGTTAGAAAAAAACCACACCCCTGTTGACCTTTCCCTCATGGTGTTAGGTAATATGGTAACGAATCTGCTGAATACGTCGGTTGCGCCTGCGCAACGTAAAATGATTGCAGAATCATTCGCAAATGCATTACTTTCTTCTGTTAAAGAAGATCAATCACACTAATTGATTAATGAAATAAACAGTATGGTCACCCACCTGCGCTACCGTGACAAAGTCTCTAACATGATTGGTTGGGGGCACTGGTTTGCACTATTCAATATACTGCTTAGCCTCGTGTTAAGTAGTAGCTATCTGTTTATTTTTGATTGGCCAGATACCCTAACTGGCCGAATTTATGCTTTCGTCAGTTGGATTGGTCACTTTAGTTTTGTGGTCTTTGCGACTTACTTACTAATTGTTTTTCCACTGACCTTTATTGTTATGTCTCAGCGGCTGCTGAGGGTACTTTGTGTTGCCCTTGCAACGGCTGGTACAACGCTATTAATTTTTGATATCCGTGTTTTTAGCCAATTTGGTTTGCATTTAACACCACAAGTTTGGGACTTGGTCATCAACCCAACTAAGGGTGAGATGGCTCGTGAATGGCAACTGATGTTTATCAGCATTCCGATTATCTTTCTTGTTGAAATGTTATTTGCGACTTGGAGTTGGCAAAAATTACGTAGTTTAAATCGCCAAACATTTGGCAAACCGCTTGCGGGTATTTTTATTGTGACCTTTATTATGTCACACCTGATGTATGCATGGGCCGATGCTAATTTTTATCGCCCTATCACCATGCAACGCTACAATTATCCATTGTCACAACCCATGACAGCCCGCAAGCTCCTTGATAGATATGGCCTGTTAGACTTAACTGAACATCAAAACCGTGTATTCCAGCAAGGTAGCCCAACAGCACTTAAATTAAACTACCCATTGAAACCTTTAAGTTATTATGACCAAGGCGCCGATTACAACTTATTATTGTTGGTCATTGATGATCTTGGAGACAAATCTCAACAAGATTCTATGGGTGCGTTAAACGAATTTAAAGAAATCAGTACACAGTTTACGAATCACTACACTGCCGGTCTACGTAACGATACCGCGCTATTTGGCTTATTCTATGGTATTTCATCAACTTATTTCGATAATATTCTCAATGGTCGCCATCCATCAGCGCTAATCGAAGCCTTACAGCATCAAGGATATCAGTTTGGTTTATTCTCAACAGATGGCTTTAATTCTCCATTATTCAGGCAAGCTATTTTAGCGGATTACTCATTACCTGCAAAAACTGCAGATAATGACAACTTAACAGTGACACAATGGAGTAACTGGCTAGATAGCCTTAAGAATGACTCTCCTTGGTTCTCTTTCCTCAATATTAAAGGAACACCTGGAAGCGCGAAAACCAATGAACAAATCAATCGCGTGATGTCTGTATTACAGCGTGATAATCGCTTGCAAAACACCATTGTTGTTGTGACCGCAAATTACAATAACCAAGGAAAAGCAGAAAACGAGTGGTTAGATGGCAAACGCTTCAATCGTAATAATATGCAAGTGCCACTATTCATTTATTGGCCAAACACACCAGCGCAGCAAATAGATAAGCTAACTAGTCATCAAGATGTCATGACAACATTGATGCAGCGTTTACTACATGTCAGTAATCCACCCGATGATTACAGCCAAGGTGAGGATTTATTTAGTGTTAAACGTACTTACCCATGGGTGATCACCGGTGATAACGACGATGTTGTCATTACCACAGATAATGCCACCCTCTACATGGATCAAAATGGTCAGTTTAATATCTATGATAAACAAGGTGCTATAGAACGAAATGAAAAACCTGACTTGGCTGAGTTGTTGAAGATCTTTACTGAGTTAAAACGCTTTAATGAAAATTAGTGTTTAAATATCAACCAGTCGCATCTTCAGTCTATTGCTTTTAGAAGTAAAATGAGTAGTATTAATCAAAGTTCGGCATGTAGCGCAGCTTGGTAGCGCACCGTCATGGGGTGTCGGGGGTCGTAGGTTCAAATCCTATCATGCCGACCAAAATTCCCTAAGAAAACCAACCTATTACGGTTGGTTTTTTTGTGTGTGTGATTTTAAAAAGGTAAAATGGTGGTAAAACTGGTGTAAAACCCCGACATGGTTATACTAACTTTAACCAACTGCTTATACAGTCCAAAATACTCTCAATTCAATTGATAGATAGGTATACATGCCTATTTAAGCGCTACTTATTCATATTAATCTTTTACCTAAACCAATCCTATGCTGTAATATTTTCAAATTAAGACATTTAGCATTGATAAACAACTGATTGATAATGAAAACTAACTTTAGAGCCGCAACACTAATTGATATAAATGCTATATTTTCCATAGATACCATTGCGACGACAGAACGCTATGAAGACATTACCCAATGGCTCGAACAAGAAATATGTTATGTACTGGAAGCCAACAACGAAATATTGGCGTATGGTGTTCTACATTATTATTTCTATTCCCATGCTTTTATAGAGTTATTAATGGTAAATAAAAACCATCGTCGGCAAGGCCTTGGACTCACCTTAATTAATAAACTAAAAATGCAGAGTAAAACCCCAAAAATTTTTACATCTACAAACCAATCGAATACAGCCACTCAACAACTCTTAATAAAAGCTGGCTTTATTCCTAGTGGATACATTGAAAATTTAGATGATAATGATCCCGAACTTATCTATTGCTATATATCTGATTAAAACCATCTAAATGGTGAACTATAATAGCGCTTTATTCATCACAACCGTTTGCAAGGTGTGATTAAATTGCTGATACACCTCTTGAGCTATCACTTCTGGATAGCTTAATACCCTAAGCTCATGCGGCTTATTTTCTGGGTAATAACTTGGATGTGCGTGAGCGTATTCAGTTTGTTGAAAACCGCAATGTTGATAAAAAGACCAACGTTTTTGGCTAACTTCATCAATAATGGGGTCTATTTCTAGAATCACTTTACCAACATCATGACAAAACAGTTTTAATACCTTTTGCCCATAACCTTGCCCTCTTAATATGGGGGAAATAGCAAGATGCTCAATGTAATAATAATCTTCGATTTTCCAACAACCAATGAAACCAATAAAAGTGTCATTCTCTTTGAAATTGAGCAAATAATAATCGCTATGATTTAATATTGCCTCTCTTCCTTGGTAGCTTCTTTGTTCATATAATGGAAAAGCTGTGTCATACAACTGGTTAATCATTGCTATCGCTTCGCTATCTTCACTTGAAACTCTTAAAGCATGTAACATTTAATCAAAACTCACCTTATAAAAAATATTTTCTAGCATACCTATTTTAAATTTTCTGACAATTATTTATCGTGCACTCATAATATTAACCTGTTGTTTTATCTTGCTATTATTTTTTCACTCCATTCGCTGATAAAAATATTTGTAGCTCTATATTGACTTTTTTACCTAATAGTTCTAAAAATACTGTATATTAATACAGTCTTTGCTAGAGGCTATCATGTTACGTATCGAAGTATTATTTGATAAGAACGCTCCACAAAAACCGAGTTCAATTGTTTTGCAAGCACTTGAAACTGAGATTTTACGCAAACTTCAAAACCAATATCCAGATATGATAACGCGGGTTGGGTTTAGCTCACAACAACGCGTTAACATCTCTGGAACTAAAATAACGGAAGATAAAATTCGTATTGAAGAGATACTGGAAGAAATATGGATGGATGATGGTTGGATCCCAGAAGAAACAACGGTGGATTAACCTAATACTTAAAGGAATGTTTACCCATTGTGTAACATTCCTTTTTCTTTTACTAAAAGTCGTAATTAAACCCAGCCTCATCAACAAAAACACTTCTACTTGCAGGAGAATAAAAGCAAGACAATACGTTGATTATTAAAGAAACTACTTATTTAATAATTTCTCATATCTAAATTTTACTCGTTGTTAATTAATAGATTTTATGCCTAAGAAAAGCTTTAATTTCTTTCACTGGATTTAATTTTTTATTTCCTTCACGAGTTATTCTAACTTGTGAAATACAGCTATCAACATTCACGCAAGTAGAAACTTCATTTAGCGTTAGAGTTGATAAGTTTACTGAGGGTGAATTATTGAAATCTTTCCCCATAAAGATTAAAGCAAATACGATTGCTACTATAAATAATGGCACCTCATAAAATACTTGTTTCATTATCAATGCTCTTATTGTTTGAGTGATGAAATGATAATAAACAATCTATTTCTTTGTACCTTAAAAATGAGTTAAACCAACCTTAAGATATGCTTAAATCTGATTCAAACTTGAACTATGCATATTGTCTGACACTCACTGCCTGCTTATACTTGTTCATAGAGGTGATAATATGAATATCCTATTAGTCGAAGATGATCTTCAGTTGGGAAAGGCACTATGTCGAGGGCTGGAATTGGCAGGCTTTAGTCCTTGTTGGGTAAGGCTACTTGCAGACGCAAAATTACAACTTGCATCCCGTAATTTTGACTTAATGCTCTTAGATTTAGGCTTGCCTGATGGCGATGGCCATGAAGAACTCATTACTTGGCGTAATATGGGGGAAACTATCCCAATAATTATTCTTACAGCAAGAAACCAAATGGATAACCTAGTCTCTAGTTTAGACTCAGGTGCAGATGATTTTTTAACGAAGCCATTCGCTATGCCTGAGCTTATTTCTCGAGTAAAAGCGGTTAGCCGCCGTATGGCTGGTTTTTCATCTGAAATATGGCAACTAGGTAACCTGCAATTAAATCCTCTTAATCACCAAGTGACCCTTAATGAACAATTGCTATTGCTCTCCGGGAAAGAATATTTATTACTCTATGAATTAATAAGAAATGCGGATAATGTTGTCAGAAAAACAGATTTAGAACAGCGTCTATTCGGGTTAGACGATGTGGAAAGTAACTCTTTAGAGGTTCATATTCATAATTTACGCCGAAAAATAGGTAAAGAGCGTATAATTACTATCCGTGGTATTGGTTATTTATTAAAAAAAGAAGCACCACTAAGTGAAAGTTAAATCATTTTTTATTTATACATTCGGACTACAAATTAGTTCAGTTATTTTTCTTTGGCTGTTATTAGTTGGTTGGCTACAATTTTTTTATTGGCCTTCAATTCATGATGAATTAAATGAACAACAGAACGTCATCACTCAAGGGTTTGCTAAAACACTTGATGTGGTTGCTGATAAGCCAGAATATTTCAATAAAATTGCTGATAATCTACAAGAACTTTATTCTACGGCGATGGAAAGTGGCGACGATATTAGTTATCGACCGTTTATGATTGTTAGAGATAAAGAAGGAAATGTCTATTATCGAAACAGTGACAAGCTACACGTTCCATCGCTGAAATCCGTTTCTGAGCTCGCTGTATTACATAAAGACTGGCACTTTACGTCTGCATGGAATGACAAAAATACCTTTGAAGTTGTGATTGCCGAATCTTATAGTGACCGTAAATCTTTATTAGGTAGCCCAGCCGAAGGCACCGCCATCCCCCTCGCTTTTATTTTGGCTATTATGCTGTTAGCGATTTTAATTACTGCTTACTTTAGCCTACGGCCTTTAAGGCAATCTGCAAAACTAATTTCTAGCCGCCAGCCGGGTAAATTAACGCCAATAGAAACGAAAGAACAATATAAAGAAATTAGACCTATCATTGCGGCAATCAATAACCTTATGTCTCGTGTTGATGCTGCAAATCAACGCGAAAAGCGTTTCATGGCAGATGCCGCACATGAATTACGAACACCGATTGCAGCTGTCATAGCTCAATTACATTTATTAATGCAAATTGATAATCCCAAAGAAAAAGAAGAAATTATTAATGATATGCAAGAGACTTTAAATCGAGCAGCTTCTCTATCACATCAATTAATTGACTTAGCACGCTTAGAAACTGAAGATTTTTTATTAAATAAAGAGCAAATTGATCTTCCTGTATTAATCAGTCACTTAATATCCTCACATATACCTTACGCCATTAACAAAGACATTGATGTCGAACTACAAAGCCCAAAATCTTTTTATATCCTCACTGATAAACTTGCACTGAGTAATATTTTTACCAATTTGATAGAAAACGCGATTAAATACTGCCCAGAAAAAGGGAAAATAAAAGTTATTTTAAAAGACCTGACTCCATTTGGTGGAACTATTTCCGTTCAAGATAATGGCCGAGGAATTCCAGAAGAAAGCCGTCAACTTATATTTTCTCGTTTTTATCGAGTACCTGGAACAATGGAAACCGGAAGCGGTTTAGGTTTATCTATCGCCCAAAATTTAGCCCATAAAATCGGTGCTGTAATTAGAGTTACTGATGGATTAGACAATCGAGGCATTGGTTTTATTATTGACTTACCCTAAATCTAATTATGTTATTGAGTTAACAGCATTCACTATTTTTTCTAGCTAGAATACACCTTTTATAAGTTATTATACGTACACTTAAAAGAGGCAATAATGTCCAAGGCATTAGTTATTATTGATCTCATTGAAGAGATAATTGGTAAAAATGGCTTATCTAATTCAAGCTATCAACAGACTTGCTCTCGCAAAATTGTTGAAAAAGCCAATCAAGCAGCACAATATGCAAGAAGTCATCATATCCCAGTTATTTGGGTTAAAGTTGGGTTTTCAGACAATTACCACGATGTTCCTGCTGGCTCCCCAATGTTTCAGCAAGCCAAAAGCCTTGGTGCCTTAAAATTAAGTGGTAATGGGTGTAATTGGGCTCATGACCTTGAAGTGGCATTTCGTGACCCTGTTATGATTAAAAAAGGGGTTTCTGCATTTGCAGGAAACCATTTCCATAAATGGCTTACCGAAAATGGCATTACAGAATTGTTTATTGGCGGAGTTAGTACCGTAAAAGCCATTGAAAGTACGGCTCGGCAGGCTCATGACTTAGGGTATTATGTCACTGTACTTGAAGATTTATGTGCCGCTCCAACGCCAGAACTCCACCAGCAAAGTATTCAGGCATTGGATGGAATGGTAACGGTTTCTTCCGTTAAAGAATTTATGCAATTAAAATAACACTTAGGTATCTCATGAGATTATTTTAATTTTTGCAAGTATATCTCCCGTAGCCGGGTAGCAAGTTTCCCCGGCTTACCTTCCCCAATTAATTGGTTATTCACCATAATAACTGACCAAACTAATGTCGTTGCAGAAGTAATAAAAACTTCTTTTACTTCTAACATTTCATCAATGCTAAATGACTTTTCAACAATGTCTATTTCTTGCTCCCGAGCAAGCTGTAAAATTGCTTGGCGAGTAATACCTGGCAATATCTTATTACTTAGCCCTCGTGTTTGTATTTGGTTCTGAGGGTTAATAATAAAACAATTACTGGAACTTCCTTCCGTAACATAGCCATTTTTAACAAAAATAGCGTCATCTGCACCTTGTTGCTTAGCGTATTCTTTCGCCATAGAAGCCGCTAATAAGGCGACTGTTTTAATATCACAACGTTGCCAACGAATATCATCGACAGTGATGACTTTTATTCCATATTTAGACTTTTCATTTTCAACAATCTTCGTCTTTTGTGTAAATAAGACCAATGTTGGCTTCGTTTTATTATCAGGATATAAAAAATTGCGTTGTTTTGCATTACCACGAGTCAATTGTAAATATACAAGCCCTTCCTCTATATTATTTTGTAGAACTAATTGAAGATGAATTTGCTTTAATTCTGCTAAATCGTAAGGTAATGATAGCTGTAATTCAGCACAAGAACGCTGCAAACGAGCCATATGATGTTCAAAGTCAACTAGCTTACCGTTAATTACTGCTGTCACTTCATATACTGCATCAGCAAATAAAAAACCACGGTCAAAAACAGATACTGATGCTTCTTCTACAGGTAAAAACTGGCCATTCACATAAGCAATCATGCGCTGTATTCCTTTATCAATCAAATCATTACCTAACCTCTAATTAACCATACACCATATTATAAAAATTACCTTTCAATTCTTCACATTTTTGTAGTCATTTATAGATTTTCATCCGTCTTATCGGAGTATCTTTCAACCAAAAAGAATTCCAGCAAAGAGATTAAAATATAGTTTAATATTTAAAATTATTTTTAATATTAACTTGACATTAACATGCTAATGGCTAAAATGCTCTCACGTGATCTGGATCACATTTTAATTTGGGGTTACCGATGAACAGCATCAAAGAATTTATCAGCAGTGTGCAAGAAGTTATTGAATTACTCTCTAAACGTTTTATGTAAGCAAGTTAATCATTTTTCAGTCAATCAAACCTTTTAGTTACCTAATCATTAGCGTTAATTGCATTTATTTTGCACAACGACCTTGCAATCAAGGTCGTTTTTTTTATTCAAAAACATTTTCAATAATTTCAGCTACAACCATTGTCCCTATCGCAACTAAAATAAGATCCTGACCACTTACTTTCCATTCATAGCCGACATAAACAGGTAATTGTGCCAAAAATGGTGAAGGTAACGTTTTTTTTGCAATACCTGGAGGAAGCGGTTTTCCCCTACTCACTTGCTTTGCAATACCTGGCGGCAAGCCTCGATATCCCGTCAAACCATATTCAATAGCCAAAGGCCTTACATGACCAAAACTCACATTAAAACTCACATTCGAACCCCGTTGTTTATCGTAATACTTGTTCGATTTGGCATGTTTTAGCTGTTGATTGCCATTCTCTTTATTTGGTTTATCTTTGTTCTGATTTCCTTTATTTCCATGAATTTTTTGATTCCCCTTACCATTTTCTTGACCTTGATTGCCATTAGAAGATGAATTTGCAAATAATGGCGTACAAGCAATAACAGGCAATAAGATATACTGCAAAAGAACTGAACAAATCGGTTTTTTAAATATGTTCATAATAAATTCCTGCAAAGTTAATATAATATTAGGAGTATTTTTAAGAACATTATGCTTAGTTATAGAGACTCACAATCAGAAAATACTTATCACACGTAATGTTATGTAAATGTTACTTAACCCATCAAATTAACGAATGTCCTCCTTTATAATAACCTTTATTATCATTAGTATTGCTTTCATATACTATGCAATACTTAGAACTAACAATAAGAATTAGGACGGAGTTTAATATTGTTCGCCATGAATTTTCATTACTAATATGATAAGGTCGTTTGACTATCTAATATTTTTATAAGTAATCGTTCCTAACCCCTAAAGAAGGAGAAACCATGCAGCAGCAACTGCTAGACTGGGTACGTCAGTTCAACCAAGATTACGCTAGCCTTGCCTCTTTACTGATAGTGCTCGGTTTAATTCTGATCGTCGCCTGCGTATTACATTTAATTCTACATAAAATATTACTTCCACAACTCGAAAAGCGCGGGCAAAAAAGTGCAGGAACTTGGGTTCATTTAATCACTCAACATAATCTTTTTAATCGCTTTGCTTTTGTTATTCAAGGTGTTGTTGTCAATATCCAAGCAACGCTATGGTTGCATTCAGGTTCGACAGCACAAGCCGTTCTAAAGGTCGGTTCACAAGCATGGTGCCTATTATTTGGCTTACTCACCCTCTATTCTGTTCTTGATATTATACTCGGTGTGCTCCAGCGTGCCGCCAAAACTGCGCATTTACCGCTTAGAGGAATATTCCAAAGCCTTAAGCTGATTGCCACAATTTTAATTGGCATCATGATAATTGCGCTATTAATTGGTAAATCCCCACTAATTATTCTCAGCGGTCTTGGCGCAATGACCGCCGTCATGATGTTAGTTTTTAAAGACCCCATTATGGGCTTAGTTGCAGGAATTCAACTTTCAGCCAATAACATGGTTAATATTGGTGATTGGTTAGAAATGCCTAAATACGGCGCTGATGGCGCTGTTGTAGATATTGGTTTGACCACAGTAAAAGTGCGTAACTGGGATAACACAGTTACAACCATTCCTACTTATGCCCTTATTTCTGATTCCTTCAAAAATTGGAAAGGAATGACTGAATCAGGTGGCCGCAGAATTAAGCGTAGTGTCCGCTTAGATGCCAGCAGTGTACATTTTTTAACACCTGAAGAAATAGAGCAATGCATTAAAGCAAATTTACTTGAACCCTATATCGAACAAAAAATATCGGAGATTCAAGTCTTTAATTCTAGTCTACCTGATGATAAAGCGGTTCCTTTAAATCAACGCCGTTTGACGAATATAGGGACTTTCCGAGCTTATATTGAAGCTTATTTAAAATCACACCCTAATATTCACAAAAATATGACGATCATGGTCAGGCAGCTAGAATCTGACACAAATGGTATCCCAATCGAAATATATGCATTTACCAATACAACTGTATGGGTGGAATATGAAAGAATACAGTCAGACATTTTTGACCATATTTTTTCTATCCTTCCGCAATTTAATCTGATGGTACATCAATCACCTACCGGAAATGATGTTAGAATGATAGGCAATTCCCCAGAAAAATAATTAATACTAAGTGATTAGTTAAATTTTCTTATTCATCTACATCTAAAGTGGTATTTAAAAGAGGGATATATCCCTCTTTTTACTTAGTTCTTGCCCCATCGCTATATAAAAATTAATATTTCGATAGTTAATAAAAATAAAACTAATTTATGTTCTGATGAATAAAAAACCCTTATAAATTAAATAAATACATTCACCTTATCAGGGATAACATTGATGTAAGTCATGTAACTCAACAGAAACTTTTTTTAACATATAAAACAAGAAAGTAATGTTGTTATTTACATATAGGCAATGTCAATGCATAAAAATAAAATAAATACTCAATTTGGAGAACTGAGCAGGAGGGAGTTTATACAAACCTCTGCAACCGTTGCGGGTGTCGCTGCTGTTGCTGGCTCAATCACTCTTCCTTTTGCTGTTCAAGCAAAAACACCAGCAATCATGCCTGACGAAGTCAGTGAAAAAATTAGCTATAGCGCATGCTTAGTAAACTGTGGTAGCCGTTGTCCGTTAAAAGTTCATGTGAAAGATGGTGTTATCAGCCGTATTTCCAATGAAACGATGTATGACGACTCAACATTAGGTGAACACCAAATCCGTCCATGCTTACGTGGTCGTTCAGTGCGTTGGAAAACCTACAACCCAGATCGTTTAAAATACCCAATGGTTCGCGTTGGTAAACGTGGTGAAGGTAAATTTAAAAAGATTTCATGGGATGAGGCGACAACCATTATCGCCGAAAAACTGAAATATACTATTGATAAATATGGAAGTGATGCCATTTATTACCAATATGGCTCGGGTTCAACAGGCGCAAACTTACACGGCCGTGCCGCTTGTAAACGTTTATTAAGCTTAACCGGTGGTTTCTTGGGTGATTATGGCACATATTCATATGCTCAATTAATGGAAATCACGCCTTACGTATATGGTAGCGTAGAAGAATCCTATTTATCTGAAATCCAAAATTCTGACTTAGTTGTCATGTTTGGCCACAACCTTGCTGAAACACGTATGTCTGGTGGCGGTCAATTTTACGAAACTCTCAATGCGTTAGATAAAAGCAAAGCAAAAGTTATTATCATTGACCCGCGCCGCACCGATAGCGTCACAACCCTTGGTGCAGAATGGATCCCAATTTATCCAGGAACTGATGCAGCATTAGTTGCGGCTCTCGGCTATGTCATGATCGAAGAACAGCTGACTGATGAAGAATTTCTGAAAAATTATTGTGTCGGCTGGGATGAATCGACCTTACCTGCTTCTGCACCGCGCAATGCATCATATAAAGATTATATTTTAGGAAATGGCCCTGATGGTATCGCTAAAACACCGGAGTGGGCAAGCAAATTAACGGGTATCTCAGTCGCACGTATTAAGCAACTTGCACGTGAAATCGGCAATGCAAATAGAGCATGGATCTCACAAGGCTGGGGCTTACAACGCACAGAAAATGGCGAGCAAGCTTGTCGCTCCATTATGATGTTACCTCTGATGTCCGGCAACATTGGTCGTGCTGGAACAAATACTGGGCTGTGGGGGAATAGCTATGCTTACCCTGTTGCAGGTTTTGCTTTACCTAACCCAGTAAAAGCCTTGATTCCGACTTATATGTGGTCAGAAGCGATTGTTCGCGGGAAAGAATTAACTGCAGAAAATGGTGGCATTAAAGGTGTTGATAAACTAAACAACGACATCAAGTTTATGTGGTGTTACTCCAGTAATGTCATTGGTAACCAACATGGCGATTTAAATAAAACGCATGAAATACTGGCGGATGAATCAAAATGTGAATTTATTTTAGTATGGGATAACCATGATACCCCATCCGCAAAATATGCAGATTTATTATTACCGGATGTCACAACGGTTGAAACCAACGATTTAATCAATAACTCCTATGCAAGTGGTGCGTATCACTATTTAGTTCGCCTACAAAATGCGATTGAGCCACTGTGGGAAAACCGCCCTAACTATGATGTTTTAGCCGAAATTGCTGAAAAAATGGGTGTAAAAGAGCAATTTACCGAAGGCCGTACCTACGCTGAATGGATTGAGTTCTGTTATAACAAAACACGTGAAAAAATGCCTCATTTACCTGAGTTCAGCGAAACCGACGGAGCGGGTATTATCGATCGTAAGTTCCTGAACAGCTCAGAAAATATTGCATTGAAGAAATTCCGTGATGACCCAATCAATAACCCATTAAAGACGCCGTCAGGTAAAGTGGAAATCTATTCAGAACAACTGGCTGAGCGTGTCAAAAATTGGGAGTTACCCGAAGGCCAGCGTATTCCTGCAATTCCTGAGTATTGCGTCAATAAAGAAGGCGTTGAAGCCCAAGCAAGCCAGCAAAAGCATCCGCTATTAATGACGGGCTTTCATGATAAAGGCCATGTGCATTCATCATATTATAATGTTGCGATGCTCCGTGAAGCCATTCCACATCAGTTTTGGCTCAACCCAATCGATGCTCAGCAACGCGGCTTGAACAATGGTGATATGGCGGAAATATTTAATGACCGTGGGCGTATTCAAATTAAAGTGAAAGTAACAGAGCGTGTATTACCTGGTGTTATCGCCGTTCCACAAGGTGCATGGCGTACTCTCAATGATGATGGGCTAGATGTCGGTGGTTGTATCAATACACTAACCTCACATGTCCCTTCGCCATTGGCTAAAGGTACCCCACAACATACTAACCTTGTTGAAGTTAAACGCGCTTAAGGAGTTGAATGATGAAACAATATGGCTTTTACTTTGACTCCACAAAATGCACTGGCTGTAAAACGTGTCAAGTCAGTTGTAAGGATGAAAAAGATTTAGATTTAGGTCCAAAATTCCGTCGCGTCTACGAATTTGGCGGCGGTAGTTGGCAAAAGCAAGATGGTATCTGGCAACAAAGCGTCTTTAATTACTATCTTTCTATTTCATGTAACCATTGCTCAAACCCGACTTGTGTCGCGGGTTGCCCAACTGGTGCAATGCATAAACGTGAAGAAGATGGGTTAGTCGTGGTTGACCAATCCATTTGTGTTGGTTGTCGTTATTGTGAGTTGCGCTGCCCGTATGGCGCACCACAATTTGATGAGAAGAAAAAACTGATGAGTAAATGCGACGGCTGTTATGAGCGTGTCGCAAAAGGGATGAAACCTGTTTGCGTTGAATCTTGCCCGCAGCGTGCTTTAGATTTTGATGATATTAATGTTCTTCGTGAATTACACGGCACGGAGTGTGGTATTGCGCCAATGCCAGACCCAAGGCTGACGAACCCGAATATTGTTATCAAACCACATAAAGATGCGAAGCCATTTGGCGATAAAAGTGGCGAATTAAAGAACCCTGCGGAGGTATAATATGCATGAATTACCACTCGTTTTTTTCACCGTCTTAGGACAGTCAGCTGCTGGGCTTTTCTTACTCGCTTATATCAGCCGTAGAATGGGTTCTATTGACGATAAACAGTTAAAAACTGCCAATATCGTGGCCTTTATTATTATGATAATAGGCTTAGGTATCGGTGGATTACACGTTGGCCAACCACTACGCTTCTTTAATATGCTGCTGGGTGTAGGCCGTTCACCAATGAGTAATGAAGCGTTCTTGAGTGGCGTATTTGTTGGATGCGCTGCTGCAACGTTGTTTTTTACTTTGTTTTTCAAACATACGTTATTACGTGAACTGGCTAATATTGCCGCGGTAGTGTCAGGACTTGCATTTGTTTGGTCAATACCTCAGGTATACAACATCGCCACTATTGCTAACTGGAATACCGGTTACACCACACTACAAATGTGGATGACGATGTTAGTCGGAGGCGGTGCACTCGCCATTGCAATCGGTGCTCGTGGCCTAGGTATTGCTTCATTCTTAATAGGTACTTTCGCTATTTTTGCTAGCCGTGCTGGTTACCAAGCTTTCTTAACCGAAACTGGTCCAGCTCTTAGCAACGAACAAACTGGCTTCTGGGGCTTCCAAGTCGTTGTCTTAGCCATTGCTTTAGCCGCATTCGTTGGTATGGCGTTAAAGCACCGCGCACCAAAAGCGACATTAGCGACTTGTGCTGCTGCAGTATTATTAGCTGAACTTGCTGGCCGCATCGCATTCTATAACTTGTGGCAAATAACCATGTAATACGTTGTTATTACTATGTTATAGTGTTTCATAAAAGAACCCCACTTGGGGTTCTTTGTTTAGAAATCCAACACCATCCTGCATCAATATAACTGCAGGAAATCAGATAATGATGTCAGCCTTTAGCACGAAATAAGACGGATAAAATAATATGATTGACACGACAATGATCCGCATCCTTGGTGCGTTTTTCTACTACCCTCCGCAATCGGACACTTTACGCAATGTCTACCCTGTCTTGGGTGAAATACCACAATTACATTCTTGGGAAAACCCGGAGCAAATTCAGGCTATTTGTACTTTGTTGTCACAAATACAACCTGATGATATTGCGTATGATTATTCAATTTTATTCGAAGGACAAGGTAGTATGCCCGCTCCGCCTTGGGGCTCAGTGTATTTAGAACATGATAATACGGTTATGGGAGAGTCAACAACGGCTTATCGCGACTTCTTGCAAACGAAAGGTCTAGTCACTGATACAGGGCTACGAGAACCAGAAGACCAATTTGGCTTAATGATGATGGCCGTTTCTGCTTTAGCGGAACAAGAGGACGACAGCGCCATTATTACTTTATTTGAGCAATATTTATTGCCTTGGGCATATCGCTATTTAAAGTTAGTGCAGCAAAGCAAAACAGAGACTGCTTTTTACCCTACCCTTGCACAACTCACTGAAATTTATCTTAAATCACTACAATTGGAATTAGCGTTATCTCCAGTCAATACTGAATTATTCCGCTAAATAAAATACTAAACCAAATGAGCTTATTAAACAAAACATGGGCTCATTTGGTTGCAACCTAAAAAGAAGAGTTTGGCTCTTGTAAAAATGCAATTTCTTCTTGTGTTGATGCACGGCCTAAAATTTCATTACGGTGCGGATAACGGCCAAATTTATCAATAATCGCTTTATGTCGCATTTCGAAATCTAATGTGCCATCGTCACCCAGCATGCGAAATAGCTCAACTGCCTGTAAATGAATAAAACTCGATTCAGAGTGCATAAATGGCATTAGAACAAACTTGCGCTGTGATAATGTCAGGAGATTATAATCATGTTGCTTAATCGCCTCTTGCGCTAATGCTAAAGCCATTGCGTCTTGAGCAAAAGACCTTGGCGTATCACGCCATAAATTACGAGAAAACTGGTCTAGAACAATAATTTCCGCTAAGCGCCCACGAATAGATGCCCGCCAATAAGCTAATTCTCCCTTAGCTGCACGTTCGCAAATATGCGCAAACCGTTGTGCTATCGTCAAATCAAATTTAGCGCTTTTTTCAAACCATTGTTTTGGTGTCGATTCCTCAAACCAAAATGAAAGCACTTCTTCCATGGCATTCATGATTTATTCCTATCTATTTTCTTATTAGTGGTTGTCATAATCCTAGTTAAAAAGAGCCTTAATTGACAGGCTTGAGCTCTAATATCGGTTAATTGCAGATAATTATTTTGTTTTTTGCGATCTAACACAAAAAAACACTCATTATCAACAAGGTAATTTTAACAATATTCCGCGTTATTTATTATTAAATCATTTATTTTCTATTTATAATAATTCGCAACTTTTTAATTTATAAAGATTTGCTTTTTAGTGTGCATGAGAGAATTCATCATGCCTAAATACATACATTTGGTTAACTCAATGTTAGAATTTAACCTATAATGCGTATGTGAATTAGATAGTTACTTACAGTCATTACTTTCAGCGGTTCATATTGGTTCTTATTAAGGAAGGCAATGTAAATGGCAGGACATATGGTACTCATTGGTTGGGCGTTATGGGTTAGCCCTTGTGGCACAGATTCATGTGATGCGTTACCGGTGACTGAAACTATTTTTACACAAGAACAATGTATTAGCCGAAAAAATTACCTAGAATCTAAGCGACCGAACCTCTATTTTCTCTGTGGTGAGGTCTATCGTGATAGCAATGAAATGACCGCTGAAGAGAAACATACCATACCCGCACCGCATCTCCCTCTCAGAACATTGCCAGAACGGCTTTCCCGTTAGTTTGAGCTAACTCCTTTAGCTCAAACTAAACAGGCACCAAATTAAATAATTTCAGCTATTGGGCTCTCTGCTTCAACAAAATCCCCTTTAATAGCCCCGTGTTTCAATGTTCCGGCTCGGTGTGCAACAATTTGCACTTCCATTTTCATTGCTTCCATTACACCGATTACATCCCCTTTTGAAACATTATTTCCCTGAGGGATCAGCCAATTAAACAATATCCCAGAGATGGGGGCATTGACCGCATCAGGATTGTGGACCTTCTGAGGCGCAGAATGCGCTGCTACGGAGTTATTACCTGAAAAACGAGAAAACAATTGAGTGGGTAAACCTAACTCGCAACGCTTTCCATCGATTTCAATGAAAGTACGTGTTATCTCAGGGTCCGATAATGGAATTTGCCGTTTTGCCGGTGGAATTTCCACATTAAATTCGGTCTCTATCCAACGCGTATGTACACTAAAATTATCACAAAAATCAGTTTGTTCCATTACTGCACGGTGGAATGGTAAAACTGATGCAACACCTTCAATAGTAAATTCAGCCAATGCACGGCGTGCACGCGAAATAGCTTGCTCTCGAGTACGACCCACTACAATTAATTTCGCCATTAACGAATCAAAGGTGCCCGGTATTGTTGTTCCAGCCATTACGCCACTGTCAACACGCACTCCAGGCCCCGATGGTGCATCAAAAACGGTAATGGTGCCAGGGGTCGGTAAAAACCCGTTTCCAGCATCTTCAGCATTAATACGAAATTCAAAAGCATGCCCTCGTGGGATCGGCATCTCCTTAATACTTAAAGGTAAGCCTTCTGCAATTCGTAACTGCTCAATCACCAAGTCAATACCTGCGGTTTCCTCTGTGACTGGGTGCTCAACTTGTAAGCGCGTATTCACTTCTAGAAATGACAGCGTTCCATCTTGGCTTAACAAAAATTCAACGGTTCCTGCTCCAACATAACCTGCTTTACGGCAAATATCGGTAGAGGCTTGAATAATTTGTTGTTGTTGACTTTCGGATAAAAAAGGTGCTGGCGACTCTTCAACCAGTTTCTGATTACGACGCTGCAGTGAACAGTCACGGGTTCCCACCACCAGCACGTTGCCATGCGTATCCGCAATAACTTGTGCTTCAATGTGCCGAGGGTTATGCAAAAACTGTTCAATAAAGCATTCACCACGACCAAATGCCGCGGTCGCTTCACGTACAGCCGAATGATAAAGCTCTTCAACTTCATGGAGTTGCCAAGCGACTTTGAGCCCTCTACCTCCACCACCAAACGCAGCCTTAATGGCAATAGGCAAACCATGTTGATGGGCAAATTCGAGGACTTCTTGTGCGCTATTCACCGGGTCTTTTGTGCCAACCACTAGCGGTGCGCCGACCTGCATTGCAATATGACGAGCCTGAACCTTATCGCCTAATATATCAATACTGTTTGCGCTAGGCCCAATCCAGATTAACCCTGCGGCTTCAACTGCACGCGCAAACTCAGCCCGTTCAGATAAAAAACCATATCCTGGATGCACCATCGTCGCACCTGATTGCTGAGCGAGACTAATCAGCTTTTCAATATTCAAATAACTCTCTGTGGGGGAATTTCCTCCAAGCCCGTAGGCTTCATCCGCCATTTTGACGTGGAGTGCATCAATATCGCTATCCGCATAAACGGCAACAGACTGAAAACCATAATCACGACATGCACGGATAATACGAACTGCGATTTCGCCTCGATTAGCAATCAATACTTTATGGTTTTTGTTATTATTCATGTTCATAAGCACAATGGCTCCCTTACAATGCTTTAAATTCACCGAGTGGATTAAAACGTATTTTGGCATTCACCGGGATTTGTCCTGCTAAATCCAAATGGTATTCACATACCGCGCCAATAACGGGATAACCGCCAGTTAAAGGGTGGTCGTTGAGAAACAAAACGGGCTGGCCATTTGCTGGCACTTGAATAGCCCCAATGCAAGTCCCTTCACTCGGTAGCTCCTGTAATTGTTCGCGTTCTAACGGTTTTTCACTCAATAAGCGCAGGCCTATACGGTTTGATGACGCAGTGACTTGCCATAATTGATTCGTTAGTTGCTCAACGGCTTGTTTTGTAAACCAATCCGTTCGAGGTCCCAATACCACATCCAAAACCACTATGTCGCTTTCAGCGGGATAATCAAAAACAGGTGTTTCATACAATGAAACGGCTAATGAAGACGAATTGGTGTTAACCGTTAATGTTTGGCCTGCTGTAATTGGGGCTGGACCAACTTGCGCTAACGTATCAAACGAACAACTCGATAAAATAGGTTCTATGTTAAAACCACCCCGCACAGCAAAATAGCTACGTACACCTTTGTTCGGCCGGCTTAGTTTAATGGTGTCGCCTTTTGCTAAATGAATTGGTTGATAAGTATTAACTTGATATTGTTCGTGTTCTGCCGTGATAACGTCAATAATACAAGGCGCTCCAGTCACTGCAACAATAAGGTCTTTGTGTACCTGAGCCTTAAACCCACCTTGTGTTATCTCTAAAGCGGGTGAGTCTGATTCATTCCCCACAATACGGTTTGCACTACGCAATGCCGATTTATCCATACTGCCTGATTCTGAAATACCTAATGCCGATTGGCCAATACGACCTAAATCTTGAAATAAAACCTGTAACCCCGTCGTTAAAACGGTTAAATCAGCAGTGGTACTCTCAGGTTTAGTTTTACTTTCTACTTTAGTTGGCAAGCTATAGCTAATCTGACTTTTCGTTGCATCAACAAAGTTGACCCGCGTTCCTGCCTGAACTAACGCAGGTTCAGGTCGATTGATATCCCACATTAATAGCTCAGTCACACCAATCAACTGCCATCCGCCAGGGCTAGCTTGTGGATAGACACTGCTAAACTCTCCCGCTAATGCAACAGAACCCGCAGGAATGCGCACCCTTGGTGATTGACGCCTTGGAACATTCAAATTAGCGCCTTTCGAAACCATGTAACCAAAACCTGGGGCAAAACCGCTAAATGCAACCTGAAATTCATTTTCTGTATGACGACGTATAACTTCAGCGGTGGATATACCTAAATGCAATGCAACATCGGATAAATCCTCCCCATTATAATGAACAGGGATAGTGACCAATTTGCTGGCCTTGCCGACGACACTTGACACATCCCTAAGCGAAATCTTTTCAACCAAATCATTTACATCAATCTTGATCGGGTTATAGCGAATTAAAATCGTCCTTGCTGCTGGCGTAATTTCGTCAATCCCATAAATTGGCATTTCTGTTAATGAATCAGTCAATGCCATTGTTTGTTCAAGACTTTCTAACTCCACCATAAAGGCACTTAAATTGACGGGTAAAAATCTCAATTGGCACCTCTATATATGATATGCGGCATCGGGTACATCCGTAATAAACATGTAACCAGGTGCATGGCTTAATGCGAAAGGAACCCCTGATTTCATCACTGCCGCTTGAGGCGTTACGCCGCAAGCCCAAAAAACGGGGATTTCCCCCTCTTCGATACGAATCGCATCACCGAAGTCAGGTTGCATAATGTCAACAATACCTAATTGTTCTGGTGCACCAATATGAACAGGCGTGCCATGCACTGCAGGAAACCTGCCAGTAATACTCACAGCATCCGCTACTCGATTTGCAGGTATTGGTCGCATTGAAACCACTAGCTCCCCTTGTAAACGCCCAGCTGGGCGACAAAGGCGATTAGTTTTATACATCGGAACATTGGATTTATCGGTGATATGCCGTACATCAATACCGGCTTCAATCATTGGTGTTTCGAAAGTAAAACTGCAACCAATTAAAAAAGTCACTAAATCAGGATATTGTTGGTAAATCGATGTCGCATCCGTAATTTCAGCGGTTAACTGACCATTTTCCCACACACGGTAACGTGGAATATCAGTGCGTAAATCAGCACCTTCAGCTAAAACAGTTTGCCAACTCCCTGCTTCGCATACGTCCAAAACAGGGCAGCTCTTTGGATTACGCTGAGCATATAATAAAAAATCAAATGCCCAATCGCGTGGCAATGCAATCATGTTGGCTTGAGTCATGCCCGGAGCAAGGCCAGCTGTTGGTTTGTCATATCCTTCGCGGATAGCAAGGCGTGCAAGACGAGCGGCTTCAATGGCCTGCTGTGATGCCTTCATTAGCGGTGTCATTCGCGGTCTCCTTTATGAGCAAAACCATAAATTTCAATACCTTGTTTCTCTAGAATAGCGCGTACCTGTTTTGCCATTTCAAGAGCGCCAGGACTATCGCCATGAACACAAATTGACCCCGCGTCAACCGGTGTAAATTTTCCATCAATTGACATCACACCGTCCTCCATGACCAATTGCAACATGCGGTCTGCGACTATCTGTGGGTCATGTAATACAGAGCCGGCTAATTTTCGAGATACTAATGTACCATCGCTGTTATAAGCTCTATCAGCAAAAGCTTCTGCGACGACATTTAAGCCACATTCTCTCGCCCACTCAATTAATGGCGATCCTGCTAATGCGACTAATATCAGCTGCTTATCAATGGCTAATATCGCATCAATCACCGCCATAGCTTGACGTTTATCATGAGCAATCGTGTTATACAATGCTCCATGGGGTTTAACATATAAAACTTGTGTTCCTGCTGCGGTTGCTAACCCTTGTAATGCACCAATTTGATAAATCACGTCCGCAGTTAATTCATTTGATGCAATATCCATATTACGTCGACCAAATCCCACTAAGTCGGGATAACCAACATGAGCACCAACAGCAACACCATTTTCCTTCGCTGCTTTAAGGGTTTTTAATATCCCTTCTGGCGAACCCGCATGAAAACCGCAGGCAATATTGGCACTACTAACAACAGGAAGAATGGCGGTATCGTTCCCCATTTCCCATTGCCCAAAACTCTCCCCAAGGTCGCTATTTAAATCAATTTGCTTTCTCATGGCTTCTCCTTGAGTTATTTCAGATAATTAAAGATTGCACCGACAGACATTGCGCCCATATACCAAGTGAGTGCACACGTCACAACACCAGACCATAATAGCCAACGTGGATAATGGTAACCTGACATTAAATCTGAGCGTTTCCAGCCGATATAAACAAATAAAGTTAAACCAATAGGTAAAATTAGCCCATTGAAACCACCGGCAAAAACCAATAATGCCGCAGGGGCTGTTCCCATAAATAAATAGACAATCAGAGAGACTGCAATAAATATGATAGTTGCGACATTACGTTGCCTTTCTGTGATAGAAGACTTAAATGCCGTTAAGAAGCTCATTGAGGTATACGCTGCACCAATCACACTGGTAAGTGCTGCAGCCCATAGAATTAAACCGAAGATACGTAAACCAAAATTACCCGCAGCTGCCTGAAATGCTTGCGATGCTGGGTTAGCCGCATGTCCAGAAATATCAATAGTCACACCACTTGCAACTACACCTAAGATAGCCAAAAATAAAATGTAACGCATCAACCCAACAACTAAGATACCTTTTGTCGCAGCGCTAGAAACAACTTTAATGTTTTCAATACCTACTGCGCCTTTATCCAATAAGCGATGAGCGCCTGCATAACAGATATACCCCCCAACAGTGCCCCCAACAATGGTGGTTATCATGGCAAAATCAACCGTGTCCGGTAGTACGCTTTGGCGTAATGCCTCACCAACAGGCGGATTTGATGCAATAGCGACAAATAACGTTAAGCCAATCATCACTACACCTAATCCAATAATTAACCTATCAATAAATGTGCTGGCCTTACGGGAGGAAAAAATATAAATGGCTAATAGTGCGCTAATCAAACCACCCCATTTCGGGTCTAAGCCAACTAAGGCATTAAGCCCTAACCCTGCACCTGCAATATTGCCAATATTAAAAATTAGCCCGCCAAAAATAACTAATATAGCAAGTAAATAACCACTCCCAGGAATTGTGGCATTCGCAATTTCGGATGAGTGCATTTTAGTCAGGGTAACAACTCGCCATATGTTCTGCTGAACAATGAAGTCAATCACAATAGACGCTAATATCCCGAAGGCAAAAGCGGCTCCTAATGTCACGGTAAAAGTAGCCGTTTGTGTGATAAACCCAGGCCCAATGGCAGACGTTGCCATTAAAAAAATTGCGCTTATCAGTGATGAACGGCGGCTTTTCACATATTCAGCCGTAGTTGGTGCACTTTCTTGAGCGGCCATGTGCATACTCCTCTAATAGTTATTGTTTTAATTATTGATGTAGTTGTTGATGTCACAATCACTAAGGCAATTATCGTGCCATTGTTCTACTTGTTACCTATATTGTTAATTCATTTTTAATGGATTGTTGAACAATTAGTATTAAATGATGAATAAACAATCAATAAAAATCGTAATTGCTCGTTTAAAAATCAAGACGAGATCACTTTTTTAACAATTTTCACTGCACATGCATATTGCTTATCGACTAGTTCGCACCAAGTTGGTGCGATAAATTTATAATTTCACTATTTTTGTGCAAATACATGAAATGGGATGATGAGTAAAAAAGAAAGGAAACTTGCTGCTATAACTTGAATATGTGAATATAACGAATTATTACCCCTGAGACTAAAATTAGCCTTTATTATGAAAAAACAATCTGTTGCACAAACTTTATCTGTCACTATTGCAGAAGTTATACGTTATAAGATAACAGTTGGGGAGATCACGCCGGGTCAGCGCTTATCTGAAGCAACATTAAGTGAAGAACTCGATATCTCTCGCAACACATTGCGAGAAGTATTTCGCGTACTTACGCAGGAAGGTTTGTTAACTTATGCTCCAAATAAGGGTGTATTTGTCTCAGTCCCTGATATGGCCGCCATTATCGATATCTACCAAGTTCGCCGGCTTATTGAGTGTGATGCGTTAACTCATGCATATGCCTTGCATCCATCAGTTCATAAAATGAAAGAGGCTGTTCAAGAAGCTCGTGAACATGAAAAGACCGAGAACTGGGTCGGTGTAGGTACTGCAAATATGAAATTTCATACTGCCATTGTCGAGTTATCCGACAGCGAACGTTTAATTAAATTATACCGTAATGTGTCAGCTGAATTACGACTGGCCTTTGGTCACCTCAATGACCCTAAAATTTTGTATGCTCCCTATATTGATAAAAACCACTCTATTCTTAACTTATTAGATTCTGGCCAAAATTTAGATGCGGCTAATATGTTACGTAATTACTTAGACCTTTCTGAACGCACATTACTCGCTGCACTTAAACGGAAACAATCTGCTCTTTGAATTATTTAAAGTTTAATTTGTCTATTATTAAATTTCTTTATTCTTCACTAATTTCATTACATAAATTTTAGTGATAAATCATTTATCGCAATAACTTTTATATTTTAATAATGCTTCATTATCTAGCCATAATTTTATTAGATTAAATTCTATTTTTTGTTAACTAATTAAATAGAATGATTTAAACATAAAATCACATTCAGAAACCTTTCCAATAAAAATAAAACTTTTAGTGGCTATTTTTCACTCTATTTAGTTTTATCGGCGAAAAACAAGCACTACAACAAACCATTTCATTAACAAACTTAAAACATTTACTCCATTTACTTTAAATATTAATTTACCTTCAAAACTCACCTAAAACTCACATTCATATACAATATTTAACATAAAACGTTATTATTATAATATAATTTAACAAAACAAACAAATTGATATAAATTACACATTGGAATTACTCAAATTTATCGAGTTAATAGTTGTAGTTTTCTCGAATATTCGATATAAAATTTATGATAATAAAAAGACATACATAAGAATTATTAATATAAAATGAGATTTCATTATGACATTAAACCAAGTGACTAAAAAAAAACCGTTTAAATTTGGCCTAGGATGGCAAATATTGGTTGCTCTTATTTTGGGCGTTATTGCTGGTGCGCTTTTACATGATAATACAGAGTACAAAGATTGGTTGATTTTAAATATTCTATCTCCGGCTGGTAAAATATTTATTCAGTTAATCAAGATGATTGTTGTTCCTATTGTAATATCAACCCTAATTGTTGGAATAGCAGGCGTTGGTAATACCAAGCAACTAGGCTCTCTCGGTTTTAAAACTATTCTTTATTTTGAAATTATTACTACAATTGCCATTATCGTCGGTATCTCTTTTGCCAATATATTCCAACCAGGTGTTGGTATTGACATGTCGCAATTAACTCAAGTCGATATTTCACAATATGAAAAAACTACCCAAGAAGTTGAAAGCCACCCTTCCGGGATCATTAATACGATCCTCACTTTAGTTCCAAGTAATATTTTTGCAGCGATGGCGAGTGGTGATATGCTCCCCGTCATCTTTTTTGCTGTATTATTTGGCTTAGGGCTTTCTTCTTTACCATTAGAGAAAAAACAACCATTACTCAATGTATTACAGACTTTCTCTGAAACAATGTTCCGCGTAACAAATATGATTATGATGTATGCTCCAATCGGGGTTTTCGCATTAATATCCGTTACCGTTGCTAACTTTGGTTTCTCATCATTAGTTCCTTTATTGAAACTGGTTATACTCGTCCACTGTGCAATTATATTTTTTGCGGTTGTTGTATTAGGATTAGTTGCCCGTTATTGTCGAATTAATATTTTCACTTTGATGAAAATATTAAAAGATGAATTGTTACTCGCTTATTCGACGGCCAGCTCTGAAACCGTACTTCCTCGTATTATGGATAAAATGGAAAAATACGGAGCGCCTAAGTCTGTAACAAGCTTTGTTATTCCAATTGGTTATTCATTTAACTTAGATGGCTCGACACTATACCAAAGTATTGCCGCTATTTTTATAGCCCAACTTTATGGTATAGAACTCTCCATTGGGCAAGAACTTATCTTAGTATTTACTCTTATGATCACTTCTAAAGGTATTGCTGGTGTCCCAGGTGTTTCATTTGTTGTTCTTCTTGCCACGCTAGGAAGTGTAGGGATTCCATTAGAAGGGTTAGCATTCATCGCAGGTGTTGACAGAATTCTAGATATGGCACGTACGGCACTTAATGTGGTAGGTAATGCCCTAGCCGCTCTGGTTATTGCCAAATGGGAACATAATTATGACGATAAAAAAGCTCGAGAATATGAAAATAGTTTTTAGTTTATTCTAAAGTAACTCTATAATAGAATTGCCTTCGATTAATATCGTTATTGAAGGTAGTTCTATTTTTACGCAATAAATGATCAGTTATTTGTTAAATATTTTTAAATTAGATATTTTTACTTATTAAGCGCAATATATTTCACATTTTTGTAATATTTTATATACAAACTGGTATTTTATAATTAGCGTTACTACACAGAATAAAACTTTTTAATTAACTACTCTTTTTGTTAGCCAAAGCAGGAAACAATGAATCAAATAAGAAGATTTCTTTTGTTTTTAAAGGTACTCCAACACCTAATGGTAATTTTTATATTTTCATTATCATACTTTATGCTACACAGCTGGTTCTAACAAAAAAATCCGTACTAAACAAGACTATAACTTATGATTAAAACGAGATAAAAGGTTTATTTATCTCGTTTTATATTATGAGTCTAAAAAAACTATAATACAAAAAGGGTTATCAGTAAAAAGCCAACTAATTCCTTTTAATCACGATTGCCTTTACTGCTATAGATAAATATAAAGCTAACTATAAAGTGACACTTCCCCTTCCGGCCTAGTTTTAAACCGTCGATGAGCCCAAAGATATTGTTCTGGCGCTTTCATAATTTCCATCTCTAAAACCGAGTTAATTGCTGTTGCATCCTGTAATGCATTACAACTTGGGTACTTAGGTATTTCTTTTCCCAGTATCAAATCATAATTAGCACCACTCTTATTTCTCAATAATGTTACTGTGAGTGTTGGTGATTTAGATAATTGAGCAAGTATTGATGTTCCCTTTGAGGTGGAACTATTTTTAACAGAAAAAAATGGCGCAAATATCGTCCCTTTTCGTCCAAAATCTTGGTCGGGTGCAAACCATATGGACTTACCATTTTTTAACTCTTGAACCATAAATTTCAAATTTTTACGGTCAATCATTCCTTTACCTGAACGGCACCGTCCCTTTGTTTGAATATATTCCATCGCTTTATTATTATGCGGCCGATACATTGCATTAACAGGGAAACAAAGGCCCATAATCCGACCACCTAACTCAAGTGACATAAAATGAACCCCAACAATTATTACACCTTTGTTTTTCGCAATCGCATCTAAATAATTAGACATTCCTTTTACTTGAAAGAGTTTTTTAACTCTTTTATCGCTCCAAAACCAGGCAATTCCAGTTTCAAATAATGCGATCCCCAAAGATTTTAGGTTATCATTTACCAGAATATCTATTTCATTTTTATTTTTGTCCGGAAAACACAACTCTAAGTTTCGTTTAATTATTGATACTCTTCTTTTAATAAAATACCGCGAATTGATACCTAAAAAAGCACCTAACGATATCTGCCATTTATAAGGTAATTGAACCAATAAAAATAAGATAAAAACCCCCATCCATGTTACTAAGTACTTCGGATGGACCAATTTCAGTGAAAATGGGTTTTTGGCGTACATTATATCTCCCAATACTTCGCCTTTGCAGAATGCACGCTATTTTAGACAATATTTAGTCTTTTAAATTCAACATGATTACTACAACAAAATGGGTTTTCACCCACAACTAGCTGAATATCCTTAAAATTCATCTTCTACTTAAGTAGATAACGGTCGGATAACCTTTTCAAAACTATTAAGCAATATTTGATTTTTAGTATGCCAATTAATCAGCAGCTCTGCCGGATTCCTTTTTCCTCTTCAGAACGATACGCCGATTAAACTAAAAACGTAATCACTTAAACAGTAGTGAACTGACAAAATTATCACATATATGGGTTAATTAATCTCATTATTAATATGCATTTTTGTCATTTTACGGATTATTTTGCTTATATTTGTCAATTTAGTCGCTATTTTTAGCAACTTGATGCCATCAACCATAGACTACTATGAGAAAAAATAAGATCAGTAAATTCACCTAAGATTGTAGCCACTTATAGAGTGGATAGCTCCTCCTATTATAGGAATACCCTAACCACCCTTCACTATTCTCATCACCAGTTCTGTCGTTAACCCGAATATCCATCTGAGATTTTAATTTCATCTCAGCCATATCTACTCTCTCATTGTTTTAAAATCATTTGAGTGGTGATGTTCTTGATGTACTTATCAGCAACTAGAAGGGGTAAAATGACATGAATTACAAACAAGAAAAAACCCGTTATCTGGTTGAGAGATAACGGGTTCTTATTTGGTGCCGGCTACCGGAGTCGAACTGGTGACCTACTGATTACAAGTCAGTTGCTCTACCAACTGAGCTAAGCCGGCGAATATGGCGGAGAGATAGAGATTCGAACTCTAGGATGGTTTCCCATCGGCGGTTTTCAAGACCGCTGCCTTCGACCGCTCGGCCATCTCTCCATGGGGCGCGATTATGGAGGAATCCCTGCAACTTGTCTACCCCTGAAAGTAAAAAAATTGATTTTTTTACTTCGTTTGGCTAATCTTCACTCAATCACTCTCTCTTTCCCAAGAAAAATGGTAGTATCTGTGCAAAATCGGTGTCTATCCTTTCTCTAGGCGTATGATTTTTAATCTAATAATATTTTAGCCGACGGGACGACTTGCTACAGTATGTACAAACAATCATTATTAAAGCCAAACACTCTTTTTCGTATTTTCGCAGCATTTATTCTGTTGCTAATAGTAATGCTTTTTTTATCGCTATTTAACTACTATCAAGCATTAGTTCAAAGCCGTCAGACTAGTTTGAACAGTATGGCGAGTCGGTTAGCCTATCAAATCGAAGATTATCGTTATCAAGCGAGCCATATCTACAAAATTGCCAATGAAAAGACATCAGTACCTCCCGCCGATAATCTCACTGTGACAGGAATGCGCCATGATATTTTTTGGTTAAGTAGCGCCAACCAATCAATCGATGCCATTGTATTTGGTAATAATAAGCAAAGTAGTAATGTTTTAGCCTCTAAGCTTGCAAATTATATGGAGATTGTCTGGGGTGCCCGTAATGAATATAACTCGATGTATTATCTCAATGGTTTAGACAATACACTAGTCTTAGTAACCACCCATTCAATTCTTAAACCTGAGCTACGATTTAAAGAAAGTTATCTCACCTTAACGGCAGAAGAAAAGCGCGCTGATATGTTGACACAATCAACATTGTTAGATCGACGGGAAATAATTTCAAATATTCAAAAATACTCCCCTGATGACCTTTATTACTATACTTATCGGCTGATGTTTAATTCTCCAGGGCAGTTAACGAGTGTCATATCTTTTGATATTTCGATCAATTCACTGATCCCCCCAAATTTAAATGGGGATTTTTTTACGATAAATACACGCCCTGCAAGCACAGGAAGCAATGAGTCTCATACAACTTGGGTTGGAACTAACCTCATCTTCTCCCACCCTATTGACGGTACCAGTTATCAACTTTATTACCATATTTCATTAAAAAGCATTATTTTTAATGTCATTAGCTATAACTTATGGCTAATGACTGGCATGCTTATCATGATCTTTTTTGCTTTGCTGATTATGCTCTTTATCCGTAAACGCCTGATTTCTCCCAATACAAATATGCTGCAAGAACTGAATTTTAATGAAGCACTGACTAGCGATATTATCAGTCATATTTCGTACGGCATTTTAGTTTACGACTTTAACACTAACAAAAAAATTCTGAGCAATGATATTGCTAATCAACTATTACCTTCCATGGATCTGGTTCACATTAAAGAAATGGCCATGGAAAATCATGATGTTATTCAAGTTTCTATCGAAAATATTGTCTATGAAGTTGTTCTTGTCGATAACATATCAAAATCCAATACAGTTCTCTTCATTATTACGGATAAAGATAAAGAAGCATTAACCCAAAAACGCCAAGAATTAGCGAATCGCGAATACAAAAAAAATATTCATATGCGTAAAGCTGTATTTGAGAATATGTGTAGTGAAATATTGCCTTCACTAATTAAAGTTGATAATCAATTAACCAAACTATCCGAAATTGCCAATATAAATAATCGTGCATTTATTTTAGAAATTGAAAATCAGCTTTTTCATATTAATCGCTGGTTTAAAAATATTAACTTATTAAATCAACTTGAGTCTCAAACTGACCCCGTAAAAACAGAGAACGTTTCTATCAGTAACCTTGTGAGTCAATTTTTAAAACAAAACTTATCGCAGTGTAATAACAAAGGGTTAGCGCTTTATTTTCATAATAATCTCAATCCAGATTCGCTTATCGTGGCTAATCTGGATTATTTAAAGCAATTAATACAGCTAATTTGGGATTATTCTATTGCAACAACCTCTTTTGGAAAAATTTCATTCACGTTATCTTATAATGCTAGTAAAAATATCATCTTACTGAATATTAGAGACAGTGGGACTGGCGTAAGTAATCAAGAACTGAGTAATTTGCAAAGTCCTTTTACTGGACAGATTTTAAATTCCTCTAACTTTACACGTTCAGGTATAACATTTTATTTATGCAAACTACTGGTAAAAAAAATGAATGGTGCTTTTTCTATTCGTTCTAGTGATGCAATCGGCACTCATTATGAAATTACGCTACCTGCAGCTAAAGAGTTACTAGTTAAAGACTACCCGGCTTTATTGGAAGATGTTTGTATACGCTTAAACATACATAATGCAGATATTTCACGGATTGTTAGGAATATATTAACTAATTATGGAGCAGAATATTTGGACTTAAGTGAGAGTTCCCCTCATACCAACTGGGATCTCTTGATAACTGATAATAATGAGGAATATTTTGAAAATATTGTTAAAGTAAATGGTACTCTTTCAGGAATAAACCAATTACAACCTCATTACATCGAAGCTAACTATAATTTTGCTGATGAATTAATTGATGCCATCTCATTACTGATCGAAAACACGGATCATGAACATGAGCATTCTAATAATCTGATTTTTCACAATGTTGATGACCAAACGGTTTCACGAACCTCGAATGAATCAATAGAAGATGCAATTGCAAGTTATCAATTAATACTAGCAAATAGTGGATATCGAGATTTGTTTATCACAACAGTACCGATAGATATTAATAAACTGTATAATAGTGAAAGTGTTGAGGATTTGACCGAATTGAAAAACACTGCACATCGTTTAAAAGGAGTTTTTGCTATGCTCGAATTTACTTTTCTTCATAAGCTTTGTGAAGATTTGGAGCGTTACATAGCAGATGAAAACGGATTGGAAATAAAAAATTGCATTAGCATGCTGGATAATTCAGTCAAAAAACTAATGCCAGAAGGTAACCAATAATATGAATAACCTAAATGTCATTGTTGCCGATGATCACCCTATCGTTCTTTTCGGCATCAGAAAATCACTTGAACAAATTGAATGGGTGAATATCGTAGGGGAATTTGAGGACTCAACCTCTTTGATTAATAACTTAGCACGCTTAAATGCAGACGTGCTAGTTACTGATTTATCAATGCCAGGTGATAAATATGGCGATGGTATTACTTTAATCAAATACATCAAACGGCATTATCCTGATCTATCAATCATTGTTCTCACAATGAACAATAACCCAGCCATTCTTAGCGCAATATTAGAGCTAGATATTGAAGGGATTGTGTTAAAACAAGGCGCACCAGCTGATTTACCTAAAGCTTTAGCCGCTTTACAGAAAGGCAAAAAATTCACGCCAGAAAGTGTGAGTAAGCTACTGGAAAAAGTCAATGCAAGTGGCTACGGCGATAAACGCTTATCACCAAAAGAAAGTGAAGTACTACGTTTATTTGCTGAAGGCTTTTTAGTCACTGAAATTGCGAAAAAACTTAACCGTAGCATAAAAACGATCAGTAGCCAGAAAAAATCAGCCATGCTGAAATTAGGCGTTGAAAATGATATTGCGCTGCTAAATTACCTTTCTTCTGTAAGTATTGATAACTCGCCTTCAGAGTGAGTTTCATTTCAATGATAAGACTACACCAATAAAAACCCAGTTATGGGTTTTTATTTTTGCATTCATCTTTAAGTATATTTAACAGTAGCGCGTCAGGGTCTCTCGTAAAATTGCAATTGTTGTTGGTTTTGACAAACAATCATTCATTCCTGCATTAATACAGCGTTGCTTTTCTTCTGCCATTGCATTAGCAGTTAATGCGATAACGGGTAAGCTAAACTCTAAGCGCCGCAGTTCTTTTGCCAGCTGATAACCATCCATATTTGGCATATTTACATCCGTTAAAACAATATCAACGTGATGATTATTTAGATATTTTAGTGCATCTAATCCATCTATTGCAGTGCCTGTAGTAAAACCGATAGACGCTAATTGTTCACTCAATAATGCTCGGTTAATTGGGTGGTCATCGACAATTAACACATGGTATTCACCAAACGAATTATCAGCAACCAATGGTTGATTTGCTATATTATTTTTCTGCGATTGCTCAATCGTTTTCATGATGACTTTATCAATTAAAACAGGCAACTTATCTAATTGATATGTATTATAAATCCATTGGTGTGATTTTATTTCGTGAAGTTCACCGGCATAAAAACTTGATAACTGGATATGATCTTCACAGGTTATACCTCCGGTATACTCATAATCGGTTATTAGCAGGTCATAATTTTGTGTTTTATCAATCGAGTGATGACCCACAACCGTAAATTGCTCATGACTTAACAAGCGTAAAAGAAAATTCATTAAAAATTCATTTCGGCACGAGATAGCAATACGATAATGTGCACGATATTCTGGAATGTTTTTCTTAATATATTCTTGACCATATAAAGGAATACGAATAGTAAATGAGCTACCAAGCCCAATTTGGGAATTGACCTCAATATCACCATCCATGAGGTTAATCAGTTTTTCACAAATCGCTAATCCTAACCCTGTTCCTTTATGACCGATATTATTTTGGTCATGAACTTGAAAAAATGGGTCAAACAACTGCATGACCACTGCATGGGTCATTCCAATTCCTGAATCACGTATTTCAATCTTTAAATAATTCTCATCTTTCCAAACATACAGCAATACAAAGCCTGATTCTGTAAATTTAATACTGTTATTAACAATATTAGAAACCACTTGTTGTAAACGCACAGAATCGTTCAAAATGAGATCAGGAATGTTAGGTTCAATATAAGAATATAATGATATTTTTTTCTTAGACACTAATGGCAAGTAGTTCGCTAATACGAACTCAAAAACTTCACGACAATTAAACAGTTTGCTTTCTATTTTCAACTGCTTAGATTCAATTTTTGAAAAGTCCAAAATATCACTAATAATCTGTAATAAAAGCGACGATGAGTTATCCATAGTGGAAACCAAACGTGTCGCTTTCTCAGATAACTCATAACGTTGTAGCAATTCTATGTTACCAATAATGCCATATAACGGTGTTCTTAATTCATGGCTTACTGTCGCTAAGAACATCGACTTAGCATGGTTCGCTTGTTCCGCTGCATCGGCTACATCTTGCAACGATTTTTCCATTTGAACACGAATACTGATGTCCACTAATACACAAATAGCGACATCTTCATTCTGATAACGAGAGTTTACAAAGCTAATTTGTAAATGTGTGCCATTGGTTGTCACCACATCAATATAATTGCTCGTTTTTTGGCGAATGATTGTTAATATTCGCTGTTTATCATCTTCATTTAATAGCCGGAAATAGTCATGAGCTAATTCATTACTAAGGATATTACCTCCATCGGTTAATCTTAAAATGATGATACCGACAGGTGCTGATGCCACTATTTTGTGATTGAATTGTTCATGCTCTTCAAGCCGTATCGCGGTGTTCTCTGCAGGTTCTAGCATTTTCCTTTCAAGTAACCAAATTAAAAAGAAAATTAGCCCACCCGTAAAAATATTAAGGACAATACCGTAAAAAATAGTATTTTCTAAACTAGTTAATATTTCAGACGTCGCAATGGAGAAAATGACCGTAATTTGAGAGGGCAGTAAGCGTTTTTTGAAGATTAATTTTGAATAATCTGAGTTAAAACCAAAGAATGAAGGCTCTGAAATATTGAGTAACGCTGAGCTCTTAGGGTTGATATCGATAGGAGAATATAAAACAGGCTGGTTATAGTCGTTAATTATTAGTATTTCGATAGCTTTATTTCGGCGTATATTGAATTGATTCAAGTTAATTGAACGTTCTAACCCAATAAACGCAGGCAGCATGTTATCGTGCTTGATTGCCTGAATTAAGTAAACTTGCCCATAATCTGGCTGTGCACCATGCATAATTGTAAATAAATTGCGCTCTTTTCCTTGTAACCTCAAGCCTTGGTAAGTCCGCACACTTTCATAGCTGACTTTTTTGAGTATTTCGATATCAGATATTGTTGAGCGGATCGGATAATCCACCATACAATAACTTCTTGAACCAACTAAAAAGACATGGTTTAAAGCTTGAGGTGCAGCAATACTCTCTTTCCAAAAGTAATTCAGTTGTTCAAAAGCCTGCAAGTAATTCTCTGCTCTATCCCTAAAATAATCACAATCCGTATTCGGCGTTAATTTATAGAAAGAGTAATTAGATGCGTTCGGTAATTCGAGAAATTTACTTGGAAGATTCTTTACTTCTGTCGATTCTTGTAGCTTTACTCGATATAGCTCAGTCATTGACTGGATAGAATTAAGTGTCGCTCCGGTTTGTTGAATATAGGCTTGCAGGTTTTCATAACCCGAATAGAACTGTTGACGAATGTCCGATTTGTATTCATTAAATTGCGAATAAAGGAAGAATAAAGTAATAAAAACGCCCATACCCCACAACATCAAGCCGAGGATACGAAATAAATCCCGAGAAAGTCTAAGTGATGTTTTAAACGAGGGTAAATATCTCAAGCGCTTTCCTGTATATTCGATACTATGACCGCTAATTATACTCGATTACATGATAAAAAAGCGACTAACATGAAAAGTATTAAAATTAAGACATTAAGGTTAGAAACTAAAACGGGCAGCTAATTACGCTACCCGTTCATTAAATTAAACGCGATGATTACTCTTGATCGTCGATATTTGCATCATCAACACCATTTTCTTCAGTGTTTTCATTTGCAATCTCATCATCATTGTTTTCATCGTCATCTGTTTCAGCAACGCGCTGCAAACCAACAACTTTTTCATCTTCAGCGGTTCTAATCAAGGTAACACCTTGAGTATTACGGCCAACGACGCTCACTTCAGACACCCGTGTACGAACTAATGTGCCGGCATCCGTGATCATCATGATTTGGTCTGTTTCATCAACCTGAATCGCGCCAACTACATTCCCGTTTCGCTCACTCACTTTAATGGAGATAACACCTTGAGTTGCACGAGATTTAGTTGGGTATTCAGCTTCTTCAGTACGTTTACCGTAACCATTTTCTGTCACAGTTAAGATATGCCCTTCTCCACGTGGAATAATCAAAGAAACGACTTTGTCGTTATCCATTAATTTAATACCACGTACACCTGTTGCGGTACGTCCCATAGGACGAACGGCATCTTCAGCGAAGCGCACAACTTTACCCTGAGCTGAAAACAGCATGACTTCGTTTGAACCATCTGTTAAATCAACACCAATCAGTTCATCACCGTCATTCAAGTTCACCGCAATAATACCGGCACTTCTTGGGCGACTAAACTCTTGTAAAGGCGTTTTCTTCACAGTACCACTCGCCGTTGCCATGAAGACGTTGTAACCCTCTTCATATTCACGTACAGGTAAGATGGCCGTAATACGCTCATCTTGTTCTAGTGGTAATAAGTTAACAATTGGGCGACCACGAGCGCCACGGCTCGCTTCTGGTAATTGGTAAACTTTCATCCAATATAACCGACCACGGCTTGAGAAACACAAGATGGTGTCATGTGTATTGGCGACCAATAATCGTTCAATGAAGTCTTCGTCTTTAGTTCTTGCCGCAGACTTACCTTTACCACCACGGCGCTGTGCTTCGTAATCAGACAGAGGCTGATATTTCACATAACCTTGATGAGATAATGTCACCACTACATCTTCTTGGTTGATCAAATCTTCAATATTGATGTCTGCGGTATTTTCTGTAATTTCTGTACGACGAGGGTCGTTGTAAGTATCACGAATAATTTCTAACTCTTCGCGAATCACTTCCATCAAACGTTCAGGGCTGCGTAAAATAAACAGTAAAGCTTCAATTTGCACTAGAAGTTCACGGTACTCTTCCAGTAATTTTTCGTGCTCAAGGCCCGTTAATTTTTGGAGGCGTAAGTCCAAAATAGCTTGGGCTTGTTGTTCAGTCAGGAAATATTGCCCTTCATGCACACCAAACTGAGGCTCTAACCACTCAGGACGAGCGGCGTCATCACCCGCGCGTTCTAGCATCGCAGCAACATTACCCAGATCCCAAGAGCGTGCAATTAGCCCTGCTTTTGCTTCGGCAGGCGTTGGTGCTTTACGGATCAGTTCAATAATTGGGTCAATATTAGCCAAGGCGATTGCTAATGCTTCAAGGATATGAGCACGGTCACGCGCTTTGCGTAATTCAAAAATCGTACGACGAGTGACAACTTCACGACGGTGACGCACAAAAGCAGCAATGATATCTTTTAAATTCAGTATTTTGGGTTGCCCTTGATGTAGAGCTACCATATTGATACCAAAAGAAACTTGCAATTGGGTCAATGAATATAAGTTGTTTAGTACAACTTCACCCACCGCATCGCGTTTAACTTCAATAACAATGCGCATACCGTCTTTATCCGACTCGTCACGCAGTGCACTGATACCTTCAACGCGTTTGTCTTTAACTAATTCTGCAATTTTTTCAATCAAGCGAGCTTTATTCACTTGATAAGGGATTTCGCTGACAATAATGGTTTCACGACCATTTTTCTCATCGACTTCCACTTCAGCGCTTGCACGGATATAGACCTTGCCACGCCCTGTACGATATGCATCAATAATCCCACGACGGCCGTTGATAATCGCCGCTGTAGGAAAGTCAGGCCCTGGAATGTGTTCCATTAAGCCTTCAATACTGATGTCTTCATCTTCTATATAGGCAAGACAACCGTTAATCACTTCCCCTAAATTGTGAGGTGGAATATTGGTTGCCATCCCAACAGCAATACCTGACGACCCATTAACCAAAAGGTTGGGGATTTTCGTCGGCATAACTTCAGGAATTTGCTCTGTTCCATCATAGTTTGGAACGAAATCAACGGTTTCTTTTTCAAGGTCAGCCAGTAGCTCATGGGCAATTTTCGCCATACGGATTTCCGTATAACGCATTGCCGCTGCGGAGTCTCCGTCAACTGAACCGAAGTTTCCCTGACCATCAACCAGCATGTAACGCATTGAGAAAGGCTGTGCTAGACGAACGATTGTCTCGTAAACAGCGCTATCACCATGTGGATGGTATTTACCGATGACGTCCCCAACAATACGGGCAGATTTTTTATAGGGTTTATTCCAATCATTTCCCAATACATTCATCGCAAACAGTACTCTGCGGTGTACTGGCTTCAGTCCATCTCGAACATCTGGAAGTGCACGGCCGACAATAACGGACATTGCATAATCCAAATACGAACTTTTAAGCTCTTCTTCGATATTAACTGGTGTGATTTCTCTGGCAATCTCGCTCATGGAACCACTGTCCCTCATAACTTCGGATTCAAAGAGTAGAACTATACCACAATTCGCCAATTTAATAAAAATAAGAGACGGGTATTTGTCTTCCAAGCTATGTATAATAGCGGAAAATTAAGTTTATGTGTCCGAAACTTGAGGGTTTATCAATTAATAACTGCAATAATTGCATTGTTGTTTATATTTTAGCCATCAATTCTTATCGGACCGCTATCTCCCCCTACTGAACATAGTTTAAATATAATTATCGTTAATAGGCTTTAGGGAATAGGTTAAAAATAGGAGCTTCTTTGTATGAATGACACCCAAACCCCAACGTACCTTAACGTCGATAAGCAAGAGATCGAGAAATTTGAGTCCATCGCTTCGCGTTGGTGGGACTTAGAAGGTGAATTTGCCCCACTACACCGCATCAACCCTTTACGTTTAGGTTATATTATGCAGCGTGTAGACGGTGTTTTCGGTAAAAAAATTCTTGATGTTGGTTGTGGCGGTGGCATTTTATCCGAAAGTATGGCGCGTGAAGGTGCAGAAGTCACCGGCCTTGATATGGGGGCTGAACCCTTAATGGTCGCACGCTTACATTCTCTTGAGTCAGGTATTCCGGTTGAATATGTCCAAGAAACCGTCGAACAGCACGCAGACAAGCACCCTCAAGCCTATGATGTTGTCACATGTATGGAGATGCTTGAACATGTTCCGGACCCTCAGTCTGTCGTTAGAGCTTGCGCTAAATTAGTGAAACCGGGTGGACACGTGATTTTTTCAACCATTAACCGTAACAAAAAAGCATGGTTAATGGCTGTTGTCGCCGCTGAATATATTATGAAAATCGTGCCTAAAGGGACTCATGATGCCAACAAATTTATTCGCCCTTCTGAGTTAATTGGCTGGATTGACGGAACACCACTGAAAGATAAACATATCATAGGGTTACACTTCAACCCATTAACGGATAAATTCTGGCTAGGGCCAAATGTTGATGTAAATTATATGCTGCATACTGTGAGCGAATAGTCATTTAGTCGTGAAAAGAATAAATCACAAGCAGTACGTTTAAGAAAGCAGCAAACGATCGCAGTTTACAAAATTTATTTTAGTCCTCATGTCGGAAGCATTTTTTTTATTAATGCCTTTTACCATGCAGCTTACCGACATGATCTGTTTTCTTATCCAACCAGTTATCCACAAGATCCCTCTAATTTGTTCACTTGATAAAATCACACATTAACATTATCTTGTTATGGTATTCTAAACAAACTACTACATATAGTGGTACAAGCAAACATAACACTACTAGCCTCATGGCATTACACCATGAGCTTTTTTATGTTTTTTTAACCCATTTGTAGTTCAACCAAGGTGTACTTGCTCATGAACCAGAGTCTGTTAGTCACAAAGCGTGATGGACATAAAGAACGCATTGATCTCGACAAAATCCACAAGGTAATAACCTGGGCCGCGGAAGGCCTAAGTAACGTATCCGTTTCTCAAGTGGAGTTACGTTCACAGATTCAGTTTTATGATGGGATCAGAACTTCTGACATTCACGAAACGATGATCAAAGCAGCAGCAGATTTAATTACGGGTGATACACCTGATTACCAATACTTAGCTGCACGTCTTGCTATTTTTAACTTACGCAAGAAAGCCTATGGCCAGTTTGAACCGCCTGCATTATATAAGCATGTTAAACACCTCGTCGAAATGGGGAAATATGACAAGCATTTGCTGGAAGACTACTCTGAAGCAGAGTTCGAGCAAATGGATAGCTTTATAGACCATTGGCGTGATATGAATTTTTCCTATGCTGCGGTAAAACAGCTTGAAGGAAAATATTTAGTTCAAAACCGTGTTACCGGTGAAATTTATGAAAGCGCACAGTTTTTATACATTTTAGTTGCTGCTTGCCTGTTTTCACATTACCCAAAAGAGACGCGTCTCGATTATATTCGCCGTTTCTATGACGCCGTTTCAACATTCAAAATTTCATTACCTACGCCAATTATGGCGGGGGTACGTACTCCTACACGTCAATTCAGCTCTTGTGTACTGATTGAGTGTGGTGACAGCTTAGATTCCATCAATGCCACTTCAAGCGCAATTGTGAAATATGTCTCACAGCGTGCAGGTATTGGGGTAAATGCAGGCCGCATTCGTGCATTAGGTAGCCCAATTCGTGGTGGTGAAGCGTTCCACACTGGTTGTATTCCGTTCTATAAACACTTCCAAACTGCGGTGAAATCTTGTTCGCAAGGTGGCGTTCGTGGTGGTGCTGCAACCTTGTTCTACCCTATTTGGCACCTTGAAGTTGAAAGTTTATTGGTACTGAAAAATAATCGTGGGGTTGAAGGTAACCGTGTTCGCCATATGGATTACGGTGTGCAACTCAACAAGTTAATGTATGAGCGTTTGATTAAAAACCAAGATATTACATTATTCAGTCCATCAGACGTTCCAGGTCTTTATGATGCATTTTTCGCTGATCAAGACGAATTTGAACGTTTATATGTGAAATACGAACAAGATGAAAATATTCGCAAATCCAGTGTTAAAGCGGTTGAGCTATTTTCATTAATGATGCAAGAACGTGCGTCTACTGGCCGAATCTATATTCAAAACGTTGACCACTGTAATACACATAGCCCATTTGACCCACAGGTTGCCCCTGTTCGTCAGTCAAACTTATGTTTAGAAATTGCACTGCCAACTAAGCCATTAAATAACATTAATGACGAGAACGGTGAAATTGCGCTGTGTACATTATCGGCATTTAACTTAGGGGCGATTGATAGCCTAGATGAATTAGAAGAGCTGGCAATATTAGCTGTTCGTGCTCTTGATGCACTGCTTGACTACCAAGATTACCCAATCATTGCGGCGAAGCAAGGCTCAATGGGGCGTCGTACACTCGGTATTGGGGTGATTAACTACGCTTATTATCTCGCGAAGCACGGTGTTCGTTATTCTGACGGTAGTGCGAACAATTTAACGCACAAAACATTCGAAGCCATTCAGTATTATCTATTAAAAGCCTCGAATGAGTTAGCAAAAGAGCAAGGTGCTTGCCCATGGTTCAATGAAACAACTTATGCACAAGGCGTTTTACCTATCGATACCTATAAAAAAGAGCTCGATAAGTTAACTAATGAACCTTTGCATTACGATTGGGAAGCTTTACGCCAAGATATTAAACAACATGGTCTGCGTAACTCGACACTGTCTGCATTGATGCCTTCAGAGACATCATCACAGATTTCTAACGCAACCAATGGTATTGAGCCACCACGTGGTTATATCAGTATTAAAGCCTCTAAAGATGGTATTTTGCGTCAAGTAGTGCCAGATTACGAAAATCTGAAAGGCGCATACGAGCTACTATGGCAAATGCCTTCAAACAGTGGCTATTTACAACTCGTTGGTATCATGCAGAAATTTATCGACCAGTCGATTTCTGCTAACACAAACTATGACCCGACTCGTTTTGAGAGCGGCAAAGTACCAATGAACCAATTGCTAAAAGATTTATTGCTCGCCTATAAGTTTGGTGTGAAAACACTTTACTACCACAACACCCGCGATGGGGCGGAAGATGTTCAGGGCGATCTGGAAGAAGTTGTTGAGTCAGCGGATTCCGATTGCGAAGGCGGCGCGTGTAAAATTTAATAGGAATTGTTATGTCACATACATATACAACATTTTCACAGAAAAAAAATGACCAAATGCTGGAGCCGATGTTTTTCGGCCAACCAGTTAACGTGGCACGCTATGATCAGCAAAAGTACCCTATTTTTGAAAAGCTGATTGAAAAACAATTGTCGTTTTTCTGGCGCCCTGAAGAAGTTGACGTATCTCGCGACCGTATTGACTATAACGCGTTGCCAGACCACGAAAAACATATTTTTATCAGTAATCTGAAATACCAAACGCTGCTGGACTCTATTCAGGGCCGCAGCCCTAATGTGGCATTATTGCCGCTGATTTCGATTCCTGAACTGGAAACTTGGGTTGAAACGTGGGCGTTTTCTGAAACTATCCACTCACGTTCATATACACACATTATTCGTAATATTGTAAATGACCCAGCCATTATTTTTGACGATATCGTTGAAAATGAAGAAATTTTAAAACGTGCTAAAGATATTTCTGGTTTTTACGATGACCTGATCGAAATGACCAATTACTATCATATGTTTGGTGAAGGCACGCATACTTGTAACGGCAAACAAGTCACTGTTTCTCTACGTCAATTGAAGAAACAGCTGTATCTGTGCCTAATGAGCGTCAATGCGCTCGAAGCCATCCGTTTCTATGTTAGCTTTGCCTGTTCATTTGCGTTTGCTGAACGCGAACTGATGGAAGGAAATGCTAAAATCATCAAGCTAATCGCACGTGATGAAGCGCTGCACTTAACGGGAACACAACACATGTTGAACCTGTTGCGCTCAGGGCAAGATGACCCAGAAATGGCCGAAATCGCGGCAGAGTGCGAACAAGAGTGTTATGACCTGTTCGTTCAAGCAGCAGAGCAAGAAAAAGAGTGGGCTGACTATTTATTCAGCGAAGGCTCTATGATTGGTTTAAATAAAGATATTTTATGCCAATATGTTGAATATATTACTAACATTCGCATGCAAGCTGTTGGCCTGAAATTGCCATTTGAAGCACGTTCAAACCCAATTCCATGGATCAACGCATGGTTGGTGTCTGATAACGTACAAGTTGCGCCTCAAGAGGTTGAAGTGAGTTCTTATTTAGTCGGCCAAATTGACTCTCAAGTCGATACCGACGATTTGAGCGACTTCGAACTGTAAGTATGGCAAGCCATAAAATCACCCTGCGGTTAACGCAGGGTGTTCAAGTCCCCTACCATACCGAAGTTCACTCCTGTTTGCTGGAAGCCTTAGAAGACAGCCGTATTCCTGTAGAATATCAATGTCGTGAAGGTTACTGCGGTTCGTGCCGAGTGACATTATTGCATGGTAAAGTGGGTTATAAACAAAAACCCATCGCATTTGTACAAGATGGCGAGATCCTTCCCTGCTGCTGCCATCCGCTATCGGATATTGAAATCGGTTAATCTAAAATAGGTGATTGCACAGCGGTTTATCCGTTACCTGTGCAATCACTTTTTATTCACTTACTTTATTGATTATAAATAACCATATAAACCTGCAAATACCCAGCCAAACACACAAGACACACCCACCCCAATTAACCCCGGTAGAATGAAACTGTGGTTGATAACAAATTTACCAATACGCGTTGTTCCAGAACGGTCAAATTGAATTGCCGCAAGATCACTTGGATAAGTCGGTAAAATGTAGTAACCATAACACGCAGGCGCAGAAGCGATAATATAGGCAGGGTCAACACCAATACCTAATGCAATTGGTACAACAGCGGCTAGTGCAGCGGCTTGAGAGTTAACAAACTTAGAAACTAATAACAAGATAACGGCATAAGCCCAAGGGAAATCTTTCACTAAAGAACCTAACGTTCCTTTAATTTCATCCATGTGTGCGCCGAACATGGTTTCCGCCATCCAAGCGATACCATACACCGCCACGATAGCAATCATCCCTGAACGGAATACTTCATTCTTTGAAATTTGCCCAGGATTGGTCTTACAGATAATGATAATTAGCGCACCCGCTAATAACATAAACATCTGGATGACTAAAACCATAGATAACGGCTTACCATTAACTAGCGGCCTTAGTTCAGAGAATGCGCCAAGTAGTGCAACAACTGCGATAGAGGCTAAAAAAATCCACATCGCGACCCAGTTAATTTTCGGTAATTTTGTATTTAGCAGTGTCACACTGTCACCATAAACATAATCATGGTTTTCAGGGACTGAGATAAACTCTTGGAATACAGGGTCTTTATCGAGATCTTTACCTCTAAACCAACTGAAAATACCAATAGCTAAAATACCAATTAACGTTGATGGGATAGTAATTGCTAATAAATCCAAAAATTCGAGTGACTTACCATTGATTGTCACACCATTTAGCATTGCTACTAGTGAAACAACCGCGACTGAAACCGGACTGGCGATAATCCCCATTTGTGCGCCAATACTACTCGCGGCCATCGGTCTTTCTGGACGGATATTATTTTTAATCGCCGCATCGTAGATGATAGGTAAAATCGTATATACCACATGCCCTGTACCACACAAAATGGTTAAGATACATGTCACAAAAGGTGCCACAATAGAAATGTACTTAGGGTTTTTCCGCAGTAGTCGTTCTGCAATTTGCAGCATGACATCTAAACCGCCTGATGCTTGTAACGTCGCTGATGCGGCAACAACAGCAATGATAACAAGCATAACATCAACAGGCGGTTTTCCAGGCGGTAAACCAAAACCAAAAACTAAGATAACTAGGCCAACACCACCTAATAGCCCGAGTGCCATTCCCCCTTTTTTTGCTCCATAGAATAAGCAAACAAGGATAATGGCGAGTTGAATCATAAAGTCCATAGTTCCATCCTTTATATATATGTTTGCATATATTATCGGGATGATTTTCAAGCATTAATTTGATTTATGATAACTTCAAAATCAATTTAGTTTTATTTTTTATGCTTTTATTTTGACCTCATCACATAATTTACATTAAGTAACTGACATACTGTACAGTTAGCTGCCATTTTAATAAAAATCAACTAATTACCACACCTTTTTTAACAAATCACCCCATTTAAATTTACCTTTAGTCACTATAAATCATCATTTTTTCTTCACTTAATTAACCCTGATTATTGTCTTTAGTTTCGCTATCTACTTGATTATCAGTGTAAACTTATGATTACACCAGCTGTAATTTACATTTGACAGCGAACTTTCGATCGCATAATCTGCATCACTTGTTAATTATTGAAATTCAATCAGAGGAACTTGTGAAGAATCGTACGCTTGGCAGTGTGTTAATCGTTGCAGGGACAACAATAGGTGCAGGGATGTTGGCAATGCCACTTGCCGCTGCAGGAGTCGGTTTCACAGGCATCGTTTGCTTGCTTGTTGGATTATGGATGTTAATGAGTTATACCTCATTGCTATTAGTCGAAGTGTATCAGCATAACCCTGCAAATATGGGTCTAGGCTCCGTCGCTAAAAAATATCTGGGTCCTGTTGGCCAAATAGTGACTGGGCTCAGTATGCTGCTATTAATGTATGCATTAACAACCGCTTACATCGGTGGTGCAGGCGTATTAATTTCAGATAGCCTGTCTTCTTGGTGGGGAATTAACATTTCAACCAACACTGCCATTATCGCATTTACTATTATTGGTGGTGCAGTCGTGTGCATTGGCACACATTCAGTCGATTTTATTAACCGTATTTTATTTACAGCAAAAACGATTTTTTTGGTCATCATGCTCGTTGTGATGATGCCACATGCTGAAGCGGTAAACTTAAGCACTATGCCGATTGAAAAAGGCCTTGTTTTGGCCGCAGTGCCCGTTATTTTTACCTCTTTTGGTTTTCATGGTAGCGTACCGAGTTTAGTTAACTATATGAATGGAGATGTACGTAAATTACGTATGATTTTCATTACCGGAAGTGCAATTCCTTTAGTAGCTTATATTCTATGGCAAATCGCTACGTTAGGTTCTATTCCATCACACACCTTTATCGGGATCCTAGCGCAGGAGTCTGGCCTTAATGGGTTACTCACCGCAATTCGCGATGTTGTTGCTACACCTCGAGTCAATATTGCCGTCAGCCTATTTATGGATTTAGCGTTAGCCACGTCTTTCTTAGGTGTTGCATTGGGCTTATTTGATTACCTCGCAGATTTGTTCAAGCGTAGCAACCATTTTATCGGTCGTGCACAAACAGGCTTGCTTACCTTTGTTCCGCCATTATTGGCCGCCCTATTCTTTAGTAGTTTCGTACAAGCATTAACTTATGCCGCTGTCGCGCTCTCAGTCTTAGCACTGATTATTCCTGCACTGTTAACCCTACGTGTACGTAAATTAGAAACTCAAGGTGGGTATCAAGTTAAAGGCGGTACACCTATTTTAGCCTTAGTGTTGGCATGTGGTGTGGCAGTAATCGCTATCCAATTTTCGATTGTTGCCGGATTTTTACCAAACGTTGGCTAAACTATTCGCTTATTAATAATATTCTAAAGATATAAAAAAACCGCCAAACGTAGTATTTGGCGGTTTTTTCGAGATTCAAACGGTTAAATCTAATAAATGATAAATTTAACAATCTTAGAATGAAAGGCCAGCCCCTACATACCAGCCATCGGCAACTTTATCGCTACTATTGCCATGAGTTCCTTTCATTTCAATCAAGCGATAACCTGCATCAATAGATAAAGGTTTAAATACGGTATAACGTGCACCCGCTTTCGCTTCGACATAAGACTTGCTACCTGAGGTCAATGACTCAGGAGCACCATAGGCTTCACCATAAATATTTAATGAAGGCATAGCCTGCCAATTTAACCCACCACCAACCGCTAATGCAGCACCACTACTATTGTGATCCGGTGATAAATATAACCCTTTACCCCCGACAAATGCAGAGAAAGGCCCAACAGGTAAACCAAATGTGGCACCAATACTACCCGTTTGCCCATCATGGTCACTACGAGCCCAAGAACCGTTAAATGCTAACCCTGCATTTTGGTTACCTAGCCCTGCAGACAGCTCAGTAAAATGTTCACCCGCTTGTGCACTGACTGAAACTGCATGGGCAGTACCTACGAACAATGGTGACATCGCTGCTGCTAATAATAATAGTTTGCGCATTATTTTATCCTCTTGATATTATTACCTATGGATACTACGCGAATTTCACCCTATTTTCAGCCATTCTTACCTAGATTTACGCTATAGCCTTTATAAAAGCCGACTTTATTCATTACAAAATTTCACAAATCAAAAATTTTAGTGCGAAAAAGTGCGATGAATGCAGTTTTTTTCACGGGTAATCACAGTAATTGGTTATATTAATTAGATAATCAATTCCATAATAACTATACTGAATTACAAGTTTATTGTAGTCCTGTTTTTTATTTTTTACAAAATATTAACTTATTAGTTAGGTTTGTGTAGTCCATTAATCCAAACAAAGGAGCATTGTGATGAAAAAGAAAGGCCTTACTACCGCCTCAGGCGCCCCGGTCGCCAATAATAATAATGTGATGACAGCAGGTAAACGTGGCCCAATGTTATTACAGGATGTTTGGTTTTTAGAGAAACTTGCCCATTTTGACCGTGAAGTGATCCCTGAAAGACGCATGCACGCAAAAGGTTCTGGCGCTTTTGGTACGTTTACTGTAACTCATGATATTAGCCGCTATACTCGCGCAAAAATTTTCTCTGAAATAGGGAAAAAAACTGAAATGTTTGCTCGCTTCTCTACCGTTGCAGGTGAGCGCGGGGCTGCCGACGCAGAACGTGATATTCGTGGTTTCGCATTAAAATTTTATACTGAAGAAGGCAACTGGGATATGGTGGGTAACAACACCCCTGTGTTCTATTTCCGCGACCCATTAAAATTCCCTGATTTAAACCACGTAGTTAAGCGCGACCCTCGCTCTAACCTGCGTACAATGGAACATAAATGGGCCTTTTTCTCTCAGTTACCAGAATCTTTACACCAGTTAACCATTGATGCTAGTGACCGTGGTATACCACAAAGTTACCGTCATATGCACGGGTTTGGTAGCCACACTTATAGTTTCATCAACAGTAATAATGAACGCTTCTGGGTTAAATTCCATTTCCGTTGCCAACAAGGTATTCAGAATCTGTCTGATGAACAAGCAGAGCAATTAGTCGGTAAAGATAGAGAAAGTTCACAACGCGATCTGTTTGAATCCATTGAGAAAGGGGATTTCCCACGCTGGAATTTGCAAGTGCAAATTATGCCAGAGAAAGAAGCCTCTCAAGTTCCTTATAACCCATTTGACTTAACCAAAGTTTGGCCGCACAAAGATTATCCATTAATTGATGTCGGTTATTTTGAACTTAATCGTAACCCAGACAACTACTTTGCTGACGTAGAACAAGCGGCGTTTAGCCCAGCTAACGTGGTTCCGGGTATCGGTTTCTCACCAGATAGAATGTTACAAGGCCGTTTATTCTCCTATGGAGATGCCCATCGTTATCGCCTTGGGGTTAACCACCACCAAATCCCAGTGAACGCCCCACGTTGCCCATTCCATAATTACCACCGTGATGGCGCAATGCGCGTTGACGGTAATAGCGGCAACCATGTGACCTATGAGCCAAATGAAGCCGGCTTATTCCAAGAGCAACCTGACTTTAGCGAACCGCCATTATCTATTGAAGGTGCCGCTGACCATTGGGATCACCGCGAAGACCAAGATTACTTCAGCCAACCACGTGCATTATATGAGTTATTAGATGATGCCGAGCACCAACGTATGTTTAAACGTATTGCGGGCGAACTGATTGACGCGACAGAAGCCACTCAAGTGCGCCAAATCGAGTTATTTAAACAAGTTCACCCAGAATACGGCGCTGGTGTTGAAAAAGCATTAAAAGCACTAAAATAGTGTAATTTATTAAGTGGTGGGGATAACCCCACCACTATTTCACCCTATTCCTGCATTCTAGCTAACAACCACTTTTTCACTTGTTGTCTCGACACTTTTATTCCCCCAGCTTTCAATTCAGGGTCTAAATAATAAAAGGCCATAGGATATTGGTATGGTGCGAGTTTATCTTTTAGCCAATCCGCCAGCTGATGTAAACCTACGGACTCATTTGCTTCAATAACCGCGACAGGGCGTTGCCCAAATTGCACATCATCAATGGGGATAATAAAACTTTGGCTGATATCAGGGTATGAATTGATGACTGACTCGATATCTTCTGGTTGAACACATTCCCCACCACTGATAAATAAATTATCTAAACGACCAAGGATCTGATACTCGCCATCAATAAATGCTCCTTTATCGTTGGTTTTAAACCAGTTATCTAGGCAATTTAAAGGGTGAATTTGCCCATCAAACCAATAACCAAGCGCTTGGCTGTCTGATTGGATTTGAATTTCACCACCCACAAGACGAATTTGCTTACCTTTTAAGGGTAAACCAACGCCTTTCTTGCCATCTGCCCGTTTAGCACAAACTGTAGAAGCCATTTCTGTCATCCCATAGCCACTCCAACACGCAATTCCATGTTGTTGTGCCAAGTCCGTGAGTGTTGAAGGGATACTGGCTCCGCCCAATAAAACAGCTTTCAACGCGATATTCGCCATTGAGTTATCATTCAATAAACGCCATAGCTGGGTCGGCACCAAAGAGGCATGAGTCACCCCATGTAATGCCTGGGCTAAAGGGATATTTTTTACCGCAAGTGCGCCGCCTTGCAAAAGCCAACGCCAAACAATACCCTGACCAGATACATGGAATAACGGCAGCGAGAGTAACCAACAATCATCTTGCTGGTAATTCATCATATTAACAACACCGGCAGCGCTATTGAGGTGAGCTGCAACACTGTGAACGGCGGCTTTAGGTAGACCTGTCGACCCCGATGTTAAAATCAGAGTAGCAGGCTGCTGAATAGCCTCTTGAAAAACAACCGGAGCAACCTTTTCATCACCAATAAAATGATAATAGAGTTGATAATCTAAATGGCGATAATTAGCTAATAAATTTGATTCATCAGTAAAATCAATGGCTGCGCTAACATTAAGATGAGGCAGTAATTCTGCTAATAACCGTTCTGGGAGGCGGGGATTTAACGGTAAGACACGAGCGCCACACGCAATAAGTGCCAGTTGACTCAATAATAATTCAACTGAATTTTTCCCACGCAAAACGATACACTGCCCTTGTGTTACACCTTGCATTAAAAAGTAAGTTTTAAGGTCAGTAACTTGTTGGCTTACGCTTTCCCAAGTCATACTTTGGGACTCAGTTACAAGGGCGATCGCATTGGGACGAAGATTGGCCCAGTGTTGCCAAGGCCAATCTTTAAAGTTATCTAGTTCTGCCATACAAGCGTTAAATCATCTAACTGCTGGAGCGGAATATCACATTGAGGCCAAGGCCGTATCAATTGAGATTGAATAAGTGATACCGTATCTAAGCCTGGAATGGTATTTGGCGTTAGCCAATGTGCTACACGAGCAAGTTGCGTTAAACCAAAGCTACTTTCAATGGATGAACTGATCACGGCTTGTAATCCTAAGCGATGCGCTTCTTCTACTAAGTAGCGGCAATAAGATAAGCTGCCTGTCAGTGTTGGTTTAATTACAATCGCAGAAACGCCTTCCTGCGCCTCAACCATAAAGCCTTCTTCTCGTACACTTTCATCCCAAGCGATACTAATGCCGGTATCCGCTGCAAATTGCAGTGACTCTTCACGGGTTTTGCACGGCTCTTCTAAGAATGCGATACGGTCACGGTAGTCTGGGTTAACATATTTAGCAAAACCGTCAGCTTTTGTTCGAGTCCAACTGCGATTCGCATCCAAGCGCAGTTTCAGTTCTGGAACGGCCTCTAGTAATAAGTTAACCACCATGCCATCACGCACAGCTTCATAGAGCCCAACTTTTACCTTTGCAACCTTTTCGCCTTCCATTGCATCAAGGCTCAAAATGAGGTCATCAGGGTCACCACTGCACAGTGGTGCTTTGCGATAATCAGCCTCTTTCGGTAGCTCCCCTGTTAACTCCGCTAGAGCACAGCTACAGCCAAAAGCAACAGAGGGTAGTAGACTATTAGAAATTTTGCCTTCTTTCACCCATTCATTCATTCGCTTAATAGTTTCGGCGGTTGCTTCTTCTAATGTTTCACGACTGAATTCAGGTAGAGGCGAAATTTCTCCCCAACCTTCATTATCCCCATCTTGTAAACACACTAAAAGCCCATCACGAGTTTTTAGTCGCTGATAACGAAGGATAACGCCTGCCTCCATTGGCAGGCTGAACGAATAAATACGGGCTTTACGCATTATGGATTACGCTTATATTTAGAGAAGTCTGGAGCACGTTTTTCATTAAAGGCATTACGACCTTCTTGCCCTTCATCTGTCATATAGAACAGCATAGTGGCATTACCGGCTAATTCTTGCAGGCCAGCCTGACCATCACAATCCGCATTTAATGCCGCTTTTAAGCAACGTAATGCCATTGGACTATTTTCTAGCATTTCACGGCACCAACGCACGGTTTCTTTTTCAAGATCTGCGTATGGGACAACTGTGTTAACCAAGCCCATATCTAATGCTTCTTGTGCATTGTATTGGCGGCATAAAAACCAGATTTCACGCGCCTTTTTCTGTCCAACGATACGCGCCATATAGGATGCGCCCCAGCCGCCATCAAATGAACCGACTTTTGGCCCAGTTTGACCAAATATTGCGTTATCCGCAGCAATAGTCAGGTCACACATCATATGTAACACATGGCCACCACCAATTGAGAAACCTGCGACCATCGCAACCACAGGTTTTGGGCAAGTCCGAATTTGGCGTTGAAAATCTAATACGTTAAGGTGATGCGTACCGCTTTCATCACGGTACCCGCCGTAGTCACCACGGATTTTTTGGTCGCCGCCTGCACAGAAAGCTTTTTCGCCCTCACCCGTTAGAATGATAGTACCAATGTGGTCATCATAACGTGCATCTGACAGTGCTTGGATCATTTCTTTCACGGTTTGTGGACGAAAAGCATTACGCACTTCTGGACGGTTAATCGTAATTTTAGCAATTCCTTCAGGAGATTTATGATAGCGAATATCTTCAAACCCTGTAGAGCAATCTTGCCATTCAATTGGTGCGTATAATTTTTCTTCGCTTGGATAAATCATTATCAGATTCCTTTAACCACAGTGTGATAAAAAATGGTGTAGTGCAGTTGCAAAGCCCATGGGGTTTTCCCGATGTGCATTATGCCCTGCATTTTCAATCAGCGTTAACGGCAAAACATATTGTTGCGAAACGCTTCGAAACTTTTGATCCTTTTCGCCACAAAAATAACGATAAGGACAGATTAATTGATGCAATTTGTCCGCCAAAAAAGGTTGCTTTGCTAATGATGTGTTTTCTAGCATAGCAGCAATGCTGTGCGGGTTATTTTGTCCACGTAACTGAATTAACTGTTGGCGCTGAGTGGCCGACAAATCAGCAAATACAGTTTGTTGATACCAGTCATCTAACACTTTTTCAATGGGTTCTGAACGAAAACGTTGCGCCCATGCCTCATCATTAGCAGCTCGAGCAACACGTTCTTGTTCATTGGCTAACCCCACATTCCCGCCTTCAATTACTAAACCTAATAGCCCGTTAGGCTGATAGTGACAGGCAAAATGCATTGCGAGCCGAGCACCGAGTGAATAGCCAACCAAGTAGTATTCATTAATTTGATGATACTGTAAAAGCTCGCTGAGTTGTTGATCAAAATGTGAAAAACTCTGGCATGGCTCTGAATGAGAACCGCCATGACCTGGCAAATCCACAGCTAATGATGGAAAAGTCCGTGTTTGATCAATCACGGGTAACCAGTCATCCGCACTGCCTAACAAACCATGCAACCAAATGATCCAAGGAGCCGATGAGGTAGAATGATGTCGATGAGCGGATAACATTACAATTCCACAACTTCATTAAGCAGCTGTTTTAAAGTACGCGCGCCTTCATCGCTTGCCACCTGTAATTCCACCAGCAATGTTCCTTGCTGACTATGCCAAAATTGTTGAACAGTATTTTTTAGTGTTCCCCAATCTGTCGGCGCACAATATTGTAAGCCAAACATTTTCGCAGCAGGCTCGAAACTGACATTCTGCGGCATACAGTAATAATTTTGCCTTGCTTCGTCTGGTGTGGGGAGCATAGAGAAAATTTGCCCGCCATTGTTATTCACGATGATTAGGACTGTCGGTGCTGAAGGTTCTCGCAACAGCGCCAAACTATTCAAATCGTATAAGGCAGAAATATCCCCAACAATAGCTAATGTTGGACGAGCTGTTGCTCGTTGCACTCCCGCCATGGTAGAAATCAGACCATCAATACCACTTGCGCCGCGGTTGCTATATACCGGATAGCCTAATGGAAGTTGTGCGAGTGCATCCACCAAACGAACAATTAAGCTATTTCCAACAAATAGTTGACCTCGTGGTGAGAGTAGTTCTGGCAATTGAAATGCAACCGCCGCTTCGGAAAACTGGTCATGTAACTGTTGGTGTACATGGTGTTGGGCTTTTTGCGCTAACGTCTGCAAAGATTCACACCACAAACTTCTCGGCTGTGCAGGATGGTTGTCCAGCCAACCTTTAATTGAACAGGTTAACTTTCTTCCCCTATGATTAGCTGGGTCTAGCCGTTGAGGTATCGAGTCGATAATCCAATACTCTTGCGGTTCACAATTGGCTTGCCATTGTAATAGCCGTTTTCCTGTTAAGCTTGAACCAAACTGGACAACTAATTCTGCATGTTTTAAAACCTGTTGAGCATCGGGATGCTGAAGCCATAAATCTGCGCAAGGGTATGGCTGCCCTGTTTGAGATAACACATCACCTATAACTGGCCATCCGAGTTCTTGAGCCCATTTAGCAACGAGCTCCCCTTCACTCGCACTCATTCTACCGGCAAGCACAACGCCTTTTTTTTGCCGCCAAAAATACCAATCTGCCACTAGAGCGACAGAATGAGTTAACGGTTCAGTGAGCCACGGGTGGCTCGAATTCCACCATTCCCCAAGGGTTTTCTGCCATTCATGTTCCCCATCCATATCACCATATAGTGGCTCAGCAAATGGGCAGTTGATATGAAATGCACCATGGCGTAACTGGTTCATGCCATTATCAATAGCGGTTACCAACCATTTAGCTGAAATATCTTGTGTCGGCCTTGGCAACATTAATGATTGAGCAGGATGAGATGCAAAAATATGCGTCTGCCGAATAGCCTGATTAGCACCGCAATCAATCAATTCAGGGGGCCTATCTGCGGTGAGAAAAATAACTTTTTCTCCAGTTAGTCCAGCTTCTATCAATGATGGATAAAGGTTTGCAACCGCAGTCCCTGACGTCACAATGACACCTACTGGCTCATTGCTGGCTTTTGCCAATCCAAGTGCCAGATGACCCAAACCACGCTCATCGAAATGGGTGTGACAATGTAATTTGGCGTTATTGATGGCAGCCAGAGTCAAAGGCGTCGAACGAGAGCCTGGCGCAATACAGATATGTTTCATTCCGTGGCGAGATAGTGCTTCAATAATCACTTCAGCCCAACGGAGATTAAAAGCAGAATTCGACATAATATGCTCAGCAAATTATTAGTTATCAACTAGTTTAGACTGGCTGAAATAAATTTCTTGATCTCAGAACAATTTTTGGTGAACTAATTGAAATAAAAGAAAATAACCATTTTAACTTTATGGTTTTTCGTTATTTCCAAACAAAGATTTAAGCCCCGCCGCTTTATTTTCAATTTCTATCCACTCTTGCTCTGGGTCTGAGCCACTGACAATGCCCGCACCTGAATATAATGAGACATGCGCACCTTCTATTTGTGCACAACGTAGAGATACCGCAAATTCACTTTTATTTAAGCTAATAAACCCGCCAGTTCCTGCATACCAGCCACGAGAAAAGGGTTCATTACTTGCTAAAAATTGCCGTGCAACTTTGCGAGGTAAACCACATACGGCAGCGGTAGGTTGAAGACGTTGTAAGCAATCGCTATCAGAAGGATTGATTAATGTCGCAACAATAGAGCGATAAAGGTGTTGGATTTTTCTCAAGCGGATCACTTTTGCTGATGATACGTCAACTCCCGTCACTGCACCTTGTAATTGTTGGCAAATATCATCCACAACGACTAAATTTTCGTGTTGGTTCTTTTTATCGTCCATCAACCACTTAGCATACTCCGCAGCGACGGCGTCATCAGGGTCATTAGCTACAGTTCCCGCTAAGGCCTCAGAATTCAGTTGTTCATTTTGCCGTAAATATAAACGTTCCGGAGTCGAAGAGATGAACCCTGACTGTGCGTTGAAGGCCATCATAAAATGGTAACAATGATGATTCACCTGCTGGCTTTGGGCTAAAAACTCAGCAACCGCAATGGGTTTAGACAGGGTGAGTTTTGTTTCCCTTGCCATCACTACTTTTTCCATCTTCCCTGACTTCATGTCATCAATAGCGCAATTTAATAAACGACACCATTCATCATGCGTAGGAATATGTTCTTGTGCAGTAATATTGGCATTCAATGTCAATCTCACATGAGAAGCCGGCTTCAATTGCTGTAAAAGATGAATAGCATTCAAGCGGTCTTCTTCCCCCTCAATATTGACGCTAACACTAATTGTCGAACGTAATCGATGAATTTCAATGCGGGGCAAAAAACAAAAAGTTGATTGGCGTTTTATCTCTTCAGGAATGCCCGTTCCAACCGCATTCCAGCCATTAAGCCCCCATAGGCGCATCTCTGGCATATCAGGATACTGGGATAAAAAAACTTGTGCCGTATCTATCGAATCAAAGGATTTCACCATACCAAGAGCACTGCATTCCTCGGCGCCAGTGCGTTGATACCAATAAAATTGAGGATAACTTTGCTGTGCCGACAGCCATGAAAGGCCAGGAAAAGAGGTTTGTGCATCTAATTGCCAAACTAAACGAGTAAACTCTTGATTTTTTAGTGTCAATGTAGACAAATGGTCCAAAATTTCAGTTATCAATTGATCAATTTTTTTATAGTTCACTTTAGATTCCCACTGCTACATCACACAAATTCACTACGGTTATTATATAGCGCAATACAATTTTTTAATACATTGATGACTAACAGTAAATGCTATACCGCCCATTCAGCACTAAAAGTAGATTACCTGCAATTAAGAGATTGCTTTTAGTACTTCGCTATAATTATTTTTTATGACTCAAATGACGATAGCCAAGAGCAGCTGTGTCAAAATAAACCTGTTATCACTCACTAATAGTGACCTTCAGGCTGTTGATAGTATAGCTTATTATGTATATTACATAGCACTCCATTCATTTAATTAATAGAAAATGTGATTTTATCCCCTTTAATCTTTGCTTCTTTCTCGAAACTGCATCATTTTTACCCAATGAAAATTTCATTTTGAAACATAGTGATATGTCAGCTTTAAACCCATGTTCCATTGCAAGCCTTTTTAATTCAAAACAAAAAAATTATTGTATATTTTAATTAATATCATATTCTTATTAGTTATTTTATTTAGCACTACTATAGATGATTTTCAAATAAAAATAATAGAGAATAATATTTAAAACACATATTAAATTATTCAAAATGCTATTTTTTAGCTCTGATTTTCATTTTTTAATATAAAACTTTCAGTCAATTTCTAGTAGGTTAACAAATATGAACTTTATATTTTTATTTGCAATAAATAGGTAATTTAACCATACAACAGTACTAAGAAAAATAAGCATTCAATCTTTAACTTAATCAATGTGGAATTTAAAATGAATACAAAAGATAATTACGACAGAATTATTGAAAAAGAACATATAGGCCATACAACCTTAGCTTTATTAACTAATCAAGACACACTTTCAGCCCGTGAAGTCGGTATTTTCACATTAGATGATTTAATTAGCATACATCGCCACGTTTACTTTTCTCTTTCTTTGCCTTGGAAAAAAAATGATATTCTAAAATGGTTTGGTATTACCTCATCAACAACCTTGCCAATCGATACAAATGAACTAATTGGTACCATTATCAATATTCGTGAACATGCCAATAGCTGGGATAACGTTGAACAACATGTTAAAGAACAATCTGTCAATCTATCTCTAGTTAGCCGAAACATTATACAAACAGGTGGGCAAATTATTGAATATATAAACCATATGCCTATTTTGAAAAAAGTGTCTGAGAGTTTGAATGATATTAGTGAACATGAACTAGATGAAATATATTATCAAAATGATGACCAGCAAATAGCTACCGAGCTAACTAATATCTTACAATTAATTAGGGATGATATTAAAGACCAATCTATTAAGACAAGCAATATTAAAAATATCATTTCTGATTTCCGCGTACATATTACAGGAGGTTATTTATCTAATTATCAACATGTTGAATCATTGCTATTCAATGTTAAAGGGTTATATAAACAACTTGATCCCACTAATAATGAAACAACCGATTCCTATTTACAAGAATCACTTAAAATGAAAAAACAAGAACTCCAGCAATTAGAACTCGAGTATTCACACTTTGTGAAACTCAGTTTTACGGGTTTAGTTGGTGGTGTCATCGGCCTCATTATCACTGGAGGGATTTTTGGCTCAAAGGCTGAAAAAATTCGGGCAAAAAAGAATGAAACATTAACAGAAATACAATCAATTAGTGACCAAATCAACAAAGAAAAATTTGTCCAAAAAGTTATTTTTGATATTCAAATCAATCTCCATAAAATTGATAGTTTATTTAAAGATGCCCGGTTAGCCGTTGACCACTTAGATTATATGTGGCTAGTCCTCCTAACCGAAATAACTCAATCAATCGAGGTTTTCAAAAAAATCAATAACGCTGAAAAACTTATTCAGTTCATTACTCATTTTAAACGTGCTATTACATCTTGGTATACCATTCAAGAATACTCGACACATTTAATAAAGTTATTTGATGAAATTCAACCAAATAACACTCCCCCTCAATAAAAGGTACTAATATGCAAGATAAGCTTGATTTACCCATACTCCCCCCTATTGATATTTATCAATTGAGGCATATGTCAAACGAAATTTCCGCATTTAATAAAAACATAATACATTATGATTTTATTATCCATGGAAAAATACAAAAAATAGCCAGTAAATCTTTTAATATCAATGAAATAATCAGAAACTCAATACCGAAACTTAAAATAAAATTAAATTATATTTTAAAAAGCGAATTAAATAATGAAAATATCAACATATCTGATGAAATCTTAGTTAAAAGCTTCATTGAAGATTTAATTGATTTCAAGTTAGAATTAGAAAGAATAATTACCAAATTCAGTTATACCACTGATTCTTTATCACTCATTCATTTAGAAGAAAGCAATCAGCACAAACTACATCAATATACTGAGCAGAAAGAACTTCTAGTCACATCCAAAAATAGCAAAACTCTAAAAATAGATGAAATCAATCAACAGCACTCCGTTATCATCGCAGCAGAAGATATTATATTAAAATCTAAAATTACCGATTTCTTAAAGAAACATTTGTTAAATGACGAATTAATTGACTCAATTGATATGCCAACAAATAAAAAACAAATATTAAAATCAGCCGTTGCCTTTATTAAAAATTTATTATCAATCATTGATGATGGTTTGGAATTTGCGCAACTTGTCGAGGTCAGATTAGATTTAGGCAATCAAATTTTAGAATTAAAAGAAGAAGTTAACCATATTGATAAAACAATATTTAAGCTTTCTCAGCTCATGCTATTAGCTGACCAAATAACCACTATAGATTCGCATAAATTGTCAATTATTACTCAGATAAGCTTAATTAAAGATTATTGGTTGCAATGGTGTCATTTTATTAATGAAAAATCGTCTGAAAAAATGTTGAATATTCAAAAAATTAACTTAGCAAGTCAGGTACTCATGTCTTTCTTAGACGATATGGAATATCAATATCAACGCCAGTTACCCGATTAAAAAAAACCGGCTACTTAGAAGTAACCGGTTTATTAGCAATAGGAAATTTTGGCCTATTAGTTAATCACAGCAAGCGCTGTTGATGTCATATCAATAAGTGGTTGTGGCCATACACCAAAGACGATAACAGCAATGGCGCAAATAACAGCAACAACAGTTCCTAACGTTGCTTTTTCAGGGCCTGTATAACGTTCTGCATGTTCTGCATCACGACTATATAGGCTAGCCATAAAGCTTAGGTAGTAATATAAACCAATAGCACTACCTACCACTACAGCCCCCGTTAGCCACCATAACTCTGCATTCACTGCGGATGCAATCACATAGAATTTACCAATAAACCCTAATGTAATTGGAATACCAGCTAATGAAAGCATCATTACCGTCATTACCGTTGCAAGAATTGGCTTATGCCAAAATAGCCCGCGGAATGCACTAAAGTCATCCTGATCATCACCACGGTAAGGGCTTGAAACGATACTCACAACACCAAATGCCCCTAAACTCGCAAACAAGTAACCCACTAAGTAGATTGCGATAGTGACTTGTGACGCAACAGGGTCGATACGTAACGCAACAAGAGCGACCAGTAAATAACCCATATGTGAGATAGATGAGTAACCCAGTAAGCGTTTTGCACTTTTTTGTGTGATAGCCAGTAAGTTACCAAACAGGATAGATGCAATAGCAATCACAGAAATCACAATCGCTAACGTATTGCTATTGGCGATTGGTGCTTCCAGAAAAATACGCACTAATACTGCGAAGATAGCGATTTTACTACCGGTTGCTAAGAAGGCTGACACTGGTGCTGGCGCACCTTGGTAAACGTCTGGTGTCCACAGTTGGAATGGAAACAGTGACAGTTTAAAGCCAAAACCTACAATCAGCATACCGAAACCAATCATCACCAATGGTGCGTGAATTTGGCTATCGGAAAGGCTTTGACCAACAGCAGCAAAGCTTAAACTACCCGATTCTGCATACAGTAACGCAATCCCGAATAACAGGAATGAAGACGCGGCTGCAGATAACAGCATGTACTTGATCCCGGCTTCTAATGTGCGACTGCGCTCAAAGGTATAGGCAACTAGACCAAACAGAGGCAATGAAATCAGCTCAATACCGATAAACATTGATGCCATATGGTTTGACATAGATAACAGCACACCGCCCGCTACTGCGATAGCAACAAGTAAATGGAACTCATCTCTATTATCACCAAAACCTTCTAACCAGTGGTAAGCAAAGATAGACGTTCCAATACCTGCAATCAGGACTAATGCGCTATAGAACAGTGCAAAGCCATCAACACGAATAAGCGAAGTCACATCCATTAGGTAGCCATCGGCTACCCAAATGAGTGAAAGCAACGCAATAATAAAGCCTGATACTGTCAGCGCGGCACTAGTCAGGTGATCGCGTCGCCACGCAATGGACAGCATCACAACCACCGCCGTCAACCCGACGATCATCAGTGGTAGTATTGCGATCAGTTCTTGAGGAGTTATTGTCATGGCGAATTACAGCCCTAATGTTGTAAGTGAAGCAGAATACAGGTTATGCAATGTTTCCATCGAACCAATTGAGGTATCTAAAATTGGTTGTGGGTAGAAACCGATAATAACCAGTAAAGCAGCCAGAGCCAGCAGCACACCAAATTCACGTGCCGTTAACCCTTTCATTTCTTTTTCAGACTTAGGTGTACCGTAGTAGGTCTGTTGCATCATCCACAGTGAATAGATAGACGCAAACACCACACCAAAGACCATAATGCAGGTCACTAACGCGAATTGGCTGAAGCTACCGAACAGGATCATGAATTCACCAATGAAGTTACCTGTACCTGGCATTCCTAGCGTTGCCGCAGCAAAGAACAGGGACATTCCTGGTAACCATTTAATGCGTTTCCATAATCCACCCATCATGCGCATATCACGAGTTTGCGTACGTTCATACAGTTGACCACTGATGATAATCAGTGCCGCACCGGACAAACCGTTGGTGATCATTTGAATCACCGCACCTTGGTAAGCTAAGGTTGAACCCGCGTAAATAGCGACTGTCACAAACCCCATGTGGGATAAGCTACTGTACGCCGCCAGACGTTTGATATCCGTTTGTTTGAACGCTAACCATGCCCCGTAGAAAATACTGATCACACCCAGTGTCATCGCTATTGGAGTGAACTGGATAGACGCTTCTGGGAACAGAGGCAAGGTAAAGCGTAACAGACCGTATGCTGCGGTTTTTAGCATGATACCGGAGATATCCACGGAACCCGCTGTTGGCGATTGTTCTTGGGTATCAGCCATCCAACCATGGAAAGGAACCAATGGCATTTTAACGGCAAAGGCGATAAAGAAGCCTAACATCAACATAAATGCGACATTGCTAGAGAGTTCTGCACCTAGCAGTTGGTTATAGTCGAATGTTAATACACCTGAAGTATTGTAGTTCGCCAACGCTAGGCCAATGATGGACACTAGCATGATCAAACCACTTGCTTGCGTGTAGATGAAGAACTTAGTCGCGGCTTTGATATGTTGTCTGTTTTCTGACCCTTTGTGTCCCCAATTGGCAATCAGGAAATACATTGGGATCAGCATCATCTCCCAGAAGAAGAAGAATAAGAACAGGTCAACCGCGGTAAAAATCCCCATCACACCTGTGATAATCCACAACAGGTTAAAGTGATACGCACCTTGGTTTTTCTGGTTTTCACTCCAAGAGCTCAGAATTGAGAAGCCCCCCATGATAGCCGTTAACACGACCATCAGCAGTGATAAACCGTCAATTGCTAAATGAAAGTCAATTCCCAGTGACGGGATCCACGGCATAAAGAAAACAGATTGCCATTGTGGAATACCTTGTGGATTGACAAGGGAGTAGCTCCCTTGTAACCACAATTGTACGGAAAGTATCAATGTTATTCCCATCGTTGCCAGTGCAATCCAACGCGGTGCGCGATGACTGAACCGGTCAGCCTGCCAGCTTAGCAGGCCTCCGATGAAGGGAATGAGTATTAGCCAGGGTAATAGCATGGCGCAATGTGTCCCTTAATTAAACCAAAAGCAGCAGAGCAAGAATCAGCACTGCACCCAGCCCCAACGAGGCAACATACCAACGAATTTGGCCGTTTTCACTCACTGCAAGCCCTTTATTTGCCCAACGTGAAAGATGTGCAGGGATATTCATCAGAGAGTTAACCGGATCGCTTTCTAGTAGCCATGCTATACCTTTAAATGGCTTAACAAAGACTACATCGTACAGCCAATCGAATCCCCACGCTTGGTACCACCATGCGCTGAAGAAACGACCCACTGCAGTTTTCGCGATAGCATCGACTATTGAACGTCTGAACAGATAGAGGAATACCGCAATTAATAGACCTGCGATAGCAAACCCGCCAGAAATCGCTTCGAGTAAGACTTTACCGTCTTCACTGCCTGCGGCTTCGGCTGGGAAAACCCCTTCGAGTGGTTGGTGGATTAATGCACCAACAAACGTTGCAAGAATAGCCAAAATGCCCAGTGGTAATGTGTGAGTGATGCCTTTAACCTTGTGCGCTTTGATTTTCGCTTCACCGTGGAACACGATGAAAATCATACGGAAGGTATAAATTGCGGTCATTAATGCACCGAAGATACCTGCCCACAACAACACAGTTTGTCCATCAAGCTGTGCACCCCACAAAATCGCATCTTTACTGTAGAAACCTGCGGTAAACAGTGGCAATGCTGCCAGTGCGCTTCCGCCGATTAACATCACAGCGTAGATGAATGGAATTTGCTTACGCAGCCCACCCATCTTGAAGATATTTTGTTCGTGGTGGCATGCCAAAATGACTGAACCAGCTGACAGGAACAACAACGCTTTAAAGAAAGCATGTGTCATCAGGTGGAAAATGGCTGCATCCCATGCTTGTACACCTAGTGCCAAGAACATATAACCGATTTGGCTCATCGTGGAGTATGCAAGCACACGTTTGATATCGGTTTGCACCAGTGCAGCAAACCCAGCCAGTACTAATGTCACAGCCCCCACAACGCCGACTAAATGTAATACTTCAGGCGCTAACAGGAACAGAACATGGGTACGAGCAATTAAGTACACACCCGCGGTTACCATGGTTGCGGCGTGGATCAGTGCAGAAACTGGCGTTGGACCCGCCATCGCATCTGCCAACCACGTTTGCAATGGTAACTGTGCTGATTTACCGACTGCACCACCTAATAACATCAAGGTTGCCCAGTTGATCGCACTTGAACCTTCCGCAAATTTTTGAGGTGCTAACACCGCCATTTCGCTGAAATTCAGTGTGCCAAGCTCATTCCACAGAATAAACATACCAATTGCGAGGAACACATCACCGATACGCGTTACAAAGAACGCTTTCATCGCCGCTTTGCCGTTTTCTGGATTGGTATAATAGAAACCAATCAACAGGTAACTGCACAGCCCTACCCCTTCCCAACCGAGATACATCAGCATCATGTTGTCAGCGAGGACTAAAACCACCATGCTTGCGATAAACAAGTTAGTGTAAGCGAAGAAACGTGAGTAACCTTCCTCGCCACGCATATACCAAGATGCATATACGTGGATAAGGAAGCCCACACCCGTTACCACACCTAACATGGTCAATGACAGGCCATCTAACATTAGAGTGAATGGGATATTAAAGGTACCGACAGACATCCAAGTCCAAAGTGGCTGGATGAATACGCTACCTGCGTCTTGAGCTAAAAATTCATTGCCAGCATAGAATGCGACGACGGCCGCTAAGCCAACCGACCCCGCACCAATAATGGCCGAAACGTTTTCTGACCAGCGTCCACGAGAGAAGGCTAACAGCACCGACCCCAGTAAAGGCAACAGAATAGTTAAATAGAGTAGGTTCATCCGCGCATCTCACTGACTTTATCAATATTCAGGTTCTGACGATGACGATGGAGTTGCAGTAACAACGCCAATCCAATACTCGCCTCCGCTGCAGCCAATGCGATTGCCAAAATATACATAATTTGGCCGTCTGGCTGCCCCCAAAAACTCCCTGCAACCACAAATGCCAGTGCAGTTGAGTTAATCATGATTTCCAGTCCGATCAGCATGAAAAGCAGATTACGGCGAATAACAAGGCAACTGAGCCCCATCACAAATAAAATCGCCGCTAAAATCAGACCGTGTTCTAGAGGTATCATTTTTGTTCCTCCGCCTTCTCGATGCTGACAAGGTCAGCGCCGTTTTCTTTACGGTCACGTCCAACGTGGAATGCTACCACTAAACCTGCGAGTAATAACAAAGATGCCAATTCGACAGCCAGAACATACGGCCCAAATAGGCTAATTCCCACTTCTTTCGCCCCAATGATGGTTCCCTCAATGCCTTCTTGATAAGACAACGAGGTAATGCCGTAAACTAAGATAGCCAATAAAACCGCGGATAACACCGCAGGGCCAATCCAGTTTTTCGGCGTCAACCAAGCGCGCTCTTGTTCTTGAACAGAACGCCCTAAGTTGAGCATCATCACGACGAACACGAACAGGACCATAATGGCACCTGCATATACGATGATTTCCAACGCCCCAGCAAAATACGCGCCGAGGGAGAAAAACACCATTGACAGAGCCAGCAGAGAAACAACCAGATACAACAGTGCATGCACCGGATTTGTATTCGTTATCACCCTTAAAGTTGCTAAAATGGCAACTAGACCGGCGATATAAAATGTAAATTCCATGAATATCGCTCCTTATGGCAACAGGTCTTTGACGTTAATCGGTTTCGCTTCGTTATCCGCTTCACCTTTGTCTTTACCTGCAATCGCCATACCCGATTTACGGTAAAAGTTATAATCAGGATATTTACCCGGACCTGAAATCAACAGGTCATTTTTCTCGTAAACCAGATCCTGACGTCTCCAATCGGCCATTTCAAAATCAGGTGTTAATTGGATTGCCGTGGTTGGGCAAGCCTCTTCACACAGACCACAGAAAATACAGCGCGAAAAGTTAACGCGGAAAAATTCAGGGTACCAGCGGCCGTCTTCATGTTCAGCTTTTTGCAGTGAGATACATCCCACAGGGCAAGCAACCGCACATAAGTTACACGCAACACAACGCTCTTCACCGTCAGGATCGCGTGTTAACACGATACGCCCACGGTAACGGGGTGGCAGATAAACCGGCTCTTCTGGATACATTTGCGTTTCGCGTTTATCGAACGCATGCAGGCCGACCATCCAAATACTACGTACTTGGGTGGCGAAACCGACCAATAACTCTTTCAATGTCATGGTTCAATCACCCCTTACTGAGCGTTGTATAAAATCACTGCTGCAGTACCCAGCAGATTAAGCAGTGTCAACGGCAGACAAATTTTCCAACCGAAAGACATCACTTGGTCATAACGTGGACGCGGTAAAGAGGCACGGATCAAGATAAACATCATCATGAAGAAGCCAGTTTTGATAGCAAACCACAAGAATGACGGCAGGAATGGACCATGCCAGCCACCAAAGAACAGCGTCACAATCAGTGCAGAAACCGTTACGATACCGATATACTCACCGACGAAGAACAAACCAAACTTCATACCTGAGTATTCAACGTGGTAACCATCCGCAATCTCTTGTTCTGCTTCCGGTTGGTCAAACGGATGACGGTGACATACCGCAACGCCCGCTATCGCAAAAGTCACAAAACCAAAGAACTGCGGAATAATATTCCACATGCCTTCTTGGGAGTTCACAATATCAATCAGGTTGAATGAACCTGCTTGTGCAACCACACCCATTAAAGAAAGGCCTAAGAACACTTCGTAACTCACGGTTTGTGCTGACGCACGCATCGCACCTAATAATGAGTATTTGTTGTTACTTGACCAACCTGCGAATAACACCGCATAGACAGCGAGACCCGCCATCATCAGGAAGAATAAAATCCCGATATTGAGGTCTGCAACATGCCAAGTCGGGCTAACAGGGACGATGGCAAATGCTAAGAACAGTGAACAAAACGCAATCACTGGTGCAAGCGTAAAGATTTTCTTGTCAGCAAACTGCGGGATCCAGTCTTCTTTAAACAGCATTTTGAACATATCCGCGATTAACTGGCCCATCCCAAACGGACCCACGCGGTTAGGGCCATAACGGTTCTGGAACAGACCGAGAATACGGCGCTCTCCCAGACTCATGTATGCCCCACAAGTCACAACAACCAATAATATGACGACAGATTTAAGGATGGAAATTAACACTTCCATCACTTCAGGAGAAATCCAATCCATCATGCTCCCCTCCGCAGATTATTGACTGACACGCCAGCCATTGAAGGTGCGATACCTGGCATTCCTAACGGTAAGCCAATTTGACCTGTAGACAGGTGATTACTTAGGCGGACAGTCAAGTTAAACACTTGACCTGCATGGCTAAACTCCGCTTTAGTTCCTGCTGACAGGCCGAGTGACGCAGCATCTTGCGTGTTCAGCATGATATAAGGCTCAGGCATACGCTCTTGAATTACTTCTGAACGCTGTGACATTTCATCACTGCCGAACAGGTGGTAATAAGGTGCGACAACCCACTGAGCTTCATTGGCTTGATAAGCCGCTGGAATTTCAGTGAAGTAAGCCAATTTGCTCTGTGTTGAATTGAACAAACGGATACCCGGGTCACCAAATAACAGGTGCCCCCCCACTTCCGCTTGGAATTTGTTCCAGGCTTGTGGTGAGTTCCAACCCGGCGCCCATGCAAATGGAATTTGCTGGCGTGGCGCGGTTGGGCTGTTGTTCCCTTCCATTGAGAAAGCAAATGGAGAGTCAATATCTTGCGGTTGACGAGGTTCATGAACAGATTGATTTGCTAGCATCGCTGTACGACCACTGTAACGATGTGGTTCACGCGCCAGTTTTTGACCACGAATACGGAAAGACGCTTTTGGTGCAGCATCTACCATACCCGAGAATTGTGGCATTGCGGCAACACAATCTGCGATAACGTGATCAAGTTGCGACCAATCCGCATCACGCTCTTGCGCTTCAGTTTGCAGTGAATGCATCCAGCGCCAGCTTTCGTTCATCACGATAGCTTTGTCGTAATAAGTTGGGTCAAAGACTTGGAAGAAACGCTGCGCACGACCTTCTTGGTTAATCAACGTACCGTCTGCTTCAGCAAAGCTTGCTGCTGGCAGAACCAATGTTGCTTTATCCATGATGTCGGTTTGCTGATGATCTGCAACAATCAAGTGGCTCAATTTCGCTAATGCGCTATTGACGGCATCCACGCTGCTGTGACGGTACAGGTCATTTTCGATAACGATAGCCACATCCGCTTCGTTCGCTTCAATGCGAGCTAAAGCGCTGTCTAATGGCTGTGCGTTCATCATTGCCAGACCGAAGCTATTGGCATGAGATGCTAAGTAAGATAACCCAACATTCGCGCCTTTGGCTTTTAACGCAAATGCCACGTTAGCGGCCGCTTGGATCATTGCCTCGCTGGCACTATGGCTACCACTAATAATTAATGGTTTTTTCGCGCCAGCTAATGCCTGAGCAATGGTTTCAACTTTGGCTTTTAAGTCTGCGGGTAAATCATTCACCGCAGGGGCTTCGCCGTTAATCATATTGGCGATAGCAAAACCGAAACGTGCTTGGTCAGCTACTGGTGCACGATAATTAAAGGCAGCCACATCGTCTAAACGCGTATCATCAACGTTGGTAATAAACAGCGGATATTTTGCATGTTGACCAATATTCATGATTGCGGCGATTTGCCAGTCAGCGACTTTTTGCGCTGCGGCCATTTCACGTGCTTTACCTTTCACCGCTTGGCGAACAGATAACGCCATACGTGCACCTGTCTGAGTTAAATCTTCACCCAGTACCAGTACCGCATCATAGCCTTCTACTTCACGCAATGTTGGCGTATAGATACCGCCGTTTTGCAGGATGTTTTGCATCAGCGCTAAGCGGCGTTGCTCTCCCGCAGAAATACCTGAATAGAAGTTATCTGCTCCGACTAATGCGCGCAATGCATAGTTGCTTTCAACGCTCGCGCGTGGAGAGCCGATACCAATCACTTTTTTCGCTTGATTGATAATTTGCGCACCACTTTGCATTGCTTCGATAGCCGAAATGACTTGTTTGACGCCATTTTTATTGAGTACCGCTTGACGAGGACGATCTTTACGGTTGACATATCCGTAACCAAAACGACCACGGTCGCACAGGAAATAGTGGTTTACCGAACCGTTATAACGGTTTTCGATACGACGGATTTCACCATAACGCTCACCCGGACTCGTGTTACAACCGATACTGCACTGTTGGCAGATACCGGGTGCAAACTGCATATCCCACTTACGGTTATAGCGCTCTGAATGTGTTTTATCAGTGAATACCCCAGTAGGACAAACTTCAACTAAGTTACCGGAGAACTCACTTTCCAGTGTACCGTCTTCAGTACGACCGAAATACACATAGTTATGTGCACCATACACACCCAAGTCTGTGCCATCTGCGTAATCTTTGTAGTAACGAACACAACGATAACACGCGATACAACGGTTCATTTCATGACTAATAAATGGACCGAGGTCTTGGTTAATGTGAGTACGTTTCGTAAAACGATATTTACGCATGTTATGACCGGTCATCACCGTCATATCTTGTAGGTGACAGTTTCCCCCTTCCTCACAGACTGGACAGTCATGAGGATGGTTGGTCATCAGCCATTCCACAACACTTTCACGGAATTGTTTGGCTTCTTCATCATCAATAGAGATGTAAGTCCCTTCCGTTGCGGGTGTCATACAAGACATTACTAGGCGACCGCGTGTGTCATCTGCGTTCTGATACTGCTTAACCGCACACTGGCGGCAAGCGCCAACGCTTCCCAGCGCCGGATGCCAGCAAAAATAAGGAATATCTAGCCCTAGAGAAAGACAGGCTTGTAACAGGTTTTCAGACCCGTTTACGTCATATTCTTTGCCGTCTACATATATTGTAGCCATAGTCAGCATGCTTCCCAAAGGCCCGCATAAAGCAGGCGTTAATCAAAAATACGTTCTTCGTGAAAAATCTATTTAGCGGTTGCTCAATCGCTAAACAATTACCAGCGCTGCTTCAGCAGGTTGGGTTGGATACCCGCAATCTGCACAATGTTACGCAGATCTTTTTGCGAGATACCCGCTTCGAATTCATCACGGAAATATTTGATGGCACTTTGTAGCGGTTCGACCGCACCCGGTGCGTGAGCGCAGAAAGTTTTACCCGGCCCTAAGAAACGGCACAGCTGCTCTAGGGTTTCAATATCCCCCGGTTGCCCTTCGCCTTTTTCCAGCGCTTGTAAAATTTTCACACTCCATGGCAGACCATCGCGGCACGGCGTACACCAACCACAGGATTCACGGGCAAAGAAGGTTTCTAAGTTACGCACTAAAGAAACCATGTTGATTTCATGATCAACCGCCATCGCTAATGCAGTACCAAGACGGCTACCTGCTTTAGCAATATTTTCGAAATCCATCGGTAAGTCGAGGTGGTCGTTGGTCAGGAAATCTGTCCCTGCCCCACCTGGCTGCCATGCTTTTAATTTCAGTCCATCACGCATACCACCTGCGTAATCTTCCAACACTTCACGTGCCGTGGTACCAAATGGTAATTCCCATAAACCCGGATTTTTCACGCGGCCAGAGAAGCCCATCAATTTCGTGCCCGCGTCTTTACTCTTACCTGCGCTTAAATCGATATACCATTGGTCGCCGTGCTCTAAAATTGCTGGCACGTTACAAATAGTTTCGACGTTATTGACACAAGTTGGTTTACCCCAAGCACCTGATGTTGCAGGGAATGGTGGCTTAGAACGTGGGTTAGCGCGACGGCCTTCTAATGAGTTAATCAGTGCAGTTTCTTCACCGCAGATATAACGCCCAGCGCCGGTGTGAACAAATAGTTCGAAATCAAAACCTGAACCGAGGATATTTTTGCCTAACAGGCCCGCCGCTTTGGCTTCTTCGATGGCACGGCGCAGATTTTGCGCAGCTTCAACATACTCACCCCGTAAGAAGATATAACCACGATAGGCTTTAAGTGCATAAGCGCCTGTGATCATCCCTTCAACTAACAAGTGAGGGAGTTGCTCCATCAATAAACGGTCTTTATAGGTGCCCGGTTCCATTTCATCCGCATTACATAAGAAGTAACGCAGTTTCATGTTTTCGTCTTTTGGCATCAGGCTCCATTTCAGACCCGTTGAGAAACCCGCACCGCCGCGCCCTTTCAGGCCAGCGTCTTTTACAAGATTCACAACTTCATCGGGAGCCATGCCTTTGAGCGCACGCTCAAGACCTTTGTATCCGTTCTTACTGCGATACTCATCTAACCAAACAGGCTGATTGTCATCACGCAAACGCCATGTTAGAGGATGAGTTTCAGCAGTACGGATCACTGGATTAACAGAATTTGTCATGGATACTGCTCCAGTAATTTTTGAATATTTTCAGGCTGCACGTAGCTGTGAGTGTCCTCATCGATCATCATCGTAGGACCTTTGTCACAGTTACCCAAGCAACAGGTTGGCAGCAACGTAAAGCGACCATCGGCTGTTGTTTGGCCCGGGCGAATATTCAGCTGTTTAATGATTTCAGCTTCTAAGCCCTGATAACCTGTAATATGGCAAACAACACTGTCGCAATAGCGAATAATGTGGCGACCCACTGGCTGGCGGAAGATTTGGCTATAGAATGTCGCCACACCTTCAACATCACTGGCTGGGATGCCTAAGACGTCAGCGATAGCATGGATCGCACCATCTTCAACCCAACCGCGGTTTTTTTGCACAATTTTCAGTGCTTCAATTGAGGCAGCACGTGCATCTTCGTAATGGTGTTTCTCACCTTCAATCTCTTCACGCTCTTTCTCTGTTAAGACAAAGCCATGATTGACTTGCGGTTCAAACACATTCACGACATTGAGCTCATTGTGCTTCTCATTTTCGTTATGTTCATTATGCATGGTTAGCGATCCACATCCGACATTACAAAATCGATACTACCCAGATAGACGATTAAGTCTGAAACTAAACTACCTCTGATCACCGCAGGAATTTGCTGTAAGTGCTCATAGCTCGGGGTACGAATACGCGTACGGTAGCTCATGGTGCTACCATCACTGGTTAAGTAGTAGCTGTTGATACCCTTCGTAGCTTCAACCATCTGGAATGACTCATTTGCTGGCATCACCGGCCCCCAAGACACTTGCAAGAAGTGGTTGATCAAGGTTTCGATGTGCTGCAACGTGCGTTCTTTTGGTGGCGGAGTTGTCAGTGGATGGTCAGCTTTGAATGGGCCTTCTGGCATATTCTTATAGCATTGCTCAAGAATACGGATACTCTGACGCATCTCTTCCACTTTGATCATCACGCGGTCATAACAGTCACCGTTATGAGCGATAGGAATATCAAACTCGAAGTTTTCATAGCCTGAATATGGACGCCATTTACGTACGTCAAAATCAACGCCTGTTGCACGTAATCCAGCTCCTGTCACACCCCATGCCAACGCCTCTTCTTTTGAGTACATTGCAGTACCGATAGAGCGACCTTTTAAGATGGAGTTTTTCAGTGCAGAAGTCACATAAGACTCTAAACGTTTTGGCAACCAGTCTAATAATTCGCGAAGCAGTTTTTCCCAACCACGCGGTAAGTCGTGCGCAACACCACCGATACGGAACCATGCGGGGTGCATACGGAAACCGGTAATTGCTTCAATGACGTTGTAGACTTTTTGACGGTCGGTAAACGCAAAGAAGACTGGGGTCATCGCACCAACGTCTTGGATATACGTACTAATGTACAGTAAGTGACTGTTGATACGGAATAATTCAGACAACATGACACGAATGGTTTTCACGCGATCCGGCACTTCAATGCCAGCCAGTTTTTCAACGGCCAACACATATGGCATTTCATTCACACAACCGCCGAGGTACTCGATACGGTCAGTGTAAGGAATGTAGCTATGCCACGACTGGCGTTCACCCATTTTTTCAGCGCCACGGTGGTGGTAGCCGATATCGGGCACACAGTCGATAATTTCTTCACCATCCAATTGCAGCACGATACGGAACGCACCGTGTGAGGATGGGTGGTTTGGCCCCAAGTTCAGGAACATGAAATCTTCGTTTTCATTTCCACGTGCCATGCCCCACTCTTCTGGTTTGAAAGTCAAAGCTTCCATTTCCAAATCTTGTTTCTGCTTAGTCAGCACAAAAGGGTCAAACTCAGTCGCACGCGCAGGATAATCCTTACGCAGCGGATGACCTTCCCAGCTTGGAGACATTAAAAGGCGGCGTAAATTTGGGTGACCTTGGAAGGTGATACCGAACATATCCCACACTTCACGTTCATGCCAATTCGCATTCGGGAACAGTGAAACGATCGAAGGCACGTTTAAGTCTTTCTCATTAAGAGCGACTTTTAACATGATATCGCGGTTACGATCGATAGAGATGAAGTGGTAGAAAACACTAAAGTCTGCTTCTGGCAGACCTTGACGGTGAATTCGTTGACGCTCATCTACCCCATGTAAGTCAAATAACATGACATACGGTTTTGGTAATTTCTTTAGGAAATCGACCACTTCCAGTAACTGTTCACGACGCACCCAAACCACTGGCATGCCAGTACGAGTTGCTTGAACAGAAAAGGCATCCGGCCCAAATTGATTGCGCAGTTCCAGAAGCACAGGGTCGTTTAAATGATCCTGTGTCTGCCATCCTGGCTGGGTACTACTCGCTTGCGCTATCTGATCTGTCATCATTCTTCACCATAACGCTTGATCAGGTTTATTATTTCGCAACAACATTGCTCTGTTACGCTGTATGGCTTTAAGCCTTAAATTTCGTCTGGTGTACGCAGGTTAGTCACTGCAATACGTTCACCGTGCTTTCTTTCTCTTTCTGATTGCATATTGGCACGGTAAACCCCTTGGTCTCCAACAACCCAAGACAGCGGTCGACGCTCTTTACCGATAGATTCTTGCAACAGAAGCAGAGCCTGCATATAGGCTTCTGGACGCGGTGGGCAACCTGGAATATACACATCCACAGGAATAAATTTATCGACGCCTTGTACAACAGAATAAATGTCATACATGCCACCAGAGTTGGCACATGAACCCATGGAGATTACCCATTTTGGTTCAAGCATTTGGTCATACAGACGTTGAATAACAGGCGCCATTTTAGTGAAACAGGTACCTGCTACTACCATGAAATCGGCTTGACGAGGTGAAGCACGCAGTACTTCTGCACCAAAGCGGGCGACGTCATGAACAGCCGTGAACGAAGTCACCATTTCTACATAGCAACATGAAAGACCAAAGTTATATGGCCAGAGAGAGTTTTTGCGCCCCCAGTTAACCACATCGTGAAGTGCATGAGAAAGTTTCCCCATGTAAACACTGTTTTCAACTTGCTGCTCCAGTGGATCAGTGACGATTTCCTGGGTTTGCAGTGGGTAACGGTCGTTCTCACCGTTCGGATCTATGCGGGTGAGCGTATAATCCATTGTATAATGCCTCGCTTTTTACTGCGGATGACGATTGCTGATTTTAATAACTTCACTAGGATGCTTAACTTTTCCGCGGGAACGGACTGGAGTCCAATCCAATGCTCCTACGCGAACGAGATAAAACAGTCCCGCCAACAATACCAAAATAAAGATCGCGGCTTCGATGAAACCTACCCAACCGGCTTCGCGGATGGCAACTGACCATGCAAATAAGAACATGGCTTCAACATCGAAGATAACGAAAAACATGGCGACTAAGTAAAACTTAGCAGACATGCGGAGACGTGCACTACCGACCGAGTCGATACCGGACTCATAAGGAACATGTTTTGTTCTGGCTTTGGCGCGGCTACCTAAAAAGTGACCTGCGACCAACATGAAAGCACAAAGACCGATAGTGCCGATAAGGAATATCGCAAACGCCCAGTTATGGGCTAACGCTAGGATTGATGTAGACATACTCGTTGCTTACTCATTACTTATGGTGTGTTAACTGCTCTTTTTTACATCACGGCAGAGTTGCACCACAATTGCCCAGTTAATCGAGAAGAAAGACCAAAATTGATCACAAACTAAAATATCCCCAAACTTAAATCAGTCTGTTGACTGCGTTTGGTTTGTCCTCTCTCATTACAATTTATTTTACTTAAATTAAGTAAAATAACCCGTATTTGTTACAAAAACTTCACACTTTGAAAACAACAGAACAACAAAAAGTAACCATAATCTGCTAAAACGTGTCAGTGTAATGATACTCAAGTAAACACGCAAACTAGTTTAACTGATTATTCGTTTTTACTACACCATTATCTCAGGAAAAACCTGTCTTAACAGATGAAAAATTGCGCTTTTTATTTGATCTAACGCACACTTTTATTGAAAAAGTACTCAATTTGTTTACATAGCATTCAATTTCACTTTAAGTCTTTGTAACTCTTTTTAACGCATAACTTCAAGTAACTAACTGACATTCAAGCGCTATTTTATCTCTTCAATAAAAAAACATTGTTAATAACATAACAAACTGTTAACTAAACAATGAAATTCAGGTTATGCCAGCTACATCACAATTATTTCATGGTCTTTCACATTTAACCATACTTATTAAGTGGTTAATTGCTTTTTTTATGAGCGGATATTGATAAAAAATCGATAAATTTGAATTTGATAACCGATTAAAAATATCACTGAGCATTATTTAAACATGTATAAAAACCAATTTCTCGATACCGATCCCCAATATTGAAAAATGAGTTCCATACTTTGAAATAATCGTTTCAGTCATCCGTATCAATTCACATTATCTGTTATCTAACCGCTCAATTTGTCTGTACGTTAGCCATTTAATTGAGATAACCACCTCAACCGCTGCTCACGTCTTATTTAGACTGCGATTAACATGTTGATTTTATTTGTACATAGCCAATAACGCATTGATCACAAACAAGTGATCCCGTAATAGATTGGCAAAAATGACATAAAAAAACGGTAATCCCAAACGTATTGGGATTACCGTCATTACAATAAATTAATTAAGTATTGGCGTTAAGATAACCAGATGAATCGATTAACTTAATTACCTTCCTCGCTGCTATCCATCAACTCACTTGCTGAGGCTGCAACATAAGGGATTTTTTTGTTTTCAATCGCACTGAATACTGTCAGAACAAAATCTTTTTGCTCGTCTGCATTCTTATACAACCAATACTGAATATCTGGTAAGCGTGGTAGCCCATCTGATTCATTCAAAATACGTAAATCTGCATTTTGCATTTCCATTGGTCTAGCGGTTACCCCAACCTCTGCATTGACTGCCGCACGAACAGCAGGTAAAGAAGCTGCTTCATACGCAACATGCCATGACAAACCTGCATCATCAAGAGCACTAGTACAAAGTTTACGATATGGATTGGTTTCATCCATAACAACTAATGGAACTGGCTCATTGGGACGCAATTGAAAATCAGGTGCACTGTGCCACAAAACAGGCACTGTTCTTAACGCTGTTTTAGGGTGGTGACTAATTCTTGCTGTTGTTAAAGCAAGGTCTATCTCATGATTATCAAGCATTGACTCAATAAATTGTGCTCGTTTAATGCGCACTTCTACGGCAATTCTTGGATAAACAGACGCGATACGATTAAGTAAGAAAGGTAATAAGATATCGACGGTGTCATCGGATGCGCCAATACGCAATTCACCATCAGCGTCATTATAAGTTAATGACGCTGTTGCATCATCATTGGCGCGAAGTATTTGCCTTGCGTAGCCAAGTAATTGTAATCCGTGCGCGGTGAGCAGTTTATTTCGCCCATGGCGAGCGAAAAGCTCACGGCCGACTAATTGCTCTAAACGTTGCATTTGCTGGCTCACAGCAGATTGTGTTCGACAAACGGCTGCAGCTGCGGCTGCAAATGTGTTAAGATCTGCGACAGCGACGAAAGTACGTAGCAAATCAAGATCTAGGTTCATGATGGGACGATTGGAATTTATCATCGTTCATTCTCTTATATAATTTTATGTTACCTGGTGTTTCTGCTCTCCTCCATGAGAATCAGCGAGTTTATAGCGACTACTAAGACTACTAAGTGAGTGCATTTCTAATCCATAGATCTGCAATGACTTCTCATTATTTTACTTTTTTGCATCCAGCTCATTAATCGCTAACGATAGAGCAGGGTACAAATAGCATACTTCCAAAAATCAAATAATTTTAATAAAAGTGGGATGATTTCCTAAAAAACACGCTAAAACGCGCTTGATAGGTTACGCTTAAATAGTAACATATTTAATGTAATCACAATTATTTTAATGTAAGCACATTATAAAATTCGTTTCACTATTTTTATATAGTCAAAAAGATCAAATGGTTATAATTTTAAGCAGCACTTTTGGTTAAAGAAAGCAGCTTGAAACAATCAATATTACTAACAAAATCGCCCTGATTATTATAAAAAAAGGCTATTACAGCAAAAAAAATCATGTCTGATTTAATGATTCAATGCTTAATATTACATTTTGATACAATTTTCTTTTTTTCCGCTATTTTTATGCTTTTTTACTTTTTATACTCCAAAACATCAAAGAATGTCGATATTATAATTCAACCAGTTCAATATTATAAGAATATACAGCCAGCCTAAAATAAATAATAAGATACCAAACATTACATTTAAGCGTAAACCAACCTTTTACACCAAAAATAACCTTGCATCTTCAAAAGCTTCTGAGGGAGGAGTACAGTAAAGGAATAACGTCGGCCCGACCAATGCAACCCTTAGGGTAATGAGAGAACTATGAATAATCTAACTAAATCCAGTAAGCTCGATAATGTTTGCTATGACATTCGTGGGCCCGTATTAAAAGAAGCGAAGCGCCTAGAAGAAGAAGGCAACAAAGTCCTCAAACTCAATATTGGTAATCCGGCCCCGTTTGGTTTTGAAGCTCCAGATGAAATCCTTGTGGATGTCTTGCGTAATCTGCCAAGTTCTCAAGGTTATTGCGACTCAAAAGGCTTGTATTCTGCCCGTAAAGCGATTGTGCAGCATTACCAAGCTCGTGGCATTCATGAAATGACAGTAGAAGATGTCTACATTGGTAATGGTGTTTCCGAATTAATCGTACAAGCCATGCAAGCACTGCTTAATAATGGTGATGAAATGTTAGTACCAGCGCCTGATTATCCATTATGGACTGCTGCAGTTTCCCTTTCGGGAGGAAAAGCAGTTCATTATATGTGTGATGAACAGCAAGGTTGGATGCCTGATATTGAAGATATTCGCAAAAAAATCACACCAAGAACACGTGGTATTGTGGTCATTAACCCCAATAACCCAACGGGTGCGGTCTACAGCAAAGACCTATTAATGGAAATTGTCGAATTGGCTCGCCAGCACAATCTTATTATTTATGCTGATGAGATTTACGATAAAATTCTTTATGATGATGCAGTGCACCACTCTATTGCCGCCCTCGCCCCTGATTTATTAACCATTACATTTAATGGATTATCTAAAACGTATCGCGTCGCTGGCTTCCGCCAAGGTTGGATGGTATTAAACGGCCCGAAAAAACATGCGAAAAGCTATATTGAAGGTTTAGAAATGCTAGCCTCTATGCGCCTATGCGCAAACGTGCCGATGCAGCATGCCATTCAAACTGCACTGGGTGGCTACCAAAGTATTAGTGAATTCATTCAACCAGGCGGCCGTTTATATGAGCAACGTAATCGTGCATGGGAATTGATCAACCAAATACCCGGCGTTTCATGTGTAAAACCACAAGGTGCCCTGTATATGTTCCCGAAAATAGATATTAAACGATTTAATATCTATGATGACCAAAAAATGATTTTAGACCTGTTACTACAAGAAAAAGTGTTGTTAGTTCAAGGTACCGCATTTAACTGGCCTGAACCTGACCATTTCCGCATCGTTACGCTACCTTATGCGGATGACCTTGAAATGGCGATTAATAAATTCGGCCGCTTCCTTGAAGGCTATCGCCAATAAAAATTTATTCAAAATAATAAAAAGCCTCCTAATTCCGGAGGCTTTTTTTATTCTAAATTTAGCCATCATTAATAGACTGTATTATTTTGATAATCAAAGAATAGAAATAAAATAAATTGCCACAAGGAAAAAGCCCAATAATATAAATGGAAAATATTTCATATTGCCTCTTTATTTCCGGATTGAACATCCATTATATTTTTTTGATTACATAATTCAACACAATTAAAATAGCAGTTAAGTTATAATCTAAAATTGATTATATTATTATGATTATCTTAATATGCAAAATAGATATTAGAATATAATTACTAGAGAGTAACTTATTAAAAAACAATAAAATTATATCGCTGCTACATTATTTCCGTTATAATTTTTTTCGTTTGCAGACACTAAAGAAGAGGACTTATGAGCTACTTTTTCGCCCATCTTGCTAGAATGAAGTTAATCCACCGCTGGCCGTTAATGCGTAATGTCCGAACAGAGAATGTCTCTGAACATAGTCTCCAAGTAGCTATGGTTGCCCATGCGCTCGCTATCATTAAAAACCGTAAGTTCGCAGGGAACGTCAACGCAGAAAAAATTGCTTTGTATGCGATGTACCATGATGCTAGTGAAGTGATTACAGGGGATTTACCAACCCCAATTAAGTATCACAACCAGCAAATTGCTCATGAATACAAAAAAATAGAAAAATTCGCTCAGCAAAAACTACTCGATATGCTCCCAGAAGAACTACAAGCGGATTTTAAAGCGCTACTAATTGAAGATATACAATCAGAAGAAGAGCATTTTATTGTTAAACAAGCTGATACGCTGTGTGCCTACTTAAAATGTTTAGAAGAGCTATCTGCGGGCAATAGTGAATTTAAATTAGCCAAAAGACGGCTAGAAAAAATGCTTGCGGAAAGAAATAGTCCAGAAATGGAGTATTTTATGAAAACGTTTGTGCCAAGTTTTACCCTATCATTAGATGAAATTAGTAATTAATTTAAAATAAGGAATGAGCGTATCGTTCCTTATTTTAACACTCGATAACTTTATATTTTGATGTAATTATTCAGTTTTTTATGCCGAACTGATACCCGTCGAACAACCTGAAGATGAAGAAAAATGTGCGTATAATTTTCTAGACTCGCCATTAATTCCTAATATAACTCCACCACCATCCCCAGATGTTATATTACAACTAACATCATGTTTACATTCATAAACCTCACGTTCGTAAGTCCAAAATTTAATATGCCAAATATCAGACCCTACACCTATATAGTATTTGAACCCAAAACAATTTTCTAAAATACCTTTATTCGGTACATGTTCAATATGTTACTGATCTTTCGTATTCATCCAAGGAACAGACGCGAGATGTGTTAGAGTCACATTTTTATATCTTTTCCCCAAAAATTCTCAAATGTTGCATAACCATAATAATACCTTTCTTGTATATTTTTGACTTGAACCATAAATTCACCTCTTAATAATTGAATTAATATTATGTGTTTTGATTCGAAATTAATGGTAAGTTAAAATACAGGAGAGTAAATTATAATTAATATCGTTTAATTGATAAATAAAAGAGGAATGGTTAATTAAAAATATCAATTAACCATTAATGTAATTTCTTAGAATGGAAATAAAATAGGCACAACTGCAATACTAATAAACATCACAATAATAGTGAATGGCACACCCACTTTCAAAAAGTCCGAAAATTTATAACCTCCAGGCCCTAAAACTAAGGTATTAACTGGTGATGAAACTGGGGTCATAAAGGCTGCGGATGCGGCAATGCCAACAATCATCGCAAAAGGCAACGGTGAGACATCCATTTGGCGAGCCGCAGCAATGGCAATCGGAGCCATTAGCACTGCAGTTGCGGTATTAGAAATAAATAACCCAATAGAGGCGCACAAAATAAACAGGCACAATAGCATCACATGTGGCCCTAACCCACCAGCAACTTTCATTAACGCATCAACGGCAAGGGCAATCCCTCCCGTTTCTTGCAGTGCTAGTGCAAAAGGCATCATCCCAACAATTAATATAATACTCGGCCAGTGAATTGACTTATAGGCACTTTCCATATCAATACAGCGAAATTTCCCCATTAACAAGCAGGCAATAAGTGCTGCAATAAAGTTAGGAATTTCATTGGTCACCATCATTGCGACCATTAATGCCAAACAAAATAAGGCATGAGGAGCCTGAGATGCAGCAGGTGCCACCGCCTCTACTTCAGCAGCCAGATTCAATACAATGAAGTTCCGTGGCTTAGTCGATAAAATGCGAATTAATTTCCAATCCCCAATGACTAATAAAATATCACCCAATCGAAGCGGTTCATCTACCAACTTGCCGTCCAACGCTTTGCCATCTCGACGAATACCAACCACATTCAAGCCATAACGAGTACGAAATTTAATGTCTCTTAAAGATTTACCCAAGAGTTCAGAATCTGGATTCATCGATACTTCAGCCATTCCCACATCACGTGATTGGTCTGAAAAATAATCTCCCCGTAAAATCATCGGTTCAAGGAGTTGTTCGCTACAAAATTGGCGTAAATCGTCATCACTCACCGAAATATCGACTAATAAGACATCTCGCTCGCGTAACTCTGTTCCCCCAGTTGCACTCACCATCACTCGACGAAATTTACGCCAACGCTCAATCCCTACCAGGTTGGCCTCATAACGGGAACGCAAGTGCAGTTCGTCAAGTGTATGGCCAATGAGTGGTGACCCCTTGCGGATAGCAAGACGGCGAGCTCTACCTGTCAATTTATAATCACGAATTAAGTCACGGAAAGTGCGTCGATAGCGCTCAGGGAGTTTGTCTGGTTCGTTACTGCCTAGCCAACGCCTTGTCAGCCACATGTAGGCAATACCTGCGAATAAAATTAAAATACCAATCGGGGTAATAGAGAAAAATTGGAAGCCTTTGATCCCTTCACGTACCAATTCACTGTTCACCACCATATTAGGTGGCGTGGCCACTAGTGTCATCATCCCACTGATGAGCCCCGCGAAGCCTAGTGGCATCATTAACCGACTAGGCGATGTTTTCATCCGTGATGCGACACTTAAAACGACGGGAATAAAAATAGCCACCACGCCAGTGGAGCTCATAAAAGCGCCTAACCCAGCGACGGTGAGCATTAGGAAAACCAGCATTTTGCTTTCGCTGCTTCCTGCAACGCGAACAAGCCAGTCTCCCATTTGGTAAGCGATGCCTGTGCGAACAAGCCCATCACCAATAACAAATAATGCTGCAATTAGCAGAACGTTAGGATCTGCAAAACCTGCGGTAGCTTGCTCTAATGTTAAGGTATCACTCAACACAAACGCGACAATGACAAGCAATGCGACCACATCCATGCGAATCTTATTTGTGGTAAACAGAACTATCGCAATTAATAGGAGGGTTAAGACCCACAGCAATTCTCCGTTCAAAATATCCCCTTTCGACGAAAAAAAACATTGCTAAGAATTTTATTCAGTTAAGCATGTTTTACGGAGAATTTCTTTGATTAAATCACCATTAAGTCAAATTAGACACGAAAAGTTCATAATCACCATTATTGTCAGGCCCCATAACAGAAATTTGAGCCAATGAACTTACAATTACTTGAATTTCATCACGACGTGGCATGCCTTCTGGTGCATGGACTGCGACCACTTGGCAACCTGCCGTTAATGCAGAATGGATACCTGCCTGCGCATCTTCAAAGGCAATACAGGATTTTGCAGGAAGCGAAAGTGCTTGGGCTCCAAGCAAGAACGGTTCTGGGTCCGGCTTTCCTTTCGTAACTTTTTCAAATGTCACCCAATGTTTAGGTTCTGGTAAACCCGCCGCTTGCTGGCGTCCATGGGCAATCGGTACGGTGCCAGAAGTGACAATTGCCCACGGTGCCCCAATTTCATTTAAACGTGACAGCAAGGCAATCGCGCCAGGCAGGGCAACCACGCCCTCCACATCTTCGCTTTCCATTTTTTCTAACCAGCGAAAATACCCCATAATTTCTTCATCACTCGCCTCGGGTAAAAAGTGACGCAAACTGGTTAACGCGGGTTTTCCATGAATAAAATTAATGACTTCGGCTGAGTCTACACCAATTCGTTCGCCAAACTTACACCAACAGCGCTCAACCACAGCCAAGGAATCTGCCAATGTGCCATCTAAATCAAATAGAAACCCTTTTGCCTTTAATTTCACGTCTACCCCTTTATTTGCTATTCACGTAATAATTGAATCGATTCTGGCCCACTAGTTAACGCTAAACAGACGCCAATGCGCAACCTCAATAACAAAAATAATCAAGATTTGCGTTAATAACTTAGATTTGAATGCACTTGAGAGTTAAAACAGGAAAGGAATGTTGATTTGAAATTGGGATTTTTTAAAACTTTATTTACTTTTTATACTCTATTTGCTCTAAATAATTCGCGTTGTCGCTAAGCGACTAGAGAGGATATCTCGGGGAGCATACAAAAGTATGTGACCCGAGTAGCCGAACGCAGCCAACAACGAGACAAGGTGAAGTATGACGAGCAAACTTGCTCTAAATTATTCGCGTTGTCGCTAGGCGACTAGAGAGGATATCTCGGGGAGCATACAAAAGTATGTGACCCGAGTAGCCGAACGCAGCCAACAACGAGACAAGGTGAAGTATGACGAGCAAACTTGCTCTAAATTATTCGCGTTGTCGCTAGGCGACTAGAGAGGATATCTCGGGGAGCATACAAAAGTATGTGACCCGAGTAGCCGAACGCAGTCAACAACGCGACAGCGCGAAGAATGACGAGCATTAGGCGTTTAAGATCTGGGAAATCTCCACCGCTGATAAATGATACTGACGCGGGCACGCATGCCAAATCGCTAACATACGATTGTATTTTTCCCACATCGGTGTTTGCGAATTAAAGCCATGCGTTCCACTGTCGAAGTGGGTATAACGCCCTTCTGTGTTAACCATAAAGCGAACGTAGCTCAAATAACGTGCTTCTGTTGCAGCATCAAAACCTAAAAATTGCACGCGTCGGCCATCAATGTCTTCCTTGTTAGCCATGTTACTGTAGGAGACTTGCAGTGCATGGTACATTTCCATGATATCAATAACAGTACGGCAGGTGTCTTCACTTAAATGACCGAAGTCTCTGTCTAACTCACGCATTTGTAAACCAAAGCCACGTTCAATAATGGTTTGTAGGCGGCGATAACGTTCTGCATTATCGGGGTCAAGCATGGTCATCATTTTATATTGATTAGATAAGATCAAGCGTTGTGCGTTAGTCATTTCCATCATGGTTCTCCCACTAAAAAGTATGGCTTATCTTCGCATTCAACACCAATCATAGACAGTGAAAACATCGCTTTTATTGATCTAAACATGCTTTTTGCATTACTTATTGTTAAATCTACCTTTTAGTGGAAATCATCCCTTAGATATCTTCCATAAAAGAGCGGTCTAACTGGTTAAATGCACGTTTTAGCAAGTCAGCTAACGCCATATAATCGGGTTGGTGCTCAACCGGCGCCATAGCGATCCCCGCCTCTGTAAACTTATCACGGATCTCATAAAACCAGCTCAATAAGCTAGATGGCAGAGGCGTCGAAGCACGCTTTCCTAACCACCATAGACCTTGCATTGGCAAACTACAGGCAAAAAGTGCCGTAGCAATGGCGGGTCCCAATTGCCCACCTAACGCGATTTGCCATGCTAATGTGAAAATTGCAATCGGTGGCATAAAACGAATACCAAAGCGGACAGCTTTGTTGATGCGAATTTCGGGGAAGATTGGCGACAGTTTTTTTTCCATAGGAAAGGTCTTCAGATAGCGGTTACCTAATCTAAAGCGTTTAAAAAAACCGGGCGGTGTACTTTGTAATGTACTCATGAAACGTTTCCTATCGACTTCTTAAAAACTGAGGCAATAATTTATAGATTGCGCCATAGTAAAATGATAGCACATTTAAGATAACGAAATTATTTCATTACATTTACCTTAAGTTAAGTCACTTTACTAAATATCAGCTATTCTAATAGCAATGTAACCCTGTGCTATAACACCACTTTATACGTCACTTATGATTTTAATCAATCAAAGTCCCTATTTTTAAAAAAAACGTATAAAATATAAAATATTTTTAGTAGAATCTGCCACATTTAGAATTGCTGTTGCATTTGTTACTTTGTAGCTTTATCCATTTTCGAAACTGAAGATAGACAACAGTTATATATATTGGGGTTTTTGGTCGTTATTTCAACACTAGGTGCGAAGGTTTACTTTTATATACCTTGGCAAAAAAGATAGCGCCTGTTTTATCAAACCCCTAGAGGTCTCACGATCTTTAACTTTTTCGCCTTTAACATGATATCAATCATGATGTTTCAGGTCATAAATACGCTAGGCTCTAGCAGTATATTTTTAATCTGAGTCTTTTCATGTTGTTTAAAAGGCTTCACAACAACAATTAACGATAGGTATTTCCATGTCAAGTAAGCTGGTACTGGTTCTAAACTGCGGTAGCTCCTCACTGAAATTCGCCATCATCGACCCAACTAATGGCGATGAATTTTTATCTGGATTAGCTGAGTGCTTTAACCTCCCGGAAGCCCGTATTAAGTGGAAAATGGATGGTGCTAAGAAAGAAGCGCCTTTAGGTGCTGGTGCAGCGCATAGCGAAGCATTGGATTTCATTGTTAACACTATTCTTGCTGAAAAACCTGAGCTATCAGAGCAAATCACCTCCATTGGTCACCGTATTGTTCATGGTGGTGAGAAGTTTACCTCCTCTGTATTAATTACAGACGAAGTGATCGAAGGCATTGAAGCGGCTATTCCATTCGCGCCATTGCATAACCCTGCTCATCTCATCGGTATTGAAGAAGCAAGAAAATCCTTCCCGCATCTGGTCAACAAAAATGTCGCTGTCTTTGATACCGCATTCCATCAGACCATGCCTCAGGAAGCTTATCTGTATGCACTGCCATACGAATTATATTCAGAGCATAGTATCCGTCGCTATGGTGCGCATGGTACAAGCCATTACTATGTTTCCCGTGAAGCTGCGAAAAAGCTTAACAAACCTGTTGATGAGCTCAATGTTATCACTTGCCACTTAGGCAACGGTGGTTCTGTTACTGCCATTGTTAACGGTAAATGTGTTGATACTTCAATGGGCTTAACGCCATTAGAAGGCCTGGTAATGGGAACACGTAGCGGTGATATCGACCCTGCAATTATTTTCCATTTACATGATTCTTTAGGTATGAGCGTTGATCAAATCAACAAAATGCTAACCAAAGAATCGGGGTTATTAGGCTTAACTGGTGTAACAAGCGACTGCCGTTATGTTGAAGATAACTACGGCGCTAAAGAAGACGCAACTCGCGCAATGGATGTTTTCTGCCATCGTTTAGCGAAATACGTTGGTGCATATAGTGCACTGATGGAAGGCCGTCTTGATGCTATCATCTTCACCGGTGGTATTGGTGAAAACTCAGCACAAGTTCGTGAAATCACCTTGAAGAAACTGGCTATCCTTGGTTTCGAATATGACCACGAACGTAACTTAGCGGCACGCTTCGGTAAAGAAGGTTTAATCACTACCGATAACAGCCGCCCAGCGCTGGTTATCGCAACCAATGAAGAGTTGGTTATCGCCCAAGATACTGCGCGCTTAACCGCATAAGTAACTTCTACCGCCAGCAACTTGCTGGCGGTATCGTTTTGTCATTAGAGTAACCGAAAGAAAGAGGTTCCCGTGTCCCGTACAATTATGTTAATACCTACTGGCACCAGCGTTGGCTTAACTAGCGTTAGCCTAGGTGTCGTTCGCTCAATGGAACAAAAAGGTGTTCAATTAAGCGTTTTCAAACCTATCGCACAGCCACGCGTCTCTGGCAATAAAGACCAAACCACTGAAGTCCTGCGTTCTCATTCAAGTATTACCACCATTGTTGAACCACTGACAATGGAATACGTTGAATCGCTACTGACCTCTTCTAAAAAAGATGTGTTAATGGAAGAAATCGTAGCTCGCTATCATGACCACACAAAAAATGCGGAAGTAATTTTAATTGAAGGTTTAGTGCCAACGCGTAAACACTCATTTGCTCAATCATTAAACTATGAAATTGCCAAAACATTAGGTGCAGAAATTGTTTTCGTCACTGCACCAGGCAACAGCTCTATCCCACAAATGCAAGAGCGTTTAGAGTTAGTACGTAACGAATTTGGTGGCCAACGTAATAAAAATATTATTGGTGTGATCATCAACAAGGTGAATGCCCCTGTTGATGAACAAGGTCGTACTCGCCCTGACCTATCTGAAATTTTTGACGATTCAACTAAAGCGACTGTGGCTAACCTCGATACTAAGCAACTTTCCGCGCTGAATCTGCCTGTACTGGCATCGATTCCATGGAACTTCGATTTAATTGCCACCCGTGCAATTGACATGGCAAAACACTTAGGTGCAGAGATTGTTAATGAAGGCGAAATCAAAACTCGTCGCGTTAAATCTGTGACTTTCTGCGCACGTAGCATCCCGCACATGCTTGAACACTTCCGTCCAGGCTCATTATTAGTGACCTCAGCGGATCGTCCTGATGTATTAGTTTCTGCATCACTGGCGGCAATGAACGGAGTTGAAATCGGTGCAGTTCTACTAACTGGTGGCTATAACATCGATGCGCCTATTCGCCAACTTTGTGAACAAGCCTTCGAAACTGGCTTGCCTGTTTTCATGGTGAAAAGCAATACATGGCAAACATCGCTGAATTTACAAAGCTTTAGCTTAGAAGTTCCAGCGGATGACCATGAGCGTATTGAAAAAATTCAAAACTATGTCGCTCGTCATATTAGTAGCGACTGGATTGAATCATTGGTTGCAGACTCTGAACGCCCTAACCGCTTATCACCTCCTGCATTCCGTTATCAGTTAACAGAGTTAGCTCGTAAAGCGGGCAAGCGTATTGTTCTTCCTGAAGGCGATGAACCACGCACAGTTAAAGCTGCATCTATCTGTGCAGAGCGCGGCATTGCAACTTGCGTACTGTTAGGTAACCCAGAAGATATTCGTCGTGTTGCTTCCGCACAAGGTATTGAACTCGGTACCGGCATTGAAATTGTTGACCCAGTTAAAGTACGCGAAGAATACGTTGCTCGCCTTGTTGAATTACGTAAGAGCAAAGGAATGACAGAGGTTGTTGCTCGTGAGCAGTTAGAAGATAACGTCGTATTAGGGACATTAATGCTGGAAAAAGGCGAAGTTGATGGCCTAGTTTCTGGTGCTGTTCATACGACAGCAAATACCATCCGTCCACCGCTGCAATTAATTAAAACAGCGCCGGGCAGCTCATTAGTTTCTTCCGTCTTCTTTATGCTATTACCTGAACAAGTATTTGTTTATGGTGACTGTGCTATCAATCCAGACCCAACTGCAGAGCAATTATCAGAAATCGCTATCCAATCTGCTGATTCTGCAAAAGCATTCGGTATTGACCCACGCGTTGCGATGATTTCTTACTCTACAGGTGATTCAGGTGCTGGTAGTGATGTTGAGAAAGTGCGTGAAGCAACACGTTTAGCGCAAGAAAAACGCCCAGACCTGATGATTGATGGCCCATTACAGTACGATGCCGCGGTAATGGCTGATGTGGCTAAATCCAAAGCGCCTAATTCGCCAGTTGCAGGTAAAGCGACCGTATTTATCTTCCCAGACTTAAATACTGGTAACACCACGTATAAAGCCGTACAACGTTCTGCTGACCTTGTCTCCATCGGTCCAATGTTGCAAGGTATGCGTAAACCAGTCAATGACTTGTCTCGTGGTGCGTTAGTTGATGACATCGTTTATACCGTTGCGTTAACCGCTATCCAAGCAGTACAAAACGAAAACGCTTAACTAAAATTTCATTTATCTTTTATAAGTAAAAAATGCCAACCAGTTCAAACTGATTGGCATTTTTTTTTATGATGATAAAGACTGAATTATCACTTAAAAATATTATCCTATTTGTCGAAGGTGCAAGTCATAGATGTACTCATTCACCTTTGCCTGCTCAAGATAAACTACCTGTATTTGCAATGGAAGTTCAATACCCGGGTCGATAGTATGTCCACTCGTATTACCTAAAATAACATTTCCACCCACTTCTTCCTTCGTCAACCAGTTTTTTTGGCTTTCATACCAGTTTTCAGAAACTTTAGCGCCAGCTGGTAATTGGAATGTGAGTTGCCATTTATTAACGCGTGTATTTTGTGATTTTAATGTCAACATGTAGCTGTAAAGATAACCACCTTCCCCAGCCCAACTAGCTTGATACTGTTGTAAAACTTCTAATTCTCTTTCTGCTGTCACCGTAATCGCAGAAATTGCATTATTATTACCTTCATTTTCATAGCCTTTCGGTAGTGTCAGGCTACAGGCTAATTGCGTATCACCTACTGTCGTTAAGCTTGCATTTAATGGAATATTAACAACCTTTGAACTATTTCGGTCTATATCAACCGTTGAGCCAAATTCACCCACTATAACAAGAGAGCTATTCCCTGAATTCGCATTTATAATCGCACTACGAACCAATGTATCACTGTTATTCGTGATCTTAAGTGGGACTGACTTTGACTCTCCGGTTAATAACGTAACTTGTGTATCTATCGTTAAATTTAATTCAACCCTAGCTTTTACCTCGACTTTTACATCATAAGTATTACTTCCCTGATTAATAACACCAATCGGAGTGTGGATCCGAACACTTAATAGTGTTTCACCCGTATTCTTCCCTTCAAGAGATACAGGGATTGTGGTGATCATATTTGAGTGAAGATCAATTAATTCAGGGTATGAAATGACATTGGCTACATCACTATTTTTTGTGGTTATCTCTAATGTGACACCATAAACAGCAACATTGCCTTTATTAACTATATCAATTTCAATATTATTAACTTTACCTAATGTACTTTGGAGAGGGCTTTCAGAAGATATTTCTAAAGTAACTAACTCAACGGGGGCAGCAACAACAGAACGTGTTAGATCATTCCAACCTAAACCAACCAGTGACGCGATTGAAGACAATGCAGGGACTCGTAATATTTCACCATCAAGATTAAGACCTGCGACAAGCGTAGCTGCTTTAGACATATTGTTAACAACACAGGAAACGCCATCATGATGCCCCACATCAAATCCATATGATTCAAGTTCCTTCTGATCAAGTTGAATATCTGGAGATATTAAAAGAATATCGCCAATTTCTGAATTGTTATAATCAATATTTGTATAGAGTGCTAATTTATTAGGTGGGCATTTATCTTTTCCTTTCTGATTTTTCAATAATTCAACTGACTCATTTTTTTTCATAATAAGAATCCTTCATATCAAATAATATTTAAGCGTGTAAAAACTTAAGAAATCCACCTTTTAAAACAGTAAGAAATTAGCCTAAAGGAAGATTCATATAAGTAGCTTAAATTACTATAAGGTTAAATTTATTGCTGACAAGATAAATAAGATAATAATATTCATCAATTGATTGTTAATTATTAAATGAATTTAAATTCAAACTAATCAAATAAAAAATACACCCTGCGATATAATCACAAGGTGCAATATTAATAAAAAATTAAAATATCACTTGTTACTTTGTTTTGCTAAATAATGAAATTATTACCGCCACAATAATATTCAGAATAAATGCAGCAATACCGATATTCATGAAACTTAAACTTTCCCCTAACCAAGGAAACAATTGCGCTAAAGAAATTTTCTCGATATAGGTTACCGCGAGAAATAAAACCCCCGCGGAAATCCCACAAATAGCGCCCGCAGGGGTCATTGGATTTTTCTGTTTAAAACTCATCAACAAAGCTGGGAAAAACTGCGCAACAATATTGACCCCGAGTAACATAATAGCCACCAAGGTATCGTTACTGTGGAAAATAAAATACAAGCTGACTAACGCAACGACAGGCACCATAAAGCGTGCATAAACACCAGACTGGCGTTTTTCTTCACTCACCCCCATCGCTTTTTGTACAACTCCCGCTAACATATTAGAGGTGGTTAGTAGCAACATTGAACCAGGGACGAGTGCCGTTAACATTCCAGCAGCACCAATAAAACCGACCACAATAGGTGAGAAGGTGCTTTTAGATATCTCAAACAACGATAAATCCACAGCTGAACCTTCAAGATGCGGAATTTGTAATATAGACGCATAACCCACAAAAAATGCAAATAACATAATTAAGCTATAGGCAGGAATTAAAATACTATTGCGTTTTAAGGATTTTTCATCTTTAGCCGTAAATACCGCAGCCATATAATGTGGCCAACAGAAATAGGCAACCACAGATAAGAATATTGTGGAAATATACCAAGGGATATTTAGACCCGTTTCGGAGAATGTTAAAAAGCTTGGCATCGCCGTATCTATCGCTTTAAACATCTCCCCAAAGCTACCGTAATAATGAAGTGGGATATAAATACCAATAAATACGACCACAATTAAAATCATTAAATCTTTCAGTGCTGATGTCCAAGCTGACCCATGAATACCGGAGATCATCACAAACAACGTCACTGCAATAATTCCAATCCATATGGCAATATCTGCAGGAATTGCGCCATAAGACGCTTGTGAAACAATAATGCCTAATCCTTTAAGCTGCAAAACAAATAAAGGCACCATCGCAGCAATAGAAATCAAGCTAATTAATAACCCTAACCCCGGGCTTTGGTATTTCTTGGTAAATAACTCAGAAATCGTTCTGACATCATTATCTTTTGCAAAGCGCCATACTCTTGGGTGTACCCAGTATAAAAAGATCCCCATAAAAGCATTGACCGCTAAGGTATATAAAATTGCAGGTCCTTTACCGTAAGCCCAGCCGCTTCCACCAAGAAAAGTAAACGTGGTATATATTTCCCCTGCACTTAGAAGGAAAACTAGCAATGCACCATAGCTGCGCCCACCGACAGACCACCCTTCGTGATCCATCGTTTTGCCCTTTTTAGCACGGATAGCAAGATAAATGCTAAATAGGAAAAAAATTGTAATAATAATTAATGCGGAACTCATGATGTTTCCTTCGTATTTTTATTATCTAATACATTGATTAATAACATAACTAAGGCTGTAACAATCACCCATGAGACAATCCAGAACATTAAAAATGGCAAACCCATAACAAAAGGCTCTACTTGATTGGCATAATAGATACCTACGGTTAATGCGAGGATTGGAAAAATAACTAAATAATGATACCACTTCATATACCACCCCTTATTCCACTGGCCCGAAAGAAATTAATTCACGAGGCAAATGACTTAACATTTCTACTCCGTCCTCAGTAATAAGCAGCATATCTTCAATCATAATGCCACCAACACCAATCCCGTAATACGGCGTTTCTAAACTCATCACCATCCCAGCTCTAAATATTTCTGTCGTCGCAGCGCTCACAAAAGGGGCTTCCTCTAACCCAACGAACACCCCATCACCATGACCTAGGTGCCCACGATTATAATGAGGCAAACCTGAAGAACGAATGAGAGCCATTGTTTCATTAAAAACATCACTTAATGCAACGCCAGGTGCAACTCGGCTTAACATATATTGATGACCTTTTAAGATAGTTTGATAAATATCAGCGACTTTTTCATTCGGTTGACCAACCACAAATGTCCTTGCAATATCTGCACCGTAACCAGCCACATCAACACCACAATCAAATTTAATTAAGTCACCTTCTTTTGCTGGTTGATCATCTGGGATCATTTTGGGTGAAAAATTACTGCCCACTGAAATTAAATTGAAGCGACTATAGTTCGTTTCAGGGAATTCCATCACTTTAGCTTTAAAAGCAGCGGTTAATTCCGCTGAAGTACAGCCAACCCTGATTAATTTACTCGCAGCAGCGATACCGGCTTCTGTAATTTGTGCTGATTTTCTGAGATGAGCAATTTCCCACGCACTTTTAATCATGCGTAATTCATTAAATAACGGCGAAGAATCAACCAAATTTAAACCAGGAATAACCTTATCCAACCATACCTTACCGGTATGTGTAATTTGGTTTAATTCAATCGCAACCGGTTTTCCATAAACCCCCGCTTCAGACAACGCTTCTTTGAGTAAATTGAAAATTGTTTCTATTGGGCTATTAATTGGCCTTGGTTTTACCACTTTGCCATTTTCCGGGTTGTAAGGGTCGTCTACATCCACCCAAATTGGAAATGTTTTAATCTTTGCATTAGGCATTTGAAGTGACAAGTTTGCTGCTTCAAATTCATTCATAATAACCAATGATTCTATGGAAGGATCGCGAAAAATAACCGCAATCGCAGAGCCTGTTTGCCTGAAAGTATACATAAAGAAGCTCGCAAAACCGGTTAGGTGATAGAAGTTATCACCCACGGTTGCGATTAATGCTTCAATTCCTTCACGCTCCATAATCTCGCGAGCTTTATTGGTTACGTTCTCAAGGTGTTGTTGTTTCAAAAAAGTATTCTGTTTATCAATTGTCATTTTTATTCTCTCGAAGCGTTATATATACATCAAGCAGTGCATCATATCGCAAACGATAAATGTTAAGTTCTGTCACATTATATCTAGTGTGGAAATGAATACATCGTTTAGCATGCAAGTTGGTTATAACTAATCGTTATATATTAGCCAGAAATTAACTTTGCTAGAGATTTGATTTTGGGAGAAAAAAATTAAAGGGCTAAATAAAACAGCCCTTTAATAATTTAAATCTGATCGGTTATGAATTTTCAGCACAAGTGATGGTTTTTTCTAACTCATTATTGCGAGTTAACCATAAGGAAAGTGCTTTGAGTGAATCTGGCGTAAATTCATCACAGCGCGCGCTGATCTCTTTAGGGGTCAACCAACTGACTTCAACAACTTCAGATTCTTGTAAAGCAAATGGACCATGACTCACACAGCTAAACAACCCACCCCATACACGACAATGCGCATCTTCAAAATAAAAATGGCCATGTTCCGCAAAAGGAACGCCTGCAATACCCAGCTCTTCTTCAGCTTCGCGCTTTGCAGAATCAAGGATGTTTTCCCCTTTTGTCACGACTCCACCTGCTGTTGCGTCGAGGAAACCGGGGTGAAAATCTTTAATATCAGTGCGTCGTTGAACCAATATTTTGCCCATTCCGTCATGAACAACAATGTAAGTTGCACGGTGGCGTAGGTTTTCTGCCCGCATTTGGCTACGTGTTGCCTGAGCAATCACCGTATTGTCTTCATCAACAATATCGACCCATTCAACGACTTCGGTTGGTTGTTCCATCCTGTAAACCTTTTATTTTTAAGCTAAAAATGCTTATATCATTAGACTGATTATTATTGTATGCCAGACAATACCAATCCGCATTGATCCGCACCTATGGAGATGATCCTAGCTGAATTTGTAATTAGTTGCCATCATAAAAAGCACTTCTTTATTGCAATGATAATGAAGCCAGGTTTCTTTATGATACTCCAAGCAAATCATACAAATTGTATTCACAAATGCTATAGTTAAATCATAATGCTGTAGTTTGTTACTGATCTCAGGGATATCCCCTAAATAGTTCAAATTGCAGCTAGGCGCTAAGAGATGGCATCTTTAGGAGCATACACAAGTATGTGACTAAGGTGATAGAACGCAAGCAACAACGCTGCGGTTTGAAATATGACGGGGATGGCGATGAAAATACTCATAACAGGCGGCACCGGGCTAATCGGAACACCACTTATCCAAAAACTGATTTCTCTTGGGCATCAGGTTACTGTGTTAAGCCGTTCTCCGCAAAAAGTTTATAGCCATTTTTGTAAGGCTGTTGAGTGCTGGACGTCTCTTAATGAGCAAACTCACCTGAATGACTTTGATGCTGTTATTAATCTTGCTGGCGAACCGATCGCTGATAAGCGCTGGACCGAAGAACAAAAAAAGTTATTGTGTGATAGTCGTTGGAAATTGACACAAAAGCTAAGCGAATTAATCCTCGCCAGTGAAACGCCACCACAGGTATTTTTATCAGGTTCTGCTGTTGGTTATTATGGTAACCAAGGCCAGTCAGTCGTAACTGAAGACGAACAACCCCACGATGAATTTACTCACCAACTCACACAGCATTGGGAAGCATTAGCCGTTAATGCACAATCGGAAAAAACTCGCGTTTGTTTACTACGCACTGGCCTAGTGCTATCGGCGAATGGCGGTTTACTGGCTAAAATTCTCCCCATTTTCAAAATGGGAGCGGGAGGTCCAATAGGTGACGGAAAACAATACATGCCATGGATACATATCAACGATATGGTTCGGGCAATTTGTTTTCTATTGGATAGCCCTACTCTTTCTGGGCCCTTTAATATGACCTCACCTTATCCAGTCCATAATGACTTATTTTCTGCCACGTTAGGTGATGTTCTCAATCGCCCTTCATTTGTGCGAACACCCGCTTTTGTGATTAAGGCCATCATGGGGGAATCTGCAGCGTTGGTATTGGGTGGTCAACAGGCAATTCCCAAAAGGTTGGAAGAAGCAGGATTCCAGTTTGAACATATAGAATTAAAAGAAGCACTTACTGACTTGCTTATTCCACATACAGATGAATAAGGGTTATTTCACCCCTTGCCAGCGGTGAAATAGGTCTTGTTCCAGTTCGATATCAAACTGATCAAGGATGCGATTCACCGTTTGGTCTACAATATCTTGGATTGTTTCAGGTTGGTGATAAAACGCTGGCATCGGAGGCATGATCACGGCTCCCATCTCTGCCGCTTGTACCATTAAACGCAAATGGCCAACATGCAAAGGCGTTTCACGCACACCCAGCACTAGCTTTTTGCCTTCTTTGAGGACCACATCGGCAGCTCTTGTGACTAATGTATCCGTGTAGCTATGAACAATGCCAGACAGTGTCTTCATGGTGCAGGGCATGATCACCATTCCAGCAGTGCGAAACGAACCTGAAGAAATAGCAGCGGCGATATCGCGACTATCATAGTTATGGTCAGCTAACTGCTGAACCTCTTTTACACTGTAGTCAGTTTCTAATGCTAATGTTTGGCGGGCAGCTGCACTCATCACCAAATGGGTTTCTACCTCTTTGACAGGCTTCAACACTTCAAGCAAACGGACGCCATAAATAGCCCCACTCGCCCCTGTTAACCCAATGATCAGTTTTTTCATTTCGCTGCCCTATTCACGATAACTCAGCGCATTATATACAATATTCACTAAAATTGCAGATACCAACAATGCTGCAATCCTATCTATAACGAAAATTTAAGCCATCAGCCACAATCCCAATTATACACGACTCGACTAAAATCTCTTTTCTTCAGGTCATCAGGGTGAATAAAGAAATTACCCACTCCCATATCTCCCCACATAATCCCTATTTCATAATCGGTATTTATTTGGAGAAGTAATTCATATTGTTGAATATCTTTTTCGTATTCTCTTGGGTCGGTTTGAGTGAAGAACGGATAACCGCCTATGCAATGTGCCCCTGATTCAAAAGTATCACTGTAAGGCTCAACCCATTCGTCGTAAAAGTCTTCACCGTCAAATTGGTCCTCATAATCATAGAGGTTATCAACCCCTAATATTTTCTGACCAAATTGGAAATCATCGATGCTGATGAACTGTTCCGCAGGCGTATATTCAATACTGTATTGGTGATCTATAGGGGTATAGTAATCATCGGAATGAGCCGCAATCACGGCAGAAAAATCTTGAGTTAATTGGCTGGCATCTTCAATAATATCTTCCCAATAAATAATGCGGAAATCTTCCTGTTTTTGCCTTTGTTCAAAGTCGGCTCCATATAAGTCATCACCACCAATAAAAAACTGTAAAATACCCTTTTCAGGGTAATTTTCTAATTTAGGCATTTGTGCAAAGTTAATTTGGGCAAGTAACTTGAGCGGCGTTCCTGCGCTATTCGTCGGATACTTTTCATTTATTGGCAAATACGGCATTCCCCCGACACGACTATCCCATAAAATATAGTCTTCAACTGGGGTTAACGTCATTTCAACAAGGGATTTTTTAGTGGATTTGATTTTATCTACAAAAGGTTTAATCACATCAGGAAGGGAGTTGAAATCAGCCATATATCGCTCCAAATAGGCAGTTAATGTCCCTCTAGCTTACTCGATTTTTACGTATTTTAAATCAGATATAACTGTAACTTAGGCCTTCATTTGACGTCATAGTTTTCTTGATATTTTAGGCTACAGATTAAAGATGGGAAAAATCAGAATCACTGTGGATTTTCTATATAGTTAGGGTTACAGCTAGGCGGCTAGCAAAGAGACCCTAGGAGCGTAGAAAACTACGTGACTAGGGCGAATTTGTGAAGCCAACAACGCTGTAGCCCAAACTATGACGAAAATTGACGAAAATTTAGCCTTCGTTATAAATCTCTAGGTCTTCAACCTCACTCTGATCCTTCAACTTTAACTCATCGTCCTTACGTAGGTTTTCCAAATAATCTAAATAACTTTGGTCGATATCTTTGGTCACATATATGCCATCAAATACGGAGCACTCAAATTCGGTGATTTCAGGGTTTTCTTCACGGACGGCAGCGACTAAATCGGTTAAATCTTGGAAAATTAGCCCATCTGCACCGATAAGTTTGCGAATTTCATCCACTTCGCGACCGTGTGCTATTAACTCATTTGCATTTGGCATATCAATGCCATATACGTTCGGAAAACGCACTTCCGGTGCCGCTGAAGCAAAGTAAACATTTTTTGCTCCCGCTTCCCGCGCGAGTTCAACGATTTGCTCAGATGTTGTGCCGCGAACAATGGAGTCATCAATGAGTAAAACGTTTTTATCACGAAACTCTGCACGGTTCGCATTGAGCTTACGACGGACTGATTTGCGACGCTCTTGTTGACCCGGCATGATAAACGTACGACCAACATAACGATTTTTCACAAAACCTTGGCGGTAAGGTTTATCCAGAATATGTGCGATTTCTAGTGCGATATCACACGATGTTTCTGGAATAGGAATTACCACATCGATGTTTAAATCTTCCCATTCTCGAGCAATTTTGGCGCCCAATTTTTGCCCCATGCGTAATCTTGCGTTATACACAGACACTTTATCAATAAAGGAGTCTTGGCGAGCAAAATATACATATTCAAAGATACATGGGGTCAATTGCGGGTTATCAGAACATTGGCGTGTAAATAATTGCCCTTTTTCTGTCACATAGACCGCTTCACCTGGAGCAACATCGCGTAAAAATTCGAACCCTAAAGTATCAAGCGCAACACTTTCTGAAGCGACCATATATTCATGCTCACCGCTTTCAGTAATGCGGCGCCCTAGTACTAATGGGCGAATACCATGAGGGTCACGGAAAGCTAACATTCCATGACCGATAATTAGTGCCACACAAGCATATGCGCCACGTAGTTTTTTGTGCATGGCTGACACCGCACTGAAAACATTGTCTGGCTCAAGAGGGAAATGCTCAAACCTATCAAGCTCATGCGCTAATACGTTCAGTAATATCTCAGAATCAGAAGTAGTATTCACATGGCGACGCGCTGTTTCAAATAAACTCCGAGTGAGCTCATGAGCGTTTGTCAGATTACCATTATGTGCAAGTGTAATACCAAAAGGTGAGTTTACGTAGAAAGGCTGCGCCTCAGAAGCGCTCGAGCTACCGGCTGTTGGATAACGGACATGCCCTAACCCCATGCAGCCTTGTAATCTCAACATATGACGTGTTTCAAACACATCTTTAACAAGACCATTTGCTTTGCGTAAACGAATGTTGTTTTTGCCATCAATCGTGGCAATACCTGCTGCATCTTGCCCACGATGCTGAAGCACCGTGAGAGCATCATAAATTGATTGGTTTACCGGTGTAACACCGGCGATACCGACAATACCGCACATTTAGTCTTTCCTCATCAGCCAGACGGAGAAATGTTCTCCGGTAGGAAACTTGACGCATTTTGCAGGTAGTCAAAAAACCACCTGATTATATGACTGAACTGCGGAATAAGTTCCGAACGCTGCCAATCCTCACTTTGAGGTAATGGTGTAAATGTGTCGAGAAAAAACAGTAATGCCGAAACTATTAACACACCACGCAGCGCACCGAAGCAGATCCCCAGAACTCGATCTGTACCTGATAACCCGGTTTTTTGTACTAACGAGCTAATCACATAGTTCACCACCGCGCCAACAATTAATGTGGCAATAAACAGTGCAGCGATAGCAATGCCATTTCTAACCAGCACATCCTCAAAACGAGTAAAGTAGCCCGCTAAGTAAGGATAAAACGTACTCGCAACAAAAAAAGCACAGCCCCATGTAACCAGAGAGAGCGCCTCTCGTACAAAACCACGGATCAAGCTAACTAGTGCCGAGAAGCCAATAATGGCGATAATTGTGTAATCTATCCAGACCATATTTCATTCCAAAATTCGCACTCACGACATCAGCGAAGTGCATTCTAACAGAAAACGAAAACGTTTGCGTAACCATTTTTCTATCAAATTTAAAAAAATAGCGGCGAAAATAAAAAATCATAATCGCCGCAGTAAGTTACTAAATCCCCTTACCTTTTAGGGATTATTTAAATTCTATTTTAAGGTTTATAGCTTTGGATTATCCCTTTCGTCCCCGTAATCTTATTCAGTTCTGGTAAAGCTGCTTCTAGCCTCTGCCTTGAAGCCTCAGGCCCAACGTAGATCCGTGTAAGTTTATTATTCACTGGTTTGGCAGGAACCGTATAAACTTGGTAACCGGACAACCTTAGTTTAGCGACAATCTCTTCAACTTTACTTGCATTGTTCAATGCAATCACTTGCACAACAAACGCTTTGCCCTGTGGTTGAGGCTTAGGTTCTGGCTTAGGCTCGGGTTTTGGTTGTGGTTTCGGCTCAACTTTAGGTTCAGGCTTAGGCTCCGGCTTGACGGGTTCAACTACGCTCGGCGCAGGAGTTGTCGTCGATGGACGGGTTTCAACCTGCTCATTCTGTTGCTGCGTAATGGCTTCTGACAACATGGCTTCAGAAGCACCTTCTGAAGAAGCGGTGGTAGTCGTACTCACAATAGGCGCTATTGCTTCAATATCTTCTTCATCACCCGGTTTAGGGATAATAGGAATGGCCGCAAATTCATTTTCATTGTATTTCTTATCGCCATCAAGCAGAGCAGGAAGCACAATAACTCCCACTGCAACAAGCACAATGGCGCCAGCAAGTCGATTCTGAAATTTACTAGCCACCGGCACTATCCTTCTTGATTTTCCAATAACATCATGACGTGAGCAACGGTATGAAATGACCCGCACACCACAATCACATCTTGCTCGTTTGCATCGATGCAAGCTTGCTGCCACGCTTTTTCTACGCTGTCAAACTGGTTAGCTGTCGGTAAATGTTGACTCAGTTGAGCCACATCAGCCCCCCTAAACTCAGTTAATGGCGCAAGGTACCAATCGGTGACTTGTTGTGATAAACACTCAAGCGTACCTTTGATGTCTTTATCACCTAGCATCCCGACAACCGCACGAATATGACGACCTTTAGTTTCAGGCAAGGCAGCCAATTTACTAACTAAGTACCCTGCTGCATGAGGGTTATGCGCCACATCCAAGATCATCAACGGTTTTTCACCGACAATTTGGAAGCGCCCCGGTAATTGAGCTGATTTCAAACCTTGATGAATAGTGGACTCAGTCACTTTTTGGGCAAAATCAGCATCAATTTCCAATAAGCAACTCACCACACCTAGCGCTGTTGCTGCGTTCGCTAAAGGCACATTCGGTAACGGTAAATTATGCCATTCACGCTGTGAACTTTGCCATGACCAACTATTTGCTTGCTCACTGTATTGCCAATCCGTCCCACGACGAAATAGCTTCGTACCTAAATGCTCAGCCACTTGACTGATTGAAGCTGGCATATCCGGCTCACCAACCACACCATAATGGCCAGCACGGAAGATACCAGCTTTTTCATAACCAATATGTTCACGGTCTGAACCAAGCCAATCAGTGTGATCAAGTGCGATACTGGTGATTGCGGCTATATCTGCATCAACGACATTTGTCGCGTCTAACCGCCCACCTAAACCGACTTCTAAAATCACAATATCGAGTTTAGCTTGTTTAAATAGCTGTAACGCCGCCAAAGTGCCATATTCAAAATAGGTGAGAGAAATATCTGCTCGCTGAGCTTCAATTATGGCAAATGCCTCGCAGAAATCAGACTCGGGAAGTTCTTGGCCTTGAATACGAACGCGTTCGGTATAACGGATAAGATGCGGTGAACTGTATACCCCAACTTTTAACCCAGACGCCATAAATATGGACTCTAGTGTATGACAAGTTGTCCCTTTCCCGTTGGTTCCCGTCACAGTGATAACTTTGGGAGCAGGCTGCGTTAGGTTCATTTTCCTAGCAACTTGACCGACTCGCTCCAACCCCATATCAATATTTTGGCTATGTAAGTCGGTGAGATAAGAAAGCCAAGCCTCCAATGGAGACTTGGCATTAGGAATGATTAGATTACTCATCATCTTTTTTATGCTTTTCAGAATCCTTTTTTGGCTCTTGGGCATCAAGTTCATCAACGGCATCGATGTCGATTTCAACCGTTTCCGCTACGATGATTGGTGTCTCATTAAAGCTTGGTTTATTGGTTAACATCGCCAATATTTCAGCTAAACGGTCACGCATCTCAGGGCGGCGAACTATCATGTCAATCGCGCCTTTCTCAAGTAAGAATTCACTGCGTTGGAAGCCTTGCGGTAATTTTTCGCGAACAGTTTGCTCGATAACACGTGGCCCTGCGAAACCAATTAACGCTTTCGGCTCTGCCACGTTAATATCACCTAACATTGCCAAACTTGCAGACACCCCACCCATGGTTGGGTCAGTTAATACTGAAATGTAAGGTAAGCCACGCTCTTGCAATTTTGCTAATGCGGCACTGGTTTTGGCCATCTGCATTAATGATAACAGTGCTTCTTGCATACGCGCACCGCCACTTGAAGAGAAACATACCAACGGGCAGTTATCTTCCAAAGCTTGTTCGACAGCACGGACAAAACGTGCACCGACAACTGAAGCCATTGAACCGCCCATAAAGGCGAATTCAAACGCTGCAGCCACTACTGGCATGCCTTTCAACGTGCCTTTCATCACGACGATCGCGTCTTTTTCACCCGTTTCTTTTTGTGCTGCAACAATACGATCTTTATATTTTTTTGAATCTTTGAACTTCAGAATGTCTTTAGGCTCAAGTTCGCTGCCTAATTCTGTTGTTGAGTTTTCATCAAGGAAGGTTTCTAAGCGCTGACGGGCGTGAATTCGCATATGGTGGTCACATTTTGGACACACGGATAAATTACGCTCTAATTCAGCACCATATAATACTTGCCCGCAGCTATCGCATTTAGTCCAAACTCCCTCTGGGATGTTGGCTTTGTGTGATTGGGTCAAGTTACCTTTCTTTAAAATTTTTTCAATCCAGCTCATTAATGGACCTTTTTGTCTGATTCACTCTGGTTATCACCAGTATGTAATTTTTTGCCATTAAACCACAATGATATCTCACTGTGGATAAAAACTTGTTAAACCATCTAGTGGTTATCGATTTTTTGCGCTGCCGCACGCTTTTCTTTCGCAGCTATTCGGCGATGACGAATAATTTCAACAACGCCCGGCAAAATTGAAACAAAGATAATCGCGACTATCAGTAATTTCAAATTCTTTTGTACGAACGGTAATTCACCAAAGAAATAACCCGCATAAGTGAATAATAATACCCAAATAAACGCGCCCGTCACATTATAAAAAGCAAAGTGACGATAAGACATTTTACCCATTCCTGCAACGAATGGTGCAAAAGTTCTGACGATCGGCACGAAGCGCGCCAGTATAATCGCTTTACCGCCATGTTTTTCATAAAAAGCATGGGTTTTATCTAAATAAACGCGACGAAAAATCTTCGAGTCCGGATTTTTGAATAATTTTTCACCAAAAATACGCCCAATGGTGTAGTTTACCGCATCACCAATAATCGCCGCCGTAATCATCAACGCGACCATTAAATGAACATTCAGGTCATTGCTGTCTAATGACGAAATCGCGCCAGCAACGAATAATAACGAATCTCCCGGTAAAAATGGTGTGACCACTAACCCTGTTTCACAAAATAGGATCAGAAACAGGATACCATAGACCCTCGTACCATAATCTCTGACCAGTTCAGCAAGGTGCACATCGATGTGTAAAATAAAGTCGATAATAAAAGTGATAAATTCCATATAATCCTCATCAATAATAGCATCCATGCTATTTGCAATAATTATGAGATAAATAAAAATTCGCTTTACATCAGTTCATCTGCCAGAAAAAGCGGCCCCATCACATTCTGAGGTAGCTCAAACTTCTCTGGGTAATCGACACTCACCAAATACAACCCTTCAGCTCTCGCAGTTGCAGCTGCCTTTGTACGGTCTTTTAATTCAAGAAGATGTGCCATCCAATCAATGCTTTGGTTGCCACAACCAATCTCCAACAGACTTCCGACAATATTTCTCACCATATGGTGAACAAATGCATTGGCTTTGATGTCTACCACCACATAATTACCGTGGCGGCTGACATTCACATGCATCACATTACGCCATGGCGACTTCGACTGACACTGGACTGCTCTGAATGAGGTAAAATCACGTTCACCCAATAGTGCCTGTGCCGCTTCATGCATTCTTTTTTCATCGAGTGGGTAATGAAAGTGCGTTACACCACTCGATAAAATCGCTGGCCGATAACGATGATTAAAAATCACGTAACGATATCGACGCGCTGTTGCACTAAAACGTGCATGAAACTCTTCAGCCACCGGTTTACACCAGCGAACAGCGATATCCGCGGGTAAATGGGTATTCGCCCCCATGGTCCAAGCCGCTTCTTTACGAATGGCAGAGGTTTCGAAATGCACCACTTGCCCCGTAGCATGGACACCAGCATCAGTACGCCCTGCACAAAACACGCTAATTGGCTCCGCGGCAATTTTTGACAAAGCGTCCTCTAAACAGCCTTGAACACTTTTAACTTCTTGCTGACGTTGCCAACCGAAATAACGACTGCCGTTGTATTCAATACCTAATGCGATTCGATACAACTGTGTAGACTCAGACATTAGTAAAACAGCTCCTGAGCCAGTTTTTCTGCTGTTTCTACCGCCATCAATGCGCCACCGAAACGCACGTTATCAGCCACTGACCAAAATTGTAAAATTTCGGGTATACCGTAGTCATTACGTACACAACCAATGCTTAATTGGTCATGACCTGACGCTTCAGTCACTTGGGTAGGATAATCACCCTCTTCTGAGACCTGAATATCTTCAAAACGTTCAAGTTCTTCGTTAGCTTCTTCTGCGCTCATTGGGCGCAACGTTTCTAAATGAACGACTTGCGCATTCCCATAAAAAACAGGGGATTGAATAAAGCTAACGGCCACGGGTAAGCCATCATCTTGCAGTACCTTACGCACTTGCTCAACCAAGCGACGTTCATGAACGACACTGCCTTCCATGTCAGCCAATAATGGCAACATATTAAAGGCTAATTGCTTACTAAAACGGCCTTCTTCCGCAGGGATACCATTTAATAAACGTGCGCTTTGCCCTGCTAGCTCATCGACAGCGGCTTTACCATAACTGGAAACCGACAACATATTGGTTAAAGTAATACGCCCTAACCCTGCCGCGTCCACCAGCGGTTTGATTGCCGTTAATAATTGGCTCACTGAGCTGTCAGCCAATGAAATAATATTACGGTTGCGATAATCAGCGAGTACTTGCGGATTCACATTTGGGACAATCAGTGGCACATCCGGTTCTTGAGCAAATACGCCGCTAGTATCAATGACAATACACCCTTCCTGCGCCGCTAATTCAGCGTATTGTAGGCTTACACCTTCATTAGCTGCAAAAAAGGCAATTTGTGCCTGTGACCAATCAAAATCAGTCACATTTTCAACTTGAATACTTTTACCATTAAAACGTACGCTCTCCCCTGCACTACGCTCACTGGCCAGTAAATACAGTTCGCCGACTGGGAATTCTCTTTCTTGTAACAGTGAAATAATAGCTTCACCTACAGCACCGGTTGCGCCTAATACTGCAATATTCCAACCTTCAGTCATGGCTATTCCTCTAAAAAATAAAAAATTAAATAGCCCCAATTGGCGCTATTTAACAGGTGATCATTTTAACTCATTTATTTTGTGCTAACTAAACTTGCCTTAAAACCAAGTGCATTGAGTTTTGATGCCGTTTGTTCATCATCACAAATCACTTCAAGGGATGACCATTCACGACGTTCTTGATAATTTTTGCGCAGTTTATCAAATTCGCCTGTTACCCCTGCAACCGCTCTTAATGCTGCATCATCTCGGCGCACATCATACACGAGATGCACTAACCTTTTGAGCTGGTTTTGCGTTAATTTACCATTGAAAGTCAATTGATTGATATCAGGCTTAGGCAGTAAGGATGAAAGGGAAATTTGTGACGATTTGCCGAGAAACTGGCAGTAAGCTTCATAAACTTGCGTCGTTCCTCGTGCTTTACCTTCTAGCGTATAACCCGCAATATGCGGAGTACCGATATCCACTAATGCTAAAAGTGCGGTGTCTAAATCTGGTTCTGGCTCCCACACATCTAAGATAACGCTCATTTTTTTCCCGCGATTAAGCACAGATAATAATGCTTTATTATCAACCACCTCACCTCGACTTGCGTTAATTAAAATGGTGCCATCTCGTAATTTTGCTAAACCCGTTTCATCCATTAAATGGAAAGTTTGATATTCCCCAGACATATTCAGCGGAGTATGGAAGGTTATCACGTCAGCTTGCTTGAGCACATCTTCAAAAGAAACAAATAGCTCGTCGTCCCCTTTGGCTGCACGCGGTGGGTCACAGAGTAATGTTTTGACTCCCCAAGCCGATAACCTAGCCGCTAAACGCCCTCCGACATTACCAACACCAATAATTCCTACTGTTTTATCACGCAAATCAAAGTTGTCGCGTTCCGCTAGCAGTAATAGTGAGGAAAAGACATATTCAACGACCGCTATCGCATTACAACCCGGTGCTGATGAAAAACCAATATTTGCGGTTGATAACCACTCGGTATCAATGTGGTCAAAACCGGCTGTCGCGGTTCCAACAAATTTAACCGGTGTATTACCGAGCAGTGATTCATTAACCTTAGTGATAGAACGTACCATTAATGCATCTGCATCAATTAATTCTTGTTCTGGTATAGGACGCCCCGGTACCGCTTTCACTTCACCAAGCTCACTAAATAAAGTTTGAGCATATGGCATATTCTCATCGACTAAAATTTTCACGCTGTTATCCCAATCAATCACTTGTTTGTTGTGTGTCGTTATATAGATAAGTGGAGCAATATTTTGCCACGGTTTAAGCCAGATGCCTATGAGAGGTTACCTTCTACTGTAAATTCTTTCGCTCGAAAGCGATCTGGTGTGACACCTGATATTTGTTGGAACATCGCAATAAAGGCGGATGCCGAGCTATATCCGACATCCAATGCAACTTCATGTACACTTTTTCCTTTTTCTAGCCCGGCAACGGCATGTAGGTAGCGTAAACGTTGACGCCATTCACTAAACGACATTCCTAACTCTTGCTGGCAACGCCTTGATAACGTGCGTTCCGATGTATAATAGCGTTTTGCCCATTGTGCTAACGTCGTGTTATCTGCTGGGTCACCTTGTAACTCTAATAAGATGGGAGCAAGAAATTTATCTTTTGAAACAGGCAAATAGGTGTCTTGGCAGGGAGACAATGGAAATTGATCAATAAGCACATGAGCCAAACGCAAGTCTTGCTCTGTTTCGGGCTGAACAATACCGCGTTGATACATGTCCGTCATAATTGATTGAAATATCGGGCTAAGCTTAATCACACACGGCCGTTGAGCCAGCACTTGGTTGTATTCATGAGCAAAATCTATAATTCGAAATTTGACACTTTCTTTATTAAAGCTAGCATGGGGAATATTCGCAGGGATCCAAATGCAAAATTCTGGCGGTGCTAAATAATGTTGACCAGCCACCTCCATTTCCATGATGCCACACACCACATACAGCATTTGACCAAAAGGATGCGAATGGGATTTATACTCAGTGAGGGCGGCAGTTTGCTCATGCCGAAAAGCAACCAATTCAGGCTCTGCGATATTACATTCGCTGATTTGCCAAATGTCTGATTTTAAATTTTCCATGGTACCTGTCTGAAAAGCGTTATCGATTGTCTGGTTATCAGTATATATAAAAAATCGGACAGATGTATACTAGCGCCCATTCAATATGGGAGAGTGTTTTAATGAAAAATCTTCTTTTTCCGCTGATTGCGGTTTTATTATGGTCAATTAATGCCATTGTAAACAAAGCGGCATCAACCGCTATTGACCCTGCGGCAATCTCTTTTTACCGTTGGGCGCTGGCCTTGCTTGTCATGACGCCTTTTGTATTACGTTCTGTGCTTCGAAATTTTAAAATGGTCAGGAAGCATTGGTGGCAACTTGCCATTTTGGGCGCTTTAGGGATGATGCTTTACCAAAGTTTAGCTTATTATGCCGCACACAGCGTGAGCGCTACTTTTATGGGAATTATGAACTCCATGATCCCATTATTAACAGTGATTATTAGTATCTTTGTACTACGCGTTATTCCTACCGTGGGGATTGTGCTAGGTTCAATTCTTTCATTATGTGGGTTAGTGTGGTTAGTGAGCCAAGGAAGCCCAAGCGCATTATTCTCACAAGGCTTAGGCCAAGGGGAAGCCATGATGTTAGTTGCGTCTGCAGCATATGCCCTGTACGGTGTGCTTACTAAGCGTTGGTCAATCCAGTTATCCAGTTGGGACTCACTCTACGTTCAAGTTTTCTTTGGCGTTATCATGCTATTCCCTAATTTCTTATTAGCTGAAGATGTCTCGCTGAACAGCCAAAATATCGGTTTAGTGGTATTTGCTGGTATTGCCGCCTCCATTATGGCTCCTGCATTATGGATCCAAGGAGTTATGCGCCTTGGGGCGAATACAACCTCCATTTTTATGAACCTAGCACCTGTTTTCACCGCCATTATCGCCATTTTCGCCTTAGGTGAAGAACTCAAAAGTTACCATTTAATTGGTGGTGGCGTGGTCTTACTCGGGGTAATGTTAGCGCAACAATTACGTACGCCACTGACAGAATTATTCCGCCGTGAAAAAAAGGTGGTTCAAGAAGATTCTTGCCAGTAGAATAGAATTACAAAAGCAATAAATGCAATGTCGTCACTCATATGCCCCACTTTGTGGGGCTATGTTTGAAATCCTCTTCATTCCTTCATTTATTTTCCTTTAATATTCCTCATTATTAATACTTTGTGACATTTTAAAATCACGCAATTCACCTTTAGTTCGCCCATCATTGGTATCATTTATCGGATTACCGTTTTTCAGATGAAGGATAATCCGATTGAATCTTCTGGAATTCCAATTAGACTTAAGCAAAATCAAATACTTCTTTAGGAGTATCAACTCGACTCAATAAACCGTGATAACGCGATAAATCTAAATGGATCGTGGCGATTTAGACGTGCTCGTTGCCATCAACCAATGAGCGATTTGCAGTTACGGACTAGTGGCTAGTTTATAATGTCAACCTGTTATATCGCTAAGCTTCCAGCTTGCCATCATGGATATTACATTCGATTTTCTCTAGATGAAATTCAATTAAATACACTATTTACCCAAATATCTAATGAAACTATTTATCTAAAATAGATATAATTTTGTTTACCCCCTAATCATTATCTAATTTAATTAACCACCTAATTATTTTAATGATACTTATTGCAATTTAATTTCAAATAAAAATTAGTTATTTTGTTTTGGTTGATTTATATTTCATTGTCTGGTACTTACGGGTATTACCCCTAATTAATATGGAGCATTTAATATGAATTTAAACTTAAAAAATAATACATCAATCATACCTATAATGGATGAAAACAAATCAAAAATTAAAAATACAAAAACAGAAAATAATGAAGTTAATAACTTTCGTCAATTAGCTACCCTGCTATTTAATGAAGAAAATATCAATATATCGGATATACAACGTGAAAGAGAATATCTAACAGCGATGAGAGATGATTTTATTTCTAACGTTCATAATTATGTTCCATTAAAGTCCGCTATATCCGACGTCAGCAAAGAATCCTACTATCAAACAATTAGAGATGCATTGTTATACATTATCGAGCAACACTCTCAATTAAATGAAATGAAGGTATTAGAGCAAATTGATACTGGCAATATAAATATACAGGAAGGGAAAATCACCAATTTAAAAAACAATCTCGTAAAATACATTCACGACCACTCAGAAAATAAAGATAATAACTTAATTTCACAAGATATATCAGCTTTACTTAACGAAATATACAACACGGATTTAAAAATAAGATCAATAGATGTATTTATAAAAAAACTAGAAAAAGAAACCGTAGAGGCTCTATATAACATCCTTAAAGACAAGAGTGATGATGTAGACACCGTATCGCTATTATCATCCACAATGGCAAACCTAGAACAAAACACAGCGAATCACAATTTTAATCCGGAGACTTCAAATAACACACTACCACAGGTGTTAGTACCAATACGAAACTAAGTGCATCAAGTTTTATTATTCTTAAACTTTGTCACTAATGGAACGCCCTAATTAGGGTGTTCTTTTCAGTGTGGCGCTTGGCTTGCTTTAAATGCAATTTTAACCAACAATCCATTAAGTAACTCACTTTTTAATAACTGTGGTTCAGAACCATGATAACTGGCAATATCTTTCACTAAAGCGAGACCTAGTCCTGCACCTTCCTTTCCTAACGCGTTATTTAATCGAGTAAAAGCTTCCATAGAACGGATAATTTTAGCGTCTGGGATCCCAGGGCCTGAATCTTCGACCTCCAAAACCCAATGAAGATGGTCATCACTGCTGACCACCCGAACGGTGACCACCCCATTTGCAGGGGTATATTTAATAGCATTATCAATTAAATTTGCACACATCTCTGCTAATAAAATAGGTTCACCTTTAATCCATGCTGTTTCCGCGCCTTCATAACCTAAGTCAATATTTTGGCTTTCTGCTTGGGGTAACCGAGTAAAACAAGCCTGGTGAACAATATCCACTAAGTTTATAGCACGATACTGTGTAATGGCTTCTTTCTCATGGGCTTTTAAACGTGATAACTGCAAAAGCCTATCCGTCAAATTGATCGTGTTATCAAGAGTTTTATCGATAGCTTGTAAACTCTGTTGCCGTTGGGTTTCATCCTGACTATTAATCGCAACAGAAACCTGTGTTTTGAGGACAGTTAGCGGCGTTTTAAGTTGGTGAGAGGCATCCGCACTAAACCGTTCTTGCCGTCGAACCATCCGCTTTAGGCGGGAAATATAGCGGTTTAATGCATCAATTAATGGTGATAAATCAGACCACGGCAGCAAATCAGGCAAAGGGGTTAAATCATTAGCGGAACGGCTTAACATTAAATGGGACAATTTTTTTAGCGGTGCCAATAACTTACTAAGTAAAATATAGGCAAGTACCAAAGTTAAAAACACCACAGTACCTTGGCTCATCAGGGCAGAAATTAATAATTGATTAGCAAGATCTTGTCGCGAATAAACTGTTTCCGCCACACGGATTTCAACCATCCCAGTGATACCGCCTTCATTAATCGGTTGATAAAATGCAGCAATACGGATAGGCAAGCCTTTGTACTGCGCATCATAAAAATAAACTAGCGCAGTATAATGCTGTGAGCGCATCCAATACGGGGGAATCGGCGGTAAGTCATCATAACCAGAAATAGTTTCACCACCGGGAGAAATAACTTGATAAAAAATTCGGTCATTATTATTTAGCTCGAAGCTATCAAGCACCACATAAGGCACACTGACTGAGAGGTGCCCATCGACAACTTGCAAGCGCTCCGCGACGGTTCGAGCTGAAGCTAATAATGTGCGGTCATAGGCTAAGTTTGCGGCATTTTTTGCACTGTAGTAGTGCGTATAAACCGAAAAACTCCCCAATAAAATGAGGGGGATACCGAAAAAGAGCAGCAACTGATGAAAGAGAGAGCGTGGATGAGAGACTAATTTCATACACTACACTGCTCTAATCGGTATCCCAATCCGCGTAAGGTATTGATATTAACATCCGAACCAGCAAGTTTTTTTCTAACACGGTGAACATATAACTCAATACTTTGTAAATTGGCTTCATCTGACAACGAAAACACCTGCTCAAATAATTGCATTTTAGAAACAGGGCGCCCTCGTCGATGAAATAAGGTGTTTAACACCGCATATTCTCTTGGCGTCAAGCCAAGTGGTTCTTGTCCTAATAAGAAATAACCGTCCTCATGGTAACTAAGCAAACCAAACTGTTGTGATTCATTCACTTGCCCTTGACTACGTCGCAATAAAGCGCGAAGACGTGCTTCTAATTCCGCAATATCAAAAGGTTTAGTCAGGTAGTCATCAGCCCCTGCATTTAGCCCTTGAACTCGGTCGGCCACGTCTGAATTCGCCGTTAATAACAAGACTGGGGTTTCTTGATGACGTTTGCGCATTTGCGCTAATACCTCAAGTCCACTCATTCTCGGAAGTGATACATCTAACACGACTAATTCATAGTGCTCAGTTTGTAATAGCTGGTCTGCTATCGCGCCATCACTAGCAACATCAACTGCAAACCCAGATGACGACAAAGCCTTCTGTAACCATAATGACAATTCGTCATGATCTTCAACCAATAAAATTCTCATTCCGCATACTCATTATAATTATTTATCAGTATACGTTGGCATTCCATTGAATGAATGGAAAGCAAATGTGCGCATATTTACTGTGTCCATCACAACTATTGTTAATAAACACTATTAACGTGATTAATTTAACATTAAATTAACATAACAAAAAAGCAAAAATACAAAACAATCTGATATATATCACATAAAAATAATAATATTTGTTAATGAAAGGTAAATGAAAGCTTCGTCGGTCAATGATGCCATACCAACAAAACAAGAAGTAAACAATATATACCTCTAATTATTGTCTTAGTAAGGAAAAAAGAATGAAAAAATTCACACTGAAGGCCTTAGCAACAGCAATATTTTTAGTTGGCATCAACCAAGCAAATGCCCTACCTGAGCGCACCGAATGTATTGCTCCCGCCAAACCCGGCGGTGGTTTTGATTTAACCTGTAAATTAGTCCAAGTTTCCCTATTAGAAAACAAAGAAATCGAAAAACCAATGCGAGTGACCTACATGCCTGGCGGTATTGGCGCGGTCGCTTATAACGCCATAGTCGCTCAACGCCCTGCTGAACCCGGCACCATTGTTGCTTTCTCCGGCGGTTCTTTACTCAATCTTGCTCAAGGTAAGTTTGGTCGCTATAACGAAAACGATGTGCGTTGGCTGGCTAGTGTAGGAAGCGATTACGGTATGATTGCCGTGCGTGCAGATTCACCTTATAAGACTCTGAAAGATTTAATGGATACCTTCAAAAAGGATCCGAACAGCATCGTCTTTGGTGCTGGAGGGTCGATTGGTAGCCAAGATTGGATGAAAACGGCCTTGTTAGCCAAAGCCATTGATATTGACCCTCGCAAAATGCGTTACGTAGCTTTTGAAGGGGGCGGTGAAACCTTAACGGCACTACTGGGCAACCATATTCAAGTCCTTTCAGGGGATATCAGCGAAATGACGCCATATATCAATGAAGGTAAAATTCGTATCCTTGCTGTCTACTCAGATAAACGCCTTGAAGATGGTTTATCTGACATCCCAACAGCCAAAGAACAAGGCTATGACATTGTCTGGCCAATCATCCGCGGCTTCTATATGGGCCCCAAAGTGTCTGATGCCGATTATAACCAATGGGTTGAAGCCTTCCAAAAACTGCAACAAACCGACGAATTCAAAAAACAACGCGAACTCCGCGGCTTATTTGAATACAACTTAACCGGGCAAGAACTCGATAGTTATGTCAAAAAAGAAATCGAGCAATACCGTGAACAAGCCCGTGCCTTCGGTTTAGCCAAATAATGGGGTGAACGATGAGCCAACGCATATTTGCCATAGTTTGGCTAATACTGTGTGCTATCGGAATTTATATTGGTTGGGGGATCCAAAGTGAGTTTAGTTATGAACCACTGGGCCCCCGCCCTTTTCCGGTTGTCATACTCTCTTTAATGGCGCTTTGTGCCCTTGCCTTATTATTTGGCAAGCAAGAAGCCGTTGAATGGCCAAAACCCTATGTATTACGTCGTTTAGTTTTATTAGTCGTTGCACTTGTTATCTATGCATGGGCTTTTGAATGGTTAGGGTTCCCGATTGCCACCAGTTTACTTACCATCAGTATTGCTCTGCTATTTGGCGCAACACCTATCGCCGCGGTTATTTCCGGCCCCGTCTTAGGTATCTTTCTATTTTATGCCTTTGATAAATGGCTAGATGTAACCTTACCTATTGGTAGCTTGCTTAATTAAGGAACGAAATCATGGAAACTTGGATGTACCTATCACAAGGTTTTGAGGTTGCTCTTGTTCCTCAAAATATCTTGATCGCCTTAATTGGTTGTTTTATCGGTACTATCGTTGGAATGCTTCCCGGCCTCGGCCCTATTAATGGTGTCGCTATTTTGCTACCACTGGCCTTTGCACTTAAATTACCTGCTGAGTCTGCATTAATCTTACTCGCCACGGTTTATTTAGGTTGTGAATATGGTGGACGCATCTCATCAATATTGCTCAATGTCCCTGGTGATGCCGCTGCAATCATGACCACGCTAGATGGTTACCCAATGGCAAAACAAGGTAAAGGTGGTGTTGCACTGTCAATTTCTGCAGTGAGTTCATTCCTTGGCTCAACGATTGCGATTGTGGGTATCATTTTATTTGCTCCTTTATTAGCGCAATGGTCTTTGGCTTTCGGGCCTGCAGAGTATTTCGCTTTGATGGTTTTTGCTATTGCCTGCTTGGGCAGTATGATGAGCCAAAACCCAATTAAATCACTATTGGCGGCATTAATTGGTTTATCTCTTGCAACTGTGGGCGTAGATGCCAACTCTGGGGAATATCGTTTTACGTTTGATAGCGTACATTTATCGGATGGCGTGCAGTTTATCGTCGTGGTTATTGGTTTGTTCTCTGTTAGCGAAATTTTATTGATGCTCGAAGGCACGGCAACAGGACAAGGGCTGATCCGCAAAACAGGCAGAATGCTGTTTAATCGCAAAGAGGTCAAAGCGTGTGCTGGCCCTGCTTTACGCTCCTCTTTTATTGGGTTCTTTGTTGGCGTCTTACCAGGTGCCGGCGCCACCATTGCCAGTGCCATAACCTATATGACTGAAAAGAAAATCAGTGGCGAAAAAGGCGATTTTGGTAATGGCGATGTTCGCGGTGTCGCTGCACCAGAAGCAGCCAATAATGCCTCTGCCTGTGGCTCATTTATCCCAATGTTAACCCTTGGCGTTCCGGGGTCGGGGACAACTGCAGTAATGATGGGGGCGCTAACGCTCTATAATATCACCCCAGGCCCAGGTATGTTTACTGAGCAACCTGATATTGTGTGGGGGTTAATTGCGGCTTTATTAATTGCTAACGTAGTTCTGCTCATCATGAATATTCCATTAATTGGCTTATTCACGCGTATGCTAACGGTTCCGCTGTGGTTTTTAGTCCCTGCTATTGCTTGCATTTCTGCTGTCGGGGTATATGCCGTTCACAGTACGACATTTGATTTGTTACTCATGATGGGGCTTGGCGTATTTGGGTTTATTCTACGAAAAATGAACTTCCCATTGTCGCCATTAATCTTAGGGTTTGTATTAGGTGAAATGCTAGAACAAAACTTACGCCGTTCATTATCCATCAGTAATGGAAATTTCGATATTCTTTGGAGTAGTACGATTTCTCAAAGTTTATTAACACTGGCGGTATTAGTGCTAATTCTTCCACCTATTGTAAAACGCATTCGTAAACGTAAACATTCCACTATTTCATAATTCACGGTTGTTCATACGATATCTGTTGTTCATACAACCTCTGTAACACTTTGCCCCAGTGTGATTTTGGGGCATTTTTTATTAATAAATAGGGAGCTTTATATAACTTAATAAAACTACTGATTTATCATGAGCTCCTGCGCCATAATAGACATGTTTTGATTGCAAACTAGTGGTTGTGTTCGTTCTCTTTTGGTCATAACTATGCAGTGGAAATATTTTTTCAGTATTATGTATTTTACTAATCATCCCACTAAATTTACTGCGGATATAACGAGATAATGCCTTGCCTAAAATTTTAAAATCCTGCATCCAAATAGCCGCATGAAACCTTGTTACACTCATATAATTTCCTCTATTCAACTAAAAATTGAGCTAATATCATGTCACTGTTTTGGATAAAAAAATTTAATAAAATGATGTATATTCACTCAGTCATTAATAAATCATTGATTAAGATAATGACGATATATTGAATAGCGTCAATCAATTATTTTAGTCATCTCATTTATTAAAACATAAAACACAATGTTCGATAGATTACTTTTCGCCCTTTTTAATATCCAGCCGAAACCGTTAGCGTATACGCGTACCATTGATGTCTATGGCGACCGTTACACCATTCATAGCCAAAAACCCGTAACTATCACGGAAAAAGACAGCGGTTATATCCAAATAAAAGCGCTGGGTAAAATGCATATTTTTTGTGGTAAAATGCTGCATATCAGCGTAAAGAAAAATACCACTTTGGTGACTATTGGTTGGTCGAAAGGCAAAAGTCAAATATTTGAAGTGCGTAAAAATGTGAAAGAAACTGCATATCGAGTGAATTCAAATAATTCGAGTTCAAGCTACAAGCCCCCTTATTATGACAGCGCATCCAGTGATGATAACCACCGCTCAAGTAGCCATTATTGTTCTAATGATAACTCAAGTTCTGATTGTTCATCATCCGATTCAGGGGGAGGTGATGGCGGAGGTAGTGATTAAACAAAAAAACGAGAACCGAAGTTCTCGTTTATTCAATTAGTTAATCTGATACAAATTATGCTTTGTATTTGCTCATCACTAATGTGGCGTTAGTTCCACCGAAACCGAAACTGTTAGACATGACTGTTTCCAGCGCTTGCTCCGTTGGTTTAGTCACGATATTCAGGCCCGCTGCTTTCTCATCTAGATTTTCGACGTTAATGCTTGGTGCAATAAAGCCGTGTTCTAACATCAGCAAGCTGTAAATTGCTTCGTGGACACCCGCAGCACCTAATGAGTGACCGCTCATCGCTTTCGTTGCAGAAATTGCAGGAGAGTTAGCACCAAACACTTCCTGGATAGCTTCTAACTCTTTGGTGTCACCCACTGGCGTTGATGTACCGTGTGTATTGATATAATCAATTTTATCGACACCTTGCATTGCCATTTGCATACAGCGCACAGCACCTTCTCCTGATGGCGCAACCATGTCTGCACCGTCAGATGTAGCACCATAGCCAACGATTTCAGCATAGATATGCGCACCACGTGCTAACGCATGCTCTAACTCTTCAACGACGACGATACCGCCACCACCTGCGATAACGAAACCATCACGGTCTTTATCGTAAGTTCTTGATGCTTTGTCTGGCGTTTCATTATACTTTGTGGACAATGCGCCCATCGCATCAAACTCACAGGTCATTTCCCAGCTCAGTTCTTCACCACCACCCGCAAAAACCACATCCTGTTTGCCTAATTGGATCAATTCAACGGCATGGCCGATGCAGTGCGCTGATGTTGAACAAGCAGAACTAATTGAGTAGTTTACGCCTTTGATTTTAAACGGTGTTGCTAAACAAGCAGAAATACCCGATGCCATTGCACGAGTCACCATATATGGGCCTACACCACGTAAACCTTTAGCACGCATACCGTCAGAACCCGCAACTTGATTACGTGGAGAACCACCACCGGAACCAACAACGATACCTGTACGTAAATTTGAAACTTGTTCTTCTGTTAAACCTGAATCCGCAACCGCTTGTTCCATTGATAAATAAGCATAGGCGGAGCAATCACTCATAAAACGGAAAATTTTACGGTCGATTAAGTCTTTCGGGTCTAAATTTTTGACATTACCCCAGACATGGCTACGTAGCCCTGCCTCTTTGAATTCTTCTGAGAAAGTGATCCCGGAACGACCTTCCTTCAAAGAAGCCAGTACTTCTTCCTGGTTATTACCAAGGCTGGAAACAATACCTAGACCAGTGATGACTGCACGCTTCATTCGTTACCTCATGACTATAATTATATGATTGCGGGATTACAGGTTGTCACTTTAGCTTACACTTGTACGCTGAACAAGTCCGATCAGGGTAAATATTTGTATTTTTTTCTTTGTGACGGGAATGAGTCTTTTTTATGACGGTAGCCTTACACCGATATCAGCGGTAAAATTTAGGAATTATATAAACAATGTAGGCTTATCGTGAAAAAGAACGCTGTACAAACCGCACGCCTAAGTTGGAATGACGAAGGCACTCCTATGTCTGAACAGTTTGCAGATATCTATTTTTCTAACCAAAATGGCTTAGAAGAAGCTCGCCATGTTTTTTTGCAAGGAAATCATTTTCCTGACCGCTTTGCGACGCACCCTCTTGCAACCTGTGTGATTGCCGAAACAGGGTTTGGTACGGGTTTGAATTTTTTAGCATTGTGGCAATCTTTTAAGCAGTTTAAAACCGAAAACCCAAACGCAACATTACAGCAATTACATTTCATCAGTTTCGAAAAATACCCTTTAACAAAAACAGATTTAATCGCTGCACATCGCTGCTGGCCTGAACTTGCTAGTTTATCGCAAATCCTTTGTGAAAGTTGGCCACAAGCCTTACCGGGTAATCAGCGGATCATTTTAGAAAATGGCCATATTATATTAGATTTGTGGTTTGGCGATGTTAATGAGCAAATATCTTTACTAAAAAGCAATTTAAACAATAAGATAGATGCTTGGTTTTTAGATGGTTTCGCACCCTCAAAAAATCCCGAAATGTGGAGTGAACAGCTGTTCACTAACATGGCAACATTAGCTCGCTTTAATGGGACTTTTGCGACATTTACCGTGGCAGGTACGGTCAAGAGAGGACTGCAACAAGCTGGTTTCACCCTTAAAAAAGTCAAAGGCTTTGGTAACAAGCGAGAAATGTTAACCGGAGTATTAGCTGAAAAAGAAATTAATATCCCAACCCCTTGGTTCGCAAGACGAAAAGCAGACAACCCAACGGATGTTGCTATCATTGGCGGTGGGCTCGCCAGTTTAACGGCAGCCTACGCACTTCATAAGCGCGGTGCTAAAGTCACCTTATACTGCCAAGATGCCCAAGTTGCACAAAATGCTTCAGGCAATCGCCAAGGGGCTATTTATCCCTTACTCACAGGCAATAACGATCCACTTGAGCGCTTTTTTGTCAGCGCTTTCCCTTTTGCTTCTCGCTTTTACCATCAATTGGCGAAACAGGGGATCGTATTTGAGGGGCAATGGTGCGGTGTCAGCCAATTAGCGTATAACGACAAAGTAGCTCGTAAAATAGCGGGAATGTTAGAAACTGAGTGGCCTGACGATTTTGCTATTGGTAAGAATCGTCTACAACTGAGTGATATTTGCGGTGTTGATGTCAACCATGATGGCATTCATTATGCGTCTGGAGGATGGCTTTGCCCTGCCCAATTTTGTGAGAGTTTGCAGCAATATTTGCAGCAGAAAGGCGTTACCTTCTGTTTTGAACATAATGTGGTGGAATTAAAACAAACTGAACAAGATTGGCAATTATTGATTGAAACAGCGCCGCAAAAAGAGCTAACACGTGTTCACTCAACTGTCATTATTGCCAATGGGCACAAACTGCGCCAATTTGCTCAAACCATCAATTTACCTATCTCACCTGTGCGTGGGCAAGTGAGCCACATTCCTACCAATCACACCCTACAACAACTGAAAAATGTTCTGTGCTTTGAAGGGTATTTAACCCCTGCCGATACCTCTGGTACACAACATTGCTTAGGCGCTAGCTACCAACGTGAGCGACTTGATTTAGATTATAGTGAGGAAGAGCAACAAGGAAACCGCCAAAAACTGATTGATAACCTACCTGATGTAACTTGGCCTAGGGATATCGACATCTCGCAACAACATTCACGCCAAGGTATTCGTTGTGTTATTCGCGACCACTTTCCCTTATTAGGCAATGTGCCTGATTTTGAACAACATCTGGCGCATTACCATGATTTACCCAGCAAAATTGCCAAAGAGCAGCCTATTGCACTAGCGCCTGTGCACCCAAATTTATTTATTTTTGGGGCATTAGGGTCAAGAGGGTTATCCACTGCCCCCCTTTGTGCGGAATTGCTGGCTGCTCAAATTTTTGGGCAAATACTCCCGCTCGACGATGAAACCCTTGCAGAATTGAACCCAAACCGTTTTTGGGTAAGGAAATTATTATTAGGTCGCCCTATTAAACTCCCTTATTAATACCTTATGTTAATGAGATAGCCATTGCACAACGGTCTTCAGCGGCAAACCCCGCCTCGACTTCAGACTGTAAAATAGCCTGTAACTCGGTGGTTAACTCATTAATTGCAAGAATTTTAAAACCTAAGCGTTGGTAATAAGGTGCATTCCAAGGCACATCACGGCAAGTGGTCAATGTCACTACCGTGATATTCCGTGCCAAAGCGGCATCAAGAACCTGCTTAATCAGCTTTTTACCCAAACCCTGCCCTTGCCATTGCTGGCAGACAGAAACCTCACAAATATGTAGGCTAGTATGATGATCTTCAGCATTGATAAAACCAATTGGTTCATCGCAATCATTCACCGCAACCCATTCTAATTGCTCGGAAATAAAATCGAGGTGGTCTTGCTCTGTTTGCCCATCACCTTCGGCAAGCCATTGATATTTTTCGATACTCGTGAATGTCTGCCCTGCAGAAATTTCCACGGCAGGAAGATGTTTGGCATCGAAGGGGGTTGCTAAACGAATATTCGCCATAATTTTTACTCACAACAAAATTTAGCTAACAAAAAAGCGGGTTTCCCCGCTTTCAATGTATAACATTACAAATTAAATTGCGTTATTTAATAAGTTTTTCCACATATCTAATACCAGTACTTGGTCTGGTGGTGTCAATTCTCCAGCTTTGATGGCATTTTGAATACTGACTTCGACACGTTGATATAATGCTTCAGAGCTGGTTTCGTTTTCTTCTTCCAGCTCAGCCACAGCAAGGGTTAAGTGACCACGCAAATAGCCGCCAGCGAAGAGTTCATCATCACTCGCGTGCTCAACCATATCATCAATCTTCGTTAGTATGCGTGTTTCTAAATCCGCAAGCATGCTTAATCCTTACTTAAATGTGTTCATTAGGCAAAAATATCTTCCGGATAAGGAAAAGCTTCTGCACAAAGAGGTGGCGTATTGTAAAACAATTGTAACGCATTAATAAAGCGTAATGGGCGTTCAGGGATACCATTTTCTAAATAAAGCATCACTTGCGCATGAACTTTGCGCATAAACGCAATGCGGTCAGGCTCAAAATCCCCTTCTAAGTTGTCACAACTGACATTAAATGGAATGCCAACAGCAACACAAAACAGCCAATCTAGCGCTTGAGGTTTAATCTCTACCACTTCAAACTCACACTGTGTTTTTTCATCTCGACCGTCTGGGCAATACCAATAGCCGTAATCGACTTGCTGGCGCCTTGCTTCCCCTGCGATACACCAATGTGAGATTTCATGCAGCGCACTGGTGAAAAAACCGTGTGCAAATACGATACGGTGATAAGGCACAGCCTCATCAGCAGGTAAATAAATGGGTTCATCATCCCCTTTTACCAACCTGGTGTTATATGTCACACCAAAACATTCATCAAAGATATTGATTAGATCCTGATAATTATGTGTACTCATGAATAATTTAAATCATCTTAAAATAATGAGAGAAACCAAGCTTTAATCACGTCACCATGGCTATCATGGAGTAACTTAATACTCATCAGTAACGAAATCACCACGATCATTGGCCTGATCAGTTTTTGTCCTTTGGTTAAGACCAAACGCGCACCTAAACGAGCGCCAACCATTTGACCGATTAGCATAACAAAACCTAAGGCCCAAAGAACATGACCCCCGATAATAAAGAATACTAAAGAGCCAAAATTAGAGGCAAAATTAAGTAACTTCGCGTGGGCGGTGGCTTTAGCAAGATTATAGCCGAGCAGCAGAACATAGCCTAACGCCAAAAATGAACCGGTTCCGGGGCCAAATGCACCATCATAAAAACCCAGTGTCATCCCAATTGCTACCCCGAAAAATGGCATGCTGATACGTTGTTGGCGGTCTTGCACACCGATTGATGGCGTTAATAAAAAGTATAAACCGACACAAATCACCAAGATAGGCAACAGTTGTTTTAAGAACGCGGTATCAATCATTTGAATGACAATCGCACCCAACATGGCACCAATCATGGTCATAATGAACGGAAACAATTGTTCTCGTAAATCTATGGCTTTGCGCCTGACAAAATAGAGTGTTGAAGAAAACGAACCGCCAACAGCTTGCAATTTATTGGTTGCTAACGCTTCAACTGGTGTGATTCCCACGGATAACAGAGCTGGGATCGTTAATAGCCCACCACCACCCGCGATGGAGTCAATAAACCCTGCAAATAGCGCAACAAAGAAGAGTAAAGCGTAAACTTCAGGAGCAACGGCTGTTAGCCAATCCATTTTACTATCCAAAGAGAAGAAATATCATGATGTTGATGTGAATATATCGCCAAACAGCTTTGGTAATATCACAACCTAGATGAGGTATTTTTAGGAGGCTTCATCCGAACCTTCATCATCAACAAAGCGACCTACTAGGCCGCTCCGTTGTCACTACATAAAACACAGTAAAACCGATTATTCAAACGGTTTCATTGCTGGCGTTACATCCGAGCACTGACCACGATGACGTAAATAGTGGTCCATTAGAACAATCGCCATCATTGCTTCTGCTATCGGCACTGCACGAATTCCCACACAAGGGTCATGACGCCCTTTGGTGATCATTTCAACTTCTTCGCCATCACGGTTGAGTGTTTTACCTGAAACGGTAATACTGGATGTCGGTTTTAACGCAATATGCGCAATAATAGGCTGGCTGCTGCTAATACCGCCTAAGATACCGCCTGCATGGTTTGATGTGAAACCATTACGGGTAATTTCATCACGGTTTTCACTGCCTTTGAGCGCAATAACACCGAAGCCATCACCAATTTCCACACCTTTCACCGCGTTAATACTCATCAACGCGTGAGCGAGATCGGCATCTAAACGGTCAAATACCGGCTCACCTAAGCCCGCAGGCACATGCTCTGCAATAACGGTAATTTTAGCGCCAATCGAATCACCTTCTTTCTTTAAACCGCGCAATAACTCATCAAGAGCCTCTAATTTGCTAGGATCTGGACAAAAGAATGGATTTTCTTCGACAATTGACCAGTCTTTAATTTCACATGCGACTGATCCCATTTGTGTTAAGCATCCATGAATTTGCACGCCAAGCTTTTCTTGTAAATACTTTTTCGCAATCGCACCTGCTGCAACACGCATTGCCGTTTCACGTGCTGATGAGCGACCACCACCACGATAATCACGCTGACCATACTTTTGTTCATATGTGTAATCTGCATGGCCGGGCCTAAACACGTCTTTGATTGCACCATAATCTTGCGAACGTTGGTCAGTGTTTTCAATGAGTAAGCCAATGCTAGTTCCGGTTGTCACACCATTAAAGACACCCGATAAAATCTTCACTTGATCAGGTTCACGGCGCGCAGTCGTATAACGTGATGTTCCCGGGCGACGACGGTCTAAATCTTTTTGTAAATCGGCTTCTGTCAATGCTAAACCTGGGGGAACCCCATCGACGATGCAACCTAATGCAATGCCATGTGACTCGCCAAATGTGGTCACACGAAACAGTTGCCCAATTGAATTTCCTGCCATCGGAGTTTCCTATTCTAAGCCATTCTTGTTTTATCAAGAATTTTGGTTGTTAATTATTATATCGTTGTGTCGTTATTATTGATTACATGATCTTAGAACATCACGCAACTGTTGATTAATCGATATAAAGCTCAAAATGTGCGTGATGCTCAACAAGTTGTTCACGAGTTAACATAAACACACCATCACCGCCGTATTCGAAGTCCAGCCAAATAAATGGAATTTCAGGATATTGTTCAATCAGATGAACCATGCTGTTACCCACTTCGCACACTAACACCCCTTCTTCCGTCAGAAAACGCGGTGCATTCGCTAAAATACGACGCACCAGTTTCAAACCATCACTTCCGGCAGCAAGTGCTAATTCAGGTTCGACACGAAACTCTTCTGGTAAATCGTCCATATCTTCCGCATCAACATACGGTGGATTTGTCACGATCAGGTCATATTTGACCTCTGGCATATCACGGAATAAGTCAGAGCGAATCGGTATCACCCGGTGATCTAAACCATGATTAGCAATATTTTGCTCAGCAACGCTTAGCACATCACTTGAAATATCAACCGCATCGACTTCTGCATCAGGGAATTCATAAGCACAAGCAATCGCAATACAACCACTTCCGGTACATAAATCAAGAATAGTTTGAGGTTCATCCGCCACTAAGCCAACAAAGTGATTATTGATTAATTCACCAATTGGCGAGCGAGGGATAAGCACTCGTTCATCAACATAAAATTCATGGCCACAGAACCATGAGCGATTAGTCAGATATGCAACCGGAATACGATCATTAATACGTCGCAAGACACGCTCAATAATGCGGTGGCGTTCTGTTGGCGTTAAGCGGGATGTTAATAGTTCATCGGGCAGGTCTAGAGGCAAGTAAAGTGTTGGTAACACCAATTGTAGCGCCTCATCCCATGGGTTATCTGTACCGTGACCATAGTACACATTGGCAGCATTAAAGCGGCTCATTGTCCAACGTAAAATATCTTGAATGGTATGAAGTTCTGCAACGGCTTCATCAACGAAAATCTTTTCCAAGAAGGGGTTCTCCAGCCTGTATTTTGAAAGGGAATATATGAATAGCTAAAGTTTGCCACGAAGTGAAAGACAAATCAGCAGATTAATGTAATAAAATTTGCTGAGGAAATCTGGTTATCGCGCTTATTGAAGCATATTTGGTCGTAAAAACGCCCTTTATTTTAGCTAAAGGGCGTGAAGAAAAATAACCAGTTCAGTAAAGAAGTCACGATACTAACTTTCGTTTTGCAGTACCACTTCCGCCTCTTTCGCTGGCTTTTTTACCCAAAGTGCATAGGCGATAGTCAGCAATACTAACCAAACAACGCCGACATATAATGCAATTCGTGTCGATTCAAAATATCCCAAAACACCAAAAACAAATACCATAAATGCGATGGCTAAAATAGGAGCAACAGGCCACATAGGTACAGGAAATTTTAATTGGCTAATTTCTTCTGGCGACATTTTTTTGCGCATTGCAAACTGCGACAGTAAGATCATCAACCATACCCAAATCGTTGCAAAAGTCGCAATTGACGCAATCACCACAAACACATCATCAGGGATGACATAGTTCAATACCACACCCACCAGCAATACCGCGACCATCACTAATACCGTCATCCAAGGCACACCATTTTTTGTCAGCTTAGTAAAGGCTTTCGGTGCTTGTCCTTCATGTGCCATGCCATACATCATACGCCCAGCACCAAAGATATCGCTGTTAATTGCCGAAATTGCCGCAGTGATCACCACAATATTTAAGATATTCGCTGCAGATTGAATACCTAAACTATCGAAAATTTGCACAAACGGGCTACCTTGCTGCCCAATTTGGTTCCATGGGTAAATGCACATCAAGACAAATAAAGTCAGGACATAAAACAGTAAGATACGAATTGGCACGGCATTAATCGCTCTTGGAATCGTGGTTTCAGGGTTTTTCGCTTCACTCGCTGTAATGCCAATAACTTCAATTCCCCCGAACGCAAACATCACCACGGCAAAGGACGCAATCACCCCACCAATACCATTTGGCATAAACCCATCGTGAATAAATAAGTTTGATACCCCAACCGCATGATCAGCCGCTTGGCCAAAACCAAACATCATAATAGCGGCACCACCAACAATCATCGCAATAATCGCGATAACTTTAATGATTGACAGCCAAAATTCCATTTCGCCGAAAGTTTTCACATGGCATAAGTTTATTGCACCAATAAAGAAAATAATGCTCAATACCCAGATCCACTGCGCAACCTCAGGAAACCACAGTTTCATATACACACCAAATGCTGTCACGTCCGCCAAGCAAACAATGAGCATTTCAAAAACATAAGTCCAACCCGCAAAAAAACCGGCTCTAGCCCCTAAATAATGGCTAGCGTACTGTGAGAACGATCCCGCAAGTGGCCGGTGGACGGCCATTTCACCCAGTGCTCTCATGACCATAAATACAGCGGCACCGCCGATAATATAAGCGAGTAATACCGCAGGCCCAGCGGTTTCTATTGCTTTAGCTGAACCATAAAATAAACCTGTACCAATCGCAGAACCTAAAGCCATAAATCGAATGTGACGCGCAGAAAGCCCTCGCGCAAGTTGTGATGTGCTTTGCATGATTTATCCTTCGTATTATTTTATTGTCGTGCAGATAAATACTTCAGGTGGCCAGTACATTGCCGACCACCTTTTATTTGCTTGATAAACTAGTTAGGGAAAACAGCGCCAGCCTTGAACAGCGCAGACAGTTTATATTGGTTAATTAAATTAATTGCCGCTTCAATATCAGGGGCAAAATAACGGTCTTTATCATAGTAAGCCACTTGGTCACGCAGTGTTTTACGTGCCTTCTCCAAGGTTTCACTCGACTTCAAACCTTCACGGAAATCCATTCCCTGACACGCTGAAAGCCATTCAATAGCTAAAATACCCGTGACATTTTTTGCCATTTCCCATAAACGACGACCCGCCGCAGGCGCCATCGATACGTGGTCTTCTTGGTTGGCTGATGTCGGCAGGCTATCAACACTCGAAGGGTGGGCTAATGCTTTGTTTTCACTCGCTAATGCAGCCGCAGTGACTTGAGCTATCATAAATCCTGAGTTAACCCCTCCGTTATTCACTAAGAAAGGTGGCAACTGTGACATATGGGTATCCATCAGTAATGCAATGCGACGTTCGGATAACGCACCGATTTCTGCTAATGCCAGCGCAATATTATCGGCTGCCATAGCAACAGGTTCTGCATGGAAGTTACCGCCTGAAATAATATCGCCATTATCGGTAAAGACTAACGGGTTATCCGACACAGCATTCGATTCAATTAATATCACTTCAGCAGCTTGGCGAATTTGGGTTAAACAAGCGCCCATCACTTGCGGCTGACAACGTAATGAATAGGGGTCTTGCACTTTCACACAGTTTTCATGGGACTTCGCCAATTCACTGGTCGGTGATAAAACATCACGGAACATCGCCGCAACATCAATTTGCCCTTTTTGTCCTCGAACCTCTTGAACTCGAGCATCGAAGGGTTTGCGAGAGCCCAGTGTGGCTTCAACACTCAGCGCACCACAAACAATGCCAGATAGCAGCAATTTTTCTGCCTCAAATAACCCTTTCAACGCGAAAGCCGTCGATGTTTGCGTGCCGTTTAATAAGGCTAAACCTTCTTTGGCTTCCAATTTTAGAGGTGCTAACCCCGCTTTTTCTAACGCTTTTTTCGCTGAAATCCATTTGCCTTCATAACGCGCCTTTCCTTCGCCTAACAGAATTAAACTCATATGAGCCAATGGTGCTAAGTCGCCAGAAGCCCCCACTGACCCCTTCGCAGGAATAAATGGATAAACTTGCGCATTCACTAATGCGATCAAGGCATTAATAACTTCAAGGCGGATCCCTGAAAAACCACGAGCTAAGCTATTAATTTTGAGTACCATGATTAAGCGCACGAGGTCATCATCTAACGGTTCACCCACACCAGCAGCGTGAGACATCACAATAGATCGTTGTAATGATTGCAAATCTTTAGTCGCAATACGCGTATTAGCAAGTAAACCAAAGCCGGTATTGATACCATAAGCGGTTCTATCTTCTTCAATAATTTTATTGACCGTCGCAACACTTTTCTCGATAGCACCGTGAGCGCGTTTATCTAATGCCACTGTTACCGATTGTTGGAAAACAATACGCAGGTCTTCGAGTGTCATTTTTCCTGGGTGAATAGTTAACTTAGTCATTAATGGCACTCCTTAACGTGTTTTAATCATCGGTAAATTAAGATTTTTTTCCTGCGCACATGCGATAGCTATGTCATAGCCTGCATCGGCATGGCGCATGACACCAGTTGCAGGGTCATTGTGCAGTACTCGGGCAATGCGCTCTGCTGCTTCATCCGTTCCATCACACACAATTACCACTCCAGAATGCTGAGAGAAGCCCATACCTACGCCACCACCGTGATGTAAAGATACCCACGTCGCCCCACTGGCTGTGTTTAATAACGCATTGAGTAATGGCCAGTCTGAAACTGCATCAGAACCATCTTTCATTGATTCCGTTTCACGATTTGGGCTGGCCACTGAACCTGAATCTAGGTGATCACGGCCGATAACAATCGGCGCTGAAACCTCACCGCTTCTTACCATCTCATTGAATGCCAAACCTAATTTAGCGCGATCCCCAAGGCCAACCCAGCAAATACGCGCTGGCAAACCTTGGAAACTAATACGTTCACGAGCCATATCCAACCAGCGATGCAAGTGCTTATCATCCGGCAGCAGCTCTTTCACTTTCGCATCTGTTTTATAGATATCTTCAGGATCTCCTGATAACGCAACCCAGCGGAATGGACCAACACCGCGACAAAATAGCGGGCGGATATAAGCAGGTACAAAACCGGGGAAATCAAACGCATTTTCTACGCCCATTTCCAGTGCCATTTGGCGGATATTGTTTCCATAATCAAAGGTGGGAATGCCTTGCTGTTTAAATGCCAGCATCGCTTTAACATGTTCAGCCATAGATTTTTTTGCAGCCAATGCAGTGGCTTGCGGGTCTTGAACACTGCGTTCACGGTACTCTTCCCAGCTCATACCAATGGGTAAGTAACCATTCAAAGGGTCATGAGCACTTGTCTGATCGGTCACCATATCCGGTTTCACCCCACGTTTGACAAGCTCAGGAAGAATTTCAGCGGCATTGGCGCATAGTGCAATAGAAATGGCTTTTCCTTCCGATGTGTATTTTTTCAGACGCGCTAACGCATCATCAAGGTCAGTCGCTTGTTCATCCACATAGTGAGTTCTTAAACGGAAATCGATACGGCTTTGTTGGCACTCAATGTTCAATGAGCAGGCACCCGCCAGTGTGGCAGCAAGAGGTTGGGCTCCCCCCATTCCACCAAGCCCTGCAGTTAAGACCCAACGCCCAGTTAAATCACCGTTAAAGTGCTGGCGAGCGGCTTCCACAAAGGTTTCATACGTTCCTTGAACAATGCCTTGGCTGCCGATATAGATCCAGCTACCTGCGGTCATTTGCCCATACATGGCAAGGCCTTTCGCATCCAATTCATTGAAATGCTCCCAGTTTGCCCAATGTGGTACCAGATTTGAATTGGCGATTAAAACACGTGGCGCATTTTCATGGGTTTTGAAAACACCGACAGGCTTACCTGACTGAACCAGTAGTGTTTCATCGCTCTCAAGCTGCTTCAGGGACTCGACAATTTGGTCATAGCATTGCCAATTACGTGCTGCACGCCCAATACCGCCATATACCACTAATTCATGAGGGTTTTCTGCAACATCCGGGTCAAGGTTATTCATTAACATGCGTAGTGGCGCTTCTGTCAGCCAACTTTTGGCATTTAATGTATTCCCTCTCGGTGCCCTAATTTCGATATTTCGATATTTATTATTCAATGCTGTCACTTGTATACCCTCTTTTATCTGTCCATTAGCTACCTTTCTTGTTCCTATAGATATAGTTGTATATACATGTACGATCAATTAATCTTTTAACATAAAGATTAAAAAAATATGATATAAAAATATTTTTAATCAAATAAAACAATGAAATAAATAAATCACCTGATATTTTGCTGTATTTTCTTTATTCTAAATCTGCATGCTAGATCACATTTGATTTACAATAAATTCACACAAAATAGGTAAAGAAGGCATGCACTCGAGATGATAAGCGGAAAATATGCTTTATATCGTTCCGCCCATACTTTGACGTGGTGAAAAAAACTTATGACGTGAAACTGCCTTTCAGCTTATATCGATGACCCGGGAACAATAATTTTGTACTTGTCACCGTAAAGGACTGAGACCAAGTACGTCTTGTAATTAACAAGCAAGATGCACCTGTATTAATTTGCAATAACCTCGCGGAACGTTCATCTGCCTCCACGGCCTCCACAATATGCTCCCCTTGTGTTAAAGGAGCAACTTGAGACAAATAATCATGTGGTGTAATCGATAAAAAATTTTGCTGTAAGTAATCCGGAGCCGCTAACGCATTGACATATCTGTCTTCAATTTGAACAGGAACATCATTCTCTAAATGGACAATAATCGAATGAAACACCATGGTATCTGGGCTGATATTTAACTCATTTGCGAGCGCAGGTGACGCTTGAATTTCTTCGAGCTTAATTATCCTACAGCTGTATTTGTGGTTTCTTGCCAGTATTTCCGCTTCAATACTGTGTATTTCAAATAGTGCAGATTGCCCTTTTGGCTCAGCCACAAAGGTTCCCACACCTTGCAAGCGAACCAATAACCCTTCAGCGGTTAATTCACGTAGTGCCCGGTTAGCCGTCATTCGACTACATTGAAACTGTGTCACGAGCTCAGACTCGGATGGAATACGGTCATTTGCTTGCCATTCTGCGGTGTGGATCTTTTCAATTATTGATTGTTTTACCTGCAAATATAGCGGGAGCGGTGCCCCTTGTTTATCCTTTTTATCGGCTGTCACAGTCATTTCCAATTTAATGATTAAAATCTTAAGTATTAATATGCTATTCGTTGAATAGCATACAACACGACCTTAGTGCTATCGGACATTTTTTATCCTGACAGTCGCGAATAAAAACATCATGCTTAATTATTAAGCATTAACATAATTAAACGATGCAATTTTAATAAAAACAAACAAAAAACAGCAAACTTTTAGGGTCAAAAGCGGCAAACAACCTCATTCACCGCTATTCATTATTGTTATAGTTAAAACTGCGACTCACCCATTTCACCCATTACGATGGGTAATTTTGCCTTCATGTACTCTGATGAACAGTGGGTTACTCCCTTGTTCATAAATCATTTCTACGGGCTCTTGCGCATTCCACACAACAAAATCTGCAATAAAGCCCGCTTTCAATTGTCCATGGCTATTTTCACGGCCTAACGCTTTAGCCGCGTTACGTGTCACCCCAGCCCATATCTCTTCAGGTGTCAGTTTAAATAATACGGCCGCCATATTCATAATAATACGCAATGAGGCAAAAGGACTGGTTCCTGGGTTAAAATCTGTTGAAACCGCCATAGGAACGTCATGTTCCCGTAACAGCTCAATTGGTGGTAGTTTGGTTTCCCGTAAAAAATAAAATGCCCCCGGTAATAAGACGGCTACGGTTCCGCTCGCTTTAAGTGCTTTAATCCCTTCTAGGTCCAAATATTCAATATGGTCAACCGACAAACCTTTGTAGCGGGCAACCAGTTCGCTCCCACCTAAGTTTGATAACTGCTCCACATGCCCTTTTACTGGGATCCCTAATTTCTGAGCCGCTGAAAATAACTTTTCACTTTGAGCGAGGGAAAACCCCACACTTTCACAGAAGACATCTACTGCCTCAAACAAGCCTTTTTCCCATAATTCAGGCATGATTTTTTGGGAAATCAAATCAATATATTCATCAGGTTTATCTTTATATTCAGCGGGGACGGTGTGAGCAGAAAGCAATGTTGAACTGACTGAAATAGGATATTGTGCAGATAACTGCTTTGCGACTAATAATTGTTTCTCTTCATTTTCATAGTCGAGCCCATAGCCTGATTTCATTTCAATACTTGTGACACCTTCTTGAATTAATGCTTCGAGCCTTGGCTTTGCCCGCTCAAATAATTCGTTCTCGCTCATTTTGCGGGTTTCACGTACAGTCGAATTAATTCCGCCACCTTGCGCACTAATAGTTTCATAAGAAACCCCATTCATTCGCTGTTCCCATTCAGAAGCTCGGTCACCGCCAAAAACTAAATGTGTATGGCAATCGATTAATCCAGGGGTTATTAATTTACCTTCAACATCAATAAGTTCGCAGTCATTCAATTCAATATTTTGAGTAGGAACAATTGCAACTATTTTATTATCACGAACAACTAAATCATGGTGATTAATCAGTCCATAAGGGGCTGATAGTACTGGGTCCATAGTGGCAATACGGCCATTACGCCAAACGACATCCCGAGAGTGTGTTTTGAATACCATCGTTTTTCCTATTGTTGTTGAATTCAGTTTTATTCATTGCATTAATAAATCGTATAGATATGTATATACAATTAGACTAGCAAGTCCCCTTTTGTCAATGCTTACCTGTAAAAAGGTTATAAATATGTTACTTCGCACGAACAATCTACGATTATGACCATTCATCAAAAATGAGTTACACTACCAACCAGAAAAATTAATCACAAAAACATATTAGTAAAATTATGAAGAAAAAATTTGGTCTAGAAGATGAAGATATTCGTCTTTTCAAAGAAGCCATTAATGGAGCAAAAAAAATCCGTCAGGACCAAGTCCTGCACGCACCTGTCCGCGCCAAAGTGACACAACCATCTAATAAAAAAGTCATACAGGAACAGGTTGACGCCTCCTTTTATTTTTCAGATGAATTTCAACCTCAACTTGAAAATGAAGGCCCAACGCGTTATTTAAGGCCCGATGCTAACCCTTATGAATTAAAAAAACTTCGCCGCGGCGATTACGCTCCGGAGTTGTTTTTAGATTTACATGGCTTAACACAAATGGAAGCAAAGCAAGAAATTGGCGCGCTCATTGCGGCCTGTAAGCGTGAAAATGTCTATTGCGCCTGCATTATGCACGGCCATGGTAAACATGTTTTAAAGCAGCAAACACCACTTTGGCTTGCCCAACATCCTGATATTATTGCTTTTCACCAAGCACCTAAAGAATGGGGCGGTAATGCAGCCTTATTGCTGCTTATAGAAACTGCTGAGAGCGCTCGCCGCTAAGCGCTCATGTTGTTCTGTATTATTTAGCAAATAGCAATTGAGATGGGCTCAACATCCATTCAAACTGACTTTTTTGATGAGCCACATCAATGTCAACACATGCCACTGTTGATGTCGTGAACATTGGTGGTTCTTTATGTGGGCACAACTCCGACACTAAATAGCCAACCAGTGGCAAATGAGATACAACCAATATCGCATTTGCGCCTAGCACAGCAATATCCCGAATATGGTCAGCCACAAATGCGGCATTCCCTCCTGGCGTTAATTGCCCTAAAACTTCTGACTTTGCTGGCAAATCAAGGTGCTGGCTCACAACTTGCCGAGTTTGTTCTGCTCTTAAATAGGGGCTCACTAACACCGAATCAATTTTAATACCTTGATTCTGTAGCCATTGAGCCATCAATACTGAGTCGTCTTTTCCCTTTTGTGTCAATGGGCGCTCAGCATCGCTAGGCGCGTGTATCGCTGCATCACCGTGACGCATAATATAAACTTGCATAATCCACCATCTGAGTAACCTACCTGATTAAGGAGGTTATTCTTTTGTTGTTAAGCTAATTGTTGTAAAAGTAACCATCAGTTGGGGTGAAATGTGATTCTGCATGAAATGATCAACAAAGAAAATGATTTGAGTAAATTTTTGTGTATGTTTTTTTAGCAGTCCATGTCGCATGTTAAATTTTAGTATTTATTATCAATTAGTTAAATTTAATATAATGATTTATTCTAATCATACGAGCTTTACGTAAAAGAGCCTGATAACCAAAAATATGTTTGGTATCAGGCATTGATTGGTTTTATTAAAAAAGCAACAAACAGCTAATAGGCTAGCTTACCGCGCCATTATTGTTCATTACTTGGTTTTATTACATCAACCCCACCTTCTACCTTGGTAGAAAAAAAGGTTCGATTATTCTCTGCCATGTCACATAGCAATTCACAAGGCTGGAATTTATCACCATATTTCACGGCGAGGTTATTCAGAGTTTCCACCGTTTTTGCAATCCCTAGGCTATCCATATACCTAAACGGACCACCAAAGAAGGGCGGGAAACCGATACCAAATACCGCTCCCACATCCCCATCACGAGCATTTCTAATGATGTTTTCATCAAGGCAGCGGGCAGCTTCGTTAAGCATCATCATGACACAGCGCTGTGCAATATCCGCTTTAGTCAGTTTATTGTTGGGAACCATTTCAATTAGTGAATAAATGGTTTTATCAACTTGACGTTTACTGGCTTTTTTCCAAAACCACAACTTATTGGTGTGATGACCATATTCATAAAAACCTTTGCCGTTTTTCTTACCTTTACGGTCATCTTTAACCACTTTGTCGAGGATATCAGGCGCCTTAAAACGCTCACCAAAACGTTCAACTAAAATCGGTAAAATTTTTGTTCCTACATCAATGCCCACTTCATCCAACAAATTAAATGGCCCAACAGGGAAGCCAAATTCAACTAAAGCACGATCAATGTGTTCTATTGATTCACCTTCAACAAGGCATTGCGCTGCTTCACATAAGAATGGCGCTAAAATGCGATTTACATAGAAACCTGCATCATCCCCCACAACAATCGCTGTTTTACCTTGGCGTTTTGCTAAAGCAACCACTGTCGCAATTGTAGTTTCATCTGTTTGTTGATGAGGGATCACTTCAACTAAAGGCATTTTATCGACGGGACTAAAATAGTGTAAGCCAATCACTTTTTCGGGATGAATCGCTTTCTGTGCAATTTGGTGAATAGGTAAAGATGATGTATTAGAAGCAAAAATAACTTGCTGTTTCGACATCTTCTCAACTTCAGCAACCATTTTTTGTTTCAGTGCTAAATCTTCAAATACCGCTTCAATCACGATGTCCGCATTTTCAAGCCCTTGATAATTTAATGTGCCTGATACCTTAGCCATAACAGCTGCACGTTCTCGGGCTAATAACCGCCGCTTGATAACTCGCTGGGTCAGTAGATCCCAGCTATAGCGCAAGGCCTGTGTGACGCCTTTGTCTGAAATATCTTTTATGCGGACGGGTAATTTACCTTGAAAAGCGGTGACATAAGCAATTCCACCGCCCATCAACCCGCCACCAAGCACACCAACTTGATTAATCTTCAATGGCGTTGCTTGTGCCCCTGTGTCATTTTTTAATGCGGTAACCGCAAAAAATAAATTACGTAATGCAGCAGACTCTGGTGTCATCACGAGCTCACCGAAAGCTTTCGCTTCTTCCGCATAGCCTGCTTGCAAACCTTTATTCATACCTGTTTTTACGACATGAATAATTTTTTCTGGGGCTGGATAATGGCCTTTAGTTTTGCTGAGTGTTTTTTGTTTGGCACTCTCAAACACTTTATTACGTAGTAATTTGCTGCTTAATAAACGCTGTTGCCAATGGATAGCTGGACGCTGAACGCCCCCTTTTTTGACCATTTTCACCGCAACGTCGAGTAAAATAGGCTCTGGAACCACATCATCAACCAACCCTATTTTCAGCGCCTGTTTAGCTTTTAGCTGGCGGCCTGTCAGCATTAAATCCAATGCATGCGGAATACCAATCAACCGAGGTAAACGCTGAGTTCCCCCGGAGCCAGGTAATAGCCCCAATTGTACTTCAGGCAAGCCTAATTTCGTTTTATCATCATTGGAGCAAACCCGCGCATGACATGCCAAAGCAAGCTCTAGCCCACCCCCTAAACACGCACCATGTATCGCAGCAATAATAGGCAATGGGTAGTTATCGATTTTATCAAACAGTACATGACCTGCTTTTGACAACTCACTGGCTTGGGACTTATTTTCACAGCCTGCTATCATGCTAATGTCAGCGCCTGCAATGAAATTGTCTTTTTTTCCTGAGGTAATAACTAGCCCTTTCAAACCTGAAGTAGACTGCGCTTGTTGTAAAATCGCCAAAAATTGTTCCGCAAACTCCGCTTTTAGTGTATTTACTTTTTCATTGGGGACATCAATGAAGATAACCCCCACATTTTCGTCATAAATTTTTAAGCTAAAGGCCTGTTGTGTTTTTTCTCTTGTAACTTCTATAGCAGAATTTTGAGCCATTATTCCACCTCTAAAATCATTGCTGCACCTAAACCACCCGCAGCACAAGCTGTTGTTAACCCAAACCCACCACCGCGTCTACGTAACTCATTTAAAGTTTGTGTCACCATTCGTGCGCCTGTAGCCGCAAATGGGTGCCCATAAGCAATAGAACCGCCTAAGACATTAAATTTGTCCATATCCACTTCGCCAATGGCGTGATCCATTCCCAGTTTCTCTTGTGCGAATTTACGGCTACCAAACATATTTAAATTAGCAAGTGTTTGCGCAGCAAAGGCCTCATGCATGTCAATCAGGGATAGATCTTGCAACGATAACCCTGCACGTTTTAAAGCGAGTGGAGTGGCATAAGAAGGCCCTAATAGCATATCTTCCCATACGTCTATTGCGGAAAACGCATAACTTCGAATATAGCCAAGCGGTGTATAACCCAGTGATTTCGCTCGAGACTCTGTCATCATCAATACCGCAGCGGCGCCATCCGTCAACGGCGTGCTGTTTGCTGCAGTAACGCTACCGTGCTTGCGGTCAAATGCGGGTTTTAATTTCGCATAAGAAGACAAAACTGAGTTTGTACGCACATTGTTATCTTGGGAAAATGCTTGCTTAAAGGGAGGCATATAGGCAGTCATAACTTCATCATTTAAAGCGCCATTTTCCCAAGCTTTTGCCGCTAACATATGCGAACGATGAGCGAGTTCATCTTGCTGGGCTCGGCTGATCTGATAACTTTTCGCCATTTGCTCCGCGGTATCCCCCATGCGTAGCCCCGTAGAGTATTCCGCAACACCCGGTGCGACAGGCGCTAAATCCTTCAAGCGTAATTTCGTTAACAGTGATAATTTTTGTCCAACAGACTTTGCTTTACTTAAAGCTAACAATGTCTCTGCCAATTTTTTTGATACGCCAATAGGAAGCACAGAAGATGAATCCGCCCCGCCAGCCATACCGATAGAAATATCACCTACCATCATGCTTTGTGCAACATTAACAATTGCTTGAAAACTAGTTGCACACGCTCGAGATACACTATAAGCATCCGTCGAAACGCTCATACCTGTTCCGAGAACAATTTCCCTCGCAATATTAGGCGCTTCTGGCATTTGTACCACTTGCCCAAATACCAGTTGCTCAATGAGGTTTTTGTCTAAATCACTACGGGCTAATAACTCAGCAACTACCGCTTTACCTAAATCGACTGCTGGAATTCCTGCATATGCCGTAGATTGCTTTGCAAAAGGCAAGCGTAGACCACTGACAATGGCGATCCTTTCATTTGTTTTATCTGTATTTTCACCATGGTGGAGATGTTGATTCATGGTCGCTCCTGCTAAAGCAAAAATGAAAATTATAGTTAACTCACTCACTAACCGGATAAAGAGGTCTGACCTGTAATGATTGTTAACATAAAATTCACAATTATCAATGGGTATTAATAAAAAATGCGAGCAGGTACGCAACTTAGAGTAAAAATGCAACAAATTGCAGTAAGGGAAAACGAGGGGGATGAAGGAAGCCTTTTATCACTGAGTGTTAATCAGACCACCGTTTTAGCGATAAAAGGCAAATCAGAGCAAATTCAAACGTTTGATTAACGAAGGCCTAACTGAAAAATTAAGCTTTCTGCTTCACAGCTAAAACTAAATTCAGCCGTCAGCTCAACACCACCCTCTACAGGCTTAATAGAATGGGTTATGACACAAGGATCAGACTCAACAGATTTTGCTTTTTCTGTGAGTGTTTTCAGCATGGTTTCAGCTTCACCTTGTGTAGCGAAAACATGCTGATACGACGCAGTACAGTCTTTATTATCCAATACTGTTCCCACATCTACACAGCAGCAGGCTGCGGTTTCATCCGCGCTACAACGGTTAATCGCATCAGTCATTTTACTCTCCAAATAAACAAACTGTTAAGTCGCTATCATAACGCTGAAAAAGTGCTAAAAACTAGTGTATATCAAAATATATCGCTAATAATTAAACATAAGTTTGATCTTACCCCGTATTCGCATACTTATTGTTCTCAATTTATCCGCTCATGTTGCCATTTTGTTAAATATGTCGCATTTTTGAAAACAATATCACAATAATAGCAAAACAAGCTTGCAACATATCAGGTGGTCAGACCTATACTCTAGTAACTGGTCTGATTTGTCATAACGGCAAGGGACCCTACAATTCTGCGCTTCTTGCGATAGAAGTCGCTTTATTCAAAATAAAACATAAGAGGGTTTTGGTCATGAGCCAGAAAAACCTGTTCTCTAGATCAGCTTTAGCAATAGCAGTGGCAATTGTATCATCCAACGCAGGCGCGGCTGGTTTTTTGCTTAATGAATATTCTACATCCGCACTGGGACGCGCGTTTTCGGGAGCTGGTGCGATGGGCGACAACGCAAGTGAGGGAAGTCGAAACCCTGCAGCCATGATGTTGTTTGATCGCCCTTCTCTTTCTATTGGTGCCGTTTATATTGACCCAAGTGTTGATATTAAAGGCAAAGGCGGTTCACTTCTCGGTAGCAATACCACCGCAAATGACATTGCGCCAAGTGCTGTTGTACCCAATGCACACTTTATATTCCCAGTTAATGACAAATGGGCAGTCGGTACGTCAATGACCACCAACTTTGGTTTAGCCACTGATTTTAATAAAAATTATGCGGCAGGCCCTATCGGCGGTAAGACAGACTTAAAAACAGTTAATCTAAACTTAAGTGGTGCATACCGTGTAAATAATAATTTCAGTTTTGGCTTGGGCGTGAATGCCGTGTATGCCGATGCTGAAATTACCCGTCATGCGGGAGATCTAGGTACTTTAGCGCCTAAATTAGGTTTACCTCAATTCCCAGCTAGCACTACCATGGCCAAATTAACAGGCGATGACTGGGGTTATGGTTGGAATGCGGGTATTTTATATGAAATCAATGATGATAACCGTTTAAGCCTAAGTTACCGTTCAAAAGTTAAAGTTAAGTTTGAAGATGGCAAATATTCCAATGACATACCAAAAGCAATAACTCAATTAAATGGTACAGGTGGTGAAAAAATCAAAGGTAAGTTAGACCTTAATTTACCTGATATCTGGGAATTCTCTGGCTACCATAAAGTTGCACCTAAGTGGGCTCTACACTACAGCGTTGCCTATACTGGCTGGAGTGAATTTAAAGAATTAACCGCCTACAGAAAAAGTGACGGTGAGCAGTTATTCCATAAACCTGAACACTTTAAAGATGCATGGCGTTTAGCACTGGGTACCACTTATTTCTATGATGAAAACTGGACATTCCGTACAGGTATTGCCTACGACCAAACACCTGTACGCTCTGATTACCGTTCAATTTCTATACCTGACCAAGATCGTTACTGGTTAAGTGCTGGTACCACTTATGCATTCAATGAAAATGCTTCTGTTGATGTCGGTATCTCCTACATGCACGGTAAGAAAGTTGATATCAAGGAACGGTTAAGTGAAGATATTCCTGAAAGTGTTCTTCCTGCATATCATTTCAAATCTGAAGGTTCCGCTTGGTTATATGGTGTGAACTTCAACTATACATTCTAATTAATTGAATTTTCAGTATCAGGGAGTTCCCTCCCTGATACTATTTTCAACTTCAACTATCTCATCCCACTAATTTTCAAAACTTAACATAAATTTTCTTGACCCTAACCCACATCATATGTAAATTAAATGTTAAGCATATAATTCACTTTACCATTTCTTTATAAAATAGATACAACCTCATTTTTGAGATAATTTGCTTTATATTTCATTAGATTATCATTCATTCTCTGAATGTTCTTATTTGCAACTACAACCCAATAGCATAATTTATACTGATGACACCCACTAATATATGGCTTTTCATCAAACTGTATTAATCACGCTATATTCTATTATTGGCTACGGCCGTGAAGGCATGTAAAAGAGGCAACAATGACGAAAACTTAGGAGGTTTTATGGGAACACTGTTTACTGTAGGTTTTATTGGTGTATTAGGGGTAATCGCCCTGATTGACACTATCTCCCAACGAGGAAAAAGAGACAATGATTAGCTTTCTATTTATCACTCTCTAGTATTGTTCTAATGCAAGAGAGTGATAAACCTTCCAAAACAATTCAATTTACTAATCTATCGAATCAAGCTGGTCTTCAATCGCTGCTGCATTTGGGTTTTCTGTTGCTTTTAACGCACCACCACTTGATAAAAAGTCATTACGTTGGAAATAGGCTTCTCGCATCATTAAGTACGGATCTGAAGAGTTTTTCAGCAATCCATCTGAATCTAACAACCTTGCACGAGTTTCAATTCCTTCCAGTGCCCACTTACCTGCTGACATCCAGAATGTGAGATAGCTTAACATTGGATATAAATCATCAACTAAATCACCACCTTGTTCCCTTGGTGTTGCACTACCATATCCCGGTAGCACCACATAGGGACCATAGCCCACATCGTAATAACCCAAGGTATTACCAAAGCGTTTGGGTTCTTCTTTAACTAGCTGAGGATTGGCCATTGATGCAACATCAATCAAGCCTCCCATACCAAAGACGGTATTAAGGAAAAAGCGGTTAAAATGTTTGAAACCTTGAGTCACTTCACCACGCAAAAAACTATTTAACATACTTGCAGGTTCTTCAAGGTTAACGAAAAAATTGGTTAATCCATTTCGGGCAGGCATCGGGACATAATCATTCCAAGCAACCGCTACAGGCCTCAAGACATAAGGGTCAAGGACGTTATAGTTGAAATTAAACATTGCTCGGTTGAACCCCTCTAAAGGGTCTGAACGCTCATGTGTTTCTGGGTCAATGCTACTAGCACAACCTGCAATCAGCACCCCTGCCAGAAAAACACCCGTCATGCGAAACTTCATAACATTTCTCCATTCCCTGCACCGTCCTACTACGGTACTTTCCACTGTAATAAATATTTTGCTTATAGTAAGGCTAAAAAAAGAATTATGTTAATCCTTTTGAGTTATTTGATTATCTTAAAGACTAATTATAAGCCATTTAATCATATTCTTATTATAAGAAAATTGAACAATTAGTACAAAACAGAAATACTCCCTCACTCAATTTTAAAAATGACAACCTCCCTACTTTCGAATAAAAAACAGTCAAAAAAAAATTTATGGCAGATAAATTCGATTATTTGCCCGTAACAACTTGATTCAATTAGGTCTGAACAGTAAAATGCCCTCGCTGTCGTAATTTTGACACCAAAAGTCCCCTTAGTTAAATGGATATAACGAGCCCCTCCTAAGGGCTAGTTGCAGGTTCGATTCCTGCAGGGGACACCATGCCGAAGTCTACCTGACTCAATAAAAATCCTTTCTAATCAATTAAATCTCTTTATATCCTTCTTTTAAAGCTTTCCGCAAGCTTGATGTATTTACCTTTTCATCCTCACACCAAAATAGCTTTTTAGATTGATGACAACCCAATTTTTGCGTTTGTATTCAAATGGCCGTGGCTGTTTTGCAATATCCCTTTTTTACTGCGGTCGTAATAATGCCCGATGTCACACATTTCTTTCAAAGACCATTAAAAACGATGATTTTTCATAGGGTTCATCAATTCCTTTTCATAAAGTAATTTCCTATTTCAAAATCAGGGTCTCTACACAATAAACGAGTAAATATTCTTATGAATCACCCTGTAACAACTTGAAATAAAGTGTTACAAAAAGGTTTTGTTGACACAGAAAAATCATAACAATAAGAAAATAAAGCCATTAGATGTTGATATGATTGGTTTTTCAAATTACAAAACTAAGATAACTCAAAAAAATACATTAATTTGCACTCACACTTATTGATAAGAAAAGTTGATTTATTCATTTAGTGAAGATATAAATAAAATAACTACATAAGTTAAATATATCAAATTCAATTGTAACCATTTAACAATAACCAAGAAATATACCTGTTAAAATTCAAGGAAATTCACTCATGTCAGATAGCTTTCAAAATGAAGTCCCTAAAGCGCGGGTTAATATTAAATTAGATCTGCACACGGGGGGGGCTCAGAAAAAAGTCGAGTTACCCCTGAAGCTGTTAGCGGTTGGTGATTATAGTCATGGGCAAGATGATCGTGCGCTATCTGAACGTGAAAAAGTAAATATCAATAAAAATAACTTTGACAGCGTCCTCAATGAATTCTCACCGTCAGTCAATCTAACGGTTAAAAACACCTTAGCAGGGGATGGAAGTGAAGAAAGTATCGCATTAACGTTTAAAAACATGGCGGACTTTGAACCCGAGCAAGTGGCTCGTCAAATCCCACAACTGCGCGCAATGTTAGCCATGCGTAATCTGTTACGCGACCTAAAATCTAATCTCCTCGATAACGCCACATTTCGCCGTGAATTGGAAAATATCCTTAAGGATCCAACACTCAGTGATGAACTGCGCGAAGAGCTAGCCCAACTTGCACCGAAGAAAGATTAATTTGGATTACTAAAGGATTATGCTGATGTCTGTAAAAACTGAATCAACCCAAGGTGCAACGACTGTACTTGATGATGCGTCTAATCATGGTGTTTATGCTTCTTTATTTGAAAAAATTAATTTAACCCCTGTTGCTACAATCAGTGATATTAATGAATTCCAAGATAATGCTGCACTAGCGGATGCAACTGCGGATGAACGGGTCACGGTTGCTGTTCAAGTCTTTTTAGACCGTTTAAAATCATCCGGTCAAAAAGTGGAACGTTTAGACCGCAACTTACTTGATCATCATATTGCTGAACTTGATAAGCAAATTAGTCAACAACTTGACGAAGTGATGCACCATCAAGACTTCCAAAAAGTTGAATCTACTTGGCGTGGTTTAAAATTCCTCGTTGATCGCACTGATTTTCGTCAAAACGTCAAAATTGAGCTACTGGATATCGCCAAAGATGACCTACGCCAAGATTTCGAAGATAGCCCGGAAATTATCCAAAGTGGCCTTTACCACCATACCTACATTGCGGAATATGACACTCCAGGTGGTGAGCCTATTGCAGCGATGATTTCTAACTATGAATTTGATCGCAGCCCTCAAGATATCGCCTTATTACGTAGTATCTCTAAAGTCTCCGCATCTGCCCATATGCCATTTATTGGCTCTGTTGGACCAAAATTCTTTGGCAAAGAAACCATGGAAGAAGTGGCTGCAATCAAAGATATTGGTAACTACTTTGACCGTGCTGAATACATCAAATGGAAAGCCTTCCGTGACTCGGATGATGCCCGTTATATTGGTTTAACCATGCCGCGTGTATTGGGTCGCCTACCTTATGGTCCAGATACTGTACCTGTTCGTAGCTTCAATTACGTCGAAGAAGTAAAAGGGCCAGATCACGAGAAATATTTGTGGACGAATGCCACATTTGCCTTTGCTGCCAATATGGTAAAAAGCTTTATCAATAATGGCTGGTGTGTGCAAATTCGTGGCCCGCAGGCAGGTGGCGCAGTGAAAGATTTACCTATTCATTTATTTGATTTAGGAACAGGTAGTCAGGTCAAAATCCCATCTGAGGTGATGATCCCAGAAACCCGCGAGTTTGAGTTTGCGAACCTTGGTTTTATCCCGCTGTCTTACTACAAAAACCGTGATTACTCCTGTTTCTTTTCTGCCAACTCAGCCCAGAAACCAGCACTGTATGACACCGCTGACGCAACTGCAAACAGCCGTATCAACGCCCGCTTACCGTATATTTTCTTACTGTCTCGTATCGCCCATTACTTGAAGCTTATTCAACGCGAAAACATTGGTACCACCAAAGATAGACGCCTCCTTGAATTAGAACTCAACAACTGGGTGCGTGGTTTAGTGACTGAAATGACTGATCCGGGGGATGATTTACAAGCCTCTCATCCTTTACGCGATGCAAAAGTGGTTGTCGAAGATATTGAAGATAACCCTGGCTTCTTCCGCGTGAAACTGTATGCCGTCCCACACTTCCAAGTCGAAGGTATGGATGTTGATTTATCGTTAGTTTCACAAATGCCTAAAGCCAAAGCCTAACGGTTCATAAAGGTCATTCAGGATGAAAATCTACCGTCCCCTATGGACAGACGGGGCCTTTTTGGCCCCTCAACAATTTCAACAACAAGCCCGTTGGGACAGCCATGTCGCTGAAGTCGTTGCTCAAATGGGCATTGCCTCAACGTGGGGGGTGATTAGCGCGGAATTTGATGCCAGTGCTTTAACCTTATCTCGCGTTAGCGCACAAAAAATGGTTGTGCGTTTCCATGATGGCACACTTATTGATACCACTCTAGCTGATGCGCTTCCTCCTGTGTTATCCCTTGCTGACTACGCAGACCGCCAGTCGTTAGACATCGTTTTAGCATTACCTTTAATGCTAGCAAATGGTGGCAACTTAGCCTCTGAAGCGGGTACCGATCGCCCTCGTCGATTTAGTCAAGAGTGGGTTAAAGTTCAAGATCTGCTCGGACATGAGGAAACGGATATTGCCGTATTGCGTCATGTGGCAACGCTACGTTTTGCCCATGATGAGAATGAAGCCTATATGACCTGTCCGGTTGCACGGCTTATCCGCAACGCTCAAGGGATGTGGGAATTCGACAACCGTTTTATTCCCCCCTTGCTTGCTTGTCAGGGTAGCCTTGAATTACGTTCATTACTCTCGGAGTTTATGCATAGATTAGTAGCTAAACGCCGCCGTTTAATGGCGCTACGTCGCGAAAGTAATGAAAAAATGGCCGACTTTGTGGTTGCTGATGTCTCATTATTTTGGCTATTGAATTCACTAAACAGCGCTGAACCCGTACTCAATGAACTCGGGTCTGCATTACATCGTCATCCTGAATTACTCTACCGAGAACTTGCTCGTTTAGCAGGGAGCTTATTAACCTTCTCTTTAGAACATAAATTGGAAGATATACCACTATACAAACATGAGCAGCCTGAGCAGGTTTTTCCACCGCTTTTTTCTTTATTAAATACGCTACTTGAAGCCAGCTTACCTTCGCGTGTTATCAGTATTGAATTAGTAAAAGAAGGTCCATTCTGGAAAGGTCAACTCCATGACGGTCGATTACGTGAAGAAGCCGATTTTTACTTATCGGTTCGCTCATCATTACCGGCTCACTTATTAATCGCTCAATTTCCACTCCTTTGCAAAGCGGGTAGTAGTGATGATGTGGCTGACGTCGTTAATGTAGCACTCAATGGTATTCCATTGAAACCGCTCAGTCATGTCCCAACGGCGGTTCCTCTTCGCTTAGAAAATCAATATTTTGCGCTAGATATTGAAACACCTGCGGGTCAAGCCATGCTCTCTTCTGGGCAGTGTGCGTTCTATGTTCCAAGCACGTTAGGTGACATTCAATTAGAGCTGTTTGCGGTACTTCGCTCATGAACAATACAACATCGCACCATACTATCGACATGATCTTCGCTCAAACTTGGCTGATGGTTTGCCAATTACATCAAGGCACTGCCATCACTCAAGGGGATAGTTTTTATCGTCGTGTTTGCCAACTCATTGATGAAACACGCCAAAAATTACTCGAACATGGCTACCCTGAATCCGCCATTGAACATATGCAATATGCCCAATGTGCGCTAATTGATGAAAGCGTGATGAATCGCCAGCACCAAGATGATGGGTACAACACTTGGATCCAATCTCCTTTGCAAGCCCGCTACTTCAATACATTAGAAGCGGGAGACAAACTTTGGGATCGCCTACGCAGCATTTTAAACGAAACCGCCCCGAATCCTGACGTTTTGCTCTGTTTTCATCGTGTGCTTACCCTCGGGTTTGTCGGTAAGTTTCGTCAAAAAGAAGCGCCAGAACGTGAGCGGATCGTCGCTCAACTCAATGTTCAACTTCCGGACTATCTGGTCACTTCAGAATTACCTCTCGTCGTAAAACCTAAATTACGGTTTAGCCGTCGCAGACTTTACTGGTTTGGTTGGATAGGCGGCATTCTCATACTCGCCGCCATGTGGTGGGGGTTCAGTGCTTCGCTAGAACATTTACTACAACAGTGGATGACACAAGGATAGGTATGCAAAATCCAATCAAACCGTGTCTGACGCTTTTTGCTACGGGACTTTTCTTGTGGCTACTTTGGGGGTTTTGGTCTCTAGGGCAAAGTGTCTCCATTTTTGTTTCCGTCTTCGTCTTAGTACTGACGGGTGGAATGTTGTTTTGGCAATATAAACAACGACGCCAAGTGTTATCCACTGAACATGATTATACAGGTGCATTTCCGGCTGATAATTATCAGGGGCCTGTCATTTTAGTTTGTGGTCAATCTCAAGCGCTATTTCTGGATGTCCAATTACACAGAGAAACAAATCAAGGTTGGTATATTCGTGTATCCGCGCCCACTGAGCTCGTTAAATTGATTGCCGCATTGGTGGAATATGCCCCATCGCTATCTGGGCACTTATCCTTACTATACGTTGTATTACCCGAGCAACTGACACAACAAGAAACCCTAACACAAGCGCTACTCAATTGGCGTCGAGCTATTGGGGAAGGTCGTCAAAAAATCGGTGCTAAATTGCCATTTTGGGTAACGGTATACCTTTCTAAACCTCATCACGCTGATACCGCTATGCATGTTGATGATGAACATACCCCTTGGATGACGTTACTCAGCCACCAAACTGAATTTCAGGTGGAGCAAGAAGGTACAATGTCAGTCCCTTACTCTGTGTGGCTACCCACGCATATCGGTCAGTCAGAACAAAGCCTGCAATTTTCTCTATGGCTAGATACCTTACAAAGCTGGCTAAACCAAGTTTTAGTTCCTCAATTCATACTACCTCAAGCTGGAGCACCGAAACAAATCCCTTCAGCATGGGCTATTCAGTGGATTGATATCACTAGCCAACCAAACAATTTATGGCAGCAATTTATTCAAGAAAAAACCATGCTGCCTCTATATTCATCAATTCAAACTACTGATTTGCTAGCTTTGCCCGATGTGATGTTGCGTCGCTTACACCATGATATTAGCTTAAGCCGTACAGAAAGAACCCTCGGCGCTATCGGAATTATTTTTGGTGTTTTCTTAATAGGCACATTAATCGGAAGTTACTACCATAATCAGCAACTCATTCGTCATATTGGTGAAGATATTGCGCGTTTTTCGCAACTGTCAGATACACCACTTGCACCAAAACAGACTGCTTACCAGCAACTGCAAGATGATGCAGCTCAATTAGCGCGCTGGGAACGCGAAGGAGTCCCAACCTCTCATTCTTTAGCGTTATATCAGGGAGCGAGAATATTACCCTACTTGCACACACTATTAAGTGGTTGGGCGCCCCCACCGCCTCCTGCGCCTATCATTGTTCAAAATGCCCCCGAAATAGTCAGCCTTGACAGCTTATCGCTATTCGATGTGGGACAATCGTCGCTAAAAGCAGGTGCCACCAAGGTTTTGGTCGACGCCTTACTCAATATTAAAGCGAAACCCGGTTGGTTGATTGTCGTCTCAGGCTATACCGATAACACCGGAAACCCAGCACTCAACCAAACACTATCCCTGAAACGCGCCGAATCGGTCAGAGATTGGATGATAAAGACCAGTGATATCAGTCCAGCCTGTTTTGCCGTTCGAGGAGATGGCCAGAATAACCCTGTTGCCGATAATCAAACCGCTGAAGGCCGAGCGAAGAATCGGCGCGTTGAAATACGACTCATCCCTCAGGCAGATGCTTGCCAAGAGACAGATAATCAAACCGTGTCACCGATGGACGATGACACACATTCGACCCGAAAGGAGAAGTAACAATGGCTATTCCTGTTTATTTATGGCTAAAAGATGACGGCGGCGCAGATATCAAGGGCTCTGTTAATGTACAAGACCGTGAAGGCAGTATTGAAGTGGTCGCACAAGACCATAACCTGTACATCCCAACCGATAACAATACCGGTAAGTTAACGGGTACACGTATTCATACCCCGTTTATTTTCGTGAAAGAAATTGATGCATCAAGCCCTTATTTGTACAAAGCGGTAACGACTGGCCAAACCTTGAAAGAAGCCGAATTCAAATGGTACCGCATTGATGATGCAGGACAAGAAGTCGAATATTTCAATACCAAGCTCGAAAACGTCAAAGTGGTCAAAGTCGCGCCAAAAATGCACGACATTAAAGACCCTAATAAAGAGAAGCACAACCATCTCGAAGAGATTGAGCTGCGCTATGAAAAAATCACTTGGACATACAAAGACGGCAATATCATTCATTCCGACTCGTGGAATGAGCGTGCTACCGCTTAATTAAGACAAGCAGGCGTTTCGGCGTCTGCTTTTTTGTACGTATTCGTACGCCGATGACACACAACACACAATTTATCTTGATACCTAATGAACCTCGGTTAACGGTTAGGGGCGGTAGCGTTCCTTGCTGTCTCTAACCATTTTCCCCCCAATACAAGAGAGAGAATATGGACAATTCATCCGTGATGCTATTACGTCGCCTAAACCCTTACTGTGCCAGCGCATTAGAAGCGGCAGCTTCACTCTGCCAGACACGAGCGCATGCGGAAATTACCATTGAACATTGGTTGCTCAAATTATTGGAAATAGGGGAAAGCGATATCACGGTGTTAGCTCGCCGCTATGAGTGGGATATGTCAGCCCTTTGGCAGAGCTTATTGGCTAAAATCGATAGCTTACCGCGCTCTATCCATAGCCGCCCCTCCCTCTCAAAATCACTCCTAAACTTAATTCAAAACGCTTGGGTGATAGCCTCATTGGATGAAGATATCGAGCACATTCGCAGCGTCCATATTCTTGCGGCGATTGTGAAGCAACCCTCTTTAGTTCCGAACGACGCCCTTTGGCCATTAATGACCTTAAGCATCACACAATTACAACGCTTAAGACCGATGCTTGATGCGCAATCCGATGAGCGCCCTGAAGTGCAGCAACTTGCGGTACATAATCAATCTTTACCGGCAGAAGCGCCACTTGAAACGCAATCAACAAACGAAACTCCAGCACCGAATGTCATCGGTAACACACTGAACGATGCCTTACTGGCAGTGCTGAATAAATTTACGGTGGATGTCACCGATAAAGCACGCGAAGGCGCGATTGACCCTGTCTTTGGACGTGATGACGAAATACGCCAAATGGTGGATATTCTCTCTCGCCGTCGCAAAAACAACCCCATTCTCGTGGGCGAACCGGGGGTGGGTAAAACCGCCTTGGTAGAAGGTTTAGCTCTACGCATCGTTGAAGGCAACGTTCCTGTCAGCCTGCAAACCACATCATTACGCACATTAGATTTAGGGCTACTGCAAGCGGGAGCTGGCGTAAAAGGCGAATTTGAACAGCGCTTAAAAAACGTGATTGAAGCCGTACAACAATCCCCAACACCAATTTTACTGTTTATCGATGAAGCCCATACCATTATTGGTGCAGGCAACCAAGCCGGTGGCGCAGATGCCGCTAACTTACTCAAACCCGCTCTGGCCCGTGGTGAATTACGCACGATTGCCGCAACCACTTGGTCTGAATATAAGCAATATTTCGAGCGTGACGCCGCTTTAGAACGCCGCTTCCAAGTGGTCAAAGTCGATGAACCTGATGATGAAAAAGCCTGTTTAATGCTGCGTGGATTAAAACCTCGCTATGCCAAATATCACGGTGTTCACATTACCGATGATGCGGTCAAAGCCGCTGTCACCTTATCTCGCCGTTACTTAACCGGTCGTCAACTCCCCGATAAAGCTGTGGACTTGCTCGATACCGCCAGCGCGCGTATCCGCATGAGCCTCGATACGCTCCCGGAAGAACTGACGCGTTTAAAAGCCAAACGCACCGCATTAGAACTTGAACAGCAAGCCATTCTTGATGACTTGGCCATTGGCAACACCACCAACCAATCCCTGCTGAGCGAATTAGTCACTCAAGACGCCCAAATCGCCCTACAACTGGCTGAGCGAGAACAGCGTTTTGAACAAGAAAAAAACCTTATCAGCGAGCTCTTAGAGCAGCGTCGACAATCCCAAGATGTCAGCGATATCCAATCACAGTTAGAACTCGTACAACAAAATGAACCGCTGATCACTCCGGATGTGGATGTCAGAACGGTGGCCACTGTCATCGCTGATTGGACAGGCGTGCCCTTATCCAGCCTATTAAAAGATGAACAAACCGAGCTACTTGAGTTAGAAGAGTCGCTAGGTAAACGCGTAGTCGGTCAAGAAAGCCCATTATTGGCGCTTGGACAACGGTTACGTGCGGCGCGTACAGGACTCGCTTCAGAAAATGGCCCGCAAGGGGTGTTTTTACTGGTTGGCCCAAGTGGTGTAGGGAAAACCGAAACTGCCTTAGCCTTGGCAGATGTCCTGTTTGGCGGAGAAAAATCCTTAATTACCATCAACATGTCTGAGTATCAAGAAGCCCATACCGTCAGCCAATTAAAAGGCTCGCCTCCAGGTTATGTGGGTTACGGTCAAGGCGGGATTTTAACGGAAGCTGTTCGCAAGCGTCCTTATAGCGTCGTATTACTCGATGAAGTGGAAAAAGCCCACCGTGATGTACTTAACCTGTTTTATCAAGTATTTGACCGTGGTTTCATGCGCGATGGCGAAGGCCGTGAAATTGATTTTCGCAATACCGTGATCTTAATGACAGCCAACTTGGGCAGTGACTTGATCATGCAACAACTCGAAGAATTCCCTGAGTCGACCGACGACGAGTTACAAGAACTGCTGCGCCCAACCTTGCGTGACCACTTCCAACCTGCATTACTTGCCCGCTTCCAAACCCTAATTTATCGCCCATTAGGCCCTGTGGCACTGCGCCAAATTGTTGAAATGAAACTGGGTAGCGTCATTAAGCGTCTCTACACCCACTACAAGCTTGAGGGTATTATCGAAGAAGCGCTGTATGACACCCTCGTGAGCGCCTGTTTATTACCCGACACTGGCGCACGCAATATTGATAGCCTGCTTAACCAACAAATTTTACCGGTACTTAGCCAACAATTACTTATGTGTCAAGCCAACCACCAGCAAGCACAAAGCCTGACGTTAGGGTATAGCGAAGAAGACGGGATCACCCTGAGTTTCAGTGATATTGAGGATATAAATCCATGAGCCTACTCGATACAGCCAAAAACCTGATCCAAGGCCAAAGCCGCTACCGATTAGAAGTGCAAGGCTGCACAGATTTACTGGACGTTGAACATTTTACCGGGCGTGAAGCCGCTAGCGACACCTATCACTATCAAATTACATTTACCTGTTCTGCCCAAGATCTTTCTGCTCAACAATTATTGCGCCGTAATGCCAGCCTAACCTTTTGTGCGCCTATAAATAACGTAATGGGACTTGCCACTCAACCTACCGTTGCCAAGCGAGTTCATGGCGTGGTGACCGATTTCCGTCGCCTCTCAGGCTCTGCCGATGAAGCCCGCTACCAGTTAGTTATCGAGCCTTTTTTTGCGCTACTGCGCCATCAAATTCGCAGTCATCGTTTTTTTATTAACCAATCCATACCGGATGTGGTCGAGCAAATCTTACGTGAACATAATTTCAAAGGCTGGGAATTCGAATTTCATCTCGAAAAAGCGTACCCAAAACGCGAACAAATTAACCAAATTAACGAAAGTGACCGCCAATTTATCGAACGCTTACTCAGTGAGGTGGGTATTTTTTATCGCTTTGGTTTACAAGATGATACCCAAACTGAGGTGCTCCACTTTACGGACAGCCAACGCGGTTATGTGTATGACAAAACGCTGCCATTGAATAGCCCATCTGGGCTAAGCGATAACCATGTCGACAGTGTTTGGGGATTATCTTTACGTCATCAAGTAGTTGAAAGCACTGTTTTTGCCAAAGACTATAACCACCGACTGGCGGAAGATACGTTGATTTCCGCTGTCGCAGACATGACTCGCGGTGATGGCGAAAAAACCAACTACGGCGATGTTTACCACTATAAAGGCCGCCACCTCACCCGTGGAGATAAAATTCGCCCTGAAACTGAAACCGCTAACTTCTGGGCAAGACTCGATCACGAGCGCTTTTTGGCTCGCCAGACTTTGCTACGCGGAGAAAGCAGCGCAGCAGACCTGACGCCATTATTGGTATTAAACATTCAAGATAACCCGCTCAGTTCGACCTTACCGGCCGTCTTTAAATCACCGATTTTAATTACGCGATTACGCTTTACCGCCAGCCGAGATAAAGCGCTGACTGTTCGTTTTGACGCCGTACCTTACACGGAATCACTGTGCTGGCGTCCTGCACTCAAACCGCGCCCTGTCATTGCCGGAACCTTAATGGCACGCGTCACCAGCGCAAAAGACCACGATATTTATGCCCACCAAAATGAACATGGGTTTTATTGGGTCAAATTCGATGCAGACCGTGATGATAAAACCAAGGGTTATGAAAGTATGCCCGTACGTTTGGCGAAACCCTACGCCGGCGATACGTATGGGATGCATTTCCCGCTAATTCAAGGGACTGAAGTCGCTATCGCATTTCATGAGGGTGACCCAGACCGTCCTTACATTGCTCATGCACTCCATGACTCCCGCCACCCCGACCACGTAACGGATAAAAATAACACCCGTAATGTGATCCGCACGCCTGCGAATAACAAACTGCGCATGGAGGATAAACGCGGGCAAGAGCATATTAAACTCAGCACCGAGTATGGCGGAAAAACGCAGTTAAACTTGGGGCACTTGGTCAACGCCGAACGCGAACAACGCGGTGACGGTTTTGAGCTACGTACAGATAGCTGGGGAGCGATCCGTGCGGGTAAAGGGTTGTTAATAAGTACTCAAGAGCAAGAAAAAGCGAGCGAGCAACAACTCAATATAGATGAAATTAAACGCCAACTTTCTGATGCATTATCCATGGCTGAATCTCTCTCAACAATATTAGAGACAGCGGAGGTTGAGCCTTTAGATAATCAAACGCAAGAGACCTTTTTACATGGCAATATTACGCAATTACAAGAACCCGTGATCCTTGCAGGGGCTCCAGGCGGTATTGCAGTATCCACCCCCAAACATATTCAGCACAGTAGTAATGGCAATCAAATCTATACAGCGGTAGGTAACACAGAAATATCATCACTCAAACGTATGGTTTTATTTGCCAAGAAAAAGATGGTGTTATTTGCTCATGAGTTAGGCATGAAGTTAGTGAGTGCGGCAGGCAAGATAGAAATTCAAGCTCAAACAGGTGAAGTCGACATCATTGCACAAAAAGGGCTGAATATTACTAGTACCAATGATGAAATTATTATCAGTGCGAAGAAAAAAATTACACTGCAATCTGGTAGCTCGTATATCACCATTGAAGGTTCACAAATTGAGCACGGAACTAGTGGAGATTTCAATGTAAAAAGTTCAAATCTTCAATATATGGATGCTGCAACATTGAATATGCCATATTCACAATTTACAGCTTGTGAATCCATGGCTTCAGAAGCTGCCCAAAATGGAACGGGTACGGTTCCACTGCGCTAGGAGTTTATATGGAATATTATTTATCTCAACCCAAAGCGCTTGGTGAACATCAATTTGCCATCATTGACAAAGCGTTCGCCAGCGAATTAGTTGAACGTTTTCCCTCATTAGATATGGTCTCTGCACACCTTAAACCACAAGCACATTTGTACCCTGCGTTAATATCACTACATGAATTGCCCGCATCTGACTGGCAAATGCTGCTGGCAGAAATAAAACAGCAGTCTGTCGATTCATCGACACCAAAAGTATGTTTATTTTTAGAGAGTCTATTATCCGCTGAATCCTTATGTAATGAATTAGCTAACGCCCTATTAATTAGCGATGAAAAACACCAAAATTATCTGCTACGCTACTACGATCCACGCGTGTTATTTCAGTTATCATGGATGCTCACCCCTTGGCAATTACAAATTTATTTAAAAACTCAAGTGGTTCCTTCATGGACATTTTGGCTAGATAAACAATGGCATACATTAAATTTTTCAGAAAAAATCAATTATCATAAAAATACCCCTATTGATTTGCCACTAGCTCAATTACACCGTATCGGTCTTATTAATCAAATTCTGAGCAAGTATTCACCGTTCGTCTCTTTAGACGAAAGGAATATCCTTAGTCAACAGATTGATTCATTGTTATTAAGAGCTACTGAATATGGTCTAAACACAAACGAAGATATTATGACTTTTGTCAAACAAGGCTGTTCTTTGCAATGTGCTTTTTGGCTACATCATGATGTTCAAGCGTTATTAAAAATCTCAGCCCACAACCCCAACTATTACAGCCGCATAACATCCAGCTGGCATGACTCTCATTGGCAAGAAATTAAATCCCACACCTCCATATTGGCTTTTTCTAAAGGACTCTCAAGATGACCGAACAAAATCAATCGCAAGGGTGCAATTTCTGTATTCGTCAGGGATTGCCCATCTTACTTGCTCGCCCAGCCATCATGTCTAAACAGGATATTCTCCCTGTCATGCCTCAAAGCATACACGTTCCCGTTGAAGCCCAAGGGGAAACAGCGTATACCTTGCGATTATTGCGCTCTGGCTACTTAAACATTTGGGATGAAATCGGCAATGAATGGATCAATTACTATATTACTGAGGAGGGATTTTATTACCCCTTACCACCTGATGGGGATGTACCTGACAATGTAGTCTCAGGGAAAATCAAACCTTGCATCTCCCAGCCTGAAGAATTAGCAAAAGCCTCACTCATTGCATTGCCTATGATGCCGAAAGGCATGAAAAATGGCCAGTTCTGGTTTGCTTGGTCTGAAGTCAAATGGACCGATACCATTCGAAAACAATTCGAAGAGAAAAGTCATCGTGAACAGTATATGCAACGCTTTGATATGGATGCTTGGCTAAATAACCAAAATACTGAGCAAGCCTTGCCATTAGCACAAATTGAAAACACCATTGCAGAATACAACCAACATGCCCAAAAAAGTCAAATGCGAGACTGGTCTACCTCGCTATTATCTCGAGCACTTGATGGATTTATTACCTATTCTTACCGATTTAAAACACAGTGGTTTACGCCAACGGCCTCAGGGGAGAAAATTGAAACCGCAGTTCAAAGCCAAATTGACCAATTAGATCCTCGTGGTGCTATTTTTGTTCTGCAAGACCCTACGGGAATATTAAAAGACCTCCCGACATTAATTCAATATGAACTGGATAAAAACGTCTATAGCCGACCAGATATTGAGCGAAAAGTAGCACTCTATGGAGCTATATCCAGCTTGAAAGCGGGTATGAGAACAGACTTTGAAAGAGCTTATACCGCAGAAACAGAGTTTAATGATAAGATCGCTAGAGGTGGTGTTTTTGAGTACCTCCATGTCAGAAACAAACCCGCGATTGAAACAATATATACGCCTGTTCGTGATAAACGCATGTCAGCAGCTGCAGATGCCAACTGGGCAAAATATCAACAGTATTATTATGCGGATGCCGTTGATGATTTTAGACTCAAATTCCAAAAAATATTAACCGAATATAATCAGCGTGTTGTCAGCCCTCGAACAAAACTCTATTTGGATTGGTTTCAGTCTTCAGCACTACAATACTATTTTCAACAATACTTTGATCCTAATGATTTGTTAAGCGGCATTGCTTACACAACGATTGTTAGCTACTGCATTACGAATATGTCAGACAAAAAAGGTAGCCTGGATTTTTTTCATCAGTCACTTTTAAATAACTTGTCTGATCCTAGTAATATTCTGGGAAGAGCTTTAGTACTTAATCAAGCAATTTTAGCGGAGAAAATTGATGAAGCAACAGCACAGCAATCAATTGAAGTGCTTGAGCTACCATGGTCTACCATCGACCAAAATATTTCCGTCAGCAAAATTACATTGCCTTGGTCTGGACTAGCTGATGCTTTTGCAAAAGTGATAGAGCCTCAGCGTTTAGCATCACAATCAGTCATAGCAATCTATTTAGGGCGGCTAGCCACCATTACAATGAAAGCATTTGATAGCACCATCAGCTCCCCTAAAGTTTATGCTTTTGCTATCGCAATAGGTGCATTTCAAAATAAAGAAATTGTACGAGTTCATGAAAAGGCAAAATTTGGCCATTTTGTTAAAAAAGTGTCAGACGCCTTGATTCGATTAAGCGATAGCAACAATACATTAAATGAGTCTGAAATTAGGCGGCTTGCCCACGAAGAGCTAAAGCGTTTACGGGTTTCAGGTTTACCGATGAACAAAAATAAAATCTTGGATTATTGGGTTGATATTGATACTAGAGAGCTTGACCGAGTAAAACAGCTTCCCCCGCAACAACAAGAGAGGGCTTTAACTAAACTCTTACGACTATTCAGTGAAACCGAAGCAACAAATTACGCCCAATATCGCACCAGTATGACCTCTGGGACAGGAAAATCCGCGATAATTGTCAGTGCTGGTGGATTATCAGTAATTTTACAAAGCTTAGCCTTGTTCCATTCCGCCGATTTAAGTGATAAAAAAACACTTTCTGAAGATCAATTTGAAGCACATAGCCGTTTCTTATCAGGCATTGCTGGTATCATCAGTGGAATTATCGGTGTATTGGATGAAAGTGTTCAACGATTTGTGCTATTACGAAGCTTCAAAAATATCACGGCATATAACACCCTTAAAACAGTTGGAGTACGTTTAGGTGTAGGGGCTGGGATAGTAGCTGTTGCGTTTGATATTTTTAATGCCATAGATGAGATAGGCAAGAACAACTATGGGCTTTTTATTGCTTATCTTCTTTCTGCCGCCAGTGGTGTTTGGCTTATTTTTGCTGCACTTGTATCAACAATACCTGTTTTTGGCACCGTGATTGCCGTACTCATCGCATTAGGAACTGCTATTTTCATTGCGTATGAAGGACAGGACAATATTCAAAAATGGTTAGAGCAATGCTGGTGGCGACGCGTCCCCAAACATATCCCTGTAGATAAATGGCCCGAAATCTACCCCTCAATGTGGATGGAAATGGCTGAGTTTAAACGCGCAATAGGACAATAAATATGGATTATTACGGGTTATTTCCACAATTTAAAATCAATAGACCATTAAATGAAAGTGAGTTTTCTGGAAAATTAGAGCAAAAAATACGAGTAAATATCGATACAAAACAACTCATGCCGGATTTAAAAGTTATTACTATAAACTCTAATTACTTAGAAATGGTGGATAAATTTTATTCTTCCAAGGGATTATTATCACTTGCCGCTTCCTTTGGTTGCTTATTTTTTATAGGTACATTTGCTTGGCTAGCTATTGATGTTATTACTCGGTCATTCTATGAAGTAGGGTATTTACTGGCTATTCTAGTTGGTTTGCTAATAATATTTCCGATGGCATTCTGGATGCTATTCTTATTAAAAAAAGAGTGGTTCGCATGGACTCATTACCCTATCCGATTTGATCGTAAAAATCAGTTGGTCCACGCAACTCGCATTGATGGCTCGGTCTTTACTGTCCCTTGGCAAGACATATTTTTCACGACCGGATTAAACCATCGCAAAGAAATTGGCAAGGATTACTATATTAGTGGGCATGTTTTGGCTGAAGATGGCATCACGATTATCGATACCTTTTGTCTACCTGCCTCACATGGCAATCTTGAAGAGCTGAGAGCCCACTGGGAATTTGTGCGTCGTTATATGGAAGAAGGCCCACAAGGTATGAAAGAACGTATTCCTTTTTGTTTACCAATCGCCAATAAAAAAGAAAGTTTTGGATTTACCTTCTTCTACTCCATGACGCAACATAATGGTACACCCGTGATACTGTTCCCTATCACAGTCCCTTTAGCTTTTTTATACGCAATACCTCGCTATATTGCAATTTTAACCAGCCGTCGCCCTGTTTGGCCTGATAATATTCAAAAGCAAGCGATAGTAGATGAAAATGACCCTTACTATTTGGATGCCTCCACCAACCCTAAAAATTTGTGGAAAACTTTTTTTTAAATAGCAAAAAAATACTAACAATATTGGGGATTTTAACTCCCTGAGTCTGTGATTGTCTTTTACCTTACCGTCACAGATTCATTTTGCACGCCATAAAAACATTGAATGCATTCCTCATCAATCCAATTTTACACTCTATCAATCACAATCTAAAGGCTCCTCATCATGAAAGGTATTATTCGAACTGGCGATAAAACTACAGGCGGTGGTCAAGTTCTCTCCGGCTCATCACTCATGGTATTTAATAGTATTGGTGTGGCTCGCTTAGGTGATCCCGTTTATTGCCCTAAAAAAGGACACAATAATGTGGTTATTGCACAAGGCCATCCCACATTTTTAGATAATGGGATCCCTGTTGCATTTGATGGTCATAAATGTAGCTGTGGCTGCACCTTGATATCCTCTCTTCCTAATGCCAAAGCGAGCCTCTAAACTGATGCCTGTTGATTTATTATCACTACCGCCAAAAGCAAAACGTCAAGATTTCCCATCAATTAAACGATGGAGCATTTTTTTTGTTTTACTATCAGTAGTCATTTATATTTCACATCGATTCTTAGTTTCCCAGTCGTTAATAGAAAAAATACCAGAGTTTAATTTACTCATTTTCACCATCATAATTTGGCTAGGTTTATATTCTGTTAGATACATATTTTTTCTTTTTAATAAATGGGCAGCTGATGGATGGGATACACAAAGACAAATAGACAAAGATAAAAGAATATCGATAGGCCAAAGAAAAGTTACACTTTTAGCACAAGCCATGATTCTTCCTCACATAACAAACTGCAAAGATTTATCAACACAAATAATTGCCAGTAAAACATCTCTTTTGCCTCCTAACCTAGTCAACGGTAAAGCAAGTTACTGTGCTCAGTTCATTGATAGCAACACATCAGATGTAGAAAGAGTTATCAATAGAATTAAAGCGTTAATTAGTGAGCCATCAATGCTAACCGCAATCAAATGTCTATCTAACAATGTATCATTAAATATTTTAGTTTCGATTGGTGAAAGTATCATTCTAAGTGAAAATGATACTAAACAAATTAATCAAGAAATATCTCAATTACTCGAAAGACCATTCCGTATTAATTATAAAAAAAATATCCCAATTAGCATTATAGATAACTGGTTAGATAAAGTTGATGATTTTGAATACTTACTCACTATAAACCTTTACCTGATTAAACAACCTATTGATAAATACACAGAGGTTAGTGTGGCTCATTTATTATCATCGCCTAAAAAAACGCTTAACAAATATATCGCTTTTATTCACCGACCTGAATCTATACCCCAGCATAAGAACAATACGCTGGAGTTAAGTAAATCTATTGATAATGCTCTCCTTTGGGGGAATGTCGAGCTAACCAAAGTAAAGTCTATTTTTATTAATGCTTTTTCAATCAGCAATCTGGATAATACTAGAACAGAAGTTCTATTTACCGAAAACGGAGGGAAAATTCCTTTATATAGTATTGATAATATTATTGGCTGTACTCAGCATGCCGCCCCTTGGGTTAACCTTTATATTAGCATTTCATGTTTAATAAAAACCGAAGCTGCCCAACTTGCGATTACACATCAAAATAATGAAATATTTGTTTGGATAGTTACCCTCCCATCGGAATTTAATGCTTCATTACATTGAAACACATTAATTACTTTATTTTCATCGTATCTGGAGCCACGATATGAAATCTTATTTACTCTCCATACTAAAAAATTTAGAAAAACCATGGGTTATTCTATTAGTGTTATTCAGCATAGCTATAACCCTTGGCTTCATTCTTTATTTCTCACCAGAAATATTAGAAATTCAGCCTAATTCGGAAAAACAATATAATGCTCTGAATACCCTCGTATGGGTTAGTGGTTTTATTGGCTTGGCTTCTATTGTTGTTTTTACTGTTAGTCGCTGGATAGGTAAACATGCTTATAGTGGAACAAAAGAAAAAACAAATAACATCATTAAAAATCATAATGATACGGAGAATGTATTACTACTAGAAATCCAAAACACCCTAAAATCCCAATACGGCACTTTCTGGCATTCCAAAGTCTCCATTCAGCTCCTCCTCGGCTCCCACTCCGCCGTCGAAAAACTCGCCCCTAGCCTGACGCAAGAAATCTGGCAAGAGTGTGATGGCACCTTGCTTATCTACGGTGGCGATATCGGCAGTTCCATCGACTCAAAGCGACTAGAGACCCTCAAACACCTACGCCGGCGTCGTCCGCTCGATGGCGTGATTTGGGTGACGGAAAACAGCATTTCTTCCCAGCTTTTAGACAACAACGTCACTTTCACTAATCTCAATACCGCAACAGCCCATAACGCAGGGCGTGCAATCCAAAACCTCTTCCAAGCATTAGGTTGGCGTGCGCCTGTTTGGGTATGGAGTGTCAGTGACCAACAATCCCTCAGTGCTGTTGAAACGCCCTCTATCCTCTGCATGATAGAGCAAAATATGCCAGCCGAGGCGTTATCACCTAGCTTGTTAAGCCTGATCCCCGCACTTGTGATCAACGGAACCCAAGCATTACTTCGCGAACAGAAACACACCTATCTACTCGCCTTAGCCCAATTTCTACAAAACGGGGGCAGCCAGCAGCTTGCGACCGCATTAGCGCCACTCAATACCCAATTACGTACGCTGCCTTTTTCTGGCATCGCATTTAGCCCTTCTATCAATTCGTTAAATCAGCAACGGTTACCCAATAGTTGGCACCCTGATACCCGCTGGACAAGCTGGTTGAATGTGCAATCTGAACTGGCATCCGGTTTACAGCCTGCCTCTTTAGGCTTTGACAAAAAACGTCTCGTTCAATACGGCGCGGCCACCGCCATGACCTTGTGGGGCGCAGGCATGATTGTCTCTTATTTCGCCAATCGCCAGCTTATTGAAGAGAGCTACCAAAGTGCGAGCGTCGCCGCTAACAGCCAATTACCGGAAACTGAACGCCTCAAAGCTCAGTATGATTTTCAGCAAACTCTTGGGCTGTTAACTCATCGGGAACAGAACTCAGTGCCTTTTTGGCTGCATTTTGGCTTGAATAGCAATGAGCCGCTATTAGCGCATTTATGGCCGTTGTATCAGCAGACGGTACTCCCTCCTCTGCGAGATAATATCCGTCAACAACTTGAGCAACGATTGCAAGCCTATACACAATTATCGCCAAATAGTGATGAGCGTCGCCAAGCTACACAACGTGCATATCAAGATTTAAAAACTTATCTCATGATGAGTACGCCTGAACGCATGGATCCGGCGTTTTTCACTGATAGTATCCTAACTACCCTACCCGCCCCTCAGGGAATGGATGAAGGAGAATGGCACACTCTCGGCAAAGAGTTGCTCATGTTCTACGCGCAGCAGCTACCCAAGCATCCTGGCTGGCAATTATCGGCTAACAATAATCTGATTAATCAAAGCCGTACCTTACTCATTCGACAAATCGGCCAACGCAGCGAAAGTGCTTCGTTATACCAAAAAGTGCTTTTGCAAGCACAGAATCAATTTCCGGATATGACTCTCAATGACATGACAAACGATACCGATGTTAGCTTTTTATTGACCACCGATGAGTTTGTACCGGGAATTTTTACTCGCAAAGCATGGGAAGAGTCCATTGAGCCAGCAATCAAAAAAACGGTCGAATCGCGACGCAATGAAATTGACTGGGTATTGAGCGACAACCAGCATGAACTTAGCCAAGATATTTCGCCTGACGTACTTAAACAGCAACTCACCGAGCGTTATTTTGCCGATTTTTCAAGTAGCTGGTTAAATTTTTTAAACAGCCTGCAATGGCGACAGACCGACAGCCTGTCCGATACTATTGACCAGCTCACATTAATGAGCGATGTTCGCCAATCTCCGGTAATTGCACTGATGAATACCCTTTCCTACCAAGGAAAAACCGGACGCCAAACAGAAAAACTAGCCGACTCTTTTGTTAACTCGGCGAAAGAATTGCTCAACAAAGAACAAAAACCAGTGATTAACCAAAAAGCCGATTTTACGGGCCCATTGGAAGACACTTTTGGTCCTATCCTGAACTTTGTTGACCCTCAAGCAGCCTCACAAACTGGCGATAATCTGAGTTTACAAGCGTATTTAACCCGCATTACTCGTGTACGTTTAAAACTCCAACAAGTCGTGAATGCCCCCGACCCACAATCGATGTCACAAGCATTCGCACAAAGCATTCTAGAAGGCAAAAGTGTCGATTTTGCCGAAACGCGGGATCTGGGGAGTTTGATTGCCGCTAGCTTTGGGCAAGAATGGCAAAGCTTTGGGGATGCATTGTTAGTGGAGCCCATGACTCAAGCTTGGCAACAATTACTCACACCAACAGCTCAAGGTATCAATAGCGAATGGCAAAATGCGATTGTCAATGAATGGAACAACGCCTTTGGTGGCCGCTATCCATTGAAAGATACGCAAAGTGATATTTCTTTGCCTCTGATGGCGCAATATCTTCGCCCTGATAATGGGCGCATTCAACGTTTCTTAGAAACGCGTTTGCAAGGTGTTTTACGCAAAGAAGGTAATCACTGGGTACCTAACAGTACTAATGCGCAAGGATTGCGTTTTAACCCTGAGTTTATTCATGCAGTAAATACATTGAGTGAGTTAGGCGATGTGGCCTTTGCTAATGGAGAAGCTCGCCTATACTTCGAAATGCGCCCAGGCACCAGTAAACAAGTGATGCAAACCATATTGGTGGTCGATAAGCAAAATCTCACTTACGATAACCAATTCCCACAATGGCAACGTTTTGTGTGGCCTGCCGATACCATCGCCTCAGGTGCCTCATTGGCTTGGATGACGACCTCCACAGGCACCCGACTCTATGGTGATCATCGTGGTGTCTGGGGGTTAATCCGTTTACTCGAAACAGCCAATGTCGCGCCTTATGCGGGCAGCTCCAGCAGCTATACCGTGTCGTGGGTAACACCGGATGGCAACACGCTCAATTACCAACTGCGCACCGAAATGGGCCAAGGCCCGCTGGCGCTATTAAAACTACGTAACTTTGTGCTACCTGAAAAAATCTTCTTGGATTAGCCTCGATAGGACATCACCTATGCCTTTATTAACTGCCTTACGCACAGCCTGTTTTACCGGAAATCCGCTTGTCGCTAATCAATTAGTGGAACAACAAGTCGTGTTATGGGAACGCTGGTTATTGCCAATCACAGCTGAAAATCCGGTTGGGGAAGACCCTGGCTATGACGATGACTTCGAACGCATGAAAGAAGAAGTCAACAAGTTATCAGGCTCAGATACACAATTAATCTGTACACTTGCCGAAAATCTCTTAACTCATGTCTGTAAAGACGCACGCGTGATCACTTACTACGTTTGGGCACGCTTGCATCAAGAAGGTGAAACGGGCCTAGCCGATGGGTTAGGATTACTGGCAGGGTTACTCCACCGTTACCATGATGACTTGCTACCAAATCGCCAAAATAGCCGAAAGTCGGCCATTGAATGGTTGGCGGGTCAACGGGTTATCGACAGCTTATCCCTTTATCCTGAAGTGGATAGTAACGAATTTGCACGTATCGTGGCGTTACTTAGCTCGATTGTGGATGAATTTAGTACATGGGATGAAGTACACCGCCCTAATCTTGCACCACTACTACGCGCATTAGAAAATCGACTTGCACAATCTGGTGGTGCGAATAGTGTTGTTCCACAAAATATTAAATCAACAGAAAATATCTCAACGAAACAGACATCATCGGGTATCAGCACTATCACGCCTATTCAGTCTGGTCGAGAATTACTTGATCAAGCCAAAGTACTCGCCAATTATCTGCGTAATCAACCGAACGGCTGGCTGTCGGGTCACCGGCTGATGAAATCTGTCCGTTGGGATACCCTGCACCAATCGCCACCACAAAATCAGCAAGGTTGTACTCGATTAGCCCCACCACGCTCAGATGCCAAAGCGCAGCTAAAACGTTTATATCTGCAACAAAATTGGCTCGAACTCACCGAGCAAGCTGATCGATTGTTTGCAGAAGGAGTTAACCATTTTTGGTTAGATGTGCAGTGGTATTTGCATCAGGCATTGAGTAAATCCCCTGCGCCGTGGGACGGCTGGGCAGAGGTGATTGCTTCTGATTTAAAGCAGTTCTTACTTCGCTTGCCGGGTTTAGAAAATCTCGCTTGGGAAGATGGCACACCTTTCGCTGATGAAGTCACATTAGCGTGGATCAAACAGCATATTCTAGAAGAGAATATTCAGTCTCTCCATCACATGCCTGTTCGTGGCACAAGTGACGATGATAACGACTCAATATTTTCGTTAGAACAAGAAGCGTTAACTCAAGCTGACACTGAAGGCGTTGAAGCCGCATTAGCCTGGTTAATGTCACGTCCGAATATCCAAACACCCCGTCAAAAATGGTTGCTGCAATTAGTGATGGCAAGAGTGGCCGAACAATTTGCTCGTTATGATTTGGCACTGAATTTACTTCGTGAATTAGACCACAGTGCTGAGCAGATGCGTCTCGCTGATTGGGAACCACACTCGTTATTTGAAGTTAAAGCCCGCCAATTGCAACTGTTGCGAGGGAAAACGCAGCGTAATACACCTGACAAAGCTGAACTGCATCATCAGATGTCTGAGTTACTGGCTCAACTAACACGATTAGATCCTGTGCGAGCCTTAGTACTCTACCCCTAAATTAATCAATGAGAACCACACAAATGGATGATTTAACCCTTCGCTATTATGATGCGGAGATGCGATATCTGCGTGAAGCAGCTAAAGAATTCGCTCAAGCTCACCCCGATCGTGCGGCGTTATTAGATTTAGACAAAGTGGGCATTCCTGACCCTTTTGTTGAACGACTTTTTGAAGGTTTTGCCTTCTCCATGGGGCAATTGCGCCAAAAAATTGATGATGATTTACCTGAGTTAACAGAAGGGTTAGTTAGCCTACTTTGGCCTCATTATCTACAAACCATTCCATCGCTTTCTGTCGTTGAACTCGCGCCAGATATTCACGATATGAAACTCTCATCGGTGATCCCTGCTAACTTTGAAGTGCTTTCGCGCCCGATTGGTCCCAAAAAGACCGTCTGCCGCTATCGCACAACGCGAGACTTAACGCTCAATCCCATTGTGCTATCAACCGTTAATTTAACCACAGAGCCTGATGGCCGTTCCGTAATTCGTTTGCAGTTCGATTGTGCGAAGCTCGCTGACTGGAAACAAACCGCACTTAATGCACTCTCCTTTTATCTCTCTGGTGACGTTCCAACGACCTATGCACTCCATTTAGCGCTGACTAAGCAAGTTGCAGCCACCTATATTCGCCTGCCATCGTCCCCTGATCGTATTCGTTTACCCCTTTGGTTTTCCCCGGGGGGCTTTGCTGAAGAAGACCAACTGTGGCCTAAAAGTGATAGCACTTTCAGCGGCTACCAGCTATTACTGGAGTATTTTTCTTTCCGTGAAAAATTTTTTTTCGTCAACTTAAACGGGCTCGGTGAAATTCAATTACCTGAAGGATTGAGTCATTTTGAACTCGAAATTGTGCTTGATACGCTATGGGATAGCGACATTCCATTAAGTACGGATAACCTAAAACTGCACAGCGTTCCGGTGATCAACTTATTCAATATTGAAGCTGACCCACTCACCGTTAACGGGTTAGAAAGTGAATATTTACTGCGTCCCCGTCGCCTACAAGATGGGCACACCGAAATTTATGCTGTCGATACGGTTCATGGCACAAGACGAGATGAACACATTCACTATGTTCCATTCAGCAGCTTCCGCCACAGAGGCGGCATGTTGCGCCGCAATGCGCCAGAACACTACTACCACACTCGTGTTAAGCGCGGTGTCAGTGGGTTACATGATACATGGCTGATTTTAGGGGGAGAACGAGAACAACCGACCGCTACCCTTGAAAGTGAAACCTTATCTTTACAATTAACCGGCACTAACGGACAACTTCCACGCAAAGCGCTGCAAAGTACATTGCTCGACAGAACCGAAGAAACGCTACAAACCCAATTGCAGGTTCGTAATTTATGTAAGCCAACCCTGCCGTGCTATCCCCCTGCAGAAGATCGGTTCCATTGGCGTGTCCTCAGTCACCTTGGCGCTAGCTTCCTCAATATGATGGATAACGTAGAAGTATTACGTGGCACATTGGCACTCTATGACTGGCGAGATGATGATCTAAACAGCCGCAAACTCGATGCCATGATCCACGTTGAACAGCACCTTATTGAGCGCTTCGAAAAAGGCTTTTTACAGCGTGGTATTGCCATCGATATCACCCTTGATAGCAACGGATTTAACGGTGAAGGTGATATTCATCTCTTTGGTGAAATGCTCAATCGCTTTTTCGCGCTTTATACCGACGTGCATCTATTTAACCAATTAACTCTCCATATTGTACCAAAAGGAAATAGCCTCACATGGACAGAGAATCATCCTCAGTAAATCAGCTTTTTGATGCACTAGGGGAGCGTCTACCACTGGTTAACTTCTATCGGTTTTGCCAACTGCTAGAACAGAGTAATAAACAGCGCCCGCCACTCGGTAGCACCCAAGACCCGAAAACAGATGTTATCCGGTTTCGTCCCCATCGTGGGATGGGTTTTCCTGTCACCGAAATTAAAGGTATCGACATTGAAGACCGCTACCGAGATAGCAACACACCCAGTATTCGAACGACATTTTTAGGGTTATATGGTGTCACTTCCCCGCTACCGACAACCTACCTTGATGACATTGCACAACGACGTGAGGGAACCGAGTCTCTTACCGATTTTTTAGATATTTTTAACCACCGACTGACGACGCAGTTTTATCGTATTTGGCGAAAATACTCTTACCCTGCAACATTTTTAGCGGGAGGTGAAGACGAAACTTCCCAGTATTTATATGGGTTAATTGGCTTAGGTATACCTGGCACGGCGCAACATATACAAGCTCCGTTATCCCGATTTCTCGCATTACTGGGTACGCTACGTTTTCCAACTCGTACCGCCGAAGGGGTTATATCATTAGTTAAATTACTCGCGCCTGATACCCAAGTTAACATCAAGCCTCATGACCCAAGACGCATTGAGCAAACCACTCAAACAGGGTTATCCTGCAGAACACCGATGACCTTAACCAACAAGCCTGTTTTAGGTCAGTATTCTACCGATATAAACAGCCAAATTTTGATTACCTTACAGACAGATAACTTTAATGAAGCCCGCAATTGGTTGCCTGACGGACAACTGTATCAAGATTTAATGGCGCTGTTGCATGTTTACCTAGGGTCAAGAGTCAATGCCCGTCTTTGTCTCAAATTACCCAGAAAGTTGCTCCCTAACGCAACGTTAAGCACGCAATCTCGCCAAGGTGTTCAACTGGGACGTACCGCCGCGATGGGCACATTGGCGCCTAATGCCCCTCACCGAGAACACATTATTACCTTAAATTTGGGGCGCTATCAGCGGTTATCGGCAACATCACACTCTACGCCGCCCTCACATTATGCTAATTATCGATTCTAATTCTGGGACTCACCTATGAAACAACTCCCTTTATTGTCATTTTGCGGCAAGACATTGGTGCTTCTGACAGCATTAAATCTCACTGGATGCGGACTTACTCAAATGGTCAGCGATGGCACTCGCAGTGCAGCAAACGCGATATTTTATAAGCAAGTGAAAGTCGTCCATCTTGATTTCGTGGCACGCGAAGCACTCAATACTGACGATACTGGCGCTTCGCTATCAACGATTATCCGTGTTTATCAACTAAAAAACTTTGAAAGCTTTGTTGAAAGCGACTATGCCACCCTTTTCGCTAAAGATAGCCAAGTACTCAAATCCTCATTAGTCACACAAAAAGACCTGCGAATTCGCCCTGGCGAATCAATTTCTCTTGATATGCCCCTTGAGGACGGTGCTGAATTTGTTGCCGTTGCCGTAATGTTCCATCACCCTGACCTTATCACCGACGACTGGCGCGTGGTGATCCCCAAAAAGCGGTTATTACCCGATGATCCACGCTTACTCACCCTCGCGGATAACACCATGACCTTGAAACCACTCGGAGAAAAATAGCATGTCCCAGCCTTCATTATATGAAATGTTGACGGGGTATTTTGCGGGAGGATTAGATATTGATGCTATCCCAGAACATGACCAAGTGATGGTATCCGTGATGGACAATATTCGCCGCATTCTCAACGCCAGAGCGGGTAGCATCGAACATCTTCCCGACTACGGACTCCCCGATATGAGTAAAATGATCCAAGGTCTCCCCGGTACCGCTCACAATATGATGACCATTTTATCAGCAACGTTACTCAAGTATGAGCCCCGTATCAAATCACTCTCTTTAGTGTTATTACCGCAAAATAGCTTTGGGGCACTCCATTACGCCCTTGAGGTTGAATTACATGAGCAAGGGTTAATCCGTTATGGCACTGAGTTTATGCCGGATGGACGCATTCTCGTCCACCATCTGAAAAAACAATTCGATACGATTTAACCGACGATAGCGTGAGAAGACTATGACCCCAGATTTAAACACATTACGCCTTGGTGGCGACCCTCGCACCCTGACTGATTTCTCTGCCCTTAAAGACGAGTTAAACAAACGCTTCCACCCTGCCCGCCCTGATGTTGACTGGGCTCGAGCTCATGGGCTATGTTTGTCCTTATTCAACCAAAATGGCGCTGATTTACAAACTTGCGCATGGTTTACCCTGATCCGCCAGCATCAAAATGGCATAGCGGGATTAAACGAAGGCTTATCTTTACTCCAACATTTACTGAGCCGCCACTGGCAAGGATTATGGCCACAACAGACCCATGCCCGGGTTGAGATCCTCGCAACGCTGAGCCAACAACTCATGACAGGGTTACGCGCCCATGCACCTGTTTATGCAGACCTGCCAGCACTGTATCAAACTGAAGCGACGCTCAACCAAATTGGACAGTTGCTGCAAACATTAGAGCTCAAACACCTCACTCAGCTGGAACGACTGCAAAACTTGCTCACCACTCAAGCCAAGCAACTCGAAAATACCGATGTTCCCGATAGTGGTTTTATTCCACCAACGCCGCTGCAATTGCCGAAAACCTCACCATCATCATTTCATGCCCGTGCCGCAGCAACGCCAATTTCCATCAAGGCCAATGCCACTATCAGTACACCGACACCGACCAAGCCTTCTTACCGCAAAGGCATTTGTGTGGGTCTGGCTTTCGGTATTGTGCTCACAGGCGCGCTGTGTGCAGGAACTTTGTATGTGTTACACCCGCAAATCAATAACCACGTTTTAGCGCAAGCGCTACCCCAGTTACCTGACTTTACGCCGAATATTGCCTCAATTCTTGAGCAACAATTACAACCTAATGCCGCGCAACCGAATAGTTTTTCTCCTGAAAAACTCAAGTTAATCAATAACTACCTCGTAGAATTAGAGTCCGTCTCCCCAATTTGGTCTCAACAGTATGGATTAAGCATGGTGAGTTACCTCACGAAGCAATATGGTGAACGGCAAGAAGTCAGTGCGTTAAACGATAAATGGCAGCAAAATATGCAAATCAATGCGTCATCTCGCGATAAACTCCAACAGTGGTCTGAAGGAATGTCAGAGTTAAATAATCTCAGTACGCGCTTAGACAGTCTCGATGGTAAACCTCGCAGCTATATCACTGGGTCTGAATTAAAAACGATTATTTTTAATGCACGTCAACATTTTAATCAAGGGTTGCCACTCGAAGAAGAACTACGCCAACTAGAACAATTACAAGCGCAAGGCACTGTACCTGAATCAGAATATCAACGTATTGATACTCACTTTAAACAACTATTGAACCGATATGCATTGATTCAGCAAAATAAATAATTCCCTATCACTCGATAAATTGCTCATCGATATTGCCATCATTCTCGCCTTATTTTTCATAAATAAATGTATTTGAGTATAAGTGGGAATATCAAATCAATCATCGGCATGCTCAATTTGAAGAAAATACAATGAGTCAGGATGAACAAGGCGAAAATATCCAGCACCATTTTTGTCAATTTGATGTGAAAAAACGGATTTCTTGGGAATGTACGACTGAACATCAATCACGGAACGCCAAAGCCCACCTTTATGTCCCTGCAACCAAAGTGGTTCCTGTTATTTTTTTACCTAGCATTATGGGGTCTAACTTAAAACATAAAGATACGGGCGATTCTGTCTGACGACAACCGTTCTACTGAGATGAATGGCGATAAGCGCAAATATACGTTACTCAAATCTAGCAATAAATGGAAAAGTACGCCATCAATGGATTATGAGGGCGGGCACGATGACGGTACAGTGCCTAAATATTCTATAAATTTAGATAGAAAAGAAATGTTTAAAGAAATTTTAGAATTCATTATTAAGACAAATATAACAAATGATTGAAATCTGGAATAGGATTTTACAACCCTTTGATGTTCGTCAAAATGCTTATTAATCGGTTAATTAACGCAGTGCTAACTTACTTTCTGCTATTACGCTATGTATACTAGTTATCATCGATGAATGAATCAAAAATGAGTTACCTTCTATTTATTAGTGCATTATTCTCATTCATTATATTAAATTGTGCATATGCAACTAAAACCATTGGTTGCTATTATTTACACTATTCCGAGAAAAAATCAAATAATGATGTTAATACACTTATTAATCTAAAATTTAAATTTAACAATGAGGCTAAGTTAACTATTTCATCCTGGCAAGAATTATATTCTTGCCAGGGGAATTATACATTAAAAGAAATAGCCACAGGATTTAATGCATCTATTATTGATGAACAGGATTGTAAAATCCCCCCGCCTCAATTCGTTATAAGCAAAAATGCTAATAGATATTTAATTAAAAATGAGTCACTTTTAATTAATGATCCCTCCTCCTACCAACTGATTGAGTGCCATTCTGAGTGATTGAAATGACTTGGCCGCTTGAATGTTATTTTATTTTTTATACGAGAATTGATTAATTATTTTTACTTCCAAGAAGGTCTAGTAATTTCTAGTGGAATCTAAGTACTCATGTATATAGTATTTTTTATGGGCAAATTTATTTAGCCGATACCAGAAGAAAAGAGATGAAGCAAAAACAGCCTTTAGAGAGCATAAACCAACTGATAGATGTACAAATAAAGTTATTGCTAAAATTATTTATACTGTAAGAGCCGGACAGGCCACTGAACCCTATTTATTCTAAATGTTTTTTTATCGTACCAATACATTGTTTGGAATTATCTATAATGATGACTTTAGAAGAAAATAAAGGATTTTGTGCAAAGAAATCATCAAGCTGCTTATCAAATTGCTTTGCAAAGCGTAGTAACTCAACTGTATTGAAAAATGTCTCTTTGGGCCCTCTCGTTGTAAATTTAGATGCAAGGTATCGTTTTACGATTCTAAAGGCACATATATGGTAAGGTACATTTAAGCGAATAATTAACGTACAGTCATGAAAAAAGGGAGTTAAACGCCTATCGTAAGCACCTTCAATAATCCATTCTTTTTTAGATGTTATCTCTAAGACTAATGCGTTAATAATAGGTTGAGGATTTTTGATATATTCTGCCTGAGTTTTATTCCAATAAATTTCATCATAGCCATATACAGGCGTATTAAATTCATCGGCTAGCTTGGCAGATAATGTTGTTTTTCCTGCCCCGGACGTCCCTATAATACAAATTTTCATATTTTATCTTCATTTATTAATAATCAAACTGCGAATGATAGATTTACATAATAACTATGCCGATGAACCAAAAATTAAAAAATATTATTCGCAATAATATATTTTAATTAATTTTAACATAAATATCAATGCGTTAAAAACAATGTAGACCATGATAATTTTAATTTATATTGCTGAATTATTGATAAAACAATATACTTATCCCCCTTATGACTAGTACTATAGCTAAGTACCAGATAATTATAAGTGACACTATTCATATCCCCACAATAAAACCGTCGATAGGATATATACATGATAAATCAAAGCCCCACATGCAATGACACACCGGATGGCTATATCAATGCACAAGATGCAGGTATATTACCAAATACAGATAAAGATTTAAGTCAGGCGATATTAAGTTTACTTAAAAAAAGTAACACATCTCATAAAGGTATTTATTTCCCTGCCGGTACTTACTTATTTGCTAGCGATGTATTATTAACATCTTATAATTCCTTATTGGGTTCGATAGAAGGCACAATTTTTCGTTGTTTAAATCCCAAAGGACAATCGGTTATGTTCGGTGATAGTACCTACAGAACAAAAGTGTCAAATATAAACATAGAGAACATAATCTTTGACAATATTCGAATACATTTTTATGGACACAAATCTGCAATTCGTATTAGCCATAATGTATTTATTAACACAATAACCGAATACAGCACAGCGCAACTGACCTGTTCTAGTCATTTCTATACAATAAATGGTAATGTTTTTATGCGTGGGCGTAACTATGCAGGAGTTGGTCTTAGTACTTATGGTAATAGTTCCGGTTTATTAATTGAACAAAATTTTTTAGGTTCGGTCGATGAGATTAACTTAGCAACACCATGGCTTGATAAAAAAACACAGATACTGCTCACCACACTTTTAAGTTTAAGAGATAAAAAATTAATATCTTTTGATGATGCCCAAGGTGAATTTGTTTCCGGTTGGTATTCGACGAGTAATCTCAAAAAAGGGATATTTCGTAAAAACTTTATTTCAGGTAGTGACCAAATCTTTCTCTACAATCCTAAAACAGATAAAGATGATATACAACGTGATCATGGTATTTATATTAAACAGTATGAACAAGTTGAAGTTATTCAAAATTATTTCTCTGGCTGGCCAAAAGATGATAAGCCATCCGGTCAATTAAAGTTTCGTAATGCAAAAGGACTCGTATTTGCTGGTAACTATCTTAATCACATTTCTTTTAATGCACGCCCCTATGACAATGTCGATGACAAATGGCTAATTATGCAAGACACCTTCATTTTTAATAATTATTTATCTGACGCTTTAATTAGCTATTGGCAAAATTTTGTAGATACTGAAGATAAATCTATTAATATTAAAAATTATCTAGTTTTCTCTAATCGCTTTATCAATAGGACTAAGAGCAAACCATTAGTTACTTCACCAGAAAAATCATTCTCATCTAATCAGTTCTTTTGTTCAGAGAATATTTTCGTTGAAACAAACGAGTTAGTACCGACAAGTGGTGTCATTGCTGAAATAACAATTGATAAATTAAAGGCTCGCCTACCTGATTATGCAGCACAATATTTATCGACTAAACCGATCATGCCATAATTTATAGGTACTTTTTATATATCACGTTTAGTTAAATAATGTCGTTGCATGCCTGTCTCCGGGAAGTCAGGTAATGACATTTGTTTCACATATCCTAATTTTTCATAAAATGGTAAGGCTTGAAAACTAAATGTGTCAACTAAGCTATGAATACAACCTAATTTTATTGCTTCCCGTTCAGCGGTATACATCAATTCACGCCCTAATCCATCATTTCTGGCACTTTCACTAACCCATAAATAATCAATACATAACCAATTTGCCTTAACTGAGGCAAGTAAACCACCAAGCATCACACCATCATCATTTTTAAAATAAATTCCTAATGAACCAAATCGGTCGGCATTTAAAAACTGAGTATTAAAACTACGCAACCCTGCAAGTAACTCCTCTTTATCTTCAGTGGTGATTTCATGTGCAATAATAATATTCATTCGATACTCTGCTGATTCTCGGCTAATAACGTATTATTTCAAACATATTTACCTTGGTAAGTAAACAGTAAAATAGAGATAATAGAATAACCTATTTTAAAATACATCCGTTTCGATAATTTGGGTAATTAAGGCTGTTACAGACAATATCAATGAAGATTTGATCATTTGCTGAAAACGGTGTTTTTGCAATTCAATTAATTGATTATCAATAAGATCTTCCGGCTGATTAAATCTCATCATTTCTGGTAATGGTTCCATACAATGAAGCATTTTAATACTGCCTAAAATTTCATCATCCGTAAAATTTATATTTATTTTTTCTGCAGATAATGACTCATTCAAAGCAAGAAATAATTCTATATCTTCATAGGTTTCACGAGAAATAGCCCCTAACGCAAATAAGAGTTTCAAACGAACCGATAACTCCCCTAATGGGCCATTTCCAGTTAAAAGAGGCTCAACTGCATATTTTACTGCATAGTCATCCTTTCTGAAAACTTTTAACATTAATTTATCAATAGCTTGTGAAATTAAAATAACGACATCTTGAACAAATAAGTGCACCTCTGGTCGTTGATTCAACCGCTCAAGAATTTGATTTTCAATGTTTTGTTTATTTTCCATATTAGCTTCTTTTATCACTTTATGGCTATATTACTTGCTTTCACATAGTAGGTAGCCATAAAGTGATTGAACCTCAATAATTAACCCATTATCCGTAATATTACTTTTTACTCAACATCATTAACTGGTATTGAGTACAAATTTTATCAATTACCTCTGGATATTGCTCTATTCCACAAAGTTGAATGACCGTTTGGGTAAGTCCTTTGTCTGCAATTAACTTTGCCATTTCATTTGCTTGGGGATCAGTTTCACACCTAAAATGCAATGCAGCTGCAATACCTATGATCAGATTTTCATGTGATAATTGATATTCAAATGTACCAAATAACGGCTTAATTAGACGATCATTTGAACTTAATTTTCGCATAGGTTGTCGTCCTACTCGGCTAACATCATCTTTTAAATATGGGTTCGCAAAGCGGCTCAGTATTTTATCTATGTATTGATTATGTATTTTCGAATCAAAGCCATAACGTTGAATTAATACTTGCCCGCTTTCTTTCATTGCCGATTTAACAATAGTGTGGATCCTCAAATCGCCAATCGCTTCACTAATTGTTTGGTATCCATATAATTGCCCCAGATAAGCTGTTATTGCATGGCCTGTATTTAACGTAAATAGCTTACGTTCAACAAATGCCATTAGATTATCCGTTAATTCCATTCCTTCGATAATAGGAATATCACCAACAAATTGTGTCTGGTCAACAATCCACTCACTAAAGGATTCGACGGTAACATCAAGCGGGTCATCATTCGCTGCCTCCATCGGAGGAACAATACGGTCAACTGCGGAGTCTACAAAACCAATATGCTGCTCAACCCATTGATGTAACTCTTCAGGCAATTGAGCCAATACATGTTGCTTTAATTGGCTAGTTCCTCTCACCATATTTTCACATGCAATAATATTGAGTGGCTGGTTATTTCCCAACGATTTTCTATGAATAATGCCTTTAGCTATCGTTGAGGCAATTTTTTCAAGCACTTGAGGCCCGACTGCTGTTGTAAGCATATCTGCCGTTGCAATAAACTCTATCGTTTTAGGGTCATTACTATTAACAGCGTGAATGTGTTGGACTTTCTCAATACGATTTTCCTGACCAACAACATGAACATTATAAGATTGTTGATGTGCTAGTTGGTCAATTAATGGCTGATTGACATCCGTAAAAGTGACTTGTGAATTTGCGTCTGCTAATAATTTACCAATAAAACCGCGGCCTATATTTCCTGCACCAAAATGAATGACTTTCATTATTATTCTCCTTATGCTGCACTTTGAGACGCTAAAATTTCGAGTACTTCCTGAACATCTTGGGTTTCACATAAACGCTCAATGACCCCATCTTCATCTAAAGCGGAAGTAATTCGTGTAATAACTTCAATGTGCTCATTATTTTGTGCTGCAATACCAATCACTAAGCGAGCAATTTCATCGGGTTCTTCACCAAATTGTACGCCTTTAGGATATTGGCAAATAACAATGCCAGTTTTTAATACGCGGTCTTTGGCTTCTATTGTTCCGTGAGGTACCGCAATAGACTCTCCAAGATATGTTGGTGTTAGTTTTTCACGAGCTAGCATAGCCTCTATATATTCAGGCTCAACATACCCGCCTTCAACTAGCTTCTGCCCTACAAAGCGGATAGCTTGGGTTTTATTTTCTGCCGCCAGATTTAAATGAATGTGCTTCGCACTTAAAGTAAACAAAGCCTCTTCATGTTCGGTTATGTCATATGACTCATCATTAGCCGCAACAATAGTTTGTTTAATTAAATGCCCATCATTAGCTGCCTTAGGATTTTTTTTAGCTATTAAATTCGTGACTAAATCATTATACGTTTGACTATCTAAGAAGTTTGTTAAAGAAATATGGATTGCATTTGGCGCAAATGATTTCGCTCTTTGCGTTAAATCCCTATGAGTGATAACAATATCAACATTTTCTGGTAAATCGTTGATTGCCATATTAGTGACGGTGATGTCTAGCAAGCCAGCATCACGTACTTTTTTGGCTAATACCCCCGCTCCCATTGCACTTGAGCCCATGCCTGCATCGCAAGCGACAATAATGTTGTGCACTTGAGCTAAATTGATAGAAGCATCTTTATTGATTGAATTTACTGATGATGACTTTGATTGCGTTTTCATATTACGCATTTTTTTCGTAGCACTCTCGAGTTCATCATCATCACCAATTCGTGTTCGTTTTAATAAAAGAGCTGAAACGATGAAAGAAACAACTGTAGCACTTGCGACCGATAAAATAACGCCGATAAGTGATGATTTAGGCGTCATCAGTAGAACTGCAAATATTGAGCCCGGGGATGCAGGAGAGACTAACCCAGCATGAAAAAGGTTCATCACAAATACCCCTGTCATTCCACCCAGAATAACAGCAAGAATTAACCGAGGATTCATTAAGACGTAAGGAAAATAAATTTCATGGATGCCACCAAAAAAGTGAATAATTGCGGCTCCTGGCGCAGACTGCTTAGCATTACCTTTGCCAAAAAACATATACGCGAGTAAAACACCTAAACCGGGTCCAGGGTTGGCTTCAATTAAGAAAAAGATGGATGCACCTGTTTCTGATGCTTGCTGAATACCTAGTGGTGAAAAAATACCGTGATTGATAGCATTATTAAGAAATAAGATTTTGGCAGGTTCAACAAAAATAGACGTGAGTGGAAGTAAATTATTCTCCACCATCACATTTACACCGGCTGCTAATATCTTGGATAGCCCTGCAACAAGAGGCCCAATCGCTAAATAAGCCAAAATGGCTAATAACATACCGATAATGCCAGATGAAAAATTATTCACTAACATTTCAAAACCCGTTTTAATTTTGCCTTCTATCCACAAATCAAAACGTTTTATTGCATATCCGCCTAATGGGCCAGCAATCATTGCCCCCATAAACATTGGCATGTCGGCCCCAACAATTACACCCATTGTTGTTATTGCGCCAACTATTCCACCCCGCTCTCCACCGACTAAACGGCCACCGGTATAACCGATTAATAGTGGTAGTAAATAGGTGATCATAGGGCCTACAAGTTGAGCTAATGTCTCATTAGGCCACCAGCCAGTTGGGATAAATAACGCAGTAATTAATCCCCAAGCGATAAAAGCACCGATATTAGGCATAACCATATTACTGAGGAAACGCCCAAAATTCTGTACCTTTAATTTGATATTTGATGTTACCATGACAGAACCCCGTGGTACGAGAATGATAAAGTAGTAACGTTATCGCCAAATAACGTCCGTGATTTTTTCAACACTTTCACTCTAGCATGAGCTTTATCAGATTCGCACCACGTGGGCCTTTATGTGATCAAAGTCACCATTACCCCCCTGTCCACCCTATATTTATATTGATGAAGCTCACAAAAAGCTCGTGTCACTAAATTACATTGATCTTTTTTTGTACTAAAAAATCATTTTTTGTGACTTAAATCACAAATTAAAAAACGTTATTTATCTTTAAATAGTGACTTTTGTCACAATTAATTTTCAGTTTCTCTTTTTTAATCCTATGAGCTGCTATCAAATTCTCAACTGACCAAATACTTTTTTAATTTTGTAATAAAATTACCAAATGTATTTTCTTTGTTTTTCTTTTTATGCTGCAACAAATCAGATTATCGTTTCTTATGGTCAATGCTTGTTATCGCTATTTGTAAACTTCATTCTTAATTACATTATTGTTATCTTTTAGCGACAATCTTAAATGGAGCTAACTGCAACATGTTATTATCAATACATTATTTAGCCTTGCTTCGCTGAGTGTTCATCGATAAATTACCTCTAATTTTCTTAATTAAAATGTGAATATCATGACGTTAACCGTTATTGTTTTTCTTTTAGTTTATATTGCAATGGGCTTTGGTAAGCTACCAGGCTTCAAAGTTGATAGAACGGGCGCTGCTGTTATTGGCGCCCTCGCTATGATGGCTATCGGCAGTATTACACCGCCTCATGCGTGGAATGCTATCGATTACCGAACGATTGGTATGTTATTTGGGCTTATGGTCGTTTCTGCTTCTTTTGTTGTGTCTGGTTTTTATAGTTGGACCGCAAACCGAGTGGCAATGCTAAAAGTTTCTCCCCCTACATTACTCGCGGTTTTAATTCTTGTCGGTGGCTTTCTTTCTGCATTTCTCACTAACGATGTTGTTGTTGTCGCCATGACACCATTATTAGTATCAATTAGTTTATCTCGCGGTTTAAACCCAATTCCATTTTTACTTGGTTTTTGTTTCGCGGCGAATAATGGCGCGGCCGGCTCATTAATTGGTAGCCCACAAAATATGATCGCAGCCCAAGGGCTCGATATCTCGTTTGTAGGCTTATTACAGGCATCAGCAATACCAGCCCTACTTTCTTTACCATTAACATGGTTGGTACTCGTTTGGTTATATCGTAATCGTTGGTATTTGGCTAAAGAAAATACGCTAGCAGCTTCCCCACAAAAAACCCAAGAAACATTAAATGTATGGGAGACAGCAAAAGCTGGTGTTATTACTTTCGCAGTCATCATTGCCTTTATTGTGACTGATATTCCTAAAGAACTTATAGCATTGACTGCTGCTGGGTTTTTATTATTAAACCGGTCCATTGCCTCGAGTGATATGCTTAAACTCGTCGACGGTAATCTTCTATTACTCATCATGGGGTTATTTGTTGTTAACGCTGCTTTTGCCGCCACAGGCCTTCCTCAGCAATTATTAACGGATTTACGAAGCTACGGTGTGGATCTCAATAATCCATTAGCCCTATTTTTAGTGACCGGTGTTCTAAGCACTATCGTTGGAAATAATCCCTCAGTTATGTTACTCGTCCCATTCTTAACACCTGATGGTAATGCCGATTCATTAGGCGCAGCTCTTGTATTGGGTTCAGGCTTTTCAAGTAATTTACTGGTCTTCGGTAGCCTTGCTGGAATTATTGTCGTTGAACAATCAGCGGCATATGGTGTAAAAATCTCTTTCGGTGAATTTTCTAAATCTGGAGGAGTTGTCGCGCTATTGTGTATGCTATTAGCCGCTGCATGGATTATAATTGCTTTATAGCCGTTTTAACCAATCTGCTATTACATTAGCAGATTGGTTATAATTATATTTCCTATGGAAGTATTGCAAAAGAACGCACAGGAAAACCACTGGCATTATTTGGTTTAGCGACAATATTAAAAATCACGGCACCACGTGTGGGCACTTGGTCTAAATTAGCGAGTAATTCAACTTGGTATGTATCTTGCTCTAATACATAATACTCACCGAGTAATGCATTATTTTTTCGAAAATCTTTTGCTGCATCAGTATCAAATGTTTCATGTCCAATAGCTTTTATTCCACGTTCTTCAAATAAAAATTTAAGAGCGTCCATTCCCCAACCCGGTATTTGGTTATTGCCCTCATCATCTTTATTATCCATAAGCTCTTGTGATGGCCAACGTTTACTCCAATCGGTACGTAATGCAACAAAACTCCCGGATTCAATTTGGCCATTTTGTGCTTCAAAATTGAGAATATCATTACGAGAAAATGCAAAATTTGGATCTTCTTTTGCTCTTTCTGATTGGTCTATAACAATCAATGGCAAAACAAGTTCCTTTAATTCGAGTTCATGTAAATAACGCATTCCTTCGACAAAATGACAAGGAGCATCAATATGAGTGCCATATTGGCCTGGAAATGTAAATTGCTGTGCAAAAAAACCCTCTGGATAACCAAATAATGTTTTAAACTCAGCAGAATCAAACATAAAAAAATGCGGTGAATCTTTATCGAAGCTATGTGTCAAATCAACCCATCTTTTAGATTTTATTACATTAAATGCATCAATTAATTCGTTACTCATACTTTCCCCTGTCAGTTTTATTTTTTACATAAACTTATCTATATTCTATTTTTATAATTCAGCTCTTAATCTATTAAATAACGAAAAAACATCAGATTGTCTACAAATTCAACACGAATATTTTTCACATTAAATCAGTAAGATATTTAGTTTATATAGAAAAAACCACTAATTAATAAAAATTAGTGGTTAACGTAATACTAATAATAAAAAAACAGACTAGGGTTTTATTTAGGATATTTGTTCCAGCTTTCAGGTTCAATAAAACCATCGTAAATACGCTGCGAACGAATATAATCTGCATATTCTTTAGACTCAAAAGCTTCTTTCAAATCTTTTGCCCACTGAGCATCTAGGTCTTTTTGCATGACAGTCACAATAACACGATGCTCTAGCGGTGAATTTTCTACGACCAAGCCATCAGCAATGCGCTGACCTGCACTTGCAACATAGTTGCCATTCACAACGACAAAATCGACATCATCTAATAATCGTAACCCTTGTGCTGCATCAGTTTCTCGGATATCTAAGTTATATTTATCAGGCGAAATATCATTAACACTAAAGCTTAATGTACTCACATTTGGCTTAATTTTAATCCAACCTAACTGTTCCAGAATTCTAGCACCACGTTCTGCATTAACAGGGTCATTAGATAGCGCGACGATCATACCATCTTTCACATCATCCAGTGTTTTATGTTTATTTGACCGCAGACTTTGTGGCGCACTCGGTGAATCTGTCAATGCCACCATGTTAATATTATTCTTTTTGTTATAAGCCTCCATATAGGCGCGGCTTTGATTAACAGAAGCATCGATTGAACCTTCTTCAAAAGCAGGATTAATTTGCCTATTCTGCGAAAATTGGCGCAAATTAACCGTATAACCTTTTTTCTCTAAAATCGGGACGATACCTTTATCCACTTGGTCAATATAATTACCAACACCAAAACCTATCGTAATTTGTTTTTTATTCGGATTATCTTTTTCACTATTATCACCACAACCTGCCAACGCAACTAAAGCCGTAGTAATTAAAGACAAGCCTATTATTTTTTGTTTTAACATATGTAACAACCCTGTAAAGATATTTTGGGCAGTATAATCATAATTAGAGAGCACGACTTAGACTATATCGTTATAACTTAATACAAAAGTAATATAAGGGCTTAGTTTAATTTCTTTTGGTTATAAGCATATAACAAATAGATCGTTCGATTAGTGATGTGATTGATATGTAATGAAGGAGATAAAAAACGTTTAAAAAAAGTGAGTTACTTTATGACTATTTCCAATAATGATGTAATTAATTATTTAACTAACTTAACACCAGATTCCAGTCTAACTAAGATTCGCCATGAACGTAATGTGGCGACTGAAAATACTCAAGCCGTATTTGAAGCCATTTTTTCAGCGCCCTCGACACGGCTAACAAGTGATGTGAAATATTATTTTGCCCATGAAGTTGCAAAAATTACAGGAAGTCCCCGCCTTGCTGAATTTTATTTGCAATTAATAAACTCAATTCCTGATGAACCGCTTAGCAAACCACTTGCCACAGCAAAAGAATATCTGCAAGTTTTAACACAGTCACCGAAAGACACTCATTACCAATTGATTGCCGAATTAACTAACCAAGGTTGGCAAGAAAGTGACATTATTTTACTTGCTCAATTAATAACTTATGTCACTTATCAAGCTCGGCTAATCGAAGGAATTCTGTTACTGACGGATAGTAGTAATCTTACAAATAGTGCACCTAAAGTTGTTGCAGGTAAGTGGAACCACCAACCTTTAACCCGCAAAGGAAATTCATCCCCAACCGCTTTTACACAAGATAATTTAGGATGGGAAGCTTGGATTTCAGCAAGAGATGCGAAGACATTATCCGCTGAAGAAGCCCAAGTTATGAAAAAATTTGGTCAATTAAACTCTGAATATTTTTTACTACTTGCCCATCAAAGCAAAATTTTAGAATTACGAACTTTAATTGACCGTGGCGTATTTTATACCTCTGAAGGGCTACCTCGCTGGGAACGTGAATTTGCAGCAGCTGTAACTAGTAAAGTTAATGGTTGCATATACTGTGCTTCTGTTCACGCAAGAAAAGCCAGTCAATATGCAAAAGAGCGACGCGCTGATGTTGATAAACTATTAGCAACGGCGACAGGTTCAGTACTTGCAGAAGGTTTTGATGACAGACTACTAGCCATCACAGATTTGGTTGCTTCCTTGTCTGCAACCCCCATCCAAGCCACATCATCACAAATTAAAGAGTTACAAACGCTAGGCTTGTCTGAACTTGAATTACTCGATTTAGTTCAATCAACAGCCTTCTTTTCATGGGCGAACCGCTTAATGTTATCACTAGGAGAACCCTTTGAAATAGCCGAGGACAAGGAGTAATTCAATGGAACTGATTATGGGTTTAGAGGCATTAGAAGCGCAAATAAAACAAGATTTGCAATATTTAAATTTACCAATAACGTCTTGGTCATTATCAAAAAACTGTCCTGAAAACCAAGTTATTGATGTCGCTATCATTGGCGCGGGCATGTCAGGGATTGCAGCAGCTTTCGCTCTGAAATTACGCGGAATTAACGCCATTGTTTTCGATCAGGCCGCTTCTGGCAAAGAAGGCCCATGGCAAAGCCCTGCACTAATGGAAACATTACGTTCACCAAAACATGTGGTTGGCCCTGCACTTGCATCTCCCTCATTAACTTTCCAAGCTTGGTTTAAAGCCCAATTTGGTATTCAAAAATGGGATGAACTTGATAAAATTCCACGTTTGCAATGGGGTGAATACCTGCAATGGTATAAAACCATGACTGAACCCCATGTGCTTAATCAATACCATCTCGTTGATGTACAACTTAATGATAACTACCGTGAATTAATTTTTAATACCCCTGAAGGAACAGTCAGTTATCAAGCACAACATGTTATTTTAGCAACGGGTATGGAGTCTTTTAGTGAGGCCAATATCCCTAGCTTTATGAATGATATTCCAACAGCCTATTGGGAACACTCCTACGCAGGCACTGACTATCGCCGTTTTAAAGGCTTAGATATTGGTGTTGTAGGTTATAGTGCAGGAGCGATGGATAGCTCAGCAACGGCATTAGAAAATGGCGCTAATTCGGTTGAAATTTTGATCCGAGCTAACGATATGCCTCGTGTAAACCGAGGAAAAGTTGCTGGAAGTGCAGGTTTTACCAATGCATATACCTATTTTACCGATGCTCAAAAGTGGCATTACACGGATTATGTTGCTAAAGCTAAAACACCAGCCCCTCACGGAAGTACCTTGAGAGTCTCTCGCCATGAAAATGCTTATTTCAATTTCAATACTCAAGTTAAATTTATTGAAGTAAAAAACAAAAAGTTGCACGTCACGACCACAACAGGCAAATTCATATTAGATTATTTAATCTTGGCAACTGGCTATCGAATTAATTGGGCTAAGGACAGAGCTTTTCATCAATTATCTCCGCTAGTCAAAACATGGGGGGATGCATACACACCATCTTTCCATGAGGAAAATGCAGAGTTAGCTTCACACCCTTATTTAGGTAATCACTTTGAATTTCAAGCTAAAAGCAACTCAGACACATTAAAAATCAATCAGTTATATTGTTTTAATTTAAGCGCATCACTCAGCATGGGGCCCGTTATAGGGTTAATCCCCGGAACGAATGTTGGAGCTGAACGATTGGCTGACCATATTGCCGCTCAATTGTATCTGAACCATCAAGAACAACATCTTGAGCAAGTCAAAAATAGCCAAGAAGCTGAATTATTAGGTGATGAGTGGCTCCCCGCTGCACCACCTTCAGAACGTATGCAATTAACTGATAATGTAGAGTAAATTATGATTACCTTTCAAAATATTCAAAAAGTCTATGAAAAAGATGGGCAGTCTTTAGTTGCATTGCAAGATATTAATTTGCATATCAATAAAGGGGATATCTTTGGATTTATTGGTTATAGCGGAGCTGGTAAAAGCTCACTTATCCGCCTAGTGAATCAATTAGAAAAACCAACCAGTGGTGCTGTTATCATTAATGGCCAAAATATTGCTGAGCATACCCCAGCAGAAACTCGTTCACATAAAAAAAGCATCGGTATGATTTTCCAGCATTTTAATTTACTGGAAACGAAAACTGTTGCACAAAATATTGCGATGCCCTTAGTACTCTCAGGTATCGATAAACAGGAAATCACTCAGCGAGTTGATAGCATTCTTGAATATGTCGAACTTAGCGATAAAAAAAACCAATACCCAGGGCAGTTATCTGGTGGACAAAAACAACGAGTTGGTATTGCTCGCGCTTTGATCAATAACCCACAAATTTTATTATGTGACGAGGCCACCTCAGCACTTGACCCACAAACGACTCGCTCAATTTTGCAATTATTAAAAAAGATCAACCAAGAACAACATATTACTATCTTACTCGTGACTCACGAAATGGAAGTTATTGAACAAATCTGTAACCGTGTTGCTGTTATGGAATCAGGTAAAATTGTCGAAGAAGGAACCGTACTTGATATTTTTGCCAACCCACGCCAAGACACAACCAGAAAGTTTGTAGGAACCGTGTTAAACGAAGAAATTCCAGAGCGCGTTCTACATAACTTAGAACATCAACAAGATGTTTATCGTCTTGAATTTTTAGGAACTTCCGCTCAACAACCTGTTGTTAATGAGTTAATACTGAAAGAAATTGTCAAAATAAATATTTTATTTGCCAACATGAAAGAAATCAGTGGTGTCGTGCTAGGTAGCATGTTTGTCCAATTTATTGGTGATAAAGAAAAAATGGATGAGGCGGTTTCTTTTCTTCGTCAACGTGGGGTTGCTGTCAATAAGGGGGCAATATGACACAATTATTCGAAACCGCTTTAACAACTAAACAGTTTTTATTAGCGATGTCAGAAACCTTTACGATGGTCAGCGTTGCACTCGTATTAGGCTCTATATTTGGGATTCTGTTAGGTATCGTACTTGTTGTAACGAGGCCAGACGGTATTTGGGAAAATAAATGTATTTATCGTATAGTGAACCCTATTATTAATATTATTCGCTCATTGCCTTTTATCATATTATTAGTTGCAATGATCCCCCTAACACGCTTTATGGTTGGAACCTCAATAGGAACAACTGCAGCAATTGTACCATTAGTTATTTTTATTGCTCCTTATACTGCACGTTTAGTTGAAAACTCATTACTCAGCGTACATTCAGGTATTATTGAAGCGGCTGATTCTATGGGAGCAACAAATTGGCAAATTGTTTGGCACTTTATTTTACCTGAGGCGAAGTCATCATTAATCCTAAGTTTAACCGCTGCCAGTATTACTTTAGTTGGTGCAACCGCCATGGCAGGCGCCGTTGGTGGTGGTGGTGTGGGTGACTTAGCTCTAAACTATGGTTACCAGCGTTTTGATAATGTCGCAATGGCTATCACCGTTGTTACATTGGTAATTATCGTTCAAGGCATGCAATTTATTGGCGACTATTTAGCTAAAAAAGCTCGCTATCATTAGTGTAATGGTGAAGGTCGAAAATTTTTTCGGCCTTCTTTATTTTGACCTTACTTTATAAATGCCTATTCCCTCCCTTCAATACTTCTCTCCCCACGCCATAATTATCTTTGATTAAAAAAATATAATAAGCCCACCTCGATGCTTACTTATTCAAATTTATCGTTTTTTTACGTGCTTTAACTCACTTTAATGACAAAAAATGCGATAAATAATCAAATTATTTAAATTTATTTATATTATAATCATGTAGATATACTTTTTAATGGATATTATCGGCTTTTCGCTAAAATAATCTATTCTCAGTGTATATTTAGTTATCTTGCTATTTTGACATTTTTTGCTTTCTACGCGCGCTTTACGATGCATCGTCAGCGTTTTATTCACTTACAGATTAAACTGATTATGCCAACTATTGAACAACTCATTTTATTGATTTCTATACTCATTCTTTTGGGTATTTTCTCTAGCAAATTGTCAGCTAGACTTGGTTTACCCATGCTAGTCATGTTTTTATTTATTGGCATGTTAGCCGGTGAAGATGGGATAGGTAAGATTACGTTTGATAACGTTAATGTTTCGTATGCCGTTGGTTCTCTTGCTCTTGCTTTAATTTTATTTGATGGAGGTCTGCAAACATCCGTAAAGTCAATTCGTTTAGTTTGGAAACCGTCTTTTACACTAGCAACACTTGGTGTTCTTGTAACTGCTGGTGTAACTGGGCTCGCCGCAGCTTATATTCTCGGTGTCCCTCTGCTTGAAGGGCTACTACTTGGCGCTATCGTCGGTTCTACCGATGCCGCTGCCGTCTTTTCCTTACTGCGCAACGCTGGGATCTATTTAAACGAGCGTCTGCAATCTACTTTAGAAATAGAAAGTGCAACCAATGATCCTACTGCCATATTCTTAACGGTTGGTTTATTACAACTCTTAATGAATCCACAAGCTTCAGGTAGTGAATTAATTTTGCTATTTTTTAGCCAGATGGGAATAGGGACAGTTGTTGGCTTGAGTGTTGGCTGGGTTTCAGTCAAAATTATCAATAAGATTAAGCTACTAGCAACTGGATTATATCCTGTCCTTGTCGCTGCATGTGGACTACTTTCTTTCGGGCTCGCCAGTAACTTAGAAGGCAGTGGTTTCTTATCTATTTTTGTTACCGGTGTGGTAATTGGTAATCATCGGTTTGTTTTTCAACGTAATACATTTTTATTCCATGATGGATTAGCATGGCTAAGCCAAATTATCATGTTCGTTATGTTAGGGTTACTTGTCAACCCAAGTTCTCTTATTGAAGTCTGGCTTGAAGGCTTAGTTATCGCCCTTGTCTTAACTTTTATTGCGAGGCCATTGGCTGTAATACCTGTCCTAAAATTATTTGGTTTTCCAAAACCTGAAATAACATTGATTTCCTGGGTAGGTTTACGTGGCTCAGTGCCTATTATTCTCGCTATTTTCCCGTTTATCTACGGGCTACCTAATGCCCATCTGATTTTTGACGTGGTTTTCTTTGTGGTATTAATCTCAGCAACTTTACAAGGCTCAACCTTGCCTTATGTAGCACGTAAATTGAATTTAATGCAGCCACCTCCATTGATCCCTGCAGCCACTTTAGATATTACCGCAGTAGACCAAATAGATGCTGATTTAGTGGAATATACTTTAGGGGAGGATTGCTCTGCGGTAGGTCGTCGGTTATCACAATTAGCATTACCAGACCAAACTGTCATTGCAATGATTACGCGAGAAAAAAGTGTTTTACCACCAAGGGGGTCAACTATTCTTCACGCTGATGACCATTTATTCGTTGTTCTTAAACCTGAAAACCGTATTTTCCTTGAACGTCTTTTTTCAGAAAAAAATATCTCTGAGCACATACCTATTGAACTACCCGATACAGGGTTAAGTCTAAAAGGAACGACGCGATTAAATGAGATCCAATCCTCTTATGGTATTCAAATTGATAACGGCGATGAAAGGACGCTTAACCAATTTATTTATGCTTCTATATCGAGTCCTTTACAAGATACCGTCATAAAACTAGAACAACTGCAATTAAGAATTGGAGAAATGATCGAAACACGTATCGTCACAGTAATATTAGAGCCAATTCAAGAACAAGAAAGTTAACTAAGCATAAGCACGCCAGAAAAACTACCCCCATACCGAGTGAAATATTAAGTAATTGTTAGTTTAAGGATATAAAAATAAAAGCCCTTTCGGGCTTTTATTTGTTCTATTATGAAACATAAGCTAAAAATAGCTATTGTCTTATTTAAATCATACACAGCAGATACATTTAATTTACGTTCCCAATTGAAATAATTAAGAACGAAAGTTAATTGCGTTTCATTCTGAGACAATATGGATATTTGGTTATACAAGGGTATATGCAGAGCTTTCAAACCCTTTATCACCAGTGCTCTCATCTACTTGAGTATCATCTTGTAGGACTTCACTAAAAAACTCACCCATGTTAACGTCTAAAACTTTTAACACTCGAACAAGGCAATCTATATCAATACGATTAACACCGCGCTCGTAACGAAATAGCTGCTGTTCACTTATATCTATCTCTTTAGCTAACTGAAAAACAGTAAAGCCTTGAGCTCTTCTAAGGGCTTTTATTTTTTGTCCAACTGCACAAGCGACAGGATATTTCGTGTTCATAAACATTCTCGCTTCAATTTATATTAAGGAAATAAAAATTAGCAGATAATTATCTACATATTTTATTTTTATATTTATGTGTATAACATTTGATAATGCTATAGTCGATTCAGCATATATCGGAAAGAATGATATACTACCATTATAATTAGTTTCAACTAGTCCTAAATTGACATTGCAACTATGTAACAAAGTATTTCACTCTATACACTTCATGTTTAAAATCAAAATAGTGCTGTAATATCACCTAGTTACGCACAAAATGAGTAATACCTCATGCTTATATTCCATAAGACACCCACCTTTCTTTGGAATATTTATCTAAAAAAGACCCATATAGCCGATGTATAATCTAAAAACAAAGGAAATAAACAGAATTATTTAACACTGTAACAATATTAATGTTATTGATACAATTTAAGTTGGAGAAATGTGATAAACCCAGTTTAGATGGTACTTTTATGTAAAAAATAGTAAAAACAATCAATTTTATCTCTAAAACTCTCTGATTCGACAAAATATCAGTACGCTAAAAAGCCAGTTAACCTGTTACAATTAGCGAAATAGTAAATTTTTAAAGTAGCAAGAATAAAATTTATAATATTCAAGTACCAAACATAACAAAACCATAACGTTAAGAAAGCTTATTATTCATTTTACTAGATGAGCATCACAAAATTATGAAAAATGACTTTCATCGACAATCTAATTTGGTTCTTACTAGTTTCTATTTTTTACAGTACGCAGATTGCTATAATATTTCAAAAACAAACACGATCTCAGAGTTTATAACCAAGATGTAGTATCTCACATTTACGATATAATAAAAATAGTTTATAAAAAATTGATATGTACTTTCTCTATTCCACAAAATAGCAATTAGACATTCATTTATACAATTTTATTTTGTCATTTATGCCTAATTAAATCATTATAGTCTATCGCTTACTCCTTTATTATCTATTAGTAGTAAAATATATTCTGCTAATGCCATATAGAAATATAGGTGTAAGAACGAAATGATCATTGCAAAGCGCATCCTGAATTATTCTACATATCAGGCAAGCAGTATAATTGCTAATTACTTTAATCCTTATTGAGTCCTTTAAGAAATAAAACTGCCATAATATGTGTGTATTCGCTAGATTTAGTCTGCAATAACACCATGTCTTAATGGTGGGTCGTACAGGATTTTCCCTACGGGCTGAACCTGCAACCAGCTTGTCGAGGTATAGCTTGGCAACTTGAGTATTTACTTGATTGGGAATTAACTTAGAAATGGCTGAGATGGTGGGTCGTGCAGGATTTAAATCCTTCGGATTTTCCCTACGGGCTGAACCTACAACCAGCTTGTCGAGGTATAGCTTGGCAACTTGAGTATTTACTTGATTGGGAATTAACTTAGAAATGGCTGAGATGGTGGGTCGTGCAGGATTTAAATCCTTCGGATTTTCCCTACGGGCTGAACCTACAACCAGCTTGTCGAGGTATAGCTTGGCAACTTGAGTATTTACTTGATTGGGAATTAACTTAGAAATGGCTGAGATGGTGGGTCGTGCAGGATTCGAACCTGCGACCAATTGATTAAAAGTCAACTGCTCTACCGACTGAGCTAACGACCCATCTTGGAAATTCTGATTTTTTTACTGCTTAGATGGTGGGTCGTGCAGGATTCGAACCTGCGACCAATTGATTAAAAGTCAACTGCTCTACCGACTGAGCTAACGACCCATCTAAATTGTATTTTAATGCAAGTATCTAATGAAGTGGTGGGCGATAGCGGGCTCGAACCACTGACCCCCTCCTTGTAAGGGAGGTGCTCTACCAACTGAGCTAATCGCCCACTTCATGACTTATATTACATTATAATAAATAATTGGTGGGCGATAGCGGGCTCGAACCACTGACCCCCTCCTTGTAAGGGAGGTGCTCTACCAACTGAGCTAATCGCCCAATTATTTATTGTCATCGTCAACGGTGGTGGGCGATAGCGGGCTCGAACCACTGACCCCCTCCTTGTAAGGGAGGTGCTCTACCAACTGAGCTAATCGCCCCGTCGTCGATGGAGGTGCATTATAGGGATACTGAGTTCTGAGTCAACGCTTTTTCAATAGATTTTTATCGTTCGTTGCAAAAATAATCAAGATGTTTCAATATTCACCAGAAAAGCTGTCTTTTTAATCAATTACCTATCATTTTCTCTTTGTTCTTTTAAGAAAAAAACAGAAATTATTTTTAAAGCGCATTTATTTATGTCAAATTTGTCGAAACTGCGTAATTTCTTGTCTTCTATTCTGATAACTTGATTGAGGAATCATTGTAGGATGATAGAATAGATACACATTTTAGCAATGCTTAGACATTTCGCTGTTTAGAACATCAAACTTGCTACCCAGTTAACTGTGCTTGTTTTTAGTCTTTTACAGTAAGTAAATAGATAAGCGCTTCAAAAACATGTTTTGCAATTAAGGCAATCTCGATGAGTAAAATCAAAACCCGTTTTGCGCCAAGTCCAACTGGCTATTTACACGTTGGTGGTGCACGTACCGCTCTGTATTCCTGGTTATTTAGTCGCCACAATCAGGGCGAATTTGTCCTGCGTATTGAAGATACTGACTTAGAACGTTCAACTCAGGAAGCTATCGACGCCATTATGGACGGTATGAACTGGTTGAATTTAAATTGGGATGAAGGCCCTTATTATCAAACTAAACGTTTTGACCGTTATAATGATGTCATTGATCAAATGTTAGATGCGGGTACCGCTTATCGTTGTTATTGTTCAAAAGAGCGTCTAGAAGCGTTACGTGAAGAACAAATGGCAAATAACGAAAAGCCTCGGTACGATGGTTGCTGCCGTGATCATGCTCACAACCATACGCCAGATGAGCCACACGTTGTTCGTTTTCGTAATCCACAAGAAGGTTCCGTTATTTTTGACGACAAAATTCGTGGGCCAATTGAGTTTAGTAACCAAGAACTGGATGACTTAATCATTCGCCGTACTGATGGTTCCCCGACATATAATTTCTGCGTCGTAATTGATGACTGGGATATGGAAATCACTCATGTTATTCGTGGTGAAGACCATATTAATAACACACCTCGCCAGATAAATATTCTAAAAGCATTAGGGGCACCAGTGCCTGTGTATGCCCACGTGTCAATGATCCTAGGTGATGATGGTAAAAAACTGTCAAAACGCCATGGTGCAGTTAGCGTTATGCAGTACCGTGATGACGGTTATTTGCCGCAAGCGCTTCTTAATTATCTTGTGCGTTTAGGTTGGTCTCATGGTGACCAAGAAATTTTCACCGTTGAAGAAATGAAAGAGTATTTCAGCCTTGATGCTATCAGTAAATCAGCAAGTGCGTTTAACACTGAAAAACTGCAATGGTTAAACCACCACTATATCAATACATTACCAGCAGAAGAAGTTGCAACCTATCTTGCATGGCATATTGAACAACAAAACATTGATACCAGCACAGGGCCTCAATTAGTTGATCTAATCAAATTACTGGGTGAACGCTGCAAGACATTGAAAGAAATGGCGGAATCCTGCCACTATTTCTACCAAGATTTTGAAGAGTTTGATGCTGATGCCGCGAAAAAACACTTACGACCTGTTGCACGTCAACCGTTAGAAGTCGTAAAAGATAAGTTAGCTGCGATCACTGATTGGACGGCTGAAAATGTTCATCAAGCCATCGAAGCTACTGCAGCTGAATTAGAAGTGGGTATGGGTAAAGTGGGAATGCCTTTACGTGTTGCTGTAACAGGTGCCGGCCAATCTCCAGGCCTTGATGTGACCGTTCACGCTATCGGCCAAGCCCGTTCAATCGCTCGTATTGAAAAAGCACTTTCATTTATTAGTGAGCGCGAATCAAGCGCACAATAATAACAACTAAAATTAAATAACCTCATGCGTCTTATCACGTATGAGGTTATTATTTATATATTACCTGGGTTCATATAAAATCTTAATTAGACGTATGGGTGATGATTAATTTATGGTAAATACTTCTATCACACAATTACGGTCATTAAATGAAAAAATTCATTATCAATCTCACAATCATATTACCTATATTAATATTTTCAAAAATGAGTTTTTCCTCTATTCTCTCAGAAAAGAAAGTACTCATTGATAATAGTAAAAACCAACAAATTAGAATAGCTGAAAACAGAAACAATATTCCTATTATAGAGGTAAACCCAAGCGATAAAAACCAAGTTTCCCATAATTATTATCAAGAATTTCATGTTAATAAAAAGGGATTGAAAATCAATAACCACCCTATTTATCCAGCAAAATTAATTATTAGCGAGGTCACTTCCAATAACAAAAGTTATATTAACGGTAATATTAATATTAACACCGAGAAAACCCATCACCTTATCGTCAACCCCAATGGGATCAACTGTAATCGCTGTAGCTTTGATAATTTAACCACTTTAACAGCCTTTTCAGTCCAACATATTAATAATCAAGGAGAATATAAACCCAATACAGTTCAAAAAGGAACAATCAACATCAGTAAATTAAAAAATAATTATAATGACTTGAATTTGATAGCCAATAAAATTAGGTTTAATAAAGAAAATCACTCTGAAGGAAGTATTAAAATTTATAATGGTGATGTTAAAATCACAAAAGATGAAATAATTATTCCAGATATCTTTCCTGAGGCAATACCACAACAGCGGAAAAGAAAAAATATTCTGATAAGGCCAGCTGCAACGGTAAATACACCTTATCTATTCATTCATAGCGAAAATGAATTTAATATAGCAAATAATGGAATTATTAATACTAAACGCGCAGAGATCTCAACTCTAGGTGAGTTTCAAGGAAAGGTGTTTTCCGCCATTAATATCACACGGCCAGATGATAAAAAAACCTCATCAATAAGCATGAATAACATATCATTAAAAAATACGCTCCTTCTCGTTGATAGCAGTAGCTTATTGCTTATGGCTCCAAATCTAACTAATGATGATATCCAATATAATAATACGCTGCTCTTGAGAAACGGTGCAAAAATTAACATCGGCCAAGGGTTTGGCTTTAATAAATAAAAATTACCCGCTGATTACTTCAATCATTTGAATTAGCTAGAATTTGCTTTATATTTAATCAATCGGTTTGGAAATGCTATTATTTGATTGACACTCTCTCTAGCCTTGAATATCATCCCTGCGTCCAAAAGATTTTGTTTGGGGCTATAGCTCAGCTGGGAGAGCGCTTGCATGGCATGCAAGAGGTCAGCGGTTCGATCCCGCTTAGCTCCACCATCTAATTCCCTGTTAGATGGCACAATACAAAACATTTCGATTGGGGCTATAGCTCAGCTGGGAGAGCGCTTGCATGGCATGCAAGAGGTCAGCGGTTCGATCCCGCTTAGCTCCACCATTAACTTTCTACACTTTCAGTCTGTTTAGCTTCCGATTTAATCCAATTTAAAAATGCTAAAACTTCTGGTTTTTCAATAGATTCCGGTAACATCACTAAATAATACGCGAACCTCGCTGGCCATGGCTTATCAATCACTTGCACTAGCCGCCCTTCTTCGATTTCCTGTATCGCATACTCTTTTGGGACTAAGGCTAAACCTTGCCCTGCAATCGCAGCACGGATCAATAAATAATCATCATCAAATGCACTTCCCCGTTTTGCTCTTTCGCTATTTTCCACGCCATGAGCCGCTAGCCAAAGTGACCAGTCCATACGGTCATTATCTTGTAATAATGGGTAATTCAGGCAGTCTTGCGGGGTTTCAATCGCGCTATTAATCGGAAAATCAGGACTCATCACCGGTAATAAAACAGGTGTAATTAACCGCTCACTCACTAAATTTGGGTAATGCCCTAAACCATGGCGAATAGCTATATCAACCCGCTGCTGATGCAAATTAACTAATGCTGAAGAAGCTTCAATATGCACCTCAATTTCAGGATGTGACTGCGTGAACCTCCCTAAACGGGGTACTAGCCAAGAGGCGGCAAATGAAGGAACGGTACTAATGTTAATCGTTTTTTCTTTACGAATATTTTCTAGCACATACATTGAACCTTCGATTTGTTCGAATGCCTGCAACAACGCAGGGTAAACACACTGCCCTGCATGTGTTAATTCCATGCTGTGGTGACTGCGCACAAACAATGGCATTCCAATCCGTTCTTCTAATAAACGAATTTGCTGGCTAACCGCACCTGATGTCACACCAAGAAAGTGTGCGCCGCGCTTAATACTTTTATGTTTCGCCACTTCGGTGAAAGCTCGTAAAGCAAGTAATGGAAGAACCGGATTCATAGTTTAGTTTTTCTAAATTTAAGTTGAGTTAATATGGTTTTATTTTCTTCAGTAGAAAACCAATAATCAAGGCATCAATTCAATCTTAACGATATAGAAAAGCGAATACAACTATGCTTGAACTTTATACTGATAGCTCACCAAATGGATTTAAAATAACAATAGCATTAGAAGAACTAAACCTTCCATACCACCTTAATCATATACAAATTTCTCGTGGTAACCACCAGCAACCCGCTTTTTTACAGTTAAATCCTCATGGACGTATTCCTGTTATTTATGATCCACAAACAGAGATTACTCTCTTTGAATCAGCCGCAATTTTATTATATCTTGCTGAAAAAACAGGCCAACTTCTTCCCGCTATCCCTAAACAAAAGTGGGAAGCCATTAAATGGCTACAATTCCATTCTGCCAGTTTAGGGCCGATTATAGGTCAATGGGTAAACTTCGCTATTTTCGATAAATCACCAAAGCCAGAGATTGTGGAACGCTATTTTAATATGACCCACAAGGCACTCGCGGTATTAGACAAACAACTCGAAAATGCACCTTATCTTGCAGGCTCTGATTACTCCATCGCAGATATCGCTAATTTCGGCTGGTTACACATTGCTCAGGTTATTGCGTTCGATTTTAGCCAACACACACATTTAACGAAATGGTATGACCGAGTTGCCTTGAGACCCGCTGTCATGAAAGGGATCACTCTACCCGCCCCTGCTACAGAAGCCTAATATTGGACAATGACATGAATACATCCCCATTTTTCCCTAAACAAAAAGCACAGCCATCATCGTCCTTTGCATCTCATGTAGGCTATAATCGTATGTTTTCTCCTAACAAACTTACTGTCGGAATTTTCCTGCCCTTACGTTTTTATCAAGGAGATACCCAGATATTAAAAGGGCAAATAAACTTAATCGAACATATTGATGAATATAATTTTGCTGCAGTTTGGGTGCGAGATATTCCCTTATTCGACCCATTGTTTGGTGATGCAGGTCAGTTATTTGATCCTCTGACCTATTTGTCCTTTATTGCTGCCAGAACAAAAAATGTTGCATTGGTTACAGGAAGCTCGATTTTTTCATTACGACACCCAATTGATTTAGCCAAAGCGGCCACCACAATTGACCAACTTTCAGGTAACCGGCTAGTAATGGGTATTGCCTCAGGAGATAGAGCTATTGAGTTTCCTGCCTATGGTATTAATTATGAGCAACGTGCAAAAAGATTTGCACAGGCTGTTGATTACTTTAGGCAGTTAATGGCTGATGGGTTACTGAATATTCAATCCCCACTAGGTGAGTTCAATCGAGCCCAGCTACTCCCGAAACCAATCACTGGGCAAATACCATTAATCGTCACAGGAGGCTCAGGCCAATCTAAACAGTGGATTGCTGATTATTCCGATGGTTGGTTATCCTATCCTGAAGCTACCAGTCATCCAGAAGGCGCTCTTCGTTTAGCTGAGAAAATTGCATCCTGGCGTGCCCTCATCCCTGAACATGACTTTAGGCCACATATGACAAATGAATGGATTGACCTTGTCGATGATCCTGATTTCCCGCGCACTCCTTTACGAGGAGGATTCACTCTACGAACAGGCCGTAACGGTTTGATTCAACTACTCGAAGAATGGCAAGCTGCGGGAGTTAACCATGCCGCGATTGGAATTCAATACTCTGAGCGACCAGCTTTAGAGGTACTACAAGAAATGGCTGAAGAGGTTTTACCACATTTCCCTAGCCACCAAGGGATGCAAAGCAGGCTCGTAGACTGGTAGTAATTTTGGCGTCTTCCCTCATTTTGTGGCTGACGCCAAACCTTGATTATTTTGCATCACTGCGCAGTATAACCACCATCAATAGGAATAAACGCCCCTGTTATAAAGCTACTCTCTTCTGATAACAAGAAAGCGACAACATTAGCAATTTCTTGCCGAGTAGCCATTCTACCCATTGGATGAGTTGAAGCCATCCATTGCTTCGTTTCCTGTGGTAATACGCTAATATTCGGTGTTTCTACATAGCCGGGGCCAACCGCATTGATACGAATACCTTTTTGAGCGTTTTCTAAGGCTGCTGAACGCGTTAACCCCAGTACCGCATGCTTTGCTGCGGTGTAAGGTGCTATGCCCGCTATCCCTGTTACCCCATTGCAAGCTGATAAATTCACGATAGCTCCCCCACCACTGCGCAAAATCGCAGGAATACTGTACTTTAAACCATGAAATGTTCCTGTTATATCGGTCTCGATCACCTCATGCCAAGCCTCTAAAGGATAATCTTCAATATTGACGCCATGAGGCCCAGTGATCCCTGCATTATTCACCAAGTAGTGCAATGCACCGTATTGTTGCTCAATTTTTTCAACTGTTGTTTTAAAGTCTTGTGCATTTGCGACATTCATTTTTATGGCATAGACACGTTGTCCTGTTGGGTCTATTTCTTTAGCGGCTTGTTGTAAAGCTGCCTCATTACGCCCCGTAATTACCGCTATTGCGCCAAGTGAATACAGCTTTTGTGCAATAGTGAAACCGACACCTGTCGATGCCCCTGTTATAAGCGCAACTCGCTGATTAAATATACCCATAGCTCACCTCAATTATAATTAACTTTAGTTAACTATAATTAATTAACTAAAGTTAATCAACTGGTCGTCTTATTATTAAAATCAATATATACTCAACAGATTGAATATTACGGGATCGTCATAATGCCAAATTCTCTTGAAGATGCGCTTTCTCTACTGCAATGTACGCTAGTTGCACGCAGAGTTAGCTTTACCCCTGAACAAATAACTTGGGGCCAATATGATGTGCTAGAGATATTGAGATTAAAAGGAGACTTAACACCAAGCCAGTTAAGCCAAGCACTTGGCCTTTCTCGCCAAAATTTATCGAAGTTTCTTCGAGTTCTGAAATATTATGAATTTGTCGAGCAATATCAATCTGAAGAAGATAGACGGGAACTGATCACCCATTTAACCGACAAAGGGCATCATTTTTTGCAGCGTGCAGCCACAGGACGTGCTGAAAACGCGGCTAAGGTCAAAGCAGCATTAACCCCCCAAGAGCAAAAGTTATTTATTACTTTAAGCCAGAAGATTACTCACGCACTAGGGCACAATTAACCTCGCTTTAAAGGCTTTACTAGCCCTTCTAAGCCTTCTATTTTTAACCCTAGGGTCATCTCCATTAACTGCCCTAAACGTCCAGCAGGAAACTCTCCTTTCTTATAGAACCATAATAAATATTCTTCGGGTAAATCAATTAATACGCAGCCTTTATATTTACCAAATGGCATATAGGTATTGGCCATATCGATGAGATCTTGTTTTTCCATTATTAGTTCTCTTTTGTGTCAAAGCATAAAAAAACGGCGCTCATTTGAACGCCGTTTCTTAATTTAGCATGTTTTAGTGGATTACAAAACTAACCCGACAACGGCTGCAGATAAGAAGCTAACTAGGGTTGAACCGTACAGTAATTTCAAACCGAAGCGAGCCACGGTATTACCTTGTTTCTCATCTAAGCCTTTAATTGCACCCGCAATAATACCGATGGATGAGAAGTTAGCGAAAGAAACTAAGAATACAGATAAGATACCAACAGAGCGCTCAGATAACCCACCAGCAATCGCTTGTAAGCCGTCCATCGCAACGAATTCATTCGTCACCATTTTCACTGCCATAATTCCGCCAACCTGTAAGGCTTCATCGGCAGGAATACCGAGCATCCACGCAAACGGATAGAACACGTAACCTAACATGGTTTGGAAGTCGATACCGAATACGGCTGAGAAAATACCGTTAATCATCGCAATGAGGGCAATAAAACCAATTAACATTGCTGAAACGATAATTGCTACTTTAAACCCTGCAAGAATATATTCACCTAACATTTCAAAGAAGCTTTGCCCTTCATGCAGGTTGCTCATTTGAATATCTTCTTCACCTTCCGGTGGATACGGGTTAATCAGTGAGAGTACAACGAAAGTACCAAACATATTCAGAACCAATGCAGCGACCACGAAACGTGGCTCTAACATGGTCATGTATGCCCCAACGATAGACATAGATACCGTTGACATGGCTGTTGCGGCCATGGTGTACATTCTGCGGTCTGACATCCGGTTCAATTGGTCTTTATACGCAATAAAGTTTTCTGACTGACCCAATAACAATGAGCTGACTGCGTTAAATGACTCCAATTTCCCCATACCATTCACTTTCGATAGCACGGTACCGATGATACGGATCACGATAGGAAGAATTTTGACGTGCTGTAAGATCCCGATCAACGCAGAAATAAAGATGATTGGGCATAATACTTGTAAGAAGAAGAACGCTAAGTTGCCTTCAATCATACCGCCAAAAATAAATTTGGTCCCTTCTGCTGCATAGCCTAGCAAGTGGGTAAATACCCCTGCCACACCAAGAACAAATGATTCGCCAATATTCGATTTTAAGAACAGATAAGCTAATGCAATTTGAATAACCAGTAGTTGAACAACATAGCGAGGGCGGATCCCTCTACGGTTACTACTGGCTAAAATAGCAAGAGCAGCTATTACTACTAAAGATAAAACGAAATGCAGGATCGAGGTCATATGCGACTCCAACAAATTTAAGAATCAGTCTATGTGCATATTCTATGTAATAGACAACATTTAAATGAGACGGAGGTCACATTAATATGAAAGCTTACTAGGTGTATTTTGCAAAAAGAAGAAGGGGATCACGTTTCAACTATAACAAATCCTAGTATTCGCTTTTTTTGCACAGAAATTTTACTGAGAATTTAAGTTAAGACTTACAACAACCTGCGTACAAAATTGTTGCCTACAGAGATTGTAGGCAACTAAGCCAAATTGAATATAGTTCACTATTGAATATTCAGCAAACGAATCAATTCATTTTCATCTATAACACGTATGCCAAGTTCATTTGCTTTCGCTAATTTAGAACCTGCAGCCTCACCAGCAATCACCAAATCTGTTTTTTTAGAGACGCTTCCTGAAACCTTTGCACCTAAAGCGACTAATTTGTCTTTGGCTTCATCACGCGTCAAGATACTCATTGACCCTGTTAGCACTACCGTTTTACCTGCAAATGGGCTATCAATTTCTGCACTGTTGACGACTTTTACTTCAGGCCAATGAATATTTGCCTTAGTCAGTAAATCTTCAATCACCGCTTGGTTATGAGGTTCGCGGAAAAAATTGACCACATGCTTCGCGACCACATGACCAATATCTTGAACCGTTTTTAGTGACTCTTCATCTGCCGCCATCACGGCTTCAAGTGTGGTGTAATGCGCGGCTAAGTTTGCCGCCGTTGCTTCACCAACTTCACGAATTCCAAGGGCATAAATAAAACGAGCTAACGTCGTTTGTTTAGACTTATTGAGTGCATCAACCAGATTTTGTGCCGATTTCGGCCCCATTCTATCCAAGCCTGTTAAGATACCCGCACTTAATTGATATAAATCTGCCGGCGTTTTGACATACTCTTTTTCAACTAATTGGTCGATAATTTTATCGCCCATGCCATCGACGTCCATTGCTCTGCGTGAGACAAAATGTTTCAGTGCTTCTTTGCGTTGTGCCCCACAAATAAGCCCACCTGTACAGCGCGCTACCGCTTCGCCTTCGATTCGTTCGATATCAGAGCCACATACTGGGCAATGAGTTGGAAAAACAATTTCCCGGCTATCTGCAGGGCGGTTATCAACCACAACACTGACGATTTGCGGAATAACATCTCCGGCTCGACGAATAATAACCGTGTCACCAATATGCACACCAAGGCGTTCGATTTCATCGGCATTGTGTAAAGTCGCATTGCTGACAACGACGCCTGCAACTTGCACGGGCTCTAAACGCGCGACAGGCGTGATAGCCCCGGTACGCCCGACTTGAAATTCAACATCTTTTAATAATGTCACTTGTTCTTGCGCTGGAAATTTAAATGCGGTCGCCCAGCGAGGTGCTCGAGAAACAAACCCTAACTCTTCTTGAATCGCAATCGAGTTAACCTTAATAACCACACCATCGATATCAAAGCCAAGGTCAGGTCGAACTTGCTCAATTTCATGGTAAAAATCCAATACTGCCTGATGACCAACACGTAATTGAACATAATCACTAACCGGTAAACCCCATGCCTTGAATTGCATTAAACGGTCATAATGTGTATCCGGTAAAGAGCCTCCTTCCACAAGCCCCACACCATAACAATAAAAAGTAAGCGGCCTTTTGGCGGTAATACGTGGGTCTAATTGGCGTAAAGAACCTGCTGCTGCATTACGTGGGTTTGCAAAGACTTTGCCATCCGTTTTGCGTGCTTGCTCATTAAGCGCTTCAAAGCCTTTTTGGGGCATAAAAACTTCCCCACGGATCTCAACGCGATCAGGAATATTGCTTCCCGTTAAACGCAATGGGATAGCACGAATGGTTCGAACATTCGCAGTAATATTTTCGCCTACGGTTCCATCGCCCCGAGTCGCGGCCTGTACTAGCTCACCGTTTTCATACAGCAAACTGACCGCTAACCCATCTAACTTGAGCTCACAACAAAAAGTCAGTTCTTGATGATTTTTCAAGCGATCCCTGACTCGCTTATCAAACGCAAGATAGCTTTCTTCATCAAAAACGTTATCTAGCGACAACATAGGAATTTCATGGCGTACGGTATCAAACGCAGCTAATGGTGCAGCACCAACACGTTGAGTCGGTGAATCACTGGTGACAAGTTCAGGATGCTGCGCCTCTATCTCTTTTAGACGTTGCATTAACTTGTCATATTCCACGTCTGGAATTTCAGGCGCATCTAATACATGGTACTGATATTCATGATGACGTAACTGCTTTTTTAATTCGTCTATTTCTTGTTTGGTAGTCATGATTCACTCATACAGATAAAAAACCCCCAATTAATGGGGGTTTTGTTCAATGTTTACTTAACTTAGTGTGTTTCTAATTCGTGCATGATACACCTCTATTTTTTGAGGTGTCAGCATTTTGCGTTCGTCATCAAGAACAACTCCTCCCGCATCTGATGCGATACGTTGAGCCGCTTGCAACATCAGTTTGAAATTTTGCCCTGCATCACCGTAAGACGGTACCATCATAAACATGGAAACCCCTGGGGTGGTAAAGTCCGCCATTGTCTCAGGGTCAAATGAGCCCGGCTTTACCATGTTAGCTAAGCTAAACAGCACAGGCCCTGTACCAGACGGATTCACATGACGGTGGAATATTTTCATTTCCCCAAATTGGAAACCGGCTTGTAAAATACTCTGCAGTAACAATTCACCTTGAAGTTCTTGTCCTTGAAGAGCGGCTACGTGAAGTACCAGGACTGTCTCCTTGCTACTTGTTGTAGCAGAATTTTCCTGCGGCTCAGCTTTCTTCTCAATATGCTGCGTCTCTTGTTCATAGGTACTCGGCTGAGGCTCTTCGCTCAATTTAGTTGAATCAATATGCGGCTCAGCGGCAGTACCAATGACTGGCTGAGTACGAACTTCTGGCTCAATAGCCACTTCCTCACTCATATTAATGGTGAGTTGCTCAGGTACATGAACAGGTTCAGTACGTTGGTGCATCGTAGGCTCATTATGAACTGGCGATTTAGCCTCTGGCTCCATATTCATAATAATGTCAGGTTCAACCGATGCCTGTGGCTGTATATTAGGTTCAACTGGAGACTCATTTTTTACCGGATATACAGGCTCAGTCGCAGCGGGGTGAACAGGCGCTTGCTGAGTAGGTTGATTTTCAGTAAATAATGCGGAATCATCATATTCTGATGAATTCTCTTGCATATCGTTTTTTCTACGTTTTACGGGTCTATCGCGAAATAACTTTGAGCGCTCTTTACGGCTGGTCCATAAACCATGCAGTAATAAAGCGACAATCGCTATCGCACCTACGACCACTAATATCAGACGCAAATCCTGCATCGCTGCTATCTCTAGTTGATGAATGATAATGCCAATACGGCGGAAACTACCCTAAGATTATTTCTCAATTGCTCTAAGTGCAACCCCCAGAACGATTTTCTTACAAGAAAGAGAATATTCCGCTTTCATTTGCTGCTTTTTTAAGCGAATAATGGCTAGTCAGCCTAATTTCATATCTATATGATACATGGTCAACCGAAAAGGAGAGAACAAGAAGTATGACCCAATCGACATTTTCGACACAAAAAGACCATTCCGGTTTTTATTATTTTACACAAGGGTGGAGATTAATCACTCGTCCCGGTATTAAACGTTTTGTTATTTTGCCCCTATTAGCCAATATTTTATTCTTAGGCGGCGCATTTTGGTGGTTATATACCAAGCTTGGTGGCTGGATAAACCAAGTGATGAGTTACGTTCCTGACTGGCTACAATGGCTCGACTATGTTATTTGGCCAATCGCCGTTATCTCAATACTGCTCGTATTTACCTATTTCTTTAGTACGGTTGCTAATATTATCGCGGCGCCTTTTAACGGTTGGCTATCAGAGAAACTCGAAGCTGAGCTAACGGGTAAACCATCGCCAGATACGGGTGTGGCTGAGTTATTAAAAGATGTTCCTCGTATGATAAAACGCGAGTTTGTCCGAATCGGTTACTACTTGCCTCGCGCTATTGGGTTATTAATCCTATTTTTCATACCTGGTATTGGCCAAACTGTCGCTCCGGTACTGTGGTTTTTATTTGGTGCTTGGATGATGTCAATTCAATATTGCGATTATCCGTTTGATAACCATCGTGTTGGTTTCAGTGAAATGAAGCAAGCGCTTGCCAAAGAACGAATGAGAAATGTTCAATTTGGTGGTGTCGTTAGCCTGTTAATGATGGTGCCTTTTGTCAACTTAGTGATCATGCCTGTTGCTGTCTGTGGTGCAACATTGATGTGGGTTGACCGGTATCGTGAGCGTTACGCACGTTACTAATTTTATCAATTATTGTATACCAATTATTGCGCAGGCTTATCGCCTGCGCCTTTCTCTTATCGAATACTTCACTTCTTTTCAGCGAAATTTCTTAGAACAATTGGATCTAAAATAGCATTACGTTATAAGCTTATACTCAAATCATATTTGCATTAATTTGTTCTTAACGTATGTTGAATCCATCTCATTATTTTTTTATTAATACCGATTACATTACCGGCTAACCGATTTTAAGGATATCCCATGAGCAAAATTTATGATGATAACTCGTTGACCATTGGCCACACCCCTCTTGTCCGTTTAAAGCATTTTGGTAATGGCAATATTTTAGCAAAAGTGGAATCTCGCAACCCAAGCTTCAGTGTTAAGTGCCGTATTGGTGCGAACATGATTTGGGATGCAGAAAAAAAAGGTATCCTCAACAAAGACAAAGAATTAGTTGAGCCAACCAGTGGTAATACGGGTATCGCTTTAGCCTATGTGGCTGCGGCAAGAGGTTATAAATTGACGTTAACCATGCCTGAAACTATGAGCATTGAACGCCGTAAACTGCTCAAAGCATTGGGTGCCAACCTCGTTTTAACCGAGGGTGCAAAAGGCATGAAAGGTGCGATAGCTAAAGCTGAAGAGATAGTGAATAGTAACCCTAAAAAATACCTATTACTTCAACAGTTTAATAACCCAGCAAACCCTGAAATTCATGAAAAAACCACAGGGCCTGAAATTTGGGAAGATACCGATGGCAATGTAGATGTTGTAGTCGCAGGTGTCGGTACGGGTGGGACAATTACCGGTATTGCAAAGTATCTGAAAAATACCAAAGGTAAAGATGTGACTATCGTCGCTGTTGAACCCGAAACATCTCCTGTCATTACCCAAGCTTTGGCGGGCGAAGAAATTAAGCCGGGTCCTCACAAAATACAAGGGATCGGCGCTGGGTTTATTCCAGGTAACTTAGATTTAAAATTGCTTGATAAAGTCATTCAAATCAGTGATGACGAAGCGATTAAAACCGCACGCGAACTGATGGAAAAAGAAGGTATTCTCGCAGGGATTTCATCAGGTGCAGCAATTGCTGCTGCCACTAAGATTGCCGCTGACCCTGCTTATAAAGGTAAAAATATTGTCGTTATTTTACCTTCTTCAGGTGAGCGTTATCTGTCAACTGTCCTGTTTGCTGACATTTCCGCTGAATAACATAATTTCGTTACAATATCGTTAAAAAAGCACCTAAATGGTGCTTTTTTTGTGGCATGGATCAAACTTTAGCACGGATGGAGATGATTTCTAATTCGGGGTTTAGTATTAAACATAGTAATTATTTTGCACCTCGAAATTAATCACTTTTTAGCCAACCTCTAGGCCAAGTAAAATAATTTGCCAACGAGAAAAAGTCACGAGTTCGCAAGAAAAGCAGAAAAAGGGTTGATACCGCACAAAGTAGGAAACCTTTTTTCAAGTTAATAATCTAACTTATACGCAAACCTAGTCTATTTCATCTACAATTGGCTGGGTAATTAAAAAAACGAAAGTTATTGAGGAAATACTATGTTTCAGCAAGAAGTTACTATTACGGCACCAAATGGTCTACATACTCGTCCTGCAGCTCAATTCGTAAAAGAAGCAAAAGCATTCTCTTCCGATATTTCTTTAATCTCTGGTGGTAAATCCGCTAGTGCGAAAAGTTTGTTTAAATTACAAACCTTAGGCCTAACACAAGGCACAGTAGTGACAATTTCAGCTGAAGGCGAAGATGAAAAAGAAGCCGTTGAGCATTTAGTTAAACTGATGGGCGAATTAGAATAATTTCGCACGAATATAGCGTTTACTGATTTCATTCAATGTCCCTGAGTGATCTCATTCGGGGACATTTGTATAATCAGCTATATTTATTGTCGTCTCTGCAACATCAGAACTCCCAGCACTAGCAGCAGTAAGGTAATATTATGATTTCAGGAATTTTAGTATCCCCGGGTTTTGCTTTTGGTCAGGCTTTAATCCTCAAAGAAGATCCTATCGTTGTTAGCACAAAAAAAATCGCTGACGATCAGGTTGATAAAGAAATCGCTCGTTTTATTGAGGGTCGTAACAAATCAGCCGAACAACTCAATTTGATTAAAGAGAAAGCCGAAAAAAATCTTGGAGCCGAAAAAGCTGAGATTTTTGAAGGTCATATCATGCTGCTGGAAGATGAAGAGCTGGAACAAGAAATTGTCTCTTTAATCAAAGGTGATAAAAAAACTGCTGATGCAGCTGCATATTCCGTTATTGAAGACCAAGCCCAAGCACTTGAATCTCTTGACGATGAATACCTTAAAGAGCGTGCCGCTGACGTACGCGATATTGGTAAACGTTTATTAAAAAACATCTTAAATATTCCTATCGTTGATTTAAGTGCAATCAGCGAAGAAGTTATTTTAGTCGCTGCGGATTTAACCCCTTCAGAAACCGCCCAGCTGAATTTAGATAAAGTATTAGGGTTTATTACTGATTTAGGTGGCCGTACATCGCATACCTCAATTATGGCGCGTTCCCTTGAGTTACCTGCCATTGTCGGTACGAGCGATGCCACCAGTAAAATTAAAAATGGCGATTTCATTGTGTTAGATGGTGTCAACAACACTATCCACTTGAACCCATCTGAAACCGAAATTGACAAACTGAAAGCCTTCCGTGATGAATATCTTCAAGAAAAAGAAGAGCTCGCAAAATTAAAAGATTTGCCAGCTATCACCCTTGATGGTCATCAAGTTGAAGTTTGTGCCAACATTGGTACCGTGCGTGATGTTGCCGGAGCAGAACGCAATGGCGCAGAAGGCGTTGGCCTCTACCGTACTGAGTTTTTATTCATGGATAGAGACTCTCTTCCTACTGAAGAAGAACAATTCCAGGCATATAAAGCAGTTGCAGAAGCAATGGGCAGCCAAGCCGTTATTGTCCGCACTATGGATATCGGCGGTGATAAAGACCTGCCATACATGAATTTACCGAAAGAAGAGAACCCATTCCTCGGCTGGCGTGCAATTCGTATTTGTCTTGATCGCAAAGAAATCTTACACTCACAATTAAGAGCTATTTTAAGAGCCTCTAAATTTGGTAAACTGCGTATTATGTTCCCAATGGTCATTTCCGTTGAAGAAGTTCGTGAACTAAAAGCAGAGCTAGAAATGCTAAAAGCTCAGTTACGTGAAGAAGGTAAGGCTTTTGACGAGTCAATTGAAGTCGGTGTGATGGTTGAAACGCCAGCAGCTGCTGTTATTGCTCGCCATTTGGCAAAAGAAGTTGATTTCTTTAGTATTGGGACGAACGATCTCACTCAATACACTTTAGCGGTCGACCGTGGTAATGAACTGATTTCTCATCTTTACAACCCGATGTCACCTGCTGTCCTAAACTTAATTAAGCAAGTGATCGATGCATCACACGCTGAAGGTAAATGGACTGGGATGTGTGGGGAGTTAGCTGGAGATGAGCGTGCAACCTTATTGCTACTTGGCATGGGGCTGGATGAATTTAGTATGAGCGCAATTTCAATTCCACGTATCAAAAAGCTAATTCGCAATGCGAGCTTTACTGATACTCAAGCTTTGGCTGAACAAGCACTTGCTCAACCAACAGCGGATGAATTGATGAAACTTGTAGATACCTTTATCCAAGAAAAAACGTTATGCTAAGAACAGCACATTAGTTCGGTCCCATATAAAACGATTAGGAGAAGGTCCATGGGTCTGTTTGACAAACTGAAATCACTCGTTTCGGAAGACAAAAGTAGCAGTGGCAGTATTGAGATTATCGCGCCTTTATCGGGTGAAATAGTCAATATTGAAGATGTTCCAGACGTTGTGTTCGCAGAAAAAATTGTAGGTGACGGTATTGCGATTAAACCCGCAGGTAACAAAATCGTTGCCCCTGTAGACGGTACAATTGGTAAAATCTTTGAAACTAACCATGCGTTTTCTATTGAATCAGATGATGGCATAGAACTATTTGTTCACTTCGGTATTGATACTGTTGAGCTTAAAGGTGAGGGTTTTAAACGCATCGCCGAAGAAGGTCAAGCAGTGAAAAAAGGTGATTTAATCATTGAGTTTGATTTAGCACTATTAGAAGAGAAAGCAAAATCGGTTCTAACTCCGGTTGTCATTTCTAATATGGACGAAATCAAAGAGCTAAACAAACTGACGGGCTCAGTGACAGTGGGTGAAACTGTCGTCATGCGTATTAAGAAATAACTCAACTACCCATATTTAGTTTAAACCATCAGGCTTGCCTGATGGTTTTTCATTGATGGGGTACTTTATTGCACGCCAGTGGCAATTAAATTATCTCACTCATTAAATACACCTGTTGATAAATATCGGTCTCCTCGGTCGCAAATGACTGCCACAATCACCGCTCCTGGGTTAGCTTGAGCCACTTTTAAAGCACCGGCAACCGCTCCACCTGAGCTCACACCACAAAAGATACCTTCAACCTTCGCTAAGGCTCTCATGGTTTCTTCGGCTTCTTGCTGGTTGATGTCCAGTACGCTATCAACTAATGAGCTATCGAAGATGCCGGGCAAGTAACCCGGTGACCAGCGCCTAATACCCGGAATTTGGCTTTTTTCAGCAGGTTGTAAGCCAACAATGTGCACGTCCGCTGACTGGGATTTTAAATAGCGGCTAACCCCTGTAATGGTCCCCGTGGTTCCCATACTCGACACAAAATGGGTAATTGCGCCGTGAGTTTGCTGCCAAATTTCAGGACCCGTTGTTTTAAAATGGGCTAATGGGTTATCAGGGTTATTAAATTGGTCTAAAACTTTCCCCTCTCCTCGCTGCTCCATTTCTTTAGCAAGATCCCGTGCACCTTCCATACCGACAACCGTACTTACTAAGATAAGTTCTGCACCATAAGCTTGCATAGAGGCTTGTCGCTCTTTACTCATGTTATCTGGCATGAGTAATTTTAATTTGTAGCCTTTTACTGCGGCTATCATCGCGAGGGCGATACCGGTATTACCGCTAGTCGCTTCAATTAGCGTATCGCCTGGCTTAATTTCACCCCGTAATTGCGCTTCATTAATCATTGAAAATGCCGCACGATCTTTCACTGAACCCGCGGGGTTATTGCCTTCAAGTTTTACCCAAATTTCAGCTTCAATCCCTTGTGTTAAACGCTGAAGTTTTACTAATGGGGTATTACCGATAAACTGTTCCAGAGCCGACACTTTACCATCCTTATAATTTTTATATATAAATAAGAAAGAATAGAGATAAGATATTACCCCAATATTGAAATGTAAAAATTGAAATCTCTTCACATTAACATTAGAAAAATAGATTATCTTAATTACCATTTCTGATATAGCTAATTGATATATTATATTACAATAAGTTTATAGAATTGCCAGTTATATTTCCCATAAAAATACAATAATTAATTATTTGATATCAAATGGTTATGCGAAAATTAAACATAGAGAGATTAGACTTAATATTTTTAATATAAAGTCTAATCATCGGGAATATACCTAGAAAGTAATAGAGAAGGTAACACCAATAATATATTTATTAGTGTTATAAATTATTGAATTTTATATTCATGCACTTTCAGCGAGTTGTGGAAAAATTAACGCCTGATCACCTTGATAAATCTTTGCCTGCTGGCTACCTAAAAAGTAACGTTCACCTCGAGTGGGTATTGTTTTCTCAGACTGCCAAATCACTGACAACGGCTCTTTCCCCCAACCTAACGGTTGAACGGTTAATTGCCAAAAATGCCCTCTTGGCCCCGATTCCGTGACCCTTACAGGTAAACGGTGCTGCTCATCCACTTCAGCTTGTAATGAGATATCCCAAGGACGTAAAAATACGTCGACTTCTCCTTGTTGAACACTAGTGTGGTTCAGTGGAAAGTCATAGCCACCGATATTTAATGTTGAACCTTTGATATGGGCAGAGATTTGGTTGACTTCCCCCATAAATTCAAGGACAAATCGTGTTTCTGGGCGCTGCCATATATCACTCGGTGTGCCAACTTGCTCGATATGACCTTGGCTCATCACCACCACTCTGTCTGCAACTTCCATGGCTTCTTCTTGGTCATGAGTCACAAAAACACTGGTAAATTTTAATTCATCATGTAATTGACGTAACCAACGGCGTAATTCAATACGTACTTGTGCGTCGAGCGCGCCAAAAGGTTCATCCAATAATAAAATTTGTGGATCAACGGCTAAAGCTCTTGCTAATGCCACTCGCTGTTTTTGCCCCCCTGAAAGTTGTGCAGGGTAACGTGAAGCTAAATGACCGAGTTGAACCATTTCTAGCAATTTTGTTACTTTATCTTTAATAGCCTGAGCGGATGGGCGCTGTTTTCTTGGTAAGACAGTTAAACCAAAGGCTACATTATCAAACACTGTCATGTGGCGAAATAGTGCATAGTGTTGAAATACAAAGCCAACATGCCTATCTTTAGCATGGATTTTACTGACATCGTGACCATGAAAACGTAATAGCCCCTGACTTTGTTGCTCAAGCCCTGCAATAATCCGCAATAAGGTTGTTTTTCCTGAACCGGAAGGCCCTAATAGGGCAACCATTTCACCCGATGCAATATCCAGTGAAATATCGTTAAGTACTTGGGTTTTACCAAATAATTTACCGATTTTTTCAATTTCAATACTCATGATTAATGGACTCCTGATTCAGATTGCTGGCGACTCAAATGCCACTGCAATGCACTTTTAAGAATTAAGGTGATAATTGCCATTAGTGCGAGGATCCCTGCGGCCGTAAATGCGCCCACCGTATTATAATCCTGATGCAACAATTCAACTTGCAATGGTAAGGTGTATGTTTCACCGCGAATAGCCCCTGAAACCACCGAAACCGCACCAAATTCACCGATCGCGCGAGCGTTAGTTAGAACAACCCCATACAACAATGCCCAGCGGATATTAGGTAATGTCACACGCCAAAACATCTTCCATCCTGAGGCCCCAAGTAAAACCGCCGCTTCATCTTCTTGGCTACCCTGACTTAACATTAGCGGGACTAACTCACGTACCACAAATGGGCAAGTGACAAAAATAGTCACCAATGCCATACCGGGCCATGAAAACATCAGTTGGATGTCAAAACCTTCAAGCCATCCACCAAACCAACTGTTTGAGCCATAAAAAAGTAAGTACAGCAAACCTGCAACAACAGGTGAAACCGCAAACGGAATATCAACTAGGGTTAGTAATAATTGGCGACCAGGAAACTGAAATCGCGTCACTAACCACGCCATCATGGTACCAAAGACTAAATTTACCGGAACCGTAATTAAAGCAATTAATACTGTTAAACCAATGGCATGTAGCATATCAGAGTCTGCCAAATTCAGTAAAACAGCATCTAACCCTTTTTGAAAAGCTGTAATAAATATCCAAACAATTGGAATAACTAATAGTAAAAGTGAAAACAATAAACCTATCGCTATTAATAGCCATTTCCCCCAGTTTATTTGGGTACGGCTAGCAGTATGAATGGGGGTAATTTGCGCCATTACTTACCTCCTAACCGTTTACCGAAGCGGCTTTGTACTAAATTGACACTAAATAACAGTAACAATGAAACCGCTAAAATAACTGAGGCGACAGCACTGGCGGCCGGATAATCAAATTGTTGTAACTGACTAAAAATCATTAATGAAACAACCTCGGTTTGCCACGCAATATTACCCGCAATAAATATAATGGCGCCAAACTCACCTAAACTACGTGTAAAGGATAAAACCGTTCCGGCTAATAAGGCTGGTGAAAGCTCCGGTAATACCACTCGACGAAAAGTTTGCCAACGGCTTGCACCTAGAGTCTGAGCAGCTTCTTCGTACTCAGGGCCGAGCTCTTCCAACACTGGTTGAACCGTACGCACAACAAACGGAATACTGGTGAATGCCATTGCAACCGCAATTCCCAGCCAAGTATTAACAACTTTAATATCAAACTGGTGCAGATATTGCCCATACCACCCTGAGGTTGCAAATAAGGTTGCTAATGTTAGCCCCGCCACAGCGGTAGGTAATGCAAAGGGTAAATCCACTAAACCATCTAAAAACAAACGCCCAGGAAAGCGATAACGCGTTAAAATCCAAGCTAATAGCATGCCAAATACCGCATTAAACAGACTTGCGACTAACGCTGACAGTAACGTCACTTTATACGCAGCAACCACTTGTGGGTAACTTATGACGGCCCAGTATTGCTGCCATGTCATTTCTGATAATTGAATCACCAATGCACTCATGGGTAATAGCAAAATCAAACACGTATAGAACAGACTGCTACCTAGCGTTAGTCCAAAACCCGGCAAAAAGCGCTTTCCTGAACGATTCATTAACGGCGCCCTTCTGCCATTAATTTGTCAAATTCCCCACCAGTGACGAAATGAACATCCATCACTTTTGGCCAGCTCTCAAATTGAGATTCAACCGTAAACAGCTGAGTTTCAGGAAATTTATCCTTATTCGCATTCATTACCGCTTTATCATTCACCCGATAATTATACTGAGTGATGATTTCTTGCGCCTGTGGGCTATAGAGATAATTTAAGTAAGCTTTAGCGACGTCTTCAGTCCCATTTTTTTGTACATTTTTGTCGACCCAAGCGACAGGGAATTCTGCTAAAATATCCACTGGTGGCACAATAACTTCATAGTCTGATTCACCATACTGAGAGCGAATATTATTCACTTCAGATTCAAAGCTAATCAGGACGTCACCAAGCTCTCGCTCAATAAATGACGTTGTTGCACCACGCCCTCCGGTATCAAATACCTCGACATTTTTCAAAAACTGTTTCATTTGCTCACGGGTTTTCGCTTTATCACCTTTATTTTCTTGATTAAAAGCCCCCCATGCAGCAAGGTAGGTATAACGACCATTTCCTGAAGTCTTTGGATTTGGAAAGATTAATTTGACATCTTCGCGGACCAAATCATCCCACGTTTTAATTCCTTTCGGGTTTCCTTTACGAACTAAAAACGCCATTGTTGAATAATACGGTGAGCTATTATTTGGCAAGCGAGCTTGCCAGTCTGCTGGGATCAAATTGCCTTTATCATGCAAAATTTGCACATCGGTGACTTGGTTGTAGGTCACCACATCTGCTTTTAACCCTTGTAAAATCGCTAAGGCTTGCTTTGATGAGCCTGCGTGTGATTGTTTAATCGTTAGTTTGTCGTCAGGGTGAGCCTCATTCCACTGTTTTTCAAATGATGGGTTCAACGCCACAAATAGTTCACGTGCAATATCATAAGAACTGTTAAGCAGTTCAGCTGCAATTAGTGGCGAGCTGCCGAGTAATGAGACTGTTGCCAAACTTGCGAGTGCCGTTTTTTTCAAAAATGATTTTTTCATTCCACACCTGTTCGTAACTAAACCCAAATGGCTGACATTGGAACCACTGTATATGTTTTGGTTATAACTGTGTAGCTATCAATCACCTTTTTATATATCAAATTAGAATAACAAAGAAATGAACGTCATAAGCAGGAAAATTAACTGATTTTTTAATTAGTTAGTGATATGAATATTACTCAATGGAGGAGCATTCTATAAGTTAAATCATTACTAGGTAGTAAGTAGGCATTAATGATAACGGGCTAATAATAATAGAATAAATACAAATCATTATGTTTAAATTGCTAAGTATAAACAGTTACTCTAAATAATTTGTGTTACAGCTAGGCGGCAAGGAAGATTAGCCCTAGGAGCATACTAGAGTATGTGACTAAGGCAATCTAGCCTACCTAACAGCACTGTAACGCAAAGTATGACGAGTAAACTTATAAAGACAGCAATGACTCTATTGATGGAGCATAGTAATAACTGCCCGATACCGCTTTCGTCATTCGCAACAAATCATCGTATTTGCCGTCTTTTTCACCAAACATACTTAATAATTGCTGTTCGATATTGTGTAATCTTGCACAATAAGCCACAAAGAATAAGCCGTGCTTACCGCTTGCTGTTCCATATGGCAAGCTGTGACGCATAACTTCAAGCTCTTCACCTTCTTCTTCAATAACCACACGGGAAACATGAGAGGTAACATTACGGGCATCTTCGTCCAGCTCAATACTGTCTTTTTTCGTCCGACCAATCATTTTTTCTTGTTCATGTTCCGAAAAACGATCCCATTTTCTTAAATCGTGTTCATAGCGTTGGACTAAAACATAGCTTCCGCCTTTATCTTCACCGTCTTCGATTAATGTGACCTCCGCAATTTCTTCCCCTTGCGGATTTTCGGTTCCATCAATAAAACCACTTAAATCTCTATCATCTACCCAACGGAAGCCATGGATTTCTTCAACCACAGAGATAGATTTACCAAATGCTTTTAAAGCCGCCTGTGCTAATGAAAAGTTAATATCGTGGCGCAGTGATTGAATATGAATAAACATATCCCGTTGAGTGGCAGGAGCGAGTCCTTTACCTAGCGTGCGAAATGGTTTCAATTCAGGGGCACTATTTGTCTTACCGAGCTGTTTCCAGATGTCAGAGCCAAACGCGATAACCGCGCCGAGGCGGTCATCTGGGTATTGGGCTTGTAATTTAGTTAAAGCCTCGACAAAGCTTTTACATCCAGACTTAATTTCATCCAGAGATCCCTCTTGCACTTGCGCTTCAATAAAAATACCAAAACGGCTATGTTCTTTCAAAATACCACTTTGAGAATGAGACATACGGTAAACCTCGTAAAATGAATATGTTATATAACCTATTTCTTATATAAAACGATATTAATATCCTATCTTATCGCCATGATGTTCACCTTGTTTTAACGCAAGGGAATATAGGTTTCAGGTCTATTATAAGAAAGAAAATTTAAGAAAGGGGAAATTTCTTTGAAAACAACGAAAAAGAAGTATTAGTGGGAAGATATCGCCAGTCTGAATAGGCCCGGCGATATCATTAATGAAATAAAACTATTTATGCCAAATAATTTGCGAGATTTGCCATGTTTTTAGGTCATCATCTGGAGGCATTAAATCTTCTGGCCCTTGCCATTTACCAGTAAAACGGTAAACCACTTTACTTGATTGTGGTGAATTACATTCAATAGTCGGAACGTCATTGACTCGTTCACCTAAGCCGCAAATACCGAAGGCTTTTTGGTAAATTTCGCTAAATTCAGTACCAATTTCAGGCCCCCATTCGGTGACGATATTTGGATCACTCACCGTAATACGTGAGACATAACCGTGCTCAGGGCCCACTATTTCTAATTTTACTTCATTGTCATCCATACCTTGGAAAACTGTGACCACATCCCCACTTTCCATTTGCATACCGCTGCGTAGTGTATAACGGTCACTAAGTTGTTTCTTAATGATATCCGCTTGCATTGGTGTAAAACTGGTCACTTGGCCAAGCCCTGAGCTAGAAACTACCAACGGGCCACTAAACCAAGTTGATGGCGAAAAAACCTTCACACCCGCACACCCTGATAACAAGGCTGCTCCACAGAGTAGAGAAACCTTCAACAACGGCGATAATCCATTATTACTGTTCAACTTTGCATGTTGGGACATATCATCCTCTTTTATGAGTCGCATAATGCATATTGTGACAATCTATTTACTAAAACATTCCCATAGAAAGTTAAATAAATAGTCAATTAACTTAAAAATCCGTTTCGTGCGTTAATTTTTTCGAATAAATCAAACGTTCAGGTTGTTCTTCTTCATACAACATTTTTTCAAACATGCAGATAGCGGCATCAGATTCCTCACTCACTAATAACTCTATTCTTCCGCAGCCTCTGGCTATCAGTTTTTTTTCTAGTCGACTCACTAATGCATTAGCAATACCACGACCGCGATATTCAGGGTGAACAGCAAGATAAACAGCTGTTCCACGAATGCCATCGTAGCCCCCCATAATAGTACCGACAACTTCACCGGCAACTTCAGCCACTAAAAATAAGTCGGCCCCACACTGTAATTTGCGTTCAATATCGAGTTCAGGATCACCTGAAAATTCATTGAGAGCACAACGCTCCCATAAGGTCAGGACGTCTTCATAATCACTTTGCCGAAAGACTCGTATTTCCATCTCATTTGCCTACTTAAGCTAATCTTTCTGCCATTATCTCTGCTTTTGCAACACAATCAATATTCAATATGCCTTTCTTCGAGTAAAAGGGTATACTTTAACCATTATTTTTTTGCTATGGTTCTATTATAAAACAATGAATTACCCAGATATTGATCGCGTAAAAGCCTATTTGCAGAACTTGCAAGAGACTATTTGCCAAAAAATTACTGAGCTAGATGGTAAGCAAACTTTTCTAGAACAAACATGGGAACGAACTGAAGGTGGTGGCGGTCGTAGCCGAGTACTAACGAAAGGCGCATTATTTGAACAAGCTGGGGTTAACTTCTCACATATTAAAGGAGAAAAGTTGCCAGCATCAGCCTCTGCACATCGGCCCGAGCTTGCTGGCCGTAGCTACCAAGCAATGGGCGTCTCTCTTGTTATTCACCCTCTGAATCCTTACATTCCAACTACCCATGCTAATGTTCGTTTCTTTATCGCTGAAAAAGAAGGTTGTGAGCCCGTTTGGTGGTTTGGTGGCGGTTTTGATTTAACCCCTTTCTATGGTTTTCATGAAGATGTTATCCACTGGCATACCGTTGCTCGTGATCTATGTCGCCCTTATGGGACTGATGTATATCCTAAATATAAAAATTGGTGCGATGAATACTTTTTCCTGAAACATAGAAATGAACCTCGAGGTGTTGGTGGGCTATTTTATGATGACCTTAACCAAGGTGGTTTTGAGTCTTGTTTTAGCTTCACTCAAGCGGTGGGTAATGGTTTTTTAGATGCCTATGTCCCGATTGTTGAAAAACGCCGAGCTCATTCATGGGGTGAAAGAGAACGTCAATTCCAATTATATCGTCGTGGTCGCTACGTAGAATTTAATTTAGTATGGGATAGAGGTACATTATTTGGCTTACAAAGCGGAGGCCGCACAGAGTCAATTTTAATGTCAATGCCACCGCTTGTTCGCTGGGAATACGACTATCATCCAGAACCTAATAGCCCAGAAGCTGCCCTCTATACTGAATTTTTAGTCTTAAATAAAGAGTGGGTTTCGCCATAATTGATAACACTGGTTTATAAATTAAGGTAGAAAAATAACCGTTCTACCTTTCTAACATAAAATAATAATTATTGATTATAAATCTTAAATATCAAGTAGTTACAAATCAATCACGACAGATTATGATTCCATTTCACCCAACTGAATGGAGTTGTAATATGAATCAAATTTTAGGCCGTTCATTATTATCACCTTGTTTATTAGCAAGTTTAGTCACTAAATCAGGCCACACAGACTTAAAATCAACGCTCACGCATATCAATGATATTATGAGCCGAACCTATTCACATGAAGATGCATTACTCCACCGCAATAATCTTTCAGCTTGCCCTATAGATATGATAGGAAAGCGCTATAATCGCTTTATTCGCGATGCTCAACGCCCTGTCCCACATAAAAACCACTGGCATTCCGACCTGCCAATTTGTGAACGTTCAGGACTTTCACCTGATAGCCATATGCCACATGATGACTACGCGGTGATTATGCGCGAAGAAGATACTCATGCGCCATCAGAACCAGCGGGGCAAGTATTTAATTCAATTGGCATTATCCGTACCTTTTTTAAGGAAAAATTAAATATTGACCAAATTTTTGGCTGTTCTGCTGATATTAATGCGGTTATCCATTATGGAACAAACTACGCTAATGCATTTTGGAATTCTCAAGCTATTTTCTTTGGTGACGGGGATGGAATCGTTTTTGGCCCATTCTATAATGACATCGATATAATCGCTCACGAGCTGGCTCACGGCTTTATTAGTTCAAAAGCTGATTTTAGATATACTTACCAATCTGGTGCGCTCAATGAGTCTGTCGCAGATGTACTTGGGATTATGGTGAAACAATATTTAAATAATGAAACAGCCGATACTTCTAATTGGCTACTAGGCGAAAATTTATTTATTGACCAAATAAATGCGCCGGCACTACGTTCTATGATAAACCCAGGGGATGCTTATTATCTTTCTGACGATGTTAGAGACCCGCAAGTTGGTCATATGTCTCAATATCAGGATTTACCTATTTTTATTGACAATGGCGGCGTACATATTAATTCAGGTATCCCAAATAGAGCCTTTTACCTATTAGCTAAGAGTCTTGGAGGTTATACATGGGACATCGCCGGTAAAATTTGGCTTGAAGCCGTGTCTGACAATAATGTGACAAAGAGAGCCAACTTCATCGAATTTGCTAATGCAACGATCCGTGCTGCTAAGAAATTATTTGATGATAATATCGCGCAAAAAACACAGCAAAGCTGGTTAGATGTTGGACTAGTTTTAAAACTGCAATAATTTATATAAACAGTTTTAAACTAATTTAAGATTAATTTTTCTGTAAAACATAAAGGCCGATAATAAAGAGCTCAAAACAACTCTTTTATTCAGCCTTATTAATCAAACCTGCACGTTAACGTTTTTTCTTTTTTCTACCTGGTTGTGTAAACTTTTTGCGTGTCGGGTTTTCTGGTTTTACTTTGGGTTTACTTGGCGAAGTCTGCTTTGTATTACTTTTGTTAGCAGAAGCTGACTTCTGTGGCTTCTTTACTTTTACGTCTGATTCAGATTTTTCCATCATATCAAATAATTCAATCAGTTCATCATCAGTTAAATCACGCCACTCCCCGACAGGAATGCCTGTTAACTTAACATTCATGATGCGAACACGTTCAAGCTTGGTGACCTCAAAGCCAAAATGCTCACACATACGACGAATTTGACGGTTTAGTCCTTGTACAAGTGTAATTCTAAAAACAAAAGGAGCCTCTTTCTTAACCTTACATTTTTTCGTCATTGTTCCAAGAATGGGTACTCCAGCCCCCATTCCACGAATAAAGTCATCCGTTACGGGTTTATTGACCGTGACTAAATACTCTTTTTCATGAGAATTGCCTGCCCGTAAAATTTTATTCACCAAATCCCCATGGTTGGTGAGAAAAATTAACCCTTGAGAGTCTTTATCTAAGCGGCCAATCGGGAAAATTCGGGTACTATGATTAACATAATCAACAATATTATCTTTTTCACCACTCTCTGTCGTACTAACAATACCGACAGGCTTATTGAGTGCGATTAATACTAAATCTTCTTCATTACGCGGCTCTATTAATTGCCCATTAACTTTTACCACGTCACCAGCAAAAACTTGGTCGCCAATTCCTGCACGCTTACCATTAATAAATACATTACCTTGTTCAATATAACGGTCAGCTTCACGCCTTGAGCAAATACCACTTTCACTAATATATTTGTTTAAACGTGTAGAAGAACGAGTGTCCATAATTTTCCTCAATCTTTGATTCTTACCCTTACGTTCATCATGATATATGCTAGTAACGTAAGGGCGATATTCATTCTTAAAGTATTATCCAGATAATATTAAAAAGCCGTAACATAATGACTTTGTTACGGCTTTTATGCGTTCAATAGGGCTAATTAAGCTTTCATCAGCGCCTTATTGACTAGCGTTTTTTCAAATGCTGCATTAAACGCTTACGCTTACGCAACTGGGTTGGCGTTAACTTATTTTTCTTATCTGCATAAGGGTTTTCTCCCTCTTTAAACAGAATTCGAATTGGCGTTCCCATCACTTGCAATGAACGGCGGAAGTAATTCATCAAATAACGCTTATAGCTATCTGGTAAATCAGAAACTTGGTTACCGTGGATCACTACAATCGGTGGATTGTGTCCCCCAGCATGGGCATACTTCATTTTAACACGACGACCACGAATAAGTGGCGGTTGGTGCTCATCTTCTGCCATCTTCATGATACGAGTTAATAATGCAGTACCTACTCGACGAGTTGCAGACTCATAAGCTTCTTGCACTGATTCAAATAAATTACCCACTCCACTACCATGCAGTGCAGAAATAAAGTGAATACGCGCGAAATCAACAAAACCAAGACGCAGTTCAAGCATGTCTTTTACGTGCTCGCGGTCTTCTGGCTTCATACCATCCCATTTATTGACTGCAATCACCAATGAGCGCCCCGCATTGAGGATAAAGCCAAGTAAAGATAAATCTTGGTCTGAAATACCTTCGCGTGCATCGATAACTAAGAGTACGACGTTCGCGTCTTCAATCGCTTGCAATGTTTTGATAACAGAGAATTTTTCCACTGTTTCTGTAACTTTTCCACGCTTACGCACACCGGCGGTATCGATTAAAATATACTCACGCTCATCGCGTTCCATTGGGATGTAAATGCTGTCACGTGTGGTTCCTGGCATATCAAACACCACAACACGTTCTTCACCTAAAATACGGTTGGTTAATGTCGATTTACCGACATTCGGACGGCCAACGATGGCTAATTTAATCGGTAATGTTGTTGGGTCAAAGTCATCTTCTTCGTCTTCATCAAGCTCACCTTGAGCTTCTAACTCAGCCCAATATGCCGCATTTTCTTCTTCCTCGGTCAACTCAACTTCTTCCTCGTCTTCTTCCACAAAAGGTTTCAACGACTGTTCAATTAACTGAGTAACACCGCGACCATGTGATGCCGCGATCGGATGAATTTCGCCTAGGCCAAGCGAGTAAAAATCTCCGATTGCCGTAGTTACATCAATTCCATCGGTTTTGTTCGCGACTAAATAGGTTTTTTTCTTGCGACTACGAAGGTGTTTGGCAATGCCTTCATCAGCGGGCATTAACCCGGCTCTTGCATCAACCATAAACAGAACAATGTCTGCCTCTTCAATTGCTTGCAAGGACTGTGCGGCCATGTGCGTCTCTACGCCTTCCTCAGTCCCATCGATACCACCCGTGTCTATAATAATGAACTCATGCCCTTCAACTTCAGCACGACCATATTTACGATCACGAGTCAGACCGGGAAAGTCCGCTACTAATGCGTCACGGGTACGGGTTAAACGGTTAAATAACGTGGATTTTCCTACGTTTGGACGCCCTACCAGCGCTACGACGGGTATCATTTTTAGATGCCTCACAACTTTTATTAACTAAAGGAATTCTGAGGCTTTAACTCAGAAAACAAAAAACGAAACGGCTCCTATCTTCAGGAACCGTTGATTTTATCGATAAATTGGCGGTTTGTCAGAAAATTAACGTGTTAACAGGTAAACTGTTCCGTTTTTTGTCTGAACCATTAGCTTATCACTTGCAACCACTGGACGACTGTGAATACCGGAGCTGTTTAATTTGTTTTGTGCTACAAACCCGCCCGTACTCATATCTAACCAATGCAGATAACCTTCTTTATCACCGACCACAAGATAGCCATTATACATTTCTGGCGCAGATAGCCCGCGGTTTAGCAGTTCTTCCTGTGTCCACAGCGTTACACCATCGCTTTTACGAACAGATAACACGCGATCATTTTGGTCGACAAGATACAGGTTTTCACCTGACATCACCATGTCATTGATTGAGCCAAGCTCGCGTTTCCACAGAATTTGACCTGAACGCATATCCAGTGCGGCTAAAGTACCATTATAAGCAATCGCATACACTTTACCGTCATCAATAATTGGTGTCATATCGACATCATTTAAACGGCCGATTTCTGTCGAACTTGTCACTTGAGAAATACGTTGTTGCCAAATTAACTGACCTTGAGACAATAGCACCGCACTGACACGGCCGTTATCCCCACCGACAATCGCAGCACCAAAAGCAACCGCAGGAGCAGATTCACCACGTAATGACAACGATGGTGTATCCATGTTAACGGTCCACTTGATTTCACCACTATTGACATCTAAAGCTTGTAGTTGACCATTACTGGTGTGAATAATAACAAAGTCGTTACTCACAACAGGTTTAGAAAGGGCTTCGCCTGCAACTTCGACATCCCAAGCAACTTGGCCATCTTCTTTGTTCAGAGCAATAACGGTTCCGCGCTCAGTACCCACAAAAATTTTATCACCATCAACGGTTAAACCACCTGATAGCAATGCCGATAAGTTAGCAGAAAGAAAACCCGTGCGTTTAGATAAATCGACTGACCACAGTTCTTTGCCACTATCGAGTTCAAAGGCTTTAACTAAACCTTTGCGGTCTGCTGCATAAACGGCTGAACCATCCCAAACAGGTGATAATTCAGAATAAAATTGTTCAACACCATTTCCAACCGATTTATCCCAAACAATTGATGGGGTGAATTGATTTTCAACCTGTGGAAGTGGCGCCATGATAATAGAATCAGTTTCGCTGGAACAACCGGCAAGTAAAGCTGAAGCGACTAGGCCAACTAAAAGTGTTTTGCGCAACTGCATGTTTGTCGTTTCCTTTCTTCTTATGAATTAGATACGTTGTTCAACTTCAGAGTCAAAATACCTCTAATAGATTGAGAGCCTTCACTTTCTAACCCCTGAGCATAAGCGGCTTTTGCACCAGCTTTATCGCCCTTATGGAGTAAAGCATCGCCACGGACATCCTGTGCCGTTGCTTGCCATGATTTACTTTTAATATTTGCAACTGACGCTATCGCGCCATCAGCATTACCTTGGGCTAATTGCACTCGCGCTAAACGCAAGTTAATTAAATCTTGCATATCCACGGTTTTTGCCTTGGCTAGTGCATTGGTCAATGCAGTTTGTGCATTAGCTAAATCGCCTTTATCCACCGCGATTTGTGCAAGCTCTAAGCCCATCATCGCACTGTATACATCGTCGGTTTCAGCCGCGAATTTTTGCGCTGCAACAATGCCTTGCTCTGAGCCTGAACGTAATTGGCTATTTACTGCTTCAAACTTTTGAGCGCTTTCCTGCAGTACATTCGTTTTATGAGACTGCCAGTAGTTCCAACCAAATACACCACCAACACCAATTACGAGGCCAACAACTAATGCCACGCCATTATTCGCAAAAAAGCGTTTAATCGCATCGACTTGATCATTTTCGTTTGTATAGACTTCCACTTGTCTCTCCTTAACCTAATAACTCGGCGATGCGTGACGCCATAAGTTGCTGCGAAATAGTTTCTTGTACGCCTGTGCGTAAATCTTTCAATGTGACTTGGCTATTTTTAATTTCATCTTCCCCCAAGATCAGTGCAATTTTAGCGCCTTGTTTGTCCGCTCTTGCTAACTGTTTCTTGAAGTTACCACCACCGTGGTTAGTCATTAACCGTAGTGTTGGTAGTGCATCACGTACTTTTTCGGCTACTAATATCGCTGCTTGTTGGCTATCTTCGCCAAAAGAAGCAAGATAAACATCAGCAACTGAAGCATCCGCTGTAAATTCTGGGTTCACTTCTTGGACTAATAACACCATCCGTTCCATGCCCATGGCAAAACCAACCGCAGGTGTTGCACGACCGCCTAATTGTTCAACTAAGCCGTCATATCGACCGCCCGCGCAAACTGTGCCTTGTGAGCCCAACGCCGTTGTTACCCACTCAAAAACGGTGCGATTATAGTAGTCAAGACCACGAACTAAGCGTTGATTAACGCGGTATTGAACCCCAGCAGCTTCTAACAATTTGCATAAGCCATCAAAGTGCTCACGTGATTCGACATCAAGGTAATCAAACAGTTCAGGTGCATCATTCAATAAAGCCTGAATTTCTTGATTTTTAGAATCCAAAACACGTAGAGGATTTGTATACATTCGACGCTTACAATCTTCATCCAGCTTGTCTTTATGCTGTTCTAAGAAAGCAACTAAAGCCTCACGGTAATTGGCACGCGCTTCTAATGAGCCAATCGAGTTCAGCTCTAAAGTCACATGCTCACTAATGCCTAACGCTTTCCACCAGCGTGCCGTCATTAAGATGACTTCAGCATCGATATCAGGACCCGCAAGACCAAAAACTTCAGCCCCTAACTGGTGAAATTGACGATAACGGCCTTTTTGTGGGCGCTCATAACGGAACATAGGTCCTAAATACCACAAACGCTGTTCCTGATTGTACAGCAAACCATGCTCAATACCTGCACGGACACAACCTGCGGTATTTTCAGGGCGTAATGTCAGACTTTCATCGTTACGGTCATTGAAAGTGTACATTTCTTTTTCAACGACATCCGTCACTTCACCAATCGCTCTGCGAAATAGCGGGGTCTGCTCTACAATCGGGGTACGAATTTCACTAAAACCATAACCCTGTAAAATATTTTTCAATGTTGCTTCGATTTTCTGCCATACACGCGTGTCAGCTGGTAAGTAATCATTCATACCGCGAATGGCTTGGATATTTTTTCCCACTTTATTTCTCTATTTTCAGAATTACATAAGTTTGATTATAAGAGCGAAATATCATCTGGTTCAATCAACAAACACCAATTACTGATACTAATCGGGATTTATCTGTCAATTTGTACGGTGAGCGACCGATTTTAGAAAAAAATGCGGATGATTGATAGAGTGTTTGTTCTAAACATGCCAAACGACTCGGTGAGCCGCTTAGCAGTAGAATACACAAAATTAGTCTTTTAAGTTGACTTCAATCCGCTTGCTTTCATCCATCATCGCCGCTTTGGCTCGAATTTTAGCCTCTAACTGGTCGATAATGTTGTCATTATCAAAACGCTCTTTTTGTCGTTTACCGTCTTCATAAAAACCGCTCTTGGTTTTTGCCCCTGCAACGCCTAGCGTAGAAACTTCCGCTTCACCGGGGCCATTAACCACACAGCCAATAATCGATACATCCATTGGTGTAATGATATCTTCTAAACGCTGTTCTAATTCATTCACGGTACCAATCACATCAAACTCTTGCCGTGAACAAGTTGGGCAAGCAATAAAATTAATACCACGTGAACGAATTCGCAGTGATTTTAAGATATCAAAACCCACTTTAACTTCTTCAACAGGGTCAGCAGCTAAAGAAATACGCAAGGTGTCACCGATACCTTCAGACAATAGCATTCCTAAGCCAATTGCAGATTTTACTGAACCTGCACGGGCACCACCGGCTTCGGTAATCCCTAAATGCAGTGGTTGATCGATTTTATTCGCTAATAAACGGTAAGAGCCGACAGCAAGAAATACATCTGATGCTTTTACACTAACCTTAAACTGATCAAAATTAAGCCTATCTAGGATGTCCACATGACGCATTGCCGACTCAACCAATGCTTCAGGTGTTGGCTCGCCGTACTTCTCTTGAATATCTTTTTCAAGGGAGCCACCATTAACCCCAATACGAATTGGAATATTGTAGTGGCGTGCGCAATCAACAACTTGGCGAATTCGTTCTTCGCTACCAATATTACCTGGGTTAATACGCAAGCAATCAACGCCGTATTCTGCCACTTTTAATGCAATACGATAGTCAAAATGGATATCCGCCACCAATGGAACACTAACTTGCTGTTTAATCAATTTAAATGCTTCAGCGGCATCCATGGTGGGAACAGAAACACGCACAATATCAACACCCACACGCTCAAGAGATTTTATTTGGCGAACTGTGGCTTCGACATCAGTTGTACGGGTATTAGTCATTGACTGGACAGCGATAGGAGCGCCATCGCCTACGGGTACGCTACCTACATTAATACGGGTGGATTTACGTCTTTTTATCGGTGATTCATTATGCATTTTGGTTTAATTCTCCGAACGTCCATGTGCTCTTTGTTACCGTGGTACTCTTTATTACCGTGATATTCTTTGTTACCGCGATATAGTTTTAACGATTATTTTTATACGCTCAACTATACACAAGAAAGCAAACTATAGCCTATCAAAAAAGATGTTTTCGGATATAGTTTGCTTCTTTTTACCTGTCTGTTTTTAGGCTTCAGGTAACTTCAATTTTGCTGGACGTTTCGCTTTAATGAAGCGGCTTAAATCAACAGTATTGCCTTGAAACTGTACAGTGACATTCGCTGGTGCACCAATATTCAGGCGATAAGGTTGCGGCCCATCAAGTTCCAACTTATCACCATTATTTTTGGTGCCACTAAATAAGATTTTATTATTCGCATCACGAATTTCTAACCAGCACTGGCCAGTAAAATTCAATACTAGGGCTTGGCTGCTTGCAGCAACAGGTTCAGCCGTTTCTGTATTTTGTGTTCTGTCTAATGCAACTGAAGATTGCGGTGCATTAGGTAATGGAATTGTTTTGACAGGCTCGGCAGCAGAGTCAGTCGCTAATACGGGCTCTTGAGTTTGTAATTCAAGAGTATTTTCCGGTACAACAGGCGCCGTGTCAGTTGAGACGACCTCTGTTGATGTCAGTAATTCAACCGGTGTGGTGTTATTATCTTGCTGGGACAAAATCAAATCATTTTGATTTGCCATTGAAACTAGCTCATTTTTTTGAGCGTTATGATCCTGCCACCACCATATGCCAACCATTGCGATAAGAACAATCACAATCAACCAAGTCAGCTTCATTAACCAACCTTCGCGCTTTTTGCGTTTTTTCCCCAAAGAATAACTTTGCATAGGAGAAACTTTGGCTAACGTAACGGTTTCTTCCGTTTTCATATACGTTTTTAATTCGCTTTCGGGTATACCTACCATACGAGCGTAAAGACGAATATAGCCTCGTAAAAATGTTGGTTCCACGCCAGCGGGAGCAATATCTTGTTCTATCTCTTTTACCGTACTGATTTTAAGGCACAATCGTTCTGCAACAACATCTTGGGTTAGCCCCATGCGCTCACGTGCTTGCGTCAATAATTGTCCTACTGTGGTCGTAGCTTGTTCGGTATTATTTTCGATAGTCATTTGCTGGCAACACTATTTCCAAGTTTAAAAGATATAAAGCAAACATTGAGCAGCTTTATTCGTCAATAATTTATCATCATGTTGAAACAACAATTAAATTTTTCTTATTGCTTCAACTATTGTAGGTGAACAAAGGCGTTTTGCCTAACTCTAAAACGCCCTAAATCATCACCTAATTCACTGATTCAAGCCTATTTATAAATCAGACTGTTTTTACCTTGATAGGTTCCCCTGCTAAGCGTTTTTTTAACGTTCGTTTTGTTCTGTCGATCACGTCGCCAGCAAGTTGCCCACAGGCAGCATCAATATCATCACCGCGTGTTTTGCGCACTATCGTGGTAAAACCATATCCCATCAATACTTTACAAAAACGGTCAATACGACTATTCGAACTTCTACCGTATGGCGCCCCTGGGAACGGGTTCCATGGAATTAAGTTAATCTTACTCGGTGTATTTTTTAAACATTCCGCTAATTGATGTGCTTGCTCAACACTGTCGTTCACGTGATCTAACATCACATACTCAACAGTTACTCGCCCTGCATTAGCATTCGATTTCGTTAAATAACGATTCACACTGTTGAGGAAGGTTTCAATATTGTATTTTTTATTAATTGGAACGATATCGTCACGGATATCATCTGTTGGCGCATGCAATGAAATCGCTAACGCAACATCAATCATATCCCCTAGCTTATCCAGTGCAGGCACAACACCTGAAGTGGAAATCGTGACACGGCGCTTAGATAGACCAAAGCCGAAGTCATCTAACATAATTTCCATCGCAGGGACGACATTATTCAAATTCAGCAATGGTTCGCCCATTCCCATCATCACAACGTTGGTAATTGGACGACGTCCACTGGATTTCAGTGAACCAATAATTTTGGCAGCTCGCCAAACCTGACCAATAATTTCTGAAACACGTAAGTTACGGTTGAAGCCTTGTTGCGCCGTAGAGCAGAATTTACATTCCAATGCGCAACCCACTTGTGAAGAAACGCACAATGTTGCACGGTCTGCTTCTGGGATATACACCGTTTCAACCAGTTGGTCACCCACTTTGATTGCCCACTTAATGGTGCCATCTGATGAACGCTGTTCATCAGCGACTTCCGGTGCACGGATTTCCGCGACTTCTTTCAGTTTTGCTCTAAGGACTTTATTAATATCGGTCATTTGGTCAAAATCATCATAGCAATAATGATAAATCCATTTCATGACCTGATCCGCGCGGAACGGTTTTTCACCCATTTGAGCAAAGAACTCGCGCATTTGCTTGCGGTTTAAATCAAGTAAATTGGTTTTTTGGTTCGTTTTTTCTGGTGTGACAGAAATAGCGGAAGAAGTTGCACATTGTGCATCTGTCGTCATATCAGACATGGTGTATTGCCTCGTTGTTACACTTTCGGCAGTGCTAGTGGTGAGTATAGCACGACGTAATTTTTGCGGTCTTAAAAATATAATCGCCCCGCTAATCATAGCAGGGCGTCGCATTGTACAAACTTTATAACAATAATGCTAATGCATTAGTTAAAGAAGTCTTAGCGTGGGCAGATTTCATCAGCAGTGAAGAAATACGCGATTTCACGTGCAGCAGATTCTTCAGAGTCTGAACCGTGAGTTGCGTTTTCAGTGAAACTGTCTGCGTAGTCTGCGCGTAAAGTACCCGCTAATGCGTTATCTGGGTTAGTTGCGCCCATCAGGTCACGATGACGTTGGATTGCATTTTCACCTTCTAACACTTGCAGCATGATAGGGCCTGAAGTCATGAATTCAACCAGACCTTCAAAGAAAGGACGGCCTTTGTGTTCAGCGTAGAAGCCTTCAGCTTGCTCACGAGTCAAATGCATCATTTTAGCAGCGATGATTGTGAAACCCGCGCTTTCAAAACGGTTGTAGATTGCACCAATAACGTTTTTCTTCACAGCGTTTGGTTTAATAATAGAAAATGTACGTTGAACAGTCATAAATAACCTCTTACCGATTCATTAGGCCTTTATTCTTTATTCTTCCCTGTAACTTAGGATGCAAGAACTTAAAATAGGCATGTTGTAGTTTTTTATATTATTTCTAATTCTATTGTTAGGCCTTTAGACTTCAAAAGCAACCATATCTAGGAAAAAGAAAAATAAGGCGATGATTATAGGGGCTCTGATTACAATTTCCTACAGTCACAACAACATTTTGTTAAACTTTTTATAGCAAAAAACACTATTTTTTCGGGTAAGTCACGTTTTTCATCTATTACTTCACTCTAAAGCTCATTGCCGTCACTTGGCCGCTTAAATCTAATACCGAAATTTGGTAGTTTCCACTTTTATCGAGTGTCAGCAAAATAGAACCGTTTTGCTCGGTTGTATTCACTTGTTCTCCGTTTAAAAACCACCATTTCTGCCCTTGCCCACCCTGCGTGACTAAACGTAAATCTAAGCTGGTTTTCCCAGGTAGACGCTGTAAAACCTCCCCATCACGGATACCAGAAATCAATAATGGCGGCATTTCTAGCTTCATCGGTGGACACGATAAATCCGCTTTGGGTAAACGGTTCTCACGTTTTTCACTTGATGGCAACCAAGATTCGACGGTAATAGGCCATAAATGTACTTCTTTTTCTTGGGCATTTGGGCAATCTGCCGCGACTTGGAGCCCTTTTTCATTCACCCAAATTTTTTGTCTTAATCCTAATAGAGACTCTTGATCTCGCGCCATTAAAGTAGGCGGAATGGTATTATCCAAGATCCAACTAAGACGCCTTTGGCGACAATTATTATCGTCTTTCAGTAATGAAGTTCCTCCCGGCCAGCAGATCACCGCTTGGCTCACACTGGCAGGTTTTACATCTTTTGGTAGTGGTTCGTGGGATTGATAGATTTTGCTCAGTAACATGCCATTAATTTGGTTCATAATCGGAATGGCGGTTGCAAAGCCTAGTTGTCCCGCAACGGGTGTCGCATCAGGCCGCCCAACCCAAACGCCGATGGTATAACGTGGATTAACACCAATCGCCCACGCATCGCGATAACCATAACTGGTTCCCGTTTTCCATGCCAAATTGAGTTGCCCTGATAAATTAGCCTCAGGAACAGGGCGTGCTTCCCCCCCCATAATACGGCGTACTATCCATGCAGCTCCCGGTGACATCAACGCTCTATCGCGAATTTCATCGGTTGGTTTAAAACGTAACGGTGACACATTACCTTTTCGCGCAAATGCGCTATAGGCAGAAACTAAATCTTCCATCCGTGTGGCTGTGCCGCCTAAAATCAGCGACAAGTTTGGTTCACTACCTAACGGAAAACGCAGCTCAGTCCCAACATTGCGCAGTTGAGCCGTAAATCGTTTGCTGCCATACACATCTAACAACTGAACCACCGGTAAATTCAATGAACGAACGAGCGCATCGCTAACACTCACTGGCCCATTAAAACCACTGTCAAAGTTCCCCGGACGATAATCATTAAAGCGCCGTGGAACATCTTGTAATAACGATTCCGCATGGATGAGCCCGTCATCCATAGCTAATGCGTATAAGAATGGTTTTAACGTTGAGCCTGGAGAGCGCCAAGCACTAATCATGTCCACATGACCAAAACGGCTATCATCCTGAAAATCAATTGAGCCAATATACGCTTTCACTGCCATATCTGTATGATCAACCACCAAAATTCCCAATGATGTTTGTTTTGGTAGTTGGTTTTTCCAATTCATGGCCATGTCTTCCAGTTGCCTTTGCAAACTGGCATCGATAGTGGTTTCAATGATGGACTGTTGCGTATCTTTGGTCACCCTCCTTGCAAGCAAAGGGGCTGAATGCGGATTCTTTCGCGGTGCTAACCAAATTTGTTCTTGTTTAATATCGGCAACTTTTTCAGAGCTCCAGACTTGGTATTCTTCTAACCTATCCAATACTTTATCACGGGCGGCTTGTGCCCTTTGTGGATAACGGTCTGGCCTTAAACGGCTAGGGGCTTGAGGTAGAACAGCAAAGAGAGCCGCTTCACTCGCCGTCAATTTTGCCGGTGACTTATTCAAATATACCCAGCTAGCTGCGCCAATACCTTCAATGGTTCCGCCATACGGAGCACGGTTTAAATACATTTCTAAAATTTCATCTTTCGAATAGTGATATTCGAGTTGAGCCGTACGCCAAAGCTGTTTCAGCTTACCGCCCAATGTTCTTTCATGGGGGTCAATTAACCGTGCAACTTGCATCGAAATGGTACTTCCGCCCGACACAATACGCCCTGAACTCACAAACTGCCCCGCTGCCCTAACTAACGAAAACGGGTTTACCCCCGGGTGACGGTAAAAATGGCGGTCTTCATACGTTAATAACGCTTCGATAAAATCAGGAGAAACCTCTTCGAGTGTAACAGGAAAGCGCCAAATTCCTTCTTTGTCTGCAAAGCGCCACAATGGTGTACCATCAGCTGCAACCACGGTTCGTGCCATTTCAATTTGCTTAATCGGCAACGGCCAAATTTTATCAGCGGCTAAAAAAGCCAGTGGCAAAATAATGACCAACAGAACCAGTGTGATGCCTGTGCGACGTAACCATTTTTTCATTGATGGGAGTACCGAAAATAAATTAAAAAAGCCCTTATATCTGAGTATCAATATAAGGGCTTTAGAAGGTGATTAGCGAACGATTTCTAATTGGCCATCTGAGTAGCCAGTCGCACGCCAGTCAGGGACATACATTGATTCAACTTGTGGTACCGGAATACTATACACACCCGGCGTCACCGCTCGCGCTAAGTAGACTAAGGTCGTTGGGCGGTATTGCTGAACTTCAACCGCAGCCACAAAACGGTCATCACGGTATTCCATATGGCGTATTTGCGATTGCTGCATGTCATCAATTAATTCTTGCAGGTTCGGCGCGGACTCACTCAAATTAGCGCTACTGTTAGCTAAATTTTGGTTTTCCAGTTCTAAGCCTGCGGGCAGCAAGTCAACCACTAACGCATCCGGCACACTTTGGGATGCTTGAACTTCCAGTTTAACCACCACCATTTCACCGCTTCTTAATCTATCTAATGAAATGCGATTGCCTTTCATATCATAGTAGCTACGAGTGATACCTAATACATTCGAGCTTGGTTTTGGTGAATGTTGCGGATAACCCACCACATTTAAGCGTGTATACAGAGTATTCGTTCCGCTGTTTTCGATGCTATAACCTGTCTCCAATTGATTTTTACTCAGGAATTCACTTACAGGTTTATCTGAGACCATCGGGGGTTCTTGGCCATTAATCGTAGCTTTCCACGGTGCTTCACTTTCATTTAAGTAGAAACGACCCGCTAAATACAACGCATTGCTCTCTTGTGTTGAGAAATAACGTTGTGAAGTCAAGTTATTAGACAGAGTTTGCAGTTTTTGGTCACGGGATTTTGGCATTAAATTATATTCATTTAATAGCGCAACAATCATCGCGTCATCACGGATCACCGAACCGTAATCCCCTACATAGCTATAGCGGTTACGTTGTTTTTTCAGTCCGTCAATCACTGCACTCTCACCACGTGATTTATCACCCATCAAGTTCAATGCAACTCCAAGCTGAACCAGAGGTAAACCACTTGCTGCAGAGTTTCTTTGGTTATAAAGTTGACGTAATGCGCCTAACGGTGCTTTTTGCTGTGATGCTAACACTAAACCTGCATAGGCCTGAGTAGCAAAACGAGCGCCCTCTTGGTTTTCCGTATACGGGTAGTTGATTTGACTACCATCCTGTAAATAGCTCAGTAGACGCGTATTGGCGTTACTTATCGCCTCTTGCGGGACAGTAAAGCCACGTTGATTGGCTTTATTCAAGAAATCCGCCGCATACGCAGTTAACCAATACTCTTCGCGACCGTTCCTATCCCATAATGAAAAACCGCCATCATTACGTTGCATACTTAACAAATGTGGAATACCAATTTCAATCGCTTTATGGCGGTCCGCATCTGTTTGCGTTTTAATCCCTAACTTATTCAGTTCGGCTTGGGTTGAGAACAATGAAGGGTATAAACCACTGATAGTTTGCTCTAAACAACCGTATGGATAAGCAAATAACTCTCGAATATAACGTGAGATATCTAATGGCGGACGGCTGGTTAACAGGACTTGCCCTTCAATGGTATCCGGTTGCAGGCCTGCAATTTGGTTAGTTGGCAGTGCCCATGAAGTACCTGGCTCAATGGAAGTGGCAAAAGAAACCGTTTCTGCTGGCTGTGCCGGACGAACACCCACTTTCCAACTATTGCTGTAGTCTTTATTCGCTTCGCCTTGAATTTTCACGCCATTAATGGTCATCGAAACTTCGCCTTCACCGAAGCCGTAGTCTGCTCTGACAGGTAAATTAATGGTGGTGCGTTTGCCTTTTGGTAACTCCAACTCACGGCTGCTGACGCCATCAAGTTTTACCATTCCTGATGCCTTGAAATTAACAGTCACATTTTGTGTGTTATCCGTCATATTGGTCAAATCAAGCGCAAAGTAAGACTTATCACCGCCCGCCATAAAGCGAGGCATCGACATTTGTGTCACTAATGGTGCCGCGACAATCACTTTGCTATCCGCATGGCCGAACTCTTTTTCATTCCATGCTTGAGCCATCACACGTAATTCCCCGTTAAAATCAGGGATAGCAAGGCTAATTTCACCCTCACCGTCTTTATTTAATGTGACAGGTTTGGCTTGCTCCGCAATGATTTGCACTTCAGTGAGTGGCTTCATACCACCACGCTCTAATGCCGCATCCTCGCTGTCACCACCAAAGCGTAAGTTAGCAATCTTACCTTGTCCTTCAATTAAGTGACCATAAACGTCATACTGATCAACGCCATAGCGCTTGCGGCCAAAAAAGGCGTCATACGGGTCTGGGGTTTTGAAATCCGTGATATTTAATACACCAGTATCAACTGCAGATAACAGCACATTCACTTTTTCAGGTAACGGTTTGCCATCTTGCGCTGTCGCTTTAATTTTTACCGTTAAGTCTTGATTAGGGCGCATTTTGTCTGGCGTCGTTAAGGCCAACGCAATCTTACGGTTTTCATCTGCAATTGGTAAATGCAACACACCCACCGCACGTTTCACCGTGGCTTCTTTAGAGTCATCACCTGGACGAACAACGACGGCAGAAACGTATAAATCATGACGAGCCCACTCTTTATTGACTGGGATTTCAACGTCTAAGCCCTTTTCTGGTACATCAATTTCTTCCCACCACAGTGGGCCATTACTCGACTCGAGCAATATATAGCCTTTGCCGGCTTTAGGGGATTCAATGCGAACTTTGGCTTTTTCACCCGGTAAATATGCAGGCTTATTCAGGCTGAGTTTCACTTGGTCAGGACGAACTGAGCCGCTTCCCCCTGTGTTATCTTGCCATGAATACCCCGCCCAGAACTGGACGCTGGAAACGAGCTGATTCTCTGGGTTTAATACCTCTAAACGGAATGCCCCCCAATCCACAGGGAAGGAGACTTTCGCTGTACCGTCTTTGGCGATGGCAATATTTTCATTCGCCATAACAAGGTCTTTTTGGTCATAATTTGAAGACCAACCACCACTTTCAGACCAACTCCAGTAATAATCACGGCGTTCATACACTAAACGCACGGTTAAGTTTTCTGCTGCCAGTTTATTACCCGCCGCATCCGCCATGACTAATTCAAATTCTGCGAGTGAATTTTCATCCACATTGTGGCGTTTGACATAACGATCTGTGCGGTAATCGTAAATTTCTTTTTTGGCAAATAATGGACGAATACCGACTAGTTTTTCCGCAGGCCAAATGGCTTGCTCAGCACGACGCGTCACTGGACGTCCGCCAGCTTCGAGTAAACTTGCTTGTAAAACTGCCGAAATTGGTGAACGTGTTGAGCTCCAATTACTGTTTGGAATTGAAATGACGGTTTCACCGTTGCTGTCCAGCGTCAAGTCAAACTCATCTAATTTACGAGGTAAGCCCTCTTCATTGACAGCGCCAAATTCAAAACCGGGTAATTTTGCTACCGCTTCACGGTCTGCTTTTAAAACAATTTGGCCTTGCAACTGGTTGTCTGCTGCAGGTGCTCCGTATAAATAACGGCCTTGAATATCAAAATCAACTGACTGGTCAGTTAAACGAGGAACATCACTGCCAACAATTTCCAGCGCCATGCGTTCTGGCATGAAATCTTCAACATTGAATTTGTAATAACGTTGCGGTGAACCGTCACCTAAATCAAAACGTAACGACCAACCGCCCGTTTCTGCATTTTTAGGAATTTCAAATTGGTATTGATATAACCCATTTTGGTTTTCTTCCGGCTGCCACACGAAACTACGAACCACTTGCCCATCTGTTTTTAATACATCAACTTTAACCGGCTGAGTTTTAACTGGGTTACCATCGCCATCACGCAGTAAGCCATTCACCAGCAGCAGTTCACCCGGGCGATATAAATCACGCGGCCCAAAGGTGAAAAATTGTTTTGCATAGCCTTCTGGCCCTGAAATATCAAATTCAGACAGGTCAAGTGCCGGCTGCGTGAGATCAATCATACTGGTTTGCCCTTCATGGGTTGCCAGTAATAATTTTCCACCCGCTAATTTATCTAATTGAGCGTGACCATCACCATCTGTGGTGCCTTTTGTCACTAACTGACCTTTTTCATCCAAAATACGTAGCTCAACGCCTTTAATGGCAGAGCCTTTCGCTAAGGATTGCGTGAAAATATCGACTCGGTCTTGGTAACTGTGTAGTGACACGCCAATATCACTTAATGTGAAGACGGTTGCAGGGAATTGATAGCTATAGCTGCCTGCTTTTTGCATGATGGCCAAATATACGCCATCTTGCTGTAATTCTTTGACATCTTTCAACGGCAGTAAAATAGTTTGGCGAGTATTTTTATCTGGATTTAAATCAAAACGGCCGGTATAAGCCAGCTCCACTTTGTCGAGAAACTCTTCTGAATACCAATACTCATAATTACTACGATACTGCCACTGCGCTAAAAATTGTGGCAGCTGCTTTTCATCCACACGGAAGAAATTAACATCAACCTTATCAACATTCAGCGCAATCACAGGTAAACCCTGTGCGACCTTACTCGGTAATAAAGAGCCTTTACTTGCAAAACCAACTGTTGGGATGATTTGCGCCGTGGTGAGTTTTTTCTCAAAACTTTCGGTCGTTGTACGCTCATTAACCGCTTTAATACCCGGGTTAATGGTGAGGTTTAATTCTTTAGACGGTGGAAGGTGACGAAAACGTAATTCCATTTGGTTATCAGACAGTTCCCAAGCGCCATCTAACTTACCGGTTTTAACATCAATGAGGTTTATGTACTGGCCAAAATCTTGGTTTGCTTGTAATGGAACGGAGAATGTCACCACCATGGCACTCGCACCATCAAGCTGCAATTCAGACGCATCCAAAATGGTGAGATCTTTCCCTGCATATTTTTTTACCATTTCTTCAGTGGAAAGTTTCGGTGCTGCTTTTTTCTGCTCTGCAACTGGCGCTGTTTTAGTTTGATTTTCTGGCGCTGTCGTGGAAACATTTGGCTCATTTTTGGTTGCTTCTTCTGTATTATCACAACCGGCCAATGCCACGACAGATGCCAACGCAAGTGCTAAATAACGCTTTTTGGTTTTTAGACCCGCCAATGAAGCCCAACTAGATTGTTGTTTCATTACCGCCCGCCCTTTAATTAGTTAAAATTTATTCTGTTTTTTTAAGGTTTTAACAGGAGGTTAAAACCCACTATATACTTGGAAATGGCTAAAAACACACACAGATAAATACTGCTGATATTGTTTCAATTATCAATATAATTTAACAGAATGTGATTAGAACACCTATCAGACAAAACGGAAAAAATGATGGGCGAGAAAAACAGTGAAATGAAATAATATTTTTTAAATAGTAAGCAGAATATATATTTAATAAATGAGCAATATGCCTTTTATGAGTGAGAAAAACATTTTTCTCACTCTATACATGGAACTATTAGGTGTTTTTTACTGGGATTGTGTCTCGTAAGAAGCTACCAAGGCGACGCTGATAAAAAGGCTGAATATGTTGAGTAATAAAGTGGCTGACACCTTGCTCATTCTCATTTACCACACAAAAATCAATAGATTCGTCATCGGCTAAAAACTCACAAGCAAGTGTCCCCGCCTCATGAATAATGGAATCAATATTTTCTGCCCCTGCAGTAAACTCTAACGCTATCATTAATATTGGCGTTTCTTCAGCGTTATCACTCTCTACTGCGGAGACCATAAAACCGCGTCTCACGACTTTGTGTTGTTTAAAAAATTCGCTAAGCGCATCAACAATAGCCTGCGGCTGTTCTTCTAACACACTTAATTTAAGTGATGAGCCTTTCGGTACGGTTAACTCAGTAAATTGGATCTCAGTTTCTTGGGTGGAACTGTTATTATTCGATTGCTGCGACATTGCCAATCCCCTGCTATTAAAAAGAAGAGCTTATTATACTCGCAAATACATCAAGATAAAAAATAGGCACGAAAAGTTACCTTCCCGTGCCTGTTATTAATCAAACATTCACTACTTTGATTTACTGATTAATAAGTTTGCTAATGTTCTTACACCTGTACCCGTTGCGCCTTCTGCCCATAAGCTAACTGCAGATTTACGGTAAGTCGCGGAGCAGTCGATATGTACCCAATTTTGACGATAATTTTCGACAAAATGCGATAAAAATGCCGCAGCAGTGCTTGCGCCTGCAGTGTGCGATGGTGCCGCGATGTTGTTCAAATCCGCAAAGCCAGACGGTAATTGTTGGCGATGGAACTCTGCCAAAGGTAAACGCCAGAACAGTTCAAACTCAGCGTCTGAAGCGCTCATCAAGTCAGCAACTAATTTATCATCGAAGCTCAACACTGAATGGTAGTCATTGCCCACGGCGGTTTTCGCCGCACCCGTCAAGGTTGCAGCATCAATGATCAGCGTTGGTTTTTCTTTGCTCGCATCAATCAGGCCATCAGCTAACACAAGGCGGCCTTCAGCATCCGTATTCATAATTTCAACGGATTTACCATTACGGTAACGAATAATATCACCCAATTTGAATGCATTACCGCTAACCATATTGTCAGCAATACACAGGAACATTTTGACGCGTTTTTGTAAGCCACGAGAAATCGCCAATGCCAATGAACCCGCTAAGGTTGCAGCACCGCCCATATCCGCTTTCATTGAATTCATGGAAGACGATGGTTTGATGCTATAACCACCTGAATCGAAAGTAATACCTTTGCCGACTAACGCAGCAAAAACAGAGGCATTTGGGTTCGCACCTGGGTTGTAATCTAACGCTAAAAAGACAGGTGGGCGACTTGAACCACGACCGACCGTATGAATACCGGTATACCCCTGTTCTAATAAGTCATCGCCTTTAATAATGCGGTAGCTAATGTCTTGTGCGCCCACAGTGCAGAGTAAATCAATGGCGCGTTGTGCGAGTTGTTCTGGGCCTAACTCTTCTGCAGGTGCGTTAATGACATCACGTACCCAATCAATGGTACGAATACGGTTTTCTAATTCTTTGCGGTCTGCTTCAGGCAATACTGGCCATTCAATCGTTCTCGCCCCTTTTGGCGCACGAAAACCTTGCCAAAATGCCCAGCTTTTTTCTAAATCCCATCCTTCGCCAGCCAAAGCAACATTGCGGATCCCTTGACCATCTAATTTACGGCCAGCGCTTTGTACTGCACATAATTTACCTGCATGTTTCAGGTGGATTGTCATCCCTTTATCACTAGAGCTTAACAATGCGCCTTCACCCCAACAAGGTGCAGCAGGCTCACAAGAAATCATTACTGGCATAATTTGTTTTGTCATCGTTTTTCTCACTTTGTCTATTTTTGCAGACAGTAAAAACCCATTGATTCTGTCGGCAGATAGCATTACCTTAACTGATAAATACCAATAGGGATATCATTATAGTGCTGATATAAAATAAAAAACCGAGCACTATTTCTGACAGTCACTCGGTTTTTAGGGTAAAACTCTACTTATTCGAACTCATCCAGCCAAACTAACAAAATGGCTTCTAGGATTTTCTCATTCGATTTTTGCGGGTCATCATCAAATTCTTCTAAATCACAAATCCACTGGTGCATATCAGTAAAGCGCACCGTTTTAGGATCAACATCAGGAAATGCGTCGTACAGTGCTTCACCGATTTCGCGGCTATTTGACCATTTTAAACTCATGTTCTCTCACCAATTTGATTATTAAATGATTTTTACCATTGATGCTCTACGTTACAACGCCAAACATGCCGAGCATTTCAATTTTTTAAATAATTCACATTGTAGCTAGGCGGCGATTGAGCTAATCCCTAGGAGCATACAAAAGTATGTGATTCGAGTTAGCGAAAGAAGCCAACAACGCTACAGTATGAAGTATGACGAGCGTTTCTATTTTTTAAATAATTCACGTTGTAGCTAGGCGGCAAGTTGAGCTAATCCCTAGGAGCATACAAAAGTATGTGACTAGGGTTAGCGAAAGAAGCCAACAACGCTACAGCGTGAAGTATGACAAAAATCAGTGTTCGCGGGCGTGATTGATAGTATAACGAGGGATCTCTACCACTAAATCCTCATCCGTCACCAATGCTTGACAACTTAGACGGCTTTCAGGCTCTAACCCCCATGCTTTATCTAACATGTCATCTTCGAGTTCACTGCTTTCTTCCAGTGAATCGAAACCTTCACGAACAATACAATGACAGGTTGTACAAGCACAGGATTTTTCACAGGCGTGCTCAAGCTCAATACCGCTGCGTAGTGCAACATTTAAAATAGATTCGCCTTCTTGTGCTTCAACTACTGCACCGTCTGGACATAAATCACTATGAGGTAAAAAAACTATTTTAGGCATAATTATATCTCATCCACAGAATGGCCTGACAACGCTTGGCGAATGGAGGTATCCATGCGACGCGCTGCAAACTCCTGCGATTGCTTATCCAGTTGTTTAATGGCATTTTCAATTACGATTGGGTCTGTACCCTCAACCGCTTTAATTAACTCATTGACTGCATTATCAATTTCTGACTCTTCTTCTGGCGTCAGTAAATTGCCATCTTGGGCTAATGCGCTCGTTAAACTTTCAAGCACTCTTGCAGCTTCAACTTTTTGCTCCGCTAAGCGGCGCGCATTTAAATCATCTTGCGCGTTAGTCATTGAATCTTTAATCATGTTTGAAATTTCGTTATCCGTTAACCCATACGATGGCTTAACTTGAATCGATGCTTCTACACCTGTCGATTTTTCCATGGCGCTAACACTCAACAGCCCATCGGCATCGACTTGAAAAGTCACACGAATATGTGCCCCACCTGCGGCCATCGCTGGAATATCACGCAAGGTAAAGCGAGCTAATGAACGGCAATCTGCCACCATTTCGCGTTCACCTTGTACGACATGAACGCTCATCGCCGTTTGACCATCCTTAAAGGTGGTAAACTCTTGGGCTCGAGCAACAGGGATGGTGGTGTTACGCGGGATCACTTTTTCGACTAATCCACCCATCGTTTCCAAACCAAGAGAGAGTGGGATCACATCTAACAACAGCATCTCGCTATCAGGCTTGTTTCCGACTAAAATATCCGCTTGAATTGCAGCGCCAATGGCGACAACTTTATCTGGGTCGATGGATGTCAGTGGTGATTTACCAAAAAACTCCCCGACTTTTTGACGTACTAGTGGCACACGAGTCGAACCACCGACCATCACGACATTCAGAACATCTTCAGCCTCAACACCCGCATCTTTTAACGCACGGCGACAAGCCATCAGAGTGCGCTTTACGTAATTTTCAATTAACGTTTCAAACTGCTCACGACGAATTTCCCCTTGCCAGTTGGCAAGCTGAATAGTCACTGTTTCTGCATCACTAAGCGCAACTTTGGTTTCTGTCGCCACATTTAATAACTGACGATTTAAATGATGATCACCTTGTAATGAAACCCCTGCCTGCTCAGCAATCCACTGAGCCAATACTTGGTCAAAGTCATCACCACCAAGCGCGGTATCGCCGCCCGTTGCTAACACTTCAAAAACACCACGGCTCAGGCGTAAAATGGACACATCAAAAGTGCCACCACCGAGGTCATAAACAGCAATCACACCTTCTTGCCCAGAGTCTAATCCATAGGCAATCGCAGCCGCAGTCGGTTCATTCAGCAAACGCAATACATGTAAGCCTGCAAGGCGCGCTGCATCTTTGGTCCCTTGGCGTTGTGCATCATCAAAATAAGCCGGTACTGTGATCACTACGCCATCCATTTCCCCACCTAAGGTTTCTTCAGCACGTTTTGCTAGTGTTCTTAGAATGTCAGAAGAAACTTGGATTGGGTCAACTTGGCCAGCCACGGTTTGAATAAACGGCAAACCATTTTCACTGGCAGTCAATTGATAAGGTAAGTCAGGGTAGCGTTTTTGAATATCGGCTAATGAACGCCCCATCATACGTTTCACTGAAATAATGGTATTGACCGGGTCTTGCTCGGCAAGTTGTTTCGCTTCCCATCCCACTAATTTGCTTTCGGGTTGATAATTAACAATCGATGGTAATAAAAAGCGCCCTTGGCTATCAGGCAAAGCTGCAGCTTCACCACTGCGCACTGTCGCAATCAAAGAGTGGGTGGTACCTAAATCAATGCCTGCAGCCAATTTGCGTTGATGCGGAGCTGCTGTCATACCGGGTTCGCTGATTTGTAGTAACGCCATAATCGTTTTCTCTTAAAATTCATCTAGTAATCGTTCTTCGAGTTGCTCTGCTTGCTGCTGAAGCTTGTCGAGAAAACGTAGTTTACGTACGGTATCAGCGGCTTTTTCCCACTGCATGGCATCTAGCTCTGTCACCATCAGTGCACTTCGTGCTTGCTGCATTTGTTTGACGCTCTGCATAAATTTAGCCAATAGATCAAGTGCGTCATCACTGTTCTCAATATTGTCTAACTCTTCGCGTAGCTCAAGTTGCTCCATCAAAAATGCCGTATCATGCATGGTATGTTGTTCGTTATTAATATCAAAACCATGCAATGAAAGCATATATTCCGCGCGTTTTAGCGGATGACGGAGGGCTTGATAAGCAGCATTAATGGTTGCTGCTTTTTGTAGTGCTTGCATTTTCTCCTGTTCAGAACAGGTTGCAAAACGGTCAGGATGGTATTGACGCTGTAAGTCTTGAAAACGTAACGTCAGTTGTTCGCTATCGATGGCATAGATGGGAGTCAACCCAAAAAGAGTAAAATAATCCATAAGTGCTCAGTTTCTCGAACCGGTTACCAATACCACTAATAAAATAAAATTAGTAAGATTGGCCAAAAATTAGGCTTAATAAAACGCATTATACGTGAAAACTTTCACCGCATCCGCATTCACTATTGACGTTAGGGTTATTAAATTTAAACCCTTCGTTTAAGCCTTCTTTCACGAAATCCAGCTCAGTACCATCAAGATAAACAATGCTCTTGCCATCGATGATGACTTTCACACCTTTATCTTCAAAAACTGTGTCTTCTTCATTGATTGTATCAGCAAATTCAAGAACATAAGCCATTCCTGAACAACCTGAAGTTCTTACACCTAAACGCAAGCCTTCGCCTTTCCCACGATTTTGTAGAAAGGATTGAATACGCTGCGCAGCACTTTCTGTAAGAGAAATAGACATTGCAAACCTCACTTTAGAAACAAACAAGGCAGATGCTACTCATGAGTCGCATCCGCCTTCAAATTATTTTATACCCACCCTATTTCTAAACTAAGAAACTCAGCGATGTTTAGCCTAGACGCCGTGGGTATTGTTCCAGTTATAGGACGATAACTTGTTGTTATTTATTAATATGGGTTGCCCTATAGACTGATTAAAAACTTATTTGCTTTGGCGTTTGCTTTTGTAATCAGCAATAGCAGCTTTAATTGCATCTTCAGCCAGAATTGAACAGTGAATTTTCACTGGTGGTAATTCTAACTCTTCGGCAATCGCTGTATTTTTGATTGACTCCGCTTCGTCCAAACTTTTGCCTTTCATCCATTCAGTCACGAGTGAACTTGATGCAATTGCTGAACCACAACCATAAGTTTTAAAGCGTGCATCTTCAATAATGCCGTCATCATTTACTTTAATCTGTAATTTCATGACGTCACCACAGGCAGGTGCGCCTACCATACCGCTACCTACGCTTGGGTCGCTGTTATCAAACGAACCAACGTTGCGTGGGTTTTCATAATGATCGATAACTTTTTCACTGTAAGCCATTTTTAAACTCCTGAAACCGTCTGATTAATGGTGAGACCATTCGATGCTGTTAAGATCTACGCCGTCTTTGAACATTTCCCATAAAGGAGACAGCTCGCGTAAGTGGCCAATTGCGCCATGAATCATTTTGATTGCATAGTCAATTTCTTCTTCTGTCGTGAAACGACCTAAAGAGAAACGGATTGAGCTATGTGCCAGCTCATCATTCATCCCTAAAGCGCGCAGTACATAAGAAGGTTCTAGGCTTGCAGAAGTACATGCAGAACCTGAAGATACAGCCAAATCTTTTAATGACATCATCAGTGATTCACCTTCAACATAGTTGAAGCTGACGTTCAGAATGTGCGGCGCACCGTGTTCTAAATCACCATTGAGGTAAACTTCTTCGATATCTTTAATGCCATTCCACAAACGTAACCGTAAACCGCGTAAGCGTTCAGATTCCGCCGCCATTTCTTCTTTGGCAATACGGTAAGCTTCGCCCATACCCACGATTTGGTGTACAGGTAATGTCCCAGAACGCATACCGCGCTCATGACCACCCCCATGTTGCTGCGCTTCAAGGCGAATACGCGGTTTGCGGCGCACATATAACGCACCGATACCCATTGGCCCGTAAAGTTTGTGAGCAGAGAATGACATTAAATCCACTTTTAGCGCACTAAGGTCGATAGGTAATTTACCTACGCTTTGTGTTGCATCAACGTGGAAAATAATTCCTTTGCTACGGCATAATTCACCGATAGCTGCGATATCCTGCACAACCCCAATTTCGTTATTAACATGCATAATAGAAATTAAAATGGTGTCTTCACGGATAGCGTCTTGTAGGTCTTGCATAGCAATTAAACCATTGCTTTGTGGTGACAGATAAGTCACTTCAAAACCTTCACGCTCTAATTGGCGGCAAGTATCTAAAACGGCTTTGTGTTCCGTTTTACAGGTAATAATGTGGTTGCCTTTCTTTTTATAGAAATTAGCAGCGCCTTTAATCGCTAAGTTATCAGACTCAGTTGCGCCTGAGGTAAATACAATTTCACGTGGGTCAGCACCCACTAATTCGGCGATTTGATTGCGAGCAATATCCACCGCTTCTTCAGCTTGCCAGCCGAAACGATGAGAACGGGACGCTGGGTTACCAAAGTTCCCATCCATTGTTAAACATTGCATCATTTTTTCAGCCACACGCGGGTCAACCGGTGTTGTTGCTGAATAATCAAGATAAATTGGTAATTTCATTGCTCACTTACTCCAAAGGACAAGCTAACTTGCCTTTAATTTTTAAAGATACAAATGGCGGAAATTAGCTCTTCGTCTAATAACTCACCAAAATGTACCGACTGCAATTTTTTTAATATTTTTAAGCACGTACATTGATAATCGATTCAGGTGTAATCCCATTTGGCATGGTCTTACGCTGTTCGTTATCTTGTCTATCAGCAACAACCATGACTTCTTGGTTTTTAACCAGTTCATCAAGGCTAATGCTGCTAAGGAAACTTGTAATTCTATCGCTTAAATCGCGCCATAATGCGTGAGTTAAGCAGCGATCACCATTTTGGCAACCTTCTTTATTACCCTGACAACGGGTGGCGTCAACAGATTCATCTACCGCAGCGATTACTTCAGCAACAAAGATTTGGTCTGCGTCTCTACCAAGCAAATAACCGCCACCTGGACCGCGCACACTCGAAACTAACTCGTTTTTACGTAAACGAGAGAAAAGTTGCTCAAGATAAGAGAGGGAAATTCCCTGACGTTCAGAAATGTCAGCTAAAGGCACTGGACCTGACTGAGAGTGTAATGCGACATCTAACATCGCAGTTACTGCGTAACGCCCTTTGGAAGTGAGTCTCATAACATATTACTCCATGGTAAATTATGGTCAGATTGTGACATTCCTGAGTAATTTAGTCAACTATTTACCTGACTAATTTACTCAAGTATTATTCACCTGATTTTACCACGGATTTAACCTCACTTTTTCGCCCATTTTTCCATTGATGTTAAGATACCCCGCAGGATATGTAACTCTTGGGTTTCGATATGCGCTCGAGTGAATAAACGGCGTAATTTATTCATAATTAAGCCAGGGTGCGCTTTACGAATAAAACCTGATTCATTCAACACGCTCTCAAGATGGACATAAAAACGTTCAACATCTTCTGACGGTGGGTATTCTACCTCATCATCAGCGGAAATTACCGTATTTTTTTCATCCATTGAAAGATACGCCATGCGTATTTCATAACTCACCAATTGCACTGCCATCGCTAAATTCAAAGAACCGTATTCTGGGTTTGTGGGGATATATAAATGATATTGGCATTTTTGAAGTTCTTCGTTGGTTAAGCCCACTCGCTCACGGCCAAATACGATAGCAACAGGTGATTCTTTGGATTGCTCAACAGATTTAATGCCGCATTCACGTGGTTCAACCATTGGCCAAGATAAGGTGCGAGAACGTGCACTGGTACCGATCACTAACTTACAGCCTTCTAAAGCTTCATCGAGAGTTTTAACTATTGTCGCATTACCAATAACATCACTTGCCCCGGCAGAAAGCGCAATAGAGTGTGAATCAGGTTCAACGAGAGGATTAACGAGGTACAGATTAGAAAGCCCCATGGTTTTCATGGCACGAGCTGTTGAGCCCATATTACCAGTGTGTGAGGTTTCAACAAGAACAATACGGATATTATCTAACATGATTTATACGTTTAATGAAAAAATTATCGCAATAGCTTAACACAAAATTGCTTATTGTGACGAACATCTATATACTTCGGCACTCAAGTTTTTCGTTCTTTAACATTCCAGTGGAAAAAGCCCATGCATCCGATGCTTAACATCGCCATACGTGCAGCACGTAAGGCCGGTAATCACATAGCTAAAAACTATGAAATGCCTAGCAATATTAAAGTCACTCAGAAAGGCACTAACGATTTCGTTACTAACGTTGACCAAGAATCTGAGCAGCTGATTATTGAAATCATCCGCAAATCATATCCTGACCACACTATTATCACTGAAGAAAGTGGTGAATTAATTGGTAAAGATGATGATATTCAATGGGTAATCGATCCACTGGATGGCACTACCAACTTCACAAAACGTCTCCCCCATTTTTCTGTTTCTATCGCTGTGCGCGTTAAAGGCCGTACAGAAGTTGCTGTTGTTTATGACCCAATGCGTAATGAATTATTTAGCGCAGTACGTGGGCAAGGCGCTCAGCTTAACGGTTATCGTATTCGCATCGACGAAAAACGTGACCTTGATGGCGCTATCGTTGCGACAGGCTTCCCTTTCAAACAAAAACAACATGCACCTGTCTATATGAACATCATGACTGCGATGTTTAACAAATGTGCTGATTTGCGTCGTACCGGCTCCGCAGCATTAGATTTATGCTATGTGGCTTCTAGCCGTGTTGATGCTTTTTTTGAAATTGGTTTAAAACCGTGGGATTTCATGGGCGGTGAGCTGATCATGCGTGAAGCTGGCGGCATCATAACTGACTTTGTTGGCGGTCATAATTATTTAGCCTCAGGTAACTTAGTTGCTGGTAGCCCACGTGTTGTTAGAGACATACTGTCCGTCATGAAAGATGAGTTATCAGAAGCATTAAAGCGCTAACACATCCTTTCTAGAGACGAACTAAAAACAAAACCCACTTTTATTGTGGGTTTTTTGTTATTATTTAAAGATAAATTGTTATTTAAAATAAAATAACACCTTTAATTAATTCACGATTATTAATAACATCACTTTCATAAATATCACCAATGGTATTAAAATCAAATTGATGCGTTAGCATCATACCACTAGATAACTTACCTTCTGCCATTAACCTTGCAACTTTATTGAAATCTTCAGGAGTGGCATTTCGGCTTCCCATCATTGTTGTCTCTTTCTTATGAAAATCTGGATCTGGAAACGATAAATTACCTTTAAATAGCCCAACAAATACAATTAAGCCACCATGACGAATTAAATTCACCGCGGTGTTCATTGCGTGTTGATTCCCCGTTGCATCAATAACTTTCTCAGCAAGCATACCTGAAAAATGGTGTTCAATACTTGATAAGTAGTTTTCATCGGCTGGGTCACACGTTTTTAAGCCTAATACTTTTTCAACATGTTGACGACGTGCCTCGCTGGTATCAGCCACTAATACGTTAGCACCATCCGCTTTAGCAATAGCAGCAACACCTAGCCCTATAGGCCCTGCCCCTACAACTAAAACAGTATCTTGAGGTTTAACCTGCGCACGCCTGACGGCATGAGCACTGATTGAAAATGGTTCGATTAAGGCGCCATCAATATCTGTAACTGTATCTTCAATCGCTAATACATTTTTCTCTGGCACATTTAAATATTCACAAAAACCACCATCTTCGTGAACACCAATAACTGAAATTTTTTCGCAGCAATTTGTTTTTCCTTCCTTACAAGCACCACATTCATAGCAGGCAACATAAGGCATTACAGCAACACGCTGACCGACTTTCCATTGTGTAACGTCAGGTGCAACATCACAAATAGTTCCAGAGATTTCATGTCCTAATACTCGTGGATATTGAAAAAAGGGCTGATTTCCTCCCCAAGCGTGGATATCCGTTCCACATATTCCAACCGCATGTATTTTTATTTTTACATGCCCAACTTGCACTGTAGGTTCAACGACTTGTTGATAGACTAATTTTTTAGGTTCCTGACAAATCAATTGTTTCATATTTTCCTCCGTCAATTAATCTGTCTTTTTTAATTTAAAAAACATAGACTAGATACTTAACAACCGAATTTTGTGATTAAATGTTTTTAAATCGGTTTTAAATCGGTCTTTAAAGAATAAAAATCAGATTAAGGAGTGTTTAAATGGTGAGGAGTAAAAATATACGCTATGGGTCAATTAATGAATTTTTAGACGCTATACATAAAAATTTATTAACATCCCCCTTTCCCTCACAATCTTCTTTAGCTGAGATGTTTAATATCAGTCGAACCACAGTGAGACATACCCTCGAATATTTATTAGAAAAGAAAATCATTGAAAAACAAGGGAATGAATATCATGTTATTCGCTATCCCAATAAAACTGATTTCTTTCCTGTTGAATCAAGTCTTCCTGATCAACAAATCGTCTTATTCGAAAAAGCGTTTTATCAAATGATTAAACGCAAAGAATTGATGCCTGGGGATACTTTTACTGAATTACAACTAGCAAAAAAAAGCCATGTAAGTTCTAGTATTGTTCGGGAGTTCTTAGTGGAGTTTTCTCGTTATGGGTTAATTAAAAACACCCACCGGGGGAACTGGCACATGATGAAATTTTCGCGTGAATATGCAGAAAAGCTTTTTGAGTTCAGGGAATTGCTAGAAACCAATGCTCTGACTCATTTTTTAAATTTACCACCAGATGACCACCGTTGGATTTTAGCGAAAGAGCTATTACTCAAACATAGGACACTACGGGAAACCGTTACTATCAATTACCGCGACTTTTCCCAACTAGATTATGAACTACATAGTCTTATTTTATCAGGTGCCAATAACCCGTTTTTTAATCAGTCTCTTGAAATCATCACTGTGATATTTCACTTTCAATATCAATGGGATGAGTCAGATTTAAAAGAAAGAAATGTACTGGCAATTGAAGAACATATGACCATTTTAAGTGCTTTGATTAGCCGTAATGATATTGTGGCGATGAATGAACTTCGACATCATTTAGATACCGCTAAAAGAACTATGATTAACTCCATACAGCAAACTTATGAATAAATAACATTAAGTTACAAGGCCAATGAATGGTCAACGATGACTTATTCTTTGGCTCGATAATATATACATCAAATAAAACCTGAATTTTTTAGTAAAAAAAACAACTTAATTATAAAATTACTATTAATCAAAATTATAAAAAATAAAAATATTACTATTTTTCATGCAATTAAAATACCAACTAACTAAATAGATTGAATTCATTTATAATTCCATCTGTTTTTAACTGATAAAAAACAGATTAAAAACATCAAAAAGCCATTCATTCCACAAAATTGATGCAATTAATAGTCCATAGAAAAAAATACTTCTAGTCTGAATCAACACCGGATGATTAATACACATAATAACTAGAGGAATGGTCATGGATTACTTAAATAGACAGTCAATGGCTAATAAGCAATACCCAGAGAGAATTTTGCAATTCGGAGAAGGTAATTTTCTACGTGCTTTTATCGACTGGATGGTTGACCAACTGAATGAAAAGACAGATTTCGATAGTGGCATTACGCTTGTCAGGCCAATTGACTCATCACATCCCTCAATTAATCAGCAAAATGGACTTTATACTGCCATCACCAGGGGAATTAATGAACAAAAACAAAGCGTTTCGAATATAAGAATTATTAATTCGGTTAACCGTGAAATACTGATTTATTCTGAATATGATAAGTTTCTAAAATGTGCAGAAAATCCCGAATTACAATGGATCTTCTCTAACACGACGGAAGCAGGGATCGTATATAAGCACGACGTACGCTTAGAAGATGCACCAGCAAGTAGTTTCCCTGCGAAACTTACTCAGTTTTTATTTCACCGCTTTCAACATTTTAATGGTGATAATAGCAAAGGGTTGTTCATCATCCCCTGTGAGTTAATTGACTATAATGGCGATAAGTTACAAGAGTTTGTGAATCAACATGCGCAAGACTGGCAACTCCCCGCAGATTTTATTGCTTGGCTAAATAGCAGTAATACGTTTTGTTCTACGTTAGTCGATAGGATCGTTACTGGCTACCCGAAAAATGAAATTGAGAAACTGGAAAAAGAATTAGGTTATAAAGACGATTTTCTCGTCACTGCTGAATATTTCTATTTATTTGTCATTCAAGGGCCAAAAATACTAGAGCAGAAGCTAAAACTGAATGAATTACCATTAAATATCAAAGTAGTCGATGACATAAAGCCCTACAAAGAGCGTAAAGTTGCAATCTTAAATGGTGCGCACACCGCGATGGTTCCTGTTGCTTACTTGGCAGGGATCAGAACTGTCCGTGATGTCACTAGCAACCCAATCTTTTTAGCTTTAATTAAAGATTTAATTGATAATGAAGTTATTCCTGTTTTATCTCAAAGCCCTTCGGAGCTCGCGGCTTTTGCCTCCGCAGTTATTGACCGCTTTAATAACCCATATATAGAACATGAATTAATTTCAATATCTCTAAACTCGTTAACTAAATTTAAAACTCGCCTATTACCTCAATTAATCTCTTATGTTAAGCAATACAATAAAATTCCTTATTGCATTTCATTTTCACTTGCTGCACTTATTGTTTTCTATCGAGGAAAACAGGCTGAACAACTCATTCCTTTAAATGATGATGATTATTTACTTGAACGCTTTAAAGCTTGGCATGAACTCTATGACTCAAATGTAAAACAACTTACTGAAAATGTGCTAGCAATGTCTGATTTATGGGGATTAAACCTCAACGAAATACCACAATTACAAGATGATGTGAGCCAAAAAATTACTGAAATTCTGAGTAGCGGTACAGAATCAATGCTACGCAGAAAATACATTGGTTAGAAAAAGAAAATAAATACTTAAAACAATAAATCCCCCTACAGGAGATACCTTTATGAAACTGAGCACATTAAACGGAAAAAAACTTCTTAGCTTAACACTCAGCACAATGCTATTAATGGGCAGCATGACAAATGCCGCATTTGCAGATGCTAAATATAAGTTAAAAGTCGCTTATGAAAATAACCCTGGAGAGCCTTTTGATTTAGCTATTCACGAATGGGCAAAAAAATTCAATGAAAAAACTAATGGTGAAGGTGAATTAATTCCTTATCCAAGCTCACAATTAGGCTCCAAAAAAGATGTCATCGAACAAATGAAGTTAGGTAGCCCACTAATTACCTTAGCAGATGGTGCCTTCTTTTCTGATTATGTACCTGATTACGGCATTATGTTTGGGCCGTATTTAGGACTATCTTATAAAGATATTTTTAAATTAAATGCCTCACCTTGGTATGGTTCCTTAGAACAACAGTTAGATAAAAAAGGCCTTCACGTGGTTTCTAAAGATTGGTTATATGGTTCACGCCATATCTTAGCCAATAAAATGATCCAAACTCCAGATGACCTAAAAGGTTTAAAAATTCGCGTCCCCAATAATAAAATTCAAATTAAAGGTTTAGAGGCAATGGGTGCCACACCAACACCATTACCTTTAGCAGAAGTTTATACTGCACTTAATCTTAAAATTATTGATGGCGCAGAAAACCCAATTCCTGTGCTATATGGGCAAAAACACCATGAAGCAGCCAAATTCTTGATTTTAACGGGTCATGTAGAGAACGTAACCAACCTAGTCATGGGCAGCAAAACCTACGCTAAATTACCTGAAAATATTCAGCAGGCTTTAGTTGAATCAGGAAATGAAGCTGGGCAATTCCTAACAGATTTAGTCTTACAACAAGAAAAAGAAATCATTGAGAAAATGAAAAATGAAGGTGTTACTGTTGTTGAAGTAGACAGAGCGCTCTTCAAAGAAAAATCTAAGCCTTTCTATAATGAATTCCCTGAATGGTCTGCGAATTTATATCAACAAACTCAAGATATTATTAATAAGTAACCCTATTACTTGGCGGTTAATACCGCCAATATTTTTACAATACAAATGGTTAACTATTATTCTCGCAAGGATCTTTTATGTTTAAATTTCTGGGGAAATTAAGTGATATAGTGGCTTCTCTTGCTGTTGCCGCTATTGTCATTATTACCATTCTTGCTGTATTCATGCGTTGGCTTCTTAATGACCCTTTAATGTGGAGTGAGGAAGTTTTAATCATTTGCTACATTTGGTTGGTGATGATTGGCGCAGCATCTGCGGCAGGCAAAAGAATGCATGTCAGTATTGATGCAATTACCTCTTTATTTCCTGAAAAAGTACAATTAGCTATTGCGGTCGTTACTCATATTATGGCCATTATTGCTTTATCAATTTTTGGTTATCTTGGATATGAACTCTCTATTATTGCAGAAGACAAAATAACACCAATTATTGGTGTCTCTTATTATTATATCGACCTTTCTGTACCCATTGGCGCATCCATCATGGTGTTATTTTCTATCCAACATTTACTGGAAGACATGAGTAAATTACTAAAAGGAGATAAACCATGTCAGTAATTATCGCCTGTATCGTATTAATATTCTGCTTTTTAATTAATGTTCCCATTTTTTTAAGTGTACTGATTGCATTACTCACCTACTTTTTCTCTGCGGGTGACATTTCTCCCCTCATTGCGGTACAACGCATTATTGGGGCTGGGGAAAATGTGACGTTACTTGCTATCCCTTTCTTCATTTTGTTAGGTAACCTTTTGAATTACACTGGTATTACTAGACGAATGTTGAAATTTACTGGTACTCTGTCTGGCCACTATCCAGGAGGACTTGCCCAATCTAACGTATTATTAAGTACAATGATGGGCGGACTTTCTGCATCTAACCTCGCTGACTGTGCAATGCTATCTAAAATGTTAGTGCCAGAAATGACAAAATTAGGTTATGGAAAAAGCTTCTCTGCCGCTGTCACTGCCGCAGGCTCATTAATAACACCTATAATTCCACCGGGTATTGCATTAATCATCTATGGATTTGTCGCTGACGTCTCTATTGGTAAGATGTTTATGGCTGCAATCATTCCTGGATTAATGTGCTGCGTTGCTTTAATGGTTGCAATTTATCTGATTGCAAAAAAACGTGGATATAAGCCTGCTAGAGATAAAGCACCTACATTTGCTGAAGTTTACCAAACAGGTAAAGGAGCGATGTCTGCTTTCCTATTAGTTCTCGTTATTATTGGTGGAATTCGCTTTGGTATTTTTACACCAACAGAAGCTGGTGCTATTGCTGTACTTTACGTTATTGTAATTGGTACCTTCTTTTATCGTGAAATGAAGTTAAAAGACATTGCTGCCTCATTTTTAGAAACAGCCCGTTCAACAGCAAGTATCATGCTCATTATTATGACTTGTTCCGCATTAGCATGGGTATTGACGAACGAGCAAGTGGCGCAAGATGTTGCCAGAATGATGACCAATTTTTCTGATAACCCGTATGTCTTCTTAATGATTGTCAATGCGGTGTTGTTAATCCTAGGTATGTTTATTGAAGGAAATGCCGCAATTATTGTCCTTGTTCCATTATTAATGCCTACAGTAAAGCTATTAGGGATTGATCCTATCCATTTTGGCATTGTCATGATCCTTAATTTGGCCATCGGCTGCTTAACACCGCCAATGGGAACCGTCATGTTTGTAGCCACATCGATTACTGGTGTCCGTATTTCTGATTTTATTCGTGAAGTTATGCCCTTGTTCTTTGCATTAATTATCGTTTTACTCTTAGTCACCTTTATGCCTGTATTTACTACTTTCCTACCAAGCTTATAAGATATCTTTCAATGGCAAATCATTTTCTATGATTTGCCATTTTATTATCAATTTATTTTTTATAAATTAAATTTTATTTAATTCCATGAGTTAATATTACTTCTATTTATGATTAAGTTAATTGACCTTTGCCATTGTCATAATAACACTTACAACGAGAAGTATTCCAATAGACAAACCACTAACCACCAATAAACACACTTATTACGCGTTATTTTGAAACAATCAAAAAAATAATATTACATTAAATTCATATATATAAAAAACACACCAATCTCATTATTTGTTTTTTTAATTTTGAATTTGAAAAAAATGCACTTTATATCTAGCATAAAACAATACAGCTAATTTACATTCAGCTGTTAATCAAAGTTATATAACTTTATTTTATTTTTGACCTTATGGGGTTAATTATGTCTAGATATATACTACCTCTGTCTTTACTTTCTTTATCTTTTATATCAGGTTCAGCACTTGCAATAACGAATAGTGCTGGGGGAATTATTTCAATTTCTGGAGCAATAAGCGATACAACTTGTACCATTAATGGCGGAAATAGTGCCGATATGACTGTTGTTCTTGATCCAATAACCGTAACAGATGCAGGGACAACTGCCGCCACGGTTATTTCTAAAAATCAAAAACAATTTTCTTTAACTTTCTCTGATTGCGCACCCGCAAGCGTCCCTGTAAGTAATCTGAAATTACACTTCTATTCGTCAAGTAATATTTCTCCTTCCGGTTTGTATTTAGTGAATACTTCCGTGAATGAAAATGATGCTTCCGTTGCCAAAAACGTCGGATTTAGTTTATCTAAAACCAGTACTCCAACCACCGCAATTCCACTCAATGTGGCTTTTGATACTAACCTTACAGGAGCTGATACTGGTGGTGCGACAGGAGCTACCCTCAATTTAATTGCCAGTTATTATAAAACTAATGCAACTGCCGCCAAAGTCGGTCTTTTGCAATCAAACGTAATATATACAGTTTCCTATTTATAATTATGACTTAGCCAGGCTTTTATTAGCCTGGCTTTAAATGGATGCTATTATGAAAATTCTAGTTTTATTACTCACTATTTTATTTTCGAGCGCAACACTTTCTAATGTTATTATTACTGGCACTCGAATTATATATCCTGCTGACGCTGATAGTATTGCTGTACAATTAACCAATAACAGTAAAACATCGTCTCTTGTTCAGTCATGGATTGATAACGGTGATGAAAATTCCACGCCTGAGAATTCTGAAGCGCCTTTTTATTTATCCCCTCCTATTGTTAAAATTGAAGGTTTACAAGGTCAGCAACTAAAAATTAAAAAAATACCCGGAAAACTTCCTGAAAATGTTGAAAGCGTATTTTTCTTAAATGTTTTAGATATTCCTAAAACGCCAGAGTCTGCTAAAGGCAAAAATGCAATTCAGCTAGCCACACGTTCACGAATTAAAATTTTTTATCGTCCTATTGGGCTAACTGAATCTCCCGATGAGGTTATTAATAATGCAAGCTATCAGATTAAAAATAATAAAATATTAGTTAAAAATAATTCACAATACCATTTAACTATTGCAGCTATCGCACCATCTGACGATAAAAATAACTCATTAACTGATTCTGCGATGATTGCCCCTATGTCTGAAAAAGAATTACCTATTAAAGGAATAATGAAAAACCACGATCTTATTTTAATGTATGTGGATGACTATGGTGTTTTCAAATCTAAAAATATTAAACTTTAATAGAAGAAATCATCGTGAAAAAAGAAAATTATCTCTATCTCCTAATCTTAATAGGACTACAAAGTTATCAAAAGAACTCAATAGCGGACGAGTTTGAGACTTCCCTATTGGTAGGTAAATCTGCACAAGGAGATATTTCACGATTCTATACTGACAATAACATTCCATCAGGTAAACAATTAGCCGACCTTTATGTCAATAATAATTGGAAAGGTCAGTTTGAAATTGATATCAATAATGATGGTAAACTGATCAGCCTTGCTGCTGATGATGTGCAAAAATTAAATCTGAATTTGTCTTCTGAGGTAATTGAACAAACCAAACAACAGCCATTTATTCCTATAGATGATTTAGTACCCAATATAAAGTATAAATTTAATATCAACGACCTGCGGCTCGATATTATCGTCCCTCAAGTCGCTCTGAAACAAATCGAAGCTAACTATGTTGACCCCAGCCTCTGGAATTATGGCGAGCCTGCAATTATTTTTTCTTATAATACAAATTATTATAGTTACAAAGAGAAAAAAAACTCAAAAACCAGCAGTGACAATTTTTATGCGACCTTAAATTCAGGCATTAATTTGGGCGCCTGGCAATTTAGAGATGAGTCCAGCTATCGACATAGCTCTCATGGTAGCCAAAAATGGAAAAACAATACCCGTTATATTTATCGCCCCCTTAGTGCAATCAAATCCGGGTTGAAATTAGGTGATTTTTATACACCTGCAGCCCTATTTAATAGTATTCGAGTTCGAGGCATTGCATTGGCAACAGAAGCCAGTATGTTGCCAAATTCAAGTCAAAATTTTGTCCCCATTATACGCGGTGTCGCTCAAACAAATGCATTAGTCAGCGTATACCAAAATAACAATCTGGTTTATCAAGAAAACGTTCCCCCTGGTGAGTTCGCATTTAATGACCTTCAGCCTAGTGCTGGTGGTGGTGACTTATTCGTCGTTGTCCAAGAAGCTGATGGAAGGCAAGAAACCTTTACTGTACCCTATTCTGCTGTACCTGATATGCTCAAACAAGGCGTTTACAATTACAGCCTCATTGCTGGGCAAACAAAAATCGACAATACCCATTATCAACCCAAATTTACTCAAGGTGAGTTTCACTATGGTTTAAATAATTTAGTGACACTTTATGCAGGAATGTTATTTAGCGAAAAATACTATTCCGGCGTTATTGGGAGTGGTTGGAATTTTAGTTTTGGGGCCATTTCAGCTGATATTACGCAAGCAAATACTAAATTAGATTCAGGCGATCATAGTGGTCAAAGCTATCGCTTGACTTATAACAAATATATTAACGCAACGTCGACCAATTTAACCTTGGCGTCATATCGTTATTCGACTAGTGGCTACTATAGTTTTATTGATGCCATTTATTCCCAAGACAATTATCGCGCTTGGAAAGTTTATCAAGACCAGCTATCAGAAAAACTCGGCAATAATATTCCACCTGAACTTTCACTCACTAATTATGACGCCTTACGCGGTTCACGTGCTAAAAACACATTTACATTGAATTTAAACCAACAATTAGCAGATGGTTATGGTTCGGTATTCATCTCGGGGACACATCGTGATTATTGGAATACAAACGGTAATAGCCGTGAATATCAAGCTGGTTATGCCAATAACTATAACGATATTTCCTATAGTGTGTCTGTTTCACGTGTTCGTAATTACGACAGCGAAGAAGAAACACGTATTTATGCCAACTTTAGTGTTCCTTTTTCTTTATTTGAAAAACGCGCCAATATTAGCATGGGAAGTTATTTCACTGACTCTCGTTACCAACAAACTACGCTAAGTGTCAGTGGTATTGCAGGTAAAAATGACCAAGTCAATTATACGTTAACTGCAACGAACCAAAACGGTGGGAATAACTTAGTTGGTGGCAACGTCAGCTATCAGCTTCCCTCTAGCACGCTTTCAGGATCTTACACAGAGGCCAATAATTACCGCCAAACTGGTTTAGGCGCCAAAGGAACTCTGGTTGCTATCCCTGGGCATATTGTTTTTTCAGGGGAAGCAGGACAAACCTATACCATCATTGATGCTCCAATGGCCAGTAACATGATGGTCAACGCCGATAAAACTACCTTAACCAACCAACAAGGTGTCGTTTTAGTTGCTAATTCCACACCGTATAGAACCAATACCTATACCTTGACGGATACAGAAAAAACCGCAGGTGCAGAGGTGCTCGGTAATATGGCCAATGTGAGTCCATATCAAGGAGCGGTGAATTACATCAAACTCGAAACCGATACACGACAAACTTATCTCATCCGAGGCGTGCTTGCTAATGGCGATAGCTTACCTTTTGGTACAGAAATCACAGATGCTAAACAGCAAAGTGTTGGTTATGTCGGTCAATCTGGCGTGATGTATATCAAAAGTGAGCAATTACCGATGGCATTGCACATAAAGCTTAAAGGGAAAAAGACATGTGTTATTGAGCCACTACTCAATACGATGGATAAGAATAAAAACCTCTGTCGATAAAGGAAAACATGATGAAAAAAATCACTTTAGCACTGATGCTTTCCAGTATATTGGCTTATAGCCAGTATTCCTCAGCACATTGTAGACAAACATCTACAGTGACGGCTCCCGCTCTTGCTTTTGATTTATCGACAGAACTTACCAGTACATCGACTCAAGTTAGTAAAAATAGCAGAACCATCTACCCTGGAACTTTTACCTGTACTGCAAGAGGATTGCTTTTTCCTAACTCTATCGGTATTGCATCCCCCTTCCAAGGCAGAACAGCCACTATTGGTTTTAATGGTGGAAAGCAGTTTGTCTCAATTACAGTCACTGCATTAGAAAAAGATAGAGTTGTCGGCCTTACGGAAGGTATACATCAAGGTAGTGAGCTCGATACAAATTTTACCGTTCAATTTAATTTGCTCACAGCCAAACCCGGAACCAACTATGTCGAAGTATCAGGAAGTACCGCCACAGTTACCCCTATTGTACTCGCCTCTGATGCATCCAGCTTGGGAATTCTACAGTGGTTATTAGATATTGTAGTCAAATTAGTCACTTTTCTGTTAACGCTACAATGGCCAACCAGTGCCGATGACATCTACTTACAACCAATGACCTTAACTTATAATCCCATTCTCACTACCTGTAATTTTGTTAACCAAGGTTTAGTCGTTGCGCTACCCCCAGTAAGTATCAATGCGGTGAAAACTGTAACCAGAGCAGGCTACACGCCATTCACGCTTAACTTTACCTGCCAAGACTTTTTAGCAGGCGGTAATGCTTCTCGTGATGTATCTATTTTTTTATCCAGTAGTAATTTACTCTCAAATGATAAAACAACCTTGAATAATACCATTAGCCAAGGTGCTAAAGGCGTTGGTTTCCGATTAGTTAGCGCAAGCAATCTCAATACACCGTTAGTACTTTCGGATAGCGTAGCAGCTAAAAATGGCGCGACAAATATTTTTACTGTCCTTAAAGGAAATCCGATTTCCCCTTCTTTTTCAGTAAACTTAGGTGCTTATTACCATGCATACAACCCAAGTAGTGTCACTCAAGGACAAGTCTCAAGTACTGCAACCGTGGTGATGTCATACAATTAGAAAGGAAAATATTATGGACGGAATAATTAAAATCACAGGGTTTGCTACGTTACTATTTTTTAGCGTCCAAGCATGTGCGAGCCTTGTTTTACAAGGAACACGAATTATTTTTCCTAGCGATAAAAAGGCCGTCGGGATTCAACTGACTAATTACAGTGAACAAGCCACATTGACTCAAAGTTGGGTGGATGAAGGTAACCTCGATTCAACACCAGAAACGACGAACGCGCCATTTATTGTGACCCCCCCCGTTACTAAAATCGCGGCAAATGACGGAGCTCAATTACAAATACGCTTTATTGGCGACAAACTCCCTACGAATAAAGAGTCTGTATTTTATTTAAATGTATTAGACATTGCGCCAAAGCCAAAACAAATAAATAGTGCAAATATGCTGCAGTTCGCCATTCAAACACGGATTAAAGTTTTTTATCGACCAATTGCGCTTATAAATAAACCAGATGATTTAATCAATAACATTAAATTCCATTTAGCTAAAGATGGCATTATCGTCAACAACCCAACCCCTTATTTTTTAAGTATTGCCAATATCTATCTAGCTAATAATGAAAGCCGTTCTATTACAAAAAGCTCGATGATTGCGCCATTTTCATCACAAATCTTCCCTTCAACCGCCGTCATTAATCACGGAGAAAATATAACAATGATTTATATTGACGATACAGGGAAACAAATTCAGTACCAAACCAAGCTATAAAAATAGGTTTAGCCCCTTTTATAGCTTGGTTGATAAATACTAGGATTGAGCTACAACTTTAGGGCGGATAAACACGGCAGGAATAGCAAGAAGCGCCATTAAATAGAAAACTACACCATGATGAGCAGGCACTCGCTCATAAATATACCCCACAATAATAGTCAGGACGGCTAACCCACCACCGGTTGCGAGGGCAGAGTAAACACCTTGTAATGGGATAATTTCATTTTCTTTTCTTGCGCTGATAAAGCGCATTGCCGCTAGATGACAAATCGTAAAAGTCCCACTGTGAAGAATTTGCACTACAATTAACACAGGTAATGCAGTAAACGCCCCCATCAGCCCCCAGCGGATAATTCCACAAAATGCGGATAACAGCAGTAAATTACGCGCACTCCAACGCCGGAACAAACGGTGACTTAACATAAATACAATGACTTCAGCAACCACCCCCAGCGACCATAAATTACCGATCACTAAATCTGAATAACCCGCCTCTTTCCAAAATAGGGAAGCAAAACCATAATAAGCTGCATGGGCCCCTTGTAATAAGGTCACACAAATTAAAAACCTAACGACGTTTTTATCAGCAATCAACTGTTTAAAAGTGACTTTATTGCCACCTTCAATTTTCGCCGCTCCCATTGGCATAATTGCCGGTTTCATCATTGCGCCTAGTAATAATGCTAAACAGCTTACTATCAACGCTACCATGATGGCTTTATTACCCCAAACACCTGCTAAATACCCCATCAATGAGGAGCCAATAATAAAAGCTATCGACCCCCAGACGCGAATTTTGCCATAGTCAAAGGTAAATTGTTTTTGCCATGTTCCTGCCAGTGAATCTCCTAACGGAACCATTGGCGCAAAAAATAAGTTAAAGCCTATCATTACAAATAGCAGCCATGCCCAATGAGAACCCAAAGCAAAACCAACAGAGAAAATGAGTGAAAGCCCTGCAAGTAAACGTAGTGCCGTAATCAGTTTCGAGGGCTCTTTAACTAAAGGAGTAATGAACATCGCGCCAAGGAAACGGGCTGCTAACCCTACCCCTAACAAAACACCAATCATTTCTGCATCAATTCCCTCACCTTGTAGCCAAACTGACCAAAATGGTAAGAAAATACTGTAGGCAAAAAAGTAGGTAAAATAATCAATGGCTAGCCAACGCGTTGATGGAATGACCATCATCCCTCCGTTTTTTCAATGCAAAAAACCCGCTCATACATACATGTAGAAGCGGGTTTTAATCACGAATTGTCGTTTAAATTATGCGTAAACTGGGTATTTCTTGCAAATTGCTAATACTTTTTGTTTTACGCTCTCAATGGTCGCTTCGTCATTGAGGTTGTCTAGGATATCACACATCCAGCCCGCTAGCTCACTCGCTTCTGCTTCTTTAAAGCCGCGGCGTGTAATTGCAGGAGAACCGATACGTACACCAGACGTTACGAATGGGCTCTTAGGATCGTTAGGTACACTGTTTTTGTTAACTGTGATATTCGCACGGCCCAGTGCAGCATCTGCATCTTTACCTGTGATATCTTTGTCTACTAAATCCACTAAGAACAAATGGTTTTCCGTTCCACCAGATACGACTTTATAGCCACGTTTTTGGAAAACGTCGACCATTGCTTTGGCATTTTTAGCCACTTGTTGTTGGTAAACTTTGAATTCTGGTTCCATCGCTTCTTTCAATGCAACCGCTTTACCTGCAATCACATGCATTAAAGGGCCACCTTGAGAACCTGGGAATACGGCTGAGTTGATTTTTTTGTATAACTCTTCGTCACCACCTTTAGCTAAAATTAATCCACCACGTGGACCTGCTAAAGTTTTATGTGTTGTTGTCGTCACAACATGTGCGTGAGGCACTGGGTTTGGATAAACACCAGCAGCAATCAAACCTGCTACGTGAGCCATATCCACAAACAGATAAGCACCAATGCCATCTGCGATTTCACGCATTTTTGCCCAATCAACCACACCTGAATACGCAGAAAAACCACCGATAATCATTTTTGGTTTATGTTTTTCAGCTTGCGCTTTGATATCATCGTAGTCAATTTTACCGCTTTCATCGATGCCATAAGGCACGATGTTGTACAGTTTACCTGAGAAGTTAACTGGTGAACCGTGAGTTAAGTGACCACCATGTGCCAGATTCATCCCCAGAACAGTATCACCTGGCTGTAATAACGCCATGTAAACAGCAGCGTTAGCTTGTGAACCTGAGTGCGGTTGCACGTTCGCATAGTCAGCACCAAATAGTTCTTTCGCACGGTCAATCGCTAATTGTTCTACCACATCAACATACTCACAACCGCCATAGTAGCGTTTGCCTGGGTAGCCTTCTGCATATTTATTGGTTAGCTGAGAACCTTGAGCCTGCATGACTCGTGGACTGGTATAGTTTTCAGAAGCAATTAATTCAATGTGTTCTTCTTGACGTTGTACTTCTTGCTCCATTGCTTCCCATAATTTTGGATCGTAGTCAGCAATATTCATTTCACGCTTTAACATTCGCTTCTCCTGCCTCAGCAATTCAATAGGTTGAAAATCGATTCATCGCAATGACACACAGTGTAAACTCTTTTTCTCTCTTGAGATAGCCCTAAAGAAAAAATATACGCAAACGATTGCATTAATTTTTTTCACTTCATTTGCTTCTGAAGGCTCCACTATAAAATAGCTTAAATTTTAATTTTTAACGTAGAAACATCCAGATTTGCTAGCCCCTTCTCATTGTGTGCTTAATTCCGACATATTTTCCCAGTTTGAGTCTTTACATAAAACCTTAAATATTATAAGTTGTATTTAAAATACATGTTTATAAATAAACTTTATGTCTCTCAAAAAAGAGTGATTTATTGGGATGAAATATACTTATCCCAATGATGTAAAAGGATATGTTTGTACAAAACTAAAAACTGACGCCTTACGATCACTACGATGAGAACATGAAAATAATTCAGGAGCACCTGTATGCTAGATAGCCAAACCATCGCCATTGTTAAATCCACCATTCCTGCCATTGCTGAAACAGGGCCAAAACTAACCGCACATTTTTATGATCGGATGTTTAAACAACACCCTGAACTAAAAGATATTTTTAACATGACTCACCAAATGAATGGCGACCAACGTGAAGCTCTATTCAACGCTATTTGTGCTTATGCGGTAAATATTGAAACCCCTGAAGCACTGATTTCAGCGGTTGAAAAAATTGCCCAAAAACACGTTAGTTTAAATATCAAACCTGAGCATTACCCTATTGTTGGGGAAAATTTACTGGCGGCTATCGATGAACTACTTAGCCCAGGCCAAGAAGTACTTGATGCTTGGGGAAGAGCTTACGGGGTCTTAGCTGATATCTTTATTGGTCGTGAAGCAGTAATTTACCAAGAGAATGCAGATAAAATTGGGGGCTGGGAAGGTTTACGTGAATTTAAATTGAAACAAAAACAGCCCCAAAGTGATGTGATCACCAGTTTTGAATTCGTACCTGTCGATGGGAAACCTGTCGCGGATTACCGCCCAGGCCAATATATCACTATTTATGTCAACAACCAGGGATTTGAAAACCAAGAAATCCGCCAATACTCACTGACGACTGCGCCTAATGGCCGTAGCTACCGTATTGCAGTAAAACGTGAAGAACAAGGCTCAGTTTCTAATTTCTTACATCAACAATTAAATGAAGGTGACCATGTACTACTCGCCCCACCCTGTGGTGATTTCTTCATTGATGTTGATGGCCAGACACCTGTTACCTTGATCTCTGCAGGCGTTGGTTTAACCCCAATGCTGAGTATGTTAAATCATCTAACAGAACAAGGTCACAATGCTCAAGTTAATTGGTTCCATGCCGCTGAAAATGGTGCTGTTCATGCCTTTAGGCACGAAATTCAACAACTATTAGCAAAACAACAAACCAGCCAATCTGCGATTTGGTTTAATCAACCAAGAGAGGAAGATCGTCTCGGGTTTGATTACCAATATGAAGGTTTAATGAATTTAGAATTGGTACGTGAATGGATTGAGCAACCGAACATGCAATTCTATTTCTGTGGCCCTGTTGGTTTTATGCAGCACGTAGGCAAACAGCTAATTGCAATGGGTGTCGATGCCGATGCTATTCACTATGAATGTTTTGGACCACATAAAGTATTACCCCTCAATTAATGGATAAAAAAATGCTCTTCTGTTTAGAAGAGCATTCTCTGAAACATATTAACTGAAGAAAATGGTTTAAATGGTTAAGTGTTTGCCATTTTTCTAAATTTAGCGGTAACGGACTCGCATAATAAATACGCAATTCTAATCCCATTCCTGTGTATTTTCCGTTACCGCTTTTTCACATAACGTAATTTATTAAATCGCTTCTTCATCTTGCTCACCAGTCCGAATACGGATCACTCGAGCTACATCATAAACAAAGATCTTCCCATCGCCAATTTTGCCCGTTTGGGCCGTTTGCATAATGGTTTCGACACAGTTTTCAACAATGTCATCAGGGACAACAATTTCAATTTTAACCTTAGGTAAAAAATCAACCATATACTCTGCACCACGGTAAAGCTCAGTATGCCCTTTTTGACGTCCAAAGCCTTTCACTTCAGTTACCGTCATTCCGGTAATACCCACTTCAGCCAATGCTTCACGAACATCATCAAGTTTGAATGGCTTTATAATTGCATCAATTTTTTTCATAAATAATTCCTGTTATGACCAGTTTTTACGGCCAAAACCTGAGGTGATCGGATAGCGGCGATCTTTACCGAAATTACGCATCGTAATACGTGGCCCAACAGGAGCCTGACGGCGTTTATATTCATTAATATCAACAAGACGTACAACTTTTCGTACCACGTCTTTATCAAAACCAAGTTTGATTAAATCATTAACTGACAAGTCTTTTTCCACGTAGCCTTCCAATAATGCATCTAACACATCATAAGGCGGCAAGCTGTCTTGATCTAATTGCCCTGGAGCAAGTTCTGCTGACGGTGGCCTATCAATCACACGTTGAGGAATTGCTGGAGATAATGTATTACGATATTTAGCTAACTCAAAAACAAGGGTTTTAGGCACATCTTTTAACACATCAAAACCACCTGCCATATCGCCATATAATGTTGAATAACCAACAGCAGATTCACTTTTATTACTGGTAGTCAACACTAAGCGACGACGTTTATTTGACATTGCCATTAAAATAACCGCTCGGCAACGTGCTTGTAAGTTTTCCTCAGTGGTATCAACCGCGGTTCCTTCAAACATCGGCGTTAACTGAGCCATAAAGGCATCAAACATCGGTTCGATGGATACGATATCGAATTCAACCCCAAGCAAATCAGCTTGCTCTTTAGCGTCGTGAATACTCATTTCAGAAGTATAGCGGAATGGCATCATGACAGCTTGCACATGCTCTTTCCCTATAGCATCAACCGCAATAGCCACCGTTAGCCCTGAGTCAATACCGCCTGATAGCCCTAAAATTGCACCATTAAAACCATTTTTATTTATGTAGTCACGAGTTGACATAACTAAAGCTTGGTATACCTGAGCAACTGGGTCATTCTCAATAAATACGCTACCTTCGCTCACCAATGCAAGTTCATCAAATTGAACTGTGATAACTTGCTCTTTAAATTCTGCCAATTTAAAGATTTGTTTACCTTTATTTGCAATGACTTTTGAGCCACCATCAAACACCAATTCATCTTGCCCACCCACTTGGTTGAGATACACAATTGGCATATGAGTGCGTTTGCAATGTTCGACTAATAAGTCGGTTCGAATATGTTCTTTATGAATATCATAAGGAGATGCATTGATGGTTAATAATATTTCAGCACCCGCCCCTTTGACTGCATCTACTGGCTCGTCATACCAAATATCTTCACAAATTAATAAACCGAGCTGATAACCTTTAAATTCAACAACACAGGATTTTTCATCTGCAGTGAAATAACGGGGTTCATCAAACACACCATAATTTGGCAACTCTTGTTTAAAATAGCGAGCGTGCAATTTGCCTTGATAGAAAAAGGACAGCGCATTATAGATATCATCCCCTTCATACCATGGGTGACCAACAATAATCGCCGTTTCTTGGCTGGCTTTTTGCAAACGGTCGAGTTGTACTAAACAGCGGTCCTCGAAATCAGCTCGGAAAATTAAATCTTCTGGTGGATACCCTGTCAAAGACAGCTCTGAAAACATGACAATATCTGTGTTTGGTGCTTGTTCACTCACAACTTGCAGCATGCGATCGCAGTTGCCTTCGATGTCACCGACTAACCAATTAAGTTGTGCTAGTGAAATATTAAGCTTACGGCTCATAAGGTATTTTTTCTCCCGGAGCGTGAATATGAATTGCCTTATTCCACATAATGTAATCGATAACAACCATGTGGTAAATAATACTTATTTATTCTTTAAAATCATTAGCTTCTAAATCATGACGGCCAAGTAATTTATAAAATTCTGTACGGTTTCGTCCTGCCATTCGGGCAGCTTGGGTAACATTTCCTTTCGTCATTTGTAATAACTTACGTAGATAATTCAATTCGAACTGATTGCGAGCTTCAACAAATGTTGGTAGCGCCGTATTTTCACCTTGAAGTGCTTGGCTAACCAGTGCTTCGCTTATAACAGGAGACGTCGTTAATGCAACACACTGTTCAATCACATTCACTAATTGACGGACATTGCCCGGCCAGCTCGCTGTTATTAAGCATTTCATTGCATCACTGGAAAAACTACGTACGAAAGGTTTATGACGTGATGCAGCTTCACGCAATAGATGATTAGCTAATAATGGAATATCTTCTGAACGTTCATTTAACGCAGGAATACGTAAGTTGACCACATTTAAACGATAGTAAAGATCCTCACGAAACTCATTTTTTTCCATTGCTTTTGGTAGGTTACGGTGAGTTGCAGACAGAATACGTACATCAATATCTAAATCACGGTTGCTACCTAAAGGACGAACTTTGCGCTCTTGCAATACCCGCAGTAATTTAACCTGCAATGGCATTGGCATATCACCAATTTCATCTAAAAATAACGTCCCACCACTGGCTGCAAAGAATAACCCTTCGCGATTACTAACTGCGCCAGTAAAGGCGCCTTTTGCATGCCCAAATAGTTCAGACTCTAATAATTGTTCAGGTAGTGCACCACAGTTAATGGCAATAAACGGCTTACGCGCCCTAGGGCTAGCTTTATGAATCGCCTGCGCTAAAACCTCTTTACCTGTACCACTTTGCCCGTTAATCAATACGCTAACATCAGATTGTGCCACCATATGCGCTTGTTCTAACAGGCGTATCATTAAGGGGCTACGTGTGACAATACCAGAGCTCCACTCTTCATCACTTATGGGTGTTGAAGAGAGCGCGAGTGCTTCATCAATCGCTTTATATAATGCGTCTTTGTCGACTGGCTTAGTTAAAAAACTAAATACGCCTCGTTGTGTTGCCGCGACGGCATCAGGAATCGAGCCATGAGCTGTTAATATAATGACCGGCATGTTTGGATGGGCTTTTTGTATCTCATCGAAAAGCGCCATGCCATCCATTTCATCCATACGTAAATCACTGATCACTAAATCTAATTTTTCTTTTTGTAAGATTTTTAGCGCTTCAGGGCCGCTCTCTGCGGTAGTGACTTTAAAGCCTTCACTACTCAAACGCATACCTAACAGTTTCAGAAGACTTGGGTCATCGTCAACTAGTAACAAATTTGCTGACTTACGATTCGTCATTTTTGTTCATTCTCCGATGAATTTTGCTCTACTGGAGAAGATGCGCTGCTATCAGGCTTTGGCTCTTCAGAGGAAATAGGTTTATCTCCTTCAACCCCATTTTCTACCTCTTTTTCGGTTTCGTTCGTGCTTTTCTTACGAGAAGAAAGCTGACGTTCAATATCCGTTAAGTTTTCAAGCTTACGGGAGGTCGTATTCAGTTCGAAAGCCAATTTAGCATTATCTTCTTTCAAGCGGTCGAGCTTTGTATCCATTTCTTGTTGTAGGCGCTTATAACGAGCCCCCGCATCTGACAAGTTGATAATTTGCACCTGTTGCTCACGCCATAATTGCAATAATGGCCGTACTGCTGTTGGAAAATTCAAACTATACGTATTAATGCTATCCAGCATTTTGCGACGTTCAGCAATAGACGGATCTGCAGAATTCAACAAAATGTTCTGTTGAAATGCACTCGACCAGTTTGTTACCTCGATTTTACCTGCTTCCTCACGTGCTTGACTGGTTTCAGTACGATCGGCACAATCCATCATTCGCAACCAAAATAGCGCGTTTTCCCGTGCAGTAGGTTGGTCATTGTTCCAGATCGTTTCACATGATGTATACCGATAGTCCGTAACTTTTACCTCAGGCACAACGACTTGCGCTAGAGTTTCGAGCGGTGACTGGCCATTTTTAGCGACACATCCACTTAAGATTAGGGAAAATAAGACCGCCCCAAAATTGAGCCCTGTACGTCTCATCACATAAGGTACTCTTCGATTATTTTTACTTAACGATGCGTTACGGTAAAGTACCGCCCAAACACCTGTAGACCGATTTACCATTATTCATTCTCTGCGGTTAGAGGCAGTTCAATTCTAAAACAGACATCTGCTGATTTAGTGGGAACAAGAGAAAGCTCGCCCCCCATTTGTTTAATACAATCTTGCGCAATACTTAGCCCTAGCCCACTTCCTTTAACAGCACCTTTTCTTTGTAATGAGCCTTGATAAAAAGGTTCAAAAATCATGCTTTGCTCAGATTCAGGAATTGGCGTACCCGTATTCGCAACTTCAATTAGCAATTTATTGCCTGTTTGGCGACTAGAGATCCAAATATTACCTGATTCGCCGCCATAGTGCACCGCATTGGAATAGATATTATCAATAACTCGCCCAAGAAGTGAGGGTTCAGCTAAACAGCTATCCACTTTTAAACGCACTTCTGTTTTGATGTTTTTAGCCCGTGCGGGTAAGTTATGTGCTTTGACGATATCTTCAATGAGCTTTTGTAAATCAACAATCTGTGCTTCTGGTGGGTCATCTACAAGCTTACGATTATAGTCAAGTAATTGCTCAATAAGTTGCTGAAGATGCTTACTACTGTGATCCAAAATTTCTACAACTTCTTTTTGAGACACCGTTAATGGTCCAGCTACCTCATCAGCAAGTAACTCCGTTCCTTCACGCATACTTGCAAGAGGTGTTTTTAATTCATGTGAAATATGGCGAAGAAATTCATGACGCTGTGATTCAAGCCATGCTAATCGCTCACTTAACCAAATAATACGCTGCGCAATTGTCCGTAATTCCCTAGGGCCTTTAAAGCGCTCAATATTATTGGCTATCGTGCGTCCAGTTCCAAGACGGTTAATCATTCGTTCGATAGCTTTAACTGGGCCAATAATCATCCTTGTGAATAATGCAACTAGTAAAGCGCTTAATAAGAATAAAATTAAGCTCTGCCAGCCAAATAATTGACCTTTATTCGCAATTGCTTTTTGTAACTGTTCTCCACGGCTAAAAATCACATCACGAGTTTCTTGCACTAATGAGGCATTTTCGGCAGAAAACTGTTCTAAAGCTCGTGTAATTTTTTCTGTCGGCTCATTGTTTTCACAAGCGACCGTTTTAAGTGCATCCAAAGTGTTAGTCAATGCGGAGGTGTCTGACGAAGTGGGTAAGATTGTTTTCTGACGCTCGAACATTTGCTGATAATCTGCAAACTGTTTCTGATATTGCGTTTGCAAGGTGGGATCTTGTAACACACAATATTGACGATAGCTCCGTTCCATTTCTAAGGCGAGACTACTCATCACTTCACTACGCCGTGCGTCAAGCAACGTGGTTTTATTGATATTGGCAGCTTGGTTACTAAGTTGCTCCAGACTTTGATATGCCTGGTAAGCGAGTACTAATAAAGGAAGTAGTACAAGCCAAAATGCCATCACAACGAGTTGGCGCAAGGAGCGCGGGAAAAAACGCCATTTACTCAATACATTCATCTCATACCCATTCAACGTATTGCAATGGTAGCAGAACTCGTTGTCATGCGAAAAGCACAATCCAAATTATGTGTCCCATAGCGTTAAAATCAGACTAAGTGTAACAACTAAAAGCAATGAACGTGCCAATTTAATTGGTAAAAAATGATAATTTTCAGATAGGTATGTTCATCGCTCCGGATGTTCCTTTTTCGCATAAACGAAAGCATAAAAGAATCGATAGGTCTTATTAAATGAATTCTTTCGTCTTTTCTTTAGTTTTTGCTTTAAAAATAAAACACTCAGCTATGCCCTAAATAATTCGGATTGCAGCTAGGCGCCAAGTGAAGATATCTCTATAAGTATGTGATTCGGGTAGACGAGAGCAGCCAACAACGCTGTGGTACAAAGTATGACGGGCATTATGGTGGGCATAAAATAGGAAGGCGGGATAAAGGACTTACCTTTACCCCGCCAGCGATAACAACTACTCTGATTCTGATGGTTACTGCTTTTATATAATTATGCCTTTACATTAAAGATAATTATATAGGTGGTGCCTCACTCCACGTGTCGCCCTGTGTTTGATAAGGCCCGAAGGCGAATATCTGTGCTGTTGGACGGTAGGCACCTTACTTTGGCGTCATTCTTGGTTTATGTGGTATGTACCCAACTAATTTTGGACCTACATAAGAAGTTGAATGAGCAACTGAATATTATTATGCACATGCCGTGCCAACTTTTCAATTTATTTTTTAACACATTAAAAAATAAGACAATTTATTTTTTACCGTCTATTCAGTGATTCTGGATACACTGAAACGGTTTATCTCTTTCTCAATATTGTCGCTAATTTAAGACACCCTAAACATCAAATTTATAAATCTATATTTATCAATAAGATAAATGTCTCCTTTTGGCGACACCCCAAAGTGGCGTCTGTCGCTATTTTTATACACCTTGTTTTTTGGTCATTTATTATTCAATATGAATAAGTTTGCGTGAAAATTTTACCCCAATAAAAAAATTGCTCGTCATTATGGATGAACAGCAGAATTTTACATTCTGCTGGTAGCTAATCTTTCTCGATATTGATATAAGATTTCCCAATATCCTACTCATCAAATTGATAAAAAATATGATAAAAATCGCTTTAGTTGATGACCACGTGGTTGTGCGTTCTGGTTTCGCTCAACTTTTAACACTGGAACCCGATATTTCTGTTGTTGGGCAATATGCGAATGCCCAAGAAGCTTGGCCTAATTTGCTTAATTTGGATATCGATGTCGCCATCATGGATATATCGATGCCAGATGAAAACGGTTTACAGCTTTTATCACGTTTACGTCAAAAAAAGCCTGATTTTCGCACCATTATATTGAGCATTTATGATACCCCAGCCTTTGTGCAAAGTGCTTTAGATGCGGGAGCCAGCGCGTATTTAACTAAACGTTGTGGCCCTGAAGAGTTAGTGCAAGCTGTTCGCTCTGTCCACCAAGGCGGCTGCTACTTATGTTCCGATGCTATGCGAGCACTACGCCACTCACCTCAACAACAGCAAAGCCTACATGAATTGACACCTCGGGAACGGGAAGTATTTGATTTATTAGTTGCTGGCTTGAGTGTAAAAGTGATCGCAGAGCAACTTGAATTAAGCCATAAAACCGTGCACGTTCACCGCGCAAATATATTAGGCAAATTGCAATGCGAAAATACCATCGACCTTGTTCACTACGCGCTAGAACATAATCTAATTTCACGGTAATTTAGGCATGAATAAAAGCTTACGGTTAACGCTGCAATCCATCTTCTTATTTTTTACTTATTCGCTGTTATGGATTGGGTTGTGGATCATCGGCTTTTATTTAAGTCAAAACAGTTTTCAGGCAACTTTATTTCTGCCGCAAGGCTTACGCCTAGCATTGATGATTATCCTTTGGCGACGCTACTGGCCAACACTGCTACTTAGCGAAGGGATATTAAATTTTTGGTTATCATCAGAGCAACTTCTCTTCCAACCTATTTTACTGTTATCACCGTTATTAAGTCTCGGTGTTGCTTTTGTTATTCAAAATATCTGGTGGCGTTATACGTTATATTGGCAGCGGTTATTATTATTACTCGCAGGCGTTGCGGCAAATAGTGTATTACATGCTTTATTATTCAGTGGGTTATCATCTTATTCCATTAGCCAATTATTCCTAACAACATTCACCGGAGGGATACTGCTTTCTCCTTTTGTTTACCTTATTTATGAATATCTACACGAACAGCACTACCAAATGCTCCTTGATTATGGGACGCCAGATAAGCAATTACGAACCTCTTTAATTGTTTGGTGTTTTCTATTTTGTGTCGTTGGGCTCAGCGCCCAAGTATTTTTTGCTCCCGAAATTGAACGGTTAATTGTCTTACTGGTGTTTATTCCTAACGTTTTTATGGCTTATCGTTATGGCTGGCAAGGTGGCGTACTTTCTGCATTATTAGGTAGTTTAATCATTACTTTTGCCCGGCAATTTCACGGTGCATTTGCTGATTTAGAAGAATTAGAAATGTTTCTCAGCACTCAAGCCTTAATTGGTATTGGCCTTGGGATAGCAATTAGCCGACAAAAACAGCTGGCGAGTAACCTACAACGTTATCGCCAACGCTTAGAAGAAGAACTAAAAACACGGCGCGACTTAATGTTGCAGCTCGTGCATACCGAAGAAGATATCAAAAAAGCGATTGCCCGTGAGCTGCATGATGAAATTGGGCAAAATATCACCGCGATTCAAATTCAGTCGATGTTAGTGAAAAAAACAGCAACAGATGACATCAGCCACCAAGCAGCAAGTCAAATAAATGAATTAGCGCAACAAATTCATCAATCTACGCGGCAATTATTGCGCCAGTTGCGCCCTCCTGTGTTAGATGAAATGTCGCTTGAAAATGCACTAACACACTTAATTGCTGAATTTTCTTTTCCACAGAATAATATTCAATGCCACTTTCATTATGGCTTACAAACAACACCGATCAATGAAACAGTGTTGTTTACGCTTTATCGCCTCGTCCAAGAGTTACTTAACAATATCAGTAAACATGCAAAAGCCACACAAATCCACATATCTCTTAAGCAAATAGGTGACTCGATCCAGCTTGTTGTTAATGATAATGGCGTCGGCATTCCATTTAGCAAACGCACTAGTGGCTTTGGGTTGCGCGGTATTGAGGAGCGAGTTCGAGCCTTAGGTGGTGATTGGACATTAACAACCCAAAACGGAACACAAATAAGTGTTAACTTGCCCACATTTTAAGATAAAACATCGCAAAACTAGGAATAATTCCTAGCCCTCTAATACCTTCTCTCATCCTTTTTGTTAAAAACTTGATTACATTTTCCTTAACAAGAGAAACCGCCCTATGACAGGTAAAGACACGTTGAGTCTGGATAACACGTATCGTTTTTGGCGTCGCCGCTTAATGCTATCAATGATTATTGGTTATGCCACTTTTTACCTCACACGAAAGAGTTTTAACTTCGTGATGCCTGTTATGCAAAACGAACTGTTTCTCGATAAAAGTGACATAGGTTGGATAGCGACGTCGTTTTATTTGACTTACGGAATCTCCAAGTTTCTTTCAGGGATTTTCCACGATATTACAGGATACCGTTGGTTTATGGGGGTTGGCTTAGTGATGACGGGGTTACTCAACATCATTTTTGCCTATTGCTTATCGTTTCCAGCGTTATTAATTGTTTGGACATTAAATGGCTTTTTCCAAGGTTGGGGTTGGCCGCCTTGTGCACGCATTCTAACGCACTGGTATTCACGTAATGAACGTGGCTTTTGGTGGGGATTATGGAATATCTCCATCAACCTTGGGGGAATGTTACTACCCTTGCTTACCGCATTATTGGCGACCCAATACAGTTGGCAAATGGCCTTAATTGTCCCTGGTGTTATTGGTGTCATTATTGGGCTGTGGTTATGTCGTCAATTACGTGGCACACCGCAAGAAGAGCAGCTTCCAAGCGTTGGGCAGTGGCGACACGATGTTTTGGAGTTGCGCCAAGAGCGCTTATCGCCGCCAATGCCAATGCTAGTGATATTAAAAGATGCCATCATTTTTAACCGTATGATTTGGTTACTGGGCTTCTCCTATATTTTGGTTTATCTCATTCGCATGGCGATAAATGATTGGGGAAATCTATGGTTAACAGAGAAACATGGCACCAATTTACTCAGTGCGAATGCAACATTATCGTTATTTGAGCTGGGCGGATTATTAGGGGCACTCTGCTCTGGTTGGGGCTCTGATATTCTGTTTCGTGGCCAACGAGCGCCTATGATCCTGCTGTTTTCATTGGGTCTTTGTGTCTCAGTAAGTGCCTTATGGTTAACGCCAATTCATCACTATGCTTTATTGGCTGCATGCTTCTTTGCGATTGGATTTTTTGTTTTTGGACCACAAATGTTAATCGGTCTAGCTGCAACAGAATATTGTCATAAAAAAGCAGCTGGAGCGGTAACAGGTTATCTCGGTTTGTACGCCTATTTAGGGGCGGCGATTGCCGGGTGGCCACTCTCTCAAGTCATTGCACATTATGGTTGGTCAGGCATGTTTTCCTTACTTGCCAGTGCCGCGGCTTTGATGGGATTACTGCTAATGCCTCTATTGATTGCCAATGTCAGCAAACGAGAGCATTTGGCGGGCACTGTTTCACCCTCTGATAATAAAACCTGAATAAAGGACTGACAATGAAACTGAAAACTCTCTCTACGCTTGTTGCTGCAGGCTTATCCCTTGCAGCTATTACTACCACTGCAAATGCTGCGGGCCGTTTAGTTGTTTACTGTAGCGCCACTAACGCCATGTGTGAAACTGAAACACAAGCTTTTGCTAAGAAATATGATGTCAAAACCACCTTTGTACGTAATGGTTCTGGCAGTACGTTAGCCAAAATCGAAGCTGAAAAACGAAACCCACAAGCTGACGTGTGGTACGGCGGTACATTAGACCCACATTCACAAGCAGGGGAAATGGATTTACTTGAACCATACAAATCGCCAAATCTGGCTGAAATCATGCCACAATTCCAAGACCCTGCAAAACGTAAAGGTAATTACTCTTCCGCAGTTTACATCGGTATTTTAGGGTTTGGCGTTAACAAAGACCGCCTAAAAGAGAAAGGGTTACCTATCCCAACTTGCTGGAAAGATTTAACCAAACCTGAATATAAAGGCGAAATTCAAATTGCAGACCCACAAAGTTCAGGAACCGCTTATACCGCATTAGCCACTTTCGACCAATTATGGGGTAATGAGCAAGCCTTTGATTACCTTAAAAAATTAAACTCAAATATCTCTCAATATACTAAGTCAGGTATTGCCCCAGCACGTAACGCCGCTCGCGGTGAGTCGGCCATTGGTATTGGCTTTTTACATGATTATTCATTAGAAGTGGAAAATGGCGCGCCATTAGAGCTTATCGCACCATGCGAAGGTACTGGCTATGAAATTGGCGGGATCAGTATCCTGAAAAATGCACGCAATATGGATAACGCGAAACTGTTTGTTGATTTCGTCTTATCGAAAGAAGCCCAAGAGTTAAGTTGGAAAGAAGGAAAATCTTACCAAATCTTAACCAATACGACAGCTGAGTCATCTCCTATTTCTTTAAAACTCAATGAGTTAAACCTAATTAATTACGATATGGACAAATACGGTGATGCTGATGTCCGTAAGAACCTTATCAATAAATGGGTAACAGAAGTCAAAATGAGCAAATAGCTATCTCGTGCGGTGGCCATCCACCGCACTGAGCTCTTACTAAACTAAAATAAAAATTAAATTTAATTAAGCTCTGAATAATTTGAGTTGTCGCCAGCGCCGCATGACGTTATCCCTAAACGCATACAAAAGTATGTGACTGGGGTAATGGAGTGAAGCCAACACTGTGACAGCGCAATATATGACGAGCTTAGGGGGAACTATGTCTCAAACCCTAACCTTATCGACCTCAACCAAAAAAGATAGCATATTTTTTTGGCTGCTGATTGCTTGGCTAGGTTTCGCGTTGCTGCCTTCTTGGAGCTTAGACTATGGCGTACTTGACTCAACACAAGACGAAATCATAGCGGCTTACGGTTGGAGCAACCTAAACATTAGCTGGCTCTGGTATTTATTGCCTTCTATTTTATTTATTCGCCCGTTAACACCAGCGGATCGTTACCATAAAACCCGCCATTATTTCGATATTGGCGTGGCGGTTGTCACCGCAGCCGTGGTGATCTTAACCTCCTATTTTGAAGGAAAAGGGTTAGGTTACTCAACTATTGTACTATTTATCGCCTTGGGTATGGTGATGACACTGGCGTTAACTCGACTTGAGTGGCTCGGTGGAGACCAATTCGTTATTGGCTCGCTGATCACCGTTGTTGCTTTGATAACCCTGTTTATTGTGTTCCCGAGTGTCGCTATTTTCATTCCGATGTTTACTGATGGAAATGGGGACTTTGCACCATTCGCCTTTGTGGCAATTTTGACGCAATCTCATATTGTCCAAGTTATTATTAACTCAGTATTTTTATCGTTAGCGGTAGGGGCTGGCTGTACTTTCTTTGGCTTAATTTTAGCCATTTATACGACGCGTATTGCTAAACGCTCTGCCATCATTGGCCGTGTTTTTTCTATTTTGCCTATCGTCACTCCGCCATTTGTGGTTGGCTTAGGGGTCACCTTGATGATGGGGCGTTCGGGCTATATTACTGAATTCCTTGCGACCTATATGGGTCTGGAAAATACCAACTGGTTATATGGCTTCACCGGTATTTGGTTGGCTCAAGTCCTCGCATTTACCCCTATGTCATTTATGATTTTAGATGGGGCAATTAAAACCATTCATCCATCATTAGAAGAAGCGTCGTACACACTGCGGGCAAACCGCTACCAAACGTTCTTTAATGTGTTTATGCCATTACTGAAACCTGCTTTGGCGAACGCATTTTTAATCGTCATTGTGCAATCGCTTGCTGACTTTAGTAACCCATTGGTTTTAGGCGGTAACTTCGACGTACTCGCAACGCAAATTTACTTTTATATCACCGGTTCACAGCTGGATTATCAAGCCGCCAGTACCTTGGGTGCATCACTATTAGTGTTCTCACTATTAGTCTTCTGCGTGCAGTATATGTGGATAGGTAAACGCTCCTATGTCACCGTATCAGGAAAATCTTACCGTGGTGATGTTCAGCCTTTACCAACGTCATTAATTGCCACTGTGACCACTTTCTTAGCGATTTGGGTTGCATTTAACGTATTGTTATACGGCAGTATTTTCTACGGTAGCTTTACAGTTAACTGGGGTGTTGATTACACCTTAACCTTCGATAACTTTATTAAATTATTCGGTCAAGGAATGAGCGATGGTGCGTGGCCATCATTGTTAGATACCCTTCTGTACGCCGGTATTGCCGCCCCCATCACCGCGATCCTCGGTTTATTAATTGCCTATATCGTAGTTCGCCAAGAGTTCCGCGGTAAAAAGACTATCGAATTTACCACGATGCTGTGCTTTGCCGTACCAGGAACAGTTGCGGGCGTGTCATACATCTTAGCCTTTAACGATTCCCCGTTTTATTTAACGGGAACTGCCGCTATCGTTATTATATCAATGACCATGCGTAACGTTCCTGTCGGGATCCGTGCAGGTATTGCAGGCTTAGGGCAAATTGATAAATCGTTGGATGAAGCCTCTCTCAGCTTACGGGCGGGTTCAATGCGTACCATCTTCTTTATCTTACTGCCATTGTTGCGCCCAGCCATTTTATCAGCGCTGATCTATAGCTTTGTCCGTGCGATCACCACGGTCAGTGCGATTGTATTCTTGGTTACTCCTGATACTCGCGTCGCTACAGCCTATATTTTGAACCGTGTAGAAGACGGTGAATATGGCGTTGCTATTGCCTATGGCTCAATCCTGATTGTCGTAATGTTGGCAATTATTTTCTTATTTGACTATTTGATTGGCGAAGCCCGTGTTTCACGTTCCAAAGCCAAAAATGCAGAGTAATCACGGAGTAACTGACATGACACAACATAATTTTGTTGAACTAAAAAATGTGACTAAACGCTTTGGCAACAATACCGTCATCGATGATTTAAGTCTTTCTATTCCGCAAGGTAGCATGGTGACCCTACTCGGCCCATCCGGTTGCGGTAAAACTACCGTATTACGCCTAGTGGCGGGGTTAGAAAAACCCACTGAAGGCCGCATGTTTATTGATGGCGAAGATGTGACAGACCGTTCAATTCAACAGCGTGATATTTGTATGGTTTTCCAATCCTACGCCCTATTCCCACATATGTCGTTAGGGGATAATGTCGGTTATGGCTTAAAAATGTTAGGATTACCCAAAGCGGAAATTAAAAAACGAGTTGAAGAAGCATTAGAGTTAGTGGATTTGGCCGGTTTTTCTGACCGTTTTGTTGACCAAATTTCTGGAGGTCAGCAGCAGCGTGTAGCCTTAGCTCGTGCATTGATACTCAAGCCTAAAGTGCTATTATTTGATGAGCCATTAAGTAACTTGGATGCAAATTTGCGTCGTAGCATGCGTGAAAAAATTCGTGAGTTACAGCAACAGTTCAATATCACCTCTTTATATGTCACCCATGACCAAAGCGAGGCTTTTGCGGTTTCGGATATGGTTCTAGTGATGAATAAAGGGAAAATCATGCAGTTAGGTTCACCGCAAGAGCTATACCGCCAGCCAGCGTCAAAATTTATGGCGAGCTTTATGGGGGATGCAAATATTTTCCCTGCAACTCTTAGCGCTGACTCGGTGGATATTTTCAATTATCGTTTACCGCGTCCAGAGCAGTTTGTTACAGATAAAACTGCGGTGACTGTGGGGGTTCGTCCTGAAGCCATCACACTGAGTTTGCAAGGCGAAGATAGCCAATGCTGCACAGTTACTCACGTTGCTTATATGGGACCTCAATACGAGGTCACTGTTGATTGGCACGGTCAATCTATGTTACTGCAAATTAATGCGACGCAGTTGCAACCCACTATTGGGGAAAAACTTTATTTGCAGATCCACCCATACGGCATGTTTATCTTAACCGAAAAAGAATAATTTCTAATTCAATCACTTAAACCGTCACTTCATGGTGACGGTTTTTTTCGTTATTAAGTCCAAATAAAAAAGCAGAAAAGTTTCCCCTTCTGCTTTTCTTAACAAGCCAATTATTTATAAAAATGCTTTATATGGTAATTCAGGTTCATTTTTGAAAATATCACTAAAGCCACGGAAATGTTGATAATGCATGCGGTCTTTATCTGTTGGATAAGTATATCTCCCACCCACTTGCCAGAAGAACGGGGCAAATTTATATTGCAAACGCTCTTTTTTCATATTCCACAACACTTCTATTTCACGCGGGTCATTTTGGAAGTTTGCCCAAATATCATGGTGGAATGGAATAACCCGCTCACAATCTAATGATTCTGCTGCACGTAAAATATCCGATGACGTCATTTTATCCGTCACACCACGTGGGTTTTCGCCAAAAGAAAGCAGTGCGACATCAATATTGTAACGGTTACCATGCGCCGCATAATAGTTTGAATAATGTGAATCGCCGGAATGATAAATAGAGCCGCCAGTTGTTTCTATCAAGTAGTTCACCGCACGAGAATCCATGCCATCTAAAATTTGCTTATCAGTGGAAGAAACACCCTGTGGCAATGTCACCAATGCTGTGCGGTCAAATGAATCTAACACACGGATTTTCATATCCCCTACTTCCAGTACATCGCCAACTTTGGCGACTACACAACGCTCTACTGGTACGCCCCACTTAATCCATAAATCCACACAGGCTTGAGGACCAATAAATTTAACGTGGTCGCCGCAATTTTGCATTACCGCCGCCGCCACATTCACATCAATATGGTCAGCATGGTCATGAGAGGCTAGAATCGCATCAACTTCTTTAATGGCAAACGGGTCTAAAGGGAAAATTGCGGTTCGTAAGTTTGGTTGTAGCGCTTCAACTCCCCCCATGCGCATCATTTGGTGTTGCTTATTCATCAATGGATTTTTTTGTGTTTTTTTCCCTGTTCCACACCAAAAATCGATACAAACATTGGTATTTCCCTCACTTTTTAACCAAATCCCTGTGCATCCTAGCCACCACATTGAAAAGGTATTAGGTTCAACAACCGTTTTTTCAATTTCTTCATTTAGCCACGTTCCCCACTCAGGAAATGTACTTAAAATCCAAGATTCACGTGTGATTTCATTAACTTTGCTCATAGTCATAATACCTTTTTCAAGAATTTTAGATGTAGGGAGCCTGATGCCTTAATCGAGAAATTAAGGCATGAAGGCTGAATTGGTTTAAATGTTAAAAATTAGGTATACGACGGAATTAAACCAGTATCACTCGCGTGCCCTGTGCGGCAATCGCTTTGATAACCTCAGAGTTGGCATTTCTTCCAGTAATAAGAACATCTATCTTATTAGCTGGGCAAAATAACATTCCGGTTCGATGACCCACTTTGGAACTGTCTACAACAACAACTAATTTATCAATTTGGTCAAGCATTTGCTGCTCTGCAACCGCAGTCAGCATGTCAGCTTTATATAATCCAGCTTCCGTTAACCCTTTACCTGAAGTAAACATCCAGTTACCTGCATAGCCCATTAACGTGTTCAAAGCCGGATTCAAAAAAATGTTTTGTGCTTTGTTATACTGCCCACCGATTAGAATGACGTCATCATGGTCTTGGTCAATCAAATAGCTCGCTAATGGAAAATAATTAGTCACAATTTGTACGTTTTTCCCGCATAATTGCTGCCCTAACATAAACGCGGTAGAACCACAGTTAATAACAGCGCTTTCCCCAGGAAGACAAAGCGCTGCCGCTCTAATTGCGATTTCAGCTTTTTCTTCATAGTGCTCGGTACTGTTAATGTTTAACGGTGTCCACTTACGTTTTTTATTTTCAATACGTTCAGCGCCATTACGGATTTTCCGCAATTTACCTTGCTCATCTAACTTTGAAATATCACGACGAGCTGTTGCAGGAGACACACTAAATTGTTCGGTAATATGAGAAACATTGATCACTCGATGTGTTTCCAATAACGACAATATTTCATTGTGTCTTTGCACTTCATTCATAATCATCGCCTTATTAGTTAATAATCACCTTGATGATGGATTATGATTCAAAATGATTATTGGTGATTGGTTTTGATTCTATTTATCTCACTTACTATTGTCAACCTTTGCTCAGGTAAAAAAACAACATTTGACAAATATAAATTTACTCTATTGATATATAAGATAATTTTAAATTTTACGTGATCAGGTCGCCATTTATTTATTTTTTTGCTGGTAAAAAAACGCACAAATGAGAACAATCAAAAAAGAGCAATTGATGATTACATATGATCACATTTGATTTTTGCGAGACTGATTAGTCGCTTTAAATGATTATATCGCAATAACACCAGATACGATCAATATGATTAATCTCTGACCCAGATAAATTACAAATACAATTTGATTAGAGGTAAAAATATGGATTTTTTATACGACGCTTTCTATATTTTTTACAGCCAAGTAATGACAAAAGCGCCTCTATTATTAGGCTTAGTCACATTTATCGGTTATTGGCTATTAAAGCGCGATGGCACGACAATCCTCAAAGGGACAATCAAAACGATTGTTGGTTTTATGCTAGTTGGCGTGGGTGCCAGTACCTTAGTGTCCAGTTTTAAACCCGTCATCGAAAAAATGTCTGAATACCATGGACTTACAGGGTCAGTTATTGACCCATATACATCAATGATGGCCACCATGGAAGCGATGGGAGATAACTATTCATGGGTGGGCTATACCGTGTTGTTAGCTCTCGCAATTAATATTCTTTTAGTCCTTTTCCGCCGCGTCACCGGTATTCGTACCATTATGCTGACAGGGCATATTATGTTTCAACAAGCAGGCTTGATCGCTGTTTTCTATTTTGTACTCGGGACGAGCATGTGGGAAACCATTATTTATTCTGCGGTATTAATGGCGCTGTATTGGGGGATTTCTTCCAATATTATGTTTAAACCGACGCAAGAAGTGACGGGTGGAGCCGGATTCTCAATTGGTCATCAGCAACAATTTGCCTCATGGATAGCAACCAAAGTTGCTCCGAAACTGGGCGATAAAAAAGACAGCGTAGATAATTTAAAACTGCCCAAATGGTTGCATATATTCCATGACAGCATTTCCGCCACCGCCATTGTGATGACCTTATTCTTTGGCGTTATTCTGATTTCTTTTGGCATTCCCAACCTACAAACCATGGCAGGTACCACTCACTGGACTATTTATATCATTGAAACGGGTTTAAAATTTGCCGTTGCCATCCAAATCATTGTTACCGGTGTACGCATGTTTGTCGCTGAATTATCTGAAGCTTTCAAAGGTATTTCAGAGCGCGTGATCCCCAATGCTGTTCTTGCGATTGACTGCGCCGCTATCTATGCATTCTCCCCTAATGCCATGGTATTTGGTTTTATGTGGGGTGCTATCGGGCAATTTGTTGCGGTACTCGGTATGTTGGCATTCAACTCCCCCATTATGATCATTCCAGGCTTTATCCCTATGTTCTTCTCGAACGCCACTATCGGTATTTTTGCCAACCATTTTGGGGGTTGGAAAGCCGTCATGAAAGTGTGTTTCGTGATGGGTATCATTGAAGTATTGGGTTCAGCTTGGGCAATCAGCTTAATTAATAGCCAAGGTACGGACTTTAGTGGTTGGATGGGTATGGCCGACTGGGCGCTCGCCTTCCCTGTCATTATGCAAGGTTTATCCTTCTCTAAAATTTTCTTCTTTGTCGTTGTCGCCCTCTCCCTTGTCTATATGTATTTTGCTGCAAAGAAACTTCGCGCCGAAGAAGATGCACAAAACCCAATCGAAACTGAAATGGAAACCAATGAAGAAGTCGAAGCTGCATCTATTGAACATAATGGTACTAAGCCTGTACGTATCTTAGCAGTTTGCGGCAATGGACAAGGCTCGTCCATGATGATGAAAATGAAAATTGGCCAGTACCTCGAAAAGAAAGGCATTCCTCATGTGATGGATTCTTGTGCAGTCTCCGATTATAAATCGAAATTACCAGCAACTGATATTATCGTTTCCTCTAAACACCTTAGTGCAGAAATGGATCCGGGTGATGGTAAATTCATTCTTGGCGTACAAAATATGCTCAACCCCAACTCATTTGGTGATGAACTACTCGATATCATACATACCAATTTTATAGGGAATAAATAGCATCACTCATGGGTATAGATATCGCTCATAACGGTATCTATTCACTTAATGTATAAAAATAGGAAGGCAATGATGGGATTTAAACAATCATTAATCGACAATAATTCGATACAGCTACAAGCATCCGCTGATAACTGGCGTGATGCCATTAAGATAGGCACAGACTTGCTCATCGCTTCAGGTGCGATAAAACCTAGCTATCATAAAGCAATTATCAACAGTATTGAAAAACTTGGGCCTTATATTTGTATCGCACCTAATTTAGCGCTTCCTCACGCAAGGCCTGAAGACGGGGTACTAAAAACCGCTTTTGCTTTAGTCACACTGGAAAAACCGATTGTTTTTGATGGCGAAGATGAGCCTGTTGACGTACTTATCACCTTGGCAGGCAGTTCATCCGATGAACATATGGAAGGTCTGATGGAAGTCACTCGTGTTCTCGATGATGAAGACAGTGAAACCGGCGTTGATCTTGAAAAACTACGCCGTTGCCGCACGATTGATGATGTTTATCAGGTTATTGATCAAGCATTATGCTAATTTAATGAAAATAAAAGAAAATCATTAATTAGCGATAGAGGTAATCAACTATGTATAACGTATTAGCGCTTGATTTGGATGGAACGGTTTTAACTCAAGAACATACGATCCACCCTGCAGCCAAACAAGCCATTCAACAAGCAGCAAAACAATGCCACGTCATGATAGTCACTGGTCGCCACCATACTGCAGCCCGTCCCTACTATGATGAACTCGGGCTAACTACGCCGATTATTTGTTGCAATGGTACTTATATCTATGATTACCAAAATGAAAAAGTTATCACGCACAATGCCCTTACCAAAGAGAATGCACTGACATTCATCGAATTAGCACAGAACGATAAACTGAAAATGGTGATGTACATCACCGATGCCATGGTGTATTCAAAAATCGACCCTATCGATTACATGAGTGCAATGGAACAGTGGGCTAACGACCCAACCATGGCTCATCCACCGAAAATTTATCGCATTGATTCATTTGAAGAACAAGTCCAGCAGGCTGACTATATTTGGAAGTTCGTCGTCGAAGGTGAACCGTCTACGTTAGAACGTTTCTTAAATTCCCCTTGGATTAAACAAACTTTTAATGCCGAAAAATCATGGTCAAACCGTTTCGACTTTGCCGCAAAAGGCAATAACAAAGGAACGCGTTTAGCAGAATATCTTAACTCTCAAGGTTATAACTCAAACCAAGTTATCGCTGTTGGTGATAACCACAACGATATCTCCATGATTGAGCTAGCGGGCCTAGGCGTAGCAATGAAAAATGCCGATGACACGGTGAAATCCCATGCGAATGCTATCTGTGCTACAGATAATAACGGTGATGGCCTTGCGCGTCTAATCCATGAAAATATTTTAGGACAATCACAATGACAAAGCCTTTGATCCAAATTGCATTAGACCAAACCAACTTACCTGCCGCACTCGAAGTGGCTGAAAATGTACACACTTTCGTTGATATTATTGAGGTGGGTACAATTTTAGCGTTCGCTGATGGCATGAATGCGGTCTCTACTTTACGTCAAAAATACCCTAATCACATTCTGGTTTGCGATATGAAAACCACCGATGGGGGAGCCATTTTATCGAGAATGGCATTTGAAGCAGGAGCAGATTGGATCACAGTCTCAGCCGCGGCGCATATTGCCACTATTGCTGCCTGCAAAAAAGTTGCCGATGAGTTTAATCGTGAGATCCAAATTGAAATTTATGGTAATTGGACTTTTGAAGATGCCAAAAATTGGGTCGATTTAGGTATTTCCCAAGCGATTTACCACCGCTCCCGCGATGCTGAACTCGCCGGTATTGGCTGGACCAATGAAGATATCGAAAAAATGCGAAAACTGTCTGATTTAGGGCTAGAACTGTCCATTACTGGCGGTATCGTGCCGGAGGATATCCATTTATTTAACGGTATCAAGGCCAAAGCCTTTATTGCTGGCCGTGCATTAGTGGGCGATAAGGGTAAAAAAACGGCAGAAGCATTACGTGAGCAAATCAACCGTTTTTGGGCCTAAATGGCGCTAAATATGTTTCTTAGTTAAGCCCTAAAACCAACAAAAATTTTAGGGCTTTTAATTTTATTCAATCTTTTTATAAAGTTTAAAAAAAGCAACGTATTAATAGACTATTCTTTATAAACTTACCTTTTTGACAAAAAATTGTTCACAAGCTGAGTAGGTTGCCAATCACTATTTATTCTTTCAAAATCATGAGTCCCAACGCTGTTATATTCATCTTGTAATCGCATTTCAGCTAAAGTATTCACTAAATAATCAAGCTTTTGTGCTGTCGTATATTTTTGGGCACCCGGCAAGGAATTATGATGAATAACGACTGGTGCTTGATTATTTTTGTGCTGGATAAGAGTAACTTTATAACCGGACTCTGAACTGAACACATAGCGAGCCATTTCATTTTGGTTATCAGATTCTAATATTTCTGGTGTTTTATTAAAGCTAATTAAGTGTATTGTGTCTTTATCACTATAGCGATGGATAACGCTTTCCCCTGTGAATTCCCCATTAACAATAAATGTATTCTCCCCTTTATTGTCACTTAACAATCCATTATGACCATTTGCAATAAGCACATCATTCCCAGCACCACCAAATAAATCAATATTTCCTTCGTCTGCATATAAAACATTATGACCAGCAGCATTGTGTGCCATAGATATACTGCCTATATTCATCTTTGCTTTAAATACTCGTCCATGTTGGCTTTCATCAGCTATTTTATATTGATTTTTTGTTAAATTTATAACTAACTGAGAAGGATTTGAATCCTCCGCAATATTAATTTCAGGTAAAGATAAATCTATTTTTGAGTGCTCTGTATTTTCAAAAAAATCTTTAAAAGCAAGCATCGGCTGCCATGGTAATAATGGATGTTCTCTTTTCCAGTACTGCTTGTGCTCAGCTAGATACCTTACCATATGGCTCATACTTTCTTTAACATCGTTAGGAATATTATCAGGAAGTTTGTCATAATGGTGAATGTGATTTCTATTTATTTCGTTAGACGATATTATCTTTATTTTCACCTCACGTAATGTTGAAATTGACTTAAACACCTGATACTTCATTCCATTTTCTTCTACTTCTTTATATTTTTTATTAAAATACATTAAGTGGATATCATTAATACCATTGGTATCATCAATAATTGTTGTTCCAGTACCTTTGGAACCATCAACAATATAGTGGTCATTACCATGATTGCCATTTAAAATATCATTACCTAAATCAGAAAGTAATAAATCCCCTTGCTTACCGCCATTAACTACATCATTCCCCTGCCCACCATATAAAACATTCATTCCCTTATAGGCTATCAGTTTGTCGTTACCATTACCGCCATTAGCAATCACACCTTTCTCACTATAATTATTAATTTCATCATCCCCACCTAGTGCATCAATAATAGCACCTTGATAGGATTCACCTCTTCTAAGATAGAATATATCCGATTGTTCAGTAAATAAACCGGTTGTCTTTTTAGTTACTATTTCATGCCCTTTGCTATTTAAATTAATCTTAATTAAATTATCATTTGCATCCTTAATATATATATGCTGAAAGTCCTTATTTTCATAACCGACAAATTTGATATCCAGTTTTCTATCATTAAACATATTGGTAAAATATATTGATTGACCGTCTGTATGTAACTGACCTCCATATTCATCAGGTGATTTTATAATAATGCTACTATCACGAGCATCCCTTCCCTCCAAATTACCTAGATTAATAGTCAATTCTGATTGAATAAGATCACTGGGTTTTAATTGATAAATATCATTCCCTTTTGTTGCTGTAATATAACTATTTCTATTAACCATTGTTAAATAATCATTACCGTCACCACCTCTATAAGTTAGGTTTTTAATATTTCCATTAAAATTGAAATAACCCCATGAAGGAGAACAGTACCCATGATTATTAATAATTATACTTTGCTTTTCTTGATTGATTTTGACTTTATCACTTTCATTACTTCTCTTAAGATAATCATTATCTTGAAGATAGGTAATCTCATAAAATTTTTCCGAATTTTTCTTATCACTATTATTATTTAAAATCGGATTTAAACAAAACCCATCATGTGTATAGAGCTGGTAATGATGCTTTAGTTTTTTCCCATTTAAAGTATCTTGATAAGCATTTTTTAATGTAATATTTAGTACTAAAACATCTGAGATTTTATATGGCGATTTTGCCTTTATTGTTAATACTAGATCATTACCTATGCATTTTACGTTAACTATTTCCTTTAAAGTATACCCTAAGTGAACATCACTCTGACCTTTTGTATTCTCAACAATTCTCGCATTTAATTTAGTTATACTTTTATTTTTAACATTCTTCCATTGAAAACGGCGTAAATAATAATTATCATCACCATCCCCACCTCTCGCAACACCCGACCTAAAAATAAGATGATCGTTCCCACCATATCCATTAATAGAAGCTTTCATTACACCCGCATCTAAAATATTATTGTTTTTATTCCCTTTTATAAATAAATTGGATTCTATTTCCCCTGAAAAAAACACATTATTAGTATATTCCAATTTGACTTCATGCCCTTTAGCTTCACCTAAATTAAGATTTCTCTTCATTAAGTTAATATATATTGGTCCTTTATTAAGATAATTAGAATCTACAACTATCTTTTCAAAATCAATAATTTCCTTCAATTTACTTATCGCATCCATATTAACTCCTATCAAAATTCATTTGAATATAAACTGCTGAGCCATTCATTGACTTAGTAGCATTTAACATTTAATAATTTAACATTTAATTTATCTTTTAATTAAGAAGTTAATCTGATATATCAATAAAATTATTCATAAAACAAATTTAAAATTAATTAATATTTAAATAATAAAAACAAACTCGCATTATTCATATCCATTCAAATATAGCTAAAGTAAAAACAAATGATAATTTGTAAAAATAACATAATAAAAAAGCACTCTATCGCTTTAGTTTTATCCCTGACGATAGAGTGCTTGTATTCAAATTAGCCCAGCGACTAATTTATTAAAATACTTATTAGCCTAATTGCTTACGTGCATTACGGAAAATCCGCATCCATGGGCTGTCCTCTCCCCAATTTTCAGGGTGCCATGAGTTGCTTACCGTACGGAAAACACGCTCAGGATGCGGCATCATAATCGTTGCACGGCCGTCTTTCGATGTCACCGAAGTAATTCCATTAACTGACCCGTTCGGGTTAGCTGGATATTGCTCTGTCACTTGGCCATAGTTATTCACGAAACGCATCGCCACCAGCCCGTTATCTTCTAATTGCTGTAAATGTGCCGCTGCACGTGTTTCCACTTGCCCTTCACCATGAGAAACAGCAATAGGCATACGAGAGCCTGCCATATTTTGCAGTAATAACGATGGGCTATTCGCAATTTCTACTAAACTAAAGCGCGCTTCAAAACGTTCTGAACGGTTACGTACAAAGCGAGGCCAGAATTCCGCACCAGGGATCAGCTCATGTAAGTTCGACATCATCTGGCAACCATTACACACCCCAAGAGATAAGGTATCTGGGCGGTTAAAGAACGTAGCAAATTCATCACGAACTTTATTATTGAATAAAATAGATTTTGCCCAACCTTCACCCGCACCTAATACGTCCCCATAAGAGAAACCACCACAAGCCACCAATGTTTGGAATTGTTCCAAAGACAAGTTACCTGCAAGTAAATCACTCATGTGCACATCAACCGCATCAAAACCAGCACGGTCAAAAGCGGCGGCCATTTCCACATGCGAGTTCACGCCTTGTTCGCGTAAAACAGCCACTTTAGGGCGCACGCCTGACAAAATAAACGGCGCTGCGATGTCTTCTTCAATGTCATACGTCAGTTTCACATTCAAACCAGGGTCCTGGTTATCCTGTTTCATCGCATGCTCTTCGTCTGCACACACTTCGTTATCACGCAAGCGTTGCATTTGCCAAGTAGTTTCAGCCCACCATTGACGCAATAAACTACGAGATTCACGATATACAACCGTATCTCGGCTATTAATAATCACGACATCATCATGTATTGCAGAACCTAAATAATGAACGCAACCTGCCAGCCCTGCTTGCTCAAAACATTCTGCTACATACGCTCTATCGGCTTCATTAATTTGAATGACTGCTCCTAGCTCTTCGTTAAATAACGCCGCAAGCGTGTCTTCATCAAAAGAGCTGATATCAACATTAATACCGCAATGACCCGCAAAAGCCATTTCTACTAAAGTGACGAATAAACCACCGTCTGAGCGGTCATGGTAGGCTAGAAGTTTTTGCTCTGATAACAACTTCTGAATTGTATTAAAGAAGCCAAGTAATACTTCTGGACTGCGTACATCAGGGGCTTTATTACCTAACTGACGATATACCTGTGCGAGCGCAGAGCCGCCCAGCGCATTATTGCCTTGCCCAAGGTCAATTAATAACAAGGCATTATCATTAGTTACTTTTAATTCAGGTGTCACTGTCAAGCGAACATCTTCAACACGACCAAATGCACTAATCACCAAAGAAAGTGGCGAGGTCATTTCGCGTTCTTCGCCATCTTGCTGCCAACGCGTTTTCATTGACATGGAGTCTTTACCAACTGGGATAGTTAAACCTAACGCAGGGCACAGTTCTTCTCCTACCGCTTTAACCGCTTCATATAGACCTGCATCTTCACCAGGGTGCCCAGCTGCTGCCATCCAGTTAGCCGACAATTTAACGCGTTTTAAATCTTGCACATAAGAACATGCGATATTAGTTAATGCTTCCCCAACTGCCATTCGTGCTGATGCAGCAAAGTCTACCAATGCTACTGGTGTTCTTTCACCTATTGACATGGATTCCCCATAGTAGCTATCTAAGCTAGCGGTGGTTACCGCGCAGTCAGCAACAGGAATTTGCCATGGGCCAACCATCTGATCACGTGCCACCATACCCGTCACTGTGCGGTCACCAATGGTGATTAAGAATGTTTTTTCAGCTACTGCAGGCAAATGTAGAACACGCTTCACCGCTTCATTTAAATTAATCGCTGTTCTATCTAATGAATCGGGCTCTGCCTTTAATGTTGTTACATCACGCAGCATTTTTGGTGTTTTACCCAGTAAAACATCCAAAGGCATATCTATAGGTTGGTTAGAAAAGTGTTCATCATTCAGTGTTAAATGTCGCTCTTCAGTCGCCTCCCCAATCACGGCAAATGGCGCACGTTCACGTTCACAAATCGCCGTAAAGACAGAAAGCTGCTCAGGTGAAACTGCCATCACATAGCGCTCTTGAGACTCATTACACCAAACTTCTAGCGGGCTCATGCCCGGTTCATCATTAAGAATTTTACGTAACTCAAAACGTCCACCGCGGCCACCATCACTCACCAGCTCAGGCATGGCATTCGATAAACCACCTGCGCCCACATCGTGGATAAATAAGATAGGGTTATCATCACCAAGCTGCCAGCAACGGTCGATAACTTCTTGGCAACGGCGTTCCATTTCGGCGTTATCACGTTGTACCGAAGCAAAATCGAGATCTGCGTCTGATTGGCCTGATGCCATTGATGATGCAGCCCCGCCACCTAACCCAATGTTCATTGAAGGGCCACCGAGTACAATCAGTTTTGCACCAACCGTAATATCGCCTTTTTGTACGTGATCTGCACGGATGTTTCCGATACCACCCGCTAACATAATAGGCTTATGGTAACCACGTAATTCTTCACCATTGTGGCTGTTAACTTTTTCTTCATACGTTCTGAAATAACCTAATAGCGCAGGACGACCAAATTCATTATTGAATGCCGCCCCACCTAATGGCCCTTCCATCATAATATCCAAAGCCGTCACAATGCGCTCTGGTTTACCAAAATCTTCTTCCCAAGGCTGTTCAAAACCGGGAATGCGTAAGTTAGAAACAGAAAAACCGACTAAACCAGCTTTTGGCTTCGCGCCGCGCCCTGTTGCGCCTTCATCACGAATTTCACCGCCAGAGCCTGTTGCTGCTCCCGGCCATGGTGAAATCGCTGTTGGGTGGTTATGAGTTTCCACCTTCATTAAGATATGAGCATCTTCTTGGTGGTAGCGGTATGTACGTCCTTCAGGTTCAGGAAAAAAGCGGCCAACAGACGAACCTTCCATAACGGCGGCATTATCTTTATAAGCAGATAAAACATGGTCAGGTGTTTTTTCAAACGTATTTTTAATCATTTTAAACAGTGATTTAGGCTGTTTTTCACCATCAATTACCCAGTCTGCATTAAAGATTTTATGGCGGCAATGTTCTGAGTTTGCTTGCGCAAACATATAGAGCTCAACATCCGTTGGATTACGTTTTAACCCAGTAAATGCCTCTAACAGGTAATCAATTTCGTCATCGGCTAACGCGAGCCCCATTTCCCTGTTAGCTGTTTCCAATGCAAGGCGGCCACCTGTAATCACATCAATGGATTTCATTGGTGCCGGCTGTTGCTGCACAAACAGTGCGCTCGCTTGTTCAAAAGAAGAGAAAATGCTTTCCATCATGCGATCATGCAAAATGGCGATCACTTCATGCCACTGTTCTTGGGTCAATGCATCACCTTGAACATAATAAGCAATCCCGCGTTCGATACGCTTTACTTGGCGAAGACCACAGTTATGTGCAATATCGGTGGCTTTTGAAGACCACGGAGAGATAGTTCCCGGACGAGGAGTGACTAAAATAAGCTTACCGAATGGCTCGTGCTCAGCCAGAGAAGGACCATACTTTAACAAACTGCTCAGTTTGCCTTGCTCACTATCACTCAACGGCGCTGATAATTCAGCAAAGTGCATATACTCAGCATAGATATCCGTGACAGGAAGCTGTTTTTCTGCAAACAGCGCCAAAAGGCGGGTAATACGAAATGCTGATAGAGCAGGTGAACCACGCAAAATTTCCATCGTCTTAATTTCTCTCTTTTAAACGCCAGCCCTGAACATGAAAGCAGGGAAACCGGAACACATTATAGAGCAATGTTCATCAATACGAAACCGTTTGCGTGATTAAAAATAAAGCGATTAGTTAAATATTATTCTGTGCTAAATACGATAATATAGGTTGCACCGTTCCTAAATGTTGAGCAAAATAGCCGACTACTGGAATTATAACCATTACTTAGCCATACTCTTTTATGGACATACAGCACCAGTCAATGCACGAGAAACTATTATTTGAATAACTTAAAAGTTAACTATTTAATTATCGTGGTCATCGCGCTACTAGCAACTATGGTCATCGGTTTTAACGTCCGCTGGCCCAATACGCAGAATTCACAAATTAATAAAATTATTTCTCAAGGTGAATTACGTATTAGTGCCGTTAGCTCGCCACTTATCTATATTGATGAGCAGAAACAGCTGCGTGGGTTCGACTACGAGCTGGCTCAAGGCTTTGCCTCATACTTAGGCGTTAAACTCAAGATAACCATCCGCCCAACATTCGAGCAAATATTTGATGACCTTGAAAATGGCGATGCCGATATCGCGGTTGCGGGTTTACTGTATAACAAAGACCGTTTAGCCAAAACAAAAACTGGTCCAAGTTATCTTAATGTCACTCAACAACTTGTCTATCGCAAAGGAACAAATCGCCCCAAAAACTTCAATGAAATAACGGGTAAATTATTGGTAACAGCGGGTACGGCGCATGCAAGTACCTTGAAGGAACTCGCCAAGGAATACCCAAACCTAAAGTGGGAAGAAACCTCAAAATACAATACCAATCAAATCCTTGAAATGGTTGCCGATGGTGAGGTTGACTACACATTAGAAGACTCTATTGCCGTTGCACTACAGCAACGTATTCACCCGCAATTAGCGGTTGCTTTTGATTTATTGGATGATCATGCTGTTACTTGGTATATGCGTCGTAGTAAAGAAAACAGTTTAGATGCTGCGTTGCTTGATTTCTTCAACATCAGCCATGAAAGCGAATTACTTGCACGTCTTAATGAAAAATATTTCAGCCATGTAGAGTCTTTCGATTATTTCGACACAATGGCATTTATTAAAGCCATTGATAATAAACTCCCCGAGTATCAACCTCTATTTGAAAAATATGCTCAGGTAATTGACTGGAAATTATTAGCGGCTATTGCATGGCAAGAGTCCCATTGGGATCCTTTAGCGACCTCACCTACGGGGGTACGCGGGCTAATGATGCTAACAAAGCCAACCGCAACAACAATGGGTATTGCAGATAGGTTAGACCCGGAAGAAAGCATAAAGGGCGGCGCCGCTTATATTGCTTATATTATGGAGCGTTTACCTGAAACCATCGAAGAGGATGACCGTATCTGGTTTGCCCTTTCCGCCTATAATATGGGGTATGGGCATATGCAGGATGTCCGTAAATTAACTGAAATGTTAGGCGGAGACCCTAACCGGTGGTTAGATGTAAAAGCCCGTTTACCTTTATTGACGCAGAAAAAATATTACTCACAACTCACTTATGGTTATGCACGTGGCCACGAAGCTTATCGTTACGTTGAGAATATTCGTCGTTATCATCAAAGTTTAGTGGGTTACTTACAAAGCCAAGAAAGAAAACAGCATGCTCTTGATATTGCCCAGAAGTCACTTATTTATTTGATTTCTCCTGAGAACCATAGCACTACTGAATCTCAAGCTATGCAAAATCAGTCCCCTATTTCTGAAAAAGTTAGTATGACGAATTTAGGGAAAATGAGTTCTGCGGCGCGGCCATCTAAAACTCTTGATGAAAAAAGGCTGCCATTAGGAAAATATTTACTTTCATTACACCCATCACAAAATACCGATGAGACCGATAATGAAACACCTATCTCGCCACCAGAAGCACCTGAAAACTCGCTATAAATCATGCTGAAATAAAATAAGTGCGCTAAATTTTACTGTGTTAGCGCTTTTGTTCTTTTTTTTGCGCTCTACGCAATTTAAAAAAAGCACTCAGCATTGAAGAACATTGCTCTTCTAGAACACCACCAGTCACATCCACATAATGGTTTAGCCCGGCTTGCCCCATAATATCTAGGTAGGAACCACAAGCGCCAGTTTTAAAATCCTTAGCACCATAAACGACACGATTAATACGGCTGTGGATCATTGCGCCTGCACACATAATGCAAGGCTCTAACGTTACATATAATGTGGTATCCAATAACCGATAATTTGACAGCACTTGCCCTGCTTGTTGCAGAGCCATAATTTCAGCATGTGCTGTTGGATTATGGTCAATAATTGAACGATTCCAGCCTGAAGCAATTAAACGATTGTCTTTAACTAAGACCGCACCAACAGGAATTTCGCCAAGATCTTGTGCTTTTAGCGCAAGTTCAATAGCTTGTTGCATCCAATACTCATCAATTTCAATTTGCGTCACTCTTACCTCTGGTCAATGCGTTTTACACGCGATTATCCTCAAATGTTAGAATGACCGCAATTAAAATGCTTTTGTCTCTGTAATAGCAACCTAATTTTAATTGCTAAAAATCGCTAATTTAGCTGCAAACCCCATAAAGAAAGCGCCTACCGTACAATTTCCAAGCTTTGCAAGGAGTTGCTTTTCACGCAAAAAACGCGCAATCAAATAGCCACTAAAAATCAATAAGCTCAGGTATAAAAAACTCACTAATTCTAAAATCGTCGCAAGTACAAGGTAAGGTACCCATGCATGTGAGTAATTAAAGTCAACAAATTGTATAAAGAAAGAAATATAAAATAAAATTGCTTTCGGGTTTGTTAAGCTCAGCACTAGAGCGCGAGTAAAGTGTTTTTCTGTTTTAATTGGGATAGCATCAATACCGTTTGGCTGCGATTTTTTATACATAAATGTGCTATATAAAATCTTACCGCCTAAATATAGTAGATAAGCCGCACCTAAATAGCGAACTATCATAAATAATGTCGGGGATGCTTTAATCACTGAAGCGACACCGATAAATGACAGGAAAATTAATATTGCATCTCCAGTAAATACCCCTAGAGCAGCCCGATAACCAAACCGAGTGCCACTCGATGTACTTGTTTTTAATACATATAATGAGTTAGGTCCTGGTACAATAATGATTAAAACTAACCCTGCCAAATAAGTCCAGAAGTTAAGAACGCCAAGATTTTCGAACATATTTTTGACCCTTTATCTTTTTTATTATTTTTATCATAACTTTCACTCTTTGTGAATATTTATTCAATTAATTAGATATATGAAATGAACTGATAATAAAGATTATTTTAAATCAAACTTATTTATGATTACTAGGCTTATTCATTATTAACAACGGAAGCAATAAATATATGCTTATTATTAGAACATTAGTATAAAATGGAGCATTCGAAGATTTCTATCCAACAAAGATGACCTTTAGTGCAGCTAAACGTAATTATTTTTTAGGGCACTCAAAAGATAAAACTTACGTTGTATACTCTATGGCAGATAATGGTAAAGTTGACCCAAATGCACCAGTACAAAAAGGAAAACTGAGGTCCTACCTTAGTAACATTCAAGCATTCTATGATTCAGCAAAAAATAAACAATATTTATATGGTTATAATTTAAATGAAAAAATTGTCGAATTGTACCAAATAGATGATAAAGCAGGTATACAGCCGATCTATGTTGATAACTTCAACGTTGGAGATACAATTCAATCAGCAACGCTTTATATCGCTAATGGTCTTATTCATATATATAGCCAAGCAGAAAAAGATAAAAACTGGAAAATTCATAGCTATTCGATAGAAGAATAATAACATCGCATTATATTTAAGTTAAAATTCAAAATAAATAAGGGTCAAATACAAGACCCTTATTGACAATAATTAAACATACTTCCCATAATACCCGAAAAAGAATTTTTTATCATTAATTAATAAAAAACATCTTAATATTAAAACTTTTCAGTTAAAAACAGTTTCCTTTTCAAACTTTTTAAATCATAACTTTCCTATTAAAAATATAATCCAGTTTTAATTAATACTAAACCCATAACCAAACAGCAATAAAAAAATATTAGTAAAACCAAATAACTCACTTACATTCCATTAACCAAACCATTTTGATTTGAATATTCCTATTTTTCAGGGAAAAATAGCCATTCTGCATAACAATGGACTTTAAAAAACTTACATTTAAATAATATGAAAAATAAGTATTGTAATTTAGTATTACTTTTTCAAGCTTTTCAATGTAAAATGGTTGCACAAAAACACAAGAATTGAATAGAAGTAACGAATAGGTGCAAGGTATAAGTTACTATTTTTTAACTTAGTCGAGTATAAGTCACTGATATGTCTTTATTAATTACAAAACGCTGTATCAATTGTGATATGTGTGAACCTGAATGCCCAAATGATGCAATTTTTATGGGTGACGAAATTTATGAGATTGACTCAAACCTATGCACTGAATGTGTAGGGCACTACGATAAGCCTACCTGCCAATCAGTATGTCCCATAAACAATACTATCATTATTGATCCCAATCATATCGAAAGCCAAGATCAGCTATGGGATAAATTTGTTATGATCCACCACGCAGACAAAATTTAAACCTCTATGATTACTTTAAGAATTCATCATTATAAAAAATAAACATAATAATATTTAGTAGTAGCTTACTTCCTATGATGAATTCTTATCAGTTTAAGCTTATATAAGTTTTCGCTTATACAATTTATTACCAAAGATTAATAAACATTATATTCTGATAATATTTATTACTATTACAATAAATATTTTCTGATACATTAACCCCTCGCATTTACCAATTTTCAAAGAGGGATATTATGACCAAATCAAGTGAAAGCGTTCAAAAAAGTAAATTTAATAATTATTACAGCACAAGTTTAGTTTATACTGTAAAAGACTATAATTACTTTATTGGTATAGCTAAGAACAAGTCTTTTGTTATTTATGAAATAACAAAAGATGGAAAAATAGATCTTAAAAATTTTGTACAAGATGGAGTGTTAGATACTTTCCATGATGACCTCCAAGTTGTTTATGAACCAAATCAAAACAAACAATTCCTTATATGTACAAACACCACTGAGTCTAAATTAGATATATTTACTATTTATGCAAATGGTTCTATAAAACTATTTGACTCTCTTGACTATAAAAGAAACTCTAAACAAGGAACAGCAATTTATGCTGAAAATGGATTTTTCTTCTTTTATGAACAATCTCAGCGAACTTTAGAGTGGGAAATTAGAAAATTTGTAAGAGAATAATATAATTTCACCATGGAAAATAGTTTTTAATTAAACTAATTACAAAGCGATGTATTATTAGCCAGTCAATTCTTTATTAACTGATTGAATGGCCATTTTATTTCATAGCGTTAACCATAGATATTTAACTTAAAATAAGTATTGTATTCTATTTTCAGATAATATATCTTTTATTTTAATAGGTTATTTATTGGCTAATCAAGCAAGCAATAAATAACCTATATTTTTCTACTACTTAGAAAGACTTTAATTCTTCATAGTACTTTCAATTATCACAGTAGCTACCGCATAATGCCGCTCATCGGTAATCGAAACATGAAAGTGTGTTGCATGTATGCAGTTAGCCAACGTTAATGCCTCATCACTTAAGCTCAATAAGGGTTTCCCAAGCTTGTCATTAGTGACTTCAAATTGATTAAACGCTAGACCATTGCGAATTCCCGTACCTAGTGCTTTTGCTGCAGCTTCTTTAACTGCAAAGCGTTTTGCTAAAAAGCGAGCTGGCTTTGATTGTTGTTGGTACTGGACTAACTCAGCCTCCGTTAAAATGCGTTTAGCAAGGCTGTCACCTGTACGTTCAATCATAGACTCAATACGAGCAATTTCCACAATATCTGTACCTAACCCTACAATTGCCATTATTTACGCGCTTCCAACAGAATTTTTTTCATATCAGCAACGGCTTGAGCTAACCCACTGAACAATGCTCGGCCAATAATTGCATGACCAATATTAAGCTCATAAATTTCAGGTAACTGAGCAATACGTTGAACGTTATGATAGGTTAAGCCATGACCTGCATTGACTTTAATTCCTTTACTCGCCGCATATATAACGCCATCATGAATACGGCGAAACTCAAGTTCTTGCTCCTGTTCTGTTTTAGCATCTGCATAGGCTCCTGTATGGATTTCAATAAACGGAGCACCACACTCTTGCGCAGCATCAATTTGTGCGTGGTCTGCATCAATAAACAATGAAACTAAAATACCCGCTTCTGTGAGGCGTTTAACAGCATCTGCAACTTTCTGTTTTTGCCCTGCGACATCTAAACCGCCTTCCGTGGTCACTTCCTCCCGTTTTTCAGGTACTAAACAGCAGAATGCAGGCTTAACACGACAAGCAATCTCTACCATTTCGTCCGTTACCGCCATTTCAAGATTCATTCGAGTTTGAATGGTTTCATTTAGCAATGTGACATCTCTATCTGTAATATGACGGCGGTCTTCACGTAAATGAATGGTGATACCATCAGCTCCCGCTTGTTCAGCAACGAACGCAGCTTGTACAGGATCTGGATATTGAGTTCCTCTTGCATTTCTAACCGTTGCAATATGGTCGATATTTACGCCTAACAAAAGCTCTGCCATTTTTTATTCCTCATTAGTAAACGCTAATAAACTTATCTGCCTACTATCCTACTGTAATTTCCTGTGCTGAGGGAATAAATCTCTCATCATTCGAAGTAAATTCCAATATACATACCCTATTTCAGTCGTTGTATTTAATTTTTGCGAAGCGCTTCGTAAGATTTTATATCGACAAAAAAATATATTGTTTGATAAAGCCAGTTCAGCTAAAAAGATACATGAGAAAGGGATATATAGAGGTATTAGGGGTATTAGCGGTATAACAAACTAGGTAAAAATAAAATTAAAAACAATTTCAACTCTGTTTGTTCTGCACAACTGGCGAATAAGTAAACTGGCGAAATAACTCTCGGCTTTTTAAAGGTTTTCCACCTAAATAAGGCTTTAAAGCAAGTCGAGTAAAACGTTTTGCTGCTTTAAGCGTATCTGCATCAGGAAATTCGCGACTTGCCAGTGCTTTAAGTTGTTTACCCGTGAAACTAAGCTGGTCAACAACCAAACTACCAATAAATCCTTTTTCTTCTCTATACCGGTAAGTCATTGTGTCAGAAACGGGCTCCCCGCTACCAGCACAATGTAAAAAATCAACACCATAACCAAGGTAAGAAAGCAAGGCTAGCTCAAAGCGACGCAAGGCAAATTCAGGAGTGTGCTCACTCGCAGCAAGAATTTGTAAACAGGAGAGATAATCAAAAAATAGTGCAGAATATGGTGTACCAAATTCTAATACACGCGCGGTTAATTCATTAAGATATAAACCGCTATATAGAACGGTTCCTGTTAAAGGGAGGGCTAAAGAAACCGGGTCTGCACTAATTAAGGTTTTGATTTCACCTTTGCCTCCCCAGCGGATTAGCAAAGGTGTGAAGGGCTGTAAGCAGCCCCTTAATGGTGAGCGATTACGGCGAGCGCCTTTTGCAAGTAAACGTATTTTTCCTTCGCCTTCAGTAAAAAAATCGAGTAATAAACTCGTCTCACTGTAAGGCCTTGAATGGAGTACAAACGCACGCTGCCAACCACTCACTTTGCCACCTACTATTTTAGGTCGTCAACATAACCCAGGCTACGTAATGCTCTTTCGTCATCAGCCCAGCCTGATTTAACTTTAACCCAAAGCTCAAGGTGCACCTTGTTATCAAACATTCTTTCCATATCGATACGCGCTTCGGTACCGATGGTTTTCAGTTTGCTACCTTTGTTACCAATAACCATTTTCTTTTGGCCTTCACGCTCAACAAGAATCAAGCCATTGATATGGTAAATACCCGCTTCTGTTACCTTAAATTGTTCAATTTCAACCGTCACCGAATATGGTAGCTCATCACCTAAGAAACGCATGAGCTTTTCACGGATAATCTCAGATGCCATAAAACGCTGAGAACGGTCAGTAATGTAATCTTCCGGAAAATGGTGTACTGCTTCAGGGATATGCTGTTTAACAATTTTAGCAATTGTATCCACACCAGTACCTTTTTCAGCACTAATCGGAACAACATCTAAAAAATTCATTTTCTGACTGATCATACTAATATGAGGCAATAGTATCGTTTTATCAGTCACATTATCAATTTTGTTAATTGCTAATATAACAGGGCAACGTAAGCTAGATAATTTAGTCAATACCATTTCATCATCAGCGGTCCAATTAGTCCCTTCAACGACAAAAATAACTAACTCAACATCACCAATTGAACTGGATGCAGCCCGGTTCATTAAACGGTTAATTGCACGTTTTTCTTCAATATGAAGTCCTGGGGTATCAACATAAATAATTTGGTAATTATCTTCTGTATGGATCCCCATAATACGATGGCGAGTCGTCTGTGGCTTTCTCGAAGTAATCGAAACTTTTTGCCCCAGTAATTGATTCAATAATGTCGATTTACCGACATTTGGCCGTCCAACTATGGCAACAAAACCACAGTGGGATTGTAATTCACTCATTCAAGCTCCAAAATTTTCAATGCTTGCTCTGCTGCTGCTTGCTCTGCTTTACGACGGCTTGAGCCAACACCATTAATCGGTTGGTCAATACCACTAACTTGGCAGTGGATCGTAAATTCTTGATCGTGAGCTTCACCTTTAACCTGAACAACCAAATAATTAGGTAGTGGTAAATGGCGCCCTTGCAGATATTCTTGTAACCTTGTTTTCGGGTCTTTTTGCTTATCACCCGGACTGATCTCAACCAGTCTACTTTGATACCAATCTAAAATAATTCTTTCGATCGTTTGGATATCACTATCTAAAAAAATACCACCGATCAGTGCTTCAACAGTATCAGCAAGGATAGATTCGCGACGAAAACCACCGCTTTTTAATTCCCCCGGCCCTAAACGTAAACACTCACCGAGTTCAAATTCACGTGCGATTTCTGCTAATGTATTTCCGCGTACAAGCGTTGCTCGCATACGACTCATATCACCCTCGTCCACTTTTGGAAAGCGGTGGTATAAGTCATTTGCAATCACAAAACTCAAAATTGAGTCACCTAAAAACTCTAGACGCTCATTATGTTTGCTACTTGCACTTCTATGTGTCAATGCTTGGATTAATAACTCGTTCTGTTTGAATTGATAACCAAGCTTACGCTGTAATTTTTCTAATAAAGAGGGGTTCATGTGCGCCCAACCATTTTTTATTTGATAAAAAAGCACACGCAACAGACCTGTAAAATTCACCATTTTACAAAACTGTTGCGTTTGCACTGACTCCTTATGCTTCCATATATTTTACAGCTCAGTGGAACTAATTATAAAAATTCATTAGTTACAATAAGTTAAAATAGGAGAGTTAATAATTGGGGAGCCAATAATATTAATTAATCTATATTGTACACTGGGTAAAACAATAATGCTTCGGTTAATGCGGATTTTCAAATGAAAACCCGCATTTCCAACATTTGGCTAGACCCACTATTCAAATTATAGTGGACCAATTCGGCTAAAGCGAATACCTGTCGGCCATTCATTTTCTTGTTTATCAAGACTTAACCAAATAAATACTGCACGACCGACTAAATTTTCTTCTGGTACAAAGCCCCACATACGACTGTCAGAGCTATTATCTCTGTTGTCACCCATCATAAAGTAGTGCTTTTCAGGAACAATCCATTCGTTCTTCGGCATACCTGGTTGCAGATATTTAGCTTCAGTAATTGCTTGACGAATAATTAAAATTTGATGCTCAACCGTATCCAATTTTTCACTACGCTCATACTGGCGTAACGCATTCCTTGGTAGAGGTTGGTCTAATGGAATTTCATAATTCCCCTTTTGGTTATCAACAACAGAACCGATATCAAGGAACATGGTCCATTCACTCGGCGCCAGAGGACCATAAACAATAGGTAAGGTCTCTGTACATTTGTTATCTGCACAATTCGGGTAAATTGTTAATTCCTTTGCATCTGGGTTATAAATAATTTTATCACCCGGCATTCCAATAACTCGTTTTACAAAATCAACATTAGGATCTCTTGGGTATTTAAAAACTGCGATATCGCCACGTTTCGGTTTACCCGTTTCGATTAACGTCGTTTGTGTAATTGGGTCTTTTAAACCATAAGCAAATTTCTCAACCAACATAAAATCACCAACTAACAACGTTGGCATCATTGACCCTGAAGGTATTTGAAATGGCTCATAAATAAATGAACGCACAATCAGTACAATCGCCAACACAGGGAAAATAGACGCCCCTGTTTCAAGCCACGATGGGCGGCGGACAGCATTTGCCACATCCGCTTCACTCACGGCGCCATTCGTTGCATCCTGTAACTGCTTGAGTTTTGCTTTACGCGCAGGTGCAAATTTAAACTTGTCTAAACACCATATAATCCCTGTGATTAATGTTGCCAGTGTTAGGATCAAGGCAAAGGTGTTAGCCATTGAGGCTCCTTGTAAACTTAGTCTTTACCAACATGCAATATAGCAAGAAACGCTTCTTGTGGTAGCTCAACGTTACCAACTTGCTTCATACGTTTCTTACCATCCTTTTGCTTCTGCAACAGTTTTTTCTTACGGCTAACGTCACCACCATAACACTTGGCAAGTACGTTTTTACGCAATTGTTTAACTGTAGAACGAGCAATAATATGGTTACCAATCGCTGCTTGAATCGCAATATCGAACTGCTGACGCGGGATTAGCTCTTTCATTTTTTCGACCAGTTCACGACCGCGATATTGAGAATTCGCACGGTGTGTGATCAAGGCCAAAGCATCAACACGTTCATTATTAATAAGAACATCGACACGCACCATATCTGATGCTTGGAAGCGTTTAAATGCATAATCTAAAGATGCATAGCCGCGAGACGTTGATTTTAAGCGATCGAAGAAATCCAATACTACTTCTGCCATTGGGATTTCATAAGTCAGCGATACTTGATTACCATGATAGACCATATTGGTCTGAACGCCACGTTTCTCAATACAAAGTGTAATAACGTTACCCAAATATTCTTTAGGCATCAGCATGTGACACTCTGCGATTGGTTCACGTAATTCTTCAATATTGTTCAATGCCGGTAGCTTAGATGGGCTATCGACATACACGATATCACCGTTAGTTTGCTGCACTTCATACACGACAGTCGGTGCAGTGGTAATCAAATCAAGATCATATTCACGTTCTAAACGTTCTTGAATGATTTCCATATGCAATAAACCAAGGAAACCACAACGGAAGCCGAAGCCTAACGCAGTCGAAGTTTCTGGTTCATAAAATAAAGATGCGTCATTTAGACTTAATTTACCTAATGCATCACGGAATGATTCATAGTCATCAGAACTGACGGGGAATAAGCCTGCATATACCTGTGGTTTAACTTTTTTAAACCCTGGTAACGCTTTATCTGCCGGGTTGCGAGCCCCAGTTAATGTATCCCCAACTGGGGCGCCAGTGATATCTTTAATCGCACAAACTAACCAGCCCACTTCACCGCAACTTAATACATCGCGGTCGATTTGCTTCGGTGTGAAAATCCCAAGGCGGTCTGCGTTATACACTTGCCCTGTGCTCATAACTTTAATTTTATCGCCTTTTCTCAATGTTCCGCTCTTAATACGGATCAAAGAAACCACGCCTAAATAGTTATCAAACCAAGAGTCAATAATCAGTGCTTGTAACGGAGCATCTGCATCACCAACAGGTGGTGGAATCTCTTTAACAAGACGTTCAATCACATCTTGAACACCAATACCGGTTTTTGCGGAGCAGCGAACTGCATCATGTGCGTCAAGGCCGACAATATCTTCGATTTCATCGGCAACACGTTCAGGATCAGCAGCTGGTAAATCAATTTTATTTAAGACCGGAACAACTTCTAAGTCCATCTCGATAGCGGTATAGCAATTTGCCAAAGTTTGAGCTTCAACACCTTGCCCTGCATCAACCACCAGCAAAGCCCCCTCACAGGCAGCTAATGAACGAGACACTTCATAAGAGAAGTCAACATGACCCGGTGTGTCAATGAAGTTTAATTGGTAAGTTTCACCATCTGAAGCTTTATAATCAAGCGTTACGCTCTGTGCTTTAATAGTGATCCCACGCTCACGCTCTAAGTCCATCGAGTCTAAAACTTGTGCCGCCATTTCGCGGTCGGTTAAGCCACCACAAATTTGAATGATGCGATCTGACAAGGTCGACTTGCCATGGTCGATATGTGCAATGATGGAAAAGTTTCTTATATTATTGATTTTCAAGGTAATATCTTCTTTTAAATTGCCTTACAAAATCAGCTTTGTGCAAATATTGCAACAAAACTAAAATGCTATGATTATCACAAGATTGTTAATTAGCTGCATTTTACATATAAGAACCCGCTAACACAAAGATTCAATGTAAAACAACTGTAAACCTGCATCAGGTTATAGATTAGTTGCCGTAATTCATCATTAATACAACTCACGCCTACCACTTCTATAGCCATAGTCAATCTATTGTAATTTCTAACTCAAAACAGACAAAATAGGTTAATAACTTTGTTCGCCATAATACTATTTGTTTGTTAATTAACTCTAATCCACAAAAAGGGGAAACTTAAGTTTCCCCTTTCTATTGATAATATCAAATTAACCTTCTAACTCAATATATTGAAATTTAGCAATTAACTTGTACTGAAAGCTCACTTGGAGGTAGCCCTATCTGTAAAATAACAGGTTGAAAAGCTTCATCATCACGCCAATTTGAGGCTAGTCTACGCGCAATATAAAAGCCAATAATACCACCAATTACACCTGAAATCGCTATCCAGAACTGCTCAAAATCAAACGCCTGTGCTAAGCTTGCAAAAATAAATAACCCCAAAATAGGCGTTAAGTAAACTAATAGCGCTGAACGGATCAAACTTCCCTCCGGGATGCCCACTTCAATTTTTTGCCCTTCAACTAGCGGTTGTTCAATCGCAATTTCTAATTCATGTTCCGTATTTGGCCCTATTTTGCTTAAAGCATAAGAACCACAGGTTTTACGAGCACCACAACTACCACAGCCGGACGAAGAACCATAGCGCAATAAAGCTCTACCGTTTTGCCAACGGACTACTGTTGCCCACTCTTTTACCATAATTTACTCCCGAAACTGAATACTACCGGCTACCACTTGCGCTGTTGCTAACGGTAATTCACCAATGATAGTGATAACATTTTGCTTTTGCGTCATTGTGTAAATAGTACGACGCCCATTTTGAAGCGGTTGATCAAGTAACGGGCCTTTAGTCGATTTTGTCACGTTTACAGAAAAGGTAAATAAACCATCACTAAACATTGCGGTTTCTACTACGTCGTCTTCAGCTAATTTTCGCGAAGAACGAGATATTTCTTCAAAACCAGGAGGTAACATGCCAACTTGCCATTTAAAAGAAGGATTTCCATTTTTAGGGGAAATCAATAATGGTGGCATATTTACCTTACTTAATGCGAGTAATGAGTCTTTCACTGTTTGGCTATCTAGCACCGTCGAGATCACACGAAATTGTTCTAATGTTTGGCTATTATTATCAAGAAGGTCGATACGTAATGGCAATTTCGTTTCTTCATCGATTAATACTACATAGTTAAACCGAGAGTTGTCTTTCGATATTATGCGAATCACTAACGCAGGCCTATCACCAATATGGGTACGTCCCGCATCAATAAAATTATAATAAGGTTTAATTTGCTGATAATTGGCAAAAACTACTGATGGCAAATTATCAACTATATATTTGCCATTTAAGCTAAATGCATCAAAACCTGGTTCAAAATAACTAATACTATTACCTTTTTGAACAATTTCACGACGCGATGAGTCCATTTGGATCATTTGTGAAACAGGTTCACCATTAATGATTGCATGGCGATAACGTACAGGCGTTATTGATTGCGGGCTAAATGTCATATAAGACATTTCGTAAGAAAGGTTCTGGGCAGCATTCCCCATTTCTTTAAAAAGAACATCGGCATCTATTTCAGATGCCGAAGCTTGATTAGAAATAATCAGGCTGCCCGTCAGGCAGATGACGGATAACCATTTATTCATTATTGCAATTTAACTCCTGCTGAAGACGCAGGTTGTGCAGACTCTTGATATTGCTGGTTGAGCATCGAGCGTCTTTCAATTTCATACTGTTGTAGCATCGCATTAATGCGTTGATTTTGTTGTTCAACTTGTTGAAGTTGCTGCTCATTACCAAATAATTGGTTATCTGAGATATTCAAGCTAACTGGTGCCCCGCTGCCGACAGGAATGGTATTGAACATTGGCTCATCAACCGGTGAGTCAACCGCATTACTTTGGTTGTATTGTTGAACGCCAACAATTACAGCCAAAGACACACAGGCTGCAACACCAATTTGAGTTAACTGGCTCGCCCAAGGACGAATTTTGCCCCAGAATGGGAAAGCCCCCCAAGTCGCAGGCTCTGGCTGCGATTCGACAACTACCTGAGGATTAATACGCACAGCTTCATTCTCTAATGCTGCCGCAACTTTACTTGCAATATCAAAATGCATGACTTCACTAGTATCGTTACGTAGAGTATCACGAATAAGATGATAGCTCTCCCAACGTTGTTTTAACGTTGAATCACGTGAAATAGCGCTGACCAGTTCTAAGTCTAGTACTTCGCCATCCATCATTGCGGAAAGTTTCTCTCTTTGCATGCCCAATTACCTTCAGTTAATTGCATCACAATTATGTTTAATTGACTGATTTAACATACTAATACTGTTGAATCAGTGGCTGAACTTTATTATCAATCGCTTCCCTTGCCCTAAAAATACGAGAACGTACGGTGCCGACTGGGCAATCCATTATTTCTGCGATTTCTTCATAGCTCAAACCATCTAACTCGCGGAGCGTAATTGCCATTCTAAGATCTTCAGGCAGCGATTCGATGGTCCGGAAAACAACTTTCTTTAATTCATCAGACAACATTAAGTTCTCTGGGTTCGAAATTTCTTTTAAGGCACTCGCGGTTTCAAAGTTTTCTGCATCACTCGCTTCCAAGTCCGACGCAGGTGGGCGCCTATCTTGGGCAACTAAATAATTTTTAGCTGTATTTACCGCAATCCGATAAAGCCAAGTATAAAATGCGCTGTCACCACGAAACGAACCAATGGCGCGATAAGCTTTTATAAATGACTCCTGCGCAACGTCAGGCACATCTGCTTGCGGTACATAGCGAGATACTAAGCTCGCGACTTTATGCTGATATTTTATCACCAATAAGTTGAAAGCTTGTTGATCGCCTTTTTGTACCTTTTCAACCAAAATCTGGTCGGTCAATTGCTCGCTCATTCCAGGAAGTATCTCCCGAATTCAGGCCGATAATATGTTAACTTGATCATGTTCTCCCTTCCTAAAGCAAGCACTACTTTGAGTAGTAGAACTCGTTGAAGTTCAATTTAATCTAAAAAAATAGTCAAAAATTTACAAAACTGATGAAAAAATTACTTGGTTGATCTTAAAGATCCTTATTAAAACAACTAACTACAAGATCCAGAAGACAGCATACAGATTTTAGGCACGAATGCGATAGCTATCACACTAAAACCATTTGAATACGTAAATAGCGCTAGGTCAATATACTGTACCTTAACAGCCATCCACTCATAGCAATAGGACACTCGATAGGCTAACATAAAAAACTCAATACATACTATTATATACATGCAAACACTTATGAACGAATCCACACAGCATTACACTGATATTTTAATCATTGGGAGTGGTGTCGCAGGACTTTCAGCTGCCTTGCGGCTCGCCCCCTTTCATCAAGTGACCATTCTTAGTAAAAGCAGCCTTAGCGAAGGAGCATCTTATTACGCACAAGGCGGTATTGCTGCAGTTTTTGATGACACTGACAGCATCGAATCTCATGTAGAAGATACACTAATTGCTGGTGCAGGTATCTGCCAGAAAGAAGCTGTTGAGTTTATTGCCTCCAATGCAAAACAATGCGTTCAATGGCTTATCGACCAAGGTGTTTTATTCGATACAGAGATTACCGAGAACGGCGAAACACAGTATCATTTGACCCGTGAAGGCGGCCATAGCCATCGACGAATTCTCCATCATGCTGATGCGACAGGAAAAGAAGTTGAAACCACGTTAGTCGACCTCGCTTTTGCTCACCCAAACATTCATATTAAAGAACGCTATAATGCCGTCGACCTAATCCTTTCTAGCACAGCTGAATCACCGCGAATTTTAGGTGCTTACGTTTGGAACCGCCAAAAAGAACAAGTTGAAACTATTCGAGCGAAAACGATTGTTCTGGCTACGGGCGGCGCGGCCAAAGTTTATCAATATACCACGAATCCAGATATTTCTTCTGGTGATGGGATTGCAATGGCATGGCGAGCTGGCTGCCGTGTTGCTAACCTTGAGTTTAATCAATTTCACCCAACTTGTTTATTTCATCCACAAGCACGTAATTTTTTATTAACTGAGGCATTACGTGGTGAGGGGGCTTACCTCAAGCGCCCTGATGGTAGCCGGTTTATGCCAGATCACGACGATCGTGGTGAACTTGCCCCTCGCGATGTTGTTGCACGTGCTATTGACCATGAAATGAAACGCCTTGGTGCTGATTGCATGTATTTGGACATTAGCCATAAGCCTAGCGATTTCGTTAAAAACCATTTCCCGACTATTTATGCGAAATTGATGACTTTAGGGTTAGACCTCACTCAAGAGCCCATCCCTATCGTCCCAGCGGCCCATTACACATGCGGTGGTGTAATTGTCGATGAAACGGGTATGACTGATATCACGAATCTCTATGCAATTGGCGAAGTGAGCTACACCGGCTTACATGGTGCAAACCGTATGGCATCCAATTCGCTATTAGAATGCTTGGTATACGGCTGGGCGGCGGCTGAAAACATTAATAAAACGATCAAACAGATCGATGATATTCCCTATTTATCTGAGTGGGATGAAAGCCGAGTACATAACTCAGATGAACAGGTGGTTATTCAACATAATTGGCATGAATTACGTCTATTTATGTGGGACTACATGGGGATCGTCAGAACGACTAAACGCCTTGAACGTGCATTACGCCGCATCCATTTACTTCAACAAGAGATTCACGATTATTACGCCAACTTTCGTATCTCAAATAATTTATTGGAACTACGAAACCTAGTTCAAGTTGCTGAATTAATGGTTCGTTGTGCATTAGAACGCAAAGAAAGCCGGGGATTACATTACACCTTAGATTACCCAGAACCACTTCCTAATTCAGGCCCCACTATTTTACAACCTGAATAACGTGAGCTAGGGCCGGCCTTAAGTGCCGGCTTTAGTATTTCACATAAAATGGCTGAATTAGTTTACGAAATTCATCAGTATACTCACCCTTTTCATCTTTGAGTGCCAGCGATGTCACTTGTGTTTGTGTCTCTTGCAGTTGAATGCCCAATAGCATGCGATGGTAGGCTGTTGTAGGTTTATCACTAACATTAACGCGAAAAGCAGTAAACCAGCCTGAATTCTCAGCCATCTTCTGCATTTTTTCACCGACCTCATAGGGCAGCACTAAACAAAATAGTCCATGAGATAGAAGACAGGATTTTGCACTTTCTAGTAATACATCATGAGTTAATGTCGCGGTATATCGCGCTTGGTCTCGTTTTTCATCCCGACACGCAACCGCAGGTTCGAAATACGGTGGGTTGCTCACAATCAAATCATACTGAACTGAATGCAACTGGCTGTAGCTGACAATATCTTGGTTGATAACATGCAAACGCTCAGCCCATGGCGATTCAGTAAAGTTTCCCTGCGCTTGCACTGCGGCATCACTATCTAATTCGACCGCATCAACACGTAACTTTGTATTTCTTTGCGCTAACATCAAGGCTATTAACCCACTACCACTTCCAATGTCTAATACAGATTGAACACCGTCCACGGGAGCCCAAGCCCCCAATAGCACGCCATCAGTCCCCACTTTCATCGCACATCGGTCATGAGCCACAAAAAACTGTTTAAACGTAAAACCGCCTTTACGGTAATTCTTTTTTTGCTTACACATGCAAACACTCTAATTGGCTAATACTTGTTCGAATATTCTCATTCTAAGCAAATAAAAGTCATAATTTAACCTATTTGCTACAATATAATTCTCATATTATGGGAATTATATTTGAGACGAAAAAAATTTACTGATAAGTTCGAAAAAAAGGAGATGCTATGAACAGTATAAATAGAACCTTAGACATCTTGTCTTACATCACAACTTGCGCATCTCCAGTGACGCCACAGTCTATCTCATCAGCGTTAGAGATCCCGTTATCAACCGTCTATCGTTTACTAACAATTCTCATAGATTGGGAATTTGTATCTCACGCAAAACAATATGGCACATACTGTGTCGGCTCGCAGAGTATCAAAAATCAAGAAAAATACTATCACCACAGTTTATTGATGAGCGCATCTAAACAAGAACTGCAAACTTTAGCGAAAAAAACCCAAGAAACGGTGGCGATTATTACCTCAAATTTACGAGAGACCATTTGTGTCGACATGATTGAGAGTGAACAAGCGCTACGCTGTTCTTTTATTATTGGGCGGGGCAATACTTTAGTTAAGGGAGCAAGTGCGAAAACCTTGTTAGCTTTTCGTCATGAACTCTATCAAAACCAAGTACTTGAAGCTCATACAAAGCAGTTAACCACTGAACAACAAAAAATAAAGCTACAACAAGATTTACAACAGATACGCAAGCAAGGTTACGGCATGTCTGTAAGTGAAATCGATGAAGGCGTACTGGGGGTATCTGCACCGATTTTCAAAGGAAATGATGTGTTAGCTGTCGTTTCAGTTATGGCACCTGAATTCCGCTCTACACATCGCGTGGATGAATTTATCACGCACACCTGCCAAACAGCGCATAACATCACTAAATTAATTAACTTGGAGTAACTATGACACAACCTTTCCAATGGCAAGGGCGCACAGATGGTGAAACACAAGAGCATTTGCGCATCCATCAAGTCATTAATAAACACACACCTGCTGAATTTGCATTAATTGGTTTTGCTTCTGATGAGGGCGTTAGGCGCAATAAAGGCCGCCAAGGCGCTAAAGCAGGCCCAGATGCAATTCGCTATCAACTGGCTGGGTTACCTATTCATCAACCGCTTGCAATTAAAGATGTCGGTACAATTAGCTGTGATGATGGCAATCTGGAAGCCGCACAACGTCGTTTATCCGACCAGCTTATCGCACTGCTCGCTAAAAACCAAAAGCCGATTGTACTTGGCGGTGGCCATGAAGTCGCATTTGCAAGCTTCCAAGGCCTGTTTGACTATGTTGAACATTATCAAGCAGGTAAAACGATCGGTATTATTAACTTTGATGCGCATTTTGACTTACGCGAAGCCCCTATCGCGACTTCTGGTACCCCATTTTTACAATCTGCCATGTTGTGTCAGCAGCACCAACGCCCTTTTCAATATTTATGTTTAGGCATCGCAGACCACGGCAATACTAAAGTATTGTTCGATACCGCTAATTCATTAGGTTGCCAATATATCCGTGATAAAGAACTTGCTTATTCTAAGCTTCCTCAAGCAATTGAAAAAATTAAAAAATTTATTAGCGGCGTAGACTATTTATATGTCACCGTTGATTTAGATGTGTTTTCTGCTGCCATTGCGCCGGGCGTTAGCGCACCAGCACCGAAAGGTATTTCCACTGAAGTTTTTGATGAACTGTTTGCCATTATCAAAAGTAGCCAAAAAATGGCTGTTTTTGATATCGCAGAATGCAACCCTGAATTTGATATTGACAACCATACCGCCAAACTCGCGGCTTATTTGATTTACCAATATTTATTCTAATAAAACAACACAACAATTCGACTGATAAATACACTGTTTCTCACGCTGTTAAGATAATTAATTTTCAAACACCACAATAAAAATAGCTTTGAAGTTGATTATCAAACTAGCCGTAGCACGATAACTTAATGGTTTTTAACTATTGAATTTCGCGTTACAGCTAGGCGGCAAGTGACGTTATCCCTAGAAGCATACAAAAGTATGTGACTAGGGTAACGGAGCGCGGCCAACAACGCTGTAGCGCAATATCTTAATGGTTTTTAACTATTGAATTTCGCGTTATAGCTAGGCGGCAAGTGACGTTATCCCTAGGAGCATACAAAAGTATGTGACTAGGGTAACGAAGCGCGGCCAACAACGCTGTAGCGCAATATCTTAATGGTTTTTAACTATTGAATTTCGCGTTACAGCTAGGCGGCAAGTGACGTTATCCCTAGGAGCATACAAAAGTATGTGACTAGGGTAACGGAGCGCGGCCAACAACGCTGTAGCGCAATATCTTAATGGTTTTTAACTATTGAATTTCGCGTTACAGCTAGGCGGCAAGTGACGTTATCCCTAGGAGCATACAAAAGTATGTGACTAGGGTAACGGAGCGCGGCCAACAACGCTGTAGCGTGAAAGACAACAGTTAAAAAGGGAAAAATATGATTCTACACCTCGACACACTCTCCACCCTCTTCCTAACGGTGATCTGCCTACTCATGGGGATCCACTTAAAAAAACGTATCGAATGGCTACAGCGCTTTTGTATTCCTTCTCCCGTCATTGGCGGTTTTCTGGTTAGTTTGATTATTTGGGGACTCAAATCATTTAACCTTGCTGAAATCAATTTTGATACCAGTTTACAAACTTTTTTAATGGTCGCTTTCTTTACCACCATTGGTATTGATGGCAGCTTCCGCATCTTAAAAAGTGGTGGCCGGTTACTCTTTATCTACCTGTTTATTTGCTGGTTTGTCGTTATTTTCCAAGACACTTTTGGTGCAGGCATGGCGCATTTACTCGGTGTTGATCCCGTTATCGGTATCATGGCTGGTGGTGTTTCTCTTACTGGAGGCCATGGCGGTGCGGCAGCCTTCGGGGGCATGGCTGAGGGCCTTGGCGTGCAATCCGCAACGGTTGCAGCCATTGCTGCGGCAACTTTTGGCCTAATTACAGGAAGCTTACTCGGTGGCCCTATTGCAACATTCTTAATTAAGAAATTTAACGTGCAGATTAAAGCTGATGAAAACGTTGAGCGAGTTCAGGTTCCTGAAACTATCGCAGGGAAAATTGAATCTATCGATGCTCACGCTTTTTTAAAAATGCTAGCTCTCGTTCTAGGGATTATGGTTATCGGCCAATTCGCTTCAGCGCAGTTTACCAAAGCAACTGGCTTTTCATTACCCAGCTATGTCGGGGCGATGATTATTGCAATAGTTATCCGTAATATTAATGACCAAGTCGAATTGTTCCGTATTAACCAAAAGTCGGTTGACCTTATCTCTGAAGTTTCACTTGGCCTATTTTTGACTATGGCTATGATGTCATTGAAAATATGGGAGTTAAAAGCCGTTGCTTTGCCATTATTCACCATCCTATTAGCACAAGTTATTATTTTAATTTTGTTAGTTGTCTTTGTCATTTTCCGCTTATTAGGCAAAAACTACGATGCTGCGGTAATGTGTGCTGGCTTAATGGGGCATGGTTTAGGTGCGACGCCAAACGCAATGGCAAATATGTCCTCGGTTTGTGAACGTTACAAACAAGTTTCGATGAAAGCTTTCATGATTGTGCCACTCAGTGGTGCAGTACTCATTGACTTAGTGGGTATCCCTTATCATACATGGTTAATTAATATGCTTAGCTAAGTATACTGAAGGAGGAGCTCTCTCCTCCTTCAACTATTTACCTTCTATATATTTCACTCATATCCATAGATATATCGCTCCCTGTCCGTAGTGAAAACAGTTACACTTGAGCAAAGCTGATTTTTTCAGGTGAACAATTTTGCTAACCTGTTTATAATCAGCGCCCCAAATAGAGGTATATCATGACTGCATCCACTTTTACTGAACTTGAACTTGATGAAAGCCTAATTAATGCGCTTTCAGACAAAGGCTATCAACGTCCGACCGCGATTCAAGCGGCAGCAATTCCTGCTGCAATGGATGGCCGCGATGTATTAGGTTCAGCCCCGACAGGAACAGGTAAAACCGCCGCGTTTTTACTGCCTGCGATCCAACATTTACTTGATTTCCCGAGAAAGAAATCAGGGCCGCCTCGCGTTCTAGTTGTCACGCCAACTCGCGAACTAGCCATGCAGGTTGCTGACCAAGCAAAAGAATTATGCGCCCATAATCATCTAGATATCGCTACCATCACTGGTGGTGTTGCTTATATGAACCACGCTGAAGTTTTCAGCGAAAATCAAGATATTGTCGTCGCAACAACAGGCCGACTACTCCAGTATATTAAGGAAGAAAACTTTGACTGCCGCGCAGTTGAGATTTTGATCCTTGATGAAGCTGACCGCATGCTCGACATGGGCTTTGCCAATGACATAGAAACAATTGCAGGCGAAACACGCTGGCGCAAGCAAACTATGCTGTTTTCTGCCACTCTTGAAGGCGAAGCTATTCGTGACTTTGCTGAGCGTTTATTAGAAGATCCAATTGAAATTGATGCCGACCCTTCACGTCGTGAACGTAAAAAAATTCAGCAATTTCATTACCGTGCTGACACACTAGAGCATAAAACAGCCTTACTGTGCCATTTGTTAAAACAAGATGAAGTCACCAAAGCCATCGTCTTCGTACGTAAGCGTGAGCGTTTACGTGAATTAGTCCAATGGTTACGCGAAACGGGTATCGAACCTTGTTATCTTGAAGGGGAAATGCCACAAGCTAAGCGTAATGAAGCTGTACGCCGCCTCGTTGATGGCCAAGTTAAAGTACTGGTTGCAACAGATGTAGCTTCTCGTGGCTTAGATATCGAAAACGTTAGCCATGTTTTTAACTTTGACTTGCCTAGAACTGCAGATGTCTACTTACACCGTATTGGCCGTACTGGCCGAGCTGGCCGTAAAGGCACGGCAATTTCTTTAGTCGAAGCGCATGACTTTCCATTATTTGGTAAAATAACTCGTTATATTGAAGAGCCTATCAAGATTCGCGTTGTTGATTCTTTACGTCCAACAACTAAAGCTCCTTCAGAAGCGATGTTAAATAAACCAAAACCATCAAAGAAAGTACTTGCTAAGCGTAAAGAAAAGAAAAAAGAAGAACAAGCTAAGAAAAAAGAAAAAGTACGCCATCGCGACAAGAAAAATATTGGAAAACGTCGTACTCCTGTTAGCTCTTCTATATCAACCGCTAACGATAAAAGCTAATGACTAAAAACGGGTTTAGGCCCGTTTTTTATTTAGCCCATCATTTGTAAAACTTTCTCTCGCATTTGTTTTCCTTCATGAGTCAGCAGGTCAGGCTTAATAATATGGTTACCAAGTATATCCTTACAATCTAGGCCTTTATTATTCTTAATACGCCAATCAGCTCCATTTTCCAATAATAGTGTAGCAACATCGAGTGCATGGCTATTTAAAGCATCATGTAAAGGCGTATTTCCTAAACTATCCTTAATGTTTACTGTTAATCCATTTTTCAATAAAAGCTGCGATTGTATAAGACGGCCATTTTGCGCAGCTAAATGTAAAATACTTTTTTGCCCTTTTGATTGAAGCATTTTAATTGTTTGACCATATCGAGATTCAATTAAAGCTTTAATAAATTGCCCATTGGCAGTTCTGACTGACTGTTGTGCCAATACATTAATATCACAAGGTTTATGATCTAATGATAAGAGTGCTGAAAATTCAGTTATATTTCCTTTTTTGATTGCACTTTCACAACATTCTTGCCAACTTATCCCCTGTTTTTCTTCTTTAATAGGAAAAATTTCTAGTGGTATTTCTTGTACCTTATTATATTCACCTGTGATTGCATTCCAGTTATTCCATGGTTTATATTTGCACATAACCTTAATAATTTTAAGCATTGAATGAGCTATAAAACTTCTTGTTATTAAACGGGTCGGTAACCAATCTTTCCAAGAGTTATGTTCGCTATAAGCCATTTTAATACAATTTCCCAAAGCAGAAGGGATCGGTAAAGAGTTTTGCAATCTATCGAGCCAGTCATATTGTACCGTGTAATAACGTATCAACCCTTCTTGTGCAATTTTTTCAGCAACGTGATAATCAATCCCAATATTATTAATCGTGTTTTTTGCCAATCCTGCAGGACTGAATACAATACAAGGTGATTGACTCGCTAACGCCGCAATTGAAGCCAATCCCCCACCTAATGAATGCCCCGTACAAATCGTATTTCCATTTACTGCATTAAATAAAATATTCATCAAACCAACAGCTTGAAAATATTGAGACTCATAAAAACCAAGTCCTTGACGGATATTACTATAAAAATCGATAATATCGTTAGTACCTGCAAAACAAAGGACATATAAGCCATTGAATCGACAAATATTAGCTTGAAATCCCGTTTGCTCGTCATTTAATAATTCCGCATTAATTCCGAGATCATAAATATCTTTATTACTTAATTTTTCAATACCCTGTATATTCCGCCAATTTTTATGATAAGCGCCTTGTGCTAGTAGAGCTAATATATAATCTTTTGATTGTGCCTGAGTGCCTAAAAAATCTTTTCTTAATACATCTTTAGGCCATAGCTCTGTTATACATGATTTAATATCTTGATGTTGGTGCCGTAGATAAATATTTAAATTTTCTCTAACAAAAATATACTCATCTTTTTTTGATAGTATTTGTTGTGTAGATAATGACATGATTTCTCCCTAACAAGTGTATTTGTTGGAAGAATATTGAAATACAAATAACCAAGGTGGGAAATAATCAACTTTATTAGTAACAAATAAAAAGCCATTGATAACAATGGCTTTAGAATTTAATATATATTACTAGATGTAATTATGTCTAATATTTATTACAGACTTTCAGTGAAAGTACGGGTAATAACATCACGTTGTTGTTCAGGCGTTAATGAATTAAAACGCACGGCATAACCAGAAACACGAATTGTTAATTGCGGATATTTTTCTGGATTTTTAACTGCATCTTCTAATGTTTCACGGCTTAATACGTTAACATTTAAGTGCTGACCGCCTTCAACACGTACGGTAGGTTTCATTTCTAAAGGAACTTCGCGATACTCAAAAGCACCTAATTCATCTTTAGCAACAATTTGCCCTTCGTTGTAATCGGCTTTCGCACAAACACAACGAGCTTCATTTTTTTCATCATCCAGTAACCAAAACGAATTCAACAATGCTGCATTATCAGTTTTAGTAATTTGAATACCTGTAATCATGTCGACCTCCACGTTCGAGCTAGATTGCATTCGATTTGTGTAATAAATCGAAGCTACATTAACCATCAATCTTATGAAAACTTGTAATTGGATATTTGGTCTAACCAATGTATATAGTTATTTTATACCAGCTAGATCCCCTACTTTCTTTGATATTTATCAATTATTCCACTTAGCAACTAATTCAATCACCCCAACTTTATGATTTAAATCAAAATTAACAATTCATTTTTTTAACTATTTGTATAAATTTTCAATTTTTTTTAAAATTAATAGTCAATATCAGGGCTTTATCTCTCTCTCATGAACCAGTAAGCTTATAGCTATCAACTGGTTCATATAATTGTTCCTTCCTAAATTCATTGTTATGGAATATTTCATGTCAAACTCCATTACGTGGCACGATGTTATTGGCCCTGAAAAATCAAAACCCTATTTCAAAGAGACACTCGCTTATGTAGCAGAACAGCGCAAAAATGGTAAAATTATCTACCCTGCTCAAGACGACGTTTTTAATGCATTTAGGTATACCGAACTTGCCGATATTAAAGTCGTTATCCTAGGACAAGACCCTTATCATGGCCCAGGACAAGCCCACGGCCTCTCTTTTTCCGTACTCCCTGGTATTAAGCCACCACCGTCATTAGTGAATATGTATAAAGAATTAGAAAAGGATATCGCTGGCTTTCAAAGACCTAATCATGGATATTTGCTCAGTTGGGCTCAACAGGGTGTTTTACTCCTTAACACCGTTCTCACCGTAGAACAAGGCAATGCTCACTCCCATGCCCATTTAGGTTGGGAAACCTTCACGGACAAAGTTATTGAAGCAATCAATGAAAATACACAAGGCGTTATTTTTCTACTGTGGGGTTCCCATGCACAGAAAAAAGGTAAAATAATTGATACAAAGCGCCACCATGTACTCAAGGCTCCTCACCCTTCCCCACTTTCTGCTCATCGAGGATTTTTAGGTTGTGGCCATTTCTCACAAACTAATACTATTTTAGAACAACAAGGTAAAACACCTATTGATTGGAACCCTGTAATAGATGAGCCAAATCTGCAACCATAGATGATTTTTTGGCACTAAGTCATAAAAAAGGGAAATCAATTGATAGATTTCCCTTTAGTAATATTCTCTTGGGGGCATTTGCCTCCATTTAAATAACGATGCTCTTTATTTAGAGACAATCACCATTGCAGGTCTTAGTAAACGGTTGTTTAATGTATACCCTTTCTGCATAACTTCAATCACATGATTAGCTTGGTGATCTGGTGACTCAATCATCGTTATCGCTTGATGAACGTCAGGGTTAAATGGCACATTGATATCACTGACAGGCTCGATCCCAAACTTAGCCACTGCATCTAAAAAAGTTTTTAGCGTTAAATTTAGCCCTTCTAACATCGCTTTAGACTCTTCACTTTCGTGATCTGCTGCATCTATCGCACGTTCTAAGTTATCAATCACTGGTAGTAATTCATTTGAGAATTTTTCCAGTGCGAACTTATGTGCTTTTTCGATATCTTGCTCAGTTCTGCGGCGAATATTTTCAATTTCTGCGTGTGCACGCAACATCGCTTCACGTTCAGTTTTTTGTGAGGCTTCTAACTGTTGTTCAAGCTCAGCAATACGCGTGGCTAACGCTTGTTCGTCTGCTTGTAATTCATCAGCTTGTTGAACGCTGGCTTCTTGCTCAGCTTGCACTTTTTGTGATTCATTTTGTTCAAAAGCTTGCTCATCATGCATGTTTTGGTCTTTACTACTCATGAATATCTCCGCGTATTTAGCATTAATCCCATATATGAGAGTATTATGGGGATCTAATACAGGGATTCAAGGGAAGTCATACAATCAGAGGCCAAAAAAGTATGCGAAAGGACAATAATACACCACTACTACATTTTAAAACGATAGGCATTGTCGGGCACCCTAGGCACCCTGAAGCATTGGCAACTCATGAATTAATATACCATTGGTTAATTTCAAAAAACTATCAGGCCATTATCGATAAACAAGTTGCTAAAGATTTAAAATTAGTCAATGCCAACACTGGAACATTAACTGAAATAGGCCAACAGGCTGATTTAGTTGTTGTTGTTGGGGGAGATGGCAATATGCTCGGCGCTGCTCGTATATTATCTCGGTATAATAATAAAGTTATTGGTGTAAATCGTGGTAATCTCGGTTTTCTTACCGATTTAGACCCGGATAATGCATTACAACAACTTTCACGTGTTCTTGAAGGTGAATACCGCGAAGAAAGGCGTTTTTTACTAGAAGCACAAGTCATTAAAGCTAACCAAAAAGCACGTAAAAGCACCGCAATTAATGAAATTGTTCTACACCCTGGTAAAGTTGCTCATATGATCGAGTTCGAGGTCTATATTGATGAAAAATTTGCCTTTTCTCAACGTTCTGATGGTTTAATCATTGCCACACCAACAGGTTCTACAGCTTATTCACTTTCCGCTGGAGGCCCTATTTTAACCCCGAATTTGGATGCTATTGTATTGGTTCCAATGTTTCCACATACCTTATCCTCTAGACCTCTGGTGATTAGCAGTGACAGCAGTATTCGGCTGAAGTTTTTACGAACAAATATTGATTATGAAGTCAGCTGTGATAGCCAAATCATGCTCCCTATTCAGGACGGTGAAGAAGTCATTGTCAAACGTAGTAATAAAAATCTTAATTTGGTTCATCCACAAGATTATAATTATTTCAACACGTTAAGTTCAAAATTAGGATGGGCTAAAAAAACTTTTTAATTTTTTCAATCTGCCTCTTTACTGTATAAAAAAACAGTCATACACTGTATTAAAACACAGGTGTGTATTTTTACAGGAGAGCGCCGATGCTTACCCAACTAACAATCAATAATTTTGCAATCGTACGTGAATTAGAAATTGATTTCCGTAATGGCATGACAACCATAACCGGTGAAACAGGTGCGGGTAAGTCCATTGCTATTGATGCACTTGGCCTGTGTTTAGGCAATCGGGGTGAAGCCAATATGGTGCGCCCCGGTGCACAACGTGCCGACCTCTGTGCTCGCTTTTCCTTAATGGATGCTCAACTGGCTGCCAATTGGCTTACTGAGCACCAACTCGATAACCAAAATGAATGCCTATTACGCCGCACTATCTCTCCTGATGGCCGTTCACGTGGTTTCATTAATGGCGTTTCAGTTCCTTTATCGCAACTTAGAGAGTTAGGAACATTACTGATCCAAATCCATGGTCAGCACGCACACCAACTCTTACTAGATAGCGCCCATCAAAAATCCCTGCTTGATGCCTATTCAAACCAGCAAGAGCTAATTGCTCAAATGAAAAAAGCATGGCAAACATGGCACGATTCCTGCCAACAATTAGCTGTATTTCAAAAACAAATGCAAGAACGTGAATCTCGACAACAGTTGCTAGAATATCATCTAAAAGAACTGAACGAATTCCTCCCTGTTCAAGGGGAATTTGAAGAGATAGACCAAGAATATAAACAACTCGCTAATCATGGGCAATTTTTAGCTATTGGCCAAACAACAACGCAAATACTATCTGAAAATGATGATTCGAATGTTATTAGCTTATTAAATATGGCAAAAAATGAATTATCTGATCTAGTCGCTCTCAACCCTAAATTTTCAGAGCTACTTGATATGCTTGAAGAAGCATCGATACAAGTCAGCGAAGTCAGTGATGAAATAAAGCATTATTGTGACCAATATGAGCTTGACCCTAATCGCTTGTTTGAACTAGAAAAACGCATTTCTAAACAAATTAACTTAGCGCGTAAACACCATGTCACTCCCGAAGCTTTACCCGAATTATTTCAGCAATTACTGAGCGAACAAGAACTAATAGCCAGCCAAAATGAAGACTCTGAAACGTTAAATGCGCAAGTACAAGTAAATCATCATATTGCTCTCGAATGTGCGGAACGTTTACACCATGTACGTTTACATTATGCTCAAGAATTAAGTACATTAATTACCAATAGCATGCACCAACTTTCAATGCCTCATGGTCTGTTTACTATTGATGTAAAATTTACTCCAGATCAACTACAAATTGATGGTGCCTGTAAAGTAGAGTTCAATGTGACGACTAACCCAGGGCAGCCACACCAAGCACTTGCGAAAGTGGCATCGGGCGGTGAGTTATCACGTATAGCACTAGCAATCCAAGTGATTACAGCTAAAAAAATGGATACGCCCGCATTAATATTTGATGAAGTCGATGTCGGTATTAGTGGACCAACAGCAGCAATTGTAGGGAAGTTACTACGTGAATTAGGTGAATCAACGCAAGTTATGTGCGTTACACATTTACCCCAAGTGGCAGGGTGCGGTCATCACCACTTTTATGTCAGTAAAGAGACAAATGGTGTAGAAACAGAAACTCGTATGCAATTATTGGATAAAAAATCTAGATTACAAGAGCTTGCGCGTCTTCTTGCTGGATCTGCGGTAACAAAAAATACGCTAGCCAATGCAAAAGAGTTGCTTGCAGCATAATTTTTGACAACTTTTTTACGCTCATGTGGTCTTAGAGTCGATAAGGAAGGTTTTAAATTGTATCAATGTCGATTATCATTGATGTTCTGACTCCAAAAGGAATGAGATATCCATGCGTTATAAATTGTTAACTGCTGCCGCGCTATCACTCGCATTAATGTCTACGGGCTGTTCAATGATGGAACGTCTTGTCTATCACCCAGACATTAACCAAGGTAATTACCTCACAGCGAAAGATGTCGCTAAGATCCAAAAAGGAATGACACAGCAACAGGTTGCTTATACTTTGGGCACCCCAATGTTATCTGACCCGTTTGGTACTCAGACTTGGTATTATGTTTTCCGCCAAGAACTTGGGCATGACCCAGTTCAGCAAGAAACTTTGACTCTTATCTTTGATCGTAATGGTATTCTTACTGACATCAAAAATGAGAAAAATCTTGCCGCGCAGGAATCAATGGAAGCTGCTGAAACAAAAGCATCAGAAACTAAAACAGCTGACTAACCATAAACACTAAGAACCACCTAGTGTGACAATAACAACCTGTTTTCTGAAGGACTTATTCAGGCAGGTTGTTATTATGAGTATCTTTATTAAAAATTTATTAAAAGCATTTTGCACAAATAAATTTAAAGACAAAAACCGAGCTTTTGCTCGGTTCGCTACATAAAATTAATTTACTTATTTTTAACTTCTTTAGATTTTTCAGCTCTTTTACGCCGTAACTCTTTTGGGTCTGCAATCAAAGGTCGATAAATCTCAACTCGATCTCCATCTTGCACTAAATCTGTCAATTTAGCGGGGCGACTATAAATACCAATCTTATTTTTTTTAAGATCAATATCATCCCTAAGGGCAAGGATACCAGAAGCAAGTATCGCTTCTTCTATTGTCGTCCCCTCTTTCACTTTGACTGATAGCAAAAATTGCTTTTCAGGAAGCGCATATGTCACTTCAATATTCAGCTCAGACACTGTATACATCCTTTGCTCTTAAAGTGAAAGCTTGAACCATATTATTTGCTAGTTCCTTGAAAACTTTGCCAAACGCAAGCTCTATCAATTTATTTGTAAACTCAAAATCAAGATGAAACTCGATTTTACAAGCGTCTGCACTTAAAGGAATAAATTTCCAACCACCAGCTAATTTACTAAATGGCCCTTCAACAAGTTGCATGTGTATGCATTTATTATCCTCTAGCACATTTTTTGTGACAAAAGTTTTGCTAATACCTGCTTTTGACACTTCAACAGAAGCGGTCATTTCTTCAGAGCTATGACTAATAATTCGGCTACCTACACACCCCGGCAAAAAGCTTGGATATGAAATAACGTCATTAACGAGTTTATACATTTGTTCTGCGCTAAAAGGGACCAACGCAGAGCGACTAATCTGTGGCATATCAATTCCTATCCCCAAAAACTGAGCGTATAATACCATCTTTGATTGGTTAAACAAAAAACAAAACCCACATAGGGCAAGATTTGCACAATCAAAAAAATATCAGCTTAGAAAGATTTCTTTCAACTCAGCTTACAGTATAATGATTGCACTATGACAAAGAAAAAACCATATAAACCCGGTTCAGCAACAATTGCTATGAACAAGCGTGCTCGCCACGAATATTCTATCGAAGAGGAGTTCGAGGCGGGTCTATCCCTACAAGGTTGGGAAGTTAAATCACTCCGTGCAGGCAAAGCCAACATTGGAGATAGCTACGTTCTATTACGGGACGGTGAAGCTTATTTATTCGGTGCAAACTTCACACCACTGACTGTTGCATCATCGCATGTTGTATGCGACCCAACGCGTAGCCGTAAATTACTTTTAAATCAACGCGAATTAGATACACTCTACGGTAAAGTTAATCGTGAAGGTTATACCGTTATTGCACTTTCTCTCTACTGGAAAAATGCATGGTGTAAAGTTAAAATTGGTGTTGCCAGAGGTAAAAAATCTCACGACAAACGTTCTGATATTAAAGAACGTGAATGGCAACTCGATAAAGCACGTATAATGAAACATTCTAACCGCTAACCTCTAGCTTTATAGAGTATTTTTCTGTTATACTGAGCTCAACAACTTGGGGCTGATTCTGGATTCGACGGGATTTGCGAAACCCAAGGTGCATGCCGAGGGGCGGTTGGCCTCGTAAAAAGCCGCAAAAAAATAGTCGCAAACGACGAAAACTACGCTTTAGCAGCTTAATAACCTGCTTAGAGCCCTCTCTCCCTAGCCTCCGCTCTTAGGACGGGGATCAAGAGAGGTCAAACCCAAAAGAGATCGCGTGGATGCCTTGCCTGGGGTTGAAGCGTTAAATTTAATCAGGATAGTTTGTTAGTGGCGTGTCTGTCCGCAGCTGGCAAATGAATTTAAAGACTAGACTAAGCATGTAGTACCGAGGATGTAGAAATTTCGGACGCGGGTTCAACTCCCGCCAGCGCAGGAACGTACCGCATGACGACATTAAAACTCTCCCATTACCTTTACCAACGTGCTAATACGTGGTGGTTTCGTAAAACCATCCCGACCACAAACACTCGCTATGACATGCGTTTAAGCCTCAAACTAAGCAACTGCATACAGCTCGATCATTAGCCTTAATCCTCAATAGTCAATATAATCACTGGCAAGTCCAATATTCAGGAAGCCCGAAAATGACCAAGGAACACATTGCCTTTTTTCAGCAGCAACTCAAGTTATTAGTCAACAGATGGTGGCAGCGTGAAATGGATGATTTTCATGGCAACCTTGATAAGGGAATTGATGAGCTCAATGATTTACAGCACGTCGCAACGGGGCTTATTGAGTTTCATCACAAACGTATTATTAAAAAAGAGTATAGAGATAATGCCAAAAACCAGAGAATAGCTACCACGTTATTAGATGAAATCCAAGAGCAACAATCGGATGTCACCTCTAACTTAACCAAAACAAGACTATCAGCAACTGGCTCTTATGGTTGACCAAGCGTCTTTGCAGCACTATCAACGACTCAATACGTATTTATCAAACCCAACACCTGACTGGCTAACCACCCCCGTAACCTTTGAGGCTGAATCAATCATTGATGATAAGCCACGTTACCCCTTATCTAAACTGATTAGCGACTATCAAGAAGAAAGCCAACAAAAAGGACACAGCCAAAAGACCAAAAACAAGTATGCTCAATGCCTCGCCTTAGCAATTATTTTCCATTGCACGTTTTGTGTTGCGCATCGTCCATTGGGACACCTGATGAAAATCCCTATCATCACCTCGCTCAATGGCGTTACGAACTTCATTCATAAGCGTTACCGAACGGACTAGCAATGCTCTTACAATACGCATTTTCGATAAGTCTGACTGAGCCGACTTTATCTTTTCAAGCTGCTTTTCATGTTTAATTTGCCTAGCTGAAATCATGCCTGCGATAATGATTGCCAAAATACTGCCAATCGCTTGAATCCAAGCAGGAATAATTGACTTAACCAGATCTTTTTCCGCAAAGTCAATATAGGTAACAGCCTTAGTAACAAGTAATAAAATAACAGCGAAAGAAAACAGATAAATGATTTTTTTCATAATGATTGTTTGCTAAATCTCCACACTATCCAGTACCCCTAAATTTAATCATACATACAACTTTAGTTAATTTGTCATACTCAACTATCCTGTCAGCAACATCTGAATGAAATGCAAGGAATGAAACTCAACGTAAGTGTAGATGAATTCAGATAAATCTCTTTTATGCTAAACACTTCAAGATTATTTCACATTCAATTTGCTTTTGTTTGTGATAATTCGTTATCTTAACGCAAATTACTTAACATTGAAGTGGGTAACCTCACTCGCGGCTTATTGTACCTTCGGTTACCACGGTGGACACAAAGGAAATAAGATGAGCTTAATGGATAATGCACTACGACCTTTTTTATCCCATAATCGCTACCAGCTTGCTGTACAAGGTTGCCAGACCCACTTAGATGTTGAGCACTTCACGGGACGTGAAGCCATTAGCGAAACGTACCGTTATCAGATTACTTTTACTTCCACAGAGAAAAACCTGCAAGCGCCACAATTTCTACGCCGCAGTGCTGATTTTACCTTTTCATCGCCTACCCTGCCATTGGCTATGCTGAACACATTGAATGAGCCGCAAAAACGTGTTCATGGCGTGATCACCCACTTCAAGCGGCTGTCTGGCTCCGCTGATGAAGCACAATACCAAATTGTGATTGAGCCGTTTGTTGCGTTGCTGCGTCATCAGATGCGCTCCCATCGCTTTTTCCTCAATAAATCCGTGCCCGATGTCATTGACCTTATCTTGCGTGAACACAAAATGCAGGGCTGGGAGTTTGAGTTTCATTTGCAGCGCCAATACCCTAAGCGGGAGCAAATTAACCAAATCAATGAGAGTGATTGGCAGTTTATTGAACGCCTGCTAAGTGAAGTGGGGATTTTCTATTCGTTCAGTTTGCAACCGGATACCAAAACCGAAGTTATTCATTTTGGGGATAGCCAACGAGCCTATGTGTATGACCTCAAGCTACCTCTCAATAGCCCATCAGGGATGAATGACGAGGGTGTAGAAAGTGTCTGGGGGTTATCACTACGTCATCAAGTGGTTGAGCGCAGTGTCACCACCAAAGATTATAATCACCGCCAAGCGATGCAAACCTTGCAATCCATTGAAACGGATATGACTCGAGGTGAGGGAGAGGACATCCACTACGGTGATGTCTATCATTATAAACCTCGTCATCTTGAGCGCGGTGAGAAGTACCAACCAGAAACGGAAACCGCTCACTTTTGGTCACGCCTTGACCATGAGCGTTTTCTGGCTCGTCAAACTCAGCTGCACGGTAAAAGTAATTCACCGATGCTAACGCCATTATTGGTGCTCAAAATTACCGATAACCAACTGCCTTCAACATTACCGTCTGACTTTCAATCTGAAATACTGATTACTCGATTGCGATTTTCAGGTAGCCGCAGCAGTGCCTTAGTCGTGCAATTTGAAGCAACGTCGTACACCGAAGCTCTGTGCTGGCGTCCGACCTTGAAGCCTCGCCCTGTGATTGCAGGGACATTGATGGCACGCGTCACCAGTGCTAAACCTCACGATATCTACGCCCACCAGAATGAGCATGGCTTTTATTGGGTTAAATTCGATGCGGATCGTGATGAAAAACCGACGGGGTATGAAAGTATGCCTGTGCGGCTAGCGAAACCGTACGCGGGCGATACCTACGGGATGCACTTTCCGTTAATCCAAGGGACAGAAGTTGCCATTGCCTTCCATGAGGGTGACCCAGACCGACCGTACATTGCCCATGCCTTGCATGACTCGCATCGTCCCGACCACATCACCGACAAAAATAATACCCGCAATGTCATTCGTACTCCGGCAAATAATAAGCTACGCATGGAAGACAAACGCGGGGAAGAACACATCAAATTCAGCACCGAATACGGGGGGAAATCGCAACTCAATTTAGGGCATCTGGTTAATCAAGGGCGTGAAAAGCGCGGTGATGGCTTTGAGCTGCGAACCGACAGCTGGGGCGCTATTCGAGCAGGAAAAGGGCTGTTTATCAGCACAGATTTACGCACGAAAGCCTCGTCTGAACAACTGGATATGCGCGAAGCCAAGCAACAGCTTGATGATGCGCTGAATTTAGTCAGTTCGCTACGCGAAGCGGCAGAGGTGGCAAAAGCTGAATTGGCCGATTTAAATGCCCAACAAACTTTACTGACCCAATCAATTAATGAACTGCAACAAGCGGCAATGTTGCTCAGTGCGCCTGCGGGTATCGCATTAACCTCCCCGAAAACCGTACAGGCGAGCAGTGGTGAAAATATCACCCTAACCGCTAATAAACAGGCAGATATCTCAGTCGGTAAAAAAATCACCTTAGCGGCAGGCAAGGCAATCAGCTTATTTGCTCACACCCTAGGAATTAAGGCCTTTGCCGCAAAAGGCAAAGTGGAAATTCAAGCGCAAAGTGATGAGATGCACCTGACCTCACTCAAAGACATGACCGTCACCAGTACGGGTGGAAAAACCGTGGTCGCCGCTAAAGACGAACTGCTACTGACCTGTGGCGGTGCCTATATTCGCTTAAAAGGTGGGCAGATTGAGTACGGCAGCCCCAGCAACCAAACCGTCAAAGCAACTAACTGGGTGGTTGAAGGACCTGCCTCCATGGATGTGACCCATCCGCAATTCCCACAATCGATGCCAAAACAGACCTTGCGCTTTCAACTGAGTTCATCACCACAGAGTCCGATGAAGGCACGCGCTTTTGAGCCGTATGAGCTGTATGCCAATGGAGCACTGATTTTAAAAGGTATGAGTGATGCGCAAGGTAATGTCCAAATTGACCATGATATTCCCACAGATAGCTATCAACTATACCTACTCAGTGGCGATCGTTATGACATTACAGTGCCACCACCTGCTGAAGATGATGACAGTAACGAGCCTACAGTCAATATTGGATTTAGACCAAGCGCACCTAGCCAAGAGCGTGAAAATGCACGTATTGGCGATGTTTGGGGTCAAAACCTTTCAGAGTTTTTAACCGCATTCAAAAAGGATAAGTAATATGTCTGGAGGTAATTGGAGTCAATTCCCGCTAGGAGTTCAACTCCCAACATCAGCAACGCCACCGATGATTGATATACCAGTATCAAGTTGCATGGTGGCACATATGACGCCAAGCTGGATACCTGAACGCACGAAATACCCCATGAGTTTATTTACCTATGCACCATTAATTAATGGACAACAAACCTTTGCCGCCGTTGCGGAAGCCATTCGAAAATCGAAAAAAAGTATTGATATTATTACATGGGGCTTTCAACCCTCTATGTATTTTGAACGTAGTTCGAATGCCCGAGAAGGTCAATATCCGATGATTGGCGAGTTGTTAGAGCAAAAGGCCAATGAAGGTGTGCAAGTGCGTGTACTTGTGTGGTTTGATCATGTGGGAAAACATTTTGAGAAAAGCTTTCCCGGTTGGGGGAAACAAGTGATATCGCCATCCCAACTCAATGATTTTCTTGTCTTTGGTGCAAAGCTCGATTATCAAACCCAAAAACAATATCAGTTTGATATCGCTTGGAACCGTAAAGTTCATATGGGCCTTGTCAAAAACTTGTCAGTACGGACTCGTGATATTGCAATGAGTATACCTAATTCGCGATTAAAAGATGTTACGGCGCGAACCAATCATCAATTTTCGAGTCAAGAAACTGAGCTAAGTGCTCGCTGGGCTGCTTTAGCGGCTGGTTCAACGCATCATCAAAAAGCGGTTTTAATCGATTATGAAGAGCCTGAAAATGCGATTGGTTTTGTGATGGGGCACAATATGCACTCGGAATATTGGGATCAAGATGCACATGCCATCACTCGTCATAAGGAAGAGTCATGGCTTGGTCGCGATGGCGTAACGGCGTGGCAGGATACCTCAAACTGTGTGTATGGTGAGCTACTGTATGATTTAAATGATAACTTTGTTTCAGCGTGGAAAAAAACAGACGGGTTCTTCGCCAGTAAAGGTGACGATGTAGATCAGCTTGCACAGAGAGAAGGCCGTTCACGATGTGACTATATCCCGACACCTGAGCATATCAAAAAACTCAACGCCCATTACACCTTTTTAGCGAATAATCCTTTAGTTCCTACGGGCGGGAAAATTTGCCGTACCCAGCCACAACACGATGAATACGATATACTAAAAGCCTATGATCATGGTGTTAAACATGCCCGTAACTACATCTATTTTGAGAACCAATATTTTCGTTTGTCATCTATCGCGACCAATTTACGGGATATGGTTGAAGAACGAAACCGACGTTTTTTACAAGCTGCCGAAACTGACAGCAAATTACAAGGCATTAAACCGCCTCCGTTCTATCTTTTTGTTGTCACTAATTCAACGGAAAAACCCTCTGTAGGGAGTTCGAATGAGGTAGGCGGCTATCAAACTTATAAGATGCTAGAACAACTTGGTCGTCGAGATTTAATGAAAGAGCACGTTTACGATCAATCGTACAAACCTAAATCGGGTTATTGGGGGGTCTATATCCCAGATGAAAACATCAAAAGCCCTGATGATATCCAACCCGAAAAAATAGAGGGACTAGAGACAATGATCTGTACCCTTGTTTCTCCTGATTCGGATAGATGGCAGCAAGTGTATGTCCACAGTAAATTAACCTTAGTCGATGATACTTTTTTAATCCAAGGCTCTGCTAATATTAATTTACGTAGTATGGCATTTGACAGTGAAATAGCCGTGATATTGCAAGATACCGATGATTTTCCAATTGTAAGACCGTTAAGAGAAAAGTTATGGGGATTACACAAAAGAACAGGGGGTGTTTCAAGTGATCTGACGAGCGAATTTGAATCATGGAATGATCTTATAACCAAAAATAAATTAAATAAAAAAAACGAAAAAAAGCCAAAAGGCTCAATAATTTCTTTTGAAGATAAAACTATCAGCCTAAAAAATGCGGATTAATGGATGAGTGTAGAGATAAAAATCACTTTATTATTGGGATTTATTTTGCTAATGGGCTGTAAGCCTATTGATAAAAAGGACGTTACTGTGACTCAAAAAAACGAACCCGATTTAACCTTTATCTGTGTGTATGAAAAAGACACGCTACCGCCCGTTGATCCAGAAGCCGATATTTGGTTTAAACAAGCCCGTGAACTTGAAAAAGTGAATAAATATCAACGCGATTATGCCAAGATTGGTGAGCTCTACCGTAAAGCCGCAGAGCGAAACCATCCTAAAGCCATGCTGAACTTAAGTAACTTAATCAGTTATGGCAAAATCCCCCCAATTGGAGGGAAAGGCCCTGCTCAGGAGGTATGGAACATTATCCGAAAAATGGCTAAATTAAACATCAGCTATGGTTATTACCAAATGGGGCATTATCTGGACACTGGTTATGGTGTAGCCGCAGACAGAACAAAAGCATTAGCTTATTTTAGGCAGGCTGCCGATTTAGGCAGCCCAGAAGGACAATATGTTATTGGTGATATTTTCCTTTCAAAAAGATTGGACAATATGCAAATTAATCCAGCGTATCATCCTGAAATAGGTAAAAAAATGCTAGACTGTGCCGCTAAACAAGGGAATGGAGAAGCCGCATATCAATTAGCTACATATTACCAAGACGTAGACAATAACTTAAGTACAGCTTTGAGCTATTATCAGATAGCGGTAAAAAATGGATCTAGAACATCAGCATCGACTTTTATGGAGGCATTTAAGCCGGATATAAAAGAAAGTTCTATTTACTATCTACCAATAACCCCAGATCTTAATCGTTCAGTTCGTTATGAAGCTATTGTAAGTGAAATTAGAAATAACCCCGAGGCACGCTTTCCCGATATCGATAAAATCGTTCCACTTCCCCCTGCCGAACTCCCTGAATGGGATGGCACGTTTGAATATAAAAAACAGGCAGAGGGGCAATAACCAAGATGAATCTCTCCTTTTTATCTCATCATCAATCCGTTGCTCGCGGCATATTTAAATGCGGTGCATTGATTTGTAGCATGTTGATGCTGAGTGCTTGCAACCCAATGGATAAAAATGAAGAGCCGCCAATTCAAAAAACCGAACCCGATTTAACCTTCACCTGCGTGTATGAAAAAGACACATTACCACCCGTTGATCCGGAAGCGGATATTTGGTTTAAACAAGCCCGTGAGCTTGAAAAAGTGAATAAACATCAACGAGATTATACCAAAATTGGTGATCTCTACCGCAAAGCCGCGGAGCGTAATCACCCCAAAGCCATGCTTAACTTAAGCAATTTAATCAGTTATGGCAAAGTGCCACCAATAGCAGGAAAAGGTCCCGCACAAGAGGTGTGGGATATTATTCAAAAAATGGCTAAATTGAATATCAGCTATGGTTATTACCAAATGGGGCATTATCTAGACACGGGTTATGGTGTAGCTGCTGATAGAACGAAAGCGTTAGCGTATTTTCGTCAAGCTGCGGATTTGGGTAATCCAGAGGCTCAATATGTGATTGGAGATATACTTGTTTCTCAACGCTTATCGGACAGAGATAACCCTGCCTATCAACCCGAAATAGGAAAAAGTATGTTGGATTGCGCAGCTAAACAAGGCAATGGGGAAGCTGCGCGTCGATTTGCTACATACTCTTTTAATGTGGAAAATAATGTTGATACTACCTTAATATACTATCAACTAGCAGTTAAAAATGGTTTGCGTAGTGCTGCATCTAGGTTAAATCAAGTTTTTGACCCAAATACAACTCCAAAAGATTATTACTATCTAGGTGTAAAACCAGATCTTGAACGTTCTTCTCGTTATGAAGCTATTGCTGATGAGATTAGAAATAACCCCGAAGCACGCTTTCCTGATATCGATAAAATTGTTCCTCTTCCGCCAGCTGAACTCCCTGAATGGGATGGTACGTTTGAATATAAAAAACAGGCAGAGGGGCAATAACCAAGATGAATCTCTCCTTTTTATCTCATCATCAATCCGTTGCTCGCGGCATATTTAAATGCGGTGCATTGATTTGTAGCATGTTGATGCTGAGTGCTTGCAACCCAATGGATAAAAATGAAGAGCCGCCAATTCAAAAAACCGAACCCGATTTAACCTTCACCTGTGTATATGAAAAAGACACATTGCCTCCCGTTGACCCTGAAGCGGATGTTTGGTTTAAACAAGCCCGTGAGCTTGAGAAAATTAATAAATATCAACGTGATTATGCCAAAATTGGCGAGCTTTACCGCAAAGCGGCCGAGCGTAATCACCCCAAAGCCATGCTTAACTTAAGCAATTTAATCAGTTACGGCAAAGTCCCACCGATTAAAGGTAAAGGAGCAGCTCAAGAGGTTTGGGATATTATTCAAAAAATGGCCAAATTAGACATCAGCTATGGTTATTACCAAATGGGACACTACCTCGATACAGGCTATGGAGTCGTCGCTGATCGTACTAAAGCTTTAGCATATTTTCGTCAAGCTGCGGATTTGGGTAGCCCCGAGGCTCAAAATGCCATTGGAAATATTTTTATCTCGAAGCGTTTATCAGACAGAGATAACCCAGCTTATCGCCCTGAAATTGGAAAAAAAATGCTTGAATGTGCAAGCAAGCAAGGAAATGGAGAAGCTGCGTATAATTTAGCGTTTTACTTACATACAGTTGACAGAGATTTCAATGGAGCTTTAAAAAACTATCAGATATCCATTCAAAATGGATACTGGATGGGAGCATCTATATTAAGCCAGTCATTTGATCCTAGCACAACTCAAAAAGATTATTATTATCTTGGTGTTAAACCTGATGCCGCTCGCTCAGCCCGTTATGAAGCAATTGTCAAAGAAATGGATGCTTCTGACGAAACCGCCAAGTTCCCCGATATCGATAAAATCGTTCCACTTCCCCCTGCCGAACTCCCTGAATGGGATGGTACGTTTGAATATAAAAAACAACAGGATAACCAATAAAAGGATCTTAACATGCGCGCACTTGTTCGATTAGGTGACAAAACTACTCATTGCGGCGAAGTGATTTCCGCTTCTGGCTCGATGATGTACGGTAAACCGATAGCTTTAGTGGGTGACAAAGTCAGTTGTCCTAAAAAAGGACATGGTGTCAATGCCATTTTACCCGGCTCAACGCGTATTTTAATATCCGGTCGCCAAGCGGCATTGAATGGCTTTCAAACCGAATGTGGCTGTACCCTCATTGCGAGCCTTTCCTCGTCAGGTGAACAGTCATGATGAGTTGGAAAATCCCCTCTTTAGAGCATCCACCAGAGCCTCCATTACCGCGTGTGGGGCTTTGGTTGTTTTTGGTTGTTCTCATTGGTATTGCTGGATTTGGTATTGGCGTGTATTTATCTTCAATTACCGTATTGTCTAGCGAAATCAGTAACAATCAAATAATCGCTTTATTTGTTGTTCTTCCGGTGATCATTATCTTGTTCATCCGATTACTTATTTATTCAATCACGGCTTATCGTCATCAACTTTTTACGAATATGTTAGATGACGCCCACAATGAATGGCGTTATTGGGCGGGTAAGCACCTTGGATTATTAACGCATTCACGATTAACTCAAATCGATGAAGAGAAACAAGAGGGTGTGCCGTTATCTTCTTTACCAATTAATAAAGATAATATATTGACACTAAACGCCTTGAAATCCCTTTCGTTATGGGAAAAACAAGAAACAGCGATACAAAAATTGCTTACCCCAATCGCGACGTTTTATCATCAACACGCCCTCACCCAGCCGATAACACTGTATTGGCAAGCAAAAGAAAGTGGGGCTAATTGGACGGAACTTATTGAGCAGGAAGCGGCTCGCCTATCATTGCCACTTGAATCTGTTGAAATATTGCCATACAAATCACTCAGTGAATGGCTGTTAGCGCTGTATGAAAACGCCTTTGAACCCAAATTATACGCTATTTTAGCATTTCAGTTAGATTCCACGGCAAGTGAAGAAGCTGCTAGCCTATTACTCGCCCCTCAAGGATTCTACGAGAGTCTAAGAGCACCTATCAAAGCGAAGCTATTACGCCCGATATCCACCGAGGAAAAATCCTTCGCTGATGCCTTGAAAACACAATGTGAATTTCAATTACCGGGTCACCAATTAAATTCAGTGTGGCATAGCGGGATCACAGATAAAAACAAGAGCCAATGTATTGAAAGCTATGTACAGCAAGATATTCATTGTCTCTTAAACCAGTTTTATGATGTCGATAACTTTTTCGGTAAGGGTGGGGTTGCTCGGCATAGTACCATCTTGTCCTTGGTCAGCGATAATCCCGAAAACCAACTAATAGTCAGCCAAGAACACGATAACTTATTGTTACAACAAATAATATGTTAATAAGCTAATAAGAGGTGATTGTTATGAGTGATAAAATTCGTCATGCCATTGAGTACTGGGCTAGCCGCCCGACATGGTTTAGTTCCCATCCCATGGATGTCAAAGAGCTTAGACAAGCTATCAGGAACCTAAAAAAAAATATCACCGCCTCCGACTTTACTAGAAATAAAAGAAGCGATTCATTTTTATGTCGATGATGCACCGACTCTATTAGGCACCCCCTCAGATTTATCACAAGCAGTCCATGAATTTGCTGTCAAGATCTACAATAAGCTTTAAAGGTATAATTCTATTTTCGACATAATTAACTATGCTGTTCCACCTCGTCACCATATTGGTTCTAGCATTCTACTAGAACCTGCTAACATAAATCATTATCACCACAGTAAAAAAAATCTCAGATATATATTATCCCCTTGAATAGCTATCATTTTCTTTTATTTCAAGGAGTAACATGCATCAGATCTCTCACTTTAAAACCCTTCAATCGACTCTACCGGCTTCATGAGCAATAACGCTCAATAGATAACTCATCTACTCTAGCGCCACCTAGATTTGCCCAAAATGCTATTGTTGAAAGTACATCTTTTTCGCTTGTTGCGACAAAAAGAGTTATGAAAGATGTTTGGTTCCATAAACCACTTGCTTTATAAACCGATTTTTTCATTTTCACCCCAACTAACTACATCTAATAACCTTATGAATAAACGGCCTTATCTCCGCTATAAAATATGTAGTTATATGATGGGAACGATTTTATTTTTTCCAAGTGTGTACGTTTCATACTTTCATCACCTCACACCAATGATTTAATTTATCTCTAAAAAATTCCCGATGTGCTTCAGGTACTTTTTCAATTTCAACCTGTACTCGCTCTCTGTAGATTTTTCGATTTTTCAGTTGCCTAATTAGACTGTTAGCGAATAAATCAAGCTGCTCCAGTTCGCGATATTCTTCTGGCCATAAAGCAGAATTCTGGGGAAGTCCATTAGGTAAATATTTACCTGACATAAACTTGTTTTAAAGTAGCGAGGGATACAACCTCTGTTATTAGAAGATGAAATACTCATTTCATGAAGAATGCGGTAATCCAAGTAACATCTATATCATTTTGTTGAAATAAATTGAACATATCAATCAAATAACTCCCCTTTACTAATAACCACTACCTGCAATAATCCCATCTCGATATAATACACAAAGGAAACTATAACATGACTAAATTACACTTATTATTAGTAATTGCTGTATTTGGAAGTGCAGCTGGAAATGCCTTAGCCTCTACGAATGATGAGGGCTATTATGGTGCTGCAAGGCTCTCGAAGGTATGGCAAAAAGCAGATAATATGGATACCAGTAGTAGACCTGGTATTGGTCAATTTGTCTCGGGTGATGATAAAGATGATTTTTATAATGGCTCTTTAGCTGCTGGCTATCAATTTGGTAATGGTTGGCGTACAGAAGCAGAATATACTTTCAATAAAAAGGCAGAATATACAAGTGGATCAACCACTTTTCCGACCAGCTTGAATCACCATAAAACAGAGTCCCAACGATTAATGCTAAATGCTTACCGTGATTATGAAATTTATCAGGGAGTTTCTATTTATGGAACCGTTGGTGTTGGTATCGCAAAAGTAAAATCGTCTGGATGGCAAGGAAATGTTTCACGTCAATACGCAAGTAACACTGATACAAACTTGGTATATTCTCTCGGTGGCGGCGTCAGCTATGAACCTATTAATAAACTCAATTTTGACTTAGGCTACCGTTATGTGGATCTAGGTAAAATCGAAAGTGGCATGAACCGATTTGCTAATGCTCGAGGCTTACAAGACGAGCAAATGAAAGCACACCTTAAATCTCAAGAAGTTGTATTTGGTGTCAGATACTTATTTTAGTATTTTTATAGTGTTATCTCATTGGTATTGTCTCAAAAATAGCTAACTCTTGTTAGCTATTTTTAATTGTGGTGGACACGCTCAATTTTTGCCATTATTGCTCGGCTACTGCTTTATATAACGTAGGTATCTTTCACGAATAGCTGTCTATGAAAACAACAAGCCGTGTTTTTCTTTTTAAGAAATTCAGATTAGGTGCGCTATTGGCTTTTTCTAGACGCGTAATGTTCATTGAAGTACCTACAGCGCCGAACTCAGAATAAAATAAAAAGTGTCTAAAAATACAGGAAAAAATATAATAATAGCTATACCTCAAGATATCATTTTGATATTTTTTGAAAAGAGAAATGATGTAGACCTTTTCGCATTAAGATAAGGCCAAACATAACTTTATGATGCATAACCTGAAATAAACTATGAAAACATCTTTACTATCAAATAAGACCACGTTAATCGTAATAATAGGATGGCTATTACTTTATTACGTAACAGGTGAAATCTCCGAAATACTGACACCAGAGAACTCAGATATTTCTGTTGTTTGGTTTCCTGCGGGGGTCGCAACAACCGCTTTTTTATGTATGCACAAACGCCAATGGCTACCATTACTGATTGGCTTCATTGTATTAAACTTAATTCTGAATGGCTTTGATAGTGAGCAAATCACCCTTTCACTTATATACGCCGCTCTGGCAGTACTTTCTTGTATTGCTATTGCTTGGATTGTCCGTAGGTATGCTCAACGAGGAGATGATCTGCAACTAATATTGTTATGGCTATCGGCAACAATAATTGTCAGTTTTGCAGATGCAGTTCTATTTTCTATCAGTTTGTATTGGCTTGATAATACATCACTTAATGATATTTTTTGGGATGGTTTTATTGCTGATATTACTGGCAACATCTTTGCCACAACAGTGATTATGGGGCTAATTAATACCCATTTCAAAAGGGTGGTGCCTTCTTTCAAAATTAATATAGTTTGGGGAAGTATTGTTTTTATTCTTCTTATTATTAGCACTATATTAATATTCAATGATACTGCGATACAGATATACCATTCCTATTTTCATCATCATCGTAATACTGCTAAATTATCGCTACTCTGTATCCCTATTTTGCTTGCTGTTACCCTGTCTATGCTGTGGGGAAACAGAGGGGGATCAATAGCACTATTAATACTTGCCACTATTACAATCTATTACACTCGTAATCAGCATGGGCCTTTTTATCTTCATGGCCTATTTCGCCATGAGTCACTGTGGTTAATACAGGGATATTTGACCGTCATATCATTATTAATGGTTTTTTTACGAGTTGTCGCTCGAAGTACTCATAGAATTGATGACACACAAGGAGCTTATAAACCGCAGCACCTAGTATATCAACTTAATCTAGATAATGGTGCTATAGAATGGGGAAATACAGATTGTTCATATCCGAAGGCTGATTTAACAACCCTTTCCGATCTAAGGCAAATTATGGAATCTATTCATCCTGACGACCGAGAAAAACTCGCTCGACATTGGGAGCAAGAGCAAGCTCATACCACTCTTCCAATAATAACCTTTTGTCTGAAAGATAAAGAAGGTCGTTGGTGGAATATAGAAGATCGTGGAAGTGTTATTTTTAGTCATAACAAGCCAGTAATGATTGTTGGGAATTGGTTTATTTTGGGTGAAGTATCCTAAAATTGATGTAATAACAAAGGATAAGTGATGCTACAAATTGCATTATTACTTTTCGGTGCCGAATTTATCAGAGGAAAAGCACATTACCTCTGGGGGATTGGGCTCCTTTGGTGTTTTATTGGTATATTTATTTTCATTGATGGTGTTGATGGTATTCTTTTTTTTCCAATACATTTGTTTGGTATTCTATTGTTACTTGAAAGTCTGATCACATTAAGTGTCGCTTCAAGCGGAATTGGAACACAAAAAACGATACTTTTCTTTAAAGGTGGTCTATTTTTGTTCTGTGCATTGGTTATCTTGATTAATCAAACATATAGCAATGTATTATTGTCAGCAATGTTCGGTTTTGTTTTTTTTATTACCGGATTATTTGTTGTTGCATCAGCTTGGATCGTACGTTTTCCTGGATGGCAATTAATCCTATTATGGGGCGTAATTGAAATGCTGTTTGCCTTTTTTCTGTTTACCCATCACCAAGCAACAATTTCTTTTTTTATCGGTTTTTTGATGATAGGAAGTGGATTTGGATGCCTGAAGTTAGCATTTCGAGCCCGTCATATCCAACGAGGAACATCCATATTTGAACTGATGCGTCCTTTACCTGTGTCGTTTAAGAAAAAAGGGGCAATGCGACCCATAACAGAGACCCCACAATCTTCCACTATAAGTAGAGAAACTGAACAAGATACTATTTTGACTGTTCATATCTGGACCCCCGAAGGCTCCGCAAACCAACGCCCTGTACCACGGCCAATTATTAATCGTTATATTGCGGCTGTTGATTCTGAAGGAGTAATCTCGACGGGGCATGCATCTCTAGAACTCTACCCGCACCTCTATATCAGCTTATACCCTGAAGAAGATATTGATCGTTCTCCATCAGAGTTTTTCAGGCTACTAAAAGCAACCGCTGATAATAATGTTCCGGGGCGTTTCTTGCCTAATTATCAAACTGAAGCATCCGAATGGTGTGAATCTGACAGACAGATTGTTTTCAATGTTTATAACTATGCTTCTTTATTGAGTTTTTGGGAAAAATATCGCCAATACCCTATTTATAACCTAACATACCAAAACTGCTCCAGCAGTGTTGCATATGGTTTGGAGGCTGCATTAGATGGTGTTTTGTCTATGCAAAAGAGAAGTGATTTTATCGGGATTTTAAATGTACTTTGCATGCCAGAGTTATGGATTGCGGCTCAAATTCGTCGGCGTGCACTGATGATGGCATGGACCCCTGGATTAATTATGGATTATGCACGTGCTTTGCGGGCTATTGTACACCCAGTTCCAGTCCCTTGGTATAAACGCTTACTTAGGCGTTGAGTTTCATAGCCATTAGACATTTTTATCTCAAACATAGTTTAAAATTGTCATTTTGGAATGTTTGCTAAATAAGTTAAAGAGGTTTTTATGCTGAAAGTGTACGCAATCTTAATGGTGTCTATCATAGCTGAAACAACCGCGACAACCATGATGAAGGCGTCTGATGGGTTTACTAAGTTGGTACCCAGTATTATTGTCGTTATTGGTTATGCCATTTCTTTTTATGGATTATCCCAAGTTGTAAAAAGTATGAATATTGGTATCGCCTATGCGATATGGGCTGGAGCGGGAATATTTCTTGTTTCAGCATTATCATTTTTTGTTTATAAACAGAAACTTGATTTTCCAGCATTAATTGGTCTAGCATGCATTGCGCTGGGAATTGTTATTATCCAGCTGTTCTCTAAATCAATTACTCATTGAGTGTCGAAATTATTCAACAAGAATGGATTAAATAACGACATTAAGTTGCACACGTAACAAGATACATACCGACATTGAAACATTTTTTGTTACACCACGCTGGTGGTGTAACATCACTAGGAGAGGTATCCTCTCCTTTTAACTGATTCTATCAAGCAGTATAGCTTTCCGGTTCACTCCCCCTCGTCGCTTTTGCTTATCCGTATTACAAAGAAAAAATCATTATTACAGCCTCTGTGCCGAAATATATTTCATAAAGGTTATAGATTATACCAACTCATTAACCTCAGACCATCCATCGCAGAGATTATGATGAGCAACGATATTGCGTAAAATCAATCCATTGACCGCAGCTATCATGGCTACGTTTTGCGGCATCAATAAATGCCATCCCCTGTAGGCCAGTTTCAATACCTGGTAATAACGGTGATGCACGGCTTCCCTCGCGTAAACGAGTTGCCGCCTCACGATAAACCTGAGCAAAACCCTCTAAATATCCTTCGGGATGCCCGGCTGGAACCCTTGACATCGCACGGTTTTCCTCCCATTGAGACATTGATCCCCGTGTCACACAATACATTGGCGAATCAAACGGTTTTAACCATAACTGGTTAGGATTTTCTTGGGAAAATGAAAGACTCCCTTGGCTGCCATATATGCGTAGTCGCAGCCTGTTTTCTTCACCACAGGCCACTTGGCTCGCCCATAGACGCCCTTTTGCTCCGTTGTGATAACGCATTTGCACACGCACATCATCATCTAGCACTCTTTCAGGGATCATTGATGTGAGTTCCGCACAAATGGCCTCTGGCAACATCCCTGTGACAAATGAAGCTAACTGCCACGCATGAGTACCGATATCGCCGATACAGCCCGCTCCCGCTTTTTGTGGATCGGTACGCCAACTCGCTTGCTTGTTTTCAGTTTCCTCTAATCGTGTTGCTAGCCATTGCTGCAAATACTCCACTTCAATATAACGAATTTCGCCTAGTTCCCCTGCTAATATCCGGCTGCGCGCTTCGCGAATTAGCGGATAAGCACTGTAATTATGCGTGAGAATCAGTTGCCTACCCGTTTCTCTCACAACATCGGCAAGCTGCAAAGCTTCTGAGTATGATGTACACAATGGCTTATCACAGATCACGTCGATACCTGAGCGCAAAAATTCAACGGCAATAGGGGCATGCAAGTGATTAGGCGTGACAATCGCAACCACATCAATGCCATTACCACGTGCCGCCTCGCTTTGCGCCATTTGCTGATAGCTAGCGTAGCATCGTTCAGGCGCAAGGTGCAGCCGTTGCCCTGTACGTTGACAATTTTGCTCGTTCGAAGAAAATGCGCCTGCGACTAACTCAAACTCATCATCCATACGAGCCGCTAATCGATGCACTGCACCAATAAATGCACCTTCCCCACCTCCAACCATTCCCAGCTTTAGTCTCATCGCCTTATCCTTTATTTATCACTCACGATCCCAAGTAACGCTCTGATTTGTTGAAGATTAGTATCTACCGCTGCAAAATCATCAAAGGCATGATCAACCGCTGGAATAATATGATTGGCGATAAAATCAGCTCCCTCTTTCGCCCCGACATCTGGAGATTTAAGGCAACACTCCCATTCCATTGTGGCGATACCGGAAAAACCGTACTGGGTTAATTTGCTGAAAATAGAGACAAAATCAATCTGGCCATCCCCTAACGAACGAAAACGCCCTGCGCGCTCAACCCATGATTGATAGCCACCATAGACACCGCTACGGCCATTTGGTGAATATTCCGCATCTTTGACATGAAATGCGCGAATGCGTTGGTGATAGCAATCAATAAACGCGAGATAATCCATTTGCTGGAGCAATAAATGGCTTGGGTCGTAGAGAATATGGCAACGCGGGTGGTTATCGACAAGGCCGAGAAAACGCTCAAATGTCACGCCATCGTGTAAGTCTTCCCCTGGATGCAACTCGTAACACACATCAACGCCACACTCGTCAAACACATTCAGAATAGGCAACCAACGCAGCGCAAGTTCAGCAAATGCTTCATCAAACAGTTGTGCATTGTGAGGGGGCCAAGGGTAAAAATAAGGCCACGCCAGCGCGCCTGAGAAAGTCACGTGCGTAGTTAGCTTTAGGTGCTGCGAGGCTTTTGCCGCTTTGATGAGTTGCTCTACCGCCCACTGCTGGCGCTTTTGAGGATTACCTCTAACACTCGCTGGGGCAAAACCATCAAAAACCGTGTCATACGCTGGATGTACCGCAATTAATTGGCCTTGTATATGGGTCGATAACTCACTGACCTGAATACCATATTGCTGTAACATGGCAACCAGCTCATCGCAATAAGTTTGGCTTGTGGCGGCCAAATCTAAATCAAAGATATGTGGGTCGATCGTTGGCACTTGGATATGGGTAAAACCTAGGCTTGATGCCCATTCAGCGAGGCCTTCTAATGAGTTAAAAGGGGCTTTTTCGCCAATAAATTGTGCCAAAAAGATACCGGGGCCTTGGATTGTTTTCATGACTCACTCCCTAAAATCACGGTGCGCTGTGTACGCACAGCTTCATCCGCAGCAAGAACAATTCGCAAGCTATTGAGTGCGTCTTGTAAATGCTGTTCTAATGAAAATTGTTCCGTAATCGCTTGAACAAAATAACGTTGTTCACTTAGGCATAGCGCCAAATGGCCTGGCTCGTCTTGGCAGTCAACCCAACGGTCGGGATGCTTAAAGGCATTGTTTTTATCAAGCTCTGCATAGTGAATACGTAAAGAGTCAGTGCGCGTGTGCCCATCGACATTATCACTATTTCCCTCTCCATGGCGAGCCATTATCGAAACCGCACCTCGAGGGCCTATGACATCTTTGATAAAATACGCCGTTTCGCTGATCATTGGCCCCCAAGCCGCCTCATACCAACCCACTGAGCCATCATCAAAACGAACCTGTAATTGACCATAGTTATACATGTTGTCTGGTAATTCATCGGTCAATCTTGCGCCAATAGCGCTGACACTCACTGGTTGAGCTTGTGTCATTTGGCACATCACATCTAAATAATGAACGCCGCAGTCAACTATCGGTGATAGTGATTGCATCAAGTTACGGTGTACATTCCACATCTGACCATGGCTTTGTTGATTCAAATTCATTCTCATCACTAATGGCTTACCCAGCTCATGAGCTAGATGAATGAATTGTTGCCACGATGGGTGATGACGCAAAATATAACCGACCACCACTTGTCGATGGGCTTGTTTAGCCGCAGCAATGACACGCTTAGCCCCTTCAACCGTAGTGGCTAATGGCTTTTCAATAAACACATGACAGCCTGCCTTGAGTGCTAGCAATGCATAAGCTTCATGAGTATCAGGGTATGTGGTTAAGCAAACCGCATCTGGTTGCGTTGCTTTTAATGCCTGTTCGTAATTATCAAACGTGGCATATTCACCACCTAAATGTTCATTGAGAATGTCTTTTGAATGACCACGAGCCACCAGCCCGCAGATATCAACCCCTTCCATTCGGTGGTAAGCCTCTGCATGAGAGGCTCCCATATTGCCGCAACCAACGACTAAGACGCGTAAATTAGCCATCTTATTTCCCCTCCACTGGCTTTTCTTTATAGTTGAACGCGAAGAAGAACAATGCGGCAATCAGTAACGCACCTATCGCTGGGTACCACCAGAAACTTTGCCATTGTGGCAGAGCCGCTGCGCCTTCCGTTGTAACAATGCTATTGAACAGCATGCCACTGATTTGTGAACCAATTAACATCCCCACGCCATAGGTAAACAAAACCAACAAGCTCTGCGCCTGCCCTTTTACTTTCTCGCCAGCAACTTTGTCTGTATAGATAAAACCAATAACAAAGAAGAAGTCATAGCACATACCATGTAAGAAAATGCCGATATAAATCATCCAGCGCAGTTCTTCAGCGATCCCTAAGGCAAACATGACATAACGTAAGCACCAAGACAGCATCCCAATGAGTAACATCACTTTAATGCCAAGACGCGCAAAGAAGAAGGGTATCAATAACATAAAGAACAGTTCTGACATCTGCCCTAAAGACATCACGCCACCAACGTTAGTAAACCCTGTCGCTGCAACAAATGGCGCCGCATAGGCATAGTAAGCCGCCAATGGGATGGAGATCAGCATTGCACAAATGATGAAAACTAAGAAATGACGTTGCTTAAGCATGGCAAACGCATCCGCACATAACAAGTCGCGCATTGCTACAGGCTTACCCCGTTCTGGTGCTGGCGTGTGTGGTAATGTAAAGCTGTAAATCGCTAATACCAACGAAGCCGCTGCCGCCAAGGTAAAAATTTCTGTACTATCTGATAACCCTGTTGAACCGACAATCAACCCCGCGACAATCCAACCAAATGTACCGAATGCACGCACAACTGGGAACGCTTTCTCACTGTTCGGTAAACTATAAAAGGCAACGTTGTTACTAAGAGCAATAGTTGGCATATAGCAAAGCATATAACCAAAGATTATCCATAATAGACCGCTATGACCCCCCGTAAAGTAACTTGGGATCATCCATAATAAAGCAGCACCGATGAGATGCAGCACGCCAAGCACTTTTTGTGATGCAAAGAAACGGTCAACCACCATCCCTAGTACAAAAGGAGATAAAATAGAGGCGATGGGTCCTGTCGAATAAGCATCACCAATAATTGCTGATAAGCCATATTTCCCCATGACAACCCCTAGCGTGACATACCATGCCCCCCACACAAAAAATTGAAGGAACATCATTAACGCCAATCGCGGTACTACCCATACATGGGCAGTATTTTTACCGCCTTGAGCAAGACTATTTGTACCCATAAGACCCCCAATAATTTCTATTTTTTATTAGCCACTTTCAGGTAAAAAGGACGGCATAACCACGCCGCTTGGTTTCTGCGCATAACCTTTGGCTTGCGCAAGATGCAGTTCACAAATTCGACCGCCCCATCGCAATAGCGCTTGGCATAGTGCGCTTCGCTCTGTGGGAACTAAAACTACTGGCGTCGCACCACGATGATGTTTGTCTAACATCCAACCGAGTAAATCCAGCGCTACCTCATCACGATAGCTGCAGCCGGGTCCTAGCATCCTCGATGCGGGGTGTGCGATAGAGGCAAGATAACCTTCGATGCGCTGGTTATGCTCCCAGACTGCAATTCGCCATAACCCGCTGGTGTCATTCAAAAAATATTCAATATCCCGCTGACGACTAATACCCAATAAATCCGCTTCCAATTGTAAAATAGCCGGTAAGTCTTCGGTTCGAGCATCTCGCACAATTCCTTCGGTCAAACGAGGGAGATTTACGCCTTGCTCTGGTACTGAAATCGCCATATCTTGGTAAATTGCATAAGGTGTAAAACCGCCGCGGCGATAAAGAGAATAAGAGTCTAAATTCAGGGCACTTGAAATTAAGCGAATGGGGATATTTCCTGCTAATTCATCTGCTTTGGACAATAATTTCTTTGCAATACCCTGTCCAAATGCATTGGGATGGACATTCATAATCCCAAGACCCAAATGGGTTTCTCGTGGGTGAAAAAAACACGAGCCAAGAATATTAAGTTGTGAATCACGGGCTACCCAGTGGTAGTCGGGATCAAGTTGTTGGTATACATCAACAAATAAATGGCACTCTTCAGGCGCAGACTGAAATATTTCGCCTAAACCATGTTGCTGATACCAGACATTCGTTGAGTGATAAATCAAATGCGCGACTTCACTCCGATCAGTGTATTTCGCAAGTTGTAGTTGTATATCCATTCAATACCTCTCATGTTTTATTGTTTATAAAATGAGGCTTTTCACTAAATGGCAGCTAAACTCCAAAATGAAATCGATTACATTTTTACTGAAATCGATTTCATTTATAAAATATAGCCAAATTGTTTCTTTCAGCAACTAGCTGAATGGTTCAATAATGACCTAAAAGATAAATTTGCAATCTGCATCACAAGTTGCTTGTATCAATCGTACTTTTCATCACGATGTTGCATACTGTGCATGGCAATAGACAAAAGGAAAAGTGAACAATGTCGATAGAAAAAGTGGCGAAAATCGCAGGAGTCTCTGCCGCAACGGTTTCACGGGTATTGAATGATCAACATATTGTCAAACCGGCAACTCGCGATAAAGTTCTCGCCGCCATCGCTCAGTGTAATTATCAGCCTAATTTATTAGCACGCCAACTACGCACCTCGCGTAGTCGCATGCTATTAGTGTTGGTGTCTAATATCACTAACCCCTTTTGTTCACTGGTTGTACGAGGTATTGAAGAAGAAGCGGAACGCCACGGCTATCATATTTTGTTATGTAATTCTGAATCCAATCCAACGCGTGAATCCGCTTATCTGAGTTTACTCAGAGGTAAGGTTGTTGATGGCGTCATCACTATGGATGCAGTGAGTTGTTTGCCGGGACTTACTGATATGATTGGGGATTTTCCGTGGGTGCAGTGTGGTGAGGGGGATCCTGAATTTCGTGCGTCTTCGGTTACTATTGATAATTTACAAGCCGCTAGCGCTGGCGTTTATCATTTAGCAGCGAAAAATCGCCAACGCATTGCATTAATTAACAGTGATATGCGTTACCTCTATTCGCAGCAACGGGAACAAGGGTATCGAAAGGCCCTCGCTGAACTTGGCTTTGAGTATTGTAAAATCGAATATGTAGAAGAATTAGATTACACCGCGGGGGCGAAGGCCATGGAAAAGTTACTGCAAAATGCGCCCAAACCCGATGCCGTATTCGCGATTTCTGATGTCATTGCAGGCGGTGCAATGAGTGTTTTGCATCAGCAAGGTTGGCATATTCCGAATGATATTGCCGTGTTAGGGTTTGATGGTGTGCCCTTCGGTCAAGTAACTACGCCGCCATTAAGTACTATTGTACAGCCGATGCATCAATTTGGCATCCGTAGCGTTCAACTGCTTCTCAATAAAATTAAGCACCCGAAACTCGATGACAGCCATGAAATCCTCGAATGGCAATTAATTGAGCGTGGCTCAACTTAACTCACCTTTTTATTTCCATTCTGGAGCTGTGATATTGAAATAATACGGATAAGATAAATACTACTATTTTCTTTTCGTATTTATATTTTTTTATGGCCATAGCGATATGACCTGACTTATCAATATTAGTTAGGTCTCCTTGAATAGCGATTTGGCTAGCCATATTTATACCATAAATTATGACTTGATTTTATTCATCGCCATCAGCAATAAAAAATACCCACCACCTAAAATAGCGACAAATATTCCAGCAGCTATCTGTGTTGGATAAATAATAATTTGTCCTAGCCAATCTGCCCAAACCATTAATATACTGCCGATCAACCCACTAATAATAAGTTGTTGTTTCGCCTTTTTAGCGCCAACTAAAAAAGCCATATGGGGTGCAACTAAACCAAGAAATGCAATAGGGCCAACAGTAGAAGTGACAAAAGCACACAATAATGCAACTAAGATTAATAGCAATATAGTCGCTAATTGTGAATTTAGTCCTCTTCCCTGTGCAAATGACCGACTAATTGATAATAAAACTAGCCAACGATTTAACGTGATCGCTAATATAGCTAACACAACAATACTGATTGAAAAAATAATGGCCTGTTGCCCTTCCACACGATAAGTTGACCCTGAAAGCCATAATAATATCCGATAGCTACTCAATGTACCTTGAGCTAAAAAGAACTGAACAAAAGCTTCTAACGTTGCCGTTAGGCAGATCCCTGTCAAAATTAAGCTTGCTGGTGCGTATTGATGTCGTTTACCTAGGTACAACAATAGCCCTAATACAATCAGGCTCCCGATTAAAGCAATACCCCAAAATGAGGTTTGAATAGCAGTGCCTAATAGTAAACTAAATAGAACAAGTGCCGCTGTAGCACCTGAAGAAACCCCTAAAATATCTGGGCTGGCCAACGGGTTATAAATAATTCTTTGTAATAAAACGCCTGCAATACTCAATGCTAAGCCAGAGAATATAGCCGCTAATAAACGAGGCCATTTAATATCCCATTGAAAACTTGATGGCAGTTGCCAATAATATTGTTCACCATTCGTTTGTAAGCAAAGTGAAAATACAACTCCACTTGCTAACAATAAAATAAGAATACATACCGTGGTTTTGGAAAGTATTATTTTTGTTGGTAATAACCCTATCGATAATTGATCTTGGGCTGTCATTGCTCGGCGGCTAAACCAGATCAATAAAGGAGCGCCAATAGCAGCAGTCATTACCCCCGTAGGAACCACAATATTAAGGTAGTTTGTTAGTGCGATAGCCCCGCTGTCTGCAAGAAGCAATAAAATCGCGCCTACAACTGCACTGTTTAATAGCTCTTGCCTTGCACTCATATTCGCCATTCGCCGTACTATATTTGGGGCTAATAAACCAATAAAACTAATAACCCCTACAGTTGAAATAGTCGCCGCCACTAACCAAGATGCTAAAACAATAAAAAGTAAGAAAGTAGGTAAAACGGATAAGCCACGAGCTTTAGCCCCCTCATGACCTAATTTCAATAATGTCAAAATACGAGGTGCAAAACAGATAATAATAATGATAGGGAACAATAAAGGTAATAAACCAACCACTTTTTGCCAGCCATCTTGCGCTAGATTTCCTGCTCCCCACATAAAAATGTTTTGTGCAAATTGAGAATTTAATGTAATTAATGCAGTCGCTATAGCACCAAACAAAATATTGATGACCATTCCCGAAACAACCAACGGAATGCCTGTCATATTGCGAATACCTGCAATTAATATTACCAACCCAAATGCAAGTAATGCTCCCACCATCGCAGCTAGCGTTTGATATAACCCAATCTCATTACTAAACCAAATATTAACTACCACTAATGCTAACCAAGCACCGGATGATGAACCTAAGGTCAGTGGTGAAGTAAGATTATTTTGTGTTAATTGCTGCATCAAACTGCCCAATAAACCAAAAGTCGCGCCCACTAATAATGCCATAGCAAGGCGTGGTAATTGGCCATATAAATAAAAATAATCAGCAAACGTATCGGCTGAAGCAGGATGAATAATTAAAAATAATTGTTGACTGAGTATAACCCCAGGTTCGAGCTGAAGATTAATCAGCGCAAATACCATTAATACAAAAAATAGTATTGAGTACTGTTTAGTTGTCATTATGAGGAGCAACCTGTAATAAGCTTTCTGTTAATGCTTCCGCCATTAATTGCAAGGAGAATACACCACCATAATTCCAAACGGGACGAACACTATTTACCCGCCCTTGCTTAACAAAGGGCATCGACTGCCATAAAATAGAATCATTTAGTTTTTTTTCTTCTACAAATGGTTTGATATATAACACGTACCCGTCATTAATAAATTGTAATGAATTTATTCGTCTCTGTTCTATTCCCCAAGCACGTGCGGGAACTAAAATTGCGGGCTTTAATGCAAGCTGTTCAAGAACATAATTTAGCGTTGAGTTCTCAGTATAAAGAAAAATAGTGCTTAAACTTGAAAACCGGATAACAGCAATATCTGGTTTCGTGGAAAAAGCTCGTTCAAGCTGTGATCTTAATTCAGCAAAACGTTTATCCATTTTCATTAGATATTCATCAGCAAAAGAGGTCTTGTCAAATAAGCGAGCCAACGTTTTAAAATGCGCAATGGCTACAAGCCCTGAGTCATCTTGGCGTGCAAAATTTGATAAATAAACGACTGGCGCTATTTTTTCCAATAAAGGCAGTAAATCTTCTTGCGCGCTACTTGCAATAATAACATCAGGTTTCAATGCGGCAATTTGCTCTAAATTAGGTTCAGCCCGGGTTCCTACCTCTTTGACTGAAGAAGGAACAACAGGGTCAACAACCCATTGCTGGTAACTCTCTAATTCCGTGGCGCCAACAGGTGTGACTTCAAGGGTTAATAGCTGCTCCAGTAAATCCCAATCTAAAACCACAACACGCTGAGGCGGCGAATTGAACTCGATAATGCCACGACTGTCCGTAACAGAATAAGCCCGTGTATAAAATGAGCATAATAATGTACTTGTTAATAAAATAAGGCCAAGCAAATTGACTTTTAAGCGCATACGATAGCAACCCTATGATGTTCTGACTCTGGAAAATTAGGGTGTGGTATTAACTTAATCGGGGTATCGTAAAGTGACGATAGCCTTGCTTCATCATGAAGAAGAACACTTTTTCCCTCAAATTCTATTTTCCCTTTTTTTAATGCCACGATGTGTGTTGCATACCGTAAAGAAAGGTTGAGGTCATGAAGGATCACAATCACACCAATCCCATGAACTTTATTAAGCTCACTCAATAAATTCATTAACTGGTATTGATGGTGAATATCTAATGCAGAAGTCGGTTCATCCAGTATTAAAACTGGTGATTGTTGAGCAAGTAACATGGCAACCCATGCGCGCTGGCGCTCTCCACCAGACAAGTTGTCTGCTAAGTTCGCGGAAAACCCCTCAACCCCAGCTTTCTCCATCGCTTGTTGGATAATAATTTCATCGTCAGCTTGCCAGCGACCAAGTGCACCTCGCCACGGAAAACGCCCTAACCGCACAAGTTCTTTCACAGACAGCCCCGCTGAGGCTGGCAGTTTTTGTGGTAAATATGCGATTTTTTGCGCTAATTCTTTCGTTTTATATTGAGAAAGACTCGTGCCATTTAAATCAATTTGCCCGCTATCCGGTGCCATCTGCCCAGAAAGGAGATTAACCAGTGTAGATTTTCCTGAACCATTATGACCAAGAACCACTGTGAGTTCTGTTGTGGGTATATTTAACGAATCTATAGATAAAATAGAACGATGATCGCGAACGATATTAATATTTGCTAATCGAAACATAGAAAGGACTCAAGGCATGCCAACATTATTAGCATGCCTTTTTTAAAATTACCAAGTGTACTTTGTTTGTAACACAAATGAGCGCGATTGGCCGTAATAGCACCAGGTATCACAGGATGAAACATACTCTTTATTGAGGATGTTATTCATATTGAACTGGAACTGCCAATTGTTCGATAATTGATATATCGCGGCCATATCCCAGAGCGTCGCACTAGGAACAGAAAGGTTGCTGCTTGCTGGGTTATCCTTTGATTGACCATAATAGCGAATACCAGTTCCGAGTTTTAACGACTGGTTACTCACGATTGGAATTTCGTAGTCAGTCCAGACAGTCGCCATATGTTTGGGGATCATACCAGCCTGTTTACGTCCCTTACCACCTGTTTGATCTGTTTTCGCATTGGTATAAGTGTATGTCGCTTTAATATCCCAATTATCAGTAACACTTGCAAATAGTTCTGTTTCTATACCTTGTGAAGTGACTTTACCTGTTTGTGTTGCAACAGGGTGTTCAGGAGTTGTGACTAACGCATTTTTTTGTTCGATATCGAACCAAGCAATATTCCAATAACCATCCATAAAATAAGGTGTATATTTGATACCTGCTTCAAATTGCTCACCTTTAAGTGGTTTATATAGTTTTTGGGTTGTTGGGTCGATTGTCGATTGAACTTCAAAAGATTGAGAGTAATTTAAATAAGGTGAAATGCCATTGTCAGCAATATACATTAAACCCGCATTTAAACTCATCTGCCCATCATTTCTAGACTCATCTTCTGCTTTTTTATGTGCTTTATTTTCAGTTTTTACCCAATCATAACGTGCACCAACGACCCCAATCCATTTGCTATCAAGCTTTGTTTGGTATTGTGAATAAATACTAGCTTGTGTTTTATCAATAGTGCGATGAATGTTATTTGATGGGTCAAGTGGGGTATAGTGCCCATAAACTGGCTTCCACGGGTTAATTTTACCAAAAGCATAATTATCCTGTTCATCGCCTTTGGTTTGATGATATTGGAATTCAATACCCGCAAGTAAGGTATTTTCAAACCGCTCACTATCCCATTCACCGACGATATTGTTATCAAAACTAAAACTTTGGTTTTTACCATCGCGAAAAACAATACCTTGCCCCAATTCCTGCACGGTAGGGTCTGCATTAAAGAAAGCATAAACACTTCTGAGTGTTAGGTCGTTGTAACCATAATTTACACGCTGCGCAAAACGCCACTCATCATTAAATTGATGTTCTAATAAATAACCCACTGAGAACTGAGTCCGCTTGTATTTATCGTAATCAGGCTCACCTAAATTGGTTGATGGCTTAATTTTACCGTAATTAGAGTGAATTAATGTTCCCGCCGCTGGGAAAAAAGGATTCGTGGGCGTACCATCATCGTGCAGATACGTTCCCATTAACGTAAGTACAGTCTGATCAGACAAGTCAAATGCCGCACTTGGCGCCAGATAAATACGTTTATTATCCGTGCCTTTGAGTTCCCCATCCGATTTTTTCATCGTTCCCACTAAACGGTAGCGGGCACCTGCATCGGCTGATGCTGTAGAAAGATCAAAGCCTAGCGCTTGATGATCGTTATTACCCGCTTCTAAAAATATTTCATTTTTAGCATTAATAGATGGCTTTTTCGTTACTAAGTTAACAGCGCCTCCAGGAGTGGATTCGCCAAAGAGAACGGCTGATGACCCCTTCACGACTTCAATACTTTCCAACCCATAAGGCTCAAGCAACCAAGTATAGTAGCCATCTCGATATAACCGGCTATTATCTAAATAGGTTGCGGCATCAAAACCACGAACTTTGAACCAATCAGTATCATTATCAGCCCCGTAAGGCTGTGCAACAACCCCCGAAGTATAACGAAGTGCTTCATCAATTTTTTGCGGAGCATGTATAGTCAAATCTTGTTCCGTAATAATCGAAACAGATTTTGGCGTTTCTTGCAGCGCAGTATTCACTTTGAGTGCTTGTGCACTGACAACGAAAGAGTCTTGTTTGTCGCTATTTTGTTCATTTGCCATGGATTGGTTTTGAACAGCCAGCGCTAACAAGGTGAAAATGGCAACCTGATGTAAACGAAATAAACCTAAATTTTTCACAAAATAGTTCCAATGATAATAATAATAAGTCTCAGTATTATTCCTAAAAATAAGTCAAATTAAAATCAATTTGGCATATTTACTTATAACAAATAGTTATTAAAAAAATCAATTTAGACACAATTAACCATACATAAAGAAGGGAGATTATTAAGCGAGAATAACGAAAATGATTTCGATACTAATGTTAGGTCATTATTTAAGTTAATAAATGCAAAAAATAAGGCGGGAGTGTTCCTTCCCGCCTAGTGCTATCATTTACTTATCAGGTTGTTAGAAATATTGCACTACCAGAACAACGCATATAACACACACAAGATAACCATAATTGCGTAGGATGCGATATTGAAACCTGTCGACGTTTTAAAAGTCTCCGACGTTAGGATAATAGCCCCTTCACAGTCATCTTCTTTTGCCGTTGTCAGGCTAATTAAACCAATCACCACCGCAGTAAAGAAGAAGGTGTACATCATTTGGTCAAGGAATGGCATACCTAACGGCATCAGTTTTAAGAATAGCGCAAACGGAATTGAGAGCAGCACACCGATAATCGCACCTTTTGCATTGGTTTTCTTCCAAAATAAGCCTAGTAAGAATACCGCTAAAATACCAGGGCTAACTAACCCCGTATACTCTTGAATATATTGGAAAGCCTGTCCAATGTTACCTAATAATGGTGCGATAAAACATGCCACAATTAAGGCAACAACCGCGCTGATCCGCCCGACATTCACTAATTTATGGTCCGCGGTTGATGGAGCAATGTATTCTTTGTAGATATCCATGGTGAAAATAGTTGCCACTGAGTTCAACATGGAAGCTAAAGAAGAAACGATAGCCGCAGCTAATGCCGCGAATACGACCCCTTTAGCGCCGACAGGTAAGAATTGAGTTAACCATGGGTAGGCTTTGTCCGCTTGGGCCAGTGTTGGCATATGCTCTTGTGCCATTGTTCCTAATCCCGCCAGTAATGCAGGGTCAGAAACAATCACAAATGCAGCAATACCCGGTACAACAACAAGGATTGGGACAATCAGTTTGAGAAATGCCGCAAAAACCAAGCCTTTTTGCGCTTCATTAATTGATTTGGCCGCTAATGCACGTTGAATAATATATTGGTTGAAGCCCCAGTAATATAAATTGGCAACCCATAGTCCGCCAATTAATACGGCAATACCGGGTAAATTGCTAAATTGCGGGTTGTCTTGGCTTAAAATCATTTCAAAATGTGCAGGCGCTTCACTTGCCATACGGCTCATACCCGCGAATAAACCCGCATCACCACCAATATAGCTCACCGCCATTATTGTGGTTAAAAAACCGCCTAAAATTAAAAAGAAAACTTGTACGACATCCGTCCACGCAACCGCAGATAGCCCGCCATAAAGAGAGTAAATCACTGCAAATAATGCTAAACCAAAAATAGCATAATGCATTGGAATACCTAGGATTGTCTGTAATGCTAACGACCCTAAATAGAGAACTGAAGTTAAATTAACAAAGATAAATAATGCTAACCAGAATACGGCTAAAATCGTTTTTAACGTTTTATTAAAGCGTTTTTCAACAAATTCTGGAATGGTAAAAATACCTTTATCAATAAATACGGGCATAAAGTATTTTGCGACAATAATCAGAGTTAGTGCTGCCATCCATTCATAGGATGCGATGGCCAAACCAATTGAAAAGCCAGAGCCGGACATACCAATAAACTGCTCTGCAGAGATATTTGCCGCAATCAGTGAAGAACCTATCGCCCACCAAGGTAATGTTTTTCCTGCCAGAAAATAGTCTTTTGTACCTTTTTTTTGCCCTTTTTTATCTCGAGAAACCCAAAGACCCACACTAATAATGATAAGCACATACAGAATGAATATTCCGTAATCTAATGTGCTTAACCCAACCCCTTCAGTTTGCATAATCAAATTCCTTCGCCAAATGATCACGAAGCCAGTGTAAACGTTACCACAAAATATCACCGTTAAATGAATCACATATTTTCACAATATCCTCAACAACGTTAACTTAGTGAGTTAAATAACAGATTTTAATGCAAGTATTTAGAAAAGAACGAAGACGAATTACTCGAAAGTAATCTATTTTTTGATGATTCCGTGAAGCTCATCAAATATTAATGAGAACGTTTACATGAAATGCGGTAATTTTATGCCTATAAAATCACTAGGCGTGCAAAGGCCTAACTGAATTACGTTGAACCAGTGTCGGTGAGTAAATCAAACTTTCAACTGTCGTTTTTTCCCCTCTTGCTAAGGAAAGTGCTAACTGAGTGGCTTTTTCTGCCATCATTTGAATGGGATAACGAATCGTTGTTAAGCGTGGATGGATATAGCGGGCAATCAATACATCATCAAAACCAATAACCGAAACTTGTTCTGGCGAGTGAATTTCATTTTCATCTAATACCGCGATGGCTCCTGCGGCCATAAAATCGTTGTAACCCACGACCGCAGTGATTTCGAGTGATTTTATCAGCAAATTAGTCATCGCTTGCTCCCCACCTTCCCCATAAGGAGCACCATATTCAACATAGCTATCAGACAGCTGAATACCATTATTTTTTAACGCATCTCGATAGCCCTGCAAACGCTGTACCGCATCCTCAATTTGGTGATTTGAAGAGATGTACGCAATTTTAGTGTGCCCATGTCGAATGAGGTGTTCCGTTGCTAAATAGGCACCTTTGTAGTTATTCAATGAAATACAGCGGGTTGCAATCTCATCAATATGACGGTTGATCAGTACCATACTCGGGACTTCGTTCGCATATTGGAGTAGTTCTGCATCATCAAGGGCTTTAGAGTGAATGACCAAAGCATCACAGCGGTTGTTAATCAATAGCTCAATAGATTGGCGCTCTTCTTTTGCATTATGATAACCGTTACAAATCAAGATATGTTTACCATTTTTATGGGCTACTGCATCAACAGCTTTAACCATAACACCGAAAAATGGGTCTGACACATCGTTAACGAGTACCCCAATTGTATTTGAGCTTTGGTTCACTAACGCGCGAGCCGCCGCATTTGGGCGATACCCTAGCTTATTCATTGCCTTTTTTACGGATGCAATAGAAGCTTGGCTTGCCTTAGGTGATTGATTAATCACCCGTGAAACAGTTGCAACAGAAACACCCGCTTCTTTTGCCACATCTTTGATTGTCGCCATCGTGCACCTCTACAATTAGGATGGCTTATTAAACAATGAGCTAGAATTAAAAACAATGGCATAGCGCATATTAAAATTATTTAGCTAAGACTCATCTATGCATAATATAGAAAAATAAAACACCGCATTTCAGCGGTGTTAATCAACAGTAGGCCTAAAAAATAAATTGATAACACGTTTCACTACAATATATTTGATTAGGCTGTGAAATCGGGCTGTATCGCTCCCCCCATTCAGGGTGGTTAACTGCATCAGGTGGAAATTGCGTTTCAAATGCAACACCAGAAAAAGGCGTATACGATTTTGTTTTACCCGCAACTGAAATCAAATAATTCCCTGTATAAAGCTGCATGGTGGGCATCGTTGTAGAAATATTCATTTTTACGTCCCTCTCGGGAGCACACAGCGATGCCACCGTTTGCCGTCCATCAATACGAGCTGTATCGAGAATAAATGTGTGGTCATATCCCCCGGCAGAAACTTGGTCGTTATCTTGGAGAAAATCGCGGCCAATGAGCTTGCTTTGGCGAAAATCAAAATTACCACCAGTCACATTACGCCACTCCCCACTGGGGATCCCTGCTTTATCTGTCGGTAAATAACAATCACTGTAAATCGTAAGAGCGTGATCTAGAGCTGTTTTATCACTACCTTCACCTGCCAAATTAAAATAAGCATGATTGGTTAGGTTCACAGGGCAGCTCTTTGTAGTTTGGTGTTTATAGCGGATAATCACTTGGTTTTCATCCGTTAATTCATAACTCACCTCAACGTTCAATTCCCCAGGAAAACCTTGGTCACCATCTGGCGAAATAAGTGAAAAAATAACCTGTTGAGCACTAGGCTGTGAAACTGCCCAAACTCGATAGCTAAAATTATCTTTCCCACCATGTAAGCAATTCACCCCTTGGTTGGCTGATACTAAATAATTTTCACCATGAATAGAAAAGCGTGCATTCGTGATTCGGTTAGCCACGCGCCCCACTGTCGCCCCCAAATACACGTCTTGTTCCTTCTGTTTATCCATATTTGGCGAACCTAGGACAACGTCTCGTTTCCCACTCGCTAGTGGTAAAATACAACTTAGCCAACTTGCCCCTAAACTTGTCAGGGTAATTTCCATATCATTTTTGTTGGTTAACACGACGACTTTGGGTGAACCTAATGTCTGATTTTTTTCTTGAGTAAACATCATGTTATTTCAACTTCTCAATGTGTTGATTTGCTTTTAACGCACCACACTCGCACCTGAGCTAGGTTGGCATACATAAATATCGGCTTGTAAACCTGTCGCTTTCTGGTATTGCGCTTCTACCGCGTCAATCACTGGTTGAACACATTGCTGCTGCATCACTGCAACCACACAGCCACCAAAGCCCCCTCCAGTCATACGTACCCCGCCTTGAACACCTAAAACGGACTTAACGATATCCACTAAAGTATCAATTTCTTTAACTGTGATTTCAAAATCATCACGCATGGAAATATGTGACTGCGCCATTAATTCGCTTAGTTGCAATAAATCATTTTGCGTTAATGCTTTTGCTGCCGCCAAAGTACGCTCGTTCTCACTGATCACATGTTTAGCTCGCTTGGCAACAATAGGAGATAATTGGTGTTGCTGCTGCAAAAAATCATCAAATGTGACATCACGCAACGCTTTCACTCCAAACAAATTGGCGGCTTCTTCACATTGTTGGCGGCGTGTATTGTATTCACTCCCAACTAAGCCTCGTTGCTTATTTGAATTGATTATCATCACAACCAAATCATCAGGTATGGAAATAGGAAATAGCGCCAAGCTACGGCAATCAATAAGTAAAGCATGGCCTGCATCACCACAAGCTGAAATCAGTTGGTCCATAATACCGCAGTTACAACCAACAAATTGGTTTTCAGCTTGTTGGCCATTCAGCGCGATATCTTGTTGACTAATATCTAATTGATACAAGGCTTTAAGTGTTTGTCCAATCACAACTTCTAGTGAAGCTGAAGAGCTTAAGCCCGCTCCTTGCGGAACGTTTCCACTGACTGCAATATCGCAACCATTAAACGAAAACCCTCTTTGTAAGAGAAACTTCACTACGCCGCGTATATAGTTCGCCCACATTTTTTCAGGCAAAAATGTAATATCGCCATCCAAACTGAATTCATCACACTCATTATGGTAATCAGCCGCAACGACTCGAATGATGCGATCATCACGTTTTGCTGCTGCAGTCATCGTTTGGTAGTCAATCGCACAAGGCAAAACAAAACCATCATTGTAGTCTGTATGTTCACCGATAAGATTCACTCGCCCTGGCGCTTGAACATATATTTCAGGTTGATAACCAAAGGTTTTTTCAAACGATGTGGCAACAGTTTGCTTTAACGTTTCCATTTTTTATTATCCTTAATACGTCATTTGCTTAACCCAGCACACAGCCAAGTTAATTACAATTTGATAAATTATTTAGCGGTTTAATTTTGTTTATAATGGCAGTCACTCACCTCACGTAAACGTTGCGCGGCTTGTTCTGGCGTGATGTCTCTCTGGGTTTCCGCTAACATTTCATACCCCACCATGAACTTTTTCACTGTCGCTGAACGTAGTAATGGTGGATAAAATAAAGCATGTAATTGCCAATGTTCGATACTTTGGCTTTCATTCATAAAAGGCGCAAAGTGCCATCCCATTGAATAAGGGAAAGAGCAATGAAATAGGTTATCGTAGCGACTTGTGAGTTTTTTTAGCGCTATAGCAAGGTCTGCGCGAATGACTTCATTCATTTCATCCATGCGGCGAATATGTTGTTTTGGTAGTAACAGCGTCTCAAATGGCCAAGCCGCCCAATAAGGGACAAGTGCAATCCACTCTTGAGTTTCAACAACAATCCGTGAGCCATCTTGTTGTTCTGCTTTAATATAATCAATTAATAAATTACGGTCATGACGTTGATAATATTGCGCGAGAAAGTGGTCCTTACGTGCAATTTCATTGGGTAAAAAATCACTAGCCCAAATTTGTCCATGAGGATGAGGTTGAGAGCACCCCATTATTTCCCCTTTATTTTCAAAAACTTGAACCCAAGCATAGTGTTCACTTAATTCGGCGATTTGTTGCTGCCATGTTTCGATAACGCCTTCAAGTTCAGGCACAGACAGCTCTGGCAGTGTTTTACTGTGATCAGGAGAGAAACAGATCACTCGGCTAACACCACTCACCGATTGTGATTGAAACAACTCAGATTGATTATCAGGTTGGGCACAGGGTTGTGCTAATAATGCACCATGGTCATTTTGGAATACATAAGTCCCTTGGTAGTTAGGATTGACCTCCCCTGAAACCCTTGTATTACCTGGGCAAAGAAAGCAGTGTGCATCATACTGAGGTAAATCTTCTATTGATGACTTTTCATCTTTACCGCTCCACGGGCGTTTTGCTCGATGGGGAGACACTAACACCCATTGGCCCGTTAATGGGTTATAGCGACGATGGGGGCAATCCGAAGGGTTAAATGGCATTGTATTCATCTTATCTGTCTCCTCAATTTCATCACCATTGGGGATATTTGATTGCTATCCGCAGCCATCCACAGCCCTATCATCAATCGTTGATCCTGTTGCATTTATCTTCTCCCTCAATACTGCTTAAGCATAACTTCACCTTCAAACCTGTCGTTACCACGAATTATAGCAACGAGTTTCAATAGGATTCTGTGATCCATCTCGATTAGTGTAAACGTTTACACAAAAATATAAAGCTGTCCATTTTGAGTAAAATAATAATATTTGGCTGCAAGTTAAGTAAAAAGCCGCCCCTTAGATGGACGGCGATACAAGTAATCGAGTTTATTAACACAAATTCAGAGGTAGGTTTGCAAGCAATCAAGCCGACTATTGTAGACTTGGTTTAGTATAACGCTATAGAAGAATCAACCTTCCACGCTGACCTCTTTCTTCGTCATTACCATTACAATAATTAGCAGTAAAATTAAGAAAATGGATAGGCCTAATAGTAAGGAATAGAAACCATTCCATTGGTATTTTTCAATAACGATTGATAATGAATATCCTGCGATTGATGCCCCAATATAAGCGAATAGACTGACAAACCCTGTTAAAGCCCCAGCGGCATTTTTATGTGAAATAAAAATCAGCATAACTAATAAAAATGAACGACTCAGTGTTATATCAGCTGTTTAGATGAAATAACATGAACCCCTTTAGAGGGAGCCACAGCGGCCTCAAATAATGCTTTCGCAATATTTGTTGCGGGGCTAACTTGGCAACTAGCTGGCAGTATAGGTGATAGAAAAGAAATAATACGGATCACAACGACTTCACCCAAACGCGCTGTTTGGCGGTCACCACTAATCACATTCGGCCGAACCAAAGTTAAAGAATCAAAACCCAGTGACATTAAATCTTGTTCGAGCTGCCCTTTTACTCGGCTATAAAAAAAAGGTGACTTCGCATTTGACCCCAAAGCAGAAGTCAACACAAATGTCGGGCAGTGCCATTTTTTGGCCAGCTCTGCACAAGTTAAAGGATAAGTGTAGTCTACTTGACGAAATGCCGCTTTCGACCCTGCTGCTTTGAGAGTTGAACCCAGTGCACAAATCACCGCATCGACTTCCCATAATGCAGCCTCATCAGGCAGATGATTAAAATCTACAATAGGTGCTTGTAATTTCTCATGTTCTGCTAATGCATGTCGTGTTGGTGCTATCACCTGAGTCACACGAGAGTCTGCAAGAGCCAAGGATAAAACATGACTTCCCACAAGCCCTGTCGCGCCTAACAGTAATATTTTCATTTTATTCACCCATGCAATGAATGGAGAAATTCAATTATAGCCTTGTCAGTGGGCTTCCACTAGATTCATGCTGTTTTTTCGTACTAACTTAGTTGTTTGTGGCTCTTTTGTTGTTTGATTGTGAAAATTGCTTGATATTAGCAATCATTCTAAAGATAATCATTATCAATATCATTTCGATTATCAACAAACTTAGTATGGTAAATAATATGACAGCCCCAGTTGCAGAAAATACCGTCGAAACGGCAAAACAAACCGTTAAAACTGACGTGATAGAAAGCCAACAATTATTGGGCCCTGCCGGTAAGGTCTCAATTCAACATAATGGCGAACTTTATCAATTGAGACAAACGCGTACAGGTAAGTTGATCTTAACTAAGTAAAACCGTACCCAAAGTAAGTCGCACCAAAACTTAATTCGCAAGCCACCTAGGTCAATTATCCAGGCAGCCAGCTTAATCTAAACATAGGAAAAGGTTTCTTATGGAGTTTAAACTGACGTCTGTATTCCACATTTGTACCGCTAAATATCGAATTAGCAAGGATAGCCACTCGATACTTTACTATCGCACAGCGGTCGCTTTCATGTGCAAAACCCTAAATAGTCCTGCTGAACACAAACCAGTAGTCTGCTATTACCTCAGCTTTATACTTTCATTATGTGTTTACTCCTCTTGCTATGTTCAGACACTGCTTACATGCAATTTTTCCTGTGTCATACCGAATTCAGGTCCTCCAGACCAACGCATCATCATCAACTAATACGAATTCATTCTGCTTAATACAGATAAAAACTATATGGAGTATCACAATTATGTCCCCTGTTTTGCGAATGTCAGTCCTGACCAGCGCCATTTTAGGCGTAATAGCAAGTGCTCAAGCACAAACAACAGAGCCAACACCAAAAAAAAATCATCATGATGTGATGACCGTCTATGCCACAGGGAGCGAGCGTGACAGCTTCGAAACCCCGATGATGGTTACCGTGATTAAAAACGATTCACCTGAAACAAAAACGGCCAGCACGGTCAATGATATTTTACGCAAAGTACCAGGGATTGGCGTCACCGGCACCAGCCGAGTGAATGGGCAAGATATTTATATGCGCGGGTTTGATCGACGCGGCATTTTGACTTTAGTTGATGGTATTCGCCAAGGGACAGATACAGGCCATGTCAATGGCACGTTTATCGACCCTGCCTTGATTAAGCAAGTTGAAATCATCCGTGGCCCTTCAGCCTTGCTTTATGGCAGTGGTGCTATGGGCGGTGTGATTGCTTGGGAAACAGTTGATGCCAAAGATTTGTTGCGTGAAGGCCAAGACCACGGTTTCCGTGTCTTTACCGAAGCCGCTACAGGCGATCATAGCTTCGGTTTCGGTGGTACCGCATTTGGCCGTAGTGATAACCTTGATGGGCTATTCAGTTTTGTGACTAAAGAAACCGGTAATGTCCGCATGAGTAATGGCGATGACATGAAAAACAAAGAAACCATCGGTAACCTGCTCGCGAAAGGTACATGGCAAATTGATGATGCACAAAAGCTTTCTGGCCAAGTGCGTTATTATAATAACGATGCCAATGAGCCGAAAAATCCGCAAGAAATTAATGCGGGGAGTGACAATCTAAAAGTTAACCGCACCACCCGCCAACGTGATGCGCAGATGACTTATCAAATCAAACCGGGCTCACAGGAATGGTTAAATTTTAAAGTCACGCCTTATTACTCCGATGTTAATATCACAGCAAAAGGCCAAGGAACCCCCTATGAAGGCCGTACACAAAAAACTTATGGCATAAAAGCAGATAACCGCTCTAACTTTTATAACTTGCCATTAGCGTCACATAACCTGACTTACGGCAGTGAAGCTTATAAGCAAAAACAAACCCCTTATGCAAATACCACCCAATTCCCCGATGCGGACATCACCTTTGCATCTGGATTTTTACAAGATGAAATTAGCCTAAAAGATTTGCCTGTTTCCTTTATTGTCGGTACGCGCTATGACCACTATAAAGCCACATCCGATGGCAATGAAGATGTGAAAAAAGGCAAATGGTCATCTAAAGGGGCCGTTAGCATCACACCAACAGAGTGGTCGATGCTATTTGCGTCATATTCAGAAGCCTTCCGAGCCCCTTCTATGATGGAAATGTATAACGACGAGGTCCACTTCCAAATGGGGCCAATCGTTAATCGATGGAAACCAAACCCTAATCTGAAACCTGAATCAACCCGTACGGCAGAATATGGTTTTGGTCTGCGTTTCGATGACTTATTGATGGAAAGGGATAACCTGCAATTTAAAGCCAGCTATTTTGATACCAAAGCGAAAGATTACATCAACACATATGTGAATGTTGATAGATATGTTCTGCAAAATAACTACACCACATCAATCAATACTAAACGTGCAAAAATTTGGGGATGGGATGCCTCGATGGATTATAAAACCGACTATTTCAATTGGAGTTTGGCTTATAACCATACTGAAGGAAAAGATGAATCTAATGGAAAATCAATAACATCAATTAAACCTGATTCTGTCACCAGTAATTTGGCTGTGCCTATCGCAGACAGCGGTTTTTCAGTGGGCTGGTTAGGCGAGTTTACGCGCCATACCGACTTCAATAAAGCCTCTAAAGCTGAACAACAAGCCGGCTATGCCGTGCATGACTTCTATGTGAGTTACCAAGGTGAAGGACAACTCAAAGGGTTAGAAACCAGTGTCGTGTTAGGCAATGCTTTTGATAAAGAATACTACTCATCACAAGGCATTCCTCAAGATGGACGTAATGCCAAGCTGCTTGTCAGCTTCCAATGGTAATTCACACAATATTAAGGAGATAAACGTGAATTCAGCACTTTACGAGCGTTACCAACAAGCAAAAACAGAGAACAAAGCCAAATACGCTCGCGATCTCGCCGCCTATTTAAATGTATCTGAAGCTCAGCTCCTGCATAGTCGTGTTGGTCACGACAAAGCTGTTCGTTTAAACGTCGATGCCCCCACTTTGTTGACAGAATTAGCCACTGTTGGAAAAGTGAAAGCGATTACACGCAACGAATATGTGGTTCATGAGCAAGTTGGTCGCTATGACAATGCGACATTTAGCCCACATGGCGGCTTAATTTTAAACCCTCGAGCCCTTGATTTACGAATGTTTTTCAGCCATTGGGACGCTATCTTTGCTTTGACAGAAGATAGCAAACACGGTGAGCGCCATAGTATCCAATTCTTTGATAAACAAGGTGATGCGCTACATAAAGTTTACACCACCGATGAAACGGATATGGCGGCATGGCAAGCACTGATTGAAAAATATGCTACCCAAGATAACCCGGAACTCATCCATGAAGCAGCAGCGCCATTTACCAGCCAGCCCGTTAGTGAAGAGCTAAAACAACAGCTAGAACAAGAATGGCGCAACATGACAGATGTTCACCAATTTTTTGTTCTCCTGAAGAAAAATAACCTCAGTCGCCAGCAAGTTTTCGCCGCAGTCAGTGATGATTTGGCTTGGAAAGTGCCTAATGATTCCTTCAATCAGCTGATTAACACTGCATTCAAAGATCAAAACGAAATTATGATTTTTGTGGGCAACCGCGGATGTGTGCAAATTTTCACTGGTGAAATCAAAAAAATCATGCCATACCAAAGTGAAGGTTCAGACTTAAAGTGGCTAAATATTTTCAATCCTGATTTCACCTTGCACATGATTGAAAATGGTATCGCCGAATGCTGGGTTACACGTAAGCCAACGCAAGATGGCCATGTGACAAGCCTTGAAGTCTTCGATAACCAAGGAAATCAAATCGCACAAATGTATGGGCAGCGTACGGAAGGGACTCCAGAGCAAGAGCAATGGCGCCAACAAGTCACCGCATTACCCCGCATTTAAACCTAGGTAACTTATTATGAAACAATGGCTTCTAATCTTATCAACGCTGTTTATCTCTGTTAGTTCTTATGCAGCAGAACGTATCGTCACCTTAGGTGGTGATGTGACTGAAATTGTGTATGCACTCGGAGCACAAGAACAGCTCGTTGCCCGTGATAGCACCAGTCTTCATCCAGAGCAAGCGACCAAGCTCCCTGACGTGGGCTATATGCGTATGCTTAATGCGGAAGGCGTGTTGTCAATGCGTCCGACTTTAGTACTTGCGAGTGAGTTAGCTAAACCCTCAATGGCTCTCTCGCAAATCGAAAAAAGTGGCGTAAAAATTATTAAGGTAACAGGGAAACCCAGTTTAGAAGCCATTCCAGAAAAAATTACCACTATCGCTAATGTGGTCGGTAAAACAGAGCAAGGAAAACAATTGGTTAATCAATTTAACCAACAACTTAGCCAAGTAAATACGGCACCTATAGATAAAAAAGTCCTGTTCATTATGAGCCATGGCGGCGTTCTACCATTGGCAGCAGGAAAGCACACTGCAGCAGATAGCGTGATTAACGCAGTCGGTGCAAAAAATGCCATGAGCAGCTTCGACAGTTACCGTCCTTTATCCCAAGAGGGTTTGCTATCAAGCCAGCCTGATTTAATCATTTTTACTCAGGAAGGGGTTAAATCATTAGGCGGAATAGAAAAAGTGTGGAACTTACAAGGAATGTCAATGACCCCCGCAGGAAAAAATAAAGCGCTTTTGGTTGTTGATGATGTCGGTATGCTCACCTTCAGTTTAGGTACGCCTAAAGTCATGCAACAACTACGTGAGGCATTAGAAAAATCCCAATGAGTCGCTTTAAAAACCCATTTTTGGTGATTATCATTTTATTGTTAGCACTTGGTGGTTTAGTTCTCATCGCGTCGAATGCAGGCGCCATGAACTTTTCATTAAAAGCACTGTGGCAGGCTTCTGCCACAGACTCGGATTGGCAGATATGGCTGAATATTCGCCTTCCTCGTGTGTTAATTGCCATCTTAGTTGGTCTTGCCTTGGCGGTGTCTGGTGCCATTATGCAAGGGTTATTTCGTAATCCACTTGCCGACCCTAGCTTACTCGGTATCAGTAGTGGTGCGGCTTTATCCGTTGCCGCATTTATCGTTTTCTCTGTTTCATTACCGACTGTGATACAAGGTTATGGCCATGTTGCTGCCGCTTTTATTGGTAGCCTAACCGTTTCTTTTATTATTTTTAGCTTAAATCGTTCATCAAATGGCAACCTCGCAAAATTACTTCTCGCGGGCATCGCAATCAATGCACTGTGCATGTCATTCATCGGTGTTCTTAGTTATATCAGTAATGATCAACAGCTAAGGACATTTAGTTTATGGATGATGGGCACACTCGGTAATGTTGACTGGACGTCACTGACCATTGCCGCTTCAGTTATTCTTCCTATTTGTGTTATCTGCCTAATGCAGGGAAATAAGCTCAACATTCTGCAATTAGGGGATGAAGATGCACATTACCTTGGGCTTAATGTTGAACGCACCAAATTTATTTTATTATTCCTCAGCGCCATGTTAGTCGGTTGTGCTGTTGCAATGAGTGGGGTTATTGGTTTTGTGGGTCTCGTTGTTCCGCACCTTATTCGTATGACACTCGGCCCTGACCATCGCTGGCTCATTCCTGGTTCAGCTATCGTAGGGGCGGGGTTATTACTGATTGCTGATACGGTAGCGAGAACTGCGGTTGCGCCTGCTGAAATTCCTGTTGGCTTGCTGACAGGCTTGATTGGTGGCCCCTACTTCTTATGGCTCATTTTGCGACAGCCTGCAGGGAGAATCTAAATATGCAAACCAAACCGTTCTTATTAGAAGCACAAAATTTATCTTATAAAATCAGTGAAAAGACACTGATAGATAATGTGAGTTTATCTATTGAGCAAGGGGAATTTGTCGCGATCATTGGGCCAAATGGCGCAGGGAAATCCAGCCTATTAAAATTACTAACAGGTTATAACACCCCAACCCATGGCACGTGTTTTATTGAAGGCCGAGCGATGAGTGACTGGGATCATAACGAATTAGCGCAAAAACGTGCCGTCATGAAGCAACATAGCCACTTACAATTTGCTTTTACTGTTGAAGATGTTGTTGCTATGGGAAGAACCCCCTACGGTTCTGAATATAAAAATACCGCTATTGATGAGGCGTTAACACAAACCAGTTGCCAATCACTACGGCAGCGGGATTACCGCCAACTTTCAGGGGGGGAGCAACAACGCGTTCAATTAGCACGAGTATTAGCACAATTATGGCAACCGACAGCTCAACCCGCTTGCTTATTTCTTGATGAACCCACTTCAGCACTTGATTTATATCACCAACAGCATAGCTTACGGTTACTGCATCAACTGACACGTCAACGACCATTAGGTGTTTGCTGTGTATTGCATGACCTTAACTTAACCGCTCTGTATGCAGATAAAGTGTTATTAATTCATGATGGAAAGCTTGTTGCTCAAGGTTCCCCTATTGAAGTTTTAACAACTGAAAATTTAACTCAATGGTATCAAGCTGACCTAGGTGTTACTCAACACCCAGAAAATAACACGCCTCATGTTTATTTGCGCCATTAACTAATATCTAAAAAGTACTTTATTCAACTCACTTTAAGGGTAAAGTACTTTAATATTCTTATCTTAATAAAGAATTATTAAACCATACCGATTTTAATATGTTATCAATAACTTTTAATGGTGTTAGTCTTTACATCAATAGTATTTACTCTCTTGATGCACTTCAGTTAATAAAATAGTTATTAGCCCAAAAAAGTGTAAAATCTATATAATCCGTTAATAAACCCGTAAATTTCAAAAATAAATCTCAAGTAATTTCACTTAGAATACCTAAGCATCGCGCAGGTATTTCAAAGGGTTTACATGGAAAACAATATTATTGAAACATTAATTGAGTTAACGCATCGTGGAAATGATGATGTTAAAATTGCAGCTATTTCTGCCTTAGGAGATTATAAAGTAACCATTGAACAACAAAATGCAATCAACCGCTTACTTGAACTCTGTAAAGACCCAAATAAAGATGTCGCAGTGTCTGCAATAAAAGCGCTAAGTAAACTCTCCGACCATTTTTAATATACAAACAATATCTTTTTATCAATACTCTTCTTGAAATTAAAACTTATTAATTAAACTTATTTAACTTTCTCGATCTCTCTAGTCACTAAATATGAATAGGTAATAATGTCTACTACCTATTCATACGCTAGCTCAGCCACACTACACTCAAATTAGTTGTGTTTTTTGATATCAATAAATACCTCCTTCTAGTAGCATTTTAAACATTGAAATTACCCTCTTAAAAAATAAATGAGTTTTAATTCATTTATTAATACCTATTAGCAGGATAATGAATGGATAACAAAGTCATAAATACATTACTTGATTTAACAAAAAGAAAAAATGATGATGTAAAAATAGCCGCTATATCCGCTTTAGGCGATTGTAAAATACAGCTGAAACAACATATTACGATTAACCGCCTACTTGAATTATGTAATGACCCAAATAAAGATGTCGCAATCAGCGCAATTAAAGCAATTAGCAAGCTCTCCAATGAGGTGGTCGAATAGTGACTTGAGCATTATTACGATAAAATAATGGAAATAGTAAAGTGAAACCAATTAGTGGTCTCACTTTATGATATTTTAGTTATTATCGCTTAAATATCGTGCATGAAATGCAATATGTTCACCAATGAAACTACTAATAAAGTAGTAACTGTGATCATACCCATCACGCAGATTCAAACAATATTCAAATTGTTTTTTATCACAAATATCCGCAAATAACTCTGGTTTCAGTTGCTCTTGGTAAAAAGGATCCGCAGTACCGACATCCACTAAAATAGGTGGAATAGCCTCAGCCTTTTCGAGCAATTCAACGGTGTCATATTGAGACCAACTAACCGTATCTTCCCCCAAATAAGCCATAAACGCTTTTTGCCCCCAAGGAACCTGAGTTGGAGCAACAATCGGAGAAAATGCAGATAAACTACAATATCGACCTGTATTACGTAGGCCAATCATTAAAGCGCCGTGCCCACCCATAGAATGGCCAAAAATAGCGCGTTTTTCAGATACAGGTAAATGTGTTTCGACTAAATCAGGTAGCTCAGACACAATATAATCATACATTTTGTAATGATTACGCCACGGAGCTTGCTGCGCATTCACATAAAAACCTGCACCTTGCCCTAAATCATAGGCCTCGTCATCAGCGACTTCAGTACCGCGAGGGCTGGTATCCGGTGCAATAAGAATTACGCCATATTTTGCCGCAAATTGTTGGGCTCCCGCCTTAGTGATAAAATTTTGCTCATTACAGGTTAACCCTGATAACCAATAAATCACCGGGCAGGCGACTGTTTTCGCTTGTGGTGGTAGATAGGCTGCGAACTTCATTTCACAGCCGAGCACAGTGGATTGATGTTGATAAACATCCTGCCAGCCCCCAAAACACGCATGGCGTTCAATTCTCTCCATCAAAGACTCCTTAATCATAGTGAATAACGGTACGGATTGATTTACCTTCATGCATTAAATCGAATGCGTCATTAATACTGTCTAATGGCAATGTGTGCGTCACAAAGGGAGACAGTTCAATATCCCCCTTCATGGCATCTTCAACCATTTTTGGCAATTGGCTACGGCCTTTCACACCACCAAATGCCGTACCGCGCCATGAACGCCCTGTCACTAATTGGAATGGACGAGTTGAAATCTCTTGCCCTGCTCCTGCGACACCAATGATAATCGATTGGCCCCATCCGCGATGTGCACTTTCAAGTGCGGCACGCATGACATTCACATTACCAATACATTCAAAGGTATGGTCAACACCCCACTGGGTTTTCTCAATCAGAACCTGTTGAATCGGCTTATCAAAATCATTAGGGTTCAAACACTCTGTCGCACCAAATTGACGTGCTAATTCAAACTTAGAGGGGTTAGTATCGATAGCAATAATACGACCAGCCTTTGCTTGCCTTGCCCCTTGAATAACTGCCAGACCAATACCACCGAGCCCAAAAACAGCAACTGAGTCACCTTCTTGCACTTTAGCTGTATTATGTACCGCTCCAATACCGGTTGTCACACCACAACCTAATAAACAAACTTCTTCATGGTTAGCTTGAGGGTTAATTTTTGCCAAAGAGACTTCGGCAACAACGGTATATTCACTGAATGTTGAACAGCCCATGTAATGATAAACTGGCTGGCCATTATAAGAAAAACGTGTTGTTCCATCTGGCATCACACCTTTACCTTGTGTTTCTCTGACAGAGACGCATAAGTTTGTTTTACCTGATTCGCAAAAAACACATTTCCCACATTCTGCCGTATAAAGTGGAATGACATGGTCACCCACACTAACACTGGTAACACCTTCACCGACTTCGACAACAACACCTGCGCCTTCATGCCCTAATACCACAGGAAACAAACCTTCTGGGTCATCTCCTGACAATGTAAAAGCGTCAGTATGACAAACACCTGTATGGCTAATTTTAACTAACACTTCCCCAGCTTTTGGTGGCATGACATCAATTTCGACAATTTTTAATGGCTCACCTGGGCCAAATGCGACTGCTGCACGTGATTTCATCGTTATTCCTTCTTTATTTACCGCAAATAGGTACGAATTAATGAGATAGCATCGTCTACTGAGTCTTTTTGCAACTGTGTTGTCGCAGACTCTTGAAGCCCTTCTCGTAAATGACTTTCTAATACCCCTGCCATCAAACCATTAACTGCACCGCGAATAGCAGCAATTTGTTGTAAAATGGCAGCACATTCAACTTCATCCTCCAAGGCCGACTCCAAGGCAAACAATTGCCCTTTCAGCTTTCTAACCCGAGTAAGGACTGCTTTTTTTTCCTTTGGGGAATGTGGCATATTTAAGCCTCTTTAATATACATAGGGGGAGTATAGTATCTATAGGATTATCTGTACAGAATTGCTTATTTTTATGCCCCCAAAATACAAAATAATATTAGGTATAAAGGTTAAACAGTAAAACGTGAATATCACGTTCTACTGTCTTCAATAAGAAATAGATTAACGCTACAACAAGTTAAAGTATTTATCTGGCTGATACTGAGGGGGAAGTGGTTGAATATCTAACATATCCAATGCATTACGTTCAATACTATTACAAATAGCATTAAGCGGTAAATCATTTGCAGCAATCCCAAAAGGATCTTCGAGTTCTTCTGCTAATGCATCCCACGCTAGGAAGGTATAAGAAATAAAAACAGAAACAAATGGCGTCATAAAATGTAGGTCTACGACTAATGCAAAAGGAAGTAACGAACAAAATAGATAGACTGTTCGCTGTAAAATTAACGTATACGCAAACGGGATCGGCGTATTCGAAATACGTTCACAGCCACCAAGTACGTCCGATAATGCATTAATATCTTTATTAATGGCTTGAAAGAGTACATCGCTGATGACTTTTTTATCACGTAATTCCCCCACCTTTAGGCCAATCTGCAACAATATTCGGCTAGTGGAAAACGGACTTCGGATAACCTCATCAAAAATATTTCGAGGTAATAACCGGTACAAGTCAATGATTGGACTGGTTTTTCTTAGTTCGTGTTTAAGGCTCCAACCAAAAGCAATCAACAGATTCGCAAACTCCTTTTGAGCTAATTGGTCATTAGGTAATAACCCTTTAATATTCCTTAAAATATTTCTTTGATTAATTAATAATGAAGCCCAAAGCGTTCGCGCCTCAATCAAACGGCTGTAACAGGCATTATTACGAAAACCGAGGAAGATTGCGATGGCAATCCCCAGTAAGCTAAAAGGAGCAATCGTTAAGTGTATACCTAATCGTTCGTACCATTGAAAACTGAGTACTGCTACGATAGATATCATTATATTTAGAGAAAGCCGAAATGTTATTTTTGACAGTACAGAACCATGCCAGTCGAATAACCGAAAAAACCAGTGCTGATGAGGACGAATAACCATAAGAAGACATATTGAATTAAGAAAACGACATTAACTTATTATTTCATTGATTAATTCAATGCGCTATAGCCAAACAACAATTAAAGTGAATATCACAATAATTATGACAAGCAGCAATAGCGCTAAATTCATCCAACACGGTTTTCGTTTATAAGTAATATTTGATTTTAATATTACTTATTAAGCTAGTTTTTTGCGGCTTTTAAACGCCCAATTTCATCTTGTAACGCTTCTATCTGCTGCTCTAAATGATCCGTTTCAGTAAAACTATATCGATGATTTAATTTAGTTGGGCCTGTGGCTCCGGAATAATGGTCGTAGCAGTTATTTTGTACATTTGAAATAGCACGCTCTAACCCCATGACTCTATTTCGATTACCGTGCATTTTGGCATATTTTAGCTGTTTTTCTAATTGATAGATTTTTTTATCACAACCATAATATTTATAACCGGCTTGAGCGGATACTGGAATAATCAGTGTTGATAAAATTATTAACAGTATTTTTTTCATGTCACATTCCTAATTCAAAAAATAATTTACCTGTGGCTATTTCATCATTTTGGCACATTATTAATATAGGTAAGCTCCTAATTTAGCTTAGGCTAAACAAATATAACGAGTAATTAAAATAAACCCACCTAAAATGATAACAATCATTTATTATTAATGATGAGTATTAAGTTAAAATGTTTTTTTTACATGATTTATTACAGACAGACACATTTTTCCCTGATACTTTAATATTAAAGGATTATTCTACAAGGATGTAGCTAGTTTCCGTACCTCAGTAGGTAAGCAATACGTATTATTACCAAATGCTTCATAAAACAACATATCAATCTAATTAATCCATATCTCGTATTTAATCTCTTATCCGCATTAATATTAATTTCTACTATTTTCATCAAAAAACGCATTTAAATTTTCGAGATTTAATTTTTTCGATGATATCTGATTCAGAATAAGCCTAAACTCCCACCTCCTTTCATATTTGTTTACGACGGTTTACTGAGTAAAGATATACTCTTTGAATATAAAGAAGATAACCTCAAATGAGAATCACATGCATCACACCGAATTCGAACTCAAGTTCGCCAATGCTAACGAACAACAATTTCATACCGCATTAAAACAAGCAAGTCAGGAATATCTGCAAACTAAGCACGATCACGTGTATGCCAGCCTAGCTGACCTTGCTGCAATTGGCGTCTTGTTTATTGTTGCTGTTCTGAGTTATCTTCCAATTCTCATTACAACATCTACCACAGTTTACATATTGTCCTATTTTGTATTTGTCTTACTCATCATGCTATTAAATGTGATTGGCCAACATGACGCCTGCCATAATACCTTATTTAAATCCGGCTGGAAAAATCGGTTATTTGGGCGTTTAGTTACATTACCCTTAGGATTAGAACCGGAATTTTGGCGCACACGCCACGTTCATTATCACCACCATTATGCCAATATCGAACATTATGATTTAGACACTGAAGAAAATGGCATATTCCGCCAAACACCCTTTCAGCGTTGGCGACCTTTTATGAAATATCAACATATTTATTGGCCTTTCGTCGCATCATTGTCACTCACATGGATAGCTCTGGTGTTTGATTGGTCTGATCGAACGGGGAAAACACGCTTAAAAACACAGAAAGTTTTAGAAGGTAAACTAGGTTGGGGGTTATTTTTAGGTAGCAAGATAGGACACTTAATATTGATGCTTGGTATCCCAGTAATAGTGGCTCACCATCATGGGATCAGCTTAACTGCAATATTTATCACGTACTTGTTGAGCCAGATGGTTGCTTCCATTTTTGTAATTTATTTATTATTAGGAACACATTGGGCAGAGACACAGTTTTTTACTGCACCTGAGGATAAACAAATCACGCATGGCTGGTACCACCATAATTTTGTCACGGCTTGTGACTGGCTACCAACTCCCCATTTTTTATGGCGCTTAACTGGGGGACTAAATTATCACCTTACACATCATCTTTTCCCTAATTGGCACCATCGCCATTACCCTGCTCTAGCACACATCTTAGCCAAATTGGCCCAACAGTACGATATGCCATACCGTTGTATTGATTACAAACAACTCGTTGCAGCTCAAATACGATTTTTAAAACAAATGGGACAACCGCCACTGCAATAACAATTTTAGTAATTTAAAAAATAACAACTTTCTAAAATGCCATTTCTAAATCCATTTGTTTAGAGGTCATTATCTAAATAAACCCTTAAGGTCTATCTTTCTTGCCTATGTTACACTTTAAATAGGCAATACCCTTATTATTAATGACGAATAATTAAAACGATTGATTTAATTATTGATATAAAAGCATACAGATACCCGGCTATTATTAACAAAATGACCTTTATTTATCTTTTGTTTACTATTTATTTATTAAGAAATTATTAAATTGACCGTTACATTTATTGATGTTTTATTTAAGTTATAAAAAATATAATCAAATAAAAATTAGATTTCATTTACACACTACAATTTTAGAATGGTTGGTGCTCGCATGAAAAAAGCAGAGTATTTTATAAAAAAATTACGTACACTCATTATGAGTGACAAAACATATCTCACTAATAAATTTACTAAAAAACTCAATTACCGCCCTGACTTTAAAGCCCCAAAAAGCTTTAATGAGAAAGTGAATTTTAGAATGTTGCGAGATAAAAACCCATTATATTCACAATTTGCAGATAAACTTACGGTAAGGGAATATATCTCACGTACAATAGGAAATGAATATTTAGTTCCTATCATTGATACTTATAAAAATGTCGATGAAATTGATATAAGCAAACTGCCAGAGCGTTTTGTTTTAAAATGTAATCACGACAGTGGCAGTAGTATTATTTGTCGAAACAAAGCACAATTTAATTGGCTAAAAGCTAAAAACAAATTGGATTTTCATTTAACTAAAAATCTTTACTATATTACTCGAGAGCGTCATTATAAAACTATTCCCGCACAAATTATGTGTGAAGAATATATTGATTTATTCGCTAATAAAAACCGGAAGTTAGTACCAGAAACATGCCGGGTTCATTGTTTTTCCGGTAAGCCTGTCTATGCAGAAATTGACTATACCGACGAATTTGGTAATGAATTTATTAATATTTATGATATCAACTGGCAGTTACAACCCGTGACTTTTGGTTATCCAAACATGCTAGAACCCGTATCTGAACCGCCATTATTCAAAGAGATGTTACGGTTAGCAGAAATACTCGTCACTCCTTTTGATTATTGCCGAGCTGATTTTTTGATGTCTGATGAAAATACGTTGTATTTCAGCGAACTCACTTTCGCTCCAAATGCAGGTAGAACAAAAATATCACCGCTGTCATGGGATTTCAAATTAGGGGAGCTTTGGGAACAACGTATTGTACGTAACACTAGGCATTCCCCCATTGAAGCACAACTGGCACCTTCAACCGTGAATAAAAAGAAATAATTAGAATACAAAAAAGCTCTGCAATAATTCACAGAGCTTTTTATTTATTGGTTTTATTTGTTGATAAAATTAATTTGCTAACACACTAGCCTTGCGACGTAAGCTGGCAATTAACATATAAATTGCAGTTACTAACAGCACAATAAAGAAAAAATTCACTAAACCATTATGTTGGCCTAAAAATGTTCCGGCGGCGATAGGCCCCATTGCTGAACCGATACTGTAACTAAACAACATCACCTGAGTTGCTGCCACAATGTAGGAGGAATCTAGGCTATCACACGCCAATGTTATCGCTACCGGGTATAAGGCAAAAGTTGACATACCGAGTAACGCTAAAGCAACGATCATCACCAAATAATCACTCGAAATATAAATAACACCCATCGCAAAAACACCTAATAATGAAACCATTGCAAGCAACAAGGTTTTACTCATTAAGATAGATAATTTACTAACAACTGGCTGTATTAACATCCCACCAAGAATAATTGAGGCCATCAACACACCGACTTGGTCAGTGGTGAATTGGTCTTTTTTCAATGATAACGGCATTAGCCCATAAATAGTTCCCATAGTAATACCAGAAACCATACAGCCAATAATTGCAGGTTTACTTAAACGAGCAATTTTTTTCAATGAGAGTTTCTGATGAGAACCACTTTCTGGCTGACCTTGGCGCACTAATAACGGTGGCATTACCGCTAATAATAATAACCCTAATACCACCATAAATGGATAAGCACCATGGGTTCCAATAACACCAATAGCAAGCTGGCCAAGTGTTGTTCCGCCATACAATGACGTCATATAAAAACTTAAACGTTTAGCACGCTCTTTCGGATTATCGCCAATCAATAACCAAGACTCGACAACCACAAAAATACCCGCCACCGCAACCCCTGCAATTAAGCGGTTCGGCAACCAAGCTTCAATGGTTGGCGTCCATGGCAGTACGATAACTGTCGCGGCAAGCATCAATAAAAAACCAATAAACGCAAGACGATGGCCTATTTTGGCAATAATAGGTTCAATTAACATTGAGCCAATTAATAAACCAATATAATACGCGCTCGCTAACCAGCCGGCATATTGCGTATCAATACCAAAGCTTCCCATAGATAATGGGATTAAGCTCATTAAATAACCCGATGCAATAGCAAAAATCGTTAACCCTGCAACAGGAACGAATGCATTGTCGCGTTTGCGCATGATAGTAGTGGACTGATTCACGCCCCACTCTCCAACTAACAAAATAAATAATATGCGCTGCAACTACATCGTAGAATACGACAACATTGTGTTCCCAAGAAAGAACACATTTCGGCGATTAGTGCAGTAGTAAAAAAACAAAGATAAGACTAATTTGAGCGCAATATAGAACGTTCAATCACGAAGTTAAAATGAGAAAATCTAATGGTGACTAACAAAATAATTTATGTGAGAAAAATCACGTTTTTTTTGTAGGTAAACCCTGTTCAAAAACGGCAAGAAAAAGAAACTAATTACTTAAATAACAGTTATTTATAAAAACAACATGCAAAACCACCCCTGTTACTTTTAGATACAACTTAAACTAAATATAAGGAACCTAAAAAGTGCTTAATCACAAAAAAAATTATTTATTGTTTTCTCCTGCTGCATAAGCTGATTGATAAAGCAAATTTGCCTTGCTCAATTTACTAAAACAATTTATTTCACTTTTTTGTTTGTTATTCCCTTATTTTTTCTTTTTATTTAAAAATTAATAGAGATTCATTAAAATTTAGTGAAAACACTATAAATCGAATTAGAGGAATGCATAAAAATACTAATTCTTACTCTTCCTTGGTGCAATACGAGAATTCGGTCTGGAGGAATGGGAGGAAAGTCGGCGCCATAACGTAGTCCTACTAATTCCTAAATACTCGGCCACCGCTTTACGATCCCCATTAAATCTTGCCATTACGTCTTCTAATGGTTCATGTGATTTATCTTTTATTACGACGTCCTTGTGTTCGCTACCCTGCCTTTCTGGAGATAAACTTATTAACATTTGTGTTGTGATCGCTTTTTCTGGGTAAGCACTACAATACAGCGCGACTCGCTCCATTAAGTTTCTGAGTTCTCGAACATTGCCGGGCCATGAATACTCAAGAAAAAATTCTTTACATACAATTAGTTGCTGTACACGAAAGGAAGGTAAAGGCAATCTTAATCCTGCAAAGGCTAATTTAAGCAGCCGCTCCGCTAATACAAAAATATCATCGCCACGTTCATTGAGCGCTGGTACTCGCATTCTTAGTACCCCGAGCCGATAAAATAGATCAGCTCGAAAGCGCCCTTCTTTTACCCAACCGTCTAAATCACAGTGGGTTGCACAAATGACCCGAACATTGACTTGTAACGGTTTATACCCACCAACTCGCACTACCGAACGCTCTTCGAGCACTCGTAATAACTTTGTTTGTAATGCAATAGGCATTTCACCAATTTCATCTAAAAACAGTGTTCCCCCATTCGCCAGTTCAAATAAGCCTGCTCGGCCACCGCGGCGAGACCCCGTAAAAGCACCTTCTTCATAGCCAAATAATTCGGCTTCTAATAATGTTTCAGGTATTGCTCCGCAGTTTACGGCCACAAAAGGCATTTGTTGTTTACTTCGCTTATGTTGATTAAATAAGGTATATTCGTGATGAATGGCTTGTGCCACCATCTCTTTCCCTGTTCCACTCGCACCTTGAACCAATACCGTTGCATCAGAGCGTGCATATAACATAATGGTTTGCCTAACACGTTCCATCTGTAATGATGAACCAATCAGGTCATTAATGGTATAACGAACTTTTGCAGGGTTAGGGGGGAGATATTTGTCTTGCGAATGGTTTTCACGCCTCGACATCAGGCTTAATTCGATAGCATCTGAAAATGCTTGCCGTATGGTTTGTGTGGAATAAACAAAAACCCCTGTCATCCCCATTTCATCTGCTAAGTCCATGATTAACCCAGCGCCCACCACAACGGAGATCCCCAAAGCTTTCAGTGCCTTAAGCTGAGCTCTCGCATCCTCTGCGGTAACATAGCTACGCTGTTCAATTTGCAAACCAAAACGCTGCTGAAATTCATCTAATGATGAAAATGGCTTTTTATAATTGATGATCCCAATTTTATCGCTAATTTCTCGTGCTTTGGCTAATGCTTGCATAACATCAAACCCGCTGGTTTTCACGATAATAACCGGTACTGAAACATGGCTTTTTAAATAAGCACCATTTGAACCCGCACTAATAATGGCGTCACAATGCCCTTCCTGTAATCGTTGACGAACGGCCTCTACCGCCTGTTCAAAACCAAGATTAAGTGGTGTGATTTCCGCTTGTTCACTAAATTCTGGGCTGATATCTCGAAACAGTGTAAATAACCGGGACACTGAAACCGTCCAAATAATCGGTTTATCCATCATCGCCATACCTTCTCATCGTGTTTCATTTCCGTTTCACTTAACAATATATTGTTTCATTGAAACATTCCAACTGATTATTTTAACTTTGTTTTTTCTATCACAAACTAGAAAAATCAATATCCAATTGATTTTTAATAAATTTATATTCCCACACCTCTTAATTCAAGGTTGGCACGCCAATTGCTTTATGACTATTGTTACCCTAATCTCATTACAACTGATTAACATTTTATGAGGCCGCTATGTCATCATTTAGTGCAGGACACAAATTTCGCGAGGCTATCAAGCAAGAGTCGCCATTGCAGCTTGTTGGAACGATCAATGCCAACCACGCACTCCTTGCAAAACAAGCTGGCTATAAAGCTATTTATTTATCTGGGGGTGGCGTAGCCGCAGGATCATTAGGTATGCCTGACTTAGGTATTTCAACGTTAGATGATGTTTTAATTGATATTCGACGCATTACCGACGTCTGTGACTTACCACTAATGGTTGACGCCGATATTGGCTTTGGCCCTTCCGCTTTTAACGTTGCCCGTACCGTGAAATCCTTTTGTAAAGCAGGTGCAGCAGGGTTACATATTGAAGACCAAGTGGGTGCCAAACGTTGTGGCCACCGCCCTAATAAAGAAATTGTTTCGACACAAGAAATGGTCGACCACATCAAAGCAGCTGTTGATGCACGAACCGATGACAGTTTTGTGATTATGGCTCGAACTGATGCATTAGCGGTAGAAGGCATTGATGCCGCACTGGAACGTGCACAAGCTTACTTAGACGCAGGCGCGGACATGCTTTTCCCAGAAGCTATTACAGAACTCTCTATGTATCAAAAATTTACAAATAACACCTCTGCTCCCGTACTGGCCAATTTAACTGAATTTGGCCAAACCCCACTGTTTACTCTTGATGAATTACGCAGTGTTGGCATTGCCATCGCACTATATCCACTTTCTGCATTTCGCGCCATGAACAAAGCGGCTGAACAGGTTTATACAACATTACGTAAAGAAGGCACGCAAAAAAGTGTCATTCCGCTAATGCAAACTCGAGAAGAGCTGTATCAGAGTATTCATTATTACGATTATGAGCAAAAACTGGATGCATTATTTTCACAGAAAAAATATTAATTTTTAATTACTTATTATTACCGAAAGTTGCATTACCTCAGTCCCCTACAAGGAATAAATGATGAATGAACAACTTAACCACACTGAAACTCCTCAATTTAAACCTAAAAAATCAGTTGCACTTTCTGGTGTAGCAGCCGGAAACACGGCCCTTTGTACCGTTGGGCGTAATGGTAATGACCTGCATTATCGCGGGTTTGATATTCACGACTTGGCAACACAATGTGAATTTGAAGAAATCGCACATTTGCTCATCCATGAAAGGCTCCCTACGGCAACTGAACTCGTTGCATACAAAGAAAAACTGCAATCCCTTCGAGGGTTACCGGCAAGCGTTAAACAGACGTTAGAATCAATACCCGCTAACGCACACCCGATGGATGTCATGCGCACAGGCGTATCAATGATGGGCTGTGTTTTACCAGAAAAAGAATCGCACCCTTTTTCTGGTGCTAGAGATATCGCTGATCGCTTATTAGCATCATTAGGGTCGATATTGTTGTACTGGTACCACTTTAGCCACCATGGACGGCGTATTGAAACCCAAACAGATGATGATTCGATTGGTGCGCATTTCTTACACCTATTACACGGTAAAAAACCTCCTGCTCAATGGGAAAAATTCATGCATATTACGGCAATTTTATATGCGGAACATGAATTTAACGCATCCACATTTGCAGCAAGGGTTATTGCTGGGACAGGTACGGATTTTTACTCAGCGATGACAGGGGCAATTGCCGCGCTGCGTGGTCCAAAACATGGCGGCGCAAATGAAGTTTCTTTAGAAATTCAGCAACGTTATGCCTCGATGGACGAAGCGGAACACGATATTACCGCACGCATTAAAAATAGTAAGGTTATCATTGGTTTTGGCCATCCAGTTTATACCCTCGCAGACCCTCGTCATCCCATTATCAAATCTGTTGCTTTACAGTTATCAGAGCAAAGTTTAAACCGGCATCTTTATACCGTTGCGGATCGCATTGAGTCCGTGATGAAACGTGAGAAAAACATGTTTCCCAACTTAGATTGGTTTTCGGCTGTGGCTTATCACCTGATGGGCATCCCCACCGCTATGTTTACCCCGTTATTTGTTATGGCGCGTACCGCTGGCTGGTCAGCCCATATTATTGAACAACGACAAGATAATAAAATTATTCGTCCTTCAGCCAACTACATTGGGCCTGAAAATCAATTATTTACTCCTATAGAACAGCGTTAAAAGGTAACCTAATGACAACACAAACCGTGCGTTCGCAACAAATTGAATTTGATAAAGTGATCAGCGATATTGTTGATTATGTAATGGATTACCCGATTATTTCTGACCTCGCCTATGATACAGCTTATCATTGCCTGCTCGACACGCTGGGTTGCGGTATGGAATCCCTTGAATACCCCGCATGTAAAAAATTATTAGGACCTATTGTGCCAGGAACAATTGTGCCAAATGGAGCAAAAATCCCAGGCACACAATTTCAATTAGATCCTGTGCAAGGCGCTTTTAATCTTGGTACCATGTACCGCTGGCTCGATTTTAATGACACTTGGCTTGCTGCCGAATGGGGCCATCCATCAGATAACCTTGGCGGTATTTTGGCGACGGCTGACTGGCTTTCACGTGAAAACATTGCTAAAGGCAAAGCGCCACTAGTCATTAGAGATGTTTTGACTGCATTAATTAAAGCGCATGAAATTCAAGGTTGTATTGCGTTAGAAAACGCCTTTAACCAAGTTGGCCTTGATCATGTCATTTTAGTTAAAGTAGCCTCAACTGCGGTTGTTGCACATTTATTAGGGCTGGAAAGAGATCAAATTCTCAATGCCGTTTCCCAAGCATGGATTGATGGGCACAGCTTACGTACCTACCGCCATAGCCCCAATACAGGGTCCCGTAAATCATGGGCAGCCGGTGATGCCACATCCCGTGCAGTTCGGTTGGCTTTAATGGCTCAAAAAGGAGAAATGGGCTACCCAACGGCGCTAACCGCGAAAACATGGGGCTTCTACGATGTTTTATTTAATGGACAACCACTGCGTTTTCAACGCCCTTATGGCTCATATGTCATGGAAAATGTGTTGTTTAAGATTTCTTTCCCTGCTGAGTTTCATTCCCAAACAGCGGTAGAAGCAGCTTTACAACTCTATCAAACCCTTGAGAAATTAGGGAAATCGGCACAAGATATTGAGTCTATTGCCATTCGTACCCATGAGGCTTGTATTCGTATTATTGATAAAAAAGGCCCATTAAATAACCCGGCAGATAGAGATCATTGCATCCAATATATGGTTGCTATCCCATTAATTTTTGGTCGTTTAACCGCAGCTGATTATGAAGACAATATTGCCAAAGATGCGCGTATTGATGCATTACGTGCAAAAATGTATTGCACCGAAGATGCACAGTTTACTCGAGATTATCATGATCCTGAAAAACGTTCGATTAGCAACGGGTTAACCATCACATTGAAAGATGGGCAAGTGCTTGATGAAGTTGTTATCGAATACCCAGTTGGTCACAAACGCCGCCGCAAAGAGGGTATGCCATTGTTATTGAATAAATTTAGAATTAATTTAGCAAGGCAATTCCCAGAAGCCCAACAAATTCGAATTCTAAAAGCCTCTCTCGATAAACCCATGCTAGAAAAAATGCCCGTCAATGAATATCTGGATTTGTTTGTTATTTAAGTCTAAATAATTATTAACCAGTAATTCAATTCAGCGCCTTAATATAGAGGCGCTGAATATTCACCAGCTAGATTAGAAAATAAATTGGTAACGAGTTTGGCTTCGATACACTTGTTGAGAAAGAGCAATCGAGCTGTATCGCGTGCCCCACTCCGAATGATTAATGGCGTCTGTTGGAAACTGAGTAGCCATCACTACCCCTGAATAAGGGACATACGTTCGGGTTTTCCCTGACGTTGCAAACAGATTATTTCCACTGTACACATGTAATGCAGGCTGTGTAGTGGCGATATTGAGGCACACATCACCACTTGGTGCGCTGAGGATTGCGACTGTCTGCTCACCATCAGTTAATGCGTTGTTTAATATAAACGTATGGTCATAGCCCCCAACACGACGCTGCACATCATCTTGTAAAAAATCCCGGCCAATTCGCTTACTTTGGCGAAAATCAAAATTTGTTTCTGCAACATTATGCCATTCCCCCGTTGGAATACCGTCCATATCTGTTGGCAAATATTGGTCTGCATCAATATATAAATCATGCTCTAAAGCCGTTCTAACCGAATCCTCTCCTGCTAAGTTAAAATAGATGTGATTCGCAAGGTTAACAGGGCAAGCATCGGTAGCTTGGTAGTTATGATGGATAACCACTTGATTATCTTCTGTAAGTTCATAACTCACTTCAACGTCTAACTGGCTCGGAAAACCTTGTTCGCCAGCAGGAGACGCCAAAGAAAAAATAGCTTTCTGTGGAGTTGGTTGAAAAATACCCCATATACGGTGACTAAAATTATGTTTTCCACCATGAAGGCAATGTACTCCTTGGTTACCCGTTACCTGATAATGTTGCTTATTTAGCGTAAATTGAGAGTTATTTATACGGTTAGCTACTCGCCCGACTATCGAACCAAGATATACCCCTTGCTCCATCTGTTTCGCCATATTGGGTGAACCCAAAACAACATCTCGCTTTCCTGTTGTTAACGGAAGTATACAGCTAAGCCAACTAGCTCCTAAGCTACTGAGAATAACCTTCATACCATTTTGATTCGTAAGGGCAATTACTTTTGGAGCGCGAAATGTCTGACATTGTTCTTGAGTTAACCGCATTTTTTCCTCAATCATTCAATAATCACTATAGAGTACAAATTTGTAGAGTTTGCTACATGTTCCCTATACTTTGAACAAATACTATATTGTGCCATTATGAAACAACGTATTAATTTTCGCCTTGTTATCAACTGGGTGCAATAATTAATAAGTCATTTTTATATAATAGCTTGCAATAAAAAACCGAGCCACTTTAAAGCTCGGTTCTTATCGAAAAATAAAATAAACGTATGATTAATGCTTAACATCTTTATCATAAGGGTCAAGGTGAGTCATAACATCTAAAATTAATGGGTTTTCCATCAACTTGTTACGTACATTTACCGCAATCTCATGGCCAACAGTAATACTCATATTTCCATCAAGTTCTAGATGCACATCTACTAATAAAAAATCACCCGACTTACGTGTTTTTAAATCATGATATCCCGATAACTCACTTATATTATCTAAAACAGAACGAATTTCCTGCAAAGTTTCCTCATTCGCGCCTTTATCCATTAAGTCTTGCATCGATTGATTCGTAAATTTGAACCCCATGCGAAAAACAAAAGTCCCGACAATGAGGGCAGCAATCGGGTCAAAAATACGTAAACCGCATAAACTCCCAATAATACCGATGGCAACAACTAATGAAGAAGCGGCATCAGAGCGTGCATGCCAAGCATTTGCAACTAACATACTCGAATTCACTTTGTTCGCAACATGCAGCATATATCTAAATAAGCCTTCTTTTGCCACTAAAGCGATCAGTGCAGCGACCAAAGCTATGGTATGTACTTCAGGAATTAAATCTGGGTTGAGTAACTTTTCAATAGCAGACCAAACCATCCCCACACCAACAATTAATAAAATTATTCCTAATATTAATGAGGCACCATTTTCATAACGAAAATGGCCATAGGGGTGATCTTCATCAGGTTTTTTATGACTTTTTTTATTCGCGATTAATACGACAAAATCAGCAATTAAATCAGACAAGGTATGGATACCATCAGCAACTAGCCCTGAAGAATGTGAAATAACACCAATAATTATCTGCCAAATGGATAAGAGTGTATTAACAACGACACTGATGAGTGTACTTTTCTTCGCTGCATTAAATTTTATTTGCTGTAGCTCGAGCTCACTTTTTTTCTTGGGCGAGGCATTATTCATATTCATATGATGTATTCTTTAATGAAAAACAAAATAATTATCATTCAAATAAACCTTTTAAATCAATTGGTTAATGATATTTAAAATCAATAATCGCATAGTTCCTGTTAAAAGTCTCACTAATAATTGTAAACAAAGGGTGACTCAACAATAATTATCCTTTATTTTCAAATAATTAATTATATTTACCTTAACTCTAAGCGATAAATGCGCACGTTATAGCATTTATTACTTTCCATTTAACTTATGATATATTGAAGATAAGCCTTTGTAATTAATTTCAAATAACACGAAAATGAGGTCGCTATGTATAAAAAAATCCTAGTTCCTATTGATTTGTTAGAAGATGAGTTGAACCAAGAGATCATCAAACACGTTGAGGCACTAGCGCAACTAAGCTCAGCCGAAATTCATTTTCTATCCGTTATTCCAAGTCTTGAATTATTTTTTGGTATTGAAATTGCCGCCTTACCAGAAAGCAATAAAGATTCTGCAGAACGCTCAGTTCTCGCAATGCGTGCATTAGAAGAGGTCATTAAAGATATCAAAGTTGCTGATGAACGTATTAACTGCAAAGTTGGTATTGGTTCCGCCAAAGACGAAATTTTGGATTATGCGCAAGAAATTGGTGCCGACCTAATAGTTGTTGGCTCTCATCACCCAAGCACTTCAACCTACCTATTAGGCTCCACAGCATCCGCTATTGTGCGCCATGCGAAAACATCTGTATTTGTTATTCGCTAAATTAATTGCTATAAAAAATGCCGCTAAATGCGGCATTTTCTTGAATATTTATTTATTAACTGAATCAATTAATTTATCGTCTGTAGACCAGATGCGATATTTCACTTGCATATCTTTTGGAGCGTAAACCACAATTGGTAGCTTGCTGTTATAACGCACAAATGCATCATCACCTAACTGAGTTGTCACAAAACGGTCTTTTGCCGGCTCAGAACATCCCATCATGGTAGACGCAGGGCCTTTTACTTCGTCGAGTTTATAATAATCATATCCCCAACCTTCTAATGTCTTTTTGTCTAGGTCACCCATAAACCATTGGCGGTTACAATCTGCTTTGATCGTTTTTCCAATAACTAACTCAACCATAAAGTCATTTTCATTTTGTTGCTTGGTTAATTCAATTACATGACGAGTCATACCCGATTCAGCTTTTGGATATGGCGCGATCTTTTCCAAATCTTCCGTTGCTACTGCACAAGATGAAATTAGTGCCGCTGCCATTACAGATAAAATCGCTTTTTTCATTATTTATTCCTATTTAAGAACATAAAACTAATTTTTAAAACCAGACTTTTATACATATTAAGTCATTTACGTCGTAATTATCACTATAGATGATTCTTAATTACAAAAATAGAGATAACTCAGGTAAAGCAATGTAATACGACTTAATTCTAGTAGAAAGATCATAAAACTAATAAAAATTATGTAAATTACAAGCTATTTGGATGTACAAAATGTACGCAATGTTTATACTGAATCTGAGGCTTAATACATTCTGAGGAGGTAGTATGTTATCAGCAGATCAAGATTTAGTTTCAAAATTAATCTCTACACATCCCCGTTTTCAGACTCTTTATGAAAAACACCATCAACTCGACAAAGAAATCAGTAAATTAGAAGGTCCTTCTGGAGCTGGTTACAATGAGCATGTCGCTAAGCTAAAAAAAGAAAAATTACATCTTAAAGATGAAATGCAAAAGATAATGCTCTCGAGTCAATAGCTTATCACGATAATAATATCTGGTATTTTTCTCACATAACGAAAATCACAAACTTAGCTAACATTCTAAAAATGACGATATTATATTGATTCATTTAGTCTTAGCTAAGTGGTTTTTCACACTAATATAAGAGGGTAATTTTTTACCCTCTTTTTATTGCGTCGAAAATTCACCATTTAATTGAGCTCTATCAATAAAAACACGAATAAATCATCATTAGCTAACCATTCGCCTCTTAAAATTGTATATTAAATATATGTTTTAATTCTCTAAGGACTTTCTATGGTTGGCAAACGCATTCATCGTGAAATTAAAACGATTGAAAAAATGATAAAAATCTATGAAAAAGCCTACCCTGCGCCACTAGAATCTCCTGATTTTTATCAAAAATTATTTTCCTATGCCGTTAATAGGCTAGAAAAATGCCGGTATGGGGAAGAAAAACCAGCATGTAAACAATGTCCAATCCATTGTTACCAACCCAAAATGCGGGAACAAATGAAGCTAGTTATGCGCTGGGCTGGCCCTAAAATGTTAATCCATCACCCAATACTCGCTATACGCCATTTAATTGATGATCGTAAACCTGTTCCTGATTTACCTACCAAAGTAAATAAACGCACAGCTCGGAAGCAAGAACCTCGATAAGCGTAACCATAACTCAAACTAACCCTCTACTTAAGCAAAATACAGTATAAGGAGAAGTAATAAAATACGGGTATATTAAACAATAATAAGCGAGAAAAGTAATAACAAGAAAAAACTATTTATCAAAACATATATTTAAAATACCTATCAGAGCCATCATTCAAACCTATCTACTAAAAAATGAGACTCAAGTCACATCTTAACAGCAATTACCCTCATATTAATAAATAATATCAATCGATACGATTATAAAAAAAAATAAATTAAGTTAGCAATCAATTATTACATTAATGAAATTAATCAATAATAGTTTTAACGAATTCTAATATCACCATTAGCATAGCTAAAATTCATATTACTATACTAAAAATGATAAGTGAGCAGAAAGTAGAAAAAAAACACATTTTATGTGTAATAAACAATAATATATTAACAACCGACTAATTTTATTAATTTAGAATTTTAATCTAAACTAATTAAAATTATAGGAATAAACAGAAAAAATACCATTTTAAAACCAATAAATACCGAGCTATTTGCAGAAAAAGATCGGAAAATATATATTTGGAAACATTTATTTATATTTGGAATTACAATGTGACACAAAATTAATCGATTTATATAATTTCAAACATACTAATAACATCCATGCTTTATATCACCAGGTGGAAATTGTTGAACATTTAATTTTGAAGTTATATTTAAATACAATTAATGAAGGTATCGTCATGCAAGTAGTAAATTCACCAAATCAATACGTAATTAAACAAATAAAAGTTAATAGTAACGCAGCTCATCACATTATCGATTTAGAAACCAAAGGGCTTTTAATCGTAGAGCAAGGCTCAGTATTACTAGAAACCCCATCTAACTCTCAACATTTAAATGAAGGTGATATCTTATATCACAAACAAGGCGCTTACTCATTGCAGCTCGCTGAAACAACAAATTGTGATTTACTTTGGATTTCTTTAGATGATAAGTTTTTACGTAACTTCATCTCCAATCATGGTGCTGAGTTAAGTGGAATAGACCGCGGTGAAGGCTTACCATGTGATGTAATTAAATTTAATTCTTCTCCTCTCATTAACGAAATTAAAGCAAGCTTAAATGCATTTATCAATAATGAATACCCTGATGTTATCTTCTCACTCAGAGTAAGCGAGTTATTATTATTACTGAGCTACAGTGAACAAGGTGCTTTATTGTTATCTAATTTTAGACAGCTGAGTAGTCGCCAAGTAGAGCGTTTGCAATTATTTATGGAAAATAATTATCTTAAGGAGTGGAGATTAAGTGAGTTTGCACGTACTTTTGGCATGGGGTTAACAACCTTTAAAGAGCTGTTCAATACCGTTTATGCTACATCACCACGTTCTTGGATTAGTGAAAAACGTATTATGTATGCACACCAGTTATTAATTAACACAACAATGAGTATTGTTGAAGTTTCAATGGAAGCTGGTTTTTCAAGTCAATCTTACTTCACTCAAACTTATCGAAAAAGATTTGGATACACTCCGAGTCGGTCAAGAATAGCAGCTTAACCGCTCAGTAATATTCAAACTCATGCCCTGTCAGTTATAGAAATATAATCTGGCAGAACGGCAAGCAGCTCTCCCCCTTTTAAGTATTCACCTAAACTTCTTATACTTCTTATACTCCCTTTTAAATTAATACATCACAAAAAAGGTAATTTGCCTTTTCAGTGACAAATTACCTTTAAGATAAACTTAGACAAAAATTATATTATTTTGCTTTAATTATTTTCAAATCAATAATTGACATGGAGTTTGGTGGTACTTCACCAGGTATACCTTCAACACCATACCCTCCTTCAGGCTTAATATATACCTTAACCATGCCCCCTTCCCCTGCTCGTTCTACAAAGGAATTTAATGGAGCTGGTAACTGGCTATAAGGCAATGTGACAGGGTTTTGATCGGTGTACAATACTGTAACCTTACCATCCGTCAATTGTTCCCTCATAATAAAAGTTACATCTTTATTTTTGACGTCTTTTATCGGTGAGCCTGCTTGCATGATCTTATAGTAAGTGTTGTTATCGAGCTTACTGTATTTTTGAGCAGTAATTTGTTCAATAATCTTTTGGTTTTTCTTCGCATTTTCTGCAGCGATCGCTTTTAAATCTTTACTAGGCGGAACTCGTCCAGCCAAACCTGTATTCGTTTTTGATCCACTTCTCGCTTTTAATGCATCATTTTCATCTTGTAGTTGAGTTATCAATCGGTTCAAGTCCACAATTTGTAATTTTAAAGTTTCATCACTCGAAATGGATTTACGCGAATCTAACTCTGTTTGTAATTTTTTCAATTTCTCTTGTGCTAATGCTAATTCTTTCTGAGAAGTCGTTTTTAAATCACCAAAAAGCTTATTTGTGTCTGCCAGTTTTTGCTCAACCTCAGACTGTTTCTTTGTTTTAGCCGCTATATCACTTTCAAGTTTGTTAATTTTGTCTTCTTGAGACTTAGTCTGCTTAACAAATTGCTGATTTTGCTGCTCAAGTTTTCTCTTCTCATTTTCTTGGGCAGTAAGAGCATCATTAATTGATTTTTTCTCAGATTCTAACTTAGCTAAAGCTGATTCTTTCTGTTTCAATAGGGCAATCTGTTTATTTAAGTTTATTGTTAGCTCTTTAACTTGCTTGTCACTTGCTTGCCCTATTAGCGCTGTTTGTTTTTCAACATCTTTTTGTAACTTCAACAGGTCTGCGTTGGCTTGTTTCAGCTGCGCTTGTGCGGTGGCATAACTCTGCTCTTGCTGGCTGAGTTTTGCCTGCAAGTCCGCCTGCTGTTTTTCACTGTTCGCAAACTGTTTTGACAACGCATTTTGTGCGGCTTGCTGCTCGGCTAGCTGTTTTTTCGCCGCGGCCAGTTCGGCTTCTAACGCCACTTTCTCAGCCGCTTTCGCGGTTTGCTCCGCTAATGACGCCTGAATTCTATCTGCTTGTTGCGCTTTTTGCTGGAGCTCTGTGACCAACTGCTGGTTTTTCTCGGCTAACGCTTTCGCATCCGCTTGCTGTTTGGCTAAGGCGTCACGGGTGGTTTGGCTTTCGGTTTCCGCTTTCTTCAACCCGTCTTCTTTTTGCTTCAGCAACGCCAGTTGTTTGTTTAAATCCGCCGTCAGCGCTTTAACTTGCTGATCGCTGGCTTGGCTCATCAACGCGGTTTGTTTTTCCACATCCGCTTGGAGTTTTTGTAAGTCCGCCTTCGCTTGCTTCAGCTGCGCTTGTGCGGTGGCATAACTCTGCTCTTGCTGGCTAAGTTTTGCCAGCAAGTCCGCCTGCTGTTTTTCACTGTTCGCAAACTGTTTTGACAACGCATTTTGCGCGGCTTGCTGCTCGGCTAGCTGTTTTTTCGCCGCGGCCAGTTCGGCTTCTAACGCCACTTTCTCAGCCGCTTTCGCGGTTTGCTCCGCTAATGACGCCTGAATTTTATCTGCTTGTTGCGCTTTTTGCTGGAGCTCTGCGACCAACTGCTGGTTTTTCTCGGCTAACGCTTTCGCATCCGCTTGCTGTTTGGCTAAGGCGTCACGGGTGGTTTGGCTTTCGGTTTCCGCTCTCTTCAACCCGTCTTCTTTTTGCTTCAGCAACGCCAGTTGTTTGTTTAAATCCGCCGTCAACGCTTTAACTTGCTGATCGCTGGCTTGGCTCATCAACGCGGTTTGTTTTTCCACATCCGCTTGGAGTTTTTGTAAGTCCGCCTTCGCTTGCTTCAGCTGCGCTTGTGCGGTGGCATAACTCTGCTCTTGCTGGCTAAGTTTTGCCAGCAAGTCCGCCTGCTGTTTTTCACTGTTCGCAAACTGTTTTGACAACGCATTTTGCGCGGCTTGGTGCTCGGCTAGCTGTTTTTTCGCCGCGGCCAGTTCGGCTTCTAACGCCACTTTCTCAGCCGCTTTCGCGGTTTGCTCCGCTAATGACGCCTGAATTCTATCTGCTTGTTGCGCTTTTTGCTGGAGCTCTGCGACCAACTGCTGGTTTTTCTCGGCTAACGCTTTCGCATCCGCTTGCTGTTTGGCTAAGGCGTCACGGGTGGTTTGGCTTTCGGTTTCCGCTCTCTTCAACCCGTCTTCTTTTTGCTTCAGCAACGCCAGTTGTTTGTTTAAATCCGCCGTCAGCGCTTTAACTTGCTGATCGCTGGCTTGGCTCATCAACGCGGTTTGTTTTTCCACATCCGCTTGGAGTTTTTGTAAGTCCGCCTTCGCTTGCTTCAGCTGCGCTTGTGCGGTGGCATAACTCTGCTCTTGCTGGCTGAGTTTTGCCTGCAAGTCCGCCTGCTGTTTTTCACTGTTCGAAAACTGTTTTGACAACGCATTTTGCGCGGCTTGGTGCTCGGCTAGCTGTTTTTTCGCCGCGGCCAGTTCGGCTTCTAACGCCACTTTCTCAGCCGCTTTCGCGGTTTGCTCCGCTAATGACGCCTGAATTTTATCTGCTTGTTGCGCTTTTTGCTGGAGCTCTGCGACCAACTGCTGGTTTTTCTCGGCTAACGCTTTCGCATCCGCTTGCTGTTTGGCTAAGGCGTCACGGGTGGTTTGGCTTTCGGTTTCCGCTCTCTTCAACCCGTCTTCTTTTTGCTTCAACAACGCGAGTTGTTTGTTTAAATCCGCCGTCAGCGCTTTAACTTGCTGATCGCTGGCTTGGCTCATCAACGCGGTTTGTTTTTCCACATCCGCTTGGAGTTTTTGTAAGTCTGCCTTCGCTTGCTTCAGCTGCGCTTGTGCGGTGGCATAACTCTGCTCTTGCTGGCTAAGTTTTGCCAGCAAGTCCGCCTGCTGTTTTTCACTGTTCGCAAACTGTTTTGACAACGCATTTTGCGCGGCTTGCTGCTCGGCTAGCTGTTTTTTCGCCGCGGCCAGTTCAGCTTCTAACGCCACTTTCTCAGCCGCTTTCGCGGTTTGCTCCGCTAATGACGCCTGAATTTTATCTGCTTGTTGCGCTTTTTGCTGGAGCTCTGCGACCAACTGCTGGTTTTTCTCGGCTAACGCTTTCGCATCCGCTTGCTGTTTGGCTAAGGCGTCACGGGTGGTTTGGCTTTCGGTTTCCGCTCTCTTCAACCCGTCTTCTTTTTGCTTCAGCAACGCCAGTTGCTTGTTTAAATCCGCCGTCAGCGCTTTAACTTGCTGATCGCTGGCTTGGCTCATCAACGCGGTTTGTTTTTCCACATCCGCTTGGAGTTTTTGTAAGTCCGCCTTCGCTTGCTTCAGCTGCGCTTGTGCGGTGGCATAACTCTGCTCTTGCTGGCTGAGTTTTGCCTGCAAGTCCGCCTGCTGTTTTTCACTGTTCGCAAACTGTTTTGACAACGCATTTTGCGCGGCTTGGTGCTCGGCTAGCTGTTTTTTCGCCGCGGCCAGTTCGGCTTCTAACGCCACTTTCTCAGCCGCTTTCGCGGTTTGCTCCGCTAATGACGCCTGAATTCTATCTGCTTGTTGCGCCTTTTGCTGGAGCTCTGCGACCAACTGCTGGTTTTTCTCGGCTAACGCTTTCGCATCCGCTTGCTGTTTGGCTAAGGCGTCACGGGTGGTTTGGCTTTCGGTTTCCGCTTTCTTCAACCCGTCTTCTTTTTGCTTCAGCAACGCCAGTTGTTTGTTTAAATCCGCCGTCAGCGCTTTAACTTGCTGATCGCTGGCTTGGCTCATCAACGCGGTTTGTTTTTCCACATCCGCTTGGAGTTTTTGTAAGTCCGCCTTCGCTTGCTTCAGCTGCGCTTGTGCGGTGGCATAACTCTGCTCTTGCTGGCTGAGTTTTGCCTGCAAGTCCGCCTGCTGTTTTTCACTGTTCGCAAACTGTTTTGACAACGCATTTTGCGCGGCTTGCTGCTCGGCTAGCTGTTTTTTCGCCGCGGCCAGTTCGGCTTCTAACGCCACTTTCTCAGCCGCTTTCGCGGTTTGCTCCGCTAATGACGCCTGAATTCTATCTGCTTGTTGCGCCTTTTGCTGGAGCTCTGCGACCAACTGCTGGTTTTTCTCGGCTAACGCTTTCGCATCCGCTTGCTGTTTGGCTAAGGCGTCACGGGTGGTTTGGCTTTCGGTTTCCGCTTTCTTCAACCCGTCTTCTTTTTGCTTCAGCAACGCCAGTTGTTTGTTTAAATCCGCCGTCAGCGCTTTAACTTGCTGATCGCTGGCTTGGCTCATCAACGCGGTTTGTTTTTCCACATCCGCTTGGAGTTTTTGTAAGTCCGCCTTCGCTTGCTTCAGCTGCGCTTGTGCGGTGGCATAACTCTGCTCTTGCTGGCTGAGTTTTGCCTGCAAGTCTTCCTGTTGTTTTTCACTTTGAGCCAACTGTTTTGCTAACGTATTCTGCGTGCTTTGATATGAATTAAGCTGCTCCTGAGCCGCTTTTAATGCATTTTCTAATGCAACTTTTTGTTCTGCTTGTTCAGTTTTTTCTGCCAGGGAAGCTTGAATTTTTTCTGCTAATTGTTCTTTTTCAACCAACTGGGCTTGTAATTGCTGGTTTTGAGACTCGAGTGATTTACTTTTTTCTTGCTGAGCAACTAAAGAAGATTGAACGCCATCTTTTTCACTTTTAGCCGTTGCTAGTTCATTTTCTTTTTGTTTTAACAACTCTTTTTGCTGTAAAAGCTCAGCTGTCACTGATTTTATCTGTTCATCAGTGTTACCAACAAGTTGTAGTTGATTTTTAGCCTCTGACTCTAATTTTGCAATATCAGCTGTCAGTTGCTCAATTTTCAAATTCGCTGAGGCAAATTGCTGTTCTTTTTCTGCTAATTGCTGTTTAAGTTGGGCTTGTTCAACAACACTTTCATTTAATTGCTTTTCAAGCTGAGCAATGGTTTCTTGAGTTTGTTGATTTTCTTGGCTCAATTGCTCAAGGCTATTTTGCTTTTGCTCAATTTTTTTTTGTGCATCCGCCAATTTAGCCTTTAATGTGTCAACTAAAGACTGGTCATCTGATGAATCTACAATCGTCTGTAATTGAGCTATTTGCTCTTTATTCTTCAGAACCTCATCATTTAATTTATCAATCTCAAATTGCTTTTCGGTAATTGTATGCGTTAATTGCGCAATACTCTTATTATGATTAATGAGTTCAGAAACAAGTTGTTCATCATTGAGTAAATGATTATAGGCAATAAGTTGGCCTACTCCTTGAGCAATACCAAACTTATATAAATGAGTTAATTGTTGACGTTCAATTAATTGCGCTAACTGCTCAAGATAAGCAGAGGCATTAATACCAGTTGGCTTAGCAAATTTAGACGCATATAAGCCGAGAGGGTCAAGAACTAATTGATACTTTGCGAAATCTTTTGCTAGATAAGCAGGATCCCATTGATTGCTTTGAAAAAAATAAGGGTAAGACGACAATAAAATAGGGGCTACGCCATTTTCTGTCGTCACCGCACACACCTCAGGAAACGTCGTTTTTTCTGGCTCAGTAGGATCTGCTTTCACTACATCTGTTTTCTTTGTTGATGTAGCCGCAGATTTATTCTTCCCTGTTGCTTTACTTTTAGTTCCTTTATTAGCTTTAGCTGCCGCAGATTTTTGTTTCTCTTTTGGCGCAGGAACAGTAGATAGCGAAGAAAAGATATCATAACCTTGGTTTTGTGTATTAACTGGCAATTGCTGCTTTTGTTCTTGCACTTTGCCTTCTTTTTCCATTTGAAGGTAAGTATCAAAATCATCAATTATATTGTTAAAGCGCTCTGCTTTTGGAGCATGACTAAAAAAAGTCGTAACAAGTGCCAGTGACACACAAAGCCTAAGGTTTATTCTCATAATCCACTAATTTTCTTCAATGTTGATTCGGTAGACAATACTGAGTTATAACGAACTTTTGCGCACAACACTTTAGTTTTGGATTCGATCGCCATTTGTAATAATTCAATTGTGTCTGGGCTAGCAGTACTTTCAACTTGTCGATATAGACGGTTGATTTCGCTAACTTCTTTAAATGAACCTACTAAGCGATTGTAATCTTTAGGTGAGAGTGTTTTGAGCGCGTTTAATTCTTTAACACACGTATTTAAATGGGCAAATGATTGCTGATCAGCACCATTTTCACCATAGCTTGTTGATGCTATTGGTGTACGACTAATGGCACTATTTAAAACTTTTTGAGATTCAGGGTATGTGTTATCAGTCTGGCCTGAATTCGTATCCGCAGTTGGTTGTGTTACTGGCTGAGCGGTACTTGCATTGACTGTCTGTTTACTTGGGGTATTCGGTGTTGCTGTATTGTATGTGTCTGAGCCAAATGTACAACCTGAAAGAAGAGCTGTACCTGCTATAAGCAAAGATGCAACATGAAATTTATTTTTTAAAAACATATGGTTACCTTACCAGCACTTTTCTTCGCTATTATAATGATGTCCAAAAAACCTAGTGTAAGCTAAAAATTAGCTATTTTCTATAAGTCCGAACGTAGAAATAGAGTCATCTCATAAATTTATGATTAACTTAACTTTAGTTTTAAAATTATTTTATTGCTATATTTTCATTAATTTTATGAGCTAATTCTCACTAGTCGTCCAATAAAGGAGTAAATTAACACCTTTTTCGGAATTTTTTATTATTTTATGTCAGATAACGATTAGGTTACTTGGTAAACATTACTAGCAATTCAATACCTTTCAAGTAAACTCTTATTTTAGTTCTGTCATCTGAAACAATTGTTAACAAATAAAATGCTAGCTAACAAAAAATCTTATTTCATTTATCAAGCTGCTGACACATTTAAGCCTATGACATGAAAATAATCGCCATCACACCAAATATGGGTAACCTGCTTAATTCAATTCTACAGGTTAACAGTAATTAAAAATTATAAATAGAATCAATTTTTTATCAAAAAACGTATTTATAGACATTCAACTACGTAATAAAGCATAGCAGTTATCTGTCAGAATTACTTATATTAAATTGATACGATTCGTAACTCAAATTTATTTTTAATTAAAACATAGTGATTACATAGTCATAATCACTAAAAAAAAACTTTTCAGTGATTTCATTTTACGTTACTCATTTAACGTCTAGTAAATGGTGTTTTATTTTTTAACTAAAATGACCACTTGAATAAAACATGTGAAGAGTAATATTGATAGCTTATAAATATATGCCCGGAATTAACCGGGCATAATGCATTTAAGCTTTGCTAGGACGTAAAGCAGGGAATAAAATAACATCACGAATAGTATGGCTATTAGTGAATAACATCACCATACGGTCAATACCAATACCTAAACCGGCCGTTGGCGGTAAACCATGTTCTAATGCAGTAACATAGTCTTCATCATAGAACATTGCCTCATCATCACCTTCGTCTTTTTGACGAACTTGCTCAGCAAAACGCTCAGCTTGGTCTTCTGCATCATTTAATTCCGAGAAGCCGTTACCAATTTCACGGCCACCAATGAAGAATTCAAAACGGTCAGTAATGAATGGGTTGTCATCGTTACGGCGTGCTAATGGTGAAACTTCAGCTGGATACTCAGTAATAAATGTTGGCTGAATCAAGTGGCTTTCTGCAACTTCTTCAAAAATTTCACACTGAATACGGCCTAAGCCCCAGCTCTTTTCAATCTTAATACCGATAGACTGAGCAATCGCCACCGCTTTATCCATATCATCCAAATCAGCAACATTGGTTTCTGGGCGATATTTGCAAATCGCTTCTTTCATGGTGAGTTTGGCAAAAGGTTTACCAAAATCAAACTCTTGCTCGCCATACTGAACTACGGTATTACCTAATACTTTTTGTGTCAGTGTACGGAATAAATCTTCTGTCAACGCGATTAAGTCACGGTAATCCGCATAAGCCATATAGAGTTCCATCATAGTGAACTCTGGGTTATGACGTGGAGATAGCCCTTCATTACGGAAGTTACGGTTAATTTCAAATACTCGTTCAAAACCACCCACAACTAAGCGCTTGAGGTATAATTCAGGCGCAATACGCAAATACATATCGATATCTAATGCATTATGGTGAGTCACAAATGGACGTGCAGAAGCACCACCTGGAATGACTTGCATCATCGGTGTTTCCACTTCCATAAAACCGTAGCTAACCATAAAGTTACGTACTTCAGCGAGGATCTTCGAGCGAACAATAAAAGTATGACGAGATTCATCATTCGCAATTAAATCAAGGTAGCGCTGACGGTAACGTGTTTCTTGGTCTGATAGACCGTGGAATTTGTCAGGTAATGGACGCAATGCTTTGGTTAATAAACGAACTTCATGACAATGAATAGTTAACTCGCCAGTTTTGGTTTTAAACAAACGGCCTTTAGCACCTAAGATATCGCCTAAGTCCCATTTTTTAAACTGTTCGTTATAGATGCCTTCTGCCAAGTCATCACGCGATACATAAATTTGAATGCGTCCGCCAACGTCCTGTAGCGTGGCAAATGACGCTTTACCCATGATACGACGCGTCATCATACGGCCAGCAATCGATACTTCGATATTTAAGTCTTCAAGCTCTTCGGATGTTTTATCATCATATTGAGCATGAATTTTGTCGGAAATATCTTCACGACGAAAATCATTTGGAAATGGAATACCCTTTTCACGCAGTGCCGCTAATTTTTCTTTACGGGCTTTAAGTTCGTTATTCAAATCAGGTGCTTGTTCAACACCTTGTTGTTCCTGAGACATTTTTCCCTCACAGGCCAGCTTTTAAACTAGCTTCAATGAATTTATCCAAATCACCATCCAGTACGGCTTGCGTGTTACGCGTTTCCACACCAGTACGTAAATCTTTAATTCTTGCATCATCAAGGACATAAGAACGAATCTGGCTTCCCCAGCCAATATCAGACTTGTTCTCTTCCATCGCTTGCTTATCTGCATTTTTCTTTTGCATTTCCAGTTCGTATAGCTTCGCTTTTAACTGGCGCATAGCTTGGTCTTTATTTTTATGCTGCGAACGGTCATTCTGGCATTGCGTCACAATATTGGTTGGAATATGTGTGATACGTACCGCTGATTCCGTTTTGTTTACGTGCTGCCCACCAGCACCAGATGCACGGTACACATCGATACGCAAATCTGCTGGATTGATTTCGATATCAATATCATCATCAACTTCAGGATAAATAAACGCAGAACTAAAAGAAGTATGGCGACGCCCACCCGAGTCAAACGGGCTCTTACGAACCAAACGGTGAACACCCGTTTCCGTTCTTAACCATCCGTAGGCATAGTCACCAATAATTTTGACCGTTGCCGATTTTAGCCCGGCAACATCACCATCAGACTCTTCGATAATTTCGGTTTTAAAGCCCTTTGACTCGGCCCAACGCAAGTACATGCGTAATAACATACTTGCCCAATCTTGAGCCTCAGTACCGCCAGAACCCGCTTGTAAGTCAATGTAGCAGTCTGCGCTATCGTATTCGCCTGAGAACATACGACGAAATTCAAGTTGCTCTAACTTGCCTTGTAATTGCTCTAATTCAGCTTCTGCTTCATTGAATGTGTCTTCATCATCAGCTTCAACCGCTAGCTCTAATAAACCTTCAACATCTTCAAGGCCTTGCATCATCTGGTCAATCGTTTCAACAATTGCCTCAAGCGATGAGCGTTCTTTACCAAGGGCTTGTGCTCTCTCGGGTTCATTCCAGACATCTGGCTGTTCAAGCTCAGCGTTGACTTCTTCTAAGCGTTCTTTCTTGGCATCATAGTCAAAGATACCCCCTCAGAACCACTGTCCGTTCAGACAGGTCCTGAATCTTACTTTTTACTGGGTTTATTTCAAACGTCATTTTTCAATATCTTATGGTTAGTCAAAAATAATTTTTTATTCACAAACCGCTTAGTATAGCGGAATTTATCTCATGTTTATAGCGCCATCAAACGCTATTTACTGGTTATTCTTCTGGTTTATTACCAGCTTAATCCGGCCAAATATGCTCAATCATTAATTGTACGTTTCTTTGGCCACGATATTCGTTTACGTCTAATTTAAAGGCTATTTTAGCTTTTTTGATACTGTTGTCTGGCCACCTACGGACATCAATATTAAACATGATTGCATCTAACATTGGCCCACCATTCACAGGCTCTAGCATCAGTTTCAGATGACGTTCACCAACAAGCCTTTGCTGCAATAATTGAAACTCGCCATCAAAAATAGGTTCTGGAAATGCTTGCCCCCACGGGCCACTTTCTCGAATAAGTTCAGCCGTTTCTAAACAAAACTCATGGCGAGAAAGTTCACCATCACTCCAGATCACCCCAGCTAATTGCTCAGGTTGAACTAATTCACCCATCAATAATTCGAAATGATGTTTAAAGGCGTCAAATTGATCAACATGTAAAGTTAAACCTGCAGCCATTGCATGCCCACCAAATTTTTGCATGATACCGGGTTGTAACGTATTTAATCGTTCTAGTGCATCCCGCATATGAACACCTTGAATAGAGCGGCCAGAACCTTTTAATAAACCATCACCAGCAGGGGCAAATGCGATAACCGGACGATGATATTGTTCTTTGATCCTTGAAGCGAGTATACCGACAACACCTTGATGCCATTCAGGATGATATATGGCTAAGCCATTCGGTAACTGGTTTTCACCGTATTCGAATTGATTAAAAAGCACGAGTGCTTCTTGTTGCATACCCGCTTCAATCTCACGACGAGTTTGATTTAACCCATCTAACTCATTCGCCAGTTCCCTTGCATATGCCATATCGTCTGTCAGTAATAATTCAATACTCACTGACATATCATCTAATCGACCTGCCGCGTTTAATCTAGGACCAAGAGCAAAACCAAAATCATTTGCCACTAACCTAGATAAATCGCGGTTGGAAACCTCAACGAGGGCTTTAATTCCCGCGCAACAACGCCCTGCTCTAACACGATTTAGCCCTTGGTGAACTAAAATACGGTTATTGGTATCAAGAGGCACCACATCGGCAACGGTTCCCAATGCAACCAAATCAAGGTATTCGGCTAAATTAGGCTCTGCAAGCCCTTGTTTCGCAAACCATCCTTGCTGACGTAAATACGCACGTAAGGCTGACATTAAATAAAATGTGACACCTACCCCCGCTAATGATTTAGATGCAAAGCAACATTCATTTAAGTTCGGGTTGATTATCGCATCCGCAGCAGGCAACGTTTCCCCCGGCAGATGGTGGTCGGTAATAATTACATTCATTCCATAATGATTAGCGGCACCAACCCCTTCATGAGATGAAATGCCATTATCAACCGTTATAATGAGATTTGTTCCACGTTTACGGGCTTCTTCAACAACCAATGGCGTTAAACCATAGCCATTTTCAAAACGGTTCGGAACGATATAGTTGATATTTCTATATCCCATTGATTTTAAAGCTCGAATAGCTAATGCCGTACTTGTTGCTCCGTCGGCATCAAAATCACCAACAATAGTAATAGCTTCATGCTCAATTAGTGCGCGATAAAGTAGTGGTAATGCCTTATCAACACCCGATAATGACCTATAATCCAATAAATTAGCCGCTTTACGCTCTAACTGAGTTATGTCCGTGATGCCTCGGTGTTGGTAAATCCGTTGTAAAAGTTCAGGCAAGCCAGGAAGTTGAGCCGCAGAGCTTTGTTGCTGTCTTTGTTGTAAGAGCGTTTCTACATTCACAATAATTAACTATTTTTGGTTGAGTAATTGAACAAGGGCATCCGGTTTCATATAACCAGGTAGCATTTGCCCATCAGGTAGGATGATTGCTGGGGTTCCCGTCACTTTGAATAAATTACCCACACTCATATGCTTACTTAGGTCAATTTTGCAGTCATCAATGATCGCAACGTCCTCACCTTTAAACGCTTGAGTTAATGCCTTTTGTTGTAGGCCATTACACCAGATAGACGCCATTTTTTTCCCTACGTCACTATCTGCGCCTTGGCGTGGATAAGCCAGATAACGCACTGTGACACCTTGGCGGTTTAATTCATCAACAGACTCATGTAATTTCTTACAATAACCACAGCTAATATCGGTAAAAACGGTCACAACATACTTTTCTTGGGGAGCTTTAAAGATAATCATTTCATCTTTTAGCGCCTCTACTTTTTTCAATAACGGCTGGTTACTGATATTAACCGGGTTTTTACCGCTCATATCATAAATTGGCCCTTGCAATAAATACTTGCCGTCATCTGTGATGTATACAACGCCAGTTGATGTTTCAACCACATTCAGCCCAACAATGGGTGAAGGTTTAATCACCTCAACAACCATATTGTATTTTTCCAATGTATCACGGATAACTTTTTCTTCCGTTGCCCCATAGACTGTGGAAGTAAACGACGCAATACATGCGGCAGCCAATAATAACAATTTGCGTTTCATAGATAGTCCTTTAATCATGCATCACCCCCTTGGATGATGCTGCTCATGCAATACTCGTAACCGCTCAGTCGCAACATGAGTATAAATTTGTGTGGTTGATAGATCGCTATGACCTAACAACATTTGTACCACGCGTAAATCGGCCCCATGGTTGAGTAAATGGGTGGCAAAAGCGTGTCTTAGAACATGCGGTGAGAGTAGCTCACTGTCAATATGAGCAAGTACGGCATAATATTTTATTCGGTGCCAAAACGTTTGCCGAGTCATTTTCGTGCCACGTTTACTTGGGAATAGAATATCGCTCGTTTTGCCATTTAATAAATCAGGGCGACCTTCATCAATGTATTTCTCTAGCCAATATATTGCCTCTTCCCCCAAGGGAATCAATCTTTCTTTATCGCCTTTACCGACAACACGAATAACTCCCTGCCGCAAACTTATATCCGAGAACGTTAAACCGATTAATTCAGATACACGCAAACCACAGGCATATAACACTTCTAACATGGCTTTATCACGTAGCTCTAAAGCATCTTCGGTAGCAGGGGCGTTTAATAAATCTTCAACTTGTTTTTCACTTAAATCTTTGGGTAAACGCTGCGGAATTTTGGGTGCAGCAATGACCGCGGAGGGGTCATCCAGGCGAATTTTTTCCCGATACAAATATTGAAATAACCGACGCATCGCACTTAATAAACGTGCTGAACTGGTTGCTTTATATCCACAATCAATGCGTTCAGCAAAAAAAGATTGTAAGTCAATAGATTGAACATTTTCTAAATGCAACTGGTGAGCATCAAGCCATTTATCTAATAATTGAAGATCATTACGATAAGAAGCTAATGTATTTTCAGCAAGATCTTGTTCAAGCCAGATTGTATCAAGAAATTGTTCAATTAATGGATTAAGTTGTTTTGTTTCCACGACAGATCTACTTCCTTTCGATAATACCACACGATTCTATTATGCCTGAATGTGCCGGCTTCTGTTACAATACATCTCTTGTGATGAAAACCATAGCTGGACATAGTAATAATATATATGAAAATAGGTCTTTTTTACGGTTCTAGTACCTGTTATACCGAAATGGTTGCAGAAAAAATACGTGATATTCTCGGCGATGATTTCGTCACACTGCATAACGTTAACGATACACCGCCGGCAGAAATGGAACAGTATGATGTTCTTATTTTGGGAATACCTACGTGGGATTTTGGTGAAATACAAGAAGATTGGCTTGAAATTTGGGAAGCGCTTCCCAATCTTAACCTCGCAAATAAAATCATTGCGATGTATGGTCTTGGTGACCAAATAGATTATGGCGAGTGGTTTCTTGATGCCCTTGGCATGCTCTACCATCAACTAAAACCAACTGGTGCTAAATTCGTTGGCTTCTGGCCGACCGAAGGCTATACCTTTGATAGCCCTAAACCACTCAATGAAACCGGTGATATGTTTGTGGGGCTTGCATTAGATGAAGTTCACCAGTTTGAACAGACCGATGAACGCATCGCACAATGGTGTGTACAGATTTTTCAGGAAATTGAAGCTCTATTATAATACAAACTGATGTTTGCTTGCTCATCGATAACCCAAAGTGAGCGGCACCTAGCGGTATTTAGGCCACCAATTCGGTTGATCTTGGTAGCCTAGATATCAGGGTATTGCAGCAATAACTGGTTTAAATTACGCCAATTTTCCTCCGAAAGTGCGTCTTTAGCTACCCATAAATGGATCTTTTGCGGTTTGCCTTGTAACGCTTCTAATGTCAGCAATATACCGTAACGAGTAAGCCAAGGTGCTTTCAGTATTCGCCACTCGTTTTTCTTCCACTGAAGCTTATTGCCATTAACCAGTACAGCAACCCCTTTTATTTTACTGATATTTTTCTGACTCTTTGCCCAACTCGCAACGACAACCACTAGTAGCGGCAGCCATATCATTGAGTTACCAGGAGACCATGGAGTCAGAAGCAAAAACATCCCAATGACCCCATGAACACAGGTTGAGAACAATTGAGTTTTCCATGAAATGGAGAGATTAGATTTCCACAGGACCACGATTTTTATTTTTTTCCTGAATCAGTTTAATCATACGAAAAAGTTCGTCATCATCTGGGCGGCCATGATTCATTAACCAGTTGAATAAGTCAGGGTCCGCACATTCTAATAATCGAACAAATACCTGCTTATCTTGGGTTGTCAGGTTATCATATTCATACTCAAAAAACGGCATGATTGAAATATCTAATTCACGCATACCACGGCGGCATGCCCAATGAATTCGCGCTTTATTCTCAATATCCATTTTACTACGGCCTTTTTTGCAGTTAACTGATTAGATTGATTATTTTCCATACTCTAACAGATTATCCGCCAAGAAAACATGTTATAGACTACATAGTTGTAATTTTAGTAGTAAAATACCGTTTTTCTACAAACAGCTGATGAAAAACTATTAGATAATACAGGTTCATCATAATAACTACTTGCAATGTTATCTAGCTATTTTACCATTAGGCACCCTTATCTATCAAAGAACAATAGGTGAAATCATGACTAACCACATTGATAGTACACAGCAATTTCCTCTCGGATCTCAGTCTTTACCACTCGTTTTGATTTCACTGGAAAACTGGGAACTTATTCACCTTCACGGCGCCGACGCAGAAAAATACCTGCAAGGTCAAGTGACCGCGGATATTGCCACACTCACACAATCACACGCATTAACAGCACACTGTGATCCCAAAGGTAAGATGTGGAGTGACCTCCGCTTATTCCATCACTTAGATGGCTATTCCTATCTATTAAGAACTAGCGTTGTCGATTCACAGCTCGCTGAACTGAAAAAATATGCTGTTTTCTCGAAAGTCACTTTTGAAAAGAAACCGGACCTAAAATTAATCGGGGTCGCAGGTAAAGGCGCTAGAGAAGCGCTGGCAACACTCTTTACTACATTACCAGACGACCAAAACCAAGTGGTTACTGACGGCGCTTCTACCATATTGCATTTTGCATTACCCACAGAGCGTTTTCTGGTGATCACAAGCGAAGAAACGGCACAAAAAATGGCTCAAACCTTGAGTGCTATTCAGGTCAATGATGAACAATGGCTAGCCCTTGATATCGAAGCTGGGTTTGCAGTTATCGATCAACAAAACAGTGCTCAACATTTACCTCAAGCAACCAATTTACAAGCCCTACCTCATGGTATTAGCTTTAAAAAAGGCTGTTATACCGGTCAAGAAATGGTTGCCCGTGCAAAATTCCGCGGTGCAAATAAACGTGCGATGTATACCTTAAAAGACACAGGCACTACCATTCCTGCTATTGGTGAAGGTGTGGAATGGCAGCTTGGTGATAAATGGCGCCGTACAGGAACCGTGCTAGCGGCAATTCGCTTAGGTAGTGGCGAAATCTATGTACAAGTCATTATGAATAACGATATGGAAGCCGATAGCGTTTTCCGCGTTATGGGTGATGAGCAAAGTCATCTAACTATCGCACCATTACCTTATTCATTAGAAGAGAATTAATTGGAGTTTTTATGTCATCTGCATTAGGTAGCAAGCCCGTAGAGGTGGTTAATTTTGGGGCTTTTACCGAAGTCGTCCAATTTTTGATGGAATTAGATAAACTCAAAAGTGTTTATCGTAAAAATAAGTTATTGAACCGTGAACGCCAAGAAAATACAGCAGAACACAGTTGGCAATTTGCGGTTGCAGCCATGAGTTTTGCACCCTATGTACAAGGCGTTAATATCGAACATGCGATAAAACTTGCCCTTGTGCATGACATTGTTGAAATTGACGCAGGTGATGTATTGGTATTTGATAATGCCGCTCGTGATGCTATTCATGAAGAAGAAGTTAAAGCGGCTAAGCGTATTTTTAACTTACTGCCTAGCCCGCAAAATGAAACATTGCTAGCTTTATGGAATGAATATGATGCATTAGAAACCCCGGAATCTGTATATGCGAATGCCATTGACCGAGCAATGCCAATGCTGATGAACCTGCACAATCAAGGGCAAAGCTGGGTCGAAAACCACATTCGTCTGGAACAAGTTCTCAGTAAATGTGATTATATTCAACAGATCCTACCTGAATTTTATCAACAACTTAAATTACAATTGGAGCTAGCTCAGCAAAAAGGCTGGTTGCTGTAATTGTCGCCCAAAGCGGCTGAAAAGCCGCTTCATTTAACGTTTTACACTCATCTAATCTAATATCTATTGCCCATAGTAAGATATACCTTTCACTAATTCATTATTTTAATTTAAATAATAAACCACTTTATATTTTTTAATAATTATTAATCTCGACTTATATAGAAATACCAATATTAATAACTTGCTAATTATTAATATCACTCCTATCTTTATCATTGAACATTTGCCTGTGAGGTTTAAAATGCAAAAATTCAATGAATATTCAAATCCTTACCTTTTACTACTAGATGTCCATTCACCCGCTATAGTTCAATTCAATAAATCAACTCGTCAAACAATCCCAATTATCGAAGAACTCGGTGGAACCCCTGACGGCATTGCTATTGACCCTGCTAATCGATTAATTTATTGGAGCAATATGGGGGATGATTATGAAGCTGACGATGGCTCCATCAATGTGATGAATTTTGATGGCACTGGCAGAAAAATGCTATTAGGCAATGGAAAAATAAGAACGCCAAAACAATTACATCTTGATTTAGTGAATCAACGATTATATTGGTGTGACCGTGAAGGAGGTATGGTTTCATCGTGTAATATCGATGGTTCTAATTTATTCGTCCATGTAGCAAGACCCCGAGATAAACACAATAAAGTAGATATCTTAGACCAATGTGTTGGCATTACTGTTGATGTCGCAAATAATTGGCTCTACTGGACTCAAAAAGGAACCCCTAAAGGTAATTTAGGTCGTATCTTTAGGGTGCCATTAACGCCTAAAACCCAACAATCAGCCAATCAACGAAACGATATTCAATTGCTCCTTCAAGACCTACCCGAACCTATTGATTTATTGCTTGATGAAGAAACCCATATTTTATATTGGACAGATAGAGGCGCTGAGCCCGATGGTAATAGCTTAAATTGTGCCAATATTACTGCTGATGGATTAAGCCATTACAAGGTAATAAGCCGTGGTTTTAAAGAAGCAATTGGGCTGACATATGATAAACCAGCAAAACTGATGTATGTCGCCGACCTTAATGGAGGGGTTTACCAAGTCGTTATGGAAACAGGTGAAGTGGAAAAGCTATACCAAGGTAAAAATTATACGGGGATTTCACAATATTTAGGTTAGAAATATCCATAAATAAAGGCTTGATTTCAGTAAACTATCGAAATCAAGCCTAAAACATATTTAATTCACACTATTTAATGAAAGGTGTGATTTATTCCTACATATAATCTTCAATCGGTACGCACGAACAGTGTAGGTGACGATCCCCATACACATCATCAAGGCGTTTTACCGCAGGCCAATATTTATTCGCTTTCGTTTGTTCAGTAGGGAATACGGCAAGCTCACGGCTATAACTATGAGGCCACTCCCCTGCTAACTCTGTTTGCACATGAGGCGAATTCACTAATGGGTTATCTTCTAACGTCCATTGGCCTTTCACTACTTGGTCAATTTCATCACGGATAGCTAACATAGCATCAATGAACCGATCAATTTCCGTAATACTTTCAGACTCTGTCGGCTCAATCATTAATGTTCCCGCCACAGGGAAAGACATGGTTGGTGCATGGAAACCATAATCAATCAAACGCTTAGCAATATCCAGTTCACTGATACCCGTGTCTTTTTTAATCGGACGTAAATCGACAATACACTCATGAGCCACATAGCCTTCTTGCCCTGTATATAAAATGTCATAACGACCAGAAAGACGCTTAGCAATATAGTTAGCATTTAAAATGGCAACTTGGCTGGCTTTGCGTAAGCCATAAGAGCCCATCATACGAATATACATCCAGCTAATTGGCAAAATTGATGCACTACCAAATGGGGCGGCTGATACCGCACCTTGGTCAGTTAACATTTCTTGCTCAACCACAGAGTGCCCCGGTACGAACGGTGCTAAGTGCTTTTTCACACCAATAGGCCCCATACCTGGGCCACCACCGCCATGAGGAATACAGAATGTTTTATGTAAATTTAGGTGAGAAACATCCGCACCAATAAAGCCTGGAGTTGTTAACCCAACCTGAGCATTCATATTTGCGCCATCAAGGTATACTTGGCCGCCATATTGGTGAATAATTTCACACACTTCACGAATACTTTCTTCATATACCCCGTGGGTTGATGGGTAAGTTACCATCACACAAGAAAGAGCTTCGCTATGTTGCTGGGCTTTTTCACGTAAATCAGTTAAGTCGATATTACCTTCATCATCACAACGCACTACCACCACTTCCATACCTGCCATATGCGCAGAAGCTGGATTAGTACCGTGAGCAGAAGCTGGGATCAAACAAATATTTCTCTCCCCTTCATTGCGACTTTCATGGTAACGACGAATAGCTAATAAACCTGCATATTCACCTTGAGCCCCTGAGTTAGGTTGCATACAAACCGCATCATAACCGGTCAATTGTACTAACCAATGAGAAAGCTGTTCTATCATTTGATGATAACCTTGCGCCTGCTCAGGTGGACAAAACGGATGTAGCTCGCCAAATTCAGGCCAGGTAATTGGGATCATTTCCGCAGCCGCATTAAGCTTCATGGTACAAGAACCGAGTGGGATCATAGCTTGGTTTAATGCTAAATCTTTGCGCTCTAAGCTATGCATGTAGCGCATCATTTCGGTTTCACTGTGGTAACGATGAAAGTTGGGATGTACTAAAATTTCATCATCACGTCTCATCGTGTTTGGAATTGCTTGTTCTGTCGCGGAAACTGACTGATCTAGTTTTTCAAAATCCAGCTTAGTTTCGACACCGGTGATCACTGCAAACAATTCATTTAAATCTTGGCGGGTCGTGATTTCACTAAAAGTCACACCGACTGCACCACGAATGTCAGTGCGTAAATTCACTTTGGCTTTTTCAGCACGCGCTAGCACTGCTGTTTTGTCTGCGACTTCAATGCAAAGTGTATCAAACCAAGTTTTATGGCGTGATACGAAACCTGCATCTGCTAATGCCTTGACAAAAATAGAGCTAAAGCGATGAATGCGCTCTGCAATTATTTTCAGCCCTTTTGGTCCATGATAAACCGCATACATGGCTGCAATATTGGCTAACAGCACTTGGGATGTACAAATATTCGAGTTCGCTTTTTCACGGCGAATATGCTGCTCACGGGTTTGCATCGCCATACGTAGTGCAGTATTACCTGCCGCATCACGAGACACACCGATAATACGTCCCGGCATTGCCCGTTTAAATTCGTCACGACACGCAAAAAATGCTGCATGAGGTCCACCATAACCCATGGGAACACCAAAACGTTGCGCTGAACCGAAGACAATATCCGCCCCTTGCTTACCCGGTGCGGTCAGTAATACTAGTGCCATCATATCTGCAGCAACACAGCTGACAATTTTACGCTCTTTTAGCTGAGCAAAGAGCGCGCTGTAGTCATGGACATTACCTGTCGAGCCAACCTGCTGAAGTAACACACCAAAAACACCTTCGTGTTCCAATGCTTTCTCTGCGCTATCCACAATCACTTCAAAACCAAAAGTACCCGCACGCGTGCGAACGACATCTAGCGTTTGCGGATGAACATCATCTGCTACAAAAAAGCGTTCTGCATCTTTCAGTTTGCTGATCCGTTTTGCCATTGCCATAGCTTCAGCCGCAGCAGTGGCTTCATCTAATAACGACGCAGAGGCAAGGTCTAAACCAGTAAGGTCGATAGTTACCTGTTGAAAATTCAATAATGATTCTAAACGACCTTGTGACACCTCCGGTTGGTATGGCGTATAAGCGGTATACCAACCCGGGTTTTCTAATAAATTACGCAAAATAACCGGCGGAAGCACTGCAGGCGCATACCCCATACCAATGTAGCTTTTGTAGCGCTTATTGAGTGACGCTATCGCTTTTAATTCAGCTAAGGCTTCTTGCTCAGTTGCTCCCCCACCCACTCTTGGTGGCTCTGCAAGCAAAATGGCTTTAGGGACAATTTTGTCCATCAAAGTATCTAATGACGTTGCACCCACGGTGTCTAACATGGTTTTTAATTGTTGTTCTGATGAACCAATGTGGCGCGAAATGAATTCTGAACGGTTTTCTAATTGACTCAGTGACATCGACATATCTGTGTTCCCATCCTTTGTCTGCTATGCATAAGTTGTAGGGCGGTTATTACGGAACTTGCGAGATAACGCTTAAAATCAATGATATTGCTGCTTGTTTCTTGTTTCTTGTTTCTTGTTTCTTGTTTCTTGTTTCTTGTTTCTTACTAATTATATTTTATCAATCCTCTAAATAGCTCATCTCATGGCTATCACTAAAAAGTGTTTATTCTAAATAGGTTGCGTTGTGGCTAGGCGGCAAACGTAGACAATCTTGGGGGACATACACAAGTATGTGACCCGAGTTGTTGAGTGCATCCACCCATAAAACAAGCGTATTAATAAATCCTATAAATAGTTCATCTTGTGGCTAGGCAGCAAACGAATAAGACCCTAGGAGCATACATCAGTATGTGACTAGGGCGAATGAGCGAAGCCAACGCCGCCACAAGAAGAAATATGACTAGGATTTTATTCTTCGGCTTCGATCATAGAGGTATAACCCGCCGCATCAATTAAATCCGCCAGCTCTGCGGTATCGGATGCTTTAATGCGGAAAATCCAGCCTTCTTGGTATGGCTGTTCGTTCACAAGTTCTGGCGCATCATTCAGTTCGCCATTAACCGCCACAATTTCGCCACTCAGAGGAGCGTAAATATCGGATGCCGCTTTAACTGACTCGACGACTGCAACGTCATCACCTGCACTTACCACAGTACCTACTTCGGGTAAATCAACAAACACCATGTCACCTAACGTTTCTTGTGCATGTTCGGTGATACCAACCGTAAACTCACCATTACCTTCATCGCGCAGCCACTCATGTTCACGGGTGTACATTAATTCTTTAGGTGTATTGCTCATCATTAGCCTCTCAATTTTTAAATTTATTAATTAGATTCGCCCAAATTACACTAAGCATTTTCCTTCACGGACAAAGCCCGGTTTAACGACTTCAACTGGCATCTCTCTTTGTCTGATTTCAACAATTGCTTTGCCTTGAATTCCGTTCGGGACACGCGCTAACGCAATACTAAAGCCAAGGGTTGGCGAGAAAGAGCCACTGGTTATCACCCCTTCTTGTAGTTTCCCAAGTTCATCAGTAAAGCGGACAACTTGCCCCGCACGCAGTATACCTTTTTCACGCATCACAATACCGACAAGTTTTTCAGTACCTTGTTCGCGTAATTTTTCCAATGCTTCACGGCCAATAAATTGGCGATCTTCAGGTTTCCAAGCGATCGTCCAGCCCATATTCGCGGCAAGGGGAGAAATGCTTTCATCCATATCTTGCCCATATAGGTTCATACCGGCTTCAAGGCGTAAGGTATCACGTGCCCCTAAGCCCGCAGGGTGAACTCCAGACTTAAGCAGTTTATGCCAAAATTCAACGACCTGCTCTTTAGGCAGGGCAATTTCATAACCTTTTTCACCAGTATACCCAGTGGTTGCGATGAACAAATCCCCTGCTTGAACACCATAAAATGGTTTCATTCCTTCAATAGCACTGTTTTGTTCCGCACTGAGTAATGAATGAACTTTTTCTGGCGCTTGTGGCCCTTGAACAGCCAATAGTGCTAAATCATCGCGAACACGAATTTCAACCGCATAGCCTTTAGCATGCTGCTCAATCCAAGCGAGGTCTTTATCACGTGTTGCTGAGTTGACGACGAGACGATAAAAGTCATCAGCGAGGTAATACACAATCAGGTCATCAATAACACCACCAGAAGCATTCAGCATACCTGTATATAAGGCTTTACCTTGCTCTGTAAGTTTATTGATATCGTTGGCGAGAAGATAACGCAGAAAATCACGACAGCCTTCGCCGTGTAAATCAACAATAGTCATATGGGAAACATCAAACATCCCTGCTTCGGTTCTGACAAAATTATGTTCATTGATCTGTGAACCATAATGCAACGGCATCATCCAACCATGAAAATCGACCATTTTTGCACCGCAGGCTATATGTTCATCATATAGTGTTGTTTGCTTTACCATGAATACCCTCTTTACATTATTAATATGACAGGGTGATTGCGTGGTGAAAATTACCCATCTGCAACAAAATCACGTGATAATTTTAACCCGACGCAAACGATAACTTTTTAAAAACCTACCACTGTTTGCGGTTCTATTCTATAAAAAAAAATAGGGCTACCATTCCTCTGTATTACTGATTGCGCTCTGATTTTGCCAGCGATTTTTGTTAAATAATTGAGAATGATCACTCAAAACCCTTACATTTAGAGTCTAATGGTGCAAAATATCACCAAAACTAGAATTTGAATGATGCCTTGATAAATAAAACCCACCACAGCAATATAAATAAAACTAATGCGAAAAATGAATGTAATTAGTTTTTTTCAGTCAGGAAATAAAAGAAGAGCTCTACTACTCATATTAAAACGAGGTCATTAGGATTATTTCTTATACAGAAATCAGTGGTGACCCTATGTGTATTGAGATAAATAAAGAAAAGGCACAATATTTATCAATTGTGCCTTTACAGAAAGGAATTTAGAGAGCGTCTTCAACTTGGAGTTGTTCCAGCCACTTAGGCATATCAAACAGCCCCATCGCATGGTTCAATAATTGAGGTTTAACCCCCGGTAAGCTATCCGCTAATACTAACCCAATATCACGCAGCAACTTCTTCGCAGGGTTATTACCATCGAATAATTCACGGAAGCCTTGCATACCAGCTAACATCAACGCTGCACTGTGCTTACGGCTACGCTCATAGTCACGCAAGTATAAATATTGACCAAAATCTTTGCCTTCACGGTGCAAACGTTTAATTTCACCAATCAGCATAGCGACATCCATAAAACCAAGGTTAACCCCTTGGCCCGCTAATGGATGGATGGTATGAGCCGCATCCCCTAACAACGCTAAACGTTGCGCCGCAAATTGCCTTGCATAGCGTCCAGTTAATGGAATAGTTAATCGATCACTTTCCACTTGGCAAAGACCAAGACGAATATCAAATGCAACTGCCAATTCTTTATTAAAATCAGTAGGTTCTAAAGACTGGCGCCTTGCTGCTTCGGTGGCTGGCTGAGACCAGACAATCGAGCAAAGATGCGGGTCACTTAATGGTAAAAACGCCAAAATACCTTTACCATCAAAAGCTTGGCGAGCAACACCTTCGTGAGGTTTTTCAGTTCGGACCGTAGCAACTAACGCGGTATGTTCATAATCCCAAAAGGTTAATGGGATATCCGCATGACTACGCAACCACGAGTTTGCCCCGTCAGCCCCCACAATTAACCGTGCTGTTAACATGTTTTCATCATCTAACGTAATAAAAACATCATTTTCTCCCCACACTACTTTTTTAATCGTTGCGGGTGCTAATAATGTCACATCGCGAAGCTGCGACGCCTTTTGCCATAGTGCATCACGTACGACATTATTTTCAACAATATGCCCTAAATGCGTTAAGTTGCGCTCTTGAGCGGTAAAAGTAATACGCCCAAAACTATCGTTATCCCAAACTTCCATGCCATTATATGCAGAAGCTCGCATTCCTTTAATCGTTGACCAAACACCTAAATAGGACAGTAACTTTTCACTTGCCGCATTAATAGCTGATACCCTTAATGCGTGCGGTTCTGCTGCACTAAATGGTACCTTAGGTGGATGATTCTCAATTACTGCAACACGTAGCCCACTCCCCTCAAGCCCACAAGCGAGTGCTAACCCAACCATACCACCACCGGCGATAACCACATCAAATGATTGCATATTCTTTATTCCTCTTTATTTCGTGGTTATTGGTGTGCAACCCAACCCAATGTTTGGCGAGCCAAAACATCACGAGCTGGCGGTAACATTTCCATTGCCATTAAACCTAAGTTACGCCCGACAATAAGCGGTAAACAGCGATTCGCAAATAAACGAACCAAACCGTCGGTTATCGTAACCGTTTTGTCTCTATCTAGCGCCCGAGCTTGCTGGTATTGGCTTAGGAGTGAATAACGTCCAATATCTTGCCCCTTCGCGTCTGCATTTACCACCATGTGAGCCAATTGCATCACATCACGGATACCTAAATTAAAACCTTGCCCCGCAATAGGATGCAAAGTCTGAGCGGCATTTCCAACTAACACAACTCGATGACTGACTGGGTTAAGTGCTTTACGCAATACCAGTGGATAGCAATGGCGCTTACCTGCCATGACGATTTCACCTAACCGCCAGCCAAACGCTTGCTGTAATTTATCCATAAATGTCGCATCATCCCAAGCCCTGATGGTGTCTGCTTGCTCTTGTTGATGACACCAAACCAATGAACTACGGCCTTGTGACATCGGCAATAGTGCTAATGGGCCAAATTCAGTAAAACGTTCAAAAGCTTGGCCCTGCGGGTCAATGGCGGTTTTCACATTCGCGATAATAGCCACCTGCCCATAGTCATCCTGTTGCCATTGCATATGGCAGGCTTTACCTATCGCGGAATGGCTACCATCAGCAGCAATCAGTAATTCCCCGGTTACCTTATCGCCATTATCCAAGGTGACCGTAACGATATCTTGTTCACGATGAACATTTTCTACTTTTGCAGGGCAATAAAGGGTAACTCCAGGGGCTTTACGTAACAACGAAAACAGGCGGGCGCCAGCTTCGTGCAATTCAATGACATTGCCTAGAGCGTCGATATGATAATCATCGGCAGCAATGTTTACAAAACCAGCATGGCCTCTATCAGACACATGAACGTGATTAATGGGGGTCACACAATCTGCTAAAGCAGGCCAGACACCTATTTTTGCTAACGATTGGCAAGTACCGTGGGCTAACGCAATCGCACGTGCGTCGAACCCGGGATGTTTACCATCTGGCAAAGCTGCCTCGATTAATGAAACCGATAATTTTCCTTGGCTAAGGGATGATATCGCCAGTGCTAATGTTGCACCCGCCATACCGCCCCCCACGATGATCACATTCATGCGTTGTTTATTACCTTTCTATGATGACTGACATCTACCCTAAATTGTGCGTTGCTGCTGCCATTAGGGCTTCAATTTCATCAGGGTCTTTCACGACTAAGTCTGTTAAGTTTTCATTTCCGTTTTCGGTGATCACAATATCATCTTCGATACGTACACCAATTCCGCGATATTGCGGTGGCACATCGGCATCTGGAGCAATATACAAACCAGGCTCGACAGTTAATACCATTCCAACTTCAAGCACACGATCCCGGTCTGTACCGTAAAAACCTACGTCATGTACATCTAACCCTAACCAATGACTTAAACCATGCATAAAGAATGGCTGATATGCTTTGTTTTCGATCAATTGATCCACATCGCCTTGTAAAATTCCAAGTGCAACGAGGCCTTCAGTTTTGATACGAACAATTTCACGAGTCACCTCATGGATGCTGGTTCCCGGACGATATAGCTCTAACGCGGTATTTAATGCTTTGAGGACGATATCGTAAATTTCTCGTTGTGCTTGGCTAAATTTACCATTAACTGGGAAAGTACGTGTGATATCCCCTGCATAACCTTCAAACTCTGCACCCGCATCAATTAAGACTAATTCGCCATCCTTCATTAGGCTCTCATTTTCGGTGTAATGCAAAATACAGGCATTTTCACCACTGCCCACAATAGAGTTGTACGAAGGAAAACGTGCACCATGGCGAGTAAATTCGTGCTCTAACTCACCACAAAGTTGATATTCATACATATTAGGTCGGCAAGTTTCCATGGCTCTGACGTGTGCTAGAGCAGAAATTCGCCCAGCCATACGCAGGGTGTTAATTTCTTCTTCCGACTTAAATAAGCGCATTTCATGGACAATCGGCCGCCAATCTACCAATGTTTGTGGTGCTCGTAAGTTACGACGGCTGCCTTTACGTAAAATATCTAAGGCATCAAATAGCAATTTATCGGCATAGGCAAACTCACCCTGAGCATGATAAACCACGTCGAGGCCATTTAATAATTGATAAAGCTGCTCTTCTATTTCATTGAAAGGTAACGCTTTATCAATACCTAACTTCTCAGGAGCAGCATCTTGCCCAAGGCGGCGACCAAACCAAATCTCAGCAGTTAAATCACGAACACGGTTAAAAAGAACAGTATGGCTATGTTTTTCATCGCTCTTAATCAGGACTAATACAGCTTCAGGCTCACTAAACCCCGTCAAATAAAGGAAATCACTGTGTTGACGGTACGGGTATTCGCAATCCGCATTACGCTGCGCAGGAGGCGCTGAAAAAATAATTGCTGCACTGCCTGATTGCATTTGAGCCAATAATGCATTGCGACGAGAAATAAATTCCTGTTTATTCATACCGTTTTTGCCTTATTATCAGAATAATTAGATTGCTGAATATATTGCTTGTGTTTAACCAATCACATACAACATACACTGGCGAAATGACTTAAAACTGGATACATCCCGTTTTCAAGCACTTAATTTTATCAGTAATAAATTATTCATCGACAAAGTTAAGTGGCTTTGAAAACGCACATTAATAGAAATTAATGAAGAACGGGCTTATCATTTTCCACTGTCGTTGGGCCTTTAGTTGGCTCAATCAATGCAATGTAACATAATTGTACCGCCACCCTGACATACTCAATCACTTCTTCTAGCGCTTGCTCAAGTTCTTCTTGGTCTTCGTCTTCATCATAACCAAGCATACCAATATTGCGTAAATCGGTGATAACTTCGCTTATCTCTTTTTTATCAGCCAATTTCGGTTGTGTAACTCCAAGCCCTAATAAAAAGTGATTAACCCAACCAGCCAGTGCATCAGCATGGTCAAAAACAGAAGCGTCTTCGTCAGGGAATAGCATGGCAAATGCAAACTCGCTGTCATCAAGTGCTTCAAATGTGGTATCAAAAAGTTCTCGCAGTGGCTGTGCAACAGTTTGAGGGAAAGCTAAACCATCGTTAGCAAGGTCATGGACTAACGTTTGCCAGCTATGGTCACGGCCCCCACCACAGATCAACCCGGTTATTAGACCATGGATTTCCGCAGCAGTAAGTGCGATTGAGTGCTGTTGCAGGAGTTTGTCCAGTGATTCATAGTTTGGTAAAGATTTTTGTATAGACATCTGAATTCGTCATGTTAGCTTATGATTCGTGATATGCTACCATCAAGGATAGCCGCTAGACCAGTATGCTTTTGTCTTATCTATTAATTGCGCCAAATATGATGTATTTACGGCGAGTATTATTCAGTATGGAGGTATCATGTCCGCACAACCTGTCGACATCCAGATTTTCGGGCGCTCAATGCGAGTCAACTGCCCATCAGAACAAAAAGAAGCCCTTCTTGAGTCGGCTAAAGAATTAGAACAGCGCTTGCAAAATCTGAAAGATAGAAGCGGTGTCACCAATATGGAACAGCTTATTTTTATCGTAGCATTGAACGTCTGTCACGAATTAGCACAAGAAAAGACAAAAACGCGTGATTATGCTTATAATATGGAAGAGAAAATAAAAATGTTGCAGCACACAATCGAACAAGCGTTGCACGATCAGGTGAAAATTACTGAGAGGCAGGTATTGCCCCTAGAGTAAATCTGCTTATTAATCAGACACTAGTAGAAAAAAATATACAAAATTAAGGTTGCATTTTAAATCTAGTTTCGTACAATGAAATCACTGAGTAACGATAAGTTCTCAAACCAAATTTCTCTGAGATGCGCGTGAGTGGGCGAGTCCCCTGAGCCGATATTTCAACTAAATAGAATGTGGTTATGGCGCTGGTGAGCATGCCTGATTCGCTCAGGAAGCCTAAAGGTTGCTAAACTGCGTTCACCTTGAACCAAGGGTTCAAGGGTTACAGCCTACAACGGCATCTTGGAGACCCTCAATTAAGTTTCTGCTTATTTTTCATTTGTTTTCTACATAACCGTTCATCTTACGATATACTCTAAGTAATATAATTACTGGATTAACTGTTTTTATCGTATTTATAACAGGTTATCACATGCAAGATTCTCTCTCGACACAACGCCAGCTGGTACGTCAAACTATCCGTCAGGCACGCCGCCAACTAAGCCTTGAACAACAACAAAGTGCCGCTGAGCAAGTCATGCATAACGCATTACACCACCCGAAAATTGTACAAGCCAATAATATTGCTCTGTTTCTTTCTTTTGATGGGGAAATTAACACAAAGCCGCTTATTCATGCACTTTGGGCTCAAGGTAAGCAAGTGTACCTTCCTGTTTTACATCCTTTTAGTCGTCACCATTTGCTGTTTCTTCACTATCGTCCAGATAGCCAACTTGTTAAAAACCGATTTCATATTGATGAGCCACCACTTGATGTCAGAGATGTGCTACCACTCGAAAAACTGGATATCATGCTTATCCCATTAGTGGCATTTGATACTCAAGGGCAACGGTTAGGTATGGGAGGTGGGTTCTATGATAGAACTCTAGCAAATTGGCAACAAACCGGTTTTTATCCAATTGGCCTTGCCCATAATTGCCAGCAAGTCGAAAAGCTCCCTATCGCACACTGGGATATTCCCTTACCCGAAATTATTACGCCGCAAAAAATATGGCGCTGGTCATAAATACCCGCGCCATTATTTCACTCAATTTTTAGCGTAGTTTAGAATAATAAACGCGCACGAATGGTGCCTGGCAAGTCTTTTAATTTCTGAAGCGCTTCATCTGTTTGGTTTGGCGTTTGCATTAATACGTCAATAACCACATAACCTACATTACCTGATGTACGTAAATACTGGCCGACAACGTTAATATTATTTTCCGTGAATACTTGGTTAATACTATTCAGAATACCTGGACGGTTTTCATGAATATGCAAGAAACGGTTTGTATCTTCAGTATGCACTGGCAGAGAAACTTCAGGGAAATTAACCGCAGATAAGGTTGAACCATTATCTGAGTATTTCGCCAACTTACTTGCCACTTCTAGTCCAATATTTTCTTGAGCTTCTTCTGTAGACCCCCCAATGTGCGGCGTTAAAATCACATTGTCGAACTTAATCAATTCAGAGATAAATGGGTCATTAGGGTCATTATTTGCAGCAGGCTCGCTTGGGAAGACATCCACCGCTGCACCGGATAAATGCTTGCTTTCTAACGCTTCAGCCAGTGAAGGAATATCAACCACCGTTCCGCGTGATGCGTTAATGAAAATAGAGCCGGGTTTCATACGGTCAAATTGTTCTTTAGCAAACATATTTTTCGTACTTGGTGTTTCAGGTACATGTAAGCTCACAACATCGCTCATATTCAGCAGTTCAGTTAAAGAACGAACTTGTGTTGCGTTACCTAAAGGTAGTTTGTTTTCAATATCATAAAAGAAAACATTCATACCGATACCTTCAGCTAAGATCCCTAACTGAGTACCAATGTGACCATATCCAACAATACCAAGGCGCTTACCACGCGCTTCAAAACAGCCTTTAGCTTGTTTTTCCCAAATACCGCGGTGTGCTTGCATATTGGCTTCAGGAATGCGACGCAGTAAAAGTAATAACTGGCCTAATACCATTTCTGCAACAGAACGTGTATTCGAAAATGGTGCGTTAAAAACAGGAATACCGCGCTTTGCAGCGGCATCTAAATCAACTTGATTGGTGCCGATACAAAAGCAACCTACTGCAACGAGTTTTTCTGCTGCAGCGAAAATTTCTTCAGTAAGATGAGTACGGGAACGGATACCTACAAAACGTGCATCTTTAATCGCTTCTTTTAATTCTTCGTCGGATAACGCACTTTTGTGATATTCAATATTGGTGTAGCCCGCGGCTTTTAAGTTATCAACCGCACTTTGGTGCACACCTTCTAGCAGTAAAAATTTAATTTTGTCTTTTTGCAAAGATACCTTAACCATTTCCCTACCCTATCGTGAACGTACTTAAGATTTATAACAGATGAACATATGTGTTTGCCTAACATAGCTCAAGAGAGATGACATCTATCTACCTTGAGCTATGAGCGTATACCAACATAGCAAAAAATAGCGCAGTAGCAATACAACCGTTTGCTTAATGGGTACTAAAAAGCGCGAAGAAAAAGAAGTTAAATGGTAGAAAATCAGGGGCGGTAACACAAAATAAGGATTTTTCCTGCACAATGCCTATTTGTGTGAGATATATCACCAAAATAGCTCGATATAAAAAAAAATAAAATAAATTTCAAATTGATGATATTTATAAAACTGGTTAATTAATTTAGCGTTTATCAGCTCATAAACTAATTGCAAAATATTAGTAAAACAAAAAAGCCAGTGAGTATAATGCCACTGGCTTATTAGAATAATTGAATACGATATAGATTATAACTTGATGGTTTTAACGCCTTCGTTTGCAGTTCCCATCAAAACGACGTCTGCGCCACGATTCGCGAACAACCCAACAGTCACGACACCCGCAATTCCGTTGATGGTATTTTCGAGTGCCACAGGGTCAACGATATTTAAATTATGGACATCTAAAATGACATTGCCGTTATCTGTAATTACATTTTGACGGTACTCTGGTGTACCACCCAGTTTAACCAATTCACGTGCCACATAGCTACGTGCCATTGGGATCACTTCGACAGGCAGTGGGAATTTACCCAACACATCAACTAGCTTAGATTGGTCAACGATACAGACAAAGGTTTTTGCAATTGCAGAAACAATTTTTTCACGTGTTAATGCGGCACCACCTCCTTTGATCATATTCATGTGGTGGTCAACCTCATCAGCACCATCAACATAAACATCTAATGAATCTACTTCATTACAATCAAATACCGTAATACCCAATGATTTTAATTTTTGAGTTGATGCTTCTGAACTTGATACTGCGCCTTCTATTTGACCTTTCATTGTTGCTAATGCATCAATGAAGTGTGAAGCCGTTGAACCCGTTCCAACACCAACGATAGTGCCCGGTTTTACGTAATCAAGTGCTGCCCAACCTACCGCTTTTTTTAATTCGTCCTGAGTCATGCTCATGCCTTTTAAGATTTAATTGAGTCGTGATTAAGGTTATTAATAACTAGTATATACCGGACACCCAATAAGTTGCAGCCTTGTTCGTTGTATTTGTGTCATGGTTATTGGGATTTACGCCACAACAATAATATTTTTAAGTGTTGCGTGTAAAAATATGGCATAGTGCTTGGTAGAATAACAACAAGGAGATCTTTTTGATGAAGCGCCCTGACTATCGCGCATTACAAGCACTGGATGCCGTTATCCGTGAACGCGGCTTTGAGCGCGCAGCTCAAAAGCTCTGCATCACGCAATCTGCTGTTTCACAACGCATAAAGCAGTTAGAAAATCTGTTTGGGCAGCCATTACTTGTGCGTACCGTTCCGCCACACCCAACTGAACAAGGGCAAAAATTACTAGCACTGCTTCATCAAGTCGAATTATTAGAAGAGCAATGGTTAGGTGATGAAAATAGTGGCTCCACCCCGTTGTTACTTTCACTTGCCGTCAACGCCGACAGCTTGGCAACTTGGTTTCTTCCAGCCCTAAACCCTGTATTAGGCAATAGCCCTATTCGGTTAAATATTCAGGTTGAAGATGAAACACGAACCCAAGAACGTTTAAGACGCGGTGAAGTGGTAGGCGCTATCAGTATTCAACCTCAAGCCTTACCTGGTTGCTTAGTCGATAAACTTGGCGCACTGGACTATATTTTTGTCGCATCACCCGGCTTTGCGGCAAAATATTTTCCCGATGGCGTTACTCGCTCTTCGTTATTAAAAGCACCTGCGGTTGCTTTCGACCATTTAGATGATATGCACCAAGCCTTTGTTCAACAAAACTTTGGCTTATCGCCGGGTAGTGTCCCATGCCATATCGTGAACTCCTCGGAGGCCTTTGTGCAGTTAGCGAAACAAGGTTCGACCTGCTGTATGATCCCACATTTGCAGATAGCCAGTGAATTGGCGAATGGTGAATTGGTTGATTTAACTCCAGGGTTATGCCAACGACGCATGCTTTACTGGCACCGCTTCGCACCTGAAAGCCGCACAATGAAAAATGTGACTGACGCCCTATTAAAAACTGGGCGCCAGATGTTAAAACAAGAAGATGAACCAGCAGCAAAAAGCTAGCGTTTTAATTCAAATACCACATCGACTTGGTCATTAAAATCAATACTCTGTTGTTCATAGGTTTCATCAATCTTGAGGTCTTGAGCAACAGAGGCTTTCATTGCCCCGCCGTAATTTCTTGCAGCGATTGGATATGGCACCGCCGCTGGCGCATTATAGTTAATGCTATACACTGGGCCTAACTGAACATTAAAGCCTTTCGCTAAGATATTGGCTTGTTCCGTCGCATTTTTAATCGCTTGAGACCGTGCTTCATCACGATACTGTTGCGGGTTAGCCACACCAAACTGTACTGAATTTATTTCATTGAGACCCGCAGCTAAAGCGCCGTCTAACAAGACATTAAGTTGGTCTAATTTCTTCACTTTCACTTCAACAGAACGTGTTGCCGTGTAGCCTTCGATAGTTGATTTTTGTTTCACACTGCTATAATCATATTTAGGCTGAGTTCGGACATTTGCTGCGTTAATATCTTGTTTTTCAATACCATTTTTCTTAAGAAACTCAAAATACTCTGCAACTCGCTTATCGACCCCAGCTTTTGCCGCTGCCGCATCTTTTGCAGTAACTTCCACCAAAATATTCAGCGTCGCCATGTCTGGAGCCGCCTTCACGATTGCGTTACCCGAAGTAGTAATGTGTGGACCATTCGGTAACGGGTCAGCCAATGATATGGTCGGAACCGTAGCACCTGCTACCATCGCAGCTAAAACTAAAGATTTTAATTTCACAGAACCTCCCAAGACAATTATTTATCGCTAAAAAAGGGATAATTAGTAATAAACTATCCCTGAGCTCAATTTAACAGTAACACATGGAACAAAAAGTACAGTCAGAATAATGAGAAATTGAACGTTATTGCTTGTCTGTTGAAGATATATTGTTATTGAGAAAGAAAACCGAGCCCTTTAAGCCCCTGTATAGCGAGTTGAAATGCAATAAACCACATCACGCTACCGACAAAAACATTAATAATGCGCTGTGAACGCGGTTTATTTAACACGGGTGAAAACCAAGCAGCAAGTATCGCTAATGCAAAAAACCAAACAAAAGAAGCTGTTAGAGCACCCGCCGTAAACCAAGGTCTCAGCTGGCTTTCTAATTGCCCCCCCACACTGCCCAAGACAACGAAGGTGTCTAAATAAACATGAGGATTTAGCCAAGTGACAGCAAACAATGTGACAATCACTTTCCATCTCGTGATAGCCCGGTTTTCCGTTTGAAGTATGACCTCATCAGGGCTGAGAGCAGTACGAAACGCACCATAGCCATACCACATAAGAAATGCTACGCCAGCCCATGTAATCAACTGCATTAATATTTCAGACTGGCTTAATAAAGCGCTCCCACCAAAAACACCCGCGACAATTAAAGCGGTATCACTTAATGCACATAATAATGCGCTCATTAAATGAAACTGCTTTCGACTGCCTTGCTGCAAGACAAAAGCATTCTGTGGACCTAAAGGTAATATCATTGCAGCACCTAGCAGTGCACCCTGTAAATAGATTGAAAACATGCATTAATTCCGGTTTTTTATTCAATTAATATGCATGAATATTAATGAGAAAAAATCATTAGTGGAAATGATTAAGTCTAATAGGTCATAAGCATCACTTATAACTAAAAACAATTCAGTAAGAAAAATAGAGATGTGAGAAATGAAAAGAGCCCATCAAAGACAGGCTCTTATTTTTAATGATACTGCTAAATATTACTCTGCAGGATCTTGTTTGATAGACGTATTTTGTTTATGAACATGAACATCCATTTGTGGGAATGGAATGCCAATATTATGTTTATCCAATGCTCGCTTAAACTCCTCAAGCAAATCCCAATACACCGGCCATGCATCACCATTGGTGGTCCAAAAACGTACTAAATAATTTAATGAGGATGGCGCCATATCATGTAAACGGATAGTCACGCCTTTAGCATGCTGAATACGGCTATCCGCAGCGACGATATCCCCTAATACTTTTTTCACCACATCAATATCAGAATCGTAAGCAACACCAACAATAATATCTTGGCGGCGATTAGGCTCACGACTGGTATTAATAATGTTATCGGCAATTATCTTTCCATTAGGAATAACAATAATACGGTCATCTGCCGTTCTTAGCGTCGTTGAAAATATTTGTACATTTTGCACTGTGCCTTCAACTGCACCAATCGAGACATATTCTCCCGCTTTTAGTGGTCTAAATACCACCAGCAAAACACCTGCTGCAAAGTTACCCAGTGAGTTCTGTAACGCTAAGCCAACCGCTAAACCGGCCGCACCCATGACCGCAATCACAGAGGCAGTTTGTACGCCAATTTTCCCTAATACAGCAATTAAGGTGAACGCAACAATGGTATAGCGTGCAATCGCCGATAAAAAGTCACTGACTGTTGAATCAATTCCCTTCATGGTCATCACGCGATGTAAACCACGTCCGACCCATTTTGCAATCATCATCCCGACAATCAAGATAACGATAGCAGACACGATATTCACAACATACTGAACTAACAGATCTTGGTTTGCCACAAACCAATTCGTTGCATCATTCAACGCGCCTGTAACATCATCAGTATTCATATATATGCCCTTTAGGATCCAATTATCAATATTAATCCCAGCCAATTAATCTTTAACAAAGCGTTTAATGGCTGGCCGCACACTGCAAATAATAGCGGTGATTTATTGAAACACAAAACAAATCACTAAATAAAATTATTTTATCTATTTTCCATAACAAAAATACGATAATCTTTTAACATTAATAAGAAGTCATCAATACCGCAAAATGCAACACTTTCATTATCATAATAACTCATGCCTTCTTCCAACCCTTCTGTTTCAAATGATAGTTGGTTGGCACGGATCATCACTTCTTCATCATCAAGCAATAATGTATATTCGTGACCAATAAGCTCCCATTGTTTTTCACTACCTTTAATTTTTTCATAATTTTCTTCAATAGCATCTAACAGACTAAGGTCATTTTTAACCTCTTCGTTAAGCCAATATCCAATAGCCTCATGATCCATCGAGAATTTAGCGGAGATAGCTCCGGTGATATCTTGGAAAAATTGGTAGTCCATATGCAGTCCCTCACTCTTGCGTTGTTGAAGCTAGTATAACGCGAGTCAAACCGCTTTGTTGAGAGGTATTACCACCAGAAAAAATAAAACGGAGTAAAGCATCGGTTTCAACACATAAATCATATGATTCATTTACTATTAAATAGGCAAATAACTAAAATAGTCATAGTTCAAGCATAGGGGCCATAATGATCAATCGCTTAGACCATATAGTGCTAACCACAACCAACCTTGATGCCTGCATTGACTTCTACCAACGCGTATTAAAAATGGAAGTTGTTACCTTTGGTGAACAGCGCCACGCGCTAAGTTTCGGGCAACAAAAAATCAATATCCACCAATATGGAAAAGAATTCGAACCCAAAGCGCACTTGCCTGTGCCAGGCTCACTCGATTTATGCTTTATTAGTGATATACCGCTGTGTGACGTACAAAAACAGATTGAACAACAAGGTGTAAAAATTATCGAAGGACCAGTAAATCGTACTGGGGCAACTGGGGCGATCAGATCAATTTACATACGTGATATCGATTTAAATTTAATCGAAATTTCTGAATATATTTAACTAACTTATTAAGTTGAAGCAAAAAAGGCTCCTAAATCAGGAGCCTTCATGACTAATATTACCTGATTACACGGCTGTTTGGAAAATCACGCCATCCGCTTTTTCGGTATATTGCGATAATTGGTCAAAGTTCAGGTAACGGTAGGTATCCGCTGCTGTTTCATCGACCTTATCCATAAATTGCAGATATTCTGACGGTGTTGGTAAACGACCTAATAAGGAAGCGACCGCAGCCAGTTCTGCTGATGCGAGATAAACATTCGCACCTGTCCCTAAACGGTTCGGGAAGTTACGCGTCGAAGTGGAAACAACCGTTGCACCATCTGCCACACGTGCTTGGTTACCCATGCACAGAGAGCAACCAGGGACTTCAATACGCGCTCCACTCTTACCAAAAACGCTGTAATAACCTTCTTCGGTTAACTGTGCTGCGTCCATCTTAGTTGGAGGCGCAACCCATAAACGTGTTGGTAATTGGCCTTTGTGGGAATCCAATAACTTACCTGCTGCACGGAAGTGACCGATGTTTGTCATACAAGAACCGATGAAAACTTCATCAATTTTCTCGTTTTGAACATCAGATAATAAACGTGCGTCATCTGGGTCATTTGGTGCACACAGAATTGGCTCTTTAATATCATTGAGGTCAATTTCAATCACTGCTGCGTATTCCGCATCTGCATCACCTTCTAGCAGCTGTGGGTCCGCTAACCAGCTTTCCATTCCTTTGATACGGCGTTCGATAGTACGACGATCGCCATAACCTTCAGCTATCATCCATTTTAATAGAACGATATTCGATTGCAGGTATTCGATAATTGGCGCTTTATCCAATTTGATAGTACAACCCGCCGCTGAACGCTCAGCTGACGCATCCGCTAATTCAAACGCTTGTTCAACTTTGAGCTCAGGTAAGCCTTCAATTTCTAAGATACGGCCAGAGAAAATGTTTTTCTTACCTTTTTTCTCTACGGTCAGAAGGCCGTCTTTAATTGCATACAGTGGAATTGCATGAACGAGGTCACGTAATGTGATACCCGGCTGCATTTCACCTTTAAAGCGAACCAATACTGACTCAGGCATATCCAGAGGCATCACCCCTGTTGCTGCAGCAAATGCGACTAAACCTGAACCCGCAGGGAATGAAATACCAATTGGGAAACGCGTATGTGAGTCACCACCTGTACCGACGGTATCTGGCAGTAACATACGGTTTAACCATGAGTGGATAATACCATCGCCTGGACGCAGAGAAACACCGCCACGGTTCATGATGAAATCAGGTAAGGTGTGGTGTGTTGTCACATCAACAGGTTTTGGATATGCCGCGGTATGGCAGAATGACTGCATGACTAAATCTGCAGAGAAACCCAAGCAAGCCAAGTCTTTGAGTTCATCACGGGTCATTGGGCCAGTTGTATCTTGTGAACCTACAGAAGTCATTTTTGGCTCACAATATTCGCCAGGGCGAATACCTGGACGACCACAAGCACGACCAACCATTTTTTGTGCTAATGAGAAACCACGATTGCTTTGTGCAACGGATTTCGCGTGACGGAACACATCTGTTGCTTCTAAGCCCAGAGATTCACGTGCTTTACTGGTTAAACCACGGCCGATAATCAGTGGAATACGACCACCTGCACGAACTTCGTCAATCAGCACATCTGTTTTTAATTCAAATGTTTCTAGCAGCTCGCCCGTTTCATGGTTACGAACTTCACCTTTAAATGGATAGATGTCAATCACATCGCCCATATTCAGTTTAGAAACGTCCACTTCAATCGGTAATGCACCCGCATCTTCCATTGTATTAAAGAAGATTGGTGCAATTTTGCCACCTAATACCACCCCACCACCACGTTTATTTGGTACAAATGGGATATCGTCCCCCATAAACCACAGCACGGAGTTAGTCGCTGATTTACGAGAAGAACCGGTACCGACTACGTCACCCACGTAAGCTAATGGGAAACCTTTTTTATTCAGCGCATCGATTTGCTTGATTGGGCCAACATTGCCCGCATCGTCTGGTTCAATACCATCGCGCGCGTTTTTCAGCATTGCTAACGCGTGTAATGGGATATCTGGACGTGACCATGCATCAGGTGCTGGCGATAAGTCATCTGTGTTAGTTTCACCAGTCACTTTGAACACAGTAACTGTCATTTTTTCTGCTAGCGCAGGGCGCTCTTTGAACCACTCGGCATCTGCCCATGATTCAATAACTTGTTTCGCGTGAACATTTCCCGCTTTCGCTTTTTCTTCTACGTCATAGAAGTTATCAAACATCAGTAAGGTGTGGGAAAGTGCTTTAGCGGCGATTGGTGCTAGTTTTTCGTCATCCAACGCTTCAATCAGTGCGTGGATGTTATATCCGCCCTGCATGGTACCTAACAGTTCAATGGCTTTTTCAGGGGAGATAAGAGGGGAGGAAGTTTCGCCTTTCGCTATCGCGGCTAAAAATCCAGCTTTTACGTACGCTGCTTCGTCAACACCAGGGGGGACGCGGTTGGTCAGCAGATCTAACAGGAAATCTTCTTCACCTTTGGGTGGGTTTTTGAGTAACTCTACCAGTGCAGCTACTTGTGACGCATCTAATGGCTTAGGGACAATCCCTTGAGCGGCACGCTCGGCTACGTGCTTACGGTATTCTTCTAGCACGACGTTCTCCTCGCTTCTTTGTTATTTATATACCCGGCTGTCTGCACCATACTGACAAAATTATCATCCGGTGCCAGGTCAGAGGAATTTGCTCGCATAATCTCAATGGCGGTAAAATTATGCCCAGCTTCGGGCGATCAGCATAGCAGAATTTAAACGTAATGTTAATTCATTCACAAGAAAGCAACATTTAACTACTAACTTTACGCCTTAACACTTCATTACTGGTTAGTTTTCAGCTTAAGATACTATTAACCATCGTAAAACGCCGAAAAAACCATACTTTTTATAATGCATTTTAAAATTTAAAGCACCCTAATTAGTGCCTTTTTTCATCAGCTATCACAAATTATATTTTTTATCGCAATTTTATTTATATTACTAATTGATAAGGTAAATCATTGCGATTGGTTTTAATTTTTTTAAATATTTTAATTGATTTTATTGTCCTTTTAGGCCAATTAAATTACCAAATGGATCTTCCAGTTGGCACATTCGATTGTTACTATCTATTAACATTGGCCCGCGATACAGTTTTGCCCCTAGTTGAGTGAAACGCTTAAAAGCCAAATCAAAATTATCGACTTGCCAATACAATACCGTCCCTTTTTTACCTTCGCTCACTTTGGCATCGGCTTGAACCACTTCTATCGTGAAGTCTCCGACATGCAGTAAGGTGAAATCAAATTCAGGCAAGTATTCTGCCTTTGCTTGTGGAAAAGCTTGCTGATACCAAGCCAAACCCGCTTGAACATCAGGTACATGAATTAAAATTGCAGTAGGTTTTAGTTCCATAGCGCTTTCTTATTGATATGTATTATTTTGTTTTATCTACACGAATGATTGAAAGTTAGTAGATGTAGATAAGGTGAAAACAATAGCCAAACCAGCATTTGCCTACACCTTTAGCATCATCAAGTCAGATCATATTGCGTGTTTTTCTGATAAATAACGAAGAATGGCTGATATATTTTTTAAGTTATATTTTATGAGTAATTCATTTTCTTTAGCTTTACATAGCATCTCATAATCAGCCTCTAACTGCCCAATATCTAACTGAGCCGGCTCATTGTAAATATCATAAATAGATTCAGAAGGCACATTCCAATAAAAATCTGCTTCTAAGTCTATATTATCCATTCCCTGTACTTTCATTTCTTTGAAAATGGCTACTATAGCCTCTTCCAGTAGACTCAGTTCTATTTTCATATTTTAACCTTTACCATTCTTAATTTCATTTATGTTCTTTTCAAATGTTTTAATTTCTTTTTCTAAATGCTTAATTCGCCCATCAATAATGCGTTGCCTAACCGTATTATTGGGCGCATTCTTAAGGTGTCCTTGGTTATCAAAAGCATCTGGATTACGTCGATAAGCGGCTAATTTCTCTTTATGTAATCTTACTTGCCCCCTCAAAGACTGTATTGAACGCCTATCTGATGTACTTAAGTTATTATCAGGCTCCCATCCGTCAGGGCTTCCTGAGCCAGTCCCGCCTAGCGCTATTCTATCAGAATCTGATAACTCCGTTCCCACATTTGGATTTTTTGCTGCTTTATCTAAATCATTTGAGCAACTCATGCCAAAAGAGCAATCAAACGTTTCCGCTAGGCCATCACGAATATTGCCTAATGTCTTTTCGACACCTTTTACTATGTTGCTGTTTGCCGTTTGTGTGACTTGCGTATTTAAACCAACACCATGAGGTAATGTAGGAACATTCGGAGAGGGAATAGCAAACATGCTACTTTGGGCTATTTTCAGCTTATTTAATTCATTTACATTAAACTGAATTTTATCCGTAATACTTTTATGTTGTTTTTTAATTTCGAGCAATTGATTTCTAGCATCACGGTCAGCTCGCTTATTAACCGCATCTATATAGAGATCTATATCATCAAAAGGAAACCTCGGTATACCCGGTATATTATCGTCAAAATCCTCTGCGAGGAGCCTGTCCCTATCTTCAATTGTGCGAAATTTAAAGGTTGCTGAAATTTTTAAATCTGAGGAGTCTGAAGATTGAAAATGCCATTTGTATGTACAAGGATATTTTTGTGGATCAATGATAAATTTCCAGCCAGGCGATTTTTCAATCTCCGCAATATCCTTTCTTAAAGTAATTAAATTATTTTCAATTAATGTTTGTTTAGATTTTAAATCATCCTTAATTTTAATCGAAGGATTTTTAAAGATATCGACTTTGTGATTACCAACATCATCATGGATATCAGCTAGTTTTATATTATCATAAAGATTTTCATGTAAAATACATTTTAATTTTTCATACCTCCCTGTTAAATCAATATCTTCATGAGTATTATCATAGTTATTAAAATAATCATTAAAATGTTCTCTTGGATTGTTTCCCCATACAGTTATTGTACCGAGGTGTGTCACATCATCCATAAACTAACTTCCTTATTAGTTATAAAAAATAGAATAAAGAAATTAGAATTTAATATTTTTATAGTCAACTAACCGTTATTATTAATAAAGATTCGGTCATTTAAAATTAAACACATATTACTTATAAAATGATTAATATTGATTTCAATAAATAATTGAACGGAACATGTAATTATTTATTTATATTCACAAAAACAAAAAAAGCCAACGTGTTTCCACATTGGCTTCTCTATATGCATTAGCGATAAACCGCCTACTAGAGAGGCTATTTACCACGACGAATCAGAAAATTATTTTTTCTTTTTCGCTTTTGCGTTTGGTAAATCAGTAATGCTACCTTCGTAAATTTCAGCAGCCATACCGATTGATTCGTACAGTGTTGGGTGAGCATGGATAGTCAATGCTAAATCTTCAGCATCACAGCCCATTTCAATTGCTAGGCCGATTTCACCCAGTAATTCACCACCGTTCACACCGACAACCGCACCACCGATAACACGGTTAGATTGCTTGTCGAAAATCAGCTTAGTCATACCTTCAGAGCAGTCAGATGCGATTGCACGACCTGATGCTGCCCATGGGAAAGTCGCAACTTCATAGCTGATGTTTTGTTCTTTCGCTTCTTTCTCAGTTAAACCAACCCAAGCAACTTCTGGTTCAGTATAAGCGATAGATGGGATAACTTTCGGGTCAAAGTAATGTTTCAGACCAGAGATAACCTCTGCAGCAACGTGACCTTCGTGAACACCTTTGTGAGCCAACATTGGTTGACCAACGATATCACCGATAGCGAAAATATGCGGAACGTTAGTACGCATTTGTTTATCGACATGGATAAACCCACGATCGTCAACTTCAACGCCTGCTTTGCCTGCATCTAAGTTTTTACCGTTAGGAACACGGCCAATTGCCACTAGTACAGCATCATAACGTTGTGGTTCTGCGGAAGCTTTTTTACCTTCCATAGAAACATAGATACCGTCTTCTTTCGCTTCAACGGCTGTAACTTTAGTTTCTAACAATAGGTTGAATTTTTTACTGATTTGTTTGGTGAATACTTTAACCACATCTTTGTCAGCCGCTGGGATGACTTGGTCAAACATTTCAACCACATCGATTTGAGAACCCAGTGCATGATACACAGTCCCCATTTCTAAACCGATGATACCCCCACCCATAACCAGCAGACGCTCAGGAACTTCTTTCAGTTCTAATGCATCGGTTGAATCCCAAATACGTGGGTCTTCATGTGGAATGAATGGTAATTGAATTGGACGGGAACCCGCAGCAATGATTGCGTTATCGAAATTGATAGTTGTGCTACCATTTTCACCTTCAACAACCAGCGTGTTGGCACCTGTAAATTTACCTAAGCCGTTAACCACGTTAACTTTACGGCCTTTAGCCATACCAGCCAGACCACCCGTCAGCTGATTAATTACTTTTTCTTTCCATAAGCGAACTTTGGAAATGTCAGTTTTTGGCTCACCAAAAACGATACCGTGTTCTGCTAAAGCTTTTGCTTCTTCGATCACTTTTGCAACATGGAGTAAAGCTTTAGAAGGGATACAACCAACGTTTAAACAAACACCACCAAGGGTTGAATAACGTTCTACTAAAACAGTTTCTAAACCTAAGTCAGCGCAACGGAAAGCCGCAGAATAGCCTGCAGGGCCTGCACCAAGCACAACGACTTGGGCTTTAATTTCAGTACTCATCATGACCTCTTTTTGTTTTGTCCAGCGGTACTGCTGAATAAACGATCTTCCACTGGAAAAGTACACACCGAGAGCAGTTTACAGAATTGTTAACACCCTGAAAAGGCTCATTTCGTGATGTAACTCCCAACCTTTCGTAGCAGCAGCAAAAAACTCTGCCTCAGCCTAAATAAAACAGACCGGCTCATTCGCCGGTCTTATTATTTACATCACTAAACGGCGAATATCGCTCATTAATTGCCCTACCAGGGTGATGAAGCGCGCTCCATCAGCCCCATCGATGACACGGTGGTCAAAGGACAGTGACATTGGCAGGATCAGGCGAGGAACAAACTCGCTACCATTCCAAACAGGTTTCATTGAAGAACGTGACAGCCCCATAATAGCAACTTCAGGTGCGTTCACGATTGGTGCAAAACCGGTAGTTCCGATACCACCAAGGCTTGAAATCGTGAAGCAGCCACCTTGCATATCAGACGCAGTCAATTTACCTGCACGCGCTTTCTTAGAAACTTCCATCAGTTCGCGAGATAACTCTAAAATACCTTTTTTGTTAACGTCTTTGAATACAGGAACAACAAGGCCATTTGGAGTATCGACTGCAATACCGATGTTGATATATTTTTTCAGGAACAGACGCTGCGCATCTTCAGAAATGGAGCTATTAAAGCGTGGCATTTCTTCCAGAGCACGAGCAACCGCTTTCATGACAAAAACTAATGGTGTGATTTTCACATCCAGTTTTTTCTTCTCAGCTTCTTTGTTTTGTTGCTTACGGAACTCTTCAACTTCAGTGGTATCCACTTCTTCCATCAGTGTAACATGTGGGATCATCACCCAGTTACGGCTTAAGTTAGCGCCAGAAATCTTTTGGATACGCCCCAGTTCAACTTCTTCGACTTCACCGAATTTGCTGTAATCCACTTTCGGCCATGGCAGCATACCTGGTAAACCGCCACCTGCAGCTGCAGGAGCTTCCGCACGTTTTACTGCATCTTTCACGTAAGCTTGAACGTCTTCACGCAGGATACGGCCCTTACGTCCAGTACCTTTCACTTTCGCTAAGTTAACACCAAATTCACGCGCTAAGCGGCGAATGACTGGAGTTGCATGGATGTATGCATCGTTTTCAACAAATTCAGTTTTGTTGTCAGTTGCTTTCGCTGGCGCAGCTTGTGCAGGAGCTGCCGCAGGAGCCGGAGCAGACGGTTGAGCAGCTGGAGCCGCTGCTGGTGCTGCACCTGCCACTTCAAAGGTCATGATCAGCGAGCCAGTTTTCACTTTATCGCCAGTCGCAATCTTGATTTCTTTAACTGTTCCCGCAAATGGTGCTGGGACTTCCATTGAAGCTTTGTCGCCTTCAACCGTAATGATTGATTGCTCAGCGGAAACAGTATCACCCACTTTGACCATCACTTCGGTAACTTCAACTTCATCGCCACCGATATCTGGAACGTTAACATCTTTAATTGCTGAAGCGGTTGTAGCTGCTGGTGCCGCTGCTTGTGCAACTGGAGCCGCAGCAGGTGCCGCGCCTGCAACTTCAAATACCATGATCAGCGAGCCAGTTTTCACTTTATCGCCAGTCGCAATTTTGATTTCTTTAACCGTTCCAGCAAATGGCGCAGGAACTTCCATTGAGGCTTTGTCACCTTCAACAGTAATTAAAGATTGCTCAGCTTCGACTTTGTCACCGACTTTAACCATGATTTCAGTAACTTCAACTTCATCGCCACCGATATCTGGTACAGCGACATCTTTAGATGCTGCTGCGCTTGGTGCTGCCGCTGGAGCCGCTGGGGCTTCTGCAGGAGCAGGCGCTGCTGCACCCGCCTCCGCTTCGAATACCATGATTAATTTGCCTGTTGTCACTTTATCGCCAACAGCAATTTTAATTTCTTTTACCACACCCGCTTGTGGCGATGGGACTTCCATAGAAGCCTTATCACCTTCAACGGTAATAAGCGATTGCTCAGCTTCTACTTTATCGCCAACTTTAACCATCACTTCGGTGACTTCAACTTCATCAGCACCGATATCAGGCACTTGGATTTCAATAGACATTGATTTTTACCTCTTATGCCAAACGTGGGTTAACTTTATCTGGGTTGATGTTGTATTTTTTAATCGCTTCTTCAACGACTTTTACATCAATCTCACCACGTTTAGCTAATTCACCTAACGCTGCAACGATCACATAGGATGTATCCACTTCAAAGTGGTGACGCAGGTTTTCACGACTGTCTGAACGACCGAAACCATCTGTACCCAGAACACGGTAATCACTTGCAGGAACATATGTACGAACTTGTTCTGCGAACAGTTTCATGTAGTCAGTTGATGCAACTGCTGGTGCATCATTCATCACTTGTGCAATGTATGGAACACGTGGTGCTTCAGATGGATGCAGCATGTTCCAACGCTCACAGTCTTGGCCATCACGAGCCAGTTCAGTGAAAGAAGTCACGCTATAGACATCAGAACCAATTCCATATTCTGCAGACAGAATGTCAGCGGCTTCACGCACGTGGCGCATCATAGAACCTGAACCTAACAGCTGAACTTTACCTTTGCTACCTTCAACAGAAGCCAGTTTATAGATACCTTTACGGATACCTTCTTCTGCACCTTCTGGCATTGCTGGCATGTGATAGTTTTCATTCAGCGTTGTGATGTAGTAGTAAACGTTTTCTTGTTTCTCACCGTACATACGTTCTAAACCGTTTTGCATGATCACCGCAACTTCGTAAGCGAAAGCTGGGTCATAAGAAATACAGTTAGGAATAGTCAGTGATTGAATATGGCTATGACCATCTTCATGCTGTAGGCCTTCACCATTTAGTGTTGTGCGGCCTGAAGTACCACCGATTAAGAAACCGCGTGCTTGTTGGTCACCCGCTGCCCACATCAAGTCACCAATGCGTTGGAAACCAAACATTGAGTAGTAGATATAGAATGGGATCATTGGCAGGTTGTTAGTGCTGTATGATGTCGCAGCCGCTAACCAAGAAGAACCCGCACCCAGCTCATTGATACCTTCTTGCAGGATTTGACCTTTCGAGTCTTCTTTATAGTAAGCAACTTGCTCACGGTCTTGCGGAGTATATTGCTGACCTTTAGGACTATAGATACCGATTTGACGGAACAGACCTTCCATACCAAATGTACGCGCTTCATCCGCGATAATTGGTACTAAACGCTCTTTGATCGATTGGTTTTTCAACATGACGTTCAACGCACGAACGAACGCGATAGTTGTTGAAATTTCTTTAGATTGTTCTTCCAATAATTGGCTGAAATCTGCCAGTGCAGGGATATCTAGTTTTTCGTCAAAGGTTGAGCGACGAGCGGGTAAATAACCACCTAACGCTTGACGGCGCTCATGCAGATATTTGTACTCTTCGGAATCTTTTTCAAACGTAATGTATGGCAGTTTTTCAATTTGCTCATCAGCGACTGGTACATTGAATTGATCACGGAAATGACGAACGCCATCCATGTTCATTTTCTTCACTTGGTGAGCAATATTTTTACCTTCTGCTGTTTCGCCCATACCATAACCTTTAATGGTTTGCGCTAAAATAACAGTTGGTTTGCCTTTAGTTTCTTGTGCTTTTTTGAATGCAGCATATACTTTCTTCGGATCGTGACCACCACGGTTCAGAGCCCAAATTTCATCATCAGTCATATCTTTAACTAATGCTGCAGTTTCTGGGTAACGATTAAAGAAATGCTCACGAACGTATGCACCGTCACGTGATTTAAAGGTTTGGTAGTCGCCGTCTAAGGTTTCGTTCATTAATTGAACAAGTTTACCGCTCGTGTCTTTACGCAGTAATTCATCCCAACGGTCGCCCCACATAACTTTGATAACTTGCCAGCCAGCACCATTAAAGATACCTTCTAGTTCATTAACAATTTTACCATTACCTGTAACTGGGCCATCTAAACGTTGCAGGTTACAGTTGATAACAAATACTAAGTTATCTAATTTATCGCGAGTCGCGATAGTAATTGCACCTTTAGATTCTGGCTCATCCATCTCACCATCGCCAAGGAATGCATATACGCGCTGAGCTGATGTATCTTTCAGTCCGCGGTTATCAAGGTATTTCAGGAACTTAGCTTGATAGATAGCATTAATTGGACCCAGACCCATTGATACGGTCGGGAACTGCCAGAAGTCAGGCATTAATTTAGGGTGTGGATAAGAAGACAGACCATTTCCACCAATTTCTTGACGGAAGTTATTCATTTGTTCTTCAGTTAAGCGACCTTCCAAGAACGCACGTGCGTAAATACCTGGAGAAATGTGGCCTTGGAAGAAGACTAAGTCCCCGCCGTCATTGTTATTGTGCGCGCGGAAGAAGTGGTTAAAGCACACTTCATACAAAGTTGCTGATGACTGGAAAGAAGCCATGTGGCCACCCAGCTCTAAGTCTTTTTTGGAAGCACGTAAAACAGTCATTACTGCGTTCCAACGAATTGCAGAGCGAATACGGCGCTCTAAATCCATGTTACCAGGGTATGCCGGCTCATCTTCAACAGCTATTGTGTTGATGTAATCAGAATGACCAGATGCGCCAGCGGCAATATTAACACCGCCTTTACGTGCTTCGCTTAATACCTGTTCGATAATAAACTGAGCACGATCAACACCTTCTTCACGGATGACCGATTCAATCGCCTGTAGCCAGTCGCGAGTTTCAATCGGATCCACGTCATTTTTTAACATATCTGACATGGTGTATTCCTTATCTGTTATCTATTTTATATGTTTATGTGGAGCCTATCTTCCTGCTATTTTTCAGTTGCCGTAAAACAGCGGGAAGATAGGCCCTGATGTAGTTGCCGCTTTAACTCTCAATTAGAGTATTCACAATAATATAGACGCAGCAGTCAGGATCTATATTATTAATTCAAATCAGGATGTTGCTGTAACCGACGTAAAGAACGTTCTCTGCGAGTTTGCTCTCGGCTAATATCCAACAGTAAATCTTCGATAAAGGCTAAGTGACGATGAGAAGCTTCACGTGCCTTTTCGGGCTCTCTTGCCATTATAGCGGCAAAAATCTGTGCTCGATGTTCACTAACTGCTTTATACATTTCTTTACGGGTATATAAGAACTCAAAATTCTGACGAATATTTTGTTCTAACATCGGGATCATACAGCGCAATAGGTGTAGTAAAACGACATTATGAGCGGCTTCAGTTACAATTAATTGATATTGTAATACCGCATCTGACTCTGCTTCTAATCCACCATTTTCTTGCGCTGTCTTAATTAATTCATAGCTTTGGCGAATCCGCTCAAGATCCTCATCTGTACCACGAAGTGCCGCATAATATGCAGCGATACCTTCAAGGGCATGACGAGTTTCAAGAAGATCGAATTGAGATTCAGGATTGCCTTCAAGTAGCTGAGCTAAAGGGTCACTAAAGCTTTGCCACATTTTCTTTTGCACGAATGTTCCGCCACCTTGGCGGCGAGATAAAAGGCCTTTCGCCTCTAACGTTTGAATTGCTTCACGCACTGATGGCCGAGATACGTCAAACTGTTTTGCAAGTTCGCGCTCAGGAGGCAGCTTTTCGCCAGGGCGTAGTGTCCCTTCGAAAATAAGATGTTCGAGACGCTGCTCTATTACATCTGATAACTTTGGTTGGCGAATTTTACCGTAAGTCATAATCTGCCATATTCATGAGTGAGTAATTATTGATTACGTATTACCCAGTGTTAATTGGTAATACCAATTTATTTATGGGTTAATAAAGTAACAAAGTATTCACTATCTGTCCATAAAGACCTTGCGCTAAATCATAAAATCCTGCAAATCTTAACAATTTTTTTTAAAATTTAGCATGAATTGATAACTAAATATGCAATTTGACATGACATATTTTAACATTAAAACCGATTTATTATGCTGAAAAATAGAAACTGAATCGTTAAATCAACCAATTAATTGAATTTAAATTCACCAATAATAATTATTTAACCACATAATGCCATTGATAGTACTTTTTACTCATCAAGACCACAGTGATGTTAATAAATCGTTAAATTCACAACCGCTTTTAAACTTAACTTAAATTCACTTGGTTAAATTACACTCAAACCTATTCCTTATCATCTTAGAATAAAGTTGATGTAGAAAATAAAATAGCGTTGTAATGTTTCAATTGATAGGTGGATAAAAGAAATGCAAATGGGTCAATTGACTAGGGGCTACAAAATATTTTGTTGTAACCCCATAAAGATTTAAATCAACACTTAGATACTGTTAATCAACGAATGATCTAGATTCCTAAAGCCTACTTAACGTAAATAGCCACTCAAGATGAAACTACATCAACAATACTATAACTTAGGATCTCAGCTGAGGCAGCTTCGTGTATTAACCAAATTACTTACTGATTTTTATCAATAAAACGCATAGACAAATCCATGGCTTTAATATGTTTGGTTAGCGCACCAACAGAAATAAAGTCAACCCCTGTTTCTGCGAACTCTTTTATCGTATCTAATGTGACATCGCCTGAAACTTCAAGTGCAGCTTTACCTGCCGTTAACACCACAGCTTCTTTCATCATGACTGGAGTAAAGTTATCTAACATGATGATATCCGCTTGCGCTTTTAAGGCTCGTAATAACTCATCTAAACTTTCAACTTCAATTTCTATAGGGACATCTGGATGCACGCTACGCGCTAATTCAACAGCTCGTTCGACTGAACCAGCTGATATAATATGGTTTTCTTTTATTAAGTAGGCATCAGATAAACCTAAGCGATGGTTAACCCCCCCCCCCATCAATACCGCATATTTTAAAGCGGTCCTTAAGCCCGGAATAGTTTTACGTGTGTCAAGTAACTTCGCTCTTGTACCAGTGATTTGTTTTACATATTCAGCAGTTATACTTGAAACAGAAGAGAGCGTTTGAATGAAATTCAAAGAGGTGCGCTCACCTGTTAATAGAATTTGGGATGGGCCCTGCATCTCACAGAGAACTTGGTTAGGAGTAACAGTTTCACCGTCTTGAACTTTCCAATCAATTTTGACTTGCCCGCCAAGTTGAAGAAAGACCTCATCTAACCATTGCTTCCCACAAAAAACGCCATGTTCGCGAGTAATAATTCGAGCACTCGCTTGCGCATCTATATTTAACAGCTGACCAGTGATATCTTTTTTATAATCAATAGACTGACCTAAATCTTCTTTCAAAGCCACGCTGACCATAAAAGGAATATCAATTTGTAACCGCTCAAAAAGCATTTCACGTCTTTGCTGTTCATCATATCGCCGTATCGTCATTTTTAACTCCAAAATGTGCACTCGCTTTGTTTCATCTATGCTAATCTTTTCGTTTGCAGATAACGAGTGTTAACAAAAAAGAAAAGAGAATACTATGGATAACGATATGAAAATACACAATGGTTGGCTAAATAATGTGACTCATATCCCTTCTCCACACCATGATGAGCGCCCCACGAATACCATACCTTCTCTGTTAGTCATTCATAATATCAGCCTTCCACCAGGCCAATTTGGTGGCCCTTATATAAACCAATTATTTACAGGGACTTTAAACCCTGATGAACACCCATTTTTTAATGAAATCAAACATCTTCGAGTTTCTGCTCATTGCTTAATACGCCGTGACGGCACCATCATTCAATATGTCCCCTTTCATTTACGAGCTTGGCATGCTGGGCAGTCTTCCTACCAAGGCCAAGAAAAATGTAACGATTTTTCTATTGGTATTGAATTAGAAGGCACTGATTTTGAACCATTTACCGAAGTACAATATCAATCCCTTACTTATTTAACTAATTTACTTATAATTGAGTACCCACTAATTAAAAATAATATTACCGGCCACAGTAATATTGCTCCTGGTCGCAAAACAGATCCTGGACCATTTTTTGATTGGACGCATTATAAAAGTAAATTAAATAATTAATGATTCAATTATTATTCCGGGTAATATCTATATTGATCTTACCCGTGAATACAAAACAGGCGCATTTATCTTCACTTAATTTATCGAAAAACTCCACCTCCTATTTTATCTTTATTATTTATTGCGAAGCTGATCGAAGAAAAATGCAATCTTATCTATTTCCCAATAAATATTTACAAAGTGCTTCTCACTGTTTTTTTTAGCATCTAACTTTAACTTAAAAATTTAATTATGATGAAACCTCACTTAACAACGGAGGTTTTTATTTATGAATCAACAAGGATTTTCACTTATTGAAATTATGGTAGTAATTGCAATTATATCAATTCTAAGTGCTATTGCGATCCCTGGCTATCAAAGCTATATGCAAAAAGCAGCAATTACCGATGTACTCCAGACCGTTATTCCTTATAAGAACAGCATAGAAATATGCAGTTTTAATCGAGGGAGTTTATCGCATTGCAATGGAGGTAGTGATGATATTCCTACAAATATAACAGGGAAATACATTAATAAGATAGACGTTAAATCTGGAGTTATTACGTTCTCTACTGGTAAATCATTATCAGACTTAAAAGTCACATTAACACCAACCCTTCCAACCTTAGATAAACCCTTCAACTGGGCAGTTGTTTGCGAAAATAAAACTAATGCTAACTTAAAATCACTATGTGAAAAAACATTTATCTTTTAATTGGGAATATTTATGAATATATCTAATAATGACCAATTTATTTATAAAGAACTTAAGAGCTTATGTGATAAAAATTACATTATAATCATAGATTATAATCAAAAAAGATTATCTATCGCCGCTGCTAAAAAACCGGATGATAACTTAATAGCCACATTAAAATTTATTGCTAGCGTCCCTGTCTGTTATGATATTTGGCCAAAAGAAAAAATAGACCATTATTTTAATAACACAGTACATGAAATAAAAGAGGAGGAAACAAATTATCATCCTCAAGAAACCGAACTATTAAACACATCATCCCCTGCAATTAATTTTGTTGAGGAATTATTAAAAACAGCAGTTCATAAACGCTCATCTGATATACACCTTGAACCAACCAAACAAGGGTTAAAAATTAGATTACGTGTAGATGGGAAGCTATATTTTATTCCCTCTCCTCCTTATGAAATTAATAGCGAAATTATTGCTCGTATAAAAATACTAGCAAAAATGAATATAGCGGAAAAAAGGCTTCCACAAGATGGTCAAATGAGTTGGTATTTTGACGGGCAAAATTATAGTATTCGTCTTTCTAGCATTCCGACCATTCATGGTGAAAAGTTAGTCTTACGTATTTTGAATACGCAATTAAAATATTCTTTAGAGCACATAGGGATGTGCTCTTCCCTTCTTGAACGGTTAAAAGAATATTTAAATCGGCCACAAGGATTAATTTTAGTCACAGGGCCAACAGGAAGTGGTAAAACAGTAACACTTTATAGTTATCTAGAATATTTAAATCAATCCTCAAGAAATATAACAACCATTGAGGACCCTATTGAAATCCCCCTACAAGGGATCAACCAAACCCAAGTTAATGAAAAATACAAACTTAATTTTTCTTTTATTTTGAGGGCGCTTCTACGGCAAGACCCTGATGTCATTATGATTGGTGAAATCCGTGATGAAGAAACCGCTAAGATTGCGACCCGAGCGGCTCAAACTGGTCATCTAGTTTTGTCAACACTGCACACAAATTGTACAATTAGTGCTATAGAGCGAATGAATCAATTGGGGATAGAAAATAGTCAACTTAAATCTTGCTTAAAAATGGTTATTGCACAGAGGCTAGTACGAAAACTTTGTCCTCACTGCAAAGAAACAATACCTAAAAAAACTGAATTGCATAATAACCATATAATCAATGAATGGTCTTCAAAAGGCTGTGGGCTTTGTTTTTCTGGTTTTATGGGAAGAATTGCAATTTATGAATATATAGATCAAAGCAATATCTATGAAATCTTTAAAAATAATACATTAGAAAATCCAAATAATTTTGTTAGCCTTTTTGATGCAGGTATAGAATGCGTTGAAATGGGTGAAACCACACTTCAAGAAATCTATTCTATTATCGGAAATGGAGTAAATTAACATGTTTATTTATTCATATATTGCCATTGATTTTAAAAACCAATTAAAACACAGTACACTAATAGCAAAAAGTAAAAAACATGCTTTTATTAACATAACTGAAAGAAATTTAATTCCTATACAAATAAAATTAAAAACACTATTTACATTAGATAAAAAAAACATTAATTATCGAATTCATTTTTTTCATCAATTATCTTTATTATCATCATCAGGTATTAACCTCATACAATGTTTAAAAATATTGCATACCAACTGTCCCTTTCCATTTTGGACTGATATTATCGAAAATTCAATAATCCATATTGAAAAAGGAGAGAAATTTTCACAATATTTAAAAAAACATCCCACCATTTTTAATGACACAGTAATCAGTATTATTACCGTTGCCGAGAAAACAGGGCAGTACGAGGAAAGCTTTAGTACAATCAATTCAATTTTAGAGCATAACAATAAAGTATCTTTACTCATCAGTAAATCGACACGATACCCAATAATTCTATCATCTTTTTCTATAGTTTTATTAGCCATTATGATGATCTATGTTGTTCCTCAATTTGAAAGTATCTATCAAAATGTTAGACACGAACTACCACTCATTACAAAAACTATAACTTTCATATCAAGTTTCCTAAGGGAATATTTACCCTACTTACTTAGTCTTATTCTATTTTTATTACCTTTCATATTTAAATTTAAGGAAAAGGCACTGAACTTAATAAAAAAAACAATAATGCATTTACCCATATTAAAAAAATCATTACAACTTCATAATTTAAGTTTATATTTTTTAACGATGCATTCAACTATTAATGTAGGGTTATCATTATCTGAATGTTTAAAGTGTACTATTCAAACCATTAATAATAATCAATATAAAAAAGACTGCAAACACGTACATATGTCGGTACATAAAGGAGAATTACTCTCCTATGCTATGAGGCAAACTAAGTTTTTTCCTGATTTAGCTGTACAGCTAATGTCTATTGCTGAAGAATCTGGGAAAATACACTATTTTTCCAATTATTTATTCAAATATTATTCAGAGCAATATATTTTCATTACCGAAAAAAACCTAAAAAACCTTGAACCTATTTTACTCGTTTTAATTGCTATACTCGTGGGTATCGTCATGCTAGCAATGTATCTACCTATATTTAATTTAGGTAATGTTATAACTGAGTTATAAATAATTTCAGATAGATATAGATATTATGTTTCCCCTTTAATATATAATATATCGATTTATTTTTTAATCTATTCACAGTAATATTACTTTGGATGAAGACAAATGATTTATTTCAGTGTAATCTGTTTTTTTTCAACGAGTAAATGAATAATCATATGCCTTATATAGTTGCTTTAACAGGTGGTATTGGAAGTGGTAAAACAACTGTTGCAAACGAGTTTGCAAAACTTGGAGTTCCCCTAGTTGATGCGGATGTGATTGCACGACAAGTTGTTGAGCCTAACAGCCCAGCTCTAAAAAGCATTACTCGCCACTTCGGTAAGGATGTCATTCTTCCTAACGGAGCTCTAAATAGGCAGCGCTTAAGAGAAATTATTTTTTCCAAACCTGATGAAAAAAAATGGCTGAATGCTCTACTTCATCCATTGATCCAACAAGAAACACAAAAACAATTTCAACAAATAAATTACCCTTATCTATTATGGGTAGTCCCTTTATTGATTGAAAATAATATTCATCATTTGGCAGATAGGGTATTAGTTGTTGATGTTACTGTTGAAGAGCAAATTCAACGTACTCTAAAAAGAGATAAGACCAGTTTAGAACAAGTTACTAATATACTTAATGCACAAGTTAGCCGTGAAAAACGACTTGATTATGCCAATGATATAATAACAAACCATTCTCATGATAGGGATCTCTCAACCAAGGTAGCCGCGTTACATAACCAGTACTTAACACTAGCAAAAATAAAAAAATAGGAATTAAAATGGGCGAGTTAATTGCAACAAATTTTATTACTTATGAATACCCAATGAATGAAAAAATTCGTTCGTGGTTGCGCCTTGAAACACTTTTATCTCAAATTTATGAGCTAAGTAATATTACTTCCTACTCTACTGGTATTGCCTTTTTTCGTTCTGTTTCAGAATTAATTGAAATTCTTGATAGAGGCGAAGTACGTTCTGAGCTCATGAAAGAGCTCGAAAAACAACGAATTCAGCTAGCTAGTTGGGCTGAAGCCCCTAATGCCGATAACCAATTAATTTCTACATTACTTGAACAATTATCTGATACAACCGCCAAATTGATGTCAGCCTCACGTTTTGGCCACCATTTACGAACAGATAAAATTATCAGTATGGTACGCCAACGACTAAGCATCCCAGGAGGCTGCTGTAGCTTTGATCTCCCCACTTTACAGCTTTGGTTAAATATCCCGCAAATTGAAAGAAATAAAACCATCAATGGATGGCTGCAAAGCCTTGACCCACTTAATAATGCATTAAAACTAGTCCTTACATTAATTCGTCAAAGTGGTAATTTCGAAACAAAAGAATCTCATAATGGTTTTTATCAAGATAATGTCGAGGGTAAAGAGTTACTACGTATCAAATTATCAATTGAGCACCTTATTTACCCACAAATTTCAGGCCATAAAACAAGATTTGCATTGCGCTTTCTACATATCGACAGTGAGAATGGTATACTTCCAGATGTAATTAGTTTTGAGTTATCCTGTTGCTAGCTAGAGATATATATTTATGAGCGAAATCATTGAAGTAAACTGCCCAACATGCAAAAAGATAGTTGTTTGGAATGAAAATAGCCCTTTCCGGCCATTTTGCAGTAAGCGTTGTCAACTTATTGACCTTGGTGAGTGGGCTAGTGAGGAAAAAAGAATTGCGAGTCAAGGGGATATCTCTGACAGCGATGACTGGAGTGAACAGCCAGATAAATAAGACGTTAAGTCGCGACACAGTAAATTAAGTGGAAAATATATCATTGTGTATTTTCCACTTAATATCAATATCAGTTATTAAGCTGATTCACTTCTCTGCGTTAATAAATCGACAATAATACGGTTTGCCGGTGGGAACTCATCAGCAATAAGGTCATGTTGACAAACCCAACGCGAATCTTGCCCTTCTTTACCGTACGGTTCATTTTCCCACGCAGTAACGATAAAAAAATAAAGCGTAATGAAACGGTCATCAAACTCATGATCAACGCGATGAAATAACTCGCTCTTAGTCACTACAATTCCGACTTCTTCTTCAAGCTCACGAATTAATGCCGCTTCAGGTGATTCATTAATCTCAAGTTTTCCACCTGGAAATTCCCAAAAGCCAGCCATATGCGTGCCTTCAGGCCGTTTAGTAATAAAAATTTGTTGCTGGGAATTACGAATAATTCCAGCCGCGATATGCAAATGTTTTTTTTCCATAATTTTTTCGTCAAAAAGGCGGGTTACCCCGCCTTTTTTATATTAATGAGTTAATAATAAATTAATTTAAGCGACCGTGACATTGCTTATATTTTTTACCTGAGCCGCAAGGACAAGGATCATTACGACCAATTTTGTGACCTTGAGTTGCTATTTTAGCCTCGGTTTCAGTCATTAAAGATTCAGCACCCGCTTCATGGCTTAATTGTTGCCTTTTCGCTAAACGCTCAGCTTCTTCACGACGCTGTTGCTCTAATGCTTCAACCTCTTCAGGTAAACGAACTTGTACCTTAGATAAGGTGCTAATCACTTCATATTTCAATGCTTCAAGCATGTTAGCAAACATACTGAAAGATTCGCGCTTGTACTCTTGTTTAGGATCTTTTTGCGCATAGCCACGCAAATGAATGCCTTGGCGTAAGTAATCCATTGACGCTAAGTGCTCTTTCCATAATGTGTCTAATGTTTGCAACATGACACCTTTTTCGAAATTACGCATCGCTTCTGCGCCAACAATTTCTTCTTTACGATCATAAACTTCAATCGCTTTTGCCATAATACGTTCACGTAATGTTTCTTCGTGTAACTCTGGCTCTTTATCTAACCACTCTTTGATTGGTAAGTCGAGGTCAAAATCATTGACTAAACGTTGGTGTAACCCTTCGATATCCCACATTTCTTCAAGTGATTGAGGTGGAATATAGGCATCCATCGTAGTGGTTAATACGTCTTGGCGGATGCTATCAACCGTTTCTTTAATGTCGCCGCCATCCAGTAATTCATTACGTTGAGTATAAATTGCACGACGTTGGTCACTTGCAACATCATCATATTCAAGTAGTTGTTTACGGATATCAAAGTTACGGCTTTCAACTTTACGTTGTGCATTAGCAATAGCTTTGGTCACCCATGGGTGCTCAATAGCTTCACCTGGCTTCATACCTAACTTTTTCATCATTCCTGTAACGCGGTCTGAGGCAAAAATACGCATCAGCGCATCTTCCATTGATAGGTAAAAACGAGATGAACCCGCATCCCCTTGACGCCCTGCACGACCACGTAACTGGTTATCGATACGACGTGACTCATGACGCTCAGTACCAATAATATGTAAACCACCTGAGGCTAAAACAGCATCATGGCGAACTTTCCAGTTTGCTTTGATTTCGTCAATTTGCTCTTGAGTTGGTTCTTCTAATGCAGCAACTTCAGTTTGCCAGCTGCCGCCTAACATAATGTCAGTACCACGACCGGCCATGTTAGTTGCGATCGTTACTGCACCTGCTTGACCTGCATTTGCGATGATATCCGCTTCCATTGCATGGAATTTTGCATTCAGTACGTTGTGAGCAATTTTAGCTTTTTTCAATGCATTAGAAATTAATTCAGATTTTTCGATAGAAATCGTACCAACAAGAACAGGTTGCCCATTGGCGGTTCTCTCACGAATATCTTCAATAATTGCCGCAAACTTATCCGCTTCGTTCATATAAACGAGGTCAGGTAAATCTTTACGAACCATTGGACGGTTAGTTGGGATAACAATTGTATCAAGTTTATAAATTGAGCTAAACTCAAATGCTTCGGTATCCGCAGTCCCCGTCATACCTGCAAGTTTTTCATATAAACGGAAATAGTTCTGGAAAGTAATTGAAGCCAAGGTTTGGTTTTCATTTTGAATTTCAACCCCTTCTTTTGCTTCAACCGCTTGGTGTAAGCCATCAGACCAACGGCGCCCTTCCATTGTACGGCCCGTATGTTCGTCAACAATGACAATTTGGCCGTCTTTTACAATATAATCAACGTCTAAGGTAAACAATGCGTGAGCACGTAAGCCTGCCATTACATGGTGCATTAACATGATGTTAGAAGGTGAATATAAAGATTCTCCTTCATCCATTAAGCCTTCTTTTGCTAGAAGTTCTTCGATTAATACTAGCCCACGTTCTGTTATGGTTACTTGACGCGATTTTTCATCAACCGAAAAATGGCCTTCCCCTTGGAAAGTATCTGAATCTTCTTTCTCTTGACGTTGCAAATATGGAATAAGTTTATCTACTTTTTGGTACAGTTCAGAGCTGTCTTCCGCAGGACCTGAGATAATCAGCGGTGTACGTGCTTCATCGATAAGAATTGAGTCGACCTCATCCACCAAAGCATAATGCAATTTACGCTGAACACGCTCTTCAGGGCTAAATGCCATGTTGTCACGTAAGTAGTCAAAACCAAATTCATTGTTAGTACCATAAGTAATATCTGCCGCATACGCTTCACGTTTTGCAGGTGGAGCCATACCTGGCAGGTTGATACCCACAGTTAAACCTAAGAATTCAAATAATGGACGGTTATTTTCAGCATCACGCTTGGCTAAGTAGTCATTCACCGTAACTACGTGAACCCCTTTGCCACTTAATGCGTTGATATAAGCTGGTAGTGTTGCCGTTAATGTTTTACCTTCCCCCGTACGCATTTCTGCGATACAGCGTTCATTCAGTACCATTCCACCGATAAGCTGTACATCAAAGTGACGCATACCAAATACACGTTTACTTGCTTCGCGAACAGTTGCAAATGCCTCAGGGATGATGCTTTCTAAACTTTCGCCCTTCGTTAAACGCTCACGAAACTCTACCGTTTTTGCTTTTAATTCATCATCAGATAACTTTTCGAAATCGGGTTCAAGACGATTAATTTTTTCAACTTCTTTACGTAAACGGCGCAAGGTACGGTCATTACGACTACCAAAAACTTTGGTCAAAATCTTTGTTAACATATTTTAATCTCTAATAATCAATTAATTGTTTTAAATTTTATGGCGCAAGACAGCACAGCACTAAGCTGGCTTGCTATGGGTAAAGATTAAGCTGTTAACGGGCCGGCACGAATGCCGTGGACTTGAGCAATCCAAATTGCAGGTTGGTAGGCAATAATATGGGGATAGTTATAATGACTAAATTGGATAACACTTTCATCCCACTGAAGTGAACGCTGTGCTAACATGGCATACAGCGTATCTAGCATCAACTGTGGGGCAATAAGCTTTTCAGTCTCTTCTGCTGCCGTGTTTACATCATCGTCTTCCGTTGCCGAAAAAGCAAAAGTAAGCTGCCGAATGACATTCCTTACCGCATGTTGCTGCCAGTAATTAACTGAATAGGATGACGATGATGATGAAGAGCGCTGAGAATTCTGTTGAGAAAATAAATTGTCAAAGGCATTAACAGCTTGGCTCTGGCGATTAACGGGGGAAGAGTTAACCTGTGTGTGTTGAGATTCTGATAACGCATTTAAAATTGTAGGCAAGCCGACACCCGTGGCAACCACACCTAATAGCAGGTGGGACCAAAAGTATTTTCTTCCGAGTTGTCGCCAAAAATTTAAAATGCCCATCAAACTCTTATATAATGAATAAGTGACAAAATTATTATTTGTAATTCGTTGTTTCATTCTCAGCCGGAGCTAAAAATGAGAGATAGTCATCCACAAGCACTTTTTGATGTTCTTGAAGGATCATTGGCAACATCATCGAACACTTTACAAACTATTCAACGTAATGCAAAAGCGATTATCAAACTGAATCGTGCTGTAAAAGGGTTACTGCCGGCTGAAATCAAACCTATGTGCCGTGTTGCAAACTACCGTAATAGTATTATGGTCATTGAAGTGGCAAATGCCAGTTGGATGACCCGACTTAATTACGAAAAACTCAATCTTCTTTCTGCATTAAGAACGTCCATTCTACCATCTTTATCTTCTATCGACATCAGAATCAATCCCGATCTTATGCGAAAATCGAGGCAAAATAGCTCAGTAACTAAGCAAACGGCCTCAATGAGTCAAAAAATGAACGAACGCCAGATAAGCACACAAACCGCACAAGCACTTTTGAAATTAGCAGAGAATAGCCCGAAGGGATTAAAAGAAAGATTTGAGCGGCTGGCTGCACTAGCCGGAGAGAGTACTAGTGCAACCAACAGAAAGGGCTAACTTCGATTAGCTTTCGAAGATAGCTGCATAATCACGTCTTATGCAAACACCGCTGAAGGTGCTTTGAATGCGACAGGCAATTGAGCTTCGTCTTCAAATGTGACGAGATCCCAAGCTGATTCTTTCGCTAAAACTGCTTGTAACAGCTTGTTATTCAGTGCGTGGCCTGATTTAAACGCGGTGAAAGCGCCAATAATGTTATGTCCACACATGAATAAATCACCAATTGCATCCAACATTTTGTGACGAACGAATTCATCTTCAAAACGTAAACCATCTTCGTTAAGAACTTTATAGTCATCAACAACGATGGCGCAGTCAAAACTACCGCCTAAGCACAAGCCTTTTGATTGCAGATATTCAATATCACGCATAAAGCCAAAAGTACGCGCACGGCTAATTTGATTTACAAATGATTCCGCTGAGAAATCAAGTGAGTAGCGTTGTGTGCTACTATCAATCGCTGGGTGCTGAAAATCAATTGTGAAATCAAGGCTAAACCCATTATAAGGTCGCATTTCAGCCCATTTATCACCATCTTCAACACGTACTGTTTCTTTTATACGTAAAAATTTCTTAGCACAATTTAATTCTTCAATACCGCCATCAAGCAGTAAGAATACAAATGGTGCGGCACTGCCATCCATAATAGGGATTTCAGGCGCATTGACTTCAATAACAATGTTATCGATACCTAACCCTGCTAAGGCAGCATTCAAATGCTCAACAGTCGAAATACGCACGTTATCTTCATTAACTAAGCAAGTACATAACATGGTGTCACGAACTGATTTCGCATCTGCCGGAAAATCAACCGGTGGATTAAGGTCAGTACGACGGTAGATGACCCCGGTATTGGCCGGCGCTGGACGTAATGTAAGCGTAACTTTCTTGCCGGTATGTAAACCAACACCAGTCGCTGTAATAATACGTTTTAGTGTCCGTTGTTTGATCATCGTATTTTTCTCGCAATGTTATAAGTCCTACTGATCATCATACAAGATAATCAGTAGGAAATTTTAGCACAAAAAGCGGAGAAACCAATATAAATAAAATTAATCGGCCTGCTTACGCAAGAACGCAGGAATATCAAGATAATCTGGTTCTTTATTTGTTTGCGTATTTTGGTCATTGACCGCTTTAGCCGCTGGCTTCTCTTCTGTTAATGAAGACATGCTATTTTGCATTTGCTGATAGCGCTGTTCCATTGACGCCTGCTGAGACATCTTGTTGCTAACTAGAGTAATTTCTGGACGTTTGTCCATACCAATACCTGTAGCAACAACAGTGACACGCAGTTCTTCGTGCATTTCTGGGTCAAGAGATGTACCGATTACCACAGTTGCATTATCAGATGCGAAGGCACGGATAGTGTTACCCACCGTTTCAAACTCATCCAAGCGCAGGTCGAAACCAGCTGTAATGTTAACCAACACACCACGAGCGCCAGACAGGTCAATATCTTCCAATAATGGGCTAGAAATGGCCATTTCAGCGGCTTCTTCTGCACGGTCTTCACCGCGAGCTACACCTGACCCCATCATCGCGTAGCCCATTTCTGACATCACAGTACGCACGTCAGCAAAGTCTACGTTCATTAAACCTGGGCGAGTAATCAGTTCAGCGATACCTTGTACTGCACCTTTTAGTACGTCATTTGCCGCACCGAAAGCATCCAGTAATGAGATACCACGACCAAGTACTTTTAATAATTTATCATTTGGGATAGTGATCAATGAGTCAACATGTTTTGACAACTCAGTGATACCCGCTTCTGCGAATGCCATGCGCTTTTTACCTTCGAAATTGAAAGGCTTAGTCACAACAGCAACTGTCAGAATACCCAATTCTTTGGCAACTTCGGCAACAACCGGAGCTGCACCAGTCCCTGTACCGCCGCCCATACCCGCTGCGATAAAGACCATATCTGCGCCATCTAAAGCATTACGCAGCGCCTCACGGTCTTCTTCAGCGGCATTACGGCCGACTTCAGGGTTTGCACCCGCACCCAGACCTTTGGTAATACCTGTACCGATCTGGATAGTTTGTCCAACTGCGGTTTTACGCAGCGCCTGTGCGTCTGTATTGACAGCGAAGAACTCAACGCCTTCAATACGTTCACGCACCATGTGTTCAACGGCGTTGCCGCCGCCGCCGCCAACGCCGATGACTTTAATCACCGCATCGTTGGTTAGCTCCATTGGTTCAAACATAATGTCTCTCCGTTTTGTGCTTACTACTTTTGAAGCTAATAATATGCTTCTTTATCAAAATTAAAATTCTTTTCTCAGCCAACTGGTTATTTTACTAAACCACCCGCTAACTGATGCACGTTTTTCTACTTCGGTATCATCACCTAAATGGCTTTCTTTACCGTAATGCAGAAGCCCTACCGCTGTTGAATAATATGGCTCCTGCGCGTAATCCGTTAATCCTGTGATGTTGAGCGGTGTACCAATACGCACTTGCGTATGGAACACTTTTTGAGCGCACTCGACCAAACCGTCGATTTGCGCAGCTCCACCAGTCAACACGATACCAGCTGCCAAATGGTGTTTGACACCTTGTTGACGTAACTGTTCCTGTAAATTTAAAATTTCTTCATTTACTAAATTTAACAGCTCAGTATACCTTGGCTCGATCACTTCTGCTAAGGTTTGACGCTGTAAACTTCTTGGTGGTCGCCCACCAACACTTGGTACTTCAACGGTTTCATCTTTACTGACGATAGAACCGACTGCACAACCATGGCGCACTTTAATGGCTTCTGCATCACTGGGTGGCGTTCCAAACGCATATGCGATGTCACTTGTCACCACATTGCCTGCATATGGAATCACTTTCGTATGGCGTAAAGCCCCACCAGTATAAACCGCCATGTCCATTGTGCCGCCACCGATATCGACGACACATACACCTAATTCACGCTCATCTTCCGTTAAAACGCTATAACTTGCAGCGAGACCGGCAAAAATAAGCTGATCAACTTTTAACCCACAACGTTCAACGGCTTTGACGATATTCTTCGCCATATCGTTATGGCAGGTGATCAAATGAACTTTTGCTTGCATACGTACACCCGATAGACCAACTGGGTTTTTAATCCCTTCTTGGTAATCTATTGCAAATTCCTGTGGTATTACGTGCAAAATTCTGTGTTCATCACGTACACGTACCGATTTTGCTGTATGCACAACACTGTCAACATCTTCTTGCGTCACTTCTTCTTCTGAAACTGGCACCATACCAATCTCATTTTGACAACTGACGTGCTTACCTGATAGCGCAAGGTAAACCGATGAAATTTGGCAGTCAGCCATTAATTCGGCCTGATCAATGGCTCTTTGTACACATTTTACCACTGATTCAAGGTCGTTTACGCCACCTTTGTCCATTCCACGAGATGGACAACTTCCCACCCCAATAATATTAACCATACCATCGGGCAGAATTTCGCCAACAAGGGCTGATACCTTGGAAGTTCCAATTTCAAGGCCTACCACTAATTTTCTGTCCGTTGCTTTAATCATTTTTTCTGCCTAATTTTTGTTATTAGTCATCGTCTTTATTGTAACTCCGGTGGAGCATCGACCAATAGTGGCGCCCAGCCCACCGCAGCACCACTGGAATAACGTAAGTCAACATAGTCAACGCGTTTATCCGTTGTTTGCTGCAAAAGCGGATACAGTTCAAGGAACCGATTTAACCGCTCTGACACATCTTTCTTACCTAATTCGATTCTAACATCGTTGTCTAAAATAATTTGCCAGGCATTTCTGGCTGTCATCGATAATGATTTTAGCTTTAGGTTATGTGCTGCTAACGTGTTCTTAAAAACTGCAAATTCCTTAAGGACATCTTTTTGGCTACCTTGTGGCCCATACAGCAACACATAATCCCCTTTACCATTTTCGCTAACTGGCAAGTTAAATACTCTGCCTTGTTCATCTACCATGTTTTGATCATTCCACCTAGCGAATGGGCGGTATTCAACAATGTGAATTTTCAATTCATCTGGCCATTGTTTACGCACCGTCACTTGGCGTACCCATGGCATCATGCTTATTTGGTTCTGGATAGCGTTGACATCAACGGTCATAAATGTCCCCGGCTGCCCTAAAGCTAAAATGGCCTTTCTGACATCATCATTTGTGGTGTAATGGCGCTCCCCCGTTAACACCAATTTAGACATCGGCAACCTGTCAGCATCTTTCATCCAAGTCATCACCATCCAACCACTCCAGAGGATAGTGCCAAGCACAAATAGGAAGAAAAATAACCCACCTAAAAATGCACCATTACTCGGTCCTGAACGTGGATCCTCGTCATTATTCTGATTATGATGCCTAACGTTTAGTGCTGCTTGTGACATATCAACGAGCCAATTTTAAAATTTGTACAACTAACTGTGAAAAACTCATACCAGCCTGTCGAGCTGCCATCGGTACTAGACTATGGCTTGTCATACCCGGTGATGTATTAACTTCCAGCAGATAAAATTGACCATCATTATCTTGCATTACATCAACTCGTCCCCAGCCTTCGCAGCCAACGGCTTGGTAAGCTTTCAGTGCTAATTCTGCGAGCTCAGATTCGAGCTGTTCACCTAAACCACTTGGGCAAAAATATTGAGTTTCATCAGATAAATATTTTGCTTCGTAGTCATAAAAAATACCCGGTGGTTGAATACGAATTGACGGTAACGTGTTATCTCCCAACACAGCAACCGTGAACTCTGGGCCACTCAGCCATTTTTCAATTAACAACGTTTCATCAAATTGAAACGCGAGGTCCAAAGCAGCCGGCAATGACTCTAGGCTATCAACTTTACTCATGCCAACACTAGAACCTTCTAGACTAGGTTTCACAATCAGAGGTAGCCCTAACAATTGCACTTTAGCGACAATTTGCTCATGAGATGCCTGCTTATACTGCTGCTGTGTTAAGTAAACATATGGCGATACACTTAACCCTGCACCTTGCCATAATTGTTTTGTTCTCAGCTTATCCATACTCAGCGCTGAAGCCATAACACCACTACCGGTATAAGGGAGGTTTAGTGTTTCTAACAACCCTTGTAATGTACCGTCTTCACCACCTCGGCCATGTAACGCAATAAAAACTTTATTAAAACCTGCATCTTTCAAGGTTTCTACAGGGAAATCTTGGGGGTCAATAGGATGAGCATCAACACCTGCTTGGCGTAACCCCGCCAGCACAGCATTTCCTGACTGAAGTGAAACTTCACGTTCAGCAGATGAGCCTCCTAATAGAACCGCAACTTTCTCTGTCATTTTTATTCCTCAACCATCGGTGGCTGTAATTTTGCTTCAGCTAGGTTTTTAGCTATTTTACCAATATTTCCTGCGCCTTGAACTAAAATTAAATCATTTTCATCAAGAGTTTGAGCTAATATATGCGGAATTTGTTCAGTATCGGCAACATAAATAGGATCAATCTGACCACGACCACGAATTGTTCTGCACAATGAGCGGCTATCTGCACCCGGTACATGCTTTTCACCCGCTGAATAGACATCTAGCATTAGCAGTACATCTACCTGCCCTAAAACATTCACAAAATCATCGTATAAGTCACGAGTACGGGTATAACGATGTGGTTGGAATACCATAACAATGCGTTTATCTGGCCAACCCGCTCTCGCGGCTTTAATCGTTGCATCCACTTCTGTTGGGTGGTGGCCATAGTCATCGACTAGCATCACTTCACCCTCTTTGCCATTCACATTACGCAGAGGGAAATTCCCTAAGAAATCAAAGCGGCGCCCCGTACCTTGAAACTCAACTAGTGCAGATAAAATATGTAAATCGTCAATACCTTCTTCTGTGGCAACAGCTACTGCGGCTGTCGCATTGAGCGCATTGTGACGTCCCGGTGCATTTAGAACCACAGTCAGCTCTGGCATATTTTCACGAGCAATGGTGAAAAAGCCTTGATTTCCTTTTTGCTCATATTGCGTAATACGCACATCAGCATCTTCACTAAAACCATAAGTAGTAATGTAGCGACCAATTTTAGGTAGCAACGAACGAATGACAGGATCATCAATACACATTACTGCACGCCCGTAGAACGGCAGATTATGCAAGAAATTAATAAATGTATTCGTTAAATTATCGAAGTCGCCTTGGTAAGTATCCATATGGTCAGCTTCGATATTTGTCACGACCGCAACTAACGGTTGCAAATGTAAAAACGATGCATCGCTTTCATCGGCTTCTGCAATCAAGTAACGGCTACTACCTAAACGCGCGTGCGTTCCTGCTGATTTAACTAACCCCCCATTCACAAATGTGGGGTCAAGACCTGCTTGTGCATAAATCCCAGAAATCATTGCTGTAGTGGTCGTTTTCCCGTGGGTACCTGCAACGGCAATACCATGACGGTAACGCATTAATTCAGCCAACATTTCCGCACGACGAATAACAGGAATACGCAATTCTTTGGCGGCTTGAATTTCAGGGTTATCACTCGAGATAGCCGTTGATACGACAACAACACTCGCGTCTTCAACGTTCTCTGGGCGGTGATTAAAGTAAATCGTTGCCCCTAATGCGGTTAATTGTTGAGTCACTGCATTCGGTGCTAAATCTGAACCACTAATTTCATAGCCTTCATTTGCCAACACTTCAGCGATACCACCCATGCCAGCACCGCCGATGCCGACAAAATGGATGTGCCTAACTCTTCTCATTTCTGGCACTGATGTTCTTAATTTCGCTAATTGTTGTGTATTCACTATATTTCTTCGCTTCTAATTAATTCGATATCAATTATGGCTAATATTATTTAGCCACTTCGCAAATCACGGTAGCAACTCGCTCAGTTGCGTCTGTAATTGCACAGCTATGCGCTTTTTCGGCCATTGAGAGTAATTCGTTTCTATCCCATTGTTCTAATAAGCTCGCCACAGCATCTGCGGTAAATTGTGATTGTTCTAAAATTTTAGCCGCTCCCGCTTTTTCTAGCGGTAATGCATTCCAATATTGTTGACGATCTTTATGTTGAAAAGGCACAAAAATAGCCGGTAAACCTGCGGCTGCAATTTCACTCACTGTTAATGCACCTGACCGACAGACAACAATATCTGCCCATGCGTAAGCTTGCGCCATATCATCAATAAATTCAGTAACTTTATACTCGGAATTGACTGAAACTTGCATATGTTCATTATACAATGCTTCTGTCGATTCCTTACTGCCTTTTCCCGCTTGATGCCAGATATTTAACTGTTTGCCTACTTTTTCAGCAACTCGCGGCATCACTTGATTTAGAATTCGAGCCCCTTGGCTGCCACCAACAACTAATACACGTATAGCACCTTCACGACCAGCTAAACGAACCTGTGGCGCAGGTAGTGCTAAAACATCTTCACGTACTGGATTACCGACAACTGGTGCGTTAGGAAATGCCCCCGGAAAGGCTTGTAATACTCTTTTTGCGATTCGAGATAACCATTTGTTCGTTAAACCCGCGATACCATTTTGCTCATGAAGTACAACAGGAACACCGCATTGCCATGCTGCAATACCGCCGGGCCCCGAAACATAGCCCCCCATACCTAATACAGCATCGGGTTGATAACGCTTAATAATTGTTTTGGCTTGGCGAATCGCTTTATAAATACGCCATGGCGACCCCAGTTGCGCTGCGATACCTTTGCCCCTGAGACCCGAAATTTGAATGAATTCAATATCGATACCATGTTTCGGCACTAATGTAGCTTCCATTCGGTCAGCCGTACCTAACCAACGGATCTCCCAGCCTTGAGCCTGCAAATAATGAGCCACGGCTAACCCCGGAAAAACATGCCCTCCGGTTCCACCTGCCATGACGAGTAATTTCTTTGCCTGACTCATTTAGTGCTCCTTACAAACGCCTGCGCTTTTTCAAGGCGTGTTTCAAAATCAATTCTCAGTAATATCGCAATGGCAGCAGCCATCACCAGTAAACTCGAACCACCATAACTAATTAGCGGTAGTGTTAAACCTTTTGTCGGTAACATACCTGATGCGGCGCCAACGTTAACTAACGCTTGGAAGGTAAACCAAATACCAATAGAACAAGCCAAATAACCACCGAATAATTGGTTTGACATCAATGCACGACGGCCGATCATCATTGCTCTAAATGCCAACATAAAGACCATCAGCAGAACCAATACAACGCCAAAGTACCCGAGCTCCTCAGCTAAAACCGAGAAAATAAAGTCTGTGTGTGCTTCTGGCAAATATTCTAATTTTTGTACTGAATTTCCAAGCCCTTGCCCAAATACTTCACCACGACCAAAGGCCATTAAAGATTGAGTTAGCTGATAACCACTTCCAAACGGGTCATCCCATGGATTCAAAAATGACGTGACTCGACGTAAGCGGTACGGCTCGAACCAAATCAAAGCCAATACCCCCACCGCACAAGCGGCAATACCGATAATAAAGGGGGCTAACCTTGCTCCTGCTAAAAACAACAACCCGAGAGTGGTAACCACTAAGACGATAACTGTCCCTAAGTCAGGCTGTAATAAAAGCAAAGACGCCATAACAATCAAAATACACATCGGTTTGATAAAGCCAAGAAAACGGGTTCTGACTTCATCAGATTTACGCACTAAATAACTGGATACGTAGCAAAACAACGTAAATTTCGAAATTTCTGCCGGCTGAATTTTTACCAAACCGATGTCTATCCAGCGTGATGCCCCGTTAACGGAACTCCCTGCAACCAACACCACGACTAGCATGCCAAGAGAAGCCATCAACAATATGAAGTTGTACTTCTCCCAAACCGCCATCGGAATACGCATAACACCTAGAGCTAAAATAAATGCGATAACGATATACACCACATCACGCTTAGCAAAATAAAACGGGTCTTCGGTTAAGCGCTGGCCAACTGGCATGGACGCAGAGGTGACCATAATAAAGCCAACCGCGGCTAAACCGAATGCCAACCACACCAATGTACGGTCGTAAAGCGTTGAGCCTGAAATCACGCCATTTTTTTCACCAATGACCCAATTTTTTAAACGCATCGCACCCGGTATCGTCATTAACCTAGCTCCTGGGCTAATTGAGCAAAGACAGTTCCACGCTGCTCAAAACTTTTAAACTGATCCAAACTGGCGCACGCTGGGGATAACAGCACCATGTCCCCCGCTTTTAGTTGAGGCGCAATTTGGCGTAAGCTTTGTTCCATCGTCTCAGTCAAAACTGATTTTTCAGGTGCCATATCCGCTAACTCTTTGCCATCACGGCCAAAGCAATATAAACGGTAGTTATCCGCAGCAATATATTGTTTTAATGGTGAAAAATCAGCTGACTTGCCATCACCACCTAATAATAAGTAGATATTGCCGTCCACATGTAACCCATTTAACGCCGCTTCAGTACTTCCAACATTGGTGGCTTTCGAGTCATTAATCCAGCGAACACCGTTATTGAATAACACTAATTCGAAACGATGCGCTAACCCCGCATAGTCTTTCAATACTTGAAGGCAAGCTGGGCGAGGAATACTCACCGCATCTGCCAGTGCTAGCGCGGCCAACGCATTGAGGTAATTGTGTTGGCCAGTTAAGTGCATCTCATTGACAGCGAGCAGCTCTTTTCCTTGAGCCACTAACACCCGTTTTTGGGTATCAAAGAAATAATCACCACTATTTAAGCCAAAGCTAATACATTCTTCCAAGGTATGATTGACAGGTAAGGTCAGTGCATCTTGTACGTTAACAATGCAGTTTTTAGCATCGTTATAAATTTTTAATTTAGCTTCACGATACTGCGCTAGACCTAATGGGTATCTATCCATATGATCTTCACTAATATTTAAGACTGTCGCGGCGGTCGCTTCTAAACTTGAAGTGGTTTCTAATTGGAAGCTGGAAAGTTCTAAAACGTATAGACGATGCCCTGCATTGAGTAATGAAAGCGCTGGCGTACCAATATTGCCACCAACACCAACTGAAATACCCGCAGCTTTAGCCATTTCACCAACCAATGACGTGACGGTACTTTTACCATTTGAACCTGTAATGGCGACAATCGGTGCATCGGCTTCACGACAAAACAATTCGATATCACCCACAATTTCGATGCCGTTTTCTGCCGCTTCCTGCAACTGAGGTGTTGCCAACGCAATCCCTGGACTCGCGACAATTAAATCGGCTGCCTGTAACCAGCTATTATTCAAGCTGCCACTATGGCATTCCACGTTCGCAGGGAGTTTATCTACCCCCGGAGGCACTGCACGGGTATCCATAACACGAGGCACAACGCCGCGCGCAAGGAAAAAATGAACGCAAGATAGGCCAGTGATCCCCAGCCCAATAATAACGACGTTCTTACCCTGATAATCGACCATCTTAACGCACCTTCAAGGTTGCCAGCCCAATGAGGACTAACATTAATGAGATAATCCAGAAGCGCACGATAACGCGAGGTTCTGGCCAACCCTTCAATTCATAATGGTGATGAATTGGTGCCATGCGGAAAATACGTTGCCCGCGCAATTTAAATGAACCGACTTGTAAAATAACGGATAATGTCTCAACCACAAACACACCACCCATAATCACTAATAAAAACTCTTGGCGCAGTAATACAGCGATAGTTCCTAGTGCACCACCAAGAGCCAATGAGCCAACATCACCCATAAATACTTGGGCTGGATATGTGTTAAACCATAAGAAGCCTAACCCTGCCCCCACAATGGCAGTACAGACAATCACTAATTCACCTGCATGTGGTAAAAATGGAATATGTAAGTAACTGGCAAAATTAACATTACCTGTTGCCCATGCCACTAATGCAAAACCTGCAGCGACAAATACCGTTGGCATGATAGCCAAGCCATCCAAACCATCTGTTAGGTTTACTGCGTTACTGGTTCCTACAATCACAAAGTAAGTCAGCAAAATATACAGCATGCCCAGTTGTGGCATCACATCTTTAAAAAATGGCACCACTAGCTGCGTTGCTGGGGTGTCTTTACCAATCGCGTACATGGAAAAGGCAACAATTAACGCAATCACGGATTGCCAAAAATATTTCCAACGTGCGATTAGACCACGAGTGTCTTTACGTACCACTTTACGGTAGTCATCAACAAAACCGACAATGCCATAGCCAACTAACACAAGTAATACACACCAAACATAAGGGTTGTCTAAGCGAGCCCATAACAAAGTTGAAACGGTGATTGAAAATAAAATCAATAACCCGCCCATAGTTGGGGTTCCGCGCTTACTAAAGTGAGACTCAGGGCCTTCATTACGAACGACTTGGCCTATTTGCATTTTTTGTAAATAAGCAATTAAATGCGGCCCCATCCACAAAGCAATGGCAAGTGCCGTCAGCAAACCGACAATGGCCCTGAACGTCAAATAAGAAAAGACGTTCAGAACAGAAAACTTGTGGACCAACATTTCGGCAAGCCAGACTAACATTCGAAGCACTCCTTCAATGCATTCACAACATCTTCCATCGCGGAACTGCGTGAACCTTTAACTAAAATAGAAACAACGTCCTTCTGCTGTGCTAGCGGAATTAGTCGGGTTAATAAATCGGATTTCACTGTGAAATGCTCACCACATTCACTAAATTGGCTGATCAACTCACTTAATTGACCAACACTGAATACTTTGTCTAAGCCTGCTTGTTTAGCGGCGACACCAACACGCTGATGGCAATCTTCTGCATAATCGCCCAGTTCACCCATGTCCCCCACCACTAAGATGCGGTAACCTGGCATTTTTTCGAGAACATGGATTGCTGCGATCATCGAACCATCATTTGCGTTATAAGTGTCGTCTAAAACCACCTTGTGCTCCGCTAAGCGCACAGGGTATAACCGCCCCGGTACCGACTTCGTTTTCGCTAAGCCATTTTTAATATTGTCGAGGCTAGCACCGACTGAAATGGCTAATGCACTCGCCGCTAACACATTAGCGATGTTATGCAGCCCTGGTAATGGCAAGGTGATATCAACACTACCAACGGGAGTGTGTAACACAAAATCCGTTGTCAGCTGGTTCACTTGGATATCAGAAGGATAGAAATCCACTTTTGCTTGTGGCGTTAGTGAGTAATACCAAACGGTTTGACGTGGCTGAAACTGCCACTTTTCACTGTAGCTATCAAGGTTAACAATTGCAGTTCCTTCTTCTGGAATACCTTGATAAATTTCACCTTTCGCTTTAGCAACCCCTTCCGGTGAACCAAAACCCGCTAAGTGTGCAGCAAATAAATTGTTAACTAATGCGGCTTCTGGTTTGACAATATTGGTTGTGTAGGCAATTTCATTTGGATGATTAGCGCCCATTTCTATCACTGCGAAATCATCATCATGGGTTAAACGAAATAGGGTCAAAGGCACACCTATATCGTTGTTTAAATTACCAGCAGTATATAAGGTTTTACCGCGCTCAGATAAAATGGACGCAGTCATTTCTTTGACCGATGTTTTGCCTGAAGACCCCGTTAAGCCAACGACCCGGGCTCTACTCTGCTGACGAACCCATGCAGCCAGTTGGCCCATCGCGATACGCGTGTCTTTCACGATAATTTGTGGGCAATTCACTTCTAGTTTGCGCTCAACGAGTAACGCCTTAGCGCCCGCCATAACGACTTGCTGCGCAAAATCATGGGCGTCGAAGCGTTCACCTTTTAACGCAATGAATAGGCAATTTTCAGCAATTTTACGGCTATCAGTACTAACCGCGCTAACCATTGCATTGGTGTCTGGAGCTGATTCAATCTGCCCTTGGGTAATTTGTGCCAATTGAGCGAGTGTTAAAGGGATCATGCGATTACCCCCAACAAACGAGCTACCGTTAGACGGTCTGAGTAATCTAACTTGCGCTGACCAATAATTTGATAATCTTCGTGCCCCTTACCTGCAATCACAATCACATCATCAGGAGATGCCTGCAAAATAGTGTTTGTCACGGCTTCTGGACGACCCGGTATGGCCAAAGCACGGCTGGAATCTAATAAGCCCGCCATAATATCATTAATAATATCGATAGGGTCTTCACTGCGCGGGTTGTCGTCTGTGATCACGATTTTATCTGCATACTCTTCTGCAGCAGCCCCCATTAGTGGACGCTTGCCTTTGTCACGGTCACCACCGCAACCAAATACACACCATAATTGACCTTTGCAATGTAAGCGTGCTGCCGCTAAAGCTTTTTCTAAGGCATCAGGAGTATGCGCATAATCAACGACGACTGTCGGTTTATTCGGTGCACTGAATACTTCCATACGCCCACATACTGGTGATAATGAAGAGGTAGTAGCCAGCAGTTTATCTAACGGATAATCCATCATTAGTAAAGTTGCCATTGCCACTAATAAATTGCTGACATTAAATGCACCCATTAATGGGCTTTCAAAGCGCCCATTTCCCCATGAGGAATCAAAATGGATGCTGGCACCTTTATCGTGATATTCAACCTCAGTGGCTTTTAACCATGGGCCTTGCCAGTCATTTGGGATACGGTTTTCCATGGTCACTGCGCACGCCTGTGGTAAACGTTGTAGCCATTTCAAGCCAATAGCATCATCCGCATTAATGATTTGCGATTTTGTATTATGCGTGGAAAACAACAGCCATTTTGCGGCTTCATAGCTTTCCATATCGCCATGATAATCAAGGTGATCACGACTTAAATTGGTAAACACCGCGGCATCAAACTGTAAGGCAGCAACTCGGCCTTGCACTAAGCCATGGGAAGACACTTCCATCGCTGTTAATGTCGCTTTTTGGTTCAATAATTGGGTCAATTCAAGTTGGATATCTACCGCAGAGCCGGTAGTATTTTCGCTTGGCGACACATGGCCTAATAGGCCATTACCCACGGTTCCCATTACAGCGCTAGTTTCCCCTAGCCCTTGAGCCCACTGAGCAATTAATTGTGTCGTCGTTGTTTTACCGTTTGTACCCGTCACACCAACGAGTTTCATATTAGCTGATGGCTGCTGATAAAACTCCCCCGCAAGGGCTGATAAACGATTATTCAGGTCATTTAAATAAATGACAGGGACGCCATGAACGAAACGAATTTCACCTTCAACAGTTTCACCTTCCGCTTCCGCTATCACAGCAGAAACCCCTTGAGCAATTGCTTGAGGAATATAGTGTCGCCCATCTGATTGATGGCCTTTTATTGCAATAAACAGATCGCCCGCGGCAGCCTTTCGACTGTCTAGCGTCATCTCACGCAGTGAGATTGGAGTTGTGCTCACACCAAAGGGTGAGAGTAGATCACAAAGATTACGATCTGCCACTTTTAACCTCTTTTTGACTATTTACAATTTCATTTTGTTCATTTGGTTGCAATGCATCGGGTTCAACGTTCATCAACCGTAGAACCCCTCCCATGATTGAACCAAATATCGGTGCAGATACCGCACCACCGTAGTATTTACCTGCACTAGGCTCATTGATGAGCACTACTAACGCATAGCGTGGGTTACTCGCAGGAGCCACACCCGCGGCGTAAGCTAAATATTTTTCAACGTAACGCCCTTCAGGACCCACTTTCTTCGCAGTCCCTGTTTTAATAGCAATGCGATAGCCTTTAATTGCTGCTCGTGCTCCCCCGCCTCCGGGTAAAGCCACACTTTCCATCATATGAACCACTGTTCGCATGATCGGCTCAGGAAAAACACGTGTTCCTGATACAGGAGGGTCAACCTTCGTGATAGATAATGGCCGATAAATACCAAAACTACCGATAGTTGCGTAGGCTCGCGCTAACTGTAACGGTGTTACCATTTGCCCGTAGCCAAAAGAAAAGGTGGCCCTTTCTAAATCAGACCACCGTGTTTTTTTACTTGGAAAGATGCCACTACTTTCCCCGACTAACCCCAGATTAGTCGGCTTGCCAAACCCAAAGCGGCTATACACATCCACCAGCTCAGTGGCAGGCATCGCTAACGCAAGTTTTGAAACACCTACGTTACTCGACTTCTGTAAAATCCCAGTAATTGTTAGTTCAGCATACCGTGCTACGTCTTTGATCTCATGACCACTAATACGATATGGATAAGTATTAATTACTGAGTTTTCTTTAATAATTTTGTTGTGTAGCGCACTCATTACCACCATGGGTTTCACTGTTGAGCCCGGCTCGAAAATATCGGTGATAGCACGGTTACGCATCGCATCCATTGATGTACCCGTTAAATTATTTGGGTTATAGGATGGACTATTTGCCATTGCTAAAATTTCACCGGTATGAACATCCACTAAAATTGCTACGCCCGATTCAGCTTTATTTTCCTGTACACCACGTGTTAATTCACGGTAAACAATGGATTGAATGCGTTCATCAATACTTAATGTCAGATTATGCGCAGCTTGGCTGTCAACAGAGGAAATCGTTTCAATCACTCGCCCATTACGGTCTTTGCGAACTGTACGTTCACCTGGTGCACCTTTTAACCAACGGTCAAAGCTTTTCTCGACACCTTCAATGCCTTCGCCATCAATATTTGTTACCCCCAATAAGTGAGCGGTAACTGGGCCTGATGGATAATAACGACGAGACTCTTTGCGTAAGTAAATACCAGGTATTTTTAGTTTTTTAACGTAATCGCCAATAGATGGGTTAACTTGACGCGCTAAATACACAAAACGGCCTCTTGGATTGGCCGATATTTTGCTGGTAATTTGTTCTAATGGGATCTCAAGGGCATCCGCTAATGCTTTCCAGTGCTCGTCATTGCTGATCCCCCCTTTTTCGAACACTTCTTTGGGGTCAGCCCAAATTGCATTAACTGGCACACTCACCGCCAGTTGCCGCCCTTCTCGGTCGCTGATCATGCCTCGGGAAGTTGCGACTTCTTGCACTCGTAAAGAGCGCATATCGCCTTCTTTCACCAGTTTCTCTGGTGCGATAATTTGCAGATAAGCCACCCGCGTCAGCAACCCTGCTAACGCCAAGACAATGCATCCGCACAGCAAAATAAAGCGCCAGCGGACAAAGCTGGTACTTTCTTCTTGTTTCTTATTTTTCGCTGTTTTTGGTGCTTTCATTAGGAACCTTTTTATTGCTTAGAAACAATAATTTTTTCTTGTGATGGTTCAACTTGTACCATCTGTAATTTTTCAACCGACAAACGTTCTATTCGGCTATGGCTCGCAAGGGCGTTTTCTTCAAGGATCAAATTGCGCCATTCGATATCTAATAAGTCTTTTTCTTCATACAATTTATCTTTAGCTGCCGTTAACAAACGCGTTTCATGTGCGGTAGTCACAACAAAAACGGCACTGATTATAATTGCAGCCAATAAAATCAAAGGAACGATGCCATAACGAAATAAATCACGCCCAATGACGCGAGCTAGGCTGTGCCTTTCTGGAACCATTATTCCGCCGCCTTTTCAGCAAACCGCAACACAGAACTCCGTGCGCGAGGATTTTCGTCAATTTCGTTTTCCGAAGGTTTCATCTTACCTAGGTCACGTAACTGCGCTGCGCCTAACTCTTTAATCTGCGCTTCAGTCAGTGGAATACCGGCTGGCACTGATGGTCCTTTACTATTTTTGCGAATAAACCGTTTTACTAATCTATCTTCCAAAGAATGGAAGCTGATAACCGATAAGCGCCCTTGTGGTGCTAAAACGTTCATAGCGCCTTCTAACGCTTTTTCAATCTCTTCCAATTCGCTATTAATATAAATACGAATCGCTTGGAAGCTACGTGTTGCAGGGTGTTTATGTCGGTCTTTCATCGGACTGACTTTGGCAATTAACTCTGCAAGATGCCGTGTACGTGTTAATGGCTCTTCCTCTGGGTTATGGTTACGTTCAACAATCGCTCTCGCAATTCGTTTCGCAAAACGCTCTTCTCCAAAGGTTTTCAATACCCAAGCAATGTCATCCGCTTCTGCGTCCATCAACCATTGCTGTGCGGATTGCCCTTTGGTTGGGTCCATTCGCATATCTAACGGCCCGTCACGCATAAAGGAAAAACCACGCTCTGGGTCATCTAACTGCGGTGAAGAAACCCCTAAGTCAAGTAATACGCCATCAATTTTCCCTGTTAACCCTTCTTCTTCCACATACTCTGCAATCGCAGAAAATGGGCCATGCTTAATCATAAAACGCGGGTCATCGATAGCCTGTGCCGCTTTTATGGCTTCTGGATCACGGTCAATGGCGATTAACCTTCCTTGTGCGCCAAGCTGGCTTAATATCAACCTTGAATGGCCACCACGACCAAAGGTGCCATCGATATAGATACCGTTAGGTTTAATGTTTAAACCGTTCACGGCTTCATCCAGTAATACTGTTACGTGTTTAAATTGCTGTTGCGTCATCATTAAAGTGACAAATCCTGTAAGCGGGCTGAAAGTGGTTCATTGGTAAGGCGCTCAGCGGCAATATCATCTTCCACTTGCTGATACCAAGTCTGTTCATCCCAAAGTTCAAATTTATTAATCTGGCCAACCAACATGACCTCTTTGGTTAGCCCTGCGTGTTGACGCAATGTACTGGCTAACAAAAGACGCCCCGCGTTGTCCATTTGGCATTCACTTGCATGACCTAATAACAGCCGTTGCACGCGTCGTTCTGCTGGGTTCATCGTCGATAGCCGAGAAAGTTTTTCCTCGATAATCTCCCATTCAGGTAAGGTATAAAGCAACAGGCATGGCTGGTGAAGGTCAATGGTACAAACCATTTGCCCTTTCGATTCCTCGTTCAGCATTCCTCGATAACGAGTTGGCACGGTTAGACGCCCTTTGCTGTCGAGATTAACCAGTGTTGCCCCACGAAACATACCCGATTAAACCCCTTTTATTTTCCACCCACCCACTTTACCCCACAATTCACCACATATAAAGTTTACGAATGGTATGAAAACGTTGTCAAGCCAGTAACATCCGGCTTTAGCTTTATTTACAGAACAATTCAGAAAAAATAAGGGGAGGTAAAATCTAACTTGGAAATAAAATGGGAAATAACAAGTTGATATGATTAACATATTTTATTAAGTATCACCTAAATAAGCGCTAACATAATAGTTTGCTGTAAAATCATACAAATTAATGGAAATTCAACTTATGTCTCATTTTTAATCAGTGTATCTTGTACCGGTTATTTACTTCTGTTGAGTCCTCAAATAGTCATTAATTTTTAAATAGGCCCAAAACGTGCTGCCAATAAAATAAAATCATTACATATCAATAGAATAAATAACTGTTTTAATAAACAGTAATTTAATTCAAAATATTTATCGCACAAATCAGTAATACAACCATAATAAATTTATATTAATTTATTTATCCGATTTAGCTTTCATTTTAAAATCCGCAACAAACCAATTAAGATAAATCCTAAAGTTAAATATTTACCTAATTTTTGCCTATAAAAAAAAAGCCCCTACAAGATAGGGGCCGTTATATTACTCATTATTGTGACCAACATCACTCATTATCGTGTAAATATTCACTGTTCGATTAAAGTTAAGTCTATTTTATTACTGCTTACGACCTAAACTTCCACGGCGACATAAATCACGACGAATACGTGTAATACCAGGTTCTGGTTTTTGCTTTTCATCAAGGCTGGCAAGCACCAATTCTAAGATGCGTTCAGCGATGTCTCTATGGCGCTGTGCCAAAGAAAGCACTGGGCATTCAAGGAAGTCTAATAATTCATTATCACCAAATGTGGCAATAACCATATGCTCAGGTAAACGACCACTGCGCTTCAATGCGACATCTAGCACGCCTTGTAGTAAGGAGAATGATGTTGTAAATAGTGCGTCTGGCATCTTGTTGCCACTATCAAGCCAATGAGCAAAAACCTCTGCGGCTGAATCGCGTTCATAGCTATTTGCATACAGGTAATCAATCTTGCGCGGGTCTTCATGCCATGCTTTACGGAAACCTTGCTCGCGCAGGTAACTGACTGATAATTCAGGTAACGCCCCCAAATACAATACCGATTCAGCTTTAAATTTGCGTAATTCTGCTGAAATCATGAAAGCATCTTCTTGGTCATCACCAACAACACTAATAAAGTGTTCTTTTTCAAGGGCTCTATCCAGTGCGATAATCGGTAAAGAACGATTCGCCCAACGCTGATAGAACGGGTGTTCTGGCGGTAATGCTGTCGAAACAATTATGGCATCAACTTGTCGTTGTAAAAGGTGTTCAACACAACGAATTTCGTTGTCTGGTTGGTCTTCTGAGCATGCTATCAACAATTGATAACCACGCTGACGCGCCTGCCTTTCAAGGTAATTTGCTATACGGGTATAGCTCGTATTTTCCAAGTCAGGGATCACTAACCCTATAGAACGGGTACGCCCTGCTCGTAGCCCCGCAGCAACTGCATTTGGATGGTAATTGTGCTCTCTGACGACTGCCATCACTTTTTCTACAGTTTTATCGCTGACTCGATACTGCTTGGCCTTGCCGTTGATCACATAACTAGCCGTTGTGCGGGAAACACCCGCTAGACGGGCTATCTCATCCAGTTTCACGTTAACCTCTTTACAATTTTGGGAATAGCCCCGAGTCATTCGGGGCCTTAAACGCGATTATTCTACCTTCGGAAGATAAATTTTTCATCGCATAATTTTATCACCGCGCGAAACACCGACGATCCCTGAGCGTACAACTTCAACAATTTCAGCAACACCACGCACTGATTCGATGAAAGCGTCCAGTTTTTCGCTTGTCCCCGCTAGCTGAACGGTATAAAGCGTTGGGGTGACATCAACAATTTGTCCACGGAAAATATCTGCACAGCGCTTCACTTCATCACGCCCATATCCAGAGGCTTGTAGCTTCACTAACATGATTTCACGTTCGATATGTGCTGACGCTGTCAGCTCACTGACGCGCAACACATCAACTAGTTTATGCAATTGTTTCTCAATTTGCTCCAGAACCTTTGCATCCCCTTTAGTTTGGATAGTCATACGTGACAGGGTTGGGTCATCTGTTGGTGCAACGGTCAAACTTTCAATATTATAACCACGTTGAGAGAACAGACCTATGACACGGGACAAAGCACCTGATTCATTTTCTAATAAAACGGATAAAATACGACGCATGATCAGGTCCTCTCTGTTTTGCTCAACCACATTTCATCCATTGCACCACCACGGATCTGCATTGGATAAACGTGCTCAGTTTCATCAATATTGACGTCAACGAAAACTAATCGCTGATTTTCATTCACTTCAACAAGGGCTTGTTTTAGTTTTTCTTCTAGCTCATCAGGTGTTGCTATCGAAATACCAACGTGGCCATACGCTTGTGCTAACTTGATGAAATCAGGCAATGATTGCATGTAAGATTGTGAGTGACGGCCTTGATAAATCATATCCTGCCACTGTTTTACCATGCCTAAAAAACCATTATTTAAGTTGAGCACTAAAACCGGTAAGCCATATTGCAGAGCGGTTGAAAGCTCTTGAATGTTCATCTGGATGCTACCATCCCCTGTCACACAGACAACGGTCGATTTTGGATGCGCTAATTTCACCCCTAGAGCAGCAGGTAAACCAAAGCCCATCGTGCCGAGTCCTCCTGAGTTTATCCAATGGCGAGGTTTATCAAAGGGATAATACAATGCGGCGAACATTTGGTGCTGCCCAACGTCAGACGTTACATACGCTTCACCTTTCGTTAAACGATAAATCATTTCAATGGCTTGCTGTGGTTTAACTTTTGTTTGGCTTGTTTCGTAACGTAAACACTGTTTGCTGCGCCATTGCTCAATTTCTTTCCACCACGCAGTGAGTGCTTGGTTGTCTTGTTTGGCTGAAGCTTGGTCTAACTGACCTAACATTTGTTTTAATGTGAGTTTTGCATCGCCAACAATTGGGATATCGGCATTGACCGTTTTTGAGATAGACGTTGGGTCAACATCAATTTGAATGACGGTCGCATTTGGGCAATATTTTTCTAAATTGTTCGTTGTTCTATCATCAAAACGAACACCAACAGCAAAAATCACATCCGAGTTATGCATCACCTTGTTGGCTTCATAGGTTCCATGCATCCCAAGCATTCCCACGGATTGCTTGTGCGTTTCTGGGAAAGCCCCTAATCCCATTAAGGTTGATACCACCGGTAATTGCAGTTTTTCTGCCAACTCTATAAGTTCAGCAGAGCAATTCGCGTTAATCGCCCCTCCGCCAATATAGAAAACTGGTTTTTTGGCTGAAACCAATTTAGTTAATGCTTTTTTGATTTGGCCTTTGTGTCCTTGTAATGTAGGGTTATAAGACCGCAAAGAAACGTTCTCTGGATAACGGTAAGCAAACTTCAAAGCTGGGTTAACGGTGTCCTTAGGAAAATCAATCACCACAGGCCCTGGACGGCCACTTGCTGCAATATAAAACGCTTTCTTGATGGTTTCAGGAATTTCTTCTGCGCTTTTAATTAAAAAACTGTGCTTGACTATTGGCCTTGAAATTCCAACCATATCGCATTCTTGAAACGCATCGTTACCAATTAGCGAGCTTGCAACCTGCCCTGATAACACCACCATTGGTACGGAGTCCATATAAGCCGTCGCAATACCGGTAATCGCATTTGTTGCCCCAGGACCAGATGTCACTAAAACAACCCCAACATCCCCTGTTGAGCGTGCATAACCATCTGCCATATGAACGGCGGCTTGTTCATGGCGCACTAAAATATGTTCTACCCCACCAACTGTATGAAGTGCATCATAAATATCTAATACCGCACCGCCTGGATAACCAAACACGTGCTTTACTCCTTGGTCAATCAACGACTTGACGACCATTTCCGCTCCCGACAACATCTCCATGAGTTTGCCCCCAGACATTATTTGCAAGTGAAGAGGTATGAACTACCTCTTTATTTTTATCATTAAAATTGTGAAATTCGTGCTATTAACATATCGCTCTGGCTGAAACGAAGCAAACACCATTTCAGTGCAAGGATCACGAAACTTTCACATCATCTTGAACATGGGTATTTGATAGATAAATTGACTGCGTATAAAAATAATGGGAGAAAGAATGACTGCTATGAATGGAAAAACAGTGCAACTTTAATTAGTTGGAACCATTCTGATTTTAATATTAAGTGATAATCTGAATAAATAAATATGAATAGAACAAAAACAAGACCTGACCTACCCATAATACAGGTAAGTCAGGTAATTAGATGGTAAATTATTCTTTGTACATCGATTCAATTTCTAATTGATAGCGCTCAGAAATAATTTTACGGCGCAGTTTCAACGTCGGCGTTAATTCACCTTTTTCCATTGAAAATGTGGTAGGTAGTAATATAAAACGCTTAACTTGGTGGAAATTATCGATATTTTTTTGCAAATCTTTTAAACGGCTCTCAAATAAGGCCACAATATTTGAGTCTTTTAAGAGCTCTAAACGATCTCGATATTTCAGGTTTATTGAATGGGCATATTCTTCTAAGCTGTCATAACAAGGCACGATCAGCGCTGAAACAAACTTGCGTGCATCCGCAATAACTGCAATGTGTTCAATAAACTTGTCTTGCCCTAATACCCCTTCAATCATCTGTGGTGCAATATATTTTCCGTTAGATGTTTTCATTAAATCTTTTAGCCTATCCGTAATATATAAATTGCCTTGTTCGTCAATCTTTCCTGCATCACCCGTTTTTAGCCAGCCATCTGCTGTAAACGTATCCAAGGTTTCAATTGGTCGATTGAAATAGCCTTTCATGACCACTGGCCCTTTTACTTGTATTTCATCGTCTTTACCAATACGCACTGAAACAGAAGATAGTGGTGTACCTATCGAACCTAATGGGTATTTACCTTCTTCCCAGCAAGATACCGTGGCACAGGTTTCTGACATACCATAGCCATATTTAATATTTACCCCTGCTGAAAGGAAAAATGCAATCACATCGTCATCAAGACGGGCGCCAGCTGCTGGCATGAAACGAATTCGACCGCCTAACCCTTCGCGAATTCTACTGAGAACCAGTTTATCAACCATCGGAAAAATAGCGCGGTTAACTAAAGAGGGTTTGTGGCCTTTTGCTAAGACTTTCACACGGCGCTTGCCAAGAGATATTGCACAGCGAAATAGCGCCCTACGGATGAGAGGTGCTTTGGCCACTTTACTGTGTATTGCTGAATAAACTTTTTCATAAAAACGGGGAACCGCACACATCACAGTCGGTTTTACTTCCGTTAATGCTTCTCGAACTTGATTGGTGTCTGTTAAATAAACGTTTAACGCCCCAACGTGCATAACGTAAAAGCTCCACGCACGTTCAAAAACATGTGAAAGTGGTAAAAAACTTAAAGAAACATCATCAGCAGTTAGTTGTAATCGTTCGTCATGGAGATACAGTTGGGCAGCCATGTTGTAGTAATCCAACATAACGCCTTTGGGCTCCCCAGTAGTGCCTGATGTATAAATGATGGTAAATAAATCACCGAGATTATGTGCAGCGATGCGCTCATCAAGTTCCGTTTGGTATGCGGTTTGTGCTTGCGCCATAAATGTGGATAAATGCAGGGTGTCGATTGAAATATCAGCCAACTCAACATTGTCGTTCATCACGATAATCGTCGTTAATTGAGGACAAAGAGCTGGCAATTGGCATGCAACTTGATATTGCATATCGTCCCCAACAAACAACACTTTAATATTGGCATCATTAATAATATACGCCGCTTGCTCAACACTGCTAGTTGCATAAAGTGGCACTGTGACAGCCCTAATTTGTAACGCGGCAAAGTCAACCAATGACCAATTCATGCTGTTATGGGCAAATAACCCAATATTTTCTTGTGTGATAACGTTTAATGCTAAGAGACGACGAGAAATCGCTGATGTGTGATCGCCTACCTCGCCCCAAGTTAATGAGCTCTGTTGCCCGTTATCCCATTGACTGAAAGCTATCCGGTTCGCCGATTCGTGCGCAGTAACCCTGCTACGTAAGCGATTAACCAAGTGGTATGGATATAGATTTTCAGTAATCAAAGTGTATTCCCTATAGGTCATTATCGATATAAGTTACTCGGTAGATTCACAAGCACTTAACTATTCTTATTATTTCAGCTTACAAGTGTTAGCTGAATATTCGCAGTGTATCGACTAAAGAGATGCGTGAAAAGCATTTATATGTAAATTTTGTGCAAATGTTATGTCTGCTACAAAACTCATCATAACGCTCACGATAATGAGTTAATTACCTTGTTGGCGTATCTATCTTTGTTATAAGCACGTCTATAGAAATATAGAGGTTATTGGCTTTAAGGGGCAATTTCATTTGTTATTGCCCCTTAACAATATGCGTTATTTATTGCTCACAATGTCTGAGCTCGCCAACAACCTCTAACAATTTTTAAATAGGAGTACTATGCAGCAACAGCCTGTTCAGAGAGTTCCTCAATCAACTGATTAAATTGAGATTTCATCCATTGATGGCCTTTATCCCTAACCGTTGATTCATGCCAAGTTAAATAGCAAGGCAGTGTATCTCGAAGCCAAGGCAACGTTAATGTCCGTAATTTTAGTTGTCCAAAGTAATGACTCACTAGCCATTTTGGCACAATAGCGACGAGATCAGTTTGAGCAACAAGACTCAGGACACTATTTAAGTCAGTACCTTGATAGCTAATCGTATGCGATAACTCAGTATTATTATAATAAGGTTTACTAAATGATCCCATGTTATCCATTGACATAATAGCATGACGTTCATTATTTAATTCAATTTCAGAAATTGAATTACCAATACGTGGGTGATGACTAGCCACCACTAATACCAATTCATCATCAAATAAAACCTGATGTTGAAATTCTGTCTTTTCTAATTGATTATAGCCAAGGAAAAAATCCATTTCTTGGTATTTTAATTGATGAGCAATTTTATTATCCATAAAAGAATGAATGACTATATTAATATTAGGCGAAACTACCTTAAATTTTTCGACAATAATAGCAGCTAGACGAATATCTAACGGTGAACAAATAGATAAATTAAATACTCGATCACTAGTTTGTGGATTGAAACCTGCACTAGGTAATTCATTATGAACTAATTGTAATGCTTGCCTAATAGGCCCGAACAGTTGCTTAGCACGAGATGTCGGCTGAATACCACGCCCATACCGGACAAACAACTCATCATTAAACATTGATTTTAAACGTGAAACTGCGTTACTCACCGCAGGTTGAGACATCCCTAGAACTTGCGCTGCTTTTGTTACGTTTTGCATCTGCATAACCACGTCAAAAACCGTTAATAGGTTGAGATCAACATTACGTAAATGAATATCGCTACTGTCTTTTTTAGCTGTTGAAATTGTATCAAAATCAGTCATTTTTTACTCCACTAATATATTTATCATTTTTCATTAACGAAAAGAGTCATTCATCTTAAAAAACCGACGAATATATAAATTCATTAAATATTATTCTTAAAACAACTTATAGATAATAAGTCATTTCGCTTTCCCTGCATTTATTAAAACGACGTTTATATTACTTTACCTATTAATTAAACTTGCAGTATAAATATCATTATAAAACGTAAATATTCATCAAAATAATGAATGATAACCACTTATTAGCATTGCAATCACTCACCGTAAAAATAATAAAGCAATTTTTGCAAGAAATCATAATAAATCGTATGTAGAATCAATAAATATTCTCATTATCAGATTATTTTTTAAATACTCATTTATTAGATAATTAACTTAATTAAAAAGTATTGGCGAAGATGATTCATTCCCTACCTTGAGTCTCACCTTACATCAAAAAATAAAAATTGCATAAAAATCAATAACTTTAATCATGAAAGCATTTGAATGAGCATAGCAAAAGAATTTTACCCTTATAACAACGCAAAAATCCAGACAAAACAGAAGGGATACACAAAAAAACAGCAACAACCACCAGCCAGAAGCCATAATTCATGATTGGTAAAAATATGCTAAAAATCTATTATTGACATTAACTTTAAGATAACGTATCAATAAATACAGTTTGATTAAGATACTCAAGAGAGACAGTTAAAAATGACATTTTCTATTCGCCTACTAAGCCTACTACTACTCGCATTAAATTTGCGCGGTATGCTTATGGACGAAAAATAGAAACAAACTGTCCACAAACATTAAAAACCCGCGCAACCCGCGGGTTTTTTTATGCCTGCGGCTTTGGAAGAACATAACTCTCAGCAAAAAACAAAATTCGATATGAGGAACACAATATGAGCAACCAAGTCATTATCTTCGATACCACCTTACGCGACGGTGAGCAGGCATTACAGGCAAGTTTGTCAGTCAAAGAAAAATTACAAATTGCCTTCGCATTAGAGCGTTTAGGGGTTGATATCATTGAAGCGGGTTTCCCAGTCTCTTCACCGGGTGACTTCGAATCCGTACAAACCATCGCGAGAGAAATCAAAAACAGCCGAATTTGTGCATTAGCGCGTTGTATTGAAAATGACATTGATGTTGCAGCTGAGTCATTAAAGGTTGCCGAAGCCTTTCGTATCCATATTTTCTTAGCTACCTCCAATTTACATATGGAGAAGAAATTAAATAAATCCTTTGATGGCGTAATGGATATGGCAATTAATTCCATTAAGCGCGCAAGACGCTATACCGATGACGTTGAATTCTCCTGTGAAGATGCGGGCCGTACTGACCCTGATAATTTATGTCGTATCGTAGAAACGGCTATTAATGCAGGTGCAACAACAATCAATATTCCAGATACTGTAGGTTATACAACACCTTACCAGTTTGGCGGAATTATCACTGATTTGTATAACCGTGTGCCAAATATCGATAAAGCTGTTATTTCTGTGCATTGCCATGATGATTTAGGGATGTCAGTTGCTAACTCAATCAGTGCTGTGCAAGCCGGTGCCCGCCAAGTTGAAGGTACCATCAATGGCTTAGGCGAACGCGCCGGCAACACGGCATTGGAAGAAGTGATTATGGCCATTAAACTGCGCGAACAAATGTTGAATGTGCATACCAATATTAATCACAAAGAAATTTACCGTACCAGCCAATTAGTTAGCCAATTATGTAATACACCAATTCCAGCTAATAAAGCCGTTGTGGGTAGTAACGCATTTGCTCACTCATCAGGTATTCACCAAGACGGTGTGTTGAAAAATCGTGAAACCTACGAAATCATGACACCAGAGTCTATCGGCTTAAAAGAACAACAATTAAATTTAACCTCACGTTCAGGCCGTGCCGCTGTTAAACACCGTATGGAGGAAATGGGGTATCACGAAGGTAAAGACTTCAAATTGGATGAATTGTATACTGCATTTTTGAATTTAGCTGATAAAAAAGGTCAAGTCTTTGACTATGACTTAGAAGCCTTAGCTTTCTTTACGAAACAACAAGATGAAACTGACCACTTCGTGATGGACTATTTCAGTACACAATCAGGCTCTAGTATTGTTGCAACAGCAACAGTCAAAATGCAGTGTGGCGATGAAGTGAAGTCTGAAGCGGCGACCGGTAATGGCCCCGTTGATGCCATCTACCAAGCCATCAGCAACATCACACAATTCCCTATGAAATTAGTCTCGTACCAGTTATCTGCTAAGGGCCATGGTGAAAATGCGTTAGGCCAAGTGGATATCGTGGTTGAATGCCATAACCGTAAGTTCCACGGGATGGGATTAGCAACAGATATCGTCGAATCTTCAGCGAAAGCCATGGTGCATGTATTAAATAGCATTTGGCGCTCTGAACAAGTTGAAAAAGAAAAACAAAAAATAAATCAAGAATCACAATCAAACACAAAGGAAGCAGTTTAACAATGTCTAACTATAAAATTGCCGTATTACCGGGAGATGGCATCGGTCCAGAAGTGATGGCGCAAGCTCACAAGGTTTTAGCCGCTATCAGTAAACGTTTTGCAATAACAATTAACACCACTGAATACGATGTTGGCGGCGCGGCAATCGACAAACACGGTGAACCGTTACCGCAGGCTACAGTAACAGGTTGTGAGGAAGCTGATGCGGTATTATTTGGCTCTGTCGGTGGGCCTAAATGGGAACACTTACCACCTGATAGCCAGCCTGAACGCGGTGCATTATTACCTTTACGTAAGCATTTTAAATTATTCAGTAATTTACGCCCTGCTCGCTTATATCAAGCATTAGAAGCATTTTGCCCATTACGTGCAGACATCGCAGCTCAAGGTTTCGATATTCTTTGTGTCCGTGAATTAACCGGTGGAATTTACTTCGGTCAACCGAAAGGCCGCAAAGGTGAAGGCCAAGAAGAATATGCATTTGATACTGAAGTTTATCACCGCTATGAAATCGAGCGTATCGCGCGTATTGCTTTTGAATCGGCTCGCAAACGTAATAACAAAGTCACATCAATCGATAAAGCAAACGTGTTGCAAAGTTCAGTATTATGGCGTGAAGTGGTCAACCAAATTGCTCAAGAATATCCAGATGTTGAAGTCAGCCATATGTATATCGATAACGCAGCAATGCAAATGATCAAAGCCCCATCTCAATTTGATGTGGTGTTATGTTCTAACTTGTTCGGCGATATCATTTCTGATGAATGTGCGATGATCACCGGTTCTATGGGCATGTTACCTTCTGCAAGCTTGAATGAAGCTGGATTTGGTTTATATGAACCTGCAGGCGGCTCTGCACCAGATATTGCAGGAAAAAATATTGCCAACCCAATTGCACAAATTTTATCTGCTTCCATGCTGTTAAGATTTAGCTTAGACCAAACGGATGCGGCAGATGTCATCGAGCGTGCAGTCAATAAAGCCTTAGAAGAAGGTTATAGAACATCAGACTTAGCAGGTGCAGGTCAGTCAATAAGTACCAGTGAAATGGGCGATATTATTGCTCGTTATATTGCAGAAGGGGTTTAACATGGCCAAGACTTTATATCAAAAATTGTATGATGCCCACGTTGTCCGTGAGGTCGAAAATGAAATCCCTTTGATTTATATCGATCGTCACTTGGTACATGAAGTTACATCACCTCAAGCATTTGATGGTTTGAGAACTAAAAAACGCCCATTGCATCAACCAAGTAAAACATTTGCCACCATGGATCACAACGTATCGACGCAAACCAAAGATATTAATGCTTGTGGCGATATGGCTCGTATTCAAATGCAAGAGTTAATGAAAAACTGTAAAGAGTTTGGCGTAACTTTATATGATTTGAATCACCCATACCAAGGTATTGTCCATGTGATGGGGCCTGAGCAAGGTATCACTTTACCCGGTATGACCATTGTATGTGGAGACTCCCACACCGCAACACACGGTGCATTTGGCTCATTAGCCTTTGGTATCGGGACGTCAGAAGTTGAGCACGTGATGGCGACCCAAACACTGAAACAAGCACGCGCTAAAACAATGAAAATTGAAGTCGTCGGCAAAGCTCCTGCTGGCATTACTGCAAAAGATATCGTTTTAGCAATTATCGGTACAACTGGCAGCGCAGGCGGTACTGGCTATATTGTTGAGTTTTGCGGTGAAGCCATCGAAAACTTGAGCATGGAAGGCCGTATGACGGTATGCAACATGGCTATTGAATTAGGTGCGAAAGCGGGGATTATCGCACCAGATGAAACCACCTTTGCCTATATGAAAGGTCGCCAATTTGCACCTAAAGGCCAACAGTGGGACGACGCGGTTGCGTATTGGAAAACGTTAAAAACTGATGATGATGCACAATTTGATAAAGTCATTACTATTCAAGCAAGTAGCATCGCACCACAAGTCACATGGGGAACTAACCCGGGGCAAGTAATTGCCATTAACCAACCGATACCTGCCCCAGAATCATTTGCAGACCCTGTTGAGCGTGCTTCTGCGGAGAAAGCATTAGCTTACATGGGGTTAGAGTCCGGTATTAAATTATCTGATGTAAAAATTGATAAAGTATTTATTGGTTCATGTACTAATTCGCGTATTGAAGATTTACGTGCAGCAGCTGCAATTGCTAAAGGAAAAAAAGTTGCCAATGGCGTGCAAGCCATCGTTGTTCCGGGATCTGGCCCTGTTAAAGCCCAAGCGGAACAAGAAGGTTTAGATAAAATTTTCATTGAAGCGGGCTTTGAATGGCGTTTACCTGGATGCTCTATGTGCTTAGCGATGAATAACGACCGTTTAAACCCTGGCGAACGCTGTGCATCAACCAGTAACCGTAACTTTGAAGGTCGCCAAGGTCGAGCAGGCCGTACTCACTTAGTTAGCCCAGCAATGGCGGCTGCAGCAGCGATTAATGGCCATTTTGCTGATGTACGTGATATTCAAATCTAAGGAGAAAATGATGGAAAAGTTTATTACACACGTCGGGATTGTTGCTCCTTTAGATGCAGCCAATGTGGATACTGATGCCATTATCCCTAAACAATTTTTGCAAAAAGTGACTCGCACTGGTTTTGGCCAACACTTGTTTAATGACTGGCGTTTTTTAGATGAGAACGGGCAACAACCTAACCCTGATTTCGTCTTAAATAAGCCAGTTTTCAAAGGGGCAAGTATTTTATTAGCTCGTGAAAACTTTGGTTGCGGTTCATCCCGTGAGCACGCACCTTGGGCATTGACTGACTTTGGTATTCAAGTGGTTATCGCCCCAAGTTTTGCTGATATTTTTTATGGCAACTCGTTCAACAACCAATTATTACCAATTAAATTAAGTGAAACCGAAGTAGATGAGCTGTTTAACTATGTTAATGACCATGAAGGTTGCCAGTTTACGGTAGACTTAGAAGCTCAAACAGTAACTGCGGGTGATAAAACCTATCATTTTGAAATTGATAGCTTCCGTCGCCACTGCATGATGAATGGTTTGGATAGTATTGGTTTGACGTTGCAGCATGTCGACCAAATCAAGGATTTTGAGCAGCAAATCCCTGCATTCATGAGCTAAGATACTCGTCATATTTCACGTGGCGTGGGTGTTAGCATCGCTCGGCTACACGCCACATGAACTATTTAGAGTATCCCACATTCAGATTTTTTACTCCCATAAATGCGGAACCTGTCAATATTTACCAGCTTTACACTCCTTAGTCACTTCCCCATTAATTTCTTCCTGTATAATTAATAACAAAATAAGATTTTTGCTTTTAACTGAACAATTTTTTCTAAATAGTTCGCGTTATAGCAAGGCGGCAAGTGAGGATACGCCTAGGAGCATACATAAGTATGTGACTAGGGTAGCTGAACGAAGCTAACACAGCTATAACGAGAAATATGACGAAAAAATAAAAAAAAGCCGGTAAAAACCGGCTCGGTGATAATACACCATTACTCTAAATGGGGGAGTCGGCCTGCAACTGCAGACCAAACGAGCTACTTACTACCTTCTATTATCGTGAGAATTTAGGAAATTAAAATTGATGTATTTTTTGCCGGAGTTCCTCTTTTATGTCTAATTCGCGATTACAAACCCAATTCATTCGTCTCTGGCAACATTTTCAGGGCCAAGACAGTGAAACAACACTACAAGACATCGCTGATACGCTGTTTTGCTCTCGCCGTCATGTCCGTACTCTGCTTAATAATATGCAGTCACAAGGTTGGCTTAGTTGGCAGGCAGAGTCTGGTCGAGGAAAACGCTCTACCCTTATTTTTCATGTTAATGGCTTGGAGCTACAGCAGGCACAGGCTGAACAACTACTCAAAGAAGAAAGTATTGAAAAACTTGTCGCCCTAGTGGGTGATAAGGAAACCATTCGTCAAATGGTATTGTCTGAACTGGAACGCAGCTATCGACAAGGTAAGAATTTATTACGAATTATTTATTATCGAGATTTCCCGACATTGCTTCCTGGTGCGCCAATGCGCCGCTCAGAAATTCACTTGATGAGCCAAATATTTAATGGCCTTACCCATATAAATGAGGAAAAAGGGGAAGTAGAAGATGGCCTTGCCCACCATTGGCAATCCACCAGCGATACCCAATGGCGTTTTTATTTACGCCCCGCTATTTATTTCCATCATGGGCGAGAAATGGTTACCGACGATATTATTTATTCCCTTTTACGCTTAAAAACCTGTTGGCCGCTATTCTCACATATTCAATCCGTTAGCTCACCGCAGCCTTATGTCATTGATATCACGTTAAGTGAGCCTGATAAACAACTACCTTGGTTATTAGGTAGCCACCATGCCGCCATTTTACCGAAAGAGTGGGAGAGCCTCGAAAACTTTAGCCGTTCCCCAATCGGCACTGGCCCTTATCAAGTAGAAAAAAACTTGCCACAAAAGCTGACCATTACGGCTTTCGACCGCTATTTTGGCTATCGTGCGCTACTCGATGAAGTGACCATTTGGGTAGTTCCTGAACTCTCTGAGCAAATGGTCTGTACAACATTAAAAATGGATGGTGATAAGCACCATAATGGCTCGCTCGAAAGTCGTATGGAAGAAGGCTGTTATTTCCTGTTAATGGATCAGCGTTCACCGATAGCTCAGCGTGAAGATGTTCGTAAGTGGTTATGTAGCTTTTTAACCCCTGTCAACCTACTTGCACATTGCGAACCTTTTTATCAGCGCCATTGGGCACCTGCTTATGGCCTGTTACTCCATTGGCATCACAGTAAAATGCTAACCTTGTTTCCCAAGCCTGAAGATTTAACTGAGCTTACTGTCACTTTTTATCGCCACCACCATGAGTTCTACGCAATTAGCCAAATTATGAAACGGGTTTTACAGATGCAAGGTGTGGAACTTAAGATCAATATCATTGATTACGATGATTGGTTTAATGGCAATGGAGAAAGTGATATTTGGTTAGCAACAGCTAACTTTTTTAAACCTCTCGAATTTTCCATCTTTGCAACCTTGTACGAAATGCCATTGCTACGACAATGCCTTAATAACCCTCTCAGCAATGAACTTAATCTGTGGCGTAATAACCAATTAGATGTCGAAGCTTGGTGTGAAAGCTTAGTTGACTCACAAATCTTTCACCCCGTTTTTCATCATTGGCTTGAATTGCAAGGCCAAAAAACCATGCGCGGTGTACGAATGAATACCTTTGGCTGGTTTGATTTTAAATCTGCGTGGTTTAAACCGTCTGAGGATAACCTAGAAAAATATTGATAGTTATAAACAGATGAAATGAATAATAAGGATGTTATTCACTTTTTCTGTGGATATCCATGTGAACAACCTCATGGTAATCAGGGTATATCCCCAAGTCGCTTTTTTATCAAAAAAAAGCACAGTTGAATAATCACTGATAAATCAAACAAATAAATAGCAAAATAGCCTTTCATCCACTGACTACTTTTTTAACTAACATGCTTAGGACTTTAACTGAGCAAAGATCAAACAACGTTGTATTTATCCACAAGATATGTGCTTAACTTACTCATATTTTGTGATTTGTGTCATAAAAACCGTTTCGTCAAGGCTGTAAATACACACAGTAATCTCTATTTTTCACAGTTATCCAGAAATCCTGTGGATAACCTAGTGCATGATCCTGTGATTATCTTGGGATGAACTTGAATAACCTCTGTAATAATTTATAACTTGGATGAATAAATGATATTATACCCCTATATATCAGATAGTTAAAAATACCAAAGAAAAAGTGTTATACTTCTTGAGTTATATGTATTTTCACTGGCTACTTTTTATACATTACTATTCAAACCATGACGCCATTTATTGCACCACCACCACCTGATAACGAAGCGACCTTAATGAGCCGAGCGCAAGCTCTTGCTGGCTACACGCTTGGTGAGCTCGCCCAACACGCAGCTATCCCTATTCCTCAGGATCTCAAGCGCGATAAAGGCTGGGTTGGTATGCTATTGGAATATTATTTAGGCGCGAATGCGGGAAGTAAGGCAGAGCAAGATTTCGCCCATATTGGAATTGAATTAAAAACCATTCCGATTGACCGGTATGGTGTTCCACTTGAAACCACTTTTGTTTCTGTTGCACCGTTAACAGGAAACAGTGGTTTAACATGGGAAAATAGCCATGTTCGCCGCAAGCTGTCCCGTATTTTATGGTTTCCTATTGAAGGGGAAAGGCAAATCCCACTCTCACAACGTAGAGTTGCAAACCCATTAATTTGGAGCCCGTCCCCGTTTGAAGAACAGTTGCTACGGCAAGATTGGGAAGAGTTAATGGACCTCATTGTGTTAGGCAAAGTGGAAAGTATTACTGCACGTCATGGGCAGGTATTACAAATTCGCCCTAAGGCCGCAAACAATAAAGCACTAACGGAAGCTATTGGTGAGTTTGGTCAGCCTATTATGACGCTACCACGTGGTTTTTATCTTAAAAAAGATTTTACCGCGCCCTTACTAGCACGGCATTTTAGTTTAAGTTAGTCGCTAACCATCGCCTGTACCAAAGCAGACGATAAATTATTATCACTGTTTAATTCGTTAATTAGAAGGTACCAAGATGTTTGAGTGGATACTGGATCCCAATGCCTGGATGGCACTCGCTACATTAACCATATTAGAAATTGTCCTAGGCATCGATAATATTATTTTCCTCAGTATTGTGGTGAGCAAACTTCCTAGTCACCAACAAAATAGTGCCAGACGGACTGGGCTTATTGCAGCAATGGTGATGCGTCTTGCATTATTGGCTTCTATTGCGTGGTTATCACGCCTTACCACCCCACTTTTTACTGTCGCTGACCATGTGGTATCCGCTCGCGATCTCATATTATGTGCAGGTGGGATCTTCCTTATTTGGAAAGCAAGCCAAGAAATTTTTGATACGATTGAAGGAGAAGGTGAAAATAGCCTAGCAAATAAAAAAGTGAGCTCATTTTGGGGGGCTATCGTTCAAATTGCTTTGTTAGACATTATCTTCAGTTTAGATTCCGTGATCACGGCTGTGGGGCTATCAGACCACTTATTTATCATGATGGCTGCGGTCGTCATCGCTGTGCTCATTATGATGCTTGCAGCCAAACCCATTGGCGACTTTGTTGAGCGCTACCCTTCTGTAAAAATCTTAGCCTTATCATTTTTGATTCTTGTTGGTTTCACCTTACTACTTGAAAGTGTTCAAGTTCATGTATCAAAAGGCTATATCTACTTTGCGATGTTCTTTTCCATGGCAGTACAAGTTCTCAATATCTTGCGTAGTAAGAAATGGAAAACGAGAAACCAAACTGATTAAGATGGCAATCTAACCGCTTGTTTAGCTGCTAAAATAGCCCCTTCTACCGCTTTTTTCGCTTGTGGGCTATTTTTCCAGCAACTTGAGCCTGTTAATGCGGCCCCATAAATTAAAATTTCATCGTAGGAAGCTTCACTTAATTGTGCGAGTGAACTAAACCCCATTTGTTCTAAACGGCTAATCACTGTGGGCCCGACCCCTTTAACTGCCAACAAAATCTGTTTTTCTGATTCAGAAAATGCCATTTTACTCTTCTCATTGTTAATGAATTGATATTTATTAAGCTAATATTTTGCATTTTACCTATTTAATACTTTAAAATTGCAACTATAACAATGCCAGTTTTAATAATTATTAGCTGACCTATCTTATCACCCAATCTGTACCTGCTCTGTGTTAGGAATTCACCATGTATAACGCACCACTGACCAACACACATCAACACACGATGAAATTACCTGATAACCGCCAATTTTGCTGGTTTGAATCAGGCCCTAAAACAGGTTTTCCTGTTATTTTTTGTGCAGGAGCAGGGATGAGTGGTTCATTAGGGTTTGGTTTGGATTTACTCGAACAACTGAACATTCGTTTGATTGTTCCTGAACGTGCGGGCCTTGGTGAATCCACTTTTCACCCTGAAAAATCATTGAAAAGCTTTGCTATGGATGTGCAAGCACTGCTAAATGAGCAATCCATTACCCGATTTTCTGTCGTTGGTTTTTCTCAAGGTGCTGTTTTTGCGATGGCTATCGCCCACTATTGCCAGCCTATTTCACTGTCTATTGTGTCTGGGCAAGACCAATTTGAATACCCTGCAACTCGCGCGATACTCCGCACGGATGTCGTGAACATGCAAGAACAAGCTCTTAACACCCCTGAAGCCCTGTCAGATTGGCTATTAAAGAATGTCACTGGTGAGTGGCTGTTGGCATTTATTCTTAATTGCAGCGCAGATATTGACCAACAACTTTATAATGAAGAACAATTCCTTGATGCCTATACTGCGTGTATTCGACGCGCTTTTGCACAAGGTAATCAAGGTTATGTACAGGATTTAATCCTCTCTTTACAGCCTTGGGGATTCACCCCTGAAGATATTCAATGCCCGACATCCTTATGGTATGGCGAATTAGATATGAGCACCGTGCACTCCCCCGATTTTGGTAAAATTTTGTCCGGTCGCTTACTAAACTGCAACCACCATTTACATTCGCAAGAAGGCGGCTCTTTGCTTTGGACTCAAGCAGACAATATCTTAGTTGATATTCAAAAATACGCCGCATAAACAAAAACCGCGATGAGTTATTCATCGCGGCTATTATTGCATCCTAGATTCATATGAATGAATTAACGATACACAATCCCGCCATCAGTCAAAATAGATTGGCCAGTAATATAGTCAGAGTCATCGCTCGCTAAAAATGCAACCAAACCTGCCACATCATCTGGCGTTTGTGCACGACCTAATGCGATGCCTTCGACATATTTTTTATAGGTTTCACCTTTTGGCGTACCTGTGATTTCAGAGAAGCGCTCATCAATCTCTACCCACATATCTGTCCCAACAATACCTGGGCAATAAGCATTCACAGTGATACCTGAACTGGCGTATTCTTTTGCCGCGGCTTGCGTTAATGCGCGTACGGCAAATTTTGTGGCAGAGTAAACGCCTAACATTGCAAAACCATCATGTCCTGCAATAGAGGATGCATTGATGATTTTTCCTTTGTGTTTACGTTCTTGGAATTTTTCACTAGCAGCTTGAATGCCCCACATGGTTCCATCTACGTTGATTTTGAAGATTAAATCCATATCTTCTTGGCGAACATCAGCGATTGGCTTAACTTGTGCAATCCCCGCGTTATTAATCATTACATCAAAACCACCCAATTCAGCTTCTGCATGAGCCACCGCAGCAAAAACTTGGTCACGTTGACTGATATCTGCGGCAAATGTTGTTACTTTACGGCCTAACGCTTCAATTTCTTTGGCAACATCTTGGAGCTTGTCTTTTTTCAAATCCACCAGTGCGATATCAGCGCCTTCTTTCGCTAAACGCAATGCGATACCACGACCAATACCTTGAGCTGCACCAGTAACTAAGATAACTTTATTATTTAACGCCATACTTTTCTCCTACTGAATAATAGCCAAATTGACTAGTTCACCTTTAATATTAAGTTAGCAACAATAACAATAAGTTACAAAGTATTAATTTTAGCCTAATATTTGTTATTTATAAAAAATATTTCACTATTTACAAGGTTAATATGTTTTTTTTACCGTAGAAAAATACATATAGACGTAAATTATAAGATTATTGTTAATAAAAATCATTCTCAATTTAATAAACAAAAAATGCGGTTTATTGATTTTTAGTATAATTGATAACCACTTATATAAAATATGGACATAAAAAAGCCACCAATCGGTGGCTTAATGATGCAATTGAAAATAAATGACTTATTTTTTAGCGGCTTGGATATACAGCATCTCTAATGCGATAGATGCTGCGGCTAATGCCGTGATTTCAGATTGGTCATAAGCCGGAGCGACTTCCACTAAATCCATACCCACGATATTTAATGACTGTATTCCACGCAATAATTTCAATGCACGATCTGACGTTAAACCACCAATAACAGGGGTTCCTGTGCCCGGTGCAAATGCAGGGTCAAGGCAGTCTATATCGAAAGTCAGGTAAACAGGTAGGTCACCGACAATCTCTTTGATCTGCGCGACCATATCATCCACACTGCGATCATTCACCTGACCTGCATCCAATACAGTAAAGCCATTATCGCTGTCATGTTCGGTACGAATACCAATTTGTACTGAATGATTTGGGTCGATCAGACCTTCTTTTGGTGCATGATAGAACATGGTTCCGTGGTCAAATTTGCTGCCATTGCCATAGGTGTCAGTGTGTGCATCGAAATGAACCAAGGCCATTTTACCGAAGTGTTTTGCATGAGCGCGCAGCAATGGCAGTGTAACGAAATGGTCACCACCAAAGGTCAAGCAGCGTTTACCTGATTCAAGTAGTTTTTCAGTATGTGCTTGCAGTTTATCACTCATGTCTTGCGCATCACCGAAAGCAAACACCACATCACCACAATCGACAACATTTAAACGTTCGGTTAGTTTAAAGTTCCACGGCCAACGGTGACTTTCCCATGCAAGGTTAGTAGACACTTGGCGAATAGCGGCTGGCCCATGACGGCTACCTGCACGGCCTGAGGTTGCCATATCGAAGGGCACACCCGTGATCACCCACTCAGCGTCTGAGCTGTAAGGCTGAAAATTCAGCGGAAAACGTAAGAAACCAAATGCGTTAGAAACCAGTGAATTATCAACTTGATTGCCTAAAGTACTATTAATCATTTTTCTTCCTCAAATAGGCCAGCCCGTTAGCAAGCCCTTTTTATATTTGGTTCGAATAGTTTTACCTAATTAACTTCGCACAGTATAAATAATAAACAAATCATGTTATTTGCACAAAGTTATTATCTGTTCACTATCTTAATGCCCTATGAGTCATTTAATGCGCTAAATAGTTTATGTTGTGGCTAGGCGGCAAAATGAGCCAATTCCTAGGAGCATACACAAGTATGTGACCCGAATAACTGAGCGTTGCCACACCACCACCACTTGAAGCATAACGAACATTGAATATATTAATCTCATATATTAATGCGCTAAATAGTTCGTGCTGTCGCTAGGCGGCAAAATGAGCTAATCCCTAGGAGCATACACAAGTATGTGACTAGGGTTGGCAAATGCAGCCAACAACGCGGCGGTGCGAAATATAACGCGCATTGAGCATTTATTCGTCTTCTAAATAAGTATACCCATATAGGCCATTCTCGAACTCTTCCACAAAGTCTTTTTGAAGTTGCTCACTTAAACCGGTGCCTTTTACTTGCTCTGTAAAGCTTTCTAGTAGGACTTCCGGTACTAATTTGACGTATTGCAGCATATCTGCCACAGAATCGCCCTCTTCACTTTGCAAGTAACGCAAGTTGCCTTGGCTATCAACCCAGACATCTATCGCGGCAGTATCACCAAATAGGTTATGCATGTTACCTAAAATTTCTTGGTATGCCCCAATCATAAAGAAACCTATCATTGGTGGGTTTTCTGGGTCATATGCAGGCATTGGCATTGTGGTTTCAACGCCATCACCATCCACATAATGGTCAATAATACCGTCTGAGTCACAGGTGATATCTAACAGTACCGCGCGACGGTCTAATGGTTTATCTAACCCTTCAATCGGTAATACTGGGAACACTTGGTCGATTCCCCAAGAGTCTGGTAGCGATTGGAATAAGGAAAAATTCACATAAAACTTATCAGCCATGCGCTCTTGGAGTTCGTCGATTATCGGACGATGAGCACGATTACTTGGATCTAAATCCTGTTGAATACGGCGGCAAATATTTAGATATAACTCTTCTGCCCATGCTCGTTGCGTTAAATCTAGTACGCCGTGTGCATACTGAGTGTGCGCTTCTTGTAAGTCGAACTGGCTATCATGCAGCCATTCACGTAATGAACGGCTATTACCTTGATGCTGCATTGACTCCCACGTTTCCCATAAGGAAATCAATGAACGTGGTGCATCTTCATGAGGTGGTGTTGTTTTGGTAAATTCATTACGCTCAACACCAATTACATTGGAGACTAAAACGGTATGATGAGCAGTAAGAGCTCGGCCAGACTCTGTGATTACGGTTGGGTGCGGTAAATCGAATTCTTCACACGCATCCCCAATTGCCCAAATCACGTTGTTAGCGTATTCATTTAAACCATAGTTGACCGAGCAATCGGATTGAGAACGAGTACCTTCATAGTCAACACCAAGGCCACCGCCCACATCAAAGCACTGAATGTTAACGCCTAGGCGATGTAATTCCACATAGAAACGCGCTGATTCACGGACACCCGTAGCGATGTCGCGAATATTGGCCATCTGAGAGCCTAAATGGAAATGAAGCAACTGTAAGCTGTCTAGGCGATTCGCATTGCGTAAAATTTCCACTAATTGCAGTACTTGAGTTGCAGCCAAACCAAATTTAGATTTTTCACCGCCACTTGCCTGCCATTTACCTGAGCCTTGGGAAGCCAAACGGGCACGAACCCCTAAGCGTGGTGTGACATTTAAGCTTTCCGCTTCTGCCAATACCATCTCAATTTCAGACATTTTTTCGATAACAAGATAAACCTTGTGACCTAATTTTTCCCCAATTAACGCTAATCGGATATATTCACGGTCTTTATACCCATTACAGACGATAACAGTCTGTGTTTTACCTGCGTTGGCTAAAACAGCCATTAATTCAGCTTTTGAACCCGCTTCAAGGCCGAGCGGCTCGCCAGAATTAACCAGCGATTCAATGACTCGGCGTTGCTGGTTAACTTTTATGGGATAAACCAGAAAGTAATCGCCTTTATAGCCATAAGACTCACGTGCGCGTCTAAATGCCGCGTTTATTGAACGTAAACGATGCTGTAAGATTTGCGGGAAACAAAACAATGCAGGTAAGCGTAAATGCTCCTGCTCTTCTTTAACCTGATTAACGAGGTCAGCTAAATCAACAAAGGTGTCCGGGTTCTCAGGATTCGGGCAAACACAGACATTTCCGCGCTCATTCACCTGATAGTAACCACCACCCCAATACGCGATGTTGTACGTCTGACGCATTTTGCGAGCGATATTATCATTCATAATAAACTCCTTTTATGGAGGGGTGAGTGACGCGTTCTCCTTCCTGATGCATGTCAGTGAGGACATAACACTGCAAGGCAGTTATGTCGGGGAAACGGCAATACTCAGATTTTAATAAAAAGTGCTTAGAACTTCTAAACAGTGACAATATACGACCTTAAGCTGACAGATTAATGACTCAGCCTCGAAGGTGTATTAAAGATGTGACGGTAACTTCGTGATGAAGTAAAGAATGACAGGAAAGTAAATGCCAAAGTCACGCGGCGATCCGCATATGACGGTTGGATACTGTTATTCAGTAGATTATGGATCATTACCCATTAACCCCCAATATAACTGTTTACCCCTTTAAAATTTCAATGTGGTAGCACTATTTTGGCAGTTTGACCTGTTGATTTAAGCTATATCACCTTATTTTTTATTGAAATTCAAAAGTTTATAAACATTCCTGATAGATAGCAGAAGTTTTATATCATTCTGCTGGTATATAACGGGAAACAACAACCATCCGTTACGGTCGCAGTTTATACATCTATTGCGCTCAAAAAGCAAAACCAAAATGACTAAATTGCGATAAAACTTTACCCATTGCTGTTTTATGGCTCTATTCCTTTTTTGTATAAATACAGGTAGAAATTTTTACCGTATGGGACTAAAATAGCCGTCTAGATGTTAAAACATCCAATTATAAATTTGCGAATTCTTAAGGTATTAATCTCATGGCTACACATCTCTTTACTTCTGAGTCTGTATCAGAAGGGCATCCAGATAAAATTGCTGATCAAATCTCTGACGCAGTACTTGATGCTATTCTGGAACAAGACCCGAAAGCTCGCGTTGCCTGCGAAACCTACGTCAAAACAGGTATGGTAATGGTCGGGGGAGAAATCACCACCAGTGCTTGGGTTGATATTGAAGAAATCACGCGCAAAACTGTTCGCGAAATTGGCTACACCAGTTCCGAAATGGGCTTCGATGCCAATTCATGTGCTGTTTTAAGTGCAATTGGTAAACAGTCGCCTGATATCAACCAAGGTGTTGACCGTGTTGACCCATCAGAACAAGGCGCGGGTGACCAAGGCCTAATGTTTGGTTATGCAACCAACGAAACTGATGTATTAATGCCTGCTCCTATTACTTATGCACACCGCTTAGTTCAGCGCCAAGCGGATGTTCGTAAAAATGGCACGTTGCCATGGTTACGCCCAGATGCGAAAAGTCAGGTAACATTCCAATACGACAATAACAAAATTGTAGGTATTGATGCCGTTGTTTTATCTACTCAGCATTCTGAAGATATTCAACAAAAAGACCTGCATGAAGCGGTGATGGAAGAGATCATCAAGCCAGTTCTACCAGCAGAGTGGTTATCAAAAGATACCAAGTACTTTATTAACCCAACGGGTCGTTTTGTTATCGGTGGGCCGATGGGTGACTGTGGCTTAACAGGCCGTAAAATCATTGTAGATACCTACGGCGGTATGGCTCGCCATGGCGGTGGGGCATTCTCTGGTAAAGACCCATCAAAAGTTGACCGTTCAGCAGCCTATGCAGCACGTTACGTGGCAAAAAATATTGTCGCCGCGGGCCTCGCAGACCGTTGTGAAATTCAAGTTTCTTACGCTATCGGCGTGGCAGAACCGACATCGATTATGGTAGAAACCTTTGGAACAGGTAAAGTTGATGAGTCATTATTAATTCAATTAGTTCGTGAATTCTTTGACTTACGTCCTTACGGCTTAATCAAGATGCTTGACTTATTACACCCAATTTACCAACAAACTGCTTCATACGGCCACTTTGGTCGTTCACAGTTCCCATGGGAAAAAACTGACAAAGCTGAAGCATTGCGTGCCGCCGCAGGCTTGTAATTACGTCGGTAAATAAACCACATACAACCAAACCCATCTAATGATGGGTTTGAGGTTGTTGACAAAGCGGGATAAAAGCGTGGTTTTTCCCGCTTTGTGTTATCAGCCGAAATCAATAAATTGATTTTCCTCGTTTATTTTCAAAACCGATTAGACTTGCGCTGAATTAACGGTTAATTTTTTTGCGTAAACTGGAAAATAGCCATTCCAGCAACCATCGCTAATGTAAATATTATCCCTTGTGTCAATCCCATTCCTGTTAACAATAATGCAGGTCCTGGGCAAATCCCTGCTAGCCCCCATCCCACACCAAATAACACACTTCCGGTGACTAGTTTTTTATCTATCGTTTGATTGGTCGGAATTTGCAATGGGCAATTTAGTACACTAACAGAGCGTTTTTTAACCCCTAAGAAAGCAATACCACTGATTACCATTCCAACTGCCATCGTAATTAATAAAGAGGGATCCCACGTTCCAGTAATATCTAAAAACGCTAAAATCTTTGCTGGATTTCCCATTCCGGCAATGACCAATCCTAAACCAAACAGTATCCCTGAAATTAATGCGATAAGAATAGGCATTGGTTTATCTCCCTATCCCATAATGGTTGGCTAGTGCGACTGTCGCAAAAGCAACAATCATAAAGACTAATACTGCAACAATTGAACGACGAGATAACCTTGCCATGCCGCAGATCCCATGACCGCTAGTACAGCCACTTCCCAGTCGTGAGCCAAAACCAACAAACAGCCCAGCTAAAACTAAAATAGGTGTACTGGTTGCAATGCTAACTTCTGGTGTAAACGCCAACCAAGTAAATAGTGCTGGGGCGCTCATCAGACCAATAATAAAAGCGACTTTCCACGCAGTATCTCCCTTCGTTGGTTTTAGCAACCCACCTAAAATACCGCTAATACCCGCAATACGGCCGTTAAAAACTAATAAAATTGCAGCGGCTAACCCAATCAATACACCGCCAATTGCAGCAGACAGTGGTGTAAAATTAGCCCAATCGATTGTCATTTCATATCTCCTTCACAGGGCAATAAAGCTGGTATAATGTATTGAGTAACGTAAATAATTTCGCATCTGCAATCGCATAGTAAATGCGCTTTCCTTCACGACGCGTCATCACTAAGCCTTCATTACGCAATACCGTTAATTGTTGAGAGAGTGTCGGTTGTAATATTCCTAACTGCTCTTCTAACTCACTCACGCAGGCTTCACCCTGTGTTAATTGGCATAATAAAATTAAACGATCAGGATTCCCTAGTGTTTTCAATAATGAAGCTGTTTCTGACGCGGCCTGCTTCATCGCTAATAGTTGCTGTTCAGATGGATTATTGTGCATATGTTCTTGCTGTTTTACATTATATAAAAATACAATATATATTTTGGTATAATATATGTCAATTATTGCTTGTTTATGCCCATTGCCTTCACGTATCCTTTACTCCATGAAAACAATCCGTGTTCCACTTTTTCTACAACAACAAGTTATGCGCATATTGCGAGAAAAGCTCGCACTTGCAGAGCATAAACTCGAACAGTCATTTCCAGAACCAACGGTTAATTACAAACAACGGGGAACAACTGCGGGTAGTGCTTACTTAAAAGAATGGGAAATTCGCCTCAACCCCAGTTTACTCATCGAAAATACAGAACAATTTATTGATGAGGTTGTGCCTCATGAATTAGCGCATTTGTTGGTTTTTCATATATTTGGCCGTAAAAATATCGCACCACATGGCAAAGAATGGAAATGGATGATGCAACACGTACTGGAAGTCACAGCGAAACGTACACACAACTTTGCGGTTACGACAGTAAAAAGTAAAACTTTTCGCTACCATTGTGCCTGTGAAATGACTCATGAATTAACCATACGCCGTCATAACAAAGTGCTACGAGGTGAAAACCAATATTTATGTCGAAAATGTGGGGAAGTGTTAAAACAAGAAGAGGTTTTTGTCGCTGCGGCAGAAAATTAACCTTTCTGCCGCATCAAGTTTGAGGTGTGCGCTTAGGCAAACTCTGTCATCACTAATTTTGCGATTTCAAAGTAAATAATTAAGCCAGTTCCATCAATAAAAGTTGCAATGAACGGTGCAGAAACGACTGCTGGGTCCACTTTCAGTTTTTTCAATACCATTGGAATAATCGAAGAAACAACCGCGCTCCACATTGTAATCGCAACGATGGTTAAGCTAACCACAATAGTCACTTCGTGGCCAACACCTAAAATCCATGCACGGATTAATGCCGCACCACCGATAGTCACCGCAACTAAAAATGAGGTAGAGACCTCTTTCTTTAGTACTGTGCCGAGATTACGTAAACTCACCTCGCCCAATGCCATTGCACGGACTAATGTTGATGTAATTTGTGTTCCACTATTACCGCCTGTACCAATCAACAGCGGAATGAAAAACGCTAACGAAATTGCGGCTTCGAGTTGTTCTTCAAATGCTTTTAATACAGTTCCTGTATACGCTTCGGCCACAAATAGCATCAACAACCAAACGACACGTTTACGCCATAAAGTTATAGGGCTTGTCGTTAAGTAGGGCTCATCTAATGGGGTGGTAGCGCCTTGTAGCTGCGCATCAAGTGTATTCTCATCTTCAATCAGTTCGGCGATATCTTGCGGACGCAAAACACCCATTAATTTGCCAAATTGCACCACAGGTATCATATCTAAACCGCTATGATTAATCAGGTCATAAACATCATGACGTGATTGTTCTGGGGCAACAGAAAAATAATTGTGTCTCATGATATCAGACACTAATAAATTTTCAGGTGAAGCTAATAATGATTTAACTGAAAGAATACCATTTAAATAATTGTCGTTATCGACAACAAATAAATAGGTTGGGATTTTCTCGCCATCAAGGTGCTCAATAAGATTTTGTTTCACACAAGCTATTGAGTCTGCGACAGAAACTGGCAAATATGATTGACTCATATAAGCGCTGACTGTTGCATCATCAACTTTTGGTGACGGTGTATTATTGTCTTTGAGGCGCGCGCCTTTCATTGCGGATTGAGCAATAGCAACTGCTCCCGCTTTGTTCTGGGTAGTGAATGTCATTTTTTTAGTCCCTATTACTGTTGGTTACTCAAACAGTACTCACATAGGGGCGAAACCAGATGAGAGAATGCGAAAGCTATCTCTTCGTCTCGGTTTTAGCACTATACAACGTATCCTGATTTAGCAGGAAGTTACATGGGGATATACCTTCGGTCGATATATCCTGTCCTAATCTTGGGCGTCTCTCGACGTCGTCAGATCAGTAACCTATGTTTGTATAGGAGCCTCGCCTAACGAGATACTGCACTTTGGATGCGGCGCGAATTATACCCATTGGTGAATTAATTGCCACCCTATATCTACGGTTTTTTACGCATGAGAAACTTATTGTTTAGGTTTCGTTTAAGTTTATATTAAATAAATCTTCACAAAGTAACAGAATGTAACTAATAATAAAATTAAATATTCAAATTAAAATAAATATATTTAGTTACTTATCAATAACCAACCCTTAGATAAATCTAAATAATATTTGTAATATTATTTAGTAAATCTTATCGATAATTAATCAAAACTTACCTGTCGATTTACCTTATAATACAAAAAAACAATATAAAGGAGTTAGCCTAATTAAATATAACTGAAACGCTTTATTAGAGTATATACAATCACTAATATTAATCACCTATTGGTTTTTTATATTAAAAATAATCAAACAAGTAAATTATGATATAAGAAAATACACTTATATCACTATTTAATTCGACATTATCATTAAAAACTATTCTTTTAAATTGTTAATATTTAATTTCAGACATCAATACAGTATTAAATATCACAAGAATTATCTTAGAATATTTTTTATTTTATTTAACAGTGAAAGTTTTATTATGGATAAAGTAATTGTTGGAATGTTAACAAACTTAACATTTCGCGTAAATGATGAAATCAAAATTGCTGCCATTTCTGCTTTAGGAGATTTCAAAGCAACGATTGAGTATAATGATGCCATCATAAGAATCATAGACTTATGTCAAGACCCAAATAAAGAGGTTGCTGTGTCAGCGATTAATACACTCAGCAAATTATCTATTTATTTTTTACGTAGTTCACTACCGGAACATTAATTACACTCTCAATTCGAGTATTGTAAATAATTACTATGATTTATTTTATAATACTGTCCCATTAATAATCTAATGAGACAGTTTGCATATATTAAATAATTTTACGCTATTTCAGTGTCGCCCTGCAATTGGCAACTACACGCTAAAACATAACCTTCCGCTATTTCTGCTTCGGTTAATGTCATTGTACTTGTGGTTGTATAATTTCCTGACAGCACTTTTGTTTTACAACTTCCGCAAACACCCGCTCGGCAAGCCGCAATAACAGGTTGTTTATTTTGCTCCAGTGCAGATAATAAAGACGTCCCCACTGGGACTTTAAAATCGACCAATCGTTGACGAATTTTTAACGTAAGAATATCTTCACTATCAACAACTTCTGGTTCAGTAGAAAAACGCTCCATAAAGAAATGTTCAGCAGGAACACCTAAATTTGCAGCAAATTGCTGTGCATTTTTCATATAAGGTACAGGCCCACACGTCATCACAATTCGTGAATTAATATCGGGTACTAACGCTTTCAATTTCTCTTCGGTTAAACGCCCTTGAGCAATATCGCCATTATCTGGTGTTTCCGCCATGACACACAATTGCAACCGTTCTGGATATAACCGGACGAGCTTTTGCCATTCCTCAGCAAAAATAACTTGCTTATCATCGCGAACATTGAATAGCACTTTTACATGGGAATTTGGGCGATTCACCATCAGCCAACGTGTCATTGACATAATCGGTGTCACCCCACACCCAGCAGCTAACATCAAATACTGCGAGTTTTGTAGATTGGCACAGGTGAATTCCCCTTGTGCTTCTGAAAGCCAAAGGTAGTCACCTTCTTTAACTGAGCGTGTTAGCCAATTTGACCCTTCTCCATCGTCTAACCGCCTGACAGTAATGGAAATAAAACGACTTTGTCCCGGTGATGATGAAAGAGTGTAAGCACGCATGACATCATCACTATTTTTAATACTGACCAAAGCATATTGACCGGGTGAATATGTATAAAAATCATGATTGATAAGGTTGATTGTCCAGACATCTGATGTTTCTTGAATAATAGAATGAACTTGCATTCTATTTGGACATAAACTACTTGGCATGGTCATCGCGCTACTCCTTTAAAGGGGGTCGCTGCCCCCATCTTTCACATCGTTTTTAAGCTTTTTCTATCGGTTTATTGATCATGCAGGTAAAATTTCTGCCAGATCTTGCTCAACTGTTGTAATACTTCGCATGCCAAATTTCTCATTTAACACATTCAATAAGTTTTCAGTTAAGAAACCAGGCGCTGTTGGGCCGGTATAAATATTTTTCACACCCAACGCTAATAATGTTAAGAGGATAACAATTGCTTTTTGCTCAAACCAAGACAGAATCAAACTCAATGGTAAGTCATTAATACCACAACCAAGTTTCTCTGATAGATTCACCGCAAGCATAATGGCAGAGTACGCATCGTTACATTGGCCCACATCCAATAAACGCGGAAGCCCTTCTAACGTACCAAAATCTAATTTATTAAAACGATATTTACCACAAGCGAGTGTAAGGATTAAGCAATCTTCGGGTACACTACGCGCAAAGTCCGTGTAGTAGCTACGCTCACCGCGGCTACCATCGCATCCACCAACGAGGAATACGTGACGTAATTTTTTCTGTGAAACTAAATCAATCACCGCATCTGCCGCACCGAGTAGTGTTTGACGACCGAAGCCAACTGTAATTTTGTGTTCGATTTCGGTATACGGGAAACCAGCCAGCGACTGAGCTTGAGCAATCATTGCAGAAAAATCATCACCTACTAAATGTTTTGCACCCGGCCAACCCACAATACTACGCGTCCAGATACGGTCTTTATAATCACCGACATCAGGGTCAATAATACAGTTAGAGGTCATCAAGATAGACCCTGGGAACTTAGCAAATTCCACCTGCTGGTTTTGCCAACCGCTACCATAGTTACCGACTAAATGCGCATATTTTTTCAGCTCTGGATAACCATGTGCTGGCAGCATTTCACCGTGGGTATAAACATTGATACCCGTACCTTCAGTTTGTTCTAACAACATTTTTAAGTCTTTCAGGTCATGACCTGAAATTAAAATACACTTCCCTGCGACTGGACGAACGTTAACTTCCGTTGGTGTTGGATGACCAAATTCGCTCGTTTCACCTGCATCCAAAATTTCCATGATCTTGAAATTCATCAGACCAATAGCCATCGCATTATCAAGCAGCTCATTCATATCTGATGGCAATGTTCCAAGCCAAGCCATAATTTCATGGTATTGGCCATAAACCTCATTATCATACTGACCTAAAACATGGGCGTGTTCCATATAGGCTGCCGCCCCTTTTAGGCCATATAGGCATAACATACGTAAACCGTGAATGTCTTCGCCGACATCAGCTTTATCAATATCTAATGAAAATTGAGCCGCTTGTGCCTGTAGGGTTGGAATGTCAGTCCCATTTAATTGCAAATTAATTAATGGATGATTGAAAGCCACAACACTATTCACAGATTGACAATGTTTGATTAATTTATCACGCAAATAAATAGCTTCACGGGCATAACCGATAATACGTTCTGAATCAAAGTTGACGTTAGTTAAAGTAGAGAAAAATGCGCGCGGAGCAAAACTATCAATATCATGGTCAATAATACCCAGCGAGCGAGCAGTGACTGCGCTTGCAGATAAGCTTTGCAATACAGCAACTAATAAATCTTGAAGGTCAGATGTTTCTGCTGTTTTACCGCACATACCCTGCGCGTATGCACAGCCATTTCCAGCTGGAGTTCTAATTGTTTGTTCACATTGCACACAGTACATGTTGTTAGCCTCTTAAAGTTGCATTTCAAATACAACATTAAGACTACGCTCTTTATTAGAATAAAAAAGTGGAATTATTCATTATCTAATGGTTTATTGATCTATATTAATATTCATTGCAAATGAGAACTATTCACAGTAATGAAAGTATGCTATTCGTGCTGCTGTTTTTTGTATTTCAGCTGCCTTGCTTAAATACACTATTTTGCATTTTATTTTTTTCCTGATACCGTTCTTACGGTAACTCTTGTTATACTTACCTATAAGTGTTTGTTATTCCATCGTATAAAGAGAATCCAATAAAGATGAGCCAGGTAAATTCAGCAAGTAAATCTATGATAAAAAGCCGGTTACGGATTTTTAAACGGTTAAAAGAATCAGATAAAACACCTGTAAAAATCTTACTACTCGCGGCACTCATTGGTGCTGCGGTCGGTCTTATCGGTTCTCTATTTGAAATAGGAACAACTTGGATTAGCAACTATCGCGTTCAATCAGTGAGTGAATGGGTTGCTCCAAAATGGCTGATGGTTGTTGGGATGTTTTTTATCTCGGCACTTCTTGCCATGTTAGGCTATTACCTAGTTAAACGGTTCTCCCCTGAATCGGGTGGGTCTGGGATCCCCGAAATTGAAGGTGCATTACAAGATTTGCGCCCCGTAAGATGGTGGAGAGTCATCCCAGTTAAGTTTATTGGTGGATTAGGGACATTGGGTTCAGGCATGGTGTTAGGGCGCGAAGGGCCAACTGTACAGCTTGGTGCGAACCTTAGCCAAATGTTTTATGATTTATTTCGTTTAAAAGATAATGAGTCGCGCCATACCTTACTTGCCTCTGGTGCTGCTGCTGGTTTATCTACAGCATTTAATGCCCCTTTAGCTGGCATTTTATTTATTATTGAAGAAATGCGCCCGCAATTTAAATACAGTTTAATTTCAATTAAAGCGGTATTTATCGGTGTTGTTACCTCCACCATTGTCTATCGGTTAATTAATGGGGAAGCTATTATATTAAATATCGGTCAATTCTCCTCTGCACCGATGAATACTTTATGGCTTTATTTAATTTTAGGATTAATGTTTGGTGTCATCGGTATCTGTTTTAATGGTTTTTTATTGTACCTACAAAGTAAATTTTTAGCATTTTACCAAAATAAAATTTCTCGCTTTGTATTGATGGGCGGGCTAATTGGTGGGGCTTGTGGTGCAATTGGCGTTTATCTACCTGAAATTGTTGGTGGCGGCTATTCAGTGATCCACCAGATGGTTGCAGGCCAATTTACCATCACTTTATTATTCATATTTTTTGCTTTACGGTTTTTAACTTCGACGATTAGCTTTAGCTCTGGCGCTCCAGGGGGTATTTTCTCCCCTTTACTCGCCCTTGGTACCTTATTTGGTGGTGTTTTCGGCTACGCTGCCCTCGAAATATTCCCTAATTACCAAATTGAAGTGGGGACTTTCGCTATAGCAGGCATGGGAGCATTATTTGCCGCAACCGTCAGAGCACCATTAACTGGGATAGTTTTAGTTTTAGAAATGACAAATAACTACCAGTTAATCTTACCGATGATTATTACCTGTATTGGTGCCACAATGATAGCCCAATTTTTAGGTGGTAAACCGCTATATTCTGTCTTGCTCGAAAAGACTTTAGCCCGAAGCGAAAAAGAAACCGCTAATTCCGCCGCTAGCAAACCTTAACGATTAGAAATAAAAAAGAGTTGCCACCCACGGCAACTCTTTTACTAAGATAACCTATGCAAGTCTCTTACTTACTTTTTCCGTGCAATGAGTGTTGCAAAATTTAATTTAATACGATTACCTTGTGAATCAGTGCGGTGTAAATGACCAGGGTTTTCGTTATATTTTAAAATATCCCAATCCTTATAATACCCTTCTAGCTCCCCTGGTTTTAAGAAGCATTTAAATGGCACTAAATCCAGCGGTGCATCTGGCGTTTCAACGGCACACACAATAACGTTAACTCCCCCTGGCAGGGTATGTTCTTGCATATTAGTAATAACATTGGCGATTTTTTCTCGCTGCAAGAACATTAGCACGACAGTGGAAATGATAAGTTCGTAGTTCTCTTGTATTTGGTGACTATTAATATCATAAACAGCCGTATGAATATTCTCTACCCCAGCTTGTTTTTTAACGAAGTCAATTGCTTGGATATGCTGAGGGTTGATATCTACCGAGGTTACGTCATAACCCTGTAAGGCAAGATAAAAGCTATTTCGGCCTCTTCCCGAACCTAAATCTAATGTTTTACATGGCTTACTAAGGTGGTTCTCACACAGGTAGCGCACTTCTGAATGTGGAGTCGTTAACCCGTGTTCTTTATAAAATTTCAGTTCTGGTTTGCATAAAAAAGCCAATTGGCATTCCATGTCATCACTACAAGCAGAAATACGATGCCAAACTTGAGGTTCGATAATAGGCGGCTGGTTATGAATATCAAAAGTAAAATGTTGTTCGCTGCCATCCTCATTAAAAATGATAAAATCTAAAGAGCCTTTTAGCACTTTCAACTGTGCATATGTATCTTCTTTTGTATTATGACGCTCTTGGAACATTAACGGTAAAGACGCTTTATTCCAAACCGGCATGGTTTTGTAACACACGAGATTATTCATATCATCACCAATAAGTTGCATTTTAAATACATCTTATACCGTTCGTTTGCTATCTGCAAAACATTCATGGATAAATTATCGAGGACTTGATTCATATCAACCCCCTATAGATAAAGAGGGCTGATACGCGCTATAGGATAAGTTAGTAACCTAACTGTTTCGCACTTAACCCTAAGAATTCAAAAGGTTTTGTAACCACATATTTATTGGTCGCATCCCCCGAATAAATATGGCTCTGCTCTTCACCCAGATCCAACTTTTTCACTTGTCCAGTTTCTGCTGAAAAGTCAATTTTTGCCAAATCAGTCCAAAAAATATTTGGCGTCAATGCAGATTCAAAAAAATAGAGCTGACGTTTATGGTCAACTAATGTCCGCCAACGCGTTGACGATATTTCAGGTGAATTTTCGGACGTCAATCCGTAAGGGACAGACACATTACGTACGACACTGAAAACACTGGCGACCGCTTTATTAGGCGTTGTTTTCTGAGGAATTGCATTAATATAAAATTGCGCACGAGCAAATCTATCAGCGGAACGGTTTGTCCCCGGTAGCATGACAGTACCACCAATTCCTTGCCAATATTCCTGCATTGCTAATTGCTTCTCATAAGTAGGCGAATTAGTCATAACTTGATACTTGCGACTATGATGAATGACCTGCTTACCATCAATATATTCAATAATTGCGCTATCGCCACTCGCATCTGATAATGACAAATGTAAAGTCGCTAACCTATCTTGCCCAGGAACATTATCCGTTGCCACGACCAGTGGATTTTTTTCTAACGCTGCAACAGCCTCTTCCACTGTCGCATAATTATCTAGCACATATTGTGCCCATAGCGATATCGACAACGCAGGTTGCTTATTATCTACTTGAGGGTATTTTGATTCAGCAAGCCATAATAAATTGGCAACTAGACCTTCTTCGTTCACTCCATCAGTTGTTGAAATATCATAACCTGAGGCGATCACACTACCGTATTTTGATTTCCATTTTAAAGAGTTAGGTCCTGCAATGCCATCACGCTCCATACCTCGAGGAAAGATCCATAGATTAGTGCCTATATCGTATTTCCAATCCATTGTTCTTCCGGTCATTATCTGTTCATTTTCACCTAAATAAACAACCCGAGTACAAGCTTGACTTACTGCAATTGGCATTGATATCGCAGCCGCAGCGGCAAGTGCGATGATACTTTTCTTAATAAATTGCATGCCATCTCCAAAATAGTTAAAAATAAATTTATATAATAAGCATACTACATAAATACGAACTATTTATGCTCAAATAATAATGCATTAAAAAAAGTGCGATTAACGCTATGAAATGTAATACTTAATGACACAAAATGGTACCAATATTAATCAGCACCATTTTGCTAAAAAGAATTAATTATTTACTGATGAAAATAAAGAACGTAACAATGCCGCTTTTTTCGGATTATCTGGAATAGATAATATTTCATCATAAAAACTAATAGAAATACGGCACGCTAGTGCAGGTGATTTCTTCCCTGCTTCTAAATTCCCAAGAATTGCAGTATCTTCACCATACTTTGCAGAAAGCCCACTAGCAAGTTGGGTTAATTCCTCAGAATATTCTGTCGGGGACATTAACGCCTGTTTTACACCCGCTTCACTTGAAATTAAAAGTTCATTGGTTGCCTGAATTTGTTTCAACAAAACAGCTTGGCTTTTTTGTGGTGGAATAATTTCTGCTGTTTCTCTCAAATGCGGAAATAGTGAATAAAAACACGTTTTTCCCGTTGGGTCTTCTTCCAATAAGATTTTTAGGTAATCATTAACTCTGCTAGTAAAGTTAATCACGGAGTCATCAGAGGCATATTCCATACGCTCTAGTACTAACTTCATGACATTCCCGACTACTTGGTCAAACAGTTGACGGCGTAAATCTTCATTAGTTGGGTCGTATTGTGTAATTAGATGCTCAAAACTTTGATAGGTTTCAGGGCTTATTTTCTTAACCGTCGCGATAATCGGTAATTCTTTTTCAACTTGAGCAAGTGCCTCTGAATGAATTGCACTATTATTTTCTGTAGATAACACATTGTTATCTTTACTTAACCAATAAAAACCGAATGCAAATGCAATAAAAATAATGCTAACAATTAATGCGGTTTTACGTGAGTTATTTGTATTCAAAGTTACCCTGCCTTTTCTTGTAAAACGGTTCCCCACAAACACTTTCAAGCTACTTATATACTGTAGAACCAATTGCATATAATGCCATGGCATCTAAAACCGATAATATTCACGTATCTAAAGTGTTAATGCCACGAATTGAACGATAAAAAGTAATAATGCTTATTTTAGCTTGTATTAAAGTCGTCTAGCTATAGGAATAAGGGAAATTGCGAGGTTCAGACGGGGAATTTGCCACAAAGAAACAATTTATAATACGCTGGATTTAAAAAAACCTCCAGCACTCGAAAGCCTGAAGGTTTTTTATGATAAAAATCTTATTTAACTTGAACACCTTCAACTGAAATCAACAGTTGTGCTTCTTGAGATTTAGGACCCAAATCAGATTTGATGTTAAATTCTTTTAACTTAATATTACCTTCTGCTTCAAAACCTGCACGGTATCCACCCCAAGGATCTTTACCTTCGCCCATTAATTTAGCGTCTAATGTAATTGGCTTAGTGACACCATTTAAAGTGAAATCACCAGTGATTTTGTAGGCTTCACCGTCTTTCTTCACTTCTGTTGAAACGAATTTCGCTTCAGGGAATTTGGCTGCATTTAAGAAATCACCACTGCGTAAATGTTTGTCACGCTCTGCATGGTTAGTATCAATGCTACCTGTCTTAATAGTAACTTCGACTTTATCTTTTGATGGATCTTTTGCATCATAAGTAAAAGACCCATCAAAGTCTTTAAAGCTACCATATACCCAGCTATAACCTAAATGCTGAATACGAAATTCAATAAACGCGTGTTGGCCTTGCTTATCAAATTGGTAAGTTTCTGCTAATGCTGAACCTGCCGTTAAAAAAAGTGCACCAGTAGCCAGACCAAGAACCGTTTTCTTCAACATAATTATCTCCACGTTACTTATCGGGGTTAAAACCCAACATTCTTTTTAATGTAATATCACGATCAAAAAAGTGATGTTTAAAAGCTGCAAAAGCATGCAACACTGATAATAGAACCACTGCCCAAGCTAAATATAAATGAACTTCACCTGCGGTATCTGCTTGTGTCGCAGCACCGGTAAATAGTGCAGGAACATCAAACCAACCAAACACACTAATAGGTTGTCCATCAGCGGTTGAGATTAAATAACCACTGATCAAAATACTGAATAAAATAATATAAATCAGAATTTGAACAATAATAGAGCTAGCTTTCGTTAATTTACTGTAGCTTGCTAATGGCTTCGGCGGCGGTGAAATAAATCGCCAAATCACACGAAATGCCATAACAATAAATAATAATATTCCTATACTTTTATGTATCTCAGGAGCTTGATGATACCAACTATCATAATAGCCTAGTGTCACCATCCATAAACCTAAAGCGAACATTCCATATACGACAATTGCGACTAGCCAATGTACGAGCAAAGAGATATGCCCATAGCGGCTTGCATTATTTTTCCATTGCATGATAAAAACCATTTAGAGAAGAAGGTAATATTTTATTAACTAAGCCGTAATAATCATAAGGTGAAATTAATTTTATTCCTATCCCAAAGTTAAACAAATATTTTGTTGAAGACATTCAAATACGATCAACATAATGAAAAATAGATTACTATTTGATTTTGTCTAGTTTTAATTATAAAAGTTGAATAAAGATTCTTCCACTTTTGTAAATGGTCGTAACTAAATACTTAGTTCATTTATTTATTAATTTCAATTAAATCTAGCTTATTCCTAATAGATATAAGCTATTTTCGATAAAATAACATTTGTAGGTCTGCCTTTTTCCCCATACATTGGTATTCGTCCTTTTAACATTGCGCGAACTGACTGATAGGTTAAATACTATGTATAAACTTTGGATAGCAAATAAAAACTACTCTTCATGGTCATTGCGCCCATGGGTTTTACTAAAGGTATTACAGATCCCGTTTGAAGAAAATTTGTGTTTATTTGAAAACGGTAAAAGCAGTCATGAGAAATTCAGTCGTTTTTCCCCTACCGGTTTAGTCCCTTGTTTAATCGATGAAAACCAAACAATATGGGATTCATTAGCCATTTGTGAATATATTGCAGAAGACTTCCCGCAAGTCTGGCCAAAAGATCGCAAAGCCAGAGCATGGGCTCGAAGTGCTAGCGCAGAAATGCACTCAGGTTTTAGTGCGTTACGCCAGCAATGTCCGATGGATGGTGCTCATAATGCACCACTTAATAATATTTCAATTGAATTACAAACTGACTTAAACCGCTTGCAGAAACTATGGCAGGATGGGTTGAACCAATTTGGCGGCCCTTGGCTTGCGGGCAATGAATTTACGGCTGTAGATGCCTTCTTTGCACCCGTTGCCTTCCGAATCCGCAGTTATCATTTACCTGTAAGCCCAGCGGCTAAACAATGGGTTGACCGAGTTTTAGTTTTGCCTGCAATGAAAGAATGGCATGACGCAGGTTTACAAGAACCGAATATTGAGCATTAATAATAGGCGAATAGGGAGGCATTATGTGCCTCCGATTTTATTTGATTAGTAAAAAATCACCTGCTCGAACATCAAAATTAATATTTAATCAATTTGTCGGCTATTCAAGCTACAGTCGGTTATTTAACAGACAAATAGCAGCTATAATTTTTCATCCCACGGGTCTGCCGTCATAATATCGCCAAGTGGTGTGTGTAATGTAACCTGTTCATTTTTAAACCACTCTGCTAATGAAAACCCACCCTTCGGCGTTTCAACATGGATATCGATTGGGCAATAGGGTGTATTCGCCTTAATAGCAAACTCAGCAAAATCTTCTTTTTCTTGAGGGTTCGGGCAGCGAATGACCACATCAAGGTCGCAGTCTGACAACATACTTTGGATATCTGTCGCTAAAGTGTAAGCACAGCTGCCTGTGACTCCCCATTGCCAAGGCCATTTAGTCTGCGAAATGATCCATAAAACCTGCACAGGTGGTAAAGCGATAAACATGGAACGTTGTAGTTCCACCGAATTTGCCACCAAGGATTCCACATTCATAATGTGCGTGATTGCCGATTTTTCAATTTGTGTCGTGATGCGTTGGTGTGGCTTAATTCCTCGAATTGCAACAGTCAGTTTATTCTCATCCGCTTTATTTCGATATACCGTCAACGGTAATTTACTGTTCCATTGTGAGCCAACCCATTCAGGAAGCGATTCTATCGCGACATCATTATTACTGCTGACCCAAACAAAATCATGAGGATTGATTATTTGCATTTTATTACCTTTATGATTGCTACGACTGCTCTTCCCTATTATGCCTTTTTTGTCACATAAAAACAGAATATCAATACTAACAACGCCACTGATACCATTTAATGGTAACTTGTCATAAATACTGAGTGATTGCCTTGAAATTTCACACCGTATAATATTTAATTACGTTATTAATTAATGAGTTAAGCTTCTATTTACGAGCATCGAATTATGAGAACGTTTCCTGCTATTCATGATGGGATTATTTTTACCAGCTGTATGTTTTTTAGTGCCGCAACTGCTTTTGTGATTTTAGATGCGCAAGCAGCGATGTGGGCGACATTCTCAACACTGTATTCATTTAATTTATTCAATGCAGCAAAAGAATATAAAAACTATGCTTACACCGCTTGTTGTTTATTGATGATTTTAGTGGCTATTTTTATCGGTGATACCCTGCGGCTTGGTACGGCGTATTATATTTATCTCGCCATTTTTTCGTTCATTTATTACCAATTGTATGGCACAGATCCCGCAATGGATTTAACGATGAAGTTTATGATTATCATGTCGACAATTGGCACCATTTTACCTGATATATCAAGAAGTTTGGCGTTAGGTTTTATTATTGGCAGTGGAGTAACGCTAATCACGTATTATCTCCTTAGTCATAAAATGACACGCCATAGCGTTATTACGAGTGCTTTAGTTGAACAAAATTTGTTTACGTTGAGAAAAAATATTATTCCCCGTTCGATGATTTATGCTTTAGGGCTATTACTCGCACTTGCCATTCCACGCAGTATAGATCTAGGGCACTTTTATTGGACATTATTGACCTTTGTTTTTGTATTGCATCCAAAATCACAAAGCATCGTTAAAATTACTTTGCAGAGAGTCTTAGGCAGCCTTATTTCTGTTTTATTGCTGTATTTTTTATTCAACCTACCACTTATGCCATACATCGGTTTAATTGCAGTTGTGGTATTCGCCTTTTTAATGCCAATGAGTTTTCATCATGGATATACGTTTATGACATTTGTCGTGACAAGCTTAATTTTATCCATTCTTGAGCTCGTTATATATTGGCGTCACCCAACCTATGAATTATTGTTTGACCGCGTTCTTGAAACCGCCTTAGGAGGAACCATCGCCATCATGACGAGTATTATTTTAAAGTTATTTAGAGAAACAAAATAAAATTAAGCATATTCCCCAATAAGAACGTCTGTTCTATACTCAAAAAAGAACACATTGGGAAAAGAAGTCTTAGTCCTAAAGCCTAGCCCTATCAGTATCATTATTCTTGAGTGTGACATTCAAGCAAAGAGGAACTGAAGATGAAAATATCGATTATTGGCGCAACAGGTTTTGTTGGCAGAGCATTAGTTGCTGAAGCGCTACTTCGGCATCACCAAGTAACAGCGATTTCTCGTCATAGTAATCAACTATCTCAACACGCTCACTTAATCACCGCGGCTGGAGATATCACCGATATTCCATGGTTAACCTCTCGGCTAAAGGGGCAGGATGTTGTCATCAGTGCGTTTAATGGCGGTTGGCAGAACCCTAATTTGTATCAAGATACTGTTGCGGGTAACCTCGCAATTTTACATGCTGTACAAAAATCCATGGTCAAACGGTTCATTGTGGTGGGTGGTGCAGGAAGTCTAAAAACCACTGCAGGTATTGATTTAATTGACTCCCCTGATTTTCCTGCTGAAATAAAGCCTGGCGCCCAAGCAATGAGAGAATTTAAAAACCAATTACAATCCATTGATTCATTAGATTGGACCTACGTTTCTCCTGCCGCCATGCTTGAAGAAGGAGAAAGAACAGAAACCTTCCGGCTTGGCGGGAATCAATTATTAATGAATGGTAATACTCCCGCTAAAATTTCTGTTGAAGACTTTGCAGTTGCTATTCTTGATGAAGTGAATAATTCACAATTTATTCGCCAACAATTTACCGCAGCCTATTAAGTTTAAGCATAAAAAAGCCGGTAAATAGTTACCGGCAAAGATAGATAACAGAACTTAATTCATTCACATATTGCTGTTTTTAACTTACTTTTCACGATGTTTCGCTGCATAGATTTCGCTGTTCACCCAGTTATGGTCTTTTTCCCATGTAAATAACCATTTACGTGTTGGTCCCGCCATCACATTAAGGTAATAGTTATCATAGCCAGCCACTGTCGCCATTGGGTGATACCCTTTTGGTACCATAACAACATCTTTGTTATATACCGCCATGCACTCATCTAACTCGCGGTCGTCAGTGTAAACACGCTGCATACAAAAACCTTGAGATGGATTTAAACGATGATAATAGGTTTCTTCTAGATAAGTTTCATTGGGTTCATTATCGGTGTCATGTTTATGGCTTGGATAAGAGCTGGTGCAGCCTTCATCTGTAAAGACCTCCACGACTAATAAGCTATCAGCGGCTTTATCATCCGGTAAAATATTATGCACGTAGCGCTTGTTATAACCATGGCCACGTTGCTCTGCACCAATATCATCTGGACCAATTAAACGTGTTGGATAGGTGCCCTTTCCTTTAGCACTGCAAACGGCCAATTCAAGATCGGTATCTGCGATGACCTCAGCAAACTCTTGGGCTGTCACATACACAGCATAGGGTTTTTTACGTTCGAAAGGATCCATTCGGTCGCCAATGTTTTCAAACGTTTGATTAGTTGTTTTAATCGTCGCTTTACCTGCTACTAAGACTAAGCACATTTCATTTTCAGAAGCAGGTAAGGAAATAGACTCACCTTGTTTTAATTCGTAAACATCAAAGTGAACATAACCCCAGTTAGCGATTTGTGGAGTGATATGCTGAGTACGCTTATGTGCATCTGGAGCATGGTATTTCGACAATAATTTTGACATAACTTTCCTCTGACACTTTTTAGATTCTAGATAGGCAATTCTTTTTAGTCACTAACCGTTTCATCAATCAAATAGTTCAGTTTGTGGCTAGGCGGCTAGCGCACCAATCCCTAGGAGCATACACAAGTATGTGACTAGGGGGGGTAAGCGAAGCCAACAACGCCACAGACTGAAATATGACGACGATTTAGATTAAACCCGCATCCTTAGCAAACTTAGACAAATTGTTGTAACCCAATGTGGCATAAGTTAATGGATGCGCAATCGCAGGGTCTTGCTCTGCTTCAACCACCAGCCAGCCATTTTCATATTGGCTATTTTTCAATACCTTAAACACGTCAGGATAGTTAACGCAACCATCACCCGGTACCGTGAACACACCGGCTAATACAGCATCTAAGAAGCTGGTTTTACGGTTTTTAACATCTTTTAGGACATCTGCACGGACATCTTTGCAATGTACGTGATTGATCCGTTTTGCCCAACGTTTAGCCACTTCAACCGGGTCTGCGCCAGCAAAGGTTAAGTGGCCAGTATCTAGCAATAAACCGACCTCATCGCCCGTGTGCTTCATTAGGTTATCAACATCTTCTGCTGACTCAATCACGGTTCCCATATGGTGGTGATAGGCGATTTTCACGCCTTGAGATAAGGTATATTTCGCGAATTCGGTCAGTTTCTTACCGTATTCTTCCCATTTATCGGCTGGGAACAATGGACGCATATGAACAGGTTTGTTTTGGTCGCCATGAATACAGTTGGTCACTTCTGCAAACACCATCACTTTAGCGCCTAAATCACGCAGTAACGCTAAGTGCCCTTGTACCGCTTCAATTTCTTCTTCCACGCTGCGAGATAATAGTTCTCCCGAATACCAGCCTGAAACCAGTTGTAAGTCATGCTGTTTTAAAATCGGCCCTAGAATCTCCGCTTTGCGTGGAAATTTATTACCTAATTCAAAACCAGCGAAACCTGCTTGACGGCCTTCAGTTAAACATGTTTCTAGAGATGTTTCTGCCCCTAAAGTGGGTAAATCATCATTCGTCCATGTCAACGGGTTGATACCAAGTTGGATTGCCATGATGAAGCTCCTGTGTAGGTAAAAGTAATATTATTTACGCTGACGCCATAGGGCTATCAGGTTTAAGTAATTAGTTTTGATTTTCTGAACCAGCTCATCGTCATTGATTTCACCTTTCATCCACTCCAACGAAGGCTTACCAAATAAGGTACGACCAACAGCAAATCCTTTGACGATGGATTTTCCAGCTGCGGCATTAAAACCCGCTTGTAACTCAGCTTGTGGCGCATCAAGCCCTAAGAGTACGACACCGCGGCAATATGGGTCACGCTCTTGAATCAATCGGTCAACCGCATCCCAATTTTCTGCTTGTAGTGGTGGTAATTTCCACCAATCAGGCTTGATACCTAAGTTATAGAAGCGTTTGATTGCGCGTAAATACAGCTCATCATTGCGTTCCATATCTGCGGGTAATATCACTTCAAGCAATAATTCATGCCCTGATTGGCAGCAAGCACTGTAAACTTCTTGAACTGTTTTTTCTTGCTCTAAACGCAGGGGATGGTTGTCTTCTGGATGGAAAAATACCAAACATTTCACAATATGCTCTTTTGGCCAACTGATCAGCTGAGAACCGATATTGCCATGTTCTAAGCACAATGGTCTTGATGCCGGTAGCTCAATTGGACGGCCTATCCACCAACCACGACCAGTCACGTCATTCAATACGTCTTGGCCAAAGGTACTGTCGCAAAGTAGCCCTGCTTTACCTTGTAAATTTGCTTCTTGCGCCACTTCACTACTGGCACGGAAAATCAATTTCTTCAGATAAGGAATACAAGAAATATCAGCACCAGCATTACGAGCCATATCAACAAATTGGATGCGATGGTCGAATGCCATAACACAGAGCTCATTCCACTGTGTGCGACGTGAAGTCACTCGATGTAAATGGTTGAGTATAGGATCGAGATCTGGACGTGGTACTGCCGCAGCACGTTCAAGGTAATTATCTAACTCGATTTTTGTTGGCATTGCAGGCGCACAGCCATGGCGAGAAACCACTAAAGCCCCACAAGCGTTCGCATAAGCACAGGCTTTTTCCCAACCATCACCGTTTAAATAACCGCGTAGTAGACCAGACATAAATGCATCGCCAGCACCTAATACGTTAAGTACTTCAACTCTGACACCATGAACAGTGATCCCTTCGTCCAAGGTTTCGGGGATTGCACCGCTAAATACGGAGCAGCCAAGAGAGCCACGCTTGCATACTAGTTCTGCATCCGTTAATTGACGGATATTTTTAAGGGCTTGTACGGTATCCGTTGTGCCACCAGCAATGTGGAACTCTTCTTCGGTACCTACAATCAGGTCAAACTGCGATAATACTTCTTGTAGCTGCGCAGTCACGCTATCAGAAGCAATAAAGCGCGTTTCTCCGTCCCCCAAAGAGGTCAGCCCCCATAAGACTGGGCGATAATCGATATCAATGGCTGTTTTGACGTTATTACGTTTAGCATATTCCAATGCTTTCAATACCGCCGCGCGGGTTTTCGGATTAGATAAATGCGTTCCTGTAATTGCCAAGCAACGCGCGGATGCAATATATTCTTCCGTAAAATCATTTGGCGTAATCGCCATATCTGCACAGTTATCACGATAGAAAATTAATGGGAAAGTATCCTGATCTTTGATCCCTAAGATAACTAATGCCGTTAATCTGTCTTTGTCTGTAATAAGATGGCTGGTATCACAGCCTACCCGCTGTAATTCCTCACGTAAAAAGCGTCCCATGTGCTCATCCCCCACACGGGCAAGCATTGACGATTTTAATCCTTGTATTGCAGTGCCGAATGCCACGTTTCCAGAAGAGCCGCCTAAATATTTGGCAAACGAACTCACATCTTCTAAACGAGAACCTATCTGTTGTCCGTACAGGTCAACGGCAATACGGCCCATACAGATAACATCTAACTTCTTCTGCTTATCCATTAATTACCCCTTAACTACAACAGAATTAATTGATTTCTTTAACGTTAACCCAACGTTGTTCATCATATGAACGTGCTATCGCGTCTAATATTCGTGATACTTTCCAGCCCTCTTCAAAATCAGGCCACATTGGCTGCCCTGTTGCAACGCCATCAATTAAATCACGCACTTCAACTGTTTTTTGGTCATTAAAGCCAATACCATGGCCTGCACCATTACAAAATGGCGCATAATCCGGGTGCTCTGGCCCCACAAAAATGGTTTTAAAACCTTGACGATTGCTAGGTTCATCATGACGATAGAGCTTTAGCTCTGCCATTCTTTCTTGGGTGAAAGACAGTGTTCCTTTGGTGCCAGTCACCACATAAGTTAGCCCCATTTTACGGCCAGCTGCGATTCGTGAAGTTTCTATGACACCCATTGCGCCACCAGCAAAACGCACCATGGCATGCGCCTGATCTTCATTTTCAACCGTAACCATAACGGCTGACCCCGCTTTTTCTGGACGCTGTTTAATGACAATTTCCATATCACCACAAACGGTTTCAATATCCCCTACGAGGAATTGCGCCATATTAATAATATGTGCAGATAAATCTCCCAGAGCACCTAGGCCAGCTTTTTCTTTAAAACAATGCCAGTGAATCGGCGCGCTAGGGTCAGCCATATAATCTTCATTATGGGTGCCATAAAAATGGATAACTTCTCCAATTTCGCCATTTGCAATGATTTCTTTGGCTAGCTGAGAGGTAGGATTTTTCATATAATTGAACCCCACTAACGTTAAGACTCCCGCCTTTTTAGCCGCTTCGACCATTTCTTTGGCATCTTCAGAATTGAGCGCTAATGGTTTTTCGCAATAAACGTGTTTACCGTGCTTAATTGCCTCCATTGCCATTTCTTTGTGCAGGAAATTAGGCGAACAGATATCCACCACGTCAATATTTGGATCTGCAACTAATTTTCGCCAGTCATCGGTTGCACGATTAAATCCCATTTCCTGAGCTCGGGTCTGTGCTAACTCAGGGGTAATTTCTGCTATCATTTCACGAACCAATTTTCCCTGTAATGGAAAAACGGTTGCTGCTTGTGCATAAGCAATGGCATGAGCTCGTCCTATATAGCCAGTACCTATCATCCCGATACGGATCTCTTTCATCTGTTCTACCTCTCGCTCATTTTTTGTAACACAATGGCTGGCCTAATACTTGTTCCAGATTTTTATTTCAATAATCATGTTATACGGAACATTCGTTTCATTATCAATATTATTAGGAATATTAATTTCATTATGTGATCCAACGTTAACTTTTAATGTAATTAGCTAATATATAAGAAAATAATTATTAATTTCAGAGAGGATGAAAACAATAAAGAGGTAATAACCTGGAATGAAATGAAATAGAATAACTAAAGATGAAATTTATTGAGTATGGGATCAGGTAAAGATCCCATACTCGCTTCAAAACCCAAAGCTAGCGATGAAGAATGCTTAAAAATTCTTCTTTACTTGACGTCAAAGACAATGCATTGGCAATAAACTCATCACTGAAAATCAGTGCAATTTCCCTAAGTACATCAATGTGTTCCCTTGATTTTGCAATCACACCTATTGCGATAAACATCACATTGGTTCGGTCCCATATCACCCCGTCAGGAAATTGAAAAATTTCAACACCGGTATGCAAGATAATATCATTGGCGGACTTAGGTAGATGAGGCAACGTAATGCCATTCCCCAAGAATGTTGATATTTGTTGTTCCCTTTCCGTTAAGAAATGCACACAATCCCTATCAACATAACCTTTATTTTTAAATTCCGTACCCACCATTTTGAGTACTTCAGCTTTATTTCTTGCCTGACAACCTAAATGCAAATTACTTGTGGTTAGTTGTTCTATCATATCCAACCCTCGATTAAGTTAATTAGGTATATTCACACCACCAATAAGTAATAATTACATTGATGAGAGCTCTTCTTCTAATTGCTCTAATGATTTGTTTGATGTTTCTGGTAATAACTTCACCACAAAAACGATAGCTAAGTAGTTTATTACCGCAAAAATTAAGAATACTGGACCTAAACCAAGTTCTGCTTGTAATACAGGGAATAAATAACTCACAATCGCATTCATAATCCACATAAAGAAGACTGAGATCCCCATAGATAACCCGCGGATTTTAAGTGGAAATAGCTCTGCAAGTACTACCCAAGTTAAAAAGCCCATTGTTCCTTGCATAACCCCAACAAACACCGCGCCAAGTAACCAAATTAATGTTGCTTTAACATCCCCGGTTAAGAAGTAGTCTGTTGCTGCAATTAATAAGTGTAACGATGCCATTAGAGCAAAACCACCAACAATCAGTGTCTTACGTTTAAATCGGTCAACAAGGAATAGTACCCCTATCACCATACCACCAACAGAAAACACACCATTTAATACGTTGAAAACTAAAGAAGTTTGCTCAGAAAAACCCGCTGTTTTGAGAATTTCTGTACCATAATACATAATAACGTTAACCCCAGTCGTTTGCTGTAATGCCGCCCACACCATCCCAATTAATACCAATTTAAAAATCCAAGGCGTATTAAAAATTAACGCTAAATTTTGTTTATTGGCATTCGGATGACGTTTAGCTTCCGCAGCTTCAACATCTAATAAGGTCACGATATCTTCATATTCTTGAATAGCACGTTTTTCAGGGCGAATTTGCTTTAAAATTTTCAGCGCTTCTTCACGACGGTTTTTACTCATTAGCCAGCGTGGGCTTTCAGGCGCTTTCCACATACCAAATAATAGGCACAATGCAGGTACCGCCTGCACTAACAACATATAACGCCAGACATCCGGTAGATGACCCCAAATAGAACCGATAATCGCATTGATAGCAAATGCCGCTAACTGCCCGATAACAATAGCAACTTCATTGAGTCCGGTAAGTTTTCCCCGCATTTCAGTCGGGGCCACTTCCGAAATAAATGTCGGTGCTGTCACTGAAGCCCCGCCCACCGCAAACCCCAATATAAACCGAGCAATAAGAAGAACTTCAATGTTTGGAGCCGCCGCAGATAAAAATGCCCCAAATAAAAACAGAAATGAGAGGTAAAGCAAATAAGTACGGCGCCCGACAAAGTCTGCTACACGTCCACCACAAACACTGCCTAATGCCGCGCCCACTAATAGGACACTCATTACCAGCCCTTCCGTGGTTGGCGTTAATCCCATGTTTTCTTTCAGTGATGAAAATGCACCGTTAATGACACCAGTATCATAACCAAATAGTAATCCACCAAAGGTTGCAACCAAGGTTATTTGGTGCAACCTTTTTCTCTGTTGTTGATTGAGATTCATGATTAATGACATATTATTACCTTATTATTTGAATCATTATGTCTTACCAAAAAAACAATTTTTCAATATTTAAATAAATGTTTAATGTTAAATGTTAAATAATGAAATAAGTTTCTGGCACTCTGGTTTGAATCGCTACTTTGCTAGCTTTAGGCCTGATCGATAAACTCTTTGAAAATAGTTTTCGCGAATTTAAAACGATAAATACATCAGTTAAATTAAAGAAAGTAAGATTATAAAAAGCCTCAATTAATCTCAGAATATTGAAAGCCTAAAGAGTATTAAATAAAAGTAAGGTCAGTATTTTATATACTCATTGATAAATGAATATATTTACAATTGCGGCCAAAAATAGATTTTTAACCGCAAGTCTATAATTAAGTTAAATAGTATTACCGTATTAATTACAATTTAACTTCTTTACCTGTTTTTAATGATTCCAGCGCTTTGTCTGCAAGATATAAAGCCAATTCACCATCGGTACCTGTCGTTTCAGATTCCGCACGGCCTGCTAAGATATCAACAAAATGCTGCCACTCTGCTTGGTATGCTTCATGGTAACGTTGTAAGAAGAAATACTCTGGCTTGGCAGATAAACATCCAACTTCGCTTAACAGCGCAACACTGTTCTCTTTAATATTACCTGCCGTTAATAAGCCTTTTTCACCATGTAATTCAATGCGTTGGTCATAACCGTAACCTGAACGACGGCTGTTAGAGATGGTCGCCATTGCGCCAGATGGGAATTTTAAGATAATAAACGCGGTATCAATATCACCTGCTTGACCGATAGCAGGGTCAACAACATTGCTGCCTTGTGCGTAGACAGAGCAAGGCTCTTCGCCAATCATAAAGCGCGCCATATCAAAATCATGAATCGTCATATCTCTGAACATACCACCGGAGGCTTTGACGTATTCCGCAGGTGGTGGTGACGGATCACGAGACGTGATAATCAAAGATTCTGCTTTACCAATAGCGCCTTGTTGGAATAAATTTTTCAAATGGCGAAATTGAGGGTCATAGCGACGATTAAAACCAATAAACAGTGGAACATCATGTTCTTTCACGCTTTTTAAACACTGTTTCACACGCTCAAGGTCGAGATGAACAGGCTTTTCACAGAAGATCACTTTTTTATGTTTGGCTGCGAGTTCGATTAAATCAGCGTGAGTATCTGTGGCTGAAGCGATTAAAACCCCTTGTATATTAGGGTCTTGTATTGCTTCTTCTGTCGTCTGTACTTTTGCTTGGTATTTTTCAGCCAAGGCAACCGCATTCGGTTGATAAGGGTCGATGACAGAATAAAGTTTGGTTTCTTTATGGCCGGCAATATTAACAGCATGAACCTGTCCGATACGTCCTGCGCCGAATAGTGCTATATTGAACATTCAAATGCTCCTTGATACCTTAAATCCACTATTTGGATATTACGGAATATACCAAATAAAACGTTCATTTCAATTTATAATTTTTTGAAAATTATATTTTTGGGCTCTAGATAACAAATGTTATATTAAAGTGTATTTTTAGTGTTATTCAGATCACAAATTGACAATGCAAGCGAATAGCATTTAACAATAAAGTCTGTGTTTGTTGGCATATTAAATTTCCATAACTTCTTTTTTTGTTCTTTCCCTACCTCGCAATAAAACATATATTTCAATAAATAAATTTTCAAACTATAAAAACCATAAAAAAACCCAGCCAAAGCTGGGTATATAATCCAAAATGATTCGAGTTGTGTTGGCGATGAGCGTAACGCTATCCCCATTTAACTTGAAGTATGACGAATATAGAACGGCAAGTGATAACCACTATGCAAATAAAAACCAAAGCAATCCCTGCTAAGTTTCCAGTAACTACCCTACTTAGTTACACATCTGACTCATTAAGAAAACGAAAAACATTCCTCGACGGTAAAACACCGTCGAGTTATTTTGACACTATAAGGCACTAGCGCAATATGTTGATTAATAAAGACGAACTTTATGTTCAACCATCTCTTTAATTTTTTCAGCGGAAGCAACTATTTGAGGCTTTTTAGAAACTTGAGCCGTTCCTGTGCGCCACCAAGCTTCATAACCATCGGTCATTGTTTTCGGAAGTACTTTAATATCAATCAATACACAGCCCGAATGGGACTTCGCGTCTTTCAGTGCAGCAATCAATTGTTCCTCATCATGTACCCGATAACTTTTACAGCCATAGCTTTCTGCGTTTTTAGCAAAATCGACCTTCACTAACGGCCCATCCATCAACCCCGTCTGTGGGTTTCGATGCCGGTTCTCTGTACCAAAACTTCCCATGCCTTGGCTCATCTGCAGATTATTAATACAGCCGAATCCCGCGTTATCAAACAATAAGATGGTGATCTTAATATTCTCCTGAATCGCAGTTTGCAGCTCACTGTGTAGCATTAAATAAGAACCATCTCCGACCATCGCATAAACAGGTTGTTTTGGCGCAGCAATTTTAGCCCCAACAGCAGCGGCAATTTCGTACCCCATGCATGAATAGCCATATTCAAGGTGGTATGTATCCCGTTGTTTTGGTAGCCAAATACGTTGTAAATCACCCGGTAATGAACCTGCAGCCCCGACAATAATGGCATCGTCTTCCATGTATTGCTGCATCAAGCCTAGCACCCGTGTTTGCGCCAATTCTGTACCAAGCGTTTTACGGTACTCTTCAAGCTTGTCATCAAGATGGCCTGCAATTTCAGGGACAAAATCTAATGGCCGATACTGTATACTAAACAAGCGCTCCAGCTCATTTTTCCACTGTTGTTTAGCCTGCTGAATTTCATCCCCCCACTGAGCTTCATAGTGAGAATCTTTCAATTTTACACTCAGTGCTTGTAACGCTTCTTTGGCATCTGCGACCACTTTCAATGCATCTAACTTACTTGCATCAAACTCCGCAACATTGATATTTAAGAACATCACATTCGGATGACTAAATAACGACTTAGAGGCGGTGGTAAAATCCGTAAAGCGAGTCCCCACACCAATCACTAAGTCGGTTTCTTTAGCCAACAAATTTGCCGCTAACCCACCTGTTGTACCAATTCCGCCCATATTCAAGGGATGACTAGCAACGATGGCACTTTTACCTGCTTGAGTTTCGCCAAATGGAATACGGTAATCTTCCGCAAATTGCAAAAATGCGTCGTGAGCTTCGGAATAACGTACCCCACCACCACAGATGAGCAATGGTTTTTTCTTGCCACGAATTAAATTTACGGCTTCTTCGATACTCACCGTTGTCGGTGGTCTACGTTCAATACGATGGATGCGTTTTTGGAAAAAATAATCGGGGTAATCCCACGCCTCACCTTGAACATCTTGAGGTAGGCAAATGGTTACCGCGCCAGTATCCGCAGGGTCAGTTAACACTCGCATGGCATTAACCATCGCCGCCATCAGTTGTTCAGGCCGTGAAACCCTATCCCAATAACGTGAAACCGGGCGAAAACAATCATTAGTACTGATAGTCCCATCACCGTATTGTTCGACTTGCTGCAATACTGGGTCGGGCTGACGAGTCGCAAAGGTATCCCCTGGCAACAATAATAATGGAATACGATTGGCAGTTGCCGTTGCTGCTGCGGTAATCATATTTGCGGCACCGGGGCCAACTGAAGATGTCACAGCAAAAATTTGTTTACGTTTTTTTTGTTTAGCAAAACCCGTCGCAATGTGCGCCATACCTTGCTCATTACATCCTTGATAAACGCGTAGATGACCAGGCGCTTCTTCAAGCGCCTGACCTAAACCCACAACATTACCATGGCCAAAAATCGTAAATACTCCCTGAATAAACGGATATTGCTCACCATCAACATCAACGTATTGTTGGTTTAAAAATTTAACCAACGCCTGAGCGGTCGTCATTTTCTGCTTATTCATACGGGTCTCCGTTTATTCCATGGTTGGCATTGTGAAACTACTTTCATGGTGCTCTAAGCGAACACTGGCAGGCCAACGGCTAGTGACTGTTTTCATGCGAGTATAGAAACGAACACCGTCATTTCCATGTACATTTAATGGACCAAAAATAGACCGTTTCCAACCACCAAAACTGTGGAATGCCATCGGTACTGGAATAGGTATGTTAATTCCGACCATTCCCGCTTGAACATTTTCTTGGAATTCGCGCGCTGTTTCACCATCACGGGTGAAAATAGCCGTTCCATTACCATATTCATGTTGGTTAATCAGTTTCAAACCCGTTTCAAAGTCTGGAACTCGCACTACGGCTAATACAGGCCCAAAAATTTCTTCTTGATAAATGTCCATTTCAGGCGTGACATTATCAAATAATGTTGGCCCTACAAAATAACCATTTTCGAAGCCTTTCACTTTAAAGTCACGGCCATCGACCAATAACGTCGCACCTTGTTTTTCGCCACTGGTAATATAGTCACAGATTTTGGCTTTATGTTGCGTGGAAATCACAGGTCCCATGTCATTTTCTTTACCGTCAGTAATACCAGGACCCACGGACATTTTGGCAATTTGGCCTTTCAGGTTAGCAATGAGCGCATCTGCCGTTTCATCACCGACAGCTAAGACGACGGATAATGCCATACAACGTTCACCTGCAGCACCAAACGCAGCGCCCATAATAGCATTAGCTGCCTGCCCCATGTCTGCATCAGGCATTAAGATACAATGGTTTTTCGCTCCACCGAGTGCTTGGCAACGCTTACCATGAGCGGATGCCGTCGTGTAAATATATTCAGCAATAGGCGTTGAGCCAACAAAACTAACGGCTTGAACTTCTGGTGCAGTTAAGAGCACATCAACGGATTCTTTGTCCCCTTGAACAACATTAAATACGCCATCAGGTAAGCCAGCTTCTTTTAATAATCTAGCTAATGCTAATGCTAATGAAGGATCTTTTTCTGATGGTTTTAAAACAAAGGTATTACCTGTTGCAATAGCTACTGGGAACATCCACATCGGTACCATTGCTGGAAAATTAAATGGCGTGATCCCCGCACAAACACCCAAAGGCTGCATTAATGAGTGGCTATCAACACCTGTAGCAACATTGGCTGAGTGCTCACCTTTTTGTAAGTGAGGAATACCGCATGCAAATTCAACGACTTCCAAACCTCGGGTTAATTCACCTACCGCATCAGAAAAAACTTTACCGTGTTCTCTTGAAATTAAACGCGCCAGCTCATCCATATTCTCTTCAAGTAAAGCTTTAAATTTGAATAAAACCCGAGAACGTTTTAGGGGAGATAGTTTTGACCATTTAGGGAATGCTTTATTCGCAATCTCAATGGCTTTTTTTGTTTCATCGGCACTGCTGAGTACAACTTGAGCAATTTGCTCCCCCGTTGCCGGGTTGAATACAGGCGCAAAACGCCCACTTTTGCTGGATACTATTTCACCACCAATGAAATTATGAATCTGTTCCATGTTGCCTCTCTTTAGCTGACAGAGTTACCTTGTTACTCAATGTATATGAAATATTTATTTCATTTACAACTAAATTTGAAATAACATTCAATTTATGTGATCTAGACAAAGTTTTTGTGAAATTTTAATCGCGACTAAAAAAATACCAATCCTAAACTTATGTCCATCACCTATTTATTGGCTATTTTGCCGTTGTATTGAGCTAAACATGGCCTTCTTTCAATCAAGAAAATAAGAGAGCAAATTGATGTAAGCTGTTCAATTTATTATCCCAAATTCAAATTATTTCACGATCCTAAAAAAAGAAAATTTTTAAATATGAACTAAGTGTTTCAAAAAGATTCGACTAACGCTGTAAAACAACTACAATTAGAGCCAAATTCTGGAGGTTATATGTCAAGTGCATCAAATTTAAATGAGTTTCAAGAGCAAGTTCGCTCACGATATGACGAACTAAGTAAACGGTTACAGCAAGTGGCACGCTATGTATTAGATAATACGAATAGTGTGGCATTTGATACCGTTGCCGTCATTGCAAAGGAAGCTAAGGTTCCGCCTTCGACGCTGATCCGCTTTGCAAATGCTTTTAATTTCAGTGGGTTTAATGAAATGAAACAATTGTTTCGTATGAACCTTGTGGAAGAAACGGCCAGCTACACAGATAGAGCCCGTATGTTTCGTGAAATGGATGGTTCCCAAGAACTGAGTGATGACCCCTCACAAATTTTGAAGGAGTTCGCTCATTCTAACGCCCAAGCGTTACAACAAATGGCAGCCAGAACCCCTGCTGAAGATATTGAAAAAGCCGTATCACTTTTAGCGAATGCACAGAATATCTACATTATCGGTTTGCGTCGTTCATTCAGCGTTGCAACATATTTAAGTTACGCACTTAGCCATTTGGAATGCCGCCCTGTCCTTATTGATGGGCTTGGTGGAATGTTCAAAGAGCAGATCAGTCGGATCAGTGAAAACGACGTTGTAATTTCAATCAGTTTCACACCTTACGCCTCAGAAACTGTCATGGTAAGTGAGAAAGCGGCTCAAGCGGGTGCACAGCAAATCGTGATTACTGATAGTCAAATCAGCCCATTGGCAAGTTTCAGTGATGTTTGTTTTGTTATCAAAGAAGCCCAAGTAGATGCATTTCGTTCGCAGTCAGCCACCTTATGTTTAGCACAATCACTAACCGTTGCATTAGCCTATCGTCAAGGCAGCAGCTTAGTCTAGTTATACGGCTCTGTAATTAAACACCTCCATTAATTCAGAGCCCCTTCCTACCTTTTCCCTGATTAACATAAACGTCATTATTGAATACTAATTAAGTTTCATCTTTTTCTTTAATTTGTGAATCCCATCAGAAAATACAAGTTCTAAAATAACAATAAAATGAAATTATTATTTCACCCTGTTATGTTGGAATTATATCGCGTGTTAGATAAACCAAGAATAAGGGCTAAGCATGTTAAATACACACTTTCTTTATTTACTCGGCCACCTGCGTTTACTTGAAGAACAGCATTCTGTCACGTCAATTAATCGTTCTGGTATTGGTTTAATCGGCACTGCACCTTATAACCAACTTTATATAAATGCGATAAAATGCTGCACCCATCATAGTGAGCTAAAGTCAATTTGCCATTTGTCCCCATCTCTTCCTTCTATGACTGACTTCATGTGCCAAAAGAAAAAAATAGAAGCGCTAATCAACAATGATGACGTTGATTGCATCATAGTGACATCCACTTGTAGTGATGAATTACTAAAGTTTGCTATTCAGACAGCGGTAACTGCTGGAAAAGATGTTCTATTGAATGATATCCCTAACTTTAGTGAAAGCGAACTGAATGAAGTATTAAAGCAAGCCATGCGTCATGACGTATTTATTGACTACAACCAACCTTTGAGCTCTGATAACCAGTTCAATCAAATAAAAGCATCTTTAATGCCTAAACATGGTAGCGAAACAGGGTTATTACGTATCACAACACACCGAATAGTAGAGCCAGAAAACCAACTACCATTCAATATATTACGAAACACCATCACAAAGAACATAGAATTATTGTTATCACTAATGCCTGATTTTGTCCTTTCACTTCCTTCTATTCAGTTCTCGCATCCCTTCAATCAAAGATCCGATGGCGACGTCTTAATAATTAATTTACGCCAAGAAAACGGTTTATTGGTTTCATTTGAAATCTTTTTTAATACAGGAAAGATCTCAGACAAACTATCATTGAAGCAGTGCAATAACCGCTATGAGGTAGAGAAAAAACTTTCTTTTAATGAAAAATATCAAGAGGTTAATCAAGATAATTTCATTGTAAAGCAACTTGACCAATTTGTTTTAAGGCTCAGTAGTAATACAAAATTAGCTAAGATTAATCAATGGAGCCGCGCTAATGAGCTAACAGATAAAGTAATAAAACAGTTAAATATCTATGGATATATTTGATTACCATAAAATATAAAGATTATTCTGATAGAAACAGAACACATTATTATATTAGTGGGTTATATAATAATACTCTAAAATTTAATGTAACATAATCAAATTACTTATAATCAGTGTATTAACCTACACGTTCCACTATTTACATTGACAATCCCATATAAAAAAGAAGCCGGGTCAACATTGAAGAGGTATGCAAATTGGAATAATGAATCAACATCAATACAACTCTCTCCTGTCTCAAATCGATTCATTTCTTCTTCTGTTACACCGATTAAACTCGCCATTCTTTCTATCGATATTTTATGGTTTTCTCGTTGTTTTCGGATTTTTATCCCTAGCATTTTAGCAATACTTTCTTTCCCCATAATAACCTCTACTAAATATTAAAATTAATATAATTAACCGGCGCGTAAATTATCACCAACCATAAATTTATAAATTGACTTAAAATAATAAAACCCTAATTAAATAAGTCATTTAAAGACCATTCATTTATGATTTAAAAAACCAAACCATTAGCTAACTTACTGATATAAAAAGGCTAGGTGATTTTCATCATTACATTTAACTCGTGAAGCTGGTCACATTATTTAATCTCACTATCAATAGTTAAATTTACATTATTATCAGTCGACGACTAAAAGTTGTATTTTCAAGTTAACTAAAATTCTAGCTTAGCTCTTCAGTTAGATAAAACTATCTTGCTTGATTTAATGTTATAACCTTAAGAAATTAGTGACAATTTGTATTCATGCGTATCAATAAGTTTCCAGAAGATAATTATAATAAATTGAATTTTTTCACATCATAAAAAAAGACGTTTTTTTTTATTTATTAGTCGGAATTACAACATTAAATTTAGACGATAAAGCAAAATATTTCATATTATGCTTATAATACTAAATGACCTTTTCAGATTAATGGTTTACATTACACACCTCTTATATTGAGCCTCAAAAATAGATTACTTCAACAGGCTGTTTTCGATAAAAATAAAATTACTTCACCCTATTTATGCCATGTTCATTACTTTCAGTCCATACTGCAATATGTAAAAATTAGATAAATTACACAAACTCTAAATAGGTGTATTTAGGTAATATTCCTACTTTTTTACTTCCCAAAACTTACTTAACTTCACATCTTTTTAATAAAATTGTCAGTTGGCGTGGTATCATATTACGAGCACCTATGAATACTTACCTGTCATAACCTTGATGTATTTTATGGCTTATTATTTTTTTGGTAAGTAAAAGAGACCTGAAAGGAAAATCATGCTACAAGAAAGTGTTATCAGGGAAATCATTCTCTGGATAGAACAAAATTTAGAATCTCGCCTATCCCTAGATACTGTTGCCGATAAATCAGGATACACCAAATGGCACTTTCAGCGCCTGTTTAAGAACCAAACAGGGCTCGCGCTTGGTTCCTATATCCGAGCAAGACGCCTTTCTTGTTCTGCTGTCGCATTACGACTAACAAATGACAGCATAATGGATATTTCTCTGAGGTACCGTTTTGACTCACAACAAACTTTTTGCCGCGCGTTTAAAAAGCAATTTAATCTCACGCCTTCTGAATATCGAAAACGCGAAGGTTGGAAGATTGAAGGGTTCTGTTTACCTCTACGAGAAAGTAAAGAGTTAAATGTTCGAGTTAAATTGACTCAATTACCAGCCATTAATTTACTCGGCACTAAACATCGTTACACTAAAGATATTAATGAGTGGAACCTAAAAACGGATGAGCTACGCCGATACTATTGGAAAGCTTTTTTCGATAAAAACCCTTATGTCACTCAGCATTTATATGCAATTCATGGTGTAGACCAAAGTGCGAATGCAGAAGGCCATTTCCTATATACCACGGCTCTAGATGAACAAGATGTAGAGATTGCACTTCCCCAGACAACCCATTTACAATTACCTGCAGGTAATTATTTAGAAATCAAGATAACCAGTAGCCTTCATGGTATAGATTACAATGATATTATTTATACTGCTTATGGGAAGGTACTTGCTGAAATGGACATCGTCCGTGGCGAGGGACCAGATGTAGAACAATATGTCCTGAAATCGAAGCCCTCTTATGAAGCGTTCGTGAATGACTCACGAAATTTTATTCAAGAGCTAAATTACTATATTCCTGTTATTATTTAATAAATAGCAAACAACCCATACGGAAACTGTACGGGTTGTTTACCTAATAATTAAAATGTCACATTAATTTTTGCCCAGAAATTTCTTCCTGGTTCATTTACTGGCACATTGGATGAATAACCAAAACCGCTATTTCCAGCTAAGTTAAGGTGCTCACTGTAGGTTTTGTCGAACAGGTTATCAACGCCTGCGCTTAACTTCATGTTTTCATTAATTGTATATGCTGTATTTAATGAAAAAATCGTAAAACCTGCACTTTTACTAAAGTCTTTACCCACCACATTGCCATCGTTTATAGCAACGCGATTTTGGCGGCTAACAACGCGTACTAAACCTGTCGTGGTCCAATCGCCTTTTTCCCATGATAAGCCAAAACGGCTTTCCAACGGTGGCATCTGCGGTAATGCCTTTCCATCTGTGCGATTTTCTCCCCACGAATAAGCCAAGCTTGCATCTGCTTTCCATTCATCACTGAGTTTTTGTGCTACACCGAGCTCGCCCCCCATGATTAACGCATTCACATTTTCAACCTGACTCATTCTTGGGTTTGTTGCGCTATAGCGGAAAAGAATAAAGTCATCAACATGCCCCACATAAGCAGAAACCCAGGCATTGGTATCTTCATGACTATATTTAGCACCAATATCTAACTGAGTCGTTTTTTCTGTTTTTAGCTTATCAAACACATTATTGCTACCATCTGGGCCAAGTTTAGGCGAGAACAGCTCCCAATAATCCGGAAAGCGTTCGGTATAGCCGACACCTGCATATAGCATAATAGGCGTGCCAGATAATGAATGCTCATAACGCGCAAAGCCCGCTGGCATCACCGTATTACGCCCTGAAGAACCTACTTCTGTATTATTTTCAACTATCACGCGATCTAAACGAGCTCCACTGACCACTTTGCCTTGTTCAGTCGCATGCCAAGTTAATTCACTAAAAACACCATAGTCTTGGAATTGTGCATCTTTTTTCCAGCTATTATTATTGTTTTTACGGTGTTTATTGGTCTGCATGTCAGCCCCTGCACGCAGTTCATAATCTTTCCACAACCATGTTCCCATGGTACGGCCACCCATGGTTTCGCGATCAACACGCATTTTCATTGGCATATTCATCATACCGTGGCCTCCATGCCCCATATGGCCACCGCTCATTCCACCGCCTGATGGAGAGCGAAGCGAGTAGTTATCCATAATATGGTCGGCATAATTGTAGTAAATATTAGCCTCAATTTTATCAAATACCTCGCCGATATTACTCTTTTCAAAGCGCAAGCCTAAGCTTTCGCGTTTAAATTGAGCCCCATCCATTCCTCTCCCCGCATAGCGAGCTTCCCCATCACCTTTACCGGCGGTCAGTTCTAATAATGTGTATTCATCAGGCGTCCAGCCAACAGCAATATCTGCATTCCACTTATCCCACTTCGAAGGAACCTTATCACCATTGCCATCTTTATAATCATTTGAACGTGATTTATTACCAATGACACGAATATACCCCGTTTCATTACCTAAACTGATATCTGCATTGCCATCCCAACGCTCATTAGATGCTGTTAAGGCACTTGCGTTGCCTTTAATACCCGCTTCAGTAAATAGCGGCTTTTCGCGCTCAAAACGGATTGTTCCAGCAGAATTTCCTGGCCCCCATAAAACAGTTTGCGGGCCTTTAATCATATTCAGTACATCAAAGTTTTCAGGTGAAATATAAGAAGTCGGCGCATCCATACGAGAAGGACACGCACCTAACATTTCACTATCATTGGTTAAAATACGCAAACGAGAGCCGAACATGCCACGAAAAACCGGATCACCGTTAGTTCCACCATTACGTATTTGTGAAAAACCAGGAATGGTTTTGAGGTAATCAGAACCATCACTTGCAGGGACTGGCTGCCTTGGTGTCTTTGGCGACGTGGTGATTGTTAATGGCGAATCAACAGGCGCCGTCACAATCATTACTGAGTTTTCAGAAATAGGGCTTTGATTATCTTCATTTTTCGCTAATGTTGATGCCGTAAAAATCGCACTAATTACCAGTGTCGCAATAGGAGCCACTTTAAAAACGTGTGTATTCATTTTTCACCTGTTTCTTAGAAAAGGAAGATGCTACCTTCATCTTTTAGGCTGCAAACACATTTCAGCTCCCACAGATAAATTGCTTAATAAGCAAAGAAATTCAAGGCGAGCGAACGCGTTTTGCCCAGTGAAGGCAAAATAGCAATAAATTGATTTGTAATATTTACAATGCTAAGACATCAGGAAATAGGCGGGGCTCGAGCAAGGTGTAATGACCATGGTCTAAATAACCAAATGTGAACACTACGTTCAAAAGGAATAAATAGTGCCAGTGTCGCTAATTGCCGAATAACTACGGCAATAAATAAGATAAGAAATGGGAAGTGGATCAATAATTGGCAGTAACCACATGCAATGTCTTCCATCGGAGATTGCCCAATCCCCGTCATTAACATGTGATTCATTGGTGCAGAAACGTCACAATTTTCAGGCATCAGCATACCTTGATGCGAGTGCATCGAATGGCCTGCCATTGATGAATGCTCAATTGTACTATTAGGGTTAGTGCTCACGCAGTGTTCCATCAGCCTCATCGATTTAGAGAACAATGGAGCGATAAACAGCATAACCACAGCCAATAGTGCAAGATAGGCAGCAAATTGTCTGATTGAAGTGCGCAGGTGCAACGTTTTTCCGTCATCTGAGTACGAATTTATAGTGCAGAATTGTATCTTATTTAGATACCCATTGTTATTGATATTTACCGAAAATGTTAATTTAAGATGAACTTTATTGATAAAATTGATTATCTATCATCAATACAAACCCATTGAAAAATCAATCAATTGACTGATTTATAGTATTAGGTACATTTCTCTAAGTCAGCAAACTGTTTTAAAGGCGCCATAAAAAAGTAGCAACCACAAGTGATTGCTACTAATTTTCCATCCAAAGAATTCTAAAAATAACAAAGGGTATTCTATGCTAATAAGTTTGCAGGGTTATCAATACAAAGGCGGTTAATCATCGATTTATCCACCCCTTTTTTGGCCAATAACGAGAGAAAAACATTGGGTACAAATCCCCAGCCATTACCCCCATTTTTTGCCCACATTTGTTTGAGAAAAACATCATGACTCAACACGATTTGTGCCCCATACCCCATCTCAATCAGTTTACAAACCGCAACCGCAGTTTCTGTTACTGTTGGTGCAACACCTTCTTTTGGAAATGAAATATCTAGACCAATCATGTCAAACTCAAGCCAAACACCTCTATCAAGCATACGGCGTTGATAGTCAAAATCTTTACCTGACGGGTCTGAGTGTGCCAATGAAATTTTAGCGGGATTAACACCCATTTCTTTGATTAAAATATCGAGAACCTCATCTCCTCGACGTTGCCAACCAGGCATATGAATATTCATTGAAACATGGTCATTAGCCAGTTGCGCTACTGATGCCGCTCTTAGGCTATTCTTTTCACCATCAGTAAAAAAAGGAGATACCCCGATTTCACCAATCATTCCTGCACAAATATCCGTTCCATCAATGCCTACATTTAGCTCATCATCAATCATTTTAGCCATAGCATCGATATCATTGACTAACCGGTCACCTTCAAACTTTTCAATATACAGGCCAGAAGAAGCAACCACATTAATACCCGTTTTAATGGCAACTTCGCGCAATTGATGTACATCACGGCCAATCGCTTTGGAACCTGTAGCATCTACCAATGTTTTACCACCAAGTTCCTTAAAATTATTGACTTCATAAATCACATCTTCGATTGGCTTTTTATCCATATTGTCACAGCAGCAATATGGGTCGTGCTTCAGTCCCCATTGAATATCGGCACTGACTTTTTTATCAACCAACACATGTGAGAAGTCATAAAATGGCTCATCGACAACCGTTGATAAATCATTAAACAGATGTTCATGTGGTAATGTCAGTCCCATATCTTCTTTTTTAACGGGCCCTGTCACCGTTTGGATATAACCTTTCATTTTATACTCCTGCGGCTTTTGTCGCTTTGGCTTCTCTAAACTCAGGAATGGTCGTAATAATTGCGCCGACTAAAGCAAATACTGTTCCAATAATAGTCACTAAGTACACGGTATTGCCCAAAGACGGTAGCAATAAGTCAATCAGTACCGAACCCAATAACTGCCCTGCCGTTGAAGCAACACCGAGCATCAACAAACCTAAGCCGCGGACTAAGATTGCCATTAATGCAATGGACATTAAACCTAACGGGCCACCTAGGTACATCCACCAAACACCCGGTAAATCTAAAGTGAGATGACCTAATGCCATACGGATCACGAGAGCTATCGTCAGTACGGTAAAACCAACAATAAAGTTCCACGTAATAGAAACCATCATTGAACCTGTTGCTTCTGCAACTTTTGAGTTACCTGCGGGTTGCCACCCTGCTAACAAACCAGCTAAAAAAGGCAAAATAGCTAAATAAATGGCAGAACTTGAATGCCACTGTGGTGAAACCACAAACAACGTCGCGACAACCGCAAAAATGGCACCTAATACACGAAAGGTAGTGAATGGTTTTTTCTCATCGATACCAATACCAAAACGGTCACACAGCAAGCCTGATAATAATAGTGCAGAAATCAATGCAGTTTGGAAAGTTGCGATACCTAATGCACTCGCGGATGCGCCTTCAGAAAACACCACCATCGCACCGCACAGGCCTGCAAACCAATTCCACAATGGAATTTTTTTATTTTTAATTAAGCTAGGAATTGCTGCAAATTGTTGTCTGGTTTGTTTCTTCGCAATAATGATAAAAAACATCACCACCAAACCACTGGCAAATGAAATAACGGCGCTCGCATTTCCATCTTTTAATACATCACCCAGCTGCCCATTCACTGCGGATTGCATTGGCGATAACATACCGGCTAATACCGTCGCTATCATTAAAAAAGGGGTAGAATAACTTTTAACACTCATAAAATATTCCTTTTGGATTTTTGACTATGAGTCATTATTTTTTGTAATCGGCTTACAAGGTGCTGAATTAACTCAGCACCCATTTTCTTTATTTTGATTTTTTACTTTTAAAGAATTAATTAACGAGCGATTTGCTTAAGAATATTTACCCACATATCTGAATAATGCTCCCAAGCCATAAACTCACGACTTCCCCAGTGTGGCGAGCAGTCACTCATAAAACAGCCTGTTTTTCCTTTGTCATATTCACCGAATACCAATAATGGGTCTTCACCAATATTTAAAACAACTTGTGTATTTTCTTTAGCAGCAACTTTGTTATAACCTAAAAACATTGGCCAATTACCAAAGTTTTTAATTGATTCATGGCCTGTATTAGCGGGTGTTGCAAAAACTCCCTCAGGGGTTTCAACGCGGTCGTCACCATCTAACATTTCAACCGGTAATACATCGGCTAATAATGTATTTTTATAATTAGCTTTGGCTTCAATTCCCATAAATGACAAGTAACCACCGATCATTAATAAACCACCACCTTGGCTAACATATTGTTTAATTAATCCAAGTGCGTTAGGTAATACTTTCATATTATAGAAAGTGTCATTTTGTAATAAGAAAGTATTGGCACCGATATCGCTAATAACAACAACATCGTACTTTTCTAATTCCTCTACGGTTTTAGGGAATGCCATTTGCACGGTATGTGCAGGCATATAATCAATTTCAACGCCTTTATTTCTTAAACATTCTAATAAGAAAGTTGCACCTTCTTCATATTTACTTGAAGTAAAGCTGTCATAACCTTTAGTGTGGATCATATGGATATGCCATGATTCACCAATAAATAGAATTTTCATTTTTTTCCTCTTTTCAGAATATTAATTTATTCAGGGGATTGAGTCACAACCTGAGAATAGGTTGTTTGATTAATACGATGCATAACATTTATATCTTCAGGCATTTCTGAAGCATTACTTGTTTCAACAGCAAGGGATGAAAACGCCGATGCATAGCGCAAGGCGTAAGAAAACTGTTTACCTTTCGCCAAAGATGCAGCAAGAGCCCCATTGAATGCATCGCCGGCACCCGCCGTATTCTTAACAACAGCAGTGTAAGCCGGGGAATAAATGAACTTATTACCATCAAATGCAATAGAGCCTTTGCTTCCGAGTGTAATAACTACTTTTTTTACACCTTTGTGATAGATAACTTCAGCCGCTTTTTTAGCACTTTCTAAATCAATAACATTAATATTAGAAAGCAGACTTGCTTCAGTTTCGTTAGGGGTTAAAATATCAATCTTTTCAATTAATTCATTAACGATGTCGTTATACGGCGCAGGATTTAAAATAATTGGAATTTTATATTCATTACCAATCTCAATAATTTCCTTTAACGCTTCAATATTCGTTTCTAACTGAAGAAGAATAATATTTGAGTTTACAATTTTATCTTTTTGAATCTTCACTTCGTCAGCAGTAATATCCATATTAGAACCTGGATATATTGAAATAATATTTTCTCCACTATTTTCAGATACAAATATAGATGCTGTACCCGTTTGATATTTTTCAGTTTGGTATATGGTCGAAGTTTTAATTTTAGATGACGATATGAAGTTTATTGCATATTCACTAAATTGATCTGTTCCTATCTTCGTAATAAAGTGGACAGGTGAATCTGAATAACTCGCTGCTAATGCTTGGTTACACCCTTTACCACCAGGAGAAAAAATAAATTTATTTGATAATAATGATTCGCCTGCCTCTGGTAACCGAGGTAAGTAACTAATCATATCTACGTTAAATGAACCTAATACACATACTTTACCTAACACGGCATCATCCTTATCTGTTCTTTCATTAAAACTTTCATTGCACTCAAGAAATTGAATTATTTCTTTTTTAGCAACTTTATCTAGTGTTTCAAATTCGATGTATGCGCCACCATGGCAACGGCTAATAATTCCTTTTTTTGCTAAAGAGTTTAAATCTGCTCTAATGGTTTCTTTAGTGACATTAAGTTCTTTCGATAAAACAGAAACTTTGGCTGATCCAGTATTTTTTAAAATATTAATTATTTTCTTATGTCGTTCTGCTTTCATGCCATTTTACCTCATGGCATTTACTCTAATTTATACCTTGTTACATTAATGTGATTGTACTCATAGGTTCTCCCTGCAAAGCAAAAAAAAGCAAAAAGCATAAAAGTAAAAACAAAAAAAACCAAAAAAGAATAACTAAAGGTAAATCTTCTATTATTATCAAAATAATATAAGAATTGATTAGTTTACTTTATGGAATTTAGACTAAGAAGGAAGTACATAAGTAAATATAATAATTCGGATTATTTATTATATATTTCATAAATATAAAAACTTTAAAATAAAACAAAGTTAAATTAATAAGTTATATTTATATCTTCATTAATTAAATAAGATAAAATAACCCTGATTAATCGCTATAATCTATTATGGGTAAAATAATGATAGGTTGAGAGAAGGATCACAATTTGAGTAAATGGATTATTCACCAGATAAACAAAAGGGAGCGATTGCTCCCTTTTTAGACTTGCTGCCAAACCTATTATGTTTGGCAGCAAGTCTAATTGGTTTTGAAAATACATTAGGAAAATCAACTCATTGATTTTCGGCTGATAACACAAAGCGGGAAAAACCACGCTTTTATCCCGCTTTGTCAACAACCTCAAAAGGGAGCGGTTGCTCCCTTTTGGTCATAGTAATTGACTGCCGTTAACTATTCCGCTTTCGCTGGCAACCCTTTCTTTTCGTGTACCATCATCAGTGCTTGTTCAACACTGCGCTCGATGATAGGGCGACGTTGGTCATTCTCTGGCAGTAGTTTTAACATCATTTGCCAAGCAGAAATGGCTTCAGCGTAGCGTTCTTGCTCAAACGCATTGAATGCAAAAATGCTCAACGCTTTCACATTGGTACGGTCTTCTGCAATCAGCTTTTTAAGTAGTTCCGCACCTTGACGGTTATCTTCTGGGTCAGAAGAGCGCGTCAAAACTTCCGCATAGCCCATCACTACATTTTCATTTTTAGGTGCTAGGCGATAAGCACGGCCATAGGCATCGGTTGCCATGGTCGCATTCCCCAACACCATACCAATACGGCCTAGCATTTCCCACGCTTCTACATTTTGCGGGTCTTCTTGAAGGCGAGTACGTAGACCTAAGGCGAGGTGTTCCATTTCCGCATTATTAAGTGGCGGCTCTGACGGGTCTAGCGCTCTATCTAGCAAGGCCGGAGCTTGTTGGTAGGCATTATTCCAATCCGCCACTTTCTCGTAGCTACCTACCTGATAATAAGCACCACCCGCAACACCTAATGCAATGATAAAACCGGGTAAATAAACCCAATTGCTAGTGCGAGAAGCCTCAGGTAATGATTCTTCATCACCCTGCTCAACCTGTTTTAATCTAACGCGTTTTTTAGAACGGGCAAAAATGATCCAACCGCCTACCGCTATCGCAACAAACGGTAATCCCCACAGCATAACCGTTAGCGGTGTCAGCGGTGGGTTATAAGTGACGAAGTAACCATAACGGGCAACCATGTAATCAACAATTTCATCACGGTTCTTGCCTTCTTTCATTAACTCATACACTTTTTGGCGCAAGTCCAGTGCAATCATTGAGTTAGAATCTGCAATGCTGTTGTTTTGGCATTTAGGACAGCGCAGTTCCTCGGTTAATTTACGGAATTGCTGCTCTTGTTGTTCATTATCGAAAGTAAAGACTTCTGTCGATGCATATGTCACCGTTGCACTTAACGTTAACATCAATAAACCCAGTAAATACCTCATTGGTTCGCCTCCTGATTATAGCGCTCCCAAAGGGGTTTAAACTCTTTTTCCCAAACGCGCTCGTCCATTGCCCCTGCGTGACGATAACGGATCACACCATTACCATCAATTAAGAACGTTTCAGGTGCCCCATATACCCCTAGGTCAAGGCCTAACATCCCTTCACCATCAAATAAGCTTAAGGCATAAGGGTTGCCCAACTCACGCAACCACACAATGGCTTTATCCCGTTTATCTTTATAGTTCAACCCAACCACACGAACACCCTGTGCAGACAACTTATTCAAATATTGATGTTCTGCTCGGCATGTTGGGCACCATGTTGCCCAAACATTCAATAAGATAGGTTGCCCTTGTGTTAATACATCAGATTCGTAGTGCTGCCCCGGGTTTTCTAATGACTCAAGACGAAAAACAGGCACTGGCTTACCAATTAAAGCAGATTCTAATAAACGAGGGTCATCCCCTTCTGCATTACGCATCAATTGCCATAACAGAACCGCGGCAATTCCTGCAAAAATAATAAAAGGAATTAAGAAGACTTTGCGGTTCATGCTGTTTCCCCTTGTAATTTACGGCGACGATAACGTGGGTCAAACAAGCAGAATAACGCACCAATAGCCATTAATACGCCACCAGACCAGATCCAACGAACAAACGGTTTATAATACAAGCGCATAGTCCATGTATCTTTAGCAATTTCCTCACCCAATGCAGCATATAAATCGCGAGTAAAACCACCATCTATCGCCGCTTCAGTCATAACAGCTCGACTAACACTATAAAAACGTTTTTCTGGCATTAAAACACCGATGACTTTGTCTTTTTCCTTCACTGAAATACTGCCAATGACACCTTGGTAGTTAGGGCCATCAGCTTCTCGTACTCCATTAAATACAAAGGTATAAGCACGAATTGAAATGCTATCACCCGGCTTCATTTTCACGTCACGCTCAATACTGTAATTTTGGCTAAAGGCAATACCGACGATAGTTACCGCCAAACCTAAGTGCGCCAGTACCATTCCCCAGTAACTTGGTGTGAGCTTGATTTTCTTACTGATGCGGACTCGCATTTCTGCGAAGGCAAGAATAGCAATCCAGCACGCCATCATTAAGCCGACAACCGTTAGGGCTTCTACCCTATCTTCCATCAATAATGGCAGAGCAAATGAGAGAATAACGGTTAAAACAGTTGCAATGATTAATAACTTTTTAATCGCCGCAGGGCGGTCACGCCCCCAACGTACGAGTGGCCCAATTCCCAGTAACAAGGCAAATGGCACCATCAACGCGATAAACATGGTATTAAAGAACGGTTCACCAATGGAAATCGTACCTAGACCAATTTGTTTATGAACCAACGGTAGCAAAGTACCGAGTAACACGACTAACATCGCGGCTGTTAGGATAACGTTATTGCCCAATAACATGGATTCACGGGACCATAGCGCATTGTTAACTCTTGAGCGTACTTTGTGCCCACGCAGTGCAAACACTAATAAAGAGCCGCCAATCACTAACACCATGAAGGCTAAGATGAATAACCCTCGAGATGGGTCTGAGGCGAAGGCGTGTACGGAAACCAGTACCCCCGAGCGGACTAAGAAAGTCCCGAGCAAACACAATGAGAAAGCAAAAATCGACAATAATAGTGACCATGCTTTAAAAGTGGCTCGCTGCTCAGTCACGGAGAGTGAGTGGATCAATGCTGTTCCCACTAACCATGGCATAAAGGAAGCATTTTCCACCGGGTCCCAGAACCACCAGCCCCCCCAACCTAATTCATAATAAGCCCATGCGGAACCTAACATGATCCCTAGCGTTAAAAAGAACCATGCTGCCATCGTCCAAGGGCGAGCAAAACGCGTGAAAGAGCTATCTAACCGGCCACTTAACAATGCAGCAATCGCAAAGGCGAATGCCACTGAAAAACCGACATATCCCATGTATAACAATGGTGGGTGGAAAATCAGCCCTGGATCTTGCAGTAATGGATTGAGGTCACGCCCTTCAATCGGAAAGGCGGGTAGCGTGCGCGAAAACGGATTTGAAGTGAAGATGATAAACAGCAAAAAACCAACGCTAACCATCCCCATAACAGCTAAAACACGAGCAACAATATCGAGAGGCATGCGATAACTGCAAATTGCCACCGCAAATGTCCAGCCACTCATTAATAATACCCAAAGTAATAATGAGCCTTCGTGAGCTCCCCATGTTGCCGCAACACGATACCAAATAGGTAATTGCGTATTAGAGTTATTGGCAACATAAGTGACTGAGAAATCATTAACAACAAAGGCATTCACTAATACTAGGAATGCCCCTGTTACACAAAGAAAAAGTAACCATGCTAATGGACGTGATGAAGCCATTAAGCGTGCATCATTGCGCGCCACTCCCCATAGCGGGTAGAAAGACAGCAAAACGGCAAGACCTAATGCCAAGCACAGTAAAACGCTACCAATTTCAGGGATCATGATGCATTGTCCTTATAGGCAGCAGCTGGCCTGCGATGGTTTTCTTGCATCGCTTTTTCAACCTCTGGTGGCGTATAGTTTTCATCATGTTTCGCAAGCACTTCTTTCGCTAAAATATGATTATTCTCTTGTAATTCCCCTTGAACAACGACACCTTGCCCTTCTTTGAATAAGTCGGGCAAAATTCCATGATAACTTACGTTAACCTCACCTTCGGCATCATAAACAGTGAAAGTGATATTGACAGCGTTAGAGACAGGGTCAGAATCACGTACTACACTACCTGGCATGACCATGCCACCGACACGTAAGCGTTGCCCAACTTCAGGGATTTGCTGAGTTTCTCGCTTACCATAAATGATTTCACCGGGGGTATAAAACAAGTCAATGCTTGAGCGTAATGCATAGAGAATTAATGCGAGGGTTAGCCCCACACCAACCAATATGGAACAGATCAGCCAAAGTCGGTTACGACGACGAATATTCACACTCCCTCCCTACGCGCTCTTGCTGCTTTTTGCCTGACTTCACGAGCTTGCTGTTGAATAATTGCATTTATTATCATTTTTCTTTGTATATACGTATGCAAACAGAGTAACAAAATAGGTATTAATGTCAGCGCAACCGCCAGCCATACATAAAAACCATAGCCGCCCATCGCCCAAAATTCACTCCAAGATGCAAATGCGCTAGTCATGATTGACGTCCTTTTTTATTCACAATATCTAATACCCATGGACGGTTACGTTCTAACATCAATAATTGGCTACGTAAACGGATTAACGTTAATGAGATAAAAAGAAATAGGTAACCAAGGATAGCTAAACGAAGTGGTGTACGCATAGCAGGGTTGATGCTTTCTTGCATGCGAGTCGAAGGTTGGTGCAAGGTTTGCCACCATTCAACTGAATAATGAATGATAGGTAAGTTAATCACACCAATTAATACTAAAATTGCAGCGGCCTTTCCTGCGGTGCGACGGTCATCAAACGCATGCCATAAAGCAATAATCCCCACATACAGAAAAAATAGAATTAATTCAGAGGTTAAACGTGCATCCCATACCCACCATGCACCCCACATTGGTTTACCCCATGTCGCACCTGTAACTAATGCAATAAAGGTAAATACCGCCCCTATTGGTGCCATCGCCGCTATCGCCAATTCCGAGACTTTCATTTGCCAGACTAGCCCAACAAAAGCAGTAATGGCCATCGTGGCATAAATTCCCATCGACCACATTGCGGCAGGAACATGAATATACATAATACGATAGCTTTGGCTTTGAACTTTATCGGTTGGCGCAAAACCAAATCCCCAAATCCATCCCACCGCTAAACAAATTACACTCAATATAATAAACCACGGTATTAGACGCCCACATAACCGATAAAGGTTGACTGGGATGGCTAGTTGATGAAGCTTTTTCCACATAGTTTAATTACCCTGATTTATTATATTGTTAGTAAATGCTGCGTGACAGCATCATACAATACACATTAAAAAAGCAAATATATTGATTTAACACAAATATAACTTAGGCTGATCATACTCAAACGCATAACCAGCCTATTTATTGATCATTACTTATAATTCATCGATGTAACTCATCATAAAATGATTACCTTGAATTAAAAGCCAGGTTCAACTTCACGCATGTCCGGCAACTTATGGGCGATCCCTTTATGGCAGTCAATGCAGGTTTTACCATCCGTGATGGCTTGGTCATGCATTTTGGCTGCAACTCCTTTTTGTGCTGTAAAGTCCATATACTCAAAGTTATGGCAGTTACGACACTCTTGTGAGTCGTTATTTTTCATTCGTCGCCACTCACTTTGCGCCATCGCTAACCGATGGTCTTCAAATTTTTGTGGCGTATCAATGATGCCAAAAATTTTTCCGTATAACTCTTTACTCGCTTGAATTTTACGCACCATTTTGGGACCAAACTCATGCGGTACGTGACAATCAGGGCAAGTTGCGCGGACACCACTACGGTTAGTATAGTGAATAGTATCCATATATTCTTCATAGACATTCTCACGCATTTCATGGCAGCTAATACAGAACTCTTCCGTATTGGCCATTTCCATACCGGTATTGAAGCCGCCCCAGAAAATAACACCACTCACGAAACCAATCAGCAATAAGGTTCCTAATGCTAATCGGCTTGGCCTACGCCACCAGCGCCATACTCGGCCGATTAACCCAAACAAGCCCTTTTTCTTCGGCTTGTCATCATTTGTTTGCTTATCATTGTTATTTGACATAATTCCCCCTTATTTCCCAAAACCTTTGGATGGGGTAAATGTGTTATCAACAATCGGTGCTGTGTCTGACTGAGGCACGTGGCACTGTAAACAGAAGTAGCGATTTGGTGCAACTTCGCCAAGGACTTTGCCTGTTGCATCCATAAAGTGCGTTGGGCTGACTCTTGGTGCCCCTGTCGTGCGGTAATTTTCCACACCATGGCATTGCAAGCAACGATTAGTATTGGTGGTAATTTGATAACCTTCAACACTATGAGGGATCATTGGTGGTTGATTCACATAGTTTAATGCCATTCTTTCTTGCTCTTTCGGAATATGAATGCTTCCTTCTGACGTACCGGATACTTCTGGTGATTGGGTCAGGTCTACACCATTAGCAGCCCAAACAAGACTGCTTACAACAAAGGCCATTCCAGCCACCCAACGGCTGATCGTCTTTTTCAGGACAGGATTTTTCATGATTTTGCTCCCGAACTCCATCTTAGTGTTATTTTAAAAACATCCTCAGAACAAACATCGATGCAACGACCGCAAGTGATGCAATCTTTATCGGATATCTGCGCTGGAGCTTGTTTATCTAGGACCGGTGCGCGCAGAACTTGCGGCTCCGGACAAATGTGGAAACAGTCCATACAACGGCTACAGTTTTCTTTATTTTCCGCTGTAACAACCAATGCGCCCTTGCACCCTGCCACGCCATATAGCGCACCTAATGGGCAAAGGTGACCGCACCAACCATGTTCCACAACTAATAAATCGAATAAAAACAGTGCAACTAAAACCAATGCACCGCTGCCAAAACCAAAAATTAAACTGCGCCCCATTAATGAAACTGGATTAAGCCATTCCCAAAGTAAGGTACCTGTAATAGCAGAACCGATCAGGATCACGACCAGCAATACATAGCGAATATTGCGCGGTATTGTTGCGGATTGGTTAAAATCAAATTTAAGTCTTAACCACGCCGCCGCATCCGTCACTGGGTTTACAGGACAGACCCAACTACAGAAAATGCGCTTACCCAGCAGTGCATAAACCCCGAATACGATAACAGCCCCAACTAATGCTGAGATCCCCGGTAAGTAACCACTTGCTAAGCTCTCTAAGGTGATTAATGGGTCAGTCAAAGGTACGGTGTCTAACAATAAGCTACTGCTGTAGTTACCATGTAAAATCCATACCCCAAACCATGGCCCACTCAAGAACATCGCTAACACCAGCAATTGGCTTATACGTCTAAACACCAACCATTTGTGGCTCTGCCACCAGCCTTTTTTTGCCTGAGCTTCACGTCCGGCATCACGTTTACGATTCGCCATTGTTACCCTCCAGCCAACCAAAGCGGTAATGGTGTCCTAACTCACCTTTCGCCAGCGACCTTGGTAATACCTTGATAGCTGCCTCTTCCAATACACATGCCTGTTCACATTTACCGCATCCCGTGCAGTAGTTGCTATTGACGGTGGGTAAGAAGCGCGCGTGCTTACCTGTTCGGTGGTTTTGTTCAAGTTCCAATGTGATGGCTTCATCAATCAGTGGACATACGCGGTAACATACATCACACCTTAGCCCTTGAAAGTTCAGGCAGTTTTCCTGATCGAGTAAAACGGCTAACCCCATGCGTGCATCGTTAATCGACTCAATGTCTTTATCCAATGCACCACTTGGGCAAACCTTGGCGCAAGGAATGTCCTCACACATTTCACACGGATTTTCTCGGGCGATGAAGTATGGCGTTCCAGAAGCCAAACCGGATGCCAATGTCGCTAATTTCAACATGTCATACGGGCAGGCTTGAACGCATTGTCCACAGCGGACACATGCACTGGCAAATGCTTTTTCATCAAGGGCTCCCGGCGGACGAAGCTTAACGCCACTCGCACGGGAAGTTTGTTGCTGAAGCCCCAGCACCACACCAACAGCCGCCAACCCACCCGCAGTACGGGCGACATCGCGTAAAAAGCGACGACGACTATTCTGGGACTTAGCCTGTTGAGACTTAGCTTTCTGGGGCATGAGCAATTACACCTTTTCCAGTTTAACGGCACATTTTTTGTAATCCGTTTCTTTTGAAAGCGGATCGGTTGCATCCAGTGTTAAGTTATTCACTAGCTGCGCAGCATCGAAGAACGCCATGTAAACTAAGCCTTTTGGTGGTCTATTACGGCCACGTGTTTCGACAATCGTGGTCACATCACCACGGCGTGAAACCACTTTGACTTTATCACCACGGCGTAAACCTCTCTCTTTCGCATCGATTGGATGTATAAACACAAGAGATTCAGGGAAAGCACGGTGCAGTTCAGGAACACGGCGTGTCATACTACCGGTATGCCAATGTTCTAATACACGGCCTGTTGATAACCATAAGTCATATTCTTTATCTGGCGATTCCGCAGCAGGCTCAAATGGCAGAGCAAAAATCACCGCTTTACCATCTGGTTTACCGTAGAATTGATAACCCGCGCCAGCCTTAACGTAAGGGTCATTTCCTTCGCTATAACGCCACTGAGTTTCTTTGCCATCAACCACTGGCCAACGGATACCGCGCGCTTTGTGGTAGTCATCAAAATCAGCCAAATCATGACCATGACCGCGACCAAAGCCAGCGTATTCCTCGAACAGCCCTTTTTGTAAGTAAAAACCTAATTCACGAGACTCATCATTAAGTTGGTCTTCTGCTAACTCGCTCACAGGGAACTTCGTTACAGCTTGGTTAGCGAATAACACGTCATATAGGGTTTTACCGCGTAATTCAGGTTTTTTCGCGAGTAACTCTTCAGGCCACACTTCATCCGTTGTAAAGCGTTTAGAAAACAGTACCATCTGCATTAAGTCAGATTTTGCTTCGCCTGGTGCCTTAACTTGCTGGCGCCAAAATTGGGTACGACGTTCCGCATTACCGTAAGCCCCTTCTTTTTCTACCCACATGGCTGTCGGTAAAATTAAGTCGGCAGCCAATGCGCTGACCGTTGGGTATGGGTCAGATACCACGATAAAGTTACGTGGGTCGCGCCAACCAGGCATACGCTCTTGGTTGATATTCGGGCCCGCTTGCATGTTGTTGTTACACATTACCCAGTAGAAATTCAATTTACCGTCTTTTAAAGCACGGTCTTGGGCAACAGCGTGCAAACCCACTTTTTCAGGGATCGTCCCAGCAGGTAACCCCCACACACCTTCTACTTTTTCACGGTGTTTTTCATTGGTAACCACCATGTCCGCAGGTAAACGGTGTGAGAACGTACCGACTTCACGAGCAGTACCACACGCTGATGGCTGGCCTGTTAATGAGAACGGCCCACAACCCGGTTGAGAAATTTTTCCTGTCAGTAAGTGCAAGTTATACGCTAAGTTATTCGCCCAAACACCGCGAGTGTGCTGGTTAAAGCCCATGGTCCAATAAGAAACCACTTTCGTTTTAGGGTCTGCGTAAAGTTTAGCGAGTTCTTCTAACTGATCTTTTGGAACCCCGGTCATTTCTGCGGTTTTGTCTAACGTATATTCTGCAACAAAGGCTTTATACTCGTCCCATGTCATTGGCTCAGACGCATCAGAACCTGCATTTTTCGCATTTTGTTCGAGTGGGTGAGTTGGGCGTAATCCATAACCGATATCTGTTGCACCACGACGTAAATTCACGTGTTTATCGAGGAATTCCTGATTAACTGCGTTATTTTGAATGATATAGTTTGCAATATAGTTCAGGATCACCAAGTCAGATTGTGGTGTAAAGACGATGCCGTTATCCGCTAATTCAAAGCTACGATGTTTGAAAGTCGATAACACCGCAACACGCACGTCAGGGTTAGACAGACGACGGTTGGTGATACGAGACCACAAGATTGGGTGCATTTCTGCCATGTTTGAACCCCAAAGGACAAACGCGTCAGCATGTTCAATGTCATCATAACAACCCATTGGTTCATCCATACCGAAAGTACGCATGAAGCCCACTACCGCAGAAGCCATACAGTGGCGTGCATTAGGGTCTAAGTTATTAGAACGGAAACCACCTTTGAACAGTTTTGATGCCGCATAGCCTTCCCAAACTGTCCACTGGCCCGAACCGAACATACCAATCCCTTCAGGACCTTTTTCTTTTAATGTGGTTTTGACTTTTTCTTCCATAACATCAAAGGCTTGCTCCCACGTAATCGGTGTGAACTCCCCATTTTTGTCATATTCGCCGTCTTTCATACGCAACATTGGCTGCGTTAAACGGTCTTTTCCGTACATAATTTTTGGTAAGAAATACCCTTTGATACAGTTTAGACCACGGTTTACAGGGGCTTCTGGGTCACCTTGGCTGGCCACAATACGACCATTTTGAGTGCCCACCAGTACCCCACAGCCTGTACCACAAAAACGACAAGGGGCTTTGTCCCATTTAATACTTTCTTGTTGACCAACCACTGCTTTCGCAATGCTCGGTGCGCCAATACCGGCCGCCGCAGCAGCGGCCGCTATCGCATTGGCTTTCATAAAGCTACGACGACTGAGTTTCATAATCTTCCTCACCTTGCTCTTCCTGCTGATGGTAAACCAGCGAAACATCTAGTACGCCGTCAATATCGCGTACTAAATCAATAGTATCTAACAACGTTCTACTACCTTGCCCTTCAACAACCACAATCAGTTTTCCGTTTTCCGGGGCGCTTAGCGCCACTTCACAATGGGAAAGTTGATTAATTTCTTCGGCCACAGTAGACAGTCGCTCACTTTTTACTTGTACTATTAAACTGCACACTTGATAGTTACTGTGCATGTTCATGCTCCACGGTAATGGCTGAAACTGGGCAACCTGCGACGCAAGCACCACAGCCTGTACAACCTGGTGTTTCTACTTTTGGCTGGTATATACCGGCCATTGACGGACGAAAAGAGATGACTTCAGGCTCACAACTGTCTTGGCAACGACGACATTCAATCGAAAGATAAGCAAGACAATTTTGGCCAATCGAAATTGAGATATCCCAAGGTTGGGAATGTTTTGGTAGGAAAATAGGTTCTGGACATGCTGTTGCACATGCATAGCAAAATGTACATTCACCACGCTTAAAATCAACAACAGGGTAGCCCCCTGCTCCTGGTTGGATAATTGCCGTTTCGCAACTTTCAACACAGGCATTGCAACGGGTACACAATTCGATAAATTGCGTTTCACTACCACTCCATGGCGGCCGAACCACTGGGGCTGCACTACGCCACGCACCAGTTAATACTCCCCGACGGGTGAGATCAACCATGTTTTTTTCCTTTACATTGCCAACAAAAAAACTAAAACGTATTGATAAACCGCATTTTTTATATGTGTATTTATGAGAAATATTAACGATAGAGGTTATAAAAATACATACTACCAAGTGGGTAAAAGAGGTAATTACCCGTATACGACTAGAAATGACAACATTTACGTTATTTACTCACCATTAGCTAAAAGTAGCACCAAAATGATAACCAAGTAGGCCTTTTTAATTATTTATTAACATTTTTTTAATATGTATTATTAATTTAAACTCAAGTTTTAATTTTTTAAATTATAATTCCAGCTCAAAACTACTACTAAAGTGGTATGTGCAATGTCATTTAGCAAAAAAATATCTGTATTTTTTTTGATATTAAACAACTTTCATTTCTAACTTTATTTTAAAAACAGCACTCAAATATTTAAAATAAAAAAATTATTTTAAAATCAATAAAATAAAATCAGATAACGCCAAATATCAAAATAAGAATCATTACTAATTAATTATTAAAAGTAACAGTTTAAAACTACAGAAAAATAACTATATCAATTTCAATAATACCTATTTTTTATTATTTCCTCACATTCTATTTCCTTATTACAAATTATCTTTTGATCAAAAACAATATTTTTAGTGTGGTTTTTTGTTACACATATAAATTGGCAATGTCTTGGTAGCAGATGAAAGCTTGCTATCAAACCTAAATAACAAAAAGATACCCAAAATAGTTCGAGTCACAGGTCACATTACAACAACAACTCGAAAAATGAAGGGATGACTGGCTAAAATTACTCGAGGCCCTTTTTATGGCAAACATAAGAAATAATGCACTATGCTTATTGAGTCTGGTTGCAGGAATATTTCTCTTTACCTCTGTTCATGCTCAAACTCCGACTAAAGATAGTACATCTACCATCAACGCTCGAAATGAAACTTTCGAAGCTGCTCACCCTGATCAATACCACTCTTGGCGAGCAACATCCGAGCAATCAAACCGAGAAGACGCATTAGCGGAAGACCCTCGCTTAGTCGTTCTCTGGGCTGGATACCCATTCTCACGCGACTACAACAAACCTCGTGGTCACGCCTATGCCATCATCGACGTCCGTGAAACCTTACGAACTGGTGCTCCGAAAGATGCCCAAGATGGCCCGCTTCCGATGGCATGTTGGAGCTGTAAAAGTCCCGATGTGGCTAGGCTTATCCAAGAACATGGCGAAGATGGCTATTTCGAAGGTAAGTGGGCAAAAGGTGGCCCAGAAGTGGTGAATGTCTTAGGTTGCGCAGATTGCCATAAAACCGACTCAGAGGATTTTGCAAAAGGTAAACCAGAGCTAACACTTTCTCGCCCTTATGCAGAGCGTGCAATGGAAGCGATTGGCAAACCGTTTGATAAAGCCAGCCGGTTCGACCAACAGTCCATGGTGTGTGGCCAATGCCACGTAGAATATTATTTCTCTGGTGATAAAAAAGCCGTGAAATTCCCATGGGATAACGGCACCAAAGTGGAAGATATGGAAGTCTACTACGACAACATTGGTTTCTCTGACTGGACCAACTCACTGTCGAAAGCTCCAATGCTAAAAGCCCAACACCCAGAATATGAAACTTGGAGTGCGGGTATTCATGGCAAAAATAACGTGACCTGTATTGATTGCCATATGCCAAAACTGCAAAACGAAAAAGGCGAACTGTATACCAGCCATAAAATTGGTAATCCATTCGACAATTTCGAACAAACCTGTAGCACTTGCCATACCCAAAGCAAACAACAACTGCAAGATGTGGTTGCTGAACGTAAAGTCGCTATCCAAGAGATGAAAATCAAAGCGGAAGACCAATTGGTTCGCGCTCACTTTGAAGCGAAAGCCGCATGGGATGCAGGCGCAACAGAAGATGAAATGAAACCAATTTTAACCGATATTCGCCATGCACAATGGCGCTGGGATTTAGCTATCGCCTCCCACGGTATTCATATGCACGCACCAGATGAAGGCCTACGTATGTTAGGTGGTTCGATGGATAAAGCGGCAGATGCACGTACCAAACTCGCTCGCCTGTTAGGCTCTAAAGGCATCACCCATGAAATTGCCATTCCAGATATTTCAACCAAGGAAAAAGCACAACAAGCCATTGGTTTAGATATGCAAAAAATCAATGCGGAGAAACAAGAGTTCTTAAAAACTGTCGTTCCGCAATGGGATGACCAAGCTCGTAAAAATGACCTATTAGCCAAATAACCATGATTTGCCCCAAATAATGGGGCAATACAACCAATGGAGTGAATATGAGCGTACTACGTTCGTTATTAACTGCTGGGGTGCTGGCAACAGGCTTATTATGGGCAACAGCCGCATCCGCAACCCCACAAATGGCACAAGAAAATGCAGAAGGCCGTTGGGTTGTCACGCAGCAACGCAGTGCTGACAGCGCCTGCTTAGACTGTCATAAACCAGACCAAGAAGGCATGCATGGCACTCACGCAGAAGTGATTAACCCTAACAATAATTTACCCGTGACTTGTACCAACTGCCACGGTAACCCAGGGCCTGATCACCGTGAAGGCGTCAAAGATGTCATGCGCTTTAACAACCCAATGTATAACGTTGAACAACAAAACAGTGTCTGTCTGTCATGTCACTTACCAGAGCAACTACAAAAAGCGTTCTGGCCTCATGATGTCCACGTCACCAAAGTGGCCTGTGCCAGTTGCCATGACCTTCATCCGAAACAAGATACGATGAAGGTACTGACTGATAAGGGCAAAGTAAAAATATGTGTCGACTGTCACTCAGATCAACGCAATAACCCTGATTTCAATCCAGCAGCGGTGAAATTGCGTAAGGAGCAGCCATGAGTTGTTCTCGTCGTCAATTCATTATCTACACAGGAGCACTGGCGGCGGTAGGAGGGGTTGCTAGCCATACGCTAGCTAACACCATGAAAATAGATGGCGTTCGCTACGGCATGGTGCACGATGAAAATCTGTGCATCGGCTGTACGGCGTGTATGGATGCGTGCCGAGAGGTTAACCAAGTACCGGAAGGTGTTTCACGGTTAACCATCATCCGTAGTGAGCCCATAGGCCAATTTCCTGATGTTAAATACCGTTTTTTTCGCCATTCCTGTCAACATTGTGAAAGTGCGCCTTGTGTTGATGTTTGCCCTACTGGTGCCTCTTTTATCGACAAAACAACGGGGATTGTTGATGTAAACCCTGACTTATGTGTCGGCTGCCAATACTGTATTGCTGCCTGCCCTTATCGTGTCAGATTCATTCACCCTATCAATAAAACTGCGGATAAATGTGATTTTTGTCGTAAAACGAATCTAAAAAAGGGTAAGCAACCAGCTTGTGTCGAGTCTTGCCCGACCAAAGCATTAACCTTTGGTAATTTAGATGATCCTAAGAGCGATATTTCGTTGATGCTAAAAGAAAAACCGACTTATCGATTCAAGATTGCACTCGGTACTCACCCCAAAATGTATCGAGTCCCGTTCAAATATGGGGAGGTTAGCCAATGACAACAGCTTCTGCTTTCCATTTTGAATCCTTAGTGTGGGACTGGCCCATTGCCGTTTACTTATTCTTAATTGGTATTTCAGCTGGGCTCGTGGTACTTGCGGTACTTATGCGCCAGTATTATCCCACTGCGGCTGGCAGTGATAGCACTCTCATGCGCACAACACTGATTTTAGCTCCGACAACAATCATCTTTGGGTTATTGATCTTAATTCTCCATTTGACGCGTCCATGGACATTCTGGAAATTAATGTTTCATTACAGCCCAACTTCGGTGATGTCGATGGGGGTAATGTTATTCCAAGTGTATATGGCTGTACTTGTTATTTGGCTTGCTAAAATTTATGAAAAAGAGCTCATGGTTTTACAGCAAAAATGGCTGCCTAAGTTTACGCTTATCCCAAGAATATTAACCCTGCTAAATCGTGCGATGCGTTCTCTGGATATTGTAATGCTAGTCTTGGCTGTTTTGCTTGGGGCTTATACCGGATTTTTACTTTCAGCATTAAAATCTTATCCATTCTTAAACAATCCATTATTACCAGCTTTATTCCTATTTTCAGGAATATCGTCAGGTATCGCGGTATCATTAATGGCAATAGCATTACGCTACCGTAAAAATATCCATAACGACGAAACCGCATTTTTACACCGTATCGAAGGCTTTGTTATTTGGCTCGAGATATTCCTATTAGCAGCCTTTTTTGTCGGGCTAGCGTTAGGGGATGACGGGAAAATTCGTTCATTAATTGCCGCATTAGGCGGTGGTTTCTGGACTTGGTGGTTTTGGATTGGCGTTGTCGGGTGTGGTTTTATTATTCCTCTGCTATTCAAAAAATGGATGGATAAAGGACAAGGTGCAGCAAGAGTATTGATTATCAGTGGTGCAAGCTTACTGGGTGTCTTCTGCTTACGCTTCTTTGTGTTATACGCAGGGCAGTTGACCGTCGCATAACTCACTCAAAAATAAGGGTAATCATTGGAACTAATACTCCCAGAAATTGGCTTTCTCTGCCTCGCATTGGCACTCTGTATTGCCTGTTTCCAAGCATTGTTTGGAGTTATTGGTTTCTTCCGCCATATTCCGAGGCAAATGCCTCGGAATATTCTTTGGACCTACTTACAGTTTCTTTTCTTGCTCGTTGCCTATGTTTGTTTAACTCTCAGCTTTATTCAAAGTGATTTTTCAGTCGTGTATGTGGCGCAACATAGCCACCGGCTATCGCCGCTATATATTAAAATTGCCGCAGTATGGGGAGGCCATGAAGGCTCAATATTTCTTTGGCTACTGTTTATCTCTGCTTGGAGTTGCCTATTTGCATGGTGTTATCGTCGGCAAACTCACCCCGTATTTCCTCTCACATTAACCCTACTCGCTATTATTAGTACCGCATTATTACTGTTTATCGTCTTTTATTCGGACCCCTTTGTTCGCATTTTCCCTCCTGCTATTGAAGGGCGAGATCTCAATCCAATGCTGCAACATTGGGGGTTGATATTACACCCTCCACTGCTTTATTTAGGTTATAGCGGGTTAATGGTCGTAACCGCCTTGGCACTTGCATCCACGCTGTGCACGCAATTTAACCAAACTGTTGCAAGGCTCTGTTGGCGCTTTGTCGTTCCTAGTTGGTGCATACTCACTTTGGGTATCACACTGGGTTCATGGTGGGCATACAGTGAACTTGGTTGGGGGGGATGGTGGTTTTGGGACCCAGTTGAAAATGCATCACTGTTACCATGGCTAAGTGCAACTGCGTTATTCCATAGCCTTACCATTTCATACAAAACGGGTCATTATCGTCATTGGTCAATATTACTGGCGATCCTCACGTTTATTTTATCTCTATTGGGCACGTTGATTGTACGCTCAGGTATTTTAATGTCTGTCCATGCGTTTGCTTTAGATAACGTTAGGGCTGTCCCCCTCTTTTTACTATTCAGTTTCCTGAGTTTCGGTGCTTTATGTATATATGGTTGGAAAGCTAAAAACATTGATAATTTACCAACCAAAACTAATCGCCGTCAGCTTTATTTATTACTCACTTTAATCCTATTTTCTACTGTATTATTCATTGTCCTGACGGGCACACTTTACCCGATGATTTACACGTTATTTGGTTGGGGAAAAATATCGGTTGGGGCACCTTATTTTAACCAAGCATTACTGCCATTTGGTATTTTGATGCTAATCATAATGGCGGTAAGTGCCATTTATCCGCTTAACAAAACTCGGATTAAAGCCCAATGGCGTATTCTTTTCATTATACTTCTCAGTGTATTAGTAAGCTTATCTCTTTGGTCTAAAGGGATTATTATCGCTCTTTCTTGTGGTTTTTTATTTGCTATTTTACTTATCTTTTGGCTACGACCCATCGATGCTATTCGTCAACAATTCCCTTCCCTTATCGCTCATACAGGGGTTGTGATTTTTGCGGCTGGCATTGCCTTATCCATTGGTAGTCACCATGAAACCAGTGTTAGTCTTTCTGTTGGGCAATCTATCTCACTCGCAGATTATCAATTTCAATTCAACGAGTTGCAACTTGAAGCTAAATCTAATTACACTACCGAAAAAGCCATTATACAAATTAGCAAAGCTAACCAACCATTACACCAGCTAATCACCGAGCGCCGCTTTTATACTGCTCGCCAGCAATTAATGATTGAACCCGGTATATATTGGGGGTGGCTACGTAATTGGTATGCGGTATTAGGTGAGAAAACGGGAACAAATAGCTATGCAATACGCCTTTACGTACAAGATGGCATTCAATGGATTTGGAGCGGTGCGTTTGTAATGTGTTTTGGCCTATTAATAAGCTGGATAAAAGGGAGGATAAAAAATGCTTAAAACCCTATTAGCACTATTTTTCCTATGTTGCTCTTTTATATCCAATGCTCAGATTGTTGATGTGTGGCAATTTAATTCTATTGAAGAACAAGAATATTCTTTGCAAATAGCCTCACAATTACGTTGTCCGCAGTGCCAAAACCAAAACTTACTCGAATCCAATGCACCCACTGCAGTAAGTATGCGCCACCAAGTTTTTAAAATGGTTGCAGAGGGGAAAGATAAAGCGCAAATCATGCATTATATGACCGAGCGATATGGCGATTTCGTGCTGTATAACCCTCCCTTGACTATTGGTACCGCACTGCTTTGGGGATTACCGGGCATTGCTCTAGTTGGCATTTTTTATTTCATTTTCAAATTTTATCGCTCACAAAAACAGCCGATTTTAGAGAACAATTTTCACCATCAGCAGGTATTCGAGCAATTATTGTCAGATGATGTAACAGCGCCATCAGTTGCAAAGCAATGGCATATTAATAAATTACTCGCCATATTAATGGTGTCAGTTGTTATTGGTTACTTTTTTTCGCCTCGGTTTGAATTAGCCTACCAGGAATACCAACGTATTTCAGATCCTCTACTCTCATTCACACCATTGCAGCAAGAACAAAATGATTTATTACGCTTGCAAGATGATATTCGCCAATCCCCTAAAAATAGTGAGCTTTGGGCTACTCTAGGTGAATACTATCTCTATCAAAATAGTTATGATAACGCATTAATTGCTTATCATAGAGCGTTAAAATATGGAGGAGAAAATGCTCAGATATACTCCGCTATTGCAACCGTTTTATATTACCAAGCAGGTCAACAACTAACAGAAGATGTCAGAGCGGTAATCAACAAAGCATTAAACCTTGATAAACAAGAAATTACTGCTTTAATGCTAGTCGCTTCAGATGCTTTTATGAATGCAAATTATGAACAAGCAATTGATATTTGGCAAAAATTATTAGATAGTAATAGTTCTCGTATTAATCGTTCTCAACTCATTGAAGCTATTCATATGGCAAAAATAATGAAGAACAAAAAATAATAATCTTATTCTATATATTTTCGTTACTCTAGGGATTAATACATACTGAATTATCACAATAGTGATAAAGTATCCTTTTATGAAATGTCTATTTATTTAAATGTGTAATTTTTCGTTTCTTATTGGTTACCATTGTTTCCCTTCTATATTACTTCAAATAATCTTATGTTAGATTGGTAACCGTTAATTATCCCAAATGTAATCCAAGTATATCTCCGTAAGTGAAATCACCAATTAAAAGTTAGCCTATGGCAATGAATTTTTATTCAATTTTTATATTTTGGCATTCATTGGGAGGTTCAAAAATAATAACATAAGAAATAAACACTATGAAAAATAAAATATTTTCATTTTTAGTCGTTGGCCTAATTGCAGGCGCTTCCTTTATAGGAGGCGTTGTAAGTAACTATACACCTGATTTAGATATTGTAGAAAAATCTCAAAAAGCGGTTGAGGATTTTTTAGCATTCCCCAAAACGGCCGAGTATAAAAATGTTAAATATCATGAGATAAGAGAAACCTTAGACCATGGTATGCTAGGTTATGTATGCGGTGAAGTGCTTATTTTCACTAGCCAAAACTCATATTCATTTAAACGTTTTGTGGTCAAAACCTATCTTCATGATGACGGCCGTAATGTTGTTTCTATTCCATTAATTGATAGAGATGATAAAGAATTTCCTAATAATGATTTTAATGTAATTTGGAATAAGTATTGTAATAGTTAAAAATATATAAAACCTAACTGTTTAAATAAGATATTTCCGAGAACCTCTTTAACATTACATTAAAATGTTAAAGAGGAGGAAAAATAAAATATTACATCACAAACCACACTCTAAATAAAAATAGCTTTAAATAACCTTAATATTATCGATAGGTATTTTTATTTATCCACCTTAAGCTAAATTAATTACGCCCTTTTTATGAACATCAATAAATCAATCTTTCAATAATGCTTGCATTTTGTTATAGAGCCTCTGTGCTTTCAGAGCATCTAGACAACATACAATCAATTCAAGCTATCTACTTTTGGATTTTTCCCTTCGCATCGAACTATTTTTTCGATAGTAATTCATTCCTGCTTGATATAAAGTCTCTGCCTTTTTTCAAAGTCGTTACTCTTGGAGGCGAAATGTTTATTGGTTTTGATTACGGTACATCTAACTGTGCTGTCGCAGTCATGAAAAACGGGATACCCACACTATTACCATTAGAAGGCGATAACGTTTATATTCCATCAACCTTATGCGCGCCAACAAGAGAATCAGTTTCTGAGTATTTATTTCGCCATTGTAAAATCTCCCCCTCGAATGAAATCGGACAACAAATTTTAAAAAGATCTATCGCGTTTAACCGTGATGAAGGGATCGATTTACTACCCGAGGACATTGTATTTGGGCAAGCTGCTTTAGATTTATATCTGAGCGACCCTAGAGATGTTTATTATGTAAAATCCCCAAAATCTTTTTTAGGGGCTTCAGGCTTACATGATACTCAAATTAGTTTTTTTGAAGACCTTGTCTGCGCGATGATGAAAAATATAAAGGATACTGCAGAACATTCTTTACAGCAGGTTATTGATGACACAGTCATTGGCCGGCCAATTAACTTTCATGGGCGTGGCGGGGAACTTTCAAATCAACAAGCAGAATCCATACTCTATCGTGCGGCAAAACGCGCAGGTTTTAATCATATTGCTTTCCAGTTCGAACCTGTTGCTGCCGGGCTTGAATATGAATCCACATTAAGTAAAGACCAGATCATCTTAGTCGTTGATATTGGCGGTGGAACAACAGACTGTTCATTAATTCAAATGGGACCGACTTATCGAGGTGCACAAGACAGAACACAATCCTTACTTGCACATAGTGGCCAACGAGTGGGTGGAAACGACCTTGATATTTACCTAGCATTAAAACAATTGATGCCACTTTTTGGGATGGAAAGCCAATCTTTATCGGGCATTAAAATGCCATTTCTACAATTTTGGAACCCGATTGCTATCAATAATGTTGAAGCGCAAAAAGAATTTTACTCACGACAAAATTTGACTGCATTAACACGCTTAAAACAAGATGCAAAAGAGCCTCAAATAATATCTCGATTGTTAGAAGTTTATAATGAAACATTAGGTTATAGCTTAGTACGTAAAGCTGAAGAAGCTAAAATTGCTTTATCGGACACTTCCAGTTATTTAGCTCAAATTAAATTAATTTCTGAAAAACTAGAAGTGAATATTCCACATGAACAAATGGTGGAATCAATTGAATCACCAAAAAGTAAAATGATTGAATTAGTTAAAGAGGCTGTCAATCAAGGTGGGGTCAAACCTGATGCGATTTACGTTACAGGTGGGAGTGCTCGCTCACCAATATTACACCAAGCAATTAGCCAAGAATTACCTAATATTCCGATAATACGTGGAGATGATTTTGGTTCCGTTACTGCTGGACTAACGCGCTGGGCAGAAACCTGTTTTAAATAAAGCTACAATAGAGCAATAATGCCGCAGAATAAATTACTCAATCAATGAGCTTTATATCTAGACTGCGGCATTGGTTTAAATGTTATTTTTTAACTTTATGGACAATATCAAAGTACTTATCTTTGCTATCTTGCTCTGGATAAATACGATACGTATATTCTTCAGGTGTTACTGTCACATTTTCAACAACACGAGTAAATAAAACTTTACCGTCATCATCTTTCGCTGTTAATGAACGGCTTTTGCCATTTTCATCAAATGACCAGTCACCTTTCATTTTGGGTTTGCCATCGAACGTGGTCATATTAAAAGTCCCGTCTGGATAATATTCGGCAACCCCAAAGAAGTTTGCAACTTGTTTATCTTCTGCATTTACTTCTTTTTTATCTTGATCTAAAGCTTCTGTCGTTACCCAGACTTTGCCTACCATAATTTCTTCGTAAGCATTTAATTTATGTTCTGCTTTCTGTGATTGGCTTGCTGCTGGAGTTGTCGCTGCATTAACAGCAAATGACATAGTAGATACAACAGCAAAAAGTGTAGGTACTAATAATTTTTTCATTTTTATCCTCTAATAAATTAACTCAAACAACAATTTGATTAAGTTTAGATTAGCGATATAAAGCCAACTTTAAAAATTATATTACGTTTATTTACAAGATAACATCTTATTACATTTAATATAGACTGTTTTACAAAATAAAATATAGCACAAACACATTGATTTTAAAATTAATCTCCTTAAATTTAGCTATTAAGTAATTTATTAATCAGCCAGTAACCCGCTTTTCCCGGTGGATTATTCTTAGACCAAACTAAATCCACATCAATTTTACGTGGCCATAAATCATAATTAATACTCACTAAACGGTTATGGCCAAATTGCTTAACTAACCATGTCGGTAATATTGCCCATCCTGCACCTTGTTCTGCCATTTCTAATAATAGTAAATAATTAGGCGCAAACCAGTTCTTTTCACTATTAATAATAATTTGGCTACTACTACTTAGCCGTAGTTGGCGTGTCATAGTTAAATGCTGATAAGTAATTTTTTTCTCTTTAGCTAATGGATGGCTATTTAATACATATAAACCTAATTCACCTTGAATAGGTAAACGAGAAAAAGAAATATCTGCAGGATATTCTGTTCGAGATTCCATCATACCAACATGAGCCTGTTGGTTTTGGATCATTTCAATAACGGCATTATTTTCTGCAATTAAAAACTCGAACTCAAGATGCGGAAATTGTCTATCTAATGTCGTTACAATATGTTCAGCATGAGGGGGCTGATAAATATCTGAAAAAGCGCAGCTTAATCTTGGTTCTATATCTGGTAGCAGTTCAACTCGAAGCGCTTGAAGACGCTCATCTGCCGATAAAATATCCTCAACTAAACTCAAAACTTTTCTACCTGCAAAAGTTAATGTTGATTCACGTCCCTGCCTATCGAATAACAAAAAGCCCAAGTCGTCTTCAAAACCACTGATTGTCGTACTCACAGTTGATTGGCTTTTATTTAATTTACGAGCCGCAGCAGAGAATGACCTTAGGGATGCCGCCTCCACAAAGGTACGCAATGTTTCTATAGAATAATTCATAAGGTATCGCTTTTTCCGATGGCTGCCATTTTGTATATATATAAAAAAAAGCAAATAATTGCACCCGATTTTTACCCAAAAAATAATTTTCCATATCTTTGAGGTAGTTATGAGCAAGTATACAAAAACATTAACTGAACGAATTTTTCATGCAGTTTCATTTGAAGTCATCGCGATCGCGATAACTGCACCGGTCAGTGCGTGGCTTTTAGGACGCTCAATTTTCCAAATGGGAACAGTCGCTATTGTCTTGTCGACACTGGCAATGCTATTAAACTTATTTTATAACATGGTCTTTGATCGTTATTGGCCCTTATCCAAAGGGCCTCGCCCAGCCAAAGTACGCATTTTTCACGCCGTTGGATTTGAATTGAGCTTTGTGATCATGGGTGTACCAATGCTGGCGTTTTTACTTAAAATGTCATTCTTAGACGCATTCTTACTTGAAATCGGCTTTTTTGCCTTTTTCTTATTTTATACTTATGCGTTTAATCTTGTATATGACATCTTACGTGAGCGTTGGTTTGCGAATAAAGAAAATGCAATACGCGTCTCAGAAACAGCGGTTAAACGTTCTTAATTTTAATTAAATATTCAAACACCGTGTAGCTTATCTATACGGTGTTATTTATGTATCATAAATACGATAAACACGCCGAAATAATTCTCTCTTTTTTTTTTGCAAAATGATGAATGCGTTTTATGCACTCATCATATGCATAGATGTCAATTTCATCATTGAACATGATCACCTATATTGACGCCATCGTAATGATTAGTCCTACGATAACTTTATAAAAATACTACTTAGATGCGTTTATCTATCAATAACAGACCTAAGTTCGAGTGCAGTAAATAGAAGTTAAACATTAAATTCCTTCATTTTTTAGAACTCATTTATATAAAGTTATCCATTATTTTGTCCAAAGTTTAGGCAATGTTATTTAAAGGTATTCAGATGAACAAACTATTTATTTCTTCTGCACTTTTTCTGGTATTTAATTTAAGTGCTCAAGCAGACGTAACCACCCATAAAAATGCCATTATTTCACTCAGTTTTATTGAAAATAATACCGCTTATGCAAACCAAATCGCTATTGCTAACCATGCAAAAGCCGCTAATTTATCACCTAATGGTATCCAAGGTATTACGAAATCTTTTGCACAGATGAATTCGCATGAAAAAGCCACTACTGCATTAAGTTTTAATGAAAATAATATGTCCGCAGCGAACCAAGCAGCCATTAATTCACATCTAAAAGCTGGTAATTTAGCAACAGATAAAATTAATGGTATCAGCAAAAGTTTTTTAGCAATGGATGGACATGAAAAAGCCGCAGTCGCGTTGAGTTTTACCGAAAACAACCAATCCCCTTCTATCAAATACGCTGTACAGCAACACTTAAGCAGGAGCCAGACAAAATAATAAAATAGAGAATGATATTTAACTGATTTATCACACAATTAATCTTATTAAGGCTTGGTGACTCACCAAGCCTTTTTCATTTTTAAAATTATATTATTAAAAATCAATGCATTAATAGTAAATAACATATACCCATCAAAGTTGATAATAACTATCATTTGCAATTGATAATTATTAACATATAATTCGAATCGTTATTTTATCTTATGAGTTATAACTCAAGCATAACTACTTAAGACCTGTTTTGGTCTACCCTCTTTAGGTTCAACAAGAAAGAATATTGAGGTCTTATGATGAGTCGAAAATTAATCACTTTTACGCTATCCATAACCCTGCATATTCTTGTTATTGGGTACTTAACCTATGTTACGGCTCAATCATTATCCTTAAAAAACCAAGCACAACAGGATGCGCCGATTATATCGATCGCATTAACTCAAGCGGTTAACGTTGCAGAACCTGAAGAGCTCCTTCAACCGATAGAACTCCCTAGTGAGGTAAAAATAGAACCCAGCCCAATTATTGAAAATGCCGCCGTTGTTGTGCCTAAAAAGCAAAAAAAGGTGATCAAAACACAAAAAGAACCCGTAAAACCCAAAGAACTCACTAAAAGAACTGAAAACCCCAGCAAACAAGCTGATTCCGAAATTAAAAATGATTTGCCAATCGCACAACAACAAAAAGCCGGTGACCTTGTTTCTTCTCAATCAGCAGGAATTAAAGGCCCCAAAAACCAACATGCGACTAGTGACACTAATAGCCAACTAATTAATGCCTATCGAGAAAAACTGCGCCAAGAAGTTGAGCGAAACAAGCAATACCCTCGCCGCGCAAAAAAAATGAAAAACCGTGGTATCGCAACTATTCAATTTCAATTAAGCCAAACCGGAGAAATTAGTTTAATTCGCTTAGCAAGCAGTTCAGGAAATGATTTATTAGATCAAGCCGCTTTACTTGCAGTACAAAAAAGCCGCTCTGTCGGTAAGCCACCAGCAGGTTTTGCTCAATCTATCACTCTCAATATTGAATTTAATTAACCAACACTGATAATAACAATTATTTTCAATAAAAAAGTACACCTTAATTGGATATTAGATGTTCACTTTATAGTTAGTTATTCTGTATTTATTTTTCATTCCAAAAAATAATAATAAATTTTATTGTTTTTTCAGAACAATCAATGCTCCTAGAGAAATTTATTATTATTTTCCAACTATATGACTAAAAGTCTTCTCCCTATTTTCCGAAAATGGCCTTACCGAGAGAAATATTTTCTCTACAAAACTCAATATTAACATTTCTAAATTTTTAGACACGAGCAATAAAAATAAAACCTGTTTTTATTCATAACGTTATAATGATATCAATTATCATTAATATTTATTTATTATAAAAAAGTTACCAGTTTTGCAAATATAACTTCGTTGATATGGCGCAAAAAAAACTAAATATGTCAGAGTAAGATAGCCCCTGAATAACACTATATTTAATATGGTCATAAAGGCTAATATCAATGAATACAAAAAATAAATTATTAAATAGCCCTATCTCAAGGCGCAATGTCGTGAAATCTGGCGCTGCTGGCGGTTTATTTGCTGCAGTTGGCGGTTTATCACTTCCTTTTAATGCAAAAGCAATCGATACCTCTCAAAACTCAACATCCCCTGAAGAAAAAGCCGTTTGGAGTTCATGTACCGTTAATTGTGGTAGCCGTTGCCTATTACGCCTCCATGTGCGTGACGATGAGGTATATTGGGTTGAATCTGATACCACGGGAAAAGATGAATATGGTAATCATCAAGTCAGAGCTTGCCTGCGTGGTCGCTCAATCCGCAGAAGAATGAATCACCCAGATAGATTGAAATACCCAATGAAACGTGTGGGTAAACGTGGTGAAGGCAAATTTGTCCGAATTTCATGGGAAGAAGCCCTTGATACTGTTGGTAATAGCTTACGCGATATTCTAAAAAATTATGGTAATGAAGCCGTTCACGTTTTATATGGTACTGGCGTTGATGGCGGTAATATCACCAACTCAAATGTTCCTTATCGCTTAATGAATTCATGTGGTGGTTTCCTGAGCCGCTACGGCAGTTATAGTACTGCACAAATTCGTGCAGGTATGAATTACCTATACGGCTCCCAAGAAGCAAATAGCCCCGATGATATTGCAAATACAAAACTAGTTGTGATGTTTGGTAATAACCCTGCCGAAACTCGTATGAGTGGCGGAGGTGTCACTTATTATGTCGAACAAGCGCGCGAACGTTCAAATGCGCGCATGATAGTCATTGACCCTCGTTATAATGACACTGCTTCTGGTAGAGAAGATGAATGGTTACCTATTCGTCCTGGTACTGATGGTGCACTTGCTGCCGCATTGGCTTACGTGATTATTACTGAGGATATGGTCGACCAAGAATTTGTCGATAAATACTGTATCGGCTATGACGAAAAAACCTTGCCAGCTTCGGCACCTAAAAATGGTCACTATAAAGCGTATATTTTAGGCCAAGGTGCTGATGGTATTGCTAAAACACCACAGTGGGCCGCTAAAATTACAGGTATCCCAGCAGATAAAATCATTAAGTTAGCCCGTGAAATAGGCCAAGCAAAACCCGCTTATATTGTTCAAGGTTGGGGACCTCAACGTCATTCAAATGGTGAGCAAACGGTTCGAGCAATTGCCATGTTAGCCATTATTACCGGTAATGTTGGCATTAGTGGTGGAAATTCAGGCTGTCGTGAAGGTACTTATGATTCCGGTGTTGAATGGTTCCCGATGCTCGATAACCCAGTAAAAACTCAGATTTCTGTTTTCACATGGACTGATGCCATCGAACGCGGTACCGAAATGACAGATATTCATGATGGTATCAAAGGGAAAGATAAATTAGATGTTCCCATTAAATTTTTATGGTGCTATGCCAGTAATACATTGATAAATCAGCATAGTGATATCGCTCGCACCCATGAAATTTTACAAGATGACAGCAAATGCGAAATGATTGTCGGCATCGACCACTTCATGACGGCCTCTGCAAAATATTGCGATATTTTACTACCTGATTTAATGCCTACCGAACAAGAAGATCTTATTCCTAGCGAGTCCGCAGGAAACATGTCGTACATGATCTTAGGCCAACCAGCCACTAGCGCTAAATTTGAGCGTAAGCCCATCTATGAAATTTTGTCAGAAATAGCTAAACGCTTAGGCCCTGATGTCGAACAGAAATTTACCGAAGGCCGCACCCAACACGAATGGGTTAAATATTTATGTGAAAAAAGCCGCGAGCGCTTCCCTGATATGCCAACTTATGAAGAAATGAAAACCGTGGGTATTTTCAAGCACAAATGCCCAGATGAGCATGTCATTGGATTTAAAGCCTTCCGAGATAACCCTCAAGCTAATCCACTGAAGACGCCTTCAGGAAAAATAGAAATTTACTCAGAAAGCCTAGCTGAAATAGCAAAAACATGGCAATTAGCACCAGATGATGTGATTGACCCGCTGCCAATTTATACCGAAGGCTTTGAAAGCCATACCGATAGTCTTAATAAAAAATACCCATTACAAATGACAGGGTTTCACTATAAAGCCAGAACACACTCAAGTTATGGCAACATTGATATCTTAAAACAAGCTTGTCGCCAAGAAATATGGATTAACCCTATAGATGCCAAAGCACGTGGTATTAAACAGGGTGATATGGTCAAGGTTTTCAATGACCGAGGTGAAGTTCATATTCCAGCGAAAGTGACACCACGGATCATGCCAGGCGTGACTGCTATGGGCCAAGGGGCTTGGTTAGATGCCGATATGTTTGGCAAAAAAGTAGACCAAGGCGGGTGTATTAATGTCCTCACGACTCAACGCCCTTCACCGCTTGCTAAGGGGAATCCTCAGCATACTAACTTAGTTGAAATTGCAAAACTATAAGGAGCCCGGTATGTCACAACAATATGGTTTTTATATTGATACACAACGCTGTACGGGCTGCAAAACGTGCGAACTCGCCTGTAAAGATTTTAAAAACTTATCCGCTGATGTTCATTTCCGTCGTATTTATGAATATGCAGGCGGCGACTGGACAGAGCAAGATGGTGCATGGCATCAAAATGTATTCTCTTATTATCTTTCCATTTCATGCAACCATTGTGAGGACCCTGCTTGCGTTAAAGTTTGTCCAAGTGGCGCGATGCACAAACGTGAGGACGGCTTTGTCATTGTCGATGAAAGTGTTTGTATTGGTTGCCGTTATTGCCATATGGCATGTCCTTATAGTGCGCCTCAGTTTGATGCAGTTAAAGGGCATATGACTAAATGTGATGGCTGCTATGAACGTGTGGCTGAAGGCAAAAAACCCATTTGTGTTGAGTCTTGCCCGCTACGTGCATTAGATTTTGGGCCCATTGAAGAGCTACGTGCAAAATACGGCACAATCAATGAGATAGCACCTCTACCCGCTGCACATTATACCAAACCCAATATTGTGTTAAATCTCAATGCAAATTGCCGTCCTGTTGGTGACACCACAGGTTATTTAGCGAATCCGGAGGAAGTTTAAAATGGGCGCAGGCTTACATGAATATCCGTTAATCTTCTTCACCGTTATAGGTCAAAGTGTTGCCGGTGCATTTATTCTCATGGCTCTGGTATTGTTAATGAAACCCTTGCAAGAGCAGCATCATAAAATAGTGATGAGCATGTTTGGTTTATGGGCGTTAATGGGAATTGGCTTTTTACTTTCCATGCTGCATATGGGCTCGCCGATGCGTGCATTCAATTCAATGATACGTGTTGGTCATTCCGCTCTTAGTAACGAAATAGTCAGTGGTTCAATATTCTTCGCCTTAGGTGGGGTATATTGGTTACTGTCATTATTGAAAAAAATGCCTAAGTCTATTGGTACTATTTGGTTAATTATCACTATCATTTTTGCGGCAATATTTATTTATGCCATATCCCGCGTTTACCAAATTGATACCGTCCCAACTTGGTTTAATCACTATGGTAGTTTGCAATTTATCCTAACCAGCTTTATTGCAGGGCCTGTTCTTGCCGCATTTTTATTACGCATAGCAAGCTATGATATCAATAACGTCCGTTTCTTTACATTAATCAGTATTGTTGCAGTGGTTGCGAGTAGTATTTTGGTGACGGCACAGGGGTTTGAATTAGGCTCTATCCAAAGCTCTGTACAGAAAGCATCAGAGCTTGTTCCAGATTATGCCTCACTGATGGGTTGGCGTACTGTTTGCTTAACATTAGGGCTAGCTTTCTGGATTTACCCACATGTTAAAATGAAAAACCCTTCAATTATCGGGCTATTAGTCGCCGTATTATTGGTGATTTTTGGTGAATTGATTGGTAGAGGCATTTTCTACGGGCTACATATGACGGTAGGTATGGCTATCGCCGGATAACGACTATTCCATTGTTTTTACGATGATAAGGGGGCTAATTACCTTCTTATCATCGACAACAATCGCATGTTTCGCTACGATCGCACCAAAGCGTCATCATCAACATAGCAAGTGGACAAATATGGAACAAAAATTATTGGCAGATTTTTCGCTTTGCGCGCAAACTTTGGGGGCATTATTTTATTATGACCCTTCTGATGCACGCGTAAATAAACTAATTGATTTATTTACGACGAGCGAATGGTTAGCTGAGTGGCCATTTACTCAGGATTATGATTGCCAACGTATTGATAAACTTTTTCAAGATAGTCTTTCTGAATCAGAAACTTTACAAGAAGCCTACCAGCGCTTATTTATTGGCCCTTATGCATTACCTGCACCACCTTGGGGTTCTGTTTATCTTGATAAAGAAAATGTTATTTTTGGTATTTCGACACTTGAATTAAGAGCATGGCTTCGTAATAACCAAATCAATATTGAATTAAATCAAAAAGAACCCGAAGATCATGTGGGGCTAATATTTCTTCTCACTGCCTGGGTGATTGAAAATAAACCAGAACTGTTACGTGAATTACTAGAAATACATTTTTTACCTTGGGTATATCGCTATTTAGAAAAAATGCAATTGCAAAGCGGGAATGCTTTTTATGAAGCCACTGCGCTGCTGGCGACAGAAACTTTAAGACATATCCAACAAAGCGCTCAATTAACCCCAGCGAATAAAGAGCTTTGTCTTTAGTTTTATATCGTTCAAATAAGCATTTTGTGAAGTAAAAACCCTCTAAATAAATCAGACTATTTAGAGGGCTTAAAATATTATGGGCGTTTTTTAGGTGTGTGGTAGGTATCACTCAGAAGTAAAAATGCGTTACTAATGGCCTAATTACTGTACCTGCGATAAAGCAAAATCGGCATCAGCGAGTAAATCATCTATATCTTCACAGCCCAATGAGAACCGCAATAATCCATCCGTTACGCCTTGCAGTAATCTTTCCTCTTCAGGGATACACGCATGAGACATCATTTTAGGGTAGGAAATAATTGATTCAATTCCCCCTAAGCTGACCGCAACGAGTGGAATACGAATTGCTTCTAAAAATTGTTTTACATTGTCATAGCTACCCAAATCAAAGGAAACCACCATTCCGCCATTTTTGGACTGTTGCATATGAATCATATGGTTTGGGTGTGAAGCTAACCCCGGATAAAAAACGCGTTGTACTTTTGGGTGCTCATTCAGATATTCTGCAAGCTTTTGCGCATTTTCACTAGCTCGTTCAACTCGCATTGCCATTGATTTTAAACCACGCATCGTCAGCCAGCTATCAAATGGAGCTGCAATACTGCCAATAGCCACCGCAGACTTATGTAACCACCTCGCATATTCAGGGTTATTCGTTGCTACTGTCCCCAAGATCACATCACTATGGCCATTTATAAATTTAGTCGCACTATTAATAGAAAAATCAATTCCAAGAGAGATAACATCTGATAACAATGGCGTCATAAAGGTATTGTCACAGATGGTAATAATATTATGCTGTTGCGCAATTTCAATAACAGATTTTAAATCAGTCACTTGTAATGTGGGGTTAGATGGCGTTTCAATATAAAACGCTTTGGTATTCTCCGTTATTGCTTGCTGATAGTTCATTGGGTTAGTCGCATCAACAAATGTCACTGAAATGCCATAACGAGGCAGAAATTCAGTCATTAACTGGAAAGAACCACCGTAAATATTTTTGCAAGCAACAATATGGTCACCCTGGCTAAAATTAAGTAATACTGCGCTTATTGCTGCCATTCCTGATGAAAAAATCTCAGCAAATTTCGCGTTTTCAATCGCGCAAATTGCCTCACTTAATGCATCTCTTGTTGGATTGGAAAAACGCGAATAAATATGGTCGTAACTTTCCTCAATATTGGCTTGTGAAAATGTGGATGATTGATATAACGGAATAGAAGAACTTCCGGTATATTTATCTGTCATGGGGTAACCATGAATAACCTTGGTATTAATTTTCATAAGTAAATCGCATTATCAAAAGTCTATTTAATCGTTGCTACATTGATTTCAGAATAAGCAAAAATAGCGGGTGCTCCGCCAGTATGAATAAAAAGTAATGGCTGATTGCCATCAATACTTTCTTTTAAAATATGATCAACTAAACCCGCCATGGCTTTACCGGTATACACAGGGTCAAGTAGTATTCCTTCTTTTTGAGCTAATAGCTCAATGGCTTGTTGGCCCTTGTTATTCGGCTGACCATAGCAAGGTGAAAAATACTGATCCCACAGATTCACTTTAGGAAAATCTGTCAGGTTTAATAATTTACCAATTTCCTGCTGTAAGGTTTCTACCTTAGGTTGTTGCTGCGCAACTGTTCTTGAAACGGTAACACCTATCACTGGAGTTTGAGGAAATACCGATTGTAATCCCATAGCTAGCCCTGCATGCGTTCCTGCGCTACCAGAAGCAACAATAACTGCGGCAAATTCAATATCTTTAGGAGTCTGCTCGGCAACTTCTAATGCACAATTAACATAACCTAATGACCCTAAAGCATTAGAACCACCAATAGGTACAATATAAGCATCTTGCAATCTAAGGGATTCAACTAACGCTTGCATTTGTAAGCTTGGGTCGGTTAACTCATCACAAAAATAACAGCGGGCATTAAATAAATCTGTCAGTTGTTTATTACCATTTGTTAAAAATAATGAATTCAAACTCTGTAATGGGTTTTCTAATAATGCGACACATTCCAGACCATACATTGATGCTATTGCAGCTGTTTGGCGAACATGGTTTGATTGAATAGCCCCTGCCGTAACAATCACCTTAGACTTTTTTTGTATCGCATCTGCAATAATATATTCCAATTTTCGCAGTTTATTGCCCCCCATTGCTAGGGGGGTCATATCGTCACGCTTAATATAAATATCACGGCCTAAATATTCTGAAAGATTATTTAATTTTGCTAACGGTGTTGGTCCTTGAAGTAGATCTATTTTATTTATTGCAGCTAATCGTTGTTTAATGCTCATTATATTATTCACCTTATTAATATGTGAAACCTAAATAGAGATAAACCATCAGCGCAAAAGCGGCAGTCACCGTGGCATAAGGCATTTGGGTACGAATATGCTCAATATGGTCACAATCTGTTGCCATAGAGGCCACAATCGCATCACTGGAAATGGGTGATGTCATATCCCCATAAATTGAACCTGCTATTGCGGCACCAATCATATATTCAACAGGCATTCCGACTGAAAGCCCTAATTGCACACCGATTGGGATCATAATCGCAAATGTCCCCCACGATGTTCCAGTTGCTAATGACATCACCGCACTAATTAAAAATATAAAACCGATTGAGAAAGCCGGTGAAATGACACCAGAGGTAATTTCAGCTATATAAGCACCAGTGTTTAAATCTGAAGAAACGGTTCCCATTAAAAAAGCGAGGATCATCACTGAACTAATTTTTACCATGCTGGCATAGCCGATGTATAACTCTTTAAAGAAAGTCTCAATATTAAGCACACGACGCGCTAAGAACCACACAAAAGAGACTAAAGTTCCAAACATGACTCCCCAATATACCGATGTTGAGCCACTACCTTTACTAAAATCACCATTACCAGTGATATAAAGCGCAATAGGTACCATTAATACTGTTGATAAAATTGGAATAAAAAAGTTAAGAGAGGTATGGCAATTAGGATGCTCAATAATATCTTCATCATCCTGCTCAGTTTCTTCAGCAGACAATAAAGTTAAAGCTTGCTGCTCTGCGCGTAAATCCGCTTTTTTCATTGGTCCCCAAGAAACATTGGAGAAAATATAAAATAATACTGAAGCTAAAGAAAACCACGCCATGATATTAAATACCATTGAGCCTGCTAAAATTTCAAATGGCTCTCCAGTAATTAAACCTTTAGATATTTGTACACCAATAACACCCATCATTGCCGCTCCCCAGCCGTTAATCATGGCTGATGAACAAACTGATACGCAGGAAGTTTGTACAATATAGGACATTTTTTCTGGCGAAACACCGTATTTCTTCGCTAATGTTTTTGTTGATGCTCCAGCAATTAATTGGTTAATTGAACTTTCAATAAAAATTAATGATGTAATAATCATCGCCATTAATTGAACAGCTTTTTTATTTTTAATTAACCTTGTTTTATTTGTTAATAATTTAACTAATGATCGCACACCACCAGTAACAACGACTAGCCGCATAATACCGCCAATCATTACCATAAATAGGATAGTTTTTGTATTTCCCGGTGATGCAAACGTATTAATAATACCATCGAGCGTTCCGTTTATACCCAATAATATATTATGGTCATATATAACGGTAAAACCAACTATAATCCCCAGCAATAACGATAATATAACTTGTCGTGTAAAAATGGCTAAAAGTATCGTCACCATTGGCGTGACGATGGTCCAAATTCCATAATCATTCATTAGATGCTCTCTTATTATATTTTAATTTTATTTTGATTTTAATAAATTAAGATAGTGCGTTTTCTAAATCATTTAATAAGTCAGTGATATCTTCAATACCTACAGATAAACGTAATGTGGTGTCATATACATGGATACTTTCCCTTTCTTCTTTTGTCATCGACCCATGTGACATCGTTGCCGAATGGTTTACCATGCTTTCAACACCACCCAATGATTCGGCTAATACAAAGTAATTAACTTTAGATAAAAACGTTTTAGTATCTTCAATATCCCCTTTCAATTTAATTGTCACAACTGCTCCACCTGTACGCATTTGCTTTTTACATAATTCATATTGAGGATGTGAAGCTAATCCTGGGTAATAAACCTGTTCCACTTTCGGGTGCGTAGACAAATAGCTAGCAACTTGCGCTGCATTGCTGCATTGTGCCGCCATACGTAACGCTAATGTTTTTAATCCACGTAAAGCAAGGTAGGCGTCAAAAGGAGAAGCAATTGCTCCTAAAGTCGTTTTTAGAAAATCAAGGCGGCTGGCTAAGTCTTCCCTTTGGGTGATCACAGCACCACCAATTAAATCGGAATGACCGCCAATATATTTACTTGCCGATAGCATCACTAAATCAGCACCTAATTCTAACGGCTTTTGGTTCCAAGCTGTTGCAAATGTATTATCAACACAAGTCAAAATATTATGTTTTTTTGCAAGTGAACAAATCGCATTGATATCAACTAACTCCAATAATGGATTAGTTGGGCTTTCAATCCAAATTAAACGCGTATTCTCTTTTATTTTTGTTTTAACTTCATCAAGGTTATTCAAATCTACATAATCTATTTGATGACCGCTATTAATGGTTGAAACTCGTTCAAATAACCGAAATGTTCCACCATAAACACCTTTCATCGCAATAATATGCGAGTCTTTTGGTAATAAATTTAAGACTAAACTTGAAGCCGCCACACCGGATGAGGTTGCTGTTGCATAACTTCCACCTTCAATTTCTGCTAATAAGGTTTCATATGCATAACGCGTTGGGTTGCTGCAACGTGAATAACAATATTCACCATGCTCTGTTAAACTTTGCTGAACAAAAGTACTGGCTGTTGTAATAGCAGGGAAAATAGCATGATTAACTGTATCTTGCTGCTTTCCACCATGAATTAAAATTGTAGCAATATTCTTAGTCATAATCTAAAACCCAATATAGTAAAATAAAAGTGATATCTTTATATTTGTTGCTAAAAAGAATATGCCATAGGGAAATAGAAAATTTTTTCTAAAAATTGGTGTCTTTATTCAAATTAAGAGAAAAATTTTCTATTAAAGAATTAATTTCCTTTTAATTCATAATGTTGATGCGTTTCCCATAAATGAGCGAGCCGTCACAATATTATTATTTTGTTTATCTTCCACAACCGACCAATCCATAAAAAATACATAACCCACTAAAACAAAACAATAAATGTTTTATTAAAGTTAAATATATCATCACGCAATGTAATTATTTAGTAGATATTCTGTCGTTGATTTAACATGAACCCTAGTACTCATACCTATTTTTCCTCTTCTTATACTGCACAATAGGCATATAAGAGAAAGTTATTCTCTTTTACTTTATTTCTTATAATGAGCTATATCACTTGAAAGCTATAACAATTCGATTAATGCAAATCAACACGCAAAAGAATGGCTATCAAGCAACAATATGCTCAAGGACTATTTATAAGATAGGCACAGAGACTAAATTTGATTGAGTTATTTTTAATTTAATCACCCCAATTTTTTGTTTAAAAAAAGTACAATAACTATTACAAACTATGATAAATGAAATGCTACCGCTATTTAAATTATTAGAAAAATGCATGACCACTATATATTTTATAAATTATTCTAATCACTTTTTCTTAAAGAATCTCAATTTAGCCTAGTGCAGAACTATTCATTATAAATTCAAATTTGCTCGAACAAATTCAGTAATGTATTCCATATTACATATCTTCGTAAAATTACTCTCTATATGGGTTTAATTTTTTAGTGAAGAATCATCTTGTATACAAATTATTTATTATGATACAGTCAAAAAATGCCTATGATTCAAGCATCAAGTATCGATATTGGTTATATCCTTTACTGTGATATGACTCGCTTGAGCATAAAAATTTGGGGCATTAGTTTTCCACAATACAAACAATGAGAATCAAAAAAAAACACAATTATTATTAGTAAATTTGAATTTTATCTTTTGTTCTTATCTTTAATAAAAGCCACGTTTTATTTAGCGAAAATCTGAATTATATAAATTTAACTTAATATAAACTCTGTTTTTATATTACCTAAAATTAAATTTACCACAATAAAAACAACTTAATTTTGTAGTAGAGACAATATAAGGAAACAATTATGAATAATAACTTTTCAGTGCATGAAGCCAGTATGCTTGCGCTACTTAAACAAGTAGTCAATATTGAATCAGGTTCTTATGACAAAGAAGGTGTAGATAACCACGCTGCTGTCTGGTGTGAAAAATATCGCGAAATGGGGTTCGAAGTCGAAATCATTGAAAATGAATCACTCGGTAATAATTATCGAATTTATCACCCATCAACAAAGGCTGATATATTAATTTTATTGCATTTAGATACCGTTTTTCCTAAAGGTACCGTTACTGAACGTCCTTTTAGCATTGAAGGTGACCGCGCTTATGGCCCTGGCGTGATTGATATGAAAGGCAGTCATGTCATGGTATATCAAGTCATGAAACAACTTTATGATAATCAAGACATTCGCTATAAAAATATTGAGATTCTCCTCAATTGTGACGAAGAAATTGGTTCTATTTCATCTCGCGGTGTCATTGAACAATGTGCTTTAGGAAAACGCTACGCACTTGTGATGGAACCTGCGCGTGCCAATGGCGCGATAGTGAGTGCTCGCCGTGGTGTTGGGACTTATGTGTTAAATATTGAAGGGAAAGCCTCACATTCAGGTATCGCACCTGAAGCAGGTATTAGTGCAATTCAGGAACTATCATATAAAATTCAAAGCCTACACGCACTCTCAGCTCATGATAAAGGCCTATCCGTTAACGTTGGTTTAATTTCTGGCGGAACCTCCGTTAATACTGTCGCACCGAATGCCAGAGCAGAAATCGATGTTCGTATCTCGTCTGAAGAACAAGGTATTGAAATCGATAAAAAAGTCAGGGAAGTGTGTAGTACACCAATATTAGACGGTATCAAACTCACCTTAACCGGCGGAATTAATCGCCCACCTATGGCTAAAACGGATGAAAGCACCGTTCTTATCAACATCATTAAAGAAGAAGCTGCACAACTAAATATTGATTTACTCGATGTTTCTACTGGCGGTGGCTCTGATGCCTCTTTTACTGCGGGTGTCGGAACTGCCACTGTAGATGGGTTAGGCCCGATTGGTGGTTACCAGCACAGTGATAAAGAATATTTAGAAATACCGTCGCTCACAGAGCGTGCTCAACTATTTTTCAATGTATTACAACGCATTACACAATAAAAAATAATCCAATAGGAAACTCTATGACAACGATGTCAACAAACACAACAACACCACCTAAAAAACGTTCTGAAGGCTTAAATCCTTATGTGCTTTTGTTTTTTATCTTAGTATTGGCAGGCATTGCGACGTGGATCGTTCCCGCGGGGCAATATGCATCAGAAACAAAAGTCATCACCATGGTAAAAGATGGTATAGAAACAAAAGTATCTAGTTCTTACACCATTCCCGGTAGTTATGAACGCTTACCTGAACAACATGGCATTTTGCCAGGACAAATTTTCACCTCAATTGCCGATGGTCTAATCAAAGCAGCTCCTATTATCTTTTTGATTATTTTCACTGGAGGTGCTTTACATCTTCTTGAAGAAACTGGGGCTATCAAAAAAGTACTCAATAATATCTCGCGCAGTAAAAGGCTTAATGACTTTTTACTAATCAGTATATTCTTTGTCGTTTTTTCTATTTTAGGAACAACAGGAATTGTCGTTAACTCAATTATTGCATTTGTTCCTATCGGTCTTTTAGTTGCTAAATCCGTGGGAATGGACGATAAATTTGGTGCCGCTTTAGTCTATGTCGCGGCTTATTCGGGCTTTAACGCCTCAATCATGGCACCAATGACAGTTGGCCTATCTCAAGGTTTAGCCGACGTCCCGTTGTTATCCGGTCTCGGTTTTAGAATGGCAATTTATATTGCATTTGTTATCGCGGGTATTTTATTTTTAACGATTTATACCAAAAAATGCCGTAACAAAGGTATGGTTCGACCTGATATTGAAATTAATACTGACGAACACCAAACCTCTAAAATTTCAGCTTTGCATGTCATCACCCTTTCCTATAGCGCATTCTGCTTAATCGGATTTATTTTCGGTGCCGTTGAGTGGGGCTGGGGAGAAAAAGAGATGATGGCAATGTTTATCATTTTAGGCGTTGGCGTGGGTATTTTAAACCGTATGTCGCCTAATACCATTGCTACTGGTTTCTTAAAAGGTTGTGCAGGAATGGTAGGCGGCGCGTTTATCGTTGGTATGGCTCGTGCGATTGCTATCGTATTATCTGATGGCATGATTCTGGATACCATCGTTAATGCCATTATTTCAATGATGGACGGTTTACCGAAGACTTTATCTGCCCTTTCCATGTTCGCAACCGCAGCAATTATGCACTTCTTTATTTCATCTGGTTCTGGTGAAGCGGCAGTGCTTGTACCTATTTTCACGCCAATGGGAGATTTATTAGAAATTACTCGCCAAACGACGGTGCAAACTGTATTACTTGGAGAAGGTGTTGTTAACTGTATTAACCCAACATCAGGAATTTTAATGGCTGTACTTGCAACGGCAAAAATTCCTTATACACAATGGGTGAGATTTATTTGGCCATTAGTCTTCACATGGATAGCCATTTCTATTGTCGCTCTCATATATGCAGTAATGACAAATTTAGGTCCTATCTAAAATATCAATATTGAATAATCCACTCTTCTTAGCACCGCTTTTTAGTGGTGCTAAGGGTTGTTGATACAAAATAGAGTAAAAAGGTGTTTTTCTCGTCTTGTGTTATCAACCGCTGTTGTAAATTTTCCATTTCATCACTTCCTGTTGATTTAATTTTGAACTATATCAGTGATAACCAGGTTCTACATTAATAACGAATTAAAAACAGACAGAGTAAGGTAGGAATAGTATTATTAGCCCCATTATGCCTTTTATTCTATTTGAGATTGTATTGTGACTTCATTTGCTGACCTAAATGCGCTTTCTGCGGAACAACTCGCTAACTTGCAAGAGTTAGGCTACCTAAACATGACGCAGATCCAAGCTGCCGCTCTTCCTCCGATCCTTGCTGGTAAAGACGTTCGAGCACAAGCTAAAACTGGCAGCGGCAAAACTGCTGCTTTTGGTCTGGGCTTATTACAACATATTGATGCCAAGTTATTTAAAACTCAGTCATTAGTTTTATGCCCAACTCGCGAACTGGCAGATCAAGTCGCCAATGAATTGCGCCGTTTAGCTCGCGCTATCCCTAATATCAAAATTTTAACACTCTGCGGTGGTGTACCTTTTAGCGTACAACGCGACTCCCTTGCTCATGCAGCACATATCATTGTTGCTACACCGGGACGCTTACTTGATCATCTAAATCGTGAAACAGTACAACTTGATGCCTTGCAAACATTGGTTTTAGACGAAGCAGACCGAATGCTCGATATGGGCTTTATGCCAGATATTGAAACCATCATTGACTACGCACCAATTAATAGGCAAACATTATTATTTTCAGCTACTTGGCCAGATGAAATTGCACGAATTAGCCAGCAAATTCAAAATAATCCACAAACCATTGAAATCAATAGTGTTGATGAACTTCCCGCGGTTGAGCAGCAATTTTATGAAGTTGCGCGTCACGAAAAAATTACATTATTACAAAAGCTCTTGAGCCGTGAACAGCCCGCTTCTTGCGTCGTTTTCTGTAATACTAAAAAAGATTGCCAAGCTGTTTATGATGCCTTAACTGCAAGCAAACAAAGTGTCCTAGTGCTTCATGGTGATATGGAACAGCGTGAGCGTGACCAAACTCTTGTGCGTTTTGCTAATGGAAGTAGCCGTGTATTAGTGGCTACGGATGTCGCATCCCGCGGGTTAGATATTAAAGCCCTCGAAATGGTGATTAACTATGAATTATCATGGGATCCTGAAGTGCATGTTCACCGCATCGGCCGAACTGCACGCGCCGGTGAAAGCGGTTTAGCAATTAGTTTATGTGCACCAGAAGAAGCCCAGCGGGCCAATGCTCTAGAAGAAATGTTAAACATGAAGCTTAATTGGCAAGCCGAACCAACAGGTTTACGAGTCACTCCATTAGAAGCGACGATGGTGACCTTATGCCTTGATGGCGGTAAAAAAGCCAAAATACGCCCCGGCGACATTTTAGGTGCCTTGACCGGAGAAGTTGGCCTCAATGGCGACGATATTGGCAAGATTGTGATCCACCCTACCCATGCCTATGTGGCACTCAAACGTGAGGTTGCCGAACATGCTCGCAAGCATTTACAGCAGGGGAAAATTAAAGGGAAATCCGTTAAGGCTAGGTTATTAAAATAATCGGTGTGATTCGTGTTTCCTTCTGCACAATGTTAGTACGCAAGGAAACACGATAATTTTCTTACTTTTTTATGATGTGGCGTTATTCTCTTGCGGTAAGGCAGATTTAGGCAATCCAAAAATCTTATCAAAGGCCCAATTAAAAAAGAAAGTATAAATTGGGATAAAAATAATTAAGGCGAAGTCGAGTATTAACGCCTGTAAAAGACTAATTGATAACCACCATGCAATTAAAGGAATTAAAAAAATCACTAACGTTAATTGAAATAATATAGCGTGTACAAACCGGCGCCTAAAGGTTCTAATGCGTGATTTTTGTTTTGATTCCCAATATTCAAATGCAGTATTGAAAATAAAGTTCCAGCTCACTGCAATAGTCGTTATGACTAAAGCTAATGGGCCTGTTGTTTCCGCTGAATTACCGGAAAGAAAAGCCAATGCCAACGCTGAAATTAACCAGCCAATAACCTCATAAGCCGTTACAAAAACAATTTTACGTTTAATCCCCTGCATTTTCCCACCTCCAAAAATATCATTATCAACAAGGTGGTAAAATAAATATTATTCAATGATAATAAAAGTCAGCTTCTATCAATTTTATTGAAAGGTCAATCATGCCATTTAATAGCGATAACCTAACGATTTTTCTCACCGTGTTAGATAAAGGCTCATTTTCTGCAGCGGCTAGGGCATTAAAACGCGTGCCATCTGCGGTCAGTATGGCAGTCGCTAATCTAGAAGCTGAACTTGGATTTGAACTATTTGATAGACACACTCGGGAGCCTAAACCCACTGAAAAAGCACTGTCATTAGCCCCCTATGCACGACATATTGTCGCTAACTTATCGCAGCTCAATACGTTTTCTTTAGAATTGACTCAAGGCGTTGAAAGCACGCTGACTATTGGTATTGCGGCAGGTATTAATGCCAATTTACTCTTTGACGCTCTACATATTTTAAGCCAGCGTTACCCTTTACTGCATATTGAGCTGATTACCGCACCTCAAGATGATCTTTTACCGTTACTACATGAACAACAAATTCATCTCGCGATTGTCTTTGGCGGTTTAAATGTTAATTCCCAAGAGCAATTTCATTACATTGGCGAAGAATCAATTATTGCCACCATTTCGGCTAAACATCCCTCTTTGCAAAATAAAACGTCACTCTATATCGAAGACCTTGTTGAAAGCCGCCAAATAATTATTGCAAGTCGTCAACGTGAATTGAGTGATATACGCATTCTAGTTTCTAGTAATTATTGGAAAACAGACAGTTTTTCTTTAGCTCTCGGTTTAGTCGAAAGTGGTATGGGATGGGGAAATTTTCCTTTATCACTTATTAAAGATAAATTGCACGATGGTTCACTAAAACCCCTTGAGTTTAAAAATACCCCAAATGGCTTCAAACTGCCTATTCATGTGGTATGTTTGCAAGGTCATGCGCTTAAACGTGGTGCACAAGAATGCATTGAATTACTGAAAAATAAGGTAATTTAAACCCTCAATTATTTATTTTTCCTATTTTTAATTCCATAAATTAAATTATTTCTGGACACATTAATTCTTTTAAACCATCAACGAAAACGTTTGCTTTTTATTTTGATGGCTATAAAATGCGTCGGATTTTTTTGGCCTGAGAAAAATAACTGGAGACAATCGTGCCTGACGATAAAAATTATAGCCATGGCCCCGTGCCCATATCCGCGCGGAAAGGCGGACTTGCATTAACCTTTGTGATGCTAGGTTTAACGTTCTTTTCCGCCAGTATGTGGACCGGAGGCGCTCTCGGTACCGGTCTTGATTTTCATGATTTCTTCCTCGCAGTTCTTATCGGTAATCTTCTTCTTGGTATCTACACCGCATTTCTTGGTTTTATTGGTTCTAAAACAGGCTTAACTACCCACCTTCTTGCTCGTTATTCCTTTGGTATTAAAGGCTCATGGCTCCCCTCTTTCCTATTAGGTGGCACACAAGTCGGCTGGTTTGGTGTCGGTGTTGCGATGTTTGCCATTCCTGTTGGTAAAGCCACGGGTTGGGATATCAACTGGTTGATTGGTATTTCAGGGGTCTTAATGACCGTTACGGTTTTTTTCGGTATTTCTGCTCTAACTATACTGTCAATCGTTGCAGTTCCTGCCATTGCGATACTCGGCAGTTATTCCGTCTACCTTGCTATCACTGACATGGGTGGAATGAGTGCATTGCAGGCAGTCGTCCCCGCAAAACCTATCGATTTTAACCTTGCCTTAGCCATGGTAGTGGGGTCTTTTGTGAGTGCTGGAACATTAACAGCTGATTTTGTGCGTTTCGGACGAAAACCTAAGATTGCGGTGCTTGTCGCCATTATTGCTTTTTTCCTTGGTAATTCATTGATGTTTATCTTTGGAGCTGCTGGTGCGGCATCATTAGGTATGGCAGATATCTCAGATGTGATGATTGCCCAAGGTTTACTATTACCCGCAATTATCGTTTTGGGTTTAAATATTTGGACAACTAACGATAACGCCCTATATGCGTCAGGTTTAGGGTTTGCCAATATCACCGGCTTATCCAGCAAAACCTTATCCATTGTCAATGGACTGGTTGGAACGCTATGTGCGCTGTGGTTATATAATAATTTTGTTGGCTGGCTAACTTTCTTATCTGCGGCTATTCCCCCTATTGGCGGAATTATCATCGCCGACTACCTCATGTACCGCCACCGCTACGAAACCTTTGATCGCAGTAAAATGCGTGATGTCAACATCAGTGCATTAATCGCCGTTGCCGCTGGGGTTATCGCAGGTAACTGGTTACCAGGTATTGTTCCTGTCAATGCCGTGTTGGGCGGTGCATTATGTTACGCTATCCTTAACCCATTATTAAATCGCCGCCATACTACTGATTCGGAGATGACCCGTGCTTAACCAAACTATCAAACATATCCATAATGTCCGTTTACCTGAGCGTGATGGCCTGTGGCGTATTGATATCGACAATCAAAAAATTCAAGCCATTCTTCCACAACCTCAAGGTGAAGTATTACCAGACAGCTTAGACGGTGAAGGTGGATTAGTTACGGCTCCCTTCGTTGAGCCACACATTCACTTGGATACCACTCAAACCGCGGGGCAACCAAGCTGGAACCAGTCAGGAACACTCTTTGAAGGCATCGAACGTTGGGCAGAGCGTAAAGCGATGCTCACCCACGATGATGTTAAAAATCGAGCGTGGCAAACCCTTAAATGGCAAATTGCCAATGGTATTCAACATGTTCGTACTCATGTGGATGTGTCAGATCCGACATTAACCGCACTGAAAGCGATGTTAGAGGTAAAACAAGAAATCGCACCTTGGGTTGATGTGCAAATTGTGGCTTTTCCACAAGAAGGTATTTTGTCTTATCCAAATGGCGAAGCCCTGTTAGAAGAAGCGTTACGCCTAGGAGCCGACGTCGTTGGTGCCATTCCACATTTTGAATTTACTCGTGAGTATGGCGTGGAATCACTCCATAAAACATTTGCTTTAGCACAAAAATATGACCGCTTGATTGATGTCCACTGTGATGAAATCGATGATGAGCAATCCCGTTTTGTTGAAACAGTCGCAGCGTTAGCACATGCACAAGGGATGGGTTCTCGCGTCACGGCAAGCCATACCACCGCAATGCATTCATACAATGGCGCTTATACTTCCCGTTTATTTCGCCTACTAAAAATGTCTGGAATTAACTTTGTCGCTAACCCACTAGTAAATATTCACTTACAAGGCCGCTTTGATACTTATCCAAAACGCCGTGGAATTACGCGAGTGAAAGAGATGCTAGCCGCGGATATTAATGTGTGCTTTGGTCACGACGATGTATTTGACCCATGGTACCCATTAGGTACAGCCAATATGTTGCAAGTACTGCATATGGGGTTACATGTCTGCCAATTAATGGGTTACCAGCAAATCAATGATGGGCTGAAACTGATTAGTGAATACAGCGCACGTACATTGAACTTGCAAGATTATGGTGTGAGTGAAGGAAACCGAGCTAGTTTATTAATTTTACCTGCAGAAAATGGCTTTGATGCCGTGCGTCGTCAAGTCCCTGTTCGTTATTCTGTTCGCGATGGCCAAGTTATCGCTAATACCCAACCCGCAGTAACCCAAATTCATTTAGAACAAACAGAAGCAATCCATTATGGATATTCTCCAAAAATCTAATCATTGAATTTTTATTCCTAAATGGCTCTCTATAATCATAGGTGAGCCATTTGCTCTACGCCTCATCATTAATTTCAATAAAATCAGCCCAAAAAACCAATCTTAATCAGATAAAAAGCAACAAATAACGTTTTTTTTCACACAAATGTCATTTCTATATACTAGACTTATTCCAATACTCATTGAAGAGCTTGAAAAGCTTTGATGAGCAAATAATTGTCTTATAAGAACTCTTTTTTTGGTTATAAGTGCCATTTCTAAGTATTAAGTGCAATTTCTATTGAAATTCAATGTGAACGTTTTATATTTTTTATAGAGTTATCTGAAACTGGATTTGAGCTTTATTTATAGCAACAATAACGCTAATACACTGACTGTCGTGCAGCGGTGGTCAATATTCCTGTTTTGCTGTACCACGAATACGTCACAAATAAAGTTCTCTGAATCCCACTTTGATAAAAATTGGAGATCAGATGAGTACTGAACAAGTCGTTAACCAAAAAACCACTATCGACTCCTGGCAACGCATTGCTACTGAATTATTGAGTGAAGCTGGCATTAAAATTAATGGCTCCCGCCCTTTCGATATCCAGGTACACAACCCCCATTTCTTTAAACGAGTGCTACAACACGGCTCAATAGGATTAGGTGAAAGCTATATGGATGGTTGGTGGGATTGCGAGCGTTTAGATATATTTTTCCAATATGTCTTACGCCATAAACTCGATAAAAAAATACCTCACAATTTCAGTGATACACTGAAAATTGCTGTCGCACGTGTTCGCAATTTACAAACCCTAAAACGTGCTCGTATTGTTGGAAAAGAACATTACGACCTCGGAAATGACTTGTTTTCCCTAATGCTCGACCCTTATATGCAATATTCTTGTGGCTACTGGAAAGGTTTAGAAACGGTTCCTGAAAACCTTCCTCTCGCGCAAGAACAAAAATTAAATTTAATCTGCGAAAAACTGCAATTAAAACCCGGTATGCGATTACTTGATATCGGCTGTGGCTGGGGGGGACTCGCTGCCTATGCAGCAAAAAACTTTGGGGTTTCTGTTACGGGTGTCACTATTTCCGCTGAGCAACAAAAATATGCTCAAGCTCGCTGTGCAGGCTTAGATGTTGATATTAAATTAGAAGATTATCGGAATCTTAACGACCAATTTGACCGTATTGTCTCTGTAGGTATGTTTGAGCATGTCGGCCCTAAAAATTATGCGACTTACTTTGATGTTATTCAACGCAACCTAAAAGCTAACGGTTTGTTTTTACTTCACACCATTGGTTCTAATCAAAATAAAGTGAATGTTGACCCATGGACTAATAAATATATTTTTCCAAACGGCTGCCTACCTTCTGTGCAAAATATTGGCGAAGCCAGCGAAGGTAAACTGGTCATGGAGGATTGGCATAATTTTGGTGCTGATTATGACCATACTCTCATGGCATGGTATTCCCGTTTTCAAGCCGCTTGGCCTGAGCTCGAACATAATTATACGCCTCGTTTCAAACGCATGTTTTCTTATTATTTAAATGCTTGCGCTGGTGCATTTAGAGCACGAGATATCCAATTATGGCAAATACTGTGGAGCCCACAAGGTGTGAGCGGTGGCCTGCGTGTTGCGCGCTAAATCTTAGCCCTGAACATGGTCTTCAACAGATAAACAGCAGCTAAATGAACCTTACTGGCTATTTGAAGAATCAATGCGCTCTATTCAACCATTGCTCAATAGCCTGTAAGCCTTGCTGTATATCATTTTTCAGTTGAGTATCCGCCATTGGCTGCTGCTCTAATAATGCACAGCTTTGTACTGCACTTTGCATTCCTAAACTAGCACAACTGCTTTTTAACTGGTGAGCAAGGCGTTTTATTTGTTCTGTGTTATTTTCTGCTCGTGCAATATCAATTTGGTCGATTAGCGGCAGGGAATGCTGTTTAAAAATACTCACCCATTCACGAATTTTTGAGAGCCCCATTAATTCAGCATCACTAATAAGCTGTTGCAAATCTACAAATTTTTCCTGAACACTAGAATCGGACAACGTATACTCACCGCCTGAAATATATTTAACGATCAACTGGTTTAACCTATCTCTTGGTACTGGTTTTTGAATGATACCGCGAAAAACTTGACTCGTCCGTTGGTGCAATGTTTCATCAATCACATGAGCACTAAAACCAATCAAAACCAATGCGGGGTAGGCTTTCGCTATTTGTTTAGCCAAGGTGATCCCATCGATATCAGGTAAACCAAAATCCACCAACGCTGCCGTAAATTGTTGCCCAGTTTGTAAAGCAGCTAATGCTTCTGCCGCAGAACCAACAGTGGTTACCTGTGCCCCACTTCGAGTTAACATTTCTCCACTTATTTTCTGAGTCAATGGGTTGTCTTCTATGAGTAATAAATGTACGCCTCGCATGTCTGATGGTAGATCCGCCGATTTACTAACTGGATGTGAGGCGATAGATAACGGTAATGTTAAACGAAAACAGCTTCCACTCCCTAACTGGCTACTAACCGTCAATTCACCGCCCATCGCTTGTGCTAAACTTGCACTAATTGTCAGCCCAAGCCCTGTTCCACCCCGCTGGCTATCGACTTGCACAAATGGCTTAAAAATATCAGTAAATCGCGAGTTATCAATGCCACACCCGGTGTCTTCCACTTCAATAAACCAATATTTGCCATAACGGCAACTACGCAAAGTAATCCGCCCCTGCTGAGTGAAACGTAGTGCATTACTGAGTAAATTCGTGATAATTTGCCGGATCCGGAGCGGGTCCCCTTGTAAGGCAGTAGGTAAATCATCTGCAATATCAGCAACTAACTGAATGGCATGATTTTTATTACTGGCATTCATTAAATACAAGGTACTTTCCAATAATGGCTTGGGCTCGAAAGGTTCCTCATTGATAGAAACATTTTGTCCCCCTGCTTCAATAGCAGAGTAATCCAAAATGTCATTTAAAATAGCTAATAAGGATTCACCTGAATCCGTAATTGCATATAAATCATCATGATATTGATTAAGCGCTTTATTTTCTAATAGCAATTGCGCTGTCCCCAAAATTCCATAAAGTGGCGTGCGAATTTCATGGCTCATTGCCGCCAAAAATGCCGATTTTGCCTGATTGGCTTTTTCTGCTTCAGCGCGAGCTTTGCGGTGCTCAACAACCATCACCCGCAGTTCTGCCGTTCTCACTTTGACTTGGTCCGCTAGTTGTTCACGCTGATTATTTAAAGCATGGACACTCGCACGAAATGCATCCATTAAACGGCCAATCGTATCAAGCTCTTTCACGCCTGCGGTTTCAGGAAATGCAGAGTCAATATCGCCCTCAAGCAAGCGCTGAAGCGCTTGGGTTTGCTGTGCCAACGGCTTTGTCACTAAGCGGTAAACCACTCGCCAAAGGATCAAAATCAATGAGAGTAATGAAACAATACTTAATGCTAACAACCAATTTTGCCCCCGTTCACTGGCTTGTTTAAGTTGCCCCAATGCGGTTTGGTTACGAAGTTCAATGATGTCAACTAATTGAGCTACTTCACTACTAAAACGTGCAAATTGGTCAATATTATTTTGCGATAAAATCTGTAAACGAGTTGTGATGTCGTTATCTTGGCGATACAACGTAATTAACTCGGTATAACGCTTAACGCTATTTAAGGCATTTTCTACCTGGCTTCTCACGGCAGGGTCTTCAATATATTTTTGCCGACGTTGTAAGATTTTGACTGCAGAATTCAGCTGATTTTCTAATTCTGCCATATTACGATTGGGTTGGTTTGAACCTAAATTAAGTACCATTTGCTGTACGCGCATAGCGCTTAATCGCAGCTCATTCATTTGGCTAGCATATTCAAGATCAATATCAATAAGTTGATCAAGGGCTTGCTGTGCTTGTTCCCCTTGTTTTCGCTCGATTAGGTCATAAATACTCACCTGCGTTGCACCAGCGGAGGTCGCTGCATTATTGGCTTGGCCATGCGCTTTTTGGGCGATATCACCCGCCGCAGCGATGATATGTTGCCTTAACTGTTGTTGCTCAGTGCGCAGTTTTAACCGCTGGCCAACTAATTCACCTTGTTGGCTTAATGATTGAGCGATTTCTTTTTCTTGTTGTTCTATATCTTGTGTGTTGAAGCCTTGTTCCCGTAATGTTTTCAGCAAATTAGTGATTTTAAGGCTTTGTGCCGTTAACATCCGTCCTTGCGCTAACCAAATACTTTCGCTATCTGCATTGGTGAGATTCTGCGCAGAAAATAGCTCCCAAGCACTTGCTTCACTCAATTGCCTTGCCATATTCATGGTTGGAATCAAAGCCTCGGTATTGGCCTGTTCAACTTGGCTAACAAAACGTAAGTTGTACCACCCCACAAGGGTGCTGATAAAGGTCAATACTGCCATCAGCGCAAAGCCCATCCACAATCGTCTAGTTAGTGATAAATTCACGGTTTAGTTAGCCTAAAAATTAAAATGGTTGAGTTAACTGCAAGAAAGCATTTAGGATAAAGGTTTCTGGTTTGTGAGGCTATCATGCGTGTATTGATTTTACTACTGTTCACATTTTACTCATTACTGAGCCTAGCAATGGCGCAGAATAGTTCACTCATTCAGTGGCGTGATACACTACACTTTACCTCCCAACCACATAATCCCATTACCGCTACAAAAACATGGAAATTGTGTGCGCTTTATCCTAGCTTAAAAGATTCTTATTGGTTATCAATTAATTATGGTATGCAAAAAGCAGCCAAAAGCTATAGTATTGACCTAAATGTATTAGAAGCTGGCGGATATAACCAGCTAGCCACTCAGCAAAAGCAAATTACGCAATGCCAACAGTGGGGAGCAGATGCCATTTTACTGGGCAGTAGCACTACAGCCTTTCCAAACCTGAGCCAACTGGTAGGAAATACGCCTGTCATTGAAGTCATCAACGCGACACACGATAAAACAGTTAAAACCCGCGTGGGTGTACCTTGGTTTCAAATGGGCTATCAGCCGGGACGCTATTTAGTGCAATGGAGCCAAGGTAAGCCATTGAAAGTGTTACTTATGCCTGGGCCATTAAATGCTGGCGGTAGCCTTGAAATGGAACAAGGATTCAGAGAGGCTATTGCGGGTAGCCATGTACAAATTGTGGATGTTGCACAAGGGGATAACGACATTGAAGTTCAACGCAATTTATTACATGAAATGCTAGAGCGTAGCCCAGATATTGATGTCGTCGTTGGCACAGCTATCGCCGCTGAAGCCGCAATGGGTGAAGGCCGTAACTTAACAAAACCATTGAATATTGTTTCTTTTTACTTATCACATCAAGTCTATCGCGGCTTAAAAAGAGGCCGAATAATTATGGCAGCTAGCGACCAAATGGTTTGGCAAGGTGAGCTAGTCATTGAACAAGCCATCAAAGTATTACAAAAGCAGCCAGTTCCAAACAATATAAGCCCGCCAATTTTAGTGCTTACTCAACAAAATGCAGATAGTGAACACTTACGTAATTCATTATCTCCAGGAGGATTTAGGCCCGTATATCAGTATACATCGGCGGCTAAAAAATAACCTTCACCATGCTGAGTCACTAATAAATCAGCATTAATCTTGTGGCGTAAACGGCGAATAAGTACATCTACCGTGCGTAAATCAGGGTGATCAACTCGACGGGCTGATAACATACGTAAAAGACGTTCTCGGGTTAGAATCTCCCGTGGGTTTGTCACAAAAGCCACTAGCATTTCATATTCAGCACGAGTGAGTTTGATTGCTTGATGCTTAAATTCGAGCGTATGCATCGAAACATTTAGGCAATAGCCAGCGAACTGATAGCAATTATCTTGAGAAACAACCTGGGTTTGTGATGGTTTAGCAAGATCAATTCGCCAAAGTAAATTTTTGACACGAACAACGAGCTCCCTGAGTTCCAAAGGTTTAGTAACGTAATCATCTGCTCCCATTTCTAAACCCACAATACGGTCAATTTGGTCACAACGGCCTGTGACTAAAATAATTCCTACTGTAAAACGCTCACGTAGCGCCCTTGTTAACATTAACCCATTTTCATCCGGTAAATTAATATCCAACAGAATCAAGTCAACTACTTGCTGATCCATAATTTCGCGTAAACCTGCACCATTCCCCGTAACAGAAACACGATATCCTTCTTGCTCAAAGTAAGCCTGTAAACGCGCCTGAGTAACGGGTTCGTCTTCAACAACCACAATATGATGTGATGTCATTGATATACTCTCTTCTGTTCATATCTGTTCATATTTACCCATATCTTGCCGTAAGCTGTTCATCCTGACTAGTACCGCTATTCATATTAACTCAATAAGATCGCCTGTATTAAACCATATAATTACAGGGGCTATTATGCGGAAACTCTGGAGAGCGTTGCGAAAACCAAGTGCTCGTTGGTCAATGCTTACGTTAATCGTTGTCGGGATTGCAGTGGGTGTTGCGTTAATCGTTGTACCCCATGTTGGGATGAAAGTGACTAGCACCACCGAGTTTTGTGTCAGTTGCCATAGCATGGAACCCGTTTACGAAGAATATAAGCAATCCGTGCATTTCCAAAATGCCTCTGGGGTACGTGCAGAATGCCATGACTGCCATATTCCCTCCGACCTTCCAGGCATGATTAAACGGAAACTCGAAGCAAGCAATGATATTTATCAAACATTTATTGCTCATTCGATAGATACCCCTGAAAAATTTGAAGCCAAACGCGCCGAACTTGCAGAACGTGAATGGGCTCGCATGAAAGAGAACAATTCGGCCACTTGCCGCTCTTGTCATGATTACGACTCGATGGATCACGCCAAGCAAAATCCAGAAGCGGCTCGCCAGATGCAAATCGCTGCGAAAGAGAATCAATCCTGCATTGACTGCCACAAAGGAATTGCCCACCAATTACCTGATATGAGCAGCGGTTTTCGTAAACAATTCGATGAGCTGCGCGCGAAGGCAAATAGTGATTCAGATATTCTGTATTCACTTGATATTAAACCTATTTATGCAAATAAAGGGGATAAAGACCCTGCTGGTTCGTTACTTCCTGCCTCAGAGGTGAAAGTCCTAAAACGTGATGGCGATTGGCTACAAGTTGAAATCACTGGGTGGACAGAAACTGATGGCCGCCAACGAGTCCTATCCGAATTCCCTGGTAAACGAATTTTCGTTGCTTCTATACGCGGTGATGTTCAAGAAAATGTGAAAAATTTAGAGAGTACCGTCGTCGCTGCAACAGATACCTCATGGAGCAAATTGCAAGCGACCGCCTGGATGCAGCAAGGCGATATGGTCAATGATATCAAACCGATATGGGCTTATGCAGACTCTTTATATAACGGCTCCTGTAATCAATGCCATGGCGCGCCAGATATTGCTCACTTTGATGCTAACGGTTGGATAGGCACATTAAACGGTATGATTGGCTTTACCAGTTTAGATAAGCGAGAAGAGCGTACCTTACTGAAATACTTACAAATGAATGCATCTGATACCGCAGGATCTTCACACGGTGATAACGGAGTACAGAATGAAAAATAATCCAACTTTTCAAGCTTCTCGTCGACGCTTTTTGTTCCAGCTTGGCGGGCTCACTGTTGCGGGTATGTTAGGCCCTTCCCTCTTAACACCACGTAAGGCTAGCGCTGCAACGGCTGGTGAACAAACTGCGGTGGTACAAGAAGGCATTCTGACTGGGTCGCACTGGGGTGCAATCCGCGCTACTGTGGTTGATGGTCGCTTTATCGAAGCCAAGCCCTTTGAACACGATAAATTTCCATCCAAAATGATTGCAGGGTTACCTGACCATGTTCATGGTACTGCCCGTATTCGTTATCCAATGGTACGTGTTGATTGGCTACGTAAACGCCATTTAAGTGATACCTCACAACGAGGTGATAACCGCTTCGTACGTGTTTCTTGGGATGAAGCCCTTGATTTGTTCTATCAAGAATTAGAACGTGTTCAAACAACCTATGGACCAAGTGGATTACTCACTGCAAATGGTTGGCAATCGACAGGGATGCTTCACAACGCTTCAGGTATGTTAGCTCGCGCCATTGCGCTGCATGGCAATAGTGTCAGTACTGGCGGAGATTACTCAACAGGGGCTGCACAAGTAATTTTACCTCGAGTTGTTGGGTCGATGGAGGTTTATGAACAACAAACCTCTTGGCCGTTAGTCCTCAAAAATAGTAAAACCATTGTGTTGTGGGGCTCTGACCTGATTAAAAATCAACAAGCTAACTGGTGGTGCCCTGATCATGACGTTTATGAATATTATGAACAATTGAAAGAAAAAGCCGCTAACGGTGAGATAAAAGTCATCAGTATTGACCCTATAATCACCTCAACGCATGATTACCTTGGGCGTGCCAATGTTCAACATATTGCGATTAACCCGCAAGCGGATGTACCATTACAATTAGCCATCGCCCACACGCTTTACATTGAAGACTTACATGATAAAACCTTCTTAAAAGAATATTGTGTCGGTTTCGAGCAATTTGTTCCCTACTTAATGGGAAAAACGGATGGGCAACCCAAAGATGCACAATGGGCAGCTGAAATTTGTGGTATTGATGCCGATACAATCCAAGCTTTAGCTCGCCAAATGGCAGCAGATCGCACCCAAATCATTGCAGGTTGGTGCGTTCAACGCATGCAACATGGTGAACAATGGTCATGGATGATTGTTGTTTTAGCTGCGATGTTAGGTCAAATTGGCTTACCGGGTGGAGGATTTGGCTTCGGTTGGCACTACAATGGAGCAGGAACCCCTAGCCGTCAGGGAATTATTTTAAGTGGTTTTTCTGGCTCAACTAAAGTGCCCCCCATTCATGATAACAATGACTACAAAGGCTACAGCAGCACCATTCCTATTGCTCGTTTTATTGATGCGATTTTAGAGCCCGGAAAAACAATCAACTGGAACGGTAAAGCGGTTAAATTACCGCCACTAAAAATGTGCGTATTTGCCGGAACCAATCCATTCCACCGCCACCAACAAATTAACCGTATTATTGAAGGTTGGCGCAAGCTTGAAACGGTTGTTTCTATCGATAATCAATGGACATCCACTTGCCGCTTTGCCGATATCGTATTACCGGCAACCACGCAATTTGAACGTAATGACCTTGACCAATACGGTAACCATTCAAATCGTGGCATTATTGCAATGAAACAACTCGTTGAACCGCAATTTGAGTCACGCAATGACTTCGATATTTTACGCGACCTATGCCGCCGTTTTGGTCGTGAAGAAGCCTTTACTGAAGGTTTGGACGAAATGGGCTGGCTAAAACGTATTTGGCAAGAAGGCAGCCAGCAGGGGAAAGGCCGTGGTATTCATCTACCCTCCTTCGATGTCTTCTGGGAAAAAGACGGTTATGTAGAATTTGAGCATCCACAAATGTTTGTTCGTCATCAAGCATTTAGAGAAGATCCCGACTTAGAACCATTAGGAACACCGAGTGGTTTAATTGAAATTTACTCAAAAACTATTGCCGACATGCAATATGATGATTGCCAAGGCCACCCAATGTGGTTCGAAAAAGCAGAACGCTCTCATGGTGGTCCAGGTTCAAAAAAATGTCCATTACATTTGCAATCTGCACATCCCGATTTTCGCTTACACTCACAACTGTGCGAGTCCCCTGTATTACGTCAATATTATTCCGTTAGTGGCAAAGAACCGGTCTTTATTAGTCCTCAAGATGCGAAAGCTAGGGGTATACAAAATGGTGATATCGTTCGCGTTTTCAACGACCGAGGGCAAGTGTTAGCGGGAGCCGTGGTTTCAGACCTATACACAAAAGGCGTTGCCCGTATCCATGAGGGAGCTTGGTATGACCCGACTAAGGGCGGAGAAATCAATGCGCTGTGCAAATACGGAAACCCAAACGTATTGACGCTTGATATTGGAACCTCTCAATTAGCGCAAGCCACCAGTGCACATACAACCTTAGTAGAGATAGAAAAATATACAGGACAAGTGGATAACGTGAATGCATTCGATGGGCCAATTGAAATGGTTGCTCAGTGTGAATATGTTCCTGCATCACAGGTGAATAAATGACAAAACAAAGCACTTTTGCACCAGAACAAATAGCGTGTATTTATGCATGGCTAGCACAATTGTTCTCACGTGAACTAGATAGTGCAACATTAGTGCAACTTCAATCTAGCGAGATGATGGATTGGTTTACGACTGTCGAGCAGGAACCCGTTCTAACTTTGCCAATTCAAGCAGTTAAAACAAAAGTCCAAGCGCTAATAATGCGAAATGATGCACAACTCGAATTAGCCGCCGACTTCTGTAGCTTATTTTTAATGTCTGATAAGCAATCAGCTTTACCTTACGCCTCAGTTTATCCAAACTGTGAGCAAGGTAATGAACAAATTAAGTACTTATTAGCCGAGGCTGGAATGGAAACTAATGAGGCATTTAGAGAGCCTTCTGATCATATTTCAATTTTTTTAGAGCTATTAAGTCACTTACATTTTTCATTAAATGAAGCCCATTTGGACCAAGAAAAAGTAAGGCAATTGCGCCTAAAAACCTTGTCACTTTTACTGCAATGGCTACCAATATTTAGCCAAAATTGCCAACGGTATGATGAGTTTGGTTTTTATGCCGCTTTGAGTCAACTGTCGTTAGCACTAGTTCAATGGGATAAGCAAACCTAGTAGATGCCATTTAAATAATTTATATATTATTCAACTATTATTAAATAAAGGGATATTGATAAATAATATCCCTTTTAAATCTGAGTCATAACACCTGAGTTACTGTAAAGAAATAAGTTTTTCACGGCTCAGCCCAGTGCTTTTCATTATTATCTCGATACTAACTCCTTGCTCCAAAAGATTCCGTGCAGTTGCTATATTTGCCTCTTCTTTGCCTTTTTTAAATCCCTCTTGCAACCCTTCTTGCCGCCCTTCTTGCCGCCCTTCTTGCCGTCCTTTATCTTGCAATCGTTGCGCAATATTCATGATTGTCTCCTTATGCTTTTCTGTTTGTTCACCTAAAACTTGAATAACTTGTTCAAAATTATGGGAGTCCAAGGCAATAAACAAATAATTTAGGATAGTTATGATGTCGTTATCACTATTATAATGTTTATTGAGTGCCTTCGCCAAGAGAGGGAGTACTTGTTGGAATTCATCCCGAAGATATTTATGTTTCATCGCTAATTCCATTACTGCTATTTTTCGATGGTTAACGAGTTCATTATCATCAATAACGGTAATATCTACGAGTGGAAACGGTTGTGTGTATAACTCATGTGCAATCTCTGGTAATGGAAAACACTCCGTCCAAAGTTGTGTATATGGATAAGGCGAACGCCCCCCATGGTAAAATAATATAGGCACAACAATGGGTAATGTTGTATTTCCTTGCTGCATATGCTGATTCATCGCTAAAAACGCATAATGCATTAAACGCCACGCCATAAGTTTATCGGGGGTTGATTGGTGTTCAACTAAAAGATAAATATAACCTTCCCCTTGAGAGGTTCGTACTGAATACAATACATCCGATAACCGTGAGCGAAGTTGTTTATCAATAAACGAGGAATTTGTCAGCGATAACGTATTGAAATCACATAATGATTTTATATGTTCCGGTAAATGAATTTCAAAGAAGTCTCGTGCATTTGCAATGTTTGTCATAAATCCTTTAAAAGCCGCATCATGTATCGTTGATGTCGTTTTTTTCTTCATTCAACAATCCTTATTGAAAAGAGCAACGACCACACAATAAAGCAAAAAATTCAGTTTGTCTGTTCAGTATAACCATGTGATAAAAATCGAAATTTTTGAAAGAATCGATATTCATAACCTTAATATTACATTAATGAAAATAACGTTTGAGTAATACCACAAAATATATCGATGGCTTTATTAAAAAACACCAAAATAGCTTTTAGCACTAACGCATTCAAACCATCATAGTCAATTTTGATATGCTATATACTTTGCTCCTACAAGCTTAACGATTTTTTATTTCAGCCCTCTTTACAATTATTCCATGGTGCTAAATGACAATAGAATATAAAAACAAACACACATCTCAACTTTCAGCAGAGAATAGAGAGGCATTATATTTCATGCTATTTCAAAGCTTTGAGCAAGATTTTACCCATGATGATTTTGAACATGCTTTGGGGGGAATGCACGTCTTGGCTTATGACCAACAACAAATTATTGGCCACGTTGCTATTATTCAACGTCATATGGCAATCGGTAATACTCCAATAACGGTTGGCTATGTTGAAGCGATGGCGGTACGGGAAAACTACCGTCGCCAAGGGATCGGCAAACAGCTTATGCTGGCTACCAACCAAATTATTGCCGATTGTTATCAACTGGGTCTGCTTTCTGCATCAGATCAGGGCTTCCCTGTATATCAATCTGTCGGCTGGCAGGTATGGAACGGGCCATTATATGAGCTCAATCAAAGCCATTATATCCACTCTGTCGATGAAGAAGGTGGCGTCATGGGGTGGTCAAAAAACAATTTAATTGATTTTTCACAACCCCTATATTGTGACTTTCGCAGTGGAGACCAATGGTAGCCCTATTTGTAATAAAAAACAGATAAGCTACACAAATAACCTCGTTTTTATTAAGCGGGTACCAACCCCGGCTGTACTACGCTATAAATTTGTTTTTTCAATTCACCTTGCTTAGCCAACTGATAAACATGCGCAGCAACATCCGCACGCATCACTAAGCCATGAACTTCAACCTCTTGTTGAAGAACTGCTTTTCCCGTTGGCTCACCATGTAATAACCCACCAGGGCGAACAATCACATAATCTAATGAGCTAGTTTGTAACCATGACTCCGCAAGGGATTTTTCTCTCACAGCCTGACCAAATGCAGCGCGTGACCGGGCAGACAAATAAGGCCATGAATCCCCACAACCTAATGATGTGACTAACACCATACGAGATATCCCAGCTTGTTCTGCACAATCAATCACCGTACGGTGAGCTAAATAATCTTGACTCCCTCCCATGGTTGAAATAACCGTGGCAGTTGTTCCTGCTGCATGACAAGCAGCCTTAACCACTTCACTATCACAAGCATCACCAATGAAGATTTGCGCACCTACCGCCTCCAATGCCTCTGCAGACTGCTTATTACGCACAACAACGATGACAGGGCGTTTCTTTGCAATTGCCAACTGAGCAATTTGACGACCAACACCTTTTCCACCCGCGCCAAAAATTAACCATGGAGCCATATCTTTATTCCTTTATATTTTGAGTGATTATAAACCTAGCTGTGTACCGTAAAGACAAAATTACCACAACAGTAATGATAATGCGCATTGTTTGCATTTGTTTTTTTTTGATTTATTTACCCCACCATTGTCTACGAACGATGATGAAATAATAAACAACATCAACTTTAATGTTTTTAATGTAATCCATTCAATCAAACGCATTAAAATGTGACTAATTTAACTTTTTTATCAAAAAATAATTACCATTAAAATTGATAATCCAACAAATTAACTACAAAAATAAATCGTAATATCAACCACTAACAGCAAGATCAATATCACTATCTCATTGATACCCATAATTATTTTAATGTTAATGCGAAGAATTATCATTTGCATTTATATTATTATTTGATTTAATACAACTCGTCATATATATGCGAAATAATAATTTCTTAATCAATAGTATCGTTAATATCTTTAATAAAAATGGAGTATTTCGATGAAAAAGTTAAATATTATCGCTCTAGCACTCGCAACCTGCACAGTAACTTTTGGTGCTTCTGCAGCAATCGGTTCTGGCCAAAGCCAACCTTTCGATGCTAATCAGCCTTCCGTCCGTGTTGGTGCAACAGAAGGAACCGGTGGTGGTCATGGCGGTGCTGCGGGTGACCCAGGTATTGGTGTGCAATCTGTTTATGGTGGAAAAACCATTTCTTTCTCAGGCTTAACTCGAATGGCACCAATACAGGCAGGAAATGAAGCACATGTTATTTCCATGCCTAATGGACCTGGTTCGCATGACAAAATGGGCGTTTTTAACTTTGCCAAAATTGCAGATGCAGAAGTCTATTTTGGTGAATGGTCATCGACAGGACAAGTTAGTGACACCACACATACCGCTTACTATTCTGGCAAGGATGTCACCACCAATATGCCTACAGCTGGCACAGCGGAATACTCCGTTAAAGGAATAAGCCAATACAATGGAGGCGCACTAACCGCAGGGACTCTGACAGCCAACTTTGGTACTAAATCCTTAGCAGGGAATATTGGTGCAACCAATATTGATGCCACCATTAAAAACAATGCCACTTTCGCCGGGGCGGCCACTCTTAATGGTGAATCAGGCTCAACAAATGGACACTTCTTTGGCGATCAAGCTAAGCATATTGCTGGTGTCACTCAATTTGAAGATCACAGCAAAGATATGGCCTTTGGTGGAAGCCGTGGGAATATTTCCCAGTAACCCGTAAATCAACCTTGGTGGCCAACCATAAAGCGTGACAGGCAGTTGGCCACTGCCTTTTATTACCGAAGCTAATCCTATGCGATATCTGTTATTAACTCCTGCTATAATGATGCTTATAGCCGCATTCTCTGCATTTCCAGCCAGCTTGGACACTGACCGAGAACAATTGTTATGGCAAAAAGACAAACAAAACTATCGTGATAAAAGTGCAGTAGTCCCCAATAAAGACCAATTGCTTCTCCCAGATGACCTATCAATTAACTTAAATGGGGAAAATTATGCCCTTGAGAATAATGCCCAAGACCTCGGGCAAGCCATTTATCTGGCAATTAACCACAGGCAATTTGAAGACGTACAGCGCTTATTACCCCGCTACCAACAACTCGCTGATGCGGATCCACTACTCATTTTATTTGCAAAAGCAGAAATTGCTAAATCGCAAAATCATTACCCTGAAGCGATTGCCCACTACCAACAAATATTGGCACGGTCGCCAAAGTTTCTTCGCATAAAATTAGAACTGGCCCGGGCTTATTTTGAAGATAACCAAAATAAAGAGTCTTTGGCTTTATTCCAAAATTTAATCAACGATAAAACACTCGCATTACCTACGAATGTGAAGCAAACCATCCAGCAATTTATTAGTGCTATCGAAAACCGCACCGCTTGGACTGGCAGTCTCTCCTTTGGCTATAAATACAACAGTAATATCAACCAAGTTCCAGATAAAAATAAAGTTTGGGAAACGCCAGGGGGAACCTGGAAAATGGCTAACCCCAAATCATCACCGGGACTCACCTATGATGCAAGTCTGAGTAAAATTATTCCTATCTCGGGCAATCATTCCCTGCAAATCAAGGGGACATCTTATGGTGACCGCTATCCGCACTATGCTGAATTCAGTGAAAACACGTCTTCTTTAGCAACTTTATATCGTTTTAATGATGCGAACACCACTATCGCATTCGGCCCATTAGTTGAGTTAAAAACGGTCAATGAAAAGCGCCGTTATTTAGGCATAGGGGGAAAAATTGAAGCTGACTACCAATTTTCACCTCGTGTGCTCCTAAGTACCTCCGCTGACTACCAACAACTTCATTATCAAAAACCGTATGACAGTGCCAATGGTAATCGAAGTAGCCTACATCTAACCGGTGTCTATGGTATTACCCCAGATACCTCCCTCTTTTTGGGGGCTGATGCGACTCGTCTCACCACAGAAGTTCGTAGCGATGATTATGACCAATTGGGTATCCGAGGCGGCTTTTATCACGTGCTAACACCCGATATTCATTTACTGGCACTTGCAACTTACCGAGAAAGCCAATTCAAGGCCTTCAACCAAATGTTGAATGTTAAACGCCATGATAGAGAAGCGATGTATTTTGCGCGTCTTAGTTTTCCAAATTATTCATTGCTCACATTTACGCCTTATACCAGTTACCGCTTTCGTGATAACCGCAGTTCTGCAGATGGAATTTACTCCTACCACCAGCACGAAATTTCTATTGGGTTAGAAACCCGTTTTTAAGCGTTATGGCATAGAGAAAAACACAATGTATAAATACAAATTAACACCTATTACTACTGCAATTATTACTGCTCTTTTTATTCCAACAACCGCTTTAGGGGAAAAAGAAGAACACATCGGCACCATTACTGTTCAAGATTCAGCAAAAACTATCAAAGAACGGGATCAACAAGGTTACGATGATCAATATGATGCTAAAGGTTCTAAAATTTATTTAGGAAAAGACCTTGTTGAGCGCTATAAAGGTACCAGTACCGCGGATGTGCTTAATAGTGCAGTTGGTGTCTATAGTGGTGATGCAAGGAACAGTGGCGCGTTAGACCCGAATATTCGAGGCATTCAAGGGCAAGAACGTGTTCCTGTCACGGTTGACGGCACAGAACAGTCGTTAACCGTTTATCGGGGTTACAATGGGGCAAACAACCGTAACTATGTGGACCCAAACCTCATTAGTAGCATTGAGATTGAAAAAAGTGGTTCTCTTGCTGGTGATATAAAAACCTCTGTAGGTGGTGGGATAGCCATCAGAACCATAGGAATAGATGACGTTGTTGAACCGGGTGAAAAATTTGGTGTCAGCTTAAAATTGGAAACCAGCAGTAATTCTACTCGTGAGCGTGTTCCCCACTTTGGTTATGGCGAAGATTACCGAGATCACCCTGAGATTTATAAAAATAATAACTATGTTTTCTCTGATCCAGTCGTCAACATCACACCGAAATCCCGAGGAAGCGCTCAATTCTTTAATTTTAAAGATAATGGCGGAAGAATAGCGGTTGGGACTCGACAGGAAAAGTTTGATTTAATGGCCGCCTATGCTTATCGCCGGCAAGGTAATTATTTTGCGGGGAAAAATGGCGCTCACCGTTATAAAGAATCGGTTCAATTAAATGAACAACAAACAGTACAGCAACAGCTTGGTCCAGACCCTTACTTACCTTTTGCTGCCAATGTATTTCGCCCCGGAAAAGAAGTTACGAATACCTCCAATGAGTTGGAATCCTATTTAGTTAAAACTAATTTATATCTCACTGAAAACCAAACATTACATCTTGGTTTTCGCCGAAGTGAAAGCACCTATGGTGAAATCATGCCATCACGTTTAGGATTTGCTGAGCTTGAAGGAAAACAAGTATTACCCCAATGGCCATTAGCTCACTTTACGGTCAATGCTTATAATGCCGAATATAAATGGAAACCTGAAGATAATCAATGGATTGACCTAAACGCAAATGTGTGGATGACCCATTCCGTAGGGGATACCAATACCTCAGGTGGCTACCCACGAGAACCCAAAGAACGCGATTGGGGCTTCGAGTATGGTTATGGTGGTGGAAAAGACCCTAACATTGATGGTTCATTAATTAATACCGCAGCAACTAACTCTGAGAATGACCGTATTGGCTTTAATTTGCGCAATACCATGGCACTCACGCCCGATCTTGATTTAACGATCCGCGGTTCAATGCTCAAAGAAAAATTGGACTCTAACGACGTACCGCCATCTCAAACCGCCAGCCCTTTTATTGCCCTTCCTCGTAAAGGTCATCGCCAAGAAACCAGTATTGCCTTTAACTTTAACTATCGCCCAACGAGCTGGTTAGAACTGGATGCGGGAGCAAAATATATTGATGGCTGGACAGAAGATGATTATTTAAAAGAACAAATGCGCAATCGCACCAAGGGCTTCCAAAACCCTGACGAGCGCCTTGCTAAACAAATAAATTACAACCGAATTTTAACCAAAGAAGAGTATAACGAGGCTGTTGCCAATGGCTACCAAGCGTTTAATGGTGGTTATAAAAACAGCCAAATATTACTTAAAACATTAGGATTGGAAGATACCGACTATACCGTTTTTATTACTAAAAGAAACAACGCTCAGCGCCCAGAAGAAAATGGTGTTTTAGACGTTAATTTCCGCGCCGAATGGAAATCAGATAGCGATGGACGCTATACCACCAAAACAAACCCTTTCCATAACGGTACTTTTGACTCTCAAGCCCGTGCTGTTGACCCTGTTACTGGCAAGGAAGTTTATGTCTATGGTTCAAGTTATTCACACCCAGCCGATGACATCAAGCGCGAACTCACTGAAGAAGAAAAATGGAAGTTCTCAGGCAAACAAAAAAGCCATGGCTGGGCTCCCGCTTTTGGTGCCAATATTTGGTTATCTGATAACGACCGGGTTTATGCACGCTATATAGAGACGGTTCGCTTACCGAGTATTTTTGAAAACAGCATTGGGTTTGCAGGGGAAAGTGAAGCCCGTAAAGAGAAAATGTTATTTAAACCCGAACGTGCAAAAACCTTTGAATTTGGTTATTCACGTAATTTACAAGGTTTACTCGGCGCTGAACGCCACGCTGACGTGAAAATAGGCTATTACCATACTGTCATTGAAAATGCTTTTGACCGTGATGGACGTCTTAATTTTGTTCAAGTAAAAGAACATAAAACAGCAGGAATTGAAGCTTTGGCACGCTATGATAATGGTGGTGTATTTATGGATATTGGTGTCGATTACCGCCTCAAAAATGAAGTCTGTGATGATTCGGCTCCAGCCAATCTTGACCCGGCTAATCGCTATAATATCTCCCAATGTACAACTGCAGGTTTCCCTGGCGGTTTTTTACGTACACAATTACAGCCTAAATATGCCATAAATTCCAACCTAGGCATGCGCTTTATGGATGAGGCCCTCGAAGTGGGAACACGCTTACGTTATACCAGTAGCGTACAAAATAAAGATGAACGCAAACTGATGCAGCAGTTCCCGGGGAGTTATTCGATGGCGAATAATAGCCCAATGCACTGGACGCCTACCTTTACTGCAGATGCCTACGCAAGTTATCAAATTGACAAAAATATTAATGTCGAATTCTTAGTGACCAACTTAACTGACCGTTATTATATCGACCCACTGACGCGCAGTATGATGCCAGCCCCCGGGCGCACACTACGCTTAGGATTAAATGCGCAATTTTAGATAAATATTGTAGGTTTATCGCTCTACAAATATCCGCTGCTAACTATAAGTTGGAGCGGATATTCGTCATTTCAGCACTAAAAAACTAGCCGCATAATGGTTTCATCAAATTCATCTTGGTCAACAACGGAAAAACCAAACTGTTCAAAAAATGGTTTCATCATGTCATTGCCTTCGATATAACAAATTGATACTGATTGATATTTACCTAAACTTTTTATTTCATCGAGAACAAGTGGAATAGCCAGAGAACCAAAGCCTTTTCTTTGGTGTTTAATATCAATCATCAATTGGCCAATAAAAACCTCTTCGGGCCGACCATTTTCATGGTTTGAATAATATTGAACAAAGCCAACGGGCTCATTATCAACATAGATACCACGATTAATATAGTAATCAAAAAATTTTGAGGCTGCGATTGACTCTGAGTTAAGAGCCACAAAGTCTTCCTGTTCTTTAGTTATTTCAAGACATATAATATCCACCCAATTATCTTTGGTGATATCTTTTAACGTAATAGTCATAAACACCTTTCTTTAGGTTTGCCGTTCACAATGCCGCTGCGATAAAAAGACGATTTAGTGTAAATTAACAACAAACACTTTTTTGTTCGCGCAATTCGTGCCTTTATATTTTTCGATATTCAATAAACAAATAACAGGTAAACATGTTACGGATAACATGAATTTCAGCAAATAGACTAAAATAAAATTTCGACTCATTTATTGCTTTCAAATTAAGAAATATTCAGAATTGAGATCCATGTCAAATATCACTGCCAAATACAATATTATTGTAATTTATCAAATTTTTTTGAAGAAAACTCGCAAAAACAAATCAGTTTATTAATCTAATAATTAAATTAAATTCAGACTAAAATGAAAATAAAAACCCAAAGAAACCATAACAACCTCCAATTAAAATTCAATTTTTATCATTATATAAATTCAGTAAAAATAAAACCTTGCCATAAAAAAATAAATAAAACCTGAACAACCTCACATTTACTGGGTATTTGATAATTTCTCGCATTAACACACCAAAAAATCAAAATTACTTATGAAACAGCATGTTAAATAATTAATAATAATTTGTATCAATCTGAAAAATAAAAATATTTTTAATATAAAAATGCAAAAATATTTCAATAACTACATCTTTATTAATAAATATTAATTTATTGATTTTAACCATGCCTTTTCGGCATGGCTAAGAGACTTTCGGAATATTGTCAGGAAAATAGTTTCATGGATAGTATGAATACGAAAATGATGCATTTTTATTATAAATATATACGAAAAACTCTTAAAAACATTTCCAATGAAAGGTAACACTATGGGTATATTAAAAGATAGTAAGTTGCTTTTGGTTAGCTTACTTATCATTCTTCTTTCGGAAGCTATAGGGCAAATTAAAATCAGTTTAGTCATGGTTTTTCCAATGCTTTATTCCATGTTGATGGGTGGTATTATCAGTTTTCCAAAATTCAAAATCCTCAGCGAAAAAAATATGGCACACGCGAGCTCGATAATGAGTGTTGCGTTAGTTATCTTAATTGCAAAATTAAGCACCTCCGTTGGTGCATCTTGGGAAAAAATAATTCAAGCCGGTGGCGCATTAATCTTGCAAGAAGTCGGCCACTTTATCGGTACTATTTTGCTCGGTTTACCGCTTGCTATCATGTTAGGCATGGGCCGTGAAGCCGTTGGTGCCACCTACTCTATCGGTCGTGAACCTAATATTGCCATTATCGAAGCCAAATATGGTTTAAGTTCACCAGAAGGCCGCGGCGTTATGGCAATGTATATTTGCGGGACGTTATACGGTGCAGTTTGGATGGGTGTTATCGCCAGTGTTATCGCAGGACTCGATATTATGAGCCCACTTGCTTTAGCCATGGGTGCTGGTGTGGGTAGTGGTTCGATGCTAGCAGCATCTGTTGCCCCATTATTGGAACTTTATCCTGAACACGCCGCAGATATTCAAGCATTCTCATCCTCTGCAAACTTGATGTCTTCGGTATTAGGTCTGTACATCTACATCTTCTTCTCCTTACCGTTTGCCTCTTTCTTGTACAACAAATTGAAAAGAAAACGTGCAACCGCATCAGCAGATACAGAATAAGGATATAAGATCATGAAAAAGATGGCAGAAATTGCAATAATCATCGTGTTAGTCATCATCTTCACTTCACTGGGTGATGCACTCGGCGGTTCAATTTATGGCCGTGGTAGCTTTGGCGCAGTCTTTAGTGACTCACTTATCGCCATGGCATTATTAGGGGGTATGTCATTTGTGGCATACTTAATTGCACAAATCCCACCATTAGGTAAGTTACCCGTGATTTTCTGGGTATCTTTAATTGCGGCGGGTCTGTGTTCACCGTTATTCCCTTACGATAAAGAAATGATCGCAATGACAGGTAAAATCTCACTTGCCGTCATCAGTACGACAGTACTTGCCTTTGCTGGTCTTTCACTCGGTAAAGATATCGACAAATTTAAAGCCATTTCATGGCGGATCATCCCAGTTTCACTGGCGGTCTTTACAGGAACATTCTTATTCGCTGCACTTATTGGTCAAGTGACACTTTCATGGAGCGGCGTTATCTAACAATAGGAAATATTTACCATGACAATGACCAAAGACCAATTGAAAGCCATCGTCTGCGAGACAATTGCATCCCATAAAGGGGATATCAAAAAATTGGCTGAAGATATTTGGGCAGAACCTGAGCTCGGCTATAAGGAAGTTAAAACAGCAAAAAAAGTGGAAGCTGCATTTTCTGCCTTAGGCGTTAATTACCGTAACCAACTCGCATTGACGGGGGTTAAGGCTCGCCTTAAGGGTGGAAAAGGGAGTAAACATAGTATTGCTGTGATTGGTGAGCTCGATGCAATTATTTGTGCGGAGCACCCAGAAGCTGATGATTTAACGGGCGCTGCCCATTGCTGTGGGCACAATGCACAAATAGCTAACATGATGGCAGTCACTATTGGTCTGGTTAAGTCAGGTGCTATGCAATACCTCGCGGGAGACGTCGTTCCTTTCGCCGTTCCCGCAGAGGAATATGTTGAACTAGCTTATCGTAATAAACTGATTGAGCAAGGAAAAATCAGTTATATCGGCGGTAAACCTGAGCTGATATCTCTTGGTGAGTTTGATGATATCGATATGGCAATGCAAATTCATTTAACCAGTGTCAAACCTGAACGTGAGACTGGTTTTATTGAAATGTCGACCACCACCAATGGGTTTATTGGCAAGCTGATTAACTACAAAGGCAAAGCATCCCATGCGGCGGCGGCCCCTCATCTGGGCGTTAATGCACTCAATGCGGCAATGATGGGGATCATGGGGGTGAATGCAATTCGCGAAACCTTCCAAGAAAAAGATTATATTCGTTTCCATCCTATCATCACACAAGGCGGTGATTTAGTGAATGTCACCCCAAGTGATGTCCGTATGGAAAGTTATGTCCGAGCGTCAAATGTTCCCGCAATGATTGATGCGAATGAGCGTATTACTCGCGCATTGGTTGCTGGCGCAATGTCAGTCGGTGCAGAAGTAGAAGTCAAAGATTTACCGGGTTACCTGCCGCTATATAACAACGATACGTTAAACGACTTATTGCAGCACAATGCCCACGACTTGATTGGCGAAGAAAATGTTTGGGTTGCTGGCCATATGACTGGAAGCACAGATACAGGTGACTTATCACATATCATGCCAGTGAGTCACCCGTGGATTGGCGCAATTCGCGGTGGCTTGCACGGTAAAGATTACGTTGTTTTTGATGATGATATGGCCTACATCCGCCCTGCGCAAATGATGGCAATGGCAATTATTGACCTATTATTTGATGATGCATCCCAAGCTGACGAAATGTTAGCTGATTACACCCCATTGATGAGCAAAGAGGAATATCTCTCATTTATTGGCTCTTTTAAGAACTAATTATAGAAACATGTCCCTTATTAATGCGTTAATCGCAATAAGGGGCATATAATCTTTCCAGCTTTAATCCTATCTTTATAGTTTCCCCTCTCATTAATTCAATATATTTTATATTCGTCATCTCATGTAAAATAATTTGTAAAGCCATGCTATCTACATCCTATTTCAAATAATAAAATTTAGCGTAAACTCAATAACCGCCTCTCTTAAATATAAAAATTTTTAATATAAAAACCAGAAAATACAAATTTAACATGCTGATATTAAAGGGATTTAATTATCTTTACATTTCCTGATGATTATTTTATTAAATTACCATCCTTATTATTCATGAGCCATGCAATACTGATATGATATAAATACGATCTCCATCACGCTCACTTTTTTAATATCCACGTTAAAATTCACTCTATGAATTATTAGATAAAATAACATCTAGCAGAAGTGATTTATTTCTGAATCTAGCGCTTAAAATATACATAAATTAAATGAGTACGCTGTTTCTTATTCATGCTCACACCAGGGGCTCCTTAACAGCATTAAAAACGCTTTTTGTATACGGGATAAAACGTAATGACCAATAAATACAATATCAGTGAAAAGCTCTTTGCTTTAGAAACGTTTAGCAAAAAAACACGTCAGGATTTACATAAGATCCCTGAATTATCTGGGCAAGAATTCAAAACCTCACAATATTGCCGTGAATTGATGGAAAGCTTTGGCTATAACATCCGTTTATTTGAAGGTTACACCGGTTTTACTGCTGAATTGATTATCGACCCAACAAAGCGCTTGATTGCCTATCGTACCGATATTGACGGCCTTGAAATGCCTGATTTAACATGCAATGAGCACAGCTCTGTCCATGAAGGTTGCGCTCATAACTGTGGCCATGATACCCATATGACCATCGCCTTAACGGCAGCAAAATACCTTAGCGAAAACCGTTCTGAACTCACTCATAACGTCCGTTTTATCTTCCAAATGGCCGAAGAAGACATGCGAGTACCGGGCGCTAACAAAATGGTAGAAATGGGCTGTATGGAAGGTGTTGATGAAGTATACGGCTTACATAATGATGCCGCTTTTGAAACGGGTTATATTAAATTCAATTCAGGGGTTATGTCCTCTTATGGCTCAGCGTGGACGCTAGATGTTCATGGCGTTTCAGCCCACGGTTCAACCCCACATAAAGGGTTAGATGCTATCCGCGAAGCAACACGTATCATTGATTATATGGACTACATTGTTGCCAAAAAAACCGATCCTTTCAGCCCTGCCGTATTTGGTTGTGGCATGATTAATGGCGGAACTATTCCAAATGCGTTGGCTGATCATGTTCAGGCACGCGGTACCATCCGTTCAATGGATGAAGAAACCGACAAAATTTTAAAAGCCAGCTTTCATGAAATTGTCGCTCGTAGTGAAGCCGGCGGGTTTAAAACCACACTAGAAGCAAGCGGTTATCCCGCTGTCGTCAATCACCCGCAGGCTGCTAAAGTGATTTATGATGCTGCTGCGGCATTCTTACCTGCTGAACAGATAGATGCGAATGGTAAGCCAATGACGGGTAGTGAAGACTTCAGTTATATGATCAATGCCACTAAAGATAAACTCGGTGCCATGTACTTTTTAGGAAGTGGTAATCAAGCAAAAGGGATTAATAATTATTTACACGCTAACCCTTACTTTGTTGATGACGATTGTTTGCTGATTGGCGCTCAAATTTTTATTAATATTGCCACTCGTTAGAATAAAAATAACACACACAGTAATTTCAAAGCCGAGTAAATCATATTACTCGGCTTTTTTCTTATAGCTCAGGTAATTCTCTATATAACCTATCTCGCTCATTTTGTTCTGTAGGCACCCATTGATTCGGTTGATGAATATAGTTCAAATCAAGGTGAGGTGCATAATTAGAGATAAAATCATACATATAATCTTTTAAATGCATATGCCGGTTAATGCATACATGTGTATAACTTGGCTTCACTAAATGGCTAATATCAATACAGCGTAATGTCTCGCTATCTTCCTCTGGGTCAAAAGCCACCGTTGAAATAATACCTACCCCAGCACCACGTTTTACATAGTATTTAATAATTTCGGTATCTACCGCAGTTAAAACAACATTTGGCGTTAATTTATGTTGGTAAAAAACTTGGTCAAGTTTTGAATGCCCGGTAAAACCAAATACATAGGTAATTAATGGGTAACCAGCAAGGTCTTCAATAGAGAGCTGTTCACATTGAGCTAGCGGGTGGTCATGGGGCACAATAATACTGCGCGACCATTGGTAGCAAGGCATCACCAATAAGTCATCATAAAGGTGCATAGATTCGGTCGCAATAGCAAAATCCACATCCCCATTATTCACCATTTCTGCTATTTGGGCGGGAGCCCCTTGGTGAAAATGCAGTGAGATATTGGGGTAACGTGCGTTAAAACGTTCAATCACTTGGGGTAATTTATAGCGGATTTGTGTGTGTGTGGTTGCGATATGAAGATTTTGTTTTATCGTGGTATCTTCATGTGAAACGATACTTTTAATTTTATCGAACTGCGCCAGAATATCACACGCGACATGATGAACTTTCTCCCCAATCGGGCTAAGAGACAATAAGTTATTATTTTTTCTATTGAATAATGAAACGTTCAGTTCATCTTCCAATATTTTAAGTTGCTTACTGACAGTCGGCTGAGAGGTATATAATTTTTCAGCCGCGTTGGTGATATTGAAATCACTTCTAACCACTTCAACAAAACTTTTAAGCTGACTAATGTTCATTGCTGATTTATCCAATGCAAAATGGATTAAAAAATAGAGATATAAATCCAGAGTAAGATGCGACACCTTGGTTGTTATGTACAGCAATTATACCATAACGAATGGATTAGCAAGAACTACACTGTTGCTTATTCCCAAGCAAATCACCCCTCTTTTATAATAAAGCAACCTAACATTAGTAAATGAAAAGCAAATTATTCACTCAAGATCACTAAAATTAAATTAATCACAAAATAAATAGTCATTTTGTGATAGCCATCTTACTTACTTTGGTTTTTACGCCATTTTCAAAAATATCTGGCTAAACAATACAATTAATCCTAATTCATTTTACTTAGATTGGGGGCGCCAATTTCTTATTAATCAATTGGTAGACAGGTTAATTATGCCACTAAGAATGGCATTATAAATAAATTATAGGTGCAAACATGAAAAGAATTAAAACCAAGTTTCTTTTGTTATTTTATATAATTATTTCAATAACCTCCACCAGTGCTTTAGCTACATCAGATAGCGATGCCCTTTATTTTTACCTTGTTAGACATGGACAAACTTATTCTAATATTAAAGAAATGACCATTGGTGGAGGCGGTAATGCTCAGCTTACAACCAAAGGGCGCTATGATGCACGCAGCCTTGGTTTAGGTTTAGAAGATGTCGATTTTATCGCCGGATACAGCAGTACATTAGGTCGAGCTCATGAAACCGCCAGTAATATTTTAACTGGCCGTAACATGGATATTATTGAGATTGAGAACTTAAAAGATATTTCTTGGGGTAACGCTGAAGGCGGTAGAATTGATGACTTAACGAGCCAATACGGCCATTCTGGTAATGAATTTGAATACTACTTTGGGAACTATAAAGATAAAAACTTCAAATCTGTCGTCAACACTGAAAGCATGTATGACTTTTCCCAACGCTTCGAGTCTGCATTATTAGATATTGCTAACCGTCATAAAAATGAAACTGGTAATATTTTAGCCGTTGGCCACTCATCAATGGCATTTTACTTGCAGAAATATCGTCAAGATAAGCCATTATCAGGGTTAAGCAATACTGCCGTTTCGGTATTAAAATATAAAGATGGTCAATTTACGCTTATCGACTTTAATAATACGGATTATTTAAAATCAGGTTATGCAAAACAAGAGAAACTTCCGCCTCTTGAAATCTCGATTGTCATCAACCCAATGACTATTTTAAATGATGCCAATGTAATGGAAGGCACCTCAGACTCCGATCTCAGTAAATCAGGTGTTGCGGCGGTTAATCAATTGAAACAACACATTAACCCTACTGACTATTTGGCGGTTTATAGCAGCACATTAAATAGAGCCAAATATACTGCAAACCACTTATTTGAAAATAGCACCCTACCAATCCAAATTAATCGTAATTTAGATGAAATTTTCCTTGGCCTTTGGGAAGCGGAGAAAATCAGCACATTAGAAAAAGACCCTAAAGGCCAGTTTACCAAATTACATTCAGGAAAAAATGTGTTGAGCTTTGAATCCCCAGTCGATGGTGAAACAGGAGCTATTGCAGCCTACCGATTAGAAAGCTTACTTAGAGATATTGGTATCAAAAATGAATTCCATACTGGAAAAATCATGGTGGTTACTCACCCGATTATTTTCAGTGCGTTTTTAAATAAAGTTCAGCCAGAGTACCAATTCATCCCTAAAAAAGACTTACAACTGATTACCCTGCAATATAAAAATGAAAAATTCAGTGTCAAAAACATCCAGTCTTTTAATGGTAAATAAGAGAAATTAACACCTTATAATCGCCAATAAAAAACCTCGCCATTGCGAGGTTTTTATCTCTTCAGAAAAGCTCAAAACGAATTATACATTTTTCCTTTCGATAGTTTCTTCCCCCCAATATAGCCTATCCGCAGTGGTCTTCGAAAAGGCCAGAGGTAAAACTTCATCAGAACCTTCCTCCCAAATTTGTTCTGCTAACACTTCATCATTATTCGCTAACTCAAAAATAGCTTGAGCAATTTCAATTGAGGTTTCTCTAACTTTAGCCCATTCAGCTATATCGTGAGGCTCTTTCATTATTCGCTCCTGATTAAATGGTTCTGGTAAAAATACTGAGAGATTTCAAGTCTGTGAATAAGATCACTACGACTTTAAATATATTGCCATTTTTCCCTTTTAGTGGCGCTCCATTGAACGCGCTCACTATTCACTCTCTCTAGTATATGACTATAAGTTAAGTAATAGAGATAAAAAAGTCATGAATATTCGCCATGTTGTTGCTATTGATTTAGGCGCATCTAGCGGTCGAGTCATGTTGGCTTGCTATGATGTGCATAATAAAAAATTATCATTAGATGAAATTCATCGTTTTACAAACCATTTGATCACTGAAGGCAACCATTGCTATTGGGATCTTGACGACATTGAGAACCAAATCCTGATTGGCTTACACCGTGTAGAACAATCTGGCATCAACATTGACAGCATCGGGATCGACACTTGGGGTGTTGATTATGTCCTACTTGACCGTGAGGGTCATACCGTTGGTCGCAATTTCTCCTACCGAGATAACCGCACGCAAGGTGTCATGGAACAAGTTCAAACCGATCTCGGTGTTCAAAATATCTACCAAAAAACAGGGATCCAATTTCTCCCTTTCAATACCTTATATCAATTGAAGGCATTGCAACAATCACACCCTCAATGGTTGAAACAAGCACACCATTTATTATTGATTCCTGATTATTTAGCATACCGTTTGACCGGGCAAGTCAACCATGAATATACCAATATTACCACCAGCCAAATGGTTAACCTGCAAACAGGTGATTGGGATGAGGAGTTAGTCGAATATTTACAATTGCCACGCCGTTTATTAGGTGAAATCAAGCAACCGGGTAATGTCATTGGCTATTGGATCACACCGAAAGGCCAAAAAACCCCCGTGATCGCCGTAGCAAGCCATGATACGGCCAGCGCTGTCATTGCGGCTCCAATAGCCGATAGCCATAGTGCTTACTTAAGCTCAGGAACTTGGTCATTAATGGGCCTCGAGCGCACATCCCCTTGTACATGTGAAAATGCATTTGTTGCCAACATTACCAATGAAGGAGGAATTAATGGCCACTACCGAGTCCTAAAGAATATTATGGGGTTATGGTTATTCCAACGCATTTGTCTTGAACACGATGTGCAAGATATTTGCAGCCTCATTACCTCAGCAGAAGCTATCCCAGCATTCACGTATCTGATCAACCCGAACGATAACCGGTTCTTGAACCCGGAGTCGATGAGCCAAGCCATTAAAGAAGCTTGTCAGGAAAATCAACAATCCGTTCCAAATACTGCCGCTGAGCTAGCTCGTTGTGTTTTCGACAGCTTAGCACTGCTTTATCGTCAAGTGTTCCTTGAATTACAGCAGATAAATCATGCCCCATTACAACAACTGCATATCGTCGGTGGCGGCAGCCAAAATGCCCTACTTAACCAACTCTGCGCCAACACTTGCGGGGTTCCTGTGAGCACAGGTCCGATTGAAGCCTCCACCTTAGGAAACATTGGGTATCAGTTGATTGCCCTCAACACCATTCCAGATGTACCAACCCTGCGCACCATTATTGCAGAAAATACCGAACTTTGTTGGTTTCAACCTCAAAGCATCGCACTGGATGAACCTTGGAAACGATTTAAAACCATTACGGGCTAACTCAAGTTATTAACCGTATATCGATAAGTTATAAGGAAAATTTCATGTCTAATTACAAAGAAAGTTATCTTATTGCCAAACAACGTTTTGCTGACCTTGGTATCGATACTGAACTAGCGATGCAAGCTATGGCTGACTTGCCTGTATCAATGCATTGCTGGCAGGGAGATGACGTAGCCGGCTTTGAAAAATCAGCAACCGCTTTAAGCGGCGGTATTCAAGCTACAGGTAATTACCCCGGCAAAGCGACTAATGCAATTGAATTACGTGCAGATATGGATAAAGCAATGAGCTTAATTCCGGGCCCTAAACGCGTTAATCTGCACGCTCTTTACCTCGAAGCTGATACCGCCGTCGAACGTAATGAAATTGAACCTCGCCATTTTGCCAATTGGGTTGATTGGGCGAAAAAAAACCATATCGCGCTCGATTTTAACCCATCTTACTTTTCCCATCCGCTAAGTAGCGAAGCGACGCTGACTCACAGTAATAAGGAAATTAGAGACTATTGGATTGGTCATGGACAAGCTTGCCGCCGTATTTCTGCGTATTTTGGTGAGTCATTAAACAGCGCTTCCGTGATGAATATTTGGATCCCTGACGGCATGAAAGATCTCCCTATTGACCGCTATGCCCCTCGTCAACGCTTAGTCGAGTCATTGGATGAAATTATCAGTGAAAAAATTGATATTAAATATCATATCGATGCCGTCGAAAGTAAATTATTCGGTATTGGTGCAGAATCTTACACCGCAGGCTCCAGTGAGTTTTATTTGGGCTATGCCATCACACGTAAAACCGCTTTATGTTTAGATGCGGGGCATTTCCATCCAACTGAAATCATTTCGGATAAAATTTCAGCGGTCATTCCTTATGTTGAACGTCTATTACTGCACGTCAGCCGTCCTGTGCGTTGGGACAGTGACCACGTCATTTTACTCGATGATGAAACTCAAGCCATTGCCAATGAAATCATTCGCCATAACTTAAAGAACCGTGTGCATATTGGCCTCGATTTCTTTGACGCATCAATTAACCGTATTGCCGCTTGGGTCATTGGGACTCGTAATATGAAAAAAGCGTTACTTCGCGCCTTACTTGAACCAACCACAAGACTACGCCAACTCGAAATTGAAGGAGACTTCACAGCTCGCCTCGCGCTGTTAGAAGAACAAAAATGCCTGCCATGGCAAGCTGTTTGGGATGAATACTGTGAACGCAACAATGTTCCTGTCGGCGAAAAATGGTTAGATGAAGTTAAAAAATACGAAAAATCAACATTATTAACACGTTAAGGTGAATTGTATGCAAGATATTCTGACATCTTGGTTTGTTCAAGGAATGATAAAAGCCACCAGCGATATGTGGCTCAAAGGCTGGGATGAACGTAATGGCGGTAATGTGAGCTTACGACTCACTGAAGATGATGTTTCGCCATTTAAACACACTTTTCACGCTGACCCACGTTATATCGAAGCGACAGAGCCAGTTAAAGAGCTCGCAAACCAATATTTTATTGTTACAGGCTCCGGTAAGTTTTTCCGTAACGTTGCCTTAGACCCCGCAGATAACTTGGGTCTGGTTCGTATCGATAACGAAGGTCAGGGTTACCACATTGTTTGGGGCTTTGTGAATGGTGCAATACCAACCTCTGAATTTGCTGCACACTTTCAATCGCATATCACACGTATGCAAGCCACTAATGGCACTAACCGAGTCATCATGCACTGTCATGCAACTAACATCATTGCATTAAGTTATGTTTTACCGCTCGATAGTGCATCCATCACTCGTCATTTATGGGAAATGAGTACTGAATGTTTGGTGGTTTTCCCTGATGGTATTGGTGTGCTGCCATGGATGGTCCCCGGCACAGATGGTATCGGTTTAGAAACAGCGGAACAAATGAAACAACATGGCTTAGTACTTTGGCCATTCCACGGTATTTTTGGCTCTGGCCCAACTTTAGATGATGCTTTTGGTTTAATTGATACCGCAGAAAAATCTGCGGAGATATTGGTAAAAGTTCTCTCCATGGGTGGTAAAAAACAAACTATTTCAACAGAAAATCTGATTGCGCTTGCCAAGCGATTTAATGTCACACCAATGTCTGATGCATTGAAATAAAACCTGTTTCTCTGTGGATACCCCTTTCCTTCCACAGAGAAATTAAAACGATAATAAACAGTGAGGAATAGTTCATGGGCAGTGGAATTTTACTCGGTATTTTTTGGCATTTTGTCGGCGCAGCTTCAGCTGCCTGCTTTTACGCACCATTAAAAAAAGTTAAAAACTGGTCATGGGAAACGATGTGGTCCATTGCCGGTATTTTTTCGTGGATTATTTTACCTTGGACCATCAGTTATATTTTACTTCCTGACTTTTGGGCCTATTACAACTCTTTCAGTGCAAGTATTCTGATCCCTGTATTTTTATTTGGCGCCATGTGGGGGGTTGGTAATATTGGTTATGGCTTGACCATGCGCTATTTAGGTATGTCAATGGGGATTGGGATTGCCATTGGTATTACACTCATTGTTGGTACCTTGATGACCCCTATTATTCAAGGCACATTTGGCGAGTTGATTGCCTCGACTGGCGGAAAACTAACGATTCTTGGTGTCTTAGTGGCTGTTCTAGGGGTTGCTATCGTTTCCTATGCCGGGTTACTGAAAGAAAAGGCGACCGGAGTGCAAGCTGAAGAGTTTAACCTGAAAAAAGGCTTATTACTGGCAGTCATGTGCGGTATTTTCTCAGCCGGTATGTCATTCGCCATGAGTGCAGCCGTCCCTATGCACGAAGCTTCCGCTGCCCTCGGCGTTTCTTCTCTTTATGTCGCATTACCAAGTTACGTCATCATCATGGGTGGCGGCGCATTAATCAACTTAGGTTATTGTTTTATTAGGCTTATTTATCGCCAAGATATCTCTTTCAAATCAGATATCTCTGTCCCCAAAGCCCTACTGATCAGCAATATTTTATTTGCCATTTTGGGTGGCGGTATGTGGTACTTCCAATTCTTCTTCTACGCATGGGGACACGCCAATATCCCATCACAATACGGCTTTATGAGCTGGATGCTACATATGAGTTTTTATGTTCTGTGTGGCGGTATTGTGGGGTTAGCCCTAAAAGAATGGAAAGGCACTGGCAGAAAACCTGTCCGAATTTTATGTTTAGGCTGCTTAGTGATTATCTTAGCTGCAAACATTGTTGGCTTGGGAATGGCAGCATAACGTAACGACTTTTTATTTTAATCGATCGGGAGGTCAGCGATGACCCATAGAATGATACTCAATGAAACCTCATACTTTGGCGAAGGGGCTATTAACCACCTTGTAGAGGAAATTCAAAAACGCCAATTTAACAAAGCACTGATTGTTACGGATGCGGATCTGGTTAAATTTAATGTTGTCAGTAAAGTCACCCAATTATTAGATAACGCTAAATTGGACTACGCCATTTATGATGCCGTTATTCCTAACCCAACCATTGATACCGTCCAACAAGGACTAAAACACTTCAAACAATTTAATGCAGATTATCTTATCGCTATCGGTGGTGGTTCCCCACAAGACACCGCTAAAGCGATTGGGATTATTATCAATAACCCACAGTACGAAGATGTGGTGAGCTTAGAAGGTGTCGCTCCAACCCAAAACCCAGCGGTTCCAATTATCGCCATCCCAACGACCGCAGGAACCGCGGCTGAAGTCACGATTAACTATGTCATCACGGACAACAAACTGTGCCGTAAATTTGTTTGTGTTGACCCCCATAGTATCCCTATAGTAGCCATTATTGACCCATTAATGATGGCATCCATGCCTGCAAGCTTAAAGGCTGCTACTGGCGTTGATGCCCTCACTCATGCCATTGAAGGCTATATCACGAAAGGAGCTTGGGCACTTACCGATGCTCTGCACCTTAAATCCATAGAGTTGATCAGCAATTCGTTACGGCAATCCGTTAAGGGCGACCCGCAAGGCGTTGAAACAATGGCTCTTGCACAATATATGGCTGGAATGGGCTTCTCTAACGTTGGTTTAGGGTTGGTGCATGGTATGGCTCACCCACTTGGGGCGTTTTACAATACACCTCATGGCGTCGCCAATGCCATTTTATTGCCTCATATCATGGCGTATAACGCAAATTATACAGGGGAAAAATACCGCGATATCGCCCGTGCAATGGGCGTAAAAAATATAGACTCCCTACCACTTCAAGAAGCCAGAGATACCGCCATTGCAGCTGTCTTTGCGCTAAACAAAAACGTTGGTATTCCTGAAAAACTGCGTGAAATCGGCATGAAACCAGAGGATATTCCATCCCTTGCTCAAGCCGCCTTTGATGATGTGTGTACTGGGGGTAATCCACGTGATGCAACATTAGAGGATATCGCTGAATTATATCAAGCGATTTATTAGAGGACAGTATCATGATAAAAAAAGCATTTGTGATGCAAGTTGCTCCTAACGCTCACCAAGAATACCAGCGCCGACACGATGAAATTTGGCCTGAATTAGTGCTTACACTCAAAGAACACGGTGCACATCACTATTCTATTTTCTTAGATAACAATCGAAATTTATTGTTCGCCTATGTGGAAATTGAATCACAAGAACGCTGGGATAGCGTTGCACAAACAGAAGTATGCCAAAAATGGTGGAGGTATATGTCGGATATTATGCCATCAAGCCCTGACAACAGCCCTATCAGTGATGAGTTAAGATCGGTATTTTATTTAGACTAATATCCCCCAGACAGTGCTAGTCTTTGGCTAGCACTTACCTCAATTTATTTTTCTGTAAAAAACAGCGTCGATATGCGCTTGCGGTCATATTCATTTTTCTATGGAAAACACTCGAAAAATAATTACTATCCTCATAGCCACATTGCCCCGCGATTTCACTGATAGACAATGAAGTACTACGTAATAATAATGTCGCTTGGCACAGACGTAATTGTTGCAGATATTCCATTACCGTCATTCCTGTTTTCGACTTGAACAAACGCTGTAATGAACGCGCGGACAACTGGTGTTCCTGAGCAAAATTATCTAATGAAAATGGTGTATTTATACTTAAATTTAAACAGTTTATTAGCTGATCCATTTGATGTAATAAGCTTATTGGCGCTTGGTCAGGCTGATACCTTAAACGGTAAATATAAATTGCCAGTTGTAAGAATAACCCTTCACAAAGATGAATCGATGGAATATCAGGCTTTTGGCATTCTGATGCTATTTTTTCAATAATTGGCGTTAATGTTGGTAAACTCGAAGGCGGTAGCTTCCAATGCCTAGATATTGCTGGCTGATGGCCTAATGGCACATACTTTTCAATAGATTGTTGAATCAAAAACTCATTAGGCTTATATAATATATTTACCAGTTTTAAATTATTTACAGAGTGATAGCCATGACGATCCTCTGCGTTAATATAAAACAGATCACCACACGTAATCGGATAATCATCACCATTCCAATGGTGTAAGCCATTCCCGGAAAAAACAATCACAAACTCATTAAAATCATGGCTATGAATAATAAAATCTTCCTGAGAATTCCGTTTTTCTACCGTCACGGTATTTTCAGTTCGAATAAAATAATCGCTGCTGTTGAGAGTGATAATTTTTTGTATCATGGTCACCTCAAAAAAGTGTAAAGATGATCATGGCGATCTTTGTTAATTACTGCAATGACGCAGGTCACGAGGTGTGAAATTATACTCGCTCTTAAAACGCGTTGAAAAATACGCACTATCATTAAAACCACTTTCCAGCGCAATATCTGTAATAGTTTTCTCTGAAAAACGGATTTGATAATATGCTTCAGATAGCCTTAATTTTATTAAATAATTTTGTGGCGATATGCCTAAATTATTTTTCATATATCGATGAAAAGTACGCAGCGAAACCGAAAACTGAGTGGTTAAACTTTCCCAATCAATTTCTTCCATAAAGTTTGCATTCAACCATCGTAACATCTGAATAATACGCTGTTCATTATTCCCCTCACCTACGTGGTTATAACGTCCCTCTTGCAAGTTCATAATTAACTGTAAGAACAAACTTTCAGTATAAGCAGGGTCAGAACCATCACTTTCGTTAAGTTTATCAATAAGCTGTTGCGCTTTATTGCAATGCTCTTTATTTAATAGCCAATGGGAAATGTTTTTTTCAGTGTCGGCAGGAAAAAAATGACTGATATTGTTTAAATAAGTAAAGGCAGAGTCTGAACGATATAACACATTAGTTAAATTGAGGTTAGAGACATTATCAAATAAGTGATAATCGCTGGATTTAATGTAACACACCATACCTGGGCATAATGTATAAGGCCGCCCATTAAGTACATGCAGGCCAACGCCTTGAGTCACCAAAAAAATCTCACTAAAATCATGTGTATGCTCAGGAAAAATAGGCTGAGGTACCCTTGGTTCAACCGCAATGTGCTGCTGTGGTGTGATAAAAAAATCTTCGCTATAGAGTTTCATGAAAGATCTCCCAATAAGTACTCCTCACCTGTATATTCACTGTTGGGTTTATGTCGCGATATTCCATTTACCGTAAATACCCCTACCCTTTCATTCTAGTGATCTTATCCAAAATCACCTTGAAATTACTGCCAAGCAATCACTTGTTATTGGCAATATTTTCAAGAGTTCATCGAATAAATGTGCGAAATGTGACATTGAATACACCAAAGCTACTTCATCTAAGATTACTGTTTTGTAAGAGAAGGCAATTTTCAGGTATTTTAACTCTCTGGCTTATAAAAATAGGATTGGTTATCAATAAACTGTTATCGAATGTAAACATAACCTTATGTTTTCACTTATTAGTTTCTGGATCTATGGCTCCCGATAAAGATCGGTTCATTATTACCGCCAAATGGATAAGTCTGCTTTACTATCACAATGATTTTTCGATTTTAAAGAAACTACATGAGAGGTACGTATTTTTGATCCGCAGTCTGAGTACTTAATTTCATCTATCAATTCCTATTTAAATGAAACGCCCATATCGTATTATCAGAATCGATTTCTATCAAACTGGTCGAGCTTAGTACATTTATAAGAAAGTTAATCTGATAGAAAAATAGTTTGTAGGTATTCATGAGGGCTACTTGGGAAGACTATAAGGTAAAAACCAGCTAATCCACTGAATTTTAGGCATAAAAAAAGACATCGATTGATGTCCATTGACTTCGAAATGGTACGCCCTACAGGATTCGAACCTGTGACCTACGGCTTAGAAGGCCGTTGCTCTATCCAACTGAGCTAAGGGCGCATTGATAATGCGGGCAGCCTATCTGGCTGATGGCGTTGAATTATACGGTTGCTGCGCGCTGAGTCAATGGCTTTTCGCTACTAAAATAACTATATGCTCATTTTATGTAATAGTTTGAACTGACAATGACCTTAACTTCTGACAAAATAGAGTCATTACCGTGTCTCATATATGGATTAAGTTACAGATGTTAGCAAAAATTATTGATGGGAAAACGATTGCGCAGACAATTAGGCAAGAAGTTGCTCAAAAAGTACAATTACGTTTAGAACAAGGAAAACGCGCCCCTGGGCTTGCTGTGATTTTAGTTGGCGCTAACCCCGCGTCACAAATCTATGTCGGCAGCAAACGCCGTGCTTGTGAAGAAGTCGGTTTTATTTCACGTTCTTATGATTTGCCAGATACAACAACAGAAGCTGAATTACTCAAACTGATTGATGATTTAAATCAAGATACTGAAATTGACGGAATTTTAGTTCAACTACCATTACCTGCGGGGATTGATAACGTCAAAGTTATTGAGCGTATTCATCCAGACAAAGATGTTGATGGTTTTCATCCGTATAATGTCGGCCGCTTGTGCCAACGTGCGCCGCGCCTTCGCCCATGCACCCCTAAAGGAATTGTTACTCTACTTGAGCGCTGCGGTATCAACACTTATGGTTTAAACGCTGTAATTATTGGCGCATCCAATATTGTTGGTCGTCCAATGAGCTTAGAGCTTCTGCTAGCGGGTTGCACTACAACAGTAACGCATCGCTTTACCAAAGATTTAGAACACCACGTTCGCCATGCTGATTTAGTTGTTGTCGCAGTGGGGAAACCCAATTTTATTCCTGGTGAATGGATTAAACCTGGCGCGATTGTGGTCGATGTCGGTATCAACCGCTTAGATAGCGGCAAAGTCACAGGAGATGTCGATTTTGACGAAGCCGCGAAAAACGCAGCTTGGATCACCCCAGTGCCTGGTGGTGTTGGCCCAATGACCGTTGCGACTTTAATTCAAAACACCCTTCAAGCATGTGAAGAGTACCACGATATTTAATGTAATTTTGGAGTAATCATGGATATATTCAATTTAAATGGGCACCCACACGTCGAACTGTGTGATTTGCTAAAAATTGAAGGCTGGGCGGAAAGCGGTGCAATGGCAAAAGCCATGATTGCAGATGGCTTAGTTGAAGTTGATGGTGTGGTCGAAACACGTAAACGCTGTAAAATTGTCGCGGGTAAAATCGTTTCAATGGGCAGCCAAAAAATTAAAGTTGTAGAATAATACATTTAGGTAAGCTGAAAAATTTCAGCTTACCTCTCTTTGCATAATAAATAACCACCTCCCTTTCCCCCTTTGTTCAAAATAATCCGATTTATTGTAAAACGACCAAAGCTCTTTTGAGGTTTTAGAAGATTTTTTCTTTAGCCATATTTAGTGTATTAAACATTCAAATAACCAAGCATATTGATAATTTAACTTATTGGTTTACAAAAACAAAAAGCTTCAGCAATTACTTCAGCTTTGTCATAAGACAGATAAAAAACACTCAGTTCCTCCCCTTAAAAAATTTAACTTAGCTCTCATTTTTTGTATTTCGTACCTTAGCGACATAGACAAGGCTAAACGATTCAGCTAACCTTGTTAACGATAACATGATTAACAAATAATCAGATCCGCTTGCAAGTCTTCTGGCTGATCCGGCAATAAATAATAATCAGGAGAAATTATGTTTAACTTACCAATAAGCGATATCCACCTTGCAGCTGCTGCATCTGATAAAAAAAATGCAATAGAACAAGTCGCTAAGGCTCTCGAAAATGCAGGTTATGCAAAAAGCGGTTACGCACAAGGAATGCTTAACCGAGAAACCCAAGCTCCCACCTTTTTGGGTAATGGTATCGCAATCCCACACGGGACAACGCAGACACGAGACCAAGTGTTGAAAACAGGTTTTGCTGTTTTCCAATTCCCTAATGGTATTGACTGGGGTGATAACCAAACTGCTTATATTGTTATTGGCATTGCGGCTCAATCCAATGAACATCTCGAATTACTTCGCCAGTTAACCCACATTATCAGTGATGAGCACACAGCTGACGCGATGGCCAAAGCTGACACCCCTGAAGCCTTAAAGCAACTTCTAATGGGTGAACGCCAAACTCAACCAGTGAAACTTGATGACTCAATGGTCACTGTTAGTGCTCAAGTTGATAATATAAACACATTAAAAATACAGAATATTATTAACTTACAAAACGCCCAAGCTGTTAGTACTGACTTTATTACCCAAGTTCTCACCCAAACACCTTCGTATTTAGGTCAAGGTATTTGGTTAAGTGATAGCCCTATTGGAAATATTCAGAATGCGATTGCGATAACGACCGTAAAAAAAACATTTAGCTTTCAAGGTAACCCAGTCAATGCCCTAATCACTCTCTCTTACGCTAATTATCAGATAGAAACTTTTTTACTTAAAATAAATAATTTATTGAAAAATAAAGAATTAAATCTAATTAACAACAATGGTAACGTTAACAATTTAATTAATTTATTGCGTAGTGAAGATTCACACACGGAAAGTGAATCATCAAGTACATCCGTAATCACTCAGGACTTCACCGTTCTTAATCCACATGGGCTACATACGCGCCCGAGCACCCAGCTAGTCACCACCATTAAGCAGTTCGAAAGCACTATTACTGTGAGTAATCTTGATGGTACTGCGACTCCCGTAAATGGTCGCAGCTTAATGAAAATCGTCAGTTTAGGCGCTAAATGTGGGCACCGTTTACGAATTCACGCAGAAGGTACAGATGCACAAGAAGCTATCGTTACCATTGGCGAGGCAATTAACTCAGGACTTGGAGAAGAAATCGCATGAGCAGAAGAGTCGCAACTATCACGTTAAACCCCGCCTATGATTTAGTTGGGCTTTTACCTGATATTCATAGAGGTGATGTGAATTTAGTCAAAACTGCTGGGCTTCATGCCGCTGGAAAAGGCATAAATGTGGCCAAAGTACTTAAAAACTTAGGAATTGATGTCACTGTTGGTGGTTTTTTAGGTAAAGAAAACCAAGATGGTTTCCAAAAAGCGTTCAGCGAAACAGGAATTGCTAACCGCTTTCAGGTTGTCGAAGGCCGCACCCGTATCAATGTAAAACTGACAGAGCACACCGGTGCAGTTACCGATTTTAATTTTTCAGGCTTCAGTGTCACTAAAGCGGATTGGCAACGTTTCGTCACCGACTCACTCAGCTGGGCGGGTCAGTTTGATATGATTTGCGTCAGTGGAAGTTTACCTCAAGGCGTTGATTTAAAAGATTTTACTCAATGGATGTTACGCCTTAGAGAACAATGCATGTGTGTCATTTTTGATAGTAGCCGTGAAGCTTTTGTTGCTGGACTCAAAGCTTCTCCTTGGTTAGTAAAACCGAATCATCGTGAACTTGAAATTTGGGCAGGAAAATCTCTTCCCACTCATCAAGATATTGTTGATGCCGCAAATCAACTTCGCCAACAAGGTATTGCCCATGTGGTGGTTTCTTTAGGCGAAAAAGGTGCCATGTGGGTCAATTCATCAGGCGCTTGGTTTGCTAAACCACCTGAATGTGACGTTATCAGCACCGTTGGCGCAGGGGACTCAATGGTAGGAGGGTTAATTTACGGGCTAATGATGAGGCAGACAAGTGAGCACACACTACGCTTAGCTACTGCCATTTCTGCACTTGCAGTCTCCCAACCCAATGTCGGTATCACAGACCGAGCGCAACTTGCACATATGATGACAAAGGTTGACTTACAACCGTTTACGGCTCAATGAGGATGAAAAACATGAAAATATTAATCGCTCCAAGCCACCAGCAAGGCCCTGCTATTTGCTGGCTAGCCATCGATGCCTTAAAGAATGTATCTGCCTTACAAAATATCACCTTCACTGAACAGCTTACTGATGCTGATATTGTGATTTGTTTTGACACTCAGTTGCCTGAAGATTTCAATTGTGCAGACAAAAAAATCTATTTCGGCCACCCCGATGTCGCTGTTAGGCAACCTGCTGAATTCCTGACATCAGCAATTAATGAAGCCACACTTTGTGAACAACAAATTGCCGAACCGCAGCACACAAAAACTTTCTCTATATTAGCCGTTACAGCTTGCCCTACAGGGGTTGCTCACACTTATATGTCCGCAGAAGCACTTGAAGCTGAAGCAAAAAAACGAGGCTGGAATATCAAAGTAGAAACCCGTGGTTCTGTAGGGGTTGGAAATGAAATTACACCAGAAGAAATTGCACAAGCTGATTTAGTCATTGTCGCTGCTGATATCGAAGTCAATGTGGATAAATTTGCGGGAAAGCCAATGTACCGCACCTCTACCAGTGCAGCATTGAAGAAAACAGCACAGGAATTAGATAGAGCGATAAAGGAGGCGAGTACATTTTCACCACAAAATGGCAAAAACTCATCACAATCAAGCCAATCCAACGAAAAACGCGGAGTCTATAAGCACTTACTCACAGGTGTGTCTTATATGCTCCCGATGGTTGTGGCAGGAGGATTGTGTACTGCACTTTCATTTGCTTTTGGTTTAGATGCATCCAATGTAGAAGGCTCTCTGGCCTGGGCGCTTAGCCTAATTGGTGGGCAAACAGCCCTTGCATTAATGGTGCCTGTACTATCGGGTTATATCGCCTATTCCATTGCTGACAGAACAGGGCTAACCCCGGGTTTAGTCGGTGGGGTACTTGCGACCACCTTAGGTGCAGGTTTTTTAGGCGGGATCATTTCCGGTTTCCTTGCGGGCTACAGTGCTCACTTTATTAGCACTCGATTAAAATTACCGCAAACAATGGAAGCGTTAAAACCGATTTTAATCGTGCCATTGATTTCGACTTTATTTACCGGTTTAGCCATGATCTATGTGATTGGTCACCCTGTAGCGTGGTTGATGGACTGGTTAACCAACTGGCTAAATACCATGGGAACCACCAATGCAGTGATCTTAGGTGCAATATTGGGTGCCATGATGTGTACGGATATGGGAGGCCCGGTCAACAAAGCTGCTTACGCCTTTGGTGTCGGCCTATTAAGTTCACAAACCTACGCACCAATGGCAGCGATTATGGCTGCAGGTATGGTGCCGCCACTGGCAATGGGGATTGCCACATTAATAGCGAGACATAAATTTGTTCCCGCTGAACGCGAAGCAGGTAAAGCCTCTTTTGTTCTCGGTTTATGTTTTATTTCAGAAGGTGCTATTCCGTTTGCCGCCAAAGACCCTATCCGTGTTCTTCCTGTTTGTATCATTGGTGGTGCAATAACTGGGGCGCTATCCATGTACTTTGGTATTCAGTTGATGGCACCTCACGGTGGTTTATTTGTGCTGTTAATACCCGGAGCTATTAATCATGTATTGATGTATTTATTCGCGATAGTAGCTGGTACGGTGGTTTCTGGTGTGCTTTATGCCATTGTCAAAAAAGCAACGCCCAAAGAAGCTCAACAAGAAATGGCAAGTATTGCTTAATCGCTCAGATTTAAGTTCCATTCCTAGTCCCTGTTGGTAGTCTTATTCCCCCCTTAACTGGGGGGCTTTTATTTCACACTAAAAATAAAAAACGGTTAAATATCAATATCTAACCGTTTAAATATGCAGGATTTTTTAAGTCCATCAGTACTCGAAAGGATAACTTGGGGAGCATACAAAAGTATGTGACCCAAGTAGCCAAGTGATGGCAACACCGCCACAGTATGAATATGACTCTTATTAATACGCTAAATAGTTCGTGTTGTGGCTAGGCGCCGAACGTGGATAACTTGGGGAGCATACAAAAGTATGTGGCCCAAGCAGCCAAGTGATGGCAACACCACCACAGTATGAATATGACTCTTATTAATACGCTAAATAGTTCGTGTTGTGGCTAGGCGCCGAACGCGGATAACTTGGGGAGCATACAAAAGTATGTGACCCAAGTAGCCAAGTGATGGCAACACCGCCACAGCACGAAATATGACGCGTATTATTTGCGACGCCACGTAGTACCAGTAGCCCCATCCTCAAGCACAACCCCCATAGCTGTCAGCTCATCACGAGCCGCATCTGCTTGCGCCCAATCTTTATTTTGACGCGCATCTAGGCGTTGTTGAATTAATGCCTCGATTTTTGCCACTTCCGCATCATCTTCAGTCTGTGCGCCGCCTTTTAAGAAACTTTCTGGGTCTTGTTCTAACAAACCAAGAACGCTAGCCAGTTCACGAAGTTGTGCCGCCATCGCATTGGCCGCTGATATATCTTCTGATTTCAGACGGTTAACTTCACGTACCATGTCAAACAACACGGAATAAGCTTCTGGTGTGTTAAAGTCGTCATTCATCGCCTCAATGAAACGTGCTTTAAATTCATCACCACCAGCAGGAACTGCCGATTTATCGGTACCGCGCAATGCCGTATACATACGCTCAAGCGCAGTGCGCGCCTGTTTCAAGTTTTCTTCTGTGTAGTTAAGTTGACTACGATAATGGCCTGATAACAGAAAATAACGCACTGTTTCTGCATCGTAATACTCAAGTACGTCACGAATAGTGAAGAAATTATTGAGAGACTTAGACATTTTCTCTCTATCAACCATGACCATACCGGAGTGCATCCAGTAATTCACATAAGGGCCATCATGAGCACAGGTAGATTGTGCGATTTCATTTTCATGGTGTGGAAACATTAAATCTGAGCCGCCACCGTGAATATCAAAATGGTTGCCTAATGTTTTACTGTTCATTGCCGAACATTCAATGTGCCAACCTGGACGGCCTAAGCCCCATGGGGATTCCCAGCTTGGTTCGCCTTCTTTAGACATTTTCCACAAGACGAAGTCCATTGGATTACGTTTTACATCAGCCACTTCGACGCGAGCACCTGCTTGCAACTGCTCTAAATCTTGACGGGATAACAGGCCATAATTTGGGTCAGTTTTCACCTCAAACATGACATCGCCATTCGCAGCAACATAAGCATGTCCACGCTCAATCAAGCTTTGGGTTAATTCAATGATTTCACCAATATGATGCGTTGCACGTGGTTCGCTATCAGGGCGTAAAATATTCAATGCATCGAAATCTTTATGCATTTCAGCCAACATACGTGTTGTTAGCTCTTCGACACTTTCATTATTTTCTGCTGCACGTTTAATGATTTTATCGTCAATATCGGTGACGTTGCGCACATAATTTAAGTCGTAACCCAAATAACGTAAATAGCGGCTAATTGCATCAAATGCCACAAATGTACGGCCGTGGCCGATATGACACAAGTCGTAGATAGTGATGCCACACACATACATCCCAATCTTCCCTGCGTGGATGGGCTTAAACTCTTCTTTTTGACGACTTAGTGTATTAAAAATTTGTAGCATCTGAACTTTTCCATTTATTTGAAAAATGATTATCGATTTCTACCGATAAAATATCATGTTATTGAACCCCGATCACCTTAAGAATGCAAGGGTTTACCCCGCTTCCTTTTCAGTTTATTCATTAGGTTTAATACACACCTATTATGCTATAAACTACCCGCTAAGCTTCCTTCCGCTTCAAGTCAGGTTTTATCTGTGATATAAACGTGCTGATCTCAACGCTTTCGCAAGTTAGCGCACAAAAAACAATTATTCAGGATAGCTATTATGGTTACATTTCATACCAATCACGGTGATATTGTTATCAAAACGTTTGACGATAAAGCCCCCGTTACAGTCGAAAACTTTTTAACTTACTGCCGTGAAGGTTTTTACAATAATACCATTTTCCATCGTGTTATTAATGGTTTCATGATCCAAGGCGGTGGTTTTGAGCCAGGCATGGAACAAAAAAACACTAAAGCACCTATCAAAAACGAAGCTAACAACGGTTTAAAAAACAGCCGTGGTACCTTAGCAATGGCTCGTACTAACGACCCTCATTCAGCAACAGCACAGTTCTTTATCAACGTTGCTGACAACGACTTCTTAAACTTCCGTTCAGAACGTCCAGATGGCTGGGGTTACTGTGTATTTGCTGAAGTGGTTGAAGGTATGGACGTTGTTGACAAAATCAAAGGTGTCTCAACTGGCCGTAGCGGTTTCCACCAAGACGTTCCACGTGAAGACGTTATCATTGAAAAAGTGACTGTCAGCGAGTAAACCTGACGCATGTCCACTTACATCATTGCAGATTTGCATTTAAGTGAAGATGAACCGGCGATCACCGCCGGTTTTATCAACTTTATTCAACAGCAAGCCATCCATGCCGAAAGCCTGTATATTCTCGGCGATTTTTTCAATTATTGGGTGGGCGATGATGACAACAACCCGCTACATCAACAAGTTGCCAACGAACTAAAACAGCTTACAGATCGCGGAATACCCTGTTATTTCATTCATGGAAATCGGGATTTTTTAATCGGTAAACGCTATGCGAAACAGTGTGGCATGACCCTATTACCGCAAGAAACATTGCTCGAACTTTATGGTAAACGTATTTTAATTTTGCATGGTGATACATTATGTATAGACGATGCCGCCTATCAAAACTACCGTAAAAAAGTTCACACACCTTGGGTCCAACGGCTGTTTCTGCTACTCCCCCTCTTTGTGCGTCGCCGTATCGCGCAAAAAATGCGACAAAATAGCCAATATGCAAGCAGCATGAAAGCCGAGTCGATTATGGACGTCAATTCGCAAGCCGTTATTGATGCATTACAAAGGCACCAAGCGCAATGGATGATCCATGGTCATACTCACCGCCCTGCTATTCATGAGGTGAATATCGGTGGTGAATTGCATTATCGAGGTGTATTAGGTGCATGGCACTATGAAGGTTCTGCTTTTGTCATTAGCGAGCAAGGCATTGAACTGATTTTCTTTCCATTCGAGTAATTTTAATTAGCCCCAGAATTTCTCTTCGCATACACGACTCGTTTGCTTAATTATTAATCACGCAAACGTTTTCCTGACTGCATTCCCGTGATATGATCACCTTAATTCAATTTCCCCATCTTAGGGTCATGTTTTTTTCACTACAGGAAAGCACCAAATGACTGCCCAAGTTTCTGCTCAATCTGCGGCAAAAATCGCCATTGTTATGGGTTCGAAAAGTGATTGGACGACAATGCAGCACGCTGCTGATGTATTAAATGAACTCCAAATTCCTTTTCATGTCGAAATCGTCTCTGCGCACCGTACCCCGGATAAATTATTTTCCTTTGCTGAAAATGCGAAAAAAAATGGGGTTGATGTGATTATTGCAGGCGCTGGTGGTGCCGCTCATCTACCGGGTATGTTAGCTGCAAAAACCTTAGTACCTGTCTTTGGTGTACCAGTACAAAGCGCTGCTCTCAGTGGTGTCGACAGCCTATACTCCATCGTTCAAATGCCTAAAGGTATCCCTGTCGGCACACTAGCAATCGGTAAAGCAGGTGCAGCAAACGCAGCACTGTTAGCCGCTCAGGTATTAGCAATAAGTGATACTGCTATTTTCAACCGCCTTGCCGCGTGGCGTGAAGCACAAACCAATGATGTGCTAAACAACCCAGACCCGAGGGAAGCATAATGAAACCCGTTTGTGTGCTTGGTAATGGCCAACTAGGTCGCATGCTGCGTCAAGCGGGTGAGCCATTAGGTATCGCCGTTTTTCCTGTTGGGCTTGATGCAGAGCCGGAAGCCGTTCCTTATCAGCAAAGCGTCATCACCGCTGAAATTGAACGCTGGCCAGAAACACCTTTGACAAAAGAATTAGCTCGCCATAATGCCTTTATTAACCGTGATATTTTTCCACGTTTAGCGGATAGGTTCCCACAAAAAAGTTTATTTGATAGTTTGCAACTTTCCACTGCACCTTGGGCATTATTAGAATCCCCTGAACAATGGCCTGAATTATTTGCAACTTTAGGCGATTTCCTCATTGTAAAACGCAGAACTGGCGGCTACGACGGGCGTGGTCAATGGCGTGTTCGCCCTGGTGATGAAAAAGACTTACCCGCTGAAATTTACGGTGAATGTATCGTTGAACAAGGCATCCCTTTTGATGCGGAAGTGTCTGTCATTGGGGCCCGAAATGCAGAGGGGAAATCCGTTTTTTACCCAATTACTCATAATTTGCACCAAGAAGGTATTTTGCGAACGAGTGTAGCCTTCCCTAAGTCAACTAACCCGCAACAGGAACAAGCTCAAGCCATGCTCAGCGCGGTCATGGATGAGTTAGGTTATATTGGTGTGATGGCAATGGAATGCTTTGTCGTGGGCAATAACCTACTGATTAACGAAATTGCGCCTCGAGTACATAATAGCGGCCATTGGACACAAAATGGCGCATCCATTAGCCAATTTGAGTTACATCTACGTGCCATTTTAAACCTGCCAATGCCATCACCTGAAGTGTATAGCCCTGCTGTTATGGTCAATTTAATTGGTACGGATGTAAATATAAACTGGTTAAATTTCCCCCTAGTTCACCTTCACTGGTATGAAAAAGAGGTGCGCCCTGCTCGGAAAGTGGGCCATTTAAACCTTTCTCATCGCGACTGCAATCAATTGTCTGCAACACTTGCTGCTTTAGTTCCACTTTTACCAAATGAGTACAAAAGTGGCATTGAGTGGGCAAATGCAAAATTAGACTGGTACTCTCACCAATAAATAGGGAAAATAGCCCTATTCGATGCCCGAACCTATTTTCGGGCATTATGCTATTTACGCCGTCATCCAGAAAACAAATATCCTGATTTAAGGTGTGCGGCATTACTGGAGTCAATATGTCCTCGCAGCCTTTTAGTCCGTTTTATCAGTGGTGCATTCTTGTTCTATTAGGGCTGGTTTATTTTTTAGCCACTGCAACCACCTTTACATCTCTTGGTGTGGTTTTGCCTGAGATGATAAGTGAGCTCAAATGGAGTTGGAGTGAGGCTGGATTTGGTTTTACGCTACTGGGCTTAACTTGCGGGCTTGCGAGTTTTCTCCCTTCTCTACTGATCCGTAAAGTCGGTGTACGGGCCACTTTATTGCTAGGTACTAGTGTCTTTGTTGCGGGTTTTTATAGCCTTTATTCCACGCAAGCCATCAGCACCTATTTTTTAGGCACCGCATTAATTGGTATTGGTTTCACCTTACTCGCCACAGTTCCTGGGACTTACGTACTTTCACGGCTATTTGAAAAGCAATCCCTTGCCTTTGGGTTATATTTCACCATCGGGGGTTTGGGAGGCGTTGCAGGCCCTTGGATTTACTTTTACGCCTCAAACCAGTTAGGCTCTTGGCGTATGCATTGGGTTCTATGCGCCGTTTATCTGAGCATTGTCACGTTAATCACTATTTTTATGCTGCGTGAAGGTAAACAAGAACAAGAACACGCAAAAAAAGTGATGCAAAAACAAGTGAGTGATGCGAGTAAACCCATTTATCGCACTCCAGAAGTATGGACAGTCGGCAGAGCACTACGTACATGGCAGTTTTACTTAATTGCTGCAACTTATACCTCATTTTTATGGTGTGGTATTACCGTTAATAGCTTTGCTGTTGCCCATATTGAAGAGCGTGGTTTTGGCTTGACCGTGGCGGTTTCATTGTTAAGCACAATGGCATTTGTTAATGCATTCTCAAGGCTTATTGGTGGGGCCGCTGGGGAATGGCTAGAACCAAAGAAACTATTAATTGGTAGCCTAATTACCATGGTATTAGGTGTTATCTTCCTCAGTATTGCCACCTCATGGCTATGGCTAATCTTGTTTGTGTTATGCGTTGGCATTGGCTACGGCATGACTTTTTTGGCATCAAGTGTTTTGCTTTCAAATTATTTTGGCCGAGGCCCATACCTAGAACTATTCTCTGTGGTGAATTTAATTTCAACCGTTGCTTGTTTAGCGCCTTTTATTGCTGGTGCAATAAAAGATTTCACAGGGAGTTTCACCCCTGCATTTTTGATTATTGCTGCGCCTGTTGTCGTGATTTTAGGTCTTACCTTGATGATGAAGCCCCCTGCACTCAATCACAAATAAAAAATCCCGAGTGCTTAGCTCGGGAAAAATTAAAACCAAAGGGAAAACAAGTTTAAGACCAGATATTGGATCAAAACATACCGCTTATTTGTGCCACCGGAAAAATCAAAATGTGGCGCAAAATCAATTACGGTTTTAACAGCTCAGGAACTTTTAATAAGATAAATTCGTTATCATCCGCTTTATTTGGTTCACGACTGGATGAGAACGGGTAGTTATTATCATTGCCAACAATAATGTGTTCGCTATCAACCACATCAACGTTCTCTATGGTAAAGAATGGGAAAGTAAACACCCCGTCATTTAAGGGTTTTCTTGCCATATTGTTCGGGTCTTTGATATTCATTAAATCAATATAAGCCTGCTTATTTACTGGTTTGCCTATATTGTTATCTGAAAATTCAATACGATAAACACGCTTGAATTTAGCTAAATTACTAAAACAATTTTCAGTATTACTGCTTCCCGCCGTGCAGGCTTTATCTGCTGTACCTTCACCATTATCACGCTCAATGATTAGGCCGTGAGTATCATCAATAAGATTAAAATCACCAATGGCGTTTTGGTTATCTTCAAAGACATATAACCAACTTCTGCCAGTCCAATCTTGTTTTTTTACATCAAATTCAAGAATACGTGCTGCACGTTTGCCATCAACATTTTCATAATCTTGTTTGTCATCAAGCCAAATCGCCCCTTCTAGCATTGGATAGAGCTTAGAACCGTCTGGCGATGATGCCATACCTTCAAAACCTTTCGAACGGTTGACTTGGAAAGTCACTTTATCTGTGGGTTTGCCCGGTGTGGTGATTTGGTAGTGGTCAGGAGAAACGACTTTCTTTCCATCTACTTGCGTTTCAAACAAGGCTAATACCTTGCCATCCAAATCCATTTTGATTAAGTAAGGACCAAACTCATCACCAACCCATAAAGCACCATCCGCAAATTGAAAGCTTTCAGGATCAAAATCACTGCCTGTTAAATAGCGTTCTTTTGTACTTTCATTCGTAATATGAAAAGGGATAATTTTATCGGGATCATGGAAGAAAACCGTTTTTAATGGTGTCGTATTACCCGTTTGAAAATCAATGTCATATTGAGTGACATACAACATAGAGTCAGGAGAGTTTACTTTGTTGCCAAATCCATTATCAGTTAAAACCCAGTAAGTACCATCCGCCATGCGTTTGATACCCGAGTGCCCTTGACGTGGTTGGCCTTTAATTGGAATGTGCATTCCCGTTGGGCGATCTGCAGATTTACCTTCCACTTTCCCTAAACTATCTACACGAGCGCCTGTGGTAAATTTACCACTCACTTGCATGTCTGAAGGTGCATTTTCAGGTGTAGCGACAGTGGAATTAACCGGAAGAATGGAGTGACCCGCTAATGTAGCTGGCACTTCTTGTTGAGCAAACCCAATGATGCTAAATGAAATTAAACTAGCCAATAAAGATAACGAGCCCAGTTTACGTTTAATAGAATAGTTATTCTGCATTATTATGTTTCCATTTTAAGGCTATCAATAATTGATGGCGGAATCATAACGTTGATGAATGAAGCTTTTATGAAGGATTGGAGACAGTTATTTTACTGAAAAACAGGTTGTTTTTAGAATATTCAATAAATAGGGGTATCAAGGTATTCCCCTAATACCACATACTCTAAATAATTCGAGTTGCAGCTAGGCGACAAGTGAAGATAGACCGATGAGCATACAAAAGTCTATGACCCGGCTATCTTAGTGCAGTCAACACCCATACGGCTTGAAATATAACGAGTATATACTCTAAATAATTCGAGTTACAGCTAGGCGACAAGTGAAGATAGACCGATGTGCATACAAAAGTATGTGATTCGGCTATCTGAACGCAATCAACAACGCTGCAACTCGAAGTATGACGAGTATTTAACTATTAGGTAAACGACGGTGCTGATTACCCGTCCCTAATAAACGCAGTCCTAACCACCCACCGCAAATAGACAATAAAATTGCCGCGCACAAAGGCAATAATACCCACATACGCCATTCAGGTTGCCATGGGAAATCAAACACTTTACTTTGCAACAGCCACAATGCAATTTCTGCTCCAAAAGCTGCGGCAAGCCCAGCCATTAAGCCAAGTAATGCAAATTCGCTCCATAGCGTTCTACGCATTAATTTTTTGCTAGCGCCTAATGTTCGATATACCACAAGCTCCCGCTCTCGCTGGCTCATCCCCACTTGAATTTGAGCCAATAATAGCAATAACCCACAGAAAATAACCAGTACCACCATAACTTCAAGAGCTTGGCTAACTTGCTGAAGAATTTGCTGAATTTGGGTAATAATTGCGCCAGTATCGAGCACATTAATTGTCGGGTAATGACGGCTAAGTTGCGTCAATAGCTGCCCATCACCGTCATAGTGGAAGCTGCTCAGCCAGGTAGCCGGCATTTGAGAAAGACTTTCTTCAGAGAAAATAAAATAGAAGTTCGGTCGCAGGCTCTCCCAATCAACCGTACGAATACTACTGACTGTTGCACTAAAGACCTGAGCCCCTGCGTTAAATGTTAGTTTATCGCCTAATTTCAATCCGAGCTCTTTGACAACCGTTTGTTCGATCGAAACTTCTCCCGCTTTCGGTGGCCATGTCCCTTCGTCAACCACATTAGCTGGCGCTAAATCAGATTGCCAAGTTAAGCTCAATTCACGTCGCACCGTATTATTATTCGGATCACGTTGATCTGCCCATTCAATCGCTGACTGGTCATTAATATCGGTTAAGCGCGCTAACACCACAGGGTTGAACTCTGTTGGCTTGACATCAAACTCAGCCAATAACTTGGTAACAGGTTCAAGCTGTGACTGGTTCATATTAATTAAGAAATAGTTCGGGCTATCTGCGGGTAACTGTTGCTGCCAGCGATCAAGCAAATCACCACGTACTAAAATTAGCAGCGCCAATAACATAAATGATAGCGAAAATGCACTCATTTGTGTGATGGTTTGTAACGGCTGGCGCAATAGGCGACTAACGGATAAACGCAAACTTAATTGGCGAAACTTAATATGACGTAGCCCCCATAAGCCTACCCAACCAATCAGCGCAAGTAGAATGGCCACCACGACAATACCCGCTAAAATTGACCATAACAGAGGGTTTACGCCAGCAAAAATAAATAACCCACCAACCACAATTAAAATAACAATTGGCAGATAATAATACAGCGGCCAAACGGGTGATTTGGCATCTTCACGTAATACCCTTGAAGGCTGGGTTGCCATCAGTTGGTAATAAGGGCGACTGCCAACAATAATAGCAATAATGAATAATGTACCGATTGCCCAAACCCAAGGCATTAAACTCGCAGGTGGCAATTCCTTCGGCAACATAGCCCCTAAGATTTGCATTAAAATGCCTTCAAAAGCCAAACCTAATAATGAGCCGAGTAAAGCCGCAGCGATTAAAATCACTAACCACTGCCCAATAATCCACTGACGTAATGCGCTACGCCCTGCTCCTAGAGTTTTTAATACTGCGATTAGTTGATGACGGCTGCGGCAATAATGCGTCATTGAAACCACGACCGCAGCAATGGCTAGCAACAGTGTTAATAACACTGATAGCAATAAAAATTGTTGAGCACGTTGAAACGTTTTCCCTACTGCGCCGTTATCTTCGCTTAATGTATACCAACGTTGATCATTTCGCAGATCTTGCTCATATTTTTGTTGAAATGCATCAATCAGCTGACGATCACCGGCAAACATGTCGCGATACGTTAATCGGCTGCCTACTTGAATAGCCCCCGTTAGTGGCGCATCTTCAATCGCTATTAATACTCTTGGAGCAATCTGGAACGGGTTAAATCCGCTGTCGGGCTCTTGGATTAATTTACCCGAGACTTTTAGCGTTGCATCTCCGATATCAATGTTATCCCCTACATTGAGGTTCAATAATTCTAATAGCCGCGGAGCGACTAATATTTCCCCTTTTGTCGGGGTTAACCCAGCGGGTTCAGTGATAAGCTCGCCATATAATGGATATGCCTTATCTGCAGCTTTCACTAACACCAATTGTGGCCGAGCGTCTTCATCTTCTGTCGCATAAGCCATGGTAGAAAATGATATTTGTTGGCTGAGCGCTAAGCCCTCTTTTTGGGCTTCCTGTAACCATATAGGGTCGCTTGGATGAGAAGAGCGTAAAACTAAATCCCCCGCTAACAACTCACGGCTTTGGTAGCTCATGCTATTTTCAATGCGATCGCTAATTCGCCCTAAAGCCAATACACAGGCAACTGCAAGAGTAAGCGCAAGCCAAACAATCAATAACGAGGGTGTTTTCCATTCACGCCAAAACCAACGCCAAATCATGCTTCTTCCCTCAACTGCCCATCAACCAAACGCAAACGACGTTGGCAACGCGCAGCTAGCTCGTTATCGTGAGTAACCAAAATCAAGGTTGTTCCATGCTCTTTGTTCATCGCAAATAATAAATCTGCAATTTTATCCCCTGTATGGCGATCGAGGTTACCCGTTGGTTCATCAGCAAATAAAATCTGAGGGCGGCCATTAAAAGCTCGAGCAAGTGCAACGCGTTGTTGTTCCCCCCCTGACAACTGTGGTGGCATGTGTTTTAAGCGATCTTTTAAGCCTAAATCAGTCAGTAAACTCGCCGCGTGTTGATAACTTTCAGACTCAGATTCGCCACGTAGCAAAGAAGGAAGTTGCACATTTTCAATGGCATTTAAGGTTGGGATTAACATAAAAGATTGGAACACAAAACCGACACTTTGTGCCCGTAAACGTGCCCGTTGCTCTTCATCCATTTTAGTGAGGTCTTGGCCTAATAAATTAACCGTTCCACTGGAGCCGTCATCCAACCCCGCGATAATCCCTAACAAGGTTGATTTCCCCGAACCAGACTCCCCAATTAAAGCAATTGTTTGCCCGGACTCGACAATTAGCTCAACACCTTGCAATATAGTCAGTTCATGTTCACCTTGGCCAACACGTTTAATGAGATGATGAACTTCAAGAATATTATTCGCCGACATATATTGGTATTTCTCCTGTTACTGGCTGCAAGTGGGCACGCACTTGCGTCAACTAAGCTATTAATCTTAGGTGATAGCCTAAGTGCAGGCTACCGTCTACCGGCTGAGCAGGCTTGGGCCTCTTTGCTTGCCGAACGTTGGCAGAAACTTTCCCCACCCGTTGCTATTATTAACGGTAGTATTAGTGGGAATACCTCTGCGCAGGGGTTAGAACGCCTTTCCATGTTACTCGAACAAAACAAACCTAACTGGGTATTGATTGAGTTAGGTGCAAATGACGGCTTACAAGGTCTCCCAGTAGAACAACTTGAAGCTAATTTACAACAGATTATTAAGCAAATCGTGCAATCCGGTGCGAAACCGCTCTTAATGCAAATTCGTATTCCACCTAACTATGGAAAACGTTATACGACAAGTTTCGAAAAAGTCTATCCGAAATTGGCGCAAAGTAATCAAATTCCATTACTGCCATTTTATATGGAAACCGTGATAACTAAGCCTGAATGGATACAACAAGACGGTATTCACCCGACGGTTGAAGCCCAGCCATCCATTGCTGATTTTATGGAAAAACAACTTTCTGAACATATTTTACCGTCTAGTCAATAAAACAGACGTTAAACAAGGGGATTAAAACGCTCTTTTATACCCGAAATAGATTCAGTTGCATGAAACCAAGGTAAAGTTATGCAAACATCAGCACGAAACAAAAAATCAGTCCTAGTCACAGGTGCTTCAAGCGGTATTGGCTTTTGTGCTGCACAAACACTTCGCCAGCGTGGCTACCATGTTATTGTTGCCTGCCGTAAAGAAAGTGATATTTTGCGCCTGAAAGAACAGGGTTATGACACCGTCTCCCTTGACCTCGATGATAAAGATAGCATAGAAACAGCGGCTCAAACGGTGCTAACACTCTGTAATCATCGCCTTTACGGGTTATTCAACAACGCCGGTTTTGGGGTGTATGGGCCATTAAATAGCGTCAGCCGCGAGCAACTCGAAGCACAATTTTCCACTAATTTTTTTGGTGTTCACCAGTTAACTTTTTTGCTATTACCCGCCATGAGCGCGCACCATGAAGGCCGAATTATCCAAACCAGTTCGGTAATGGGGGTGATTTCAACCCCCGGCCGTGGCGCTTATGCAGCCAGTAAATACGCACTGGAAGCATGGTCTGATGCCTTACGCCTAGAGTTGGCAGGAACGGGGGTAAAAGTAAGCTTAATTGAGCCCGGCCCTATTCATACAGCATTTACTCAAAATGTTGAACAAACTCAAAAAGATAAGCCTGTTAAAAACCCAGGTATTGCCTCACGTTTTACCTTAACACCGGAACATGTGGTAGAAAAATTGATCCATGCGTTAGAAAGCCCGCGCCCAAAAGTACGCTATTCTGTCACGTTATTAACTGTCGCTGTGCGTATCTTAAAGCGTATTTTACCTGACAAAATAATGGATAAAATACTGGCAAATCAGGGGAAAAAAGCTTGAAAAAAGCAAAATCAGCCCCATTTTATTACCATCGCCCAAAAATTCTATTGATAACAAATTCAAAAGAGACTTCTTATGTTTGCTAACGCTCAGATAATTGATATTAACGAAACCAACCTACACCAAGTCATTGAACAATCAATGAACTTACCTGTCATGTTTTACTTTTGGTCACCGCGTAGCCCTCATTGCCAAGATTTCGGTACTATGTTGGAAAAAATTGCCAACGACTACGCAGGGTCATTTATTTTAGCTAAAGTTAATTGTGATGAAGAACAAATGATCGCCAGTCAGTTTGGCTTAAAAGCGATCCCTACCCTGTATGTGTTGCAAAATGGTCGTCCTGTTGATGGCTTTGAAGGGCCACAACCCGAAGAGGTCGTACTGGAAATTTTATCTCGCGTGCTGCCAAGCCCAGAAGAAATGAAAGCAGCACAAGCCGCTGAATTAATAGCAGAAGGTAAAACACAAGAAGCGCTACCATTGTTAAAAGAAGCGCATCAGCTGAACCCAAAAAATAGCGAAATCACATTATTGTTGGCAGAAACCCAAATCGGTTTAAATCTTGTTGATGACGCACAAGCTACCTTAGAAGCAGTCCCATTACAGGATAAAGACAGCCGCTACCAAGGTTTAATCGCACAAATTGAATTATTAAAACAAGCTGCGGACACCCCTGAAATTCAGCAATTGCAAGATGAATTCAATCAAGATCCGCAAAATACAACGTTAGCTGTTCAATTAGCCCTAAAACTGCATGAAGTGAACCGCAACGAAGAAGCGCTGGAAATGTTATTCGGCTTTTTACGTACCGACTTGGGTGCAGGTGACGGCGCAGTGAGAAAAACTATGATGGACATTATGTCTGCCATGGGAACCGGTGATGCCATTGCCAGTAAATACCGTCGCCAAGTATATTCATTACTTTACTAATTAAGGGTTAAATATGGACTTGTTCGCCTTTGGTGCAATACCGATTATCATTTTTGTCGCTGTCGTTATTGTTTTTACCTGTGTTAAAACAGTACCGCAAGGCTTTCAATGGACAGTTGAGCGCTTCGGTCGCTATACCCGTACGTTACAACCAGGCTTGCATATTATTGTGCCATTTATGGACAAAATTGGCCGTCGTATCAATATGATGGAACAAGTCCTTGATATCCCATCCCAAGAAGTTATTTCTCGCGATAATGCCAACGTCACTATTGATGCGGTCTGCTTTATTCAAGTCGTTGACCCAGTACGTGCGGCCTATGAAGTCAGCAACCTTGAGCTTTCCGTACTAAATTTAACCATGACGAATATTCGTACCGTATTAGGTTCCATGGAACTAGACGAAATGTTGTCGCAACGTGATTCCATTAATAGCCGTTTATTACACGTGGTGGATGAGGCAACTAACCCTTGGGGTGTCAAAATTACCCGTATCGAAATTCGTGATGTGAAGCCACCAAAAGAATTAATTAGTGCGATGAATGCGCAGATGAAAGCTGAACGTACCAAACGGGCTGATATTCTTGAGGCTGAAGGTATCCGCCAAGCAGCAATTTTAAAAGCTGAAGGTGAAAAACAGTCACAAATTCTCAAAGCTGAAGGTGAACGCCAATCCGCATTTTTACAAGCCGAAGCACGCGAAAGAGCTGCGGAAGCGGAAGCAAAAGCAACACAAATGGTATCTGAAGCGATTGCCGCTGGTGATATGCAGGCGATTAACTACTTTGTGGCGCAAAAATACACCGATGCACTGACCAGTATTGGTTCTGCCGAAAACAGCAAAGTCATCATGATGCCATTAGAAGCCAGTAACTTAATGGGCGCAATTGGTGGGATTACTGAGCTAATCGGTGAAAGCAAGAAAACCGGTGCCATAAAAAAACAGGTAAAAGAATGATAGAGCTTATCAGTGCTCAACCCGCATGGTTTTGGCTGTGTCTTGGTGGGCTATTGCTGATTGGTGAACTTCTTGGTACCGCAGGCTATCTTTTATGGTCGGGTATTGCTGCGGTGCTTGTTGGGGTTATCGTTTGGGCTCTGCCATTCATCGGTTGGGAGTGGCAAGGGATCTTGTTTGCCATTTTTACCGTTGTCTCTGCTGTGTTATGGCGCAACTGGTTGAGGAACAAGCAAAAAAATAAGGCAGATAACGTCAATCAAATCAGTCATCAACTGATTGGTGTGAAAGGCCGTTTGTTGTCAGATACCGAAGAAGGCTTTAGCCGAGTACGCCTTGCAGATGGTAGTTGGCGCGTGTATAGCGACACGCCATTAAGCGCCAACACAGAAGTGGTGGTCATCGCAGTAGACGGTATCACCTTGCAGGTTAAACCTTCTCATGATGACAACACCCACGTGCCAAGTGGTCAATAATCGGGCAATCTGCGCCATCATCCCCAGGGCATACGTCCACGAGCTCTTGTAATGTATCTCGAATGGCAGACAATTTAACGATTGTCTGCTCTATTTCATTTATCTTAGCTATCGTTGTCGTCTTTACATCAGCACTATGTCGGGTTGGGTTGCGAAATAAACCTAATAGTTCGCCACATTCATCCAAGGTAAAACCCACATCTTTTGCCTGTTTTAGCAACACGAGTTCGTTTAGATGGCACTCCTGATAATAACGGTAGCTATTTTCCCCTCTTTCAGGTGGTGTAATTAGCCCTTTGTCTTCATAAAAACGAATAGCTTTTGCAGTTAGCCCCGTTTTTTTGGCAATTTCACTAATATTCATAATTCCTCTTGACCTTAACCTTGCTGGAAGGTGTAACCTTTGTTCATTGTCGAATTATAGACCTAATTGTAGATAAAGTTATAGACCCAATACATCAAACGGGTTTTGGAGGCTGCAAAATGAGTAACATGATTATTTTAAAATTACAGGGGCTAAGCTGCATGCACTGTGTCGGCTCAGTCACTAAAGCGCTCGAAGGGCACGGTGATGTCACTAACTTAAAAGTCACTATCGATTATGCCGTAATGGAAAGTGATGCCAATGTGGCTGACTTAATAAAAACCATCGTTGACGCAGGTTATGAAGCTGAAGTGGCTACAACCCCTGATATCGAGTTACAGCTTTCTGGCCTCAATTGTATGAAATGTGCAGGTAAAACACAAAAAGCACTCGAAGAGGTTGATGGCGTTGCTGCTGCCGTTGTCGATACCACCAGCGCCAAAGTATACGGTTCTGCTGATGCACAAGCGTTAATCGCCGCTGTTCAACAAGCGGGTTACAACGCAGAACTAGCTCAAACAAAAGCGATCACTTTAGCCCTTTCGGGTCTAAGTTGCATGAAATGTGCCGCTAAAACACAGCAAGCACTAGAAGCAGTCGATGGTGTTGAAAGTGCAACTGTCGATACCCAAACCGCTGTTGTCCAAGGTACGGCATCCGCAGAATCCCTAATTGCTGCGGTTCAAGCCGCTGGCTACCAAGCAACTGTGGGTGAATCTCACCCAAAAACTGAGCCGCTGAGTACCACAACTGAACAGCCGGAAGCTGATTCAGCGGCAATCTGTGAGATCCCGGCACAAGAGTCTGATTTAGGTGAACAACCTGAAATTAGCCCAATGGATGACAGTGTGCAGTTACTGCTTGATGGCATGACCTGTGCCAGTTGTGTCAACAAAGTCCAAAAAGCCTTAAATAGCGTACCAGGCGTTGAAAATGCACGTGTCAACTTAGCTGAGCGCAGTGCTTTAGTCACCGGAACTGCTGAGCCGAATGATTTAATCGCCGCGGTTGTTAAAGCAGGTTATGGCGCGGAAATCATTCAAGATGAAGCTAAACGCCGAGAGCGCCAACAGGAGGTCGCGCAAGCCAATATGCGCCGCTTCCGCTGGCAATCAGCATTAGCACTTGCCCTTGGTATCCCTGTGATGGTGTGGGGGATGATGGGCGATAACATGGTGCTGACTGAGCAAAACCATACCATTTGGCTCACCATTGGTGTATTAACCCTTGCGGTCATGGTATTTGCAGGTGGGCACTTTTATCGAAATGCATGGCAAAGCCTAAAAAATGGCAGTGCGACCATGGACACCTTAGTCGCGCTAGGAACAGGGGCGGCTTGGCTCTATTCTATTGTAGTCAATATTTGGCCTGAATGGTTCCCAGACCAAGCCAGACACCTTTATTATGAAGCCAGTGCCATGATCATCGGTCTTATTAACCTAGGTCATGCCTTAGAACAACGAGCTCGCCAACGCTCATCCAAAGCCCTTGAACGCTTGCTAGACCTGACGCCGCCAACGGCCCGTGTTGTCACAGAACAAGGCGAAGTGGATATGCCGCTGGAGCAAGTCAAAAAAGGAATGGTTTTACGCTTAGCAACGGGTGACCGTGTCCCTGTTGATGGTGAAATTATCGAAGGCGAGGTTTGGTTAGACGAAGCCATGCTAACGGGTGAACCGATCCCTCAGCAAAAAAGCAAAGGGGATCAAGTCCATGCGGGAACTGTTGTACAAGATGGTACCGTACTATTTCGTGCCGCTGCTGTCGGCAGCCAAACGACTTTAGCGCGCATTATTCACCTTGTTCGCCAAGCACAAAGTAGTAAACCACAAATTGGCCAGCTTGCTGACCGTATTTCTGCTGTGTTTGTACCGGTCGTTGTGGCTATTGCCTTAATTTCAGGTGCAATTTGGTACTTTATTGGGCCTGCACCACAAATTACTTACGCACTCGTTATTACCACAACGGTATTAATCATTGCGTGTCCTTGTGCGCTAGGCCTTGCAACGCCAATGTCGATTATTTCTGGCGTGGGCCGAGCGGCTGAGTTTGGCGTATTAGTGCGCGATGCGGATGCATTACAGCAAGCAAGTGAGTTAGACACCATTGTCTTTGATAAAACAGGTACATTGACTGAAGGTATGCCACAAGTTACGGATATCCATGTAGTTAATGGGTTCGAACAAGACACCGCCTTACAGTTTGCCGCTTCATTAGAAAATGGTTCTAATCACCCACTGGCTCGCGCTGTTTTAAATCGCGCAAAAGGCTTAACACTGCCCGCTAATCAGCAGTTTAGAACCTTAGCAGGGTTAGGTATTAGTGCAATAATTGATGGAAAAACTATTTTATTAGGTAACCAAAAACTGTTAGCACAAAATAATGTTGATACCCGTGATATTGAAGAAACACTACACCAACAAGCCACTCAAGGTGTTACTCCCGTCTTACTGGCTGTTGATGGTAAAGTTGCCGCGCTGTTATCTATCCGTGACCCATTACGTGAAGACAGCATAAGTGCGCTGGCGCGGTTGCACAAACAAGGTTTCCGTTTAGTCATGTTAACCGGGGATAACCCAGTAACAGCTAACGCGATAGCCAAAGAAGCGGGTATTGATGAAGTGATTGCAGGCGTTATGCCAGACGGTAAATCCGCCGCAATTGAAGCCTTGCAAGCCAAAGGGCACAAAGTTGCAATGGTGGGTGATGGCATCAATGACGCCCCTGCTCTAGCCCGAGCTGACGTTGGTATTGCGATGGGTGGCGGCAGTGATATCGCGATTGAAACTGCATCCATTACCCTAATGCGCCAAAGCTTACATGGTGTTGCCGATGCGGTGTCTATTTCAAAAGGAACACTGCGTAATATGAAGCAAAACCTATTTGGTGCCTTTATTTATAATACGTTAGGTATCCCGATTGCCGCTGGTATTTTGTACCCAATAACGGGAACATTACTAAACCCTGTCGTTGCAGGTGCAGCAATGGCATTATCATCGATTACAGTAGTCAGTAACGCAAACCGTTTACTACGCTTTAAACCTGAAAAATAATAGCTTAAAGTGGGAGGAACTGATGTTCTTCCCACTTTTTAATGATTGATATTGTTCATCTCTAAACCTTCTCTCTACAACACTTCATTTTCATACTAATACTAAGTAAAAATTGTATTATCTTATATGTCATTAATATCAAGCTAAGTCTATACTAGTAAATAGTTAGTTATTTCATATTTGGAGAGCAAAATGCTTAATATTGATCGTGAAAAACTTGCCAAACTTGCGGGTGAAGAGTTTAAAAAACAACGTACATTTTTGGTGATATTATCCATTTTATTATTAGCGGGCGGAATTTTTTGTATCATCAACCCAATGATATCGGGTATCGCTGTCAGTACCGTACTGGGTGTGCTCCTGATTATTGGTGGCGTTGGCGCGATTGTGAGCATTCTAAGTACCGTGATCTATACCGGTTGGTCCCGACTGTTTGGTTTTATCATTGGTCTTATTTATATTATTGTCGGCTACTCTTTCATTAAAGACCCGTTGCAGAGCCTAGTCGCGTTGGCTATTTTAGTGGCGGCTTTATTTATCATCGGTGGGGTTATTCGGTTATATGTCGGCTTCCAACAAATTAGCTCAGCCGGCGGCTGGTTACAAATCATCATCGGGCTGTTAGATTTCTTCATTGCTTATTTACTCATCGGTAATGGCCCAATTACATCAATTACTTTACTGACAACCCTAATTGGCATCGAAATGGTGTTTAGTTCCTTTAGTTTATTCACGTTGCTCAGTGTATTTAAAGGTATTAGTAAAAATAATTAATCCTATCATGCCCCTTAATAGGGGCATTTTTTTACATTATTTCACCTCCACGATGACACCAATCGGCTAAAAAATGCGTAATCGACGATGAGCATTCGCAAATTGCGGTAAGATTGTTTACCCTAAGAAAATGAGAAATAACGCAGGAACGAAATCGTGGGTAACTTGTTTGAAAATTTAAAGAATTGGCTTCATACAGAAACTGCTCCGGTTTACCCTTACCCTGCTGTTGATATTCGGCTATCAAAAAAACTGAAATTGCACATTGTGGGTAGCATTCACATGGGAACAGAAACGATGTTTCCTTTGTCTGCCACATTATTAGACAAACTTAATCTCGCAGATGCCTTGATTGTTGAGGCGGATATCACTGAAACCCACTCTCCATTTCCTAGCGATGATATCGCTGAGCTTCTTCCTGTTGAACAACGGCTAACTCGCGATGAATATCACCTTTTTCAACAATATTGTTTAGAGCTCCGCCAATCCCCCGAGCGTTTTGATACCTTACCCTCATGGCAAATTGCCCTGATTTTGCAAGCGACCCAAGCCCAAGAACTCGGGCTAAGAGGCCACTATGGCATTGACTACCAACTTATCCGTAATGCGCAATCACAACTCAAACCAATTATTGAACTAGAGGGCACTGCCTCTCAAGTTGAATTGCTGCTTTCTTTGCCTAATAATGGGTTAGCGTTATTACAAGACTCGCTGAACCACTGGCGTGCAAACGCGCGCTCGCTACAAACGATGATAGGCTGGTGGTTAGACTACCAACCCAATAATCGTACCGCTTTACCCAATACCTTTAGCGAAGACATTTATCAGGTATTGATGAAGCAACGAAATGCGAATTGGAACGAGCAGCTTAGATCACTCCCTGATGGTAACTATGTGGTCGCCGTTGGTGCGTTACACCTGTTTGGTGAAAATAGTCTGGTAGAATATTTGCGAAACTAAGTTATAAATAGAAGGCTCAAAATGACCCCAGCCGTAAAATTACTCGAAAAACAAAAAATTTCCTTCACATTACACCCCTACGATCACGACCCAAATGAAAGTAACTTTGGTGATGAAGCAGTACGAAAACTTGGGTTAGATGCCAAGCAAGTGTTTAAAACCTTATTAGTCGCACTCAATGGCGATCAAAAAACATTAGCCGTGGCCGTAACACCTGTTTCAGGGCAACTAGATTTAAAACTGGTTGCTAAAGTGTTTAAAGTCAAAAAAGTTGAAATGGCAGACCCACAAATCGCTCAAAAAACAACGGGGTATTTGCTTGGGGGCATTAGCCCATTAGGTCAAAAAAAGCGCTTACCAACAGTCATTGACGACCAAGCTCAGCAATATGCCAGTATGTTCGTTTCAGGTGGAAAACGTGGTTTAGATATTGAACTTGCTCCTAACGATCTCGCCAAAGTACTGAATGCAACCTTCGCTGAAATACGTAAATGATATTAAACCCGTGACAGTCGCAGCGACGATTGAATGGTTATCGTCTCAAGAAGGTGGTAGGCAACAGCCGCCAGCAATTGGGACTTATTATGCTGTTGCTCGTTTCAGCCTCAAACCCGATGAATCTTGGAGTGTGATATTCCAGCTAGCGTTTCATTTACGCAATAGCCATAATCGACAAATAAGCCGAGGAACTGTGCGTTTTCTTGTTGATCATGCGCCTCATGAATATTTATTACATTATCATTCATTTGATATTTATGAAGGCCCTCATTTAGTCGCTCATGCTTTTTTGCTCTAAATAATGACGATAAAAAGCCCCACCGCGAGCGGTGAGGCTTTCAAGGTAATAATGATTTAATTATTTATTATTATAAATAATCTCACCTTTTGGTTCATAATCTGCCGCTTTCAGCGGGGAATGTTTTTCAATATACCCTTTGAGCACTTCCGCATCGACAAAGCCGGTATTAACGTAGTTAGGATGGTTGTCAATTTTCGGGTAACCGTCACCACCAATCGCATTGAAATTCAACGTTGCCATACGATAAGTTTTGGCTGGGTCAACAGGCTTACCATCAATTTTGACATCACTAATCGTGCCATCTTTATTCAGCGTTAAGTTCACGTTGTAGAACTGGCCATACGCACCTGCATCCGGTTTCATATTCGCAACTGCGGTCAGGTATGGGATAACTTCATCCCCTTTGAAATCGACATAAACTAACTCATTAGCAAACGGCTGAACCTTGAGCACATCTTTATAAGTGATATCGCCACTTTCGATAGAGTCACGAACACCGCCGCCGCTCATAATCGCAAAATCAGCCCCTGCGCGTTCTTTTTGTGCGGCTAACAGAAGGTGCCCCATATTTGTTTGCACAAAACGCACTTTACTGCGATCACCTTCAAGTTTACCTTCAACTGAGCCCACTTTAACACTCAATTGCTTGTCACCTTTTTCTTGATAAGGTGTCAATAATTTCATCATATCAGGGTTATGAGCAATTTCTTGCGTATAATAAACACGCTCGCTAGTCCCATCTTCTTTTGTCACTTTTTTCTTCAAGTTAATTGGGATTAACTGGTAGTGTTTCAGCGTAAACTTGCCATTTTTAAATTCAAAATCTGCACGACCAACATATTTACCCCATTCATGGGCTTGCACAATCCAAGTTCCATTTTGGTTATCTGGCGCACACGGTGTACCTGGTACATAATCCTCTTGTTTGTAGTTTTTCTTTTCTTGAGACATACAAACAGGGTCTTGTGAGTGACCACCCACTATCATATCTAAATAGCCAGCAGGTAAGCTGCGCGCCATTTCTACATCGCCCGGAGCATTTGAACCATGATTACCATCATCATAGTGCCCCATATGAGTTGCTGCGATGATAATGTCTGGTTTTTCTGTTGCGCGAAGCTCTTCAACCACTTTTTTGGCTTCGTCCGCAGGCACACGGAATTCGACATCAGGGAAATTGGCAGGGTTACCGATACGCACTGTGTCGTCGGTTGTCAGCCCCATAACAGCAATTTTCACACCTTGTTTATCAAAGATTTGGTAAGGTTTGAAAAGGCGTTTACCTGTGCTGCTTTGATAAATATTGGCAGATAAAAACGGAAAAGTTGCCCATTTTTCTTGCTGACGCAACGTCTCAAGTGGGTTATCAAACTCGTGGTTCCCTAATGCCATTGCATCGTAACCGACTAAGTTCATTCCTTTAAAATCGGGTTCTGCATCTTGTAAATCAGACTCTGGTACACCGGTATTAATATCACCACCAGAGAGCAGTAAAACACTGCCGCCTTGTTTAGCGACTTCGTCACGAATTTCATCAACTACCGTTTTTTGCGCCGCTAAACCATATTCACCATGGTCGTTATGCCAGAAGTGGCCGTGATGGTCATTGGTATGCAAAATGGTAATATTGTATGTTTTGTCTTTTTCCCACGCATTTGCCATAGTTGCGGGTATTAACGCTAACGATACCGTTAATGCGCATGCCTTAAATGCAAACTTCATACATTTCTCCCTGCTGGTATAGGAATTTTTATACAGTCATATTAGATTATAGTTTGTCACTACCTGCTGTCTTATAGCATAAAAATATGAGCAGGATTTGATACCTATTGCAGAATAAGAAATTCGTTTCATAAAAATGAGATCGCCATCAAATAATTTACGAACACTAGTTATTCACGTGATTTATTTATTTATTTAAATAAATTGTATTTCAGTTATATTGATAACAATTATGTAACACATAAAGTTGATAATGACATGAGTGAGCAAACCACAACACCCAACAACCCAAGCCCGTCAAAGCCATTAAATAAAACAGGGAAAACGGTCTTTAGTATCCTAACCGCGATCAGTGTCTCTCATTTACTTAATGATATGATCCAGTCACTAATCTTAGCGATTTATCCTTTATTACAATCTGATTTTTCACTGAGTTTTGCCCAAATCGGGATGATAACCCTTACTTATCAGATTACTGCATCACTGTTACAACCGATTATTGGCTACTATACGGACAAACATCCACAACCTTATTCCTTGCCAATAGGAATGAGCTTCACGCTAACGGGGCTAATCTTGTTAGCGATGGCAGAAACTTTCCCGACCATATTACTTGCAGCCGCATTGGTTGGAACCGGTTCTTCTGTCTTCCATCCTGAATCTTCTCGTGTGGCGCGTATGGCTTCAGGCGGTCGTCATGGTCTGGCGCAATCCTTTTTCCAAGTCGGTGGTAACTTAGGTGCCTCCCTTGGGCCACTACTTGCAGCACTGATTATTGAACCATACGGAAAAGGCAACATTGGTTGGTTCTCGCTTGCAGCCCTGCTTGCGATTGTTATTTTATTGCAAGTTAGCAGCTGGTACAAACAACAACACCGCGCTGCAAGTAAGAAACCACTCAATTCAGGGAATGTTAACGTCTTACCACGAAAGACAATTATTGGCTCTTTGGCGGTACTGTTAATTCTGATTTTTTCAAAATACTTTTATTTGGCGAGCATCAGCAGCTATTACACCTTTTATTTGATCGATAAGTTCGGTGTTTCTGTGCAAAATGCGCAAATTCATTTGTTTGTTTTCTTATTTGCCGTAGCCGCTGGTACTATGATTGGCGGGCCAATAGGCGACAAAATAGGGCGTAAATACGTTATTTGGTTCTCAATCCTTGGAGTTGCACCATTTACCTTAATTTTACCCTATGCATCCCTCTATTGGACTGGGGTACTTACCGTCATCATTGGTATGATTTTAGCCTCCGCATTTTCGGCTATTTTAGTCTACGCACAAGAGCTGATCCCCGGTAAAACCGGCATGGTATCAGGGTTGTTCTTTGGATTAGCATTCGGTATGGGAGGTGTTGGTGCGGCAGTTTTAGGCCATATCGCAGACCAGACCAGTATTGAACAAGTTTATCATTATTGTGCTTTCTTACCATTACTTGGGATTTTTACAGTATTGCTACCAAATATTGGTAACAAATAGATTTATTTTCTTATTTTACCCATACTTACCTAAAAATAAGTATGGGTCTTTCCTTCCATAATCTCGATAAATTTCAGATAAAAATCTCACAAACACAAAGCTTGTAACGATTTAGCTCCTTTAACCTGCATTTTTTTTAAAAACATTTCATTTTTTTAAGGAAATTTATCTCAAAAAAAGTTAGAATATAAAAACATGCAATTTGCATTTTAAAATGAAGGCCTCATTTTAAAAGTCAACGGCATGTACCCACCTTTCTATTTTTATACTAACCAGAGGAGACTAAATGGAGCATTCAACGCCCTTAATCACAACCATTGTTGGTGGTCTCGCCCTTGCATATTTGTTAGGTATGATCGCACAGCGATTAAAAATTTCCCCTTTAGTTGGCTATCTTGCAGCCGGTGTCCTAGCAGGCCCATTTACCCCTGGGTTTGTTGCTGATGCAGCACTGGCACCTGAACTTGCTGAAATCGGTGTTATCTTACTGATGTTTGGGGTAGGCCTACATTTCTCATTAAAAGATTTACTTGCTGTTAAAGCCATCGCCATTCCCGGAGCTATTGCTCAAATCGCAGTAGCAACCTTACTGGGCCTTGGCCTGTCGATGTTATTTGGCTGGGGAATATTTACAGGCGTTGTATTTGGCCTATGTTTATCAACTGCCAGTACCGTCGTATTACTTCGTGCATTAGAAGAACGTCAATTGATTGAAAGTCAGCGTGGGCAAATTGCTATAGGCTGGCTGATTGTTGAAGACTTAGCGATGGTCTTAACACTCGTTCTACTGCCTGCGGCGGCAGCTATCATGAACACGGATGATGCCAGCTTCAGTGAGCTCGCATTAGGCCTTGCATGGACAATTGGTAAAGTTGTTCTATTCATATTTATTATGATTGTCGTGGGCCGTAAAGTAATCCCATGGATTTTATCGCGTACCGCATCAACAGGTTCTCGTGAGCTATTCACTCTTGCTGTTCTCGCACTCGCATTAGGCATTGCCTATGCTGCTGTGGCTATTTTTGATGCTTCATTTGCCCTTGGTGCGTTCTTCGCAGGAATGGTATTAAATGAGTCTGAACTCAGCCATCGCGCCGCACAAGACACTCTGCCACTACGTGATGCCTTTGCCGTACTGTTCTTTGTATCAGTTGGGATGCTGTTCGACCCAGTCGTATTAATTGAGCAGCCTCTGGGAATTTTAGCCGTTCTCGCCATTATCATTATTGGTAAATCCGCAGCTGCCTTGGTACTTGTTAGGATGTTTGGCCATTCACGACGAACCGCATTAACTATTTCAGTTAGTCTTGCGCAAATTGGTGAATTTGCCTTTATCTTAGCCGGAATGGGGTTAACCCTAGGTGTCATGGATAAAGACGCGCAAAACTTGGTGTTAGCGGGTGCAATTGTCTCTATTATGCTGAACCCTGTGTTATTTAGCTTATTAGATAAGTACCTTGAGAAAACCGAAACTATCGAAGAGCAACTGCTGGAAGAGACTCTGGAAGAGGAAACCCAAGTTCCTGTCGATATCTGCGGCCACGCCATCATCGTTGGTTACGGCCGAGTAGGTGGCATGCTTGCAGACAAACTGCGTAGAAGGGAAATTCCGGTTGTCGTTGTTGAAGATACCCGCTCTCGGTTTGAAGAACTTGCTGAAAATGGCTTTAGCGCAATCTTAGGTAATGGCGCCAATAGAGAAATTATTAGCCTTGCCCGTATTGAATGCGCCAAAACATTGCTCTTAACTATCCCTAATGGTTATGAAGCCGGTGAAATTGTCGCAACCGCGAAAGAAATGAACCCAGATGTCACTGTGATTGTTCGTGCCCATTATGATGATGAAGTCAGCTTTATTAAAGAACGAGGAGCAGACCATATCATTATAGGTGAACATGAAATTGCAAAATCCATGGCGACACTCATGTGCAATGATGTGGAAGAGTTCGGTTGTTCTATCGATGATATGATTGATGGTGACAATGATAAAAAAGGTGAAGGCAAAAGTTTAGATGATTATCTAAAACCCGCTCATTAACCTCTATTTCCATTAATAAAAAAAGGAAGCCATTGCTTCCTTTTTTATTACATTGAAATTTATACGCTTATTATTTCTATCCACTCTAGATAGTTTATCTTCGGTTTTTACTTTCCCTCATCGTTCACTCTAAATAGTGAGCGATAAACTCATCCCCAGTCCAAACTGGCAGCCCTTGGTCTTTAAAAAACTGAATTTCAGCTGCAACACCACCGCTTTTTTCCCAGCCAGGTAATGTCAGCACAATTAAACCATCACACCGCTTTAGAAATTCCATATCAATAGAAGACCATGCGACTTTTTGTCCTTGTGAGGCTAAGTATTGGTTAATTGGATGGGTCATTGTGATTTGGCTATAGGTAGCGATACCTTTAAGCGCCAGTTCTGCTGCAAATTTAGTGCATTCAGCAAAGCGCATTTCTACAACATTGCTATCGGGGTCTGAATAAGGGCAAGCAATAAAATAAAGGCTCATAATCTTTCCTAGGTGTTGTTAATTTTCGATGAACATTTTTTAGTTAAAGCAACCCCATGAAAAATAATTAATTATTTTCCACAGGGAGTGTTTAATTTATAGAATTAAAACTTATTCAACGTCCGCAACAATAATTTTCGTTTTAGGATGTTTTTTACTTTCAGGTAATTTAAATTCTTTGCTGGTTGTCACTAAATAATCAATATTGTCCCAACTTGTCACAAAATTAATCGCATGTTTATTCGCTTTCGTGCCATCCGCTAACACCATTAATTTATCGCTGTTTTCCATCATCTTTTGTGCGATTGCCGCTTCGTCGACGTGCTGATCCATCACGCCATGCAATGCGTGTATCGCCCCTGCCCCAATGACTGCATAATCAGCAAAAAACTCAGCAATATTTTTTAGTGCAATAGCCCCTAAGCACGCATTTTGCGCTGCGTTAAATTGCCCTCCAATCAAAATCGTTTCGATAGTTGAGTTTTCTTGTAACGTATTTGCCAATAACGGCGAATTTGTAATAACGGTTAAGTTATCAATCAATTTGATTCTTTGGCTAAATTCAAAGGTGGTTGTGCCAAAATCAATAAACAATGTGTCTCCAGGTTTAATCAGCTCAGCCGCTTTCGCCGCAATCGCTTTTTTCTCATCAACCGCGGCTTGTGCTCTTTCCGTAAAATTACGCTCAAATTTTGATTGAATATTGACAGCCCCACCATGGACTTTTTTCAGTAACTTCTGTGTTTCAAGCTTACTAAGGTCACGACGGATGGTTTCTTGCGCGACATTAAAATGTTTAGCAAGCTCCTGTACGTAAACCTGCCCTTGAGTAGAAAGCAGCTCAATGATGGTTTGATGACGTACTTTTGAGGAACGTCCCTCACACATAGTTTAATCCTTCTTAACCATTTAACTTTCCAGCACTATACAACAGTGATACTAATTTCAGTAGCTTCCTGCTGTATTTTTGTTAAATCAATGTTTTTCAGTAAAATACGTCGTGTTGGTAAACAGCGATGGCGTTTTTCATATAACAGGGTATCCCCTGCCATAACACGAATAGTTCCGTTCACTGGCTGTTCAACTTTGATATTAAAATCAATTTGTCGCACTGATAAATTATCCATATCAATACACGCTGGAACACTAAAACAAATTTTCTCATTAACTTGTACAGGAATACGCTGGGTAACTTTGACATGTTGTTGGTGATGATTTGCTAATAAATCGTCTGCAATATATCCGCCAGTTATAAGACCTTCTTGGTAACATTGGTCACCCATATCGGCTGGATGCAACATATTGCCAGCGGCATAGTAGCGAGTATCAGAGCAACGCCCATATTGGTCTGTTACCGGTTTTCCTGTCGCCGCATCAAAGCTCAAATGGCTTTTACGGATTAGCGTATTTTCACCCACAAATTGCCCCGTAAAAATGACCGAATCACACATGATTTTGTGGCTTTTACCTTTCGTTTCAACAACCACATATTCCACACGATCTAAGCCACCAATTTCAGTAATTTTACTATTTAAATAAACGGGGGTTCCCATCGCTTTAGCAAATAAAGTCGCGGGTTTAAAAGCTAAAATCCGCTCACCACTTTCAATCATCGCTTGGGCTTTAACGCCTGCGTTTTTTAGTGTCCATAGCGCAGAAAAACTCACTAATTCACTGCCTACAATCACGGGATTACGGCAAGGCTTCTTGCCATTTAAATAAACAAATTGCTGTAATGCCCCTGCGGTTAAAATTCCTTGTGGCCGCAAGCCTGAAACTAAGCGCGGATGGCGAGGTGTTTCTCTTACCCCTGTCGCTATCAAAACCCGTTTAGCTTGCATTTCAACAAGACCTTCTGGTGTTGAAACGGTTAATTTCCCATTAGGTTGTAACGCAGTCACCGTGCTACGGGTAAAAATCGGGGTATCTCCCAATTGATTAACAATTTTTTCAGCAAATTGGTTGCCTTTCATCGGCCGTTTAAAAGCTAAAATGCCAAAAGTTGGGTGCTGGCAGTGGCGTGGAACGCCACCAGCATGGGCTTCACGCTCAATGATGGCGATATTTTGTATACCACGACGACGTAGTGCCTGTGCCGCAGCGACACCTGTAGGGCCCGAGCCAATGATAATAACATCATAATTTACACTCATTTTACGGCCTCCACTGCCAATGTGTGGTCGAAGCGACCATTAATAATTTCAGCCACCTGACTACTACAATAAAACCCATTACAACGCCCCATCATCACTCGCGTTCTGCGGCGTAAAGCCCCTAAACACTCTGGAGGAATATCCGAATCAAATGCGGCTTCAATCTCCCGCTGGGTCACTAATTCACAATGGCAGACAATACCGCCATTGCTTTTGCATTGGTAATCCCGTTGATGATATTCAGAAATCATTGGCATAGTTGGCCAAATCAGTACTTCTGGTGGTGATAGCTCAAAAAGCGGTGTGAAATTCTCTTGGTACAATTTACCAAGATAGCTTGCCACCCCTAAGGCTGAAGTTAAACCTGTGGAACGAATTCCCCCTGCACATATCCACTGTTTTTCTGGATAGTCATTAATGCGGTAATATTTTTCTTCTGTAGCAGGGCGTAACCCCGCATAGGTTGCGGTCACACTGTAATTGTGCAATGAAGGTAACATGCGAGAACCTTGGGCAATTAAGTCCTCAAGCACTTCTTGTTTTACCTCTGCTTTCCAGCGGTCATCTTGTTCTTCCGCTGTAGGGCCAAGCAAGAGGTTGCCGAAGATGGTTTTCGATAGCAATACACCTTTTGTGATAGCAGTCGGCACTGGTAGGATAATCGCATTGATATCCGCTGCTGCCGCTTTGTCATAAACAAGAAATTGCCCTTTACGTGGCTTTATTTGGAACGGTGATGGGTGGCAAATTGATTCGACAATATCCCCATTAATTCCTGCACAATTAATGACTAAACGGGCAGAAAACTCACCTTTTGATGTGGTTAAATGCCATAGTCCATCATGGAGTGTTCCACCATTAACCTCACAATGAAAGTGGTACTCAGCCCCATGCTTCACTGCTTGGGTTAAATACGAAAGTGGCGTACTCCATGGGTCAATAACCGCTTCACCTGGCACAGAAACAGCTGCAAGTGCCCCTGGTGCTAAATGGGGTTCTCTGCGATATAGCTCTTCTTTATCAATAATTGCCACATCTAATACGTTGTTAGTATGTGCTTGTTCTACTATCGCCGGTAATTTACTGAGTTGCTCATCATTCCATGCAACCACTAATGCCCCCGTTTCAAGAAGAGGTAAATTCATTTTTTCTCTGATTGCAATGAATTCACGATACCCTTCTTGCATGCACTCAAGTTCTAGACCCCCTGGTGTGGCGTCAAAACCTGTGTGTAATAGCGCACTATTTGCCTTACTTGCTCCCGAAAGGATGTCACCTCCACGTTCAAGTAACAACGTGTTGGCACCCATCAGTGTGAATTTACGTGTCACAGCACAGCCAATGACACCACCGCCGATGACAATGACATCCCAAATTTTTTTATTATTAATATCCATGGCTGAGATCCTTAACTTAAAACTTGCACACATAAAACCACATAATTCCCACAATCACAATAATTAAAACAACACAAAGCACAGCAATAACCAAAAACTTACTCACATTGTTACTTTATTGTGATTTTTGTCACATTAGTGAAACTTACTGTGAGTTTTTTGTGGATTTTATTTCCGATTAAACGATAGTAAGCAAAAAAACAGACCTATTTACAACATTTATAACACTGGGAATACTGTGATGCTCAATCAACGTTATGCGGCTATCGATCAGGGAACAACGGGAACCCGGGTCGTTGTCTTTGAAGAAGGCGGCCATTACCACTCCCCTATGAGTATTCCTCATAAACAAATCACGCTGAATAGTGGTTGGGTTGAACATGACCCAGAGGAAATACTGGCAAACATCATTAAATGCTTACATAGCTGCGAAGTCGTTGATGCTATTGGGCTTTGTCACCAAGGTGAAAGCATTGTCGCATGGGATGCGGATAGCAAGCGCCCTTTATACAACGCAATTGTTTGGCAAGACTTACGGACAGAAAAAACCATCTCAATGCTCAAGGAAGCAGGGTTAGAGCCGCTGGTACAGTCTAAATCAGGCTTACCTCTCGACCCTTATTTTTCCGCCAGCAAAATGGGCTGGATTATTAACAATGTTGTCGGTGCGAAAACATTAGCGGATAAAAATAAATTACGCATCGGTACGATGGATGCTTTTTTTCTCGACCGGTTATGTGGCGTATTTGTCACCGACTATAACTCGGCATCTCGAACTTCATTACTCAATATTCATACGCTAGAGTGGGATCAAGAACTATGTGACATTTTTGGTGTTCCCATCCATTGCTTGCCGCCTATTAAAGATAACATTGGTGACTTTGGCGCAATAAATCTTGATGGGCACCTCACCCCAGTCACCGCCATTATTGTTGACCAATTTGCTGGCACATTCGGCCATGGTTGCCGTGAGAAAGGTGATGCCAAAATCACCTTCGGTACCGGCGCGTTCTTGCAAGCACTAACTGGCACTGATATTCCACAAACTCATGACAGCGGTTTATTGCCCACACTCTGTTGGAAGTTTCCCAATCAACCTCCTGTATTTGGTTTAGATGGCGGCGTCTACAACGCAGCATCTGCCATCAATTGGGCTCGCAAAATCGGTTTATTTGACTCATTCGATGAACTCGGGGATTTCAGAGCTGAATCCGCTATTAAACGCGGCCTAGCCTTTGTCCCTGCATTATCCGGTTTAGGATGTCCATATTGGGATCGCAGTGCTGCAGGCCTTTGGGCGGGTCTTTCATTAGATACCGACAAAAAAGACATGATGCAATCGGTTTTGGAAGGCATAGCCGCACGTTCCGCTGAAGTTATTTTTGCAATGGAAAAAATTTCACCACTAGGCCAGTCAATCTCAGTCGATGGAGGGCTCTCTTCAAATCAATATTTTAAGCAATTTTTAGCCAATTTATTACAAAAAAACATTGAAGCACCAGCAAACCGTGAAGTAACTGCACTAGGCGCCGCCTTGTTAGCTCGCAAAGGTCTCGGGATCACTCATGAAATGGCGGTAAGACGCAATGCAACTGTGACACATCCTGATGGAACGAATATGCAAGGTGTGATGGAACAATATCGCGACATCATTGCCCGTTCTCGCCAATTAAGACACTAAAATAATAAAAGGAAACCCTACCATGGCTGAATTCGGAAATTACATTATTTATTTAATTATGTGTGGCGCCATTATTGGTGCTGTCGCATCCATTGTTAGACCCGCCAGCGAGCTTGGAAAAGAGTTTGTTAATGGGATCTTTTCTATTGGTCCCGTATTTCTCGCTCAAGCCGGGATCATGGCTGCTGTTCCGCTACTCTCGCAATTAATCTCTTACATTCTTGGACCCGTCTTTTCCTCTGTCGGCTCAGACGTTTCTATTGCAGCCTTATCGATTATTGCCGTTGATATGGGCGGCTACCAACTTGCCGATGCACTAACGACTAATCGAGATATGTGGATCACCGCAATGTTGATCGGTTATACCTCTGGAGCCACTATTGTTTACCTGATCCCTGTAGGGTTAACAATGTTAAATCGTAAAGATCATAAATACCTTGCACTTGGTGCGATGGCAGGGTTGATCTCCATACCATTTGGTGTATTGGCTTCGCTGCTATTAATTACCTTCAATAATATTCCTGTAAGGGACATTATTTCTACGAACTCACCAGCGGCACATCAATTAACCTTAGATTTCTTTACCATGTTGCAATACCTGATGCCGTTGTTTGTATTCTGTTTTTTATTAGCCGCAGGGCTAAAATATCGCCCGATGTTAATGGTAACGGGCTTCCTGATTTTTGGTAAAATTATGGATGCATTCGTCAAATTAGTCTTAGCATTTTCCATTGTTGAACACTTTACTGGTGTATTCACCAAAGTTTTCGGCGCATGGGGCTTTGACCCACTGTTTGCTGACCAAAATGAACTATTCCGTGCCATCGAAATTGCGGGTTATATCGGTATCATGTTAGCGGGCACATTCCCCATTTGTTATCTGTTCCAACGCTACTGCAAGCCTTTAGTCCGTGCATTAAGTAACCGTTTAAAACTGAGTGATACAGGTTCTTTAGGTTTTATTATGGTTATGGCAAACATTATCGCTACTTATCATTTATTCAAAGAAATGCGAGCGAGGGATAAGGTATTATGTGTGGCATTTGGTGTTTGCGCACAAGCGACCATCGGTGATCATCTTGCCTTCACGGCCAACTTTCAACCTACTCTCGTTTTACCTATTTTACTGGGCAAACTAGTAGGCGGCTTCTTAGCGGTATTTATTGCGATTAAAATCTCAGTACCACAGGCGATGCGTTATGAAGCTGAAGATGCAAAAGCAGCTGAAATAGTTAAAGAAGAAAGTGAGCTCACTGTTGCTAAACAACATTAATTAGCATTAACCATACTTATTTATTTAAAAATAATTAGCTGTATGCCAAATATGAATACTCCTAAAGTAGCATACAGCTTTTATTTATTAGTCTGAAATTAACTCAAACTCTCATCCATTATTAATATTACACTCACCATATGGATATCTATATTAGTCATCATTAAGCATTACATTATTTATAGATATATAATTTGAAGGTAAAAAAATCACCTCAATTAATAAAATTTAGTGACAACAATTCATCAGAATAATTGTTCGAAAAAAAGCACCTCAATAACAATTATATTGAAGTGCCTTAAAATTGACATCATTAATTCAAATGAGAATTATTTCGCTTTAACGTTCCCAATAAGACTCTTCTAAACTATCTTCTTTTTCAGGTAAGCCACGACTCAAACGAGGTGAATGCTGAGTTAATACTTGATAACTCACACGGTTAGCATATTTGCATACTTGAGCTAAAGAGGAATATGTTAAGTATTGGCGTTCATGTTTACTGGAATTCGGTACATTTGAACGATGGTAAGAATTGGCAGTAATATCGTGAAGTAATGCCGATAACGCCCCATCTCCCGCCCCATTCGTGTTCATTATTTTTTCAGGCCCGCCCATATAAGGCTCAATATGAGAGAAAATACGTAATGGAACTTGGCAATCTTGTTGGCGCATTGCTCGGCTAAATTCATATAAGTTAAATTCTGCAATCGCACCCGGTAATAGTGGGTGCTGCGTCGTACGTTTATAAGCGTCTTCAGTGTAGCCGGCCATATATAGGCCTGATGGGCCCGCTGTACATAAAACTAAATCGACCCAGTCTAATGCCATATTAGAGGCGAGTAATGGGTCGCTCAGCCCTGTCAGTTCCTGCGCTTCGTCCTCATTCATTGCAACGACTGAAATATGTTCCGCTAAGAAATCACGCCAGAATTGAGGGTCTTGAGCGATGACAAATTTTGTTCCAAGCGTCAACACAACGGGAACATTGTGCTTTTTCGCATACGCAATAGCCTGCATAGTCGCATCAGGCATGGTTTCTCCGGGTTTACAACGGACTAAATAAGCCGTTAAAACCAACGCAGAAGCACCCGCAATGATATCCTCTGGAATACTATTTGGGTGCAAGCGATTCATATGGCCAGGGCTGATAGCAAAAGTTCGCTCGCCATTTTCAGTGATCAAGGTAAAACAGCGCCCAATAGGCCCATCCACACCTTGTAGAAAATTTAAATCCATGCGGCTTGAGGTATGGCACAGGTAGCGATATGCATAGCTACCAATTTGGATGTTATTACACATTGTGCCCAATAAAACAGACCTGTCATCCGCTAATACCGAATAATTGTGCAAGGTATTGCCAATCGTTCCACCTGCAAATTCATGAGTAATCAATGCATTATCTGTGAGCTCTTTATACAAAGCTTCGGCGGCATCATCTTCAATAACCAGTGAATGCCCCTTACTCAACTGGTAGCGCTGAATAAAGTCGTCATCCACTTTCGCTTCAATATCGACTAATGTTTGGTCGATACCAACGATATAGGACTTACAATTCTCATCATCTGCCAAGGTTTCTTTTAAAGGCTGTAATAAAGGATCTCTGAGACTAACAGGAAAATAGTGTTTTGATTTGCGCTGACCGGGGAATTTCATAATTAGAAGATTAACAATGGAACATCGCCCTATTCTAACACGATAAAATAAAGCCAGCACCTGCAAAGAAGGCACTGGCTTCATTGTTTGTCATTTGGCGGTAATTTTACTGATTTTGATATTTATAATCGCGATAAAGCTCCCGACTTAACACAAATGCACAGCTCAAAATTAAACCTAATATGGCGCTCAACGCAACAATTAACGCTGATTTAGGCGAATCTTTATGCAATGGTAAGTCTGGCGTTAAAATAAATTTAACTGGCGTAAAATCTAACTCTTTACTGGTTAACTCTTGTAAATCATCAATATAAATCTTACGGTTTTGTAGGTTTTCGCTCATCAATGCTAAATCACGATTTTGAGTTTCAATCAGTAATTTTTTCTCTAAAGCTTCAGTCCCTAACGCAATAGGGTAATCAGGGTCATCATTGATAGCAACAGATTCGCTGGCGATCGGTTTTTCAATTCCAGCGGCTTTTGCAATATCAACAGCTCGTTTAAGCCTTTCAACCTTAACATCGTATTCAGTTTGAATTTTGCTGACTTCGCGTTTTAGTGACTCACTGGCATAAATAAGTTTCTCTGAAATCATATTATCGATTTCAACTTTTAGCTGTTGCCTTACTTTCGATGCACTATAACGAATATAGCCTTCTAGTAAATCTTGGGCTTCAGTTGGCAACGGAGCAGTGAAGCTTAAAACAATATCATTTGAAGTACTGTTTTTTTCTTTTGACAGATCTTGAATTTTAATATCATTTGAAATGATTGAATTCACTAGCCTTTGCTGAGCGATAACATCATCTTTTGGGTCAATTTTCTCTGCAAGGTTATGATAATACTCAGTACTTCTCACATAACTTTCTTGATTAACTTTCGAACGATATTGGTCAATAAACGCAGTAAAAACACGTTGAGCACTTAGATCAACAGGAACATCTAATACATCCAATTGCGCTTTAAATGCATTAACTTCTTTGAGCTCTTCAGATGCGGGGGGAATAACAATAGCAGTACTGCTCCATTTTTGAGGTAATAGTTTAACAACACCAACACTCACCGCAATACAAACAATCGTAAATATAAGAATCAAAAATTTATGTTTTAACAAAATGGAAAACAAGGCCATTAAATCAATCTCATCGTTTTGTTGTATATGAAATTGATGAGCAGAAGACGGCTTCTGCTCTATATTACCTTGTGGGGGCTGCTTATTGCTCATATTAATTCCAAAAGACATAACATTTATTCAATCATTTATAATTTCAGATAAGTGATTATAGTCCATAATGAGCCTATTGATATATCGATAAGCAAACTTTTCTTCATTAATTTGCTGAATTAGTTATTTTAGTACATCTTGAATTATTGAATTAATCATATGAATGCTATTTGGATTATCATTTAAAGCCGGTATGTAATTATATTTATCACCGCCACTACTCATAAAAAATTCTTTATTTTGTTCGCTAATTTCTTCTAATGTTTCTAGGCAATCAACTGAAAACCCTGGACAAATGACCTGAACGGATTTTACGCCTTGGGAGGGTAATTCATGCATAGTTTTATCCATGTAAGGCATCAACCAAGGCTCACGTCCAAAACGTGACTGATAGGTGAGCATGACTTTATCGCTTGGGTAATTCAACGCCTCACGGAGTGCCTCTGCCGTTTTTTCGCACTCTTGCTGGTAAATATCACCTGTATCGCAATAACGCTGTGGAATGCCATGGAACGACAATATTAGCCTATCGGGTTCACCATGCAGGGCAAAGCTTGCTTCTATCGAGGCCACTAAAGCTTGAATATAAGCAGGATGTGTCGCATAGCTACGAATGAATTGCACGCTTGGAATGGTACGTCTACTTTCAAACGCTCGGGTTAATGCATCATAAACCGCTGCAGTTGTCGTGCAGGAATACTGTGGATACAGTGGAAGAACCACTAAGTCGGTAACACCTTGGTCTAGCAAACTATCTACCGCACTTTTAATTGAAGGCGAACCATAGCTCATGCCTATCTCTACAGCAATATTAGGCAATAACTCTGCTAACTTTTGTTTTTGACGCAAAGAATAAACCAGTAATGGTGAGCCACCTTCTAACCAAATAGACTTATATAACTTCGCCACTTTAGAAGAGCGAAGAGGCAAAATCGCCCCATGTAAAATCGGCTTCCAAATCAAGCGCGGTACATCAATAACGCGTTTATCACTAAGAAATTCGGCTAAATAGCGTTTCACTGCTGAGGTTGTTGGGGCATCAGGGGTTCCTAAGTTTGCTAACAAAATGCCGTATTTTTTTTCTGACATGAAACAACTCCTAATTGATAATTATTCCCAACTTTAGCACAGTTAATTAACGATTTTTGTCACCAAGTGGTATAAAAAAGAAAGGCAGCGATCATCGCTGCCTCCATATAATACCTTATACTTAAAATAATTCGAATTGCAGTTACAATTACTGCAACACAAAGCATAGTTAGTACAAATATTAACCTAAAATTTTCGCCAGTTCTTCACTAACTTCAGACACTTTACGTGTACCATCTAATTTGAAGTACTTGGTGTTCCCTTGTTTAGCTTCATTTTGGTAATACGCAATTAAAGGTGCAGTTAATGCATGATATTCAACCAGACGCTTACGCACGGTGTCTTCTTGGTCATCTTTACGGATGGTTAGTTCTTCACCTGTTACATCGTCTTTGCCTTCAACCTTTGGTGGGTTAAAGTTGATGTGATAAACACGGCCTGATGGTGCATGTACACGACGGCCAATAATACGCTCAACAATGATTTCGTCTGGTACATCAAACTCCAGTACATTATCAACAGTGATGCCCGCTTCTTTCATCGCATCCGCTTGTGGGATTGTACGAGGGAACCCATCCAACAAGAAGCCATTGCGGCAGTCATCTTGTTTGATACGCTCTTTAACTAATGCGATAACTAATTCATCAGTAACTAATTTACCGTTATCCATCAGCTCTTTAGCTTGTAAGCCGAGTTCGCTCCCTGATTTAACAGCGGCACGTAACATGTCACCTGTTGAAATTTGAGGGATCCCAAACTTTTCCATAATAAATTGAGCTTGAGTGCCCTTACCAGCGCCTGGAGCGCCAAGCAGAATGATACGCATTGCGTAAACCCCTTGCTATTTAGATTTTTATAATTTGAAAAGAAAACAAGCTACCATACCATTAGCATGCTGCTTTACTCAAGAACACACGTAAACGATTTCGCATTTATCTTTTTTCGCAAAAGAAAAAAACCACGCTAAAGCACAAGCAAAAGCGTGGTTTATGCTCAATATCGAAAATATCAAATTAAATTACTTTAAAAGTAATTCATTGATTTTACGTATAAATAGGTTTGGATCTTCCAATGTGCCACGTTCGGCTAACAGTGCTTGATCCAACAAGACATCCACCCAATCAGCAAACACGGATTCATCTGACACTTCTGCAGCTTTTTTCACCAATGGATGCGTTGGGTTCAATTCGAAGTTATATTTTACTTCTGGTGCGGCTTGCCCAGCTGCTGCAAACAGTTTCGCCATTTGTGTACTCATTTCATCCACGTCTGTTGTGACAATGGCAGGCGTATCCGTTAAGCGATGCGTGAGTTTAACGTCTTTAACGCGCTCACCAAGGAATGACTTAACGCGTTCAACAAATGGCTCTAATTGCTTATCCGCTTCCTCTTGTTCTGCTTTGTTTTCATCCGCTAGCTTATCTAATGACTCGTCTGCTTTACTTACGGATTGGAATTGTTTACCGTCGAATTCAGACAGATAGTTCATCATCCATTCGTCAATACGGTCAGATAACAGCAAGACTTCAATACCTTTTTTACGGAATAACTCAAGGTGTGGGCTACCTTTTGCCGCTGCATAGCTGTCTGCAGTGATATAGTAAATTTTATCTTGGCCTTCAACCATGCGGCTAACATACTCTTCTAGAGAGACGTTCTGTACACTGCTATCGGTATGAGTCGTCGCAAAACGCAGAAGTTTAGCAATAGTTTCGCTATTTGCCATATCCTCTGCAGGACCTTCTTTCATCACTAAACCAAATTGTTGCCAGAAAGTTTGGTATTTTTCTGCGTCAGATTTGGCCAGTTTTTCCAACATTTGCAGAACACGTTTGGTTAATGCGCTGCGTAAACTACGAGTTAATGCGCTATCTTGCAGTATTTCCCGCGAAACGTTCAACGGTAAATCATTGGAATCCAGCACCCCACGAATAAAGCGCAGGTAATTCGGCATGAACTGTTCCGCGTCATCCATAATAAATACGCGTTGAACATAGAGTTTCAAACCATGCTGTTGGTCACGATTCCATAGATCAAACGGGGCTTTAGACGGCACATACAGCAAGCTAGTATATTCTTGCTTACCTTCTACGCGGTTATGTGTCCATGTCAGCGGGTCTGCATAGTCATGGGAGATATGTTTATAGAATTCTGCGTATTCTTCGTCTGAAATTTCAGATTTACTGCGAGTCCATAATGCTTTCGCTTGGTTAATTTTTTCCCAAGTTACCGTACCGTCTTCTTCATTTTTTTCTTCGATTTCAACGGGTAAAGCAATATGATCAGAATATTTGCTAATCACTGAGCGTAGGCGCCAGTTATCGAGATATTCTTTTTCATCATCACGTAAATGCAAGGTAATTTCAGTGCCGCGCTCCGCTTTTTCAATATCAGCGATGGTATATTCACCTTCACCAGCAGATTCCCAGAACACACCTTCATCGGCAGGAGCACCCGCCGCACGACTACGTACCGTCACTTTATCGGCCACTATAAATGCGGAATAGAAGCCGACACCAAATTGACCAATCATTTGGCTGTCTTTGACTTGGTCGCTACCTAATGACTCTAAAAATGCTTTCGTGCCTGATTTTGCGATAGTTCCAAGGTTTTCAATCACCTCTTCACGGCTCATACCGATACCGTTATCACTGATGGTCAATGTACCTTGGTCTTTATCGGCACTAATACGCACACGCAACTCACCATCGTTTTCATACAATTCTGGTTTAGATAATGCTCGAAAACGCAGTTTATCTGCTGCATCTGATGCGTTGGAGATCAATTCACGTAAGAAAATCTCTTTATTCGAATAAAGAGAGTGGATCATTAATTGGAGGAGTTGTTTAACTTCTGATTGGAAACCACGCGTTTCCTGTCCTTTCATACTCATTAATCGCCTCTATTTCATCAATCTAATTGGATAGGTTTGACTTATCGATGCAGATTAGTTGGGGGCGAAAAACAGAAATTCAAGCGAAAGGGATAAAAAATTTAGCAGACCAAACTCAAAAGCCAATGATTAGAAAGAAAATAATAACAACCGCAATCATTTTAAAGGTAGTTAATGAAAGGAATAATTTTACTCATCTCCAATCATATCCTCTAAATAATTTGTGCTGTAGCTAGGCGTCAAATACGTTAATTCCTAGGAGCATACTAGTATGAGAACCAAGTCACCGAGCCCAGCCCCCTACGGCTCAAATTAGTAACTGAATTCTGTAGGGGGATTTTAGAAAAACGAAATCAATATCATCCTCTAAATAATTTGTGCTGTAGCTAGGCGTCAAATACGTTAATCCCTAGGAGCATACACCAGTATGTGACTAGGGTTAACGCATGAAGACAACAACGCTACAGTGCAAAGTATGACGAGGATATCAAAGTTTAAGGCGGCCGGAGAGCGAATGAGACAACGTCGTACTATCGACTAACTCTAACTCCCCACCCACTGGCACACCGTGCGCAATTCGGCTCGCCGCCACCCCATATTGAGCACACATTTGCCCAATATAGTTTGCCGTCGCTTCTCCTTCAACCGTTGGATTGGTTGCTAAAATCACTTCAGTGATAGTCTCGGACGCCAAACGCTCTTCGAGTCTATCAAGGCCGATATCCATTGGGCCGATTCCATCAAGTGGGGACAAATGCCCCATAAGGACAAAATAACGCCCGGAAAATTGCCCGGTTTGTTCTATTGCATAGATATCTGCTGGACTTTCAACAATACAAATCAAACCATTTTGTTGACGACGTGGGTTATCGCAAATATTACAGATATCTTGTTCTGTAAATGTTCTGCAATCACGGCAATGACCTATTTCAGACATGGCTCGAGTGAGCGATTGCGCTAAACGCATTCCCCCACTTCGGTCACGCTGTAAAAGATGAAAAGCCATTCGCTGCGCTGACTTGGGGCCAACCCCCGGGAGACAGCGCAGAGCTTCCATCAACGATTCAAGAAGCGGACTTGTTTGCATTAGAATGGCATCTTAAAGCCTGGTGGTAATTGCATACCACTAGAAACACTCGCCATTTTTTCTTTTTGAGTTTCTTCGATACGACGTGCAGCATCATTAAATGCCGCTGCAATCAAATCTTCTAACATTTCTTTGTCGTCTTCGAGCAAGCTAGGGTCAATCTCAACACGGCGGCAGTTATGTGAGCCATTAATCGTCACTTTAACTAACCCTGCACCAGATTCGCCTGTAGCTTCTAGTTGAGCGATTTCTTCCTGAACTTTTTGCATTTTATCTTGCATTTGTTGGGCCTGTTTCATCAGGTTACCCAATCCACCTTTACCAAACATAGTTATCTCTCACAACTGAGGCTACAGCTTAATAATGAGACTGTAGCGTTAAACGGGGCGAATACTCTCTTCATCTAATTGCGCATCAAACATTGAGCGCAGTTTTTGAATCGTTTTATCCGCAATAATAGACTGGCGCGCTTGTGCCAGTTTTTCTTCATAAATCGCCTGTCGCCATTCTAACGGGGTTTTCACCTCGCTATTATCATCATGAACGATTTTCAGTTCAACAGTACGACCATATTGTTCACTCAGAGCTTCTTCCAACACTTTGTGGGCCGATGGTTTATCGAGGTGCTTCTGAGCTGAGCGCAAATGTAAAATAATTTGCGAATCACTTAATTCTTCTATATATGAATTCAAAGCTAATTGTTCAACCAGTTTGGGAATATTTAATTTTGCGATTTTCCCTGACCAGCTATCCCGAATTCGCCCTTCTTCAATAATTTTAACGGCTAATTCAGGCGTTTTTTCATATTCCAACGCCTCTTTGATTCCGCTTGGCGTTGTTACCGCTTCTTTTGGAGCCATCGACTCTTCATTTTGCGGTTTCCACTGGTACTGCTTTGGTTTTTGTGGTTTTGCTGCCTGAGCCGCTCTATTTTCCACATTTTGTTGATGTTTGCTGGTCACGGCGGCCAGCCTTTCCAGTGCTGATGCCGCCGGCTTAGCCCTTTCAGGCATCACCGGTTTAGCCTTTTTTGGGCTAGGATCCTCACTTTGGGGAGATTGTAACGCCTGCCTCGCCTTCAATAACTGTAATGTTGGGCTATTGTCTGGCAGATTTTCCGCTCGCACTTGTGTCGGAGGCACCCTTTGCGACATATTTAATGCCGCAGACGGTGCTGATTGAACAGCGGCTTGCGGGATAACCTGTGGCGGAGCTTCAATTTCAGCAATCACATTTTTAGGATGAAAAGCTAATGCACGTAATAGTGCCATTTCAACCCCCATACGCCGCTCAGGGGCATAGGGAAGTTCTTTTCTTCCGACTAATAACGTTTGGTAAAACAATTGGAGATCTGCAGGGGAAATTACCCTTGCAACCTGCCGTAACCGCCCCTCTGTCGAAGATGGGTCTGTTTCTTGCTCAGCTGGAAGCAGTTGGATCATTGCGATACGGTGTAATTGCGACAGAATTTCCACCAGCAAGTTTTCCCAATCTGCACCGCGACTAGCAGCTTGCTCTACCTGTTCCATTACCGCCATGCTATCGGCACGTACTAGTGCTTCAATAATAGCTAATGGCTGTTCGTCATCAAGAGTTCCTAGCATTTGGCTAACGATATCAGCCGTGACTTTCCCTTGCCCCATCGCAATGGCTTGGTCAGTTAAGCTTAATGCATCACGCAAACTGCCATCCGCTGCTCTTGCTATCAACTGACGAGCACGTTGATCATGTTCAATATTTTCTGCATTCAGGATGAGTTCAAGTTGCTCACTGATTTGCGTGACATCTAACGCTTTTAGATGGAACTGCAAGCAGCGGGACAAAATGGTCACAGGGAGTTTTTGCGGATCAGTCGTCGCCAACAAAAACTTCACATGTTCAGGTGGTTCTTCAAGCGTTTTTAATAACGCATTAAAACTATGACGAGACAACATGTGTACTTCGTCAATTAAATAAACTTTGAAGCGCCCACGTGCTGGCGCGTATTGGACATTGTCTAATAATTCACGAGTGTCTTCGACTTTAGTACGAGAGGCTGCGTCAATTTCAATTAAATCGACAAATCGCCCTTGCTCTATTTCAAGGCAGTTGGCACATTGCCCACAAGGCGATGCAGTTATCCCTGTTTCGCAATTAAGGCCTTTGGCAAACAGGCGAGCAATCGTCGTTTTTCCTACGCCACGTGTACCGGAGAAAAGATAGGCATGATGAAGCCGCTGATGCGTTAGCCCATTAGCGAGTGCAGTCAAAACGTGCTGTTGACCAACAACGTCTGAAAATTTTTTGGGGCGCCACTTACGGGCAAGTACCTGATAGCTCATGGATTCCACTGTCATTTAACATGGTACGTGAATATATATAATCATAGTACCATGCTACCACAGCCTCAACCTATACAGCGAGGCAGTGATAAAAATAGAGGGAAAATAAAGATTAGTGGCCTGGGAACTCAACAAGGCTATATGAAGAAACACCTTCTTTTTGTAGACGCTCAACACCGCCAAGATCAGGTAAGCTGATGATAAACGCAGCTTCAACAACATTAGCACCAAGCTGTTTGATCATTTTCACCGTTGCTTCCACTGTACCACCTGTCGCGAGTAGATCATCAACAACTAAGACGTTATCGTCAGGGTTGATGCTGTCTTTATGGATTTCAAGTGTATCCGTACCATATTCAAGGTCGTAAGTCATACTTAATACTTCACGTGGTAATTTCCCTTTTTTACGTACAGGGACAAAACCTACGCCTAAACGTAATGCGACTGGAGCACCGAATAGAAAACCACGTGCTTCAGTTCCTACAATTTTAGTGACGCCTTTATTTTGATAATGTTCGACTAACATATCAATTGTTGCTTGGTATGCAGCAGGGTTATTTAATAAAGTGGTAATGTCACGAAAAATCACACCTTCGATTGGATAATCTTGGATAGATGCGATACTTTCTTTAATCAATTGCAGTTGTTGCTCTTTAGCGGTCATAATAAAAGCCATGTAGTAAACACGAAAGTGTAGAATCTATGTAAAGTACCATAAAAATGCAATAAGAAGCCGTCAATTTGGCATCAGTTTTGTTGCTGAATATCAATATTCCGCTATTTTTGACACTTAATGAGAACAAAAAATGAAAATCCCCGCTCTTTTAGATGCGTTAAAAAAGCAGATTGATGAATTGAAAACTCGAGTGGACCCCATAAAAGACCTTGAGTTTTCACATTCACGCTTCGACATGCAATTGTTTAGCCGCAAATCCACCCGTCTAGGGGATTGCCAAAATGAATTACAGACCTTGTATCAGCAATTGTGCCACAGCGTAACGTTAAACCACAGCGAGCAGGTCAATTTCCTAACGGAGAAAATAGTCCACCAAATACAAGCCATTTCTCGGGAGATTTCTACACAAGCTTTACGTGAGAAAGAATCCAGTTTTACTAAGAAAAAGGAACAGATTGATTTATATGAACGTTTATCACAACACCAAGACTATGAACGACGCTTACAAGCGATGGTGAGTGAAAAAGAGCTTCATTTAAGTGAGCTAACTGACCACCGTCTTCAACACCAGTGCCAAAAAGAACTCGCTGTACTTGCAGGGCGTTTGTACCGTTGCCGCCAAGCACTTTTGCGTATTGAGAAAGCCATTGAACATCAAGAAAATCAATATTTTGATTAAATATTGGAAGGAATCAGTATGAGTTCACTCAAAGATGCTCCACAAGAAATCCAACTTGCTGTTGATTTAATCTACTTATTAGAAACCTCTGAGATAGACACCGATGTGGTTCTCAAAGCACTTGAAATTGTGAAAAATGATTATATGTCAAAACAAGTGCAAGCAGCACAAGCTACCTGCACCAAAGAAACTTAACGGGTCTAGTGCGTTTCACCATCACTATCTTTAGGTCTTCGCTTCACTTCTTGCACTTCATCACCTTTATTATTATGCAAATGAACCTCTAACTGGTTGAATGCAATATCAATGTCATTTTCTCGACATAATTTGTCTATCGCGCGGTTCACTTCATCACTTGTCACGCCACGGTCACCAATTTGCCGCACATAAAAACGTAATTCATGGTCTAACGTACTGGCGCCAAAACTGGTGAAATAAACATTGGGAGCGGGTTCGGTCATCACCTTGTTATTGCTGGTTGCTGCCGATAATAAAACCCGCTTCACTTTATCCAGATCTGAACCATAAGCCACGCCGATCGCAATCGTGATGCGCGTGACGGTGTCTGATAGCGACCAGTTGATCAACCGCTCAGTCACAAAAGCTTTATTCGGAATGATCACTTCTTTACGATCAAAATCGACAATAGTGGTTGCCCGGATACGAATTTTACTTACCGTTCCTGAGTAGGTGCCAATCGTAACAGTGTCTCCAATACGGATCGGCCGTTCGAATAGTAAAATGATCCCTGAGACAAAGTTGGCAAAAATTTCCTGTAAGCCAAACCCTAACCCGACGGTTAAAGCAGCGGCTAACCATTGCAATTTGTTCCATGTCACGCCAATCATCCCTAACGAGGCAATCGCGCCAATCCCCACGATAATATAAGTTAATATTGTCGTAATAGCATAAGTAGAACCCTGACGGAGTTTTAACCGTGATAACACCAATACTTCCAGTAACCCAGGGAGATTTCGAGTCATCACCCAAGACACAATGATGATCACAAGAGCCAATATTAAATTCGCTAAGGTTACGAATTGTAAAATATTTCCCCCTTCTGCCGATGTGGCGGTGTAGCTCCACAAGTTCACGCTATCTAAGAAAGAGAAAATGGTGATAAAGTCAGACCAAATTGCATAAAACGCTAACGCAAAGATAATAAACAACACCATCGTTGTCAGGCGTAGCGATTGCTGGCTAATCAACTCGATGGTCATGGGTGGCTCTTTAATGGGTTCGTTTTCAACATCTTCTTGCTTCAACATCGCACGACGTTCTATAGCACGTTGATATGCCAACTTACGAGCCACCAGTGTTAGTCCCCTTAAGCAAGCATTGTAAGTGATATACCACAGGAGTAGAAGATAGAGGCTATCTAACCAACGATTGGCCAAACGCAATGTGGTGTAGTAATACCCCGCCATCATTAAGCCCACTAAAATTAATGGCGAAAATGTCAGTAATGTCATGACAATACTGCGCGTTAAGTGACTACCTTTCTCTTGCCAAACCTGTTTACAAAATGGGATTGTAAAAATACACAACAGTATAAGAGAAACTAGCACAATTAATTGGCCAATCACGTCCTCAGACACTTTCAGTGGGTTGCTAACGCCATAAGTGGAAAAGAAAATAAGTGGCACCAGAGGAATCGATAGCCTAATCATTCTACGTCGTGTTTGAGATATTTTCTCTTTTTCAATACCAAAATGTTTTTGTGCAATACCTTGGGGTTTCAACACACGAAACGTCAGCTCAAATAACGCCCAAAATATCGCTAACTGTTGGCTGAACTGCCAGAAAAATGGGCCTTGTACATTCCCTGTTTTCAAAAACCAGTAACCAAATGCGAGTAAAAACAGTGAAATAGGCAATGTTTGCATTAATGTCAGCAGAATCGCAAATGGCGTACTTAGTACGCTATCATTGCGCAAACTTGAAAGCCGTTGGTCAATATCTTGCAATCGGTTATTAATTTTACGATTAAACCAAATAAACAGTAGCGCGACCAAAACAAGTGGAATAACCACTAACAGTGAATTACTCACGCCCCGTTTAATGCTGCGGTTTGATAAACTAAAATCAAAGCTATTAATTTGTGTCGCTGCGGCTTCAGGAAAAGCTTTCACCCATTCCAAATCAATCGGTTTATTACTATTCACCCAAAATATTTGCTGTGCCAAGGTATTTTCAAGCGACCCCACTACACTCAATAATTGGTTTTGATCCAGTTGTAGGTTGATTGCTTGCGAAATTTGCCCGCCAAGCTGCTGGTTAAGTTCATCTAATAACCCACGACGAACTTCCAATAGTTTCAATAACGTGGATTTATCTTCCGTTGATAATAATGTGCTATTGGTAAGCTCATCCCCAGTTTTTATCTCAAATTGCTGTTCCAACTTCGTAATATAATCATTAGGTTGGTAAAGTTCATCACGTTGTTGGTTAACATCAAATTGTTCAAGCCGCAAATCGGCGATCGTTGTGGGTAAATTTTTCGTTAGAATATCAGGTGGTAAGTCAATTTGTTGTTGAAACAAAATTCGTGAAAGCAATAAGCTACCGCGTAATACATTAATTTGTTCTTTTAAATTTCGTTCTGACTGTGTCGCTCTTTCAAGCCAGGTTTTTACACGGATACCATTTTGAACCAATTTATTGCTATTTTCTGTCACTGTAATTAACCGGTCGCTCAGCGCATTATTAATCGCAATTTCTTTTTGAATAAGGGGATTTTGTTGAGCTTTGATATCGGTTTCAGAAGTACTTAATGCTTCACGCACCGTTGATTGGGAGTCATTTAGGCGGCGATGACTAATAGCATTTTGTACTTGCTGAATATGATGTTCCAATTGTTCAATATATGCTGCGGTATAATCACGCTGTTTTTGCAGTACATCTTGTAATTGAGTGTTAGCCTCTAGAATACGTTTTTGATATTCATTTTGCTGCTGTAATAAGTACTGTTCAACTTGCAGCATTGTGATTTGAGTCGGCCTTAAATTCACAGATTCATTTAATGAACTATTTAGCTCATTACGAATTTCCTGCAATCGTCTCGCATTTTCCAACATCATCGCTTGTGCCCTTTCAGGCTGCGTTTGTAAGCCAATTAATTGGCTACTATAGGTTGCGAGGTCATTTTGTTCTGTTTGCAGATTTTCTAAGTAAGAGGTTTGTAATGCTTTTAATTGTGAAAGAGAGCTATCTTGTATTTTTCGTAGGAAATTTTCGGTGAGTTGTTCATTTTCATTTTTTATTTGCAACAAACCTTGTGCAGCTTGTTTTGATTCTTCACTCGCGCTACTGAGTTTTTTTTGCAGATCAGCCGTTCGTTGTTCGAGTTTATCCAGTTCGTCATAAAAATCTGAGGTTTTTTCCAGATCGGCGAGAACAAGTTTATCTTCCTCACTGAGTGAGTTTTTTTTATTCAATGCATTGAGTGCACTTTTAATTTCATTCTTATCAGGTAAGTTATTTGACGTTAGTGCCGTAATTGAGCTGGAAAAAGATGCGATGAAAAAGAACAGTATGATTGATACTAACTGCTGCCACTTCCATTGTTGTTTCATCATAATGGCATTCCTTTATACGAATAATACGTTGCTTAATTAAACAAAGTGCCGATAACAGCCTATCAGCACCTAATTTTACCTAACCAAACACATTTTACGTAGAATATTAGAAAGTTAATACTTTATCAGCCGTTAATGTCCAGCTTGCAAGCTCGACCAATGTACCAACTTCAACACCATCAGCAAGGGTTAATTCACTCACACCACGGGCATCTGTACAAGTTTTGCATAATTTAACGGGAACATTTTGTGCCGTTAAAATCTCTAACATTTGTTGAAGGTTGTAGCCTTCTTTAGGCTTTTGAGCCGCTAAACCTGCTGTCACTGCATCTGACATCAGAAAAATTTTTAAATCTAACTGTGGCTCTTGCTCTTTTAACGTTATCGCTAATCGCAATGAGTTGAACAATGTTTCACTGCCGTAAGGTGCTCCATTGGCAATAATCAAGATAGAGGTCATGTCGGACTCCACTTATTCAGTTTGAATGGGTTTTAACCGGATCGCGGTATTACATTTTAGTGTTTCTAATAGTGTATCAACCAATGTAATTGTATGTTGATTAATATTAAAATTTTCTGATTGGAGTAGCCAGTTTTCTAACAAACCAGACATTAATGAACGGATCATAATCGCGGCACACTCCACATCAAGGTCTGCTGGAAGCTGCCCCGCATCAATACAGGCAGTCAAGTTATCCACAATTCGGCATTGGCTTGCGACGTAATTAGCGCGTTTAAAATCAACTAACTCTGCCATTTCGCCAACTAATTCGCACTTCAAAAAGAAAATTTCCATCAAAGCGCGGTTTTTAGGGCTTTCAATAAAATCAGTCAAAATATAAACTAATAATTCTCTTAGTATTGAAAGTGGATCGTTGGTATATTTAGAACGATAATATTCTTCGGCTTGTACTATTTGGTTATCACCAAATTCACAAGCTTGATAAAAGAGATCAACTTTGTTTTTGAAATGCCAATATATTGCACCTCGGGTAACCCCCGCTGCTTTTGCAATATCGGCTAATGATGTGGCAGAAACTCCTCGTTCAGAGAATGTTTTGATGCAGCATCTAATATTTCCTGACGGGTTTCTTCAGCCTGTTGTTTAGTTTTTCGTGCCATTGTGACCCGTTTCTATCGAAAGCTGATTTACATACATTCGTGTATGTTTGTACTATAGCACAGTGATAAATCATATTGTTTACCATTTTTCTTATTTTTGTTTTGAACTCATATTGATTAATTGAGGTTAACTTATGCGAAAAAACAGAGGGGTGTTACCTCTGGCTCTGTTAGTTCTTTCAGGTGGCTTGGCTCTATCCGGTTGTAACGATGAACAACAAGGTGGCGGAGAACGCCCGGCGCCTGAAGTAGGAATTGTTACGCTTAAAGCCGAACCTCTGACGCTCAAAACCGAGTTACCAGGCCGAACATCCGCATTTCGTGTTGCCGAGGTTCGCCCTCAGGTTAGTGGCATCATATTGAAGCGCAACTATAAAGAAGGTAGCGACGTAGAAGCAGGGACATCTTTATACCAAATTGACCCGGCACCATTCCAAGCAACCTATGACAGCGCAAAAGCGGAGCTAGCAAAAGCACAAGCTAATGCGAATCTGGCTGCATTAACGGTGAAGCGTTATAAACCATTGTTAGGGACTAATTACATTAGTCGTCAGGAATACGACCAAGCAACGTCAACCTATGCGCAAGCACTCGCTGCCGTCAAAGCGGCTGAAGCGGCGGTTGAAACTGCACGTATCAACCTGAATTATACCAAAGTGACTGCACCGATTAGCGGCCGTACTGGCAAATCGAATGTGACTGAAGGGGCTTTAGTATCAACAGGGCAAACCACTGAATTAATGCGTGTTCAGCAACTTGATCCTATCTATGTTGACGTAACACAATCAAGTGACGATTTCTTACGCCTCAAAAATGAGATAGCGAAAGGCGCTGTACAGCGGGAATCAGGAAAAGCACCTGTCAGCTTGATCAACAACAACGGTCAAGAATACGCACAAAAAGGTGTTCTGGAATTCTCTGATGTCACTGTTGATGAAACAACAGGGTCTATCACGATGAGAGCCATGTTCCCTAACCCGAACAAAGAATTACTTCCAGGTATGTTTGTTCGTGCTGTATTAGAAGATGGTGTTATTGATAATGCGATTCTAGTTCCGCAACAAGGTTTATCTCGTACGGCTCAAGGAACTTCTCAAGTCATGGTTGTTGACGCTGAGAATAAAGTTGAAGTCAGAAAAGTTAAAGCAGGACAAGCAGTTGGCAACAAATGGCTGGTAACTGAAGGTCTAAAAGCAGGTGATCGTGTCATTGTCATCGGCTTACAAAAAATCAAACCAGGAATTGTTGTGAATCCTAAGGAAGCAAACTTAGAAACGCAATCCATAGACAATCAGGCAAAACCTGAAGAAAAGTCTAAATAAGGGAGCGGCTGATTAATGCCTAAGTTTTTTATAGAAAGACCAATTTTTGCGTGGGTAATTGCTATTATCACCATGCTTGCTGGTCTGTTGGCAATTATCCAGTTACCTGTTTCGCAGTACCCGACCATCGCGCCACCGGCTGTTTCTATTTCAGCTAACTATCCGGGAGCGGATGCTGAGACGGTACAAAATACAGTAACGCAGGTTATCGAACAGAACATGAACGGTATCGATAACTTGGTATATATGTCATCGAGCAGTGATTCATCAGGTTCTGCTAGCATTACGCTGACATTTGAAGCAGGAACTGATGGTGATATCGCGCAAGTACAAGTGCAAAACAAATTGCAACTGGCGATGCCATTGTTGCCACAAGAAGTTCAGCAACAAGGTATTAGTGTCGATAAATCAACTAGTTCATTCTTAATGGTTGCGGGTTTCGTTTCTAACGATGGCTCAATGGGGCAATATGATATTGCCGACTATGTAGGGTCAAATATTAAAGACCCACTTAGCCGAGTTAACGGTGTAGATGAAACTCAACTGTTCGGTACCCAATATGCAATGCGTATTTGGCTAAAACCAGAGCAACTTGTTAAGTACAACATGACCACCACAGATGTCATTAATGCGATCAAGGTTCAAAATAACCAAGTCGCAGCAGGACAACTCGGTGGTTCACCATCTGTAGCAAATCAGCGTTTAAACGTTTCTATCATTGCGCAGACACGGTTAAATAGCCCTGAAGAATTTAGCAATATTTTATTACGTGTAAACCAAGATGGTTCACAAGTACGTATTAAGGATGTTGCTGAGGTCCAATTAGGTGCTGAAAACTATAGTACGATTGCCCGCTTTAATGGTAAGCCAGCAGCAGGTATCGGTATTAAACTGGCAACGGGAGCGAACGCATTAGATACGTCTAATAACGTTCGTGCCGCGCTTGAGGAAATGAAACCTTTCTTCCCTCAAGGGTTAGAGATTGTTTATCCATACGATACAACCCCATTCGTTAAAATTTCAATTAACGAAGTGGTTAAAACGTTAGTAGAAGCAATCATGCTGGTTGTTGTTGTAATGTATTTGTTCCTACAAAACATCCGTGCAACACTGATACCAACGATTGCAGTACCTGTCGTATTGTTAGGTACCTTTGCTATCTTGTCGGCATTTGGTTATTCCATAAACACGTTGACCATGTTTGCGATGGTACTCGCCATCGGGCTTCTCGTCGATGACGCCATCGTTGTTGTTGAGAACGTTGAGCGTGTTATGCAAGAAGAAGGCTTATCACCAAAAGAAGCGACCAAAAAATCAATGGGTCAAATCCAAGGTGCGTTAGTCGGTATTGCAATGGTGCTGTCTGCGGTATTTATCCCTATGGCCTTCTTTGGGGGTTCTACAGGGGCAATTTACCGTCAGTTCTCAATTACCATTGTATCCTCCATGATCTTATCAGTACTGGTTGCGATGATCTTAACGCCAGCACTGTGCGCCACCATGTTGAAGCCAATTGAAAAAGGCAGCCATGGTAGCCAGAAAGGGTTCTTTGGGTGGTTTAACCGTACATTTGAAAAACAAGCACACCACTACACCGACAGTGTAAGCCGTATGCTTAACGGTACTGGTCGTTATCTCGTCATTTACCTGCTGTTAGTGGTTGGTATGGCGTTCATGTTCGTTCGCTTACCGTCTTCCTTCTTACCGGCGGAAGACCAGGGGGTATTCTTGTCAATGATCCAATTACCACCGGGATCAACGCAAGAACAAACCCAAGCGGTACTAGATGAAGTGAATAACTACTACCATACCGAAGAAGCTAAAAACGTTGAATCGGTCTTTACCGTTGGGGGCTTTAGCTTCGCAGGTCAAGGACAAAATATGGGTCTTGCCTTCGTCGTTCTGAAAAATTGGAGCGAACGTAAAGGCGATGAAAACCACGTTGATGCGATTGTACAGCGTGCGAATATCGCACTGTCAAAAAAACAAGAAGCATTGATTTACGCCTTTAACCTACCCGCAATTGTTGAGTTAGGTACCGCAGACGGGTTTGACTTCGAGTTAGTTGATAAAGGTAACTTGGGGCATGATAAACTAATGCAAGCCCGTAACCAGTTGCTTGGATTGGCGGCTCAGCACCCAGAAATGCTTCAAGGTGTTCGCCCAAATGGTCAGGATGATACCTCGCAATACCGTATTTATATTGACCAACAAAAAGCACAGGCTCAAGGTGTCGCTATCAGTGATATCAACGCAACATTGAGTTCTATGTTTGGTGGAAGCTACGTGAATGACTTTATCGACCGTGGTCGTGTGAAGAAAGTTTACGTACAAGGTGACGCAGAAAGCCGTATGTTACCTTCTGACATCAGTAACCTGTATGTTCGTAATAACCAAGGTAAAATGGTTCCGTTCTCTGCATTTATGGACGAATCCAAAGATCCTTGGAAGTATGGTTCACCACGTTTAGAACGTTATAACGGTGTCCCTGCGATGAATATTCAAGGCCAAGCAGCTCCGGGACAAAGTACGGGTGATGCGATGCTGTTAATGGAAAAACTCACCACTGAAAACCTGCCTGAAGGAATTGGTTACGAGTGGACGGGTATGTCTTATCAAGAACGTTTAGCAGGTAACCAAGCCCCTGCACTGTATGCGATTTCTTTGATAGTGGTATTCCTGTGTCTGGCTGCTCTATATGAAAGCTGGTCTGTTCCATTCTCAGTTATGTTAGTGGTTCCATTAGGTATTATTGGTGCGTTATTGTTCACCAGTGTTCGTGGTTTAGACAACGACGTTTACTTTAAAGTGGGCCTCTTAACCACCATTGGGCTATCGGCGAAAAACGCAATATTGATTGTTGAATTCGCCAAAGACTTGATGGAAAAAGAAGGCAAAGGGTTAGTCGAAGCAACACTGAATGCAGTTAAAATGCGTTTACGACCAATTCTGATGACATCTCTAGCATTTATGTTAGGTGTTATCCCACTGGTATTTAGTAATGGTGCAGGTTCTGCATCCCAGAACTCAGTAGGTACTGGTGTTCTTGGGGGTATGTTCGCAGCAACCTCGCTGGCTATCTTCTTCGTTCCTGTATTCTTCGTGGTGATCCGTCGCCGTTTCTCGAAGAAATCAGAGGACATTGAACACAGTCACCCACCAACAGCTCAATAAACGCTGATGAATGACAAAAAGAGCCACTAAATGTGGCTCTTTTTTTATCTAAATGCTGATTCCTATAATGCGCTCTAATACATCATCCCAGTGGACAAAAATAAAAAATCAAGCCAAATTAATTTGGCTTGATAAGCCAATTGGTATAAGTTCAGTTCGTTCATTTTTTCCGTCTAGCATAATATCTACATTTAATTGTTCTATGTGACGCATAAAATTTATTCTATCCGTTAATAAATCTATAATATCGGTAGAGTCTGACTGTCGTTTTGCTCTTTCATTAAAATATGTCGATAAATACATTAATCCGTAATTTTCCTTTAGCTTGTTAACTAGATTATCGAGTACTATATAATCATGCTCCTGCGCTATTTTAATCATCAAGTGGCGATAAGACTCAGATTTTGAACCATAGGCTTCACGTAATATTAACGATGTGTCATTATGGATATCTGTAATAATGAGATCATTACCTTGCCGGTTAATGAACATCTTTCTCCAATTGTCAACTGACGGTATAATAATATCATCTACAGCATTATCTTTTGCGTTATTATCAATAATAATGGCACGATAAGCTTTCCAAGCATCTACACTAAATTCATATGTATCCCCCCCTTCTCCACCACTTAATATTAATGTATCAACATGAGCTATTTTAGATGGATTAATGATATCTGCCTCATGCGTTCCTTTAATTACAAATGAAGCGCCTATCTTGTTCGATTCTTTTGTTCCATTGTCAGGCTGATAAAGTATTTCGTTCTTATCCGTTAGCATCATGAAGCCATTATCAATTTTCTTAATATTTTTAAATACTAACTCTGGGTATATTTTAATGCTATCAGCTATATTATTATTTGAACTCATATAGGTATTAATAACACCGAATGAATGTCGCATAGTATCAATATTAACAACTTGCTGACTATATAATTTACCGGTATTTCTATCAAATATAAACCCGTTTTGATTATCTGAATCAAATCCTAAAAATTGTAGCTCATGTTCTGATAACAAAGAGTGAGCAATAATAAATTTGCGATCAAAGTACCATGCAGGAATGATACTCTCATCTGAGCGCCTTAATCCCAATAAAGCAATTGCCTGTTTTGTTCCATTATAGTTGTCGTCAAGCTTTGATAACCAATTAGATGAATCTAATGTTTTTAACCAATGCTCATTAAATGCGACTATATCTATACTACCATCCGCATTAACTTGCTGTATCTTTCCTGACTTTCTTATAACAATAATATTTCCATTCCAATTAAAAACAGTGTTTATTTGTGTAATCGGGATTGAGTGTCCGTATATTTCTTGTGTGATAACCTTTGTTGTTGGATTGTTGATATCAAATACATCTTGCCCCAAGCCTTCTTGACGATATAATCTATCTTTTTCTTTACTATAGAAAAAGAACACTTCCGTTTCACTGTCGTCAATTAAACTACCAACAAGTGTTAAATCAGCAGGGTTTTCAACAACCTTTGTATATTTATTTACACCAAGGTTAACCTTAATTAAAGTATTTGTGTCACGACGTAGCCAATAACGACGATTGATACCATTTTCATCTTTACCATCAATAGTTACTATCTTTGCAAGATTTAACGTAGAAAAATCTAACTTATCAGATTCTACTTCGCTAAGATTTTGACTGTAACGATCATTAGGTACATTATAATACATTTTTAAAATATGGTATCCCGAACTATTTATTTTTGTTGGTGAATTCGCTAAATATTCTAACAGCTTACTACTATTAAAAATATTAACGAGTTCAGATTTTTTTCCATCTATTTTATATTTAGTGAAAATTTCGTCATTATTATCATGATGAGTTAAACTAAAATAAATATTTTCATGCTCCCTCCATAGCTTATGTACTTTAAACGGTGATGATTTCTCATCAGCTAAATAATAATTATTATCGAGTTGACCACCATTATTAATATTGCTCCGCCAAATAATATTTTCTTCCTGAGAAAAGAAATAGGCATACTCTGCATCAATAGTTCCGAGTGTAGGCGAATGATAGATTTTATTTATTGAATTAGTAAAAAGCATTCTTTTTGTTGCGACCTCATAAAAAGCTCTCCCAACATTTTTCTTACCATATATATAATCATCAACTACAATAAAGTTACCGTGCAATTGGTGTTTATCAGCCAATTCATTTAGGTGCTGTTCAATTGACTGGCCTTTATTACTCCACTGTCGACCATCCTCTCTGATAACTTGAATGAGTTTATTTTTAAAATCTACCTCACGAACTTCATGCTCTGAATTAACTAAAATAACTTGATCAGATAAGGCACTTGGATCAATATTTATATTTAAACTGCCAATTCTTAGATAACCATCATTAACTTCTACTGTAGGATCACCGCCATCAATCAAACTTGTATCAATAACCCATTTTGAATTATGCTTAAAATTTGAATCATTTATTAATGTAATATTAACACCATGGTTAATACTAATAATATATTCACCACCCGCTCCGCTAAGGTTATAAGATAGTTTCCCATACCATTCACTGGATATTTTAGGCACGGCAATATGTGCTTTATTTATGGGTAAAATAATATTTGTTTTGGTACTGACATATTCATGATAAATTCTAGTTATAATATACTCACCAGGAAAAGAATAAAAATCATAATCAAATTTATCTGTTTCTTCTAATCTCCGCAAAACATTAAAACCATAATCATAACGAGTCAATGCACCTGGAAATAGATTAAAAGAATAATTAATATATGACTTTGGCACCCCTGGTAAAATAACGGTATCTGTCTCTTGAAATGGAATGTCATGCTTGCTCTGATAACCAAGTCCTTCTCGAATATTAATGGCTTGTTTTTTATCAACCACCGAATAGGGAAGATACGCTGCCCAAGCAATATAATCTTTGCGCCCACTACCATTTCCACTGCGATGGGGCTGTGTACGGTAGAGATACTGGCTATCAAAGTTAATTTTTTTTGAGCGTAAGTCAATACGATCAAATACAGCCAAAGGACGTGGAACTAAGATCCGTTTACCACTTTTATTATCTATTTGATAATCAAATCCATTCCCACTATACGCATCATCTAAATGTTGGAAGTAGACCCCAACTTCTTTCGCATGCTCGCCAATTTCAGCATATGCACGTGCTAGTCCCACAATTCCAATTCCGAGGCCACCAACAATCACACCCACACCACCAAATACAGCAGCTGCCTCTGTAGCTCCGACAATACCTGCACCAATTGTTGCACCACTTAATAGTAAACTTGCTGAATCGAATGCCAGCTGAGTTCCAAATACAGCCTTTTGTGGATCATTTTCTGCATGTGTTAATTCATAAATATCAAACCCAACCATTGCGCCTTGAAAAACAGTACCGATCCCTTCATTAGCTACCCGGGCAAATGATGATGAAAAAGTCTTCATCGCAGAGTGGGTAATTCCCGCCTCCTCACACCAAAGCGTTTTAACTAACTTTACAACCTTTGTCACATCATTTACTGCACCATGCGCCATCATACTATAAGTGACATAAGCATGAATTTTTAATGCTTCCGCTAAATTTGATGACATGCCACTGCTTATGTTTTGTCTATTTTTATTCGCAGCCCACTGAATTAATGCGTGAACGGCCATTCCCATGTTCATTCCATCAACATGTTCCGCATTACCTATGCCACCTCGGCGCCGTAATTCAGAATGGTGAAATTCGTAGCTTTGTTCAAATGTATTTATATTTTCATTAAAGTACTCTTTAAATTCCATCAAAGTACTATCTGTTGTTTCAATCCAGCGCTCTCGAAATGCGATGTCTTTATTAATAAATTGAATGCGGTATTTTCCCTCCTCAGTCATTTCTATACTAGAAAAATTAGGTAACCATGTTTCATCTAATTGATACTGTTCAGATATCTCATTAAATACTCTCTCAATTTTGTCCCCCCATCGTTCAGCGGTCAAAATTGTTAACGATGCTTTTATATTTAACTCTTTAGTGATTCGTATTTGATTTTCAATAAATTTAATCGTATTTTTACGCCTTTCAGCAACAAGATTCAAATCATCTGTATTAGATAAATCTGATACGACTAATCCCCCGCCCACTGCCACATTTCTCATCCCGTCAACATCAATAGAAATTAATTCAAAAATAGGTTTCGAATCAGAGCCTAAAGCAACATATAATTTAGCCATTTTTTTATTTATCATAAACTTATTTAGAGCTGAAAAAAGTTTATGACTACTTTCAAATGTGAATATACCGAAATTAGGATCGTAAAAATAATAGGTTACACTATCTTCATATACAATTTTCCCCAACATCATCGCATGCTTCTGGCTATTTAAGGCATACATTTTCGTTGCATTCCCCTCAGTTAATCTAGCCTCAATAGCATTTAAATCTAGGTTACCTTGAGAACTCGAAGACTGTACCGCTTCAATATTTGAATGAAGCCTTATTAATGATTTTTTTAATAGAATTGAGCTGTTATCTGTTGGTGATGCGGCAGCTAAAAAGAGTTTGTCGAGTAGTACATTACTACCATTTGGCCCATTCTCCTCTAATGCAACAGCCATAGCTCTAACAAGCGGATAACAGCGACCATCTGACATATCTCCCATTAAAGGTAAATAAAAATCTTGGGGGGATAGCCTAGAATTTATACTGCCCTCTCTCTTAAATAATTCATTTATTTCCCTCGTATTTTCTAAAATTTGATGACGACCTTCGTTATCTATCGTATTTTGAATATGCCTATACAATGCGCCACGTTCTGTCACGCTCAATTCAGGATTTAAATATAGAGCCATCATCTCTGATGAAGTCATTTCTTGATTAAAGCCTCGAATATCAGTTTTATTATAGTTATCATAACCTTCATTAAATTTATCATTAGCAATATTACGATCTCGCATCACCGCCAATTTATATTCTTTATTTAGCGCTATATTCGTAACACCGTTACCAAGTTCTTCATTTACGACTTGAACAACAGAGTCAATTCCAGTCTTATTTTTTATTTGTAGCCATAACCAGCTTCTTTCTACAGATAATGACTCAGTTAATATCGATAAATGTTTTTGAGAATAGTAATCTTTAATAATTTTTTTTATTTCCAGAATTGATATTAATTTATCGATCCTTATATTTTCGTCATTACTTCGTATTGACTTACTCTTTAGATTGTTTAATTCAACTTTAAAATCATCAATTTGTTTAATTAATTGATTGATTTTATCATAAATTTTCTTTTTAACCTTGCCATTTAAATCAACCCATGATTTTATTGCTGAGTTCTCCAGCGAAAACCCCCCATCAATATATTCACCTTCTGAAACCTGGTCCGTATTTATACCAAATTCCTTTGCTATTTCTTTTAATTTATTTTGTGATGCATGGCGATATCGATTGAATTTTTCTAATTGTTTCTCGGAAAATTGATTATCAACATAATAACCTATCATAGAACTTTCGTTGTTACGTAGCTTAGGAATAGGTGTTCCATTGATCAATTCATATTCTTGCTTTTGTAATAATAACCGCCAATGGCCATCCTTAAAATACATATACGCCATCGCAAGGCCTTCATCAGAGCCTGGAACTTGGTAGTCCATATAATCAAATGCCATTACAACATTATCATACAATATAGAACTATTCACACGGCCATCATGATAAACACGATAGGTTGTTTCATTCAGCTTAGTAACAATAACGGAGCACCCTGTTAAAGAGCCCGTGAATAAAAAACTATCCTCAGCAGCCTGAATAGGTATATCAACATAAGCAGGCGTTGCACTGGACTGATTAGCCCCGTTATAACCTAAAAAATAAGCATGGAATGCTAATGAAGGCGAGATGCTTGAAGGCTCATATCTATATTCAACCGCATAACTATTCGGACCAATTTTAACTAAGTGTGCACGTCCATAAGGTGGTATTTTACCCATTGTTGTCATGCTATCCCCACTAATCGCATGCAAGCGGGTAAACGATAATGTGTCTGCAAGAAAGTTCTTAACATCAGGACTTGCTGGACTATTTTTAAGTGGCATACTGCCAAATAATCCAGATTTTAAACGACTATCACGCAGTACTTGTGCAACTAAATTAGAGTTAACTGTATCATAGCCCATCTCTTGCACTGTTCTCAGTAAAATTTGTTTTATTTGGCGAATTATTAATAATGATTCTGTATTAATAATTAGAAAATTATTATTTTTTTTAATTTCATCCATTTTATAAATGGAATTTTTTAATAAACAACTATTATTAAACATATAATTAAATCCTTTTATTTACCTATGTTATATAAGAGCATCTCCACATATCAAGAATTACATTTTATAAAAAATAATTCCATTAACAATCATTAAACAAATAATAAAATAAATATAATAGCTATCATTATCTTTTACAGGGATTATATAAGCAATAAGAATACAACTTTCTAAACTTAATATCTTAGCCGATAGAACTGGGGGAAAATACCAAGCTATTAGGCCGGTTCATTTCATTTGAGAGCTATCAATATCAGTGTCAAGACAGTTTTCTTTAGCTTCAAAATACCATTGATATCAAGGTGCTGGTACAAACAATGAATTTTTCATTACGTGGCGACGGTTATTTTGTAATATGTAGCACAGATAAAATACAGATAGGGGAAAATCAATTTAGTGATATTTCTAGTTTATTCTCAATAGCCTATTAGATTTACTACCAAACATAATATGTTCGGTATCAGTCTGATACCGGTCATTAGACTAGCATTTTTTATTTGGTAATCTTTGTAATCTACGCCATCACTACATTATCAAAAGGAATCGAACTATTAATTCTCCCATCATGATAGACCCGATAAGTTGTTTCATTTAGTTCAGTAACGATCACAAAACTATCAGAAAGTGTACGTGTAAATAAAAATTTTGCTTTAGATGAGTACTTGGGTATATCGATATAAACGAGCGATTTTTTACCTGATGATTGCCGTTATATCCTAGTAAAACGAATTGAACATCAACTTTATTATAAATTGTAGGAATGTGACTTAAATGATTTAATATCTACACTTGCAACTCTATTTGTTACACTTACCCAACTAATCGTTGTTGATTTTAATTTTGCATCATTAAAATTTAAAATAATTATTTTTATAGCATCCATGTTAAATTTTAATATACTAATGAAAAATAAAATAGATTATATTTAATTACACCTATTAGGGTTATTATTACAAGGAAACGTAATGAATAAAAAAATGCAATTTATCTTTCTAACAAACTCTTTTTTATCATGTTTGAGTTTTTCTTCCTTTTCTCAAGCCGATGTATCTAAAGCAAAATTAATTAATATCGAAGCTCCTCTAAAAAATCATATTTCATTTAACTCTTTTGAGAGTTTATCTTCTAATGATCATGGCCTCATTTTTAATAATGATATTAATGATAATAATCAACTTGCAAACAAAGCTGCAAAACTAATATTGGCTGAAGTGACAGGAACAGAAGAAAGTAAAATTAAAGGTGTCCTCGGTATTAAAGGACAAGCCGCGAACCTAATTATTGCTAATCCCAATGGGATCTCATGGGCTGATGGCTCCATAAGTAATATTAATAGCTTATCTTTAATTGCAGGTAAGTTAGAAAAACAATATGTTAAAAATAAAGAAACGAAGCAGCTTGAAGCAAAAGCACTAGATGAATACAGTCAATTGAAATTCTCAGTTAGCCCCGCAAGCCAAATCAACATCAGCCAACAGCATGCCAGCCCGTTACAGCTTTCTAAACTGAATGTGTTCGCCGATCGAATAAAACTACAAAATGCACTAAATATTACGGCTGCGGTTCAAAATTATCTGAGTACATCCGGAAGTGCTTCAATTTCCCCACGAGAAGCAGTCATTCACTCAGGCTCTAAATTTAAAACGGATACACCTTATAGCCAAGGCAGCCACCTAGAACTGGGAGAAAATACCAAGCTATTAGGCCGGCTTATTTCATTTGAAAGCCATCAATATCAGTGTAAAGACAGCTTCCTTTGTCCTCAAAATACAATTGATATCAAAGGTTTGATACAAACAATGAATTTTTCATTACGTGGCGACAGTGATTTTGTAATGCACGGCACAGGTAAAATACAAATAGGGAAAAATCAGCAAGTGCTTGTCGCACAGTAATGAAAAACGGGCTCATTTTTAATGAGCCCGTAGGTCGTTGGGAAAGTGAAATAAAAATGTGTTTCTCTCACTTTATACTTTTAGCTAAAATCAATTTAGTGATTTTTCTTGTTTGCTTTATAGCCAAAAGAACCAAGCAAATAGAGAGATAACAATAATACATGCTACGTTCAGAACTGCACCGACCCGTACCATTTCAATTTGCCTGATATAACCAGAACCAAATACAATCGCATTTGGCGGAGTCGCAACAGGCAACATAAACGCACAAGAGGCACCAATACCAATAATCATAGTTAATACAATAACTGGCATACCTAATGCTTCCGCAACAGTAGCAAAAATAGGAACTAACAGGGCGGCACTTGCAGTATTACTCGTAAATTCAGTCAGGATGATAATAAAGGTTGTCACCGCTAAGATAATCACAAACCAATGACTTGTCCCAAATGTCATCTGCATCCAGTCAGCCATAATTTTACTAGCGCCTGAAGAACTTAAAATTGCACTGAGAGTCAACCCCCCACCGAACAGCATCAATACGCCCCACTCGGTATTTTTTTGGATTTGTGACCAACTAGCAACCCCTGTTATACCAATCAAAATTGCAGCAATCATAGCAATAATGGTGTCGAGATCCTTCACACCACCAAGTGCTTCACTAATAAACGTACTGGTGATCCAACAAACTACCGCAAATAGGAAGATCCCCATTGCTGTAATACGTTTGCCATTCCATTTAACATGCTCTAATTCAATTTCAAAACGGTGTTTCAGATTTGGGCGTAACATCATGTACATCAATACAAACATCATCGGTAGTAAAACTACCATGATTGGAATGCCGTATTTCATCCACGATAAGAAATCTAAACCTAATGCAGCAGCGGCAATTGCGTTTGGTGGGCTACCCACAATAGTTCCTAGACCACCAATACTGGCACTATAAGCAACACCTAATAAAACAAACACAAACGTATTACGTTCATGACGTACATCGAGATTAGATAAAATACCTAATACAAGGGGTAACATCATTGCAGCAGTTGCTGTGTTACTAATCCACATTGATAGCAGCGCGGTAACACCAAACAACAGTAATACTGCGACTGATAAACGACCACGTGCAGCCATTAGTAAGCGGTTAGCAATTAGACGGTCTAAGCCTTGAATATGCAAAGCCGTCGCTAAAGCAAAGCCACCGAAGAATAGGAAAATAATTGGGTTTGCGAATGATTTAAGCGCTTCCCCAGTATTCATTAATCCAAGCCCAACCGCTAAGATAGGAATACAAAGTGCAGTAATAGTGACATGGATAGCTTCAGTTAGCCAAAGCACACCAATGAAAACCATCATTGCAAGGCCTGCATTTGCCTTGTCATCAAAAGGCAAATATTTTAAAAGTAAGATCAGTAGAACAATATCAACCGCTAAAATGATCCAACCCCGTTTATTGGATGGGGTCGGGCTGACCGCTGGTTGTAGGGATTCGGAAGCGTCCATGTAAACTCCATTAGCTCGGAAGCAAATTATTTTCGAGTATTATTGTTAATATTTTTTTGCAAGAGCTGGAATATAAAGTTAATTGTATGAAATTAAAATGTGGAGGAACTAAAAGTGCGATCTACACCGTATAATTTCATCGTTTTTCATGTAAACTCCAAAAAACCTACCCATTCACTCGTAAAAATCGAAGAATTAAATACTAAAATAGCTACTATAAATTAGCATATTATTTCTAAAGAGACGTATATCAATCAACTATCTAATTGATTGATTTTAAATTGATTATTAAATATAAAGTGAGTCAATAAAAGGCTGATCAATCATTAAGCTTACTAAAAATCCAATCAAATTTATTATGATACATTAGAGATAATCATAAATTACTGGGAATATATAGTAAAAATGGCTTCCTCAGCAAAGGTTTCAGTCGAAAAAAAAGGAAGCCATCGGCTTCCTTTCGTATAAATTGGTTAACGAACTAAAATTACGCTTGGCCTTTAACTTCTTTTAAGCCATTGAATGGTGCATTTTTACCTAATGCTTCTTCAATACGAATCAGTTGGTTATATTTAGCAACACGGTCAGAACGGCTCATTGAACCCGTTTTGATTTGGCCTGCAGCTGTACCGACTGCTAAATCTGCGATAGTTGCATCTTCAGTTTCGCCTGAACGGTGAGAGATAACAGCTGTATAGCCTGCATCTTTCGCCATTTTAATTGCAGCCAAAGTTTCAGTTAAAGAACCAATTTGGTTGAATTTGATCAGGATAGAGTTAGCAATGCCTTTATCAATACCTTCTTTCAAGATCTTAGTGTTCGTTACAAACAGGTCGTCACCAACCAGTTGGATTTTGTCACCAAGAACTTTAGTTTGGTATGCGAAACCATCCCAGTCAGACTCATTCAGACCATCTTCAATAGATACGATTGGGTACTGTTTAGTCAGTTCTTCTAAATAGTGAGTGAACTCTTGTGAAGTGAAGGTTTTACCTTCGCCTTTCAGCTCATAATTGCCTGTTTCTGCGTTATAGAACTCAGATGCTGCACAGTCCATTGCCAGTGTTACGTCTTTACCTAATACATAACCTGCTTGCTCAACCGCCTCTTTAATTGCTGCTAATGCCGCTGCGTTTGACTCTAAGTTAGGCGCATAACCACCTTCATCACCTACAGCAGTGTTCATACCTTTAGATTTCAGTACTTTTGCTAAGTGATGGAAAATTTCAGAACCCATACGAACAGCTTCTTTCAGCGTTGGTGCGCCAACAGGCTGGATCATGAATTCTTGGATATCAACGTTGTTATCTGCGTGCTCACCACCATTGATGATGTTCATCATAGGTAGAGGCATAGAGTATTGACCGTGAGTACCATTCAGGTCAGAAATGTGCTCATACAGAGGCATACCTTTCGCTGCCGCAGCTGCTTTAGCATTTGCTAAAGATACAGCCAGAATTGCGTTTGCACCAAATTTAGATTTGTTCTCAGTGCCATCGAGATCAATCATGATTTTATCGATGTTAGCTTGGTCTTTAGCATCTTTACCGATCAGCGCTTCTGCGATTGGACCATTAACAGCAGCAACTGCTTTCAGAACACCTTTACCCAGAAAACGTGCTTTATCACCGTCACGCAGTTCCAGAGCTTCACGAGAACCTGTTGACGCACCTGATGGTGCTGCAGCTAAACCAACAAAGCCACCTTCTAAATGAACTTCAGCTTCTACAGTTGGGTTACCACGAGAGTCAATGATTTCACGACCGATCACTTTAACAATTTTGGACATTAGGTTTTCCTCAGTACAAGTTAAATTTTGGGAAGTTGGTGCACCTGCGCCGACTTCCCCATATCTTATTTCAACTCACCTTTCTGGTACTTACCAGCGGCTTTAACAAAACCTGCAAACAACGGATGACCATCTCTTGGTGTAGAGGTGAACTCTGGGTGGAACTGACAAGCCACAAACCATGGATGATTTGGGTTTTCAATAATTTCCACCAGCTTGTTATCTACTGAACGACCTGCAATTTTCAGGCCCGCATCTTCAATGCGTTTCAGCAGTAAGTTGTTCACTTCATAACGGTGGCGGTGACGTTCAATAATGGTTTCTGAACCATACATCTCACGTACAAGGCTACCATTCACTAGGTGGCATGGTTGACTACCAACACGCATTGTTCCACCAAGGTCGCTCTCTTCTGAACGCACTTCAAGGTTACCCTCTTCGTCACGCCATTCTGTAATCAGCGCAACAACTGGGAATTTACAATCCGCTTTAAATTCTGTTGAATTTGCATCTGCCATATTGGCCACATTACGTGCAAATTCAATCAATGCAACTTGCATACCCAAACAAATCCCTAAGTAAGGGATCTTGTTTTCACGTGCATATTGAGCAGTCAGAATTTTACCTTCAATACCACGCTCACCAAAACCGCCTGGCACTAAAATAGCATCTAAATCTTTTAGTAACTCAACACCACGCGTTTCGATGTCTTGTGAATCAATCAATTTGATATTCACAGTTAAACGGTTTTTCAATCCACCGTGTTTTAATGCTTCAATTACAGATTTATACGCATCTGGTAACTCAACATATTTACCAACCATTCCAATGGTGACTTCACCTGCAGGATTAGCTTCTTCGTAAATAACTTGTTCCCACTCAGATAAATTAGCTTCTGGCGCATCAATGCGAAAACGGTTACAAATGTACTCATCCAAACCTTGTGATTTTAACAAGGCTGGAATTTTATAAATTGAATCAACGTCTTTGAGAGAAATAACCGCTTTCTCTGGCACATTACAGAACAATGCGATTTTTGCACGTTCATTTGCTGGGATCACTCTGTCTGAGCGACAGATTAACACGTCTGGCTGGATACCAATTGACAGCAATTCTTTCACAGAATGTTGAGTTGGCTTAGTTTTCACTTCACCAGCTGCTGCAAGGTAAGGCACTAATGTTAAGTGCAAATATAAAGTACGCTCACGGCCGACTTCTGCAGCCATTTGACGAATCGCTTCAAGGAATGGCAATGATTCAATATCACCCACTGTACCACCAACTTCAACCAAAACAACGTCATGGCCTTCGCCACCACGGATGATGCGGTCTTTAATTTCATTAGTGATATGAGGGATAACTTGAATTGTAGCGCCTAAGTAGTCGCCACGGCGCTCTTTGCGCAGAACTTCAGAGTAAACACGCCCAGTCGTAAAGTTATTACGACGAGTCATTTTAGTACGGATGAAGCGCTCATAATGACCCAAATCTAAGTCAGTTTCAGCGCCGTCTTCTGTAACGAAAACTTCCCCGTGTTGGGTTGGGCTCATTGTGCCTGGATCTACGTTGATGTAGGGATCCAGTTTCATAATAGTCACATTGAGTCCACGGGCTTCGAGTATAGCCGCCAAAGAGGCTGCGGCAATGCCTTTACCCAGAGAGGATACGACCCCGCCGGTCACAAAAATATAATTAGTTTTCATGCTGAACCTGAAAGTTTAGGTTTAAAAGATGATGGATATAACAGGACGGGAAAACAGTATACCCGAACCTTAATTTCGCTACAAATGTTCTAAGCATAATAAGGCTAAATTTCATCAATACTCTAATATTATCAGCAAGTTAAAAGCGAAAATTATTTATCGCTTCAAAATTAGTCATCTTTGTCTATTTTCATAGATTAACACAGTTCAAATGCAAAAGCTAAATCCTTTCAGCTCATTGTATGGTATAAAAAATGCGATTCTGCACTAACTTTGATTTTGAATAACTATTTACTCTACTTGTCGCTATTTAACACCTCAATATTTCACGTCACCCATTATTTTTGAAGCTTTGTTTGGTGCTATTGAATGAAGTGCTTTTAGAACAAACCAACAACCGCCAGATTTTAAAACAACTAATGGTTTAAACAATTGCAGACAAGGTTCGCATTACAGCTAGGCGGCAAGAGAGGATATCTTCGGGGAGCATACACTAAGTATGTGACCCGAGTAGCCGAACGCAGCCAACAACGCTGTAGTGCGAGGCCCGACGAGAATTGGCTCTATATAGTTCGTGCTACAGCTAGGCGGCAAGAGAGGACATCTCGGGGAACATACACTAAGTATGTGACCCGAGTAGCCGAACGCAGCCAACAACGCTGTAGTGCGAAATATGACGAGCCATTTTATTCTTGGCTCTTAACCTGCTGCCAAAGTGCCTCCATCTCATTAAGTGTAGCACTTTCTGTCGTTTTACCACTTTCCGCGAGGCTTTTTTCGATTTGGCGAAAACGACCTTCGAATTTGTTACACGCTTTTTGCAACGCTATTTCAGGTTTATAACCTAAATGGCGTGATAAATTCACGGTTGCAAACAATAAGTCGCCAATTTCCTCTTCTAAGCGCGACTGGTCAACAACCGCCTGAGTGGCTTCTTCCATCACTTCTTCAAGTTCTTCATGAACTTTACCAACAACAGGGCCTAGCGTATCCCAGTCAAAACCAACTGACGCACAACGTTTTTGAATTTTATAGGCTTTCATTAGTGCTGGGAGTGAATTTGGAATATCATCTAGCACAGAAAATTGCGATTTTTCAGCTCGCTCTTTGGCTTTTCGTTTTTCCCATCCCTCAATCACTTCTGTGCTACTCAGTGTATTATTTGCATCGAAAATATGAGGGTGGCGATGTTCGAGCTTATCACTAACAGATTGGCAGATATCGCTAAAATCAAAGAGTGATTTTTCATTCGCCATTTGCGCATAGAAAACCACTTGGAATAATAAGTCTCCCAACTCACCTTTTAAGTCGCTAAAATCTTCACGTTCTATCGCATCAAGCACTTCATAAGTTTCTTCAAGCGTATAAGGCGCAATAGTTTTAAATGTTTGTACCTTATCCCATGGGCACCCTGTTTGCGGATCTCGAAGCTGCTTCATAATTGATAATAAACGTTCGATTTGAAGATTTGTCTGACTCATTGTATTAACCTTTAATTTTTTTGTTTCTAGTTGTCCTTTATCCCAAACTTATCAGAGTTGATGAGCAATCGACAAATTTTTCCCAAAAAAATAAATTTTTGCTAACTAACTCATGAAGAAACAGAAGTTGTATAGAAAAGAATAATTAAAAACATGAAGAGAGGGATTTTTAGAATATAAATATACCGATTTTCAAAATAGTTTGAATTGTAGGTAGGCGGCAAGCGAAGATATCTCGGGGAGCATACACAAGTATGTGACCCGAGTAGCTAAGCGCAGCCAACACCCCTACAACTCAAAATATGAAGAAAATCACTGAGAATGACGCTTTGCTTCTATAACATCCGCCAACTGATTCAGCTTAGCTAACACCCGACTCAGCACCTCAATGTTATACAGCTCAATAGTCATATCTATCGTTGCCAGTTGCTGTTTTACATCGCTGCGGCTACTGACACCAAGCACATTGACTTTCTCATTTGCTAATATTGTCGTGATATCACGCAGCAGGCCGCTGCGGTCATTAGCAATAACTCTAACCACAAGAGAATAACCACTCGAGTAGTTTTCTCCCCAAACTGCATCTATTACGCGTTCTGGTGCATGGCTTTGTAGTTCAGCTAATTGTTCACAGTCTGCACTGTGAATGGAAATACCTCTTCCTTTCGTGATAAAACCGACAATTTCATCCCCTGGAATTGGCTGGCAGCAGCGTGCAATATGGTGCATTAGGTTACCAACCCCTTCAACCACCACTCGGCCGCTACTATGAGATGGTGCTCTTGGGAGTGAAGACTTACTTTCTAATGTCTTCATTGCCGCACGGTCTTCTTCTTCGGCAGTGGCTTTGTTAAATTTGCTCTGCAGGAAATTCACTAATTGGTTGATACGGATATCACCGCCGCCAATTCCTGCCAAAACCTCATCCAATGAATGAACATTGTAGCGTGCGATTAGCAGTTTTTCTGCTTCACGAAGGCTAATATCAAGCTGTGATAGTTCGCTATCTAAAATTTGACGCCCTGCAAGGATATTTTTGTCTCTATCTTGTTTACGGAACCAATTTTGGATTTTAGCTCGCCCACGGCTGGTTGTGACATACCCTAAGTTAGGGTTTAACCAGTCGCGGCTTGGATTTGGATGCTTTTGAGTAATAATTTCAATTTGATCGCCCATTTGTAATTGATAGCTAAATGGGACAATACGCCCACCTATTTTTGCACCAATACAACGGTGGCCGACATCACTGTGAATATGATAAGCAAAATCAAGCGGTGTCGAGCCTGCTGGTAAATCCACCACATCCCCTTTTGGGGTAAAGACATACACTCGGTCATCAAACACTTGGCTACGAACTTCATCTAGCATTTCGCCAGAATCTGCCATTTCTTCTTGCCATGCAATCAGCTTACGTAACCATGCAATGCGGTTTTCGTAACTACTGCCTTTACCAATGCCAGTCGCGCCTTCTTTGTATTTCCAATGGGCCGCAACTCCCAGCTCTGCATCTTCATGCATTTGGCGGGTACGAATTTGAATTTCAAGCGTTTTGCCGTTTGGCCCTAACACCACTGTATGAATAGATTGATAACCATTAGGTTTCGGGTTCGCCACATAGTCATCAAACTCATCGGGAAGATGGCGAAAATGGGTATGTACAATCCCTAACGCGGCATAACAATCCTGCAAGCGTTCAACAACAATACGCACCGCTCGCACATCAAACAGTTCATCAAATGCCAATGATTTTTTCTGCATTTTACGCCAAATACTGTAAATATGCTTAGGCCGGCCATAGATATCAGCTTGAATATTCTCTTTTAACATGTACTTACGTAAGGTTGTTACGAAAGTATCTATATACTCTTCACGGTCAATACGACGTTCATGGAGGAGCTTTGCAATTTTCTTATATTCATCGGGATGCAAATAACGAAAACAGAAGTCTTCTAACTCCCATTTTAACTGCCCAATTCCTAGGCGATTTGCTAAAGGTGCATAAATATTTGAGCACTCTTTTGCCGCTAAAACGCGCTCATCTTCAGTGGCATCTTTGACTTCACGTAAATGTGCAATTCGTTCCGCTAGTTTAATGACAACGCAGCGGAAATCTTCCACCATCGACAATAGCATACGGCGAATATTATCGACTTGTGTCGAGCTCGTTTCACTCGATTGCGTGGCTTTGAGTTGACGAATCGCATCCATTTCCAGCACGCCTTTAACGAGTTCGTGAATGGATTGACCAAACTCATCAATAACTTCTTGCTCTTCCAACTTCCCCTCTTCCACTAAAGGAAAAAGTAAAGCTGCTTGTAAGCTGCCGATATCCATACTTAATGTCGATAGGATTTCGGTCATTTCAATACCGCGCCACAGTAACAGAGGGGCGATTTCTTGTCCGGCTAGTTTATCGTGACAATATTGCCAGGTATGGATGAGCTTTTCTTCTGATTGTTTATTGCTCAATCCCAGACCGTTAACCCACTTTTCTGGGGCAAACTCACCTGCTGGGGTAAGATGCGCACTTCTTACTGCAACCATATATTCTCCCTACCTATTAAACCTCTGGGCGACGGATAAATAACGCCATTGACTCTAAATGGCTAGTATGCGGAAACATGTCTAGCATCCGCAACTGTAATAACTGATAGCCCCCATCAAGTAAAACTTTGCTATCTCTTGCCAATGTTGTGGGGTTACATGAAACATAGACAATTTTTTCTGGCATCAGTTTAATTAAATGTTCCATAACACCAGCGGCTCCAGCTCTAGCGGGGTCTAATAATACTTTATTAAAGCCATGAGCCGCCCAAGGTTGTGTGTGTATCTGGGCTTCTAAGTTTTCATTATAGAATGTCGCATTACAAATAGTATTGAGCTGTGCGTTATTTCGTGCCTGTTTGACTAAATTTTCCACACCTTCAACACCCACAACGGATTTCACTAACCGTGCGATAGGTAATGTAAAGTTACCCATTCCACAAAAAAGGTCTAATACCCTATCTTCACTGTTTAGATCTAACCATGCTAAAGCTTGTTCTACCATCAACTGGTTAACTTGCCCGTTCACTTGAATAAAATTTAATGGGTTAAATTTTAGTATTTCCCCAGCAACTTGATACTCAGGTTGTGGCGAATTTGGTGACAGAGCCTGTAAGTTTTCATCATTACCCGCTAACCAGATAGACACTCCGTGCTGATTTTCAAAATCGCTTAACTTTTGAGTATCTGATAACGAAAAAGGTGTTAAGTAACGAATCAATACAATTTTGCTATTGTCTGCGTGAATAAGCTCTACGTGGCCCAATTTCGCTTTATTACTGAGCTGGTTAATGCATTCAGAAAGTGGTTTTAATAAGATATCCAAATCAGGAGATAATATAGGGCAATTTTTTATATCAACTAATGTGTTAGATTGAGATTGACGAAACCCCATAACGACATTTTTACTTTTAGGCTGATATTGTAGCCCCAACCGAGCTCGGCGACGGTAGCCATATGACTCACCATAAATCACCTCGGCACAGGATATATCTTGCAATGTTTCGCGTCGCATCAGATAAGCTAAAGCATGAGCTTTACTTTCTCTTTGTAGTGCAATGTCAACATGTTGCTGTTGACATCCCCCACATTGGTTAAAATAACGGCACCGTGGCTTTACTCTTTGAGGGCTCGTGCTCAAACGTTTAATTACCTTCCCTTTAGCAAACTGCCGTTTCTCTTCCGTCAATTCAATTTGGGCTTCTTCTTCAGGCAATAAACCTGTTACAAAAATGGTTTTTCCTTCGATACGAGCAACACCTTGCCCTGCGGCATCAAGGCTATCAGCTACAACCGTGATCTGGCGGCGTGGAGTGGTACGGCGATTAGGAGAGTAAAATTGAGCCATAAAATAGTCACTACAGAATATTAAGTTATAAAAATCATGATTGTCGAGTTTTCAATTTTAATGCGTTGTTTTTTTTCGCTAATTAATCAAGGAAAACGAGCAGGCTATTATACCTGCTTTCCTATCATTTGATTGACTACTTTTCTATTTTTATTAAGCTATTCAGTTATTATATCAATTGCTAACCATAAATTTACGATATTCTTCATAGGCATAGTGGTCTGTCATACCGCTAATATAGTCTTGAATCAAACGAGCTCGATAATAAAACTCAAGGATAGATTTATCTGCTTCATTCGTTGCAGAAATTTTCTCAAGTGCTTCCGTGTAAGATAAGCGATGCTTATTAGATAATTTATGGAATAACCTCGTTTCAATGAAAAAATGCTTGTGGTAATTTTTGTCCACGAGGTCAGCAAAATCGCTTCTATCCATCATCAGTAGTGGACTATAAAAATCTAATAATCCACTGATAATTCGATAGCCTTGTAGTTCTAACTCTTCAACTTCATGGTGGTTAAATACATGTTTAAAAGCCACTGTTTTCAGTACTTTTAATAGCCTATGCTCTGGACTTTTATCTTCTAACAAAGCACTGTTAAAAGTGCCGTTATAAATTTCGGGTAGATTCTTAATGAATTGTTGTGCGCTATAATGAGACAATTTTCCTGTGATATTTACGCGCAAATACATAAAGAATTGATCTTGCTGAATACGCCTTGTGTGGTTGTCACTGATATTATTGAAAGCTCGCATAATGGTTTGATCGAATAAATCATTTTGTTCAATATCTCCCCACTCTGCTTTTAAATACTCAATCAACTGCTCAACAGTAAAAATGCCTTTTTCCGCAGCGTCATCCAAATCAGCAATGCAATATGAAATATCATCAGCCGCTTCCATAATATAGGACAGCGGGAAACGGCAATATTTTTCCATATCGAGCTTTTTGGTTAGCTCACTGACAAAGTCCACCTCTGACCAATAATAGCCTGGTTTTTTCATCAAATAATCAAACTCAGGGGGAATTGGCTCCAAATCATAAGCTCCACGCGTATATTTTAAGATAGAGCCAACTTGCGCATAAGTTAAGTTTAGTTTGAGTAAGCGATGCGCCATACGTAACCCTTGCGCATTACCTTCAAATGAGCATAAATCCTGTTTTAATTGACGGCGGAATAAATCTTGCTTTTCATTTCCAGTTAACTGTAATGCAGGTATTTTGCATGGATCAGGGGAATTCGGAGTAAATAAGTAACTAGGCGATAGTAATTTAGTAAACCACCGTTGAATTGCTGCCTCACCAAAATGCCCAAATGGTGGATTGCCAATATCATGCATTAAGCAGGCCATTTCGACTAAGCTCTCAAAAGCATCACACCGTTCATCTAGCCCATAAGGTTCAAGCAATTTTTTCTTTTTTAGTTCGCCTAAAACCGTTTTACTGATGTAACGGCCAACCTGCTGTACTTCTAGTGAGTGAGTTAAGCGACTGCGAACTGCTGCATTTTGCTCTAAGGGAAAAACTTGCGTTTTTTGTTGCAAACGGCGAATGGCAGCTGAATTAATGATCCTCCCGCGGTCACTTTCGAATAAGCGATTAACCGCATCTTCATCTTTAGGTGAAATTTTTTGGTTTTTCGCACTGCTCATGTAGTTGCGCTGAAAATTTAACTTCTTAACAAAATTAATCTCACCCACTCTGCCACCCTCCCTATCTCAATTAATGCTTCATTATATAGCCTAAATATAGGAAAAAAACTTCACGACTCACCTTTCAATGTTACACTTCGTGCATCTTTGTAATTTCGTTGTCTAAATCCGAGTTGTTGCAATTAAAATTGCGAACCCACTCGAAGAATACAGCAATAACACAATAAAACATTATCGTCCCTAGTCAAAATATTGACACTAATAGTGCAAATTGAGCAGGGAAAAGGAGACAAAATGAAAGTTGGAATAATTGGCGCCATGGAACAAGAAGTGGCGATTTTGCGCTCGCAAATTGAAAACTGCCAAACTATTAACCGCGCTGGCTGTGAGATTTATACAGGTCAAATTAATGGCGTTGACGTTGCGTTATTGAAATCAGGTATTGGTAAAGTCGCTGCCGCAATCGGCACAACATTGTTACTGGAGCATTGCCAACCAGATGTCGTGATTAACACAGGCTCCGCCGGTGGGCTAGACCCTCGTTTAAATGTTGGTGATATCGTGGTTTCTACTGAAGTTCGTTACCATGATGCTGATGTGACAGCATTCGGTTATGAACCTGGCCAAATGGCACAGTGCCCACCCGCTTTCGTCGCGGATACTAAACTGATTGAAGTTGCTGAGCAGTGCATTCAGCTATTGGATATGAACGCTGTTCGTGGTTTAGTTTGTAGCGGCGATGCTTTTATTAATGGTGCTGAACCACTGGCTCGCATCAAAGCGATGTTCCCGCAAGTTGCGGCAGTAGAAATGGAAGCCACCGCGATTGGCCAAGTGTGTCACCAATTTGGTACCCCGTTTGTCGTTGTCCGTGCCATTTCAGATGTGGCTGATAAGGAATCCCACACAAGCTTCGATGAATTCTTACCCGTTGCTGCCCGTCAATCGTCATTAATGATCACTGCAATTTTATCCAAACTCGCTTAATAATTCTCATAAAAAGTATAACTAATTGTTAGTTATACTTTTTTAATGTCACGATGAATTTTGTTATGAAAAGAATAACGCATTATTTCTCTCTTACTATTACCTTATTATGTGGTTTATTGGTGGCTTTTTCGGCACTAGGAGCGGCAAAGCAACGCGTTATCAGCTTATCACCAGCCAATACTGAGCTTGCTTATTCAGCAGGGCTTGGGGATAGCTTAATTGCGGTCAGTGCTTACTCCGATTACCCAGAACAAGCTAAAAAACTAGAGCAAGTCTCTGATTGGCAAGGCTTAAATGTAGAACGTATTATTGCACTAAAACCTGATTTAATCCTCGCATGGCGAGGAGGCAACCCCCAACGCCCTCTTGATCAGCTTGCGAATCTCGGCATTCCAATTATTTATTTTGACCCTCAAACCATTGATGATGTCATTAATTCAGTCACTGAGTTGGCACAATACAGTCCAAACCCAGAGCTTGCACAACAAAATGTGGGAATAATGCGCGCTAAGCTAGCGCCTTATCAAAATACAAAAATTTCTAATAACAAACCTAAGAGAGTGTTCATTCAGCTCGGCTCTCAACCTCTATTTAGCGCTGGTAACCATACGCTGCAAAATGATGTCGTCGAGTTTTGTGGGAGTGAAAATATTTTTGCTAATAGCTCAGTTCAATGGCCACAAGTCAGTCGTGAGCAGGTACTCACTCGCAAACCAGATGTAATAATCATGACGGGCTCAGCAGAACAGGAAAAAGCAGTGAAAGAATTTTGGCACTCCCAGCTCAATATCCCAATAATCCGATTAAATGAAGATTGGTTTCACCGTGCAGGCCCAAGGATTGTGAACGCAACCGAACAACTGTGTGAGCAGTTAAATTCATTATCTAATTAAGAATTAAGAATTAAGAATTAAGAATTAAGAATTAAGAATTAAGAATTAAGAATTAAGAATTAAGAATTAAGAAAATTTTCTAAATAGTTCGAGTTCTGGCAAGGCGGCAAATGAAGGTATCTCGAGGAGCATACATAAGTATGTGACCCGAGTAGCTGAATGAAGCCAACACAGCTACAGGTTGAAGAAGAACTCAATAATTCTCTAAATCATTCGGCCTGTAGCAAGGCGGCAAATGAGCTAGAACCTAGGAGCATACAAAAGTATGTGACTAGGTCTAGTGAATGCAGCCAACACAGCTACAGGTTGAAGGATGACGAGAATTAGACGCTGAAGGACGAACCACACCCACAAGTAGACTTAGCATTCGGATTAGTCACAATAAAACGCGAACCTTCCAAACCTTCGGTATAATCAACACTTCCACCGACTAAATATTGTAAACTCATTGGGTCTACGACAAGAGCAACACCTTGCTTTTCAATTGTCATATCGCCTTCGTTGATTTGGTCATCAAATGTGAAACCATATTGGAAACCGCTGCATCCGCCACCAGTGATATAAACACGCAGACGCAGATTTGGGTTGTCCTCATCAGAGACTAGATCTTTAACTTTAATTGCTGCCGCATCAGTAAATTGCAAAGGCAGAGCTGCATCATCACTCATTTTTTACTCCAAACCGGTGACCGGTAAATTCATGCGTAGGCTAAAACCTACTCAGATCAATTAACCTAATTATCCGCCACTTGACTAAATGGTTCAAGTGTTGTTAAGCAATTAGACACATTGTGCATATCTTCGTATCAATATTTGGTTTAATTGGTGTGGTGCTTTAGAATGAGGGCAATTTTTTCTTAGCCTCTTTCTGGAGCCCTGCGATGTCACAATCTGAAAAACTTTACGCACAAGCAAAAGAACAAATCCCTGGTGGTGTAAACTCCCCTGTTCGTGCTTTTAATGGTGTTGGTGGAACCCCATTATTTATTGAAAAAGCGGATGGCGCTTATATTTATGACGTTGACGGTAAAGCCTATGTGGATTACGTTGGCTCATGGGGACCGATGGTATTAGGCCATAACCATCCTGAGATCCGTGATGCCGTGATCAAAGCTGTCCATAAAGGGTTAAGTTTTGGTGCACCGACTGCCGCCGAAGTTGAAATGGCTGAATTAGTTTGTGAGTTAGTCCCCTCTATGGATATGGTACGCATGGTGAATTCAGGTACTGAGGCGACCATGAGTGCAATTCGTCTGGCTCGAGGTTACACAGGCCGCGACAAAATCATCAAATTTGAAGGCTGTTATCATGGCCATGCAGACTGTTTATTAGTCAAAGCTGGTTCTGGGGCGCTTACGATGGGTGAACCAAACTCCCCAGGCGTCCCCGAAGATTTTGTAAAACACACATTAACTTGTACCTATAATGACCTAGCTTCAGTTCGCCAAGCATTTGAAAATTATCCAGAAGACATTGCCTGTGTGATTGTTGAACCTGTTGCTGGAAATATGAATTGCGTACCACCAACGGCTGAGTTCTTACCGGGTTTACGTGCGTTATGTGATGAATTCAATGCCGTACTCATCATTGATGAAGTCATGACTGGCTTTCGCGTCGCATTAGGTGGAGCACAAGATTACTATGATGTTCAACCTGATTTAACCTGTTTAGGTAAAATCATCGGTGGTGGTATGCCTGTAGGTGCCTTTGGTGGCCGCCTTGAAATTATGGAAAAACTAGCCCCAATTGGGCCTGTTTACCAAGCGGGAACCTTATCTGGTAATCCTGTCGCGATGGCTGCTGGTCTTGCTTGTTTAAAAGAAGTCTCTCAACCGGGTGTGCACTCACGTTTAAATGAATTAACAGAAAAGTTAGCTCGTGGTTTAAAACGTGTTTCCCAAGAGCAAGGTATCCCGATGGTTATCAATCACGTCGGTGGTATGTTTGGTATTTTCTTCACCGACGCACCAACAGTGACTTGCTACCAAGATGTGATGAAGTGCGACGTTGAACGCTTTAAGAAATTTTTCCATTACATGTTAGAGCAAGGCATTTACCTTGCGCCTTCTGCATTTGAAGCGGGTTTTATGTCAATCGCCCACAGTGATGAAGATATTGAGAAAACAGTTAAAGCGGCAGAAACAGCGCTGATGAAGATCAAAACGAATTAATTCATATTGAAATTACGGAGGTGAAATGTTACCTACTTTCACCTCTATTCTTTTGCATCGGTAGAGAAAGATTGGATAGCCACCAGTTGCAGCCTTACACCACAATTTTCTAACTCATTAATTCTCTAAATAATTCAGCCTGTAGCTAGGCGGTCAGCGAGCTAGAGCCTAGGAGCATACAATAGTATGTGACTAGGTCTAGTGAGTGCAACCAACAACGCTACAGGTTGAAGTATGACGAGAATTTAGGGATTATTGCCAAACATATCCTTAACCCAATCCGGTGCATCATCTTGCTGCTCGCCATTATTACCATTGAGATCCCAAATTGGCGCTTCGTTTTCAGACGCTTGGCATAACCCTTCTGGGTTATCCGTCCAAATCGGCAACATTCTACCGCCGCCGAAGTTTGAGCAACTTAATTGGCCGTCAGCTGTGACTTGCATATCAACAATGCCCTCTGGTGCACGGTTGATAAGAGCTAATGGCGCTTGGTTCTCTAAGTAGCGTTGATACACTTTCAGTGCGCCTGTCGCCCCTGTTAATTGTGTTGGGCCGTTATTATCACGGCCAACCCACACGATCGCTACTTCTTTGCCATCAATACCTGCATACCAGCTATCGCGTAGATCGTTAGTTGTCCCTGTTTTACCGGCTAAATTATACTTAGCATATTTGGTCAATAAAACTCTGCCCGTACCTTGTTTAACCACTTGCTGCATACCATACAATGTGAGGTATGCAGCTTGGGAAGGTACTGCTCGCTCAGCTGATGGGTAGCTTTGGTAAATTTCATTGCCATCTCCATCAATAACAGAACGCAATGCCGATAATTTCGCACGATTACCGTTACCACCAATGGTTTGATAAACTTGAGCAACTTCCGCTGGTGTTAGATTAATTGCACCTAATAGCATCGCAGGAACTTTTTCCATAGCAGCCGCGGGAGCTCCTAAGCGTACAAACGTATTAAACACTTGGTCTAAACCAACCTCTAGCCCTAAGTTTACCGTTGGGATATTTTGTGATTTTGCCAAAGCGTCAACTAACATCATACGGCCGTTGAAATTACGGCTGTAGTTTCTTGGGCTCCAGTTTTGGTTTCCGACTTTTACTGTTAGTGGCTCATCTTTTAACCATGTATTTAAACGAAAACGGTCCGGTTCACTTAGTGCAGCGAGGTATACCGGAGGTTTTGCCAGAGAACCAATGCTACGCCGTGCATTTAACGCACGGTTAAACCCTGAATATTGGGGTTGAGAGCCACCAACCATCGCGCGTACTTCGCCATTAATGCGGTCAACTACCACCATTGCCCCTTCTATGTCATCTAATTTACGAGATTTACGCAAATCAGCGACACCATTTTCAACTGCATTTTCAGCCGCAGTTTGAGCCACTGGGTCTAGAGTGGTAAAAATTTTCGCACCAGAGAGTTCTTTAACTTTATCACCCAATTTTTCATTGAGTTCTAAACGAACCATTTGCATAAAGGCAGGTTGAGAAGCCACCAGCCCTTCTTTGTTTTTCACACCGAGAGGCCTTGCGCTTAGCACTTGATACATTTCTTGGTCAATCACGCCACGCGTTTCCAAGATTTTCAGCACAATGTTTCGACGTTTAATCGCATTTTGTGGCTTAGTCCAAGGATTATACGTTGATGCCCCTTGTACCATACCGACTAATAACGCCTGTTGGTCAAAGCTTAACTCATTGATTGGTCTACCGAAATAATACAGGCTCGCTAACGGGAAACCACGAATTTCGTCATTACCATTTTGGCCTAAAAAGACTTCGTTTAAATACAGCTCTAAAATACGCTCTTTGCTGTAATTGTAGTCCAGTAAAACCGCCATATAGGCTTCATTGGCTTTACGCTTTAATGTCCGTTCATTGGTCAAAAACAGATTTTTGACTAACTGTTGGGTTAAAGTACTTCCCCCTTGAACGGAGCGCCCTGCACTTAAGTTAGCAACAACAGCACGGCCAATAGAGTATAAACTGACGCCATCGTGCTCATAAAAGTTGCGATCTTCGGTTTCTAGTAAGATTTTAACTAGAGACTCAGGAAAATCAGATATCGGTAAAACTAACCGTTGCTCATTATTCGCCGACTGCATCATCGTGATCAGTTTCGGGTCTAAACGGAAAAAGCCAAATGAGCGACCGTTTTCCATGTTTTCAATCTTGCTCAACGCGTTATTTTCAAACACCATGCGCGCAAGGATTTGCCCTTCTTTTTGATCAGGGAAATTAAACGGCCTACGTAAGATTTCGATGCTATTACCACGCACCACAAATTCGCCCGATGTCGTTATCTTACTCACCTTACGGTATTGCATACCTTCAAGTAGGCGAACCATTTCTGCCTGGCTGTAGTCCATCCCCGGCTCAAGGTTGACCATTCGGCCGTATACTGCGGCGGGTAAATCCCAAACCTTACCATCGAGGCGTTCTTTAATTTGTTGATTTAAATAAAAACCATATGCCGCAAGTAAAACAGCAAACACGATCATCAGTTTGACTAGTAGCCAAAACCAACGCCATTTACTTTTTACCTTTCGAGGTTTGTTATTTTTTGAGCCTTTTTTAGCCATTTGCTCTTCTTCATCTTCATCATCGAGATATTGTTCGTCAATATCATCATCTTCGAATAAATCTTCATCGTCATAGTCATCGCGGTCTCTACGGCGGCGGCGGGATGAAGACTGTTTTTTCCCAGCAGTTTTTTTGTTACGTCTGCCGATTGGTTCAAAATCTTTACCTGACATGGTCACTCCATATCACATTACAAAATAACTTAATAACGCACTAGTAATGTCAGTTTAGTGGTTAATTTTGGCCTAGAACCCCAGAGATTTCACCAAAGAAAGCTCTTAATTACATTTCCTTACTCAGTCGGCTCATTGATAGAGCCAATGAGGAAACCCGCTATTAGAGCATAAAAATAGATTATTTCGCACCCATCATCGCTTTTTTTGTTTGTCTCGTTGGCGCAGTATTTACAGGGTCATCTGGCCATAAATGTTTTGGATAGCGCCCTTTCATCTCTTTTTGTATCTCTTTATAGCTGCCTTGCCAAAATGCACCAAGGTCTTGCGTGATCTGTAACGGCCGCATGGCAGGAGACAACAGAGAAACTGTTACGGTTATTTTTCCTTGTGCAACAGTCGGGTTCGCTTTTTCCCCGTACATTTCTTGCATACGAATCGCTATGACTGGTGGTTTATCTAATGCGTAGTGAATACTTACATCATGTGAAGATGGCGCTCGATAGGTTACCGGAAACATGCGTTCTAACCACTGTTGCTGCTGCCAATCTAATCGATTAACCAATAAGGAGGCTAAATCAATCTGCTGTAATTTTTGTTTATTTGTTATGCCATCAAGATAAGGCTCTAGCCATTCATCCAGTGAATCCAATAATGCCGCTTCATCAAAATCAGGCAAATTAATATCAGGAAAATACTGCTTAGCTAACGTGCAGCGGATACACAGTTGTAGAGCATTTTCCTGCCAGTTTAATTGCTGCAAGCCATTTTGCTTCAACCAATAAACTAACGCATAACGAATTTCAGTGTTATCAGGGTTGCTTAAACGTTCTGATTTCACCACTAATTGACCGCATTGCAAGCGTTTCCAAGCTAATAATGTCCCTTTTTGTTCATCCCATTCGACCGTTTCTTGTTTGTTAAACAGCGATGGGCAATCTGCTTGTAGTCTGTCAATATCTACAGGGTAAGCCAAGGAAATACGGGCATCTGCCATATTTTCGGGTTGCCATAAAGCCACGACGATTAACCATGGAGAACCGGATAATCTATCCGATTCATTCAATATCGCCCCTAAACCATTCGCCAGTTGATAGCGTTGTTGGTTATCTCGAGATTTCGCTATGTAGTCAGGAAACGCTGTGGCCAGCAACGTTGGTAACCACTCACTAATAAGTGCATCTTGCTTACCAATGATACTCGATACTCTTTGTTCACAAAGCACTGATGCTCTCTTACACCACCCCTCTGTTGGCCTTTCTATGCAATAGCGAAGATCCGCATCTTGTTGACGAGGTGGTTCCTCGATAATCGCCACCAACAGTGCAGCTAATTGGATAACAGACTGATTTTGGCTTTGTTGTGCTTTACATAACATTGCCGCTGTTCGTACTGAACTGCCTAACTCCGCCATCTGCTGCCCAAAAGGCGTTAACTTGTTTGCTGCATCAATAGCACCTAATTTGCCAAGTAAATTTTTTGCCGCTGATATTGCCGGTTTAGGGGGTAAAGTCAGCCAGTTCAGCTGTGCGGCATCGTGACAACCCCATTGTAATAAAGATAACCATAAGCTGCTCAAGTCACTTTGTGCAATTTCGGCCTCGCTAAATTGTGCCGCACGCTCAGCCTGCTCTTCACTGAATAAGTGCCAGCAAACACCTTCTTCCAAACGGCCTGCTCGGCCTGCACGTTGTGCCATCGACGCTTGGCTAATTCGCTGTTTAACTAGTTTTGTTAGTCCTGTTCGTGGATTGAATTGCCCCACGCGTTCAAAACCACTGTCTATCACAAGGCGGATCCCTTCAATCGTCAAGCTGGTTTCTGCAATATTGGTGGCTAATACGACCTTTCGCACTCCTTCTGGTGCTAGCTGAATCGCCTGTTGCTGGGCTTGTAGGGATAATGCACCGTATAAAGGACATAAAAGTATGTCCTCACTAACCATCAAAGCGAGCTCTGCTCTTACTTTCTCGATTTCCCCCATACCTGGAAGAAATAATAATAAAGACCCATGTTCTTGCTGCAATAACTGCCAAGCCGCCAATGCGACTTCTTTATGAAAGAGTTTATTTGGGTTAATAGGATGATATTCACGTATTACGGGGAATGTACGCCCTTGTGACGTGATAACCGGAGCATCAGGAAACAACTGAGACAGCCCTTGATTATCCAATGTCGCAGACATCAATAGAATACGTAAATCTTCACGTAAGGCTTGCTGTGAATCAATTAGCAAAGCGAGACCAAGGTCTGCCTGTAAATTTCGCTCATGGAACTCATCTAAAATGACTAAACCAACCCCTTCAAGCATGGGATCATTTTGCAGTAAGCGAGTGAGTACGCCTTCGGTAACCACTTCAAGACGCGTGTGGCGACTAACTTTAGTTTCAGAGCGCATGCGTAAACCAATAGTATGACCAACTTCTTCACCGAGTTGCTGTGCAAGGCGAGCAGCCACTGAGCGCGCTGCTAAGCGACGAGGCTCTAACATGATAACCCGCCCGTTAATAACCCCACTCTTTAATATTTCTAACGGTAAAACTGTTGATTTACCAGCACCTGTCGGTGCATGAAGCAAAACTTGAGGAGAAGAGGTTAATGCGGTAAGTATGTCCTCACAAACTTCAAATATCGGTAACACTGGGGTTATCACTCCATGTATTTAACTTTTACTGTTAGACATTGTAGCATTAGCCTCTTTTGCCAGTAAGCATATTACCGACAACGATAGCGGAGACCCCATGGAATTTGAACCCGCCTTACAACCAGCTACTTTAATTAAGCGTTACAAGCGCTTTTTGGCTGATGTCACTTTACCGAGCGGTGAAGAAATTACCATTCACTGTGCAAATACAGGCGCTATGACAGGTTGTGCTACCCCTGGTGATACCATTTGGTATTCGACTTCCAATAATACAAAACGCAAATACCCGTATAGTTGGGAGTTAACCCAAACCGCAGACGGCCATTTTATTTGCATTAATACCCTTCGTGCGAACCAATTAGTTGCACAAGCATTAACCGAAAAACACATTCCAGAATTATCTGAATATAGTGTAATAAAACCTGAAGTTAAATATGGCACAGAAAATAGTCGAATCGATTTTTTTCTAACGCAAAATGGATTGCCAGATTGCTTTATCGAAGTAAAATCAGTAACTTTACTCGAAAATAATCAAGGATTCTTTCCTGATGCAGTGACACTTAGAGGCCAAAAGCATTTAAGAGAGCTCATGCATATTGCGAAAGAAGGAAAAAGAGCCATACTATTGTTTGTTGCTTTGCACACAGGTATTCACGTAGCATCAGCAGCGGCTCATATTGATAAGCAATATGCGCAATTATTAGAGGCAGCGAGACAAAGTGGTGTTGAAGTGCTTTGTTATCAAGCTGATATAACTGTTCAACAAATGGTGTTAAGTAAGCAGATTCACTTTAACTCTATTAAATAAAGTTTTTTTAACCGATTTTTATACGAGGCCGCAGAGTTCTGGGCGCTAAAAAGGGAATAAACACGCTCGCCCTCACAGCATTACAAAACTCATTGCAGGAACGATTGCCAAGAGAGCAGTCTTCTGCTATTTATAGCGACCTTAATTTTTCCCCCTTGGGGTTTTTGTAAAATTTGCGTGTGTAGGAGAAGCATTATGCAAGAAGGGCAAAAACGTAAGACATCGTCCTTAAGCATTCTCGCCATTGCTGGGGTTGAACCCTATCATGAAAAAGCTGGCGAAGAGTACATGAACGAGGCCCAGTTGGCGCATTTTAAGCTCATTCTCGAAGCATGGCGCAATCAACTCAGAGATGAAGTGGACCGGACTGTTACTCATATGCAAGATGAGGCAGCTAACTTTCCAGACCCCGTTGATAGAGCCGCTCAGGAAGAAGAATTCAGCCTTGAATTACGTAACCGGGATCGTGAACGTAAACTGATTAAGAAAATCGAAAAAACGCTGAAAAAAGTTGAAGATGACGACTTTGGCTATTGTGAATCATGTGGTGTAGAAATTGGTATCCGTCGTTTGGAAGCCCGTCCTACCGCTGATTTATGTATCGACTGTAAAACATTAGCAGAAATTCGCGAAAAGCAAATGGCAGGCTAGTGTCTATATGGAGTCCTGAACGGCGCATATTACTGCGCCGTTACAAGGGAAACGCTTCATGCTATTATGTTCCACTCCTGACATGTTCCGCTCCTGACTTTTGATTTACATTAACCATCAAGTCAACCCCATCCTACTCCCTATTTTCTGCCAGTTGATGGCCACGATCGCCTCTCACTCACCTTTAAATAAGATAAATATTTACTTTCACATAATTTTTTACGCAAATAGATTATGTTATTTTTTTGCTCTACAGTTTGAGCTTAAATAATTAACTGACAACAAAAAATCGCTTAAAATAAGGCTTCTAATCGTATCCGCCTATAGCGAGAACGCTTTTCTGGCTATTATTTTACGTAAATTTTATTGGTAACGTTTATAATTAGAGGTGACTTTTATTCGTTTAACCATTCTCAAAGAAACTTCTGTGAGCTATGATTAGCCGCTTATTTTGTTTAATGAATATTGGTAATGACATCGAGGTGTACTATTTTTAACCGAGTAGCAAATTTCTGCCGTAATATTTTATCTCGCAATACAGACGCATCCCCTGAAGATGCAGTACAACATCGTGATCCTTCGCGAGATATACAGGCAGCCGGTAAAAGGCCAGTCACTCATTCTGCTCATGCGCAAACCGCATCTAAAGAGCAGAACACAGCTCAACCCCATAAAACAACCCCTATTAAAAAAACGGTTCGTCAATCTCAACGTGCCGATTCAACACCTGAGAAGCGCCCTACAATGACAACCGTAAACGACGAAAACATTACTGTTATCCCGCGTTCCGAGCACCCTATTTCACGCAGTGATATTAGTGACAATGCATTAAAAGTGCTGTATCGCTTAAACAAAAGTGGCTTTGAAGCCTACTTAGTGGGTGGTGGTGTGCGTGATTTGCTTTTAGGTCAAAAACCTAAAGACTTCGATATTACGACAAACGCAACGCCTGAACAGATCCGCAAATTATTCCGTAACTGCCGTTTAGTGGGTCGCCGTTTTCGGCTGGCACATATTATGTTTGGCCCCGAAATCATAGAAGTTGCAACTTTCCGTGGCCACCATGACCAAAATGCATCAGATGACAAAAACTTATCTGCACAAGCACAAAACGGCATGCTATTGCGCGATAACATCTTTGGCTCCATTGAAGAAGATGCGATTCGTCGGGACTTCACCGTTAACAGTCTATATTACAACATTGAAGACTTCACATTACGTGACTACGTCAATGGCTTGAATGACCTCAAAGCTGGCGTTATTCGTCTAATTGGTGATCCTGAAACGCGCTATCGTGAAGACCCTGTTAGAATGCTAAGAGCGGTACGTTTTGCCTGCAAATTAAATATGAGCATCGAACCAAAAACCGCTGAGCCAATTTACCAACTTGCTCATTTATTGAGAGAAATTCCATCTGCTCGGTTATTTGAAGAGTCTCTCAAATTACTCCAAGCAGGCCAAGGTTACGCTACCTATAAAATGCTCAAAAAGTATGGTTTGTTTGAGCAACTTTTCCCTGTTGTCGCAAGCCGTTTTACAGATAACAGTGATTCGCCAATGGAAAAAATCATTGAGCAAGTTCTTAAAAATACTGACTTCAGACTAAAAAATGATAAGCGTGTTAACCCTGCTTTTTTATTTGCTGTTATGTTATGGTACCCAGTTACAGAGCATGCTGAGAAGTTATCTCAAGAAGGCGGGTTGGCCTATTACGACGCCTTTGCGCTGGCAATGAATGATATTCTAGACGAGCAGTGCCGTTCAATTGCTATCCCAAAACGCATTACAACCACAATGCGTGATATTTGGTTATTGCAGTTACGCTTACCTCGCCGCCAAGGCCGTCGTGCCAATAAATTAATGGAACACCCAAAATTCCGTGCAGCGTTTGATTTATTAGAATTAAGAGCTAATGTCGAGCACCGCAACGAGTTACAAGAGCTAGCGTTATGGTGGACTGATTTTCAGCAAGCAAATAATATCAAACAGCGTGAAATGATTTCGGAATTAGGCAATGCACCCACTCGCCGCCGCCATCGTCCACGTTCATCACAAGGCGGTTCTGGGGCACGTCGGTCAAATAAGTCATAATAGATAGAGAGAATATAATGGAACAAGTCTATATTGCTGTAGGAAGTAACCTTGGTGAGCCACTATTACAGGCACAGCAAGCTATTGCAGCTTTAGATGCGATACCCAATAGCCGCGTTGTTTCTACCTCTTCTGTTTATCGAACTAAGCCTCTAGGCCCGCAAAATCAGCCAGATTTTCTTAATCTGGCTGTGTTACTTGAAACAACTCTTGAGCCCGAAGTTCTCCTCAACTATACACAAAAAATCGAACTTGAGCTGGGCCGTGTACGCAAAGAGGAGCGTTGGGGGCCACGAACGCTGGACCTCGATATCATGCTTTTTGGTAACCGTATCATCAATACTGAACGGTTGATCGTTCCACATTATGGGCTAAAAGAGCGTGAATTTATGTTGTATCCGCTTAGTGAAATCGCCCCTTCTCTTGTTTTTCCTGATGGCGAAAAGCTTTCAGAAAGACTCACACAAGTCCCTCGAAATGGCCTAACGTTTTGGGATATTCCAGCCTGAAATGTTCAACCTCTTATGAGGTATGGTCGCAGGGAGATCATTTCCGGAGGTTATTATAATGAAACCAATTTCTCTGGCTGATTTATGTCAGTTTAAAAAAGACAAACACAAATTTGCAACTATGACAGCCTATGACTCAAGCTTCGCTCAATTATTTTATGAGCAAGGTATCCAAGTGATGCTCGTTGGAGACTCACTTGGAATGACGATTCAAGGTGAATCCTCCACCTTACCCGTTACTGTCGAGCAAATTGCTTACCACACCCGATGCGTTCGCAAAGGCGCGCCAAATGCCTTCATTATTGCAGATATGCCATTTATGAGTTACGCCACACCAGAACAAGCTTGCGCCAATGCGGCTATTTTAATGCAGGCAGGCGCAAACATGGTCAAAATTGAGGGTGGCAGTTGGTTATGTGATACGGTAAGAATGCTAGGAGAACGCTCTGTTCCTGTGTGTGGCCATCTAGGTTTAACGCCACAAGCCGTCAATGTCCTTGGCGGTTATAAAGTCCAAGGACGTGATGAAGTCACCGCCAATCAATTACTCAAAGATGCGATTGCACTAGAAAATGCAGGCATCCAATTGTTGGTTCTTGAATGTGTCCCAACCACCTTAGCCAATCATGTTACGGAAGAGCTACTATTGCCCGTGATTGGTATTGGTGCGGGAAATGGGACTGATGGACAAATTCTTGTTATGCATGATGCGCTGGGTATTACCGCACGAGCCCCTAAATTCGCAAAAAACTTTTTAGCTCAAGCGGGCAACCTTCATGATGCTATTCGTATGTATATCCAAGAAGTGGAAGATGGCATTTACCCAAGTGAAGCCCATTCTTTTTCTTAATTGATGTCAGAAATTATAAGGAACACACGTATGCTTATCGTTGAAACGGCGCTTATCTTACGCCGTGAAATCCGCCGCTGGAAACAAGAAGGCAAACGTATTGCACTTGTCCCAACAATGGGTAATTTACATGATGGTCACTTAACACTCATTGACCAAGCAAAAAAACAAGCTGATGTTGTGATTGCCAGTATCTTCGTTAACCCGATGCAATTTGATAGGCAATCTGATTTAGCCAATTACCCACGAACGTTGCAAGAAGATTGCGAAAAACTAAAACGTCGTGACATCAATTTGGTTTTTGCGCCTTCCCCTCAAGAATTCTACCCAGAAGGGATGGAAAAACAGACTTTTGTTGAAGTTCCAGAGTTATCGACCATATTAGAAGGCGCAAGCCGCCCTGGGCACTTTAAAGGTGTCGCAACGGTTATTACTAAGTTGTTCAACTTAGTACAGCCAGATATTGCCTTGTTTGGTGAGAAGGATTACCAGCAATTACAATTAATTCGCAAGTTAGTTGCTGACTTATCATTTGATACACAAATTGTTAGCGTCCCAACAGTTAGAGCCAAGAATGGTCTAGCACTGAGCTCACGCAACAATAATTTGTCAGCGGAAGAGCTAAAAACAGCGCCTAAGCTGTATCAAATTATGCAACAAGCGGGTGAAAAATTAGTGGCTGAACCTGATGCATCTGAAGTTATTATTGAAGAGATGAACAATAGCTTACGAGAAGCCGGCTTTACTCCTGATGAGCTATTTATTCGCGATGCAGATACATTATTACCACTTGGTGAGTCCAGTAAACGTGCGGTTATTTTAATGGCGGCATGGTTAGGTCAAACGCGTCTTATTGACAATTTACAAGTTGACCTACCAAGTAATATTGCATAAAACAATAAGACTTATAACACTATCACAGCAACCATCTTGCTGCGTTGCTAAGCCTGTTGCGACTTATATACACGTAGTCAACAACGCTGCAATTTGAAGGACGAAGAAGACATGTTAAGAAGAATGTTGCAAGGCAAACTCCATCGCGTCACAGTCACACAAGCAGACTTACACTACGAAGGCTCATGTGCGATTGATCAGGACTTTATGGATGCCGCTGGGATCCTTGAATACGAGGCCATTGATATTTACAACGTTGATAATGGCGAACGTTTTTCGACTTACGCAATTTCAGGCGAACGGGGCTCAAAAATCATCTCGGTTAATGGTGCTGCTGCCCGCCGCGCTGCGGTTGGTGATAAGCTGATTATTTGTTCTTATGTACAAATGGAAGATGAAGATGCGCGCCTACATAAGCCAAAAGTGGCTTATTTTGATGAAAACAATAAAATGAGTCGCATCGCAAAAGCAGTCCCTGTTCAAGTGGCATAATGTTGGATTTTATTTATCCAACAATTTGATTAGTATTGCCATTTATATACATCTCAATAAAAAACGGCTTTTGATTACGCTAAGTACCAAAAGCCGTTTTTTTTACACAATTTCAGCCCAAAATTTAACTTCTTAAGCCTCTACCCTGCTCAATCAAAAACCATGTTAATGCATAAAAGACGACTAAGAAAATCATTAAGACGCCTAACGTAATCGCGATAGAAACATCGGCTATTCCCAGAAAACCATAACGAAAGCCGCTGATCATGTACACAATTGGGTTCAGTTTAGAAACGGCTTGCCAAAACGGTGGTAACAGCGATAGTGAATAAAATACACCACCTAAATACGTTAATGGTGTTAAGACAAAGGTTGGAACAATACTAATATCATCAAATGTCTTTGCGAAGATAGCATTTAGTAAGCCAGCAAGTGAAAATACAATTGCGGTTAGCAATAACGTTATGACTACCATTGACCATGAATGTACTTGCAATGGAATAAAGAATAACGATACCAATGTAACAAGAAAACCCACTAAAATCCCTCTAGCAACACCACCGCCGACAAAACCTGCGATAATAATATGCGTCGGAACGGGGGCTACCAGTAATTCTTCGATATTTTTCTGAAATTTAGAGCCAAAGAAAGAAGAACAAACATTTGAATATGAATTAGTGATCACCGCCATCATGATTAACCCAGGGACGATGAATTGCATATAATCCACACCACCCATATCACCAATTCTAGAACCAATTAAGTTACCAAAAATCACAAAATACAGCGACATTGTGATCACCGGTGGTAATAGTGTTTGTATCCAAATACGACCAAACCGTGTGACTTCTTTTATCCAAATGGTTTTCAATGCGACCCAATATAATGAGATCATCTTGCAATCTCCTTCTCGGTTGCATTACTTTCTCTTTTAACTAAGTTAACAAATAACTCTTCTAATCGGTTTGCTTTATTTCGCATACTTAAAATCTGAACACCTTGCTCACTAAATTGGCTAAAGACACTATTTAGACCTTGCTCTCTTTTAACATCCACCTCAAGTGTTGAAGTATCTATCAAACGAGATTCATACCCTAATAATTGAGGGATCGGACTTTTTGGCATTAAATCAAAAATAAAGGTTTCTGATTCTAATTGGCTCAGTAATTGCTTCATACTAGTATTTTCAACTAATTCACCATGTTGAATAATGCCAATATTACGGCACAACATTTCAGCCTCTTCCAAATAGTGAGTTGTTAAAATAATTGTCGTCCCCTGAGCGTTAAGATTCTTTAAAAATGTCCACATTGAGCGACGAAGCTCAATATCAACACCCGCCGTGGGTTCATCCAAAATTAATAGCTTTGGTTGGTGCATCAATGCACGGGCTATCATTAAACGGCGTTTCATACCACCGGACAAATTACGTGCCCGCTCATCACGCTTTTCCCATAAATCAAGTTGGGTTAGGTACTGCTCTGCACGTTGTACCGCAACAGAACGCGTAACCCCATAATAACCGGCTTGGTTAAGGACAATTTGTAATACCGTTTCAAATGGATTGAAATTAAACTCTTGAGGCACTAATCCAAGTTGCTGCTTTGCTTGCACAACTTGTTTTTCTAAATCATAACCAAATACTTTTACAGACCCGCTTGTTTTGTTTACCAGCGAGCTAATGATCCCTATTGTAGTTGATTTACCCGCGCCATTTGGTCCCAACAATGCGTAAAAGTCACCGTCTTCAACGCTCAGATCAATCCCTTTCAGGGCTTTCACACCACCTGGGTAGGTTTTGGTTAACTGCGATAACTCAAGTGCATATGTCATATGTAAAAAAAACCTTTATTCTTAGAACGGTTTGAAGGCAATATATCGCCATGATGCCACTTTTTTCTGCTCTATGTTATGCAGAAAAGAGATAATTAGTTTATACAATATAATTCAATATGTTATAAATTTAGGGTTGTCTTGTCTAAAAGACAGGTTCATCATAAGGGCATTAAAATTAGTATAACTAATTATTAATTAATCAATAAATGTTGTATAAGATTTTATCGCAAAGTAACACAACTAGGCTATAAGTCATGATGAGAAAAATCGAAGAGCTGTTTGCTAACAATGAAGCATGGTCAGCATCAGTCAATGAACAAGACCCCGAATTCTTCAAAGAATTATCAAAAGCACAAAAGCCGAGATTCTTATGGATAGGCTGCTCTGACAGCCGAGTACCTGCAGAAAAACTCATTAACGCGGCACCTGGGGACCTTTTTGTGCACCGTAATGTTGCCAACTTAGTCATTCACACTGACCTAAACTGTTTATCAGTCATTCAATATGCGGTTGATGTCTTACAAGTTGAGCACATTATTATTTGCGGCCACTATGGCTGTGGTGGTATTGAAGCGGCGGTTGATAATACCGAACTTGGCTTAATTAATAACTGGCTATTACACATAAGAGATATTTGGTACAGACATAGCTCTATGTTGGGTGAATTAAAGCCTTGTGAGCGTCTTAACCGTTTATGTGAGTTAAATGTTGTTGAGCAAGTTTATAACTTAGGGCATTCAACGATCATGCAGTCTGCATGGAAACGTGGCCAAAAAGTGATGATCCACGGCTGGGTATATGGGATTAATAATGGTCGATTACAAGACTTACATATTACTGCCGATAGTCGAGAAAAACTTGAATTGTGTTACCGTGAAGCCATTTCTACTTTAACTCAAAAAAAGTAATTTAAAATATAAATTGGAAGCTCTTATAATTAAGAGCTTCTTTCTTATTAATCCCCAAATCAGCATAATTAAAATATAAAAAACTTTCCTTTCAATTGACTAAAAAAAAGAAAATAAAATTCAATTAAAGCAAATTTATCATTAACAACAAATGAGAGTAAACAATTAAAATTAAGATATAACGTGTTGTTAATATTATATTAAAACAAAAGGACAGCTTACGCTGCCCTTTTTATTCATGCTATTCTAAAGTTTTATTCTTCAAGTAACGTTACATGGCCAATATAAGGTAAATGGCGATATTGTTGAGCGTAGTCAATACCGTAACCCACCACAAATTTGTCTTCGATAGAATAACCAATCCACTCAACAGGAACCTGTACTTCTCGACGTGAAGGTTTATCCAGCAATGTACAAATAGCGACAGATTTAGGGCCGCGTAATTCGAAAATCTCACGTACTTTATTTAAGGTATTACCTGAATCAATAATATCTTCAACAATTAAGACGTGTTTATCGCGAATATCTTCATCCAAGTCTTTGACAATTTTAACATCACGGCTTGATGTCATCGCATTACCGTAACTTGAAACAGTCATAAAATCGACTTCATGGGGAACATCAATCTTACGGCATAAGTCGGCCATAAAAATAAATGAACCTTTTAGTAAGCCAACAAGGACTAATTCACCATCAAGTTTTTGATAATGAGCACTAATTTTATCGGCTAATTCGCTGATTCGCTGAGTAATCTCTTCTTCAGAGATCATCACTTCAAGGGTATGTTTCATCTTCTATTACGCATCTATGGGAATGGAAAGCGCGTAATTTTATCATAGGCAGCACGCATATACTAATAAAGGAAAATGCAGTGCTAAAATTTCACACTACATTTTCTCTGAAAGTAAATGTGGCTGTTAACTCACAGTGAAGCCCAACATCATCCCTGTATCTTCATGCTCTAAGAGATGGCAATGAGCCATATAAGGGTGCTGTTGTGTTGCAGGGTGTTTAAATTCAACTAAAATTTCACTCACCTGCCCTTCTACTTTGACAATATCTTTCCATCCTTGACGATGAGGCTCTACGGCTTGGCCGTTTTCTTTTAGGATACGAAAACGCGTGCCATGAACATGGAATGGATGCAACATCATATCACCGCGTCCTGAAACGACCCAAATTTCTTGTTGATTCATAGGAGCGTTGAATGCAGGATGCGTCATTGAGAAAACTTGCCCATTTATAGTATTCGCATTATGAATATCCAAGCCATCAGAACCTGTACCACAATGGCCGCCACTTCCCATTTTGCCATTCATATTTCCATGATTCATATTACCTGCATTCATGTTACCGTGGTTCATATTCCCCATCATTGCACCATGACCGCCCATATTCCCCATCGCCTGATCGCCATATTTTTCACGCAACATCATCATGCCTTGCATATCTAAGCGCATATCCATCATTAAATGGAAACGACGGCGATTTAAGCCAGCAAGAGAAGGAATCGCGGGTATGGCTGCTAGTGTTGATGGTAAGTCACCTTCCCCTTTCGTCAACGTTGTTTCGATACGCAGCACTGGCAAAGGCTGGTCAAATGGTGCAATCGTCATTCCCATTTGCCCGACAGGTAGCGTTACCAAATCAAATGCGCGGCCATCGGAGGCGTCAATTAATACCTCAAAACGCTCTCCCATCAAGATAGGTAATTCGGTTAGCGCAATCGGCTCAGCTAATAAACCACCATCACTCGCAACGACATACATTTTACGTCCATCACTGGTGGAAATATTTAAGCTTCTAGCATTACAGCCATTTAATAACCTTAATCGTATCCAACCTTTCGGGGCAACATGTTTAGGATAAACAGCACCATTCGTTAGCATGATATCGCCAAACCAACCCACTGCGGCACTCATCACATCAAGTTGATAATCAATTTGGCCATCATCTTTTAGGCGTTTGTCTTGCAAAATGACTGGAATATCATCAACACCCCAATCGTTTGGTAAGCCATGCTTTGTGCTGTCATCATCTTTAATTAATACAAGGCCTGCTAACCCCATAGCCACTTGATAGCCGGTTTTTCCATGAGTATGAGGATGGAACCAACATGTCGCTTCACTTTGGTTTACCGTAAAATTCACTTTTCGGCTTGCGTTTGGTTCGATTATTGCTTGGGGGCCGCCATCTTGTTCACCTGAAATTTCTAAACCATGCCAATGAACTGTCGTGTCTTCTGCCAGTTGGTTAACAATATTGATATTAACATTCTGTCCATTTTTCAAGCTAATTGCAGGGCCTAATAAATTGCCGTTATAACCCCATGTTGTCGTTTGCTTTCCAGGAACAAATTGTGAAACGCCCTTCTGGATAACCAACTGAATGTTACCTTGCGCATCAGGCTCCAATAAGGGGGGGATCGCTAATGTTGGATAATTTCCCGCTGCGACCGCGATGCGGCTCCAAATAGGCAGCGCACTTGCAGCATATGTGATAGCACTTAATTTAAGAAAATCGCGACGTAGCATTGATAACCTTCCTTTTATTTATCAAATTGATAATCATCTGTGGTGTGATTTATGACAAATTACACTTTCGAAGCAAAACATGGTTTAATGACGGTATGATAAAGCTTCCCCTTACAGGAAGGTCAATAAAACCACTCCATAAATGTGGGTTTATTACATGGATTTAAGAAAAATATAGTTGACTAACAATTCTATTCTTATGCTAACGTAACTTGACATAGAAAACAGATAGAATAACGAATGCGCAAATTTATATTGATGTCATGCTTAATGACTCTGTTAGGGATAACCAATTCTGCCAGAGCTCTTTCCACCAACGAAGCTGAAGATCTTGCTGATCTCACGGCCGTTTTTATTTATCTAAAATATGATTGCGGGTATTCACAAATCCCAGATAGAGAAATTGAACGTGCTATTGTTTACTTTGCGAAAAGTAACAAATGGGATCTTAGTAACTATAATGCGGAAAAAATGACCGTTCTTAACAAAGAAAGTTATAGTGATCTAAAAGGGATACCACTCACCACCGAGTTTAAATGCCAGTCTCTTGCTCGCGATTCACTAGGCCTCTTTGCTTACGTCAAATAAGCAGATGAAAAAAGCCTATCAAGAAAACATGCCAAATATCGCCTGCATGTTTTCTTTCTTTACTTTAAATGACTATTTCTTTTTTGCCTTCTTTCTTGCCAAAACAACGCTATCGATGGAATACTTTGAATAATTACCATCCTGATAATATGGTTTGACATAACAAAGCCCGCATCTAAATTCATGGTGATTGCGGCGAATGTCATCGCTTCCATACTCCCCGGAGCCCACGCTAACAATAGTACCGAAATATCATAGCCTGTAATCCAAGAGGCAAATACCGTGATAAGAAAAGTCAGCACGATATTAACCACCACAACTTGGGCCGAAGAGTATATATTTTTAATTAACGATGAAAGTGGAAACACAATGAAATGGTTACCAATGTTCATCCCAATTAATACCATACTGAGTTCAGTCAACATCAACGGGAAATTTAATGGGATATCCGCCCAACCTTGAATAAGAGTTGCTGCCGCTAATGACGTTAACATAAAAGGTGCGGGGACTTTTAAACGCTGTAATATTGCCCCTGAAATTACCCCAACTGCAATAATGAGCACTAGCCATCCCGTTGCAACTAATGTCAATTCTGGAAATTCTATTATCGGTTGAGGATCTCCATCGCTCCCCACAACAATTCCTGCTAATAAAATAAGAATAATTAAGCGAATTGTATGGGAAATAACAATTTTCTGAGGTGGGGTATGAGTATGGTCAGTTAATGCCAGAATAGCTGCCATAGCACCGGGGACAGAGCCAAGCATCGCTTCTTGTTTTGTCCAACCGACTTTGCGGTAAAACCAAAAAAAACTAAATGAAAATTGTACAGCCAAACAGACAACTAGCATCAATAGTAAAAGAAATAAATTGTCTGCTTCATTAAGTGATACTTGATTAAACATCAAGCCCACAGAGGTCCCGAGCGTGACTTGAACAAAGGTAATAGTATGTTTAGGGATGGCAAACGAAACACCAAAACGATGAAAAATGATAATGGCAATGATTGGGCCAAACATCAATGCAAGGGGAACTCCGAGGTAAGTCAGCCCGCCACCAATCAAGGCACAGATGGAAATCCCACCTAACATTTTTAATAATTTCATCATATGGTATTAACCATTAAGTCTTTTTATAGTCCTAATTTATATCATATTATTTTAAGTCATATGACTTTAGTTTTTATTTATTTATTACCCTAGTGGTATCCACCAGAATTTATCTATTTATTAGGTTTTGATCTTATTATTTTGACTTGGTTTGAAAAATTTCTCTTAACTAAAATTAACATAACGTAGCCATAAAACTATTTTTTCCGTTTTATATTATCAGCACGAGCTTGATTCATTATTGCTTTGGACATCCATTGAGCTAACGCAGTGACTTGGGCATCATCCATTTTCCAAATATCTTTTAATACTAAAAATATTTCGGAACCATAAATAACAGAAAAGGCTCTAATCACTTTATCTATAATTTCTTGCGGATATTCTGATTTCATTGGCGATGTCACCATCGCAAGAATTTCTTTGCGATTTCCACGTTCTAGACGCTTATCATTAACATTTTGTGGATCAGCTCGACCCTGAGCCCACTGCTGCAATGACGCTTGCAATGCAGCCCGTAAAACACCTTCATGTTCAAACATACGCGGAAATGCATAGGTTAATAACTCGTCAATACGATCTTCAGTTTGCTCACTTTGTGGGCGCCAAGTTAAAATTGGCCCTAAGCTCTCATTAACCGTTGCAGTAATTAAATCGGCCTGCGTCGGAAAATAACGATAAGCTGTCGCACGAGAAACTCCCGCTTCAAGCGCTAATTCAGAAACAGAAGGCATTGCCCCTTTTTCAAATAAATCTAAAGCCGTCGTAACCAATAATACATAGGTCCGTTTTCGTGTCCCTTTGTATTCTGAGTATGAATTAGTTTTAGACATTAATTTATCCTTAAAATACTGTCACTTACTATAAATCGAGTTAATACTCATGAAAACATATAAGTGTGAATAGGTAAACATACTTGATTGATAATTTGTAAAAATTTATCCATAAAGATGATTTTAAAAGTAATAACAAAAGACAGAATAATTACATTTAAATATTATAAGTTTCCACATCCATTCAAAATAATTCAAGACTCTTATTGATAATTTATTTCGATTAATCAATAGGATATATTACCCAAACACCAATACCCTTCACCATAAAATGCAAAATGAGACTACAATCTCATTTTACAACCAAACAAAATGATACTATAGTCTCATTATGATGAAAAATTCAACGTTAGTTTTACTCTGAAAGGGTTTTTCTATGAAAAAATATCCGGGTTTTATTTATATTGTAACAACGCTTGACACGAAAAGTGCTGAACTATTTTATGTCAGTGAATTAATCAAAAACGCCGGATTGGCGGTACGTACCGTTGACCTGACAACACAACCAACGCAATTAGATAAAAACGCAGATATCAGCGCACATGCCGTTGCAAGTTTTCATCCACTTGGCGCTGAAGCCGTTTTCTGTGGTGATCGCGGTAAAGCCATTGAAGCCATGGCACACGCTTTTAGCCTTTACCTTGCCGCACAAACAGATGTTGCCGCTATTCTTGGTTTAGGAGGGTCAGGCGGAACCGCACTCATTACACCCGCCATGCAAGTGTTGCCTGTAGGTATTCCAAAATTAATGGTTTCTACGATGGCATCAGGGGATATTTCCGGTTATATCGGCGCCAGTGATATTTCGATGATGTACTCCGTCACTGATGTGTCTGGTTTGAATATCATTTCCCGTAAAGTATTAAAAAATGCAGCCAACCAAATTGCAGGAGCGGTTTGGTTTGATAGCGAAGAACAACCGCACGACTTAAAGCCCGCGATTGCCCTAACCATGTTCGGGGTAACGACCCCATGCGTCCAGCAACTTACAACACAGTTAGAAGCCCAATATGACTGTCTAGTCTTCCATGCAACAGGCAGTGGTGGTAAAGCCATGGAAAAACTGATTGATAGCCAGTTATTGCATTCTGTTTTAGACATTACAACCACTGAAGTGTGTGATTACTTATTTGGTGGCGTACTAGCATGTGATGAAGACCGCTTTGGTGCTATTGAGCGTACTCAAACCCCTTGCGTGATGTCTTGTGGAGCCTTGGATATGGTGAATTTTGGTCGCCCTTCCACTGTGCCTAAACACTATCAAGATCGCTTATTTTATCATCACAATGCTCAAGTAACTTTAATGAGAACGACCAAAGAAGAAAATCAGCAAATGGGTCGTTGGATTGCCGAAAAGTTAAATCGTTGTCATGGTGAAGTGCGCTTTATTATTCCAACAGCAGGTTTCTCAGCTTTAGATGTTGAAGGTGCTCCATTTTGGGATCCTATCGCAGACCAAGCCTTCATTGATACTTTAACCGCAAATTTAATAATAACAGAGAAAAGACAGCTTATTTTGAGTCCTTATCATATTAACTCCTCAGAGTTTTGTGATCAGGTTATTCAGCTTCATCAGGAAATTTTGAACAAATAATAGAGGTTAATTATGAAACATAACCGCACAGATTTATTAAAAAAATTTAGAGACATGATTGCTCGGGGAGAACCAATCATCGGTGGTGGCGCAGGAACAGGACTATCGGCGAAATGCGAAGAAGCGGGCGGTATTGATTTAATTGTTATCTATAACTCAGGCCGTTACCGCATGGCGGGTAGAGGTTCCCTTGCAGGTTTATTAGCTTATGGTAATGCGAATGAAATCGTTATGGATATGGCAAAAGAAGTTTTACCTGTAGTAAAACAGACGCCAGTTCTTGCGGGTGTGAATGGAACAGATCCATTCTGCCAATTCGATAAGTTCCTTGATGATATCAAAGCAACAGGTTTTGCAGGGGTGCAAAATTTCCCTACTGTCGGTCTAATTGATGGTAATTTCCGCGCCAACTTAGAAGAAACAGGTATGGGTTATGGGTTAGAAGTTGAAATGATCCGTTTAGCCCACGAAAAAGATTTACTTACAACGCCTTACGTTTTTAGTGCTGAAGATGCCATTGCGATGACTCAAGCTGGTGCTGACATTATTGTACCACACATGGGGCTAACGACTGGCGGGAATATTGGCGCAGAAACGGCACTGACGCTCAAAGATTGTGTGCCATTAATCAATGAATGGGCAAAAGCGGCAAAAGCAGTACGCGAAGATGTGATTGTTCTGTGCCACGGTGGCCCAATAGCTACCCCAGAAGATGCTGAATACATTTTAGCCAACTGCCCTGATTGCCATGGCTTCTATGGTGCCAGCTCAATGGAACGTTTGCCAACAGAAGTGGCATTAACCGCCACCACACAAAAATTTAAATCAATTACACGTTAGTTTTTTACTTTATATTTTGCCAACACCAGGCGCCTACTTTGGTAGGCGTTTTTTTATCTTTCTAGCTACAAAGTTATTTCCCTTTTTCCTGGTAAATAGAATGCCCTTTGCATAAAAAATGTGTTAGGCAAGCCATAAATATAGGCATACCAAAATAGAGCACGCCAAAGGCAAAAGCCACATGGGGTTTATCTGGAAACTCCCCCCCCGTAGAAATACTCGAATAATAGTCAATCGACCTTAAATATTCAGGCGTTAATCCGCCATAAGGTACGAGAAAAGATAAAATTAACACCGAGAAAATACAGAACATAAAATTGAGTGCCATTAACGCTGAATAGCCCATATTTTCAGAGCGTTCTTGCTCTGTTCGACTGGTTAAACCAAAAAGCATTCGATTTGCGACAGTGGCACTATACAAATATAAAATTAATGGGGAATCCCCTAAGACTGACATATTAATAGCCAGAGCAAAAAGGCCATAGAAAAGGGCAAATAACGTTAATATTCGCCAATCACGAAATACCGCCATAAAGACGCCTGAGTGAACTAAAATAAATTCAAAAATCAGGATCAGTGTCAGGTTATAAATAATTTCTACTGTATAGTATTCAGGAAAAAACCATACCGATAAAATAAAACCGACATAAAATAATGAAAAGCCATAATTTATTATTTTAGAAAAAGCACGAATAATGCTGAAAGAATGCGGAGTTTCCTTCACACTTTTTACTGAAGATTGTTTTGGGAAAAAACCTTGGTTGTTATCTTTCCCATTCCTTGGTGGCTTTACCATTACCTCACTCCATGTCATCAATATCACTTTACTAATAAGCTACTTGATAACACAAAAAATAAACAGTGGCTAAAGTCCGAATGGCGGATTCAGGATAAGATAAAGTGTAAGGAATATCGACAAGATGGCATGAACGTACACTCGCCATGCCATAGATAGATTAAATTGAAATTAAACCAGTTTGGCGATCAGCGTATCTAAATCACCTTGTAAGAAATTCACGGGTGGAATTTCAATCACGGTATATGCACCTGCAGCTTGTTTCATGGTCGCACGTGCGGCAGAAACCATAAACTGAGAAGTGAGTGCGGGATTATTAATACGCATTGAATATTCGAATAACTGGTTATGTGTTGCCCCTGAAACCCCTTTATGGGTCATGTGCACACCATGCCCAACATCTTTTAATGCATCAATGCTATCGACTTGACGAATATGTGTTTCATCAGAAGAAAAATAGCTATCTGCTTTAATTGCTTGAGTCACTGCATCAAAATTCACGCCACTTTCTAATTCAACATAAACCATACGGCGATGAACCCCAGTCCCTAATGGGATTGTGACAGAAAGTGCATCTTTGACGCCATCAATTGCTTTGGCAGCCACACTGTGCCCCATACTCATCCCTGGTCCAAAATTAGTAAAAGTTACCCCTTTTGGTGCCATCGCTAACATTAGAGTTCGCATAATCGAATCCGAACCAGGATCCCATCCAGCAGAAACAACTGCCACGCTATTATGTTGCTTCGCAATATCATCTAAGCTGTGTTTTAAAGCGACAATATCTGAATGAACGTCAAAGCTATCAACCGTATTAATTCCCAAACTTAAAATTTTTGCTGCTAATGGACCGATTGCACGCGTAGGTGAACAGAGTAGCGCAACATCAACTTCTCCTAGTTTTTCAATATCATCAACCACTTTGTAGGCTGAAAGTTCAGCGGGAATATCTTGTGTATTGCGACGAACTACCCCGACTAACTCAAAATCTTCAGCGGCCAGAACAGCTTCTAGTGCATAGCGGCCAATATTACCGTAGCCCACTATTGCTGCTTTAATTTTTGTCATTTTTACTCCTATACCGTGCTGATGTTGCTTATTAAATTATTTATACCCGTAATCCTTCAAGTTGCAGCGCTTTTCGTTGAGGTATAAGTGACTACGCTCAGCTCGCCGAGTCACATAGTTTATCTATGTTCCCCGCCTATCTTCCCTTGTCGCCTACCTGCAACTCGAATTATTTAGGGTATATAGCGAAATTAAATTTAACAGAATAATTAAAAGTAAACAAAACATTAGCCTAATTAAATCAGATGCATTTTAACCCTATTTTCATTGTTGAAATCCATGTAGAATTAGCCACTCAACAAGCTTTCCCTAACATTCATGAATATATAAAGGTTCTCAATGCATCAATCTGATGTGACTGAGCGGTCACTCTTTTCGCTCAGCTGGCCAATTTTTATCGATATTTTTCTTCATTTGGCCACATTATTAATTAATACCTATATGGTTAGCCACGTTTCTACTGCCTACCTTGCTGCTATGGGGGTGGGAAACCAAGTGTTTGACCTATTTATTACTATTTTTAACTTTATAAGTGTGGGATGTAGCGTTGTTATTGCCCAATACTTAGGAGCAGGCCGCAGAGAAAAAGCCAGCCAAGCAATTCATATTTCAATCGCGTTTAACTTTATTCTTGGTTTTTCTAGCGCGCTAGTCGCATTATTTTTTGGCTATAGCATTCTAACTATCATGAATATGCCATCACATTTAATGGCTGATGGTTATACTTATTTACGTATTTTAGGGATATGTTTAATTCCTGAAGCGATTTCAATTATTTTAGCCGCATGCTTGCGAGTTTATGGTAAAGCACAGCCTGCAATGTGGGTCACATTAATCGCTAATGTGATTACCGTGTTTGGTAACATCATTGTTCTTTATGGTTTCTTTGGGTTACCACAATATGGCCTTGAGGGCGTTGCTTGGTCAACTGTCGTTGGGCGTATTGTTGCCGTTATTTTACTCTTCTGCCTACTGTTTTATGGGTTGAGGATTAAATTTGTCCCAATGATGCTAATACACTGGTCGCGAAAAATGTTGGGTAAAATTTTACATATTGGCTTACCCTCCGCCGGTGAAAACCTCGTTTGGATCCTCCATTTTATGACCGCATCTGCGTTTATCGGTCTCATGGGAGAAACATCTCTTGCGGCACAAACACTCTATTTCCAGTTGTCATTATTTATCATGCTGTTCGGTATCTCTATCAGTATTGGTAATGAAATTATGGTTGGCCATCTTGTTGGAGCAAAACGCTTTGAAGATGCCTTTAGGCGCGGGGTAAAAAGCCTCAAAATGGGTTTTTACGTAACAATTGGTGTGGTTATTGCCTTTTGGTTATTCCGTGATCCTATCCTAAATAACATTACGGACGACCACGGTATTATTGAATTATTGCTGCCATTGTTTTTACTTTCGGTGTTTTTAGAGCCCGGCAGAACAATTAATATCGTGATGGTGAATGCCTTACGTGCCTCAGGTGATGCCCGCTTTCCTCTGTGTACCGCCATTATTTTTATGTGGGGCGTTGCTATCCCATTAGGCTACTTCTTAGGTATAAAAATGGAGATGGGCCTCTTAGGTATTTGGTTAGGTTTCTTTGCTGATGAATGGTTGCGCGGCTTAACCAATGCATGGCGCTGGCGTTCACGTAAGTGGCAAAGTAAGCGTCTTGATGTAGAAAGCTAATCTGTTCCGTTATCACTCAGTCCTGCCGAATTTTATAGGCAGGACTTTTGTGACCAGGCTCAAAATTAGAATTTTTTCATTTTTATAATTCAAATTAGAGATAATATTTCTCTTCACTCTCTTTAAATCCCCTAACTTAGTGAAGTTTTTCTCCAGACTGTTGTTTAAAATAATAAAATCGAAAAAGATTTTATTAAGGGGACTTGCCATGCATGCTCAATCACAACCACTACTTTGGCAATATTTTATCAAAGCAGTAAAACAAGAAGTAAAACCTGCCTTAGGTTGTACTGAGCCAATTTCATTGGCATATGCTGCTGCTAAAGCCGCTTCATTTCTTGATGGGCAAGTGATCCGTGTCTGTGCTTTTGTCTCTCCTAACCTCATGAAAAATGGCATGGGTGTAACCGTCCCCGGGACAGGTATGGTAGGTCTACCTATCGCAGCTGCGCTTGGTGCTGTTGGGGGCGATGCCGATGCAGGTTTAGAAGTTTTAAAATCAGCGTCCGCGGATGCCATTGCTTTGAGTAAAACCATGTTAGCGCAAGGAGCTATTACTGTAGATATCAAACACCCTTGTGATGATGTTATCTACTCTGAAGCCACGGTATACACACAAACTGAATCCGCAACCGTCATCATTGCAGGGTCGCATACCAATATTGTTAAAATCGTTCATAACAATCATACCGTATTTGATGCCACAACAGCTCAACCTCACCATGAATCGCCCGTTGACTGTGCGGCTGATGTCCCTCTGCCCCCCGTCACCGCCAAGTCTGTTTATCAATTTGCTACCGAAGCACCTTTAGAGGATATTCGTTTTATACTTGAAGCCGCACATTTAAACGAAGCTTTATCTCAAGAAGGCTTACGCAACGTTTATGGCTTACATATCGGTAAAACATTACAAACCCAGCGAGACCGTGGCCTGCTTTCAAAAGACTTAATGTCAGAAATTATGATCCGCACCTCTGCCGCCTCAGATGCGCGCATGGGCGGTGCCGTATTACCCGCAATGAGCAACTCCGGCTCAGGCAACCAAGGTATTGCAGCCACCATGCCTGTTGTTGTGACTGCTGATTACCTACAATCTTCAGAAGAACAACTGGCTCGTGCATTGATGCTCTCCCATCTGATGGCAATCTACATTCATAACCAGCTTCCTGCATTATCGGCATTGTGCGCTGCGACAACAGCGGCGATGGGAGCTGCCGCGGGCATTGCTTGGTTACTAGAATCCCGCTATGAAGTCGTTGCAATGGCAATTTCCAGTATGATTGGTGATGTTAGTGGTATGATTTGTGATGGCGCATCAAACAGTTGTGCAATGAAGGTGTCAACCAGTGCGAGTGCCGCTTATAAAGCCGTGCTAATGGCATTAGATAATAGCTGTGTTAGAGGGTCGGATGGTATTGTGTCTGATGATGTCGACCAATCTATTGCCAATTTATGTTCTTTAGCCGCGGGTTCAATGAAACATACTGACGTGCAGATTATTGAAATTATGGCCGCTAAAGCACGCCCTTAACGCCGTCGCGTTGTTGGCTACATTCGCCAACCCTAGTCACATACTTGTGTATGCTCCTAGGGATTATTTCTTTTGCCGTCTTGCTACGTCGCTAATTCTTCGCCCTTAACGCCGTAGCATTGTTGGCTACATTCGCCAACCCTAGTCACATACTTGTGTATGCTCCTAGGGATTGGCTCTTTTGCCGCCTTGCTACGCCGCTAATGACTTTGAATTTCTTTTTTTGAATTGTTCTATTTTGAATTAACTTCTAGGGCTGCGAATTTTTCACGAATTATATCTTCTGGTAGGTCAATACCAATAAACACTAATACACTGCGGCGTTGTTCATCAACTTCCCAGTCTCTATCCCAATCCGCACTATAGAGGCGTTGAACACCTTGGAATAATAAGCGTTTTGGTTCACCCATAATGGAAAGAATTCCTTTATAACGCAGTAAGTTATCTGCAAAACCGAGTAATAGGTCTTCCATTACTTGAGAAACGGCCATCAGTTCAACAGGATAATTAAATTCAAGGACAATCGAGCCGACTTCATTTTGTTGTTTAGGCGCGAAACGGAATGTCGGTTGTTTGACATTCAACTGTGAATCCAATAAAAACCCTTCGATATCCAATAATAAACTCAGGTCGATATCACCTTGAATAACTGGGTAAATCGGTGCTCTCGCATTAATACGTTGTAAACGTTCAATTAAAGCTTCGTTATTCGGCTCAATATCTGTTTTGGTCAATAAAATGCGATCTGCATAGCCAATTTGCGCTTGAGCAATGGCAAAATCATTCAATTGTTTATCAGCGTGAACAGCATCCACTAGTGTAATAATGCCATCTAACACATAACGTTCGCATAGGACTTCATGGGAAAAAAAAGTTTGAGTGATCGGGCCTGGGTCTGCCATGCCAGTGCACTCAATGACGAGACGCTCAAAGTCTAATTTTCCATTATCAAGGCCATCTAATAGGTCTAATAAGGCATTTTCTAATTCATTCGAACGACTACAACAAATACAGCCATTACTTAATGTGGTAATTTGTGTCGCACGATCACCAATTATTGCGTTATCAATGGGGACTTCACCAAACTCATTTTCAATCACTGCAATTTTATGACCGTGCTCAGCATGAAGAATATGGCTAAGGAGAGTCGTCTTACCAGCCCCGAGAAAACCGGTTAAAATTGTTACGCTAATAGGTTTCATTATTGCCCTCACACTTCATTGATTAACAGCAGCGAAATCCGCCTTTACCGCTACCACCATACCGTGCATCTTGTCTTTCGCGAAAAAATTCTTTGTAGGTCATCACAGGTTTATCTGGGTGATTATCACTCATATGCTGCACATAGGTATCATAATCAGGAATACCAATTAGCATGCGTGCTGCTTGCCCGAGGTATTTTCCTGTTTTGCCGAGATTTCCAAACATCAGCCTCTCCAATACAAATGCCCTACATCATGAACACACAATGTAGGGCGACCTTTCATTTACCGAACATCTTCCGATGTTCAATTTCGTTGAAGGGTGACTTAATGTGAAGATGAAACTTTCACGCCCTCTTTAGGTACAGGAACATAAGGTGTTTCTTTGTCTGTACGCTCTGGGTTTTTGTGCGCTTTCATCCCAACGCGAATACCATAGAAAATGATACCGTAGACAACCACCAAGAATAGAATACTCAGCCCTGCGTTGGTGTAGTTATTAATAATAATGTGATTCATATTAGTAATTTCTTGTGCAGTTAACTCTGCACCACCTGCCGCAATCTTATCTTTATAAGATTTCGCTAAGTATAGGAATCCTTCCAGTTGTGGGTTATCACTGAATAATTTCAGTCCCAATGCCCAAGTTGTACAGATTAATAGCCATACTGCAGGTAATACAGTCACCATAATGTATTTACTGCGTTTCATCTTAATCAGCACTACTGTACTCAAGACTAAAGCAACTGCTGCTAACATTTGGTTCGAGATACCGAACAGAGGCCATAAGCTCTTAACACCGCCCAGTGGGTCAACAACACCTTGATACAATAAATAACCCCACAGCCCAACACAACCAGCTGTACCTATGATACCAGCAACCAGTGAATCTGTTTTCTTCAAGAATGGAACAAAGTTACCCAATAAATCTTGCAGCATAAAGCGGCCTGAACGAGTCCCTGCATCCAATGCGGTTAAGATAAACAGAGCTTCAAACAGAATACCAAAGTGATACCAGAAGCCCATATTTGCCGCAGGCATGATTTCGTGGAAAACAAACGCAATACCCACCGCTAATGTTGGCGCACCACCAGCACGGTTTAACACCGACGGCTCACCAATATCTTTCGCTGTTTGCATGATTTGCTCAGGTGAAATCACAAAGCCCCATGAACTCACTGTAGCGGCTGCATGAACAGACACATCTTTGAGCTGAGCCATGATAGCTGCGCCATCTGGACCACCCAGTTCATGTAAGTTAGGCATAGTAATACCTAACGCTGCTGGTGGTGTATTCATTGCAAAATACAAGCCTGGTTCGATAATAGAAGCCGCTACCAGTGCCATAATCGCAACAAATGACTCCATTAACATTGCACCATAACCGATGTAACGCGCATCTTTTTCATTTGCTAATAACTTCGGAGTTGTCCCTGAAGAAATGAGCGCATGGAAACCGGATACCGCACCACAAGCGATGGTAATAAACAAGAATGGGAATAGAGTACCTTTCCAAACAGGACCTGAACCATCAACAAATTGCGTCACTGCTGGCATTTTTAATTCAGGGTTTAGAATAACGATACCAATCGCTAAACCAACGATAACCCCAATTTTCAAGAATGTCGCTAAATAGTCACGAGGCGCTAAAATTAGCCATACAGGTAATAATGCAGAGACAAATGCATAACCCACTAACGCGTAAGTAATCGTCGTGTCTTTGAATGTCAGTGCTGGGCCCCAGTATGGGTCGTGAGCAATCACGCCACCAAACCAGATAGAGGCAACTAACAAGACGATACCAATGACTGAAACCTCACCAACACGCCCTGGTCGGATATATCGCATATATATCCCCATAAATAAGGCGATTGGTACCGTTGACACAACAGTAAAGACACCCCATGGGCTTTCTGCCAAGGCTTTCACCACAATCAATGCTAATACAGCAAGGATAATGATCATGATTAGGAAGCACCCAAAGAGTGCCAGCGTTCCCGGAATTGGGCCTAGCTCTTCTTTAACGATTTCCCCTAATGATGCACCATTACGACGTGATGAAATAAATAACACCATGAAATCTTGCACTGCACCGGCTAACACAACCCCTGCAAGCAACCATAAGGTGCCGGGTAAATAGCCGACTTGAGCAGCAAGAACAGGTCCGACTAATGGCCCCGCCCCTGCAATCGCGGCAAAGTGGTGACCAAATAGAACGTTTTTATTTGTCGGAACATAGTTTAACCCGTCATTATTAATGACGGCTGGAGTCGCACGTGTTTCGTCCAGCTTCATCACTTTTTTAGCGATATATAAGCTGTAATAACGATATGCTATGAGATACACCGCCACAGAAGCGACGACAATCCAAAGAGCACTGATGTGCTCACCACGCCTGAGTGCAACTACCCCCAGACAGACCGCACCGATTATCCCAAGGATCATCCACGGAATGTGCTTTAAAATACCATTTTTGTTCATAGAACACCCTTCTGAGGTAAAACGAACATGCCATTGATTTTGTATTAGCCATCATAAAAAACGATATCACTGTGTTTTCGTTGCTTATCATTTATCGTTGATGGGTTTTTAATTGGCAGTGGTTGAACTGTATTGAATCAAAAAATTGAGCTCTGCCATGGTGTATATGGTATGAAATTACACTCAGCAAATGACTAAAGTTATGCTAAGTGGTGCCATATGGAATTAAGCGGTTTGTTTTTTACTTTGAATGGTTTTTAGGGAGGTCAAATGAGCTTAAAAACGTGATCTGCATTACAATTTCAATTTGTTTTCAATAAGTTAAAAAATGAAGTATGCATGGTTAAAATGACGTTTATTGTGAATAAATTTCACTAATAACGTAAAAAGCTAAAGCTGAGTTACCTGAAACCTTATGATATCTATATACGTTTAGCGTGTAATCGTAGTCCAATTACCACCAACCCACCAACTGTGCTCACCATCAGTTTGTGTTTCACATCCGATACCGACTTTCGCTTTCCCTGCTTCAAAGGGATATGCGCAATCATAAATTGCATCAATCACGACTTCCCCTGATATCGCATCTGCAAAACCAATTTTATTTTCTTTACGAATTCGGTATACCCCGTCCTGTGCTTCATCTGGCCAGTTGTCAAAATAATAAAGCTGGTAAACTTCTTGCCCTTTCTGGTCAAAAACAGCCAAACCGCTATTTGGTCGTTCACCTAAGCAATACTTAAATGATGATTGCGGTTCAAAACACTCGATTTTATCTTTTTCATTTTCCACCCATAAGCTAAATTGTTGTTCAAGATTTTGTGCTGTTGATAAAAAAGACATTAATCCTAATGACATTAAGCCAGCGACATAACGAACCATCATCACTTTCCTTATTCTACTTTTACGCCGGATTATAGTAAGAAATGGAGCGCATCAATCTTACTCCAATAAATACTCGCTTATTAAAGATAGCGGATATCTCTTTCAATGAAACTAGGAATAAGGGTAAATAAAATCTTGTACAAGAATAACCTTAAGATTCAAATTAGTAAGAATTCAGCCCCAAGAAGATGCATTTAAAAATATTTACGTAACTCAAAATGCTAATGGGGTTAAGTTAGTCAATAAGCTACCTTACTCTATCAATCTGGCTGGATTAGCGATTAATAATAATTTCTTTAATGACGAGCACTTTAACGGGGCTATTGGCATTCAATTATTAGGTGGAATCCCCGTTATTAGTGCCAATCAAACCCCATTAGCCAAGCCAGATGCAACCTCAATTATTTGGGATAATATAAAAAGCAGTAGCGAAACAAAAATGTTCAGCACTAACTTCATTAAAATCAACCAGAAACACACACTGTATTAGCGGTTTTTTGCGCCAGCTCTAATGCACTTTCAATCGAATCTGCAATTGCTAAAGCAACACCTAACCGGCGAGTTCCTGCAATTTCAGGTTTACCAAATAACCGTAATTGAGTATCCGATCCCAATGCTGCACCAATATTTGAAAAAATCACATTTTGGCTTTGTAAACTAGGTAAAATAACCGCGGATGCACTTGGTCCATATTGGCGGATCACACCGATTGGGAAGCCAAGAAATGCACGAACATGTAAAGCAAACTCAGATAAATTTTGTGAAATCAGCGTCACCATGCCTGTATCATGGGGACGAGGCGAAACTTCATTAAAAATAATATCGTCACCGCACACAAATAATTCAACACCAAATATTCCGTAGCCCCCCAGAGAGGTAACAATTTTCTCAGCAACATCCTGCGCTTTTTTCAACGCCACCTCACTCATGTACTGTGGCTGCCAAGACTCACGATAATCCCCTTTTTCTTGTCGATGCCCTACTGGCGCACAAAAGTGAATCCCATCCACGGCACTGACCGTTAATAATGTAATTTCAAAATCAAAATTAACCATTTTTTCAACAATTACACGGCCTTGACCTGCTCGACCACCTTCCTGTGAGTAATCCCAAGCTTGATTTAATTCGTCTCGAGAATGGATCACACTTTGCCCCTTCCCTGACGAACTCATCACTGGCTTAACAATACAAGGAAAGCCGATTTTTTCTGCTGCTGCGATAAAATCGAGTTTACTGTCTACAAATTGATACTCTGATGTTGGTAATTTCAACTCTTCTGCGGCTAAGCGGCGGATACCTTCTCTATCCATAGTAAGAACAATCGCTTTCGCAGACGGAACCACTTTCTGTCCTTGTTGTTCCAGTTCCATTAATACCTGTGTCGCAATCGCTTCAATTTCAGGCACAATAATATCGGGTTTTTCAATTGAAACTATTTGCTTCAGCGCTTCGCCATCAAGCATGTTTATTGTATAGCTACGGTGTGCAATATGCATCGCTGGCGCATTATCATAGCGATCAACCGCAATGACTTCGATGCCCAACCGTTGACATTCAATCGCAACTTCCTTGCCTAACTCTCCAGCACCTAACAACATGACTTTTGTTGCAGATTTACACAGCGCAGTACCTAATTGATTCATGATTGATAACCTTACCGACAAAAAAGTTACTGCCAATTATATACGCAACCGTTTGCTTTTGCTATCGAGGAAAAAATGCCATAAGACAATAATCTTATAACCTATTGATAATGATGGTTAACTATTTAATCTAATGGTGTTTTGTCACGCCCAGTAATAAAAGGTTCTTTATGAGAAAATTTAATATACTGTTTGCGTAAGATTGCTAACACACAAAATATTAAACCAATCCAAATAAGTGAGAAACTAATGCCTTTGACCCAATCAAATAGCTCATTAAATAAAAAAACGGCTAATAAGAATTGAATTGTTGGTTCTATATATTGTGCTAAACCTATTACCGTTAATGACGTTCGTTTAATTGCAGCAGTAAAAAAGAGCAAAGGAATGATCGTGACTGGAGCCGCTAACATATAAAGAACTTTAATTTGCCAATCCCCTTGCGCCACAGCGCTTAAACCATTAGAAGCTAACCACCAAGAGATCGCTATTGCAATGGGCAGCAACCAAAGCGCTTCTAGAAATAAAGACGTAATCACATCAAATCGAATAAATTTACGGATTAATCCATATACCGCAAAAGCACTCCCCATAACTAACGCTAAAATAGGTAATTCACCATACTGCCAAATTTGGTAACCAACCCCCGCACAAATAAAAATAACAGCCATTTTTTCTGTAAAAACAAGCCGTTCGCGAAGAAACAAAACACCAAGTAGAATAGAGAATAATGGGTTAATAAAATATCCAAGACTCGCGGCTAACACCTGTCCGTGAGTTAATGCGTAGGTAAATGTTGTCCAAGATATCGCCATAACCGACGAACTAAATAAACACAAAATTATCGACCGTTTATCAGACCATACCTCGCGCCATAAAGATTTATTTTTAATAATTAAGCGAACAAAAAAAAGTATAGGCACAGACCAAATAAGACGTTCTGCAAGTAGCTCTAAAGGTTCCGCTCCGGGAAGTAAACGATAAAATAATGGTGTGATTCCCCATAAGATATAGGAAAAAATAGCAAGAGCTACTCCCGAGCGAAGCAACATAATTTATCCACAATAAATCTGATTAAATAATATTAGCTACTTATCATACGCCAAAATGCAAAAAATAAAACTTATCAACATCATAATATAGGTTGAATTATATCAAGTATTCTTAAAATAAAAGGTAACTATATCGCTACCTTTTATTTACTCGCTGCATATATATTCATCAAAAAACATCACGCTGATGTAATGGTGGTTGCTGCTGCATAAATGCACATAATTCCTCTTGTGTCGGCGCTGCGGCAATAGCACCTTTTTTGGTTGTCGCCAATGCACCACAAGCAGTAGCTTGCGAAATGACCTTCATCAGCCCCTCTTTTTCATTGACTAGCCCATATTGTGAAATGGCCGCCAACAACCCCGCCATAAATGCATCGCCAGCCCCTGTGGTATCAATACTTTCTACTAAATAAGCACTTACTGCCATTTGAACCAAAGAAGTGAACACCTGACAACCTTTAGCCCCTTGAGTAACAATTTTTAATTGGGCAGGATAGCCTTGCAATTTGGCGATTGCATTTTCAAAACGACTTTCTTGCGTTAACCACAGCAGCTCATCATCAGAAAGTTTTAAAATATCCGCTCGTTTTGCAAAATTATCAACAACTTGGTGCATTTCATCGGGATCAGACCACATTTGTGGACGAATATTAATATCAAAACTCAGTAACCCACCAGCGAGTTTTAGTTGTTCGATAGCTGTTGATAGAGACGCTCTACATTGGTGATGCACTAGAGCTAATGAGCAAAAATGCAAAATATCATGACCAAATTGCGGTAAGTTATTTGTCGTTAAAAATTGGTCAGCCGAAGGAGAAACTAAAAAAGAAAATTCACGTTCTCCGTTTTCATGCAACGAGACGAGAACAGTACTTGTTTTATACTTTTCATCAAATTCCATCGCACTCGTATCAACCCCTATATCAAATAAGGTTTTTTGCATGAAATGCCCGAAAGCTTCTTCACCGACTCGTCCAATAAAACCACTATTTTGCCCTAAGCGTGCAACCCCAGCGGCGACATTTACAGGCGCACCACCAGCACAAGCTTCATATTGCATGTTTTGAAGAGGAATTAAATCAATAACTGCATCCCCTAATGCCCAAACTTTCATTATATCTCCTTTGCGAGTTTTATATTTTTAACCTTTATTCTTATTCATAAATAACACATTACCAACTCATGAAAATAAAACTAGTAAACGCAAACTGTTAACGTTAACATTAAGTATAAAGAAGCCAGCAAATAAACGCACCTATTATTGAATTTCATGTGCCCATTTTGTTATCGCGATCGAAAAATGTTCAGGAAGCCATAATGAAAAAACAACTTGAATTAGCCAACGAAACCATCAAAACAGCAAGAGAAAACATGAACTTGCAGTTCTACCCACAATACCACCTTGCCCCTTATGTAGGCTGGATGAATGACCCTAATGGTTTGATCTATCACCAAGGACAATACCACGCTTTTTATCAACATCATCCATTTAGTGCGATTTGGGGTCCCATGCATTGGGGTCATGCAACAAGCACTGATATGGTCCATTGGCAACACCAACCCATTGCGTTAGCACCAAGTGAAGATTATGACCGAGATGGTTGTTTCTCAGGCTCCGCAATTAGTTACGATAACAAATTGTATTTGTTTTACACAGGCCATATCTGGTTAGCAAATCCAGGTGATGACAGCCAAATCATCCAATCACAGTGTGTTGCAATCAGTGAAGATGGTATTCATTTCGAAAAGAAAGGTGTTGTACTCCCTTCCCCTGATGGCTATATGCACTTTAGAGATCCTAAAGTTTGGCAACAAGATGGTAAATGGTGGATGGTGGTTGGTGCAAGAGACTCTCAAGATCAAGGGCAAATCCTCTTATTTAACTCTACTGACTTATTAAATTGGGATCAAAACTATCAAATCCTAGCAAAAACTGACGACAATAATGTTTATATGTGGGAGTGTCCTGATTTCTTTCCATTAGGCGAAAAATTTATTGCCCTTTTTTCTCCTCAAGGAAAAAAAGCAAAAAATTATCAATATCGAAATTTATTTCAAAATGGCTATTTGGTTGGTAATTGGTCACCTAATTTACCTTATCAAATTTCACATTCATTTACTGAGCTTGATTTTGGCCAAGACTTTTACGCACCTCAAACCTTTTTAGCTAAAGATGGCCGTCGTATTGCTATCGCTTGGATGGATATGTGGGAAAATCATATGCCTACACAAAAACATGGGTGGTCAGGGTGCTTTACTTTACCTAGAGAGCTAACACTGAATGAGCAAGGTAAAATTATCTCTAAACCTATAGAGGAATTGAAATCATTACGCCAGTCTGCAAGCCATTTTCCCGCAACAATGTTAGCCAAAAACAGCACCATAATATTAAATGAAAATGCGACAAGTTGTGAAATAGAACTTATTTGGGATTTACAGCAAAGCCCAGCTGAAAAATTTGGCTTTTGGATTGGATACGGCGTGCAGTTCTATGTTGATAACCAAAGTCAGCAATTAACCTTAATGCGTCATTACCCTGAATATACCATTAGTGATAATCGTTGTGCTCCGATACCGCAAGGTCATCAACTTAAAATAAATGCTTTTATCGACCACTCTAGCTTGGAAGTATTTATTAATGATGGTGAACTCAATTTTAGTTGCCGTATCTACCCACACCAAAGTGAACGAGATTTAAGATTATTTGCAATAAATCACCAGGCTAAGCTAGAAAAAGCGATTTATTGGGAACTCAAGAAAGCGATTGAATAACTGTCTATTCGATTTGCCTTCTCGGCGAAACTAAAAAGAATTACGTTCTAACAAGTCGCAAGCAACATATTCAACACTACTTTGCTGCCGTTCTTCTATGATGTGCAAAGCGGCTTGTTGACCTAACTGATAGTGCGGTAACACAACCGTACTTAATGGTGGATAAAATAGTTCTCCAACACCTATCATATTATCGTAGCCAAGTACTGCGATATCTTGTGGGATACGTAAACCACGGCTAAGTAGTACTTGGTAAGCTAAAAATGCAATACGGTCATTTCCACAAATAATGACATCAAAATCCGGTTTTTTATTCTTAAAGTGACTATTAATTAAAGCTATAACATCTAAATAGTGTTCATCACCTAACTCTAAATGGTATTGCTGAAGCGATTCTAGAGGTAAATTAGCCGTTGCCCACGCAGATTCCACCGCTTCACGGCGCGTTTTTCCAGCAAGTGTTTCTTGCGGGATATAAAGACAAAGAGGATTCCGATACCCTTTCTCTATTAAGCGATTAACTGCATTCAATTGACCATTAAAATCATCTGGTACATAGGCTGGAAACTGCCCTTTTTTATCTATGCAATTGGCAAGAACCAAACGATTATTATGTAATCCTTCAGGAATAGTCACTTCTCGAAGGCCCATCGTAGTATAAATAATACCATCTGGTCGCTGGGATAATAATTGCCGGACAGCTCTTTCACTATCTTCACTGGAGGTAATATTAACAACAAAGCTACTCCAGCCGAATTGCCTCGCGGTTTGCTCTATTGAAAGAATGATTTCCACAGAAAACGGAGTTGTCGCTGTATCAAGGGCCAAAACGCCAACTGTCGAAACCCTAGAACCTTTTCCTCTAATCTTACGAGCAGAAAAATCAGGAACATAATTGAGTGACTCAATAGCTTGTTGGACCTGTTTTAAGGTTTCAGGCTTGAGTAATTCAGGGTTATTAATTGCCCGTGATACTGTCATCAATGAAACATTTGCAAGTCGAGCTACGTCTTTTAAAGAAGCCATTAAGTATATTCACTCATCAAAACTAGATTAGAGTAAATTTTAACATGTCAGATATAAAAAGCACTTAATCTTCGTCAATTCACAGATTAAGTACTATCACCTAAGAAAACAGCATAAAGTGTACATCTAAGACTTTTTATGACTAATGATTTAAGATATTATTGATTAGCTTTAACAATATTTCTGTCTATTACTTTATGTTAAAAAACACATTTAATAAGTAAATTCACATAATATGTTACACGTCATTAATCGAATATTACCCAATGACACAAACTTTAACTATTGTTTCTATTTTTATATTAAATTTAACTAGATGATGTTTTTAATATAAATTAAGGTCAGTAATACACTAATAAAAAGAACAACGATCAGTAGAAAATATTATTGTGAAATTTTAATTTCACTTTATTTATCTACGTATTTAATCAGATTGGTATGAATATCAAATCAGTTCAACAGGAGTATGGTGATGAATAACACCATTCACGTAATCGTAGAAAGTGATAATGTCTTTAAGAATAAACTGAAACTAATGATGGAATCTTTTGGTTTTATCTTTAGATTTTATAATAACGAAGAAGTGTTTATGAGTAATTATACTTACCCTAATGAGGGTAATGTAAAAGAATGTATTTTATTATTCTTAAACAATGATGAAAATCGTATTAGTAGATTAAACAATATAAATAATTCATTTGGTATTGTTCCATTCATTGTGCTTGCTGAAGAGCCTTCTATCAGTTTGTGCCGTGAGAGTTTTAAAGCCGGAGCTTTTGATTTTTTCCCTTTTCCTTTCAAGGACATTGAAATTTTAAACTCCATCAGTAACGCAACAGAATTATTTTTAAATATGCATGAAAAGTATAAAAAATATACCTACCTCTCTGATAAATTTAACCGTCTTTCGGTTAGAGAACGAGAAATCATGGATATGATATTAGAAGGTAATACCAGTAAAGAAACCGCTGAAAAACTGTCACTATCACCAAGAACTGTAGAAGTTCATCGCTCTAACATTTATACGAAACTAGGTATTAAATCACTACCACAACTTATTCAAGAATACGAATACATTAATACCTATCCTAAATATATTTAATTTATATGATATGTTCATCTTGTTATAGCGTAATTAGTTTCTGGTGGTTTGACTCTAAGCCATCAGAAACTAATTACCTAAAAAATGCCAAGAGCACTATAATTTAGATAAATATAGATAAAAATCCTGTCAATTTTAAAATAATAACTTGTTTTTATAAGTGATAAACAATAGTTCTACTCTATCACAGATTAAAGAAACCTAAGTGAATTGATAATTCCACTAGTAATAATAACTACTAATACTTGTAAAATAAAATAATACTTTTTTGTGTTACTGAAATATCATTTAAAATAATAGTGCACCTATCACACCATTTTTTAGTAAGACAATGCGCTTTCTCATCAATATTTATCCATCACAAATCTAAAAAAATAGGGCTGTAAACGACATACCAACTTACCTAACTCAAGCATAATAAGCATCGTTTTCATTTTCTTTTCTCGATACATCAAGTAACGACACAAGCAGATAGATTATGCTTTGTTTATCTATCGACTGTCGTTCAAAATGTTGGTAAATTCTTCGCGCTTCGCTGTTTTTATGCTTTTTTGTTGTTGTCCACAAAACATGCGAAAGCGTTTTTTTTTACGGTCCAAAGCATATGTAAGAAGCTATTTGTAGTCTTTAATGTTAATTTCATACTGCTTTAGTTTGCGCCATAACGTTGTCCGCCCCATATCAAGGACTTTATGCATTTTTTGAATTTTACCTTCACAAGCCTGCGCCACTTCAATAATCAAAGCTTTCTCAACTGAATGAATATCCAAGCTAGCGAATCGTTGCTCTACCTTATTTTCCTTAAAAATTTCTTGTTCATAATAGTGAAATTTCAATTTCCCACTCGCTTCCCTTGCTAAAGCCTGCGTGAGTGCAAACAAAATATTGCAGCTATTCTGAGTTGAAGACAAAGCGACAACTAGAACTGGCTCTCCAGCATGTGAATACACTGGAGCTAGATAATAAAAAATCCCATGTAATTCGATTGGCGCAGTATACAACTTAGCCCGCGCACCATAAGTCAAATTATCAGATAATAAAGCTGCTATCTCAAAATTGCCCCCAAACTCATGACTAAGCCAAAGCGTTTTTCCATCAGAGCTAATCAGAGAACTTCGAATATTATTATCATGTAATGAGGCTAATCCACCTTCAATAGTTGTATAAGCAAGCTCTACAATATATTTATAATCATCTGAATTATAAATACTTTCTTTTACAGGTGTTGTAGTTGGAAATATTAAATGAACCGACATAGTTATCCTTATTCTTCGATAAGAGTTATCTGATTATGTCAATTTCCCATTTAATTATTATATTCTAGATCAAGTTATTAATTGATAGATTTAAACCTCTTGATCCACATCAATTTTTCACAATTAAAAGCAGTAAATCAATGTGGTAAAAAACAAAATGGCTAACTTAATTTACCTAAGTTAGCCATTTACACTTTTAAAACGCTCTGATTCACTTAGGAAGTGACAATATTTCCCCACAGGTCATATTCATCTGCATGCTCAACGAATACTTTCACTATATCCCCCGCGTTAACACCAAATTCACCATTAAGATAAACCATACCATCAATTTCTGGCGCGTCTGCCATACTACGCCCAATAGCACCTTCATCATCAACTTCATCAATAATGACTAAAATTTCTTTACCAATTTTATCTTGTAAACGCTGTGTAGAAATTTGTTGTTGTAATTGCATAAAACGATGATAACGATCTTCTTTAATTTCCTCAGGGACTTGATCCGCCAGCTCATTCGCTTTCGCTCCCTCGACAGGGCTATACTTAAAGCAGCCTACTCGGTCTAACTTCGCTTCCGATAAGAAATCGAGTAGCATTTGAAAATCGTCTTCTGTCTCACCAGGAAACCCCACAATAAATGTTGAACGTAAGGTGAGTTCAGGGCAAATTTCACGCCAACGCTTAATTCGCTCAAGTGTTCTTTCTACAGCGCCAGGGCGTTTCATTAACTTTAAAATTTTAGGACTTGCATGCTGCAGCGGAATATCTAGGTAAGGTAAAACTTTACCTTCTGCCATCAAAGGGATGACATCATCAACATGTGGATAAGGATACACATAATGTAAACGTACCCATACACCCAGTGAAGCAAGTTGTTCACATAACCCCACCATGCTAGTTTTTACCGGCTGCCCATCCCAAAAACCCGTTTTATTTTTAACATCAACACCATACGCAGAGGTATCTTGTGAAATAACCAGTAACTCTTTTACCCCTGAAGCGACTAAACGCTTAGCTTCATTTAACACATCTCCAATTGGACGGCTATCTAAATCCCCTCGCATAGAAGGAATAATGCAAAAAGTACAACGATGATTGCACCCTTCGGAAATTTTTAAATAGGCATAATGCTTTGGAGTCAGTTTTACCCCTTGTTCTGGAACTAAACTCAAGAAAGGGTCATGTTCAGGTTTTGGAACGTAGTGGTGCACGTGGTTAAGTACTTGCTCATAGCTATGTGGACCAGTGATTTCTAAAACTTTTGGATGTACTTCACGAATTTGGTTCTCTTTCGCACCAAGGCATCCTGTGACAATCACTTTGCCATTTTCATTCAGAGCTTCCCCAATCGCTTCTAGTGATTCCTGCACCGCGCTATCGATAAACCCACACGTATTCACAATGACTAAGTCAGCATTATCATAGCTTGGAACGACTTGGTAACCATCAGTGCGCAACTCAGTTAAAATGCGTTCTGAATCAACTAGATTTTTCGGGCAGCCGAGTGAAACGAAGCCAATTTTTGGCACCGGATTAGTATTTTGCGACATAACTCACTTCTTTTATTGTTTTAAAAAATGGGCGAAATTTTACCTGAAGAATTACGGGAATTGTATAAATTTTTATCGAAAATAATCTGTAATTAACGCGAGGATAATAGAAAAAACTTATGTTAAATAGGTGATTTCTACAAACCATTTTTGTAAAAATCACCTAAAAATGTCAACTAGCGATTAACCGAACGAGCAATACGTGAATAGGTGTGACGAACACCACGGATCACAATACTATAATTTAAAATATTCTCAGGTAATGCGATTCCGTTATAACCCGAATCACCAATATGGTGTAAATCTGTCCCGGCCATTTTGCACATTAATGCAATTTGCCGAATAGTTTGTAAATCTGCACCTTCTTGAGAAGTGCCAATCGCCGTCATTGTCATCACGCCTTGGGAATGGCAATAACCTACCATTTTTTGCACAAATTCTAATGAAATCCCAGGTACCGTTCCCGGAGCTGGGAGCAAAATAATATCCGCACCATTGTTAATAAAGGTACGAATATCATCATCTGTGATGAGTTGCTCTGCGGAAGCATTTAAAACACCAGCAGCGTGCATTTTTCCCGTAATAAGCACAATATCTTCACCCACAACAGCTTTAAGCTCTTTAAGGCTCTGGTTAATTTCCTGATTAGTTACTCCATTGCCAGGGTTCCCCGTTAGAACAATAATATCCGCACCCATTTCTTTTAATTTAAGAGCATTTTTTACTGTTGCTAATCGCCCTTCTGACATTTTCCATTGCGCATCTTGTGTCGGATTATTAAAGCCCTCAGGTACAGGCTCTAAATTAACACCGATTGCTCGTCCCGTTAAATGCTTAAGTGTGCGAATGATTTCCTCAGGTTCAACCCCTTCGGGTAGGCCTTGCATAATCGGTTGATTAACATCAAAAACATTCAATAGTAAAATGTCTGCACCTTGGCTTGCGGCTAATTCAGCATTCGTCACTGTCATTAATACGGGTTGAATTGTGCCTATGGTTTCAGAAACCAAAATTCGCCCTTCACTTGCTTTAATTGATTCTAATAGATTCTTTTTATTGAGTTTTACAATTTCTGAAGCAGAGCAGTCAAGATAACGTCGTTGCATGGCTATACCTTTATTTTCAACAAAATGAATGAAGTGTTCTTTCGCAGTAAAATTCACACCTTCAAAATATATCATGTAGACAATAATAAACTGCCTAATAGAACACACTATTAGCAAGTTATTTTTCAAAGAATAATAACTTTTTCTAACACTTAGATTTTTATATAAAAACAAACATTTTTAGCGACGAGTAATTTACTTATCGTAAATTACCACTTGTTTTTTAGTAATAGTAATGATTATCATTACAACTCTATATCACTTATGGTAAGGACGAAAATAATGAAACTCGCCTATAAAGCTGCTGTTTCAGGTCTCGCGTTGTTTTCAATCTCAGCATTAGCTCAAGAGTACCCTCTCGGTCACCCTGTGATCAAAAACGGAATGGAAATCCAAGGCGTTTACCTACAACCAATTACAATGGATACCGAAGAAGGCCATCATGCAATGTCTCACTTAGCTGCAGATAAAGCAGATGTCCACTTAGAAGCAGATATCCACGCTGTTGAAGATAACCCAAATGGCTTTGCAGAAGGCGATTGGATCCCTTACCTAACCATTGAATATTCAGTCACTAAACTTGGTGATAAACCACAAACTCAAACAGGCACATTTATGCCTATGGTGGCAAGTGATGGCCCTCATTATGGGGAAAACATCAAATTAGATGGCAATGGTAAATACCGTGTCACCTATAAAATCTATCCGCCATCACACAATAAAGATGTTGCCTTTGGCCGTCATATTGATAAAGAAACGGGTGTGGCCCCTTGGTTCCAGCCTTTCGAAGTCTCTTGGGATTTTGACTACGCAGGTGTTGGCCGTAAAGGTAGTTACTAATTTTTTAACCTAAATTAGTTAAGGGCTTAACCAAGGGAATTTTCTTGCGTAAGCCCTTTTTTGTTTGTCGTTATAAAAGGATAAACCAAGCCAAAATGAAAACATTACTGAGCTTTTTACTGGTTATCACTTGTACAATAATTCCCCTATCTTCATTTGCTGCAGAAAAATATACTGTCGAATTAGAAATGAAAAATGGTGATCTTATCCCGCGAGTTCTTGAAGTCCCTGCAAAAACAATTATCCGCATTAAAATTACCAATACAGGCACTGAGCCCGCAGAATTTGAAAGTATTCAATTAAGAAAAGAAAAAGTTTTAGCCCCCGGAGCAAGCTCTGTTGTTGTTATCGCACCATTGAAACCTGGCACATATACTTTTTTTGATGACTTCCACCTTTCTCACCCCAAAGGCGAGATCATTGCGAAATAAAAGGATTTAGCATGGGACAAGTTCTGTTTGTTGTGTGGCGTGAAAGTTTTGAAGCGTTGCTTGTCATTGGTATTATTTATGCGTGGATTAAACGTCACCCTGACGCACATAATGGTATGAAATACCTTTGGGCCGGAGTCGCTATTGGGGTTATTACCTCCATCTTACTCGCACTTCTCATCTATGGCGTATTTAATGTCCTTGATGATACAGGGCAATCACTGTTTATGATTTTTATGGAGCTACTCGCTTGTATCCTGATTGTCCAAATGGTGTATTGGATGAACAAGCATGGCAGCTCAATGAAATCAGAAATTGAATCAGGAATAAGCCGTAATGCGGCTCACCATAACTGGTGGGGCGCCGCATTGATTATTGCCATTGCCATTGCCCGTGAAGGAAGCGAAATCGTCGTCTTTTTATCTAGCTTTATTATGTCGTTAACCGCGTCTAATGCATCGGCTTTCTTTATTGAAGTCGGTGGTGGAATTGCAATTGCAGGCCTTACACTCTATGCATTCTTATTAACAAATCGTTTAGTTTCATGGTCTATCTTCTTTAAGGTTACCGGCGTTATTCTATTATTCCTCGCGTTATCTCTCCTACTTAAAGGGGTAGAAGAAAGCGCTAACTTACTGATTGAATATGATTTTTCCATCCCTGATTTTTTAATTTATCCCGCTTGGGATACAACTGCATTTCTTGACGATTCGGGTATTGCTGGTAATTTTATCTCATCTTTCTTTGCCTATCGTTCACAGCCTATTTGGCTCAGTGTCATTACCTTTATCCTTTATTGGGCTATTGTGATCCCATTGTTTACTCGGAGCAAAAAAAATGTCTAGCTCACTGAGGCATAACATCAAATGGGTCTCGATTAGCTTAATACTCAGTATGGCACTACCTAACTTAGTTCAAGGTAAAGCACTGAGATCCCCTGTACAAACAGGGGATAACATCATTATCGCTAAAGGGGATATTCCTACTCCTGAAAAATATCAACATGCTATCCAAACCTATTTAGCCTTTGCCACTGCTGAATTGGCAGAAATGGTGACGCAATTGGAATTGTTACAACAGAGTTTACAACAAGGAAAGCTAGAACAAGCCCAAGCCGCGTATATTCAGGCTCACCAACATTATGAAACAGTACGCCCGATTATTATTTTATTTGGTAATACGGATAGAACAATTAATCCAAGAGCCGATTACTTCCTTGATAAAGAAACTGATTACCGCTTTACGGGGTTTCATCTTGTTGAATACCAATTATTTATGCAAAAAAATACTGAACTTGCCTCAACGGCAAACCAAGAATTATTACTTAAAGGGCGTGATTTGTATAAACGGGTAGCAACTGAAACCATTGAAATTCCTAAGCTCGTGCAAGCCTCAGCTGATTTTATTGAAATGATCTTAGAAACAAAATTGGGCGGTAAAGAAAATATCTACAGTTTGTCTGATTTAACTGATATTGCTGCTAATTTAAAAGGGTCACAAAAGATAATTGAAATTATTAAGCCTTTTATCAAGCCAGAGACCCTTGAAAAAATACAAAAAAATGACCAACTGATTAACCAAATAATGCAGTCATATCAACTATCAAATACGACATATCAACCTTATAGCCAATTACAACTCAAAGACAAAATGGCGCTTTATTCATTACTCACTCAGCAAGCCGAAACTTTAGCAAAATTACGTGCTGAGCTCGATGTCGATGTTTACTATAAATATTAAGGCATACATTTATGCAAGCTAAACTGAGAAATATATTGCAAACCAACGGAATGTCCCGGCGTAATGCCCTAAAAATGCTCGCAATTAGTAGTGCAGTTTTAGCCGCCCCAGCATTAAAAGCACAAGATAAAATCGCCGATTGCCAACTCACTTATGACAAAGCAATCAATTATCTTGGGCCACACCAAGCCGGTGTTTTGACGCCTGAACCCAAAAATGCCTCCTTTATCGCATTTAATATGACGGCAAATTCCATCGAAGAATTACAGACTGTTTTTACTCTACTGACCCAGCGCATTGCTGATTTAACCCAACCCCAAAAAGCACCTTCAATCAATAATGATAAAATGCCTCCCGCTGAATCCGGTATTCTGGGAACGCAACAGCAACCCGACTCACTAACCATCACCGTTGCTTTAGGTAACTCTCTGTTTGATAACCGGTTCGGATTAAATAAAATCAAGCCTAAATATCTTAGTGAAATGATCAGTTTCCCCAACGATAGGTTAGAGCAGAAATGGTGTGGTGGCGATCTTCTTCTACAAATATGCGCGAATAGCCAAGAAAGCGTTATCTATGCATTACGTGATATTTTGCGTCATATTTCTCCATACAGCTTTCCTCTCTGGAAAATCGACGGCTTCTTACCTGCACGAGATATTGATAACCATTCCACTCCTATCAATCTTTTTGGTTTTAAGGATGGAACGGGAAATGCACCCGCTGATGACAATTTATTGATGAACGAATTAATTTGGATAACAAAAGGCAGTCAAGAACCATCTTGGTGTGACGGAGGGACATACCAAGCAGTACGTCTCATTCGCTTTAATTTAGAATTTTGGGATAGAACGCCATTAGAAGATCAAGAAAATGATTTTGGTCGGCATAAAGATTCAGGAGCCCCTATCGGCATGAAAAAGGAGCACGATGATCCTGAGTTTGGCCAAGACCCTCATGGTGACCGTATTTTATTTGATTCCCATATGCGCCGTGCAGAACCCCGTAATCCTGAACGTTATACCGCAAAACTAAGGCGAAGAAGCTACAGCTATTCACTCGGGTTAACCGAAACAGGGGCTCTCGATATGGGTTTAATTTTCGTCTCTTTTCAGAAAAATTTAAAAACAGGCTTTATCGACACTCAAAAGCGCCTTAATGGTGAACCGCTTGAACGCTATATCAAGCCCTTTGGTGGTGGGTACTACTTTGTATTACCAGGAATCGAGTCGGCACAAAACATACTTGCTGAAAAAATGTTTACAGCCTTAAAACAAACTAAATAATGATAATAATAAAATAAAAGCCCCTATTACCCTTGCTATAGGGGCTTTACTGGCAACTCTATCATCAACTATTAGGCATTTTAAATAATAAAATACTGCGTAGATTTGAACATATTATTTTTTTTTTCGTTCCTTCACATCCGCTTCAACTTCTTGTTTCCAATCCTCTGATATTGGCGCAGACTTTTGTTTAGCTTCCACCGCTTTATTTACCGCACGGTAAGCCTTGTCGTATCCAGTCCCATCTTGGACATAACCAGTGGCATTTGAACTTTTAATTCCAATATTTTCTGCTTCAGAAATGGCATCAATATTCGCTCCCAAGAAAATAAAATCCCATTTATCTTCTGTTTCTGCGGACTTAATCATGGCTTTAATTTTTGCTTGAGAATATTTACGGCTACTATTTTCTTGTCCATCTGTAATTATCACAAAAAGAACATTATTATTTTTTGTAACCTTTCTATTTTCTTGCATTTTTTCAATGCCGTCTCCTATCGCATCTAATAATGCGGTATAGCCACCAACGGGATAATCATCAAGTGTTAGATTAGAAACCTTTTCAATGGGTTCTCTATTATGAAGTAAACTTGTTTTGTCATTAAATAAAATAGTTGTAATGTAGGTTTTTGCTTTTTTTCCCTTATTTTCAGTTAATACACTATTATATCCACCGATTGTATCGGTTTCGAATCCTGACATTGAACCACTTTTATCGAGAATAAACACTAAATCTAAAATATCGGGATCTTTTTTAGTATTAATAATAGTAGTACTACTAGCAATAGAGGAAAATAAAAACAAAAATGCAGCTGATATGACGGTGAAAACGGATTGTATGGATAAATTCATCGCCGAGTTCCTTGGTGTGGTTAATATAACCATACCAATCTGGCTTTTTCATCAGTTATTTAAAATAAGATTACTCTGTATACTTAATAAGCATTTTCTTAATTAATTCCAAAAATTATTACTTGAAAATAATCTTCCTAAGTAAGTATATAAATAGTATATCCCCTTAAACCATTACTGTTTTAACCAAATACCATGTTCTCTTACTACATTAATTTCTTGAATAAAATTATTATACTTTATATTTTCTGTAACAGAGTTTGATGAAGCGCTTCGAGCCTGCTCATGTACTAACTCAGTAATAGCATGGTGAAATTCTTGGTTTAATTCTTTATGGATATCAACATCATCAGTATTTTTTAATCGTGTAGCTAACTGAATTAATTTTTCGGCTTTTATCTGTACATCCGTATTATCAAAAGTAACAGTTGGAACTTCATATATAAATGCCATATTGATAGAATCTGCAGCTTCATGATTAGCAGGATCCGGTAATAATTTTTGCCCATATTCATTATCTAAATAGGCAATTAATTCATGTTTATCAAAGCATTTAGATTTAATATTTCCATCTAACTTATCATCATAGAGTGTGATTGAATCAGGAAAGCTTTCTCCTACTGGGTAGCTACACCTAAATATATTTGCATCAATAAGCGTTGCGTTAGAACTGCGGGCCGGTAGCTCAAGTTCGTGCCCATTAATTGTAATGGGATAGCTAGCAGGTTTAAACCTATCTTCTTTACCATCAACAGCATAAACTTCAGACAAGGTGTAGTAAACAAAATGATTTGGGTTAATAATCCCGCCAGAGTTATTTTCAAAAACAAAGAAATCCGTCACGTCACCTTCACCACTAACTAATTTGTGTGGTCCACTAGAAAGTAAAACAACGCCTTTATCATCCGGTAAAACATCATAACCTTTGCCATCTAGCTTAAACGTAATCGTGTTTGTACTTGGATTACTATAATAAAACTTACCCTTACCACTTAAAAGTTCCATATCGTCACAAGCGGAAAGTAATATAGTTACAGTTATAAAACAGCTATATTTTAGTATAGTATTCATAATGTTATTCCAAAAATCATTAACCCTGACTTATTAACTAAAAATTAGAGCTATTGTATGACGCTCTTTAAAATATTATTTTCGATATTAGAAACCATTATTCAGTTATTCGAATAAAATAACTTTACGATAAATGCGGTAGTTACCAATTTAATGGATATAACTTATGCGTTATTATCACGCAATACTTTTAACAATACCTGAAAAACCTCATCCATTAACGGCGTCGTTTGTTGGCTATTGCGAATTAAGGCTACTGTACGAGTTAACTCGGGTTGTTGTAATTGTAAAACTTTCAATTCTGGATCACGTAAATGTACAGTATAAAGCTGTGGTAAAATCGCAATCGCGAGTTTTGAGCGAACTAAGCCATATAGCGTTTCAATGTAATCCACTTGATAGCGAATCTTTAATTTTAAACGGTGACTTTCCACTGTCGCAGCGACCAAGCGTTGAATATTACCCTTCGAAAATACAGCCACATCACGGTTATTGAGTAGCTTCCATGGCATATGAAATCTATTATCCGCTACTGCGTCATCATTATGGATAACAGCCACAAAAGGGTCATCTTGTAGTGGAAAAATAGCTAAATTCTGAGGTACTGAACTATCTAACACCCCAATACCGAAATCAATTTCATGATTGATAAGTTTATTAATCAAAGCGTCATTCGTTTGGTCATAAAACTCAATATTAAGCCTCGGAAAATATTGATTTAATAGTTCAGGCACAGCAGGAAATAACAGAGAACTTACGGAAGGAACTAAGCCAATACGTAATGTTCCATCCCCTCCTTCCGCGATTATTTTTTGAATTTCACTAAATGCGCGATGAGAAACACTCAGTATTTGCTGTGCATGTGGCAAAATTGCAGCACCTAGCTCCGTTAATGTTACGGATGAAGCTGTGCGATTAATTAGCTTTCCTCCGATAACCGTCTCTATTTGCCGCAAAGCACTACTCAAAGCAGGTTGACTTACCGCTAGACGATTAGCGGTCTCGGTAAAATGACGAAGTTTCGCTAACGTCACAAAATACTGTAGCTGTTTGAGCGTGAGTGCAGGCAGCCTCTGCCAAGGTTCTATCATAATAATGTTCTTTTACTTTTATTGGATTAGCCAATATCTCGATTCATTATAACCATTTCTTATCACATGATAAATTTTATCATCTTGGCAAACGTTTGCGTTGCTCATAAAGTAACAATCATAAATTGTAGGAATGGTATCTTTATGTGCATAACAGAACAAAATAGGCGTCACGTCATTCAATCTGCTAAAGGCGAAAAGCCTTTTGACCTTTTACTCGCTAATGCCAATATTGTTGATATGGTAACCGGTGAAGTTCGCTTTGCAGATATCGGGATCACCGGCAACCTAATTGCTAGCGTTCATCCTACTGGAACCCGTACGGACGCAAATGAAACCCATGATTTATCAGGCTATTTCATTTCACCTGGCTTAATAGACACTCATGTCCATTTAGAAAGCTCACACTTACCCCCTGTACGCTATGCCGAAATAGTTCTAGCTCAAGGAACAACGGCTGTATTTTGGGATCCCCATGAGCTTGCCAATGTATTAGGCCTAGAAGGTGTACGTTATGCTATTGATTCTAGCCGAAATTTACCGCTAGATGTCATGGTTGCAGCCCCTTCGTCAGTGCCATCAACACCTGGCTTAGAAATGTCTGGAGCAGACTTTGCTGGGAATGAAATGTCAACCATGCTGAGTTGGCCGGAAGTTCGTGGCGTGGCCGAGGTCATGGATATGTTTGGTGTGCTCCATGGCAGTGACAGAATGGAAGAAATTCTAAATGCAGGAATTACATCAGGCAAGCTTATAGAAGGCCATGCAAGAGGTTTAAAAGGAGCTGATCTCCAAGCATATCTGGCTGCCGGCGTCACCTCTGATCACGAGTTAACCTCGGCTGAAGATGCCCTTGAAAAGCTACGTGCGGGCCTTACATTACAAATTCGTGGCTCACATCCTTACCTCCTTCCTGATATTGTTGCCACATTAAAATCCTTACCGCATTTGTCATCACAAATCACAGTATGCACGGATGACGTGCCTCCCGACATATTAATTGAAAAAGGTGGCATTATTGCGTTATTAAACCTGTTAATTGAGCATGGAATGCCAGCAACGGACGTACTACGCTTTGCTACATTTAATGCTGCAATACGCTTGCAACGCCATGACCTTGGCCTAATTGCTGCAGGGAGAAAAGCAAATTTAGTCATCTTCGATTCATTGGAAACGTTGAAAGCACAAGCCGTGTATGTATCAGGCCAAAAAATTGCAGAAAATAACCAACTTATCAATGCATTAAGTGCACATAATGATATTTTACCACCGCGAGACACCATGCAACTCTCGCCAATCACCCCAAATGATTGCACGTTAAAAATTGATGGAATCAATAATGGTAGTGCGCGTTTACGTCATATTCGTGGGGCACGTTTTACCCAATGGGGCGAAATTGACGTACAAATCAAAAATAGCGTGGTACAAGTGCCGAATAATTTCAGCCTTATTCGAGTTCAACACCGTCACGGCCGCCACGATGCTTTACCTCAGATAGCCTTACTTGAGGGTTGGGGGGAATTACGCGGAGCCATTGCGACTAGCTATTCACACGATTCACATAACCTCGTTGTCCTTGGTCGTGACCCTGATGATATGGCCATCGCCGCTAATTTATTAATCGAGAGTGGCGGAGGTATGGCGTTAGTACAAAATGGTCAGGTTTTAGCTCATGTCGCTATGCCAATTGCCGGTATGCTATCTGATTTACCCGCAACTGAGCTGGCTGCTCAATTTCGCCAATTGCGTGAATTAAGCAGTGAAATCGCTGATTGGGAGCCACCTTATCGAGTCTTTAAGGCTATTGAAGGAACCTGTCTTGCTTGCAATGCAGGCCCACATTTAACCGATTTAGGATTAACGGATGGAACAACACGTCAAATCGTTGACGCTGTCATCCATACTGCTAAGCACGCATAGAAAATTAATAATAATGATAGGAGAGCCAATTAATGGCTGACAATTCAATAAATACGCCAACATCAGGGAGTTGGCTAGAAAGGCGCTTTGCTTTACGTGAGCGCGGCAGTTCAGTAAAAACAGAGTGTTTAGCTGGGGTGACCGGTTTTTTAGCCGCAGCTTACTTGCTCGTGGTGATCCCCGGTTTACTTGCCGTTGGAGGGATGGATAAAGGAGCCGCAACCACCGGAACAATTATTGTCTTCGTCATTGCCAGTTTATTAATGGCATTCTATGCAAACTTACCTTTTATTGTTGGCCCTGGTATTGGAGGCTCAGTCCTTGTCGGTATTACACTTGCAGGCAGTGAAGGTATTGACTGGCAAATAGGGCTCGGCATTGCTTGTTGGTCAGGGATCTTATTTTTCCTATTAACTAAATTTGGTTTGCGTGAAGTTGTTACGCGCTCTGTCCCACAATCAATTAAACTCGGATTAACTGCATCAATTGGTCTTTTCGTTGCCGTATTAGGCTTTCGAAATGCAGGATTAGTACTCGCTAACCCAAAAACAAATGCATTAATGCTTGGTGATTTTCTTTCCCCCGGAGCATTAGTTGCACTTGCTGGCTTTTTCGTTGCAATTGCACTACAAGCTCGCAAAATACCGGGCGGAATTTTATGGGCTATTTTATTTGCAACCCTCTTAGGTATTCCTTTTGGTGTCACAAAATTACCTGAAAGCTTTATTGGTATTCCACATTCTGTGGCTCCTGTATTAGGGCATGTAGACTTAATTGGCGCATTAAATATCGCGTTTCTTCCTTTCTTATTTGTCTTTTTTGCTGCTGAATTTTTCTCAACCATGGGGACAACATTAGCGGTTGGCGGAGAAGCTGGTTTATTAGATAAAGAAGGTAATATGCCCAATATTAACCGTCCCTTTCTCGTTGACTCAATTGCTGCAGCACTAGGCCCATGGGTCGGTATTCCAGCCGCAACCGCACTTATTGAGTCCTCAGCGGCGGCAGAGGCTGGAGGTAAAACAGGTATGACAGCTCTTGCTGCAGCCTTTATGTTTTTATTAATGCTGCTATTTACACCAATCGCATTAATGATCCCAGCACAAGCCACGGCTCCTGCTCTGATTTTAATTGGACTAAATATGTTCAGTGGTTTACGAAAAGTAGACTTAGGCAATTTTACCGATGGCTTACCCGTATTAATGATGGTGATGATTACGCTAATCGCTAATAGCTTTGGTACGGGTATCGCCGGTGGGTTGTTATTCTATATCTTAATTAAAGCCGTTGCTGGCAAGTGGAGAGAAATTCCAATTAGCTTGTGGATACTTGCGGTACCTCTTGTTTATTATTTCTCAACACTAGTGAAACACTAAACCATTAGTGCCAGAAAAGCCGATTTTTCCACTGTCGGCTTTTCTATTCTAATTAATTTAGTTTAAAACTGCATGAGCTTCTATTTCTATTAACCATTCCGGCAAGGAAAGCCCAGAAACAATAACCCAAGATGAAGCAGGAGGATTGTTTGGAAACTTTTCTTTTAATGCTTTCGCAATATCCGCTTGTTCCTCATGGCTATTAAAGCCCTCTTTGATATAAATACGTAGCATAGCCACCTGAGATAAATCACCACCTGCCTCATGCAATACATATTCAATATTGATTAATGATTGTACGGTTTGTTCGTAAATACCCCCAGCAACAGTTTCTTCCGCGGCATTTACTCCAACCTGACCCGATAAAAATAATTGTCGGGTTCCCGTTATTTCTATAGCTTGGCTAAAGCCATACTGCAAAGAATTAAAGATAGAAGCCGGGTTTATCGATTTTTTAGTCATTTTTATTTCATTATTAATAAAACAATAATGCAGTATAAGCCATTTGCTTTTTGATTCATTAAACATCAAGCAAACGTCATTTGATTGGTATTAAGAAAGCATCAAAAGACACATTGATTTAAGCTACCTAAGAATAAATACGAATACGCTCAGCTAAATAATTCGCGCATTGCGTGACACTCATCAACTGATTTTCCCAATCAACAGAATCCCCTGTTAAATAGGCGTTTTTTGCTACCACTAGGATCGAAGTCAGTTCCACTGGCATTAATTCAGCTACCCAAATAGCGGCCTCACACTTTGAAGTAAATAGCCCCTAATTAGGAGCCATTTAATCAACGATACATAGTTAAATCAGTGGAGGAATTGACGGTAAAATAGGCACTTCAATCACTGTTGGTCCATTACGCCTAAATGCCTCTTCACAGGCTTGCTTAATGTCTTCTATCGTTTTGGCTCTCACCGCAGCACAACCATATCCTTTTCCTAAAGCCACGATATCTAAATTTGGAATATCAAGCCCCGGAACCCCTGGTGTTTCCTCCAATACTGCAAATGATTTTAAAATGCCATATTCATTGTTTTTCGGAATGATAAACACAATAGGTAAGTTCTGCTGCGCAGCACTCCATAAGCCTTGAATTGAATACTGCATAGAGCCATCACCAATAATTGCCATCACTGGGCGATGGCGCCCGCTGTCCCTTTCGGCTAATGCAATTCCCACACTTGCTGGTAAATTCCAGCCTAATGAACCACTTGCAAAAGTATAGAATGAATCAGGAAATTCAATTGGCCATTCACGATGAAGTTCACCGAGGTTTGAAGGGGACTCTTCCACCAAGACGGTTTCTTTTGGTGAAACTTCCCTCAAGGTGCGAAATAATTGCGTTGCACTCAGTGTTGGGCTATTACTGCCTTGTTCAGCTGCAGCTGGGTACGGTGCCATTCCATGAGGTTGTTTTTCCACCGTTTTTGTCCCAGTACGAGGCGCAACCAAGTTAATTAACCCTTCTAGTGCGAGTACAGCATCACTTAACAAGCTATCTCCAATAGGAGCTCTAGCCACTTCGATTGGGTCATCTGTAATGTGTAGTAATTTCAGTCCTTCAGGGATATAACTGCCTGCAACATAAGGGTAATACCTAAATACAGGAGCTCCAATAACAATGGCTAAATCATGTCCTTCGAGTTTTTCAGATAACGGTTTTGTCGCAAAAGGTAACCCACCTGCATACAGAGGATGAGTTTCTGGGAATGGCGGCCGTTCAGATGCAGGCGCAGCCCACACTGGAGCATTTAATTTTTCAGCAAGTTTAATGCCGATATCCCAACCTTCCCCTCTTGCAATGGCGGAACCATAAATAAGTACAGGATTCTTCGCATTCGATAGTGCTGAAGCAAACTCTTGTAGTCGAGCTGGATCATAACCAATGCGCTGCGGTACAGAACGAACAACAGCTTCTTGTGCTAGTGCGGGCTTATCCCAATCATCCAGTGGGATAGATAAAAATACTGGCCCAGCAGGTGGTTGCAGAGCCATTGCATACGCTCGCATAAAAGCAGCGGGGACGTCTTCCGCACGCACTGGTTGATAGCTCCATTTTACCCAGGGTTTTGGCAACGTTTCAGGCTCAATGTTGGTTAGCCAAGGCTCAATCAATAACATTTCTCGTGTTTGATTTCCCGCCGTAATAATTAATGGTGTTCGGTTCATATAGGCAGTCAAAATATTACTCATGGCATTACTTAACCCTGCGGAAGTATGCACATTCACCATCGCAACTTTACGCATTCCCTGCGCGTAACCATCTGCGGCGGCAACAGCAGAGGCTTCCTGTAATGTTTGGATATAACGAAAATCACTCGGAAAATCTTTTAAAAATGTTTCTTCTGTCGAACCTGGATTGCCAAAAATGGTTGTAATACCCAATTTACGTAATAAATCATAGGTGACTTGACGGATCGTTTTTTGCATTTAAAACACTCCATAAATAATCTTCAAATTATCTAATAAATAAAAAATTTAGATTTGAAACACCCTGTTAAACTTACATGCCATCTCATTATTAAATAATCAAAATATAATCTAACCCATTGTAATTAGGTACTATAGCAAAAAATTAATTAACGATATATTCAGGTGAATTTTTCTTTTATATCTCTCAAAAATAAAGGTAATGACAATATACTTATGAAAACAAGCTATTAAATAACATCCAAATTAGACAGTCTCAATAAGATGGTAAAAAAAATAAATATAAACCTAAAACAAAATTATCAAATAGCGTTTAATGATTATATTTGTACTTATTATATTCAAAAGTAACCATCAACGATTTGCTATTGATAAAAGGTCGTATATTTAACGCTAACGGCAACGCCGTCCCCTGATCTCTGAAGATTGTCCTATCTATAGGCTAGACAATATTTTCACTCATTATCCAATAATGGATTATTTACCTCATTTTTCACTCTAATCTGTCCATTTTCTTTTATGTTGTACATCACACTTCTTATAATTACTTGGTAGCATAAGCCTTCAGTTACATGAGTTCCCAAAAAAAACAATTTTATCCTTACATGCCATCTTCAAAATGATCCCTTTCAACAGAAACCTGCTGTTCATGCTGTCTCTCGCTATTTTTAGCTAAGAAAATTTGCATATAAGACCTCGTTGTCACCCATTTAATACTCAGGCTAGGGTTAACTAAAAGTTATAGATACCCAAACAAAACTCATTGTTAAATAAAAGTTGCACAAAGTAACTTAATTTATCGCTAATGTTAAATAACAACAGTGAAAGTTCTGGTAAACTAACTTGAGGTAAAATAATGATCCTAGATGCCAGCTACACTTTATTAGTCGCTTGTTTGGCGCTGTTGATTGGTATGTTTGTTGTCAAATACACACCTTTTCTACAAAAAAACCATATCCCTGAAGCCGTTGTTGGCGGCTTTATTGTTGCTATCATTCTATTAATTGTTGATAAAACTGCAGGGTATTCATTTACTTTTGATGCTTCACTACAAAGCATTTTGATGATTACGTTCTTTTCATCAATTGGATTAAGCTCAGATTTTTCGCGTTTAATAAAAGGTGGTAAGCCACTTGTCTTATTAACGATAGCAGTGACTATATTAATTGCTATTCAAAATACCGTTGGTATGGGAATGGCTGTCATGCTTAATGAAAGTCCATTTATTGGTTTAATTGCGGGTTCAATCACACTTACGGGTGGCCACGGTAATGCAGGGGCTTGGGGACCAATATTAGCTGATAAATATGGTGTGACAGGTGCTGTTGAATTAGCTATGGCGTGTGCAACCTTAGGCTTAGTCCTCGGTGGGTTAATTGGTGGCCCTGTTGCTCGCCATTTATTGAAAAAAGTTGCGATCCCTAAAAGTACTGAACTCGAAAAAGAAACCATCGTTGAAGCTTTCGAACAACCGAGTGTTAAACGTAAAATTAATGCCAATAATGTTATTGAAACCATCTCAATGCTAATTATCTGTATTGTTGTTGGTGGCTATATTAGCGAATATTTTAAAGATACCGTCATGCAATTGCCAACCTTTGTTTGGTGCTTATTTGTCGGTATTATTATTCGCAATGTCTTAACACATATATTTAAACATGAAGTTTTTGAACCAACCGTTGATGTATTAGGTAGCGTAGCCTTGTCATTATTCTTAGCAATGGCGCTAATGTCCTTAAAATTCGGTCAACTCGCTAGTATGGCAGGCCCTGTTCTGATTATTATTGCAGTACAAACGGTGGTTATGGTTTTATTTGCAACATTTGTTACCTTTAAAATGATGGGCAAAGATTATGACGCCGTTGTTATTAGTGCCGGGCACTGTGGATTTGGAATGGGTGCAACACCAACCGCTATCGCTAACATGCAGACCGTCACTAAAGCATTCAGCCCTTCCCATAAAGCCTTTTTAGTGGTGCCTATGGTGGGTGCATTTATTGTCGATATTTCAAATAGTATCTTAATTAAAATCTTTATCGAAATCGGCACGTATTTTACCTAGTACACAACCATAAAGGCTGGGCTATAACCCAAGTATATAGTCTGGCCTTCACTTTTTATCTCTATTTAATTTAAACCGCCTAATTTCCTTTCACCATTTTCAGCACAAAATGAATAGTTGTTCAGATTAATTGGTATTAATTCGGTAGAATATGCGAATTAATACCAATAGTCGGTTTCTGTGAGTAAAAGCAAATAATAGGTTTCTGAAAATGAAGTTAAGGCATCTCGATATTTTTTATGCGGTCATGACCTGTGGTTCTCTAACTCGCGCAGCTGAGGTTTTACATATCTCACAACCTGCTGCCAGCAAGGCCTTAAAACATGCAGAACAACAACTTGGCTTAGTATTATTCCAACGGATAAGAGGGAAGTTAATTCCTACAGCTGAGGCAAACCTGCTATTTGAAGAAGCGAAGGAAGTTTATCATAATTTAGATAAGCTCAGAATTTTAGCGCAAAACTTATCACGTGATCCGCAAGGCAAATTAGCCATTGGTTGCTTACCTAGCTTAGGGCTAAACTTAGTACCTGAAGTGACCGCTCAATTTATTAAAAAGCACCCCAATATCAAACTTACGATCGGTACACATCATACAACCGATATTCTGCAGTTATTAACCCAACAAGATCTCGATATTGGTATTGGCTTTAACCTTGAAATTGAAGGTGGTATTACAGTTTTACCTATTGCAGATATCCCATTAGTTTATGTGGATAGCAAATTACCATTGCACTCACCTGTTTCGCTCACTGATATCGACCAAGAGCGTTGGATCCACCCTGGTTCTGATTCTTTATCTCAGCTATTACAAAAACGTCATGAGTTTGCAGAATCGAATATTAGTGTGCATACCTATCATATGGCTGCAGAATTTGTTCAGGCAGGTTTAGGTTGCAGTATTACCGATATTTTTTCAGCCGAACATACATTGCCTGAATCAATGATTTACCCTTTACAGGAAGGTTTACACCTTGCCGTATCCGTTTTTCATCGCGCAGATAAACCATTAACCAAAGCTGCACAGAATTATGTTAATACCTTGGCATCCACACTTGAGAAAAGAAATAAAGTAGTTAACCAAAAGTTATACTCTAGTGATGAAAACTCAATTGTTTAGTTAGCTTATTCACCGTTAAATAATAACATCTTGGTTATTATGGGTTACGGATTATTATGACTAAACATGTAGTGGTTATTGGAGCTGGTGTGATTGGTTTAAGCACCGCCTATGCATTAATTAAAGCAGGCCAAACCGTAACATTAGTTGAATCAGATACAGATGTCGGTATGCACACCAGTTTTGCTAACGGTGGGCAACTCAGCTATCGCTATGTTTCTCCCCTTGCTGATGCAGGTGTTCCTTTACAAGGCCTACGTTGGATGGGGAAAAATGACTCCCCCTTAAATTTAAAAATAACGCCTTCATTACAACAGTGGTCTTGGCTAGCGCAATTTACATTAGCTTGTAACCGTAATACCAATAAAATTAATGGTACCCATCTTTTACGTTTATCACTCCTGAGCCAAGAAATAATGAATAAATGGCGTAACAATGGTGATATTGCCGATTTTGCTTGGGAAAAATCAGGGAAATTAATTATCCATCGTGATAATAAGAGTTTTCATAAAGCCAGTGAAACGGTTGATAAACAATTTCAAAAAATATTAACACCCGCTAAAATAATTGAACTAGAGCCTTCTTTAAAAAATATACAGTCTCAACTAGTCGGGGCAATATATGCTCCTGATGATGAGAGTGCAGATTGCTATTTATTCTGCAAAAATCTACTGCAATATTTACTCATGCAACCGCAATTTAAGCTTTGTTTGCAACACAGTGTTGAATCTTTCATTACACAAGATAACAGCATTACAGGAATAGCCACTCACCAGGGAACTATCCAAGCTGATGATTTTATTGTTTGCGCAGGTAATGGTAGCCGCGAGTTATTAAAACCACTGAATATTAATGTCCCTATTTTAGGGTTAAAGGGATATAGTCTAAGTGTCGAATACCCGCAAGCTGAGCATATTGTTCCGAAAATTAACGTGACTGATTACGGCAATAAAATTGTCTATGCCAAACTTAATGAGCAATTACGCATTGCTGCGATGGTTGATATTGGTTATGACAAGCATGGTTTACGTGAAAATAGAATACAAGCTCTTAAGAAGATTATTAAACATACCTTTCCTGAACTACCTAAAATTGACGATGCTGAAAGCTGGTGTGGGTTACGCCCTTCAACACCAAAAGGCCCACCGATATTAGGAAAAACAACCTATAAAAATTTATGGCTTAATGTTGGACATGGCAGTTTAGGGTTTACTCTTGCCGCAGGCAGCGCGGAAATATTGACTCAATTAATTACAGAACAAAAAACGCCAATTTCTTTAACTGGATTAACGAGGTAATCATGTCCATCAAACGTAACGACCCGAAACCACGCTTAGCTGACAGTGTTGAATATGCAGGGATAGTTTATTTATCAGGGCAAGTACCTAATGACCTAACAGGTGATATTACCCAGCAAACTGAAGATGTTTTAGCTAAAATTGATACGTTATTAGCAGCCAGCAACAGTAATAAAACACAAATTTTATCTGCTCAAGTTTGGATTAAAAATATGGCGAGAGATTTCTCTGCCTTTAATGCAGTATGGGAAAATTGGATGCCTGTGGAAAATAGCCCAGCTCGTGCAGCAGTTGAAGCAAATATGGCTCGTGAGCAAGTTCTTGTTGAAATTATGGTGATTGCGGCTCAATTTTAATTATATGCATATTCTAAAAAGCAGTTAAACCTTGAAATAAGGCCAGCTGCTTTTTTTGCTCTGCTATTTCTTTATTCCTAAATCTCATGATTAAAAAAATACCAGTTTAATAAAATTAATCAATCTTATTATAATTAATAACCTTTTACTCTTTACCCACTTGAATAATATTATTTCAATGAACTTTAAAATATACATATAAATATTATTACTAAATAATTTACAAGAGGTATTAAATGAAAGAAAGAGTGGTTGATTATATTTTATCAAAGTTATATGACTTAGGCATTGAAGATATTTTTGGTGTTCCTGGTGATTATTCATTTCCTATTAATGACGCTATTTGTGTTAGTTCTCGACAGCGTTGGATTGGTAATTGTAACGAACTAAATGCAGCCTATGCCGCTGATGGCTATGCTCGAATAAAAGGTGCCGCTGCATTATCAACCACATTTGGCGTTGGCGAATTAAGCGCACTCAACGCAATAGCGGGTTCCTATGCAGAAAGGTTACCGATATTTCATCTTGTCGGAATGCCACCAAGCCAATCAAAGAAAAAACGTCTAATTAACCATCATTCTTTAGGTGATGGTGATTATGATGTTTTCTATAAAATGAGTCAGCATATTGTCTGCGCCCATGCCATTATAACCCCAGAAAATTGTATTGAAGAAACAGAGCGATTAATCACTTGTGCCTTACACGAGCGTCGCCCAGTTTATTTTGGATTACCTGCTGATTATGCTGTAAAAACTGTAGTTAAGTCACCTCATAATATGGTTCCATTAATACCAAAAACCAATCCAGAAATACTAAAAAACATTATCCATCTCATCTTAAATAAATTAATAAATAGCCAGCAACCCTGTTTATTAGCAGGGTCAATATCTCTACGTTTAGGATTACAAAAAAGCTTACAAACTATTATCGAAAAAACCAATATTCCCTATACAACCTTTTATATGGATAAGAGTGTTTTAGATGAAACTAATACACAATATATTGGAATGTATGCGGGGGAGTTCATCAATCCACAAGTGACTTCATTTGTAGAAAACTGTGATTGTGTTTTAAATATCGGCACTATAATGTCAGATTTTAATACTGCTTGTTACACCTCTAATATTGAAGAGGGAAACATAATACACATTATGGATAATTACGTTGTGATTAGTGGCCAACGCTACGATGAGATTTATATGAAGGATGTCATCTCATCGTTAAAAGATAAATTGACATCAACTTCTAATTATTATTTTTATCATAATAATTACCCTAAAGCACAATCACTTGGTACACCAATAAATTCAAAAACACAAGAAATAACGGAAACATTCTTATACCCTCGTTTAGAAAAAATGCTCAAGCCTAACGATATTATATTTGGTGATACAGGAACATTTACCATGGGCTTATCATTTGCACTTTTACCTAAGGGGGCATCATTTCATTCTCAATCTTTATGGGGATCAATTGGCTGGGCCACTCCTGCTGCATTAGGAGCAGCTTTAGCATCTCCCTCCAGCCGTCTTATTTTAATAACTGGTGAAGGTGCTCACCAATTAACAATACAAGAAATTAGTCAATTTTCACGATTTGGGCTTAAGCCTATTATTTTTGTTCTAAATAACGACGGCTACCTTATCGAACGACTATTTTGTAAAGAACCTGAATATTATTATAACGATGTTACTCAATGGAATTATGCACAACTGCCTTCGGCATTTGGGTGCGATGATTGGTATTGCCAAAAAGTAGCAACCTGCGATGAACTCAATGATGCCTTACAACATATTGAAACTCTCGATAGCGCAGCTTACATTGAAATAATGACAGACAGGTATGACGCATCAAAGTATTTAGTAAAAATGGGAGAAGCTATTACTTCTACATACTAACTATATTGTTTGTAGCTAGCTCCGCCATCTAAAATGGCGTGAGCTATTAGAAATAAAATTACATTGTATTTAATTTATACTCACTAACTTTTTCGTTTTACATGTGATCTCTGATGAGATCACGCCATTTTTATAAGCAACAATGTCGGCCATTATCGCTAAAGCAATTTCTGGCGGTGTTTTACTACCAATTGGAATACCAATCGGAGCATGAATGCGTTCTATTTCCTCTTCCGTCATCCCACCGGATGCTATAAGCCGTTCACGACGGCGAGCACTAGTTCTTACTGACCCCATTGCACCAATGTAAAAAGCATCTGTATTAACCGACTCCATCAGTGTTAAATCATCAATACGGGGATCATGGGTTAAGGAAACAATGGCAGTATTTGGAGAGCAACCCTGTTCTTCTAAATAGCGGGCGGGAAATAAAGAAATAACCTCAACTTGAGATGGAATTTGTGGTGCAAACCGCGCTATTTCTTCTTCTCGGTGATCGCAAATAATGACCTCAAAACCCAATGTTAACGCAAAATTAGCGCAATAAGCCCCCACAGTGGAAATACCTGCAATGATTAGGCGAGGAGGAGCCGCAATGTATAACTGGATTTTATCGCCATCACGTTCTATCTGTGTTGGTTGTTCTGACTTATTAGCTATATGAATTTCACCACTCTGCGGCAATAGAACTTTTTTGATAATGGCAGAATAACCTAATAACGCATTTTGGATCTCAACGAGATAATTAAGTGATTTTTCATTATTTGGTAGATATTCAATCAAAACATCTAAACTACCATCACACGGTAAATTAACTTTAGTCTCAATCCCGCCTCTTCCATAGCGAACAACTTGGCTACTACTCACATAATTATTATTTTTTATGCGCTGAATAAAATCCTCTTCAATACATCCACCAGAAAGTGAACCTATATATTGACCGTCCTGTTTTGCAACCAACAAAGAACCCGGGCTTCTCGGCGAAGAACCATAGGTATTTAATACGGTACATAACCAAATTGGTTGCTCTTTTATCCAAGCAACGGCTTGAGAGATAACAAAAACATCTTCACGCAACATATTCATCCCTTATTCGTTATCAACACTTGGATAATCAATATCTTTCACAACATTTTCATCATTTATGTCCAGTTTATAGACAAAATTATCCTGTAATATTGATTTTGCCCCTTCATCGCCGGACAATTTAATTAAATCTGAATAATATTTTGCAGATATTCCCACTGGATGCCCCGGTAAACTATTATATACTGGCCGTACTAACGTATGTTGTTTTAATTCATTTGCTATACGTATAAATAATCTACTATTGATGTATGGCATATCTGCTAAATGAATTATCCACCCATCTAAATTTGAAGTATTTTTAACACCAAATGCGATTGAATCACCTAACCCAGTACTATTTATCAATGAGTATGGAATATTAAATTGTAAACAATTATTAATGACGCCTTCATTCTCAGGCCGAGTTACTACATGAATAGGAATTCCGCTATCTATTGAATTAAAAAGTGTTTTTTCAAATACCGTGCTTTTCCCTAGCCCAAAATTTAATTTACTGCCTTTACCTCCAGCGTTTTGAAAACGCTCACTTTTTCCTGCTGCCAATATCAAAATACAAATATTCATGGTTTTTATTCTAAATCGATATACTGATTGCGTATCTCATAAATAAAGTATATTCAGTAAGATCACAAGAACTACCTATCATTAATTTGAAAATTATTAAGAGAAGTATAATATTAACGTGATACAAATAATTTTTTCGATATGACTATAAAAATAAAAATACCGATGTAATAAAAATAAGTGTAAGGGTGTATTATGAGCAAAAGCAATGTCGAACTCTCCCGCAGACACTTTCTAAAATGTGCCGTTATAGCGGGAATATCTGTTTATTTAGCCCCTTTGTATAGCCGTGCTTTTGATGTGCTATTCGAAGAAAAAATCCTTCAATCTCCTGACTGGAATCCAGTCGATAAACAAATCAAATTTCGTATTGATGGGTTTGCCAAAGTCCAAGGGGAGAAAGTCTTTGCCAGAGACATTCGCGCACGCGATATTCCTCACTGGCCAAAACAGCAAGGTCATGCATTTTTACTACGCGTAACTCAAGCCGATAAAATTTACCAAGGCTTTAATCTTGATCTGCTGAAAGATGGCCTCATGCCTGACCGCATCGTAACCGCGAGCGACTTAGAAAAAGATGGTGTCGCTTTCCCTGAATTTTATGGCGATGATTTATTGCTTCCGGAAGGGAAAACCCCCGCTTACCTTGGCCAAGCCGTTGCATTATTGATTTACCATGATTTTGCTAAATTCCGCTTTGCCAAAGAAACCCTAAAATTCCGTGACGATGTTATCCAATACGGTGCATTTACCGGCCCACTGGAACGGGACCCATGGGGAAGCTACCGTGGCGTGCGAATTGGCAGTGAAAATCCTTATGATCCTGATATTTACTCAAGCCTAAAAGATATGCCAATCTCCCCTATTGGCATGAAAAAACACTTGCCCGTTTGGCCAGAAGGCCGTGAAGGTGGGAAATTAGATCAACAAGGCATGCTATATGCTGATGAACTCGCCAAACAGTTGGAAAATCCGCCAGAAGACTGGCTCGTAATCAAACGAAAATACTTTTCTCAATCGATTGATACTGCTGCCTTAGAGCCTGATAACGCTAACGGTTGGTACGACGTCAAAACACAGTCATTCCATCTGGTTATTCCTACGCAGTCCCCTCAGGAAGTGGCGGAATCATTACCCGAGATGCTGGCAAAATCGCATTTCCCAATTAAACAAATTTTCCTACACCCTTGTTTCACAGTTGGTTATGGTTCTAAAGACCATACCCCATTCCCGTATTATGGTGCGATGGCAACGTTATATGGTGACGGAGTTCCTATTCGTCTGGCTAATGACCGCTATGAACAATTTCAATCCACCATCAAACGCCATGCTTTTGATATGGATTACACCTTAGCGGTGAATAAGAAAACACAGAAAATCGAAGCCCTTTCAGCGTCTTTTATTGGTGATGGCGGTGGCCGCTGTAATTTTACACCTTCCGTTGTCATGGTTGGCGCAACAGGCGCCCAAGCTATCTATTACATTCCGCGTAGTGATTTATCTGCGGTCGGTATTGCATCACGAGCCGTGGATGCGGGTTCAGCCCGCGGTTATGGCACCTTACAAGCCATGGCAGCAACCGATATGTTGATGGAAGAAGCTGCAAAACTACTCAAAGCCGACCCCATTGAGTTCCGTCTTAAAAATATCATCAAGTCTGGGATGAAAAATACCCAAGGGGCAATCCCTGGCGGTGCAATTCGTGCCGATGAAGTGTTAACCCGCTGCGCTGCCCATCCAATGTGGACTGACAGAACCAAGCGTAAAGCTGATTTTGAAGCAAAAAATAGCGGTAAACTATTCGGTACTGGGATTTCTTGTGTGCAAAAAGACTTCGGGACAGGTGCGGAATCCTCCTTTGCTCGTGTAGAACTTACCCCTGAGGGTAAAATTGCTATTTACCATAGTGGTGCAGAAATTGGTACGGGCATGTCCACGTCCCAATCGGTGGTTTGCGCTAAATGGTTAGGAAAACCTGCGGAACAAGCTCATTTTTCGGTTGTAGATTGGTCAATTTTACCTATGGTGTCGACAGGTAACCCGTTTGCCATGTCACAAGATGAGCAAAACCACCTCGCGCAAAACCCATTATGGACACCGAATTACTGCTCACCGGCAAGCGCCAGTAATTCAGCCTATTATTTCACTCATAGTACAGACGCAGCCGCACGCATTATATTTGAGCATGGGTTATGGCCCGCTGCAATGTCAATTTGGCAAGAAGGCATTGGTGGCGGACAAGCTGCCCCTCTAGTTGTTCGCCGTGAAGATGCACGTTGGGTTGCTGAAGGCTTAACGGCTGATGGGCTTGAGGTGCTTAGCTTACAGCGCTTAATTGAACGCACTTTTGCAATGGGCGGGGTAACTGGCGCAGTGTGCCACGTATTTAACCGCTGGCAATGGGCTGAAGCCGATTTCCCTATTCAGGGTGAAACTCGCCGTTTACCGATTGATGGGCTATCACTACGATTTGCCGATAAAGAATACCAAGTTTGCCACCGTGAAAAAGCCTATTACCCTGATACGCAAAGAAATAATGCCGGAGTCACTTACTACAGTGCAGTCGCTACCGTGAGTGAGCTATCCATTGATAAGGCAACTGGACAAGTCGAATTGCTGAATCACCATAGCGTAGTGGAGTGCGGTAACCTTATCGTGCCACAACTGGTTTCAGGGCAAATTCAAGGTGGTTTAGCAATGGGGATCGGCCATGCCCTCCATGAATATTTACCTCTCTACGAAGATGGTCCCGGTAATGGGACGTGGAACTTCAACCGTTATCATCTCCCTCTAGCCAGCGACGTTGCCGTTTGGCAGCAAACCAATGAAGTCCTACCAGGACTTTCGGATACAGACCCGCCAAAAGGCGTTGCTGAGGTTGTTATGATCCCGGTGGTTTCATCCATCGTCAATGCCATTGCAGATGCAACTGGTCATCATTTCTTGCATTTGCCTGTACGCGCAAAAGACATTTTAGAGGTAATATCATGAGCCTAAATTTCCTTCCCCTCACTTTAACCATTAATGGCCAACAGTATGGACCAATGGACGTGCCTGAAGGCCTCATGATGATCGACTTCCTTCATGAATATGTTGACCTAACGGGTTCTCGTCTAGGCTGTGGCCAAGGGATCTGCCATGCTTGCGTCGTTATCTTAGATAACCCATCCGGCACCAGCGAAGAGATCCGCACCTGTATTACTGGCGCGCATTTTTTCAATAATAAAAGTATTCGAACTATCGAAGGGGCTGCCACCAAAGAAGAAAACGGGGAAGTAAAATTATCCCCAGTTCAGCAAGCTTTTGTTGAACATTTTAGTTTTCAGTGTGGCTACTGTACCCCAGGGTTTGTGAATGCGGCTACCGTGTTTATTGAAGAACTTCAGCGAAACCCCATTGCAGAAGCGGACTTAGAAGATGCTATCAAGCAAGCCCTAAATAACCATATTTGCCGCTGCACAGGCTATGTACGCTATTATGAAGCGGTACGTGACGTTGTTCTGGCGACTCCTGGTCTTATCAAGGAGGCAATAAAATGATCAAACGAATTATTTTATGGTTGATAGCCATCGCTATCATCGTTTGGGCGGTGCTGTATTGGTATGAAAGCCGTACCTTAGATGGTCCGGTACAAAAAGTGACAGCGACGCCACAGGAAATTGAGCGAGGCCGTTATCTCACCCTTGCCGGTGACTGCGCTGCGTGCCACACCAGTGCTGATGGTGCGCCATTAGCCGGTGGTTTTCCACTTGATACCCCATTTGGTACTATCTACAGCAGTAACTTAACCCCTTCAGCCGACTTTGGTATCGGTCGCTGGACAAAAGATGATTTTTATAAAGCACTGACCCAAGGTATCTCTCCACCGAGTAAAAATCTTTACCCGGCAATGCCTTATACGTCTTACAAAGGGATCACTCGTGAAGATTCTGACGCTATTTACAGTTATTTGATGAGCCAACCAGCGGTTGATGTCGCGCCACCTGAAAATTCATTGCCATTCCCACTAAACCAACGTATGGCCATGATTGGCTGGAATTTATTGTTTTTTAATGATAAACCACTCCCAAATAGCTCACAAGGTAGCTCCCCTGAATGGTTACGTGGTCGGTATTTAGTTAACGTATTAGAGCATTGTGCTGAATGCCATACGCCAAGAGGAAAACTGGGTGAAATGGATTTAGATAACTTTATGCAAGGCGGCGCTTTAGGTCGTTTTGTGGCGCCGGATATTACCCCAAAAGCGCTTGCAGAGCGAGGATGGACAAAAGAAGATTTACAGCAGTTTTTCATGACTGGGCTCGCTCCGCAAGGTTCCGCCTACAGTGATATGCACCCTGTAATTTATCTGAGTTCACAACATTTAACCCCAGAGGATAATAGCGCTATAGCCACCTATTTAATGGGCGATAACCCACCAGCAACTTCGCCATTAAGAATGGGGGAAGGTAGCGCTCAAGGACGCCAAATTTATTTAGAAACCTGCTCAGGTTGCCACTCCTATGATGGCAGTGGTAAACCGAATGTGGCGGTGGCAATGAAAGGAAATTCGACATTGCGTGATGCGGATAGCACTAACCTAATTAATGCGATTTTAGATGGTTTGCCTGAACAACCATTCCCTAATAACCAAAACATGCAAAGTATGCCCGGGTTTGCCAATAAGCTAAATGACCAACAAATTAGCGACTTAGTGAACTTCCTTCGCGTTCAATGGGGAGGACAACCTGCGGATGTCACCCCAGAGCAGATTAAATCTTTGCGTCAATAATGACGAAAAATGAACTATCTGGCTTGTTAATATTTAACGAGCCAGATAATTCTCTAATTAATGTCCATATAATAATATGCTTTATATAATAAAATACATATTGATTTAATTATTCATTAATAAGAACTACTATCATTTAAATAAATTACATTTGAATAAAACTCAGTTATTTTATTCAATACTGTCATATTAAGATGACTCCAACAGTATTATTCACTTTCTTGTCTAAATCCCTTTACTCGTTCTTGATATATCAATACAGATACCCATACTATTTATGTAACTTACTGAGCTATCTGATATTAGTCATCGAATTGTGAGCCAATTTAATCGAAATAAAACAATCTTACAGTGCATGGCTAAAAAGTATTATTTATCTCCATTGTTCATAATAAAAAACCCTAAAAATATAATCAGGGAGCACACTATGTCGGGACATATTTCTAGACGCAATTTTATCAAATTAGGCACTATTGCGGGCATTGCAGTGATGGTCGGCAAACTCCCTTTTGCGATAGCAATGGAGCTCGATTCTGACTCTCCATCAACTGATTGGATTGGTCAAAATGGTAAAGCACGTTTTCGCTGGGATGGCGTTGAAAAGGTCACTGGCCGTAAAAATTTTGCTCGTGATTACCGCGCTAAAGACATCCCTGGCTGGCCTAAAAAACAAAGCTATGCCTTTATGTTAAAAGCAACAGAGGCAGATAAAACCTTTGAAGGTATTGATATTTCAATGTTAGGTCCAAATTTACAGCCTGATAAAGTTGTTTTACAAGAAGACCTTATCCGTGATGGCTTAAATATCCCTCAAGACACCAGTATGGGAAAAGGCTTCTATGGCACTAATATTTTAGTGCCTCTAGGGGATACCCCGCCAATTATTGGCCACCCAGTTGCTATCTTGATTTATCATGATTTCGATAAATACAGTGCAGCGCAGCGGATGTTACGCTTTGCGACAAATACCGTAAAATATGGAACGGTGACAGGGCCAAAACCGCCCGCTAATTACGGTGCCGCGCGATATGTGCGTATTGGTGGTAACACTCCACTTTCGCCTTCTATCTTTTCCCCTTATCAAGATTCAGGTATTAAAGGCGGATTCGATGGCAATACACCTATTTGGCCACCTTATGACCCAAAACACGCCATTTCTATTCCGCCAGTGATCCGTAAAGATCGTGGTGGTGGTTTTATTCAAGCCCTTCATCAGGCAGAAAAAAGTCCTGATAAACAAGAAAAAGCGATGGATTACGCACGACAAATTGAGCAAGAAATCGCAGCCGCTCGTCAGGATCCCGATAAGTTTGTGATTGAGCGCCATGGTTTTTCACAATCCATTGACCCTTGTGCAATGGAGCCTGATAACTGTAATACTTGGTATGACGCTCAAACCAAAACACTGCATATCTTAACCGCGACACAGTCTCCTGCAGGAGTCGTCAACGCCGCTGCTGAGTTATCGAAGCACAACAAACATTTTTCCGTCGAGAACATTGTGCTATTAACTGGTTCGACCGTCGGTTATGGCTCAAAAGATTATTCGGTTTTTCCTTTCTATTCCATGGTCGCCAGTTTCTACGCTGATGGCTTGCCTGTTCGCATGGCAAATGACCGTTATGAACAATTCCAGATGGGAATGAAACGCCACTCCATTGAAATGGATGTCACGATCATTGGTGATAAAAAAACGGGCAAATTTGATGTATTAAAAGGCACTTATAACTGTAATGGTGGCGGCCGTGAAAACCTCTCCGTTGCCGTATCACACGTTGCGGTACGTGGCGCCCAATCTATTTATTATTTCCCTAAATCTGATCTTACCGCTCTCGCCATGGCCACTCCGGCTGTCGAAGCGGGCTCAATGCGTGGCTTTGGTTCCTTACAATCGATGGCAGTCACTGAATTGATGGTCGATGAAATCGCTCATAACCTCAATATTGACCCGATTGAACTACGCCGCCGTAATGCCATTTTAGAAGGTTATCCAAATACACAAGGAGGTGTAATAGCCGGTGACCCACGCAATGTCGAAATGTTAAATCTTGCGGAAAAGCACCCGATTTGGGTCGATCGTGAGAAAAATAAAGTTGATTATGAAGCGAAAAACCCCGGTAAGCTATATGGTGTTGGCTTTGCGCAAGTGCAGCAAGTTTATGGCTCTAGCGGTGTTCCTACGATTCTTTCTCTTGAATTTGATACCAATGGTAAACTCACTATGCGCCATTGCATGCAAGAGATTGGTACCGGTGGTACAACCGCACAGCAAGTGATGGTATGGCAAGCACTCAGCAAAGCCCCTGATGTGGTTGAGTTTGGGGTAACTGAATTTGCAGAACTGCCACTCAAAACCAGTTGGGCAGATCAGAAAAAACAAGACGAACTGTCAAAAACGGATCCCTATTGGACACCTGCTCTGATCCCTGACATGAGTTCATCGAGTGGTGTTTATTATATTGGGTTTGGTACACGCCAAGCGGGCCATTTCTTATTGGAAAATACCCTATGGCCTGCAGCCAAAAGCATTTGGAGCGAAGGCCCTGGTGGCGGTGCTTTCAACGGCTTAAATGTTGAATTTGCAGACATTCGTGTCGGGCCAGATGGTATTGGTGGCGGCGGAATGAAACCCATTCCTTTTGACATTTTAGCCAAAAGAGCCCATGAGATGGGACTCATCACCGGGGTTGCTGTTCATGGCTATTCAAGCTGGCAGTGGGCTCGCGCAGAGTTCGATATCCCAACTGTCGGTTTGAAAAACCTCCCTCTTGATGCAATATCCGTTCGTTATGGTGACGGTGCGCCGCAGGAACTGAAAAAACAGATGACCACTGGCGGTTACCATTTTATTAAACGTAAAATTGCCTATTACCCTCCAACACAACGCGCAAAAGCGGACCCAACAACGGTCACACCCGCTTCTTGCCTAGTCGAGCTCAATGTCAACACCATGACGGGTGAGGTCGATGTCATGCGCCATCATATGATTATGGACCCCGGTACGATGATTGTCCCTGAATTGGTTTCAGGCCAAATTCAAGGGGGGACCGCGATGGGTATTGGCCACGCATTGATGGAAGAATTACCACTGTATGAAGATGGGCCAGGTAACGGAACATGGAACTTTAATCGCTATGTCCTGCCGCGAGCAAAAGATGTTGCGGTTTGGCAGCAAACCATTGATTACTTACCTCCGCTATCAGAAACTTCACCACCAAAAGGCATGGCTGAACTGGGCATGATCCCAATCTTACCTGCGACGAGTAACGCATTAACCCATGCGACAGGCAAGCGTTTCTATGAATTCCCTATTACGGTAGATAAAATTAAAAAGGCACTCTCATGAAAATCAACAATGCCGTTCCGATTATTGAGCGCAAGCCACTCACACTGACTATTAACGGCCAAAAAATTGGTCCTATTGATGTCCCTGTTGGGATGCCAATGATTGAGTTTCTACATGAATACCTTGACCTCACCGGCACTCACTTTGGTTGCGGCCAAGGGATCTGCCATGCTTGCACCATTATGGAAATTCAGCCCGATGGCACAACGGTTGAAAGCCGCACTTGTATCTTTGGTGCCCATTATTTCAATAATAAAAATATTGTTACCATCGAAGGGCAAGCCAAACTGGATGAACAAGGCAAAGTCGTTGAGTTAACGCCAATTCAACAAGCTTTCATCGAAAACTTTTCATTCCAGTGTGGCTATTGTGCTCCCGGTTTCGTCACAGGTGCGACAGTATTTCTTGATAAACTGAAGAAAAACCCAGTGAAGCGAGACCAACTCGAACATGCGATTGAAGAAGCCCTCAATGAGCATATTTGCCGTTGTACAGGTTATGTACGCTATTATGAAGCTGTGAGGAAAGTCGCTCTCGACACTCCCGGCTGCGTGATCGACTAGGGAGAAACATCATGGCTAAATCCAGCTCTCTACGTAAAAGCATTTATATTATTATCTTATTATTTATCGTATTAATGCTTGCGATCCTATTTGGTGCTTTTCGTACTTCCAGTATCGGCCCTAATTTAGATAAACCACTGACTTCAGAAGAAGTCGCCAAATTACTGCCAAGAGGGCAAGAATTGGCCACCGCTGGAGATTGCTTTGGTTGCCACTCATTACCTGAAGGGCCATTGGCTGCGGGCGGGCGCGCTATCGGAACCCCTTTCGGCACCATTTACTCCACAAATATAACGCCTGATAAGCAATTTGGTATCGGTAACTATACCCGTGCTGATTTCCATCGTGCTTTGAAAGACGGAATTGGCAAAGAAAGAGGTAATCTCTACCCTGCCATGCCGTTTGTATTTACCCATATGACGACATCGGATGATATTGATGCCCTGTATGCTTATGTGATGTCACTTCCGCCAATCAATGTGCCAAACAAAGAAAATACAGGTGTATTTGTCCTACCCGTTCGCCCATTTATGAACTTCTGGACTTTGCTCAATTTCCCTAAACAAAATGCGCCTCATGACCCACAACGTTCTGCCGAGTGGAACCGAGGTGCTTATATTGTTGAAGGTCTAGCGCACTGCGGCGCTTGTCACTCACCACGTAACTTAATGATGGGTGTCGAGTTTTCACGGTCACTTCAAGGGGGGGAAGAAGCCGGCTTAGCGATCCCTGATATCACGGCCGAAGCGCTTTCCAAACATGGATACGATACCGCCTCCTTGAGCCAGTTTTTACTTACAGGTAATGCCCCGCAAGGCTCTGCATTTGCAGATATGAGCACAGTGACTCATTTTTCGACTAGTCAGATGAAAAAAAGCGATGTTGATGACATGGCGATTTATTTAATGACGGATAAACAAGGAAAAATACTTGGCGCCAAAGCTTCGCCTGCTCCATTGCCAGAGGCAAACTCATCAGAAGTGGGTGATGTCAGTCAAATCATGGAAACTGGCCGCTTAATGTATATGTCTACCTGCGCAGGCTGCCACGGGATCACCGGAGAAGGTGTACCTAATGGCATTCCAGCGTTAAAAGGTAACGCCATCTTAGCAATGGACAGCCCTGAAACCTTTATCAGTGTAGTGTTAACGGGTATTCCAACCACCACTTTCCCAAATGGGCAACGTATGTATGCGATGCCAAGTTTTGCTGATGATTTAACGCCACAAGAAATGGCAGATTTAATATCATGGGCGCGCGCCGAATGGGGGGGACAAGGTAAACCCGTCACCGCCGAACAAGTTGAGAAACTGAAAAAAGCGGCGCAGTAATCATTCGTCGCTTCTCTTCAAATAACTTATTTATTGAAGGGAAGCGACATTATTATTTTCATTGATACATTCAAGTGAAATATATCAACGCACCCCACATTAAATAAGAATTTCAAATTAAAGATATTCACTTATTTCTATTAAAAGAAAACCAATATATAAACTGGGTTTCCTCTCACTTCGCCTGACTCAAACATTCACGCAATCCATGAGTATTTTCCAATATTAACCTTCATTAATAAGTACTTACTAAATACCTAACAAAAATTTCCCTTAGCACATACAGTCACAATTCAAATTAATAACCTATGTTATAGTTAATATACAAATAATAACATTAGATTATCATTTATTGTGATTAGCAATGTGAAAGGAAAATATATGCAACTAAATATCAATGGAAGATGGATTGAACTAAGCAATATTTCTCCATCAACACCACTTCTTTACGTATTACGTAATGATTTAAAACTCAATAGCCCTAAATATGGCTGCGGTTTAGGCGAATGTGGCGCTTGTAGTGTACTTATCGATGGCAAAGTCGTTCGCTCGTGTTCAACACCGGTATCAACAGTAGAAAATAGAAAAATTACCACGCTTGAAGGCATTAGTGATAGCGAGACACTCCATCCTGTGCAACAAGGATTTATTGATGAGCAAGCAGCACAATGTGGTTATTGTACGAATGGCATGATAATGACATTGGTTGCTCTGTTTAAACGTACCCCTAATGCAAGTGAAGAAGAGATAAAAAAAGAACTCGCTTTTAATTTATGCCGTTGTGGAACCCATGTAGAAATATTAAAAGCAGCTAAAAAAGCTAAAATGATCATCGCACAAGGTGGTAAAGCATGAGCATTTTAGATATCACTCGACGCCGTTTGCTGCAAGCTGGTGGGCTCATCGTTGTCAGTAACATGTTGCCTTCCATTTCATTTGCAGCAGAAAAGATACCAAACAAAAATGCGGCTATTCCTCTTAATTATGTCGATAGTTTTATTGCTCTTGCCGCTGATGGTTCGGTGACTGCATTTAATGGTCACGTGGATTTAGGTACAGGAATTCGTACCTCACTTGCACAAATTGTCGCTGATGAAATTGGTGTCTCTTTTGAATCAGTAACAATGATACTTGGGGATCCACAAAGTACACCGGATCAAGGGCCGACTATCGCCAGTGCGACCATTCAGGTCACGTCTATCCCCTTACGCCATGCTGCTGCTCAAGTTCGCATGCAGCTAACATCTCTTGCTGCCAAAGCGTTAAATGTGCCAATGGAAGCCGTTCGAGCACAGCATGGATATGTTTTTGTCACCGCCCAACCTGAACGTCGTTTGAGTTATGCGCAATTGGCAAAAGGACAAGATCTCCATTTTGAATTAGATGAAAACGTAACTTTAAGACCCGCTTCTGAAGCTATTTATGTCGGAAAGCCGATTCAACGCGTAGATATTCGTGCAAAAGTAACGGGTGAGTTGACTTGGGTACATGATATGCGAGTACCTGATATGTTACATGGAAGAGTTATTCGTCCTCCTTATTCAGGTGCAGACAGTAGCGCACCGCTTGGAAATAGTTTGCTTTCGATTGATGAAAGTTCTATTGCTCACCTAAAAGGCATTGTAAAAATTGTACGCATTAATGACTTTGTTGGTGTCGTTGCCGAACGTGAAGAACAAGCGATAGACGCTATGCGTCAGTTAAAAATTCAATGGAAAGAATGGCAAGGATTACCCGATTTAACCCTCGATAAGCTTCATGACACCCTTGATGCATTACCCAGCCAAGATAGAGTATTACGAGATGATGACGGTGTTGACAGCGCCTTAGCCAATTTACATAAAACTGTGAATGCAGACTATGTTTGGCCATACCATTTACACGCATCAATTGGGCCATCTTGCGCTATCGCAGATGTCCGCGACGATAAAGTCGATGTCTGGTCAGGCACACAAAACCCTCATGACCTGCGAAAAGATTTAGCACTACAACTCGATAGAGACCTATATCAAATACACATTCATCGCATGGAAGCATCAGGGTGCTATGGTCGTAACTGTGCTGATGACGTGGCAGCCGATGCCGTTTTACTGTCTCAAGCGACAGGACGACCTGTGCGAGTGCAATTAATGCGAGAACAAGAAGCGGGTTGGGAGCCAAAAGGCACCGGCCAATTGATTAAAATTCGAGGGGGAATTGATCAAAATAATGATGTCAGCGCTTACGAACTCAGTACTCGTTATCCATCAAATAACGCCGCTACTTTATCGTTGATTTTAACTGGGAAAAAAGAAAATAAACCGGATATTCAACAGATGGGAGACCGCACGGCTATCCCTCAATATCGATACCCACATATGCGCGTTATCGCTAAAGATACCGCGCCTGTTGTTAGGGCATCATGGATGCGCGGAGTTTCAGCACTTCCAAATGTATTTGCTCATGAATCTTGGATTGATGAAGTTGCTTATTTAGCACAGCAAGATCCTATAGCATACCGCTTAAAATATTTAGATGATCCTCGAGCTATCGCTTTAATTAGTGCCGTGAAAAAACAGGCGAATTGGGTTGATGGGCCGATGCATCAAAAACCATCCCCTGTCACCGAAGAAATTGTGAGTGGTCGAGGGTTTGCCTGGGCGCGTTATTTCCACAGTAAATTTCCGGGTTTTGGTGCTGCATGGGCAGCTTGGGTCTGCGACTTAACTGTTAATCGCCGAACAGGACAAGTGCTTATCAAAAAAGTCTATGTCGCTCATGATTGTGGCCAAATGGTTAACCCAGATGGCGTTAAACACCAAGTCCATGGAAACATTATTCAATCCTGTAGCCGGGTATTAAAAGAGTTTGCCACCTTTGATAAATCAGGCACAACCTCCCTTGAATGGGGCGGATACCCTATTCTACGTTTCGATGAGTTACCCGAAATTGATATTCAATTAATGGAGTATCCCAATGAACCCCCTATGGGAGCGGGCGAATCTGCATCAGTACCAAGCGCTGCCGCGGTAGCAAATGCGCTATTTGATGCATTAGGTGTGCGTATGCGAGAAGTTCCATTTACCCCTGAACGTATTCTGCGAGCAGTAGGTATGGCAGCCAAGAACCAAGGAGTGGCTCATGAGTAAGGCAAAAAAAATATTTGGCTACAGTGCGCTTGCTATCGTTATTGTTGCGGTGGGGGGACTCGCGCTGAGTTGGCAATCTGCCATTGAGCCATTACACACTAATTCGACACAAAGTTTTACTGACGCTCAAATTGCCCGTGGTGAAAAATTAGCGGCACTAGGCGATTGTGCCGTTTGCCATACGCGGCCTGGCGGTGAAACAAATACCGGGGGCTTTGCGATGGAGATCCCCTTCGGCACGATTTACACCACAAATATAACACCTGATATAGAAACAGGCATTGGCAGCTGGTCATATGAAGCGTTTGAACGGGCTATGCGTTATGGTGTTGATCGTGAGGGGAATTATTTATACCCTGCGTTCCCTTACACGGCTTTTACTCATACTTCCGATGATGATTTATATGACCTCTATGCATGGTTAATGAGCCAAAAACCCGTTCGTTATCAACCACCAAAGACATCGTTAAACTTTCCCTTTAATATTCGCCAAGGAATTTGGGCATGGAATCAGCTGTATTTAACCGCCGGGCCAATAAAACCAAACAGTTCACAAACTGATGAATGGAACCGAGGTGCATACCTTACCGAAGGGCTCGGCCATTGCAGCGCTTGCCACTCCCCACGTGATATATTATTTGGTGAAAAAGGCGGAGATAGCCACTTGATGGGTGGAGATGCTGAAGGATGGAGTGCACCAGCGCTGCGAGGTGACCAAGCCTCACCTGTTGCTTGGAGCCATCAGGATATGGCGGAGTTTTTGCGTACGGGATTCTCGGCTAACCACGGCGTCGCAGCAGGCCCAATGGCACCAGTCATCAGAGAAGGAACCTCTCAACTAACCGAAGAAGATAGACAAGCTATTGCAACTTATTTGACTTCTGAAGTTGAGCATCCGCAGGTCACATCTCAAGCCGTAACAATCGTACAGCAAACAGAAGATAAAATTGAACCACTCTCTACTGAAGGGGCAAGGTTGTATTCAGGGGCTTGTATGGCATGCCATGCCCAAACGAAAGGTGCGCAAATGTCAGGTGTACGACCCGCTTTAGCCTTAAATACGAATCTTTATGCAGGTACCCCAGATAATGCCATTCGCGTTGTATTAAATGGAATTGAGTATGAGGCAACAGAAGGGCTCGGCAGCATGCCTGCTTTTCGTCATAATTTAAGTGATCAGCAAATAGCAGTACTCTTAAATTATCTAAGAACAACGTTTACTGACAAGTCACCATGGCCTGATTTGGAACAACAAGTTAGCCAGCTACGCGCGGAAACAGCAGCTAAATAATCCGTTCATCTTTAGCGTAAATAGCGGTCATATCTATGACTGTTATTTACGCTATTTATATCTACTCAAGAAAATGAGATATTCCATCTCAAAAAAGAAATAACTAAAAGCACGACTTATTATTTTCTGTAATGCCTAAATAACTCTCAAACTAAGCAGATATCTACCAATTATTATTTAGTGGTTATCGTGAACCTATTTTCTAGATGAGGAAAAAACATACACTCTACTTAACAATATTTCAGACTATTAATGACCAAACACGCATTGTCCCTGTGATAATCACGTCATACTATAGAGAATTGCATGGCTAACACGTTTGCCTACTCTCATTTGTTGCGATTTGTGGTATTTTAGTCTCTGAAAATAATCGTCAAATACACTCACAGAATTTAGTTAACTCAATACGTTAAAACAGACAATACTATGACTGATAAGCAAAGTTTCGAATCCCATACACCAATGATGCAGCAGTATCTAAAACTAAAAGCACAACATTCAGACATACTGCTGTTTTATCGCATGGGTGACTTCTACGAACTGTTTTTTGATGACGCTAAAAAAGCCTCTCAATTATTGGATATTTCCCTCACTAAGCGGGGGCAATCTGCAGGGCAACCGATCCCTATGGCCGGTGTTCCCCACCATGCTGCCGAGGGTTACTTAGCCAAATTAGTACAAATGGGGGAATCCGTCGCCATTTGTGAGCAAATTGGCGACCCAGCCACCAGCAAAGGGCCGGTTGAGCGCCAAGTAGTGCGTATTGTCACCCCGGGAACTATCACCGATGAAGCGCTATTAAATGAAAGGCAAGACAACCTGTTAGCCGCAGTATGGCAAGACCAACAAGGTTTTGGTTTCGCAACGTTAGATATCACCTCAGGGCGTTTTATTATTAGTGAAATCGCCGATGAAGAAGCACTGCAAGCTGAGCTGCAACGCACCCGCCCGGCTGAACTTCTGTATCCAGAAGACTTCGCCAGTATGGCATTAATTGAACACAATAAAGGCTTGCGCCGCCGCCCATTGTGGGAATATGAGCTTGATACGGCAAAACAACAGCTCGGTTTACAGTTTGGTACGAAAGATTTAATCGGCTTTGGGGTTGAAGATGCCCATAAAGCGCTCAGAGCTGCGGGTTGCTTATTACAATATGTGAAAGACACACAACGCACGTCACTGCCCCATATTCGCAGCATTGTGATGGAAAAACAAAATGATAATGTCATTTTAGATGCAGCAACTCGTCGCAATTTAGAGATCACCCAAAACCTTGCAGGTGGCACAGAAAACACACTCGCCGCCATTTTAGATAGGTGTGTGACTCCGATGGGTAGCCGTATGCTAAAACGTTGGTTACATACCCCATTACGTAACATTCAAATATTAAATAACCGCCAACAAGCTATCAGTGCACTGCAAGAATGCGGCTTTGAATTACAACCATTTTTACGTCAAATCGGCGATTTAGAACGGGTATTAGCGCGCTTAGCGCTGCGTTCAGCTCGCCCACGTGACTTAACCCGTATGCGTTACGCATTCCAGCAATACCAAGATATTCATCAAATACTGAGCCAATCGAGTAGTTCGTATTTACAAGCCCTTCAAAATCGTATTGGCCAGTTTGATGAGCTACAAGACTTACTTGAAAAAGCCATTATTGATGCACCACCCGTGTTGGTACGTGATGGCGGTGTTATCGCCCCAGGTTATAATAGTGAGCTTGATGAATGGCGCGCCCTTGCTGATGGAGCAACTGACTACCTCGATAGGCTCGAAATACGCGAAAGAGAAAAATTGGGGATCGATACCCTAAAAGTTGGTTATAACGCTGTTCATGGCTACTATATTCAAGTTAGCCGAGGCCAAAGCCATTTAACACCTATCCATTACGTCCGTCGCCAAACGTTAAAAAATGCGGAACGCTATATCATTCCTGAACTCAAAGAGTATGAAGATAAGGTATTGACATCAAAAGGAAAAGCGTTAGCCATTGAAAAAGCACTGTATGATGAGTTATTTGACATGCTATTACCTCATCTTGCTGCGCTGCAAACCAGTGCCGAAGCTCTCGCTGAGTTAGATGTCCTAGCCAACCTAGCTGAAAGAGCACAAACTCTAGGTTATGCTTGTCCACAACTCACTGAAAAACCAGGTATCCAAATTACTGAAGGTCGCCACCCTGTGGTTGAACAAGTACTCAGTGAGCCGTTTATTTCCAACCCGTTATCACTATCGCCACAACGTCGTTTATTGATCATAACAGGTCCAAATATGGGCGGTAAAAGTACCTATATGCGCCAAACAGCATTGATTACCCTGTTAGCGTACATCGGTAGTTTTGTCCCTGCAAGCAAAGCGGTGATAGGCCCAATCGACCGTATTTTTACCCGCGTCGGTGCCTCTGACGACCTTGCATCTGGCCGTTCAACCTTCATGGTCGAAATGACAGAAACCGCGAATATTCTTCATAATGCAACAGAACATAGCTTAGTACTGATGGATGAAATTGGTCGCGGAACGTCAACCTATGATGGTCTTTCCCTTGCTTGGGCTTGCGCCGAAAACTTAGTTAATAAAATCAAGGCAATGACGTTATTTGCAACGCATTATTTTGAATTAACAACACTACCTGAAAAACTCGAAGGTGCGGTCAATATTCACCTAGATGCTATTGAGCACGGTGATACCATTGCCTTTATGCATAATGTTCAAGATGGCGCCGCCAGCAAAAGCTATGGCCTTGCTGTCGCTTCTCTTGCGGGTGTACCAAAAGATGTGATTAAACGGGCAAAACAAAAGCTTAAAGAACTCGAAGTTATCTCAAACAATGCCAATGCAAGTCATGTAGATAGCGCCCAGCTTAGTTTTTTAACCACAGAAGATGCTGAACCCTCACCCGTACTCAGCGCATTGGAAGGGATTGACCCAGATAAGCTCACACCCCGCCAAGCTCTAGATTGGATTTATCGGTTAAAAGATATGGATAACTAAGATGGATGAGTATACACAATTACTCGCACCAATCAGGCAGTTTTTGCAATGTGAAACGCCTGATTTGTGGGTAGAAAAAGCCAGTTTGCCTGAGAACTTGCCCATTATTTTAAAAGATCATCTGTTATGTGAATTAAAAGCCGCGCAAAGTGCCATGTTTTTAATTCGCAAGTATGCTGTCGATAAAGAAAGTGCTGCAGTGCTACTTGAATGGTTTAAACCTTATGAATCATTTGCTTATGACAGGGTTGGTGACATCCATACATTAAGAAACAAAAATCAGGTTTCTAAACAAATATTGGCAAAAAAACAATCACCTTATAGCCAAGATTTAATTGATAAAATGGTCTTGCTGATCAAAGAAGAGCTTCATCATTTTTACCAAGTTTTAGAGATTATGCATGAACGTAATATTCCATATGATGGTATCACTGCAGGCCGTTATGCTAAAGGGTTGTTGAGCCATATCGACCCTCACGATCCAAAAACCTTAGTTGATAAACTAATTATTGGTGCTTATATCGAAGCGCGTTCTTGTGAGCGCTTTGCTAAACTAGCCCCATTTCTTGATGAACAGCTGGCAAATTTTTATATTTCGTTATTACGCTCAGAAGCTCGCCACTATCAAGATTATTTACACTTAGCGCAATTAATTAGCAAACAAGATATTACTGAGCGAGTTAATTATTTTGGTACTATTGAAGCAGAATTAATTTCGACACCTGATGATGATTTTAAATTTCATAGTGGACTCCCCATTAACTAAGTTCATTCTTTATTACTTATAAATAAAAGGCCCCTATAAACCTTAGCTTATAGGAGCCTTTAGCTATCTAATTAACACCTTACATATTAAATAGCGACTCTAGGGTCAACTCTTCACCATGTAAAATATCCTTTAATCGCTTTAAACCTTCAACTTGGATCTGGCGAACACGTTCTCTTGTTAACCCAATTTCACGGCCAACTTCTTCCAGAGTTTCAGCTTCATAGCCTAAAAGCCCAAAACGTCGTGCTAAAACCTCCCTCTGTTTTGGGTTCAATTCATATAACCACTTAACAATATTATCTTTTAAGTCATTATCTTGAATTGTATTTTCTGGACCTGAATCATTATCATCAGACAATACCTCAAGCAAAGATTTCTCTGAGTCCCCTGCAATTGGTGTATCAACAGATGTGATACGTTCATTTAAACGTAACATCCTACTGACATCTTCAACAGGTTTATCTAGCTGCTCAGCGATCTCTTCAGGGCTTGGCTCATGGTCCAACTTTTGGGCTAATTCACGTGCAGTACGAAGGTAAATATTGAGTTCTTTAACGATATGAATAGGAAGGCGAATAGTTCGAGTTTGGTTCATGATAGCGCGTTCGATCGTTTGACGGATCCACCACGTTGCATACGTTGAGAAGCGAAACCCTTTTTCAGGATCAAACTTTTCAACTGCGCGAATCAACCCAAGGTTCCCTTCTTCAATCAAATCGAGTAATGCAAGACCTCGATTATTATAACGACGTGATATTTTTACAACGAGACGGAGGTTGCTTTCTATCATACGCTGTCGTGATGCAATATCACCACGCAATGCACGTCTTGCATAGAAAACTTCTTCTTCTGCTGTAAGGAGTGGTGAGAACCCAATTTCACTAAGATAAATTTGAGTGGCATCCAGAACACGCTGATTTGTGTTCTGGAGTAAATCCATTTCGTCATCTAGCTCAGTAACCAGATCCTCTTCTTTAAACTGACTCTCGTCAAAAGTGTCATTTAAATTACTTTCATCGAGGTCATTATATAACTCGTTAACTTTCAGCGAACTTTGGCTCATCAGTGACTCCTACCCTAGATAATGCGGACAGAATGTCAAAGCACTCTGCCCAGTTTATCGTTGCGGCAAATAGCGCAACGGGTTTACTGATTTTCCCTTGTAACGAATTTCAAAGTGTAATCTAACCGAACTGGTTCCAGTACTACCCATAGTAGCTATTTTTTGACCTGCAGTGACGTCCTGCTGATCACGCACAAGCAATGTGTCATTGTGGGCATAAGCACTTAGGTAGTCATCGTTATGTTTTATAATTATTAGATTTCCGTATCCACGCAAAGCATTACCTGCGTAAACGACTTTTCCTGGCGCAGCAGCGAGCACAGCTTGACCACGAGAACCGGCTATGTCTACCCCTTTGTTCCCGCCTTGAGCGTCAGAGAAACCTTCAATCATTTTCCCATCAGCTGGCCAACGCCATTTTATTGACGAATTATTCGTGCTACTGACTGCGGTAGAAGCGGTTGTTGTCGAGGTTGTTGTTGTCGTTGAAACTTGCGTTGCAGGTTTCTTATTATTAGGCAACATTTTACCTGAGGTTTGACCACCACTATTTGCAGGATACTCATTAGTTGTTCGAAGATCAACCGCTTGCTGATGACTATTTGATGAATTTGCGGCTAATTGAGTGCTCGAGTTCACATTTGTGTTACCAATATTAATAACCTGTCCTACATTGAGGCTGTATGGTTCTGGAATATTGTTTCGCGATGCTAACTCACGGAAATCATTACCTGTTAAGTATGCAATATAGAATAGTGTGTCACCACGCTGCACCGTATAACTATTACCGCTATAACTACCTTTTGGAATACTGCCATAGTCACGGTTATAGACAATGCGCCCTTCACCATTGGTTGTTACTGGTGCTGAACTACGACTTACAGGTTGTGTATTTGAATTATTCGATATATTAGGACGAGACGACGGCATTGCCGTGCTCATACCCGTATTTGGTGACGAGGCCGGTGTCGTCCTTTGCACCGTTTGCTGGCGAGACTGACTATCATTCACACTCGAAATAGGTGCTGCTGTATGATACGGTGTAGAACAACCAGCCAATAGCGCTCCGCTAAATGAAAAGATGACGGCCCATCGAATTCTGCTTATAGGGCTAACAATTTTCATGCTTCTTCTCCCGTGAAGAAAAATCTGACGTGACAATTCAAAACAATGTCAGCAATAGAGTTATCATAAAATATTTCACTTATTAAAGCAGAAATACAAAATAGTGAACAAGTTAAATATATTAAAAATATAATAAATTGAGAGTATGACCTAACGCTTTAAGCTATTCTCTCAAATTCAGTTGGGTAAAGTATCATATTTGGAATGGTTTTACTGCTATTTGAGTTAATGAAACCTTTGCAATGATATTTTATTTAAACCCATTATAAAAATAGTCAGGCTTTTATTAAATATCATTGCAAGTAGATTAAAGAAGATCACCCGCGATCAATGGGACAAAACGAACTTTTTCGATAACATTAGTATGGTAATCATTACCTCGTCGGGTAATTAGCTTTAGTGCTTGTTCTTTATCACCGACAGGTAGAACCATTCGCCCACCATCTTTTAATTGCCCTAATAGTAGAGTTGGTATTTCTGTTGGTGCTGCAGTAACAATGATGGCATCAAAGGGGCCTTTTGATTGCCAACCTTCCCAACCATCACCATGACGAGTTGAAACATTGTGTAAATCAAGTTGCTTCAAGCGCCGTTTAGCCGCCCATTGCAAGCTCTTCACCCGCTCAACAGAAAAAACGTGCTTAACCAAGTGAGCCAATACTGCGGTTTGATACCCTGAACCAGTTCCTATCTCAAGAACGTGATCATCCGGTGCTAAAGCCAATAGCGCTGTCATTTTAGCAACAATATAGGGCTGTGAAATAGTTTGCCCATGACCAATAGGTAATGGGATATTGTCATAGGCTTTATGGGAGAGCGCTTCATCCACAAACCGTTCCCGAGGAACAAGTGAAATGGCATCTAATAGGCGCTCATCGTGAATTCCCTGTTGGCGTAATTGAGCCAAAAGTTCTTTCATGAGCCCTGTTTTCATTTTACTGACACTCCTGATTTTTCGAGCCACTCTTCCACTAGTGAGTGTGCTTTATAAGCGGTTAGGTCAACTTGTAATGGCGTAATTGAAACGTACCCATTTTGTACAGCCTCAAAATCCGTTCCCGGACTGGCATCACGGATCTCCCCAACTGGCCCTAGCCAATACAATGTATTCCCTTTTGGGTCCTCTAGGCTATACACCTCAGAAGCGGCATGACGACTGCCACAGCGAGTGACTTTGATACCTTTAATTTCTTCGTACGGGATATCCGGTACATTTATATTTAAGATATTCCCTGCACGCAATGGGTTCTTCTGTAAGAGCGCAAGAATATCGCATGTCACTTTCGCCGCACTTTCATAATGCGTTTCGCCATCTAACGATACCGCAATTGAAGGTAAACCTAAATGACGGCCTTCAGTTGCCGCTGCAACAGTACCTGAATAAATAACATCATCCCCTAAATTAGGGCCACAGTTAATACCAGAGACAACAATATCAGGACGTGGACGTACTACTTTATTAACCCCAATATAGACACAATCTGTTGGCGTTCCCTCTTGTACAGCAAGGTCACCATTAATTAGTGTTTGAATTTTAAGTGGTTTATCTAATGTTAATGCATTAGAAGCCCCACTACGATTGCGATCAGGCGCAATCACCTGAACATGATAATATTGGCGTAGCGCTGCCGCGAGGGTTTGAATCCCGGGCGCATTTACCCCATCGTCATTACTCAATAAAATCTTTAGCATCGACATTATCCTGCCCATTTTGATTAATAATTTCTCTCACAACACTGGTTGCAAAACAACCTGAGTTTAAGAAAAAATTCAGTTTTACCGTCGAGTCGTCCAACCATTCCCACTGTAAGTTTTTAGGTTTAGTTATCACCGCTCGTCTAGCTGGAGAAACTCGTTCACGCTGCATTAAAGAGATAAAGGGTTGATAATCCGCTAAACACTGAGTTTCAAATGCCAGTGCTTCATCCTGAGTTCCCAACTCCCCATCACCCGGTAATGGCGCGGTAATGCTTAATTCGTTGGACTCTAGGCGAGGTTGCAATGTAGCAAACTCATCTTGTGTCGCGACAAACCAACTTCCTCTACCGGTTAATTGCAATGCGTCTCCCAACATCACGTGTTGAGCGGTATTATTTGCAATACGTTCGCTTGCCACATGGTTAAACATTGCACTACGAGCAGCTGAAAGATAGAAGCTACGCTTGTTGCGTTCACGTACGTTGGTTTCTTGGTTTGCCCAACGTAACGCTTGCGTTAAATTTTGTCCATCACGCCCAAAACGTTGTTCACCAAAGTAATTAGGCACCCCTGTTAATGCAACTTTCTGTAAACGCTGTTCAACATCTTTTGCATCCGAAATATCACGCAACGTTATTTCAAACTGGTTTCCTTTCAAGGAACCAATACGTAATTTGCGTTTTTGCCGAGTAACAGCCAGTATTCGGCAGCCTTCGAGTTGCCAAGTCGAAAAAACAGGTGTTTCTTTACCCGGCATTTGCAGGCAAAACCACTGCTCTGTCACTGCATGCCTATCTTTTAAACCTGCGTAACTGACAGCTCTCGCTGAAATTTTAGCAAATTTTGCTAGTTGTTCAGCAACAAACACGGTATTACAGCCTGTTTTTTCCACACGAACCATAACATGTTCGCCTTCGCCATCTAGCTCAAAGCCTAAATCTTCTTTGACGATAAAATCTTCAGGGACACTTTTTAACGTGCCAGAAGATAATGGCTTACCATGCAGGTACTGAACATTCATTACTTTCATTACTATTATCTTTTATTAAAAGAACAACCGCAGCACAGGCAATGCCTTCTTTACGCCCCACAAAACCGAGTTGCTCTGTTGTGGTCGCTTTCGCATTCACATCATCCATGTGGCACTCAAGATCTTCGGCAATATTCACACGCATCTGAGCGATATGAGGCAACATTTTTGGCGCCTGAGCCATGATAGTAATATCAATGTTACCAATGCGATACCCTTTGGCACGCACATGGCAAAATGCGTCTCTCAATAAGACTCGGCTATCCGCCCCTTTATATGCAGGGTTCGTATCAGGGAATAATTTACCAATATCCCCCAGTGCAGCAGCGCCGAGAATTGCATCGGTTAACGCGTGTAAGACCACATCACCGTCAGAATGCGCGAGCAAACCTTGTTCATAAGGGATACGCACGCCACCAATGATGATAGGGCCTTCGCCACCAAATTTGTGTACGTCAAAACCGTGTCCGATTCTCATTTTTTTTCCTTAGTTGTTCATTCTTGAAAGATAAAATTCCGCTAAAGTGAGGTCTTCTGGGCGCGTCACTTTTAAATTATCAGCGCGGCCAGCAACTAACACAGGTTGGTGGCCGCAATATTCTAGCGCAGAAGCTTCATCGGTGATCACTGCGTTTTCTTTCAAGGCTTTACTTAGACAATCCCGTAATAATATTAACGGAAAAAATTGTGGTGTAAGGGCATGCCATAACGCTTCACGTTCAACGGTATGGTCAATTAATTGGTTGGCTGTTGAACTACGTTTCATGGTATCACGCACTGGGGCAGCGAGGATCCCACCACAACAATTTTGTTCCGCTGCTAATTGAATAATTTCATTTAAATCTGATTGATGAAGGCAGGGACGCGCTGCATCGTGCACTAATACCCAGCAATCTGAAAATTGGGGATTAGCAATTAAAAAATCCAGTCCCGCTAATACTGAATCGGCGCGTTCTTTGCCACCAATAACCGTCGTCACTCGAGGGTCATTAGAAATTTCAAGTTGTTGAAAATAATCATCTTCCGCACTCAACGCAACCACAATTTCTTGCACTTTATCATTTTCTAGCAATGCGCTGATGGTGTGCTCAATGATTGTTTTACCTGCAACCTGCAAGTATTGTTTTGGGCACTCTGCATTCATACGGCTACCTACCCCAGCAGCAGGAATCAGTGCAACAATTCGCGGAAGATTATTTTGTGGGGCATGGTTTGGATTTGTCATTGTTGAATTCTTACATCAGAAATTATCAGGCTAATGGGTATACTATTTTGACATCATATTATTGTGTCTATTTCTGGTTATTACTTTCTTTAACCATTCGATAAAATGACTCTCCAGGTTTGATCATCCCAAGCTCTGTTCGGGCTCGTTCTTCAATCGCATCTTGGCCATCATTTAAGTCGTTGATTTCAGCGAATAGCTGTTCATTACGCATTTTTAAGCGCGAATTTACAATTTCCTGAGCGGCGACATCATCTTTGACTTGTACGTAGTCATGTATGCCATTTTTGCCTAACCATAAGGAATACTGTAACCAAGCTAATATCGCAATTAATAGTAGCGTTAATTTACCCATCTTGCCCCCTGAAATGATTTGCTAATCATCCCATAACTCAACGATTGACGCTACTGTGATACTAAAATTGTGCTAAAAAGTCAGATTAAGTCGGGTTTGAATACGCAAAATACCGCCTTATTTTACCATCAGATAAAATAAAGGAGGTATTTAAGCTGTATTAATAATCTAGCTGAATGACATGATTGCGCAATAAAAGCGCAATGATTTGGGAAAGGGAATCCGAAATGGGTTGTTGTCCATCCAGATGCAGCTCAGGGTTTTGAGGTATTTCATAAGGGGAATCAATCCCCGTGAATTGTTTTATTTTTCCTTCCCGTGCTTGTTGATATAACCCCTTGGGGTCTCGCTGTTCACAAATACTTACGGGGGTATCCACGTACAACTCAAAAAATTGCTCAGGTTCAAATAAATCACGAACTTTTTGTCTATCCGCTTGGAAAGGCGAAATAAATGCGGTCGCAACAATTAACCCTGCATCAACCATTAACTTCGCCACCTCCCCCACTCGACGAATATTCTCTTGCCTATCGGCCTCATTAAACCCTAAATCACGGCATAAACCATGGCGAATATTATCGCCATCCAATAAATAGGTTTTCATTCCCATGGACGTCAATTGGTGCTCTATTGCCCCTGCTAATGTCGATTTCCCAGAACCTGATAACCCGGTGAACCACAACACAGCACCTTTATGGCCATTATTACTTTCACGTAATTGGCGAGTTACTTGATGTTGGTGCCAAACAATATGGTTTTCTTTTGTCATCCGTATTATTTCCCACCCAATACATCACGCGCACCCCAATGTGGGAAATGGCGGCGTACTAATTTGTTTAGCTCAATTTCAAATTCACTAAAATCACTGGGTTGATCAAAAACAGGGGCTTGTGTTTCGCGGACTAAACCCGCGCCAACCGTCACATTTGTGAGCCTATCAATAAAAATCATTCCACCAGTGTCTGCATTGCGTTGGTAGTTTTCCAGTAACAATGGCTCATCAAAGGAAAACTCGACTAAACCAATCCCATTCAACGGCAGCTCTGTCGCTACTTTCTGGGTTAAATTATTGATATCAACTTGGTATTGAATATTTTCTACTTTTGCTCGACTGCGTTTTCCCGCAATTTTAATATCAAGTTGTTGGCCTTGAACTAATGGCTGTTCAGACATCCACACGACATCGACAGAAGCATGCTGCGTCGTTTGTAAGGTTTCATCTTGTGCAACAATTAAGTCGCCACGACTAATATCAATTTCATCCTCAAGTACTAATGTAATCGCTTCCCCCGGTATAGCAAAATCTTGTTCCCCTGAAAAAGTCACAATTTCTTTAATTGCTGAAGTGGCGCCTGATGGCAACACTTTGACCTTTTGACCCACTTCCACGATCCCTGCTGATAATGTCCCGCTGTATCCGCGAAAGTCTAAATTTGGGCGGTTCACATATTGCACAGGGAAACGCAAAGCTTGCTCCGAAGCTTTTTGTTCCACTTGAACATTTTCTAATATCGATAATAGCGTATCACCTTGATACCACTTAAAATTATCGCTAGCATTTACAATATTATCGCCATCTAGGGCTGAGATCGGTACAAACCAGACCGTTAAATCCACAGGCAACTCCATTGCAAACTTTTGGTAATCCTGCTTTATTTTTTCAAAAATGGCTTCACTGTAATCCACCAGATCCATTTTATTGACGGCAACAATAAGATGGCGGATCCCAAGCAATGTACTAATAAAACTATGGCGACGCGTTTGTTCCTGTACCCCTTTTCGAGCATCGATCAACAAAATAGAAAGTGAGCAAGTTGATGCCCCTGTCGCCATATTGCGCGTATATTGCTCATGGCCGGGGGTGTCCGCAATAATAAATTTGCGCTTTTCTGTTGAAAAATAACGATAAGCCACATCGATGGTGATCCCCTGCTCACGTTCAGCAGCAAGGCCATCCACCAGCAGAGCAAGGTCAAGTTTTTCCCCTTGAGTCCCTATCCGCTTACTATCACTTTGCAAAGTTGACAGTTGGTCTTGGTAAATTTGGCGAGTATCATGCAGTAAACGGCCAATTAAGGTACTTTTACCATCATCCACATTACCGCAGGTTAAAAAGCGTAATAATCCTTTATGTTGCTGCGCCAATAAATAAGGTTCTACACCACCTTGCTGTTCAATTTGATGAGCGATTGATTCATTATAAACGGCTTGTGCCATGATTTTTCTCCTGACTTTGCGTATTAACCTTGCCCACTAAAAATAACCTTGGCGCTTTTTCAACTCCATCGAAGCGGATTGGTCGCTATCAATCAGCCGCCCCTGTCGCTCACTCGTCGTAGAAATCAACATTTCTTCTATAATCTCAGGCAGCGTTTGTGCTTCTGATGGCACAGCTCCCGTCAGTGGCCAACAACCTAATGTTCTAAAACGCACTTTTTGCTGACTAATGACTTCACCCGCTTGTAGGTCAATACGGTTATCATCCACCATTAACAAAGTACCGTCCCGCTGAATAACTGGCCGTTCTTTTGCAAAATACAGGGGAACAATATCGATGTTTTCCAAATAGATATATTGCCAAATATCGAGTTCTGTCCAATTTGATAGTGGGAAAACACGAATACTTTCCCCTTTATTGACCTGCCCATTATAGTTATGCCACAGCTCAGGCCGCTGGTTTTTAGGGTCCCAACGATGAGATCGGTCACGAAAAGAGTAGATCCGCTCTTTTGCGCGTGATTTCTCTTCATCACGACGAGCACCGCCAAATGCAGCATCAAAACCATATTTATCCAAAGCCTGCTTTAAGCCTTCAGTTTTCATAATATCGGTGTGCTTAGCACTGCCATGTACAAACGGGTTGATCCCCAGCTTTTCTCCTTCAGGGTTACGATGAACAAGTAGCTCAAAACCGTATTTTTCTGCTGTTGCATCACGAAACTCGTACATTTCACGAAATTTCCACCCCGTATCAACATGTAAGAGAGGAAATGGCAGTTTTCCCGGATAAAATGCCTTGCGTGCTAAATGGAGCATCACAGAGGAATCTTTACCAATAGAGTACAGCATGACTGGGTTAGCAAATTCGGCGGCAACTTCACGAATAATATGAATACTTTCTGCCTCTAACTGCTGTAAATGAGTCAATTTTTTGTCGTTCACGATAGCCCCTTACTTAAGCCAGTTCCAATACGGCACTGCGCCATCTGATGTCTTCGGTTTGAGAACCAAACCACGCGAGTTGTTGGTGCAATGCAGCTACTTCACCAACCACTATCAAAGCAGGAGCGGGTGCCTGCTGTGCTAATACTTCAAGCTCGTTTAATTTGCCAGTCACTACTTTTTGTTCACGCCGAGTGCCACAGCCGATAACAGCAACAGGGGTATTTTCAGCACGGCCGAATTGAATCAACTGTTCGCTGATTTTCGCGGCCTTTACGGTGCCCATATAGATAGCTAGCGTTTGGTTCCCTCGAGCAAGCGCCTGCCAATCAAGTTCCATTCCATTTTCACGACAATGACCTGTAATAAACGTAATACTCTGTGAATGCTCTCGGTGAGTCAGCGGAACCCCCGCGTAAGCGGCTGCACCAATCGCCGCTGTTACACCAGGAACCACTTGAAATGGGATCCCCGCTTGTGCCGCAACTTGTAGCTCTTCTCCCCCTCGCCCAAACACAAAAGGATCACCACCTTTCAGGCGCACCACTTTTTTACCTTGTTGAGCAAATTTCACGATCAAAGCATTGGTTTCTTCTTGGGAAACACTGTGATTTCCTGCGCGTTTCCCAACACAAATTTTGTCAGCATCGCGACGAACTAGTTCGAGTATTTCTTCACTCACCAGATGGTCATACAAAACCACCTCTGCACTTTGTAAAACTCGCAACCCTTTTAACGTCAGTAGCCCCGCATCTCCCGGACCGGCACCGACTAAGGTTAATTCGCCATGGTTATCAGGTTCATACAATTGACGTTCCAATTGTTGTTCCGCTTCACTGAATTGCCCTTTTTCAACTAGCGAAGCAAAACGTCCACTGAAACTTTTTTCCCAGAAGCGCTTCCTTTCACGCATACTCGTTAGTGTTTCTTTGACTTTATGACGCCAGCGGCCGGCTATTTCCGCCATTTTTCCCAAGGAAGTTGGTAGCATCGTTTCCAGTTTTTCTCTAAGTAAACGAGCCAAAACAGGTGCCGTCCCTCCTGAAGAGATCGCCACAATCACCGGGGAACGATCAATAATAGAAGGTACAATAAATGAACATAACGGCTGGTCATCAACCACGTTAACGAATACTTTCCGTTCATTAGCGTCATAGAAAACGGTTTCATTCAGTAATGCATCATCTGTTGCTGCGATAACTAAAAAAGCATCATCTAAATGAATGGATTGGTAATCTTCAGCTAACCAAACAAATTTATTTTGTTGGTGCTCCGCTTGTAACTGTGTACATAACGTCGGTGAGATGATCACTAAGTCAGCTTGTGCTTTTATTAGCAATTCTGCTTTTCGTGCTGCGACAACACCGCCGCCAATTAACACGACCTTTCGCGTGCGGACATCGACAAATAATGGTAAATAATCCATCTTGCTCACCCATCGTTATATAAACTGATTATAAGAAATATAAAATTGACTATATGGCTTCAAACAATAGGTTTGAAATGACAAAAAGCTCTTTCTTGTAACTGAAAGGAATAAGCCAAATAATCATCACAACCCTGATAGAAAATCGATAAATACAAATAAAAAATAAAACTTAGATTAAATTTAACAAGTTAACTAATTACTGATTTAATTTAATAATTAGCTTGAAATACTTTTTTAAATACAAAAGTATTCCTTTGTAATTAAACAAATATTTTATTTATTTAGTTATTATTTGCTTATATTCAATACCCTAAATAATTCGAGTTGCATGTAGCCAACAACGCTGCGGCTTGAATTATGACTAAATTAATACTCTAAATAATTCACGTTGCAGCTAGGCGGCAAGTAAATGAGTCACTAGGAGCATACACCAGTATGTGACTAGTGCGAATGCACGTAGCCAACAACGCTGCGGCTTGAATTATGACGAGTATTTAGTTTTCATGCAGCCCGCATTCACGCTTTAATCCAAAAAAACGAGTATCTTCTTCATTCATTCCCTCTTCCCATTTGCGAGTTGTATGGGTATCACCAACCGATAAATACCCTTGCTCCCACAGAGGATGATAGGGTAAATCATATTTTGTTAGATATTCATAAACTTGCTTATTATTCCAATCAATCACTGGTAAAACTTTAAAAATGCCTTTTCCGATACCTAGCACAGACAAATTTGCGCGGCTTGCTGATTGCTCTCGCCGTAAACCTGAAAACCAAGTTTGTGCCTGTAATTCATGTAACGCGCGCTCCATTGGCTCAACTTTATTCAATTGGTTATAACGCTCAATACCATCAAGCCCTTGCGTCCAAAGTTGACCATATAGCGCTTCTTGCCAAGCAGGTGACTGCTTTGCTCGATACACCTGTAAATTTAAATTCAACTTATCTGTTAACGCCTCAATAAATTGATAGGTCTCTGGGAACAAATAACCGGTATCCGTTAAAATAACTGGGATATTTGGCACAATTTGCGTCACCATATGCAATGTTAGTGCCGCTTGGATACCAAAGCTGGAAGACAACACAAACTCTGCGGGTAAATATTCAATCGCCCACTCAACCCGTTGCAATGCATTCATAGCTTCTAACTGGGAATTAAACTCCGCGAGATAAGCGACTTGTTGGGGCTTATCGAGTGCGGTGAGTGTTGCTAGCTCAAGTCGACTCATACCGCCTCCTTTACCTCATAAAAATCGATGGCTGAATTCAATACCGGTTTTACGACATTGGTGCGAATAAGAAAATCGCCAAACCCTTCGTCAGGCAAGCGTGCCTTTGCCCAGTCACCGATTAATTCATCTAAAATGGTTAGAATTTCCGCACTGCTAATATTTTCACGATACATGCGTGGAATACGAGTACCAATGCGATTTCCACCTAAATGTAAGTTATATCTATCAATAGCTTTACCGACCAGCCCAACCTCTGCCAACATCGCTCGCCCACAGCCATTAGGGCAACCCGTTATCCGCAAAACGATATGTTCATTGGCCACTTGATGAGAGGCCATAATACTTTCCACCTGACTAATAAATTCAGGTAAAAAGCGTTCGGCTTCCGCCATCGCGAGCGGGCAAGTTGGAAATGATACACAAGCCATGGAGTTTTCACGTTGCGCCGTTATGTCATCACTCATTAACCCATGAGATCTGGCAATCGCTTCAATTGCCGCTTTTTCACTTTCAGGCACCCCCGCGACAATTAAGTTTTGGTTTGCCGTTAAACGAAAATCACCTTGATGAATACGCGCAATTTCGGCCACACCGGTTTTTAATGGCTTATTTTCTAAATCAATTAATCGACCATTTTCAATAAACAATGTTAAGTGCCAGCGATTATCAATCCCTTTGAGCCAGCCAATTTTGTCACCACGTTCAGTGAATTGATAAGGCCGAATGGGCTCAAAAGTTACACCAGAGCGCCTTTCGACCTCTGCTTTGAAAGTATCGACTCCTACACGTTCAAGGGTATATTTGGTTTTTGCATTTTTACGTTCAGTTCGATTGCCCCAATCCCGTTGAGTGGTGACTATCGCTTCTGCAATGGCTAATGTTTTGTCTAATGGAATAAACCCAAACTCACTGGCTAAGCGAGGAAATGTTGCGGTATCCCCATGAGTCATAGCAAGGCCACCGCCCACCAGCACGTTAAAACCGATCAACTCACCGTTTTGGGCAATTGCAACAAAGTTCATATCATTTGCATGCAAGTCCACATCATTTAGTGGTGGGATCACGACTGAGGTTTTAAATTTTCGTGGCAAATAAGTTTGCCCTAAAATTGGCTCTTCATCCGTTGTCACTATCTTTTCTTTATCTAACCAAATTTCCGCGTAAGCACTAGTGCGCGGTAATAAATGTTCAGATATTTTCTTTGCCCATTCATAGGCTTGTTGGTGCAATTCGGATTGCACAGGGTTAGAAGTGCATAACACGTTACGGTTAACATCATTCGCCGTTGCAAGGGCATCTAAACCAACATGACTTAGCATTTGATGGGCAGGCTTTACATCCCCTTTGAGGATGCCATGAAACTGAAATGTTTGCCGATTCGTAATACGCACACTGCCATACAGCGTGTGCTCCGTGGCAAACTTATCAATATCAAGCCATTGCTTGGGCGTAATTATGCCGCCCGGCAAACGACAACGCAGCATCATTGCATGGCGAGGTTCGAGTTTTTGTTCCGCCCGCTCGGCACGAATATCACGGTCATCTTGTTGATACATCCCGTGAAAACGAATCAACAGGAAATTATCACCCTCAAAACCTCCCGTTAACCCATTTTTTAAGTCATCCTTAATGGTTCCACGTAAGTAATTACTGTCTTGCTTCATGCGTTCACTGTCAGCAAGTTTACCTTCGACAATTAAGGGCTTTTGTTGTTGTTCATTGCTCATTAATAAACATCCCTCTGATAACGGCGCATTACGCGCAGCTCACTTAAAAATTCATCAGCTTCTTCACTATCCATGTTCCCATATTGACTGACGATATCTAATAATACCTGTTCGACATCTTTGGCCATCCGGTTTGCATCACCACATACATAGATGTGCGCACCTTCTTGTAACCATTGCCATACTTCTTCACCTTGTTCGCGAAGTTTATCTTGTACATAGATTTTTTCTTGCTGGTCGCGGGACCATGCTAATGAAATATGGGTTAATAAACCGTCTTTGACATAGCGCTGCCATTCCACCTGGTAGAGAAAGTCGTCAACAAAATGTGGGTTACCAAAAAATAACCAGTTTTTCCCTGTCGCACCGTCATTATCACGCTGCTGTAAGAAAGCACGAAATGGCGCGATCCCGGTGCCAGGGCCAATCATGATCACAGGCGTATTTGGGTCTTGTGGAAGACGGAAGTTATCATTGTGTTCAATGAATATGCGAAGTTCATCATCCTCATTTAAGCGGTCAGCTAAGAAACCTGATGCACCACCAGTACGTGCCTTACCATCAATCTCATAGCGGACAACCCCAACCGTTGCATGAACTTCATTTTCTACCTCAGATTGGGAAGAAGAAATCGAGTACAAACGAGGGGTTAGCGGACGCAGTAGGTCAACAAATTCTTGGGCAGTAGGCTGAGATGCCGCTTGGCGTACCATATCGACGATTGGCGTATTTTGTGCGTAGTGCAAAATAGCGGCTTTATCGCTAATCAATGACAACAACGCATCATCTTTTGACAACTGAGCATATTTTTCAACAATTACTGGGGTATTTTGTGTCAGTTCTAATTGATAAATTAGTGCATCACGTAGTGAATGGCGCTGTGAACCAATAAAGACTTCTTCGTCACCTTGCAACCACAACAAAGCCACCAGCTCATCAACTAAAGCAGGGTCATTATCGAACCAAACACCTAGCGCGTCACCAGGTTGATAACGTAAACCAGAGTCACCGAGATCAATTTCAATATGGCGAACATCTTTATGCGAGTCTCGACTGGTGATCTTTTGATTACTCAGAAGAGACGCTGTTAATGGCGCAGTTTTACTATAAGGTGATGAATGAATTTCATTCACACTTCCTGTTTGAGTCGCCAATAATTGGCTATCACTTTGAGCAGGAACGCGAGCTTTTAAAATTTGTGTGAGGTTTTCAACCCACTCACTCGCAATCGCTTGATACTCAACATCGGCATCAATTCGCTCGGTTAACGATATAGCCCCTAATGATGCAAGTTGCGAATCGAAATCTTTACCCGCTTGGCAAAATTTTTCGTAAGAAGAATCTCCCAGCGCGAAAACCGCATAGCTGGTTTGTGATAAATTAGGGGCTTTTTTAGAATGAAGGTATTTATACAGTGCAACCGCTTCTTCGGCTGGTTCCCCTTCACCTTGTGTTGACGCTACAATAACCAACACTTTCTCTTGGTTGATTTGCTTGAATTTATAATCCCCTGCATTCACTAAGTTCACACTAATTTTTTCAGCAACCAAGCGCTCTCTGAGCTGCTCTGATAGGCGACGTGCATTTCCTGTCTGTGAAGCTGAGATAATTGTGATAGTGTCTTGCGTAACTGCAGGCGTACTGACCGATGCATCAACTTGCGTATTTTGATTTACCACTCCCCACAAATACCCAGAAAGCCATGCGAGTTGATGAGATGAAAAATCATCAACGGCCGTCTGTAAACGTGTTAATTGCTCAACAGATATTGGCAGCGCCGCTAATGGCGGCTGTTTTTTTGTCATTATCTTGTAACCCCAGCGTTATTCATCTTTGATTTAAAAAAACGATGCCATGTCATTACCCCAGAAAAGACCGACAACCTAATACCTGCCCATTCCCCCAAATAATTAGGGTAATAAAGCAAAAAATACCGCAGTACCTGAAACATATAGGGTATGCCGTTAGGTTATAACAACCCTAGATAATGGGATAAGAAACGATAGCCATAATTAATAACTAAAAAGCCTAAAGCAATTAACTGATGGATCATATTGATAAAAGCGGTTAACGCTATTTTAGTAATTAAAGATATTTTCACCTAAAAATGCAGTACAATACGCTGTTTATTCACAACAAGGAGCCACATATGAGCACAACAATCTATAAAGATTTCACATTCGAAGCCGCCCACAAACTTCCTCATGTGCCAGAGGGTCATAAGTGTGGTCGACTCCATGGGCATTCTTTCATGGTGCGTTTAGAAATCACCGGTGAAGTCGACTCACATAGTGGTTGGATTATTGATTTTTCCGATGTAAAAGCCGCTTTTAAGCCTATTTGGGAACGCTTAGACCATCACTATTTAAATGATATAGAAGGGTTAGAAAACCCAACTAGTGAGGTGTTAGCTCAGTGGATTTGGCAACAAACGAAGCCTTTACTACCATTATTAAGTGCGGTTACCGTAAAAGAAACCTGCAATGCAGGCTGCGTCTATCGCGGGGAAGCTTAAAAGTTAATGCGTTAAAAAAGTCACATAACATAGGGATACACGCTCCTCAGACCGCTGACTTAGCGGCAAGCCTAATAGGTTTTGAACATAAATGAGGGGCTAAATCCCTATATCCTCACTTTCGACTCATCACCCATCACTCATCACCAATATCAATGCCCAACGCTGTATAGAAAGCTTCCTGACTGCCTTTTACAGGCTAAATCCTAAAGATCCATACGTTATTAAGGTCGAGATTAAGGCAATAAATCAGTGGCTGATATTCCCCCCTTAACATTAAGGATATAAAAACATTTATTTGACATAGTGCATCAAATTATAACCTGATCTATTATTTATCATTATTTACTTTTAATAAGGCAGGGAAAATGAATCTATTTCAACAAACACCTAAGTCCAGAAGGCGCTATGGGCTGGCAGCATTTATCGGTTTAATTGCAGGTATTGTCTCTTCGTTTGTCAAGTGGGGCGCTGAAGTTCCATTACCCCCAAGAAGTCCAACGGATATGTTTAATGCCGCTTGTTCACCTGAAACACTGATTCGTGCAGCAGAACAAATTGACTGCTCACGCAATTTCCTCAATCCACCTTATATTTTCTTAAGAGATTGGTTAGGAATTGCAGATCCTAACTCTGCAGTTTATACCTTTGCTGGGCACGTTTTTAACTCTGTGGGTGTTACTCACATCATATTTTCTATCGTGTTTGCGGTCGGGTATTGCATTGTTGCTGAAATATTCCCTAAAATTAAGCTATGGCAAGGGTTGTTAGCAGGTGCACTGGCGCAATTATTTGTCCACATGATTTCATTCCCTCTAATGGGGCTCACCCCTCCACTTTTCGACCTGCCATGGTATGAGAATGTGTCAGAAATATTTGGTCATTTAATTTGGTTTTGGTCTATTGAAATTATTCGCCGTGACTTACGTAACCGTATTACTCACGAGCCAGATCCTGAAGTACCATTAAACCAACCATTTAGATAATTTAAAGACCCCCAATAAGCGTTTTCCAGTTATTGGGGGTTACTGCTAGGTTATCGCTATTTTTATTATTGAATATCCAAATACTTATGTGTCTGAATCGATAACCGCCAGTTACGTTGAATGCAGGTTGCAATACACAATTTTGTTGCTGCCGCCTTTTGGCTAATTGGCTGCAATGCCACTGATGGAGAGGGCTCGACAGTACGTAATGCTAAAATTTTCTCAAGAGCCTCAATATCTTTTTCGCGAGCAACAGGATGCTTAATTTCATTAGCACGATTTACTGCTTGGCTGATCACCTGTAACCCTCCTTTCATACCGACTTTTGGTGATACGGTAACCCATGTGTTATCTGTGCATTGAATAGGGTATGTGCCGCTAGTTTCAATTTGGCATTGATATCCGTGTTGTTCTAATATCCCAGTCAGTGGCTGTAAATCATAAATACAAGGCTCACCGCCGGTAATAACAATATGCTGTGCGCTGAAGTGTTTTTCTTTCATTAATTGAATCAATGCCTCACCGCTTGCCATGGCCCATAAATCTGAATCAATCGTTTTAAGTGCGATATCCCCTAGGGTCGATTCTTTATCTTGTTCTTTTTCCCATGTTTGTTTGGTATCACACCAGCTACATCCAACTGGGCAGCCCTGTAAACGAATAAACACAGCAGGAACACCAGTAAAAACCCCCTCTCCCTGAATGGTTTGGAAAATTTCATTAATTGGGTATTTCATATCACTCCTAAAATAGTTAGCTAAGCACGCATTATATTGCAGATATCTATCTCACGAACAAGGAAGTTTGTGATAATGTAGCCACCTTAGGGTTCAATAAAGTACGTCCGACTGAATAAACAATACCGAAAGCATATTCGGAACAACATATCGAACGAAGAAAAAGACAGGAAAAGACATGCAAAGTAGTGAACAAAATCAACTCAGAAAGGGGCTGAGTGTTCGGCACATTCGCTTTATGGCTCTAGGGTCAGCGATTGGTACCGGCTTATTTTATGGTTCTGCTTCTGCCATTCAAGCGGCAGGTCCAGCAGTTTTACTCGCTTATATGGTCGGTGGTGCCGCTGTATTTATGGTTATGCGAGCCTTAGGCGAGATGGCAGTGCATCACCCAGTACCCGGTTCATTCTCTCACTACGCTAGCCATTACATGGGCCCCCTCGCTGGTTTTTTGACTGGCTGGAACTACGTATTTGAAATGTTAGTCGTGTGCTTGGCTGATATTACCGCTTTCGGGATGTACATGGGGTTCTGGTTTCCACATGTTGACCAATGGGTATGGGTATTAAGTATCGTGCTATTTATTGGTGCGCTCAATTTATGCCATGTTAAAATTTTCGGTGAAATGGAATTTTGGCTGTCTATCGTGAAAGTCTCCGCAATCATCGCAATGATTGTTGGTGGTACCTTCTTAATGTTCTACGGTTTCGGCCAAGAAACTGACCATGCGGTAGGTATCCAAAATCTCTGGGAACACGGTGGCTTTATGCCTAACGGTATTGAAGGTGTTATTGCATCCTTAGCTATCGTAATGTTCGCCTTTGGGGGTATCGAAGTGATCGGTATTACCGCCAGTGAAGCACAAAATCCAGAAAAAACTATTCCTAAAGCAATCAATGCAGTACCCATTCGTATTTTATTATTCTATGGGTTAACACTTTTTATTCTGATGTGCATCTATCCGTGGAATCAAATTGGTCAGAATGGCAGCCCATTCGTCCAAATTTTTGATAGCTTAGGTATTCAATCAGCGGCAAATATCTTAAATATCGTGGTGATCACAGCAGCTGTCTCAGCTATCAATAGTGATATTTTTGGTGCTGGTCGTATGATGTATGGTATGGCACAAGACAAGCAGGCACCAAAAGTCTTTACCAAGTTAACGAAAAGTGGGGTGCCTTGGGTCACTGTGATGGTGATGTCCGTGGTAATGTTACTCGGCGTGTATTTGAACTACCTACTTCCAGAAAAAATCTTTGTGATTATTGCATCAATCGCAACCTTTGCAACTGTTTGGGTCTGGTTAATGATCCTACTTTCTCATGTCGCAATGCGTCGCCAAATGAGCGCTGAAGAAGTTAAAAAACTCAAATTCCCAGTTCCATTTTGGCCGATTGGTCCTGCAATTACTATTGCATTTATGGTCTTTGTTATTGCATTACTAGGATTCTTTAAAGACACCCAAGTTGCCCTTCTCGTTGGGTTTGCATGGGTCGCTATATTGAGCGTCACCTTCTTTGTAATGCGTAAATTTCAAAAATCTTAATCGACTAAAGTATTCGTAAAGTGAATTTAGGCCCTATATTTATATGATATAGGGCCTTTTGTTACCTATTGTGGTATCAAAAGAGCGCTTGCTTAATATCGGCAATCAAATCATTAGCGCTTTCTAACCCAACTGATAAACGAATAAGCCCATCACTAATCCCATACTGTTTTCGTTCCTCAGCAGTGTAAGTAGAATGGGTCATACTTGCAGGGTGCTGAGCCAATGACTCACAATCACCGAGGCTAACCGCACAAGAAAATAGCTGTAGACGGTTCAGAAACTGCTTACCCGCCTCAAGGCCCCCTTTAAGTTCAAAAGCAATCATCCCTCCAGGTAACTTCATCTGCTTTTGAGCTAATGAGTATTGCGGAAAACTCGGTAAACCTGGATACATTACCTGAGAAACTTCAGATAACGAGGCCAAATATTTTGCAACTTTCTGTGCATTTTTAACCACCCTTTCCATTCTGATTGGCAGTGTTTTCATTCCTCGCAATATCAGGTTTGCATCATGAGGGGATAAACATGCTCCAGTCATATCTTTCAGGCCAACCAATCTGATTTGCTTCGCTAATTCCTCAGTTGTTATAACAGCGCCAGCCATCACATCACCATGCCCATTCATATATTTCGTTAATGAATGAACAACGATATCCGCCCCAAGCTCAAGTGGTTTTTGAATGTAAGGAGTACAATAGGTATTATCTACTGTCACCAATATTTCTTGGTTATTTGCAAGGTTATATTGATGAACGATATTACTCACAGCATTAATATCAACTAAGCGCATATTTGGGTTTGCAGGTGACTCGAAAAATATCATCTTTGTTTTTTCAGTGAGTTCCTGTGCCACATTATTTGGGTCACTCATATCAATGTGACGAACTTTGACACCAAATTTAGCTAACCCATGATGAAAGAATGCATATGTACAGCCATAAACCGTCATATCAACTAACAGCTCATCTCCTGGGCTTAGTAAGGTCCAAAGAGTCGATGTTATTGCCCCCATCCCTGAAGAAAATACAATTGCTGCATTTCCCTCTTCTAAATCAGCAAGCCGCTTTTCCAACAAACTTAATGTTGGGTTATTTATTCGTGTATAAATATACCCATCCGATTCACCGCTAAAACAAGCGGCACCTTCTTCAACACTATCAAATACGTAAGTTGACGTTTGATAAATAGGAGAAGCGAGTGATCCTAAATTTTCGGCTGCATCATAGTAATTATGTATCACACGCGTATCAAAAGAATACAATTTATCTAATATCATACCACCTCCGAAATATTATCCCTCTTGGGGGGAAGACAATCGAGAACCCATTATTTGCAAGGTTCGTAAAACGGTACTAATTCCACGTAATGTATTTGGATCTTTTAATAAAGCATACACCGAACGAAAATTTGGATTTTTACTATTATATATTTCCTCCATTTTAGCCATATTATATGCAGTGCCGAATTCCCAGACTGGCGCTAGAGTATCCTCAAATGAGTTTGCCAGTTTTTCTACCGTGCTATTATCAGTAATGTCAATAAGGTCAGAAATTAGAGAAAGTAAATCAACAATATTATCTAAACGATTCAATTGTAATAGCGGTGCTAATTTGTCTGCGAAATGATCACCCGACTCAGAATTAAGAAGTTCAACTAGTTTACTTTGATTTTCATTATTAGACATTTTGATTTCCTCCTTAAACTAAGCCACGAATAGCAGCCCAATAAATACCTCTATTAAAGCCATTTCTTAGTAATCCCCCTAATTTAGTCGGAGGCGTAGGAATAACATCGTGTTTATAATCGTATTGTAAAGGCATCCCTGCCGTTAATCCCATTTGGGCAACAGCTTGAACTCGGCCATCATAAATAGCGGCAGGATAACCATAAATTAATTCTCCGCAAATATTATCAGCTATAATTGCAGCTTGATTATGGCAACTTCCACCTGCTTTACTGATCGGTAAATCAACGGTATCACCTATAACATAAACGCTATCAACACCATAAACTTGCATAGTTTCATGGTCGGTAGGTAACCAACCTTCACCATTATTATGCTCACTTAATCCGGTATTAATAACTGCCTCAACCGCGGTAATTGGCGGAGTACTGATCAATAAGTCGAAATTTTGCTCATCACCTTCTTTCGAATAAGCTATTTTTTTATCTGGATCAACTTTATCTAAAGTAAACCCTCTCTGAGCTTTAATATTTTTAGCAGTAAATACTTCAGGAATAACTTCACAAACAGGTTGTTGCATGAATAAACAGTTACGCAATAATTGTGAAACTGTTGGATAGGTATAAACGATTTCAATACTATCCCTAACTCGACGTTTACGTAAAAATTCATCAATCATTAAAGTTGTTTCCATCGGTGCGATACCACACTGATGGGGTACATTTGGCGTTTCAGGGAATGATACCGTAATAAAAATTCGACCTTTTTCAATCTTAGCCAATTGGTCAGCTAGCTTTCTCGATGCATCATAAGCATAAAAATGGTTATCAATATCCTTTAAACCTTCAATGCGCTCAGGTTTCGGCACGCAACCTGTCGCAATAACAAGAAAATCATAATTATATTTTTTTCCATCCTTTGAGTTTAGCGCTTTATTTTTAAAATCAAAGGACTCAATTTTATCAATGGCTAACTCTATTTCAGGTCTTAGCAATTCTCTTTCAGGGCGACTCAGTTCATCCTTAAAAAATAAATTAAAAGCAACATACATAAATGCAGGTTTATAATAATGGATTGGATTATCAGTAATTAATGTTATTTTTATTTTCTTCGAAAAAATTTCTTTACTCAATTTTCTGGCAAGTGTATTCGCTAGCATCGTTCCACCAGTCCCACCGCCTACAATAATTATATTTTTCATTACATTAACCACCGTATATATAATTAATTAAGTTTTATACGCTATGCCTACCAGTTATAAATATAGCCCATGGAAAATTAATTCCAATACAATAATTAGGGTATAGTTTAAAAAACAACAAATAAAACTAATCACTTATATATATATAACCTGACGAATAAGTTAATTATGGAAATTATAATTATGAGAATTATATTACATAAAAACAATTTCATTTAATAAGAATAATGTCCAACAATATCCCAACGAAATAAAACATCTTCAGCAACTTGGCCATATCCTATATTGTGCATAACTAAATAACTTTGTGTACTTGGTGACTTTATCGAAGTTACAACACCGATATGTGGCCGACCATTATCTAAACGCCATGAGACAATATCGCCAGGTACATAATCACTGGCACTCTTTGAAATAGGCTTATTTTTCCCTTTACGTGAAAAAAAAGCCTCTAAATTAGGCACTCGACGATGATCAATATTTGTATCTGGCTTACGTAATCCCCATATACGTTGGCTGGGATATTGGCTAAAGTTTGCTTTCATGTCTTCATGTACTAATTTTTGTAAATCAATACCAATTTTTCGGTAGCTTCGTATAACTACATCAGAACAAACACCATATTGTTCGGGCACATCACCATTTGGATAAGAAATTTGTCGATAAGATGAGTCATAAATAACTAAACGAGGCAACTGTTCAGCATGTTTTGCCAACAATAAGCTAGACCCATTAGCTATTTGTGCAAAAAAGAAAAGAATGTATAAAAACGATGATTTCAATCTGATATTCCCTATAAAAGTAGTTCATCGAATCTACAATTAAATACGAGGGAAAATAAGGGAGATAATCTTAATTACTTAGAAAGCGTAAATTTGGTCATAATAGGGTTATGATCAGAAGCATCTGTTGGTAGTACAATGCTGTTTTTAACCTTCAATCCACGATAAAATACGTAATCTAAAGGGCGCCCAAAGGCCTTAGTACGGTAATCATCATTAAATGCAATTTCTTTTAAACCAACACTACGAATAAACCGTTTTAATGCATTTACTCGTTGCCTGCTCCATGCATTAAAATCACCCGCAAGGATCACTGGGCCAACATGTTTAGCAATATGAATTCCCAGCTTACTTAATTGCCGAGTATAAACATCCACACCAAAGCTGAAGTTAATTGCATGCACATTTGCTACCATCAAATGTTTTCCATTTGGTAACGGATAAACCGTAATCAGTGCAGATTTAGCTAGCCGTAAAAGTGGCTCTTTTTCTCGTAAAGGACAGCAGTATATCGGATGTGAAGCTGCAAGAGTCATCACTCCAGCAGGGTGAGGCGAGAAAGGTAATGCAGGTACTTGATCAGCGATTAATTTATGTGATGCCGCAAAAGATATTAGCTCAGGTGACATTTGAGCCTCTTGCAGCAAGATTAGTTTTCTATCTTTCACTAATTCGTTAAGGGTGTGTTTCCAATTTGGACGTTGCTGTTTGTAAATATTCCATGTAACCACATCAAGAGTTTCACCCGCTGCAAACAGTGGTAAACCGATTGGAAGTGATTCACCTAACATATGAACAGGCATCGGCTGAATACGTTTAGCGGGCTCACCTGCAATATACCGAACAGAATAGGTTCTTTTCGCCAAATTTGAAGTCCCTATATCACAGAAAAATAATGAAAATTTTATACTTTTTGATTAGTTACTATAGGTAGTATATCAAATTTGAGATGTTATAGCTTATCAAATTTAACACAACCACTAACTTACCCATAAGGCCTTTAAGTTTTACACTAAAACTATAAAATGGATAATATTGAATTAGTGGCTATTCATACCACTTACCTTCTTTTATCCTCACCCTCTAAATAATACGTGAGTTGTTACTCACTACTTTATATCGAGAGCTGCCATTGACGGTAGTTATATTCATGACTAATGACCCTACGAAGAGGAATAATATCAACAATAAATTAGTTTCCCCCAAACGCAAAAAAGCCACCCAATGGGTGGCTTTCTCACTAATTGAATGTCTGGCAGTTCCCTACTCTCACATGGGGAGACCCCACACTACCATCGGCGCTACGGCGTTTCACTGCTGAGTTCGGCATGGGGTCAGGTGGGACCACCGCGCTATTGCCGCCAGACAAATTCTGTGTGTTCCCGTTTAATCTCACTCTCGTGCACTAAACCAGAACATCAATCTCGAACAAGCTGCTGTGTTCTTCACCTTTCGGCTTCTTACGCTTATTGAATCAACATAATCTCTCTAAAACACCTTCGGTGTTGTCAGGTTAAGCCTCACGGTTCATTAGTATTGGTTAGCTCAACGTATCGCTACGCTTACACACCCAACCTATCAACGTCTTAGTCTTAAACGTTCCTTTAGGACCCTTAAAGAGTCAGGGAAGACTCATCTCAAGGCAAGTTTCCCGCTTAGATGCTTTCAGCGGTTATCTCTTCCGCACTTAGCTACCGGGCAATGCCATTGGCATGACAACCCGAACACCAGTGGTGCGTCCACTCCGGTCCTCTCGTACTAGGAGCAGCCCCTTTCAATCTTCCAACGCCCACGGCAGATAGGGACCGAACTGTCTCACGACGTTCTAAACCCAGCTCGCGTACCACTTTAAACGGCGAACAGCCGTACCCTTGGGACCTACTTCAGCCCCAGGATGTGATGAGCCGACATCGAGGTGCCAAACACCGCCGTCGATATGAACTCTTGGGCGGTATCAGCCTGTTATCCCCGGAGTACCTTTTATCCGTTGAGCGATGGCCCTTCCATTCAGAACCACCGGATCACTAAGACCTACTTTCGTACCTGCTCGAGCCGTCACTCTCGCAGTCAAGCTGGCTTATGCCTTTGCACTAACCGCATGATGTCCGACCATGCTTAGCCAACCTTCGTGCTCCTCCGTTACTCTTTGGGAGGAGACCGCCCCAGTCAAACTACCCACCAGACACTGTCCGCACCCCGGATAACGGGGCTACGTTAGAACATCAAACATTAAAGGGTGGTATTTCAAGGTTGGCTCCATGCAGACTGGCGTCCACACTTCAAAGCCTCCCACCTATCCTACACATCAAGGCTCAATGTTCAGTGTCAAGCTATAGTAAAGGTTCACGGGGTCTTTCCGTCTTGCCGCGGGTACACTGCATCTTCACAGCGAGTTCAATTTCACTGAGTCTCGGGTGGAGACAGCCTGGCCATCATTACGCCATTCGTGCAGGTCGGAACTTACCCGACAAGGAATTTCGCTACCTTAGGACCGTTATAGTTACGGCCGCCGTTTACTGGGGCTTCGATCAAGAGCTTCTCCTTACGGATAACCCCATCAATTAACCTTCCAGCACCGGGCAGGCGTCACACCGTATACGTCCACTTTCGTGTTTGCACAGTGCTGTGTTTTTAATAAACAGTTGCAGCCAGCTGGTATCTGCGACTGGCTTCAGCTCCATCCGCGAGGGACTTCACCTAGCGCCAGCGTGCCTTCTCCCGAAGTTACGGCACCATTTTGCCTAGTTCCTTCACCCGAGTTCTCTCAAGCGCCTGAGTATTCTCTACCTGACCACCTGTGTCGGTTTGGGGTACGATTAATGATAATCTAGAGCTTAGAGGCTTTTCCTGGAAGCGGGGCATGAGCTACTTCATCACCGTAGTGACTCGTCGTCGGACCTCAGCATATAGTGAACCGGATTTGCCTAATTCACCTGCCTACATCCTTAAACCGGGACAACCGTCGCCCGGATAGCCTAGCCTTCTCCGTCCCCCCATCGCAATTATCACCAGTACGGGAATATTAACCCGTTTCCCATCGACTACGCATTTCTGCCTCGCCTTAGGGGTCGACTCACCCTGCCCCGATTAACGTTGGACAGGAACCCTTGGTCTTCCGGCGTGCGGGTTTTTCACCCGCATTATCGTTACTTATGTCAGCATTCGCACTTCTGATACCTCCAGCATACCTCGCAGTACACCTTCACAGGCTTACAGAACGCTCCCCTACCCAACGAACGTATCCTTAAACTGACTGTCTGACGTTTCCGCCTCGACTTTGTTGGACGCATTGACGTCGCGTTGCTCCGTCAATCGTTCTGATACTATTGAATATCACATAATCAGTTTAAGTGATACGTTCGCTGCCGCAGCTTCGGTGCATAGTTTAGCCCCGTTACATCTTCCGCGCAGGCCGACTCGACCAGTGAGCTATTACGCTTTCTTTAAATGATGGCTGCTTCTAAGCCAACATCCTGGCTGTCTGAGCCTTCCCACTTCGTTTCCCACTTAACTATGACTTTGGGACCTTAGCTGGCGGTCTGGGTTGTTTCCCTCTTCACGACGAACGTTAGCACCCGCCGTGTGTCTCCCGTGATAACATTCTTCGGTATTCGTAGTTTGCATCGAGTTGGTAAGTCGGGATGACCCCCTAGTCGAAACAGTGCTCTACCCCCGAAGATGAGTTCACGAGGCGCTACCTAAATAGCTTTCGGGGAGAACCAGCTATCTCCCGGTTTGATTGGCCTTTCACCCCCAGCCACAAGTCATCCGCTAATTTTTCAACATTAGTCGGTTCGGTCCTCCAGTTAGTGTTACCCAACCTTCAACCTGCCCATGGCTAGATCACCGGGTTTCGGGTCTATACCCTGCAACTCATTCGCCCAGTTAAGACTCGGTTTCCCTACGGCTCCCCTATACGGTTAACCTTGCTACAGAATATAAGTCGCTGACCCATTATACAAAAGGTACGCAGTCACCCCACCCCAAAGCACATTCACTGCTTGTTTTGTGTGTTGGGCGTCGCAAAAAACGCTCCGCCAACGCGTGTTGAATGTCACTTTAAAGTTGTCCTCAACACCAGAAAATGCTTTGGTGGTGGGGCTCCCACTGCTTGTACGTACACGGTTTCAGGTTCTATTTCACTCCCCTCGCCGGGGTTCTTTTCGCCTTTCCCTCACGGTACTGGTTCACTATCGGTCAATCAGGAGTATTTAGCCTTGGAGGATGGTCCCCCCATATTCAGACAGGATAACACGTGTCCCGCCCTACTCGTCGAGTTCACAACACTAACACCTTCGGATACGGGGCTATCACCCTTTACTGCCGGCCTTTCCAGACCGTTCTCCTGATGCTAATGCTGATTAAGACTCTGGGCTGCTCCCCGTTCGCTCGCCGCTACTAGGGGAATCTCGGTTGATTTCTTTTCCTCGGGGTACTGAGATGTTTCAGTTCCCCCGGTTCGCTTCGTTTGACTATGTATTCATCAAACGATAGTGCAACGAATTGCACTGGGTTTCCCCATTCGGAAATCGTCGGTTATCACGGTTCATATCACCTTACCGACGCTTATCGCAGATTAGCACGTCCTTCATCGCCTCTGATTGCCTAGGCATCCACCGTGTACGCTTAGTCGCTTAACCTCACAACCCGAAGGTGTCTTCTTACAACGAGTGACTGTGCTTCATGATTTCGGCGTTAGTCCGTGCGCGCAATGCTCACGTACGTTAAGTACGCTGCGCTTGCTGTGCGCGGGCTGCCTTGAACTCATGTCGCTCGTCGACTCGATAGTTTAAAGTACACTATTCAAGTTGAGATTTTTGAGAGACTCTCACATTGTTTAAGCGATAAACAATGTGCGTTGTTTTCAATTTTCAGCTTGTTCCAGATTGTTAAAGAGCATAATTATTCGCAATAGACTATTTCACTAATCTATTCTGAATAATCAGAAAAATTTATGGTGGAGCTAAGCGGGATCGAACCGCTGACCTCCTGCGTGCAAGGCAGGCGCTCTCCCAGCTGAGCTATAGCCCCATAAAGGTATTTTTCGGTATCGTTTCTTTTTATGAAAGAAATTAGTTATAAATCGAATTTAGGCAAGGCATAACATGGCGACGTTTACGCTAGGTAAACGAGCTAGGTTATAACGAAGCATCAATTCGATTTTGGTAGGCCTGAGTGGACTTGAACCACCGACCTCACCCTTATCAGGGGTGCGCTCTAACCACCTGAGCTACAAGCCTATCGATACCGCTACTCTATTTCATCAGACAATCTGTGTGAGCACTTCACAAAAACACTTCAATGGTAAGGAGGTGATCCAACCGCAGGTTCCCCTACGGTTACCTTGTTACGACTTCACCCCAGTCATGAATCACAAAGTGGTAAGCGCCCTCCCGAAGGTTAAGCTACCTACTTCTTTTGCAACCCACTCCCATGGTGTGACGGGCGGTGTGTACAAGGCCCGGGAACGTATTCACCGTAGCATTCTGATCTACGATTACTAGCGATTCCGACTTCATGGAGTCGAGTTGCAGACTCCAATCCGGACTACGACGTACTTTATGAGTTCCGCTTGCTCTCGCGAGGTCGCTTCTCTTTGTATACGCCATTGTAGCACGTGTGTAGCCCTACTCGTAAGGGCCATGATGACTTGACGTCATCCCCACCTTCCTCCGGTTTATCACCGGCAGTCTCCTTTGAGTTCCCGACCGAATCGCTGGCAACAAAGGATAAGGGTTGCGCTCGTTGCGGGACTTAACCCAACATTTCACAACACGAGCTGACGACAGCCATGCAGCACCTGTCTCAGAGTTCCCGAAGGCACCAAAGCATCTCTGCTAAGTTCTCTGGATGTCAAGAGTAGGTAAGGTTCTTCGCGTTGCATCGAATTAAACCACATGCTCCACCGCTTGTGCGGGCCCCCGTCAATTCATTTGAGTTTTAACCTTGCGGCCGTACTCCCCAGGCGGTCGATTTAACGCGTTAGCTCCGAAAGCCACTCCTCAAGGGAACAACCTTCAAATCGACATCGTTTACAGCGTGGACTACCAGGGTATCTAATCCTGTTTGCTCCCCACGCTTTCGCACCTGAGCGTCAGTCTTTGTCCAGGGGGCCGCCTTCGCCACCGGTATTCCTCCACATCTCTACGCATTTCACCGCTACACATGGAATTCTACCCCCCTCTACAAGACTCTAGCTGACCAGTCTTAGATGCCATTCCCAGGTTAAGCCCGGGGATTTCACATCTAACTTAATCAACCGCCTGCGTGCGCTTTACGCCCAGTAATTCCGATTAACGCTTGCACCCTCCGTATTACCGCGGCTGCTGGCACGGAGTTAGCCGGTGCTTCTTCTGTCGGTAACGTCAATCGCTGATGATATTAGCATCAACGCCTTCCTCCCGACTGAAAGTACTTTACAACCCTAGGGCCTTCTTCATACACGCGGCATGGCTGCATCAGGCTTGCGCCCATTGTGCAATATTCCCCACTGCTGCCTCCCGTAGGAGTCTGGGCCGTGTCTCAGTCCCAGTGTGGCTGATCATCCTCTCAGACCAGCTAGGGATCGTCGCCTAGGTGAGCCATTACCTCACCTACTAGCTAATCCCATATGGGTTCATCCGATAGCGCAAGGACCGAAGTTCCCCTGCTTTGCTCCTGAGAGATTATGCGGTATTAGCTACCGTTTCCAGTAGTTATCCCCCTCTATCGGGCAGATCCCCATACATTACTCACCCGTCCGCCGCTCGTCAGCGAGAAGCAAGCTTCCCCTGTTACCGCTCGACTTGCATGTGTTAGGCCTGCCGCCAGCGTTCAATCTGAGCCATGATCAAACTCTTCAATTAAAAAGCTTGATGCTCAAAGAATGTTTACTGTCGTTTGATTTCCGAAGAAACCAAATTACCTATTAGTTCATATATATGAATTAACGTGTTAGTCACTCTTCAAGACTTAAAATCAAATATTTTTTTGATAGTGTCCTGTGAGTGCCCACACAGATTGTCTGATAAATTGTTAAAGAGCGTTGCGACTAAATCTTTTGATTTTCGACTTCGAGGCCGTTGTCGCGAGGAGGCGTATAATACGTTTTCCTCTGTGAGAGTCAAGCAATTTTTTGCTTTTTCTTTTCAGAATCTCTCGCTGCCGTTTCAGTGTTCACCGCGCTTTGCGTTGTCTTGTTCCCGGTCATTGGTGGCGCATTATAGGGAGTCAGAAAAATCTGGCAAGTGTTTTTTTGAAAATAATTTTTAAGTGATGGTATTTTATACTTTACGTACATTTCTCAAACAAAAAAAGCGGTTTTATACGTAATTTGATATAAAAAAGGTGGCTATTATTAGCCACCTTTTGATTTCACAATAACATCAATTACTGTTTAGCAACGATTTCGTCATTTTCTACATCTAAAATGACAGGTTTACCTGGCAATAACTTACCTGACAAGATTTCTTGTGCCAGAGGGTTTTCAATTTCCTGCTGAATTGCACGTTTCAACGGCCTTGCTCCGAAGATTGGGTCAAAACCAGCCTCCCCAATTTTCTCAAGTGCCGCTGGTGTTGCACTGACTTCATAACCGTGCTCTTCAAGACGTTTATATAAACGAGCCAATTGAATATTGGCAATATTCGTAATTTGCTCTTTACCTAATGGATGGAATACAACGACTTCATCTATACGGTTAATAAATTCAGGTCTGAAACTATGGGACACCACTTCCATCACCATATCTTTCATTTCTGAGTAACCAATCATGCCAAACCTTTCTTGGATTAAGTCAGAACCCAAGTTGGATGTCATGATGATTACTGTATTACGGAAGTCTACCGTTCTACCTTGCCCATCCGTTAAACGTCCATCATCAAGCACTTGTAATAAAATGTTGAAAACATCAGGGTGTGCTTTCTCAACTTCATCCAATAAAATGACTGAGTAAGGACGACGTCGAACTGCTTCAGTTAAATACCCACCTTCTTCGTAACCAACATATCCAGGAGGTGCGCCCACTAAACGTGATACCGCATGTTTTTCCATAAATTCAGACATGTCGATACGAACCATTGCATCATCGCTATCAAACATAAAGTTTGCTAACGCTTTACATAACTCAGTTTTACCTACCCCTGTTGGCCCTAAGAACATAAACGAGCCAATTGGGCGGTTCGGATCTGATAACCCTGCACGACTACGACGAATTGCATTCGATACTGCAACTACAGCTTCATCTTGTCCAATAACACGCTGATGGAGTTGCTGTTCCATACGTAACAGTTTCTCTCTTTCGCTTTCTAGCATTCGAGATACAGGAATGCCAGTCCAACGCGCTAAGATTTCTGCAATTTCAACATCTGTTACTTTATTACGTAACAGTTTCATGCTTTTACCTTCAGCTTTCGTTGCCGCTTCAAGCTGTTTTTCCAACTCTGGAATTTTACCGTATTGCAATTCGGACATTTTTGCCAAATCACCCATACGGCGTGCTTTTTCCATCTCGATACGTGTATTTTCAAGTTCAGCTTTAATATGCTGAGTACCCGTTAATGATGCTTTTTCAGCTTTCCATTCTTCTTCTAACGCAGAATATTCACGCTCTTTCTCTGCGAGCTCTTCTTCTAACATCTCAAGGCGTTTTTTACTTGCGTCATCTGATTCTTTTTTCAGCGCTTGCTGTTCGAGTTTGAGCTGAATAACACGACGTTCCAGCCTATCTAAGGATTCAGGTTTTGAATCCATTTGCATACGTAAACTTGCACCCGCTTCATCAATTAAATCAATCGCTTTATCGGGTAACATGCGGTCAGTAATATACCGATGCGATAACGTTGCCGCTGCCACAATCGCTGGGTCAGTTATTTGCACATGGTGATGCAATTCATAACGTTCTTTTAAGCCACGTAAAATAGCAATTGTGTCTTCAACGGATGGCTCTGCGACATACACTTTTTGGAAACGACGTTCTAAAGCAGGGTCTTTCTCAATGTATTGTCGATACTCATCCAATGTGGTTGCACCAACGCAGTGTAATTCACCACGAGCCAACGCAGGTTTTAACATGTTGCCCGCATCCATCGCACCATCGGCTTTACCTGCACCAACCATAGTATGTAGCTCGTCAATAAATAGAATGACGTTACCTTCCTGTTTGGCGAGGTCATTTAGAACGGCTTTCAGACGCTCCTCAAACTCACCGCGATATTTCGCACCCGCAATCAGTGCCCCCATATCTAGGGATAATACCCGTTTATTTTTTAACCCTTCTGGAATTTCACCATTTACGATACGTTGTGCTAACCCTTCAACAATCGCTGTTTTACCAACACCTGGCTCACCAATCAGCACGGGATTATTTTTAGTACGACGTTGCAATACTTGAATGGTACGACGAATTTCTTCATCTCGGCCAATCACAGGGTCTAATTTGCCTTGCTCTGCACGTTCAGTTAAATCAACCGTATATTTTTTCAAGGCTTGGCGCTGGTCTTCAGCGCTTTGGTCATTCACTTTTTCTCCACCACGCATCTGTTCTATTGCCTTTTTTAAATTATCTTTATTAACACCTGCTGCTTTGAGCATGTCTGCTAATGTCGTATTGGCTTCTAAAGCGGCGACAAGAAATAATTCTGAGGAGATAAATTCATCTCCGTGCTTTTGTGCCAGCTGATCACATAAATTCAAATGACGCATTAAGTCACTTGATGGTTGAACATCTCCCGCTACACCTTGCACTTGAGGTAAACGACCTAGCGCATCTTCGACTTTTTGCTGAAATTGTACGGCATTCACGCCTAACGTCGTCAGCAATGGACGAACGGTACCCCCTTCTTGATTAAACAGGGCACTTAATAGATGAATAGGTTCTATAAACTGGTTTTCGCGCCCAAGGGCTAGTGATTGGGCGTCAGCGAGAGCTTGCTGGAATTTATTAGTTAAACGGTCCAGACGCATAACACCTCCAATAAATGAGATTAAATTTGCTACTGGATACTAGATGAGGTCAGTTTTTAAATATTCAAGTTTTGCAAGGAATTATTTTCATAATATCCATTAATTTAGAATAAAACACCAAGACTAGGTGTTTATCCATATTAATGAAGCCATTCTGCCAGTCTTTCCTTCCCTTCGATAGGAAAAAAATCTGTTTTCATCTGTTACGGTACAAAAATCACCGCCATACACTTTCGTTACGCCAGCAGCTTGTAGTCTTTTACGCGCTAACAAATAAATATCAGCTAGATATTTATTGTTATAAGGAATAAAAGCAGAGGCTAAATCAGACGATTGATTAACAAAAGCCTCTTTGACTTCCTTGCCGACTTCAAATTTCTTAGCACCAATAGCTGGGCCAAGCCAAGCGATAATTTCATTTGCAGGACAAATAAATTGAGCAACTGTATTTTCAAGGACTCCATGACATAACCCACGCCACCCTGCATGGGCGGCGGCTACTTCCGTTCCGGCTTGATTAGTAAATAACACAGGCAAGCAATCCGCCGTCATAATGGCACAAACTTGGCCAACCTGGTTGCTATACACTGCATCCGCTTGCCTATTGTGAATTTTATTCCCAACAAGATGTAGCACATCAGTACCATGCACTTGCTCAAGCCATACAGGCTGTTGTGGTAGCTGAGCAAGTTTTTCAAGGCGTTGACGATTTTCACTGACAGCATTGGGAACATCCCCAACATGATCACCTAAATTCAAGCTATCAAAAGGTGGTTGGCTCACACCACCTGTACGAGTTGTACTACAGCTAGCTATATTTTTAGGTTGTGGCCAATCAGGGAAAATCAATGTATTCATTACCAGTCCATATCGTCTTTATGCAGTTCAGTATCTGCTTTTAGAGCTTCAATAAGCTTAACCATATCATCAGGTAACGGTGCATGCCACTCCATTTGAATACCTGAGATTGGGTGATATAAACGCAACATGGTGGCGTGCAGTGCTTGCCTATCAAAATTACGCATGACCTCTAAAAACTCCTCTGTCGCCCCTTTTAATGGACGCGGCCGCCCACCGTATAAAGGATCACCAATTAAGGGATGATTGATATGGGCCATATGAACTCGAATTTGGTGTGTTCTACCCGTTTCCAGACGTAAACGTAAACGAGTATGAGCTCTAAAGTGTTCCATTACACGATAATGCGTTATGGCTGGTTTGCCCATTGGGTGTACAGCCATATGAGTTCGTTTAGTTGGATGGCGAGAGATAGGTTCTTCTACCATACCGCCCGCGGTCATACGACCGACCGCAACTGCTTCATATTCACGCGTAATTTCTCTACGTTGCAATGCTTCGACAAGGTGTGTTTGAGCTGGAACGGTTTTTGCGACAACCATTAAGCCTGTTGTGTCTTTATCTAAACGATGAACAATACCCGCCCTTGGCACATCTGCAATTTCAGGATAACGATATAATAACGCATTCAGAATTGTGCCATCTGGGTTTCCTGCCCCGGGGTGGACAACTAAATCACGCGGTTTATTAATAATTAGGATATCTTCATCTTCATAAATCACATTAAGTGGGATATCTTGTGGTTCCCAGCGATTATCTTCTTCAATGAGGGCATCGATTAAAATTTGTTCACTGCCGAAAACTTTTTCTTTTGGCTTATTGATAACTTTGCCATTAACCTGCACTCTATCAGCTAAAATCCATTCTTTTATGCGAGAACGTGAATAATCAGGGAACAATTCGGCCAAAGCCTGATCTAAACGTTGACCAAGCTGTGATTCAGCGATAGTTGCACTAAGTTGTACTTGTTGAGCCATAAATTAATCTACTTTTTGGTGTTTGTGTTTTGACGGCAGTGCCGTTTCATTTAAAATATATGCTATTGTAACTCGAATTTTGCCGGGAGCCTTATGGATAGACTCCCTCGAAACACTCAGAGGATAACCTACACGTGATGATACGTATGAAAAATCTGGTGGCTGCAGCCACGTTGAGCCTGATTTTAGTCGGCTGTTCCAGCACTCCTGAAGTCAGCCCTGATAGCTCCCCTGCTGAAATATATGCAACGGGTCAGCAAAAACTACAGGACGGCAATTTTAAAGCAGCGATTAAACAATTTGAAGCTCTTGATAACCGTTATCCATTTGGTCCATATGCTCAGCAGGTTCAATTAGACCTGATTTATGCATATTATAAATCAGCAGAGCTGCCAATGGCGATAGCCGCGATTGACCGTTTCATGCGTTTGAACCCAACTCATCCAAATATTGATTATGTCCTCTATATGCGAGGCTTAACCGCGATGGCCCTGGATGATAGCTTATTGCAAGGCCTCTTTGGTATTGACCGCTCAGACAGAGATCCACAGCATGCACGAGTTGCATTCAAAGATTTCAGTCAGCTAGTTCGCTACTATCCTAACAGCTTATATTCCAATGATGCGAGTAAGCGATTAGTTTACTTAAAAGACCGTTTAGCAAAATTCGATCTTTCTGTTGTCGAATACTACAACAAACGCGGTGCTTATGTCGCGGTTGTTAATCGTGTTCAACAAATGCTAAAAGACTACCCAGACACAGAAGCAACACGTAATGCCTTAGCATACATGGAAATTGCTTATAATGAGATGGGGCTAAACCAAGAAGCGAATAAAGTTGCGAGTATTATTGCTGCAAACCCACAATAATATCATCGTGAGATCGAAAACAGCGGCCAAGGCTGCTGTTTAGGTTGTTGACAAAGCGGGATAAAAGCGTGGTTTTTCCCGCTTTGTGTTATCAGCCGAAAATCAATGAATTGATTTTCCTAATTTATTTTCAATAACCGATTAAACTTGCTGCCAAACATAATATGTTTGTCCGCAGTCTGAACAGCAGCCAAGGCTGCTGTTTTCTTTGCTAACGGCGATTTAGTTGCTTGCCCATTTAGTGTGCTAATTTTAACCCAAAAAAAACTCCGGCTAATTACCGTTCCGTTAGCCAACCCAGCCAGTTTCCCTTAATCAATTCATTTTGGCAATGCTTTTTCGCCCCTTTTTTACGTGAAATCACACTTCGGATGAGCGCTACTCTTCCTCTGAATGAGATGTGATCTATATCAATTTTTTCTTAGCAAGAACGGGTATTCTGAACTCAACAAAGACGGAAACAATGAGAGGTAACTATATGATAGTGAACATTACTAGCAAACAAATGGACATTACCCCAGCGATTCGTGAGCACATTGAGAGCCGTCTAACAAAACTCGATAAGTGGCAAGCATCCTTGATAAATACGCATGTTGTTTTATCAAAAGAGCCACAAGGTTTTATGGTTGATGCCAACATAAAAACAGCGACAGGAAAATTGGTCGCAAGTGCCAAGCATGAAGATATGTACGTTGCAATTAATGAACTAATTAACAAACTCGAAAGACAACTTAATAAAGTGCAACATAAAGGAGAATCAAGAAGAGCATATAATAGTGTAAAAGAAGCGAATAATACTGTTACGTTATAATTTTATATTATCTATCAACTAATCTTGAACCTTGTAAACGCGCTCGCTATGGGCGCGTTTTTTATGTTTCTGATCCTTACCTATTGACTTCTTAGTGAGTATCGGGTTTATTTAAATTGAATCGACTAAAGGTATTCATATGAATCTTAATTTTGTTTTCTTTTTCTTCTTTTTTAGCAACTCCTAATTAGGGGCTTTTGTCGTTCGAGAAAGAAAAGAAGACAAAATTAGAAAGCCCCCTCTAGGGGGCTTTTTTTATATCATAATATTAACAGGGTAGGCAGCATGGAAAACAGCACTAATTTATTGAAAGTAAGAGAAAAAATAAGTCAACTGGATAGTGAATTACTAAATCTTTTAGCAAAGCGCCGTGGTTATGCTGTTGAAGTCGCTGAAACAAAAATTGATGATAGCCGCCCTATTCGTGATAAAGACCGTGAGCGTCAGCTTCTTGATGTTTTAATCAACAAAGGCAAACCGCTAGGGCTTGATGGTTTTTATATCACCCGCCTATTCCAAATGATTATTGAGGACTCCGTTCTTACACAACAGGCGATTTTACAAAAACATTTAAATTTAACCCCGAGTGATACTGCCCGTTTCGCATTCTTAGGGCCGAAAGGTTCTTACTCACACATTGCTGCACGCCAATATTCTGCTCGCCACTTTGACCAACTGGTTGAATGCAGTTGCCATAAATTCCAAGATATTTTTTCATTAGTTGAGAGTGGGCAAGCGGAGTATGGCATTTTGCCAATAGAAAACACCAGCTCGGGTGCAATTAATGATGTTTACGATTTACTGCAAAATACATCATTATCAATCGTTGGAGAAATTCGACTCCCAATAAACCATTGTCTCTTAACAACAGGAAATACTGATCTCAGCCAGATCAAAACCGTGTATAGCCACCCTCAGCCTTTCCAGCAATGTAGCCAATACTTAGCGCAATTCCCTCACTGGGAAATAAAATATTGTGATAGTACATCAACTGCAATGCAAATGGTCGCAGACCAAAACTCACCGAGTGTAGCGGCGCTTGGAAGTGAAGCCGGCGGCGCGTTATACAATTTAAGCGTAATAGAACACAACCTCGCTAATCAGCAAATTAATATGACTCGGTTTATTGTTGTTGCACCGCAACCAATTGAAGTCACTGAACAAGTCCCCGCTAAAACAACACTACTTCTTACCACTGGCCAACAAGCTGGAGCCTTAGTTGATGCATTAGTTATTTTGAAAAATAATAAGATAATTATGAGTAAATTAGAATCTAGGCCAATTAATGGTAAGCCCTGGGAAGAGATGTTTTATGTAGATGTTCATTCAAACTTACGTTCAGATAATATGCAGCAAGCTTTGAGAGAACTTTCAACAATTACTAGATCAATTAAAATATTAGGCTGCTACCCATCCGAAAATGTGGTTCCTGTTGAACCTGAAAAGATCACGCCTTAATAAAATATAATCTGGCTGCACTTTTATCAGTGCAGCCTATTTAGCGGAAACTATATTGCTGCTTTAGGCTGATGACTCGACGATTTAACTCTGAAATAATTCACTAACTCCTTCAAATGATATGCTTGTTCATTTAAGGAGTCCGCAGCAACAACAGATTCTTCAACTAAACTCGCATTTTGTTGTGTGGTTAAATCAAGTTGCCCTACTGCACTATTAATTTGAGAGATCCCATCGCTTTGCTCACGGCTAGCTTGCCCAATTTCACGTAGTAGCGCATTCATCTCTTTTACACTATCCACCATGCCATGTATTTGCTGAGTTGCTTTTTCAACAAGTTCCATGCCTTCTTGCGTTTGTGACGATGAGTTTTCAATCAACCCGCGAATATCACTCGCTGAAGCTGCACTTTTTTGTGCTAATAATCTCACTTCCCCAGCAACAACGGCAAAGCCTCGCCCATGTTCACCGGCTCTTGCCGCTTCAACGGATGCATTCAATGCTAAGATATTAGTTTGGAATGCAATCGAGTCTATTAGGTTAATAATTTCTGTCATCTGTGATGACGAACCGTTGATTGCTCGCATTTTGTTCGTAACTTGGCTCATCATATCGCCATTATTTTGCACAACAATCGCTGCTTGATCTGCAAGCATACTTGCTTCATGGGTGTGCTCAGTCGTATTTTGAACAGTTGAAGTTATTTGCTCCATTGAACTAGCCGTTTCTTCAACTGATGCGGCTTGTTCTTCTGTACGTGCGGCAAGGTTTTGGTTCCCTGCAACAATTTGCCCTGCTGCCGCCGAAATACTTTCAGAACCTTGCTGAACCTCTTGGACGATTTCCAGCAAGTGTTCTTTCATATCATTAAGTGCATTTAGCAACACACCCGTTTCATCTTTTGAGGTGACCTGAATATCTTTAGTCAAATCCCCATTTGCAATTGACTGAGCGAAATTAACCGCATTTTCCAATGGTCTAGTAATAATAGTCGTAATATACCAACCCATTACGCAGCCCGCAGCGATACTCAAGATTGAGAGCACAGCCAGTAATAATTTATTACTTTCATAGTCTGCATTGACTTTCCGGCCGATCTCTTGCATCTGCAAGTCTTGAATTGCCATCAATGTTTGAATGTGATCTCGATAATCCCGCTGAATACTCGAAGTTTTCGTCATCATCTCATCAATCGCCGCTTGCCGATTATTTTGTTGTAAGAATACATTCATACGTGCCAGCGATGCATGGAACTGTTGGCGGATCACGCGTAAATCTGCCAAAATTTCTTTAGAACGATCATCAGTGACACTGCTTTCTAGTTTTTCTAACAACTCTGTTATTTTCAGTGTAATTTTAGCAAGCTCTTCACGGCGCTTATCACTACCTCTGTCATCAAGTAAAATCAGCTCTTGGATCCCAATAAAAGAATAAAAGTTATCCATCATCTGCCCGGCTGTCGAAGCAATAGGATAGCTTTCATAAAGTACCTGCTTCATTCCTTCATTAGCCCGGTTCATATTCGCTAAAGAAAATATTGAACTTAAGATAATAAGCGCAACAAAACCACCAAATGCTATCGTTAACTTCATACTGATTTTGAGATTTTTAAAAAACATATATTTACCACGCTAGTCATCATTTAATGAGTAGTGTTATCGGTAAAACAGATAAGATCTTTATCATATAAATCGATCGATTTATAAATATTAATTTTAAAAATTGATTAATTTGGAATTAAATAGTGAATAAATTCAATTTTAGGCTAATTAGCACATTATTCGATAGAAATTATACATATAAGTACAATTACTTATTTTAAATAAAGATTTCAAGTGAGATTAACTAAAATGGAAGAATATGGAAGACAGCGATACATTAACAGCACAGATAAAGCCCCCTACCGCAATAAAACACGATAGAGGGCGGGGATGATTATTTTCGATTATCGTTTGCTCGTTGCAGTAATGATTGGCTTTCTTTCATAAAATGATGGGCATCTTCGCCGAACCACTGGCTAACTTGATTAAATTGGTGGATAAATTCCTCTTTATCTTTTTTCTCAAGTAGCATTATTGAGTCCCCTAACAATTGGTGATACCTCCGTATCAATTCAACGTTTTCATCAGAAGACATAATAATATCTGCATACAGTTGAGGGTCTTGTGCAAACAGCCGCCCAACCATCGCGAGCTCTAAACGATAAATAGGCGATGATAAATCAAGCAGTTGCTGTAAATCGATATTTTCCTCAGCAAGATTTCGTCCATAAGTAAATGTTGTAAAGTGCCGTAATGCCTGAATAAAGCTCATATTTTTATCATGCTCTTCAGCTGATATTTCTTTCAAGCGAGCTCCCCAAACTAATAGCTGTTCAAGGAACCACTGATAAGACTCCGAGCTACGGCCATTACAATAAGCAAATACTTGCTTTGCAACGCTACCAATATCAGGGCCAAACATCGGGTGAAGTCCAAGTACGGGCCCATCATGCGCAGCTAACATCGCTTCTATGGGCTGTTGCTTAATTGACGCGATATCCATCAAGATCGTGCTTTTATCCAATTTAGGCAGTTGGTTGATCACTTGTACTGTTAAGTGAATAGGTACACTGATGATCACAACGCTCGCACCAGCAACTATAGACTCTGCTTGCGGCCAATCACCTTCATTCAATATTTTGACTTGGTAACCTGATAAAGTCAGAAGGCGGTGGAACAACCGCCCCATTTTCCCATCACCGCCCACAATCACAATGGGTCCAGCTGATGGGTTCAATGTTTTGAACCCTTTATCATTTTCACGTGCGTAAGATTCACGCATGATCCGCCTTAGAATATCCTCAATCAGATCAGGTGGGATCCCCATACGCTCAGCTTCAGCGCGACGTGCGGCCAACATACTGGTTTCGCGCTCAGGCACATAAATCGGTAAGCCATGTAAGCTTTTCACTTCACCGACTTCAGCAACCAATTGCAACCTTTTTGCTAATAAATCGAGTAACGATTTATCAACTTCATCAATTTGTTCCCGTAAATGGGATAACTCAACAGACATACCAATACCTTGATCAGCTCACTTTGCTCAATTTTTGCGCACGTTGTTCAAGCACAGGTAGTAATGCCTGATGCAATTTACGCAATACCGTTTCCGTCGTTTGCCAGTTAATGCAGGCATCAGTTACTGAAACACCGTATTTCATTGAGTCACGGGCTTGTTCTGATGTTTGATTCCCTTCATTAATATGGCTTTCTAGCATAATACCTGTAATTGATTCATTACCATTAATAATTTGTTCAATAATAGAATCAACAACTAATGGCTGACGACGGTAATCTTTATTTGAGTTTCCATGGCTACAATCCACCATAAGTGATGGCTCTAAACCAGCTTTTTTCATTTCAGCTTCACAAGCCGCAATGTCTTCAGCGTTGTAGTTAGGTGTTTTTCCACCACGTAAAATGACATGGCCATTACTATTGCCTTTAGTATGTAATAAACAAACTTGGCCAGATTGGTTAATCCCCATAAAACGGTGTGGCATGGCAGCTGCTTTTAATGCATTAATTGCGGTAGATAAACTTCCATCCGTTCCATTTTTAAAACCAACAGGCATAGATAAACCCGATGCCATTTCGCGGTGTGTTTGTGACTCAGTGGTTCTTGCACCAATGGCAGACCAACTAAATAGATCCCCTAAGTATTGAGGATTGTTAGGATCCAGTGCTTCTGTCGCTAATGGTAACCCCATATTCACTAAATTAGTCAGCAAGTCACGAGCAATATGCAGGCCTTTTTCCATTTCAAAAGAGCCATCCATAAATGGATCACTAATCAAACCTTTCCAACCCACGGTTGTACGAGGTTTTTCAAAATACACACGCATCACAATATATAAGCTATCACTTAATTCTTCGGCTAATACTTTCAGACGCTCACCATATTCAATAGCAGCATCCACATCATGGATTGAGCAAGGGCCACATACCACGAGTAAGCGAGGGTCGCGTTGATGAATAATGTCAGCAATCACTTGGCGCGATGTCGCAATGGCATGCAGGTTGCTGCGACTCAGCGGATATTTCTCTTTCAGACTCTCAGGAGTGATTAATACCTGCTCGTCTTGAATATTCACATTGTTGAGTACATCTTTTTGCATGATCATTTTTTACCTACTTATTAGCTTATATTTGCTTAGTTTATTATTTACGTATTGTGTTTGGGTGTATGACTAATAACATACCATGCATCGTAAACAATTCAATCCATTTATGTAAAATACTTCCACACATGTAAAATATTATTTACACAACAGTAGTGAATTGATAAATATATAAATTTACATAAAATTAACATTTATAATATTTAAATTAGAGTTCAACACCAATTTTTAGTAAATATTTATTTACAGATTAAGATGTTAATCTCTCAGCTATATTCTAAATAGTTCGAGTTGTAGCAAGGCGGCAAAGTGAGGACATTGCAGGTCACATACTTATGTATGTGACCTGTGTGGCTGAGCGCAGCCAACACAGCTAGGACTTGAAATAAACTCTCTCAGCTATATTCTAAATAGTTCGGGGTGTAGCAAGGCGGCAAAGGAATGAGACGCTAGGAGCATGTGACTAGTGCGAATGAGTGCTGCCAACATAGCTACAACTTGAAATAAACTCTCTCAGCTATATTCAAAATAATTCGAGTTGTGGCTAGGCGTCAAACGAGGTTATCTCGGGGAGCATACATAAGTATGTGACCCGAGTAACCGAGAGAAGACAACAACGCCACAGCTTGAAGTATGACGAATATAGTGGTGAATGTAAAAAGGCCCGCAAATGCGGGCCTCTCTCATAACATAACTTTCGGATGTAGCGAAAGCGTATTACTTGGCGTTCAGACGCTCTTTGATACGAGCTGCCTTACCAGAACGCTCACGCAGGTAGTACAGTTTAGATCTGCGAACAGCACCACGACGTTTAACTGCAATGCTATCTACGACTGGTGAGTGAGTTTGGAATACACGCTCAACACCTTCGCCGTTAGAAATTTTACGAACAGTGAATGCAGAGTGCAGACCGCGGTTACGAATAGCGATAACCACGCCCTCGAATGCCTGCAGACGTTTTTTAGAGCCTTCTACGACCCATACCTTAACTTCCACGGTGTCACCCTGACGGAATGAAGGTACGTCCTGCTTCATTTGCTCTTGTTCAAGTTGTTTAATAATGTTGCTCATAATAACTCTCTTACCCTAGGTAAACTGATATGTTTAGACAATTAATTGTCTGGATTCATTTGTTGCTCAGACTGATATTCCCGTTGGAATTCAGCCAGCAACATCCTCTGCTCGTCAGTCAGAGCTAGGCTTTCCAGAAGCTCAGGTCTTCTAAGCCAGGTACGGCCGAGTGATTGTTTCATGCGCCAGCTATCTATTTTAGCGTGGTTTCCTGAAAGTAAAACATCAGGAACTTGCATGCCGTCTAACACTTCAGGGCGGGTATAGTGTGGACAATCTAACAAACCATCTGCAAAAGAGTCTTCTTGGGCAGAGGCTTGATGACCAAGTACCCCCGGTATAAACCGTGAAACTGAGTCAATCAACACCATCGCGGGGAGCTCCCCACCACTGAGAACGTAATCACCGATTGACCATTCTTCGTCAACTTCGGTTTGAATGATACGCTCATCAATGCCTTCATAGCGGCCACAAACAAGAATCAATTTCTCATTGGTTGCCAGCTCGCAAACACCGTCTTGACTGAGTTTGCGCCCTTGCGGTGAAAGATAAATAACCTTTGCACCAACACCAGCCTCAGTTCTTGCTGCGTTGATTGCATCCTTAAGCGGTTGCACCATCATCAGCATGCCTGGACCACCACCATAGGGGCGATCATCAACAGTTTTGTGCCTATCGTGAGTAAAGTCACGCGGATTCCAGCACTCAAATGTTAGCAGGCCATTTTTCACTGCCCGACCAGTTACCCCGTACTCGGTTATTGCGCGGAACATTTCGGGAAACAGGCTAATTACACCAATCCACATCATTTCGTCCCACTTATCAAAACCGTTCAACCGGAGATTTAAAAACCAGGATCCCAATCCACTTCAATAAGTTTGGCATCGAGATCGACTTTCTTGATAACCTGCCCATCAAGAAACGGAACTAACCGCTCCTTGATGCCAAATGCATCTTTTAAATTCGCCTTAATGACCAGTACATCATTTGAACCGGTCTCCATCATGTCAGTGATGGTACCAAGGTCATAGCCTTGTAACGTCACTACATGGCAACCCATCAGGTCTTTCCAGTAGTATTCGTTTTCTAACTCAGGAAGTTGGGTTGAATCAACCGCAATCTCAAAGTTAGTCAAAAGCGCAGCTGCATCGCGGTCATCGACCCCGTTCAGCTTGACGATGATATCCTTGTTATGATGTTTCCAATCTTCAATTTCAATGTGTTGCCATTGACCTGAGCGCTGGATAAACCAAGGCTGATACTCAAAAATACTTTCAGCATGTTCGGTGGACGAAAAAACTTTGAGCCAACCACGAATACCGTACGCTGCACCTAATTTCCCCAATACGATTGGGTTTTCAGGTGGCTGTAGTTTAGTTTGCTTGCTCATTGTTACCACCGCGACAGATTAAGCTGCTTTCTTAGCTTGTTTGACCAGTTGTGCAACACGGTCAGAAATAGTTGCGCCTAAGCCAACCCAATGCTCAATACGGTCCAGGTCTAAACGCAGTTCTTCTGCTTGACCAGCAGCGATCGGGTTGAAGAAACCGATACGCTCAATGAAACGACCGTCACGCGCATTGCGGCTATCGGTTACAACGATTTGGTAGAACGGACGTTTTTTAGCGCCGCCACGAGATAAACGAATTGTTACCATAACATCCTCATTAGTTAACAAAACAACCAGACTCCATCGAGGGATAGAGTCCGGCTGTCATATAAAAAGCCCGAAAAGTTTACTCACTTTGACGCAAAAATCAATCAAAAGTGCGTTTTCTTTGAGGCTTTATTGCTTAACGCCCCGGAAAACCCGGAGGCATCATACCCTTCATGCCGCGCATCATCTTGGCTAGACCACCTTTTTTCATTTTCTTCATCATGCGTTGCATGTCATCAAATTGTTTTAAGAGGCGGTTAACTTCTTGCACGGTAGTTCCCGAACCTGCCGCAATACGACGTTTTCGCGAACCTTTAATAATTTCAGGTTTTTCACGTTCTTTACGTGTCATGGAATTAATCATCGCTTCCATACGAACGGTGATTTTATCATCCATTTGGGACTTAACGGCATCCGGTAACTGAGACATCCCGGGCATTTTGCTCATCATGCTCGCCATACCGCCCATATTACGCATTTGCTTTAATTGACTTAAAAAGTCATTTAAATCAAAGCCATCCCCTGTTTTAAGTTTTTTAGCCAGCTTTTCAGCTTCATCGCGGTCAACTTTATGCTCAATCTCTTCAATCAGAGAAATTACATCACCCATACCGAGAATACGCGACGCGACGCGCTCTGGATGGAATGGTTCTAAGGCGTCAGTTTTTTCACCAACCCCTAGAAATTTAATGGGTTTGCCTGTAATTGCGCGAATAGAAAGCGCCGCACCGCCTCGCGCATCACCATCGACCTTGGTCAACACAACCCCAGTCAGTGGCAAGGCTTCATTAAACGCTTTCGCTGTGTTTGCCGCATCCTGTCCTGTCATCGCATCGACGACGAATAAGGTTTCAACTGGCTTAATAATGCGGTGAACTTCTTGGATTTCTTCCATCATCGCTTCGTCGACGTGCAAGCGACCCGCGGTATCTACTAACAGCACATCGTAGAATTGCAATTGTGCGTGTTTTAATGCTTTTTGAACAATAGCAGCGGGTTTTTCTTGTACTTCCGAAGGGAAAAAATCAATTCCAACACTTTCAGCTAACGTCTCTAATTGTTTAATCGCCGCGGGGCGATAAACGTCAGCAGAGACAACTAATACTTTTTTCTTTTGTTTTTCTTTTAAAAGCTTACCTAATTTTGCAACGCTGGTTGTTTTACCCGCACCTTGCAAACCCGCCATTAAAACGACCGCAGGAGGTTGTGCGGATAAATTAAGTTGGTGGTTTTCGTCCCCCATCGCGCGAGTCAGTTCATTTTGAACTATTTTGATGAACTCTTGGCCTGGTGTTAGACTTTTATTGACATCTTGCCCAACCGCATTTTCTTTAACTTTTTGAATGAATTCACGGACTACTGGCAAAGCAACGTCAGCTTCCAGCAAGGCCATGCGAACTTCGCGTAGTGTTTCTTTAATATTTTCATCAGTTAGACGCCCACGCCCACTGATATTGCGCAACGTGCGCGATAGTCTGTCAGTTAAATTATCAAACATATGTCTTAGCTCAATTCTGTTGATGGGCCGATGTCAGCCTGATCTGGTTGCTAATACAGATAATTTCAAGTGCGTGTTATCTAACAACTTGAATTATAAGCATCAATGCCTTCACAATGAGGAAGGAAAACCAACACTAAAAATAATCGCGGCAAAATAATGCCCCATTGTAACATGCCCGCAGTTTTTTCGCTGCCCCCTGTTTGAAACGGATGATACAGGTTATTATGGCTTGAATTTAATAATACGAACCAACCCCGTAGGCACATGAAGTGCTATCCGCAATGAATATATTGCGATTGGCCCGTCCAATAGTTGGAGCCTGCACTCGTACAAGTTATACTATGAAATAACTTTCCACTAAAAATGATTAACGACACTATACTATGCCCGTATTTGCAGTCATAGCAGTTTGTACATACATGGTCAGTCTGTTACTGATCGTCCCCGGCCAAGTGCGTAAACAGCCGTTTTACCGCCATCTCGCGCTTTTTCTTGCCGTTGTTGCGTTAGTAACTCACGCTATTACATTGAAATTCTTGATTTTCAGTGAAGCCGAAGGACAAAACCTCACTCTGTTGAATTTAGGCTCAACAGTGAGCTTACTCATGTGTGTGATTATGACTGTTGTCGCTTACTGGGGAAAGGCTTGGTACTTAACGCCCATAGTCTATAGTTTTGCCATCATTAACTTGATGCTGTCAACGCTAATGCCTGGTGAGTTTATTACGCATCTCGAAGCTCGCGTCCCCCTGTTTGTTCACATTGGCCTCGCTTTGTTGAGCTATGCAACACTTCTTATTGCGGCTTTATATGCATTACAAGTGGCTTTAATCGACCATCAACTAAAAAACAAAACCTTAAAATTTAGTCCCGATATGCCACCGATGATGGTGATTGAACGTAAAATGTTCCATATCACTCAAGTTGGTGTCATTTTGCTAACTCTGACCTTATGCACTGGCTTTATTTATATGGATAATATTTTTGATAAAGAAAATATTCATAAATCAGTGTTATCCGTTATCGCCTGGTTTGTTTATATCACTCTACTTTGGGGGCATTTCCATGGAGGATGGCGAGGTAAGCGCGTTCTATTTTTCCATGTTGGCGGTTCAATCATCTTAACTATGGCTTTTTTTGGTAATCGTCTAATACAGGAGTTCATGGTATTTTGACGCAAATAAAGTCACTACTTTCACCACATAAGGAAACTTGTTTTGGATGATGTGTCCACGAGTACGCTAATCATCATATTGATTGTTTTAATTTTTATGTCAGCCTATTTTTCTGCATCAGAAACTGGGATGATGACGCTAAACCGTTATCGGTTAAAACATTTAGCAAAACAAGGTAATCGCTCAGCGATACGTGTTGAGAAACTGCTTAAACATCCTGACAAGCTGTTAAGCCTAGTCCTTATCGGTAACAACTTAATCAACATAGTTGCTTCCGCATTAGCCACTATTATCGGTATGCGACTATATGGTAACGCGGGTGTAGCGATGGCAACCGGGATCCTAACTTTTGTGATACTCATTTTTGCCGAAGTTATGCCAAAAACACTGGCAGCGCTGTACCCTGAAAAAATTGCATTTCCAAGTAGCTATCTCTTAAAACCATTACAAGTAGTTATGATGCCTATTGTTTGGGCATTTAATACTATTTCAGCACTACTGTTACGTTGCATTGGGGTGAAATCACTAACCGCACGAACTGATGCGGTTAATAAGGAAGAGCTACGCACCATTGTTAACGAATCAAAGCATAAAATTAGCCGCCGAAATCAAGACATGCTGATTTCCATTTTAGACTTAGACAAAGTCACAGTTGGCGATATTATGCTACCCAGGAATGAGATTGTTGGTATTGATGTCAATGATGACTGGAAATCAATTATTCGGCAGCTTACGCACTCCCCTCATGGCCGTATTGTGCTTTATCGCGATTCACTTGATGACTCTATTGGCATTTTACGCGTCCGCGAAGCGTACCGTCTCATGATGGAAAAACGTGAATTTAATAAGCAAAATCTCATTAAAGCTGCAGATAACATTTATTTTATTCCTAACAGTACACCGTTAAATGTTCAGTTAGTTAACTTCCAGCACAATAAAGAAAAACTCGGGATTATCGTTGATGAATATGGCGAGATTCAAGGTCTTATCACTGTAGAAGATATCTTAGAAGAGATAGTTGGTGATTTCACCACCTCTATGTCACCATCCTTAGCTGAAGAAGTTTTGCCACAGAGCGATGGGAGCGTTCTTGTGGACGGTTCTGCTAATATTCGTGAGCTGAATAAGGCTTTTGATTGGAATCTCCCTGTAGATGGTCCTAGGACGGTTAATGGCATGGTTTTGGAAGTCATCGGTGATATTCCACAACTTGAAGAGCAAATCGTGGTAGGACATTACCTTATCGAAGTATTAGCGATGAATGAAAATATCGTTAAGCAGGTCAGGATCACACCTCTTACTTTTAGTTCTCAAGTCCCCGACCTTTGATTTCTTCATAAACTTGCCATTAAATTCTGCTATAAAAATAAAAAGAGCCTTAATTGGCTCTTTGCATAAAGAATATTTGATAAAAACTAAACGTGTAGCTGTTCAAGTTTCTCAGCAGGTAATGCTAACTCATCGTTCTTATTGATACCAATTTCAGATGCAAGAACATTACGTGCAATTTGCTGAGCTTCTTCCAGTGAGTGCATTTTATATGTGCCGCACTGATAGACATTCAATTCAGGAATTTTGTTTTGGTCTTTCACCTGCAAAACATCTTCCATTGCTGCCTTCCATGCATTAGCAACACGCAGTTCATCGGGCTGACCAATAAGGCTCATATAAAAACCAGTACGGCACCCCATTGGTGAAATATCAATAATTTCAACACCATTACCATTGAGGTGATCACGCATAAAGCCTGCAAAGAGGTGCTCTAAAGTATGCGTCCCTTTTTCTGTCATGGCTTCTTCATTTGGTACAGTAAAACGCAAATCAAAAACCGTGATGGTATCACCACTTGGTGTTTTCATGGTCTTTGCCACACGTACAGCAGGCGCTGACATGCGAGTATGATCGACAGTAAAGCTATCTAATAATGGCATTTTGTGACCTCCTCAAAAATAAAAAATATTTTCTAAAATAAATGAAACTATTTTGAAAATGCAGAGTCTGAATTATTGAAAGACGCGCAATTTGTTATCATCCCTAATTCTCTAAGAGATTTTTTATTTGGCCACCTAGAGTGGCCATTTCTTTTAGCGTCCTGCATGAATGCGTAGATAGTCCTCAAAGCTTTCGCTCTCACTTTGTTCCATCTTCGCTTGCTTCTCTATTGAAGCCAATCGTGCTTGCTCAAATTGCTCTTCAGTTATCACTTCATACGGTTCATTCACTAACTGTTCAAAATATTTTTCAGCTAATTCTAACCCGTAGCCACCAATGCCTTTCTCTAACATTTCATCCATAACGAGCGCTGAATATGTGAGAGTTGGGTCTTTAAACATAGCGACAAATTGGTGACAAACTTCTTGATATTTTGCATCGCAACAAGTGTCTAACACTTCAGCCACGCGGATCAAGTCATTAAATAATTGCTGTCCAACTTCAACTAACGGCTTAACTTCACTACCACAACCGAAACCAATAACTTGACCTGGCTTACGACCTTCAAGGATGACACGATTCCAGTTTTGACGGCAACAGTCTAATTCTTGTGCATTCATTTCAGGCGCATCAGCGAGTACACACCATATTAAGAATAGATCAACAAAACGAGCTTGAGTTTCATTAACGCCTATTGCACTAAATGGATTGATATCAAGTGAACGGACTTCAATGTACTCAATACCACCGCGCAATAATGCATCGGAAGGTGATTCATTGCCTTTAGGAACGCGTTTCGGGCGTATTGGGGCGTAGAGCTCATTTTCAATTTGTAGCACATTGGTATTTAGTTGAATATATTTGCCGTCTTTTTTGACACCCAGTTTTTCAAATTCAGCTGAAGGCTTATGGATAGCTTTTTTCAGGTTTTCTACATATTCATCCAATTTATTGAATGTGATATTTAAATCACTTTGTGATTTATTTGTATAACCTAAGTCACTCATACGTAGAGATGTCGCATAAGGCAAGTAATACGTACCACAGTCCGTTTTATCAAATGACAGCGACGTCTCCCTATCTTTCAAAAAAGAGCCGCAAATCGCCGGAGAGGCGCCAAATAGATAAGGAATAACCCAACCAAAGCGGTAGTAATTTCTAATCAGACGTAAATAGCCTTCAGAAATTTTTTCTTTACCGCTTTCTTCATCTTCAATACCTGCCCATGCTCGCCAAAATTCAATCGGCAAAGAGAAGTTATAATGCACGCCTGCTATCGTTTGCATCAAAGCACCATAACGATTTTTAAGGCCTTCACGGTACAGCGTTTTAAACTGCCCCACATTAGAAGAGCCATATTGCGCAAGAGTGATTTTATCTTCACTTTCAATAAAGCACGGCATACTCAACGGCCACATTCTTTCATCTTGAAGGTGACGAGCTGTATAGCGGTGTAAATCTCGCAAGAAAGCCAAATTATGGCTAATGCTTTTATCTACAGGAGTAATAAATTCGAGTAGGGACTCCGCAAAATCTGTCGTGATCCATTTATGTGTTAAAGCTTTTCCCAGCCCTTCTGGATGCAAGGTCTCTGCAATTGCGCCTGTTGGGGTTACACGCAATGTTTCACGCTCTATACCACGTTGAATACCATTTAGTGTTTCTGGGTGCGCCTCTAACCATGAGAGCGCTTTCGATACGTCCGGGATCAAGTCGACCTCCCGCCTGTGATGTTAATTTATTTTATTAAGGCAATTACTTTAGCTTAAATCACATAAATTGTCGCTGTCTAGATGTGTGGTTTATGAGGGAATAAATCAAAGATGCATGGAAAATGCGATTTAGTTAATTTTATGAATGGTAATTTTAGGCAAAAAAAACTCCTCAAATGAGGAGTTTCTTAATGATGGTGCATCCGGGAGGATTCGAACCTCCGACCGCTCGGTTCGTAGCCGAGTACTCTATCCAGCTGAGCTACGGATGCAAATTCATTCGATTTTGAATCGATATATTCTCAATAACTTATCTGAGTTAAATTAAAAGGTATTATTGATATGCTAAGTTATTAGCTAAGAGATGGTGCATCCGGGAGGATTCGAACCTCCGACCGCTCGGTTCGTAGCCGAGTACTCTATCCAGCTGAGCTACGGATGCATACTTAATGCAAAGGAGTGCTGTTCTCTCAAACTTCTTTATCAACTTCTACTTCTATAAATCAACTTCTTAGTTAATGCTTTGTTTGGCTGCTAAAACCAAAACAAAACCCCATCAGATCTTCTCATAGGGTTAAAGATGGTGCATCCGGGAGGATTCGAACCTCCGACCGCTCGGTTCGTAGCCGAGTACTCTATCCAGCTGAGCTACGGATGCATAATCTAAAATGGCGGTGAGGGAGGGATTCGAACCCTCGATGCAGCTTTTGACCGCATACTCCCTTAGCAGGGGAGCGCCTTCAGCCTCTCGGCCACCTCACCATATTTTAGTTACACACGATTTGTTTTTTCAAACATCTCGTTGCTGTGTGGCGCACATATTACTTTCCTAGACTTAGAAGTCAAACAATTTTTCCAAACTTTTTGCATTCCGGTGTCTGTTTGCACATTTCACAAGCAAGATGATTAGTTTAACACCGGAAAAGATATATTTCAGCCCCTATGACACTAACTTTATAAACAAAAATACTGGAAAAAAATTATTCTACAAATGAATAAAAATATGTTCACAGGATTGATTAGCCTATATTTCAAACAAAAGGAAACAAAATTTCAGTACATGAGAACCGAAAACTAAACAATAATGTGAGTTTGATGCTAGAGAAGTATAAAAATGAAAGGATATTTTTAGAATATAATACGAGTAAGACAAGCGCCCATTCTTGCTGTGTGGTCAATCATTGGACGCTTATTCATTATTATTGATTATCTGGTTGAGTCTTTTCAGCCTGGATCCGTTGATAAATTTCTTCACGGTGAACAGAAACTTCTTTTGGCGCATTAACACCAATACGAACTTGGTTGCCTTTGACACCCAATACAGTAACTGTTACCTCATCGCCTATCATGAGTGTTTCACCAACTCGACGAGTCAGAATAAGCATTCTTTGCTCCTTGAAATATTAAAAGAGTCGGGTCTCTAGGTATCCCCCGCTATTGTCCATCACACACCGTGAAAACGTAAAGCAATGACATTCACCTAAAGCATTGATGCCATCAATACAAGCATTCTAATTATTTACAAGCAAAATATAGCACTACAAACGATACATTAACAATGCCGCAACAGATTAAAGTTGCCTCATCTTTTAATGAGGCAACTTTGTAAGTGCTTACAGGCGTGCTTCAACCCATTCTTCGACACTCGCCATAGCAGTAGGTAATGCGTTAACGTCAGTACCTCCTGCTTGAGCCATGTCTGGGCGGCCACCACCTTTACCACCAACTTGACCTGCAATGTGGGAAATCAAGTCACCTGCTTTAATTTTAGCAGTTAAATCATTAGTCACCCCAACAATCATACTGACTTTATCACCACTTGTTGTTGAAAGCACGATAATCGCTGATTTCAACTGATTTTTAAGGTCATCAACCATAGTTCTCAACAACTTAGGATCAGTATCTCCTAATTGAGTCACTAATAATTTGACGCCTTTCACGTCTTTCGCTTTGCTGCTTAGTGAAGCACTTTCTTGAGATGCTTGTTGATCTTTTAGTTGCACAATTTCTTTTTCGAGCTGGCGAGATTTATCTAATGCCGCTTTCACTTTCTCGACAAGGCTATTCATATCACCTTTAACCAAGTGTGCAATTGCCGAAAGTTGCTCTGATTGATTGTGAATACTTTCAATTGCTGTAGTGCCTGTCGTCGCTTCAATACGACGAACACCTGCAGCCGTACCCGATTCACTCAGAATACGGAATAAACCAATATCTCCGGTACGACGCGCATGGGTACCACCACATAATTCGATAGAAAAATCACCCATACTCAGAACACGTACACGCTCTTCATATTTTTCACCAAATAATGCCATAGCGCCTTTTGCTTTTGCACCTTCTAAATCCATTAGTTCGGTTTCAATTTCTGAGTTTTTACGGATTTGCGCATTCACAATATCTTCTACTTGGCGTAGTTGGTCTTGTGTCATCGCCTCAAAATGAGAGAAGTCAAAACGCAAGTATTTATCATTAACCAATGACCCCTTTTGAGAAACATGGTCACCTAATACTTGGCGTAGTGCCGCATGCAGTAAGTGCGTTGCTGAGTGATTTAAACGGATCGCATCACGTCTAGCACTATCCACGAAAGCGGTAATTCTATGATTAACAACGAGTGATCCCGCTTCAACCTTACCAATATGCCCAATCGCTTGACCATATTTTTGCGTGTCAGTAACTTTAAAGCTCGCACTATCATTATTTAAATAACCAGTATCACCGACTTGCCCACCAGACTCTGCGTAAAATGCTGTTTTGTCTAGTATAACTAAGCCTTCTTCACCAGCATTCAAGCTATCTACAGGCTGGCCATCTTTATATAATGCAGTAATAGTAGCTTGTTGCTCATCATATTGATAACCGGAGAATTCACTGCGCTTATCAACTTTAATTAAAGAGTTATAATCTGCCCCAAAACCACTGGATTCGCGTGCACGACGACGTTGGTCCTCCATCGCTCGCTCAAAACCTTCTTCGTCGACTTTAATATTGCGTTCACGGCAAACATCTGCCGTTAAATCGATTGGGAAGCCATAGGTGTCATATAAGCGGAATGCGGCTTCACCGTCCAGAGTATCCCCTTTCAGTGAGGCAAGCTCTTCATCTAATAATTGAAGACCACGTTCTAAAGTACGAGCAAATTGTTCTTCTTCGGTCTTGAGAACTTTTTCGACCATTGCTTGCTGGCGTCCAAGTTCATCAGCCGCGGACCCCATGACGTTAATCAGTGGCGCCACTAATTTATAGAAGAAGGTATCTTTGGCACCAAGCATATAACCGTGACGAACAGCACGACGGATAATGCGACGCAGAACATAACCACGGCCTTCATTTGATGGAATAACACCATCACTTACAAGGAATGCACAAGAACGAATATGGTCAGCAATAACACGTAATGATTTATTTTCTAAATCTGTCGCACCTGTTGCTTTAGCAGCAGCAGCGATGAGATCGCGGAAAATATCAATTTCATAGTTTGAATTAACGTGCTGCAATACTGCAGAAATACGCTCTAAGCCCATTCCTGTATCGACTGAAGGTTTTGGCAGAGGCTCCATTGTCCCGTCAGACTGACGGTTAAATTGCATGAAGACCAAGTTCCAAATTTCAATATAGCGATCACCGTCTTCTTCTGGGCTTCCTGGAGGCCCACCCCATATGTGGTCACCGTGATCATAGAAAATCTCGGTACATGGGCCACAAGGACCTGTATCACCCATCTGCCAGAAGTTATCTGACGCATATGGCGCGCCCTTGTTATCACCGATACGAATAATACGCTCAACTGGAACACCAATTTCTTTGTTCCAAATGTCATAGGCTTCATCATCAGTTGCGTAAACGGTCACCCACAGCCTTTCTTTTGGTAAGTTAAACCATTCTTCGCTAGTCAATAATTCCCAAGCAAAACGGATTGCGTCATGCTTAAAGTAATCGCCAAAGCTAAAATTGCCTAACATTTCAAAAAATGTATGGTGGCGAGCGGTATAGCCCACATTTTCTAAGTCGTTATGTTTACCACCCGCGCGCACACAGCGCTGCGCGGTTGTCGCTCGGGAATATGCTCTTTTATCCAGACCAAGAAATACATCTTTGAACTGGTTCATCCCTGCGTTTGTGAACAATAGTGTAGGGTCATTATTTGGCACTAGTGAACTACTAGAGACCACTTGATGACCTTTTGTATGAAAAAAGTCGAGAAACGCTTGACGGATCTCAGCGGTGCTTTTACTCATATTTATCCCGATATCAAGCTGGAAACAGAATTACGAATTGTTGAGATGGAATGTAACATCACCTCTAATCAACTCTCCGATTAAAAAGTGACTGATAAGATAAAGTCTCTTTGTGCAGAAGTAAAATATAGATACATCCATTCGCAGCTTTCATTGTAAAGCGTCTAGATATTTTCTGAAAGTATGTTTATACCTTGCACTGGCGTATTTTTCCACAGAAAAACTGTTCAATAAACTATTAATGTAATAGGTTTAAAACAAAACAGGCGCAACCACATCAGCGGAGCGCCTATAATTTACTTACTAATCAATAAACTAGATTGATATTAAAATTCTTCTGGTGTTTCTTCTTCATCAGAATCATTGATAAAGTCTGTTGCCGCACTGCTAAATTCACCAGTGTGGTTTAATAACATTTCACGCAGTTTGGTATCAATTTCTTGAGCGACTTCAGGGTGCTCTTTTAAATAATTTGTTGAATTAGCTTTACCTTGGCCAATTTTATCGCCGTTATAGCTATACCAAGCCCCTGCTTTTTCAATTAATTTGTGTTTTACACCCAAATCAATTAACTCGCCGAAGGTATTAATACCTTCACCATACAAAATTTGGAATTCAGCTTGTTTAAATGGCGCTGCAACTTTGTTTTTTACCACTTTAACGCGAGTTTCACTACCGACAATTTCCTCGCCATTTTTCACTGCACCAATACGACGGATATCTAAACGAACAGATGCATAAAATTTTAATGCATTACCACCCGTTGTTGTTTCTGGGTTACCAAACATAACACCAATCTTCATACGAATTTGGTTGATAAAGATCAGTAGGGTATTAGATGTTTTTAAGTTACCCGCTAACTTACGCATTGCTTGGCTCATCATACGAGCAGCTAAGCCCATATGTGAATCACCAATTTCACCTTCAATTTCTGCTTTTGGTGTTAACGCAGCAACGGAGTCAACGATGATTACATCAACCGCACCTGAGCGAGTTAATGCATCACAAATTTCTAGCGCTTGTTCACCGGTATCAGGTTGAGAGCACAGTAAGTTATCAATATCGACGCCTAATTTTTTAGCATAGATAGGGTCTAAAGCGTGTTCAGCATCGATGAAAGCACACGTTTTACCGCTACGTTGTGCTGCTGCAATAACTTGCAGGGTTAGTGTTGTTTTACCTGAGGATTCAGGGCCGTAGATTTCAACAATACGACCTAGTGGCAAGCCACCAGCACCCAATGCAACATCAAGGGATAAGGAGCCTGTTGAGATAGTTTCAACATCCATAGAGCGGTCTTCACCAAGACGCATAATGGAACCTTTACCAAATTGTTTTTCAATTTGGCCTAATGCTGCTGCAAGTGCTTTTTGTTTGTTTTCATCAATAGCCATGTTTACTCCCTAAGTGCAATGATTTGACCACTGCAAATAAAACGATTGAATTCGGTTTGTTGAAACTGATTATACTGTATAATCATACAGTATCAAGGAAATTTTTAATTTAACTGCTTTAAAAGTGTTTCAAGTATATAAACTGTTGATTGAAAACGAACTTCGTTTCGGTTTCCTTGAAACACTCTATGTTGTGTTGTGACAAATACCGTTTGGTCTGCCTGTTTTTGCGCAAAACCAAACCATACCGTACCAACAGGTTTTTCTATACTACCGCCCCCAGGGCCTGCTATTCCACTAACTGAAACAGCGAAATCTGCACTGGCTTCTTGCAAAGCGCCTTCCGCCATTTCTGTAACAACTTGTTGGCTTACAGCACCATACCGTTGTAAAGACTCGCTCTTAACACCAATCATTTGATGCTTTGCTTCATTACTGTATGTCACAAAACCGCGCTGAAAGTAATCTGAGCTACCCGAGATATCGGTTAAAACCTTCGCAACCCAGCCCCCGGTACAAGACTCAGCGGTTGTGACTGTTTTACCCTGTTCTTTCAGTTTCAGTCCAATCTGAATACTCAGTGTTTCAAGCCGTTTCTCATCTATCATGATGCTATCTACCTTTATGCCATTTTTTTACGAGCACGATCCCAAACCCATAAACCCGCAATCGCAATTGCAAATACAGCACCAAAACCAATACCCGCATTCACAACGGATAAACCTGCTTTAATTGCCAGTGAGTACAAGCCTAACATAATCAGCATTGCACTATTTTCACCTAAATTTTGTACGGCGATCGCATTCCCTGCGCCAACGGTTTCTTTCCCTTTTTCTTGTAATAATGCATTCAATGGAACGACAAATAAACCGCCAAAAATCCCAAGAATAATTAAAATAAAATAGGATGGAATAATGTTAGTTTGCAAGGAAAGTAACACTACCATCACACCTATAATAACTCCCGCAGGGATGCATCGATAAACCGTTTTTAAGGTAATAAATTTGGCAGCAAGCCCCGCACCTGCGACTATCCCCACCGCAACCATCGCATTTAGAATGGTTGGTGTGGTGTTGTCTTGTAACCCCAACGCTACAGGCACCCATGCAACGAGCAGAAAACGCAACGTTACCCCGGCCCCCCAGAACAAGCTAGTTCCGACTAGTGAAAAACGACTCTCTTGATTCGCCCATAGCACACGGCAAGCACTGAAAAAAGACGCCATCAACAGCTTAAGATCCCAACCTTTTCCAGGCCTCGCCGCAACTAAGTGTGGGATGAAAAAATTCGCAATAACGGCTAACGCATACAGTGCAGCACATGTACCTAACGCTAAGATTAAGTTAATATCGGACAGCATTCCTCCGACAACTGACCCCACTAAAATGGCTGCAATTGTTGAAGCCTCCATCACACCATTGGCCTTAACAAGGTTATCGCCGCCAGTGAGTTCACCGAGAATACCGTATTTAGCCGGTGAATAGGATGCTGCACCGATCCCCACTAACCCATAGCAAAGGAATGGGTTTAGGCCAAAACAAATCCCTAGTGCTCCAATAAATTTAAAGATGTTAGAAAACAACATCACTCGGCCTTTTGAAAACCTATCCGCGATTTGCCCAACAAATGGCGCTAAAATGATGTAAGTAAAAACAAACACCATTTGCAAGATAGGGTGACTCCACTCGGGGTAAAATTCGGCTTTGAGCTGGGCTAATATGGCAAATAATAATGCATTATCCGCAAATGCAGAGAGGAACTGTGAAGCCAGTACTGCTTTCATACCTCGGCTCATTAGCGGTGAATTGGAAGTGCTTTCTTGCATATTATTCATCCTTTAATGCCATTTGCTTTAATGTAACAAAATCCGTTTTACCACTACCTAGCACTGGCAACTCTTTAACAAAACGAATATCGCGTGGAACCGCTAACTCGGTTAATCCTTTACTTTTGGCTGCACTGGATAATGCGCTACGGTCTAATTCTTTATCTGTTGTGAACAAAACAAGTGCTTCACCTTTACTGCTATCTGGCTTTGTAACCACACCGTGATTTGCATTGGGAGAAATAGATGCCACCATTTGCTCGATACTTTCGAGGGAAACCATTTCTCCTGCAAGTTTAGCAAAACGTTTAACACGGCCTTTTATAGTACAGAAATTTTTATGGTCTAATTCAACGATATCACCAGTGTCGTACCAACCTTCCTCTATTTCACCTTGTGCATTTTCAGCTTGCGGTGTTTCAAGGACGCCAGGGGCTTCAACGCGCAAATACCCTTTCATAATATTTGGGCCTTTAAGCTGTAATTTACCACCCTGTTCAATTCCAGAAATTGGAATAATTCGCGCTTCCATTTCAGGTAAAATTTGCCCAACAGAGCCTTCTTTCGCGGCCATAGGGACATTGATTGATACAATTGGTGCACATTCAGTGACCCCATAACCTTCAAGAATTCGGATGCCAAATTTATCAAACCAGATTTTTTTCGTTTTATCCGATAATTTTTCTGCACCGGCAACCACATAACGTAAACGTGCGAAATCATACTGATGAGCAAACCGTGCGTAGTTACCTAAAAAGGTTGATGTTCCGAATAATACGGTGCAGTTTTTGTCATAGACTAATTCAGGAATGACTCGGTAATGCAATGGGCTTGGATAAAGGAAAACTCGGCTTCCTGAAAATAGAGGGATAAATAAACCAACCGTCAAACCAAATGCGTGAAATAACGGCAGTGACGACATAAAACGGTCACGTGGGGTGAAATCAGCGATCGTTTTTATTTGTTCTACGTTTGCCATCAAGCTAGCATGGCTGTGAACAACACCTTTTGGTGTACCTTCAGAACCAGATGTGAATAAAACAACGGCTTCATCAGACGGTTTACGAGGAAGAATGGCTTTTTTAGGGTTGAATAAGTGTTTAATAATCCATAATTTATCTTGCCATGTTACCGTATCTTTTAAATCTTCAAGATAAATCCAACTTGCTTCTGGCACTTGTTCTGGAATATGCGTTAAGTTGCCTTTTTCCAAAAATTGGCGCGAAGTAAAGACTACTTTCGCCGCAGAGGCTTTTAACGCGTTACTAATACCGTGACTGCCCGCTGTGTAATTGAGCATAGCAGGTACTCGGCCTCTCATTAAAGCACCGAAAATTGCAGCTGCGGTGACTGTCGCATTTGGCAATAATAGGCCAACTCTTTCATTTTCATGTGTATAGCGTTCAATAATACGACCAACCCCTAAGGTTTTTTTCAATAGGGATTGATATGAGTCTTCTTTAAATGCGATGTCCTCGATACAAGGCGTACGGCGCCCAAAAAACTGAACACTTTGAATAAATTCTTCAACTAATGTGACTTGTGGTAAACAAGACATACGAGCAGATTTCATGATTTGGTACAGGTGTTCACCAGCCAGAGCTCGACGCTCTACAGCCTTAGGTGCTTCAGGCATTGGGATAGCTTGTGCCGGCAAGATATGCAATGTGATCTTCGGAAACCATTTTAATGGAAAAATGCCTTTCAGACGCCCAAAATGGCTATATTGAGCCCCTTCTATACGAATAGGAACAACTTTTGCTCCAGACTTTGCGGCCACAAAAGCCGCTCCTTCGTATATTTTCATTAAAGAGCCATGAACTGAAATTCGGCCTTCTGGAAAAATAACTATCGGGCGCCCTTTTTCTACCTCTTTAACTAGATGACGAATACCTAGAGGGTTGGCAGGATCAAGAGGGACAATATCTGCATAGGGCTTAAGGCGCTTCACCATTTTTGGTGTGGCAAATGTTGAATAAACAGCAAATACAGGTTTAACAGGTAAGAAAAGTGCGATTAATACACCATCAAGGAAAGAAACATGATTAGGTGTAATCAAACATTTATCTTGATTAAACTCTTTCGCATCACCAATAACTTGCACGCGAAACAAAAATTTAAGTACTGTTTTGACTATCTTTGCCAACATAATGAGTCCCTATACTATGATTATATTTTTATATATTAGTGTGATACAACTATACCTTTAGTGACATCTATCTTACTGAGCTACTCCCTTTGCTCTAATTAGTATATTCCGAAAACACCGCAGGCTTATTAGTCATTAGTTTAAGTTAAATCATTAAGTTGTGCGATGATATCGTCGACAGGCTGCGCAGCATCAATAATATGGTGAGCAGTCGCACGGTAGATAGGTTCCCTTTGTTGCATCACTTCTTCAATTTCTTCAATTAAAGATTTCCCGGTCAAACTTGGTCGTTGATCCGCTTGTGGCTCTGCTGCAAGGCGTTTTGCTAAAACTTCAGGATGGGTATTTAAATAAATAACAGTGCCGTTATTACGCATAATTTGCTGATTTTCTTCTGCGAGAACCAGGCCTCCGCCAGTAGAAACAATCATATTATTTTGCTTAATCGACTTAAGGACGTCAGTTTCTAGCTGACGAAAGTAATCCCAACCGTGCTGTTCAACAATTTCAGCGATACTTTTTCCCGCTTTTTCTAAAACCAATTTATCTGTATCAACAAATTGATAGCCTTTAGATTCTGCAAATTTTTTACCAATTGTGGTTTTACCCGAACCTCTTGGACCGATAATGTAAAACATTAAATTTCATCCCATCATCATGAATACTAAGCAATACTGATTACAAATTTACTTATGATAAATTGCTTAATTTGACAAATAAAAAAAGAAAGCCACACAAGTGTGGCGATAGACTGCTGCCAAACATATTATGTTTGGCAGCAATCTAATAGGTTTTGAAAATAAACTAGGAAAATCAATTTATTGATTTTTGGCTGATAACACAAAGCGGGAAAAACCACGCTTTTATCTCGCTTTGTCAACAACCTCAAGCCACACAAGTGTGGCTATCTCATCATTTTTACTCATTATGGACGACTCAAAAAGTCGCCATATCCGATCCATTTATACGTTGTTAGTGCATCTAACCCCATAGGGCCACGTGAGTGTAATTTCTGCGTACTTACTGCGACCTCTGCACCTAAACCAAACTGACCACCATCAGTAAAGCGAGTGCTTGCATTAACATATACCGCTGCTGAATCTACACATTGAACAAAATAGTCAGCTTGATGAATAGATTCTGTCAAGATAGCATCAGAATGCGCAGTACCATACTGGCGAATATGGTCAATAGCTGCGTCAATGTCATCCACAATTTCTACGTTAAGATCCAGTGATAACCACTCATCGACAAGGTTTTCAGGTTTTACATCAACAACTTTCGCTGGGCCTTGTTTTAGTAATGGAAGTGCTTTTTCACTCGCATGCAGAGTGACTTGTTGCTGCGCCATTTTTTCACTTAAAAACGGTAGGAACTCAGTCGCAATCTCTTTATGAACTAATAATGTTTCAAGTGAATTACAGGCACTTGGGCGCTGAACTTTCGCATTAATAATCACATCAATGGCTTTATTAAAATCCACCGATTTATCAACAAATGTATGGCAAACGCCAATGCCCCCGGTAATTACCGGGATCGTGGATTGCTCACGACATAATTTATGTAACCCCGCACCGCCACGAGGGATTAGCATATCAATGTAACGATCTAATTTGAGTAATTGTGCAACTAATTCACGGTCCGGATTATTAATAGCTTGTACTGCATCTGCTGGCAAGCCGCTATTTTCCAATGCTTTTTGAATAACTTCCACTACCGCAAGGTTAGTATGATGCGTCTCTTTCCCGCCACGCAAAATGACCGCATTACCTGTTTTTAAACATAACGAGGCCACATCAACGGTAACATTAGGGCGAGCTTCATAAATAACGCCAACAACTCCCAATGGAACACGGCGACGTTGTAAATTTAAACCGCTATCCAATTGGCTTCCATCAATGATTTGCCCAACAGGATCAGCTAATTGACATACTTTTCTGACATCATCAGCAATACTTTTTAAACGCTCTGGCGTCAATAATAATCGGTCTTGTAACGCCTCACTCATACCGCTTGCTTTTGCCTGCGCCATGTCTTTTTGATTCGCTGCCAGTATAACTGCATTATCTTGTTCTAGTAGATCTGCAATTTGTAATAGTGCTGCATTTTTTTGTTTGGTACTTAACTGAGCTAATTGCCATGAAGCAACTCTTGCTGCCTTACCCATTGTCTCTAACATAATTAACTCACTATCATATCATCACGATGAACAGCCACAGAACCGTGTTCATAACCAAGTATTTTACTGATTTCTTGTGAATGGTGCCCAGCAATCATTCTCAGTGCATCACTGTTATAATGGCTGACCCCATGAGCTAGGTCTTTTCCTGCCATATTACGAATACGGATCACTGCGCCTCGAGAGAAATCGCCTTCAATCTTTTTAATTCCTTTTGGCAACAATGAACTGCCTTTTTCCATAATTGCCAGTTGTGCACCATCATCAATGTAGACATCCCCAGCGGCTGGAGCACCGAAAATCCAACGTTTACGATTTTCCATTGGATTTTTTTGCCCATAAAAACGGGTACCAACTGGAAGATTTTCAATAACCGCATTAATAACATCGGGTTTATTGCCTGCTGCAATGATAACATCAATTCCTGCGCGACCCGCGACATCTGCTGCTTGTAATTTAGTTGCCATTCCACCGGTTCCTAACCCGCTAACGCTTCCCCCCGCCATTTCACGAAGTTCATCATTGATACCATACACTTCGGGTATCAATTTTGCATTTGGATTACTGCGTGGGTCAGCATCATATAAGCCTTCGATATCCGTGAGTAATAGCAGTTTGTCGGCATCGCCAAGAATCGCGGCCAAAGCGGATAGATTGTCATTATCACCGACTTTAATTTCTGCGGTAGCAACGGCATCATTTTCATTAATAACTGGAATGATTCCGTTATCTAACAGAGCTTGCAAGGTATCTCGTGCATTTAAGAAACGTTCTCTGTCTTCTAAATCGGCTCGTGTCAGTAACATTTGCCCGATATGAATACCATAAATGGAGAATAACCGTTCCCATAACTGAATTAAACGACTTTGACCGACCGCCGCAAGCAACTGTTTAGATGCTATGGTAGCCGGCAGTTCGGGGTAATTTAAATGTTCGCGACCCGCGGCAATTGCCCCAGAAGTCACAATAATAATGCGATGCCCTTTTTCATATTGCTGCGCGCATTGCCTGACAAGCTCAACAATATGAGCTTGATTTAAACGGCGCGAGCCCCCTGTTAATACACTGGTCCCTAATTTAACTACCAGCGTCTGGCTATTTTTCATCATTTTTCTGCCATTAGGATTAATAAACCAAAAAGTAGGTATCATTTTTATCAGGAGAAGCGCGTTATGCCAACAAGCATAACGCAAAATTCAACAAAAGTTGGTTTAAAACAAATTTATGCGCTTAATTCCAGTTTTAATTCTGCCATTAGCGGGGAGGGAAAGAGGCTTAACTCAAGTTCAGATAATTGTTTTGCAAGGGCTTGGTGAAATGACACTAAATTTTGCTCGGTCGCTTCAATGGTTGCCGCATCTTTTAGTGCTTTGACTTGCCAACTACCATGACTGTTGTATAGGCCAAAATGATAAATAAATTCAAAGCCCTTATCAGTTGCTACCAATTTTAGCCACCACCCCCAAAATTCGCGTTTTTCTGGGGCAATATTTGCATTCACGCAAACAACGAGGCTATCAAATATATAACAGCCATTTAAACATTGTTTTTCACGTAAATAAGGTCCTATCGAAGCAAACTTCTTTAAATACTTTCCATTTGAGTAATCAGTCGGTAAAGCCATGTTAAGGATCTCCTTCTTGGGAAGATCCCTTTTTAACAAATGGGTAAAAATAAGCAAGTTATTAAATAAAATTAAAGTATTTTTGCTTTTAACCAATTAGTAGTTTCACTTAACGCCTTTTCAAAATTAGCAAAAACAGGCTGGCTTGGTAGCATTATCGTATCAGCATCCATCGAAGAGCGTCGAATTAAATCAGATTCGGCTTTAGGGCTATAAATATCATCTTTGAGGCTAACCGATAACATTGGGACTTTACTGCGTCGCCCTAAAAGCCCTTGATTTTTAAGTGAATAACAACTTAACTCATGGCGTAAAGCAGAACCATCAACTTGATAAATCCCCAAACGACTGGCGAACACATCCAGAACCATTCGAGGAATATCCTGCTGATATTTCTCTTCATGCAATAAACTGTGCACAATTGGCCCTATGACAGCGACTGCTTTAATCTTATCTGGACACATATAAGCTAATCTTAATGCTATATTTGCGCCAAAACGCATACCCACGATACCAAAACGCGTGTGGTCAATCCAAGCGATATCCCCAATCTGGCGAACAATTTGCTCATGTAGGGTGCTTGTTTCCTGTGTAAGCTTTTGTTTTACCGAATAACCAATAGATGGCATATCCAGTGTTAGCATCGCAATACCGAGAGGTTCGAGGTAGTCACGGAAATAGCGGCAAAAATCAATTTGTAAGCTATCTAACATGCCGCAAATCATCACGGTCGGGTAAGGCCCTTGACCGTGTGAAGGAATATGTAAAAAGCCACAGACTTCTTTTCCACCATCAACTTTAAATGGAATTTTCTTTAAGCGATATTGAGAAAATTTTGCTGCGCTATCATACGCTTTACAAGCCAACAAAATAGCTTGGTCAGCCAGCTCGTCACCTTTAATAAAAGGATAAGCTGCAATGCTGTACAAATTAGCAGAACGCAACCAAGCATCCCCTGCTTCTGCACCTTTTTCAAACTCTAACGCTTTTTGCTGCCAATGCATGGCTTGCTGGGACCATTCAAAACACCAGTTTCCACGACGATTACCAATGACTGTATCCAATAAATTATCATCACTACGCTCAGCATCTGAGATAGCAATACGGCTTAGCACCTCTTCAATTTCTAAGGCGTCTATTCCCCGCCAAATCCACATTAAGCGGTTAATCATACGGTACCACCCCGCATGGTGAGACCCACTTAACACACTATGTTCTTTAATTTGAGAAATTGTTTGAGATGAATAAGAGACTAATGTTGACGTTTCAACTTGTCTGACTTTAGGTTTGAAAAGTTTTTCTGAAAGGTTTTGCTGAGTCATCCCTATTTCCTTGTCTATCAGAGTTGAATTTGGCCAAAAATAAAGGGAATGCAAAAATGCACTCCCCAAATTATATCGTGTTTAGCTTAAAAATTTTAGGTATTAATGTGTTTTTGCAATCAATAAATTCTATAACACTTTATAATTACAATGTTTTTACCTAAAGCTCGCGTAAAACACAGATTTATTTATCTTGTTCACACAATGGGTTAACAAAAACGACGCCCATATCCCATGGCTGTTCGATCCATGTGTCTTGTGGAATATCAACTACGTAGTCATCCACTAATGGACGCCCTGCAGGTTTTGCAAAAATAGTAACAAAGTGGGCTTTAGGGTACATGTTACGGATAGCTTGAGCTGTGCCGCCTGTATCCACCAAATCATCAATGACAATATAGCCTTCACCATCACCTTCAGCACGTTTAATCACGGTTAATTCGCGCTGGTTGTCATGGTCATAGCTAGAAATACAAACGGTGTCAACGTTACGAATACCAAGTTCGCGTGCTAGAAGTGCTCCAGGAACAAGGCCACCACGGCTAACCGCGATAATACCGGTCCATTGCTCTACTGGTAATAAACGTTGTGCGAGTTTACGGGCATGTATTTGCAACATATCCCACGTTACGACATATTTTTCGCTCATAAAATTCGGGTCCCGACTGCTGAGTAAATCTGAAATGTGTCTTGCGGAAAAAAGGTTGCGCGAGATTATAGTGATTTGGCCGGTTAAAAACCAGTAAAAAGCACCATTCGACATTAATTATTATCATTTACACTGTCCATTGCTCAAAAGAAAGTGTTATCCTGAGTTTATAAAAGAGGCAGCCTTTAATTCGAAACTTCAGGCTGTTAGGTCATAATTACAGCAATATTCCTTTTAAAATTGAAGCTGAAATTAACGTTGGTTGCCGATCAGCTCCTACTGGGTTATTCAGGATATTATCCCTAAATAGTTCAATTTGTAGCTAGGCGGCAAATGAGTAAATCCTAGGAGCATACATAAGTATGTGACTGGGATTTATGAATGAAGCCAACAACGCTACAGATTGAAATATAAAGGGAAAATAAAAGGAGAGAGACGTGTCTGAGCTAGCTACATTATCCCCCCAACCACTATGGGACATCTTCGCGAAAATCTGTTCTATCCCGCACCCTTCATACCACGAAGAAGCCTTAGCCGCACATATTGTTGATTGGTCAAAACAAAAAGGCTTTCACGTTGAACGTGATGAAGTGGGTAATATTCTGATCCGTAAACCTGCAACCCCTGGTTATGAAAACCGCAAAGGCGTTGTTTTACAAGCTCACTTAGACATGGTGCCACAGAAAAATAACGACACGGTACATGACTTTAAAACAGATCCAATTCGTCCATATGTTAATGGTGAATGGGTCACCGCTGAAGGAACCACTTTAGGTGCTGATAACGGCATTGGCTTAGCTTCTGCGTTGGCTGTTCTTGCTGATGATAGTGTTGAGCATGGGCCAATGGAAGTTCTTCTGACCATGACTGAAGAAGCCGGCATGGAAGGTGCGTTTGGCTTGAAAGCAGGCTGGTTACAAGCCGATATTCTGATTAACACCGACTCAGAAGAAGAAGGTGAAATTTACATGGGTTGTGCTGGTGGGGTTGACTTTACCTCTACGTTTGACCTGACACGTGAAGCATTACCACAAGGCTATAAAACCTTCACAATGACCCTAAAAGGCCTAAAAGGTGGGCACTCTGGTGGTGATGTACATTTAGGCTTAGGTAATGCCAATAAGCTGTTAGCACGTTTTCTAGCTGGCCACGCAGAAGATTTAAACCTAAAACTATTAGATTTCAGAGGTGGTACTGTTCGTAACGCCATTCCTCGGGAAGCTTACGCCATTATTGCCGTTCCTGCGAACAAAGTCGCTGAGTTAACTGCCCTAAGAGCTCGTTATGAAGATATTCTGAAAAATGAATTAGCCGTCGTTGAGCCTAACCTTGTTCTGCTACTAGATGAAACGCAAAGCGAATTAAAAGCACTTTCTGATGACTGCCAAAAACGTTTTGTTTTCTTCTTAAATGCGGCGCCAAACGGTGTGATCCGCATGAGTGATGTTGCCATTGGCGTGGTTGAAACCTCACTTAACGAAGGTGTTGTACGACTAACTGAAGATAAAGCAGAAATTATCTTCCTTGTTCGTTCACTTATCGATAGCGGCAAAAACTACGTTGTTAACATGTTGACATCTATCAGTAAATTAGCACAAGCCCAATACCGTGCAGAAGGTAGCTACCCAGGTTGGCAACCAGATGCAGACTCACCAGTAATGCATTTAGTCAGCGATACCTACAACAAGCTGTTCGGTAAAATCCCTAATGTCATGGTGATCCACGCAGGCCTTGAGTGTGGTCTATTCAAAAAACCTTACCCAGACATGGATATGGTTTCAATTGGGCCAACTATTCGCGGTGCACACTCCCCTGATGAACGTGTACACATTGCAAGCGTTGGAGAGTATTGGAAATTACTAACTGCGGTTTTAAAAGCAATTCCAGTCAAAGAATAAGCAATTAATTGTTATGAAACACCCATCATGCGATGGGTGTTTTTTATAATTCAAGTAATAATTGCCTTTCAAGCTGCGGGCTTTGCAGCATCACATGCAAACCAACTAACCGAACACCACGCCCTAAGCGGCGATTATCCCAAACTTGTTTCGCTATCTGGACTAAATCTTGTTTATTAAGAATTGGGTATACGTGTTCTTGTGTTGTTTGCTGAAAGTCTGCAAATTTAAATTTTACACCTTGACGAGCAATACGCAGATCGGGTTTTACCTTCGCTAGACGTAATTGTAGTTCGTCATAGAGTTTATCAAGCAGAGGCAGACAATCGCTCCATTGATATATATCTTCTGCAAGGGTGCGTTCAACCCCTACCGACTTTCTGAGTCTATCAGGGTTAATAGCACGCTCATCGATACCATGGCATCGATCCCAAAGTACCTGCCCGAATTTACCCATGCTTTTAACCAATGTAACAACATCATATTTTTGGACGTCAGCACAAGTGAGTAACCCCATATCCGCTAATTTCTGAGCGGTTACCTTACCCACGCCAGGAATTTTTTTAAGGGGCAAGCTAAGAATAAATTGATCCATATTTTGCGGCGTGATCACGAATTGGCCATTGGGTTTATTCATATCTGAAGCTATTTTCGCCAAAAATTTTATTGGCGCTATCCCCGCTGAAGCGGTTAATTGCAGTTCATCAAAGATTTGCTGGCGAATGGCCTCAGCAATTAGCGTTGCAGAGCCATGTAATTGCGTACAATCAGTGACATCCAAATAAGCTTCATCAAGAGAAAGTGGTTCTATGAGGTCAGTATAGCGAGCAAATATTTTTCGAATATACAGGGAGGTTTCTTTGTAAAGTGCCATATGCCCAGGAACCACTTTCAAGTGAGGGCAAAGCCTAAGTGCAATCGCAGTAGACATCGCACTGTGAACACCGTAGCGACGGGCTTCATAATTTGCAGTACTAATAACGCCTCGGCGATCTGCGCTTCCCCCCACTGCAATGGGGACATTACGAAGGCTTGGGTCGTCACGCATTTCGATCGCTGCATAAAAGCAGTCCATATCAATATGAATAATTTTACGCACGGGTTAACTCTGCCAATCAAACACCTGATTAAATATACAGTATTTTTATTAGCCATGCAATTATTGTCACATCACCATAAAATTGACGAATGAAAAAGCTAACTCCATGATAATTAGGTAATTCATATTATTGCAATAATCATCTGCCAAGCTATCCAACTCTAGATTCGGCTTAAAGTTTGTCTTAAAAAAAAGTATTACTACTTACTTTTAAACAAAAAAGTAATAAAAAGAGTTGTTTTACCAACAACAATATCTTGAAAAACTATTTATGGATCATCTCTATGGCAATTATATCAACATCAAAATATGTTAAATTTATGGCTCCTCTCATTATGCTGCTTGCTAGCCAAACAGTTTTCGCACTATCCCCTAATTTAGCGCTATCCCCTAAAATTGTAGCTCACCGTGCAGGAACAGCAGATGCACCAGAAAACACAATTTATGCCATTGATTTAGCCAAGCAAAATAATGCCGATGCTATTTGGCTTACCGTTCAACTTAGTAAAGATAATCAATTAGTCCTATATCGTCCGAGTGATCTAGATTCATTGACGGACAAAAAAGGTAACGTATCTGCTTATACAGTAGAACAACTCAATCATGTCAATGCTGCTTATAAGTTTAGTCAAAAACATAATCAGCAATTCCCCTTACAAAAAACAACTATCACTACACTAGAAAATATTCTGCAAAAATACCCAGACACAACTTTCTACGTAGATTTAAAATCCCCTGACGCCAACCCTGATATTCAAGCAAAGGCGATTTTAGCTCTCTTAGATAAAACTAATGCATTTAACCAAGTACGTTTTTATTCCACTAATGATGAATTTTTAAAAGCACTCAAATCCCTATCTCCAAAGATCCCATTATTTGAAAGTCGTGATGAGACTCGCACCCTGTTGGCAAATGTTGTGATGAACCATCAATGTTCAATAGAAAATGACAAAACAACAACTCGCTGGTATGGCTTTGAACTACATCGTAAAGTTGAAGTGGTCGAAAAATATACTTTAGGCGAAGCACGCTCGCCAGCAACCCTTTCATGGGATAAAGAAGCCATTGACTGTTTTAGAAAAAATGGCAATGCCTATATCATTGTCTTTGGTGTTAATAATGACAGTGACTACCAACTCGCAAAAGAAATTGGTGTTGATGCTGTAATGGTTGATTCCCCAAAAGCATTTAAAAAATAATCTAATAACATCACCTAAGCTATTATTACTTTAATAATAGCTTAGGAATTAAATCACATCTTAAAAACATTCTTTTCATCAATTAATAATAATTGTTCTTAATTTACTGCTATAGAAAACTTGATATATTTAATCCATCACAAAAATTCTATTTAAAATAATTTAAAAAAGGTTTTATATGTCAAATATTGGAACAATGATTGTCGAGAATTATTGGAATGAAACATTAAGGAAAGTTGAAATACATTATCATAATAGTGATAACCCCTATGATAATGTGTTTATATTTTATAATCTAGCACATGCCACATCTAGCTCTAACGTAAATTCATTCCCTTACTCAACAACAGGTAAAAGTGCTTGGAAAGCTAAAATTACTACGAAAAGTAATGAACTGTGGAGTAGTGGTGATTTTTTACCTTGCCAAATTAACAACAATGATAATGGAAAGGTCACGATTAGATTTGATGGTGAGACAAAAAGCATGCATGTTAATTACCCTGTCTCTGTTTCATGTGCTAAGAAAATGCAATTAATTTAGACTGTATAACGGGAAAGTAATATTTGGAGATGTCTAATAACTATATTTAGACATCTCCGGCTCATTACTAGTTATAGAACCGTTAAATATTACTATTCAAATAATACGGTTTTTATCCAGTAATTTTTGACGGGCTTCTTCACGCGCCATACGTTTTTTACGTGCATCACAAGGCTCAGGGCAATCACACACCTTTTCAACACCAATACTGCTTAACCCGCCGCAGCTACCTTGGATACTCTTACGTTTAATAATATACCCAAGTGACATACCTAAAAAGGCCAGCAAAAACAGTGCAAAGGCTGCAATAAAAATATTCAGCATTTTTTATCCTCCTACAACTACTGTTTTTTGGTTAAAAATGGTTCGAATGCCTTAGTATAGCGCTCTTCAAAACCTTTATCTGTCTTAACAATCATAAAAACAGGAATATTCATTTTTTCAGCTAAAGCAAAGCCAACTTCAGGCCCTAAAACATTTAGTCCTGTAGATAAGCCATCAGCACTCATGCAATTTTCTGCAATTACTGTAATAGAGACTAAATTATGTGTGATTGGTTTTCCTGTTTTTGGGTCTATCGTATGAGAAAAACGAACGCCATCTTGCTCGAAGTAATTACGGTAGTCCCCTGATGTAGCGATAGAGCGGTCACCTGGTTCAATAATCTCTTGTGCTGTTTGGCTGACACCATCCGATGCGGGTTTTTCTATTGCGATACGCCATGGCACTTCTTTACCATTTGTTCCTTTCGTACGCACTTCACCACCAATATCAACCATATAATTATTGATACCTAATGATTCTAAATATTCAGCAACAACGTCGACACCATAACCTTTCGCAATGGAGGAAAGATCGACATATAGCTCAGGGATTGTTTTAATTAAGTTATTATCTTGAACAGCGAGTTTTTCGATACCAACCCATGCTCTGCGCTTAGCCAATTCTTCATCCGAAGGTGCTTTAGTGACTCTTCCTTCAGGGCCAAACCCCCATAAATTAACTAAAGGCCCAACCGTTACATCTAATGAACCATCTGTCAGCTTATTAATTTCAATGGCTTTTTTAACTACAGTTGCCGTTGCTGCAGAAACAGGGAACGGTGTATTGACTTCTTTAAACTGATTAAAACGACTTAATTCTGAGTCTGGGCGATATGTTGACATTTGGTCGTTAACTTCTTCCAAACGTTTATCTATTTCGGCTTGAATTGCTTCAGGCTTTGGCTCCGAAGAATCTGTGACATATTTAACCGAATAATACGTACCCATTGTTTGCCCCTGAAGATTCTGTTGTTCAGGTCCACCACAGGCAGTAAGAAACAGTGCTGCAACAAATAGCAGTACCGAGGTATAAATTCTTTTACTTAGCATAATTTTCTCCGCGTCAATCATGAGCGCATTTTGTTAAGGCCGCCCAGACTACTAACACACTTTACATCGTCACCCATGCAGAGAATGTTCCAGTCAAAATAATCATAAACCTACCTATTAACCGTTAACTAATTAGCGCTTAATAGATTTACTAAAATCACAAAGAGGGAAAATATTTTCCCTCTTTAAAGTGTTACTGTCTACTGACTTTGATTAGTCTAATAAAATCAGCTAAGTTGCTTAACCACCGAAGTCATCCAATAAGATATTTTCATCTTCAACTCCGAGGTCTTTCAACATTTTGATCACGGCAGCATTCATCATTGGAGGACCACACATGTAGAACTCACAATCTTCCGGTGCTGGATGATCTTTCAAGTAGTTTTCATATAAGACATTATGGATGAAGCCAGTATAACCATTCCAATTATCTTCAGGCATAGGGTCAGAAAGTGCTACATTCCATGTAAAGTTTTCATGTTCTGCAGCGAGTTGGTCAAAATCTTCGGTGTAGAACATCTCACGGACAGAACGTGCACCATACCAGAAACTAATCTTACGTTTAGAATCTAAGCGGCGCAGTTGGTCGAATATATGAGAACGCATTGGTGCCATACCCGCACCACCACCGATAAACACCATTTCAGCTTCCGTTTCTTTAGCGAAAAACTCACCAAACGGCCCAGAAATAGTCACTTTATCCCCTGGCTTTAATGACCAAATATAAGAGGACATAATTCCTGGTGGAACATCCGGATTACGAGGTGGTGGTGTAGCAATACGCACGTTTAGCATGATAATACCATGCTCTTCCGGGTAGTTTGCCATGGAATAGGCGCGAACAGTTGGCTCTTTAACCTCAGACACATAACGGAATAGGTTAAATTTATCCCAATCTTCACGGTACTCTTCTGGTACATCAAAATCTTCATATTTGACAACATGTGCAGGGCATTCAATCTGAATAAAGCCACCCGCACGGAAAGGAACGACCTCTCCTTCTGGAATTTTCAATTTCAGCTCTTTAATGAAAGTGGCTTTGTTATCATTAGAAATAACTTCACACTCCCATTTTTTCACGCCAAATATTTCTTCTGGAAGCTCAATTTTTAAATCTTGCTTAACGTTGACCTGACACGCTAACCGGCAGCCTTCTTTTGCTTCACGTTTGTTAATGTGAGAAAGCTCAGTAGGCAGAATATCACCACCGCCTTCTTTGATTTTCACACGGCACTGACCACAAGAGCCACCACCACCGCACGCTGATGAAACAAAAATACCTTGGTTTGATAACATGCCTAATAGCTTGTCACCCGCAGGAGCTTCAAAACTTTTGTCTGGATCGCCATTAACTTCAACTTTGATGTTCCCTGTGTTGACTAGCTTGGATTTTGCAAACAGGATTAAGCCTGTCAGCACCAAGACAATCAGGGTAAACATCACGACACCTAAAATAATAATTTCCATGAATTCTTCTCGCCTTTATAGCTGCACACCGGAGAAGGACATAAAGCCCAATGCCATTAAACCGGTTGTCACAAAGGTGATACCTAACCCTTTTAGACCCGATGGAATATCTGAGTACTTCATCTTCTCTCGAATAGCTGCCATCAATACGATTGCGAGCATCCAACCGATCCCCGAACCGAACCCATATACGACCGATTCGCTAAAGTTATAGTCACGTTGCGCCATGAAAGAAACACCACCAAAAATGGCACAGTTAACGGTAATCAATGGCAAAAAGATACCTAACGCGTTATACAGTGATGGGAAGTAGCGATCTAAAATCATTTCAAGGATCTGAACTAACGCGGCAATAACACCGATAAACGTGATGAAGTTCAAGAAGGATAAGTCGATACCTTCAGCAATCGCACCATCACGCAATACTAAGTTGTATACCAAGTTATTAGCTGGGACAGAAATCCCAAGAACTACCGTTACAGCGATACCCAGTCCAAAAGCAGTTTTTACATTCTTCGATACCGCAAGGAAGGTACACATTCCCAAGAAAAATGCTAATGCCATATTTTCAATAAAAATGGCTTTAACAAACAGGCTAATATAGTGTTCCATGTGATTAGTCCTTCTCTACCTGAGCTGGTTTCAGGGTACGTAACCCCCAAATCAGCATACCGATGATAAAGAATGCACTTGGCGCGAGGAGGAACAGGCCATTTGGCATGTACCAACCACCGGTTTGTAGTGATTCAAAAACTGTGATACCAAACAATTTGCCGGAACCAAATAACTCACGTAAAAAGCCGACTAAAACAAGGATCACACCGTAACCTAGACCATTACCAATACCGTCCATGAAGCTTTCAATTGGTGGTGCTTTCATTGCATAAGCTTCAGCACGCCCCATTACGATACAGTTAGTAATAATCAAGCCAACAAATACAGAAAGTTGTTTTGATATTTCATAGGCATATGCACGTAAAATTTGGTCAACCACAATAACTAAAGAAGCAATGATTGCCATTTGAACGATAATACGTACGCTGCTCGGAATATAATTCCTGATGAGTGAAATAAAGAAGTTAGAAAATGCCGTCACTAAGGTTACAGCAATCGTCATAACGAGTGCTGTTTCTAACTTCGTTGTCACTGCCAGTGCAGAACAAACCCCTAATACCTGTAAAGCAATTGGGTTGTTATCCAATAACGGTCCAAGTAGGACGCGTTTTACTTCTTTTGAATCAGCCATTATTCAGCGCTCCTTCACGTACTTTTTTCAGGAACGGACCAAAACCGTTATCCCCTAACCAGAAATCAAACATATGCTGGATTCCGTTTGATGTTAGAGTCGCACCTGAAAGGCCGTCGATACCGAATGGGTTATCTGTCGCACCACCGCGCACTATTTTAATTGCCGGAACCCCCTGCTCATTGAACAGTTTTTTACCTGGCCATTGGGCTTTCCACTGAGGGTTATCAACCTCACCGCCCAGCCCTGGTGTTTCGCCATGTGCATAGTAAGTAATACCACGAGAGGTGACACCATCTACATCTACCGCAATAAAGGCATACATGACAGACCACAAACCAGAGCCGTAAACAGGTAAAATAATTTGTGATACTTTTCCAGCTTCATCTTTAACTAAATAAATTTCAGCGCTATTGGCACGACGGCGAATTTTTGCAATATCTTCTGCAGGAGAGAGTGCAATACTCGTTTCTTCGCTGCGTAGCTCGCTATTTAAGTCATAACGGCTAGTGCTATCAGATAATTCATTAGTTTTAAAATTCAAAAGTTTAGGTTCGATACGATCCTTATATACATCTTGAACTTCCTCAGCGGTCATTTTAGGTTGCAGCAAGCCAGCAACACTTAAAATATTACGTTGAGTATCTAACTGAATCTGTTCTTGCTGCTGTGGTTTTAGACCAACTGCAGCCCCTGCGACGACAATAGAGCAAACTAGACAAAGAATAAAAACAACTAGAAATGTTCTGCCGACGCTATCGTTATTCATTGGTTTTTCATTAGCCACGAGCTTTTCTCCGCTTAATATTTGCTTGAACGACCAGATAGTCAAACAGAGGAGCAAACAGGTTGGCGAATAGGATCGCCAGCATCATCCCTTCTGGATAAGCTGGGTTAACAACCCTGATAAGAACACACATTACACCGATCAGAATGCCGTACGCCCATTTACCTTTGTCTGTGAAAGACGCTGATACCGGGTCTGTCGCCATAAAAATCATACCGAATGCGAAGCCACCAAGTACCATGTGCCACCACCATGGCATGGCAAATAACGGGTTAGTATCAGAGCCAATAGCATTGAATAGGTAGGACATTGCAATCATGCCAACCATCACGCCAGCAACAATACGCCATGATGCGATACGGAAGAACATGATAAGAGCACCACCAATAAACAACATCAGTGTTGACACTTCACCAATTGAACCTGGCATATTACCTAAAAAGGCTTGCATCCAAGTAATAGGTTCATGAGTCACCGTGTTCATTAGGGCATGCTCACCACCGGTTGCCCATTGTGATAATGGTGTCGCACCAGAGAAGCCATCTGCTGCAGTCCAAACTAAGTCACCTGATATTTGAGCAGGATAAGCAAAGAATAAGAAAGCACGGCCAGCTAATGCTGGGTTTAAGAAGTTACGCCCAGTACCGCCAAAAATTTCTTTCGCAACAACAACCCCGAAAGTGATACCTAATGCAGCCTGCCATAAAGGAATGGTTGGTGGCACAATCAAGGCAAATAAAATCGAGGTAATAAAGAAGCCTTCGTTAATTTCATGGCCGCGGATCATGGCGAATAAAACTTCCCAGAAACCACCGACTAAGAAAACGACAGCATAAATAGGAAGGAAATACACTGCACCTAGCAGCATTTTACTTCCCCACCCTGCATCCATCGAAAGTGATGCACCTAGAAACTGTGCTAAGCTATAATGCCAATCACTCGCGAGAACTTGCTGTAACTCCGCCCCGCTATATAATTGGTGCAAAGCTGGGATGGCTTGGTTACCAACGTTATACATTCCCCAGAACATCGCTGGGAAAACCGCTAGCCACACCAATATCATCATACGTTTCAGGTCGATGGTATCCCTGACATGAGAACGCCCTTTTGTTACCGTACCCGGCGTATAAAAAACAGTCGAAACTGCTTCAAATAACGCATAGTATTTTTCTAACTTTCCACCGGGCTCAAAATGGTGCTCATACTTTTCAAATAAATTTTTCAGACCCATGGAATCACCCTTCTAGCTCAATCTTGGTCAGAACATCACGTAGCACTGGACCATATTCATATTTCGCTGGGCAAACATAGGTACATAAACCTAGATCTTCTTCGTCCAACTCTAAACAGCCCAATTCTTGTGATGTATCAGTGTCTCCAGCGAGGAGATCGCGCAACAAATGAGTGACCATGATATCGAGAGGCATGACTCGCTCGTAATTACCAATTGGTACCATCGAACGCTCACCGCCGTTCATTGTCGTTGTGAAATTAAAACGTTTATTTTTCAGGAAGTGCCCGATTGTGGTACGCGTAATCGTAAACTTATTAACACCAGGCATAATCCAGCCAAATAACTCTTTATTGCGACCTTCGGCTAACACTGAAACTTGATTGTGAAAACGACCAAGATAGTGATGAGTATCATCACATGTCACGCCCCAAAGGACTGAACCAGAAATAATACGATTTTCACCCGCTTTAAGCTGACCTTGTGTTAATTCATATAAATCAGCACCTAGACGAGTACGCAGAAGACGAGGCTTTTCAACTTGTGGCCCTGCTAATGAAATCACGCGGTCTGTATATAGGTGACCCGTAACAAATAGCTTACCAATAGCAATAACGTCTTGGTAATTAAGGCTCCAAACTTTTTTCTTGATGCTAACGGGTTCCAAGAAATGAATATGAGTTCCCACTAAACCTGCAGGATGCGGCCCTATAAATTGGGTATAAGAAATTTGGTTATGAGCCGTATTCTTCGGTAAGTCTCCCTCTCCATGACAAACATGGATTTTACCTTCTGTTAAACGGCTTAGAACCAAAAGCCCATCGTTAAATGCTTGTTCTTGCTCTTGAATAACTAAAATAGGATCCGCTGCAAGTGGATTGGTATCCATTGCAGTGACAAAAATAGCGATAGGTGAAGAACCTGGTTGTGGAGAACGGCTAAATGGACGCGTTCTTAAAGAAGTCCACAAACCCGATTTTATCAAGTTTTCTTCGACTTGCTGTTGCGTTAATGTAGATAGCTCATCACGAGTATAAGCTGCAAAAGTTTCTTGTTCATCACCATCTATTTCGATGACAACAGATTGAAGCACACGACGCTCACCACGATGAATAGCAACAATTTTACCGCAGGCTGGGCTTGTAAATAAAACCCCTGGGTTCTTTTTATCTTCAAAAAGAACCTGTCCTTTAACTACACGCTCACCTTCTTTAACCAGCATCGAAGGACGCATTCCGACATATTCCTCACCTAGCACAGCTACGTGTTGAATTTTCGGGCCGTCTTCTATCACTTGGGCTGGCTCACCTGCAATAGGAAGGTTGAGGCCTTTTTTAATTTTAATCATAAGATCTGCACAAGTTTATCAGTTAAACCCTAAGCTAACGATTCAGCAATGAATGATAGCGACTCATTAAATAAAAAATAGCTCAAGCAATAGGCATCACTTAAGCAGGTATTCTCACATAATTGTTACTAAATTTTATCTTCTGCCAACCATAATTTTATCAGTTCCCACTCTCTATGTCCGGCTATAGAAGTGACATAGTTCAAGCAAATTGCATTAATATTTAAATTTTTTTGTTAACAATTCGATATTATCGATATTTAAGCTCACATTTATCGATCATTGTTCATTATTTAAACAATAAAGGTTCATTTAAAAACTATTAACAAACTATATTAATTTTCGATTTACTCGTCTAGAATGCATAAAATATGTACTCTTTTTATTCAATAACATTTTCTTGATATGGCTTAGATATGAAATTAAGTAAATTTTTTAGTGCAATTTTCTTATTTGTACTCATATATTCTCCTGTTATTCAGGCAAGTAACTATTCATTTCTACTTAATAATAACGTATCGGATAGCCCAAACTCATCTATTTTTATTCAAATATTTAAGCAAGAAGGTTTATTAGAACTCTACCAAAAAACGCCATCAGGAAAATATAAACTGTCGAAAACTTACCCAATTTGTAAGTTTTCTGGCGGGCTAGGCCCCAAAAAAATTGAAGGTGACCTGAAAAGTCCAGAAGGATTTTATCAAATTACTGCCGAACAGCTCAATCCTAATAGTCGGTATTACCGATCTATCAATATTGGTTTTCCTAATGAGTTTGATAAAGCACAAGGTTATAGTGGCAGCTATCTTATGATCCATGGCAGTTGCGTTTCTGTGGGATGTTATGCCATGACGGACAAATATATGGGTGAGATTTACCAAACAGTAGAAACAGCCTTACTCAGTGGACAGTCCGTCATTAATGTCAGCATTTATCCATTTAAAATGACAAATGAAAATATGCTGCGCTATCGCAATTCCAGCCACTATGCTTTTTGGAAACAATTACAACCGGCCTATGAGTATTTCAACCGCACAGGAAGGCCTGCTGAGGTGTCAGTCTCTTTAGGTAAATATGCGGTTATTGACCAAGCTGAGACCCCAACAAAATTGTTAGGGTCTAAATCACAATATGCGCTCACCAAGATAGAATAAGACAAAATTGCCTGGGTCAATTCGCTGCCAGTTTTCGTTGCCCGTGAGTGGTTGCGTTGCGATCACAGAGACCACATCAGTAGGTGTCGTACACTGTTCGAAATCGATTTCAATATCTTGGTCAAGTAATTTTGCTTTACCAAACGGTGCCTTACGCGTTAGCCAATGTAAATTCGTCGAGCTAAAGGCCATCATATATTGCCCATCGGACAGCAACATATTAAATACGCCTTTATGACGCAATTGGTCAGCTAGTGTCGCAATAAAACGGAACACACTTTTCCAATTCGATGGCCTACGTGGATACTTTTCACTGAGTTGATGAAGTATCCAGCAAAATGCCCATTCGCTATCGGTTTCACCTATCGGGCAATAGCGCCCAGTTTTTAGTGTACGATAGCCTTTTAACTGCCCATTGTGCGCATAAGTCCAATTACGTCCCCATAACTCCCGTGTAAAGGGGTGAGTGTTCACTAACGACACATCCCCTCGGTTTGCTTGGCGAATATGAGCAACAATACTTTCTGATTTAATCGGATATTCCTGCACAAAGCGAGCGACAGGTGATAAAAAACTAGGTTGAGGATCTTTAAATGTGCGACACCCGAGCCCCTCATAAAAGGTGATTCCCCAGCCATCTTTATGTGGGCCCGTTTGACCTCCTCGGGAAATCAACCCACTGAGGCTAAACGAAATATCAGTTGGAACATTGGCACTCATGCCAAGTAACTCGCACATTTAAAAAACTCCTGAAACAGTAATAACGTTATTTCACCATCTCTTTTTCAATTAACTGAATTAAGATATGAATAACTTTAATATGAATTTCTTGAATACGGTCGGCATAACCAAAGTGTGGGACACGAATTTCAATATCCGCAGTTCCCGCCATTTTCCCGCCATCTTTACCTGTTAATGTGATGACTTTCATACCTTTTTCACGCGCAGCTGCAATCGCTTTAATAATATTCCCAGAATTACCGGAGGTAGAAATTCCAAGTAAAACATCGCCTTTCATACCAACAGCTTCAATAAAACGTGAAAAAACATACTCATAACCGAAGTCATTACTCACACAAGATAAATGACTCACATCTGAGATTGCAATCGCAGGATAGCCCGGACGGTTTTCGCGGTAACGCCCTGTTAATTCTTCAGCGAAATGCATTGCATCACAGTGAGAGCCCCCATTACCACAAGATAATACTTTGCCACCCGCTTTAAAAGAGTCAGCCAGTAAAACGGCAGCCTGTTGGATAGCAGCAATATTGGCGTCATCGCTAAGGAAATTCGATAACGTCTCGGCCGCTTCTGTCAGCTCACCGCGGATTAGGTCTTGATACATGAGATTTCCTCTTAATTAAGAATACGTTATAAAAAACACGATTAATTCAGATTCAAATTATCCTAAAAGAAAAATGGCGCTCCATGGCAAAACTCAGATAGATATCAGTAATTAATCTTTAATAGTCAGATTGTTGCACAGGGATAATTTTGTTTCTACTTTTGATTGCGCTGTCTTGATCCTACCGACAAAATTCATCGTGACTCATAGCTAATAACCTGACTTTTCATAGAGCCAATAATACAAATTACTACGATATTTTCCTTTATATGACGTTTTTGTGAGCTAAGTTGTAATTAGGATGTAAATATATTGCTAATTCTTTATTAATGGGTATAGATTAAAGCAACAAACAGGTCAGACCTCTTACAAGTAGACAGGAGCTTCGCTATGATCCTTCTCAGCATCGTGTTATTTCTCGCCTTAATAGGCGTACTTTGTTATCACAAAACATCTTTGGTTTTTAGCTCAGTATTATTATTGGCTTATACCGCGGTTATGGGAGTCATCGATATTTGGAGCTACTGGATGTTACTGCCAGTTGCCTTGGTATTATTTCCTTTTGTCTTCACTCCTGTACGCCAATCGCTTTTCTCTATCCGCGCGATGAAAATGTTCCAAAAAGTCATGCCTCCTATGTCGAGCACAGAAAAGGAAGCCATTGACGCAGGAACAACGTGGTGGGAAGGCGACCTTTTCCGCGGAGCGCCAGATTGGAATAAATTGCATAACTATCCAAAACCACAGCTAACCGCAGAAGAACAAGCTTTTATTGATGGGCCTGTTGAAACCGTTTGTGGCATGGTCAACGACTTCGAAGTGAGCCATGAACTGGCAGATCTAACACCTGAAGTGTGGCAATACCTGCGTGATCACCGCTTCTTCGCGATGATCATCAAAAAAGAATACGGTGGCTTAGAGTTTTCTGCTTATGCGCAATCTCAGGTTCTACAAAAGCTCGCTGGTGTCTCCGGTATTCTTGCTATCACTGTAGGGGTACCCAATTCATTAGGTCCGGGTGAATTACTGCAGCATTACGGCACTGATGAACAAAAACAACGCTATTTACCAGGCTTAGCTACGGGTGAAGAAATTCCGTGCTTTGCATTAACCAGCCCTGAGGCAGGTTCCGATGCTGGTGCTATCCCAGATTCAGGTGTCGTTTGTATGGGTGAATGGCAAGGCGAGCAAGTATTAGGAATGCGCTTAACATGGAACAAACGCTATATTACTTTGGCACCAATTGCCACTGTATTAGGCCTCGCATTCAAACTTTCAGACCCTGATAAACTATTAGGTGGCGAGAAAAACCTTGGTATCACCTGTGCACTAATTCCAACCAATACCCCTGGCGTTGAAATTGGTCATCGCCACTTCCCACTAAATATTCCATTTATGAATGGTCCTACACGCGGAAAAGATATTTTTGTTCCAATCGATTACATTATCGGTGGGCCAAAAATGGCAGGCCAAGGCTGGAGAATGTTGGTTGAGTGTCTTTCTGTCGGTCGTGGTATTACATTACCATCGAACTCAACTGGTAGTTTGAAGAGTATTGCTATCGCGACAGGGGCTTACTCTTATATTCGCCGTCAATTCAAATTACCAATTGGTAAAATGGAAGGTATTGAAGAACCACTAGCTCGCATCGCAGGTAATACCTATCTGATGGACGCAGCAGCAACTCTCATCACCTCTGGAATTATGTTAGGTGAGAAACCTGCCGTTTTATCCGCTATTGTTAAATACCACTGTACACACCGTGGCCAGCGCGCCATTATTGATGCCATGGATATTACGGGTGGTAAAGGCATCTGTCTTGGGGATTCAAACTTTGTTGCCAGAGCTTACCAAGGCGCACCTATCGCCATTACGGTTGAAGGGGCAAATATCCTAACCCGCAGTATGATCATCTTCGGTCAAGGGGCTATCCGTTGCCATCCATTCGTATTAGAAGAAATGGCCGCAGCACAAGATAATAACTTACATAAATTCGATAAAGCCGTATTTGGGCATATAGGTCATGTGGTTAGTAATCAATTCCGTAGCTTCTGGCTTGGTTTAACCAATGGTCGCGGAAGTCATGCACCAACCAAAGATGAAACGCGCCGTTACTATCAAATGCTAAACCGCCAAAGTGCCAACTTAGCATTACTATCCGATGTTGCCATGGGTGTGTTAGGGGGTAGCTTGAAACGCCGCGAACGTATCTCTGCTCGCTTAGGGGATATTTTAAGCAACTTGTATCTCGCATCTGCAACCTTAAAACGTTATGAAGATGAAGGTCGCCAAAAAGCAGACTTACCATTAGTGAAATGGGCGGTTGAAGATTGTTTATATCAATCAGAAAAAGCGATGGATGATCTCCTGAAAAACTTCCCTAACAAGTTGGTTGCGGGGGTAATGCGCATCACCCTATTCCCTACTGGCCGTGCGATGTCAACACCATCAGACCGACTAGACCATAAACTGGCTCAAATCCTGATGGAACCATCAGAAACACGTGATAGGTTGGGCCGTGGGCAGTATTTAACACCTACGGAAAACAACCCTCATGGCCTTGTAAACCAAGCTCTGCTCGATATCATTGCTGCTGAACCTATTTTCGAACGTATCTGCCGCTTAAAAGAGCGTAAACTCAGCTTTACTCGCTTAGATAAACTTGCTGACCAACTACTTCCTGAAAACGTAATTACGCAAGAAGAAGCTGATATCTTGCGTAAAGCAGAAGCAAGCCGGTTACGGACGATTAACGTCGATGAGTTTGAGTTTGATGATTTGGGTGTACTTCCGACAAAAAAGTCACCAGATGAACCTTCAAATGAAGAAACTAGTAAGAAAAAGAAAGCGGCTTGATTAATTTTAGCTAGTAAATCAAAGGGAACTCAAGAGTTCCCTTTGTCATTTAGATTTAAAGCAAATAATCACTGAAATATTCGTCTACTTTGTCTTCATCAATACCTAAATGCCCCTTCCAGCCAGCCCATGGCATCTCCATATCGGAGCGACCTTTAGTATTGTTTAACTGGGACTCAGTACTCACAAGGTCACCAAAATTAACCCTCGACGCTAATGATAAAGGAATAAACTGATTTGGTATCACACCGATCAATGCTAGAGATTGTAAAACCCCTCTATGTGTATATTTATTACCCGGGATTATTTTGGCTTCAGACAAACGCTTTTCAAAATGGCCGGGGGTTTCATCATCCTTAGCAGAACGAAATAAATCCAATAACTGGTTAAATTTAATTTTATCGTCCCCAAGCGGTTGTACTGGCTCAACATTAAGTAAGTGTTTTAAATTTAAATAAGCATATGAGGTATTACCTGTATAGGAATTTCCGTAATACAAGCAATATTGAAAGTAACTATCGTTGATGTGAATTTTTCGATTGTAATCACTGCATACCCAGCAACAGGCTAATTGTGGTTTTTCTATATAGTCATGAATCTGTATATTTTTGAGCTTATGAAAAGCACCTAGCACTGAACGTCCTCGTAAATAACTTCCGCCAACACCTGCAATAAAAGTATCAAAACAGCGCTCTTGGCTGAGTTTTTCCTCTTTTTTTAAACTGTTGAACTTGTGCATAATATCAGCATGGTCATTGAAAGACTCAATGTGATTCACTTGCCAATTAATTCGAGCGAGTTCCAATTGTTCTTTGGCTGACAGTGTACTTTGACTATAAACAGAAACCTCACGACCAACGTCATATTGGCTATTTTCGTACTTATACAGTTTACGAAGAACCCTCATCACTTTTTGCACTGATTTTTACCTTCTAGCTTTTATTATGTTGCGTAGAATTTATACAAGGTAGGTAAAGTACATGGGAATATAGATGTGGTGAATCAGAATAACCGCATCTTACAATAATAGCCCTATGAGTAAGATGCAGTTATCTATAATGAAAGGAAGACTTACAGCTCCAGAGCCAATAGCTCTTCAATCGTTTGGCGGCGGCGAATCAATTGTGGCTTACCATCAACAAACATCACTTCCGGCAATAATGGACGGCTATTGTAGTTTGATGACATGGATGCACCGTAAGCGCCAGTGTCATGAAAAACCAGAAAATCGCCAACTTTCACCTCGGGTAAAGCGCGGGTTACCACTAAACCGCCCTCTAACTGGGTAAATACATCTCCTGATTCACACAGTGGGCCAGCAACAATTGTGTCTTTTAGTTGGGCCCCATCAAGGTTACGTCCATCCATCGGTAATACCGAAATATGGTGATAACTGCCATACATCGCTGGACGCATTAGGTCATTAAAACCACTGTCTACAAGCACATAGTGGCGACTACCCATATCTTTAACAGCTCGCACTTCTGCTAATAGTACCCCAGACTCAGCAACTAAATAGCGGCCGGGTTCTATTTCAAGTTCAATTTTGTGCCCTAAGTGTTGTTCGATGCGTTGGCGAGCGTTATCCCATAAGCTGTAATAATGCGGTACATCGATTAATTCATCACCTTCACGATAAGGGGTTGATAACCCACCGCCTGCTGAAATGGCATGAAGGTCAACCCCTGCGGTTGTGACTAACGCCACCATAGAATCACACACATCGGCAAGATGTTGATAGTCAACCCCTGAGCCAATATGCATATGGATACCAACTAGCGATAAATTGTAATGGCGAATTTTCTCTAACGCTGCAGGTAAATCTTCATGCCAAATACCGTGCTTACTATTTTCACCACCAGTATTGGTTTTTTGGCTATGGCCGTGACCAAAACCTGGATTGATGCGTAACCAAACAGGATGGCCAGCTTTTTGTTCGCCAATTTGCTCAAGCATGTCAATAGAGCCTGCATTCACAGGGATATCTAGCTCAGTCACTTTCGCTAATGTGGCTCTATCGAGCACATCTGCTGTAAATACGATTTCTGAGTTCTCACGTCCAGGCTGGAACCCTGCCACCAGCGCACGTTCTATTTCCCCTAAAGAAACAGAATCGACTTTAACGCCTTGTTGTTTCATTAAGCGCAGAATATGAATATTCGAACATGCTTTTTGTGCAAAGCGGACAGTATCAAAAACTTGTAATTGCTTGATACGCTCAATAATCACCGCGCTATCATAAACCCAAACAGGGCTACCATACTGCTCAGGTAATACACGTAAATATTCAGGTGTTAAATATTGGCTTGTTGTCGTTGCGAATGAAGTCATTGTCTTTCTCGTTTGCAAGTTTTTATTATATTAAAAGCTATTATTCAAAGAATAATACGGGAAAAAAAATATCTATTTTGCTAAAGTCTATTCATATTTGATATAGACTTTATTTAAGGACTTCCTATGCAAGCCATTTCATGGCGGCACATTGAAATATTCCGTGCAGTAATGACAGCCCCCAACCTGACGGAAGCCGCTGCACTGCTAAACACCTCACAACCAACTATCAGCCGTGAACTTGCTCGCTTAGAATACCTTTTACAGTTTAAGTTATTCGATAGGGTCAAAGGACGTCTACAGCCAACAGCACAAGGATTACGGTTTCTTGAAGAAGTCGAACGCTCTTATTATGGTTTGGAACGCATTAAAAACTCAGCGGAAACTATCCGACGCTTCGAACATGCCCAAATCTCGATAACCTGTTTACCTGCTTTCGCGCAATCTTTATTGCCCCATGTTTGCCAATCGTTTATGGAAAATTACCCTGATGTCAGCATCACAGTGATCCCGCAAGAGTCTCCTGTTCTTGAAGAATGGTTGTCCGCTCAGCGTTACGATTTCGGTTTAACAGAACATTTGCAAATGCCTCCGGGCACTGAACAACAAACACTGGGAAGTTTAAATGAAGTGTGTGTCTTACCCGCAAACCACCCTTTAGCCCAAAAAGAAGTCCTAATCCCCAATGATTTTCAAGGCCAACGTTTTATTAGCCTATCATTAACTGACAGCTATCGTCAGTTGATTGACTCAACATTTGCGGAGCACCATGTCGAGCGCAAAATGGTCATGGAGACGCATTCAGCATCATCTATTTGCGCTATGGCACTAAAAGGGATTGGGATTTCTATTGTTAACCCTTTAACTGCATTAGATTTTCATCAACAATCTGCTGGGAAGTTGGCTCTGCGCCCACTCAGCTTTTCCATTCCTTTTACCGTTAGCTTGATAAAACCTATTCACCGCCCTTCATCACAATTGACCAATATTTTTACTCAACATTTAGAGGATAACTTTAATCAAATAAAAACCCAGCTAATTTCCGCGCTGTTGCATCAATAACTGCCAGTGAGGTGAAGTTGCAAACCAATTAGCGAGATAATCAATCACCACCCTCAATGCAGTTGGCATTTTTTGCCGACTCGTATACACAGCGTAAATACCTAGAGGCATTGGCGTATATTCAGGTAATAGTTGAACTAACGCCCCTGAGGCCAAATGATCAGCAACAGAATAATATGGTTGCATAGAGATACCCGCGCCCTGCAATGTTGCCTCAGCGAGAAATACGGATTCATTCGCACTTAATCGCCCATCAACCAATACACTATGCTGCATACCTGCCTTTTCAAAGACCCATAAGCTACGACCAAAAAAATTGTAGGTTAAGCAATCGAGTAAAACTAAATCTTCTGGTTTTTCGGGATGTTTTTTCCCTTTTAAAAAATCAGGTGAAGCACAAATGACAGAATGGCAAGTTGACAATGGTTTTGCGATTAAACTCGGCTCCAGCTGATTAGTAATACGGATAGCCAAGTCAATTCGTTCCTCTATTAAATTAACTGATTTATTCGATATTTGCATATCTATAGCCATATTCGGATAGAGTTTCATAAACTCAGCAATGGCCACAGAAAGTGCACTTTGGGCAATAGATTGTGAGCAACTAATGCGCACTAAACCGGATAATGCTTTTGCATCAAGCTCTTGCTGCACAGGGACCATTTGGGAAATAGCATTAAGTTGCAAAGATTGTTGATATACCCCTTCCCCCGCTGAAGTTAAACTTAATTTCCGCGTGGTACGATTTAATAAACGCACTCCCGCCCATTGTTCCATTTCCGACAAATAGCGAGTCACCATCGCTCTCGACATCTCTAATTTTTCTGCTGCTCCACTTAGGCTGCCTTGTTCAACGATAGTAATAAATACTTCTGCTGCCTTTAATCTATCCATACCACTCTCATTTGACCGAATTGTGCAACAAACAACACCTAATTATGGGGTTTTTCATCTTATCATTGCAATTTAATATACACGCCATGCAAAAAACAAGCTTTCCTGTATAACTTTATTTTAGGATACAAAATGAAATTTACCTTATTAGCTGCAACCGCGTTATTCGCCACTACGATAAATATGACCCAAGCTGAAACACTAACATTAGATGTTTATAATCCTGGAAATAACAGCGTATTTCCGGTTTCCTCTGAAATTATTAGCGGTTCAAGTGAAGTGGTGTTAATTGACGCACAATTTCAAAAAAATGATGCACAACAATTGGTTGATAAAATTAAAAAGCTCAACAAGAAATTAACCACGATTTATATTAGCCACTCAGATCCAGATTACTATTTTGGGCTCGATACCCTAACAAACGCCTTCCCTGAAGCTAAAGTGGTCGCGACAGCAAACACAGTTGAAGCCATTAAAGCAACTAAAGATGGCAAACTGGCTTACTGGAGTGGTGTATTAAAAGATGAGGCACCTGCCCATATTATCGTCCCTGAGGTCATTAAAGGAGATAGCTTCACAGTTGATGGTGAACAACTTGAAATTAAAGGCCTTGATAGCGCATCACCAGATAGAACTTATGTCTGGGTTCCATCATTAAAAGCCGTTGTAGGGGGCGTTATTGTTTCTGACAATATTCATGTTTGGGTAGCAGATACACAAACAGAAGAGTCACGTAAAAATTGGCAGCAAACATTAAAAGACATCAAAGCACTGAACCCAATAACCGTTGTTCCCGGTCACTTTACGGGAGCATCTAAATTAGATACAAGCACGGTTTCTTTTACTCAAAAATACTTACAAGATTTTGAAAATGCAGCAAAAACAAGTAAAAACTCAGATGAACTCATCCAAAAAATTGCGGTAAAATATCCACAATTGGATGACAAATCAAGTTTAGAACTTAGTGCAAAAGTTGTTAAAGGCGAAATGCAGTGGCCTCAATAACCAAGTGATACTCACTATTGCAGCCATTTTGCGCGGTATGTTCCGTAGCAACTCACTGAATGACTAAAAGCAATTTGGCTGATTTCACCGAATGATAGTGGTATTAATTTTTTGATGATAATGATACAACTTAACTCAAATTACTTAAAAAGATCAAATAGAGAGAACGATTATGAGCAACATCACCCTACACTATATTTATGACCCTTATTGCGGCTGGTGCTATGCCGCTGCGCCTTTAATCGAAATTGCCAACCAACACCCAAGTATCAACATTGAAATGCATGGTGGTGGTATGTTAGCTGACAATGCACGCCTACATTTAGATGATAATTTTCGCCAATATATTCTGCAAGCTGATAAGCGCATTGCATCCATGACAGGGCAAGTATTTGGCGATGACTATATAAAAATGCTACACGAACCTAATTTGGTTATGGACTCAACACCACCGCAAACCGCTATATTAGCGGCAACCAAGCAAGGCAAAGGCTTTGAGATGCTTAAAGCCATTCAAAAAACACACTACATTTCAGGACGCCATATTAAAGATACCGCGGTACTTCTTGAGCTCGCCAAAGAAATTGGCCTCGATGTAACCCAGTATGTGCCCGACTACAGTGAGTGTGAGCAACATGAAACTGCGGCCCACATTGAAACAAGTAAGGCTCTGTTAGCGCAGTCAGGTGCATCCGGTTTTCCAACTCTGTTAATACAACAACAGGGGAAATGGTTACGAGTTCCATTACAGAATTACCTCGGTGAGCCGAGTAAATGGCAGCAATTTTTAGATTCTTTGGTAACCGCAGCGTCTTAATAATCACCCTTTTTAATAAGCCACCTTTCAAATATGCGCATAAGGTTGTCATTTAATTTAATATTCAATTATTGATAAATACAACCATGTGCTAGCACTAATAATTAACGCGGGGCCAAATGGAATAGTCTTCGTTGTTTTAGCTATTTGCACCCCAGATAATATCTCGGCGTGGGCTAGATTTACCAGTTGCTTTTTTTGGTATATTTTAGGCCATAGCCCAAAGTTAACCCAGTATTGTAATAGCCCCAACCCTGCAGCGGTGGCCAAAAAGTAAGGTAACTCCCAAACACCAAGCCAAGCCGAACAAGCGGCAACGAGTTTAAAATCCCCTCTCCCCATTTGTGGTTGATAAGTTTGTTTTTCAACCAGTGTAACCACCATTAACATCACTAAGTAGCTGATCAGTACTGCATAAATAGCTGAGACTACATTCCCATTTGGTAAGTGAATTTGATATAGCAACCCCACCCATAATAATGGGTACGTAAGAACATCAGGGAGATAACCTATTTTATTATCAATGATAAATAATGGTATTATTAAATTAATATATAATGTTAAAAATAAAATAATACGTAAATTATTAGATGAATAATATATTATAAAAATTAGTACACTATATATTAGAAGTAAAACAGTATTGTTAATAATAATTTTGGATTTATCAAAATGAACAACGGGTAAATAAATAAGTAGTTTTTTAGTCGTAAAAAAGGATATTAACAGCATAAAGAAAGAAGAAAAAACACAAATAAAATCAATGATGTTTATAGATTTATCATTTTGACATGATAATGTAAATTGCTCAGACGGCGAAATAATAGATATAACCGATGATATTAAAGTACAGAGTAACTCCCTCATATTAACTCCTTATTCCTTTATGGAGATAAAAATAAATATACTGTGAATTTCTGCTATCCCCAACACTTTAATTCCGTTGAGTAGAGTCGGTTTATTCGAATATCATGATCTTCTAGTTTACTTTCATCACTGTTTAAGATGTCACCTATGGCACAGACATACTATAAAAGGTCAGTATTTCGTTATAAACTAGGTAGCAGCGCTTGAGTTTAACAATTCAACCCCCATATTCATCAAAGTTATATTATTTATTAACCCAGTCTGTACTAAGGAAAAGCTATGCGCATTCCACGCATTTATCACCCAGAGCCTCTTCAAATAAACACAACAATTTCTCTTGGTGATGATGCTGCAAACCATGTAGGTCGAGTACTGCGCATGACTGCAGGCCAAAAACTCGAACTTTTTGATGGCAGCAATAAAACCTTTAGTGCTGAAATTACTGAAGCAACTAAAAAAAATGTATTCGTACACATTAAAAATAGCCAAGTTGACGATAGAGAATCCCCTCTCGATTTACACCTCGGGCAGGTCATGTCTCGTGGGGAAAAAATGGAATTTACTATCCAAAAATCTGTCGAACTCGGAGTTAATACAATAACACCTTTATTATCAGAACGTTGTGGTGTTCGCCTAGATGGCGAACGGCTCGAGAAAAAATTACTTCAATGGCAAAAAATTGCGATTGCTGCCTGTGAACAATGTGGCCGCAACCGAATTCCAGAAATTCGCCCAGTACAAACCCTTGAAGCATGGTGCGCGGAAACTGACGGTGCATTTAAAGTCAATTTGCACCCACGAGCAACAGAAAGTATTAATACGTTACCCACTGAACTGAAGAAAGTACGATTGTTGATTGGCCCGGAAGGTGGCTTGTCAGCAGACGAAATTGCCATGACAGCAAATTATCAATTTACCGATATACTGTTAGGGCCTCGAGTATTACGAACAGAAACGACTGCGCTAACCGCTATCACAGCACTACAAGTGCGCTTAGGTGATCTGGGGTAAGGAGAAAAAATGATCAAGCTCGGTATAGTGATGGATCCTATTTCATCCATCAAAATCAAGAAAGACACCAGTTTTGCAATGATGCTGGAAGCTCAGCGTCGAGGTTATGAAATCCATTATATGGAAATGAATGACCTGTATTTACACCAAGGTGAAGCTCGCGCACAAACAAAAATCGTGACAGTCGAAGAAAACCCAGAAAAATGGTACGAATTTCATGGGGAACAAGATATCCCCCTAAGTTCACTTGATGCCATTTTAATGCGGAAAGACCCGCCTTTTGATACTGAATTTATCTATGCGACTTATATTTTAGAAAGAGCGGAACAAGCTGGCACCTTAATTGTGAATAAACCGCAAAGCTTACGTGACTGCAATGAGAAACTCTTTACTGCTTGGTTTGCTGAGTTAACACCTGACACATTGGTCACGCGCAGCCCACAAAAGTTAAGAGAATTTCACCAAAAACATGGCGATGTCATATTCAAACCACTAGATGGTATGGGTGGCGCTTCGATTTTCCGTCTTAAACAAGATGACCCAAATGTGGGCGTAATTATCGAAACGCTAACGGAACATAGCTCCCGTTACTGCATGGCCCAAAACTTCCTACCAGCAATTAAAGATGGTGATAAACGTGTCTTGGTGGTGGATGGTGAACCTGTTCCTTATTGCTTAGCGCGAATTCCAGCTCAAGGTGAAACCCGAGGTAACCTTGCAGCGGGTGGCCGTGGGGAAGCTCGTCCATTAAGTGAAAGTGACTGGGCCATTGCGCGTGCCGTAGCGCCAACATTAAAAGAAAAAGGCTTAATTTTTGTTGGCCTTGATATCATTGGTGACCGTTTAACCGAAATTAACGTGACTAGCCCAACGTGTGCACGGGAAATTGAAGCCGCATTTGATATCTCCATTACAGGTATGTTAATGGATGCCATTGAACGCCGTCTCAATAAATAATTTATAGTGGTGGTTTATCTTCACTGATGGCTTTTATTATTTTCACACAATAAAAGTCATCCGTTTTATTTACCACCTATAAGTTTGCCTTTTATTGTGTTCTCTCAATTGTTTTAAATTTGCTGGAGTCTAAGTTTGAATCTGCAAAACCATTTTCTTATCGCCATGCCATCCTTAACAGACCCTTATTTTGAGCAGTCAGTCGTTTATATGTGTGAGCACAATGAAAAAGGGGCGATGGGGATTGTGATTAACAAGCCTATTGATGATTTTTCTGTCGATAAGATGCTTAAAAAACTCGAAATTACGATTTCAGATAAAATTGATAACCGTAATTTAAAGAAGCCTGTCATTGCGGGTGGTCCCGTGGCTGAAGAGCATGGGTTCATCTTACACACACCGATAAAAGGTTTTTTATCGAGTCTGCACTTAAATGATGAAGTGATGGTGACAACGTCAAAAGATATCTTAGAGACTTTAGGAAGTGAGCACTCCCCCTCAAACTCTTTAGTTGCACTAGGTTATGCAAGCTGGGAACCAGGCCAACTTGAACGTGAAATCATGGAAAATAGCTGGTTGACCGTTGAAGCTTCTCCTGAGCTTATTTTTGATACACCAATTCATGAACGCTGGACTGCTGCAGCTAAATTAATTGGTATTGATATTCATACTATTTCAATGCAAGCGGGGCATGCTTAATGTCTGGAAGAACTTTGTTAGCCTTTGATTTTGGAACCAAAAGCATCGGTGTGGCCGTTGGACAAGAAATTACAGGTACCGCGCGACCATTAACCTCACTAAAAGCCAGCGATGGCCGCCCTGATTGGCAACAAATCGAAAAGTTACTTAAAGAATGGCAACCTCAGTTGGTTATTGTTGGCCTTCCCCTTAATATGGATGGCACGGAACAACTGGTTACAAGCCAAGCCCGTAATTTTGCAAATCGAATTCATGGCCGTTTTGGTGTTAAAGTCGAATTACATGATGAACGTCTTTCCACGGTTGAAGCAAAAGCAGGCCTTTTTGAACAAGGTGGTTATCGAGCTTTGAGTAAAGGAAAAGTAGATTCTGCGTCTGCTGTTGTGATCCTTGAAAGCTGGTTTGAGCAACATATTTAAGCATTGCGTATTTTACGTGGTTATTTTTAGCTTAACCTCATGCAATGGTGCCGTTCTGATGTAATTTGCTTTACACTATGGTCAATAGCCGCTATTCATGTAAGACATGAATAAAATAGTATTGAATAAACCATATTGAATAAAATAATGACCATTCAAAATAATATCTCTGATGTCACCGCGCGTATTGAGCATGCTGCCGCAGAGTGTCAGCGCTCACCACAAGACATTACTCTACTCGCGGTAAGTAAAACCAAACCTTGTGAAGCTATTTCAGAAGCCATTGAGGCAGGTCAGCGCCAATTTGGTGAGAATTATGTTCAGGAAGGTGTTGAAAAAATTCAATATTTCTCTGATAGAAATGACTTAGTTTGGCATTTTATCGGCCCATTACAATCGAATAAAAGCCGCCTTGTTGCTGAACATTTTGACTGGTTCCATACCTTAGACAGAGCCAAAATCGCTCAGCGCTTAAATGACCAACGTCCAAATGGAAAAGCGCCCCTCAATGTGCTAATTCAAATCAATATCAGCGATGAAAACAGTAAATCAGGTATAACGTTAGCAGAAGTTGCAGACCTTGCGGCACAAGTCGCTACGATGCCAAACCTTGTGTTACGCGGCCTGATGACGATCCCTGCACCTGAAACGGATTATGAACGCCAATGTGCTGTGTTTCATCAAATGAATGAGGCATTTAAGCAATTAAAAACCACTTATCCCACTGTTGACACGCTTTCAATGGGGATGACTGACGATATGCGTGCAGCAATCCATTGCGGCTCAACACTTGTTCGCATAGGAACCGCTATTTTTGGCGCTCGCCAATATCACCAATAAGATAGGAGAACAGAATGCAACATCGTAAAATTGCCTTCATCGGCGCCGGAAATATGGCTCACGCCATCATTGCTGGGCTGGTTAACCATGGTTACCCTGCATCGATGATCACAGTGTGCTCTCCTACACCTGTACGTCGAGACAAACTGGCCGAACAATATGGCATTATCAGCAGTAATGATAATTTAACTGCGGTCAAAGCTGCAGAGGTCATTATCCTCGCGGTTAAACCACAAATGATGAAAGAAGTGTGTGAACCGCTGCAAAATGCCACAAACTTTGACCAAAAATTAGTACTGACAATCGCCGCGGGGATCCCTGCAGAGCGGTATAATGATTACTTTTCACACCAACTGAATTTAGTACGCATCATGCCAAATACACCATCGTTGGTGGGTAAAGGCGTTAGCGGGTTATTCGCTCAAGGGAAGGTTTCTGAACCAGACAAACAGTTTTCTCAAGAGCTGATGCAAAGTGTTGGCTCTACAATTTGGTGCCAACAAGAACAAGACATCAATAAGATTATTGCTATTACCGGTAGCTCCCCTGCCTATTTCTTTCTATTTATGGAATCAATGCAGCAAAAAGCGGAACAACTCGGTTATGATAAGCAACAAGCTCGCGAGCTCGTTCTGAATGCAATTGAAGGGGCTGTAGAACTAGCTAAGTCACAAAGTGACACGGACTTTTCGGCTTTACGTGAACAAGTCACCTCTAAAGGCGGTACCACCGCGATGGCTTTAGAGCAATTTTATAATGGAAATCTTCCGCAAATTGTTGCCGATGCAATGCAAAGCGCAATAAACAGAGCAGAAGAAATGGAAAAACTTTTTTAAATTAATCGCGGAATTCACCATGCAGACCTTAGTATTCGTCGTTACTACCCTGATCCAACTGTATATTTTTGTATTACTACTGCGCGTATGGATGCAGTGGGTACGCGCAGACTTTTATAATCCTTTTTCGAAATTTGTCGTTAAAGCAACACAGCCTATCGTCGCACCATTACGCCGAATCATTCCTTCTTTTGGCGCGATAGATACCGCTTCAGTGGTTGTTGCGTTTGTTTTAGCCATTGCAGCCATTATCTTTGGTATGTGGGCAACAAACTTACTCCCTATTTTAGGTATAAGCATTTTACCTATGGGATTGATTTTATTATTAACCTATACCGGTAAATTAATTTTTTGGATGATTTTAATCCGTGCCATTTTAAGCTGGGTTAGCCAAGGCCGTAACCCAGTAGATTATTTATTATACCAATTAACCGAACCTTTAATGGCGCCAATCCGTCGCATCATTCCTGCTATGGGCGGGTTAGATTTCTCTGCAATGATTGTGATGTTTATTTTAATCGCATTGAATTACCTGCGTGTAGATATCTCACTGATGATTGACCCATCATTGACTGCAATGATGTATTCCATTGGTATTATGTAAAAACGAGTTTTAAATAATGCAAAAAGTTGTTTTAGCCACCGGTAACCCCGGAAAAGTGAATGAGTTAGCTGACCTACTACGTGATTTTGGGATGGATATCGTCGCACAAACCTCATTAGGTGTTGAGTCCGCAGAAGAAACGGGCTTAACTTTTATTGAAAATGCGATCCTAAAAGCGCGTCATGCAGCAGCACAAACCGGGTTACCCGCAATTGCTGATGATTCAGGAATTTCCGTTGATGCCCTTGGTGGCGCGCCGGGGATCTACTCTGCCCGCTACGCAGGTGAAGAAGCAACAGACGAGCAAAACCTAGTTAAGCTATTAGAAGCAATGAAAAATGTGCCTGACGACCAACGTCAGGCTCAATTTAACTGTGTGTTAGTTTATTTGCGGCATGCAGAAGACCCTACGCCATTAGTATTCCATGGCCGTTGGCACGGTATCATCACCCGTGAACGCAAAGGCCAAGGCGGCTTTGGTTATGACCCCATATTCTATGTTCCTGAATTAGGTTGTACCTCAGCAGAGCTAACAAAAGCGGAAAAGCAAGCCGTTTCACATCGTGGAAAAGCACTCACAATGATGTTGGATGCGCTAAAGAATGCTTAAATTACCCCCGCTGAGCCTGTATATCCATATCCCTTGGTGTGTACAAAAGTGCCCTTATTGTGACTTCAACTCACACACACTTAAAGGTGAGATCCCTCAGCAAGAATATGTGGCACACTTATTGGCCGATTTAGACACCGATGCAAAATTAGTTGCAGGACGTTCGGTGAAAACTATTTTTATTGGGGGCGGAACCCCCAGTTTATTAAGTGCTGAGTCAATGCAAGCTTTAATGGATGGCGTACGTCAGCGAATTGATTTAGACCCACATGCAGAAGTTACCATGGAAGCAAACCCTGGTACTGTTGAAGCTGGCCGTTTTGCTGGTTACCAAGCAGCTGGAATTAATCGTATTTCTATTGGCGTACAAAGCTTCGGTAACGATAAACTAATCACTTTAGGACGTATTCATGGCGCTGATGAAGCGAAGCGCGCTGCTCAGTTGGCTGCTAATCTTAATTTAAGAAGCTTTAACCTCGATTTAATGCATGGGTTACCCGCGCAAACTCAAGTTGAAGGTTTATCTGATCTGCGCCAAGCTATTGAACTTGCTCCTCCGCACCTGTCATGGTACCAACTCACTATTGAACCTAACACTCAATTTGGCTCACGCCCTCCGGTATTACCCGATGACGATACGCTGTGGGATATTTATGCTGAAGGCCATAAATTATTGAGTGCGGCAGGTTACCAGCAATATGAAACATCCGCCTATGCTAAACCCGGTTACCAATGCCAACACAACCTCAATTACTGGCGCTTTGGTGACTATTTAGGCATCGGTTGCGGCGCTCATGGAAAAATTTCTTTTGAAGATGGTCAAATTTTACGAACCGTAAAAACAAAACATCCTCGAGGTTATATGGAGGGCCGTTATATGCACCAATCCTATGACGTTGGCGCTTCCGATAGACCATTTGAATACTTCATGAACCGCTTTCGCCTTCTTGAAGCCATGCCACGCGCTGAATTTACCCAATATACAGGGTTACCAGAATCAACAGTTAGAGCGGCTATTGATGAAGCTTTAGCTAAAGGCTATATCACAGAAACCGTGAATGAATGGCAGATTACAGAGCATGGAAAATTGTTTCTCAATTCGCTATTAGAGCTATTTTTAGGTGAAGAATAGCGGCTATTCGGTTCATTTATAAATTACTTCACTGATAAATTAGATGAAAGCCCACTTCAAACGAAGTGGGCTTTTGTTTAGAGATAAAAATGAAATAGACAAGAATAACAATTGAGGTAATACATATTGCCACCATCAATAAGACAGTGGCAGATATCTGTTATAGAGCATTCACCACCGCATTAACTTGCTCTGTTAAGCTAACTAAACCGCCACCTGACAAGTACCATAAGTCAGATTGCAGGTAAGTAATTTTGCCATCTTTATAAGCTTTGGTTTCTTGAATATTGCTATCTTCAAATACTGTTTTATCCAATTTACCTGCACCAATCGCTTCGCTACGGTCAACAATCAGGATCACATCTGGGTTAGCTTGAGCAATAGTTTTGGTATCCACAACACGGCGTTTTGCTTTATCTGCACTTTCATCAACCGGTAGGTCAGCGCGTTGTGTTTTCACAACGTTGTAAACAACGGCTTGGCTATTTGGAATTAATTTGCCGTCATTATGCATCAATACTAAAACTTTTTTATTGGAATCAGCCGCTTTCTTCTGGGCGTCTGCGATGACTTTATCTAATTGGACTAACTGCTCATCAACCGCTTTTTGGTTACCGTAGAGCTCACCAATCACACTAATATTGGCTTTTACAGAATCAATATAGTGTTTGCTATCAGAGCCTAAATTGATGGTGGGTGCAATTTTTGATAACTCATCATAAGACTTACCTTGACGACCCGTGATCACAATCAGATCAGGTTTTAATTGTGCGATTTTGGCTAAATCAGGTTGTTTCATTCCACCTGCATTTTCCATTGATGCAGGAATACTGCCTTTTATATAAGCAGGAGCATTGCCAGTTGGTAATGCAACAACCTTGTCACCTAAGCCGAGTTTTTGCATTGAGTCATAAACACCGAAATCAAACAGAACCACTTTTTGTGGTTTTTTCATGACTTCAGTTTCACCTGATAGGTGTTTGATCGTCACTTTTTCAACGCCTTGCGCTGTAACCGCATTTGGCGTGAAAGTGGTAGATTCAGCGCTAAGAGCAAAAGGCGCAGAGAATGACAACACAGAAACAAGCAGAGCAGGAATGAATTTTTTCATTTAAATGATCCCAATTTAGTCATTAAGCCAAACCCGCATTGTAAAGTGAGTGGCTTAGATGTCAATCAAATAAGAATCAATTTCATTTTCATTCCCATTAATGGAGTTAATATCACACAAATTGATGATAACGATAATATAGATAAATAAAAAAACAGTAATGTACAAAAATACATTACTGTTCATAAGGTTATTATTGATTTTAAATCTATTAGTGACTTTTGATTGAATTAAGTAATGAGACGCGTTGTTGCTCTATTGAAGTCACTTTAGAACAAACTTGTTGGCCGAATTGCTGGAAGCTTTTCTCTTGTTTTTTCCATTCAGATTCGAGTTCTTGTTGTAACCCGCCTAAGTTACCTAGCATACCTTGTAATGCTTTATTGGCATCGCCACCCGATAATAATTGCTTACGCCCCATCTCATTAATGCTGTCTTGTAAAATGCCGCCTAAGCTTTCATTGACTAACTCGCGCCCTTTCGTTTCAACCGTTTTCATGGCTTTATGGTGAAACACATAACCATTGGGACGAGTCTCAATAATTTGGTTGATTTGCCCATTAAGATCTTTTTCTAATTTTGTTAACCGGTTACGGATATTGCTATCACTGCCAACCACTTTGACGACAACTTTGTCTATCGTTTCCCTTGAAGTTGATAATTTTTTTTCTGATTCTTGTTTTATCCAAGGTAAATCCTGACGAATATCGGCTTGGTAACGAATAGCTTGCTGTTTTTGCGCCTCTGTTGCAGCCACATTTTTACCGTTAAGTGTGATCTCACCGTTTGGCGTAATTTTTAAATCACCACTCGCACCAATAACTTGCACACTTTCGGGTGTCATAAAGATGTCATCCTTTGGCGTTACAGAACAATTATAATCTGCAGCTTGGCTCGTCGCACAAGCAAGGAGTGAAAATGCAATTAATGTACGGCGTAACATAAAATCTCCTAGTAGAGCATTAATTAAAAAACAGAACGCCCAATTCGTTTCGATAATAGCTCTAAAGCCGCACAGCCGACTAAAGAGTTCCCCGCCGAATCTAGCTCAGGTGACCAAACCGCGACCGTAAATTGGTTTGGTACTACGCAGACAATACCCCCGCCAACGCCAGACTTGCCAGGCATTCCTATCCGAAATGCAAACTCACCAGAACCGTCATACATACCACAAGTCATCATTAATGCATTGATTTGCCTTGATTGTAGTGGCGTGATGATGGGGTCAATAGAGCAAGATGACATTCCTTGCGATGTTAAATAGGAAAAACATCTCGCTAATTCAACACAGTTCATACTTAGAGAGCAATAATGAAAATAAGTTTCGAGAACCGTTAAAACATCATTTTCAAAATTCCCAAAGGATTTCATAAGATAAGCAATGGCCGCATTACGGCTAGCGTGTTCCAGTTCTGAACGAGCGACAACTGTGTCATAGCTAATATCCGGTTCGCAAGACAACTTTCGGACAAACTCCAACATACGCTGTTTTGGTGCGCTTAAGCGTGATTGCAGCATATCGGCGATAACAATGGCTCCCGCATTAATAAACGGGTTTCGAGGTATCCCCTTTTCCATTTCAATTTGAATTAGCGAATTAAATGGTAGCCCGGAGGGTTCTTTACCTACTCGGCTCCAAATTTCCTCTTCCTCATAACGCGTCATTGCAAGCGTAAGGCTTAATACTTTTGAAATAGATTGAATTGAAAAGCGTTGATATGCATCCCCTGCGGTAAAAATATCACCATCGATTGTGGATACAGCAATACCTAAATGGTGGGAAGGCACACAACCTAAAGCAGGAATGTAATTTGCAACACAACCTTGCCCAATCAGTGGGCGAACTTGGTCTAGGATATCGTTGAGTAGCTGGTTAGAAAACATGGCGCTCAAAACGTTGACTCCAGATAGTATTTGCAACAGAAAATAAAGGCACCCAATTTTTGGATGCCTCTTCAAGCGACTGAAAGTTCAGTTTATTTATTGAGGTTGACTCAATAAAATTATTCTTCCCACCAAACATCAAAAAGCTCAGAAACGACGACGTCATTCATACCTTTTGATTTTAACCAGTTTTCAACAATTTGACGGTGCTCTTCGGTACATTTGCCAATTTTTTGTAGGCAAACGATCCCTTCCCAGCTCATATAGCCACTTGCTTCAAATGCTAAACCATTCGGTTCAATCGCTTCTGCAATCAGTTGGTCAACGGTGCTGTCAACTTCCTCAATCGGCGTACCTTCTTTAAAGCTCCACTTAACGGTAAAGCCCAACTCTTGGAACTCATCCAAGCGTAATTTTTTACGTAAACGACGACTACGTTGTTGTTTAGCCATTATTTGATCCTCTCAAACATTAAATCCCATACACCGTGCCCTAACCGCTGGCCGCGCTTTTCAAATTTTGTTTCTGGTCTTGTTTCTGGACGAGGAACGTAATCACCTGATGGCGATAAGTTTTTATACCCTTCGACACTCGTCATCACTTCAAGCATGTGCTCTGCATAAGGCTGCCAATCCGTTGCCATATGGAAAACACCACCGATAGCTAGTTTACTACGAATTTTTTCTGCAAACGGAACTTGCACAATACGGCGCTTATTGTGTTTCGCTTTATGCCATGGGTCAGGGAAAAATAACTGAACCATTTCAAGGCTTCCATTTGGGATCATGCAGTCTAAAACTTCTATTGCATCATGGCACATCACCCGTAAATTGGTGACATTTTCTTCTTTTGCTGATGCTAAACATGCGCCAACACCGGGAGCATGAACTTCGATACCTAAAAAGTTTTTATCTGCATTTTGAGATGCCATGGTCACCAATGAGGCGCCCATCCCAAACCCAATTTCCAAGGTAACTGGATTTGAGTTATTAAATACTTTGGCAAAATCAAAAGGCTCATTGATAAAATCGATGCCTTTTTCTGCCCATTCTTTTTCTAATGCGTCTTCCTGACGTTTTGTCAGACGCCCTTGACGGCGGACAAAACTACGGACTCGGCGCATAACCCGCCCATCTTCATTATATTCGGGGGAGATAACATTATTGATCATAATAAAGGTTCTAAAATGAATGCCCAATTAAGTTAGTGTGCCAACAATCAAGTTTATAAGGTGATTGGTTACCAAATTTATCAATTTACAGCCCTAAATGCCCAAGTTACAGTGAGTACCCTTACCCTTGAAGCATGATGGATATCGGAGTTTAGCAAAACTTCCACAAGGATGCAGTTGATAATTAGCTAACTTTACACTAAACAACACAATAGCGGTTTACAGCCCTCTTCGTCTATGGTGCAATTCCTGCCATGACTGGAAATATCAATAAAAAATAAAATTATCAATGGAAGCTCAACAATTTTCATCTGCAGTGCTTGACTGGTATCACAAATACGGTCGTAAAACGTTGCCATGGCAACAGGAAAAATCGTCCTACCATGTTTGGTTATCAGAAGTCATGCTGCAACAAACCCAAGTGAGTACTGTAATCCCCTATTTTGAGAAGTTTATCTCTCGTTTTGAGGATGTTACCGCCCTTGCCAACGCACCTCTTGATGAAGTTTTACACCTATGGACAGGACTCGGCTATTACGCTCGGGCTCGGAACCTCCATAAAGCGGCACAAGTGATCGCGACTCAATATGATGGCTCGTTTCCCACTACATTTGATGAAGTATTAGCGCTACCCGGTGTTGGCCGGTCCACTGCTGGGGCAATTTTGTCTTTATCGCAAAAACAGCATTATCCTATTTTAGATGGTAATGTTAAACGTGTATTAGCTCGAGCTTATGCGGTTGATGGCTGGCCGGGTAAAAAAGAAGTCGAAAATCGCTTGTGGGAAATCAGTACTGATGTCACGCCAAAAGAGGGAGTTGAATTTTTTAACCAAGCGATGATGGACTTAGGTGCTATGGTCTGTACTCGCAGTAAACCAAAATGTGAGCTGTGCCCACTTATTTTTGGTTGCATGGCCTATGCCAATCATTCATGGCAAAACTACCCGGGCAAAAAGCCTAAACAGAAAATTCCTGAAAAAAGTGCTTGGTTTCTAATTATGCAGCACGGTGACAGTGTGTGGTTAGAGCAACGCCCACCATCCGGTATTTGGGGGGGGTTATTTGCCTTCCCACAATTCAATTCTTTAGAGCAACTCAATGATTGGTTGAGAGAATCAGGCCTTGAATATACTCAATTAGAGCAATTAATTTCCTTCCGTCACACATTTAGCCATTTCCATTTAGATATTATCCCTGTAAAAGTTAACATTCAGGCATTTAATTCTGCCATGGATGAAGGCAAAGGACTCTGGTATAACTTACACTTAGGCGCAACTATCGGCCTTGCAGCCCCAGTTGAAAGTTTACTAAAACAGCTCGCCTTACTACCTGATATTTGAGGAAAAATTAATGAGTAGAACCATTTTTTGTACATTTTTACAACGTGATGCAGATGGGCAAGATTTTCAGCTTTACCCAGGTGAGTTAGGAAAACGTATTTTTAACGAGATTTCAAAAGAAGCATGGAGTCAATGGATGGCAAAACAAACTATGCTTATTAATGAAAAGAAACTCAATACCATGAACCCTGACGACCGTAAAATGTTAGAACAAGAAATGATTAATTTCTTGTTTGAAGGCCATGATATCCATATTGATGGCTATACACCTGAAAAATAATCTGTTTGTCTACCTACTAAGTAGGTAGACTTTTGCCCCAAGACTGTGAATCGTATGAAAAAACTATTTGCGCTGAGTTTGTTAATTCCCTTAATTGTTTCTTGTTCTAGCAAGCAAAAATCTGACTTTAACCCTAATTATGTCAAAGATACCAATGGGTTCGATATTTTAATGGGCCAATTTGCCCACAATATTGAAAATATCTGGGGCATTAAAGAAGTGTTAATTGCAGGCCCAAAAGACTACGTTAAATATACCGATGAATACCGAACTCGTAGCCATATTAATTTTGATGCGGGAACCATCACGGTTGAGACAATTTCAGCAATAGAACCTTCACAGCACCTAAAGAAAGCTATTGTCACCACCTTATTAATGGGAGATGACCCTAATTCCATTGACCTCTATTCTGATATTAATGATATTCCTCATAGCAAAGAACCCTTTTTATTTGGCCAAGTGCTAGATAACACAGGAGAAGCTATTCGTTGGGAATGGCGAGCCACAAAGTTTGCTGATTATCTGATAGAAAATAAAATGCAGCGCCGGCAGTCTGGTATGAATATTGTTTGGTCCGTAACTATGCAACTAGTACCAAACCATTTAGATAAACGGGCTCATAAATATTTACCTTATATTAAAAAATCTTCAGCCAAATATGGTGTTGATGAATCATTAATCCTAGCTATCATGCAAATTGAATCGAGTTTCAACCCTTATGCGGTTAGCCGTTCTGATGCACTTGGTTTAATGCAGATAATGCCAAATACAGCAGGGAAAGATGTTTTCCGCTCACAAGGGAAATCCGGTGTTCCTAGCCGTAGCTATTTATTTGACCCAGAGAAAAATATTGATACAGGCACTGCTTACTTAGCTATATTGCAAAACAGCTACTTAGGCGATATTCGTAACCAGACCTCACGCCGCTATGCGGTCATCACTGCCTATAATGGCGGAGCTGGTAGCGTATTACGTGTCTTCCACAGTGATAAAAAACAAGCAGCACAACGTATTAATAATTTAGAGCCTGGAGAAGTGTATGAAACTTTATCCACTAAACACCCAGCGGCTGAGTCACGTAATTATCTTATCAAAGTGAACAAAGCACAGAAAAATTATCTCCGCTAAAATTTTTCCAATATTGCATGCCAGCCAAAATTGGTTTTTAGGCTGGCATTTGTTATTAACCTTAATAATTTTATGTATATTCGATTAAAAACTGGCTAACATGTTGAAAAAAAGCGCATACAGTCAAAAGTTTATTGAAAGCGCCTTGACTCAACCAATGAAATCAGGTTTAATACGCTCCGTTGCCCGGATAGCTCAGTCGGTAGAGCAGGGGATTGAAAATCCCCGTGTCCTTGGTTCGATTCCGAGTCCGGGCACCACTAATTCTCAACAGACGTCAAATGACGTCTGTTTTTGTTTGTAACGCCCGCTAAAATTAACACTCCGCCAAAGTTTCACCTCAACTGAATTCTATTCGACTCTACCCACATCAACCCTACTGTGCAGGTACAATTGCGGGTATACACTAGTTCGATAGAATCTTGTACCCTCTTTATCTGGCACTATTGCAAAATTTAAGTAATAGGTATGCTAAATTAATTATTTTGTTACTGAGAATTGTTTGGTGAATGCATTTAAAGCTCGTCATTTCACAGGTATTATCATCCTTTGAGCTATGCATTGGTACTGCAAATACGGTATCAGTTATCAAGAACGCTTGGAAATGTTGGCTGATGGTGGTGTAAATTTAGTTCACACGACAATCTATCGCTGGATTCAACGTTATGCGCCAAAAATAGAAAAGCGGTTATGTTGGTATAGGTGTAGTCCCTCCGACCTCAACAATTGGCATTTAAACGGAACTTATATCAAAGTGAATGGGAAATGGACGTACCTTTACCGAGCTGTCGATAGCCGAGTGCACAGCATTGAATTTTACCTCTCACCACATCGTAATACCAAAGCTGCCTATCGGTTTTTAAGAAAAATATTCAATCGAGTTAGAAATGGCAAATCCTCAGGGTTATCAATACAGATAAAGCCTCACCTTATAGTCAAGCTCTTAACCCTCTCAAAAAAGAAGGAAAATGCCCTACACATGTAGAGCAACGGCAAATCAAATTTCACAATAATGTCATTGAATGCGATCATGGAAAATTGAAGCGCGTGATAAATCCCACCTTAGAATTTAAATCAATTAAAACGGCACATGCGACTATTAAAGGTATTGAGGTAATGCATGCACTTCGCAAGGGTTAAGCTGAACATTTGTTACTATGCTCAACCGCTAAGCGAAATGTACCTAGTGAATCGACTCTTTGGTATGTAGCCCATTTCGAGTTGAAAAACTCAATCTCACCACTTTATTTGCAACAGTGCCCTTAATTGGGATTCTGTTATTATTTTAATGGGTCACCTATTATTGAAAAACAATTTCAATATAAATAATCTTCATTATCAGGTAATATTTATTTAGCTACCTTACGACCCACATTTATTAAAATGAAGTGTAGCCTACAAATTCGCGAATACTTCATAAAACGAGGTTAAATGGAATGTGTACGAGTTTATCAATAACAGATAGCCAAAATAATATTTACCAAGGGCGAACATTAGAATTAACGGAAGACCTGCCCTCTTGGATAACATATTATCCTGCGAATACTTTTTTTCAGAAAAAAGCCCCTAACGGGGAAAATGGTATTAATTATACATCTAAATTCGATATTCTTGCGATAACGACCGAAGTTTATTTTGATGGAGATAACCATAATATATTCCAAGGGTTAAATAGTGCAGGATTAACGTTTAGTGCAAATATGATTTCTGAAGCAGAGCTTACGCCAATTAATCCGGAAAACTATTATTTATCATTGCCTGTTACCGCATTAGGCGAATGGGCTTTATCCCTTTTTAGTCATGTTGATGACGTTAAAAAAGCGGTTGAAAATGGTTACTTTTGGTCCCCTATTCTTGTTAACTTTAGGAATTTAACATCACCATTCCACTATGCTTTTTATGATAAACACGGTGGTAGCATTATTGTTGAAGCCGTAAATGGCAAATTACAGGTTTTTGATAACCCTACTCGTGTCATGACTAATGGGCCTGATTTTCAATGGCATTTAAAAAACCTGAATAATTATACTCAGTTATCAAACCTAGATATATCAACAAGTTTACTGGGTAATATTCGAGTTACTCAACCTGATAGTGGTATTGCAACATCAAATCTACCTTCGTCTGATACATCTGTTGGGCGTTTCATTCGAGCGGTTTTTTATAGTACTTATGCGCCAAAAGTTGACAATGCAAAAGACGCTATGATTACACTCGCTCACATTATGAATAATTTTGACCGTACTAAAAATATGACTGTTGATAATATGGGGGAAGGAGAAGGCACTCAAAATAGTTTACTTTCTGAATATACTGTTTGGAGCTGCTTATCTGATTTATCTAATGGTGTAATATATATTAGAGGTTATGGCGAAATGAATTATAACCAATATTCAATTAGCCAATTTAGTAGTGCAGGAAAACCTGTATTTCAACAACTGGACATTTATTAATTTATAATCGCAGAAGATAAATACTAGGTTATCTTCTGCTATCTCATAAACCTATTTTATCGTAGCGTCTTCATATTTTGGTAAAGCCCTTTCAATTTCACCTAATGCAAAGGCTAAATCCACAGCAGCAATAACTGAACCCGTATAAGAATCAATATGAGCAAGCTCGGCTGTTAATAATGCAATTTCTGCGGCATTAATTTCAGTCACTGTTCCTAAACCATTTTTATAAAAATCAACACTGGCGGTATAACTTAATTGAGTTGTTTCGACTAGGTTTTTCGCCGCTTTATTGGCCTCAACCGCTGATTTTAGTGCATTCTCAGTTAAACTCATCTCTCGAATCGCCATTTCTTGGCTTTTCCGCAAATTCTCTTGGGCAATAAGAATATCCGACTGAGCATTCTTCATACGTGCTTGCCTTATTCCCCCTTCATAAAGCGGAATACTGATACCTATCAAAATATTTGAAGATGAAGAACTTTGGTTGATACCCGGTAGTCCTTGCACATCTAAACGGCTGTTTCCCCCCGCGACTGCCCCCGCTAAATAGACTTTAGGGAAATAGTCGGATTCCACAGATTGGGTCGTTTTCATCGCTGCCAGTGTAAGTTCATAGTTAGCAAGCACATCAGGGCGCTGGGCTAACGCATTTCTGATCCGTTCATGGGTCAACGGTGCGATATTATCAGGCAAAACATCGTTATCATTATATTGAATATTAATTGTTTTCAGTGGAGATATACCGATGGTAGAGAGTAATAATTGGTATTGATCTCTTTCTTTCCCTTTAGCTAATACGTTCTGAAACTCTAATTGTGAAACTTGCTGCTTCGCTAATGCAACATCCAGTACGGTTGCTAGCCCACGCGCTTTTTTTTGCTCTACGGCATACAATAAACGCTGACTTCGCTCCAAAGCTTCATAAGTTATTTTTGTTTTTTTCTGTGCTGCACCATAAGCATAATAAGCAATGGTTACATCATGAATAATTTTTTGGTGAAGTAAATTAAAGTTAAGGTCAGAAGCTAAAGATGCATGTTTGGCTGCATCAGTTAATGCTCCTCGCTGACCAAAATCAAACAATAGCCATTGAAACGTTATCGCAGGGATAAAAACATGGTTAGAAACATCAATTTTATCGACTAAATCATTATGTGGTAACTTCAATGTTCCACGTTGATAGCCACTTAATGCTGTTGCAGTTATAACGGGTAAATAGGTACTTTCAACCATTCCCACATTGGTTGCGGCTTTTTTAGCAAGCTCCCAAGCAATACGTGTTTCAGGATTATTTTTTTGTGCAACATCGATAAGGCTTGCTAGGTCATATTGATCTTTAAATACTTCGTTATGTTCAGCATATAAATTCTCTTCAGGGGAAGAGATATATGTGTCAGTTTCATATTGTAAAGGCTGCGGCGCTTTATCCATAAATGAACGGCTCGTATCGACACAACCGACAAGAAAAATGCTGAATATCGAGATGAGTAAATATCGTTTTTTGTCGTATCTCATTGATTGGGTCATTGTCATTACTTCTCGCTCACTAGTTCTTTAATAACTTGCTCTTTTTCTTGAGCCGATAAAGTTGAAGGTATCGTATTTAAGACATCATATTTCAAATCACTGGCAGATTTTAAATTTGTATTCGAATCAAAATGATCTTTATGATTAAAAGGAATAAATTCAGACGAATAATTTTGGTAACTATCTACTGAAACCTTGGTTAAGAATTGGTTTAAGAAATGAGTTAAAGCCCCCCCTTTATCTTTAAAGTGGGTTTCGAACATCAATAAATTAATATCATCTTTTGTTTTAATAACGCCCTCATTGATTGCAGCAACCAAACTGAGAGCCTCGACATTGTTATCATAAGATTTTAATTTAAGTGCCGCATAACTATCTAGAATATTTCTAATTTGAGAGTTAACTGTAGTCATGATAGAGACCGGCCACACTTTAGTGAACATAATGTACATGACAACATTACCTAATAGGATACCGAGGATCCTATCGGAAGCAACATCCAGATCATAGCTCGGTTTAAAACCATGAAGAACGGTTAATAAAAATGCCAGCCCAACTTGGACTCCTGCATAGGATATACGCTCATTACCCGCAGCCACCCATGCAGCAGGCAAGATACAGAAAAAGATGAGTATCATTAGGCTAAAAATATCGGATAAATGAGGGATAATATACACAATCGAAATAACCCCGATTAATGCACCAATTAAACACCCTATAATACGCAGCGTTAGCTTATGTACTGTTTCACCAACAGAAGTCAATGCAACAACGTAGCAAGTGATCATCGCTGTGTGGATCCCCTGCCATTCAAAATAGTCATAAAAAACATAGCATATTAGTGCAGCACAGGTTGTTTTGATGGCGAAATATTTATGGTTTGGATTTGTAAAAGCGTCTTTAACAAAAAAGGGATTTTTAGCTTTAGGGTCACTCCCCACTTTCTTCTTAAATAGAATATCTTGAAAATCAGCCAGTATTTTCTGGTTTTCAAGGTAACTATTTTTTTCGCTTTTTAGCGTTTCCAATTGTTCAATTTGGTTTTTTTCCAAACACTGCGCAATAAATTGACATTTTTCCGCAAGTAATAGACGAATTTCAGCAGAAGTATCATCGGGTAAATTTAAGGACATGATCAGTATTTCATACGAATTATCAACCATGCTATCTAGCCACTGGATTTCCCTTTTTCCTTTTAGAAAAAAGAGTTTGATGAGCATTAGGTTCCGTTTACATTCAGCCTGCGTACTTAAAGCTTCACTAATTTGAATTGAATACGGCATTTTCCCTAAAAAAAATTGGTTTGCAGCCAAAAAACGCTCAGCTAGCTTATTCATTAATAATTTTTTAGGGCTAATCCCAAAAAAGTAATTAAAGATAACCACCAATAACATGGGGGATACAGCCATTAATAGTGCGTATAAAAGCCCTCTTGTTGCGGCATCGCCAAAAGGAACATCATCAATCAATGTCATTAGAAATGCAATTACAAGGGCAATTAAGTTACCGACATCACCAAGGCTGCTCGCTGAAGACAAATACATAAATAACCCTGAGAAAAGGGCCATAAAGAAAAAGCGCAACATCACATTTTGAATCGTAAAGTTAAACAATATAAAGATTACACAGACCGCTATACTGCATAGCACTATGACACCAATACATAACAGAATATTTTCAATCGCATTGGCTTTAACAAGGTAGATAATTAAATAGCAGCTAATCGCCGATTCTGGAATTTCGTATAACATCGCAATGCCAGCCATTAATGCGCACAGTAAAGCAATCCGCCATGTTGTCGCGAAACGAAAATTAAATGGCAACAAATCTTGTTTTATTTGTTGAAGAACCAGTAAAGCTTTAGCAGTCATCATCTTGGGATACAATATTAACAGTGGCAGTCGCACCAACACGCATCAGATTTTTCGGTGGATTTTCTAAAATTACTCTCACAGGAAAACGTTGTTCAACACGCACCCAATTTAAAGACTTGGGGACATAAGGTAAGTCTCGAGGTATATTCAACAGATCAGTAGACATTACTCCCCAACCTGCACCTTGTACTCGGCCTTTAATAGGTTGTTTGTTATTAATCATTGAATAAACAACTGCACAGCTGCCCATTTGGATGTTATCTAACTCTGTTTCTTTAAAGTATGCGGACACAAACCATGTCTCTGTATCAATTAAGGTAAAAACAGATTGCCCTGAAAGGACAAACTCACCCGCTGATATCGTTAGTCCAACAATATACCCATCACTCGGTGCCTTAATTTCCGTGTTACCCAATTCCCACTCAGCCATGGCGAGTGATATTTTTAATGACTCAACAAGTGCTTCTTCAGATTTGGTGTTATTAATTAATGCTTCTGATGCCACATTTTGTTTTTGAGCTTGTTTTAAGCTGACTTCTGCATCACGTTTTAAGGTTCGGGCGTCATCCACTTGTTGGGCGGTAACAAAACCTTTCGCCAACAATGGCTCTAAACGTTTTAAAGACTGGGTTGCCAGTGCAAGGTTAACTTGTGCACGTTTTATTTGCTCTTCAGCCACTTCAGAATTTGATGTTTCAGCGACAATCACTCTCTTCTTGTTGCTTAACGCCGCTTCTGCAACAAGTAACTCGGCTTTAGCTTGGTTCACTCGTAGAGCATACATAGTCGGGTCAATGGTAAATAATCGATCGCCTTTTTTGACTTCCTGATTTTCTTTAACATAAAACTGGCTTATCCGTCCCGGAACGACAGAAGAAATGTTAATTTTATTGGCCTCAATCACGGCCTCTTCACTTAGTGGATTCAGAATCGATGATTGCAGGCTTTTCCATAGTAATAGTAATAAAGCCGCAAATATGCCGATTGTGAGAATGACGGCTATCTTTTTTTTATTTTTTATATTCATAATTTAATGAGAAAAATAAAGTAAGGATATGGTAATAGAGATTGTCAACAAGACACCAAAGTAAAACATCAGAGGAAAAGGTAACTTATCATCAATTTCTAAATAAACGAGAACAACACGCAATAATATAGCGCCAACCAATCCAATTAAGACACATAGCATCCAATAAGGGAAATAAGCGCCTAACATTGGGAATAATGGGGAATGTCCTTGGTTGCATCCCATTAACAATAAGGATAGCAGGCTAACGCTGATAATATGGCGATATTTTCTAATTAAGCTCAAGATAACTCACCTATCATATTATGATTAATTAACTTATTAATTAATCACTACTATAACTCTTTTTAAATAATAATCGAATAATAAATCGAAAGTTTATTAAACCTATAAAATGAAATGAAATAAAAAAATGAATTAAAGATACATAAACCAGCCACTAAATGCCGAGAACCCTCCCAAGAGGGCAATTGAGGGTTACTTCAAAGCTATTTTTGCTTTATACCTACCGGTAAAAATGACTAAACAAAACGCCCTGTATCGCAACTAGCTTATGCGGATAACACTGAAAGTTAGTAACAGCTTATCATTTGTTTATCCGCTTATTTAAAATACCAATTAACCCGTTATTTGCCTCTCACCTTGCGTATCAACCAATAAGCGCTGGTTAATATACTCAATCGCCTCATCTATAGTCATGATTTTATTCACAACATTAGTAATTCCTTGCCCAATAATGACTTCAGCTTGGCGCAAATTAAACAACTTACCGTTTGGAATTGAAGATTCACGGATACCTCGATTTATTTCTTGATAAGCCAGTGGCATCCATGGATAGCGATAGCAAACCTCTTGATTATGGCTGAAATCTTGATGATTACTGTTTCCACCCAACAAAATGAGGTGATCCATTACTATTGGTGAATAAAGCCAACGATAAAATTGTTCTGCATAATGTGTTTTTTGGCTATAGCGAGATACCCCTAATGCCCCACCCCCCAATTGAGGGACTCCCCCTGGTACAGGGGCAAAACCAATTTTAGGGAAAATATTACTGTGAGCAACATCGTTAAATAGGTTCATATAAGCAATCAGCATAGCAAGTTTCCCTTGCTCAAATTGTTCGACTGATTCGCTCCACCATTTATTATGAATATTTTCTGTAATAGAAACCTGGTGGAGGTATTCATCTAATACCTGACCCGCTAATGGCATTTCTAATCTAGGAATATTACCATTACTTATTAACTTTCCTCCTGCCGCGTAATACCTTAATAAGTACTCAGTGGCAATTAACCCCGCACTGCCTAACGTCGTTGATGCACCGATAGGCCGTAAAAACTCACCTTCTTCATGTAGCTCTGTAAAAAATTGGGTTACCTGATCGTATTCATCAAAAGAAGTCGGTACTGTTAGTTCTTGTCCTGTTTTCTCGTAATACATTCTTTTTAAAATAGGATCTTCAAAGAGATCTTTACGATAAAATAACATTTGTGCACTGGCATCAAATGGCATTGCATAAGCAGTATCATTCACCAAACTAAATTTTTGCTGTGTTGGTAAGGAAAAGTTACTTAATAAATCAGTCACCCCATTCCCGACTTTATCTAACGGTTGCAAGATGCGTTCCGCAAACCAAGGAAAGCAGGCCATATCGATACGTAGTAAATCATAATAAGGATGTAAATGGAGCTGCCCTAAAATTTGGTAAACTTCATCATAAGGATAAACTGCTAAATTAACCTTAATTCCTGTTTGTCGATAAAAATGTGGCAGTAGCTTTTTAAGTGCGTTTGTTGAAGGGCTGGGTAAAATGAGTAAATTTAAGGTTGGATCGGATTTATTGTCAGTAATTATTGCCGATGTTGCCGTATAAAGGTTACCACTTTGATTACGAACGTAGACAGTATTCTTCCCCACCGTTTTCTTTGCGTGATCTTCTCTCATCAGTTCATCGACCACTTCCAACCCTAATTGTGCATAGTTCATTGGGAAACAATGTAACCCTTTTAGTATCGGAGGAATGTTACCACTTAAAGCAAAAATTGCAGGGCAATCACCTTCACTACCAAAAAAACTAGCTTGGGTTAAAAAACTAGCTTTTTCAATGTCTTCAGCAACAAATAAATCGGGTATTTGCTCCTCAGAGAAAAAATCAAAAGCTGCCTTATAAGATTCATCATTAGAAGCACGAATAATAATAAATTTTTTATTCGGGGCCTGCTGTTTAAGGTTATTTTGTAACTCACTGACAAAGGTGGCGTGCTCTAAATCACCATGATCATCGCTAAAAATACCCACTAGCTGGCTTCGATTTGTCGCAATTTGTTGGCAAATGGCATCAGCTGCCTGAGAGTAATCCAATGTGAAAAAATGGTAAGCGTTTACAGGCTGACGATAAATAAAAATAATTTGAGAAGCGGCTAATTTTAAGGTGTCAAAATAGATAGCGGCATCCTGCAAACAACTGACTGCTACGACTTGCTTATAGCCACCAGCGGCAATTTTTTGTAATGCATCGAGTTCTGTCGTCTCCAGATCATCCGTCAAGAATAGATCATAAGTTATCTCTGGATACTGAGCCATAGATTGCCTAAATGAATTAAAAAATATTGCATACTTATCAGACACCAATTGCGGTAAAAGTATTGCTATCTTTTGGCTCTTATTGGTTCTCAATAATTGAGCTTGTGTATTTAACTGGTACCCCATTTGCTTGGCGGCTTTATAGACTGCTTCAATTTTCTCAACACTCACATTCCCCCGCTTATTCAAAACATTAGAAACGGTTCCATGAGAAACACCTGCTAATTTTGCGATATCCTTGATTGTTGCCATTTGTCTTTTTCACCTTGATTATTGCTGCCAATAGCATACCTGAATTATTCATCGCGACTACCGATAATTGATTTGAACGTTCCACTCTCAATTAGTTTATAAAACAAACGAATAAAATAAAGATTACTTTTCTTGCCTTTCTTTTGCAGGGCAATATTAAACAATAACAAAATCAATGACATAAAAAATAATCTTTGAATGAGATCACTGATCTAAATAACATTTATTGGCAATAACAACCCCCAGCATTACTATTGGAACGTTCAAATTGATTTATTTTTTGTTTGAACACCAACACCAGGGATCAAAAATTCCAAAATAAAACTATAAAATACAGGTAATTATTATGAAACTTCACTTTTTAGGCACCGCGGCTTCTGAAGGCATACCAAATCCTTTCTGCCGCTGTGAGCACTGCCAAAAAGCAAGAGAGCTTGGAGGAAAAGATATTAGAACCCATTCTTCCGCCATTGTGGATGATCTTATGTTGATCGATGTTTCCCCGACATTTAGCTATCAGTTAATGCGTGACGGAATGGATGCAACTAAGTTTGAAAGCTTACTATTTACCCATACTCATCCTGACCATTTTAATGTCGGCGATTTATTCAGCCGCATGGAAGGTTATGGTTTTGAAATTCACCATCCATTACATATTTTTGGTAATGACCGAGCAATTAATGGCTGCCTTGACGTTCTACCCGGCTACAGTAAAGAGCGTTTCGATTTCCACTGTTTAATCCCTTTTGTCACCGTCGAAAGGAACGGTTATAAAATTACGCCATTACTTGCAAACCATGCTAAATGGGAACTTTGCTATGTCTATCATATTGAAAAAAATGGAAAAGCTATTTTTTATGGACATGATTCAGGTTGGTTCCCTGAATTAACCTGGAAATGGTTGGAAAATAAACAACTTGATATCGTCGTATTTGAATGCACTTACGGGCTCAATGGGAAAAACCGTACAGATAATCACATGAGCCTAGAAACCGTCTTTGCAGCTAAAGAAAAACTGCAGCAACAAGGCTGCCTGCATTCAGAAACTCAAATTGCTGTTTCACATATTTCCCATAGTGGCAAATTACTTCATGACGAATTAGAAGCGGTTTGTGCACCTTATAATATCCGCGTTGCTTATGACGGATTAACGCTAGAAGCATATTAAGAGGAAAACTAATCATGGATATGAAAATAACCTCTCGCTTACTGATCATGATGTTTGTGCAATATTTCATGCAAGGTGCATGGAATATGACAATGGGACTTGTGTTAAGTACTTATGGGATGGCAAACATCATTGGTAATGCTTACGCTTTATTAGGTGTAGCAACCATTATTTCCCCTTTATTCATTGGTATGGTTGCTGACCGTTTCTTTGCTTCACAAAAAGTAATGGGAACACTGCATTTAATTAATGCGGCCGTTATTCTATGTGTTCCTCAATTTATTGAGGCACAAAATAGCGGCATGACCCTGTTTATGATTTTTATTATTGGTCTACTATTTTATCCAACAACTGCGCTTTCTAATAGCATCAGCTTCTCTCATATTAATGGTGTGAAATATTTCCCTATTATTCGTGTATTTGGCACATTCGGTTTTATGGCTATCGGATTTATATTAGGGGAAATGGGCTTCTCGGGTAGTACCATGACTTGGTATATCGCATCCGCTGTTGCTGTATTACTAGGTTTCTACTGCTTTACTTTGCCAAATACACCACCAAAAGCGAAAGGTAAACCTTTCTCCGCTAGAGATATTCTATGTTTAGATGCACTTTCATTATTTAAAGACCGTTATTTCGCTATCTTAATGTTTAGTATCTTTGTATTAATGATACCGAAAACAGCTTACTCCGCTTATATCCCTGTATTTATTAAAACACTTGGATTCGATAATGCAGCATCTATCATGCAAATTGGTATTGCATGTGAAGTCCTATTTATGTTTGTGCTGTCATTCTTCTTAATGAAATTCGGTTTCAAAATCACCTTACTTCTTGGCGCAGTAAGTTGGATTATTCGTTCAATGTTATTTTCCTATGCTGCAGTAGATTCCGGTTTCTACTTCATTATTTTCGGATTGATGCTTCAAGGATTATGCTGGGACTTCTTCTTTACAGCAGGTGATATCTACGTTGACCGTAAAGCAAAACCTGAGATCAGAGCGCAAGCTCAGGGTTTACGCTTTATTGTTTCAAATGGCTTTGGCTTATTATTTGCTTCAACAATTTGTGGTGAAATCTTTAATTCAACTGTCACAGAGACAGGTAGCGCAGCATTACCACAATGGGGAACATTCTGGCATTACCCAGCTATCGTCGCCGCTGTTGTCACCGTTTTCTTTATCTTCTTCTTTAAAGACGATGTGTCTAAAAAGAAAAATGGGGAAAATGAAAAACCAGCAAATCGCGTTACAGCACAATAATAATTAAGGAAAGGGTAAGGTCACGTCAGGAGCAAGCCATGGATTTATTTATACAGTTTGTTGGCACCATTGGCCCTTTATCACTATCAAGTATTGCTAAACTACTAGCCGCCTTCGTTTTAGGCGGCTTAATTGGCTTAGAACGTGAATCAAAGGGAAAACCTGTTGGTTTTAAAACTTGTGTCATTATCGCCGTTGCCAGCTGTTTATTAACCATCGTTTCTATTCAGTCAGCGGAATATTACGCCAATATCTCTGACAATATACGTAGCGACCCAATGAGATTAGCTGCACAAATAATTAGCGGAGTGGGCTTTCTAGGCGCTGGGGTTATATTGCATCGTCGTGATGATGCCATTTCAGGTCTAACAACTGCAGCCATTGTTTGGGCTTCAGCCGGTGTTGGAATTGCCTGTGGTTCAGGGTTCTACTGGCATGCTATCATCGTTACAATCCTTTTTTTCTTAGCAATACAACTCAGTCCTCAAGTTGCTTTATTTCAGATGAGAAACCAAAAACTAGGAAAAATTAAAGTTCGAATGCTATTTACTCATGAAAAAGGTGTTCCTTTGCTTATTGAGTACCTAAAAAGCCACAAAGACTTAATTGAGAATCTCACCATCAGAGATATCAAGAAAGAGCGTGTCGAGGTAAATTTAAAGCTATTAGTACGCCAAAAAATCACTTTACCTGAATTTTACTGCTCCTTAAAACAGTTGGAGTATGTCCACTCTGTTTCTTTAGATCACTAATTCTTTCTTTTTCAAAGTGATATATTTTCGCTAAATAAAATGTGAATTATTTTAATAACCTGTTTATTTTAGCAGGTTATTTATCTATAAATTCCCCATCGACACTATAAGTGCCGTAAATCCTCTGGAATATTCTTTTTTAAAATGCGCCAAAAGTCCTCTGCAGTTTTATTTAGCCTTGTATCCATACGGTAGATATAAGCTTGGATAGGTATCGTTAATTCAGGCGTATCTAGACAAACGAGTTTCTTTTCTTTCAATTCATTCACTACAGAATAAATAGGCAACCATGCTATGCCATGACCATCCAAAGCCATATTTTTTAATAACTCACTCATTGATGACATAAAAAGTGTTTTCGAATTGATCGTACCAAATTCACTTAACCGACGATTAACTAACCTTCCCATATATGAAGCACTTGTGTAATTCAACAACGGCACTTGAGGTTGATAGATGTCAAATAGCGGCTTACCATGCTCATCTGCGGCACAAATTGGGTATAATTCAGATTCAAATACATTCAATGAGGAAAATGGAGATTGCATGAGATCTTCATCATAAAATGAGATAATAAAGTCACTCTTCCCTTCTCTCAATGCGTTGACAACTTGTACGACATCAATGGCTTCAACATGGTAAACAAACTCCTCACCGTAACCGGACAGCCCATGGACTAATTTAGGTAGTAATGTTAATGACAACGAATGAGCGGCAGCAATTTTAATATTTGGTAGACTCAATACATTATGGCCGGATAATTCATTTAAGTTACATTCCAGTTGTTGTAGTAAACTACGTGCTTGGGAATGGAAAATTTTGCCCTCTTCAGATAACTGTAAAGGGGAAGTCGTTCTATCAAATAATTCAACACCAATAGCTTCCTCTAACGCTTTAATACGACGGCTAAACGCGGGCTGAGAAATATTTCGTTGTTCTGCGGCATGAGAAAAATGTCGGCACGACTCTAGTGTTAAAAAATCATATAGCCATTTTGTTTCTATATTCTTCATCTTATTAAGCCTTAAATTGACTTGCTGTTAAAATATAAGAAATTAAAAGTATTTTTATTGATATTTTAAGTTAATGATTAGTTAAGCAACCAAACAAAATTTGTAGATACATTATTTGTATTATGCATAGACCTACTATTTAAAACATTAACAAAAATCAAAAATTAATTTTATTTAATTTATTTACATCATAAAACCTAGTCTATTCAGGCTCTCAGAGCAATTTATTAAAATAACTTTATTTTGAATAAAAAACTTAATGCATATCTTGCATCAACCCATACTTACTTGCATTTCTCATCCAAGATAAACATTGATAAATATTAGCCATAGGTTATGGCAGTAATATTTAGGTTAATAATTATTTTAATGCCAACCTATATGTTAAATAAATGAAGGAATATAAGCATTTATTGATTTTTATTTTATAAAAAAGCTAATGAAATGCAGGGGTATTAAAATGAAAGGTTTAATTGGTGTATTAGGTGGTATGGGACCTGCCGCTACTGTCGATTTATTTAATAAATTCGTTAATTATACCGTAGCAAATAGAGACCAAGAGCATATCCCTTTAATTATATCATCTATTCCTGATATACCAGATCGAACAGAGGCGCTATTAAACCGTGGTGAATCTCCTCTACCTTTAATGACTGACTATCTAAAAAAACTAGAAAATGCAGGTGCTGAATGTATTGTTATTCCTTGTAACACCGCACATTATTGGTTTAGTGAACTGAAAGATATTTGCCACGTCGATATGCTAAGTATTGTTGAGACAACAATGAAAGAAGTGCTAGCAACCAAGAAAAAAAATATCGGATTACTTGCAACAAATGCCACTATGTATATGGGGTTGTATCAAAAAAATATAGAAAATAAATATTTAAACTGCATCACGCCTGATAAAGAAAGCCAAGACAAAGTTATGGAAAGCATTTATTTATTAAAATCAGGAAATAAAAAAATGGCTGAGGCCATTATGAAAAAACAAGCTGAGGCATTATTCTCCCGAGGTGCAGAAATTATTGTTCTTGGCTGCACTGAAGTTCCCGTCATTCTTGAAAATGAAATAAATAATTATCCAGATAAATATATCGACTCAACCAGTACCTTAGTCAGAGCAAGTATTCACTGGTATGAAAGTAGAGTCGGGAAACAAAATTTAATGATAAATAAAAATATTTAATTTTATATCAAATATCAAAAATTAATTTTTAATATTACTAATGACAATATATTGTCTATTGGAGACGATTATGGTTTGGCTAGAAATCATTGTTGTATTAGGTGCAATATTCTTCGGTATACGGATGGGGGGAATTGGTATAGGACTCTGCGGTGGATTAGGATTAGCAGTTCTAACCATTGGGTTTGGTTTACCTATTGGCTCCCCACCTGTTGATGTTATTTTAATTATTATGACCGTCGTGGTAGCAGCATCTGCATTACAAGCTGCAGGTGGAATGGATTATCTCGTACGCCTCGCCAGTAAGTTTATGCGTAAAAACCCTAAGTACCTGAATATTATAGCGCCAATCATCACTTGGGTGATGACTATCATGGCTGGTACAGGCTTCATTGTTTTCTCTATGCTACCAGTGATAGCCGAAATCGCAAAAGATTCAGGCATTCGCCCATCCCGAACATTAGCAGGCTCAGTGGTTGCATCACAAATTGCTATTTCAGGTTCGCCAATCAGCGCCGCAATGGCAGCAATGTTGACAATAATGGAAGGTAATGGCGTTACTTTCATCGTTGTCATGTCAGTCTGCTTACCTGCCTCTTTTGTTGCAGCCATGGTTGCGGCATTTATCGCATCACGCCAAGGCTGTGAACTAGAAGACGATGAAGTTTATCTTGAGCGCTTACAAAAGGGCTTAGTCCATAAATACGAAGAAAAAACAGGTGAAAGCACCACCAGAGAAAAGTTTTCAGTTGTCTTGTTTATCATTGCCACTGTCGCGATTGTCATCCTTGCTGCCTTTCCGCAATTGCGTCCCGGCTTTGATATCGGTAAACCTATGGGCACTCGCGATATTATTATCATCTGCATGTTAAGTGCTGCATGTTTGATGGTGATATTCTGTAAAACATCACCAAACTCAATCGTTCTAGCACCCACTTTCCGTTCAGGAATGAGTTCACTTGCAGTGATATTGGGTATTGTTACCTTAGGGACGACATTTGTTGATGCACACATGGACCAAATTAAAGCGATAGCTGGAGATGTGTTATCTGCATATCCTATTTTATTAGCTTTAGTTCTGTTTTTTACCTGTGCATTGTTATATTCACAAGGTGCCACAACACCATTAATTATTCCGTTAGCTATTGCCTTAGATGTTCCCACATGGGCAATTTTGGCCTCTTTTGTCGCCGTCACCGGAGTATTTGTCTTACCCACTTACCCAACATCATTAGCAGCAATTGAATTCGACTCAACAGGGTCTACTCGGGTTGGAAAATATATTTTAAATCATCCCTTTATGTTACCAGGCCTAGGTGGAATTATTGCAGGTGTCGCCTTCGGTTTTATCATTGCACCAATGATTGTCTAACATAAAGACGTGAGGCTTCCACATATTTATAACAAGATAACAAAATGATTTTATTGACAAAATGAAGTTAAACTTTGGCTCTATTTGGCTTTATACTTTGCAAGATTGGCAAAATACAATAACAAAGTATAAAGCTGTTTTTTTATGCCTTCTTCAATGTTCATTAGGTACATCTGCAAAGAAAATATAATTAACAGCACGTAAAAATACCCCATTACTCTATTCAATTTTTTAAATTAAATTTTATAAATTAAAAATAACGTTCTATTAACCATTTTGTGTCTCTTTATTTAATGTAAAATTAATTTGTTTTCATATAAAAATGTGAGCTGAAATGTTTTTGCATAAATTATCCACTTCTGAAAATAGTTAAAATAATTATACTCGGCTTCATATTCATTTCTTGAAAAACTAAAAAAAGGAATGGAATAAGATTTTTATTATAATTTTCATTGTGTTACAAAATCATTTTTGACAGTCTCATTTTCCAATGAAAGTACTCAATTAGGAGACTAAAATTAGGGGTTAAATCACAAATTTTAGTTTTTTACATTCATACTTTCAAAAATGACGACGTCGTCATATTAAAAAGAATTTATTTTATCTATAACATTAAACAACCATTTTTCTTACATACATATCATTATTGATAGTTAAGCGTTAAAAAACTAAAGCAAATGCGTTATAAAAAAACGCTTAATGTTGACGTCAACATTAGGGTTAACAACTAGAAAGAGGTTTTAGAACATGAGTAACCTACCTGAAAAAATGAAAGCTGTTGTTTGTCATGGACCGCATGATTATCGCTTTGAAAACATTAAAAGACCGACGCCAGGATTTAGAGAAGTTGTCATCAAAGTTGATGGATGTGGGATCTGCGCTGGCGACTGTAAAGCCAATGATGGCGCTCAAATGTTCTGGGGTGATGACCCATGGATTAAAGCACCTGTAGTTCCTGGCCATGAATTTTATGGGCGCGTTGCTGAACTCGGTGAAGGTTCCGCTGAAAAATTCAAATTAAAGGTAGGCGACCGCATCTTAGCTGAGCAAATTGTCCCGTGTTGGGAATGCCGTTTCTGTAAATCAGGCAAATATTGGATGTGTGAAACCCATGATATTTACGGTTTCCAAAAAGAAGTTGCCGATGGTGGTATGGCTGAATATATGCGTTTTTCAGAGCGTGCCATTATCCACAAAATCCCTGATGAACTATCTGATAAAGATGCCGCATTAATTGAACCGATGGCTTGTGCTATCCACACCGTACGCCGTGGTGATATCGATTTAAATGACGTCGTCGTCATTGCTGGTGCAGGCCCACTTGGGCTATGCATGATCCAAGTCGCCAAATTAAAAACACCGAAAAAATTGGTTGTTATTGATGCGATTGATGAACGTCTTGAATTAGCGAAAAAATTTGGTGCAGATGTTGTTATCAATCCACTGAAAGAAGATGCCATCAAATTAGTCAAAGATATGACGGAAGGCTATGGTTGCGATGTTTATATTGAAGCAACTGGCGCCCCAATTGGCGTTACTCAAGGGCTAGAAATGATCCGTAAGCTTGGTCGTTTCGTTGAGTTTAGCGTGTTTGGTAAAGAAACAACCGTTGACTGGTCAATCATTGGTGACCGCAAAGAACTTGATATCCGCGGAGCTCACTTAGGCCCATATAGTTATGAAGTCGCTATTGACCTATTTAGCCGTGGCTTAGTTAGTGCTGATGATATCGTTACCCACTTCTATTCCATCGATGATTGGGAAGAAGCTTTTGTCATGGCGAAATCGGCAGACTCAATTAAAGTCGTCATCAAGCCATAAACATGTTTTTAACTGGTAGTAATAATTGATAATTCAAATAAACACTAAATAAGTAAAAACCCTACATATAATTAAACGCTCTTTTAGGAGAACATCTTATGCTGAGTAAATTTAAAAAGTTGGCTGTAGCTGCAAGTGTACTGACTTTAGGTATGGCTTTTAACGCTACCGCTAAGCCAGTTTCAGTGGGTATGTCATTTCAAGAATTAAACAATGAATATTTTGTCACCATGAAGGAAGCCTTAGAGAGCGCAACAGGTGATATGGGTGCCCAACTATACATCTCTGATGCGGCTCATGATGTATCAAAGCAAACCAGTGATATCGAAGATATGTTACAGAAAAAAATCGATATTCTGTTAATTAACCCGGCCGATAGCGTTGGTGCAGAAACAGCTGTACTGGCTGCGAAAAAAGCGGGCGTTGTGGTTATCGCTATTGATGCACAAGCAAATGGCCCAATTGACTCTTTCGTCGGTTCTAAAAACTATGATGCTGGCTTAATGGCGGGTAAACGTTTAGGTGAAGCATTAGGCGGCAAAGGTGAAGTGGCTATTTTAGATGGTATTCCTGTCGTACCAATTCTTGAGCGTGTTCGCGGCTTTGAAGCAGCGATGAAAGAATACCCAAATATTAAAATCGTAACTAAATTGAACGGTAAACAAGAACGTGATACTGCGATGAACGTTACCGAAAATATGCTGCAAGCGAATCCAACTCTCAATGGGATCTTCAGTGTTAACGATGTCGGTTCTTTAGGTGCACTAGCAGCGATTGAATCTTCTGGCCGTGATGTCAAATTAGTGAGTGTTGACGGTTCTCCTGAAGCTGTTGCTGAAATTGCCAAAGGCAACTCTCCATTTATTGCAACTTCAGCGCAATTCCCTCGTGATCAAGTGCGTATTGGTTTAGCAATGGGCTTAGCAAAATACTGGGGTGCCAATGTTCCTAAAGAAGTCCCAATTGATGTTAAATTGATCGACAAAACCAATGCAAAAGATTTCCACTGGTAATCGCTAGTTATCAATAACCGATGTATTGCACCTGTATTTCTGATGTTCGGTGCAATACATTTTCATAAATATTAATTATTAAATGCATATTGGAATAAAAATTCCAAATGGCTTTGTTACCCATTTTTAAGCAGTTGAGAAATATAGGGAAGCAATATGATGCAATTATTAGCATTAAAAGATGTCAGCAAAACTTTCCCTGGGGTTAAGGCGTTAGATAATATTAATCTTTCCCTCGAAAAAGGAGAGGTTCACGCATTATTAGGTGAAAACGGCGCAGGTAAATCAACGCTAATGAAAGTGTTATGTGGAATACATAAACCTGACAGCGGACAAATCCTGATTGAGGGCAAAGAGCACACCTTTCATAACTACAGAGATGCAATCAAAGCTGGCGTAGGTATTATTTTCCAAGAATTTTCTCTTATTCCTTATTTAAATGCTTTTGAAAATATATTTTTAAATCGAGAGTTAAAAAATAAGTTTGGTTTATTAGATAGAAAATTAATGCGAAAAAAATCACAGGAAATCTTAGCTGAGCTGGGTGTCAACATTAATATTGATGAACCTATTAGCCATTTAAGTATAGCGGAACAGCAGTTTGTTGAAATCGCAAAGGCATTATCTTTAGACGCTAAAATTTTAGTATTAGATGAACCAACTGCAACATTAACCCCCAATGAAGCAAATCATTTATTCGATGTAATGCGTGATTTAAAAGCTAAAGGGGTTGGAATGTTTTTTATTTCACATCATTTAGAAGAAATTTATGAAATCTGTGACACCATCAGTGTACTGCGTGATGGACAATATATTGGGTCACGTAAGGTTGATGAAACAGATTTAGACGTTATCATCGAAATGATGGTTGGCCGTGAAGTTGAAAATATTTATCCTCATAAACGCCAATTCAACGAGCAAGAAGTCATCTTAGATGCTGAAATTCAGCGCTTCTCATATAGCCCAACTAACCACCTTCAATTAAAAAAAGGTGAAATTCTGGGGCTTGCGGGGTTGGTCGGTTCCGGTCGTACAGAGACTATTCTTGCCATGATTGGTGCTGACAAAGCATACAAGAAAAAAGTTATTTTAGAAGGTAAAGAAGTTAAAGTTAAATCGGCTGCAGCTGCGCTGCAATTAGGTATCGGTTTATTACCCGAAAGCCGAAAAACCCAAGGTCTTGTATTACCCTTCTCCGTTAAAGAAAATATATGGTTAAACAATCACGCTCAAAAATTATTTTTAATTCAAAATAAAAAAGAACTCACTTTATCTATTGATCTAATTTCCCAAGTAAAAGTTAAAACACCAGAGCCCCACACTGCGGTTTCTACTTTAAGTGGTGGAAATCAACAAAAGGTTGTTATTGCTCGCTGGCTAAATAAACAAGCCAAAATTCTTATTTTCGACGAACCCACTCGAGGAATTGATGTCGGGGCAAAATCAGAAATTTATCAGTTAATGCGCTCTCTAACTGAAAAAGGAATTTCCATTATTATGATTTCATCGGAGCTACCAGAAGTTATTGGTGTCAGTGATAGAGTTTTGGTTTTTCGAGATGGCGAAATTGCCGCTGAGTTAACTGGAGATGAAATAAACTCTACTCAGATCATGGTACATGCGGCCGGCAATATTATATAGGATAACGACTATGTCTAATCAAAGTGCAATTCCATTAACTAAAAATAAGTTTAGTTTTTCTAAGTTAACTAAAATACCTGCATTTTTACCACTTGTTGGTTTAGTTCTTTTATTTGTCTGCATGTCCATTTTTAATGAACATTTTTTAACTGTAAATAACCTTTCTACTATTGCTCGTCAGGTTTCTATTAATGCCATTATCGCTATCGGTATGACATTTGCTATCTTAACTGGTGGAATTGACTTATCCGTTGGTGCTGTTATGGCACTTTCTGGAACCTTGATGGCTGGCTTAATGAAATATTATGGAATGGATCCTTATGCAGCCATTGCTCTGGGGTTATTATCCGGTGTTGCTTTTGGCTTTATTAATGGGATTTTAGCGGCTTATGGTAAAATGCCGCCCATCATTGTCACCTTGGGTGCCATGATCATTGCTAAAGGCCTCGCCTTAATTTATACCGGTGGCTACCCAGTTTCAGGATTACCTCAAGAGTTTGCTTTTTGGGGACGAGAAGAATTAATGGGGATCCAAGTTCCTATTTTATTAATGCTTGGCCTTTATCTTATTTTCTATGTTGTACTAAATCATGTCTCTTTTGGCCGCTATATTTACGCGATAGGCGGTAATGAAGAAGCCGCTCGTCTCAGTGGTATCCGCGTTGAACGTTATAAAATGTTAGTTTACGTCATTAGCGGTTTTACTGCGGCTTTCGCTGGGTTAATATTTACCTCTCGAGTCATGAGCGGGCAACCCAATGCAGGCGTAGGCTTTGAGTTAGATGCAATTGCTGCAGTCGTACTCGGCGGTGCTTCAATCGCAGGGGGCCGTGGTATGATCATTGGCACACTCATTGGCGCAATGATCTTAGGTGTACTCAATAATGGTTTAAATTTATTAGGTATTTCACCTTATGTTCAATATATTGTAAAAGGCCTAATTATTTGGGGGGCGACCTTAATTAGTTCAATGAAACGCTAAATGAATAGTTTCTCATAACCATTAAAATAGGCAGGTATCGTTACCTGCCTATTTATATTTTTCATACATTAAATTACATGTATGTTAACTGTGCTCATATGCAACTCAAATTCTTTAGAGTACATATAAAAATCATAACGTACTTTATTTCTGATTCTTATTAATAAACAACAAGTTTCCCATCAACAAATATTTGTTTTGTTTTATGATCTTTATGTGAATCTCGTTCTATCTCAGAAAACAATAACTCAGTTGTTAATTCACCAAGATATACCGAATCATGGTGTACACCAGAAATAGATAAATGGTAAGTATCTGCATAGGGAGGTAAATCAACAGAAAAATAGCGGCAAGAAAGGCCTAATTCTAAAATGATTTTATACATTCCAGCTGTAATAATTCCATTCAACCCAACTATATACATATTAGGTGTGTACAGCTCTTGGACTTTTTTCCTTAAATAATCTTCATCATTCTTATTAAACATATAGCTACTGTATAAGACATTGATGCTTTTTCTATTTGGAAAATTTTCATATATCCCCGCTAAACGGGATAAACTAATTTCGGAGCCTTCTGGCCCTGAAACAATAAGTGTATTCTCACTATTTTGTTGGTTAAGAAATTTTCCTGTTAAAGCACCTATTTCAAAGTTTTTCAAGAATAAACCCGAATACTTATTTTGATAACCATAAATTGAACGGTCAACAAAAACCAAAGGCACATTGTGTTGGTCAATTAATGATAAGTAACTTGGTTGATAGTCTTTATCGTCACGAACTGGCGATAGTAGAATACCGCTCGCCTTGTAACTGACTAACGTTTCAATTGCTGTTTTTTCTGCTTTTTCATCGCTATCTGAATCAAAAATCATGACTTGATAGCCTTTTTCTTTCGCTAAGCGTGAAACTGTTTGAATAAGCACCACATAAAATGGGTTAAATGTACTGTCAGTGACCACACCTATTATACGGCTATTTTTATTTTTCAGATTACGCGCAAAAAGGTTTGGGACATAATTGAGTTCTTGCGCAATAGCTAATATTTTATCTCGAGTTTCTTTCTTTACCATCTCAGGATGATTAAATGCTCTAGAAACTGTAATATCAGTTACATTAGCACGTTTTGCTATATCAATTATCGTTGTTGAGCTATCTTGTTTTGTCATAATTATACTAGTCAACCTTTAATGATTACCCGGAAGAATATATTAGCAATCCATTTTACTATTATCTGGGTAGAAAAAATGCGATTATTCATTATACCTCTTTGAGCTTGAAGATAAATCAATTTCACTTTCATTAAGGAGAATAAATGACTGATAATTCAAAATAGTGACACATGCCGCATGAATTATAAAAAACCACTTAATTGCTTGATATTTAAAATCTATTTTAAATAACATTTAATTCAATCAGTACTGATAAAATCAACCATAGAGCAACAAAGATAACAACACTTGAAAATAATATTTGGATAGCCTTATTGGAAATATAATGCGTTATTAATCGACCAATTAATAAACCAATAACACAAGAAACAATGAAAACAAGACTAATTTCTTTAGGGTACTGGAACCCATTCCAGACATTAATGAAAATACTAATACTACCAATACAAAAAATGACCATTAATGATGTTGCAATAATACTCTTCATATTTAAATTAGTGAATTTTCGCAATGCAGGAACAATAATAAAACCACCTCCCACACCTAACAGCCCAGTAAGTAACCCAGTAACAACACCAATGCACCCCAAGATTAAAGCAGTTTTAGTATTCCAAATAAATTTTCCAGTGTCTTTATTAATTATACAATGAGCATCATTCTGCACATCTGCTCGATTGAAAAATATACGGCATCCGACATAAATCATAACGAAACTAAAAGCAAGCGTTAACCAAACTGGTGGGGTAATATGGGCAAGATAAACACCATATTTAGCGGAAGGAATGCTCAATAATGCTATCCAAATAGCCGCTTTATAGCGAATGTTATTTTTTATAAGACCCTGAACAACACCAATAAATGCAGCAATTGTAACCGCTAAAAGACCAACGGGTGCCGCTAATGCCACACTCCAATTTTGGCTTGCCATTAACGCTGGAACAGCAAGAATACCACCACCGGCTCCCGTTAAACCAAGTAGGCAACCTATCAATAACCCTTCTAATATCAGTATTAGCATTGTGAATGACTTATCATTATTTTCAAATATATTCGCTAAGCATTAACGCTTCCCAAGTACTTTATTCAATACCATTAATGCACAATTAAATGACACTTCTCCAGCAATAATATCGATTAAACGAGTATCTTGGAAAATCGCAATTGTCGGCACTGATTTTATACCATATTTAGGAGCCAAAGTGGGTGACTGAGCAATATCCACAAGACCAAAAACAATATTATTTTGTTGAAAATGCTTAGAAAGTTTAATGAAAATAGGGTGCATGCTTTTACAAGGCAAACACCAAGATGCCGAAAAATAAACAACTACCGTTTGATGCTCTTCCTGACCTAGAGGGTAAAGTGTGCTTGAGAAATTATCACTATCTAACTGTAAGATATGAGGCATTATACGCTACCTTTTTATACATTTTTTCTTAAACTAACATACTGAAGTGATACTTCAGATAATATATCACCTCTTATCCATTAGTTGTTCAATATTATTGATAAATTAAATATTACCTAAAAATCAATTGGTTGAGTTAAATTTAATCATAAAAAAATACACGCGTGAAAAATAATAAGTAGTTAAAATAAAATCTGTATTCATTTAACAAAAAATAACCATACAATATATATACGCTACTTTTATTTTTTATTATGCATTAATTTTTTATTTGTGAATATTCTTGTCGTTATAGTAACGACGTCGTTTAATATAACTTAAAGGTGTTCATAATGAAAAATAGACTATATCTTTTACTCTTATTAATATTTAGCCCTTCAATTTTTGCTCATTTAGATTCTGCTTATTACAGAAGCGCTTCTGATGGATTTACGGCGAAGCCTAAATGGATGGATACTCTTAGAGATGATATAATGCTTTCCGAAATAGCATTACCTGGGACTCATGATAGTGCTGCATATAAAAATTTTGTAGATAGTGTGTCAACACAAGCATTAAATTTTGACCAACAATTAGAATATGGTATTAGAGTATTTGATATCAGGGTGAGGCATACGAGTAATGCATTTGCCCTACATCATGGTAGTATATTTCTTGATGTTATGTTTGGTGATTTTATGAATTCCATTAATATTTTTTTATCAAAAAACCCTTCTGAAACCATTATTTTTAGGTTAAAACAAGAAATAGCCCCTGACAATAATAACACTCGCCCCATGAATAAAACATTAGAGTATTACATTGAATTATATAAAGATAAATATTTTAATTTACAGTCTATGGATACAAAATTAGGTGATGTTAGGGGAAAATATATGATACTTAGCAATAATGCTGCTTTTCATAATTATGGTTTAGCTTACGAACTTACAAGTATACAAGATAATTTCCATTTAAAAACCAATTGGCATTTATATTCAAAATGGGAGGCAGTAAAAACACAATTAGACCGTGCAAGTAATGGAAATAATAATAGAATCTATATCAATTACTTGAGTGGCTCTGGCGGTTCGTTTCCTTATTTTGTTGCAAGCGGGCATTCATCTCCAGGTACCTCAGCACCCCGTCTTTCTACCGGCTTAACCACTCCAGGATGGAAAGATAGTTATCCGGATTTCCCTAGAACATCTTGTGCTGGTATTTGTACAATTTCCTTTGAAGGTACAAATATTCTAACTCGAGATAAATTAAAATATTATAATAGCCTAAATATGAAACGCTCTGTCGGGATAATTATGGCTGATTTTCCTGGTGAGTCTTTAATAAGCCATGTAATAGATAATAATAAGAACCTACGAAAATAATTATTTTAAAATAAAGCATATAAAAGAATAAATTTTTTCCTTTATTTTTAATAATATCCAAACAGATTTTATTTTAACTAGAAATTTATTACAAAATCACTTAACACCCAAATTTCTAATTTGCTATTTGGCTGGTGAGAGATAAGTTTATTAATGCAAGTCCCAGTATTTTCTAAGACTTGCATCCGTCCCGCAATATCCGTGATTTGTTTGCCTAACTGCTAATGACCGCACCATCGAGCTGGGCGTGAATGCCAGCGGTCACTTCTGTGTCGGTATAAAACTGGCTGTCACTCTTTTCAAATCCGCTGCCTTTATTCACACTCGCATTGACATTCCAACCGCCTGTACTGATACCCGCACCGATTGAGCCACCTTTACTTTCATTTTTGCCATCCACCGTTTGCGTATTCGTCGCACTGGTCAGGTTGATATCATTTTTGGCAGTTATCCGGGTATTTTGTCCACTGATCTCACCTGAAAGTTGATTAATAACGGTCGTTGTGTTTAAAGCCAGTTCGCCAAGGCTAGAAAATAAACAAGGAAAAACAATTTATTGATTTTCGGCTGATAACACAAAGCGGGAAAAAATACGCTTTATCCCGCTTTGTCAACAACCTCAAGGGCAGTTTTACTTTGCCCTTATATTCTGTGAAAGGAAAAATATCTAACTATTACTTATATTCAGTTTCAATGCAGCGGCGATAGCGAGAGGAGAAAAGGTAATGCTCGCTGCAAATAACGCGGCAAGAATGGCAAAATAGCCATCGAGAGGCATTTTAAAGCTATGTGCCTCCATCGTACCCGTTGCATAAATAAGCACTGGAATATAAAGCGGCAAAACGAGCAGACTAACTAAAACCCCGCCTTTTTTTAAGGAAACCGTTAATGCCGCACCAATCGCGCCAATAAAACTTAATACCGGCGTCCCTAGTAATAAAGTACCCGCCAACACCAATAGCGTGTCTGCACTAAAAGACAACATTAATGCCGCAACCGGAGATAACAAGATCAATGGCAACCCAGTTACTAGCCAGTGGGCGATCACCTTAGCAAATACGGTTATAAATAAAGGATGTGGCGCAAGTAACAATTGCTCAAGGGAGCCATCAAGATAGTCATCCTTAAATAAACGCTCTAGTGATAATAGTGAAGACAAAATAGCCGCGACCCAAAATACCCCAACGGCAATACGCGCTAATAATTGAGGCTCAGGACCGATACTAAGCGGAAATAATGTGATAACAATTAAGAAAAACCACAACGGGTTAACGAGCTCAGAAAAACCTCGGAAAGCAATTTTAAGCTCCCGTTTAATTAATAACCAAAACATGATTCAACCCCACCCGTCAGTTTTAGTGAACCAAATTGCCCTGACATCGCTTGGTGAGAGGTAAACAAAATAATCCCCCCCTGCTCTGCATGCTGATGAAAACGTTCTGTTAAACGAGCGACTCCCGCCACATCAATTGCGGTGAAAGGCTCATCAAGTATCCACAGAGGGGCTTCGCTTAGCCATAGCCTGGCTAAATTAACGCGCCGTTGTTGCCCTGCAGAAAGTTGGCTAACAGGAATATCTTCATAACCGATTAATGAAACTTCCTCTAAAGCAGACCAAATCCGCTCACCTTCATGCCCTTTATGGTGCATTTGATAATAAAACTTGAGGTTTTCATAAGGTGTCAGTAACGATTTAACCGCAGGTTTGTGGCCTAAATAAAGTAAATGGCGAGTGAATTCTTCTTTTAGCTTATCAATCGATTGATTATTCCAACAGACCGCACCTTCATCAGGTTTTAATAACCCAGCCATCATACGTAGCAGGGTTGTTTTTCCCGCTCCATTAGGCCCTTCAACTTGTAAGATTTCACTGGGCTGCACAATAAAATCAAGTTGATGGAATAACACCCTATTTTGCCGATGGCAACTCACTTGTTGAGCACTTAGCATGAAGCACAATTCCTGTTGTTTTTATTTTGAGGTTAGCTTTTTGCAACTTTGTTCAACAGCATATCACTAATAGAGTCACTCGATATTGCTTCACCGCAAAGCACTTGCATCAAAACCTCTGAACCTAAGGTCGATAATGAAAACAACATATCAGGTTTAAGTAAGCGAACTTTATCCATATTACTTTCTTGATTAATTAATACCACGGTTTTCACCGTGCCCTCAACACCCGCTTGTTCTTTCACGCCCAATAGGGCAAAAGTGCTGAGCGAATCGCTATCCGTCATCACCAGTACGCACTTAGCATGTTTTACGTTTGCTGCTGCTAGCAATTCCGAACTGGTGGGGTCGCCCGTTACAATGTTATCTTTTTCTGGATAATGGCTACGATGGTTTTCTTGGCAAATCACGGCTACAGGTAGCTCTCGTTTTTTCAGCCCTTGATAAACATTGACGGCCATCGGTGTGCTACCAATCACCACATAATGATTTTTCATATAAGAAAACCTCTTACGCACAATTTCTTTCGTGCCTTTTGCTAACACCCCAACAATATAAACCACTGAAGTGGTAAAAATTGTGATCCCTAAAATAATCACTGTCACCGTGAACACACGCGCATCCACGGTGACCGGTACAATGTCACCAAACCCGACCGTCGTCATGCATACTAAAGCAAAATAAAAGGCCGTAGTGCCATCTTTAACCACTGGCGAAAATTCATTACCAATGTATAAAGTGCCAAAAATGGAGTAAAGCAACAATGCGATAATACACGTGATCGCCACAAACCCTGCACTAGTTAAGCTATGATGATGATATAGCTTCCAAAACACACACAATGCAATTAATAAAAAGAGCGAGAAATAACCTTGGTGAATGTTTTCTTGCGCTAACCTCAAATCAACAAATGAAATAATTCCAAGTAAAAATAATGAGAACACCCAGGCGATACGGGCTCCATTAACCATAAATAGTGATAGGAAGATAAGCGAAATCCCCAATAGAAAACGAGGAATATCCAGCAGTTTCATAAAACCGAGTGATTTCAACCACTGTGTCAGCCCAGACTCACGCCAATCAATATAGTCGGTATAAGCACTTAACACAGGCTTTAGAATCATTGTGCCATCAATAATAATTAATAATGAGAGCAGCACCCTGATTGATAAGGATGATTTCAAAAAAGCCACAAATGAGTTGTCTAACATAAGTTGCTCTCACCCTTTATTGATAATGTTGGTCAAATTTTTATACACCATAAATAGGTTAAAAGATAATATCAACTGAATGAAATATTATTAAACAATAATTCAAGATTTTACTGTTTTAGTATCAACGTATAAAACATTGTCTATAATGCAATATCATAGAAACAGTTTCGAGCTGTAACTTGGCTCAGAAGTGCAGTTAACCCCCTGCATCTTGAAAGATGCCGATTCATACTCTAAATATTTCGAGAGGCAGGTAGGCGACAAATGACGATAGGCAAGGAGCATAGGTAAACTATGTGACTTGGCGAGCGGAGTGCAGTTAACACCCCTGCATCTTGAAAGATGACGAGTATGGGGAACTTAAATTACATCTTCATATCTAAAAATCGATTTCTCAATTATTTTTCAATTCGACTTAACAATAATAGAAAACAAGAGTTTAAAAACCTATGAGTAACACTACACACTCGGAAAAGTTTAGCTGGACCTCTCTGTTCTGGTTACTAATCTACTTTTGGTATTTTTCATCGTTATTACAGCTGTATGTGCTCGTAACAGGGCAAAGTAACTCCATTGGCCTTAGAGACTCACTACTTTATAGCTCCCTTTGGCTAATTCCTGCTTTATTGTTCCCAAAAAGAATCAAATTAGTTGCTGGGGTGATAGGTATTGTTCTTTGGCTATCCTCTGTTGTCGCACTCGCCTATTTTGTGGTTTATGGCCACCAAATATCGCAAAGTGTCATGTTCGTCATGTTTGAAACTAATACCAATGAAGCTGGTGAATTTCTTAAGCAATATTTTAGCTTCAAAGTCCTAGGCGTCATACTCGCCTATACTGTCGTGGCAATTTTCCTTTGGACGCGTCTAAAACCTGTCACATTACCCAAATCAGGGCGAATTGGTATTTCATTACTGATTTTAGTTATTTTATTCGGAATTCCTTATTATAACAAAGGGATAAAACAAGACCGACCAATGGCTAATGTTGCGTCTTATTTGAATAGTAAACTCGCCTATGCTGCACCATGGCAATTTGTTAGCGGTTACTTTTTATATAAAAACCAGTTGGCAAACATGGAAGAGCTAATCCGTGACAACAGTAAAATTCCGCCACTAGAAAACTTCGTCGATGCAAACGGTGATACTCCACGTACATTTGTATTAGTGATTGGTGAATCCACCAGCCGCGATAGAATGAGCCTGTATGGTTATTCACGCCCAACCACGCCTGAGTTAGAAGAACTTGCAAGGGATTATCCTAACAACTTATCAGTATTCAATGATGTTGTGACATCACGACCTTATACCATTGAAGCGCTACAGCAAATTCTGACGTTTGCGACACAAACTGAACCTGAATTGTTCAATTCACGCCCTTCTATCATGAATATGATGAAGCAAGCGGGCTTTAAAACGTTTTGGATCACCAACCAGCAGACAATGACTGAACGTAATACCTTATTAACCGCATTTTCTCGCCAAACAGATAAGCAATATTATTTGAATAATGATATGGCTCAAAGCTCACGTATCTATGATGACGTGGTTTTTTCTCCATTCAAAGAAGCACTTGCAGACCCTGCTGAAAAGAAATTTATCGTTGTTCATCTGTTAGGGACTCATATGCGCTATGAATTCCGCTATCCTGAAGATAAAGCTATTTTCAAAGACAAAGATAGCGTAGTTCCCGCTAATTTAAATGAGGATGAAGTAAAAGATTATAATGCGTATGATAACGCACAACATTATAATGACTATGTTGTTTCAACATTAATCAAAGACTTTGATTCTTCAAAAGAAAATGGTTTTTTGGTATTTTTCTCGGACCACGGTGAAGATGTTTATGATACCCCACCTCATGAAATGTTAGGGCGTAGTGAAGGTAAGCCGAGTAAGGTCATTTATAATGTGCCTTTCCTAGTTTGGCAATCACCCGAGTGGTTATCAACTCATCAATTTGATTTGAATGATAAAACAACTCGACCGTTCAGTAATATGGACTTTATCTATGCATGGTCTGATTTAGCAGGTTTAAATTATACTGGATTTGAACCTGAAAAAAGCCTGTTTAATGAGTCATTTAAACCTCAGCCTCGTTATATTGGTGACCCAGATAATAAATCTTCATTAATGCTCTATGATGATTTGAAAAAGTAATTAAGCCCCTGTCGGTGAAATATTTTTTGTATTTCACCGACCTATTCATTTAAGCAATGACTTTTAGATGCTGTGCATTTTTGCGGTTTATTTTACCATCTCGCAAAATAAACGTGACTTCACCGCGCCAAAATTCAGCCAAGAAAATATCATTTATTGATTCAATGCCTTGTAATTCAATTTGCTGCATTAACCAGCTTTCATCTCTTTCGATGGACTCCAAACCATAGCTTCTAATAACCCCTTCTTTTATCAGGATCACTGATGGCATATTTTTTTCATCGCAAATAATAGTTAACTGCCCATCGGGCTCTATTTGTGCATAATAAATTTCTTGAAAAGAGTGGATTCCTTGCGCATGAATTCGAGATGAAATATTGATAAGGTCTATCTTATTGGATTTCTCTAAAATGTTTTCCATTATAAATTGGCCTTTTTTAATAATGGGTATGGGATTACCAATCGCCACATTACGAAAAAAATTAAATCTTTTTGTTAAAAAGTTTAAAAAGCTAATAAACAAAACACCAATAATTAAAATAGTCACATACTGGTACAATGGGATAGTATCACTGTAAATCACCCCGCCAATAATGCCCCCTAAGACGAAATTACCAATGAAATCAATAGGAGTCATTTGAGAAAGCTGCGTTTTTCCCGATAGGTTCATATGAGTGATAACAATGGCAAAACCGATAATAAACTTTAAAATAATCAACGAATAATAGTACGCCATATTGCTATTCCTTTGTTATCTAAAACATACATTTGTTTTCATTATTTATTTAACTATTAAGTTTCGAACAGTTTAGCTTGATTATCTACTTTTTATAACGCTATAGCATGGAACAAACGATTATTTTCCCAAAAAATAGGTTTCAACCCAAATCCAAATTCGAAAATACCTTTATATTTCATCATATTATATATTTGTTTTATAATACTCTTAATTTCAACTATAGTTAAATATACACATTGGCAATCATGCCAATATCGGGCTTTAATAATGTTTTTACCTACATCGTGCTAAGGATATGTTTATGAATATAAAACTCATCACTTCACTTCTTTTCGCGGGTCTTGTTACTGTTATCGCTGGTTGTGATGACTCATCCAAACCAAGTGATACCGTTAAACAAGCAGAAGAAAAAGCCCAGCAATTAAAAGAAGATGGTGAACAAAAAGCCAATGAGCTAACTAAAGATGCGCAAAATAAAGCTGAAGAGTTGAAACAAAACGCGTCAGAGCTAAGCCAAGAAGTTAAAACAGATGCGATTAATAAAGCCGATGAAGTGGCAACCGATATGAAAGAAAAAACGGAATCGCTCAAAGCAGAAAATGACGCTGAAACTGATAAAAAATAATTTCCTCCTCAGTTCTCTTCAAGAATGTGGGCTTTAAATGCCTGCATTCTTATTTGGTGCCAAAAAAAACAACAAAACCCGCCTAACTAGTTCGCCATTCCACGATATAATTACACTTCTTATTCATTAGCAACTAGGAAAACTAATGCAAATTAAACACAGTATTGGGTACGCAAACCCAGAACTCCTTACCGATGCTTTCAGTCTGCGCCAACAAGTTTTTACTCAAGAGCAGGGGTTCCCCGCTGATATCGATGTCGATGAATATGATGAATCCGCATTACATGTAGTTTTGTATTTAAATGATCAGCCAGCAGCTGTATTACGCTGCGTACTACTTGAAGACACTCTCATCAAAGTTGGTCGTGTCGCAGTACAAAAGCCACACCGCGGCAAAGGGCTTGGACGTGAACTAATGAAATTTGTAGAACAATATGGTCGCTCCCACCATTACCCTAGAATTGCTCTTTCAGCACAACATACGGCCATTGATTTTTACCATACCCTTGGGTATCAAACTGAAGGCGAAATGTATGATGAGGACGGAATGGACCACATTTACATGACATTATCTTTAGAGTAATAATTGCCCTTGAATTAAATTCTCTCGTCCCTATATTGATAGAAGGTCAAGATTTAATCAAATAGAGGTGAATAATGGCAAATGGTTGGGCAAATGAAGATGCCGTTCAAGAACAAATTGATGCCACTCTTGATGATGCGGTAGCGAAAGCGCGACGGCAATTACACTCCGGTGAAAGCGCCGAGTTTTGTGAGGAGTGTGGTGAAGCCATTCCTGAAGCCCGCCGCTTAGCATTGCCCGGCGTTAAATTCTGTATTAACTGCCAAAATGAATTAGATAAAAAACAATCTGCATTTAGTGGTTATAATCGACGTGGCAGTAAGGATAGCCAATTACGTTAGTTACATTTTCATCCCAATTTATCTGTGCTTTTTACTTATCTAGCACTTACTTTCACTCATTTGCGTTAACTTATAGGTAAAACATGTAAATAGTGCATCATTAACTATTAATTTAATGATAATTAACATGATATTTTCATCCCTTATTTAATCTTATTTCCCACTTTTGTTGATCATTCATCTATATCATGGCAGTATAACCGCCTATTTTTTAACTTATGAAGGTGGCAAAGACTCGGATTTCATTACTACTTTAGGCAGTTAAGCCTGTCATCAACACCATATTATTGTTCTTTCTATCTTGTTTCCTTAGGGAACCTTTTCGCAATTATTCATTGTTTCATTAAGAAGGACAGCGCGTTGCATACTTTGTCAATTTCGGTATGCCAAAAATAAAATAAAACAAAAGAAGGTTGTTATGAGTCAAATTGCTACTGATTCTAAAAAAGTTCGTTCTAAAATTAGTCCCCCTGTGTTTTATAGCTCTGCCATTATTATTTTGGTTATCGTTGGCTTTGCCGCTTTGATGCCAGAAGTCGCAGAATCTCATCTAAGTCATCTTCAACAAAATTTATTTAATAACGCAAGCTGGTTCTACATTCTTGCTGTCGCTATTATTCTTTTGAGTGTGACTTATCTGGGACTCTCCCGTTACGGGCAAATAAAATTGGGACCAGACCATGCCCTGCCAAATTTTAGCTATGTGTCATGGTTTGCGATGTTGTTCTCCGCAGGTATGGGGATCGGCTTAATGTTCTTTGGGGTTGCAGAACCCGTAATGCACTACCTCAACCCGCCGGTCGGTGAAGCACAGACGGTTGAAGCCGCTAAAGAAGCTATGCGCTTAACATTCTTCCACTGGGGGTTACATGCTTGGGCGATTTACGCCATTGTCGCGTTAATTTTAGCGTTTTTTAGCTATCGTCATGGCCTCCCTCTGACATTACGTTCAGCCCTTTACCCCATTATTGGTGAGCGAATTTATGGCCCTATTGGTCATGCGGTTGATGTCTTTGCTGTGGTAGGTACGGTATTTGGTGTTGCCACTTCTCTCGGGTTCGGTGTGCTACAAGTAAACGCAGGTTTAAATCATTTGTTTGGTTGGCCTGTGAATGAAACTGTGCAGGTGATCTTAATTATCACCTTTACGGGTTTAGCGACACTTTCTGTGGTTTCGGGCCTTGATAAAGGTATCCGTATTTTATCTGAACTCAACCTTGGCCTTGCTTTCTTATTACTGGTACTTATTGTTGCTTTAGGGCCAACAGTACTTCTGCTGAAATCTTTCGTTGAAAATACGGGGGGTTATCTATCAGAGATCGTCACTAAAACCTTTAATTTATATGCGTATGAACCTAAGTCCAGTGGCTGGTTAGGGGGTTGGACCTTACTGTATTGGGGTTGGTGGTTATCATGGTCACCATTTGTCGGGATGTTTATTGCACGTATCTCCCGCGGCCGCACCATCCGTGAATTTGTCATGGGCGTATTATTCGTCCCTGCAGGGTTCACATTGATGTGGATGACGTTCTTTGGTAACACGGCGATAGATTTAATCAAAAATAAAGGCGCAACACTATTAGCAGATACGGTACAAGCTGATGTGTCTCTCGCTTTATTTGAGTTTCTTAATTACTTCCCATTTTCTTCTGTGCTCTCCTTTTTTGCTATGTTGATGGTAATTGTATTCTTTGTTACTTCAGCAGATTCAGGCGCTATGGTCGTTGATACCCTAGCCTCTGGTGGTGACTCAAATACCCCAATTTGGCAGCGTATTTTTTGGGCTGGGTTAATGGGTGTCGTTGCCATTACCATGCTGTTAGCCGGTGGTTTGCAAGCCTTGCAAACACTGACAATAGCCAGTGCGCTACCGTTTGCGATGGTGTTATTGGCCTCTATTTATGGGTTATTTAAAGCACTTCGAGTTGATGCGTATAAACGCGATAGCCAGCAATTAGCGACCATCGCCCCAACCGCCAGTCGTAACCCTATTCCATGGCAAAGGCGTTTACGTAACATCGTATATTTCCCTAAACGCGCGCATGTTAAACGCTTTATGGAAGAATCTGTGAAGCCATCAATGGAAATGGTATCGGAAGAACTGGCCAAACAAGGTACTGTATGCCATATCCATACTGACAAAGATGACCGAATAGGTTTTGAGGTCGATTTAGGCGACGATATGAACTTTTTATACGAAGTTCGCCTCCGTTACTATATTCAGCCCTCTTTTGCCTTAGCGGGTATGGGCACAGAAAGTGATGATGAAAAGAGTGAAGAACAACGCTACTACCGCGCTGAAATTCACTTAAAAGAAGGTGGGCAAGACTACGATGTGATGGGCTGGGCAAAAGAGCAGATCATTCACGATATTCTTGATCAGTACGAAAAACATATTCACTTTTTACACTTGTTGGGGAAGTAGCCCAAAAAGAGTGAGATTGAATATTAAAGACTGAAGTTTACACAGTAGTAACCGCCATCGTTACGTAAAGATGGCGGTTATTTATGATTATTTCCTAGCTTTGCCTTGTTTTATTTTTTCGCTTAATGGCCCATAACCTTAGTCATGGTACATACGCGGAAAATACTCACTAATTTTATCGTTATCCAGTAGCCTATCTTTTGTAAAATCAATGGTATCAGATATCGCAATTCCATGGCGCAATTCTTCAGGAAAGTCTTCAATTGAAGCATAAATAGTCGGCATCAAATAACGAAAATAATCCCCCATCTTAGTTTCACCTTCATAGCCGACAGGGTAATCATCTCCAGGGTTATTACCTTCTATAGCTTGATAAATAAAAAAACCTTTATTTAATGGTAAATTATAATCCGAACAAACTTTTAATCTATCAAATTTATCTTTTAAGTATTGCTCAACTTCAGACTTTGTGTTTAGGAAGCGAAAAAAATAATGAGAATACAAGTCTAAAATAACCGAGCCTTTTTTATCTTCGGGGTAATCTACAAATATGGCAGACTCTTCCCATTTATATTCATTCAATTGATCAAGCAATTCTTCAAAATTTTCCAAAGAGAGAAGTGCATTAGGTAACCATCCCCAATTATTGTTAACCACAACCGCGATTTTTCCATTTTTATCCATAGCAAACCAAGTATAGATGGTTCCAAAACTTGGTTTCCAGTCATTTACTAATGTACTCATTTATGTGCTCCTGTTGGCCATGTTGCTTGACAATTTTTGCATGTATCCACTAAAGCTGCCTCATTAATTTTCGAATCCTCCCAAACAATCCTTGGCCTAACTGGTTGAGTAAATTTAATATTTTCCGGTTTTACTCCTTCCCTTATTAATTTATCAGCAGCTGATACTTCAGCACAAGCACCAACAGAATTGTTACAAAGTTTAGTGTACTCACCTATTTCAACGCCAAGTTGCTTTTTAAGATAAAGAACTGTTCTATCATCTAAAGCTTCCGCGCTGACTTTACCATTACTAAACCCAAATGCTGTTTTCCCTGTAGAAGGATCATAAGCACCAATCCCAACTGCAAACTTCTCGGCTTGTGATTTAGAATTTAATTTATTAATTTCCGCAACCAATTTGTTAGTCGCAGAGGCATGTAATTGCTCTTTTTCTATGATGGGGATTAATTTAGAGGTATTAAGTTTGCCAGATGTTAATAACTCCTTTGAGGTAGTTGGTATTGCATTTTTTAATGATTTAAGTGCCTCCTCAGAGTTCGCTACAACCTTAAAGCCAGCCCCCCCGATTGCAGCTGTCGATATAGCAGCTTCAGGTGCGGCTATCTCTGCGACTGCCAAGCCTAGCTTATTAGCACAGAAACTGACGCTTGCTTTACAACCAGCAAAGCCTAATTTTAGCCCTTCTGCAATTTGTGGAGTTGCGGCAATAACTACTTCACCTCCGAGTATGATAACTACCCCTCCGACAGCAACTAAGCCCACCACTCCAGCAGCCTGTTCTCTTGCGGCTACTCTTTGTGCGGCGGCTTTATCTCCCTTAGCTGCCGCCATCATATCGAGATTGTTCTCTATAATTATTTGCTGGAGTTGATGCTCTGTATAATTATATGTATAAACCAATTCAGCAGAATTAGCGGCAGAAAAAGCGCCTTCCGGCTTATGGGTAATTAATGCCCCTGCAAGTCCACCTAAGACTTTAGTGAATTGAGTTTTGGCTTCATTACCTTTGATAGCATCTTGTACCAATGCAAGTTGTCTTTCTTGCTCATTGAGATATTTAGGCTCAAACAATTTACTGTTCAATGTTATTGCAGCTAACTCTGCCGCTAACGCACCAACAACTGCGCCTTTGACATTAGCCCCAGATATTTCGGCACTCAATCCTGCCAATGCCATATGGCTAAGTGTCTTTCCAGCATGACCGATGATTTTTCCCTGTTTATCTACATATAAATACTGGAATTTATCACCTATCAGGTTAGCCCCTTCGGCTTGAATTTGCCCTGCCACACTATTGAGTAGGGCTGTTTTAAAGTTGTCCGTGAAGCTCCCACCTTGAATCGCTGTTCCGATGGTTGAGCTGATAGCACTTTGCCCTACCACACGCTGCGCGACTTGAGTCCAATTCCCGTCACTGAGCTTTGGTAAGGTCACTTTGGCGGGATCAGTGACTTTGCCATATAACGCAATATCAAACCCTTCAAGTGAACCCGCAATAATCATACTGGTCACTATTGATTTTGCAGTATCACTTTTCCCTAGGCTAGATAAGGTTTTTGACAGGTTTCCTTTATTCTCAACTAATGCGACAGACGCTTGAGAAACAAGTGAGGCAAACCCCGCCTGTGCCGCAGCAGAAGCCATTGACGCTGTCGTCGCTGAAGCCCCCATGCTTGTGGCAGTCGAGCTCGCAAGTCCACCAACACTGGCGGCTGTAGAGGTTCCATAAGTAGCAGCCGCTACAGCAATGGCAATCACAGCACCTACGACTGGATTAAGGCTTTCAGTTTTTATATCCCACTGGCTATAAGCATCTTTTACAACAGCCCAATTGATGTTTTTGTTATTTTTAACGTCCCCGAGCCACTCATACCCCGGAGTGCGACTTAATATGGCTAGCGCCTGCTCGAATGACTGTCCTTCTTTGGTTTTGACATCCGCAGTGATCCCTTTATTCGCATCAACCGTCAACTTGCCACCAATATGAAGGCTGGGTAGAATCCATTTATCTGAGGTATACCCTTTATTGCGCTGTGTAATATAAAACCCGTTAGAATTTGTAATCACCTGTTCAAATTGCGAGTTTTTGACAGCCTTAAAATTCACCTTACCGGTTTGACTGGTGATTTTGGCATTCTTGCCCGTATTAATTTTGGTGGCTTCTAAGGTGACATCATCCTTGGCATATAGGTTAATATCACCACCTGCGGTAAATTCAGTGACTTTATTGGTTTTATCACTGCGTGTTTTTCTCACTTCCTTTTTCGTGATACAAAGCGTCCATCTATTGCATTTCTTTTTATACTCTTCGAAGTAACTGCTTTCCTCCATGGCTTGGGCATAGAGATACCCACCTTTTGCCGCAATATCCATCGCGCCTTTGGCAATGAGACGAGACGCTTGGAAAAGAATGCTCCCCTCAGACAAAATGGTCAGCGTTTTACCACTGTTAATTTCAGTGCCAATTTGGCGATATAACTCTTCATATGTTTTCCCTGACTGTTTTCGATAATTCGTTTTAACCGACTCTAACCGTACATTTCCCCCGCTTGAGAGTGTGATGTCATTTAGGGATTTGATTGTGCTACCTTGTGCGGTAAGTGCGCCATTGGAGGCCAGCGTGACGCCTTTATCACCGGAAAGTGTCGAAGTGACATAACGTACATCTTGGTTATCTTCGTTGGGGTTGGGAATGGCAGAGTAAGCGGTAGCCGTTAATTTAGTATCACGGCCAGAAAGTACAATAATTTTATCTGTGGATTGAAGGTTAGCCGACTGCAAGTCAATATCACGGGCCGCATTTAACGTAATATTACCATTCGCAATGAGTTGAGAGCGCAGCTCTGGGTAGCGATTGGTCTTGAATACATTGTCGACATCTTTAATCGCTTTTAAGCCTAACAAAATATCTTGGCCTGCATTGAACGTCAGTGATTTTCCACTGTTGAAGGCAATGCCATGCGCTTCAATACTTTTGCCTGCGGTGAGGTTTATTTCCCCTGAACTTGCCCAATTTCCTGTTTTCGTAAGTAACGCATTGATATTGGTGACAGGTTCTGAAGCCGCGAGTTTCATTAAGTTGAGTTCATCGCGACGAATAACAATTGGTGGATAAGCATCAATGATTCATCCTTAAGTCATTGATGCTTTATGTTCAGCTATTCCATTAATAGTAGTTCTTAAGTAGTAGTTCTTAGCCTTTTTTGAAACTAGGCTTACCATTTTTAGCACGCCATTCTTTGATTGTTTTTAAAATACCAACTGGAGAATCATCAGCGCCATCCTCTGGGTAGTAAATAAGATCACTTCCACTTGGATGCTCTGTTACTTTTTCAAAGTGAGTCACAAGCTTAATTTGTTCTTCCTCATTTGCTGTATCTGCATTACAAATAATTGTTAAAAACTTTAAAAATTCAGATTCTGTATAATCAGTAATTTTATTTTTTAGTTCCATTCTTATTTACCTCTATGGATATCAATATGTTTTTTCGGGGTTGTAACTCTTAAATTGTCCATGTCATAGACTTCTCCCCCTTCACTAATTGGGTTGTCATGGTGCAACTCATGTACCTTTCTACCACCAACTTGATCTTTTTTCCTAGCAAAAGGCGAGTATCCTTTAGAGACAAGAGTTTTATTATTCTTACTAAGATTTTTAATCAATTCTGGAAATTTTGATATCTCATTCCAGATGGCCTTCCTGAACTCATCAAAACTGTTGAATTTCTTACCTCGTAATTTATTAGCTACTTGCTCAGGAATAGGAGCACCATTTTCTTTACTGGCATCATTAAGCCATTTATCGCCAACTTTTTTGCCTTTTCCTGTAGCAGTGCCAGGCTTTTTACGCTTCTCTTCTTTTTCTTTTTTATCCTTCGCTTTCTTTTCTTTAGCTTCGGCTTTTTTCTTTTTCTCTAAAGCTATGCCCAGCTTTCTCTCTGCTTCTTTAATTGCTTTTTCAGCGTCTAAAAGTCGCTCTTTTGCTAATGTGAAACGCTCTACAATAGACTCATAAATTTCCGGATCATCAATTAGAACTTCAGGTTCGCTACCATCATCAGTCTCATATCCATATACGCTAGCAATACTCAAAATGTTAATAACATAATCTTCAGGATTACGATTGAGTAAATATGACAATGCTTTTTGATTATCAATTTTTTCAATATATTCAATACCAAATACGCTAGAAATTACCTGACTTGACTGTTTAATTTGTAAAGGATTTTTACTCACATCAGTTAAAGCACCGCCTTCCGGAGAGCTTTTAGTTTTATCGAGTTCTCTTTTTGCTGTCTGAGCATCTACATCTGCTTGTGATAACTCGCTACTTGCTTGCTTCCAATCTAATTCCGCAGCTTCAGCTGGATATAAAGCACGCCAATCTCGGTTAGCTTCCTCAATTAGTTGTTTTTCTTGTGCAGTCGTTGGATTCTTCGATATTGAAATATAAATTGGCGCATGGTCGCCACCAAAATCAACAATCCCCTGATATGTCTCAGACGTTACACTCGGAATAACCGATTCTGGCTTAACATTGTCATAAGACGGTGTTTTAAACGATGCACTCGGCTTTTTATCCGTCATTTCAATCTGTAATGCCGGTTTACCTGGTGCAATTTCAACAGAATATACACCTGGTCGCCCAGTTTTTTTAGCTTGAACAACATTGACCTGTTGCGGGTTTTTAGTCATTGCGGGCGTAACTTTATTCTTTTCTGGCGAAACAACCTGTTCAACCACAACCTTAGCCGGCACTGTTTTTTGACGAGAAATATCTTTAACGGGCATATCTGTCACGATGCTGACAGGAAGAGCCGTTAATGAATATGTTTGACTCTGTAATTTCTGATTAGCGACTAAATTGGCTAATTGTTGCTGATGTTCCCGAAAAGCAGGGTCCATTGTATCTAAAGCAATAGGGGTAGGTGTAAGTAAAGCACCAACGGCAGTTAAACGACCAGCCATCGGTAAGCTACTCTCCAATAACCCAGCCAAACGGGCAAAAGGCGAAGTGAGTGCAGTCGTATTAATTGTAATACCCCACGTTCCCTCAACTATCGCTATTTGGGACGGAATCGTCATTAACATGGCTGAGGCAATAGCTTGTTTTTCCGGCGTTTTGCTGAAATTCACCGATGAACCATTCCCTCCACCGCCTGAGTTACCGCCATCCCCATTACCTTCCGGACCAGTGCCTTTTCCGCTGTTATCATTTCCACCGTACGGATCATTCTCAGAACTCCATCCTGAACCATCTGAAGCATGTACACCCATAAAAATTTCCTTTTTTTATTAAGAATCCGTTTCATGGCACTGTATAAATACACAGTTAAGTTAAATTAAATATAAACCTAATTCATGAATAAGAAAAAATACTAATGAATATTATTTTTGTTTGCATTACTTTTTACCTTCGCTTTCCTGCTCCCTCATCCACTCTTCATGAAATAAATCATCCTGCAGAAGGTAGCAATTGATTTTCTGTGCAGCCATAAGGCGAAATCATGAATAACGGTAAATATAATAAACGCCATATAATTTGATTATTTGTCATGTTGTTTAAGTTTTTGTCATTAACAGTCAGTTAATAGTAATGTAACTTATTCTCATTAACTGTTTTTAGATAAAAAATATCCACCATGAATAAAATTTAATATTTTCATGTTTAATGCGGTTTTTTTTATGTTGTTTTCATTCCATTATTTCGATTAATTCTTCATTGAAGATAAAAATAAATGTTATATGCCGGCAATCAATCGATTGATTTTATTGATGAATATGTCATGGAAGTATTATTCGCCTCTGCCGGGTTCACATTGATGTGGATGGCCGAATAGGTTTCAAGTGGACTTAGGCGACGATATGCACTTTTTCTATGAAGTTCGCCTCCATTACTCTATTCAACCGTCATTTGCCTTAGCGAGTATGGGTACAGAAAGTGATGATGAAAAGAGTGAAGAACAACGCTACTACCGCGCTGAAATTCACTTAAAAAAAGGTGGGCAAGACTACGATGTGATGGGCTGGGCAAAAGAGCAGATCATTCACGATATTCTTGATCAGTACGAAAAACATATTCACTTTTTACATTTGCTTAGTAAATAATTTTTAAATAAGATACTGAGGGATAAATTGAAGCCAATCCCTCTTGAGCAATTGATTTTAAAAAGTAATAACCAAAGCGTTAGTTATTCATCCATTGCATCTATTCAAATGGGTATTTATTTCTTGACGAAATTATCCACCAGTAAGTCAACAAATTCTCCTCGCTGGTCAGTCAGCATCGCTTTAGCCCATACAGCGCCATTCCCATCACATTATCGATAGTGATATGAGCTGGCCATAATAGCTCGTAACGCATGGTATATAAGCGTCTAGAACCGCTGGCCTATCATGCTCTAAAAAAGCTTCAACAATAGACTCTAAATCATGGGAATTTTTTGCCGTAAATCCTTTGATCCCAGCGACTTCAAACAGCTTAGCAAAATCAGGATTCTTCAATTCTGTATAGCTTCTTATTAGCCCTTCTGATTTTTGTTCTAACTCAACAAAATCCAATGTTCCATTGTTAAATATGACCATTTTTAGTGGTATATTTTCTTGAATTAGCGTCAAAATATCCGCCATTAACATAGAGATACCGCCATCCCCACACAGTGCAATCACTTGTCTATCAGGAAATCCAACTTTCAGCCCCAGTGCCTGTAGTATGGCATTTCCCACCGTTCCATGTTTTTAAGCTTGATAAAAATTCCCGTCGTCCATTCGACTTAATTCCATGTAACGCCCAAGCAAAAGGTGAGCCGCTATCCCCTGTAAAAATAGCATCATCCTGCGCATGTTTACTGAGTAAGGAAACTAAATATTGAGGGTGGATTAAATCAGCATCTTTTGAAATTGCTTTTTTATTGAATTCTGAAACCGATTTATCATGTAATGTGGTCATTTCATTAAGAAACTTAGAATCCTCTTTTTCGGTCACCAATTTTAAAAGCTCAGCGACAGTGTATTTAACGTCACCAATTACACCTTTCTTAATCGAATGACGTAGACCTAGTTTACTCGAGTTAATATCGATTTGAATGATATTGGCATGCTCCGGATAAAAACTTGACCATGCGAAGTCAGCACCTAAAATCAGCATAATTTCACAACTTTTTATTGCTTTATATCCAGAATAAAGTCCCAGAGTTCCCGTCATACCAACGTTATAGGGATTATCCCACTCGATATACATTTTGGCTCGAGAAGTATGTGCGATTGGGGCTTTCAATTTTTTCGCAAGACTGATCACTTCATTCCTTGCGTCTTTAGCACCATATCCTGCATAAATAGTAATTTTTTTACTTTCATTTAGCAGTCGTGCTATCTCATTCAAATCTTCAATCTGAGGTGTCACTACTGGTGGTTTAGAATAGGTAGGATTTAAGTGTGATATATCTGTTATTTCCGCTGCGCTGATATCCGCCGGCAACACAATCACCGCCGCTCCTCGCTTAGTTAACGCTGCATGAATCGCTTTAACAAGAATACGCTTTGCATCTTATGGCCGATTGATTTGCTCACAAAATACAGAACAGCCTTTATACACTTCTGTAAAATCAACTTGTTGGGGAAAAACCGAATACAGTCTATTTGTCGTTAGTTGGCTCGCAAGAACAATTATTGGCGCACCATTTCGATGGCTTTCATGAACACCATTAATTAAATGGAGACTTTCAGGACCACAAGAGCCAGCACAGACCGTTAAATTCCCAGTAAATAAGGCTTCAGCACCCGCAGCAAACGCAGCAACTTCTTCATGGCGCGTGTGTACCCATCTAATAGTACTCTTATGGATTTCATTCGTTATTAGGTTTAGCGTATCCCCTGAAATACCATAACAATTTTTGACCCCATAGCTTTCTAATGTTTCAACAATAACCTTTGCAATCTTCTTTTTCATAACACTCTCCTTGATTACTTTTATAAAAAAGATGTTTTCTAAGCGTTACTTTGCGTGTTTTATTATTAAAAATTCGCAGCATGACGATATTAAATAAATTTTATATTAAATATAGAAAAATAATATCGCAAATAATGTGATGGATAATATCGTGGGATTAACGTTAATGATTGAGTAATACATGCCTACAGCTCTGATGAACTCAAACTGAATAGATTAAAGGCGGAATACAAAGTATAGGAAATACAAGTGACTGTTTAGTGACAATGACGATATTGCCCATTGAAAATAGGTAGAAGTTACAACGAGGATGAACACAGAATAGCTCGGGAAATAGATAGCACTATAACCCGAACAAGAGGTAATCACGCATAACTCAATTCAGAGGTTCACTTATGCGCTTTTTTTACGATCTGCCATTTTACTATAATCTGGACTCTCTAAAGCGATTAGCTCATCCAACAACGCAGTTAATTGCTGCATTTTCTCTGGTGAAAATGCCAGCTCTATTTTTTGATAGCCTTCTTCCACTTCCTGCCGTGCTTTGTCATAGAGCTCTTGCCCTGCAGGTGTCAAAGAGACATATAATTTACGTTGGTCATTCAACGGTTTTAAGCGGAAAATTAAACCTTCGCGCTCCATACGGGTTAGGATCCCCGTTAAACTTGGGCGCAGAATACAGGTTTGAACTGATAATTCATGAAAATCAATTGAACGCTTATCAGCTAAAACTCGAATGATACGCCATTGCTGTTCAGTCAAATTATACGACTTTAATATCGGCCGGAAAAAACCCATTGCGGTTTCTCTTGCCTGCAATAATGCAATTGTCAATGATTCATGCATAAGATTAAAACTCACCACTTAATTAACGTTACTTAACCCAATTTTGGCATTTTATGGCAGTTGCCATTTCGCTTTGTTGGCCCTGTACTTTGATGAAATCACATACCATAGCTATGAGCTTTCACATCACCAGTTTGCCTTATTTAAGAGTAGCACGGTCAAATAACAATCTCAAAGAAAAACCCTAAAATATTAATGAGTAAATAATTTAAAAACTCACTTTTAAGTTAATTTTTTGTAAATAAAAAAAAAATTAAAAAATAATAATTTCTTTTATAACATTAACTTACAAAAAGATAACTTAATTATGTTAATGAGATCACAATTAAAATTAACATTTCCATAAACCTATTGCTAATTTCAAAATTATACTTTATTAATATATTAATAATTACTCGAAAGTTGAATTCTTTTCATTAAGGAGTTGTCAATGAAAGGCACTGTATTTGCCGTTGCCCTCAATCATCAAAGCCAGCTTAGCCACTGGCTTGAGGCATTCCAGCAAGCCCCTTATAAAACCCCACCAAAAACCCCAGTGTGGTTTATTAAGCCGCGTAATACGCGTATCAATTCAGGCGAGAAAATTTTGCATCCCGCTGGTGAAGAAATGCAAAGTGGCGCTACGCTTGCTTTGGTGATCGGTAAAAATGCACGTAAAGTCAGTAAGACAGATGCACATCAGTTTATTGCTGGGTTTGCGCTGGCAAATGAAGTGAGCTTGCCAGAAGACACCTTCTATCGCCCTGCCATTAAAGCAAAATGCCGCGACACGTTTTGTCCAATTGGTGAAATGGTTGCAACTTCGCTAAATAATCCTGTCGATATCATCACCCTAGTAAATGGTAAAGAAGTGGATCGCTGGTCAACAAAAGATCTGATCCGTGATGCGAGTGAGTTAGTTGCTGCATTAAGTGACTTCGCCACCTTAAAGCAAGGGGATGTGATCCTGCTCGGCACACCACAACAACGTGTCACCATCAAACCCGGTGACGAAGTGGTTATTCAAGCGGAAGGCTTTCCTAGCCTGAAAAATACCGTTGTGGCAGCAGGAGGAAAATAATGTCTACGATTACAAAACACGCAAAAATCCTTTTTAAAGGCACTGAATATTCCGTCACCGTCGGTGATAACGAAGCCATTACGTTACCTAACGGGGACGTGATTGCGGGTGATTCTCCTGATGTTGAATGGTTACCTCCTGCGCAAGGAACCTTGTTTGCCCTAGGCCTGAACTATGCCGACCACGCTGCCGAATTAGAATTTAAGCCACCTGAAGAGCCTTTAATTTTCTTAAAAGCAGAAAGCAGCTTAACGGGTCATCGCCAAGTTTCTGTTCGTCCTGATAATGTGGAATATATGCATTATGAGTCTGAATTAGTGGTGGTGATTGGCAAAACAGCTCACAAGGTTTCAAGAGAAGATGCCATGGACTATGTCGCAGGTTACACCGTGTGTAATGACTATGCGATCCGTGACTATTTAGAGAACTATTATCGCCCAAATTTACGTGTTAAGAGTCGTGATACTTTAACGCCGATTGGCCCTTGGATTGTCGATAAAGATGCCATTAAAGATCCGCATAATTTGGCTTTGTACACCTATGTTAATGGTGAATTACGCCAAAAAGGCACCACTGCCGATCTAATTTTCGATATTCCTTTTTTAATTGCTTACCTCAGTGACTTTATGACATTGCAACCGGGAGACATGATTGCTACGGGGACACCAAAAGGGTTGTCTGACGTGGTACCGGGCGACGAAGTCATTGTTGAAGTTGAAGGCGTTGGCCGACTGGTCAACACCATTATCAGCGAAAAAGACTATGAGGAACGAGTGTAATGACTAAGATTAATCATTGGATCAACGGTAAAAACGTTGCCAGCAAAGACTATTTCGAAACCACCAACCCTGCAACGGGTGAAGTATTAGCAGAAGTCGCCGCGGGTGGACAAGATGAAATCAACCAAGCCGTTGCCGCAGCGAAAGACGCTTTTCCAAAGTGGGCCAATACCCCAATGAAAGAGCGCGCTCGCTTAATGCGTCGCCTTGGTGAATTGATCGACGAAAACGTCCCGCAAATCGCGGAAATGGAAACCAAAGATACCGGTTTACCTATTCACCAAACTAAAAACGTGTTGATCCCACGTGCTTCACATAACTTTGAATTTTTTGCTGAAATTTGCCAGCAAATGAACGGCCGTACATACCCTGTTGATGACAAGATGATGAACTACACCTTGGTTCAACCTGTGGGTGTCTGTGCGCTAATTTCCCCATGGAACGTGCCATTTATGACCGCCACATGGAAAACCGCCCCTTGTTTAGCACTGGGTAATACTGCGGTTCTGAAAATGTCTGAATTATCACCATTATCGGCAAATCGCCTCGGTGAACTGGCACTAGAAGCCGGTATTCCAGCAGGTGTTCTGAACGTAGTTCAAGGTTACGGTAGCACTGCGGGTGATGCGTTAGTTAAGCATCATGATGTCCGTGCGGTTTCCTTTACCGGCGGTACGGCTACTGGCCGCACCATTATGCAAAATGCAGGCTTGAAAAAGTATTCTATGGAGTTAGGTGGTAAATCACCTGTGTTGGTGTTTGAAGATGCCGATATTGAGCGTGCACTAGACGCAGCTCTGTTTACTATTTTCTCCATTAATGGTGAACGCTGTACAGCTGGCTCACGTATTTTCATTCAAGAAAGCATCTACCCTGAGTTTGTTAAACGCTTTGCTGAGCGGGCAAATCGCCTGATCGTCGGTGACCCGAACGATCCCAAAACCCAAGTGGGTGCATTGATCAGCCAGCAGCACTGGAACAAAGTTTCGGGTTATATTCGCTTAGGTATGGAAGAAGGCGCAACCTTGTTAGCGGGTGGTCCAGACAAACCGACTGATCTACCTGATCACCTCAAAGGTGGTAATTTCTTGCGTCCTACCGTATTGGCTGATGTCGATAACCGCATGCGTGTCGCCCAAGAAGAGATCTTTGGGCCTGTTGCTTGTTTAATTCCGTTTAAGTCTGAAGAAGACGGTTTACGCATGGCAAATGATATTGAGTACGGTCTTGCTTCGTATATTTGGACACAAGATGTCAGCAAGATTTTACGTTTATCACGCAGCATTGAGGCAGGCATGGTGTTTGTTAACACCCAAAACGTGCGTGACCTGCGCCAGCCTTTTGGTGGTGTAAAAGCTTCGGGTGTAGGCCGTGAAGGTGGCGAGTATAGCTTCGAAGTCTTCGCGGAAATGAAGAACGTCTGTATCTCCTACGGAGACCACAACATCCCTCGCTGGGGTGTGTAATAAAAAGCAAAATTATTCCGTAGCAAGCTACACCATTCTTTATTCTAAGTAATTTTGAATCAATGATAATTAATTTGGCTACTTATCCTAAATAATTCGTGTTGTAGCTAGGCGGCAAGTGAAGTTATCCCTAGGAGCATACTGAAGTATGTGACTAGGGTAACTTTATGAAGCCAACAACGCTACGGCGCGAAGTATGACGGATAAGTGAAGGAGGAAGGAAATGGGTAAGTTGGCACTCGCAGCAAAAATAACACACGTCCCATCCATGTACCTATCAGAACTACCAGGTAAAAACTTTGGATGTCGCCAAGCCGCTATCGATGGGCACAAAGAAATCAGTCGCCGCTGCCGTGAGTTGGGCGTTGATACTATTATTGTTTTTGATACACACTGGTTAGTTAACAGCGCCTATCATATTAACTGTGCTGACCACTTCAAAGGTATTTATACCAGTAATGAGCTTCCACATTTTATTCGTGATATGGAATATGAATATGATGGGAACTCCGTATTGGGCCAAATGATCGGTGAGGAAGCACGTAAATTAGGCGTTCGTGCTCAAGCACATGAAATTCCAAGCTTAACCCTCGAATACGCCACATTAGTCCCTATGCGCTATATGAATAGCGATCGTCACTTTAAAGTCATCTCGATTTCAGCCTTCTGTACTTCTCATAGTTTTGAAGACAGCCGTAAGTTAGGCGAAGCCGTACTGACTGCGATTGAAAAATACGATGGAACTGTGGCGGTACTAGCAAGTGGTTCGTTATCTCACCGCTTTATTGATGACCAACGTGCTGAAGATGGCATGAACAGCTACACACGTGAATTTGATGAGCAAATGGATAAACGCGTCGTCAAACTTTGGCGTGAAGGACGTTTTGAAGAATTCTGCAAAATGTTACCTGAATATGCCGACTACTGCTATGGCGAAGGCCATATGCACGACACCGTGATGCTATTAGGTATGCTGGGTTGGGATAAATACGCCGAAAAAGTGGAAATTTTAACTGACTTGTTCGCAAGCTCTGGAACAGGGCAATTAAACGCGGTATTCCCTCTGCCTAGTTATATTACTGACAAACAAGCCACCACTGCGTAAGGAGTTGTTATGCCTCATTTTTATGCAGAATGTACAGAAAACATTCGTGATGACGCTCAGCTACCTGAGCTCTTCGCCAAAGTGAATGAAGCCCTTGCGGGAACAGGTATCTTCCCATTAGGTGGCATTCGTAGTCGTGCTATTTGGCTAGATACTTGGCAAATGGCCGATGGCAAGCACGATTATGCTTTTGTCCATATGACGTTGAAGATAGGTGCTGGGCGTTCTCTTGAAGATAGGCAAAAAACGGGGGAAATGATTTTTGAGCTGATCAAAAAACATTTTGCCGATTTGATGGCAAAACGCTACCTCGCATTATCTTTTACCATGGAAGAGCTTGATCCAGTTTTAAATTATAAGCAAAACAATGTTCATGCCTTATTTAAGGGTTAACAGTTTAAAGGTTAATGGTTTAAATCTTTATTTATCGTTTTATTGAGAGGGCAAGATGGTTAAAAATTTCGATAAACACATACCGCACTATTTGATCCCATTACTAGGGTCATTAGTGGCATTCGGTCCATTGTCTATCGATATGTACCTTCCTGCCCTCCCTCAAATGGGTATTGCGTTACACGCCACTCAAGGGCAAATGCAGTACACTCTTGGCGCCTTTTTTGCCGGATTCTGCATTGGAATGCTGTTTTATGGCCCACTAAGTGACCTTCTAGGTCGTCGGAAAATGTTGTTAAGTGGCCTTGCCATTTTTACTGTCGCCAGTTTGTTGTGCGCCCAAGCCACCAATGCAACTACTTTGATTGTATTCCGAGCGCTGCAAGCTTTTGGCAGTGGAGCGGCCATTGTGATGGCAAGAGCTATCGCTAGGGATGTTTACCCTGCTCATGAGTTACCTAAAGTACTGTCATTAATGACACTTGTGACCATGATAGCGCCATTACTGGCACCGCTATTGGGTGGTTTTTTACTCGTTCATTTTCAGTGGCAAGTGATTTTCTATTTGCTGGCAGTGATTGGCTTGGCTTCGGTGTGTGCAATTTTTTTCTTACTCCCTGAAACGTTAACCCACCAGCGCGGTTCTGAAAATATACTTTGTGTCGCTTTCAAGAATTATGCACAGGTGCTCACAGACCGAGAAGCACTGAGTATTATTGGCACCATGGCTTTCTCCTTTGCCGGTATGTTTGCCTTTATCAGTGGTTCACCGTTTGTGTACATCAATTATTTCGGTGTTTCTGAACAACATTATGGTTTGCTGTTCGGCTGTAACATCTTGGGGATGATTGTCATGCTGTTGTTGAACGTTAAACTACTAAAAACCTATAGTTTAACGCGCATACTGACTATGCAAAGTGGGTTTCAATTAGCGTTTGGTCTGCTGTTACTCATATTTTACCAACAAAGTTTGCCCATAATTGTTATTCTAGTCGTACTGTTCTTATCGATGGTCAATGCTATCGGCACGAACAGTTTGTCACTATTACTGCAACATCGCGGGAAAATTGCAGGAAGTGCCAGTGCACTTGCCATTTCTATTCAGTTTGCCTTAGCGGCTGTCGCCAGCGTTGCAGTTTCTGTATTACAAGATGAATCCCCATTCGCTATGGCACTTGTTATGGCGCTTTGTGCCGGGTTAAGTTTTGCTAGCCAACAGCTATCAGCTAAAAATATCCGCCCACAAGTCCAATCAGTGTCTTCGGAGAACAACGAAAAATGAGCATAAATACCAATTCTACATTATTTCGCCAACAAGCTTATATCAACGGCCAATGGGTTGATGCCCAAAATAAAAGTGTATTTGAGGTCACTAACCCAGCAAATAATGAGGTTATCGCTAACGTCAGCAATGTCGGTGCTTTAGAAACTCAACAAGCTATCGAAGCCGCAGAAAAAGCCCTGCCGGCATGGCGTGCTAAAACCGCCAAAGAGCGCAGCCAAATTTTAAACAAATGGTTCCGTTTAATGATGGATAACCAAAAGGAATTGGCCGAATTACTCAGTGCTGAGCAAGGTAAGTCGATCACTGAATCGATGGGAGAAATTGCCTACGGTGCCAGCTTTATTGAGTGGTTTGCTGAAGAAGGTAAACGAGTGTATGGGGAAACCATTCCATCACCTCTGCCAGGACGTCGTCTGGTGACGATAAAACAGCCCGTGGGTGTGGTTGCGGCTATCACGCCATGGAACTTCCCAAATGCCATGATCACTCGCAAAGTCGGCCCTGCGCTTGCAGCTGGTTGTACGATGGTATTAAAACCTGCGGCAGAAACGCCATTATCAGCATTAGCATTGGCAGCGTTAGGGGAAGAAGCTGGCATTCCTGCTGGCGTGTTTAACATTGTTCCAGGTACTGATGCTAAAGCTATTGGTGGCGTTATGACTTCCAGCCCAATTGTTCGCAAACTCACATTCACGGGTTCAACGCGAGTCGGTAAGTTGCTGATGGAACAGTGTGCCAATACGGTGAAAAAGATGTCTCTGGAACTCGGAGGTAACGCGCCATTTATCGTGTTTGATGATGCTGATTTAGATGCAGCAGTACAAGGTGCATTAGCGGCTAAATTCCGTAATAGCGGGCAAACTTGTGTGTGTGCTAACCGTATTTTAGTCCAAGAAGGGGTTTACGATGAATTCGCAGCTCGTTTGGCAAAAGCGGTGAATGAACTGAAAATCGGCCCTGCCACACAAGCAGACTCCCAACAAGGTCCTCTGATTAACCAAGCCGCGGTCGATAAAGTCACTGAACATATTGCAGATGCCGTTTCACACGGTGCAAAAGTGATTGCAGGGGGTAAACCAGCCCAATTAGGTGGCTTGTTCTTTGAACCGACGGTTATCACAGGTGTGACTGAGTCCATGAAGGTCGCAAAAGAAGAAACGTTCGGCCCACTGGCACCATTATTTAAATTCCGCGATGAACAAGAAGCGATAGCTCTTGCCAATGATACTGAATTTGGCTTGGCATCTTATTTCTATTCAAAAGATATCGGGCGTATCTACCGTGTTGCAGAGGCATTAGAAAGCGGCATGGTGGGTATTAATGAAGGCATTATTTCAAATGAAGTAGCCCCATTTGGTGGTATTAAGCAATCGGGTCTGGGGCGTGAAGGTTCACGCTACGGAATTGAAGATTATTTGGAAGTGAAATACCTCTGCTTTGGTGGTCTTTCCAATTAGAAAGACACATTAGCTGGCGGTCTTCGCTTTTAAAATCTTAGCTCTAAATAATTCGAGTTAGAACAAGGCAGTAAATGAGACTAATCCCTTAGGAGCATACCCATGTGACTAGGGGATAGGCGCAAGCCTATCGTGAAGCTAACGCAGTTATAGCTCGAAGTATGACGAGCTGAGGTGCAAAAGGAAAATAAGATGTTACAAAAAGATGTCATATCGCAAATCGCACAGCGCCTAAATCAGGCTGAAAAATCACGTGAGCAAATTCGTCAGATCTCACTCGATCACCCAGAAATGACGATCGACGATGCTTATGCTATTCAAAAAGAGTGGGTTGGCGTGAAAATTGCTGAAGGACGCGTGTTAAAAGGCCATAAAATTGGGCTGACGTCTAAAGCAATGCAAGCCAGTTCACAGATTGATGAACCTGATTACGGCGCGCTTCTTGACGATATGTTTTTTGATGACGGCTGTGATATTCCAACAGACCGCTTTATCGTGCCACGCATTGAAGTTGAATTAGCTTTCGTACTCGCGAAGCCATTACGCGGGCCAAACTGCACCATCTTTGATGTGTATAACGCGACTGATTATGTGATCCCAGCACTTGAGCTAATTGATGCACGTTGCCACAACGTTGACCCTGAAACCAATCGCCCACGCAAAGTGTTCGATACCATTTCAGATAACGCAGCAAATGGCGCAGTAATTTTAGGTGGCAGACCAATCAAGCCACGCGATTTGGATATGCGCTGGATCAGCGCCCTGCTCTATCGCAATGGTGTCATTGAAGAATCTGGCGTAGCAGCGGCTGTACTCAACCACCCAGCGAATGGTGTGGCATGGCTAGCGAACAAATTAGCACCGCATAATGTACAACTTGAGCCGGGCCAAATTATTTTAGGTGGTTCATTTACACGCCCTGTCCCTGCTCGTAAAGGCGATGTATTCCATGTTGACTACGGCAATATGGGTTCTATTAGCTGCCGATTTGTATAAGGAATCCCCATGGATCTGTTAGAAAATAAATTCAAGAAAGCCTTAAAAAGTGGCCAACCGCAAATTGGTTTATGGCTTGGCTTGTGCAGCCCATATAGTGCTGAATTACTTGCCGGTGCAGGCTTCGACTGGTTATTAATTGATGGTGAACATGCACCAAATAATGTGCAAACGACCTTATCTCAGTTACAAGCTATTGCCCCTTATCCGTCACAACCCGTCGTTCGTCCGCCATGGAATGATCCAGTTATCATTAAGCAATTGCTAGATATTGGCGCACAAACGTTGTTGCTGCCAATGGTGCAAAATGCAGAGCAAGCCAAGCAAGCGGTACGCGCAACGCGTTATCCACCCGCAGGGATCCGTGGTGTCGGCAGTGCTTTAGCTCGCGCTTCTCGCTGGAACCGAGTACCTAATTATTTAACTCGTGCCAATGATGAAATGTGCGTGATAGTACAGGTTGAAACCCGTGAAGCCATGAATAATCTTCCTGAGATCTTAAAAGTTGAAGGTGTCGATGGCGTGTTTATTGGCCCTGCGGATCTTAGTGCAGATATGGGCTTTTCAGGCAACCCTAACCACCCAGAAGTCAAAGCTGCGATAGAAAAAGCGATTGTCCAAATTCGTGAAGCTGGCTTGGCACCAGGTATTTTAATGGCAGCCCCAGATGTTGCCGAACATTATCTTAAACTCGGCGCACTATTTGTTGCCGTCGGGGTCGATACCACGCTACTGGCACGTACCGCAGAAGCACTAGCAGCAAAGTTTGGTAAAACAGTTTCAGAGGTGACCTCGAGTGCACCCAGTGTTTATTAATAAAGCTATCTCTAAATAAGTTAATTTTAACCCTACAGACAAATAACTTAATTAGATAAATAAAAAATCAATATCGCAATATAGGGCAGACAGCACCATGACTGCCTACTAGTCCCTTGTACCTATAATAATCTGCAAAAGAAAGAATTGAGGGCCCTACAATATGAGTAATCAACAACTTGCAAGCACTAACCCTGCTGAACAACATAAAAATTTAACCGAACCGCAGCAGCGGGTGATTAATAAACTATTTAAACGTCTCATTGTATTTTTATTTGTGCTGTTTGTTTTTTCTTTCTTAGACCGTATTAATATCGGCTTTGCAGGTCTAACTATGGGGAAAGATATCGGCCTAACTTCCACCATGTTTGGCTTAGCAGCCACCTTGTTCTATGCCACTTATGTGATTTTTGGTATTCCAAGTAACATCATGTTAGGGATTGTTGGGGCTCGCCGCTGGATAGCCACCATCATGGTACTTTGGGGTATCGCTTCTACAGCCACCATGTTTGCCACAGGGCCAACCAGTTTATACGTCCTACGGATGTTAGTGGGTATCGCTGAAGCTGGCTTCTTACCGGGGATTTTAGTTTATTTAACTTACTGGTTCCCTGCCTATTTCCGTGCTCGTGCTAATGCCTTATTTATGATTGCGATGCCAGTCACCATGGCATTCGGTTCACTAGCTTCTGGTTATATTTTAGGCATGGATGGCATTTTAAACCTAAAAGGCTGGCAGTGGCTGTTCCTGCTAGAAGGTTTCCCATCCGTGATCCTCGGTGTGTTGGTTTGGTTCTATTTGGATGATTCACCAAAGAAAGCCAAATGGCTGACCCAAGAAGATAAAGACACATTGCAAGAAATGATGGACCAGGACCAACTAGAGCTTGTGCAACCTCATGGTTCAAAAAGCCATACAGCAATGCAAAATAAAAGTTTATGGAAAGAAATCTTCACTCCAGTCATTCTGATGTATACCGTGGCCTACTTCTGTTTAACCAATACATTAAGTGCCATCAATATTTGGACGCCACAGATTATGCAAAGCTTCAATCAAGGCAGTAGTAATGCCATGATTGGGCTGTTAACTGCCATCCCACAGTTTTGTACTATCCTTGGGATGATCTATTGGAGCCGCCGCTCTGACCGGTTACAAGAACGGAAAATGCACACCGCCTTACCGTACTTATTTGCGGCAGCGGGATGGGTGCTCGCGGCGATGACTAGCCATCCAGTAATCCAATTAATTGGTATCATCATGGCATCAACAGGTTCATTTACTGCGATGGCTGTGTTCTGGACAACGCCAGACCAATCAATCAGTCTACGTGCTCGTGCTATCGGTATTGCTGTTATCAACGCAACAGGTAATATAGGTTCTGCCGTCAGTCCACTGTTAATTGGTTGGCTAAAAGACCAAACCGGTAGCTTTAACTCAGGCCTGTATTTTGTGGCTGGTCTGCTGGTGGTCGGCGCGCTGTTAGTCATTGCTATCCCAATGAAAAACTCAAGACCAAGAGCAACACCTTAATGTTTTGATGTTTTGATGTTTTGATGTTTTGATGTTTTGATGTTTTGATGTTTTAAATGTTTTAATAACTTACGCTGCAAATAATTATTAAAGGGTGTTACCCAAAATAACTTGCTTGCAGCTAGGCGGCAAGCAAGTTAATCCCTAGGAGCATACTGAAGTATGTGACTAGGGTTGGCTTGTGAGGCCAACAACGCTGCGAGCCGAAGAATGAAGGGTAACTCAACTTTAATTACCAATATAGACATCAGTACAGACTACGACGAAACCCAAGGCACCGACGATGTCCACTACCAAACCTTTGGCAACATGGCCGCCTTCTTTGGTCGCGACATGCAAGCTCATCGCCATGATGGTTTCTTTCAGTTGCACTATTTGGTTACCGGCCATATTACTTTGCAGCTCGATGAGTCACGCTATTCTGTTCAAGCCCCGTTATTTATTCTTACGCCCCCTTCGGTTGCACATGCATTTTTCACTCAAGAAGACACTGACGGCCACGTACTCACCGTACGGCAAGACCTGATCACCCCGCTTCTTGGCTCACTGTACCCTGCCAATCCAGATTTGGTCGATATTCCTGCTATTTGTTTATCTGTTGCCGATAAGCCTGATGATATCGATACCTTTAACCATTACTGGGCATTAATGGCTCGTGAATCGGCTAATAACCATACAGGCAAAGACCAAGTTCTTGCCTCTTTAGCCCAAGCGCTATTTACCTTTCTACTGCGCTCTATTCCACTTGATGAGCACCCAACAACAGGGGTTAGAGGCGAACACCGCCTATTCCAGCGGTTTAATCAGCTTATTGACTTACACTATCATGAACACCTCGCAGTGCCTGAATATGCCAAAAAACTTGATGTCACAGAGTCACGCCTTAAAGATATGTGCCGGCGGTTCGCTAACCGGCCACCGAAAAGGTTAATTTTTGACAGAATATTGCGAGAAGCCAAGCGGATGTTACTGTTTTCCGATAGCCCTGTTTCAGAGATTGCCTACCAGCTCGGTTTCAAAGACCCCGCCTATTTTGCTCGTTTTTTTAACCGATTAGTCGGATGCTCTCCTAGCCTATGGCGGGAACAAAACCTTCATTAAAAAGGAGCCTTAGTGATTTTATTCTTATTTCTGAGAAAAAATCATCAATAGCTCCTTAGCTGTATCTCAAATCCTCTTCAAGTTTATCTCGATAAACTGTTACGCCCTCAAATCACGTTACATTTTAAAAACATTTTTGATATTTTATAAATTTCGTTTTAACTTTGTAAAAATACCAATAATGCTTAACCAAAAGTGAATGCAGAGATCAAAAAAAGAACAATTACAAAAAATAATATAATTAACATTAATATAGAAATAATTTTATTATTGAATAATAATCAATATGTTACAAATAAAATTAAGCATTACATTAATATCAAAACATCGAAGTGATCACATTTCTTTCACAAAGAACAATTTTCAACGAAAAGTACCAGCGAACCTTTAGAAAATCTCTTTAAAACCCCCTCGAAAAACGATTCAATTAAGAAACACAAAATAAACATAAAATTAACATATTCGCTTGCAACCTTTATACCCTATCAATGCAAGCCCTCATTGTGAGATAACGAGGTAGACATGAAACCAGAAGATTTTCGTTCAGATGCTAAACGCCCTTTTAATAGCCAAGAATACTTAAAAAGCCTACAAGATGGCCGTGAAATCTATATTTATGGCGAGCGTGTGAAAGATGTCACTACTCATCCAGCTTTTCGTAACTCTGCAGCTTCAATAGGACAGTTATATGATGCGCTTCATGATAAAACGACTCATGACCAACTTTGTTGGAACACCGACACAGGTAACGGTGGATACACTCACAAATTCTTCCGTTTCGCAACCAGCCCAGAAGAATTACGCCAACAGCGTGATGCCATCGCAGATTGGTCACGCCAGAGCTACGGATGGATGGGACGCACTCCAGACTATAAGGCGGCATTCGCCAGCTGTTTAGGTGCGAACCCTGAATATTATGGCCAATTTGCAGATAACGCGCGCAATTGGTACAAACGCATTCAAGAAAGCGGTCTGTACTTTAACCATGCGATCGTTAACCCTCCGATTGATCGTCATAAGCCCGCTGATGAAGTGAAAGATGTTTATATCAAACTCGAAAAAGAAACAGATGCAGGGATTATTGTCAGTGGTGCTAAAGTCGTTGCGACCAACTCCGCATTAACACACTATAACTTTATCGGTTTTGGCTCTGCACAAGTAATGGGAAATAACCCTGATTTTGCCCTGATGTTTGTTGCCCCAATGGACGCAGACGGTGTGAAATTAATCTCACGTGCATCTTATGAATTAGTGGCTGGCGCAACAGGCGCACCATTTGATTACCCACTTTCCAGCCGTTTCGATGAAAATGATGCCATCTTGGTGATGGATCACGTGTTAATTCCATGGGAAAACGTCCTGATCTACCGTGACTTTGACCGTGCACGTAATTGGGCTGTCCAAGGTGGATTCGCACGTTTATTCCCATTACAAGCTTGTGTCCGCTTAGCGGTTAAATTAGACTTCATTACCGGATTGTTACAAAAAAGTTTAGAATGTACAGGTGTTATTGATTTCCGTGGTGTACAAGCAGATTTAGGTGAAGTGGTTGCGTGGCGTAACCTGTTCTGGTCCTTGACTGACGCAATGACTTCTGAAGCCAAAGCCTGGGAAGGCGGTGCATTCTTACCGGATACCCAAGCTATCCAAACTTATCGAGTTATGGCACCAATGGCTTACACCAAAATCAAGAATATCATTGAAAGTAACGTAACAAGTGGTTTGATTTATCTGCCATCAAGCGTTCGTGATATGAATAATCCAGAAATTGATAAGTATTTAGCTAAATATGTTCGCGGTTCGAACGGAATGGATCACGTTGAACGCATCAAGATCCTTAAGTTAATGTGGGATGCTATTGGTAGTGAATTTGGTGGGCGCCATGAATTGTATGAAATTAACTACGCAGGAAGCCAAGACGAAATTCGTCTGCAATGTCTGCGTCATGCACAAGGTTCTGGCAATATGAAAGCCATGACAGATATGGTTGATCGTTGCTTATCAGATTACGATCAACATGGATGGAAACGTCCACACCTGCATAACAACAATGATATTAATCAGTTAGATTCGCTGCTGAAATAGTCGGCAGCAGGAGGTCAAAATGTCTTTAGAAAATGAACATCGCCTGCGTTTCAGAGATGCGATGGCAAGTCTTGGTGCAGCAGTCAATATCGTCACCACGGATGGGACTGAGGGTCGCTGTGGAATTACAGCTACCGCAGTCTGTTCAGTTACAGATACGCCACCCACTTTGATGGTCTGTGTCAACCGCAACAGTGCAATGAATGCGGTTTTTCAAAAGAATGGCCGCCTGTGCGTGAACGTGCTGAGCCATGACCAAGAAGAGTTAGCGTGCCATTTTGCTGGGATGAAAGGTTCCACAATGGAAGAGCGTTTTAGCTGGAATGTGTGGGAAAAAGGCCTCTTACAACAACCTCAATTAAAAGGTTCTCTTGCTAATTTAGAAGGTGAAATTACACAAGTGCAAGATATTGGTACGCACTCTGTCTACATGGTTGAAATGAAACAAATCATTGTTAACGATACAGGGCATGGTCTCGTTTACTTTAAACGTAAATTCCACCCTGTAATGCACCAAATCCTTGAACCAACCGCATAATTGGTAAAGTATTTATATTAAATAGCCTCTTATACTTGAGGCTATTTTTTTATATCTCATCGTTTAGTCAAAATAATAGCTAGCAACAGACTTACTCCCCATAAAATGTTTCAGTCTGAAATTTTTTATACATATAAATTATTAGTTATTTTGTATAATTTTTAAAGGATAGTGTTTTTCTGGAAAAACAAATACTCCTTTAGCCTCCCACCTTTAAACATAACATGCGTAAACAAAAACCCAACCACCTGATTTTTAAGGATTTTTAAAATTACACTAAATATGATTAATTGACATAACATAAATAACAGGTATAAACTCAAATAATATAAATATTTTTCCTATAAATACAATCAATCTAAAAATGAACTATTTGATTAATAATCATATTAATTATGACAGTCATCAGGGGCTGTTATATACCGACAATGTTGATAATGCATTAAAATTAACAACTACTTTAAATCGCTTGTTATTAGTCTTAGTGCAAAACAACCATGATATCGTTGACCGAGAAACCATATTACGCAGGGTTTGGGAGGAACATAACCAAGTCGTCTCTGATAATAACCTGAATAGTAGTGTGTCTGTACTACGACGCCATTTATCTTCCTTTTCTGATGAAGAAATTATCACAACAGTACCTAAAGTTGGGATTAAGTTTTCTGCTGACCTGAAAATTGAGAATGAGCGTGAGGAAATAAAGGATAATAATGACAAAGAATTGCTCACTACTGAGGTTGAACTAGGTTCTTCATCAAAAGCACCCGAAGGGATTCCCCCCCAAGCAAGCGAAAATAAAAAAAACTACATGCTGAATAACCGGTATGTTGAAATCTCACTTATTGGACTCATTATTTTTTGCTTATTATACCTATTTAAAAGTTATTTCTTTGCAAGCCGAACAGAATATCCTGAAGTTGGTCGTATCGATCAATGCAGTATCCGCTACATTAATAGTTACCATAAACCCGATACAACAACCATCAGCTTTGCGACAATTCAAAATGAACTAACAAAATTAAACCTTGATTGTAAAAAGCCAGCAACTGTTTTTTATTATAACGTTGGTATCGTTGCGAATGATAAAAATTTATATGACAATTTCCTATTTTTGTCGTATTGCCCAACAATACCGAAAGAGAGCACAACTGTGAGCTGTGAGAATTTTTATGTCAAATAAAGTATCAGCAAGAATGCTTTTTTTGTTTATTACATCTATAACTCTAGTTTTTATTAGCTTATATGTTCATCACATAATTAATACTCCTGTTATTCCAAATTGTCAGACAACCTTAAAAATAAATATCTCTGATCACCGTTCTACCTTAAAAGGATTTTACCTACTAAGTGTTATTCCTAATGAAAACAAACCTGACCAACACACGTTCATCATGAATGGAAATATTAATGAAAATGGTAAAAACTATACTATTTCACGAAAATTTCTGATGAAACATGAATACTTAGGCGACCATTTTTTTTTACGTGTTGACAATATATTTATAGACCCAGGTGATCAGGCTCAAGGAAAAATCAATATTCGGGGAGTCCCTGAAATGAATCAACTTTATTTTTTAAAAATAAAAAAATTAACCGATACAAGTTATATTTTTGAAGAAAATTTCTCTCCACTTTTTATTTGCACTCTGTAAATTCAAAAAAAACCACAAAAAATGCATCAAATATTAATATTTTGATGCATTTTTTTTATTTCTAAACATCTCCAACCTTAAAACACCTTAAAAGCACAAACATTAAACATTTCACAGCAAATCAAATCAACATAAAAACATTAATAGACATTAAAAAAAACTAAATATCAAACTATAACTTTGAATTTAATTAAAATTAAAGAATTTTATTCCATTTTACACCTGAGAAGGATAAGATTTCCTCCGTCGAAATGACCCACGCTAAAAACAATTATGTTAAGCGTTCTGTGATTAGGACATTTGAAAATCCATTGATGGATACTGAACTTTATTCCTATGCCAGTACTTATATAAAGGCTTACTAGGGATCAAATATTTACTTATTTTTAAGGATGTAAGATATGAAATTAAATAAACTTTCCATTGCTGTTTTATTCGCTACTTCTGCTATTTCAACTTCTATCTTTGCTAGTGGTAATAGCGGTGAATTACATTTCAGCGGCCAAGTTGTTAATGCTCCATGTAATATTGAATCAGAAAGTACAAAACAAGAAGTTCCATTCGGTCAACTTTCTCGTGCATCTTTAGAAGCGGGTAATGCAGCAGAGAAAGATATCGCAATTAAATTAAAAGAATGTAATTTTGATGAGTTTAGCAAAGACACTGAAGGTAAGTGGGTTGCTGTTAAAGATATTAAAATTACCTTTGGTGGTAAAAACTATGTCGGTACTGATAAAGAATTCTTAGGTACTACTGGTACAGCTTCAAATATCGGTATTCAAATCAAAGATTTCAAATTTGATGAAGCCAAATCTGTTATGAATCAAATTCGTAATAAACAAGGTGAAAACGTTTTAGAATTTACTGCATTAGCTAAACGTGTTGATGGTACAACACCCGTTACCGAAGGTGAATTTAGTTCTATTGCTGATTTTAAAATCACATACGAGTAATTTTTTTAGGGGAGAGAATTCTCTCCCCATAAAAGGCTCATTATGAAAAAAAATACTTATCTATGGATTGCCTTATTATTTAACTCGATTAACTCTAATGCGACTAGCTCTAACCTTGGACATATTCAAGATGGTCTTCGAGGTGAAACAGTAATGCAAGGTTATATCGTTGCGGCACCTTGTTCAATTGAAACTGATAGTCAATATCAATATATAAATTACGATTATATTTCTAACTATAGTATAAATAATATAGAAGATGAAAAATTAATGCGAAAACCTTTCTATATAAAATTAAATAACTGTATTAGTGAATATGACAGCAGTAATCATAAAGGTATTAAAATTCGTTTTTTTGCACCGCAAGATACGTATTCTAATGCAATAAAACTATCAGGCCCAAAGCCTGGGGTTGTCCTATATATATACGATATTAATAATAATTTATTAATGCCAAATAAACTCTATCCTATTTCTAATAATTACGTTTATTTTGATAAAAAGAGTAAAGAGAGCTTTTTAAAATATGAAACAGAATTGGGTGCAAGTAATAACGAAATTACACCTGGCGATTACTTTACCACAATTAAATTCAACGTTACTTACGATTAGTAAATAAACTCATAATTAATTTGATGAAAAAATCATGGTTAAATTTAATATTTACTCTTACATCATTGTGACTTCTTTTGTATCTTCAATCTCTTCGTTAGCCTATGCTGTCGAATTTAATACCGATATGTTAGATACGGAAGACACTCAAAATATTGACTTTAGCCAATTTTCTCAGGCTGGATTTATTATGCCTGGTATTTATCATTTAACCCTCAAAGTCAATAATGAGAGTATGGGTAGTGCACAAGATATCACTGTGATAGCGCCACAATCCCAAAACAATAATTTATTCGATACCGTTTGTGTTCCCGTTAATATTCTTGATCGTTTAGGGCTTACTCAAGACGCAATTAAATTAATTAAATATCGTGATGAGGGTAAATGCCTTGATTTATCTCCGCTTGAAGGTGCTTCATTAAATGTAGATTTATCAACATTAACGCTATCCATTTTAATTCCACAAAGCTATTTAGAATATACCGATCCCAGTTGGGTTCCTCCTTCACGTTGGGAGGAGGGGGTAAATGGATTTTTATTAGATTACAACCTAACAGGTTCTTTAACGCGTCGAGATTCAGGTTCACGAGAATCGTACCTTTCTGCTAACGGAACAACAGGGCTTAATTTTGGTGCATGGCGTTTACGCGGTGATTACCAAGCAAACTATCGAAAATCGACAGGAAGCTTCAAGAACCAATATAGCGATGCCACATTTAGCCGATTATTTGCATATCGCTCAATAAAATCTATTGCATCTATTTTAACGTTAGGTGAGAACTACTTTTACTCTGCTATTTTTGATTCTTGGCAGTACACCGGGGTATCTCTTGAAACCGATGAAAATATGATGCCCCCTAAATTAACGGGTTATGCACCAGAAATTATTGGTATTGCTCAAACTAATGCCACTGTTATTGTCAAAAGCCATAACCGTATAGTTTTAGAAACAACCGTACCTGCTGGCCCTTTTCGTATCCAGACACTAGATAGCTCCATTCGTGGAACATTAGATGTGACTGTGCGAGAAGAAAATGGTGAAGAGCAACAATTTAGCATTACCACTGCAGCATTACCCTATTTAACGAGACCAGGGCAAATCCGCTATAAATTTGCAGCGGGTAAACCACGTTTTAATGGCCGCCAGCTCGAAGGTGATTTAACTGCGTCGGGAGAACTCTCTTACGGGTTAAATAACCTTTGGTCTATCTATGGGGGATCCGTTTTATCAAAAAATTATCAGGCATTTTCAGCTGGCTTTGGCCGTGACCTGTTTTCATTCGGTAGCCTTTCGTTCGATGCGACTCAGTCACATGCTCAATTGCTTGATAAAACATTAACTGGCCGAAGTTATCGACTTAGTTATTCAAAATCATTTGATGAAGCCAGAACTGACATTACATTCGCAGGGTATCGTTTCTCTGATGAAACCTATCGCTCTTTGCAACAAACGTTGGATGAACGACGTACTGGTAATGAAAGCCAAGCTCAAAAAGAAAGCTATCAAGTTAATATTAATAAATATTTTGATGATTTCTCATTGGGTGGAAACTATCAATATAATACTTATTGGAATAGTGAAACAGAAGAACAATACAGCTTATACCTAAGTACTCTTTTAAATTGGGCGGCTATTGGGCTAAAAAATATTAACCTGACAGCGTCTGCAACTCGTTCAAAAAGAGCAGGATATCAAGATGATGCGATCAGCTTATATTTCACTATTCCTTTAAGTCAAGGAAGTAGCGTCAGCTTTTCTGAAGGTTATACCCGCAACCAAAATGGCCAACACAGCTCAACACATAATATCGGCTATAGCGGATATAGTGAGCAGCGCAATTATAACTTAAATGTCGGTTATCAAACAGGAAGCCATCAGGATGACCAAACCAGCTTTAGTGGTTATTTAAACCAAAATCTTCCTTATGCCTCCATTTCAGGAAACGCAAGTTATGTCCCGAACGAATATCACAGTGTTGGGGGATCAATTAATGGTGGAATTACCTTAATTAAAGAAGGCATTGCCATGCACCAAGCCGCTTATGGCGGTACTCGACTCGTTGTAGAAACACCTGGAGCAGCTAACGTTCCTCTGAGTGGTGGCGTTTATCAAACTAATCACTTTGGACTCGCTGTATTGCCAAATGTGAGTAGTTATCGGAAAACCAGTGCATCTATTAATACCAGTAAATTACCAAAGGATGTTGAAGCATTAGAGACTGTCACCGATGCAACTTTGACTCGTGGAGCAATCGGATATCGTCGCCTCAACGTTATTCAAGGTGAAAAAACGTTCGCTCGCTTAAAGCTGGCTGATGACACTTATCCACCTTTTGGCACTAGCGTGCGTAATAGCAACAATATTGAACTCGGAATTGTTGGTGAACAAGGTATTACGTGGATTGTTGGTATCCAACCTAAAGACTTACTCAATCTCTATTGGGGAAATAAACACCAGTGTAGCGCCCATGTGCCTGATGTGATTAATCCTCAGGAGATTTACCCAACTATTATTTGCCGTTAATAAGAGAACTAAGATGAAATTGAATTCCCCTTTTTTATTACTTACTAGCGTATTCACGCTGACTATGAGTGTAATTTCAGTTACGAATGCTGCGGTTACACTTGATCGCACTCGTATAATTTTCGATGGAAATCAATCGTCTATTAATATTACGATCCGTAATGATAACCCGGAGCTACCTTATTTAGCCCAGTCGTGGTTGGAAAATGCATTAGAACAAAAATTGGAAACCGGCCCTATTATTGCCACTCCGCCGATTCAGCGCATGGAGCCCAAATCAACTAGCCTAGTTCGCCTAAGCACCGCACCTGACATTGCAAAGTTACCGCAAGACAGGGAATCCCTGTTTTATTACAACCTGCGTGAAATCCCGCCTAAATCATCAGAAGCGGGTGTGTTGCAAATTGCATTACAAAGCCGTGTAAAACTATTTTATCGCCCTGAAAACATTGTTGCACAAAGCAAAACAGATTGGACGAAACATATAACATTAACAACAACATCATCGGGCTATACATTAAATAATCCAACACCATTTTATTTAACTGTAATTGGTTTAGGGAACAGCCAAAAACAATCTGAAGAAAGTGATTTTGACGCGGTTATGGTACCGCCAAAATCTAATCAAATGATTAAATCCTCCAAATTTTCAACACCTTATCTGACATATATCAATGATTATGGTGGAAAGCCTTCACTTGCTTTCAAATGCCAAGCTTCAAAGTGCAGTGTGACGGAATAATGAGTAAAAAATAGATAGGAGCAGAACAATGAAATTGAATTACCTAGCACTATGGGCTTTTGCTATACCTATTTTTGCTGAATCTGCTGTGCCTGTGACAACAGGTACAATATATATCAATGCGCGTATTGTTACTGCTCCTTGTCTACCTGATATCTCATTAAAATTAAATGAAAGTACTTTAATTGCAGCAACCTATAGCGTGGAAATGCATTTTTCTCATTGTAGCAAACCAATACAAAAGCAAGCTTGGGCGCCGTTTACACTGAAATTAGGCAATAACCAATACGTGCTAACACAACCACGACGCAATAACACCATTTTATTCTCTATTCCTGCTAGTAATAAGATGCAACGTGTGGAAATAAATTATGACTAGATACTCAACATTATTATTTAGCCTTTTATTCCTAACATGGAATACCAGCTTTGCCAATAGCCTAACCGTTTACTTTGAGGGTGTGCTAGTGCCTCTTGGTTGTCGGCTGAGTGATGATGATACACAAAAAAAAATATATCTTTCTGGGCTACGTTTTTCTTCAATCGAAACATTAGGACGTTCAGATATGCAGCCATTTAAGTTGGATATCATGGACTGTTCTGCAATGGCTTTGAATAAAACGATCAAAATAACGTTAAATACCCAAAATATTGAAACACATAATGGTATTAATTATTTAAAAACCACAGGTGAATCTAATGTTTTATTAGCTCTGACTGATAGTCGTGGTAAAGAACTGGAGCTTAATACAACAATTGATGTCAGCACAGTTACTGAATCAGGTAAAGGATCTGTTAATACACTTTTATTTGGTGTTTATGCTCAAAAACCCTTTAGTACTCGTTTAAAAACAGGGGGGTTTTCCTCAACTGTTACTTTTAACCTTGATTATCAATAAGGAGAATTGAAATGAAATTCATTTGTTTTTCATTCCCTTTAATTAGCTTATTAGTTTCCTTAGGTACTCAAGCGGATGTGCTAATTTCTCTTTCTGCTAAATTGGTTAGACCGCCATGTGTACTTACAGCAGAAAATGGCGAAAAAGAATTAGTCATTAATTTTCGAGAGGTGGCGCTAGACAGACTAACTGAAGAAAAACAGTCCTTTGGTATTCTCATTAAACAATGTGAACTTCGAAAAAATTTACAAGTTTACCTATCTCCTAGAGAAGGAAGTACTTTAACAATAAACAATGAAACCGTGCTTGCGACCTCTATTAATGGATTGGGTATTCGTTTTTCAGAAGAAAATAAAAGTAATGCACTCAACCTTAATAAATGGGAAAGGATTGCTCCATCCGTAAGTGGTGATACAGGGAAAGTTGTTATTCAATCACAATTAGTCACTAATCAAGCTATTGAAAATCTCACTGCAGGGCCATTTAGTGCCGCTTTATCAGTGATGGTTGATTATCTGTAATATTGGGAAGTCTTTATGAAAAATATAAAAATATATTCACCATTACTTTTGTTACTACTCTTAATTAGCTTAAATTCCTATAGTGCGACCCGCTATTCAGGAAGTGGTGGTGGTTATAAAATGAGCTTAGTATCTAACAACTCCGTTGTTTCTAACACCCCAGCAATTGGAAGTGATAACAATAAATATTTTTTAATCGCTCCAGCAAATAGCTCCGGTATTGTTATTAATGAAAGTACATCTCAGCCTTATGGCTCTGTATATTGTACTGTGAACTTCTTACAAGGTAATTATTCCGCTGGTCTTCCTTGGAGCTACGCCTACCACCGTGTCTTTGCCTATATGCCAGAGGCAGGCTTTACTATTGGTGGGCTGACCGCATATAAAATAAACAACAATACATTTTTTACTCTTTATTCTGAGAATGGAATAACCAGTGGCTGGCGAAATATTTCAGGGAGAGGATGTTCTAATGAAGAAATGGGGCCATTAGCAACATCATTTTTTACTGTTCATTTTCCTTTTACCGTTAGAGTTTATGTCAAAGATATTCCTGTTGATGGAAAAATTGTTATTCCAAACGCAATGATCGCAGGTTATACACGATTATTCCAAGACTATGGAACACCAGATATTTATGTACCTATTGATAAAGCCACCGTTAAATTAGACCTTGCTACATCAGTTATCAATTATCCGTCAAATTGCCGTTCCAATATTGATAATTTAAATATTGATCATAAAACACTGGATGCTTATGAATTTAATAGTAAAGAAACTCGTACTGTTACCTATACATGCGATAGAGTGCAGCCAGTTAAAGTAAAATTAACTTTAGACTATGCCACAGATAGCGATCCACAAAAAAGACTCCCTTTAAAATCAGGAAATAACACTATTTATTCTGAGCTTACAATTTATGATGAACAAAATAATCAAAGTGGAAAAACATTTGAAACAACAATTGATAAAGTAAAAAACATTATGATTGAAAGTAAAGTTTCTGGTTATGACGCTGAACCAGGAGACTACAAAGGTAATGCTTGGTTAATCGCCACATTTATTTAATTTAGCGGTAAGTGTACTATGATAATAATATCCCGCGCACTATTTATTGGTATCTTTATTGTTTGGCACCTTGCTAGTCTTATTTATATCGATAGCCTAGGAAGCCTAAGACAATCATTACCACAAAACATTATTAGTTGGTTATCTATTTCCTTGACAATATCTATTATTGCATTTACTGTTTTCTATCGGAAAATTAAAATAATCATTACATTACCTGCTATTTGCTACTGTTTCTCTTTAGCCATTCTAATGATGGGATTAATATCTTATCAGGGAGAAAATAATAGTATTGATTTTTGGTATTGTTCTGGTATTACTGTTGGCGTATTACTCTATATTGCAGGGTTACAAGTGAGAAAAAAATGGTTAATACAATCATTTTGTATTTACTGTTATATCACTATTAGTGTAGCTCAAGCCTTTATCACTGCATATCAATATATATTTGAAGCCGATATTTTTTATCTTGCATCTGGTATGAGGTCAAATGGATTATCACAACAAGTCAATATATTATCAGTTAACATGGCGGCTGCATGCTTATTATCTCTAATGACTCTTGTGTTATCACAATTTTCGTTGTTATCTGAGCGTTATGAAAAAATTAGGGTTGTATTACTTGGAACTTGTATTTTATTTTTCACATTAACTTTAGTTGTTCTGCAGTCTGTTATTGCTTGGCTAAGCTTTACTGTTTGTGCATTTATTTTTATTTGCCTTTTTTACAAGAAAAACCCTCTACGTGTTAGCGCTAGTTATTTTATTATTGCTGTAGCAATTTTTATTGGAATTTATCTAATAAGGCTATGCCCTCAGTATATTGCAACTGAAATTATGAACCAATTCCATTTAAAACAAATGTTGCGTTTTTCTATTACTTTATTCTTAGAGAAACCTTATGATGCATGGGAGCAGTCTTTTTTATTTGAAAACAGTTATGAAAGAACAGCAATTCCTTTTTTCAGCCCTAAAATGTATATTGTTCCTCATCCACATAATGAAATATTACTCTGGCTGATGACTGGAGGGTTCACTAATTTGATTTTTTTATCTTTATTATTAACCGGAGGTATCTATGTCGTATTTCAATCTTTTATAAAATATAAAATTAACGGAAATGGTTACCCATTGGCAATCATTCTATCAATAACCCCTATTATTATACATAATCATGTTGAATACCCTTTTTTACTTTCTGTATTACACTGGGGGATCGTCATATTATTTCTATCATTCTCAGATGCCGCTTTCGCATTAGAAGAACAATCCCTATTTTATATTAACAAGCAACTATCTTATTTATTCAGCTTTATTATATTTATTATTGGATTGGGTGTCTTTATTATTGGGCTATTTCTATTTAATGGAGAGAAATCTTTTTATGCACAGGGTAGTTATCATAACGAAAGCATAGCAATTCGAGTATCGAGTTCAATTAGCTTAGAAAAAAATAACGTATAAAAAAACATAAATAAACCTAATTTTCACTCAAGTAGTGTTATATTAATCAGGACAGTATTATGAGAATATATCAAACTGAAATTTCAAACACCTATATAGGACTACAACTTCGTAAGCGCCGCTTGCAAATGGGCTGGACAGCACACACTTTAGGGAAAAAGTCGGGATTAAGCCAACAACAAATTTCCCGTTATGAACGCGGTACGCAGAATTTTACGATTCATCGACTATGTATATTTGCTAATGTACTGCAGTGTGACCTAGATTATTTTCTTGAACAGAATATCTATGAGAACCATTCCCTTGTCGATATAAATCTTTAAGCACTGTTTAAACAGTAAAATCTGATTTTGTCATAAAGCAAGATCAGATTTTCTTTATTCTAACCTCACTTTCATTCTTTTCTGATTGCATAAGCGATAAGGCTCTTATATTTTTAACTCAAATCACTGATCATGGGTTAAAAGGTACCAATATGACCATCACACTTATCGTTGTATTTGTTTTACTCTTATTGGCCATAGGTTGGGGGATCTCTATCTATAACCGCCTGGTCAATACCCGTAATCAAGTCAGCAATCAATTTGCCAATATTGATGTTATTTTAAAGCAAAGAGCAGATCAGATTCCTCAGCTAGTCACTATTACGGAAAAAGCGATTGAACATGAACAAACGTTATTTACCTCATTAAGTGATGCACGCCAACGCTATTTCAATGCCCAAAATATGAATGAAAAAATCGCAGCATCGAATGAAATGAACCGTGCACTGGGTAACCTTGTAGCCATTGCGGAAAATTACCCCACCCTCATTTCTGGTGAGCAATTCACCCAATTACAAATCGCTTTAAGTGATGTTGAAAATAAAATAGCCCAACGACGTGAAGGCTTTAACGACGCAACAACAGAGTATAATACTGCAATACAAATGTTCCCTGATAGCTTAATTGCCAATGCCTTTCGTTTTTCAGCACTGCCATTACTTGATATTTCTGAAGATGAAAAAAAATATCAAGGCGTCCAGTTTAAATAATGTAAGCCTAAAGGTATTAATGCGTGAATATGTATTTTTTACTCGGAGCCGCCATTGGTGCCTTAATTTTATTTATTGATAATAAATTCTCGGTAAATAAAAAAGTAAACTGGGGGATCATTCCTTTCGTCGGTGTTGCTTGTGGTATGTGGTACTCACTCTCACCTTCTACCCGTGATTATGTCAGTATCATTTATTATGTCGTTGTACTGGTCATCACCTTTTTTATTACTCGTAGTGTCGTCAATTCTAGCAAAGTAGCCTACCAACGTTATCAGCGCTTACAAAATGAAGGCTCATCAAAGTTTAGTGCGTTTCTTAGAGTCCTTGTGGGAATGCTGATCGCCACTTGCCTATTTGCTGGGTTCTTTATCGACATACGCGTATTTTTTATCGCATTTGTCTTAGCCTTCGTATTTAAAGCAATTGAAAATACACCAACCAAGCGCTTCTTAAAATTTCAGAAAAACCTAGCCACCTCTAAAATACGCTCAATGGCGATGGGACTTGTGGAAGTTGAAGGGAAAATCACGGCGGGCACGTCCATTAAAAGCCAGCTAGGTAATAAAACCTGCTATGGCTCCTTTTATTTTGAATATTCCATATCAAAAGATAAAGACGGTAAAAAAAGCTATACCTTACAAAGTAGTAAGTGCAACATGCACAGCTTTACCCTAACGGATGATACGGGCTCTGTTAAGGTAGAATGTGACCCTGATTATTTCGTTTACCCGGGCTTAGAGCCGCATATGGATGTTGAAAGCGGTAATCGCCGTTACACAGAGTATTTACTTGAAGCAAACCGCAGTTATTTATTAATTGGTACAGCAGACGCTAACGAAAAAGGCGAATCGGTTATTATACGTAAAGCACCTCATATGCTATTAGGCGTCTCCCCCTCGGACTATGTCGTTCGTTGGAACAAAACAGGTCCATTACGTCGAAATTTAGCTATTACCGCCATGATTGCACTTTTTCTGATTGGTGTGATTTTAGTTACGCCAATGGATTATCAAAACGGGCAGCTAAATATGCATTTCGACCAGATCGCATTATTTGATGGTAATGACTAACATGGAAAAGCTTATTTTTTTCATCATCATTGCGGTTATTAGCTATATTTTTATACGCTATCTTATTAATATTTATAATAATATTGTATTTTTAAAAAACAATTGCCATAAAGCGTTTGCTAATATTGATGTATTGCTAAAGAAGCAAATTGAATTAGTGCCGGTATTAACTCACGTTGCAGATAAAGCGATGGCACATGAAAAGCAGCTGTTTAGTGAATTGATTGCCAGCCGCCAGCGCTATTTATCCAGCAGCGCGATCGAAACCAAAGTCGATATTGCGAATCAACTGACAGCGAAAATAAAGCCACTGCTCGCGGTTGCAGAAAACTACCCAACACTAATTAGTAAAGCAGTCCTAAGGGAATTACAAACCCAAGTAAAACATATTGAAGACCAAATTGCAGACCGACGTGAATTTTTCAACCAAACCGTCACACTCTACAATACAGATATTCATGTTTTCCCCAATCTGATTTTTGCCAGATTATTTCGTTTTAAAGATATCCCCCTACTCTACTCTAAATAATTCGAGTTGCAGGTAGGCGACAAAGGAAGATAGGCCGATGAGCATACACAAGTATGTGATTCGGCTAGCTGAGTGTAGTCAACACCCTTGCAACTTGAAGTATGACGAGTATATGGCAAACAGGAGCGTTTATAATGATAAGTATCCCTTTCTCTTGGTTTGGTTTCACCGATTGGCTCATTGAGCAAGAGGCAGGGCTTATCATTATGTTTGCGACATTCGGTACACTACTTTTAACGGTTGCCGTCCTTATCATCCTCAATATATTCGGGTTAAAAAAGTACTCGCTCTACATTGCAGGTGCTTTATTTTGTTCCGTTTTCATTAGCATGATGGTCATGATCCCACTGTTACTGCTTTTTAGTATTGAAAATTCAATTAAGTTGCAACTTGTCTGGTTGGTGATCGTTGCCAGTTGCTTAATTTCATTTTTAAGCAACCGACACTATTTAGATATCTACTTCAATTCCATTGCAAAGAAAGCGAATAAAGAAGTCAAAAAACAAAATAAGAAACGTAAAAAATAGCACCGGATCTATTTATCTTAAACTCGCTCTGTTTCTAATCGCTGCATATAGCGGTAGTGCGAAAATGTCACTAACAGCGCAATAAAGGCAATTAACGCCCCTAATATAAACCCACTGGAATAGCCTACCGCTGCGGTTAAACCTACAAGCATCATTGAACTGGCTAATTCACCAATATCACGGGTACTTTGTACTGCTGTCATATCAGTACCCGCTTGCTGATAGCGCGATGCAAATTGCATCCCGGCCGTCATTATCGCGACTGATGTAATCCCCGCAGATAACGAACCAAATGTAATACACAGTGCAACTAAAGAAATAGAAACACCATTAGCCGATTGCAACAGCCATAACAATGAAGATAACAAAGCAAATAACAGACCAAATGAGAAAGCGCGCCACACACCGATTTTACCGATTAACCACGCCCCACCACCACAGCCTAGTACTAATGTGACCATCCCCCCTGCCATGCCCATTTTACCAATTTGCGCTAATGACCAACCCGCATCATTTAGGAATAGTTTGGCTAAACCAAAACCGGAAACAGCCGTCACCGCAGAAAGCAAAGTTAATAACAATAAACGCGGAGCACCACGACGTTTTACCGTTTTTAATAGGCTCGCTTTTTCGTTCATTTCCTGTGTTATTGATGGCGTTTTTAATGGACAGACACTAATAAACAATAAACTGAGTAACGGCACGCAGGCTAAAACCCCCAAAGCAAGGTGTTGGCCTAAACTTTCACTCATGATCATCAACCCTGCGCCACCAATAAAAAAGCCCGCCATCACCCCTGCTATCTGTACCGCATTGATCTTTGATAACATTGTGCCACTGACCTGCTCCGCAGCCATACCATCTGTTGCAATATCTTGGGTAGCACTGGCAAGGGAAGCGGCAAACAACAATACAATGCAGGGTAAAGCATTCTCAACCGATAACCCGATGGTGCTTAGTGCGAACATCGTTATCGTGACAATAATTTGCATTGGAATAATCCAACTTTTACGGCGACCTAAACGATTCCCCCAATGGTTATCAACAAACGAAGCCCATAAAAATTTCACCACCCATGGCAAACCGACTAATGGCAAAAAAGCTAATGCTTTCAGTTCGCCTCCGTCATGGCGTAAAAAAGTAGGTAATGCATCCATTGCTATCCCCATCGGTATCCCTTGCGCAAGATAAAGTAACCCCAACGTCACCACTAACTGTTTATTTTGTAATAGATCTTTCATACTCACTCCGCGCACGTTTTGCTGTGCCTGACAATTTTCGACAACCGAATAAAATACATAAAAGCCCTATTCCGCCACATAACAAAACGAGATTGATACGAGAAAAAGGCAACGAACTAAACAGATAGGAGGCTATAAATGCGAATAGCAACAAAACAGCGGAGAATAAAAGGCATGCCTGCAAGCTCAACTGTGCATTTTTGCAGAGTAAACTCGCTATACAGGCTATCCCCCAGCCCATAAAAAAGTGCATTGGTAGCAAAGCAGTGAACCATGGTATTAGCGCTAATAGTGCGCATGCGGACAACAGCAATCCACCACAACTGCCCACAATGAACCTTGCCGCTAGGCTATAATTTCTTTTCCAACACCATATGGCGAGGCCGACAGAAACCAATATCAGCCCACTCACCCCTGCGATAAAATGCAGATAACTCAATGTATTACTTATTTTAGGTAACCATTGATATTGCCCATAATGCAAAGGTTGGATGGCGATAAAAGCACGTGTCCAAATACCTTGCTGTGCAGAATCCCGCACTGCAACTAACTGGCGCTTTTTACTATCAAATTGATATTGTTCAAAGTTAGAGGTAGATAACTGTCCATTACGCACACCGCCAATCACCCACGTATCACCTTGCTTGAACAAGATTTGAGGGATAAAGCTAGGGACTGTTTGCTGTAATGCGCTGATTGCCGCAGTAATCGAGCTTTCAGCCACGGGAACCGGTGTTTTCAGTGGTTTAAACTCGCCCATCAAGGTTTTCATGATAATTTGTGGATTATCCGGAGCAGCCCTTTCACCAAGGGAAACCGTTCCTAGCGCCCCTAGGCCTGATAATGCTCCGGTAAACGCAAATAAAACCAGCCACGGATAACACCATAGGCCAAGCCAGCTATGTAAATCATGGAGAAACACTCTCAAGTGTGTAACACGCGGCAAGCGCACCATTGTGGATATTCTGCGGCGTTGTATCACTAGCCCTGTGATTAACAAAACGGCGAATGCAAAACCAAATAAACTGATAAAAACTCGCCCAGGAAAATCCATAAATAAGTTTTTATGTAATGTTACTAGCCACATTGTCGGGCTGTTTAAGACAACCAATTCACCGTTAATCGCGCTATAGCTTAATTCACATCTTCCCATACCTTGGCAAAAAGTGATCTCAGGATTATGCTGCTCAGGCAGCTGGATCATGGTTGCACTTGGTTGCAACGCAAGAAGCTGTTCGAGTGGTAATAACTCACCTGAAAGTGGCACATTGTTCCACCATAACCGCAATGCATCACTACCTAAGCTCCAACACCCTGTGAATAGGATCACAAACAGAAAAACGCCAAATAGCGCCCCCGCACTGCGATGTAATTGGTCTAAACGACGAGTGAGAGGCTGTTTATGCTTCATACCCACCCCGCCATCATTAAAAAAAGCGGCAATAGCCACCAGCTATAGCTACGTACTAATAATTTTCGCCAATTTAGTGCACTGAAGTTATAAACTAATAATCCCATCGTGATGATAACGCTTAGAAATATTGCACCATATACGCGTTCGAGCGGATCTGCTGATGGATAAAAACGTGCTATCAACATCGATAGCACGATCCCACCGAACAACGTGCCAATAACTGCTAGGCAACTGACTAATTTCATTAAAAATCAGCCTTCAATGTAAACATTACATTACGTGGATCACCATAGCGGTTATTCCATTGTGGAGAGAAGAGTCCTGAGTAATAACGACGGTCGAACAAGTTATTAACATTAACCGCTGCCGTCCATGTCTCATCGATTTGGTAACCTAAGCGGGCATTAAAAATGGCATACCCACCTTGACGCAAGGTTACATTACCATTGCTAGTGCTGTAGGCGCTTTGCGCTTGCATACCACCGCCCAAGCTCCATTTGCGCTCATTCCAAGGTAGGTCATAGTTAGACCACACGCGTAGCATATGACGAGGGGTTAAAGTGTTATAAGACTCCCCTTGATGCTGACTGTCATCACGGTATTTGGTATCCGTATAGGTATAACCCACCGATACATCCCAAAATGGGGTCAGATAACCAATACCTTCAAGCTCAAAACCTTGGCTACGAACTTTACCACCACTAATGAAATAGTTATTAAAGCCCCCTGTTGGGTGTGCAGGATCAATTTGTGGGTTATTTTTAATATCAATTTGGTAAATAGCACCTGATAGGTTTAATCCGCCGTTGAATAGCGCGCCTTTGACACCCGTTTCAAGCGTTTGCCCTTCAACAGGCTTGAGCATTTTTCCGCTCCACGTTTTCCCTGTTTGTGGCTGATAAACTGTTGAATAGCTGCTATACCATGACCATTGCGGCGTAAAATCCCAAATCACACCACCGTAGGGAGTAAGGCGGCCATTTTCGGTGAAGTTTGCTGTTGGTGTTTTGACATCCCACCAGCTATCACGCACCCCCGCAATAACAGTAACAGGTTCGATCACTTTGATACGTCCCATCCCGTATAGACCCTTTTGCGTCGTTTTGGTTGGCCCTGCGGAGCTATAAGCGCCAACATTAGGTTTTGGTACACTGTGAGGGTCCCAACGATACACGTTCACTGGTACATTTAAGGCGGGGTCTAAATCTGCGCTATATTGCTTTTCACTGGCATGTGAGTAACTTGCACCGACAACTACATCATGGGTTAACCCCCATGCGTCTACCTTACCGTTTAAACTGGTATCTAAGCTGGTTTGTTCGTTACGGAATTTATACGCTCCCCCCATTAACATTGCACCATCACCGGTTACAGGGTCGATATTTCCCCATGCTCCTGCATACAATAATCGGGCATTTACATGTTGATACTCTGCGTTAAGCTTATATTGCCAATCATCATTGATTTTATGTTCAATACCCGCAAATGAACGGGAGGTATCCCACTTGAAGCGGTCCCAATCCACATCTAAATAGGTTTTACGTGGTAAATGTAAATCACTGCCATCTTTACCGAAAGGAACACCTGCCATATTGGTAACAGAATCAATTGTTTGGAATTGTGCCCCCATACGCAGTAAAGTATCTGGGGTAACATCGATGTCAACAGTACCGTACATCAACCGTGTTTGTTGGTCAGAGATATCATAAAAATAGTCTTTATCTTCCCATGCCATGACAAACCGCCCACGCACTGAACCTGATTGATTCAGTAGGCCCCCAACGTCCACTTCTCCACGATAACGATCCCAACTTCCCGCACTTAAGCTCAACTTGGCCATATTTTCTTTTGGCGCATGTTTTCTTACCATATTGACGGTTGCGGCGGGGTTTCCCATACCATGTAAAAGGCCGTTCGACCCGCGAAGAATTTCAACCCGCTCATATACCGCCATATCTTGAGGAGAACTGGCCATGTTACCTAATAGAGCTGGCACACCATCAATTTCAAATGAATCAATCTGGAAGCCGCGCACATAATAAGCCGTTGTTAACTTCACATAGGGCGCACTGGTTACCCCTGTTGCACGTTGCATTACATCATCAAGCGTTTGTAGGTTTTGTTTTTCAATTTGCTCTCTATCAATCACGCTAACAGATTGCGCCACTTCCCGTGGTTTGAGTGCAATTTTTCCGAGTGTTGTCACCCCCGGTGCAACATAGTCATCATCAATCTCTGAAGATGCGGTCACTTGTATAACATCCTGTTTCGGTTGCATAGGTGCTGCATTCACCATCGCAGAGCAACTCACTGTTGCACACAAAAGGGCACAAGGTGTTAAGCGGAATTTTCCGCGTGACTTAATGTTATAAACGGACAGCATTTCCCACCCTAAAAAAGTTAAATGATAATTGTTATCAATTTAACAATTAATGTAATGGGATACTTTCGACCGCCGGAATTTGTCTATCGTTATCCGGCTACACACTGTTATTTTTTGAGTTGATTAGGTGAAATGCCAAAACGTTTGCGAAATGCAACGGAGAAATGAGCGGGGGTATAGCCGACTTGGTAAGCCACTGTTGAGATATTTGCATCATTCATACTCAATAGCTGGAAAGCTGTTTCCAAACGGGTCTCCTGCAACCAGCCATAAATACTATTGCCAAATAATTGGCGAAAGCCTTGCGTGAGTTTACGGGTATTGACCCCTAACCGTTTAGCCAATTCATCTAAACTGGGTGGGGATTCCATTTCCTGAATCAATATAGTTTTTGCCATATGCAAGATATCAATATCTCTCTGGCGTAGTACGCTCATAACAGGCGTATTTGTATGAGATAGCGAATGATGTAAGCACAGTGCCGTAATTTCAGACACTTTAGCGCTTAAATAGAGTTGGCGTAATGACGAATGAGTTGGGCAAGCAAATAACTGATGAGTGATCGCCAGTACACTCGGTGGAATAACCAACTGTAATAGCTTTGGGGAACGAGGATGATAACAAGTATCTGGTAAACTTAATTGTTGCATTTCCAACCATTCAGGAGAAATATCTATCATGGTGTATTTCATGGTTTGCTGGCCATAAAATTGATTATTCAATAGATAATTTTGCGAGCTGCTCGATAAAATCAAAGAAGGTGAATTGACTTCAACATTTTGTCCCGCACTACTACGGCAACCCATTGCCCCTTGATGGATAGCCACAATTTTGAGCCCAGCGGCTTGTTCTTCTTCAATACCTAAATCACGGTTAATCAGAAACTCACCGCGGCGGATCCGGATAAATTCACCAACAGTTTGTTCTTCACGGGCTGAATGTGCTTGTGTGAATTTATCTTCAATACGCTGCTGCATAGAGCTCTTACCTAGACGAATAAATAAACAGTTATAGTGGCAAAAAAACACCAAGATAACAATAATTATCATTCGCAATAAAAAAGAGGAGATTAATTATCTTAAATTGAAGATTTGACTATAGCTTTTAGGGTTCAAACGCAAATAAAGAATCAATGTTACTAATACAAAGACCACATGCATTGCCCATACCCATGTAAAACTCTGGCTGACTTGATGTAACCAAGCCGCCACTAATGGCCCAAATGCAGCAATAATAAAGCCACCAGCCTGCATCAACGACGTTAATGCGCCTGCGCTAACGGGATGAGGAAGGTGATCTAAAGCCGTAATAATACTGAGTGCAAAGCAGCCGCCTAACCCCATGCCTAATAACGCCACCCACAAAAGTGGCACATCGCTGGCAAACAGCATCAACCCGGAAAAACCAAGTGCTTGGCAACTGAGCGTGACTATCAACCAAAAGCGACGATCAATATTATGCGAAGCAAATACAGGGATCATTAGCGCAGATAACGCCTGAAATACCGTTAATATGGCAACAAACGTGCCACTTTGTGCAGCACTCATTCCCTGCTCTTGGAAAAAAGGTGCCAACCAAGTCACTACGGTACCATAACCCGCATTAATCAGCCCAAAACCTGCCATCAATAACCATGCTCTCGGCTTTCGTAAGAACACCAATACTGAAACTGATTCTACTTTTGAACTCCGCTCTGTATGTACATTCGCCCAAATAGCCAACAACGCCAGCAAAGCTGGGAAGGCAAGCCACGCTAAGGCACTCTGCCAATGGCCTGTCATTTCATCAACTAAAGGGGTGAGCTGTGCGCCAATTGCTCCCCCCGCCATTAACGTGGCGGAATACAACCCTGTCATCATCGCCATTTTTTGGGGGAAATTCGCTTTAATGAGCCCAGGAAATACCGACTGAATATAAGCCGCCCCCACACCACATAAAAAAGCCGTTAATAATAAAGCCGCACCATCAACAACAAAGTAACGAGCGAATGAACCGACTAGCAGTAATAGCATTGCAGTACTGATCCCCGCACGTTCGCCTATACGTTGGTTTAACATCGGTACAACCAATGCCCCAACTCCCATCAACAACATGGGTAACAAGGTTAAAAGCGAAATGCTTTGATAACTCATCCCTGTCGTTTGAATGATATTGTCGATAACGGGCCCTGGGCCCGTCATAAAGGGCCGTAAATTCAACCCGACTAAGACAATGGTCAGTATCAACGCCAACGAAGATGGTGCTGTTTTACTCATTTAGATTGCCGTTCCCACCACTGTTGGTATAGGGTGCTGCGCATTTCACCGTTGGGCTTTAATTGCTCAAACCGTAAACCTGATTGTTGTTCAGGCGCGACTCTCAGCGCTTTTGCAATGGCATCCGTAGAAAGCCCAAAAGGTGCGGCATCATCGTTTGAATAGGCGTAAACAACCCGAGAGATACCCGCCATTCGCATGGCAGCAAGGCACATAGGACAAGGCTGCCCACTCGCATAAACCACACAGTCATCTAATTTCACGCGGCTTAATTTTTGCCCTGCCTGACGCAGCGCCATCAGCTCTGCATGGGCAGTTGGGTCATTGAGCTCAAGCATCTGGTTGACGCCACTTGCAACGACTTGCCCATCACAGACAACAATTGCGCCAAAAGGTCGTCCGCCAGCTTGCACGTTTTCCATTGCTAAGTTGATAGCTTGTTGCAAAAATTGCGTATCCGACATTATTTCGCTCCCGAATTCTCAAGAATTTCAATCAAATTACGGTAACCTTTGCTTTTTGCCAACGTCAACGGTGATATCCCCGAGCCATCCGCTAAATTGACATCTGCGCCGCCTTTAATTAATTCAGTGACAATTTGTGCGTACTTATCGCTACCATCACCCAAAATAATCGCCTCAATCAGTGCAGTCCAACCCAACCGATTAACGTGATTCACATCAACCCCTGCATCAATCAAGGTTTTGACCGTCGTTACGTGTCCGCGTTCTGCCGCAGGGATCAACGCAGTTCCCCCGTAGCGGTTAGTACTTTTTAAATCAGCCCCATTTTTCAGGGTTAATAATAAAATATCTTGCAGCCCACGCGCCCCTGAATAAAGGTACGGTGAATCTTGCATGTTATCCTTCGCATTCACATCTGCACCGCGCTCAATTAAATAGCGCGCCACATCCACACGGTTTTCATGGGTTGCCGCCATCAACGCAGTACGTTGGCGTAAATCGCGTTGTTCAATATTCGCGCCTTGCTCAACCAAGGATTTAACAGCTTGTAGATTACCTTGTTCAGCCAATGACACCAAAGAATCAAGTTGTGAATTCGCCATACCTTTCACCATAAATACCAATGAAACTATAAGAATGCTAGCTAAGTGAACCAACCATTTCCCACGTAAAAAGAATGTTTTCATGATTAATCTCCCCGATGACTCTTTAATCTACTGAAAAAGTATGCTATTTAAAAATTAAATAACTAAATGATAGGTATTTATAAAATGAATCCATTACTCAATCTTGTTTTGTTGAAAACCTTTGTCACTGTTGCTGAAACAGGGAATTTCACCGTGGCTTCACAGCATTTAAATTCAACGCAATCAACATTGAGCCAGCAGATTCAACGGCTAGAAACTTTAGTCGGCCAGCCTTTATTCATCCGGGGACACCGTATACTTACCTTAACCGAAACTGGTGAGGTTTTGTTGAGTTATGCTAAAAATATCTTAGTACTTAATGATACCTTCTTTATGAAAATCACTGGCAATGCGGTAATTCAAACTATTCGGCTCGGTTTTCCAGAAGATCTCGCTTCTGGCCAAGTTACCCCAACACTTGCTGCATTTATGCAAGCTAATCCCAATATACGGCTAGAAGTCACGAGTGGCCTAAGCCGCCAGCTTCATCAGCGCTACCAACATGGTGAGTTAGATTTAATTATTGTGAAACAGAAAAAAGGCGAATTTAAAAGCGATTACCATTGGCCTGAACCATTATGTTGGCTAATTAGCAACCAATATAAACACTTCAATAATGATTCCGTACCCTTGGTAGTTTTTCCTGAAAATGGTCTATATCGTAATGATATGTTTAAGTTATTAGACAATGAACAGCGCCCTTGGCACATAACTTATACTTGTTCTAGCCTCGCGGGCATTCAAAGTGCTATCGCTGACGGGTTAGGGGTCAGCTTATTACCTTTGCGAGCAAAACTACCTCAACATCGAATTTTAACAGAAGAAGAAGGTTTCCCAGCCGCTCAAGAAATGGAAATTGCCATGCATTTCCACGCAAATACTTCGGATATTGTTACTCAGCTAGCCGAGAAACTGGCACAAAAATTGGAGGAACGCGAGTGATACATAAACTGATTGAATTAGAAAAAAAATTACATAACAGTACTAACCGACAGAATAGCCATTTTCTTCGTGAGATTTTGCATGCAGATTTTTTTGAATTTGCTCGTTCTGGAGGAACCAGTGATAAGCGAGATACGCTTTTGTCATTAGCAAATGAAATGGAAACATCTATTTATTCAGAAAATTATCACTGCTCATTCTTGAGCGATAATACCGTGTTAATGACCTATACCAGTTTTGAATTACACTATGGTAAAAAAATCAAACCCACCCATCGTTCATCTATTTGGCTAAAAAATTCAGAAAACCAATGGCAGCTGCGGTTTCATCAAGGAACCCCAATATAACTCTCTACTAAAAAATTTGAAGCCTACTGAAAAACAACAGCCTCCATTTGAAGACTGCTGTTTTTTATTGACGATTACTTATCAAAATAACCCGCTCGGATAGATGCCCCAATAAGATTCACCACGAAGCGCCCAGCAGTCACCCCCGTTAGCTTAGATGGAATATCTTTGGCTGGGGTAATTTCCACAATATCCATACCAACAACGCGACCCTTCTTCACTAAACCGTGAATTAGGCTCCGAGCTTGCAAATAGGTCACCCCACCAGGAGCTGGGCCATCAACTCCAGGCATGATACTTGGGTCAATCCCATCTGCATCAATACTAATATAGTAGTTCGAATTATCAGGGATCCGGTCTAAAATGGCTTGCATCCCAACCTCATGCAGTTCGTAGGCTGGAATAACATGCGCCCCATGGTCTTTAGCCGCTTGGTAATCCGCTGGGCGCCCACTACCTTGCGCACGTAAACCAATTTGGAAAATTTCACCGATATGTTTCATTTCTGAAGCGCGGCGGATCGGGCTTGAAAGGCCAGTATCGACACCATTAACCTCTTCACGCCAATCTAAATGCGCGTCAATATGCACAAGTGTAATCGGTCCTATTTCATCAAATCCCTGCAAAATAGGTGTTGTGATGCCATGATCGCCCCCTAAAACAATAGGAAGTGCTTTAGCTCTTAGTAATTGCCGAACCGCCTCAGCCGCACGTTGATGATGTTCCCCCAAAGGCTTTGATAAATCAGGAATAACATCACCACAGTCAACAAATTTAATATCTTTTCGGCCTTGTAATAGTGGCCCATCAATATCAAAATCATAATGATCTGGATGCCTAACAATTCGGTCACTCATATCACGTAAATATTGTGGAGCTCGAGATTGGTCATTGGTAAATGCGTGAGCACTATAAGCAGAACTAAATGGCATCCCTAGTATGGCAATATCCGCTTCAATGTCGGTCAATTCAGTCACTAATTCTGAATATAAAAATGTTTTATGCCCAACATTTGGGGGTGTCGTTAATTTTTTCATACAAACTATTCCTTCTTAGATTTAGTTTTATTTCTTTTATTTTTTATTTCTTAGCCACCAAATGTGTTAGCTAGGAATACAAATAGAGGAACACCAACAATATCCGTTAATACCGTTCCGGCGATTGGAATAATAATGAATGCCTTTCGTGAGAATAAACCATATTTATTACAAATAGCGTCCATAACCACTAAGCCATTTGGTGTTGCACCTAAACCATGTCCAATAAAACCAGCGGACATAACAGCAGCATCATAGTTTTTACCTAATGCGCGATAAACAACAAATATAGAAACTAATATTGTTGTAATAACCTGAGATATTAATATAATCGTTAGTGGTAATGCTAACTCATATAATTCCCAAAGTTTTAATTTCATCATTGCCATCACTAAAAACATTTCTAGTGATAGATGATAGAGTAGAAATTAACACCACTGTATTACGAGATATTTTAATTATCGGTTTTCTTTCATTAATTGAATGAAATACAACACCAACAAATAAACTAAAAATATGGCCGGGAATGGTAAAGCCTGTTGCTGTGCTTATCCATTTCGCTGTCGGCATTCCGATAGCGAGTATGCTTAAAATAATCGCTCCTGTAATAATACATTGTTGGGCTGTAATTTTATCTTCTTTGCTGTTACTTTCTGCTAAATTTTCTAAATCAACATGGTCAGTTTCAATTTTTAATTTATTTCTTTGGATCAACCAGTTCCCAACTGGCCCCCCTAGAATTGACCCTGCAATCAAACCAAACGTTGAAGCCGCTAACCCAACATTCAGTGCTTGGTCATGACCAAAGGATTCAATCAGTGGTGCTAAAGATGCCGCCATACCATGACCACCCTGCATCGAGGCTTGGCCTGCCATCATGGCAACTAATGGCTCAATATCTAAAACATATGATAAACCAATGCTGACGCCATTTTGCATAAATGCCAATCCCCAGCAAATTACCATATAAATCAGTAATATTTTTCCACCACTCACTAATAGTTTAACACCTGTCATTAAACCAATTGTGACGAAGAATACATACATCGATAAGTCATATAATGTGTTATCAAAATTAAGTTCTACAATATTAAATTGATAAGCTAACCACATTACAATAGAAAACATAAACCCGCCGATAACAGGGCTAGGAATTGAATACTTCATAAAAAATGGGAATTTTTTTATAATTACATTGCTAGCGATTAATAATAAAGCCCCTAATGCTGTAAATGTAATCATATCTAATTTTATTGTTAACAATTCATCTGTGACCATAAATTAGAATCCTTTTGTATTTATATATATTTGGATTAATTATTATTTTGTGGCGCCACTTTGGTAATAATCTATTAACAACTACAACTTTAAGATATACGTATCTGATAGGAATAAAAGTGATATTTTTGATCCTATGGTTTCATAAAATGAAACCTTTTATAGAAAACAAAAATAATTTTAATAATTAAAATAAAACAACATTATTTGTGTCGTTTGTATCCCAACAAAAATTAAGCTAGATTAGCATTTAGTGATTCATTTCACGTAATAGGTATAAATATGCATAATAAAAAATTAACGGAAAAAGACTTAAAATCATTACGTGTTTTTACTTCTGTTGCAGAAGTCGGTGGCTTTACCATTGCAGAAAAAAAATTAAATATGTCAAAAGCGTCAATAAGCCGCCATATTCGTGAAATTGAAGAAAAACTCGGTGTCCAATTATGTGAAAGAGGGCCTTCAGGCTTTAAGCTAACTGAATCAGGTTTATTTGTTATCGAAAAAGCCAAAACCGCTTTGAAAGCATTAGATAATATCAAAACTGAAGTTGATGAACGCCATGGGGTTTTATCTGGCACATTAGTTATTGGTGTTATTGAACATATTTTAACGGATCCACTATGCCATCTATCAGCAACAATCACTCAATTTACCCAAGAAGCACCTAATGTCAAATTAGAGCTAAGCATACTCAACCATAATCAATTAAATAAAGCACTTAGCGACAGAACAATTCAAATTGGTATTCGGGGGCAGTATCACGAAAATAACCGTTATAATTATCAATTCTTATTTATAGAAAACCATAAGCTTTATGTTTCTGCCAATACCGCCAGCAACAAGCATAATCTAGCATTGGTTTACCGGCCACACCCATTCACTGAAAGTATTTTAGCATCGGGGGAATTTAGTCGAGGCCCTGAAGCCGCTGGCCTTGAGGCCGTTGCTACCTTTATCGCTTCAGGTCACTATGTCGGAATTCTGCCCGAGAACTATGCCTCTCATATTAATTTTCGCCACTCACTGGTAGAAATGAACGATTCCCCTGTTTTTCATAACCGCATATGTGCGATCACTGAGGCCAGTAAACCGCTAACACAAAGTGAAGCATTATTTTTGAAACTACTTTCACAATTAAGTGAAACTTCGCTATCTACATGATCAAAAATCCCCCAGTAAGTCACCTTACTGAGGGATTCATCACAAGAAACTTAATGCGTGTTAATTAGAGAACATCAACACAGTTCAGTTCTTTAAATGCTTGCTCTAAACGAACAACCATTGACTCTTGTGCTTTACGCAGCCATACACGTGGGTCATAGTATTTTTTGTTAGGTTTATCCGCACCTTCTGGGTTACCTAACTGACCTTGCAGATAGCCTTCGTTCTTTTTGTAGTACTGTAAAATACCATCCCAAGTTGCCCACTGAGTATCAGTGTCGATGTTCATTTTGATAACACCGTAGCTAACTGCTTCTTTGATTTCAGCAGCACTTGAGCCAGAACCACCGTGGAATACGAAGTCTAAGCTGTTGTGTGGCAGATTATATTTTTCTGAAACGTAGTCTTGTGAATTACGCAGAATTTTTGGCGTTAACTGAACGTTACCTGGTTTATAAACACCGTGAACGTTACCGAAAGATGCAGCGATAGTGAAACGTGGGCTCACTGCACTCAGTTTTTCATACGCATATGCAACGTCTTCTGGCTGAGTGTACAGCTCAGAACTGTCCATTCCGGTGTTATCAACACCATCTTCTTCACCACCTGTACAGCCTAATTCGATTTCCAATGTCATATCGATTTTAGCCATACGTGCTAAGTATTTAGCACAGATTTCGATGTTTTCTTCCAGTGATTCTTCTGACAAGTCAATCATGTGAGAAGAGAACAGTGGTTTACCGGTTTTCGCGTAGTGTTTTTCACCTGCATCTAACAGGCCATCGATCCATGGCAGTAATTTTTTCGCACAGTGGTCAGTATGCAGAATAACAGGAACACCGTAGTGCTCTGCCATTTGATGCACATGATAAGCACCTGAAATTGCACCTAAAATTGCAGCTTGTTGGCCTTCTGCTTTCAAACCTTTACCTGCGATAAATGCGGCACCGCCGTTTGAAAACTGAACAATAACTGGCGCACGCACTTTCGCGGCCGTTTCAAGTACGGCGTTAATTGAATCCGTACCAACACAGTTCACCGCTGGCAATGCAAAGTTATTTTCTTTGGCAACTGCGAAAACTTTCTGTACATCATCACCCGTGATAACACCCGGTTTAACAAAATCAAAAATTTTAGACATGTGAAAAGGTCCTGTGGTAAACAGGCAGCCTACGCTGCCTGTTGTGTATGAACAATTAATTACGCTTTAGCACGTTCTTCTAGCATCACAACGGCAGGGAGCTTTTTGCCTTCAACGAACTCAAGGAAAGCACCGCCACCAGTAGAGATATATGAAATTTTGTCAGCAATATCGAATAAATCGATAGCTGCTAGGGTGTCACCACCACCAGCGATAGAGAATGCGTCGCTATCAGCAATCGCTTTTGCAACGATCTCGGTACCTTTACGGAAATTAGGGAACTCAAACACGCCTACTGGGCCATTCCAAAGAATGGTTTTGGCATTTTTCAGGATCTCAGCCAAGCGCTGTGCAGATTCATCACCTAAATCCAGAATTTGTTCGTCATCTTTAATTTCAGTACTCGCTTTCAGAGTTGCTGGTGCAGTTTCAGAGAACTCGGTTGCAACGCGAACATCCGTTGGTACTGGAATTTGGCAGTTTGCCAGTAATTTTTTCGCTTCAGGGATTAAGTCCGCTTCATATAATGAGCGACCAACATTATTGCCTTCCGCTGCGATAAAGGTATTTGCAATACCGCCACCAACAATCAGCTGGTCTGCGATTTTAGATAGGGAATCTAATACAGTCAGTTTCGTTGACACTTTAGAACCACCAACAATCGCAACCATTGGACGAGCTGGGTTATCTAATGCTTTACCTAACGCTTCTAACTCACCACTCAGTAGTGGGCCAGCACAAGCAACTGGAGAGAATTTAGCAACACCATGTGTTGACGCTTGTGCGCGGTGAGCCGTACCAAATGCGTCCATAACATAAACATCACACAATGCAGCGTATTGTTTAGACAGGGTTTCATCGTCTTTTTTCTCGCCTTTATTAAAGCGAACGTTTTCCAGCACAACTAACTCGCCAGCTTCGATTTCAACACCGTTAAGGTAGTCTTTAACTAAGCGGACTGGGTAATCCATTTTGTCAGCCAGATAGTCAACAACAGGTTGCAGTGAAAACTCTTCGTTGTACTCGCCTTCGGTCGGGCGACCAAGGTGAGAAGTGACCATGACTTTAGCGCCTTGTTTCAGAGCAGCTTCAATTGTTGGTAATGAAGCACGAATACGTGCATCAGAAGTAACTTTGCCATCTTTTACAGGAACGTTTAAGTCAGAACGGATGAATACGCGTTTACCCGCTAAGTCTAAATCGGTCATCTTAATTACAGACATGGTGAATCCTCTCGTTGATTCTCTATAAAGTTTCCATCAGCGACTGTGCAAAACAATAAAGTTATCATGCCCTGCTGTCTGTCAGTCGCCAATTAGTTTAAACCTGTCGCTGCCATCGCTAATGTTGTATCTAGCATCCGGTTAGCAAACCCCCATTCGTTATCACACCAAACTAGGGTTTTAATTAAATGCTTACCACTAACTCGCGTTTGTGTACCGTCTATAATAGCACTGTGTGGATCATGATTGAAATCCATCGAAACTAGCGGTAATTCAGTGTAGTCCACTATACCACGAAAATGGCCTTGTGCCGCGCTTCGCAGTAGTTGGTTGACTTTATCAACACAAACATCGTTATGTACGGTAACACTCAAATCAATCGCTGTCACATTCGTCGTCGGTACACGGACAGAAATGGCTTCAAAATGGTCTTTAAATTTCGGAAAAATTCGCGTAATTCCTGCCGCTAACTTGGTATCAACAGGAATAATAGACTGACTCGCTGCACGAGTTCTGCGTAAATCTTTATGATAGGCATCGATAACAGGCTGGTCATTCATTGACGCATGAATCGTCGTCACGGTTCCCGATTCAATCGAAAATGCCTCATCAAGCAATTTAATAATAGGAATAATACAGTTGGTGGTGCAAGAAGCATTGGAAACAATCTTGTCTTGAGCGGTTAAACTTTCATGGTTAACACCATAAACGATAGTTGCATCAAGGTCATCAGTACCCGGGTGAGAAAATAATACTTTTTTCGCCCCTGCCGCTAAATGCAATAAGCCGTCATCCCGTGAACCATAAACCCCACTACAATCTAAAACAACATCAATCCCCAGTTCTTTCCAAGGCAACTCATGCAGCTCAGATTGGTGAAATAAACGAATATTATCATCACCAACTTGTAAAAGTGTTCCGTTAAGTCGTACATCCCAAGCAAAACGCCCATGGCTGGAATCATACTTCAGCAAATGCGCAATCCCTTCAGGTTCAGCAAGTTCATTAACCGCCACCACGACAATCTCTGCCCGACGGCCAGACTCATACAACGCTCTTAGAACACTTCGACCAATGCGGCCAAAGCCATTTATTGCTACCCTGATTGCCATTCTACACCTTGTATCTGAGCAAAATCACACGGTTGCTAAGGATAACTGACTCACACCAACTCTACTGCTCATTTTAGCTGTCAAACATCAAAAGTGTGCTTCAACCGACATTTTTAAAAAATATTTTCATTCTGCAACATACAACTGAAACGGTTCAGCTTATCTAGGATTAGATTAAGGGATATATTTATAGAACGCAATAGAAAATCCTATATTGGTGCACAAAAAAACAACGCCTAGTTTATCGCTAGGCGTTGTTCAGCAAGATAATTAGAAATGAGAACCGAAATTCGGAACTCATTCCTTCTTATTTTATTTCAGTAAAGATTTCGCAGCTTCAACTGCTTTCTCTACTGTGATACCGAATTCTTTAAACAGAACTTCGGCAGGAGCAGATTCACCAAAGGTATGCATACCGATGATGGCGCCGTTTAAACCAGTGTACTTGAACCAGTAATCTGCAATACCCGCTTCGATAGCAACACGCGCTGTCACATTAGCAGGTAAAACCGCTTCACGGTATGCCGCGTCTTGTTTATCAAATGCATCCGTTGATGGCATAGAAACAACACGAACTTTACGGCCTTCTGATGTTAATTGATCAGCCGCTTTAACTGCCAATTCCACTTCAGAACCTGTAGCAATAAAGATTAACTCAGGCGTACCTGCGCAATCTTTCAGAATGTAAGCCCCTTTCTCGATATTGGCTAATTGTTCAGCGCTACGAGGTTGTTGCTCTAAGTTCTGGCGAGAGAAGATTAATGCGCTTGGGCCATCTTTACGCTCGATAGCATATTTCCACGCCACCGCAGATTCAACTTGGTCACAAGGACGCCACGTGCTGACATTTGGTGTCACACGCAGGCTTGCCAGTTGCTCAACCGGTTGGTGAGTCGGGCCATCTTCACCCAGACCAATAGAATCGTGAGTATAAACGAAGATGCTACGCACTTTCATCAGTGCTGCCATACGAACCGCATTACGCGCGTATTCAACAAACATCAGGAATGTCGCGCCGTAAGGAATGAAACCACCATGTAACGCGATACCGTTCATGATAGCTGACATACCAAATTCACGAACACCGTAGTGAATATAGTTACCCGCTGGGTCAACATTCAGCGCTTTCGAACCTGACCACATGGTTAAGTTACTTGGTGCTAAGTCTGCAGAACCACCCATAAATTCTGGTAACACTTTACCAAACGCTTCTAATGCATTTTGTGATGCTTTACGGCTGGCAATATTTGCTGGGTTTTGTTGCAGATTTTCAACAAATTGTTTTGCATCCGCGTCAAAATTAGCTGGTAATTCACCATTCATACGACGAGTAAATTCCGCAGCTAATTCAGGGAATTGGGCTGAATATGCGGCGAATTTTTTATCCCAAGCGCTTTGTTTTTCTTTACCTGCGGTACGAGCATCCCAAGCTTCGTAGATATCTTTAGGAATTTCGAATGGACCGTAGCTCCACCCCAGAGCTTCGCGAGTTGCTGCAATTTCAGCATCACCTAAAGGTGCACCGTGGACAGACTCAGAACCAGCTTTGTTTGGTGAACCAAAACCAATGATAGTTTTACACATAATCAGTGTTGGTTTATCAGTTTGGTTCTTCGCTTCGTTCACTGCCGCATTGATCTGTGATGCGTCATGTCCGTCGATATCACGGATAACATGCCAGCCATAAGATTCGAAACGTGCTGCGGTATCGTCAGTAAACCAACCTTCAACTTCACCATCAATTGAGATGCCGTTGTCATCATAGAATGCGATCAGTTTATTTAATTTCAGTGTACCCGCTAAAGAACATGCTTCGTGCGAGATACCTTCCATCATACAGCCATCACCCATGAAAACATAAGTGTGGTGATCAACAACGTCATGGCCAGGGCGGTTAAATTGCGCGGCTAATGTGCGTTCTGCGATCGCAAAACCCACTGCGTTTGCAATGCCTTGCCCCAAAGGACCAGTTGTTGTTTCAACACCTGGAGTATAGCCATATTCTGGGTGGCCCGGTGTTTTAGAGTGTAATTGGCGGAAGTTTTTTAACTCTTCGATAGGTAAGTCATAACCAGTGAGGTGCAGTAAGCTATAAATCAACATTGAGCCATGGCCGTTTGACAGTACAAAACGGTCACGATCTGCCCAGTGAGGGTCTGCTGGGTTATGATTCATATGGTCACGCCACAGTACTTCAGCGATATCAGCCATGCCCATTGGCGCGCCAGGATGCCCTGATTTTGCTTTTTGAACCGCATCCATACTTAGAAAGCGGATAGCATTAGCAAGGGTTTTACGAGTCGTCATCAGTATACTCCAGGTAGGATAAAAACGTACTTAAACCAATTTTTACAACGCAATACGGATAGTGCTACTTTAATTTCGCTGCAACATGAAAGTATCAATTTACCGAGGTATCGCCATCGGTCTCCTTATCTAAGGAACCACAACACATCGACAACAAACTGAGCATTTCACGAATAGAGCGATTGAAAGTAACCCAATTCTACCCATACCGCAATATTTGCTATGTTCATGGCAGCAGATCGCTAATAAATTGAACTGCCGCAAAGCTGAATCCATTCCATTGCGCAAAATATCCCTTAAGACTTACATTTTTGCGCAAGTGACTAACCTTATTAAACCTGAGTTCAGTGTCTGGGATCAAGGTGATTTATGCTTCTAGCACATTTAGCTGCCACATTAGTGATAATTGGCAAAGTTTTAGACAAAAAAAAGCGCAATATGCCCGGATATTTTTGTTTGAGTTGAGTAAAAGACCTAGCCTTTCTAATGACTATTAATAGATAGAAGTAACATGAATTGAAAAAAAACCAGTAACAACAAGTATTACTGGCTAATCATATAATATAAAATTTTAAATCAGCTAATCGCAGTTGCCTATAGAATAGTATTTATCAAATATAACAATGTATTTACGGCTTTTTTTCTTTACAGCTTCATGGTGAAATTCTTGTTGTGGTAAAAGATAAAGAACTAAGGGCTGCTCATCATCCTTTACTTCACAGCTTTCATGAATTAGCACCCTAAAATAAGTATTGCCCGTATTTTTTAATATGCCCGCATCCGCATCCATCGCATATTTAAACTCAATATCTTTCGGCCTAACCACAAAATAGGTTTCTAAACTAACTGTGGGGTAAAATAACGGTTGCTGATTCTGAAAAGAGTCAGTTTCCACATCAAGTGCCGTTTCACTGATCACAATCTTATAATAGCGTTCTTTATCATCCGCTTTACCGCGATAAAAAATCTTAAAATACTCTTGCTCACCGGGTAATACGATTTTTTTTAAAGGGGTAAAAATAATTTCCCCTTCTTCTATTGGATTCCCTTGCTCTTTATTATCAGGCTTATCTATTTGGTATGCACTAAATGTATATAAATTCACCTTTTTCGTATCATTGATATAGGACTTTGAAAAAAAGCTTTTATTGGGCTCTAAAGATGAAATATCTGAGCTCAAATAAAGTGAATAGGCTTTACCAAAACATGAAAAAAGCAATAATAACAGCGAGCTAATCAATAGTTGAGTCGCTATACGCTTCAGCTTATCAGTATAAATCGCGCCAACCTTATAAATGGACATCTGGCCCCGTCCAAATCGCTTTCACGACAACCGTTCCACTCGCAGACACCGTTCCTAACCAATCGATGCCATCTAACGTAAATAATGAGTTTGAATCATTCATTGGGAAACGTAAATCCAAATTAGTGCGATAAAAAGAACCTAAATCTTGGTTAGGGATATCCCATGGTGTTTCCGTCCACAAGGCATTATCCATCGATATTTCCGTACCATCACAACTTGAGCGATAAGACTCTTCGATACCTGAAGCATTTTTAAATGACAAGTAAGCTGAAAACGGAACACGAAATTTGTCATCATCGGAGCTGAACAAACAAAAGTTTTGTCCGTTAACATTCACTGTCGGCCCCTCGACTCTTGCAGTGATCGCGTCCGCTTGTCGAGGGCCGCTTGTCGTCACAATATAATTAAACTCAATTGGTGGTTCCGCTGGGCCAATTTTCCCAGTTTTTGACGGGTTAGGAATATAATCCGCAGGCACAATACTAATGCTGTAGTCCCTAGGCTTTATCACTAACTGGTTCGATGGCGTGAATTCATAATAGCCTGACTGTGGGGCAGCGGCAGGGTTCGTAAACGAAAACGTAAAAAAGTCTTGGCTATTGGTGAAATCAATATTATTTGTCACTAATTGTTTGAAAAACGTATTAGAAAAAAAGATAGAAACATAGTTATTTGAACTTTTAAAATATGAGTTCGCTGCATAAGATGAGTTGTAATTTTGCCAAACATTAGAACCGTCGTCAGGGCCTATTTTTATTGACGCAGCAGCAGGGGTAAATGGAATTAATGTTGAATTTACTTTTAATGTTAGCAACACATTCGCAAAAATATCCCCCGATGTTTCATGTTTTACCACTTGGCAAATTAAACCGTTCACGTTGGCAACAATACCAATACGACAAAATTGCTCCCCGGGACCTAGGCTTGGGTTACCATTACTATCAATGTAAACTTCTTGCATTGCGCCTGTTGAACTCAGTTTAATATGCCCTGATTTCGTCATTGTAAACTCATGAGATGCGATAATTCGTCCACCAACACTTTGGCAACTTTCCCCTTTTGCAGGGTCATAATCCAAGTCAGTCATACATGCACGATAGCTATAAGTTTCTACTGTACCAATAGGCAGTTTTTGAAAATATTGGTATGTTGACTCACTAAAAATACCTCGCGCATATGCCCCTTCCCCCAAGGTATTATCCTGTACAATTTTATACGCGCCATTTCGACCAACATATTGTGCAGGCCAATAACCCGTATCGCGATTACAGTAATTACGCATACAGCGGTTACCAATAAATGGGCTATCAATCGGTGAATTTTCAAACCAAATATCTACATTCTGGTTGGCCCGAATCGAGGTATTGGTGTAACCCATATAACCTAAGCTTTCTTGGTTTCTTGCTGAATAACGGGAAAATTTATTTGCGCCAGTGAATCGAGGATCTAAAGACCTTGGTGTTACAAAAAACTCATTATCAACACCATTTTCAATAAATACATAAGAGTTACTCAGAGCCACAGCTAAGCCAGAAGAACTAAAGACGCCATTCAATAAACAACTCGTCAAAAATAGTAAGAAATATTTTTTATTCATCATGAAACTCTCATTGCCTTAATGCGACTGTTCTTTGCGGGTCACAGGTAACATCCCCTAGCCATAACGCACCTCTGGCTCCCTCTAGATTCAAATCAGCTTCGCAAATAGTTTGCTCATCTTCTTGTAGAAGTGAAATAACAGGGTAGCGAACATCGACATCCATCGAAAACTCACCATTGTGATCTGTTTTTGTGCGACCAATATGGTTACGGATAGACGCATATTTAATAAATTCGCCAGTTGGCGATTTCAAACGACCAAATACCGTCACGAGCTGCCTAACTTCAGGTTTATAAATAGCAATATTCCCAGGGTATAATGTGACAGACTTATTTCGCCCCGATACAATGTCAAAACTGTCTTTAGATTTCGCATCATTCATTAATTGAATGTCATAATCCGAATAAGGGGATAATGGAATAAAGGTATTTGCTCCACTAATAGGGTAATTTTGCCCATTAACACGTGCTGTCATACTCCCAGCCCCATAAATATCCGAATTAATAATGACGCCTGATTTCCCTTGCTGCCCACTTGGCATAATAGTTCCATTGCTATAAGCGACTGAGCCTCTTGAGGTCAAATTACCATTAAGCCTATTACTATCGGGCCGGTTAAGTGTCACCATACCTGAGTTATATTTAGTCTCGTAAGAGGCATAGCCCATTGTTGAAATATTAGACTCACCGTTATTTTTATCTTTAACTAGCTTTGACACCGAACCTCCGACACTTGTAATAACCGAATCATCAAAGCTCTTATTCGCATAAATATTGGCTTTCACATTACCATTGCTCGATGAAAGACCTGTACTCAACCATGTTGATAACGGTAATGAAAAATCGAGGCTAATAAATTTTTCATTCATACTTTTTTGGTCATCATAGTGATAACGCTGAACGCCTGTTCTTAACCCAATCGTGCCGTAACGACCTGAAAACAATGTATTTGAATACTCATAGTTAATTGAATCACTACCAATACGTTTATCTTTTGTACTACTAATAGTGAATGTTCCCGCTCGCTCAAATACCTTGTCAAAATTTAAAGTCGCGCCATAAGAATAACTATCAGAGTCATAAATGGGTAATTCACCTTTTACTACGGCCTTTTCTTTCGAAGCCCAAACAGATCCATAGCCATCAGGTATATTTGTCGATAGCGTAGCAATATTTCTATGGCTTCCATGGTTTTCAATCATTCCCTGCCAAGACAGTGATACATACTGATTTAAAGAAAAGTTAATACTGCTTTCATTAATTAAAAAATTGTCATAGCCATAATTAGACATCTGAATATTTAATCCAGATAAAACAGGAAAACCTTTTGCCACGGACGCACCGACTAAATAACTTTGCTTCAGTGGCTCACGTTTAGAATATTTTCCTCTTACATAACGTTTCTTATCGAAATCAACATATCCCCCATAGACTTCCCAATTTAATTTTTCAAAATTAGCGCCGCTAGTTCCAAAGGACTTATTAATTGTTTGATGTTGAGTCGTCACAATTTTACCATCTACAACGGTCTCAATCGTGACATCATAGATACCAAATGGAAGAATACTCGTGTCGACTTCAAAGCTACCCATCGGAAAATTTTGAATATTTAATAACTTTCCATCACGGTAAATACGAATTTCACCTGGGCTATTTAAAAATACATAGATTGGTGTTAACGAATATTTTGAGTTCACCACGACACTAGATGCATTATTTCCTAGTGTAACTGCATAAATTTTACTGCTATTTAGTGTCGTTAGGCTCGCAATAGACTGTAAATTCCACGTACTCATTAACCCAATCGCATAACGTATTCCATTAAAATCGCGTTCATACATAGCACGATATAATTCAATATCAGAGTTTGATTTACCAATGCTGTAAGCTGATGCATTAATGTTAATGTGGTGTTCGGCTATAGCCAACAAAGTATCTAAATTAAAATAGCTACTCGACGAATTTTTCCCTTTTTTTACCTGACTTCCAAAAACACCTAAATCATAATTAGCTACTGCAGAAAAATCATTTACCGATGAGTCACCTAGAGAAAATTGCCTAACTTTTTCTTTAGGCACAAAAGCATCTTGGTCAACATCGAGTGACAGATTAAATGAAGAAATATCTAACTGAAGTAATGCATCTTTATCAATCTTAATGTTATTTGATTCATTGAAAAAGTTATCCTTACTGTTTTCTAATTCATCTATCAATAATGAGCTTAACTTTGGTCCTTGGCTATTATCAATAAAATTAATATTCGCAAGTTTAATTTTTCCTTGTTCAACAATAATGATGGCATCAGCAATTTTATCTTCACTTTGATTTTTTTCTCTAGAGGTATTTAATCGTAAAAAAACAGGTACTGACATTCCCTCTTCCAGTGCCATAACAAAAGCTGGCGGAATAATATACCCACCAATTTTAATACGCTTGTTATCTTTAGCATAAACAACATTTGAAAAAATAAAGCTCATTATTGATAATGCAATAATACTTTTATGCATAGTTAAGATCCAATATTAGCTATTTGACCACAATAAAATTACCTTTGTGCCAAATACCAACACTTGTTTTTTTATTATTTATATCGACCAACTGAAGTTTTACAGCTAAATTTGGCATCAAGTAATAACGTTCTTTACAGATCCCATCGGAACCAAGATTTATTTTATCAGGTAAACAAGGTCCTGAAGCAACAACACGAAAAGAACTGTTCCCTAAATTAGCAACTTTCTGATTTTCATATTTGTATTGAAAGTTTTCTATTCTAGGTGCAACAACAAGTATTGTACTAATCGTTGCAGATGTTGTTGCTGATGCTGATTTTGAACTTTTCGTAATCCCACTTTCACTAATTGGGTCATCTTTCCAATTTAGTCGATAATAACGTTCCTTATCGTCTTTCGGGCCATTGTAGATAACTTTAAATACATCACGTGCATTTCCCGGAAGAATAATATTCGCTGGTGTTGACAATATTTCGTTAGGATCGTTAGTTGAAATTACCTTTCCATGTTCTAATGGTGTATCTATTTTTTCTATCGTTAAGTTTACTAATCTAGCCGCATCAACTGTGTTTTCAATTTCCTTAGAAAGTGAATTTTCATCAGATGAAATAATTTCTGTGATATTACCAACATTAACAGCCAAGGTATTTTTTAGTGGGAGAATTGATAATAGAATAACTGCTATTGTTGTTTTTTTCATAATAGAACTCAAAATAAAAAACGATAAAGACTCTATATCCTTATATTATCTTTATCGTAACAAAGGATTTTTTATTTAATTAATAAAAAACTTATGGAGTAACAAAAGTTCCTTCCCAGTTTGCAGTAAACTGGACTTTCACATCACCATCCCAAACACCATCATCTAAGTCTTTAAACTCAGCGACTGCGCCTGCTGCTTTAGCTTTAGCAATAACAAAGGTGAACTCACCGCGATCTGTTGCACGGTCTGAGCTATTATAAACACCATCAGCCGCTAAATTATCTAAACCTGAAGTAATACCGTCAGCAACGCTGATTAACGTAGTATCCGTAGCAGTGTTTAAATCAGTACCATTCCATTTAACGCCAACTTCTAATGTAGAATCGTCGGTAGTTCTTGCTAATGTATTAGCAATAATTTTAGATGTTAATTTAAAGTCAGTTGCGCCGGATTGTCCTTGAATAGCGACATCAAATGCACCATTTTGCTGATTAAAGCTTTTTTGGCCTTCGGCGTAATTAAAAGTTAAGCTTTTTAGTGGAGTCACAACTAACATGCTTGTCGTGTCTTTAATTGCAGTCGCTTGCCATGTTGCTGTTGCTTGAGCGGTACGTGTATCTGCATTTGCAACGGTAGCAAAAGAAGCAGCAATAACCCCAGATAATAATACAGATGATATTTTCTTATTAAACATTTTATTCTCTCTAATTTAAATTCAATATACAACAAATGAAAAATTACTTAGTATAAAAAACACTTTTAACTGTGTTTTTTATAAAACATAATCTTGAGCACTATGAGAATAGAGCTAGAACAATTTAAAATAATATTACTGCTTTTTATTTATGAAACTATCAATCAAGTAATTGCTTAATAAATAACTTTTTTTACTTTTTTCTTTCTCCAATTTTATATCGATATCACATTCGCTTTGAACAAATAAAATAAGCTCAACCCAATTCTTATCTAATAGGCGTAAAAGATGACTTAATTGGTCTATTGTTAATGATGTTTTCCCTGTTTCATAACGAGATATTTGTTGCTGGCTAACATGCATTAGCTTTGCCAATTGCTTTCCCGTTAAATTTTTTTCCTTTCGAGATTTTCTTAAAAATATTCCCGCATAATAACTCAACCTATTTACTTCCATAAGCATTTCCAAAATTTTCCCGATGTATAAACCAAATTTAATTTTTATTAAATGATAATCATTAATATATTTATTTAATAGGCTAAATTATTCTAGTGATAATTCATTAACTACTAATTTATGCTTAATAATATAAATTGATTAAAAAACGTGTAAAAATGTTTAAACCTATCAATAGAATTAAAATCAATAGGCCTGAGCTTTTTAATGTTTTTTTGTACCCATATTTTGAGATATACAACCGAATAAAACACGCAATTGGAGTAGAAAAATGATAAGTAACTATGTGATTAATAGATTAATTTTAAATGTGATGATATTGTTGCTGTTATTGCTATAATATGTTGCAAGTATTATTACTTATAAAACAATATAGATTACAGTGACACGCCAATTAATGCTAAGTTTCATTTTGTTACAATTTGGAATGCAATGTATTACTTGTAATTTAAAATAACACTTAATATGAGTATTAAGGATTTTGCTCTATAAAATACTCATTGATTAGCGTTAAGATCGAGTATGCTATTTTTATTGATTCATATCAAAATATACTCATTCATTTTTATTTTTTTAAAGAATTAAAAAAATAAAAACAATGACTATAATAACTATCCCTACTGAAACAGTTCATCAATGATATAAAAAAAACATCATTTCAACCCTTCAAATAAAGCACAAAAAACCATCTATTTTGCTCTATTTATACCAAAGAAAAATAGTAACGTTTATAAATTATAATTCACACTTACCAAGAAGAAAAAGAAAATCGTTCAAAAAACAATCTGGCTAGCTATCCCAGGATAGCTTATCGATATTACTCATCATGTATAGATAGCTTATGGACTTCTAACAACCAACGTTTTTACTAACAGACATTCCTATGCTCTGTTACTATACCCAAAAGTATAATCTCTAGTGGAAAGCTAAGTGCAAAAGAAAGGATTAAAATCTAGATTAGCTGCTATGTAGATAGTTATATCTAATTTATAAGTAATATTTAGAGTAGCTTTAGGTGATGAATTGGGTTTGGAACAAACGCGCATAGTATTAGGTACTGCAAAATCGGTAAAATGAAAGGCAATGGAGGACATAACCCCCCACCCCTGATTCAACTATCACTGGTAAAGTACTTTATGAAATTATAGAAGATAAACAGGTCTGTAGGACGAAGTATTAGCTCCTACTCCCTATGTACCACAATAGGTTCATGATATAGAAAGTTGATACTATAGTGGATAAAGCAAATCAACTATTTGTTTTATCTTACATTTATTCACCTAATAGACATTGATATTATATCATATATCTAATTATCAAAGTGGGACTTTAACATCATACACATTAAATTAGTTAACTGAGTTATTAATAGATAAGAGAGTTAAATACACATTTAAAATTACAATTCTACCAATATAACTGGTTTCCTACCTTTATTCTCAATTCTTCCCTCTCTTTAATTGTAATAAATTGTAACTTTCAATGTGGATTCTTTATGCTTCTTAATTAAATATACATTTGTTAAAAATTATAATAATTTTACACTTATTTGGTGTATTTTTTTATTGAATACCCTGTTTTCAACATTATGAAGTGTATTTTTAACCAATTAAACTGGTGAAGAGATATTTTTTAATTGAATAATGCTAAAAAAAACAGATTTAATAGAAAAAACCTATTGAAAGTAAATCTTTAATAGAAACCCTGCCATTTACTCTTTTTTTAATGTATTTATTATAACACTCAATTAAGCAAGCGAGTGAGCTAACGAATATCACATAAATAGATCTATTAATATTAGAGGCTGAAAAAATGAAAGCTAATATAATTAGTAGTCATGTAGGAAATTATTTACGAAAATCACGCAAAGAAAAAAACATGACAGGAAAACAGTTGGCAGAATTAATTAATATTAGCCAACAACAGGTATCTCGCTATGAAACTGGTACCAGTTCATTATCGCTAGATCAATTAAATGAAATCTTAACTGTTTTAGACAAAAGATGGATTGAAATGATTTACTATATTGATTGTTTCTCTGAAGAAAATAAAAGAAACAATATAAATTTAAGTAAAAAAACAATCGCAATATTACTAAATAGCATGAAAGATATTTAAACCTTTCATTTTAAATTCAATAAAACCATATCAATATGTAAAAATTAAATAACTATTTTTACTATTGTTTTCTATCAATATAAAAAGAGAGATTAGTATGTTAAATAAAAAAATGGCTTCTGTATTGTTATCAACAATTATTGCAGCTTCTTTTGCTACCGTTGCAAATGCAGATACACGTACCGCTCAAGCAACAGCTACATGGCAAGCAACTGCAATTAAAGACACGACAAGTATGTTAGTTGTGACTCCATTAAGAAGTTTAACCTTTAATTATGCCGAAGGCCAAAAAAGCTTTAACCAACAAAATGGCGCATTTGATATCGCTATTCAAGGCCAAGCTGGTGCAACTGACTTTAAATTAGCGTCAAAAATTATTGCTAATACATTAGCAAGAACTACCGACGATTCTAAATTAACTGTTGGTGTTAAATGGAATGGTGAAGATCTGACTAAAAATAATGATTTAGTATTAATTGATACATCAACCGGTTTAACTTCTGGTTTAGATAATTTAGCGGCTGATGGTATCTATAATGGCTCAGAGCGTGCAGCAGATCGCGGTGAATTTACCTTTGTTATTGCTGGCGCTGAAGCTGATGGCGCAGCGACTGACTTTAAAGCACTGACTGACGGTACATGGGATGGTGATGTGAAAGTTCAGTTTACTGCAACTTGGGACGGTGAGTTTACTCCAGCTCCTTAATTCAATATCCCCTTATTAGATAACTAAATATTACGATAAAGATACTATAGGGAAATAATATCTTTATCGTCATTCATTTTATAAATTTATGATTATGAAAAAGATAACATTAGCATTAATTTTATTATCATGGTTACCATTAAAAAGCAGTTTTGCTGTCAATGTGGGAAATATCACTGAAATAATATCATCGGATGAAGACACCTTATCTAAAGAAATTGAAAATACAGTAGATACGGCAAGATTGGTAAATTTAACGATAGAAAAAATAGATTCACCACTTGATACTGGAAAAGTAATTCCAGTTACTGATCCCAATGAAATATTATCAACCCCCGCTAACTTAATTCTTCCGGGGCATGCAAAAGATATATTTAAGATAATTTATCAAGGCCCAAAAGATAATAAAGAACGTTACTATCGATTAAATTGGAAAGATGATCCTATTGGCGAGAGTGGTGTTACACAAAGTGCGAAATCGGCATCAGCAACAACATCGGCAACAATTAGCACAATTCTCGTTGTCGCACCAAGAATTGAAAACTTTAATTATAAATATTCTAATTCCCAAGTTTCAAATACTGGAAACAGCACCTTCCGTGTAGTGGCTTCAGGCCCTTGTTTAGCAGAAAAACAAAAATACGGAGCGGATGGTATTTGTCGCGAGCGTTATTACCTCATGCCAAATTTAGCTGTCAAATTACAATTTGTCGATGTCACAAATAAAAAATCAAGCGTAGGTATTTGGCACAAAGGAGAGTTCATTGTTGTCAAATAATTAAGAATGGACTTAAATTATGCGTAAAAGTGCTATTGCTTTATCAATATTAAGTATTATTTTTTCGAATACGATTAATGCCAATGAAATGAAAAGCGTTAAGATCGGTGGATATATTATTCCTCCTGCATTTGTTAGTGCATTGGAAGAAGGAATGTCTGTACCTGTTTTTTTACGACTAAATGATGATACGGTAACCAATCAGAGCGAAAGCAAAATTGCAGATGCAGTTATTGTAATCGACCATGATAATATTAAATTATCAAGTATTCATCTCATTGAAAATGAGCACGGTGCGAAACTAAATAATTTACTAGTCGATAAACTTGAAGAAAAAAAGGATGCCATTTTTAATGAAAGTAATGGCATTGTTATTGATAATAATGCAACCCTTCAATTAAACATCTCTTCATTTAATTTATCATTAGATGTTGATAAAGCTGCTTTTTCGCCAAAAGAACATGCGCGGCAATCTGTACTAGGAAATTCTTCAGTCAATTCATTTTCAGCAGTAGCTAACTATGATTTAGGGGTATTTCAGAGCCGTGTTAAAGATTCAAAAGATACATCCAGTAGCTATTTCAATTTAGATACATTATTCGCAGCTGCGGAACATCACTTTAATGTAAATGCATCAGCATATAGCATTGGAAAATCTAATTCTAATGTTGAACTGTATCGTGCAATGTATGAGCGTGATTTCAACGGATTCCGTTTTGCACTTGGGCTAATGAGTACATGGAATTTGCAATCTATTGCCAGCTTAACTGCCCTTAGCAGCAGTAAAATTTATGCGGCATCAATAGGAAACAATTCCTCAAGTATGGTGACAAATAAGCAGCAATCACTCACGCCGATTTATGCTTTTTTAAATAGCCCAGGTGAAGTACGTATTTATCGACAAGGTAAATTATTAAATATTCAAAATTTTCCCATGGGTAATTTTGAAATTGATACAAGTATACTGCCTTATGGCATTTACGACGTCACTATTGAGACGGTAATCGATGGCAAAATTGTCACAACACAGCACCAAACAATTAATAAATCCTTCGGAGCGATAACAGGCGGTTTTGATAAACTCAATTGGGAAATTTATGGTGGTTATATTGACTTTGATAAGCGCCATTATGTAAGAAATGAAGGCTCAACGAGCCAAACTCCTGGTAAAAGCTATTTAATCGGAGCCTCTTTCGCTTATAACTTCCCTGTGTTGTCTGGCGTGCGTTTTCAAATGTCAAATTATGGGTTTGATAAATTTGTTGTACAAGAAACGAGTATCAATGCAGCTTTAAATAACTATATCTCAGTTAACTGGCAAGGCATGCTAGAAAACCATGGTAGTTATCGTAATATTGCGACTCTTTCTGTCAATATACCGGAAGGTTACGGTTCTTTATGGGCATCTAAAGAAAAAACTGTAGTGACTGGTGATTTACCACTTTATGATGCTGACAGTTATTCTTATGGCGGAACCATTAATTTTGACAAAATAATTGATAGAACTGGGTCACTGACTATTAGTAATACTAAAGATCGTCGTATTGGCAGTGATTCAATTAACTATGAATATGCGAATACATTATTCTCTGGCCGTTATGGAACCGTGGGGCTAAGAGCAGGTGTACAGCGTTATCATTATGATAATCAAAATAGTACCAACGAAAAATATATTAACCTCGATTTTTCCTTACCCTTATCAACATGGTTGAGTACAGGTGTTTCCTCAACAAATGGTAATGTGAAAGCGAATATTTATGCGAATAAAAATTTTGAAAATTCGGTGATTACCAATGCAGGGGTTTCTGTCTCCAAATTAGTCCGAGATAAAGATAATGGTGAATCCAATTTTTCAACATTAGGCTATGCTTCTTATGATACTAAATATAATTCAGGTACAGTGACGATTAATCGCCCCGATAATAACAGGCTTAATGGCAACTTAACATCTCGTGGCTCAGTGGCATATAGCGACGGCATGATCATGCCAAGTGGGCAGCAAGGCAAATCAGGCGTTATTATTAATTCCGATATAAAAGGTAGCGGTAGTATGGTCGCAAAAGTAAATGGGCAAAATTACCCAATTAGCGGAAAAAATACCTTTATTCCATTATCCCCTTATTCGGATTATGACATTCAGTTAATGAATGACGGAAAATCAAAAGACAGCTTTGATATTGTCTCAGGGCGAAATAAATCCGTCACATTATACCCAGGAAACATTGCTCTTTATCAACCAGAGGTAAGGCAATTAGTCACGGTATTTGGCCGTCTGAAATCACCAAATGGTGAATACATAAAATATGCCTCAATTCGAAATCATATTGGTCGCACAAAAACAGATCAAAATGGTGAATTTTCCATGGATGTTGACGTCCGATATCCAGTGATATCGCTATTACAAGATGATCAGCAAACAATTTGTGAAGCAGATTTAAACCTTCAAGGTGCACGTGGTGCATTGTGGGTCGGTGAGGTGACATGTGAACCTCAAGAAGCATTTGCTAAACGTTAATTATCACTTTAAAGGCTAATTTAATATGCGATTATTATCGATAACAGCACTTTTTATTTCATTTTCGGCTCTAATACCGAATTCGTTTTCTGCAACAGCACCATTACAAGAGTATGTCATTGTCGAAAACCAAGTTGATAACGAATTCTTTATTGTTGCTAATAGAGTTGACCCACGCTTCTCGGGCTCAAATGTATTCACAAAATACCAGCGCAATAGGCAATACAGCTTAGGTTATATGGGATATACAGGAACACCTTTTAGCTCAACTTATAATACAGGTGATATTTGGTTAGAAAATTCTCCCGTAAGCCAACCTTTTATCGGGAATCGTTGTATGACAAATAACCGAAATTGCCCGGCGACGTCTTATTGGTCAGCTCAGCAGTTACGAGATAATGGTGCGTATAAAATCCAACAAACAGGAACACCGGGTGAGTCTGGATATTCAAGACCGATATTTTCTGAATCTTTTTATCGCTGGTTAGCCGAAATACCACCAGGAACAGAATATACTTTTGATTTAAGAACCTGTACAAGCCGCGATGATTATGATTTAAGTAACGCAACCTGTATGACGAGTGGCGGAAGAACAACAACACAACAACATTACATTCCAACCAATAAAAAAGGCAATATTATTCTAAAAGGAACGGGAGCCTTACAAGAAGTTTTTGTGGATAGCAATGGCAATCCAACTATTGGACTTGGTTCTAACTTTTGCTCAACAGGAATTGTTGGAAATACATCTGGAATTATTTGTAAGTTAGTTGAATTAGAAACCCAAGGGCAATCTATCGGCGGTACATTTACAGTTCGTATGTATATTGATAGCGCAAAATTAGGCTTAGCTAGGGACCCCCGGGCTGCACTTATTCAGTATAAAGGGAGTAACAGCACACGCTGGACGAATTGGTCCTCAACAACCAACATGTCAGAGATCTTTAATAATGGCTCACAAAATATTGAGGTTTTCCTCTCAAATGAGTATTTAAAGTCAATTGTTGATGCTTCACCTAATTCAACCGTCACACTCGCTGATAGCGTGTATACTTTTGGTTTTCAATCACCACTTCCTCAATCGGGATTTTATGAATTTACGCCTTCAAATTTCTTAATAATTAAACCGAGGGATTATGGAATCAGCATTATTCCTGCAGATTTTAACCCAAACCAATCGAAAACGGGCAAAGTCGGCAATGATGAACCACCAATAGAATTTAATTATATCGTCACAACTAGCGGGCCAAGACAAGCGGATTCTATTACGGCAAAAGTTGAAGGACCAAACACAACATTAAAAGGACAATCATACTGTTTATTTACCTCGAGTGATAATAAACTTAATGTCCCTTTTTCCGCTTATCTTTCATTTAAAAATGAAAATGGCGCTAGAGAATCACACCGAGCAAGTTGTGATAGCAATGAAGTTTCATTAAAAAATGCATTATGGTCTGAAACACCATGGGATAGGCCTAATGAGGATTTAGGATCTTTTTATCGGACTAACTTAGATTTATCATTCCCAATGAATGACTCTGAATCATTTTTTACATTAGATGGCATTGATTGGTTAGGAACCGTTTCTGCAAGTGGCACAATAACTGTCAAAGCAATTTGGACTGGACCCGATATTCAATAATATCTAATGACGACTTATAGGGCTACTTGTAAAAGCTCAAATGGCCCTTTTATTGAACCTCATATATACTTAAACTTTGGCTTGGATTTTTAATATGAAACCATTTTATTTACTTAAAATCCTATTCTTGATTATGCTATCAATGCTTTGCAATAGTGCTGTTGCTTTATATATCAATGCAGATATTTCTTCGATGGAGTCAGGACAAGAGTTTTTTTCTAAGCCATACATCAATGACACAAATAAAACTAATTTATATAATTTTAGTGCTTACAAAATTGATAAACCAGGTAACCAAGAACATGGAACATCTCTCCATAATGGCGAGATTATTTTTACTCCATTGAAGAAAATTTTATTACCTGGAGAACAAGAGTTTTTTAAGATTTTTTATCGAGGAGAAACCGATGAGACTGAGCGCTATTATAAAATCATCATTAGCGAAACGCCTCTTGATATGCGTAATGATGATGAACAAAAAAAGCGACCTTTATTTTACCCAACGGTTAGCCTAGAAACCTATTTCGTTGTAAGACCCAAAAAACCAGATTTCAAATATGAGCTTAATCCCAGTACTCGTATTCTAAAAAATACGGGAAATACCTATTTTAGAGTGCTCTTACATGAAAACTGTGATGCTAATGATGATTCCGAGCCTTATGTATTTTACTTATTACCTGGCCAAGAATCTAAAGATGAGCGTCTTAAAAAGAAGAGCCGTAAATATATTGTAATCTTTGATAAATATTACCCAATTGGCAACTGTGAATAAAAAACCAATAATATCAATTTGTTATAAAATAAAATAACAAATTTGACTATGCTATTGTTTAAAAAAATTTAATTATCTAATCATAATTCGATAGATACTCTGTATCTATAATTACCTAAAAGCATTACAAATTCATAAAACTCAGTTATATAAAATTGCTTCAGACAATTTAAAAATAAATTAATTTAAGCATCTATGACTTGAAATAGTGATTAATACTGTTTTTTGCCCAAATATAAAACATCAAAACAAAAAATGTCAGTTTCATTAATACGATACACTGAAATTTTTCATCATTACATATATAACCAATCATTATAAACAAAAATTTATTTTCATATTTTCTTCTCAAAAAAAGAGTAGTATATTACACTGATATAATTACTTTAAAATCAATGACTATCATGTTAGCTAAAAGTAACCAAACTAAGCACATATTTTAATAACTAAATAAGAGTCATGTATGATATATATACTGAATAACATAATAAAATATAACTCTGACTTAGGTGAAATATTTAGGGTGGATACAGAACTCAGTGTAATGAAATTAACCCCCGTATTGAATTATATTTTTATAATACTAATTCAAAATAACAAAACGACTATCACTCGTGAAGAGATACTAAAAAAAATACTAAATAAATATGACTTAAAAGTTTCGATAAACACGCTTAACCAATACATTAGTACATTAAGAAAAGTATTACATCAACAGCTTTTAGTTGAAAATGCAATTCTAAGCATATCAAAAAAAGGCCTTGTTATCTCTTCTGAAATTCAAATTGAAGAATCGATTGCCAAGTTCAATAACAAAATAGAGAAAAGCCTAGCTAACCCTCCCATTTCAAGCAAAAAATCTGCCAAATCACTATTACTTAGTAATAAAAATCATATTATTAAAAAAATATTATTGATAATTAGTGTTTTTTTACTTTTGGTGATTATTTACCTTGTAAATCAAATTTACGCAGTAAAATACCCATATACATCAATACAATCATACAAAATTAGCACAATTGGTGATTGCCCTGTTTATGGATTCAAAGATAACTATGAAAAAAACATAAGTGATACAATAGGCAAACAAGCAATTGATTTTAACTTAACCTGTGAAGATTCTGATATCTTTTATTATTACAACAACATACAAAACTTAGGAAAAAACAAACATAGCTTATTAGTAAAATGCAAAAAAAACAAAGATTGCATTTCAACAAGAATAAACTGGCAGGAAAAAAATGACTAATAAAACACTATACTCATTGATACTAACATTTTCATTAATCATCGTTTTCTTGTTGTTTAACTTGAATTTAGAAAAAAATAAAGCGCAATATTGCGAAGCAACTGTTTCCTCTAATTTCATATTGGCTAATAATAAATCATCATATGCACTAGATATGAAATTAGTAAAAAACAATGATAACAGTGGGTATATTAAATTATTAGGAACAATTACAACTGATAAAACATATACTGTCAATCGAGTTGTTCATTTCAATCAATCATCAAGACAGTATATAAAAGATTTAAAATTAACCATAAGTTATGACAGAAAATCTACAAATGATAATGTCCCTGATGATATATTCGAAAAATATTTCAAAGCATTCAACCTAAATTCAATTGCATATGTAGAAATTGATGAGATAACTCCTGATTGGTACCTTTTTTCAAGTTCGTTTGGCCCTTATTTTGTCTGTAGCAGACAAGCCAAATTAAATACAATTTAATATATAGCGTTCCACTTATAAAGTTTAGATAATAGCAAGTATTGCATCTTTGCTTCTTATTATCATTTCTATTTATCTCCAACTAATTAGGTTTGATTATACTTTTATCTAGAATTAAATTTGTATGCTACCTATCGATAAGTACTAACTCAACCCTTAATAAGTCACCATTTCAACTTAATCTATAAATACTTTCTGTAATTTTATGTAAAAATATAAATAATTACTTTTATATGACTATAAATGCATTTTTTTCATTTATTATTTATTATATTTCTACTTTTAAGCCCCCCTTCAAGTTAACATAACGCATTGTTTTTATTGAATTATAAAAACCTATACTTTAGTTTAATAGCTTATAGTCATTATTAATATCTATATTGATAGTCAGGGCCTATTAAATAAACTATTTTTGATTCATTAAAACAATTTCACATTAGTAACTAAAAAATATAATCTACCCTTCATTGAGAAAGCCAAAAAATTTAAAATAGTGCTATCATTAATAGCTAACTTTTAGATAATAAATTTATAATAGAGAGAATATAAAATGAAACATATCAATACTAAAGAATTGAATATAAATAACGACCTAGATATTGTTATGGCCACCGCAAAATACTTAAAATCTGCACGTATTGAAAGATCATTAACGGGTACAGAGGTAGGAAATCTATTAAATTTGAGCCAACAACAAATATCAAGATATGAGAATGGCCAATCTGCTATTTCTATTGATAGCCTTCATACATATCTTAAAGTATTAGGAAAAGATTGGTTAGATTACTTTAGATCTGTTATCTTAGTTAGAGTTCATGCGAATTACTATTAATACAAGCAATACAAAATTTAAATTAATTATTTTAAATAAGAAATTAATTTTAAGATAAGTGCTCAAAATCACATATCAATAACAACATGAAAAATTTTAAAGTAGTTAATATGATTGAAAAAAATGCGAATTATTCTCGCAAGTTTACTATTTACAAATCTCATTATATCAAAACTTAACTCGAAGAAGTTATTAGAAGCAGCAAATGATATCTATAGAAAGGAACTCTCAGTGCAGTTGAATACAGTCATTCAAAAAGAAAACGCCACGCTAATAAATTAGCGTGGCGTTATAATTTGGCGGAACGGACGGGACTCGAACCCGCGACCCCCTGCGTGACAGGCAGGTATTCTAACCAACTGAACTACCGCTCCTGATGTTCCCTGCTGGGAACGCCATGCATATTACGAATACTTGAGGACCCCGTCAACACTTTTTCTTGTTAAATCGCACAGTTGAACAGTTTTTAGCCTTGAGAGGCTTTTCTATCCATTTTCCTAAGCAAGTATAAATAATGAAATCAATTATTAGTGTAAATTTTCAGCTTCATCAGAAGGTTGGCGCCAAAGACAAGGTTTGCCGCCTTTCTTATCAACAATATCCAACCGAGCTTCATGAGCAATTATTTCTTCATCAGAAGCAAAAATCACTCTAAGACCGCTCTGAGGACGTTCAATCCTTTGAATTTCATACTCTTGCTCATTATTAGCTGATTCTGAATCCATCGAAAATGATAATGAAGTTTGCCCGCCCGTCATTGCCAAATAGACATCTGACAGAATCTCAGCATCGAGTAAAGCCCCGTGCAGTGTACGCTTAGAGTTATCAATTAAATAACGGTCACATAACGCATCCAAGTTATTCCGTTTACCAGGAAAAAGTTTGCGAGCCAATACTAAGCTATCAGTGATAGTACAAAATTCTTGCGTAGGCGGAATACCTTTATTGAGTTTACGGAATTCATAGTCCATAAAACCGATATCAAAGGGGGCATTATGAATAACAAGTTCTGCACCACGAATAAATTCAAGGAACTCATCCGCAATGTCAGCAAAAACAGGTTTATCTTGTAAAAATTCATCACTTATCCCATGCACTTCAAATGCCTCAGGATCCACTAAACGGTCAGGTTTAATGTACACATGAAAATTACGCCCTGTGAGTCGGCGGTTAATCACTTCAACCGCACCAATCTCAATTATGTTGTGCCCTTCATAATGAACACCGAGTTTATTCATACCGGTTGTTTCAGTATCAAGGACAATTTGTCTGGTTATCACCGTGCTCATAATGTTTTTTTGTGTCAAACTAGAAAGGAACGAATAATATAGAGTGTAACAGAAATGACAAAGCAGGTAGAAATTTTCACGGATGGTTCCTGTTTGGGCAATCCTGGCCCGGGTGGATATGGCGTTGTTCTACGCTACCAACAACATGAAAAAACATTGAGTGATGGATATTTTTTAACCACGAATAACCGCATGGAACTACTTGCAGCCATCGTTGCATTGGAATCACTAACAAGGCCTTGTGATATTATTTTAACCACTGATAGCCAATACGTACGACAAGGAATCACACAATGGATCCATGGCTGGAAACGAAAACAATGGCGAAAAGCGGATAAATCCCCTGTCGTCAATGTTGATTTATGGAAGCGCCTTGATGACGCCATCCAACGACATACAATTGATTGGCGTTGGGTTAAAGGCCACGCAGGCCACCCTGAAAATGAGAAATGTGATGAACTGGCTCGAGCTGCCGCGTCAGCGCCGACTAAAGAAGATACAGGTTACCAGCCTGCACAAAACTAAGAAGGGTCGTCTATCTTCATTGATTTACTGATCTCCTTCGCCGCACCGAGTGCTGTTCCAATCTTAACCTTCGGTTGCTTGAATTTTAGTGGTGTCGGAGTCAGTGGATAAGTCCGTTTCCGCGCCACAATCACGCTTAAAGCCCCTATTCCCCCACAGTTTTTATTCATTCGTCTTTGTGCACTCAACCAAGGAAATATTTGGCAATTACGATGATACAAAACTTCATAGTTTAATAAGCTTAACCAATCAAATACCCTAACAGAGGGGAAAAAACGGCTACAATAAGGCTGCCGTTTACGTAAAACAGGTACGAGTTTCGCCATTCCGACAAGACTGAAAGGGTTAAAACCTGAAATAATTAGCCAGCCATCGTCGATTAACACCCGGTCAACCTCACGTAAAAGCCAATGAGGATCATGGCTATATGCCAAACAATGAGTCATTAGACAGGCATCTATCGATTTTTGGGTTAATGGTAATGCCTCGGGCTTTGCAATAAGATTAAAACGAGGATCACCAGTACCAACATTAAATTGGTGGGAGATTAAGCAGCCTTCGGTATGGATTTCAGTACTTAAATGGCCTAACTTAAGCAAATGAAAGCCAAATATCTTCGGCCACCAAGGGCTAAGTTGATTTTCTATGGCTTGACGATATTGTTCTCCAAAAGGAATGTCAGACCAACTAACTGGCATTTGAATTTTTTTATCAATACGCGCAGGCTTCATGAAATTCCCCTATTAACTATTAACAAGTATCGAGGTCATTATGGAGTTAATTCGAGTACCAGCTTTAAACGATAACTACATTTGGGTTTTAGTCGATGGCCACCAACAGTGTATCATCGTTGACCCCGCAGAGGCAGAGCCTGTGCTTGAAATAATTACAGCTAAACAGTTGACGCCTGTCGCCATCCTATTAACTCACCACCATAATGACCATACAGGTGGTGTAAAAGGGATTTTAAGCAAATTTACAACTCTTCCAGTTTTTGGCCCAAAAGAAACCCAATCTAAAGGGGCGACAGAAATAGTCGAAAACGGTGATAAGGTCATAATTAACGAGTTCAACCTACAAGTTATTGCATTATCAGGCCATACTTCTGAGCACATCGGCTTTTACCAAGCACCTTATTTATTCTGTGGCGACACGCTGTTCTCTGCCGGTTGCGGGCGGATATTTGAAGGAACACCGGAACAAATGTTCGAATCTATCCAAAAAATTGCTGAGCTTCCTGATGAAACCTTAATTTGCTGTGCCCATGAATATACTATATCTAATCTAAAATTTGCACACCATGTATGGCCTGAAAATGAAGCGATTACACAATATTTACAAAAAATAACGCAAATACGTGACAAAAATCAACCAACAGTACCTACTACATTGAAAACAGAGAAAAAAATAAATATTTTTCTGCAATGCGATAACCACCAATTACAGAAAAAACTCGATATTAATGTACAAAATCCACCTTTAAGAGCAGTTTTTACCCTGTTGCGTCAATTAAAAGACCAATATTAAAGTTTAATGATTGTCATATCGGGGTGGGATAAGTATTATTGTTCGACTTTTAAACATCAAAATGAAGAACAATAGAAAAGAATGAAGATAATCGCGACGCTTATCGCCATTGTTCTGTTGGCCGGATGCCAAACTGCCCCGAAAAAAATTAAGCAGAACAAAACTCCAACTAATCATACTATTGAAACTGTTGCATCACACAACCAAGCAGCCAGCCGACAATTACCTAAAGTCGACTATGACCTATGGGGCTATATTAGTGATGAACTAAAAATGGATATCCCTGATAAACCTCAAATTAGGGAACTCGCAAATAGTTATTTAAATAAACAACGTTTTGTCTACGATGTGGCATTAAGAGCTGAGCCATACATGTACCTCATCGTAGACGAAATTAATGAGCGCAATTTACCTATGGAATTAGCTTTAATTCCTATTATTGAAAGCTCATTTAATCCTAAAGCAACTTCTCCTGCACAAGCTGCGGGTCTATGGCAAATCGTTCCTATCACTGCACGCTCATATGGACTAAAACAAACACAATGGGTTGATGAGCGCAGGGATGTGGTTTCTTCAACTAAAGCAGCTTTTGATCTTCTCGAAAACTTAAATGTTATGTTTGGCCACGATTGGGAGCTCACCCTTGCTGCCTATAACTGTGGAGAAGGCTGTGTTCAAAATGCTATCAAGAAAAACGAAGCTGCCGGGCTACCTACTGATTTTTGGTCACTCTCATTACCAAAAGAAACTAAACAATACGTACCAAAAATCTTAGCACTTAGCCAAGTATTGAAAAATCCTGAAAAGTACCAAGTTAATTTGCCAACAAGTAATAAAAATCGAGCACTCACTCAAATCGATGTTGGTCAACAAATCACGTTATCTCAAGCCGCTGAGTTGGCTGGGTTAACTGTTGAATCGGTAAAAACGTATAATTCTGGTTATACACGCGGCATAACATCGCCAAGTGGCCCTCATTATATTATGTTACCTACAGCAAAAGCTGAACAATTCAAAACATCACTCTCAGACGAAGATGTTTTAAACACTATTCGTTTAGCCGCACAACAAAACCAACAGATAAAAACAGCACAACCCACTGCAATTTCTAGCGCGCGTCAAAATCGAGCTAAAATAGCTACATATAAAGTACGCAAAGGCGAATCTGTCGCGAGTATTGCAAAAAAATTCAATACTACCGCCAAAAATATTCAAAAGCTAAATGGGTTAAAAACTGCGAGTGTTATCAAACCAGGACAAGTATTAAAAGTTACGAGCTCAGCGCCTACTGCAAGTAACCGTAAGGCAAAAACCTATAAAGTAAGAAAAGGCGACTCCTATTATAGCATTGCGAAACATCATGGCATAAAGCTCAATGATTTAATGACTTGGAATTCAGGTGTTAAAATGGCAGACCTGAAACCAGGGGTAACCTTAAACCTCTATCTTTAAGTTATTCTCATCAACAAAGCTTTTGTCTATTTCAGGCAAAAGCTTTTTTATTTTTAATTCTCTTATTAGTAAAAATAAATTATTTGAATGAATTAAATAGGAAAATAATTTTTATAACATCTTTTGTATAAACACTTCATATTCACTGTACTAGAATAACTGATGGTTAAACTATAATTTAAATACTTCATAAAATTGAGTTTAAGCAGAACATACGCGACCCAGCCCCCAACAACTTGCTAATAAACTAGAAAAAGTAGTTTATTGCTGGTGACATATGTGATAATAATGCTATTATTATATCGCGGCTAGTTTAGTCCGAGCTGCCAGTCCGTATTCGAATATCGCTTATGTATTATATTAATAATCTTCGAAAGTTTAACGAACTAGCAATAATCTTATATTTTTCAATATATTAACATACAACCTTTTATATTGAACATAGGTGCTTTAATTAGTTAACATGACATTATTGATAAAAAATACACACAGCAAAAGTCAGATTCGCCTGCGGAGGTGATTATGGATGAATACTCACCCAAAAGACACGATATAGCAGAACTAAAATACTTATGTAATAGCCTCAATAGAGACGCTATTTTAAGCTTACAAAAAACAAATACACACTGGATTAATGATTTAAGCTCCCCGCAAAGCGCAGCCTTGAATGAACTTATTGAACATATCGCTGCATTTGTATGGCGGTTTAAAATCAAATATCCAAAAGAAAATCTTGTTATATCACTTATCGAAGAGTATCTCGATGAGACCTACGATTTATTCGGCAGCCCAGTCATCACGCTCAGTGAAATTATAGACTGGGAAGCAATGAATCAGAGTCTTGTCACTGTGTTGGATGATGACCTAAAGTGTCTAACCAGCAAAACCTAAAGATATTATTTATCTTTAGCTCAACTACAAAACCGTATATAAATAAGTAATTTTGCACAAAAGAAAGGGTATTATGACCAAATCTGATTATCTGATGCGTTTAAGAAAATGCACAACAATTGAAACTCTTGAGCGTGTCATTGAAAAAAATAAGTATGAATTATCTGATGATGAGCTAGAGCTATTCTATTCAGCTGCAGATCACCGCTTAGCTGAGCTCACAATGAATAAGCTTTATGATAAAATTCCAGCTTCTGTTTGGAAATTTGTTAGGTAATATCTTATTAACACGCACAGATAGTGAATGGTTGTAGCCGGTAAATCCCCTTATCGGCTGGACGCAATGCAATTATCGTTTTATTATTGGCATTATAATTATGCTAATGGAAATTTATTGCTTTTAATTTTAGCATATCAACTTTTCTTATTACAATAATCAACAATGAATGTTGTATTCTTAACCTTTCTTTTTTAACTTCAGAATTTATTTGAGATTTAGAGTTTAATTAACAATTATAAAATATAATTAAATAACATATTTATAATAAATTAGAATATATAGATGAGAGGAAAGGCAAAAGATGCTGAGTTGGGTGGGAGCCCTGCCAGCGACATCCCGGCACACACGACCCCTGCTATGGCTGCTTCCTTCCGGACCTGACCAAGTTAACAAGTTAGCGTTGCGGGAGAACCAAGAGAGCCCCCATTGATTGCTTCTTTCAAAGCAGGGGCATTATGCTTGATAGTCATTGAAATAGCAAGAAACCCCTGACCAAGTGACGTTTTATTACACAAACTCATATAAAAATAGCGACTCAACTAAAAAGTCGCTTATTGGCTAGTTCGCAGGTACCATCAACAATTCAACATTTTTTGTGACGCCATTATTGATAACCTCTACAACGCTATCACTAATGTATAAAAGTTTTCCATTCGCGTTCACGGTTGCATTAACAACTAGCGAGCCTTCCTGCCTAACTTCATTTTTTTGGTAAGTTAGTTCAAAAGGAATGGTTGGACGATTATTCACTGAATTGTAATATTTTTGAGATAATATCAGTGCAGGTAAGTCCGCAACCGTTGTATCTGCCAACGTAATTGTAACAACTGCGTCTTCAGGTAAAACAGTATCCTGTAAAATCACCACACGGCCCTCGATTTTTCCTGAATCGACTGTCTGGTTATTATTACTATTTTGAGCATTAAGTGCTTTTTCGCTGGGCTTGGTGCTATTCCCTTCACAGCTAACCAACGTTAAAATCACTAATAAGCTAACAATATAGCGAAAAAACTTCATAGTTATTACCTATAACACAATGTTTACTAAAACATTTTAAAATAATCGGAATAGACAAGTCATTTTCTGATGAGGGAATAATAAAAAGTATAACTAATATTGGTAGAATAATACATTTATATTTCCAAATGTAACAATACGTAACCCCAATTTATTCGCTAGTAATTAATCTACCTATTCAGGGTAAATAATGGGAAAATACCAATATCTCATTTACGTATAACTGAACTAAGATGACTATGAGCCCAGAATTACAGAATTTAATTAGCCTAATTGAACTCGAAAAAATTGAAGAAGGTATTTTTCGTGGACAAAGCGAAGACCTTGGTTTACCTCAAGTTTTTGGTGGACAAGTTGTTGGACAAGCCATGTATGCAGCGAAGCAAACCATACCTGAAGAAAGAGCGATTAATTCTTTTCATAGTTATTTTTTACGCCCAGGCGATAGCTCACGTCCCATTGTTTATGACGTGGAAATTTTACGCGATGGCGGAAGCTTTAGCGCACGCCGAGTAAGTGCCATTCAAAATGGTAAACCTATCTTCTTTATGACCGCATCATTTCAATCTCAAGAAGAAGGTTATAGCCATCAGAACTTAATGCCAGATGTACCACCACCTACAAAATTAATTTCTCAAGATGATATTGTTCAAAGTTTGGCTGATAAATTACCAGAAGCAGTTAAAAAGTATGCTCTTCGGCCAACTCCTTTTGAATTTCGTCCCGTTGAATTTTACAGCCCATTCGATGCCGCACCTCAAGAACCATTTCGTTATATTTGGTTCAAAGCGAAAGGGCAACTGCCTGATATACCTTCACTACACCACTATTTATTGGGTTATGCCTCTGATTACAATTTCCTTCCTGCCGCATTACAGCCGCATGGTAGAGGATTTATGGAACGCGACTTACAGGTTGCAACTATTGACCATTCAATGTGGTTCCATCGCCCATTTAAAATTGATGACTGGTTACTGTACGCTGTAGAAAGCCCTTCGGCATCAGGTGGGAGGGGTTTTGTGAAAGGACAAATCTATAATTTACAAGGTGATCTTGTTGCAACTGCAGTCCAAGAAGGCGTAATTCGTCAACGGCAACCTCGTAAATAACCGCTATTTAAAGTAAGTGATTACTTACTTAGAAAAATATATTAGTCAGTTTAAAAAGGTAATGGCAGCCAGCAATAAGCTGCCATTATCAATTTACATAAAACACAGTATTATCCTGTAATTATCTTTACATGAAGGTTAATTGTAGGCACTTTCACCATGAGAAGTAATATCTAAGCCTTCCCTTTCTTTTTCAACATTAATTCGTAAGCCTGACGTTTTCTCTGCAATTTTAAATGCGATATAAGCAACAATTGCAGTCCAAACAACACAAACTAGGATGCTAACGGCTTGAATTCCTACTTGTTTCATCATCGTAATACCTTCCGCATAGCCACTTCCGCCTAATACCGTTGAGGTAAATACCCCCGTGAGTAAACACCCTAAAATGCCACAGACTCCGTGAACGCCAAAAACATCGCAAACATCATCAACTTTTAACCGACGTTTTAAAATCACTACCCCCCATAAACCTGCCAATCCAGAAAGTAGTCCGATGATTAATGCCCCGCCAACACCCACAGTACCCGCAGCAGGCGTAACACCGACTAACCCAGCCAAACACCCAGAGCAAGCCCCTAATAATGAAGGTTTCTCCCTGAAAAGCCATTCCGCTAAAGTCCACGATAAGATAGCGCCTGCCGCAGCTGCGATAGTGTTCACAAACGCGAGTGCAGCAATACTATTTGCACTTCCAGCCGAACCTGCATTGAAACCAAACCAGCCAATGAATAATATGGAAGTTCCCATAAATACCATAGGTAGGTTATGAGGTTTAATGGCTTCTTTCCCTAACCCGGTACGATGCCCCAGTAAGTAAGCACCAACTAAGCCTGCAACAGCCGCATTGATATGAACAACCGTACCTCCAGCAAAATCTAATGCGCCATCTTGCGATAAAATACCACCTCCCCACACCATATGTGCCATTGGCAAATAAGCAAATGTAGTCCAAATAAGGGTAAAAATTAGAATTGCAGAAAATTTAATTCGCTCTCCTAATGCACCAATCACTAATGCAACCGTTAAGCATGCAAATGCACCTTGAAACACGACGTGAATAAATTGAGGGATCGGTCCAGATAAGCTTTCTACAGTAATATCTTTCAACATGATCTGGCTAAAACCACCGATAAAATCATTTCCCTCACTAAAAGCTAAACTGTATCCATAAACAATCCAAATAACAGACACCAAAGCAAAAATAACTGCAGTTTGAGCCATCAAAGAAAGGACATTTTTGCTTCTTAGTAGCCCACCATAAAATAATGCGATACCTGGCAGTATCATAAAGATAACTAAAGCAGTCGCTATCATCATGAATGCATTATCCGCTTTATCCAGAGCTTCCTCTGCAGCAAACACGGTTATTGGAAAACCACCCATTAATAAGAATAAGTATTGGAACCCTTTGCGCATAGTTGTTCTCCTACAGTGCTTCGTCTTGTTTTTCACCTGTACGAATACGTACCGCTTGTTCTAATGACAAAATAAATATTTTTCCATCCCCAACTTGGCCCGTATAAGCTTTTTTTTCAATTGTTTCAATTACCTGCTCCACTAACTCATCAGAAACGGCTATTTCCATACGTACTTTAGGTAAAAAGTCGACAGTATATTCAGCACCTCTGTACAACTCGGCATGCCCTTTTTGCCTCCCAAACCCTCTAACTTCAGTAATGGTTAGCCCTTGAACTCCAATATCTGATAACGCTTCTCGGACTTCATCTAATTTAAATGGCTTAATGATCGCGATGATATATTTCATGTTCACTCCTATAAGTCAGGTGAATAAACTGCTCAATGCTTTGAACAGCACTGACGTTATAGCAAACCGTGTGCCAAAATATATTTATTCATATAATTCAATAAGAAAGGGCAAAATAAAAAACCACTCGGATGAGTGGCTTTAGAGGATGCATTATAAGAGTGCAGAACAATTAACTAGGTATAGCCTCAACTTCAGCATCACTATGGGCATTCAGTGATTCCCCAACTTGTTGCAACTGGTACATTTGATAATAGCGTCCTTTTTGTTGCAAAAGCTGTGAATGCTTACCTTGCTCAACAATTGCACCACGATGTAACACAACGACTTGATCAGCATCGACGATCGTCGATAAACGGTGAGCTATCACAACTAGAGTAGTATGTTGGCGGATCATACGTAATGCTTTTTGTATCGCTTGCTCTGTTCCTGAGTCAATGTTCGCGGTTGCTTCATCCAAAATTAAAATTTTAGGTGTCACCACAAGAACTCGAGCCATCGCTAGTAATTGTCTTTGCCCAACAGATAACGTATTTCCTTGTTCTCCGAGCACGGTATCTAACCCATCAGGTAACGCACGAACCAACTCAGCAAGCTGAACAGTTTCAAGAACTTCCCAGACTTTATCTTGGCTAATTTCACGTCCTAATGCGACGTTATCAAAAAATGACGCGGCAAGAACGACAGGATCTTGCTGTACCATCGCAATACCATTACGCAACACTTGGTGCGATAGTGAATTTAAATCGCGCCCATCTAGTAAAATTTCACCTTCCTGCCATGGGTAATATCCCATAATTAAATTTGCAATGGTACTTTTACCACTTCCTGTATGGCCGACCAACGCAATAAAATTATGATCAGGCACTTGTAAATTAATGTCTTTAAGCACAATGTTGTTATCACGATAGGCAAAGGATAAATGGTTAATTGAGATTGAACCACCTTGTAACGGCTCAATACTTGCGCCATAGCCTTGTTGCGGGCTATCCATTAATTCAAAAACACGCTCACCAGAAACAACGGCTTGCTGCAACATTGACTGCTGAGAAGTTAATTCAATGAGCGGTTCATTCAAGCGGCCTAAATAATTAATAAAAGCATATAAAACACCAACACCAATGGTGGTCGTTCCTTCGAATCCAAATAGCAATAGTAAACCACATAATACTGAGGCAGAAAGTAAGCTCAACAATGGCCTTAATAATAAGCCATCAAGCTTTAATGCTTTCATTCTTGCAAAATAATGGTCTTGGCTAAGACTTTGCATTTTTTCGCCAAATCTAGCTTGCTGGATAAATTGCTGGATAACGGTCATTCCATTGATAACCTCATTAAAACCGTTATTAATATCAGCAAGGTAAGACCTAACACGGCGTACTATCGGCGTACTTAGACGCTGATAGACAATCATCACGACACATACCGCAGGAAAAATCATTAAAGCAACTAATGCCATACGCCACTCTAATGAAAACATTGCCACTAACATGGCACAAATGAGTGCTAAGCTGCGAAAAACGGTGGGTACAACCATCACAAACAGGTCTTTAATAACCTCAGTGTCATTTGTCACGCGTGAAATTAGTTGGCCAACAGGTTGCTTATCGAATGCGCTCAAAGGCTGCCTTAATGCAGCGTTCATCACATCCGTTCGTAATGTTTGCACTACCCCCACAGAAGCTTTATTAAATAAAATAATTTGATAGTAATGTAATAGTGCAGCAATAACTTGGAGCAATATAAACCCAACAGCCATATATAAAGCCAGTGGCATGATGATTTGTTTTTTCGCTATCATGTTATCAATAAAATAACTGATTAGCAGAGGCCCACTAACTTCTGCAATAGCAGCTAGCCATAGCATTGCAATGGCAATAGCCATGGTTCCTCGGTACGCTTTTCCATAAGCAAGTAAACGCTTAAGTGCTGGCCACAGCGGTTTCTTTTGGCTCATAGATCACCATCCAAAGCTGCTTCAATCTGTTGATATTGATACATATCTTTATACCAACCCGATTGCTCAATAAGCGCGTCATGTCTACCTCTGCTAACAATAGCACCTTGAGATAGCACTAAAATATTGTCCGCCTCTACCAATGCAGATAGACGATGGGCGCTGATGATCATGGTTCTATCTTGTCGCCAATGGCTTAAATTTTGTAAAATTGTAAACTCAGTCTGCCCATCAACGGCAGAAAGTGCGTCATCTAGCACCAAGATTTCCGCATTCTGCAAGATAGCCCTCGCAATAGAAATTCGTTGTTTCTGCCCGCCTGATAACATGACGCCTCGCTCACCAACCTGAGTGGAATAGCCTTCAGGTAAACGTAAAATATCATCATGTACACAAGCAATGCGTGCAGCCTGTTCAATTTCTTCTTGAGTGGTATCAGGTCGCCCAAGCGCGATATTGCCTGCGACGGTATCTGAAAACAAAAATGGAGACTGATTTACGATAGATAACCGAGCACGCCATTCATCTAAACGAATTTCGGGTAACGGTAAACCTTGATAGAAAATAACCCCTTCCGTAATATCAAATTGACGTTGTAATAACGTCAACAATGTTGATTTTCCAGATCCTGTTGGCCCACATATCCCTAAAAATTGCCCAGGTTTTAGGTCAAACTTAATATCATGTAATGCTGTTCTCGAGGTTTCTGGATAACTAAATTTGATGATATTTACATTCAAATTTCCCTTTTCAGGCTGTAATGAATGCGAACCATCCTGAATGACTAACGGTTCATTGAGTAAACTAAGAATACGGCTATAAGCTGCACTACCCCGTTCAACGATATTAAACATCCATGCGAGCGCTAACATCGGCCAAATCATTAACCCTAGATACATCACAAAGCTCGTTAATTCGCCTAGCGTCAGTGTGTCGTTTAATACCATCCAGCTTCCCCCTGCAATAGCGAGTAAGTTGGCCATACCAATCGCCATAAAAATAGTGGGGTCAAAACGAGCATCAACTTTAGCAACATGCATATTGCGACGCCCTGCCTCGGTAGCTACCTGTTCAAATTGATTTGATTGATGATCTTCGAGGCCAAAAGCTTTAATCATGCGAATACTTGTTAAACTTTCTTGTGCATGATTATTTAAAGACGAAAATGCCCCTTGGGCATGCTTGAAACGCTGATGAAGCTGATCCCCATAACGTTTAATGACTAATGCCATAATTGGCATTGGAATAAGTGCAAGTAAAGTAAGCTGCCAACTAATTTCAACGCTCATCATAATGAGCACCGCACACCCCATCACTAATGAGTCAACTAATGTTAAAACGCCCTCTCCTGCAGCAAACACAACTCGGTCAACATCATTCGTTGTACGTGCAATTAAATCTCCCGTTCGGTACCTAAGGTAAAATGCTTGGTTTTGCAGACTTAGTTGCCGATAAAATTTTTGTCGTAGTTGTACGGCTAACTTATAAGAAGCACCAAATAACCATAAACGCCAGACATAGCGCAAACCATACACAACCAATGCAATCAACAGCATGACTAAAACATAAGTGATCAATTGCTTTGTCGACATTGCCCCTTTACTAATTCCATCAACAACAACACCAACAATGCGTGGGGGAACTAATTGTAAGATAGCAATGATAATTAAAAAGCAAACAGCGCCGAGATAGCGCCGCCATTCACTCAAAAAATACCAACTTAGTTGTGAAAATAATCGCACGTAATACTGCCTTGAATATATTGATTTATTGATGCCTAAGAATGAGAGCCCGTAATTATCTAAGTTATTACAGGGTTAATCAGGAATAGGCAATACTGTCGTATACTTGATTTTTTCCATTGCAAAGCTTGAAGTTACATCGATTAAACCATGAACACCATTAACTAACTTTTTATAAAACAAGTCATATGATTTCATATCATGAACTTCCACTTGCATAAGATAATCATACTCCCCAGCCATACGATAAAACATCAGAACTTCAGGAAGTTGACTAACAAAAGAAACAAATTGCTCATACCACTCACTATTATGATGCTGTGTTTTAATTGTCACAATCACCGTTAAACCTAAACCTAACTTCTCACCATCGAGTAAAGTGACTCGCCCTCGAATATAACCTTCATCTTCAAGCCTTTTTAATCTTTTCCAGCACGGAGTAGAGGTTAAATTAACAGCTTCCGCAAGGGTATTTAAGGATAAGCTGCTGTCATTTTGCAATAAACAAAGCAGTTTTTTGTCTATTTTATCTAACATAATTACTCTCTTGGCTTGGGTGTAAGTGCTTTTATCGTTATTTTATTAGCTGTATAACTATATTATGCAAAATTGAATAATTAAAAAACAATAAAAATGTTACCAAATACCATGATTATAGAATATTTTTATACAGATAACCAAATCAGCATATAAATAGTCCTTCAATCAAACTAATTTGATAAAAATAGAACTATGAATTACATCCCAGTATCGCTAACATGCTTTACTCTCTTTCCATCACATTTTGATAATGATATATCACCAAGGAGTACCTATGAAACGCGCAGTTGTGGTTTTTAGCGGAGGCCAAGACTCAACAACCTGTCTTATTCAAGCTTTGCAAAACTATGATGAAGTTCATTGTGTTACTTTCGATTACGGCCAGCGCCACCGTTTTGAAATCGAAGTCGCACAGAAATTGAGCGTATCTTTAGGTGCTACAGCACATAAAGTGTTAGATGTCACATTACTCAATGAATTAGCAATCAGCAGCTTAACTCGAGATAACATCCCAGTTCCTGATTTTTCAGAAAGCGAGTCCAGTACTTTACCCAGCACTTTTGTTCCAGGGCGCAACATTTTATTCCTCACATTAGCAGCAATTTATGCTTACCAAGTAAAAGCAGAAGCGGTGATAACCGGTGTTTGTGAAACTGATTTTTCAGGTTACCCAGATTGCCGAGATGAATTTGTCAAAGCCCTCAATCATGCTGTAGACCTCGGTCTTGCCAAAAATATTCGCTTTGAAACCCCATTAATGTGGTTAAATAAAGCCCAAACATGGGCTCTTGCCGACAGTTATGGCCACCTTGAAACCATCAGGCAGCAAACACTGACTTGTTATAATGGTATTCAAGGTGATGGTTGCGGTGAATGTGCTGCCTGCCATTTAAGGAGCAAGGGCTTAAATGAATATTTAAATGATAAAGAAGCCATCATGCTCTCATTAAAGCAAAAGCCATAATGAATTAGTCAAACACACAGCCTATCATTAGCTTATTCGTAATATTCAAGCTAATGGTAGGCTAGTTTTGAATAAAATCTTCAGAACCCACCTTGAATGACTCTAACTTCTCACGCAGCTGTTCATCGATAATAATTGCTTTATTCTCGATATTATTGATAAAAACAAATGTCACATAAGCATCTGAAACAACCTCTTGAATTCCTGCTTTAGTGCGAATAATTTGTTGATAACATACTGCGCTTTTACTGCCTATTTTGTCCATACGGGTCACCACAGTCAGCTCATCACCGAGTAAGACACCTTGTATATAATTTACATTAATATTCACCGCAGCTATTGTTAAATTGTTTTCTATAGCCCACCTAATAAAATTGCGTTTATTCATCCATTCCCAGCGGTCTGCTTCATAGAATTCTAAGTAACGTGCATTATTAACGTGCTGAAAAACATCTATATGATAACCATGAACTTTAATGTGTGTTGTCATAACTACTCCGACCAGTTTATTTTTTAATAACATAAAAATAACAAATGTACGGAAAATGTGCTGAATGATTATCAAGAATAAGACTTAGCTCCCAAATTATTTACAAGATGCTTAGTTTTCTGCTTAATTATTAACCTTAAATATATTCCCCCATACTTTGTATGGGGGATTTTAGTTACAAAGTTAACTTATCTTTATTCTTTTCTAAAAATGCAGGACCTATCCCCTGAACTTCTAAAATATTCTCAATGGAATTAAAAGCCCCATATTTTTGCCTATATTCAACGATAGCTTTAGCTTTTTGCCTACCTATGCCATTAAGTTTTTCGGCAAGTTCCTCTTCACCTGCTAAGTTAATATTTACCTTGTCAGACTGCTCATGGTTAGTTGATGGTGAGTTATTACTTACTTGTTTTTTTTGAGTGACAGCCGTAGTGGCTTTTTCTGGCTCAATTTTCTTAGCCAAAGAAAAAGAAGAAAATGAGCATAATAAAGAAAGGAGCAGAACAATACCTAATCTGCATTTATTGACTGAATTCCATAACATATTTGTTCTCCTGTGTATGTTGAGACACAACGATGCCATAGAAAAATATGGAACACTTTTTAATAAAATTAAAAATACGAAAGGCCACCCAAAGGTGGCCTTCTATTCATAACGTTACAATTTTACTTGCGAAGCTGCTCGCAATTATTCAATATTCAGCACTTCAATTTTTGCATTTTCACGCAAGTTAAGCATCAAAGCTTCGTTAACCGCAGAACTCATAGCGCCTTGGTATTCACGAGTTAGTTGTTTTAACTCGTCATCCGTTGGCTGACCTAATGTTACTTTATCTAGCTGAATAACCACATAGTTATCAGACTCATCACGCGCAAGTGCGTAGCTTGGTTTACCATCAACAGGTTGTGGCATTTCCATTGTCGCATTGATAACCGCTGTTTGTGGCATTAAACGAGAAACGGTTTGAGCATCAGAGAATTTAACACCCGTGGCACTTAGAGCTTCAGCCCCTTTACCCGCTTTTAACTCAGTAAGTAATTTATCGCCCGTAGCTTTCAACTCTGCTTCGGCTTTTTGGCGTTTAACCAGTGTTTCAATTTCTGACTTAACCTGTTCAAAAGGTTCAACACTTTCAGGTTTGTACTCTGTAACACGCACAACAAATGCACGGTCACCTTCCACGTTAATAACGTCTGAGTTGATTCCTTTAGAACCATTTTTATCCACTAAACGATCGCTAAATACTTCACTGACCACTTTAGGGAAATTAAGCGCAGCAGGTGGGTTTGTTCTATCAAACCAATCCGTTGTCACAGCCTTCAAACCAGATACAGATTCAACTGATACTAATGATTCCATATCACTCGTGGCCGCTTCACTGACTTTTTGCTGTAAGTCATAGAATTGCTTAATGTTTTTATCTTGAAGCAAGCTAGTTTTAATACTTTCTTCAACTTGCTCAAACGGTTTAATCGATTCTGGCTTAATATCATCTAAACGAAAAATAACATAGCTATTTTGTGATTTAACAGGTGCCGAAAGTTGCCCTTTTTCTGTTAATTTAGCATCCACAATTTCGCTTGGCGTTGATGCAGCTTCCATCCAACCAATCAGGCCTTTTTGCCCTGCACTGAATTTATCCGTTGATTTTTCAGCGGCTAACGTTGCAAAGTCTGCACCTTGTTTTAATTCATCCAGAATATCATTCGCTTCTTTTTCAGAAGCAACCTGAATCATACTGTACTGCTTTTGCTCTGCTTGAGTATAATTTTTCAGGTTTTGCTCATAATAGGTTTTTACTTCTTCATCAGACACTGTCGCTGGTGCCATCGATGCTGCATCCATTTCAACATAGCTTACTTGCACCTTCTCAGGTGAAATAAAGCTATTTTGGTTAGCATCATAATAGGACTTTAATTCTTCTTCAGAGGCTGTTTGTTTTGCTTGAACCTCTGCTAAATCTAAAAGTGCAGTGCGAATTTCACGCTCTTGCATAAATAATTCAGCATACGCTTTAACTTCAGATGGTAAAGCGAAATCCGTTCCAGTAAAAGTTTTGGCTAGCTGAGCACGTGTAAGATCTTGGCGAATTTGAGCCGCAAGGCTATCTGCATTAATGTTGTTACGGCTTAAGATCTCACGATATTTTTCGCTATCAAACCGGCCATCTGTTTGGAAAACAGGCATTGAGAAAATATATTGCTCAATTTGCTGATCGCTTGCTGAGAGTTGTAGTTCATTAGCATACTGATTAATCAATTCATTGTTAATCAAGTTATCAAGAGCTTGGCGGCGCAGTAAATTCATGCTTTCTTCATTACTAGCGACTTCTGAAAATTTATCCCCCAGGTACTCTTGTAATGATTGGCGCTCTTGTTGAAAAGCCTGCTGTAGCTGCTCTCGGCTTATTGACTGCCCGTTAACTTCAGCGGCATTATTTGCACTGTTGCCACCAAGGCCACCCATCATAACGCCACCCAACACGAATGAAAGGATAATCAGCGCCAGTATTATTTTGAGCAAAGGACTATTCGCCTTTGTGCGTAAATTTTCCATCATAAAAAGGCTTAACTCCGCTTTGTTGAATTCAATTTCCTGATAATACGCTAATCTTAACTCAGAAAGAAAAAAAAGCGCACCATTTCAATGGTGCGCTTATATATTAGCTGATTAAAGACATTCCGTCAGTTTGAGTTTTCGCAAAAATACGAGAAAGACAAACTTAAATACCTAATTAGCTATTTACAGCGTCTTTAAGACCCTTACCTGGACGGAAAGCAGGAACTTTCGCCGCAGCTATTTTAATTTCTTTACCCGTTTGAGGGTTACGGCCTGTACGTGCTGCACGCTCACGAACAGAGAAAGTCCCAAAGCCAACTAGAGCAACATCGTCCCCTTTACTCAAAGAACCCGTTACGGTAGCAACGAACGCGTCAACAACACGACCTGCTGCAGCTTTAGAAATATTCGCATCAGAAGCGATTTGATCAATCAGTTGAGCTTTATTCACTCTTATCATCCCCATATTAGTTGGACTATAAATCTCTTAATTAACTATAGCAGTTATTAGTATAGTTAATTAATGATGCAGCCGTTATATCAATCCTGATTACCAATGGCAAGAGAACAGATTGCATACAAACAATTATCAGAATCATCGTTAAATTAGCGATGAAAAAAAAGGCTGACAAGCCCTAAATTAGCTGTCAGCCTTAATTTTATACAAACTTCTTGATTCAGCTCACTCTTTTAGCTTTCTTTTTAACTACTTCAGCTCCAAAAGGAGGATTAACTAAAGCCAAAGATAAGACTTCTTCAATCGTTTTCACAGGGTGAATTTCAAGATCTGCGATCACATTTTGAGGAATTTCTTCTAAATCACGTTCGTTTTCTTTAGGAATTAATACTGTTTTAATCCCTCCACGGTGTGCCGCCAATAATTTCTCTTTTAAGCCACCAATTGGGAAAACTAACCCTCTTAATGTAATTTCACCCGTCATAGCAACATCTGCTCTCACCGGATTACCCGTTAGGCAAGAAACTAATGCTGTAGACATCGCAATACCTGCACTTGGACCATCTTTTGGCGTTGCCCCTTCAGGTACGTGCACATGGATATCGCGTTTTTCATAAAAATCGCTATTAATACCCAGTTTTTCCGCTCGAGCTCTAACAACCGTTAATGCGGTTTGAATAGACTCTTGCATCACTTCACCTAAAGAACCGGTATAGGTTAGTTTGCCTTTACCGGGCACACAAGCAGTTTCAATAGTGAGTAAGTCACCACCAACTTCAGTCCAAGCAAGGCCTGTAACTTGCCCAACACGGTTTTCTGTGTCTGCTTGGCCGTAATCAAAACGACGAACTCCCAGATAATCTTTCAGGTTGTCCGCATTGATTTCAATGTGCTTGAGCTTTTTGTCCATAAGTAGCGCTTTAACCGCTTTACGGCATAATTTAGAGATTTCGCGCTCTAAACCACGAACTCCAGCCTCACGAGTGTAATAACGAATGATGCTCATTAAAGCACTATCATCGATAGTTAACTCATTCTTTTTCAACGCATTACGTTCAATCTGCTTAGACAGCAAATGTCTTTTCGCAATATTCAGTTTTTCATCTTCTGTATAACCAGAAAGGCGAATCACTTCCATACGATCTAACAATGGTGCAGGGATGTTCATTGAGTTCGATGTTGCAACGAACATCACATCAGACAAATCGTAATCCACTTCTAAGTAGTGGTCGTTAAAGGCAATATTTTGTTCTGGATCAAGCACCTCTAGTAATGCAGAGGCTGGGTCGCCACGCATATCAGATGACATTTTATCAATTTCATCCAGTAAAAATAGTGGGTTTTTGACGCCTACTTTTGCCATCTTTTGGATCAGCTTACCTGGCATTGAACCAATATAAGTACGACGGTGACCACGGATTTCAGCTTCATCGCGCACCCCACCTAATGCCATACGTGTATATTGGCGACCCGTAGCCTTAGCAATAGATTGCCCCAAAGAGGTTTTACCTACACCCGGAGGCCCAACCAAGCAAAGGATTGGCCCTTTAATTTTACTGACGCGGCTTTGCACTGCCAGATACTCTAAAATACGGTCTTTCACACGCTCTAAACCGTAGTGGTCGGTATCTAACACTTCTTGTGCTTTAACTAAGTCTTTTTTGACTTTGCTACGTTTATGCCATGGAACCTGCACCATCCAATCAATATAGCTACGGACAACAGTAGCTTCTGCTGACATCGGAGACATCATTTTCAGCTTCTGCAATTCTGCTTCGGCTTTTTCTTGTGCCTCTTTTGGCATTTTCGCTTCTTCGATTTTACGTTTTAGCGATTCATATTCGTCTGGCGCATCATCCATTTCACCCAGCTCTTTCTGAATAGCTTTCATTTGCTCATTCAGATAATACTCGCGCTGGCTTTTTTCCATCTGTTTTTTAACGCGGTTACGAATGCGTTTTTCCACTTGCAGCAACTCAGTTTCTGACTCCATCATGGCCATCAAAAACTCTACGCGTTCAGCAATATTTGCCATTTCTAAAACGCGTTGTTTATCTGCTAATTTTAATGGCATATGAGAGGCAATGGTATCTGCCAGTTTATCTAGCTGATCTTGTTCAATTGCATGTAACGCAGTTAGTACTTCAGGTGGAATCTTTTTATTCAGTTTTATATAGCTTTCAAACTGACTAACAATAGTGCGATACAATACTTCGTTTTCTTTTTCATCAAGTGCATCTGATGATTGAGAACCCGCTGCCGTTTCATCATACGGTGCGTGTTCAGATTCACTATTTTGCTCTGTTGCCAAATACTCTGCTTGCGCTAAGAAATATTCGCCATTATCTGTCAAACTGGTAATACGTGCGCGTCGTAGCCCTTCAACGAGGACCTTAACTGTACCATCAGGCAGTTTTAGCATCTGGATAACGGATGCAACTGTACCGACAGCAAATAAATCATTCACCCCTGGCTCATCAGTCGAGGCTTCTTTTTGTGCAACCAGCATTACCTGCTTGTCATGATCCATCGCTGCTTCCAGACTGTGAATGGATTTTTCACGTCCAACAAACAGTGGGATCACCATATGTGGGTATACCACTACATCACGCAGAGGCAATACTGGTATTTCAATGCGTTCGGAACGCTCAGGATTCATAAAGCTCTCTCTTCGTTTAGCTCACGCTAGTTTAAGGGTTTCTGTCTCTTGCTTTAAAATTGCTTTCTAAAACAAGGAAACCACACCTCAGAATATAAACTATATGGGGACAAGATTTTAGCATTCAATGGCTAGTTGAACATAAAAAACAAAATGAGGGAAACCCCTCATTTCGTTTGATTAACTATTGAACGTTTTATATGGGATTAGTTATCGCCGGAAGCTTGAGCATCAGGTTTGCTATATATCAATAGCGGCTCTGATTGCTCATTAATGACGTTTTCATCAACGACAACTTTTTCAACATTACTCATTGAAGGAAGGTCATACATCGTATTTAACAATGCAGCTTCAACAATAGAACGTAAACCACGAGCTCCGGTTTTACGTGCCATGGCTTTCTTAGCGATGGCTTTTAATGCTTCCTCACGGAACTCAAGCTCTGTATTTTCAAGACTAAATAAGGCTTGGTATTGCTTAGTTAATGCGTTTTTAGGTTCTTTCAGAATCTGAATTAATGCTTCTTCACTTAATTCAGTTAATGTTGCAACAACAGGCAAGCGACCAATAAACTCAGGGATTAAACCAAATTTAATTAAATCTTCTGGTTCTGCCTGCGTTAACAATTCGCCTTCCGTTGCTTTATCTGATTCACCTTTCACTTCTGCAGCAAAACCGATACCTGAACGGGTATTTAAACGCTGACCGATCACTTTATCGAGCCCTGCAAATGCCCCGCCACAAATGAAGAGGATCTTTGAGGTATCAACCTGCAAAAACTCTTGCTGAGGGTGCTTACGTCCCCCTTGTGGTGGTACTGCCGCAACAGTTCCTTCAATTAGTTTCAGAAGTGCTTGTTGCACACCTTCACCGGAAACGTCACGGGTAATTGATGGGTTATCTGATTTACGTGAAATTTTATCAATTTCATCAATGTATACGATACCACGTTGGGCTTTTTCAACATCGTAATCGCATTTTTGCAGTAATTTTTGAATAATATTTTCAACGTCTTCACCAACATAACCAGCTTCAGTTAATGTCGTTGCATCAGCCATTGTAAATGGTACATCCAAATAACGCGCTAAAGTTTCAGCTAAAAGTGTTTTACCACTACCTGTTGGTCCAATTAGCAAAATATTACTTTTACCTAATTCAACACCATCACTGGTTTTATCACCATTACGTAAGCGCTTGTAATGGTTATATACCGCAACAGCTAAAACTTTTTTCGCTTTTTCTTGACCGATGACATAGTCGTCAAGATGCTGCCGAATTTCATGTGGTGTAGGCAGTTCACTACGCTCACGATGCGGCGTAAGTTCTTTGATTTCTTCACGGATGATATCGAGACATAAATCTACGCATTCATCACAAATATAGACTGACGGACCGGCAATCAGCTTACGTACTTCATGCTGACTTTTTCCGCAGAAAGAGCAGTAAAGCAGTTTTCCTGTCCCCTCTTTGCGTTTATCTGTCATCAGTTGACCTCACTTTTATCCATATTGTTTCGTTTTCGTTGATTAAAAAAACAAAACAACGATTTTCTTTAAAATAGTTTATGGTATGAACTAATTATACCAAAAGTTAACCCATTAACGGCTACTATAAATTTGGTCGACTAAACCATACTCTTTTGCTTCATTTGCAGATAAGAAACGGTCACGCTCTGTGTCTCGAGTAATTTCTTCAATGGATTTTCCCGTATGCAGAGCCATTAACTCGTTCATTCGAGATTTCACTTTAAGAATCTCTTGGGCATGGATTTCGATATCTGACGCTTGGCCTTGATAACCCCCTAACGGTTGGTGGATCATCACGCGTGAATTTGGTAAGCAGAAACGTTTACCTTTGGTACCCGCCGTCAATAAAAAAGCCCCCATGGAACAAGCTTGCCCCATACAAATAGTGCTTACATCAGGCTTGATAAACTGCATCGTATCGTAAATTGACATTCCTGCGGTAATAACGCCACCTGGTGAATTAATATACAAATGAATATCTTTTTCAGGGTTTTCTGCTTCAAGAAATAACATCTGAGCGACGATTAAATTCGCCATATGGTCTTCCACTTGACCGGTCAGGAAGATAATACGTTCTTTTAATAGACGTGAGTAAATATCATACGAGCGCTCACCACGAGAAGTTTGCTCTATGACCATAGGCACAAGGGCCATTTGAGATGCTAATTGTTCCTGACTGCCAAAATGTGACATCGAAATCTCCTATTAAAAACGTTCTGGTGCTTGCGCCTAATTTGCTGTCTGCCTGCTATTTTGAGCAGAGATCATGCCACAAACAACGGTTTTAAAAAATTCCTGTGTCTGCAGGCTCTTTCAATTCTCTTATTTTTCTAGTTTAGCTAATATTTAACCAAATAACTGCAGAAATAAGAAGAAAATGCAGCTAAGTATGCTGCAGTAAATAAGACGCTCTTTAAAAGAGTTTAACACAAGTCTATTGGGTTACATGGAATTATACCATTAGAAAACCATACTTGATTTTCAAGGGAAACAAAATAACTCAGTTGGTTAATATCACCGTTTTCGACAATGTTAAGCTATTCAAAATAGTTCAAATTGCAATTAAAATCCCATTTAGACTACTTGAAGTATAGATAATATAATTAGGGTTTAAATGTGTTTTTCAAGGGTATCCTAATTAAATTCGCTAAAGTGATAATTTAAAGGCTTTAATTGACAAAAAACCCGTAGCAGTACACCACGGGTTTCATTATTTTATACAGCAAGAAAAAATTAACCTGCTTGAACTTGGTTCATCAGTTCAGTGAAGTTAGTTTCTTTTTCTGTCACTTTAGCAACTGCCAATACAGTTTCAACAGCTTGTTCTTCTAAAGCTAAATTACGAACGCTGTTCATCAGCTCTTCGTTTTTGCTGTAGTATTCGATAACTTCAGCTGGATCTTCATACGCAGAAGCCATTTCTTCAATCAGCGCTTTAACACGATCTTCATCAGCTTTCAGTTCGTTTTTGTTGATCACTTCGCCTAACAGCAGACCAATCACTACGCGACGTTTTGCTTGTTCTTCAAACAGTTCACGAGGTAATTCCATCGCTTGTTTTTCGTCGCCACCAAAGCGTTGTGCCGCTTGACGACGCAGAACATCAATTTCACCATCAACAACTGCAGCTGGAACTTCGATGTCATTCGCTTTGATTAAGCCATCAAGAACTTGTGCTTTAACACGGTTACGCACGGCATTTTTCAGCTCACGTTCCATGTTTTTACGTACTTCTGCACGCAGGCCATCTAAAGAACCATCAGCGATACCAAAACGCTTGATAAATTCTTCAGTGAATTCAGGCAGTTCACGTTGTTCTACTTTCTTCAGAACGATAGCAAATTTCGCAGCTTTACCTTTCAGGTTTTCAGCATGGTAGTCTTCTGGGAAGTTAACTTCGATATCGAATTCTTCACCCGCTTTATGACCAACAACACCTTCTTCGAAACCTGGGATCATACGACCTTCGCCCATAACCAGAGCGAAATCTTCTGCTTTGCCGCCTTCGAATTCTTCACCATCGATAGAACCGGTAAAGTTGATAGTGATGCGAGAGTCAGCTTCTGCTGCCGCTTCAACTTCTTTCCACTGCGCTTGTTGCTTACGCAGAGTTTCTAACATATTTTCCAGATCTTCGTCTTTTACAGAAACTGCTGGTTTTTCAACTTCAATAGTTTCTAAACCTGCTAATTCGATTTCTGGGTAAACTTCGAATTCAACTGAATAAACAAAATCTTTACCATCTTCGAGTTGCTCAGGCTTGTAGCTAGGCGCACCCGCTGGATTGATTTTTTGTTCAATAATTGCGTTGATGAAGTTACGTTGCATTACATCGCCCAGAACGTCTTGCATAACAGACGCGCCATAACGCTGTTTAACGATGTTCATTGGTACTTTTCCTTTACGGAAACCATCAACACGTACTTTTTTAGCAACACTAACTAATTCGCTATTAACTGCTTTTTCAATATCAGTGGCAGGAACGGTGATTGTTACACGACGCCCAAGGCCTTGAGTCGTTTCAACAGAAACTTGCATCTTCTTACCTCAAAATAAATCTTAGTGATCGGTCTACTCCAGAGTTATGCCATTAAATCATAATGGCTGTCTCCCTTCCAGAACCGGGGGGCGTTACTTTCGTAACGGTCAATCCCTGATATCAGAAGCGTCCCGAAACCTTACTGAAAATTAGACGCAGCATTATACCGATGCATGCGCCCTGAGTCGAGAAAAGCTGAGAAAAGAAGCGTTTTTTCCTCATTATTTGTGACTTTTCTGACTAAATTTTTTGTTTTTTCACCTAAAGTGAAGAAAAAACATTCACCAAGCTCATCATTGAGCATGGCTGATTATGTAAAGCATAGTCTCAGTGTATTAACTGAAACGAAAAACTACCGATTAACACCGCCAACACCACGACAAGCTGGTGATTTTAACGCAGTGTCAGCAAGCTCATTCCACTCTTGTTGTGTATATGTATGCAAAGCAAGGGCATGGATCCCTCCCGATAATTCGTCCGCTAAAATAGCATAAATTTCGCGGTGACGGGCAAGCATTCGTTTATTTTCAAATTTATCACTCACTAAAATAACTTTGAAATGGCTTTCAGACCCCGGTAACACATTGTGTTGGTGGCTTTCATTAATGACCTCCAAATGTGTAGGTTCAAAAGCAACGTGTAACTTTTGGTTCACGAGAGATTGCATACTTTGAGCTGCATTAGCGACCATAAAATGTTCCTTAATTAAAAATTATGCCCAGAGGCAATTATTTTTATTGTACGCGTTGATTATTGCTATCTTCTTATTATAGAAATATCCGATAATAACTTGCCAATGTTATGATAGCGGCACATTGATGCGAATTTTTTCAAAAATTGTTGTCTAATAGTTCAGGATAAATAAGCCGCTAAGCTTTATATTGAACGACGGATACCCGCACCATAACGAAACATTTTCAATTAGGAAAGATGAACTGGAAAAAATTATGTTAAGAAAACTGTGTTTTCCACTTTTAGGGTTATTTCTTCTTGCGGGCTGTGCAACCAGCAGCAATACATTATCACTAGAGCCTAAGATAGCTTTACCTGCGAAAAACCCTACACTGAATGCAACTTCAATTAGTGTCAGCAGTGTCGATAACCGTACGAATAAATCCTTAGCAGAAGTTAATCGTAATGGTAGTTTAGTTGTACTGAACCCTTCACGCGACCCTCGTTATCTGATGCAAGAAGCCGTCGAAAAGCAAATGGCTGCACGTGGGTTTATGGTGACATCACCGGCAAATGTGAATTTAGTCGTTCAATTGAATAAACTCGATACCAAAGTAAGTGAAGGCAGCCTGCGCCATAATATTACTGTAAACTCCAGTGTCAGTATTATTGCAACAGCGCCAAATGGCTCGACAAAAACACGTTCATTTACCCGTAATTTTAATACACAAGAATTATTGGCTGCCAATAATGCCAAGATAGAAACGGCTATCAATAGCGCATTAACTGATTTAATTGCAGATATGGCAACAGACCAAGAAATCACCGATTTTATCAGACAAAATTCACGCTATTAATTGAGCAATCATTATCATTAAGTATTAAGCTACCTAAGCTCTCATTGATTGAGCTTGGGTAGCATAGCGCAGCCAATACCTCTGCAGCGCAATGTATTGCAGCAATATCACACTGGCTTAGAGGGAAATAATGCCTCGTTTTACTCTACCAAATAACATCACTTTAATCCTTTTAGGCTTTGTTTCTGGTCTACCTTTAGCTTTAACTGCAGGTACATTACAAGCTTGGCTAACTGTTGAAAATGTCGATATAAAAACCATTGGTTTCTTTTCATTAGTCGGACAGGCTTATGTGTTGAAATTTCTTTGGTCTCCAATGATGGACCGCTATACCCCACCCTTTCTTGGTCGTCGAAGAGGATGGCTATTAACCACTCAAATTCTGTTGATTATCAGCATTGCCGCTATGGGCTTTATGAATCCGTCAGAACATTTGTGGTACCTTGCTGCACTGGCGGTCACTGTTGCATTTTGTTCAGCCTCGCAAGACATTGTTTTTGATGCTTATAAAACCGACTTGCTGAGTGCAGAAGAACGTGGAATTGGCGCTGCAACCTCAGTTATGGGTTACCGGATCAGTATGTTAGTCTCAGGCGGCCTTGCACTTTGGTTAGCGGATAAGTTTTTAACGTGGAAACAACTTTATTTAGTCATGGCAGGGCTAATGATTATCGGTGTTATTGCTACATTACTTGCGAAAGAACCCGAAGAAAGTTGTGCTGCGCCAACGTCACTAAAAAAAGCGATTTACGAACCACTCGCTGAATTCTTTAGCCGGAACAATGCTTGGCTAATCTTACTACTGTTAGTTTTTTACAAACTCGGTGACGCCTTTGTGATGGCGCTCAACACCAATTTTCTATTAAATGCCCTTGGTTTTAGTTTAAGTGAAGTGGGTACCGTCAATAAAACTGTCGGTATGGCCGCAACCATTATTGGGGCGTTACTTGGTGGTTACTTAATGAAAAACATGAGCTTATTTAAAGCTCTGTTTATTTTTGGGCTTCTACAAGGTGGCTCTAATATAGGCTATTGGTTCTTAGCGATAACACCACCTCATATCCTAACCATGGGGTCGATTATATTTCTAGAAAATATCTTTTCTGGTATGGGAACCGCTGCTTTTGTCGCCCTATTAATGACACTATGTAATAAATCGTTATCCGCAACGCAATTTGCACTTCTTTCCGCTCTTTCGGCTGTAGGCCGTGTTTATATTGGCCCAGTTGCGAGTATTTTCGTCAGTAATTATGGCTGGCCACTATTCTACCTTATTTCAATCGCAGTTGCGGTTCCGGGTGTTTTGCTTTTATTAGCTTGCCGGACATCCCTAATATACACACAAGCAACAGGTTTATTTCAGCGGCGCCAGCTGTATGCAAAAGGCTATCGCATTGCCGTATATGCACTTATTACTGCCGTTAGCTTCCTTGCTATTTGGTTACTTTCATTACTTGTATTTTCATTTAATGGTATGAAAGTTTATCTATTTACTACACAAATTGAATTTTGGCTGAGTTTACCTCACTACCAAAATCTTATTTTTAATACTGGCATTAGTATTGGTGCTATCAGCCTAGTTATTGGTGGTAGTTTAGACTACCTCGCCGTTCGCAAGACAGTACAACAATAACCCTTTCTATACTTTTCTCATTAACCTAACGATTACCTAAATAAAGTTTATTTATTTAGGTAATTTGATCTTTACCTATAAATTAGATCCAAATAACAAAACAAAGCGATAATGTCAAAATATCGTGATTGCGATCACTTCATACGTGCAAAATATTTCTTAATTGCAACTTTCAAGTCTAATATATCACAAGTTATAAATTGGTTAGCTAAAATGTTAATAACTAACGCTTTACTAAACCCCATTAATCTATAAGTGAAAATAATCTATATATGAAAAAAATCATTTACATTGCCACCTTAATTTCTCTAGCAGGTACGGCATATTCTGACGATATTATTGGCTATAAAAATGGCTTTGCTGATGTCAATGTAAACTATTTAGATTGGTCACATCGTACTGAAAATAAAACAGAAAATACGACACGTAAAAAAGACTTTGCCTATATTGAACTTGAAGGAGGTGCCAATTTTAATTGGGGGGAGTTATATGGTTTTTTTGATCTCGAAAACCCATTCCACAGCCAACACACCGATTCAGGACGAAATAAACGTTATACCATTAAAACAACAGGCCGCTTTTATTTAGGTGACACTGGTTTCAACCTATATGGCCATGTTTATGGTACTTGGTCATTACCTGGTGCCAAATATGGTGGTAATTTCCATGATGTGAACACTTTATATGGTATTGGCTATAACACGGCATTCGGTGACTTATGGTTTAAACCTTTTATTGCCCTTAATTACACCGACCAGACATTCTATTCAGGTAATAATGGATATGTCGCGGGTTGGGTAGCCGGCTATAATTTCAGCGTATTTGACGAAAATTTCATGATAACGAACTGGCATGAAATGGAGTTTGCTAGGAACAAACGCTATAACGGAGGCAAGAGTAATGGCATAAATGGCGCTCTCGCTTTTTGGTGGAATGCCACAAACCATGTTTCTGCTGGGGTACAATACCGCTATGCTGATAATAAATTAGGCGATACTTTCTACCAAGATGCAATCATTTATACATTAAAGTATACCTTTTAGCGCTCGATAGAAAATTGTATCAGAGTTAATAGTTTTCTTTTTTTTATCAGTAAAATAAGAATTTTTTTTATGATTTAGCCGATAAAGCAACCAAAATAGCTTTATCGGCAATAAAAACTGTAACTTCCCTTAGCATATTACTAATCATTTATATCAGTTTCACTGTTTTTTCATTTCTTTTGTATATATTTTTCTTTGAAAAATTACTAAGATAATTTACTATTAATTGAGTTTTATCAATGCATACTTATAAATCGCATCAATTTTAACGTTTTCTTTATAAGCTCTTTACATGTGATCATATTAACATAAAGAGCTAACAATTCCGTTTCTTTGCCTTACAATCATTTACACTCGCATAACCTTACCGTAAAATGCCCGCACTGATGAAACGACAATTAGAATCTTTGTCATTTGGGGTCGTGGATGAGACTTATGAACTACAAAAAAAGCATTGGAGCAATCTCACTCGTTGTAGCTACCTTACTATTAGGTGGTTGCGATATGGTGTTGATGGATCCAAAAGGCGCCGTTGGCGTTAAACAAAAAGAGCTAATTCTTATTGCAATTGGCTTAATGCTACTTGTTGTTATTCCTGTTATTTTCATGACGATTATCTTCGCAAGAAAATACCGTGAATCCAACACGTCAGCTACTTACCGTCCTAACTGGGCTCACTCGAATAAAATTGAGTTAGTCTGCTGGACTGTTCCTATCATCATTATCATTATTCTGGGTGCTATCACTTGGAAGACGACACATGAGCTGGACCCGTATCAGCCATTAGTGAGTGATCAGGAACCTGTCACTATTGAAGTTATTTCCGCTGACTGGAAATGGATATTCATTTATCCAGAGCAAGGAATTGCAACAGTTAATGAAATCGCATTCCCTACAGGTGTGCCAGTTAACTTCAAAATCACGTCAGATTCGGTGATGAACTCCTTCTTCATTCCATCTTTAGGTGGCCAAATCTACGCGATGGCGGGTATGCAAACAAAGCTTCACTTAATCGCTAACGAACCAGGTACTTATAAAGGCTTCTCTGCAAGCTACAGTGGCCACGGTTTCTCTGATATGAAGTTTAATGCTATTGCAACTCCAGATCGTCAAGGTTTTGATGAGTGGGTACAAAAGGTAAAAGCTTCTCCTAAAACAATGGACACCATGCAGGCATTCGACGAAGTCGCTAAGCCAAGCATGAACGTTCCTGTTACCTACTTCTCTAGCGTGAAGCCTAAACTTTATGAAGATATCGTTCTGAAGTTTGGTCATGAGCACCATAAAGGTCACGCTCCTGTAGAAAATCAAAGTCATTCAATGACTGACCATAACGATGCTACAGGCAATTCAATGCAAATGAGCCACAGTGCTCATGCAGCAGGCGCTGAGGAATAAGGGCATGTTCGGAAAATTAACACTAGATGCAGTTCCGCTCCATGAGCCGATTATCGTTGTTACACTGATTGCTATTGTCCTTGGTGGGCTTGGCTTAGTCGGTGTGATCTCCTACTTCGGTAAGTGGAAATGGCTGTGGAAAGAATGGTTAACCTCTGTTGACCATAAGAAAATTGGTGTCATGTACATCATTGTGGCGATGGTCATGTTATTCCGTGGCTTCGCTGATGCAATCATGATGCGTGGGCAGCAAGTTCTAGCTTCTGCTGGCCAAGAGGGTTTCTTAAATCCTCATCACTATGACCAAATCTTTACCGCGCACGGCGTTATCATGATTTTCTTCATGGCAACTCCATTCGTTGTTGGTCTGATGAACTTAGTTGTGCCTCTGCAAATTGGTGCACGAGATGTGGCGTTCCCATTCCTTAACTCATTGAGCTTCTGGTTCTTTGTTGTTGGTGTTGTATTAATCAACATCTCTCTAGGGGTAGGTGAATTCGCACAGACTGGTTGGTTGGCTTATCCGCCGTTATCAGGCTTGGAGTACAACCCTGGGGTCGGGGTCGATTACTGGCTCTGGAGTCTCCAGATATCCGGGATTGGTACACTATTAACAGGGGTTAACTTCATCGCGACTATTATCCGTATGCGTACGCCGGGTATGTCGATGATGAAAATGCCTGTATTCAGCTGGGCTGCGTTATGTACTAACGTATTGATTGTTGCTGCTTTCCCTATCTTAACTGTTACATTAACGCTTCTGACGTTAGACCGTTATTTAGGCACCCATTTCTTCACTAATGATATGGGCGGCAACATGATGATGTACATCAACCTGATTTGGGCATGGGGTCACCCTGAGGTGTATATCCTTGTTCTGCCTGTGTTCGGTGTATTCTCTGAAGTTGCAGCAACCTTCTCGAAAAAACGTTTATTCGGTTATACCTCATTAGTTTGGGCGACAATCGTGATTACCGTTATGTCCTTCATCGTTTGGTTGCACCACTTCTTTACGATGGGTTCAGGAGCGAACGTTAACGCCTTCTTTGGTATCGCCACAATGATTATCGCAATCCCTACAGGGGTTAAGATTTTCAACTGGTTGTTTACCATGTACCAAGGTCGTATCGAATTTAAATCACCTATGCTGTGGACTATCGGTTTCATCATCACCTTCTCTGTCGGTGGTATGACGGGTGTTCTGCTTGCTGTTCCAGGTGCAAACTTCGTTCTGCATAACAGTTTATTCCTGATTGCTCACTTCCATAACGTTATTATTGGTGGTGTTGTATTCGGATGCTTCGCGGGTATGACTTACTGGTTCCCGAAAGCATATGGCTTCACGCTAAATGAGAAATGGGGTGTTCGTGCCTTCTGGTTCTGGATCATCGGTTTCTTCATGGCCTTTATGCCACTGTATATTCTTGGCTTTATGGGTATGACCCGTCGTTTAAGTCAGAATATTGACCCGACTTACCACACAATGCTAGTTGTTGCTGCGGGTGGTGCTGCGTTAATCGCAATCGGTATTGCATGCCAAGTTATCCAAATCATCGTGAGTATCCGTGACCGTCATGAAAACCGTGATTTAACCGGTGACCCATGGGGTGGACGTACACTTGAGTGGGCGACATCTTCTCCACCACCATTCTATAACTTTGCGATTGAACCTCACGTTCAAACTCGTGATGCGTGGTGGGATCTAAAAGAAAAAGGCCTTGCTCACAAGAAACCGGCTTCATATGAAGAAATTCATATGCCGAAAAATACAGGCGCTGGCGTTATTATCGCTGCATTTAGCTTGGTTTTAGGTTTCGCAATGATCTGGCACATCTGGTGGCTCGCAATCATTGGTTTCGGTGGAATGATCGTAACTTGGATTGCAAAAAGCTTCGACGAAGATGTTGATTACTACGTACCTGTGGCTGAAATCGAAGAAATCGAGAATAAGCACTTTGAAGAATTGCGTAAGGCAGGTGTGAACGATGTCAACTAATACAATGACTAACCAAAATATCGCCCATGCTGAGCATGGGCACCACGATACAGGTGGAACAAAAGTATTCGGTTTCTGGCTCTATATTATGAGCGACTTGATTCTGTTTGCTTGTTTGTTTGCTACCTATGTTGTTTTGGCCGATGGAACTGCCGGCGGACCAGCTGGTAAAGATATCTTCAGTCTGAAGTTCGTATTAGGCGAAACCTTCTTACTGTTAGTGAGTAGTATTACTTACGGCTTCGCAATGATCGCGATGCATAAAGGTAAGATTGCTGCCGTTAACTTATGGCTGTTTGCAACGTTCCTGTTAGGCCTTGGCTTCGTGATCATGGAAGTCTATGAGTTCCATGAACTGATCGCAGAAGGCTTTGGCCCTGACCGTAGCGGTTTCTTATCTGGCTTCTTTGCACTTGTTGCAACACACGGTCTACACGTAACAGCAGGTCTGATTTGGATTATCATTATGATGATTCAAGTGACTCGCCGTGGCTTAACTGATGTCAATAAAACACGTTTAAACTGCCTAAGTTTGTTCTGGCACTTCTTAGACGTTGTTTGGATTTGTGTATTTACCGTTGTTTATCTTCTGGGGGCTATTTAAATGAGTCATGCAAAAGATGCTCACACTGGAGCAAGCCACGGTAGCGTTAAAACATACCTAATTGGCTTTATTCTATCAGTTATCCTGACAGTGATTCCTTTCTGGATGGTGATGGAAGGTACAGCGTCAACCTCAGCAATCCTTTGGACTGTAGTAGGTATGGCTGTTGTGCAAATTCTAGTTCATTTGGTTTGTTTCTTACATATGAATACATCATCAGATGAGCGCTGGAATTTAGTTGCCTTCCTGTTCACGATGCTAATTGTTGGTATCGTGGTCATCGGCTCGCTGTGGATTATGTACAACCTGAACATCAATATGATGCTCGACTAAAGAGTTGCCGATATGTTTAAGCAATACCTGCAAGTGACCAAACCAGGAATTATATTCGGAAACTTGATTTCTGTGATCGGTGGTTTTTTATTGGCTTCAAAAGGGTCAATTGATTACCCACTGTTCGTTGCGACTTTGCTGGGTGTATCACTGGTCGTGGCTTCTGGTTGTGTTTTTAACAACTACATCGACCGTGATATCGACCGTATCATGGAAAGAACGAAGAATCGCCCTTTAGTTAAAGGGTTGATTGATCCGAAAGTTAGCCTGATTTACGCTGCTGCATTGGGTATTGCTGGTATGGTGCTGCTACTTGTAGCAGCCAATGCGCTGGCAATGCTGCTTGCAGTTATCGGTTTCATTGTTTATGTAGGTGTTTATAGCCTATATATGAAACGTAAATCCGTTTATGGCACGCTGATTGGCAGCCTTTCAGGCGCAGCACCACCGGTTATCGGTTACTGCGCTGTTACAAATGAATTCGATATGGGTGCTCTTATCCTGTTATTGATATTCAGTTTGTGGCAGATGCCTCATTCTTATGCCATTGCTATCTTCCGTTTTAAGGATTACAAAGCCGCAAACATTCCTGTGTTACCGGTTATTAAAGGAATTTCCGTCGCGAAGACGCACATTTTCCTGTATATCCTAGCGTTTATGGTCGCAACATTAATGTTAGCTATCAGCGGATACGCGGGCTATAAGTACCTCATCGTAGGTGCAGCAGTCAGCTTATGGTGGCTAGGTATGGCAATTTCGGGTTTCAAAACCGAAAATGACGACCGAGTCTGGGCAAGAAAACTATTCATCTTCTCAATCGTAGCAATTACTTCATTGAGTGTAATGATGTCAGTTGATCCTATAGTCTCAAGCGATACTGTTATAGCTCTCGTCAGATAACTTATCTGTTTACTGATGATAACAATGTCTAAACGGCGGGCCTTCCCCGCCGTTTTTATTTGTCTCTAACTGCTTTTACAACTCACTTTTACTTATTCTGCCTATCCTTATGAATCTATTTTATGGTTAAATAGCCGCTTGCCATTGATAAGCTAGATATTAAATGCACTATTAAAATTCTAATAGATTGATACTAAAAATATAACACCACAACGTACTGCATATTTGTTCAAGTTGTTGTATTTACTAATATGTGACCTAAGTAGCAGAGAGAAGCCAACACCGCTACAGCACGAAATATGAAGAATAAAAATGAATGATAACAAAATGACATCCGCAGAGCTTAGATCCACTTGGGGATTAGGCTCTGTTTTCTCCTTGCGAATGCTTGGAATGTTTATGGTATTACCTATTTTGACCAGCTATGGGATGCATTTACAGGGAGCTAACGAGTTCTTAGTAGGTGTCGCTATTGGTATCTACGGTCTTAGCCAAGCTATTTTCCAAATCCCTTTTGGTTTGATGTCAGACAAAATCGGAAGAAAGCCTTTAATTATTATTGGGTTAGTCATTTTTATTATCGGAAGTATCGTTGCAGCATTAAGCGATTCTATTTGGGGAATTATTATTGGGCGTGCTTTACAAGGCGCCGGAGCAATTTCTGCTGCTGTTATGGCGCTACTCTCTGACCTAACTCGAGAGCAAAATCGGACTAAAGCCATGGCATTTTTGGGTATTAGTTTCGGTTTAACTTTTGCCATTGCCCTAGTTCTTGGCCCAATACTCACCAACGTGGTGGGGTTAAGTGGCCTATTTTGGGGAATTGCACTACTTGCAGCTGGTGCTATTGCAGTGACGGTTTTTATTGTCCCTAGTACCAATACTCATGTTCTAAACCGTGAATCTGCATTTGTGCAAGGTAATTTAAAAACGGTTTTAATGCACCCTCAGCTACTCAAATTAAATATAGGTATCCTCAGCTTACATACCCTACTGATGTCCAGTTTTGTGGCTCTACCTCTTATTATGACTGATTCTGGTTTTTTAGCGAAAGACCACTGGAAAGCCTATTTAGTCACGATGTTAATCGCCTTTGTTACCGTACTTCCTTTCATAATTTATGCGGAAAAATACCGCAAAATGAAGCAGGTCTTCTTATTTTGTATTGTCGTTTTAGCATTAGCTGAAATTACCTTATGGTTTTCTGGTAATCACTTATGGGTGATTTTCTTAGGTATTCAACTATTTTTTATTGCTTTCAATATCATGGAAGCCATTTTACCGTCACTCATAAGCAAAGAGGCACCTGCGGGCTATAAAGGAACTGCCATGGGCGTATACTCCACCAGCCAGTTTTTAGGTGTTGCCATTGGCGGTATTGTCGGTGGGTGGTTGTACAGCTTTGAAGGTGCTAATACGGTTTTTATTGGCGGACTAATATTAACCATTATCTGGTTTATCATTAGCTTAACTATGCAGCAACCTCCGTATGTCAGCAGTATTCGTATTGAATTACCCAATCATATTGGAGATACAAGGGCTCTTGAGAAGAAATTACAAGCCCAGAAAGGGGTGATGGAAGCACTCGTCGTTGACGAAGAATATAGTGCTTATGTTAAAGTTGATAGAAAAATCATCAATCGAGAACAACTTGAAGCATTAATAAATCAGTAAAAATTAGCCCGCTAGCGCGGGCTTTAAACGAATACTTGAAAAATAACTAGTCGCGGAAGTTATTAAACTGAAAAGGTTGGCCTAAGTTCCCGCCACGTACTAATGCCATAACCGATTGTAAATCATCACGGGCTTTGCCTGTCACACGCACTTGGTCACCTTGAACTTGTGCTTGGACTTTCAATTTACTGTCTTTAATCAATTTAACGATTTTTTTGGCAATTGCAGCATCAATACCTTGTTTGAACGTAACTTCAACGCTATAGGTTTTTCCGCTATGAATGATATCTTCAGGCACATTCAATACCGCACCATCAATACCACGTTTTGCCATTTTTTCTCTTAAAATATCAACTAACTGAAGTACCTGGAAATCAGATTCACTAGTGATTTTAACTGATTCATTTTTGTCATTGAGCTCAAAACTGGCTTCAACATTTTTAAAATCCCAACGGCTGGTTAACTCACGCTGCGCATTCTCCACCGCATTACGTACTTCATTCATTTCCACTTCAGATACAATGTCAAATGATGGCATAGCTAGAACCTCACTGATAATTTTTAGATTGTGCGCATGATAACGTTTTTACTCACATTACTTCAAGTTATCGGAGCCTATGATATTTCGTTAACTACAACTTCGTATGGTAAAAGGTTATACTGGTGATAAATCACTTCCGCCTTACCTTATAAGACGTTAAAGTCCCACATTCAAAGGGGAAACAATGAAAATAACTCTAATTGGTTGTGGTGCGATAGGTAAACTGTGGCTTGCTTCACTTGCAATACAAGGGCATGACATACAAGGTTGGCTACGTGTTGCACAGTCTGATTTATTCGTCGATGTTAATGAACCTGATGGACGTACTTTCCGAGAACTGATTCCTTCTAATAATATTAACCACTTACAAACCAGTGAATTAATCATTGTCTGTTTAAAAGCATGGCAAGTTTCTGATGCTTTATTACCTTTGATTAATACTATCCCAGAAAATACGCCTATTTTATTACTGCATAATGGCATGGGAACGGTTGAAGAGCTGACGCCTTTACGCCATCCTATCTTAGCGGGCGTCACAACCCATGCGGCTTGGCAAGAAAATAACCAAGTATTTCATGTCGCAAATGGGATCACACATATTGGCGCTATCAATTCCCAAGCACAAGCATACTACCCAATAGCAGATATCTTGCATGAAGCCTTACCTGATGTGGCTTGGCATAATAATATTTTAACCACTTGCTGGCGTAAATTGATTGTAAACTGTGTCATTAACCCACTAACAGTAGAACATGACTGTAAAAATGGTGAATTAATCCAACATTCTGCACAAATATCTCGGATCATTGATGAAATATGTCATGTTATGGCGGCAGAAGGGCTGCATACGGATAAAGCAGAGCTAACAGAGTATATTTACGGCATTATTAATAATACCGCTGATAACTATTCTTCTATGTTACAAGATATACGAAACAATCGCCGTACAGAGATTGATTACATCACTGGCTTTTTAATCAAACAAGCACGAGCTCATGGGATCAGTACACCTGAAAACGATCGCCTTTACCATTTAGTCAAAAATAGAGAACAACAATATGACGACATCCGTTCTAATCTGCATCGCTCATGGTAGTGAAGAAATTGAATTTACCATTACTGCTGATTTATTAGTTAGAGCAGGTATTGATGTGACTTTAGCGAGCGTGACGGAAGATGGTTCTTTAACCATTACCGCTTCACGAGGGCTAAAAATTAGTGCCGATACCCCATTGATTAAAGTTGCTGATGAACCTTTTGATGCCATTGTACTGCCTGGTGGTATGACTGGAGCGGAAACATTTCGTGATAGCCCACTGGTTGTGGAAAAAGTTCGCCGAATGCATCTTGATGGTAAAATTGTGGCGGCTATTTGTGCGGCGCCAGCGCTTGTACTTGAATATCACCAATTGTTTCCGCTAGGTAATATGACTGGTTTTCCATCAATGAAAGATAAAATTCCAGCCCATAAATGGGTCGATCGCCGAGTCTACTTTGATGAACGCGTTAATTTATTAACAAGTCAAGGGCCCGCAACGTCCTTTGATTTTGCCTTAAAATTGATTGAGTTATTGGTCGGGCGCGAAATTGCAGGCCAAGTTGCAGCCCAATTAGTTTTACCTAATGGTATTAATGATTATTTAGAGGATTAACGGAAAAATCCGCTATTAACAACGAATGATTAAAATCATTTAATCGTTTGAATAATAAAGGATTAAAATAAAAACCCTCAACAAAAAACCTTTGTTTATCACCATTTTTTGCTATGATTGTCGCGGGTGCTTGGATCATTTTAGTTCAAGCATTTGTGAGAGCCAAAAAGACGAAAGCCCCGAATTTAGATGTTAATCTTAATCCGAGGCAGTTTCCAAATCTCAACAATTTGATTCTGTCTCCTTTTAGAAAAGGAGTCAAGAGGAATGGCCAAAATTGCCCTTCTGGGGCTAGTTACCGTGTGCCTTACGGTGTTGTGTTTTTCGTTATTGATGCAAGAAAGGCTGTGCTCTTTCAGTATCAGTAGCGGAAACACACTGGTTCAAGCTACGTTATCTTGCGATAACTAGTCTTGTGGGGGAAACTTTCCCCCACATTTCTCTTTAGTGATGATTTGGTGGTACAAGCACCCTGTTATTCTTCTACACGCTTTTTCATTGCTATCTCAGCTAAATCAACAATCATATTAATACCAATGATTATCAAAATATCTTAATTACATGAATTTAAACAATTTATTATCGAGATTTAGCTGTAATTAGATTTGTTTATCGCCATTTTTTGCTATGATTGTCGCGGGTGCTTGGATCAGTTTGGTTCAAGCATTTGCCAGAGCCAAAAAGACGAAAGCCCCGAATTTAGATGTTAATCTTAATCCGAGGCAGTCTCCAACTCACACAACTGGATTCTGTCTCCTTTTAGAAAAGGAGTCAAGAGGAATGGCCAAAATTGCCCTTCTAGGGCTAGTTACCGTGTGTCTTACGGTGTTGTGTTTTTCGTTATTGATGCAAGAAAGGCTGTGCTCTTTCAGTATCAGTAGCGGAAGCACGCTGGTTCAAGCTACGTTATCTTGCGATAACTAGTCTTGTGGGGGAAATTCCCCCACATTTCTCTCTGATTGTGAATTGGTGATACAAGCACCCTGTTTTAAGCTATGGGCGATAAACCTTTATATTTTCATAACCTTGCTCTTTTAAGTATAGCGCTTGCAAGCGGCTCATTACCCCACGGTCACAATATAATAAATAGGTTTTATCTTTTGGTAAGTCACCAAATTGCGTGCTCAACTTATAGAATGGAATATGCTTAACCTCCATTCCATCGACATTCAGTGGCTTGTCTTCAAATTCATCAATTGAACGAATATCTAAAATCACTTGATTTTCAATTGAAAGCTCACTCACCATTTCAATTTCAGGAACTTTTTCAAGGCTTTCTTGTGCAATTTGTCGAATATCAATATTTTGCGCTTGCTCAACCACCGACTCTAAGATACCAAAATCAAAATTGGCCTCTTCTGCTTCAATACGCGCTTTCACCGCTTTAACGGTTGGGCTTTTTGAAATCACACCGCAATATTCGGGCATGGTTTTTGCGAAATCTTCAGTGCCAATTTGGCGAGCTAGTTTGATAATGTGTTCTTTATCATGGGAAATTAATGGCCTTAATATTAAGGTATCAGACGCATTATCAATCAAACGTAAGTTTGTTAGGGTTTGGCTGGAAACTTGCCCAAGTGCTTCACCCGTGACAATCGCCTGCACGCCATAACGCTCTGCAACTTTAGATGCAGCTCTTACCATCATACGTTTGAGCACAACCCCCATTTGGCCATCATCAACTTTTTCTAAAATTTCAGCGACAACAGGCTCAAAATTTACAGCAATAAAACGGACTTTATGGGAGCTACCAAAACGGTTCCACAGATAATGTGCGATTTGCTTCACACCAATTTCATGAGCTGCGCCGCCTAAATTAAAGAAACAGTAGTGAACACGACAACCACGGCGCATCAACATATAGCTAGACACACCTGAATCAAAACCACCAGAAATGAGTGATAACACATCTTCTTGAGTCCCAATAGGGAAACCACCGATACCTTCAATACGTGCTTTAACTAAAATAAGTTTATCATCTTCGATTTCTAAGTGAATCGTGGTATCAGGGTCTTTAAGCTTAACTTTTGCAGAGGCAATGTGTTGATTTAACCCACCACCGATATACCGTTCAGCGTCGATAGATGAAAATTCATGTTTACCACGACGTTTTACCCGCACACAGAATGTTTTATTTTCTAATGATTCACCATAGGCTTCGTGTGTCATTTCGTAAATATGATGTAGACTGGTAAATGGTTTTTCTTCCACTTCGAGAATATGGTGAATACCTGGAATGCGCCCTAGCATGTCACAAATTTCGTCGTGTTTTGTTTCTCCCTTCACACGCACTTCAATGTTATCCCAATTACGGACAACCGAAATCTCTTCGCCAAGCGGTTTAAGCACGTTACGGATATTACTGGTCAAAATTTTAATAAAACGTAGCCTAACAGTTTGGCTTTTAATGGTAATTTCTGGGAATAACTTAATGATAAACTTCATAATAGCTGCATGTTCATGGTGGTTGGGGGCAAACGAATGTGCCTTAACAGAGACACATGACACGTTACCAATTGTCAATAAAGAGGCGTATTATAACACTATCTTGCGGGTTGAATCTAAAAACCCCAATAATAAATTGTAACCGTAGCAAGACTGCGTTAGTCTGCTGAATATTTAAAATCCCTCGAATTAACTGATTTCACATTAGTGGCTAAAGACTATGGCTAAAGAAAAAACTCAGCAAGTTCCGACTGTTAGTTTTGAAAACTCGCTTCAAGAGCTAGAGCAGATCGTCGCTCGCCTAGAATCTGGTGAACTTCCCTTAGAAGATGCCCTTAATGAGTTTGAACGTGGTGTTCAAATTGCTAAACAAGGTCAAAAAGTATTACAGCAAGCAGAGCAACGTGTACAAATTTTGCTAAGCGATGACGAAAATAAACCTCTAGCCGATTTTTCACCTGATACAGAATAAATTATGTCTGAACAACATTTAGATAGCTTTACGCAGCAACAAAAGCAAGCCTACGACAGAGTCAATCAATATCTATTAGATGCCTTAAATGCGCTGCCGTTTGCAGACCTCCCACTTGCTCAAGCGATGCGCTATGGCACATTATTGGGTGGAAAGCGCTTACGCCCATTTTTAACTTATGCCGTCGGTTCTATGTTTGGTGTTAGCCAAGAAAACCTTGACGCTCCAGCTGCTGCAGTCGAATGTATTCATGCTTATTCATTAATCCATGATGATTTACCTGCAATGGATGATGATGATTTGCGCCGTGGCCAACCGACTTGCCACATTAAGTATGGTGAAGGCAATGCAGTGCTTGCTGGAGATGCATTACAAACATTGGCATTCCAATTACTGTCATCTGCACCAATGCCGGATGTGACAGACAAAGACCGCATAGCGATGATTGCAGAGTTATCATACGCAAGTGGCTTAGCGGGAATGTGCGGCGGGCAAGCTCTTGATTTAGATGCAGAAGGAAAGCAAGTTGACCTTGAATCTCTTGAGCGCATTCATCAACATAAAACAGGGGCATTAATTCGTGCAGCAATCCGTCTTGGTGCTTTTGCTGCTGGTGAAAAAGGTCAAAAATTACTGCCTGTTTTAGACAAATATGCACAATCCATCGGTCTTGCCTTTCAAGTACAGGACGATATCCTTGATGTTATCGGTGATAGCGAAGTCACAGGTAAACGCCAAGGAACGGATGCCGAACATGAAAAAAGTACCTATCCATCGCTATTAGGGCTTGAAGTTGCTCAGAAAAAAGCACGTGAGCTATATCATGATGCGGTAGACGCTTTAGAGACTCTCCAGTCCCATGGATATAATATAGAAATGTTAAGCGCTTTAGCTAATTTCATTATTGAACGTAAAAGCTGACAATATGCTTTGCCTTTTGGCTACAAGAAGATCGATAATTACGGCAATTTATTACCCTAATGCATCTTCGAATCATTCCTATAACCAAAAAAATAGATGGATTACTTCTTAATCACTCGAGTTATAGGCAGACGATAAACGAAGGCAACCCAACAGCAGATAGAAGCTTTATGCTGCTAAATACTGAGAATAGTCATTTTACTGTGGCTAAGTAAGTTGGGTTTTTTATTAATTATAAGTGAGCAACTAATGAGTATTGATATCGCTAAATATCCCACGCTAGCCTTGGCAGAGACACCAGATGAGCTTCGTCTGTTGCCTAAAGAAAGTTTGCCTAAGCTTTGTGATGAACTCAGACAATTCTTGCTGAGTAGCGTGGGTCGCTCTAGCGGTCACTTTGCTTCTGGCCTCGGTGCTGTTGAACTCACCGTCGCATTACATTATGTCTATAAAACTCCATTTGATAATCTTGTTTGGGATGTCGGCCACCAAGCCTACCCACATAAGATATTAACGGGTCGCCGTGACCGTATTGATACCATCCGTCAAAAAAATGGTCTACATCCCTTTCCATGGCGCGAAGAAAGTGAATATGACATTTTAAGCGTTGGCCATTCCTCAACATCCATTAGTGCCGGTTTAGGTATGGCCATTGCTGCAGAAAAAGAGCAACAAAACCGTAAAACAGTTTGTGTGATTGGTGATGGCGCCATCACCGCTGGAATGGCATTTGAAGCAATGAATCATGCAGGGGATGCCGCACCTGACATGTTGGTTATCTTAAACGATAACGAAATGTCTATTTCAGAAAATGTTGGCGCACTAAACAATCACTTAGCTCACTTACTTTCTGGAAAGCTCTATACAACATTACGTGAAGGTGGGAAAAAAGTTTTTTCTAACATGCCACCTATCAAAGAATTATTGAAAAAGACAGAAGAACACATTAAAGGCATGGTCGTACCGGGGACCATGTTTGAAGAATTAGGTTTTAACTATATTGGCCCCGTTGACGGTCATGATGTTGTTGCCTTAGTTCAAACGTTAAAAAATATGCGTGACTTAAAAGGACCGCAGTTTTTACATATCATGACCAAGAAAGGTCGCGGTTATGAGCCGGCAGAAAAAGACCCAATTAGCTGGCATGCAGTTCCTAAATTTGACCCAAGTACATTCACTTTGCCCAAAAGCAAAGAGACCGGGCCGACATTCTCTAAAATTTTTGGTGATTGGCTGTGTGAAGAGGCTAAAGATGATGGCAAGTTGATGGCTATCACGCCAGCGATGCGTGAAGGCTCTGGTATGGTTCGGTTTTCTAAAGAATTCCCTGATCAATACTTCGATGTCGCGATTGCCGAGCAACATGCAGTCACCTTTGCCGCTGGCCTTGCTATTGGTGGCTATAAGCCTATCGTTGCTATCTATTCGACTTTCTTGCAACGTGGTTACGACCAAGTCATTCATGATGTGGCTATCCAAAAGGTGCCTGTCATGTTTGCGATCGACCGAGCCGGTATTGTGGGGGCTGATGGGCAAACTCACCAAGGTTCTTTTGATATTTCATTCCTGCGCTGTATACCAACCATGGTTATTATGGCTCCAAGTGATGAAAATGAGTGCCGCCAAATGCTACATACTGGCTACCATTATCAAGATGGTCCATGCGCGGTGCGTTACCCTCGAGGCACAGGAACAGGCGCTGAGTTACAGCCGCTATCACCGCTGCCTATTGGTAAGGGTATTGTTCGCCGCAAAGGTGAAAAAGTCGCTATCTTATGCTTTGGTACCTTATTAAGCCACGCATTGGTCGCTGCTGAGCAACTTAATGCAACTGTTGTTGATATGCGCTTTGTGAAGCCTTTAGACGAAGCGCTTATCCTTGAAATGGCCAATACTCATGATGTACTTGTCACTCTCGAAGAGAATGCCATCATGGGTGGAGCAGGTAGCGGTGTGAATGAATTCTTAATGCATGAGAAAAAAATCATTCCAACCTTAAACCTTGGCTTACCTGACTATTTTATTTCTCAAGGTACCCAAGAAGAACTTATTGCTGAACTGGGCTTAGATTCCACAGGTATTGTTAATTCTATTAATAACTACTTAGCCAAATAATTTTTATCTCTAGGAGGGCATTGCATCAACACGCAATGCCCTATTCAATCACAAAGCCAATCACTCTTATTCTCTTTCTTAATATATTAGAAAATTATTTAACTCTTTGTAATTGCTTACTCGCTAATATTCAATTAAAAAAATCACCCATGTCACATTTTTATTATATTTCAAGATCATTATAATCAAATATAAAACCAAATATAATCAGTTTATCTACAACGATATTCAGTTATTTACCTAGAATCTGAATATAAACAAAACTTTTGTCTTGAATGTAAATTTTCACAATAAAGGCATGCAAATCATTTTGAAATCCATTAATATGAAGCTTGTCACTGTATGACGGCGTAATTTAGGCTGTGAATTATATTCGACACCTATCATTATGAAATATAAGTTTTTATATTAAAATAATGATAATTAACATTAAAAACGAATATATTATTTTAACAATTTTAACCAGAAGTTAATAATTAATTATTTTGTTTTCTTAATTAACAAACCAGGAAACAAATAAACGCTATTCCAACTACAATTTGCATATAGTTTCTTTTTATTTAGCCAATTTTAATAAATAGATTTGGGAGCGCTTATGTGTGGACAATATATTAATGAACCCTTGTATTTATCTATCGCAAACTGGGTAATGAAACAAGGCCATTGGACTACAGCTAGAGAAATATCTAATCACTTTGATATTCCGCATCCTAATGCTGTCAATATTGTTTCTTATATTTTATCTGATGTTGCTGAAATTCAGTGTGAAGTAAAAATGATCCCAAATAAATTATCGGGACGAGGCTGCCAATGTCAGCGGCTTATTAAAGTTAAGAAAATTGATAACCAGCTTTATGCTCGTTTAAGAAGCCATCAAACTGAAAAAGTCACTATCGATTCCCCAATGAAAGCGGCCTCTATGCCACCAAGTGAATTAAATCGAGAGCAAAAATGGCAATGGATGCTATCAAAAGCACAACGTCGTTAAACTTATTTTTCAGTTTTATACCAATAAAAAACGCAGACTTCACCATCTGCGTTTTTTATTTTACGGCCTTTTAGTGAATCACTGGCCCTTAGGTTTTACATCTGTTGTACCAAATAATTTGGGTCGATTAACTTCAAGCTCTGTCAGCGGTTGGGTTTCCTGTAATTGTTGATGATATCGGCCTGCTAAGTCTTGATATTCTTTCGTATTTAACCGTTTCCAATGCAGTTCTTCATCAGTTACTGAGCGTAAAAAGCGCGCAGGACTTCCGACCAACATCTGACGATTTTCGCCTTGAAAACCGGCCTTAACAAAACTCATCGCAGCAACAATACTTTCCTCACCAATCACTGCGCCATCCATAACGACACTGTTCATTCCGACCAAAGCATCACGGCCAATAATGCATCCATGTAAAATAGCTCCGTGGCCTATATGCCCACATTCATGGACAATGGTTTCGACATCACTATAGCCATGCATAATGCAGCAGTCCTGAATATTTGCCCCTTTTTCTATGATCAAGCGGCCATAATCCCCACGTAAAGAGGCATTCGGCCCAACGAAAACCCCTTCACCAATAATCACATCACCAATCACTACCGCTGATGGGTGAACATATGCAGTAGGATGAACAACCGGGATAACACCTTCAAAAGCGTAAAAACTCAAAATTCACCTCACTGCTAGATTAATTAGCGACCTTTCCAGTTTGGAGAACGTTTCTCAGAGAAAGCCAATGGCCCCTCTGTGGCATCTTCGGAATGAAGAACCGCAGGATATTGAGTCAGTACACCACTGCGCATTAATTTATAGCCCTCTTCGACAGTAAGCTCTCCTGTCGCGCGGAAAATTTCTTTTAGAGCAGCAACTGCTAATGGCGCACTTTGCGTAACTTGTTCTGCAAGTTCACGGGCTTTATCCATCAGACTCTCAATAGGCACTACATCGTTAGCTATTCCCCAACGTAAAGCTTCTTGTGCATCCATTCTTCTGCCTGTCATCACCATTTCATTCACGATTGGCGCAGGTAAAATTTTAGGTAAACGTAAAACCCCCCCGCTATCTGGAACAATACCGAGCTGAGCCTCAGGTAATGCAAAACTGGCATTTTCAGAACAAATTATCATATCTGCCGCTAAAGCCAGTTCAAAACCGCCACCAAATGCATATCCATTCACCGCCGCAATAACAGGTTTGTTTAAATTAAAAATTTCAGTCAAACCGGCAAAGCCACCTGGGCCAAAGTCAGCATCAGGGGCTTCACCTTCTGCCGCCGATTTTAAGTCCCAGCCTGCAGAGAAAAATCGCTCTCCTGCCCCTGTGATAATTGCAACACGCAACGAAGGGTCATCGCGAAAATTAAGGAAAACCTCCCCCATTTTGAAACTGGTTTTTGCATCTATTGCATTAGCTTTAGGTCTATCGAGTATGATTTCTAAAATAGCGCCATTTCGGGTAATTTTTAATGATTCGCTCATAATATAATCCTTTCTTCGTCGTGCAGTGACGCTTCAGGTTGCAGGTATGCAGCCCGAAATGTATGCAAAATTAATCACGTTTGTCGATTATTGCAGATGTTTTTTCAATACTTTTCCAGAGCAGTTACGCGGTAAATCTTTACGTACCTCAACACACGTTGGCACCTTAAATTTCGCCATTTGTTTTTCACAAAAAGCAAAGAACTCTTCCTGAGTTAAGGTTTCCCCTTCTTCAAGCACAATAAAAGCTTTAATCGCTTCATCTCGGATGTCATCCGCAACGCCGATCACTGCTACATCCACAATGGCAGGGTGTGAGGCAATAATATTTTCAATTTCACTGCAAGAGACATTTTCTCCACCGCGTTTGATCATATTGCTGCTTCTATCGACAAAATAGAAAAAGCCATCTTCGTCTTGGTAGGCAAAGTCCCCCGTGTGCATCCATCCCGCTTCATCAAAGGTTTTTGCGGTCGCTTCAGGGTTGTTGTAATACTCTTTAAAAAGGGTTTTACCACGCTCACCTTTCACACAGAGCTCACCAATAACCCCGGCACCAACACGCTGGTTATTTCTATCCCGAATTTGAGCCTGATAACAAAAACCCGGGCGACCAATGGACGGCCAGCGACGCATATCGCCAGGCCGGTCACCAATCAAACCAACAATAGTCTCCGTCATTCCATACGAAGTTAAAAACCGCTTCACCCCAAAACGGGCCATAAACTGGTCGCGTTCTTCTTCACTTAAATTGAGGTAAAACATGGCTTCTCGTAAACAATGATCTTTTTCGTTATCCGCCAGCGGCTGGCTTAATAATGTGCGGATCATCATGGGGATAAGTTCGATGACAGTCGCTTTGTATTTCACCACTTGTTGCCAAAAACGGCGTGCGCTGTATTTCTCTAATAACACAAACGTTGCACCGACAGAAAATGCAGCCATAGAAGCTGTACATTGGCAGTCAATATGAAAAGCAGGCATGACTGTTAAATAAATATCATCAGAGCGTAAGCTGTTTTGCCAAGAAGAGTAATAACCGGCAAAGCGGAGGTTATAGTGGGTAATAATTACCCCTTTAGGCTTCGAGGTCGTTCCAGAGGTAAATAAAATCTCGGCCGTATCATCGACACTCAATTCAACAACCTGAGTCAATTGCGTATGTTGTTGTGACTGTTCAAACCAAAAGTCAGAAATATGCTCTACGGGTTCAATTTGTGTGTCTGTAATCAAAAAAATATGTTTTAGACTTGTCGCTACGTCAGCGAATACTTGTTGATAAATATCTAAGAAAGAGGAACGAGTGACTACCATTTTGGGTTGGCAGTTCTGCATGATCCAAGCACTTTCATTGTATTTATAACGCGCATTAATTGGGACCATAATCGCCCCAATTTTAGCCAAGCCAAACCAGCAAAAGAAAAATTCCGGGCAATTATCTAAATGTAAAGCCACTTTATCGCCTTTTTGAATGCCATAGGCTAAAAAGAGATTGGCGGTGCGATTAATGTGCTGGTTCATTTCTAAATAGCTGAACTTGCTAGTTTTTCCATCGCAGGATTCAAAGATAAGCGCCTGGCTGTTTCCATGGGTTAACGCTAAATCATCCCACATTTGACGCAAATTTTGTTTACCGATTACATCCATTAATTGTTACCCATCATTTCCCTGATGAATACTCAGCTCAATAGTCATCATTGACCTGAGTACCCATTCAATTAATCAACTATTTTGGCTAGCCCTTTATCGACTAACCCCCGAATATCAGTTTCGCTGTATCCAATATTTTTTAAGATATCTGTCGTGTCCATACCGTGTGATGGCATGCCTCGCCAAATTTGTCCGGGGTTATTTTTGAATTTAGGCATGACGTTAGGACCACGACAGGTTTTTCCTTCCATTGTTTGCCAACTGGTAATAGATTCGCGTGCAATGTATTGAGGATTGGTTTCTAACTCAGGAATAGTAAGGACTTTGGCGCTAGCAATATTCAATTCCGCGAGTCTTGCTAACACTTCATCAATCGAACGTGAACCTAGCCATTCATCGAGTTTTTCTTCAACTAAAGGCCCATAAGGGCATTCCACACGGTGAATTAACTGTGTGCCTTCCGGTATTTCTGGTGTACCTAACAGATGCGCCAACCCAATATCTTTAAAAATTTCCTGAATTTGCGTGATACCAACAATTTCCATCACGATATAGCCATCTTTACAACTATATAGGCCACAACCTGCGTAATAGGGGTCTTTCCCTTTTGTCATACGTGGGCAGATCTCTCCACCATTGAAGTAGTCCATCATGAAGTATTGCCCCATACGCAACATCACTTCATACATAGCAACGTCAATGCTTTCACCTTTTCCAGTCTCACGTGCTTTATACAATGCAGCCAGTGCGGCAGTTGTCGCCGTCATGCCAGAAAAATAGTCTGCGGTATAAGGAAAAGCCGGCATTGGCTGGTCTTTATCACCGTTTTGAATCAGATAGCCGCTGAAGGCTTGAGCAATGGTGTTATACGCTGCGAGGTTGGTATATTGTGGGTCACCGTACTGCCCAAAACCGGATAAGTGTGCAATGACCAGTTTAGGGTTATGTTCCCAAAGTACTTCGTCCGTGATACCACGACGAGCAAATGCGGGGCCTTTACTCGCTTCAATGAAGATATCGGTTGTTTCCATCAGTTTTAGAAACGCGTCACGCCCCTCATCTTTGAAAATATTCAATGATAACGCACGTAAATTACGCCGTGATAGCTGTGGGTAGTTGGGTTGAACGCGAATAGTGTCTGCCCAGGCGACATTTTCTATCCAGATCACTTCAGCGCCCCATTCTGCAAACATTTGCCCTGCAAATGGGCCAGCAATTTCAATTCCTGAAAATACCACTCTAACCCCAGCTAGAGGGCCAAATTCTGGCATAGGTAGATGCTCTGCCATGTTCTTATCTCCTGTGAAGCAGGGTTGGCCTTCTCTTGAAAACCATCCCATTACGTTCAGTTATTAGCGGTATTGTTTCAGTACGCTACGGCCTAATGTCAGTATTTGCATTTCATCTGAACCACCTGATACGCGATCCACACGAAGGTCACGCCAGAAACGGGCAATTCGGTGCTCACCTGCAATTCCTACACCACCGAGTACTTGCATCGCAGAGTCCACGACTTCAAATGCCGCATTTGCACAGAAGTATTTACACATTGCTGCATCACCAGAGGTGATCAATCCGTTGTCACTCTTCCATGCAGTTTCATATAACATGTTGCGCATTGAATTGAGCTTGATCGCCATATGTGCAAATTTTTCTTGAATTAACTGAAAACGACCAATGGCTTCACCGAATTGAACACGCTGGTTAGCGTAACGCGCCGCATCTTCGAACGCACACATCGCGGTACCATAGTTAGTTAATGCCACTAAGAAACGCTCATGGTCGAACTCTTCTTTTACACGGTTAAAACCGTTACCTTCGCGGCCAAACATGTCTTTTTCATCCAGTTCGACGTTATCAAAAGTAATTTCACAACAGCTATCCATGCGTAAACCCAGCTTTTCAAGTTTATTCACCTTGATACCTGGTTTGCTCATATCTAAGAACCATTCGGTGAAAACAGGTTTGTCTGGTGAATCCGCATCGCGACTCATCACCACAATGTATGGTGTGTAAGCACTACTGGTGATAAAACATTTACTACCGTTCAAATACACTTTGCCATTACGGCGTTGGTAGGTGGTTTGTAGGCTACCAACATCAGATCCTGCACCCGGTTCAGTGATCGCCGAGTTCCACATTTGTTTACCCGTACCACGGAACGCCATGATTTTGTCAATTTGCTCTTGAGTTCCTTCTCTAAGCACCGTATTAAAACCGCCCGGTAATTGATACAACACATAGGTTGGTGCACCTAGGCGACCAAGCTCCATCCATACCGCAGCAACGGTGATAAACCCTGCATCTAAGCCGCCATGTTCTTCTGGGATCAGCAGGTTATCGATTTCCATATCCGCTAAGGCTTTGACAAAGCGTTCAGGATATTTACTGTCTCGGTCACATTCGGCGAAATAGCTTTCCCAGTTTTCACTGGCCATCAGTTCACGGATCCCTGCGACAAACAGTTCCTGCTCATCATTCAATCTAAAATCCATATCAATAACCTCTTACATGTTGTTTTTGAATAAATTAGTCATTTTTCCAATGCACTTTGGCATCTTTAATAAAGGAGAGCGTTACCATGATGTTGACGAAAAAAAGTGGGCATCCTCCGGCAATTATCGCGGTTTGAATTGGTTTTAATCCGCCTAAAGCCAGCAAGACAATGCCGATAACGCCAACTAAGACAGACCAACCAATGCGCACTAATAACGGTGGCTCATCGCCATCTTTAACTGCGCGACAAGTTGACATCGCAAGTGTGTAAGAACACGCGTTGATCAGTGTCACCGTGGCGATAAAGCAGAGGATGAAGAAGCCCCAAATTGTTACAGTGCTCAAAGGTAAAGCCGCCCATGTTTCAATGATGGCGCGTGCGACGCCGAACTCTTCGATCAGCTTTGGAATGTTAATAATGTTTTGGTCTACCAGTTGTAGGGTATTACTACCTAATATTGTCCAAATTAGCGTAGTTCCTGCCGTCAAGCCTGCTACCATACCGATACACAGCTCACGGACGGTACGGCCTTTAGAGATACGTGCGAGGAAAATACACATTTGGATGGCATAAATTACCCACCACGCCCAATAGAACACGGTCCAACCTTGTGGGAAACCGCCTTTGCCGACTGCATCTGTATAGAACAACATGCGTGGCATATACATCATTAGAACCCCGATAGAATCGGTAAAATAGTTCACAATGAAGCTAGCGCCGCCAACAATAAATACCCATCCCAGCATCAAGAAACTCAAGTAGCTACGGACGTCACTGGCGATTCTCACCCCTTTTTGCAAACCAAAAGCCACACAAATTGCATTCAGGATGATCCAGCAGAAGATAATGATGGCATCGAGCTCAAGAGTATGAGGAATTCCAAACAAGTATTGAATACATTCGGTAACCAGCGGTGTCGCTAGCCCTAAACTCGTCCCCATTGCTAAAATCAATGCGACCAAGTAAAAGTTATCAATAATGGTTCCAAACCAGCCATTTACGTGTTTCTCACCCACTAATGGAACCAGCGTACTACTTGGGCGAATAACATCCATTTTACGAACGAAGAAAAAGTAACCAAATGCGACCGATAAGAAGCTATAAGTCGCCCATGGGAGCGGTCCCCAGTGGAATAAGCTATAGGCTAACCCGATATTTTTCGCTTCATTTGAATAAGGCTCAAAACCAAATGGAGGCGCAGATACATAGTAGAATATTTCAATCGAACCCCAGAAAAGTACGGCGGCTGAAGTACAAGATGCGAACATCATGAAAATCCAGCTTGCTCGGCTAAACTCAGGTTTTTCTTCCCCTAAGCGCTTCTTCGCATAAGGCCCTAAAATCAACCAAAACCAGCCACCAAACATGACAACCATATACCACTCAAATGCCCAGCCCCACACATTGGTGACATAGCTGAAAACTTGGTTGATAACTTCATTTGACGCATCTAAATCACGAACAGTTAACCAACACAGTAGTCCAACAATGATCAACGGCGGAAAAAAAACCTTCGGTTCTATCCCACCTTTTTTATTTTCTTTGCTCATAGTTCGGTCCCAATTTATTATTTAATATATAAGTTTTAAAATAGATATTATTCTCATTACCTAATATCTATATGCATTTAAAACTTATATTTATTATTAAATCCCAACAAACCTAATTAAGTATTAATTCAAATTCTATCCAAATCATGTCTAGTCCCCATAAACAATTCTGTTATTAAGGTCACAATATTATTCGTGATAAATAATTGTTATTAACTTTAATAATTAAAACACCAATAAATACATAGAGATAAAATATTGTGTAACGTTAATGTTATTAAATACCTTCAGTATTGGTGATTCCAGTAGCAATATTGAACATTTCATTGATAACTAGATGATTTTTACAGTATTGGTGAGTAGGGTATCAGTATGAATATTTAAACCCACTTTAATTTAAGGTTTTCAATATTGGTGACTTAGGTTTTATTTTTAAATATCCAGTTCATGATAATTATATAATCCGAAACCGAAACGGATCATATTTATTAATATTATTTTAGGAGATGTAATGAATATTATTACATGCTATAAATCTGTTCCTGATGAACAAGATATTATTGTAAATAGCGCAGATGGTTCTTTAGATTTTTCACGTGCCGATACCAAAATCAGTCAATATGATTTAAATGCAATTGAAACCGCTAATCAAATAAAAGCACAGCAAGCTGACAGCAAAGTGATTGCGTTAAGTATTGGTGGTAAAGCACTCACGAATATGAAAGCACGTAAAGATGTGCTATCGCGTGGCCCAGATGAGCTCGTTGTTGTGATTGATGACCAACTTGAGCATGCACTTCCCCATCAAACTGCCATTACCCTTGGTGCAGCGGCACAGAAAGTGGGCTTCGATTTAATTATTTGTGGTGATGGCTCCGCAGATCTCAATGCACAACAAGTGAGCATTTTATTAGGTGAAACGCTGCAAATTCCTGCCATCAATGGTGTGAAAAAAATTGTTTCCATCACAGCTGATACGGTCATTGTAGAACGTGAGCTAGAAGATGAAATTGAAACGCTATCCATGCCATTACCGGCCATTATCGCTGTAACCTCCGACATTAACGTTCCTGTTATTCCTTCAATGAAGGCCATTTTAGGTGCCGCTAAAAAACCCGTCCAAGCTTGGACGATGGCAGATATTGGCTTAGATAACGTTGCCGCATTATCGTCTCAATCTATCGCCGCGCCGAAACAAAAAGTCCGCCAGCGCGTCATCATTGAAGGTGATGGCGATGACCAAATTGCGCAATTTGCTGAACATTTAAGAAAAATTATTTAATCGGAGGAGTTATGAGCAAATTATCAACCGTTTGGGTATTTAGTGATATGACTTCTCGCTTACCTGAACTTATCGGTGGTGCCCTCTCGCTTGGCGAGCAAGTGAATGTTTTTGCCCTTGATGAAGCACTAAGCGCACAAGCTTTCCAACTTGGCGCTTCGCAAGTCTTTCTATTAACAGGTAAACCCGATGACCGCATTATTGAAGACTATGCGGACACGATGGTTTCCACCATCAAACAACAAAGCGATAACGGTTTACTGTTGTTACCAAATACCCGCAGAGGAAAATTACTTGCAGCGCGCTTAGGCGCGAAACTACAAGCCGCGGTTTCCAATGATGCCGCCGCAATCACAATTGAATCTGAAAAACCGCTGATTAAACATATGGTTTATGGTGGCTTAGCCTTCGGCCAAGAGACCCTAGATAGCGCATTTTCAATTGCAACCCTTACCTCTGGTACATTTGAAGCAGCCCCAAGTGATGCATCACGTAGCGGCACAGCTCAAGCTACACAATGGGTCGAACCAAAACAATCTATTGTACGTACCTCGATTCAGAAAAAAGCAGGTAACTCAGTGGAATTAGACAAGGCACGCTTAGTTGTCAGTGTCGGGCGAGGTATTGGTAGCCAAGAAAACATTGCGATTGCCAAAACGCTTGCCGATACCATCGGTGCTGAAATCGCTTGTTCTCGCCCAGTCGCAGAAAATGAAAAATGGATGGAACATGAGCGCTATGTGGGTATTTCTAACTTAATGCTCAAACCTGAACTTTATCTTGCCGTCGGCATTTCAGGGCAGATTCAACATATGGTCGGTGCGAATGGCGCACAAACGATCGTCGCAATCAACAAAGATAAAAACGCCCCTATTTTCCAATTTGCAGACTACGGGATCGTTGGCGATCTGTTCAAAATCTTACCTGCGTTAACGCAACAACTGGCGAAATAAACTCAATAACAGTGAGGCATTTTCCTCACTGTTTTCGTGACCTTTGGAGAAACTATGTCCGATGATATTTTTGATGCAATCATTGTAGGCGCAGGTCTAGCTGGCTCTGTAGCTGCATTGGTGCTTGCCCGTGAAGGTGCGCAAGTTCTCCTAATCGAAAGAGGAAACTACGCGGGCGGCAAAAACGTAACAGGTGGGCGAATGTATGCCCATAGCTTAGAACGCATTATTCCAGGCTTTACCCAAGAAGCGCCTATTGAGCGCATGATCACACGCGAAAAACTGTCATTTATGACCGAAACTGGCGCTGTTACAGTTGATTTCCAAAATGGCTCAGAACAAAGCCCTGATGAAACGTCTTGGTCTGTACTACGCGGTAAATTAGATCCATGGCTAGTTGAACAAGCCGAAAATGCTGGTGCACAGTGTATTACGGGTATTCGAGTTGATAAGTTAGTTGAACGTGATGGCAAGGTAGTTGGTGTTGAGGCTGATGGTGATGTACTTGAAGCTAAAGTGGTCATTTTAGCGGATGGCGTCAACTCACTGCTGGCTGAACAACTTGGCATGACTAAACGCGTCAATGCAGAACATGTCGCTGTTGGTGTAAAAGAGCTCATTGAACTACCAAGAGATGTTCTAGCTAACCGTTTTAACCTTAAAGACAAAGAAGGTGTTGCTTGGCTATTTGCTGGCTCACCAACCGATGGCTTGATGGGCGGTGGGTTCCTCTATACCAATGAAGATACCGTTTCACTCGGCTTAGTTTGCGGCCTACACCATATTAAAGATGCTAAAAAATCTGTTCCGCAAATGCTTGAAGACTTTAAACAACATCCGGCTGTTGCACCTTTGATTGAAGGTGGAAAAATGGTCGAATATGCCGCGCACGTCGTCCCTGAAGCGGGTTTAAAAATGCAATCCGAATTGGTTCGTGATGGTGTATTAATTGCTGGTGATGCCGCGGGTATGTGTATGAATTTAGGTTTTACTATTCGAGGTATGGACTTAGCCGTTGCTTCAGGTGAAGCGGCAGCAAAAGCGGTACTTAGCGCAATGAAAACTGACGATTTCAGCAAACAAAATTTAAATCAATACCTCACACTGCTCAACGAAGGCCCACTGCGGGACATGAAAATGTACCAAAAAATGCCTGAGTTTTTGGATAACCCGCGCATGTTTTCTGCTTACCCAGAAATGGCGGTTGGTATTGCAAAAAAACTCTTCACGATTTCAGATGAAGCTCCTGTGCCTTTACGTAAGACCATGTTACAACACGCGAAAAAAGTGGGCTTTATGAACTTGCTCAAGGATGGAATTAAAGGAGTCAGAGCAATATGAGTAATCCAGTCAACGTTGATGTCAAACTCGGTATTAATAAATTTAATGTCGATGAAGAAAACCCGCATATTGTGATAAAAGAGCATCCAGATATGAATGTGCTCGACACATTAACTAAAGCTTGCCCTGCGGGATTATATAAAAAACAAGAAGATGGCTCAGTACGTTTCGATTATGCCGGCTGTCTCGAATGTGGAACCTGCCGCATTCTTGGCTTAGATAGTGCATTAGAAAAGTGGGAATACCCACGCGGCACTTTCGGTATTGAATTTCGTTACGGCTGATTTATTTAGCATCGCTCTCGAAGCTAATAACTTCGAGAGTTTTCAAGCGTTTATTTGCGCTGATCAGGGACACACCCATAATGAAACCAAAAAGTTTTGATGATATTCAATTTTCCTCCGTTCACCGACGGATCATGCTGTGGGGTAGCGGTGGGCCTTTTCTGGATGGTTATGTATTAGTCCTGATCGGCGTTGCATTAGAACAACTCACCCCCGTATTAAGTTTAAGTAGTGAATGGATTGGCTTATTGGGCGCTGCAACATTGGCAGGCCTATTCATTGGTACTTCTCTATTTGGCTATATTTGTGACCAAGTCGGTCGTCGTAAAATGTTTTTAATTGATATTGTTGCCATTGGTGCCATTTCAGTCGCGACCATGTTTGTCTCAACACCGATGGAGCTGCTTATCATGCGGTTCTTAATCGGGATTGTAATAGGTGCAGACTACCCAATTGCAACGTCAATGATCACCGAATTTTCCAATACCAAACAACGTGCATTTGCTGTCGGGTTTATTGCAGCAATGTGGTATGTCGGTGCCACCTGTGCCAATCTCGTCGGCTATATGCTATATGACGTGGAAGATGGCTGGCGCTGGATGCTTGGTAGCTCAGTGATCCCCTGTATTATTATTTTGATTGGTCGTTTTGATTTACCTGAATCACCTCTTTGGCTGATTCGCAAAGGGCGCGTTAAAGAATGTGAAAAAATGATGGAAAAGTTATTTGGCCAACCCGTAATATTTGAAGCCGAAGAACAACAAAAAACACACTTTCTTCAATTATTCACTAAGAGGCATTTTTCTTTCGTCCTATTTACCGCCATTATTTGGACCTGCCAAGTGATCCCGATGTTTGCAATTTACACCTTTGGACCACAAATCGTTGGGCAGTTGGGGTGGGATCAAGGAAAAAACGCTGCACTCGGTAACGTAGTTATCAGCTTATTCTTTATGCTAGGCTGCTTACCTGCGATGTATTGGCTGAATAAAATGGGACGGCGACCATTATTGATTGGTAGCTTTGCCATTATGACCCTCGCACTTGCCATACTTGGGCTATTTTCAAACCTTGGTATTTGCCTTGTGATTATCATGTTTGGGATTTACGCTTTTTTCTCAGGGGGACCCGGTATTTTACAATGGCTTTACCCTAACGAACTGTTTCCAACCGATATTCGCGCATCCGCCGTTGGGGTCATTATGTCTATCAGCCGTATTGGCACTATTTTTTCAACATGGGCATTACCGCTATTTATCACTAAATACGGTGTCAGTTCGGTGGTATTGATGGGTGCAGGCGTTTCTTTGCTTGGACTGATCGTTTCGATCCTATTTGCACCAGAAACCAAAGGCTTAACCCTAGCACAAACCTCAGTGATGGGTATTCGGCGCAAAAAGACATAAGAGAAGTAAAAGAAGTTACTACGATAAACAATCACATCAAATACGCTAAATAATTCGTGCTGCACCAAGGCAGCAAGAGAAACTAATCCCTAGGAGCATAGGAGAGTATGTGACTAGGGTAACGCAGTGGCAGTAAGAAGTATAACGCGTATTTATACGCTAAATAGTTCAGATTGTAGGTAGGCGGCAAGCGAATAAGACCCTAGGAGCATACACAAGTATATGACTAGGGCGAATAAGCGAAGCCAACACTCCTACAATTTGAAATATGACGCGTATTTATACGCTAAATAGTTTGTGTTGTGGCTAGGCGGCAATCGAGGTTATCCCGATGAGCATACACAAGTATGTGATTCGGGTAACCAAGTGCGGCCAACAACGCCACAGCGCAAAATATGACGCGTATTTAGTTGGTAGAGAATGGCATGATGTCATACCATACCAACAACCAAATAGTCACATAAGCAAAAATCGCCGCAATAATATCGTCAATCATGATGCCAAAACCGCCACTGACTTTTCGGTCAAAAATCCGTATCGGCCATGGCTTCCACATGTCATAAATGCGGAAAATAAAGAAGGCGGTGATGACCCATTCATAATCAACAACTGGGATCGCCATGAGAGTAATCCACATCCCGATAAATTCATCCCAAACAATGCTGCCGTGGTCATGAATTTTCATATCATCGGAAGTGCGCTGACAAATTAAGCAACCAATCCAAAAACCCGCGATAATAAGCACCCACAGGCTCCAAATTGGCATGTTGGCCATTAATAACCAGAAAGGTATCGCAGCAAGAGAGCCCATTGTGCCTGGCACAATAGGTGAAAGGCCGCTACCAAATCCTGTAGCCAATAAGTGCCAAGGATTACGCATATTCAGCCGTTTTTTTGCTTCTGCTTTTTCTTGGCGACTAGCCATTCTATGCACCTTCCGAAACAAAATGATCGAAACCTTTTAGGTTTACATCAACTTCTTGGTTATTGCAAAAGTAGCTAATTCCTTCAGACTGCGGCTTAATTTGCCCAATACACGTAAAGCCTGAGCCTGTGTGTGCAAGTGCCATCTCTAGCGCTCCACGGTTAATTTCAGGAACGGTAAAGCAAAGTTCGTAGTCTTCACCACCACTCAAAGACCATAAACGCCCTTGTTCGATACTACAACTTTGTTTCAACGCTTCTGATTGAGGCAATGCATCTAAATTAATGCGCGCACCACAACTGCTCGCTTTCAAGATGTGGTTGAGATCAGAAACTAAACCGTCAGAAATATCAATCGCAGAAGAAGCCAGGTTTCTCAATGCTTGGCCTTGTAAAATCCGTGGCTGTGGACGTAAATGGCGCGCAATTAGCCATTCTTGATGTTCTACATTTTTAACATTCAGTTTATCTTGTAAAATAGCAAGGCCAGCAGCGCTATTACCGAGAGTCCCCGTTACATAAATCCAATCGCCATTACGCGCCCCCGCACGGGACATCGCTTTGCCGTTTGGCACTAAGCCATGAACCGTGTAGGTCAAGCTCATAGGGCCTCGGGTTGTATCACCACCAATTAATTGCATGCCATAATAGTTAAGCTGTTCAAACAAACTATCACTAAAAGATTGTAACCAATCACAATCAACACAAGGCAATGTAATTGCCAAAGAAACCCATGCAGGGTCTGCGCCCATCGCTGCGAGGTCACTTAAATTAGATGCTAATGATTTATAAGCAAGATCAGCTGGTGAAATGGTTGGTAGGAAATGAATACCAGAAACGAGAGTGTCAGTGCTTACAGCAAGTTGCTGTTTTTCTGGAATGGTCATCAACGCACAGTCATCCCCAATACCGATATTAACATCACGTCGGTTAGTGGTTTGACGGTTAAAATAACGCGCGATGAGGTCAAATTCGCCATATGACATGGTAGATTTTCCGTTTTCGCTATATCTATTTTCGTTTAAGACGAAGCAAATAATTTACACCCTAATAATTCAATAATAGGTAAATAGCACTGAATTGCTAACCTGAAGAGTCTATCTAATTGGCTGCAATTATTCTTCGCTCACCGGCCATTGAAATATCGCGAGCATATAAACACAAAGGTAGACTGGAACCCAGGCTACCTATTTATTACCGTAGTGCTACAGGAGGGAACCCTGATATTATTATTTTTTACGGCGTACCGCAGGTGCAGCTTTGTCTAATACACCGTTAACGAATTTATGGCTATCTTCTGCGCCAAAAACTTTCGCTAATTCAATACCTTCGTTGATTGCGACTTTATAAGGTACATCTTCACGGAAACTTAATTCAAACATGGAGACGCGTAAAATCGCTTTTTCTACCTGCCCTAACTCTTCGAGCTGACGAGATAAATAAGGCGCCATCTGTTGATCTAGTTTTGTTGCGTTAGTCGCAACACCTGATAACAGTTCACGAAAATAGTTTACGTCGACGTCTGACATGTCCTGTTCAGCAATAAACTCATATTCGACTTCAGCAATTGGATTGCCAGATAATTGCCATGAATAAATGGCTTGTACAGCACACTCACGAGCGCGGCGACGAGCAGCAGGTTTCACAAGATTCCCCTTAAATTTAAAAACTGTACACAATAAACACTTGTTGCATTGCGTAATCTACACCGTGGTGGCGAAAAAACAGCAACATAGAGCAAATTGTGTATTATTTGCCTTTGATGGCCTTAATTACATTAATCATTTCAAGTGCTGTCAGTGCAGCTTCAGCACCTTTATTACCTGCTTTAGTACCCGCACGTTCAATAGCTTGTTCAATATTTTCAGTGGTTAACACACCAAAAGTCACTGGAACTTCACTGTTCATCGCAACATGAGATAAACCTGAGCTACATTCACCTGCAACGTATTCAAAGTGAGCAGTACCACCACGAATCACAGTACCTAATGCAATCACTGCATCATATTTATTCGTTTCAACCAATGCTTTTGTGGTCAATGGCAGCTCATAAGCGCCTGGAACCCACACAATTGTAATATTGTCATTTGAAACCTGACCAATGCGTTCTAACGCATCAACAGCACCTTCCAGCAGACTATCATTAATAAAGTTGTTAAAACGAGCGATAGCGATAGCAACACGCGCTTGTGGAGCAGCAACAACACCTTTAATTACGTTCATAGCCTTCCTCTAATATTAATTATAACCCGCGGGGCGCGGATTTTATCACATTCTTTCGTGTATCGTACGTATGATTTTCAAAAAAACCACTTACCATACGGGACGAAGCCTGACACGAAGGTCTGGCCCGACTTGCTTCACTTCTGTAAATTCAAATTTTGGCGCATCAACAAGGGCGTTAAGCGGCGGAAAGTCCACCAAACCTCGAGCGCTGTCACCTAATAATTTAGGTGCAATATAGACAATCAGTTCGTCAACTAAACCTAGCTTAAGTAATGAGCCTGCGAGTTTTGCTCCCGCCTCAACCCAAATGCTATTCACATTACGTTTAGCCAGCTGCATCATCAAAATAACCAGATCGGTGCCGTTTTCATCTGCTGGAATAGCGATTTGCTCAATTTTTCCTTGCCATACCGCATTTTCATCTGGGGTTGAGCGCACTAACCAACATTCACCATCTAATTGAGTAACTTTATGGTCAGGAGTCACTCGATTGTGATTATCTAGCACAATACGAATGGGTTGGCGTACTTGGCTTTCTGGATACACTTGTTGGATATCTGATGGGAGCTCATTCCAACGTACCGTTAAAGAAGGGTCATCAGCAACAACCGTGCTGCTCGTACTTAAAATAGCACTTGCCTCGGCTCGAAGAGCTTGTACATCTTTGCGAGCTGCCGGGCTGGTAATCCATTTGCTTTCCCCAGATTCAAGGGCGGTCTTGCCATCAAGCGAAGCAGCAAGTTTCAACTGGATATAGGGAAACCCGGTACGCATACGTTTTAAAAAGCCACGGTTCGCCGCTTCAGCATCGTCTAATAAAACATTACTACGTGTTTCAATTCCTGCTTGCGACAACATATACAGACCACGGCCTGCAACCTGAGGATTTGGGTCTTGCATCGCCGCTACAACTCGGCTTACACCTGCATTAATCAGTGCTTCTGCACAAGGCGGAGTGCGGCCGTGATGACTACAAGGCTCAAGGGTGACATAGGCCGTTGCCCCTTGCGCTTTTTCTCCTGCCATACGCAATGCGTGAACCTCAGCGTGAGGTTCCCCTGCTTTCTGATGATACCCTTCACCGACAATGGCACCATCACGCACAATCACACACCCGACATTTGGATTAGGTGATGTAGTAAAACGCCCTTTTCGTGCCAATTCAAAAGCACGAGCCATATACATGTTGTCTTGTTCAATCATTGGCGTTAATCCTGTAATTTAGCGATTTCTTCGCCAAATTCGCGCACATCTTCAAAGCTGCGGTAAACAGAAGCAAAACGGATATAGGCAACTTTATCGAGCTTTTTCAGTTCATCCATAACCAAACTACCAATCAATTTAGACGGAACTTCACGTTCCCCCGTAGCCCGAAGCTGAGATTTAATAGAAATAATAGCTTGCTCAATGTCATCAGAACTTACAGGCCGTTTTTCTAATGCCTTTTGCATACCTCGATTAAGCTTTTCTTCATCAAAAGGTTCACGAATATCGTCGCTTTTAATGACTCTAGGCATGACAAGCTCAGCGACTTCAAAAGTGGTGAAGCGTTCATGACAAAGTAAGCACTGGCGGCGTCTACGGACTTGGGACCCTTCACCGACCAGACGCGAGTCAATAACTTTCGTATCTACAGCTGAGCAGAATGGGCAGTGCATAGCGTTTCCTGAATCTATTTAGGGGGAGATAGTTTACCCTACTGTGCGAGAAAAAACACCCTAGAAGATGCCTCCTAGGGTGTTCTCGTTGCTCTTCATATTTCGCGTTGTAGGGGTGTTGGCATCGTTTATTAACCCTAGTCACATACTTTTGTATGCTCCTAGGGATTAATTACACTTGCCGCCTACCTACAACACGAACTATTTTGAGCACTAATTGGCTTAACTCTTTATTATTCCCGTTGTAGGGGTATTGGCATCGCTTATGAACCCTAGTCACATACTTTTGTATGCTCCTAGGGATTAATTACACTTGCCGCCTACCTACAACACGAACTATTTTGAGTGCTAATTGGCTTAGTTACCATCGTTTTTAAAACTAAGGCAGTAATGACTCTTGGTCTGCGCCTTCTTTTTCGACTTTCGCTTGCATCAAGTGTTCACGCTTCATACCCATCTTCAGTGCTAATGCAGAAGCCACATAAATAGATGAGATAGTACCGATAGTTACACCGATTAACATAACCAATGAGAAGCCTTCTAACATTGCGCCACCGAACAGGTATAGCATCAGAACCACTAATAATGTGGTGGCTGATGTCATGATGGTACGGCTCAATGTTTGCGTCAAAGAGACGTTCATGATTTCGTACGGTGTACCACGGCGTATTTTACGGAAGTTTTCACGGATACGGTCTGATACAACGATACTGTCGTTCAGTGAGTAACCAATAACTGACATCAATGATGCCACAATAGTCATATCTATCTCTATATGGAACAAAGACAGAATACCTAAAGTGATCACCACATCATGCGCAAGAGATAACACGGCACCCGCGGCCAAACGCCATTCAAAACGGAAACCAACGTAGACTAGGATACAAATCAACGCAGTTAACAGAGCCAAAGCCCCTGTTTGCGCTAATTCAGCCCCAACACTTGGCCCCACGAATTCAATGCGTTTTACGGTTGCTTTATCATCCACATTTTGGTTGATAATCGTGATAATTTCTTTACCGACTTCTTGACCAGCAGTGCCTTCAATTGGCGGAATACGGATCATGATATCGCGGCTGCTACCAAAGTTTTGGATTAATGGATCTTTATGATTCGAGTTAGACAAGCTATCACGAATTTTATCCAAATCAGCTGGCTGACTTAAGTTGATTTCAATTACCGTACCACCGGTGAAATCTAAGCCCCAGTTAAAACCTTTGACGCCAATAATCACAAAAGAAGCTATCAGTAATACGATAGAAATGCTAAAGGCAACGTTGTCCCAGCGCATAAAGTCATAAACTTTACGGCCATAGTTCAATTGTTCAACAGTATAATCCTGTGCCACAACGTGCTCCTTAAATTGACAGCTTGTTAATACGTTTACCGCCGTAAAGCAGGTTCACGATAGCACGTGTACCAACGATAGCTGTAAACATAGAGGTTGCGACACCAATCGCTGTCGTAATCGCAAAGCCTTTAATAGACCCAGTACCCACTGCGTAGAGAATAATCGCGGTGATCAGTGTCGTTAAGTTTGCGTCTGTAATACTTGAGAAGGCGCCTTTATACCCTTCATGAATTGCTTGCTGAACAGATCGACCGTTCTTGAGCTCTTCTTTAATCCGTTCGTTAATTAGAACGTTCGCATCGACGGCAACCGCAAGGGTTAATACGATACCGGCAATACCAGGCATAGTCAGTGTTGCGCCCGGTAATAAGGACATCACCCCAACAATTAACACCAAGTTTGCCAACAGCGCGCTACTCGCAATCAGACCAAATTTACGATAGTAAATAATCATAAATAGGATAGAAGCTAACAGACCTGCGATACAGGCTTTCAGCCCTTGCTCGATATTTTGCATACCTAGTGTTGGGCCAATGGTACGTTCTTCAACAATTTGGATTGGCGCAATCAACGCACCTGCACGTAACAGTAATGAAAGCTGGCGAGCTTCAGTGCCGTTAGTAATACCAGTAATACGGAATTTGCTACCAAAACGTGCAGAAATACGTGCCGCATTGATGACTTTTTCATCTTTCACCAAAATTGAACGGCCCGTTGCATCTTTCTTGCCACTGTCTTTGTATTCAACAAACAGCGTTGCCATCAGCTTGTCTTGGTTATCACGTGTAAAGTCAGACATGATAGAACCACCAGAACTATCAAGACTGATACTCACTTGTGGTTGACCGTTTTCATCCGCATCAGATGTTGAGTCGGTAATATGGTCACCCGTTAAGATCACACGCTTATATAAGACATAAGGCATGCCTTCACGGTCATATTTAACTTCTGAATCACCTGGTACACGGCCACTTTCCGCTGCAGAAGAATCCACAGCGGTATTCACTAGACGGAATTCTAATGTCGCAGTCGCACCTAAAATTTCTTTTGCGCGCGCGGTATCTTGAATACCCGGTAATTCAACCACAATTCGGTCAGCGCCTTGGCGTTGAACGAGTGGCTCCGCAACACCTAATTGGTTTACACGGTTGCGAATAATAGTAATGTTCTGAGAAACCGCGTAGTTACGTGCTTCACGTAAACGCTCGTCGGTCATCACTGCGATCATGGTGTTATCGCTGCCATCACTAAAGACTAAGTCTGGGTATTTACGAGACAATGCTTTTTCAGCTTGGCTACGATCATCCGCGTTACGGAAACGAACTTCCACGCTATAATCATTGCCTTTACGAATAGAAGAGTACGCAATGCCTTCTTGACGCAGGTCATTACGCAAACCATCCATGTTTTGTTCCTGCAATTTACCTAATGCAGTGTCCATATCAACTTCCATCAGGAAGTGAACCCCACCACGCAGATCAAGACCAAGCTTCATCGGTTCACCACCGATAGCTTCGAGCCACTTAGGCGTTGCAGGTGCAAGGTTTAATGCAACAACATACTGGTCACCCAGTGCATTCATGATCACTTCACGCGCACGTAACTGAACATCAGAGTTGTTGAATCGGGCTAAAATGGCCCCATTTTCTAGAGAGATAGATTTACTCTCAATTTTATCGTCTTTTAACGATTTCTGGACTTGGATCAGCGTTTGTTCATTGGCGGCGGTTCCCCGCACGCCAGTGATCTGAACAGCCGGATCCTCACCATATAGGTTTGGAAGTGCATAAAGCAAACCGATGAGGATCGCGAAGATCAACATCAGATACTTCCACAAAGGATAACGGTTTAGCACGGCAGTTCCCTTCGGGAGAATCAGAATTAAATTGCTTTCATTGTGCCTTTAGGTAAAACAGCAGCAACGAAATCACGTTTGATGGTTACTTCTGTGTTCTCACTCAGCTCAAGAACCACATAACCGGTTTCAGACACTTTAGTTACACGTCCGATTAAACCGCCAGTTGTTAAAACTTCATCACCTTTAGTGATAGATTCCATCAATTTACGGTGTTCTTTCGCACGTTTTTGCTGTGGACGCAAAATCATGAAATAGAAGATCAGCGCGAAAACAACAAGCATGATAACCATAGTGTACGGGCTACCTTGCGCTGGTGCACCTGCTGACGCCGCTGCTTCAGAAATAAAAAAACTCATTCAACTTTCCTCATTGTTTTATTGAAAGCAATTTTACATACAAAAAAGCTAAGTTTGATATGCTACACAGATTAATGGCATTTCGCACTTAAATTCATTCGATATTTAATGAAGGTTCAGGTTTACCAATCTTTTGGTAAAAATCTTTAGCAAACTCTTCAAAATTCCCATTTTCAATGGCTTGGCGAATACCGGCCATCAAGCGCTGGTAATAACGTAAATTATGGATGGTATTGAGCCTTGCACCAAGAATTTCATTACACCTATCAAGATGATGCAGATAAGCGCGGCTATAATGACGACAAGTATAGCAGTCACACTCAGCATCCAGTGTTGATGTGTCTGATTTATACTTAGCATTACGAATTTTTACCACGCCATTTGTCACAAATAAATGCCCATTTCGCGCATTTCGTGTTGGCATCACACAATCGAACATATCGATTCCGCGACGAACCCCTTCCACTAAATCTTCAGGCTTACCAACCCCCATTAAGTAACGAGGTTTTTCCGCTGGAATTTGCGGGCAGACATGTTCTAAGATTCGGTGCATATCTTCTTTCGGTTCGCCAACGGCTAAGCCGCCTACAGCGTACCCATCAAAGCCGATTTCCACCAGCCCCTTAACTGAAATATCACGTAAATCTTCGTAAACACTACCTTGAATAATACCGAATAAGGCATTTTTATTGTTAAGTTCGTCAAAACGTTGGCGGCTACGTGCAGCCCAACGCAGCGACATTTCCATTGATGTCTTTGCATAGTCCCAATCTGCTGGATATGGCGTACACTCGTCAAAAATCATGACAATATCTGAACCGAGGTCATACTGAATTTCCATCGACTTTTCAGGACTTAGGAAAACTTTTTCACCGTTGATTGGGTTACGAAAATGCACACCTTCTTCTTTAATTTTGCGCATCGCGCCAAGACTAAAGACCTGAAAGCCACCTGAATCGGTTAAAATTGGGCCTTGCCATTGCATAAAGTCATGGAGGTCACCATGCAACTTCATAATTTCTTGCCCAGGGCGCAACCACAAGTGGAAAGTGTTCCCTAATAAGATTTGAGCACCAGTCTCTTTAACTTCTTCCGGTGTCATGCCCTTAACAGTACCGTAGGTTCCTACTGGCATAAATGCAGGGGTTTCCACCACACCGCGCTCAAAAACTAAGCGACCACGGCGTGCATTGCCATCGGTCGTTTGTAATTCATATTTCACGTTTGCCTCCTAGCAGCAGAAAAACAGTCTGTTGCTATTGATAATATTAATTTGCTAAGCAAGCAGCCGATGCCACCGCTTCAAACTGATTACTCACCAATTTTCTCGAATCGAGCATTTGTATTGGGGGTAATGAACATAGCATCACCATAACTAAAAAAGCGGTATTTTTGTTCAACGGCTTCTTTATATGCATTCATGGTGTTTTTGTATCCAGCAAACGCAGAAACCAACATAATTAATGTCGATTCCGGTAAGTGGAAGTTGGTGATCAGTGCATCTATCACCTGATATTCATACCCTGGATAAATAAAGATTTGGGTATCATCAAAAAATGGAGCAATTAAAGCATCTTGGCTCGCTTTTGCGGCACTTTCGAGCGACCGAACGGACGTTGTTCCAACAGCGATAACGCGGTTACCTCGTGCTTTACAGGCTAAAACAGCGTCTACGACCTCTTGTGGCACTTCTGCATATTCAGAATGCATAATGTGATCTTCGATAGTATCAACTCGTACAGGTTGAAAGGTACCGGCTCCCACATGCAATGTTACAAACGCCATTTCTACGCCTTTTTGGCGCAATGCTTCAAGTAACGGTTCATCAAAGTGTAAGCCCGCCGTTGGTGCTGCAACAGCCCCTGGTTTTTCACTATATACGGTTTGATAAAGTTCTTTATCTGATTCTTCATCAGGACGATCAATATAAGGCGGGAGAGGCATATGACCAATTTGGTTTAGAATGCTTAATACATCACGTTCATCGTCAAAACGCAGTTCAAACAATGCACCATGACGCGCGACCATCGTCGCATTCACGCTTTCATCTTCGCCTAGCAGTAATTCAGCCCCTTCTTTTGGTGCTTTTGATGCCCTAACATGAGCGAGCACGCGGTGTTCATCCAACATACGCTCAATCAGAACTTCAATTTTACCACCGCTAACTTTGCGCCCAAATAACCGTGCGGGGATCACGCGAGTGTTATTGAACACCAGCAAGTCACCATGCTCCAATTTTTCTAGAATATCGGTAAAAACACCATGCGTGAGCTGCCCTGAGCCGCCATCTAGGCTTAATAAACGGCAAGCACTACGCTCAGCCTGCGGATAATGGGCAATCAGTTCTTCAGGTAATTCAAAAGTAAAATCAGAAACACGCATTGTATTGACATCAATCTAAAAAAACAGGCGACTAGTCTAGTGCCGCACTGACTTTGGCGCAAGAAATAAGCGCAAGATCGGACAAAAAACCACCATTTTTTAACAAATAATTTGTTAGCAAAAAATTCTGCATACTATTTATCCATTCAAAGAATGAATTATTTCAATTTCAATAAACTTTTATAACAAATTGATTTCGACTTTTTTCTACTCGATAGGTATACCCATGAATTTCAAATTAGAGGAATTCTTTATTCCTCTGCCAAGTAATGTCCTGTGAGTTTCGAATTCAACATAATTACTGCTATAGTTTGAGCAATCAAAAAGTTAGCTAAGCTGCGTTGCATGTCCTATGGATTTCGAATCACAGGTAGGCAACTTACATAGATTCGAACTATCAAGAATATTTTTTCTTTTGTTTCTCAATGTTCATACCCCATGAATTTCGAATTAGAGCAAGGCAGCAAGCAAATTGATCCCTAGGAGCATACATCAGTATGTGACTAGGGTCGATTTGTGCAGCTAACACAGCTATAATTTGAAAGGCATCGGGTATATCATAGGAGGATGAATTACCTAGCTCACCTCCACCTGGCCCATCTCGCTGGCAGCTCCTTACTCGGCAACATCATGGCTGACTACGTCCGCGGTAACCCTGTGGGCCTTTACTCCCCCGAAATTGTCTCTGGTATCTTTATGCATCGAACTGTCGACCGCACTACAGATACTCACCCTTTAGTCAAAGAAGCTAAATTGTTATTTCGTGATGAATATCGCCGTGTTGCACCTATAACATTGGATTTAGTTTGGGATCATTTTTTATCTTTGCATTGGTCAACTATTGAGCCATCAATACCGCTAGTAGACTTTGTACGTGACTGCCGAAAAATAATTGAGTCGCAGCTTTGTCATACCCCTGAAAAATTCCAGGAGTTAAATGAATATCTCTGGCCTCAACAGTGGCTAATACGCTATGCAGATAAAAATTATATTGGAAAATCACTGAGTGGGATGGCAAGAAGACGCCCCAAGCTCAGTGCGCTAAGTGGTTCATTTGATGATTTTTTATTGCAGTATGATGCGTTAGAAACTATTTTCTTTCAATTTTATCCGCAAATGATGGCTAATGCGCTGCAACATTTTTTTGTACAGAATGTCACAATTAACACAAAGGAATAAATTAAAGCTTGCACTTTAGTGGAATAAAACTATCTTATTGATATTAATTTGATAAACCAGTATTATTGATAGTTAAAACCTATCACAATAATCGGTTTAAATGACTTTATTGTCAAAAGATCTTTTTCTATTCTTTCAGAAGTCTAAATCCACACTATTTATCAGTGATTAAATAGACAGGACAAAAAACTTTAATTCAAACTCATAGGAGTAAATTATGGTTCTGGTAACACGTCAAGCCCCTGACTTTACTGCAGCAGCTGTTTTAGGTAACGGTGAAATCGTTGAAAACTTCAACTTAAAAAAACACATTGCTGGTAAACCTGCTGTCATCTTCTTCTGGCCAATGGATTTTACTTTCGTTTGCCCTTCAGAGCTGATCGCATTTGACCACCGCTATGAAGAATTCCAAAAACGTGGTGTAGAAATCATCGGTGTTTCTTTTGACTCTGAGTTTGTTCATAACGCATGGCGTAAAACACCAGTAGATAACGGCGGTATTGGTGAAGTTAAATACCCAATGGTTGCTGATATCAAACGTGAAATCATGGCAGCATACGGCATCGTGCACCCAGATGCAGGCGTTGCCCTGCGTGGCTCTTTCCTCGTTGACAAAAAAGGTGTTGTTCGCCACCAAGTGGTTAATGACCTACCATTAGGCCGTAATATCGACGAAATGCTGCGTATGGTTGACGCGCTGCAATTCCACGAAGAGCACGGTGATGTTTGCCCAGCTCAGTGGGAAAAAGGCCAAGAAGGTATGAATGCATCTCCAAAAGGCGTTGCTGACTACCTGACTAAAAACTCTGCAAAACTGTAATTCGTTACGCGAGTTTTAGAAAAGCGGGCATCAAGCCCGCTTTTTACTTTTGTGAACCAAGTCTATCTTTTCTCTTCCTACTCGCAATTATTCCACTCAGTTAACAATTCTTAACTCAAATACTCAATGTTTTGTATTATTGTGTGCTATACATTAAAAACACAAATAATTAACAAACTATTCATATTGAATATTTGTGCGATAGAACAACTCAATTAACCCTAACTGGGAGATACGAATGATAAAAACATCATTACGCCCTGCGGTTCTATTTCTTTCCTTACTTGTTTCTAATCAGCTGTATGCCGCTTCTGAACCTGCCGTTGAAGCAAAAAAAGGTATGGTTGTTTCCTCCCAACATTTAGCATCACAAATTGGGGCTGATATTCTAAAATCAGGCGGCAATGCTATTGATGCCGCTGTTGCGGTAGGATATGCACAAGCCGTAGTTAACCCTTGCTGTGGCAATATCGGCGGTGGTGGCTTTATGACTATTCATCTAGCCGATGGCAAAGATTTATTTATTAATTTCAGAGAAACCGCGCCCGGTGCCGCTAGTGCAGATATGTATTTAGACAAAGACGGTAAGTTAATCAAAGATGCGAGCCTATATGGATACCTCGCGTCAGGTGTACCAGGTACCGTTAAAGGCCTAGACTATGCCTTAGAAAAATACGGTACGATGAGCCGCCAGCAAGTAATGGCGCCGGCTATTAAATTAGCAAGAGAAGGCTTTGTGCTGACTAGAGCGGATACTGATGTCCTCGACACCACGACAGAACGTTTTAAACAAGACCCAGAAGTCGCACGTATCTTCTTAAAACCGGATGGTCGTTCTTTCCAACCCGGTGACTTGTTAGTTCAGACCGATTTAGCTAACACCTTAGAAAAAATTGCCCAAAATGGCCCTTCTGCTTTTTACGAAGGAGAAATCCCCAAAATTGTGGAAGAAGCCTCTAAGAAAAATGGCGGCATCTTAACCGCAAAAGATTTTGCAAATTTTACTATCACAGATACAGCGCCTGTTAGCTGTACCTATAGAGGCTATCAATTTATTTCTGCACCACCACCAAGTTCAGGTGGAGTGACTATCTGCCAAACGCTTAATATCTTAGAAGGGTATGACCTCAAAGAAATGGGCTTTAACTCCGCGGACTATATTCATACTCTAACGGAAGCGATGCGCCATGCTTATATGGACAGAAATACCTTCCTCGGTGATCCTGAGTTTGTCGATAACCCAACGGAAAAGCTACTCAGCAAAGCCTATGCAGAAGAGTTACGCAAAGAAATCAACCCCAACCAAGCAACGCCATCCACGCAAGTTCAACCAGGAATAGGGCCTCACGAAAAACCGGAGACCACGCATTACTCTGTCGTCGATGAAAAAGGAAATGCGGTTTCAACTACTTACACGATTAATGGTCGCTTTGGCTCTGTGGTGATCCCGCCCGGAACTGGCTTTTTCTTAAACGATGAAATGGATGACTTCACCACCAAAGTAGGTGAAAAAAACCTGTATGGTTTAGTACAAGGTGAACGCAATTCTATTGCACCAGGTAAGCGCCCACTGTCATCCATGAGCCCAACTATCGTGACGAAAGATGGCAAAGTATTTCTAGTTCTCGGTTCACCCGGAGGCTCACGAATTATTTCGATTACGCTGCAAACCGCTTTAAATATTATCGACCATGGTATGCCACCACAAGAAGCCGTTAATGCACCGCGTATTCACCACCAGTGGCTCCCTGATGAGGTTTATTATGAGCAAAGAGGCGTTTCTAAAGACACCTTAGCACTACTCGATAAAATGGGTTACCAGATGGTTGAACAAACACCGTGGGGTGCCGCCGAGCTGATTATGGTCGCGATCCCTGAAGGAGCTGGTGTTAGTGCCAAATCTTCGGGTAATGATTCCGCTGTTTCAGGGAAAGTTCGCGAAGGTTTCATTTATGGCTCTAACGATGTACGTCGCCCAGCAGGGAGTGCTGTCGGTGTTGATTAATGGCCTAATAAAATAGAAAAAGGAGCTATTTAGCTCCTTTTTTGTAATTTCAATTAATTACACTTGCTTATGCTGTGCAGCAGGTGACACAAACTTATCGCATAAAATAGCCACGACCATCACAACAACAGTTGGTAATACCCAGACTAAGTCTTGTTTATACAGTGGCATTGCTGTCATCCATTCAGGAATATAACCTTTAAGATGGTCTGACGCTTTTACGGCACCGATTAAACCGACGACAAAGCTAACTAACATTGTCGGCGCAATCACTATCGTTGGGTTTTTCCACCACTTCAAAGTAAAGCTTAATAAAATTAAGACAATACAAGGTGGATAAATTGAAACTAGCACGGGTAATGAGAAGGCGATTAACTTACTCAAACCTAAGTTTGAGATCACCATGGAGAACACACCCAAGATCAACACCAGTTTACGGTAAGAAATCGGTACATAGCGGCTAAAGAACTCGGCACAGGCACAAGTTAAACCCACGGCAGTTACCATACAGGCAACAAAGATTAATACCGCAAGGAAGAAGCTACCGTAATTACCAAAAGTATATTGAACATAGGTATGTAAAATATCAGCGCCATCAGCAGGGTTTGGAATTAACGAACCGCTATTCTCACCAAGCTTAAACAAGGACAAATAGACCAGAGTTAATAATACCCCTGCAATTAACCCTGCCCACATAGTGTAACGGGTTAATAGTGAAGAGTTTTCGATACCCCTTGAACGCGCCGCATTAACAATAACGATACCAAATACCATAGCACCAAGGGTATCCATAGTTAGATAACCATTGATAAAGCCATTCGAGAAAGCCATCTCACGGTATTCTATTGTAGAAGGGATCGGATCCCCCGCAGGCCACATGACAGCCGCAATACCCAAAATAGCCAAGGCTAACATTTTTACAGGTGCTAAAATGTGCCCAACGCTATCGAGCAGTTTTCCGGGATATAGTGAAATACCGATAACTAGAACGAAGTAAACTACGCTGTAGATAAGTAACAGCATATCGGACTCACCACCGAATAAAGGTGCGATACCGACTTTATAGGATACAGTCGCCGTTCTTGGCGTTGCAAATAGAGGCCCTACAGACAAATAAGCAACAACCGCCAATAGTAACCCTGCCGTTTTGCCAACGGGTGTACTGAGCGCTTCAATGCCCCCACCCACTTTAGCTAGCGCAATAACGGTTAAAACAGGTAAACCCACGCCTGTAACCAAAAACCCTAGTGCCGCAGTCCAAACTTGTTCCCCTGCCTGCAAGCCAACCATGGGGGGAAAGATAATGTTTCCTGCCCCTACGAATAACGCAAAAGTCATAAAGCCTAATGCGATGATATCTCTTGATGATAAACGATGAGCCATATTATGTTATTTTTAAGTGACAAAATAGAAAATTATGGGTTTACACTTAGCAACCCTTTGAAATATATATAGCGAGATAGAATTCTGATAAACATACTGTTAACAATATAAAAAAGCATGTTTGTTTGTATCATACGAAATGAAAAGTCAAAAAACAGAAAAATTCGCCAATAACTGACAACAAGTAGAACTTTTATAGGGCAAAAAGGCAATAGCAAACCGAAAAACAAGAATAAATAACTAAACTAATTTTCAGAACTAGTGATTACTTTCAGTAAAATCCCAATACTCGTTATATGCTTTGCTCGAAAAATGAACAACCCGTCTTTTTCTGGTGATTAAAATTGATTATTTAACAGAATATATAATTAATGTGATAGCAATAATCAGCATTAAATATATATGTTTTGAATTTAATACAGGTATGGATTGATAAATAGAAATAATCCACTTTATTAATATTTTGATTATATTAACAAAGTGGAATTATTTACCCATTTTTAAGTTTTTTGTCATCAACAATAAATACTGGCGGTAAAGTAAATGAAAACTCACTCCCTTTACCTAATTGACTTGTTACCACCAATTGGCTGCTATGGTGCTGTAATGCATGTTTAACAATAGCCAACCCAAGGCCGGTACCTCCACCGCCTTGGCGGGAGCGTGCTTTATCTACCCGATAAAACCGTTCTGTCAAACGAGGAATATGCTCTGTAGGTATCCCTTGCCCGTTATCTCTCACACTAAAACGAGCACCCTGACCATTTCTTTGCCATTCAACCCAAATTTTGGTGCCTTCTGGCGTATGGCTGATTGCGTTATAGACTAAATTCGCCACTGCACTTCGTAATTGTTCTTCATTACCATGGACACGCAATTTTTCATCAACATGAAATTCAAACTGGTGGCGCCCTTGGCTTAAACTTAACGCTTCTTGCTCAATCATTTTGAGAATGACAGGGATATTCACTTGCTCATCAAGGTTAATTTGAGGAGCAATTTCTATACGTGATAACTGCAAAAGCTGTTTAACCAAGTTATCCATACGATGAGTTTGCTCTTGCATGACATGCAGTGCTTTTTTATTGGCCGCAGTGACATTTTCTTGGTCATCCATGACTTCAAGGTAGCCTTGAATGACAGTAAGAGGAGTTCGTAATTCATGGCTTACATTCGCAAAGAAGTCCCTACGGGCCTTTTCCAAACGGCGTTTTTCTGTCACATCTCGAGCTACCATCAATAACTGCCCTTCGGTATACGGCAAGATACGAAATTCAACAATTTCACCACTATTGAGCTCGATAGTCAGCGCTTGGTCATAACGCTTAATGGTGAAGTATCGGCTAAAATCTGGGTAACGTAATAAATTAAAAATATGTTGGCCATTATCTTCAGGCCAACGGAAACCGAGTAAAGCCTGCGCATGACGATTACACCAGAAGATATTCCCTTCTGTTGTCATCATAACCACGGCATCAGGTAGTGATTCTGCACCACTACGAAACCGTTTAATTAACTGGCCTAGCTCACGACGGCGTTTACGATTACGTTGTTGCATCTGGTAGATGCCATAAAATATCGGTTCCCACCCTCCTTTCCCCTCGGGTGGTAACATGCTTTTATCGAGCCACAACCAGTAAGAAAGTTTAAGTAGGTTATACCCATGCCATGTCAGTGCAGCAAGTAGCGATATCACTAATAGCCACGCTAGGTGGCCAATAAAAACCGATAAGATAAGGGCGGGTAAGATAAATAAAAACAGCCCCCAAATCAGCTGCTTAATCGATAAACGTTCAAGCACGCATGCCTCTCCCTTTGTGGTTTTTAGTAACGGATAGAAAAACGATAACCTGTACCGCGTACAGTTTGTACCATTTTATCATGACCTTCCGTCTCTAGTGCCTTTCTTAACCGCCGAATATGGACATCAACGGTTCTATCTTCCACATACACATTGGCTCCCCATACATAATTTAGTAGCTGTTCTCTACTATATACGCGTTCAGGGTGAGTCATGAAGAAATGCAGTAATTTATATTCAGTTGGCCCCATATCGATAGGGATTTCATTGCTGGTCACACGATGAGAAGTAGGGTCTAACGTTAACCCATTCATTTCAATAATATCTTCCGTCGCCATTGGTGAAATACGACGTAAAATTGCCTTTACCCGAGCGATTAATTCCTTTGGTGAAAACGGCTTAATCAGATAGTCATCCGCGCCAACTTCCAAACCTTTTACGCGGTCTTCTTCTTCTCCTCGTGCGGTTAACATCATGACAGGAACGTCACGTGTTGCGCTATCACGCTTCATATGCTTAATTACTTGGATACCGGAGCCCCCTGGGATCATCCAATCCAGTAGTACGAGATCGGGTAGAGGGTCAACGAGTTGTGCAATCGCACTGTCATAATCATCAGCTTCAATAGGCTGAAAACCATTCTGTTCTAATACAAAACAAACCATTTCTCGGATGGGCGCTTCATCTTCAACAACTAGAATGCGTCTTGCCATGATTGTTCCTGTAAAATTAAGAAGACATTTAAAATGTGAAAGTATTATGCGTCACTTTTATGACAGAATTATGAATATCAATGAGCAAAACTCATATTAATCTTTATTTTAGCGGTTAAATGTCATTTAAGTGAAATATTTCCGCAACATGGTAATAAAGCCGCAAACATCCCTCAACGAGTTATCTGGATCAGGTATACTTAGTTATCGAACGCTCGTGCACATTATTGTTGATAGGAATTGATAGCTCATGCGCATTATTCATACTTCAGACTGGCACCTTGGTCAGTATTTTTTTACCAAAAGCCGTGCGCCTGAGCACCAACATTTCTTGAATTGGCTCGTTGAACAAGTGGAATTACATCACGTTGATGCAGTCATCGTTGCTGGTGATATCTTCGATACAGGCTCTCCGCCTAGCTATGCACGTGAACTGTACAACAAATTTATTGTTGATTTACAAAAAACAGGCTGCCAATTAGTCATTTTAAGCGGTAATCACGACTCAGTTTCTGTACTCAATGAATCAAGTGCTCTACTTCGTTACTTAAATACACAAGTCATTACGTCGGGAAGTGAGCCCCATGTTATTACCTTAGTCAATAAACAGGCTCAACCTATTGGTTTAGTCTGTGCCATTCCTTTTTTACGCCCTCGAGATATTCAACTAAGTATTGCAGGACAAAATATTGAAGAGAAACAACGCTCGCTGCAAACAGCTATTCATGATCATTACCAAGCCAGCTACCAACTCGCGCTAGAACAGCGAACCGCTTTGGGGCTGGATATTCCAATTATTGCAACAGGCCATTTAACTGTTGTCGGCGCAGCCTTAACTGACTCTGTACGAGATATTTATATTGGTACGTTAGATGCGTTTCCTTCAGGGGCTTTTCCCCCCGCTGACTATATTGCCCTTGGCCATATTCACCGGCCCCAAGTGATTGGAGGACAAGAAAATATTCGCTACTGCGGTTCACCTATTGCATTGAGCTTTGACGAAACAACACAACAAAAAAGTGTCTGCCTTGTTGAATTCAGCGGAAGTGAATTGACTCAAATCACACCACTGGAAATCCCGACTATTCAGCCATTACAAAGTATTAAAGGCTCCTTAAACCAAATAGAACAGCAATTAGAGATATGGAAAGATTACCAAGGTGATAAACCGGTTTGGCTTGATATTGAAGTTGCTTCACAAGATTACCTCGCTGATATCCAACAACGTATTGAAGCTTTGACACAAGACCTCCCAGTCGAAGTCGTAATACTACGCCGTGCACGCAAGCAAATACAGGGACAAAGCCAAACCTTGGCCAATGAAACATTGAGTGAACTCACCGTAGAAGACGTTTTTTTACGCCGCCTTGCTCAAGAGTCTTTAGAAGATCCTGAGCGTGAACAGCGTCTATTCCAGCTATTTCAACAATCTTATGACGCATTGCAACTGAGCAAGGAAAGTTAATATGAAAATTTTAAGTTTACGTTTAAAAAATATTAACTCTCTTAGAGGTGAATGGAAAATTGATTTCACTGAAGAGCCATTTGCTAGCAATGGCCTGTTTGCCATTACGGGTGCCACCGGTGCAGGAAAAACGACCTTATTAGATGCGATTTGCCTCGCGCTTTATCACCGAACACCGCGTTTAAAAACCATTTCTAATGCACAAAATGAACTGATGACTCGCCATACAGGGGAATGCCTCGCGGAGGTAGAGTTTGAGGTCAAAGGTAAAGCTTATCGAGCCTTTTGGAGCCAACGACGGGCTGGAGGGAAACCTGATGGCAATTTACAACAGCCTAAAGCTGAGCTTGCAACGGTTGCTGATGGTAAAATATTGACCGTAAAAATCACAGAGATAAAAGAATTAGTGGCGCAAATAACAGGGCTTGATTATGAGCGTTTTACTAAATCCATTTTACTCTCCCAAGGGGACTTCGCGGCTTTTTTAAATGCCTCTGAGAAAGAACGCGCTGATTTACTTGAAGAAATTACAGGCACCGAAATTTATAGCCAAATTTCAATTTATGTTTTTAATCAACACAAGCAAGCCAAAATTGACTTAGATTTGCTAAAAGCAAAAGCGCAAAACATTAATTTACTCACAGAAGTAGAACATCAAGAATTATTGGTACAGCAAAACGATTTGCTTGAACAAGAAGCACAAACCAAGCAACAGCGTGCTCGCCACCAACAAGGGGTTAATTGGTGGCAACAATATCATCAACTCACCCAGCGCATGCAATCACTTGATGAAGAACTCAAAAAAAACGAACTTGAGCTCCAAGCCGCGCAACCTCAATTAAAAAGATTAGCTGATAGTGCCCCTGCGGAATCCCTTCGTCCATTATGGCAGGAAGTTGAACGACAACAGCAACAACTCACTGAATACACGAATAAACAACACCATTTGAAACTTAGCTTGCAAACCCAACAAACTGAGCGCACCCCACTGCAAGAAAAGTTGTTTAAATCGCAATCCGAGTATCAACAACACCTTGATTTTGCCAAACAACAACATCAATTGATTGATGAAACAGTCAGGCCTCTTGATAACCAAATTGCACAATTGAAACAGCAACAATCTGAAATTAAACAGCAAATTGAACAACAACAAATCACTCTTCAGCAAAAGCAATGCTTAGTTAGTGAAACGCAAAGTCAGATCCAAAATGCGTACATTGAGTTAAAAAAACACAATATATTCCTAGAAGAACACCCAAAAGACGCTGAGCTCAGTTCACAAATAGGCAGTTGGCAACAACAAGGCCATTTTATTTTCGAATTAGCTGATAAACTGGCCAGCTTGCACGAAAAACAACAGATACTTTCAAATGAAGTCGAGCAGTTACAGCGGCAACAGCAGCAGCAAACAGAGAAATTATCCCAAAAACGTCTCGAGTTAGAGCACAGCACTGTAGCGTTCAAAAAACAAGAAGAAATCTACAAGCGAAACCAAGAAAAACATGACATTAACACCATCAATCAACACATTGAACAGCTACAAGCACGTTTGCAACATGCTAAGTTATTGCCATTAATATTATCTCAATGCCTTAATGCGCAAACGCAAAAACAGAAACAGCTCCAAAAAGATGTTGAATTAGCGCAAGATATCATCACTACGCAAAAAGCGTTGAGCCTTGCGGTAACACATATTAATGAATTGACCCCACTCATCAAACTAACCAATGATAAATTACAATTAGAACAAAAAATTGTCAGCCTAGAGCATGAGCGCCAGCAACTAATAGCAGGTAACCCCTGCCCATTATGTGGTTCAACAGAACACCCGGCAGTTAACGATTATCAATCAATCCATCTCAGTGAAACACAGCAACAACTCATTGAACTAACAAATAAACTCGACCAATTAAAACAACAACAAACTCAGTTAGAATCACAACTTCACACACAAAAACAACGTCAAAACGAAAATTTACAGCAACAGCAGCAAATCAATGAACAATTCGATGTATTTAACCAACAGTGGCAAAAGACATGTGAGCAAGCACTCACACCTGAGTTGGCCCAAAATGAACAAGCCGTTACGCTCTTTGTTAATCAATTAACAGAGCAATTGGCGACGCAACAGAAAATAGTTGTGGATATGGCTGCTCTTGAGCGTGAATACCAGCAAACCAAACATCATTTACACGAACAACAAGCAAGCTTTACCCAGTTGCAATCAGACCTGTTATTAGTCGAAGAACGCTTAAAAAACCAAACACAACAACATGATGAGTTGCAAAAAGAACAGAGCCAATTCCAACAACGTAAACAGAGACAAATAGAGCAGTGGCAATCTACCCTAGCGCCATTTAACTTAAATGTGCCAGATAAAGATAAGTTCGATGAATGGGTTCTCGATATTACTCAGCGAAGTGAGCGTTTTAATAACCAAAAAATGGCGGCGCAAACACTTAGCCAACAAATCGAGGTCAATAATGCCACATTAAAAGTTGAGTCAAAGCAACTCAATATTCTCAATCAACAAATTGAACAAGAAAGAAATCGCCTTAAACAAATTGAGTTAGGTTTAGAGCAAAAAACAGCGCAACGAAAAACACTGCTTTCTGGCTTAGCTATCAGCCAATTTATTCAGCAGTTGAATGACAAACAAACCATACTTTTCCAAACTCAGGAACAATTAAGCAAACAACTCAATGAGGTTGATAAAGCCATCGCATCTATGAATGGAAGTTATCAAGAGCTCATTGACGCCTGTGAAAAAACAAAACTGGCGCAAATACAAGCTAATACCCTGTTTACTCAAGCACTTATGGATAGCCCATTTCGTCATCAACAAGCTTTCCTTGATGCGTTAATCAGCCATGAAGAAAAACAACAATTAGAAGCACTAAAACAACATATTAACCAAGCTCGCATACAGTGTGAAACGCGTTATAAAGAGGGGTTGCAGGCTATTGAAGCACTGAATCAACAGCGTATCACTGATTTTTCAGCGCTTAATGAAACGCAATTACAAACAATTGTTACTCAGTTCGATGAAGAAATTAAGCAAATAAACCAAAAACAAGGCCAGATAATTAACCAGCTCAGTACAGACAAGCAACTGCGCCATCAACAACAAGATTTGCTGCAACAAATAGAAAAAAGCCAATTAAGTTATGATGACTGGAGCTATCTCAGCTTACTTATTGGTTCTGCTGAAGGAGATAAATTCCGACGTTATGCGCAGGGCTTAACTTTGGACTGTTTAGTTTCTTTAGCAAATCAACAGCTTGAGAAACTTCATGGCCGCTATTTATTACAGCGTAGCCACCAAGCAAACCTTGAATTACAAGTTATTGATGGCTGGCAAGCGGATAGCATTCGAGATATTAAAACCCTTTCGGGTGGGGAAAGTTTTTTAGTGAGTTTAGCATTAGCTTTAGCGCTATCCGATATGGTAAGTCACCGTACACAATTAGAATCGCTCTTTTTAGACGAAGGTTTTGGTACTTTAGATGCAGAAACGTTAGATATTGCCCTTGATGCATTAGAAAGTTTAAATGCATCTGGCAAAACTATTGGCGTAATTAGCCATGTGGAAGCAATGAAAGAACGTATTCCCGTCCAAATTGCAGTGAAAAAAGGCAATGGGCTTGGCTTTAGCGAACTTCCTGCACAATATCGCATCACCTAACTCAATTTAGTGACCATTCAGGGTGGGAAATTTCCCCACCCTGATGATTAAATCGCCTCTAATGCTAATTCCAATGCATATTTAAGGTCATTCACATTTTCAATACCTATAGATAGACGAACTAAATTATCACTAATACCGATTTGCTCTCTGACCTTTTGAGCAACACCTGAATGAGTTGTCGATGCCGGATGGCTAGCGAGCGACTCAGTTCCCCCTAAACTAACCGCTAATTTAAAGATTGCTAAGTTGTCTAGAAAACGAAATGCATCCGCCTCATTATTCCCTACATTGATAGAGAAAGTTGAACCCGCTCCTGTACATTGTTTTTGATAAACTTGATGCTCTACACTCGCTTTCGGAAAAAAAGCAGGAAAATGCACTTTACTGACTTTAGGGTGCTGATGGAGATATTCAGCTAATATTTTTGCACTCTCATTTGCCCTTTCCATACGTAATTGTAATGTTTCTAACGACCGCCCTAACATCCAGCTAGAGTGAGGGTCAAGCTGTGTACCGATGGCATTACGTTGAGCTTTTACTTTCTTGACTAGCTTCTGACTTCCAACCACCGCACCTGCGACTAAGTCTGAATGCCCTCCCACATATTTAGTTAGTGAGTACACACTCAAATCTGCACCTAACGACAAAGGCTTTTGAAACACAGGCCCTAGCAACGTATTGTCGCAAATGACTAACGGAGTTTGCCCATTTTGCTTCGCAGCTATCTGCTTAGCCACATGGCTAATTAATTCAATATCAACAAGTGTATTCAATGGGTTAGATGGTGTTTCAATATAGATAGCCGCAATTTTTTGCTCTTTCCCGACTCGATTAGCAACTTCTAAGATGGATTTCTGCTCGTACCCATTTTGAAATGGAACCGAAGTTATTCCGAAACGAGCCAACGTGTTTAAAAATAGGGTTTCAGTTCCACCATAGAGTGGCTGAGAGTGGAGTAGTACATCACCCGGTTGCAATACTGCCATTAAGCAAGTTGTAATTGCCGACATACCGGAAGAAAATAGTGCTGCGCTTTCTGCACCTTCATACAGGGCTAGTCTATCTTCAACAATCTCACTATTTGGGTGGTTAAAACGTGAATACACCAGTCCTTGTTTCTGGTTTTCGCTTGTTTGTGTGCGCCCACTAACTAAATTAAAAAAATCTTTTCCTTCCTGAGCAGTTTTAAATACAAATGTAGATGTCAGAAAAACAGGCGGTTTAATTGATCCTTCTGAAAGCTTAGGGTCATACCCATAACTCATCATTAAAGTTTCTGGGGATAATTCTTTACCTTGTAAATCCTTTTTATAGCTTTGTTCTGACATTTTTAGCTCCAATACGGTTTATCATCATATCTCTAACGACTCGATTACTCAGATAATATTGTTATTACTTATTATTTGCTCATATTCCTTAGGATAAAAGCGACGAGTTACTGTTAAATGGGAACGCAATCGCCCTTTAATGACATTTTTTCCGAGATTGGTAAATAATGGGTTTAATGGATCGCTATCCGGCCCTAACGCTTGTTGTGCTAAATAATGGGGTAAATTTAATAATGGGACTTCTTCCGCAAAAATATTTGGTGTAATAAAATAAGCAATGGAATAGCGGGAATGACTATTTTTACGCCTAACAACTTGATGAACATTCGCACGTAAATAGCCATTAGTGGCTAATTCAAATACTTCTCCAATATTTACCACAAATGCATTTTCCAAAGGTTCAACATCTATCCAACCAGCATCAGTTTCAACTTGTAGCCCCCCACTATTATCCTGCCATAATAAGGTTAAAATTCCCGCATCTTTGTGCGCTCCAACCCCTTGCTCCCCTTCATTATTATCTTCCCTTGCCGGATAATGAATAAGTTTTAATAAATGTTGGGCAGGGTCGGCAATAATTTCATCAAAGCTATTTTCAGGCAATTCTAATGCAACTAAAAATGCTTTAATTAATTTTACCGCAATGGTTCGCATTTCACGTTGCCACGCAAGTGCTTGGGGTTTAAGTTCAGGTAAGGATTGTGGCCATTGGTTTGGCCCATGTAAATTAAACCAGATAGGGTCATCTTGATTAAGTTGTAATGCCGGTAACTCTTCGCCAATATCAATCTGTTCACGGTAATCTGGCTGGCTACGAGTGCTCTCTTCAGTGGATGCCGTGTACCCTCGAAAATGCTTTGAGTATTCCATCGAGATACTTTCTTTTTCGCTTTGAGGTAAGGCAAAAAATTGCTTGGTTGTCGCTAATAATTGCTCTCGGGTGCCAACGGAAATATTATGCCCAACGAGATAAAAAAAGCCAATTTCCCTGGCAATAAAGCGCAATTTTTTATAGAAACTCTCTCGTGTTTCAGGGTTTTCAAGCTCATGTAAATCAATAATAGGTAATTGTGTGATAGACATATTAATCGGCCTTTTTAAATATTTATTTAAATAATGAATAAAATTCACGATATATTTATCACTCGATTAAATACCACATCTGATATTACTAAAAATAATTTAAAACTATATCGATATAACTTTTTGAATATTTTAGCCTCATATAACTAAAAAGAAAAAATGTGGAAAAAATATTATTTATAAAGCGTTATTTTTATTTGGTTAGATACTGATAACAAAACCAATTAGAGATCATCAAATGAAAAAACTACCTGCAGTGTTATTGTCTTTGTCGTTAACGGCCTTGGTGGCATGTTCCCAAGAAGAAAGCACTAACGAAACAACAGAGTCACAAAAAGCAGCATCACAAAAAATTGTTATTGGTAGCCACGGTAGTGATGCAGATATATGGCAATTTATTGCTCAATCACCGGAAGCTAAAAAAGCCAACCTCGATATTGATGTCAAAATTATTGATGATGGAATAACACTTAATGTCGCCACTATTGACGGAGATGTTGATGTTAATGCATTTCAATCTTGGGGCTTTTTAAAAGATTTTAATAAAAGTCATAATAACCAATTAACCGCAATTTCAACCACCTATTTTGAGCCAATGGGCATATATTCGGTAAAGCATAAAAAATTGGCTGATTTACCTCAGCAATCTATCGTTGCCATTCCTAACGATGCCGCCAACCATATACGTGCACTTAAATTACTTGAAAAGTCAGGATTAATTGCATTAAAACCTGATTTCAACCAAGCCACAGGGTCTACTAATGATATTGTCTCGAACCCTAAGAACTTAGTGTTTAGGCAAATAAAATATGCTCATGGCCCAAGGGCATTACCTGATGTTGATATCGCAGTCATCGGTAATACAGCTGCACAAGAAGGTGGGTTAAATGTTTTAACTGACTCGTTATTTAGGGAAGAAAATGATGAGACTATTATCAATAATATCAATTTATTAGTCGTTAAAACAGATAACAAGGATAACCCCAAATTTGCCAAATTAGCAGAACTGTACCACACTGAAGCGGTAAGAAAGTACATCATTGATAATTTTGGCGGAACTAAAATCGAAATAACCAAAAATGTTAGTGAACTCAATTAAGTAAAACTAGTTATCATTCTTGCCTAGCAGGGTTACGCCTCTAGCTAGGCTCTTTCATTTCCCATATTCCTCCCCCTTTTATACTCAATTATTTTCTATGCATATTATTCATTAGTGTTTATTAATGTGGTTTTTTGCTATGAATCATCGCTAAAAATAAAAATAACCTATTGATTTTAAATCAATTAAATCCAACCCTTAACTTGGCGCAAAAATTTGAACCTTATCGTTAAATTTTTTTTCTATGATTTTTTATTCCCCACGTTATAGTAATAACCATTGAAACACACTACGGCTTCTAAGATTTATTCAATAACATGCCGTGCGCTAATGAAAAGCTAGGAGACTAAAATGTCTAACGCATTTATCGAAATGATTAAAAATCGTCGTACCATTTATAACCTCGGCGATGCTTTACCTGTATCAGAAGAACACGTCACGAAATTAATTAAAGAAGCAGTTAAACATTCACCATCATCATTTAACTCACAAACATCTCGTGTCGTAATTTTATTTGGTGCTGAACACAAAAAATTATGGAATATGACCAAAGAAGCACTACGTAAAATTGTTCCTGAGCAAGCCTTCGCTGCAACAGAACAAAAAATTGATAGCTTTGCTGCAGGTGCCGGTTCTATTCTGTTTTTTGAAGACCAAGACATCGTAAAAGGCTTACAAGAGCAATTTCCTTTATATGCGGATAACTTCCCAATTTGGTCTGAACAAGCCAGTGGTATCGCTCAATTCGCAGTCTGGACTGCATTATCACAAGAAAATATTGGTGCATCTTTACAACACTATAATCCACTGATTGATAATGACGTTCAAGCAGCATGGAATGTGCCTGCTAACTGGATATTACGCGCTCAAATGGTATTTGGTTCTATTAATTCACCAGCAGGTGATAAAGACTTTATGGACGATGATGTTCGTTTCAAAGTTTTCAAATAAGCTGAAATAATACTAAAATTTTAAATAATCCCCTCGTAATATACTTACGGGGGGATTTTATTTATATCATATTATTAAAGTGCATAGCTTAATGTCATCACTTATGATTTCCACCATTTAAAATATAATAATAACTTATTCTAAATTAATCTGCGCTATCGACAAAACATATTTATTAAAAATACTTTATCGAAATAAATATAAATATTTACAATTACACTGTTATTATTACACTTTCATTACCACTTGCTCATTAATTAATCAGAAGAAATTAAACAAATAGATAAATTGATACTTATCAACGAATTAATCAATCACCCCACTAAACTCTAAGTATATTTTCATTTTTAGTTTTGCATTATGGATATTTGAACTACACTAAAAGTGAAAGCACAAAAACACGCTTCATCGTGTAACGTGTTATTAAGGGGGTGGACTATGAAAGGTTTATCTTTACTAACATCTGTTGTTGCTATAATCATTTCAAGTTGTTCTTTCACCTATGCAGGCAATAATTCATCAGGAGGTACAATTTCATTTACAGGTTATATCTATGAGCCACAATGTTCAGTCAATGTTGAACATAAAGAGCAAGTTAATGTTAAGTGTTACCGGAAAGGTAAAGACATCTCAATAACCCGTTCTTTAAAAGAGGGTCAAAAGATAGAGTCTGAATATGTTAAAGTAGAATATGATAAATATTCTAAATTACCTATGTTGAATGTTTTTTATGAATAGTAATATGATGTCTACATTAAATTATAACCGCTCGGGGTATTAAACTTTAAAAGTGATGTTTATATTCCGAGCACTATTTTCCCTTATTATCCTCACTTCACGTTTTTTCCTCTAAAAAAATCGCCTCCCAAACCTATCAGTTAGCCATTAAAAAGCCCACCCGTAGGTAGGCTCGAATAATACAAATACGTTAAAATTACTTCTCAGTTAAGTCTATTTGATAAATAGCGAAACCAATATCATCAGTACCGATTTGTTTCATCGGATACTGTGCATTTTCTTTGATAAAGTTTGCAGCCTTTTCACTTGGTGCTGTTTCAAAGCGAACATCCAGTTTTTTGTCTGTTTTAATTGGTGTGAATGACCAATTATTAGCCGCTTTAGTCGCAATTTGTCCTTTATCTTTAGACTCTTTAGCAATATAAGCCGCTAAAATAGAACGGTTTTCATCCGGAGATGCAAATGCAACATTATTATCACCTGTTCCCGCAAATTTACCGCCGTAGCCACGGTAGTTATTCGTTGCCACTAAGAAGGTGGCTTTTGGATCAATCGGCTTACCTTGATAGGTGACATTTTTGATTCGGTTAGCATCTTTGTTGACAGTTTGGCAATCAACATCGTATTTCGCTGGTTGAGTCAAGTCGATTTGATAATTTACACCACTAATTGTATCAAAGTTATAAGTTCTGAAACCATTCCAATTCAATAAGCTTTGTGGTGCTGTTGATTGTGGGTTGATTTGATTGAACATTCCCGCTGAACATTCTAACCATTCGACGACATCCGCACCAGTCGCTTTAACCACAACCAATGTATTTGGATATAAATACAAGTCAGCAGCATTACGGAAGGTTAAATCACCTTTTTCGACTTCAATGAATTCAGTCGGTGAATTTTTACGACCGCCTGCCTTAAATGGTGCTGCGGCTGCAAGAACCGGTAAATCAGCCAGATCAGGGTCACCTTGAATAAAGTTTTTGGTGTAATCGATTTGGGCGTCATTCACGATTTGTACAGTTGGGTCGCTTTGAACCAATGCTAAATAGCTGTACATGTTTTCGGATGCTTTACCGATATGTTTCCCAACAAATTTACGAGTATCTTGGTGTTCTTGCTCAATAATTTTTGCGAGGTCGCCATCGCGTTCAACCAAGGCTTTCTTATTTGGTTTGTCATAGACAGGGCGTGCGTGAGCGGTTGCATCAACTACTTTCCAAGCACCATCATCATTATTGACCACTAAATCAACAACACCTAAATGATCACCCCACTGCCCTGGCATGACGGCTGGCACGCCATTAACAGTCCCTTTCGCAACATCAACACCCTTGATATCACTGAAATCTTTGCTTGGGAACACACCGTGTGAGTGGCCAAACATAATCGCGTCAATACCCGGAACTTCGCTGAGGTAATAAACTGAGTTTTCAGCCATTGCTTTATATGGCTCTTGCGAGAAACCAGAGTGAGGGATCGCAACAACTAAATCTGCTCCCTCTTTTTTCATTTGAGGTACAAATTTTTTCGCGGTTTCAGTAATGTCATTAACTAATACTTTGCCTTCTAAATTTGGTTTATCCCAAATGAGAATTTGTGGTGGAACAAAACCAATATAACCAATCTTGATGGTGTGTGTTTTGCCGTCTCTATCTTTAACCGGTGTATCGACAATAATGTATGGGTTAAAGTAGTTTTTACCTGTTTTCGCGTCGATAATATTGGCATTAATGTATGGGAATTTTGCGCCATCAATCGCTTTGTGTAAGAACTCTAATCCAAAGTTAAACTCATGGTTACCGAAGTTACCTACGGTGTAACCCATAGTATTTAAAAGTTTATGTGCCGGGTGAGATTCACCGTCTTTTAAACCTTCACCTACTATATAGTCTGCTAATGGGCTACCTTGGATTAAATCTCCGTTGTCCACTAATACTGAGTTTGTTGCTTCTTGTTTAGCGGCTTTAATTAATGTCGCGGTACGTACGTAACCAAATTGCTCTGTCGGCTTGTCTCTATAATAATCAAAGTCAACGAGGTTGCTGTGAACATCCGATGTTTCCATTACGCGTAAATCAACCGTTGCTGCGTTCGCATTAAATGCGACTAACATAGCAAGTGTTGAAAGTTTTAATACTTTATTCATGTAATCCCCTTAGTTGCCATTTTTGAGAGAAAATTGCCTCTCAAATTTGAGTACCTATCCTGTAAAATTGAACAAATAAACAACAAAAATAGCGTTAAAATTTTACACTATGTGCATGACGTCAATTTTTAATGATAATACACTGCAAACACTAACCATTTTTTGTGACTAAATCACGGTTTTCATCTTTTTATTGGGCTTGATTTTTATATAGCTCACAAAAATGAATTAATGATGACAAATTCACCCAAAATAATTGAAGTTATCTTGTCGAGGTATTGTGAATATTTTTTGAAGTAAAAAAAGAATTGTGATTTATATCACTTAATACAAAGTAAACTTATTTTGATTAAAAAACCACAATTCGTTACATAAATAAAATAATCAATCTTATTTATCAAATTTGATTTAATAAATATATTTATTAAATCATCTTCAATTAATTAAAATTTAATTTAAGTAAAAAAAAGATGATTATTTAAGCATTAAAATATCAATATTATTTTCTAACTTATGTGTACCATAACTAGGCGAAAATAAGATAATTTGTCGTTTTCTCCTCAAAGTAAACTACATTTTTTTTAAATAATTCAAGTTGTGGCAAGGCGGAAAAATGAGGTCATCTCAAGGAGCATACATAAGTATGTGACTAGAGTGACTGAATGAAGCCAACGCAGCCACAGCTTGAAGTATGACGAAAAGATAGGAGCATACATTAGTATGTGACCCGAGTAGCCAAGCGCCGCCAACAACGCTACAGCGCAAATTAGGACGAAAACAACCAAGCGGCTCCGCGCACCCCACTCGAATCGCCATGCACCGCTTTACGAATAGGCGTATCACACTCCCCACCAAATACCCATTGGCAGATCCTTGCTGGCAACGCTTCATATAAGTAATCGACATTGCTCATTCCGCCCCCTAGCACTATCACGTCTGGGTCTAACATATTAATGGCTTGTCCGAGGGCTTTTGCGAGGCGGTTGAGGTAATTTTCCAGTGCGATCTTGGCATATTTATCACCTGATTGTGCTAATTCGACAATTTCCATTCCCGTTTTTTGGCTTCCTGACATTTTCGCGTAATCCGCCATAAACCCTGTGCCTGAGACAAACAATTCCGTGCAACCTGTCAGCCCGCAATAGCAGTTTTCTGTTACTAGAAATTGCCTATCTTGCTCATCTTGCCATGGTAGAGGGTTATGACCCCATTCCCCTGCAACGCCATTTCCCCCTGAGTGCACTTGCCCATTTATTGCAATTCCTGCACCACATCCAGTTCCGATAATTACGGCAAACACGACTTTCTCGCCTGCTCCTGCACCATCAACGGCCTCAGAGACGGCGAGACAATTAGCGTCATTTGCCATTTTTACTTTACGGTTTAATAAATAACTTAAATCGGCATCGAACGGTCTGCCATTAAGCCATGTGGAATTAGCGTTTTTAACTCTTCCTGTCACTGGAGACAAGGTTCCAGGGATCCCAACACCAACACTGCCTGACAACCCCGTCGCCGTTTCTGCATCCGCCACTAAACTCGCGATCGCTTTAAGTATCGCATCATAATCACCACGAGGTGTTGGAATACGTTTACGAAACAAAGTATTACCACTGTCATCCAATGCAATAACTTCAATTTTGGTTCCACCAAGGTCAATACCTATTCTCATTATGATGCTCTCTACTATTCAAGGGTTCTATGGTTATCATGGCTTGATTTGAGGAGTATTATCAATAGTTAGCTAATGAAATGATAGCAGCCCTCAACGTCAACGTATTTTTTTTCGCTTAATAACAGACAATTCGCTATCATAGCCCCATGCTCTAACTGGCTATTTATCAACAAAGGTAGGTTTTTCATGTGGTTCAAGAATATATTGGTCTATCGCCTAAATCGGGATTTGGCACTCTCCGCAGATGATTTAGAGAAACAGCTTGCCGCCCTCGCCTATCATCCTTGTGGTAGCCAAGACATGATGCAAACTGGCTGGGTTTCCCCTATGAATGGTGGTGATGCATTGACGCATGCCGCGGGTAATCAAATTCTTATTTGCGCTAAAAAAGAAGAAAAAATGTTGCCATCTCCTGTAATAAAACAAGAATTACAGGATAAAATTGAAAAACTAGAAGCTGAACAAGGGCGTAAGTTAAAAAAAACCGAGAAAGACTCCTTAAAAGATGAAGTCGTCCATGCTTTACTCCCTCGCGCATTTAGTAAATTTAGTAAAACCTACATTTGGATTGATACTGTAAATCAATTAATTATTGTTGATGCCGCAAGCGCAAAACGCGCTGAAGATAATTTAGCTTTACTTCGCAAAAGCCTAGGTTCTTTACCTGTCGTTCCTCTGACTTTTAAAGACCCTATAGAGCTAACACTCACTGAGTGGATCCGTTCAGGCTCATTACCACAAGGCTTTGCTGTCATGGATGAAGCAGAGCTAAAAGCTATCTTAGAAGAAGGTGGTATTATCCGCTGTAAGAAGCAAGACCTAATTTCTGATGAAATCGCAAACCACATTGAAGCTGGCAAGCTCGTTACCAAACTGGCCTTAGATTGGGAAGAGCGTATCCAGTTCATGTTATCTGACGATGGTTCACTAAAACGCCTCAAATTTAGCGATACATTAAAAGACCAAAATGATGACATCGCCAAAGAAGACTACGCTCAAAAATTTGATGCTGATTACGTCTTAATGACCGGTGAACTCAGTGCATTAATCGCTCGCTTGATTGATGTCTTAGGTGGTGAAGCCGAACACTAAATTTGTTTCCATATCCTCTATTGCTCTCACAATGGCAACTAACACTTAAGTAAGTTGCCATCACTTTTTAGATCCCGCTTACATAGCCACAATTAAGTCATTGACTGGTTGTGAAATCTCTGGTTGATTGATTTATATCCATATCGCAAATTTCTGATATTTAATTATGTTCAACAACAATAATAAAAATAATCCATCACTGATGATTATGGTCAATATTCTGTCGAAGGAAATGTTATGAAAGAGCTCATCGAACCTGAATTAGATGAAAATTCACTGGTTACCCTACAAAAAGTCACTGCAGAAAATTTTTCTGAAATTTGCTTACTAAGTCATACACTTAGTGAGGCACAGCGTAATATGGTAGCAGATAACGCCTATTCCATGGTGGAAGCACAATTTTCTGATTGTGCATGGTATCGAGGCATATACGCTGATGATGTCCCTGTTGGTTTTATCATGCTGCATTCAGGGCTAGATGACGATGAGTTAGAATATGACGGCATTATGCTTTGGCGCTTTATGATTGCAGAACCCTACCAAAAACTGGGGTTTGGCCGAGAAGCTTTAGTTCAAGTCATCCAGTATTTAAAGAGAAAAGGTTATCCTCGCCTTTATAATAGCTGTGGTGAAGGGGAAGAAAGCCCATTTGAGTTCTACAAAAAGCTTGGTTTTGTTCCAACAGGCGCTTATATGGATGACGAATGTGAGTTGGTTCTAGATATTACTAATTGGCAAGAACAAGAAGAGTAATCGAACTACCACCTATACTAACCGTGTTCAATTTCCCGATTTACCGACCGCTTTAATATTTACAGGGTATCACTAAGATACCCTATATAATTTGGGTTGTAACTAGGCGACAAGCGAACCGAGCCTTAGGAGCATGCAGTGTGATTAGGGAATAGGCGTAAGCCTATAAGTGCAGTCAACAACGCTACAGCCCGAAGCATGACCAATACCAATACGCTAAATAGTTTGTGCTGTCGCAAGGCGGCAAATGCGTTAGACCCTAGGAGCATACACAAGTATGTGACTAGGGCTAACGCATGAAGCCAACGCCGCGACAGTGCAAAATATGACGCGTATTCGTTATTTTTGGATAAGATAACGAATAGTCGGCCCATCTTGCTGAATATCCAACACAGTATAACCGTAGTTTTTCGCATCCAGAGGAATATTATTGATCGACTGCGGGCAATCACTTACTACCTCTAATATTTCACCTTTTTTCAACGATGGCATTGCTTCTAATGTTGCCACTGCTGGGTATGGACAAGGTTCTCCGACCATATCTAACCGGTAATCAGGGATAATGTCTTTCTTACTCATACAACCTCCACGGATACATTAGATGCTTTTTGAGAACGTTTACGGAAAAAATGTTTTTCCCAGACCAACATTAGTACAAATGCGACCGCTAATAACCCATAAGTGACCAGTAATCCACCTTCTGGTCCAAAGGTTTCAAGTAAATTAACTTTGTCAAAATCAGTCGCTAGCCAAGGGCCTAAGTCATCCCAGTAGTAAGCCAGTACTGTAGCACCAATAATATTACCAAAACCTACCCACCAATAATGAACCTGGCCTTCTACCGCACGGTACATCCAGCCCGTTTCACAGCCACCAGCGAGTACAATACCGAAGCCAAACAGTAATCCACCAATGACGGCATTCGGCCCAGCCCATAAAATTTTTGGCGTTGCACCTAACTGCACATAGCTGAAAATACCAATCGCACTGACCGCCATACCAATAATGATAGCTTTCGCCATATGGGTGCGTCCGGTGATCCACAGATCACGAAATGCAGAGGTAAAACAAATTTGTGCTCTTTCTATCAGTAACCCGAAGCCAATACCACATAAAATGGCAAACCCCATTACTGGGGAGTCTAATAAGGTATAAAAGCCCCAAGCCAGTGCTAAAGTGAAAATCACCATTCCCAGTTTAAAGCGCCTTTTCGCCACATTATGATTTTGTGTTAACGGCGATGCGGTGCTGACTTTTTTTAGTTTCACAGGAATGCGAAACATTGGCATTAGTGTGAATTTCGCACCAAAGTATGACCCTGCCGCAGTAGCAACAGCAAAATACCATGCGTGTAATGAAAATTGAGGGATACCAGTAAAGAATGCAGCTAAATTACACCCCATCGCCAAACGAGCACCAAATCCAGCGATAATACCGCCTAAAATAGCTTGAAAAATACGTATCCGATGCTGAGGCATTCGTAATTTAATATTATTGGCCCATAATGCAGCGGCAAAACACCCTGCAAACATACCAATGATCATCACGCCATCAATACGATCCAGAGGTGTACCCTCAAAACCAATAACTTTAAAATAGCCCCATGTCTCTGGCTCTGCACCAAATAATTGCATGATGTGCCCGCCCCAACGCGTAAACTCACCCGTGACCGCCCAGAATGTGCCGGTCAAGCCAAAGTAATAGGTTGATAAGATACCTGCGGCAATAACTGCAGGTAATGGTTTCCAAAAACCGATGAGATAGCGAGATTTAAAATCAGACCAAGTCATTGTTACTTCCAATTCATTCACGCCAGACCTTGGCAGAGAAATTCGCCGTTGTATAATTATCGTTATAAGTATTTATATCGATCCCCACAGCGAAGTGGCAACATCATACTCCGATAAATTTTTTCGTGAAGTTATTTCATCATAAAACGAGAGACAGATTGATCTTGAGCACACTCAGATTTAAAGAAATAGATGGGAATAAAAAAAAAGCGCTATCTCAATGATAACGCTGGAAGTGTAGTCTTATTTTATCTATAGAAGAGTATAATATGAAATTGCCGTATTACGGCGACGCTTGCTATGCGTAGTCTGTAGTCAGCCCATTTGACTCCAGTAATAACACTTATCTCACAGTATAAATACGTTCACTTAGCTGACCTACTTGTTAAGTAATCATAACTATTTTTAATACAAAGGCCTAAACGTTCACTAACTTTGTATTATTTCCAAATTAGCATTGGCCTTATTGATTCCCTAGCATAAGTAAATTATAAAAATAGATAACTCAGTATAATAAAGTATTTAAAAGTGTTTCTAAATGTTATTGGTTGCATTATAGCGCAACACTTTTGTTGCGCAAGTGTTTTTTTATTTTCATGATAAGCTACAAAAACCATGCAACAAAGCAATTAAAATCAAATAGATACATTGAAAAAACCGAAATCAGGCAAAATATTTAACCTATAGTTAAGATATTACAAACAATTTACATTTTTTATAGAAAACAATTTACTTAAAATTTAAAAGTAAATTTAATATTAATTAATATATATCACATAGCTTTACAAATATATTTTCTGGAATAATAAAACATTCTGAACATTAATAAAACTTACATATTTTTCAATTATAAATATTAATGGTATTTACGTAATTAAAATTTATTAACCTACGAATTAAATATAAAAACAATCAGGCTCATGATAAATAATAACTTTTCTGATGAATCCTTCCCTTACAAAATAACCACCAATTTAATAAGGAATTAGGTCAAATAGATTAAAAATGATCCCCACATAAATCCTTAATTATAATATGGTTTATTTTTAGTTAAGTTTCACATCGCTATTGCATCACTTTTGATAAAATAATCAGCATTAATATGCTATTTAACTCGCATTTAAAAATTAAAAAACCAAGAAAATGAATCAATGTAACTAATAGATAAATAGTAAAAAAGGTAAAATCAATAGACATTACTGTGATAATAAAGAAAAAACAAACAATGATTCATTATAAAAATTAATAAGATGCTTCATTGCTTATAGAAAATACAAGCAAAAATATCCTAAATAGAGTGAAACAATGAGTGCAATAGCCACCCCAGCCTATCAAATTACGAATAGAAAGCGTCAAATAAGAATAAAATTCTTAAAAAGAAATCTAATTAGCAAAATAAATATGATGAGATAGACAAAAATAGTGCCAAAGGTAAATTAGATCGCCACAGGCTTACCTTAAGGCATAGTTAGATAATAAAAAACGCGTTTTACCTTTAACGATAAAACGCGTTTATACGATGTAATTCGCTTATTTTGAAGTTGTTGCTTCCATACCCACTAAACCAATCTTCAAGTACCCAGATTGACGCAATGCATTCATTACATCCATCATAGTTTCATAATCAACACTCTTGTCCGCTTGGAAAAAGATTGTCGTTTCCTTATTAGAACTTGTTGCTTGGTCAAGTGTAGAAGCAAGCTGTTCTTTTGTCACAGCTTGGTCCCCAATAAAAAGCTGGCTGTCCGATTTCACCGTTAAAAAAACGGGTTTTTCTGGACGCGGCTGCGGCTTCGCTGTCGAGGCGGGTAAGTCGACTTTAATATCAACTGTTGCCAATGGTGCCGCAACCATAAAGATAATCAATAAAACCAACATAACATCGATAAAAGGTGTTACGTTAATTTCATGCATTTCACCGCTATCGTCTTGTTCGTCACCTAAACGCATTGCCATAATAATTACCTTGCTTTGCTATTTGCCAGATCAAGATCACGCCCCAGTAACAATGCGGACTGAGCAGCGACATCTCCTACTTGACCACGATAGTTGTTGATCATACGAGCAAAAATATTATAAATCACAACCGCAGGGATAGCGGCAATAAGACCGATTGCTGTTGCTAATAATGCTTCTGCAATACCTGGCGCAACAACAGCAAGGTTAGTGGTTTGTGAGTGGGCAATCCCGATAAAGCTATTCATGATCGTTCCAAATAAACCGACGAATGGAGAAATCGCACCAATAGTAGCCAAATAACCATTGCCACGCCCCATATAACGGCTAATAGCAGCAACAGCCCTTTCTAGGCGGAATGATGTGCGCTCTTTTGTACCTGATAAATCAGAGCTATTCGCTGATAAAGCTCGCTCAGTAACAGCTTCATTTAATAACATACGAGTAATGCTATTTGCTTTGAAGCCTTCTGCAATACTGACCGCCTCATCAAGTGATTTTACCTCAGCAATCGCTTTCGCTTCTGCTTTTAAGCGACGGCGAGCAACTAAAATCTCCAAACCTTTTGAGAAAAATAGCGCCCATGTAATAACAGAAGCAATCACCAAACCAATCATAACGGTTTTAACCACGTTATCTGCATTTTGGTACATTCCCCAAACAGATAAGTCTTGATCAAAACCTCCTGTTGGTGCTTCTGTTGCAATTTCAATGTTTTCATTAACAACTGTTGTGTTCACAGCTTCGCCTTGTACAGGCTCAGCGGGTACTGATGCAACTTCAGCACTTGGTGTTGTTGTTGGTGCAGCCGGGTTTACTGCCGGTTGTGTTGATGGTGTATTTTGAGACGCAGCTGGTGTTGTTGCAGGTGTGGTTTCAGCGACTGCCGTACCCATCAAGCCGAACGCCAATAGAATAGAAGCTGTTAGTTTACGCATCAGTTGGCCTTTACTCTCTTTTTAGTGTTGTATAATAAAATTCATATCGATGATTGTGCCATTCATCGACTAACCTTTAAAAGCGAAATTTGACTCGCGCTGTCCGTCTCTTTTCAAAAAGACGGTGCTGATGATATCAAACACAGCGCGAATTGATAGTAATTATCATTAGTATTCGCGATTTTTTTATATTTTTTTGCGTTTAGACAAACATGTCCTTCTCTATTATGCGGTTATTTTCCTTAATAATTCATAGCTCAATTAAGTGTTCATACGCAACCTGAGAAAATGAGACTTACCTATGAATTGAAAGTTGAAGAATACTCAGGTTACATTTCTATCAGGATCATTTAACGTCTTAGTATAAATCACCTTTGAGTTTAACTAGTTCACATCCTGTGTAGGGAAAAATCATGGCAGACATAAAACCTGAAACACAATTAGTTCATATTGGGCGAAACCCTAAATACACACAAAAAGGAGTAAACCCCGTTATTCAACGAGCTTCTTCTATTATTTTTGATACGCTTGAAGAAAAACGACATGCAACTCGCCATCGTGCAAATAACGTACTATTTTATGGACGCCGTGGTACGCAAACACATTTTGCTTTCCAAGAAGCCATGACAGAATTAGAAGCAGGTGCAGGTTGTGTCCTTTACCCTTCAGGTGCTGCCGCAATTACCAATGCCATTTTGTCCTTTATCTCTGCAGGCGAACATATCCTTGTTACCGGTTCAGCTTATGACCCAACCCAAAATTTTTGCGACAATATTCTCACTAAGTTAAATGTCCAAACCACGTATTTTGATCCCCTAATCGGAACGGGGATTGCTGATTTAATACAATCCAATACACGTATTGTATTCTTAGAATCCCCCGGCTCTATCACCATGGAAGTTCATGACTTACCTGCAATCGTAAAAGCTATACGTGCTAAATCGCCTGAAATTGTCATTATGATTGATAACACTTGGGCTGCGGGCGTCTTACTTAAACCATTATTATTTGATGTTGACGTTTCAATCCAATCAGCAACTAAATATATCAATGGCCATTCCGACGGAATGCTCGGCCTTGCTGTGGCAAACCAACGCTGTATTGAAACATTACGTGAAAATTCTTATCTCTTAGGTCAAACAGCTGACCCAGACACTGTTTATATGGCTAATCGTGGCCTGCATACATTACCGACTCGATTAAAACAGCATCAAATTAATAGCTTACAAGTTGCTAATTGGTTACAGCAACGTCCTGAAGTTGAACAGGTTTTTCACCCGGCACTTGAGAATTCTCCGGGTCATGAATTCTTTATTCGTGATTTTACAGGCTCTAATGGTCTGTTCTCTTTCCAACTAAAATCACGCTTAACCACGGAGCAATTTACCGCTTTTCTTGATAATTTTAATCATTTTAAAATGGGTTATTCATGGGGGGGTTTTGAATCGCTGATTTTGGGATACCAAAAAGAAGATTTGCTCAGTATGCGGCAGTATGATTTTTCACCAAGAGAAGGCACCTTCTTCCGAGTGCATATCGGTTTAGAGCACACCGATGATTTAATTCACGACTTACAATTAGCTTTTGAGCGAATTTAATTTGTAGCTTAAATCAAGATGTTAATTGCAGGATAATCATTAAATATTTCCTGCAATTTATCCACTCAATGATTAATTCATCAAACAAATCAAACTTGAACCCTTTTTTTCCTGTAATATAGATGATAAAGAAATTCGCTTTTACGCAGATACAGGAATGATTATGGAAGTCCTACGCGAAATCGTACTGGCACTTTGGCACCACGATTTCCTTAAACTCTCCAACCCTGAAGTGCTTTGGGTTATTTATACCGTACTTTTTGTTGTCATTGTTTTAGAAAATGGCGTTCTTCCCGCCGCTTTCCTACCCGGTGATACCTTGTTGATCCTTTCAGGTGCATTAATTGCCAAAGGGGTCTTACACTTTATTCCCACAATACTATTGCTAACAACAGCAGCCAGTTTAGGTTGCTGGTTAGGTTTTCTACAAGGCCGATGGTTAAGTGAAACCAAGGTTGTGAAACGCTGGTTAGCGCAAATTCCTGAGGAATATCACACCAAAGCAAATAATATGTTTAATAAGCAAGGATTATACGCCCTACTTATCGGCCGCTTCCTTGCATTTGTCAGAACAATATTACCTTTGCTCGCTGGGTTATCTGAATTAAGTCACCGCCGTTTCCAATTTTTTAACTGGCTAAGTGGCTTGTTATGGGTTGGCTTGATTGTCACCTTGGGGTATGCCTTAAACCAAATTCCTTTTGTGAAAGAACATGAGCAAATTGTTATTAGTGCGCTAATGATTATCCCTGTCATCCTACTAATTAGTGGGCTAATTGGTTCAATTGTAATGTATTGGAAACACCGAAAGGCACTCTCTGGTAGCAAAGAAAAATCATAGTATGACCGAGTAATGGCCGCTAATTAGCGGCCATTTGGTTTTATTGATCCATCAAACTTATTGATCCATCAAACTAATAGCAGAAAATAAGTACTGGCCAATTTCTGCTGTCATCCATGTTCCTTGCGAAGTCTTGGGTTCCTCACGATAAATTACCCGAATTCTCTCTTGTAGCTCAGGATCTCCCCCCGTAAACTGGTTGAACATCGCTAACCATGTTTTCGCTAATTGTTGTACTTCGGGTGAGTCTGGGGATTTATGTGCTTTTAATGCATTATATAAACCTGCGATTAATTCGGGCCACGCCTCACCTGAGGAAAAATAATGCTGCTGAACAAAAGCAAATTGCTCCGCGGTTAAATGTGGTTTAAACAGTGATAATTGGTACTCACTAAAACCCTCTGCTACATATTGGATCATTGCAACAGAAATACCTGATGAATAGGCTAACGTGTTATCCGATAAATGAATTCGATTCAATCGTGCAAAGAAATCCGGGTTGCCTCCGGTATCTCTTTCTAATGCCGTCATCCATTCATGTGCAATTTGTTGCACCTCGATAGATTGAGGTGTTACACCTTGTTCCATCAACTTATTTACCGTTGCTACGCGCTGTTGCCACTCTTGGTTTTTCAGCGTGTGCGCCGTATAGAGTGGCAATTGTTCCAATTCTTGAGGGGTAAAATATTTATCAAACATCGACATCATCTCCAATACAGAAAACCAATCAGCCTGAGTTAAACTATTACCTGTTTGCATTTGCTTGTGTAATTGCTCTAATCGATAACGTAATGTCGCCATTTGCTCCATTTGTTCCGTTAATAATGCAATTCGTTCTTGCAGCAAACTCGTCATATCTCCACTCTGGCCATCCAGTAATTCACCGATGTTTTTCAGTTTGACTCCAACCTGCCGTAGCAATTGAATTTGCGTTAAACGCTCTATGCATTGCATGTTGTAAAGCCGATAACCCGCATCGGTTCTTGCAGTTGGTACCAATAAGCCAATTTCTTCATAATGATGCAGTGTACGGATGGTTAATCCTGTTTTTTCCGCAATCTCACCAACTTGAAATAGCATAGGTTCCTCCTGTAATTGCGACCAAGGTTAGTGCCTCACGTTACGTGAGAGTCAATCTCAATTTTGCATTTTTTATTGGAATTATATTTTACCCACAATATCACCAGACAATTATTTTCTCGCTAGCGATAGTTTAAAAGTAGCCATAAAAAAGCCCCAGTAAATTGAATACTGAGGCTTACATAGGTGACTTATTAAATAATTACTTAATTAATGCATGCATTTCTTGTACAGAGATTACTGTATCTGTTGGATCTGCACTGAGCGACATCGTGGTGGCAAAACCGCCATTCAACGTCGTGTCATAGTGAACTTTGTAGCGCAATGCACTGCGACGAATTAATTTTGAGTCTTCAATAGCTTGACGGCCTGCGGTGGTATTCACAATGTAATCATATTCACCATTCTTAATTCTATCTTGAATGTGTGGACGACCTTCATGAACTTTGTTAACGAGGCGCGGATTAATCCCAGCCTCTCCTAACACAATCGCCGTACCGTGAGTAGCATCTAACTCAAAGCCGTGTTTTAACAGCTTAGCGGCTAAATCAACCACACGTGTTTTATCCCCTTCACGAACGGATAACAGTGCACGGCCTGATTTTTTCATCGTCGAGCTACTGCCTAACATCGCTTTAGCAAATGCTTCTGCAAATGTCCGGCCGACACCCATTACTTCACCTGTTGAGCGCATTTCAGGCCCAAGAATTGGGTCAACCCCAGGGAATTTATTAAATGGCAATACGACCTCTTTTACAGAGTAGTATGGTGGAATAACTTCTTCCGTTACTCCTTGCTGTGCCAAGGTTTGCCCTACCATCACTCGCGCTGCAACTTTCGCTAATGGTACACCTGTTGCTTTAGAGACAAAAGGCACAGTTCTTGCGGCACGTGGATTGACTTCAATTAAATAAACTTCGTTATTTTTGACGGCAAACTGCACATTCATCAAGCCACGTACACGTAATTCGAAGGCAAGATTGCGGACTTGTTCGCGCATCACATCTTGAATTTCTTGGCTAAGTGTATATGCAGGTAGTGAACATGCAGAGTCACCAGAGTGCACGCCAGCTTGCTCAATGTGCTCCATGATACCGCCAATCAGCACCATCTCACCGTCACAGATCGCATCTACGTCAACTTCAACTGCGTCGTCTAAGAAGCGATCAAGTAGCACTGGCGCATCGTTAGAAACGCTCACCGCCGTTTGGAAATAGCGACGCAAATCGATTTCATCATATACGATTTCCATTGCACGGCCACCTAACACATAGGATGGGCGAACAACCAGTGGATAACCAATAACAGCTGCTTTTTCAACTGCTTGCTCAATAGCAGTGACAGTTGCATTCTGTGGCTGCTTTAAGTTCAAGCGATTAACGGCCTGCTGGAAACGTTCACGGTCTTCTGCGCGGTCAATGGCATCTGGGCTCGTACCAATAACAGGAACACCCGCAGCTTCCAACGCTCTAGCTAATTTTAATGGTGTTTGACCACCATACTGCACAATCACACCTTTTGGCTGCTCGATGCGTACAATTTCCAGCACATCTTCAAGAGTGACAGGTTCGAAATAGAGACGGTCTGACGTGTCGTAATCGGTTGAAACAGTTTCTGGGTTACAATTCACCATAATGGTTTCATAGCCGTCTTCACGTAACGCTAGAGATGCATGTACACAGCAATAGTCAAATTCAATCCCTTGCCCAATTCGGTTTGGCCCACCGCCTAATACCATCACCTTCGGTTTAGCATTATTTGGGTTTGACTCACACTCATCTTCGTATGTGGAATACATATAAGCCGTGTCTGTTGCAAACTCTGCCGCACAGGTATCAACACGTTTATAAACGGGATGTAAATCATAGCCTTGACGTAGTTTGCGTAGTTCTGCTTCAGAAACACCGACTAAACTTGCCAGACGTGCATCTGCAAATCCTTTACGCTTAAGTACACGTAAGAAGTCCTTAGTTAGGCCATTGATGCCTAATTCAGCCACTTCTTCTTCTAAACGCACCAATTCTTCGATTTGCACTAAGAACCAGCGGTCAATATTGGTTAAATTGAAAACACCATCAACAGAAAGACCGGCACGGAACGCATCCGCGATAAACCAGATACGTTCTCCACCTGCATCTTTTAACTCACGACGGATGCGAGTTAGTGCTTCAGGGTCTTCTTGGGCCACTTTCGGGTCGAAGCCTGTTGCGCCTACTTCTAAACCACGTAATGCTTTTTGCATTGATTCTTGGAATGTGCGACCAATAGCCATTACTTCGCCGACAGATTTCATTTGCGTTGTTAGTCGGTCATTCGTGCCCGCAAATTTTTCAAAGTTAAAACGTGGAATTTTTGTCACAACATAGTCAATGGAAGGCTCAAATGATGCCGGAGTACGGCCACCAGTGATGTCATTCATTAACTCATCAAGGGTATAACCCACTGCTAATTTTGCCGCAATTTTTGCAATTGGAAAGCCCGTCGCTTTAGAAGCAAGCGCTGATGAACGCGAAACCCGTGGGTTCATTTCAATAACAATTAAGCGCCCATCTTTAGGGTTTACCGCAAATTGAACGTTAGAGCCGCCCGTTTCAACGCCGATTTCACGCAATACTGCCATCGATGCATCACGCATGATTTGGTATTCTTTATCGGTCAATGTCTGAGCCGGAGCTACGGTGATAGAATCCCCCGTGTGGATCCCCATGGCATCGAAGTTTTCAATGGAACAAACGATAATACAGTTGTCTTTTTTATCGCGGACAACTTCCATTTCGTATTCTTTCCAGCCAATTAACGATTCATCAATCAATAATTCGTTAGTAGGGGACAAATCTAAACCGCGAGTACAGATTTCTTCAAACTCTTCACGGTTATAGGCAATACCGCCACCGGTGCCTCCCATCGTAAATGATGGGCGAATAATACAGGGAAAGCCGACCGCATCTGCAACGGCATATGCCTCTTCCATATTATGTGCAATACCTGAGCGTGCAGTGCCCAAGCCGATTTTTTTCATTGCTTTATCAAAACGTTGGCGATCTTCAGCTTTATCGATTGCATCTGCCGTTGCCCCAATCATAGTGACGCCGAACTCGGCTAAAACGCCTTTACGCTCTAATTCAAGCGCACAGTTCAGTGCGGTTTGGCCACCCATGGTTGGTAATACTGCATCTGGGCGCTCTTTTTCGATGATTTTACGCACAACTTCCCAGTGAATCGGCTCGATGTAAGTTGCATCTGCCATTTCTGGGTCAGTCATTATTGTCGCAGGGTTCGAGTTAACTAAGATTACGCGGTAGCCTTCTTCACGCAGTGCTTTACATGCTTGAGCACCTGAGTAGTCAAATTCACATGCTTGGCCAATCACAATCGGGCCGGCACCTAAAATCAGAATGCTTTTTATATCAGTACGTTTTGCCATTTCTTTTGCTCCCGATTATTGTGCGTTTTGACGAGGTGTGTTCTGACGGTATTCATTAATTAATTCAATGAAATGGTCGAATAAATTTGCCGCATCATGTGGCCCTGAACTTGCTTCTGGGTGGCCTTGAAAACTGAATGCTGGTTTATCCGTACGGTGAATACCTTGCAATGTTCCATCAAACAGCGACTTGTGAGTCACTCGCAGTGTGTCGGGAAGTGTCGATTCATCAACAGCAAAACCATGGTTTTGCGCCGTGATCATCACCACATCTTTATCTAAATCTTTAACTGGATGGTTAGCACCATGATGGCCAAACTTCATTTTCATGGTATTAGCGCCACTCGCCAGGGCAAGTAACTGGTGCCCTAAACAGATACCAAATACTGGAATTTCTGTGGTTAAAAATGTTTCAATGGCCTTGATGGCGTAATCGCATGGGGCTGGGTCACCAGGGCCATTCGATAAGAAAATACCATCGGGGTTCATCGCTAATACAGTTTCTGCGGGTGTTGTTGCTGGTACCACCGTTAAACGGCAGCCACGGTCAACTAACATACGTAAAATATTGCGCTTCGCACCGAAGTCATAAGCGACAACATGTAAAGGGAGTTCATCCGCAGTTTTTGCGCCTTGCTGGCCATTTTCCAGCGTCCATGAACCTTGGGACCAGTTATAAATCTCTTTAGTGCAGACTTCTTTTGCTAAATCCAACCCATTCAAACCTGAAAAACTACGCGCTTTTTCCAATGCCAGTGCAACATCTGGGTTATCACCCGCAATGATACAACCGTTTTGAGCGCCTTTTTCTCTCAGTAAACGTGTCAATTTACGTGTATCGATATCTGCAATCGCCACCACATTATGGCGTTTTAGATATTCAGATAACCCTTCTTGCCCGCGGAAGTTACTGTATACCAATGGTAAGTCACGAATGATTAAGCCTTGAGCATGAACATTTGGAGATTCTTCGTCATCAGCATTAGTGCCGACATTACCAATATGGGGATAAGTGAGAGTAACAATTTGGCGGGAATAGGAAGGGTCTGTAATTATTTCTTGATATCCGGTCATCGACGTGTTGAAAACGACTTCTCCAACAGCAGCGCCTTCTGCACCGATAGCACGCCCGTGGAATTGGGTTCCGTCTTCCAGAACCAATATAGCTGACTTAATCAAAACACCCTCCGGAGAATAATAAATCACGTTTTTTGCATATTAATTCAGATTTTGCGATCTAAATCAATGCCAAAATGAGTTTTTAAGCAAATTTTTGGCAAATTGCGCGCATTCTAATGATGAGATAGGGTCTTGTCTAGAAAAAAATGCATTTTTTTCACTTTTATCTTACTTTTTTACTCAACTACCTCACTTTTAGTTGGATGAGTAGTATAAATCATAGTAAAAATGAATTAGTAAACGGTTGCAAAGTAAGATAACTAGTTTATTGATAATAACTCAGCTAAAAGAAGGAGGGAAGGATAATTAACGAGCAAAACCGAAGATAAAAACAATGAAAAGATAAGGTTATGTTGATTTGAATGCAAATAATTCAAATCAACATAAAATAAATACTTATTAATCGCAATTAACTGATATATAAACAAAAAAATAAATAATAAATACTATAAATCATCAAGATTTAACACATCTTTCATATTATATAACCCACTATTTCTAGCACAAACCCAACCTGATGCCTTAATTGCACCATTTGCAAAGGTCATGCGGCTAGAGGCTTTGTGAGTAATTTCAACTCGTTCCCCGATATCTGCAAACATGGCGGTATGTTCACCCACAATATCCCCAGCTCGGATAGTTGCAAAACCAATGGTTCCAGGTTCTCGCTCTCCTGTGTAGCCTTCACGGGTGTATACGGCACACTCTTTTAAATTTTTACCCAGCGCGCTAGCAATAGATTCCCCCATAGCTAAAGCAGTACCTGATGGCGCATCCACTTTATGGCGGTGATGAGCTTCAACAATTTCAATATCCGTGTAATTTCCCATTACTTTTGCTGCTTTTTCCAGTAATTTCAGTACGACATTGACGCCAACACTGAAATTTGCTGCAAAGACAATAGGAATAGATTTCGCAGCTTCGGCAATGGCTTGCTTCCCTTGCTCATCAAACCCTGTCGTACCAATGACCATGGCTTTTTGGTTGGCTTTACAAAATGCTAAGTAATGCAATGTGCCTTCTGGACGCGTAAAATCAATAACCACATCAAAATCATTAACAACTTGGTCAAGTGAATCAACAATGGAAATACCTAACTTACCGATACCTGCGAGTTCACCTGCATCGGTTCCGATAAGTGATGATCCTTCACGCTCAATCGCTGCCCCCAATTGAATTCCATCTTGTTGTTGTGCGGCTTGGATTAGCTGGCGTCCCATACGTCCACCTGCACCAACTATTGCGACACGTACCACTGAATTTGCCATGGTTTATCCTTTTTTAATTAATGCAAATATATAAATTTGAACTGTTGTTTAGGATAAAAAGGCTATTTTTACCCACAGTTTAGAAATGATTGTGATACAGATTAACTATCCTGACTGTATTCTGCTAGCAAAAATGCAGAGTTATTAACAAAAGCGTAGAAAGCATAGAGATTATCAGTAAAAGTTTTAATTGAGAGAAAACGCGAAGGGAACAACTTGAATAAAAAGGTTAAAACAGCCGCAAAGATAGGAATGGTAAAGCGGCTGTTCCTGTAATTAAAACCAAATGATTAATTAATCTCTTTAACCTCAACTCTTAATTCTTTAGGGACTTCAAAGACGATATTTTCTTCACGCCCTTGCAACTCAACAACCGAGTCGGCTCCTAACTCTTTAAGTCGATCAATGACTTGCCTAACTAAGATGTCTGGCGCTGATGCCCCCGCAGTTAAGCCAATAATGTTTTTATCTGCTAACCATTCCGTTTTAATATCTTCTGCACCATCAATTAAAAATGCAGGTTTTTGCATGCGCGAAGCTAATTCCGCTAGACGATTTGAGTTTGATGAGTTTTTAGAACCGACGACTAAAACAATATCAGCGCGTTCTGCTAGTTCTCTCGCTGCCTCTTGGCGGTTAGTCGTTGCATAGCAAATATCGTCTTTACGAGGTCCTACAATGCTTGGAAAGCGAGAAGTCAGTGCATCAATAACATCAGAGGTATCATCAACAGAAAGTGTTGTTTGTGTCATGAAAGAGAGATTATTTTCATCTTTCACTTTTAATTTCCAAACATCTTCTGGGCTCTCAACAAGATACATCCCACCTTCAGGGTTACTATATTGGCCCATCGTGCCTTCGACTTCTGGATGCCCGGCATGCCCAATTAAAATAGCTTCTTTGCCTTTACGACTCGCTCGTGCAACTTCCATATGGACTTTCGTCACCAAAGGACAAGTGGCGTCAAATAACATCGTTAGATCGCGAGAACGCGCTTCTTGGCGAATGGCTTGAGAAACGCCATGCGCAGAAAAAATCAAGATTGACCCATCCGGTACTTCTGAGATTTCTTCAATAAAGATAGCACCACGTTGACGTAAATCATCAACAACATAACGGTTATGAACCACTTCGTGACGAACGTAAATCGGAGCACCATATATTTCTAATGCCCTTTCTACGATGCTAATTGCGCGGTCTACGCCAGCACAAAACCCACGAGGGTTAGCCATTAATATTTGCATTGTGATTCTCCAATTGCGGGTCTACTTCAAGCACTTCGATATCAAAACTAATCTGCTGCTCAGCGAGAGGGTGGTTAAAATCAATAGTAATCGACTCACCTTCAATTGATTTTACTACACCTGGCATTTCACTGCCATTCATCGCGGTAAATAGCATTATCGTACCAATTTCAGGAATGCCTGTTTCTATAAAGTCACGCAATGAAAAATATTGAACTAAATCAGGATTATGTTTCCCAAAAACAGTGTCTCCGGGCAGCGAAAAACTTTTCTTTTCACCTTCATTAAGGCCAATCAATTGAGCTTCAAGTTCTGGCGATAAGGAGTCATTCCCTAAAACAAACAACGCAGGCTTTCCTTGTGCATGCGAGGAATCAGCCGTAGAGCCATCTTCCAATTTCAGTGTGAAATGCAGTAAAACAGAGCTCTGCGCCTGTATTTGAGTAGACATAAACCAAACCTATTTATCATAAAATTCAGCCCAGAAAATCTGGGCTGTGAGTTATTACATTCTAACCTAGTGCACTACCATTTTATTTGGCTTTTTCTTGCTTTGATTTATCTGGTAGGAAACCTTCTAAAATCACAAGAGCTGCACCAATACATATCGCCATATCCGCTAGGTTAAATGTCGGCCAATGCCAATTACCGACGTAAAAATCAAGGTAATCGATAACGAAGCCATGGACTAAACGGTCGCTTAAATTACCGATAGCACCACCAATAATCAATGCATATGCAATGTTAGATAGGCGTTTTTGTGCACTTTGGCGATACATCATAACCATTAAGATAACGGAGATCCCAATTGCAATACCTGCAAAGAACCAACGTTGCCATCCGCCTTCATCAGCCAAGAAACTAAATGCCGCGCCAAAATTTTGCGCATACATTATGTTAAAAAATGGCATGATCGGATGCGGTTCGTACAAATTTAGGTCACTAAGCACTAATTGCTTAATGCCTAAATCCGCAACGATGATCACAATGGTTAACCATAACCAACGCAAACCGGTAGAACAAACTGGCGTCTTCATTAAGCAAACTTACGTGTTTCGCCGTTACCGGCTACGTTAGTGACACAGCGACCACAGATTTCTGGTTGCTCGCTTGAAGAACCAATATCACTTGCATAATGCCAGCAACGTGGGCATTTTTCACCCGCTGCTTTACTGAAAGCAATTTTCAGGCCTTTCAATTCACTTTCTTGTGCATCTGCTGGAGCTGTTGCGATATCAGCGACATGGGCTTGTGATGTCAGTAAAACAAAGCGTAATTCATCACCCAAGCTTTGCAGTTTTTCGGCCAGAGCTTTATCCGCATACAATGTCACCGCAGCTTCTAATGAGCCCCCGATAAGCTTATCAGTACGCGCTTGTTCTAAGACCTTATTCACTTCACCACGAACAGCCAATAGCTCAGTCCAGAAGCTGTTGTTCATTTCATTTGATTCATCTAAACCAAACAAACCGTCATACCACTCTTCGGTAAGAACGAATTGAGCGCGTTTTCCTGGTAACTCATTCCAAATTTCATCGGAAGTGAAGGACAGAACTGGAGCCATCCAACGCACTAACGCTTCAACAATATGGAATAACGCAGTTTGGCAGCTACGACGCGCTAAACTATCACTTTTCGCCGTATACTGACGGTCTTTGATGATATCCAGATAGAATGACCCCATTTCAATGGAGCAGAAATGCATTAATCTCTGGATAACAGACAAGAAGTCGTATTCATCATAAGCTTTGGCTATTTCTTGCTGAGCTTCTAACGCACGGCTCACCGCCCAACGGTCTAAAACCACCATATCTTCTGGTTTCACCATATCGGTTTCAGGATTGAAACCACTCAGGTTAGCCAGTAAGAAACGTGCAGTATTACGAATACGGCGATATGAATCAGCAGCACGTTTTAAAATTTCATCTGAAACCGCGATTTCGCCAGTATAATCCGTTGATGCAACCCATAAACGTAAGATATCTGCACCCAGTTTATTCATTACATCTTGTGGGCTTACTGTGTTGCCTAAAGATTTAGACATTTTGCGGCCTTGGCCATCAACAGTAAAACCATGTGTCAACACTTGGCGATAAGGTGCTTTCCCTTTCATTGCTGTTGATAACATCAATGATGACATAAACCAGCCACGGTGTTGATCCGACCCTTCAAGGTACATATCCGCTGAATTACCATGGAATTCAGGACGTGCATCAACAACCGCAAAATGCGTTGAGCCTGAATCAAACCACACGTCTAAGGTATCAGGTACTTTACGATATATTTCAGCTTCATCACCCAGAAGCTCGGCAGGGTCAAGATCCCACCATGCTTGGATGCCATCCACTTCAACACGCTTAGCCACTTCTTCCATTAATTCTAACGTGCGAGGATGTAGCTCTTCAGTGTCTTTATGAACAAACAACGACATTGGGGTACCCCAAGTACGCTGACGAGAAATACACCAGTCAGGGCGGTTTTCAACCATAGACTCAATTCGTGCACGTCCCCAACCCGGGATCCATTGAACAATATCAATTTCTTTCAGAGATTGTTCACGTAAGCCGTTTTTATCCATGCCGATAAACCACTGTGGCGTAGCACGGAAGATAACTGGAGTCTTATGGCGCCAGCAACATGGGTAGCTGTGTTGAATCGCTTGTTTGTACAGTAACGCACCTTTTTCGTTCAATAATTCAACGATAAGGTCATTAGCTTTAAAAATAAATACACCATCTAATGTTGGGTAAGTATTTGGTAAGAAGCAGCCATCTGGGCCCACAGGATTAGCCGTTTCTAAGCCATATTTCTGCCCGACAACATAGTCTTCAGGGCCGTGGCCTGGTGCGGTATGAACAGCCCCCGTACCTGCGTCTAATGTCACGTGATCGCCCAAAATAGCAGGAACATCAAAGCCCATAAATGGGTGCTGGAAGCGCAACAATTCTAATGCTGAACCTTCGCATTCACCAAGAACTTCCCATGCGGTGATACCCGCAGTTTTCATCACGTCTTCAACAAGGTCAGCAGCTAAAATGACTAACTCACCATTTGCATCGACCAAGTTATATTTGAATTCAGGATTTAATGAAATTGCACGGTTTGCTGGCAATGTCCAAGGTGTCGTTGTCCAAATAACCAGCGACGGAGTTTTGTCACTTGCCACACCAAATTTTTCGCACACGGTTTTGCCATCTACCGCAGGGAATCGAACATAGATAGATGGCGAGGTTTTATCATAATATTCGACTTCAGCTTCCGCTAATGAAGAACCGCAAGCTGTACACCAGTGAACAGGTTTTGCCCCTTTCACTAAATGGCCGTTTGCAATAGTTTTCGCCAATGCTCGAATAATGTGAGCCTCGGTTTTAAAATCCATTGTTAGATAAGGTTTATCCCACTCACCTAAAACACCAAGACGCATGAAATCAGCTTTTTGACCTTCAATTTGCTCTTTAGCGTATTGACGGCATTGTGCACGAAATTCAGCGGCAGAAACTTTTTCCCCTGGCTTACCGACGATTTGTTCAACTTTATGTTCAATCGGTAATCCATGGCAGTCCCAACCTGGGATGTATGGGGAATCATAACCCGCCAACCCTTTGGACTTAATAATAATATCTTTGAGAATTTTGTTAACTGAGTGACCAATATGAATACTGCCGTTAGCATACGGAGGACCATCGTGCAGAATAAAGGTTTTCTTGCCCGATTTTGCTTTACGGATTGCCTGATACAAACCTTCTTTGTACCAGCGCTCTAACATCTGTGGTTCGCGTTTAGCGAGATCGCCACGCATTGGGAACCCTGTTTCTGGTAGATTCAGGGTATTTTTATAGTCACTCATCGATTCTCAGTTCCAATTTTCCGCTAAATTATCTGATTCCTATTGCAGTAAGATACTCTCTCGCTGCAATTACATCATTAGCAATTTGCTCCTTAAGCGCTTCCAACGAAGCAAACCGCTGCTCATCACGTAATTTCTTACGTAACACTACATCGATATGACGCCCATATAAATCCATATTTGCATCAATCAGATGAACTTCTAACTGTGTTCCTTTTCCAGATACAGTCGGACGTGTGCCAATATTTGCCACACCAGGTAGAGGCTTATCACCTAAACCGTAAACTTCTACAGCATACACACCAGTAACTGGTGTGACTAAACGTTTTAACGGTAGGTTTGCTGTTGGAAAACCTATTGTTCTGCCAAGTTGATTACCATGAACCACTCGCCCGCTAATACGATAAGAATGCCCTAATAGGCTTTCAGCTAATTCAAGATTGTTTTCTTGAATCGCTTTTCGTATCGCCGTACTGCTAATACGAAGCCCTGAATCACAGAAGCTTTCTGTATCTGCAACTTCAAAACCGAATTCATCACCCGCCTGTTGTAAAAAAGTAAAATCCCCCATGCGATTTTTCCCAAAGCGGAAATCATCACCTATAGCGAGATACTTTACCCCAAGCTTACTGACAAGTAAGTCAGCAACAAACTCAGCGGGTGTTAATGATGCAAAGTGCTGGTTAAATTCAACACATAAGAGGTAATCAATACCACTGTCTGCAAGATATTTAACTTTGTCTCGCAAGCGTGTCAAACGCGCAGGCGCTTTGTCACCAATAAAAAATTCAAGGGGCTGTGGCTCAAATATCATCACGACAGTTGGTAACCCTAACTGCGCTCCCTTAAGTTTCAAATTTTGAAGCAAAACCTGATGCCCACGATGGACACCATCAAAATTACCGATAGTCAGCACGCAACCATGATGGCACGCCCGGATATTCTGTATACCGCGAATTAGCTCCATAACAGGCTCAATACCGAGGAAATTGCAGGATTATACCTTGTACGACGCATAAGGTTAACCTTAGTTCGCAAAAGGTTTCATTAAACCCTATTTTTTTGATCTCTACACGATTTATTAACCACTATTTTTATGCAATTAGTGGGTTATTACGCTCCTCAAACAGAGCAATTAGATTCGAACATCAAAAACTTTGGGGTAACCAATGGATTATCAATACAACAAATTTGTTCCAAGGTCTCTAAAAATATTATATTTTTATGTTTTATACTTCAATGGTTATAACCACGTGGTCAAAAAGAACAAAAAACAACCATAACATGCTTGGTTTTCATACTACCCACTGATTGATAAACTAAAAAATATTTTTCGCCTTAATTCTTTTTAAATTTCTGCCATCAATTACGCATTTTTTCACGCTAAGATCTGTATTCTTCTTATATTTGCTGATAGAATCTTGCACCATTCACAGCGCATGAGCATCGAAGTACACGATGTTTATTTGCACAAATCCATTGACAAATGAAGGGCGAAAGGGCATATTCCTCGACCTTTGAATTGTCCTCAATAGAATACATTTGGGAGTTGGACCTTGGCTAATATCAAATCAGCTAAGAAACGTGCCGTTCAGTCAGAGAAACGTCGCCAGCATAACGCTAGCCGTCGCTCTATGGTACGTACTTTTATCAAGAAAGTTTACCTTGCTATCGCTGCAGGCGATAAAGAAGCTGCTCAGAAAGCATTCAATGACATGCAACCTATTGTTGATCGCCATGCTACTAAAGGCCTGATCCACAAAAATAAAGCAGCACGTCATAAAGCTAACTTAGTTGCTCAAATCAAAGCAATGTAATTTTGCTTCTTGATTAGCTTAAAAAACCGGCTTATGCCGGTTTTTTATTTGTCGTTATTTTTTATCTAAGCTATCAAGCGGAACTGAAAATAAATCTGAAAAATCTTTATTACACACTCGCTGTACTGCTGGGTGCTGTATCATTCTCTCTGCAAAAATAACGTAATATTCTTCTTTTACGCTCTCTAAACGGCCTAACTCTACAATGTCTTCGCCACCTAGAAGATCAGGTGTATACTGCGATGGAGCTACAAAAATCGCGTTATAATGCATACCAAATGCTTTCATAAGCGCCGCATCATCAAACTCACCTAACACTTCAACTTGCAGATTTTTATTTCGTATCCAAGCTAAGATATGCCTACCTAACAAATATCGCCGCCCAGGAATTAATAAACGACGTTCCTCTAAACATTCAGGGAATGGCTTTTTAGGGATTGGCTGACGACAAAAGAAACTCATATTACACTCGCCCAATTTCACCGAAAATAAGCCTTCTTGCTGCGATGAGTCAACTGGGCAGTCAGACAAAATCATGTCCAATTTATGTTGGCTGAGCTGTTCTAATAGCAATTCATGTGTTGATTCAAAACAACGCAAATGAATTTGTTCATGCTCTACAACTGTAGTTTCTAATATTTTACTAACTAACTGTTTTGATAGGGTATCCGCAACCCCGACGTCAAACAGTAAATTAGATTCGCGGCTGTAATTAACGATATCTAGCATTTCTTGGCTAAGCATGAACATTTTATCTGCATAGCGAAAAATTAATTGCCCAAGCTCAGATGGCACCAAACCTCGCCCCTGCCTTTTGAATAATTTTCCACCTAATCGTTCTTCCAATGCTTTTATTTGCCCTGTAATTGTCTGAGGAGTCAGGTAAAGCGCTTCTGCTGCTCCGACGACAGAGCCTTCTTTACATACATGCCAGAAGTAGTAAAGATGGTTAAAATTAAGATGTGAAACCCGCATATCGATTCCTTTTGTACCGTCACTAGCTAGAAAAACCACTATTGACCATACACATTTACCCGCAGCTCATATTTCTCAGAGCCTTTAAAATGAATACCGTAGTGTATTTATAAACACACTACGGTATATCATAGATTATTAGTTCGGAAATTCTTACTAATAATTTGCAAAATTAAATATTGAGCTGGTACTAAGTTAGTCTTTTTGTTTCGGTAACACGACTCTTAACATAAAGTAACCTAAAAATGCAGCTAACGTAGAACCAAGCAAAATACCTAGACGTGAATAGGTACTATACACCTCATCAAGCCCATCAAATGCGAGGCCGGTTATAAAAATAGACATAGTAAAACCGATCCCACACAATACAGAAACGGCAAAAACCTGTTTTAAGTTAATCGACTCAGGCAACTTTGCAAACCCAAGTTTTACCGAAACCCAACTAAATAGAAAAATTCCGATAGGCTTACCAAAAATTAGCCCTGCAGCGACACCTAATGGCAGTGGGCTTAATAAACCTTCTAATGTTACACCTTGAAGCTGTACACCCGAATTAGCAAACGCAAAAATAGGTAGAATTAAGTAAACAACCCATGGGTGTAAGACGTGTTCCAATTCTTCTGAAGGCTTGGTCTGGTTAGTACCATGTAAAGGAATCAAGAAGCCAACAATGACCCCTGCTAGTGTGGCATGAACCCCAGATTTCAAAATACACACCCATAATATTAACCCAATAACTAAGTAAGCCGCTGTATTCTCTACTCTACGCCAATTCATCATACAGAGAATGGCGATGCACAATGCTGAAAGCCCCAATGCAACCAAAGAAACAGAACTTGTGTAGAAAAAAGCAATAATTACGATAACACCAAGGTCATCAATAATAGCCAATGCTAATAAGAATACCTTAAGTTCTGTTGGAACCCGCTTACCTAATAAAGCCATCACCCCCAAAGCAAACGCAATATCTGTCGCTGCAGGTATCGCCCAACCTTGCTGAGTAACTGCATCTCCCCCATTAAATAACAGGTAAATTAGTGCAGGGGCAATCATTCCCCCTAATGCTGCAATTGCTGGAAATATCGCTTTATCACGCCCGGCAAGAGATCCCTCTAATAATTCACGTTTTACTTCAAGGCCGACCACCAAAAAGAAAATCGCCATTAAGAAGTCATTAATCCATAATATCAGAGGTTTATCTAAACCAAACTCTGATATTTTAATTGATACAGGAATATCTAAAAATTGCTGATAAGCCCCTTGTAATGGCGAATTAGCCATCATTAAAGCGACTATGGCAGCAATAATCAGGAGTAAGCCCCCTGCTGCTTCTAACCTTAGAAATTTACGAATAATTGCTGTCATATAGTTAACCCCAATATATTTTTGAATGTTAATACTATGCTAATCATCAATTCGCAAAAAGTCGTTTATTCATCAGAAATAAATCGGAATTATCGAGCAATTTAAGTTAAGCATCACAGAGAATGATAAAGAAACGTTAATTTTACTATAGACAACTTTTATAAAAACAAATAACAAATTTTGTTAAAAATGGACTTTATAATTTCAATTTCTTATTACAGTATCCAACCTACATTTTTCAACCACCACAGAATAATTATATATCTTCTTTTCTCGATACCTTTCGTGAAGATTTTAAATGTGGGAAACTGCTTGCAAGATATTTGCAAAGCGCTTCGCAAATAAAATGCGATTAGATTGCCAATAAAAAACTCAAGATTACAATTTACTAATGACAACTCACGTACTATTTGCCGTGCTTTTTGCTGCTTTTTGCCATGCAAGCTGGAACGCCATTGTTAAATTTGGCAATGACCGCTTTTTCGGTCTAGTCATGATTTCTGTTTTTTCTGGCATCTTAACGCTACCAGCAATATCCTGGTTAGGCCTACCATCACCAGAAGCTATCCATTGGTTAGCTTTATCGGTATTATTTCATATTGGCTATACCTATTTTTTAAGCCAGGCTTATACACATGGTGATTTAAGCCAGATATACCCCATATCACGTGGGTCTGCGCCATTAATGACTGCACTACTCGGCGCTTTGCTATTTAGTGAGCTAATTCCATTAATGGGCCTTATTGGTGTTTTATTTATCATTAGTGGCGTAGTGCTCATTGCCTTTGCAGGAAAAAAATTCACCTTAAATATCAAAGGAAAAGCACTGGCTTTTGCCATATCAACTGCCTTTTTTACTGCCTGTTATACCTTATCTGATGGCTATGGTGCTAGAGCAAGTGAAGACCCTGTAGTGTATACACTTTGGTTATTTCTATTGAATGGGATTGTGTTAGCTGTATCTGGCTTTATCAAATATCGTGGTACCCTAATTGTTGGAATTCAACAATACTGGCGCTCTGGGTTACTAGGTGGGTTAATGCAACTGATTAGCTATGGTATTGCCATATGGGCGATGAGCCAAGCACCCATTGTCATGGTCGCTGCAATTAGAGAAACTAGTGTACTATTCGCTATGTTCCTATCTATTGCTTTTCTTAAAGAGAAATTCAACGTCATGCGAGTCGTTGCCTGTGTTGTTATTGTTTTTGGTGTTTTATTAGCAAAATTAAGTCATTAATAAAATTATTATTATTTAAATGTTCGGTTACCAAGCAATCAATTTTGTTTTATTAAAAATAGTATTATTTTTTTTATTTACCTATAGTTTTTATATTTTCTCACCAGATATGAGGCCAAAATGTCGCTTTTAAAATCTTTACTGGCTATTTCCATTATTAGTGCTTCTTTTTCTAGCTTTGCTGCTACACCCGCTGACATCATAATTGTAGATGGCACCATCTTAACTATGGATGCTCAAAAACAGGTTATTGACCATGGTACGGTTGTCATCAAAGGCAATAAAATTATTGCCGTTGGTGGCCCTGAGCTTACTCAACATTATCAAGCACCTAATGTACTGAATGTTGATGGTGATATTGTCATGCCAGGTCTAATTAACACGCATACACATGCATCTATGACCGTATTTCGTTCTTTAGCCGATGATGTACCAGACCGTTTACACCGTTATATTTTCCCATTAGAAAATAAAATGGTCTCCCGTGAAATGGTACGAGTTGGGGCAAACCTTGCTAATGTTGAAATGATTAAAGGGGGTGTCACAACATACGTTGATATGTATTATTTTGAAGATGAAGTGGCTAAAACCGTTGATAAAATTGGCTTAAGAGCTGTCCTTGGTGAATCTGTTATTCAATTTCCTGTCGCTGATGCAAAAAATGCAGATGAAGGCATCAATTATGCCGTAAACTTTATTAATCAATACAAAGATCACCCACGTATCACTCCTGCTTTTGCTCCCCATGCCCCTTATACCAACACAACAGAGCATTTACAAAAAATAGCAAAATTATCTCAAGAACTTGATGTTCCCGTGATGATCCATCTAGCGGAAACAGATCGTGAGCAAGAAGAAATCGCCAAACGCACTGGTGGCAAAAGCCCGGTACAATATATGGCAGACATAGGTGCACTGAACAATAAAGTAATAGCTGCCCATGCCATTATGGTTGATGAAAAAGATATAGATTTGCTCAAACAATATGATGTCGGTGTTGCACATAATATCAGTGCGAATACTAAGTCCGCTAAGGGTGTTGCCCCTGTGACAACCATGCTTGAAAAAGGGATCCGTGTTGGCTTGGGAACTGATGGACCAATGTCGAGTAATACGTTGACGACGTTAAATGAATTGAATTTAGTGGGTAAGATTCACAAACTAGCAAATAAAGATAGAGCAGCGATGCCACCAATCACTGTTGTTGATATGGCAACAATGGGCTCTGCTCGTGTATTACACATGGAAGATAAACTGGGCTCTCTCGAACCAGGGAAATTAGCTGATATTATTGTTATTGATACTAAATCACCTAATATGGTTCCTATGTATAGCCCATATGCTGCGCTGGTATATGGGGCTAATGGAGCCAATGTTCGTCATACCATAGTTGATGGCAACGTATTGATGAAAGACCGTAAAATACTGACTGCGGATGAAAATTCAATCATCAAAGAAGCTCAAGATTTTGCCAATAAAGTCCGAGAAACTGTGGTTGCTAGCGGTGAAGTTGTAAAATAAGATAAAAAAAATGGCTGACTTGGCAATATGCTCAGTCAGCCATTCTAACTTTACCAACTATTAACTAATTATTTATTAGTTAAATCATCAAAGAATTTCTTCACACCATCTAAAAAGCTTTTAGAGCGCGGGCTGTTCTTCTCACCGCTCTTTCCACCTAATGATTCACCAAATTCTTTGAGTAACTCTTTTTGTTTCTCATTGAGTTTAACAGGGGTTTCAACAACGATGTGGCACATTAAATCACCTTGCAGGCCACCACGTACCGATTTCACACCTTTTCCTTTCATACGGAAAATTTTACCGGTTTGAGTTTCTGCTGGGATTTTCAGTTTTACACGCCCATCAAGGGTTGGCACTTCAATTTCGCCACCCAGTGCTGCATCAGCAAAGTTAATCGGCACCTCACAGTGCAGGTTATTACCATCACGCTCAAAAATATTATGAGGCAATACATGAACCTGAACAAATAAGTCTCCTGCTGGTGCTCCGTTTTCTCCGGCTTCACCTTCCCCTGACAAACGAACACGGTCACCCGTATCTACGCCAGCTGGAATTTTAACTGACAGTGTTTTATATCTTTCAACACGGCCATGACCATGACATTTGTTGCATGGATCTTTGATAACTTTACCGCGACCATGGCAAGTTGGACAAGGCTGCTGTACAGAGAAAAAGCCTTGGCGCATATGGACTTGGCCCATACCGTGACAGGTTGAGCACGTATCCGCACTGGTTCCCGGTTTCGCACCATTACCATGACAAACGTCACAGGTTTCTAAGGTCGGAATACGGATTTCTTTGGTCACTCCACGGACAGCCTCTTCAAGAGTCAGTTCCATGTTGTACTGTAGGTCAGAACCACGGCTTGGGCGCTGCTGTCTGCGGCCACCTCCAAAAATATCACCGAAGACGTCACCAAAGATATCACTAAAGTCAGCGCCACCACCAAAGCCGCCGCCTCCGCCCATTCCGCCTTGCTCAAACGCTGCATGACCATATTGGTCATAAGCGGCGCGTTTTTGCTCGTCAGAAAGAACTTCGTAAGCTTCTTTAATTTCTTTAAATTTACCTTCTGATTCTTTATCCCCCTGATTACGGTCGGGGTGATGCTTCATCGCTAAGCGCTTATAAGCTCGCTTAATATCTTTATCTGAAGCATTTCTTTCGAGGCCTAGCACCTCATAAAAATCTCTTTTCGCCATTCTATTTACCCTTAACATGCGGAACGGGCGTAGAGTTCCCTCGACGCCCGTATCCGGTATCAGTAACCATTAACTAGCATTTGCTACAGCTACTGCGCCCGCTAAGGGCATTATTTTTTATCTTTGTCGTTAACTTCTTCGAATTCAGCATCAACAACGTCATCATCTTTCTTCGCTTCTGCGCCAGCAGCACCACCCGCTTGCGCTTGAGCTTGTTGCTGTGCGATTTCCAGAAGTTTTGCAGATGCAGTGACTAAAGCTTGGATTTTCGCTTCAATATCCGCTTTATCTTCACCTTTTGCTGCCGCTTCTAATTCAGAAGTTGCTTTTTCAATATTCGCTTTATCTTCAGCTGGTAATTTATCACCGGCTTCTTCAATTTGTTTACGAGTACCGTGAACTAATTGGTCAGCTTGGTTACGAACCTGAACTAACTCTTCAAATTTACGGTCAGCTTCAGCGTTTGCTTCTGCGTCACGTACCATTTTTTCGATTTCCTCGTCATTCAGACCTGAAGAAGCCTTAATGGTGATGTTTTGCTCACGTCCGCTATTTTTATCTTTCGCAGAAACATGCAAGATACCATCAGCATCGATATCAAAAGTCACTTCAATTTGTGGCATACCGCGTGGGGCAGGTTGAATACCATCTAAGTTAAACTGACCCAGTGATTTGTTGTCACTTGCACGTTTACGCTCACCTTGCAGAACATGGATAGTTACCGCTGCTTGGTTATCTTCCGCTGTTGAGAATACTTGGCTATGTTTCGTTGGGATAGTGGTGTTCTTCGAGATTAACGAAGTCATCACACCACCCATGGTTTCGATACCTAAAGACAGAGGAGTTACGTCAAGTAACAGAACGTCTTTAACATCACCCGCTAAAACACCACCTTGTACTGCCGCACCCATTGCAACTGCTTCGTCAGGGTTCACGTCTTTACGTGGTTCTTTACCAAAGAAATCAGCAACAACTTTTTGAACCATTGGCATACGTGTTTGGCCACCAACTAAAATAACGTCGTTGATTTCGCTCACGCTTAAGCCCGCGTCTTGCAGAGCAACTTTAACTGGCTCCATAGAACGCTTAACTAAATCTTCTACCAGTGACTCTAATTTCGCACGAGTCACTTTAATATTCATATGTTTAGGACCTGTTGCATCCGCTGTAATGTACGGCAGGTTAACGTCTGTTTGTTGTGCAGAAGACAGCTCAATTTTTGCTTTTTCTGCAGCTTCTTTCAGACGTTGCATCGCTAACGGGTCGTTACGTAGGTCAACACCTTGTTCTTTCTTAAACTCTTCAACTAAGTAGTTGATTAAACGAGTATCGAAGTCTTCACCACCTAAGTGAGTATCACCATTGGTTGCCAAAACTTCATAGGTTTTTTCGCCATCAACTTCATCAATTTCGATGATTGATAAGTCAAATGTACCACCACCTAAGTCATAAACCGCAATAGTACGGTTACCCACTTCTCTATCTAAACCATATGCTAATGCCGCAGCTGTTGGTTCGTTAATGATACGTTTTACTTCTAAACCAGCGATACGACCAGCATCTTTAGTCGCTTGACGCTGAGCATCGTTAAAGTAAGCAGGTACAGTAATAACTGCTTCTGTTACAGGCTCACCTAAATAGTCTTCAGCTGTTTTCTTCATTTTTTTCAGAACTTCAGCTGAAACTTGTGGCGGAGCCATTTTTTGGCCTTTCACATCTAACCAAGCATCGCCGTTATCAGCCGAAATGATTTTATATGGCATGATAGAAACGTCGCGCTGAACTTCTTCGTCTTGGAAACGACGACCAATCAAACGTTTGATTGCAAATAAAGTATTTTCTGGGTTAGTCACAGCCTGACGTTTTGCTGGCTGACCTACTAAAATTTCACCATCTTGAGTGTACGCAATGATGGAAGGAGTCGTTCTATCACCTTCGCTGTTCTCCAGAACACGAGCTGTAGTACCATCCATAATTGCAACGCATGAGTTAGTTGTACCCAAGTCGATACCAATGATTTTACCCATCTAAAACGCCTCCAAAGGAATTCTTTTCACTATGATTTCGATATCAATCTATATGAGGCTCAATATTTCATTTTCAAGGGAGTTTTCACTCTGAGCCTAAATTATTTTTCAATACGCAATAATTTGGATTGATATCAGTTGATGCTTTTAAGATGGGGTCACAAATTCATTCATCAAGGGGGAGAATCAAAAAAATTTGCATTTATTGCAAAAAAACCTGTCTTGTGATCATGGTTTAAACAATCAAAACTGCGTATGATGCGCCGCCGCTGTCACTTTGGCAAAACTTTCTGTTTTTTATCTATTTGAATTTTATATATTTTACCAGAGGTTATATGCAGTCTAGCTCTCTTGCAAATCCAGGCCCACTTGGTTTACTAGGCTTTGGTATGACAACCATCCTGCTAAACATTCATAACGCAGGTTTTTTCCCTCTTTCATCCGTTATTTTAAGTATGGGCATTTTTTATGGTGGTATTGCTCAATTTATTGCGGGCCTGATTGAATACAAAAAAGGCAATACATTCGGTGCAACCGCATTTACTTCTTACGGGATGTTTTGGATTGCATTAGTTGGTCTATTATTTTTACCTTCAATGGGATTAGCTGAAGCAACTTCACCTGAGTTTTTAGGTGTTTTCCTCGCTATTTGGGGAATTTTTACCTTTTTTATGTTCTTGGGAACATTCAAAGCTAATTTTGTTTTGCAATTTGTCTTTGGTAGCTTAACTGTATTATTCGCTTTATTAGCGATTGGTAATATTACGGGAAATGCGGCATTACTAAAATTTGCAGGTTTTGAAGGAATTATCTGTGGTGCTAGCGCATTTTATTTAGCGGTTGCGGAAATCTTAAATGAGCAATATGGCAAAACTGTATTACCGATTGGTCAACGTGGTTAAGTTTGACTAACGTATGTGATTTTATGCATTAAATATTATTAATCAGGTGAGTCAATGCTCACCTGATTATATTGAAATACTACTCAGAACGAATTGCTGATTTAGGTCTAAATGCCTTCACAACCGTAGGGTCTGTTTCCACATATGGGCCATCAAGCAATTGAATACAATAAGGAACACTGGCGAAAATACCAGAAACGACTACATTCCCTTCTTTGTCCTTTAAGCCTTCCAGAGTTTCCGCAATTGCTTTAGGCTGCCCTGGTAAATTTAAAATCAGAGCCTGATTGCGTATTACTCCAACTTGGCGTGATAATATCGCAGTAGGCACGAACTTTAGGCTAATTTGGCGCATTTGTTCGCCAAACCCCGGCATCTCACGGTCTGCAATCGCGAGGGTTGCGTCAGGTGTAACATCGCGACGAGCGGGGCCTGTGCCCCCGGTAGTTAGGACTAAATGGCAAGCAAACTCATCCACCAGCTCACATAATGTTTGCTCTATCATGATTTGCTCATCAGGGATCAGGCGAGTTTCGATGCGAAAAGGTGTTGTCAGCGTTTTTGCTAACCACTCTTCTAGTGCAGGAATACCTTTGTCTTCATAAATACCGCTCGAAGCACGATCAGAAACAGAAACCAGACCTATGCGCAATTCATCCATACAAACCTCAAAGAAATTATTCAATCAAAAACTGTTCACTTAAGAATAAACAGGAGCGATATCATATCATGATGAACGACTGCATACAGTGTCGAGGTGTTTTTATCTTCAAATTGAGAACTAACTCAATGAAAAATGGATATAAAAAAACCCAACCAACCGGCTGGGTTTTAAAGAAAAAACGAAATAAATTACAGTAAATCTGCAATCATTTTTTCCAGTTTCTCTTGGTCTACTGCAAACTTACGAATACCATCAGACAGTTTATCAACCGCCATTGGATCTTGATTGTGCTGCCAGTAGAACTCTGCTTCCGTCAACTTAGCGCCTGGCTCTTGAGTTTTACCTGAATCTGTCAGTTTACGTACTAATTCACCTTGTGATTCTGACAGCTCTTTCAATAATCCTGGAGAGATAGTTAAGCGGTCACAACCGGCTAATTCAATGATTTCACCCACATTACGGAAGCTTGCGCCCATTACCACAGTTTTATAACCGTGAGCTTTGTAGTAGTTGTAGATTTCAGTAACAGAAACCACACCTGGATCTTCATGTGGCGCGAATTCTTTCTTATCTGTATTCGCTTTGTACCAGTCAAGAATACGACCCACAAATGGAGAGATCAGGTATACACCCGCTTCCGCACAAGCACGTGCTTGAGCAAAAGAGAATAATAAAGTCAGGTTACAGTTAATGCCTTCTTTTTCCAGTTTCTCTGCAGCACGGATACCCTGCCAAGTCGAAGCCAGTTTAATCAGAATACGGTCATTACTGATGCCTGCATCGTTGTACATTTTGATTAAGTGACGCGCTTTAGCAATACAAGCTTCTTCATCATAAGAAAGGCGCGCATCAACTTCAGTAGAAATACGACCCGGAACTAATTTCAGAATTTCCAGACCGATATTAACAGCCAGCTTGTCACAAGCATCAACAATTTGTTGCTCGCGATTATTGCTTTGCTTACGTGCCCATTCTACCGCTTCATCAATTAATTTACGGTACTCAGGAATTTGTGCAGCATTTAAGATCAGCGATGGATTTGTGGTCGCGTCTTGTGGCTTGTAAAGCTTCATTGCTTCGATGTCGCCAGTATCAGCAACAACAGTTGTCAGACTACGTAATGAGGTTAGTTTATCGGTCATTTCTTTAATCTCGTTGTTATACCCGTCATATTCCAAGTTGTAGCGGTGTTGGCTACCTACAATTCTTGCGACTCTTGTGGTGTAGGCTAACAAACTGCAACTTGAATTACTTTGCGTATTATAAAGGAATTGTGGCTATCGCCGCACCGTCTACAGATAATATCATGCATCCATATTGCTGCAAGCAAGTAAATCTAGTCAAAAGCAACTATTTGATTGGCAATCGATTTCGCTAGCCAATTAGAAACTGAATCCTTTTAGCAAGTTATATCGTGCTGTTATTGTAATAAAGAATAATATTGGTTTGGCTTATCGTATCAATTAGCCAATTAGGCAGAATTTTTGCTAAAGTAAGTAGTATCATTCTTTATTAAGGGTCAAGTCATGCTTATTACAATTTCACCTGCAAAAACATTAGACTACGAAAGCCCACTTGCAACACAGCAATTTACTCAGCCTGAGTTACTCTCTGAGTCTCAAAAATTAATTAATGTCTGTCGTAAGTTAACCCCCGCGGATATCGCCAGTTTAATGAAAATTAGTGACAAACTTGCAGGGCTCAATGCCGCTCGTTTTGCAGAATGGCATGCGGACTTTACCCCAGAAAATGCACGCCAAGCGATCCTCGCCTTCAAAGGTGATGTATATACGGGTATGCAAGCAGAAACGTTTTCTCAAAACGATTTTGAGTTTGCTCAATCCCATTTACGTATATTATCAGGCCTTTATGGTGTTTTAAGACCGCTAGATTTAATGCAGCCTTATCGCTTAGAAATGGGAATTCGTTTAAAAAATACCCGTGGAAAAGATTTATATGAGTTTTGGGGAGACATTATCACCAAGCAATTAAATCATGCATTAGCCGAGCAAAAAGACCCAATATTAGTCAATCTTGCCTCAGATGAATATTTCAAATCAGTGAATACAAAAAAACTGGATGGCCAAATTATCAAGCCTATTTTCTTGGATGAAAAAAATGGTAAATATAAAGTTATCAGTTTTTATGCAAAAAAAGCTCGAGGTTTAATGAGCCGTTTTATTATCCAAAATAAATTAACGAAAACAGACCAACTGGCTGATTTTAATTTAGAAGGCTATCAGTTCGATGAAAGCCAATCTAAAGGTAACGAGTTGATATTTACTCGCCCAGAGCAAGCTTAATGCACAAAACGTGGGGACTGGCGCACAGCAGATACCCACGTATTTCAAAATACTTCATTCTTTTTTCAGGCTCAATCACAATTTACTCATAAACCTTCTTGCTAAGCACGAATTAGCATTGATTCCTCAGCCTACTTTTTAGCTTTATGACAGTATAAATTGAGTTTTACCCACTATTTTGGAGGTGAAGTATGCCTTATGTCGCATCATCAAAACGCTATACTGAAATGGAATATCGTTTATGTGGCCGTAGCGGATTACGCTTACCACTGATTTCATTAGGGTTATGGCACAACTTTGGCGATAACAAACCCTTTGATAATTGCCAAGCCATGCTTCGCCACGCTTTTGACCTTGGGATCACCCATTTCGATCTTGCGAATAATTATGGGCCACCGCCAGGATCTGCCGAAAGTACATTTGGCAGGATCATGCAACAGGATTTTCTGCCTTATCGTGATGAAATGATCATTTCATCGAAAGCCGGTTTCACTATGTGGGATGGCCCTTATGGCGACTGGGGAAGTAAAAAATATTTGGTTGCAAGCCTAAATCAAAGTTTGAAACGCATGGGTTTAGATTATGTAGATATCTTTTATCATCATCGACCTGACCCCAATACTCCATTAGAAGAAACTATGGGAGCACTAGATCTCATTGTTCGCCAAGGAAAAGCTCTGTATGTGGGAATTTCTAATTACCCAACAAATTTAGCTAAAGAAGCCATTAATATTCTCAATGAATTAGGAACCCCTTGCCTGATTCACCAACCTAGATATTCCATGCTAGAACGCACTCCTGAAGAAGATTTACTTGATTTACTGGAAGAAGAAGGTGTCGGCTCTATCGCATACTCTCCGTTAGCAGGTGGAATTTTAACCGATCGCTATCTTAATGGTATTCCTGCGGATTCACGCGCTGCGGGTAATCCTTCTTTACCGCCAGAAAGACTCACATCCAACGTTTTATCAAAGGTTAAACAGCTGAACGAGCTGGCGGTAAAAAGAGGACAGAAGCTAAACCAAATGGCCTTAGCATGGTTACTGAGACATGATAGGATCACTTCAGTGCTCATCGGAGCAAGCCGTATCAGCCAAATTGATGATGCGATGGGGATCCTAAAAAATCGTAATTTTACGCAAGAAGAGCTCAAAGCTATCGAATTAATATTAGAAAGCTAATGAAATACACAAGTTGCAGGAAATCCTGCAACTTACTGAAATACAGCTTAATTAACGATATTCCCCATTTGCTTTAAACTGCACCACAGAATAAGGCTGAGTACGGCCATCTGGCTGCTCCATACCTAGGCTACCAATTGGCATGCCCGGAACAGAAATTCCCACCACATCTGCCGGTAAAGCATCAATCGCATCAAGGCTACTCACAGGAACATGCCCAACAATCACTTTGCCTTTGTATTTCGCTATGTGGCAGCTGCGTAAGTTATAAGGGACCTTCAATTCATCATTGAGTTGATTTAATTCATCATAACTAATTTCGTTCACTTCAACGTTATATCCCGCTTTTTTAACCCCTTCTCCCCACAATTCACAGCAACCGCAATTTGCATCTTTATACAATTGCACGCTCTGGCTTTGAGAAAATGCCGAAAATGACAGTAATAACATTCCACTCAACATTAATTTTTTCATTTTTAATTTACCTTCAAAATAGTCATGGTGAATATTCATCATTATTTATTATGACGTAACTGGCAGATTAATTTATAAGCTGCAGGAATAATAAATAGGGATAATAACGGTGCGGTGATCATGCCGCCAATCATCGGCGCCGCAATACGGCTCATCACTTCCGAACCAACGCCTGTTCCAAGTAATATGGGTAATAAGCCCGCTAAAATTACAGCAACCGTCATGGCTTTAGGACGAACTCGTAAAACAGCGCCTTCATATAATGCACGGTCTAAATCTTGATCTGATAAGCTGCTTATTCCTTGCTGTTTTTCTTTATCTTCGATTGCATGGCGTAAATAAATCAACATTACCACACCAAATTCAGCGGCTACACCTGCTAATGCAATAAATCCAGTTCCTGTCGCAACCGATAAATTAAAGTTCATCCAGTAAAGGAACCAAATAGCCCCAACCAAAGCAAAAGGTAAGCTTAATAAAATCAGCAAAGCTTCACTAAATCGTCTGAATGCTAAATAAAGCAAGACAAAAATAATCATGATGGTAGCGGGAACCATTAACATTAACTTTTGATTAGCCCTTTCAAGTAATTCGAATTGCCCCGTAAAGGAATAGCTAAGACCCGGCTTCATTTGGATGTTATCTTTTATTGCTGCATCAATATCTTTAATAACAGAGACCATATCGCGATCGCGCGCATCAATATAAATCCAACTAGTCGGTCTTGCATTCTCAGTTTTCAACATTGGAGCGCCCATATTCACGAATACATCCGCAACATCACTAAGCACAATTTGCTGTTTACTCGGCGTTAAAATTGGCAACAATTTCATCGCAGATACACTATTTCGGTAATCTTGAGGATATCTTATGCTAATTGGATAACGCTCAATCCCTTCAACCGTTTCCCCAACCATTTCCCCGCCAGTCGCCATTGAAATATAAACTTGTACGTCACTGATGCTCATACCAAAACGAGCTGCTTTTTCTCTATCAATTTTGACATCAATATAGCGCCCACCAACCAATCGCTCGGCTAAAACAGAAACAACTCCAGGCACCGATTTGGTGACTTTTTCAATTTCTTGGGCTAATGCATCAATTTCTTCGAGATCTCTGCCGGATACTTTGATACCTATAGGGCTTTTGACTCCCGTAGATAACATATCAATACGATTGCGAATAGGAGGAACCCATAAGTTCGCAACTCCAGGTAAACGCACCGTTTCATCAAGCTCATCAATAATTTTTTCGAGAGTCATACCTTCTCGCCACTGTGTTTGCGGCTTCAAACGTATCGTTGTTTCAATCATTTCCATCGGGGCTGAATCCGTAGCTGTTTCAGCTTTACCGACTTTTCCAAATACCGTATCCACCTCAGGAATAGTTTTGATTAACTTATCTGTATTTTGTAGTAAAAATGCTGCTTGTGCAGGAGAAACCCCCGGTAACGTTGAGGGCATATAAAGTAAGTCACCTTCATTAATCGCAGGAAGAAATTCACCACCTAAATGTTTTAATGGCCATATCACGGTAAATAAAGATAAGAAACCAATTAACAAAGTTGTTTTTGGCCATGCCAATACCTTAGTTAAAATAGGGCTGTAGAGTGAAATCAACCAACGATTCAGTGGGTTTTTATTTTCATTTGGAATATTACCGCGGATCCAATACCCCATTAGAATTGGAATAACAATTAATGCTAACGCTGCAGCCCCCGCCATGGCATAGGTTTTTGTAAATGCGAGTGGACCGAATAAACGGCCTTCTTGCCCTTCTAACGTAAAGATAGGAATAAAAGACAATGTGATAATTAATAAGCTGATAAATAATGCGGGTCCAACCTCAACAGCCGAGTCCGTAATAACTTTCCAACGCTGGGCATTATCAATGACTTTACCTTCATTTTCATGCTGCCACTTTTCTAATTTTTTATGTGCATTTTCTATCATAACAATGGCAGCATCCACCATGGCTCCGATCGCAATTGCAATACCCCCTAATGACATAATATTTGCATTTATTCCTTGGTAGCGCATGACGATAAAGGCAATAAATAATCCAAGAGGCAAGGAAATAATAGCCACGAGAGCAGAACGGAAATGCCATAAAAAAACAGCACACACTAATGCGACAACAATAAATTCTTCCAGTAACTTATAACTTAAATTATCAATCGCGTTATCAATAAGAATACTTCTATCATAAGTCGTGATAATTTCGATGCCTTCCGGCAAGCTAGCACTTAAATCTTCAAGCTTCTGTTTTACATCATGAATCACATTACGTGCATTTTCACCTGAACGAAGCAAGATAATACCACCCACGACCTCGCCTTCTCCATTTAGCTCTGCAACCCCACGGCGCATTTCGGGCCCTTCCTGTATTCGAGCCACATCTTGTAAGTAAATGGGGACGCCATTTTCCGAGGTTTTTAGGTAGATTTTATTAAAGTCATCAATAGATTGAAGGTAGCCACTTGCTCTAACCATATATTCAGCTTCAGCAATTTCAATCGATGACCCACCCGCTTCTTGGTTAGCCATTTCAACTGCCTGTTTTATTTCAGGTAATGTCACTGAAAATTGGCTAAGTTTGAGTGGGTCAACTAAGATTTGGTAAGATTTAACCACACCGCCAACGGTTGCAACTTCTGAAACATTTGGCAACGCCTTCAATTCATATTTCAAAAACCAATCTTGTAATGAACGCAGTTCCGCTAAATTATGCTTTCCCGTTTTATCCACTAAAGCATATTCAAAAACCCAACCAACACCTGTTGCATCAGGTCCAATGGATGCCACTGCACCTTTAGGTAATTGGTTTTGGACTTGGTTTAAATATTCTAAAACTCGTGAACGAGCCCAGTATAAATCTGTATTATCTTCAAAAATAACATAAACATATGAGTCGCCAAAGGCAGAAAAACCACGCACCGTTTTTGCTCCCGGCACAGATAACATTGTGGTTGTTATCGGGTATGTGACTTGGTTTTCGACCAATTGTGGCGCTTGCCCTGGGTAAGTGGTTTTGATGATCACTTGTACATCAGATAAGTCAGGTAATGCATCAACAGGAGTACTGCGAATGCTCCAAATACCCGCAATAACTAAAAATACGACCCCCATTAGCACTAAAAACCGGTTAGCAACTGAGCGTCTTATAATCCATTCCAACATACTCTACTCCTGAGATTTATGTGATGAATGATTAGATGACGCCGATGGTTCGGGAAGCGCTTCCATCTTGGCTAATGCCCCGGCAATATTCGCTTCAGAATCAATTAGGAAAATCCCCTGAGTCACTATATGCTCGCCCACTTGTAAGCCTTCAGATATTGCCGTCATTTGTTGGGATTCACTCAGCACTCGCACCCTTTTCGGAATAAATTCACCATTCTCACCAACAGCAATAACATGCTGTTTTTTCCCTGAATCCACAATGGCTTGTGATGGGATCAACAAACTTTCCTTACCTTCTGCAACTAGATTTAAATATGCAGTCATACCCGGTTTTAATAAATGGTTAGGATCCGCAATTTCTGTACGAATATTAATTGTACGACTTGCTTGATCTGCACTGGGTAATATCAACCAGTTTTTTACATTAAATAACTGCGAAGGGTAGGCAGGAATAGAAACTGTAAATTGTGTTTGTTGATTAAGTAATTCAGCAACTGACTGAGGAACAGATGCATTAATCCACAATGGATCTGTTCCTTGAATTTGTGCAATAACGACTTCTTTGGATACGTTCATCCCTAAGCGCAAATTAAGTGCAGTAATTACCCCAGAAATAGGGGCTTGAACGGTAAAACGTGTTTGCACTTTTCCTGTTTTAATAAACTGGGAAAGCGCACCTTCTGGCATACCATTTAAACGTAAACGCTCAATGACGCTATTAAGATCTTGTTGGCTCGCATTCATTTGCTTAAGTGCGAGATATTCGCTTTGTGCTTCAACCCATGCTGGGATCGTTAGCTCCGCAATAGGAACGCCTTTTTGGATCCTCTCACCGACTGTGAATGGATAAACTTTTTCAACAAAACCATTTTCTCGTGCTTGTACGATCGCAAATTGGTGATCATTAAACACAATTTCAGCTGGAAATGTTAAGTCATAGTTTAATTTTCCCCACTTTACATCCACCGTTTTAAGCCCTAAATTTTGTGTCTGTGTTGGGTTAATTGTTATTCCTTTGCTATCCGCTGAAGCCAAGTTTTCATCCGCATATTTAGGAACAAGGTCCATGTCCATAAATGGGGATTTTCCTGGTTGATCAAATTTAGTATTGGGATACATTGGGTCATACCAATACAATACGGTGCGTTCTTGTTTTTCAACTGATTGGCTATTATTTTCTACAACGAAAAAATAACGATAAAATAAAATTGAAATAACGCTCGATAAAATAATTACCAATAGCAATTTGGTCAGGTTAACTAATGACATAACATCTCTCTACCTATTTAGTTTATCTTTTCGATGGATTTCAACATTGAAAGATTACCTTGTTGTACAAAGGAAAATTTTAATTCATCATTTTCTTGTAAACCGTTGATCATATTTTCATTTTCATAAGTAAAACGCATAGTCATTGGTGGCCAGCCAATACTTTCAATTTCTTTATGGTTAATCGTTAATTTCTTGTTCTCTTTATCAATCGAAATGAGCTTTCCTTCCGTATTGATTGTCGGTTCTGCGACTTTTTCTGGATAAATAGAGTGGTTATGTTCAGCGCCGCTTGCATAGCCAGTTGCTGCTAACATCGCCATTGAAATTGCAAAAAATACCGTATTTAATTTTTTCATTGTTACCCTCATGATTTTATTAATCCGCCACCTAGTGCAGAGAATAAATTTATTTCATTCTTCTGCTGTTCTATTTTCAACATCAATAAATTTTGCTGTTCGGTAAATAAGCTACGCTGTGCTTCAAGAACATCGAGATAGCTCAAGCCACCATATCGATAACTAGCTTGTTTCTGTATTAAGACGTTTTGCAGCGTGTTGACATATTGCTCTTGGGATATAAGTTGTTTTTCTAAACTCGATTTGATCACTAGGGCATCTTTCACTTCACGAAACGCCACCTGAATGCTTTTTTCATAATTAGCAATCGCTTTATTTTTTCTAATATTTGCCAACTCTAAATTTCGGCTATTTGATCCTCCAGTAAAAATAGGTAACGTGATTTTAGGAATAAAATTCCAGATACCATTTGAAGAATCAAATAGCCCAGTTAAAGACTCGTTATTATTTGCGATACCCGTATTAAAGGAAATTGAAGGAAAAAAAGCAGCTCTCGCTACACCAATATTGGCATTCTCAGAAACAATATTTTGTTCCGCTGCCATAATATCTGGGCGTTTTAATAATATTTCAGAGGGAATATTTGAAGGTGTTGTAATCAAGGGATAATTCGGTTCGTAGTGCCCTAACTCTGAGTTTATCTTTGTTACATAATCATTCGTCAAAAAATTCAGTAAATTTTCATTTTTTGCAATTTCACTTTTAATTTTTTCGATATTAATAGAAATAGACTGAACTTGTCCTTTAGCTTGTTCTAAGTCTGATAGCCCCGCTTTTCCTGCCGCCACTTTTTGTATTACTATCGATTGACTATTGAGGTAGCTTTGTTTCGTCTCTTGTGCAATTAATAATAGTTTTTGGTTATACACCACATCTAAATACGCTTCTGCTACCGTTTTGATTGTTATAATTTGTGTCGCACGGTTCATCTCTTGAGAAGCGATAAATTTTGCTTTATCTGCATCAGATAAATTTTTAATACGTCCAAAAAAATCCAGTTCATAGCTGATATCAATACCCGCACTATATTTCTTATTGAACGATGTGCCAGACTCTAATGATTGGCTGTAGTCAGCACTCATTGATGAATTAACTCGAGGATATTTTTCAGCTTCCGCTAACCCAAAACGCACACGAGCTTCTTCTACATCTAACGCAGCAAGATATAAATCACTGTTTTTCTCAAGCGCAATTTCTATCGCTCTTTTCATTTGTGGATCTTGAATAAATTTGTCCCAACTAGGAATCGATAATTCTATTTGAGCCTGCTTTACTGCATCAGGAATATTGCTACTGAATTGATGAGGTACATTAAGATTAGGACGTTGATATTCAGGGGCTAGCGAAACACAACCCGTCAAAATTAAGGCATAAGCTATAATTAATATTTTTGGGGAATACATGGTATAGCCATGCCTCTAGTGATTAAAATTGAGGCTATAGTAAAAAAGAACAACTGTTAGATTCATGACATGAAAATGACAAATTTGTCATTTTACATTTCGTTACTGTAGTGCTTAGAATGGCAGTATTGTTTACCTGTCTGCTAGGTCTAAGATGAAATTACTTATTGTTGAAGATGAACATAAAACGAGAGAATACTTATCTAAAGGCTTAAGTGAGTCCGGGTTTATTGTTGATGCAATCGAAAATGGCATTACAGGCCTGCATATGGCCACAACTGAAGACTATGATTTAATTATTCTTGATGTGATGTTGCCGGATATTAACGGCTGGGAGATTGCAAAAAAATTACGCAGTGTAGGAAAAAATACACCAATACTCATGCTTACTGCTTTAGGTAATGTTGAACATCGAGTCAAAGGGTTAGAGTTAGGTGCTGACGATTATCTCGTTAAACCATTTGATTTTTCTGAGCTACTTGCCCGAGTGAGAACTTTATTGCGCAGAGGCAATAACAGCATCCAAAAAACACAATTTACCATCGCTAATTTGCATGTTGATCTGATCAAACGGCGCGTTACCCGTGAAAATGATAAAATTATACTCACCAGTAAAGAGTTTTCTTTATTGGAATTTTTTATTCTTCACCAAGGTGAAGTTCTTTCTCGTTCTCTAATAGCCTCAAAAGTTTGGGATATGAATTTTGATAGTGATACCAATGTCATTGATGTTGCAGTCAAAAGACTGAGAGCTAAAATAGATCAAGGCTATGAACCTAAATTGATTCATACCATCAGAGGAATGGGCTATTTACTTGAGATCCCTGAAAATGATTAAGTTATTTCGATCTCCTGTCTCTATTTCAATTCGTCTTATTGTTTTAATCAGTATTACCCTCTCCCTCGCTTTATTATTATTTAGCTCGATCATGATCAATTCAGTTATGTTACATTTCAAACAGCAAGATGAATATACATTGAGCCAAATAAATCTCACTATTCGCAGTTTATTAAGTGAAAAAACTAACTCACAAGATGAACAATTTTCACGTATCAGAACTATTTTGAATGAACACCAAGATTTGGTTGTCTACCTCATAGATCAAAATGGGAATGTCCTGACTTCCTCAAATGCAACTGTAGACCTCATTTCTCGCCTAAAAAATTATGACTCGACTAAAGATAATGCGGATCAATATCTTGAAAGTTATCGATTAGCCGAAAGTAAAATTAAGGTATATCGCTCCAATGATATACAGCAATACCGCCTAGTAACGGCTCTTTCTCTTAATTTTCATCATAATTATCTTAGCTCTCTCATATATAACCTGATAATCAGTGCGATTTTACTGTGTTTATTTACTATTGCAGTTGTTTATTTTTTAGTTATCAAAGGCCTCAAGCCACTTAAAGAAGTTAGCGATGAAATAAAGAATGTAACCTCTGAAAATTTAAGTGTTCGTTTAGACCCTGACTCTGTGCCTAATGAATTAAAGCAATTAACTAAATCATTTAATCAGATGTTAGTAAAGATTGAAGATGTTTTTGTAAGGCAAACGAATTTCTCTGCAGATATTGCCCATGAAATGCGTACGCCAATTACTAATTTAATGACTGAAACTCAAATATCTCTGAGTAAAAACCGCAGTAAAGAAGAGCTAGTTGAGGTGTTATATTCTAATTTGGAAGAATATAACCGTCTATCACGAATGATATCTGACATGCTTTTTCTTGCTCAAGCAGATGATAATAGGCTTATTCCAGAGAAAAAAATGATTAATATTAAAACTGAAATAGAGCTTATATTTGATTATTTTGAATATCTCGCAGAAGAGAATGAAATAAAACTCAAGCTGATTGGTGAAACAACCTCTATTATGGCCGATAAAGACATGTTAAGGAGAGCGATTACTAACTTAATCTCAAATGCTATCCGCTATACCCCAAAAGGCGATTCTATCAGTATTAATATTTCAAATGTAAAAGAGGGAATTGAATTAATCATCAGCAACCCTGGTATAAAAATACCAGAAGAACATTTAGCTAAACTTTTTGATAGGTTTTATCGCGTGGATAAATCAAGACAACGAAAAAATGAAGGAAGCGGTATCGGATTAGCTATCGTCAAATCGATTGTATCAGCACATAAAGGCAGGATCACTGTAACATCAGATGATTTTTCAACACGTTTCACTGTATTTTTACCTATAAAATAAAATTAAAAATTTCGTTATAAATGGCAATTTTGTCATTTTGTTGTCAGTATTCAGACAGAAATAAAGCCTTATTATAGTTATAAGATAAATTATTTAACTTAATAAGGATTCACAATGAAAAAAATTATTTTTGCTTTAGCGATTTCTGCTGTAACAACACATGTAACAGCAGCCCAAACAGAAAAAGAAATTCATTATAATGCAGCAACTGCTCTCAGTTTCACTGAAAATAATACCTCTTATTCCAATCTAAAATCGATTAATAACCATTTAAAGCAAGCGGGTATTTCTGGCAATAATATAATTAACTCACCTCAGTCATTTCTTCAATTAGATGAACATACTCAAGCTGCTACTGCATTGAATTTTACTCAAAATAACACATCTCCAGTAATACTGAATATGATCAGCCGCCATCAAAAGCAATCACCTAACTATAAAAAACCGATAGTAAAAACGGCTAAATTATTTTCCGATATGAATGAAAGTGAGAAGGCTATTACTATGCTAAGTTTCAATAAAAATAGCTCTTCGGCACCAATTCAAAATGAAATTATGAAAATATCAAAAGATAACAAATAATTAGTTTTAAATAAAATTATTTAGTTCAATTAAATAAAACAAAAGTCTATTTTAATCGGAAAATCATTATAGTAAGTTTAAAGCTTATTATAATGATTTACCCTATTACATTTTTTATTACCTAAATAAATAAATCCTTTATTGATTATTCGAATCTGTGAATTACAATTCACTTGCAGTACACATTCATTTAAACTTTTCAATGAGGATTTATTATGTACAAAGCATCTATTATTATCGCATCATTATTATTTTCAACACTAGCATCTGCAACTTCCTTAGAGTCTCAATTATCATCAAAAAATATAATGACTTTTTCTGCCGAATATTCACTACATAATGGTGGAAACGGTGGTAATGGTGGTAATGGTGGCAACGGTGGTCATGGTGGCAATGGTGGTAACGGCGGCAATGGCGGACATGGTCATTAATTTATCTCAATATTAAATTTCTCCCCCTTCTTTTTGGAGGGGGAAAGGAGAAATACATGAATCATAAGGTTTGCATTTCATTAAGTCTGTTATTAATTAGCTCTTATTCCATCTCAAGTTATTCTCATTCCTTATTTAATACTACATCTAACTGTTCGTTAAAAAATGAACTTATTATTAATGACGTTAATAATAAAATATGTTCGATATTAAATGGTCAATATTATTATTCTAAGATCCTTAGCTTTGCAAGCCATGGGCAAAACGGAAATCATGGCCAAAATGGAAGTCATGGTCAAGGTGGATTAGGTGGTCAGGCCGGGCAAGGTGGTGATGGTCAAAATGGTGGAAATGGCGGAACAGGTTCAAATAACGGCAACGGTAGTAACGGTGGAAATGCAGAAGCTGGCAGTAATGGTAACGGTGGAAATGGTGGCCATGGTAGTGTTACCGGTGGTGACGGTGGCCATGGGGGAAATGGTGATGGAACCGGCAATGGTGGTAATGGCGGCAATGGCACAATGAATGGGAATGGAGGAAACGGGGGGAATGGGGGAAGTAATGGTGGGAATGGCGGCAATGGTGGAAATGGTTCTGGAGGTGGAAATGGCGGCAATGGTGGCAATGGCAGCCAAGGCGGTAAAGGGGGACGCGGTGGTTCAGATGGTGGTAGAGATGGCCTCGACGGCATCAGTACACTCTAATAGGCAAATTCATTAGCTGTGAATAAGTGATGTGGCAATATGAAACCATATAATTACCTTAACAATAAATGGTCTTATCATTAAAAACGGAAGCTTCTGCTTCCGTTTTTCGTATCCACATATTCTTTATTGCTTAGGTGCTAATTTCATTAAAAATGTGCGTAATTGGGTAAAGTCAGATGGTAAAAAGTGTGAAAGTAGCGGTAGCTCTGCACGCTCAGCTAACTCTTTTGGTAAAGGTATGGCCTTATTAAGGATCTCTTCAACACTTTCCTTAAACTTAGCTGGATGTGCCGTACCTAAAAACAGCCCGTATTCGCCTTCTTGCAACTGGTCACGCAGCACACGATAAGCAACCGCAGCATGTGGCTCAGATAAATATCCTTTTTTATCTAATTCACGTACTGTTTCTTTAGTCACTTCATCACTCACAACCCCATGGCCTAATTCATCAAGGGACCAACCTTTACGGCGGAATAACTCCTCAATACGAGGCCAGTTGTTCGGCTGACTAACATCCATGGCATTCGATAATGTAGCCACAGTTTGCTTTGGTTTCCATTGTCCATCAACAAGGTAACGCGGCACAGTATCATTTACGTTAGTCGCTGCAATAAAGCGTTTGACAGGTAAGCCCATTGCTTTGGCTAATAAACCTGCCGTAAGATCCCCAAAGTTCCCACTCGGAACCGAGATCACTAGTTGATCGCGTTTTTCTGCTGGGATCTGCGCGACCGCTTCAAAGTAATAGCAGATCTGAGCAAGTAAACGACTGATATTGATCGAGTTCGCTGAATTTAAGTACAGCGCCTTTTTCAACTCTTCGTCATCAAATGACTGTTTTACTAATGCCTGACACGCATCGAAGTCATCTTTAATCGCAACCGTATGAATATTTTCACCCAGTGTACAAAAGAGTTTTTCTTGCAGCGGGCTGATTTTCCCTTCTGGATAGAGAATAACAACTTGCACGTTATTAAGACGATAGAATGCGTGAGCGACTGCCGCTCCGGTATCCCCTGAAGTTGCCGTCAAAATGGTCACAGGTTGCTCACCAGCGACTTGACCTAACGCCTGAGCCATAAAGCGGCCACCGAAGTCTTTAAATGCGAGGGTTGGCCCATGATATAGCTCCAACGTTGCAACATCATCTTCAACTTTAGAAACTGGCGCAGGAAAAGCAAATGCGGCTTTAACTCTCGCTGCTAGCTCTTCTGATGGAATTTCATCACCAATAAAAGCACTTAAAATACGGCTGCTACGTGTGACAAAATCTAATTTTAATAATTCGTCGATTTCAGCCGCACTAAATTCAGGCAGATCTTGGGGAAAGAATAAGCCTTGTTGCTTCCCTAACCCTTGCTTAACCGCTTGCGCAAAACTTACTTGTTCATTGTTATCTTTTAAATTATACAGTTTCATTATTTACCCTATTGTCCTTGCCCCGGCCAGATCCAAACGGCAGATATGCACAAAGCCTTCATCATTCTGAATATAATGTTGTTGCAAGTAGCTCGCCATATTTTCAGCGATATGTTTCTCATCGCAAATAGCAAATAGTGTTGGCCCAGAGCCAGAGATACCACACGCCAATGCACCTATTTCTTTTGCGTTCTGGCGCGCTGCCGCAAAACCCGGTAATAGTTGTGTACGATAAGGCTCAGCAACAACATCTTGGATCATCGTTGCTGCAAGTAACGGCTGGTTTGTATGACATGCATGAATGAACCCTGATAAGTATCGACCATGGTTTACAATGTCGTGACGTGGGTAGCTATCAGGCAGGATCGCACGTGCTTCCGCTGTTGATACTTTAATTCCTGGATAGGCCATAACCCAATACCAATTTTCAAATGCAGGTACAGGCTGTGAAATAATACCATTTTGCTCGATAATCAGTTGTAAACCACCTAAAAAACACGGAGCGACATTATCATAATGCACACTACCAGAAATACGCCCTTCCAGTTCCCCCATCATGCCAAGCAGTTGGGTATCATCAAATGGTTTCTCTGCAAATTCGTTTAGCGCCATCAATGCGGCGACAACAGAGCAGGCACTAGAACCGAGCCCTGAACCAATTGGCATATTTTTTTCAAGCGTCATCGCAACATTTAATGGCTGACCAAGACGCTCACAAAACAGCTGCCAACATTGGTAAACAATATTGTGCTCATTCTTTTTCGGAAGTTTAGCAACGAATTTGCCTTTATTCGTCAACGAAAAGGTGTCTGCCGCTTCAACTGTTACACAATCACCTAATAGTGAACCGTCTGCAGGCGAAACTGCTGCCCCTAGGACATCAAACCCGACGCTCACATTACCAATTGAAGCCGGTGCATAAACTTTAATCACTTATTAAACTCCCAATTTCCATGAAAGGGTACGCAGCATATCCGCAAATACACCAGCCGCAGTAACATCATTACCTGCGCCATAACCTCTTAATACTAAAGGAATTGGTTGGTAATAGCGTGTATAGAAAGCTAGTGCGTTTTCGCCATTTTTAACTTTGAAGAGAGGGTCATTACCATCTACGGCAACAATCTTAACCTGACAGCGTCCTTCTTCAATCAATCCAACATAGCGTAACACTTTTTGTTCTGCTTCTGCGGCTTTTATACGTTGCGCAAATTGTTCATCCAATTGTGGTAGGCGTGCCATAAATTCAGGCACTGCGCCACTACTGTCAAAATCCGTTGGTAAAACAGGTTCAATTTCAATATCTTGTAACTCTAAGTCATAACCTGCTTCACGGGCTAAAATTAACAATTTACGCGCCACATCCATACCCGATAAATCATCACGAGGGTCTGGCTCCGTAAAACCTTTTTCTTTAGCGAGTGTTGTGGCTTCGGATAAAGACATGCCTTCGTCTAACTTACCAAAGATGAATGATAAAGAACCGGATAAAATTCCGCTGAAATGAACCAGTTCATCCCCTGCATTCAATAAATTTTGCAGGTTCTCAATAACCGGCAAGCCCGCGCCTACGTTAGTGTCATAGAGGAATTTACGTTTCGATGTTTCACTTGCCGCACGTAACTGATGGTAGTAATCCATCGACAAAGTATTGGCTTTTTTATTTGGTGTGACCACATTAAAACCATCTTTCAAGAAATTGACATACTGCTCTGCAATTTCCTGATTTGATGTGCAGTCAATAATGACAGGGTTCAAGAAATGGTATTCACGCTCTAAGCGAATTAAACGGCTTAAACTAAATGGCTCTTTCGCTTCCGCTAGCTCCGCTTTCCAGTTATCTAAATCAATCCCTTGCATATCCGTTAACATTGCCCGTGAATTAGCAATACCACATACACGCAAATCAATATGCTTTTGTTTTAACCATTGTTGCTGGCGGTGAATTTGCTCAATTAATGCATTACCAACGCCACCAACACCAATGATAAAGGCCTCGATAACTTGTTCCGCATTAAATAGCATTTGGTGACATAAGCGTACCGCCGTTGTGGCTGACTCGTTGGCAATAACAGCAGAAATAGAGCGTTCGGAAGACCCCTGTGCGATAGCGACAATGTTTATGTTACCGCGAGTTAAAGCGGAGAAGAAACGCGCGGAAATGCCTTTCAACGTGCGCATGCCGTCACCCACAACTGAAATAATCGCCAACTGCTCCATCACATCCAGAGGATCAAGTACGCCATCTTTCAGCTCTAAGTAAAACTCTTCTTCCAGTGCGGCACGTGCTCTCACTAATTCATTTTGCGGGACACAAAAGCTAATACTGTACTCTGATGAAGACTGCGTGATCAGGACGACCGAGATCCCTTTACGAGACATGACTGAGAAAATGCGTGCAGCCATACCCACCATTCCCTTCATACCGGGGCCAGATACGTTAATCATCGCCATGTTATTCAGGTTGGTGATCCCTTTCACTGGTGTGCTATCGTCAGTTTGACCATCACCAATTAAAGTCCCCGGAGCGCTTAAGTTAGTGGTATTTTTTATCAGGCAAGGGATTTGGAATTGAGCAATTGGGGCGATGGTACGAGGATGGAGAACTTTGGCACCAAAGTAGGATAACTCCATGGCCTCCTGATATGACATACCTTTCAACAAGCGTGCATCGGGTACTAAACGCGGGTCACAAGTATAAACCCCATCTACATCAGTCCAGATTTCACAACAATCAGCCCGTAAGCATGCCGCTAAAACTGCAGCTGAATAATCAGACCCATTACGACCTAATACCACTAATTCACCTTTGTCATTACCTGCAGTGAAGCCCGCCATTAAGACAAAATGATCTTTCGGTATATTTAAATCAGCAATGCGTTTTGTTGACTCATTTATATCAACGGTAGACTCAAGGTAATGGCCTTTCGCGAGTAAGCTCTCTACAGGGTTAATTACAGTCACATTATGGCCGCGTGCTTTTAGCACCGACTCCATAATGGCGATAGAGAGTTTCTCGCCACGGCAGATAATGGCTGCGTTAATGCTGTCAGGACATTGTCCGAGAAGAGTAATACCATGCAGTACTTGTTTGATTTGTGCGAATTCTTGCTCTGTCAATTTTTTTAAACGGTCATATTCAAAACCGGGTTGTTTTTCTTTTAATCCTTTTAAAAGGTTAGCAAAAATCATTTCAGCATCATTAACATGCGTGATGACATCTTGTCCTGCAACCGTTTTTTCAATCATAGCAACCAGATGGTTAGTGATTTTTGCTGGCGCGGATAACACCAAAGCCACTTGTCCATCTGCTAGTTTACTTTCAGCGATGTCGGCAACATTCAGTACTCGTTCGTCATTTGCAACCGAAGTACCGCCAAATTTAAGCACACGCATGGTATTTCTCTCCTGAATTAACACCAAAAAAAAGCCCGCATCGGTTAAGTATGCGGGCTTTTTCATTTTTATTTTTTGGATGCGTCAGCCCGCCCCGTTTCCTGTGGTTACGGTGGTGGTGGTAATAATAATAGTCAGGCTGATATTACGCATAGATTCTGTCTGTCTCTTAGATTCTTTTAAGTTTCTCCCTATACGGTTAAAGCAATTGGTATATTTTGTCAAATTTATTTGCAAAACATCCCTTTTAAAACTCTTTTTTTATTTGATAAATTATCTATCAGCGCGAAAAACACATTCACAAAAAGATACCTATCACACCAATGATGGTATTAAAAACCAAAAAAACTTAAATTTTAAGTTAAATAATTTTTTACCTAGCCAGAAATGAAATTGCCTATTAAATAGGCAAAACAGATAGCCTTTAGCGATTTCTTGTGAAGAAAATCAAAATGAAAATATGAACAACAATGACCCACTTAATCAATGCATTTAGCAGCTATATTTCTTATCATTTGCCCCATGTTCATCAATACATAGGCACCATTACACAAGTCAGTATTGATACTTAATTTTATGATTTTTTCATTCGTTTAAATTACAAACAAATGCTATGAAATTGTTAAAAAATAGTCACAGCAAAATAAAATAAGTATTTTTCCTAATTAAATGAAACAAAAAATCACAAACTAAATATTTACACCCCGTTATCTCTAGCAAGATAAATTTTTCACCTTTTTCTGTAGCAAAATAACATTTCGAAATTGGAGGTAAGTCACAAATTAAACATTATTTATAATGGTATATTTAACTCATTGAAGACTATGTTCATTGATACCAAGCCGAAGCATACCCTATGCATCAACTACTCCCCTTTTTTAGACGCTATCTGATTCCTAAACACCGCATTAATTTATATAATTATCTGCCTAACAATTTTTGTTAACGTGCTACAATTGATTTTGATATGTATCAACAAAAGTTAGTTTTTTAGGTGGTAAATGCAGTATTAGCTGTTATATTGCTGTTAACAGTACAATATTGGGAAAGTGCTTACATTTTGACTTGCAGTTAAAGTCTTTTGCCTAAAATGGCAACATAATGTCACTGTTGAATTTCAAAACAAATTTATACTCATAAACGTTTTTTCCAGAGAACAATATCAATAACCACCTAACTGGAAACGGCTTGTGAGTTCAGTATTTTTATTTTAATACTTTAGGTAGCAACTATGCAGACCCCACACATTTTGATTGTTGAAGATGAAATTGTCACACGCAATACGCTTAAAAGCATCTTTGAAGCGGAAGGCTATGTGGTTCATGAGGCAACTGATGGCGAAGAGATGAATAACGTTCTCTCTGAGCACGACATCAATTTAGTCATCATGGATATTAATTTACCAGGAAAAAACGGTTTATTACTTGCTCGTGAGCTTCGTGAACAAGAAAGCATTGCGTTAATGTTCCTAACAGGACGTGATAACGAAGTCGATAAAATCCTTGGCCTTGAAATTGGTGCTGATGACTATATCACTAAACCATTTAACCCACGCGAACTGACTATTCGTGCACGCAATTTACTGTCCCGTACAATGAATTTAGCGGGTGGTACGGAAGAGCGTCGTTTAGTGGAAAGCTATAAGTTTAATGGTTGGGAATTAGACATCAACAGCCGTTCATTAGTCAGCCCTGCCGGTGAGCACTACAAATTACCCCGTAGTGAATTCCGTGCGATGCTGCATTTCTGTGAAAACCCAGGAAAAATTCAGACTCGTGCAGACCTGCTGAAAAAAATGACTGGCCGTGAATTAAAACCACACGACAGAACTGTTGACGTAACGATCCGTCGTATTCGTAAACATTTTGAATCGACACCTGACACACCAGAAATTATCGCTACTATCCACGGTGAAGGCTATCGTTTCTGTGGTGATTTAGACGAATAATTAGAAAGCTAATTATTTACTGGTTATCGAAATCCGTTGTCTTTCTGGCAACGGATTTTTTATTTGCGAGTGATTTTTATTGCGAGTATAGCGGCTCAACTATTTTGTGATCACCAAGGCATAATCGGTACTGCGCTCAGCGCATTCTTTGGAGAACCATCGATCATCTTATCTGAATAAGTCAAATAAATTAATGCATTACGCTTAGGATCATAAAAGCGTACAACTTGCAATTTCTTGAAAACTAAAGATGTTCGTTTTTGAAAAACAACCTGCCCTTTCGTTGGTTTGCGTTTGACACGGTCATTTAACTCAATCGGCCCAACTTGCTGGCATGAAATTGCAGCATCAGAAGTATCTTCTGCTAAACCTAAGCCACCTTTGATTCCCCCTGTTTTTGAACGGCTTAAATAACAAGTCACATTCTCAACATCGGGGTCATCAAATGCTTCAACGACAATTTTATGGTCAGGGCCGAAAATTTTAAAAACAGTATCGACTGAACCAATTTCTTCAGCAAATGTGATGCCCGGCAACACTGATAATAATGCTGCAAGTACGATATTTTTTAATCTGGAACGACGCATACTGAATTCCCTATTCAACTAAAAATCGGTAAAACTTCGTAGTAAAACGAGACTTATTATTCACTTTCTTAACTAATTATCAAATACAACTCATTTACTATAAACGAAAAAGATAACTTGATATAGAATAGCAATTCATTGATAGATTATATCTGTTCTATAAGTCGCATTGGCTGGGGATATACATGGATCAAACTAATATTATTCGCGACTTGCTTCGCTGGATAGATGACAACCTAGACAAACCACTCTCACTGGATAATGTTGCAGCAAAAGCTGGCTACTCTAAATGGCATTTACAACGAATGTTCAAAGAGGTGACTGACCAAGCGATTGGTGCTTATATTCGAGCCAGAAGGCTTTCTCGTGCAGCTGTGGCATTGCGGCTAACAAGCCGACCAATTCTTGATATTGCGTTACAGTATCGTTTTGATTCGCAACAAACTTTTACTCGAGCCTTTAAAAAGCAATTTAACCTAACCCCTGCTTTTTACCGCCGAAGTGAAGAATGGTGTGCAGCAGGAATTTGCCCACCGATTATTTTAGATAATCACACGAATATTGAACATGAATTCTTGCAAATGCCAGCGCAAGAGCTGGTTGGCTTGGAACAAAGTTGTTCTTATGCGTTAGAAGAGTGGTCAACGGCCTGTTCGCAAATGCGCCAGACATTTTGGCACTACTATTTGGATAATACGACGACAATTGCGTCAGAAGTTTTTGGCTTGCACCATGCCATTCATAATCCAGAAAAAGAAGATGAACAAACGGTGTTTTATACCACTGCGGTAAGACCCGAAGATGCAAGTTTTAACACTGACCAATACACAAGTTTAACGTTGCCAAGTGGTCATTATGTTAAATTTTCGTTCAACGGCACACCAACTCGAGATGCATTACAAGAGTTTTTATACCAAATTTATGGTGTATATCTGCCTAAGCTGAATTTAACGCGTCGTCCTGGTTATGACATCGAACATTATCGATTAAAAAATATCGATTTACGTCATATCACCCCAGAAAATGATGACCCAAAAACACATATCGATACCTTTGATTATTATGTCCCAATCAAAACAGGTTCGACCGCAACACCTTAAAGTAGAGGAGTTTCAGTTTGTTGAAACTCCTTTTTCTAAATCGTTAACCTTGCTGTTCATCGAGAGCAGGCTGCGACAAGTGTGTCACCTCACCAGCTGTTTCAACTATCCAACCATTCGCCAACCATGGGCTGTTTTGGTAATCAACACGAGATAGTGAACAATTACGTAAACGTAAGCGGCGTTCTGAATAGGCAGGAACCCCCATAATACGGCTAATTAACGTACTTAACGCAATGCCGTGACTAACAATCAGTGGGCGACTCCCTTCAGGCAAATCTAAACAACTATTTAGTGCTGCAAACATGCGTGTATACAGCTCCTCCATCGATTCACCCTCTGGAATTCGTCCTCCACGTGTGCCATCAATTAAGCTTTTACGCCACTGTTCTTCCTCTGGCGTTAACGACTCTATTGCTCTTTGCTCAAGAACGCCCATATTTAGTTCACGTAGACGCGGTTCTGTGGTAATTTCACACCCGCATACACTTGCAATTATTTGTGCAGTTTCCAGTGTGCGTCCCATATCACTAGTGATAATATGGGTAATGCCTTCTGACTTTATCCTCTCAGCCACCTGCCTTGCTTGCAGTCGTCCAGTGGCGGTCAGAGGGCTATCGGATTGTCCCTGGATGCGACGAGCTAAATTCCATTCAGTTTCGCCATGGCGAACAAGATAAACCTGTAACATAGATGTGTTCCGTTATTACTTTTCGAAGTATGTGTTCAAAGGAAAATAATTAATGTACCAAGTTATAGCTGCAACGACTAATCCTGCCAAAATTAAAGCGATCCATCTTGCTTTCGATGCTGTTTTTGGGGCTGGCAGTTATCAAATTGAAGATATTAATGTCGATAGCAGCGTTCCACAGCAACCTATCGGTAATAATGAAACCCGTACTGGGGCTAGACAGCGCGTCATGGCCTCTCGGCAAGTTCGCCCTGAAGCGGATTTTTGGGTTGGTATTGAAGCGGGTATCGAAGACGATATGACATTTGCTTGGATAGTGATTGAGCATAAGCAAATACGCGGTGAGTCTCGCTCTGCCAGTATTATGATCCCAGAAAAAATTCTGGCGGGTATTCGTGAAGGCCGTGAACTCGGTGATGAAATGGCCTTTTTAACAGGCATCGATAATATCAAACAACAAGGTGGTGCCATTGGTTTTTTCACTGACGGGGTATTAACTCGCACCAGTGTTTACCAACAAGCCTTGATATTGGCCTTGGTTCCCATTAAGCATGAAATTTATAAAGAGCTAAACCAAGTAGAAGATTAATTATACTTAAAATAATTAAAATTGCATGTGCGATTAAACACCACTCTTTTCACACTAAAGTATGGGAAACCATACTTTTTTTGTGCCTATTTATTTGAAATATGACCAATACCAATACACTAAATAGTTCGAATTGTAGGTAGGCGGCAAGTGGCGCTAAGCCCTAGGAGCATACACAAGTATGTGACTAAGGCTCCCTCATGAAGCCAACACCGTGACAGTGCAAAATATGACGCGTATTTATATTCTAAATAATTCGTGCTGTGACTAGGCGACCAACGAGGATAGCTCGGGGAGCATACATAAGTATGTGACCCGAGTAGCTGAGAGCAGTCAACAACGTCACAGTACGAAGTATGACGAATATTTTAGAGGAGTTGTTGCTCCAACCACTCCTTCACAGGAATAGGCGCTGACTTCAAACTATTTGACCCGCGCGTAATAGTCGCAATTCCCACGCCTAGCTCATTTTTCAGTTCTCTTTGGCTCATTTCGCCGCGCATCAGTTCTTGCACAATTTTAACGCGAGTCGCTAACGCTGTACGCTCATCTGGCGTGAGTAATAACTGAAGAACTGGCAGATGAATATCTTGTTCAAATGCCAATTGTAATAAATTCACAAAGCGCAGCCAGTCAGCGTTCTCATCGGCTGTTAGAGCCGGATCTTGGTGTTGATTTGCTGTCATCGTTTATCCACCCATACTATTTAACTAGTACAAATAATAACACACTCTTATTAGAAATCATCAACCAAACGCTTTTCAAGCTTCAATAATACAAAAAATAACCAAATTTCATTTAGTTAGCTAATAACGCTTTAGATAGTTTGAATAATATCTAATCGACCGATGTGGAAAGTTAGAAATAAACATTTCCCATACCCACCAACACGCTAAAGCATTCGTGCTGTAGCAAGGCGGCAAAAGAGCTAGGCCCTAGGAGCATACATAAGTATGTGACTAGGGCTAGCGAGTGCAGCCAACACCGCTACAGTGCGAAGGATGACGCGAATTAGTATTTCATATTCCACTCATTAGAAAGCAACACCTTACTATTTTTCTGCCCCATAAAGTGCCGATAGAATAAGTCATATGACAACACGTTTTTCACATAGCCGCGAGTTTCTGAGAACGGAATACTTTCCACAAAGGCGACCGCATCAATACGCCCACCACTATTACCTAACCAACGAGTCACACGAGATGGGCCTGCATTATAAGCCGCACTGGCTAAAATGCGGTTATTACCAAACTGCTGATAAACATCTTCCAAATATGCTGTTCCCAGCTCAATATTGGTCGTAGGATTAGTTAATTGACTAGCATTTACGTAGTTAATACCTTGTTTTTGCGCGGTATGTTTTGCTGTTGCTGGCATCAATTGCATCAAACCTGTCGCTCCGACAGGTGAGCGAGCTTGTGGATTCCACGCACTTTCTTGGCGAGCGATTGCCATTGCATAGCTCTTTTGAATATCTTTCGATTTGGTATATAAATTGAATTCTTTATCCCACGCTAATGGGAAACGTTCTTCTAGGTGATCCCAAAGTTTAGCAGTGATAGTCGCCTGCACGCTGAGATCCGCCCACTTATTATCAAACGCATAACGCGCTAATTGCTCTTGCTGGTTGGCAGGTAGCGATGCCACTAAACTCACCCATTCAGAACGAGCAAGGTTGTCTAGCTCCCAATACATTAACTCTCTAACTCGCTGAACTTCTGGGAGTTGACTGACGCTTGAGTCTGGTTTAACAGCCGTTTTAACGTATACAGGGTAATCTACTTCTAAAACTTGTGCTGCAACCATTGGGTAGAAACCGCGTTTTTCAGTTAATTGGCGAAGTAACGTCTCACCTTCTGCTTTTTTACCTGCATCAATTAACGTGATGGCCTGCCAATATTGCCACTCTTCTTTATTTTTCACTTCCGCTGGCAAGCGATTTAACCATGAAGCGACACCTTTCTTATCGCCAGCCCCTAATGCCAAACGAACACGACGCTCTCTCAATGAAGATGAATTGCTTTCTTGAATGGTCTCATCACGCCATTGAGCCTGTTCAGGGGTCACATCTCCCATATATTGCCAAGCAATACTGTCTTTAAGTAATTGCTTTTCTGCCATGTTCATTTTTTGTGCAGAACTTATGCTATTAAGTACCATACGAGCCGCATCAGGGGATTGACGTGCATAACGACTAAAAGCCGCGATGGTGGCTTGGCGAGTAAAATCCGTTGGCGTCATCGTTTTGGCGAATGTCACAACTGAGGCTGGGTCATTTTGTAATTTCACTAACGCATCACCAATCGTTTTATAACTTGCTGGTAAACGTTTAGCTAAATAACTCGCAATCGAAGTATTACCCTCTTTTATGGCTAAATTAATGCGCTCAAGAGTCATTTCAGGGGTTAAATAACCCGCTTTTTCCCATTCATTAAATAACTTATCACAAGCACTCGGCATTGAACGGCCATTTAACCAGGCTTTTTCTGCCCCTTGCCATGCAACTTGTTTATTTCCCACTGCCCAATTAGCAAAATAAAAATTACATTGTGCTTCTGCAGGTTTTGGGGCTTCAGGGCTAAACTCCAGCAATGATTTCCACTCTTGACGACGGGCTAACTCATTCACAAATCGAGTTTTTAAGTTTTTAGCAACGGGTAGCGTCGGGTAAGTATTAATAAACTCCTGAACTTGGCGAGGTGATACAATATCTAAGTCTTGAGTTAGCTCACGATAAGCGAGATAAGGGTAAAGTGGATAATCATGCAAGGTCGGCAGCAAGCGCTCGACTTCATCCATTTTATTGGCATCCCATGCAACCTTAATTGCTTGATAACGCTCCCGCTGTGCCTGTAAGGAATCCGCCCATACTGTGCTGGAAACCAGCAACATTGTTACAGGTACTGCCGATAACCAACCTTTCATATTCACTCGCTCCATCGCTAAACTAAAGTCAAAATACAGGAAAACCTTAACCTATATATACCCCAAATAATTCGAGTTGCAGGTAGGCGACAAGCGAAGATAGACGGGGGAGCATAGATAAACTATGTAACTCGGCTAGCCTAGTGCTGTCACTTACACCTCAACGAAAAGCGCTGCAACTTGAAGGATTACGGGTATATTAAACATATATCAATACTATGAATGCTACCGAAAGTTTTTATTTAGTAACAGCGGAGAGTTCTTGAATTTTTCGACTTTACAGTCTTTTACTTTATATTTATTAGGTTTTTACTCTCGAGTTAACGCAGATAGCCTAGACCATCACATACGCAATCAGGTATAGTTCATACCAAAATATTTATTGTTGTTTATCCAATCGCAGTAGGTCATGTATTCCTACTGCATAGAAACAGAAAATTAAAATTCCCTTTATAAATCAAAAGGTAAATAAATTGGCTCAATACGTTTATAGTATGTATCGGGTTGGAAAAATTGTTCCACCGAAACGTCATATTTTAAAAAATATCTCTCTGAGCTTCTTTCCGGGGGCTAAGATCGGTGTTTTAGGTCTTAATGGTGCAGGTAAATCAACATTACTGCGTATTATGGCAGGTATTGATACCGATATCGAAGGCGAAGCACGTCCACAACCTGGTTTGAAAATCGGCTATCTTCCGCAAGAACCTAAGTTAAATCTTGAACATACTGTCCGTGAAGCCGTTGAAGAAGCGGTTAGCGAAGTCAAAAATGCATTAACTCGTTTAGATGAAGTTTATGCAGCTTACGCGGAAGAAGGTGCAGATTTCGATAAACTCGCGAAAGAGCAAGGCGAGTTAGAAGCGATTATTTCCGCACAAGATGGCCATAATTTAGATAACCAATTAGAGCGTGCGGCGGATGCACTGCGCCTACCCGCTTGGGATGCTAAAATCGAAAACCTCTCTGGGGGTGAACGCCGTCGTGTGGCAATTTGCCGCTTACTACTCGAAAAACCCGATATGCTACTGCTCGATGAGCCAACCAACCACTTAGATGCTGAGTCTGTTGCTTGGTTAGAGCGTTTCTTACACGATTACGAAGGGACTGTTGTGGCTATCACGCATGACCGTTACTTCTTAGATAACGTTGCGGGTTGGATCCTCGAACTTGACCGTGGTGAAGGTATTCCTTGGGAAGGTAACTACTCTTCTTGGCTTGAGCAAAAAGATGAGCGTTTGGCGCAAGAAGCCTCTACAGAAGCCGCTCGCCGTAAGTCTATCGAAAAAGAACTTGAGTGGATCCGCCAAAATCCAAAAGGCCGTCAAGCTAAAGGTAAAGCGCGTTTGGCTCGCTTTGAAGAACTCAATAGCGTTGAATATCAAAAACGTAACGAAACTAGCGAACTGTTTATTCCACCTGGACCGCGTTTAGGGGATAAAGTTATCGAGGTTGAAAACCTAAGTAAATCTTATGGTGACCGCGTTCTGATTGATAACCTGAATTTCTCAATCCCGAAAGGGGCAATAGTCGGGATTATCGGCCCTAACGGTGCGGGTAAATCCACCCTGTTCCGTATGATTTCAGGCCAAGAGCAACCGGATTCCGGCTCAATCACGTTAGGTGATACCGTAAAAATTGCCTCTGTTGACCAGTTCCGTGATGCGATGGATGACAGCAAAACTGTCTGGGAAGAAATTTCTAACGGCCAAGATATCATGCGTATTGGTAACTTTGAAATTCCAAGCCGTGCCTATGTGGGTCGTTTTAACTTTAAAGGCGTGGACCAAGGTAAACGTGTTGGTGAGTTATCAGGTGGTGAACGCGGCCGTTTACACTTAGCTAAATTACTGCAAGTGGGCGGTAACGTCCTGTTACTCGATGAACCAACCAACGACCTCGATGTTGAAACTTTACGTGCCCTGGAAAACGCCCTGTTAGAGTTCCCAGGCTGTGCCATGGTTATTTCCCATGACCGTTGGTTCCTTGACCGTATTGCAACCCATATTATTGATTACCAAGACGAAGGTAATATTACGTTCTTCGAAGGTAACTTCTCTGAATATGAAGATTACAAAAAACGGACGTTAGGCGCGGAAGCGTTGCAGCCACATCGTATGAAGTATAAGCGTATGACCAAATAATCCCTGTCATAATTTAGAATTATAGCGGTGTTGGCTGCGCTCGTGAGCCCTAGTCACATACTGGTGTGTGCTCCTAGGGACTCACTCTCTTGCCGCCTACCTATAATTCAAATTATTTAAGGGATCGATATCATATAGATAGAATAAAAAACGGCATCATTCGATGCCGTTTTTTATTGGGTGACTTTATTTATAAGTCATCCAACATCAGTAACTGCTGAACAAGGGTAACACACTCTAAGAAGCGTGTGTCATAATCTGAGGATTCTACACGCACAAATTCAATATTGTTTTTCTTCAGCATTTCAATGAGTAAGCCTTGGAACGCTTTCCGGTCTTTATCACTCCCCAAGCTTCTTAAACCATCAGCTACCCAAGGAGTGTTATTCTCTAAAACTATGACTAAATCGAATCGGTATTCGTCTATCAATGCCTGAACAAATGGATGCTCTTTGCCTTCATAGCGCAAACAAAAGGCTTGAGTCGTGACAAAGTCGGTATCAATAAATGCGACTTTATTAGCATATTTTACTGCAAAATCAATATATTGAGCGTGTCCTAAGGCGATTTTGTCGTAGTCAGAATATTGCAATGCCATCTCATCACCACCTAAGTGGCTAAACACATAGTCACGGCCATATTCCCATGCGCTGGATGTATTGAAAATATTCGCTAACTTATTGACTAACGTAGACTTACCACTCGATTCACCGCCTAAAATCGCCACTTTACGCACAAAGAAGGGTTTAACTTCCGTTGGGATATATTCCCAATAACGAAACGGCGCCTGACGAATTTGGTTACCGCTAATATTCATAAACGTACGTTCAGGGTCAATCAAAATGGTTTCGATACCTAAATATTTTTTATAGCGCGGAGCGTCATTCGCTTCCCCTGAATAAATAAAACTTGGGTTAATATTATGCTTTTTCAAAAAGCCTTTCATTCCATCACTCCACACTTCCCAACCGTGTGGATACGGCTCTATGCCATTTTCATCAAATGAGTGAATATGAATATTTTTTTGATATTTAAAGGTTTGTAATAACCACCGTAAACGGTCGCTTACTGTGGGCTGTTGAGACATAGAACTGTTAATAAACAAGTCCTTATCACGGGGTTCATCGTGGCAGAGAATGACATGAAGCTCATCCACTTGGCTACACGCCCGTTGAATCAAATAAATATGCCCAGTATGTAATGGATAAAATTTGCCGAACACTACCCCAATCGTTTTTTGCTGATTGGGGTATTCAAGACCTAAAAAGCGATGAAGAGCCGCAATTTTTTGTGCGCTAGGGCTTTTAATTTTGTCGTTAATCAACTGGCTGAGATAGCCTTTGGTCATATCTGTCGCATCCGCAACTTGCTGGAGCGTGTAACCCGCCCGTTTAATTGCGTTTTTAAGATAGTCAAATTCAGCCATGTATTTTCCTTTTACCCTAAATTAAAAGCTTATAATTCATCCAAAATACTTAATGCGTCTGCTAATTTCTTCACGCCATACACTTTCATGTCCGGAGGTGATTTTTTGGGCATATTCGCATGAGGGACAATAGCGCGTTTAAAACCATGTTTTGCTGCTTCAGAGATACGTTCTTGCCCACTTGGAACTGGACGAATTTCCCCTGCCAGCCCAACTTCACCAAATACCACAAGGTCTCTAGGTAACGGACGATCACGAAAACTAGAAACAAGGGACAGCAATAGTGCTAAGTCAGCACTGGTTTCGGTGACTTTAACGCCCCCCACGACGTTAACAAAAACGTCTTGGTCTGACATTTGCAAACCACCGTGGCGGTGTAATACGGCCAATAAAATGGCTAAACGGTTTTGTTCAAGCCCGACCGCAACACGCCGTGGATTCGACATCATAGAATGGTCGACAAGCGCTTGGATTTCCACCAGCAGCGGTCTTGTCCCCTCCCAAACTACCATTACCGAACTACCTGATGTGATTTCATCACCACGGCTTAAGAAGATTGCTGAGGGGTTACTGACTTCTTTAAGCCCTTGTTCTGTCATGGCAAACACACCTAATTCATTGACTGCTCCGAAACGGTTCTTATGACTACGCAAAGTACGGAAGCGGTTATCCGCATCGCCATCTAGCATAATAGAGCAATCAATACAGTGTTCGAGGACTTTAGGGCCTGCCAATGAGCCATCTTTGGTGACGTGACCGACCATAATGATGGCCACACCACGGGTTTTCGCAAAACGGGTAAGATAAGCCGCGGTTTCCCTAACTTGTGCCACACTGCCCGGGGAAGATTGGATATCCGCCATATGCATCACTTGGATAGAGTCAATCACCATCAATTTGGGCTGCTCTTGCTCCGCAGTTAAGCAAATTTGCTCAATACTGGTTTCTGACAGCATATTGAGTGAGTCGGTCGGTAGCCCTAAGCGGTGCGCTCGCATCGCCACTTGTTGAAGAGACTCTTCTCCTGTGACATACAGAGTTTTCATTTCACGGGACAACAAACACATGGTTTGCAACAATAAGGTACTTTTACCCGCTCCGGGGTTCCCTCCAATGAGGATGGCACTCCCAGGTACGACTCCGCCACCGAGCACGCGGTCAAACTCTTTAAATCCTGTAGTAAAACGAGGCAGTTCTTCGAGGCTGATTTCAGATAATTTCTGAACCTTACTGACCCCAGCCGCATTTCCTGCATAGCCCGTTAAGCGGTCAGTACGCGATGAAGAGCTTGTTGAGGCCAGACGCACTTCCGTAATGGTATTCCATGCATGGCACGCACTACATTGCCCTTGCCAACGCGGATAATCTGCCCCGCAATCATTACAGACAAACGCCCTTTTAACCCCTTTTGCCACAGCAAACTCCTCTTAAAATTCAATTTTGTTCTTATTTCTTATTTTTATAACATTTCAACCCTATACGCTAAATAGTTCGATATTGTAGGTAGGCGGCAAGCTTAGTTATCCCTAGGAGCATACATCAGTATGTGACTAGGGTGATTAAGTGCAGCCAACACTGCCACAGCACAAACCATAAAATATCGATATCAATATTCAAAATAGTTCGGGTTGTGGCTAGGCGGCAAAAGAGGATGTCTTGGGGAGCATACACAAGTATGTGACCCAAGCAGCCGAGTGCAGCCAACACCGCCACAGCACGAAATATAAAGAATATTTAGCGTTCTTCGTGTTTGAGGCCCCCGCTCAACACACACATCACCCCCATCAGATCTGCATGACGAATAGCGACCTTCGCCCTTGCGTACACCTTTGGTTTCGCATGATACGCAATACCCAGCCCCGCTTTACGGATCATCTTCAGGTCATTTGCCCCATCACCGATCGCCACCGTTTGTTCAATGGGAATTTCCAGTTTTTCAGCCAATTTAACCAAGGTTTGCGCTTTATATTTCGCATCTACAATTGGGCCTTTAACTTTGCCCGTTAACTTGCCATTTTTGACTTCAAGTTGATTAGCAACCGCCGCCACAAGTTTCAATCGCTGTTGCAAGTTATTAGCAAAGAAAGTAAAACCACCGGATGCTATCGCAATGTGCCAATTCATTGCTTGTAACTTACGTACGAGATTCGTTAAGCCTGGCATTAAAGGCAATGTTTCCATCACTTGATCAAGAATAGCGGCATCAGCGCCTTCAAGTAAGCTAACTCTTGCTCGTAAACTTTCCGTAAAATCGAGCTCCCCTAACATGGCTCGCTCGGTCACTTCTGCAACCTGCTCTCCCACCCCTGCTAAGCGAGCAATTTCATCGATACATTCAATCTGAATGGCTGTCGAGTCCATATCCATCAGTAATAGGCCCGGTGAACGCAAACGTGGTATTTGCCCTAATGGCACCACATCTAATAAACATTCGTCAGCGAGTTTTTTAATTCGCGGTGTAATACTCCCGGCAATTCTGACCACTTGGTAGTCATCAATACGCCACGAGGAGACAATTACGATAGCGATCCCTAATCGCTGTTGGAAATTACTGATCCGCGCTTTATCTAAGCCACGGCCATATAGTAACCACCCACTGTCACCTGCACGATAATCCAATGGCATCACTTCTTCACCACTTAACGACAATGGCAACCCCGGCCATTTTTGGATTTCGTCGGGTAGATAACAATAGGTCAAACTCGTTGACATGAAAATTAGCTCCTGTAATCGAAAAAACTTTTTTATAATGATAAGTTGCGAGCAGCCGAACGAAGCCACTATACTAAATTTTAAGGCTTTGTGACCTTATGTATTTACTGTTAAAACTGAAGATAACCCCATATTCGCTAAAGTATAACGGCATCTTTATACTCAAAATAAGTCGAGAGCACCAATAAAGCAATGAAACTTACCTTTAGGCTCCACAAAACAGTCATTATCGTTATCTGCGTTGCGTTGGTAACTTTACTTATGCATGGTATTTCTTATTTAGGAAATAGCCAAAACCAAGGCAGAATTGAGCAATTTAAACAATTGACCTATGTTCTTGCTGAACAAGTCGCCTTCAGCTTATCTGATTATATTGTTCCAGGCAGTAAAGATTTTAACTTAGAGCGCATTAATGCCAATTTAAATAACGTGGTGAAAGATAGGTATATTTTAGATGCCAGTATCTATACCGCTAGCGGCACATTGGTCACTCAAGTTGGTGAACCTACCACGGTAAAAGAACGTCTCGCGATAGATGACAGCTCATCACTACAAAACTTTCAATACCAGCTTGTTGTTCCCATTCAAGGAACAAAAGAGCCAAAAGGCTATTTACGCTTGACGATTGATACAGAGCTCCTTTCAGCCGAAATTCAACAAGCAGATAACAGTACCAATGTATTACGAATTTTTATTCTACTCTCCTTGTGTATTGGTTTCGTTTTAGCAAATACATTACTGCGTTTAAAGAAAAAGAAAGGTCACAAACAAGCCCCTCCGTTAGTCATTAATACAGAGGAAAATCAAGATGATAATGGAGATGACAACAGTAATGAAGATGGCAAGCAAGAGAACAAAGGAACGCCAGCTACTAAACCAGCACGTTTGAAACGAAAGAAAGAACCTCGACCTTATCGCCCTAAACGGCCTACCTCAAAAAATAAGCCAAATTCATCTGATAAATAGCCCTAAAAAGGGCTATTGAGTTAAATTTAAATAGAAGTTGTGTCGAACACGATTGGCGCAATAAACTCGACCCGACCATCGACTAGCAATGTTTCTGGCGGGGTAGGAAAAGGCGCAGCACGTGAAATTGTCGCCAACGCTTCTTTATCCAATATTTTCGTACCGGATGAATTCAATAAACTGGCGGCAATCACTTGGCCCCGACTATCCAAAACTACTTTTATATGAGAAACCCCTGTTGAGCGGTAACGCAGTGCAGCACGCGGATAGCGTTTGGTTTTAGCTATCCGCTGATGAACCTCACTTTGCCAACCTTGGTGCCCACTCACTGCCGCAGACGCATTACTGGAAAAATTCGCACTGCTACTGGATTCGCTCCCTGATGCAGGGGCGGAAGTGACCGTCGACTCCTGGGTGGTAACAGGTGCTTCGTCGATGACTTTTTTCTCTTGTGGAATTTTCTTTTTCGGTGGTCGTTTTTTCTCACTGACTTTCGTCAATGTGCCATTATCTACAATCGCAGTTTCAGGTAATTTATCCACCTTTTCAACGACTTCAGGTAATGATTCCTCACGTGTCGTCATTTGTTGTTTAGGGGCATGATTGATTTCAGGCTCAGCCTGCTGTTCAAGCTGATAAACACCCAGCTGCAACGAGATTGCTGGTGGTAATACCCCGGTCTTAGGAATTGAAGAGGTAAACCATCCAATAAAAATGATTGCCAGTGTTCCATGGAAAAGACAACTTAAAACCAAACCGCCTAGTGGACGGAAAATCGGGCGCTCTAACTGACCCGTCATACTGCTCATATTCTGCCTCACGACTTTATTTTTTGCAGATTATAGGCATAATACAAACAAAAATGATATTCATTATTATTAGTAAAAACACAATTATTAAAATAAATTATTGATTTAAATAATAAAGTAATCTGAGCAGATTATTAATCAGCACAACTGTGCTCTTTTATGACATTAACACCAGTAAAATGACTATTGATAAATCTCTTGCCCGTAAAATTAGCGGTGCGTATCAGTCAACATATAGCCAACTTGTGCGCTTTTTCCGCAATCGGCTAGATAACAGCAACGATGCTGATGATTTATCACAGGATGTGTTTACACTATGGCTAAACCGTAAAGAACAAACGCCTGTAAAAGAGAGCCGCGCTTATCTGTTTAAAATTGCGAATCATGTTTTGATTGACCATTGGCGACGAAACCAACGCCAAACTAAATCAGAGACATCCATTGATGACGTTACTCATGAGCCACATTTTGAACAGAGCCAAGCTGATCCCAGTGAAATCTTGGAACATCAGCAACGGATCCAACGGCTGAGCGAAGCACTTGAAACGTTACCCCCCCGTCGACGAGAAGCATTTTTGCTGTATCGTTTTGATGGCTTATCTCAAAGCGAGATTGCTGAGCGAATGGAAATTTCAATCAGTATGGTGGAAAAACATATTGCAGCAGCACTTGTTCACTGTAAAAAACACCTTGATAATCAGGGCAATAATTCGTAATGACACACGACTCTTTGCAAACATCAGATGATGAAAGCCGCATTGATGAAGAAGCCGCGCTGTGGTTTACCCGCATGCATAGCCAACGCATTAGTGCTCTTGAAACTGAGCAATTCAAACAATGGGTTGCAGCATCACCTGAACATGCAAAAGCGTATGATGCCATTGCTGAGCTATGGCGCGATTTTGATGATATGCCGCGCCCTGCTAGCACAATACTTCCGAAGGAAAAACGCCCTTTTTTTCGCTTATGGCGCCCTTTGGGCAACACTTTAGCGGCATTTTTTATTGCAGCTATTTTGTTTTTACCTTACAGCCACTTGCCTGCGATGTTACTCAATAATATGACCTTAGTAGCAACGGATACGCCTAAAGAAGTCACATTACCCGATGGTTCTCAGCTGTTTCTTAACCGCAATACCCGTATTCATGTCGCCTATGAAACTCCAGTGCGTAATCTGTACCTAGAACAGGGAAATGTTTACTTTAAAGTCAAATCCAACCCTTATCGGCCTTTTATTGTTCAAGCTGATAACCGGCGTATTCAAGTGGTAGGAACCGAATTTGAAGTTAACAAAGTGGCTCAGCAAGTTGCTGTGAATGTCAGCCAAGGCATTGTCAGCTTTGAAGATGCCGCAAGCAAACAACCCGTTTTCCTACTTGCTGGTGACAGTGCAGTCAGTCAATCGCCGAACAGCCCAATCGCTCGCCAACACATCAACCCGCTAGATGTGGCTCGTTGGCGTTTTGGTGAATTTGTTTTTGTTGATAAACCACTTTCAGAAGTCCTCGACGAACTTAAAAACTATTCATCGATAAATATCGAGCTTTCTCCTGCTCAATTAGCGAAGAGTAAAATCTCAGGTCGCATCAATACCCATCAGCCAGAACAGTTTTTTCAAGCCCTTCCTTCATTACTTCCGGTACAAGTCGTCTATCGAGATAAAAATAACGTATTGATTATTCAAAATAAAAAAAATAAATAAAAAATATTTTCATTTGCAGGTGAGGATAATTCTCATTTCACCCTCTTCTTAACTAGTCATCATTTTGCTGACCTATTTTCGCACACTTTTTGTGCAGCTTAAGAATAAGGGATAACCATGTCTATTCAGTTTACTCAAAGCCGATTAAGGCCGCTCGCCCTTGCTATTGCAGTGAGTAGCGCCATTGTTTGTCAAACTGCCTTCGCGCAAGAAATGAATTTTTCATTACCAGAACAATCACTGGCTGCCTCAGTGGCTGAAATTAGCCGCCAAGGTCAAATTCAATTGATTTATGATAAAGGTCAGTTAAATGGCTTACGAGCACCTGCCTTGTCTGGTAACTACTCCGCACAAACCGCATTACAAAAAATACTCATCGGTAGCGGCTTAGAGTTAGTCAATGAAAATGGTGTTTTCGTTATTCGTCAGCAAAATTTAAGCCAAGGCACATTGGTATTACCGGAAACTCAAGTCTCTGGCGTTGTTCAGAATCACCCCGCAACAGATGTTATGTCAGCACCGCAATATGTGACGTCTGAAGAGATTAGCCAGAAAAATACCGGTGATGGCAATATCACCGATTTAATGAAAACTAACCCTGCTGTCCAATTTGCTAACAATGACAGCAACTCGATGAACCAAGGAGAAATCAAGCCTTCCCGCATCTCAATCCACGGCTCAAGCAGCTATCAAAATGCTTATCGCCTTGATGGTGTTAGTTTTAATAATGATTTTGACCCCGCAGACAGTGGTCTCGGTGAAACAGCGACCCGTCTGAGCAGTAGCGACCAAGGGATCTACATCGATAGCCGTCTGATCGACAGCATGACAGTGTATGACAATAACATTCCTGTCGAATTTGGTGGGTTTACAGGGGGAACCGTTGAAGTCAATAGCCGTCGCTGGCAAGGGGAAAATAGCGCCCATGCCTATTACCGCTTAACTCGCTCCGGTTGGAACAACTTGTTCCATGACTCCACACAAGGTATTGATACCACAAAAAATGATACCGCCAACCCTGCTCGCTTTCAAAACCGCTACGATAAAAATGACTTTGGTGGCTGGTTTGAATTAGGGGTGAGTGAAAATTCAGGGCTCGTATTCTCGGCCTCACGTCGTAGCTCGACTATCCCGATGACAGTGACGGGTGGCGAAGCATTTGTACTGGAAAACAACCAAATCGAACCTATTTTTTCTGATTCAGGTAAAAAAAATCAGCGCCGTACCTCAGATAATTACTTTTTAAAATATTCACTGGATTTATCGGATAAAAGTTCATTAGATTTATCTGCTAACTACGCCTCTTACGATAGCCGCTTATTTTCTTCGTCCGTCAGCAACTCGGGTTATGATTCAACCCATGATGGATTAGGTTTTACCGCTGTATTTAAACATCAGCTGGATTTAGGCCAATTTGAAATCACTGCTAATACTCAAGACTTAAAAGATAACCGTAGCAACGACCAAAAATACTCACTAACCGTTAGAGCGATTGAGTTTGATGAGGATTGGAATTACCTCGGCATGACAGAACGTAATAGTGGTGGCCTTGGTGATTTAGAATCGAAACAGAAAAGTCATGGTCTAAAAACAGTGATGAGATTTAATTCTCTCGAAGATAGCTTAGGGATAACTCATCAACCAACGTTAGGGGCCGAAATAAACTATACCAAAGGGACGTATGTCCGTGATCATGATTATCTCCGCTACACCTATTCAGGTAATCTAATCAAAGATGATTATAATGGTAGTCTGACAAATATTAACCGATTTAAAAAAGGGTCATATTCCGCAGACTACACTAACTATGCAATTTTCTTGGATGATAACATCCAGTATGGCAATTTAACGCTACGACCAGGTATTCGTCTTGATCGTGATGATTTTGTAAACCGCACTAATATCGCACCACGTTTATCCGGTAACTATGATGTATTCGGTAATGGTAAAACGCAAATTATAGCAGGTGCGAACCGCTACTATGGCCGCTCCATGCTGACTTATGCACTGTACGGTGCGCAAAATGGCGGAATGCAAAATTGTAATGGTAGTGAATGGGATCCTTGCTCCCTAATATTAGAGAATAACAATTGGGATAATCAAAAAGATTACGAAGGGATCGATTCACTAAAAACGCCATATAATGATGAGCTTACTGTTGCTCTGCAACAAGAAATCCTTTCAACCACATGGCGTCTACAATACGTACACCGTGAAGGGTATGACGAAGTCAGAACTCGTACCAAATATGACACTCGTGATGCCGATAAACGTAGCATTCGGATGTACGACAATGGCGGCCGTAGCTCACACGACACCGTAACCCTTTCAGTTAATAACAGCCAACCTTGGGAGTGGGCAGATGCTTCCCATGTAATGACAGCATCACTTACATGGCAGCAAAGTGAAAGTAATACCCCGAAAGATTCAGGTTATAACTCATTTGACCCAGCCAATAAAGTCAATCTAAACAAAGTTTGGTATGACGGCAAAATTATTGATGCATCAAAATTGCCTTCAACCAGCTTTAACTCTCCGTTCAAATTTAACTTAGAACTGACCAGTGTTTGGGATGATTATGACCTAACTTGGTACAACCGCCTACAATGGTGGGGAGCTCGAGACCAAGCAGTTCGCTACGATAACGCCTACGCAGTCGACCCTGAATATGGACAAGTTCGTAAGTACACCAAGCAGCATTTCTCCAGTAAATATACGTGGGATACTCGCCTAGGCTGGAAACCTGAATTCGCTCACGGTTTTGGCTTCTCAGTCGAAGTGAACAATATCCTTAACAATAAAAATGTTGCTGACCGCTTTGTCTTTGAAGACCGAGTATTGAAGTCCTACGACCCGGGCCGTCAGTTCTGGTTACAAGTCAATTACGACCTGTAATCCACCAGCAATGTGAGCAATTTAAAAAATATAAGCCATTAAAATAAAACAACAAATGAACAAAACGTCATGAAGACACTGAAACAATTTTTCTATTTAGTAAAACCTTTTTGGGGGCAGCGTGCTGCCCTTTTGTGCTGGATACTGCTGTTTGCCTCACTCGGGCTCACGTTGTCCTCAGTTTGGTTCAACGTCAAAATGAACATGTGGAATGGGGATTTTTATAACGCCCTACAAAAACTCGACGGCCAAGCGCTGTATGGCTTATTGCAATACTTTGTGATTTTAGTCAGCGGGCTAATTTTTGTCGTTGTTATGGGTAATTACCTAAAACAAATGCTGATTATCCGCTGGCGCAAAGGCATGACGGAGCAAGTACTTAGCCGTTGGTTATCCCCAAATAGCAAACATTACCTATTAAGGCTGACATCACAAGAGCCAGATAACCCAGACCAACGTATTGCCGAAGATATTCGTTTACTGATTGAATCGACATTAAATTTAGTGGTGACATTCCTCCACTCAATGTTAACTCTGATTTCATTTGCGACCATCCTTTGGACACTTTCCGGTAGCCTGTCGTTTAACTTTGCCGATAGCGACTGGACCATTCCTGGGTATATGTTCTGGGCTTGTATTATTTATACCCTCATTGGTATTGCACTTACCCAATGGATTGGTTTCCCACTTCGCCGTTTGCATATGGATAAACAACGCCGCGAAGCGGATTACCGTAGCTCATTAATTAATTGCCGCCAACACGGTGATGCCATCGCAGGGCAGCGTGGTGAAACTCAAGATAGAAAAGAACTGATGGGGCGCTTTGGTGAAATTATTAGCAACTGGAACCGCTTGATCCGTTGTGAGCGGAACCTCTCTTTCTACACAGTGGGTTACCAACAAGTTACCGCCTTAGCGCCTGTATTACTCGCATTACCTAAATTCCTTGCGGGTGAAATCATGTTGGGTGGCTTAATGCAATTGCGCCAAGCCTTTACCAGTGTTGCCACTTCACTCGGCTGGTTTATTTTTGCCTATAAAGAAATCGCCGCATGGCAAGCCACAGTCTCCCGTTTATACAACTTTGTGGTTTTATTGGAAAACGATAACAAAGCGGTGGTTACTATCGACGAAAAATCGCCACCTCTGATCGCTAAATTATCCGTTTCTACCGCAGACAACCGCTGCTTAATTAATTCCGTGAATATAACCGCCAAACAAGGCGAATTAACCTTGATTCGTGGCCGTTCTGGTGTTGGTAAGTCCACCTTATTACGCACGCTAAGTGGGCATTGGCCTTTCTTCAACGGCACTATCAGCCGAACAGAAAAAGTTATGTGGATCCCACAACGCCTCTATTTACCAATTAGTCGGCTTGATAGCTTATTGGCTTATCCCAAAGCAACATCCCAATTTAGTCAGCAAGATTTTCAATATGCATTGATGTTAGTCGGGTTAGAAAAGCTGCATCACCAACTCGCACTCGAAACTGATTGGAACAACCGCCTATCTGGTGGAGAACAGCAGCGCATTATGTTTGCGCGTTTATTGCTCAACCGACCAAAACTACTGTTATTGGATGAAACCACCTCTGCCCTTGATGAAAACAGCGCATTAGAACTCCTCGCTCTATTGAAAGCTGAGTTACATGACAGTGCCATTATTTTGGTTAGCCATCAGAGCTTCGTTGCTCAATTTGCGGAACAACAAATATTGCTCGTTGAACCTGCGAGTGAAAAATCCTTAAATACAGGAACACCTGAATATGCTTCGTAAAATTACCTTCGCCACACTGGTAAGCATTCTGCTCGGTGGCTGCGCAGGCAGCACATCTGTGAGTCAAAATGCAACCTCGCTGTTGCCCGTACGCGGTGACCTGCAACACTATCAACTCGAAAATGGACTGCAAGTTTACCTTCTACAACGCAATCAACCTGGAGTTGAACTGCGTTTGTTGGTCAGTAGCGGTTCATTGCAAGAAAATGAACAGCAACTTGGTCTCGCGCACTTTACTGAACATATGGCGTTTAAAGGCACCAAACATTTTCCGGGAACCACGGGGTTCAAACAGCTTGAACACCAAGGGCTTAAACTCGGTAGCCATGTTAATGCGATCACCAGTTTAAATTCCACACTATATAAATTATCACTCCCTGAAGCCACGACAGCACAAGTCGCCACGGGCTTACAAGTGATGGCTGATTGGGCATCAAATATGACATTTGACCAAGACGCCTTTGAAAAAGAGCGTCCTGTCATTGTTGAAGAGTGGCGTTTACGCCAAGGAATGGGCTATCGCATCAACGATAGTTTAGAAAAATTACGCTACCACGGTAGCCGATACGTCGATCGCAACCCAATTGGTTCATTAGATGTGGTACGCAATGCCCCGATTGAGCAAGCGAAAAGCTATTACCAAACATGGTATCAACCTCAGCGAATGTCACTATTAATTATTGGTGATTTCAATAGTTCATCAGTACGTAATCAGGTTGATAATTTATTTGCGCTCCCTAAACCCGAAAAAGTGGCAGAAGATAACCCGCAATGGAAACAATTTGCCCACTCAACCAATATGTTAGTGCAAGGCGTGTTTGATAAAGAGCAAGGGGCGCGTTATGTGCAATTTGCCTTACAAAAGGATGTTAGCGCACCGCTAAATACGCGCTTAGGGCAGTCCGAAGATTTACTCGATAACCTCTGGTTAGCCATTTTAAACCAGCGTTTCTCCGTCATGATGGATAACGGTATTTTGCCATCCATTAGTATCAATGAACAAGGAGCAATGTTAGATAACCAGCGCTTACAACAGTTGATGATCATCCACCCTAAAGGCAATGATTACCAAGGTGCGACTGAGATTTTATTTACAGAGCTACAACGCCTTGCTACTGAGCCGGTTACCCAAGAAGAACTTGATTCTGCAAAGCAAGCCATGCTGAAAAAATTTAGCCAGCAAGCCGCTTCAGAACAACGTTATAGCAATGAATATTTAGCGGGGCAACTCACTACGGCACTTGAATACGACATGCCGATGTGGAATAAGCGCCAGCAGTTAGATAACAGCTACCAATTGATAAAGTCTGTCAAACCGCAGGATTTACAACAACATGTCGCTAAATTCCTACAAACCGCCTCCCCGCGTTTAGCATTAATTGGACCGGATACAGATGCCGCGACAATGGATAAGTCCGCATTTAATCAACAATGGCTTAAAATACGCCAAAGTACACCCGGGCCATTTACGCTGCGCTCCAAAGCGATTCAACTACAGCTACCTCAAGTTCCCAAAGGGGATATTGTTGAGCAATCTAAGCTACCGGTTGAAAAAACAGAGCGTTGGACATTAAGCAATGGTATTCAGGTAATTGTTAAAACAGATAAAAATCTGAAAGATGACATTCAATTTAACTTGCAATTACCGGGTGGCCGCTCGTTAGAAACACAACAAACGGCAGGTTTAACCGATTGGGCATTGAAACTTCCTGAAAGCAGCGGTTATGGGAATTACAGCGCTCGTGATCTGGCTTTACTGGCAAAACAAAACCAAATTAGCGTTCGCCCATACAGTGAATTACTCACGCATGGTTTTCGCGGAAAAGCCCCTGTCGATAACCTTGAAACGGCGCTACAGTTACTCAATTTAAAACTTACCGCTCCACAATTTAGTGGTGAAAAATTAGAGCAACAAAAACAGTCTTTTGCGTTAAATTTAGCCAAAACCCCCGTAGAGCGCACGTTCCTTGATAATATCAATCAAGAAAGCTATACCCATGGTGAATTTTTAGTGATCAATCCACAGGGGAGCTGGCAACAATTTACGGCTCAACAGTTACAGCAAGCCAACCGCCAATTGCTCACATCAACGGTGGATATGACACTGGTGATCACCGGAGCAATGAATAGCCGTGAGCTAAAACCGCTGTTAGAGCAATGGGTTGCATCATTACCACAAAGTAACCAAAAGCTGGTATCTCGTGACCAAGGGATCATGCCAAAAATGGCCAGCTTTAATAAAACATATCCCATCAGTAGCAGTGATAAAAGCATGGTCAGCATTCAATTCGCCTCACCCGCCGTATGGAGCCAACAAGATAGCTTAGCAATTCAACTTATTGATACCATTGTGAGCCAACGTCTGCGCGGTGAATTACGTGAAAAAGCCAGCGGGATCTATGCATTAGGTTTTTCACAGATGTTAGCGAAAAAACCGCAACCTTATTACCTCTCTCGCTTGAATTTCACCACATCACCTGAGCGCGCTGAAGAAATGACGCAAATCGCCCAAAAAACGATTGGGCAAATTCGTCAAACAGGTGTGAGTGAAAAAGAGTTAACTGAAGCAAAAAATATTTGGCTCACTGAAAATTCACAAGTGACGGATAGCTCAAGCTATTGGACCGAAGCTTTGGCACAGATTGCTGCAGATGATGGGCAATATCAGCGTTTAAGCCAACAGCAAGATATTATTCGGCAACTCACGGTTGAGGATATTAACCGCTTGGCTCGTCAGTATTTAGGGCAGAATTCAAAAGTGTTTATGATGACGCCTTAATTACTAAATCAAGGTTAGAAAGCCAACAATATATTGTTGGCTTTTCTATCCCGAACTATCATTATTGCTATTCAAAAACGAAAAAATTTTTTCATCTCTAAATAAACTTCTTTTGCTTTTTTTATAAAGAAAAATAATTTCCATTCAATAGCATTTAATAATCGCTCCCGTAAGCTTTTAGGTTTCATTTTGATATCATCGAATATATGGATAGGCTTGACTATTTCAGTATCTATTTTTATATAATCAGCAAGATTACTCTCAATTCTACCTAACGTTGCCTGTGATAAGATATCAAATCCATATTCGAATAGGGAATTTAGTTTTTTAATAAATATCTCTGGTTTCTCATTTTCCTTCAATTTTAAAATATTATCTTTAAAGTGAATAAATAGTTCATCGGGAACATCCTTTAATCTACTCATTTTAGAAATGGTTTTAGTTAATTCCTTATATAACTCATCAGCAACATCAATCGGTTCTGGTGTTGTTATAGTTGCTTGTGATGGTAGCGGAGGAAAAGATTCTAAATTAGTACATTGCGTATCTTTAGCTATCCCCATTGGTTCTTCTAAATAGTTAACAATAAATTTATTTGTAACATATTCTTTATCTAAAAAAAGCTCATAAAAATCATAAAGTTTAATAACAATGTCATCCGATGATTTCGTTTTTTTCATTTCGCTAATTATTTCTTTAATTAAATCAACATCTCTCTCATCTACTTTATTATTTTTCAATAAGCTATAGAAGCTTTTTTCCATTTCATTTGGAATGGCAATCGCTTCCATTAATGGTGGCCATTCCGGCTTCTCAATGACTCTTATTCTATATTCGTTTCTTTCAAGTCCAACTTGGGGTAGATTACTACCTTTCAATACACCGTGAAGAGGGGCCTCTGCATATTTAATCTCATCAATATTATTTTTATTCTTTCCTCTTAGATTTATAGGCGATAACGTTCGAGTCTGCTTAATATTTTTTATTTGCTTAGTAACATATTTTTTAATTTTTTTTGGGGCATTTTTTATATTCTCCTTGCTCGCTGTTAAGTTAACTAAAATGTTTTTCCTACCCATTGATTCAAGCATAATAATTCCTCTGAATAAATTACTGAACGCTATATAGCCAAAATCGTATATCTATTTATTATGTTGTGATATCAGATAGCGATTTTGTCTATTTTTAGTCACTCAATTTGTAATGCCTTTCATGACGTTGATGACTATCGATTGACAGGTCATCGTTTTAATGTGATTAATATTCTTATAATAAATAACGATAAAGAGACTCGATGTGAACAACGTAACCATCCGCAGAGCAACACTGGACGATGTGTCTGCAATCACCCAAATGCACGCTGACTATTCCGCGTATGCGAATACTTTACAACTGCCATACCCAACAACAAATACGTGGGAAGCTCGCCTAAGTGCTAATGACCCGCTAGTCACACAGTTTGTGGCCACTATTGATGATGTCGTTGTCGGGTTACTCGTTATTCATCAACCAAGCCAAATACGTCGCCGCCATGTGGCTACCTTCGGGATTACCGTTAGTGAAGCCCACCAAGGCAAAGGTATTGGCTCACAACTGATGCGAGTGATGGTGGATTACTGTGACAACTGGCTGAATGTCCATCGCATAGAACTAGAAGTATTCGCCGCAAATGGTAGTGGCGTCGGGCTGTATGAAAAGTTTGGTTTTGAACTAGAAGGCCGCATGAAAGATTATGCATTTCGTGATGGGCAATATGTTGATGCGGTGATGATGAGTAGGATCAAAAAATAGCGATAAAAAAATGCCACACAATAGGTGGCATTTTAGCGCATAATGAAAACGTCTAACGACTATTTGTCGCCTAACAGCACGGAGTCCAGTGCAATTTCAATCATCTCATTAAACGTGGTTTGACGTTCTTCTGACGTTGTTTGTTCGCCAGTTTTGATGTGGTCAGAAACGGTACAAATCGTTAATGCACGTGCACCAAACTCAGCGGCAACACCATAAATACCCGCAGCTTCCATTTCAACACCTAGGATGCCGTATTTTTCCATCACTTTGAACATATCAGGATCTGGTGAGTAAAATAGGTCTGCTGAGAACAAGTTACCCACACGCACATTCACGTTTCTTGCTTTTGCCGCTTCAACCGCATTATGGACTAAGTCATAGTCTGCAATCGCTGCAAAATCATTTTCTTTAAAACGTTGACGGTTAACACGTGAATCAGTACAAGCGCCCATACCAATCACAACATCACGCAATTTGACGTCATCCATTACTGCGCCACATGAACCCACACGAATAATCACTTTTACACCAAAGTCAGTGATCAGTTCTTTCGCGTAAATGGAGCATGAAGGGATCCCCATACCGTGACCCATAACAGAAATTTTACGACCTTTATAAGTCCCTGTAAAACCTAACATGCCACGCACATTATTGACTTGGCGAACATCCTGAAGGAAGGTTTCAGCGATGTATTTTGCACGTAATGGGTCGCCTGGCATCAGAACGACATCAGCGAAATCACCCATTTCTGCATTAATATGTGGAGTTGCCATGATTATTTCCCTTTAAATGATTAAATTTTTTTAAATGAATAAGGTGGTTCCCCACCTTATTCTTAAAAAAGATGACGGCAAAGCCTTGCCCATTACCTTTAACTGCGCACAATTACCCTAAATAATTTGAGTTGTCGCTAGGCGACAAAGAAAATCATCCCTATGAGCATACATAAGTATGTGATTAGGAGGATTTTATGCAGCCAACACCGCGACAGCTCAAAGAATGACGGCAAAGCCTTGCCCATTACCTTTAACTGCGCACAATTACCCTAAATAATTTGAGTTGTCGCTAGGCGACAAAGAAAATCATCCCTATGAGCATACATAAGTATGTGATTAGGGGGATTTTATGCAGCCAACACCGCGACAGCTCAAAGAATGACGGGTAATGGGTGTTAGAGCATTGGTTTACCATACTCCATTGGCGACAAATCAAAGTACTTAGCGACTGTCTGCCCAATGTCCGCGAACGTTTCACGGTGACCTAATGAGCCAGGTTTAACTTTTGGTCCATAAATCAGTACTGGGATGTGCTCACGGGTATGGTCTGTACCTGGCCAAGTTGGGTCACAACCGTGGTCAGCGGTTAAAATCAGAATGTCATCTTCTTTAACTAATTTCATTAGTTCAGGTAAACGACGGTCGAACAATTCTAATGCTGCGGCATAACCAGCCACATCACGGCGGTGGCCGTATGCTGAGTCAAAGTCCACAAAGTTAGTGAAAACGATGGTGTTATCACCCGCCAGTTTCATTTCTTCTACCGTTGCATCGAACAGTGCATCAATACCTGTGGCTTTAATTTTCTTAGTGATACCAACATGAGCGTAAATATCAGCAATTTTACCGATAGAAACCACTTCACCTTGTTTTTCATCAACTAATTTTTTCAATACTGTTGGTGCTGGTGGCTCTACCGCTAAGTCATGACGGTTACCTGTACGTGTGAAGTTACCGGCTTTATCACCAACAAATGGACGCGCGATAACACGGCCAATGTTATAACCACCTTTGGTTAACTCTTCACGTGCGATTTCGCACAGCTCATACAGTTTATCTAAGCCATAAGTTTCTTCGTGGCACGCAATTTGGAATACGGAGTCAGCAGAGGTATAGAAAATCGGTTTACCGGTTTTCATGTGCTCTTCACCCAGTTGATCGAGGATAACTGTACCGGATGAATGGCAGTTACCTAAATAGCCCGGCAAGTTTGCTTTCTCGACTAAAGTATCCAGCAGCTCTTGTGGGAAGCTGTTTTCTTCATTAGAGAAATAACCCCAATCAAATAGCACAGGTACACCCGCAATTTCCCAGTGACCTGACGGGGTATCTTTACCCGAAGAAATTTCGCTCGCATAAGCGTATGCGCCAATAATTTCTGCATTAGGATCAAGGCCTGCAGGGAATGAACCGCTTGATTCTTCTCCTGCTTTACCTAAACCTAATTTTGTTAAATTCGGTAAATGCAGAGGCCCTTTACGACCAATATCCGCTTCGCCACGTGCGCAAGCATCTGCAATGTGACCCAGTGTGTTTGAGCCTTCATCACCAAATTTATGTGCATCGTGTGCAGCACCGATCCCAAAGGAATCCAAAACCATAATAAATGTGCGTTTCATATTTTTCTCCTGCGGTATTTTTAAATACGATATACCACTAAAATCTTGTGTATTACTCGCTGATTTGGCGATAAACCATTGGTGTAGCTTCAGGTGCTTTACCACCAATCACCATCGCTTCACGCACTTCCTTCGCGGCTTCTTCCCACGCTTTTTCACTATTTGCATGGATAATTGCCAGTGGCGTTTGGGTATCCACTTTGGCACCTAACGCAGCGATATCACTCAAACCAACACTATAATCAATTGGGTCTGTCGCTTTACGACGACCACCACCTAAAGTCACGACAGACATTCCCAGCGCACGTGTATCCATTTGCGTGATAATGCCGTCTTTTGGTGCATAAACCGCTTTGCTCAGCACTGCAGTCGGCAGGTATTTGTTGTAATTTTCAACAAAATCAGCTGGCCCTTTTTGCGCTGCAACCATACGGCCAAACACTTCTGCCGCTTTACCATTGTCTAATACTGCCTGTAATTTTTGACGTGCTTCTTCGCGGTTTGCGGCTAATGAGCCAGACACTAACATTTCTACGCATAGCGCCATGGTGACTTCATAAAGACGTGGATTACGGTATTCACCTGTCAAAAATTGTACAGCTTCACGCACTTCAACGGCGTTACCGGCACTGGATGCCAGTACTTCATTCATATCAGTTAATAATGCGGTGGTTTTACACCCTGCGCCATTCGCGACTTTAACAATAGACTCAGCTAGCTGTTCTGACTTCTCATAAGTTGGCATAAATGCACCTGAGCCAACTTTAACGTCCATCACCAGAGCATCAAGGCCTTCTGCCAATTTTTTACCTAAGATTGAAGCCGTAATTAGCGGAATAGAATCTACTGTCGCAGTGATATCACGGGTCGCATAAAAACGTTTATCTGCAGGTGCTAATGAATTGGTTTGCCCAATAATTGCTACCCCGACATCTTTGATAATGTCACGGAAACGCGCATCATCTGGGAAAATATCGAAATTAGGGATCGCTTCGAGTTTATCTAATGTGCCACCGGTGTGGCCTAAACCACGGCCTGAGATCATCGGTACATAGCCACCACACGCTGCGACCATTGGGCCGAGCATTAATGAAGTGACATCACCCACACCACCAGTTGAATGTTTATCAACTAATGGGCCATTGAGATTGAGTGATTTCCAGTTCAGCACCGTTCCTGAATCACGCATAGCTAGCGTTAATGCAACACGCTCAGGCATGGTCATATCATTAAAATAGATAGTCATTGCCAATGCAGCAATTTGACCTTCTGAAACTGAGTTATCGCGAACACCATTGATAAAGAAACGAATCTCTTCTTCGCTTAATGGCTTACCATCACGTTTTTTACGGATAATTTCTTGTGCCAGAAACACAATATGCTCCTTTAAAGTCGAATTTATCGGCTAACAATATTGCGAAAATTAATAGCTACTGCTTGATTTTTTAACGTCAAAACCCAGCGTATTTAATAAATTTGCTAATAAACTAGAAGCACCAAAACGGAAATGACGGCTATCTGCCCAATTATCACCTAAAATTCGACCAGCTAACGCTAAATATTCTGCCGCTTCTTCTGCGGTACGTACGCCACCAGCAGGTTTAAAACCAACAGTTTTTTCCACACCCATATCATGAATGACTTGCATCATGATTTCTGCGCTTTCTAATGTTGCATTAACAGGCACTTTACCTGTTGAGGTTTTAATAAAATCAGCACCCGCTTTAATGGAAATTTCAGAAGCTTTACGGATTAATGCCGCATCTTTTAACTCACCGGTTTCAATGATCACTTTCAACAGCACATTGGCTGCCGCGCAAGCGTCTTTACAGGCTTTCACTAAGTCAAAACCAATTTTCTCATTACCGGCAATCAATGCGCGATAAGGGAATACCACGTCAACTTCATCCGCACCGTAAGCAATCGCCGCTTTAGTTTCAGCTAATGCGATATCAATATCATCGTTACCGTGAGGGAAATTTGTGACCGTTGCAATACGTACATCTGGAGTGCCTTGTTCACGTAATGTTTTACGTGCAATTGGAATAAAACGAGGGTAAATACAGATTGCTGCTGTATTGCCTGCAGGGCTTTTCGCCTGATGGCACAGTGCGATGACTTTCGCATCAGTATCGTCATCATTTAAAGTGGTTAAATCCATAAGGGACAGCGCGCGTTGTGCGGCCGCTTTTAAATCAGTCATATAACTCTCCAACGTAGTTAATTCTTCAGAACGACACGTTCTTTGTTGGCGAGCGGGCTTGGTTCCTTAAAGATGCTAGTCGGATGCTTTCCGAACTGAGCAGCTGAGATCCTTCTCACCGCATCATGCCCTAGAGTCCTAGACTCTGAGAACTAGCAGTTCCATAGCAGCTTACTAATGCCTATTTGACCATGGAATGATGCCATTTTATGTGCTACAAATCACATTAATCGACTGAATGTTACATTATTAAAATAAAAAATGTGATCACAATCTAATTATAACATCTCTCGCCATCCATTTTTCTCTCAAATGGCTTTTCAATATATTCTTCATCATTAATTGACTAAGTTAAGAATAGTTGAAAATTTACGATTGATATAAAAAGTCACAAAAGAATATAGCGAATCAAAATGAAAACGGAAGGGCTATTGCCCTTCCGATTGACTTATTTGAGTTTGAGATGATATTAATCTTACCACCAGATACATAAACTAAATGACTGCTGCTGCGCCTAATGTCAAGAAAAAGCCAGCAATCGTTGCACTCATTAAGTTAGACAGGGTACCGGCCATAACCGCTTTCATACCTAAACGAGCAACATCACCACGGCGATTTGGCGCCATTCCGCCTAAGCCACCGAGTAAGATAGCGACGGATGAAAGGTTAGCAAAACCACATAATGCAAACGAAATAATCGCTTTAGTATGGTCAGAAAGTACTTGTTTACCTGCCGCCAGAACTTCAGCATCCGCTTTCATGTATTCACCAAAATTCATGAATGCAACAAACTCATTCACGACAATTTTTTGGCCGATGAAAGAACCGGCAATTGTCGCTTCACTCCACGGCACACCAATTAAGTATGCGATTGGGGCAAATAACCAACCTAACAATAATTCAAGTGATAATTGTGGATAATCAAACCAGCCACCAATGCCACCTAAGATACCATTGATCAATGCAATCAAAGCGATAAACGCCAATAACATTGCACCCACATTCAGTGCCAGTTGCATCCCTGATGATGCCCCAGAAGCGGCCGCATCAATGATATTAGCAGGGCGTTCATCTTCAGCGACTAAATCTGTCGCATCAACCCTATCTTTTACATCTTCTGTTTCTGGAACCATCAGTTTGGCGAATAACAAACCACCTGGAGCGGCCATAAAGGAGGCCGCAATCAGGTATTCCATCGGTACACCCATTTGTGCATAGCCCGCCAAAACTGAACCCGCGACAGAAGCTAAACCACCACACATAATGGCAAATAACTCTGATGTCGTCATTGTTGCAATATAAGGACGAACAACCAATGGCGCTTCCGTTTGCCCAACGAAGATATTTGCTGTCGCAGATAACGATTCTGTTCTTGAGGTTCCCAATATTTTTTGCAGGCCACCACCAAGTACTTTAATCACTAACTGCATGATCCCTAAGTAGTAAAGGACAGCAATCAATGAAGAGAAGAAAACAATGATTGGCAAAACGCGGAAAGCAAAAATAAAACCACCGCCGCCAAACAGTTCAAACATTTTATCGGAAACCAAACCGCCAAAGATGAAGCTCATCCCATCTTGACCATATCCAATAACTTTAGAAACCGCGTCAGACATCCCTTGGAGCACACTACGCCCCGCAGGAACATAAAGAACAAATGCACCAATGGCTAATTGAATTAAAAATGCGCCGCCAACTGTGCGTAGCCTAATTGCTCGGCGATTGCTGGAAAATAGAATAGCTATCGCGATAAGTACCGCCATTCCGATAATACTCATAATGAGCTGCATGGAAGGATCCCTGTTCACTTTATTTTAGGTTGATATATAAGGAAACGTGTAAGTCGCCTTGACTCTTAGTTTAATGATTATACCTAGTCATCACCAATAACCCGCAATACTCATCACAAATACATACTGCAATAAACAACAAAAATTCAAGTAATGTGATAAAAATCACAAAATCAACTCAGTTTAGTCTGGAAAGACACTAAAATCCCAATTAGCCACAATAAAAACTAAATAGATTTAAATAGCTAATTAATGAAATTATATAAATATTATTTATGATTATGTATACGGTTTTACTGAGGAAGATTAAATAACGACAAACTATTGTTGTAAAGTTGTTGGGCTATTTCTGCAGGGGATTCGTGGCGAAGCTCACATAATGAACGAAAAACCCACTCAATACGCTCAGGTCGATTTGGCTCGCCTTGGAAACCTGAAACAGGCATATCGGGGGCATCCGTTTCGAATAATAATGAAGTCAAAGGAAGTTCTGACATCACATCGCGAGTTTTATTCGCTCTTTCATAGGTAATTGTCCCACCCACACCAATATAATAACCCAGCTTAACAAAGGCTTGCGCTTGAGATAGGCTACCAGCAAAGCCATGTACGACTCCACGAGCAGGAACATCAAAACGACGCAACATCGCCGCTAATGGGTCATGACTTTTACGTGAATGCAAAATAACTGGTAAATCAAACTGTTTCGCTAGCTTTAATTGGGCGGACAATACCATTTGCTGGCGTTCAAACTGAGGGTTTTGCATATAGAGGTCGAGCCCTATTTCCCCTATCGCCACACACTTTTTATTTTTTTTGTTAAGATAATCAACCAAAATATCAATGTGTTGCTCTTGAAACTGGCTCAAATATAACGGATGAAACCCCATAGCAGCATGCAACTGCGAATACCGCTGTGCCAGTTGCCAAACTCGTGCAAAATTATCCACACTCACGGTAGGAATAACAATATCACTCACGCCACTTTGTCGAGCAAGCTGCAAACTTTCAGCGAAGGAATCACTAAAAGGAGGGAAATCAAAATGGCAATGGGTATCGATAAATTGATGTTTAGCCATCACGGTTTTCATTTGCTGATATTGCGGCCAAAGGCATTGACGTGACAGGCTCTGCCACCAATTCCGGAATGAGTTCGTTCGGTACTTGTGGCTCAAGCTGAATATCTAATGGGTTAGACTCAATTTTTTGTGCCAAGGTATGGCTAAAGCGATTTGTGTTGTGCTCAAAGGCATTACCCAGTGCAGCAATAAAATAACGACCACACCGGCGCCCCGTATGGTAATCTTGATTAAGCGAAGACACCTTACTACCCAGTGCACTGCTTTTCAGTGGAACAGGTGGATAAATCTCAAAGACCTGTACATCTTTTGGTGGGTTTTCAATAAATTCTTGTGTTCTACGGTAGCTTTTCAGATGAACTTTCAGCATCGCAGCCATACGTTGTAGGCCATTCTTATCCCCTTCCAGCCACCGAGTCATTCTTTTCACCCATTCAGGGGTAAAATACATTTGGGAAGGCACGGTACGGATCACCACAATAGTCTCTGCACCGCGGCGGTATGCCTCTTCAACTGGGATAGCTGCACTAATGCCACCATCTTGGTAAAGCGTGCCATCAAATTCGACACCTGCCCGGTAAAAGCCAGGGATAGCGCTGGATGCGCGAATAATATCGAGCCAATTGTCAGCGTCAGGTTTTAGAAAAGCGGCTGAAAAATCATCACTGCGGCTTGCTCCCATATAGAATTCACGACCTGAATTTAATAAATCGAGCCCTGCTTGTATACGTAATGGGAATTCTTTTGCTGTGGTGTCGACGAGCCAATCTAAATCAATCAGATGGCCTCCACGGATAAAGCGTAGTGGATTAAAAAATGCCGAATTGGTCGTATAGCGAGTGATCACACGGCGCGCATAACCCGCTTGCCCACAAATATACGCAGACAGGTTTTGAGCCCCTGCTGAAGTACCTATCATCAGATCAAAAGGGTTGAAGTCAGAAATAAGAAACTCATCCAGTACACCCGCTGTAAAAATCCCTCGTTGGCCGCCACCTTCACAAATCAGGGCAGTTTTTCCCGAGTTAATATTATCAAAGAATGCAAGCGGCTCAATCGTGCCAAGTGTAACTGAAACGTGTTTTCCCATAATGCCTCTAGATGACAGAAGTTCATTTGAAATAGCTCAAAAACAGAATGAGCTTCCTTTTGAAAGCCCACCCTATCAAGATTGTACAATAAATATTCAGCAATATGAGCTATTGAGACATTTATTTATAGATTAGTTAGCAATCACTAAACCATTTTGTACTGATTTTACCCCTTTAACTTGAGAGGCGACTTGGGTAATTTTATCTATCTGATCGGCTGATTTTACAAAGCCTGATAAGTAAACAACACCATTGACGGTTTTAACTGATACGCTGTTACTCGAAATACCTTTCGTACCCAGTAATTTTCCTTTTACGTCCGCAGTAATCGCTGAGTCATCAATGTACTCACCGGTATTTTTAGCGCCACTCGAAATGGCATTCCCAGTGTCTTTACCGGCCATTTCCACTGTCTTAGATGCACTGTCCCATGTTTCTGAAGCTTGTTTTTTCAAAGCACTATCCGATGATGAGCTACAAGCTGCTAGCGTCCAGCTCAACCCAATAACTCCTAACACGCTCAATAGTTTTGCTTTTTTCATAAAAACCTTCCTTTCACTGCAATGGACAACGAATAATATAGCCTAAGTAAAAAAATATAAAAAATAAAGAGAAAGGTAATAAAGACAGAATATTCTTGATGATAAGCACCAAAAAACAGAAAAAGAAGCTTTAAATGAAGTTCGAAATAAGATGACCCACTGACTATTGTTAGCCGTGGGCCATCAACGCAATTAGTGTTCGCGTGTTTTGCGGAATTTAACGTCAGGGTAACGTTCACTGGTGAGGTTAAGATTCACCATAGTCGGTGCGATATAAGATAAGTTATCGCCACCATCAAGGGCTAAGTTTTGCTCATTTTTGCGTTTAAACTCTTCGAATTTCTTCGCATCATCACACTCAACCCAACGCGCAGTAGAAACGTTAACGGCTTCATAGATAGCTTCAACGTTATATTCGCTTTTCAAACGTGAAACCACCACATCAAACTGCAGCACCCCTACAGCACCAACAATTAAATCATTGTTAGTTAACGGGCGGAAAACCTGTACCGCTCCCTCTTCAGATAACTGAACGAGGCCTTTTAACAGTTGTTTTTGCTTCAATGGGTCACGTAAACGAATACGGCGGAATAATTCAGGGGCAAAGTTAGGAATCCCCGTAAACTTGAGTTCTTCACCTTGCGTGAAGGTATCACCGATTTGAATCGTGCCATGGTTGTGTAACCCAATGATATCCCCTGCATAGGCGTTTTCGACCTGAGAGCGATCCCCCGCCATAAAGGTTAAAGCATCAGAAATAACCACATCTTTTTTGATACGCACTTGGCGTAGTTTCATGCCTTTTTCATAAGTACCTGAAACAATACGCATAAATGCAACACGGTCACGGTGTTTCGGGTCCATATTCGCTTGAATTTTAAATACGAAACCGGTGAATTTTTCTTCTGTCGCATTAACTTGGCGTAAATCTGTTTGGCGTGGCTGCGGCTGTGGAGCCCATTCAACTAAGCCATCTAACATATGGTCAACACCAAAGTTACCTAATGCAGTGCCGAAAAAGACAGGGGTTAATTCACCCTGCAAAAATGCATCATGGTCAAATTCATGGGATGCCCCTTGAACCAATTCCAGCTCATCGCGTAACTGCGCGGCTAGTTCCTCACCAACAGCGGCATCGAGATCGGGGTTGTTTAACCCTTTAATTATACGGACTTCTTGAATCGTATGCCCTTGGCCTGTTTGGTATAGGATTGTTTCATCACGTAATAAATGATAAACACCCTTGAATAATTTACCGCAACCGATAGGCCATGTGATTGGACAACAAGCAATTTTCAGCTCATTTTCCACTTCATCCATTAATTCCATTGGATCACGAATATCACGGTCCAATTTATTCATGAAAGTTAAGATTGGAGTATCACGTAGACGGGTAACTTCCATCAGCTTACGTGTCCGGTCTTCAACCCCTTTACCGGAGTCAATCACCATCAAGCAGCAGTCAACCGCCGTTAATGTACGGTAAGTATCTTCGGAGAAGTCTTCGTGCCCTGGGGTATCCAGTAAGTTAACAAGACAATCATTATAAGGAAACTGCATGACAGAGGTAGTAATCGAAATACCACGCTGCTTTTCCATTTCCATCCAGTCAGATTTAGCGTGTTGATTAGAGCCACGGCCTTTTACCGTACCTGCACGTTGAATAGCATGCCCGAACAATAACACTTTTTCAGTGATTGTGGTTTTACCCGCATCGGGGTGGGATATGATAGCAAACGTTCTGCGTGTGCTAACTTCATGGAGAAAGTTCTGATCTGTCATTTAACCGTTCTTTTCGTTTATATACAGATTTGTATAAGCATTCGAAGAGGCTCAATGTGGCTCTTGGCGTCGCAAATCCGTCTTGTTAATCAAAATTGGCGGATATTTTCGCAGATCTTGGGGGTATTAACAATCAAAGCATCGAGGAACAGGCAAAACAGTCCCCCGATAGCTCACTAAATTGGCTCAATAAATACCGCCTTTAGGCACTGACTAAACGGGTAATTTCATCCCCTAGCGCCTGTGTACTAGCATTGCCTCCCATATCGCGAGTCAAATGTTGACGTTGTTTAATCGCTGTTTCTACTGCGGACATGATAGAATCATGCATCTCGGGACATCCCAAATGCTGCATCATCATGGCGGCTGCCCAAATCGTACCAATCGGGTTGGCAATATTTTGCCCTGCGATATCAGGTGCTGACCCGTGAACAGGCTCAAACATCGATGGGAATTGTTTTTCTGGGTTAATATTGGCCGATGGCGCAATCGCAATAGTTCCCGTACAAGCAGGCCCTAAATCAGACAAAATATCACCAAACAGGTTTGACCCGACAATCACATCGTAGAACTCTGGCATTCTCACTAAGTTTGCTGCAAAAATATCAATATGGAATTGGTCAACTTTGATATCTGGGTATTGCTTCGCCATTTCGGCTACACGGCTATCCCAATAAGGCATTGAATGAAATAACCCATTAGATTTCGTCGCTGAACTTAAATGTTTTTTCTCACGTGACTGCGCCAAATCAAAAGCATATTTTAAGATACGGTCGGTACCTTTACGGGTAAAAATACTTTGTTGCAATACCATTTCTTCATCCGTACCTTCGTACTGAATACCGCCAATCGCAGAATATTCCCCTTCAACGTTTTCACGCACGACATAAAAATCAATATCTCCCGGTTTTTTATCTGCTAGTGGGCATTTAATGCCATCAAATAAGCGTACAGGGCGTAAGTTAACATATTGGTTAAAAGCGCGGCGGATGGGTAATAGCAGCCCCCATAATGAAATATGATCAGGAACACCAGGGAACCCTACCGCGCCGAGGAAAATCGCATCAAATTTTTGCAACTGTTCTAAGCCATCTTCAGGCATCATGCGCCCAGTACGGTGATAGGTTTCGCACGACCAATCAAAATGGGTAAAGTTAAGTTTTACATTGTGTTTATTGGCTGCTGCTACTAATACTTTTAATCCTTCAGGGATCACTTCGGTACCAATACCATCACCAGGAATAACCGCTATATTAAATTGTGACATTGTGAAAACCTCTGATAAATGAATTATGTCTGTTTGTTCTCCAGTTTAGGGGTTGCTGTGATAAAGTATAGATATGAAGTGTAATCCTTAGGTTTACAAACTATGAACAAGCTTCCTTCGTTAGAGGATATCCGCGTTTTTGTCACAGTTGCCCGCTTGATGAGTTTCTCTCAAGCGGCTTCACAGCTGTTAGTGTCCCCAGCTTATGTTTCTAAACGCATTAAATTGCTAGAAGAAAATTTAGGACAAACTTTATTTTTTAGGACTGCTCGCTCAATTAAGCTAACTCACGAAGGGCAAATTATTTTACGTAGCAGTGAAGTGATGCTAGCTGAATTGGAACAGATGCAACAGCAACTCAACGCCTGTCGCGAAGAGATCCGCGGCTCACTGCGTATCAGTTGTAGCACAGGGTTTGGCAGTACTTATATTAACCCGTTTATCCTCACACTACGGGGAAATTATCCTTTATTAGGTATTGATCTCACTTTAACCGATAAGTCTGTCGATATTATTAGTGAAAACATTGATGTTGATATCTGTATTGGCGGTGCAATAGCAGAGCAATTTATTGCAAGGCGAATTGCACAAAACCAACGAATTTTGTGCGCTTCACCAACCTATTTAGCAAAACACGGCTACCCAAAATATCCACAAGAGTTAGAACAAAAACACTTTTGTATTGCGATTAAAGAGCGCAACCAAGCCCCCGCCGTATGGAAGCTTGAACAACAGCAAGAAAGTATGACGGTCACCCCCAATAGCAAATTAACCGTCAACAATGGTGAAGTCGCTAAACAATGGTGTTTAAGTGGCGAAGGGATCCTATTGCGCTCCCAATGGAGTGTGCAGCCTGAGTTACAGTCTGGCCAATTAGTACGAGTGTTACCGCAATGGCACCAAACCGCAGATGTTTATGCTGTATATTCGAGAAGTCTCCGAACGAGTGCTAATCTTAGAGTCTTTATCGAAAATCTAGAGCAATACCTTGCTACTCACTTATCACATGGTTTTTAGTTAACCCCATAAGTTATAAGGTAAACATGAATTGATGACAGAAACAGAGACATTCAAAGAACGTTTGTTGAAATTGCTAAAACAGAAAAAAATGAGTCAATTAAAAGCAGCTGAAGCCCTTGGGGTTTCCCGAACGGCGGTTAATAAGTGGACAAAAGGCGGTATGATTGATGAAGATAATCTTGAAAAGCTCGCCACGTTATTGGATGTCGACAAAATATGGTTGAAATACGGTGAATATACCAATAACCAAGTTACTGTTAGCAATTCAGGTGTCATGCGCAACATCAACGAAGTTCATCTTCAAGAGTCGGCAGATATCGTGACATGGGAGTGGGACTTATTAACGGGAGAATTGAACTACTCGGACAACGTTGAAGCCGTTTATGGCATTAAAATCACCAGTAATGAAGATTTCTGGGCCTTAATGAGCCATGACTCCAAAGAAAAACTGGTCAATGGATATTCTAAAATTATCCGTGAAGGTGGTGCCCATGAAATGGATTTTAAAATTAACTGGGAAGACGATTACCGCTGGATCACCTCCCGAGCGACAGGGGTTAAAGGCCCGAATGGCAAAGTGACAAAACTGGTTGGGATCAGCTTAGACAACACAGAACGTAAAAATACCGAACTGCGCCTGCGTAAAATCAAATGCTATTTCGACGTCTTATTGTCCCATTTCAATCATTTAGTCGTATTTACCGATAAAGCAGGTGAAATATTAGCCAGCAACTTACACAACCAATCGACTGAAATAGATTACCTTGAACTACAACGTTTATTGTATCAATTAGTGATCAACCATAAGCCATGGTTAGATGAAGTATTTCGCACTGGGCGGGGGCAAATCGTATTTCAAGATAAGCAAATTACGGCTTATCAACACTTTAATGATGAAAAACAGCCTTTTTTAATGTTTGAATTAAAAGATATTTAAAACCAGTATCTTGCCCCACTTATGGCTAAAGCGGGGCAGCTTTGATTATAAATCAAGAACTAATCGTTTAGATTTAGCTCGCGAAACACACAACATCATCGTTTTTTGCTCGGCTTTTTCATCATCATCAAGGTAGTGGTCACGGTGGTCGGCCTCTCCCTCAAGTATCGCCGTCTCACAAGTCCCACAAACTCCATTACGGCATAAACATTCCACGTTAATGCGCTTATCAGCTTCGATTACCTGTAAAATAGACTCGTCTTTACCCACTTCCAAACTAAAGCCTGAACGTTGAAAATAGACCTCAAATGAATCCCCTTCACTGGCAATTTCACCAAAATTTTCAAAATGAACCTGTGATTCACCAAGGTGCTGATGACCCTTTTCAATCACCTCATTAATTAATGATTGAGGGCCACATACATACAGATGGCTATTACTCGCTTGTGCTTTAACCAATTGTTCGACAGACATTCGCTGCCCTTGGCTGCTGTCATAAAGAAATAACCGCGAGCCAATACGCTGTTGTAAATGTTCAAGAAATGCCGCTGTTGCACTATCACGAAAACAGTAATGAAGCTCAAAATCCATTTCATTTTCTTCTAGCTCATAGAGATAAGAAAGAAAAGGCGTGATCCCAATCCCACCTGCGATCAAAATATGCTTACATTGGTTATCCGCAGCTAATGAGAAAAAATTCTGCACTGGGGACAAATATAAACTATCCCCAGCAGATAGGTGCTCATGCATAAATGCCGAACCGCCTTTCGAATTTTCATCACGTAAGACTGAAATACAATAGCTTCCACATTGCTGTGGGTCACTGATTAATGAATATGCACGTTGCAAACCAGCCTGCTCACCCATATGAACGGTGACATGACTACCTGCGCTAAAAGGCATTAGCGCGCCCTCTTGTGCAACAAACTCGAACATTTTGATATTTGGGCTAATTTGCTCAATTCGACTGACATTGACTGCAATTTTTTGTTGGTTCATCACAGTGCCCCTCTCATTATTCAATATCTAAACACAGATACTTAGTACTTAAATAATCCTCAATGCCATATCGAGAGCCTTCTTTTCCTAAACCTGATTGTTTTACTCCTCCAAAAGGAGCAACTTCATTAGAAATTAAGCCTGTATTGATACCGACCATGCCACTTTGCAGTTTTTCAGCAACGCGGTAAACACGGCTAACATCACGAGAAAAGAAATAAGCCGCTAAGCCATAAATCGTATTATTGGCACGAGCAATCACTTCATTTTCATCACTAAAACGAATCAATGTTGCAATAGGACCAAAGATTTCTTCATGAACAATCCTCATTGAGTCATCAACATCAACAAGAACTTTTGGATTAAAGAAATTGCCATACTCCGCCACTTCGCTACCTAAGGTTAATTGGTGTGCCCCTTTCGCGAGTGCATCTTGCAGTAACTCATTCATACCATCAATGGCACGTGTTGTTATCATAGGCCCAATATCCGTTCCTATTTCAAGGCCATTACCGACTTGCAATTTGGCGACTTCTGCAACGAACTTGGACTGAAATTCATCGAAAATAGCATCTTGAAGATAAAAACGGTTCACACAAACACAGGTTTGCCCGCCATTACGAAACTTCGCTTGCACCGCACTTTTTACCGCTTTATCAATATCTGCATCATCAAAAACAATAAAAGGCGCATTTCCCCCCAGTTCGAGTGATGTTTTTTTAATTGTCGATGCACACTGCTCAGACAATACTCGGCCAACTTGCGTTGAACCGGTGAATGAAAACTTACTAATAAGCTCATGTTTAGTTAGACGTTCACCTAAAACACGAGAATCCCCAGTAATGATATTGAATATCCCTGCGGGAATGCCCGCTTCATCGGCCAACTGAGCGAGGGCAAGTGCCGTAAAAGGCGTTTCAGTCGCTGGCTTGATGATAATACTACAACCCGCAGCCAGTGCTGGAGCCGCTTTACGAGTGATCATCGCTGCGGGAAAATTCCATGGCGTAATCGCACTACAAACGCCGATCGGCTGCTTGATTGTCGAAAGACGGTTACTTCCCACCGTTTGAGGGATGGTTTCCCCATAAACACGTTTCCCCTCCTCCGCAAACCATTCGATAAAAGAAGCCGCATAGCGAATTTCACCTTTTGCCTCATGCAACGGCTTACCTTGTTCAAGAGTCATTAAACGCCCAAGATCATCAACATGGGCTTCAATCAGCTCAAACCAGTGGCGTAAAATGATAGAACGCGCTTTAGCAGTAAGCTTACTCCAATCTTCCATTGCGACATGCGCTTGTTCAATAGCGTCATCCACTTGGGTGACTGACAGGCTGGGAATTGTTCCCAGCACAGATTGGTCAACAGGATTAGTCACAGGGATTTTTTTATCTGAATCAACCCATTGCCCATTGATGTAGCATGACTGACGAAATAGCGCAGGGTGAGTTAAATGATGCATTTGTGACTTCTCCTTTTGTTTTTTTATGGATAACGTGATTACTCAGTGTGTGCGCCAGCAACAATTTTGTGGAAATGGGCAACACCATGTTCACTAATTCCACTACGCTGTCTGTCAGCCATAATGCGCCCTTGGCCTCGGTAACCTCGTGATCGCAATCCTTTTTGTACACTTTCCACCAAGCGCAGATCTTCTGGGCGGAATACGGTACGATACCATTCAACTAAGTTTTTCTGATATTCAGTCAGTTCTTCATTGAGGAAATAAATATCATAGTGCTGCAAGGTTTCCCCTGCGTTCACTGGAAACTCATAAATCACCGTCATGAAATCCCCGCCAGGAGGCATATTGAACATGGTGCTTGGCCAAATCCAAAAACCAAAGAAACGAGGGTCTAAAACAGATTCATCAAACTGATAAGAGGACTCAGAGGGTTTTGCTTTACCAATTTGAACAGTCCAATTATCCAATAATTGGTGTTCGTATACGTTAACATCTACGGAACTTGCAAAGCTCACATGGTTAGTTGGACAGTGATAACACTCAATATAGTTATCAACGATGGTTTTCCAATTGGCTGGTGTATGACTAACAAAACGTGCAGCCAATTTTAAATCGCTAATCACCGCACATGCTTCTTGCATTTTTTCGGCTAAGCCTGGAAGCTGCTCTTCAATAGGTTGTGGTTCACCAACTGTCATATTTACATAGATAAACCCTGCATGTTCAATAACATGGAAGCTACTCAATGACATTGCATCTGCTTCAAAATTGTTCACATTCTCACAATTGGTCGCATGTGCTAGTTGACCATCTAACTTGAATGCCCACGCATGGTAAGGGCAAGTAATCACATTTTTGACTTTACCACTTTCACCGCTGATCAACTGGTGTCCACGGTGCGGGCAGACATTATAAAAACCACGCAATACATCATCACGACCACGAACAATCACGAGGCTTTCGCCAATGAGCTCACGAGTGATATACGAATTTTTTTCTTTTACCTCACTAACATGAGCGACACAAACCCATGAATTAGCAAATATTTTTTCTTTTTCATACTCAAAAACATCATTAGACGTGTAATAACGAGCAGGGATTGTCCATGCGTTATCAATATCAAGGTGATCATTAATCGAAATGACTTTAGCTGCATTGCTCATAATTGCCCTCACTTATGTAAACTTATAGTTAACACATTTTTCAGGAATGTTAATGCAGATCGCATTAATGATCAAATGAAATATTGATAAAAATTTAGTCAAAAAGATTTATTTGTTTTATAACAATGAATTGCATTAACAATAATTATTGCAACTGTTAATAATTAGTTAATTACTTGTTGACTACGTAATCTTTGCATGGCTATTCTCTGTAAACCAAAAGTAGCATTTAACAAAAAAGTACCCTTAAAAACAAAACGAGTATTCCCTGCAAGCCAACTCTCATAAAAGAAAAAAATAAGTGAGCAACTGGAGAAGAGGTATGATGAATCACAAAAAATCCGTATTTTACGTGTCGCTAGCCTTTAGTCTGGCGTTAATCAGTTTTGGGGCATTTATTCCTGATAAACTGGAAGCTTTTTCACATTCCGCCTTAAGTTTTATCTATAACAATCTAGGTTGGTTTATCCTAGGTTCCGTTTTTATCTTTTTCAGCTTTTGTATGTTTCTTGGATTTTCCAAATTTGGTCACATACGTCTTGGTGATGACAATGATAAGCCGGAATACAGCACAGTCACTTGGATTGCGATGTTATTCAGTGCCTCAATTGGTATCAGTTTGATGTTCTGGGGAGTGGCAGAGCCTGTTTCCTATTATATCAGCCCACCAGTTGGTCAAGGTTCAACAGAACAGTCGGCCAAAGCAGCCATGCAATATGTCTATCTACACTGGGGGGTTTCCGCATGGGCGTGTTATGCACTCGTCGGTGTGGCTTTGGGCTATTTCCAATTTAGGAAAAAGCTCCCGTCGTCACTTAGTTCTGTTTTCTATCCCTTAATTGGGGATCGGATCTACGGCTCTGTCGGGAAATGGATCAATATATTGGTGATGTTATCGGTCGTTATTGGTATCGCCACATCATTAGGCTTTGGTACACTACAAGTTAACAGTGGTATGAATTACTTATGGGGATTGCCCATTAGTATTTATGTACAAATTGGTTTGATTGCTATCATTACTGTTGTTTATGTTGCTTCGACAATTTCCGGGCTACAAGGGGCAATAAAACACCTATCAAACTTAAATATCATACTTGCTCTAGGATTGATGGCATTTATCTTTCTATCTGGCCCAACCCAAACTATCTTAAAAGTCTTATTCCAAGGCATTGGAGACTACGTCCAAAATTTTGTCAGCATGTCATTTCGCACTGAACCCTATAATGACGGTACTTGGATTGCTAACTGGACACTGTTTTACTTTGGTTGGTGGATAGCATGGGCACCGCTAGTTGGCAGCTTTGTGGCTCGTATATCGAAAGGAAGAACAATCAAAGAATTTATGATTGGCGCAGTATTTATTCCTGTATTAAGTGCTTTTGCTTGGTTTGCAGTCATGGGTGGGTCAGCAATCCATCTTATTCAAAATCTAGGCCAAACAGCACTGGCTGATGCCGTAAAAACCGATGTCACATCCGCATTGTTTAAGTTCTTAGACTATTTCCCTGCATCAACATTTATCAGTATTTTAGCCATTGCCTTAGTGCTGATTTTCTTTATTACTTCTGCTAACTCAGCGGTATTTGTACTGGGAATGGTCAGCGAAAATGGGAACCCAAATCCTTCTCATGTCACTAAAACCATTTGGGGAGTCATTATTGCAGCAATCGCGATCGTGCTAATTATGACAGGTGGATTATCAGGTTTGCAATCCGCACTGGTTGCTATGGCGGTGCCATTATCCATCATGATGCTAATTATGTGTTACTCCACCTATAAAGGCCTCAATGAAGAAGTCAATGCACAAGCTGCAGCCAAAAAAGAGTTAAAAGATAATATCCAAATAATTAGTAAACCTATCCTTCCTGAAATTGAAAAATAATCGTCACTAAAAGCACAAACCCCAGTATGTCTGACAACATATTGGGGTTTTAATTATATTAGTAATAAATTATTTATTACTTAAATTTATTCATCGGAAAATAGAGTTAAAGCAAGTACTAAAGCATCTTCTCGGCCTTTTTTGGCAGGGTAGTAATCTTTACGTACCGTTACTTGGTGAAAACCTAGCTTATCGTATAGATGCAAAGCAGATGCATTTGATTCTCTCACTTCTAACCATAATGTGAGAATGCCTTTCTTTATGAGTTCCTTGATAAGCTCTTCTAGCAACAAGCGGCCATACCCTTTCCCTTGGTAATCAGGGTGGAGAGCAATATTGAATAGGGTCGCCTCATCAAGAACACATTGTGTTATCGCATAACCAATAATTTGATTATTAACAGAAATTTTTAAGTTATGATACTTTTCCCCTTGATTTCCATAAAAAACTCGCTCAGTCCATGGAAAGTCATGGCTTAACTTCTCAATTAAGTACGCAGTTGCAAGATCAGATTGCTTTAGTGTTGAAATTTTCATCATATTGATAAATTTGTTTCCATAGTGCCCGTTTAGCGCTACAGCTTGTACTTAGCTCAGACAAAACAGGTGAAGTAAACATGACTTTTGAACCTTCAGGCTGGATTTCATCACCTAATACCCAACATGGTGTTATTATTGGTGTTGGGATTAAACCTAATTGCTCTGAATTGACACAAACCACATCGTCCTGTGCAATATTCATGGAAAGAAAAACATCTTTTAGCAATTGGCTATTTAAATCAAGGTTCTCATCAGTAATAATAATAAGCTTAGTCGACGCTGGGATCCTTACACCACGTTCACCACGTAACACAGCAGGATTTCTCACCATCCATTGAGTGATCCCCATTTGTTCTAAAAGCCTGTCACGTCGTGTCATTTGATTTTCCAGTCGCAATTTTACAACCACATCTTATCAAAGGGGATTAATAGCGCCAACAGAGCAATGCTATTTCTCTTATCTTTGGTAAGATGTCATCGGTTTTTTTATTATTTTAGGAGATTGACAGAATATGTCATTACTGACACCTGCCAGCGAAGTTATTCAACGCCATCTCGAACATTTTACAGATCGTCATGTCATTTTGGCTGGTGACATTCAGGATGAGCTCGCTGCAACCTTAGAAGCAGCTAGTGTTCGCGTCATCACCAACCAGTATCATCACTGGCAACGCTTACAACCGTTAATGGGTGATATGGGGTTATTCTCTGCCATAACCCCAGCAGAATTTATCCAGCCTTGCGATACTCTCATTTATTTTTGGCAAAAAAACAAGCAAGAAGCCTGCTTCCAACTCGATGACCTTTGTACTCACCTTGCTGCAGGTAGCCAAATTTTTATCGTCGGCGAGAATCGCAGTGGTGTTAAAAGCGCCGAATCTATTATGGAAGGGATCGCTAACTTACAAAAAATCGACTCTGCACGCCGTTGTGGCTTGTACTATGGTGAATTAGAACAACCCACAACCTTTGATATTGCTCGCTGGTGGCGTCATTATCAAATTGATAATGTTAGAATTAATGCATTACCTGGGGTATTTAGCCATAATGAGCTGGATATCGGTAGTGATCTACTATTGTCCACGCTAACTGACCCAATGAGCGGTGATCTGCTTGATCTCGCCTGTGGCAATGGCGTGATCGCTGCGGTGATCGGCTCACAAAACCCAGAGATCAAACTCACCTTAAGTGATGTCAGTGCGTCTGCGCTTGATTCCGCAGTATCCACTCTTGAGGCCAATAAACTGGTCGGCAGAGTCATCGCAAGTGATGCTTACTCTGATATTAACGATAAATTTGATTGGATTATTTCAAATCCACCATTCCATGATGGCCTAAATACCAGTTATCGTGCGGTTGAAAATATGATTTACCAAGCCCCTAAATACCTGAAAAAAGGTGGACGTTTGCGCATCGTAGCTAATGCTTTCTTACCCTACCCTGATTTGCTCGATAAAGCTTTTGGTAGTCACGAAGTACTTGCCAAAACAGGAAAATTTAAAGTTTACCAAGCAGTTAAGCGTTAATTTAATCGCTAATAATTTAACTAAAGCACAATTTATCATACTACTCATTGGCTGGTGCTCCTTTACCGGCCATTTTTTCATCAATCGAAAAATACTTCATAAAAAAATTATTGACGTTCGTCGAAATTAGCCTAAAATCCGCACCACATTATTGCTGGTTAGAAGCATTGATGAATCAAAGTTTAGTTAGGTATTGCGAGGGTGGCGGAATTGGTAGACGCGCTAGCTTCAGGTGTTAGTGTCCTATGGACGTGGGGGTTCAAGTCCCCCCTTTCGCACCACTAACTTTGTATAAACCACAATAATTTAGTATTGACGAGACAGTATTGCGAGGGTGGCGGAATTGGTAGACGCGCTAGCTTCAGGTGTTAGTGTCCTTCGGACGTGGGGGTTCAAGTCCCCCCTTTCGCACCACTGGTCAGTCATTGTTTATAACACCCTGCCCATTTTGACCTTCCTTGTACGACTAGCGCTGCCCTAATTCTCTATTTTGTTCTGTTTACTTACTGATTAGATTATAGAACTACCTTTGTAGAACAAAGGCCATCATAAAACATGCGAGTGAAATAACTGCGGGGACAATCAATAAACGACGAGAACCGCGATTAAATAGCATCCCAGCGGTTGCTACCATCATGGTAATCATAATGATTTTTAGATTATCTAAGCCCATATTATTGAGTATATAAGCAATGCTCAGCAATATCACAGCAAAAACACCCCAAAGGCCAGCACCTATTCGCCTTAAACCTGTGGTTTTTGATATGCTAGTTGGCATAGTGACCTCAACACCCTTAAATGATAATGATTATCAATCATATCTAGTTTCTAGTAAATTTCAATGCTTTTTTATTTCACCACGCTATAAATTAACACTTATTTTACAAAATACAAACTTACGAAAATAGATAAATAAAATGAATATCTTCGGGCTCCAATGCAAATAATTCAGGGTCAGGCTGGGCAATTAAGGAACAACCGAGATGTTGATAAAAGTGCACCGTATTTTCTGAAGGTGTCGCAGAAATATATAAGCCTTTTGCTCCTTTTTGTATCGCCATTTCAGCGCATTGTTGGAATAACATCCCTGCTAAACCTTTACCACGATGTGAGTGGCTCACATGCAGGAAAGACAATTGCAGTAAATTTTTTTGTTCGCCGCGCCACACATTATCTAAACTTGCGGCGGCAATTAGCTTGCCCTGCTCAAAAACACCAAGAAATACCGCTCCTTGGTCATAACTTTCCAACAAATGAGGGGTATAAGCTTCAGGTTCGCCTTCTGGCCAACCTTTCATATCAAACCGCTGCTTGGATAGCACCAACTCACCATTTCGATATAGATAAAGGTTTTCAATTAATTCAGTGCGGTCGATAGACCAAACAGATGGGATTTCCTCTCGTTGCAGTTCGCGAACTTCTCTCATAATGTCATTCTCATTATTCGTGCCTATGAATAAGCACATTTATTGTTATTTAATAAATCAATTTATCAAGATAATGAATAAAAAAAGAAGTGCAAATGTTTAGTACGTTCATTGAGGCATGGTTGAAAAATAAGAAAAAAAAGGGCTAGAAATAAAAAAACTCCCCGCAACATCCTATTGCGGAGAATTTTTACTACAGGGTTGGTTTATTGCTTCAATCCCATTGCATCGCGCATGGTAAAGAACAAATCAGTTTGGTCAGTCAGACCCATTACGTTTGCCGCATGTGGACCATAAGCCGCCACACGTAACTGAGCACCCGTGTGCTCTTGAGAATCATCTTCTTCAGAGTTACCGTAATTTACCACCATCACAGAACCGTCTTTAGTAATCAACGCCTGCGTTAAACCCGTTGACTTAGTGCCTTCAGGAATAATTTGGCTTGAATGTGAATGGTCAGCGGTCACGATAACTAATGTATCACCATGTTTTTTAGCGAAATCTAAGCCGACTTGTACAGCTTGGTCGAGAGCGACAGTTTCACCAATTTGACCACATGGGTTTGCTTTATGGTCTTGCTTATCGATAGAAGCACTTTCAACCTGCAAGAAGAAACCATTTGGGTTGACTTCTAACAGCTCAATCGCTTTTTTCGTCATTTGAGCCAATGTTGGTGCATTCGGGTCTAACTTAGCATTCGGTTTACATTCTAACGGCGCATTGTTGATATTACCGTAATGAACTGCTTTCGGGCCTTCCCATGCAACAGTCATGTTGCCATCATGGAATAAGCCCAGAACAGGTTTATCTTGATTTGCAACAGTAATGCTGTCTAATGACTTAGCGTCACGCACAATATTATACCCACGCTCAATCGCCTGTTGCTCCAACGTTTTACCTTTGTAGTCACCCGCCTTTGCTTCTTGCTTGAAGCTCTTAGCTCCACCACCAAGGGTGACATCTGGGCGAGTTACCAACAGTTGCTCTGAAATTGAACCACGACCGCCATTTTCTAGCGCGTTAGCCGCACATTTTTCTGCTGTTTCCTCAGGGCCATAACATTTACGCGCACTCACATGCGAAAACTGTGCAGCTGGCGTAGCGTCTTGAATCTCAGAGGTTGTGACGTTACCCGTCGCTTTACCATTACGTTTAGCTATCTCAATTAATGTCTCATGATCGTTGCCAAATACATCAATCCCTAATGCGCCATTGTAGGTTTTTACACCAGAAGACCACGCCGTGGCAGACGCTGCAGAGTCAGTCACATAGTCTGGTTTTTGGGTTTTCTTATCTAACGCATAATGGGTATATTGGCCTGTAATTGGCAAGGCATCGATTCCTTTAAAGAACCCTGAAGCACCTTCTGCATAGTTACGGGCAACGGTTATCTCTGAGTCACCCATACCATCACCAATAAACAGAATCACATTTTTGGCTTGGCCATTGTGAAGTGCCGCTTTCATGATATCAGTTTGCTCTGTCGCTAAACGACGCGCACCACCAAATTTTGTGATATCACCTTGTGCCGCACGGTTTTCTGACACCGCATCATTTTTATCAGCCGCGTAGGCAGGGACTGCACTTCCTAAAATTAAAGTACTTACCGTGACAGCTAAAAGGGATTTCATAAAATTACCAGTCATAACTGTTTCCTTGCCAATCAATAATAAAAAGAGAAAATGTGTATTTCAAATAATGACAGGCATGCTAAAGGAGCTAGATGACAGTTGAATGACGCTTTTATGGCGAAATGAAGACGTTTGTCATAAATGTGAAAAAGCAGCTAAATATAAGCTGCTTGTTGTGAATCAGTGTTATGGCTATTTACCATTGTGACACAAGTTGATTTGTTCCCTCATAAAGCGTTTCACACCAAGAAACATAGTCGTGCCCGCTAGGTAACTCAATAGCATCAACTTGATAACCTTTGTGTTTTAGAACATCCAGTAATCGGTAGTGGTTCTGAATAATTCCCCCCCAACTACCGCGTTGTTCGAATAAGCCGGCCTCAAGGAAAAAACGGATAGGTTGCGTTGGTATAATTTCGATTTCACGAATTAACCACTCAGGGTCTTTATCTTTTGGAGCCCACCAATAAGATCCTGACATACTGATAACATTACCGAAGATTTCAGGATGTTGTAATGCATTCCATGTCGCGCCAATCCCACCATAACTGGAACCCGCAATAATCGTATGGCTTGCAGGCGCTTGAATTCCCATTTGTGCTAATTGAGGCATAAGCTCATCTGCCAGCAACTTAGGAAAGGCATCATTTGGGGGAAGCTCATCCCCACGACGCTCTGAATTTATGCTATCAACAAATATAATATTCATAGCTGGAAAACTCCCCTGATTCATCCACTTATCAAAGAATTTCTCCATTTGATAGTTTTGCAGGTAAATTTGCCCATCCAATAGCAACAATAACGCCGGTGATTCCATTGGTACATTAGGCTGATAAACCGTTATTTTTCTTTCGTTTTTTAATATTTGACTCACCAACGTAAAAGTCTCTAAACGGCCTTTAATCTGCCGATTTTCTACATCAGGAAAGTGACACTGGCGTATGTTCGGTGCCAATGATAACAACGAAAAACGGTTATATTTATCGACATTTAGGGAAGGAATAACGTGAGAATTATATGGGTCAGACTGCGCGGTGACTAGAATTGCTTTACGTTGAGCAAAACCGCCTTCCGGTACAGAAGGGATATCAGGTGCAATTTTATATTGCGATAACGTATCATTAGGGATGATAAAAGAACGATACCAAATATCCGTTCCCGCCAAATGGGCCATTCTTTCGTGATTACCTGACGGCGCACCTAAAATATAGGCGTTTGCTTTCGCGCCACGCCAAAGGAATGTCACCCGTTTTTGTCTATTTGAAAAATCTTCAACCAGTGGCGTTCCTTGCGCGGCAACGGCTTGCCAAAATGCGCTTGTATCACCATTTTGATAATATTCATCCAATAAACTTTGCAGCTTAGGAGTAACCGGTTCATTATCCTTTTTAATGGCTAAAGGCTGGTACTGGGTGACATCAAACTTTAATTGCCAAGGTTTACCCGGCTCACCATTCAACGCTAAATAATAAACCCCATTTTTTGATACTAAATAATCCGCACTATGAGGTTCTTGTACTGAACCGTACTCTTGCAATGCACGCACTGGCTGTTTATTGGAATCCAATAATAGAACCTTGGAAAGACCTTCACCGCGTTGTTTTATAAAATCTTGCTGCGATACTTCAAAAGATAAGCAGCTATGACCTTCGCTATCATGTACCCCTTCAGCAAAGGAAAGCTCAGATAAACGTATACAGTCAGCGTGTGTTGCCATCACCGCAGAAGAAAACAACATACAACCTAAAAGAGGCAAAGATTTCACATCAAATTCCAGTGAGTCAATTGATAATAATTATTACTATCAAAAAACTCTTTTAAACTCAATGGCTCACAGCACGTTTTTCCACCAGTTGGTTAATTAACTGCAGCGCACTCAATAAATAATAGCGTTGTTTTTTTATTAATCTCAAATAACGGCGAGTCGCGGGAATGCGGCTCACCATTTCTGATGCCGTGTAAGGCTCAATTTCACAACGCCAACGACCTCGGCTAAACTCTATCTCGCAATGATTAAATTCCAGCTCTTCTAATGTTTGCCTAATAATTGGGTACTCATTCAGCCATTCAATAACTTTCTGCCCATCCATCTGCTTCGAAACAAAATGGATATGCTTCTTCTTTATAGTCCCACGGGTTTTTACTTCAATTTTTGCATTGATACTATCTGTACATTGGCCAGATACCGCAAAACGGCTATACACAATAAAAGCGAGAAACAATTTTCTTGGCCGTTCAGTCACCTCAATCGTTAATTCGGGTTGAGGCTGCACATGAAGCACTCCGGGTGCCCCCCACTCACATGGATAAGGCGCCATGTCCTTCTCAACACGGTTAAGAGTCAATCCTGTTTGATATCCGGCAGGCAAACGTTGCTGGGTAAACTTACCGATTTTCTTCCACAAAGACGGTTTAGGCGAGGTTACGTAATGGCTCAAGTTGGCCTCCTTCCATTTCTTCATCAGCGAAGGAATTAGATAAAACGTATTCAACATCCACAGGTTTAAATGGGTTCACTTTCTGTACAAAAACGGTCCAAATTAATGCATATCCGGCTGTTAAACCTAACATAATGGCAAAAGGAATATAGATATCCGATTTATTCATGCCTGGTGGAGTGATATACACAATCGCTAAAATAATCCCGACACTCGAAATAATTTGCGGTATAGGGAAAAAAGGCGAACGATAGGCTCGATGTAAGTCAGGTCGACGAATACGCAATAACACTACTGAAATCGTTACCAGCAAGTAAGCCGTACCCCAAGAACACACCGCCGCCAGTACCAATGGAATGATACGATCAAGGTCGCCTTGAATAGCAAAAGCGTGCAAACATGGGATCATCACAGCTACTAAAATACCGAATACTGGAGTTTTAAAACGAGGGTGCAAATAAGCAAAGATGCGTGGTAATGCCCCATCAAGAGCCATTCCATAAAGAATGCGAGGAACCGCTGCCATTAACGTATTGATGGTCGCTCCACCAGCCAGTAATAACGCGATACCTATCCAGTATTTACCAAACTCACCCATAACAATTTCGGCGAATGCAGGGATTGCCATCGGTGTTTCAAGTAAACGCGTACCTGTCAGCGGGTCAACGACCACATTTTCCACTTGGTTCGCTAGCGCTGCACCGAATAACACCATACAGAGTGCGACACAAAATAAACCTGTTGTCATCGCACGGGGAATCACTTTCGCGGAATTTTTAATTTCAGGAGCCATTGGGGTTACTAGCTCACAACCAACAAACATGAACATTGCCATACCAACAAAGCTCAGTATTAGTGTTGGGTCCGTATTGAGTGGCTGACCAAACCAGCCGTCCATATCCACATGAAATGGCAACAACAAACCACTCACACTAAAAATTACTAACGTGGACCACATGGCAAATGTCAGTACAACCTCGACCTTACCAAAGGCTTCAATACCAAATGCATTTAAGATACCAAACGTGACAACCAACCCAACACCTACCATCCAAGATGAGTTACTGGTCTCTAAGACCGTGTTGAGATGCTCAAAATTAACGAGAGCCATAATCCCTGACAGAATAGTTTCGGCAGTTCCTGCAAACACATGCACAATCAAGTAAGCCGAAAGCGCACCTGTTATCGCCCAAAAGCGTCCCATCCCACAAGAGATATAGTCATATACTGAGCCTGACGTTGGGAGAATGGCCGCAGCCTCCGAAAATGTAGTTAACTGAGCTTGCATCATGATGAAACTGAGTAGCACCGCTAAGGCAAACGTATCGCCACCGATGCCGAATCCACTCGTGACGGTTAAAATAACAGGACTGGCCATAATCAAACCAGCAGAACTCGCCAAGGTGGTCGGAAAGCCAACTTTCCCTTTTTCTAAATGTGTCGACAATTTTGAGGATAAATTCATCTTGCTTCCCTCTCACTCTCTACCTAGCTATTAATGTGAATTTTTTGTAAAAATAAAGTGGTTTCATATCCACTATAGAAATAAGCTTAAATCCACTGCTATCGTTCTAAAGGACGATACCCAGAGAGAGGGGAAATAAAGTATAGCTCGCGAAAAGTACCCATATTTTTAAAAACAAAAAAAATAATTAAAGTAATATCAATATGTAACAAACAAACCACTTGTTAATATATTAATAAATATCTTTCTAAAGATACCAAAAAGCAGCAAATCAATATTCATGAGGTTTTCATGAGTTTTAAATACTGCTATCAACTTCACGTTATTAATATGTTTATTTTATGTTAAATCCATTAAGAGGCATGATAATAATTCGATTAGTACACAAGGGAATATGATGAATTCACCATTATTCGAGCCTCATCAACAAACATTGATTGATTGCTGCCTAAATACCATTGCGCATATTATTCCGGTTTCTGCATTGGTGTATTACCTCGTGAATGATCATTGCCAACCAGATAACTACGTTCTTCACGGGATACCGGCAAAAATGCATGAAGAGTATCTCGCTTATTTTCACCAATTAGATCCTTTACACCCTGACCATTTTCGCAGCGATGATTTACGCTTAGTGAGAATGGATTCTGAAATACGCCAGCAGAATCAAGCTTTTTTCCATGATTTTATGCAGCCAAATAACATGACTGATATGGCGGAAATATTTATTCGTCGTAAAAATAAAATTATTGCGGGGATTTCGGTGCTGCGAGACAGCCCATTTAGCCAACAAGAAATCATGCGATTAAATACTATTTTACCTGTCGCTGAGCTAATGACATTTGATGTACTACCTGATTCCTTAGTGGCTTATACCCCCAAAGAACAAGAAATTATCCATTTAGTACGAGAAGGCGCGAGCAATAAGCGAATTGCATTATTACTGGGGGTTTCGCTATCAACAGTGAAGACTCACTTACGCAATATCTTCACTAAAGCAAATGTGACTAACCGAACCGAGCTTGTTTCATCCGGGTTTATCATTCACCAAGAAAAATGACAGTAAATCTAACGACCACCCGCCGTGGATGAACATCCACAATAGCTTTGTCTTTGAATTGATTAATAAGCCATAGTATCTATCAAATATAAAAAACCCGGCACGATGGCCGGGAAATGTTGATTAATTGAATATAAATTGAACACTAATAACGCACCATGACAGACTTTAACTCTGTGTAATACTCAATAAAGGCACTACCAAATTCACGACCAATACCTGATGACTTAATGCCACCAAATGGCACTGCGGGGTCAAGGAAGGTATGCATATTCACCCATACCGTTCCCGCTTCAATGCGTGAAATCATACGCATTGCTTTACTAAGATCATTTGTCCATAAACTCGCAGCTAAACCAAACGGAGTGCTATTCATCATCTCAATAAGTTCTTCTTCGTCATCGTAACTCAAGAAAGTCCCTATTGGCCCAAATGTTTCCTCTTTCATCAATACATCATCTGGGCTATTAGCACGAATAATGGTTGGAGGCACAAAGTACCCAGCGCCTGCAATGGGTTGGCCACCATAAATAATTTCACTACCCTCTTGGCGAGCTTTTTCAAACAAACCTAAGATTTTTTCGTAATGCGCTTTATTGGCCAGCGGCCCCATCTCGGTTGTTTCATCCAATGGAGAACCGACTTTCATCGCAGACAAACGCGTTTTTAGTTGCGCTAATACTTCATCCATCAATTTAGATGGAATATAGAACCGCTCAGCAGCCGCGCAAATTTGCCCTTGATTTAGATACCCCGCTTCAATAATCCCATTAACAATTTTTTCAACCGGAAGGTCAGCTAAGAATGCAGCACCATTTTTCCCACCAAGCTCCAGTGTTACTCGGGTTAGTTTACCTTCCATTGCTGAACGCCCTACCGCCAGCCCAGTCGGTACAGACCCCGTAAATGTCACTTTAGAACAAAGTGGATGATGAATCAGTGCCGGCCCAACTTCACGACCACCACCATTTACGATATTAATTACACCGTCAGGAATTCCCGCCTCTTTTGCCAATTCCACCACTCTTAGCATAGTTAGTGGAGTAAATTCACTTGGTTTCAACACAATCGTACAGCCACATGTTAAAGCAGCCGCTAATTTCCAAATGGAAATCATAATAGAAAAGTTCCAAGGAATAATACCAGCCACAACACCAACAGGTTCACGCTGGGTAAATGCAGAATATTTCTCACCATTAAAAGAAGGCAATGAAACATTCAATGTTTCCCCGCTGATTTTAGTCGCCCAACCGGCAAAATAACGCAAAAACTGCGCAGATGACCCCACTTCAAGAAAACGAGATAATTGAATGGTTTTACCTGAGCATAACGTCTCTAACTGGGCTAATTCTTCAAGGTGCTTTTCAAGCAAGTCAGCAAGGCGGTTTAAGCAATTCCCTCTTTCCATTGGTGTCGTGTTTGCCCAAACTCCTTTAAATGCAGCATGAGCCGCATCCATTGCGGCATCAACTTCCGCTAAAGTTCCTTCTTTTACTTTAGCAATAACCTGTTCAGTGGCTGGGTTAACAACATCAAAAAAAGTATCGCCTTTGCCAGAAACCGGTAACCCGTTGATAAAATGACCGTGCTGACGCTTCAAAAACTCACTGACTTCTGGTAATAGGGTTAACTCGCTCATTGTTATCACTCCACTCAATAGAAATTAATTAGGCATTTACACAAGCTAAGTAATGTTTTACGAAGCGTGGTGTATCAATTTCCCATAAAACTTCGGTACCTTTCGCGGCAAACCAGGTATCGCCTTTATGGTATTCAACCGTCACACCGGTTTTCACATCCGTTAACTTCACCGAACCTTCGTGGACTGTCGCCATTTCATCAAATGGATATACCATTTTGAACTTGCCTTTAGTACAAGCAAAAATACCGCAGGTCAGGTTATCCGTTGGTTCACCGTGGATCATTGCAACACTCGCTTGAGGATCGCCTTCAACAACCACAGAGCCTAAATTTGTCACGCTACCAACATTCAATAACTCAGGTAGTGGTTTATTTAACAGTAATGGACTAATCATAATTTTTACCTTTAATCGATTTTAATAAACTAATTAGGTGGATAACGAATTAGCGACGACCTTGCCAATAACCGGATGTCTGATGCATTATTTTTGCCAACGAAACAATCACATTACGCAGACTATCTTTACCAATAATATTGGCGTGCGGGATAGAACTCATTAAGTCATAACGATGAGAACCTTCCACCATCCCTTCAGCAAGAACTTTGCACACAATCTGGCTTGGCGTAACACCAAAACCTGAATAGCCCTGTGCATAAAACACATTTTTGTGTTGTGGTAATGAACCAATTTGTGGAAATAAATTTGCACTACATGCCATTGGTCCACCCCAAGCTAATTCAATTTTGACGTCTTTGAGGTAAGGAAAGACTTTTAGCATTAAATTACGATTCCATGCTTTAAGATCAGACGGAATATATTCAAGAAAATGAGTGGAACTGCCAAATAATAGGCGATTCTCATTCGTCACCCGGTAGTAATCTATTACAGGACGAATATCACTATAAGCACCACGAATTGGGCTAATTCGCTCGATTAATTCATCAGGTAGCTCTTCCGTCATTAATTGATATGCGTAAGTATTAATAGTTTTAGGGTAAATCGTCGGCTCAAGGCCATTTAAAAATGAATCGCAAGCCCACAGCATTTTCTGTGCTTTAACTGTTCCCATCGCAGTTCTGACTTTGATGGTATTACCATATTCCACATTTAATACTTGGCTATTTTCAAATATTTTAGCGCCATATATTTCACTAATCGCTTTCGCTTCACCCAATAATAAATTCAATGAATGAACATGACCGCCACCCATGTGTTTGATCCCACAGGTATAAGCATCAGAACCAATAATCTGTTTTAGTTCTGAGCCACTGTAAAACTCAATTTCTTCATCAGGATCAACTGACTTAAAATCTTTTAGCCAACTGCGTAAGGTTTTTTCTTGGCGCTTATTACTACCTAAGTATGCGTAACCACGGCAAAAATCTGCATCAATATCATATTTAGCGATACGATCACGCATGATCCCTGCGCCCATATTACTGAGTTTAAAAATCGTTTCTAAACCCTCTGGCCCGACATATTTTTTGATTGCATCGATATCATGGCCAATGCCTGCCATTACTTGCCCGCCATTACGCCCTGAACCACCGTAGCCAAGGTGCCGTCCTTCCAAAATAGCGATATTGGTAATCCCTTTCTCACACAGCTCAAGCGCAGTATGGATCCCAGAAAAACCACCACCAATAATCACCACATCAACATCAAGATCTTCCTTTAGCGTAGGAAAACGTAAGTCATACTTTTTAGTTGCTGCATAGTAACTCAATGATTCTACTTGGTTATTCATTATGGATACCCTATTTAGTATCTTTCGATAACTCGATTATCTTAACCTTACATTAACAATTACATAGCCCTTTAGGGACATTCGAAACATAAAGTTAACAATTGTGACGCAAGTAGAATATTTAAATAATAATAAAATTTTAAAAAAATAAAAAAACAATCTAAAAATCAAATAATTAATAAACCATTTTCATATTAATAATAATGATTATTAATTTAATTTTAGTTCATACAAATCATCTAGACAAAAATAAAAAAAATAATGCAGCAATAAAAAAGATAACAAGCTATAAAATGCTATTAAATCATTAGGTTAAAATAAATATAAAAACACATTATACTTAGCTTAACCTATTCATTAATAAGTTAAATAATTCAACCTGTGAATTAATATTTAGTTTTTGATAGATATTTTTACGATGATTTTTCACTGTTCCTAAACTAATGAAAAGCATCTGTGCAATTTGTGGTGAACCTTTACCTGCTAAGATTAATTCGACAACTTCACACTCTCTTGGTGTCAGCCCAAATCGTGTTTGCATATCAGTATTTTGATGGTGGTTCGACACCGAAGAAGGAGAAACATCTTTATGAAGTTTCACCATACTACGAATGATATCGAAGGCGTCTTTAAGGGGCGCTTGCGTATATTTTCCCGAGAAAAAAGGCCTATCTTCATTACCAAAAAAAATGCCTAATTGCCTGTCAGTTGAAATATCTAATAACAACCCAGCTTCATCACACCACCCTGTCTTACGATAAAAATTGAGATAATAATCTGTATGATAAAATCCTTTAGGTGCGAGTTCTTTTAGTGTTAATACTTTGGAAGCGCCTCCCTTTTGGATTTCTTGGTAGAATGGATCCATTAAATAAGCACCTCGTTGATAGATTCTGTTAATACTATCGCTATTACGGCGCTCTACTTTGGAAAGAAATCGGGGTGGAGCTCCTTTTTCAAAGGAGTAAACAATCGCATTATCGAATGCAATAAGTGAAGATAACCATGATAATAAATTAGGATAAAACTGGTTAGTTGCAACAGAATCAATGACATCAGGTAATTTTTCCAGATAGTTCTCCATTCTGCCTCCACAATTATTAACTAATTAATAAACCCCCTCTAGGCGGCTTCATTTATATTGCTTAAAACTTCATAAAGAACACATTATCTTTATAAACTCAACACGATTGTTATTAATATGTTAATCACATCACTCTATATTAGTAACCCTAATGAATAATTTCATTACATTAGTATTCATAAAAATAGAACTTACATCACATAAAAATAAATTTATCCATATATTATGTTAATTAAAAGTAAATAACCTAATAAAAGGAGAAATAATGTCTAGCAATAAAATTATTATCGATTGTGACCCTGGCCATGATGATGCAATGGCAATTTTCTTAGCATTAGGCAATTCAAATGTAGAGTTACTTGCGGTAACGACGGTTGTCGGAAACCAAACTTTAGACAAAGTTACTTATAATGCACGCGCAATTATGGAATTCGTTAGTGCAAATGATATCCCTATCGCTGCTGGTTGCTCTAGGCCATTAGTGAGAACAATACAGACTGCCCCAGAAGTTCATGGAACAACAGGACTGGACGGCACTCACCTCCCTGAACCCAAATTACCTATTGACCAACGACACGCTGTGGACTTAATTATTGATACGCTGAAGTCACATCCCTCTAAAACGGTTACTCTCGTACCTATCGGAGGACTCACAAATATTGCTTTAGCCGTGAGGAAAGCACCTGAAATTGTAGAATTAGTAAAAGAAGTTGTTTTAATGGGAGGAGGCTACCATACGGGCAACCGTACTGCAGTCGCCGAATTCAATATCCTTATAGACCCTGAAGCTGCTCATATCGTGTTTAATGAAACTTGGCCTATCACTATGATTGGGTTAGACCTTACACACCAAGCAAGGCCAGACGACCAAATAATGGAAGCAATTGCAGCGTTAAATACACCTGTAAGTGACTTTGTTGTTGAATCTCTAAATTACTACACGGCAGGTTACCGTAGACGTAATGGCTATACTGACCACGCCCCGGTTCACGACCTATGCGCTGTTGCTTATGTTATCGACCCATCCATAATGGAAACGATTAAGGCTCCAATTGATATCGAGCTACAAGGCGCTCTAACAACAGGTATGACAGTGACTGACTTTCGCCATCCAGCTAAAGCAGATTGCCACACACAAGTCGCCACAACATTAAATAACCCTCAGTTATGGGATATGTTTATTGCTTCTCTAAAGCAACTAGAAAAATAAAAACAAAAAGGTAGCCTATAAAAACAGCTACCTTTTCAGAAGATTATGATTTGATAATTTCTTTTAACTTAGTGTAGCGTCTAATTAATCGCCATTTTAATTTTACTGTTGTTGCATGCGCCCACACTATTTGCCAATAACCCTTATCAAAAAATAGTTGTACCATTTCCTTCTGTACATCGGGTGATTTAATGGCTAATAGCGCTTGAATCACCCCCAAACCTTCCTTTCCTACCTGCCATAAGCAAGCTGGTGCCTGTTTAACTTGTTCAGGATAACGCTGGTAAATATTTAGCAGCATATCAATAATCTTCAAATACGTTTTTATCTTGCGGACAGAGCGTTCATCACCACTTAATGAATGCGAAACAGATTGGTTATGGATTAAATATCGGTAGTATTGTTCATTAATAAATTGCACGCGCTTCGCCACGAGTAAGACTTCCGTCGTCCAAGGAATGTCTTGATGATGTAACTTAGGCTCAAAGAAAAATTTGTGTTGGCGCAACATGTCCAAACGATATAAATTCAGCCAAGTTACATGCAGAAACTTGCGTGAACTTAAGCCAATTTCAAGCCATTCAGGGCCTGAAATTACCCCAGTTGACGGGACTTTATTCGGTGGGAAAATTGCCTTTGGTGCATCACCATTAGTATAAACATAAGTTCCATTACAGGTTGCAACATCGAGGTCATTTGATAATGCTATTTCTAATAAACGCCCATACATTTGAGGGCTAATTTCATCGTCAATATCAGGGAATGTAATATATTTTCCCGTAGCCTCTACCATCCCCGTATTACGGGCAACTGATACGCCTTGGTTCTCTTGATAAAGCACTTTTAAATGTACAAATTTATCTGCGTAAGACTTAATGATGTCTTCACTTTTATCTTTAGAACCATCATTAACAACGATCAACTCCCAATTTTCTAACTTTTGCGCGATTAAGCTATCAAAAAACTGAGGTAGAAATTTTTCACCATTATATACAGCAACGACAATACTCAAAACTGGCTGAGAAGACATGTATTAACCCTATACCAATCTATTAAAAATTATTCATAAGCTAAATAATTAAACCAAATATAAAGCAAAGTAGCAGATAGCAATATGTCACTTCATGTTACTTCACTAAAATTAATAAGTTAGAAAAGAAAAAATCACATTGGTTCCATTGTCATAAAAATTTAATAATTTAAAATTCAGATTTATCAATCTGCAATGGAATTATCTTATTTGTAAGTATGATTTATATTGTAATGAACTAATTATCCATTAATTGACCTAATAAACATTAATGACACCTTAAAAAATATTGAGGATATTCTTGTGGCTGGAAGTAGCTTACTCACATTACTTGATGATATTGCCGCTGTACTAGACGATGTTTCCGTCATGACAAAAATGGCTGCCAAAAAAACATCCGGAGTTTTAGGTGATGACCTCGCACTAAACGCCCAGCAAGTCACAGGCGTTCGTGCAGAGAGGGAAATTCCTGTTGTTTGGGCCGTCGCTAAAGGGTCATTTGTTAATAAATTAATACTTGTTCCTTTAGCGTTGTTAATCAGTGCGTTTATCCCTTGGGCTATCACACCTCTACTCATGATTGGTGGAGCCTATCTTTGTTTTGAAGGAGCAGAAAAAATCACTCATAAGCTATTGCATTCTAATGCAAAAGATTCTACTCCCCAACACCAATTGCAATTATCAGCAGAAGAACTTAAGGAATTTGAAAGTAAAAAAATCAAAGGAGCTATTCGTACCGATTTTGTTTTATCAGCTGAAATTATTGCCATCACACTCGGCATTGTTTCCACTACCTCTTTTATCAACCAAGTAGCCGTACTCTCTATCATTGCTATCGTGATGACTGTCGGTGTGTATGGCTTAGTTGCAGGTATTGTGAAATTAGATGACTTAGGCTTTTATTTACAGAAGAAAACCTCTTCTTTATTAAAAAAATGTGGTAATGCCTTAATTTATGCGACTCCTTATCTCATGAAAACATTATCTATTGTAGGAACAGCTGCGATGTTTATGGTCGGTGGAGGTATCCTAACGCACGGTATCAGCTATATTTCAGAATGGATTACCGAAATATCATTTACCGCAACCTTAACACCTATCATTGGTAGTACTATGCAGTTTGTCTTACCGACTATAATTAATTTATGTTTTGGGCTAGTAACCGGCCTAATCCTTGTCTCGATAATCTCACTATTCAAAAAATTTAAAAAAGCCTAAAACAAAAAGATAGCTCTATCGATTAGAGCTATCTTTCTTCCTGCCATTCGATAGTTTTTCAGTAACATTTTTCGGTGTATATTATTTTACACATTGATTTTCATCGATATTTAAACTGATCTAAATCAAAGGAAATTCATCTTTAATTTAAGCTATAATACGTATCCCCATTCCAGACTAAACCAAATTTAATCTTATATATCAATAAATAAAAGTACAAAACTTAAAGAGAAATTTTATTTTCTATTTTCTATTTTGTTATAACACCAGAAAATTACTACCAAAGTAGTATATTTAATGTTCGCCCCTTTATGAACAATACTAGAACTATGCATTTTAAGTTCGCTAGCGCGACTCTTTAAGGAAGTGACACATGCCCACACTGTATCGTCGATTTTCAATTATTAACCAAGTGATCGGCCTTATGCTACTTATTGCGATCTTAGGAATTATTGGGATGACGATTTCTAATCGAATGATTATAAGTGTACAAGGTAATGCTCACGCAATAAATAAATCAGGTTCACTACGAATGCAGAGCTACAGATTGCTTTCTCTCGTCCCTCTGAATACTCAAAATCAGCGTTATCTCGACGCATTAGAATCTGACCTCATTAGCCCAGAACTGACTCAAGTTGTAAAAATTGAAAGCTTAACGCCTCAATTTGATGAGCTCTATAATTACTGGTTACATATCTTACGACCTTCATTAATGGAAGCAAATACGCCTAACGATGCAAGGTACGAAGTTATATCATTTGTAAGTAAACTTGATGAATTGGTTCATAATATTGATGAGAAAACAGAAAGAAAGATTGCTTATGTAGCTATGACACAACTGATTTTTATTAGCTTAGTATTCTTATTACTTATGGGAACCATCTGGCACTTAAGAAGAAAAATTTATTACCCATGGGTTAAATTATTATCAATGGTCAATGCGATTGGGCGAAAAGATTTTAGCCAACGCTACCCTAAAAATAATAGGCAAGATGAGTTAAACGCATTAGGAGAAACGCTGAATCAAATGTCAGATGAATTAGCGCTAAGCTATCATCAACTTGAAGAAAGAGTTGCAGAAAAAACTGCAGATTTAATCACAAAAAATAAAGTGTTATCTTATTTATATCAATCAAACCAAATTCTTCATTCATCAGATCCCCTCTATTTGCGATTACAAAAAGTCCTTATTGAACTAGAAAACATTACCATACTCAAAAATCTAAGTTTACGGTTGTATGAAGAAAGTAATGAAGCCTATTTTCATGAAATATGTTGCCATTCAACCGGATTATCTGAAGAGAAGACAACGAAGCTAAAACAACAAATTTCAATCGATAAACCTCTCAGCTTACAATGGGATTTATCAGACAATATGCATCGTTATGGCGTTATTATTGGTGAGATTGAAGATAATCAAATACTTTCAGACGAACAAAACAACCTCGTTTCTGTTCTAGCAAAACAAATCTCTGGTATGCTCGCGATGGAGCACCAAATAGAACAACAACAACAGTTGCTTATCATGGATGAACGTTCTGCAATTGCACGCGAACTTCATGACTCTATCGCTCAGTCTTTATCTTGTTTGAAAATGCAAATTAGCTATCTGCAATTACAGCCTGAGCCATTACCAGAAAAACCTCAACAGCTTTTAACAGAAATGCGCAGCGAAATTAATACCGCATATAGCCAACTGAGAGAGCTATTAACCACATTTAGGCTTAAATTAATGGAACCTGGCCTACTTCCCTCATTAGAAAGTACCATTAATGAATTTAGCGAACGTATGGGGTATACAGTAACCTTAAACTACGACCTACCCGCAAAGAGTATTTCACCACACCAATCTATTCATATTATACAAATCGTCCGAGAAGCATTAACTAATATTCTAAAACATGCTAATGCAACATCGGCTGAGGTTTCATTAAACCAGTATGATGGTATTGTTACTATTACCATTATCGACGATGGTGCAGGGATCACGTCAAACACTGATAAACTTAATCATTATGGGCTTATTATTATGAGAGAAAGAGCATTAAGCCTTAATGGTAATTGTTGTATTACACCTAGGCCTCAAGGTGGAACAGAGGTAAAAGTTACCTTTCCTTTATCTGACGCTTAACATACCGGAAAATCATCTATGGAAAATACAAATATAGTAAACGAAAAATCAACCATTCTACTTATTGATGATCATCCGATGCTAAGAAATGGAGTCAAACAATTGATTAGTTTGGAATCTTCATTACAAGTTATCGGTGAAGCAGGAGATGGTAAAACAGGTATACAGATCGCTGAAGAGCAAGATCCTGATCTTATTTTACTGGATCTCAACATGCCTGGAATGAATGGTTTTGATACTCTTGATGAACTTAGAAAGCGAGAACTATCCGGTAGGATTATTCTTTTTACTGTTTCTAATTATAGTGATGATTTAGTCAATGCACTAAAAAGAGGTGCTGATGGCTATTTGCTTAAAGATATGGAGCCTGAAGAGCTTATAGTCGCCCTAAAAGAAGCCGCTAGCGGTAAGTTAGTTGTTAGCCCAACATTAGCATCTGTACTTGCTGAATCACTCAGAGACAATACCACACAGGATGATAATAATATAACTTCATTAACACCAAGGGAAGCCGATATTCTAGAGCTGATATCACAAGGCTTATCAAATAAAATGATAGCTCGTAAACTAGATATCGCAGAAAGCACAGTAAAAGTACATGTTAAACATTTACTTAAAAAGCTCAATTTAAAATCAAGGGTTGAAGCCGCTGTTTGGGTGTTACAACAAAAATAATTTTTAATCTCACAGCTATATAAGCTTATGATAGCTGTGAGCTTTGAAGAAATCATGTTAACTAATAAACAGCTCTAATATGCAAACTTATATTTTTAATTATACTAAACTAGTGTAATAATTTTTATGATGGAAAATAGTATAAATGGAAGATGAATTAATTTTAGTTAATGAACATGATGAACCTGTTGGTGTTATGTCAAAATTATTGGCACATCAACTCGGTTATCTACATCGAGCATTTTCAGTATTTATCTTTAATGAGCAAAATGAGCTATTAATTCAACAACGGGCACTTCATAAATATCATTCAGCAGGGCAATGGGCAAATTCTTGCTGTAGTCACCCTAAACCTAATGAGGATACTCAGAAAGCTGCTGAACGTAGGCTTCAAGAGGAGCTAGGCTTTGTCACCCCATTAACATATGTGGGTTCCTTAATTTATAAAGCTGATGTTCAGGGAGGCTTAATTGAACATGAATATGACCATATTTTTATTGGTTATTACAACCAATATATTCAACCAAATAGGGATGAAGTTTCATCTATACGGTGGGTAAGTCTTCCTCAATTAAAACAAGAGATCGTTCTTACGCCTGAAATATTTACACCATGGTTTAAAAAAATATTGGAAGAATTTCCTTTATTAAATATTTTAAATAAATGAGTTTGTAATATTTTAATTTTTAAGACACCATTCAAATCATAAAAAAATTTATATAATATTACATATCATAAAGATATATTATAGATGAGAAAATAATTTAATTATCAGTTTCATATAAATAAATAGTGCTAGTTTAATCTCAATTCTCAACGTAGGCTAACTAATCTTTTCCATTGAATTATTTTCAATACTAAATATTGTCATTATTATTTATTCATTGAATATAATTACATTATTAATAAACTTTACTGGTATATTTCTATAGTAAGTAATCACTTAAAACTTACTGCGGCCTTATTCACTATATTTTATTCCTTCTTTTACCCGATATATTTTTAATCCTATAATAAGTGAGCTATTACTCACTACCTTATCCCCTCAATCGCATTCCCCCCTGAATACTCAGAGTGCAACGCCTTGATTTAATTCTCCCCTCTTAACTCCCCATCCCCTTTTGTAGCCCAAATAGAAGTGAGTTGTTACTCACTACTTTGCATCGTGAGCTGCCATTGACGGTAGTTATATTCATGACTAATGACCCTACGAAGAGGAATAACATCAAATAAATTAAGCGAGTCGTTAAAAGAAGAAAGAAGTTGGGAAGTTGGGAAGTTGGGAAGTTGGGAAGTTGGGAAGTTGGGAAGTTGGGACATTAAGGGGCTTCAACGCTAACATCAACAATTAGTTAGTTTCCCCCAAACGCAAAAAAGCCACCCAATGGGTGGCTTTCTCACTAATTGAATGTCTGGCAGTTCCCTACTCTCACATGGGGAGACCCCACACTACCATCGGCGCTACGGCGTTTCACTGCTGAGTTCGGCATGGGGTCAGGTGGGACCACCGCGCTATTGCCGCCAGACAAATTCTGTGTATTCCCGTTTAATCTCACTTTCGTGCACTAAACCAGAACATTAATCTCGAACAAGCTGCTGTGTCCTTCACCTTTCGGCTTCTCACGCTTATTGAATCAACATAATCTCTCTAAAACACCTTCGGTGTTGTCAGGTTAAGCCTCACGGTTCATTAGTATTGGTTAGCTCAACGTATCGCTACGCTTACACACCCAACCTATCAACGTCTTAGTCTTAAACGTTCCTTTAGGACCCTTAAAGAGTCAGGGAAGACTCATCTCAAGGCAAGTTTCCCGCTTAGATGCTTTCAGCGGTTATCTCTTCCGCACTTAGCTACCGGGCAATGCCATTGGCATGACAACCCGAACACCAGTGGTGCGTCCACTCCGGTCCTCTCGTACTAGGAGCAGCCCCTTTCAATCTTCCAACGCCCACGGCAGATAGGGACCGAACTGTCTCACGACGTTCTAAACCCAGCTCGCGTACCACTTTAAACGGCGAACAGCCGTACCCTTGGGACCTACTTCAGCCCCAGGATGTGATGAGCCGACATCGAGGTGCCAAACACCGCCGTCGATATGAACTCTTGGGCGGTATCAGCCTGTTATCCCCGGAGTACCTTTTATCCGTTGAGCGATGGCCCTTCCATTCAGAACCACCGGATCACTAAGACCTACTTTCGTACCTGCTCGAGCCGTCACTCTCGCAGTCAAGCTGGCTTATGCCTTTGCACTAACCGCATGATGTCCGACCATGCTTAGCCAACCTTCGTGCTCCTCCGTTACTCTTTGGGAGGAGACCGCCCCAGTCAAACTACCCACCAGACACTGTCCGCACCCCGGATAACGGGGCTACGTTAGAACATCAAACATTAAAGGGTGGTATTTCAAGGTTGGCTCCATGCAGACTGGCGTCCACACTTCAAAGCCTCCCACCTATCCTACACATCAAGGCTCAATGTTCAGTGTCAAGCTATAGTAAAGGTTCACGGGGTCTTTCCGTCTTGCCGCGGGTACACTGCATCTTCACAGCGAGTTCAATTTCACTGAGTCTCGGGTGGAGACAGCCTGGCCATCATTACGCCATTCGTGCAGGTCGGAACTTACCCGACAAGGAATTTCGCTACCTTAGGACCGTTATAGTTACGGCCGCCGTTTACTGGGGCTTCGATCAAGAGCTTCTCCTTACGGATAACCCCATCAATTAACCTTCCAGCACCGGGCAGGCGTCACACCGTATACGTCCACTTTCGTGTTTGCACAGTGCTGTGTTTTTAATAAACAGTTGCAGCCAGCTGGTATCTGCGACTGGCTTCAGCTCCATCCGCGAGGGACTTCACCTAGCGCCAGCGTGCCTTCTCCCGAAGTTACGGCACCATTTTGCCTAGTTCCTTCACCCGAGTTCTCTCAAGCGCCTGAGTATTCTCTACCTGACCACCTGTGTCGGTTTGGGGTACGATTAATGATAATCTAGAGCTTAGAGGCTTTTCCTGGAAGCGGGGCATGAGCTACTTCATCACCGTAGTGACTCGTCGTCGGACCTCAGCATATAGTGAACCGGATTTGCCTAATTCACCTGCCTACATCCTTAAACCGGGACAACCGTCGCCCGGATAGCCTAGCCTTCTCCGTCCCCCCATCGCAATTATCACCAGTACGGGAATATTAACCCGTTTCCCATCGACTACGCATTTCTGCCTCGCCTTAGGGGTCGACTCACCCTGCCCCGATTAACGTTGGACAGGAACCCTTGGTCTTCCGGCGTGCGGGTTTTTCACCCGCATTATCGTTACTTATGTCAGCATTCGCACTTCTGATACCTCCAGCATACCTCACAGTACACCTTCACAGGCTTACAGAACGCTCCCCTACCCAACAATATTTACATATCGCTGCCGCAGCTTCGGTGCATAGTTTAGCCCCGTTACATCTTCCGCGCAGGCCGACTCGACCAGTGAGCTATTACGCTTTCTTTAAATGATGGCTGCTTCTAAGCCAACATCCTGGCTGTCTGAGCCTTCCCACTTCGTTTCCCACTTAACTATGACTTTGGGACCTTAGCTGGCGGTCTGGGTTGTTTCCCTCTTCACGACGAACGTTAGCACCCGCCGTGTGTCTCCCGTGATAACATTCTTCGGTATTCGTAGTTTGCATCGAGTTGGTAAGTCGGGATGACCCCCTAGTCGAAACAGTGCTCTACCCCCGAAGATGAGTTCACGAGGCGCTACCTAAATAGCTTTCGGGGAGAACCAGCTATCTCCCGGTTTGATTGGCCTTTCACCCCCAGCCACAAGTCATCCGCTAATTTTTCAACATTAGTCGGTTCGGTCCTCCAGTTAGTGTTACCCAACCTTCAACCTGCCCATGGCTAGATCACCGGGTTTCGGGTCTATACCCTGCAACTTATTCGCCCAGTTAAGACTCGGTTTCCCTACGGCTCCCCTATACGGTTAACCTTGCTACAGAATATAAGTCGCTGACCCATTATACAAAAGGTACGCAGTCACCCCACCCCAAAGCACATTCACTGCTTGTTTTGTGTGTTGGGCGTCGCAAAAAACGCTCCGCCAACGCGTGTTGAATGTCACTTTAAAGTTGTCCTCAACACCAGAAAATGCTTTGGTGGTGGGGCTCCCACTGCTTGTACGTACACGGTTTCAGGTTCTATTTCACTCCCCTCGCCGGGGTTCTTTTCGCCTTTCCCTCACGGTACTGGTTCACTATCGGTCAATCAGGAGTATTTAGCCTTGGAGGATGGTCCCCCCATATTCAGACAGGATAACACGTGTCCCGCCCTACTCGTCGAGTTCACAACACTAACACCTTCGGATACGGGGCTATCACCCTTTACTGCCGGCCTTTCCAGACCGTTCTCCTGATGCTAATGTTGATTAAGACTCTGGGCTGCTCCCCGTTCGCTCGCCGCTACTAGGGGAATCTCGGTTGATTTCTTTTCCTCGGGGTACTGAGATGTTTCAGTTCCCCCGGTTCGCTTCGTTTGACTATGTATTCATCAAACGATAGTGCAACGAGTTGCACTGGGTTTCCCCATTCGGAAATCGTCAGTTATCACGGTTCATATCACCTTACCGACGCTTATCGCAGATTAGCACGTCCTTCATCGCCTCTGATTGCCTAGGCATCCACCGTGTACGCTTAGTCGCTTAACCTCACAACCCGAAGGTGTCTTCTTACAACGAGTGACTGTGCTTCATGATTTCGGCGTTAGTCCGTGCGCGCAATGCTCACGTACGTTAAGTACGCTGCGCTTGCTGTGCGCGGGCTGCCTTGAACTCATGTCGCTCGTCGACTCGATAGTTCAAAGTACACTATTCAAGTTGAGATTTTTGAGAGACTCTCACATTGTTTAAGCGATAAACAATGTGCGTTGTTTTCAATTTTCAGCTTGTTCCAGATTGTTAAAGAGCATAATTGTTAAACCAACTATTTACATAATTGGCTTAATCATTATTGGGGACATCGTCTTTCACTCGATATCGGCGCAATTGGCGTCCCCTAGGGGATTCGAACCCCTGTTACCGCCGTGAAAGGGCGGTGTCCTAGGCCTCTAGACGAAGGGGACACAAGATATTGCACATACTACTGCGGTATCTCATGTAAGTCCTATTCTCTCGAATAAGTCTCCCACGTAAAGCCATTGCTCTACTTTCTATCAGACAATCTGTGTGAGCACTTCACAAAAACACTTCAATGGTAAGGAGGTGATCCAACCGCAGGTTCCCCTACGGTTACCTTGTTACGACTTCACCCCAGTCATGAATCACAAAGTGGTAAGCGCCCTCCCGAAGGTTAAGCTACCTACTTCTTTTGCAACCCACTCCCATGGTGTGACGGGCGGTGTGTACAAGGCCCGGGAACGTATTCACCGTAGCATTCTGATCTACGATTACTAGCGATTCCGACTTCATGGAGTCGAGTTGCAGACTCCAATCCGGACTACGACGTACTTTATGAGTTCCGCTTGCTCTCGCGAGGTCGCTTCTCTTTGTATACGCCATTGTAGCACGTGTGTAGCCCTACTCGTAAGGGCCATGATGACTTGACGTCATCCCCACCTTCCTCCGGTTTATCACCGGCAGTCTCCTTTGAGTTCCCGACCGAATCGCTGGCAACAAAGGATAAGGGTTGCGCTCGTTGCGGGACTTAACCCAACATTTCACAACACGAGCTGACGACAGCCATGCAGCACCTGTCTCAGAGTTCCCGAAGGCACCAAAGCATCTCTGCTAAGTTCTCTGGATGTCAAGAGTAGGTAAGGTTCTTCGCGTTGCATCGAATTAAACCACATGCTCCACCGCTTGTGCGGGCCCCCGTCAATTCATTTGAGTTTTAACCTTGCGGCCGTACTCCCCAGGCGGTCGATTTAACGCGTTAGCTCCGAAAGCCACTCCTCAAGGGAACAACCTTCAAATCGACATCGTTTACAGCGTGGACTACCAGGGTATCTAATCCTGTTTGCTCCCCACGCTTTCGCACCTGAGCGTCAGTCTTTGTCCAGGGGGCCGCCTTCGCCACCGGTATTCCTCCACATCTCTACGCATTTCACCGCTACACATGGAATTCTACCCCCCTCTACAAGACTCTAGCTGACCAGTCTTAGATGCCATTCCCAGGTTAAGCCCGGGGATTTCACATCTAACTTAATCAACCGCCTGCGTGCGCTTTACGCCCAGTAATTCCGATTAACGCTTGCACCCTCCGTATTACCGCGGCTGCTGGCACGGAGTTAGCCGGTGCTTCTTCTGTCGGTAACGTCAATCGCTGATGATATTAGCATCAACGCCTTCCTCCCGACTGAAAGTACTTTACAACCCTAGGGCCTTCTTCATACACGCGGCATGGCTGCATCAGGCTTGCGCCCATTGTGCAATATTCCCCACTGCTGCCTCCCGTAGGAGTCTGGGCCGTGTCTCAGTCCCAGTGTGGCTGATCATCCTCTCAGACCAGCTAGGGATCGTCGCCTAGGTGAGCCATTACCCCACCTACTAGCTAATCCCATATGGGTTCATCCGATAGCGCAAGGACCGAAGTTCCCCTGCTTTGCTCCTAAGAGATTATGCGGTATTAGCTACCGTTTCCAGTAGTTATCCCCCTCTATCGGGCAGATCCCCATACATTACTCACCCGTCCGCCGCTCGTCAGCGAGAAGCAAGCTTCCCCTGTTACCGCTCGACTTGCATGTGTTAGGCCTGCCGCCAGCGTTCAATCTGAGCCATGATCAAACTCTTCAATTAAAAAGCTTGATGCTCAAAGAATGTTTACTGTCGTTTGATTTCCGAAGAAATCAAATTACCTATTAGTTCATATATATGAATTAACGTGTTAGTCACTCTTCAAGACTTAAAATCAAATATTTTTTTGATAGTGTCCTGTGAGTGCCCACACAGATTGTCTGATAAATTGTTAAAGAGCGTTGCGACTAAATCTTTTGATTTTCGACTTCGAGGTCGTTGTCGCGAGGTGTCGTATATTACGTTTTTTATTTAGAAAGTCAAGAGTTTATTTTCAACTTTTTTCTTTCTCACCTCTGTTATCACTGGGTTACGAAGTTTTCTTCGAACCGGTTTGTCGTGACAACGGATGCGCATTATAGGGAGTCGAAAAATTCTCGCAAGTGTTTTTTTGATTTATTTCATCAAGCGATGATTTATTAAACAAATCACACAAAATAACTACGTTTTGTTGAAATTGTGAGCTACAAATCATCAAATTCAACTGTGAATTCAGCAACCTTTTCCCAGTTAGTATATTCAATCTCTGTTTTTGGATCGGTTGGGCCATCTGTCATTTTCATTATTAGACGAATCATCATTCTATCAAACCATGTATAACGTGGATAAAACAGCGCTCCGGCAAAAACAGACTTCAATGTAGGCTTCCAAGGACATGCTTCTAAAAATTTTCGCGTATATGCGTTGGTTTCTACCGTATTCTTGCCTTCTTTTCTTGCCGTCAAATTTACAGCAAAAAAACCCGTCTTCATTGAGTTCAATTGATTTTGATGAGAAAGCACGAAGCGTTGTAGTTTTTTATTGAAATGCCCATAACGAATGGATGCCCCTACTAATACTTTATCGTAGCCTGATAAATTAAGCTGTTGGTCAGTATTTAAATCACGAATATCACATTCACGACCTGAGTTTCTCAGTTGCTCCGCCATTTTTAGAATAATTTTTTTAGTTTGCCCATCCGTACTGGAGTGTAAAAGTAAGTAGCTCATTATTGTTCCTAAATTAATATCATTTCTATATAGGTAATATTATTTATTAATTGTACCCAACTATTCACGCCAAAAAGTGGGAGTCAGTAGCACTAATAAAGTGAAAACTTCCAAACGCCCAAATAACATCGTGACAACTAATATCCATTTGCCTGTAGGGTTCATCGTTGTGAAATTATCAGCCACAGTCCCTAACCCTGGCCCTAAGTTATTCAGTGTCGTTGCAATTGCTGAAAAAGCAGAGAATTCATCAACTCCTGTAGCAATCAGTAATAATAAGCTGACGACAAAGACCAGTGCATATGCAGAAAAGAAGCCCCAAACAGCTTCGATGATCCTTTCAGGTAATGCGCGTTGTCCTAATTTGATTGTGTAGACTGCATTTGGGTGAACTAGGCGCTTTAACTCACGCGAGCCTTGTAAGAAAAGTAACAATATACGAATAACTTTTAACCCACCACCTGTCGAGCCTGCACATCCACCAACGAATGCGGCGCACAATAGCAGCATAGGTAAAAAAAGAGGCCAACCAGAAAAGCTATCTGTCGTAAATCCAGCCGTTGTCGCCATGGACACGACTTGGAAGAATGCCTGATCAAGTGTTTGACCAAAGCTACTATAAACAGAATGGAACATAAGTACTAAGGTACAAATAACCACCAAGACAAACTGGAAGCTAATAAACATTCTAAATTCAGGATCGCGCCAATAAATCCCTAAACTACGTCCAGTTAATACTGCAAAGTGCAAACCGAAGTTACAACCAGAGATAATCAGGAAAATACCAATGATAGTGTTAATCGCAGGACTATTGAAATAACCAATACTAGCATCATGAGTTGAAAACCCACCAATAGCGATAGTCGAAAAGCTGTGAGAAATAGCATCAAAAACATCCATACCGGCTATCCATAGAGCAACCGCACAGGCAATAGTTAGCAGTACATAGATAAGCCATAATGTTTTTGCTGTTTCTGCAATACGAGGCCGCATTTTATTGTCTTTCAAAGGACCCGGCATTTCTGCACGATATAGCTGCATTCCCCCGACACCCAAAAGTGGTAAAATTGCAACGGCAAGTACAATAATCCCCATCCCCCCAAGCCATTGAAGCATCTGCCGATAAAATAAAATAGCTTTGGGTAGGGAATCAAGCCCTGTTAACGTTGTCGCACCTGTCGTCGTCAATCCTGAGAACGATTCAAAAAAAGCATCAGTTACCGAAAGATTAGGTCTTTCAGAAAAAATAAAAGGTAATGCCCCTACGCTTCCCAGTACCGTCCAAAATAAAACAACGATAAGAAAGCCTTCTTTTGCTTTCAGTTCGTGCCGGCTATTACGGGTTGGTAGCCACAAAAAAAGACCAATTAGCAAAGCAGTAATAAAAGTCTGGCTAAAAGCTCGCCCTGCACCATCACGATAAATTAGCGCGACAATACCAGGAATAACCATGGTAAAAGAAAAGATGATGACAAGCAGCCCGACTATACGGGTTATTGCACGAAAATGCATTCGGCAGGTTCCTTGATAAAACTGTTTACTATTGTGATTCTGACGTGAGCGTTAAGGCTCCACGGCTTATATCGCGTAATTTATCATTGACTTCCTGCTCAAGAGTGGCAGGAATTGCAATTTGTAAAGAGACAGTTTCATTATAATCACTGTGTAAAACTGTGCCATTCACTTGGACAAGCAGTTGTTCAATCGCATTAATCAATGAATAGTCGCACACTAAATTAAAGATTTTTTGTGGTACTTTTGTCTTTGTTGGTAATATTTTTAATGCTTGCTGGGCACCATTTCCATAAGCTTTAACTAGCCCACCAGTGCCTAGTTTTATCCCACCAAAATAACGTACAACAACACAGGTAACCTCCCCTAGATTGCTACCTAATAGTTGCGCCATGATGGGTTTTCCTGCTGTTCCTGTCGGCTCTCCGTCATCAGAGAACCCCAATTTTTGTGAATCATCAGGCCGACCAGCAACAAATGCCCAGCAATGGTGCCGGGCATCTGGGTATTGAGCTTTAATCGATTGAATGTAATCTTTTGCCGCTTCAATACCATCTGTATGAGCTAAATACGTAATAAATTGGCTTTTTTTGATTTCTTCTGTAAAAGAAATGGTTTCAGCCGGTATTAAATAAGGTTTCATTAACGTAAATGTAAGTCTCGAGTCATATTCTCAATACGATTTGCATGGATCACGATATTATCTTCAATGCGGATTCCACCGTAAGGTTTGAAGAACTCGATTTTATCCCAATTAAAGTGTTGGCTGAACTCCCCATTTCTCCATTCAGATAACAGAGATTCAATAAAGTAGAGCCCAGGCTCAATAGTTAACACCATTTTAGGTTCTAAAACACGAGTACAACGCAAGAATGGATACATTTTAGGAGCTGCGAGATGAGTACCACTATCATCTTGCATAAAACCTGCAGCATCATGAACTTGTAACCCAAGTGGATGGCCTAAACCATGAGGTAAAAATGGCGTTGTTAAGCCACTTTCCACCATCGACTCTTCGCTAATATCTTTAACAATATCATGTTTAATCAGTATCTTAGCAATCCTATGATGCATATCCACGTGATAATCAGTATAGCGGACACCTGCCTTAATCGTATCAATTAAAGCAAGCTGCTCTGTGTTGACATCTGCAACCAATTCAGCAAATTCGTCTTTACCTTTCGCCGCATAAGTTCTCGTAATATCAGCAGCATAGCCATTATATTCAGCGCCTGCATCAATAAGAAAACTGCGTAATTCGTTCGGCACAGTTTGCTGTAGTTTCGTGTAATGTAATACCGCCGCATTTTCATTCAGCGCAACAATATTACCATAAGGCACATTGGTATCTCGATGACCGGTAGATTGTAAGTAACTGACATTAATATCAAATTCGCTCATACCTGCACGGAATGCTTCGAGAGCAGCGAGGTGCCCATTTACAGCCATTTTTTGAGCTTCTCGCATACAGTAAAGCTCATAATCTGTCTTATAAGAACGATGATAATGATAGTAATCTAAAACCGATTTGGGATTGATATTATGCAAAGAAATCCCTAAAGATTCTGCTCGTGCTGTTGCTGAGCCTATATAGGCAACATTTTCTTTTGATAAGCTTGCGAGAAGCGTTTTGATGTCATCCGCATTTTTTAAGTGGATTAGCTCAATATCTTTGGTCCAAAAACTGTTCGGTAGTGGCTCAACACTATGCCAATAGTCAACGGGGGAATAAAACCATAGCTTAGGCTTATTTATACCATCAACTAATAACCATGAATGTGGAACATCGGTAACAGGTACCCACGCTTTGAAATGAGGGTTAACTTTAAACGGATAGTCGCTATCATCAAGAAAGATGCGTAGGGGTTCACCTGAATGAATCAATATGGCATCTAATTTGCTGCGCTGTAAAACTTGCTGAGTTCTGTTTTGTAACGTTTTAATGTGTTCAGCGTAGAGTGCAGTCAGTTTTTCCATTTCCTTCAACCTTTCAGCATTAATTAGAAAAATTAAGCTTACCACGTTCTGTTATTAACGGATATGCACTCTGTTGCAAACCCTAATTAATTAATTGATATATAATACATTTATCATTTAAATCATTAATTATTTCACTTAATTGCTGTGACCAACCTTCCATTTTTGTCATTAATCATTTGCAATTAATTAACATTCTAGTCACACTCTTTTCATCTGGTCGTACCAGATAACACTACCACGTAGAGGAGAGCAGAATGCTTTATCAAAGTGACACTATCTATATTCAATGGTTGAAACAAGGGATTGCAGAACTGGTTTTTAACTCACCAGGGCCAATTAATAAATTGGACACCCACACCGTTGCTTCACTTGATGAAGCCGTGTCTGTTCTTGAGCAACAAACCGAGCTGCAAGGTGTAATTTTCCGTTCTGATAAACCCGCTTTTATTGTTGGCGCTGATATCAAAGAGTTTCTGTCACTCTTTGAAGCATCAAAAGAAACACTAAGTGATTGGTTACACTACGCTAACAGTATATTTAATCGTATTGAAGACCTGCCTGTTCCAACGATTTGCGCCATTAATGGCTATGCACTAGGTGGTGGTTGTGAATGTGTTTTATCCACTGATTTTCGTATCGCCTCCCCTGATGCCCGAATTGGGCTTCCTGAAACGAAACTTGGGATCATGCCTGGCTTTGGTGGGTCTGTTCGGCTACCTCGATTAATTGGTTTGGATAGCGCATTAGAAATTATTACTGCGGGTAAAGATATCGATGCCTCTCAAGCTTTAAAACTTGGCCTTATTGATGCCGTTGTTAATACAGAAGCTCTCACACAATCAGCGCTACAACTCATTGAATCTGCAATCACCGGAGCCTTCAATTGGCAGCAAAAACGCCAACCTAAACTTAGCCCTCTGCAATTGAAACCTATTGAGCAAACGATGAGTTTCAATGTCGCTAAGGGAATGGTGTATAAGGTTGCAGGCAAACACTATCCAGCCCCTATGGCGGCTGTGAATACAATAGAAAAGGCAGCAAATTGTACCCGCGATGAGGCCTTAAAGCATGAAACAGCAGCATTTGTTCCTCTAGCGCATAGTGATGTTGCACGTGCGTTAGTGAGTATTTTTCTAAATGACCAACAAGTTAAGTCAAATAGTAAAAAGATCGCACAACGTATTGAGATTCCAACACATGCCACCGTATTAGGTGCAGGAATTATGGGCGGAGGCATTGCTTATCAGTCTGCCAGCAAAGGCGTACCTGTTTTAATGAAAGATATTAATGTTAAGTCATTAGAATTAGGGATTGAAGAGGCACAAAAGCTATTAAATAACCAATTTGAGCGTGGAAAAATTACAGCTGTAAAAATGGCGGCGACCTTATCATCTATTCATCCTTCATTATCTTACAATGGCATAGAAGATAGCCAAATCGTCGTTGAAGCCGTTGTTGAGAACCCTAAAGTCAAAGCTGCTGTATTAGCTGAAGTTGAGTCCTTAGTAACAAGTGAAACTATACTGGCTTCAAATACATCAACTATTCCAATTTCAACCCTCGCTAAATCACTAAAGCGCCCAGAAAACTTCTGCGGAATGCACTTTTTTAACCCTGTGCATCGAATGCCATTAGTCGAAATTATTCGCGGAGAACAAACTTCTGATAACACTGTTGCTAAGGTTGTTGCCTACGCCAATAAAATGGGGAAAACCCCTATTGTTGTCAATGACTGCCCTGGCTTCTTTGTTAACCGAGTACTTTTTCCTTACTTTGCTGGCTTTAACTTACTGTTACAAGATGGGGCTGACTTTAGAGAAATAGATAAAGTCATGGAAAAAGAGTTTGGCTGGCCAATGGGGCCCGCTTATCTTCTTGATGTGGTTGGTATTGATACTGCTTTTCATGCAGAACAAGTTATGGCTCAAGGTTTTCCTGAACGAATGGGAAAAAAAGGCAAAAATGCCATTGATGTGATGTATGAACAACAACGTTTTGGCCAAAAAAATGGCCACGGGTTTTATCAATATGAAAAAGATAAAAAAGGGAAACCGAAAAAAGTTGATGATCCGCGGACGGATGAACTACTTGCTACTATTTGCTCAACAAGACGCTCATTCACCAAAGAAGAAATTATTGCTCGAATGATGGCTCCAATGATCAACGAAGTTGTTCGTTGCTTAGAGGAAGGCATTATCCAAAGCCCTTCGGATGCAGATATTGCTTTAGTTTACGGTTTAGGCTTTCCACCATTTAGAGGGGGAGTATTCTGCTATTTAGATACCTTAGGTAGTCAATCTTACTTAAAAACAACGGAATCTTTGCAGCACTTGAGTCCTCTATATCACGCGCCTAGCGGCTTAAAAGGAAAAGCGGCTACTAATGCAAGATATTACCCACAGCCACCAGTAGTGGCGATTGATGTCAAAAAAGTTGCGAGAGGTTAATTCTATGGAAAATGTCGTCATTATTGATGGAATACGTACACCAATGGGCCGTTCAAAAGGTGGGGTATTTCGCCATGTTAGAGCTGAAGACCTTTCTGCGCACCTCATGAATGCGATTTTTGAACGTAATCCAAACTCAAGTAAAAAAGAATTGGATGACATCATCTGGGGTTGTGTTCAGCAAACACTAGAGCAAGGGTTTAATGTTGCTAAAAATGCAGCATTACTCACAGATATACCTCATACGGTTCCTGCCGTTACAGTAAATCGCCTTTGTGGTTCATCAATGCAAGCGATACATGATGCGAGCCGGTTAATTATGACAGGTGATGCAAAATCAGTACTCATTGGTGGAGTTGAGCATATGGGCCACGTCCCAATGACTCATGGTATAGATTTCAACCCTAAACTGACTTTACGTGTTGCTAAAGCCGCTGGAGCGATGGGATTAACTGCTGAAATGCTTGCCAAAATGTATAAAATTAGCCGAGAAGAGCAAGATGCATTTGCATTAAGGTCTCACCAACTTGCAGCTCTAGCAACGGAAAAAGGGAAGTTCAATAACGAGATCGTTCCAATTAGTGGCCATGATGCCACTGGTAACCTCATTTCGGTAAATTATGATGAAGTGATTCGCTTTGATGCAAGCCTTCAAGGTTTGGCTGCTCTTCGCCCCGCCTTCGATCCTGCTAGTGGTACAGTGACCGCAGGTAATTCATCTGCTCTATCTGATGGTGCATCTGCGATGCTGCTAGCCAGCGAAAGTTATGCCACACAGCAAGGCATTAAGCCTCGAGCTAAAATACGCTCAATGGCAGTTGTTGGCTGCGATCCATCGATCATGGGATTTGGCCCGGTGCCAGCAAGTGAACTCGCTTTAAAGCGCGCAGGACTAACTTTAAATGATATTGATATTATTGAATTAAATGAAGCTTTTGCAGCGCAATCTATTGCATGCTTAAAAGGCTTAAAGCTATCAGAAAATCAACTAGATGATAAAGTAAATCTCAGTGGTGGGGCCATTGCGCTAGGCCACCCTTTGGGATGCTCAGGAGCAAGAATTTCAACAGCATTGCTTAATCAATTAGAACAAAACGATAAACAATTTGGTTTAGCCACCATGTGCATCGGGTTCGGCCAAGGTATTGCTACAATTATTGAGCGTGTTTAACAATTTAGTTTTAGTTTTCGCAAACATTGTATTTTGTCGATGTTCCCGCCTAGTCAGGGGCGGGTTTTTTTTGCCTTTTTCTGGCCAAATAGCCACGAAAAATTTAAAGATTATCGATAGGCGGTAAGTGAATGAGACCCTAGGAGCATACAAAAGTATGTGACTAGGGCGAATGAGCGAAACCAACACCCCCTACAATTTGAAGTAGGACGGGTTAAATGAATTCGTAAGCATCTCCAAAGAGTTGTTCTGCCTTAGCTCCTCGCTCACTACAAAACCGCTCTCTCGCTATTTTAGCCATTTCAAAGCGGCCTGCGATATAGATATCATGACTGGACAAATCACCAAAATCTTCTAATACTGCGCTCAGGACTGTTCCTGTTCTACCACGCCATAGTTCGTCTGGTTGCTCTACAACTGGAGTGATCTTCAAATTAGGGTAATTTTCACTGAGGGCCTGCAATTCACCAAGGTCATATAAGTGTTCCAATTGGCGCCCCCCCCAATAGAAAGTGATATCACGATCCGAGTTTTCAGCTAAAGCTGCAAGTAATACAGAGTGGGTATAGGAAAAACCGGTCCCACCTGCAATTAAGATCATTGCGTTACTGCTATTTTCCCGAAACCAAGCTTTACCGTGAGGAATGTCAATATTTATACGTTTCTGGTCTAAAATTCTATCCATGACAGCCATTGCGTATAAATTAATCTCAGAAGCACCAATATGTAATTCAATAGTTTCTTTATTATTCGGTGTAGAAGCCATTGAAAATGGTCGCTTATCTCTCTCATCCATCACGACCATTAAATATTGACCTGCTTTAAAATGAAAAGGACCATCTGGCAACAAAATCACCCGATAAACCGTATCCGTGATAGATTCAACAGATGTTACTTTACAGCTTAAAGTTGCCATGGTTTCCCTCTTATTTTGTGTCAAAAATATTTAACTGTTCCCAAATATCATCAATGCGAGATTTAACGCTCTCTGTCATTACAATAGGACGCCCCCACTCACGATCTGTCTCACCCGGCCATTTGTTGGTGGCATCAAGCCCCATTTTTGAGCCTAATCCTGATACAGGAGAAGCGAAGTCGAGATAATCTATGGGCGTATTTTCCATCATTACTGTGTCACGAGCAGGATCCATACGGGTTGTAATTGCCCAGATGACATCTTTCCAGTCTCGTGCATTAATATCATCATCACAAACAATAACAAACTTAGTGTACATGAATTGGCGCAGGTATGACCAGACTCCCATCATGACTCTTTTAGCATGTCCTGCATATTGTTTTTTCATTGTCACAACGGCAAGACGATACGAGCACCCTTCAGGAGGAAGATAAAAATCAACAATTTCAGGGAATTGTTTTTGAAGAATGGGAACAAGGACTTCGTTTAAGGCTTCCCCTAATACTGCGGGCTCATCTGGTGGCCTTCCCGTATAAGTTGAATGATAAATTGCATCACGACGCTGAGTCACATGAGTTACAGTAAATACTGGGAAATTATCTATTTCATTATAATAACCAGTATGGTCACCATAAGGGCCTTCAGGGGCCATTTCACCCGGTTCAATATACCCTTCTAAAATAATTTCAGCGCCAGCAGGAACTTCGAGGTCATTCGATATGCATTTAACAACCTCGGTTTTATTACCACGCAACAACCCCGCAAAAGCGTACTCTGATAATGTGTCAGGAACTGGTGTTACCGCACCTAAAATGGTCGCAGGATCTGCACCAAGGGCAACTGCAACAGGAAATTTTTCACCGGGATGTGCTTGGCACCATTCTTGAAAATCCAAAGCACCACCGCGATGAGATAGCCAACGCATAATAACTTTATTTTTTCCAAGAACTTGCTGACGATAAATACCTAAGTTTTGCCTTTCTTTATGTGGGCCTTTAGTCACCGTCAGACCCCATGTAATTAGAGGGGCAGCATCTTCTGGCCAACAATGCATAACAGGTATTTTTGTGAGATCAACGTCTTCACCTGCCCAAATTTGTTCCTGACAAGCCGCTGAGCTTAACCGTTTAGCTGGCATATTCAACACTTGTTTAAATTTTGGAAGCTTATCAAAAAGGTCACGGAAACCTTTCGGTGGATCAGGCTCTTTCAGAAACGCCAGTAATTTGCCTACTTCATGTAAAGCTTTTATATCTTCTTGCCCCATCCCCATCGCAACACGTTTAGTTGTTCCAAACAGGTTACACAAGACAGGCATGTTATAGCCTTTGGGATTTTCAAATAATAGGGCCGGTCCCCCTGCTCTTAGTGTACGATCTGCAATTTCTGTCATTTCCAAATAGGGGTCGACTTCCATTGTAATGCGTTTTAGCTCGCCTTGTTTTTCAAGTTGCGAGATGAAATCTCTAAGGTCACGGTATTTCATTATCTTCTTTTACTGTTACAGAGGGAGTCCCATTATAAGACGTCCGGCCAAGGTTACAAGTTACTGTCTAAAGCACTTAAAAATCAATCTTTTTCTGGTTTAGTATACCATTTTACTGGCAATCAAAAGGGACTAATTTTTCTAATAGTAATGTATTAAATTGCTCTGAGAATGTTTTATTATGCTGAAATAGTTTAAAACCTTCATCTTTTCCACTGAAATAATGAAGTTCATTACCTTTAATTTGTAACCCACTTCCTTCCCTGAGCGCAACAACAACTTCATGAGGATTAATCACACAAAATTCTTGTAATCGCTCATCACGAGTTTCTCCCATATGACCAGAGATGTGAGCATCAATATAATGAGGATTAATTTGTAATGGGAATAGCCCTAAAGATGGCATAATTGCTGCGTTACTCACAGGCATATCATTCGTAGTACGAATACTTGGTGTCGCTACATTACATCCTGCGCTCCAGCCGATATATGGCACGCCACGTTCACGAACTGCGCGTTGAATCGCAACGATCAACCCATTCTCATGTAGGCATTTATTCAACCACCAAGTATTGCCGCCACTTACAAGAATGCATTCTGCCTGCTCAATCGCGTCCACTGGACTAGAAAAATGCTCAATTGATGTAACTTTTATTCCCAACGCTTCGGAAAGCTGCTCTGCTCTTTCGTCATGTGAGCCACGAAGAACTGCATAAGGAACCAAAACCGCTGACTTTATGTTCTTACGAGCAATCATTTCTTTGATTCGAGGTAAAGCGTAGCTTAGCCATACAGGGTTGCCTGGTAGCTTGCCGTTACTCAACAAAAAGATATCCATTATGTCTCCTACTGATTTGGTTTTTGCATTACAGTTATCATAAGACTATATTCGATTAATATAGACTGATGAATATCAATGATATGGTGCTGTTATTCATTAGTCACATTGTTATGTCGTAATTTGTTATCATAAACATAGTTTTGTCAGATGGAATTCAAAAAAATGGAAAAATGGTATTTGCTTTATTGCAAACGAGGCCAAATTGAACGCGCTATGGAGCATTTAAATCGACAGAATGTTGTTTGTATGACGCCCATGACTGAAATGGAAAAAGTGGTTAGAGGAAAAAGAACGACTGTGCAAGAAGCTCTGTTTCCAAATTACTTATTTGTGAAATTTGATCATAATGAAATTCATACGACAACAATCCAGTCAACGAGAGGGGTCAGCCATTTTATTCGTTTTGGCCAATTGCCGACGGAAGTCCCTGAAGAGATTATTGAACTCCTACAACAAACCCCTATTAGTTATTCTGTCGCGCCAGATATACCAAAGCATGGTGACCAAGTGACTATTACCGAAGGTATTTTTGCGGGGGTGCAAGCTATTTTTGCTGAACCTAATGGTGAGTACCGTTCTATTCTTTTGCTGAATATTTTAAATAAAAGCGTCCCCAAAGTAGTTGATAATACACAGTTTAAAAAAAATACAGATTAAGCATTGAAGTAATAAAAAAGCCCTTCTTAGAGGGCTTTTCATCATTCTGTATTGAATAACGATAGGTTAACGCAAATTAGGACTCTTCTTTTTCTTCTTCCTCTACGCCTTCTTGTCGATTTCTACCTTTGCCAACATAGAAATTGGATAGTAAAACACCGAGCTCAAAGAGCAAATACATAGGAACAGCAAGTAAAGTTTGAGAGAGAACATCAGGCGGCGTTAAAAACATCCCAACGATAAATGCCCCGACTAAAATATAAGGACGTTTACGTTTTAGGGCTTCAGGTGTAGTGACGCCTGTCCAACACAGTAAAATAATTGCAATAGGGACTTCAAATGCAGCACCAAAAGCCATGAATAATGTCATGACGAAACTAAGGTATTTACTGATATCTGGGATAAAGTTAACGCTATCTGGAGTTGTTTTAACAAAGAAACCAAATGCGAGCGGAAAAACAACGAAGTAGGCAAATGCCATTCCCAAATAAAACAAGAAACTACTTGAAACAAGCAAAGGCAACATGAGTTTACGTTCATGCTTGTATAAGGCAGGTGCAATGAAAGCCCATATTTGATAGAGAATAACTGGGATCGATACAAAAACCGAAACCATCATTGTCAATTTAATTGGGGTAAAGAATGTAGACGCCACATCCGTCGCACTCATTTGCGAACCTACTGGCAGCTTATCAATCAAAGGAGCTGCAACCAGCCGATAGATATCATTTGAAAAATAAGCAAGCGCAGCAAAAACAATTAAAACTGTAATTAAACAGTTGAGTAGCCGTTTACGAAGTTCAATGAGGTGGCTAATAAGTGGTTGTGTATCATTTACAGCCATGTGTTATTTTTCACTTTCAGTTTGATTAGAGTTTTTTACATTAGCATCGAGTGATTCTACTGTTTTCACAGCGGCTGAATCTTCCGGTTTCTGCTCCTCCTCAACAACTGCCGCCATTTTAGCTGCATGTTCAGGGTTTGGATCAGACTCTTCAGGTTGCTGAGTATTATCTTTCGCTTCCTTTACAGCACTATCGTAACTGTCAGTGATCTCTTTTGCTTTGTTTAACTCTGTTTCAATATCATTAGTTGTCGCTTGGTAATCGCTTTTAAGCGATTGTGCCGCTGTACGCAGTTCTTCCATAGACTGCTTAAGTTCCGGAGAAAGCGCTTCTAAATTAGCTTTTTCTTCCACCTTTTTCAGCGTTTCTTGTAGCTCCTGCAGCTTTAATTCTTGCGATAACTCGTTTTGTACATTTGCAGCCATAGAGCGCATCGCACGGATCCACCCAGCGACAGTTCTCACTGCCACTGGTAACCGCTCAGGGCCTAATACAACGAGACCAATAACTGCAACAAGCAACAGTTCACTAAAACCTATGTCAAACACGGTTTAACCCTGCTCTTTGTTTTTGCTCTCAACTGGGCTTTCTTTCTTTTCAGCAGCCTGTTGTTCAGTAATATTTTTAGGTGCGAAGTCAGCATCTTGCTTTTCTTGTTCTGCTTTTGCTTTTTCGTCATCATTCATTGCTTTTTTAAAGCCTTTGAGTGACTCCCCCAAATCCGAGCCTAAAGAACGCAATTTTTTGGTGCCGAAAATTAAAATAATAAGCAAAGCAATGATAATGAGTTGCCAAGGACTACCGAAAGCAGCCATTGCAATAGTTGATTCCATTGTTAATACCTCTATAGTTTTGGGATCAATTGTTGTTAGATCTATTATATACAACCAACACAAAATACGGAAATGTTCACAGCCTTATAAACTTGTCGCAAAACAAAGTTTACTTAATTTCCGCCAGTTTTACACCAACCAAACAACCAAGACAGTGCTCCTGCCACCATAAACACAATACCAAACGGGGTGAGATTCGAAATAAGGAACATACTCCCACAGAGAATAAATGTGGCACCTATACCTAAAAGGTACTGAGATTTACGTTGTTTATTACGCTGACTTTTCAGTTGTTGCGTTAGTTGGTCTATGTTTGATTGTAAGTATTTATGTTGCCGTAATGCACCATAAATTAAATCAGGAATTTCAGGCATTTTTTCTGCCCAATACGGTGCCTTTTCTTTTAATGCTTGAGTAATTGCAGGTATCCCTACTTGGCTATGAACCCAATCCTCAAGGAATGGTTTTGCTGTTTTCCAGAGATCAAGCTGCGGGTAAAGCTGCCGACCTAACCCTTCAACATACAATAATGTTTTTTGTAATAATACCAACTGTGGCTGAACTTCCATGTTGAAACGACGTGCTGTATTAAATAAATTCAATAACACTTGCCCAAATGAAATTTCAGCCAATGGTTTTTCAAAAATAGGTTCACATACCGTACGGATAGCAAACTCAAAGTCTTCCACATTCGTGTCTGAAGGAACCCAGCCTGAGTCAACGTGTAGTTCTGCTACTTTGCGGTAATCACGATTAAAAAACGCAATAAAGTTTTCTGCCAAATAACGTTTGTCTTCTTTGTTCAATGAACCGACTATTCCACAGTCTATCCCTATGTATTGAGGATCTTCTGGATGATCGTAGCTAACAAAGATATTTCCTGGATGCATATCTGCATGGAAAAAACTGTCGCGAAAAACTTGTGTAAAGAAGACTTTAACACCACGCTCTGCCAGCAGTTTCATATTGGTTCCTTGCGCTTTAAGCGCAGCAATATCAGAAACTGGGATCCCGTAGATACGCTCCATGACCATCACATTTTCACGACAATAATCTGGATAGACCTCTGGCACATACAGCATGGCGCTGTTTTCAAAATTACGACGAAGCTGAATGGCATTTGCTGATTCACGGAGCAAATTAAGCTCATCAATCAACGTTTTTTCGTATTCACGCACGACTTCTTTTGGTCTTAACCGCCGCCCATCTGGCAACAACGGAACCCAATTGGCAATGCGGTACATTAATTTAATGTCAGCTTTAATAATTGGCAGAATATCAGGGCGAATAACTTTGATGACAACATCTTTGCCATTTTCTTTTAACGTTGCGGTATGAACCTGAGCAATAGATGCAGAAGCTAAAGCTTGTTCATCAAAATCATCAAACCATTGTTCTAAAGGGCCTTCGAGAGATTCTTCAATATAGCTTCGTGCCAGTTTGCCATCAAAACTCGCCACTTTGTCTTGCAATAGCGAAAGTTGATCTGCGATTGCGGGTGGGAAAAGATCTCGACGAGTCGATAGCATTTGGCCAAATTTGATCCAAACCGGCCCGAGTTCTTGTAGGGCGAGACGAAGCCTTTCACCTAATGCTTTGTCTTTATGCTTATTTCTGATCCAAAAGAAACCTAAGCGACCAATTCTTAATGGTAACGTTAGTTTAATTTTGGGGATTAACTCATCTAATCCGTAAGAGAGAAAAACCCGAATAATGAAGTAAAGTCGTTTTATTTCACCGGGTGTCATGCTTCTCCTCCAACTGGCTTAACCGTTGCTCAAGCGCACTCATTGAATATTCCACTTGCTCAACCTCATCACTAAAATGAGCGAGTTCAAGCTGGCTAGGTGCCATTTTCCATTCTTCAACAATGGCGTCTTTGATATACGTTTTTTGCCGTTTTACTAAATGAGATGCAAGACAAACACCTTTATTCAGGAACTTACTAAGGCCCTCTGCTGCAACATCACCAATGTAAGGAGACAGATAATGAGCAGGGTTCCAAATAGCTAAGTCAAGCAAAGAAGACCAGTGCTGTACAATTTGCATATCCCCTTCAATCACGATATCACCACGATTGATAAGTTGAGATAATTGCTGTTTGTCTTTCAATTTAACGAGCGTGAAGATGGATGTTTTAATGGTACAGTCCGCAGGCTCAACCCACTGGCTTAACACATCAACATGATTTTCAGCAAAAACGAGCGTCAACGTTTTATTCAGTTCTTTAAGTTCAATTGCCATAACTTTGCCTGCCAAACGCATCCTAGCTGGCTGTAGAACTTTTTCTTTGAACAACATGTGGTTAAGAGAGGTTTCCATCAATGCTGTGATCAAAGAATACAAAACTGTATTTTGGTTTTCGGTATGTGTTGATGGTGCTTCCATCTTAGAATTTAAACCCTTTATGCAATGCGACAATTCCACCTGTCATATTGGTGTAGGAAACCTGTTCAAACCCTGCATTTTCCATCATACCTTTTAGTGTTTCTTGGTTTGGATGCATGCGGATTGATTCAGCTAAATAGCGATAGCTATCGGGATCATTAACGATCGCTTGACCAATACGAGGGAGTATATGGAATGAATAGGCATCATAAGCTTTATTCAGTGGCTCAATAACTGGTTTTGAGAACTCTAATACCAATAAACGCCCACCTGGCTTCAACACTCGGAACATAGAGCGTAGCGCTTTGTCTTTATCGGTGACATTACGCAGACCAAAAGAGATAGTAATGCAGTCAAAATAGTTATCAGGGAATGGCAGCTCTTCCGCATTGGCTTGCACGTAATTAACATTACCGACAATACCAAGATCACGTAATTTCTCACGCCCCATTTTTAGCATTGAATCATTAATGTCTGCGAGTATGACTTCGCCTTTTTCGCCCACTAAACGTGAAAATTTAGCGGTTAAGTCACCCGTTCCACCCGCAAGGTCAAGTACTCGCTGATTACGACGTACTCCGCTCGCCTCAATGGTAAAACGCTTCCAAATACGATGAATACCAAATGACATCAAATCATTCATTAAGTCATATTTTGATGCTACTGAGTGAAAAACATTCGCTACTAGGCCAGCTTTATCTTCTTTGCCGACAGTACGGAAACCGAAATCAATGGTTTCTTTAGTTGGTTCAGTCATTTCTCTTATGCCTGCTTATCATTCAAACTTTTGTAGGAAGTGTAACAGTCTTTGAGCCAAAACCCTATCAGAAGTCTAAGATTCCGCACAATTAGGCGTCTCAGACCGCTCAACCAATTGAGGCGGGATAGGTTGCTTAATTTCGACCCCTAGCTCTTTAAAACTTTCCGCCTGGCTAATTAAATTTCCACGCCCTTGAGCAAGACGCTTCATTGCCGATAGGTAAGTATTATTTGCTTTATCAAGACTGGTGCCTAAAACCTGCATATCATCTACAAACAAACGCAGCTTGTCATACATTTTTGCTGCTCTATTTGCTATCTCCTGAGCATTTTGCCCTTGGCGTTCATACCGCCAAATATTATTAATCGTTCTCACTGCGACTAGCAATGTTGAAGGACAAACTAACATAATATTCTGTTTAATTCCTTCATCAAGTAACTCGGGAGCTTCTTTCAAAGCCAGTAAATACGCAGGTTCAATAGGGATAAACATTAAAACGTAATCCAGTGAACGAATTCCCGGTAACTGGTGGTAATCTTTACGACTCAACATACGCATGTGATTACGGATAGATGCCACATGATTTTTTAACGCTTGTTGCTGTTCATGTGGATCTTCGCTATTGAAGTAATGTTCATAGGAAACCAGCGACATTTTTGCATCAACAACCACATCTTTCCCTTCTGGAAGATGAATAATCACATCCGGTTGATAGCGGCTATTATAGCTTGTATTGATACTAACTTGAGTTTCAAATTCACTTCCCTCACGTAAACCTGAGACTTCGAGGATCCGAGTAAGAATGGTTTCCCCCCAGTTCCCTTGAATTTTGTTATCCCCTTTCAGCGCTCGTGTCAGGTTAACGGCCTCTTTGGTCATTTGATTATTGAGCTGCTGTAATTGCCGAATTTCATAGGCTAAAGTGTGGCGCTCTTTGGCTTCCTCACCAAAACTTTGTTGAACTTGCTGACGAAAACCTTCTAATTGCTCGCGAAAAGGTGACAACATCGCCAATAGGCTTTTTTGTTGTTGCTCAGATGCACGACGCTCATTCTGTTCAAAAATACGGTTAGCTAAGTTTTCGAATTGTGCTGTCAGCCGTTGTTCACTATTTTGTAAAATACGCTGTTTTTCTTCGTTGGCTAGCTGGTTCTGTTCAAAACGAGTGATTACCTCGCGAAGCTCTGCTTCTTGTTCTCGGTTAATATCCCTTTGAGTACGCAGCTCTTGATCTAGCCTTTCGTATTCTTCTTTCCATTGCGCAAGGTGAATATTTTTTTCGTCACTTGCCGCAAGTTGGCGGTTGAGTTGTTGCAGTTCCTGATCTTTTTGCGTAATTTTTTGGGCAATAGAGAACCACGTTGCCAAGCCACCAACTAAAACGCCACTCAACGCACCAATAACAGCATATAAAAGAGAGGTATCCACGGTTAAATCCTTACTTTACAAAGTCTAGTGTAAGGTAATGGGATACTGTATAAGTGTCCAGAGGTAATTTAGCCATTGAAGAAAATTTTGCGAAGCGCTTCGCAAGCTTAGCCTATCCAGCTCGCAAACCATTTCAAGCCTAATGCCCCAGGCGCTAGAATACCAAATGCCCAAATCATCGCAGAAGCGATATTAGCGAGTTGGAAATGCCGTTGTGGCATGGCGCAAATCCCTGCAACCAAGGGAACAATGGCTCGCAAAGGCCCGAAGAAGCGCCCAAAGAAAATGCCCCAAATACCCCATCGGTCAAAGAAACGCTGCCCTTTATCAATCATTTGCGGGTTACGAGAAATCGGCCACATATGGCGTACATTTTCTTTGTAATGATAACCAAACCAATAAGAAAGCCAGTCCCCAAAGAAAGCACCAAGTGCTGCTGCTAACCATATTGGCCAGAAAGTAATATTACTTTCACCAATCAAAGCACCGAGCGCAAGTAAAATAACCGTTGCAGGTAACAGAAGCGACAAAAATGCCAGAGATTCCCCAAAAGCCAGAAAGAAAATAATAGGAAGCGCCCATACTTCATGTTCGCGTGTAAAGTCCGTCACTATGGTGACAATTTCATTGAGTGTCACGGTCAGTTCCTTTCATTAGGGGATAATCAGAATACTGTAACGAAAAAGTGGTAAATCAAAGTTAAACAAAGCAAAAACACCTTTGGGAAAACCGAGTTGTGGATAAAGAAAAACGGATTATCCGACAACTCATATTCCAATTAGAGCAACTTAGTCCAGAAACTGGCTTTGCAGTACTTCTCGTTGCTGCCTTCCTAAACCAAAATCTTTTTCTAGCCATTGGTCAACATTGCCATACTGGCTTTCAATACTGTTTAGTGCTGTTCTCAAGAAGTCTTCACGTACCGAATAGACATACTCAAATTTTTTCACGATGCTTTCGTCCATCGTTTTTGCATGCTCTTCAAGTAAGTGTTTGCGGTAAGGTGCAAGTGTTTCATTAGTCAGTAAGTAATCTTCCATTACGGTGTCTAAATCTGCACCTAAAGCAAATAACACCAATGCGGACCCGACGCCCGTACGGTCTTTTCCTACAGCACAGTGTTGTACTATGCCACCTTTTTCTGGTTGTTTGAGTAAATTGACCAATTGATGATAAGCGGGGTTGTTCAGTGGTAACAATTCATATAAACGAAACATAAAGGCTTGCGGATCAAATTGTTCCAATATCTCTGGCGTTAATTTATCTAAATTTGCGGTGACTTCTTTGGCTAACGGATTTGCTGGCGCATGCACATAATGCGCTCCTTGCCAAATGACATCAGGCTTATCTAAGATTTCAGCTTCATCACGATAGTCAATGATTTGGAAAAGATTTTGTGAACGCAAAACCGCTTCGTCTTCCTGTGTTAATCGGTCTAACGCACCGGAACGAAACAGGACACCGGGCTTAATTTTGCCACCGTTAGCAAGTTTTTTACCACCGAGATCACGAAAGTTAATACCGCCCTTCAAAGGCAGAACAGAAGGATGAAGATAAGGTGTTGTTGACATAATAATTCCTTTTCGCCCTATAGCTTTCATTCCAGTTAGCCATAAAATAAACGTAACCTGAATAATTTAAGGGCACATAATATTGATAATTGTTTTTATGACAATAACAGATCTAGCAAATAAGAGGATCAGAATATTTCCTGTAAATTGATTAGTAATTGCCAAATCTATCGAGGAAATAAAGAGAAATGAAAAGTGGATAAAGGGACTAAGCCCGCTTACTTTTTGTCCACAACCGAGTGAAAGTCAAGTAAACGGGCCAGTAAATCAGGGACTACAGTAAGCGGCGAGCAGCTTCAACCACAATACTTAATACGTTACCTTCCGTTTTCTTCAGTAACGCTTCATTTGGAATTTCTTGTTGGGTACGATTCACGATAACACCCGCAACCATACCAGCACGTAACCCTTTACTACTAGAACACATAGTCAGCAATGTGGCTGATTCCATTTCATAGTTCATTACGCCCATGTCTTGCCACTCTTTCATCGAACCTCTGAAATGACGCATCACACGGCCAGTATAGGTATCATAACGCTCTTGACCTGGGTAGAAGGTATCAGATGATGCAGTAACACCAACATGAACGGTCGCACCTGCATCTTTCGCTGCGGCATAAAGCGCATTAGTACAGTCAAAATCAGCAACAGCTGGGTATTCTAATGGTGCGAAGTGTTGGCTAGCACCGTCTAGGCGCACTGCCCCTGTTGTCACCAGAACATCACCGACATTGATATCTTCTTGGATTGCACCTGTTGTACCAATACGTAAGAAAGTACGGATACCAAGCTGTGCAAGTTCTTCAACTGCAATTGACGTTGATGGACCACCGATACCGGTTGAACAAACAATGACAGCTTTTCCGTCAAGCTCACCACGCCAAGAGGTGTATTCACGTAATGACGCAAGGTGTACAGGGTTATCCATCAGACGTGCAATTTTTTCAACACGGTTAGGATCCCCAGGAACAATCGCTACGGTCGCACCCTGTAAGTCACTTTTCTTTAAACCTAAGTGGAAAACGTCAGACATTTCAAACTCCTTTACACAATGGCATCATTAAATCAGTCAATACTGATTAATCGTTATTTGTAATATAGCGAGAAAACGATATTTTTTTAGTGATGAATATCACTTTTAATGAAAACAATAAAGGATTGATTTCATTATTTAGTGACTTGCATCACATAAATTCATGAATTTTATTTCTCTTTGAATTCCATTGCCATCAGTATAGATGAAAGTTTGGCATAACGACAAAAGCGCCCCTAATTGCTGGGCGCTTTGATTATTTGGCAGAACTAAAACTGATAACGCTATGTTAGAGAATTACATCAAGAACAAGGACACCAACTAGGCCTATCGCCCACGCAATGGTGGTCGGAATAGACCAAACAATCATTTGTTGTTTAACGTCCTTAATTCCCATCATTCTGTTCACCACCCAATACAGGCTGTCGTTGAAGTAACCGAAGAACAGAGACCCCATGGTTGCCGCTTGCGCCGCGACCAATAAGTTAATATCCGGTATTTGGCTAATGATTGGCGCAGAAATAGATGCTGCGGTAATCATTGCTACCGTACCCGAACCTTGAATCAAACGAACCAATGTCGCGATGATAAACGGAATCAATACTGGTGTAATCGGCAGATTTGCAACATGTTCAGCAAGAATATTTCCTGTGCCACTATCACGCAGTACCGCACCTAATGCACCACCCGCTCCCGTAACTAGCAGGATAATACCCGCTGCTTGTAAGCCTTCTTCCATACGGTCGATGACTTCTTCTTTTGTTGCTTTTGGCATTAATGTGTAAACAGAGATCAACACACTAATTGATAATGCAATAATTGGTGCGCCTAAGAATTCAAATGTTTGGAAATACCAATTACTTTCCATACCTTGGAAAGATTCTGTTTTGAGAATTAATCCATTGATAGCATTGATAAAAATTAACAAAATAGGTGTGATAATCGGTAAAAGCGATAAGAACAGGCTTGGTAATGGCTTATTCGCTTTTTCTTCCATATAACGAGCGTGAACTTCTTTCAGGTCTTCACTGCCCGTTTCATCTGGCATAAATTCAGGGTACTTAGTCCCTAACCATTTTGCGTAAAACACAATACCGATAACACAAGGGATAGCCAGGCTCATACCCGCTAGGATCATGGCGCCAACATCGACACCAAAAATCCCTGCCACGCCTAAAGGCCCTGGTGTTGGTGGAACGGTATGGTGTGTCACCACTAGCCCACCAGCGAGTGCAACGCCTAAAGTTAGTATGCTACGTTTACCATTTTTGGCTAATGCTTTTGCCAATGGATATAAAATCACAAAAGCAGAGTCAACGAAGATAGGAATACTGACAATATAACCGGTAATTGCCAGAGCCCATTCTTCACGCTTTTTACCTAACCATTTGATAAAGCTATAAGCGATTTGTTCAGCAGCACCTGAAACTTCCAGCACCCTTCCCATCATTACCCCGAGTCCGATAACGATACCGATGCTACCGAGTGTTGACCCAAAGCCTTTTGTAATGACTGTCACTGTCTCTGCGGCAGTCAAACCACCAGATACACCAGCGATTGCCGCAGCAATTAGCATAGCTAATAACGCATGAACACGCGTTCGTAATACTAAAAAGATCAGGACAAATATGGCCACTGCGAGGCCAATAACAGGAATATAGGACATAGGCTATCTCCTACTTAGACGAGCCGTGGTGAGTGATAAACGAACGGATCGCATCACCAAATGAGCCATCTGCACGGAAACCGAGATCCAATGCACGGCTAATATCAAATTTACCCGGCCAACTCGCCACAATGCGGTTAATAGCTTCATCTGGTTCAAAACGAATAAGATCCACCGCTTCTTGGCCTGCAACATCACGCAGGGCATCAATCATGCCTTGAACAGTAACCGTAATACCTGGTAGGTTCACAGTGCGAGATTTACCGAATTTCTCAGCAGGGATACTGACCGCATGAATAAAGTTGTTAATCACGGTTTCAGGGCTAGATAACCATAGCGCAAGGTCAGGGGAGACAGGGCAAACACTTTCAACCCCATTTAATGGCTCACGAATAATGCCACTTGCGAATGAAGACGCCGCTTTATTGGGTACACCAGGACGAATACTAATGGTGGGTAAACGCATCACACGGCCATCAACAAAGCCTTTACGTGAATAGTCATTGACCATCAGTTCACACATCGCTTTTTGAGCGCCATAGGATGACTGTGGGTTAACGACACACAAGTCTGTGATGACATCCGGTAGCTCACCACCAAACACGGCAAGAGAACTGGTGAACATAAATTTGATTGCTGGGTTCTTGGCTCGAGCGACTTCCAATAATTGGCGAGTAGCTTCGAAGTTAACCTTCATACCCAAGTCAAAGTCACTTTCAGCGTGACTACTTACGATAGCGGCAAGGTGGAAAACCACATCGGTTTGTGCATCGATCAGTTTATCAGCCGCGCCTGCTTGCGTTAAATCTAACGCAACGCAACTGACTCTGGCATCTTCAACCGGTGATGTAGGGCATTGAATATCGGCTAAAACAAGGTGGTCAAATTTTAAACCCTGGCTATTTTTAAGCAAAGCAGCGGCTAGCTGCTGGCCCAGAAAGCCTGCGCCACCAGTAATAATAACTTTCATTGTAATTCTCCTTGCTATAGCCTTTTAGCTGGCTATGCAGTTTTAGGTAAGATTATTTATGTTTTATGTCTTGATTAAATGAAGTTTTATGTTTTGTTCTGTTATCCGCTGCACCACATCAGCTGGCAACTGGTCATCGCAAATGATGTCGTGCAATTGATTCAATGGGCAAACACGAAACATGCCATATTTGCCGAATTTGCTACTGTCTGAAACCAGTACACAGCGACGGGCAACATCCAATAGCGTTTGTTTTATCTGAACTTTTTCTTCATGTGGGGTAGAAACCCCGTGCTGTAAATCCCATGAGCTAGTGCTGATAAAAGCAATATCAACATTGAGTGTTTTCAGCATCATCGCGGCCGTATTTCCTACACTAGAATGGTTACGTTTATCCACCAATCCCCCGGTGTGGTATAGGTTTAGCTGCGATTTATTCATTAAGTACTGCATAATCGAAAAATCATTAGTGACAATCGTTAAGTTAAAACGCTCACCGAGTACGCGCGCTATCTCAAAAGTGGTGGTTCCTGCATCGAGATACACCACTTGCCCATCTTCAACTAATGAGCTGGCAAACTGACCAATTTCACGCTTATGGCGATGATGCAACCGCGCCTTTTCACTCCAAGGTAGCTCTTGGCGCAACACATCATTTAACTTAACTCCACCACTGATACTGAGTACCTTCCCTTCTTCTTCTAACATCCGAATATCACGTCGCACTGTCATATGAGAGACATTCATTAGCTCAACCAAATCACTGATCGATACGGTTTGATGTTCATGCACGTAACGGTAAATAAAATCACGACGCTCAGAAGGGAGCATAGGTTCTCCTAATTATGAATTTGCTTGTTTAAGCCAGCCTAATCCATCTTCGGTGCGGCCTGCAGGATGGTATTCACATCCTAACCAACCCTCATAACCCATTTCATCCAACTGCTTAAAAATCCATGGGTAATTGACTTCACCGCTATCCGGTTCATGACGATATGGGACTGACGCTATCTGAATGTGACTAAATTTACCCCATAAACGCTCAATTGTTTTCAATAAATCACCTTCCATAATTTGGCAGTGATATAAATCCAACTGGATAAATACATTTTCACGATTAATTTCAGGTAGTAATGCTTCCGCTTGTTTTTGCGTCGTCAAAAAATATCCAGGCATATCGCGGGTATTGATGGGTTCGATAAGCACACGAATATCGTGCTCAGCCATCACATCTGCCGCATATTGAATATTTTTGATATAGCACGCGGTTTGCTGTTCAAGTGTATAATTTTCATTCACTTTCCCCGCCATCGCATGAACTTGTTTACAGCCTAATGCTTTTGCATATTTCAATGCAGTTTGTACGCCCTCGGCAAATTGGCTCTCACGGCCCGGGAGCGAAGCCATACCACGCTCTCCCTGAGCCCAATTTCCCGCAGGCATATTAAACAGGGCCTGTGTTAAATGGTGTTTGCTCAGTTCACCCGCAATGACATTGGCATCTTCTTCATAAGGGAAGAGATATTCAACACCGTTAAACCCCGCATTCGCAGCACGTTCAAAGCGCTGTATAAAAGGCACTTCGGTAAACATCATGCTTAAATTTGCAGCAAATTTAGCCATTTTCGCCTCGCTACTTTTGTGGATAACGACTTTCGAGCTGTTCAACTTGCTCTTGCGTTAATGTTGTAAAGCCATGTGGGCGTAATGTGATATATAAACGAGCGGTATCTTCTAACTCTTCTGCATTGAAGAACGCTTGTCTTAACGTTTTGCCACCCACGACCGGACCATGATTCGACAGCAATACCGCATTATGTGTCGGTGCTAATTTTGCAATTTCCTCACCAATTCGGTCATCCCCCGGTGGCAAGTATTCAATCAATGGCAGTTTCCCCACTCGCATCACATAATAAGGTGTGATTGGAGGTAAACAATTTTTTGTATCTAACCCCGGCAAGCAAGACAACGCCGTTAACCAAGGTGAGTGAAGATGAACAACCGCTTGGCAATCAGGGCGTTGCAAATACATCGCCATATGCATAGAAACTTCTTTTGTCGGTTTATCTCCCCCAATCCAATTTCCTTGTGCATCGAGTTTACTCAGTTTGCTAGGGTCTAAATCACCAAAACTGGAATTTGTCGGTGTCACAATAATCGAACCATCAGGTAACCGAGCACTAATATTTCCTGCACCACCGCTGCTGTAACCACGGTTAAACATTGATTTAGCCCAATCGACTAACTCTTGGCGCAGCGCCTTTTCATCACTCATTAAACATCTCCTGTGCAAACTGGAAGAAATTTTCTTGGCCGAAATTACCTGATTTCAACGCTAACCAGTTACCGCTTGCTAAGTCCTGTACCCATGGCACACCTGGGGCGATTGGTGAGCCAATACTTAATTGTTCTGTCCCAAGGCTTTGAACCACTTTTCCGGAGGTTTCACCACCCGCAATAATAAAGGTGTCATACCCTTTCGCTTGCAACAGCGCGACGACCTCACCAAATACCTTCTCGACCGCGAAACTCGACTCCGCAGCACCGTATTTCTCTTGTGTTTTTTTCAGTAATTCAGGTGATTGAGTGGCATAAAGCATTGGCGCCAAACCCGTTAGTTGCTGTGCTTGCACCCAATCTGCCAATGTTTTGGCATACTCAGGGTTATTTAAACACTCACCCACATCCAACATTTTTACAGGAGCAACTTGCTGATAAGCCTGAACTTGTTTGTTAGTCATTACCGAGCAACTTCCCGATAAAACAACTGTTTTCCTGTTTTTCCCTGTTGGCTTTTCACCTCGTTGCGTTGTACCGCCCCATGGACATTGGCTATCCACATTGGCCAGTGCAGCACCGAGACCGGAACCCCCTGTCAACAATGGCATCGCTTTAACCGCTTGTGCGATAGGGAGCAAATCATCCATTGTTAAGCTATCAACAACCGCGTAACTCACACCTTGTTGGGCTAACTCGGTCAGTTTTTGGCTAACAACCTCACTGCCTTTTTGAATATCTTCAAGTTTGATTAGACCGGCTTGACCTTTTGATTGTTTTTCCATCACACGCAATAAATTTGCGTCGGTCATTGGCGTTACAGGATGGTGCTGCATGCCACTTTCATTAAGTAGCTGGCCATTCACAAATAAATGTCCATGAATCACCGTTCTACCGTTAACGGGTAGCGCGGGGCAAACTAATGCTAAGTTTGTACCCAGTTGCGCCATTAATGCATCCGTAACGGGGCCAATATTGCCTTTTTCGGTTGAATCAAACGTCGAACAATATTTAAAGAAAATTTGCTGGCAATGCGCTTTTTGTTTCAGCCAATTACCTGCATTGGTCGATGCACTGACGGCTTCATCGACAGGACAAGAGCGGCTTTTTAAACTAATCACTATCGCATCAACATCTTGTGGTACTGGTGTGCTCTCATTGGGTTCATTCAATAACTGAACAACCTTCCAACCGTTTTGCACCATAAAGCCTGCAATATCTGTCGCACCGGTAAAATCATCTGCTATTACGCCTAACTTCACTGTCATGCTTTTTTCTCCGGTAAAGTAATACCTTTAAATGTTTTAATCACCGCGCTGTCATCCTGTTGACCAAAGCCTTCATTGCTCGCTGAAATAAACATTTGATGAGCTGTTGAAGCAAGTGGTAATGGGAAATTTAGTGCTTTTCCAGTTTCCATCACTAGCCCTAAGTCTTTGACAAAAATATCTACTGAGGATTTTGGCGTATAATCACCGTCTAAGACATGTTGCATACGGTTTTCAAACATCCATGAATTTCCAGCTGCATGAGTGACAATGTCGTACATCACGTCAAGCTCAATACCCGCTTTGGCGGCTAAAGCCATACTTTCTGCCGCAACAGCAATGTGTACCCCAGCTAATAACTGGTGAATCGTTTTGACGGTTGAACCTAAGCCAACTTCATTCCCTACTCGATACAAGCGCTCAGAAATAGCGTTAAATACGGGTGAAAGCTGCTCAAATAGAGCTGGTTCACCTGAAGCCATGATGGTCAACTTCCCTTCAGCGGCTTTAATTGAGCCACCTGAAATAGGCGCATCTACAAGGGGTAATTGATATACAGCAAGTCGCTGAGCGATATTTTTAGTTTGTTCCGCAGCCAAGGTACTGTGCAGCACAATAACTGTGCCGGGGCGTAATTGTTCAACTAAAGGCTGTTCACCCGAAAACAAAATGGCTTCAACTTGACGACCATTAACCACTACCAGCAACAAAGCATCAATTTCATGGGCAAATTCCGCTGCATTTTGCCCCACTGCAATTGCTCCTGCATTAAATAGGCTTTTGCATGCATCTTGGTTTAAATCAAATCCATAGGTGGGAATGTTATTTTTTATAAGAGATTGTGCGATCCCCATCCCCATAGAACCTAGGCCAATCACGCCAATTTTATTAACGAAATTTCCCATAATGACCCCTGATGTTGTTAATCTTCGTGACTGTTGTGAATTTTCACACAATAAAATTCACAAACACATGACTAATATCACATTTGAGATAATATAAAAAACCAACAAATAAAGCATAACAAGTTGAATTAAAACAAAATAAAAAACACCGCACCTCAAACACACTTTCACAGGATAATGTGATAAAAAATGTGATGCACATTATGTTTATTCACGTTTAATTCACAAATGCCAAACCGTGGTTTTTTTACTGGGCTATATTCAATGCATCATTTCTATTGACCTAAAACTTAAATTGCTGAAAATAGCCGACTACAATTTTTTGAATAATGCTCCATACTATGAATGAGAGCATAAATTGGCAGATTGCCTAGGAGATAACATGGGGTTGTTTGAGCAAATGATGGGTATGGTTGCAGGCGATAAAATGCAACAGTTTCAATCAGTAATAAACTGGGTTGAGAATCAAGGTGGCCTTCAAGGTGTTATCGAAAAATTTAATGAACAAGGCTTAGGTGGTGTTATTGCCTCGTGGATCAGTGAAGGGAATAATTTACCTATCGATGCCAGCCAATTAATGCAAGTTTTTGGAAATGCGAATATCCAAGAATTGGCTCAACAGGTAGGCTTAGAACCTCAAGCAACCTCACAAATGATTGCTAAATATCTTCCTCAGTTAGTTGACAGCGCCACACCAAATGGCGAAGTTCCAGAAAACCTCGATTTGGCTTCTATCGGTATGAACTTACTGAAATCCAAATTATTTGGTTAATATTTTCTAAAAAGGCAGGTTTCCCTGCCTCAGACTGCTGAAAACATATTATGTTTGGCGACAAGTCGAATAGGTTTTGAAAATAAACGAGGAAAATCAATTTATTGATTTTCGGCTGATAACACAAAGCGGGAAAAACCACGCTTTTATCCCGCTTTGTCAACAACCTCAGGCAGGTTTCCCTGCCTTTTTGACACACTAACTAGTCGCCATTTTACTGCTCATTTCTAAGCTGTTTCGCTGCCTCAACCATGTTGGCTAATGCTTGGCGAGTTTCTGGCCAGCCGCGAGTTTTCAAGCCACAATCTGGGTTTACCCATAAGCGCTCAACCGGAACACGCTTCGCTGCCTTTCTTAATAGCGCAACAATCCATTCCACATTAGGTACATTTGGTGAGTGAATATCGTACACTCCTGGACCAATTTCATTTGGATAATCAAAATCTTCGAATGCATCTAACAAATCCATATCTGAACGTGATGTTTCAATCGTGATCACGTCGGCATCCAATGCCGCAATGGAATCCATGATGTCATTGAATTCGCAATAGCACATATGGGTGTGAATTTGTGTGTCGTCATCCGCAATCGCAGCACTGAGTTTGAAAGCATCAACCGCCCATTTGAGGTAAGCCGCCCACTCGTCTCGACGCAATGGTAACCCTTCACGCAGTGCAGGCTCATCGATTTGAATAATACCGATACCTGCTTTTTGTAAGTCGTCGACTTCATCACGCAAGGCTAGCGCAATTTGTTTCGCAATCGTTTCACGGCTCACATCTTCACGCGGGAATGACCAACATAGAATAGTGACTGGGCCGGTTAACATCCCTTTGACCGGTTTTTCCGTTAAGGACTGAGCATATTTTGCCCACTCTACTGTAATCGCTTCTGGGCGACTAATATCACCAATGATCACTGGGGGTTTTACACAACGCGAACCATAACTTTGCACCCAACCATTTTGGGTAAATACATAACCATCAAAGTGCTCACCGAAGTATTCCACCATGTCATTACGTTCAGCTTCACCATGCACAAGGACATCGATATCTAAAATTTCTTGTTCTTTAATGGCTTGCTTAATATGCTCACTAATATTGGTGCGATAGTAGGTTTTATCCACATTCCCTTTTTTGAAGTCTAAACGTAATGTTCTGATTTCACTTGTTTGAGGAAATGAGCCAATCGTGGTTGTCGGCCATAATGGTAAGTTAAAGCGTTGACGTTGGCGTGCTGCTCGCTGTGGATAGGGGCTATAACGTTCTGTATCCCCTTCGCTGATTGCTGCTAAACGCTGAGCTACTGATGCATTATTCACACGAGCTGATGTTCTACGCGCTCGAATAGGTGCACTGTATGTATCTAATTCAGCAATATGGCTGTCTGTTGGCTGATTTAACGCTTTTGTTAACAGAGCAAGTTCTTCACATTTTTGGATAGCAAAAGCAAACCAGCTTTTCACCTCAGCATCTAAACGTGTCTCATCATTTAAGTCAATTGGGCTGTGTAGTAATGAACATGACGTTCCTACCCATATATCACGCTGGCCTAAGAACGGCTTCACCTGTAAGAATTTTTCCCCTAAGTCAGCCTTCCATACGTTACGACCATTAATAATTCCTAGTGATAATACCCAGTCTGCTGGCAGTATTTGGTGTAATTTTTCAATATCATCAGCGCCTGCAACCACATCAACATGTAGACCTTGCACAGGGAGTTGCTTAATCAAGTCTACATGGTGACTAATGCCATCGAAATAGGTGGTTAACAGTAATTTTATTTGGCCTGACAGCGCTTGGTAAGCCTGCTGATAAGCTTGCTGCCATTGCTCTGGTAAATCTAACACTAATGCAGGCTCATCAATTTGCACCCACTCAAGACCTTTTTCTGCTAAGCGCGACAGGATCTCCTGATAAACAGGTAATATTTCATTCAATAATGATAAGCGGTCAAACGGTTCACCTTTCACTTTACCTAACCAAAGGTAAGTAATAGGACCAATGATAACCGGTTTCACATTATGGCCTAATGCTAATGCCTCATCGACTTCATCAAACAGTTGTGTCCAAGACAGCGAAAATTGTTGCCCTTTTTGAAATTCAGGCACGATGTAGTGGTAGTTAGTATTAAACCATTTCGTCATCTCGCCTGCTGGAGCAGGTTTGCCCGTTGGTGCGCGACCGCGAGCAACACGAAATAAAGTATCCAAATCAATCGAACCATCTTCATTTTGATGGCGTGGCGGTACATTGCCCAATAGCAAACTGGTTGTCAGCACTTGGTCATACCAAGCGAAATCACCAACAGGTAATAGCTCAACGCCCGCATTTTTTTGTTGCTGCCAATGGCGCACACGTAACTGATAACCGGTTTCTAATAGTGTGGCCTGATCAATTTTACCTGCCCAATAATCTTCTTGTGCACGCTTGAGCTCTCTTTTTAGACCGACACGTGGAAATCCAAGTGTATGATTTATAACAGACATATTGACCCCTTAAAATATTTAGCCGTCTAGATGTTTACACATCCATAATCAACAGGTACTGTATAAAGCACAAGCGCAAATTATTCATTGTCACCGTGAAGGTTTCTCATGATCGAATTAAAACATCTAAAAACATTGCAAGCGCTCAGCCAATACGGTTCATTAGCGGCAACAGCAACACACTTGCACCAGACACAATCTGCTCTATCACACCAATTTAGTGATTTAGAGCATCGATTAGGTTTCCGGTTATTTGTTCGTAAAAGCCAACCATTGCGCTTTACGCCACAAGGAGAAGTCTTATTACAATTAGCACAACAAGTTCTGCCATTAGTAAAAGATGCCATTCGAGTATGTAATGAGCCTGGGGTTTGTGCGTTACGCATCGCTATTGAATGCCATAGCTGCATTCAGTGGTTGACCCCTGCATTACAGCAATTCAGACAAACTTGGCCTCAAGTTAGCATCGATTTTAAATCTGGGGTGACGTTCGACCCACAGCCTGAGTTACTTTCAAGGGAATTGGATATTGTGATGACCTCTGACATTTTGCCAGATCAAGGCATCCACTATACGCCAATGTTTGATTATGAAGTGAAGCTGATTGTGGCGAATGACCATCCGCTAGCCAAAAGACCGCATATTGAGCCCCATGATTTGGCGGATGAAACGTTGTTTATCTACCCGGTACAACGGGATCGCTTCGATGTTTGGCGCCATTTTCTGCAACCTGCAGGCGTGTCACCTAATGTGAAAAATGTTGATAACACATTAATTTTAATTCAAATGGTCGCAGCTAAAATGGGCATTGCCGCACTGCCTCACTGGGCAGTTGATTCATTTGAAAAACAAGGGTTGATCAAAACCAAAACCTTGGGTAGCGGTTTGTGGAGCCGGCTGTATGCCGCTTGCCGTGAAGGAGAGCAGCGCCAGCCAGCTATTGAGGCGTTTACTGAGACGACGACGGATCACGCTGTGGAGAACTTGTCTTATGTGAAGGCCGCGAAAGGATCCAACGCTTATGCACCCAAAGAGAAGCAACTATTAGGCTCGATCCTATGGTAAAACTCAGCCAATCCGGATGTTGTTGCCAGATAGCAAAATTAACTAATAACCCCGCTGGGACCATCATGTTATTCATAATAGCAAGGGTTCCAGCATCCACTTTGGTTGCGCCATAGTTCCACATAAAGTAGCCAATGCCTGAAGCTGCAATCCCCAACCACAGTAAGACACCCCACTGGAGAGTTGTTGTCGGCATCATCGATTTATTACCAAATAGCAACCACCCTAGTAATGCAATTAACGTTGCACCAAGGTAAAACCATGAGAAAGCCTGATGTTGAGGGATTGGATGCACCTCCATCAGACGCTTATACCCCACCTGCCCAATCGCAAAAAAGATATTTGCTAGCTGCACAAAAAGCAAACCTAACCAAAAAGATTCGCTCAAGTGGTCATAACGAATAATTGCCGCGCCAATTACCGCCAATAGTGAGCTAAACAAATAACCTTTACGCAACTTTTGCCGTTCTAGTAAGTCATAAATTAACGTGACATATAGTGGTGTTAATACTGTAAAAAGCAAAAATTCGGCAACGGTAAGGTATTGATAAGCATGGAATACAAATAGGTACATGATGCCAAGTTGGCAAGCACCCACTAGCATATAAAGTGCAATCACTTTAGCGCTAAACTGGCGCCAACGTAGGAAAGGTAAAAAAACTAGCGAAGCCAGTGCCACCCTTACAAGTACTGAAAACCAACTATCTACTTGGCCCGCAAGGTATTCGCCGATAAGACTAAACGACGCTGCCCAAAGCAGCGTCGTGATAACAAGTAACCACATAATGCTGTATTTCGCCCCAAACTTTACAATGTCGGCTAGAATACTCGCTTTTTGGTTTTAATGCTCTTTTTCGATCAAAACGGCTTCTAATAAATCCAGATCAACCAACAGCGTTTGTAACGTTTCATTACTGATTTTCTTGGTTGCACGTAAGTGATAAAGCTCACCACGCTCCGCACGTAATGCCGTCAAACGAAAACGTCGTTCAAGGTCTTCAACCAGCAAATTATGATCAATTTCATCTTGCCCTGCCGTACGTCGTCTTAGATAACCTGTCACACGGGAAGCGACTTCACTGATATCTTCTGAATCGAGTTTTTCATCAACGTCAGCAGATAAACGTTCCTGCATCTTATTTAAGCTAACAATCGCCACTTCTGCCATTGCGGCTTTTGCCATTCGAATTTCATTGGCATCGGCTTCTTTGTCTCCCACGGTAAAATTACGCAGCAGAAGCGGTAAAGCGACCACACCTGCAAAAATGGAAAATAAGATAACCCCTGCGGCAATAAATACTAGCTGATAACGCGCTGGGAATGGTGAACCATCGGTTAAAAATAACGGAATAGAAAGCACACCCGCTAAGGTAATCGCACCGCGTACCCCTGCAAAAGAGGCTAGCCAAAGCTCACGTACGGTATAGTTAGCAAATTGCAGTGGTTTTTTCTTTAAGAATAAACGGCTAAACCTTTTCATCAGCCATAGCCAACAGAAACGCAATAGCAGTAGAGCAAAATAGATAATGGCTACTGCCGCAAATAGCATCCAAGTTTCTACGCTTGGGTCGAGATCCGCTTGGATAACAGACGTTTCCCAAATACCGGGCAATTGAAGCCCTAACATGATGAAAACCAACCCGTTAAAGACAAATTCAAGCATAGACCAAACGCTATCAGCGCGTAGTCTCATCGCTAATGGAGCGTTACGGATAACCCCAGACTTTGTGATAGTCATACCGGCCGCAACAGCGGCTAAAATACCTGAAAAACCAATATGTTCCGCTATCATGTATGAAGCAAATGGTAGCAATAACATAAACACAATTTGGGTTGCTGGGTCATCACCGCTCCAACGGCTCATTAGACGTAATGATTTACTGTATAACCAAGTCACGATAATACCCGCGAGTAGCCCACCAATCGCGACCTTGAAAAATTCAATGGTGACGCCAGAGGCACTAAATACCATCGTCCCCATGGCAATTGCTACTGCAAATTTTAATGCTACCAGACCAGAGGCATCATTCATCAATGCCTCCCCTTCTAGCACACTCATCATTCGTTTAGGGATACGCCCCTTTCCGACAATGGATGATAAGGCAACGGCATCGGTTGGTGATAACACCGCCGCTAGAGCAAATGCTGCAATCAATGGAATACCTGGCATCAGCCAGTAAATTAAATAACCAATCCCAATCACTGTAACCAGTACAAGAACCAATACTAAAATAAAAATTTCTCGACCGTTTTGAAAGAATTCGCGTGTTGGCGTTTTCCACCCATCAACAAACAACAAAGGTGGAATTAACAGAACCATAAAAAGTTCTGGGTCAAAGGTGACATGTAGGCCGAATTGAGGCCATGCTAATAGCGCACCAATAGCAATTTGAATGAGAGGAAGAGGAATACGAATAGGAAGAATTTTAGCGGCAACCCCTGAAACAGAGACAGCTAAAATCAAAATAAGAATAGTAAAGAAAATTTCCATGTTGCCCTTACTGAATTAACCTAGCGACTAGAACCTAAAATATTGCCTGCCGCCGCATAGTAAGAGATAGCACCGTCCAGACCATGATTATTAAAACCCAGCCATTCACCAGTGGAAATCATGCACATCCACTTGATTAACCGCCTTCTCTCTATTTTATCCTTAGCCATCCATTTTCGGGGAAAAAATTGAGACTTTACGATTAATTAATACAATAAGTTAAAAAGGTGGCAACATTAGCCACCCTATTGAAATAATATACTTTAGATTGCCAATCCTGAAGCGTAAAACGCCACTAAAAGTACCGCAATAATGACTGTGCCAATATTCAATTTGCGCCATTCACCTGCACAAATACGGCCGATAACCAAAGCAGCAAAGCCCAACATGATACCCGTGACGATATTACAAGTCAGAACAATGAATACCGCACACAATAAACCAGACATTGAATCTACAAAGTCATCGAAATCAAGCTTAGAGACATTACTTAACATTAAAAGCCCAACATACATCAATGCCGGCGCCGTTGCATAGGCAGGCACCAAATAAGAAAGTGGCGATAAAAAGAGAATGAGTAAAAACAGTACGCCGACAACCACTGCGGTTAAGCCTGTACGACCACCAGCAGCGGTACCCGCTGCAGATTCAATATATACAGCAGCAGGAGATGCGCCAATCGCCCCCGCAAAGATACTGCTCACGGAGTCTGCGGTTAACGCTTTACCACCATCAATAATTTGGCCGTCTTTATCCAATAAATTGGCTTGTCCCGCCACCGCGCGAATAGTCCCCGTTGCATCAAAAACAGCGGTCATCACTAATGCAAGTAAGCTTGGCAATACCATTGGCTGTAATGCGCCCATGATATCCATATTGAAAACTAATGAAAGCCCATCATCACCCAATGAAGGCAACTTGAAAAAGCCTTGATATTTAACCGCAGGATCAAAAATTAAACCAATAATTGAAATTGCAATAATAACAAGTAATACGCCACCCGGAACGCGGCGTTTTTCTAAACCAAAAATGACCGCTAACCCAGCTAATGACATTAATACAGGGAAAGATGTAAATTCACCTAGAGCAACAGGCAGGCCTGCATTTGGGTTTTTGATCACTAAACCCACCCCATTAGCAGCTATTAACAGTAAAAATAAGCCGATACCAATACCTGTGCCATGAGCAATACCCATTGGCATATTGCGTAAAATCCAACTACGAATACCTGTCACAGAAATGATGGTGAACAAACACCCCATTAAAAAGACAGCGCCCAATGCCACAGGAATACTAATTTGCTGCCCTAATACCAAACTAAATGCGGTAAATGCAGTCAGTGAAATAGCACAACCAATCGCCATCGGTAGATTGGCCCATAACCCCATCAATAAAGAACCAAAACCAGCCACTAAGCAAGTTGCAATAAAGACCGCTGTTGGTGGGAACCCTGCTTGCCCTAACATGCCAGGTACAACGATGACAGAATAAACCATCGCTAAGAATGTGGTTAATCCTGCAATGATTTCACGGCGAACTGAAGAGCCGCGCGCTGTTATCTTGAAAAATGAATCCAATTTGCAACTGGATGAAGCCTGTTGGCCTGACATGGTATACCTCTGCTGTTTAATGGAAAACGACGACTTTCAAATACTGCTAACGACTAATTTATACGTTGACGTAAACGATTACGTTTTTAAGAAAAAACAAACTGGCTGAGAAAAAATCCCAATAAAAACAGTTGCGCAATCGTTTGGTTTTTAAAATAGAATAAAACGTATCGTGAGGGGAGCAATTATCATTCTAAACAGGGGGAATGATCAAGCATTTTTAGCATTTCTTACCCGTTTGTTCTTTCCCCCGCTCCCAAATATATAGGCTCTTAAGCAATGAACATTATTTTCAAATAATGATTCTTTTTAGTTACATTTATTTTACGTAAAAATAGCTAAATACCTTTCATATAATGTCTGTTTAAAGTGGAAGGTTATTTTTTTGATACAATCCAAGAATATTTGCTTACAAAACCAATAGCTAAAAACTTATTTACTGGTGGTAATATGCGTCTGTTAAAAATGTGGCTAAAAATACATTTCTTATTGTTTTTCATTAAAAAAATATCATTCACTGAGTAAATATATATTTAAGTACATAAGCTCAATTATTATCAACCGCAGTTATAGTTTCAATTTAATCAAGTAAAAAACACATAAAACGTATTAAAATGTCAAATAAGAATGCACCATTAATCATATTACAGCGGAGTATTTTACTGCTTTTTATTAGTTTTCTTGCTCTGTATTTATTACCAGGAATATATAGCCATAGCCCTTGGAAGCAAGATGAAAATTATAGTTTTGGTATTATTCAAACTATGTATGAAACTGGTAAATGGTTAGTTCCCACAAATGCGGGTGAACCATTTATGGAAAAACCTCCGCTTTATTATTGGGTTGCTACGATTACCTCTCATTGGTTATCAAGCTTGATGCCACTTTATGATGCAGCCCGTAGTGCAAGCTTAATTTTTTCGGTTATTAATTTTTCATTTTTTATCCTTTTGGCGCGTCGTTTTTTCCAAGCCACAGACTTCACTGATACTCGGATTTGGGTCGCTTTTGCACTGTATGCCTGTGCTCCCGGTATTATCAGGCATAGCCATGATATGTTTACCGATGTTGCACTAATGGCAGGAACAACTATTGGCTTATATGGGTTATTGGGGCTGATACAACAACAAAAAATGCGCATGTCTGCACTTTGGTTATCTCTTGGGACCATCGTCACCATGTTGTCAAAAGGCGTTTTTATTCCTGGCGTTCTCTGGATTTGCCTTTTTTTATCACCTATTTTTCTTGCTCAATGCCGAACTAAGCAGTTTTGGTTATACAGTTTAACGGCGGGGTTAATCGCGCTTATCGCCATTTTACCTTGGCCTATCCAACTGTATCTTCAGCATCCCGATTTATTTCTTGTGTGGTTTTGGGAAAACAATATCGGCCGCTTCTTTGGTTTTTCGGTTGAAAAATTAGGGGCAAAAGCTAATTTAACTCGCATTCCAGCGGCAGTTTCCTTATTTGCCTTTCCTTCTGGTTTACTGGCTGTCGCTTATTTTCTAAGGCACCCGATTAAACGTTTATTTAATTCAAATGAGTTTCTGCTGGCGCTATTTCCTTTATTAGGTATCATTTTTTTACAGATTTCAGCTTCTGGTCGCGCGCTATATTTACTCCCTTTTGTTGCCCCCATGGCCATATTAGGAACCCTAACACTACTCAGTTTCCCTGAAAAAATTCTTAATGGTATCGCTCGCTTTGCGGCTATTTTATGGTCTGTACTCATTCTGTTTTTATGGGTCTGCTATCTTATCGCCTTGATTGGCCATCAACACGAATGGCTAACCCCATTTAGTCGCTGGCTTCCCATGAGCTACCAAATGCCCTTTTCTTCCATTGCATTTATCAGTGGTCTGTTGATTACATTAGTGTGGTTTTTACGCAATAAAATTATTCCAAACTTTATCTCACCGGCTTTTCACATGATGAAAAATTGGTTATTAGGCCTATGTGCCGCTTGGGGGATAATTTTAACCTTGTTTTTGGGCTGGATAGACTACGCAAAAGGTTTCGAAGGGGTTTTTGTCGATTTAAACCAGCATTTAGCAGGCCAGTTTACAAAAAACGATTGTATGGCTTCTGATAATATTGGCGAATCTGAAGCACCGATGCTCTACTATTACACTGGCGTATTACACCAACGCCAAGACCGCTTTGAAAAACCTGAACAATGCCGCTGGTTAATTGTACTCTCGAAAACAATCAAACCTGCACCGCAAGGCATGGAATTATTCTGGCACAATCATCGGCCAGATGAATTCCGAGAAAACCTTGTTGTGTATAAAGTTATTGAATAATCTATTTGTGGTGCTCTCTAGCTTAAGTAGGGCACCACAAATGCGCTTTATGGGCTGACTTGTTCAACCATTTGAGCGCTATATTTTTCTCGTGTGAACCATAAAAATACTGCCACAGACAGAACCAATAGCACCGGTAAGCCCACTGGTGAGATTGAAGTCGCCACTCCCGCCAATAATGGCCCTGATAAATTACCAATTCCCCATAGCATGGCCGCCGCTGCATTAGCGATGATCAATTCATTCCCTTTGAAATATTGGCCAATTTGTACCAAGGCAATCGTATAAATTGCCCCTGCCGTGGCTCCTAAGATAAATAACAGAACCCAAATCAGATAAGGTTGAGTAATAAGGAAGGGTAATAATAAGCTAGCTGCGAGTGTGATAATACCACAAATTCGGTACAGTTTTTCTCTATTCATATGGTCTGCAAGCCAGCCAAAAGGTAACTGCATAATGGCATCTCCAGCAAGGATGGCGCTAATCATTAATGCAGCAACCGCCTCTGTATGCCCCATTCCCATACCATAAATTGGGAACATCGATAAAATGGTTCCGTCAAAAAAAGCAAAAAATAAAATTCCACCACAAATACCCGGTGCAATTTTTACAAATTGAATAATTGAAAAATTAGATTGCGCGGCATTTTCAGCTAAACGGTCACCAACTTTTTGATCCATTAAAATAAATAGCACTACAGAGATTAAATGGATCAACGTACAAATCAATAAAGGCGATTTATCTTCCACACCATAATAAGCAATAAATGAAGGCCCAAGTAGCTGACTTACTGTGAACACGGTAGTATAGATTGCTAAGATCCGACCCCGCTTATTTTCAGGGGATAATTCATTAATCCACGTTTCTCCCAAGCAAATCATCACGCCACTCGCTAAACCCGTAACTAACCGTAATGGAAATAACAGCCAAAGTGGTAACGTACTCAATAATGGCAATAGGCTAATGGCAGAAACGAGGGTTGCCAATAGCATTGCCTTTCGCTTACCTGACCAACGCACAATACGTTGAACCATAGGGGCAATTAAAAACATACCTAATGCAGGAGCCGCAGAAATAATGCCAATATACAACTCATTGAAACCATAATTATTTAGCCTAAGAGCCACCATTGGAATACTTAGCCCAATAACGATACCAATGACAGCAATACTCATTGTAATGGTAAAAATAGCAAAAGATGGGGAACGTCGAAAATTTTGTAAACGCTGATTATCAGAGCTCATGTTGAAATTAACCCGTTTCTTTTTAGCAAAAGAACAGATTTTAACTCCATAAAATAGATTATTATGAAAAATAAAAAACCGCATCATTACTAGTAAAACTAATAATGTTCGTGGTGATTGTAACACGACTCATATATTCTGCTATTTATCTTTATAAAACTATTTTTAATATTCTAAATACTTAAAGGACGAAAAAATATCGATAAAGCAGCACAATACCTGATAATAAAATTATGGCATTAATAACTTTTAAAAAACTTTCACGTGAAATTTTTAATGTTATATGCCGACCAACCCACGTACCAATTAACATGGCAGGGGAAAATGCTAAAGCAATCAATAAAATATCTAGATTGAGATACACACCCATTACTAAAAATATCACCACTCGAGTCAGCGTGCTAAAGCCAATTAACGTCATTTGAGTGATACGAAAACGCTGTTTATCTTCAATTCGGCTAGATAAATACATGGCATAGATAAAACCACCACTGCCAAATAAAGCACTAAAAACACCGCCCACTAAACTAAATGGGACAACCAACGCTTTTGAAAAAGGTGATTTTGATTTTTTAGAAAAAAAAGCATGTAAGACATAACCGACAACAAATAACCCAAGTAATAATACGAGTATATCGGGACGCGTTTTTAATAAAATCGTAGCACCAACTAAACTCCCGATTATCATTAATGGAATTATCCATTTAATTTCCTGATAATCCGCATTTTTACCATCTTTAAGTAAATTTAAAACTGCAGCGGTTAGATCTATTAATGCAAGGATTGGAACAATCATGTTTAACGGCAAATACATGGCTAATACAGGGGTTGCAATAAGAGCAGAACCAAAACCCGCCATGCCAAAAACCAAATAAGCAAACAACAATGTCGAGAAACAAATCGCCATTTCTGGTGATAACAATTCAAACGGCATGACCTTAACTCCAGAAGTTTTTTAACGTCCTCACTATAGATTTTTTCAAATACAGAAAATAGTTTTATTTTTGTAGGGTTTTAAATTTCAAATCTATATCAAAAAACAAAATAGCCACTTTAAATACAATATACAACTAAGAGTGTATAATTTACTTCTCTGAGTGATACAGAACTAGCACAATAAATTAAAATTCAGGTAAAGACACATTGTGGATAAAAAAATTAATTTAAAAATAGGGCAGAAAATTCGTTTACTTAGGCAAGCAAGGGATCTCTCGCTAAACGAACTATCTCGTTTATCAGGGATTTCGAAAGCCGCTTTATCCAAACTGGAATCTGGTGATTCAAACCCACGCATCGACACATTAGAGTCGATCGCCATTGCTCTACGCTTTCCTCTCAGCGATTTGTTTACGCGGCAACATGAAGCTTATCCCTACTTGCTTAAAGCCACTCCCAGTGAAAAAGAGTATTCACAACAGTTTAAATTTCGCATTAGCATGGGAAATATCTCTGAAATCTGGCAATTAACCATGAAAAGAGGCGCTATCATTAATAGCCCCGCCCATATGAGTGGAACTCACGAGCACATTATGGTGAATTCTGGCTCACTCATGTTGCGGTTGCATAACGACCAAAATATCCTTTTGGAGGCGGGGGATTTCTATGCTTTCAGTGGTGATTTCCCACACAGTTATCTATGCATGGAAGGGGAGCTCCAAGCCACCGTCGTCATGACTTACTCTCATCTTAGTGATAGTGTTTAAATTAAGGCATGTTGTGCATCATAACTAATGCGCAATGTTCCCTTTTTAAATTTCATCGACTTAATTGAAAAATGCTGAATATTATCTAGCGAAGAAACATGCGTTCCACCACAAGGCATTTCTTCAGTTTGGTCGATATAACTGATCCGCAAATCACCCTTTTGCTTTATTGCAACGGACCGCCCACTGCGAATGCTTTGGTTAACAATATCTTCGATATATTGGCTATCAAGTTTATCAAAAGGAGTGACATCCCCTTCCATCATGCTAAATTCCACTCGAGATTCATCAGGAAAATGATGGCCTTTTTGTGCCAGCCAGCCAAAGCGACGTAATTCCCAATTCAGCAAATGACCTGCGGTATGTAGCGCAGCGTAACGCTGACGTTTTTCCTTATCTACCCTTGCAACCACATTATTTTCTTGACTAAAAGTAACGCCTTCAGGAAGGTATCCTACAATTAAACCATTCGGTTGTTTCCTAATACGAACAGCAATATCATTCACCCAAGCTGTATCCATGGGTTGCCCACCACCTTGTGGGTGGAAAATATTGTCTTTTAGAGCCACCCAATGACCTTCATCATCATTCCCTTGTGCCAGTATGGTTGTTTCAATTTCATATTGATAAGTGTTCGATAAATAGATGTTATTTTGCATAAATTTATACCTGTTTATTATTCAATTTACCAAATGCAAACCTGTAATGCGTTCAAAAAATCATTATTCAGTAACTGAATTTATACCACTTTCGTTCGGTTTAGGAAACCCTAATTATCGCTATGATTAAACATAAAAGAAAATAGCCCATACTGTTGGTATGGGCTACTAGGTCATAAAATTTACCTCAGAATTACTGCAAATAATTTTGCATTGTTTCGAAAAGACGCAAATCATCACTAAAGCGTACTTCCCGAACATCTTCTAATTTTTCAACTTGGTTAATCATTTGCGGCAAACGCTCATCTTTTTGTACTAATAGCCATATACGGCTTTCATCTTTATCTTTAATCGGCATACATAGAATGCCATCAACATTAAATGCTCTACGCGCAAATAAACCACAAATATGTGACATTACACCTGGGTGATTACGAACAATTAGCTCTAAAGCAATCGGATGATGTTCAAATACCATAATTACGCTCCAATCATATCAATGTTAGCTGCACCCGGTGGAACCATTGGATATACCTTCTGATTCACATCAATCAAGGCATGGATCAAACATGGACCTTTGGTATTCATTATCGCTTCTAATGCCATTTCTGGGTCTGCTTCATTATTTAAATCGCAAGTTTGCAAACCAAACCCTGCAGCAATCTTAATAAAATCGGTTTGATACGGATAAGCTGCAGCAAATATGCGATTTTCAAAAAATAAATCTTGTTGTTGATGTACCATCCCTAATGCTTGGTTATTCATTAAGATAATTTTGATATTCAGTTGGTGCTCCGCTGCGGTGGCCAATTCCTGAATATTCATCATCAAACTGCCATCACCGGAAAAACACACAATGGTTTTTTCGGGTTTTGCCAACGCTGCACCAATGGCAGCAGGCAGCCCAAAGCCCATGGTACCTAACCCACCTGATGTCAGCCATTGACGTGGTCGAGACAAGGGGTATGCTTGAGCCGCCCACATTTGGTGTTGCCCAACATCCGTTGTCACAATCGCATCTTCACCAGCCGCACGTGCCGTAGACAGAACCAAGCCATAATGGTTCAGCGGGTTATCAGCCTCGCTAAAATTCAATGGATATTGCTCTTTTAATTGATTCACTTTCGCCATCCAATCTGTGCGTTCATTGCGTTCTACTAAAGGCAATAATAATTCCAATATTTGCCCTGCATCTGCATGAATAGCGATATCTGGACGCTTAATTTTGCTGATTTCTGCTTTATCAATATCCACATGGATAATTTTTGCGTTAGGGCAAAATTTCTCTGCTTTACCTATCGCTCTATCATCAAACCGTGCACCAATCACAATCAATAGATCCGATTCTTCCATGATCATATTAGTACTTGCGGCAGCGTGCATACCCAACATTCCTAAATATAATGGATGGCGCATTGGAATAGTGCCAAGTGCCATTAATGTCATGGTTGTCGGTAATGAAGCCTTTTCCGCAAAAGCGATCGCTGTTTCTGTCGAATCAGAACTAATTACCCCACCACCAAAATACAGTACTGGACGTTTCGCCTTATTAATCATTTCAGCCGCTTGCAGAACTTTTTCCACATCAAATGCAGGTGCTTTATCTTTCGGTAATACTTCTGGTATTTCAGTTAGTTCAATTGTGGCAGTTTGCACATCTTTTGGAATATCAATCCAAACAGGCCCAGGGCGGCCTGACTCTGCAATACGAAAAGCATCACAAATCACTTGTGGCAATTCATTGATATTACGAACCAAATAATTATGTTTGGTGACTGGAATCGAAATACCATAGGTATCAACCTCTTGGAAAGCATCTGTGCCAATCATTGACGAAGAAACTTGAGCCGTAATACAAACCAGCGGGATAGAATCCAGTTTTGCATCAGCGATAGCGGTCACTAAGTTTGTTGCCCCAGGACCACTTGAAGAGATACAAACCGCGGCTTTCCCCGTGGTACGTGCAATTCCCTGAGCAATAAAACCTGCACCTTGCTCATGGCGAGCCAATATATGGCGGATTTTCTGGCTTTGACCTAATGCGTCATAAAAGGGTAAAGCCGCTCCACCTGGAATGCCAGAAACGATGGTAATACCGTGTTTTTCCAGTAAATATACAATTAATTCTGCGCCCGTAAAGCGGGTTTTATGTGGTGTTGTGGTGCCCGATTCGCTCATCATAATTATCCTTTGCTAGCCTGCGGATCCGAGCGAGAGGTGATAAAAAACCCCGCTCGGTTTGCGCCGGCGGGGTTTCTAAATCTGCGTTGATTTGTACCCGTTACGGCGCTAAGCCCACGACCACCACCACACGCACGACCACCGCGGCACGTGGCGCGGTTAGTAGTAGGTTTAAGTGATTAGTCATCATGTTCACGGGTTCTTCCTGTTTAGTCTGTCTAATTTATTGATTATTGTTTTTCAGTTTCTTTTATTAAAAGAACATAAATTTCCCAGCATGACAATCATTTTTTCTTGTTTTATCCCAAAGGAATAGTAATTGCGACACTCATCACATCTCGCACCAGCAGCGACATTATCCATTAAAATAAAAAAATATAGCATTAATCACTACTTAAAATACCATCGCAGACCTTGACTTAAAGTCAACTTTAAGTTGTATCCTTTGCTGCATTCAGAGGGATTATTCCCTCAATGTAAGAAATATAACCAATTGATTTTTAATTAATAGACAGAGGGATATATGCCAAAATCCGTTTGGTGGTTAACTATCACACTTGCATTATTTATCACAGGAAATGCGATTGTCCTTTCTGTAGCAGTAGTTATTGGCGAAAAATTGGCTACCAACCCAACTTATGCAACTATTCCACTGGTAAGTCAGTACGTTGGCTTAATCTTAGCAACTATTCCGATCGCATTTTTAATGCAAAAATATTCGAGAAGAGTGGGTTTTATTATTGGTAACATCGGTGGGTTAATCGGCGTAGGCTTCTCTATTCTTGGTGTGATAGAAAGTCATTTAGTGTATTTTTCCATCGGGTTGTTTTTCACTGGAATTGCTATTGGTACTGCACAACAATTCCGTTTTGCCGCACTTGAAGAAGCACCTATTTCTTTACGAGCAAAAGCTATTGGCCTTGTTATGAGCGGAGGCATTGCTGCGGCCTTAATCGGACCAACATTAGCCATTACCACCCAGCGCTTTTTTACAGAATACCCGTTTGCAGGGCCGTTCATCACGTTAGCCGCCATTTATGTGATCGCATTTATTCTATTACTCGTTGTGCCTTTAAAGAAAATAGTGAAAACGCCATCGGATGAAGTGTTAGTCAAACGCAACTACAGTGCATTGTATTCACAACCTATTTTAAAATTAATCGCTATTGTCAGTGCCGCTGGGTATGCCATTGTAGTTTTTACTTTTGCCTCGATACCGTTATCTATGAAACAACATGACTTCGCCTTTTCCTCTATTGCGATTGTATTTCAATTCCATGTATTAGGTATGTTTGCACCGTCATTCTTCACTGGAACATTAATTCATCTTTTAGGGGCAAAACGCATTATTTTCTGCGGTATCGTACTGTTAATTTTATCAGCAACGATGAACCTGCTAGGTAACCATTTTTACAATTATTTGTTGGCGGGTATATTTGTGGGTGTTGCTTGGAATTTGCTTTTAATCAGTACCACCAACCTACTACCCCATACATATAAAATGCATGAGCGAGCTAAAGTACAAGGCATGACTGATTTTCTTATCTATTTTTTCGGTGGAATAGGCAGTTTAGGAGCAGGCGTTCTTTTCTTCACTCTCGGATGGCAAGCGATGAATATTCTATCTGTAATCATTTCCGCTACAATTTTAATGAGTTTTTGGAAGCTAAAAAAATATATCCCCAAACACCAATGAAAAGTGATATCACTGTACGATGGTTTTATATTCAGAGAGCGTAATAATTTCATCTATTGTTAATCGATATGATGAATATATCTCCTTAAGATAAACTCTACTGGCTATAAACTAATTAAAAATCGGTATTTTGTCTGTTTTGCCAATTAACAAACTGAATTCAACTTTGTTTACTATTTATTTATTGGCTATTGACTGAATGAGGGATAAGATTAAAAAGTAACTAATAGGAAGATATTATGTATAAAGAAATCCCTGTTCCCTATAATGGGAAGTACACAGAATTTCAATCTACAGTTGTTAATGAAATATTAGTTTGGATTGAAATGAACTTAACCAGTCGTCTATTACTTGATGATATTGCACTAAAATCAGGATATACAAAATGGCATTTACAAAGAGTATTTAGAAAAGTTGTTGGTATGCCTTTAGGTGAATATATTCGCCGAAGAAGGATCTGTGAAGCTGCTAAAGACCTATGCTCCACTGAACTTCAGGTTATTGATATTGCATTAAAATACCAATTTGACTCCCAGCAATCTTTTGCAAAGCGATTTAGAGCTTATTTAGGTACGTCACCGTCAATCTACCGCCTGTCCGGTGAAAGCCAAAATGACCCATTACTACTGGAACCTAAAGTAGCTTGATACGCTAATATGAAAATAAAATTTATATTTCTTTTTTTTATAACACTACCAATACAAAGCCCCATGTAATTTAATTGCTGGGGATTTTTTATTTATTTAAGAAATTCTTAATTTAGAATTAATAAACTCTTAATGTTTCGGTTCTGTATTTGTTTTATCATTCCAATAAAAAACAATATTTTCTAGATATATATTATTAGCATTTATATTTATTAAAAAATAAAGACTTCACAAGGAAGCCTTTATTTTATTTATACATTCTAATCAGTAAGAATTAGAACGGAATATCGTCATCAAAATCCATTGGTGGTTCATTGGTTTGTGGTGCAGGTGCTGATGGGCGTGCGGCTGGCGCTCCACCACCACTGAATTGTTGTGCCGCTTGAGGCTGCTGTGGTTGGCCCCAACCACCTTGACCGCCTTGACCTTGTGATGGTGCATCACCACCACGGCCACCTAACATTTGCATTGAGCCACCGATATTCACAACAACTTCTGTCGTATAACGATCTTGACCACTTTGATCTTGCCATTTACGTGTTTGCAGAGAACCTTCGATATAGACTTGTGAACCTTTTTTTAGGTATTCACCTGCTACTTCAGCAAGTTTGCCGAAAATAACGACTCGGTGCCATTCGGTTTTTTCACGCATCTCACCGGTTTGCTTGTCACGCCAACTTTCAGAAGTTGCCAGAGTCAGGTTTGCCACAGCTCCGCCGTTAGGCATATAACGGATTTCTGGATCTTGTCCTAGGTTACCGATAAGAATTACTTTGTTTACGCCTCTGCTGGCCATTTATTACTCCTGATGCATTGAATTTTAATCTCTGGATTAGCCGTGAAGTTTACCACGACAGAGCTGATTTGCACCAATATTTGAAATTGAGCTTGTTAATTTGCGAAACGCTTTCCAGCTTTTAGTGAAATTTCATAGTGCTTTTGTCAGTATAGACACAAAATAATGCACACCGCATCTATCTTTTCCTTTTCGATAAATTCAGATCGCTGTTTTTCTGTTTTTCTGTTTTTCTGTTTTTCTGTTTTTCTGTTTTTCTGTTTCACCATTAAAATCTTACTCTAAATAATTCAAGTTGTGGCTAGGCGGCAAGCGAAGGTATCGCGGGGAGCATACAAAAGTATGTGACCTGCGTAGCTGAGAGAAGCCAACAACGCCACGGTTTGAAATATGACGAATAGGAAATACTGTATATCCATTCAGCCATAAATATGTGATAATAGTCTCTTGCGATTGTTCAATATCAAATCATCCGGGAAGTGGTAAATGGATAATATCGAAGTCCGCGGCGCACGTACGCATAATCTGAAAAACATCAATCTCGTCATCCCTCGCGACAAACTCATTGTTATTACTGGGTTATCTGGTTCAGGGAAATCATCTTTAGCTTTTGATACCCTGTATGCAGAGGGTCAGCGCCGTTATGTTGAATCTTTATCTGCTTATGCCCGCCAGTTTCTTTCTTTAATGGAAAAACCGGATGTCGATCATATTGAAGGGTTATCCCCTGCTATTTCGATTGAACAAAAATCCACTTCACATAACCCTCGTTCGACGGTCGGAACCATCACAGAAATTCATGACTATCTGCGATTATTATTTGCCCGTGTTGGTGAACCTCGCTGCCCTGATCACGACATACCGCTTGCAGCTCAAACTGTTAGCCAGATGGTCGATAATGTTTTGGCTCAACCCACCGATCGCCGAATGATGCTACTTGCTCCTGTCGTTAAAGAACGTAAAGGGGAGCATGTTAAGCTACTCGATAACTTGGCCAGCCAAGGCTATATCCGCGCCCGAATTGATGGGGAAGTTTGCGATCTCTCCGATCCACCAAAGCTCGAATTACAGAAAAAACATACGATTGAAGTCATTGTTGACCGTTTCAAAATTCGTGATGATATTGCTCAGCGTTTAGCCGAATCTTTTGAAACCGCGCTAGAACTATCTGGTGGTACTGCAATTGTCGCTGATATGGATGACGCAAACGCAGAAGAACTGGTTTTTTCTGCGAATTTTGCCTGCTCCGTTTGCGGCTACAGTATGGTAGAACTTGAACCTCGCCTATTTTCTTTTAACAACCCTGCTGGGGCCTGCCCAAGCTGTGATGGCTTAGGTGTTCAGCAGTTTTTTGATCCCGAAAGAGTCATCCAAAATACCGAAATCTCACTTGCCGGTGGCGCAATTCGCGGTTGGGATCGCCGTAACTTTTACTATTTCCAAATGCTAATGTCATTAGCTGAGCATTATAAATTTGATGTGGAAGCGCCTTACGACACCCTGAGCCCAGCTATCCAAAAAATTATTTTATATGGTTCAGGCAAAGAAACGATTGAGTTTAAATACCGTAATGACCGTGGCGATATCACTGTACGCCGACACCCTTTTGAAGGCGTACTCAATAATATGGAGCGCCGCTATAAAGAAACGGAATCAACAGCTGTCCGTGAAGAGTTAGCGAAATATATCAGTAACCGTCCATGTGTCTCTTGCCATGGAACGCGCTTACGTAAAGAAGCGCGCTTTGTCTTTGTTGAAAATACAACGTTGCCGGAAATCGCAGATTACAGCATTGGCCACGCAATGGAATTTTTTCAAAACCTAAAACTCACTGGTCAGCGTGCTCAAATCGCAGAAAAAGTCTTAAAAGAAATTGGCGATCGCCTGAAGTTTCTCGTCAATGTTGGGCTTAATTATCTGACTCTTTCACGTTCTGCCGACACCTTGTCCGGTGGTGAAGCACAACGCATTCGTTTAGCAAGCCAAATTGGTGCAGGTTTAGTGGGTGTGATGTATGTCCTTGATGAACCTTCAATTGGCTTACACCAACGTGATAATGACCGCTTACTTGAAACCTTGATCCACCTACGCGATCTAGGAAATACCGTGATCGTGGTTGAACATGACGAAGACGCGATCCGCGCCGCAGACCATGTGATTGATATCGGCCCTGGTGCTGGGGTGCATGGCGGGCAAATTGTTGCCCAAGGAACATTGGAAGATATTGTCGCAAACCCAGATTCACTCACAGGTAAATTTTTAAGTGGTGAGCGCAGAATTGACATCCCGCAAAAACGCGTTCCAATTAATAAAGATAAAATGCTGACTGTGTTCGGGGCAAAAGGCAACAACCTGAAAAATGTGACATTAAAAATCCCAGTCGGGTTATTTACCTGTATTACTGGTGTATCTGGCTCGGGTAAATCAACACTGATAAACGATACCCTATTCCCTATTGCTCAACGTCAATTAAATGGCGCAACCACCATCACGCCAGCCCCTTATTTGGATGTAGAGGGCTTAGAGCACTTTGATAAAGTGATTGATATTGACCAAAGCCCAATAGGCCGGACACCACGCTCGAACCCTGCCACCTATACTGGTGTATTTACACCTGTGCGTGAGCTATTTGCTGGTGTACCTGAATCTCGGACTCGAGGTTATAACCCAGGACGTTTTAGCTTTAACGTAAAAGGTGGCCGTTGTGAGGCTTGCCAAGGTGATGGGGTCATCAAGGTTGAAATGCACTTCTTACCTGATGTGTATGTCCCTTGTGACCAATGTAAAGGTAAACGCTATAACCGAGAAACATTAGAGATTAAATATAAAGGTAAAAATATCCATGAAGTTTTGGATATGACTATCGAAGAGTCTCGTGAATTCTTTGATGCCGTACCTGCACTTGCCCGCAAGCTACAAACTTTGATGGACGTTGGTTTATCCTACATACGTCTCGGCCAATCAGCGACAACACTCTCAGGTGGTGAAGCACAGCGTGTGAAATTAGCCAAAGAGCTGTCTAAACGCGGAACAGGGCAAACTATCTATATTTTGGATGAGCCAACAACAGGCCTGCATTTCGCTGATATCCAACAACTTTTAGTCGTTTTACATCAGCTTCGTGACCAAGGAAATACCATTGTGGTGATTGAACACAACCTTGATGTCATTAAGACAGCGGACTGGATTGTCGATTTAGGCCCAGAAGGTGGTAGTGGTGGCGGTGAAATTTTAATTGCTGGTACACCAGAAGAAGTGGCTGAGTGTGAAAAATCGCACACTGCAAGGTTCTTGAAAACGATTTTAGAACGCGGCTATTAAGTCGAAAGGCCATTAAAAATAAGTAGAAAGACCATCAGGGAGCATTTTGCTCCCTGATAATTATTACGATAGCTAAAAATTATTGGCTAACGGCGGCAAATGCTTCCACAATACGTTTAACATTATGACGATTAACACCTGCCATACAAACGCGGCCAGTTCCAACCAAGTAAACCGCAAACTCGTCTTTCAGGCGAGCCACTTGCTCTTTAGAAAAACCCGTGTAGCTGAACATACCGCGTTGCTTTAATAAGTGGTCGAAATTTTGGTTTGGTAGTGCCTTTTTCAGCTCATTAACCAGTACCGTACGCATGTCTAAAATACGTAAACGCATCTCTTCCACTTCCGCTAACCATTTAGCTTTTTCAGCGCTATTGGTTAATACCGCAGCAACAATTTTTGCGCCATTAGATGGTGGGCTAGAATATAAACGGCGAACACCCGCTTTTAGCTGACCTAACACACGGTCACGTTCATCTTGGTTTTCACAGATCACCGACAGGCCACCCGCACGTTCACCGTAGATACCAAAAATTTTAGAAAATGAATTACTGACAAACACGGGTAAGCCAGCTTTAACCATCGCTCGGATAGCATAAGCATCTTCATTAATGCCTTCTGCAAAACCTTGATAAGCAATATCTAAAAATGGGATCAATTTGCGTTCTAATGCTACCTTAGTGACTTCATCCCATTGTGCAGGAGTCAGGTCGGAGCCTGTTGGGTTATGACAGCACGGGTGCATTAGGATGATGCTATTAGCAGGCAATTGTTTGAATGTCGCTAGCATCTCATCAAATTTAACGCCTTTGGTTTTTTCATCAAAGTACGGGTAGTAATGCACTTTTGTTCCCGCACCTGAAAAAATAGAGGCATGGTTTTCCCAAGTTGGGTCACTGCACCACACTTCTGAGTCGGGATAATATTGATGTAAAAAATCAGCACCAATTTTTAACGCACCAGAACCACCAATCGTTTGGACAGTAGCGATACGTTCCTGTGCAATTAGCGGGCAATCCTCACCAAATACTAATTTTTGTAATTCAGTACGGTAATCTTTCAAACCTTCCATAGGCAAATACAGTGATGCGCTTGCTGGCAGTTTATTTAACGCCGCTTTTGCCGTACCGACTGTCGCCAGTTCAGGGGTTTTCCCGTCACCATCATAGTAAAGACCGATACTCAAATTAATTTTATTTTCACGAGTGTCTTTATTAAATTCATCCATTAACGACAGAATTGGGTCGCCCGGATAAGCATCAACATGTTCGAACACAGGACATCTCCTAATCATTATTTTACGCTAAATAAACCAAGCGATGATTTGCCATATTTAGCGCCATTTTTACGTTGTTATCTGAAAATAACCCTTTGCTGGCTATTCGTCTACATATTCCATTGCAACTCTAGAGGTTAACTTCGTCAGTAACTCATAGTTGATAATGCCTGTTTGTGTGGCAATTTCTTCAACCGGTAGTTGATTTCCCCACAAAATAACGTCATCCCCCACTTTATCATCGGCATTTAGTCCCAAATCCACCACTGTCATATCCATGGAAATTCGCCCAACAATAGGCACTTTTCGCCCATTAATTAACACCGGTGTGCCTGAAGGTACGTTACGTGGATAACCATCTCCATAGCCGATGGCAACAACACCAAGCAGCGTATCTTTATCACTGCACCATGTTTCACCATAACCTACACATTGTCCTGCCGCATGTTCCCTAACCGCAATTAATGTTGATTTTAGTGTCATCACAGGAAGCAAACCGAAGTCTTCTGCACTTTTCCCTTCTTGTGGCGAAGCGCCATACATCATGATCCCTGGACGAACCCAGTCATAGTGAGCTTCTGGCCAAAGTAAAATTCCTGCGGAGGCGGCAATGGATTTCTCACCCTCTTTGCCGTCAATAAACTGTTTAAAGCAGGCAATTTGTTTTTCAGTTGTCGGTAAATGGGGGGCATCCGCTTGGCAAAAATGACTAACAATATTGATAGGGAGCTGAACTTGCTGGCAGCGTTGTAAACGTTGATAAAAGCCTTCGGCATCTTTAGGAAGTATGCCAAGGCGGTGCATACCTGTATCCAGTTTCATCCAAACTTTAAGAGGATAGGGTAATTTGGTGGCTTCTAGCATTTCAAGCTGTTCTATACAGTGGATCACGGTGTCAATCTGGTGTTCTGCCATTAACAACAAGTCAGATTGTTCAAAAAAACCCTCCAGTAAAACAATCGGTTTTATCACACCGTGCTGCCGTAATAGTAGCGCCTCATTGAGTCTTGCCACACCAAAGCCATCCACCAGCTCTTCTACTGCCTGACCAACCCCTACTAACCCATGACCATAAGCGTTTGCTTTGACAACTGCAATCATCTGGCTATTTGGTGCAATTTCTTTCACCCGTTGCAAGTTGTGTCGCAGAGCGCGGCGGTTTATCAATGCGGTTGCCGCTTTCATTGTTTCCTCGTTCTTTTTCTCTAAACCCGCTAAAAATTAAGCTGCCCTTTGGCAGCCCAATATATTCTCTATTTGTTATACGCTAAAAAATATCAATTTCCATTCGATCTTGTTTCTGTATAAAGAAAAAATTATTCAAACTAGTTTAACTTTAATACTCTAAATAGTTTGCATTGTCGCTAGGCGGCGATTGAGCTAATCCAAGAAGCATACATAAGTATATGATTCGCGTAGCCGAGTGCAGCCAACACCGTGACAGCGCAAAATATGACGAGTATTTATGATGAGGATTTAGTCCTCATCATTATAAGCTGGCCCTGCATAATTATCGAAGCGCGACCACTGCCCATTAAACGTCAACCGCACCGTACCAATCGGCCCGTTACGCTGTTTACCGAGAATGATTTCCGCAACCCCTTTGAGCTCACTATTATCGTGATAAACCTCATCACGATAGATAAACATGATTAAGTCCGCATCCTGCTCGATAGACCCTGATTCACGTAAATCCGAGTTAACAGGGCGCTTATCGGCACGTTGCTCAAGACTACGGTTTAACTGTGACAACGCCACTACGGGAACATTAAGCTCTTTTGCTAACGCTTTGAGTGAGCGTGAAATTTCAGCAATTTCTAACGTTCGGTTATCAGAAAGAGCAGGAACTCGCATCAATTGAAGGTAGTCAATCATGATCAAACTTAACCCACCATGTTCACGATAAATACGACGCGCACGTGAACGTACCTCTGTGGGAGTCAAACCTGACGAATCATCGATGTACATGTTGCGTTTTTCCATCAAAATGCCCATCGTACTTGAAATTCGCGCCCAATCCTCATCATCAAGTTGCCCAGTACGAATGCGAGTTTGGTCGACACGAGATAGTGACGCCAACATACGCATCATAATTTGGTTGCCGGGCATCTCTAAGCTGAAGATAAGTACCGGTTTTTCTTCTGTCATTGCCGCATTTTCGCACAAGTTCATCGCAAAGGTGGTTTTCCCCATTGACGGACGTGCAGCAACAATAATTAAATCAGAGCCTTGTAAACCTGCTGTTTTTTTATCGAGATCTTGATAACCTGTTGAAACCCCAGTAACGCCGTCGTGCGGTTGTTGGTAAAGTTGCTCAATTTTTTCAACAGTTTCCGACAAAATGGCTTCGATACCCTTTGGCCCTTCATCTTTATTCGCTCTTGACTCGGCTATTTGGAACACTTTGGTTTCGGCTAAATCGAGGAGATCTTCACTGCTACGCCCTTGTGGGTCATAACCTGCATCCGCAATTTCATTGGCGACAGATATCATATCGCGAACAATCGCACGTTCGCGGACGATGTCAGCATAAGCATTAATATTCGCTGCACTTGGCGTATTTTTAGATAGCTCAGCCAAATAAGCAAAGCCACCCACGCTATCCAATTCACCCTGTTGTTCTAGTGATTCCGATAACGTTATAAGGTCAATGGGTTTGCCTTGCTCAAGCAAAAATTGCATTTGTGAGAAAATGGTGCGATGGGGTCGGCTAAAGAAATCAGCGTGAGTCACACGTTCAGAAACGGTATCCCAGCGCTCGTTATCTAACATTAACCCCCCTAAAACAGACTGCTCCGCTTCGAGAGAATGTGGTGGAAGTTTTAACCCTTCCATTTGGTGGTCTCGTGGGGCATCCGTTTTGAAATTTGATGAGGGTTTTTTAGCCATACATTAATATCCAAGTCTATAATTAACGATCTGCGCTTAGTATACGCCAATCTTATTTTTTTGTGGTTTTCTTTGCGTCTTTACGCAAAGTAATCACAGGATAAATACATCACTGAAAGCACAAACCTGTAATTCTTCTGATTGAAACATGGCGTTATGATAAAACGATTGTTATTGTAATTAAAATGAATAGTCCTTATTGGAGATTGTCATGGCAAAACGTATTGAATTCGCGCAACATGGCGGCGCTGATGTACTTAACTTAGTAGATTATTCCCCAGCAAACCCAGCAGATAATGAAATTCAAATAGAAAACCGTGCTATCGGGATTAACTTTATCGACACCTATGTTCGCAGCGGTTTATACCCTGTTGCTAAGCTACCAAGTGGCCTTGGTACAGAGGCGGCAGGTGTTGTTGTGAAAACTGGTGCCCATGTCACAGGTTTCAAGCCCGGTGACCGTGTCGTTTATGCGCAAGGCCCTCTAGGTGCTTATAGCGAAGTCCATAATGTCCCTGAAAGTGCCGTGGCACACCTTCCTGATGGTATTACCTTTGAACAAGCCGCAGCCAGCTCATTAAAAGGCATGACGGTTTATTATTTATTCCATCAGACATATCAACTGAAACGTGACGAAGTCTTTCTGTTCCACGCCGCTGCAGGTGGCGTTGGGTTGATAGCTTGCCAATGGGCAAACGCGCTAGGCGCTAAGATGATAGGCACGGTGGGTTCTGCAGATAAAGCGTTAAGAGCCAAAGATGCCGGAGCATGGGAAGTCATCAATTACCAAACAGAAGACATTGCAGCTCGCGTGAAAGAAATCACTAATGGCGAGAAAGTGAATGTGGCGTATGACTCTGTCGGTCAATCTACATGGATTGCTTCTTTAGACTCGCTCAAGCGTCGCGGCTTAATGGTGAGTTTTGGTAACGCTTCTGGTCCTGTTACCGGTGTAAACTTAGGAATTTTAAACCAAAAAGGCGGATTATACGTCACTCGCCCATCACTTGGTGTCTATGTGACTAACCGTGCTGAGCTAGACCAAGCTAGTAATGCCTTATTTGATATGATTTTAAGCGGAAAAGTGAATGTAGATGTGCCGCAATCACAAATTTTTGCTTTAAAAGATGCACAAAAAGCTCACCTCACTATCGAATCAAGAAAAACCCAAGGTTCGAGTTTATTGGTTCCATAATAAGCGACTCAATATGCAAAAAGCGCCAAATGGCGCTTTTTTCCCCACATGATAGCTATTCGCCACGCGTCACAAACTCGAGAGCTTGCTCAACAACGACTAAGTCAGCCCCTTTTTTATGCGCATTTTCACTTAAATGACGACGCCACTGACGTGCGCCGGGGATACCTTGGAAAATCCCTAACATATGGCGGGTCATATGGCCTAAATAAGCGCCTTTCGATAACTCTTTTTCGATGTAAGGGTACATCGCTCTAACAGCGTCAACACCATTAGTGACAGGAAAGTGCTCACCAAACAATTGGTTATCAACCGCCGTTAAAATAGACGGGTTTTGATAGGCTTCGCGCCCCACCATGACGCCATCTAGGTGTTGAAGATGCTCTTTTGCTTCTTCCAGCGTTTTGACTCCACCATTAATCGCCATGGTCAAATGAGGAAAATCACGTTTTAATTGATAAACTCGCGGGTAATCAAGTGGTGGGATTTCGCGATTTTCTTTTGGGCTAAGGCCGGACAACCATGCTTTACGTGCATGGATAATAAACATTTCACAGCCGCCTTTATCAGAAACAGTTTCAATAAAATCACATAAAAACGCGTAGCTGTCTTGCTCATCAATACCAATACGAGTTTTTACGGTTACAGGAATAGAAACCACGTCTTGCATGGCTTTCACACAATCAGCAACAAGCTGCGCATCTCCCATTAAACAAGCACCAAAACGCCCATTTTGTACGCGATCTGATGGGCAACCTACATTTAGGTTAATTTCATCATAACCACGCTCTTGTGCCAATTTGGCACATTGCGCTAATGCGGCAGGATCGCTACCACCAAGCTGTAACGCAACAGGATGCTCTTCCTCACTAAAAGCAAGATAGTCCCCTTTTCCGTAAATAATCGCCCCTGTTGTGACCATTTCGGTATACAGCAAGGTGTTTTTGCTTAATAAGCGATGAAAATAACGGCAATGGCGATCTGTCCAATCGAGCATAGGGGCAACGGAAAATCGGTTTAGGTTGGTATAGCCTTGTTTTGAGGTATTTTGATGCATGGTGTTCTTGTGTATTAAAATCAAATGGATAGCTCCAAAAGCAAGGAGCCAAGCAAAAACAATAGGCTATTATAACATAGAGCGAACTAAGTGCGATGATGACGAAAACGAGTGGCTGGACTTGGTTAAATTAACGAAATAACCCCCGATATGAGCAATGTCATACCGAGGATTTATAAACCAATTATGTCATTTTAATACTCAGTCACGCACTATTTTTTCGCAGAAAGCAGTGCATAGCTAGTCATTAAGTTACGGTAATCAGGGATATGGTTTGAGAACAACGTTCCTAAACCTTCCACATCATTACGCCAATCACGGTGTAATTCACAAGCAGCACCAAACCAGCTCATCAGTTGAGCCCCTGCTTTTGACATTCTATCCCATGCGGCATCACGTGTTATTGGGTTAAATGTACCTGAGGCATCAGTAATAACAAAAACTTCATAGCCTTCTTCCAGTGCAGATAGTGCAGGAAATGCCACACACACTTCTGTCACAACACCGGCAATGATTAGCTGTTTTTTACCTGTGGCTTTAACCGCTTTGACGAACTCTTCGTTATCCCACGCGTTGATTTGACCTGGACGGGCAATGTAAGGCGCATCTGGAAAGGTTTCTTTTAATTCAGGAACTAATGGGCCATTAGGACCATCTTCAAAAGATGTCGTCAAAATAGTTGGTAAGTTAAAATACTTTGCCAGATCGGCTAGCGCTAACACGCTATTTTTGAATTTGTCCGGATCTTGGTCACGAACTAGCGATAACAAACCCGTTTGATGGTCAACAAGTAATACAGCTGCATTATCTTTATCTAGGCGGTTATATTTAAAGCTCATATCAACGACTCCTCAATGATTAGAAAAGTACTCTATATTGGTTCAGATAAAATAAAAGTGGCATTTAATCTACTTACTGATCCTAAAACACCACTTTTCATCAAAAATATTTCAATAAGATGAATTCACACAATTTGTTATTTGGTTTCAGCACTCATTGTGACAAAATTCCCCATACGAGCGCTGGTAATTGTATAGCTGTCTGCACCGGCTGCTTTAGCTTTAGCTGCAATTTTTGCTTCTGTTGAAGCCAGCGTATCACCTGTTGCAGTGATTGTTGCTGCTGATGCACCAAATGCAACGAAAGATAATACAGAAGCTGTCATCAAAGTTTTTAACATGTTCATAGTCTAATTCCTTCACTTAGTATTCGATGAGACAACCCTTGTTGTCTGCGATGAAGGTATCTTACGGGTAATGACATTTAGGTTAAAGCTAATAATATCGCTCATCTTATTCAGTTAAATTGAATAAGATAAAAAGAAGAGAAATAAGAAAGAGATTCATTGATGGCTAAGTGGCTAAATACATCGATCCAACCATCGATGCTTAGTTAGCTATTTATTAATTCAATCATTTGCTCAGCCAATTCTGGAGTTGCAGCTGATAGCAAGTTCTATATAGAAAAAGAAACTGAGCATAACGGACAGGCTAATGGAATAACGGTGCTAAAATGCCTTATCGACCAGAGATAAGGCACCGATACAACCTAAATTTGTTGAAGAGAAACCTCGCCAAATGTCATAAAGATTAAAGTATGCCCTGCAATTCCACGGTATACCCCTTGTTGGCTATTGAGTTCGCAGGCTAATGCCGTTAATTGCCATGCGTCATATTCTTCAATTTGGCTAATACGGGCGGTTAATAATGTGTTGTCTTTCCGCTCGCCATAAGCTTTCACCGCGATTGCATCTTGCGTTAAAGCGTTGTCGATAGAACTGTTTGCCCAACTCCACATCCAACTACCTTGGCTTTGGTCATATGTACCAACAATTTGCACCGGCGCTGTTGCCATAAGATTATCAGGTGCATGAAATATAATGGTTCCTTCGTCTTGGTTTACTGACCAATCTGCTTCATCTAATTTCCATGTATCACAATGAAATTGGTTTTTGGCCTGTAACGCATTCATGCTACGTTCAATTAATGCCTCATAAGGCATTTGTTCTATTTCATTATCCATTGATTACCCAATATTTTTTAATGCCTTGATAATTAACTGCCAGAATTTATGATGGTCTAATTTAACGGCAACTTGAGTATGGCAATTTTCAGGAGCCGGATGGCGGAAATCAGCCACTGTCATGCCTAACGTGTGCGTTCCGGTCAGTTCAATATTCACTGGGACTTTTTGTGTGGTCATTACGCTAGGGTCAATAACATAAGCAACCGCACAAGGGTCATGTACTGGCGGCGCATCGAAGCCTTGGGCCTGCTTGTACATTTTCCCAAAGAAATCCAGTAGTTCGACGACAAACTGCGAACAATCACTGCCAATCGCAGCAATTTCATTCACTACATCAGGAGTTGCTAACGCTTGATGGGTAAGGTCTAAGCCCACCATGGTTAACGGCCATTTCTCATTGAAAACAATATGAGCCGCTTCTGGGTCAATTTTGATATTAAATTCAGCTACCGCACTCCAATTCCCAACATGATAGCCCCCACCCATCAGCACCACTTCTTTAACTCGCTCGACAATGCGCGGTTCAAGACGAGCAGCAAGCGCAATATTGGTTAATGCGCCAGTAGGCACTAAAGTTACTGTTTTAGGCGGGTGAGACATAATGGTTTCGATAATCAGTGAAACGGCATGTCGCTCATCAAGCTGCAATGTTGGTGTCGGTAGTACAGGCCCATCAAGCCCTGAATCCCCATGAATGTCAGGCGCAACTTCAATTTCCCGAACTAAAGGACGTTCTGAACCTGCGGCAAAGGAAATACCCGTAATTTTCGCCATTTCAGCGATAGCCAGTGCATTATGAGTGACTTTTTCGAGGGTTTGATTGCCGGCAACGGTTGTTACCGCCAATAATTCAATGTCAGGGTTACCGTAAGCCAGTAATAACGCGATAGCGTCATCATGGCCGGGATCACAATCGAGGATTATTTTTTTGCTCATACCTTACCTTATTAAAATTGGAGTCAGAAATGGCACTGACCCCAATTTAACGAGCTAGCAAGGTAAAATCTATGCTTAATATCTGAATATTCAGAAATTTATTTTAAAACATGCGCATAGACTCGTTTTTTCTCACCTTCATTTTTTGAAATATAAACACCTTGTAACTCCGGCGCAAAACCCGGTAATGCATTAATACCAGTTTCTAGTGCCTTGAAATAGCGCAGTACTGGCCCTGACCATACTTCCCCAGGCACAACGCACAATACGCCTGGAGGGTACGGTAATGCCCCTTCAACAGCAATACGGCCTTCTAATTCATCCAATGGCAATAATTCACAGTTACCACGAATAAATTCTAAATGTGCCTGCTGAGGTGCCATTTTCACTTCAGGGAAGTGAGCTTTACGGAACATCTCTTTTTGCAGCTGTTTAATATTGTCATTAACGCTGAGCTGGTGCATTTCTTGGCATAAACGGCGTAATGTATAACCTTGATAATGATCTTGATAACGCAGATAAACAGAAGGCAATACATCCTCTAATAACGCATCTTCATCCAATAACTGTTCGAAGCGGACTAAATGAGATACTAGCAGTTCCAGTTTTTCATGTGTTTCTGCTGGGGTTAATAAAAACAGAATTGAATTTAAGTCACATTTTTCAGGGATCACACCATGTTCACGTAAAAAGTGAGCCAGAATCGTTGCAGGAACACCGAAAGATTCATATTCTCCACTTTCAACATCAATCCCCGGTGTCGTTAACATCAGTTTACAAGGGTCAACAAAGTACTGATCCTGCTCATAACCCTCAAATGCATGCCAGCGTTCTTGCGGTATGAAGTTAAAGAAACGTTGCTCAGCGGCGATCTGCTCTGTTGGGTATTCGTGCCATAACTTGCCATCGACAATTTCAGGGACAAAAGGCTTAAAATAGCGGCAGTGCTGAAATATCGATTTTCTTACCTCAATCCCCACTTTCACACAGTCCATCCACATCATTTTGCCTGCATCACCTTGGTGAATACGTGCATTGACATCCAAAGAAGCAAATAGAGGATAAAATGGGCTGGTAGAGGCGTGCATCATAAAAGCATTATTGAGTTTTTTGTGTGAAACAAAACGCTTTTGCCCCTTGATATGATTATCTTTTTTATGGATTTGTGACGCTTGAGAAAAACCAGCCAGTTGTTTATGAACTGACTGAGTGACCATGATCCCGGGGTCGTTCTCATTTAATTCAAGTAGCAATGGCGAGCACTGGCGCATCATGGGAATAAATTGCTCATACCCCACCCATGCGGAATCAAATAAAATGTAATCACATAAATGACCTATTTTATCAACGACTTGCCTTGCGTTATACACCGTACCGTCATAAGTTCCAAGTTGGATCACCGCTAAGCGAAATGGCCGTTTGGCTTGCGCTTTTTCTGGCATCACTTCTTGGATAAGTCCACGTAAATAACTTTCGCCAAAACAGTGCGCATCAATACCACCAATAAAACCAAAAGGATTACGCGCGGTTTCGAGGTAGACCGGTGTTGCCCCCGCCTGTATCAGCGCCCCATGGTGGTTTGATTTATGATTATTACGATCGAACAAAACTAAATCACCCGGTGTTAACAACGCGTTTAACACTACTTTATTGGATGATGAAGTGCCATTTAGTACAAAATAAGTTTTGTCCGCATTAAACACTTTCGCGGCGAATTTTTGCGCCTCTTTCGCTGCGCCTTCGTGAATCAATAAGTCGCCCATTGCGACATCAGCATTACATAAATCGGTACGGAACAGGTTTTCACCATAAAATTGATAAAATTGCTCCCCTGTCGGGTGACGACGGAAAAATTGGCCGCCTTGGTGCCCTGGGCAGGCAAAAGTGACATTATGACCCGCAGCATAATCCATCATTCGAGCAAAAAATGGCGGTAATAACTGCTCAAGATATTGATTCGCAGCATCGAGTAATTGACGACTATTTTCTTCACGAGCAGCGGGGGCGGGTGCTAATAGCGCCGTCAAATAAGGCGGTAAATTTTCATCGGTTGGCAGCTGTTTATCACTGATGATAAACAGCGGAATACTCAACTGGCTCTCAACGACTCTTTCCCACAGCCCTTGGTTGGCATCTTGTTCAGATAACACGACAGCGGCAATATTGTTTAACTGTGCATCGCGAATATCTATCCACTGAAATTGATTAGTGAAATAGATTGCGACCCCCTGGCTACATGCCACATTGATTTTGTTCATAGCAGTCTGGCTCTTAGTTAGCTGAGGAAAAGAGGCGGACAATATACTTGATAGATCAGGGAATTGAAATGATTAGCATGGTCGGAAAAAATAACCAGATTTAGAAAGTCGAATATATTTTATAAGCCACTGGTTAATAGCATAAAAATTCTATCTCATCACAACCCACGCCCCCATACTTCAGGCCATCATAAAGATAATAAAAAGATAAATTAACCAATTAACCCGATGATCACCACCAATTAATCGGTCAATTTATCCGTAATGGGACGTTAGTTGTTTTTTTCCACATACAAAGTCTGTGATGGGAATGCAAAGTCCGCATCGTGGCGTTTAACTATCTCAATGATCTTCAAATACACCGCTTGCTGCGCCGCTAACCATTCAGCCCAAACTGTTGTTTTGGTAAAACAATACACCATAATGTTTAACGAAGAGTCGGCAAAAGCATCGAAATAAACTAATAAGGTTTGACTGGTATCGATATTCGCATCTTGTTGCAACATTGTGCGGATATCGTCGACAATCGCCCCAATTTTGTCTGAATCTTCGTAACGTAAACCAATTTCAGTTTTGATGCGCCGGTTAGTCATGCGCCCTGGGTTTTCCACACTAATAGAAGAAAAAACCGAGTTGGGAATATAGAGTGGACGGTGGTCAAACGTAATAATTTTGGTGATCCGCCAGCCGATTTCAACTACCGTCCCTTCGATATTTCGATCCGGTGAACTGACCCAATCACCAATGTTGAAGGGCCGATCAAAATAGAGCATTAACCCAGAGAAAAAGTTACTCAAGATATCTTTACCGGCCATACCAATAGCAATACCGCCAATCCCACCAAATGCCATCAAACCAGAAAGGCTCATCCCAAAATGTTCACCAAACAGTAGCACCATAATGACAAATATCGTGGTTTTAAATACGCGGGCGACAATACGTGCCGAAGTGGGATCACTGCCTTTTTTAATCTGTGTTTTTTCTAGTCGGTTCGCTAGCTGGAACAGTTTTCGCATTAAAATCAATGCAATCAATGAGATGGTAATAAAATTAACCAGAGAAGTTGAAATAAAGGTTAAATCAAAATCCGTTGCTGCCATGTCTACATATTGGGCAATAACAATCACCACGCCACACAGCACAAGAGTTTGAACCACATGGATCAAAATACTTTTGCGCTTATGTTTATGTTTACGTCGTTTATGTACAATCTCAAAAGCTAAATAGATTGCGAGAAAAACCGCAATTAAAGTCATGCCAATCGCATATTTTTCAAGTAATGCTTCTATCATTTCTAACCGCCCTAAAATTTACCTGATAGATCTTATTTTTATTTGTTTTACTGTGTACTATTTCTCATTATCTTGTTATTAAGATAACAATTATAAAGATAATTTTCCCAATAATTATCAGTTACTTTTTAGATTATCCAATAATGAATAACAACCTATTTTCCCCAAATGAGAAAGAAATAAATAATGTCCATGCGCTTAGGCCATACCAACAGTATAACTACTTTGTCGGTAAAATTGCTGACTGGGAGCAAGTGTGGAGCCTCGGTGATGGGGAAAACCTCGTTACCGCATGGAATGATGAAAAATGTCTTTTTCTGCCCCTATGGCCTGCCAAAGCGTATGTTGAATTGTGTTTAACGGGTGAATGGGCGAATTTTACGCCAATGCTATTTACCCTTGAACACCTGATGACAGAAATTTTGCCTGATATGCATGAAGCAAATATTAAGGTTGCTTTGATGATGCAACCTGATGGAAAAAAAACATTAGTTTATGATGCGGCGGTGCTTCTCGCCGATTTAGCAGAAGAATGCCAACAATACGAGTAAAAGGCAGCAATGTGCTGCCTTTCTGAGGCAAAAAACTACTTTTCAACACCAGTAGTCACAGTAAATTCACGAGTTTTCCCCGCCTCTAACCAAATCAGTGTTTGGTTATTTTTCGCGGCTAAAAAGCCTTCTGGACGACAAGTGGCAGGCAATACAAATGCGCCAACTTTTTGGTCACCATTGTACAAAATCCAACGAGTTGCATAATTTAGCTGGTTAGATTTAAAACGCGTTACAAACGTATCTCCTGCGGGTGAAATTATCCTAAACTCAGGCGTTGCGGTATATTGGCTAAGATCATCCATAAAAAACACAATTTCAGGGTCACACATTTGTGGCTGATTAAGCTGATTTAATGAGACTTTGCCAGATTTCAACGCTTCATTAAATGCCAGCCATTTTTCAGTTGGCTGTACATGCCCTGGTATTGATTCACGCAATTTAATCGCTTTTTCAGGAATATTTTGTGTTAGCGTTGCATTCTCCACGTAAGCATAATTCATATGGCACATATATTGGAGAGGCATAGGAACCGATGCTAAATTGGTGACTGACATATGAATATCAAATAATGCACTGCCCGCATTTAATTGCACTGACGGTGTCGCACGATAATGGTGACCAAAACCCATCACATACTCATATTCGCCGACAACTTTCAAACTTTCGCCTGTCAGTTCCAGCCAAGCGCTATCCATTGATGCACAAGGCATTTCCCCATGTAATGGGTGAGAATCTTCTGGAGAAGGGCAACCATTGCTGATTAAACCTGAATGGAATGCAAAGCAACCGTAGGTTTCAACTACTGTTGGAACTGATTTTGGCGCTGAAAACATATTTTCCATTTTCAGATTTTGGCCACAAAATTCCGCATCCCAAATCATTTGCCCTAAAAAAGGTAAAATCGTTAAATACCCTTGCTGATTTTCAATTCGTAACCCTTCCACGCCTGTTTGGTAACGAAATGCCGTGGCAGTAAATTGGTCATTTTTTAAAATAAGCGTCGGGTTTTCCGTAAATAAGCTTTTGTGAAGAGGTATCAATGTATTCATTTTCATACTCACGGTTTAATGAGATAAATGGAATTGGGCAGCTTACACTACCCAATTTGAGGAACTATTTCGTGGCTTGTTTCGCTTTAAAGCGGCGTTCACCCACAAAGTAAATACCGACATACACGAAGCACAGCATGGAAACAAGGAATGAAAGTTGTAATGAGTGCAACATGTCTGCGACATAGCCTTGAACCGCAGGGACAACTGCAGCACCGACAATCGCCATCACAATAACCGCCCCGGCCATTTCAGTATGTTCATTATCAACGGTATCCAAAGTGCCTGCATAAATAGTTGCCCAGCAAGGTCCAAACAGAATACTGACCATCACCGCTGCATAGACCGCTGTAAAACTCGGAATAAATGCAACATAAATTAGGAACAGCGCACCAATCACCGAGTAGATAATTAAGACTTTTTCTGCATTAAAGCGGGTCATTAAAATATTGGCAACAAACTTACCAATAAAGAAACAAGCGAAGCTATACACCATGAAATTCGAGGCATCACGTTCGTTAATATCCCCCATTTCTAATGCGAGACGAATAGTAAATGACCATACTGCCACTTGCATTCCGACATATAAAAACTGGGCAATAATTCCTTTTCTAAAGCGACTATTTTTCGCTAAATATTTTAAGGTTTCTAATGCAGTAGGACGCTTATGATCTTGCGTTTCTGCCACTTTACATTTAGGAAACTTAGTAATAAGGAATAAGACCATTACCACAACCAATACCATAATCATATAACGATAAGGTTCTAGGGTATTTTCCAACATGGCTAAACGGAATTCATGGATTTGCTCCGCATTCATTCCCGCCATTTGGTTTTGTAAGCTATCCCCTTCGGAAAATACCAGATACTTGCCCAGTAAGATCCCGCCTGCGGCACCAATTGGGTAGAAGGTTTGGCTAATATTTAAACGCAATGTGGCGTATTGTTTAGGACCTATCATTGAACTATAGGTATTCGCGGCGGTTTCGAGAAAGCTTAAACCTATCGCAATGGCGAAAATAGCCGCCAAGAACATGGTATAGGTCGCCATATGAGATGCAGGGAAGAACATACTGCAACCCGCGATATACAGGATCAGCCCCACCATAATGGCATATTTATAACTGGTTTTTTTGATCACTAACGACGCCGGAATGGCGATTAAGAAATAACCACCATAGAATGCGCTTTGTACTAAAGCCGAGGCGAAGTTACTGAGTTCAAAGACACTTTTAAACTGTGTGATTAAAATATCATTTAATGCTGCGGCACATCCCCATAATGGGAACAGGCACGATAGTAGGATAAATTGGAATAGAGGTGTCTTACTCAGGTAGCCATCCGGTAACTGAGTGATGTTCTTAATGTTCATAGTAACCCTTATATTTTTATAATTTATACCCGATGAGTGGCTATGTGGCTCTGATGACCACTTAATTATTCAAAGGGTATATAGCTACGTTGGACTATTATTATTTAGCTATTCATTAGCGGTGTTGATTTGCACAAATTCATTAAATTGTTCAACACTTGGATAAGAAGATTGAGTTCCTTTCCCTGTCACACTGAAAGCCGAAAACAGAACGGCTTTTTTCAGTGCTTCTTCAATATTCCCCGTATGGACATAGTAATGCGAGAAGCAGCCGATAAAGGCATCCCCTGCACCACTGGTGTCAATCGCATTCACTTTAATTGCGGGTATATGTAACTCGCTGTCGCGAGTCATCCATAACGCCCCTTTTTCCCCTAATGTTACGATGACGTTTTTTAACCCTTTATCCAATAAAGACTGCGCAGCACGACGAATGTTATCCATCGTGTCGACTGGCATATTGGTTAAAATTTCAAGTTCCGTTTCATTAGGGACAAAGAAATCACATCGGCAGGCAAAATCGAGATCGAGCGTACGTTGTGCAGGGGCTGGGTTCAGTAACACTGGGATCCCATGTTTATTGCCAAATGAAATCGCGTGATAAACCGTTTCAAGCTGGACTTCTAATTGCAGAACGATCAACTTACATTTTTTCAGATCTTCCGCTGCACGATCGATATCTTCAGGTGATAAAAATTTATTCGCCCCTTTGACGATCAAAATACTGTTTGATGAATTTTGATTAACAAAAATAGGTGCGACGCCACTTGAGGTACAAGGCACTTTTTCCACATAACGAGTGTTAATACCGTAAGACTCCAAGTTACGGATCGTATTATCCGCAAAAATGTCATCCCCCACTTTGGTTAACATGATCACTTTTGAATTCAACTTAGCAGCAGCAACCGCTTGGTTCGCACCTTTACCACCGCAACCAATTTTGAAAGCTGGCGCTTCTAAAGTTTCGCCTTCTTTTGGCATTTGATCGATGTAAGTGATCAAATCAACCATGTTTGAACCAATAACTGCTATATCCATAATGTCCCTCGTGTTAAATAAATCACATAATGATATGATAGTAACATTATCATGTTGCAAAAATATCATTTGTGATTAGGATCTCGAATAACGAATGATCAAGTGTTATATCTACCACATTTCCTCATTCTTTGTTGTCTATCCCACATTTATATAGGAAAGTTGAAAATGCAAGACTTAGCAAAATATATTGATCACACTTTACTTGCTGCTAATGCCACTGTTAGTGATATTAAAACATTATGTGCCGAAGCGGCAGAACACCATTTTGCATCAGTGTGCGTAAACACAGGTTATGTTCCTTTAGCCAGCGAGCTTTTAAAAAACAGCGACGTTAAAGTTTGCTGTGTGGTAGGCTTTCCATTAGGCGCTTGCTTAACGGAAGCGAAAGCGTTTGAAGCAGCAGAAGCCGTGCGTCGTGGTGCTGATGAAGTGGATATGGTTATCAACATTGGCATGCTCAAAAGTGGCGACTTAGACTTTGTTCGCAAAGACATTGAAGCGGTATTTGCTGCCTGTGGTAAAGCAACATTAAAAGTTATTTTAGAAAATTGCCTGTTAACTGATGAAGAAATTACTCAAGTTTGTGAAATTTGCCGCACAATTAAAGTCGGTTTTGTGAAAACTTCAACAGGTTTCAGTACAATGGGCGCAACAGAACACCACGTGGCACTGATGCGTAAAGTGGTTGGCGATGAAGTCGGTGTAAAAGCCTCCGGTGGTGTGCGTGACCGTGAAACCGCAATTAAAATGATTGAAGCGGGTGCAAACCGTGTCGGTGCAAGTGCAAGCGTTGCCATTGTCACAGGCAATAACACCAAACCAAGTGACTATTAAGTGATGGGGCGCGGTCTAACCGCGCCAATTTTGTGTATTGAAAAAGGATTGTAGGGTGATAGAAACTAAACAAAAAGAACGCCTTCGCCGTTTAAGTGAATGTTTAAAACGCTCAGGACGCATTCATCTTAAAGAAGCTGCTAGAATACTCGAAGTTTCAGAGATGACTATTCGTCGAGACCTGAGCGCAGATACAGAAGGCCCAATTCCGATGTCACTGCTTGGTGGCTACATAGTTTCTGTTACCCAACCTGCTAATTTACTGACCCAAGAAGCACAAGCCGACATTTTCACCCCCGATCAAACGGAAGAATTATATATCCCGAACCTTGCCGCTAGCATGGTGACCGAAGATGATGTGATCTTCTTTGATAATGGCATTGAAATGGCCACCTTGATTTCACTCATCCCAGAAGAAATTAATTTCACCGGTATTTGTTACTCACATAACGTTTTCCTCGCCCTTAGCCAGAAAAAAAATGCCACTGCGCTATTATGTGGCGGGGAATATCGCCCTAAAAGTGATTCTTTTTACAACCCATCACTCCCCTCATTACTTGATTCAATCAACCCGAAAAAAGCCTTTATTTCAGCAGCTGGTGTGCATGGGAATTTTGGCGTAACTTGCTATAATCTCGATGATTTACCCATGAAGAAAAAAGCGATGGAAAAATCTATCCGTAAGATTTTACTCGCCCCTTATAACCTGTTTGATGAAGTCGCGACCGCCAATATGGGGGAATTATCACAATTTGATGTGATAGTCACAAATAGGCAACTTTCTGATGAATATGAGACATATTGTCGTAATGGCTTTGTGAAAGTAATTTATTAAAATCATCAATAGATTAAGCGGACAATATCTTGCCCGCTTACATTAGATCTTCACTGTCAAATAGTCTTCTGCGATTTCGCTCGCGGGGAACACAGCTTGGCATTCCGCGAGTAACTTTGGGATATCCTCACTCGTATAACGACCACTCAAGTGAGTGGCAATAAACCGTTTAACCCCTGCCGCACGAGCTAGCTCAGCCGCCTGTACCGTAGTCGAGTGCCCTCTTTCATTGGCTTTTTGTGCAAACTCCGCTTCTAGGGTCGTTTCATGGATCATCACATCGGCATTTCTCGCAAGTTCCAGCGCTCGCTCTGTCGGTTGCGTATCGCCAAAAATCGCAATAATCTTTCCGGGGATCGGTTCACCGAGGTAATCAGCTCCATTCACTGTTCGTCCATCATCAAGAACTATCGTTTCCCCCGCTTTAAGCGCTTGCATCCAAGGGCCACGAGGAATATTGTCATTAGCTAATTTCACTGCATCTAATGCGCCACGTTTCGGATGTTCTTCAATACGATAACCATAACACTCAACACGATGGTCAAGGGCATAGGCCGTCACAATCAGTTCTCCATCGTCAAATAATTGGCCAGCTTCGATTTCCACTATCTCCAGTGGATATGTCATATAAGACACGCTCACGGTGAGTACCGTTTCAATAACCTGTTTTAACCCTTTCGGTCCATAAACAATCAATGGGTCTGTTGCTCCCCCCATTGAGCGGCTGCATAACAACCCGGGTAAACCAAAAATATGGTCTCCATGCAAATGAGTAATAAAAATTTTTTCAATTTTTGGTGTTTTAAATGGGCTATTTAAAATGCGATGCTGTGTCCCTTCACCACAATCAAATAACCAGTAGCTTTTACGGATACCGACTAAATTTAATATCATACTGGTGACATTACGCTCTTTTGTCGGCACGCCAGCACTAGTTCCTAGAAATGTTAATTCCATAATACCTCATCTAATCTTTTGTTTTTATTATGGTAAGATTTTTTCCAATTGAAAATTTCTTTATTTTATTCGTCTATTATTCAATATGTTCCAATTATAAATAAAAATCGGCTATTCCTAATTTCTTCCAATATACAAATCCCTTTTCTGTATTAGTCCAATTAATTCCCAAGTGTTTTTTACACCGCATATTCCACAATACTAAAAGTGAATATCTAATCTAGGAATATATTTAATGCTTTGCTCTAAAAAGAAATTTCCGGCACCTTTGGCCTTATTGGTGGCGACCGGCTCATTAGCTATTATGTCAACATTGCCCAGCGATGCAAAAATGCTAACACCGGATGAACTCCCGCTTTTAGGGAGTCCTATCCCAAAACTAGAAAGTAACGATGGTGAACGTAACTTAGCGCAATACAGTAAAACAGCCGCAACATGGCTTGTAGAACAAAAAAATAGCCATGAAATCTCACAAATGGCGCAAAGTTATCTCAGTAATCAAGCAGCTAACGCCGCAATAGAGGAAATTACTCATTGGCTCTCAAAAGCGGGTAATGTGAAAGTCAGCCTGAATTTTGATAAGCAACTATCGCTTAAAAACAGTCATTTTGATTGGCTCATCCCTTGGTATCAACAAGCTAATATGTTGTTATTTACCCAGCACAGTATTCACAATACATATGGCCGGTTGCAAAGCAATAATGGGATTGGTTTGCGTCATTTCAACGAGCAGAGCACCGTGGGTGTCAATGCATTCTTTGATCATGACCTTTCACATTATCATTCCCGGTTAGGCGTTGGGGCTGAATACTGGCAAGATTACTTAAAACTCAGCGCGAATACCTATTTTCCCGTTTCGTCATGGCGCAGCTCATCTGAGCTAACTCGCGCTTATGATGCGCGTCCTGCTCGTGGGTGGGATGTACAAGCACAAGGATGGCTACCGGATTACCCGCAACTGGGAGGTAGCCTTAAGTTTGAACAGTATGTCGGCCATAATGTGGCTTTAATGGGGAAAAATAAACTTCAAGAAGACCCTGCTGCCGCGACTATCGGTATGAATTGGACCCCTTTCACTCTTGTCACCTTTAGCGCCGATCACAAAATAAGTAGCGGATTACAAGATACCAGTGCCAAAGTGCAATTTAACTGGGTATTTGATAAGAATTTTATTGAGCAAATTGACCCTGCTAAAGTCGGTGAATCACGACGTGTTTCGGGTAACCGCCTTGATTTCGTCAATCGCAATAACAATATTGTTCTTGATTATCAAAAGAAAACTGAAATTCAATTGAAGCTCGTGGCAAAAATTCAAGGTAAAGCTGGACAAGAGCTACCGCTCGTACAATCGATGATAACCCAACACCCACTGAAAAAAATTGTCTGGAATGCACCTGAATTACTCGCTGCCGGTGGTGTTATTAGCTCATCGGGTCAAAATGCTACCGTAAAATTACCCACTTATAAAACGGCATCAACACCTTCAGAACGTGAGAAATTGAATCGTTATCGCTTAAGTGGTATTGCCTATGATATTCACGGTAATGCATCACCGACAAGTGAAACACTGATTGATGTGACCAGCACGAATACTGCAACGACTAGCCAAGCAAAAATACAAAGTTTGAGAGTCGTTCAAACAGCAGCATTGGCTGATGGTAAAACAGCCAATATGGTTTCAGCCTATATCACTGACTCAAAGGGTAACCCCATATCAGGAGAAACAGTCAATTTTAGTGCGACTCGTGGAAAAATTAGCGCTCAAGGGGTGACAAATCAAAAAGGAATTATTGAGATGCCACTCACCAGTATGACAAGTGGTATCAGTGAGATTACCGCTACCGTAAATGGCCACAGTGAAACCGTTGCTGTCTATTTTATTAGTGGAAGCTTGAAAAAAATTGAGATCTTAAATACTCAATCGACCTATGCAGGTAAAGAGACAGCTATTGTACTCAAGCTAATCGATGAAAATAACAATCCAGTTTCTGGCGCTGATGGGATCATCATGGTCAATATTGGCAATAAACAAGTTCCTGTCGAGATTGAAGAGAGTTCGGTTAATTTAGGTGAGTATAGCGGGTTACTTGCAGGCCAAATGTCCGGGGATTACACCATTAGCGCTTCTTTACATGGAAAAACGTCACCTCAGCATACGTTCACGGTGAATCCACCACTGACAATTAATGCGATTAACTCTGATGGCAGCGGCCCTCATGGCCAACTTGGCGTTATTGATAAAGTCGAAATCACAACAAGTACCACGAATAACGTGAAAATAGGCGATGACGTACTTATCACAGTCACACTCAGCGATGCCTTTGGTAACACACTTGAGGGGATAAACCCTAAAAATATCGACCTTGGTCGCTATAACACTAATATCCTTGGCTGGTATGAAGACAGTGATGGAGATTATTCTACCTACTTAACATTACCGGCCACTGGTAACCTTGACATTATAGCTTCAATCAATGGGTATCCAAGCCAGACAATAACTATTTTAGTCACGCCTTAAACACGTCCTTTAGCGTACTCCCTCCGGCTCGGAGGGAGTCTAAAAAAATAGGATTCATCAAGCAATAAACCTACCATTCCAAAAATGTCCACAGTAAAAATTTCGCTTCCTTTTAAGTCCAATAAATTCACAAGCACATCTTGCTATCAGCCCTGACAATTGTAACGTTAATATTGATATCAGGAATATGTCCGATGAATGCCCCTTCGTCAAAATTGAAACCCAAGCTACCGAACCGTTTGGTACTCTCTACGGCTATGTGCTCAATAGCTATTGTGCCTGTCGCACCAAGTTATGCCCAAATCCCTCATTTGGACGATTTGCCGACACTCGGTAGTCATGCCATTCAATTTGAAGAAAGCCAACCAGAAGATACTACTGAACGTTTTTTAGCAGAATATGGGCAAAATGCCGCAAATTTTGCTGCTACAGAAAAAAACAGCAAAAATTTGGCAGAGATGGCGCAAGACTATGCACGCCATAAAGCCGCAAATATCGCGACTGATGAAATAACACATTGGTTATCGAAAGCAGGTAATGCTAGATTCAATCTTAACCTTGATAAAAAATTATCAATTAAAAATACCCAATTAGATTGGTTAATACCTTGGTATGACCAACCAGATTTATTGCTATTTTCTCAGCACAGCATTCATCGCACTGATGGTCGGTTACAAACCAATACAGGTATTGGATTACGTCATTTCCAGCAAAATAGCATGGTCGGGGTGAATGCTTTTTTTGATCATGATTTATCCCATTACCATTCACGATTAGGGTTTGGTGTAGAATATGCACAAGATTACGCCAGAATGAGTGTGAACAGCTATTTGGGGCTATCGACTTGGCGAAGTGCATCCGAATTAGCTTATGATTATAACGCGCGCCCTGCTAACGGCTGGGATATTCAATTTGAAGGCTGGTTGCCCACTTATTCTAATTTAGGGGCGAGCCTAAAATTGGAGCAATATTATGGCGATGACGTGGCTTTATTTGGTAAAAATGAGCGCCAGAAAGACCCTATGGCGGCGACTGTCGGCATCAATTGGTCTCCATTCCCCCTCCTCGCGCTAAATGCAGAACATAAAATGGGCAGTAGTGGCGCAAATGAAACAAGTGCAAAAATTGCATTCAATTGGTTGTTAGGGAAAAGCTTAGCGCAACATCTTGATGCTTCAGCGATAGAAGCTACCCGCCATATTCCTAGCAACCGCTATGATTTCGTTAATCGTAATAACAATATTGTGTTGGAGTACCAAAAGAAAACCTTAATTTCATTATCATTACCGAAAGTTATTCAAGGAATAACAGGAGAAGAGCTCTCTATTATCCGCAACTTAACCACTAAATACCCTTTAGACAAAGTTGTTATAGAAGCGCCTGAATTGGTTGCAGCAGGAGGAGAAATCCACCTTAATGGCATAGAAAGTTCAGTCAAACTACCGTCATATAAAATTGCCAACGACACCATTAAAAATCAACAACTCAACCTTTACCGTTTAACCGTGACGGCTTATGACACCAACGGAAATGTTTCCCCGCAAGCGGAAACGTTAATTGAAGTGACTAACACAGGCACTCTCACCATCAGCCATGCAAATACCGCCAAAAGAAACAATGCCGTTGCTGATGGTAAAGATGCAAATACATTCGCCGTAGTAATTAAAGATGCTCTTGGCCACCCTGTACCCAATGCGAAAGTAAACTTTATATTACCTGCAGGTCTTAAATCTATTGATCAAAAAAATACAGGATACGATTCCCTACTAAATCACTTTATGTGGAAAGCCCAAGCGGCGAAATCCGTTTCTGAACAGCCGTATAGCATCGTTACCAATAGTAAAGGTGAAGCTTCTATTCAGTTCACCTCTTTTATATCAGGAAGTTATGCAATAAAAGCAAAGACTGAGCATGGTACAGAAATAAATGAGATGTATAACTTTAAACCTGATATTAACCAATCATTTATTGGTAGCATTGATATCATTCAAAACAATGTAATGGCAGACGGGATCAGTAAAAACAAAATTAAACTGCATATTGTGAATAACAGCCGACAAAGCATTGCTGGCGCGCTTGTTCATTTTGAAGCGCCAAATGGCATTATCTCACCAGCTAAGCTGACTGATGAACATGGCAATACGGAATTAGAAGTTAGTAGCTTAGTTGAAGGTTCTATAGATATCATTGCAACCCTAAATGGCGATAGTAGAACAATACAAGTTAACTTTCAAAGGAATGGATCTGCGATCAATATTCAGCCAAGCACAGGAACTCTTTTCAAATCCCCAGTAAATGAGCAAAACAGTCCTACACGCACGCCGTTAAGTTTGCTAAGGCAGTTATTTCAAAAAATAGGATAATACTTTCCGTATAAAATAGACTGAATCTAGCTGCTCTTTCAGTGTTAAAATTTGCCCCTTAACAGGGGCATTTTTAATTCAATTAATCTAGCTTATTGCTTTATTGAATCACGACTAAATTTACTATCATACCCACCAAATATTGCACTTTAACAAACCTTTAAAAGCCATATTCTAATGTTAGTATTTTGTATTTTCATAAGCTAATCAATTGTTTTTATTCAAGTAAGATTTATTCTCAGCCGATAAAAAACACCTTTATATAGGCAAGGAGGTTATTTTTCAGCGTTATCAATAAAAGCCGCCCATACTACGATTTTCCACCTTGTAATTTTCGCTTCTGTTTAAGTCAAACTAATTCACAAGCTCTTACCTGTATAAGCATTCAACAATAGCCAAGTTAATAAAACTAGGAATAAATTGAATGAACTCCGCTACGTCAACTATAAAGCAAACACTGAGACATAAAATCTCAAATGGCTTTGTCCTCTTTATTGCAATATGGTCTTCGGCCATCATGCCGGTTATGCCAAGTTATGCAAAAATGCTAACACCTGATGACCTACCGACTCTGGGGAGTGACCCAGTACTAACCAATGATGATAAAACAGAGAAGCTTATTGCTGAATATAGCCAAAGCGCCGCGCGTTTTATCTCTGATAAGAAAAAAGCAGCAGATCTTGCAGATATGGCGCAGGACTTCGCTCGCAGTAAGGTCACAAACGCAGCAACAGATGAAATAAATCGTTGGTTATCTAAAACCGGTAATGCCAAATTCAGTGTTGACGTAGATAAAAAATTATCCATTAAAAATACCCAATTAGATTGGTTAGTACCTTGGTATGACAGTACCGATTTATTATTGTTTACCCAACATAATATTCATCGCACTGATGGCAGGCTACAGACCAATAATGGTATTGGGGTTCGTCGCTTTACACCTAAGAGCATGATGGGCGTCAATGCCTTTTTTGATCATGACTTATCTCGCTACCACTCTCGCCTAGGTTTCGGAGCCGAGTACGCACAAGATTTCTTAAAACTAAGCGCCAATACCTATTTACGTGCATCAGAATGGCGTAGTGCTTCTGAATTAAATAATGACTACAATGCCCGCCCTGCTAATGGATGGGATTTACAGGCTGAGGGCTGGTTGCCTTCTTACCCCAATATTGGCGGAAATCTTAAATTTGAGCAGTATTTTGGCGACGATGTTGCTCTATTCGGTAAAGATAAGCGCCAAAAAGACCCGCTCGCCACCACAATTGGGGTGAACTGGACCCCGTTCTCACTGGTAACTTTAAGCGCAGAACAAAAAATCAGTGGTGGATTAAGTGAAACTAATGCCAAATTAGAGTTCACTTGGGCACTAGGTAAGAGCCTCGCAGAGCAACTTGACCCTACTAAGGTTGGTGACTCTCGTCGCCTATTAGGTAGCCGCTATGATTTTGTTAATCGTAATAATAACATCATACTGGAATACCAAAAGAAAACGCTGATAACTCTATCACTACCTGCGATTATCCAAGGGAAAACTGGGGATGAGATACCTTTAATCAATGCCCTCAATACCAAATATCCGTTAGACAAACTGACCATTCATGCCCCCGAATTTTTAATGGCGGGAGGAGAAATCATCCTTGATGGCGCTCTGACAAAAATCAAACTCCCTTCCTACAAAGTCGCTATGACTGAGCAGGAAAGGAAAAAAAACAACCTTTACCGATTCACGGTAACGGCATCTGATAGCAAGGGAAGCATTACACCACAAGCCTCAACCTTTGTTGAAGTAACCAACTCAGGGGTACTATCGATTAAGCATAACGAGGTCATTAAAAAAGGAAACTCTCTCGCCAATGGACAAGATATCAATGTATTAACAGTTACTGCCAGAGATGTTTTAGGCAATATAGCACCGGATTCAACCGTAACCTTTACCTTACCGACTGAACTAAAGCTGGTCACACAAAAAGCCACATCTTCAAGTATGGCTTTCAAGAACCTGTATAAAAAAATGCAGGCCGCTAAATCAACGGATAAACAAAAATATAAAGTTATCACCAATATAAAAGGAGAAGCTTCGGTTCAATTCACCTCTTTGACCATGGGTGAACACCGAGTTCAAGCCGTTGCAAATGGCGGCGTACCAATTGAAACCGCTTTTTTCTTTATTGCCGATACGCAACAAGCACATATTAATCATTTCAATGTTCTTAGTGATAATGCGGTTGCCGATGGAAAATCTAAAAATAAAATTCAATTCCATATCACCGACAACCACTCACACCCAATTCAAGGTGCCATGCTGCAACTTGATGCGATAAATGCCAATGCCACACAATTGAGCCAGACCGATGAACAAGGCAATACTAACGTTGAGGTAACAAGCCAAGTCGCAGGGCCTGTTAAAGTAACAGCAACACTGAATGAACAAAATGTAACGGTAGAAACGCATTTCGTGTTTGGCCAACTAGCCCATGTCACCATTTTAGATCTCTCACAAGCCGAGGCTGGTACAGACAGCAACATCAAAATTTCATTAACTGATACACATGGCAATGCCGTCTCGGGGGCTGATGGTACTGTCACGGTCAATATCGATGGTAAACCTACCCCAATAATAATTAGTGAAACCTTTCCGGGTAGCGGAGTTTATACAGGGAAATTACCAGGACAGCATAGCGGTACACCAAATATCACCGTCACTGTTGATGGGCAAACCTCTCCCCCTGAGACGCTGATTGTTGAGCAACCAAAAACCATTTCACCAAACAATACGGACGGTACAGGCCAAAAAGGGGAAAAAGGCGTTATTGATAATATCGTCACCACCCCAAACAAAACCCATGGTTTACAATCAGGGGATACTCTTGAGGTTACCGTTACCATCACCGATACCTTTGGTAATGGGCTATCAGGCTTAAATACCGATAATATCGATATCGGTAAACATAAAGGCGATACGCTGACATGGACGGACAATGGTGACGGCTCGTACACCACCACCTTGCCATTAACTGAAGTCGGCAACAATGACCTGACCGCCACCATCAATGGTACTACGAGTTCAAAAACTGACGTTCTCGTCAATAATGCCAGCGGAACTGTTCATATTGATAAAGTCAAAATCATCAAAACAGAAAAACCAGCGGCAGGTATAGATAGCACCATTACCCTCGAATTAACCGACAAACATGGCAACCCAGTGGTTGGTGAAACTGAAGTTACTGTCAATATAAATGATCAGCCACACACTTTGCCAGTAACAGAAATCTCTCCGGGTATTTATGAAGCTATTATTGCTGGGCAACTCACGGGCAACCATGATATTTCCGCTATTGTTAACGGGAAAGAATCACCAAATGAATTGCTAATTGTTGAGCAGCCACAACCTGTTAAACCCCAAAATCCAAACGGTACAGGGCAAAAAGGTGAACAAGGCGTTGTCGATAAAATCGAGATCAAAACAGGTAACACAGTCGGCCTGCAATCTGGCGATAAGCTCGAGATCACCGTCACAGTCACCGATGCCTTTAATAACGGCTTATCAGGCTTGAACACCAATAATATCGATATTGGTAAACATAAAGGCGATACATTGACATGGGTTGACAACGGTGATGGCTCTTACACTACCACCTTGCCACTCCCCGAAGTCGGTAATAATGACCTCACTGTTTCCATCAATGGCACTGCAAGTCCACAAAAACAAATTCAAGTTAGCAATGCCGCAGGGAAAGATAAAGTCAGCAAAGTTACCATTATCAAAACAGAGCAACCTGCTGCAGGCTCAAACAGCACTCTGACTGTGCAATTAACCGATAGCAACGGCAACCCAGTAGTCGGTGAAACTGAAATTATCGTTAATATTGATAACAACCCACACACTTTACCCGCGAAAGAAGGGAAACCGGGTATCTATGAAATCACGCTGCCAGCACTGCAAGCGGGCAAACATGATATCCATACGAGTGTAAATAATACTGTATCAATCAAAGAAAGCTTACTAGTTGAGCAGCCAAAACCGATTTCCCCGAATGACTCAAACGGCACAGGCCAGCAAGGTGAGAAAGGTGTTATTGATAAGGTGACGATCGCACTTGATCACACTCACCGTTTTGAATCCGATAATCCTCTTGAAATCACGGTAACAGTAACGGATGCCTTTGGTAACGGTTTGGCGGGTTTAAATACCGATAATATCGATATCGGTAAACACAAAGGGAATACCTTAAACTGGGTAGATAATGGCGATGGCTCTTACACCACCACGTTGACCTTAACCGACGTTGGTAGCAATGATTTAACTGCCTCCGTCAATGGTAGCCACAGCCCACACACCGAAGTTCAGGTCAATAATGCCACAGGGGCATCCCATGTTGATAAAGTCAACATCATCAAAACAGAAAAACCGGCAGCAGGCACAAACAGTACCGTCACTATCGCGTTAACCGATAAACATGGCAACCCCGTGGTTGGCGCAACAGAAATTACCCTCAATATTGATGGGCAAACCCATAAACGTCCTGCCAAAGAAGGTAACCCCGGTATTTACGAAGTGACACTACCCGCACTACAAGCAGGAAATCACAACATTAGCGCGAGTGTGAATGGTAAGGGCTCAACTGATACAACTTTAGTGGTTACCCCACCAACGCCAATTAAACCCAATAACACAGGTAAGCCGGGAGAAAAAGGCGTGGTTAATAGTATTACCATGACAACGGGCAATACCAACAACTTACAGTCTGGCGATCAACTTGAGATCACCGTCACCGTCACCGATGCCTTTAATAACGGTTTAACTGGGCTCAATACGAATACAATTACCCTTGGCGGATTTAACGGCAAGCCAGTCTGGAAAGATAACAGCGATGGTTCTTACAGCGCGACCATCACGTTAACTGAAGTTGGCGCGAAAGGTTTAGTTGCGTCAATTGATGGCAATAAAACCCTCGTAAAACCGATTCAAATTAGCAACGCCGCAGGGAAAGATAAGGTCAGCAAAGTTGAAATCATCAAAACAGAAAAACCTGCCGCAGGTTCAAGCAGCATACTGGCAGTTAAATTAACCGATACACATGGCAACCCAGTAGTCGGTGAAACTGAAATTATTGTTAATATTGATAACAAACAGCACACATTGCCTGCGAAAGAAAGGAAACCGGGGATTTATGACGTCACACTGCCAGCCATGCAAACAGGTAACTATCAAATTACTGCCGCGGTGAATAGCCAAGGCTCCGCTAAAGATACTTTAGAAGTGAAAAAACCAGCTTCAGTAAACTCGAATAATACAAGCGGAACAGGTAATAGTGGCGAACGAGGCGTTATCAATAACATTACCATGACGACCAGTGATATCACTCATCTGCAATCGGGTGATAAGCTGAATATCACCGTGACCATAACTGATGCATTTAATAATCTATTAACCGCTATCGACCCTAGTAATATCATCTTGGATGGATATAAAGCAAGTTCGCTAAAATGGTTAGATAATCGTAATGGTACTTACACGACTCCGTTGCTATTAACACAAACAGGTTCTAATCATTTAGCGGCATCGATTAACGGTTATAAATCACAAGTCATCCCCATTACCGTGAGTAATTCGACTGATATCAACAAGGTGGCTAATGTCGAACTTGAACCAATTACGCCAAGTGAAGCGGGTGAAAAACAAACTATCACAGTGAAAGTTACTGATAGCTACCACCACCCTGTCACCGCGATTAACAGTATGATAATGGCAAATATCAATGGCCTACCGACACCCATTGCTATAACGGAATCACTTACTCAAGAAGGGACTTACACAGGAATATTACTTGCACAAAATACGGGCAAATACACCGTTAATGTGACAACTAATAAAAAAACCGTATCAAAACCTTGGACCGTTAAAACGGCAAGGACGATCAGCGCTAACCAAAAAGATGGCAGTGGTACAGAAAATCAACGTGGTGTGGTTAAAACCGTTGCATTGGACTCGTCATCACCCAATGACCTAAAGTCAGGCCAATCATTACAATTAATCGTGTCAATTAAGGATGCCTTTGGTAACGCCCTTGAAGGGATCAGTAGCGCTAGTATTCAATTAACACATAAACAATCTAAGCAGAGTTCTGTTATTTGGACAGACCTACGGAACGGTGAATACACCGCTCTGTTGCCACTGACAAAAATTGACCAAGACTCGTTAACAGTGAAAGTGAACCAAATAACCACTTCCCCACTTAACATTAATGTTGGGAATGCCACTGCCGCGACACAAATCAAACAAGTTGAAATAAAAAGCATCACTAAACCTGCGGCTGGGGAAACAAGTACCATCACACTGGCACTCACTGATGCCAACAACCAACCTATTACAGGGATAGATAGTAACGCAGTTGTCTCTATCAATGGCGCTGAAGCGTTACTTAAGATCACTGAAACCACCACCAAAGGGATTTATACCGGTATCCTTTCAGGCCAAAAATCAGGAGTTCAGAAAGTCAACGTCACTGTTGGTGGCGTTAAGTCCACAGAATCAACCTTATCCGTGGATGCTCCAATGCCTATTGCGGTTAATCATAGTGGTAAATCAGGTTCTCGCGGTGTCATTGAGCGCGCAACACTGACCATTTCACCAACCAAAGACTTCAAGTCAGGTGACCCGATTAAACTGACTCTGGCCTTAAAAGATACGTTTGATAACCCGCTCACAGGCGTTGACGGAAGTAACATTACACTCATTCATGGTCAAACAAGTCCTGTGGCTTGGGTGCCTCAACAAGATGGCACTTATACCGCGGATTTAGTGTTAAATAAACTGGGTAAAGACAGCTTAGCGGTCATCGTCAATAACAGGGATAGCAACACAGTTCCTATCAATATCACTAAGCAATCAGACAGTACAGCGATCCACAAGGTTGAGATCCTCACTATTGTCCCTATTGCCGCTGGTGCGGAAAGTACCTTTACGGTTGCATTAACCGATGCGCAAGGCAACTCGGTCGAAGGCGTCCAACACGTGGATGTCACCATTAATAATCAAAAACTGCCAAATATCGCTGTGACGCAACAAACCGATGGCAGTTATATCGGCACTCTACCAGGGCAACAAACGGGGGATCATGACATAGTTATCACCGCCAATAAAATCCCATCCACGCCAAAAATACTCACCGTGGCACAATCGGACACCGTCACCGCAAGCGCAAACGGCGGTGGCACAAACGGCCAGCGCGGTGTGGTCAGCCGTGTGGCACTCAGTGCAACCCAAAACAGCAATTTCACATCGGGTGACAGTTTGCAGCTGACGGTCACATTAAAAGATAGCTTTAACAACCCACTAAAAGGCGTCGGCAGTGCCAGCATTGCGCTACAGCACAACAACAAAAATGCTACCCTGACATGGACTGACCACAATAACGGCAGCTATACCGCCACATTGCCATCAAGCCAATTAGGCAACAATGACTTGAAAGCCACAGTGAACAGCCAAGAGAGCAACATGGTTAGTATTGATGTGGTCAGCCCGAATCAAGCGGCTCAAGTTCACCAACTGACGCTCGAACCGATTGCCCCATCAGCAGCAGGTTCAGAGCAAACCATCACCCTAAAAGCCGTGAATATCTATGGCCATGGTGTGGTCTTACTTAAAGATGAGATAAAACTCACCCTCAACGGAGCACTACTCCCCCTCACATTGACTGAAGATAGCAAAATAAAGGGCACTTATACCGCCAAATTACCCGCACAAAAAACGGGCCGTTATGACGTTAACGTCGCGATTGGTCAAAAAACAGCAACACAACCATGGGAAGTCAAGGCGCCAACAACCATCAATGCCGCTAAGGCTGATGGTTCGGGTACCGAAGGTAAAACGGGCGTGGTGAAAACCGTCGAATTACAGGCGGTTGCAGCTCAAGGTTACAAATCAGGAGAAACCGTTCAACTGACACTGACCTTAACAGATGCGTTTGATAATAGACTCACAGGCATTGAAAGCACCAAAATTGCACTCACTCATGGTCAAACAAGTCCGGTGGCTTGGGTAACCGGCAAAGATGGCACTTATACCGCGGATTTAGTGTTGAAAACACTGGGCAAAGATAGCTTAGTGGCCACCGTTAATAAACTGGAAAGCAAAGCGGTTCCAATCAATGTCACCAAGCAATCAGCCAGCACGGCTATCCATAAAGTCGATATCACTGATATCACCAATGCAACAGCAGGTGCAGAAAGTACCTTTACGGTTGTATTGACCGATGCTCAAGGCAACTTGGTTGAAGGTATTCAAAACGTAGATGTCACCATCGGTAATCAAAAACCAACAAACATCGCGTTGACTCCACAAGTGGATGGCAGCTATACAGGGAAATTACCAGGGCAACAAACGGGGCCTTATGATGTGGTTATCACCGCCAATAAAATCCCATCCACGCCAAAACCACTCACTGTGGAGCAACCTGATACCGTCACCGCAGCATCAAATGGTGGGGGAACAGCAGGAGCACGTGGTGTCGTCAATGATGTCACACTGGCTGTAACACCAGACACTAACATCAAATCAGGCGATAACTTACAACTGACCGTGACCTTAAAGGATAAGTTTAGTAACCCACTTAAAGGCGTTACCAGCATCACTCTGCTACAAAATCAAGGTAGTACAGTGACATGGAGTGATAACAATAACGGCAACTATACCACAACATTACCAGTAAAAGTGTTGGGAAGTGGCACGCTAAAAGCCATCGTTAACCAGAAAGAGAGTTCAACCGTAAACATTACGGTGGAAAATACCAACCAAGTCAATCAAGTAGATAAGGTTATCATTGACCCTATCGCCCCGTCAGAAGCTGGGAAAGCGGGCAATCTTACCGTGAAAATTCAAGATACCCATCAACAAGGTGTGACTCAGATAGCTAATGACATTAAAGTCACTATCAACGATAAATTAGCAGACATTAAGTTCACTGAAACTAGCACCAAAGGCACTTACAACGCGACACTACCGGCAAGTAAAGCAGGCAGTTACACCGTTAAAGTCACGGCTAATAAACAGAAAAACCAACAAAGTTGGGTCGTTAAGGCTGCCACAACCATTAAAGCAACTCAAACTGATGGTTCAGGTAAAGCTGAGACGCAAGGCGTGGTGAAAACCGTCGAATTACAGGCGATTACAACTCAAGGTTACAAATCAGGAGAAACCGTTAAACTGACACTGACCTTAACAGATGCGTTTGATAATAAACTCACAGGCGTTGAAAGCACCAAAATTGCACTCACTCATGGTCAAACAAGTCCGGTGGCTTGGGTTGATGGCAACGATGGCACTTATACCGCGGATTTAGTGTTAAATAAACTAGGTAAAGACAGCTTAACGGCCATCGTCAATAAACAGAAAAGCCTCCCTGTTGAGATTACGGTTCATAACAATGAAGGGAAAAGCAAGGTCAATAATGTTGAAATTGTCCATGTTTTACCCGTAGCTGCAGGTTCTGACAGTACGATTGTCTTTTCCCTGACTGACTCAAATGGGCACCCGGTATCCAATATTACCAGCCTGTCCGTTACCGTCGATCAGCAACAACCAATTTCCATGCAAGTTGCTCAAGTCCCTACGGGCAAATACGTTGGGACATTACCCGGACAGCAAAGTGGCTCACACAATATGGTTGCATCTATCCCAACTCAAAATGTCACTTCAATCGAAAAATTATTTGATGTTAGCAAACCAGTGCCAATTGCTGCTGTTGCTAGGGATGGGAGTGGTAAGAAAGGCCAATACAAAGTCGTTAATGAAGTATTGCTGAATGTAGCGCCAACCAGTAAACATAAAGCTGGCGAGAAAGTTACACTCATCGTCACGTTGAAAGATGCCTTTGGTAATGGGCTAAAAGAGGTTTCTAGCAACAGTATTGTGACTGCTCACCAGCAATCAGGACCTGTCATATGGAAAGACCATGCGGATGGCACTTATACCGCCGACTTATTATTGCGTAAATTAGGCTCTGATACGTTAAAGGTTACTGTCAATAACACTATCCAATCACAGGTTATTAATGTTGAGGCGCCACAGGGGCAATCTGCTGTTAGCAATGTGGAATTAAAGGCAACGAACAAAACTCTTATGGTGGGAGAGTTAGTTGAACTGCAATTAACATTAACTGATATCCATGGTAATGGTATTGAAAAAGTACAAGCCAATGATATTCAATTGGAGCACAACCATACGTTTGCTTCAAAGCTAGTTTGGAAAGAAAACGGAGCAGGTGTTTATACCTCCGTGCTTCCATTATATAAACAAGGGAAAAACACCTTTGTAGCCCGAGTTAACCACCAAAAAAACACACCATTCACGATTAATGTTAGTGCTCTCTCGGACGCAGCCCATGTGAACTCTGTTGAACTTTCAACCAGCACCAATCAACTGACCGTGGGAAGCCAAACGGAACTGACACTTCAATTAACTGACCAATGGGGTAATGGTGTTGAGGGTGTTAATGCGGCTGATATCACCATTAATGATGCACATACGCAGAAAAACCTCACGGGTTTAATCTGGACATCAAAAGGAAATGGTATCTATATCGCGCAAATCACCCTATCACTCGCGGGTATTCATTCCCTGAGAGCGACAGTTAATCAACAAAAAAGTAAAAATGTGTTAATTGAAGTAAAGCCTTCAACAGACCCCAGCCGAGTTCACAATGTAACGCTAACGGCGACACCAAACGTTATCACTGCGGGTGATAACGTGACCTTATCCTTAAAGGTAACAGATATCGATAACAACCCAGTTATCAATCTCAACAATAGCGACATTCACTCGACAGACATTCCTAACAAAAGACCAATAATTTGGAAAGAAGATAGCCGTGACTTAGGTACCTATACCACCACCATCATGCTCAGTGACGTTAAAATGCATACTCTCAGTGCGGGTATTGGTAAATTTACAGATACAACCACTGTCACGGTCAATTCACCAACTGGTAAAGATGCTGTAAAAACAATCACTATCTCACCGATATCCGACAGTGACGCAGGACAACCATCATCATTATCCATTAGTTTAACTGACCAATATGGCAACCCAGTTAAAAATATTAGCAGTAGCGATATCAAAATGAAAATTGATGATAAAGAGCAAAATATTATATTTATGGAAAAAAACAACATAGATAGATATATCGCTCAGCTCCCTGCGACTAAAGCGAGTAACTATAAAATCAGTATCGGCGTCAACGGCAAGTCAAAAACGGTGTATTGGAACGTCAAAGCACCAAAAGAAATTTTGATTAACTCTTATGATAAAGATGGTTTGCGTGGCTCATTAGACACCATGTCTATCACCCACAACGCAAAAAATAATACAGTAAATTCAGGCGATAAAATCACCCTAAAAGTCGGACTAAAAGATAAGTTTGGTAACAAGCTGACTGGGGCATCATCGAAATTGAAGTTATTAACTGACTTGCAATCGACCTCCATATGGAAAGAACTTAAAGATGGTTTTTACTCTCAAGAACTCACTATGAACAAGTTACACTCGCAGCCTATTCAAGTTGCCGTAGATAACATGATCAGCGATAAACTTGAGCTAACCGTTGCCCCAGCCAAAGGTGTAAATAACGTCCATAAAACCACTCTTGAAACCGATGTAGGTACTCTTGAAGCTGGGAAAGAGGTGACCTTAATATTAGCGCTAACAGACAGTGTTGATAATGGTGTTATTGGTATCAATGCAAGTGATATTCAGCTCACCAAAAATGATAATCCAGTTAACGTAAAATGGGATAGCCTACAAGATGGCGTCTATACCACTAAACAACAGTTAAAAACTGTCGATAATTACCAGTTTAAAGCCACTGTCAATAAGCAACCAAGCCGCATTCAAACCGTAGAAGCAACTGACCCAAGTGGCAAAGATGTGGTGAAAACCGCAGCACTTTCCACCAACACCAACACGCTTGATGCTGGTAAAAAAGTTGACTTAACGTTAAAACTACAAGACCAATATGGCAATTTGGTGACTGACGTCACAGGGGCTGATATTGTGTTAACCGATAATAATAGCGCAGAAATTATTGATAGCCGCAGTATTGCTTGGCATGAGGTATCGACAGGCGTGTATAAAGCCACCTTACCATTAACCAAAGTCGGTAAACACACATTAACCGCGACGGTGAATAAACAAGATGCCAATACTAAGGAAGTCACGGTGAAAGCCTTGAAAGGGGCTAGCAATGTTAATGAGATTAAATCAACTCCTGCAGTAACTTCAATGAGTGCAGGTGAGAGCACTATATTAACCCTCACCATGCTTGATAAATATGGCAATGAAGTGGCAGATGTTGCCCCGAAAGACATGAAGCTCGAAAATAGCGATAATACTATTATCACGAAAGCATCGTGGGTGAAAACACCATTACACGATAGTGTCTATACCGCTCAGATAACCTTAGAGAAAGTTAAACAACACACTTTATCGGTTGAGGTAAATGGTCAGATAAAAAAAATCAACATTGATGTGAAACCACTGAAAGGCGCTAAAAATATCGCGAAAGTTGAATTAACTACGCCAGCAACGGCCAAATTAGGTGTGGATACTCCACTGACATTACAACTCAAAGATAGGTTCGGTAATGGTGTTATTAATGTTGCTAATCAAGATATTCAATTAACACATAATGGCAAAGAAAAAAGTATCACTTGGACCGAAGACTCTAATGGGCAATACACCACAAATTGGCAATCGACGAAAGTCGGTAAACATCAATTAGATGTGGTAGTTAATACTAACCGTTTGATAAAACCTATCGAGATCGAATTTATGGCTCCGCAAGGCGCAAACAGTGTTGAAGTTATTCACATAAACACTTTAGACACCGCAGAAACTGGAGATACCGTTAAAGTGACACTCCAATTACGAGATAAAAATGGTAACGGTGTTATTGATATCAGTCCAAGTGACATTACTTTATCGAGTAATAAGCAACCTTTATCTTCATTAGTATGGAGTGATGATAAACTTGGAAACTATTCAACCAATGTTAAGTTTGACACTGAAGGAAAGCATACATTAACGGTTATTATCAATAATCCAGCCAAAATAACAGGAAAAAAAGAGATTAATATCCAAACAGACGCCCCTATTTTTGACAGCGGGAAAAGTGAACTCTCTGTTGATACCGATTCAGTTGAAGGTAATGGCAAAGACAAGGCGATAATAACCTTAAAGCTTATCAATAAAAATGGAGTACTTATCTCAGGTAAAAAACCAAAGATCACTTCAAGTAGTGGAGTCCTAAGTAACGCTGTTATGAAAGAAACCGCAGCATCAGGTGTGTATACTGCATCTATCTCGAACTTAAAAGCAGAGAAAGTAATGGTAACCCTTGACTCTAATTCAATTGGTCATGTGGGTACCGAACAGGAAATTGATATCTATTTCTATTCTTTCCAACATATTAACTACCCTGCCACCGCAATGATTTACAAACAGTATTTTCATTTCTATTCAATAACAAAGGATTATACTGATTATACATGGGAGAATAGCCATCCCGGTGTGATAGGCTTTGGTACCAAGTTGGTCCCTTATATAAAGAATAAACCAAGTCGTCAAAAAAATGTCATCAAATTAACCGCTAGGCCGAATAAAAACAGCCATAAACTTGAAGCTATACGCGCAACGATAACAATAAATACATATTTCTACCCCACGGACACGAGAGAGCGTCATATAGATGATTCTGGGTGCAGCATTAATGGAGGCCGTCCTGCCTATAACTCAGAAATAGCAATGTTATTTCAAAACCCTCAGAAAAAAATAGATACAGATCATAATGTTCTAGGATTGTACTGGACAGGAAATGATTCTGCGAATCTTACTGCCGACAAGGTTATTTCCATGCAGGCCTCATGGTATGACCATAGTCTAAAAACACTTTGTATTATCGAATATTAACCCCCTCATCCCCGCTTCGGCGGGGATTTTTCTTTCTACGATTTAGCAATATAGCGTCCCTCAATACCCCGCCTTCACCCCATCCCAATCCAATTCAAATTTGGCGAGATATTTTCGCAGCCTGTCCGCATCATTGGGCTGTTTTTTGTGTTGCCGTGATACTGCAAACAGCTCACGCCCCGCCTCGGAAAGGGAAGATGAACGGCGGCAAACTTCAAGTACTGTTGCCAGTTGCTGCTTATCGAATAAATCAATCTCACCAATTTGCTTTGGAAATGTATTGGTTGATTTTGGCTGCCATTGAGACTGCAAACGGCCAATTTCTTCCTCGGCAACCACTTTAGTAATGCGCCCGCGCTCGGCAAAGGTCGCCATCCTGCTAATCGAGGCGCCCAATTCACGGAAATTGCCGCGCCACTGGGCTTGCAAGGAACAAGCAAACTTCACATACAGGCTGCGTGCTTCGCTATCAAAGCGGATTTGGCTTTGCTGATCTTGGCAAAGTTTGGCTAATTCATAATCGATATTGGGTTCAATATCTTCACGACGTTCTTTTAACCCCGGTAGGGCAAAGGTCCACATATTGATACGGGCGTATAAGTCTTCACGAAACTTACCCGATTCCACTTGCTTTGCAAGATTGCGGTGGGTTCCCGCTATCAGCTGGAAATCACTGTGGATTTCATTGTCGGAGCCAAAAGGAAAAAAACGTTTTTCTTCAATGGCTTTGAGTAACATAGCTTGTTCATCAAGGCCAAGTTCTGCAATTTCATCTAAAAATAAAATGCCGCCATCGGCTTCTTTTAACAAACCGCCTCGTGCATTTAGTGCCCCAGTAAACGCCCCTTTGACATGGCCAAATAGCGTCGACATGGCATTATCACCGCGCAAAGTGGCGCAGTTCACTTCCACAAAACGCCCCTTGACTTGGTGGCGGCTTTCCCGCAATTGGTAAATGCGTCGCGCCAAAAACGACTTCCCAGCCCCCGTTGGGCCATTGAGTAAAATCGGCGCTTTTGAGCGCAAAGCCACCCGCTCGATTTGCTCAATCATGGTGTTAAACGCAGCATTACGCGTGGCAATCCCGGATTTTAAGAAGGATACCTGCTGTTGCTGCTCTGTTTGGAAGCGACTGGTGATGTGGGTATAACGGCTTAAATCAAGGTCAATCACCGTATGAATGCCGATTGGGTCTTTTTCTCTCCCCTTTTGGCTGGGAGAGGTTTGGATTAATTTGGCAGGTAAATAATGAGCTTCGGTTAATAAAAACCAACAGATTTGTACCACATGGGTGCCCGTCGTGATATGCACCAGATACTCTTCGTCGTCAGTATCAAATTGATAACTTGAAGAAAAATCCAATAACGAGGTATACACCTCTTCGAAATCCCACGGGTCGGCAATATCCACCTCATGCAGCACCACTTCGGTATTGGGAGAGGCTTGCTCAATATCCTCCTTCACCCGATGCGCCATGCCATAGTCATTGACCTGATGTAGCAGTTCAAAGCGACCGATATCCAAATCAGGTTGTTGGCACAAGCCTACCGTTGGGCGCCATTTTGTCCAGCGATTGGCTTTTTTACCTCGCCTATCGAGTACCGTGCCCAGTACGCCAATAACAACTTTGCGTTTTTTATTCATAATGAGTTTATATAAATTCATAAAAGACGAGATAAAAATATAATAAATAGCCTAATTCATTTCATCATTCAATGTTAGTAAAATTTCATTAAAATATTTATTTGTTATTTTTCAATGATATAAAAATATTTATTATATTTTCATCAAAGTTGGCACGCTTCTGGCAATTATCTATTTATCCACTGCCGAAAATTGTCTGAACTTCGCGTTCAACCGGTGCAGACATGGTGGCGTTAGTCACTACATGGTCTGTATGCCGCCGTCAGTAAGACACCTTGGTAATAGCCTAGCTATCAGGTTCGACTCCTGAAAAAAATACAAATCCAACTGTATAAAACTAAGTTGAAGTTAAGCTTAAAACCACCACTCGAGAACCTTGCCGAGTGATGAGCAGAAATTTAGACAGCCGTACTGGGCACTCTACTTTTCCCCTCACCACTTCGCTTTTTTCTTCAGTGGTGGATAAACCATAAAAAAGGAAAAATAATGAAAAAAATCAATATCGCTCAAGGACAAATCGCATTGACCGCTAAAAATGGGAATTTTAAACAATTACTAACAGCGGGTGAGCACCATTTAAACGACTGGTTCAATCGATTGACAGTGTCATTGTTCACCCTCGACAATGAGGCCATTGATGAAAAATTGGCCGACCACTTACGCCAATTTCACTCTGATTGGGTTGATGAGCACTGTATTGACATCATTTTAGCTGATGATGAGATTGGTTTTATTTACTTGCACAATAGCTTGGCAGAAATCTTGCCACCAGCAACCCGTCGGTTGTATTGGAAAAATGGCAATAGCTTAAAAGTGGAACTGCAATCACTAGAAAATAGTGTTATTGACTCCGCCTTAGTTGCCCGATTAATGGGTAAAAAACGCATTAAAGGCAATGAGTTGGCCTTGATTAGCCAAGTACCTGCATGGCATGTCGGTATGCTAAAAATTGATGGTGAGATACAAGATTTATTACAACCAGGAACTTACGGCTATTGGAAAATCAACCACAAACCTGAGGTTGAAATCATTGATACGCGTTTGCAATCACTTGAAGTCAGCGGGCAAGAAATTTTAACCAAAGATAAAGTCACATTGCGCGTCAATCTGTGTGCTAATTGGCGCTATCAGGATGTTTTGCTGACATTTTCAAAATTGAGTCAGCCTGTAGAACATTTATATCGTGAATTACAATTCTCAATAAGAGAAATCGTGGGGACTCGAACCTTAGATGAACTGTTAGAAAACAAGCAACTAATTGATGAGCTGATGTTGGCTCAAGTGGCGCAATGCGTCACTGAGTTTGGCCTAGAAATCGATAGCATTGGTGTTAAAGATATTATTTTACCGGGAGATATGCGCACGATTTTATCCCAAGTAGTCGAAGCCGAGAAATCGGCACAAGCAAACGTGATCCGCCGACGTGAAGAAACCGCGGCGACTCGCTCACTGCTAAATACCGCTAAAGTGATGGAAAACAACCCCATTGCCTTGCGTTTGAAAGAGCTCGAAACCTTAGAAAATATTGCGCATCGCATCGACCAAATTTCTGTTTACGGTGGATTAGACCAAGTATTAAACGGATTAGTAAAAATTAAGGAATAAATAATGATAAATAATAAATTCAACGAATTAACTCAAGAAAATGGCGTACCGGTAAAAATGTGGACCAATGGGGTTCCTGTTGACCCGAAAGCAGTTACACAACTACAAAATACCGCCAAAATGCCGTTTATTTTCAAGCACCTTGCTGTGATGCCTGATGTACACGTGGGGAAAGGTTCAACCATTGGAAGCGTGATTCCAACTAAAGGGGCCATTATTCCTGCGGCGGTTGGAGTGGATATTGGTTGTGGAATGATTGCCGTAAAAACGTCCTTAACGGCATCGGATTTGCCGGATAGCCTGCAAAATATCCGTTTTGCCATTGAAGCGGCAGTGCCACACGGTCGAACCACCCATCGACATGGGCGTGATAAAGGGGCTTGGCATCGTACACCGGATATTGTCGATAGCCACTGGGCACATTTAGATGCAGAGTTTAAGCGTATCTGCGATAAGTACCCAAAACTGCGCCAAACTAACCATTATAACCATTTAGGGACGTTGGGAACGGGAAACCACTTTATTGAGCTGTGTTTAGACGAACAAGACCGTGTATGGGTGATGCTACATAGCGGGTCACGCGGAGTGGGAAATGCGATTGGTAACTTGTTTATCACACTCGCGCAAAAAGATATGCAACAGCATATTGCTAATTTACCTGATAGAGACCTCGCGTATTTCGAAGAAGGAAGCGTACATTTTAATGACTATATGGAAGCAGTGGGTTGGGCGCAAGACTTTGCCCGCCATAACCGTGAAGTGATGATGCACCGCGTGTTAGAAGCACTATCGCGTGAAATTCCAAAACCGTTTATTACAGAGCAAGAAGCTGTAAATTGCCATCATAACTATGTGCAAAAAGAGCAGCACTTTGGTGAAGACGTTTTAGTGACACGAAAAGGTGCGGTATCCGCTCGAAAAGGCCAAATGGGGATCATTCCAGGGTCTATGGGGGCGAAAAGCTTTATCGTGCGCGGGTTAGGAGACGAAGAAAGTTTCTGTTCCTGTAGCCACGGTGCAGGCCGTGTAATGAGCCGAACTGAAGCCAAAAAGCGTTTCTCAGTTAGCGACCAAAAAATGGCGACTGCCCATGTTGAGTGCCGAAAAGACAGTGATGTGATTGACGAAATACCGATGGCCTACAAAGACATCGACGCGGTAATGGCAGCACAATCATCACTGGTAGAAATTGTTCATACCCTACGCCAAGTGGTATGTGTTAAGGGTTAACGATAAAACGTTACAGGAGAAAAAGCATGGAAACTGACCATGAAAGTGTATCCGTGCTAATGAGAGAACGGATAGAGAAAACACTCAAAGAAATAGAAGAAACTCATCACGTTAAAATACTGTTTGCATGTGAATCCGTGTTAGAAAATCATTAACAGGTATTTTTCAAAAAAATAGACCATCAGAAATTTTTTGATGGTCTTTTTTCAAAGGCAATGTCAAACACAAAAGAAAAACAGGTTTATCGCCAGTTCGGGTTTTTAATAATGGAATATTTACCCGCACCTAAAAATGCCAATGCAATACCACTCAAGAAGAAATACACTAGGCTTTCGATGGCCCATGCACCGGTTTTATCCAATACAAATGTTTTATCTAGCCCAATCATTAACCATGCAACCACCATGGTGAAAGCCACTAATAAAGCTGATGGACGAGTTAAAATCCCTAAAATAATAAAAATAGGCGCAACCACTTCACCTAGAATTGTTCCATAAGCAATAAATTCAGGTAAACCATAAGAAGCCAGCAGCGCTTTAATACCACTCGCACCAGTCATTAATTTGCTCATACCATGAAACAACATGAGCCCACCAACAGAAAGACGCAATAACAACCTGCCAGCATCTTCATGGGACAACAAACGATTTAATAAATTGACCACTTTATACCCCCTATGGATATCCAAAACATCATTAAGTAGTATGGCTTAAAAATGCATTATGGCTTAGAAAGATAAAGTAAGAATCATTTTAATTTGCATTTCTTATAACTAAATCAATTTTCATTTAATTAAAATTTGTTAACCTTTCACCTATTCAAATATTACGTTTAATTAACCATTTAAAAATCAAAAATATTGAATAATATTACAAGCACGACCTGACAGTCACCAGAGCTAATTCAGTTAATGCATTATAGAATGGGCTATAGCTTGTTCGATTTAATTGCTGAGAAAATTGTGGTAGCCAACTTCCCAAATGGTCATTCAACAATTCTTTTAATGCGGCTTCCCTGACTTGTGAAGCCAAAACTGCCGCTTGAAATAACATTAAACCAACATGGTCAGAGGGCTCTGGATAACGAGTCTGTATTTTTAAACGCTCCCGTTTTAAAAACTCACTCAATGCCACCGTGGAAGAACCTTGCAAAACACCCTCTGGGTCAAGATATACCGAGCCCCATGGCGGGGCGGGTAATGCTTCAGGTCCAATAAACAAATCCGTCCACTGAGTATGCAGTGCCGCAATCTCAATATTTAGCGATGCCGAGATCCGTTCGCTAAGCGAGATGCTGACCTTACAAGGCCACTGAGATGCGAAGTCATCTAACTTGAAAAAGCTTATTGCATAATGACTTGCATCGTCATTCGGTGAAAATAAATAGCACGTGCCTAAAATATTAAACGCGGCTGCATAGTGTGAAAAATGGATCATAAAAAAGATAATTTCCTAAGCAATACGCTGTTATCTATATGTGGATCGTGTAAAAACAGTAACGCAGCATAAACTCAGCAACCATCGCCGCTGTACAACCAACCACTAAATATCCTTTACTGCTCGAAGTCATAACCCCATTCGCCGTTTGTCGTATATGACGAAACAACCCATATCCCAATACCATCACCGCCAATATTCCAACTACCCAACTCGTGATACGCAGTGACCAAATCCCTTGGTAAGCATGGATAGAGTCGATAGGAAATGTAATGGATTCATTATTATAGCTAGTGTGAACCAAGTAACTTTCATAGGCAGGCTGATAAGCTAAACGAACCAGTAAGCTAACCCCAATCACCGCCCATAACATCCATAACCCACGAGTTGATATCTGAGTCTCTACGGCTCCGATGTTAAAACGCAATAACAAATTGATTAATAAATAATACCCAGCAGCTCCCGCAGTAAACATCGTGCCGTAGAACATCAAATACGTATTATCATTCATCCACGTTAACATTGATGTATAACGATAGATTGAAGCCATGGCATACACATCGCATAGCCCTGCAATAATGGCCAAGCCAAGTAGCAAATATGACAATTCCTTTTTGAGCCATAACCATAGGAAAGTCAGCCCGAGAAAAGCAAAATAGGTAGCGGTGAATACCACTTCACGGCTTAACCACGATGAAAAAATATTCAGCAGTGAGTTAGGCGCATTTAAAGGAACCCCTAAGTGGGTGATTGAGGACAATAAACCGATACCCGCAAATACGCAGGCGACAAATACATACCACAGCAAAAACTGTGCGTGCGTTTTGCCCGTTAAATTCGCCGATAATTTGTTTGCAAAAAGCGCTAACATCACACTCAACCCAATGGATGTTTGCATTAAAAATGTGAATAATAACAGTGGCCATTCATTCATTTGGCTTCTCCTTGTGAGTCTTGTGTACGACCCGCCCCAAGATGTGGATGGATCACTAAATTTGGGTGGGTAATCGATGAGTCTGGTAATCCTCGGACATCCGCTAGCTCCCCATAACGTTGTCGTAATTCATCAATTGGGCCAAATTGAATGGCTCCTAGTGGGCAAGTGGCGACGCAGACGGGCTGTTCCCCTTTTAGTTGTAAATCAATACAAAAATCACATTTCGACATTTGCTTGGTTTCAGGGTTCATTTGCGGTGCACCATACGGGCAAGACCACGCACAGGTTCCACAGCCCACACACTTATCTGTATTGACCATCACAATGCCATCCCCTTCACGCTTGTGCATGGCTGTCGTCGGGCAATTTTTCACGCACATTGGGTCGGCACAGTGGTTGCAGGAGATGGATAACGTATAGGCAAAGACGTTATTCACCAGTCCCCCATAGCCATTTTCAATAAACTCACCGCCAGCAACTTCGTATACACGACGATATTTGCGCCCCACGTCGAGGTTATTTTTATCTTTGCACGCCACTTGGCAGGCTTTACAACCGGAACAACGCGCAGAGTCAATATAAAAGCCAAGCTGTTTGTCACTGACTGCGGGATAAACCTGAAATTTACTCATGCTCTGCTTACCTCCACCAATAAGGTTTGATGGGCATTTCCATGTGCCATTGCTGTACTGCGGGAAGATGTTAAAACGTTCGCACAACCGCCTTGGTCAATGCCATTTTCATCAGGTTGCCACCATGCTCCTGCCTGTAAAGCAACAACACCAGGCATAATGCGCTGGGTGATTTTGACCGGTACCATGGTGATACCGCGGTCATTATTCACTTTGACCCGCTCCCCATCCGTGATATTTCGTCTTTTGGCATCGATAGGATTGATCCATAACTCTTGGCGCTGTACTTCTTGTAACCACGGGTTAGCAAATTGCGTTGAATTGGCACGATTACGACCTTTCCAAGTGATTAATTGCAATGGATAGCGGGAAGCTAGTTCATCTTCCGGCCCCTCAATGGCAGGCACATAATGAGATAAAGCAGGGATGTCCACGTCATTACGCTCATAAAGGCGCTGAGAGAAAATTTCGATTTTTCCGGATGGTGTTTCAAACGGGTTATTCTCGATATCGTTAATATTTTTTTCGAAGGCAACATGGCCCACATGCGGTTTGTGTTTTAACAAATGGCGGCGCTTAACCAGCAGCTCATCAAAGGTTGGAATGCCATCTTCCGGGCGTTTTTGATGAGCGTCATTGACTAAATACTCAATCCACTGTTTTTCTGTACGGCCTTCACTGAATTTTTCGCCAACACCGAGTTTTTCAGCCACGTCGCGTAACCATTCATAGTCACTACGGCGCTCAAATTCAGGCTCGACGACTTTTTCAGATAAAATAATATAATTACCCGTTCCCCATGTGCCACCCACATTCCAACGCTCTAAGAAACTGGTTTCAGGCAGTAAAATATCGGCATACTTGGCACTGGGAGTCATATATAAGTCACTGTAAACAATAAACTCAACTTTACTTTCATCTTCCAGAACTTTAGCGGCATGCAAAATATCGGGGTTCTGGTTGGTCATATAGTTACCCGCTAACGAAAAAATCATTTTGATTTCCGTATCGAGTTTTTCTGCGTTTTTTAAACCGTTATTGGGCGTTACCAAATCTTTATTTTCACAGGCCTGCACCCAATTGGTGATATTAATTTTCGCTTTCACAGGGTTGTCAAATAAGCTAGGACCCGCGAGAGTTTTACGGAGATCCGGCGTAACTGCCATGCCATAACCTGCTGCCCATCCCCCTTTTACGCCCACATTACCTGTGATTGTTGCCAACAAGGTCGCGCCTCGGGCGGAACGTTCACCACAGATATGACGCTGAGGCCCCCAGCCTTGCATTAATACCGCTGGTTTGGTGTTGGCATATTCACGTGCCAATTGACGTATGGTATCGGCGGGTACTTTGGTAATGGGTTCCGCCCATTCAGGAGTTTTCACTATTCCATCTTTTTTCCCCATCAAATACGCCATCAATGACTCATTTTCGGGTATGCCTTCGGGCATCTGGTGCTCATCAAAACCAACAGTGAATTTATCGATAAAGGTTTGATCATGCAGGCCCTCACTGATGATCACATACATCATGGCATCCATCATCGCATTGTCTGTAGTCGGTAAAATAGGGATCCACTGATCCGCTAATGACGATGCGGTATCTGAATAACGCGGATCGACAACAATGAATTTAGTGCCATTTTTCTTCATTTTTTGAAAATAATGATTCGTATGACCAAAAATGGTTTCGTTAGGATTATGCCCCCACAGAATCACCAATGGCGTATCTTCGAGCGTGTCTAAGGTGCTACCACTGGCTGATGTGCCATAGGTATAAGGTGTGACCGCCATGGTATTGCCGTTACTCACTGAATGGTAATTCTCCAGAAAGCCCCCCGTGATATTAAATAGACGGCGTAGCATATTCGCACCAGAGAAAATGCCTCCAGTCACTCCAGTACTGAGGCTAACAAAGCGTGATGCAGGGCCATATTGCTCGTTGATACGCTGCATATTGTCGGCAATCAATGTCGTCGCTTCTTCCCAGCTAATGCGCTCAAAGCGCCCCTCACCACGTTTACCCACTCTTTTCATTGGGTATTTCAAGCGATTTGGGTGATAAACAAATTTCCGATAACTGCGGCCGCGTACGCAAGCACGCATGATGGGCATCTCTTCATCTAAATCGGCATCTGGGCGGGTACTAATTCGGGTTACTACCCCTTCTTTAACATGTGCTCGAATATCACATTTGCCACCACAGTCAAAACTACTACAGGTAGAAACCACTCGCTCACCTTCATTTTGTAGCATTGTGGTTGGGATGATATTCGGGTTTTCTGGTGTCGATGCGACCGTGTTTGTGGTAATAAAGGGGACAGCCATGAGCGCAGAGCTGCCTTGAATAAACCGACGACGGGTTAAGGGTTTAATCAGACTCTTGCTATCTGCCCGATCGTGATAATTTTCCATGATAACTCTACCTCTGGCATACATTAGGTTGCCGCGCTAGAGTAATCATTTCCCGGTTTGCCAACTTTCGAAAAGCCGCCAAACACATTGGAATTTCAGCCAACCATATAAAACATGTGGTTATGTCAATAAAAATTGCCTATATTCAGAAGATAGATAATAATTTTTGAATCTCAGCCAAGATAAATTCCTATGCGAAATATTCCTCTAAAAACTGTCGATGCCACTCCACGTGATGTGTTAGCTATCGGTACTGATTACCTACCAAACGTGTTACTCGATTCTCACGTCCACCGCCGTGCCCAGTTTTTATATGGCGCAACAGGATTGATTGAAGTCAGTACTGCAGATGGTGAATGGGTCATCCCGCCTGATAGCGGGGTTTGGATCCCCTGTAATACCCCTCATGAAACCCGCATGTTGAATGTCAGTACACGTAGTTTATACATTGAGCCCAAAGCGGCTCCTCGTAGAGGAAATAAGTGCGAAGTACTCAGGGTTTCTCCCTTACTTCGTCAATTATTGCTTGAAGCGGTTGATACCCCGATTGAATATGATTTAAATGGCCGTGATGGGGTAATGTACCAATTGATTTTGCATGAAATTGCACAAGCAGAACCCCTGCCTTTCTACGCGCCCATCCCACGGGATGAACATTTAGCCCAGTTGTGCAGGGAATTTCTAAAAGCCCCACAAATCACCTCATTACCACAAGAATGGGCAGCAAAATTACATAAAAGTGAGCGTTCATTTAGCCGTTTTTTTGGTGCTCAAACGGGGCTATCTTTCTCAGACTGGCGGCAGCAAGCTTGCTTATTAAGTGCGATTACCCACATTTCTGCGGGTAAATCCATTACCGAGGTTGCATTTGATTTAGGCTACAGCAGTGTTGGGTCTTTTTCGACTATGTTTAAAAAATGGTTAGGGCAAAGTCCATCCAGTTTTATTCAGAAAATTGGTGGATGATATCTAACCATTCAAAAACCCAATTTAATCAAATGTGGCGATTAACCATGCAGACCCTTGATAGCTTCCTGCGTCTGCATTAGCTCCTTGAATACGACTACGTATCTGAATCGTATGCTCTGACTGAATTCCCACACGAATGTCTGTGCCTGCCGCCCCAGTTTGCTCATCCACAATTTCTAACTGACTGTAAATCGTTTTATTTGAAGCATCTTTCATCGGCAACCGCTTTTGCGGGTCGCTATCGGTGGCATAGTCTAACCGCAATCTTACCTTCGTTAAGGTTGCAAATTTGCATGTATACCTGATGCTTTCACTCACCAAGCTATCATAATGAATACGACTTAATTGGCCATGCCGTAAATTGACCGTGCTAGCCTATCCAGAGCTCGTTTGCGTGGAACACATCGCTTTTACATTTAACTGAGGTAACGAGACGGTACTAATACTAAATTTACTCTCTTCGCCATTTTCTTCGCGTACCGTCACATCCAATACACCACGGATGCCGCTATCGAGTGTTTGAATGCGAAATGGCTCTGGAGGAACGGCTGCTTCAGAAATAATACATTCTTGACTGCGAACAATCACAATTGCATTAGTGTTTGCCATACCAATAATTTCAGGTGCATACCCCCGCTAATTTAGGCGGTAGCATGCGGTCATCACTTTCTAAAGAAAAACCAATATATTGCCAAGATTCAAAAATATCCGAATAAAAATAATTTTCTCCCACGGTAAAAATAAATAACCGAGTTGATTTTGATAATTGAGGTGCAATATTTAATTTGGTTAATCGTATAGATTTTTCCTTACTGAAGTGTTAACCAGATAAGAACAAAAAACCCGCCTTATCTGGCGGGTTTAGGATGTCGCATATCCCCACCACTAAGTGATGGTAATAATAATGCTTAAGCTAACGGCACCCTGTGACATATAAATTTCCCAAATAGAATTGCAACTAACTTATCAACAACCAACACAAACAGTCAAACTTAGTTGAGTTATAATCATAAACAAAAGGCCTGAATACATTCGGGATTCAGGCCTTTATTTTCACTAACTAATGTTTACCATTTTTATGGTGATTAAGTGTTTCTTCTTTTAAATCAAGTTCATCACGTAAACGGTGATACACCCTTTCATTGATATTTTTGCTTTTACGCATTTGATATAACGCGTCCCGTTTTGCTTTTAATGCTGACTTGGACATCTCGCGTTCCATATCAATCATCTTATGTAAATCATAGACATCTGACTCAGTTTCATCTGAGTTATCGAGTCGTCTACCATAAATTTCTAACAGTTGTGCCCCAACCTCAGTACGCATGGCAATTTCATCCATATCATCCGATGGGTGGTTCATCAATTCACGTAAATGTGCCATTGCGGCTTCATTTAAGGCTAAACGCGCTCGAATTTCGTCATTATCATAAGGTAAGTCTTGTACCAGCCCTTTAGTTAAAATAGGCAGTGCAATACTGGCAATCAGTAATGAACATAAAATCACCCCCATTGCTAAGAAAATAGCCACGTCACGATTCGGAAATAATGAACCATCTGGCATCAATAAAGGTAATGTTAAAATACCCGCTAACGTAATCGCTCCACGCACTCCCGCTGTCGCCATCACTGCCATCATACGAATATGCATAACATCGGCTTCTTTACCACGACGGCGTTTATGGAAGACCGTTAGAGTCATCGAGATCCACACCCAGCTAAACCGTAAAACCGCCAAGGCCACAGTAATGATTGCCACATAAACAAATAGCATCCAAGGATGGCTTGCACCCGCGGCCTCTGCTACAGCAGGCATATTTGTCCACATACCCGGTAACTGCTCGCCTAACAAGATGAAAATCATCCCGTTCAACGCAGTTTGTACAGTATCCCACACCGCTTTACTTTGCATACGTGTTGCGGCTTGCATACGCCCTGCAATTTTTTCATAGTGCATGGCAATACCTGCAACCACTGCGGCTAAAATACCGGAAACATGTAAATGTTCAGCTAATAAGTAAGCCGTAAATGGCATCAATAAACTGATCATAATTTGAATAGCAGGTTCTTCCCCAGTGCGCTTAACTAGCAATTGGTTTAACCAGCCAATTGCCCAAGCCACCAGCAAACCAATTAAAATTCCGCCAAAAGCCACTAATACAAACTGCCCCGCTGCTGAAGCAAGGGAAAATGTGCCTGTTAGCGCAGCGACCACCGCAAAACTGAAACACACCAGACCCGTTGCATCATTCAGCAATGACTCCCCTTCTAGAATATGCGCCATTCGCGATGGTAATGGGGAATTGACGGTCATTGCAGACACCGAAACAGGGTCTGTTGGCGACAAAATAGCAGCCAAGGCAAAAGCAACAGCTAAAGAAATGGCCGGAATTAACCAATGTATAAAGAACCCCATACCAATAACCGTAACCACCACTAAACCTATGGCTAACGACATGATTGGTTTAATTTCTTGAAATAAGGCTTCTTTAGGAATACGCCAGCCATCAAGAAACAATAAAGGTGGAATAAATAAAAACAGAAATAAATGAGGTTCAAATTCAACCGTAAAACCGTATAAAGACAAGCCAGCCCCCAGTGCTATCTGTATTAGGGGTAATGGAATAATATCTTTGAGCAGTCGTGAAACAAAAACGCTCACAACAACGGCTAATAAAAAAACGAGTACAAGTGTCACTACTGACATTGATTGCTCCATATTTAGCTAATCATTAATTACCAGTTATGCAGTAAATAGATAAATTGAATCAATGTAAAGTGGCAATTAATCATCTGATACAAAAACAATAAATTTAAGAAATAGCCTATCTATCATTAAGTTACAAAAATACTATCTACTTGAGTTGTCAATAAAAAATTTATTTATCAATTTGGTAAATAACGATTAAAACTCCATCTCAACAATAAGTTATGCCTTACCGTTAAAAATAGAATTAAACCATCATTACTTAATGATATATCTAGATAAATAGCCACGTTAAACAATGGCCATCCAAATAATGAAAAGTGCGGGTTTTAATAAAAGAGCTTATGGACGTTCTAAAATACGGGCACCAGGACCTTTCCGACCAAGGACATCATCAGGGTTACGCAGTGGGCAATCACTTAATGATAAGCAGCCGCAACCAATACAGTTATCCAATTCATTACGTAAACGCGTCAGTTGCCGAATACGCTTATCTAAAGATTTACGCCATTGTGTCGACATCTCCTGCCATTGTTCTGAAGTTAGCGCACTATTTGCAGGAAAACGCCCTAATGCCTCTTGAATTTCATGTAATGGGATCCCTGTACTTTGTGCGACTTTAATAATGGCAATATAACGCAGTACAACAGAGTGAAATCGTCGCTGATTCCCTTGAGTTCGAGTACTTTGAATGAGTCCCTTTGATTCATAAAAATGGACTGTAGAAACAGGTACTCCCGAGCGTTTTGCCACTTCGCCCACCGTTAGTGCCCGCGTAAAATCAATTTTTTTTCCCTCGCTTTTCTGAGGTTTTATCGTTTTTGTGTCTTTGTCCGCCATTTTATCTCACCTTTGCTTGACCTCAACTTAACTTAAGGTTTTATAGTGCCACCCTGCTAGTTTGTCAATTGAGGTTACTTTTTAAAAGGGGATAGGTTTATGCCATCGGTGATTACCAAAATGTTAGAAAGCAATAGCTTATGGATTATTGCTCGCTTACTCATCTTGGTTTTATTTATTTCATCTGGTTTAGCCAAAGTTTTTGATTATGAAAATAGTCTGGCCGAAATGCGTGCCGCGGGTCTTCACCCAGATTGGTTTTTCAACATTGCTTCTGCTGCTGTCATGTTAATTGGCTCAGTTCTTGTGCTATTTAACCGTCTTTTATGGCTTGGAACTGGGGCGCTAGCCGTGTTTTTGTTCCTCACAATTGTGGTTGTCCACACCTTTTGGAGCTACACGGGGGAACAAGCTCAAATTGCAATGTTTTGGGCAATTGAGCATATCGCTGTTATTGGGGGCTTAATTGCTATCGCCATTGCAGGGCATTTTCGAGGTCTTTATTTCGCGTTAAAAGCGCAGAAATAGAAGGAAAATTTAATGAATAAAAAAACAATAATGACACTTTGTTCCGTTTTAATCGCTGTTGGGGCGGGTAGCGCGATTTATTCGACCTATGCCCAAAACGAGGAAGACGAACAAGCAGCTTACCAATATCCACCAGTAAAAGTGGCATTGGCTCCTGTTAGCTTAGATACTGCGCCTCGTACCTTTTACGGTGTGGGTGAATTAGAAGCAGGCAGCCAAGTGTTAGTCGCGGCAGAAACCAATGGTCGTATTACGAAAATTGCATTTGAATCTGGCCAACAAGTCAAAAAAGGCCAATTATTAGTGCAGCTCAATGATGCCGTTGAACAAGCGGATTTATCACGTTACCAAGCACAGTTGCGCAATGCGGCTCGCTTATACGAAAGAACCCGTTCATTATCTGCGCAACATTTAGTGGCAGAGGCTCAAGTAGATAGCACTCGTGCTGAACGTGATATTGCCCAAGGCCTAATCCGTCAAACCCAAGCATTAATTGCACAAAAAACGATCCGAGCGCCATTCGACGGAACGATAGGTATTCGCCAAGTCCATGAAGGACAATATTTAAACCCCGGCGAAGCCATTGCCAGCTTGGTGGATACCCAAACCTTAAAGCTCAATTTCTCTTTAGATGAACAAGCCTCACCGGAACTGCATCAAGGCCAAATTGTTGATATTACAGTTGATGCTTATCCCAATAAAACATTTCCAGCCCGTATTACTGCCATTGACCCACTCATTGGAAAATCACGCACTATCGCCCTGCAAGCCACACTGGAAAATAGTGATGGCACACTAAAAGCAGGAATGTACGCCAACGTGAATGTGGTACGCCAAGCCAGTAATGAAGTCATTACGATCCCAGAAACCGCAGTCACTTATACCGCCTATGGCGATACTGTGTTTATTACGCAAGGTGAAGGCGATGCGATGACCGTTAAGCGAGTGTCCGTAAAAACGGGACAACGTTGGGATGGCAAAATTGAAATAGAACACGGCTTAAGTGCTAACGATAAAGTCGTCACGTCTGGGCAATTACGCTTAAACGACGGCTCTGCAGTCACCCCTGTTGCCCAAGATACATTGTCTGAACCTGTCGCTAACACAGCTCAAGGTTCATAAGGAAGGCGTAATGAAATTTACTGATATTTTTGTTCGCCGACCTGTTCTGGCTCTCGTAGTCAGTGCTTTGATTGTGTTAATTGGTTTATTTGCGCTGAGTAAGCTGCCTATTCGCCAATATCCACAACTTGAAAGCTCGACGATCACCATTACCACGCAATACCCTGGCGCATCAGCTAAATTGATGCAAGGCTTTGTGACACAACCCATCGCACAAGCGGTTTCCTCTGTAGAAGGTGTCGACTATTTGTCTTCTTCTTCTGTGCAAGGAAGCAGCCTTGTCACCGTACGAATGGAACTTAACCGAGACTCCACTCAAGCCCTTGCACAAGTAATGGCGAAGGTGAACCAAGTTCGTTATAAATTACCGAAAGAAGCTTATGACCCTGTGATTGAGCTTTCCTCTGGGGAATCCACTGCGGTTGCTTATATCGGTTTTTCCAGTACCAATCTATCCATTCCTGCCCTGACAGATTATATCTCACGCGTCATTGAGCCAATGTATTCCTCAATTGACGGCGTCGCCAAAGTTCAAGTTTTTGGTGGGCAACAGTTGGCGATGCGTTTATGGCTTGATGCCGATAAATTAGCCGGCCGAGGTCTAACCGCTGCCGATGTTGCGCAAGCGGTTCGCCAAAACAACTACCAGGCGGCTCCCGGTAAAGTCAAAGGCGAGTTCGTTATTTCTAATGTTTATGTTAATACCGACCTCACTAATGTCGATGAGTTTCGTGATTTAGTGATCCGCAACGACGGCAATGGATTAGTACGTTTAAAAGATGTGGGAACCATTGAGCTAGGAGCCGCTTCCACAGAAACCAGTGGTTTAATGAATGGTGAGCCTGCGATTTACCTTGGTTTGTTTGCCACACCAACCGGTAACCCACTGGTAATCGTTGACGGTATGAATCAATTGATGCCTGACATCACCAAAACATTGCCGCCCGGTGTCAAAGTGGAAATGGCATTTGAAACTTCGCGCTTTATTAAAGCGTCTATTGACCAAGTTATTAGCACATTAATTGAAGCACTATTGATTGTTATCGTTGTTATTTACCTGTGTTTAGGTTCAATTCGCAGCGTAATCATCCCAATTTTAGCTATTCCGCTATCAATGTTAGGTGCAGCCGCACTGATGATGGCATTTGGGTTTAGTATTAACTTACTGACATTACTCGCCATGGTATTAGCGATTGGTCTGGTTGTCGATGATGCTATCGTGGTCGTCGAAAACGTCCATCGCCATATTGAAGAAGGGAAATCACCGGTTTTAGCGGCTTTAATTGGGGCTCGTGAAGTAGCGGGGCCCGTTATCGCAATGACAATCACCTTGGCTGCAGTCTATGCGCCAATAGGGCTAATGTCAGGTTTAACAGGAGCTTTATTTAAAGAGTTCGCACTCACCTTGGCCGGTGCAGTTATTGTTTCCGGTATTGTGGCATTAACCCTTTCCCCTGTGATGAGCTCTTTTATGTTGAACTCAAAACAAAATGAAGGGCGTATGGCGCGTATGGCAGAAACCTTCTTTTCTACCTTAGCCCATTACTATACCATTGTATTGAATTTCTCTTTGAAAAACCGTTGGTTAACAGGTGTTATTGCCATTGGTGTCTTCATTAGCTTACCACTGCTTTATCAATCTGCCCCTCGTGAATTAGCTCCTGTGGAAGACCAATCCAGCGTATTAACGGCAATCAAATCTCCTCAACACGCTAACCTCGAGTATGTAGAACGCTTTTCGCGTAAGTTACATGATGTTTTCATGGAATTACCGGAAACGGAAAGTACTTGGATTATTAACGGAACCGATGGCCCTTCCGCCAGCTTTGGGGGAACCAACTTGACGTCATGGGAACAGCGTGACCGTGCCGCATCTGAGATCCAAGGGGACTTACAAGGACGCGTGGGTGATGTCGAGGGGAACAGTATTTTCGTTTTCCAATTACCCGCTTTACCAGGTTCAACGGGTGGCTTACCAATCCAAATGGTTCTCAGAAGCCCGCAGGATTATTCGGTACTCTACAAAACCATGGAAGAGATCAAGCAACAAGCCCGTGAAAGCGGCCTATTTATGGTGGTAGATAGTGACCTTGACTACAACAATCCTGTAGTAGAAGTCCGTATTAACCGTTCAAAAGCGAATAGCTTAGGCATTCGCATGCAAGATATCGGCGAATCACTGACCTTATTAGTGGGTGAAAACTATATTAACCGCTTTGGGATGGATGGCCGCTCCTATGATGTGATCCCTCAAAGTATTCGTAGCCAACGCTTAACACCGGAAGCCCTTTCACGCCATTATGTGAAATCAGAAGCGGGACCTCTGATCCCACTGTCAACGGTGGTCGATATCAATACCCAAGTTGAACCAAATAAACTCACGCAATTTAATCAGCAGAATGCAGCAATTTTCCAAGCAATACCCGCCCCGGGTGTCACGTTAGGCCAAGCCGTTGCCTATTTAGATGATATTGCCAATGAACTACCCGCCGGTTTTAGCCATGACTGGCAATCCGATTCGCGCCAATATAAACAAGAAGGAAACACCCTCGCCTTTGCCTTTATGGCGGCGCTCATCATTATTTACTTAGTCTTAGCGGCACAATATGAAAGTTTAGTCGACCCATTGATTATCTTGATTACTGTTCCACTTTCAATTTGTGGTGCGTTGATTCCATTGGCACTTGGCTATGCGACATTGAATATTTACACCCAAATCGGCTTAGTCACATTAATTGGCTTAATCAGTAAACACGGAATATTGATGGTTGAGTTTGCCAATGAATTACAAGCCAATGAAGGACTAGATAGACGACATGCCATTCTCAAAGCAGCACAAATTCGTTTACGCCCAATATTAATGACAACTGCGGCAATGGTGATTGGTTTAGTTCCGCTGCTATTCGCCACTGGAGCAGGAGCGAATAGTCGCTTTGGCTTAGGCTTAGTGATAGTCACCGGTATGTTAGTTGGCACATTGTTTACCCTGTTTGTTTTACCGACCATTTATACCTTACTAGCCCGTAATCACAGTGCAACCGCACTAACCCCAAGGCGCTATGAGCTTGCCGAAGCGAATCGCCTAATCAAAGAAACTGAGGAGACGTCCCAATGAGAAATACGTTAGCTAGCCGTCATCAACGTAACAACCGTACAGTCAACGAAGTGGAAGTGAATACGATGAGCAATAGCATGGCAATGCTATTAATTTATCATGGTCTCCCCGCAGGTCCGGAAAAAAACCATTCCACCTCGTACCCGAATACATTAGGTAAGCCTACGCGCTAATGTAAATAGCCGCCAAACCATTTAGGTTTGGCGGCTATTATCAAACAACATGACAAAGTACTCTATTAGCCTTCGTAAAAAGCTAAAACAAGATTACCTTCCCGAATAATAATTGGATTGCCGGGTAATGCATCCAATAATTCACGCTGAGAACTTTCTACGACCACCGCCACATCTTTATAATGGTAGTTTTTTAATAAGTCAGGTAGCTGTTTTAAGCTATAAAACCGATTAGCGGCATCTGGGTATTTGAGCCCGTAGCCTAATTCCCCAGTTTGGTGAAGCATTGTAATATCACTACGTTTAAGTACCCATGCCAATGCGGTACCGAGCCCTACATTATTGGTTAACAATACAGATTTATCAGCTAATTGGTGATGATATTTCGCAATCACCTCTTGCGGAGTATTATTACTGGCAATACGAGATGGGATCACATGCCCTACCGTTAAGCTAATTGCCACCGTACACACTGCGGCTAAATACCAAAACCGTTGCTTGAAAGAGACCAAGGCAACCAATAACCAAAAAATAAAGGCTCCCGCAGCTAACCATAATTTTTCACTTTCATCGGCCTGAAACACATTCAGTTTAGGGTAATAAGCAGAAACAATAATTCCCCCAGCAATAGCGCCACCAATTAGTGTGTTAATCAATGCATTCAAGCGAATAGGCAGTGTTTTTCTCTCAGTGAGAATTTTTTCAATGTAGGCCGCCATAAGAATGGCAATAGGTGCAATACAAGGCAAAATGTAGGTCAGTAATTTTCCTTTAGTGATACTGAAAAACACAAATGGCGCAATAAACCACATCAGAAAATAAATATGTAACCCTTTTTGCTGCCATGCGTGGCGTAGTGCGCCAAAAAGGTACCCCAGCCAAGGTAATACCGCAGCGAGTAAAATAGGGATATAAAACCAAAATGGGGACTTATTTTGTGCATTATTCGCCATAAAACGTTGAATATGCTCAACCCAGAAGAAATAGTTCCAGAAATCAGGCTCACGGCTGGCAATCACAAAAGCCCAAGGTAAGCACACGACAAAAGCAGTAAATAGCGAAACAAAAGAGAAAACAAACACTTCTTTGAATTGCTTAAAGTAGATGGCAGTTACTGAACACACCAGTAAAGGCAGCACTAAAACAAGAAAGCCTTTTGTTAATACGCCTAACCCACAGGCTACCCCCATCATCATGAAGGCGAATAATTTATGAGAGAAGTATTTTGTCGTTAACCCCCATTGAAAAAAGAAAATCACCATAGTGATAAATGCTGTCACGATGGGGTCAAGAATATTGTAGGTGCCGATGGTAAAGACCATCAACATTGAAAGATAAATAAACACCGCGTTGAAAGCGAGACGTGAGTTTTTCCAAGCCATTTTGGCACTGAGATACACAAATAGCCCACTGACTAATGTACTAAATACTACGCCAAGGCGAACCGAAATGTTATTTTCACCAAATAACATTTGGAAAATAGCCCCTACCCAATAACCAAAAATAGGCTTCTCAAAATAACGAATATCTAAAAGTTCAGGAACGCTCCAGTTATAACTAATAATTAATTCCCGACTAATTTCTGCATACCGCAGCTCATCCGGTTGCCACAATAACCTACCGTTTAATGGTAAAAAATAGGTTACTAGGACAAAACCGAATAACAGGCACCATTTAAGGTAGGCAACTTTATTGTTTGCCATAATCATCTCATCTCAACCATTCTTGTTATTAATATTTAATAATTTTATTTAGTTCATTTGAAAAACACTTTCTTTTTATTTAGCTATTATCGTTATGGCAATTAAACCTCATTTAAACAAATCGAACGTTAGTTGGTAGAAAGGTCACTGTATATAAACAATCAATAAATGAATACTACAATTCATATACAAAAAGAGATAAGAATCAAATAATAAGACTGAGTGTTTAAAGAATAGTTCAGTATTTAAAAATAAGGTGAAAATTTAATTCGTTCTTAATATTAGTCATTAATACAAAAAAGTGTACGGCAGTTTATAAACAAAAACCGGTCAGGGTATTCACCATAACCGGTTATTATTCATACCAAGTAAAGCTATTTGGCCGCAGATAACGCTTGTTCAAGGTCGGCTAAAATATCATCGATATGTTCTATGCCAATTGATAAACGAATCATATCTCTGGAAACCCCGGCTCGTGCTAATTCTGCGTCATTGAGCTGGCGATGCGTCGTTGATGCAGGGTGGCAAGCTAGTGATTTAGCATCACCAATATTCACCAACCGCACAATCAGTTTCAAGGCATCAATAAAGCGAGCTCCTGCTTCTTGGCCACCTTTAATACCAAACGACATAATACTGGCAGGTTTACCGTTCATATATTTCTGTGCTAAATGATGTTCAGGGTTGCTCGGTAGCCCTGCATATTTCACCCATTCCACTTGAGGGTGATTTTCGAGGTAATTCGCAACTTTTAGTGCATTTTCAGTATGTCTATCCATTCTTAACGCGAGAGTTTCTAACCCTTGTAGAATTAAAAACGCATTAAATGGTGACAATGCAGCACCCGTTCCGCGCAGTGGGGCAACACGGCAACGCGCAATAAAGGCAGCGGCGCCAAAATGTTCAGTATAGCTTACACCATGATAAGCCACGTCAGGCTCTATCAATAATGAAAAACGGTCTGGATACTCTGCCCATGGGAATTTACCTGAATCAATAACCATTCCACCCAGTGATGTACCATGGCCGCCAATATACTTAGTCAATGAATGAACCACGATATCCGCCCCATGTTCAAATGGGCGACATAAATATGGGGTCGCTACGGTATTATCGACAATCAAAGGCACACCATGGCGATGTGCAACTTCAGCGAGTGCAGCAATATCCACAATAAAACCCGCTGGGTTTGAAATTGACTCACAGAATACGGCTCGAGTCTTGTTATCAATAAGCGCTTCAAGCGCTGCTAAATCATCGTGCTCTGCAAAACGGGTTTCAATTCCTAAGCGTGGCAAAGCGTGGGCAAGTAAATTGTATGTTCCGCCATATAATTTTGCCACGGAAACAATGTTGTCCCCAGCTTGTGCGACTGTTTGAATCGCATAAGTAATTGCCGCCATTCCAGAAGCAACCGCCAACCCTGCAACCCCACCTTCAAGGGCAGCAACACGTTGCTCTAGAACATCATTCGTTGGGTTCATAATTCGCGTGTAAATATTACCCGCGACTTTTAAATCGAAGAGGTCAGCACCGTGCTGAGTGTCATCAAAAGCATAAGAAGTCGTTTGGTAAATCGGTACGGCAACAGACTTGGTTGTAGGATCAGGAGAGTAACCCGCGTGAATCGATAATGTTTCTAATTTCATTCGTTATCCTTGTTACGACACACTGGAAAAAATGCAATTGCCAGAGGAGGTTCATAATTATGTTGTTATGATTCTGTGATAACTCTAGATATTACCTAAGACGTCATATCGAGCAACTAATTGAACTTGAAATTATTTCACATAGATAGATACGACAATGGTGATTATCACCCTTTCAGCTTAAAAATTAGTTATATCAATGTCTATCCTTATAACCTATTTCGTATTGATATAAAAAAAGCCACAACCCATACAGGTCATGGCTTTGTTTCTTATATAACTTTATTTATAACTACAAGAAAGCGCCATAAATAACAGAAGTAATAGATGCTAACCCACAAATAAAGGTGAAAACTTGTGCAGGTTTTGACGTGCTAAATTTCTTCATCGCAGGAACAATATTCATCGACACAACAGGCAGAATAAACAGAATAGCGGCAATCATTGGCGCCCCCATCGTTTCAATCATGCCTAAAATACTTGGGTTACGAATAGTCACAATCCACGTTGTAATCACAATAAACAGCATGGATGCCATTTCAATTTTCTTTACAGAAAAAGAAGAACGAGACTTAATTAACCCAACTAAACCTTCGTGAGCCCCTAAGAAGTGGCCAAAGTAACTCGATACAATCGCAGCAAAGGCAACAATCGGCCCTAAATAAGACAAGATTGGCGATGGATTGATATTTGCGATATGTGATAACACACTGATATTTTGTTCTTTAGCAACAGCAAGTTCAGCTGGGCTTAATGATAGCACCACAGAGAAAACAAAAAACATCACAAAGCCAGTCAGCATTAATGCGGCCCCGCCAGTGATCATATCTGTTTTCACAATAGCATTATTGCCGAATTGTTGGCGCTGGTCTTTGGTGAATTGGCTGATGATTGGGCTATGGTTAAATGAAAATACGATAAGGGGGATCGCCATCCAAACAACCACTGGCATTGAACTCCAGTCTGGTGCCACCTCTAGCATTGACATATTCCATTCAGGAATTAAATACAATGATAAAGCTAATAAAATGAAGACCAAAGGGTAAACCATTAGAGACGTGAGCTTTAACATCAGGTCACGACCAAATACCACCCCAGCAGTCATTGCAGCAATCAGCACGCCAGACAATAACCATCGTGGTAGTGGATCTATACCTAGTTGATTGACAAGAAACGAATCAACCGTATTTGTAATACCCACACCGTAAATCAATACGATAGGGTAAATAGCAAAAAAATAGGCAAAGGTAATAATATTTGCGCCTATTTTACCAAAATGCTCTTCGACCGTGTCGGTAATATCCGCATTTGGATTTTTTGAAGATAAAACAAAGCGAGCTAACCCTTTATGGGCCAGCCAAATCATTGGAGTGGCAATTATTGCCAATACGACTAATGGCCAAAACCCCCCGGCACCGGCTTTAATTGGCAGGAATAGAACACCTGCGCCAACAGCGGTTCCAAATAAAGAAAGTACCCAAGTAAAATCCTTATAGGTCCACTTACTGGCAGGTTTATCTACTGCGACTACTGCTTTTTCAATTGTGCTCATCTTGTGTTCTTCATCATTAACGTTATTAAAATAAGATGTGCAGATTTTGCATTAAATGAGCAGTAGTACCTAATTTAATTACGCTATTTTTTTCAACTTTTTGGTGTAGATCTCGTTAATAACGTAAAAAAACAAATGCCACGTAATTATTCTGTAAATAAATAATTTCGCAATTAATTAAAAGAGTAAATTTTAGATATAAAGTATTTAATTTTTAATTCGAGAAAGGGCTGAATGATTCATTCAGCCCTTTTTTTATCTGAGAAACTGAAGTTTTACAGATAGACAGGCACTAATATTTCTGTCGCAATCACAACCACAACCAATCCAACTAAAACTGGGATTGACGTTCTTTTCACCACTTCGAACGGAGAGATTTTAGCCATACCAGACACGGCCACGACAACCCCTGATACAGGCGATAAAGTCCGACCTAAGTTAGAGGCTTGCAGCATTGGGATCACTAAATAAGCCGGATTGACCCCCATTTGTTTTGCTAAGTGAGGTATTAGCTCAACGAATGCATAGAATGGTGCATTACCCGACCCCGTTGTCATCGCGGCTAACATCGTGATCACCACCAGTGCGATCATCATCACTATAGCGCCTGAACCGAATGATTGAGCAAGGTCAATTAGCCCTTTAATAAAGCCAATGGTGCTTAAACCTTGTGCAAACACCCCTGCTGCCACTAATAACATCACGACCGTTGCAAATGCTTCTGCCATGCCTTTATAACAAACTTCTAAGCCACTATAGACGTGTTTAGCGCTGAAACTGCGAATAAATTCAATGACTGCTGCCAAAATAATACAGCCAACAATAATAGTAACAATATGCAATTCAGGCGCCCATTTGCCATCAAACACTAAAACACCAATAATCGGTGTGAAAGGTAAAATAGCGTAGAAAGCAGGTGCATGAGTTTTAATTTCATTAACATCTAACATTTCAGTTGTGACATTTTCTTTTCTGTCGAGATAACGCTGCCAGAAAAAGTGGGCGATTGACATGGCCACAATTGCCGCGATAGAAATCGGTAAAGTTGTTTTAAATGCAAAGTCGATTAATGGCATTTCGGCTGCTTTTGCCGCTAAGATAACATCACCAGACGTTGGCGCTAAAATAATTGCCGCTGGTGACGCACAGATTGCCGCAGCTGCACCACGACTGATCCCGACATTCACCATGACAGGGAATAGCGTCGCCATCAGTAATACCCCAAGGCCAGTTGCAGAGGAAACGGCTAGCGACATCAAACATGCCACAATATAAGCAGCAACCATCAACAAATAAGGTGAATTGATCATTTTTAATGGTTTAGATGCGATTTTCACTACGACATCATTCGCCCCAATATGAGTCATATAAGATGCAAACCCACATAGCACCATGATCATCATCCCAAGGTCGCCACCACGGCTCATTAATAGGAATTTTATGTATTCCAAAATATCTGTTACACGCCACCCCGTCGTCGGAACAGAACCTGGTAAAATACTTTTTCCCATAATAGCGGTAATGATCAGAAGTAAAATACCCCCGGTCATTAACACTCCCGTTGCGGAATATCCTTTTATGATATAACGCCCAACTCCAATGGCGACAATAACGCCGATTAAGAGCTCAATCATTTATTTCTCCTGCCTGTCTTATTTTGTAATTATAAAAAAATTACTCTGCCTAATTATTAAGCAAAATTCACTGACAATGATCATGTCAGCAGATGATTTTTAATATAGAAATGCGTTAAAACACAAGAGAAATAAATAAAAAATCTATTTTAGCTACCCATTTACAGCTGATAGCCCCAAATATTAATAAAGAATAGGAAAATCAGCTTTGTTTAGCTATGCAATGTTTTTCACATTAAAGAGGAAAATTGATTAACTAAATAACTCATAAATCATATCACCAAAAAAACCGCGATATTGCAGATAACGAATTTGCTTACTTTTTTCTTTAAAATCTTTAGGAATACTATCCCCAAACTTCTTACTGCGCACCCATGCAGCCTTTTCAAACCAATCTACATCTAAAGTAGCAAAATGCTTTTCCACAATCGTTTCAGGAAAACCTTTCTGCCGCATTTCTTGTTTTATCCGCAATGGGCCGTATCCCTTGCGCAGATAACCTTGCATTAATAGCCCTGCAACACGGTCATCATCAAGAAAATGTTGCTCACTTAACCGCTCAAGCACCAATTCAATTAAAGGCTCGTCAATAATGCCTTCATTTTTTTCATACATACGCCGTTTCATACGGGCAAATAGCTCAGCTTTACCGTAATCACGGCGGGAAAGCATAAATAAGGCATATTGGTAAAGCTCGGATTCATTCATGGCGTTAAACTTTCATCATTAAATTGGGCGCATTGCGCGCCCAGTCTAACATAAACCTTTGTACTCTACGTTGCATGTAGGCGACAAGCGAAGACAGACCGATGAGCATACATAAGTATGTGATTCGGCTGGCTAAGTGCAGTCAACACCCATGCAGCTTGAAGTATGACGAGTTAGTGAACTTGAGTACCACTTAGCAGTTTATATATCGTATCCGGAGTATAGCTGCCGTCTTGGAAATAAATTGTCCAGTCCGTAATATCATCACGTGTTAATGGATAAACTTCCCCTTCTTGCATATTTTGCACATAAAAAGGATGGTTTATTAAGCGCCCTTCAAATTGGTCACCATGCCAAGAAACAGGTTCAAACCACATATGTTCATGACCATCGAAATCTTCTTCCGCATCATGGTAGCCAATACCGCATTTCACTAAAAAGCGCCATTCAGAATCTTCAGCTTCCTCGTTTTTACCAAGGAATTTGGCAAAAAAGCCTTTCTTCTGAGCGACCTGTTTTGGCCCATAGTTATCTAACATATGGGTGAAATATTCCCAACGCAATTTAGCTTTACGCGACATATCTGCCGTTTCTTCATCGGTGCGCATAAACATCATGGCGTTTTGATCTTCAAAACCTTCAAAGAAACTTTCTAATACTGGGTTTTCTTGTGTCACACGGAACAGCATAGCGGATGGGTGTTGATGAGATTCATCTCTATCATGCCAATCCCCCATAAAACGTTCAGATGACACATCTCCAAACTCGAAGTTCATCTCTTCTAGTGGTTTTAAGTCATCAATTGGGGTTGATTTCCCTACATGCAGCAGCCCTTCTTCAAACGGTACTGCAACTAAATACTCATAGCCCGTTTGGGTTTGTCCAATAAAAATGGGCTCATTAAACACGATTTTCCCGTGAGTAATGCTGTTATTCACAAAGCTCCAAAACAGTTCGGGAATACCATAATAAGAAGCAATCGGGTGCGGTATAATAATTTCCGCTTCCGACAAACCACAACGTGCCAAACCGTGCGTGTGGAACCAATACATAGTCGGAGCACGCTCTTCTTCCGGCTTGTCTTCGTTATCTTCTTGGTCATAAATAGCATGAACAACATACAAAGAATCAATGCTTGGCATCAAATCATCAATGAGTTGGAAATTAAGCCACTCACGAGTAAACACTTTCCCTGCGGCAGAAATATCCAAGCCCAGTAATAGATCGGGCACCAAGATTTGAATAACCTTTAGCTGCTGCAGATAATTGACTAATGGTTGCCCTTGAAATAAGCACTCAACAATTACCGCTTGAGGGGCTGCACTTGCTTCTGCATACAACTCAGGGCTGATTGGGTCAGTGGCAAAATAAGGGTTGATGGTATATTCAGGGTCGCTATCCACTAAAGCGATATAAAAACGTAATTCTTCTTCATCTTTTTTACAGCTAAAGAAAAAACCGCCATCCTCTGGAATGTAATCTATCTCACCCTCGGTGAAATAAGTTTGTTCTTCTAAACGCTGCTCAAGTAATAAAGACGTCAGCTCAGAACCAGGAATAGCAACCATCATTGATGCTTCTTTCTCGCCCTCACCTGCTGCGGTATCAAGGTAGTGTTGTTTATTATTCATTTTTAGACCTATTAATAAGTGACTGTGGCGAGGATATCAGCTTATATTCGTTAAGAATATTGTGATTATTCTTAACAAACTGAGATTGTGATTTGATCCTTCGTATTGCAACTAAGTTAACAAATAATCATTATTCGACAATCAGTTATTCTACTTTTCATACGGTATTGACTGAGGCACAATAATGCTCTTTCTTTAATTTGCTTTATATTGATGAAGCAAAAAGTTCTATTTCAATAAAGGTAATTCAAATATGGCTGATTTAACCAAAGCACAAAAAGAATATGTCGATGATCTCGCAATGCAACGCGTTTTCGATATGAATAGCGATGAAGTGTTGGTCAACGCCTTAGAAGAAAAAATTCACCAAATGGAAGACCATTTGAAAGCCTATTTTCATGAGCGTGTTAAGTTTCATCAGCAAACTAAAAAATAGCCTTTTGCCTGCTCCGTGCCGGTATTGTTTATTATATCGGCACCTGCCCTATCCCTTTCATATAACCATTTTAAATGAATAATAAACGCGCATTTCTTTAGTTCAACTTATCAACAAAAAAGCATTAAGCGCCATCTAAAAATGAATTTCTAATGATAGAATTCTAATCATCACTGTACGACTAATAACAATTTATCTATTACACTTCTTTATTGTCCAAATATTGAGCCTATTTTATGAAACGCATTCAATTCAGTACTGCACTGATCCTTTCTTCTATTATGAGCATGTCTGTGAGCTTTGCCGATAGCGATCGTCCATTATTTTCAGTCTCTGTAAGTGAATCTGGAGTACCACAAAATAATAGCGAAGGCGGCATTACTCGTTCTTCTACCACAGAGTCACGAGTACTGCCGATTTGGGGCGATGAGGCCCGCGCTCGAGGGTATGATTTACCGGAACCTTTTGGGATCGGCTATGGATATATGAACCTACGTCAAGATATAAAAGTTGATAAAATAGCCTTTAAATCAGAAAAGGGCGTAAATATTCCTTTTGTTAAATTCGATTTAAATGATGATTTAATGATTAAAACAGGACATACACGCAGTAAGAATGAATCACATATGCTAAAACTCGATACTTGGGTCTTTCCATTTATGAACGTATATGGCGTTTATGGAAAAACCAAAGGTACATCAACCACAAATCTTGATAGCGTAAAAGCTCGAGTCAAAATTTTTGGCAAAGAGAATATAATTGATATCGGTAAAAATCTGCCTTTTGAATTAGATTATAAAGGAAAAACGTATGGTGGTGGTGTTACCTTCGCTGGTGGGTATAACCAATTCTTTAGTACATTAGATTTTAACTATACCAGAACAAGCCTTGATATCTTAGACGGTGACATTACTGCTTTTGTTGTAACTCCTCGGGTTGGTTATGAATTTATCTTTGAACCTTTGATCCCTGGTCAAGGTAATACAAAACTACAAATTTGGACTGGTGCCATGTATCAAGATATTACTCAACGATTCAAAGGTGATATTAGTAAACTAGATTTACCGCCTGAATTGAGTGGGTTAATGGCATTAGCACCAGACGATGCAAAATTCGATGTTAAACAGCATCTTGCCCATAAATGGAATAATACTGTCGGTGCTCGGGTTGAACTCACTCGAAACTTTAATGTGTTAACCGAAATCGGTTTTAATAACCGGAATAGTTTTTATATTTCTGGGGAATTCCGTTTTTAATGTGGCATTCGGCAATTATTCAAAGGCTGGTCTTGCTCAGCCTTTTTATTATTTTTCCTGCTAAAGCTGATTTTCTTCCTGACCGCCAGCAAATCGATGGCTGGCTAAACGATCTCGGTGGGGAAAATAGCTTTGATGAAAGTAAAACTGTAGATTGGGGCATATTACCAGGGCCATTTTATACCCCCGAAATGGGCATTGGTATTGGCACCGCACTGGTTGGTTTATATCGAATAGATAAAGAAGATAAACAAACCCAGCCATCTTCTATTGGCTTAAGCGGTTTTGCGTCGTCGACCGGCGCATTTGGCTTAAATTTTACCAATTATAATTTTATTGATAACGACCAGTGGCGGTTATTTGTTTCCGGCACCATTAACAATATTCCCACTTATTATTGGGGTAAGGGATATTCTGCAGGGAAAAATGATCACAATAAAGAAAAGTACCATTCTCAAGAGTTCCAAATAACTCCAAGAGCCTTATACCAACTGACTGATTCTACTTATGTTGGGCTCGGTTGGAACTTCTCATCAATCAATGCCAGCGATCCTGATGATGGTGCGAAACAGTATTTCTCCAAGTCAATTGGGGGTCGTTCAGTGTTAAATTCAGGCATCAGTGCATATTACAGCTATGACACACGAGATTTTCTACCCAATGCCTATCATGGGCAAGCTTTTGAGGCTGTTTATACTTATTTTACACCTAACCTTGGTAGCGATACTCGCTTCCAAACCACCCAATTACAATATGCCTATTACCATACCTTAGCCGAAGAGACTATTATTGCATTCGATAATTATGCGAGGTTTTCAAGCGGAAATGTACCGTGGAACCAGCTATCATTACTCGGTAATGGTAACCGCATGCGCGGATATTACGAAGGCCGTTATCGTGATAACAATATATTCACCAGCCAAATAGAACTCCGCCATAAACTCGATTGGCGCCATGGCGTTGTTGGTTGGTTAGGCACAGGAACCATGAGCGATACTGCGTCCGAATTAGGTCAAGGGCATTGGTTGCCCACCGTAGGTGTTGGCTACCGTTTTGAATTTAAACCAAGAATGAATGTTCGCTTGGATTTAGGTGTCGGCCGCAACAGTACCGGGGTGTATTTTCAGGTTGGGGAGGCATTTTAATGTTCAAATGGGTTCTGGCAATGGGGATTGCGCTTTTATTAGCCGCCTGCCAAAGTCATGACAAACTGGAATTGCCTGCCATTGAGCCTGTAATTACCCCCTATACTTTTGAAGCGGCCTCACAAGCTTGGCCTGTGGTTGCTTCCTTAGCTCCTCCACAAGGTTTGCGCGCTTGCTGCGCTTTTGGCTACAACTTGCAAGCTGAACTGTGGGGATTACCTGTCCCGTTTTACACTATCGATAATATCGTTGAAGCAGATAGCCTCGGTGAACATCATTATAATGACAGCTTTTTAGGTGCCTCTGCTGCATTAATGGGGCTCAGTAATGAAAAAATAGGCTTACTCTATACAGATAAAAGCGGGTTTATTGATATTTCCCATGTCAGAGATACTGCAGATTATACTTTTTACTTATTTAGCCAAATTTACCCACGCCTTGGTCAACAATGGTCGCTGTCACTTAGTGAAGAGTTAGCGGATAGACAAATTCATTTCAGTGCATTTGAACCACCACAATCTGCCAAACAACGTTATACCCTAAGCGCCTACTTAGCCGCAAAATTGGCTTTCCAGCTCGCGGTATGGCATGAAATTGCCCAGTGGTATGGTTATCAATCTGTACCAGGATTTTCCGAAGGGATTTCCGCATTTTCCCCTGAAGACCTGTACTCAAATTTACTGGGTTCCCGCCTCGCTTTAACTTTGATACTACAAGGCCGAGCAGACTCTTTAGCCACTTATTCTCAATCAATGGAAAATATTCTTCCACTGGCACTTCACCAGCTCGGTAGCAAAGATAGAAAAACCACGCGAAAAATATTTGATAGCGTTGATGGTTTATGGTGGAACAGTTACCGTAGAGTTCCGGAGAAATTTCTTGTTTTAACAAGAGATTACCAAACAAGTGACCAACGTTACCCTCTGATGCCTCCACAAATTATGCCGTCTGAAGGCTTATTTTTAACGTTGCCTGATCGCTATCTCAAATATGATTTGTCATTGCTCGCACAACTGCGTTTGCTCCCTACTGATGATATGAAACTGCTCCCCAAACCAACTTCTTATTGGACGGTGTCAGATTTTCAACAGCTAGCGGACGATGCGAAACAACAAGATTTACTGCAACAAATTTTAAAACCTTAAAAGACCTATTTATGATATCCATATTAGTCACTCAATAAATCTTTGCCCTGACATTACCGTACTTAAAATTTAAGCTAAATATCACTTTTTACTCATTTACAGATAATAATTTTATTTCACTTTTGTCACCTCGATAGGCTTTAATAAAACGATGGAGATCTCATTTTGGTTAAAAAACAGCCTATCAACTGCTTGTTTTTCAGACAAAATAACCCTGTAATAACTACATGAACTGTATGTTTTTTACTCAAATTTAACTTAAGTGAAGCTCAGGCACCACAGAAATGAACAGTTTAATTTATTATTCTTCATATGAAAATATACCAATAGAAACTTTACACCATTTAAAATCAGTTTATTCATAATAATATAAAAAAGTCTACAAAATAATACAGAAATTTCCCTAATGTCACCCGGATAAATGTAGCTCGTAAAAAATTAATCTGCTAATATTCGCTCGAATTTTGTTCAGAGATACTTAGGAGAAGCAAATGCCCTCTCGAACGATGAGGACAAACGCCGTCTTCGCTTTCTTATTTTTACTTTTATTTTCGAGCCTGAGTATGGGCTCCACCAGTACCAGCACAATGCTCAATAAAGAGTATACTAATAAAACTGTGCAACAGAATGTAAGTCAGGCTAAAACCTCACTCCCTGATTTACGTAAATACCCTTCTGGTACACCTCGAAAGAAAGCATTTTTGAAAACGGTTGTCCCTGTTATAGAAAAAGTGAATAAGCAGATCATGGCTGAACGTACTTGGTTGTTATCAGTACGAGCTAACAAGAAATGGAGCGCCCAAGAATTGCGCCGTCTTGAGCAAATCTGTAATAGTTATGGTATGAAGTGTAGTAACCCAAAACGTTTAAATTGGGACAAACTATTGAGTCGTGTCGACATCATGCCAACGCACTTAGTTGCAACACAAGCAGCAACAGAGTCTGGCTGGGGGACTTCACAACTTGCTCTGCAAAACGGTAATTTATTTGGTATGCGCTGCGGTAGCGGCTGCCAAACTAAGAAAGGTAAAGTCAAAGGCTATTCTTCCTATACTTCTGTAGAAGATACTGTGACTGCTTATATGAAGAACATGAATACCCATAATGCTTATGAGTCACTGCGTACTTCACGAGCAAAGCAACGCCTATCAAAAGATGAGCTAGATACTAAAAAGCTAATCAATGATATGAAAGGGTACTCAGAGTTAGGTTCAACCTATAACCGCTATTTACAAGAGATGTACGCGAGTAATGAAGAATTGATTACACAAGCTCAACAAAGAGCAGCCACTCGCATTTAATTTTGTATCACCAGGTACAAGACATAAAAAAAATCCACTTCGTTAAGTGGATTTTTTTATTGTTTTTTAGATTGACTCTATTGCTCTAAATAGTTCGAATGGTGGCGAGGCGGCAAGAGAGGGCCCCTACTACCAATCAAATGCATTACTTGTTTTTTGATGGTTTTTATTCATTATTTTAGATTGGCGCTATTGCTCTAAATAGTTCGAGTGGTGGCGAGGCGGCAAGAGAGGCTCCCTACAGCCAATTAAATGCATTACTTGTTTTTTTGATGGTTTTTATTCGTTATTTTAGATTAACTCTATTGCTCTAAATAGTTCGAGTGGTGGCGAGGCGGCAAGAGAGGATATCCCTAGGAGCATACATAAGTATGTGACTAGGGTAGCTGAACGTAGCCAACAAAGTCACCGCTCGAAATATGACGAGCAATATTCTGATTGCATAGAAAAAGAGATCAAATATCATATACCCTCACCTTCTAACAAAATAATTAACATCTTTGAGTCTAATATGAATTTCTTCTCTTTTGAGTTTCTTGGCTCTTTCTTAATTTTTTTTCTTATTTATTGGGGTTGTCAGCCCAGTGCAAAACTACAGAATGGCTTATTAATCACTGCTAGCTATTTTTTTGTTTATTCATTTAGCCCTGACTTTGCTTATATTTTATTTAGCTACACACTGATCATTTATTTGCTTACCAATGTCGCAACTAATTGGCTCTCTAGTCGATGGATATACGGTATTCTTACCGCCGTCATTATTGGTTTCTTTACCACCTTTAAATATTACTCATTCTTTCAAGAGACTATCCAACAAACACTCGACAAATTTGGTTTTAGTGTTGGTCTTCCTATATTGGAAATACTCGCACCTCTTGGCCTCTCCTTTTATGTATTCCACTCGGTAAGCTATACGGTATCGGTTTGTCGCAAAGAAATTCCCAAAGCCGATTTCTTTGACGTGACACTATACCTTGCATTTTTTCCCAGCATCGTTGCGGGGCCAATCAATCGTGCGAAGAACTTTCTTCCTCAAATACAAGCTGAAAGCCGTGAGGTTTTAGATCCTCGAAAAGCCATATTGCTTATCTCATTAGCACTGGTGAAATTGTTTTTATTTAGCTCTTACTTATCTGAAAATTTTGTAAACCCTGTCTTTGATGCCCCTGTGGGTTACAGTGCGGGAGAGATTCTAATAGCAACCTATGCGTATGCTTGGAATATTTACTTTAACTTCTCTGGTTATACCAATCTGGTGACAGGCATCGCGTTATTATTAGGGTTTAGAGTTCCTGTTAACTTTAATGCGCCTTATTTAGCTGCAAATTTAAAAGAGTTTTGGGCTCGCTGGCATATCAGCTTATCAACCTTTATTCGCGACTACATTTATATTCCCCTTGGCGGTAACCGCAAAGGTTTTAGTCGTATGAATACTAATGTATTCCTTGCTATGGTCATTTCAGGGTTATGGCACGGTGCTGCAATGACATTTGTGGTATGGGGGGCCATTCATGGATTAGGGATTGTATTGCTCAATCTTAAGAATTTATGCATGGAAAAATTAGGATGGACCCAAGTGATCCCTAATAAAACATTATCAGTTTGGGTGTCGCGTATTATTACTTTCCATTTCGTCTGTTTTGCTTGGATCTTCTTTCGCAGCGCCTCATTTGATGATGCCCTGTTAATGGTCAATCAAATCATTGCCCCTGGTTTTATCGCTTCTATTAATGCAAGCTTGGGGCTATTAGTCGCATTTTGGCTACTACTGATTACCTACCCTTATTTTGTACAAGCCTACCATTATGTAGCGAAAAAATACCAAACTATTCCTTGGTATTATTACCCTATTCCGCTCGCGATTATTCTAACCATTATGTTTATGCTTTCTCCTTCAGGTATGCCGGGGTTTATTTATGCTAACTTCTGAGTTTAAAAATACCCTCATCAAGGTTGGGCAGATTTTATTTATTGTCCTCGTTGCCGGCCTATTATTAATTTGGTTGAATCAAAGCTCACTAGAACGATTTTGGCAGCAGAAATATCACCAAGATACCCCATGGGCAAAAATGGCGGGGAATCCTATCTGGGATTATGGAGCTTATTTACATGATGGTGCACTTGAAGCGGGAAGCCTATTTACTTACTACGCATCAGGGCAAAAAGCGCAAGAAGACAAGCAAGCGGCAGAAATCGCATTGGCCAATAAAGACAAAACACTCAGTTTTCCCACCGAGTTTCAAGTTGGCCTTCATTTTGTGAATGGCTATATTTATCCAGCTGAAAGCTTATCGATTACCTTCCCTGAACGCCTGAAACGACCACAAGCTAGGGAGAAAAACCCCAAAATTAACTTTGGTGGTTTTACTATCAAAAAAGATCAGCCAATCGTGCCAAAACATGTAGCCAATATTGAAAAAGGCCAACAAGTCCTGTTTGCGGGGGACTCCATGATGCAAGGTGTTGCTCCACATGTTAAAAACATGCTCTTGAAAAAATATAATATTGATAGCATTAATCTAAGCAAACAAAGTACAGGATTAGCATATCCACGCTTTTTCAATTGGCCACAAACCATTGCCAAGGCATTGAATGATAACCCGAACATTAAGGTTCTCGTCGTTTTTTTAGGACCTAATGACCCTTGGGATATGCCACCACAAACGGGTTATAAATACGTCAAATTTAAAAGTGAAGATTGGGAAAAAGTGTACCGTGAACGGATTAGTGATATAATATCGACCGCTCGCCAGCACAATGTTGATGTTATTTGGGTTGGCCCCCCTAATATGCGTAAAAATACGCTCTCCGATGGTATGAAATTCTTGAGTAGCCTCTACCAATCTGAAGTTGAGGATAACGGCGAAATTTACTTTTCTGTTAATGATGTCTTTAAATATAAAGGCGATACCTATTCTGACTATATCGGTGATGCAAGCAGTACAATTAAATTGCGAAGTGGTGACGGGATCCATTTCAGCGGAAAAGGCCAACAATTGATTGCTGAAAAAGTATTCTCACTCATTCATTTCGAAGAAGAGGAAGAAAAGGAACCTCATGAAACTGAACAAACTGTGTCAAGCTAAGTCCAAAATATTGGCGGGTAGCGTGATTGCGCTTTTATCGCTGGGCTTATTGTCTTGCCAGAACACATCAGACAAAACACGTACGACTAGCCTACCCAAAGGCCGGCCTGCGGTTGCACAAGGGCAGTTGATCAATAACGCCGAGCCTAATTTGCCACTGTTGGCGAAAAAGCTGCACCAAGGCAACCAACAAGTGCACATTGTCCAAATTGGTGACTCACACACCGCCGCTGACTTTTTCAGTGGCAATTTAAGAACCTTGTTCCAGCAACGCTATGGGGATGCCGGTCCAGGTTTTATTCCGCCTATTTCAGTACCGGGGCAACGTACCGCAACCATTAATCGCACAAGCGAAAAGAAGGAGTGGTCTCTGGCTTCCAGCCGTAAAGATGAACGCTTTGATTACCCACTTGGTGGGCTAATTGCCGAGCCGCAAACTGCCAACAGCAAAGTGGTGCTTAAGCCTTTACAGCCTGCGCTAGGTGCTTACCAGCTACAAACTCTCTATCAAAGCGCAGGTGATTCACAAATGCGTGTCGCTCCTGCTGTTTCCCCCAGTGTTGCATTACCCGCCACGGGGAGCCAGTGGCTATTTTCATCCCCTGTAAATACCCAACTTCCCACTCAGGTTACTGTTAATAAAGGTAATGGGTTAAAAATCGGTGGGTGGTTAGTGCGTTCACAAAAACCAGGAGTGATGCTTTCAGCACTTGGGCTCAATGGTGCAACATTAAGTATGGCAGATAAATGGCAGCCACAATGGAGCGAAACTTTAGCGCAAATGTCGCCTGACATGGTGATTTTAGCTTATGGAACCAATGAAGCTTTTAATGATACGTTAGATTTAGCCGCTTATGAGCAAAATTTACGTGCTAAAATCCGCTTAATTCGCCAACAAATGCCTAACAGTGTTATTTTGCTTATCGGCCCGAATGATTCACTTAAATTTAATAATGCAGCTAGTTGCCAAGCTCAAATGCCTGTGAATTTAATGAGTGTGATTCAAATTCAAAAGGCCGTCGCTGCTCAGGAAAATACGTTATTTTGGGACTGGCAAGCCTTTATGGGTGGCCCTTGTTCAATTCGCACATGGGCAGCGCAAGATTTAGCCCGCCCAGATAATGTTCACCTTTCTGTTGAAGGGTACAAAAAGAGTGCTCAAGGTTTATATAGTCAGTTAAGCCAAATACTGAATTAATGACTAACTCAATGCACGATAAGGCAGAGGTATTTCAACGTACCCTGCCTTTTTATTGACGACGACTATTTTTAATATTTATCGCCTAATAGTGGCCATTTCACTTTAGCTTTTTTCTTACTTATCTTTTTATCACCCTAAAAATCCAATTCCAATTTTAAAGCTAAAATAATTATTTTAAATAAAAACAACAAATTAAAAATGTCATTCTTGGAATACTACTGACTAATTTCGAATTTATTTTTCCTTCTAAAAAACATAAAAAATTGTGACCATTAATTAAATCAATATACACCGCATAAAATTAGTATCCCTACATCCCTTCTAGTAAACCACATCGCTATACGCTGCGATTTATAAAACAAGGAGGTAATAACAAACCGCTTCTCACCTTATGCAAGCTCAGGGTTTGTTGTTAAAATGGAAACCGTGAACAATTCTTTGACACAGCCAGAATAATTTTACGGTCGCAATCGTAGGTAATATTTATTTAGGTTCAAAAATGTCGACTAATTTCTGTGTAAAATCGTTTCATACCTATATTGAAACGCTATCAAATAAAATAAAAAATAGCTTTTACCTCACTCACTCCCTACTCTTTAAGCTGAGCTCGGGTGAAATTGACATTCGAATAGAAGAAGGCCCATGGCAAAAACTGACGGCCTCAGATATCTGTTTTCTTCCTAAAGGAGCATCAATTGAGATAATTAATCGTGATAATCACAATCTACTCGCTGTGGATGTACTTCCAATAACCACGGATATGTTAAAATCCTTTTATCAACAACAGTCTGCATTATTTATTAGTAAGAAAAAAACATCTTCAATAAGTCAAATCTGTTGTACTAACTTACAAGAAAACCCAATTATTGAAGATGTATTTCACTCAGCCATTAAAGAAGTTAACTCACCCACTAACCAGAATATTATTCATATTCATTTGGGTTTTATTTTGTCATTTTTTTTACTGGTAAATGAATTTATCCCTACATTGTATGCATCAATAAATATCTCGATAAAAGATAAAGTGTATGACTTAATTTTTCATAGTGCAGGTAAACAATGCCATACTTTAGATACTATCGCGAAAAAACTTCATATGAGTTCTTCAACGCTTAAACGACGACTGGCCAGTGAATATACCAGTTTTTCCAAAATTAGCTTAATGTCGCGAATGAATAAAGCGATGATATTATCGAAAACAGAAAATATGCCTATGTCACGTATTGCTCAAGAAGTTGGCTATGATGATATTCCTTATTTTTTACTGGCATTTAAAAATTTTCACGCACAATCCGCAGCAACATTTTCGCTCTTCAAATAGTTTATAATTTAAAATGTTAAGCCTCATCATTTATTATGATGAGGCTTAACGATATTGTCTAAAATCTCTTCACTAGAAATTGTGATTATCAATATCTATTTGAGATATCGTATTATCAACTACTGGAATATCTGTTAGCATCACCACGTTACTTTCTACTGGTGTCGATGCAGGGATTATTGATGCATCTGGCAGGGTTGAATCTATCGTAATTTTGCCTGTAATTTTCTTATCACTAAAATTACCCGCAACATCTTTCACTTCAAGAGTATATTGATAGGAACCATCAGTCAGTGGGTTAGTGACCGGAATTGTCCATTGACCGTTTTTATCCGCCGCCCCGGTATAACTCTCATTCGCAATCTTTAGCTCAACGAAAGCACCAGCTTCAGTGGTTCCACTGAATTTTGGCTTGTTATCGTTGGTAAGATTATCACCTTTTGTACCGGTATCGGTCGTCTCATCTAATTTCCCAGAAAGTTCAGGCGCCTTGGTATCAATGGTGATGTTGTCAACGACACTTTTTTTATTACCCGCGCTATCTTTCACTTCAAGAATATATTTATAGGAACCATCTGGCAGTGGATTAGTGACCGGAATTGTCCATTGACCGTTTTTATCCGCCGCCCCGGTATAACTCTCATTCGCAATCTTTAGCTCAACGAAAGCATTAGATTCTGTCGTCCCACTGAAGGTTGGTGTTTTATGGTTAGTGAAACCACTGTTTGAGATCCCTGTATCTGATGTAGTATCTAACCCACCCTCCAGTACATCAGGCGGTGTTGTATCGATAATAATCTTACCCCTTAAGCTTTTAGTTCCTTTATGCCCAACAGCATCTTTCATCTCTACTTTATAAATATAGGTGTCCTCTGTCAGTGACGATGGAAGTGTGAATTTCCACTGACCTTTTTCATCAACCTTAATATCCTTATAAACATGCTCACCCACTATTAACTGTAGGACCACACCTGGCTCTGCTGAACCACAAAAAGTGGGTTTTGTGATATTTGTTACGCAATCCAATTGATAAGTATTATCTTTAGAATTACCAACACCACCATCAAGAGTATCTGGAGCAATTGTATCCACCTTGATAGTGCCTTGTAGCATCAAATCATTATTTAGATTACCCGCACTATCTTCTACCCTTGCCTGATAGGTATATTCCCCGTCTTTCAATGCACTTGCTGGAGGTAATGTAAATGCCCAACTCCCCTTTTCGTCTGCAATAATTGTCTGAGAAAAATGAGTGCTATCTAAAGGAGACTTTATATTGAGTAAAACTTGTGCAAAGGGATCACTATGTCCACTAAAATCAGGTATATTCGCATCAGTGAGAACATGCTCTTTAGCAACACCATCTCGTGCATCAATCACACCACCTGTTAATACCTTCGGGGCAGTGGTATCAATCTGAAATCTACCATGTTTCTGGCCACTAATTCCATGCACCTTATCTTCCACAGCTATCGTATAACCGTATGATCCTTCTTCGAATTTTACTTTTTCATCTATCACCCATACGCCATTTTCATCTGCTTTGGCATCGTATGAATGAGTTAAGTTATTATCAAAAATCAATCGGATAGAAGCATGAGGCTCCGTTTTTCCGCTAAACTTCGGTGTTTTTATATTGGTAATATTATCGCCTTTAATACCAGTATCATCATTATCATCTAATCCCCAGGTTATTTCAGGCGTCGTTTTAATTGTTAAGCTACCTTGTAATTTATCTTTCTCTGCACTCATTTTCCCTAATACATTTTCAACCGTAATATTGTAAACATATTGACCGTCAGCTGGCATTTGAGAGGCAAGTGGTTTGAATTGCCAATTCCCAGTCTTATCCGTTTTTACAGATTCATGTATAACTTCTTGTCCTTTAGACAACGTAAAATGTACAGTAGAATTAGGTTGAGTTTTACCACTAAAGGTCAATCCATTGTTATATACCGTATCATTACTGTCGCTCTCACTCATCTGAAAGGTAGGTGTTTTAGGAGTCGAGTCATTATAAATAAGTGAAAAATTGATATTACTTTTTCGATTAATCAGATCGTACGCTGTAATAGAAAATTCAAGATTGTCACCCTCTGTTATATCACTGGGAATACATTCGGTAGGCAATGTATATACCCAGGTTCCTTCATTGTCCGCTTTGGTCGTTCCAATTTTTTTACCTGTTTTATCTTCTATTTTAACAATCCCTGCGGGAGAGGTTTTACCTGTTATTTTTAAGTGATTTTTGTCAAAAATAAGTTCGCCGCCATCACTACTAACACTTTGATTTTCAGTAATACCAAACTCGATTTTAGGTTTTTGGGCCTCACCACTTAACACTTTAATAATGGTTTCATGCTCGACCTTATTACCCGCAATATCAAAAGCGGTAATATTAGCTTTATGCTCACCATTAGGTAAATCTAGAGTATTATTAAAAGTCGTTTGTGAACTATCATCATTAACAGATTTTTTGTCATATTTGATAGTCTTCCCATTAACTGCAATCTCGTAATAATCCATATTTCCTGTATAAGTAAAATTCAGGTGAGGATTATTATTTTTAGCTACATCAGCTGCTTTACTGTGCGTATCACTTTTTTCGATATGAAATTCATTGAATGTAGGGGGCGTTGTTAGGACATTTAGCTTAACAATCCCGAGTATCAAATCTTTCGTTTCATCTCGGAAAATGAGGTTGTGCTCCCCATCACCATCAAGGGGAACTTCAAGTTGCCATTCCCCTTTATCATTTGCTTGGGTCTTGTATTCTTTTCCCCCAACTTTTACTGAGATTTTAGCTTTAGGCTCAGCAATCCCTTTATAAATTGGCTTATTATGGTTTATATAACCATTTCCTTGATGTCCAGAATCCGTTTCGGGATCAAGGAAAATATTCGACTCAGATACAACTAAAAAGGAATGAAATTTCTCTGTCGAACCATATACATCTTGAAATTTCAAAGTATAGCCATGTTGACCCTGTGAAAGCGCATTTTGCGTAGGGAGTTCAAAATTCCATGCGGCTAATTTGCCAGTTTTTCCAGTTATGGTTAGCGGATATTCTTTCCCAGCAATCTGAATGCTACCTTTAAATTCGTCCCCCGTTACACCACCTTTAATTGTTCCGTGCAATTTAGGTGTCTTGCTAACACTTACTTTTAAATCATCTTTACCTGTAGGGCTAGACTCAGCATCAATCAGTGAATCGATGGTATAAACACCTTTTTTTATCCATAAACCTTTTTTTTCAAAATCTTTATTATTCGTATTTCCAGCAGGAGACGTCGCAACGACACCAATAGAACTAACCCCATAAAGGGGGCCAGCTTTCATTAAATTCGATGGAAATGTGAAAGACCACTGCCCGTTTTTATCAATATCTGTCACATCGAACTCACGTCGTTCCCAAAAATAATCTCCAGTATAGTAAGAAAATTTAAACTTTAATTTTGAGCCTGGTGTAGTTGTACCACTAAATATCGGGGTTAAATCATTAGTTGACAGAACACCTTTTCTATCTCTAGTCGCGTTTGAATTAAACGTTATTGCAGAAAGAAAGGGGATAGTATTATCAATTTGCAACGTACCTGTTGTTTCAAAATGATTGTCAGCAGTATCAGTAACAATGACTGTGTATTTACCTGAATAATTTTTATCAAATGTTTCATCTAAAGCTAATAGCCATGCACCATTTTCATCGCAGGTTGTATCGACGCTTTTATTATTCAATTTTAACGTTACTTTATTACCAGGATCGCTTTTTCCCGTAAACTCTGGCTTTTGGTTTTTGGTGATAAAGTCACCAGATGTTCCTAACTCTATCGCATCCGTTAATTTAACCACAGTGAAAGGTGGTGTTGTATCTATAAAAATCACGCCACTTTCATCAGTGGACTTCCCATTAGTCGGGTGTTCCGCAGTCACCGTATAATGATGTCCCCCATCCTGTAAACTATCAAGCGTAATAGCCCATTTTCCTGTAGTGGCATCAGCAATTTCGGTCAATTCCTGTCCAGCAATCTTAAAGGTTATTTTTGCACCTTTGGTAGCTGTACCTGTAAATGTAGGCTTTTTAACATTAGTGATATAACCATCTTTATGCCCACTATCACTCTCTTTATCTAATTCAACTGAAAGTGTCGGTCGATCCCCCCAACCAGTAACTTCACCGGATGGAGAATATTCGAATTTTTTTGTAATCGTTTTTTCATTACCTGCTGCGTCTTTAGCCGTAATAAAATATTGGTTATCTTTGCCAACCGTTGCATCAACATTAAATACCAGTGACCAATCACCGTTCTCATCACTATTAACAGTAACCGTCTTCTCTTTAAACTTGCCCGTTATTTTGCTATTTGGATCAGATTTGCCGCTAATTTGAGGCCTGAGTAAATTCGTCACAACATCACTCGATGCAATGTTGCTTTGACTACTTAGAGCTAAGCCCCCAGTCAATGTCATTTCGGTATCAATGGTGAAAGTGCCCTTGGATGTCGCCTGATTACCGGCTTTATCGGTCACACTGACGGCATAAGTGTGTTCACCCTCGGTAAATTCCGTGGGCAGCGCTTGTGTCCACTCCCCGTTAGCATTTGCGGTGGTCTCATACTTTTCGGTCTCAGTCGTGATCGTCACTGCCGCGTGCGGTTTGGTTTTGCCGGTCAAGGCTGGCGATTTATGGTGGGTAATATTATCGCCTTGAACCCCGCTATCACTGCCCTCGGTCAACGTCGCCGCTGCCGGTGGCAACGTCGTATCAATTTGTAATATATCGCTAAATTCATTTTTATTGCCAGCCAAATCTGTCACTATGACTCGGTATGTATAGACGTTATCTGCCAACTCATTAAGCTGAACCGACCATTCACCATTTTTATCCGCTTTAGTTGGGTAATCCTTTTGGCCTACAACCACATTAACTGTTGAGTATGGGTCTGTTTTACCGATGAACATCGGCTTATTTTGGTTAGTGACAAACCCATTGATGCCATTCAATTTAGCGTCAGTCGACGGTAATGTCGTTTTGATAATTACCCATTCGCCAGTTTGTGTCTTATTGCCTGCTACATCAATAAAAGCAAAATCACAATAATAACTATTATCTGCCAATGGGTACTTAATCTTAAGATGCCATTTACCCTGTTTATCAGCAACCGTCGAGAACCTTCCCCCGCCGAATCTCATGGTAACAACACTGTTGGCCTCTGCTTCCCCTACAAATATCGGGGTATTATGCTTAGTCCATCCATAGCCGTTATAAACGTTTTTATCAAAGCTCAAACTTTTACCATATGACTTTGTATCTATAAAAAAGGCGCCGTCGGACTCGGCCTGATTACCGGCCTTATCGGTTACGCTAACGGTATAAGTGTGCTTACCCTCGGTAAATTCTGTGGTCAGCGCTTGCGTCCACTCCCCGTTAGCATTCGCGGTGGTCTCATACTTTTCGGTCTCAATCGAGATCGTCACTGCCGCGTGCGGTTTGGTTTTGCCGGTTAATTCCGGCGATTTATTGTTGGTAATATTATCGCCTTGAACCCCGCTATCACTGCCCTCGGTCAGCGTCGCCGCTGTCGATGGCAGCATTGTATCAATGGTCACACTTCCTTTTATTTCAACTATTTTTCTATTGCCTGGATGCTCAGCAGTCACACGATAAGGATTCCCCCCCTCAGGTAAACTCTTAACCGAAATCTCCCACGCTCCAGTTACCGCATCTGCATTTGCAGTATACTCTTGGGTATCAATGTATAACTTGACTTCAGCACCTTTGGTTGCGGTACCGCTAAATTTAGGTGTTTTAATGTTAGTAGTGAAATCATCTTTATTTCCACTATCACTCTCTTTATCTAATTCAACTGAAAGTGTCGGGGGCGGAGATTCACCGGAGCCACCCTCCGGAGGCGGGGTATAGGAAAAACTTTGTTTAAGTATTTTTTCATTACCCGCAGCATCTTTAGCTGTAATAACGTATTCGTTATCCTTACCAATTTTAGCATTTACATCAAACGTCAACGACCATTTACCTTGTTCATCGCAATAAACAGTCTTTTTCGTTCCTTTAAATTCACCCGTTATTTTGCTATTTGGATCAGATTTGCCGCTAATTTGAGGCCTGAGTAAATTCGTCACAACATCACTCGATACAATGTTGCTTTGACTACTTAGATCTAGGCCCCCAGTCAATGTCATTTCGGTATCAATGATGAAGGTGCCCTTGGATTCCGCCTTATTACCGGCCTTATCGGTCACGCTAACGGTATAAGGGTGCCCACCCTCGGTAAATTCCGTGGGCAGCGCTTGTGTCCACTCCCCGTTAGCATTCGCGGTGGTCTCATACTTTTCGGTCTCAGTCGTGATCGTCACTGCCGCGTGCGGTTTGGTTTTGCCGGTCAAGGCTGGTGATTGATCCTTTGTGATATTATCGCCTTTATCGCCGCTATCACTGCCCTCAGTCAAGGTCGCCGTGGCTGAAGGTAATTGTGTATCAATCTGCAAACTCTCGCTAAACCGCCCCACATTCCCCGCCTGATCGGTCGCGGTGACGGTGAACGTATAGACGTCATCCGCCAAGGCATCAAGGATCGGCAACGACCATAGGCCACTATCATCCGCTTGAGTGTCATAGGCTTTCCCGGCGATATCCACTTGAATGCGAACCTTCGGCTCCGTTTGCCCCGTCAACGTGGGGGTCATTTGGTTGGTGATAAATCCCTGAATATCTTTTAATTGCGCTGTCGCATTCGGCAACGTCGTTTTGATGGTCACCGTCTCCGCGACAGCTTTTGTGTTGCCGGCCACATCCACCGCCGTCACCGTGTAATCATGCTGTTTATCGGCCAGCGGTTTTTCAACCGTGATGCGCCAACGGCCTTGTGCATCCGCCGTTGTCACCAATTTTTGTTCCGCAATCTGGAGGGTCACGGTGCTGTTCGCCTCGGTTTGACCAGCGAATGTCGGGGTGTTGTGCGGTGGTCCTTGTCCCTGTCTGGTGTGCCGCTGTCGCTGTTGCCCTCTAAGCCCACTGACAGGCTCTCTACCTCGGTATCAATGGTGAAGATACCCATGGATTTCGCCTGATTACCCGCTTTATCGGTCACACTGACGGTATAAGGGTGCTCACCCTCGGTAAATTTCGTGGGCAGCGCTTGCGTCCACTCCCCGTTAGCATTCGCGGTGGTCTCATACTTTTCGGTCTCAATCGAGATCGTCACTGCCGCGTGCGGTTTGGTTTTGCCCGTCAAGGCTGGGAATTGATCCTTCGTGATATTATCGCCTTTATCGCCGCTATCACTGCCCTCGGTCAAGGTCGCCGTGGCTGAAGGTAATTGTGTATCAATCTGCAAACTCTCGCTAAACCGCCCCACATTCCCCGCCTGATCGGTCGCGGTGACGGTGAACGTATAGACGTCATCCGCCAAGGCATCAAGGATCGGCAACGACCATAAACCCTTCTCATCCGCTTGAGTGTCATAGGCTTTCCCGGCGATATCCACTTGAATGCGAACCTTCGGCTCCGTTTGCCCCGTCAACGTGGGGGTCATTTGGTTGGTGATAAATCCCTGAATATCTTTTAATTGCGCTGTCGCATTCGGCAACGTCGTTTTGATGGTCACCGTCTCCGCGACAGCTTTTGTGTTGCTGGCCACATCCACCGCCGTCACCGTGTAATCATGCTGTTTATCGGCCAGCGGTTTTTCAACCGTGATGCGCCAACGGCCTTGTGCATCCGCCGTTGTCACCAATTTTTGTTCCGCAATCTGGAGGGTCACGGTGCTGTTCGCCTCGGTTTGACCGGCGAATGTCGGGGTGTTGTGCTTGGTCAACTTGTCACCTGGTGTGCCGCTGTCGCTGTTGCCCTCTAAGCCCACTGACAGGCTCTCTACCTCGGTATCAATGGTGAAGATGCCCATGGATTTCGCCTGATTACCCGCTATATCGGTCACACTGACGGTATAAGGGTGCTCACCCTCGGTAAATTTCGTGGGCAGCGCTTGCGTCCACTCCCCGTTAGCATTCGCGGTGGTCTCATACTTTTCGGTCTCAATCGAGATCGTCACTGCCGCGTGCGGTTTGGTTTTGCCCGTCAAGGCTGGGAATTGATCCTTCGTGATATTATCGCCTTTATCGCCGCTATCACTGCCCTCGGTCAAGGTCGCCGTGGCTGAAGGTAATTGTGTATCAATCTGCAAACTCTCGCTAAACCGCCCCACATTCCCCGCCTGATCGGTCGCGGTGACGGTGAACGTATAGACGTCATCCGCCAAGGCATCAAGGATCGGCAACGACCATAAACCCTTCTCATCCGCTTGAGTGTCATAGGCTTTCCCGGCGATATCCACTTGAATGCGAACCTTCGGCTCCGTTTGCCCCGTCAACGTGGGGGTCATTTGGTTGGTGATAAATCCCTGAATATCTTTTAATTGCGCTGTCGCATTCGGCAACGTCGTTTTGATGGTCACCGTCTCCGCGACAGCTTTTGTGTGTTGCTGGCCACATCCACCGCCGTCACCGTGTAATCATGCTGTTTATCGGCCAGCGGTTTTTCAACCGTGATGCGCCAACGGCCTTGTGCATCCGCCGTTGTCACCAATTTTTGTTCCGCAATCTGGAGGGTCACGGTGCTGTTCGCCTCGGTTTGACCAGCGAATGTCGGGGTGTTGTGCTTGGTCAACTTGTCACCTGGTGTGCCGCTGTCGCTGTTGCCCTCTAAGCCCACTGACAGGCTCTCTACCTCGGTATCAATGGTGAAGATGCCCATGGATTTCGCCTGATTACCCGCTATATCGGTCACACTGACGGTATAAGGGTGCTCACCCTCGGTAAATTTCGTGGGCAGCGCTTGCGTCCACTCCCCGTTAGCATTCGCGGTGGTCTCATACTTTTCGGTCTCAATCGAGATCGTCACTGCCGCGTGCGGTTTGGTTTTGCCCGTCAAGGCTGGGAATTGATCCTTCGTGATATTATCGCCTTGAACCCCGCTATCACTGCCCTCGGTCAAGGTCGCCGCTGCCAGTGGCAACGTCGTATCAATCTGCAAACTTTCGCTAAACCGCCCCACATTCCCCGCCGCATCGGTTACTTTGACAGTGAATCTATGGCTCCCCTCCGCCAATACACTGGGGATCGGCAACGACCATAAACCCTTCTCATCCGCTTGAGTGTCATAGGATTTCCCAGCGATATCCACTTGAATGTGAACCTTCGGCTCCGTTTGCCCCGTCAACGTGGGGGTAGTTTGGTTGGTGACAAATCCTTGAATATCTTTTAATTGTGCCGTGGCCGCCGGCAACGTCGTTTTGATGGTCACCGTCTCCGCGACAGTTTTTGTGTTGCCGGCCACATCCACCGCCGTCACCGTGTAATCATGCTGTTTATCGGCCAGCGGTTTTTCAACCGTGATGCGCCAACGGCCTTGTGCATCCGCCGTTGTCACCAATTTTTGTTCCGCAATCTGGAGGGTCACGGTGCTGTTCGCCTCGGTTTGACCAGCGAATGTCGGGGTGTTGTGCTTGGTCAACTTGTCACCTGGTGTGCCGCTGTCGCTGTTGCCCTCTAAGCCCACTGACAGGCTCTCTACCTCGGTATCAATGGTGAAGGTGCCCTTGGATTTCGCCTGATTACCCGCTTTATCGGTCACACTGACGGTATAAGGGTGCTCACCCTCGGTAAATTTCGTGGGCAGCGCTTGCGTCCACTCCCCGTTAGCATTCGCGGTGGTCTCATACTTTTCGGTCTCAATCGAGATCGTCACTGCCGCGTGCGGTTTGGTTTTGCCCGTCAAGGCTGGGAATTGATCCTTCGTGATATTATCGCCTTGAACCCCGCTATCACTGCCCTCGGTCAAGGTCGCCGCTGCCAGTGGCAACGTCGTATCAATCTGCAAACTTTCGCTAAACCGCCCCACATTCCCCGCCGCATCGGTTACTTTGACAGTGAATCTATGGCTCCCCTCGCGCAATACACTGGGATCGGCAACGACCATAAACCCTTCTCATCCGCTTGAGTGTCATAGGATTTCCCAGCGATATCCACTTGAATGTGAACCTTCGGCTCCGTTTGCCCCGTCAACGTGGGGGTAGTTTGGTTGGTGACAAATCCTTGAATATCTTTTAATTGTGCCGTGGCCGCCGGCAACGTCGTTTTGATGGTCACCGTCTCCGCGACAGTTTTTGTGTTGCCGGCCACATCCACCGCCGTCACCGTGTAATCATGCTGTTTATCGGCCAGCGGTTTTTCAACCGTGATGCGCCAACGGCCTTGTGCATCCGCCGTTGTCACCAATTTTTGTTCCGCAATCTGGAGGGTCACGGTGCTGTTCGCCTCGGTTTGACCAGCGAATGTCGGGGTGTTGTGCTTGGTCAACTTGTCACCTGGTGTGCCGCTGTCGCTGTTGCCCTCTAAGCCCACTGACAGGCTCTCTACCTCGGTATCAATGGTGAAGGTGCCCTTGGATGTCGCCTGATTACCCGCTTTATCGGTCACACTGACGGTATAAGGGTGCTCACCCTCGGTAAATTTCGTGGGCAGCGCTTGCGTCCACTCCCCGTTAGCATTCGCGGTGGTCTCATACTTTTCGGTCTCAATCGAGATCGTCACTGCCGCGTGCGGTTTGGTTTTGCCCGTCAAGGCTGGGAATTGATCCTTCGTGATATTATCGCCTTGAACCCCGCTATCACTGCCCTCGGTCAAGGTCGCCGTGGCTGAAGGTAATTGTGTATCAATCTGCAAACTCTCGCTAAACCGCCCCACATTCCCCGCCTGATCGGTCGCGGTGACGGTGAACGTATAGACGTCATCCGCCAAGGCATCAAGGATCGGCAACGACCATAGGCCACTATCATCCGCTTGAGTGTCATAGGCTTTCCCGGCGATATCCACTTGAATGCGAACCTTCGGCTCCGTTTGCCCCGTCAACGTGGGGGTCATTTGGTTGGTGATAAATCCCTGAATATCTTTTAATTGCGCTGTCGCATTCGGCAACGTCGTTTTGATGGTCACCGTCTCCGCGACAGCTTTTGTGTTGCCGGCCACATCCACCGCCGTCACCGTGTAATCATGCTGTTTATCGGCCAGCGGTTTTTCAACCGTGATGCGCCAACGGCCTTGTGCATCCGCCGTTGTCACCAATTTTTGTTCCGCAATCTGGAGGGTCACGGTGCTGTTCGCCTCGGTTTGACCAGCGAATGTCGGGGTGTTGTGCTTGGTCAGCTTGTCATCCAGAATACCGCTGTCGCTGATTTCCTCTAAGTCCACTGACAGGCTCTCTAATTGAGTATCAATAATTATTTTATTTTTTAAAATTAAAGGGTTACTACCATCAGCTGAGGCAGCGAGTTCATATTCATACACGCCGTCTTTTAACGGTTTAGTTATTTTTAATGACCAATGTCCTTCTTTATCCGCTGTAATTGGGTATTTTATACCATCCAAAATAAGATATGCCTGAGAATCAAGGGAAACGGTACCAATAAACGTTGGTTTATTATTATTTGTAATACCGTCATCTTTTTTCCCAGAGTCTGATTCTTCACTTAGCTTCCCTTGAATAAAAACTTGAGTTTTTGGCTTAATGACTATGGGATTTTCGGGTGTTTTATTCGCAGGAGTACTAGATTCAGATGAAGTTGAAGATTTCGCTGGCATAGGTGGTGGTGATGGAGGTAATGCGGGATCGCTCACACTCTCTTTTTTACTTTTCTCTGATTTAATTTGTTCTTTTAATTGGGCTTTTGCTTCGGATAATTTTGTCAATGAAGAGCTTAATTGCTCTTCTTGTTTCTCAGTCTGGGACTCTAAGGCTTGAACCTCTTTTGCTAATTTTTGATTTTCTTGATTTAATTCTGCTAGCTTTTCTGCAAACTGTTTTTCTTCATCATCTTCATCTTTTTTAGTATCTATATCTTCAGCGAGTTCGATCGTTTCACTGATAAATTGTTCTTTGAGGTAGATTGCATCAGCACCAATATTCATCGTTATCGATGATAAAATTTCATCTTGCGATAATACGTTACCTTGCTCAGTTAATAAAACTATACCCCCTGAAATAATTTCAGAAAGCCCATTTTCTATTTTTTCGACTGTTCCATTCGGGGTTGTAACAATTAAATCAAGCCCCTGAACCTTAAATTTTTTGATCGTTATGTTATTTGATTCAACTGATTTTATTATATTCGTCATATTATTAAACTATTATTTAAAAAGTGAGTTCCTACGCTAATAGTAATTAGCATCGATTAATAAAACGCATTATATCGATTTTATTAAAAATAACATGAGCTCGAATATAGAGTGACCTCACATTCGTTATTTTTGGTCTTAAACTCTGATGAACTCAAATCAAACCTATTTATAATACACCCTCATAATATATTTAATAACAAAATGAAATTTTTATGTCAGAAGAAGATTATGATGGTTCAGACGATGAGCTAGCACCTATGGTAGATGGATTAAGTGGAACACTCTGTATAATAATACTTGTTTCTATGGTTTTCATTTTTAGTGGCATGAAATCTGTCGAGCAATATATTAACTACAGTGAATTACGTTTTGAAAAAGTACAATTAGACTTAAAAAATAAACTTCTCAGTTTTAAGGGGGGTATTCATCTTTCGAATGATGAAACTAAGCTATTAAGTAAAGAATTTAAAGATAGCCCTGGAAATAAAATCATACTGAGTGGTTATATTGATAAAAAAATAAGTGGTAGTAAGGAGAAAAACACATATAACTTACTTTATGTAACATCGTTAATTAAAAGCCTTGGAATCAATAAAGAAATTGTTCTACAACAAGGAACAAGTGAACATTGCCCAGGGTGGAATTCATGTATCTATTGGGATTATAAATAAATGTATTATATTGGATTACTTTTTTATGCAGTGACCTTTCTTGCTTTTTTCTTCATACAAGCAGTACAAGAAATAGTTCAGCAATGCCTTTCATTAGCACCAGAGATAAGTTATACCATGATTGGTATTTATATTTATCCATTAATTATTTTTTTGTGCCACAAAATATTCAAAAAAAATCAGTTAAGTCATTATGTTTTTCTGTCGAATCAGACCAAACTCTCCGCATCCGTTTCTGTTTCCTTAGGACTAATCGGTACCTTTATCGGATTGACAGGAATGATCACCGCTATTTCTGCATCATTATCTGGTGACGGAGATGTTTCTGAAAAAATGAATGCCATGATTTCATCTATATCTATGGCACTTAACTCAATGTCCTTTGCATTCTTAACCTCTATCCTTGGGGTTTCTGTTTCCGTTTTACTCTTAGTAAGTTTGAATTTCTTTAATTTTTTCTATCAAAAAGAAAATAAGAAATCTAAGGCAAAAACATCAACAATACACACCGAAGAATTAAATAAAATTCAAGAAACACTTTCAAACTTACAGGATGTCAATATCAATATCGCACAGAAAATCGTGTCTATTCCTGAAAATAATGAATTAACAAACCAAATCACTACGCATCTCTTAACCTTATCTACGACAGCACAAGAAAATTTAACCGTTTTACGATCAATCAAAAATGCAGATGATGACTGGAAAATAAAATTAAACGATTATTTATTAAAAGAAAAAGTCAATAGAAAAGCTGACAATGAGAAAATATCAGCAGAAATATCAAAGATTAATCAAACCACTAAATGGCTAAAAGAAAAAACAATTGAAAGTCGGAAAAAACTATTAACCTTATTATCGATGGAGTAAAAAATGAGAACTATCCCCCTAGCGTTATGTTTATTTTCACCTTTATTATTACCTAATTATAGTTTTGCAACTGAAAAAGTTGAAAGCTTTCAATCCTTTATTAATCGTGTATTAGAAAACTCTAATCCTATCAAAGTGAAAGTATTAGAATTAGAAGCAGAAGGTTATCGAGCTAAACAAACTGATTATTTTTATCTTCCAAAAGTATCAGCATCAAGTAAAATTAAAAATAGTGATAACAGTATTAATAGTAATATCACTGCAACTTCAATGGTATATGACAGCACATTACGTCATCGATTTAATGAAAAAAACCTAAAACTACAGGTATCAGAACTTTCTCTGAACAAAGAAAAAGACGATCTTTATAGCGCTATCACCAACAATCTTATTGGTATCCATTACCTTAGTGAACTAACAAAAACGACGGAAATTTTAAATAACAATGCAAAAGATATTTTTAGTTCAATTAATCGTCGCTATAAAAGTGGAGTTGCTAAATCTAGTGATGTAGAGCAAGCTTCATTATTAATGCAACGTATTGAAACAGAAAGAACAAATATAGAAAAAGAAATTGAACAATATAAATCAAATATTGAGCTTGCCTCTGGGATATCATTTCCGAAAGATGGCGTACTAGTTCCACCAGCTCTACTCAAAAATTTAAAATCGACGATTATTGATAGCGAGAATATTCAACAAAATATCGAATATAATATATTGAAAATGCAAGCGGATTCGATGAAAGAAAGTGCGTATCAACAAAATTCTTTCATTAACGTTAATCTAATCGCAGAAGAACGATATCTTGATCAAACGAGAAACCGTAATGAATCCTATATCGGTATGGAGATGAAATTAAATATTTTTGATATGGATAAAAAACTCACTGAGTTATCACAATTTAAATCATATGAAGCAGCAAAAGAAAAAGCTGATTATAAATATAAAGAATCAACTGCAAAAATTAAAAATCTAAAGCTCATTGCTAATTCAAATGCGACTGAATTAGCTGGCTTACAAGAGCAACGAAATATCATGCATTCTATTATTAAAAGTCAGCAACGTGAATATGAAATATCGCAGTCCTCTTTCTATGAAATGGTTAATACTTTATTTGACATGTTAACTATTGAAAAGCGCATTACAGAAATTATGATAGCAGATATGAAAAACAAAATGGAATATGTCCAATTAATTGGGAAGCTAGCCAAAATTGAAACGCCATCTTCATAAATTAAATCAGATATATAATAAGTTTATTTATTCATTTAAAATATTATATCAAAAACCGAATAAATTAGCGCTAATTACTAAAGAGCTATACCGAATACCTAAAAAAGTAAAAATTCTTTTTGGTATCACGTCGCTATTTATTGGTTATATCTTGTTAGCTGAAATTGAAGTCTCTTCCCCCGGAGAAGGTATTATCTCTGGGGTATCTAATCGATTAGAAATCGTGAGTCCAGCATCTGGCTTCATTAATCAATTTAGTATCAAAACCGGAGACAAAGTAGAAAAAGACCAAATTTTGTTTTCATATACGAATATAGATGTATTGCATCAAGAAAGAACACTAACAAATCTTGTTGAGTTTGCCAGTGAGCGTATTGAAGAGCTAGAAGATAATAAAATTTTATTAAATAAGATCCTTGATGGAAGTATTAGTAATGAATCTGAATATTTTTCGATTGCAAAAAATTTGAAAAGTAAAACACTAAGTGCATACCGAGAACTATATGGCTACATTTTGTTAGGTATGGAAATTACTAGCTTACGAGCTCAATATATTGCACAAATTAAAGAGTCTGCTGAATTAGAAAACCAAATTAACATTTTGAAGAAAAAAGGAAGTTTATTATCCACCGCACGAGCTCCTGAAATTGAAAAATTGAATAATAATTCTGAAATCAGTAGAACTATGTCACTGATTACAACAGGTGAATTGAATGGTCAGAGGATACTTAGAGAAATTGCATTATCTGAAAAAAAATATACCGCACGCCTTATTGGTGAAATACAAGAAAATGAAGATCAACTTAATCGCTTAAAAAAGGAGAAACTAGAAAATAGCGGACAAATGGAGTTACTAAGAAATAAAATCAGGGCTAATAGCGTATTATCCCCCATAGATGGAGTTGTTCTAAGTATAGAGAAAGACTTAGAAAAAGGTTCTTACGTTGAAGCCTCAAACTTAGTGATGGTAATTAAAAAACAGCAAAATAGCCGAGTTGTTGAAGGTAAAATATTGGCAAAATATCGTCCTTTTATCTCTCCTCAGCTACCTGTAAAAATAGTTGTGAACTCTCCCGGGTTTAAAAAAATTATTCGCGGTAAGGTCACCAAAATTAGTGCCGATTCTTTTACTGATCGTGAAAGGATGGGCCAAGAGCGCTTTTATTCGGTACAAGTGACTCCAGAACAAGATACTATTATTTCCGCTGACCATGATGGCTTGCCGGTTATGATCTATATATCAAGTAAAAAAATATCTGTTCTTAATTATTTAACCGCTCTAATTAGCGATAATATTACATTTAACGTTTGGTGATTATATGTTGGGTTTTATTTCAGCATTATCGGCAGCCGTCGCAACCATGACATTGTTGATGGCTGTATTACTTGCGAATGTATTAGCAAGTGCAATGGAAGTAGAAAAAAATAAAGACAAAGCTCTTTTAACGGGAATTAAAGAAAAAAATACGGATGAAACTGAGGAATTCAATAATAAAAATATCATGGCCAAGTCATTAACCTTTAGTCGTGAAGTATTACAAGTTCTTGATAATAAAAAAGTCAAATCTGTAGATATTTACTGCACCTACGGTAATAATATTTCCTTTGATTCCGCAATGACATATACCGTCTATAATACGATATTAATTAAACGAAACACGCCTAATGCTTCGATTAAAGCACTAAAGCCTGTCGAAGATAATGTGGGAGTTAATGCCTGCTTCCTAAAAGGTGAGGAATATGAAAGCAAGTAATTTTCATGATATTATTAATCAATACTTTAAAATATTAGGAGAGCCTTTTACGACTCCGGCGATCTCGTATGATAATAAATATATTCTAAATAACATCAATGAATTTATTGATAATAATTTTTTCACTTATCAATATATTCCCATCATTGATTTCAGTGAAAAAAAACTACCATTACTCTTTATTATGGAAATAACAGATGGAAAATATATTATTATCAAAAATCAAAGTGGTCAGCTGACCAACTTAACAACCGATCTAACCATAACACCGCAACTCATTGAAAGTAAAAATTTATTTTCATTTTCATCTAATGAGAAAACACTTAATGAAGATAGTATATACCAATCACTAATCAAACTAACACCAAAGTCTAGTTTATTTTCGTTACCTTTAATTGTATTTGCGCTACTACTTCCATTATATTCAAATCTCTTTAATTCTCGGTTAGTTTATAGCGAATCTGTAAGCTCTTTATTGTATATCAGTTTTATTTTTATTGTCGTCATTGGCTTAGAGTTTTTCATCAAACATATTATTCATGAACAAAATATAAAAAAAATAAAGCTTAATATCAGTATTTTTAATCGTTATTTTGTTAACTTATTAAAACAATCTAGCTGTAAAAGTGCCTCAATTAAGGTAAGAACAGCAGAAGCATCAATCTTACAGGTATGGGAAATTAAGCCACAAATTATTTATGATATTGGGTTAGCTATTTTATTTTCATTTTGTATTGTTGGCATGTTAGGTCTTTATTCATTATTGCTATTGAGCTATTACGCTGGGTTTATCTTTTTATGTCTGCACATCCGCTTTCTATCCTACAAAAATATGCTGAGAGCTAACACCTTAAACTATGAAAAATCAGCCATGTACTACTCGTTAGAACAAAAAAAACATGAGCTTTGTTTTGCCAGAGATGACTATTTTAAGCAATACATCAGTATAAAAACCAATGAAGATGAAAAAATAAAATTAAAACTAAACGAGGCCAATCATCATTGGATGGAAATTATCAAAGTAAATACGTTTTTATCCATGATAGTAATGTACATAGCTAGCTATTTGGCTATTGGTGACGGAAGCTTAAGCTTAGCTTCTATTATCGCCGTAATGATCATTAATGGTCGACTTTCTGGTGCTATCACAAGTGCGATTAATCGCTTATTTATAGTAAAAACACATCTATTTCATATCAAATCCAGTATTGATCAGTTAAAAAACAATCCACTTATTCATTTTAAAGTAGATGGCATAACAACAGATTCAATAACACATTTTAGTGCAAAAAATCTTAGCGTTAGTATTCATGGCAAAACGATTATTAACCAGCTCAATATTGAAGCCAAACCCGGTGATGTTATCGGTATAACAGGTGTTTCAGGAGTAGGAAAGACATCACTGATGAAAGCCTTATGTGGGACTTCACAATACGCCTCAGGGAATATTACAATCAATGGTATTAGTATCGATGAAATTTCCCAGTGCTTTTTAACAGAAAAGATTGCCTACCATAATGGTGTTTCAACATTCGTTCATGGCAGTATTCGCGATAATTTTAATTTCTATGGTGTATTCGATAACGACATAATTGTTCGTCTTACTAAACTCTGCTGCCCGAGCTTACTGATTAGCAAAGAAACATTAGATGATACTCTCGTCACCGATATCGCTGCATCTACAGGGGAAAAGCAAAAATTACAGCTTGCTCTTATACTGATGAAACAACCTGACATGATCTTGTTAGACGAATCAACATCATTTATGGCGACCTCTGATGCACTCCCATTCTTACAATTAATGAAACAAGAGTTTGAATTAGATAAATCAATTATTTTCTTGTCTACTCATGACTTAGGGTTAGCCTCATTTTTTACTACACATATTGAATTATCACCGGGTCACGCTAAACGCATTAACTCCCCACAGCATCACAATGAAATTGTTATTCCTAAAATTAGCTTGAGCTAATAAAGCAAAACGCCCACTTAATTGTGGGCGCTTTGCTTAAGTTTTCATTCAATGAATTTAACTTTGGTGTGTTTTTATGAACCGTATTACAAGAACATAAAGAACACCATACCAACGATTGCCCCTGTCGTACCAAGGATAGTTTCCATGACTGTCCAAGTTTTTAGGGTTTGCGCTTCTGTCGCCCCCGTAAACTTGCCATATAGCCAGAAACCAGAGTCATTCACATGGCTTAAGATCAATGAACCGCCTGAGATACAAATCGCTAAAGCCGCCAGCTGTGCTCCTGAGTAACCTAGCTCACTGATAACTGGGAGTACTAAGCCTACTGCGGTTAAACATGCAACCGTTGCAGAGCCTTGAATAACACGTACTGCTCCTGCTAATACAAAGCAAGCAACCGCAATCGGTAAACCAGCACCAATTAAAGAATCACCTAGCGCAGGGCCAACACCTGAATCCACTAAAATTTGTTTAAATACGCCACCAGCACCCGTTACCAGTAAAATGATCCCAGCGGGTTGAATCGCTGCAGAACAAATCGCCATGACTTTTTCTTTATCCATACCATAACGGAAACCTAGGCCATAAATCGCCAGTAAACACGCTAACAGTAATGCGGTGAAAGGGTGACCGATAAACTCTAACCAATGCTCAAGCGTGGTTCCTTTTTCAACTAAATGTGTTCCGATGGTTTTTAAACCCACTAATACCAATGGGAAAAGCACTAAACACAAGCTAAATCCAAAGCTTGGCATTCTGCCATGTTCTGTATTTGGCGCTTGATAATCCGCTGGAATATCAATATGAACAAAGTTACTGATAAATTTACCAAATAAAGGTCCCGCTAAAATCATGCCAGGGATAGCAGCACATAGCCCAATTAAAATCATCCAGCCATAATCTGCACCCATTTGTGATGCAACCAACATTGGTGTTGGCCCCGGTAATAAGAACGCAGCCGCAGCGGCAACCCCTGCAAATAATGGGATAGCAAGGCGAACAACGTTATGGCCAGTGCGGTTCGCTACCGCAAACACCACACCGATTAACAAAACAATCGCCACATCAAAGAAAAGTGGTAGAGCACAAATCAACCCTGCGACACCCACTGCATAATGCGCATTTTTTTCACCAAACAGATTCAGTAGCTTATTCGCAATCTGATCTAAAGCACCTGTTTCATGCAGAATTTTACCGAACATTGCTCCGAGAGCGACTACGATAGCAAGGAATCCTAAGGTTCCCGCCATGCCTTTTTGCATGGTTTCAGTGATCTGTTGTACTGGCATACCTGAAAACAAACCCGCACCAATAGAAACGATCATGAGCGCGACAAATGCGTGTAAACGAGCATACATCACTAAAAAGAGCAGTAAAACAACCGAGCCAACCGCCGTCAGCACGAGCGTTAACGTGCTTAATGTTTCTGGGGTATTCATTAGTTATCTCCAGCGACAATCTTACGAATAGTAGAACACGTATTTTCAATCACGTTTTCTAAGGATGGGCGAATATCAACAACCTGTACATCAGGTTCATCCGCGCCAGGTTCTTGCAAGGCATCAAATTGCGATTTCAGCATTTCAGGCTTAAAGAAATGACCTTTACGTGCTTTCAATCTTTCTTCAATAACAACCGCATCACCTTTTAGGTAAATAAAATAGAGGTTGTGGTTCCCCTCTCTTAAGATATCTCGATAGCTTTTTTTCAATGCGGAGCTCACCACCAGAGATACCCTATTTGTTCTTTGCATTGCAAAAATGGCATTGTTCAATGCAACTAACCAAGGTTTACGGTCATCATCATTTAATGCATGACCCGATGCCATTTTTAAAATATTTGATTTAGGGTGAAGAAAGTCACCATCAAGGAAGGCAGCTTGCAGTTGCTGTGCGACACCTGTGGCAACAGCAGACTTACCACTACCCGATACCCCCATTAGTACAAATGTATAGTTTTGTTTTTGGGTATCATTCATAGGAAACTCCTCAGATATTCACTATTGTCCTGGCTTTAGTTAAAAACCGGCATTTGTTACCGGTAACAAGTTACGGGTAACATTATCATCAGTGAGGATTTATTTAGCAATAAAATTGGCCAAGAAAAAAGCAGATCTGTGATAGTTATCGCAATAATATAGAGGGTGCCAAGATATGAGTTTTTAATAATTTGAAGTTCAACAAATAAAGCTATCGTAAATAATTCACACTACGGCGCGAAGTATGACGGATAAAGCTACCCGAAATAATTTGAATTAATAACTCGCATTATAGCTTGCTCTTTATCCTAAATAATTCGTGTTGTAGCTAGACGCCAATCGAGCTAACCTCTGGGAGCATACACAAGTATGTGACTAGAGTTAGCAAGTGCGGGCAACGACGCTACGGCGCGAAGTATAACGGATAAAATTAGATACTTTCGCCAGTGAGGAGACTAAACCCCACATCAAAATGCGTCTCGACAAGCTTCTTACCAGACATTCTCGCCAACAAAACTTCCGCCGCCTTGCGCCCCATTTGGTCCCTTGGCGTCAAAATACTTGCCAGTTTTGGCGTCATCACTTGCCCTACGTCATGGCCATGAAAACCTGAAATAGCAAGGTCTTGTGGAATTTGAATCCCTAGACGTTGACACTCAAAAATCGCCCCTATCGCCAAGTCATCATTGGTACAAAATAAACCGTCGGTATCTGGGTATTTAGCGCGGCAATCGTGCAGTAGTTGGGCGCCTAGCGAATACGATGAGCTCGCTTGTGTCATCACATTACGAGGCTCAAGATTTGCATCGAGCATGGCCTGCTCATAACCCTTTAAACGAATAAAAGTACGCTCATCATGCCTTGCCCCTAAATACACAACTTTACGGCAGCCACGCTCAATCATCGCTTGGGTCATTTGGCGGGAAGCTTCAAAGTTATCGATACCCACTGCGATATCTAGGCAAGGTGAAACGCTATCCATAATCTCAACAACGGGGATCCCCGCAGTTTTCAGCATACGTAACGTGCGTTCAGTATGTGTTCGTTCGGCTAAAATCACACCATCAATATTATAAGAAAGTAGCGAGGTCAGCCGCTCTTCTTCTTTTTCTGCTAAATAACCATAGTGAGCGAGCATGGTTTGGTAACCATGACGGTCCGTCACTGCTTCAATTCCACGGATCACTTCGGCAAAAACTTGGTTTGTTAAAGATGGGAGCAATACCCCAATGGCATGGCTGGTTGAATTCGATAAAATATCGGGCGCCTTATTTGGAATATACCCGGAAGCCTCCACCGCCTGAGCAATTTTATCGCGCAAAGCTTCTGAAACCTGCTCTGGGTTTCGTAAAAAACGGCTCACCGTCATTTTTGTAACGCCAACTTGGTCGGCAACATCCTGCAGAGAAGGTCTTTTTTTCTTCATAAGTTCAAAGCGATATCCAATTCGTTAACGATAACTATGTTCTGCTATCTATTAATGGATAGCAATCTTTGTTACTGATTTACATCACATAAACATCGAATTTTCTGAGCACGGCAACTTTTATAGTTGACTCTCTATCATGACTCCGCTAATTTTCGCGTTATATAATTATTATCATAACGAAGCAATAAAATTAGATTATGGCAATCAATCGTAGGCAGTTCCTTAAATCCAGTGCAGCACTGGCTATTTTTTACAGCTTGCCGAGCTTTGCACAAACTCGCCTAGCCGTCGAAGCGGCCATATTTGGAAAACTCCCAGCACCAGAAAATATTCACCGAGTCATCAGTTCAGGTCCTCCTTCCGACTTACTGATGTTCGCATTAGCTCCTGAAAAGATGGTGGGTTTCGCCTCTATTTCGCTGAAAAAAGGGCAAACCGGCCTTTTTGCACCACAATGGCTTGAGCTGCCTGTTTATGGCCGCTTAGCAGGCCGTGGGAGCACCCTTTCTCTTGAGCAACTGCTGTCTTATAGCCCAGATTTGATCATTGATACCGGAAACATTGACGAAACTTATCGCTCACAAGCGGAAAAGGTCGCCAAACAAACTCATGTACCTTGTTTATTAATCGCCGGCGGGTTAAAAGATTCACCTCAACAACTTACACAACTAGGTGAAATATTAGGCGTTATCCCGCAGGCTCAAACATTGAGCCAACTCGCTCAACGCTATATTAATGATGCCACTTTATTTGCCAATCAAAACCAACAAAAATCGCTGAGTTTTTACCTTGCAAGAGGAGCAAAAGGTTTAGAAACTGGCGCTAAAGGCTCAATTCATACTGAAGCGATTGAAATGCTCGGGTTACGTAATGTGGTTGATATTCCTAATTTCCATGGTCTGACTACGGTTTCTATGGAGCAATTATATCAATGGAACCCTGACATCATTATAACTCAATATGACGAATCCATTGAATTAATGACAAATTCCGCATTATGGAGAGGCCTTGATGCCATTGCCAACAACCAATTATTACTATTTAGTGGCATGCCATTTGGTTGGTTAGATGGGCCTCCAGGGGTTAACCGCCTATTGGGAATGAGACGCCTACAAAGCCATTTTGATAAAAATATTGCTGCGAATATTAAGCATGATATCGCTGAGTTTTTTACTCATTTCTACCATTCATCATTAACGGCACAGCAAGTTGAGTTGCTCATGGAAAAATCATGAATGATGTACTGAGACAAGGGAGAAGATCCTTTTTATTAATCATCATTTTATTAATAAGTTTTATTATCGCCTTAATAAGTGGTAAGTACTCACTTACATTCAATGAGCTTTATCATCTATTTGTCAGCCAGTTATCTTCTCATAGCGAGTTGAGCAACCCGCGCCATGAAACTATTTTCTGGCAAATACGATTTCCTCGCACGTTAGCCGCTATTGTCATTGGTGGAGGTCTGGCTATTGCAGGAGCGGCTTACCAAGGTATGTTCCGTAACCCATTAGTTTCCCCTGATATTTTAGGCGTTTCCGCCGGTGCTGGCGTGGGTGCTGTTATCGGTATTTTCTTTGGCCAATCCTTATTTTACATTCAACTGAGCGCATTTATTGGTGGGCTAATCACCGTCTCCTTAGTCTGTTTTATTGCTCGATTAGCGCGGCAGCATGATCCTGTTTTATCCTTGGTGCTGGTCGGTGTTGCCATCAGTGCACTATGTGGTTCTGCCATCTCCTTAATGAAAATTCTTGCCGATCCCTACACTCAACTGCCTTCCATCACATTTTGGTTGTTAGGTGGATTGTCATCGATTACCCAAGCTGACCTAGTCTCCGTGTTACCGATGATGGTTATCGGTATTATTCCGTTATTATTATTACGCTGGCGAATGAATTTACTCAGTTTATCGGATGAAGAAGCCAAAAGCCTTGGGATCAATGTCAGTTTAACTCGTGCTATCTTCATTGTTTGTGCCACTTTACTCACGGCAAGTGCGGTTTCTATTGCGGGAATTATTGGCTGGATAGGCTTGATTGTGCCACATATCACTCGAATGATAGTGGGCGCTAACTTTCGCTATCAGCTCCCTGCATCACTGGCAATTGGTGCTATTTTATTACTCATTACAGATACCTTAGCACGGACTATTGCGGCAATTGAATTACCCATAGGCATTTTAACCTCCGCAATTGGCGCCCCCTTCTTTTTGGCTATTTTGTTACAGACAAGGCGGGTGAAATGAGTATTTTGTCTTTGCAAGAGGTCGCTATTGGTTATCATGACATATCAATCATTGATGGTATAAATCTTTCGTTACCTAAAGGTGAGATTAGCTGCTTATTAGGCGCCAACGGCTGCGGTAAAACCACGTTAATGAAAACTTTACTGGGACTATTACCGGCAATTAAAGGTAAGGTATGGCTCAATGGGCAAGAGATTAAGAACCTTAAACCACGCGAAATCGCCAAAACTGTCGCCTATGTTCCCCAAGCTCATGATACCCCCTTTACCTTCACGGTACTTGATATGGTTATGATGGGCTTAACACCGCATATTTCATTATTTTCGGTTCCTAAAGAAACAGGAAATAATTTAGCCTATCAACAACTCAAGCATCTGAATATCTCACATTTAGCATCACGCCTATACAGCACGCTTAGTGGAGGAGAAAAGCAATTAGTATTGATAGCAAGGGCTTTAATACAAAAACCATTACTTCTAATTATGGATGAACCTGCCGCTAGCCTTGATTTTGGTAATCAAATTCGCCTACTTGAGCAAATAGAAAAATTAAAATCTCGCGGTATGACAATTTTGATGTCAACTCACCATCCACAGCATGCCGCTGCTATCGCTGATAATGTTATTTTGCTCGATAAGCACCACAAAGCAAGGCAAGGATTATCTAAATGTATGTTAACACTTACTAACTTAGCAGCCCTCTATAATGTGGATAAACATAGCATTCAATCTCACTTTCAGTTTCCATCAGCGTTTTCTAGTTAAGGTCAGAAGCCATGTTAATCAATCAAATCGATTTTGCAAAAATGTACCAGCAACATATGCAACAAGCTCAACGAAGCCGTAAAGAACCGGAACATTGGGATAAAAAAGCACAACAAATGGCGCAAACTTGCGCTAACCCCAATGACCCATATTTAGTCCAGTTTCGCAAATTAATGGATTTAACAGGTGCTGAAACACTGCTTGATGTGGGCTGCGGCCCTGGCTCCATCAGTCTGTGTCTTGCGAATGAATTCAAAGATGTTATTGGTATTGATTATAGTCGTGGCATGCTTGAGATGGCTGAACTGCGCGCAAAAGAACTCGCTATTCACCATGCACGCTTTGAAGTACTCGCATGGGAAGATGATTGGAGTTCATTGCCAAAAGTGGATATTTCAGTGGCATCGCGCTCAACACTCGTTGATGATTTAAAAGCCGCTTTACTCAAGCTCAATCGCCAAACAAAATTACGGGTTTACACCACTCATACCATCAACCCAACATTTATTGATGAACACATTATTCGCAAGATAGGCCGCGAAGTTATTCGTTTGCCAACCTACATTTACGCCGTGAATATTTTGCATCAAATGGGCATTAATGCGCGCGTTGATTTTATCAAAAGTCCTAAGAAAGGTGGGTTTGATAGCTTTGACACTTTCGCTGACAGCGTCAATTGGTCTCTTAAAAATATCACACCAGAAGAAACCGCTATCTTACGTAAGTACTATGATGAACAAACGGATTTAGGTAAAACAATTCCTTATCCATCCAGAGATTGGGCGATGGTATCTTGGGATGTGGTTGATGAATCGGAACTGACATTATGATTTACCTACCCGATACATTAATCGACCAACTACTGCTAGATGACATTCAATACGGTGACCTCACCACACGGGCACTCGGCTTGCACTCTCAAATGGGTGTAATAACCTTTACATCCAAATTCGGAGGTTGTATCAGTGGGCTGATTATCGCCAAACGCATGCTAGAGAAACTGGGGATCACTTGTGATTGCCACTTTCAAGATGGCCAACTTGTTGAGCCGCAAAGTGTTTTAATTTCTGCCACTGGGCCGATTGAAGCCTTGCATCAAGGCTGGAAAGCAGTGCAAAACGTGCTTGAATGGTGTAGTGGTGTCAGCCACTACACCCAGCAAATGGTCAGTATTTTGCGCCAATATCAACCGGATGGGCAGCTTGCGTGTACTCGAAAAACTATTCCTTATACCAAGCCTCTTGCCTTAACTGCGATTTTGGCAGGGGGCGCTATTATTCATCGAGCGGGTAGCGCAGAAAGCATTTTACTGTTCACCAACCATCGTCAATGCCTTGAAAATCCAGATGATTGGGCAAGCCATATAAAAACACTGCGCCAAGCAGCCCCAGAAAAAATGATTATTGTCGAGGCCGATGATTACGAACAGGCCATTCTTGCAATCAATGCGCAAGCCGATATTGTACAACTCGATAAACTGCCTATTGAACAAATTCAGCAACTACAAGAACTCACCAAGCAGCAAAACCGGCCTTGCCAGCTATCGATTGCAGGTGGAATTAATTTAAAAACAATAGAAGCATTCGCGCAAACTGGTGTATCACTCTTAGTTACATCCGCGCCTTACTACGCAGCACCCCGAGATATAAAAGTGAAGATCTTTAAGCAGTAAGCTAAGAAGTTAGCGTCAGAAAAACCGTTCGTAAAAACAGCCTACCCCGTAGGCTGCATCCACCTATGGTTAATGACGCATATCGTTGTATAAAAAATAATATATCGTTATTTACAAAACTGGAAAGACATAATGAAAATAAAACAAATTACCTATTGGATTGGGATGGCTTTATTCACGACACAGGGCTACGCAGCCTCACCTAACACTGAAAAAAATACCGATGTGATGTCCGTTTGGAGCACCCCGCTTGCCGCTGATGCTAACATCATCACAGAAAACCAAATGAAGCAGTTGAATAAAACAAACGTCGCACAGGCGCTGAGTACCATGCCAGGAGTTTCTATTCAAAAATCAGGAAACCGCAATGAAACTCAAGTCAATGTACGTGGTTTTGATAGCCGCCAAGTACCTATTTTCTTTGATGGTATTCCAACTTACGTGCCTTATGACGGTACGCTAGACCTTGGCCGCTTCATGACTAGCGAGCTAGCCAGCGTAGAGCTATCTACCGGCTATACCTCTCTATTACAAGGCCCGAACCTGATGGGCGGGGCTATCAACTTAACCACCGCCACGCCTCAAAAACCCTTTGAAGCCAATATTAGCTTAAACCAAGGTTTTGCTCGCGGTGCAGATAACGCCCACAATATCAGCGCACGTTTAGGGGGGCGTAACGATCTCGGCTTTATTCAAGTCAGTGGCAGTCAATATAAGCAGCGCTTTATGGGAATACCGGGCTCAGAAAATAATAACCCATTAGCGGGTAATAATGGCCGTCGCCCGAATTCAGCAACTGATGACAAACGTATGATGGTGAAAGTAGGCTGGACACCACGAGAAGCAGATGAATACGTCGTGACTTATTTAAAACAAGAGGGTGATAAAAATAGTCCACCTAGCGTAGCGAATAAAAAACAACAAATTTGGCAGTGGCCTGCTTATGATAAAGAAAGCATTTATTTCAACGGTACAACCCAAGTCACCGACGATATCGCCTTACAGAGTCGCCTATACCACGATACGTTCAAAAATACGCTTCATCAGTATAAATCTGTCAAAGATTACGAAAAAGGCCTTTATAACTACAGCCGTTACGATGATTACAGTAACGGTGCTGACATGCGTGTTGACTTCACCGTGCGTGAATTAGATATGCTGTCATTTGCTGCACACTGGAAAGAAGACGTCCACCGTGCACGCGCCAAAAGAGATGTCCCATTCGACCGCTATAAAGATAATACCTATTCTATTGCTACCGAATATCAATGGGTTGCCATGGATAACTTAGATATTATTGGTGGTATTGGCTATGACTGGCGCAAAAGTGCTGATGGTAAGCGCTATGATTACAAATCTGGTGATTTTGAAAAATACGATGGCAATAGCCAACATGCGTTCAACTGGGAAGTCATGGCTCGCTATCATTTAGAAAATAAAGATACCGTTCAATTTTCTATATCAGAAAGAAGCCGTTTCCCAACGCAAAAAGAGCGTTATACCAAAGAAAAAATGAAAAGTGACGACACATTCGTCATTAACCCACATATCGATACTGAGCGTGCTCTTACCTATGATTTGACTTACAAGGGACATATCTCACCCACTTGGTCATATACTTCAAGTCTCTATTATAACCATGTAACTGATGCCATTATGGCGCATCGTGTCGGTACTAATCAGGATGGAGGTTATATACTCGAAAATCGTAACAGCGGCAAAGTTGACTACTTTGGCATTGATTTAGGGACTAACGGGCAAATTACCGATTGGTTGGAAGCGGGTTTAAGTTACGGCTACATTCATGCTGATCCAAAACACTACAGCGTTAAGCATGTTGCTGAATTACCTATCCACAAAGCCTTCGCTTGGGTGAAATTTACCCCTTATGAGCCATTCAGCATCACTGTAACCGAAGAAGCAAGAAGCTGGGCCTTTAATTATGTCGATGCAGATAGCAAAGTGCGTGGATATGCCAAAACTGACCTACGTTTAGATTATGACTTTGGACAAGGAATATCTGTTAATACATCAGTTAATAACTTATTCGATAAATCATATGAATATACTAATGGGTATATCGAAGAGGGTCGTAATTATTGGTTAGGTATTGAATATAAATACTAATCTAAATATATTAGGCAATGACTTTAATCATTGCCTAATATTATATAAATAAAATAAGATTAATCTGTGCTCCTGCAAAAATAATAAACATAAACCCCATAAAGTAAGCTTTAGAGGGTGAGAAAAGAAGGTTGTAAATTAAAGGCAAGATAAGTCTTAATTAAAATTACATCAAATTAAAACTAAATCTTTCAATTAATTGTTCATCATGAGTTATGAATTTATAATAAATTTGTTTAATATATGTTTCATTTTATCTGTTTATTTTTAAATAAAATTAAATATCATTTTTTATATTTTATTTATTAGTCAAAAAAACTCAGCAAAGCTAAAATTTTTTGATAGCACCGCATTCATCTCTTGATTCTCAATAGTTCAAGAAACTGTGATAAACTTGTGTGCAGTAAACATTTGCATTTTTCAACGGGTGGGGTCAGTAAAATGGAAAAGATGAGTGAAAAAAAAGTTCTTGCGATGGCAGAACATATTTGCCAATCAAGAGGCGTCAGGTTGACACCACAGAGAGAAACGGTATTGAGCCTAATAGCACAACAGCATGGTGCGATCAGTGCTTATGATTTACTCGACTTACTACGTGAAATTGAACCTCAGGCTAAGCCACCTACCGTTTATCGTGGCCTTGAGTTCTTAATGGAGCAAGGTTTTATCCATAAAATCGAATCAACCAACAGCTATGTTGTTTGTCACCATTTTGATAACCCAAGCCATATCTCTGTTATGTTAATTTGCGACCAGTGCGGAAGCGTAACGGAAAGTGATTGCACAACGATAGAAGCCGCAATTATTAATTTGGCAGATGAACACCAATTCCGCTTAAGGCATACCGTAGTGGAAAACCATGGTTTATGTAAAAATTGCGACGAAGTGAATAGCTGCCAAGATCATGAACATTGTCATCATAACCACGAACAACCTGTAACCCCTAAGAAAAAGTAAATAGCCGGACTGCTAGATCGTTTGATGAAATGCAAAGAGAAAATAGAGAAGAGAAAAATATAAGAAAGGAAACAAAACAGGCAGACTTCAGAATAAAACCATGAAATCTGCCTGCAATCGTCTTCACCGTCTGTAACACAGCTGGTTGCTAACGAAAATTAATACCAATCACTGTTACGAATAACCCCAACCGCTAAACCTTCAATAGTGAAATTTTGCTGACGCAAGTCAACAACAATAGGTTCGAATTCTGGGTTTTCTGCTATTAACTCAACACGGTTACCCTGTTGCTTAAAACGTTTAACAGTGACTTCATCTTCGATACGTGCAACCACTACTTGCCCGTTATGTACATTTTGTGTTTTATGCACAGCTAATAAATCGCCATCCATAATACCAATATCTTTCATGGACATCCCATTCACACGCAACAAGAAATCTGCATGTGGTTTAAACAGCTCAGGGTCAACTTGATAGTGGCTCTCAATATGTTCCTGTGCTAATAATGGTTCGCCAGCAGCTACACGTCCAATCAGAGGTAACCCCTGATCTTCGGTTTCTTCTTCAAGAAGCAGACGAATACCTCGAGATGCACCTGAGACGATTTCAATAACCCCTTTACGCGCTAAGGCCTTTAAATGCTCTTCTGCCGCATTAGGCGAACGAAAACCAAGGCTTGCTGCTATCTCAGCGCGTGTAGGAGGCATACCCGTCTGCGAAATGTGGTCACGCACTAGATCGTAAACCTGCTGTTGTCGAGCCGTCAGTGCTTTCATTCCGTTCCCCTGTTTGTTTATACAGTCAAGCTGTGAGTATATACAGGTAAATGAAGATTTGGAACAGTTAAATCGCTCAATTTAAGCATTTGTTATCGATTTATTTTCTTTTTACCTGATTAAGTAACCAAACACCTTAACCAGGGAAATAGCGCTGCCATAATACAAGTACCCAAATAAACAACGCTAAACCGATACTCACAAATACCGCGGCAGAACCAATATCTTTAGCTCTCCCTGAAAGTTCATGATATTCACTTCCGATACGGTCAACTACGGCTTCTATCGCGCTATTCAGTAATTCGACTATTGCCACCAGAACAACAGAACTCACTAACAAAATCCTATCTATATAGCTGATATCTAAATAAAATGCGATAAAAATCGCGATAATTGCAGCAACAGATTCTTGCCTAAATGCGGCTTCATTAACCCAAGCTGCCTTCAAACCTTTAAGGGAATACCCCGCAGCTTTAATCACTCGCGTGAAGCCCTTAACTTGACTCGCCATATTTATTCCTTAAAAAATACAAACAATAATCGATTTTTACGGTCAAAGTGAATTGTCAGTAACAGATCTAACCATGTATTTCTGGTATGATTGCGCAGCATTGTTAACAAGAGGCTATAATCATTTATGTCACTATGGCGTAAAATATATTACAACACGTTGAATTTACCACTTAAATTATTGGTAAAAAGTAAACTAATTCCTTCGGATCCCATCACTGAGTTGCAGCTTGATGTCAACAGGCCAACCCTATACGTATTACCTTATCATTCGAAGTCTGACCTCCTCACGCTACGGCACCAATGCTTAGCTATTGGTCTGCCAGACCCGCTGGTCGACAATGATATCAATGGAACGAAGCTTCCGGCCTACGTTTTTATCGATGATGGCCCACGTGTTTTTCGCTATTATTCACCGAATCCACGTAAGGATTCAGTAAAAACATTCCATGCTTATTTAGATTTGCATAAAAACAACCCAAATCTAGATATTCAAATGCTACCGGCATCCGTGATGTTTGGGCGCTCACCTGGTCGTGAAGGCCATACCCCAGCACCACCACTGAAACTGTTAAATGGCATCCAAAAATTCTTCGCCGTTTTATGGTTAGGACGTGACAGCTTCGTACGTTTATCTCCGATTGTCTCAATTGGGAAAATGGCACAAGACCACGGTACAGACACCATTATTGCCAACAAACTTGCTCGTGTCGCACGTATTCACTATTCGCGCCAACGTCTCGCAGCAGTTGGGCCTAAACTCCCTGCACGTTATGAGCTGTTTAATAAGTTATTGACGTCAAAAGCAATTGAAAAAGCCGTTGAAGACGAAGCGCGCAGTAAAAAAATTCCACTCAAAAAAGCTCAGCAAAATGCCGTTGGGATGATGGAAGAAATCGCAGCCAATTTCTCTTATGAAGCAGTACGTTTAACGGATAGGGTTCTTAGTTGGACTTGGAATCGCCTTTATCAAGGCATTAATGTTCAGCACGCTGAACGAGTCCGCCAGCTAGCACAAGACGGCCATGAAATCGTTTATGTGCCATCCCACCGTAGCCATATGGACTACTTACTGCTCTCATATGTGCTATACCATCAAGGGCTAGTTCCACCCCATATTGCCGCGGGGATCAACCTCAATTTCTGGCCTGCTGGGCCTATTTTCCGTCGTTTAGGGGCCTTTTTTATTCGCCGAACGTTCAAAGGCAATAAACTGTATTCGACCGTTTTCCGTGAATATTTAAGTGAGCTATTTGCCCGAGGTTACTCCATCGAGTACTTTGTGGAAGGTGGGCGCTCACGTACCGGTCGTTTGTTACAGCCTAAGACGGGTACTCTCTCCATGACGTTACAAGCGATGTTGCGCGGTGACTCACGCCCTATCACCATTGTTCCTATCTACATCGGGTATGAGCATGTGATGGAAGTGGGTACTTACGCCAAAGAACTGCGCGGTGCAGAAAAAGAGAAAGAAGGCTTTTTCTCTATGGTTCGCGGCTTGCGTAAATTGCGCAACCTAGGCCAAGGCTATGTTAACTTTGGCCAGCCAATTTCGCTTCCACACTATCTCAACCAGCGTGTACCTGATTGGCGCGACTCTATCGACCCTATCGAACCACAAAGACCAACTTGGCTAAACCCAACAGTCAGTTCGTTAGCCGATAACATTATGGTCAATATTAATAATGCAGCCGCAGCCAATGCGATTAACCTGTGTGCGACTGCGTTACTGGCTTCTCGTCAACGCTCACTGACTCGTGAGCAACTAGTTGAACAAGTCGACTGTTACCTGCAATTATTGCGCAATGTGCCATACACCGCAGATGCTACAACGCCAAATAAAACGGCCGAGCAATTGTTAGAACATGCTTTGCACATGGATAAATTTGAAGTCGAAAAAGACAGCATGGGGGATATTATCATTCTTCCTCGCGAAAATGCCGTCTTGATGACCTATTACCGTAACAATATCCATCATTTATTAGTATTACCATCGCTAATAACTAGCATTGTGTTGCACCATGAACGCATTAGCCGCCAAGACATTCACTATCAAGTAGGCCAAATTTACCCATTCTTAAAAGCAGAACTGTTTATGCGTTATAACAGTGATGAGCTACATGAGACGGTAGATACACTAATTGATGAACTGAATAACCAAAAGCTAATTTGCTTAAAAGAAGATGATGTGGTGGTGCTAAATCCTCGCCGTATTCGCCCATTACAGCTCTTAGCAGCAGGCGTTCGTGAGACTTTGCAACGTTATGCAATCACATTGTCATTACTCAATGCGAGTCCAGAAATCAGCCGTAATACACTGGAAAAACAAAGCCGTATCCTTGCGCAACGCCTTTCTGTTTTACACGGTATTAACGCTCCTGAATTCTTTGATAAAGCGGTATTCTCGACATTGGTCGATACCCTAAGGGAGGAAGGCTACATTGATAATAATGAAAATGATATCTTTGTAACCAATGCACAGAAACTGTATGCCGTTCTGGCTCGCTTGATGTCACCTGAGATTCGCTTAACCATTGAAAGTGTTAGCCAAGACGATGAGTTTTCCACTGCGATAGAGAAGAATACAGAAACTGAAACAAATGCAGACTAGAAATCTTGGAGCTAAATAAGTAAAAGGGGTAATGTTATTCACATTACCCCTTTTATTTAATAGAGCTAGTGCTAACAATAATCTATGTCCTAAATAATTCGAAGTGCCGCACCAATGATGAATTGTTTTTTGAAACCACTGAGTTCGATTAATCAAGGTGATGTTGCTGAATTATTTATCTGGTATTATCTCTGAGCATCGCTTCGTTAAAGAAATCCAAACCAATGGCGCTTACTTTTGGTTCCTATATATAGGACTCACTGAAAAAGTATCGAATTCCACCACACTAACCAAAACAGCCAATACCTAATATTGATAGCTAGAAGGATAGGCGATTTTTATGTGTATTCAATATTATTTTAATAAAAGAAAAGCCGCCAAAACCCAACATAAAAAATTGATAAATAACAAATAAATTCAAAAAAACACACAGTTTGAAATATGGTAAATATCAAAAAATAATTTCAATTCATAATAAATTATCATTTCTTAATTAATCCCACTCTCTATGACTTCTTATTTAGTCCAAACAAGTACGTTCACATTATCAATCTAAATATATAAATTTCACCGCAAGACGAAATGCAATCATTGAGTCGAGTATTAACATCCACCACCAAAATGAGGCATTAGATTACATAACTGAAATTTATAACAGCAACTCAATATCTGCTTATCTCACTCTATTATTGGTGTTTAGCACCTTTGATAGTTCATTTATTCACAATGGAAATATCCTAATTATGGAAACAACGACTTAAAGGAAGGAATAAAAGGAATAAATAAATGATTTTTGGTATTAACCGTTACAGTATCAAATCATCTCAGATGCCCTTATTGATTCCCGTTTTACTGTCCGTATCCATCATACCAACTGGTTCAGTCTTTGCTACTGGGTTTGTAGATGGAATCAAAGTGAAGCCTTACCACCTGCAGACAGGAGAGACCGTTCACAGTGTGGCTCATCAATACAATCTGACGGTGGAGGAATTAAAAACATTAAATCAAAAACGCAATTTCGCCCGCGCTTTTTAACAACTTTCAGCTGGAGATCAAATCGATGTACCAAGCACTTACATCGCCAATACGACAGATAAAACGACGAAGAAAGGTGTACAAGTAAACGACTCAGATAGTGAAATTGAGAACTGGTTGGCCCAAACTGCCCCTAACTTTTTCCAAGCGATGAACACACAAAGTGCAGAGGAGTACCTGACTAAACAGGCCAAGGATATGGCGGTGAGCACAGCGTCATCAACCATGGAGAGTTGGTTAAATCAATATGGTACCGCACAAATTAGTGTACAGCCGGGAGATAAACTGTCACAAAGTACGCTGTCTGCCGACATGCTGTTACCTGTATATCAAAACCCAGATTGGCTGGTGTTCACCCAGTTAGGAGGTCGGAACCTTAATGATCGCACCACCCTAAACTTAGGAGTGGGCGCTCGTCGGTTCAATGAGCAATGGATGTATGGCGTCAACACCTTTTATGACGCTGATATTACAGGTGGGAACAGCCGACTCGGTATTGGCGGAGAATTGTGGTCCGATAATCTACGCTTTTCAACCAATGGTTATCTGCGACTCAACAACTGGCATCAGTCACGGGATTTTGACGACTACGATGAACGCCCCGCCAACGGATTTGATATGACCGCCAGTGCTTGGTTGCCATCTTATCCACAACTTGGTGGCAAACTGAAATATGAACAATATTTCGGTGATGAAGTGGCAATGAAAGGTAAGGACTCTCGTAGTAAGTCGCCAAAAACAATGACTGTAGGGTTGAATTACACACCTATTCCATTAATTACCCTTGGGGCTGACTGGCGTACAGGACAAGGAACTGATGATCTGCAACTTCAGGCACAACTGACCTATTCATTCGGTGTGCCTTGGAAAGACCAAACATCATCGAGTTCAGTTGCTCGCCTGCGTTCGCTCTCAGGCAGCCTAATGGCACTGGTTGAGCGCAATAACAACATTGTACTCGAATACCGTAAACAGGATTTGATCAGTTTAATACTGCCGCAGGAAATCCGTGGTCGAGGTGCCAGCCTACAGTCACTGAGCGCTATCTTAAAAGCGAAATATGGTGCTGAACGTGTGAAATGGGGAATGCTGACAGAGTTTTCATCCAACGGTGGGAAAGTACAGTCTGTTGGCAAAAGTTTAACAGCTTGGCAAATTCGCCTACCTGCTTGGCAGGCGGGTAAAAGCAATACTTATACCCTAAGTGCTATTGCATGGGATGGAAAGGGAAATGCATCAAAACCGGCCTATATAAAAGTGATTGTCGACGCAGGGTTTTCTAACCGCTACTCAAGTTTGACTGTTGGATCAGGTGTACTGAATGTCGATCAGTCGGAGGTATTAACGCTGACGATGCGGGATGAGCAGAATGCACCGATGACTAAATTGGCTTCATCGATTCAGTTGCCGTTCGCCTTCACGACACAAAAAGGCGGGTCATCACTATCGCCTTCGCAAAGTGGCGTTAAGTTGGAGGCGTTGAAAGAAACGGCACCGGGTGTTTATACCACCACCACTGGAAAATTGCCGGGCACCCTCATTTTTAGTCCGAAGGTAGAGGGGATCAATCTAGCGTCAACAAAAATAGAAGTGATGGCAGCCCCCGTAGGATTACAAATATTTCATAACGGCAGTGTTATAAAAAAGCGCCCCGTCGTTGGGGATGTCCTAACAGCAACACCAGAGTGCCAAGTCAACTGCATTTTGCCGACAGCTTGGCAATGGGAAGTGGAGACAATACAAGGATCAGGACAGTATCAAGCGATTAATGGCGCTACAGCCATGACATATACAGTCACCGCAGACACGCAAAAACGCAGGTTGCGAGCGACCGCACAATAAATACGCCTATAGGGCAACTTAATAAATTTAAAATATAAGGTAATAATTAGATGAGCAACAAAAATCAACAAACCCCAATGATCCGCAAAAACAACCTATCTGTCCTGATTGCGGGAGCCGTGTTAGGCATGACTTTTGGTACATCGGCACTCGCTGCCACGACTCAGACTCCGATCTCGATAACCTCCCCAGCAACAACTGCGGTTATTGGTCATGCACCAGAGCTAAAAGCGGGTACCATCACGGCCACAGATAAGAACAATGACGGTGTATTAGGTGAGAATGATGAGTTGAAAGCGTCAGGTTTTGACTTCAGTGATAAAGACAACGATACACTAGTGTCTATCGTCTATGAATGGCATGACGGCAAAAATGTTATTGCAGGGCAAACGAGCGACATGCTGAAACTGACATCGGCATTGTTAGGTAAAAACATTACCGTTAAGGCCGTCGCAAAAACGGATCTAGCTAAGACGGAGCCGTCAGAGAGTGTAGCCGTAGCAGCAGCAACCTTCATCGATATCGGTGGTAAGACAATATTGGGCGGCACTAATATCCCAACAGTGAATGGCAATATCGTGAAATCAGTAACTATTTCGGGTCTCACTGGAGCTGGGTCACGACCGCTGGTTGGTGATTCGCTGAAAGCAAATGTCACCTGTCACGGGACTTGTGATAATAACCTGACTTACAAGTGGCAGATTCAAGACTCTGTGAATTCGAGCAAATACACAGATATTTCAGGTGCAACCACAGCAACATACACGGTTAAGAGCACAGAGCAGAAACGTAAAATTCAGGTTATCGTTTCGAACAAATAATCACTATCCCCCGCAGCGAAACATTTCGCTGCGGTATTTTTGATAATAAGCACCCATAACACACTGCGATAACAGAAGAGGATATTCATAAAATGGCAGAGAGGACAAAAATTATCCCCCTTATTCGTCTGATAACGTTGGCAGCAGGATTGGTCATCGTAGGAGGCGTATCCGCTTCTGTGATCGAAGTCAATACCCAAACGCTTCCCGTTATCGGTCATGCACCTGTCGTGACTGATGTTCAATTTAATAATAAGACACCCGCCGTTAATGACACGGTCACCGCTGATCCAAAGATAACGGATGCAGATAAGGATGCATTAGAAACATCACTTTTTCAATGGAAACTCGATGGTAAAAATATTTCAGGAGCCACGCAAAATAGCTATAAACTCGTCCCCGGCGATGGCAATGGAAAACAACTGTCGGTCGAGGTCACGCCACAAACCGACCCTAAAATCACAGAACCAGCAACTGGCGCTATATTCACTTCATCAACTCTCACTACTAGAGGGCTGGCACCAGAAGCTCATGATGTGAAAATTGATGGTCAGCCAGAGCCTGGTAGATTACTGACCGGAAATTATCGCTACCATGATGGGGACAGCCCGAGCGATCCTGAGAGTGGAACCAGTTTCGAGTGGTTCTGTTTGCGTAACAAGAATCATCAGGCGATATCAACAAGCAGAACTTATCACATACAAGATGCAGATATAGGGTGTGAAATTTATTTCAATATCATCCCTCGCTCATCAAGCGGAACACCGAGTACAGGTGCGCAAGTTCAATCGAATAAGGTCACTGTAGCTAAAGCAATACCATCACATCTAGTAGAAATATATAACGGCAACCAAATAGGGAATCGCTCCGGATATGGGTACAATATGGTGATAAATTATTCGCACCTCGGTTATGGCAAACCGATATCAATAATCATCAGTGAATACAGGAACGGAAATATCAGTGCGGTAAATAAGTATCAGGTTGGTAAGAAGACTCACAGTGGTTCAATTGTTACTGACGACGGAAACACTATAAAGTTTGGAAATAATGCAAGCTCCAGTATCGGGGAAACTATTTATCTTGTGGTCCGCGTTGATTTTCCAAACGGCAAATTTTCCCACGCGACATCGCCTAAAATAGTACTGCAGCGTTAGTAATTTGCTCACTCAAAACCCTAGCCATTTGGTTAGGGTTTTTCCAGCCATTGAGAGGAAAAGCTGAAAAGCATGCTCCTGTTAATCGTCAACAACCTGTTTACCAACAACTCAAAAAAATTCCGACAAATAAGATAAAACCAACATAGTTATTATTCATAAAAGCTTTAAAACAGGGAGCACGCTCTCTATTGACCATCAGTTTTTGCTGATAAACAAATAACCCCACAACCAGCGCCAGAGAAAAATAGTAAATGCTCCCCAGAGCAGCCAATGATCCCACAGCCACCAGCAAGCCGATCATCAGTAATTGCAGTAACCCAATAATTAATTTGTCATACTGGCCAAATAAAATGGCTGTTGATTTCACGCCGATTTTTAAATCATCGTCACGGTCAACCATGGCATATTGCGTGTCGTAAATCACTGACCAAATAATATTTATGAAAAACAATACCCAGCATACTAACGGGAGTGTTTCACCCACCGCAGAGAAAGCCATTGGAATCGACCAGCCAAATGCTGCGCCCAGTACAACCTGAGGTAAATGACTGACTCTTTTAACAAAAGGGTAAATCCATGCCAAAGCAAGCGCCGCAATGGACAACCAAATTGTCATTGAATTGAGTGTCAAAACTAGCAGAAAAGAAAGGCCAACGAGGCTAGCAAACAATATTTTTGCTTCTTTTTCTGTCACGTCACCACTCGGGAGTGGGCGGTGTTTAGTCCGCTCTACGTGGCCATCAAAATGACGGTCAGCAAAGTCATTAATAACACAACCAGCTGCACGCATAAAAAATACGCCGGCAGTAAATACAATTAAAAGATGTAAACTTGGCGTACCTTGAGCTGCAATCCATAATGCCCAATATGTCGGCCACAATAGCAACAGTGAACCAATGGGTCTATCAATACGCATTAAACGGCTGTATGCATGCCATTTACTGAGCGTCATACTTCCCTCCACTTTGTCGTGCTCCTTTTCGAATCCCATCATACTTCAAATTAGGTATATTTTAATACCACCAACCTCTGCAACTTACTGATTTATATTTGTTGGCATAGTGTCATTGCAGAAACCTGAAAATTCAAAATACTTAGGATAGTTAACGATATGCAGGTGATTCAGGTAAAAATATTTCGGTTAATAATAAGGGTTTATCCGATAATCTTAACCGAGAACAACGTACCCAACGGTTTGCGCAAGAACCAATATGAATATAATCTCGAGTTAAGCTGTCACGGCTAAATAAATAACGCCCTAACGGCATTCTCCCAATATCCACCAGCTGCTGATCATTATCAGTCAGTGTTTCTTCAGGGATTACCGTTCGGCCCAGTAACCAAGGGATACCATCTCCATACATGACAACTTCTCTGACCCAATAACGCTGGCTTTCAGGTAAAGACTGCACTTCATCCGCACTTAGCTTATCTTGCGATACATAGCGCTCTAAATAAGGTATCACGGTAACTTGCTGGCTATGTTGCTCAAAACGTTTTGTCATGGAGCCAAGCTCTAATAGCCAATCTAATACATTGGCAGGCACTATTTTATCGTTCTCCGCCAGCCAGTGAATCGGCTGAGAAGTAAAAAGCGTTTCATCCATTACTTAAAATTCCACCATGAATAACATGGTTATGATTTACTGTATTTCTTACACAATAGGATATCACGTTGTTTTACGACAAGGTTAAAGTTAGCTAACAATTTATATAAAAAGTCACATTTTCAACACAAAATGTAAAAATATAGTGAAAAATTTTTTAAATACTAACGAGTTATCGATAATAATAAAATTCATTAATATCGTAACAAACTAGATTTATTTGCTTGAAAAATAGTCGATTAAACAATCGTTCAATTAAACAAAATGTCGACTAAACAATATAAGGCAGGAAGCTCCTACCTTATATTGAAGTATTTAAATAATACGTTAGTAATTTATCGCCAAGCTTTATAGCTATTAATCAAACCATTGGTTGAACTATCATGGCTGCTGACTTTTTCACTGTTTTCTAATTCAGGCAGAATGCGGCTCGCTAATTGTTTACCTAATTCTACGCCCCATTGGTCAAACGTGAAGATGTTTAAAATCGCCCCTTGGGTGAAAATTTTGTGCTCATACATGGCAATCAATGCACCTAACGAATATGGTGTAATTGATTTCAATAAAATAGAGTTAGTTGGACGGTTGCCTTCAAACACTTTATAAGGCGCAACATATTCCATATCTGCTACATTTTTACCTTGTGCAGCAAATTCAGCATCGACCACTTCACGAGTTTTACCAAATGCTAGTGCTTCGGTTTGCGCAAAGAAATTCGATAACAATTTTTCATGGTGATCCCCTAACGGGTTATGAGTTACCGCAGGTGCGATAAAATCACATGGGATCATCTTCGTTCCTTGGTGGATCAACTGATAAAACGCATGTTGGCCATTGGTTCCTGGCTCCCCCCAAATAATTGGACCAGTTTGATAAGTAACAGGTTTTCCATCACGACCAATATATTTACCGTTCGACTCCATATTGCCTTGTTGGAAGTATGCGGCAAAGCGATGCATGTATTGGTCGTATGGCAGAATCGCTTCAGTTTCTGCTTCAAAAAAATTGTTGTACCAAATGCCAATCAAACCCAACAACACTGGGATGTTTTTTTCTAATGGAGTTTGGGTAAAATGTTTATCCATCGCATGGGCGCCGCTCAATAATTGAACGAAATTATCAAAGCCAACCGATAAAATAATCGATAAACCAATTGCTGACCATAATGAATAGCGGCCACCAACCCAATCCCAGAATTCAAACATATTGTTGGTATCAATACCAAATTTCGCAACTTCTTCGCTATTCGTTGAAAGCGCCACAAAATGCTTAGCAACTTGGCTTTCATCTTTTGCCGCAGCCAAGAACCAATCACGAGCAGAATGCGCATTAGTCATGGTTTCTTGCGTTGTAAAGGTTTTTGACGCAATTAAGAACAATGTCGTTTCTGGATTCAGTGTTTTCAACGTTTCAGCGATTTGCGTGCCATCCACATTAGAAACAAAGTGCATATTTAGGTGGTTTTTGTATGGTCGTAGTGCTTCTGTCACCATAAATGGACCAAGGTCAGAACCACCAATACCGATGTTCACCACATCAGTAATCGCTTTACCGGTGTACCCTTTCCAATCACCGCTGATAATGCGCTGACTAAATTGCTGCATTTTATCCAATACCGCATTCACTTCAGGCATGACATCTTTGCCATCGACATAAACAGGGGTGTTATCGCGGTTGCGCAAAGCAGTATGTAATACCGCACGGTCTTCAGTACGGTTAATTTTCTCACCTTGGAACATGCTGTTGATAGCGCTTTCTAGCTCTGTTTCTTTTGCTAAGGCTAATAAATGTTCCAATGTTTCTTGTGTAATTCTATTTTTGGAGAAATCCACTAAGATTTGACCATCGAACGTCGCCGAAAAATGAGTAAAGCGGTCTTTATCCTGTGCAAACAAATCGCGCATATGAACATTTTTCATTTGCGCAAAATGTTGCTCTAGCGCCCGCCATGCAGCCGTTTGGCTTGGATTAATACTTCTCATGGATAACACTCTCCAAATAATATTAAATAGAAATAGATTGTACCCCGTCACGAAAACGAGACTTATCGGTTTTCTGCGTTATATTGATATTCCCCAATTCTGCCGCATTTTTCCAGACTTAATTACCCCTTTTATTGAAATACGCACTTTCAATGCATACCACTTAAAAAATAGCAGGTATATGCTCTCAATAATTCAATGAACGCAGTCAACTCCCACGCAGCTTGAAGTATGACGAGTATATTGAGAAAACCGATAATAAATTACCTATCATTAGAATTACTGATTTACTTCGATTCTTGATTGACGCAATCCCATTTACCCGATAAATCTATATAAAGATTAGGTTTAACCAAAGGGATTGACACCATGAATACCGCAGCGCCTTCAACAGACAACCATCAGTATGTTATCGCCAAATTTGGCGGCACCAGCGTCGCTAACTTTGAAGCGATGAACAACAGCGCCAATATCGTTCTTTCCAACCCAAATGTGCGAGTTGTGGTACTTTCAGCTTCTGCTGGCATTACCAATTTATTAATCGAACTGGCTGAAGGCTGCGATGCGGATAAACGCAATGAACTGCTGAAAAAAGTGAAAGATATTCAATATGCAATTATTGATAATCTACAAACAGCTGATGTTATTCGTGAAGAAATCAATCGGTTACTTGATAATATTGCACATTTAGCTGATTCGGCTGCTTTAGCCACTTCCGATGCATTAACGGATGAAATGGTCAGCCATGGCGAATTAATGTCAACCTTACTATTTGTTGAAGTACTACGCCAACGTAATGCTAATTCCCAATGGTTTGATGTACGCAAAGTAATGAGAACAAATGACAGCTTTGGTCGTGCTGAGCCAGAGTTGACTCAACTAAAAGCATTGTCAGAACAACAACTCATGCCGCGCCTTGCCGAGTCGGTTGTGATCACTCAAGGGTTTATTGGCCGTGATGAAAAAGGCCGCACGACAACGCTTGGCCGTGGTGGAAGTGACTACACTGCCGCTCTGTTAGCTGAAGTACTTAATTTATCACGTGTCGATATTTGGACTGATGTTCCTGGAATTTACACCACAGACCCTCGCGTCGTACCGAGTGCCCAACGGATTGATGAAATTGCTTTCGATGAAGCCGCTGAAATGGCGACTTTTGGTGCAAAAATTTTGCATCCAGCGACACTCCTTCCTGCAGTACGTGCCGGGATCCCTGTTTTTGTTGGTTCAAGTAAAGCTCCCGAAGCTGGCGGTACCATTGTGTGTGATAAAACCACTAATCCACCACAATTTAGGGCATTAGCACTGCGCCGCAAACAAACGCTACTCACCTTACACAGCCTAAAAATGCTGCATGCGCGAGGCTTCTTAGCGGAAATTTTCACCATTTTACTGCGCCACAATATTTCAGTGGATTTAATTACAACGTCAGAAGTCAGTGTTGCACTAACCTTAGATACAACGGGTTCAACGGGAACTAACGGCAGCTTACTCACCAATGCGCTGATGACAGAGTTATCCGCATTATGTCGTGTCGAAGTAGAAGAGAATTTAGCGCTCGTCGCAATCATTGGTAATGAGCTGTCGCAAGTGAATGGCCTAGGAAGGCAAATTTTTGGCGCACTTGAGTCATTCAATATTCGCATGATCAGCTATGGCGCAAGTAGCCACAATATTTGTTTATTGGTTCCTGGGAATGATGCTGAAGAGATCGTTCGTACCTTGCACAGTAACTTATTTGAATAGTGTCGAAGTTTGATCAAAATACCAAAAGGCGATCATCACGATCGCCTTCTCTATTATAAAATTAATCCCTTCCCGTATTTTTACTGGGTTGCGCAACACTGTTGGTGTATTGCAACATTTTGCCCGTCACACCTTTATTCTGTGTTAAAAGCGCTAAATTTCCTTTTGCTGTTTCATTACCGAGTTCTACTGCTCGCTCAAACCACATTACCGAACGGAAAATATTTTTTTCGCCCCCCTCGCCTCGTGCATACATCACCGCAAGGTTATTTTGTGCATCGCTGTTCTTTTTAAATGCCGCTTTTTCCAGCAATTGCCGAGCTTTCTGTGAGTTTTTCGCTACACCCGTTCCCGTTAAATAAAAGATAGCTAACTGGTTTTGAGCTTCGATGCTATCTTCTTGTGCCAGTTGCAGCCAACTCACAATTTTATTGACATCCACATTTTTCAACTCACCAGACACATACATCTTCGCTAACTTAATTTGAGCTGCATTACCATCACTGTTAGCAAGTGACATATACCATTCAATGGCCTTTTCAGGGTCTTTTTTAACGCCACCTAACCCTTTTTCATAGAATTCAGCCACTTTCATTCCTGCATCTTGGGATTTGTTTTGTGCCGCACGTTCATACCAGATAAAGGCTTCAGCGAGGTCTTTTCCAACGCCATCACCTTGTTCATAGGCTTTCGCAATCGCCAGTTGGGCTGCAATACTATTTTGTTGCGCAGCGCGTTTATACCAGTACATCGCTTGGTAGCTATTCTTTTCTATTGCACTATGGCCTTCTTGATAAAAGTCACCCATATTCACTTGTGCTGTCGCAGAGCCCATATTGGCGGCTTGGCGATATAAGTAAATCGCCATTTCGTCGTCCGGCTCTACACCTTCGCCATTTTCATACATCACCGCTAAATTATTCACAGCGGCAGCAATATTATTTCCCGCACTTCTTTCATACCATTCTCTCGCCTTTTGGTAATCGGTATCACCACCTAGCCCATCATGATAAAACAGTCCCATCGCAAACTGTGCGTTAGCGTGTTCTTGCTCTGCGGCCTCTGTATACCATGCTTTCGCTTGTTTTAAATTTCGCTCTACCCCAATACCATGTTCATATAAGTAACCCATCGCATATTGGCAATAAGCATCGCCTTTTTCGGCACCTCGGCGATACCATTGTTCCGCTTGCTGGTACTTTTCCTGATTGTGCAACAACATTCCAAGGTAGTAATCGCCATCTGTATTATCTCGGTCAGCTACCTTTTTAAACCAACGATAAGCCTCTTGCTCATTGGCAGCTAAAAACTCAGTCCCATCCATATAAGCAAGCCCAACATCCACCATCGCTTCTTCATCTCCGGCATTTGCTAGTTGCAATTTTGCTTTGAATTCATCAGGAATTGGCGTACTTTTAGGCTGCGCCTGTAGCGCATTTGGCTTATCTTTCGCAGAAGGTGCTTCAACGGTATTGCCAGCTTGCGCAAGAGAAATACCGCTAACATAGAGAACTAACAGAAAAGAACGTAATTTCATCACCATGACCTATTTATTGGCGTTATCTCATTAACATATCATTCCAATAAATAATTCATAAGGGATGTTAGCTGAAAAAGTAGAATAATAGGGAAATTATTCAGAAAATGGAGGAGACGCCGGCTCTTGCTGAAACTTTTGTCTCCGAAATAAACCCCAGAGCTTAATTAACGCGGTAACCACCATGTTTACTGGCAAATAAATTAAATTTACCCCACTCAATTAACAGAGCTTCCAATGTGCGGTGGCTGATCTTACACAGTTCAGAGATCTGAGAAACAACAAAGTGATTTTCGCTCACCAGTTCTGGTGAAAACACTTCCGCAATCCACTCACACTCTTTCGTGGTCACCAGCCAACCGTCATTGGTCGAAAATTTATGTACGGGTACCATGCCGTCTTTAGGGCTTTCTTGGGATAACAGTTTATTTTCATCAACTTGGGCTTGATGAAAAGCAGCGATTTCTTCCTCTGAAGGGACGGGTTCTACCGCTAAATTCTCTTCTAAAAACAGGTAAATTTCTTCTGCTCTTGCCGGTGTAAGCTCGCTTTTTAACCAGATTTGATTAAAACAGTGCTCATTCAGTGAATCATCGGTATCAAGCTTATCCATGATCTGTAAAACACTCATCATGGCGCTCACCGCGTCTTCACTCATCATAAACGTTTCAGGCGCAGCACTGTTTTGGATCTGATAAGGAAAAACCGCCGAGCGTGGCAGTTCTTCTTCAATAATAAATTCATAGCTCATCATTGGACCCCTCTAATGTATTACCTATAAGATGGTGCCGAATACATGAAAAATCAATGTATTGATCTGGTTTTAATCTTCAGGGTCATAAGCTAAGTTTGGTGCTAACCAACGCTCCAACTCCGTTACCGACATCCCTTTACGTTTTGCGTAGTCCTCAATTTGGTCTTTTTGTAGCTGAGCTACCGCAAAATATTTACTTTCCGGGTGGCTAAAATACCAGCCTGATACCGAAGCGCCTGGCCACATCGCATAGGAACTGGTGAGTTTCATGCCAATTTGCGTTTCTACATCCAATAACTGCCAAATTTTGGCCTTTTCTGTGTGCTCAGGACAAGCCGGATACCCCGGTGCAGGGCGGATACCTTGGTAATTTTCACGAATAAGCTCTTCATTACTCAAGTTTTCATCAGCTGCATAGCCCCAATATTGCCTACGGACTTGTTGGTGTAGATATTCAGCAAATGCCTCCGCTAGCCTATCCGCCAGCGCTTTAACCATAATTTTATTATAATCATCATGCTGTTGTTCATATTCATCAGCAAGCGCGTCTTCTTCTAAGCCCCCTGTCACTGCGAAAGCCCCAATATAATCGGCTTTACCGCTGTTTTTTGGCGCGACAAAGTCAGATAAACAATAGTTTGGAAACTCAGTTTTTAAGGTTTGCTGGCGTAAATTCAGCCCCATCACTTGTACATGGCTTCTTGACTCATCGGTATAAATTTCTACATCATCGCCAACTCGGTTTGCAGGGAATAAGCCAAAAATACCTTTTGGCGTTAGTAAACTTTCTTTATCAAGCTTATCTAACATATTATTGGCATCTTTCAATAGCTTACGTGCTTCAGAACCAACCACTTCATCTTCTAAGATCCGCGGGTATTTCCCCGCCAGCGACCAAGTCATAAAAAATGGCGTCCAATCAATATAGTCTCTCAGCGTTGAAATAGATGCTGTGACTTCTTGAATACCCTGGAATTTTGGTACAGGTGGTTGATAGTTTTGCCAGTCAATATTTACCGCATTCGCACGTGCCACATCCAGTGCCACCGGTGGTGTTTTTGGCCTTCTTCGACCATGCTGCTGGCGTACGGTGTCGTATTCACGGCGCGTACGCGCAACAAAATCTGCTTTTTGTGTTGCTGACAATAACGCCGAGACAACCCCCACTGTTCGGGAAGCATTTTGCACGTAAGTTGTTGGCCCACTGTAATTTGGCTCAATTTTCACAGCAGTATGTGCTTTTGATGTCGTCGCCCCACCAATCAGTAATGGTAAGGTAAACCCTTGTCTTTCCATCTCTTTAGCGACATGCACCATTTCATCAAGAGATGGCGTAATCAAACCAGATAACCCAATAATATCGACGTTTTCTTCACGCGCGGTTTTTAGAATAGTTTCACATGGGACCATCACACCTAAATCAATGATTTCATAGTTATTACACTGTAAAACAACACCAACAATATTTTTACCAATATCATGGACATCGCCTTTTACCGTAGCGAGTAAGATTTTTCCTGCACTGCTACCTGATTGTTTAAGCTCTTGAATATAAGGCTCTAAATAGGCGACTGCTTGTTTCATTACACGGGCGGATTTCACCACTTGAGGTAAGAACATTTTGCCTTCCCCAAACAGGTCTCCAACCACATTCATACCGTTCATCAAGGGGCCTTCAATCACTTCGATTGGGCTAGAAGCACGTTGGCGAGTTTCTTCAGTATCTTCAATAATAAATTCGGTAATACCTTTCACTAGTGCATATTCAAGGCGCTTTTCAACTTCCCAACTACGCCATTCCGCTTGTTGAACTTGCTGCTCTCCTGCCCCGGCTCCACGGTATTTTTCTGCCAGTTCAAGTAAGCGTTCCGTACTGTCATCACGACGATTTAAAATCACATCTTCAACAGCGTCTTTTAATTCAGAAGGTAAGTCATCATAGATAGCGAGCTGCCCCGCATTAACGATCCCCATATCCATTCCATTACGAATGGCGTAGTACAAGAAAACAGCATGAATCGCTTCGCGTACAGGGTCGTTCCCTCTAAATGAAAAAGAGACGTTGGAAACTCCGCCAGAAATCATCGCATGAGGTAATTGAGCCTTGATATCCTTACAGACCTCAATAAAATCAACTGCATAGTTATTGTGCTCTTCAATTCCTGTGGCTACGGCAAAAATATTTGGGTCAAAAATAATATCTTCAGGAGGGAAGCTCACCTCTTCGGTCAGGATCTGATAAGCACGGCGACAAATTTCAATTTTCCGTTCACGTGTATCTGCTTGGCCAACTTCATCAAATGCCATGACGACCACGGCAGCACCATATTTGCGCAATAGTTTAGCGTGCTCAATAAATGCCTCAACCCCCTCTTTCATTGAGATTGAATTGACGATCCCCTTACCTTGTATGCACTTAAGCCCCGCCTCGATGACCTCCCACTTTGAGGAGTCAATCATAATCGGCACGCGCGCAATATCTGGTTCGCCAGCAATGAGATTCAAGAAACGTACCATCGCCGCATGGGAGTCCAACATCCCTTCATCCATATTGATGTCGATGATTTGTGCACCATTTTCAACTTGCTGACGTGCCACATCTAAGGCTTCTTGGTAATTTTCTTCTTTAATCAGCCGCTTAAATTTTGCTGAACCTGTCACGTTGGTTCTTTCCCCGACGTTCACAAATAATGATTTTTTGCCAATATTTAGCGGTTCTAAACCAGATAAACGGCATTCAACAGGCAGTGACGGTAATTGGCGTGGAGTGATGCCTTTTACTGCATCTGCCATTTTTTTGATATGTAATGGCGTCGTTCCACAACATCCACCAACAATATTTAAGAACCCTGCGGTTGCCCATTCATGAATTTGTTCGGCCATATTTTGCGCATCAAGGTCATACTCACCAAACGCATTGGGTAGCCCTGCATTGGGGTGCGCACTGACATAACATTCAGCAATTCTTGATAATTCAGCAATATACTGGCGTAACTCATTAGGACCTAATGCACAATTCAAGCCAAATGATATCGGCTGAGCATGGCGTAATGAGTTATAAAATGCTTCTGTTGTTTGCCCTGATAATGTTCGACCGGAGGCATCCGTGATCGTCCCCGAGATCATAATCGGTAAAGAAACGCCCAAAGCTTCCAATTCGGTTTCTACCGCAAAGATCGCGGCCTTCGCATTTAATGTATCAAAAATGGTTTCGATCATGATCAGATCGACCCCACCTTTTACTAAAGATCGGGTAGATTCTCGGTAAGCTTCAACGAGTTGATCAAAGGTGATATTGCGATAAGCGGGATCATTAACATCCGGAGAAATAGAAGCGGTGCGGTTTGTCGGGCCTAAGACTCCAGCAACATAACGCGGTTGCTCTGGCGTTTTACGTGTCCACTCATCAGCACATTCACGAGCAAGACGTGCAGCAACTTCATTAATTTCAGCGGAAAGAGATTCCATTTTATAATCAGCCATCGCAATGGATGTTGAGTTAAAAGTATTGGTTTCAACAATATCAGCACCAGCTTCAAAGTATTGAGAATGGATATCTCGAATGATATCTGGCTGAGTTAAGACTAATAGGTCATTATTTCCCTTTAAATCACTCGGCCAATCTGCAAATCGCTCTCCGCGAAACTGGGCTTCCGACAACTTATGTTGTTGGATCATTGTTCCCATTGCACCATCTAATACCAATATACGTTTTTTTAATTCTTGTTCTAATTGATTAACTTTTGCGGACACTGCACTGCCCTCCTGAAATGGAACACTGAGAAATAAGTCAAATTTTTACTTTTAACATCCTATCACAACTTCTCTCGTGAAAATTCGCTGTTATGATGAGAGTTTTTCAAGGTTGCACAAGAGCACACTTTTCACTGATCCGATGAGTATTTTCAAGTGAAATAGTTCATAATAGAAGCTAAATGACAGTCAGGAGAGACTTAATGGCAACGGCACCAATTACTAAGAAACTTAAAAAAGCAAAAGGGCCGGCGAGTGGCGCAGCTGCAGCAGGACAAGTTCAATCATTAAGTCGTGGATTAACACTGTTGGAATATATTTCCGAATCAACAGGGGGAATCGCCCTCACTGACCTTGCGATGCAAGCTGGCTTACCCAACTCAACAACACATCGCCTATTAATGACGTTGGAACAGCATGGATTTGTTCGGCAAACTGGCGATTTAGGCCTATGGGTTATTGCTTCCCATGCTTTTATCATTGGTAGTAGCTTCTTAGAGAGTCGTAATTTGTTAGCTCTCGTTCACCCGATACTGCGCCGCTTAATGGATGAATCTGGGGAAACCGTCAATTTAGCTATCCTAGACCATACAGAGTACGATGCCGTCATTGTTGACCAAGTACAATGCAATGCGCTAATGAGAATGTCAGCACCGATCGGTGGAAAACTGCCATTACACGCTTCGGGTGCAGGCAAAGCGTTCATTGCTAATTTAACAGAAGACAAACTGGTTCCACTTTTAAGCCGTAAAGGTTTACATGCTTATACGCCTTATACACTAACTAACCCATCCGCCTTAAAAGAGAATTTACAACAGGCTAAAAAGCAAGGTTTTTCTTATGATGATGAAGAGCATGCTTTAGGGTTACGTTGTATTGGAGCTTGTATTTATGATGAGCACAAAGAAGCGTTTGCAGCTATTTCTATTTCAGGCCCATTATCACGTATCACTGATGACCGTATTACTGAATTAGGCGCTATGGTTATCAAGGCCGCAAAAGAAATAAGCCATGAATATGGTGCAAACCGCTAACTCAATAGTAAAGAGTGAAATACAAAGCAACCTGTATTTCACTTTAGCTTAATCTCACAAAGTTTTTTACTGCCCTCTAATCACCTTGTTGGTTTGTTGATACATTAGGCAACTGCGAGGTCTTTTCAAATAACTTAAATTTTTGCATATCACGGTACTTTTCAATAAGTGCCAACGCGATAGCCTCTGTTTCAGCATCCGCTTGTCCTTCAATATCTCTCGGCCGGAAATGCAGTTGGAAAGCACGTAATGTTTCTTTCGTCTGTGAATCTAACTGACCTGATAGAGGAATTGTTGAATAGCCGTAAAAATGAAGGGCTTTTTGAATGCGTAACACGTTTGCAGGCTCATTGGCATTACGCCCCGCCAGAAATTTAGCCACGGTTTTAGGATCTGGCCAAGCCCCTATACCATGTTGAGCAAGACGCTGCCATGGAAATGCCTTGCCTGGATCTTGCTTACGCAGTGGTGCGATATCACTGTGACCAATAATATTTTCTGGAGGAATGTTATAACGCTGCATAATATCTTGGAGGAGAGGGATCAACGCAACAATTTGTGCTTCATTATAAGGAGCCCAATATCGTTTTCCTTTTACATCTTTTTGTAATCCAGCATTGACGATTTCAATCCCAATAGAAGTATCATTCAAACCATTATGGTGTAACCAATAACTTTCACCTGCATGCCATGATTTTAACGACTCAGGAACGAGTTGTAATACAACAGGCCGGCCATTTTTAGTTTCAGGTACACTTGGAATGAGATAGTGAGAACTCACTTGACCTTGTGTTAGTGTGGCTATAGAACGCACATCATCAGAAACGGTGTAGTGAATAATGACATATTGAATACGTTGACTACTATTTTTTGATGGATAACGGTTATCGAGATAGTACCCCTTGTTCGAGGCTGAACAGCCTAATAGTAAAAAGGCAAATAATATCCCTATATATTTGAACATCGAACCATAACCTTACTCTATTGTTGATTAAGCTTTATTTAAGCATTCTGTAGTCATCAATACTATCAACTTTCATACATTAACGACAAAACGATGCTTATTATTCATAAGAATATAGTCAAAACGGTGAAATAACTGTTCAAATACATAGTGTTAACACCTTCTTAGTTCATATTAGAAACAAAAAGTTTTCATTATTCTGTAGAAAGTTCCTCTTGCATTAAAAAGTAGGAGATATCACAAAAACAGAAGCAAGTACTAGAAAAATTATCATTATGAGTTCCAACAAATTCATCGACCATTAAAATAAAGATAAATTGATTATTTTTATTTCTAGAAGCTGATTTTAAATTATTTTCAATTTTAAGTAGTTATCATAAAAATGATTTTCCATCGACTATGCTAAATTAATCGTTTAGTTCTCTGTAACGTATAAGTTATAAAATATTTTCTTATACTAGCGATTTCTAAAAAGAATAAGGTAATTCATAAAATTTTATAAAGAGAAATAAAAAATAACCTTACTTAAATTACTGCTAGCTCATTTTTTCATACTCAACCTGCTTAGCAATTATTTTAGTAACTTCATTAATATCAATATCTAAAAAAATGACAATTTCAATTAGTTTATCTAAGCTCAATTTATTAATACCTAATTCATACCGTGATACCTGCTGTTGACTCAAATGAATAATTGAGCCTAACTCATTTCCTGACAATCCCTTACTCACTCTAGCCTTACGTAAATGATTACCTAATAATGCATAAACATTTTTCTTTTTAGCTATATGCATAACCATCTCCTAAATTTAAATAAGAAAAATAATTTAGCTAGTATTATTCATTATAAAATTAACCATAACTATTTAAAATAGTTACGAGTAATCAAAAAGCACAAGATTGATAGGCAAACATCATTTTTATATACAAAAGAAAAAGAACTAAGTAATATTTATAAAGTAATCCATTGCTTTATAACAGTTTTTTCATTTTTTTAATAAAATTATATTCCTATATGTTTATTTTTACCAAATCGATAATTTAATATATTTTTACATTTTAAATGTTATTAGTAATAATTAGTAACTAATAAAAATAATTATATGTTTTTTATTATTAAATAATTTCCACTTTATATGTTAAATTTATACATACATAAAAACTGGATTTACTCATTTTTTATATCAAAAAAATAGATTAATAATTTATTTTATTATTAATAAATTCAAAAAATCAGGCTAATAATCTGATTTAGGTCTAAAAATAACAATCCCAGCCTTCCCTTTTAAATAAATATTCAGTTCAATATCAATGACCTGAAAATTTCTACGCAATGAGGACGCATTTCTAAATATTGTTTTCTTCCCTTTACGTATTACAACCCCAACATGGCTCACATCTAACCCATTATTTCCTGAATAAATACCAATGTAATCCCCCGTTTTTAATCTTAATAATAAATCATCATCCACATACTTAGCTGGAATATAGTTAATTGACCTATTCTTGATGGGTAATCCCGATATATATCTCTGATCATGATATTTTAAATTAAGTTGTTTATTTACCTTAACAGCATGTGAACTTATTTCACTGGTAATATCTGCCACAATAGCTTCAGGTTCTTGCGCCCAATCAGAAAAAAAATGCCGACGATGTTTAAAGGTGATATTTTGGTTGATATACCTAATATTGGTTAAATTTAACACAAACTGTTCATAGTTTTTCGAACGCTTAAAAGCCTCGATGTACTCTATGAATGTCATACAGTCCATCTCTTTCAAATTAATCACTAATTCTTCGGCTAAGAGTGGGCTCATATTCAATGTTTGTTTATTGTAAGGTGTGGCTAAAAAGTATTGAGTCAATGCATCAATTTTTTCTGCCTGTGAGGCATTGTGTAATTGCATTTCAGTTTGCTTATTAAAAACTTCAGTTAAAATGTTATATGACCCGGAAGCTAAAACAACCTCAGCCTTAACAAAATTTGCCAACAACAATATAAATGCAGCTGTAGCTAGCCTTAACATTCTGCCACTCTTCTCATTAATACAGCCTAACCTTCGACAATTATCTAATTGAATTTTGATGATAAAATAACCAAAAAAGCCACTATAGCATGCTTATTTGCCTATTTCCTACCCTATCCATACCATATTACAAATTTGATTCAGATCACAGATAGCTTCGAATATTCATTTTCTATATTGCAACGCCTTCGCTTTCATTGAACAATGTTACCGGTAACATTGATGCTATAGTACTAGAGTAAATAACGATAGGCACAACCCAAATTGACTTGCAGTTTGATTCATCTTTTTACTGCACTATGGAGCAATTATCATGAGCGTGACCACCTCTAAAGAGACAAATCCTTCGGTGATCAATAAAGAACTTGATCGCATCACTCAACGTATCATCTCTCGTTCAGTGAAGACTCGAGCTGCTTATCTCAAAAAAATAGAGCAGGCTCGTAGTATGACCGTCCATCGAGCATCACTCGCTTGTGGTAACCTTGCCCATGGCTTTGCAGCATGCCAAAGTGAAGAAAAACAAATTCTTAAAAGCATGACTCGCTCTGATATTGCTATCATCAACTCCTACAATGATATGCTTTCAGCGCATCGCCCCTATGACAAGTACCCAGAACAACTCAAAAAAGCATTATTAGAAGCAGGCTCAATTGGCCAAGTCGCTGCAGGTGTTCCCGCAATGTGCGATGGTGTAACACAAGGTCAAGATGGGATGGAGCTATCGATGCTAAGTCGAGATGTCATTGCAATGTCAACCGCCATTGGCCTATCCCATAATATGTTTGATGGCGCACTCTATTTAGGTATTTGCGACAAAATTGTTCCAGGTTTAATGCTTGGCGCACTTTCATTTGGCCACCTTCCTGCAATATTTGTCCCAGCAGGCCCAATGGCAACAGGCTTACCAAATAAAGAAAAGGTTCGCATTCGCCAGCTGTATGCTGAAGGCAAAGTTGATAGACTCGCCTTATTAGAAGCGGAAGCTGCGTCTTATCATGGTATCGGCACTTGTACTTTTTATGGTACTGCCAACTCAAATCAAATGATGATGGAAGTGATGGGATTACATCTCCCCGGCGCATCATTTGTACCACCTGATTCTCCACTACGAGATGCATTAACAGAAGCTGCCGCACGACAAATTACGCGTTTAACTGAACAATCAGGTCAGTACTTACCTATCGGTCAACTGGTTAACGAAAAAGTGATTGTCAACGGCATCGTCGCATTACTTGCAACAGGCGGCTCAACTAACTTGACCATGCATCTTGTGGCTATAGCTAGAGCTGCTGGGATCATTATCAATTGGGATGATTTCTCCGATATTTCTGCCATTGTTCCACTTATTTGCCGTATCTATCCTAATGGCCAAGCGGATATCAACCAATTCCAAGCCGCAGGTGGCGTCGCTTTGCTCATCCACCAGCTATTGCAAAAAGGTTTATTGCATAATGATGTTCATACCGTCTCAGGATTTGGGCTGGCACGTTATACTATGGAACCATGGCTAAATAATGGTCAACTAGAATGGCGAGAAGGCCCTAAAACCTCATTCAATCCTGAAGTTATTGCTGAAATAGACCGCCCTTTCTCACCTCATGGCGGTACAAAATTACTCTCAGGGAATTTAGGACGCGCTGTGATGAAAACATCAGCAGTTCCTGAAGAAAATCAAATCATTGAAGCTCCAGCAGTCGTATTTAATAACCAAAATGAGATCGCAGCGCACTTTGAAGCTGGCGAACTCAATAAAGATTGTATCATCGTTGTCCGCTTCCAAGGACCATCTGCAAATGGTATGCCTGAGCTTCACAAGCTAATGCCACCTCTTGGTGTCCTTATGGATAAAGGCTACAAGGTCGCGCTAGTCACTGATGGTCGCTTATCCGGTGCATCCGGCAAAGTACCATCCGCAATTCATGTCACACCTGAAGCTTACAATGGCGGATTGTTAGCAAAAGTAAAAAATGGCGATATTATTAGGGTAAATGCATTGACTGGGGAATTACAATTACTGGTTGATGAAGAAGAACTCAATAAGCGCCAACCCTTTGAAGCTGATTTAACTGCTGAACATAGTGGGTGTGGAAGGGAACTTTTCGGTGCGTTAAGAAGACACTTATCAGGTGCCGAAGAAGGCGCTTGTAGCATTGATTTTTAATCTATTTTCATTGAATAGGAATAGAAAATGAATAATTGGAAAATAACCGCTGAAAGCGTATTAAAACAAGGCCCTGTCGTCCCTGTTATTGTTATAAAAAAATTAGAACAAGCGGTTCCTCTTGCAAAAGCACTAGTCAAAGGTGGCATTAAAGTTTTAGAAGTCACTTTACGTACTGAATGTGCTATTGATGCTATTCGCCTCATTGCCAAAGAAGTACCTGAGGCGATTATTGGCGCGGGTACTGTTATCAATGCAAAACAACTCGCTGAAGTCACTGAAGCGGGAGCACAATTTGCAATTAGCCCCGGCTTGACGGATGAATTACTCAATGCCGCTACCAAAGGAAATATTCCTTTAATCCCTGGTATTTCAACTGTTTCTGAGCTTATGCTTGGTATGCAATATGGCTTAAAAGAGTTTAAATTTTTCCCAGCGGAAGCCAACGGTGGCGTTAAGGCGCTAAAAGCTATTGCCGGCCCTTTCTCACAAGTCAAATTTTGCCCAACGGGTGGAATATCACTCGCTAATTACCTTAGTTATTTAGAGCTAGATAGTGTTCTGTGCATTGGCGGCTCTTGGTTAGTTCCTGAAGAGGCTTTGAATTCAGGTAATTACGAAAAAATCACCCAACTTGCACAAGAGGCTGTACAAGGCGCAAAAAAATAACGACACGAAAAACGACTCAGTCCCTTGCTGGGTCGTTTTTAACTGCCTTTAATGAATACTATTATAATTATGCAACCTCATTGAAGTTATGACAAAAACGTAATTCTTCACGGTAGGCATAAACATCTTCTACGTGCCCCGCTAAAATCCTATTTTGTAACTTTTGCCAATAATCTGCTGAAAATAAATCTGCGTGATATTGTTGCAAGTAATGACGAATTTTCTCATTTTGGCAAATAAAAGAAGCAAACTCTTCGGGGAAAACATCTTGCTCCCCAATGCTATACCATGGCTCACCAGATAACTCTTGCTCAGGGTATAATGGCTCCGGAATTTTACGAAAATTCACTTCAGTCATATAACAGATTTCATCATAATCGTAAAAAACAACACGCCCATGCCGCGTTACCCCAAAGTTTTTAAATAACATATCTCCAGGAAAAATATTTGCAGCCGCTAATTGCTTAATCGCCCAGCCATATTCATTTAATGCATTATGCAATTGTGTATCAGAGGCATTATCCATATAAATATTCAATGGGATCATCTTTCTTTCCATATACAGATGACGAATCAATATGTTATCACCTAAATCTTCAATTTGAGATGGAGCCTCTTTCAATAACTCCGCCATTAATTCATCACTGATGGAGGATTTACTAATCACAAAATTTTCAAATTCTTGGGTATCCGCCATACGGCCAACTCTATCGTGCTCTTTAACCAAACGATAGCATTCTAAGACCCGTTCTCGTGTTACCTGTTTTTGTGGTGCAAATCGGTCCTTAATAATTTTAAAAACCCGATCGAAAGAAGGCGATGTAAAAACCAGCATCACCATTCCTTTCACACCTGGTGCAACCGTAAATTGCTCTCGTGAAAAATTAATATAGGCGAGATACTCTCTGTAATACTCTGTTTTTCCATGCTTTTGACAGCCAATTGCCATATATAATTCGGCAATTGACTTACTGGGTAAGATCTCCCTCAACCAAAAAACCAGTGCTGCAGGAAAAGGAGCATACACCATAAAATAGGAACGAGCGAAACCAAACACAATACTGGCTTCATCAAACTCGGTTAAACACGTATCAATATAAATGTGCTGACAATCATCATGATGAATAGGAAGTAAGAATGGATAGACCTCATCATTAATATAAATTTTACCAATCAGCCAAGCTGCCTTATTACGATAAAATAGCTCATTTGCGATATGAAAGCTGACTTTCTGGCTTTCAATATCGGAAAATTTTGTTTTTAATACATTGATAATACAATGAATATCTAAATTTAAATTCCGCCATTTTAACCTTAGCGGTAACCCACTTAATATAGTAAACAATAACTCATCTAAATTATTATTAACAAAGTATTCGCGAGCTAGAGGCCTAGGAGCAATAGAAAAGCGTCTCGCAGGCTGAGACGTAAAAATAAATAGGTTATCTTGTGTCAGCTCCCGATGCCGAAATAACCGACAGTAAACAGAATTAAAAAAGCTTTCCGCTATTTCAAACCTTGGGTAATCCGGTAATAAGGTTTTATAAATATTTTTTATCTGTGCCAGTTTATCTGGTGTTAAAGATTGAACTAACCCCATAAACTGTAGCTGAGCGACAACTAAGCCAACATGGTGGTCATACAGTTGAATTCGTCTTTTCATCGCATGCTGAATTGCATGCCAATCTGCTTGTTCAAACCGTTCTTGTGCACCTGAGGTTATTTCAAGAAAACGACCATATTGTGCATCAAACCCTTGTAAAATGGTCTGCGCTATTATCTGTTCTGTCGTCAATATCATAACCACTCCTATTAGAATACAGACTCATTTTGAATAAAAAACAGGCACTAAACGTGCCTGAAAAATTAACAGATATAGCTAACCAACAAAGACACCAGAAACACCGATCAAAAGGAAAATAATCTAACTAGAATTGCTCTTCTTCAGTCGACCCAGTTAAAGCCGTCACTGATGAAGCACCACCTTGAATAACGGTTGTTACTTTATCAAAATAACCTGTTCCCACCTCTTGTTGATGCGAAGAGAAGGTGTAGCCCTTATTCATTGCGGCAAATTCACATTCTTGAACTTTTTCAACATAATGCTTCATGCCTTCACCTTGTGCATAGGAGTGGGCTAAATCAAACATGTTGAACCACATACTGTGAATACCTGCTAGCGTAATAAATTGGAAGCGATAGCCCATTGCTGAAAGTTCATCTTGGAAACGCGCGATCGTGCTGTCATCTAAATTCTTTTTCCAATTAAATGATGGAGAGCAGTTATAAGCTAATAATTTACCAGGAAATTTAGCATGAATAGCCTCAGCGAACTGCCTTGCTGCTTCAAGGTCAGGTTTTGACGTTTCACACCAAACAAGATCTGCATATGGTGCATACGCTAGCCCGCGGCTAATCGCTTGCTCAATTCCTGCTTTGGTACGGAAAAAACCTTCAGAGGTGCGTTCTCCAGTAACAAAAGCCGCATCATAAGCATCGCAGTCAGATGTTAGAAGATCGGCTGCATCGGCATCTGTTCTAGCAACCAAAATAGTTGGTACACCTGAAACATCCGCCGCTAAACGAGCAGCAACCAGCTTCTGAATCGCTTCTTGAGTAGGTACAAGGACTTTCCCACCCATATGACCACACTTCTTAACCGCGGCTAATTGATCTTCAAAATGGACAGCCGCAGCCCCTGCCTCTATCATATTTTTCATAAGTTCGAAGGCATTTAATACGCCACCAAACCCAGCTTCCGCATCCGCGATAATAGGTAAAAAATAATCAATATACTCTTTGTTGTCAGGGCCAATACCATTCGCCCACTGAATTTGGTCTGCACGACGGAAAGTATTATTAATTTTCTTAACGACCGATGGTACTGAATCAACAGGGTAAAGTGATTGGTCTGGATACATACTTGATGAAGTATTTGCATCCGCGGCTACCTGCCAACCTGACAAATAAATAGCTTCAATACCGGCTTTCGCTTGTTGTAACGCTTGCCCACCGGTTAAAGCTCCCAGTGCATTTACATAACCTTTCTTTGAACCACCATGTAATTGCTCCCAAAAGCGTTCTGCACCTTTGCGTGCTAAAGAGTGTTCGATATTCACAGAACCACGTAATTTCACTACTTCTTCCGCAGTATATGGGCGAGTAATACCTTTCCAACGTGGTTTTTTCCATTCACTTTCTAATTGGGCAATTTGTTCTAAGCGCGATGTAGTCATGATCCACTTCCTTTATAAGAATATGTAGGGTTTATCGAATTTTCTATTTACTATGCTTAATCTAATAATTGGTATCCGGGGATAGTTAGGAATTCTATCAGCTCATCCTGCGTTGTTATGCGCCTCATTAATTCCGCAGCCTCACGAAAGCGGCCGCTTTGAAAGCGCTTATCACCAAGTTCTTTTTGGATAACCTGTAACTCTTCATCCAGCATTTCTTCAAATAATGCCTTAGTGACTTTTTCACCGGTAGACAATGTTTTACCGTGGCGGATCCATTGCCAAATTGAAGTACGTGAAATTTCTGCTGTCGCAGCATCTTCCATCAAACCATAGATAGGTACACAGCCATTCCCTGAAATCCATGATTCAATATATTGCACTGCAACACGAATGTTAGCCCGCATCCCCACCTCGGTTCGTTCGCCCTCACAAGGCTCTAATAGCTGGTCAGCCGTAATTTCTTCATCGAAATCACGAGATACATGTAGCTGGTTTTGGTGCCGACCAAGTGCTTGATCAAACACATTCATAACGGTATCCGCTAAACCCGGATGTGCAACCCAAGAGCCATCGTGCCCATTTTTCGCTTCTAATTCTTTGTCCGCTTTTACTTTCGCTAAAATAGTTTCATTTTCTTGAGGATCTTTGCTCGGTATAAAAGCAGACATTCCTCCCATCGCAAATGCGCCGCGGCGGTGGCACGTTTTAATTAATAAGCGCGAATAAGCACTTAAAAATGATTGTGTCATTGTGACAACTTGGCGGTCAGGTAATACTCGGTCTGCATGCTCTTTCAGTGTTTTGATATAACTGAATATGTAGTCCCAGCGCCCACAATTCAGCCCCACGATGTGGTGACGCATGTGATACAAGATTTCATCCATTTGGAACACTGCGGGTAATGTTTCAATCAGCACGGTGGCTTTAATCGTTCCCCGAGGTATACCCACTAGATCCTCTGCCATACTAAAGACATCGCTCCACCATTTAGCTTCTTGCCAAGACTCAAGTTTTGGGATGTAAAAATAAGGGCCACTTCCTTTTTCTAATAACGCTTGGTAGTTATTAAAAAAGTAAATAGCGAAATCAAATAGCCCACCAGGAATCGGTTTATCTCCTGATAAAACGTGTTTTTCATCTAAATGAAGACCACGAACACGCGCAATCAAAACAGCAGGGTTTGATTTTAATTGGTAGACTTTTCCATTTTCATTGGTATAAGAAATGTCGCCGCGAACTGCATCCCTTAAATTGACTTGTCCATCGATCAATTTTTCCCATGAAGGTGAGAGGGAATCTTCAAAATCTGCCATAAATACTTTTACATTGGCATTCAAAGCATTAATAACCATTTTACGTTCAACCGGCCCCGTAATTTCGACACGGCGATCTTGTAAATCCTCAGGAATACCTTGTATTTTCCAATCTGATTTTTTTATGGAATCAAATTCCGAAATAAAATCAGGTAAAGAACCTGCATCTATCTTTTGCTGTCTGAGCACTCTATCTTTTAATAGTTTTTCTCTATGAGGAAGAAACTCTTCAACCAATCTAGAAAGAAATGCAATAGAATCAGTATGTAATACTTGATTATCAAGCTGTTTAATATTCTTTGTGAATGTTAATTCCGATATAGATAATTGCTGCTCCATCGACCAAACCCTCATTCATCGTTGATTATGAATTAAGCATAAGATCAAAATAGAAATAAATCAAAAACGATTTCCATTTTATTTAAATGCAACTTCATTATATTGATAAATATGAGTTTTTAATAAAATTAAAAATTGATTACCCATTCCTTTAACTAGATTAAAATGTTAAATAGTCGTTAAATCAACTAATTATAGAAAACTGCATTTTTAAAATTTTTCTTTGGAAACAAAAAAAGCAGCTAAAAATAGCTGCTTTCAGACTAACTGTGGCTCAACTTTTTACTATATAAGCTTGATTTAAACTGGTAGAACCAGTAAAAAAACTTATTTTATTGCAATTCTTAAATTTATATTTCTTTTTTTAATCTAACGTTGGTTCCATATTCGTAAGATCAAAAGGTGTGATCTGGTACACATAATAATTCAACCAATTTGAGAACAACAAGTGCCCATGACTACGCCAACTCACGATCGGGGGGTTGTTGGGATCATCATTTTTGAAATAATTGCATGGGATCTGAGGAGAAATACCAGCATCTAGATCACGCCAATATTCTTGTGCAAGAGTATCTCCATCATATTCAGGATGGCCTGTCACAAATGCTAAGCGTTTGTCTTTTGACCCAAACAAATAAGCACCAGCCTCCTGTGAACTTGCTAAAATCTCTAGGTCAGTATGCTGTCGGATAAGATCTTCAGGAAAATCAGCGTATCGAGAGTGAGGCGCATAAAATGAGCCATCAAACCCCCTAGTTAATAAAGCGTACGGCTCTAACGTATCATGCTGATAAATACCTGATAATTTTTCTTCTCTTGTCCATTTTGGTAAGTCATACAATACCTTTAAAGCCGCTTGTACAGCCCAACACACAAAAAGGGTTGATGTCACATGTTGCTTCGCCCAAGCTATCACCTTTTCTATTTGCTGCCAGTATAATACGTCATTAAACTCAACTAGGCCTAACGGAGCTCCCGTTACAATTAACCCATCAAAATTTTGATCCTGTATCTCTTCAAAATCACAATAAAAAGTATCCAAGTGCTTTGTTGGAGTATTTTTTGATTCTCGTTGATCAATTCGTAATAGTTGAATATCAACCTGTAATGGTGTGTTTGACAATAAACGGAGAAACTGATTTTCAGTTTCTATTTTTTTTGGCATCAAATTGAGTATTAATACTTTCAAGGGACGGATCTCCTGATGACTTGCTCTTGTTGTTGTCATAACAAAAACATTTTCTTCTCTCAAGAAATTAACTGCCGGTAATTCATCTGGTAAACGAATAGGCATCATTCATCCCCTTTTATCTGTTTATACGTTTAGACTTCTAGAATGCTAAATAATCTAACCAATGTTTTTCATCTTGTCGAGCGTTTCAAGGTTAAATGAAATAATTTCAAGCACTGTAACTTATAGCTTATTTCTAATGATTATATACAACCATTAATCTTTTTATTTTCAATATATTGTATTAGTGACTACTATTTTTATTTACCATAAGCTATTTAAATTTTTCGATAAATTATATCTAAGATACCGTTATTTGATTAGCCTATCAGGTTAGCTTCTATACCACCGACCAAGTTATGGTGATGATTTAATTTCCATTACAAATATGAAATCGGAGTTGTTACTCACTACTTTTGCTCAAGCAATCGAATTCATCGTGGCAATAGGAAAACATCAAAATCATCATATCCATTTGATTTAATTTAAAAATCCCCGCCACATCAACAATATGTGAGCTGTTACTCACTACTTTGTATCTCTAATTAGCATTCACCCTCTAAATACATTGAAGATACAATTTAATTTTTCCCAACTACAACTACACTTCTTATTTCTCCATCGCTTTATATCTAGGTTCTTTATCACCCCATACTCCTTTTCTAACCAAATAGAGGTAAGCTGTTACTTACTACTTTGGCTCAAGCAATTCCATTCATCACGGTGATAGGTAAATCACTAACCCACGATATCCATGGGTTTTACTAAAACTCCGCTCCCCACCAAACAACTTGTGAGCTGTTACTCACTACTTTGTATCGTGGTGGTTATATTCATGATTAATGGCCCTGCGAATAGGGATGAAATTGAAGCAAGTTAAGAGAGTCGAAAAGAAATCTCATCGGTTCATGAAGTAAGAAAGGGAATTGAGCCTAAAAGAATTAGGAGATTGAGAAGTTGGCCACCCACCAAATAACTTGTGAGCTGTTACTTACTACTTTGTATCCCTCAATCACATTCCTCCCCTGAATGCTAATGGTGCAACGCCTTGATTTAATTCTCCCCTCTTAACTCCCCATCCCCTTTTGTAGCCCAAATAGAAGTGAGTTGTTACTCACTACTTTGCATCGTGAGCTTCCATTAGCGATAGTTATATTTATGACTAATGACTCTACGAAGAGGAATAACATCAAATAAATTAAGCGAGTCGTTAAAAGAAGAAAGAAGTTGGGAAGTTGGGAAGTTGGGAAGTTGGGAAGTTGGGAAGTTGGGAAGTTGGGAAGTTAGGACATTAAGGGGCTTCAACGCTAACATCAACAATAAATTAGTTTCCCCCAAACGCAAAAAAGCCACCCAATGGGTGGCTTTCTCACTAATTGAATGTCTGGCAGTTCCCTACTCTCACATGGGGAGACCCCACACTACCATCGGCGCTACGGCGTTTCACTGCTGAGTTCGGCATGGGGTCAGGTGGGACCACCGCGCTATTGCCGCCAGACAAATTCTGTGTGTTCCCGTTTAGTCTCACTTTCGTGCACTAAACCAGAACCTCAATCTCGAACAAGCTGCTGTGTCCTTCACCTTTCGGCTTCTCACGCTTATTGAATCAACATAATCTCTCTAAAACACCTTCGGTGTTGTCAGGTTAAGCCTCACGGTTCATTAGTATTGGTTAGCTCAACGTATCGCTACGCTTACACACCCAACCTATCAACGTCTTAGTCTTAAACGTTCCTTTAGGACCCTTTAAGGGTCAGGGAAGACTCATCTCAAGGCAAGTTTCCCGCTTAGATGCTTTCAGCGGTTATCTCTTCCGCACTTAGCTACCGGGCAATGCCATTGGCATGACAACCCGAACACCAGTGGTGCGTCCACTCCGGTCCTCTCGTACTAGGAGCAGCCCCTTTCAATCTTCCAACGCCCACGGCAGATAGGGACCGAACTGTCTCACGACGTTCTAAACCCAGCTCGCGTACCACTTTAAACGGCGAACAGCCGTACCCTTGGGACCTACTTCAGCCCCAGGATGTGATGAGCCGACATCGAGGTGCCAAACACCGCCGTCGATATGAACTCTTGGGCGGTATCAGCCTGTTATCCCCGGAGTACCTTTTATCCGTTGAGCGATGGCCCTTCCATTCAGAACCACCGGATCACTAAGACCTACTTTCGTACCTGCTCGAGCCGTCACTCTCGCAGTCAAGCTGGCTTATGCCTTTGCACTAACCGCATGATGTCCGACCATGCTTAGCCAACCTTCGTGCTCCTCCGTTACTCTTTGGGAGGAGACCGCCCCAGTCAAACTACCCACCAGACACTGTCCGCACCCCGGATAACGGGGCTACGTTAGAACATCAAACATTAAAGGGTGGTATTTCAAGGTTGGCTCCATGCAGACTGGCGTCCACACTTCAAAGCCTCCCACCTATCCTACACATCAAGGCTCAATGTTCAGTGTCAAGCTATAGTAAAGGTTCACGGGGTCTTTCCGTCTTGCCGCGGGTACACTGCATCTTCACAGCGAGTTCAATTTCACTGAGTCTCGGGTGGAGACAGCCTGGCCATCATTACGCCATTCGTGCAGGTCGGAACTTACCCGACAAGGAATTTCGCTACCTTAGGACCGTTATAGTTACGGCCGCCGTTTACTGGGGCTTCGATCAAGAGCTTCTCCTTACGGATAACCCCATCAATTAACCTTCCAGCACCGGGCAGGCGTCACACCGTATACGTCCACTTTCGTGTTTGCACAGTGCTGTGTTTTTAATAAACAGTTGCAGCCAGCTGGTATCTGCGACTGGCTTCAGCTCCATCCGCGAGGGACTTCACCTAGCGCCAGCGTGCCTTCTCCCGAAGTTACGGCACCATTTTGCCTAGTTCCTTCACCCGAGTTCTCTCAAGCGCCTGAGTATTCTCTACCTGACCACCTGTGTCGGTTTGGGGTACGATTAATGATAATCTAGAGCTTAGAGGCTTTTCCTGGAAGCGGGGCATGAGCTACTTCATCACCGTAGTGACTCGTCGTCGGACCTCAGCATATAGTGAACCGGATTTGCCTAATTCACCTGCCTACATCCTTAAACCGGGACAACCGTCGCCCGGATAGCCTAGCCTTCTCCGTCCCCCCATCGCAATTATCACCAGTACGGGAATATTAACCCGTTTCCCATCGACTACGCATTTCTGCCTCGCCTTAGGGGTCGACTCACCCTGCCCCGATTAACGTTGGACAGGAACCCTTGGTCTTCCGGCGTGCGGGTTTTTCACCCGCATTATCGTTACTTATGTCAGCATTCGCACTTCTGATACCTCCAGCATACCTCGCAGTACACCTTCACAGGCTTACAAACGCTCCCCTACCCAACAATATTTACATATCGCTGCCGCAGCTTCGGTGCATAGTTTAGCCCGTTACATCTTCCGCGCAGGCCGACTCGACCAGTGAGCTATTACGCTTTCTTTAAATGATGGCTGCTTCTAAGCCAACATCCTGGCTGTCTGAGCCTTCCCACTTCGTTTCCCACTTAACTATGACTTTGGGACCTTAGCTGGCGGTCTGGGTTGTTTCCCTCTTCACGACGAACGTTAGCACCCGCCGTGTGTCTCCCGTGATAACATTCTTCGGTATTCGTAGTTTGCATCGAGTTGGTAAGTCGGGATGACCCCCTAGTCGAAACAGTGCTCTACCCCCGAAGATGAGTTCACGAGGCGCTACCTAAATAGCTTTCGGGGAGAACCAGCTATCTCCCGGTTTGATTGGCCTTTCACCCCAGCCACAAGTCATCCGCTAATTTTTCAACATTAGTCGGTTCGGTCCTCCAGTTAGTGTTACCCAACCTTCAACCTGCCCATGGCTAGATCACCGGGTTTCGGGTCTATACCCTGCAACTTATTCGCCCAGTTAAGACTCGGTTTCCCTACGGCTCCCCTATACGGTTAACCTTGCTACAGAATATAAGTCGCTGACCCATTATACAAAAGGTACGCAGTCACCCCACCCCAAAGCACATTCACTGCTTGTTTTGTGTGTTGGGCGTCGCAAAAAACGCTCCGCCAACGCGTGTTGAATGTCACTTTAAAGTTGTCCTCAACACCAGAAAATGCTTTGGTGGTGGGGCTCCCACTGCTTGTACGTACACGGTTTCAGGTTCTATTTCACTCCCCTCGCCGGGGTTCTTTTCGCCTTTCCCTCACGGTACTGGTTCACTATCGGTCAATCAGGAGTATTTAGCCTTGGAGGATGGTCCCCCCATATTCAGACAGGATACACGTGTCCCGCCCTACTCGTCGAGTTCACAACACTAACACCTTCGGATACGGGGCTATCACCCTTTACTGCCGGCCTTTCCAGACCGTTTCTCTGATGCTAATGTTGATTAAGACTCTGGGCTGCTCCCCGTTCGCTCGCCGCTACTAGGGGAATCTCGGTTGATTTCTTTTCCTCGGGGTACTGAGATGTTTCAGTTCCCCCGGTTCGCTTCGTTTGACTATGTATTCATCAAACGATAGTGCAACGAGTTGCACTGGGTTTCCCCATTCGGAAATCGTCGGTTATCACGGTTCATATCACCTTACCGACGCTTATCGCAGATTAGCACGTCCTTCATCGCCTCTGATTGCCTAGGCATCCACCGTGTACGCTTAGTCGCTTAACCTCACAACCCGAAGGTGTCTTCTTACAACGAGTGACTGTGCTTCATGATTTCGGCGTTAGTCCGTGCGCGCAATGCTCACGTACGTTAAGTACGCTGCGCTTGCTGTGCGCGGGCTGCCTTGAACTCATGTCGCTCGTCGACTCGATAGTTCAAAGTACACTATTCAAGTTGAGATTTTTGAGAGACTCTCACATTGTTTAAGCGATAAACAATGTGCGTTGTTTTCAATTTTCAGCTTGTTCCAGATTGTTAAAGAGCATAATTGTTAAACCAACTATTTACATAATTGGCTTAATCATTATTGGGGACATCGTCTTTCACTCGATATCGGCGCAATTGGCGTCCCCTAGGGGATTCGAACCCCTGTTACCGCCGTGAAAGGGCGGTGTCCTAGGCCTCTAGACGAAGGGGACACGAAAATTCAATTGCAAAACACCGTTTTGCTATTTTCATGTAAGTCTTATCCTCTCGAATAAGTCTCCCACGTAAAGCCATTGCTCTACTTTCTATCAGACAATCTGTGTGAGCACTTCACAAAAACACTTCAATGGTAAGGAGGTGATCCAACCGCAGGTTCCCCTACGGTTACCTTGTTACGACTTCACCCCAGTCATGAATCACAAAGTGGTAAGCGCCCTCCCGAAGGTTAAGCTACCTACTTCTTTTGCAACCCACTCCCATGGTGTGACGGGCGGTGTGTACAAGGCCCGGGAACGTATTCACCGTAGCATTCTGATCTACGATTACTAGCGATTCCGACTTCATGGAGTCGAGTTGCAGACTCCAATCCGGACTACGACGTACTTTATGAGTTCCGCTTGCTCTCGCGAGGTCGCTTCTCTTTGTATACGCCATTGTAGCACGTGTGTAGCCCTACTCGTAAGGGCCATGATGACTTGACGTCATCCCCACCTTCCTCCGGTTTATCACCGGCAGTCTCCTTTGAGTTCCCGACCGAATCGCTGGCAACAAAGGATAAGGGTTGCGCTCGTTGCGGGACTTAACCCAACATTTCACAACACGAGCTGACGACAGCCATGCAGCACCTGTCTCAGAGTTCCCGAAGGCACCAAAGCATCTCTGCTAAGTTCTCTGGATGTCAAGAGTAGGTAAGGTTCTTCGCGTTGCATCGAATTAAACCACATGCTCCACCGCTTGTGCGGGCCCCCGTCAATTCATTTGAGTTTTAACCTTGCGGCCGTACTCCCCAGGCGGTCGATTTAACGCGTTAGCTCCGAAAGCCACTCCTCAAGGGAACAACCTTCAAATCGACATCGTTTACAGCGTGGACTACCAGGGTATCTAATCCTGTTTGCTCCCCACGCTTTCGCACCTGAGCGTCAGTCTTTGTCCAGGGGGCCGCCTTCGCCACCGGTATTCCTCCACATCTCTACGCATTTCACCGCTACACATGGAATTCTACCCCCCTCTACAAGACTCTAGCTGACCAGTCTTAGATGCCATTCCCAGGTTAAGCCCGGGGATTTCACATCTAACTTAATCAACCGCCTGCGTGCGCTTTACGCCCAGTAATTCCGATTAACGCTTGCACCCTCCGTATTACCGCGGCTGCTGGCACGGAGTTAGCCGGTGCTTCTTCTGTCGGTAACGTCAATCGTTGATGATATTAGCATCAACGCCTTCCTCCCGACTGAAAGTACTTTACAACCCTAAGGCCTTCTTCATACACGCGGCATGGCTGCATCAGGCTTGCGCCCATTGTGCAATATTCCCCACTGCTGCCTCCCGTAGGAGTCTGGGCCGTGTCTCAGTCCCAGTGTGGCTGATCATCCTCTCAGACCAGCTAGGGATCGTCGCCTAGGTGAGCCATTACCTCACCTACTAGCTAATCCCATATGGGTTCATCCGATAGCGCAAGGACCGAAGTTCCCCTGCTTTGCTCCTGAGAGATTATGCGGTATTAGCTACCGTTTCCAGTAGTTATCCCCCTCTATCGGGCAGATCCCCATACATTACTCACCCGTCCGCCGCTCGTCAGCGAGAAGCAAGCTTCCCCTGTTACCGCTCGACTTGCATGTGTTAGGCCTGCCGCCAGCGTTCAATCTGAGCCATGATCAAACTCTTCAATTAAAAAGCTTGATGCTCAAAGAATGTTTACTGTCGTTTGATTTCCGAAGAAATCAAATTACCTATTAGTTCATATATATGAATTAACGTGTTAGTCACTCTTCAAGACTTAAAATCAAATATTTTTTTGATAGTGTCCTGTGAGTGCCCACACAGATTGTCTGATAAATTGTTAAAGAGCGTTGCGACTAAATCTTTTGATTTTCGACTTCGAGGCCGTTGTCGCGAGGAGGCGTATAATACGTTTTCCTCTGTGAGAGTCAAGCAATTTTTTGCTTTTTCTTTTCAGAATCTCTCGCTGCCGTTTCAGTGTTCACCGCGCTTTGCGTTGTCTTGTTCCCGGTCAGTGGTGGCGCATTATAGGGAGTCAGAAAAATCTGGCAACCCTTTTTTTGCATTTTTTTATTCAACTGCTGCATTCCACAGCAAAACCCCTACTTATACTGACTTATGCACGAAGTTATCCACAACCTGAAAATAATTTTAAAATTATCGCGCATTACGCAAACGTTTGCGTTACAATTGGTTCGAAATTTCAGCATTGATTTTGTTTTTATGTTCTGAAATTGTTAGTGACTTATATATTGTTATAGAGAAAGTTGGCAAATTCCGCTTTGCTTTCATCAATAGATATAATAGGTATATAAGAAAAGCTCGTTGAGTTTTTCACTGACTGATATTCGTTATTGCCTTATTTATTCAAATCCAAGGGATCTATCTCATGCAACTGCTTCGTCCTATTCGTCGTGCCCTGCTTAGTGTGTCTGATAAAACAGGGGTTGTTGAATTCGCTAAGGCGTTATCTCAACGTGGTGTTGAGCTCCTATCTACCGGCGGTACTGCAAAGTTACTCGCTGAGTCAGGACTAAACGTAACTGAAGTTTCAGATTACACAGGGTTCCCTGAAATGATGGATGGCCGAGTAAAAACATTGCACCCGAAAGTGCATGGCGGAATTTTAGGTCGTCGTGGTACGGATGATGCCATTATGCAACAGCATGATATTGCACCGATTGATATGGTCGTTGTTAATCTATATCCATTTGCCCAAACCGTGGCAAAACCAAATTGTACCCTTGAAGATGCTGTAGAGAATATTGATATCGGCGGCCCAACCATGGTGCACTCCGCGGCTAAGAACCATAAAGACGTAGCAATTGTAGTAAATAGTAATGACTATCAAATCATTATTGATGAAATGGATAACCACGAAAACTCACTCAATTGGTCTACGCGGTTTGACCTCGCAATTAAAGCTTTTGAACACACTGCAGCTTATGACAGCATGATTGCGAATTACTTTGGTGAATTAGTTGCCCCTTATTATGGTGATACGACCCAGCCTTCTGGCCGTTTCCCTCGCACCTTGAATTTAAATTTTATTAAGAAACAAGACATGCGTTACGGAGAGAACAGCCATCAAGATGCCGCTTTTTATATAGAAGAAAACCCAAAAGAAGCGTCTATTGCAACTGCTCAGCAGATCCAAGGTAAAGCCCTGTCTTATAACAATATCGCTGATACCGATGCAGCTCTTGAATGCGTTAAATCATTCGAAGAGCCTGCTTGTGTCATTGTTAAACATGCAAACCCTTGTGGTGTCGCTATCGGTGATTCGATTCATGCTGCTTATGATAACGCATTCAAAACTGATCCAACTTCTGCTTTTGGCGGCATTATCGCTTTCAATCGTCAATTAGATAAAGAAACTGCTCAAGCCATTATCGATCGCCAATTTGTGGAAGTCATTATTGCGCCTTCTGTTGCTAAAGATGCACTACCTATTCTTGAGACTAAACAAAACGTTCGCGTACTTGAATGTGGCGAATGGAGCAAACCAGTTACAGGATTAGACTTTAAACGTGTGAATGGTGGTTTATTGGTACAAGACCGTGACTTAGGTATGGTTGAAAAGGAAGCGCTACGTGTAGTCACAAACCGCCAACCTACAGAGCGTGAATTAAAAGATGCTATGTTCTGCTGGAAAGTCGCGAAGTTTGTGAAATCGAATGCGATTGTTTATGCCAAAAATGACATGACCGTTGGAATTGGTGCAGGGCAAATGAGCCGTGTCTATTCTGCAAAAATTGCAGGTATTAAAGCCGCTGATGAAGGTTTAGAAGTCGCTGGCTGTGCAATGGCCTCAGATGCCTTTTTCCCATTCCGCGATGGTATTGATGCCGCAGCTGCTGTTGGAGTAACCTGTGTTATCCAACCAGGTGGTTCTATCCGTGATGATGAAGTCATTGCGGCGGCAAATGAACATGGTATCGCCATGATTTTCACTAATATGCGTCATTTCCGTCACTAATTATTAGGAGTCTAGTAATGAATATTTTGATTATTGGTGGCGGCGGCCGTGAACATGCCTTAGCTTGGAAAGCGGCTCAATCCCCTTTAGCAAATAAAGTGTATGTTGCCCCAGGCAATGCAGGCACAGCATTAGAGCCGACCCTTGAAAACGTCAATATTTCGGCAACTGATATCAATGGATTGCTTCAATTCGCCAAAGATAAGCAAATTGGTTTAACTATTGTCGGCCCTGAAGCACCATTGGTTATTGGTGTAGTCGATGCGTTTAAGGCTGCTGGCTTAACTATTTTTGGCCCAACCCAAGGTGCTGCACAGCTTGAGGGTTCAAAAGCATTTACCAAAGATTTTTTAGCTCGTCATCATATTCCTACTGCGGCTTATGAAAATTTTACTGAAATTGAACCTGCTTTAGCTTACTTAGACAAAGTAGGCGCACCAATCGTGATCAAAGCAGATGGGCTTGCTGCAGGTAAAGGGGTTATTGTTGCAATGACTCTGCAAGAAGCGAAAGAAGCTGTTCATGACATGTTAGCAGAGAATGCCTTTGGTGATGCAGGCCACCGTATCGTGATCGAAGAATTTCTTGATGGTGAAGAAGCGAGTTTCATCGTTATGGTAGATGGTGAAAATGTCATTCCAATGGCGACTAGCCAAGATCACAAACGTGTTGGTGATGGTGATACTGGCCTAAATACAGGTGGAATGGGCGCTTACTCCCCAGCACCTGTTGTGACAGATGAAATACATAAACGCGTGATGGAACAAGTCATTTACCCTACAGTTAAAGGAATGGACCAAGAAGGAAACCGCTACCAAGGCTTCTTATATGCAGGTTTAATGATTGATAAAGCAGGTAACCCAAAAGTTATCGAGTTTAACTGCCGTTTTGGCGATCCTGAAACTCAACCTATTATGATGCGCTTGCAATCGGACTTAGTCGCTTTATGTTTAGCTGGCGCGAAAGGTGAGTTAGCAGGTAAAGATTCATTATGGGATGAACGCCCTGCTTTAGGGGTAGTAATTGCTGCAGGTGGTTACCCAGGTGATTACCACAATGGCGATGTAATTTCAGGTTTACCAACCACTGAAGCCACGGATAGTAAAGTTTTCCATGCTGGTACTCGCATGAAAGATGGAGAAGTCGTGACTGCCGGTGGTCGCGTCCTATGCGTAACAGCATTAGGTAATGATATTGCTAAAGCACAAGCCAAAGCTTATGAAGTCGCCAAAGCCATTCACTGGAATGATAGCTTCTACCGCAACGACATCGGCTACCGCGCTATCGCTCGTATAAAATAATACAAAGTACTAAACCATTCCCTGGGCTGATAAGAGGAAACTTTTATCAGCTTTTTTATTTTCTATTTTTTGAACTTGTTTTTGCCTTTGACCATTCACACAGACAATGGCTCTAAGTATTTCGAATCACAGCAAAGCTGCAAGAGAGAGAATCTCTAGGAACATACATAAGTATGTGACTAGAGTGAGCGAACGTAGCAATATAGCTGAGGCTCGAAAGACGACGAGCGATTATTTATAAGCTATCTTTAGAAGGTTGCCAGCGGCAAAAATCGGTATCAGCTACCATCAAAAGCTGGTTTCCCTCTGAAGACTCCAACCACGCTAAATTTAGCTGGGAATGCCACACTTTTGCACGGTTTTGCAACCAATTTTCAGCATAGGGTTCGAAAGCCACTTCACGCACATCACCCTCACAGGTGGTCACTTTGCCTTGTTGCCAGCGACCTTGATAGAGTTTGACGCCGCCGACAATCAGTGCAGTGTTTGTCTCGAGTATGCGTTCTGCTTCAAAGCGCCAACGCGTGATTTCATCAGCCGAAAGTGATGTTTTATGGCCATCTTGAGCACGCTGCATAAAAATAACGTCATTATTTTTATCGAAACGTAATTGTTCAGTGATATCACCATTTTTTTGATTCAAGATTTGGCTACGAATTTGCCAGAGGTTACCAGAGCGGTACTCGAAGAAATTAACGGAAGTGTCTGTGCCTTTATAGGGGCTATAAACCACCATTAAGACCAGAGGTTGGCTTTTTGCATTATTTAGCCTCCACATACGAATGACGCCATCATCGGCAATAAAACCGCTTGCACTAAACTCAGGTAGCTTTGGTGCATTAGAAGAACAGGCGCTTAGCATTGAGATGGCTCCCAATACCAGCAACCCTTTTTGAATAAACAAAAGGGGTAGTTTTTTACCCCTTCTGGTGATTCGTCTGTACAATGTTCTTATTTTACAGCTTCTTTCAGTGCTTTACCGGCAGAGAAAGCGGGTACAGTTGTAGCAGGAATTTGAATTTCTGCTTTAGTTTGTGGGTTACGACCAGTACGCGCAGCACGGTGGCTAACTTTAAAAGTACCGAAACCGACCAGTTGGACTTGCTCGCCTTTTTTCAGCGTTTCAGAAATAGCATTCAGAGTAGATTCTAATGCCGCTTTTGCCTGAACTTTGGTCAGGTCCGCTGATTCTGCGATAGCATCAACTAATTCAGTCTTATTCATAAATTATCCTTACACAGTGTGTTTATCGTTTGCAAAGCATCGAGTGCGTCGGATATGCCAAATTGACAGCCCCTGATACACGCCCCCGATAGCCACTTCTTCTCGCCCCTAAATGTAGACCAGAGTAGGGGCAAATGTGAAGTCTTAGTACTCAGCATTACTGCGTCAAGTCACGTTTTCGATAATGAAAATGCGAAAATCAGCTTAAAGTAATACCTATATTGCTCACCCCCGCTTCGCGGAGGTCAGATTTTAATCCTTTAATTAACTCTAAGTCGCGCTCTTCACAAGCTGCCAGTAAGCGGAAAATGTCCCACTGGATATCCCATTCCTCTTCAACGGCCGGGATTTCTTTGAGTTCTTCTTCTGTCATTTCCCGCCCTGCTTGAGTCATTTCGAGCATGGCAACTGTACGAATGGATGCTTCGCTAACCAATATTGCGTGTTCGAGGGTTTCACCGCTCAATTTCGAATGAATAATTTCACCTAATGCAATACAGGCATCAATAGCTGGATACACACCATACATATCGAAATCATCTGCTGATGGGATAATTTCTTCTAATTTTTCTAACTGATTGTCGAAATTGACTTTGCTATCTTTAATGACCAAAGTTTCCCAAACTAAATCAAGGATGGAACGATAAACTTTTGCATCGGCAAATTCAGTTTGCTGACAAAACATTTGAAAGTTCGGATACATTCTTTCACATAGGCTCGCCATGAAAGTTGTATGTTGCCAGCTTTCTAATTTTTCCAACCTCAAATGAATGGGATTTCTTAACATAATTTCTGACTCATCAATCTTAATACTTCGCAGTTTACCTGAAAATCTGTCAATGCCACATATTTTGCTGATAATTAGCTGATTTTCTCATTCATTCGCTTAAAAAACGTTCGATTTGATGCAATTCCGTCAGCAAAACGCGTCGGTTCCGGCAACCGATAGCCTCTTAGACACTGCTTAACCCACGCTAGGGAAGACGAAAAACCTACTTTATGCCCCGGCGAAACATATAATGGTTTGCAGCGTTTTTTACTCCGCAACACCCAACCGAGTTGATTTTCACCTGCCATTAACGGCTGAACACTTTCAGGCTCTTCACTTAACTCAACCGCATCACCACATAAACGGCTTTTTGCTACACCAATTGTGGCTATATTCGCTTGTAACCCAAAATGGCAGGCAACACCAAACCGCCGCGGATGTGCAATCCCTTGCCCATCCACAAGCACTAATTCAGGTTTGTTTTGTATTTTTTCCCACGCCGCCATTAACCCTGGGACTTCACGAAAAGAAAGTAATCCCGGAATATAAGGCAATTGAGTCGGTATTCGAGCTATTTGATACTCAACAAGTTCTAACTGTGGCCAAGATAGTACAGCTACCACTGCACGTGTAATAGTGCCTTGCTGTTCAAAGCCTACATCGGCTCCACCAATCAATTTGAGTGGTGGAAATTCATCCTGCAAAATGATTTTTGAAGCTTCGCTAGTTTGTTCTTTTCGTAATCGTTGAGTATCTAAAACCATCATGCGTCCATTGCTTATGAGATTTAATTATTCTTAATCATAGATGATAATGGTGTACTTACAAGATTCTATAAATACACCACAAATCAAGAAGATCAATAAACGATAGTTATTGATGATATTGGCGGGATAAACGGTGAACAGCATCCACAAATGTACCTGCATGCTCAGGTGGAACATCCTGATGGATACCATGACCTAAATTAAATACGTGCCCTTCACCTTGGCCGAAGCCTGATAGAATATTTTGCACTTCTTCTTCTATACGAGCCGGTGGCGCATATAACATGGATGGGTCCATATTACCTTGTAAAGCAACTTTATCACCGACACGACGACGAGCATCTGCAATTTCAGTCGTCCAATCAAGCCCTAATGCATCGCAACCCGTTGCAGCCATTTCCTCTAACCACTGGCCGCCACCTTTAGTGAATAAGGTGACAGGAACACGGCGACCGTCATTTTCACGAATTAAGCCATCAATAATTTTATGCATATAATTCAATGAAAACTGTAAATAATCACGCTTAGTTAAGACCCCACCCCATGTGTCAAAAATCATCACGGACTGTGCACCTGCTCGAATTTGAGCATTCAAGTATAAAATGACACTATCTGCCAGTTTATCTAATAACAAATGCAATGTGTTCGGGTCTTCGTACATCATCTTTTTGATTTTAGTGAATGCTTTGCTACTGCCGCCTTCCACCATATAAGTTGCCAGTGTCCACGGGCTACCAGAGAAACCAATTAGTGGCACACTACCTTCAAGCGCTTTACGGATGGCACGAACTGCATCCATCACATAACCAAGTTCCATTTCAGGATCAGGAATAGGGATATTTTTTACATCTGCTGCGCTCATAATCGGTTTATGAAAACGTGGGCCTTCACCCGTTTCGAAATATAACCCAAGCCCCATTGCATCAGGGATAGTAAGAATATCAGAAAATAAAATTGCAGCGTCTAATGGAAAACGACGTAATGGCTGTAATGTCACTTCACAAGCCAATTCGGTATTTTTGCACAGAGCAATAAAATCACCAGCTTCAGCGCGTGTTGCTTTATATTCAGGCAGGTAACGCCCTGCTTGACGCATCATCCATACAGGGGTCACATCTACAGGCTGACGTAGCAAAGCGCGTAGATAGCGGTCATTTTTTAACTCAGTCATTATTTACTCCATTATTATAAGTGGCCGCCGCAAATGGCTAAGAGCGAAGTTCATTATTGTATCATGTTAATGGTAACAATATCAGCGCTGTGCTATTTGCCCGTTTCATATTCACTCTGACGACACAATGCGACCGTATCTTCAATCAAACGTCTAGCGATTGTGTCTGCCGGTGGGATCAACGGTAATTCATTGTAATGATACCAATTTGCGCTCACCAGTTCCTTAGGGTCTACTTTAATATCACCACTCTCATAATCCGCGAGAAAGCCCATCATTAAGGAATGAGGAAAAGGCCATGGTTGTGAAGATACGTAACGAATATTTTTCACTTTTATATGGCTTTCTTCCATGACTTCGCGCATAACAGCTTCTTCTAATGTTTCACCAACTTCAACAAAACCCGCAAGTACAGTAAATAATGGATTTTGCGAATGGCGCCGGTGCTGAGCCAATAGAATATGGTCATCACGGCGGATCCCCACAATAATACAAGGGGCAATCTGCGGGTAATAACGCTCATGGCAATGGTCACACAAACACGCCCATTCTGTTTCGCTATGGCGCATTGCCGTACCACAATAGCCGCAATAACGATGAGAGCGATAGAATTCCGCCAATTGCACACCTCGCCCAGCAAGACGAAATAAACCTTCATCTTGCGCAGCAACGATACGGGGAGATGACATATCTGATGGCATTTTTTCGGCGATCAACCAGACAATTTCCCCTAGCCACTCACCGATTGGCGTTGCTGTTTTTCCTTCTAACAAATAGTCCTTTGCCATACCTCGTGGAATATCCCCATGAGGTAACCACAAACGCCCGGAAAAACAGATAAACCACCAACCACTTTCTGTTCCTGATAATTTTAACTTATTCATTTTTTACATCTTTTGTTAGTTTTTATTGTCGATAAGATCAATCTATTAATGACACAATACACTTCTTTGACACAATGTCATTCAAACGTTTGTTTCATTATTTTTCTTTGTCAATTTTGACACTTTTTAGACGTTCCATTCCATAAAATGTCTAAAAACTGTCATAAAAGGATCAACTAACTGTCACTTCTTAAAATTAGGATGCTAAGTAACCAATACGGTTCACCGTTCTGCAAAAGTGAGAAAATAATGAAAACTATCGTTCCTGCGATTTTACTATCATTGACCGCATCCAGTGTGACATTAGCTGCTGATGCTAATTTAGCAGAGTTAATCGATGCAGCGAAAAAAGAAGGGCAAGTTTACAGCGTTGGAATGCCTGATACTTGGGCTAACTGGAAAGGAACTTGGCAAGACTTAGCGGCACAATATGGCTTGAAGCATCAAGATACTGATATGAGCTCCGCTCAAGAAATTGCCAAATTTGCCGCAGAAAAAAATAATGCGACAGCAGATATTGGTGATGTCGGTGCTTCTTTTGGGCCTGTTGCCGTGCAAAAAGGAGTGACTCAACCTTATAAACCAACAACGTGGTCACAAATTCCTGATTGGGCAAAAGACAAAGACGGTCATTGGGCTTTAGCCTATACGGGGTCTATCGCTTTTATGATTAATAATGATTTAGTGAAAGATGCACCGAAAAGCTGGGATGATTTACTAAAAGGGAAATATAAAGTCACCGTTGGGGATGTTGGTATCGCTGCACAAGCCAATAATGCTGTACTAGCTGCCGCATTTGCCCGTGGTGGTGATGAAAATAACCTAAAACCTGCCATTGAGTATTTTGCTGAACTCGCCAAACAAAAACGCCTATCCGTTAATGATCCAACTGTCGCAAATATCGAAAAAGGTGAAGTCGAAGTTGGCATCTTATGGGACTTCAACGCACTGAATTACCGTGATCAGATCAATCGTGATCGCTTTACAGTTGTGATCCCATCTGACGGTTCTGTCATTTCAGGTTACACCACTATCATCAATAAATTTGCCAAAAACCCAAATGCGGCAAAATTAGCTCGTGAATTTATTTTCAGTGATAAAGGCCAATTAAACCTTGCAGAAGGCTATGCTCGACCAATTCGTGCACAATATTTAACCTTACCTGATGATATTAAAGCCAAATTACTACCCGAAGAACAATATAAAAATGTTCAACCCATTAAGAATGCAGAAGGTTGGGAAAAGTCGTCTCGTAATCTCCCTAAAATGTGGCAACAGCAAGTTTTGATCCACCAGCAGTAATTTAATGTATTGATTTTAGGAAAAAATTGATGTCTGAGAAAGTCATACTTGTTGTCCTTGACGGTTTAAGTTATTCAGTAGCCCATCATTGTATGGGCTATCTCAACGGTTTAATCAAAGCCGACAGTGCAACACTTTACCGATTAGAGTGCGAGCTTCCTTCGATGTCTCGCCCTCTATATGAATGTATACTAACGGGAGTTCCACCTGTCAAAAGCGGTATTGTAAATAACCAAATTGTCCGGTTATCCCATTTTGACAGCATATTCTCTCTTGCTCGCCTTGCAGGTAAAACAACTGCCGCCGCTGCTTATTATTGGGTGAGTGAACTGTATAACCGAGCACCTTTCGTAGCAACAAGAGACCGTTTTACCCATGATGAGTCGCTAACCATCCAACATGGCTGCTTTTATCAAGCAGATCATTACCCTGATGACCATTTATTTGTTGATGCGGAATATTTACGTAGTCAATTTGATCCTGATTTCTTATTGATTCACCCTATGAATATAGATGATACAGGGCATAAGTTTGGCTTTGATTCCCCACAATACCGTAATGCAGCACGCCATGCAGATATTATCCTGTCGAATTATATTCCTACATGGGTTGAGCAAGGTTATCAAATTCTGATCACGAGTGATCACGGTATGAATAATGATCGCAGCCACGGAGGGACACTCCCTGAAGAGTGTTTAGTTCCATTGTTTGTTGTCGGTTCGCAATTTTCTCATCAACCCTGCAATATTGAGCAAACTGAGATTTGTGGAACCATTTGTCGTTTACTTGGAACCCACTCTCTCGATAAACCAGTTTGTGATGCGCTGTTACAAGGAGATTTGTAATGGCTGATATTCCTGCCCCCTGTGAACAGGCATACCAACAACAGGGAAAAATTGCCATGTTAAAAAAACGCTTTGCTCGTTTTCATTGGCGTGCGGCACTGCTACTGCTGCCATTCTTTGTGCTGTTTAGTCTATTCCAAATCGCCCCAATGATTTGGGTGCTAATTAATAGCTTTATCTACGAAGAAGCATGGTCATTAGGTAACTACCTTGAAGTATTCAATAATGATTTTTACTTACAAGCGTTTGAAAATACCCTATGGCTTTCCGTTATTTGCAGTGTAATTGGCTTATTCATTTCCAGTATCACGGCATTTTCCATTTATAAAATGCAAGGGAAAATTCGCCGGATAATGATCTCCTTCACCACCATGGCCAGTAATTTCAGCGGTGTACCCCTTGCTTTTGCATTCATTATTATTTTGGGCTTCAACGGCGCGATTACCTTACAACTCAAGGCATGGGGAATTATCGAAGATTTTAATATATACAGTGCCAGCGGGTTAATGCTGTTGTATGTGTATTTTCAGATCCCATTAGGCGTTTTGTTGCTCTACCCCGCCTTTGATGCACTAAAACCGGAGTGGGAAGACGCTACGAAAACAATGGGAGCAAGCAAGCTAACCTATTGGTTAAAAGTTGCTATTCCAGTGCTTTCCCCTGCTTTACTTGGTACTTTTATTATCCTAATTGCTAATGCCATGGGCGCATACGCCAGTACTTATGCCTTAACGAGTGGTAATTACAACCTTGTGACTATCCGAATTGCCAGTTTAGTTTCCGGCGATTTGTTTCTCGAACCGAATATGGCTGCTGCGTTATCAATGCTACTTATCGCTATCTTAGCTTTTATTACTGCTATCCATCATTGGTTAATCAAGCGGAGCTACCATGCAAAATAATAATGTGATTAGCCAAGTGATAACCAATAACAATAAACCCTCTGGATTATGGCTCCATAAGTTAGTATTAATCAGTGTTGCTAGCCTATTAGCGCTACCTATTATTGCCACATTTTTGTATTCCATCGCCAGCTCTTGGGGAGCCACTGTGCTACCCGATGCCTTGTCCATCAAATGGTATCTACAATTGTGGCAAGACCCGCGTTTTCTCATGGCATTTGGTCGTTCATTAATAATTTGCTTTGGTACGTTGCTGGTTAGCACATTAATTATTTTGCCGATGACATTTGCGGTATTTTATCGGTTCCCTAAACTCAAAGGGGTGATGGATTTACTGATTATTTTACCCTTTGCGATTCCGCCTGTCGTCTCGTCGGTGGGCTTGCTGCAAATATTTGCCGATGAACCATTCATGTTAGTTGGCACTCCTTGGATCCTGATTGGTACTTATTTCACCATCACGTTACCTTTTATGTATCGTGCTCTTGCGAATAGCTTTCAAGGTATTAATTTACATGACTTAATGGACGCTGCACATTTACTCGGCGCCAGTACTTTCCAAGCTTTTATGATGATTGTGTTACCAAATATTCGCAAAGGTATGTTGGTCTCATTATTAATTTCATTTTCATTTTTAATGGGTGAATTTGTGTTTGCCAATATTCTAGTGGGAACACGTTATGAAACCTTGCAAATCTATCTTTTCAATATGCGACAAACCAGCGGACATTTCACTTCTGCTCTGGTGATGTCATATTTTCTGTTTACCTTATTGCTGACATGGTTAGCAATGCGATTAAATCGTTCAGGAGATGAATGATGAGTTATGTTATTGCGGAAAACTTAGCTAAATCTTTTGGTACTAATCAGGTATTTGCTGATATTCAGTTTACTATCGAAAAAGGCGAATTTATTACCCTACTGGGCCCAAGTGGTTGCGGAAAATCAACTTTATTACGCTGTATCGCAGGACTTGAACAACTTAATGATGGTGAACTTTATATTAATCGCCAGAATGTAACCCACCAAGCTGCGCAGCAACGCGGGGTGGGTATGGTGTTCCAAAGTTATGCGTTATTTCCCAATATGACTGTGGTTGACAATATCGCGTTTGGTTTAAAAATGCGTAAAATTGATAGCCAAGCAAGGTCTAAAGCAGTCGCTGAAGTGATCGAATTAGTTGAGTTACAAGGCAAAGAACAACAATTTCCCCATCAGCTATCAGGTGGACAGCGTCAACGAGTAGCACTCGCAAGGGCATTAGTCATGAAACCGCAAATTTTGTTACTTGATGAGCCACTGTCTGCTCTTGATGCTCGCATTCGCAAGCACTTACGCCAGCAAATTCGCCAGATTCAACGCGAATTAGGTTTAACGACAATTTTTGTTACTCATGATCAAGATGAAGCGATGATTATGTCTGACCGTATTTTTCTTATGAATAAAGGCCAGATAGTGCAAAGTGGCACGGCAGAGAATATTTATACCCAACCAGCAACAGAATTTGTCGCTCGGTTTATGGGGCATTACAACCTTGTTGACTCCAAAAAAGCCAATACGATGTTAGGTCTTAATTTACAAGGTACACTTGCTATCCGCCCTGAGTCTATATATGTCAAAGAAGCAGGTCGCCAATATGGTAGCCATATTTCTCACCCTGTTGATGCTATTATTGTTGACCATCAATTATTGGGAAATATCATTCGTTATAGCGTCGATACACCTGCTGGTCACATGACAGTTGATTTACTCAATCGCTCATCTGAGCGTTTATTTGAACCGGGCACTCGCCTTGAATTGATGTTTAATAAAAATGAAATTCGCGCACTTAGTTAATAAGTAGATAGGAATATAATGCAAAACCAACTGGCCATTTTTGACTTAGATGATACGTTAATTCAAGGTGATAGCAGCGTATTGTGGACACAATATCTGTGGGACAGGCAAATTATCAACGACCCACAGTTTGTAGAGGCGGATAAAGCCATGATGGCGCAATATAATGCAGGCACATTAGATATGCCGACTTACTTACGTTTTAACCTGCAAACTCTCGCCAATGTAAAAACGGAACAAGTAGATATCTGGCTGGATGATTTTGTACAAAGCGTGATTTTACCGCGGATCTACCCTGAAGCGATTAGAACGATCGCAAATTATCGAGCTAAAAGGATCCCGATTATTGTGATCTCCGCAACTGTTTCATTTATTGTGAAAAAGATCGCCGAAAAACTTGGTGCAGACGTCGCCATGGGGGTCGATATTAAACAACAAAATGGCTGCTATACGACCGAAATTGACGGTATCCCAACCTTTAAAGAAGGCAAGGTTAAACGCCTTATGGATTGGGTTCGCCACCAGCCAATCACTGATGCCTATGTATATTTTTATACCGATTCTGCCAACGACCTGCCCATGTGCCAATTTGCCGATGAAGTATTTATTATCAACGGCGACGAACGCCTAACGCAAGCCGCACTCGAACACAATTGGCCACAATATCAGTGGAATTTATAAACCTTATTTTTATCTCAGCCTTGATTTCAATTTTTTAGGTTTTAACTAACTCGCCTTTCAAAGGTTCCTCTAAATTATTCGTGCTAGAGGAAGGAGATAAATAGAATTATCCCAAGGAGCATACACAAGTATGTGACTTGGGGAGCCGAGCGCAGCCAACGCACTTATCGCTTGAAGAATGACGAGGAAAGCTTATACTGAAATCTCTTGTCGGAGTGCCTAGCATGCATAGCATCGGGCTGAGACCGTTAATTCGGGATCCGCGGAACCTGATCGGGTTAATACCCGCGAAGGGAACAAGAGTAATCACTCAGCGTCTTTTTGCCATCTCTCATTTGGCTAAAAATTAAACGCAATGTCTTTTTATTACTCCTCCGAACTCCTGACAAGCAACTTTCTTTCGATAAACCCGCTACACACTTAGCTGTGATAGCCGTGACAATGTCAGGAAATTGCTATGTCCAATAATACACAACAAAATATCATCCCTACAGCTGATTTATCGCCACAAGCAGCACCCGCTCGCACTCGTAAAGCCCAACGTGATGCCGCTGAAAACTTTATCAACACTGTTTCTGGCGTTTCATTTCCCAATTCTGAACGTATTTATCTTCAAGGTTCAAGAGACGATATCCAAGTCCCAATGCGAGAAATTCAGCTTTCGCAAACCCTTATTGGTGGCGACAAAGACAACCCGCAATTTGAAGACAACGAACCCGTTCCTATCTACGACACTTCAGGCCCTTACGGCGACCCAACATCAGAACTCAACGTTCACAAAGGCTTGAAAAAAATTCGCGCGCCATGGATAAACGAGCGCTCAGACACCACTAAAGTAGAAAATCTCAGCTCTGACTTCACACAACAACGACTTGCTGATGCAGGCCTTGACCATCTACGCTTTAACAACCGTCCCCACCCGTTAAAAGCCCAAACTAACAAGTGTGTTACCCAATTACATTACGCACGCAAAGGTATCATTACCCCTGAAATGGAGTTTATTGCAATCCGCGAAAATATGGGACGTGAACGTATTCGTGACGAAGTTTTATTGCAACAACATCCAGGCCAAGGCTTTGGCGCAAATTTGCCAGAGAATATTACCCCTGAATTTGTTCGCCAAGAAGTGGCGGCGGGTCGCGCTATTATCCCAGCCAATATCAACCATCCCGAATCAGAACCAATGATTATTGGTCGTAATTTCTTGGTTAAGGTTAATGCCAATATTGGTAATTCATCGGTCACCTCATCCATTGAAGAAGAAGTAGAAAAACTGATTTGGTCAACACGCTGGGGGGCAGATACCGTCATGGATTTATCCACTGGCCGTTATATCCACGAAACCCGCGAATGGATTTTACGTAATAGCCCCGTGCCTATTGGTACAGTTCCGATTTACCAAGCCCTCGAAAAAGTGAACGGCGTCGCCGAAAATCTCACGTGGGAAATGTTCCGTGACACATTATTAGAGCAAGCAGAACAAGGTGTCGATTACTTCACTATCCATGCCGGCGTATTGCTACGCTATGTGCCAATGACAGCTAAACGCCTAACAGGGATCGTCTCTCGCGGTGGCTCTATCATGGCAAAATGGTGCTTGTCTCATCACCAAGAAAATTTCCTGTATGAGCACTTCCGTGAAATCTGTGAAATTTGTGCCGCTTACGACGTTTCCTTGTCGTTAGGGGATGGACTACGCCCCGGTTCAATTCAAGACGCCAACGACCAAGCTCAATTTGCCGAGCTCCATACCCTTGGTGAGCTCACAAAAATTGCGTGGGAATATGATGTTCAAGTCATGATTGAAGGTCCCGGCCACGTACCAATGCAAATGATCCGCCGCAATATGACCGAAGAGTTAGAGCACTGCCACGAAGCGCCATTCTATACGTTAGGGCCTCTAACAACAGATATTGCTCCGGGTTATGACCACTTTACCTCTGGTATTGGTGCCGCCATGATCGGTTGGTTTGGCTGTGCGATGTTATGTTATGTCACCCCTAAAGAGCACTTAGGATTACCGAACAAAGAAGATGTTAAACAAGGGCTAATTACTTATAAGATTGCAGCCCATGCCGCTGACCTTGCTAAAGGCCACCCAGGTGCACAGATCCGTGATAACGCCATGTCCAAAGCCCGTTTTGAATTCCGCTGGGAAGACCAATTTAACTTGGCGTTAGATCCTGAAACTGCTCGCAAATATCACGATGAAACCTTACCACAAGCCTCTGGGAAAATTGCTCATTTCTGTTCTATGTGTGGGCCTAAATTCTGTTCAATGAAGATATCCCAAGAGGTTCGTGACTACGCGGCTCAAAAAGAAGCAAATGAAAAAGAAGCGGGTATGGAACAGATGTCAGAAGCCTTCCGTGCCCATGGCAGCGAACTCTATCACGGTGCTGAAATTGTGAATGCTGAGGTGGATGAAAATGCCAAAATTGCCTAATGCTATAACTCTCCCAAATAGCCCTTTTCCTGAGACTGCACAACGCCTTGGGCTTTATCCCGTTGTGGATTCCGTTGAATGGATTGAACGTTTGCTTAATGCAGGTGTTTCCACAATTCAATTGCGTATCAAAGACAAATCTGACGCAGATGTTCGTGATGAGATTCAACAAGCTATTGCGCTCGGGGAAAAACATAACGCACGCTTATTCATTAATGATTACTGGCGGTTAGCGGTCGAGTTTGGTGCTTATGGCGTACATTTAGGCCAAGAAGATTTGGAAACTACCGATTTATTAGCAATCCACCAAGCGGGCTTACGGTTAGGAATATCAACGCACGATGAGCATGAATTGGCTATCGCAAAATCGGTTCGCCCTTCCTACATTGCCATGGGGCATATCTTTCCAACACAAACCAAAGAGATGCCTTCTTCGCCTCAGGGTTTAGAAACACTTAAAGCCATGGTGGAAGCAACACCTGATTACCCAACGGTAGCCATTGGTGGGATTTCCATTGATAAAGTGCCTGACGTGCTAGCAACTGGAGTGGGGAGTGTCGCGCTAGTCAGTGCGATTACTAAAGCCGATGATTGGCGCGCCGCAACAGAAACTTTGCTGAATTTAATTGAGCGGGATCACGCCAATTAGTCGATTTTTAATCACAAAATTAGCCCTAGTTTATCGTCATAAAAACAGGGCTAATGATGATTTAAGGAATTCAATCATGTTAAGTGACCAAGAATTCATGCGTTACAGCCGCCAGCTATTACTTGAAGACATCAGTCCTGAGGGGCAACAAAAACTGAAAAATAGCAAAGTCCTAATTGTCGGTTTAGGGGGCTTAGGCTCTCCCGCATCCCTTTATTTAACGGGCGCTGGTGTCGGCGAATTGTGGCTAGCTGACCACGATGACTTACACGTTTCTAACTTACAACGGCAGGTACTTTACGATACCGATGATATTGGCCAGTCAAAAGCCCAGCTTGCCGCAGATAGGCTACATCAACTCAATCCGTTGGTAAGAACCCATGTTATCGCACAAAAGTTGGATGTTGAGACTTTAATTCCATTAGCGGAACAAGTCGACTTAGTGCTTGATTGCTGCGATAACATGGCCACTCGTCATGCAGTTAATGCCGCCTGTGTCATGACCAATACAACCTTAGTCAGCGGCAGTGCTGTTGGGTTTGGTGGCCAATTAATGGTACTTGAGCCGCCATTTAGTACCGGTTGCTATGCCTGTTTATACCCAGACCAAGATGAACCCGAACGCAACTGCCGCACTGCTGGGGTATTAGGGCCAGTGGTTGGGATTATCGGCACGTTGCAAGCACTGGAAGCCATTAAATTACTTGTCGGCCTTCCCTCTTCACTGAGCGGTAAATTGCGTTTATTCGATGGAAAACAGCAACAATGGAATACATTGCAATTAATGCCGTCACTGCAATGTCCAATCTGTCGGGAAGAAACATGCATATCATAATTAATGACCAACCTATGGAATTCGACGCCCCACTGACGGTTAATCAATTATTTTCCACTCTCGATCGCCCAATGGTGGGAACTGCACTTGCCATCAATCAAGTGATCATTCCGAAGAGTCAGTGGGATTCATATCTCATTAATGACCAAGATAATATCTTGTTGTTTCAAGCTATCGCGGGGGGCTAATGATGTTAAAAATCGCAGATTTTACTTTTCACTCACGCCTATTTACTGGAACAGGTAAATTTGCCAGCGCCAACCTCATGCAAGACGCCATTGCGGCATCCGGCAGTCAATTGGTGACAATGGCAATGAAACGTATTGATTTACGTGGGCAAGATGATGGTATTTTACAACCTCTACAACAATTGGGCGTGAAACTATTACCGAATACTTCAGGGGCGAAAAATGCCCAAGAGGCGATATTTGCTGCACGCCTAGCTCATGAAGCCCTTGGTACTAACTGGGTCAAACTCGAAATCCATCCGGATATGCGTTATTTACTACCGGATCCCATCGAGACATTACTCGCCGCAGAGCAGCTCGTTAAAGAGGGATTTGTTGTATTGCCTTATTGCAGCGCAGACCCGGTGTTATGCCGTCGTTTAGAAGAAGTTGGCTGTGCCGCTGTGATGCCATTAGGCGCACCGATTGGCACAAACAAAGGCTTAGCAACGAAAGAAATGCTCCGTATCATTATTGAACAAGCTTCTGTACCTGTCGTTGTAGATGCCGGAATTGGTGCACCAAGCCATGCGGCAGAAGCCATCGAAATGGGCGCTGATGCCGTTTTAGTCAACACTGCAATCGCTGTAGCAAAACAACCTGTACTCATGGCAAAAGCGTTTAAACTCGCGGTCGAAGCGGCTGAATTAGCTTATCAAAGTGGTTTAGCTACGCCGAAGCAACAGGCGCAAGCGTCCAGCCCATTGACCAGTTTCTTAGGGGCCTTATCATGATCCCAAGCTTCCAAGAACGCTTACAAGCACTGGATTGGGACGATACGACACTGCGGATAAACAGTAAAACACCTGCCGATGTAGAACATGCTTTAGCGGTGGATATACTCACACTCGATGATTTTATGGCACTGCTTTCCCCTGCTGCCCGTCCCTATATTGAGCTGATGGCACAAAAAGCTCAGAAACTCACCCGACAACGCTTTGGCCATGCCGTTGGGTTTTATGTTCCACTTTATTTATCGAACCTATGCGCAAACGATTGTACTTATTGCGGTTTTTCGATGAGTAATAAAATTAAACGTAAAACGCTAAATGACGCTGAAATTATCAATGAGTGCGAAACCATTCGCAAAATTGGTTTCGATAGCTTATTGCTAGTCACCGGAGAGCACCAGAGTAAAGTGGGTATGGACTATTTTCGTCACACATTCCCCATCATTCGCCCTTATTTCAGTTCCTTAATGATGGAAGTGCAGCCATTAAGCACAGATGAATATAAGGAATTAAAAACTCTGGGGTTAGATGGTGTGATGGTTTATCAAGAAACCTACCATGAGCCCACGTATCAACTCCATCACCTCAAAGGCAAAAAACAGGATTTTCACTGGCGCTTAGCCACGCCAGAACGCTTAGGAGAAGCGGGTATAGATAAAATCGGCCTTGGTGCGTTAATTGGTTTATCAAACAGTTGGCGTACTGATTGCTATATGGTTGCAGAACATTTGTTGTACTTACAGCAATACTACTGGCAAAGTCGTTATTCTATCTCTTTTCCTCGCTTGCGCCCTTGTGCGGGTGGTGTTGAACCGGCATCACTGATGAATGAAGCCGAATTAGTGCAATTAATTTGTGCTTTTCGCTTACTGGCGCCAAATGTAGAGCTTTCACTCTCAACCCGTGAATCACCTTATTTCCGTGATAACGTGGTGCCATTGGCAATTAACAACGTCAGTGCTGGCTCGAAAACCCAACCAGGCGGCTATGCAGATACCAAAGAAGAGCTAGAACAATTTTCTCCAAATGATAACCGCAGTGCCGCACAAGTAGCGAATGCACTTGTGCAAGCCGGTTTACAGCCCGTTTGGAAAGATTGGGATGGTTATTTAGGCCGTTAGAATTTTACTGAAAAAGAGCATTAGCTGCACAACCGCTTAGTGCTCTTTTATTATTTAGGAGATTTTATCCCACTTGATCGTATTTTCTAAAATAAGAGCCAATATAATGCCCATAAGTAACCCATTACCCAGTAAAGAACTAAACATTGTTGGTAACGAATTTAGTACCGCAGCAGGGGCTGACATCAAAAAAATGCCAATAAAAATAGGTAATGCGAGGCGATAAATATTACGTGCATTCAGTTTCATATCCGCAAGAAATGAAAATGAAGAAAATAGCAGCGGCAAATAAGTCGCTAACATAACCGCGCTACCAATGGCTAACGGCAAAGAGCGGAAAAATTGAGTCAATACCGCAACGCCCCCCACGCATAAGAAAATAAGGCTACCAATCGTAAAAGAGATACGTGAACTGTCTTTTGTTTGAGTAATTAGACCAATTGATGAAACAAACGGTGAAAAAGGCACTACGCCTATCGGCGCTGCTAATATTGTTACAACTCCTGACATCATAAAACTACGCCGATATAAGGACTTAACGGGTAATGAATCGGGGTAAAATACATCCGTTCCTCGCATTGCTCCAAACGTATTTGATGTGTTTAATATCCCAGCCAAAATCGCTGTTATCACAATACTTATATTAATTTCATCGGAACGGCCTAATGGAAATAGCCCCCATTCTCCTGATGAAACAGATGATATCGTGCTGCCAAATAACCCACTATAAGCAACCCACCCTGTGATTGTTCCTATTAGTAATGCATATTTACTAATATTCACGGGTAAATACACAATAATTCCTATCACAAATACCAGTACTGTGAGCGCCAAAAAGAATACAGGATAATTAACTGTAATATTTTCACTGCCAACACCAAAGGGTAGCCCTAACATCCCTTTTAAAAAAATAGTGACCAGCTGCGCGCCAAGTAAAAACATAAAGACCACCAGCACGCCTGGCTTAAACAAACCCGCTAACCAACCACCAAGACCGCTTAGGCCAATAAGAATAGTAATAATCCCAGACAGAAAAATCCCCATGGCCAAACTCCATCCAATCGTCTCAAGAGGAGTTCCTTGCATAGATTCTGACAAAGTTACGGTTAAAATTGTTGTCCACCACAACCCTGTTGGCCCCTCCATCACAGAGCGTTTATGGCCTATAAATGCCTGCAACAAGCAAGCCAAAGCTGTTAATAAAAAAGCATACTGAGTAATAACAAACGTGGTTTGTGGTGACAAATGAAAAGCAGACTGTAACGTCGGGGGAATAACAACCGTATTACAAAAGATAAAAAAGAACCATTGAAAGCCAGAAATAATATTATTTTTTGTAATAGCAATATTCCGCATTTTCATTCCTTGCTTTATATTTATGTATACGCTTGCATATCTTTTTATTTGAATTTTTTATCGAACTACACAAGACAAATGTTATTTTGATTTCATCATGACAAAAAAGTCACTTATATGCTATTAAAAACACATGTGATTTTACATATATTAAATTTCACGCTACTTACTGATTTATTAACCTATTTTATTAATTTACAATTAGCTTCCCGTAAAAACAATATGGATACAAAATTAAAAAATTTATTATATTTGACATAAAAACAAGTAAAAACACTTAATTAGTAATTATCAAATAGATATTAAAATTATAATACAAATAATAAAAACAATAACCATCAGTTAATTATCTCTATAAAGTAACGAATTAAGATATTAAAAACCATTTAAAGTTACATTTACATATTAGAAAACATACATATAAAAATATGCAATATTATTTACATAATATTTTTATTAATTGGTGATTTATGTATTTATAATTAATTTAAGATAAGACGAAGAAAAATATTTTATTAACAAAAACAAAAAAACAATTACTCTTTAATATCAATATATTAACAATGCAAAATAAGATAGGAATAAAGTCGCTCATTTTAATTCATTATGCGAATAATGCCACTATTAATTATCAATTTTATATTCCCACTAGCATTTCTTAGAAAAATTCAACAGGTCTGATATTCAGAATATCTTCAGTTGTGATACAAGAATAATACTGTGAAATGAAATTACAGTCACAGATATAACTAATGTAAAACGCATTTTATAAGATGCTGGGGAATTAAAAGAATGAATATTGTTGAGCGATTTATTTCTTACACCAAAATTAACACCACCACTGATAGGGAAAAGGGCGCGGCAGGGATTATGCCATCCTCAGAAGGGCAACGTGTCCTTGCGAAACAATTGGTTCAGGAGCTCGAGGCTCTGGGCGTTGAAGACATTAAACTGCGTGACACTGCCATTGTCACCGCAACGTTACCTTCCAACCTTGATTATGATGTCCCAACCGTCGCTTTCTTCGGCCACTTAGACACTAGTGCAGAACAAACTAATGATACTAAGGCGCAAATCTTGCCATACACCGGTGAAGATTTATGCATGAATAAAGAGCTTAATATTTATCTACGTAAGAGTGAATTCCCTGAATTGGTGAACTACATTGGTGATGACATTATTGTCACTGATGGAACCAGCCTATTAGGTGCTGACGATAAAGCGGCAATTGCCTCTATCATGGATATGCTGCAATACTTTAAGCAAAACCCAGAAATCAAGCACGGAACCATTAAAATTGGTTTTGTTCCGGACGAAGAACAAGGCCTCCGTGGCGCAAAAGTTTTTGATGTTAAAGAGTTTGGAGCAGATTTTGCTTACACCTTAGACTGCTGCGGTATTGGTGAACTTGTGTATGAAAACTGGAATGCGGGTGATGCCGAAATCATCTTTACGGGTAAATCAGCTCATCCAATGTCTGCGAAAGGCAAACTCGTTAATTCATTATTAATGGCGCAAAAATTTATTGCCATGTTACCCGGCGGTGAAGCCCCTGAATATACAGATGGTCGCGAAGGCTATTATTGGGTGAAACAAATGTCAGGTAATAGCGCTCGTACCGTGTTAAAAATGGACATTCGCGATTTTACCGAAGACGGCTACCGCAAACGTATGGCTTTCTTAAAACAATTAGCAGAAAGCTGTGAAAGTCTCTGGGGCAGCGAAAGTGTTGTTTGCAAGCTATCAGATCGCTATTCTAACGTTTACAACAGCCTACAAGGTGATAACCGTTACCCTATTGATATTGCTGTTGACGCCTACCAAGCTTGTGGTATTACACCAAAAGTCATTCCTATGCGTGGTGGCTATGATGGAGCCGCATTATCACAAAATGGGTTACCTTGCCCTAACATCTTCACAGGTGCACATAACTTCCATTCAATCTATGAATATCTACCTGTTAAATCCCTACATGCCGCCAGCGATGTATTAAAACAAGTGGTACAAATCACCGCTGAACGCTTCAAACCAGGAGCTAAAGCATGATCCCAATTCTAACGGTTCTGATTATCGTTGTTTTGGTTGCGCGGTTTATTTTGAAGGGATACAAAGCTGAGCCGGTATTATTAATTGCTGGCTTAGTATTGATGATATTCACCCTAGCCCTTGGCTGGGGGCCTATCCTCCCTAAAAATGTCGCCACCACCGGTATCACTTGGCTCGATCCATTTGAAGTCATGCGAGATTTATTCAGTAGTCGTGCAGCAGATCTCGGTTTAATGATCATGGCATTGATGGGCTTTGCGCACTATATGGACCATATCGGTGCCAATGAAGCGGTAGTACGTGTTGCAACCAAGCCACTGAAAAATATGCGTTCACCTTATGTACTACTATTTTTCTCTTTCTTGTTGGCGAGTATCTTGCAATTAGCCATTCCATCAGCAACGGGCTTAGCGGTATTGTTAATGGGTACCATGTTCCCCATTATGATTGGTTTGGGATTATCACCTGCTTCTGCGGCTGGGGTTATCGCTACATCCCTTGGTGTGGCCTATACTCCAACGGCAATTGATGCTATCCGTGGCGCAAAAGCTGTCGATATGTCTGTTGTTGAATATGTACTTTACTATCAAGGCCCTGCCGCGTTAGCCACTGTATTGGTGGTCGGTATTACCCATATTTTCTGGCAACGTCATTGTGACCGTAAGCAAGGTTTCGTACCTGAAATTGGTAAAGCTGTTCAGTCCCATGAAAAAGAGGAAACGACTAAGTCCGTTCCTGGATATTATGCAATTCTTCCTATGTTACCCATTATTATGGCAGTAGGAACATCCAATTTGTTCTTTTCCGGTATTCACTTAGATGTTGTGACTATCGTACTGATTGCGATGGCAATTTGTATGGTGATTGAAACACTTCGCGTACGTAATTTCAAAACGGTTTGTAATGGCTTCCAAACATTTTTAAATGGTATGGGTCATGCATTCAGTAATGTAGTTGGCTTATTGGTTGCTGCTGGTGTGTTCGCTCATGGTATTAAAGTCAGTGGAGCAATTGACCAACTGATTTTAGGTGCTGAGTCCGTCGGCTTGCCACCATTTGCCATGGCGATTGTATTTGCATTAGTGACCCTTGCAGCAGCCATTATTATGGGTTCAGGTAATGCACCATTCCTTGCATTCGTTGAGTTAATTCCACAAATCGCGCATAGCATGGGCGCTAACCCAATCGCCATGATCCTACCAATGCAACAAGCTTCACACATGGGTCGAGGTATGTCCCCCGTCGCGGGAGTTATTATTGCCGTATCGAGTGGGGCAAAACTGCAACCTTTTGATGTCGTGAAACGAACCGCTGTGCCATTGATGGTCGGGTTTGTCGCGCACTGTGCAATTATTGGTATTTTTTATTAATCACGAAACTTACCAGTAATAATTACAAAGCGGGAATCTTTTCCCGCTTTTATTTTCATAACACAATATTAATGTTTACACTGGCATGAATCATCATGTTTCGTATCTGAGTCTATTGGGCAACAAGAGTTGATAGTTTTATTGATGATATCGGACAATGTATTTACTGTATTGATAATTAATGGCAAGTTGTCACACACCGCATCACAATTTAATAAACCTTTATCTGGTTTTACTGGTGGTGTTAAGCTGTCACACAATATTTCCTGTAAAACCAAGGAAAAATTTGCAATCCCTGTGGTGTAAATGTACGCACGTCCGTCGGTTTCTTTGGCTAGTCGTTCATACTCCCTCGTCACGTTATCTCTATCAGCAAGAGTCGGAAAACGATCTAGATTTGTTGGGCTATCATCCGGTGTACCTTGGTAGGTATACACCTTAATTCCTCTTTCTTGAGCGACAGATATGGCTTCATTATTTTTTGCAATTGCAGCACGAGTAAGAATTCCGCCACCACCTTCCATCCCTTCATCACCCAGCACAAAAATAGCCCTACGCGCATCATCTCGCCAATCAAAGTGTTTACTAATATCAATAACAGCACGACATAAATCTTCTTTATTTCCAGCATGGTCTTGCCCATCAGATTCTTTAAATGGCAATCTAGCTTGCAGATCCCTTTCGTTCGCACCGATCTTAATTAAATATTCACTGGCAGATTGATCAAACTTAGTGTTTGCCCAAGTTCCTTCAATACCTAAAAATGTGGCACGAAGATGCGATGGACATTTTGCTGATGCCGCTTCAATCGTCGCATCAATCTGTTTACTTAAATCCCCTGCTTCATCAGCCATTGAACCACTGGTGTCGATAACAACAACTAAATCTAACGCAATTTGTCCGTTCCCAGTGACTATCTGAGATGTATTCATTACCCCTAATGAATTTGATAATAAACCATGATAAGCCGAAAGGCTGGCTTGATTTGTATCTACCTGTTCATTTGTCTTTTTTTTATCCATCGTATATTCCTTTTATTTATTCCTATTAAATAATTTGAAAGTGATTTTTGTATTATTATTTTTATTACCGTTTAATTTTTAACCCGGAAAATTATTATTACGTTTTTTCACTGGCCGATATATTTTAAAAATAGAAATACGTATTACATATTCAGATAAATTTAAGAAATAAAAGGATTTATTGATGAATTCAAATTAGAAAAATAAAAATCAATTTATCATTTTATTAGATATAAAAAAGCCAGTACCTTTCGGTACTGGCTTCTGTCAGGAATTTTGCAGTGAAATCAGAAATTAGTTCTGGTTGTCGCTGCTGAAACCTGCATTTAACAGCTCAGCTAAGTTCGCTGTTGCTTCATCTGCACTGACTTGTGGTGCATCCACAACATCGTTCAGATGACGGCGGCGGATACGGTCTTGGTGATACGCAAAACCAGTACCTGCTGGGATCAGACGTCCAACAATTACGTTTTCTTTCAGACCGCGCAGTTCATCACGTTTACCTGCAACTGCTGCTTCAGTCAGTACGCGTGTCGTTTCTTGGAACGATGCTGCTGAGATAAAGGATTCTGTTGCCAGAGATGCCTTAGTAATACCCAACAGGTCACGAGCAAAGTTCGCTGGAATTTTGCCTTCTTGTTCCAGTTTACGGTTAGAAACTTTAACACGTGAGTACTCGACTTGTTCACCTTCGAGGAATTCAGAACTTCCTGCATCCGCGATAGTGACTTTACGCAGCATCTGACGAACGATAACTTCAATGTGTTTATCGTTAATCTTAACGCCTTGTAAGCGGTAAACTTCCTGAACCTCGTTAGTGATATAACGCGTAACAGCATGGACACCACGCAAACGCAGAATATCGTGTGGAGATTCTGGACCATCGGAAACCACGTCACCACGTTCAACGATCTCACCTTCGAACACGTTAAGCTGACGCCATTTAGGGATCATCTCTTCGTACGGATCGCTACCATCTAATGGTGTGATAACCAGACGACGCTTCCCTTTGGTTTCTTTACCAAACGAGATAATACCGCTGATTTCAGCCAAGATTGCAGGCTCTTTCGGACGACGTGCTTCGAACAAGTCAGCTACGCGTGGCAGACCACCCGTGATATCTTTAGTACCCACAGATTCTTGTGGAATACGCGCTAAGGTATCACCGACATTGATTGCGATGCCATCATCTAACTGAACAATTGCTTTACCCGGTAAGAAGTACTGAGCAGGCATGTCTGTGTTAGGTATAAGAACGTCGTTACCATTTGCGTCAATAACACGTAAAGCAGGACGTAGGTCTTTACCACCACTGGTACGTTCCGCAGTATCCAGAACAACGATTGAAGACAGACCGGTTAATTCATCAGTCTGACGCGTCATTGTTTGACCATCAAGCATGTCAGAGAAGCTGATAATACCCGATACTTCACTGACGACTGGCATGGTATGTGGATCCCAGTTCGCAACAGTTTCACCGCCCGTTACTGCATCGCCATCGCCTTTCGTCAAGTGCGCACCGTAAGGGACTTTATAGCTTTCTTTAGTACGACCGAATTCGTCAATCAGACGCAGCTCTGTATTACGTGAAGTAATAACCAGTTTACCTTCTGAGTTCGTAACGAATTTTGCGTTAACCAGTTTCAGAGTACCTGTGTTACGGACTTGAATGCTAGATTCTGCCGCCGCACGAGATGCCGCACCCCCGATGTGGAACGTACGCATCGTTAACTGTGTACCCGGCTCACCGATTGACTGTGCCGCGATAACCCCGATAGCTTCACCTTTGTTGATGATGTGACCACGAGCAAGGTCACGACCATAACAGTGAGCACACACACCGAAGTCAGTTTCACAACTTACAACTGAACGAACTTTAACGCTGTCGACTGAGTTAGCTTCTAACAGGTCACACAGTTTTTCGTGCAGTAATGTATTACGTGGAACTAGAATGTCCGCAGTTCCTGGGATCAGGATATCTTCTGCAGTCACACGACCCAGTACACGCTCACGCAGTGGTTCTTTAACGTCGCCACCCTCGATAACCGGAGTCATCAGGATACCTTCGTGAGTTCCACAGTCGTCTTCAGTTACCACCAAGTCCTGTGCAACGTCAACTAAACGACGTGTCAGATAACCGGAGTTCGCTGTTTTCAATGCGGTATCGGCAAGACCTTTACGCGCACCATGCGTAGAAATAAAGTACTGGAGAACGTTCAGACCTTCACGGAAGTTTGCCGTGATTGGTGTTTCGATGATTGAGCCATCTGGCTTAGCCATCAGACCACGCATACCGGCTAGCTGACGAATCTGAGCTGCAGAACCACGAGCACCGGAGTCGGCCATCATAAAGATACTGTTGAAAGAAACTTGTTGTTCTTCGACGCCATCACGGTTAATAACCGCTTCAGTCGATAAGTTTTCCATCATCGCTTTAGCAACACGTTCGTTTGCCGCTGCCCAGATATCGATAACTTTGTTGTAACGTTCGCCTGCTGTAACCAGACCAGACTGGAACTGTTCCTGAATTTCTGCAACTTCAGCTTCTGCTTCGGCGATAATTCCAGCTTTTTTCTCTGGAATAACCATATCATCGATACCAACTGATGCACCAGAACGTGCCGCATAGGCAAAACCGGTATACATGATTTGGTCAGCAAAAATAACAGTAGGCTTCAGGCCCAGAACACGGTAACAGGTGTTCAGCATTTTAGAGATCGCTTTTTTACCTAACGCTTGGTTAACCAATTCGTAAGGCAGACCTTTCGGTACGATCATCCATAAAATTGCACGACCAACAGTAGTGTCAACTAAGCCCGTGTTGATTGTGATGTTACCTTCCGAATCTTTTACTTCTTCAGTGATACGGACTTTAACGCGGGCATGCAGTGACGCATGACCTGAACGGTAAACACGCTCAGCTTCTTTAGGACCGGCTAATACCATGCCCTCGCCTTTCGCGTTTACGCAGTCACGTGTCATGTAGTAAAGACCCAATACAACGTCCTGTGAAGGAACGATGATAGGCTCACCACTTGCAGGTGACAGGATGTTGTTGGTTGACATCATCAACGCACGTGCTTCTAACTGAGCTTCCAGAGTCAGAGGAACGTGTACCGCCATTTGGTCTCCATCGAAGTCGGCGTTATATGCCGCACAAACGAGTGGATGCAATTGGATAGCTTTACCTTCGATAAGAATAGGTTCGAAAGCTTGGATACCCAGACGGTGAAGTGTTGGTGCACGGTTCAGCATAACTGGGTGTTCACGGATAACTTCATCCAAGATATCCCAAACAACCGCTTCTTCGCGCTCAACCATTTTCTTCGCAGCTTTAATGGTTGTTGCCAGACCACGTAATTCTAATTTGCCATAGATAAATGGTTTGAATAACTCAAGAGCCATTTTCTTAGGCAGACCGCACTGATGCAGACGCAGGTATGGACCTACGGTGATAACAGAACGACCTGAGTAGTCAACACGCTTACCAAGTAAGTTCTGACGGAAACGACCTTGTTTACCTTTGATCATATCTGCCAAAGATTTCAGAGGACGTTTGTTAGAACCTGTGATTGCGCGACCACGACGACCGTTATCTAACAGGGCGTCAACCGCTTCTTGCAACATACGTTTTTCGTTACGTACGATGATGTCTGGCGCAGCCAGATCCAGGAGGCGTTTCAGACGGTTATTACGGTTGATTACGCGACGATACAGATCGTTTAGATCTGATGTTGCGAAACGACCACCATCGAGTGGAACTAATGGACGCAGATCCGGTGGTAATACAGGTAATACGTTTAAGATCATCCACTCTGGCTTGTTACCAGATTGGATAAATGCTTCTAGCAGTTTGATACGCTTAGTCAGCTTCTTACGCTTAGTTTCAGAGTTAGTTTCGTTTAACTCTTCGCGCAGCGTTTCACACTCGTTCTCAAGATCGAGGTTTTTCAGCAGGCCTTGGATTGCTTCCGCACCCATTTTCGCATCAAATTCGTCACCGAACTCTTCCAGCGCATCTAAGTATTGCTCTTCTGTCAGAATCTGTGCACGCTCAAGGCTAGTCATACCGCCTTCAACAACTACATATGATTCAAAGTACAGAACGCGTTCGATATCACGCAGTGGCATATCAAGCAGCAAGCCGATACGGGATGGCAGTGATTTTAAGAACCAAATGTGTGCAGTCGGAGATGCAAGTTCAATGTGACCCATGCGCTCACGACGGACTTTGGTCTGTGTAACTTCAACGCCACACTTCTCACAAATCACACCACGGTGTTTTAAACGTTTGTACTTACCGCACAGACATTCGTAGTCTTTTACTGGCCCGAAAATACGCGCACAGAAAAGACCGTCACGCTCAGGTTTGAACGTACGGTAGTTAATGGTTTCTGGCTTTTTAACTTCACCGAATGACCATGAACGGATCATATCAGGTGATGCCAGAGCAATCTTGATAGCATCAAACTCTTCGGTCTTGGTTTGCGCTTTCAGAAACTTTATTAAGTCTTTCACAAAATGCTCCTGTCGGAGTTAGACCTGTCAGGTGAGTGTTCAAAGACACTCTCCCCAAATCCCAGTGCTTACATGTGCCGGAAAGCAAGCTTTCCGGCATAAAACGAATTACTCGTCTTCCAGCTCGATGTTGATACCCAGTGAGCGAATTTCTTTCAGTAATACGTTGAAAGATTCCGGCATACCAGGTTCCATCTGATGGCTGCCATCGACGATGTTTTTATACATCTTCGTACGGCCGTTAACGTCATCCGATTTAACTGTAAGCATTTCTTGAAGAGTATAGGCTGCACCGTATGCTTCCAGTGCCCACACTTCCATCTCCCCGAAACGCTGACCACCGAACTGCGCTTTACCACCCAGCGGTTGCTGAGTAACCAAGCTATAAGAACCTGTTGAACGGGCGTGCATCTTATCGTCAACCAAGTGGTTCAGTTTCAGCATATACATGTAGCCAACAGTTACTTGGCGCTCAAAGCGCTCGCCAGTACGACCATCGAATAATGTAATCTGACCTGAAGTTGGCAGACCACCCAATTTCAGCAGTTCTTTGATTTCTTTCTCTTTCGCACCATCAAATACTGGTGTTGCAATTGGCATACCTTTTTTCAGGTTCTCAGCCAAACGCATAACTTCTTCGTCAGAGAAAGTGTTCAAGTCAACTTTCTGGCGTGGATCATCACCTAAATCGTATGCTTTTTGGATAAACTCACGCAGTTTGGCAACTTCTTCTTGCTGTTTAAGCATAGCATTGATTTTCTCACCAATACCTTTCGCTGCCATCCCTAAGTGAGTTTCCAAAATCTGACCGATGTTCATACGTGATGGTACGCCCAGCGGGTTCAGAACGATATCAACTGGGTTACCGTTTTCATCGTAAGGCATGTCTTCAACTGGGTTGATTTTTGAGATAACACCTTTGTTACCATGGCGACCCGCCATTTTATCACCCGGTTGGATCTGACGTTTAACAGCCAGATAAACCTTAACAATTTTCAGTACACCCGGTGCTAAGTCATCACCTTGAGTAATTTTACGACGTTTTGCATCGAGTTTTTTCTCGAACTCAGATTTCAGTTCGTCATACTGTTCAGCTAATTGCTCTAACTGGTTTTGCTTCTCTTCGTCAGCTAAAGATAACTCTAACCAACGGTCGCGAGGCAGTTTGTCCAGTTTTTCAGCTTCAATTCCGCCGTTAACCAGTACAGAACGGATACGTGCAAACAGACCTGCTTCGAAAATACGTAGCTCTTCTGTTAAGTCTTTCTTCGCATCACGTAACTGAGTTTCTTCGATCTCTAATGCACGTTTGTCTTTCTCTACGCCGTCACGGGTAAATACTTGTACGTCAATAACCGTACCAGATACACCGTTAGGAACACGTAAAGAAGAGTCTTTAACGTCTGATGCTTTTTCACCAAAGATAGCACGTAACAGTTTCTCTTCTGGCGTCAGCTGAGTTTCACCTTTAGGTGTCACTTTACCAACCAGAATATCGCCGCCTTTCACTTCCGCACCAATATACACGATACCGGATTCATCAAGTTTAGACAGTGCAGCTTCACCGACGTTTGGAATATCTGCAGTGATTTCTTCAGGCCCTAATTTAGTGTCACGAGACACACAAGAGAGCTCTTGAATATGAATAGTTGTAAAACGGTCTTCTTGAACAACACGCTCAGAAACTAAGATGGAGTCTTCGAAGTTATAACCATTCCATGGCATGAATGCCACGCGCATGTTTTGACCAAGTGCTAATTCACCGAGGTCTGTTGAAGGACCATCCGCTAACACGTCACCACGTTCAACTGGCTCACCTAAAGATACACAAGGCATCTGGCTAATACAGGTGTTCTGGTTAGAACGGGTATATTTAGTCAGGTTATAAATATCGATTCCAGCTTCGCCTGGGTACATCTCATCTTCGTTAACTTTGATAACGATACGAGAAGCATCAACGTACTGAACCGAACCACCACGTCTTGCAACAGCAGTAACACCAGAGTCAACCGCTACTGCACGCTCCATACCTGTACCAACTAATGGTTTGTCAGCACGCAGAGTAGGAACCGCTTGACGTTGCATGTTTGCACCCATCAATGCACGGTTGGCGTCATCGTGTTCAAGGAATGGGATCAGGGACGCACCAACAGAAACAACCTGTTGAGTCGAAACGTCCATATATTCAACCTGTTCACGGCTGAATAAGCTTGATTCACCTTTGTTACGACACGTAATCAGTTCTTCAACAAAGCTACCATCATCACCTAAAACGGTGTTCGCCTGAGCAATGATGAAGTTACCTTCTTCAATTGCAGACAGATAATGGATTTCGTCTGTCACTAAGCCATCACGTACTAAACGGTATGGGGTTTCTAAGAAACCGTACTCATTGGTCTGTGCATAAACAGATAATGAGTTGATCAGACCGATGTTTGGACCTTCAGGCGTTTCGATTGGACAGACACGACCGTAGTGAGTTGGGTGAACGTCACGTACTTCGAAGCCCGCACGCTCACGAGTCAAACCACCTGGGCCTAACGCAGAGATACGACGTTTGTGCGTAATTTCAGACAACGGGTTGTTCTGGTCCATAAATTGAGACAGCTGGCTGGAACCAAAGAACTCTTTAACTGCGGCTGAAATTGGTTTCGCATTGATCATATCTTGTGGCATTAATGCATCAAGGTCGCCCAGAGAAAGACGCTCTTTCACTGCACGCTCAACACGAACCAGACCGACACGGAATTGGTTCTCTGCCATTTCACCAACAGAACGAATACGACGGTTACCTAGGTGGTCGATATCATCCACTTCGCCTTTACCGTTACGGATATCGATGAGTTTACGCATAACATCAATGATGTCTTCTTCACTCAGGATACCTGAACCTTCGATTTCTTCACGGTTCAGTGAACGGTTGAACTTCATGCGACCTACCGCAGACAAGTCGTAACGGTCTTCAGAGAAGAACAGGTTCTCGAACAGGTTTTCTGCAGCTTCACGGGTTGGTGGCTCACCAGGACGCATCATGCGGTAGATTTCTACCAATGCACTCAGACGGTCGTTAGTTGGGTCGACACGAACGGTTTCAGAAATGTAAGCACCGTGGTCTAAGTCATTGGTAAACAATGTTTCGATTGTTTTATGACCAGACTGGCTCAGACGTGCCAACATATCTAAAGAAAGTTCCATGTTCGCTGCACAAATCAGCTCACCGGTGCTTTCATCAATATAGTCTCTAGCAACAACTTTACCTGCGATATATTCAACAGGAACTTCGATGCTATTGACTTCTTCTTTCTCTAACTGACGAATGTGACGTGCAGTGATACGGCGGCCTTTTTCTACATAGACTTTACCGTTCGCTTCGATATCAAACGAAGCAGTTTCACCACGTAAACGCTCAGGAACCAGCGTCATCATCAGTTTATTATCACGGATTTGGAATACTGTTTTTTCGAAGAACAGATTTAAGATTTCTTCGGTGTTGTAATCCATTGCACGCAGAATAATGGTCGCAGGTAATTTACGGCGACGGTCAATACGTACAAACAGGTTATCTTTCGGGTCGAATTCGAAATCAAGCCATGAACCACGGTAAGGGATAATACGTGCGTTATATAGCACTTTACCTGAAGAGTGTGTTTTACCTTTATCGCTGTCAAAGAATACACCTGGACTACGGTGTAACTGAGAAACGATAACACGCTCAGTACCGTTGATAACGAAAGTTCCGTTTTCAGTCATGAGTGGAATTTCACCCATGTAAACTTCTTGTTCTTTGATGTCTTTAACAGTTCCTTCCGGTGCTTCACGCTCATAAACGATGAGACGTAATTTCACACGTAAAGGCGCAGAGTAAGTTACACCGCGAATTTGACATTCTTTAACATCAAAAACAGGCTCGCCTAAACGATAGCTGACATATTGTAATTCAGCATTACCGCTGTAGCTCTGAATTGGAAACACAGAACGGAAAGCTGCTTCCAGCCCATTCTGGCCATCTGGATCTTGCTCGATAAACTTCTGGAACGAGTCAAGTTGGATAGAAAGGAGATAAGGTATGTCCAAAACTTGTGGACGCTTACCAAAGTCCTTACGGATACGTTTTTTCTCGGTATAGGAGTAAACCATAGGTTTCCTCAGCTCGTTGATCAGTGACCCAAGTGGTTAGCTCTTAGTTTAAGAGACTGAACCGCAACGCGTTTTTATATAAGAAACGGAAAATGAATACTTTCCTTAATACTCATTGCTATTACTCTTAAATCATTTCATTGCGTTGCCATTGCTACCGAGCTACCCGAGCGGGTCGTAGCGAAGAACACAGTATATTAAGTCGTCAATAGAAAGAAGTATTGGAGGGTTGTTGTTAACATTAAAACTGCGTGAAAAGCTGTTAACACCCATCACGCCTTACAGCGCAAAAAGGCTGGTGATTAAAAAATCACCAGCCGTCAGCCTAATTAGATCAGGCTGCGTTCTTGAAGTTGAACTTATTTAAGTTCAACAGAAGCGCCTGCTTCTTCAAGAGATTTTTTCAGAGCTTCAGCTTCGTCTTTGCTTGCAGCTTCTTTAATAGTAGCTGGAGCAGATTCTACCATGTCTTTAGCTTCTTTCAGGCCAAGACCGGTTGCACCACGAACTGCTTTGATAACTGCAACTTTGTTACCGCCAACAGCTGACAGTACAACGTCGAATTCAGTTTTTTCTTCAGCAGCTTCAGCAGGACCCGCAGCAACAGCAACAGCAGCAGCAGCAGAAACGCCGAATTTTTCTTCCATCATAGTAATCAGTTCAACAACGTCCATTACAGACATTTCTGCAACTGCATCAAGGATTTGGTCTTTAGTGATAGACATAACAAGTGTTCCTAAAATTCAGAAATAGTTTATACGTTAAAAAGCAACGAAGGAAAGGGCTTATGCAGCTTCTTTCTGATCGCGCAGAGCAGCCAGAGTACGAACCAATTTGCCTGCAGCGGCTTCTTTCATGGTTGACATCAGGCGTGCGATTGCTTCATCGTAAGTTGGGAGAGTTGCCAGACGATCGATATCTTTCGCTTGGATTAACTCACCTTCAAAGGCCGCAGCTTTAATCTCAAATGCTGGATTCGCTTTCGCGAACTCTTTGAACAGACGAGCGCCAGCGCCCGGGTGTTCGTTAGAGAAAGCAATTAAGGTTGGACCGACAAACACGTCTTTCAGTACGTCATAAGAAGTACCTTCAACAGCACGGCGGATCAGTGTGTTACGAACAACACGGATATAAACGCCAGCTTCGCGACCTGCTTTACGCAGTTCAGTCATTTTTGCTACAGTTACGCCGCGTGAATCAGCAACAACTGCAGAAAGCGCGCCTTTGGCTACTTCGCTGACTTCAGCAACAATCGCTTGTTTGTCTTGAAGATTTAGTGCCATTAGCTTCTTGCTCCTGGATTAACCGGGAAACCCCGGGACTCACATCACTCAAACACAACATTATGTAAGAGCGCTAAAACACGGTGAGCAGAATAGAAATCCAGAATTAAATTCTAGGTATCTCTGTCACCGTCTACGCAGGTAAATTAAGCAGCGGTTAGACTACACCTGCGGTCTTGGACGGGGTCTGGAAAGGCCAGACTCCATACCGAAATTTGTGGTTTGTTGAGTATATTGCTATACCCAACAAACTCAAGGCGTCAAATTTTATACAAATTTGACGCAAAGGTAAAGCCTAATTACCAATTAGCCGAAGCTATAGCAATTAAACTGTCGCTGACAGACCAGCTTGGTCAACAGCAACACCTGCACCCATAGTGGTAGACAGGCTAACTTTCTTGATGAAAACACCTTTAGCAGAAGCTGGTTTTGCTTTTTTCAGCGCGATCAGCAGTGCTTCTAAGTTTTCTTTCAGTTTGTTAGTGTCGAAATCAACTTTACCGATAGTGGTGTGGATGATTCCGTTTTTGTCATTACGGTAACGAACCTGACCTGCTTTAGCATTGTTAACTGCTTCAGCAACGTTTGGAGTTACAGTACCAACTTTCGGGTTTGGCATCAGACCACGTGGGCCCAGAACTTGACCTAATTGGCCAACAACGCGCATTGCATCTGGAGAAGCAATAACAACGTCAAAGTCCATTTCACCAGCTTTGATTTTATCAGCCAGATCTTCCATACCTACCAGTTCAGCGCCTGCAGCTTTAGCAGCTTCAGCGTTTGCGCCTTGTGCGAACACAGCAACGCGAACTGAACGGCCAGTACCGTGTGGCAGTACAGTTGCACCGCGAACGTTTTGGTCAGATTTACGAGCATCGATGCCCAGGTTGATAGCTACGTCAACGCTTTCTACGAATTTAGCAGTTGCTAATTCTTTCAGCAGTGCAACGGCTTCGTTGATGTCGTACTGTTTAGTTGCATCAACTTTTTCACGGATATTGCGCATGCGCTTAGTCAGTTTAGCCATTGTCTTAGTCCTCCACTACCAGGCCCATGGAACGAGCAGTACCTTCAATTGAACGCATCATTGCGTCAACATCAGCACCAGTCATGTCCGCAGCTTTAGTTTCAGCGATTTCGCGAATCTGAGCAGAGGTCACTTTACCAACTTTATCTTTGTTAGGCTTGCCTGAACCAGACTTAACGCCAGCTGCTTTTTTCAGCAGAACTGCTGCAGGTGGAGTTTTGGTAACGAAAGTGAAAGAACGGTCTGCGTAAACAGTAATAACAACAGGAATTGGTAAACCTTTTTCCAGGCTGTCTGTTTTTGCGTTGAACGCTTTACAGAATTCCATGATGTTAACACCTTGTTGACCCAGAGCTGGACCAACTGGTGGACTTGGGTTCGCCATACCAGCTGCAACTTGCAGCTTAACGTAGGCTTGAACTTTCTTAGCCATGATATTTCCTCTAGATGGGTGATAGCGCCTTACAATTTGCAAGGCTCCCCGTTACATTAAACATGTCCCGCACATTAATTTGCGCCGAACATAAAAACAAAAGGCGCGAAATTGTAGTCAAATTTCACGCCTTTTGCAAGTCAGTTTTGTCGCTTAGATTAGGCTTTTTCTACCTGACCAAAATCCAATTCGACTGGAGTTGCGCGACCGAAGATAGAAACAGAGACTTTTAAGCGGCTCTTTTCATAGTCAATTTCTTCAACAACACCGTTAAAGTCAGCAAATGGACCTTCGCTAACACGAACCATTTCACCTGGTTCAAACAGTGTTTTCGGACGTGGTTTATCACCAACTTGTTGTAAGCGGTTCATGATAGCGTCAACTTCTTTATCGCTAATTGGCGCTGGACGATCTGACGTTCCGCCAATGAACCCCATTACACGCGGTACACTACGCACTAAGTGCCAAGAGTCATCGTTCATGACCATTTGGACCAAGACATAGCCTGGGAAGAATTTACGTTCACTCTTACGGCGCTGACCGCTACGGATTTCAACAACTTCTTCTGTTGGAACCATAACTTCGCCAAAAGAATCTTCCATAGCATGTAATTTGATATGTTCACGTAAAGATTGTGCTACGCGACCTTCAAAACCAGAGAATGCCTGAATGACATACCAGCGCTTTTTAGGTGAATCGGACATTTAGAATAACCTCAGGCTTGTAATAAATGAAACTAAACGCACCAGGATACCATCTAGTCCCCACAGTATTAAAGACATTACAGCCGTTACTGCAGCAACAATTAAAGTAGTTTGCAATGTTTCCTGGCGAGTAGGCCAAATGACTTTTCTCATCTCGACGCGAGCTTCGCGTGCAAACGCCAGTGTTGCTTTACCTTTTGTAGTCCATAAAGCGACAGCACCTGCAATAGCGACAACAGCCACAACTGCAAATGCACGCAGCGCGAGATTATATTGACGGAAGTAATAATTGCCAACAATAGCAATTATTAATAAGGCACAGACAATGACCCACTTGAAGATGTCTGCACTGCGTCCACTTCCTTGAGCTTCGCTATTCGCACTCATAATTCAACCTGTTACCATGAAGTATGTACATAGCCTGCTTGCTTACAAAGGTAAAACAACCAAGCCAAACCAATAGAATATGCCAACATATCCCTCAATTACTACAAACTAAGCCTGCAAAATTTGATAGGGATATCAATAACATCACCTGCGATCTAAAAGTAATTAGCCTTGTTAATGGAGGTAATTAGCGTTATTCGTTCTGCAAACACAACAAGTTGCAGTAACATTTTATTTCGCAAGTACTACTTGTATGTCAGTACTATCACTTTACAAGTGCTACCCATTTCACAAGTGCTATTCCATTTTGCAGGAATTTCAGCATGCTCAGCAAATTTTTTAACTACACCAATAAGAAAATGACTTTCTTTTTGTGGCAGCGGTAAAATATACCATATCTTCCGAGCAAAACCTTAATAAATCTCATATAACTGCGCAAAGGAGCCCGCACAGTTATCAATTCGTTGTTTCAGAGCCTATCTCACCAATAATTATACAAATGATTGATGAGATAGGTTCTTAATTTTGCAACGTCTGAATTTTGCAATGTATAAAAAGGACGTCTATTAGACGCCCTTTTTTACTAAGTGGTTCTTTCTTATTCAGAAAGAGCGGTATTATGCAATAATTTTTGCAACAACACCCGCACCTACAGTACGGCCACCTTCACGGATTGCGAAACGTAAACCGTCGTCCATCGCGATTGGGTGGATCAGGGTAACGATCATGTTGATGTTATCACCTGGCATTACCATCTCTACGCCTTCTGGCAGTTCGATAGTACCGGTTACGTCAGTTGTACGGAAGTAGAACTGTGGACGGTAACCTTTGAAGAATGGAGTGTGACGACCACCTTCATCTTTGCTCAGAATATAAACTTCTGATTCGAATTTAGTGTGTGGCTTGATTGAACCTGGTTTTGCCAGTACTTGACCACGTTGAATTTCTTCACGTTTAGTACCACGCAGCAGAACACCTACGTTCTCACCCGCACGACCTTCGTCCAGCAGTTTACGGAACATTTCAACGCCAGTACAAGTTGTTTTAACCGTGTCTTGAATACCAACGATTTCAACTTCTTCACCAACTTTGATGATACCACGCTCAACACGGCCTGTTACTACTGTACCACGACCTGAGATTGAGAATACGTCTTCGATTGGCAGCAGGAATGGCTTGTCAATTGCACGCTCTGGCTCTGGAATGTAAGTATCCAGGTGGCCTGCTAATTCAACAATTTTCGCTTCCCACTCTGGGTTGCCTTCCAGCGCTTTCAGAGCTGAACCACGAACAACTGGAGTGTCGTCGCCTGGGAAATCGTATTGAGACAGAAGTTCACGAACTTCCATTTCAACTAATTCTAACAGCTCTTCGTCGTCTACCATGTCACATTTGTTCAGGAACACGATGATGTAAGGAACACCAACCTGGCGACCTAACAGGATGTGTTCACGAGTTTGTGGCATTGGGCCATCAGTCGCAGCAACAACCAGGATTGCACCGTCCATCTGTGCAGCACCAGTGATCATGTTTTTAACATAGTCGGCGTGTCCTGGGCAGTCTACGTGTGCGTAGTGGCGAGTTGGAGTATCGTATTCTACGTGTGAAGTAGAGATAGTGATACCACGCGCTTTTTCTTCTGGTGCGTTATCGATTTGGTCGAATGCACGAGCAGAACCGCCGTAAGTTTTAGCCAGAACAGTAGTGATAGCTGCTGTCAGAGTAGTTTTACCGTGGTCAACGTGGCCGATAGTACCAACGTTAACGTGCGGTTTTGAACGTTCAAATTTTTCTTTAGACACGACTCTATTCCTTATGGAGTTCCCTCTTCACGATAAAGAAGGAACTTAAATTAAAGTTGTTAACCGATAAAAATCGATTATTTAGCGTTACGAGCTTCGATTACAGCTTGTGCAACGTTGTTTGGTGCTTCATTGTACTTCAGGAACTCCATAGAGTATGAAGCACGACCTTGTGTCTGAGAACGCAGGTCAGTAGCATAACCGAACATTTCTGACAATGGTACTTGTGCACGAACGACTTTACCAGTAGGCAGGTCATCCATACCTTCAATCATACCACGACGACGGTTCAGGTCACCAATAACATCACCCATGTAGTCTTCTGGTGTTTCCACTTCAACTTTCATGATTGGCTCAAGCAGAACTGGTTTAGCTTTTTTGAAGCCATCTTTAAACGCGATTGAAGCCGCAAGTTTAAACGCCAATTCAGAGGAGTCAACATCATGGTAAGAACCGAAATGTAAACGAACACCCATGTTAACAACCGGGTAACCAGCTAATGGACCAGATTTCAGCTGTTCTTGGATACCTTTGTCAACCGCAGGGATGTATTCAGTAGGAATTACACCACCTTTGATGTCGTTGGCAAATTCGTAATCCATTTGAACGCCGTCTTTATCGTTTTTGTTCAGTGGGAACATATCGATAACGACATGACCATACTGACCACGACCACCAGACTGTTTCGCGTGTTTACCTTCGATATCAGTCACTTTCATAGTGATTGCTTCACGGTAAGCAACTTGAGGTTTACCAACGTTCGCTTCAACTTTAAATTCGCGACGCATACGGTCAACCAGAACGTCCAAGTGCAATTCACCCATACCAGCGATGATAGTCTGATTAGTCTCTTCATCACTTGATACGCGGAATGATGGGTCTTCTTGAGCCAGACGGCCTAATGCGATACCCATTTTTTCTTGGTCAGCTTTAGTTTTTGGTTCGATTGCAACAGAGATTACTGGCTCTGGGAATTCCATACGCTCCAGGATGATTGGTGCATCAACCGCACATAAAGTATCACCTGTAGTTACGTCTTTCAGACCGATAGCCGCCGCGATGTCACCAGCGCGAACTTCTTTGATCTCTTCACGTTTGTTAGCGTGCATCTGTACGATACGGCCAAAACGTTCTTTCTTCGATTTCACTGCGTTCAGAACTGTGTCACCTGAGTTAACAACACCAGAGTAAACACGGAAGAACGTTAAGTTACCAACGAATGGGTCGGTTGCAATTTTAAATGCTAATGATGAGAATGGCTCATCATCACTTGCGTGACGCTCTGCAGGAGTGTCTTTACCGTCGTCCAGAATACCATTGATTGCAGGTACATCTGTTGGCGCAGGTAAGTAATCAACAACTGCATCCAGCATCGCCTGAACACCTTTGTTCTTAAATGCAGAACCACAGGTAACCAGAATAATTTCGCTTGCAAGAACACGTTGACGTAATGCAGATTTAATTTCTGCTTCGGTCAGTTCTTCACCGCCCAGATATTTTTCCATCAGTTCTTCTGATGCTTCTGCTGCGGTTTCGATCAGGTTGTTGTGCCACTCTTCAGCAGCTTCTTGCATGTTCGCAGGGATATCTTCGTATTCGAAGGTAACGCCCTGGTCTTCATCGCTCCACTTGATTGCTTTCATTTTCAGCAAGTCAACAACACCAGTGAACGACTCTTCTGCGCCAACTGGTAATTGCAGTGGAACTGCGTTAGCAGCTAAACGTGATTTTAATTGCTCAACAACACGTAAGAAGTTCGCACCCATACGGTCCATTTTGTTAACGAACGCGATACGTGGAACTTTATATTTGTTAGCCTGACGCCATACAGTTTCAGACTGTGGCTGAACACCACCAACCGCACAGTAAACCATTACTGCGCCATCAAGAACACGCATAGAACGTTCTACTTCGATGGTGAAGTCAACGTGTCCTGGGGTGTCGATGATATTGATACGGTGTGGCTCATACTGTTTTGCCATACCAGACCAGAATGCAGTAGTCGCTGCAGATGTGATAGTAATACCACGCTCTTGCTCCTGCTCCATCCAGTCCATTGTTGCAGAACCTTCGTGAGTTTCACCAATTTTATGGTTTACACCAGTATAGAACAGAATACGTTCAGAAGTTGTGGTTTTACCGGCGTCGATGTGTGCACTGATACCGATATTACGATAACGTGCTATGGGCGTTTGACGGGCCATTTTTTCCTCTCTCGTGGGCGTTCAATGCTTCATATAAAGGGTAGCAAATGGCTACCCTGAGATACATCACTAATGTGGGTAAGAAATAATTACCAACGGTAGTGTGCGAACGCCTTGTTAGCTTCTGCCATACGGTGAACGTCTTCACGTTTCTTAACAGCGGAACCTTTGTTCTCAGCAGCGTCTGATAATTCATTTGCCAGGCGAAGCGCCATAGATTTATCACCGCGTTTACGAGCAGCATCAACGATCCAACGCATTGCCAGGGCATTACGACGAACCGGGCGAACTTCAACTGGAACTTGGTAAGTTGAACCACCAACACGGCGGGATTTAACTTCCACAGTCGGACGCACGTTATCTAGTGCTAATTCGAATGCATCAAGTTCAGTTTTACCAGAACGCTGAGCAAGGGTTTCAAGTGCGTTATATACGATTGCTTCAGCAGTAGATTTTTTCCCGTCTACCATCAGGATATTTACAAACTTGGCCAGTAATTCTGATCCGAACTTAGGATCTGGAAGAATTTTACGTTGACCTATTACGCGACGACGTGGCATGGATATGACTCCGTTGTTAATTCAGGTTTGTCCAAAACTCTACGAGAGTATTTTGACATTAAGATTAAAATGTTTGGCCTTACTTAACGGAAATCCATTAAGCCTTAGGTTTTTTCGCGCCGTATTTAGAACGAGCTTGCTTACGGTCTTTAACACCAGAACAGTCCAGTGCGCCGCGAACGGTGTGATAACGCACACCTGGTAAGTCTTTAACACGACCACCACGGATAAGGATAACGGAGTGCTCCTGCAAGTTGTGGCCTTCACCACCGATGTAGGAAGAAACTTCGAAACCATTAGTTAAACGAACACGGCATACTTTACGTAATGCTGAGTTTGGTTTCTTAGGAGTGGTAGTATATACACGAGTACATACGCCACGTTTTTGCGGGCAAGCTTCCAGTGCTGGAACGTTGCTTTTAACAACTTTCGAGCTACGAGATTTGCGTACCAGCTGATTAATAGTTGCCATTATTAAAAAAGCTCCTGGTTTTATTGCTTCGTAAACACGGATTTTGACCTCGTTCGCCAACATGACGATACACGAGGACGCGAAATTTTATTGCTGACTGGCTCAGGTGTCAAGAAATATACAACTTTTAGTGCCTTTATATGGCAAAATGTTGTTTTTGGACTTCTGTTAGCTTCACAAAACCTTGATATGTGATTACAGAAACTGCGGTTGAGAGGGTATTTTGCAACCCGCGAGCATTGATGTCGGCATCCAAAGCGTACAACTGCGCACCTGTTTTTTGTAATGCAATAAGAAAAGGTGACTGTGCGACTGCCGCAACCACGCCATCTTGCATCAGTAAAACTACGTCTTCCGCCGTAATAAAGCCTAGCATCGCAGAAAAATCACATTTAAATGGAGATGTTGCTAATGTATACAGCATAGAAAAGATCCTACTATAGATCAAAACTTAACCCAAGCTCAAAATTCACACAACCGATCAAAAATTAAGCACCACATCACATTCAGCTATTCTCGCTCTGATCTCTTTCTTGTTGAGAATTGTTGGCGTCACGACCCATTTGGTATTTTCCCCTAACCCTCGTTCTTGTAACGAAGAGCTGCAGAGATAAATTTTTTCAATGTCATATAATGGCAATATTTTAAATGTTGCGATGTAATCCCGAGCAAGCACTTCAGCAGGGTGTTGGTTTGCCAGAAGCTGATAGACGCCATCAGAGAGAAAAAACACCTGAATGTCTTCTGTCAGTGCTGAAGTTGCTAATAATGCATCTAGCCCTTCTCGACCACTGGCATTTCCATGGGGCATGGTTGTAAAGACAAAAGCTATTTTTTTCACACGATACCTTGTATTGAGCTGTTCTTAGAATTGAATTGTCCGGTCTGTGGTTATCATCGCTTCCGCAAGGCTTCCTAACCCACTCATTATAAAGCCCTCAGCAAGGTTGGCCGTTGGAAGTGATAAACTTTGCGCTTGTTCTTGGTCAACAACCCCTCGGCGCAAAGCTGCAGAAACACAGATATGCATTTCACACCCTGATTGTTTTGCCAGTTCTTGCCAAGCTGAAACTAAATTGAATTCATCTGTTGCCGGCGAGGTAAGCTGATTCGCATTGAAAACACCTTCACGATAAAAAAATAATGTTTTCAATATATACCCTTCTTCAAGAAGGGCTTTTGCAAATTGATACGCACTCGCTGCTTGTTGTGTACCGTAAGCGGGACCTGTCACAACTAAGCAGTAGGTTAGCGAATTTGTATTACTCATTCACCGCTCTTGAATTGACGAATATATAAGTAAACCGTGTGTTTAGAAATATTCAGGCGGTCAGCTACTTGGTTGATGGCGTCTTTAATATCAAAAATACCTTTTTCGTATAAGTTAAGAACCACTTGCTTGTTTTTTGCGTTATTCGAGACATTACGATCACCACCCACTTCTTCAATCGTATATTCCAATGTTTGCGCGACAAGGTCATCAACTGAAGAGGCAAAGTTCACATCTGAAGTGACTTCTTGTTTAGTTTCTGGAACAAACGATTGAATAATTTCAGAGAACGGTACATCTAAGTTCATATTGATGCATAGTAAGCCAATCACACGTTGCTTACGGTTACGAATCGCAATAGTAACGGATTTCATTAAATCACCGCTTTTCGCTTTCGTAAAATAAGCCTTCGAGACATTCGATTCTTCGTCTGCCATATCGTGCAGCATTCTCAACGCTAGGTCTGTAATCGGTGAGCCGATTTTACGCCCAGTGTGCTGACCATTTGCGATTCTGACTGCAGAGCAGTTTAGGTCTTCTAAAGAATGAAGAACAATTTCACAGTGCCCACCGATTAGCATTGCCAGACCATCCACAGCAGCTTCATATGATTTTAAAATCTCATGGTCTGTCTCAGAAAAGGGCTGGTTATCCAATATGTTAATATCGCTGAGGTCGTGTGATTGTATAGAATCAGACATTTCAACATCATCCTTCTAATGTAAAAACTCATCCTGTTGACTAAAAAGGCGTTCATTATTCGACTATTTGGCCTTCATTACTTTGTTCGTAGCCAACAATTGTGATGATAAAAAATAAAATAGAGTCTTCTGAAGTTAAAACTCCACGGCGTTGCCGTCAAGCGAATGAATGCAAGACAGTCTGTTTTATCACAAGTTTTAAACAATTTGAGAATTTTTTTTGATGAGAAATACAAAAAAGCCCAACGCATGAATGTGTTGGGCTTCAAAATACACTTAACTAATGCTTAGTGAATCATTATTTAGCAGCAGGTTTGATATCTAATAATTCAACATCAAAGACTAATGTTGAATTTGCAGGGATACCTGGCACGCCATTTTCACCATAAGCTAACTCAGCAGGGATCACTAACTGCATTTTGCCGCCTTTTTTCAGGTTAACTAAACCTTCAGTCCAGCCTTTAATCACTGAATTTAATGGGATAGTCAGTGGCTCGTTACGTGAATATGAGCTATCGAATTCAGTGCCATCAATCAGAGAACCTTTATAATGAACGACTACAGTTTCGTCTGCTTTAGGTTTTGCACCTGTACCGTCTTTTTCAATTTTGTACAGCAGGCCTGATTTGGTTTTTACAACGCCTTTTTCTTTCGCGTATTTTTCGCGGTACTCAGCACCTTTTTTCTCATTGTTGGCTGATTCTTCTTTCATTTTTTTGTCGGCAGCTTCTTTGACTTGACCTTCAAACTGACGCAATGTTTCCTCAACTTCTGCATCGGTCATTTTGCTTTTGCCGTTAAATGCATCTTGGACACCAGCAAGTAATTGGGCTTTGTCCAAGTTAATACCAATTGTTTTTTGCTCTTCTAAAGAATTCTGCATGTAGCGACCTAAAGACGCACCCAGTGCATACGCATTACGCTCTTCTGCGTTTTTGAATGCGCTGCTTTGTGCTTTGGCTTCCGCTGCCATCACTTGCGGAGCAGCAAAAGTAAATGCTAGCGTAGTTGCTAAAAGGCTTGCCTTAAACAGTGATTTCATCCTAGTCTCCGATAACTTTTATTCGATTATATTCGAATAGCGAACTATTCGTTTTATGGGTAGGGCTCTTTAAGTTTAGACCCCGTTACCCCATTGAGTATTAAAAAAATATAATAACTACTGAGACCACATTAACAAAAAGTCGTTTCGTCGCCTATATCTTTAACTAAAACTTATCTATTGATTTGTAATGTTCAGTTATTATGATGGTTTAATTACGATATAAACGCTTAAGGAGAGTCGGATATGGACTCATCTGATACATTTGAACAACGCTTAGAACTTTTAGAAAGTAAAGTTGCCTTTCAAGAACTGGCGATTGAGCAACTTAACCAGGTTATTACTGACCAGCAAATGCAAATGAGCCGCCTTCAAGAACATTTACGCATTGTGGCTGAAAGACTGAAATCATCCCAAGATTCTCACTTAGCAAGGCCAGAAGAAGAAACACCGCCGCCACACTATTGATTTCAAAGATAAAACTCTTGATTTCAAATACAAAAAGGAAGCTTTCGCTTCCTTTTTTTTACAAACACTAATACGGAGTATTAGTGGCAGCCGCAGCCGCCTTGTTTGTGTCCGTGACCTTCGCCGCCACCGCAGCAACCGCCTTCTGAACCGTGGCTATGACCACCACCGCCACAGCAACCACCTTCGTGATCGTGATCATGGTCGTGACCGCCTGCACCATGGACGTGGCCATGTGCAATTTCTTCTTCTGTTGCTTCACGGATAGCCATGACTTCAACATTAAATTTCAGGTTTTGGCCTGCTAACATGTGGTTACCGTCAACGATAACTTCATCACCTTCAATGCCTGTGATTTCGACAGGAACTGGGCCCATGTCAGTGTCAGCTAAGAAACGCATACCCACTTCTAGCTCATCAACACCCATAAATACATCTTTAGGAACACGTTGAACTAAGTTGTCATCGTATTGGCCATATGCGTCGTCTGAAGCGACTTCAACATCGAAGTTTTCGCCCACAGAACGACCTTCTAATGCTTTTTCTAAACCTGAAATTAAAGACCCACGACCATGCAAATAGTCCATTGGTGCGCTTGCTGGTGATTCGTCAACTAAAACACCGTCTTCTGTTCTTACTTGATAAGCCAAGCTGACCACCAAGTCTTTTGCTACTTTCATGACATCTCCTACTACCCGTAAGGGAAAAATTTTTGCCAATTGTACCGAAAAACTATGATGATGTATTGAGAATTGACAAATTTCTATTATTCAGGTGTAAAAATTCCAATAACCTGCTCTTTTTGCCTAACATGACCAGTTGCTTCATCCCCTGCTTGGCGTTGTTGATCGCCGCAATTGACACACTCAACGACATCAATTTTATCTTCACGCCACATCATTAATGTGTCTTGTGACTTACACTTAGGGCAAATCGCCCCAGCAATAAAGCGTTTACGTATTGAAGCCATTTCTAACCCTTACTGTTCATTATTCCAACTATGGGGCTGACGATGCTCTCTTTGCATTTCTTTCTCAAAGAGCTCATTAAGTTCACGACGCGCCTCTTTAATACGTGAAATTTGCCCGCTATCACTATTTTCATTTTCAGGGTAGATATCCCTGAGCATTTTCATGTCTAAACGGCGAAAATGCTGCTTGGCACGATAAGCTTTATGAGGGTGCATCCCCGTACTGACTAAAGCCTTGCTGCCAAGTTCAAGCGCACTCGAGAATGTTTCACGGCTAAAGTCAGTCACGCCACATTGCAATAGCTCATGAGCCTCAAGACGACCTTTAGCACGAGCAATAATATGCAAGTTAGGGAAGTTTTCTTGGCAAATTTGCACAATTTCCATCACTTCTTCAGGGACATCACTGGTAATCACGATAGATTTGGCTTTATCAGCTCCTGCTGAGCGCAATAATTGCAGTTCACGTGCATCGCCGTAATATACTGTATAGCCGTAGCGGCGCATGGTACTAATCGCCGTAACATCTTGTTCTAGTACTGTAATTTTAACCTTATTGGCCATTAATAATCGGCCAACTACCTGACCCATACGACCAAAACCGACCAAAATAACATGCGGGTCATTATCCTCTACAAACGGTTTTTCACTCGAGGCCGGCTGTTGATTATAACGATAGTTCAAATAAGCATCTATCAATTGCATCACAAGTGGAGTGGTCATCATCGAAAGCGTGACAACCACCAGCAATAAATCCATTTGCCGTTCATTAATCACACTTGCACCAAAGGCGGTTGCATAGATTACAAATGCAAATTCGCCACCTTGGCTAAGCACACCAGAAAATTGCGCTCTCGCACCATTTCGAAGCCTAGCGGCTAAACTCAGTCCGTAAAGTACTAACGCTTTGACAGCGACCAATACTACAACAGCAATCAATACTTGCGGTAAATAGGCCCACAACACATCTAAATTCAATGACATACCTACTGAGATAAAAAATAGCCCCAGTAGCAGACCTTTAAACGGTTCGATATTAATTTCCAATTCATGACGGAATTCTGTTTCCGCTAACATGACCCCTGCCATAAAGGTTCCCAGAGCCATAGAAAACCCAAGGCTTTCCATAATGAGTGCAGAACCTAATACCACCAATAAGGCGGCAGCCGTAAAAATTTCATGAACGCCAGATTTAGCAGCAAGCCTGAACATCGGCCGCAATAAGTAACGGCCAACGACCCATAAGCCTGCGAACGCCACTATCTTCAAACCAATCTTTTGCCAATCACTGGTTGCTGAATCCCCTGCTAACAATGGGATCAGCGCCATAATCGGGATAACGGCCATATCTTGGAATAACAAAACAGAGAAACCGAGTTGCCCACTTTCTTTGTTGGACATCCCTTTTTCGTTCATCAATTGAAGTGCCATTGCCGTTGATGACATCGCCATACCTAATCCACCGACAATAGCCGCTTGCCAAGAGAATTTGGCTAAAAATAGCAGTGACGCCATGATAGCTGCGGTCACGACCACTTGAAGCGTGCCCACACCGAAAATAGAGCGCCTAAGTTCCCATAATTTAGAAGGTTTTAGCTCTAACCCAATAAGAAACATCAGGAACACCACCCCCATTTCGGAGAAGTGTAAAATATCATCAACATTGCGAATAAAGCCGAAAACAAATGGCCCAATCATGATCCCGGCAAGCAAATACCCAAGCACAGCACCTAAGCGGATTTTTTGTGCGATAGGTACCATAACGACCCCTGCACAAAGGAAGATGATAACGGATTCAAATAGCCCCAGTTCTGACATTAGGATAACCCTCCCGCACCTAGCGGTTGCTGCATCCATTGACGGTAGTCATCGATAAGCTGTTCAAAGCGTTCTTTAGGCTGCCGACGTGCTGCATAAATAATGGTTGGTTCTAACCACTGCATATCACACATTAATGCAGTCAATTCAAATGGGCGAAGTATTTCTGTAAGCGGGTAATGATTATACCCATCATGTTGATAAGCGTGGATAGGCTCCCCCGTCGTGATCACCGAGCGCCAATATTTGCCTTTTAATTTCTGGTACCCCACGTCGGTAGCAAAACGGCGAGTTAACACGCGATCAAACCACTCTTTTAATAAAGCAGGGCAACTATAAGTATAGAGAGGATGCTGAAAAACAATGATATCGTGCTGACACAATAATTTTTGCTCCGCGGTAACATCAATAAAATAATCTGGGTAAATTGCGTATAAATCGTGCACAGTCACATGGTCAAAATCACGTACTGCCCCCAATAACGCCTTATTAGCCATCGATTCGTCGGGGTCCGGGTGAGCGTAGACCACCAACACTTTCGGTGTATTTGACATCTTTCCCTCCTCAAAGGCGTGTCAGACGGAACATTTTCCGTTACCATGCAGCCTGCTAAATAGAGTTTACACCCTAAACATTGCAGTCTTTGTATTATTATTCGGGTGTGTAGATTTGGGTAATTTAACATATTTTTAATAGACGGTTGCTATGATTGTTTTCTCTTCACTCCAAATTCGCCGAGGTGTTCGTGTCCTACTGGACAATGCCACTGCGACTATTAACCCCGGCCAAAAAGTTGGTTTAGTGGGTAAAAACGGCTGCGGTAAATCGACGCTTCTTGCGTTATTAAAAGGCGAATTACAAGCTGAAGCAGGTTCTGCAACCTTTCCAAGCAATTGGTCTATGGCATGGGTGAACCAAGAAACTCCCGCGCTTGATGTGCCCGCTCTTGAATATGTCATTGATGGTGATCGCGAGTTCCGAGCCTTAGAACAAAAACTACAGCAAGCCAATGAAAAAAATGATGGCCATGCCATCGCAGTAGTTCATGGGCAGCTTGATGCGATTGATGCATGGACCATTCGTTCTCGCGCCTCCAGTTTGCTACATGGCTTAGGTTTCAGCCAAACACAGCTAGATTCCCCAGTAAAATCATTTTCGGGTGGATGGCGGATGCGTTTGAACCTCGCGCAGGCACTGCTTTGCCGTTCTGACCTGTTGTTACTCGATGAGCCAACCAACCACCTTGATTTAGACGCGGTCATTTGGTTAGAAAAGTGGTTAAAAAGCTACCAAGGCACCCTGATTTTGATTTCCCATGATAGGGATTTCCTCGACCCGATTATTGATAAAGTGCTGCATATCGAACAAGAAACCATGTTCGAATATACGGGTAACTACTCGTCTTTTGAGCGCCAACGTGCGACAAAACTCGCCCAGCAGCAAGCGTTGTATGAAAGCCAACAAGCTAAAGCTGCGCATTTACAAAGTTATATTGACCGCTTTAGAGTGCAAGCCACCAAAGCCAAGCAAGCACAAAGCCGCATTAAGATGCTTGAAAGAATGGAAATGGTCGCACCGGCTCATGTGGATAACCCATTCCATTTTTCATTCCGCAAACCAGAAAGCTTACCGAATCCATTATTAAAAATGGAAAAAGTCAGCGCAGGCTACGGTGAAAAGGTCATTTTGCAATCCATCAAACTGAACTTAGTCCCGGGGTCACGCATTGGTCTGCTCGGGCGTAACGGCGCAGGTAAATCAACTTTAATCAAAATGTTAGCTGGCGACTTACCTCCATTACAGGGAGAAATTTCCCTCGCAAAAGGGATTAAACTCGGTTATTTCGCCCAGCACCAATTAGAGTATTTGCACCCTGAAGAATCCCCCTTGCAGCATCTTGCTCGCCTTGCCCCTGAGCATACTGAGCAGCAATTACGTGACTATTTAGGTGGTTTCGGTTTTAAAGGTGACCAAGTTACTGACCCAAGTGGCCGTTTTTCTGGTGGGGAAAAAGCGCGCTTAGTTCTCTCTTTAATCGTCTGGCAGCGCCCTAATTTACTGCTGCTCGATGAACCAACTAACCACTTGGACTTAGATATGCGCCAAGCGCTTACTGAAGCCTTAATGGCCTTCGAAGGCGCTTTAGTTGTCGTTTCCCATGATAGGCATTTATTGCGCACCACGACCGATGAACTGTATTTAGTCCACGGCGGTTCTGTAGAGCAGTTTGATGGTGATTTAGAAGATTACCAACAATGGCTAGCTGAGCAAAACAAGCTCGAATTACAGCAAGTGCGTGATCAACAAGAGAAAGATAAGCCAGCAGCCGCTGCAACGGTGACGGCACAAGATAGAAAAGATCAAAAACGTCGTGAAGCTGAATTTCGTCAGTTAACTCAGCCTATCCGTAAAAAAATTACGGAATTGGAAAAGCAGATGGATAAACACTCTCATGCCCTGAGTGAGCTTGAAGCAAAACTTTCTGATGCGGCCATCTATGAACAAGATAAAAAAGCCGAATTGACGGAATGTTTGAAAAAACAAACTGAACACAAAGCAGCGCTTGAAGACGTGGAAGTGGAGTGGATGGAATTGCAAGAGCAGTTAGAAACCATGACTAGTGAGTTTGAATTAAATTAATTCGTTATAAAACATCACAATCCATTAAAATCACGAAAAGCTATCTTTTGATAGCTTTTCGTTTTTATCATCACTGAATCTTATTCTTTCACACACATCACATAATACTGGCCATCAATAATTTCAGTGCCTTCGGTTTCGTGTTCAAAACCAGGGAATTCGCTATCCCATGCTTGAAGACTATGTAAATAGCCGATATGTGGGCTATTTTTATCGCCAAAGCTTTCCCCCGATAACAACATTGGGATACCCGGTGGATAGGGAATAATCGAGTTAGCAGCAATACGCCCGGCGAGTTTATCTAAAGGAACCGACTCAACACGGTTAGCAACAATTTCTTGGTAGGCATCGCGCGGGCTCATCATCACTGCAGGGAGTTGTTCATAAGCCTGATTTAGTTGGCCTCCAGGGTTATTTTTTTGTAGATACACAAACATTTTATTCCCTAAATCACGTAGCCCCATCTCACTATAGATCTCAGGAGCCGCTTCAACCACTTCAGGCAATACCTTTTTCAGTGCCGTATTATTGTCATAGTGGCGCTTAAACGACAGCAGCGCATTGACCAATGTCCCCCATTTTCCTTTCGTAATTCCCATCGAAAACAAGAACATAATTTGGAAATCGGTCGTACGGGTTGGCACAATACCATAATGATTTAACCAAGCTGTGACTAAAGCTGCAGGAACTCCGCTATCCAGTAATTTACCGTCATCTCCCATCCCTGGCGACAAGATACTTACCTTAATTGGGTCAAGCATCGCCCAATTTTCAGGGATATCTTTAAAACCATGCCATTTATCTTCAGGATTCATCACCCAGCAACTTTGCTCTTTCATCAACAGTTCAACAGGGGCATCTTCAAATGCATAGCGTTTACCTGTTGCTGGGTCTTTCACCATTTCTTGATTCCATGGTTTGAAGAACCACTCATCATCATTGATAAATTCTTTGTATAGGAAGCCCAGTGATTGACGGAAGTCGATGGCTTCACGGATGACTTCATCAGTGAGTGAACGCCCACTGTTGCCGTCCATCATATCTGCGGCAATATCATTCGAGGCACAAATTGCATATAGCGGCGAGGTGGTCGCATGCATATGATAAGCTTGGTTAAAACGATTAAAATCAATCGCATTACGGCCATTTCGGACGTGGATAAATGAAGCTTGTGAAAGTGCATTCAATAATTTATGCGTAGAGTGGGTCGCAAAAACGGTAGGTTCATCGTCTTTTCTAGGGTCATCACGCATCGCAAAGTGGTCACGGTAGATAGGGTTAAAGCGCGCGTAGCCGTACCATGCCTCATCAAAATGGATTCTATCCAATGATTCATCAAGCAAATCCTGAACTTTGCGTGCGTGATAGCATACGCCATCGTAAGTACAGTTAGTTACTACACTATATGCGGGACGTTTGCCTATTTTATCTGAAGTTAATGGGTTTTTAGCGATTTTTTCAGTAATCGCTTCCGGTGTCATCTCTTGAGGGTAAATAGGACCAATAATGCCATAACGATTACGGCTTGGCGTCATATAAACCGGTTTTGCTCCAGTTAAAATCAAACCTTGCTCAATAGATTTATGGCAGTTACGGTCAATGACAACAACGTCATCATCCGTCATACAAGCTTGCATAATCGTTCGGTTCGAACCTGATGTTCCCACGACCACTGAATAAGATTGGTCAGCACCAAAAATACGGGCGGCATTTCTTTCACATTCACCAAATGCGCCGGTATGGTCTAACAGTGACCCCACGGCAACTCGCTCGATACCAATATCGGTACGAAACAAGTTTTCTCCAAAGAAATCATGATAAATGCGGCCCGCGGGGGTTTTGGTGAACCCAACACCGCCCTGATGACCCGGTGCTGCCCATGAATATTCATGTACATCACTGTATTTAATCAAGCTTTTCATCAAAGGGGGCAATAAATTAGCGCGGTAACGGATTATCGCGGCAAGAACTCGACCTGCGATAAAATCAGCGGAGTCTTCTAAAATCCAAGCAAACTCATCAACTTGCTCCATCATTTTGCGGTCGAATGCCGTCAAAGCTTCTTCACGATCACTTAATAAAAAAACAGGCACATCTTCTTGTCTGCGATGAAGTTGGGTAATTAATTGATGTGCCTGAGTTTGTTCTTGCTTGTCTGACATATCTCGGCCATATAACAAGCAATCAATACTGGTATTTGATCGAATGTATGCCATCCCATCTTCAAAATTACGAATGATCACGGTTTCTACGTGCTCATCTTTAAGTTCACTAGCAAGTCTTGCTACAGCATGGCTAATCACGGAGTCGTCATCGGTTAATTCCGTATAAACTATGAGTGCTCTCATCAATAACTCCCTTTTAACTTTTTAAAATCAAAATACTGATAATATTAGTCTTAACGTAAATAAGGTTTGATTGCAAAGTTATCGATGAGGATTCAAGCCACTAATCACTCATCTAATTTATTAATCACTACTCTTGCATTCATAACTAACGACTTTGCTTTCGCTTCTCGCCGTTGCAATAACGCCATAAAAATCAGGTCAGTAAGCGTATTTTGTGCGGTTCTTGAAGAAATTGATGAACTACGCCATTCATCTTCCTCCGCGATACTTTCAAGAACGTAATCAGCAATTTGCCCCAGTGGTGAATCACAGTCACGCGTAATCGCAATGACACATGCCCCTTGCTTACGTGCAATATTCGCTGCTGTTAGCATGTCTTTACGCTTCCCTGTAAAAGAAATAACGATTTGTACATCATGAGCATTGAGAGTGAGTGCCGCAGCAATTTGCACATGATGGTCTGACTCCACGAGCGTTGTAATACCAATTTTTTGTAACTTATAACTTAAATCTTTTGCAGTTAAGCCTGACCCACCAATACCGACAATCTGTACTCTCTGTGATTGGTCTATTCGCTCAACAATGCGTTCAAACTGTCTGAAATCAATTAATTTTGTTGTTTCTGTAATTGAATGATTTTTCTCCATTGCCAATTTCTGAGCAACAACCATCAAGTTATCATCAGGTGCAATGCGGTTATGTAAAGCGGAATGAGGTGCTCCCTCTTTCAGTTGCTGGCGTCCAATAATCTCACTAAGTGCAAGTTTCAAGGCGGGATACCCCTTCACCCCGACTTTTTGACTAAACTTAACGATGGCAGATTGGCTGACATCTAAAATTTCTGCTAATTGCTGAGACGATAAATTCAGTACATTTTCGGGATTTTCAAGGATAAATTGTGCAATTTTACGTTGATTTTCTGCTAATCGCGGTAGTGAGTAAGTAATGATGTCCAATAATGTCATGGTGACCTCTAATAATAGTTGTAATAGCCAGACCTATAGATAAAAAAATAATAATAAATTATTCCTCAACCAAGTCACTGATGCCTGATAAATAATACTTACAATTCAAAGAGTCGTAACTTTAGTCCGTAAAATAAATCACAAAATATTCTTGTATATTCACAAGATAGAATAGATAGCACCGTGATATTAGTCACATATAAGGAATAAATAATTCCTTAATATTAGCCCAATAACTGATCTAGGAGCAATTTTTATGACTATCGACTTAAGCAAAATGGTAACTGAAAGCCGTAATGCAGCCAGTACTAATATCGACCAACTATCAACGGCTGAAATGCTAAAGGTCATTAATAATGAGGACAAACTCGTTCCGTTAGCGGTTGAAAAAGTGCTCCCTGAAATTGCTCAACTGGTTGATAAAGTTGCAGAAGCCTTTTTAAAAGGCGGTCGTCTGATTTACTCAGGCGCAGGAACCTCTGGCCGTTTAGGAATTCTTGATGCCAGTGAGTGCCCGCCGACTTATGGAACGCCCCATGAGCAAGTTGTTGGTTTAATCGCCGGTGGTCATCAGGCTATCTTCCGTGCCGTAGAAAATGCAGAAGATAAACCTGAACTTGGCGAACAAGACCTCAAAGACATTCAATTCAATGATAATGATGTGTTAGTGGGTATCGCAGCGAGTGGTCGAACACCTTATGTATTAGGAGCTTTAGCATACGCGAATGCTATTGGTGCAACCACAGCTGCCATTAGCTGTAACCCAAATAGCCCAATAGCCAATGCCGCAGATATTGCTATCACTCCCGTTGTCGGTGCAGAAGTTGTCACAGGTTCTTCACGCATGAAAGCAGGAACTGCACAAAAATTGGTACTGAATATGATCACCACTGGGGCAATGATCCGTATCGGAAAGGTGTTTGGTAATTTAATGGTTGATGTTGAAGCAACAAATGCCAAACTCATTGAAAGACAAACAAAAATTGTGATGGAAGCGACCGACTGTGACCGAACTACTGCAGAAACCGCCCTTCAACAATGTAATCGACACTGCAAAACTGCCATTTTAATGGTGCTATCGGGCTTGAATGCCGATGACGCACGTCAACTGCTCTTAGACAACAACGGTTTTATTCGTACGGCACTCAATATGGCCTCATCCGCCTAATTTGCGGATTTTAATGGGATAAATAGTATGGCTAAAATAACAATAGAAATGATACAGCAGGTCCTACAACACGTTGGAGGACGCCGTAATATTAAATTAGCGGGTAACTGTATGACCCGTTTGCGGCTCACACTCAACGATGACCAACTAGTCGATAAAGCTGCACTCAAACAAATCGCAGGGGTGCTTGGTGTCATTGAGAGTGATGAACAGCTGCAAGTGATCCTTGGCCCGGGTAAAGCACAAACTGCCGCAGACTTAATGAACCAACTGTTGGATAGTGGTGAAGAGGATAGCCATGAGGCAACAACCCAGCCTCAGGATTTAAACGACATTGCCTCCGCAAATAAGCAGCAACTGAAAAAGAAACAAACCAGTGCCGTTCATCGGTTTTTATCCAAATTTGCCACGATATTTACACCGTTAATTCCGGGCTTTATTGCTGCCGGCCTACTATTAGGCTTTGCAACTCTAGCGAAACAAACCTATTTCCCAGCAGGGCTTCCAACAAAGCCTGAAGAGCAGACCCTACTCGTACATACTATTTTATATATGTCAGTATTTAGCAAAGGGCTGTTTAGCTTTCTAAGCATTCTCATTGGTTATAATACTCAAAAAGCCTTTGGCGGTAGCGCGGTAAATGGTGCCATCATTGCTTCACTGTTTGTTCTTGGATATAACCCTGAAATAGCCAAAGGGTTCTATTCTGACATGAATAGCTTTTTCGGGTTGGCTATCGACCCAAGAGGTAACATTATTGGGGTATTGATTGCGTGTATTTTTGGCGCATGGGTTGAAAAACAGGTACGCAAAATTATCCCAGCTAACCTTGATATGATTTTAACCTCAACAATTACCTTATTAATTGTTGGTGCTGCTGTGTTTATCTTTATCATGCCTATTGGGAGCTGGTTATTCTCTGGCATGTCATGGCTGTTTGTTCATTTAAGCAGCAACCCATTCGGAACTGCCATACTTGCTGGGCTATTCTTAATTGCAGTCATGTTTGGCGTGCACCAAGGTTTTGTTCCGGTATATATGGCACTCGTTGAAACTCAAGGTTTTAACTCACTCTTCCCTATCCTAGCGATGGCAGGTGGTGGCCAAGTTGGTGCAGCAATGGCGTTGTATGTTAAAGCCGCAAAAGATTCGGTGTTACGCAATCAGATTCGTGGGGCTATCATTCCAGGTTTCTTAGGTGTCGGTGAACCACTTATTTACGGTGTAACTCTTCCGCGGATGAAGCCATTTGTCACCGCATGTTTAGGTGGTGCCGCAGGCGGTTTCTTTGTTGGGCTAGTGGCTTGGATGGGTTTACCGGTTGGTTTGAATACCGTCTTTGGCCCTTCTGGCTTAGTCGCTATCCCAATGATGACGTCAGCTGATGGGGTGTTCCCTGGAATGTTAGTTTATGTGGGCGGGTTATTCACATCCTACTTATTCGGTTTTATTTTTACTTATTTTTTCGGAACTAAGAACGTCGATTTAGACTAATCGCCTCCCTTACATGTAAAAAGCAGCCCATGGGCTGCTTTTTGATGAGTCATATAAACTGCACTTTTATCAGAAAATCATTCCAACCAAATCAGGGGAACGCACAAAGCCGTTAAAATCCCCATTACCCAGTTAAAAATAAACCAAGCACGGCGGCTACGCAAAAATAGGCTGATTAATGAACCAAACCCCATCCAGATTAAACCCGCCACTAAGTTAACCACCACAAATGCGATACTCATCATTAAAATAGATTGAGTAAATAACTCACCGGGTAAGCTAAATCCCCCTACGGCTCCCAAACCCATCATCCATGCTTTCGGGTTTAAAAACTGCAATAAGCCACCTTGATACCAAGTCACGCTTTTCGCAACTTCGCTATTCGTCTTCAGTGGTGCATAATTTGCCGTCGCTGTTTTCCATGCGAGCCATAACAGGTAGATGCTTCCGGCGACTTTTAAGGCGATATGAATCGCAGGATAGAGCAATAAAAGTGCAGCAATACCGAATGCAGAAAGATAAAGTATGGACTGCATGCCTAACATAATACCAAGGCATAATGTAATCGTATGGCGAAAACCGTAGTTTGCTGCACTTGACGTTAGCAACATATTGTTAGGGCCGGGTGTGACTGCTGCAATGAATAAAAACGTAAAAAGAGAAAAAATCAGCCCCAGTGTCATTTATAATTTAGCCTCAAACTCAAATTTGTTTACTTGCATCACAAAAAAATAACAGTATGTTATGTGACTCACAAGAGTCTCCATTAAATAAAAATAAGGCTATGTCAGAAAACTTTCGTCCAATAAGTTGGGCTAAAAATCCACACCTCCAAACATTACTGCCAAGGATTTTCCGTAGAACACCGAAAATCAAACCTATATGGCAACGGCTTGAATTGCCTGATGGCGATTTTATCGATCTCGCTTGGAGTGAAAAACCCGAGCTAGCAGCGCATAAGCCACGATTAGTGATTTTCCATGGTCTAGAAGGTAATTTTAAAAGCCCTTACGCTCACGGAATGCTAGAAACTGCCCAAAAACATGGTTGGTTGGGTGTGATTATGCATTTTCGCGGTTGTAGTGGTGAACCCAATCGCCAACAGCGAATTTACCATTCAGGTGAAACCAGTGATGCTCGCTATTTTCTCCGCTGGTTGAAACAAACCTATGGTGATGCGCCAACCGCCGCAGTTGGTTATTCTCTTGGTGGCAATATGTTAGCCTGCTATTTAGCTGAAAGCGGTCAAAATGCAGATGTCGATGCGGGTGTTGTTGTTTCTGCTCCTTTGATGTTAGAAGCCTGCTCTTTACGCATGGAAAAGGGCATTTCTCAGTTTTATCAACGTTACTTACTAAATGGCTTGAAACGCAATGCCACCCGGAAATTAGTCCGTTATCCAGGCTCATTACCCTTAAACCTCTTACAATTGAAGCAGCTTAAGCGGATCCGTGAGTTTGATGATGTGATTACTGCTCGTATTCATGGATTTGATGATGCGACAGATTATTATCAAAAATGCAGTGCATTACCCAAGTTAGCTTATATCACTAAACCAACGTTAATTATTCACGCCAAAGATGACCCATTTATGGCGCCTGAAGTTGTTCCTGATTTATCATTTTTACCCCACAATGTGGAATACCAAATGACAGAACATGGCGGGCACGTCGGCTTTGTGAGCGGTACATTCAGAAAACCGCAAATGTGGTTAGAAAGCCGTATTCCTCAATGGCTAACCCCTTATTTAGATAAGGAAATAATGTGATTATTCCTTGGCAAGAACTTGAGCCTGAAACATTGGAAAACCTGATTGAGAGCTACGTATTGCGTGAGGGAACCGACTACGGCTCCCATGAAAAAAGCCTGCAAGATAAGGTTAACGATGTGAAACGGCAGTTAGTTTCTGGCGAAATTGTGCTAGTCTGGTCTGAATTGCATGAATCGGTTAATTTCATGCCTAAGGGAAGTTTTTCTGTATGATGTTTTTATTCCATGGTTCATTTTTACGTCATCTTTTGTCATAAAAAAGTTGCGTGTTTTCCAACATAATCATGTCGTAAAACCATCAAATAAGGCTCACAACCCTAACACCCGTTAATCCGCTTCATGCACTATTGATTAAAATAGTGCTTATAAGCGCAGCACAGGGAGTCCACGATGTCTAAAAAGCACCCAATTATTGCTATCACCGGTTCGAGCGGTGCTGGCACAACGTCAACTAGCCAAGCATTTCGTAAAGTTTTTCACCAATTAAATATCCAGCCTGCAACATTAGAAGGGGATAGTTTTCACCGCTATACACGCCCTGAAATGGATATGGCTATCCGTAAAGCCAGAGAACAAGGCCGGCACATCAGTTACTTTGGCCCCGAAGCGAATGATTTTGCTTTGCTTGAACAAACCTTAGTTGACTATGCAAAAACGGGTTGTGGGCAATCCCGTAAATATCTACATACTTATGATGAAGCGGTACCTTATGGCTTGCAGCCCGGGACATTTACCCCTTGGGAACCGCTGCCAGATAAAACGGATATTTTGTTTTATGAGGGGCTACATGGCGGTGTTGTCACACCGGAACATAATGTCGCACAACATGTTGATTTACTTGTCGGTGTTGTCCCTATAGTCAACCTAGAATGGATCCAAAAATTAATCCGTGATACGACAGAGCGAGGGCACTCCCGTGAAGCCGTTATGGACTCTGTCGTGCGTTCTATGGGCGACTATATTAATTACATCACGCCACAATTTTCTCGCACTCACATCAATTTTCAACGCGTTCCGACGGTAGATACCTCCAACCCATTTTCGGCTAAAGCCATTCCATCACAAGATGAAAGCTTTATTGTGATCCGCTTTCGTGGGCTAGAGCAAATTGATTTCCCCTATTTGCTATCAATGATATCTGGCTCTTTCATTTCTGCAATGAATACAATTGTCGTCCCCGGAGGAAAACTAGGTTTAGCCATGGAATTAATTATGGCGCCAATAGTCGAAAAACTAATTAATCAAAAGGACAACAATTAAATTATTTTTTGATTAATAAATAAGATGCTTATCATTAATTAAGGTAAGCATCTTTTAATTCAAATATACCAATAAAAATTAAATTTATTTTTAGTTTTTTATTTCAAAGCTGTGTGTGACTTCAACGGTTTTCTCTAACATCAATGCGACTGAACAATATTTTTCAGCAGAAAGTTGAACGGCTCGTTCGACCGCTTTTTCCGTTAATTCATTCCCTGTTACAATAAAATGTAAATGGATTTTCACAAAATAACGAGGGGCTTCTTCCCGACGCTGTGAGGTTAATTTCACCTCACAATCCGTAATATCATAGCGGCCCTTTTGTAGAATCGAAACGACATCAATCGCGCTGCAACCACCCGCAGCCATTAGCACCATTTCCATTGGGCTTGGGGCTTTATCACCTGCATTACCGTCCATCATCACTTGGTGCCCAGACGCTGACTCCCCTAGAAAAGAAAGTCCTTCAACCCACTTAACTCTTGCTTCCATTATATTTCCCCTTGAAATGAAATCGGTTTAAAGGCTACATTGTTCCATAGATACAATGAATGTTATATCAACTTTATTTGGCTGAAGCGATACAGGGAAGACTTTCTTTATTGAATATGCTACAAACAATACTTAGTTGATAGGATTAAGATCAAAACTCAACGGTTTAATTGATCATATTATAGTGTTGATATCAATTTGCGTTACCCAAAGCAATCAAAAACGCTGAAGCAATCAGCTGTTAGATTATTTAAAGGTATATAAGGCAAATTAATATGCTAAGCTAGTGACTTTAAAGCCAGCCTTTCTAGTATGTTTTTCTGAATGGCTGCAATAACATACAGAGGATAACGCTAATGGTTCTCGGCAAGCCACAAACAGACCCTACTCTTGAATGGTTTTTGTCACACTGCCATATTCATAAATATCCATCCAAGAGCACTCTTATCCATCAGGGTGAGAAAGCAGAAACCCTTTACTATATCGTTAAAGGTTCGGTGGCTGTTTTAATTAAAGATGAAGAAGGCAAAGAAATGATCCTCTCTTACCTGAATCAGGGGGATTTCATTGGTGAGCTTGGGTTATTTGAAGAAGGGCAAGAACGTACTGCGTGGGTTAGAGCCAAAATAGCCTGCGAAGTTGCTGAAATTTCTTACAAAAAATTCCGTCAATTAATTCAGGTAAACCCTGATATTTTAATGCGCCTTTCTGCGCAAATGGCTAGTCGCTTACAAACAACATCTGAGAAAGTCGGTAACCTCGCATTCTTAGACGTTACAGGCCGTATTGCTCAAACGCTATTAAACTTAGCTAAACAACCTGATGCAATGACACACCCAGACGGTATGCAAATCAAAATTACTCGTCAGGAAATAGGCCAAATCGTGGGTTGTTCCCGTGAAACAGTCGGCCGTATTCTAAAAATGTTAGAAGACCAAAACCTGATCTCTGCACATGGTAAAACCATTGTTGTTTACGGTACTCGTTAATTAACCTTTCAGCCTGGCCACCTTTGGCTGGGCTATTTATTTATCATATTAAATTCTAATAAAATCGCTTCTTTATATTCTCTTTATCACTTCCCCTTATAGAATAATAATTATTATCTTATTAATTAGGGAAATATTTATGACCATTACATTAGGCTATTTATCGGGTAATCCGACGATTTTCAAAAAAATCATTAATTCCGATGATTTCATCAAAAAAATTTTTACGATTACCTCTTCACTGAAGAAAAGTCCACTTGATACGAATAACCAGCTAAAACCAACTCGTACCTGTAGCACTGAGAGTATTGATTCCGCCTATGAGAGCGACTTAGAAGAAACCAATAATATTAAGTGTTTAAGCACTGGTGAATTTTACGAAAAAGTCAATCAATTGAAAATTAAGCTATACGGAAAATATTCATCTACTTTTCTTTCTGAGCAAAGTACAGACTCATTAATAAAAGAAAATAGAGTTATTCTTGACCAATACAAAGAACTCCCCAAAAAAAATGCTGAATATGCTGATTTTTTATATCGCGATATTAGAATCCCTGGCATTAACAATAAAAGTCTACAAGAAAAAAAAGAGATTATAAAAAAATTTGTATTACCTAAACCTCTAACTAATAAAAATGGTTCAATGCTTCCTTTAAAAAAACAAATCATTCAAGAGTCTATTCGTCATATCACACTACCTTCCGTGGGTATAAAATATAAAACAGAAAGCAAATTTAATAAGAAATTAGTTTATATACATTACAAAATTTGTGAAGAAAATCGGCCTAATCAAAGAATTACCTCTTTGCCAAAAACCACTTTTGAGTTCAAGGGAAATATACCGCAAACAAAGTCATCATTACTAAGAGCACAACGAATAAAAGAACATTATAATTTATCGAGTAAAATTACCACACAGAAAACCAGCCTTAGCAAAGATAACTTAGCAAAAAATAAAATTTTAGTTAATAGTTCTGATTTATTAAAAATAATAGAAAAAGAATACCAATTGACCCAAGAAATAAATAACCATATAAAAATAATCGCTGAAATAGACGCCCAAATGAAGACTAACTCTCAATTACTAGCACTTTACAAGTCACCAATAATAAAATAAGTAAAATCGACTTATTATTCAATTAATTAAAATATTTGCATTGGCTAGAACAAATCCAAACACAAATATCACACACATGTAAATAAATAATCATAAACATCGATTTATTATATTAATTAACCTAAAAACAACCCAAAATAGCATTAATTGATAATTAAGGATCTCTCATGCACATAGACACCATCAATAGAAATGTAAGCAATCCCATCTTTAAAAAAAACATAGCATTAGAAATAGCGGAAAATTATTTCCCAATAATTAAGAAAATACGTAATACTAGATTGAATAATTTCATTCATTTATTTAGTTTTAACAAAAAAAACAAAGTAAATATGGATTCAAAGTTTTACTTAGAGTTAAAAAAAATAGAAACCAAAAAAAATGAGAATAACTCACGATTAAAAGTCGAATTAAATCAAAATAAAATAATATCATTAGAAAATGAACTACTTAAAAAGTCGTTTGAAATATCCCTAACAGTAAAAAACACTAAAGATGAAATTAATAGAAAAATAAGTAACGCATTAAAAATAGACAAGCCCTATGTAGAAGAATTAGTCAACAATAAAATAATTAAAGAACAGAATGACCTAATAGACTATTACACATACCATATTAAAAATATAGAATTAATTGAAACTAAAGAACAATTAAAAAATGACATATACAAATTAAAATTAGAGATAAAAAACGAGTCAAAAATAAGAGGGATTTATTATCTTGAAAAAAAACATGAAATATTAGAGTCATCATATAAAGAGATAGAAAATACATTTGGGGTGGAAGACCAAAATGAAAATTTAAAATCATTAATTAATTTACAATTAATCATTAAAAATTTATTAATTAAAGAATTAGATGATATTAAAAACAAAATTCATAATATAACGTTAAATAACTATAATAAAAAATCCATTAACCCCAAAAAAAGTCAAATATCGAAAAAATTAATGGAAGAAAAAAACAGCGTAACCCCAGAAGAGTCAATAATTAAAAAAAATTTAATTATCTGTGATGAAGATGGTACCCCTATTTATCATGATGAGGACCATAACTTTGATTTTGATGACGAATTAACTTTTTTAGCGAAGCCCGAAACCAATGAAATGGAAGATTCGTCATTAGTTAAAACACTAAGACTCGAAAATAGAGAATTAAAAAACTCGCTAGAGGAGTTAAGCAATAACTATTTCACTCTGCTTGATAAATTCCATCATAGGTCACACGAATACATTCTAAATACAATAACTCTTACTGACGTACCTCTAGATGATTTATCTACAAATGAAGAAACTATCGTCAAGCAGCCAAGTGAAATTAAACAAAAAACAATAGATAGTAAAGAGAACGTCACGGCAAAAAATACACAGAACAATCGTAGTTTAATGCAGAAAAAAACAGTTGTGAATTATTCACATTCCCATAACAGTCAATGTCTGGCTGCTGGCATCACCATATCCAGCACACCAGAACAATTGCAACAAAAACAAATAGAATTAAAAGCGAAAAATACAATAAAAATATCTGGCCGAAATAGAACGTAATATTAACGATACAAGTTGCAGAGACAGAAATGCCTCTGCAACTTTTCAATAAACCACTAATTCAATAACTTACCAATCGCCGTTTCTAATTTCGCCATGCCGCTATTAATTTCTTCCTCGGAAATAATCAGTGAAGGCGTAAAACGTAAAACATTGGTGCCGGCATTGAGCATCATCAGACCTTCTACTGCACTGGCTTGCAGGATATCTTTCGAGCGATTCAATAGTTTGCCATCTAATTCAGCGCCAATTAATAACCCCATTCCTCTGATCTCAGAGAAAATGTGATATTTATCATTCAGTTTATTTAAATGAGCGACAAATAATTCACGACGCTTTTCGACACCATTTAATACTTCCTCAGTATTAATAATATCAAACGCCGCATTACCAACTGCACACGCTAAGGGATTGCCACCATAGGTGGTACCGTGCGCACCCACTTCCATGGTTTTTGCCACTTCTTCAGTGGTGATCATTGCACTAATAGGGAAACCGCCACCCAATGCTTTTGCCGTGGTTAAAATATCAGGCACAATATTGTAATGCATATAAGAAAATAATTTACCTGTACGGCCCATACCGCTTTGTACTTCATCAAAAATCAACAAGGCATTATTTTCATCACACAGCTTACGAACTCCTTGCAGAAATTTCGCTGTTGCTGCGGTGACGCCACCTTCACCTTGTACTGGCTCAAGAACAACTGCGCAGGTATTTTCATCAATGACCGCTTTGACAGCATCAAGGTCATTAAATGGCACATGAATAATATCCGCAGGTTTTGGCCCAAAACCATCCGCATATTTTGCTTGCCCACCGACCGAAACAGTAAATAATGTGCGTCCGTGGAAAGCTTGTTTGAAAGCGATAATCTTAGTTTTATAGGGGCTGTATTTAGTAATAGCGTAGCGGCGTGCTAATTTAAACGCAGCTTCGTTAGCTTCTGAGCCGGAATTCACAAAAAATGCGCGGTCAGCAAATGTCGCATTCGTGAGCTTTTGTGCTAACTTTAGCGCCTGCTCGTTAGTGAAAATATTACTGACATGCCATAGCTTTTCGCTTTGTTCACGCACCGCAGCCACCAAACTAGGGTGGCAATGCCCCAAAGCAAGAACAGCGATCCCACCAGCAAAATCAATATATTCTTTACCTTGCTGATCCCAAACGCGGCTACCTTCGCCTTTAACTGGAATAAATTCCGCTGGCGAAAAAATAGGTAACATAACTTGATCAAAAGTTTGCCGATTTACTACTGGTTGCTCAGACATACCCCTCACCTGCTCTTATTTAATGCAATTATGAAAATATAAGCATTAAATATGAATAAAAAATCAAAAAAGAGCAATAGCAAAGGGCATAATATGCATAATTAATTTTTTCTGAATACGATTGCTAAATTAATATTTTAGAAAATTGTTTAGTAATTCATGGCCTTGTTCACTCAGAATACTTTCAGGATGGAACTGAACACCTTCTATAGGCAAGGTTTTGTGCCGTATTCCCATGATTTCATCAACATCGCCATTATTCAGTGACCATGCGGATACATCAAAAGAAACAGGGAGTGTCTCTGCTGCAATCACTAACGAGTGATAGCGTGTCACTGTTAAGGGACGATTTAAGCCTTTGAATACACCTTGATGATTATGGTGGATAGCAGAGGTTTTACCGTGCATAACTTCTCGTGCTTTGACGACTGATGCACCAAATGCTTGCCCAATCGCTTGATGCCCTAAGCAAATGCCTAAAATGGGCAGTTTACCTGCAAAATATTTTATCGCCTCAAGGGAGATGCCAGCCTCATCCGGTGTACATGGCCCAGGTGAAATCACAAGATGTGTAGGCGAAAGCTGTTCAATTTCTTCGATGGTAATTTCATCATTACGTTTTACTACAACTTCAGCCCCTAACTCACAAAAGTATTGGTATAAGTTGTAAGTAAATGAATCGTAATTATCAATAAGTAGAAGCATATTAGCCTATCCGACTGATTTTTATCATTATATATTATTTTCTTATGCATATTTTTATCATGTTGGCAATCAGAACGATGATTAAAACACCATAAAAATAATAAGGGCGGCTATCATAGCACAGCCAAAGCAGGAAAATAGCCTATTTAAGTCAATGATTGTTTTTTCTCAGAGAAAATTTCCATATAAAAATCATGGAATTATATTTACATCCCTATAACAAAGCTGTATTTTGGTTAAGAATTACTTTAAATACAATGAAATAAAAGGCTGTTAAAAAGTAGCAAGCGCTGACACATTTTAACTAACATAGTTAATGAAGAAAAACTCAAAGAGGAAGGAAAAGCGTTTTTTAAGAAAAGTGGGCACGTTAAAACAACCTACCCACAGTATTCGACACGACAGTTTTTAATGACTATCGTTTTTAATCGCTACGGTTTTTTAATCACTTCAGCAGAAATAATTGTAACCGGTTCAACTGGGACATTTTGATATGGCCCTACGTTTTCCGTTTTTACTTTAGAGATTTTATCTGCAACATCCATCCCTTTTACCACTTTACCAAACACAGCATAACCAAAGTCACGTTGGCCGTGGTCTAAGAAAGCGTTATCAGCAACATTAATAAAGAATTGGCTCGTTGCGCTGTCTTTATTTGCAGTACGCGCCATAGAAATAGTACCGCGTAAATTACGTAAACCGTTATCCGCTTCATTTTTGATTGGAGCGCGGGTTTGTTTTTGCTGTAAATCTTTATTAAAGCCACCACCTTGAATCATAAAACCTGGGATTACACGGTGGAAAGTGGTTCCGTTGTAATAACCTTCATTAACATACTGAACGAAATTTTCTGTCGTAACAGGGGCTTTTTTACTATTCAGTTCTAATTCGATATCACCCGCCGACGTGACTAATTTAACATAAGTCTCACCCGCAGATAATGCAAGAGAAGATGCGCTCATTGCGCAGATGGCCAAAAGTGGCACAAAAATTCGTTTTAACATGTAAGGTCCCTTTCGTTATAGCTCATTACAACTGCAATCAAGCAATTCTAGAGTGAAGCCAACAAGAATGCTGAAGATTTACCTATATTTACGCCAAAAAATAAAAACACACCAAATGCGCTAAATTCTAGACCAATTTTAGTGAAAAACGTCATTAATAATGGTTATTTTTCTATTATTACAATTTCGCAGACTACAACACACAAAAAATAATACCTGACACCAAGGGAAAAGCGGTTAAGAGGATATTTCGAGTTGTCGGGAAGCGCTAAGCAAAGCTATAATCCTCGAGCCTTTTGAGGCTAACTCAGGGAGAAAGACAAATGGCAATTAAAAATCATAACTACCAGATGGCAAAATTTGTTATCAGTGCACCCGATATCCGTCATCTACCTAAAGATACCGGAATTGAGGTGGCTTTTGCTGGCCGTTCTAATGCGGGGAAATCCAGTGCGTTAAACGCATTAACACAGCAAAAAAGCTTAGCACGCACCAGTAAAACACCAGGAAGAACTCAGCTAATCAACCTATTTGAAGTTGAGGAAGGCGTTCGCCTTGTTGACCTTCCAGGTTATGGTTATGCCGAAGTTCCTGAAGAAATGAAACGTAAGTGGCAACAAGCACTCGGGGAATATCTCCAAAAACGCGAATGCATTAAGGGGCTTGTTGTATTAATGGATATCCGTCATCCATTAAAAGACCTCGATATGCAAATGATTGAGTGGTCTGTCGCAATGAATGTGCCAGTTCTGGTTTTACTCACTAAAGCAGACAAATTGGCTTCTGGAGCAAGAAAGAAACAGTTAATAGAAGTGCGTCAAGCACTTGCTCCACTTGAAGGGGATATTGAAGTCGAATACTTTTCAGCACTGAAAAAGATTGGTGTCGATAAACTCCGCATTAAGCTAGATAGTTGGTATAACACACCGGCTTGATTTCTTTAGTAGTGAGCCAGAAATGGTTCATTACACCCTCATACCTTCTAATTCACTGAATTTTAGATAAAAAAATGCTCCAGTCAAATACTTGACTGGAGCAGCTAATATTCAGCTAAATCCGATTACGTGAAGTAAAAGGTCTGAAAGATAGAACATCTTACCTCTGTACCCTACGCCTATTAATGTACTTTATTTTTCGCTCGAAAAAAAGCCTTTTTGTAATTTTTTTTCAAAGCTGTCTACGATTCAGCATGATAATACGAATGAAATAAGACAAAAAACGGATTTTAATTACATATTTATGAGATATATGTCGCATAAAAATGTTAATCATATCCTCAAATTTCATCATGAAATAATTGATTTATTACAGAATTATATTAAATTTCTAGTTAATAATTTCAAATGCATAATTATCTGTTATGTATTCGCTTAAACATAAAAAAACCCCCAATAACGTATTGGAGGTTTTGTAGATTCAATATTGTTAAAAATTAATGGGCTTCATCCCAGTTATCGCCTATCCCCACATCCACTTTTAATGGTACATCCAATTTCATGCTTTGTTCCATTAACAATTGGACCTGAGCTTGGACACGCTCTAACTCAGATTCTTTCACTTCAAAAACCAATTCATCATGAACTTGCATTAGCATATCTGCATGTGGCTTTTCGGTTTGCAACCAATTATCAACAGCAATCATGGCTTTTTTAATGATATCCGCTGCAGTTCCTTGCATTGGTGCGTTGATCGCTTCGCGTTCCGCGGCTTTACGGCGCATCCCATTACTGGACTTAATATCTGCCAGATATAAACGGCGACCTTCGAGGGTCTCTACATAACCTTGCTCAGACGCCTGCAAGCGTGTGTTTTCCATATAACGTAATACACCAGGGTAACGTTCAAAGTAAAGATCCATATAGCGCTGCGCCTCACCACGAGGTATCCCTAATTGACGCGCTAAACCAAACGCACTCATGCCATAGATAAGCCCGAAGTTAATCGCTTTGGCACTACGGCGTTGGTCACTAGTGACTTGTTCCAGTGGTACACCAAAGACTTCAGCGGCTGTTGCTTTATGGATATCTTTCCCTTCCGCAAACGCAGTTAATAGGCCTTTATCTTGGGATAAATGCGCCATAATACGCAATTCAATTTGCGAGTAATCCGCCGCCATCACTTTATAGCCATCACGAGCAATAAAGGCTTGGCGGATCCGGCGCCCCTCTTCAGTTCTAACAGGGATATTTTGTAAGTTAGGATCTCGAGAAGACAAACGCCCTGTTGCTGTGACGGCTTGGTGGTAAGAAGTATGAACGCGCTGAGTACGCGAGTTAATCATTAGCGGCAGTTTATCCGTATACGTGGATTTTAATTTGGCTAAACTACGGTGCTCGAGCAACAATTTTGGCAATGCATGATTCAGCGCCAATTCCTCGAGCACTTCTTCATTAGTCGACGCTGCCCCACTTGGTGTTTTCTTTATCACCGGCAATTGCAATTTTTCGAATAAGATAGTTTGCAATTGTTTTGGCGAAGCGAGGTTAAACTCTTCCCCTGCAAGCTCGAAAGCCTCTTTTTCCAGCTCAGCTAAACGAGCGGTAATCACCTTTGACTGCGCTGCAAGTACGTTTGCGTCAATTAAAACACCTTTGCGTTCCATGCGGACTAACACAGGCACAAGTGGCATTTCAATATTTTGGAAAATATGATTAAGCGTTGGCTCAGCTTCTAATTGTGGGTATAACGCTTGGTGCAGTAATAACGTGACATCCGCATCTTCCGCGGCATAATTAGCTGCTTCTTCTAAGGCGATTTGATTAAATGTCAGCTGTTTTTTACCTTTACCCGCGATTTCTTCAAAGCTCACAGTTTTGTGGTTCAAATGGCGATCGGCCAAGCTGTCCATATCATGGCGCCCCATTCCCGCAACACTATTTAACACATACGATTCCAGCATGGTGTCATAGCCAATACCTTTTAATTCAATGCCGTAGTTTTCAAGAACTTCTGCATCATATTTCAAGTTCTGGCCAATTTTGAGAATTTTTTCACTCTCAAGCAAAGGTTTCATAACTTCCAAAACCTCTTCCAGAGGGAGTTGTACTGGCGCATCTAGGTAATCGTGACCTAATGGCAAATAAGCGGCATGCCCTGGCTCAATTGCAAATGACATGCCCACTAAACGGGCTTCTTGGGTATCTAAGCTATCGGTTTCAGTATCAAAAGCAAATAACGATGCCTTGCTCAGTTTTTCAACCCAGCGCTCTAAATCCGCTTTTTCTAAAATCGTTTGGTAATTTTCAGCACTCAATGTTGGTGCTGTTGGGATTGATGGTTTGGCAGCTGACGTTGCTGGCGTTGGGCTCACTTTTGTACTTGTGCCTTTCCCCTCCATCCAAGTCCCATTTTCAACATCCGTTAACCAACGTTTAAATTCATAACGGCTGAATAATTGATGTAGTTTATCCACATCTGGCTGAACAACTTGTAATTCTTCACAGGTTTTTTCCAGCTCAACATCCGTTTTAATTGTCGCTAATTGATATGATAAAAAAGCAACATCACGGTTTTCAGCCATTTTAGGGGCTAAGGTTTTAGAGCCTCTAAAACCTAATGGAGCGATAGCTTCAAGGTCATTATAAATTGCTTCTAAGCTACCAATGCCTTGCAGTAAGGCTAGTGCTGTTTTTTCACCAACACCAGGCACGCCAGGAATGTTATCTGACGAATCCCCCATTAAGGCTAAAAAGTCGATAATAAGCTCAGGAGGCACACCGTATTTTTCTTTGACTTCATCAGGCCCTAGAATAGTATTATTCATGGTATTGATGAGCGTAATATTAGGCTCAACTAATTGCGCCATATCTTTATCGCCCGTACTGATTAACACTGGCATACCTTTTCGGCTTGCTTCACAAGCTAATGTCCCGATGACGTCATCGGCTTCCACCCCTGAAACAACAAGTAAAGGTAACCCCATCGCTTCCACCATTTCATGCAATGGAGCGATTTGAGCGCGCAAGTCATCAGGCATAGGTGGGCGATGAGACTTATAGCTTTCGAACAATTCATCACGAAATGTTTTTCCCTTCGCATCAAAGACAACCGCTACATGGCTAGGTTTATACTGCATAATTAAACTGCGTAGCATATTAAGCACGCCATACATTGCCCCTGTAGGCTCACCAGCACTATTGGTCAGTGGAGGGAATGCATGATAAGCACGGTATAAGTAAGAGGAACCATCAACCAAAATAAGGGGGTTTTCTGCAATCTGAGCCATAATCTGTCATCATCTTTTAGTCAGGAACGAATACTAATAGGATGCCATAATGTCGCCTCAGATACATCCCAAGTTTTATATTCCGCTTAATCGCATTGTTAAAAGCACATCAAATCATTCACGATTTCAAATACATTATTTATTACGATTAGTTAAAATTATTATTTACAATTAAATTAATCACACCAATGTACTAAATACCTGATTAACATCCTGTGGATAACCTTGTGTGTAAATTTGTGTTACTCAGTAAATTCAATAAGTAATATGAAGATTAACAGTATAAACAGGAAAGTAAAATCAAAGAGTTAGCACAAGATTGAGTAGATTTAATACACCAGAGAGAACGTCTTAGAATTGTGGATATTGATAGGAGAAAAAAGACGATGGTAAATTTACCACCGTCTATTTACGATTATTTTTTACTGACTAAGAAGTTCACAACGTTAGAGAACTCTTTGCCATAATCAGCGGCATTATCAACTGAGATACCGTTATTACGAACTTGGTATTTACCATCAACAAATAATGCAGGAACACCACGCAATTTTAAGTCTTGCGCTGCATTTTGCTGTTTCGCAACGATAGATTTTACAACGAAGCTATTTAAAGCTGCATCATACTCATCACCAGAAATACCCGCTTTGATAAAGGCATTACGAATATCTGCTTTGCTGTTGATAGTTTGCGTTTTTTGGATACCTTCAAACAGAATAGGCGTCACTTTGTCTTCTGCTTTCAGGACAATCGCAACGGCCCAAGCTTGGGTTAAATCAGCACCTAAAGGACCAAGAAAATCAACGTGATAACGTTCCATTTTCACGCCTTCTGGCAAGTTTTTCTCTACGGTTTGAGGCACTTTATACACACTCTCAAATTGATAGCAGTGTGGGCAATAAAATGAGAAGAACTCCAGAACTTGCGGTAAATTTGGTACAGCTTTAACATCAGTATACTCTTTACCTTCCGTGTAGTTTGCCGCTGCAGCACTAAAAGACATGGCAATACCAAGCAAAGCCAACATAATTTTTTTCATAGACTACATTCTCCAAAAACAAAAACTTAAAAGTTAAAACTGAGGGGTTAACTGCAAAGGGGCGTCTTGCAACCGTTCAATCTGTTGATTAAATTCGAGCGATTGTTTTTGCCAAAAATCATCAGCTTGTAGCCAAGAAAATGCTCGAGGAAATGCAGGGTCTTGCCAACGGCGGATAATCCACCCGAGATAATGTACCATGCGCATTGCTCTAAGAGGTTCAATAAGCTTCAGCTGTTTTACATCAAAATCACAAAACTCATTATACGTTTCTAATAACGTATCCAATTGAATGACTTGTTCTTGGCGAGAGCCATTAAGTAGCATCCAAAGGTCTTGGATTGCAGGCCCGTTTCGGGCGTCATCAAAATCCACCAGCCAAGCTTCATCGCGCCATAGAATATTGCCTGGGTGGCAATCACCTTGTAGACGAATAGATGAAATTGAGCTAGGCCACTGCAATTTTACTTGTGCAATCAATGCATCTAAAGACGTTATAAATTGGGACTTATAACGTTCTGCAATTAAAGGGCTCGATGCTATCACTTGTCGAGGTTGTGCCAAATATTCATCAAGGCCTATTGTCGGACGAAATGCAAAATTTTTACGCTGACCAATTTGGTGTATACGCCCTAATAAGTGGCCGACACTTTCTAATTGAAACAAGTTATCTGTTTCATATTGTCTGCCACCGACACTCGGAAAAATTGCAAATATAAACCCACCAAATTCCAATACCGTTTGCCCTGCAAATTCAAGAGGTGCAGCTACAGATAACCCTTCATCTCGTAGCTCTAAAGTGAAATCATGTTCTTCTTGAATTTGTGAACGGTTCCAACGCTCGGGGCGATAAAATTTAACCACATAGCGTTGCCGATTTTCATCTTGGAACTGATAAACTCGATTTTCGTAGCTATTTAGTTCAAGCAGCCCAGATTCAGGGTAAACTCCGACTTCCATTAAGGCGTCTAAAATTAAGTCGGGGGAAATTCCACTAAAATGGAAATTCGAATGTTCTATTTGATCCATCACGTTTTAATCTTTAATAATGCCACGGGCACGCAAAATAGCGGTTTTAAAGTCATCTTCATAATCTTTTTTTAAACCAGGGATCGCTTCATTGCTGTCCGAGCCACGCATTTTTAAATGATAAATCAGCACATCATCTGTTAACTCAGATAAACTGCCTTTAAAACCTGCTTCGTCAGCCAGCTTTTGCAATAATTCTACTAAGTTTAAATCTGAATTATCTTTCCAGACTGGGTGCAGAAGCTCAATAACTTCATTTAAGCGATGGCATTTCATGTTTATTCCTTTATCACGAATATTCGATACAAGTTACCAATAATCATACAAGAGAAAAAGCGAACTGTTGTCAATCTACGTAAAGTTTAACTGCAATACGCGGGAATATTCATTGATTTTATAGCAAAATAGAATAAATTTTAGTAATTACTATACTCGAAAGTGTTTTCTACGAATGTTGAAACATTTTCTTGAAGATATTCAAGGATATTGAACATGTCATTTCGTCAGTCAATAACCGGTGTCATACTTGCAGGCGGCCGAGGAAGCAGGATGGGTGGGCAAGATAAAGGCTTAGTTCCTTTACTCAGTAAACCACTCTACCAGTATATTTTAGCGCGTTTAAGCCCCCAAGTGGGCCAAGTCATCATCAATGCAAACCGCAATCAAGCGCGTTATCGAGAAAGCCAGTTGACCGTTATTTCTGATTTAAATAGTGATTTTTCTGGTCCACTCGCTGGAATGCAAGCTGCACTACACTATGCTAAGACAGAGTGGTTGCTATTTGTACCTTGTGACGTTCCTGATTTTCCACTTAATTTAGCTAAAAAAATGTTTAGTGAGAAAGGCACTCACCTTGCCTGCTATGCACAAGATAATGAGCGAGAGCATCCAACATTCGCTTTACTACACAACTCGCTTAAAACTCGCCTTGATGATTACCTTGCAAGAGGCGATCGCAAACTGATGCTATTTATGCGTGAAATCGACGCAAAAGGTATCATTTTCACGTCAGAGTCTGACACGTTTATTAATTTAAATACTCCGGAAGATAGCCGTCTATGGGAGCGGCAACGAAAATAGCCATGAATCAGAATACTCTACCTCTACTTGGCATTACCGCTTATAGCGGCACTGGCAAAACAACATTATTAAAAAAAGTGATCCCGTTACTTCGCAAACGTAATGTTCGCGTTGGTTTAATTAAACATACCCACCATGATATGGAAGTGGATAAACCGGGCAAAGACAGCTTTGAATTACGTAAGGCAGGTGCAGACCAAACGCTCGTTGCTAGTGAAAAACGTTGGGCGTTAATGACCGAAACCCCCGACGCTAATGAAATGGATCTACGCTATTTAGCCAGCCGTTTCGATCCAGCTTCGTTGGACTTGATCCTCGTTGAAGGGTTTAAACATGAGCCAATCGATAAAATCGCATTATTTCGTGCTGAAGTTGGCAAACCCCTCAATGGGTTAATCGATAACTATGTCGTTGCCATTGCCAGTAATGAAATCATTGAGACTCATGTGCCACAATTAGATATCAATAACCCTGAGCAAATCGCTGATTACATTGTGTCTTGGTGGCAAAAAAGCCAATAACATCGTCATATTGCGTCTATTTTATAGCTCAAATAGGCGCAATTGACCTTCAACCTAAAGAATTTACATACGCGAATGACCCGTACCCAACGTTTACTGACTTTATTACAGATACTCAAAGAGAATCGCTATCCTATTACCGCTGAAGCACTTTCATCACAACTGCAAGTCAGCGTGCGTTCTATCTATCGAGATATTGAATCCCTACGAGACCAAGGTGCTGAAATTGTCGGGGAAGCCGGTATTGGCTACCAATTAAAAACGGGTCTATTACTACCGCCTTTAGCTTTCGATGAAAATGAACTTGAAGCCTTAATATTAGGTTTACGTTGGGTAAAAAGTAATGCAGATAGTGAACTAAAAAACTCCGCAATACGGGCGATAAGTAAGATTAACTCCGTGGTGGCAGGTCATTCACAGAAAATTCTAAATCAAAATACCTTATTTGCTCCTACCACACATTTCTATGAAATTAACGATATCATCGTTAAAGACTTACGTTTAAGTTTACGAGAAGAATGCAAAGCCAAAATGACTTATCTTGATGGACAAAACCAGCCTAGTGAACGAATTATTTGGCCAATTGCAATTGGTTATATGAAAGATTCACAAGTACTGGCTGCTTGGTGTGAATTACGGAAAAGTTATCGCCATTTTCGTTTAGACCGCATTCAATCTTATTGTGCTCTTACTGACAAACTCCCTTATCCAAAAAACTACCTGCTAGAACGCTGGCAAAAAGAAGTATTGTGCGTCTCTCCTGACAATTTCTGACACTCAACTCCCTTATAGTAAGTGCTCAACTTCATATAAGGAAATCACCATGAGCGAACTGGTTCTTTTTACTAATTCAATGTCACGTGGCAACACGGTCGACCTACTATTAAAAATTTTAGATGTTCCTTACAAGCGTATTGAATTAGATTATGGTGCAGATATGCATACGGCTGAATATCTTGCAATTAATCCGATGGCGAAAGTTCCCGCACTTGTTGATGGTGATGCGATTGTGACGGAAACGGCGGCGATTTGTCTCTATTTAGCCGATAAATTTATTGAAAAAGGCTTAGCGCCTGCATTGAATGACCCTAAACGTGCAGATTATTATCGCTGGTTCCTATTTACTGCAGGGCCCATTGAATCCGCATTCACTATCAATAACTTAGGTATTCAATTAGATGAAGAGCAGCAAAAATCTTCTGGTTTTGGTTCTGTCGAACGCACCATGGCTTGCTTAGAAATCGGCTTAAATAACGCTAAACCGTTTATTTGTGGTGAGCAATTTACCGCAGTGGATGTGTATGTCGGGGCGTTTGTCATGTTTTTAGTCAAATACCAAATCATGGAAACGACTCCTGCGATGAAAAAATACCTTGATAGCTTAGCAGTCATTCCTGCGATTGCAGAGCTGTTGGCAAAATAATACAAAAAAAGCTAAGTTCAGATGAACTTAGCTTTTAATTTTAGATAACCAATGCTTAACGCATTGTCACAAATTCTTCTGCCGCTGTTGGGTGAATAGCCACCGTATTATCAAAGTCTTTTTTGGTTGCACCCATTTTTAATGCAACCGCAAAACCTTGTAGGATTTCATCCATTCCGAAACCAATACCATGGATGCCAACGATTTTTTCATCTTCACCAACACAAACTAATTTCATACGGCAAGGTTGACGGTGTGAAGTGACGGCGGTATACATTGCAGTGAAAGATGATTTATAACATTTCACTTTATCAGCACCATATTTTTCAATCGCTTCAGGTTCAGTTAAACCAACAGTGCCAATTGGTGGGTGCGAGAATACCACCGTTGGGATATTACTGTAATCTAAGTGTTCATCCGGTTTATTATTAAATAAACGTTCAGATAAACGACGACCAGCCGCAACCGCTACAGGAGTTAACTCAACCGCGCCAGTGTTATCACCAACCGCATAAACACCCGGCACATTGGTGTTCTGGTATTTATCAACCTTGATATAGCCTTTTTCATTCAGTGCGACGCCTGTTGCTTCAATATTCAGGTTATCTGTCATTGGTTCACGACCAATAGCCCAAATTAATGCATCGACCGTTTGTTCTTGGCCATTTTCCAGTTTTAATGTTAGTGAGCCATCTGCATTTTTCACGACTTCTTTTGGAATTGATTCCGTATGCAGTTTAGGGCCTTCGGTATTCATGACTTCCACTAATGTTTCGACAATCAGCGGGTCAAATGAGCGCAGCGGGGCGTGTTTGCGCACAAATAAATGCGCCTCTGCACCTAAACCATTTAATACACCGGCGAGTTCAACGGCAATATAACCGGCACCCACAACCGCAACACGTTTTGGTAATGCTTCAAGTTCAAAGAAACCGTCAGAAGTCATACCATATTCTGCACCTGGGATAGCAGGGATCACTGGGCGGCCACCCGTCGCAATCAAAATATGGTCTGCGGTGTAGGTTTCACCATTTACTTCAACAGTGTGTGCATCAATAAAACGCGCAAAACCATTGATGACATCAACTTTATTATTACCTAAGACACGGTCATAAGACTGGTGAATGCGGTCAATATAAGCAGTACGACTATCAATAAGTGTTTTCCAATCAAAACGATTAATTGTCGCATCAAAACCATAATCAGGACCATAATTGCGAATAGCTTCTGAGATTTGTGCTGCATGCCACATCACCTTTTTCGGTACGCAGCCCACGTTAACACAAGTCCCACCTAATGCTTTCGCCTCAATTAAGGCACATTTTTGCCCATACATTGCTGCACGGTTCATCGACGCAATACCACCGCTTCCGCCACCAATTGCGATATAGTCGTAATGTTTGCTCATAATTTGGTTATTCCCATTGATTGAATGATTTATGAATGCATTTTCTCGCATCATGCTATTGATTGTCATGGCATAAATAGCGCTTTACGATAGATAACACCTGTTAATTTAATCGGTATTACCTATCAAAAATACAGTTTACTCTGGAACAATCCACTCAACTAACGTATGTCCAGTCCCTTCAGGGACGAGTGTTTTGTGTAACCACGGCAGCACATTCTTCATTTGCTGCTCAAGTTTCCAAGGTGGGTTGATAACAATCATACCGGATGCCGTCATTCCACGTTGATCGCTATCAGGACGTACCGCCAATTCAATTTGTAGTATTTTTCGAATGCCTGTTGCTTCTAATTGATTGACCATACGCTTAATTTGTTGACGCAATACAACAGGATACCAAATTGCATATGTTCCTGTTGCAAAGCGTTTATAGCCTTCCACCACCCCTTTCACGACCGCTTCATAATCCGTCTTCATCTCATAAGGTGGGTCCATTAGCGCAAAGCCACGTCGACTCTGTGGGGGTAATTTAGATTTCAGTTGTTGATAACCATCTTCTCTGAAAACCTGCGCGCGGTTATCCCGTGAAAATTCCGTACGTAATAATGGATAATCGCTCGAATGTAATTCAGTTAATACCAGCTTATCGTGTTCACGTAATAAATATTTTGCCAATAATGGTGAACCTGGATAATAGCGTAAACGCCCATTATCATTCAGCTGGCGCACAATATTCATATACGGCAATAATTCCTCAGGTAAATCCGGTTGCTCCCAAATACGCGCAATCCCTTCAAGATATTCACCTGTTTTTTCCGCATGTTCCCCCGTTAATTGATAACGGCCCGCACCTGAGTGCGTATCTATATACAGAAATGGTTTTTCTTTCTCTTTCAGAGATTCAATGATCAAACTCTGTACCGTGTGTTTTAGCACATCGGCATGGTTGCCTGCGTGAAAGCTGTGACGATAACTTAACATGTAACGTTTATTTCCTGAGGAAATTCAATATTAGCCACTAAGATGACTATTATTAAATAGGTTCTTTAAAGATAGCCTTTTTGAACAAAAAATAGACCGGATTTATTCTTCCGCCTCATTATAGCTAAATTTAGCAACAAATGTCATAACCATAGTCATGCTAAAATTCACATGACCAGAATGAAAGAAAACGCTATCCTAAACACAAATTTAAAAATAAACAGAGGTAAATTATGAATAAGTTACTTATCACCACCAGCGCTTGTGTTTTATTTTTTGCTAGCTCATCGGCAATGGCAGCAAAAACACAAAACGGCTGCGAAATAAAAAAACAACGCATCGAAGAACAAATCAATTACGCTAAGCAACATGGAAATCAGCATCGAGTAAGAGGCTTAGAAGAAGCATTAGATAATGTGAATCGTTATTGTACGCCGGAATCTTTATACCGTGATAGCCAAAAAGAGGTAGCAGAGAAAACAGAAAAAGTGCAAGAACGTGAAGCTGAATTACAAGAAGAAAAACTAGAGGGCAATGACCGTAGCAAAATTGAAAAGCGCGAGAGAAAATTAGCAGAAGCACAAGCTGAATTAAAAGAGGCCCAAGCTGAGCTGAAAGTTTATAAAGATGCGCTTTAGCCTATCGCCCCTTTTCCTCTGATTAATTAATTAGTTACTTTAACTTTAAACAAACATCCCAATGACTATTTATCTCATAACACAGTCATTGGGATGAATTTATTGGCCAATTTAAGCTATAGTATTGTGCATATCATTCATTTATAGGCATTAAATAGGTCGAAAAGTCAGACAATTTTAGTTGCGGGAAAAGGGGATTAAATGTCGAATACGCAGGAAGAAGAACAAAAAGATACCAATAAACTGAAAGCGACACTGAATAAAAGTATTGATGGCAGTAAAAAAGCATTGACCTTCTCAATGCGAGTTGTGAACTTTATTTGTGCGATTCCTTTTATTGCTCATATCATTCGTACTGCACAACGTTTTAACGACCGAATGGGAAACCAGTTTGGGGCTGCAATTACCTATTTTTCCTTTCTCTCTTTAATTCCTGTTTTAATGTTTTCATTCGCCGCTGCCGGTTTTGTATTAGCCAGCAATCCTGAATTACTTGAAAAATTAGTTCGTGGAATTTCTGCAAATATTACTGACCCTACGCTCGCAAATACATTAGAAAGAACAATCGATACGGCAATACGTCAACGTACGACAGTTGGATTAACCGGGTTAGCTTTAGCCGTATACTCCGGAGTTAATTGGGTTAATAACTTACGCTTGGCTATTTTGGCTCAATCACGTTCTGTATGGGAACGTAATGAAGATGAACATGAAAATATTATTTTCCGCTACATTCGCGACTTCTTTGCTTTAATTGGTCTACTTATTGCCTTAATTGTGACAATTACCCTGACTTCTGTTGCTGGCTCTGCACAGGCGACGATTGTCAGTACGCTTGGGCTAGACGGTATAGAATGGCTAAAACCTGCTTGGACACTGATTGGTTTAACCATATCCATTACAGCCAACTTCCTATTATTTTTATGGATTTTTTGGATCCTACCGCGCATGCAACATCGCCGCAGATCACTATTTAAAGGAACATTGCTGGCGGCCATTGGGTTTGAAATCATAAAATCCATTATGACTTGGATTTTGCCTAACCTTGCTTCATCGCCTTCTGGAGCCGCATTTGGTTCAGTCCTTGGGCTAATGGCCTTCTTCTACTTCTTTGCGCGTTTAACTTTATTTTGTGCAGCTTGGATAGCCACTGATGAGCCAAAAGGTTCATTGGATAACGAAATGGTTGAATAGCAGCTTATTGAGGGCGGTGATGTAACCCGCCCTACCACGCTTAAAACTAGCGTTTCATTTCTTCTGCTAACGTTTTAACCAATAAAGACGCTGGCATCTCGCGAGCTTTCGCCACACTCTGCCCCGCCCAATATGCCGCAAACTCATCGCTACCTGACTTCATTGCCGCCGCATTAAGTTGCTTACCAATATCATAAACTAATGGGTAATCAGGTAATTTACTTGTCTCGTAGCCGTTGCCTACTTGAATAAATTGATTAATAATCCCTCTCGCTGGACGCCCTGAAATTGCAGAAGTGAGTTGAGTGTGATCCCCAGTTTGCTGCTTGATCTTAGCTCGGTATCCTGCATTCGCAGCAGATTCAGGACAAAGCAAAAATGCCGTTCCTAATTGCGCGGCGGCAGCACCGCACTCTAAAGCCATATTGATAGCTTGTCCATCCATCATGCCACCAGCTGCAATCACTGGTAAATCAATATGTTGAGAGATTAACGTCACTAATTCATAAGTGGTGAGTTCTTCATCTAAAGCTTGCAAATCAAACATGCCTCGATGCCCTCCCGCTTCAATACCTTGTGCAACAACGGCGTCAATTCCAACCAATTCAATTTGTTGTGCTTCGTGCAAATTAGTAGCCGTCGCCATGGTATAGATACCGTGTTGCTTGAATTGCTGTATCACCTCGGTGGATGGAATATTAAAATGAAAACTCACTACTGCAGGTTTTGTTTCGAGTAACATCGATAACATTTCTGAGTTATCTAAAAAAGTTTGATAAATTTCACTGAGATAAGTAGGGGGAGTCTCATTAAATTGGGCGAAATAAGGTGCTAAATACTGGATCCATCCCTGCTCATTAGCGGGATAACGTTTAGCCGGTAAATGGCAGAATAAATTGACATTGAATGCTTTACTTGTCAGTGCTTGCGTTTGAGTAATCAATTGGCGAGCTTGTTCCACTGAATTTGCGCCTAAGCCTAGCGAGCCAAGCCCACCAGCCTCTGAGACCGCAGCGGCTAGTGTTGGAGTAGAAACACCCGCCATCGGCGCTTGTATGATGGGATAACGCAAACCTAACCGTTGTAGAAATATATTCGAGTTGTTCATGTTCTTTCCTTTACTTCAATATCCGGGTACATTTTATGTTCTTATATTGAAGATAAACATAACACCAAATTTATATAAAAAGAAAAAACACTTGCCATCATATGGTCGCCAACTTGTTTCTTTAAGCGCATTTAAAGCGTACATTGAATTGTATAAATATGATTAAGATGGCATGCATCTTCATCTTAATCATTTAATAATGAGATTATTATGCCCCTCCCTATTCAACAGCTCGAAAATTTAACTTGTGGTGTCGTCCTTTACTACCATAATCAAACCAAAAATAGCGTGAATACCTTCTGTGCTAGAGGGGCGGATATTGAAGGTATGCCTCTTACTGTTGATACACCGCTGCGAATTGCCAGTAATACAAAGACATTTACCGCCGCTGCCATTTTACGCCTTACTGAAATGGGAAAACTCAGTATTGATGATGCAATACCTAAATATATTGACCCGCAGTATAATGCACTACTCAGTAGCCAATATAACACTCAAGCTATCACTATCCGCCATTTACTGGAGCACAGTAGTGGTCTACTAGACCATGCAGATGGTGACTACCTCAAAGCCGTTCTTAAACAACCTAATTATGTTTGGAGCCGAACCGAACAAATCGAAATGTACATGCGTAAACAGTTTCCAACATTTTCGCCTGCTGAATCCTTTATCTATTCAGATACTGGATATATTTTGCTCGGTGATATTATTGAGAGGATCACGGGTAAATCCCTTGGCCTAGCTGTTAGAGAGCTTTTGCATTTCGACACTATTGGTCTTGAAAGTGCCTATTGGGAATCATTAGAACAACCATCCCAAGACTCAGCCCCAAGAGCACGTCAATATTTAGGGAAATGGGATGGAACTCATATTCACGCCTCCATGGATGCCTATGGTGGCGGTGGCTTAGTTATGTCATCGAAACAAATGGCGATATTTTTAGAAGCACTGTTTGATGGGAATATTTTTTCATCACCGAATACACTAGAGACGATGCTAAGTATGGGGTCTCACGAAGGTGCAGAACACTATCGATTGGGCATTATGGTGAATGTTGTCAATGGCATCACCTTGTATTCCCATTTGGGTTTTTGGGGGTCTGTCGCCTATTACGCACCTGAAGCAAAAACCAGTGCAGCAGGGTTTGTTGATGACAAAGAATCACGAGAAACGCTAATTTGTGTGATTGAATCGCTATTAAGCCAACAACATTAAATTAAAAGATAGCCACTGAATCATTCAATAGCTATCTTTCATATTTCTATTTTTGCCCACTTATTGTGCGGCTGGCTTTTCTGCAACAGGCTTAACAGGAGCCACTTCTGTTGATGCTGGCGCGGCAATTTGCGGCCATAACACCTTGGTAAATTTCTGACGAATTCGTTCTGCATCCATCATTTGCTTATCTTTTGGCTGCGCTAATACAAAAGCAGCTTCTTGAGATAACAACCGACGGGCTTCCATATTTACCTGTTCAAGGCTTTGTGAAGCCAAGAAAGTTTGCCTTAACCGCTGGTACTGTTCAGGGGCGATGTCAACGACCCCATTTTGTTGGGAAATCAGACGTTGGCTAATCAAAACATCGGTACTTGTACGCGCGTAGGCGGCAAATAATTGCGATAACTGCACCTGTTTTTCTTTGAGCATGTCGTCAAATAACTCAGCAGCAATACCATTTTGGTTAATCGATGCAAGTTCACTCGCGACGATATCTGTCACCGCTTCCATTTTTTCAGGCGCTGCCGTCACCGTTAATGTGCAACTGGCTTTTTGATATTGCACGCGGCAATCTAGCCCTGGAACAACTTCCCCTTGATTAAATTTCTGATTGAACGCTTTTTGCAGAGAACGATAAACTGCCTCACGCGCTAAGTCACTCGACCAATAACGCAGTAAAACGTTTGAATCTTTAATGGGTAGCCAATCAATGTCCCAAATTAATGAAAGCGTATCCTGCGCAGGTTGTTCCTGCAAAATATCAATAGATTGCGGTTTTACTGCTGATAATACCGCAACAGAAACAGGCTCAGAGCGCTTACCTTCCAATGAAGAGAACGTTTGTGAGATTGAATCAGATAACATTCGAGAATCTACATGGCCCGCAACATACAATGTCATCACATCCGGTGTGTACCATTTTTGATAAAACGAGTTCACACTATCAAGAGCGACAGTACCATTCGGTTTTTGGCCAGGGTCATACCCCATCATCGTTGAACCCTTTAAACGCGCTCGCCAAACAGGATCGTTGGCATTTAAAGGTAGTGTTGCAACTGGGACATTTTGTGCCGTCAAGCCGTTATGCAATGTCGTTTCTGTATACTCAGCACCTGCAACAGAAGTCGCTAGCCAGCTTAGGGCTTGCTTAATTAAGTCAGGGCGATTATTTGGTAAGCTTAAGCTATAAATAGTGTAGTCATAGGAAACAACCGCGGGTGGAATTGGCATATCAGGGTCTGCGGCCTGGCGCCAGAATTCTTGCAATGTTGTTGTTGGAAATGCTTCAGTTTGATGAAACAACGCCATTTTAGGTATAAGGTAACTGTATCCTTTCTCGCTCGCTTTTTCTGTTAATGAGCCTGTTTTAATTGCTAACCTGAGCTGGATACGGTCATTTGGACGTTGTGGTGTTTGTAATAATTGCCAGCTAAAGCCATTTTCTAGCTTCCCTTGCTGCCATGCTGGATCAGGTTGTAAAGGCTCAGCGCCGGCTAAATGCGCGACTGAGAATAATACAACACCAATGATATACCGAACTTTCAAGCCCTGCATGTAAACCCCTATGTGTTTTATATCTTTATATTTAACCGCAAATAACGACAGATAAATTAACGAAAAACGCGAACTTATCGGGTTAAACGATATAGTTTGGCTTTATTCCATTTTTCATTGTCACCACTATAACGATATTAGACCATAAAGCTGAGTCCATGTTCATGGCTTAGTCTGATTTTTGCTGTTTTCTTTGACGATTATACCCTTTTGCTAGCAAACCTAGCTCATCGTCACGATGATATTCAGACACAGCAATTTGATTAACTTCAGAATTTGTTTGTAACTCAATTGCGATTTTACGCAGTGGCCTTATTATCATACGACTGACACACCACGTCATTCCAATAGCAATAATGAGCACCAACAACAAATAAGTTGTCGTCATCAAAGCAAGGGTGTTGAGCGCAAACCGATAAACACGGTTCGGGTCAACTTGTAATGTCAAATACCCTTGAGGCTTAGCCTGCAACACAACATTCCCGTATGCATACAGTGGCACGGTCATTTCGACAGGGATGCCCACAAAATGAGTCACCCAATTAGGTATCGGCTTAGGCGTTGCAAAGCTTAGATTCATTACCGTTGTACCATCAACAGTAATAATCGCATTTCCCATAATGCCTGATGTCTTTAAACTTATCAGTAGCCGTTTAACTTCGTTGAGGTCAGAGCTTAACAATGAATCTGTTAATGGTTTTTGAATTTGTACTACAGCGTTACTGAGTTGGTCTAAATAATCTTGCTTACGTTGCTCAACTAAGTAACTGAATTGAATAGCTAAAAAAAGCGCAAGTGATAGCAACGTAATCATAAAGAATACGACCATACTTTTTAATGTTAGTGAGCGTTGGACTCGGGTATTCATTTGGCCACAACCTTTCTAATCAAGCAGCTTTTTAAAGAAAATGGAAACATCAGCCAGTATACTTGATTTTATCTGCAAAAGAGTAGTTTAAAAAGAAAGATTGGGTATTTAGGACAAACAGCATGTTAACGCCATTTAAAGGCACGATGAAATAAAAAACGGCAGAAAGTTAACCTTTCTACCGTTTCACATATCAGCTCACCGTTATCGTCTGTTTTTCATCTTCATCAACTGCAAAACACGCAACCAACTGTTGGTCATATTCCTTCAATGTTGGCTGGAATTGCGTACATTGGCCAAATGCTCTACGGCACCGCGCTGCAAATGCACATCCCGGTGGTGGGTTTAAAGGGCTTGGTAACTCTCCCGTTAACTTAATACGTTCACGCCGAGCATCTGGATTCAGCCTTGGTGTTGCTGATAATAACGCTTGGGTATAAGGGTGAAGAGGGTTATTAAAAATCTGCTCTTTTGTCCCTTTCTCCACACAGCGCCCTAAATACATCACCATAACTTCATCAGCAATATGCTCTACCACCGATAAATCATGTGAAATAAAGACATAAGACAAACCTAGATCTTGCTGTAAATCCATCATCAGATTTAATACTTGAGCACGAACAGAAACATCCAGCGCGGAAACCGGTTCATCAGCAACCACGATGTCAGGGTCAAGCATTAAACCCCGTGCTATCGCGATACGTTGACGCTGCCCGCCAGAAAACATGTGAGGATACCGGCTATAGTGTTCTGTTTTTAAACCCACTTTTGCCATCATAGATAATACTTTTTCTTTGCGCTGCTCTTTCGACAATGAAGTATTAATCAATAAAGGCTCTTCCAAAATTTGCCCCACCTTTTTACGAGGGTTCAAAGAGCCATAAGGGTTTTGAAACACAATTTGGATTTTTTGACGACGCAGTTTCTCTGCAGACTTATCTTTTACTAACAAGTTTTGCTCTTGGTAATACAACTCGCCCTCAGAGGGTTGCTCAATCATGGTTAATAAACGACCTAATGTCGATTTACCACAACCCGATTCTCCAACTACTGCCAATGTTTTGCCTCTTTCTAGCTCAAAAGAAACGCCATCCAATGCTTTCAAGGTTTTTTCCGCAGCAAAAACCCCTCTTTTGACAGAGTAATATTTTTTCAAATCCACCGCTTTGAGCAATGGAGCATGTTGTTTGTCACTCATAATGTTGGCCTCCCCATATCATCCAGCGGCATATGGCATTTGACTTGGCGATCACCAACGGTTTGTAACATTGGCTCTTCTTGACGGCATTTCTCCGTTGCATACGGACAACGTGGATTCAATAAACAACCCACAGGCCTATCATATTTTCCGGGCACTACACCCGGGAGTGAGGCTAAACGTGATTTATTCGTCGCAAATTCAGGCAAAGCACGTAGTAGCGCTTGTGTATAAGGATGACGAGGATGCTTAAAAATATCGTTCGCTTTGGCTGACTCAACCACCTGCCCCGCATACATCACAATAATATGATGTGCAGCTTCTGCCACTAAAGCGAGGTCATGAGTGATAAGTACCAACGCCATATTTTCTTGTTGCTGTAATTCCAACAGCAATTCAATAATTTGCGCTTGAATAGTGACATCTAACGCTGTTGTCGGTTCATCCGCAATCAATAACTTAGGACGACATGCAATTGCCATTGCTATCATTACACGCTGGCTCATTCCACCGGACAACTGGTGGGGATACACATCTAAACGTGATTGTGGATCAGGGATCCCTACCATATCTAAGAGGTCAATAGCCCGCTGTTTACGTGTACTTTTGCTTCCTCCTTGGTGAACTTTCAACGCTTCCATGATTTGATAACCCACAGTAAAACATGGGTTTAAACTGGTCATCGGGTCTTGGAAAATCATTGCTACATCGGCACCAACAATCTGCCTGCGTTCTTTTTCAGGGATCGACAGTAAATCACGCCCATCAAATTTTAAAGAATCAGCCATTACTTTCCCGGGGTAATCAATTAACCCCATAATCGCGAGTGAGCTAACGGATTTACCTGAACCCGATTCACCAACGATACCAACGACTTGGCCTTTATCAACGCTATAACTGATGCGGTCAACGGCGCGAAACGGTGCTTTTTCGTCTCCGAAATGTACCGAAAGTTGTTCTACATTTAACAATGCCATTTGGTTACCTCATCACTGCTTGAGTTTTGGATCAAATGCATCACGTAACCCATCACCCATCAGGTTAAACGCAAGCACCGTCAATAAAATTGCCAGTCCAGGGAAAGTCACAACCCACCATGCGCTTTGTGCAAATTGCAGCACATCAGACAGCATCGTTCCCCACTCAGGAGTCGGTGGCTGTGCGCCCATTCCAAGGAAACCCAAAGCAGCCATATCTAAAATGGCATTCGAAAAACCTAAAGAGGCCTGCACAATCAATGGAGCCAAGCAGTTAGGCAAGATGTTCACAAACATTTGGCGTACTGCCCCGGCCCCCGCAACACGAGAAGCCGTCACATAGTCACGGTTTACTTCCACTAAAACCGCTGCTCGTGTTAATCGAATATAGTGAGGTAATGCAACAAACGTCAAAGCAATCGAGGCATTAACAATAGAAGGACCAAAAATGGCGACCAGCACCAAGGCTAATAATAAACTTGGTAATGCCAGCATGATATCGACAACACGCATAATTAATGCGTCAACGACACCACCAAAATAGCCAGCGATCACACCAATAGTGACCCCCATGATTAATGATAGAACAACCACTAAACAGCCAACTAGCAGTGACAGGCGGGCGCCATACATTAAACGAGAGAGTAAATCGCGCCCAACATCATCAGTCCCTAAAATAAACTGCCAACTTCCCCCATCTTCCCAAACGGGTGGAGCAAGTAAGAAATCACGGAATTGTTCGTCTGGGGCATGTGGGGCTAATACCCCCGCAAAAATCGCAATCAGTACCATCAGGATAATGTAGAACATCCCGACAACTGCCCCTTTGTTACGTTTAAAATAGTGCCAAAATTCTTGTAATGGAGTCATCGGCTGCGGGGCGCTGACAACGGTTGGCTCAGTAGATTGAGACATTTAGCGCTCCTTATTTTTTATGACGAATACGTGGGTTTACAATGCCATACAGCACGTCGACCACTAAGTTTACGAAGATAATCAATGTCGCAACCAGCAGAACTCCCCCCTGGACAACAGGGTAGTCTCGACGCTGTAGCCCTTCGATTAACCAGCGTCCTAACCCGGGCCATGAGAAAATAGTTTCTGTCAAAATAGCCCCTGCTAACATCACCCCCACCTGCAAGCCAATTACCGTGACCACAGGCAATAATGCATTGCGTAATGCATGAATTAAAATTACGCGCGCGCGGCCAAGACCTTTGGCACGAGCAGTACGAATATAATCTTCTCCCAGCACTTCTAGCATTGATGAGCGAGTCATACGTACAATGACGGCTAATGGGATCGTTCCCAAAACAATGGAAGGCAATATTAAGTGCTCTACAGCATCAATAAAATCGCCATCTTCACCCCAAATTAGGGTATCAATTAACATAAAACCGGTTAGAGGCTGAGAATCATCAAGAAAAACGGTATCACTGACTCGCCCTGCAACCGGGGTGAGGTCTAACTGTACCGACACTAACATGATGAGCATGATCCCCCACCAGAAGATAGGCATTGAGTAACCCGTTAAAGAAAGGCCAATTGCGGTATGGTCAAAAATTGACCCACGTTTTACTGCGGCTAACACCCCAACTGGGATCCCAACAGAAATCGCAAAAATCATAGCGCAAGTTGCCAATTCGACTGTTGCTAAAAAACGAGGTAAAAACTCTTCCCATACCCCGATGCGACTTTTTAGGGAAATCCCCAAATCACCATGAAATATCCCATTGATATAATGGAGATATTGTTTCCAAAGTGGCTGATCAAGCCCTAGTTCAGCCATTAAATAAGCATGCCTTTCAGGGGATAACCCCCTTTCACCAGCCATGATCATCACCGGGTCACCCGGGATCATGTGGACAAAAGCAAAAGTCAATAATGTAATACCGATAAACGTGGGGATCACAAGCCCCAATCGTCGGAGGATAAATTGCAACATATCCTGAATCTCTTTAATAATGCCGTTGACGGCTCTTAGTCCGTTTGGCTACTCAGAAAATCGCTTTTCCGGGTGCTCACAAACAACTCAACTTCTCTGCTTCTTCTAGAGAAGAAAACGCCCTCCGCTCTAAACCAGCAACGAAGGGCATAGACAGATTAGATACGATTACTTCTCAATATCGACGTTTTCGAAGTGGTGTTTGCCTAGTGGGTCAACCACATAGCCTTTGACTTCTTTACGTACTGGTTCAAACACTGTGGAATGCGCGATAATGAGGGCTGGAGCCTGCTCATTCATCACAACTTGCGCTTGTTTGTACAGCTCGACTCGTTTGTCGTGATCTGCTGTTTGACGTGCTGGTTGGATCAAGTTTTCGAAACTTTGATTACACCATTTTGAGTAGTTAGAACCTTGTTCTTTTGCTGCACAGCTAAACAAGGTTGCAAAGAAGTTATCAGGGTCCCCATTGTCACCCGTCCAACCCATCATTACCGTTTGTGGCTCGCCATCTTTCGCTCGCTTGAGGTATTCACCCCACTCATAGCTGACAACCTTTGATTTAACGCCAACTTTTGCCCAGTCCGCTTGGATCATTTCCGCCATGCGACGGGCATTTGGGTTATATGGTCGTTGAACAGGCATAGCCCATAGGTCAATTTCAAAGCCATTCGGGAAGCCCGCTTCTGCTAATAATGCTTTTGCTTTTTCAGGATTATATTCGTAATCGTTCACCGCATCGTTATAGCCCCACATTGTTGGTGGGATAAGGTTTTTCGCTTTTTGGCCTGCACCTTGATAAACCGCTTCGATAATTGCATCTTTGTTCACCGCCATAGACAGTGCTTGGCGAACCTTTTGATTATCCAGTGGTTTTTTCTCAACGTTATAAGAGAGATAACCGACGTTCAGCCCTGGTTGCTCCATTAACGTAATGTCTTTATCTTGCTTCATGCGCTCTAAATCAGCCGGGTTTGGATATGGCATAACTTGGCATTCATTTTTTTGCAATTTTGCATAACGAACGGAAGCATCTGGTGTGATAGAGAAGACTAAGCGGTCAAGTTTAGGTTTCGTGCCCCAGTATTGATCATTGGCTTTATAAAGAATACGAGAGTCTTTTTGATACTGTTGCAGAACAAATGGGCCCGTTCCAATTGGGTTTAAGTCTACTTTTTCTGGCGTGCCCGCTTTCAGCATCTGGTCTGCATATTCAGCAGAAAGAATTGATGCGAAGTCCATTGCCATATCAGCTAAGAATGGAGATTCAGGGCGAGTTAAGGTAATTTTTACCGTATTATCATCAACTTTCTCTACTTTATCGATGATTTTATCCATATCCATTCCCATAAAGTATTCATAGCTACCGCCTGAAACTTTATGATATGGGTGGTTAGCATCTTTTTGACGCATAAATGTATAGATTACATCGTCTGCGTTCAAATCACGGCTTGGTTTAAATTCTTTATTCGAGTGCCATTTGACACCTTTACGCAGATGGAAAGTGTACTCTTTACCATCATCGCTCACTTCCCAGCTTTCAGCCAAACCGGGTTCAATTTCAGTTGTTCCTAATTTGAACTCAACTAAACGGTTATACAGTGGGATAGAGCTTGCATCATAAGTCGTTCCTGATGTGAACAACTGTGGGTTAAAGCCCTCAGGGGAGCCCTCTGAACAATAAACTAATGTTTTTGCCTGTACTGATGCGGATACCGCTAATGCTGCCAATGTAAGCCCTACTGTCAGTAGGCCTGTCTTTTTAATAGAGCGCATCTGTATGCTCCTATGGTGTTCATGTTGTTTTGCTTGATGTCTAAATCCGTCATAAAAGCGACAGATGTAGTATCTGTATTTTTTGTTATTCATTGTGCAATTAATCAACTGTCACTCGCTTCGTCAATAGCCACATTTACGACCCACCTTCAATTCATGTAACATATTAGAAACAATTAACACTGCAATTTAGCTTAAAATTTCACAGTAGAGGACAAGGTGCAGGCGTTATAACCATATAATTAGTAATGAATAGGGTTTTATATCGAGGTTATTTATTTTTATATTTGTGATTAAGTGCTGAATTACTGAACGAATATAGTGCTTTTATTGGTGTGATACGAAATAAAACACTAAAGAGAATCGATGTGGAAATTATTTTAGTATGTAACTATTTAGTTTGTTTTTTATGCAAATAAAAAACATTCAACTGCCTATGCTAAACATAATTTTAACCATTTGATAACTTAAAGAATAAAATAATACTCGCCGTATTATTTCAGCCGATTTATTGGCGTACAGAAAATGCTCTAATACATACGATAAAAACTACAATTAGCTAATTTGTATAAAAAACACCACTTAGATGACGCGACAAACAATACAATCTACTGATTTTATTAATAATAATATGCAACATGAAGGCCCGAACTGACATCATGCATAACAGGTTGGTTTCCTTGCCAAAAAGGCATTTCCGCAAATAAGTGATATGACAAACGCCCTAATTGGCCTTTTGCTCCTATCCTTCCACCTAGTAAAACGTTTTCCTTCCAAAATGTTGCTTTATCATTTGCCGTTGCTCCTATACCCAATGAAGTATATAGAGCCACTTGCTGCCAAGGAGTATTCCATAACAGTTCATTTTCCAACCTTAAGCTATTATCACCCATATCAGTATATTGCGGTCCGCCAGTAAAACCGCTAATACCACCAGCTCCAACTAATGATTCTTGGTCTAGTAACACATCTAACTTGTCACGGCTCAGCTGCACCTCAAATTGGCCTTGATATTGAAAAGGAAGCACTTCTCTATACGTTGAAAGTGATATTTTCAAAATTTGAGGCTTACGCAATCCCGTTATTTGCTGTGCATTAGCACCAAACCAGTCAGTTCCTTGCTTATATTTTAATTTTAGTAAGGTATTGCCTTGTGAAAAATTAATTTGATGAGAAAATTCACCAATAATGTAATTAGCATAGCGCTGTTGTGTTTGTAAGTATAAATCAGACAAAAAAGTGTCACTTTTTTGGGTTTGAGACCCTATGCTTATTGAGGTAACCGAATGTTCAGTTCGCTTTAATAAGTATTCTGCATTTAGTAAGAGGAACCAGTGGTACTGTTGTAGTGGTAAAGCCATATCATAGCCGGTAAGAACGGATTTATTTTCCTGATACCCACCAGATACAGAAAAAAGCCAATAATGATATGGAAGGGAATAGAACAATGCTGCTGATGTTATTTCAGTGTCTTCCGAACCGCTTAGCTGACGACTGACTTCCGAATATAAAAAATCACTGCGTAGCAAAGGATTAGCGGCTATAAAAGTATGGCTGACTGTATTACCTACCTGCCGAGCAATTGAGCGTGACTCAAAAGATAGAATCCCTTGAAATTCACGTCGGTGTTGACCAATCACCAATATTTGCGTGCCGTTTTCATTGGTTTCATCTGGAATTAATTTAATTTGAAAGGGAAGCAAAGAAGTGTTTTGTAAATTGTATAAGCCTTGCTCAAGATGCCAAAGGTTAAGCGCTTCCCCTGGCTTAAAAGGAAATACATGTGGCAGTAAGTTGTCTTCTCTCGGTTCATTTTGATAAACCACCGAAGAAACGGTTCCTACTATTATTTTTGCTTGCAGGATACCAAACAGAAAAGTTTGCTCTGGATAATATAAATAAGAGGTCAGGTAGCCAGCTTTAATAAGCTCAGCCCTAATATAGTCTGCATAGTCGAGCAAACCTTGCTCGCTAATACACTTACCTTCTAGCTTTTTTCGCCATCCACCAATATGCCTAGATGAAATTTCAGTTAGCTGCTGAGCATCGATTAAATAAACTTGGTTAATTATGATACATGTAGGTAATGTTTGAGTAATGGCAGTAACAGGCGTTATAGCATGGCTATAAGCTTTATTGGGCATGAACGCCCAAAAAAAGAAATAAAGGTATATTGATAAAACGTTGTTGGCTTTCATTAACGAGTCCTTGTAATGAAAAAGCTTTTTTACTGGAAACAACATAAAAATGAATAATGATATTCATAAATAATGAGCTATCTGCGAACAATAAATAACTCATCAGTTCAACCATGAACTGGTTATATATCAACAGAAATAGGCTATGGAGAGCAAGGCAAGTTAGTCTGAAATTATAGATAGAAAAAGGAAGATAAAAACGAAAAAACCCACCTCAATGAGGTGGGTCTTAGAATTTGGTCGGCGAGAGAGGATTCGAACCTCCGACCCACTGGTCCCAAACCAGTTGCGCTACCAAGCTGCGCTACTCGCCGAAAACGGTGTGAATAATACTGCCAAGAACGGAGATCGTCAACCCATTTTTCGCCAATTCGGTTCGTTTGCTGATAAAACCACCAAAATGGTAAGGTTTATAAGCTAATCACCTTATTTAAAGTAAAAAATAAGCACTAGAGTATTTTAGTGCTTATTTATCAAACAGGTTAGCATTTATAAAAATAGCGTTAACAATAAGCTAAAAACCTAATTTAAAGCCTATTGCAGCAAAGAAATATCTGCTACTTTCAAGAACAACTCACGTAACTGGCTTAATAGCGTCAAACGGTTAATACGCACCGCTTGGTCTTCATCCATTACCATAACATTTGCAAAGAATTCATCCACGATATCGCGTAAAGAAGCTAATTCAACTAAAGCCTCTTGATAATTTCTTTCTGCAAACATTGGCGCAAGCTTATCTTGTAGCACCACAACATGAGTCGCTAACTTGACTTCTTCAGGCGTTTTTAAAACAGATGCTAAAACGTTGTCAGCCAGTTTTTCTTCTGATTTACTCAGAATATTGGAAACACGTTTATTTGCCGCTGCAAGTGCCTGTGCTTCTTCTAATGAACGGAAGTGAGTAACTGCTTTCACTCGTGCATCAAAGTCAGCAGGTTGTGTTGGACGACGAGCTAATACCGCTTGAATGGTATCAATGCTATAGCCTAATTCTTGATACCAAGAACGGAAACGACCAAGCATAAACTCTACAACGTCATTAACTACATTTTCATTGGTTAATTTATCGCCATATAAACGAGCCGCTTCTTCTGTCATTTCAACGAGATCAAGCTGGTAGCCTTTTTCAACGATAATGCGTAGGACGCCTAGTGCAGCACGGCGCAGAGCGAATGGATCTTTATCACCTTTAGGATGTTGGCCGATACCAAAAATACCAGCAAGCGTATCCATTTTTTCAGCCAATGCTAATGCAGCTGACACATCTGTCGATGGAAGTGCATCTCCTGAAAAACGTGGCTGATACTGCTCTTTTAAAGCTAATGCAACGTCTTCTGACTCACCGTCATGGCGTGCGTAGTGCATTCCCATAACACCTTGAGTGTCTGTAAACTCAAACACCATGTTAGTCATTAAGTCACATTTGGCTAATAAGCCAGCTCGTGTTGCATGATTGACATCTGCACCAATTTTACTCGCAATCCAGCCCGCTAGGGCTTCTAAACGATCTGTTTTATCACGCAGCGTACCTAATTGTTTTTGGAACAATACAGTTTCTAAACGTGGTAAGTTATCTTCCAAACGTTGTTTACGGTCAGTTTTAAAGAAAAATTCGGCATCAGCTAAACGCGGACGTACAACTTTTTCGTTACCTGAAATGATTTGTTGAGGATCAGAAGACTCAATATTTGCCACAAAGATAAAGTTAGGCATTAACTTGCCAGCCTTATCATAAACTGGGAAATATTTTTGGTCCCCTTTCATGGTGTAAACTAGCGCTTCGGAAGGAACATCTAAGAATTTCTCTTCAAATTTAGCCGTTAAAACGACCGGCCATTCAACCAATGAAGTCACTTCTTCAAGTAAGCTATCCGTTAAGTCAGCTTGGCCACCAAGAGCCTGAGCCGCTTTTTCCGCATCAGCTTTAATAACCGCTTTACGTTCTGCGTAATCCGCCATGACTTTACCGCGTTCACGTAAAATGGCTGGATATTGTTCAGCGTTATCAATAGTAAATTCAGCTTCACCCATAAAACGGTGACCACGAATTGTGCGCCCGCTCTTAATACCTAAAATTTCACCCTCGATAACATCACTACCTAACAGTAATGTGACTGTATGAACAGGGCGAACGAATTGAGTGTCTTTATCTGCCCAGCGCATTAATTTAGGGATTGGTAATTTTGCTAGCGCACGGCTAGTCATATCAACCAATAATTCGCTGACAGCCTGCCCTTTCATTTGGGCACGGTATAGTAACCATTCGCCTTTATCTGTGGTCAAACGCTCAGCTTGGTCAACGGTAATACCACAACCACGAGCCCAGCCTTCAGCAGCTTTAGTTGGTTGGCCATCCGGACCAAATGCCTGAGAGATAGCAGGACCGCGTTTTTCAACTTCACGGTCTGGCTGTGAAGCCGCTAAATCAGCTACTTTAAGTGCTAAACGACGAGGGGCAGCAAACCACGTTACTGCACCATGGGCAATATCAGCGCCATCAAGTTCAGCCGTAAAATTTGCAGCAAATGATTCAGCTAATGAACGAAGAGCCTTCGGCGGTAACTCTTCGGTGCCGATTTCCACAAGGAAAGTCTGTTGAGTCATGACAGCCTCTTAGTTCTTATGACACATAGGGAATCCAAGCGCTTCACGAGAAGCATAATACGCTTCTGCAACCCCTTTAGTTAGGGTACGAATACGTAAAATATAGCGTTGGCGTTCAGTAACAGAAATGGCTTTACGTGCATCTAGTAGGTTGAAAGTGTGAGCCGCTTTCAAGATACGTTCGTATGCAGGTAGTGGAAGTGGCGTTTCCAAAGCCAGCAAGTGTTGAGCTTCTTTTTCATACTCTTCAAAACATTTGAAAAGAAAATCAACATTTGCGTATTCGAAGTTATAGGTTGACTGCTCCACTTCGTTTTGATGATAAATATCACCATAAGTGGTTTTACCCAATGGGCCATCACACCAGACAAGGTCATATACGCTGTCCACGCCTTGAATATACATCGCTAAGCGTTCTAGGCCGTATGTAATTTCACCTGTTACGGGTTTACATTCAAGACCACCGACCTGCTGGAAGTAAGTAAACTGAGTCACTTCCATCCCGTTAAGCCACACTTCCCAGCCTAATCCCCAAGCGCCCAATGTTGGGTTTTCCCAGTTATCTTCAACAAAACGAATGTCGTGAACTGTTGGGTCAATACCTAATTCTTTTAAAGAACCCAGATATAATTCTTGGATGTTGTCTGGTGATGGTTTGATGATCACCTGAAACTGATAATAATGTTGTAGACGGTTTGGGTTCTCACCATAGCGACCATCAGTTGGTCGGCGAGATGGTTGAACATAAGCCGCAGCAATAGGCTCAGGGCCTAATGCACGCAAACACGTCATTGGGTGAGAGGTTCCTGCGCCGACTTCCATGTCCAATGGTTGAACAATGGTACAGCCTTGACGCGCCCAGTAGTCCTGTAATGTCAGGATAAGACCTTGGAAGGTTTTGGTATCAAACTTTTGCATGTTAGATCCGCACGCGATACGTAAAATTTAATGAAAGTACGCCAGTATACCCTTTGACCGCAAGATATACAGCATTGAATATGCCTGTATTTATTCTAAAAATAAAAAAAAATACTTTCACCCCTTTAAAGCTGGTTATTTATACAGTATAAATGGTTTGTTTTTTGAAACAAGGTTATCGAAACTGTAAAAAGGATGAAAAATGGATACTCCCCTGACACGCTGCCATTGGGTCAATCAAGATCCTGAATATATCGCTTATCACGACCATGAATGGGGTAAACCCACTTATGACAACTTAGCATTATTTGAAATGATCTGTCTTGAAGGCCAACAAGCCGGGCTCTCTTGGTACACTATTTTAAAAAAACGCCAAGGATATCGTGATTTATTTCATCATTTCGATCCCGAAAAAATTGCATTAATGGATGAAGACGATATTGAGCGACTTATGCAAGATACTCGCATCATCCGTAACCGATTAAAAATTAATGGGATTATTGCGAATGCAAAAGCCTATTTAACCATGAAAGAAAATGGTGAAGATTTTTCCAGTTTTATTTGGCAATTTGTAAATGGTCAACCCATTGTCAATGGTTGGGAAAAACCATCGCAAGTCCCTGCGGAAACTGAAATTTCTAAGCTTCTTTCCAAGGCGCTCAAAAAACGTGAGTTTAAATTTGTCGGTTCGATCACTTGTTATGCCTTTATGCAGGCAACTGGCATGATAAATGACCATTTAGTGAATTGTTGCCAATTTAAATAAATTAGTTTTTATCGGTATAACTCATCGAGTAAAAAGAAAAATAAACTACCAAAGCATTAACATTACGATATTTTAGACCATTAAATAGATTTAATTTGATATTTTAACTTAAAAAAAGATAGAAATGAGTGGTTGAACTCTGAGATGCAGCGGAGTATGTTTTAAATTCCATTAACAATCTAATAAACATATGTGAATAAATGCGATGATATTTTCTAAATTTGGTAATAAATTTGCTCAAAATTCAGGTATTTCATTATTAATGAAAGACTTGAATGAAGGCATAAGAACCCCTGGCTCCATTATGTTAGGGGGAGGAAATCCTGCTCATATCCCTGAAATGGATAAGTATTTTCAAGATCTATTAGCTGAGATGTGTGCTAATGGCCAATTGACAGACACTTTATGTAATTATGATGGTCCTCAAGGTAAAGATGCCATGTTGAAAGCGCTTGCAGCAACGCTAAAAGCAAAACTAGGTTGGAATATTAGCGCGAAAAATATTGCCCTATCTAACGGCAGTCAGAGTGCTTTTTTCTATCTATTTAACTTGCTAGCCGGTCGCTTTGAAGATGGTATCACCCGTAAAGTGCTATTTCCTCTTGCCCCTGAATATGTTGGTTATGCAGACTCAGGTCTTGATGATGGCTTATTCGTTGCTAATAAGCCACAAATTGAATTTTTACCTAATGGTCAATTTAAATACCGAGTAGACTTCAACACATTAGAGGTTACTGATGATATTGGTGTGATTTGTGTGTCTCGCCCAACAAATCCGACTGGCAATGTCATTACTGATGAAGAAGTTGAGCATTTAGACCAACTAGCTAAACAACATAATATCCCACTATTAATAGATAATGCTTATGGTGTTCCTTTCCCTGGCATTATCTTCAGCGAAGCTACGCCATTTTGGAACGAAAATGTCATTCTTTGTATGAGTTTATCTAAACTTGGTTTACCTGGAACTCGATGCGGCATTATCATCGCTAACGAAGAAATCATTGAAGCTGTTAGTAACATGAATGGTATCATCAGCCTTGCCCCTGGTGGCATAGGCCCTGCACTTGCCTTAGAAATGCTTAAAAAAGATGACATTATCTCGTTATCTAAGAATGTAATTGGTCCTTTTTATAAGCACCGTGTAGAAGAAGCCATCGAAATTATTCGCCGCTATATCCCAGAAGATAAGTGTTTAATTCATAAGCCAGAAGGTGCCATTTTCCTCTGGTTATGGTTTAAAGACCTACCAATTAATTGCTTAGAATTATACCAACGCTTAAAAAAACGTGGTGTATTGATGGTTCCCGGACATTACTTTTTCCCTGGTATTGAACAGGATTGGCCACATGCGCATCAATGTATGCGTATGAACTATGTCCCTGAGCCAGAAAAAATCGAACAGGGGATCAAAATATTAGCTGAAGAGCTTGAAAAAGCTTATCAAGAAGTAACCTGTTAGATTATGAAATAACAAGGGTTTTAACCCTGTTATTACAATAGTTAGGTAAAAAAAAAGCCCTTTCATGTAGAAAGGGCTAAAAATTAGCGAGAACTCCGTAATTGAAATCAAATTAACTTTTCAATACGAATATCATTCAAAACTATTAGAACATCTTTTCTATTTGGTCATTGCTTGAACAAAAGCACTTTTTGCCCCTATATATCGTGATACCTTTCATTACTCGCTTATACTCCAATTATCGAAACTCACTTATCACATTGAAAAAATTATAATTTTTAAAATTTCAATAAAATTTTGGTTGATCATCATATGGGTACTAAACAGCCCAAAATAAAATAGCCAGCAATTGAGGTGAAATAATTCTTAAAAACATCGCTAATGGATAAACCGTTGCATAAGATAATGCCGGAGCACCGCTGGTCGAATGTATATTATTTGCGAATGCTAATGCAGGAGGGTCTGTCATGGAACCCGCTAGCACTCCACAAAGGCTTAAATAGTTCATTTTGCCAAAAATTCGAGCTACTACACCTGTAATAAACAACGGTACAAACGTAATCAATAACCCATAGCCAATCCAAGTCAACCCATCACCTTTAATTAAAGTATCAATGAAGCCACCACCAGAATTGAGCCCTACCACTGCAAGGAACATGACAATCCCTAGCTCCCTTAACGCAAGGTTAGCACTCGGAGGCATAAACCAATATAAGCGCCCAATAGTCCCTATACGACCAAGAATTAATGCAACAACTAGTGGGCCTCCTGCTAGTCCAAGTTTCAACGCTGCTGGGAAACCAGGAACAAAAACGGGTATTGAGCCCAGCACAACCCCTAGCCCGATTCCAAGGAACACAGGTAACATTTGAACTTGCTGTAGTTTTTGTTTTGCATTACCTAATAAAGCGGTGACTGCTTCAATTGATTCAGGCCGACCAACAATATTTAAAATATCGCCAAATTGTAAAACTGAATTGTTATTAGCAACTAAATCAATACCCGTACGGTTTAATCGTGTCACAACAACGTCATATTTTTGTTTTAAATTTAAGTCCTTAAGCCTTTTACTTAGTACAGCATCATTCGTCACAACCACACGAACGGAATGTAAAATAGAGCTTGATGTAGACAGAGATGCATCAACTTCTTCGCCTAATATTAAGCGAACTTTATTTAAATCATCTTTTAAACCAACAACGTGCAATAAGTCACCTAAATGTATTTCTGTTGTGGGTTGAGGAACAACGAGCATATCTCCGCGTTTTAATCTTGAACAAACAATCGCTTCGCTACCAAGTAGTGGGATGTCTTGCATAATTAAGCCATCAAGATTGGCGTTACGAATGGCAATATTCATAGTCTGCAGAGAGTCGCGCTGTTGAAAAGAGGAATTATTAAATGCAGAAGCTTCTTTTTCTACTGAAATTCTAAAGATGATGCGTACTAACCACATCACCAGTAAGATGCCACAAATTCCCATAGGGTAAGCCATGGCGTAGCCCATTCCCATTTGGCCAATTAGATTAGGGTCAGAGCCTAAGTCAGTTAAAATTTGCTGACCAGCACCTAAAGATGGCGTATTCGTTACTGCCCCTGAAAAAATACCTAAGATAATCGGCAATGGAATATTTGCGACTTTATATATGATTGCTGTTACCACCGCACCTAAGACAACAACCATCAACGCGAAACCATTTAGTTTGAGACCAGAAACACGTAGAGAGGAGAAAAATCCAGGTCCAACCTGAATACCAATCGTGTATACAAACAGTATCAAGCCAAATTCTTGAATAAAATGCAGCATGTCTTTATTCAGTTGTAAGCCGTAACTTTGAGCAAAATGCCCAACGATGATCCCCCCAAATAGGACACCACCAATTCCCAGCCCAACACTACGGATCTTCCAATTACCAATCCATAGCCCTAAAGCAGCAGCTAACGCCAACAAACTTACAGTAAGAGCTAATTCACTCATAGACCGCATCCTTTTGACGACAAGTTACCCGTTAAACACACCCAAATAGGTGATAAAACATACTACTGAATCGATTATGCCAAATAGCATAAGGGTAATATGTGCCATAGAGCACAGTTCAGAATGAATAAATGATCTATTTTTTTAGAATTTTCAAACTGATAACAAATATAAAATAGTATGTCTTTATTTCTTAACGTTATTTATTATTCATCTAATAGATACTGAAGACAAACATTTTTAGTTAATAGATACAAGTAAACTATTAACTAAAAAAATACATACGGTTAAATAAAATAATAATATGATACTATTATTGTGAATTTCTTGTTTTTCGTTATTATAAGTCAATATTAGGAATAACAAGCTAAATACAGGTTAACAACGTCTATGCCGAGTTTAATTTCAATACGATTATGTTTCCTTATCGCACCGCTTATTTTGAGTGGTTGCTCGAGTATTATGACTCATGCAGGCCCATCAGAAGGTTATTACCCTGGTTCGAAAAATAGTATTAAAATGATTAAAGATGATGAAACTGGCTGGGTTGTTAAGCCTTTGCTTGCTATTGATTTACCTTTCTCTGTTGTTATGGATACTCTTTTAATTCCTTTAGATTACGCGAAATCGGGTAATGATGATAAAGCTGGTTCACCAAAAAAACGCCTAGAAGAACTTGAAAAGAAAGATAAAACTAAAAAATAATTTAGGTTAAATCAAACGTTTGTAATTAAAATTTTACTGTGTAATAAATGTATTTACTAATACATTATTTTTAATCTAAGATCTGAGTAATCATTTATATAATACTTCTTTAATTATTATCTTATTTTGATAAGAACCATTTTTAACTAAATATTTTATTTATAAGTTTCTTTGTACTCAACATATGAATAATTAGCAATTAAGTGTTCCAAATACCAATTAGAGCCAAATCAAAACAATTACGAATAGAAAAGTTAACCAGAATTTTTGTACCCGTAATTGTAATAATCTAATTATTGCATTTACCGATTTAAACCGGTTTCTACTGTATAAATTTGCCTAAATCCATCAATATCACGCATAAATGCGATCAACTCATCATTAGGTGAAAATACAACTGCATCAACAACAGGGGCAAGCTCAGTCCGTTGCGTTAATTTTTGTATGGCTCCGGTCTCGACATGACAATACATGACACTATTGTCACGAATAAAGCAAATGTTCTGACCTTTACTATCCCAGCTAAAAGCAGACTGAATGGGTGAAGAACCATGCGTTATTTGCCTTTGTATTCCAGTTAGCGTATCAACTAACCATAACTGAGCATTACCGCTATCATCATTCATTAAACAAGCGATCGATTTACCATCTGGCGAAGTTCTAAGCCAATGCCTAGGGGTTTTTGATAAACCAGGAAATTTTCTATTGTACGTATAGGTTAAGCGCCTTTGCTGTATACCTTTTGGTGGAGAAGGCATACTGGATTCTGTTCCTTGGATAGGTAATTCCCCCGCAACCATGTAATCCTCCGGCTGTGAAGGCAGATCGACAATGTAGATCTCAGGAATAATTTCTCCATCTGTAGAATGAGTATCGCCAATAAACACCAGCGCTCTTTCCTGCCACTTTCCATTCTCTTTTTGATAGCCTTTTTGGCCAACCCAACCCTCTTCATATGCACGGCTAATTTCATCGCTGCTTGGTTTAGGTTGTTGCGTTGTTCGCGTCACAACACAACAAAAGTAATCGCCATTATATTCTCGAAAATGTTTTTTAGGGCTCACATTAACGGGCCCAATAGGCACTGCAATTGCAACATTTCGTTGGTCTAATTGCACATCTAATTCATGCATTACGTGGTCGTTATAGGTAAAACTCAGCCACTTTCCGTCTGGACTATAAACATGGACATGAGTGCCTCCACGTAATGCACCCACTAAATAAGGAGGGGTAATACACATTGCATCAATTGGGTGAGCTACGTTTAATTGCTCTTCTTTGACATACACCCCTCTTCGATGGTGAAAGTCATATTGCCACTGTTCATCTGGATGCTCAGGACCATGGATAAAAGCATATTGAATTGGTGGTTGAGGACTTACCGTTACCACCCCAACGTGAGCCCCATGGCTTGCGTGATAAATTTCAACGGTCTGTAATGTTTTTACATGAATTTTTTCTATAGATAAACCAGTAAAAGAACTACCGTTTGGTCGTATATCATAAGCTAACCATTCGCTATCTGGAGTCCAAACATTAATGTTCGTTAGTTGATGGCTTCGCTCATCGTATGTTAAACGTGTTTCTTTATAGGGCAATTTATTATTCAATCTGTTATCCTTTGACATCATTTAATATCGCTATCGGATTATTTTAACTAATCTAGTTTAGTCAATACTAGAAAATCTCAGTCGAGAAGTTTCACAAGTAATATTACCCTTTAGCAATAACCTTAGTCTTGAACAAAACTACCATGTTATTAAGTGTACTTTATATTATTGGTATCACCGCAGAAGCCATGACTGGAGCACTTGCAGCTGGCAGGCGAAAAATGGATGTCTTTGGCGTCATCATTATTGCATCTGCGACGGCAATCGGTGGTGGTTCCGTCCGTGATATCTTACTTGGCCATTACCCCTTAGGTTGGGTGGAACACCCTGAGTATATCCTGACTGTTGCAGGCGCCGCTATTGTGACAATTTGGATAGCGCCTATGATGAAACATTTACGCCGATTATTCCTCATATTAGATGCTATCGGGCTCATTGTATTTTCTATACTCGGTGCCCAAATAGCCCTCGATATGAACTATAGCCCGATCATCGCTGCCATCGCAGCAGTGATTACAGGTGTTTTTGGTGGCGTGCTAAGAGACATGCTGTGCAACACAATCCCTTTAGTTTTCCAAAAAGAGGTCTATGCTGGTGTCTCTTTCGCCGCCGCTTGGATCTATATCGGACTATTACAAACCCCTCTACCTAAAGATATTGTGGTAATTATCACACTCGTTGTTGGCTTAAGTGCAAGGCTAATAGCCATTCGTTATCGTCTTGGTTTACCTATCTTTAATTACGAAAATCAAGATTAGCCTCACTGTTTCAGCCATTAATCGTTTGCTATTGATGGCTGAGTAGCTTGCATATCTGACAAAATTCGCAAAATAGATTGAATTTCCGGTTCCGCTAACCATTTAGCTAATTTTTTCTTTTGCAGCTCAGTCAAATTTATACTGTTAACCCATGAAGAGTCATACAGCATACCTATATCATTCACCCTTTCTATTTGTAATTTAGGTAGTGGAATCGCTAGGCCTTTTAACCACAGCGAAATAGGTTGAGCCTTTGCCATTTTCAGTTGCTTTACTAACATTTGGTGCTTTTTACCTTTAGGTAAATCGTTTTGCCATTGTTCTGACAACCAAGTTGTTAGTTGAGTAAGATTATGCCTCTCAGCCCACTGGCGCCATGTAGCTTCATTTATGCCTCGAATACTGAGTTGTTTACCTAGCCATGTTAACCTTGCGACAAATTGCTGTGAGCAAGACTCCGTATAAGCCAGGCAACTGAGTGCATGAAATTGCTTGAATGTTGATACATTTGGATATTCGCGCTTCTCTCGCCGCCAAACAACTTCTTCAATCTTTGGACTTCCAAGCCCTGAAAGAGAGACAAGTATTTTATCTCCAACAATTAAATCTCGTTTTTCCCATGATAATAACGAGCCAGCATTTACCTTTGAAATAGTTTTTGAGTCAATATTGATGGGGGTTATCTCGGTAACGACACTAACCCTTCCTGTTCTACCTATATTAAATTTGAGTTTAGTGACCTCTGATAACACACTACGTAATGGATATTTCCAGGCAATTGCCCAACTATTTTGTTTTGATTGCCAAGCTGATGCCGCTGGCGCTGGAAAATTTTTAAGTACTACACCATCAGTAGCAAATGGTAGTTGACCTTGATAATAGTATTCCCTCAGTTGCTTAGCTTGGGTTTTATTTTCAACTTTATGGCTATATTGCTCAGCTAACGGAAAACCTATCTCAGAAAGTAGTGTTAACTGTGTTTTTGGATTAGCATCTCCCGCAGGCCATGCCCAAATAAAAATACCAATATTTTCTTCGGGAACGGTTGGGGTATTTTTTCGCATTAACCACCCCGCAATTTTATTACGAGCGTTTACTCCCCCACTTTTAGCTTGAATATGCCCATTCATACGCCAAAATAGTTCACCTTGAAGGACTAACATCCCTGAATATTTAATTTGTTTAGGTATCGCAGGAATAAAGTCTGCTTTTGCTCGCCACTCTATTCCTTCAATGCTATTTCCTCGGCTAATCATAGAAACAAGCTTCCCATTCTTATAAACCAACGTTACCGCTACACCATCAACTTTAGGTTGTAACCAAATGTTTTTACGTGTTTTTATCCAGTTATAAACCTCTAATTCATTGAGTTTCTTCAACCCTGTATGAGGAATAGGATGTGTAGCTAACTTTGATTTTTCAGGTAGTTGTACGTCTGGTAACACTTCAGGGAGTTGCTGGCATCGCTGTAAAGAACGCCACAAATTAAAGAGCTGATCATAAGCTTCGTCACTAATGGAACTGCTACCAGCCAAACGGTAAGTTTGGTTCCACTGCTGTAGTTGTTTACCTAGCCGATAACTCTCCTGCCTTATTATTTTACTATTTTGTTCTGCACACTGTTCATTAATAGCACCTTGCAGCGATGCTTGGGCAATATTAATACATACCATTACCCCAACGATTACCCCACCTAACCTATAAGCTGACGCTGACCAATAACCATACAAAATATAAATCATAACTATTCCTTGTTATAACTATTCCCAGTTATTACTAATCCCAGTTATTACTAATCCATTGGGATGCCATTCCTTTAAAGTATTTTGCCCTCATTCGCTAAGCATGAAACAACTTCCCTCACTCTGCCTCCGTAAAATGAATTATTTGTAAAAAGCTTCGCAAAACGAATGTTGCTTTCATGAGTAATAAGTTAATTTCTCGAGCCTGTTCACAATTTAGTTACTAATCAAATTCATTTAATTAAAATTCATGATTTATTGATATCGCTGCATGTTGATGCAAGTCCGTGTATACTATGTCGGGTTTATCGCCATCTTTTATGTTTAATCCTCGACTATTCAAGAAATCATCATGATACAAGGCACGTTATATATTGTTTCTGCCCCTAGTGGTGCAGGGAAATCAAGTCTGATTCAGGCTTTATTAAAAACACAACCACTGTATGACACTCAGGTTTCCGTTTCTCATACAACTCGAGCTGCACGTCCAGGAGAAGTTCACGGCGAGCACTATTTTTTTGTATCTGAAACTGATTTTTTACAAATGGTCGACAAAGGTGAATTCCTAGAACATGCATGCGTTTTTGGGAATTATTATGGGACGTCAAAACCCATCATTGAAGATGTATTAAACAGCGGTGTTGATGTTTTTCTTGATATCGATTGGCAGGGAGCGCAGCAAATTAGGGCTACAATGCCTGAAGCACGCAGCATTTTTATTCTCCCACCATCAAAAGATGAACTTTATCGTCGCCTAAGAGGGCGCGGACAAGACAGCGATGACGTTATTGAAAAACGTATGTCACAAGCAGTAGGTGAAATTGAACATTTCAACGAGTATGATTACCTTATTGTTAATGATGATTTCAATACCGCGCTGAGCGATTTACAATCTATCATCCGTACTGAGCGTTTAAAGTTAGAGCGCCAAGTTCAGCGACATGATGCTTTAATCAGCAAATTACTAGCAGACTGAGCATAGTTTCAGTATCATATCAGGTCATTTTTTTATTTCTTTGGAGTAGCACACTTATGGCACGCGTAACTGTTCAAGACGCAGTAGAGAAAATTGGTAACCGTTTTGACCTCGTATTGGTTGCGGCACGTAGAGCTCGTCAGTTACAAACGGGTGGAAAAGACCCTTTAGTTCCTGAAGAAAATGATAAATATACTGTTATCGCATTACGTGAAGTAGAAGAAGGTTTAATCAACGGTCACATTTTAGATGTGCGTGAACGCCAAGAACAGCAAGAGCAAGAAGCGGCTGAAATGCAAGCAGTTTCTGCAATCGCTGAAGGTCGTCGCTAATCACTAAGGTGGGTCTGCCTTGTATCTGTTTGAAAGCCTTAATTTAGTCATTCAAAAGTATCTTCCTAAAGAACAAGTTGAATTACTAAGAAAAGCCTATGTTGTTGCACGGGATGCCCATGAAGGACAGACCCGTTCGAGTGGTGAGCCCTATATTACTCACCCAGTTGCTGTTGCTTGTATTCTTGCTGAGATGCGTTTGGACCATGAAACACTTATGGCAGCGCTACTTCATGATGTGATTGAAGATACTCCAGCGACATTTCAAGATATAGAAGAATTGTTTGGTACCACCGTCGCCGGTCTCGTTGAAGGTGTATCCAAACTAGACAAGCTCAACTTTCGCGACAAAAAAGAAGCTCAAGCAGAAAACTTCCGCAAAATGATCATGGCAATGGTAAAAGATATCCGTGTCATTTTGATAAAACTGGCAGACCGCACTCACAACATGCGCACGTTAGGGTCACTTAGGCCCGATAAGCGTCGACGCATTGCACGTGAAACCCTTGAAATATATAGCCCGTTAGCCCACAGGCTAGGTATACACCACATTAAAACAGAGCTTGAAGAGCTTGGTTTTGAAGCGTTATATCCCAACCGTTATCGTGTTATTAAGGAAGTCGTCAAGGCTGCTCGCGGTAACCGAAAAGAGATGATCCAAAAAATTCTTTCGGAAATTGACGGTAGGCTAACCGAGGCAGGTGTTCCTTGTCGCGTAAGTGGCAGAGAAAAACACCTTTATTCCATCTATCGCAAAATGCACCAAAAAGAGCAACGCTTCCATTCCATTATGGATATCTATGCTTTTAGGGTAATTGTGAAAGATGTGGATACTTGCTACCGCGTTTTGGGTCAAATGCATAGCTTATACAAACCGCGCCCGGGGCGTATCAAAGACTATATTGCCATCCCTAAAGCCAACGGCTATCAATCGCTACATACATCTCTCATTGGGCCACATGGTGTGCCTGTCGAAGTGCAAATTCGCACAGAAGACATGGACCAAATGGCTGAGATGGGCGTTGCTGCGCATTGGGCCTATAAAGAGCAGGGAGAACAAGGTACTACTGCACAAGTTAGAGCTCAACGTTGGATGCAAAGCCTACTTGAGTTACAACAAAGTGCAGGTAGCTCATTTGAATTTATTGAAAGCGTTAAATCGGATCTATTTCCAGATGAAATCTACGTTTTCACCCCTGAAGGCCGCATTGTGGAGTTACCTACTGGTGCCACACCTGTTGACTTTGCCTACGCGGTGCACACAGATATTGGTCATGCTTGCGTGGGCGCACGCGTTGATCGCCAGCCTTACCCGCTTTCGCAATCCCTGACTAGCGGCCAAACTGTCGAAATTATTACCGCACCTGGCGCACGTCCAAATGCGGCATGGCTCAATTTTGTTGTCAGCTCAAAAGCACGAGCTAAAATTCGCCAGTTATTGAAAAACTTAAAACGTGAAGACTCTATTAATTTAGGTCGTCGTTTACTCAACCATGCCCTAGGGGCAGGAAATAAACTCACTGATATCCCTCAAGCCAATATTGATGCAGAATTAGCCCGTATGAAGTTGCATTCTATCGATGATTTGCTTGCTGAAATTGGGTTGGGTAATGCCATGAGTGTGGTTGTTGCACGTAATTTACAAAACAACCCACAAAATACACCGGAAGAACAGGCCGTTGTCGAAAGCCGCAATAAACTATCCATTAAAGGAGCTGATGGCGTTCTTATTACTTTCGCAAAATGTTGCCGTCCAATTCCCGGTGACCCAATTGTTGCGCATATTAGCCCTGGAAAAGGTCTGGTTATCCATCATGAGTCTTGCCGTAACATCCGTGGTTACCAAAAAGAACCCGATAAATTTATGGCCGTAGAGTGGGATAACGACACAGATACTGATTTCATTGCTGAAATTAAAGTCGATATGATTAACCATCAAGGTGCTTTAGCGAATTTAACTGCCGCTATTAATGATGCCAATTCAAGTATTCAGAGTATGAATACAGAAGAAAAAGATGGCCGTGTATATTGTGCCTTTATTCGCCTTACGACTAAAAACCGTGTTCAATTGGCAAACGTAATGCGGAAAATCCGTATTATGCCTGACGTTCTACGTGTTAGCCGAAACCGTAATTAACGACCATACCTAATTAATAACTATGAATGAACGCCGCTATCGCCGCATTTGCCAAATGATGGCGATGCGGCAGCCCGACCTAACTCTCTGCCTCGAAGAAATTCATAAACCGCATAATGTTTCTGCCATTGTACGCAGTGCCGATGCCGTAGGGATCCATCAAATTCATGCTATTTGGCCTGACCAACAAGTCAAACTGTCCGTTTCTTCTGCTGCAGGGAGTAATAGCTGGGTTAAAATTATTTCACACACATCCACCGAAGAAGCAATTTCCCAAATAAAATCACAAAACATGCAGGTTTTGGCAACTAACTTGTCGGAACATGCCGTTGATTTTCGTGAAATTGATTATACTTTGCCAACTTGTATTATGATGGGACAAGAGAAAACCGGGATTTCACAACAAGCCCTCGCATTGGCTGATAAACACATTATCATTCCAATGGCTGGCATGGTGCAATCTTTGAATGTTTCCGTCGCTTCTGCGTTGATTTTATATGAAGCCCAAAGGCAACGGCAGCAAGCGGGTATGTACGAGCGTGAACATTGTCTACTCTCACCTGATGAGCAACAAACCTGGTTATTTGAAGGCGGTTATCCTGTACTGGCTGAAGTTGCTAAACGTAAGGGACTTCCTCGCCCATTTATCAATAACCAAGGGCAAATTGAAGCTGATGACACGTGGTGGGCGCAAATGCAATTAACCGAAAAAATGAAAAGACAGCAGTTTGGTTAAATAAAAGGAAATAATATGAATAATGGGCTACTTGATACCATTTCACTGACTTCATTGCACGGAATTGGAGCAAGCCAGTCAGAAAAAATGCGTAAAATCGGTTTGAACACCGTTCAAGACCTTCTTCTCCATTTTCCTTTGCGCTATGAAGACCACACCCGTCTATATCAAATAAAAGATCTCCTACCCGGCACGACTGCAACGATTACTGGTGAAATACTGCAAACTAAAGTCGTATTTGGCCGCAAAAGAATGATGACCTGCTTAATTTCCGATGGCACAGGCAACCTCACTTTACGTTTTTTTAATTTTTCAGCGGCAATGAAAAATAACTTAGCGGAAGGAAAACAGGTCACTGCCTATGGGGAGGTTCGCAGAGGAAATACAGGGCCAGAAATCATTCACCCTGAATATAAAGTTTCGCAAGATACTAGCAATATCAGCTTGCAAGAGAACTTAACACCCGTTTATCCAACCACTGAAGGTGTTCGCCAAGTGACTTTACGTAAAGTCATGGAGCAAGCGCTAGGATTACTCGATAGTGGGAACATAAAGGAGTTATTACCGGAAGAACTTAGCCGGGGCATGATAAGCTTACCAGATGCCATTCGCTTATTACACAACCCTCCCCCGAATGTTGCTTTGAGTGAACTTGAAAAAGGACATCACCCAGCTCAAAAACGGTTAATCCTCGAAGAGCTACTCGCTCACCATCTCAGCATGCTAGCCATCCGTGCAGGCAACGAACGCCTATATGCTGAACCTTTAGTGACAAGTGGTCAGTTAAAATCTCAGTTACTCGCGCAATTACCGTTTTCACCAACAAATGCACAAAACCGTGTTGTTGGCGAAATTGAAGCAGACCTCGCTAAAGACGCCCCTATGATGCGCTTGATTCAAGGGGATGTGGGATCAGGGAAAACTCTCGTTGCAGCCTTAGCGGCCGTTTGTGCCATCGAGAATGGCAAACAAGTGGCTTTGATGGCTCCTACCGAAATTCTTGCAGAGCAACATGCCAATACGTTCAAACAATGGTTAGAACCTTTAGACATTAAAGTCGGTTGGCTCGCAGGTAAACAAAAGGGTAAGGCACGTCAGGCACAGCAAGATGCTATCGCAAATGGAGAAGTTGCGATGATAGTGGGAACACACGCTATTTTCCAAGAGCAAGTGAGCTTTAAAGCTCTGGGGCTTGTTATAATTGATGAGCAACATCGCTTTGGCGTTCATCAGAGGCTCGCTCTGCGTGAAAAAGGTGAACAACAAGGGTATCACCCTCATCAATTGATCATGACCGCTACGCCAATCCCACGTACATTGGCGATGACAGCTTATGCAGACCTAGATACCTCCGTTATCGATGAACTTCCTCCAGGTCGAACGCCTGTCACCACTGTCGCCATACCAGACACTCGCCGTAACGATATTATTGAACGCGTTCGTCAAGCCTGTATTGAAGAAGGCCGCCAAGCCTATTGGGTCTGTACGCTCATTGAAGACTCGGAATTATTAGAAGCACAAGCGGCTCAAGTGACCTGCGAAGAGCTCACACTGGCATTACCTGAATTGAAAGTAGGGTTAGTTCATGGTCGGATGAAACCTGCTGAAAAACAAAGTATTATGGCAGCCTTTAAAAGAAATGAAATTCAGCTGCTTGTCGCTACAACGGTCATTGAAGTCGGCGTTGATGTCCCTAATGCAAGTTTAATGATTATAGATAACCCTGAGCGCCTTGGCTTAGCTCAGTTGCACCAACTAAGAGGGCGAGTCGGCCGAGGAGCTATCGCATCTCACTGCGTATTACTGTACAAAACCCCGCTAACCCATACCGCGAAACAAAGACTACAAGTGTTGCGAGACAGCAATGACGGCTTTGTTATCGCACAAAAAGATCTCGAAATTCGTGGGCCTGGGGAATTATTGGGTACTAGGCAAACAGGAAATGCAGAATTTAAAGTTGCTGATTTATTACGTGACCAATATATGTTGCCAGAAGTGCAACGCCTTGCACGCCATATTCAACAAAATTACCCCGAGAATGCGCAACAGCTTATTGAGCGTTGGTTACCTGAGCGAGAACAATACAGTCACGCTTAAATCTTATATCTTCTTTTTATCCGTTCCTTAAAATGAAAATTGCCGTGAATATTTTCACGGCAATACCTGCTTTACTTGATTTATTATTAAATAAAAACTACCCAGCAATCGTTGGGAATATTGGCAACATTAAATACAATTTAATGACTATCGCATTAACAATATCAATAAAGAAAGCCCCAACCATTGGTACCACAAGGAACGCAAGATGGGATGGACCCAACCTATCCGTTACTGCTTGCATATTCGCAATTGCTGTTGGTGTAGCCCCAAGACCAAAGCCACAGTGACCAGCGGCTAAAATAGCAGCATCATAGTTCTTGCCCATCACACGGAAAGTGACAAAAATAGCGTATCCCGCCATCACACAGGCTTGTACTGCAAGAATGACAATCATTGGAATTGCTAATGACGCCAATTCCCATAACTTCAAGCTCATCAAAGCCATCGCTAAGAATAACGATAGGCTGACGTTCCCCATAACAGAAACTGCGCGGTCAAACACGCGATAGAAGCCAAGGATAGAAAGGCTGTTACTTAAAATCACCCCAACAAATAATACACACACAAATTTAGGTAACGCGAACACCGTGTCAGCGAGCTGACCTGCAATAAAGCTCCCCACCAATAGGCAAATAGCGATCAATGCAATAGTTTCAATTAAAACCATTGAAGTGATCATGCGGCCGGATTGTGGCTTTTCAAATGCAGTTGGAACGTCTTTATCATCTTCAGCCGTTCCAGGCGTTGGGATATTACGCGTTAGAAAACGTGCAACAGGTCCACCGATTAAACCACCAAGAACTAACCCAAATGTAGCACAAGCCATTGCAACTTCTGTTGCACTTTGGAAACCATAATTTTCAGTGAAAATTTTCCCCCATGCCGCACCAGTTCCATGACCACCGGATAAGGTAATTGAGCCAGCTAACAGCCCCATGAGAGGGTCTAATCCCAATAATTCAGCAAGAGCAATCCCTACTGTATTTTGGACAAGTAATAAACCGACAACTACAAAAATGAAGATAAACAATGCCTTACCGCCAGCCTTCAAGCTTGCAAGGTTGGCATTAAGACCAATTGTGGCAAAAAATGCCAGCATCATAGGTTCTTGCAGTGATAAGTCAAAAGAAAGGCTCCAGTCAAATAATTGTTTAAGCAATAAAAGACTAAAAGCAACTAACAACCCACCCGCAACGGGTTCAGGGATTGTATATTTTTCAAGAAAAGGGACTGATTTGACCAGTTTACGCCCAAGCAATAATACTAAGGTAGCTGCTACCAGTGTACCGTAGACATCGAGATGATACATTCACGTACCTCGTCTGTTGTTAAAATTATCAAAAACTAGTAAGACGTTAATTTCTTCCTTAAAACGCCAAAAGCAGGTTATAGGATTAGAAAAAAAAACTGTTATAAATACAAGTTAAAAGATATAAAAATGTGACAGCCTTATTTAACATTGATCAATATTTTTTACGCGCAAACGATTGCTTTTTAAATTCCTCGCATTACAATGCGTTTTTTGTTGGCGAGAAATGAAGGCAATGAATACTGCGACGTCTGAAAAGCAAACTACTGAAGCGACCACACAAACGCAAAGCGAACTCATCTACAAATTAGAAGACCGCCCACCGCTGCCGCAAGCCTTGTTTGCTGCCGGGCAACACCTTCTTGCGATGTTTGTCGCAGTTATTACCCCTGCAATGCTGATTTGCCAAGCTTTGGGGCTACCAGCCCACGATACTCAGCGTATCATCAGTATGTCTTTATTTGCCTCCGGTATTGCCTCTTTAATTCAAATTCGCGCGTGGGGCCCTATTGGCTCAGGCCTGCTTTCGATTCAAGGAACCAGTTTTAACTTTGTTGCACCTTTAATTATGGGAGGTGTTGCACTCAAGCAAGGTGGTGCTGATATCCCATCCATGATGGCAGCTTTGTTTGGTACTTTACTCGTCGCCGCACTCACTGAAGTCATTCTTTCACGCTTCTTACATTTAGCACGTCGCGTTATCACACCATTGGTCTCTGGCGTGGTCGTGATGATTATTGGATTGTCCTTAATTCAAGTGGGATTAACGTCCATTGGTGGTGGCTATGGTGCTATTAGTGACAATACTTTTGGTTCCCCTGATTACTTGATTTTAGCGGGGATTGTATTAGCCGTTATTATCCTCTTGAATCGCCAGAAAAACCCTTACTTGCGCGTTGCTTCTCTCGTCATCGCGATGGCGGTTGGCTACCTTGCCGCTTGGTGGATGGATATGTTGCCAAATGCGCAACCCGTGGAAGCCAATCAGCCAATTATTACTGTCCCTGAGCCTTTTTATTATGGCTTATCATTCGACTGGAACCTGTTGATCCCATTAATTCTTATTTTTATGGTGACTTCCTTAGAAACGATAGGTGATATTACCGCCACTTCTGACGTATCAGAACAACCTGTTCGTGGCCCTTTATACATGAAACGAATTAAAGGTGGCGTACTCGCCAATGGTTTGAATTCAATGGTTTCTGCGGTATTTAATACTTTCCCTAACTCTTGCTTTGGGCAGAACAACGGTGTTATCCAATTAACTGGGGTGGCAAGCCGCTATGTCGGCTACATTGTCGCTTTAATGTTGGTGTTATTAGGGTTGTTCCCTGCCGTTGCAGGCTTCGTGCAACAAATTCCCGAACCTGTGCTGGGCGGAGCAACCATTGTGATGTTTGGTACCATCGCCGCTTCAGGTGTAAGGATAGTCTCTCGCGAGCCACTCAATCGCCGTGCAATTATGATTATCGCCCTTTCTCTCGCAGTGGGTATGGGCGTTTCACAACAACCTTTGATTTTACAATTCGCACCTGACTGGCTAAAAACATTATTTTCTTCGGGGATTGCTGCGGGTGGTTTAACTGCAATTGTTCTGAATTTAGTCTTCCCTCTCGAAAAATAATCTTTCATTCTAGCCGCCAGTGTTGAACATTCTGGCGGTTTTTCTGTATGCTATCCTTAAATTGTCGCTATATTAGACGGTTTCTTTTTGTGTCTATTCGTCCACAAACCAAAGGAGCAGTAAACTGTGAAATGGTTAATCAAATTTACTACCTATGCACTTTTGTTACTGCTGCTATTGTTTATTTTTACTTATATCGGGCTACAAACCCGTTGGGGTGCATCCTACTCCAGTCAATTTTTAAGTAAATTTACCGACTACGATATTGATGTAGGAATTATGGGACATGAGTTTTCTAACCCCGGTGAATTCATTTTCCAAGATGTTAAATTAACGTCTAAAAACAGCGATCTCTCTTTAGATTCACGACAAGTCGTAATTGATATTAATTGGCGAAACCTATTTAGCGGTACGGCTATCAAACGTTTAGTTATCACTCAAGGAACATTATCGACAACCGTCTTACCAAATACGGTGCTGTTCCCTATTTCTGCAAATATTTTGCAATTTGAAAATAGCCAAATTACGCTTAAAAAAGACAACGATACTGTGCAAGTCACTGGCTTCACGGGAGGAATTACCCCTTGGAAACCAGCCGAAAAATCCCCTTTTGGTTACGGTGATTTTCGATTTACCTCTAACCAATTAAAATTCAATGGCCTTTCCTTCAAGAATGTTGCCATTACTGGTAAATTGCAGCAGCAAGGAACAGAAATAAGCCAAGCAAGTGCCTACTTAAATAATGGCTATATTGCGGGTGCTGGGAAGGTACTTAGCGATGGCTCTATCATGGTTGACTCCCTCACCATGAATAAAGTCGGCTGGGAAAATAATGTTGATTTCGATTCACTATTTGATGCAATAACGAGTGAAAAATCGCTGCAGGTCAAACAGGTAGAATTAACCAACGTTGATATCCAAGGAAGGGATTGGGCACTTTCTGGCTTAAGTACCGAAATTGATCAACTCAGCTTCTTAAGAGGAAGCTGGACTAATCCCAAAGGCAATATTAGCTTTAATGTCGACCAATTCGTCGTAAAAGACCAGCAACTGAGTACCTTAATTGGTGAGCTAAGTATCAATGGCGACAGCCTTAATATCAATAAGTTATCGGGTTACTATAATAAAGGTGTCTTTAATCTCAGTGGGTCTTGGCAACGTAATGATCAAATACTAACCATTGACGAAGGTAAACTCGCGGGTATCTTATATACCTTACCTGAAAATTGGTTGTCCTTCTTCGCAGAACCAACCCCAACGTGGTTATCTGGTTTAAACATCAAAAAGTTCACCCTTTCTCAATCACTTTTGATGAATATCCAGGCACAATTTCCTTTCGAATTGACCGCTCTAAGCGGCAATATCGAAAATGTCGATTTGATTAAACAAAAACAGTGGGGAATTTGGAGCGGTAAAGCGACATTTACTGCAGATAGCGGCACAATCAACCAAGTTCTCGTACGCCGGCCATTTATTGAAGTACGTCAAAGTGGTAAATCCTCAGCGGCGGTGAGCTTAACGGTCAGTACCGATAAAGGCATCAGTAAAATTGGCTTGCTGGTAAAGCAAGAACCGAAAAAAGTTCCCTTTTTACTGAGAGCATCAGGTTCTAATATTGACCTCGTTGATTTAAATCAATGGGGTTGGGCAGGCTTCCCCGCTCAAGTCATCGGTGACTTTGATGCAACATTACAAGGTGATTTGCTCGCCCCATCAGTGGAAAAAAGTTTGAATGGGGAATTGATGGCCATACCATTGCAAGGTAAACGTCTATTCCGTACTGTTGTGAACGGGGTTGTCACCTCTTCAGTAGAGTCCGAAACCGATTTGCAGCCTACTGAGCCTTCTTTGGCAGAACCGCTCCCCGCACTTAGCAATTAATAAAAACTGTCAATTCATAGAAATACAAAAGGCAGGTCAATCGAACCTGCCTTTCTTTTTTAATATTCAATGGGTAACTTTACTTGGCTGTTTCTACAGGTAACACCATATAAACACCGCTGAATACAGCGCCTACTTTACCATCAGGGTTACTAACCTCAACGTTCAGTTTTACTCGCGCCTTGCTACCTCGCGCTAAGCGGTCAAGGTCACCGCTCATATTGGCTAAGTCCGCAGTTGCTGTCGGCCTACCGCTTACTGGCTTACCATAACGAATACTGGCATCGACTAGCACAATATCACCACCAAGCTGGTGTTCTTGCATTAATAGCCAAATCAGCCCCCATCCTGTTAGGGTAGCTAATGAAAATTGGCTCCCTGCAAATATGGTTTCATGAGGGTTTTGGTTGCCCGCTTCTGGCATAGTGGTAATAAAACGAGTTCCTGTGTATTGGTCGATTCGGACACCCATTTTTTCACTCAATGGAATATACTTATACCAGGCTTGTTGTAACTCGCCACACCAGTCTGGGCGATGCAGAATTTGGTCTAATGTCTCAATGGGTTTGATCATCAAGTAATGGCGCACTGGCGTTTTTAGCTGCCCTGCTACTTGCCCTCGATTTTCAAACCCCATTTTATTGAAAAATGGAACTGCTTCTTCACGAACGCTTGATACAATGCGTTTTACCCCTTCTTGCCGAGCAACAGATTCCAGCGCCATGATAATCAACTTACCAAGCCCTTTTCCCTGCATTGCCGGGTTAACGGCTAAGAAACGAATAGCGCCTTCGTTGTCAGCATTAATATACAAACGACCAATGGCAAGAATACGGTTTTTATCATCGACGACCATTTGATGGTGTGCCGTTAAGTCATAGCCATCTTTTTCAGAACCTAGGGGTTGATTAAACGGTTTTCGCAACATTTCCCAGCGAAAATGGTAATAAGTTGCAAATTCAATATCGTCTTTCGGTGTACGTAAATGGTACATCGCTTCCCCCTTTAAAAATGGACTCACACTTGTAGCCAGAAGGTGACAGGGCCATCATTGGTTAAATTCACTTGCATGTCAGCGGCAAATTCACCCGTTTGTGTTTCAACCCCTTGTTGGCGACTTTGTTCAACAAAGTATTGATACAAAGTATCTGCCCTTTCAGGTTCTGCCCCCCCTGAAAAACTAGGCCGCATACCTTTTTTGGTATCAGCTGCTAAAGTAAATTGAGAAACCACCAGCAAGCTACCACCTGCTTGTTGAACATTGAGATTCATTTTCCCTTGTTCATCACTAAAAATACGGTAGCCTAATACTTTTTCACACAAACGTTTGGCTTTCTGTTCATCATCATCTTTTTCAACACCAAGCAAAACCAGCAGCCCAGCATTTATTTGTCCTACTATTTTCTGATCAACAACTACACTCGCATGAGTGACTCTCTGGATTAATGCAATCATGATGACTCTTTACAAAAAGATGGAGCAACGTTAGCCGTTGCCCCACTATAAAATCAGGATATTATTCAACTTCTGCACTAAAATCGTAAGTGCGGAAATATTCAGGAATGGTGTCTTTATTCACAACATGAATACTGCGAATACCAAGGGCTTCTGCGGCTTTTATATTTTCTTCGACATCATCAAAGAAAATAGCATCTGCAGCATCAAACTCTTCGGATTGCAGTACATATTTGTAAATTTCAGGATCAGGCTTACGCATGCCTAAATCTTGGGATAAATATAAGAAATCGGAGGAAGCTGCAATTTCTGGGTAGTGTGCTGGCCAGTAGTCGAGATGTAGGCGATTAGTATTCGATAAAACGACCACTCGGTGCCCTTGTTCACGCAGGCGTTCCATAATATCAATAACTTCAGGTCGTAACGAAATAAAAATAGCGTGCCAGCCTTCAGCAAAGTCTTCAAAGCTTAGTGTAATGTCCATTTCTTCACAAAGCAGCTCAGCAAACTCGATGTCTGAAATTTTTCCACACTCATGTAATTGAAAGATATTACCAAAAGTAAAACGTGATTTGATTTCTTCACTTGGTGTGCCGCTGAGTTCAGACCATTTATCAAATACACGATTAAAGTCGATATCAATAATCACATTACCCATATCGAAGATATACAGCATAAATTTTCCTCATTGTTATTCACTAAATTTACTTTAATCATTATTCGGGCAACTGAACAGCCCTAATTAGTGATAATTCAAGTTATTTTGTCAATTTATCGATTAAGCAATCCACACTTAGCGCAATTAATGAGCAGAAAACCAGCCGATTTATTCTGTTACCGAGAAAACGTTTTTTATCCCAAAGGTGCTATTTCACACCACACTCTCGGTTTTTGATACTAAATGTTAAGTCCCACTATCGGCTTTTTGCATAATGGCTTGTACGTAGCAAGTTACACATAAGCAATGTGAGCTGATATCAATGCATTATCAGTAATAAATAAATCTTAAAATATAAAAGCCAGACTATGAAAATAGATAAAACAATCTCTTGGCCGATTGCTATTCTATGGGGAAGTTTATTTTTAATTCCATTATTTAATTATTTCCCTCTGAATTTCAATATCGACCTTACAACAAAAGTTATTGAACATTTTCAATCCGCCACTCTAATTTTTTGTGTCTTTTTCACTTGGTTTTATATGAGACCATTACAGCAAAAAAGTCAGGGAATGAAATTATTTTGGTTATGGGCAACTATCTGGTGGGTAACATTATTTGGCAGAGGAACAAATTGGGGGCGAGAATTTTTCCCTAATCTGGATCACACTTATTTCAGGCTAATTTCTATTACCTTGATTAGCAGTTTAGTTTTGATGCTATGTGCTTCACCATTAAGAAAAAGTATTGTTTTTCACCTAAAAAACACAGCTATTCCACTTTGGAGCCTACTACTAACCCTGTGTGCTTTTTTAATTTCAGACAGTGTTGAACACCATAGGTTTCTCAGTTCAGTTTTTCTATATCATTCTGAACTTCAAAGCCTTATCGAAGAATTGTACGAAATCCCTTTAATTTTCGGACTATTTATTTCATCACTGTATTTTATGAAAAAAGATAAGCCTTTATAAATAAGTAAGGCGCCGAAAGGCGCCTTACTACACTCATAACTACAATAAAGTAATAAACAACATTACATCATGGTAATTAGTCTTCTTTAGAACGGTTTGCACGGCGGCGATCGTTCTCAGTCAAATGACGTTTACGCAGACGAATAGACTGCGGAGTCACTTCAACTAATTCGTCATCATCAATGAACTCAAGAGCTTGTTCCAGAGTCATTTTAATTGGTGGTGACAGAGTTGTCGCTTCATCAGTACCTGACGCACGCATGTTAGTCAGTTTTTTACCAGTTAAGCAGTTAACAGTTAAGTCGTTAGAACGTGAGTGAATACCAATGATTTGGCCTTCATACACTTCAGCACCGTGACCCAAGAACAGCTTACCACGGTCTTGCAGGCTGTACAGTGCATAAGCAACCGCTTTACCTTGTCCGTTAGAGATCAGAACACCGTTTTGACGGCCACCGATTTCGCCTGGGCGAACATCATCGTAATGGCTGAACGTTGAGTACAGTAAACCAGTACCTGATGTCATTGTCATGAACTCAGTACGGAAGCCAATCAGACCACGGCTTGGAATGACGTAATCAAGACGTACACGGCCTTTACCGTCTGGCATCATGTCACGCAGGTCGCCTTTACGCTCACCTAATGCTTTCATGATGTCGCCTTGATGCTGTTCTTCAACGTCTAACGTCACTTGTTCGAACGGCTCTTGTTTACGACCATCGATTTCACGAATGATAACTTTTGGACGAGATACGGCTAATTCGAAACCTTCACGACGCATGTTTTCAATCAGAACAGATAAGTGAAGCTCACCACGACCAGAAACGCGGAATGCATCTGGGTCTTGAGTTTCTTCAACGCGTAGTGCAACGTTGTGAACCAATTCTTTATTCAAACGGTCAAGGATCTGACGTGAAGTCACGAATTTACCTTCTTTACCACAGAATGGTGAGGTGTTAACACAGTAGAACATGCTAACTGTTGGCTCATCAACCGCTAATGCAGGCAGTGCTTCAACGCTACCGACTTGGCAAATGGTGTCAGAGATATTCAGTTCACCCAAACCGGTCAGAGCAACAATGTCACCCGCTTCCGCTTGTTGTGAGTCAATACGCTCTAAACCTAAGTGAGTCAGAACTTTACCAATTTTACCGTTACGAGTTTTACCTTCGCTATCGATAACCGTTACTTGTTGGTTAGGCTTAACAACACCGCGTTTGATACGACCAATACCGATAACACCTAAATAGCTGTTGTAATCCAATTGCGAAACTTGCATTTGGAATGGACCATCGATATCTACCGCTGGTGGCGCAACGTGTTCCACGATAGCTTCGTACAGTGGAGTCATGTCTTCAGCCATGTTTTCGTGGTCAAGACCAGCAATACCGTTTAATGCAGATGCATAAACGATAGGGAAATCGAGTTGCTCATCCGTTGCACCTAAGTTCACGAATAAGTCGAATACTTGGTCAACAACCCAATCAGGACGTGCGCCTGGGCGGTCAACTTTATTGATAACAACAATAGGACGTAAACCGTGGTCGAACGCTTTTTGCGTTACGAAGCGAGTTTGTGGCATTGGGCCATCCATCGCATCAACAACCAGCAGTACACAGTCAACCATAGACATAACGCGCTCAACCTCACCACCGAAATCGGCGTGACCTGGGGTGTCTACGATATTGATATGATAACCATTCCATTGGATAGCGGTATTTTTAGCAAGGATAGTAATACCACGCTCTTTCTCCAAGTCATTGGAGTCCATAACACGCTCATCAACAGTTTCACGTTCACCGAACGTGCCTGATTGCTGCAATAATTTACCAACCAGTGTGGTCTTGCCATGGTCAACGTGAGCGATGATGGCGATGTTTCTTAAATTTTGAATTGACAAGGATTTTTACCGTTTAATTGACAGGAAAGGAATATGCTTACTGAGCCGTTATTCACACCCAAAACATACTTTCTACGTTAATTTGCTGTTATTTTACACGTTTTTCCGCACAAGTGGAATAAATGTGAAACCCATCACTGTATAAAAAGTTTTTAGCGAAAAAACATTCAGTTGCGTAACAGTGCCAGATTCCCTCACAAAATAATGAGCATCATCTCTGCGAAACCACGAAGTGACAGAATAATACGCTAAAAACTTAATATTAGCAGCCCAAAAAAAGAACAAAAAATAGACTTTCTTTCTTAACTACCAGTTTAAATATCTTTTTGCGTTATTTAGATATATCTAAATTGACTAATTAGATATATCTAAATATAGTAAAACCAGAAAACAAATTCGATATATCTAAAGTTACAAACTAAGGAGTAACTATATGCTAATTAAATCTTGTCGTCATGTATATTATGCACGCCATGATGAAAATCAACATGGCCATCGCGGTGGATGTTGCCACAATGAAGGCCGTCATAGTCACGAACATTGCAACCACGGAGATGACTATTATGGTGATGACCGCCATGGGCACGGTGAACACTGCCACGGTGAAGGCCGTCATGGTCGTGGACACGGTGAACGCTGCCACGGCGAAGGCCGTCATGGACATGGACATGGTGAACGCTGCCACGGCGAAGACCGTCATGGTCGTGGACATGGTGAACGCTGCCACGGCGAAGGCCGTCATGGTCGTGGACATGGTGATGACCGCCAAAGAGGTCGTGGAAGAGGTAAAGGCCTACGTCGTTTATTCGACCATGGCGACCTTCATATTATGGTACTTTCGTTAGTCGCTAAAAAACCAAGCTATGGCTACGAAATTATCAAGGATATTCAAGAAGCCTCAAATGGCTTGTATGTGCCAAGCCCGGGTGTTATTTATCCCACTCTAACCCTGTTAGAAGAACAAGGCTTCTTGGAGTCTCAGATTGTTGAACGTAATCGAAAAAGTTTTACGATTACGCCGGAAGGCTCTGATCATTTAGCTCAAAATAAAGAAATTGAAGCGGTTATTGCTCGCAAACTGGCTAAAGCACGTGATATGCAACAAGGCAGTAATTTAGCAGAAGACATTGAAATGGCAGTCAGTCGTTTTAAAGCTTTATTACGTCACAAAATGGTTTTAAAACAACTAAACGAAGAGCAGACGCGCCAAATTGCCTCCATCATCAATGATGCAGTAAAACAAATTGAAGAAGTGAATACATTATTAACTAATAGCGATGAAGATTAATGTAGCTGTCTGGCATTAAACCACCTCATTTCTTTTTTATCCGGCCAACCTTATGCTTTAACAGAGCGCAATGTTGGCTTTTTTATTTGAGCTCCACTCGCAAACGCACTAGAACAGTGCAAAATAGTCATTTCATGCACTAATATAGTGCAATACGACCAATGCAGCATGATGAAAATCCCTCGTCCTCACGTAACAATCAGTATTTGCTATAATTAAAAAGTTGGCACGCTTTTCGCTTATCTATTTATAGAGCGCGTACTAACCACTTTTATATGACTAGCACGCCAGACAAACAACAAACACACCCTCAAAAATAGCTTGTGATTTGTTGATTAGACCCGACCAGGAGAGCCGAGATGTCCGCTGAACATGTTTTATCGTTAATTAAAGAGCACAATGTTAGATTTATTGATCTGCGTTTTACCGACACTAAAGGTAAAGAGCAACACATCACTATCCCTGCTCACCAAGTTGACGAAGACTTCTTTGAAGAAGGCCAGATGTTTGATGGTTCATCTATTGGTGGCTGGAAAGGCATCAATGAGTCAGACATGGTATTAATGCCTGACGCGTCTACCGCGATGTTAGACCCGTTCTTTGCCGATATCACATTGATTATACGCTGCGATATTTTAGAGCCGGGCACAATGCAAGGTTATGACAGAGACCCACGTTCAATTTCAAAACGCGCAGAAGATTTCCTGCGCTCTAGCGGGATTGCTGATATCGTTCTCTTTGGACCAGAGCCTGAATTTTTCGTTTTTGATGACATTCGTTTTGGCAACAACATGCACGGTAGCTACTACCATATCGATGATATCGAAGCTGCATGGAATACAGGAACCAAATACGAAGGTGGCAATAAAGGCCATCGCCCTGCAGTAAAAGGCGGTTACTTCCCCGTTCCACCGGTTGATTCATCACAAGACTTGCGTTCAGCCATGTGTACCACAATGGAAGAGATGGGCTTAGTTGTTGAAGCTCACCACCATGAAGTAGCGACCGCAGGCCAAAACGAAGTGGCTACCCGCTTTAATACCATGACCAAAAAAGCGGATGAAACTCAGATTTATAAATATGTCGTTCACAATGTTGCCCATGCATACGGCAAAACAGCGACCTTTATGCCAAAACCTTTAGTGGGTGATAATGGTTCTGGTATGCACTGCCATATGTCTTTATCTAAAGGTGGTGTGAACCTGTTCGCAGGTGACAAATACGGCGGTTTATCAGAAATGGCGCTGTACTACATCGGCGGTATTATTAAGCATGCACGTGCGCTGAACGCATTTACTAACCCAACCACTAACTCATACAAACGTTTAGTTCCGGGCTTTGAAGCGCCAGTCATGTTGGCATACTCTGCACGTAACCGCTCTGCTTCGATTCGTATTCCAGTGGTTGCGAGTACAAAAGCACGCCGTATTGAAGTTCGCTTCCCAGACCCTGCAGCTAACCCATATTTAGCGTTTGCAGCCCAGCTAATGGCGGGTCTTGATGGCATCATCAATAAAATCCACCCTGGCGATGCGATGGACAAAAACTTATACGACTTACCACCGGAAGAAGCCAAAGAAATCCCAACAGTTTCAGGTTCTTTAGATGAAGCGTTAGCCGAATTAGATAAAGACCGTGAATTCTTAACCCGTGGTGGTGTATTCACTAATGATGCTATCGATGCGTATATCGAATTAACCCGTGCCGACATCCAACGTGTTCGTATGGCACCACACCCTCTCGAATTTGAAATGTACTACAGTGTGTAACACGCCGTTCCACTGTTAGTCTTTGTTGCCGTGAAGCACTTGCCCCATCTTTCGATGGGGCCTTTTATCTCTAAGGTACTTACGCAACAAAAATCAAATATCGGTTGTTTGGTCTATCAGGTATAATGCACCAAAATAGTGCAGGAGCAACATTACATGAAAACCGAACACTTGCCAGCACCGGAACATATTCTCGACTCTCTCATTAATAGCGTGCTAATTTTGGATTACGACTTGGTTATCCATTACGCCAACCATGCTGCACTCCAGATCTTAACCCAAAGCCAGCGCAAGCTATATGGTACGCCTCTCCCCCTGTTATTCAGCTATTGTTCACTCAATGATGAACTGATGCTCAATAGCCTAAAAGAAGGCCATAGCTTTACCGAAAATGAAGTCACTTTAGTGTTTAACAACCATTCTCATGTGATGTCGTGCAGCGCCCAGCCTTTTTCAGAACAATTTATTTTAGTTGAGCTTTCACAATTAGATAGCCAGCGACGTTTGAGCCAAGAACTCGCACAAAATGCCCAGCAGCTCGCTGCCCGTGAACTGATCCGTGGGCTTGCTCACGAGATTAAAAACCCACTCGGGGGTTTGCGAGGCGCTGCGCAACTGCTCTCTAAAGCGCTGCCTGACCCACAATTAAATGAATATACTCAAGTGATTATCGAACAGGCCGACCGCCTGCGAGCACTGGTTGATAGGCTACTTGGGCCACAATACCCGGGGCCGAAAACGCAACAAAGTATTCATCATATTATGGAAAACGTAACGCGGTTAGTGTCATTAGAAAAACCCGATAATGTAACACTAACTCGTGATTATGACCCAAGTTTGCCTGAATTAGAGTATTACCCGGACCAAATCGAGCAAGTGCTTCTAAATATCACCCGAAACGCCTTACAAGCCCTCGCCGAAACGGGAGGTTATATCACTTTGCGTACACGAACAGCTTTTCAAGTCACATTGCAAGGTGAACGTTATAGATTAGCTGCACGTATTGATATTGAAGATAACGGTCCCGGTATTCCATTGGCAATTCAGGATACGTTGTTCTATCCCATGGTCAGCGGACGACCTGATGGCACAGGGCTCGGCCTGTCGATTGCTCGCAGTTTAGTTGACCAACACGCAGGAAAAATCGAATTTACCAGTTGGCCGGGCCACACTGAGTTTTCCATTTATCTACCAATTAAGAAATAGGAGATAACCATGACGCAGGGAAAAATTTGGGTGGTTGATGATGATAGCTCCATCCGTTGGGTACTTGAACGCGCATTAAATAATGCTAATTTTGCTTGTACCTGCTTTGATAGTGCGAATGCAGTGCTCAGCGCATTAGAAAACTCACTCCCTGATGTGTTGTTATCAGATATCCGTATGCCAGGTAAAAATGGTATTGAGCTACTAAATACAATTAAACAATCGCACCCCCTTTTACCGATTATTATCATGACCGCACACTCTGACCTTGATGCTGCCGTGAATGCCTACCAATCAGGTGCTTTTGATTACTTGCCAAAACCTTTCGATATTGATGAAACCGTTGCCTTGGTCGAACGCGCTTTAAATCATAGTCGTGAACAAAACCATGCAGGCCGTGAAGCTAAACCAGCCACCCCCGTTGTTTCTTCGACGATGATCGGTGAAGCACCAGCAATGCAAGAGGTCTATCGCATTATTGGCCGTTTATCACGTTCATCAATTAGTGTGCTTATTAATGGTGAATCAGGCACTGGGAAAGAGCTGGTTGCCCACGCGTTACATCAGCACAGCCCTCGCGCCGATGCCCCTTTTATTGCATTAAATATGGCCGCCATCCCCAAAGACTTAATTGAATCTGAGCTATTTGGTCACGAAAAAGGCGCTTTCACCGGCGCGAGCCAAGTACGTCAAGGCCGATTCGAACAAGCTAACCATGGCTCTTTATTTTTAGATGAAATAGGCGATATGCCCCTTGATGTCCAAACTCGCTTGTTACGTGTTCTGGCGGAAGGCCAATTCTACCGTATTGGCGGTTATACCCCAGTCAATGTGGATGTGCGGATTATTGCAGCAACCCACCAAGACCTCGAAAAGCGGGTTAAAGAAGGTTTATTTCGCGAAGACTTATTTCATCGGTTAAATGTCATTCGAGTGCAATTACCGCCATTACGTGAACGCATTGAGGATATCCCGCGTCTCGCCGATTATTTTTTACAAAATACGGCAAAAGAACTCGGTGTCGAGGCTAAGGTTCTCCACCCCGACAGCGAAAAAATTCTTCAGCGCTATTATTGGTCAGGTAATGTTCGCCAATTGGAGAATGTCTGCCGTTGGCTAACCGTGATGGCGGCAAGCCAAGAAATTTTACCGCAAGATTTGCCCGATGATTTGCTTGAAGAACATCCACAACAAAATGCCGTGATAAAATCATCGCAAACCGATGCCGTGCCAACACAATCATTGTCATCGCACAATCCGAGTTCTGCCGCTCAGTGGTTTGAATTACTTGAAGAGTGGACCGATAACGCATTAATAGAGGGCAAAGAAGATCTCTTTGCACAGACCATTCCCTTACTCGAACGTACAATGTTAAAGTGCGCGTTGAAATACACCAATGGACACAAACAAGAAGCCGCCCGTTTATTAGGCTGGGGGAGAAATACCCTAACCCGTAAATTAAAAGAGCTAGGAATTGAATAACTTCAAATGTTCACTATCATATTAAGATAATGTACGAAGTAATTTATTACTTCATACTTATCTTAATATTAAATAATTAGACCTTGATATTCAGGAATTAATTATTGATTTTACTATTCCAACACCAATTAACACAATGAATAATAAACAAAATAAAAAAAAGATATTGCAAGCAGAAAGCTTATTATCACCTGAACAGAATTTCAATTTATACAAGTAGCATTAATACAAAAATAACGTCGTTTATAGGAAATTTATAACAATGAACACTGTAGCTTAAACGTATCTATAAATAAGAAACTTCTTATGTAGCCTTAGCATAATTAATTAAAATTAAGGCTACTCAATTGAATTTAATCGAAGATATTCAAAGGGTAATTTAATGTTTTCTGAAAACCGAGATTAATCACCCTGCAATTTTCATTCATATCCTGAATGGTAATAACCTTTATTTATTCAAAAAATGAAATAAGTAGCACTTTTAGACCTACGAAATTCGATAGTTATACTATTATTTCGTTTTACGATAGTACAAATAAAACATTCTTCAAATGTGGTCTGATGTGCCAGGGCCTTATAAACCCAAATAATCACCATATGAGAGACAAATTAAATTTATCTCCCACATTATAATTATTCTTAGTTTTATATCGTTATTTCACTTTAGTAAAAAACTCATCTAAAAATATATTTACCTTAAGATAAAATAGAACTTCAATTGCTCTCCCATACGGTGTTAACTTAATTAAAAAAATTAAATACTTCAAAATTTAATTATATTTTACCAAATTTTACAAAACTTGTTTATTTTAAAAAATAGTTTCAAAATACTCTCCAATTGAGTAATTGGTAATTCCACCTACTCAATGAAAAATAAATAATTATCTTTTGGAGAAAAACAAATGAAAAAAAACTTACTTGCATCATTAATTGCTGCAACCTCAATCTTTGCTGTTAATAATGCATTAGCTGCAGATGGTACTATCGACTTTACCGGTGAAATCATTGACCAAGCATGTGAATTAGCTGCGGGCTCTGACGCATTAAAAGTAAACTTAGGCCAAGTATCTAAAAAGGCATTACCAACTGCAGGAAGTACTGCTGCTGCAACTAAATTTACTATTAAATTAATTAACTGCCCAGCTACAGTGACAACGGCTTCAGTTAAATTCGATGCTGACTCTTATATTGGTGACGATGAAGTTATTAAATTAAAAGAAGAAACCGGAGTTGCAACAGGTGTAGGCATTCAAATTACTGACGATACTAATAAAGTCGTTCCACTATTTACCGCATCTAAAGCATACCCATTGAAAGAAAATGTAGAAAATAATTTAGATTTCAGAGCGCGTTATATTGCCAAAACTGACTCTGTAACACCGGGTCCAGCGAACGGTACGGCAACTTTCACAATCAATTATAACTAAGTAACAAATAAGGTTTAAATGGAATTGAACCTTATCTAATAACATTCAATGGTGGTATTATGAGATCTATTATCTATATTTTTATTTCTTTATTTCTGCTAATAAATACTGCAAATGCAGGCGTTATTATTGGTGGAACTCGTGTTATTTATAATGAGGGAAACAAAGATGTTAGTATCAGTGTAGAAAACCCAGATAAGATCCCTTATTTAATTCAATCCTGGATAGATAATATAGATGAAAAAAAACAGTCAGATTTCACTATAACACCACCATTATTTAGGCTTAATGCTGAAAAAACAAATGCACTTAGAATATTTTTAACCGAAAATAAACTACCGAATGATAGAGAATCATTATTCTGGCTAAATATAAAAACGATCCCAGCAACAGAAAGAACAGAAAATTCATTACAAATTGCCTTTAAAACACAGATGAAACTCATTTATCGTCCTAAAGCTTTAAAGGATGTCAATTTTATTGAAGAGCAAAAAAAATTAGTATGGTCTAAATCTGGGAATAAAATTACAGTTAATAACCCAACACCTTATTTTATGAATTTTCAGAGCATCAGCTTTAACGGAACAAAAGCTAATGATGTTTCTTATGCTGCACCTTTCTCAAACGCAACTTTCGAGATTAATAACTCAAATACCAATGGAACAATTAAATGGGAAGTTATTAATGATTATGGCGCCGCGCCAGAAGCACTCGAAACGAAAATATAAAACTATAAAATAAGTTGGGCTTTATCATGAAAATAAATAAAATATCTCTAGGCCTACTATTATATTTAGGCTATACCGCATCGTTATATGCTGAAGAAAAAACAGAAAACAATGTCTACTTTGATCCCGATTTCTTAGAATTGCCGAATAAAGACTCAGTTGATTTATCACAATTTGAGAATAACGAACAATTAGCTGGTGACTACTATGTTGATATTTATGTCAATACTAATTTAATTGGTGCTAAAAATCTTAAATTCGAAAAAAATAGCCAGAACCAATTAATTCCGTGTTTATCACTTGCTGACATTAAAGAATTTGGTATCAAAACAGCGGAATACCCTGAATTGCAAACAGCAGGAAGTCACTGTGTCAATCTTGCCGCGATCCCTGATGCCACCAGTAACTTTGAGTTTGATTCTCAACGTTTATATTTAAGTATTCCTCAAATCGCATTAGACAGAAACCCAAGGGGTTACGTTGACCTAGCTAATATTGATAATGGGATCAATGCACTGTTATTAAATTATAGCTATAACGGGTCGAAAAATTATGATCGTAAAAAAAATGGCTCAGATAATACATCCCATTATGTGAATTTAAGACCCGGTTTAAATATTGGAGCTTGGCGGTTACGGAATTACACCACATGGTCAAGCAATACTGACCAATCTGGTAAATGGGACACCATTTATACCTATGCATCACGTGGCATAAATAGTATCAAAAGTCAGTTAACCTTGGGGGATAGTGTCTCACCTTCGATGGTTTTTGATAGCGTGCCATTTCGCGGAGCTCAGCTTGCGACAGATGATGATATGTCCCCTGAAAGTTTGCGCGGCTATGCACCCGTTGTACGCGGGATAGCGCGTAGCAATGCACAAGTAACGATCCGCCAAAATGGCTACATTATCTACCAAACTGAAGTGGCAGCGGGCCCTTTTGAAATCACAGACTTATACCCAACAGGGGGAAGTGGAGATTTACATGTCACCATCAAAGAATCCAATGGGAGCGAGCAATATCAAATCGTTCCTTTTGCTTCATTACCCGTATTACAGCGTGAGGGGTATTTTTCTTATAGCGTAACAGGCGGGGAATACCGCGCTTATGACAGTAGCATTGATAAAACTAAATTTGGTCAGTTTACCTTAATCTATGGTTTGCCTTACGGTATCACTGCTTATGGTGGTAGCCAAGTCAGTGAGCACTACCAATCTTATTCTATTGGTACGGGTCAAAACCTTGGACGGTTTGGTGCATTATCTATTGATGTTACTCATGCAAATTCAACGCTAAGTAATGATGTTACGGAAAAAGGTCAGTCATACCGTTTTCGCTATAACAAAAATATCAACGACATTGGTACTAATATTGCTTTGGCAGGTTACCGTTATTCCACTAAAGGGTTCTACAGTTTAGCGGAAGTCTTTGATGGCTATAGAAATACGAATTATGTTCCTGAGATTGAGCGCCGCCGTAATCGCGGTGAGATCACTCTCAGTCAAAATTTAGGAGATAGCTTTGGTTCAATTTCAGTCGGTTATATCAATGAGGACTACTGGAATAGTGACCGTAAAACACAATCTGCCACCGTGGGTTACAACAATAGTTGGCAAGGCATCAGTTATAGCTTGAATTATACCTATAACAAAAATACCAATAGTTACTCCTATAGCTCCGGAAGCCGCACGAAAAGTGAAGATAATCATCAACTTGCTTTCTCTGTCAGTGTACCGTTTAGCGTGTTTGATAATACTTTCTACTACAACTTTAACAGTAACAGCAGCAGTAATGGTCCAAGCACAGGCAGTATCGGGCTTTCCGCCTCTCAGCTCAATAACCGCTTAAATTGGAGTATGCAACAAGGCTTTACCACTCGAGAACAAGGCACTAGCGGTAATATGAATGCCTCTTATAAAGGGCAATATGGTGAAGTTTCAGGCGGAACTGGCTATAGCAAAGACAACTATAACCTCTATTACGGGGTTAATGGTAGCTTAGTGGCTCACTCTGGCGGACTAGTTCTTGGCCAGCAATTAGGCGAAACCGCGGCTATTGTAGAAATCCCTGACGCGGGTGATGTTCCTATTTTAAACCAAGCTGGGGTTGTCACCAATAACCAAGGTTATGCGCTCGTACCTTATGTCACGGCTTATCGCAAAAATGTGATTGATATCGATACCTCGGGGTTGCCTGAAAATACCGAAATGGAATTAACCAGCCAAAGTGTTGCTCCAAGTCGTGGTGCACTGGTGAAAGTCAATTTTGCAGCGAATGTCGGGTATCGTGCCATCATGATATTAAGTTTTGCTGATGGTAAACCCGTGCCTTTCGGTGCTCAGGCCATATTTAAAGATAATCCACAGCTAAATAATATAGTAGGCAATGATGGCGAAATTTATTTATCTGGCTTAGCTGAAAGCGGCAGTTTTATTATTCAATACAACGATAAACAGCAATGCCAAGTAAATTATAACTTAGCGGGTATATCGAATTATATGGGGTTATATAAAACAGCAGCGGTTTGCCGATAATAAGGAGTAAATAATGAAAAACTTTATTTATAAATCAATATTGCCTGTGAGTTGTATATATTTATACTCAGGATATGCTAATGCTGCTTGTACCTTAAACCCAAATTTAAATAATAAACTAGCTAATATACCGGCCGCAGTTTATAACGTTCAATATGATGATAATACACCTAGAGACTTAGGTTCTCTCAGTGCTAATTTTTCATCTACATCTCAGTGGGTAGCTAGTGATTCGAGCTCTTGTGCTACTTCATACTTAACGGGTAGCTTTATAAATAGCTGGTCACCAAATGCCAATAAAGTTGCCCTATCTAATATTTCTGGTATTGGTATTTCTGTTACAACTGCAGGCATTGGAGCATTTAATGCAACCTGGGATAAAAACAACGCAAATTATAATATATTAACAACGCATTGGAGCATCACAGTAAAAAAACTCGGTTCGGTAACACAAGGTGGCACATTAAGAGCCGGAAATGTTGCAAGGCTAACCGCAACTTACCGTGCGCCAACAAATGTGACTTGGACTTTAACAACCTTAAATATGCCGACCAATGCTATTCGTATCAATGTACTTAGCTGTTCATTAAAGAATAATCAGTCAACCTACAATATTGATATGCAAGATTGGTATGATACACAGTTTCCCAATATAGGCTCAACCAGTACACCGGTTAATATCCCAATTACATTAACTTGTGCAGCTGGCACCAATATTAAAGCGACTGTCACAAGTTCTAAATATGAAGATACTGCGACGGGAAAATTAGGGCTAACAGGAGCTAATAGTGCTACTGGTGTCGCAATACAATTATTGGATAAAAATAATAATCCAATCAAGCTGAATACCAAGAACAGCCTGCAAAATAATGTCCCAGCTGGTGATTACATGTTTAATTGGAAGGCACGCTATATAAAAACAGCAGATAATATTACGTCAGGTACAGCAAATGCGTCTGCAACTGTCAATATCCGCTATGAGTAGGAATAAAAAATGAAAATAATATCTAAAAATTTACTTTTACTTAGTAGCTTAATATTCAGTGGGAATTCATTCGCTGCTAGCACTGTCACGTTGAATTTCACCGGTAATATTAGAGCGGCAACTTGCAATATTACCGGTGGTAATAATATTGATATTGACCTGAAAAATATTTCTGCTGATGTATTTCGCAATGCGAGCTCGGGTTCTAACTGGAACACATTTAATATCAGCCTAAATAATTGCTCATCTTTTATTAACCAAGTAAAACTGACGTTTACAGGGACGGCAGATACCGCGGATGTAGCAAGTTTATACAAAAATCAAGGCACAGCTAAAAACCTAGCCGTACAACTACAAAATGGTAATGGAACAACTGCATTAGGTAACCAAAAAGTATTACAAGTTCCGACAAATGGGCAAGCGAATATTAATATTCCATTACGTACACGTGCCTTTAGCTCATTAGGTAATGCCACACCAGGAACCATTTCCGCCAATATTACGGCAACAATTACCTATTTATAAAAGAGAAAATAATATGAGACATTTTATCCTATTACTATCACTAATGAGCTGTTCTTTAACTGCATTTGGTCTAACTGCAAATATTAAAGTACATGGTGTCGTTATTGCTGCTCCTTGTGAAGTCGAAAAAAATAATTATTTAATTGATTTGAAAAAAATTAATATTTGGAATATCAAAGATACGCAGAAATCTCCGTGGGTTAATTTTTCCGTGAAGCTAAAAAATTGCCCTGTCGGTACCACTATAGCTGTAATGAAAATATCTGGCACTCCGGATGCAACAGTCACGGAACATTTTATTAATAATGGTACGGCGAAAAATGTGGCATTAAATTTAGCCAATACTACCAATAAAACAACAATAAAAAATGGTGATACGATTACTGCGAATGTTAATACACAAACACGAAATGTTGAAATTCCATTATCGGCAAGAGTATCCGGTTATGGCAATGGAATGATTGCAGGTTCTTTTAAAAGCCACTTAGAATTCACATTTACATATCAATAGTTAAATTTATTTCTATTATATTAGTTTTAATAGGAGAAAGCAGTATGCCTAATTACTATCCTATATCAAGAATAATTGGCAATAAAATTACCTATTACCGAAAAATGAAAGGCATGACATTAGAGAGTTTATCTAAAATAATAGGCGTTAGTGAACAACAACAATCACGCTATGAGCGTGGTATTAATCGAATTAATATTGATAGGCTTTATCATTACTCTAAGATATTTGAAATTGATATTATAGCTTTTTTTATTTTCAATTCTAGGGAGATCAATGAGATTGAGCATGCAAAAGAAAAATATTTAAATAAAAAAAGTAAATTTTAAGGATGTTTTATGACTAAAAAGAAAATATTATTGATAATAATAGGTTCAGTTTTTGCTTATTCTGCGTATACACAAGCGGCCTGTATTCAAAACCCGAACTTACGAAATGTTGTGGTTAATGTACCTACGAAAACCTATTCATTACAATATGACGATACAGGAGCACGAGACCTCGATACTATTCGAGTCAATTTTAAAGGCTCACAAGTCAATACATTTTCAGGCCCAAAAAGTAATGGCCAATGCGGTGATGCCTATTTACATGCTGATTATGTGAATGGTTGGGTACCAAACGGTAATAAAATTGCAGCCAGTAATATACCGGGCATCAGCATTCAAGTAAAAGCAACGGAAATTGGTTTCTTGAACACACGTTATGGACCACCAACATTAGCTAACCCAGCTGCTTGGGGTATTCCTAACCCATATTGGACTATTACTATCAAAAAAACAGGACAAGTCACACAGGGCGGAAATTTAAAGGCAGGGCATGTGGGAAGACTAACACAGCGTAACCCTGCACCACATAACAGTACGTGGAATTTAACATCGTTGAATATTCCAGCAGGTGCAATCAAAATTAATGTATTAAAGTGTTCGACAAAAGCGAATAGTTATACGGTTAATTTGGGAACTTGGTACGATACTCAATTTAAAGCAATTGGTACGACTAGCAATAGTGTCAATATACCCATTACATTAAGCTGTGCTGCAGGCACTAATCTAAAAGTGACAGTGACAAGTAGTGCTGGGTATGTTGATACTAATACAGGGAAAATTAAACTGTCAGGACAAGGGCAAGCGACCGGAATCGCCATTCAATTATTAGATAGAAACAGCAACCCAATAAAGCTTAATTCAAAGTTTACTTTGCAAAATAATGTTGCAGGTGGCGACTATATTTTTAATTGGAAAGCTCGATATATTAAAACTGCTAATAATATAACCGCAGGAGCCGCAAATTCAACAGCGTCAGTTAATATAAGATATGAATAAATAACACTCAACATCAATCATAAAAAGAGGTTAATTTACCTACAATTTGATTTTTATTGCTAACATCGAAAAATATCATCGAACAATTGATAAATAGCAAATTTACTATTTAATAAAAATGGTTAATATAGATATATAATCTTTACATAGTGTCTAGTTAGCAATAAAAAATATAATTTTAGGAGTCTATATGTCTTATTCAACATCTCACCTAATTGGTAAAAAAATACTTTTTTATCGAAAAACGAATGGGCTTTCAATTAATGAACTATCAGAGGTTATTGGCATCAGCCCACAACAGCAATCACGATATGAAAGAGGTATAAATAGAATAACGTTAGATAGACTGTTCCAGTATGCAACATATTTTGAGATTGATATTCAATCATTTTTTCAATCTATTGATATTTAATAAATTAAGTAATAATACATAACACTAGAAAAACAAATTACATTAATAATATTTAATTATATTCACATTACAATATTAAATAAGTTAGAGAGAACATTATGAAACGAAAAATATCTAAATCTGTCGGTTTAAAAATAAGGTCATTAAGAGAAAGTCACGGAATGAGTGGTAAAGAATTAAGCATGTTATTAGGTATTAGCCAACAACATCAATCACGCTATGAAAATGGTGAGGTTAATATTCATGTCGATACCATTTACCAATTGGCACAAATATTTAATGTTTCACCAACCTATTTCTTTACTACAGCCGCCACAGAGATTAATAGTACAGAGCTCCCTATTAGCAAAAAGAATTATTTCTCGGCTGAAGCTCTGGTATTTTAACTTCTAAATATGAGCATTATATTATGCTAGTAAATTAAATCTCGGTGCTATTTCTATTTATAGTATAGCACCGACTTATTGTTCTTTTTTAGATTCATCCACCAACCAATTATGAAATATCGCCATCGCCGGTGTCATAGCTCTCGATTTTAAACGACTTAGCCAATATCCACCTAAAGTCACAGAGATATTAAAAGGTTGAACTAATGTTCCAGCACTTAATTCATGGTTGAACATGCAACTTGGCACCAACGCTACACCGTCGGTTAATAGCGCGGCTTCAACCATCAAACGCGATGAATCAAATACAGGCCCTTTGACGCGCCATGGTTCCACTTCTGCGGCTAAAAACCATTTCTCCCATTCATCTTTACGATATGAACGCATTAACTGGTGGGATTTTAAATCTAACGGATGTTTCAGCTGATTTGCAACTTTCTCTGAACAAAGCACAGTATGCGCAGTTGAAAACAGTGGTGTATTCTCTACTAGTGGCCATAATCCTTCACCAAAACGAATAGCAAAATCAACGCCTTCAGCAGCTAAATTTACTACATTGTTATGGGTCATAATGCGTAAATCAATATAAGGATATCGTTCAGAGAATTGCGTTAGCCTTGGTAATAACCAACCCACCGCAAATGTACCGACCACTGAAATACTTAAAGCTTCCCGATAATGACCATCCTCAAATTGCAGTAATAGTGACTCGATTTGGTCAAAAGAGCGGCTCAATACGGGCAGCAAGGCAAAGCCTTCTTCGGTTAATGCCAACCCTCTAGGTAAGCGAATGAACAGTTCAAGTCCCAGTTGCTCCTCTAACAGCCTAACTTGTTGACTGACAGCGGCCTGAGTGACATTCAATTCTATTCCGGCTCGTGTAAAGCTTAAATGCCGTGCGGAAGCTTCAAATGCCCTAAGTGCATTGAGGGGTAGCCGATGACGATAATTTTCTGCCATAAGATTTTCTTTTACCTCATCGAATTTTATATCGTTTTGAATAATGCTTGAAAGCATGCATACTATTTTTCAACCACGGACTACCCGCTGAAAACCGTATATTAAAGCACTTTACACTTGCTATGAAGTGCTTTCCTGTTCCTGTCAGCAATAACTTAAACTTGTACTTATTGGAATAACTCTATGAAAAATCTTTTTCGTCAGGGGCGAATTTTTGTCGCTCTCAGTGTGGCATTAACGACACTATCCACCCATGCATTCACACAAAAAGATGTCGATAATATAATTAAACCTCTAATGGAACAAAAGCAGATCCCCGGAATGTCTGTAGCCATTTCTGTTGATGGAAAACACTATATTTATCACTATGGTGTGCAGTCTAAGCAAAGTTCAGTCCCTGTCAGTGATGAGACTTTATTTGAGATTGGCTCTTTATCTAAAACCTTTACTGCTACACTCGCAGCCTATGCACAAAACCAAGGAAAACTCGATTTTTCGCAAAAGGTAAGCCACTATCTTCCTGAATTAAAAGGGTCTGCTTTCGACCAAGTGACAGTAATGAACTTGGCTACACACACTTCGGGTTTATCGTTATTTGTGCCTGATAGTATTACGAATTCAGCGGAATTAATCCGTTATTACCAGCAGTGGAAACCGACCAAAGCCATTGGGCAATATCGCTCTTATTCAAATCTTGGTGTGGGATTACTCGGTATCGTTACAGCAAAACAACTCAAAATGCCATTTGAACAAGCGATGGAAAAATTGATGTTGCCTGCACTTGGATTAAAACATACTTATATTCATGTGCCTAAAAACCAACAGAAAAATTATGCCCAAGGTTATAATAAGAACGATCAACCCGTTCGTGTGACACCACAAATTTTAGATGCTGAATCTTATGGTTTAAAATCTAATGCTAAAGATCTAATTCGCTTCTTAGATATTAATATGCAAACGAAGAAAGTAGCAAAACCGTGGCAGGAAGCCGTAGAGAACACACATACGGGGTTCTACATGACCGATTCATTTATGCAAGATATGATGTGGGAAAGCTATTCATGGCCAGTATCTCTTGCTCAATTACAGCAAGGTAATCGAGATGAAATGGCGCTCACACCGCAAAAAGTTGAAGCTATCCATCCTGTAATGCCACCTGAAACTCAGGCTTTTTACAATAAAACAGGTTCAACCAATGGTTTTGCAGCCTATGCGGCATTTATTCCTGAAGACCGAATCGCGGTGGTGATTTTGTCCAACAAATGGTATCCAATCCCTGACCGCATTACCGCGACTTATCAATTAATTGAAAAAATTAATGAATAGATTTCTGACTAAGATAAGATGCTCTAAATAGTTCGTTCTGTCGCTAGGCGTCGAAATGAAGACAGCGCGGGGAGCATACACTAAGTATGTGACCCGTGTGGCTGAATGAAGACAACAACGCGACAGGACGAAATATGAAGAGCATTTAGATGACGCGGGAAAACTGCCGCTGCCTCATCTGATTACGCAAATACACATCAAAACACATGCAAATATTACGAATAAGTAAACGTCCTTGTGGTGTCACTTTAATACCTTTATCTGTTATTTCAACCAGCCCATCTTCAGCCATTGGTTTCAGCAGTTCTAAATCTTCCTTAAAGTAAGATTTAAAATCTATCGGATATAACTCTTCGATTTGCGCGAAACTCAATTGGAAGTTACAGATTAAGGTTTTGATGACATCGCGGCGTAGACAATCATCATCAGTTAAGGCGAGTCCACGCCACAGCGCGTGACCTTGCTCTTCAACTTGCGCATAATAGGTTTTCAAATCTTTCTGATTTTGTGCGTAGTTATCACCTAACATACTGATCGCAGAAACCCCTAATCCCAGTAAATCACAATCGCCTTGGGTGGTATAACCTTGAAAATTACGGTGCAGAATGCCTTCCCGTTGTGCCACGGCAAGTTCATCCTCAGGGCGAGCAAAGTGGTCCATACCAATAAATTGATAACCACCCCTGGTGAGAGTCGCAATTGTGTCTTGCAGAATATCGAGTTTTTGCTCCGCACTTGGTAAATCAGCGTCTTTAATTTTACGCTGCGCCGCAAATAAACTAGGCAAGTGCGCATAATTGAATACGCTTAAACGATCTGGCGATAATTCAGCCACTTTCTTTAGAGTAAATGCAAAGCTTTCAGGTGTTTGCTTAGGTAAACCATAAATTAAATCAATACTTGTCGAGGTAAAACCCATCTCTTTAGCCCGTTTAATTAAGGCGAAAATAAAATCTTCGTCCTGTTCACGGTTAACCAGTACCTGAACTTCTTTATTAAAATCCTGCACTCCCATACTTAGACGATTAAACCCTTCATGGCGCAAGTGGTCTATCATATCCAGTTCAATTTCACGCGGGTCGACTTCAATCGACATTTCCACATCATCCGCAAAATTAAAGTGTTTTTTCAATAAACCAACCAAATGGCTGACTTGAGCTTTATCGAGATAAGTTGGAGTACCACCGCCCCAATGCATTTGTGTCACGATGCGGTTTTTTAATAACGCTGCGCGCTGAATAATTTCTTTTTCAATTACTTGAAGATATTCATCGGCTTTATGTTTTTGGCGTGTCACTAATTTATTACAGCCACAGAAATAACAAAGTTTATGGCAAAAAGGAATATGAACATAGAGCGATAAGGGGCGATCAGGATAACGCTGCGTTGCTTGAACAAACGCATTCTCATCGTACTCTTGATTAAATTCCAAAGCGGTGGGGTACGAAGTATAACGTGGCCCTGAATAATTGTATTTTTGAATGAGAGAAAGATCCCAAACAATATTTTGCTCTGACATAACATTCCTCAATTGACCAAAAGCTCAAACTATAACGATGACTTCACTCTATTTAATTTGTTATTCGATGAGAGTGAAAATTTTATAACCTGCATAAGCATTATAGACTCTAAATATTTCGAGTTGCAGCTAGGCGACAAGTGAATGAGTCGCTAGGAGTATACATAAGTATATGACTAGTGCGAATGAACATAGTCAACAACGCTGCAGCTTTAAAATATGACGAGTATAAATATGTTAGAGAAAAGAGACTTGATGCAACATCAAAGAAAAGTGAGTTAGCAGAAAAAAATAGCCAAATCCCCCGCTAGCGCGAGGGATCTTTTAAACGAAATTATTTACTTTTTAAGATGCGCATAATGTCATCAAGTTTTTCTTCGTCTTCTTCCTCTTCTTCTTCGCTATATTCAATACCGAGAATATTCATCAGCTCATCGATACGGTCTAAACAAGTATCAACATATTCTTGTTCTTGCGCCGTGATGGTTTCGCCATCTTCTAGGCGTGCCAAAATGCTATCTAAACGGTCATCGCTTTCCAGCATTTCCAGCTCTTTTTCTGGTGTCAGTTTTTCTTTAACAGCTGGCTGTTTTTTCTCAACCGCAGGTTTCGTGACCTGTTTTTCATCCACAATTAAAGGCACTGGCTTTTTGCTACCTAAACGTGGGTCGGTTGAAGTATTTTGCCCACCATTTTGCTTATTAGAAGCCTGTTCTACATAACGGCTGCCAGACTTATGACCGCGATGTTTTTTCTCACGCTTACGCTCACGGCCTTCCGCATTTATCTCTTCTTTAGTTTTACGGTATTTTTTCTTTGGCTTAGCAGCCGCTTTTTTTGGTGCATTCATGGTCTGATACCTTGATAAAGTCAGTTTCTGCTGCGAAATCTAGCAGGATCCCATAAAGGGGGAAAGCACTAGTTTGCAATTTCAGCGGATTTTTTACTCCACCCTGCCTTCGCAATAGTACTTTAATGATTATACCTTAAATAATTTGTGTTGCATGTACACTCATGCAACACAAATTATTTAGAGCATGGAGGTTCAAATAACAAAAAGAGAAATGATTAACTCATTAAATAATTCTAAATAATTCAAGTTGTGGCTAGGCGTCAATCGAGGTTATCTCGGGGAGCATACATAAGTATGTGACCCGAGTAGCCGAGAGAAAACAACAACATCACAGCTTGAAGTATAACGAATATTAATGCGCTATCTTGAGCAATATTCTAAATAATTCAAGTTGTAGTTAGGCGCCAAACGAGGTTATCTCGGGGAGCATACACAAGTATGTGACCCGAGTAACCAAGTGTAGGCAACAACGTCACAGCTTGAAGTATGACGAATTATGAAGCGCATTTTAGGCGTCGACTAGGATCATTTTTAACAAAAACATCGCCGCGACTAAAATCACACACAAACCCAGATCACGCCAGCGACCAGTACCAATTTTCATTGCACAGTAAGCAATAAAGCCCAACGCAATACCTTCAGTAATCGAGAAACTAAATGGCATCATCACTGCAGTAATAAATGCGGGTACAGACTCAGTTAAGTCATCCCATTTCACGCGAGTTAGGCTTGATGTCATCAGCACGCCCACGTAAATCAAGGCTCCCGCAGTTGCATAAGCTGGAACCATACCTGCAAGAGGTGAGATAAACATAGTCAATAGGAATAAAACACCAACGACGATCGCGGTTAAACCTGTACGCCCACCAACAGAAACACCTGAAGAACTTTCAATATATGCAGTGACTGAAGATGTTCCCATCGCTGAACCTGCGACAGAACTCAAGCTGTCTACATATAAAGCTTGTTTCATTCGAGGGAAAGTCCCGCGTTCATTGGTGATACCCGCTTTGTCAGTCACCCCAATCATGGTACCTGATGAGTCAAACAAATTGACTAGCATAAAGGCAAAAATCACACCGGATAACGCTAAATCTAAAGAACCAGAGAAATCAACCTGCCCCACGACACTCGTGATACTTGGCGGCATTGAGAATATCCCAGAATATTTTACATCTCCCAGAGCCAGACCAATCAAAGTGGTCACCGCAATAGAAACTAATACCGCGGCATGAATATTACGTGCCGCTAAGATGGCAATAATAAAGAACCCGAGAGCTCCCAGCCAAACATTATGGTGAGTCAAGTTACCGATAGAAACTAACGTGTCCGGGTTAGCCACAATAATGCCGGAGTTTTTCAGCCCCATCATCGCAATAAATAGGCCGATACCACTGGTGATCCCGACGCGAAGACTCAAAGGAATATTGGCGATAATCCAATAACGTATACGGAATAGTGTCAGAATAAATAAGCCGACAGCCCCCCAAAATACGGCGCCCATAGCAACTTCCCATGAATACCCCATCGCCCCTACAACAACAAAAGCAAAAAAGGCATTCAAGCCCATCGCAGGTGCAACAGCAATGGGTAAATTTGCCAGTAGCCCCATTAAAATGCTACCAATTGCCGCAATCAAACAGGTGGTAACAAATACGGCTTTGATGTCCATGCCTGCAACTGAGAGTATTTGAGGGTTAACAAAGACGATATATACCATCGTCAGGAAGGTGGTGAAGCCTGCAACAACTTCTGTCCGTGCTGTCGTGCCGTGCTCTTGCAATTTAAAAACACGCTGAAACAAGCCCTGCGGTTGTGCCGAGCTAGAAGATTGATTACTCATTAGATATTGCGCCCAAAAAAAGTTTTTTTCGCCCTATACTACAATTAAAAACCACAAAAGAAAACGATTGCGTAAACTGCAAGGAGCCAAAATGTCCTAACTAACTGATACGCCAAGATGAAATAATAAAAATAACCCAAAATAGTGGAGTGAAAAAATGGTGGGTATTTCACCACCACTTTTGATTTAGGAAAGTGCTAACAATTTTTGTCGACGCCAAAACAATAAACGATGTTTCGCAGCCAGTTTTTGGGGTTGATGCTGTGCACTGAGCTTTTTCGCCACTCTATTCGCAATAATTTCTACCGCAAAGCACATCACAAAATAAATAAATGCAACGAATAAGAAAACTTCGAGAGGATAAACCATTTCACGGTTGTTCACTTGGGTTGCTAAGAAAGAAAGCTCCGCAACACCAACAACATAGGCTAATGAGGTGTCTTTAATTAATGCTACCCACTGGTTAATAAATGACGGTACCATCATGCGTAAGGCTTGTGGTAACACGATATTCCATAATACCTGCCAGCGGCTAAACCCCAAGGATAAACCTGCCTGCCACTGCCCTGCTCCTATTGCTAAAATGCCCGCTTTCACAGCATGAGCCAAATATGCGGAGGTAATCAATGCCAATGCGCATACTACCGTTGCAATACCCGGAATTTCCATACCCAATAAGATTGGCAACAGGAAATAGGTCCAAAAAATCAACATAATGACGGGAATTGCACGGAAAAATCCTAAAACTGCGGCGAACAGGTTAACCCAGAAGCCTCGTAGCATGGCTAAGGCTATTCCGCCCAATGTCCCTAATACAATGGAGGCCGCACCGGCAAGTAAGCTAATGACTAGCGTCAGCGCTGCGCCTTCAAGTGGTCCATCAGGGAAAGTACCGAATAATAAATATTGCCAGTTCTGCTCAATAACTGAAAAATCCATTTTATACCCCCTGAGCCAAATTACGCTGCTGGCGCCACTGGCCCCACCCCTCCATTACTGCAATAATAGCAATGTACAATACTGTCGCTACCCCAAAGGCAGTAAAGGTTTGCAGTGTCTGGCTATCAACCTGACGAGAGACATAAGACAGTTCTGCGACACCGATGGCCATCGTTAACGATGAGTTTTTCACCACATTCATATATTGGCCCAGTAGCGGAGGCATGGCGATTTTAACGGCTTGCGGTAATACCACTAATTTCATGGCCTGCCATGACGTTAATCCTAAAGCAAACGCGGCATATTTTTGCCCTTGGCGAACACCACGGATCCCAGCGCGAATTTCTTCGGCAATAAAAGGGACGGTATACAAGGTCAAACCAATAAAACCCGCTAAGAATTCAAATGACGGCCAACCCACGGTTATTCCAAATAAATGGATTTCATGGGGAGTATTTAGCCATTCCATTGCAGCAGAGGGTAAAATTTCACCGGAAGCAAAGTACCAAAAGAATAACTGCACCAACAAAGGCGTATTTCTAAAAATAGAAATGTAGATACTCACGGCCCAACGCACAGGAGCAATTTGACTATCCTTTGCTGATGCAACTATAAAACCCAATGCAGTGGCTGCAACAATGGTACAAATCGAGATCCAAACGGTGATCAAAAAACCGTAGCCAAACCATTCTAGATACTCGGGGGCCAATAAATGGGCAGACCAAAAATCACCACTCAAAAATTTTTCAAACATTGTTCACGACCTATTGCCTTCACAGCCTGTGATTAAAAACGCATCCCTTATAACCAAGAACCCCGCACAGAGTGCAGGGCTTCATATCACTGAATATTTACCGCTACCCGTTAAGACTGAGGTTGTTGCTCACTCAGTGGCGCAAATTTAAAGTCCCCACGTGGCTGTGCAGCTTTAGTATCTGGCCCAAACCAACGGTTATAAATTACCTCGGCTTTACCGTCTTTCTCCAGTTTCAACAATGTTTCGTTGACGTTTTCAACCAAACGGGTTTCACCTTTGCTTGCTGCCAATGCTTGGTATTCTTTCGTCAGGCTAAATGGGGAAATCTCAAAATCTGCTTTCACTTTTTCAGGTAAATTACCTAATAAACCAACCAGTTTCGCATCATCTTGTGTGATAGCTTGGACGTTGCCATTACGCAGTGCAGCGAATGCTTGCGGGGTATCGTCATAAGAAATCACCTTTGTATCAGGGAAGCGTTCACGTAAAGTCACTTCCTGTACAGTGCCTTTATCTGCACCAATACGTAATGGTTTGATATCGTCAGGCGTTTTTAATACGCCTTTACGGGCAATAAATTTTTGGCCTGTCGCAAAATCAGGGATAGAAAAATCAACTTGTTTTGCGCGTTCATCTGTAATGGTGAAATTAGCGCCAATCAGATCAACTTTGCCCGAAGTCAGAAGTGGGATACGGTTTGCTGGGTTAGTGGGACGAAGCTCAAGTTTTACCCCTAAGCTATCTGCAATTTCTTGTGCGATATCCACATCATAGCCCGCTAATTTTTTAGTTTGTGGGTCAATAAAGCCAAATGGTGGATTGCTATCAAACACAGAAATGCGGATCACACCCGCTTGTTTGATATCATCTAATTTATCTGCGCTAGCGACATTCGCTGTCAGCGCTAAACCTGTAAGTAAAACAGTCGTTAGAATACGAGCTTTCATTGAACACCCCTGACGGTAAATTTTTGTAAATCGACCATCACACGCTATCAACTATTACTTAGCACTTGAAATAATATTAAATAATATATTTATAACCAAATGGAATATTAACGGAGACAAAAAAAAGCCACCTTGATAACAAGGTGCCCCAGACATGGTTAAACCATCAATAGACTCTTATCGAGCAAGAAGAAAGTCGGTAGAAGAGATTGAGACAAATGATTGGAGTTGTAGCTTAATACTCTAAATAGTTCGTATTGTGGCTAGGCGGCAAGCAAGGATACCTCGGGGAGCATACATCAGTATGTGACCCTAGTAGCCGAGCGAAGCCAACACCGCCACAGCACGAAATATGACGAGTATTCGAGTAATTATTTATTCGTTAACATCTTCTCAAGACTATCCCCACCCACATGACGGAAATCCTGCCCCTTCACATAGTAGAAAATAAACTCACAGATGTTTTGGCAACGGTCACCGATGCGCTCAATTGAACGAGCACAGAATAGTGCTGTTAATACACTTGGGATCGTTCGTGGGTCTTCCATCATGTAGGTCATCAATTGACGTACGATGCCCTCATACTCTTGGTCAACTTTCTCATCTTCACGGTAGATACGAATCGCTTCTTCAAGATCCATTCGAGCGAACGCATCTAATACATCATGTAGCATTTGTACTGTATGACGGCCTAATGATTCCAAACTCACTAACAAGGGCTGGTGTTGATGAGAAAATTTTTCCAATGCGGTTTGACAGATTTTGTCCGCAACATCACCGATTCTTTCCAGCTCAGCAATCGTTTTTGAAATCGCCATAATCAGGCGCAAATCACTCGCCGTTGGTTGGCGTTTCGCGATGATTTTAACGCATTCTTCATCAATGGCCACTTCCATCATATTGACTTTATGGTCATTTTCGATAACTTCACGTGCTAGGGCTTCATCCTGATTATGCATGGCCGTAATGGCTTTGGTAAGCTGCTCTTCGACCAGTCCTCCCATCGTCATTAATTCAGTATGGATATGTTCCAGTTCAGCATTGAACTGCCCCGATATATGTTTGTTGTGATTCAGCGTATCCATCGTCGGCTCCATATCAACCGTAGCGGCCAGTAATATAATCTTCAGTTTGCTTCATTTCTGGGGTAGTAAACATTTTGTCAGTATGGTTAAACTCGACTAACTCCCCTAAATACATGAAAGCCGTATAGTCAGAACAGCGTGCTGCTTGTTGCATATTGTGGGTAACAATCACCACGGTGTATTCTGATTTTAATTCACTAATCAGTTCTTCAATTCGACCAGTTGAAATAGGGTCTAGAGCGGAACAGGGTTCATCTAGCAATAAAACCTCAGGGCGAATAGCAATACCACGAGCAATACAGAGACGCTGTTGCTGGCCACCCGACAAGCTATAACCACTTTGGTGTAACTTATCTTTGGTTTCATTCCATAATGCCGCCTTTGTTAACGCCCACTGCACGCGCTCATCCATTTCCACACGGGATAACTTCTCAAATAAACGCACACCAAATGCAATGTTGTCATAAATAGACATCGGGAATGGTGTTGGTTTTTGGAAAACCATTCCGACTTTTGCGCGCAATAACGCAATATCTTGTTTATCAGTCAGGATGTTTTGGCCATCCAGTAAAATTTCACCTTCTGCTCGCTGCTCGCCATACAATTCATACATTTTATTGAAGGTGCGTAATAACGTCGATTTACCACAGCCTGATGGGCCGATAAATGCAGTCACTTTATTTTTTTCAATGTCTAAAGAGATATTTTTCAGTGCGTGAAACTTGCCATAATAGAAGTTGAGGTCACGTACTTTAATTTTACTATTTGCAATATCGTTTGCATTAATCATGGTTTGCTTTTCTCTCTAAATCTTTATTTATCTGGCGCTTAGTGTTTTTTCTGTGCGAAAACAACACGTGCAATGATGTTAATCAGCAGGACACATAAGGTAATTAACAGAACCCCAGCCCATGCAAGCTCTTGCCATTCAGAGAATGGGCTCATTGCAAATTTGAAGATTGTCACTGGTAAGTTGGCAATTGGCTCGCTCATATCTGTACTCCAGAACTGATTTGACAGTGAAGTAAACAGAAGCGGTGCGGTTTCCCCAGCAATACGTGCAATTGCAAGCAAGATCCCAGTGATAATCCCTGACACAGACGCTTTTAGCGTAATAGATAAAATCATTTTCCATTTTGGTGTGCCAAGTGCATAAGCGGCTTCACGCAAGCTATCCGGAACTAATTTCAACATATTTTCAGTAGTTCGAATAACAATCGGAATTTGCAGCAATGCAAGCGCCACGACCCCAGCCCAACCCGAGAAGTGCTGCATTTGAGCAACCACAATGGTGTACACAAACAACCCTACAACGATAGATGGAGCTGATAATAAAATGTCATTAATAAAGCGGGTGACTGAAGCTAACCATGACTTACGCCCATATTCAGCTAAATAAATTCCCGCTAAAATCCCTAAAGGCGTACCGATAACTGTCGCCCATAAGATTAATAAGCCACTACCTACGATGGCATTTGCCAACCCGCCACCTTCCGTATTAGGTGGTGGAGTCATTTCAGTAAACAGATTGAGGGACATGCCATCAATCCCTTTCGTGACTGTAGAAAATAAAATCCACACTAACCAGAACAAGCCGAAAGCCATAGTTAACATCGAGACAAGTAGTGCCATTCTGTTAACTTGGCGACGCCACGCTTGACGACGAGCTCGTTCTTTTTCATTCACTGCGATAGGTTGAGATATCGACATTTTAACGGCCCTCATTTTTCGCAAGACGCATGACCATTAACTTGGAAATCGCTAACACAATAAAAGTGATAACAAACAGGATCAGTCCAAGTTCCATCAAGGCCGAGGTATGTAAGCCGCTCTCAGCTTCCGCAAATTCATTTGCCAGTGCTGAGGTAATACTGTTTCCAGGCATAAACAGTGATGCGCTATCAAGTTGGTAAGTATTACCAATCACGAAAGTAACCGCCATGGTTTCACCCAGTGCACGGCCAAGACCTAACATCACTCCACCGATTACCCCATTGCGGGTATACGGCAGCACGATATTCCAAATCACTTCCCATGTCGTACAGCCAATCCCGTAGGCTGACTCTTTCATCATCACAGGAGTTTGTTCAAATACATCGCGCATCACTGACGCAATATAGGGAATAATCATAATCGCGAGGATAATCCCCGCTGCTAAAATACCGATTCCGAATGCAGGCCCTGAAAATAGTTCACCGACAATCGGCACACTCGACATCACATTACCAACTGGTTCTTGGAAATACTCTGCAAACAAAGGTGCAAAGACAAATAACCCCCACATCCCATAAACGATACTTGGGATAGCAGCAAGGAGTTCAATCGCGATACCAAGAGGACGTTTTAGCCAATTGGGAGCCAGCTCGGTTAGGAATAGTGCTATACCAAAACTAACGGGTACTGCGATAATCAGAGCAATTAACGATGTAACGATAGTGCCATAAATAGGCACAAGAGCACCGAATTCTTCCGCCGGAGCATCCCACTCTTTGGTCCACAAAAACGAAAACCCAAACTTCTGCATACTTGGCCAAGATGCAAAAATAAGGGAAATAATAATGCCTCCGAGCATTAACAAAGTGATGAGCGCGGCAATCTTTACCAGTGCACTAAAAATCACATCACCTGATTTGCTGGGAGCTCTAAATGCCGTTGTTTTCTCGGCCATGCGCTTTGTTCTCATTTCATTCCTGCTCATTTCTACAGGATTGCGTTACAACGATGAGCGGGTAAGCTCTGTTCCTCAGCACTTACCCGCCATTTCCAACCCTAAGTGCACTTAGAAAACCTAAGTTCACCTAGAATAATGCTTTACCTTGGCTATCTTTAACTTCTGTTTTCCATGCTGCACGTACTGCGGTCACGACTTCTTGAGGTAAAATTGCGTAATCTAGTGCTTCCGCTTGTTTACCACCTTTATCATAAGCCCAGTTGAAGAAATCAAGAACCGCTTTGCCTTTTTCCGCATTCTCTTGCTGCTTGTGAACTAAGATGAATGTGGTTGAGGTTATCGGCCATGCATTCGCACCATCACGGTTTGTTAAATCTTGAGCAAAAGATTTAGACCAGTCCACTTTCTTCGCTGCTGCGCTGAAGCTTTCACCCGTTGGTGAAACCGCTTCGCCATCAGCGGAGATTAATTTAGTATACGCAAGGTTGTTCTGTTTTGCGTATGCATATTCAACATAACCGATAGAACCTGGTAGACGCTGTACGAAAGCTGCAACGCCATCATTCCCTTTACCACCTACGCTATTTTTCGGCCAGTTAACGGTAGAGCCCGCACCAACGTCTGATTTCCAGCTTGCGCTTACTTTAGCAAGGTAGCTCGTGAATACGAACGTAGTACCCGAACCGTCAGAACGTCTAACGACTGCGATAGCTTGGTCTGGTAAACTCACATTTGGATTCAATTTAGCGATTGCTGGGTCATTCCATTTAGTGATTTTACCTAAATAGATATCACCTAATGTGTTGCCATCTAAAGTCAATTGCCCAGACTCAATGCCTTTTACATTTACAGCCAGTACCACACCACCGATAACCGTAGGGAACTGGAATAAGCCATCTTCTTTGAGTTTTTCATCAGTTAATGGGGCGTCAGAAGCTCCGAAATCAACTGTTTTTGCATTAATTTGTTTGACACCACCAGAAGAACCAATCCCCTGATAGTTTACTTTATTACCTGTTTCTTTCTGATAAGAGTCTGCCCACTTCGCATAAACAGGAGCAGGAAAGGTCGCGCCAGCTCCGGTCAGGCTGGTAGCAGCAAAAGAAGACATTGCAGTCAGAGATAAAGTTGCTGCCATTACGCTTGCTAAGGTGGTACGCGTCATTTTCATAATCCCTCCGGGGATGTATAGAAACAATCAAGTATAAAATTGTTGGGTGTATGTCACGGTAGGAAAAATAGGACAATTTAGTTACGACAACATGTCGTTTTTATGACAGTTTTATGACAATTGCTGATTTTTTCACTGGCGAGAAAACAAAAACGAAGAAAAATACAATTTTACAACTTAAAATTCAATTAGTTATAAAAACAAAATTTCGAAACTAATATCAAAAAGAAAAATGACAGACTGTCATAAAAGCGAAAAATATTTTTATCCTGCAACTATAAAGTAATACTCAAAACAATTTGTGTTGCAGCTAGGCGGCAAGCGAGGATATCTCGGGGGAGCATACACAAGTATGTGACCCGAGTAGCCGAACGCAGCCAACAACGCTGCGGCGTAAAGTGTGAAGAGTAGAAGGATAGCTCTAAATAGTTCAAGCTGTAGGTAGGCGCCAAAACAGATAGCCTCTTTTCCTACTTGATACAAATAATACTCAAAACAATTTGTGTTGCAGCTAGGCGGCAAGCGAGGATATCTCGGGGGAGCATACACAAGTATGTGACCCGAGTAGCCGAACGCAGCCAACAACGCTGCGGCGTAAAGTGTGAAGAGTATTTAGTCTTCTTTCTCTTTAAGAGGAAGCAAAGCCCTAATAGCAAACCCGCCACGCTCACTTTTATGAATCTCAATGCTCCCTTCGTGAGCATCAACAATTCGACGAATAATCGCTAGACCTAACCCTGTTCCTTTGTTGCTACGGGCTTTTTCACCTTGCACAAATGGCTGGAACAGGCGGTGAATATCTTCTTCTTTGATACCTGCGCCATCGTCTTCAACTTGGAACCAAACTGAGTCTTCCGTTTTACCACTACTGACCTTGATCCAGCCATTACCATAGCGGTATGCATTAACTATCATGTTCGTAATAGCGCGTTTGATCGCTAATGGGTTACCATTAACAATCATTGAGCCGGGCTCAAGTGCGGTTTCAATTTCACCGATGACATTGCTTTCTGAGTTCACCGCGTCCATTAAAATAGCGTTAAGGTCACAGAATTCCATATCCATTTCTTGACCTGTTTTCAGGTAGGACATGAATTGACCGATAATCGCATCACACTCTTCAATATCTTTATTAATTGATTCCGCCAGATAGCTATCTTCTGGGCTCATCATCTCTGTTGCTAAACGAATACGGGTTAAAGGTGTTCTTAGGTCATGGCTTACCCCTGCCATTAAGACAGTTCGATCATTTTCTAAGGTTTTAATCCCTGCTGCCATGTGGTTAAAAGAACGGATGGCGGCCCTAACCTCGGTGGCGCCTTTTTCTTGCATTGGGGGCAAAATTACCCCTTTACCAACTTCACCTGCATGATACTCCAATTCAAGCAACGGCTTGTTTTGGTAGCGTATATACAACCATACCCCGGCAAAAATGGTGAGAAAAATCGTTAAGGTATAGCGAAAAACCAGGGAAAACTGATTTTGACCAATTTCAGTCAGAGGAACTCGCACCCAGATATCAGGTGCGAGATAAGACGTTAGCCATAGAATGGGATACTCTCGGCCTAGTTCGAGATGAACACTCGCCTTGCCACCAATATATTCGGACATATGTTCGCTTAGAAAATCATACTCTTTTGCCCAGTTCAGCCCTTCTTCCATTGCCGCTGAATGTGCATAAAAGGTAATCCCTAATTCATTGTAGATTTTCTTACGCAACGCGGGAGATACCCGCACTGAGGTTCCATCTTGTAGAACCATTTTCTCTGTCATTAATGTTCTTACTTCGTATGCCAATACCTTATTGAATTGTTGTAAGCTAGGCATCACAACAAAATTCAACACGACCATATAACTGGTTACGAGGCTCGCAAACAGTAAGGCTACAAATAAAAATAACGAGCGAGAAAATGTACTACGCCTTGAAAACCTCAGTCGCTTCATGCTTTACTTCCATCCGGAACAAACACATAGCCCAAGCCCCAAACCGTCTGAATATAACGAGGATGTGCTGGGTCTTCTTCAACCATACGACGCAAACGTGAGATTTGAACATCAATAGAACGTTCCATCGCACTGTATTCACGGCCTCGCGCTAAGCTCATTAACTTATCACGAGACAACGGTTCCCTTGGATAAGAAACCAACACTTTTAACACCGCGAATTCGCCGCTGGTTAATGGCATATTTTCATCACCTTGGAACATTTCTCGTGTTCCAAGATTTAATTTAAATTTACCGAAAGTAATTATTGCATCATCTTGAGATGGCGCACCCGGTAATTCATTAGCTTGACGACGTAATACCGCTCGAATACGAGCTAGCAATTCCCGTGGATTAAAAGGTTTTGGAATATAGTCATCCGCACCGATTTCTAAGCCAACGATACGATCAACTTCTTCACCTTTCGCTGTCACCATAATAATAGGAATTGGGTTATTTTGACTACGTAAGCGGCGGCAAATCGATAGGCCATCTTCACCCGGTAGCATTAAATCTAAGACGATCAAATGAATAGATTCCCTTGTCAGGATTCTGTCCATCTGTTCAGCGTTTGCAGCACTCCTTACCTGAAAACCCTGCTCAGTGAGGTAACGTTCCAGCAGTGCACGTAAACGCATATCATCATCGACGACAAGAACCTTATAACTTTCCTGCATTTTGTAGCCCTCAAGATGTGCATCTTTCAAATTATTTTTTTAATGAATGTAAATAAAACAATATTAATGCTCACTAATTTACCACTAACGTAGGATTTAATGAATCATTTTACTCTTCAGGTAGTTAGTGGGTGGTAGCTTATTTCTAACACAAAATAAGTCACCTGCCCTCCTGGCGTATTTACTGTTATTTCATCATCAACCTGTTTGCCTATCAAGGCTCGTGCTACCGGAGAGTCTATTGAAATCCATTGTTTTGTAGGGTTGAACTCATCAGCACCGACGATACGGAATATTCTGATATTTTCATTTTCATCTTCTAGTTTAACCCATGCGCCAAAAAAGACACGGCCTTCTTGGCGGGGATCAGGCTCGATAATCCTTAATTGATCCAATCTTTTGGATAAAAAACGGATGCGCCTATCAATCTCACGCAACCTTTTTTTACCATAAATATATTCTGCATTTTCTGAGCGATCCCCTTGAGCAGCGGCCTCTGAAACAGATTGAGTAACCCGAGGGCGTTCTTCCTTCCACAGGTACTTCAGCTCTTTATCTAATGCATCCCAACCTTCACGTGTAATTAAAAGACTTTTAGTCATAACCTTCAGATTTTAGCCAGTGGAGCCATAATTATAATATTTTATAGAACATAATCTGAGACTTTCCTACCAATAGGCTCAAATTCAGTCTGGAAATTCTCTTTCTCACCAAGTATAACAGTGCAGTAAATTTTTTAACTGTTCTTTCAGTAGGTATTTAAATTCGACATGAATGAAACTCTAAGCCAAATTATTGCAGCGGAACTGCAAGCCCAGCCGAAACAGGTTTTTTCTGCCATCACACTGTTAGATGAAGGAAATACTGTCCCGTTTATTGCGCGTTATCGTAAAGAAGTTACCGGTGGGTTGGACGATACTCAGCTTCGCCAGCTAGAAAGCCGTTTAGGGTACTTGCGCGAATTAAATGACCGTAAACAGACCATTCTTAAGTCGATAGAAGAGCAAGGTAAATTGACACCTGAGCTTGCCTCCGCTATTGACACTACGCTCAATAAAACCGAACTTGAAGACCTGTATCTTCCGTATAAACCGAAACGTCGCACCCGTGGGCAAATTGCCATCGAAGCAGGACTTGAGCCTTTAGCTGACACCCTGTGGAATGACCCTAACCAGTCACCTGATGAACTCGCAAAAACCTATATCGATGCAGACAAAGGTGTTGCTGATGTCAAAGCCGCTTTAGATGGCGCTCGCTATATCCTTATGGAACGCTTCGCCGAAGATGCGGCTCTTTTAGCGAAAGTTCGCGACTATATTTGGAAAAATGCCCATCTTGTTTCTGTTGTTGCAGAAGGTAAGCAAGAAGAAGGGGTAAAATTTAGCGACTATTTTGAACATCACGAACCTGTTGCTCAGGTTCCTTCTCATCGAGCTCTTGCGATGTTCCGTGGTCGTAACGAAGGAATTCTACAGCTTTCATTAAACTGTGATCCTCAGTTCGATGAACCACCAAAAGAAAGTTACTGCGAAGAAATTATCACCCGCCACTTAGATATTCGTTTAAACAATGCTCCGGCTGACCAATGGCGTAAAGCGGTGATCAGTTGGACATGGCGTGTCAAAGTATTACTGCACTTGGAAACAGAAGTGATGAGCTCACTGCGTGAAAAGGCCGAAGAAGAAGCCATTAACGTATTTGCTCGTAACCTCAGTGATTTACTGATGGCAGCACCTGCAGGAATGCGTGCCACCATGGGCTTAGACCCAGGCCTGCGGACTGGCGTGAAAGTCGCTGTCGTGGATGCGACAGGAAAATTAATTGCGACCGATACGATTTATCCGCATACCGGGCAAGCTGCCAAAGCGGCAACCATCGTCGCAGCACTTTGCCAAAAACACAATGTCGAATTAGTAGCGATAGGTAACGGGACCGCTTCTCGCGAAACGGAACGTTTCTTTGCTGAAGTACAAAAACAGTACCCAGAAGTAAAGGCACAGAAAGTGATTGTTAGCGAAGCTGGCGCTTCTGTTTATTCCGCTTCTGAACTTGCAGCGCTGGAATTTCCAAGCTTAGATGTGTCTTTACGTGGTGCCGTATCAATTGCCCGCCGCCTACAAGACCCGTTGGCTGAATTGGTGAAAATTGACCCTAAATCCATTGGGGTTGGCCAATATCAGCATGATGTCAGCCAGACGCAATTAGCGCGTAAGCTCGATGCGGTCGTCGAAGACTGTGTAAACTCCGTTGGTGTTGACTTAAATACCGCTTCTGTTGCCTTACTGACTCGGGTTGCCGGTTTAAGCAAAATGATTGCGCAAAACGTGGTGGACTGGCGCGACCAAAATGGCCAGTTTAGCGATAGAAAACAGTTACTCAAAGTTGCGCGTCTTGGGCCAAAAGCTTTTGAACAATGTGCAGGCTTCTTACGTATCACCAATGGTGAAAACCCATTAGATGCCTCTACTGTTCACCCTGAAGCTTATCCAATTGTCGAAAAAATTCTTGAGTCTGTCCGCCAGCCACTCAAAGAAATTATGGGTAATTCACAGGTACTTAATGCCTTGAGCCCACGCGACTTCACCACGGAACAATTTGGGGTTCCAACCGTCACTGACATCATTAAAGAGCTGGAAAAACCGGGCCGTGACCCACGTCCTGAGTTTAAAACAGCGACCTTCGCGGAAGGCGTAGAAACCATGAAGGACCTGACTCCTGGCATGATTTTAGAAGGTGCGGTTACCAATGTGACTAACTTCGGTGCCTTTGTAGATATTGGTGTTCACCAAGACGGTTTAGTTCATATTTCTTCACTTTCAAATAGTTATGTCGAAGACCCACACAAAGTGGTAAAAGCCGGTGACATTGTAAAAGTCAAAGTGTTAGATGTGGATATTGCGCGCAAACGTATTGCGTTAACGATGCGTTTAGATGAGCAAGCCGGTGATTCTAACAGTGCACCTCGCCGTGCTGCCCCAGAACAGGACAAAAATACACGTAAGGCTCCTCAATCAAGAGGTAATTCACGCCAAAACAACGCATCTTCTGGTAATAGTGCCATGAGTGATGCCCTTGCTGCTGCATTTGGCAAGAAGCGCTAACTTTTTAATAGGCATCGCAATGTACTTATTGTGATGCCTATATCAAAAAATAATCGCTGTAATTAATTATCCCAACCAATATATTGAACATTATTCCACCCTCTCCCCCGCGTTTACTCCGCCATTACTTTTGCTAACGAAACACCGCAAACTCAATGCTTCGTTGATCCACATCAAGTCAAACTGACGAAAAAAGAGGCTAAATATAACAAAAAGTGGATGATTATGATTCTCATTGTTAATTAGATTTATTTTTGTTTGGTAGTCTTATTACCTGAGCAATTGTAATCTTTAACAATTGTCATCGATATCATTATGAATTAAATGATTAGGAAGACACTATGGCAATACTTCCTCAATGCAGTTACAAAATACTTGGTTTCTCTCCAGAAATCAGTCCTGCATACCGACAAAAACTACTCTCACTCGGTTTACTTCCGGGTTCTGTCTTTAAAGTGGTGCGCTTGGCGCCTTTTGGTGATCCTGTACAAATAGAAACTCACCGTGTCAGCTTAGTGCTGCGTAAAAAGGATCTTGCCCTACTCAATCTAGATGAAGCGACCACCGTTTAAGTATTTCTTTTTTATTATTGGCAAACACTATGAAACGATTAACTATCGGCTTAATTGGTAACCCCAATGCAGGCAAAACGACCCTATTTAACCAACTTACAGGGTCAAGGCAGCGGGTCGGTAACTGGGCAGGGGTCACTGTTGAACGAAAAGTGGGTCGCTTCCATACCGATGACCATAAAATCGAGCTTGTTGACCTACCCGGCACTTACTCTTTGACCACCATTTCTGAACAAACCTCTCTCGACGAACAAATCGCCTGCTACTTTATTTTAAGTGGTGAGGCCGACATGCTCATTAATGTTGTCGATGCATCCAATTTAGAGCGTAACCTCTATCTGACATTACAATTAGTTGAGTTAGGCGTTCCATGTATTGTTGCCTTGAATATGTTGGATATCGCTCAAAGCCAACATATTGATATTAATATTACTGAATTAGAAAAACAGCTCGGTTGCCCTGTGATCCCAATGGTTTCAACTCGAGCAACTGGTATCGATAAACTGAAAAAAGCCATTGATACACATCCACAAAATAGCCAACAAGCCCTTGTGGAATATCCACCCCAGTTATTGCAGGCAGTGGATTCGTTATCTGAACAAATTTCAACACAACAATTTAGCCATCAGCAACGCCGCTGGTTAGCATTACAAATTCTCGAAGGAGATATTTATAGCCGCCAACGCGCAGAAATATCTGAAGGGCAATTACTGGCGATACGCCAAACACTGAAAGAAGGCTTAAACGAAGAGCCTGAACTACTCATCGCTGACGCACGTTATCAATCTATTGCCACAATTTGTCATGCCGCGATTAACAATAGCGCCGCTGAACCAAATCGACTAACACAATCACTGGATAGATTTATTCTGAGCCGTTGGCTCGGTGTACCTATTTTCTTATTTGTGATGTACCTGATGTTTGTCTTAGCCATTAACATTGGTGGGGCATTGCAGCCTTTCTTTGAAGGTGCTTCTGAGGCGATATTTATTCATGGTATTCAGTGGGTTGGTGCCTATTTCAGCTTCCCTGATTGGCTCACTATTTTCCTTGCCCAAGGTGTCGGCGGTGGTATTAATACAGTATTACCGTTAGTACCACAAATCGGGATGATGTACCTGTTTCTTTCAATACTGGAAGACTCGGGTTATATGGCACGAGCCGCTTTCGTGATGGACCGCCTCATGCAGGCGCTAGGTTTACCAGGTAAATCCTTCGTACCGTTGATTGTCGGCTTTGGCTGTAACGTACCATCAATTATGGGTGCACGCACGCTAGATGCACCACGTGAAAGGCTCATTACGGTACTAATGGCACCGTTTATGTCTTGTGGTGCAAGGCTGGCCATTTTCGCTGTTTTTGCTGCCGCTTTCTTTGGCAAAAATGGGGCTAGTGTGGTCTTTTCTCTCTATATTTTAGGGATTGTTGTCGCCATTTTGACAGGGTTATTACTAAAACATACCCTTATGCGTGGCGAGGCCTCTCCGTTTATTATGGAGCTTCCGGTTTACCATGTACCGCACATCAAAACATTGCTGATTCAAACATGGCAACGCCTAAAAGGCTTTGTGGTACGAGCGGGTAAAGTTATCGTCGTTGCCAGTATCTTTATTGGTGCATTAAATAGTTTCTCTTTCTCTGGTAAGCCTGTTGATAATATTAATGACTCTGCACTCGCTTCTGTCAGTAAAGTCATTACCCCTGCGTTACAGCCGATTGGTGTGCATGCAGATAATTGGCAAGCGACCGTGGGGTTAATTACCGGGGCGATGGCTAAAGAAGTCGTCGTGGGGACTTTAAATACTCTGTATACCGCTGAAGCCATTACTTCTGAGCCATTCGATGCAGAATCATTCAATTTATGGGAAGAACTGGGAGATGCGGTTTCTGAAACTTGGGACAGCTTAAAAGAAACTTTTACCTTAAGTGCGCTATCAAACCCTATCGAAGCCAGTAAAGGTGATGGAGAGATGGAGTCCGGTTCAATGGGCACTATGGCAGCGAAATTTGGTTCAGGCATTGCTGCCTATAGCTACCTAATCTTCGTCTTACTGTATGTGCCTTGCGTTTCGGTGATGGGTGCTATCGCACGTGAAACCAATAAAAGTTGGATGAGTTTCTCCATTCTGTGGGGCTTGAATGTGGCTTATAGCCTCGCGGCTCTGTTTTACCAAGTTGCCACATTCAGCGAGCACCCACAAAGCAGTTTGATTACCATTGCTGCGGTTGTCCTGTTCAACCTTGCCTTGTTCATATTCTTACGCCGCATGCGTAGCCGCGTAACCCTGAACATCAAAAGCAAAACTGCAGAGCAATGTTCTGGCTGTTCAAGTGATGCTTGCCACTAAGGAATAAAACGATGACTAGCTTGCTGCAAATAAGAGATTTAATCGCCTTATATGGGCAAGCTGACATCTCGCTACTCAGTGAGCAGCTAAATACACCGGTTCCATTAATTCAAGCGATGGTTGAGAAACTCATCAGCTTAGAAAAAATTGAACAAGTCGATATCAACGCTTGTTTAACGGGCAGTAGTTGTAAAGGCTGCCCAGAAAGCACTGATTGCGCTCATTTTGTGTATAAAATCAAATAATAGGCACACCATAAAAAAATCAGCCATGAGTTAGGCTGATTTTTTTATTTATTCCTCGATACGACTTTGAAAATCCAACAGGTATTCGCAAAACTCATCAGGATGGGAAATAAAGGGTGCATGGGCACTATTGCGCATAATGACAGATGGGGAATTAGGGTAAAGCTCATCTAAAATGGGCACTATTTTGCGCGGTACCAAGCCATCGAGATAACCATAAATGCGCAAGAAAGGAATGGGTAACTGTTTTAATTCATCGCGCAAATCTTCGGTACGCAATGATTCAAGCCCGGCATTTAACGTTTCAACCGTTGGGATAGGTTGTTCAAGTACCACGGACTTCAAGGTTCTAGCATCATTTCTTGCGCTTTCTGTCCCTAATGTCTGCAATGCTAAAAAACGCTCAACGGTACGATGAAAATCAGCCGAAAGTTGCTGTTCGAAACCTAATAAAACTTCCGGTCGGATCCCCGCCCAACCGTTTTCTTCTGCTTTAAAGCATGGAGAAGAAGCAACGGTAATTAACCCTTTGACTTCATAAGGATGGTCAAGCGCAACACGACTTGCAACTAGCCCACCAAGTGACCAACCGAGCCAAATCGCGTTTTTAGGCGCTTGTTCCCACAAAATATTTGCCATTGATTGAATATTCATAGGAAGGAAACCTTGGCTACGCCCATAACCTGGCAGGTCAACTAAATGAACCCGAAAGTGCGAAGCGATTCGCGGAATAATTGTTTGCCAGACTTGTGCGTTCAGTCCCCATCCGTGCAGCAACACAAGATCTTGTTTACCTTCACCAACGGTCTGCCAATATAACTTTGCCATCGTTACACTCTCTTCATTCATTTATTTGTCAATTCGTTTTAACGGGACGCTACTATGCTAACAATGGAGGGGGGCTGCTGGCTATGTCACCAATCACTAAAATTAACTCATCAGGGTGTTTGTCATTTTTGCCTCAAAGGACTACCTAAAATGCCAACCTGCTGTTTACGCTGCGCTTTACCCTGTGAGCAGCCTACCATGGAGTGCGGACGTTGCCTAAAAAACCCTCCCGCATGGCAGAGAATTATCACAGTAACCCCGTACCAAGGCGCTTTACGCTTGTTAATCCATCGTTTTAAATTTCAAAAACAATCTCAACTTGCTTTTACTCTAGCACGAATTTTTGCGTTATTTTGGCTCACGGGTTACCGCCAACAAAAATGGCAAAAACCGGACTTAATCATCACCATTCCACTGCATCGCCGCCGTCTGTGGTGGAGAGGATTTGACCATATGGCATTAATAGGCGAAAATTTATCCAGATGGTTAAATATCCCCTATTCGCAAAATTCATTATCACGTAGTCGTGCTACACTGGCACAGATTACACTAAAACGTGAGTATCGCCGAAATAACCTAAAGGGAGCATTTACCTTAAACAACTCGGTTTCAAACCTACATGTTGCTGTTCTTGATGATGTTATTACAACAGGTTCCACCATGAATACCGCAGCACAATTGTTGATTTGTGCGGGTGTACATACTGTTGATGCATGGTCACTGTGTCGCACCTTGTAGGAAAGGGGTAAATGGGCGTATTATAACCAACTAAAGCAGTCAACTATTATTGAGCAAATGATTATGATTAATATTACTGAAGCAGCACAGGCTCATTTTGCCAAATTGTTGGAAAATCAAGAGCCAGGAACTCAAATCCGTGTTTTTGTTATCAACCCAGGCACACCAACCGCAGAGTGCGGTGTGTCATACTGCCCTCCGGGTGCCGTTGAAGCAACAGATAAAGAACTAAAGTTCGAGAAATTATCTGCTTATGTTGATGAAATTAGCGCGCCATTCTTAGATGATGCCGAGATTGACTTCGTTACCGACCAACTGGGCTCACAACTGACGTTAAAAGCACCAAACGCCAAAATGCGTAAGGTCTCTGATGACGCACCATTAATTGAACGTGTTGAGTATGTTTTACAGTCACAAATTAACCCACAACTTGCCAGCCACGGTGGCCGTGTTTCCCTGATGGAAATCACCGATGAAGGCTTTGCAATTCTGCAATTTGGTGGCGGCTGTAACGGTTGTTCAATGGTTGATGTCACTCTTAAAGAAGGTATCGAAAAAGAACTTCTCAAAATGTTTGAAGGTGAGCTAAAAGGCGTTAAAGACCTAACTGAACACCAACGTGGCGAGCACTCTTTCTACTAATCAATACCACGAGTATTTGGCACTTGGTTTTTTACGGGTGCCTCTCATTTAACCTTTTATCGGTTGTTACCTACTGTATTTGGTATTTTATGGACCATTTTGAAACACTAACACCAGAGCAAGCTTACCAACATTGGGTGGACGGTACTGCCATACTGGTAGATGTACGAGACCCACAAAGTTTCCGCGCAGGCCATGCTAATGGGGCCTATCACCTCACCAATGAGTCACTAAGCCAATTTCTAGAACAAACGGATTACGAACAACCAGTTATGGTGATGTGTTACCATGGGCACAGTAGCCAAGGCGCTGCACAATATCTGATCAACATTGGCTTTGAATCTGTATACAGCATCAATGGTGGATTTGAAGCATGGTTAAGGGAATATCCACAAGCCGTTACGGCTCTCTAGATGAGAAAACGCATTCATGATCCACATCACCTCTTTTGCTAATCCTAGAATGGCACAAGCCTTTGTTGACTATATGGCTAGCAAAAATATCCACTTAATAATAAAGCCATCACAGGAACAAGCCGTCTTTGAGCTTTGGCTAGAAGATGAGCAATTTCAATCTCAAACCCAGAAAGAATTAGATATTTTTTTACAAGATCCAAATCACCCCCGCTACCTAGAAGCCAGTTGGCACACGGGAAGCGCAGATACCCAGTTTCAATATCGTAACTACCTGACCTGGGGCTACCTTAAAGAACAATCTGGCCCTTTAACTATCGCTGTTATTTTATTGTCGATTGTTGTATATCTTTGGGTAGAAATGACCGATGCCCGAGAAGTTCTACGCTATTTAGCATGGCCTATTGGCGACCAACAAACGGAACTTTGGCGTTGGTTTAGCCCTGCATTGGTGCACTTTTCGCTATCACATATTGGTTTCAACCTTGCGCTATGGTGGTTTCTGGCTGGGCAAGTTGAGCGAAAGCTCGGAACGGGTAAATTATTCACTATCTTACTAGTCTCTGCACTGTTTAGTAACTGGGGGCAGTCGCTGTTTAGTGAAAACAACTTTGGCGGCTTATCTGGTGTCGTCTATGCCCTTGTCAGCTATGTGTGGTTAACGGGTGAACGTCGGCCTGAAAGTGGCATCAGCGTCCCTCGTGGGTTAATGATATTCTCTATTATCTGGCTTTTTTTCGGTTACTTCGATGTTTTAGGTATGCATATTGCGAATGCCGCACATACTTCAGGGTTAATTATCGGCTTATTGATGGGAGTATGGGATAATAGGCACAGTTTTAAACACCAGAGCTCCAGATAAAACATTTTAATAATTAGAGGCTAACGCTGTGAAACAAACCCAGAGACATGATGCAATAGTTGAGCTTGTGCGTCTTCAGGGATATGTCAGTACTGAAGAACTCGTCGAACACTTTGAGGTAAGCCCTCAAACAATCCGTCGGGACCTCAATGACCTCGCTGAACAAAATAAAATTCAGCGGCACCACGGTGGTGCAGCACTGCCTTCAAGTTCCGTGAATGCGGCTTATAATGACCGTAAAATCATGTGGTCAGATGAAAAAGCGCGTATCGCACAACATGTTGCGAGCCAAATTCCTGACGGTGCAACATTGTTTATAGATATTGGTACCACTCCCGAAGCCGTTGCTCACGCATTGGTTAATCACAAAAACCTACGCGTGGTGACCAATAACCTTAATGTCGCCACATTACTGATGCCAAAAGAAGACTTCCGCCTAATTTTAGCGGGGGGTGAAGTTCGCTCAAGAGATGGCGGTATTGTCGGTGAAGCGACCCTCGATTTTATTTCTCAATTTAGGTTAGATTACGGTATTTTGGGTATCAGTGGTATTGATATGGATGGCTCATTACTTGAGTTCGATTACCATGAAGTTCGTACCAAACGCGCGATTATTGAAAACTCACGCTGTGTCATGCTCGTCACCGACCATTCTAAATTTGGTCGTAACGCGATGGTTAATTTGGGCAATATGAACCTGATTGACTACTTATTTACGGATAAACAGCCACCTGACAGCATTCTCAAAGTCATTGAGCAACATAATGTTCAATTAGAGCTTTGTTAATCAAATAATTATCTTAATGATGGTAGCGCCCGCTGCCATCATACTTCTTAGTCTCCTTTCCTATTTTAGTCTCCCCCGCCTTGCCATTGTTTTTTTCTTTTTCGCGCGAAACTCTCTTTTTTTCATTGTAAATAACAATATTTTATGTGTGGGTATTGAAAAAAAATTGTTACCAATATCACGCAGTTGTTATTTTTTTCATTAATAATAGTTGGCATCACTATCTATTTTGACTACAATCAAATGAGCGAAAACGAACATTATTGAAAGTGTTTCGAACATCTCAGGGGGATGCATGGAAACTAAAGACTTGATTGTCATCGGCGGCGGGATCAACGGCGCTGGTATTGCAGCAGATGCTGCAGGTCGTGGATTATCGGTATTACTGCTCGAAGCTCAAGACTTGGCAAGTGCGACTTCATCTGCGAGTTCTAAACTCATTCACGGTGGCTTACGTTATTTAGAGCATTATGAATTTAGATTAGTGAGCGAAGCATTGGCTGAACGTGAAGTGCTATTACGATTAGCACCACATATAGCCTTCCCAATGCGCTTCCGCTTACCTCATCAGCCTCATTTACGTCCAGCTTGGATGATCCGCATTGGCCTATTCTTATATGACCATTTAGGCAAACGTGTCAGCTTGCCAAGCAGTAAAGGTCTGAAATTCAACCAAAACTCTGTACTCAAATCTGAATTAACGAAAGGTTTTGAATATTCCGATTGTTGGGTTGATGATGCGCGTTTAGTTGTGTTAAACGCTCAAGAAGTGGTACGTAAGAATGGTGAGGTTCGTACTCGCACAAAAGTGACACGCGCCTACCGTGAAAACGGCTTATGGGTTGTTGAAGCTCAAGACTTACGTACGGGGGAAACTCATACATGGAAAGCGAAAGGGCTGGTTAATGCCACAGGGCCTTGGGTAAAAGAGTTCTTTGATGATGGACTGAAATTAAAATCACCTTATGGTATTCGCCTAATCAAAGGTAGCCACATTGTCGTTCCACGCGCACATGATGAACCACAAGCGTACATCTTACAAAATGAAGATAACCGTATTGTATTTGTTATCCCGTGGATGGATGAGTTTTCTATCATCGGTACGACTGACGTAGAATATAAAGGCGACCCGAAAGACGTCAAAATTGATGAAAACGAAGTTAACTATTTACTGAAAGTGTATAACGACCACTTCAAAAAACAGTTAACCGTGAGTGATATTGTTTGGGATTATTCAGGTGTTCGCCCACTGTGCGACGATGAATCAGACTCACCACAAGCCATTACTCGTGATTACACATTGGATATTCACGATGAACAAGGCCAAGCGCCATTGTTGTCTGTATTTGGTGGTAAATTAACGACTTATCGTAAGTTAGCGGAAGCCGCTGTGAATAAATTAGCGACTTACTATCCAAATGCAGGTAGCCCATGGACCAAAAATGGCCAATTACCGGGTGGTGATATCGAAGGTTGTGACCGTGATGGTTATGCACGCGTGTTACGTCAACATTATCAATGGCTTCCTGAAGGCTTAGCGCTACGTTTTGCCAGAACCTACGGTAGCAACAGTAAATTAATCCTTGAAGGCGCGAATTCACTCAGCGACCTCGGTGAAGCATTCTCTGCGAATGTCTACGAAGCGGAATTACGTTACTTAGTCAAACATGAATGGGTAACAGAGTTGGATGATGCTATTTGGCGTCGCACTAAATTGGGTATGTGGCTGAATGAAGAAGAAAAGCAGCGCATTGCTCAATGGTTGTCAGAGAATACCTCTGCATAATCGTAAAAATCTCGTTGTTATAAAATCTCGTTGTTAATGGAAAAAGCCAGTCGCTATTATTGACTGGTTTTTTCTATTATTAAATCGTTAGCACGACTTTCAGAAAAAACCCAATCACGATAAGTTGCATCAATCAATTTAACCTGTTTATAATGTGTGCGAATTTATCGCTCACCCAACTTCGCAGGTACGCCTCACGATGAACTAAGCACTGCCAGAAAATATTTTCCAATACCCTTTTGGTATTCATTTTTCTGTTCCTGGCAGGCAACCGCTTTCATCGACGCTTCTTGATAAGTCAACGACGTTGTCTGTCCTCATTATTTTGGAGGTGCATATGACGATTGCTTGTCACTTTTCACAGCTCAATATTGAATTTAACCAAACCGCCTTTTTTCCTCCGTTAAGCGGGACGCTGTCATGCCAAAAAAATGCCCTAATTGGTCATAATGGCAAAGGAAAATCTGTCTTGATGCGTATTCTTGCTGACCAATTATCCCCTACGCAAGGGAATGTACATTGGAACCTTCCCTTTATCTATGTCGAGCAATTAACGCGACTAACTGGCGAAACACTCGTCGATGCCTTAGGCATGAATGAACTTTATCACGCATTTTCACGCATTGAGGCAGGGAATGGTTCTTTGGCAGATTTTGAACTAACGGAAGATAAATGGCATTTACCTTCCCAATGGCAAAGTTTATTGGATTCATCAGGACTCGCTATCTCAATGGAAGCCCCCATTGCCCATTTAAGTGGGGGGGAACGTACTCGCCTAGCCCTTTGTCGTGCATTTCTTCATCAAAACCACTTTTTGCTACTTGATGAACCAGATAACCATTTAGATACACAAAGTCGGCAATGGCTCAATCAAAAGCTTACTGAGCATCGAGCTGGTTGTCTCATTATTTCTCACAACAGAACCCTATTAGAAGAAATGGATACCATTTTTGAGTTAACGGAAAAAGGCTTACATGAATATGGGGGAAATTATACGTTATACGATACCCAAAAAAACTTGGAAATCGCTGCAATTGACGCACAAGGTGAACGCTTAGAAAAACGCATTCACCAAGAGAAAAAACAACAGCAAGCCACATTACAAAAAGCCGCTCAACGCAAAAAACAAGGTGAAAAAATTCGCTATGGTGGGTCGCAATCCTTACTGCTGCTTGATATGCAGAAAAATCGTGCGGAGAAAAAGCAATCAAATGTCGCAGAGCGGCACCAACGAGTGATGGATAATCTACAAAACCAGCAACAGGAAAACCAAGAAAGAGCTCGCCATATCAAGCCGCAAAAAATGACGATTAACTATCAAAATGAAGGAAATAAAGTCACAATTTTTGCTTCTGACTTGCGTTTGCTTTACGGTTATTCGTCACCACTCTCATTCACTGTATACAGTGGAGAGCACTGGCATATTCAAGGAGTTAATGGTTGCGGTAAATCAACGCTACTTAAAGTGCTTGCAGGCCTGTTGCCATCATCTTCAGGAGAGTACCGCCTAAGCGGTGAGTTTTACTATTTAGATCAACACCTCAATTTACTCGATAAAACATTGCCTGTCGCTGAAGCGCTTTATCAATACCAACCTGTATTTACTGTAGAACAGTGGCGCACGCAATTAGGCATGTTGCGGATACGAGGAGATAAGTCATTGTTACCACTACAGCAGCTCAGTGGTGGTGAGCAGCTAAAAGCAACGCTATTGGCACTCACACATAGCCCGAGTCCACCCGCTATTTTATTACTCGACGAGCCCGATAATCATTTAGACTTAGATTCAAAACAACTACTTGAAGCGCTATTGCAGGACTACCAAGGAACACTATTACTGGTTTCCCACGATGACGCGTTTATTGCAAACTGCAATATAACCCACACTCTAAATCTTTCTGATAAATAACCGTATGTTAGGCCACTACTAATATGGAGTGGCCAGATACTTTAATGGATAAACGTATTTTTGACGCGATGTGAAACTAAAAAGTAGGGGATCCATAACACACAATAGAAGCTGCCATTTATGGCTGTAATAATATTTGAATGATTAATTTCCAATCCAAATATATATGGGAATACAAAACGGGCAACCAATACCATTAAAGTAAATAACACCATAGTGATGATAAATAGCCACTTCGCTTGTTTTTTCCATTTAACTGCGGCGATAAATGTCCAAAGAAACAGTGCAATCAAAACACCATAACCTAGTTGCAAGAGATAGAAACCTGTCGCAAAACCTGGAATATAAAAATCAGAATCCGCTTGAGTTGCCAATGGCCATGCGGTTTGAACTTGTGAAATTTCTTGCAATAACATCATGACTGTTTTGTACAGCATATAAAACAGTCCGATAATTGGTAAAATTAACCAGCCACTAATCCCGTGTAACGGCTTTTTAACCGCTGGTTGAGCCACCGATGATATTATTGCTGGCTCTGTTTGTGTGGTTGATTGCTGAATATCCATTCCGATAACCTTTATTTACTTTTACTTTGCATTTTATCTTCAAGAAATGCTTTGAGTACAATTGCTTGATTATGTTCTGTATTTTTAGCACTGTATAACAGTGTTAAATCACCTTGTTTTGCCTGAGAAACCAACGCCTGCCAAGCCGTTGTGTTATTAAGTTCCTGCTGATATCGTTCGATAAACTGTGCAAACTGATCTGTGTTCTGATGAAACCATTTACGTAGTTCATTAGAAGGTGCAACGTCTTTATTCCAAGAGTCGTGTTGTAAATCTGTTTTTTTTATTCCTCTTGGCCACAGTCTATCAATAAGCACACGGTAGCCATCGTTATCGTCAACAGGGTCATAAACTCGTTTGCATTTAATCATCATTTACCTACCCAATAAAAAATCACAAAATTTTATTTGTTAATTTACAAAGGTATTTTTAACTCGCCTTGAAACTAAAAAATACGGTATCCAAATTGCACAAGCAATTAGTGCCCGAAAAATATCTTTGATATCCGAGGATTCAACTTCTAAATCCAATAAAATACTTGCGAGTATGATATCCGTAACCGTCAAAACTAACGAAAAGATCTGGAAAAAAATATAAATTTTAATTGTGAGTTTTTTCTTTGTAAAAAAGACATAACTTAGAAAAAGCAAGGTCGCGTATAAAATAACGTTACCTAAAACTTCAAAGTAGATGAGCTCTTTAAATAATGGAATAAATGAGCTTGATTGTGGGTCTGTTAATTCAATCCAATATTCAATCACTTGAACATTTTGCTCATAAATAGAAAAAGGCAAAATAATCAAAGACAAAACTATCCCTAACATGGGTAAAATAAGCCATCCACCAATGCCTGTTAATTCTTGCCTTGGTTGTGATGATGGTACCGAAGTGCCATGAGATGAACTGTGACCCTCAGTTTTCATTTACACTTCCTTATTAAATGGATAAATAATATCAGTACAAAATAAATAGCTCTGTACAAGATAACATATCTGCTCTGTAAAAAATGAGTAACTAAATGCGCTAATTCACAATAATATTGTGAATAAAGAAAAATCTGACAAGGCCATCATTATGCAAATATTTACCGCACAGCTAACTCTCCCTACCAATTACCTTTATGGTGATTTTTTTGCCTTTCATCTGAGAGATCAACACAATGTCGCGGAAATAGTGGAAGAAAACACATTACACAAGGGCATAATATGGCAACAACATGCAACAAAAATGACATTGGAGCTTCAAAAGCAACACGCAACGATTTCATTAGCAATTGACTCCCCATCTATCATTATCAATGAACCAGACCTATTAACGCTGGCACAGCATGTACTCGGCTTAAAACAGAATATTGATGAGTTCGAAAAACACTACCTTGAAACTCCAGTACTTGGTCAGCTCATTGGAAAGCAAAGAGGATTAAGGATTTATCAATCTGCCAGCGCATTTGAAGCGTTAGTTTGGGCTATTATAGGCCAACAAATTAGTGTTCATGCGGCTATCGCCATTCGTCGGCGCTTTATTCAAGCTGTGGGAATTCAGCACACTTCAGGTATTTGGTGTTTCCCCGACACTCCACAAATCAAGTTAGTTGATGACGAAACCCTGCGACAAACGGGCTTTTCAAACGGTAAAATTATCGCCCTCAGAGCCCTTTGTGAAGCCATCGAAAATCAACAAATTGATTTATCACAGCAGGTTACTCACTCCAATGCGAATCAAATAACTGAGCAATTATTACAAATCAAAGGTATTGGCCCTTGGACTGTAAGCTATGCTTTACTACGAGGATTCAATTACTTAGATGGCTCATTACATGGGGATGTAGCGGTAAGACGTAATCTACAAACATTGCTCGCGAAATCAGAACAGCCTACCGCCAAAGAAACGGAAAAATGGTTGGAGCAATTCTCCCCATGGCGCGCACTGGTTGCCGCCCATTTGTGGCGTAGTCAGTCAGCCGCAGGATATTGATAAATAAAAAAGCCCAATCCATCTGAATTGGGCTTTCCCGCTATTCACAATAATGACTTAACGTAGCCAGTTTGTTTTCACTAATTGAACGACTTCATCACCGCGACCACTCATAATCGCTTTTAACATATATAGGCTAAAGCCTTTTGCTTCTTGTGCTGCGATTTCTGGCGGCATAGACAGCTCTTGTTTGGCAGTCAAGACATCAACCACCACTGGCCCATCATGGGCAAAAGCTTCTTTTAATGCACCGTCTAGATCTTCACTTTTTTCAACACGAATGCCTTTGATACCCGCGGCATTCGCAATCGCTGCAAAGTTAGGGTTCTGTAAATCCGTTCCCGCTGTCAAGAAACCTGCCACTTTCATTTCCATGGCCACAAAACCAAGTACACCATTGTTATGAATGATGATTTTTACTGGTAATTGCATTTGGGAAAGAGAGATAAAATCTCCCATTAACATACTGAAACCACCATCGCCACACATTGCAACCACTTGGCGTTTTTTATCAACGGCTTGTGCACCAATAGCCTGTGGCATCGCATTCGCCATTGACCCATGGTTAAAGGAGCCGATTAAGCGGCGCTTACCGTTCATTTTCAAGTAACGGGCTGCCCATACTGTCGGGGTTCCCACGTCACAAGTGAAAATCGCGTCATCGGCGGCTAATTCACTAATTTTTGTTGCAAGATACTGTGGATGTATTAATCCCTCATGACCCGGTTTAGCGAGGTCATCTAACCCTTTTCTAGCCTCTGCATAATGTTTTAAAGCGCCATCAAGGTGTTTTGTATCCTGTTTAGCCTCTAAATGTGGCTGTAATGCATCTAATGTTGCTTTGATATCACCAATCAGGCCCATATCTATATGGCAATGAGAACCCAAACTACCTGCATTAATATCAACCTGAATAATTTTAGCTTCGCTTGGATAGAAAGGACGGTATGGAAATTGTGTTCCTAACAAAACAACTGTATCTGCGTTCATCATCGCGTGGTAACCCGATGAAAATCCTATCAAGCCTGTCATTCCAACACTGTATGGGTTATTCCATTCAATATGTTCTTTACCACGTAACGCATGTACTACCGGTGCTTTTAGTGTTTCTGCTAGCTTAACCACTTCATCGTGAGCGCCTGCGCAGCCATTTCCACAGAATAACGTGATATTCTTAGATTGATTCAGCAGTTCGGCGAGTTTTTCAATTTCACTCCGCTGAGGCATAATAAGTGGCGCTTGTGGCTGATACCATGTTTCTTTCGCTGATTCTGGTGCATCTTTTAGCGCAATATCCCCCGGTATTACGACCACTGATACCCCTTTATTCAAAATTGCTTTACGCATAGCGATGCCAAGGACCTGTGGAATTTGCTCTGGGTTAGAGACCATTTCACAGTAATGGCTGCATTCACGGAATAATTCAGTTGGGTGAGTTTCTTGGAAATAATTACTACCAATTTCGCTGGATGGGATATGAGCAGCAATCGCCAATACGGGTACGCGATTACGGTGGCAATCATACAACCCATTAATAAGATGCATATTTCCTGGCCCGCAAGAGCCTGCACATACGGCTAAATTACCGGTTAGCTGAGCTTCTGAACCCGCAGCAAAGGCAGCCACTTCCTCATGACGAGTTCCTAGCCACTCAATAGCGCCTTGACGACGTAAGCTGTCGGTTAAGCCATTTAACGAGTCTCCTGTAACGCCCCAAATACGTTTAACACCTGCATTATCAAGTACTTTTGCAATATAGGATGCAACACTCTGTTTTTTCATAATGGCACTCTTTTAAGTCGGATGTGATACCCTTGATATCTTGCAGTACAAAATATGAAGGGTATTTTTAGATGCATAACAACATTCAAAATAGAATTTTGTCATACTCGCTTATATCAAACCCAATATCGACAATAGATTGATTGTAACTAAGTAAATTCCTCATTCCTACTCATCAAATTAAATATAAAATAGAACAGCATAATCCACCGTTATTATCAAAAGAAGAGGATAGCAACAAGATAAATAAATAGACGAGTTATTAATAGCTTAAGCAAAACAAGAGCATCGTAAAAGGATGGGGTTATCTTCATATATTCTTCATCGCAACAATACCATTATTTCGACCATATTAAATTGCTAACCTTATATATTTATGACAGGCTAAAACTCACCTATCAAAATGTATTAAATTGATTTTAAACAATTTATTTTTACCCACTCCTTTACTGAGTATCTATTTTTTCAATTATTCAGTTCAATCGTTATATTACTAACACAAAATCCTATCAAAGCATATGTATTAGTATAAAACACCTATATTTTACATTTGTTCGATATTAATGTAGTATTAGTACTGTATTTTTTAACTCAAGGTGGCTTTTTTGCTGTATTTACAACACAAACACTCTCATTATTCTACCCACGACGTACCTATTTTAGCCTGGTATTTCAGCGCGACATAAAAACACTAAAAACTTATCTATTACGTAAACAACGTCTATTCTAAATAATAAGGTTTGATATTTTACCGATGTATGAAAACCCACATCTTAAATGCTGTTGTTTCGGTTATTGAAATTAAAATAAGAGGATGGTTTCATGAGATTCAAGAAGAAAAAAGAAAAACCGTTAAATATTAGTGATATTACTATTATTGATGACGGTAAACTCAAAAAAGCAATTACCGCGGCTTCGCTGGGTAATGCGATGGAATGGTTTGATTTTGGGGTATATGGTTTCTTAGCCTATGTTCTCGGTCAGGTTTTCTTTCCGGACGCATCACCGAGCGTACAGATGATTGCCGCATTAGCCACTTTCTCCGTGCCTTTCTTAGTTAGGCCATTAGGGGGGGTCGTTTTTGGTATCTTAGGTGACAAATACGGCCGTCAAAAAGTCCTTTCGATGACGATTATCATCATGGCAGTCAGTACCTTCTGTATTGGTTTGATTCCATCCTATGAGAGCATCGGTATCTGGGCCCCCATTCTGTTATTAATTGCTAAGTTAGCTCAAGGTTTCTCGGTAGGTGGTGAATATTCTGGTGCAGCAATCTTTGTTGCTGAATACTCACCAGACCGTAAACGTGGCTTTATGGGAAGTTGGTTAGACTTTGGCTCTATCGCCGGTTTTGTCTTAGGTGCGGGTGTCGTAGTACTAATTTCCAGTATCGTTGGGGAAGCTAACTTCCATGATTGGGGCTGGAGAATTCCGTTCTTCTTAGCGTTACCGTTAGGGATCATCGGGTTATATCTACGTCATTCACTGGAAGAAACTCCTGCGTTCCAACAACATGTTGAATCGTTAGAAAAACAAGATAAAGCCAATATTCAAAATCCACCAAAAATCTCAGTACGTGAAGTGGCGACTAAGTATTGGAAAAGCTTGATGATTTGTGTTGGCTTGGTTATCGCAACCAACGTGACTTACTATATGTTGCTGACCTACATGCCAAGTTACTTATCACACAACCTGAATTACTCTACTGACCATGGTGTGCTAATTATTATTGCAATTATGATTGGTATGTTATTTGTTCAACCGATTATCGGTTTAACCAGTGATAAAATTGGTCGTCGCCCATTTGTCATTACCGGTAGCGTAGGGCTGATTTTATTGGCATACCCTGCGTTTATGTTAATCAACAGTGGTTCTGTTGGCTTAATTTTCCTGGGTTTATTGATTTTAGCGGTGCTGTTGAACTGTTTTACAGGGGTTATGGCATCTATTTTACCCGCGATTTTCCCAACTCATATTCGTTACAGTGCGTTAGCTATTGCCTTTAATATTTCAGTATTAATTGCCGGTGCGACACCGACTGTTGCGGCATGGTTGGTCGAATCAACTACTGACTTATACATGCCAGCGTATTACTTAATCGTGATTGCTTTAATTGGTTTATATACGGGTATCAGAATGCCAGAAACGGCGAATAAACCATTACGCGGGGCAACACCTGCTGCATCAGATAAAGCCGAGGCAAAAGAAATTCTTAGCGAGCACTTTGACAATATTGAGCAGAAAGTTGAAGATATTGACCAACAAATTGCTGAGCTTGAGAAAAAACGCCAATCCTTAATCAATCAGCATCCTAAATTAGATTAAATATGAAAGGGCCGTTTACCTGCCCTTTCAGGTTGTTGACAAAGCGGGATAAAAGCGTGGTTTTTCCCGCTTTGTGTTATCAGCCGAAATTCAATAAATTGATTTTCCTAGTTTATTTTCAAAACCTATTGTTTTGATTCCAACAAAACATCAACCAAGGAGGGAGGTAATGGCAGCCAAACACGTTTGTCATCTTATCTGGTTTCGCAATGATCTGCGGGTCACCGATAACAAAGCGCTTTCCTCCGCCTGTGCAGACCCAGATGCGAAAGTCATTGCCCTTTTTACTGCAACCCCTAAGCAGTGGCAACAACATGATATGGCTGAGCGACAAATCTCATTCATTCACCAAAACCTTGCTGAACTGCAAAATTCACTCGCTGAGCTTGGTATTCCACTGGTTTGTCAAACTGTGGCTAATTTTGCCGACGCAGCACAATGGGTACTCGATTACGCAAAGACACAGCAAGCGGATGCCTTGTTTTTTAATCGGCAATATGAGTGGAACGAAAAACAACGAGACGAGTGGTTAATCAATCAACCTCATGGGTTGCATATCCATGCTTTCGATGACTATTTATTACTACCACCCGGCTCCGTGACGACTCAAAAAGGGGAGATGTATCAAGTTTATACTCCCTTTCGCCGAGCCTTCCTCACCCAACTTACCGTGACAGATTGCCGTTCACTACGAGCCCCAGAAAAACGAGCTGCCCCTATCAACATTGATAGGGCTTCACCGTTATTTCCGCATCAGCCAATTGAAGACTTCCAGCAATTTCCTGCCGGTGAAAAATCGGCTTTAACGCGACTCAGGCAGTTTTGTTCCCAGAAAGTCGGCGATTATCAAAATGATAGAGATATTCCCTCTATTGATGGTACCAGCCAATTATCACCTTACCTCGCGGTGGGGGTCCTATCCCCTCGCCAATGCTTCAACCGATTACAAGCAGAGAACCCCCAAGTGTTAGATCACCCTGATAGTGGGGCGTTCACGTGGTTAAATGAGTTAGTCTGGCGTGAATTTTATTCACATCTTTTAGTCGCATTTCCACGCCTAAGCCGCCACCAACCATTTATTGAATGGACACAACATATTCACTGGAATGATTCTTCGACCGATTTTGCAGCATGGAAAACAGGACAAACGGGTTATCCTATTGTGGACGCGGCTATGCGCCAACTGAATACAACGGGCTGGATGCATAACCGTCTACGAATGATTGTGGCCAGTTTTTTAGTCAAAGACTTACTGATTGATTGGCGCAAAGGTGAAAAATACTTTATGAGCCAACTGCTTGATGGCAGCTTAGCCGCGAACAACGGCGGTTGGCAGTGGTCAGCCTCAACAGGCGTTGATGCCTCTCCTTGGTTTCGTATCTTTAACCCAACCACTCAAGGGAAGAAGTTTGACGCACAAGGGGCTTTTATTCGCCACTGGCTGCCCGAATTGCAGCAAGTGCCCGACAAATATATTCATACACCACATGAATGGGCTGTAACCAGCAACACAGCGCTTAATTACCCAGAACCCATTGTTGACCATAAACAAGCTCGGTTAGCGACTCTAGCTGCATTTGAGGCAGGTAAACGTAATAGTTTGAAGCAATAAGTCGTTTGAAATACGATGAATAGCAAAGTTATTATTTACTTTAAGGGTTACTATAGCGCCTCAATCATAAGGAGCAGATATGAGCGTTATTTTACAAGTTGATTTTCCGTATCAGGGGCCATGGGGTGATGAAATGATATCCGCAATGAATGATTTGGCGGAATCAATTAACCAAGAGCCGGGCTTTATTTGGAAGATTTGGACTGAAAACCCACAAACGCAAATGGCAGGTGGTGTGTATCTGTTTGCTTCAGAAACTGATGCACAAACTTATCTCACCAAGCACAGTGCACGATTAAAATCCTTTGGTATTCCTGATGTTCGCGGTGCGATTTTTGCAGTAAATAACGCGCTTAGCCAATTGAACCAAGCGCAGTTTTTAGCACAATAATTTTTATCACAACAATTTTTAGCACAATAAATAATTATTGGCACTGAAATTCAAACAACATCACATCTGAGGTAAATGAGCCATCGGCTTGTACTGCAAAGTGGCTTTTTACCTCATCACTTAATGTTCCTTGGTAGTGGCGGATAGCCTCGACGAATGGCTGTGGTGTCCGCATCCGTTCAACCCAACTGGTAAATTCCAATGCTAAACAGAAACTTTGCACCCGACGAACAAATAGCCCCGCACTATTAAACATACCAGACCATTCTCCAGCAGAATAATCACGAATGTGTGAGGTATCCCGGAGCACTTCGACCGTTTGTAAGTAAATATCCAATAATGGATGTCCCGGTGATACCACATCAATAAAGATGCCTTTTCCACCCGGTTTGAGCACTCGGCGCACCTCACGTAGCGCTTGTTCCACATCGTGCCAATGGTGTGCTGAGTAACGGCTAATCACTCGGTCAAAACAATGATCACCAAACGGTAGAAACTCCGCGGTACCTTTGCAGGTAGTGATATTATTTAATTCACGTTCTTGTGCATTGTTAGCCACAACATTGAGCATTGAGTCGGACAAATCATAAGCCGTCACTGACTTCACTAACGGTGCTGCATGAAAGCTGACATGCCCTGCACCACAGCCAAGGTCAAGCACGTCTTCATCCTGACAACCTTGTAGCAATTGTTGCAAAACAAGTAGGTCTTCACCTTGTGCATGAACTTGGCTGGTTAAATACGAATTGGCTTGCTGGTCAAATTGTTGATAAACCGCTTGGTGGTGCGTTTTCATCTTTGTTTCCCTACATTCTGTTGCTGGTCACTCATCACAACAGAAAATGATTGAAAAAGCACCTATTAGCTCAATAATTAATTCACTCCGTATAATGATTAATGAAAATCACCAACACGACGCTCCACCAGCGTTAAAATACTGTACAACGCCACAACGGTGTCATCCTGATTAAACACTTGCACGTCCCATTCAACAACGCCATTTGGCTTATCTTCAGCGAGTTTTTGCGTTTTTTTGATCTTTTTCTTGCACGTTAGGCGAACTTGTATGGTGTCACCGATTTTCACAGGTTCAATAAAACGCAAACTTTCCATACCATAATTGGCGATCACGGGCCCAACCCCTGCATCAACAAATAGCCCCGCTGCGGCTGAAACGACAAAATAGCCGTGCGCAATTCGTTCACCAAATAACGACTGTGCCGCACCAATTTTATCAACGTGAACATAAAAATTATCACCGCTGAGACAGGCAAAATTAGCAATATCTGCTTCTGTAACGGTACGCCTTGCGGTCAGTAACGTGTCGCCAATTGCTAAGTCTTCAAAATGTTTGCGGAATGGATGAACCACATCAGCGATGGTATCTGCACCGCGGATCCATTGCTTAGTAATTGCCGTTAGCATAGAAGGGCTACCTTGAATAGCCGTACGCTGCATATAGTGTTTGACTGCTCTCAACCCGCCGAGCTCTTCGCCACCACCTGCTCGGCCTGGACCGCCGTGTACCAGTAACGGAAGCGGTGAACCATGGCCTGTGGACTCCGCGGCTGATGCTTCATTTAAAATCAACATTCGCCCATGTGCCCGCGCACTGGCACGAATGACCGCTTGTGCGACTTGTGCGTCAGCAGTGACTAACGTCCCCGCAAGGCTTCCTCCACCTAAAATCGCTAACTGCACCGCTTGTTCGATATCGTCATAGCTCATTAATGTGGCGACGGGACCAAAAGCTTCAATTTCGTGTACCGCTGTAGATTTAAAAGGCTCTGCACAATACAACAGCGTTGGCGGATAGAACGCCCCGTGTTGGCTATCTCCCCCAATAACATCCAGCTTTTCAAATTGCCCACCACATAGGACATCACAGCCATGATCACATAAATAATTCACTTTCTCTTGTACATCTTGGCGCTGCTCTAAGTTAATCAATGCCCCCATTCTGACCCCTTCAATTGCAGGGTCACCCACTGTTGTAGCGGATAAGCGTTTCAATAATGCCTGCTTTACATTTTCGAGCTGTTTCTTCGGCACGATAATACGACGGATCGCTGTACATTTTTGGCCCGCTTTCGCGGTCATTTCTCGAGTGACTTCTTTAATAAATAAAGCAAATTCAGGCTGATCTGGCTGGACGTCATCACCTAAAATGGCACAGTTTAATGAGTCCGCTTCCATCGTGAAAGGGACTGATTTAGCCGTGATACGTGGATGCGATTTCAGCTTTTGCCCTGTACTCGCCGACCCCGTAAAAGTCACAACATCTTCAAAATCAAGGTGTTCAAACATATCGCCAACACCACCGCAAACCAGTTGTATTGCGCCATCAGGCACTAAACCGCTATCAACCATTAGCTTCACCATCGCCTGTGTTAACTGTGCTGAGGCGGTTGCGGGTTTGATAATAGCAGGCATGCCAGCAAGCCATGTGGGTGCCAATTTTTCTAACATTCCCCAACAAGGGAAGTTAAATGCATTAATGTGCAGGGCAACGCCACGGCGAGATGTTAAAATATGATGGCCAATAAATTGCCCTTGCTTTGATAACGGGATCATTTCATCTTCTGGCCAAATAGTGTCATCCGGTAGCTCACGGTTAGCGAGCCCCGAATAAGAAAATAGTGTGGCAATTCCCCCTTCGATATCCACCCAGCTATCCGCTTTAGTTGCACCAGTTTGTGCCGAAATCGCATATAACTGGGCTTTATGTTCCAGTAGGTATTTTGCGAGTGCCTTGAGCATCTGCCCACGTTGCTGGAATGTCATCGCCGACAATATTTCGCCTCCTACTTGGCGACCATACTGCAAGCTTTCTGCTAGCGGCAACCCTTCTGTCGTCACTGTATATAAAGTTTCATTCGTTAGCGCATGGTGAATTTTTCGCCCTTCGCCCTCACCTTGTACCCATTTGCCCATAATGTAACTTGTTAAATGCTGCATATTCCTCTCCAGAAATAAAAACACCAATTCAAATTAGATAACAAATATGTATCATAAAAATAAGCATAGAAGCTAATTTAAATTTAACAAATTAAGAACAATTTTATATGAAATGCCTATTTCCATTAAAACCACACAAAAAACAATAATTTTAATTAATTGTTTTTATTGTAATTTACTTTATTGATTGTGAAGCCACTCGCAAAACAAGGTTAATAAACATTGATCTTTTTGTTAACACTTCCTAGCATTAATGTTAAATATATATGATTCATTATTTTCATATAAATAAACATTAGCGAATCATTTAATGGAAAAATCAATGAGCGAGCAAAATCAGGCTAACTTCGAAGCCAAAATCGAAGCCGATATTTCCATCGAGCCCAAGGATTGGATGCCCGATGCGTATCGGCAAAACCTTATCCGCCAAATTGGTCAACATGCCCATTCAGAAGTCGTCGGCATGCTACCAGAAGCGAATTGGCTTACACGAGCACCGACATTGCGTCGTAAAGCAATTTTACTGGCCAAAATTCAAGATGAAGCAGGCCATGGTTTATACCTGTATAGCGCAGCCGAAACTCTCGGTTGCTCTCGTCAAGATATCTACCAAAAGTTACTTGATGAAAAAATGAAATATTCCTCCATTTTTAACTACCCGACATTAAGTTGGGCTGATGTAGGCGTGGTTGGATGGCTTGTCGATGGTGCGGCAATTGTGAACCAAGTAGCACTGTGCCGTGCCTCATATGGTCCCTATGCCAGAGCGATGGTGAAAATCTGTAAAGAAGAAAGTTTTCACCAACGCCAGGGTTATGAAGCTGTGATGGCGCTTGCACAAGGCTCCGATGAGCAAAAAGCCATGCTGCAAGATGCGATAAACCGCTTTTGGTGGCCCGTTCTCACGATGTTCGGTCCAAATGATTCGGACTCCCCGCACAGCGCTCAAAGCATGGCTTGGAAAATTAAGCGCTTCAGTAATGATGAGCTGCGGCAAAAATTTGTTGATAACACCGTTCCGCAAGTGGAAGCGTTAGGTATGACGATCCCTGACCCTGATCTGGTTTGGGATGAAGACCTTGGCCATTACCGTTTTGGCGAAATCGACTGGGAAGAGTTTTATCAGGTGATTAAAGGCAATGGCATTTGTAATCACGAACGCCTTAGTGCAAAGCGCAAAGGGTGGGAAGACGGCGCATGGGTACGTGAAGGTGCAATGGCACATAGTCGCAAGCAAAAATCCGTTAAAACAGCGGCTTAATCACTGACCATTTTACAAAAAGGAAAACACCATGAGCAATCAAGATTGGCCTTTATATGAAGTTTTTGTCCGTAGTAAGCAAGGGCTTGCGCATCGCCATGTTGGCAGTTTACATGCTGCTGATGACCAAATGGCGCTGGAAAATGCCCGCGATGCGTATACAAGGCGCAGTGAAGGCTGCTCAATTTGGGTGGTGAAGGCCGCACATTTAATTGCCTCACAGCCTGAAGATAAAAGTACGTTCTTCGACCCTGCGGATACCAAGGTCTATCGTCACCCAACCTTCTATACCATCCCTGATGGTATCAAGAATATGTAAGGGGCTTGCCATGAACCAACAACAACAGCTCCACGATTACACATTACGACTTGGCGATACCCCCTTAATTTTAGCGCAGCGCCTGTGCGAATGGTGCGGCCATGCCCCTGAGCTCGAAATTGACCTTGCGTTATCCAATATCGGCTTAGATTTGCTAGGGCAAGCACGTAACTTTTTAAACTATGCCGCGCAATTAAAAGGGCCTGAATGCGATGAAGACACCCTTGCCTTCTTGCGCGATGAACGAGAGTTCAGCAATTTATTATTGGTTGAACAACCCAACAATGGCTTTGATGACACTTTAGTGCGCCAATTTTTTATGGATGCATATCATGTTCCATTATATGAAGCGCTAATTCATAGCCGTGATGAACAACTGTCTGCCATTGCTGAGAAGTCCCTCAAAGAAGCCGTTTATCAATTGCGTTTTAGCCGTGGCTGGATGGTCCGTTTAGGGGATGGCAGTGAAGAAAGCCATCAACGAATCCAACGTTCAGTCAATGAGTTATGGCGTTTTACTGGCGAACTTTTCCATGCTGATGACGTTGAAATCGCACTTAGCGAATTAGGCATCGCTGTTGACCCACGTTCTTTACAAGCCGCATGGTTAAACACCATTAACGAAACATTCACAGAAGCGACCCTCACTGTGCCAGAGAAAAAAGCGTATCGCTTAGGCGGCAAGCAAGGCAGCCATACTGAGCACTTGGGCTTGTTATTAACGCAATTGCAGTTTGTGCAACGTGCTTATCCGAACTGCCAGTGGTGATGTTATGGAACAGAGACTGCAACATCGCGAGCTTCAATCGCCCCAGGTTCACCAGATCTGGCAGCAGCTCCACCAAATACCCGATCCTGAACTACCCGCACTCTCTATTACTGATCTTGGCATGATCCGCAACGTGCTGCCGGCAGCTCAGGGCTGGAAAGTTATTTTTACACCTACCTATTCAGGTTGCCCAGCAACTGAATTTTTAATCAATGAAATCAAAACTGTTCTCGGTAATGCCGGTTTTCCAAATATCGACATCGAAATTCTGTTAACACCCGCTTGGACAACGGATTGGATGAACCAAGATGCGAAAAGACGCTTGCGTGAATTTGGTATCGCACCTCCGCAAGGTACGTCCTGCGAGCACCCAGAACACAAAGGCGCGGTTCGTTGCCCACGTTGTGACAGCGAACAGACCGAAAAAATTAGTGAATTTGGTTCCACTGCATGTAAGGCATTGTATCGATGCACTGAATGCTTAGAACCGTTTGATTACTTTAAATGTATTTAGGGGCACCCATATGACTGTATTTCATCGTTTAAGTATCGCTGCCATTGAACGTGACACCCCTGATGCTGTCGCCATTACTTTTAATGTACCCGATACATTACGAGAGCAATATCATTACCGCCCAGGGCAACACCTGACATTAAAAGCCTCTATCAATGGCGAAAACCTACGCCGCTGTTATTCCATTTGCAGCTCACCGGATGAAAACACGCTAAAAATTGGAGTAAAAGCGATTTACGAAGGGCGTTTCTCTAATTTCGTTAACCAAGAGTTACGAGTTGGCGATAGCCTTGATGTGATGGTTCCACAGGGGCAATTTGGTTACCAACCCGTAGCAGATACCCATGCACATTACCTTGCCGTCGCTGCTGGCTCTGGGATCACGCCATTGCTCTCCATCATTAAAGCCACATTACAAACTGAGCCAAAAAGCAGTTTTGTACTGATTTATGGTAATCGAAATAGCCGCTCAGTGATGTTTAAAGAGAGCATTTCAGACCTAAAAAATCGTTTTGCAACACGCTTCCAAGTTCTCTACCTGTTCAGCCAAGAACAGCAAGATAGCGAGCTACTCAGCGGTAGAATTAACCAACAACAACTCAGAGCCTTAAATAACACCTTATTGAATTTTAAGCAATTTGACCGAGCATTTATTTGTGGGCCCGACAGCATGATGAATGAGGTTCACGACACTTTAGTCGGTTATGGCATGCCTAAAGAATATGTTCACACCGAGCGCTTCAATACTTCAGGCACTAAATTCAAGCCCGTAACCGCCATGACTAGCGAAACACGCAAAGTCAGTATTCACCTCGATGGTAGAACCATGGACATCGCCATGGATAGCCAAGACGACAGTATTTTGGATGCCGCACTGCGCCAAGGCGCGGATTTACCCTATGCCTGTAAAGGCGGCGTTTGCGCAACCTGCAAATGTAAATTGCGCTCTGGTGAAGTGGAAATGGGGGTTAATTACAGCCTTGAGCCCGACCAAATCGCGGCTGGGTACATTCTTAGTTGCCAAGCGTGGCCAAAAGGCGATGGTGTTGTTTTAGACTTTGACGTGTAGGAACTGTAATGGAAAACCATTGGATTTTATCACAACAACATAACCGGGTTTTGACTCTGACGTTAAACCGCCCAGAAGTACGTAATGCCCTGAGCACCGCCTGTTTAGAATTGCTGGTTCAGCACCTCGAGCAAGCACAAATCAATGATGAGATTGGTGCGATCGTGATCACCGGAAATCCGCGTTTTTTCGCTGCAGGAGCCGATCTTAAAGAACTACAGCAACAAACTGTTGCTAATACGATCACCGATAAACGCCCCCAAGTTTGGCGCAGGTTATCCGCGATATCAAAACCCATTATTAGTGCTGCGAATGGTTATGCACTGGGTGCAGGTTTTGAATTATTACTCGCCAGCGACATCATTATTGCTGGTGAATCAGCTCGTTTCGGTTTACCCGAAATTACTCTGGGTTTAATGCCCGGAGCCGGGGGGACACAGCGTTTAATTCGTGCCGTGGGCAAATCCCTCGCCATGCAAATGGTACTAACAGGTGAACCAATCAGTGCTAAACATGCGTTGCAAGCAGGGTTAATCAGTGAAATTTGTGTGGATGAATTGGTGCTAGAACGCGCCCAAAAGCTGGCAGAGCACATCGTAATGCATGCGCCTTTAGCCGTACAAGCCGCAAAAGCATCACTGGTGCATTCTCAAGAAAACCATCTTACCGAGGGGTTACAGCTTGAGCGCCAATATTTTGTGACTTTAGCGGGTACCAACGATCGACGTGAAGGGATCGAGGCATTCTTCGAAAAACGAAAACCTCAATTTACAGGACAATAATCATGAATAATGAAGCAATGATCCTCACTACGTTAGAAAATGGGGTTCTCACCATCACTCTCAACCGCCCTGATAGGCTGAATAGCTTTAATGATGAGATGCATCGCCAACTCAGTGAGGCTATCAAAATAGCGGAACGCGATGAAACCGTACGCTGTTTAGTGATCACCGGTGCAGGCCGTGGATTTTGTGCCGGACAAGATCTAAATGATCGCAATGTGAGCGTGGGCAGTGACGCTCCTGATCTCGGATTCTCCGTTGAAACTTACTATAACCCCTTGATCCGCCGCCTAACCGCATTACCGAAACCGATTATTTGCGCGGTCAATGGTGTGGCCGCAGGTGCAGGCGCCGCCATTGCACTCGCAGGCGATATTGTCATTGCCGCAAAAAATGCCAGTTTTATTCAATCTTTTTGCCGCCTTGGCTTGGTTCCTGACTCAGGAGGAAGCTGGTTTTTACCTCAATTAGCAGGCCATGCACGGGCAATGGGGATGGCATTATTAGGCGATAAAATAAGTGCGGAGCAAGCATTACAGTGGGGAATGATTTGGCAGGTCACTGAAAATGAAGAACTCATTAATACCACTCAACAGCTCGCACAACACCTTGCAACCCAACCGACTTATGGTTTAGGGCTTATCAAAAAAGCCATTTATGCCGCGGCAACCAATACTCTCGATGAGCAACTCAACCTTGAGCGTGACTTGCAGCGCCTTGGCGGTCGAAGTGAAGATTATCGCGAAGGGGTCAATGCCTTTTTAAATAAACGTGAACCCCAGTTCAAAGGATGCTAACCATGACATTACCTTTGAATCATACTATCAACACCGTTGCGGTAATTGGCGCAGGAACCATGGGGATTGGCATTGCACAAGTGGCAGCAACCGCGGGGTTATCTGTCTTGCTGTTTGATGTGAACCAAGATGTGTTAAGCCGTAGTTTATCAACGATGACCCAACGTTTACGCAAACGTGTTGAGCAAGGGAAAGCAAAACTAGAGGTCACTGAGGCAATTATCGCAAAAATCGCAGTGGTAAAAAGCCTCTCGGCACTGTCAGATGCGCAATTAGTCATTGAGGCCGTTGCTGAAAAGCTGGAAATAAAACAGGCAATTTTTAGTGAGTTAGAAGCGATTTGCAGCAAAAATACGCTATTTGCCAGTAATACATCTTCATTATCGATTACCGCTATTGGGCGGCAGCTAACACACCCCGAGCGTCTTGCGGGTCTGCACTTCTTTAACCCTGCTCCCGTGATGAAATTAGTTGAAATCGTTCGAGGGCTAGAAACATCTAACACCGTCATTGAACAGTTAAAAGCCCTAACTTTATCATTTGGAAAAATCCCCGTAATTTGCCGTTCCACCCCCGGTTTTATTGTCAACCGAGTGGCTCGGCCTTTCTACGCCGAAACAATGCGTGCCCTTGAAGAACAAATTGCGTCTCCTGCCACATTAGACAGCGCAATACGTGACGCTGGGGGTTTTGCCATGGGCCCACTACAACTAACTGATTTAATTGGCCATGATGTAAACTATGCGGTAACTGAATCAGTATTTCAGGCCTTCGGTTATGACCCACGCTTTCAAACCTCATTAATGCAATTGGAATTAGTCCAAGCAGGCCATTTAGGCCGTAAATCGAAGCAAGGGTTTTATCATTATGATGATAATAAACCTCAACCTTTACCTTCAATTGCAGAAAAAATTCACCTTGAGCAGCCCCAAAATATAAAAGCGCATGGCAACTGGCAGATATTTCCTGAGTTCGCGCGGCTTTTAACTGAAAATGGGATCTCTCTCGAAGGATTAACACAACATTCTGATCAATCCCCGACACTTATTGTTAATGGCGTTATTATTATGTTAACAAATGGTGAATTGGCATCGTCACATGCGCAAACACAAAAACAAGCCGTCGTGCATTTTGACTTATCGGTAAATTACCTTACCGCAACAACCATCACGTTAAGCTGTGCATCGCAAAATAATGCGCAACAAAATCAGCAAGCTATCGCGTTTTTTCAATCATTAGGTAAACACGTAATTGTATTACCAGACTACCCAGCGCTGTTAACCATGAGGACAGTCGCGATGCTATGCAATGAAGCGTTAGATATCGTCAATAAAGGAATTGCAACGGCATTAGATACCGATAATGCCATGTGTTTTGGCGTGAATTACCCTAAAGGCCCACTCGCTTGGGGTAGGCAGCTAGGCTGGCAACGTGTGCTGTCAGTACTTGAAAATTTGACTCAGTTTTATGGAGACAGTCGTTATCGGCCAAACCCACTTTTAAGGCAATTAGCCGCAGGTTATCAATCTTTAACTTTCAAGGAGCTACCATGATTTCATTGCCAAACATTACGCTGGCTCAGCAATCAGCTCACATTATGTACCGTGATGATGCATGCGCAAAAGCGATGGGTATGTCCATTGAAAAAGTCGAGGAAGGTTTTGCGCAATTGAAAATGCCGATCACAGCACAGATGCTTAATGGCCATAAAACCTGCCACGGAGGGCAATTATTTAGCCTTGCCGACACCGCGTTTGCCTACGCCTGTAATAGCCAAGGGCATGCTGCCGTTGCTTCCATGTGCTCCATTGATTTTATTCGTCCCGGTTTTGAAGGTGACCTGCTTACCGCGACCGCCACGATGAAACACCAAGGTAAACGTAACGGTTTATATGAAGTCGAGATAACTAACCAAGATGGTAAAACGCTTGCGCTGTTCCACGGTCGTTCTCATCGGTTAGGCCATCGTTTAACAGGAGAACAATCATGATAGATGCGTTTATTTGTGATGGTGTCCGCACTCCCATTGGCCGCTACGGTGGTGCTTTATCATCATTACGCCCTGATGACCTTGCCACTGTTCCATTAAAAGCCTTAATGGAAAGGCACCCGCAACTTGATTGGTCATTAACTGACGACATCATTTTAGGTTGCGCAAATCAAGCAGGGGAAGACAACCGTAATGTAGCACGTATGGCGGGGCTGTTATCTGGGCTACCTGTTTCTGTTTCTGGTACCACCATTAACCGCCTATGTGGTTCTGGGCTAGACGCTATAGCATTAGCGGCAAGAAGTATCAAAGCTGGTGAGTCTGGGCTCATGATTGCCGGAGGCGTCGAATCCATGAGCCGAGCGCCGTTTGTGATGGGTAAACCAGAATCTGCATTCTCTCGTCAAGCGCAAGTATTTGATACCACTATTGGCTGGCGCTTTATCAACCCGTTGATGGAACAACAGTTTTCCACAGATTCGATGCCAGAAACTGCGGAAAATGTGGCAGAAACTTACCAAATTAGCCGTGAAGACCAAGATGCTTTTGCATTACGTAGCCAACAACGCACTGAAACTGCCAAAGTTAACGGTATTTTTGCGAAAGAAATCATCCCTGTAACGGTTAAACAACGTAAAAATGAATACGTCGTCAGTGAAGACGAGCATCCAAGAGCAGAAACGACATTTGAACAATTACAAAAACTAAAAACCCCATTTCGCGATAACGGGACTGTAACGGCTGGTAATGCTTCCGGTGTTAATGACGGAGCCGCCGCACTGATTATCGCATCCGACACTATCGCCAAACAACAAGGGTTAACACCGCGGGCTCGTATCATCGCTACAGCCACTTGCGGCGTTGAGCCAAGATTGATGGGGATCGGTCCACTCCCTGCCTCGCAAAAAGTATTAAAAATGGCAGGGCTCACCATCGAACAAATGGATGTTATTGAACTAAACGAAGCCTTTGCCGCGCAAGCACTCGCCGTTTTAAGGGGGCTTGGTTTACCTGATGATGCCTCACACGTTAACCCAAACGGAGGGGCAATTTCACTAGGCCATCCACTTGGAATGAGTGGAGCAAGGCTTGTTATTGCCGCTATCAATGAACTACACCGCAGACAAGGTCGCTATGCATTATGCACCATGTGTATCGGTGTTGGCCAAGGGATAGCAATGATTATTGAACGAGTCTGAACAACATCTTAATACAAATAAAAACAGCCTGAAAACCCGACACCTGCTCAGGCAAATACCAGAAACGTCATTCATTAGCGTGAACTGGTAACCATAATAATTATGAGGACAGGCAATTATGAGCAATATACAAGATAGCATCGACCCAATTGAATTTGCATCGCGAGATGAGATCGAGTCTTTACAGTACTCTCGAATGAAGTGGACACTCACTCACGCCTATGAAAATGTCCCCATGTATCGCAAGAAATTCGATGATGCAGGGGTTCACCCTGACGATTTCAAACAACTCAGCGATATCGAAAAATTTCCTTACACGACCAAACAGGATTTACGTGAAAACTACCCATTTAGCACCTTTGCTGTGCCAATGGACCAAATCATCCGTATTCATGCCTCTTCAGGAACGACTGGGCGCCCAACTGTGGTCGGTTACACCCAGCGAGATATCGATAACTGGGCTGACCTGATTGCGCGTAGTTTACGTTCTGCTGGCACTGTCCGAGGTGATAAAGTCCACGTTGCTTACGGCTATGGTTTATTCACCGGAGGGCTAGGGGCTCACTATGGCGCAGAACGCCTAGGAGCCGCAGTTATTCCTATGTCAGGTGGGCAAACTGAAAAACAAGCGCAACTGATCGCTGATTTCAAACCCGATGTGATAATGGTAACGCCCTCTTACTGCTTGAGTATTATTGATGAGCTTGAAAAAATCATGGGTGGAGATGCTAGTAAGTGCTCACTTAGATTAGGTGTCTTTGGTGCTGAACCTTGGACTGAATCCCTCAGAACAGAAATTGAAACCCGTCTTGGTATCAAAGCATTAGACATTTACGGTTTATCTGAAGTGATGGGGCCTGGCGTTGCTATGGAGTGCGCAGACTCAGGAGAGAGTGGCCCCACTATCTGGGAAGACCATTTTTATCCAGAAATTATTTCCCCCAATACCTTAAAACCATTAGGGGCGGGTGAGCATGGTGAGTTAGTGTTTACTACCCTGACAAAAGAAGCCATGCCTGTTATTCGTTACCGAACACGTGACCTTACCCACCTGATGCAGGGGGTCAATCGTAACATGCGTCGAATTGGTAAAATTACCGGACGTTCCGATGACATGATGATCATTCGTGGCGTGAATGTGTTTCCTTCTCAAATTGAAGAACAAATCATGCAATTTAAGGAGCTTTCCCCTCATTACCAATTAGAAATTGGTCGCCAAGGCAATATGGACAACTTATCTGTTCGTGTTGAGCTCAAACACCCTGAACAGCTCACTTATGATGAACGCTGTAATATCTGCCACCATTTAAAGCATCGAATCAAATCGATGGTAGGTATTAGCACCCGTATTAGTATTGTAAATTGCGGTGATATTCCACGCTCTCAAGGCAAAGCTGAACGGGTAATTGATACTAGAATTGCGATTTAATTCAAATTATTAAGGCATATTGGAATGAACTACTCTGATATGCCTTAATCTCTGAGAAAGTGTTAAAACAGGTAATGGAAGACAACCTTTAAATTTATGTCTACTATTTAGTAAGCCTTCTGATACATAAATTTTATAGATAAAATATAAATGGAAAATAAACTTAACCAATTCATACAACATGCAATAGCAAGCCAACCCATTAGTGGGACGTCTCTAATTAGCTCACTCTATGGTGATGCTTTGCATCATCGTGGTGGTGAAGTGTGGTTAGGAAGCTTGACTAAGCTGTTAGAACCCATGGGCTTTACTGACCGCTTTGTCCGAACTTCCGTTTTTCGCTTACAAAAAGAAGGTTGGCTTGATGTCGAAAAAATTGGCCGTCGCAGCTATTACCGTATTTCTGAGCGCGGGCAAAGTCGCTTTCGCCGTGCAGAAAATAAAATTTATCTAGCCGGGCAGCCTGATTGGGATGGAAAATGGGATTTACTCCTCCTTGAAACGGCGGATAAAGACGAAAAGATCAGATTAAAAAAGGAACTGAGTTGGCTCGGTTTCGGGCAATTTAATACGTCACTCATGGCAGCACCCAGTTGTGCCCAAAGTGATGTACCGACACTACTCAATGAACTCAATGCCACTGAAAATGCCATCTATTTTCACGCGGATTACCCCTATAGCCGCTCAGAAAAAAATCTCAAAGAACTGGTTTCTCATGCTTGGTCTTTGCAAGATATTTCAGAACATTATCATCAGTTTATTTCCTTATTTAGGCCACTTGCATTACTCCTTAAAGAAAATACTGACACACAGATTTCCCCTGAACACTGCTTTCAGCTACGTTTACTGCTGATCCATTTCTACCGCCGTGTCACGCTTAAAGACCCGTTATTACCAGATGAACTCCTTCCTGCACAATGGGAAGGCCATATTGCACGCCATCTTTGTACCAACATTTATCAACGCATTGATCAAGCGGCAACCCAATATGTTTCTGAACAGTGCGAAACCACTGTCGGGGAGCTTCCTCAACCATCCAGCGCTTATTATCGCCGCTTTGGTGGAGTACTCAGAGATATAGCCGCCTAAATACACATTACAGGAGCCTGTATGCCCTTTTATCAAATCGATGGTATTACGCCCGTCGTCAGTCCTGAAAGTTTTGTGCACCCTACTGCTGTGGTGATTGGTGATGTTATTATTGGCAAAAATGTTTACATTGGCCCAAACGCCAGCTTACGTGGGGACTTTGGTCGCTTAATCATTAAAGATGGCGCCAATGTGCAAGATAACTGTGTGATGCATGGTTTTCCTCAGTATGAAACCATCGTGGAAGAAGATGGGCACATCGGCCATGGGGCGATTTTGCATGGTTGCCATATCAAGCGTAATGCCTTAGTCGGAATGAACAGTGTGATTATGGACGGGGCCGTTATTGGCGAGAACTCTATCGTCGGTGCTTGTGCCTTCATCAAAGCCGAGGCAATTTTCGCCGATAATAGTCTTATCGTGGGTACACCTGCAAAAGTCCTTCGCACCTTATCAGAAAAGGAAATTGCATGGAAAACCAGCGGAACCAAAGATTATCAAGACTTAGTCACGCGCTGCTTAAACACCTTTAAAGAAGTCGAGCCCCTCAAAGAAGTCGAAACGAACCGGCCTGTCTTGAGTTTTGAGAATGTTATTCCTAAATCCCAGCTATAAGCTAGATGGGGCTAAAATACTTAGCCCCATCCATTATTTCGCTTTGCTACCAAATGGCGGTTTAGCAAACCAAACAGTAATAATCAGCGCAATAAATACCCAACCGCATAACCAGAAAATTTCATTTGCAGCAATAATTAATCCTTGGCTCGTAATTTGCTGAGCAATAAAACCAGAAGTCTGTTCGGTACTCAATCCATGGGCTGCCATTTCTTTATACATCCCTAAGGATTCAGGGTTATAATCGGTAATAAATTCCGTTAATTGACTATGGTGAACGGCTTCTCTATCACTCCACAGCGTTGTGGTAATAGAAGTCCCTATTGAACCCGCTAAGGTACGGAAAAAGTTAGCCAAACTCGATGCCGAAGCGAGTTTTTCAGGCGGTAAACCTGAAAGGGTTAATGTGGTCAGTGGCATAAAGAAGCAAGCTACTGCCATTCCTTGCACCAATTGCGGCCAAACAACAGCAGAAAAGCCCATGCTCGGTTCAAAAGTATATGCACGCCAGAAGAAACAAATCGCATAAAATACAAAGCTAAAGGTCACTATCCAGCGGATATCAAGAAAATCGGATAATTTTGCTACTGGAGCCGAAAACAACACAGGCAATAAGCCTATAGGCGCCAATGCGAGCCCAGCCCATGTTGCCGTATAGCCATAAACTTCCTGTAAAAGTTGCGGCAACAAGACAATAGCGCCGAAATAGGCCATATACGCTAAACTGACAGAAATCGTTCCGATGGTAAAATTGCGCGATTTAAATAACGATAATTCGACAATTGGGTTTTTATCTGTGAGTTCCCAAATAACGAGGAATACCAACGCAATAGCTGAAACAACGGCTAAGATGACAATTTCATTAGATGCCAACCATCCCAGTTCCTTACCTTTGTCGAGCAAAACTTGTAAGCAACCCACTCCCACAGAAAGCAGCGCCAAGCCAATCACATTGAATGGCACTTTCACGACCTTCGACTCCATCCCTTTGAAGATAATAGAGCCAACTATAATGACAAAAATTCCCAAAGGCACATTCATAAAGAATATCCAGCCCCAATGGAAATTATCACTAATATAACCACCAAAAATAGGACCGAATACAGGGGCTAAAATAATGGTCATAGACCAAAATGCTAACGCCATATTTTGCATTTTTGGCGGATAGCAGCGCATGATAAGGCTTTGAGAAAGTGGGATCACCGGCCCTGCAACGGCACCTTGCAATACGCGGTATAAAATTAGCATACCAAGGCTATCGGAAAAGCCACAAAGTAATGAAAATAAGGTGAAAAGCGCCGTTGCCCATAAGAAAACACGAATTTCACCAAAGCGCTTCGCCAAGTAACCTGAAATAGCGATAGAAATTGCATTCGATACGCCAAACGAGGTAATTACCCATGTCCCTTGAGACATAGAAACCCCAAGGTCACCTGCAATCGTCGGGATAGCCACGTTAGCAATCGTGGAATCAAGCACCTGCATGAAGGTCGCAAGGGACAACGCAATGGTTGCCCATACCAGTTTTGCACCCTTAAGTGGTTGAATATCTGCCACAACGGCTCCTTTCAAGCTAGTCTGCGTTATCGCTGATAATAGTGTCGATGATGTGGTCGACATCACTTAAGTTTAAGACCAACACATCACTTTCAAATGCAGGTACTGTACGCTGTACTTCCGCTAAAACAGGGCCATTTTGATCTTTAATATCGATGGTGACATTCATAGATAACCCAATGCGTAACGGGTGTTTTGCCACCTGCTCTGGGTCTAATTCAACACGTACAGGCAAACGCTGTACGACTTTAATCCAGTTCCCTGTCGCGTTTTGGGCAGGCAATAATGAGAAAGCACTACCAGTTCCCATATCAAGCCCAACCACGGTACCGTTATAAACAATATCTGCCCCGTAAAAATCACTGTTGATGGTCACGGGTTGCCCAATACGGACTTTTTCTAATTGGGTTTCTTTGAAGTTCGCATCAACCCAAACAGGCTGAACAGGCACAATCGCCATTAAAGAACTTTGCGGACTGACTTGAGAGCCAACTTGAACATTACGCCGTGAAACATATCCCGTCATTGGGCTTTTAATTTCAGTACGTTGTAAGTTTATCCACGCACTGCGTACACTATCAGCGGCTTGCTGAATCGCAGGTTGTTTTTTGAGCTCCGTATTACGCAACAATGCGCGGTTGGCATTATATTGTTGAATAGAAATATCCAGAGCCGCCTGCGCAAGTTGCACAGCTTCTTGGGCGTGCTGCAGGTCTTCCTTCGAAATGGTACCACTGCGGCCTAAAGCTACACGACGTTGATAATCTTTTTGCGCTTGCGCAAGTGTCACACGATTTTTTTGAATTTGCGCTTGATACTCATCACCATTGATATACAGTTCTTTGGTTTTGCGTACGGTGGTCGCTAAATCATGTTTGGCTTGTTCAAATGCCAATTGCGCATTCGTTTTATCCAATACAACCAGTACATCCCCCGCCTTTACCAAGTCAGTATTTTCAAAGTTAACTTGAGTGACATTACCTGTTGTTTGCGCAATTATCGGGATCTGTATGCCAGATACATAAGCATCATCGGTATATTCTTGAAAGCGTAAAACTAAAAACCAATAAACACCGTAGGCGACAAATAATAGAATGATAATTATTGTGGCTATCACTATCCATATTGTTCTACGTTTTTCATTAGTCGTTTTTTGATTATGTGTTTCTGAATGGGTTTCTTGACTCATAATAACTCTCAAGGTCTGAAATCAATATTAATTCTCCCTCTATATTTACGAAGTATATGTAATAAAGCAATAGTTAATAATTTACAATTAAATTAATTCCAACAAAAAAATTAATTCATTGATATAAAACAAATAATTAAAGGGAATCAGAGTTCAACATTAGATTAATGTTTATTATCAAAACAATGAAATTCATTCTTAATTAGATTAACGATAAAAATTAATGAAATAGTTCAAATGATATTTATTATGATAAAAATTCCGTCACTCAATTATTGATATTCTTTTTTTGATTGAATATTTCTATTTATTAGACCATATTTATGATTTCTTAACTTGGAGTTTTCATTTTTTATCGCGGGCTGCCGCTTGCTTTTTAATACCACTGATTGTCTCGATTTTCATTTTTGTCCTCATCAATACAACATTAATAAACTCAATACGGTGCTTAATAGAGTAACGAAGTACGTTGGTAATTGCTGGCCTTTCGGGCAGCTTTTATCTCTTTACCAGTACTTAATATTATTCATTAGGTTAACGAGGTTATCCCCAAGGATACAGGCTAATTTTGAATGTATGTTTCATATAACTCAAATTTCCCTAGTAGATGCTAGCGCTAGAGTAAATTCACGCACAACCAAGCACCATAAACCAGAGTTAAACCTTAATTTTTCGTTAAGCTTGACAAAAATCGTAAAAGGGGAAAACACCGTAGGTGAAAATTCTTAGCTGAGATCAAATATTGCTCATAAATTAGCTAGCTCATTATTTATTTTTGATATGTTTTAGTGATAATATTCGCAAACAATATAATTATCATTCTCATTTATATTTACTAGGGATAACTATGACTTCGCAATATCACTACACCCTGATTGCCGCCGGTGTTTGTGCGGCTTTATCTTCATTTAGCGCTACAGCAGCAGACAATAAAACAGATACCATGGTCGTCAGTGCATCAGGCTTCTCGCAACAACTGCGTGATGCTCCTGCTAGCGTGACCGTGATCAGTGCAGACCAATTACAAAATAAACCTGTCCGTGACCTCGCCGACGCCGTTAAAGACGTGGAAGGGGTAAGTGTCGTTGGTGCTGCAAACAAACAAGATATTAATATCCGTGGCTTACCCGGCGAATACACGCTGATATTGGTCGATGGGCGCCGTCAAAACAGCCGTGAATCACGTCCTAATGGGAGCGGTGGCTTTGAAGCAGGCTTTATGCCACCTGTCGAAGCGATTGAACGCATCGAAGTGATCCGTGGACCTATGTCCTCCCTGTATGGTTCCGATGCAATGGGTGGTGTTATCAATATCATCACTAAAAAAGTGACTAATGAATGGCATGGCAGCGTCACCACTGGGGCTATTATCCAAGAAAACAGTGATAGCGGTAACTCGACTGACGGTAACTTCTATCTGTCTGGCCCATTAATTCAAGATAAACTTGGTCTGCAATTATATGGTGGTGGTAACTACCGTCAGGAAGATAAAATCTTAGAAGGTCATCATCAGCGTGATAACCGCAGCTTAACAGCTAAATTAACCTTTACACCACAAGAGAACCAAACCTTCTTACTAGAAGCAGGTCGTAGTACTCAAGAGAAAACATCGACACCAGGTAAATCTGGTGCTGAATATGAAATTCGTGGTGGAGACAAGCAATATAACTCTAAAGAAGAGTGGCATAACGACCGTAACCATGCAGCTCTGACTTATAAAGGTGAGTGGGATTCTTTTAATACTGAGCTAAGTGTTTACCAAGAAAAAACCAAACGTAAAATAAAATCCCAAGACCGTAATCAAACTACAGGCCATTGGGAAGGCGGCTATGAGGCGCGCGTACCTGAAATCACCAACACCGTTGTTGATGGAAAAGTGGTGGCTTTCCTGCCGGACAATATCCTAACCGTTGGTGGGCAATACCAGTACTCTAAATTGAAAGACAGCTCTTTGGTTTCAAAAGGCGTAATGGAAAAAACCAGTATGTCAGTCGATCAATCAGCACTGTTTGTGGAAAATGAGTTTACCGCAACAGATGATCTGATCTTAACGGGTGGCCTACGTTTAGATCACCACGAAACCTATGGTAACCATTGGAACCCAAGGGGTTATGCTGTTTACTACCTAACCGATGAAATCACCATTAAAGGGGGCGTTTCTTCAGCTTTCCGCGCACCTACATTACGTGAAATCAGTAAAGGCTATGGCACCTCTACCCAAGGTGGTAACGGGATTATCTACGGTAATCCAGACCTCAAACCGGAAAAAAGTGTTAGTGAAGAAATCAGTATTGCCTATAACCATGAATCTGGCTTTAATGCGAGCTTAACCTTCTTTAATACCGACTTCAAAAACAAGCTAACTAGCTACTCACTTAATCAAGCCGATCCTAACCACCCTAATCTCACGTTATATACCTACGACAATGTGGGTAAAGCGAACATCAAAGGTGTTGAAGTTGCAACGGGCATTCCTATCGCACAGGATTGGAACCTCAACCTAAATTACACATACACCGATTCAGAACGTAAAAGTGATGATGAGAAATTAGGCAATGGTCTTTCCTTAAAAGGCTATCCATTGGATAAAACACCAAAACATATCGCTAATGCGAAATTGGATTGGAACTTCAATGAAGACCTAACCTTATACACACGTGCGCATTATGAAGGAAAACAGGTGTGGGCAGCACAACGTAATGGCTCAAAAGTACCTCGCTATCGTAGTGGCTATACCACCATGGATGTGGGTGCAACCTACCAATTATTTAAAAACACCAAACTGAACTTTGCAGTGCTAAATATTGGTAATGAAAAAGGACCTAAAATTGATAAAGTTGATGGAAACTGGGATGTTGAAGACGGACGCCGTTATTGGGCGAACGTTAACGTTAGCTTCTAATTAACTCTGAGGGTGTGCCTGTTTCAGGTATACCCTCAAAACCCTTAAATAGACTCAATAAATGAATAAAATCATATTAAGTGGCATATTGCTGTGTATGACCAGTTCCGCATTTTCCCGCCCAAGCCAGACTATCCCGAGTATGGACGAGCAAGTCAGCCAATTTTATGATATCCAACAAACGGATATGACTTACGGTGACCGTGCGCTGCGCATTTACAGTGCAGTGCCCTATAATGTCACCGCACAACGCCCTATCCTGTATATGCTTGATGGTAATGGTTTATACCCCAAAGCGGTTAATCGCGCAGTTGAAAAGCTGCCAGCGGATAAACTACCGATTATTATTGGGATTGGTTACCCCATTGACGAAGCCTTTCCAAAAGCATGGCGAACCTACGACTATACTCCCCCTGTTGCGGGTGACGAATTTAAACAAGGGGGCGGTTCCCCTGCGCTATACCAATTTTTAACTGACACTATTCGCCCATGGGCAGAAAAACAGTTTCCTATTGATAAAAGCAAACAAACCCTATTTGGCCATTCATTTGGTGGATTATTTACCTTGATGGCGTACCAACAACAACCGGATGATTTTCAGTTTTATGTTTCTGCCAGCCCGTCATTATGGTGGGGTAAAGGAAGTATGGTAGATTTAGCGAAACTGACAGCGAAACAAGCGGCTTCCCCTCTATTTGTGACTTTAGGCGGTTTAGAAGAGAGCCCTGATTTATCCAAACTGAGCGCTGAACAAGTGCAAAATTACCAAGCGCGCAAAAGTTGGATTAGCACACGCCAAGTTTGCACTGAGATTGCAAACCACCAAAGGCACTGTGAATTTAGGTTATTCGACGGCAAAAACCACGGTTCAGTGATCCCCGATGCTATCGATAAAGCCCTTGATGTCGCTAGCCAATAAGACTAATTGATGGGTTTTAGGAGATCGCTGTAGAGCTCTGCTAGAACCCCCTTTTCACCAAATTCTTTGCGGATCCACTGCGTCACAAGCCCAGTAGCTGAATGTTGTGTGGCTAATAGCATATGGGAATCTTGTCGTGGGTTCTGAATTTGTTTTGTTACCAACAAACCATGTTTAACATGGTCTTTGATCATATAATCGGGTAAAAACCCAATCCCTTCACCTAATATCTGACACTGGCATTTAGTATTAAAATCAGGCACTTGAATTGCTTCTTGCCCATGTAACAACCAACCCACCCGCTTATTAATGGTATGCGCGGTATCTTCCACCATAATATTGGGATAAAGGCGTAGCTGGCTCTCAGCGATGGGCTCTGGCATCAGTGCCAATGGGTGAGTTGCTGCGATAGCAAATTGCCAGTGAATCGCACCGATTTCAGTGTAGTCAATTCCACCGCCATCCATCAACGTACCCGGAGCACCAATCGCAATATCTGCATGGTTATTAATAATGGCATCCCAAACCCCATTATACACCTCGGTTGTCACAGTGATGTGGCAGGTAGCAAACTGTTTTTTTAATATTTGTAATAACTTAGCGGTATGATACGGCGTATATAATAACTGATTAATACAAATACGTACCCGCGCTTCAATCCCCTGCTCAATAGAATAAATACTTTTTTGAATGGAATGGAAATTATTGAGCAAGTCGGTTGCTTTACGATAAAAATAATACCCTGCTTCTGTGAGTTCAATATTACGGGTATTACGAATAAATAACGCGACATCTAAATAGGTTTCAATACGTTTGATGGTATAACTCACCGCAGAGGTGGTCACGCCTAACTCTTCCGCTGCTTTACTAAAACTCGCAAACTTCGCTGCTGTTGTGTAAGTCAGTAAGTTTTCTTCCGTAAAAATTGAGTTCATACCCACCGCCAAAAATGTTTAAAATTTAGACAAATCATGTTTTTATGTGAATAAAATTCAATAACGTAAAAATCAGATTATTTTTCGAGCATATTTTTATAGCTTAACAGAATTATTAACAACTGGAATAGATTAAATTTGATATGCATTTTCCCCAAGTAAAAACCCTACCTTTAAAGTCACTATTAATATTCGAAATACCTAATATTATTGAATTAAATAGGCAAACCAAGTATTAACATTCTATACAGACACGATCAATAAAATTACAAATTTAACAAATTAAAAACTTCCAATTTGATGTCTATCACAGAACTGAGTAAATCATGATTTTCGATTTTAATTAACAAAAAAAATCACACAATTTGGACCACAAAATAGCCATAAATCATCAAAAAACGCTAAAAAAGAATGCTCGCACGCACAAAAAAGCCAGATTATTGAATTAAATTCAATAATCAAATGCCCCATTGATGAATTAAATTTAAATGGATTCTTTTTATTAATGACAATTGCTATGCTCTAACCATCATAAATAATCTTTAAATTGTCTTTATCTATGTTGGTGATAGCAATAAACCAACCTAAGGGGAAATGATGACAGCCAGTACTCTCGCTCACGATTTTTTAACCGCAGCTGAACAAGGACAATTAGAGTTATTAAAAAGTTGTCTCGAAAAAGGTGTGGATATTAATATCACTAACCGCCAAGGCCGCACTGCGATTGTTAATGCAAGCCTAAACAAACATTATGAATGTGTCTCTTTCCTCATTAATGCAGGGGCCGATATTAATAAACAAGACCAAACCTGTTTTAACCCTTTTTTATTAAGCTGTCTTAATAATGACCTCACTTTATTACGCATTGTCTTACCTGCAAAACCAAATTTAGACTTATTAACCCGTTTTGGTGGTGTGGGAATTACACCAGCCAGTGAAAAAGGCCACGTGGAAATTGTTCGCGAACTACTTGAAAAAACCGATATTAATGTCAATCACACCAACTTTGTTGGTTGGACCCCTCTATTAGAAGCTATCGTGCTCAACGATGGGGGCGAAAAACAGCAGCAAATCGTTAAATTACTATTAGACCACGGTGCGAACCCTCATATGACTGATAAATATGGTAAAAAACCATTAGAGTTAGCACATGAAAAAGGCTACAGCGAGATTGCTGAGTTACTGATTGCAGCAGGGGCATAGCGAAATCATAGACTCTAAATAAGATAAGGAGGCATGTGAACGCATCCATATCTCATCGGCAAAGGTTATACGGGCTAACGGCTGATACACAATTTCTCAATCTGTTGCATCAGCCCTCACCCCAAGGAACGATAGAACAAGTATTTAATAAAGCCATTAACTTTTCTATTGATAATGCACTTTATACATTGCTTTGTTCTCAATTAGATAATGCTCCAAATAGTTGCCGATTAATAAATAAAAATTTTTCTCTTTTCAATATTAAAAAAGGAGAGTCCATTAATTTATTAAATAAAGAAATATTGATTGGTGATAATTATTTATTATCATTTTCTTTATGTAAAGAATGGCGGCAACCTGTTATCAACTTTAGCGATAACAAACTGAAAAATTCAAATTATTTATTATATATCGAAAAGCAAATAAATCGTTTGGATTTAATCTTAACTGAAAATAAAAGCTCTCTATTTAAATATCAGGGGGATAACTTTTTTTATCTCTCTATGATGAAGCAATTGGTTCAATTACGCTCTGAATTGATTGAATCAATAATTAAGAAAAATAAAGAAAATATTGTTTATGTGATCCGCCAGTTTGTTGGATTGGGTATCGGGCTAACTCCTTCAGGAGATGATTACTTAGTTGGGTTAATGGCATTTTTATTATTAATCGGTCATCCGGTTGCCACTTTTTACCCTGAATTTTTTAAGGGAATAACCCAAAGCTTAGGCCAGACGACACCAATCAGTGCCATCACATTAGAAAAAGCGTTAAACCGAGAATATCGTGAAAATATGCAGCAATTAATTCAATCATTAGTTGATGCGAAAGAAACCAATATTTATCCACAATTTTTAGAGATTTTAAATATCGGGTCGAGTTCTGGCAGCGACATGCTATTTGGCTTGCGAGATGCCCTGTATATCACCCATTATTTCGGAGAAAACTATGTCGACTAAAGTTGTCATAAAAAAGAATACCTATTTTGATTCCGTATCACTGATGTCTATTTCGACAAAAGCCAATCAACTCGACAATGTCGAACAAGCGTTTGTCGCGATGGCAACAGAGATGAACAAAGGCGTTTTACGTAATTTAGGGTTACTAACACCTGAATTAGAAGAAGCCAAAAATGGCGATTTAATGATTGTCATTAAAGGCCCAAGTGATGACGCTAACGAAGCCACATTAATTGCTATCGAAGAGTTATTTAATAAGAAAAATCAAGGTGGCGGGCAGCATGAAGCTAAATACGCCACTATTAATTCAGCGAAAACACATATCCCAGATGCCAACCTTGCCGTCATTTCAGTGAACGGTCAATTTGCTGCCCGTGAAGCGCGCATTGCCTTAGAAAATGACCTCAACGTTATGTTGTTTTCCGATAACGTCTCCATTGAAGATGAACTCGCGCTCAAACAGCTGGCTAGCAAGAAAGGCTTGCTGATGATGGGCCCAGACTGCGGAACTGCCATTATCAACGGAACTGCGCTGTGCTTTGGTAACGATGTACGCCGTGGCAGCATTGGTATCATCGGTGCATCCGGTACGGGTAGCCAAGAGCTCAGCGTCCGTATTCACGAATTTGGCGCAGGCGTTTCTCAATTAATTGGTACTGGTGGTCGCGATTTAAGCGAAAAAATTGGCGGTATCATGATGATTGATGCCCTAAAAATGCTCGATGCCGATGATGAAACCCAAGTTATCGCTCTGATTTCTAAGCCACCAGCCCCTAGCGTAGCCAAAAAAGTGCTAGAGCAAGCGGAAAAATGCCATAAACCTGTTGTTGTGTGTTTCTTAGGTAGCCAACCACTACCAGAAGACAAACCGGGTTTAACCTTCGCCCAAAGCACCAAAGAAGCAGCACTGAAAGCTGTTCTATTAACCGGTATTCGCAAAGAAGATTTAGATTTACACCCGCTCAATTTACCGCTAATTGATGAAGTCAGAGCAAAACTGAAGCCTGAGCAGAAATACATTCGAGGCTTATTCTGTGGTGGAACGCTATGTGACGAAGCCATGTTTGCCGCGCTGGAAAAATACGATGATGTTTACAGCAATATTCAGCCAAACTCTGACTATCGCTTAAAAGACCTCAATAAAAGTATTGCACACACCTTCCTCGATTTTGGTGATGACGACTTTACCAACGGTAAACCACACCCAATGATCGACCCAACTAACCGTATTGAACGTTTACTGCAAGAAGCTCGCGACCCTGAAGTGGGCGTCATTATGATGGACTTCGTTTTAGGCTTTGGTTCTCATGAAGACCCTGTGGGCGTGATGATTGACGCGATTAAAGAAGCGAAGAACATCGCCAAACAAGATGGTCGTGAATTAGAAATTTTAGGCTATGTGCTGGGCACTGACCAAGACACCCCATCGATGGATGCGCAAGTCAAAATGCTAACAGATGCCGGAGTCATCTGGGCAAGTAGCAGCACCAATACCGGTTTATTAGGGCGTGAGTTTGTATGGAAAGGGGAGAAAGCATAATGACTTCATTATTTAAGCAGCCATTAAATGTCATCAACGTTGGCATCGAAATGTTCAGTGATGACCTGAAAAAACAACATGTTCCGGTCACGCATTTAAACTGGACACCTCCAGGACAAGGCAACGTTGCGGTTATTCGCGCCCTTGACCAAATTGAAGGTAATGCCGCATTACAAGAAAAAATTGCGGCGGCTAACGCCCAAGCCCTTGAGCGTATTATTCAATCTCAACCTGTGTTAATCGGTTACGACCAAGCGATTAATGTGGTTCCAGGTATGACCAAAAACACCATCTTACATGCGGGCCCACCTGTAGCATGGAAAGACATGTGTGGTGCCATGAAAGGTGCGGTCACCGGTGCGCTGGTTTTTGAAGGTTTAGCAAAAGATTTAGCGGATGCCGAACGTGTTGCGGCCTCCGGTGAAATCATCTTCTCACCTTGCCATGAACATGATTGCGTCGGTTCGATGGCAGGTGTGACTTCAGCTTCAATGTTTATGCACATTGTTGAGAACAAAACCTATGGTAACCGTGCGTTCACTAACCTCAGCGAACAAATGGCGAAAATCTTACGCATGGGTGCCAATGACCAAAGCGTCATCGACCGTTTAAATTGGATGCGTGATGTTTTAGGCCCAATGCTACGCGACGCAATGAAAATCGTTGGTGAAATCGACCTACGTTTGATGCTTGCGCAAGCACTGCATATGGGCGATGAGTGTCATAACCGTAACAATGCAGGAACAACCTTACTTATCCAAGCGCTTACAACAGGGATCATTCAAACTGATTTCTCTGTTGCACAACAAAAAGAAGTGTTTGATTTTGTTGCAAGCAGCGATTACTTCTCCGGCCCAACGTGGATGGCGATGTGTAAAGCCTCAATGGATGCGGCTCACGGCATCGAATACAGCACCGTTGTTACGACCATGGCGCGTAATGGCTATGAATTTGGTTTACGCATCAGTGGGTTACCAGGTCAATGGTTCACAGGTCCTTCTCAGCAAGTTATTGGCCCAATGTTTGCGGGCTACAAACCAGAAGACTCTGGTTTAGATATCGGTGACTCCGCTATCACAGAAACCTACGGTATTGGTGGATTTGCGATGGCAACCGCACCCGCCATCGTTGCGCTGGTTGGTGGTACGGTAGAAGAAGCGGTCGATTTCTCTCGCCAAATGCGTGAAATCACCTTAGGTGAAAACCCGAATGTCACTATTCCATTATTGGGCTTTATGGGTATCCCTACCGCCATTGATATCACAAAAGTTTCTGCCAGCGGCATTCTACCGGTTATCAACACCGCGATTGCCCATAAAGATGCAGGTATCGGTATGATTGGCGCAGGTATTGTTCACCCGCCGTTTGATTGCTTTGAAAAGGCCATGCTGTCTTACGCACAGAAATATGCTTAGTTTTCAGCCATAAAAAAAGACGCCCAACTCCGGTTGGGCAATAAAAATAAAACGAATACCCTGATTGATTTTATTTGAAAAACAGTGCTGTAACTCAAAATATAGGAACATACCCTAAATAATTTGAATTGCAGCTAGGCGGCAAGTAAACGAGACCCTAGGAGCATACATAAGTATGTGACTAGGGCGAGTGAATGCAGCCAACAACGCTGCGGTTCAAAGTATGACGGGTATACAGGGGAATACTTAAAATGAGTATATTCAAAATCAAGTGGAAACGTGGGGATTTGGCCGCCTACTTCGGCTTAATGACCAACAACCTAACCAACCTACTCACCATGATGGGCCTGTTAATTTTCGTTGTCGGCATCCCATCTGAAATTGTTTACGGTCGTATCGCTCCCGCCTTTGGTTTCGCTGTTTTACTTGCCAGTGTGAGCTATGCTTACTTTGGTCAGCAAATGATCAAGCAAACCGGGCGCAATGACGTCACCGCTTTACCATCAGGGCCGAGTGCGCCTTCTATCTTTACAGTGACGTTCTTAGTTATCATGCCGGTCTACCAAACCACACAGAATGCGGAATTTGCGATCCAAATCGCGCTGGTTTGGTGTTTTGTTGAGTCGATGATCCTCGTGGGTGGTTCTTTCTTAGGTGAAACCATCCGTAAGATGATCCCACGCACCGTACTGTTATCCTGTTTGTCCGGTTTAGGGTTACTGTTACTGGCGATGAACCCAATGCTGCAAGCGTTTGAAGCCCCAACGGTTTCATTCATTGTGCTGTTATTAATCTTCATTAACTGGTTTGGTAAAAAACCGATTTTTGCTCGCATCCCAACTGGCTTATTGCTGCTAATTGCCGGTACAGTATTGGCATGGGTTTCTGGCTTGCAAAGTGCGGAAGCAATCAAAGACTCAATGGCATCATTTGGTTTCAACCCACCGGGTATTCATATTGATAGTTTCTTCCAAGGCCTGCCACACGCTCTGCCTTACTTAGCATCAGCGGTACCACTTGGTTTAGCAAACTATATCTTCGACCTGGAAAATATCGAAAGTGCGCATGCTGCAGGTGATGAATACAATACGCGTAAAGTCATGTTAGCTAACGGTTTATCATCGACAGTTGGCTGTTTTATGGGTAACCCATTCCCTGTCACTGTTTACGTAGGTCACGCAGGTTGGAAAGCCATGGGAGCAAGCGTGGGTTATACATTAGCATCCGGTATCACCATGTTTATCGTACCACTATTCGGTATCGGTGCCTTCATGTTAGCTATCATTCCAATGACCGCTATCGTACCGATATTGGTATTCATCGGGGTCGTCACCGCCAACCAAGTTGTGCGAGAAACACCAAAAATTGAAGTTCCCGTTATCTTTATCTGTCTATTCCCATGGATTGCTAACTGGGCATTGACGATGGTTAATAGTGTTATGGGCGCAGCAGGCACCTCTGCGAGTGCGATTGGGGTTGAAACCTTGCTACACAAAGGGGTTTATTACCAAGGTCTGGTTCATTTAGGTAACGGAGCACCTTTAGCCAGTATGCTGTGGGGCTGTATTGCTATCTTTGCTATCCTCAATCAACCACTGCGTGGAGCCATTGCTGCAGCTGCGGGGGCAATATTAGTATTCTTCGGAATTATTCACTCCCCAGCGGTCGGAATTGCGACTGGTTCAACCTTGATGTTTGTTTACGCATACCTCATGATGGCAGCTTTATTTGTACTCAAACACTTTTTAGACAGCCGGAAATCGGTGGAAGAACAACAAGCTGAAAAATCTGAGAAACTCAGTAAGTCAGTGTAACCAAGCCAACCTTTATAGTAGGTGTGCGCTGTACACCTACTATCAGCTAAATCTCTGTCTCAGGAAACATTAACAATGAAAGAACTCGTGGTTGTTGCCATCGGGGGCAACAGTATTATCAAAGATAACAACAGCCAGTCTATCGAAGCTCAAGAAAAAGCGGTTCAAGAAGTGGCGCTGCATATTAGTGACATGCTTGAAGGCAATTACAACATTGTTTTGACTCATGGAAATGGACCTCAAGTTGGATTAGATTTGCGCCGCTCAGAGATTGCACACGAAACCGAAGGTTTACCTTTAACACCGCTGGCTAACTGTGTGGCAGATACTCAAGGTGGAATTGGCTATTTAGTTCAACAAGCTTTGACTAACGTCTTAGCAAAACGCCATAACCGCCAAGCCATTACCGTAGTGACTCAAGTTGAAGTGGATAAAAATGACCCAAACTTTAGCGCGCCAACCAAGCCGATTGGGGCATTTTTTACTGGGCAACAGGCTCAGCAATTACAGCAAGAAAACCCAAACTGGCATTTTGTTGAAGACTCAGGCCGCGGCTATCGCCGTGTGGTGGCTTCCCCCGAACCAAAACGTGTCGTTGAATCACAAGCGATCCGCACCTTAACAGAACACAATTATGTGGTGGTTGCCGCAGGTGGCGGCGGTATTCCAGTCATTGATAACGGCAATGGTGGCTACAAAAGTGTTGATGCGGTGATTGATAAAGACCTATCAACAACCTTGTTGGCGAAAGAGCTCAATGCCGATATTTTAATTATCACCACAGGTGTCGAAAAAGTATGCATTCACTTCGGCAAACCTGAACAAAAAGCACTTGGCGAAACTACCACCAGCGACATGCAACGCTACATGGAAGAAGGCCATTTCCCAGCAGGTAGCATGTTACCGAAGATTGAAGCCAGCCTATCGTTTATTGCCAACGGTGGTAAACGAGTGATCATCACCACCCCTGAAAAACTACCAGAAGCTTTACGCGGTGAAACCGGAACCCATATTGTTCAAGGGTAAGTTTCTATAATCTGGATCATGCGAATTTTTTGTTCGTCGCAAACTGCAGTATCCCTCAGATCGTTTGATGACGATCTGGGTGGGTGAGTATCGCTTAAAAACAGGAAATTCGGCAGTAAATGGATATCACTAGGAGTTTCTATGAAAGCAGAAAAATCATCCGGCAGAAGAGAGTTCCTTTCCACCAGTGCTAAAGTGGCAGCCGCTTGCACTTTATTTGGTGCGGTATCGGGCTTTGCCTCCGCCCAGAGCCAAGCTAGCCAAACAGCAGGCCAATCCAGTATCACGGATAAACATTATTACCTTGATGACGTGTTACTCGAAACGGGTTTTAATTACCATGATTCGACGGTCGTCGGCACCCAAACCGCCTTACATACCGTAGAAATCCGTGACGGTATAATTGCAGCCGTTTTACCCAATAAACAACATGCAGATGGCACATTGAATGCCTATAGTGCGCAAGGCAAACTCATGCTACCGGCCTTTCGCGACATGCATATCCACCTCGATAAAACCTTCTATGGTGGGCCATGGCAGGCGCCACAGTCACGTGAAGGTAAAACGATTATGGATATGATCGCGTTAGAGCAAAAATTGCTACCTGAATTACAGCCTTTCACGGAAGAAAGAGCAAATGCATTGATCGCGCTGATCCAGTCCCAAGGATCAACGATTGCTCGTAGCCATTGTAATATCGAACCCGTTTCCGGTTTGAAAAATTTAGAAGCCTTACAAAAAGTGCTTGGAGAACACCAACAAGACCTAACTTGCGAAATCGTCGCCTTTCCACAACATGGTTTACTACATTCCAAGTCAGAAGGTTTAATGCGTGAAGCCATGCAAGCAGGCGCTCATTACGTTGGTGGTTTAGACCCAACCAATGTGGATAGCGCGATGGAAAAGTCTCTCGATTCGATGTTCCAAATTGCGTTGGACTACAACAAAGGCGTGGATATTCATCTACATGAAACAAGTCCCGCAGGCGTTGCCGCTATCGATTATATGATTAAAACGGTAGATGAAAACCGCAGTTTGCGCGGTAAAGTGACCATCAGCCACGCCTTTGCATTGGCAACATTAAACCCTGAACAAGCAGAGAAAACAGCGAAACAATTGGCTGAGCAGCAAATCACCATTGCTTCAACTGTTCCGATTGGCACACTGCATATGCCACTGAAAACCCTAAATAAAAATGGGGTATTTGTGATGACCGGAACGGATAGCGTGATTGACCATTGGTCGCCCTTTGGCCTAGGTGACATGCTAGAAAAAGCTAATTTGTACGCGCAGCTCTACACTCGCCCTGATGAGTTATCGCTGTCCCGTTCACTGGCCATCGCAACAGGCAATATTTTGCCACTAGATGAAAAAGGCCAACAAGTGTGGCCAGCTAAAGGGGATGACGCCAGCTTTGTGCTACTTGATGCATCTTGTTCTGCTGAGGCAGTCGCACGGATTTCCCCAAGGTTCGCGACTTTTCATAAAGGCCATTTAGCCCACGGAATGATGCCGAAGTCTGCTTCATAGTGATAAAAGAATAGCGCCTATAGGCGCTATTCTTGCCACGTTATTTTTTCAGTTTGAGCGTATTAAAGATTAAATCTAATAAACCTGAGTTATCTACGGATTGCAGTACAGTAATTGGCTTTGTTTTTGGTTCAGGAACTCCGACCCGTAGACGCAGTGCGTCATAGCAGAAGCTTTTGCCGCGCAGCGCTCCCTGTAGCTCAATACCTACATGCTTTTTATCATAAGTCACCAAACTCTTATCCAATAGCCATGCAACGGTTAACACATCATGTATCCAACACCCTGCTAAATGACGTGTCGCACGTGAATAGTCCATCCACGGTCGCATTGTTGCCACAAGAAAATGGCTCAGTGGCGTATCAATTTGTGCAAGCTTATCGAGATCCTCATGCACCATTTGCGTTTGTACCGTAACATCCATCGGTACTAAAGTCAGGTTTGCCCCACTATTAAGCACCGCATAGGCTGCTTCAGGGTCGACACCAAAATTAGTGTCTTTCAAATACCCCGGTACGTTAAAAACCGCCCCCATAACCACTATCTCCGCCACGTTTTGAGCCATGTCAGGAAACAGCTGAATTGCTATTGCGATATTAGTTAATGGGCCAATGGCAATAATCGTGATTTGTTTCGGGTTTTGGCAAACTAATTCACCAATACGTAACGCGGCTTCTGGGATAGACTTCGGTAAACTAGGTATGCGGGGAAGACCGTCCCATAGGTGTGTAAGTTCCGCTCGTTCAGCGCCGTTATCGAGTAGTTCACGCCATGGCGCGCTAGTTTCAACCAAGGCTGACGATGCACCACGATAAACAGGAATATTTTCACCCAGTGAATGAACTAAATGGCTGGCAACGTCAAAGCCAATTTCGCTAGGTGTATTACCCGAAACAGTGGTGATCATTTCCAATTTGATTTCAGGTGCAGCGATAGCCAGCGCAAGTGCCAGACCATCATCAACATTCGCACCAACGACCCCATTACCGGGGTCGCAATCTATAATTACTCGCATAAATTTCCCTGAAACAATAAATAATCAGCACCCGCATGAGTGCCCGATTTGTAATTCAAATTCCACTTCACAGATGGCTTCTTTAGATGGCCAATTTTGTAAAATTTGTATCGCTCTTTGCGCTATTTTATCAACAGGCTGGCGAACAGTTGTGAGAGTTGGAACGGTATATTCTGATTGCACTGTACCGTTAAAACACACCAGTGCAATGTCTTCCGGTACGCGTAATTTTAATTCTGCTAAGGCTTTTAAACAGCCAAAAGCTTGCAATTCATTCGTGGCAAAAATAGCTTCAGGGAACCCCTCTTCCCGCATCTGATAGATAGCCTGGTAGCCCCAAACGCGGGTATATTCCCCTGATAAAATCCATTTTTGTTGTATCGTTAAGTCAGCTTCTGTGAGTGCAGCTTTCCAACCATTTAAGCGGTCTTGGGTATTGAGCATCTCATTTGGGCCGCAAATAATGCCAATATTTTGATAGCCATGCTTAATGAGATGACGAGTAATTTTATAGGCTGCGAGCTTCTCATTCACTTGAATGGTACTGATCCCTTCTGTGGCTTCAATCCTATCAAGCATCACACAAGGCGTGCCTGATGACTGAATTAAATCAACATAGGGATGCCGGTCAACACTGGTATAAATGAGGCCTTCAACTTGCCTTAACAACAGGTTATTAATCAGCTCTTTTTCACGAACTCGTGAATCTCCCGCATCACCCAGCAACAAAACATGCCCATATTTAAACGCTTCTCGCTGCAAGGCATGCGCAATAGAGGCTAAAAACGGGTTAGAGATATCGGGGATCACTAGCCCATAGGTTTGAGTGCTACCCGACGCTAGCGCTTTTGCAATACCATTTGGCCGATACCCCGTTTTTTTGATTGCTGCTAACACCTTTTGCCGTGTTGCCTCTGCAACAGGACGAGGGCCATTGTTAATTACATAACTGACTACCGCAACCGAGGTTCCGGCTTCGCGGGCAACATCTACCCGCGTCACTTTACGGTCATTCGTATCAGACACTCAGCAGTTCCTTTTTCCAACATGACGTTGCCAAAGAATAGCAGCCACTCTGATTTTTATATACAACCATGCTCACTTATATCGCATCTTCAGGCAGGTTTAAGTCACGACCTCGGGTTTCTGGTGCAAAGAATGTGGTCACCAAACCAATGCCAGCCATTCCAATAAAATAGACGGCAATTGGCCACCACTGACCTGTCCAAGACAACAGTGCAGATGCCACTAATGGAGCTGTACCTCCGGATAAAATAGAGCCGAGTTCTTTAGCAAAGGCCATTTTAGTATAGCGATTACGCACGCCAAATAATTCTACGCCCCAAGCCGCTTGTACCCCGAAAATGCCCAGTGATGCTAACCCCATTCCAACCACTATCGTCGGAATAACGATCATCGGTTCGCGAGAGTCTAATAACATAAACGCGGGTACGGCATACAGCATCAATAGGAAACAGAACCAACGATAAACAATACGGCGCCCAAATTTATCTGATAACCACCCTGCAAATGGAATGATGGCAAAACCAAGGATTGAAGCAATTAAAACCGCCGTTGTTGGCACAGATTTATCCACCAACAATATTTTGGTGACATAACCGATGATAAAGCCTTGGGCGAGATAAGATGGGCCGTTTTCGCCGATACGTAACCCGACCATGGTCCAAAACGCACGCGTTTTTTGCCAAAATGAACGGTTATCAACAGGATGAGCCACGGTATCAGATTCCAATGCAAGGCGACGTTCTTCAGCAAGCTGCTCTTTTTGCCTTTCAAAAACAGGTGTTTCTCGCATATGCTGACGAATAAATAACGCCGCCAAGGCGATTAAAATACTGCCAAGGAAGGGAATACGCCATCCCCACGACATCAGGCTTTCTTTGTCCAATTGTAAAACTATCAGCCAAATCATTGAGGCCAGTAATGTTCCACTGTTGGAGCCTAATGCAATGATTGATGAAACTAAACCGCGACGTTTTACGGGGGCGTATTCGCCTAGCATCACAGTTCCACCGGATAGCTCAGCTCCTGCACCTAAGCCTTGGGCAAACCGTAGGATCACCAAACAAACGGGCGCCCAAACACCAATCTGTGCGTGGCTGGGTATCGCACCAATAAGGGTGGTAGATAACCCCATCAATGCAATCGTGATCACCATGACCATTTTTCGGCCATGTTTATCACCTAACCAACCAAAAAATAATGCACCAATTGGACGGGCGATAAACCCAACGGAATAGGCGGCAAAACTCGATAACAGCGCCATAATAGGCGTTGCATCAGGGAAGAAAACATCACCGAAAATAATACCTGCCGCTAAACCATAGCCTGCCGCTAAACCATAGAGAGCAAAATCCGCATATTCCATGGTTGTACCTAACCAACAAGAGAAAATCGCCCGCCGGAAATCTTTTTTTCCTTCCGGCGTACTTAACCGCTCTTGCGCGGCTTGTTGATTCGCCTCGATATTTAATTGTGTAGCCATAGTTATAAACCCTTGGTGTTGGCGCAAAGCCTATTAATCAAAAAATCTAACTGGCGTTTTTTATTTACTTAAAGGATAGTCTACGCGCGTAGAATTAAGCAAACGAGGGTATGCTATTTTGTGAGCGTTATCACTTGACGGCAAAAATATGAATTTTATGTGATGGCAATAATTCGATAGGAAATAAATAAAAAAGCTTAAAAATAAAAGCCACGTTCGAATAAATACCGTGGCTTTATCTGTTTATTTGACACTCAATAGATACTCGACAATATCACTCAACTTATACCATTTCATCCAAACTTCATCGTTAATTGGTTGCCCTGTATACTGTTCGATAGCCGCTATCAATTCCAACATTTCTAAAGAATCAATATGTACATCTGCGATTAATGTCGAATCAAGCGTAAAATCATTTGTAATACCAGAATAGGTTCGAATCTGCTGAATTTGCTCAAATAACCACTGCCAGTGAATTTCTGTCGATGAGTTCATTTTATTCACCTTAAGACTGCTTAGCATAATCTAATTTTTCATTTAAATTACGTGTCATTAACCCTTCTGCAGACAATACAACTTTAGCATTGCCATCAATATAAGATGTTCTATAGTGAGAGGCATTTTTAATGGACAAAAACGATTCTGTCTCTGCCGGTTTGGTTGATTTCTCCTGCACAAGTTCTCTGTTATTAGTCAGTTTCACACCCTCAGGGACTTTTTTATCTATTAAGTAACTGCCGTAATGGCTACCAAACTTAGGTTTAATATCCATTGGTTGGTTACTTTTACTGGCTAATTTAACCGAGGATTTAAACCGCTCTTCAATCGATTTCATGGCGTCTTCTTCCTCAACAGATAAAGGCTCCCCGTTAAGGCTTTCTAGATGAACATTCGATTTAATTATTTCAACCTTTTGGTCATTTTGAGCGTCGCTATTAAGGGAATCGTAATCTGGCGCAGGCTCTGTTTCTCTTGTATTCAATCCCCTTTGTGGTGATGTTACGTTTCTTTGTAATAAAGGTTCATTAATATCAAATGGCTTATCATTTTCATGTGTATTTGATGAAGGGAGCTCTTGTTCTGTACTAACATCAGCTCCTTGATAAGAAACCTGCTCAGCATTCTCACTCAATGGTGAGCTAGCGTAATTATTTATTATAGTTGTTGTATTATAACTATTTGCAACCGTTCTAGACGGGTTCGCTACTAATTGACGAGTTAAACCATCAACCTCATCACTTGGTAATTTATTGTCAGAGCTTTCCTGTTTCACAGATGCCGTTAAATTCATTTTGACTTTTAACGGCATAATGATGCCTATTTTTTTCTCTATGCTACGAAATATATTATTTAATTGCTGATACTTATCGCCATACTGATTAGCAGGAACTTTATTATATTCCATTATTAATTTAGAAATATCACTGTCTAGCTGTTCATTTGCTTCTGTGACTAAAAACTTATCTACTGAGTGGCTTTGAATTTCATTATCAGGGAAATATGCAGTTAATTGCTGTTTAATTGCCGGGGAAACATACTTCTCTTGGTAACGTGTTACCAAGTCATTATTCCCTTTAGTTAATAAAAAATTAGCGAGTTGCGTATCTACCTTTTCCTGTTGACTATTTAAAATATCTTTAACATTTTTATCTTTACTTAAATTTGTTGTACTTATACTCTTAACTAACTCTGTCGCTGCAGAAAGTAATGCTCGTGGTATTTCTTGAGGCTCAAATAACGTCAATACTACCAATGCACTTTCAGGTCTATGGTTTATCTCCTGCTGTAAAGTACAGCCATGCCCCCCAGCATTTAATGCCTTCTCGACCATCTCATAAGTAATATAACGATCAGAAGAACTAAGTAGTTGTGTAATTTCTTCTATTTGTTGTTGATGGTTACTCGCATGTAATTCATTAACATCGCCAGAGATATTAATTTCATTTTTAATATTATTCTTAGGTAATAAACTTTCTGTTCCCGATGGGATAATTTTATTTAGTTGATTAGAAAACCCACTGCTAATTTTTTGATTATGGTTAATGTTATTAATGCTAGTCTTACACGGGCTGTGAATGGATGATATTGACATCATAAGTTATCCTTATAATAAACGATTATTAATTTCTTTTATACATGTTAAATATTAACTAAACCGCTATTATATTGGTTTAGTTCTTGAATTAATTTTATCAATAACTGAGTTAATGTATCAAAGTGACTATTATCTTGGCGAAAAGTCTCTAATAATCGAGAAACAGAACTATTAACTGCATTTTTTTGAGCATCAATTGCCGTTTGCAGGCTTTGCACAGTCTGAGCCATTAATTCCACGCCTGCAGTTTTCCAGCCGTTTGTCGTATCCTCAACATCATAAATCGACTTCATAATTTCCCGAAGTGGGTTAAGGTCTGGGTAAATACGAATAACTTTTTTACCTTTTGGTGTTCTTGTGTCTACAACAAACCCTTGGCCGCCAAGCTTTTTTTTCCAAAATGCAAAAGCGGAATCACTATATTCCATTTCATGCAAGTCCCAGGCACTATCTTCAGGTTTAGACCAGTCCTTATAGTAATCTCTATTATCATCATCAGCATCTGTCGTCAGAGGTTTATTTCTTCCTAGCTCTTTTTCTCTTACGTTTTTATGGTCTGTGTAATCGCTAAAAAGTTCATCGAGTCGATCTAATAACTTGACGCGCTGAAATTTTATTTTTCCATCATCCCCTGCTTTAATATATTCGGATATTTTACCGAGAGCGGTATTAACATCCTGCATATATTTTGTGGATGATTTTATTATGTTTCCAAAATCTTTTTGATACCCACTGTTAATATTTTTGATTATTTTCTCAACCTGACCAATATGGCTTCGTCCATCTTCAATCGGCCGCGACCGTGATGAATACGCTGCCGCACCATCGGGTAATGTCGCGAACTCGTCAGATAACTTTATTAATACTCTAGAGGTGTTGTCCCCTGATATTTTCAATTCTCGGATTAAAGCATTTGCCTGTTCAGAAATATCGTTTAGCTGCTCAAAAACAATATTAGTTCGTTCTATAGGCTTGGCTATTTCATCACATAATTGCTCATAATAACTGACGACTTGTTGATAGATATCCAAATTAGGATCAATCGCAACACCTTCCCCTATAGGGGAAGGATTATTATCAATTAAACCGACATTATTTACGCGCGAAAGCTGAATATTTGCCAACAGGTTCAATGATGTTGTACTCATTATTACCCTCGTATTGCAGATTGGAATGTACGCGTTTTAGAATCACGAATATCCCTTAAAGCTTCATCCATTTTCTTCAACAATTCCGTACTTTCACTCATTGTTTTCTCTGCATTTTCAGAGACTTTACGTGCTGCTGATGACGTTTCCTGTTCTATCATCGCGCTAGCACTTTCCGCTTTAGCTCCAGCTTGTGATGCCGATCCTGCCATATTTCCTGCACTATCGGATAAACGAGCCCCTTGCTCTGCTACACCACGTTTCACACTCTCTTTAGTGACAATATTGTTATGGTCATTAAGCTGATTTTGGCCATGAGCTTTCGTGCTATCTGCTGCATTTTGCATATTTTTCGCAACTAACGTTTTCTGCCCTGCTGTTGCTTGGTCAACCATCTCAATAGTACTACCGTCCTTACCTTTAAGTACGGTACTTCCGTTATTTTTTCCAGTTAGTTCAGTAACTTGACCATTGAGCTTATTACCCGAATTAGTATTATTCACACCCGCTTTTAAGTTAGCGTTTATCGATTTATTTTGCGTATGTAACGATTTCGCTTGGAATGCAGCACCTAAGCCACTGATACCTAAGGAGACGCCAAAATTAATCATGGCGCTCTCCATCATCTTTTTTCCTTCTTTAATGGTGGATGCGGCGGCTGCCTCCACCATTTTGCCACTTAAGATGTTAAATGCGGCATTCAATTGGCGGTCTGAGATTTTAATTTCGGATGCAACTTTGCGGATAAGTTTTGATATTTCAACAATAATATCACTGCTGATAATACCAATATATTCACTCATCTTCGTGGAGCTAATGCTTCCAATCGCTTTTTGTTCTGCATTTTCAAAAATATGATGTGACTCATTAGCGAGTTTAGGAGGACATGCACTTAACAGTATTGCCGCCTTTTCTATTTCGTCTGAATCAAGTTCTGATAGGGCGCCCATTAATTGTTCTGGCATTATTTCCCCATTCGATGGTGACTTTAATACCGGCTTATCTGAAAATTCTGCGAATGTTAATTGTGGCAAACTTGCTAAATTAATTTCTTGTCGAGCCGCTGGATGAGTTGAAACAAATATCTCTTTTTTATTTCCTAGTGCTTCAGCACTAAAAATAGCTTTATTAGCTATTACGGATTGTGTCGTAATGGCTGTCATTTAAAATTACTCCTTAGTTTACGCAAAGCGTGCGGTATTCATCATATCGACTTTACTTTGGCTCGATTTTTGAAGACCATTAAGCATTGATACGAACATTTCATCAAACTGCTCATAGTTTTTCGACATAGCTTGAATTAATTGGTTAAGTAACTCGGTAATCGCTTCGATAGCAGCGTTATTTAGCATCATACCGGCGAGCATCTCTTTCATTTTTTCTCCCATTGATGCTGCATACACATTTAATCCCCCTGTTGTTGCTGCACTTGCAACTGTAAGCCCTGCATTCATACCTCTTGCAGAAACTTCTAATTTGGCCATAGCGACACTTGGGTTTTTGGTATTTTTTGCCGTTTCACCAACTTGCTTAATGGCTTTAGTGCCATCAGCTACCGAATCACTTGCTTTTGTCGTTTTGGTTGCAACGTTACCCAATGCATTCATTAAGCTTTTTGGCATTGATTTGACGGTGTTTTTTAGTATGCTTCCAGCATTTTTCAGCAAGAGTTGGGCCGCACTTTTAACGGTATTAGCAATATTTTTAACCATTGACCCCATAGAAAGTAACGAGAAAGCTAAGAATGCTATCGCAGCAACAATCATTCCCACAATGCTACCAATCTGCTTCGCTTTATCTTCATCGACACCAAAGCTGATCAACACATCCGTTACTGCTGAAGAAATTTCATTGGCAAGCATCTGCATTAAGCTCCCGTGCCCTGTTTCTTCCAATACAATATCTGCAACCGCCATCGAAATACCAATAGCGGCTATTGCGAGTGTTAACGGTGCTGCCGTTCCAAAAGAAGCGACGGTGGCAATCACTGAAACAGCTAAAAGTACATAACTAAAAACTTTACTGGCACAAGATGCCGCTTTATTGGCTTCAGCCGCTTTACGCTCAGATTCCTCAGCCTCTTTTGCTTTTTTATCCGAATTTTTCCGAGAAGCTTCATTGATTTCCATCATCACTGCTTCTTGCTCTTTCATATTACGAATAGAGTCTTCATTCATGACTTTTTTAAGCTGAGCCGTCAGCATTGTTAAAAGCGATAATGTGTTCTCCCATTTATCACCATCAACCTCAACAGGCCTAGGGGCTGTTTTGATAAATGCATCCAGTTTTTTGCTAGCATCGCCAGAAATTTTTATAAGATCATATTCTTTATTTATTAGAGCGTTATAATTATTTTGAAGTTTATCGACATTTTCAGTTAGTGTTTTAACCTTAGCCTTCAATAAACCTGTTGTACCTTCTAAACCATCTCGTTTATTTTTTAACTCATCGAGCTTGTTGGAAAGTACTTCCACTTGCTTTTTAATATTAACTTCTTCGTTATAAATTTCTTCCGTAATAGGCTTATCAAACGTATTTATTTGCTCTAGTCGTTGTTCACACTCACTTAATTTTTCCTGTGTATTCGTAATTTCTTTTATGTTACGTTCTACAGGAGATTGATGTTCCTTTAGTGAATCTAGGGCATTTGCCAATTTAGTTTTACCTAAATCTAATTGGTCTTTAGCTTCGCCCCGTTGATTTTCAATATTGGCTGCTTCTTCTGTAGAATTCGCAAAAGAATCAAGTAACTCCTGCCCTTGCTTTCGTAAAGCGGTTGACTCAAGGTTTAAAAGCTGTAACCGATTATTTAATTCACCAATATTGCCTTCATGTAACAACCGACGTATTGTCGCAAATGTTTCAACTAATAAAGCCGTTGCATTAAATGTTTGGCCTTGTGGAGATGACTGAGTACTTAACCTAGCCTTTGCCATCACAGGTTTACCCAAGCGAGGTGAGCCTTCTATCTGAATTCGTTTTGTTTGTTCACCCAACACTAACTCTCTACTCACATCCTCTAAATCTAAAACTGATTTTGTAATATCTTCACTCAGCTTTAATGGGTTATTACCTTGTAAAAAGGTATGAATATTCTTTATTCGCTCACTATTGCCAAGATTTGTAATATCAACCATACGATAACCTCGTTATATATTAGAGTCTGTTAAATCAGGACTTATTTTAGAGTCCTTCTTTAATGCACTTAAATAGATTTGCGATTTGTTTTGCAAGTCCACATCAGAACTACTTTCTAAAACACTTTCAAAACAGTGAATCGCTGCACTACTTTTTTTCATCATTAAATTACATTGCCCTGCATGAAAAAGTGGGCGGTAATCATTTTTAGCCAATACAAATGCTAAGGCATATAATTCTGTTGCTTTCGCATATCGCTTCGTTAATTGATAGACGGCAGCAAGGCCCATGACATAATCTGTATTATAGAAATCATAAATACTTAAAAATCGAAAAAAAGTTTCTGCTTCTTTTAATTTACCTTGTTGATAGAATTCGTATGCATAAGAATAAATACCATCCATCGTACTCTGTGGAATACCGTGTATATCTTTATAAGTGGCACCATCCATTAATGCAGTAGTAATATTGTCAAGTAATTCTTCCATATCAGTTTGTTGAAAATTGTTTGTTTCCGCATTATTCATATATTTACCTTATTGTTGATATGCAATGCATAACACATACTTTATGTTTGCATCATAATTAACCGGCTTGGTTCTTTCTTTAAAAAAACGATTCAAGTAACAAATAAATCATTAATTAATGATTGTTATTTTTTTGTGAATGTGATTCATTCCCCCCTATTTTTTCCAATGCGCTATCAATATCAACTCCCATTTTTACTAATTCGATACGGAATAACCAAGATATTATTTGCATAACATCCTCTAATCCTCTTTCATCGATAAAACTGTCATTTTTATATGAACGCCATATTTGCCTTGCTAGGACTATGTCTCTAATAACAGGAATACCTTGTTGTTCCGCGTATTTAACAATTGCTTTTGCTTGCGAACCTTTACTTTTAGAGAATAAAAAGGGTAATGGTGCAATATCCGAATCATAATAAATAAGTAATGCAATATGCGTTGGGTTTGCCATTACGAATGTTGAATTACGAACGTTTGACTTAACCTCTTCCGACAGTAATTCCTGATGCATCCCTCGGCGTGCACTTTTGATATGAGGGTCACCCTCATTATCTTTATATTCCTTTTTGACCTCTTGCTTTTCCATTTTTAAGTTTTTAATATACAAAAAGAATTCAGCTATTGCGTCAACCAATATAATTATTAGAGCGACAGCAAGAAAAACAACAATAAATGTTATACACAGACTAACCCATTGACTAATCATTCCATTTATCATCGTTCTGTAGAGCATAAAAATATCTTTGCGCCAAACAATAAAAAAGACTAATGTTGATACAATAAAGACAATTAAATACAAGACAGCCTTAATTAATTCCTTCAATGAATTCAATGAAAATATTTTTTTAAACCCTGCAATTGGATTTAATTTTGCAAAGTCGAGTTTAATAGCTTCGCTAGCTAATCTAAAACGACTTTGTAATAAAGAAATTATCGCACCAGATAAAAAACAAGCAAATAACACCGGTAAAACAACGCTTAAAAAGATAGTGAAAAATTGCCAAAGTAATGCATCAATTTTTATCTCCGTTGGATGTAAAAATATTTTACGCATTAACCCACCGAGCTCATATAAACTAGAGAGCCCTTCTATCACAAATGCACTAACTACTAGCACAATTGCAGCAACACTATCTTTACTTTTAAAACTTTGTCCTTTCTTTGCTGAGTCTTTGATTTTTTTATCGGTAGGCTTCTCTGTTTTTTCAGCCATATTTATACTCGTAGCAATTAAGAGGAAATAAATACATCTCGTAGTGGTGAAATTGAAATCATATTCACTAATATGTCAGGAACTTCATTATGGAAATAAAGCAGAAATACACAAAATGCGATGATTGATTTTATTGCCAAAGATAACGAAAATGCATTTAGTTGAGGGCAAAAACGGGAATATAACCCTAGAGCGACCTCTGTAATAAATAATGTCACTAATATTGGAGCTGTCAAAACAACACCATTAACAACCATTTTATTTAACCACTCCCCTAAGGGGAGGCTATTAAATGAAGTAAATCCATGAGCAAAGGGTAATAATTGATAACTTTGTGCAAATATATTAGCGAGTTGATACATACCTCCCTGAGCTAAAAACACCATACAAGTAATATGACTCAATAAAACTGCCAGCTCTGATGCTTCTGAACCACTCGCCGGGTCGACAATACTGCTAATCGTTTCACCACGCTGTGCATCGATTAACTCACCAATAACATTAGCTATCATAAAAGGTAAAGCTAATATCAATGCTAATACGAGCCCAATCGAAATTTCATAAATAAAGACATCAACGAAGTTAATTTCATCCCATTGTATGGCATGAGAAGAAAAAAAAGGCCATAAACCTAACGCAATATACGCCACCACACAGTTTTTAATAATTCCACCATTGAGCAGTTTATTACTTAAAAAAGGAAGTAAAAACATCACTGGCGCAATTCTCAGCCAAGCTAACGCTATTTTTATCAACCCCTCTTGAAAGACAAAATAGAGTGAGGACATCAGCGATAGCATTTCCTGGTTCATCCGAATAGCCCAATAGCAGGGATCGCTGCACTTAAAGTTTCTAATGCAAAATTCATCACTTTATCGGCTAACCAACCTGAGATCATAAAGAGCGAACCAAAAACCGCTAATAGTTTTATGCCAAAAGGTAATGTTTGTTCTTGAAGCTGCGTGACGGTTTGCAGTAACCCTACCAATAACCCCACAGTAGTAGCTACTATCACGGGTATTGCTGATAATAAAACGATTAATAGCATCGTTTTATTACTTAAATAAACGATTTGATCCATAGTATTATTCGCTTTAATGCTGTGCTAATTCAATGTATTGCATTACCAATCCTTTAGAAATCAGCGACCACCCATCGATTGCAACAAATAGAATTAATTTAACTGGGATCGAAATTGTCACTGGGCTCATCATCATCATACCCAGCGCCAATAAAATGCTGGAAATAACCAAATCAACCACAACAAACGGCAAGTAAATATAAAAACCAATTTCAAAAGCCGATTTAATTTCGCTTAATGCATATGCGGGTAACAAAGAAAATAATGTAGCTTCACCCTCATCAGCCGCCACTTCCTCTTCGCTTCGGCCTTGTTGTATTGATTCAAAGAAAGTGACTAACTGCGGGTCTGAATATTTTTTCAAATAAGCTCTGTATCCCCCTAGTCCATTCTCAACAAAATTATCGATTGATTGAGCATTACTAAAATCAACCGGCTCTTGCCGCATATGATTATTCACATCCTGTAATACTGGCATCATCACGAAAATAGAAAGTAGCAACGCGATACCATTTAATACCATAGTAGAAGGAACTTGTTGAACCCCCATCGCATTACGTACCATAATTAATACAATCGAGATTTTTAAATAACAAGTGCCCGCAGCAATAATAAATGGCAATAATGTTGAAAAGGCGATAATTACTAATAATGGAATTCCTTCTGGTATTGTTGGCATATTAAACTCTTTTATCACCTAAACTCACAATATGTGTGATTTCTAACCCTAGCTCATCACTATTGCCAATATAAATAAGTTCCCCTTCGGCTATAAGTTGTTTGTTGGCATAAACTTTAACTTCACGTTCTTTATTTTCACCAATAGAATAAATATAACCAGGCTCCATCTTTGAAAGCTCATCAACAGTAATATCGGTATGGCCTAAAACAAAGGTTAATTTAATATTCATATCTTTTACATTAAAGGGACGTACAGCTTCTTGCACTTCATCTTCTTCAGGAAGTACACATTCACTTTCATCTTTTGGCGCCACTAATTCTTCAATCATAAATAGTCCTTCTTCTTGCTTTTGATATCGTGCTAATGTCTGTCCTGTAACAGACATATTTAACTGTAATTGTTGGATACTCAGCACATCTCGTAATTCTATGGTTTGCAAAAGTTTGGCGCTAATATAGCTATATCCCAATATCCAATCAGCTTGCAATTTTAAATGGCCAACTATCTGATTCGTTTGTTGTTTTTTTTCTAAACCTTCAATTGGCTCTGCTAATAATACTTCCCCAAGGTGAGTCTCCTTGACGATTAACCAAGGCTGGTAGTTAATACGCATATCATCAACTATCTCGACAGATTCACAACGGAAATCCTGGGAGAAAAATGTAATTCCGATATATTCAGAGGCAAATAATTCGCATAACTGATTGGTTGATAATAAATTCCATGCATAATGAACGAGTTTAGGCCAACGATAATGACACCAACTTTCAACTGCAACTAATGCGTTTATTTTCTGTGTTTCACTCACAAGCGATAATTTGAAATAAGGAATACTGCGGTTAGCTTGCTTTATTTGTGCATTAACTAGGTAACATTGCTGCCAAATTTTAAGTTGTTTTTCTTGAGAACTGATCCGTCGAATCTTCAACATAATTAATCTTCTTCTTGCTGTTGGTCATGCTGCTGTCTGTTTCGCTGCTGCTGGCGTTCATCTTCACGTCGGATCTGCACGCTGCTTTCATGGTTCAATAAATGTTTATTTTCATTCAATGCCAACTGGACGTCTCGGCTCGCTGTCGAAGCAATGAACTCCCCTTTAGATGCCAATTCAAATGTCACTGAGGGGCTACTTTGCCACTGATTAAAGGTATAAGTGAGACTACGCCCCATCGATTTTGGCTGTTTGTCTTCACCTAAAAGTGGATTATTTTCCATGAGTTCTGGCGCTTTATGCACCTCTTGCTTCTGTTGCACAACCTGTAGTGGTACAGACGGTCGCATTGCCTCATTTAATGTTGTTGCCATGATATTGGTAGAAGGATCTATTTCTTCTACAGATGAAATTTGTGAAGATGTCGCCGCCGCTTGCGCTTCATTAGAGAAATGGTGTGTAGGTTTTTCAGATAATGAAATCTGCTTATTATTATCTAAAGTGGTGATCCTCTGTGATGCTGCCGGTAGCATAAAGGGCTCCTTTTCTGCAATAACGAACTCAAGCTGTGCGTCAACATGATGAGCGCTATTATCTTTAATACCTTGCTTAATACCCTGTTGATCATCCACCTGATGGGATACTAACTGCTGCCCCAGAAGGGAAGAATTATTTTTTAATGCCCCATCTTTCAATCGGTTATTTGTTCGTGGGAACATATTTAATGAAGTGGTATCAGATGAACTAATTGGTCGATGATGAATTGGCTTTAATAGCTCTTGACCAATTTCCTGTGGATTTACGGGTTTAATTACGGTTTTTGCTGCATGTTCAATATGTGGTTGTTCAGTTTTTATCTGTGGTTTTAACTGTTTTAATGTCGGCCTTAAAGTATTCTTAGACGCTAACTCCGCCAACGAACTTTCTACATTGAGCTGAGTCTTTTCACTTAATTGAAATTTATTTTTTTCGTATTGAACTGAATTATCGCTAACTTTTCCCTTTGCTCGCTGCGGGATATTCTGTAATGGAAAACCAACCATCATAGTGTTATATAATGGAGTCTCATCTTCGTCAGTAATATTCTGTTCAGCTGAAATGTTCGGCGTCATCGGCAAGTTATTATCAACGGTAGGTGTGCTAGTAATGAGATTAGTATCAAAGTTATTATCAGCTACTAGGTTATAAGAAATTTCAACTTGGTCCTCAGTAAGTGAATTACTCTGTAATTTAATATTCGCATTATTATCTACGATTAATGCACCTACATTTTCGGCTTGGTCCATAGTCGTCAAATGAGGCAATGGGTTAATATCTAAATTATTGTTCTCCGTAAATAGATAGTGATTTATTAACGGCTCGGTCTCTTTAATATTTAATTCTTTGTTTTGTTCTGCCGTTTGGTTGCCTTCACCAATATATGCGCTTTCTTTCCAGGTAATCAGTTCTTTCGCTAAGTCGCTCAATTGCGATATTTGTTGCATAGAAGAAAGAGCTACCGGTAGAAAAATAGATATATCCTTTTGTTGATTTTGACTTTTATGATTGAACAACTTCATCATATTTTTGTCTCTCACTAGCTTCGCCATTTTTTTTGTTATATTTTGATGGCTAAATTCAGTGGTATTATATGTTGATGACATTGCTTTTCCCTCGATAACTACATGAGGTACTTTGTCATTTGAGCTCGCTTTTATTACTGACATGTACGAATAACTCCTCAATTTCATTTTGTTGCTGAAGTTCTGATTTTAACCTTCTTGCTATACGTTGCTGCTTGAGATAATTTCGGAATTTCTCGCACTTATTGCGTAAAATAAATGCTCGTTTAGCAATTTCAGACTGCAGTATTTTATTTTTTGATATTTCAACGGCTAAGGTTTCTATTTGAAATTCAAATTGAGCAATTTCGGATAGAACCACAGCCTTCAATCGCTGCCGTTCCCAAAAAGCGATTCGGCTTAATTCTTCTGATTTTTCATAAGATGTGGTCTGTGTCGCCAGAACTAAAATACGCTGGCGAATATCCATACATTGTTGTTGCTGTTGCTTTATTATTGAATTTAATTGCGATTGTTCTTGTAATGTCCGGTCAAAACGTCGCTCAGTTAAAGCCAATAAATTAGAAATCATTAAGACGCCAATTCATTGAGAATGTTTAACATATTGTCGAAATTCATTGGCTCATCCATGGCTTGTTTTAAGAAACCTTCAATTTGCTCTTTTTTATCTAAAGCGCGGTCATTTTCATGGCTTTCTCCACGTTGATATTCACCTAACTCAAGGTAAAGCTGAATTTGCTCAAGCCTTGAGATCATGTCACGCAAATCAATTGCACACCGACGATGTTCCGGTGTAGTCACTTTTTGGAATACGCGGCTAATACTGTGTAAGATATCAATCGCAGGATAATGTCCACGTCCGGCCAATTTGTGACTCAAGTAAATATGGCCGTCCAGAATTGAGCGAATTTCATCACCAATCGGGTCAGCTTCTTCTTCACTTTCTAATAACACCGTATAAAAAGCGGTAATCGAGCCATGTTTTAGTTGCCCTGGGCGTTCCAACAACATAGGAAGCTGTTCAAAAACAGAAGCAGGATAACCACGCCTAGCAGGTAGTTCTCCGGTAGCCAAAGCCACGTCTCGCAACGCACGCGCATATCGAGTCATGGAATCAACGTACAGCAATACATTACGACCACAGTCACGAAAATATTCAGCAATCGTAGTCGCAAGTAACGCGGCATTACATCGCTCAATTGGTGGGCTATCTGAAGTCGCATAAATTAAAATGGTCTGTGCTGCATGAGGTGACTCTTTTAATTCTTCAATAAATTCAATAACCTCTCGACCTCGCTCACCAATTAAAGCAACGACATGAATATCCGCATGAGCATGGTTGATGATCATGTTCATTAATGAGGTTTTACCGCTACCTGCAGCGGCGAAAATACCAATTCGCTGACCTAAGCCACATGTCAGTAAGCTATCAATGGCACGCACCCCTGTTACCATCGGTTCAGCAACAGGCCGCCTTTGTGTAACACTCACTGGAGGGCTATCAATGCGCAGTAATTTCGTATTGAGTAACATTGGCTCAGAAAGGTTTTCACTCAACGTACCAACTTGTTCACCTGCCGCATTAAAAATTTTACCTGCTAAATGTTCACCCACTTCAAATACAAACGGATAACCGCTCGGGCGAATAACCACTTCTCGTGTTAAACCTTGAGCACGACCGATTAGACTCAGTACCGTGAGCCCTTCTTTAAAACCAACAACCTGTGCTTTGGCAATAACATTTGGCTGCGCAAGAGAATGCTCAATAAAACAAATCTCACCAATAAATACGCCTTGTAGTGGGGCTTCAATTAGGCACCCATGAATGCGCGCAGGATGCGCGCAGAGATCAAATAACTTCATAATAGATTAAGAAATTAGGCTGTTAAGTTCATTTGCACGCTCAAAGAATTCTTCAAAACTATCTGCAAATAATTGAATATTATTTAAAGCTGATTCTTTTAAAACGGCAGAAAGGACATAAGCATCATCCACAATATTCAATGCCGGTTGGCCTGGATAAAAATTATTTGGCGGGTATTCTAATAATGATTTTAATAAGGAAGCACTAACCGCATCTAAATGGCTATAGTTACAATTATCTAAACTACACCAAATGATAATATCGTCTGTAGATAGGTCAATATTAATTTCAGCAAAACCATGCATTTCAAACTGAATATTAGAATGACAATCTAATTGAGAGTTAACTAGATCACTACGTCCCATAGAATTTAAATATTCATTTAGCATTTCTATAAATCTATATTTCATTGGTATTCCTTATATTTTAGGATATTTTAATTATTCAATACTGATAGTTATATTGAATTCGGTTGCTTTATTTGTTAATAAAGCCGATTTTTTGATTATATGGTTTTGACCACATTGACTTTGACCATTTCAGAAACTTCATTAAAAGAAAGTACTTCTAACTCAGGAAAACGGCCTTCTAAGATTTTTTTGACAAAACGACGAATATCAACAGGCACTAAAATGTTCACATCCCTAACTGATAAATAACTATTTTCTAAAGCAAACTCTGCTGCCTGTATCAACTCATTAGTTTTTTCTGGCTCAAGATGTAAGTATACTCCACCGGAAGCCTGCCTAATCCCTTGACGTATAGTGTCTTCTAGCTCTGAGTTAATCATGAGAACATTCAAACGCCCATCTACAGAAAAACGAGATGAAATGTAGCGTGCCATTGCACTTCTTACGTGCTCGACTAACATTAAGCTATCTTTTTCTTTTGGCACCCACTGCACTAAGGTTTCTATAATCAATTTCATATTACGAACTGATATTTTTTCCATTAATAAGCGTTGAAAAACTTCGGTTACTTTTTGTACTGTGGCATGGCGATAGCACTCTTTCAGTAATTCTGGGTATTTTCTTTCAAGATCATCAAGTAAGTTTTTCGTTTCTTGAATACCGAAAAATTCATTAATAAATCTCAACAACAAACTACTTACACAATCAATGGCTTCTGTCACATCGTCTCGAGCCATTAGACCCAGCTGCTCAATGTTGGGTAGGTCTTTTTGTTCAAACCAAGTACTCACCGAACCATATTCATCCGTAAACTTAGTCAATGACATACCAAGGTATTCAGGTTCGTCATTGATAGTCAGTAAACGATACCCATGGAAATAGATATCATATTCTCCTGCTTTAATTTCATTAATGAGTATCACCATTTTATTTTCAGGTAGAATAGGTGAATAGTTAACGGCAATATCAGGAATCCTATACCCATAACGAATAAAAATATCCTTTTTCATTCTGGATAAAAATTTATTATCTTCTAAATGTTTTTTATATTTTTGATTAACAGAAATGATAATCGGTAATGTTTCCGGGATATATTCATCTTCAACATCACTATTTTCTCTTTGAGTTTCACCTTCCGTCACATCTGAATTAATAATTTCAGCTTCACTATTCGCTGTTTTTTGCTTATTTTTTTGTTTTTTTAAATACCTGAAAGTAAATAACCCAATAAGAACCCCGGATAATAGTAAAAATATCATAGTTGGAAAACCAGGCAAAAAACCCATAGAGAGTACAATAAATGCCGTAATTAATATCGTAAAGTCATTTGCAAATAACTCTGAAACAATATTTTCACCTAAGTTCTTATCATTACCACCTACTCGAGTCACAATAAAACCAGCACTGATAGAAATGAGTAGTGCAGGGATTTGAGCGACTAAACCATCACCGATAGTTAATAAGGAAAAAGTATTTAGTGCAGTTGAAACATCCATGCCCTGCTGAGCTGTACCAACAGATATCCCTCCAATTAAGTTAACAAAAATGATGATAATGCCCGCGATCGCATCCCCTTTAATGAATTTCATCGCACCATCGAAAGAACCAAACAATTGGCTCTCTTTTTCAAGGTCGCCACGCTTCTCTTTAACTGTCGCCTCATCAATCACACCAGCCCGTAAATCCGCATCAATACTCATTTGTTTACCTGGCATTGCATCGAGAGAGAAACGGGCTGCCACTTCAGCAATACGTTCAGAACCTTTCGTAATAACAATGAACTGTACAATGGTGACAATGGCAAATACCACCATTCCAACCACTAAATTGTCTTGAATAACAAATTCACCAAAAGTAGCAATAATATCCCCAGCATCTGCTTCTAGTAAAATTAAGCGGCTGGTACTAATTGATAAAGCTAATCGAAATAATGTACTTATTAATAAAATAGAAGGAAATGATTGAAAGTTTAATACCCGAGTTATATAAAAAGAGCTCATAAAAATGAGTACAGATATCATAATGTTTAAGCCAATTAATAAATCGACTAATATAGTTGGCAATGGAATGATCAACATCGCAATAACCATTACCATGATAACTAATACCATCAATTCTGGACGATTACGGATTTGTAATAAAAATCCGGTGATACTTTTCATGGGATAATTTTCCTATCGCACTATGGCTTTCGGTGTAATATTCTCTCTTGCACCATAATTTGGTCCATGAGTTCTTTTAATTTTTCAATAAGTTGGTCTCTTGCTTCCGTTGACTGAAAGACAGTGATAGGAATAACTGCAAAAGCCAGTAATAATAGTTGTAAAAACCTGCCACACATATCCGAAGTCATGGCTTTCAGTTTTTCAGAAATAAAATCGATAACCACTGTTTCAAAATCAACCTGACTACGAATGCCACGGGTAAATAATTGACTGAGCTCTTTTTCAATTTTTGATTTGTTTGATTTTTCATTGAGCCGAAAAAAACCAGATTGAAAGAATTGCTGGCAGAATACATAATCTAAAGATTGCAGTTCTCGTAACCGACCAACACGATTAAAAAAACTTCCAAACTCACTAATATTTAAGTCACCTAATGGTAACGCTTGCAAATCACAAGCTAGTGCTCGCCCAAGATAACGCATCATATTTTCGCGCTCTTGAATTTCCATTTCCTCAACCCATTGTTCATATAAATAAACAACAGGCCCGTCATAAGTGATAAACTCACGGTACACCGAACGTAAATTCCCAGCGCTAAAATGTAATTTTTCAGCAAATGCTTTTGCGATTAATGCAACGTTAATTCCTGCTTGTGTATGACGCTTAGTATCTTCTGCTTGCAATAATTGTTCTAAAGCTTCAATATTTTCAATTTGTTCTTTTTTTAATTTTTTACGATTAATTAATGCAGCAAGTACCATTAGTAAATCACTAGGATCAGTAAAAAACTGCAATAAAAATGCCCGTAATTGCTTTGGTGTCATCAGTTGCTTATTAAGCAGGCCTTCTATATGCAATACTTTGTCATCTGCATCTTTATCCAAAATGCGTTCGGCAAATTGCATCCATTCTTCTTCGCTGCCCTTCTTAGAACTTCCTCGGCGTACATGGCTTGCCGCTAACATCGACATCGATGCATATTCACTAGAGCTATCAATGACACCAGCACCACGTGCTACTTCATCGGAGTCATCACTACTGCTACTCACAGGTGCACGACTTTTGTTTTGAGTATTAACTGAAAAACGGTTATTAAAACTCAGTGGTGTTATTGCCATGACTCACTCATGTATTGTTGAAGAAATTGGACCGTACCGTGCAACTGGCTATCATGGGTGGTGATCCGCGTCTTTTCAGAAAATTGTCGCCCATCCCATCCTTCATTTTCATCCAATAAACGCGGCTGGATTAAAAATAAACGAACCATCTTCTGTTGATTAGTCGATGAATGACTAAATAACCCTCCCACATAAGGAAGATCGCCTAAAAAAGGAATTTTGCTTTCATTTTCAACATATTGCTCACGTGTATAGCCACCGATAAGCAAACTACTGTCTTTTGCAATACGCGCAACTGTGTTAATACTGGTTCTGTTAACGGCAGGTAACCCTTCTACACTGGAGGTTTTCCCTGTGCTATCGCGGTTTTCAGCACCATCTTCAATATTGACTTCCATTTCTACGTTATTACCCACGGAAATACGCGGCATTACACTCACCATGGTCCCATATGTGACCTGCTCAAGAGTCGCAATACGCTCCCCTTGTAATTTGGCGTAAAAACTGGTGTTGTTATCAAATAAAGCAGGAATGTTTTCTTGGGTTAATAACACGGGGCGAGAAACAATGTGCCCGTTACCCGTTTTACTTAATGCATCAATCTGCAATAAAAATTGTTGGCTGTTTGATAGCGTGCTTCGGTTAAATGAGATCGATCCAGTACCTGTACTAAAAGTACCAATTTCCCAGTTCACGCCAAGATTATCGAGCTCTGAGCGAGTAATATCTATAATCCACAAAGATAACTCTACCTGCCGGCGGCGCATATCTAATGTATTAACTAATTGGCGAACATAACGAATTTGCTCTTGGCTACCTTTAACGATCAAGCTATTGCTATCAGGGTGTGCTACCAAAGAAAAAGCGCTGTTAGACGGTTTTTTTGTTACCATCATCGGCTTATTCCCTGAAGATGGTGAGTCACCAATTGGTGTATCCATTAATTCGTCTATCGAATCTCCTGTTGGATTAATCGGTGTTGGTGGTGGTTGAATATGTAATATTTCATCTGGTGAAGCTCCCTGTTTAAACAAAGAATTAATGACTGTTAATAAACCAGGGATCGTAATATTTTGGCCACGTAATGAATAACTTCTATCCGTTACCGATGCGTGTTTTAATGGAATAATAGCCACTTCACCGCTAGATAACTCCTCTTTCCTAATCTGTTCTGCAAGATATAAAGATGCGGCTTTAATTAGTTCAATATACAGTGGCGGACCCGAAACAAATAATAACCGTTCACCTTCTTGTGAACGTACAGGAAACCGCGAGTCATAAATTCCATTTCGTTGAATATAATTAAGCAACTGGTTACTACTGACATTATTTGTTGGAATAATTGCGCTACGCATTTCACTATTATCATAAATATAAATACTCGCACCATCGTCATACCACACTAATGCAATTCGCCGAGTTAGTGCTTTGAACATTTCATCTGCATTAGCTAAATTAAAATTACCAGTCACTTTTTTTTGAGCTGCTAATTTGCTGAGAATAATTGGCTTATTTAAACGTTCAGCAACGGCATCGAATACCTTACCTACTGCAATATTATTTGCGACAAAGGTATCGTGGTTTTTTGACTGTGTAACTGGTTCTGCCACAATAATTTCAGCTTGGGCCGAATAGAAACTCATACTCAGTAAAAACAGTGTTAAGCCTAACACTCGATTTTTTTTACTGCTCATATAATGTTGCTCCAATATGCCTAATTTCTGATGGTGTTAGGCCTAACTCTTTTTTAATATCATTAGTAAAATGAGATGCTGAACAATAACCCGCTTCAAGCCCTACATCTAATATTGAATCATCACTTTCAATTAGCTGTAGAATTGCATTAGCCATACGAACACTCATAATTTTCCGCTTTGCCGTTTTATTAAAGTTTTCTCGATAAAGCTGTCTAAAATAAGAAGCTGATATACCATAATGTGCACATAACTGATTAATATTGGCGTTTTTATTCTCTTGAGCTGAAGAGAGAATAAATCGCATCATTCCATAGGCTTCGTACCGCCTGAGTATTTCACACCAGCTATCAAATACAGGATGATTTCTAATAATTAAATCAATCACTACATTTTTTATTGATACCATTAATGAAAAGTCTTCAATTAATTCGATATATTCATTATTGTTATTTTCATCAGCTTCCAGCTTTTTCTTTTTCGCAAGAAATGCTTGCCCCATTGCGGTATCAATAACTGCTAAAATTTCGACTAATTCTGATAAATCCATTGAGTATAACTTCCAATTTGACTTATCTAGTGCATTCCATTCATTTTCTTGGCAAATAAATATAGCCTGACGTTCTATCAAAATATTTAAATTTGAATATATAGATTTATAAATAAAAGGCGTTGTGACTCTTTTCGGTATAGCCAAGACCAATTTGTCTTGTAATGAAAAATCACAGCCTCTACTTTCTAATAATGTTGCAATATCTTTATTTGACATTATATATAGGCCTTATCCACGTAATGTTGTGTACACAGAGTGAGCGATAAGGAAAAAAGCCTCAAGGGAATACTCAGGAATCACTCATACTTTCTATTACAAGCTAAAGGTGTGAATGAATAAGATCAATTCAACTGACAATAAAAACATTTCTTGATTTACTTGCCACCAATAACGAGAACCAGCCAATCCATAATAAAATGAATTTAATTCCATGAGATTATCTTTATGAGTGATACAAATAGCCGCACATGTATAGTAAAAATTGCTAGCGGCCCAATGACCGGCCAAGAATTAATGGTTAATGCAGATAACAATCTGATTATCATTGATAACGGCTTAGATTATAAAACTGACATCAATGATGATGGTTTCACAACCTACTCCATTCCAAGCGATGGCACTGCCTGCGAATTTTCAATTATTACTGCAAGTCAACACTCTGAAAGTGGTCTAGCCATTCAACTAAATGATAATGGATTAAGTACCGAGATCCCTATTGTTTTTCAGCAGCTGCTTTTAGCAGATATTTTTCCTATTGTGATCAAAATGCAGGATACTGAGTGGCAACGCCCTCAAATACCTGAAACCTTACAGACTTCAGAGGCTGAAAATCCATTACCTATCGTTAAAACTAAAGTAAAAAAACCAGCTAAGCAAAAATCAAGCCTTTTTAATAAACAAACTATGTTGGTCTTTTTCTTGACTCTATTTTCAATATTTGTTGTTTACACTATATTTCAATATATTCCAGCACAAAGCACCGAGAAAAAAGTAAAAGCATTAGAACAAATACTTCAAGGTAGTCAGTATCCTATTATCGTAACCCAAGGTACTAGTAATGAAAGCCTTATCCTAGTAAAAACACAGCGTGACTCTGATTGGAGTATGCAGCACCTGGTTAAAGCTAAATACAATGAAAAATTCTCAATTAAAATAGTAAATAAGCTTGAGCAAGAAATTGAAAATAAACTTATTGAAACAGTACCAGACACATTAAAAGTAGAGCTTACCAATCCATGCAACCCAATAATCGTGACTATAGATAACAACAATTTAATTAATAAAGAAAAAAATATTGATAAGTTACTTTCTAGCTATTTTAGTTGCTATATAAAAAGTGAAATAAAAAAAATCAGCTTTGGTGAATTATTACAAAAAGCAGAGTTGGGATTAACAGAAAGCAATGTTCAATGGCGTAAAATAACTAAAGAAAATAAAGTTATTTTTATCATAAAAGACAGTTTAAATGACAATCAAACTGCTTCTTTAATTAACTTCATAAATTCATTTTATAAGCAATGGGGAGATAATCATATTCAATTCTCAATCTCCCTTGCCAATAATGAGCTTGTAGGTAAATCATTTGTCACCAATGCTAACGGCTATATTTTATTAGGCAATAACCATTGGTTTTTTAATTCAATCAGTTTTTAATTAACAACCCGTTAATTAATATTGTTTTTCAAATAAAGAGGAAACAAAAAATGGCAGTAATTCCAGGTTTAGATGCTACAACTAATCGATGGGGAACATCCGAACTAGAAACTTCAGGTACTGGCAAAGATAATATGGGTATGATCTATCGTACATCGGCCAGTATTAGCGATAAAGCAAAACAATTCGGCGATGAGTTAAATTCAATTCTTGCCGATGCCAGTTTAGAAGTCGATAACCCACTGGTATTGGCGAAAATCACCGCCATGAGTGGTAATTATAATATGGCGCGTCAATTACAAAGTAACTTTATGAAATCCATTAAAGATACTGACCAAGCTCTTATTCGTAACGTTTAATATTCAATAGAGCATCATTCACGATGATGCTCTACCTTCACTTAGGAAATACATTATGTCGCCTATTACTTCAAATTTATCGATGATAAATTCCACAGAGATAGCCTCAGAGATACCGTCATCAATCCCCATTGCCGATAAAGTTAAAGAGTTTTTTGCTGAATACAGCGCATCGACGAACCAAGAAAGAACTGCATTAATGAATAGTGTCAATACCATTGACCCAAGTAACCCAGTTCAATTACTGCAATTTCAAAATCGTGTCGGTAAATACAGCCTTGCTATGAATATGATTAGCACACTAACACATAAAAGTGTTTCTGCGATTGATACCGTTTTAAAAGCTCAATAAGCCATGAATATTTTAAAAAAATTTATCTTAATTAGTTTTATTGGCTTATTAATGGGGTGTGATAACCAATTATTACTCAGTCATTTAAGCCAAAGACAAAGTAACGAAGTATTAGCCATACTCCAAGAGCATGGTGTTGAGGCTACGCGTAAACAAGATAATAAAAACGGAGATTCCATTCGTGTTCAACCAAGTGACTTTGTTATTGCGGTAGATTTACTGCGCCAATATAACCTGCCCTCAAAAGAACCAGTGGAAATTATCCAAGCATTTCCTGGTGACTCTTTAGTGGCCTCACCACAGGCAGAACGTACCCGCTTGCTTTCTTTAATTGAACAGCGCCTTGAGCAATCGCTACTTACCATCCCTGATATTATTAACGCACGTGTGCATGTTAGTTATCCATTAAATGGCAATAATCCGACTAAGCAAATGCAAAATGTTTCCAGCTTGGTGACCTATTCTGGGAGTGAAGATTCTCAAATGATGATGCATAAGATCAAACTGTTTCTAACGAACAGTTTTGCTGAAGCAAATTACGATAATGTCTCAGTCGTGGTCGTCAATCGCCCGCCGTTGCAATATCAAGTTAAGTCTGAGCCTGAACATACATTTAACCCAGTCATAATCGGCTCAATTATTGCTGCAATGATCATTCTTTTGACTATTTTACTGTTACTGTGGCGCCAGCTAAGTAACAAAAAATCAGTAACTAATCTGATAGGGAAACCTGTTGATGACAGTGCTGAATAATCTACTCATTACACAAGGAAATATTTTCCTCGCTCCGGGATGTTATTTTCATAGTGAATTTAATGGGGTTGGATATAAAGACTTTCCTCCTATACTGCAACGTAAACATAACCAGCAATTGATTCAGCAATACGCATTGCCTTTACCTAACGAGAAAACGCCCTTGTTACCCAAAGTATTATCTGAACATTGGGCTTTATTACCAGAGGTAGCGTTAGGTTTAGGGATTTTGTTACATGCTGAACCGCTTCCTTGGTGGGTTGAACTTTCCAAATATCGTGTCTTACATACACGCTTGAGCCGCCCACTTTGGCAATCAGAAAATCAACCTACAACTTCACCACAGGTATTAACTGCCCTTGGGGCACAACAATTATTGATGTGTTTAGCCCCCTTTGGCACCGCTTACGCCCTTCGAGCTAAATATATGTTTAGTCTTGAAACTCAGCAACTTATACCGTCATCAGTAAAAACGATGCTACCTTGGAATACTATTGAAGAGACATGCCGTTATGTCAGAGAAAATACCCCAGAATGTTAAACAGACAATGTCTGAAAAAGTCTTGATCAAATATCAAGCATTAAGTGCCGATAGATACCACAAAACTATGACTCAACAAGCTCAAAAAAAGGCAAGTGAGTATTACCAACAAGCGAAACAACAGCAAGAAACTATCTATCAAAGTGCTTATCAGCAAGGTTATTACGACGGCATTAAACAACTATTAACTGACTTTATTCACGTATTAGAAACCAGTGAAATTCAGTACCAAGAAAATACCAGTCAAAGCAAAGAACAGCTGATGAAAATATTGAATGACATTTTTGGTAATAATGAGCTACAAGAGATGGTTGCTGTTTATTTTGAAAAGCAATATGCAAAAGTGACAAATACCACATTATATCTACCAGCAAAAATGCAAACTCGTATTGCCCAAAGCGGCTCTGATATGAAATTGTCAACCGCTGCTGATAATACAATCGCCTTAGAGGTTGATAATAAAATTACCTATTTTTCCCCTATTACCGCCTCTAAAAATATTTTTCCTCATGTATTTTCTGTTCCAACACAATGCCAAATTTTAAAAATGCATAAAAAGACCTATCAAAACTTAATAACCACAATAAATTCAATACAGGAAGAACACAAAGATGCTGGTCAATTTACAAGCTAAGGCTATCAGTCCTCAACATAGCGGATCTCAAATTCACACTGAAAACATTCAAAATAAAATGACTTCATTATGGCAGAAGAAAAATATGGATAGTAAAAAAATAGATTTTTCCCCTAAAGAAAAAAATAAAATTAACAAGTTTATTGATGAACTTAAGTCAAAAGAAGATAGAAAAGTATTTTTTTCTCACGTATTTAAGACAATGATTACATTGGGTAGAGATGAAAAACAAAACTTTATTACCGGTGTTAGTCAAATATTACAATCATCAAGTGACCCTGAGCTAGTTTCATTAAATAAAAAATTTAATCGCTCGCTCAGCCATTATATGGCTATCAGTTTGATGAGTGCTCCTCTTAGCAACCAACTTCGTCATAATATGACTAACATTAATTTAGAGGGTAACGATAATGAGGAAGACGAACTACTAATCTAACATTAAATTTCTCTACCCCCTTATCATTTACTTATTTCCCATCGACTAATATTTATAGGTTTGGTATGTTTTTTTAATATGCTAAGCCTATTTATTTGACAAAAACAAATAAATATAAAAAATACAAATAAAAATTGATATATACAACCTATAAATATAGTTTAAATTCTCCCCATCAAAACACATGAACCCAATATCAAAAAACGATTTTATTTTCTAAATATTCTGACTAGCCTCGTTTTTTTATATTGGAATACATTTCATCAACAGTTAGTATAGGTATAGATTATGACCGATTTATCAACAATAGATAATTTTATGGATAACATTGACTATAGTGAAAAAGAATCAATGATACTCTTGTCTGGGCATGTAGTATATGACCCACTCAAGCGAACACTTTCGCGTGAAAAAAAAGTCGTTAACCTTTCAGAAAATGAATCATGCCTTCTTAAATTATTACTAATAAAAACAAATAGTAAAAGAGAAATTATGTACGAGATTTGGGAAAAAAGAGGCACTATCGTGACTGAAAGTAGCTATTACAAGCTAGTCAGGCAATTGCGACAATCCTTTAAAAAAATTGATCTAGATGAAAATTTAATTATGACTTTACCTCGCATTGGTATTTTATACACAGGGGAAAAATCAGAAATGCCGATGCTTTCTAAATACGATGCCAAGAAAAGTATTTACACCTATATGCGATATTTTTTTCAGAAGATTTTTATTCGTTAATCACTATAATTAGATTTCGCCAAAGAGAACATTTAATGTTAAATATTAACCCCAACTTTTCAAAAAAACACATTTTTTCAATATTCATATTTTTTATAACTTTCATGCTATCCGCTTGTAGTAATAATTTAATGAGTTATTTTACTCAAACTCCCACTTATCATATCAATGGTAATATTTATTCACATTCTTACGATATTCCTGAAAATGCCACAATCACACTGTCGTTGACGTCAATACTACAGAATGAAAACAATGCAAAGTCTAATCTTGATTACAGTTTCAAATCACAAAGTGCAGGACGTAGTATCGCATTTACCGTCGCTCTTCCTGAAGAATTTCAATCCAAACGATATACCTTAGGAATGAGTGCAAGAATTGAAAAAGATGGTGAATTAATCATGATGAGTAATAAATTGAGCCCAATACCTGAGAACTTATCTGAAATAGTACTACTTCCGGTGGCTGCCATTCAGCAATAGCAACACTCATTTCATCAAGACCAATTAAAAATATTCTATCCCCTCTTAATGGGGAATTATATTTACCGGCACTCATTGAGTTCTTCTAATAAACGCGGAAAATCTGCCACCGAGCTTTCAATGGCTCGTTTTGCCAAACTTTCTAGTGCGCTAAATAGCTGTTCAGCCTCTTGTTCTGGCAAGTCCGCTGCTAAATAATCATTCCACTTATTTAGTTTGTAATTTAACTCATTCACAATCGTTTTGCCGCGTGATGTCAACGAAACATGATAAACCCGTTTATCAACTAAACTATTCGTTTTAGCAACCCACCCCTTAGCTAAAAATTTGCTCACTCCTCGAGTCGTTACTGATTTATCCACAACCATGGCTTTTGTAATCTGCTCTAGGGTTGACTCATCATACTGATCAATATGCAAAATCATCAAACACTCAATGGCATTGATACCATAAGGCTCCCCCATCCACTTCATATAATGATGAGCAGCTCGGCTTATCACCCCAAACACTCTGGCTTGCTCTGTACGCATAATGCCTCTTTAGTTGATTTTATCAACTAATTAGTTAATAATTACTGTGACTTTAGTTGATATTATCAACTAATAAACCATTTAACACGCCAAATTTACTCATACTCAATGCTACAAAACATCACTTTTTTGCACCGTTTAGGGTTTAATCCTATACGCTTTCGTTTTGCGGTGATTACGGCTTGTGCCTCAATTGCTGCTCTATTTATTGCTCAATATTTGCAGCTTGTTCACCCACAGTGGGCAGCCATGACCGTCTGGGCCTCTGCACAACCTTGGCGCGAAAACTTACTGGAAAAAAGTTGGTGGCGTTTCGCGGGAACAGTCATTGGCGTGCTAGTTGGCGTAATATTAATTCAACTACACATTATCAGCCCGCTATTATTTATCGTAGGGCTGGCATTATGGTTAGGAGCATGTAGCGGTATTGGTCAACTGCAAAAAGGCTTTGTGGCCTATGGTACCTTTTTAGCGGGTTATTCAGCAGTCATGGTCAGCATGCTAAGTGTCCACATGACAGATAACCTGTTTATGGTCGCTTGGGATCGGCTATGGACTATCCTTGTTGGCGTTCTTTCCGCAGTAGTTTTCAATTTTTTATTTACACCAAAACGTGAACAAGAACCCGTTATTACACTTAAAAACCAGGTTGATACACTATTTTATCAAATTTTGCATCGCACACTTGAGAAAAAAAAACCAATTAAGTCACAGGAAATTGACCAACTCTGGCAAGTGATGACAAGTTATGAGGAAATTCTAGAAACGAATCGCATCGGCTGGCATTACCACCGTAAACAAGTTGCTAAAGCACGTCAAAAGCTCATGTTTCAAAGCCAGATATTATTGCATTTAGATAAATATCAATCTATCGCTCCCTTTTATTTTCCTGCGCAAGAGCCCGCTGACAAAGAGTGGAAATATATTTTATCATTATGCCCCAATGGTGTACTTAAAATGCTTTTAGTCCCGTTTTACTATGCTACTTTAGGTAAATCAATCAAGAAGATAAATAAAACTGACAAATTAAAACTCCACCAAGATAAAATTTCCGCATGGCAATCTTTCACTCGTTCTTTTGTTACAATAGGCGCCGTCGGTGTTTTATGGTTCTGGACACAATGGCAAATGTTGGCTTACCTCATTCTCGGCCTTTCCGTGATGTTGGCTCTATTCGCTTCCCTTGATCACCCCGCAAGATTCATGAAAAATATTTTCACAGGGCAATTTTTTGGTGCTATTGCTGCGTTAATCTGTATGTGGTGTTTATGGCCCTTTACTTCTTCATCTTGGCAAATGACCTTTCTCATCATTCCTGTGATTATTAGCGGCATTGTGATTTTTTCTCATAATCGCTTAATTTTAATCGCTTTTGATTACATCATGGTTTCGTTGATTTTACTGCAACCGTCTTATCCTTTTGCGCTTTCATTCCCTCAAAGCATAGGTAATGCCATTGCGATAGTTTCAGGCCCATTAGTTGCAATGGCCGCTTTCGCATGGATTTATCCCACCAGCCCTAAAAAACGTTACCAGCAATTAATTTATCTTTCAGAACAGCAATTTAAACAGGGAATTACAGCTCTAATCCAAAGCCATAAACCATCTACAACTCAGTTTATCCACCGCTTATTTAGTGGATTATTACTAGCAAAAAAAGCAAATTTCTCGCCCTCACCTATATTCGATTTTTTTATCACTCGGCAAAGCATTTGGCTGTACCTACTTATTTTACAAAAGCAATTTGCACATCATGCATCAAAGAAAAGAGCCCTTATTGCACTTGAAAAACGTATTCAACAAAACCGGTTTGATTTGAAGAAAATTTCCACACTATTTCGGCATTTACAACGTAACGAAAGTGATAACGAAGAGCTTGAGCAACTCGAGAAATATGTGAAACTCTATATGAAAAAGGAATATTGCCAAAAATAAGGCAAGAAATAATCTGAGTTTAACCAATTATCTAAAGATAAATATCCCTATACATGGAAAGCCAAAGAAATGTTGTTTGCTAATAACTACGATTTGAAATTTGCTGACGGGCTACAGCTTATTATTAATGGATTAGAAAATTAAGATTCTAAGGGCAGCATTACGATGCCCTTAATACTTTATTTCAGGCCTAGTCGTTTAGCTAGTCGATGTAAGTTAGCAATATCTAAAGATAATTCTCTAGCACATGCAGACCAATTATGATGGTTTTGTTCCAGTACTTGTGTAATGACTTTACGCTGAAAGTCATCTGTTGCTTCACGTAAGTTTTTAGTTAATGGTATTACTTTCTTTGAGGTTTCCGTAAACTCATACTCATTGTTATCAAAGATAAAATATTGAGGCTGTAAGATAATATCGCCAGTGTCAATTGAGGCACGAGCAAGAACAACAGCACGATGAATCGCATGTTCCAATTCACGTACATTGCCAGGCCATGAATAGTTGAGTAAATACCGTTGTAATGAAGAACTCAGTACCACACTAGATAAGCCAAAACGCTGACGATATTGCTCACAAAAATATCCGGCTAATAAAATAATATCTTCACCACGTTCCTTTAATGGGGGAACAAGTAGAGGAAACACGCTTAAACGATGGAATAAATCTGCCCTAAACCGCCCCTCTAATACTTCTTCACGTAGATCACGATTAGTTGCCGCTAATACACGGACATTAACGCGTAAACTGCGGTCATCACCAACACGTTGAATATCACCATATTGCAATACTCGCAGTAATTTTGCCTGTAATGCTAATGATAACTCTCCAATTTCATCTAAAAATAAAGTGCCATTATCCGCCATTTCAAATTTACCACTACGGTGACTAATTGCTCCCGTAAAAGCCCCTTTAACATGGCCGAATAATTCACTTTCTGCCACGCTCTCAGGTAATGCCGCACAGTTTAAATAAATAAGAGGATACTCTGCTCGAAGGGATTTTTCATGAATGGATTTAACAACTAATTCTTTTCCTGTTCCCGTTTCTCCGCTAACCAGAACATTTAATTCTGACGCAGCAACAATATCGATTTCCTTTTTTAATTGTTGCATACGAAGAGATAAACCGATGATTTCGGTTTCTCCTGAAGGTTTAAATCGTATAGGTTTACCCGACAATATATTTTGGTTTTCAAGCTGTTCAATAAGTAATGCATTATTTAATGCCCCAGCAGCTAATGCAGCAATTAACCTAAGTGACTCATTGCTAAATGCATCGAATTGATCAAGTTCCATGCCATCTAATGTTAATGCACCAATAAGATTTTGCCCCGCATACAAAGGTAAGCCGACACAAGCATGGACTTTTAGATGCTGATGATGAGGAATTAACCCATCGTATGGATCAGGGAGCTGGCTATCCGCAGGAAAACGTACTACATCGCCAGCTCTTGCAATTGCTTCAAGCCGAGGGTGTCCCGCCAAAAAGAATCGGCGGCCTAAAACATCAGCCATTAATCCATCAATTGCTAAGGGAATAAATTGACCTGGTTCATAGCGCAATAACGCACAAGCATCGCACCCTAATGATTGCCTTAATGTGGTAATCAAACGCTGAAACCGATCTGCATGTTCCATACCATCTTGTAACTCTATTGCGATCTTTGCTAATGCTTCAACAGAAAAACCCATGATCTACTCCCCATAGTCAATTTGACAACAAGTATAGTCATAATGACGATTATTGATACAGTCATTATGACTATAAATTAAAAATATTTATTTAAATTTATCTAAAAATCAATTGGTTAAATATTGGCATGAATATTGATTATATCTTCCTATACTTTAAAAAATACAGGATAAAATTAATATGGCGATTCATGTAAAAAATAATATTCATTGGGTGGGTCAACGTGATTGGGAAGTACGTGACTTTCATGGAACCGAATATAAAACATTAAAGGGAAGTAGTTATAATAGTTATTTAATCCGCGAAGAAAAAAATGTCCTTATTGATACTGTCGATCATAAGTTTAGTCGTGAATTTGTTGAAAACTTACGTTCACAAATTGATTTAAATGATATTGACTATATCGTGATTAACCACGCAGAAGAAGATCATGCCGGTGCATTAACTGAATTAATGCGCTTTATTCCTAATACCCCGATCTATTGCACCGCTAATGCTATTGATTCAATAAATGGTCACCACCACCATCCTGAGTGGAATTTTAAGATCGTTAAAACAGGCGATACGCTCAATATAGGTAACAATAAGCAATTGATTTTCATTGAAACTCCAATGCTACATTGGCCTGACAGTATGATGACTTATTTTACTGAAGATGCAGTGCTTTTTAGTAATGATGCTTTCGGGCAGCACTATTGTGATGAGCGATTATTTAATGATGAGGTCGACCAAAATGAATTATTTGAGCAATGCCAGCGCTACTATGCCAATATTCTTACACCATTTAGCCGTTTAGTAACGCCAAAAATAAATGAAATTTTAGGCTTTAACCTACCTGTCGATATGATAGCCACGTCACACGGGGTAGTATGGCGTAATAACCCAAATCAAATCATTGAATTATATTTGAAGTGGGCAGCCGATTACCAAGAAGATCGCATCACTATTTTCTACGATACCATGTCAAATAATACCCGTTTAATGGCGGATGCAATCGCTCAAGGCATCAATGAAGCCGACCCTAACGTCGCCGTTAAAATATTTAACGTTGCACGCAGTGATAAAAACGACATTATTACTCATGTTTTCCGCTCCAAGGCGGCGTTGGTCGGTACCTCAACCATGAATAATGTCATGATGCCCAAAATAGCAGGTATGCTTGAAGAAATTACTGGCTTACGTTTTTTAAATAAAAAAGCCGCTGCTTTTGGGAGTTTTGGCTGGAATGGTGGCGCTGTTGATCGTGTTCAAACACGTTTGATGGATGCCGGTTTTGATACCGCATTATCTTTAAAAGCAAAATGGAAACCAGACACAAAAACATTAGATGACTGCCGTGAGTATGGACGTAATATTGCTCGCCAATGGGCATTACCTGCATAAATTAACTAACAAAGTAGCATCAGAATTTTATGATTTTTTAGAGGATACCTCATATGCAATTTAGAGATAAAACACTTGGACAGCTCGCATTATCTATTCCTAGAGCCTCTTCTTTATTCCGCCAATATAATATGGATTACTGTTGTGGTGGAAAACAGACTCTCAGCCGTAGTGCAGAAAAATTAAATTTAGATATAGACCTATTAGAAAGCCAATTAGCTAAATTAGCCACAGAAACGTTAGAAAAAGACTGGCGTAAAGCACCGCTCGGTGAAATTATCGATTTTATCATTGTTCGCTATCATGATAGGCATAGAGAACAATTACCTGAGCTTATTTTACAAGCACAAAAAGTTGAACGCGTTCATGCAAATAAGCCAAGCGTGCCAAAAGGTTTATCAAAATACTTAGAAGCATTACTGGAAGAATTAACTAGCCATATGATGAAAGAGGAACGCGTTTTATTCCCTTTGATAAAAAACGGAATGGGTCGAAATGCAGCAGCGCCAATTAGCGTGATGGAACAAGAACATGATGATGCTGGTGATATCTTAGAGGCTATTAAAGGCATTACCGATAATGTCACACCGCCACCAGAAGCCTGTACTACCTGGCGTGTATTGTATAATGGTATCAATGAATTGATTGATGACTTAATGAATCATATTAACCTAGAAAATAATTTATTATTCCCAAGAGCACTCGCTGGCGAATAAACACATAACGGCCTATTTATATAATAGATAGGCCGTTATTTTAAATATTTTTATATAATATACTAAAAATACCTATTGATATTGTTGCTTAATTTCTTGGGCAATTGCTAATCCACGTTTTGCTTCTTTTTCAGCAATTTCGACAGATAACCCAATATAAGACCTTGGGTCGAGCATGGCTTTAATTTCTTCATTACTGAACGCTGCTGATATCACACTGTTTTTGGTTAAATTAGTGTAGAAATCCTCCCCATCCGCTGCCGTTTTAATAGCTTCTTCATACAGAAGGGAATGAGCTTTATCTTTACCTAATTTTTCCGCCATCTTCATCATGACATATTCAGTATTATCAAGACCTTTATTTCTCAATACATTATGAAGCATTCTCTCTTCATGTGGCACAATCGTCCTCGAAAGCTCCTCTGTTCTTAATAAAATTTCTGTGGTTAATTCCAAAGCTTCTTCGATTAACCCATCAAATAACATATAAGAACTACTATCTCCTTCATAAGGCCTTACCGCGGAATACATACCAACACTTGGTAAGGAATATAATTTCTGCGAGTTAGCAATAATTCCCTTTGCCAGTTTTGGGTTTATTTTATGTGGCATAGTACTACTGCCTACTGTTCCTTTGGTAAACCCTTCAGAAACTTCTGCAATTTCTTCTAACGTTGTGCTATAGACCTCTTCGCCGATTTTATGGCAAATATTCGCCATTAGCGCTAAATTTGCCATATATTCAAGTTTATGGGTGCTCAAATTTCTGGATGGTACTTCCATGGCTTCCATCCCCACCAGTTCAGCGACACGTTTTTGTACCGCCATTCCAACCTCAGGCATCGAGTTAAAAGCGCCAACTGCACCGCCCATCATAATAGTGAACACGCGCTTTTCACACTCTTTCATTCGCTGATAACAGTCAATAAAGTCACTGATCCACACTGAAACCTTATAGCCATAGGTTATCGGAATTGCATGACGCCCATGGGTTCTTCCCGGCATCACCATATGTTTGGTTTTTTCAGCCAGATTCGACAAGTTTTCGATGATTTCACCCAATAACAACATAAATTTATGGTGTACGGTTTTCATCATATACAGCTGTGAACTTTGCTGAATATTTTGTGTGGTAATTCCATAATGGATATATTTACCGCTTTCCTCAGAGCAAGCATTCACTAAAACCTTTAAGAAAGGTACGAAACCATGGCCTATTTTTTGGTAAATACGGCTCATTTCTTCAAAATCGATATTTTCGATTACGGCCTTTTCTTTAATTTCATTTGCCGCTGATTGAGGAATAAATCCCAGTTCAGCTTGAGCTTGGGCCAACATGGATTCAAACATTAACCAAGTAGAATATTTTGCTTCATCAGACAATAAGTCTTTAATTCCACGGTCATCAATAGTTTTACTTTTAGAATCGTATAATGCTCTCATTTCGTATCCTTTCTTTATTTCTTCATTGCTTCATCAACAGCATTGCGAACGAACTCAACCTTTGGTCCATATACGACATGGACGTGGTTTGCCGATGGAAAGAAGAATGCGGTACATCCTGATTCCAACATTAAATCTTTATCAATTTGGTTAACTTCTCCAACATCAATACGCATACGAGTAATACAGTTATCTACGTTACGAATATTTTGTTTTCCACCTAATGCTTGGATTAAAATTTCTGCGATTTCGCCGTAGCGTTTTTCTTTAATTAAAGTATTTTTCAGATTACTAGATTCTTCACGACCAGGAGTTTTAATATCAAATTTAATAATTGCCCAGTAGAAAATAAAGTAAGTGACGACGGCTAAACAGCTACCGATAATAACAAGGAAGATCCAGTTAGTGTGTTCGTACAGCAGACCAAAGATAGTAAAATCAAAGACGGTTCCACGAATATAACCGATACCAACCTCAGCCAATGAAAGTAACACCGCACCAATACCGACAATAATGGCATAAATTAAATACAGTAATGGCGCAATGAATACGAAGGTAAATTCGAGTGGCTCTGTGACGTTACCAAGCATTGCCGTTAATACCATGGTGACAAGCATGGATTTCACTTCTGCGCGGTTTTCTTTCTTCGATGTTTTATATATAGCAAGAGCAATCGCAGGGAAGAGGAACAATGTAACCAACATTTGTTGCTGCGCCATAAAGCGAGTCAAACTTGGCATCATCGCCCAATATTCGCTATCCGGGCCTTGGTTAAAAAGTACTTCAGTTAATGCAGGGACAACGCCAACAAAGGTTTGGCCATCAATAATATAAGTACCACCCGCTTCAGTGAATCTAAACAAAACGTTCCATACATGGTGTAAACCAAATGGAATAAATAAGCGTTCACCTCCTGCCGTAAAAAATGGCCCCACTGGACTTAAAAATACCGCAGAGAGTTTCATCAAACCTTGAACTAATACTTCCCAAATAAACGGTAATAACGCCCCCACTCCAATCATTAAACCTATCATAATAATAGAAACGGATTTTTTACCGGAAAAGAAAGCGAATGCGGTCGGTAACTCAAGGTTATAAAACTTATCGGTGGCCCAAGCGGCAATCAAACCAGTAATAATCCCTCCGGCAGCACTGATATTTAAAGTTTGTATGCCAAGAACTTTAATTTGTCCCACTTGACCCATCATTGCAGGGTCTGCAAGTTTGCCGGTAAGGACTAGCCAAATATTCATGGTGATGATCAGCGATAAGTAACCGACTACCGAGGCAAAGACAGCAATCCCCTTATCTCGATGGCTCATCCCATAGGCCACACCCATTGCAAAGAGCAAGGGAATATTATCAAAAATAACACCTGCGATTGAACGAATACTGACAAGTAATGCATTAACAGTTTCATTTCCAAGAAAAGGAAAACGTGCAATCATATAAGTCTGCACTAATGCACCACTGATACCCAATATCATACCAATAGGGGCTAATACACCTATCGGAAGGAGTAATGTTCTCCCAAAGCGTTGAATAGATTCACCAAACTTTTTTCTGGCCATACTGTTTCCTTATGACTTCTATTATTAGAATTAAAGGCATACTAGCTTGGGGGGGTTATAAAAGAAATGATGTCACGGTTTTAAAAATTATCTTAGGTCATAATTAATGACCTAGGTCATTTTAATACAAAACTCATTGCCAAAAATAAAAATGAAAGACAGGTGAAATTTTTTTAGGAAGTAAAAAAGGAAGTTTAAAGTAGGTTTTCTAATTCATTGATAAGTAAATCAACTAAAATAAAAAAGCCAATTCTGGATTTGGTATCATCCCTTTTAGTATCAAAATTATCGGCAAAACAAAACAGAGTATTATCAGTATAAGTGGTTAATTCATTGGTATTAAAAGCGGTCATGCTAATAATATTCGCCCCTTTTAATTGCACAATTTTTGCTGTTTCAATAATTTTTTTTGTTCCACCAGATAGCGAGATAAAAATGACAGTGTCATCTTTGCTAACTAATCGAGTGAAAGAGTCAGATAAATTGTAGTCATTAATGAAAAAACAGTGTAGTCCTAACGCAAATAGCAAATGCTCAAGGTAATAACCAACCGCTTTGCTTGTTCCTCTTGCAACAATAAAAATATTTCTCGATTTATGTAGTATTTTAGCACAATCACTAATTTGCTCTTCATTAATTAACGTAAAGCTTTTATTAATATTTTTTTCGAGTTGTTTTTTATAAGATGACGGGATAATTTTTTCAGTCTTATTTTTTGTTAAAATATAATTATTAATCTGAAATTTAAGCTCTTTAAACCCACTAAACCCTAATTTTTGCGATAAATTAATGATAACTGTTTTAGAAACAAAGGTTTTAGCAACCAGCTCATTAATATTTAAGTAAGGGATATCCGTAATGTTATCAGTCAGGTATTTTAAAACTTTTTTTTCGCTAATGGTTAAATTATCGTAATTTTTTAAGAAATCCAACATATCCCCCCCTTAATCAGCCTAATTAACCCAGAAGTCATTCTTTTTATGATAATAAAGTCAATATAGGCAACCAATCGATTGATTATACGTTAAATGAGCAACCGATGTTGAATTTAAGAAGTGATTTTTGTGAAATGCGACAGTAATCGAGGAAAAATTGGTATCACAATAGGTTGTTTCCTTTGTGATACCTTTTATACAAATAATTCAGCTACTTCATCAGCACCATTACAAACACGGTACATTGAGTGTTCTCACTAGGGAGCTCGTCGTCAATCTGATGCTTTCTAGTACTGAATAGTAGAAGAAAGAATAACATGATAAACAAGCAAATAGCGCTTCCCTTGAGCGCTATTTGCCTTACAAAAAATCACTTAAATTTGAGTTGCTTCACAGCTTCATCAATATCAATTTCATCTTCCGAAAATGTTAAAGCAGTACCATGTAATGTGCTAATTTCTAATTTTTTCAAGGAGCGCATTTGGTCCGGTTTATCTGATTTAGGTTTAATGCTGTTCATCAATGCACCAATAGATAACACAGTATTTTCTTTATCAATACGTGTATCGGCAGGCACGTCCACCGAATAAACGCGATAAGATTTTATAGATGTAATCTTAATGCGCTCACCCGCAATATAAATATATTTGCTTTCAGGTATGACTTTGACTGCAAATGCAGACAACCCTTTATTATTTGTCGTCGGTTCGAAAGTGACTACAGCATTTTTTTTAATCAACTCAGGGTTGGCAACTTTAACCACATGAAAATAACGGTTATCGCCATTCTCATCTTTGATAAATCCAAAACCTTTATCTTCGAACCATGTTGTGATCGTTCCATTCATCGCCATTACCGCCTAATTAATCTTTTATTGATTCAGTTTTTACAACGCGCAGTATAGAGCACAATGCGTGTGCAGACTACGGCTTTACTTTTAGTCTGAGTGATAAATTTACGTGATGCAAGTAGCAAGCATTCGCCTGCATACTAAAAATTGGTTATTATCAACCGCTATTCTTTGTTGGAAAGGCTAATGACTGAAATCATCGACACCTTTATTGCGCCGCCCTGCCACGGTAAGATAGAAATTATCTACCAGGATGAACATCTTGCTCTTATTAATAAGCCGAGTGGCCTACTAAGCCTTTCTGGAAAAAACCCACAAAACTTAGATTCAGTGCATTACCGATTAGTACAAATCTTCCCTGAATGTACTCTTGTTCACCGACTCGATTTTGGCACTTCAGGATTAATGGTGATTGCACGTAATAAAGCAGTGAATGCCGCTCTGAGCCAACAATTTAGCCAGCGAACGGTAATTAAAGTATATCAAGCTCTACTTTGTGGTCACTTAACTGATGATGAGGGTATCATTGATGCTGCAATAGCAAGAGACCCAGCACTGTTTCCTCGCATGTCTCTTTGCGAAATTAATGGCAAACCTGCCCGCTCCCACTATCACGTGATTGAACGTCTGTATCACCCACTAGATAATGGCACATTGCTTCCAGTAACCCGAGTCCAATTAATTCCAGAAACGGGTCGAACGCATCAGCTTCGTATCCATTGCCAACAATTAGGTCACCCTATATTAGGCTGTGACCTATATGGGGGCCAAATACCAGAGCATGCATCTCGGCTCATGTTGCACGCCAGCGAACTGCATTTTGTTCATCCCATTAGCCAAGAAAGCGTTAATACTCGCTGTGCGAGCCCGTTTTAACGCCCAAGTAACCACTGTCTCATTTTATGACTGGTAAAATAAATTGCTCTGCCCTGTAAGTGCACATCGCTAGCCGTACTTCAATTTAAGTTATGACGAATATTACCACATCAGGTCGTCAGGGATCTTAAAGTCCGCGTACGGGTCATCTTCATCTTGTTCTTCTTGGCTGAGCGCATTATTGAGTACGATACTATCCGCATCCCTTTGGGTTATTTTATCCGCTACACTTGCAGGGATAATCACATACTCATTGTTATCACTATTCTCAATCGCTAAACGGGCAATCGCCAGACGACCGCTGATCAATTGTGTTTGTGTTATTTTATCTACAACAACTTGCTTGATCACATTGTTATCGGTGAAATTAAAACTAATATCTCCCTTTGAAATATCAACTTTATTCATCTCAATAAGTTGTTTAACTTGCGCTTTAAACTCTTTGGATTGCACCATTTGCTTATGCTGTTCGCTTAATAGCTTATCACGTTCAAGCTGTGCTTTTTTATTCTCTTCTACGGCTTCCCTTGCTTCACGCGCTTGAACGCGTGATTTTTTAGCCGTTCTTTGCACTTTAGCCATCTTCTTACTGGTGACTAATCCTGCTTTTAGCATTTGCTCTTGTAAGGTGAGTTTTGCCATCTTCGCCTCTAAATCTATCAGATAATTATGTGATTATACCTTTAGCCGCTGAGACCTGATAGGCTTTGAGCTTCATTGATAGAGAAATTATGTGATGTTATTTAAGAAAATATGCTAACGAGGATAATTCAAAATTCGGCGTGTTTAACTTATTTTGTCTAATCTAAAATGTGTTTATAAAAAACCATCAATATATTGTGATTTTTTATAGGCACGATTTACTCAGTAACCATAGAGAGCTGATGAGAAAAAATAGAGGCTTTCATCCACATAAAAACCTCTCTATTTCAATAACTACGGAGTGGACATAATAATGGTAGCTGCTGAACTAAACTGGCCTTCTATCAATTCATTTGGCGATAAATTAGGTTTTTTAACTAGCGTAAACATTAGTGTGTCTCTACCATGCCCATTTTCTATTTTTGAATCGAAATGCCCATTCATAGGGGAAACTCTTTGCCCTTGATGATAAATCTCAACACCTAATCCCGGCATAATAGGACCTTGACTACCAATATCTCCAGTTCTAACAAGTAAAGCGTCAGATGAAAAAGTCGAAGTTTCTCCGCTAATAATCATCTTTATTGGCGCTGTCAGATTATTATCTTCACAACTATAAGTGATTTCTGCGTTACGTTGAAAACGGCTTGCACTTCCCACTGTTGAAATACCCGATGCATTTACTGTTTCAAAATCAACAATGATGATTTGGTTATCATTGATATCACACGTACCCGTTCCAACAACTACATCATTACCTGCGTAGAAATTCCATTTAAAATAAGCATGGTCAATATGCTGATTACTATTTACAAATGTCGCATATTTATGGAGATCTAACGTCATCAGCAAATCGCCTTTTCTTACCAAAACTGATGGCGTTGGTTTAACATTTACCTGTAAATATAATTTAATTTGTAAAGGTTCACTTGCTGTGGTTAAACGAAATACTTGAATTTCTTTACCGCTAAATGGTGCTAAATAGTAAGCACCACGCACGACCACTCCCGCTTTTAATTCTGGGTTATTCTTAAATGTGGGACCAAGGTCAGCACCAGTCACATTTAAATAATCAACATAAGCACTAGGGGCTTCATTACGGCAGGTCATAAAATCACTCACATCCGCAAATTCATTTATACGATTAGGTACAGCAAAAATATCATTATCTAGAGGAACATCATAAATACTTTGTGTTCCCCCACCAACCTCTTGTCCTCCATTAGTTTTACACTGGAAAGCAAAAATAGTCGGGGAAAATAATAAGGTTGCGAGAAGTAATATTAACATCTTCATTGTTACTGATACCTTAATCATAAATTAAACTAAAAATAGCGGTTGCAGTAAAATGGCCAAACGCAATACTTTTATTTTTTATTGCATCAGGTTCCCCTTGCACATTCGCATTAAAACTTAAAATATTCGTGCCATTCTCTAAATTGTATGCAGGCGTCATACTATTAATAGGAATTTTTTTACCACTAAATTCTAAGATTTCAATTCCGATACCCGAAGCCATGCTGCCAGAATCTAATGCAAGAAGGCCTGGTAAATGGGTATTTTCGCTTCCTGTAAACTTAACGGTCACCGTTCTAAAGATACTATTATCACAGTCATCTAAATGAATATTAAAATTTTCAAGTGGTGTTTTTTGGTTAATATAGAGGTATTTATTAACAATAGTACCAAAGTCCACAATGATATTTTCATCACCAGGTCTTACTGTACAAGCTTCTGCGACAAGTTGTCCTCGTATCTTAACTTCACCGATTTGACCATTTTTTGCCTGACTCGGTAACGGAAAAAATAACAAACTTAATAGCATCGAGAGTATTATTTTTTTAAATTTATAAAAATTGAAATTTAAGTTATTCATATAAATACCTTCAATGCTATATCAGAAAATCTATTAAGATTATTCATACGTTATTTGAAAAGAAATAACACTTCGATAAGCTCCAGCCTGTAATTTTTCTGCGATTCTTACGGGAGTTACATAATAAGTTAAAATATTTTGCCCCGGAGAAATAAGCTCAGGTTCACTGTACTCACCAAAAGCAATTTCTTTTCCTTTAGGATTAGTTATCTGTAATCCAAGCCCATTCACACCTTCAACTCTCGCTATGTTCGGCCTAAAAGGGACAACTGGCGTGATAAACCTAATTTTCATACCTGGCTGAGAAAGACTCCATGTGACATTACCGGATTTATTGTTTCTCAAAACCGTTGGGGTTTCGATACAATCCAATAACTCGATGTTTACCGGCGTCTTGTGGCCTTGGGCGCCAATTGTTTTTAATGATGCAGTTTCAATATTTCCTAAATCAACGGATTGAAATGCAGAATCCATCGATAAATGGCATGCACTCTCCGTTAATGAGCCATAAACGAAAATTTTGCCATTTGCACCTTCAACATCCCAATTGCCTGTTGTGTTATAAAAGGCATTATTTGAGGCCGCATATATCACAGCTGAATAAAATATGAGAGATAATCCAAAGAGTAAGGAAAAGCTTTTTTGATTAATCATCATTTTCCTCTCTATTTACTTTCAGGAACAACCTGACATGTATTTGCTTGACATTTAAATTGAAGTTTTGGCCGGCCACCATAGTCATTTATATAGGTCAATACCGGATTTGCCCCCACAGTAGAACTTGGAACTCCTAATTTTTCTTCACTAAATGGTGCAACCATAACTGCCTTAAAATTCTGATTTACCGGTGAATTTTTTCGCTCAGCCGCACCAATAATCGTGATATAAAAGGGAGTTGGGTTTTTAATGATATATTGGTCACCTTGCTTAATAAGCTGTGTTTTTTCTTGCCAAGGGTTATTCAGCATTTCTGTTTCGCTTAGCATGATACTTTTAGGACGATAAAATAATTTAATTTTGCTCTGTAACGCTAATTGCAAAACATTCGGTTTATCACTTTTTGGCGGGATCTCCCTTAAATTAAAGTAATAAACACTTTCTCTATCCTGAGGTAACTGACTAATTTCAGGAAGCGCCTCAATACGGACTTGGCTTGATTTTTCGGGTTCAACTCGCTGTACCGGCGGTAATACAGCAAACGGTGAAGTGATTTTTACCCCTTGAATATTTTCAATCCACCCTTGAGCCAAATAAGGTAGCTGGTTATTTTTATTAGTAATAGTAATTGAAACGCTTTTTTGATCGCCATTAAAAATAACTCGGGTTCTATCTAAAGCAATTGCCGAGAATGCGCTTCCGCTAACTAAACTGCTTAATAAAATAGTACTGATATATAAATTAGTTAATTTTTTCATAGCAATCAATCATTTACAGATTATTATCTGCTTTATTACGTTTATTTGATAATGGTTTACAAGGAATAAATAATCCTTGGTTAATTGTTTCTAAATTTTCAGGAAAATTAATTTCACATTGTGCTTCACCACCCCAATGAATAATCATGACTTCATTTGGGTTGATACCACTAACATAGGCATATCCATTATCAGTGACTATTCCCGTTTCTTTTCCTTTCAAATTCGTGATCTGAGCGCCAAATGGTGGTGCAGAACCGTCAGACATACGCATTGAAAGCATCATCTTTTCACCAGACAACACATTAAATTTGCGATAGCCAATCGCGCCTTCTGTTAATGTCGCTTGAACAATAGAATCCGTTACCTCGGCATTATTCGGTAATGCATTTAAATCGACTTTAACTTTACTGCGGTAGTAGCTATTTAAATCAGGGACAATCACTTTACCAAATGCATTTGATGCAATAGGTATCCCTCGGTCTGATACAGGAATTTTAGCCACACCATCAGTGTCAATGAGCAAACGAGTTCCGCCAATATTTGAGACTCGATGAGCATCCGCACCATTTAAAGTCATGGTAAATCCGCCTTGTGCCCCTACCCCAAATGATGTGTAATTATTATGAATATAGCTGGCATTCGCAGTTAACTTAGTATTATCACCATAATGGGTAATATAGGTGCTTGCGGTTCCACCTTTGTTGGTCGAACCTGCACTGACTTGATAATTGGTTCTATCTGACAATTTGTCATAATAGGTTGCTCGATTAACAGTATCATCCCGTGTTGCTTGTAATGAATAACCAATATTTGCACCATTTCCCCAAGGCATTGAAGCTGAGATATACAGGCCATCATCATTTGTTTCGTTATATTTATTACGATAGGCCGATAACGAAATATTAATATTCTTCAGGCTTCCCCAATCTAAGGTTTTTGTCACCATTAAATTGTAGCGATTACTTTCTGGCTTATCCCAATAGGTTTGGTGCGAGTAGTTTAAATAAGCTGTAATTCTCGATTCTCTAAAGTTTTTATTTAAAGAAATCACATACATTTCTTTATTACTACCTTGACGCTCACCTGAATCTTTAGCCGTTAAAAAATCGGTTACAGTCATAAAACTGCGTTCTGAGAATCGGTAACCTGCGAACTGAACTTGGCTATCATAGTCATCAAAACGTTTCGAATAGTTTATTCGATAAGAATTACCTGTGAGTTTTTTATCATTAGGAATATTTGCAATAGAATGCGTAATATCGAAAGATAAGGCACCAAATGCCAATAAGTCACGACCGACACCCACGTTGAATGCATTATAGTCTTGGCTATTTAATGAACCAGCAAGCAATGACCAACCATTAGTGACACCCCACGACATTTCACCACTCGCAAATGTATCTCCATTGACATGATGATCCATATCCGTTGGGCGACCCATCGCTAGTTTATATCGAATACTACCTGGTCGAGTTAAATAAGGGATATTGGCTGTTTCAACCTGATATTCTTGAACCGAACCATCCTGCTCTTCGATTCGAACATCCAGTTTTCCCGTCGTCGCATCACTTAAATTTTGAATACGGAAAGGACCCGCGGCGACTTGTTCTTGATAAATAATTCGCCCTTGTTGGCTAACAATCACCGTCGCATTTGTCGTAGCAACACCTGTTATTTCAGGTGCATACCCACGTAAATTAGGTGGTAACATTAAGATATCAGAGCGTAAGCCAACACCTGTAAATCGAAAACTATCGAATAAATCGGTGTTAAAATAGTCCTCACCCAAGGTCAATTTCGCTTTAATACTGGTTAACGCTTTATAGGCGTATAGTCGGCTCCATTGAAAGTCATGCTCATTTTTACTATTCGAGCCAGTTTCTCGTTGAGCACGCCCCTGCCAATCTCCCCTAAAGCGCCATGCACCAAGGTTCACACCTGCGACACCATTTGCTGTCACATTATAGTTGCTATTGTTATCATGAGGCTTATTCGCTCTTGCGTTTATATTGTAGTCTAAAATAGCCCCTGAAATTCCTTCATCCCACAAAGAAGGCGGATCCCAGTTAGCTGTTCTATATTCAAGGTAGGCTTGAGGTATACTCAGATACAACGTAGAGTCAGATAAATCCCCTCGAGCTTGAAAGCCAGGCAAACTGCGTAAATCAAGACACTCATTATTATGCCACCACGTAATTTGCTTCAACGAACTAGCTGTTAATCCTAGCTGCTGGACTTGTTCTGGTGTGATACAAACGAGGCTATCTTCAGGGTCGTTTTCTGGCGCATAGAATGAAAACCGTTGCTCAGGTAAAGTTTCTTTATTTACTTGTACTTTGAGGGGATAAATACCAGGCATAATATAGCCTGCACGTGAGAATTGCTTAATATCAATGTTTTTTTTGTCTTCTAAATCAAATAATGCCGTATTAAATTGTATGGTATCGGCAGCATATAACTGAGCGGATAATGATCCAAATGTAATCATTATCGTTGTCGTTATTATATTTATTTTGTGTTGTTTAAAAAACATAAAAAACATCCCTAAAACACCAATATAATTTCTTAGAATTAATAATAATCGACCTTGAACCTTAATAAGGTTTGGTAATTACCCGCTTTAACAGGATGATAATTGGTGACTAATTGCATTTGATATTTCAGGATCATTGTCCCTGGCGTAATTCCTAATGCGGGTAATGGCTTTCCTGGTGTAATGGAATATCCCGATATATCATGCAATGCCAATTGCACTCCTTTTGCTTCACCCGAGAGTGTGAAAAAATCACCTTCTGATGGACCATCAAAAGTGACTTCGAGTGAATTCCATTCGTTATTATCTTTCGAATATTTTTCCCAACGACAATCAATGAGCTTAATATTGAATTCTTTTATGGGGCCTTTCCCAACTTCACGAATATAGCTTGTTGGAAGCACCCCCATATTAATGGTCTGATCCCTAGACCCAATATCTATTGCGCAGGCAGTATCGACTATTTCGCCATTCATCGTGACTTTTCCCCATCCATGAGATGATGCAGCCATTTGTGGCGAAAGAAATAATGTTAGAAGAAATAGAGAAGATACTTTTCTTCGCAAATAGATAAATCCTTTCACTTTAACCTCTGACTTAATTTGGTGATTAGTAGAGGAACACAAAGGTATTCCTCTTAAACTAATCAATTAGTTATAAGTTAAGGTAAAGTTAGTTACGCCTTCGAATTTACCTAATGGAATTTTATCAACCGCAACGTTTGCACCTTGTACATAAGCGCTATAACGCAATGTATTATCACCCGCTTGTAATTGGTGTTCTTGAGCTGTTGCAACTCCCATATTTAACGCTGCACCATTAGTATCCGTTAATTGAATACCCACGTTGCCAGCAATAGTTGGGTCTGTTGCATCTAAGCCTGTTACACCGAGTAATTTAGAGTTGAAAGCAGCGCTAGCACCAGAGAATGTGATACTCACTTTATCGTTGTACACTTTATCATCTGCATCTTTCGGGAATACACAGTCTTCCAATTCAATATTGAATTGCTTCGCGCTAGAAGTACCACCATTCGCTAAAACAGAGTTAGCGATTTGGCCTAACCATACTGTTTGGTCAATAGAATCTGAACTAATTGAGCAAGGTGCATCAATGATTTCACCTTTAAATGTGACTTTACCATGCCCTTGATCAGCAAGTGCTGGAGATGCAATAGCGGCAGAAACTAGCGCGGCTAAAAATACTTTTTTCATTTGAACCTCATTTATATATAACAACGTGATGATTACCCAACATGATGTAGGGCATAGTTAGAATTTATTATTTTTAAAATAACTATTTGCTGTATAAAGAATTTAAAATAATTTCTGTTTGTCGATTAAAAATATAATGGTAGTTATCCTTTTCATCGGATAAGCATTCACTATTATGAATAAATGAATTAGCACTAGGATTTTTTTCATTTATTTTCAATGATACACTTTCAAAAAATGCACTCGGGCTAATTTCTAGATAAAATAAAATTGAAAATAGCATTCCACAATTAATGCTACATATTCCTCTTTCATAACGAGATATTTGTTGTTGTGATATCTTTAATTTTTTAGCTAGATCACTACCACTAAGCCCTTTCTCTTTTCTAAGATGCGATAATTCCATGCCAATTTGTTCAGTTAGTATTTTCTGAAAGCTATCTATACTGGTCTTTAATTTATTACTTTTCATATCTCACCAATTAAAGCCTTGTGTAATGTGGCAAAACAATCAGAACCGCTTATAAAGTGAACAATTTATTTTTTGAAATGCAAAAAAAAACGCAACAAAATAAATCAAAATGTTGCGTTAAATAAGTTTTAGGTAAATTGTTTTATATATAAGAATCGTCAGAATTAAAATCTTTAATTTATAAATAAAAATGGTAAAACTAGATAATTTAACTAGCTAGTTTTATTGCAAATAAAATCATGAATGATAACTTTTTGTTGTTAATGACAAATTTTTACATTAATTAATAATTACCTCTAAAATGCATTGCAGTAACAGAGTTTTATGCTGTTTGATTTTAGTTAGTCTGATAATTATACTTATTAGGTAATTTGAACATTTTGATTTATTATGTTGCATTATAGATTGATTTTTATAGATATTTTATTTATCCAATTGATTATCATTGATAATTGATTAATTTTTTTGTTATATATTATATTGCTGTATTTTACAGTGGAAATTAAAAGTTTTTAACTTACAAAAACCAAAAACATGAATTTATCATCTAAATAATTTCACTTACATCCTACCATTTCACAGAGTGGCTTTATTTAGCAATCAAAAACGGACTATTATTGTAAAAAAAATGATTAAAATATGATAACAATTAGTTAACAACGAAAGTGATTTGCTGCCACTCTTAATTGGAGTAATTAAATCATGATAATTCAAAAAAAAAGAATAAATAAAATTATTAACTAATTTTATTTTTAAAGGCTGTGAAATAAATTAGTTGAGTATGTTGTTTGTGGCTTTCAAAATAATTATTGCACTTAATATGCACAAGAATACCTCAGTTTTATCAAATCAATTGCCTAAATAACTGAGGTATTCTTGGTGTTTAGTTCATATTATTATGTTTAGTGCTAGCCTTATGTTGATACAAGTCATTAAATTGCTTATTGATTCAACCAAATACCACTAAACCTTTTTTCATTACTCGCAGTATAAATTACAGTATGAGCGATATTTCGATGCCCTAAATAATCTTGAATTAATCGTGTATCCCGGCCCAAATCAGCTAATGCATAGCCGCATGCATGCCTTAGCATATGAGGATGAAGCTTTACAGGAAGCCCAGCTATTTTTCCATACTGCTCAAATAAACGATAAATTTGATAACGAGAAATTTGGCTTCCCTTTTGTGAAATAAATAAACAATCTGATCCCGCTGTTTTCCAAGAATCTCTTTCAGCTAGCCATTTTTCAATCGCATTAAACTCTTCGGGAATTATAGGCTGTACGGTAGACAGCCCTCCTTTTAGTCTCCTAATAAATATCACTTTCTGCACTAAATCAATATCAGCCATTGTGATATGAGTGAGCTCGCTAACTCTTAACCCATGCAAAAAGCTCATTAATAACAAGCAATAATCGCGATTAGGATAGCGACCTTGCTTTGTAGCATCCAATAAAGAATTCACCTCTGTACGTGTAATAAATTTACGTTTAGTCATTATGATCTCATCTATACCTCGTTATATTTTGCTATATACCAACGATAAATTAACTAAAAATAATAATTTTTCAGAAAATTAAATATAATATGTCAGAAAGGTCAGTGATGATACCGAAATGCAAGCACTTAATCATGATATCACTAAGGCATAAAAAAACAGAATTGTGAGTGGTTGAGTGATAAGTTGATTTATAAGGTAATTATGTTGTTTTCATTGCATGAATGATGAGCGATAAAGGCGTCCTCACATGGGGTGTTAGTCTATATCCCTTTTCACCCTCTAATACGAAATAGTGTATACTTGCCGACAAGAAATTTATTCACGGTTAATTAAATAATGAAAGAAATTGAAAAAACACAAATTAAGCTTCTTAGCGACCGCTTAGACCTTATTCGTCACCAGATGGCAAGTATGCAACTGACGAGCGATGCAGAAAAATACGCAGAACTCGAAAAAGAAAAAGTGACGTTGGAAACTGAAGTTACTCGCCTGAAAGCAGTGCGTAACCAAAAGCTCAGCAAAGAAGCACAGAAGTTAGTCGATATGCCATTCAAACGCCCAATCACTAAGAAAGAACAAGCCGATCTTGGCAAGCTGAAGAAGTCCGTGCGAGGTTTGATAATTGTCCATCCAATGACGGCATTAGGCCGCGAAATGGAACTGGATGTTATGACTGGTTTCTCTAAGGCTGATTTTTAGTTAGGGAATCAACCTAACTAAAACCTGTAATGACTCACTAATACTAAAAGGTTCTTAGTACACTTTTCGTGGTTATGAACCGTTAGTGAGTATGAGTTCCCTCTTGTTTACTACGACCACCTCAGGTACTAAGCTAATTTTAGCAATTTAACTAAAAATAGTGATTCTACTATTTTTCTACTTTCCTATTTTCAGTAAATCTTTCAGCGCCGCGATATTCGCTCTCGCTCCTTCCGCTTCTTTTAACCGACGACGTTTTTGAGCAAAAATATCAAATTGAAGTGGCTTAATAAATTTGGCCACCTGAATAGAGGTGATATGCTCACCTCATAACAATAAAGATGCCTTAATGAAAAAACGCAATTTCAGTGCAGAATTTAAACACGAATCCGCCCAGCTGGTTGTGGATCAGAACTATACGATTGCTGATGCAGCTAAAGCGATGAATATTGGTCTTCCCACCATGACTCGATGGGTAAAACAGTTACGAGACGAGACGCCAAAGGCACCCCCATCACGCCCGAGCAAATTGAAATACGTGAATTAAAGAAAAAACTTCAACGTATTGAAATGGAAAACGAAATATTAAAAAAGGCTACCGCGCTCTTGATGTCAGACTCCCTGAACAATTTACGTTAATTGGGAAGCTCAGGAGCCCCACCACCTTAGTCATGGCTCAGCAGGCGCAAGGAGTATCGCTATAATGGCAACATACAGAGGCTTGCCGGTAGGCTCATGAAAAAACTCGGACTTGTAAGCTGTCAGCAACCGAGGCACCGCTATAAACGCAGTAGACAAGAACATATTGTTATACCGAATCATCTTGAACGTCAGTTTGCGGTCGCTGAGCCCAATCAGGTGTGGTATGGCGACGTGACTTATATCTGGACAGGAAAACGTTGGGCATATCTCGCTGTTGTACTCGACTTGTTCGCTCGAAAACCCATTGGATGGGCTATTTCGTTTTTGCCTAATAGTCGGTTGACAATCAAAGCACTGGAAATGGCTTGGGAAAGACGAGGATATCCAACGAATGTCATGTTCCACAGCGATCAGGGTAGCCACTATACCAGTAGACAGTTCCGGCAGTTACTATGGCGTTATCGGATAACACAGAGTATGAGCCGACGCAGAAACTGTTGGGATAACAGCCCGATGGAGCGGTTTTTCAGAAGCCTAAAAACGAGTGGGTACCGGTAACAGGCTACATAAGCTTTAGTGATGCAGTTCATAGCATAACGGATTATATTGTCGGATATTACAGCACACTCAGACCTCACGAATATAACGGCGGGTTACCCCCAAACGAATCTGAAAAAAGATATTGGGAAAACTCTAAAGCGGTAGCCAGTTTTGCGTCTCAATTACCAATGAAAATTACTTCCGGTACACAACAGAGTTCAGGGACTGTGTATCGTACCGTTAACATCACAAGCACGGTGGATAAACTCACGATTAATACTGTGCAAGTCAATCGGGGACAATGCTGAAATAGTGTTGGTAACCCCGTTCGTCCTTACGCATTGCCATTTGGTAAAACACAAACATACCGTTATATGATTTATAACGGTATGAGTAGGACGAATTTCAATTGTGACATTATCGAGATTGTCATTAAAACCAATCAAGGCGATTGGACCGTTAAACCTTGATTTCTTAATCGGTTATAACGTCATTTTATTTTCTTCATAACGCGTTACGAGCTATTAGTCAATCACTTCAAAAACACTTACCACCGCTATCGATGCTTTTTATTGCGTCGTTAGCGACCTCATCATCAGAACGATCCATTTTATTTTTATCCGTTTTTGAACACACCCATTGCGGGTCATCCTCACTGTCTTTGAATGTTTTTACGTCGAAATAATAGTTCTAACTCAACGTTATCATTCAGTTCGTAAAAAAAGATCACGAGATGTTACTTAATTAAGGTGTGCGCTGTACGAGTTGAATTTACTGAGTGTCGTGAATAAGGGTAAGTCGTACGCAGATAAATAACCAGCTCTTCTATGTATTTTGCAACGCGTCTTGTTGAATTTTCAAGACAGGGAGTGTGTCCTAAGTCCATTAAATGAGGACGCACTCCCACGGGTTTAAAAGTGAAGTCTAATCATGGCTAAACACACAGATTGAAAAATTGAGAAGATAGCCAAGCGCTAACTATTAAGCCCCATGAAAGTCAGTTAGCAATATACACGTTAGCGTAAATGGCTCGACTAAAATACATTCATTACTTAATCCCAATTAATATTAATTGTGGCTTGTGCATTACCACGGCCGAGTAAACTAGCCCCATTGGAACACAGTGACCAGGTCATCGGCACTTTAGTTATACCGTTTTGTACGCCTTTAATCGTCTTCGTGCCACTCGTTCCATTAAAACCAACCTCATTGACGGTATCTGGAGCACAAGAACCACTGGCATTAATGTATCGACCTCTGATATACCCCATCACTTGACTATCACTGTTTGTCACACTTAAACGCCCCCAATAATTGCCTTCAGGAAATTGGCCAGAAAAAGCAAGGGTCATATCAGCGACCGCATCAACCGTATCTGAGGCACAATTAATTTCTAAATCTTTAGACTGTGTAGCCAAGAGTTGATCTGCTGACTTCCCAGTAATATTAACGGTTCCAAAATCAATTGAGGTTGGTGAGACGATTTGACACGCCAAAGGTCGCCTCACCGTAATTGAACTCCCTTGTAAAGTAGATGCGGTGTATTGAACGGTACCACTATCATTTATTAATCCTTGCCCTATAAATAGCTTTGGTATTGTGTACGTTCCCGCTGCGGCGGTCGATGAAGCGTAAACGCCCCAGCTGACTGAGCCCGTCGAGGTCCCCGAACCGCCTTCGATTCGAACCCACCGGTATGGCTCACCAATGTCTTGTAAAATACTGCACCAAAGAGTAGGATTGGACTTTGTCCCAACATTATTTCTCAGTCCTTTACCGTTGGTACTCACACTCGAGTTGTATTTTTTGATATCAGTCTCATTGCCAGTAACACTGTTCGCAAAGCCGCCGGAAGCCGTGACATTTAAATTCATCGGCACTAAAATAACCCCTTCAGCTATTTTTATACCATAGTACCCATCGAGTGACACAACAGGATAAATAGAATAGGTATCAGTACTCCACTTATTTACGGTACCAGAGCACAAACCTGTTGAATCGACTGATCCAGTAAACCCCACCATATTTGGACCAGCGCTTTCATATTTAGCAAAATTTTTTGCTGGTATAGATGTCGTCCAAGTATCGCCCACGTCTAATGGCTGAAAAGCCCCCGCCTTGACGGTGTAGGTTGCTGCCGAACTCACAGAAATATGCAAGCAAGATGTTAAAAACAATACGTGACAGAAAAAAGAAAAGAAAAAATTACGTGCACTTTTCATCGGATATACTCTTATAAAAACAATAATATTTAGGGCGATGACTGATAAAAGCCGCTCACACTCAATGGGCAGATTTATCTTATTCACAACGGTAAGTTGCTTTACGTATCGGGTTGTCTGGCGTTATCTTTAATGAACCCAATTCGAACCTTACGCGGCATTGACGATCGGGTTCATTCCCCCACTTGACAAGGAGTTCACCTTTTTCAGGTAACCCCGCTAAATAAACCTGTCCACCGTCACTCACAATGCCATTAATCGCCGTCTCTTCTGACGGATTATCAGTAATAAGGGTGGCAATCGCCCCAAAAGGCAGCGGTTGGTGATCCGATTGTTGAAGATTCATCAAGACTTGATAGCCTGCGTGGGTAGCAATGTCGACTTTGATGACCGCGCCTTTGGTCGGATAAACGTTAGCATTAGAATAGGTGACATCCACATCGTCTGGGAGCGTTGTCGGATCAATGCCGACACTATTTTGCATGTAGTTTGATAAATACGGAACCACGGCATAACCTTGCCAATCGACCTTATCATAACCGTTCATTAAGCGAGTTCCTGAAGCCTCGGGGGCATAGATCAGCGCGACGGAATCACCGAGCGAGCTCGAAAAGGTGATACCGCCGGAATGCGCTAATAGACCGCCACTCGCATTCATATTGACTGCTCGCGTCTCATTACTATAGCTATACCCACCGCTCAGCGAGCCTTTGCTCCCTTGATACCCGATGTTGGCATTACTCACCGCGGTTTGATTTTGATTTCCCCAACTCTGAGCGAAGCTATATGACATTGCACTGTCCAATGTATTCCCACTGATCCCCATTTGATTAGTGGTCCGGCCTTGGTTATCATGGGTTGTGGTGGCCGTCGCATAAAGCGACGCTAACCCGTCATCATGCCCAAAAATCCGAAAAGGAATACTGATATTCAGGCTAACCTGGCGATTTTCGGGCCAACGCCCCCGCGTATCTTTTATTCTATCGATGTTATAATTAAGGCCAAAACTGATCCCCTTTGCTGTGCCACTATAGCCAAAAGACAACCCAGTTAACGTTTTGCTATTTCCCCAATAATCATCCCGATTAGCACGAAAACGCAATGTTCCATATTCGCCTAGTTGCTGGCTCAGTTGGGTTTGAAAGCTGCTACGCCGGCGTTGTAATATCCAAGGATTAAGCCCTGAATCGAGACTATAACCTTGACTATTAAATTCACTAAAATTATAAAAGTGTTCCGTAGAATAACGTAACGCCGTCAAGTCGACCGAAGTACCAGTGGCCATCAAACTTTTAGAATACCGTAAACGGTAGGATTGCCCTGTCCTTTGGCGAGTCTCATCGGCGTTGACAGATAACCTTGCAATAGAATGGGTCATGTCTGCAGAGATTGCGCCAAAGGTACCAAGAGACACGCCCGCTCCCCCGTTAACGGCTTGATAATCGGGAGCGAGTAATGCACCACCAAATCCAGTGATCCCATTTTTCAACCCGTACATCAACGTGCCTAATATAAAATTAGAGTGACGAGATCCTTGTGTTAATGCCCCGTTATAACGTCCCGCCGTTAACTCATATTTCCATCCGCCAGGGCGTAACATGGAGGGTAATGCGGTATACGGCACAGTAAAACGTCGCTCTGTGCCGTTAGACTCTGTCACTAAAACATCATAGTCACCAGATAACCCTGCTTGCTGAATGTCATTGATATAGAAAGGGCCCGGGGCGACATAGGTTTCATAAATAACATTACCATTTTGTCGTATCGTGACTCGCGCATTCGTATTGGCAATACCGCTAATGCTAGGGGCATATCCCCGTAATTGACTGGGTAACATTTGTTCGTCTGACTGTAATGTGATGCCCTTAAATTGAACACTATCAAACACTTCCCCCCCAGTACTCGCTTCGCCCATCAATAAAGTAGAACGTAATCGACGAATATCTCTAAATAAATAGGTATCCGAAAAGCGCGTCTGTTGTTCAACACGGTTAGCGTTATTATCTGTCCCGTTATTTTTTGTTCGAGTATACGTCGCAGTACTGCGTAAACGCCAAGACGCTAGGTTTATCCCCCCTCGAACAGACGCAAATATGTTATCTGACTGCGTGGTGCTGCCGTTTGATGGCGAATTTCGATTTCGACCTGCACTGATGTTATAGTTTAATAATAATGCGGGGATACCATTATCCCATAAGGTTGGATTATCGCCTCTTATATACTCGGGATCCATGGCGACTTGAGGGACACTAATATCAAGGTGTAAACGCGCCAAATCTAAGGTTGACGTGGCATAAGGGATATACGCCGATACGTTATTTAATGGGGTATCTTGGGATAATGACTTAAGCTCGGGCAGATTGGCAACATTAACGCCCCATGCCTTGAGTAATTTAGGGGTTAACAAAGGTGAAATTCTGTCTTGGCTATTACGTTCAAAGGTGAGATCAAATTGCCCCATATCTTGGTTATTAACGAACACCGAGACCGTATAATTCCCTTCAGCAATGCTGCCCTCTTTCTCAAAAACGGACAAATCGACAGCGTCATGCTCACCACTGATACTCAAAAAGCTGGGGTCAAAATAGTCGTCAGCGAAAACCCAAGACGAGACGCCCAGCGTAGCCCCCGAACTTAACGTACAAAAATAGAAAAAAAGTGGTAATCTCGGCATCCTCGTTACCATCATAAGGTCTCTTCGCTTTATCCCTTGCATACATCAATTCTCATCATCAAAACAGAAATACGGGAAATGAACCGCCAATATCCCGATAGAAACCATCAGGGGTCACCGTGCCTTTAAGGACAGCGGCTGCTTATATTCCTGGCTCTTCACGCCTTCATCGGTAATCATTCGCCAAGTCACCACGCCCATTTTCCCTGTCGTGATTGACGTCTCATAATCTCGAGAAGAGAAAGGCGCCAGCATATTAGCGGTTGTGAGCAAAACCGGTATGCCATCAATATCCACATCACTGACCGTAATGTAATACGGTGTCGGGTTGTCGATACGAAGTACGCTGTGCTCAAAAGAAAATTGCAGTCCCTTTGCTTGGGCGTCTATATCCATATTCAATAGATGGTCGGGGCGATAAAATAATTTAAGATTATTTTGCAGCGCTAAAATAACTTGAGCACTCCCGCTGTCCATTTTTCCTGCTCTACTTGGCGATTGGCTTGGAATGGCTTTTAATGCCAACATAAAAACAGACTCCTTATCTGAGGATAAGTGACTATCAATCAGCCGAATTCGTAGCGTCATTTGCTCTTTGGGATTAACTCTCACCAGTGGCGGAAGAACAATAAAAGGAGAAGAAACCGCTGATTTTTCTGTCATCTGGTGCGCCTTGTCTAAGGATCCATCCCCCCCATTCGACCAAGGTAGTACTCGAGACTGCAAGAGATACACGTTTGACGTGTTATTCGTAACAGTAAAAGAGATCCCTTTTTTTGCATTGCCCGTGTAAATCACCCGCGTACTTTGTAATGCAATACCAGCTTGATTATCCAATTCGTTAGCCTGGGCCGTCATACCACTCAATAGGCATCCCCATAAAAGACCACACCAGATAATTGTCACACCGCGACATAGGCTCATTGCGTCACTGTATTTGTCCATGTAAACCTCTGACTAAGACCACCAAAATCGTTGATGACTGACCATGAAACCTGTTTAATGATAACTTGGGGGGCGTTATAATATTGCGTTGAGAAGGGGGCCAGCATGGCACCTTGTTCTCGAATACTTATCGGTTGGTCATTAACGAAAAGTTCCGCTAACGTCAGGTAATACGGTGTCGGATTTGTAATCTGTAATTGATTTTTACCTTGCTTAACGGTTAATTTTTCTGGCGCAAGGGAAACTGGCATGTCTAACCCTGTCGGCCGATAAAATAATTTGATCACCGTACGTATACCAAACGATACCTGAGTGGTTGTTATCTCGGGGCTTTCTGCCGATTCAGCGGAGGGTTTTACCGACGGGATCGCCAAAAAACTCAAATAAAAAAGAGATTCGCGATCTTTTGCTAAGGTTGACGTATCATTGCGGTTAATTAGCACCGCATTATTACTGTTTTTTTCAAGACGAAATAACGGGGGCGTGACCATAAAAGGGAGACGGTCTGTTGATCTCGCGAGCCCATCGGGGGTCGATAGAACACGACTATCGATAAGGTAAACTTGATCACTTTGGTTATTAATAAGCACTTTCTTGCTTTTAGCGTTTTGTTCAAACACGACGCGGGTTTGGCTCAGGCTTATTCCGCCCTCCGCTAACCCCACTTTAATACTGGCAAAAAAAAGGGAAATAAAGCCAGCGACGATAGCCACCTTAAGTGTGGAATATTGATTGAGCATATTTATGTCCTTAGTCATAGAGAAATGTGAACGTCACTGTGGCAGAAAATTTACCGCCTTGACGTGCCCCATAGACACAATTACCACAGCGTAATACGGCAAAAATGGGGATCGAGGTATCAATAGTGGCAAGTTGCTTTTCTGTCGACCAATTCTCATTGGCTGAAATGGTACCGTTGTATCCTAAATTGTTGTTTTGTTTAAATGACGTATTGCCGTCTGTTTTTAGGTAGACACCGTACCCATCGGAATCCCCAGAGCCTAATTGATTCGATCGAAATAATGTTGAGCCAAACGCCGTCGTTTTATCCCCCGTCACTTTAATTTTGGGGATAAGCCCCCACCCGCTGCAATTACTCAACATAATATTAAAAGAGGCCGATGTTTTAGGGGTTCCCGCTTCTGTTGCGGCTTCAATCTCGGAAGGTAATAGTGGATTTCCATTGTTAAATTGAATAGTTGGCGGAACACTGATACCACACCCGCCTCCAGCAAATAGGGTTGTAAAATTTAATACACTGCTTGCTGTACCCGCGAATAACGCTGGGGAGGATACGCTGATAGCCCCGCCAAGACAGAAGGCTAAATACATCGAATGTGCTGTTTTCATTTTTTATCGTTATCCTGCCGCTAAATACCCTACTCAAATATCACATTTAACATTAATGAGGCTTGAAAACGCCCAGCGATAATCGTTGACTGAAAAGGCCCAACCATGCCCACCCAGAGGGTTGATTCGCTCTGGTATTGGTTATCCGGCGTTAACGAATTCAGTGAAACGACTGTCGTGGTATTACCGATAGCAACATCCGGGCGGTAAAAATCGGCCAAAGAGATGGGTTTTCCATCGGTAGTTTGACGGACCATAAAACCAATCCCGTTGATTTTCTCATCTAAGAAAATCACCTTATAACTATCGGTAGGATAAGGCGTCACACCTTGCAATGTTAATTTAGGTTGAAGAATTTGAGTTTCATTAACACAGGCTAACCTGACCATTAAAGGCTGGATCTCATAGGTTTGTACGGCCCCTTTTAACTGATTCGCTTGAAGGGGTTTAAATCGCAATAATGTTTGGGGAAGTGTAATCTCACACCCAACACCTTTATTGGCGATCACCGCCTCCATCAAAACACTTGGGTTTGTTGTTGAGGCAAATGCATTGGCGATGAAAATTCCCAGAACAATCGCGCCATATTTCAGAAAAAACAGTCGCATTACTCACCTCATTCATACTGGAAATCAAACGTCACGCTAGCATTCAACTTACCTCCAACGCGATCCGCTGCGGTGCAATTAGCACAAGTCAATGCCGCACTGAGTGGCAATGTTCCATTGATGGTTGCTAAATTGGTATTGACGTTCCAACTTTTAACGGCTGAGATTTGTTTGTTTGTGGCTAAGTTTGAGTTTGCTTGGAATGTCGTATTCCCTGCGGTTGATAATAAAATACCGTATCCCACCGCAGTTGATCCTGAATCTAAAAATAAATCTTGACCGTAAGTGGAGTTGACATTCCCACTCACGATAATTTTGGGGGTGACTTTTATACCTTTACAGTTAGCAAGTATTAAATTGAATGTTTGCTTGGTAACATCGGCTTTTGCTTCAATTTGGCTGGGTAAAATAGCTTGGCCGTTATTAAACGTTATCGTCGGTGTCACTGTAACTTCACAAGCACCTTCGTAAGCTATTTGTGCACTGAAATTTACGGTTGCGGCTGACGCGCTCCCCAAGAAGCTCATCAGATAAGCCCCTGTCCCAAGGCCTGTTCTCACTAATCTATTGAATATTTGCATAAAATTTTTCCACCCCGCCATGATCATTAATTGCTTGCCATGTAATCTTGTTCGCCGTATTCACATTCGGATAAACCACTGACCCAAACGGGGGGATCATGGTATTTTGAGCCTCAAGACTCAGATGGATATTATTTTCCCCCACATGCAAAGACGACAATGTGATAAAGTAAGGGCTTGGATTACTGACTGTTAACGACTGACCTTGTCGTGAAAATTTTAATGACGACATGGCCTGCTGTTGACTGATTTCAAAATTTTTCGGTCGATAAAATAATTTAATAATACTGCCCGTCGAGACAACAACGGCACTCTGTGAGTCTGACTGAGACGGTTCATTCCCAGGGTGCCGAGCAGGCAAAGCCATCACTCGGAGATAAAAGAGTGACTCTTTGTCATGCGGCAATATTTGATCGCCCGTCTTAATAATACGAAGTTGGTTTGTCGCCCCAATTTCTAAACGAAATAATGATGGCGAGACGGAAAAAGGCGTTTGTGTATTGTTCCCCTTAATATCGTCTAAAACCTGTGCTTTAACCAAATAAGGGACGGTTGATTGCTGGCTACTGGTAACCCCAATGGTTTGCCCTTTATCCGTATTAGAAAAAATAAGTCGCGTACTATCCAATGAAATTCCAGCAAAGACACTTGCGCAAAAGAAATAGACACCGACAAAACTGATGTTGATGAAACGAAAAAAAACCATTCGCGTGACCCATTAACGGATTAATAGAACAGATAGAACGGATGTGTTCTATCTGCCTGTTTATTTTTTTGAAAATTAGTTAACGATATAAGCCACTAAAATAGGGGCGGTGTACGCGCCACCTATAGGGGATTCAGTGGTGGATGCCATACCCACTTTAAACGTGTATTGTCCCGTGGTATCTTCTTTACCTAAATTAACAGCGACACCTTGTCCATTTTTAACAATGGTTGAGCCATCACTTTGAGTCACCATAAAACCGACTGTATTGGCATCATTATTAACAAAAATATTTTGGTCATTATTTTTGACGGATGTCATTCCTTGAACAATTAACGTGCCGGTTTCACCCGCCGTACATCCTGTTAAAGAAACGGGCATATCCGTAGAGCCGACTTTTTGGTTAATTTTACCTTTAAAGTCTTCCCCTTTAAAAACTCCCATATTAAGAGTTGACTTACCACCATTGACAATCAGATTACAGGTGCTGTTTGTTATTGCGCCTTGTAATGTCACCTCGGCACTTGTGGCGGCATTCGCAACAACAGCAGAACTCAAACCCAGGGTTAATAACGTTGCTGCGACGATTTTCATATTCATACAATGATTTCCTTTATAGAAAATAAGTTTAAAATTAACGTGTTGCATCCTTGTGCCTTTACCATTTTATTTCGGTTAGGGCTAATGAGTGCTAGCAAATGGGCCTATGCCAACCTTTCGATTTATAGCCCCAAAATCAACCATTCCTGCACTCAGTGAGTGCGGCTCGACTGGATAATTTTGGGGTCACAATTCATCCATACAGAAAACAGTCACATAAGGTGATGCCCTCATTCTCGGTGATGACGCGCCCTTAATCCCCAGGCCGCGTCTCCCTATATCAACATGCCTATACATTTAGTAAGCGGTTAACGAAAGACGCTAGAAACGTCCTTTACCAATTCAGCCTCATTCTGTTGAGACAGCGGAATAATCACATCCTGAATAAAGCACTCCCACGACACCGATAAAATAGACAAAATTTGGTTGAGCTGGTGAAGATTGATGGACGTAACACCACGCTCATAACGTGAAACATGTTGCTGACTAATTTTTAATTGCACCCCAAGTGCTTTCCCTGAAAAACCTCGGTTCACTCGCTTATTACGAATAAATTTACCCGTAGCCACGTTCAGCCGCTTAGGTGAAATACACGGAGAATCAATACATGCACCGGGATCACTGTGCACTAATGCATAGTGTGACGGCGTAGTAATGAAGGTCATAATAATGCTCCTTACACTGTTAGCAAAAAATCACTTAGTATATTGAAAAAAATATGTATCCCCAGAAATAGCGCTAAAATAAAATGCTATAATGTCTTCATTTTCAATAAATATTAATGAGCGGTATTTCACCATTAAATTATAAAAATAAAAAAAACACTCGCGAGTAAAAATAAAATATAATAAACAATCTCAACCAAGATATTATTTATCAACGAATTTAAAATCAGTGTTAACTGATATTAAAATAACGAGAAATATTAATAAAAAGATAAAAATTAAATGAATAAATAAACCACCTCAAGTGAAATTGACTTATTAGAATATAGAGCCACATCCTAAATGGGTAAAGCTGGTTGTACCTTTGGATAGACTGATAATGATAGTTAGTAGCTATTAATCATATAGTGATTGATCGCCACAACAGATCATAATGGGGCGGCAAATATTAACAATCTTTATAACACATTGTTATATAGTGGTATTTAGGTTTATCCTTTATAGGTGTATTTCATCATTGCCAATCTCAAATTTAATTTAGGGTGGTTATTGTAACGTAATTGACCACTGCGTCAGAAATAATTACTTACATCCTGTAATTAAATGGATGTACTTTATAATATCTTGTAGTCTTATTATTTTAAGATTTTTTCGTTTTAAGAAAAAAAAGAGCGAAAAATGATCAATGATTATTTATTTTTTATTAAGAATAAATAATCATTGCTTCTAAAATAATCGATTTTAACTAGCATAGTTATAAAAATTGATTAATGGGATATGTCACTCTAAATTAATTGCTGAAACACTTGTTATATCGTCATTTATAAATTAGGTATTTTTTATCTGTCATTACTGATTAATCAGATTATTGGCCATGTGTTCAATGTGTTGATGGGAGTATTTTTAAGATAGGCAGAGATTTCTTGCAAATCGATGGATCCGTGCACTGAAGATTTATTTCAAATATAAATATGATTGATGATAAACAGTGCGATCTACATTTTGAATACTTTGGATTTCATGAAATTGGATAAGAGGGGAGTATACGTAGCACAGTGAAGGCCCGTAAAATTATTTTTAAAAATGATACGACGAATACCAGGAGTAAAAAACCTCAGGCTTCTTCTCTCGCCAAACAAACTCAAGACGTCGCTTGTGTGGGCGACTCTGTCTATTGCCCTTCATGTAAAAAAATAGGCACTATCGTTGAAGGGGGATAGCTTAATATTAGCACTCAGAATAAAAAATAAAGTCTAGGTAATAACCACCTTTACGAATATTCGTAAAGGTAGCTAAATGATATTATTTAGTTTGAATTGTTCTCTAACTCATCCATGTAATCTGCATACCACTGCATCATTTCCCTGCGCCCATCTATATACTGAGCGAGGTTAAACACCAATAGAAAGCATTTTTTCTTTGCCTGCAAAGCGATACTTCATTCTCCAATATTTAGAACCATTGCGATTAACTATCAGATATAACCCACCTGAATCAGAAAATTTGTAGGGCTTATCTAGCGGCTTTGCCGTTTTAATTTTTATATCACTCAGAGCCATAACAAAACCTCCGTAAGCCCTGGTTGATGTGGGGTAATTCCAGTTGAACTGAGTTGACTATGATTTGCTTTTATATGTTGAATTTAAAGGGTTTAATTGACTTCAATGGAGGTATGTTGAACTTAAGTGGCGGAAGATCACAGGAGTCGAACCTGCCCGGGACTGCTGGCAGCCCCAACTGGATTTGAAATCCAGCCGCCTCACCGGAGACGACGATCTTCCTCTATAGATTGGAAAGTGATTATAGACTGAATTCATTATTTTCCAAAGCATTGAAACTACAACTATTGCCTTTATTGATAAAAGCCAACAAAAAACCCATTTATTGATAAGTGTTAATAAGAAAAAACGTTAGATTGATATTGAGGTTTGTACATCTGCCCCCATATACTTTCTTATATTCGCTATGGCGTACTGGTTATATGATCCATAACATTAACCCTATTTGGGTATAAGTTCGCCATTTAACTTTTATTGTCAATACAGTAAGCCTTGGCCTACGAGCACAAGCCTGCAATCACAGGATGTTTTATGACAAATTCATTATTAGCCGATTCCGCACTACCCCGCTTTTCTACTATAGAGCCTGCGGATGTTTTCCCCGCAGTCCAACATGTACTCAATGAATATCGCCAAACTGTAGAAAACCTGCTGAGTGCAACGGATCAATACACTTGGGACAACCTGTGCCAACCTTTAGAAGAAGCCAGCGATAAGCTTTCTCGTGTTTGGTCGCCAGTTAGTCATTTGCACTCTGTGAAAAACAGCCCAGAACTGCGCGAAGAGTATGAAAAATGCTTGCCGTTATTGTCTGAATTCAGTACTTGGATGGGGCAACATGAGCCTTTATATCAAGCATATAAGTCATTAAAAGAAGGGGCTGAATTTAATTCCCTTAGCCAAGCTCAACGTAAATCCATCGAAAATACCTTACGTGATTTTGAATTATCCGGCATTGGCTTACCCGCTGAAAAACAGCAACGTTACGGTGAAATCGTCGCACGTTTGTCGGAAATAGCGTCTAAATTTAGCAATAACGTTCTTGATGCTACCATGGGTTGGAGTAAGCTCATTAAAGACGAAAATGAATTAGCGGGTATGCCAGAAAGTGCAATTGCTGCAGCAAAAGCCATGGCTGAATCAAAAGGTGAAGAAGGCTACTTACTCACTCTTGATATGCCAAGCTATTTACCTGTTATGACCTATGCTGACAACGCAGAATTACGTCGTGAGATGAGCCATGCATATAGCACCCGTGCGTCTGACCAAGGCCCAAATGCAGGTAAATGGGATAACAGCGAATTAATTGATGAACTGATGGCTTTACGCCACGAACTAGCGCAATTATTAGGTTTTAAAAACTACGCAGAAAAATCCCTAGCGACCAAAATGGCCGAATCGCCAGAGCAAGTGCTGAATTTCCTCAATGATTTAGCCGACCGAGCTCATCAGCAAGGAGAAAATGAACTGGCTGAACTGACCGCTTTTGCTAAAGAGCATTATGGTGTCGATACGCTTGAATCATGGGATTTAGCCTATTACAGCGAAAAACAAAAACAGCATAAATTCTCATTAAATGATGAGCAGTTACGCCCTTATTTCCCTGAACAGCGCGTCCTGAATGGGTTATTCGAGGTTGTTCATCGTATCTATGGTTTAACCGCTAAAGAGCGCAATGACGTCGAAACATGGCATAAAGATGTACGTTTCTTCGAACTCTATGACGATACCAACACTCTGCGCGGTAGTTTCTACCTTGACCTCTACGCCCGCGAACATAAACGTGGTGGGGCTTGGATGGACGATTGTGTGGGTCGTATGGTGCATAAAGATGGCTCACTACAAAACCCTGTCGCTTACTTAACTTGTAACTTCAATAAGCCACTCGGTGATAAACCCGCCCTGTTTACCCATAATGAGGTCACTACCTTATTCCACGAATTTGGTCATGGCTTACATCATATGTTAACGCAAATTGATGTTGCAGATGTTGCAGGGATTAACGGTGTGCCATGGGATGCCGTCGAACTACCAAGCCAATTTATGGAAAACTGGTGCTGGGAGCCCGAAGCCCTCGAATTTATTTCTGGCCATTATGAAACAGGCGAACCATTACCAACAGAAATGCTCAATAGCATGTTAGCGGCGAAGAATTACCAGTCAGCTATGTTTGTTCTGCGTCAGTTGGAATTTGGTCTATTTGACTTCACCTTACACGCTGAATATGACCCAGCAAAAGGGGCGCAAGTCATGCCAACGTTATATGCAATTAAAGATAAAGTCGCAGTGGTTCCTTCACCAAAATGGTCGCGTTTCCCACATGCCTTTAGCCATATCTTTGCGGGGGGATACGCCGCAGGTTATTACAGCTACTTGTGGGCAGATGTACTCGCGGCAGATGCATACTCACGCTTCAGTGAAGAAGGTATCTTTAATCGTCAAACGGGTCAGTCCTTCCTCGACAATATCCTAAGTCGTGGGGGTTCTGAAGAGCCAATGGCACTGTTTGAACGCTTCCGTGGCCGCAAACCAGAACTCGATGCGATGTTAAAGAGCTATGGTATCCATGGCTAATGACATTGCGATCCAGTTGATCTGTGAAGAGGGTGCCGATCCCGGCACGCTCTCTCAACTTTCTGAAAAATGGCAGCTTTCTCATACCCCTGATGCCGTTATGGCTGTCGTACTTACGCCTGAAAATTTACAACTGCGTAAGCTAGATGAACCTAAATTAGGGGGAATTTTTGTCGACTTCGTCTCTGGGGCTATGGCCCATCGCCGTAAATTTGGAGGGGGTCGTGGTGAAGCGGTCGCCAAAGCTGTGGGAATCAAAAAAGATTATATTCCCGATGTGGTTGATGCCACTGCTGGCCTAGGGCGTGATGCCTTTGTTCTCGCCGCTCTCGGTTGCCATGTCCGCATGTTGGAACGTCACCCTGTGGTTGCTGCCCTATTAGACGATGGCTTACAACGGGGCTATCAAGATGCAGAAATTGGCCCATGGTTACAAGAGCGAATGTCATTGATCCATGCATCCAGTATTACCGCTCTGAGTGAAATAACCCACGCGCCTGATGTTATCTATCTCGACCCGATGTACCCTCATCGGCAAAAAAGTGCTTTAGTGAAGAAGGAAATGCGAGTATTTCAGTCATTGGTGGGAGCAGATGATGATGCAGATTCATTATTAGCCCCTGCGATTGCTTTGGCTAAACGTAGAGTCGTTGTTAAGCGCCCTGACTATGCAGAGCCCCTTGCGGGACAAAAAGCGCCATCAGCGATTACCACTAAAAACCATCGGTTTGATATCTATCCATGCATTAAAAATAACGAATAAACGTAACGGCGAAGGGCGTATGTACAGGTGAATTTATCAGTATGATACAGCCGCCCTTTCGCGTACGTTTTGAGGTCAGAGAATTACAACACACCCTGCCCAAGCATTGCATCAGCGACTTTTACAAAGCCCGCGATATTAGCACCTTGAACATAGTTTGTTTGTTTCTCTTCGCCACCGAATTCCACACAGTGCTGGTGAATATCCAACATGATATGGTGTAGACGAGCGTCAACTTTTTCTGCTTTCCAGCCTAGACGAGCCGCATTTTGAGCCATTTCAAGACCTGACGTTGCCACACCACCTGCATTAGCTGCTTTACCTGGAGCAAACAGCACTCCCGCTTCAAGGAACAGTTCAGTTGCAGGGATCGTCGTTGGCATATTAGCCCCTTCAGCGACCGCTTTAACACCATTTTTGATTAACACTTTTGCTGCATCAACATCCAGCTCATTTTGTGTTGCACATGGCAAAGCAATATCGACAGACACATTCCATGGTTGCTGGCCCGCTAAGTAAGTTAAGCCAAACTCTTTTGCATATTCTTCAATACGACCATAGTTGTTTTTGATTTCTTCCAAACGTGCAAGTTTTTCTGTTGTAAAACCGTCTTCATCAACCACAGTACCGCTTGAATCAGAAGCTGTAACCACTTTAGCGCCAAGCTCCATACATTTTTCAATGGTGTACTGTGCAACGTTACCTGAACCGGAAACTGCTACACGCATCCCTTCAAAGCCTAGGCCATGGCGTTTTAGCATTGCATTTGTGAAATAAACCAAACCGTAACCGGTTGCTTCAGGGCGAATTAAACTACCACCAAAAGACAATCCTTTACCGGTGAATACACAAGAAGTGTCATTAGACAGTTTTTTCATCATACCTGTCATAAAGCCCACTTCACGTCCACCCACACCAATATCCCCCGCAGGGACGTCAGTATTAGAACCAATATGGCGATAAAGTTCTGTCATCAATGCTTGGCAAAAACGCATCACTTCGCCATGGCTTTTACCTTTAGGATCAAAGTCAGAGCCACCTTTACCACCACCCATTGGCAATGTGGTCAGGGCATTTTTCAGTGTTTGTTCAAAACCTAAGAATTTCAGAATGGATAAATTCACAGATGGATGAAAACGCATACCACCCTTGAATGGGCCGATTGCAGAGCTAAATTGTACACGCCATGCACGGTTGACTTGAACTTTACCTTGGTCGTCTACCCAACACACTCGAAATTGAATCACACGTTCAGGTTCAACAAAACGCTCAAGTAATGCTTGGTCACGATACTTCGCATTTTGCTCTAAGAACGGCCAAAGGGAAGTGAATACTTCACGTACCGCTTGTAAAAATTCAGGTTGAGAAGGGTCTCTTTTTTGGACAGACTCCAAGAACGAAGATAGTGATTGTGTCATCTATGTCTTCCTTTTTAACATGTAGTTGTTGTGATGTGCCTCACTCTTTCTTATCATTATTTTTAGGAAATGTGAGGTTGATTTGCGTTTGCCTATTGAATATATCATTAGTTTGTATTCTAAATTCAAGGTTTTTTTTCACTCTATAGCAAAATAAATTGCTTGACCTGCCAATAACTACCTCAAAATACATATTTTGAAACAAAAAAAACGCCTGCATAAGCAAGCGTTTTTAGTGAATAATATTTCAAACAACGTGATATGGATTATTCTTCATCATCATTTAGTGGCACAATCAACATATCCACATGGACTGTATTGATTAGTTGGCGAGCAGACGACATCAGCTTGCTCCAGAAATCTTGGTGGTGCCCACAGACCACTAAATCCATATTGTATTTTTTGATGGCATCGACCAGTACTTGGCCTAGATCACCACTACCGCTGAGTGTTTCTTGAATTTCATAACCTGCACCTGCAGACAAATCTTTCAGAGCATTACGCGTTTCATCAGTAATACGTTGCTGCATGTCACCAAGATTGACATCAATAAGACCGGTATAGAGGTCTGAATAGTTAACATCAACATGGATCATAGATACTTTGGCCCCGTAAGGTTTTGCCATAGAGACAGCCTTATCCAGTAATACTTTACTTTCAGGTGATAAATCTACCGCAACGAGAATATGTTTGTAAGCCATAAGTAAACTCCTTCCGAATGCTGATTATCTGGTGGTTATGCCTTCACCACATCTTTATGAATACTATACCTGCTAATTGTGATTATTAAGTGTTGCTTTGATCACATCTAAGCAGATTAACCTTAAAATCATCACTTCATATAACATTTTATAAAACAATAACATCATTCATTCAATATTAATATATTGCCCTAAAAAATTCGAGTTATGGAGACTCTTTAGCTTAGTAAAACAACAAAGTTGCCCAGCAAACTGTGATATTAAAGTTCAGTAACTCAGGTTTATTTTCTTCAATATAAACAAAAGGTCATCACAAATTTGCGCTAATTGCACTTTTTTTAAACAATAATTTATCCTACAATAAAATAACTGAGTATAAGTATAATTTTTCTGCTGTATTTCCTTTGCGACAATTGCTGTGAGCTTGAGCTAGGTTCTAAGGAGAGGATTATGTTCAGTATGATTGCATTGTTTTGGGCATTATGCATTTTGTGCATCTTAAATATGATGCGGTACTTTTCTTCCGTTCGTGTTCTATTGTCTATTTTAAGGGATTCAGACCCTCTGCTTTATCAATCCGTTGATGGTAATGGTTTTTTTACTACACACGGCCAGCTAAACAAACAACTCCGGTTAGTTCGATACATAAATAACAAACAATACCTTGAACATTATGACCCTGAAGTTATTTTGCGTTGTGAGCGAATCCGTAAGCAATTCATGATGATAAGCAGGCTCAGCATACTTGTTATCGTGAGTTTAGCGTATTTATTGATAACAGGTTAACTGTGATCGTAACTTTCTAATGAAAAAATAGTGATGGCCTTTCGATCATCACTATTTTGTATATGTAGATTACTGTGTTCATGTAACTGTTAAAGGCTCCATACTCATGTATGAAGCCAAAATTAGCGCGACTAGATAAACAACAGCGATAGCCAGTATAAACCGCCGGATAACACAATGGACACCGGTAAAGTTAATAACCATGCTAGCGCAATGCTTTTAATGGTTTTTGTTTGTACACCACCACCATCGACAACCATCGTACCCGCCACTGCAGAAGATAAAACCTGCGTTGTTGAAACTGGCATACCAGTATAACTTGCCACACCGATAGAGACTGCCGCAGTTACCTGAGCAGATACACCTTGCGCATAAGTCATACCTTTCTTACCAATTTTCTCACCAATGGTCACAGCAACACGCTGCCAACCAAACATGGTGCCTAATGATAATGCTAAAGCAACCGCAATAATGATCCACAATGGTGCATATTCAACGGTATACAGCAAATCATTACTGAGTTTTTTCAGTAAGCTGGCATCTTTGGAACTGGTTTCTGGTAATTTTGCAACCGCATTCGCAGTATCAGAGATACACATCAGCAAACGGCGTGCGTGGTTACGTTGGTCTGGCGTCAGCTCTTCATAACTTTGAATGCCATCAAGCATCGTTTGCGCTTGATTTAAAATAGCGCCAGTACGTGTGCTATCACAATGGAATTCACCACCGGGTTCATCACTACTTTCTGCAACGGTCGGGGCATTTTCTATTGCATGGTTTAACGCTGGTTTATGTGTTTCATAGTATTGTTGCAGGTGGACAACCGCATCATGTGTTTTTGCGATGTCATAACCGTTAGAATTCATATTCATAACGAAACCTGCTGGAGCAACACCAATTAGCACCAGCATGATAAGACCGATGCCTTTCTGACCATCGTTCGCACCATGGGAGAAACTCACCCCAACTGCTGACAAAATCAATGCAGTACGGGTCCAGAATGGCGGCTTACGCTTACCATCTTTTTTCTCACGTTCCGCAGGTGTTAAGTGAATACGACGACGTTTCTTTGTGCCACTCCAATAACGGCGCAAAAAGAAAATCATCAAACCGGCAATCACAAAACCGATAGCGGGAGACAAAATTAATGACATGAAAATACTGATCATTTTCGGTATATTCAAGGCATCAACGACAGACGAATCAGTCACAATCGCGTTGGTTAAACCCACCCCGATTATCGCCCCGATAAGTGTGTGTGAACTGGAAGCAGGAATACCTAAGTACCAAGTTCCAAGGTTCCAAATAATTGCAGCCAAGAGCAATGAGAAAACCATTGCAAGGCCGTGAGCTGAGCTCACATTAAGCAAGAGGTCTGTTGGTAAGAGATGGACAATGGCATATGCAACGCTCAACCCTCCCAGCAAGACACCAAAAAAGTTAAAAACCCCTGCCATGACAACTGCGAACTGAGCCCGCATTGCTCTGGTATAAATAACCGTTGCTACCGCGTTAGCGGTGTCATGGAAGCCATTTATAGCCTCATAGATCAGCACAAACAACAGTGCCAGAACTAATAATAGACCTGTATGAAATTCTAAACCTGTAAAAAGATGTAGCATAGACGTTAAGCCATTATATGTTGGACATGAACGCGGCGCATTATCAGTGACAAACGCTGGCGGTGGAAGCAAAATCTAACCTTTTTTTGATTTAACTACCCATCAAAAAAGTACCTCATAGTAATTACCCCATATATTTCAATGAATTGCAGCAATCAAACTTATTCTGAATTTTTGAAACTTTTTAACGATATTTCCAGAAAATAATCGTTGTTTGCTTTTTTTAGACGAATTTCTCTAATTATAATACGTCCTGTATAGTTTTCATCAGTTCTTCCTCAAAGCTTTACATTACAATCTCGATGAGATGACGTAAAATATCCCAGTTATCAATGTAATTATGCTTAAAATCAAACATATATAGAGACACTTATTGTGAAAAATTTCGACGTTATTATTTTAGGTGCTGGCGCAGCAGGTTTATTTTGTGCCTCACACTCTGGCAAACGCGGTTTGAAAACGCTAGTGGTTGATAACGGGAAAAAATTAGGCAGGAAAATATTGATGTCCGGTGGCGGACGCTGCAATTTCACTAATATGTATACAGAGCACAGTAATTACATTTCTACGAACCCGCACTTTTGTAAGTCAGCACTTGCTCGCTATACACAGTGGGATTTTATTGCCTTAGTCGCTAAATATAATATCCCTTATCATGAAAAAACCTTAGGGCAGCTTTTTTGTGATAATAGCGCACAAGATATCGTCGATATGCTGCAAAGTGAGTGTAACCTACCTAATATCACTATTAAGTTACGTAGTGAGGTCACTGCCGTTGACAAAATAGATGATGGTTTTTTAGTCACGATTAACGGCTCTCAAGTAAGTACCCACTCACTTGTCGTTGCAACCGGCGGCTTATCGATGCCTGGTTTAGGTGCAACCCCCTTTGGCTATCGCCTTGCGGAACAGTTTGGGCATACTATTATTCCAACACGAGCAGCACTGGTGCCCTTCACTTTACATAAACCCCTTTTAGAAACATTGCAGGTACTTTCAGGCATCTCTGTCCCTGCAACGGTAACAGCAGCAAATGGCACCGTATTTAAAGAAAATATTTTATTCACCCATCGGGGGCTTTCTGGTCCAGCCATTTTGCAAATATCCAGCTACTGGAACCCTGGTGAGTACGTAAGTATTAACTTACTTCCCGATATTGCCGTAAATGATTTTATCGCTTCAGAGAAACACCAGCACCCAAATCAATCGTTGAAAAATACCTTAGCAAAAATACTACCTAAACGGCTAATTGAGATATTACAAGCTCAAGGGCAAATCCCTGAATGTGCGCTAAAACAGCTTAACCATCCTCAAATTGAAGCGTTGCACACCACATTACACCAATGGCAGGTACAACCTAATGGAACGGAAGGGTACCGCACAGCTGAAGTAACATTAGGTGGCGTTGATACTCACGAAATATCGTCTAAAACCATGCAATCGCTTAAAGTGTCTGGCCTGTACTTTATTGGTGAGGTGATGGATGTAACTGGCTGGCTCGGAGGTTATAATTTTCAATGGGCATGGAGTTCCGCGGCTGCATGTGCGGAAAACTTGCCTCTCCCTTTCACTGAATAATAGGAAAAAGACTGGAAACATACTCAGTCTTAACTCGACGCTTAACGGAATTGTTCTGTTAGGAGTATCCTCCTGTATTGATGCCCAGAAAATCTTAATCCATTGAAAAATAATGGTTAATATTTAATTTCATATAAATCATATAATTGCAGTTTTAATTATAAGATATATTATTTTGGTTAAAAATAATGCTTTACAAACGATAGTGATAACTATTATCATTATCATCACTTCCTCGATAGGGTTACTTAGTCACCCTTTTGCAGGGGGTACGACATTGCTCACATTGCTTCCAGTGTTTACTTTAGCCAGCCTTGCGCTGGCTATTTTTTTATCCACACCACAATTCTCTGCAATCACTGCGTATCTTATTCAAATTTTTTGGATCCTATGGTTAATGGGAGCTACTTTTCTCTGCGTATAAATTGGTTAAACTGTCATCAACACATTTAGAGCGAGTTCAACCAAGGTTGAAATCCGTACAGGAGAGAACACGATGATTTATTTACGCAAAGCAAACGAACGTGGTCATGCAAACCATGGATGGCTCGACAGTTGGCATACTTTTTCATTCTCTAGCTACTATGATGAGCAATTTATGGGCTTTTCTGCACTGAGAGTGATTAACGAAGACTTTATTGCTGCGGGCCAAGGGTTTGGAACCCACCCCCATAAAGATATGGAAATATTGACCTATGTGCTCAATGGGACTGTCGAACATAAAGACAGCATGGGCAATATGGAGCAAATCCCTGCGGGTGAATTCCAAATTATGAGTGCAGGTACGGGTATTCGTCATTCTGAATACAACCCAAGCAATGAAGAAGAGCTACACCTGTACCAAATTTGGATCATTCCTGAGAGAACGGGTATTGAGCCACGTTATGAGCAAAAACGGTTCGATTCCAAAGATGGCAAGCAATTGGTGCTATCACCGGATGCACGTGATGGCTCATTAAAAGTTTATCAAGATATGGAACTGTGGCGCTGGGCATTACCTGCAAATGAAACACACACTCATGCGGTCGCTGATAAGCGAGTTGTATGGATTCAAGTCGTCAAAGGGAATGTGGAAATCAATGGCCAAAAAGCAACCACCAGCGATGGTTTAGCTATTTGGCAAGAAACAGCACTCACCATCAAAGCAAGTGAAGATAGTGAAATCCTGTTGTTTGACTTACCATCCGCAGAATAATCATTTTCACAACAAAAAAGGCTCTACATTGGTAGAGCCTTTATTATTTATTGATTCACAAAACTAATTACAGTTTTGGCCCGGCTTTCACCAGTGCAGCACCTGCTGGCGTGTCCGTGTACTTATCAAAGTTATTCACGAAACGTTCTGCTAAGTCTTGCGCTTTTTCATCCCACTGCGCTTTGTCTGCATAAGTATTACGTGGGTCAAGGATATTGGTATCCACACCCGGTAATGCTGTTGGGACTTCTAAATCGAACACAGGCAGTTTAATCATGTCCGCTTTTTCGATATCACCACTTAAAATAGCATCGATGATGGCACGAGTATCTTTGATGGAGATACGTTTGCCTGTACCGTTCCAGCCTGTATTCACTAAGTAAGCTTTCGCGCCAGCCGCTTCCATACGTTTAACTAATACTTCAGCGTATTGTGTTGGGTGCAATGATAAGAATGCAGCGCCAAAACATGCAGAGAATGTCGGAGTCGGTTCCGTCACACCACGCTCTGTCCCTGCTAATTTCGCGGTAAAGCCTGATAGGAAGTGGTACTGCGTTTGTTCAGGCGTTAAACGAGAAACAGGTGGCAACACACCAAATGCATCTGCGGTTAAGAAGATAACTTTTGTTGCATGGCCCGCTTTAGAAACAGGTTTTACAATGTTGTCAATGTGGTAGATTGGATAAGAAACACGGGTATTTTCCGTTTTTGAACCATCATTGAAATCAACAGTACCATCTGCCAACACCATCACGTTTTCCAATAACGCATCACGTTTGATAGCGCCATAGATGTCTGGCTCAGCTTCTTTAGATAAGTTGATCGTTTTTGCGTAGCAACCGCCTTCAAAGTTGAATACGCGTCATCATCCCAACCGTGTTCATCGTCACCAATTAACTTACGTTTTGGATCGGTAGAAAGTGTGGTTTTACCTGTTCCAGATAAACCAAAGAAAATGGCGACATCGCCTTTTTCGCCGACGTTAGCAGAACAGTGCATAGATGCAATGCCTTTTAATGGCAGCAGGTAGTTCATCATAGAGAACATACCTTTCTTCATTTCGCCACCATACCAAGAGCCACCGATCAGTTGCATGCGCTCTGTTAAGTTGAACGCAACAAAGTTTTCTGAATTCAAACCTTGTGCTTCCCAATTCGGGTTAGTACATTTCGCGCCGTTCATGACGATGAAATCAGGTTCGAAGCCCACTAGCTCTTCATCTGATGGGCGAATGAACATGTTTTTAACGAAATGCGCCTGCCATGCAACTTCAGTGATGAAACGTACTTTTAGACGAGTGTCGGCGTTCGCACCACAGAATGCATCAATGATAAACAAACGTTTACCAGACAGTTGTTCAGTCACTAAATGTTTGAGATCCGCCCAAACTTCTTGTGACATCGGTTTGTTGTCGTTTTTACCTTTACCTTGGTCTGCCCACCAAACTGTATCGCGAGTCACGTCATCACGTACAATATATTTATCTTTTGGTGAACGACCAGTAAAGATACCTGTATCAACCGCAACCGCACCTAAAGTGGTTACTGTTCCACGCTCATAACCTTCAAGTCCTGGCTTAGTTTCTTCCGTGAATAATAGCTCGTAACTTGGGTTATAAACCACTTCAGCTACATCATGAATACCGTACTTTTCAAGTTCCTTCAGGGTAATGCTTTTAGCGCTCATTATATTGCTCCTGGTAAACATAATTAATCTGCGGATGATCATAATTCTTTACGACTAATTAACAGCGATTGCTATCAAAGAATTGAAAATGTATAATTTTTTTTAATTCATAATGAGACTTAGAGCACGTAATAATGCTTTAAAATTATAAAAAAAGGGTGCAGAATTGCACCCTTGTCACATAATTAGGTTGCTAAATCGTATCAGTGAAGTTGCTGATTTAGCTCATTATTTAACCCTTGAAGATCGGATTCAATAAATACGTAATGTGAGCCACAAAATTCACACTCCATATCAATTTTTCCATCTTTGTGTAAAATATCGATAACATCTTCCTTCGGTAACGTCGCTAATGTACTTTCGCAACGCTCCCTTGAACAAGTACAACGAAACTCGACAGATTGTGGGTCATATAACGTGACATCTTCTTCATGATAAAGACGATGTAAAACCTCTTTCACATCCAATGTGCTCAGCTCTTGGCCTTTAATTGTGGCTGTCAGTTGCACTAAGTGGTCAAAGAAATCATGGCTTGTTTCATTTGCCGCTGGTAAAACTTGCAACAACATGCCACCTGCACTTGGTTTCCCATCTACTTCACCCACACGAATGAATAAACGGGTTGGCAATTGCTCTGACTGGCGGAAATAGGCATCAATGCTTTCTTCAATAGAATCCCCTTCGATCGCCACAATTCCTTGATAACGTTCACCTTGATTCGGTGTGATGGTAATCACCATAAAACCATTACCAATCATCTGCTTCAGAGTGCTACCAGCCACAACAGGGCCATCTACACGTGCAACACCACGCATCTGTTGTAAATTATTACCGTTGATAACCGCCAGATTAACCGGCCCATCCCCTTGAATTTGGACAGTAATATCACCATCAAACTTCAACGTTGCCGTCAATAAACTGGTAGCAACAAGTAACTCACCTAACAAACCTTTCACCGCTGTTGGGTAGTCATGGTTTTCTAAAATATGTTCAAAGGTTTCATCAACACTGATCATTTCCCCACGAACGGAATGTTGCTCAAATAAAAAACGGTGGAGTAAGTCTTGGTTTGCCATAATATCTCTCTATTGCTCGGGCTGTTGCTCAGGCCGTCATCAAGACGACTCATGAGAATTTGTTTGTTTAAACTTTAATAGAGTACGCCGTTCTTTCTTATCTGGACGTCGCTCTGGATGCGGCATCGTAAGTGCATTCATCTTACGCGCTTGTGCCATTTTCTCTCGTTGTTCAATACTTTCTACGGTTTCACAGTACAGTAACTGTGCTTCCGGCGCGCCTTTACGCTGGCTACTAATTTGCATGATTTCAACCGTCCGTTCATCATTACCTTGCCGAAGCTTAACGATTCCGTGTAGCTCAACAATCTTCCCGGGCTTAGTTCTTTGCCCATTATAATGAACTTTACCACCTTCAATCATTTCACGGGCGACTGCACGCGTTTTATAAAATCGCGCAGCCCACAGCCATTTATCAAGGCGAACAGATTCTATAGTGGATTGATTCATGGTGCCTCCTCAACATAAGTCTGAATCAAACTAAGAAGAGGCTCCCTCTATTTTCGGGATGATACTATCGACGATAGGAAGGGGGATTAGCCTCAAAGCATTTATCATAATATTCTGTGATATTACGCAAACGCTTCTTATTATTCAAAACACGTAGCACAATCAACGAACCATTTAACAAAGCACACACTAACAAAAACAGGATAAAAATCGCACTACGTATATACTGAGATACCACTTTTGCATTGGGCTCTTCATGCAACACAATTTGCAATGTGCCATTAGCATCTACTGATAAACTCGTAATGACCCCTTCAATATTGAACGGTGTATTGATTAGAAGATTTGATAACCTTTGCAATTCTTGCCAACGCTGTAATGGCGATGACTCATTAAAAGAAGCTCCCGGTATCGAATCGACTAAAGGCTTATTTTCATCACTAATTAATAAAACACCTCCAGGAGGCGGACTATTAATTTTACGCACTTCTCTGTCTATTTCTGTCCTGATAAAATCATATATGGTGTCTTCCACGATGTTTTCCAAGGCCTCTGCGCTACCCGCACGCAATAAAACATGAGCCCCTTTTAATTTTCCTGTGGATGCTTTCTTTACTAATGTAGGCCAATCCTCTGTACTTCCTAAGTTAGTCAGTGCATTTTTTAATTTTAAGCAGTTATCCGAATTATGGCACAGTTGTTCTGTTCCCATAATAATAGCCGAAAAATCAAAGATGATATTCATCCCAGATTTCATAATATCGCGCTGTAACCTTGGATTAACCCCGACTGAGTTTTTGTCTGGATGTAATTGGCTTTTGACAGTATCAAGCAATGATATTGAACGTTCGACAACCTCTGATTGAGGTTCAGTCAGTAAACTAACATCATTCCAATAAATACCAGAGCAATCAAACGGTACAAATTGAGCTTGGTTTTCTTTATTCAAATTCGGTGGGCGGTAACACATCCCTTTACCTTGGGCAACTAATGTATCCCCAACTTTAAGCTGACGAGCAACGAGATCATTAGGGTTTTCAACCGTGATTTTCTCTGTACCACCTAACCAAGCAAAACCCAGTTTTATCGGCAGCCCCATCGGTTGATATGCAAATATCAGAGACATCGTTAATAATGCCCCAACTAACATCAATACATTCTTCTTGAACCGTTTATATGGGTAATAACGTTCTTCTTCATGCAACGAAAGGTATTTACCGTGTCTAACTACCTCACCCGTTGCATAAAAATCAATATTAACGGCTTGGTTTTCTTCGTATTTTAAATAATTTCCCCAATGACTGGGGTAATGCAAATCAATCCCCGCAATAGAGGTATTTGTTGAGTATTTTTTATCAAGCTCTCCATAAAGTTCCCAACGCTTTGGCTGACCATGAATACATTGAATATCTTGGTATTTTCGAGGAAACATCCTAGAGCGAAAAAGAACAAGTAACCCAATGACAAACGTAATCATTGAAATCACTAACCCCGATTCCTGTAATAACGGGATTGAAACGAGGGTTAAATAACCAAATAAAAAACTCAGGCAAATGATCGCAGCGCCAAGCCAGCCCGTAGAATGGTGTAATCTATGCTCTTCTATCGTCTCTTTACGCACTTTTAATCGTTCAATGCTATGTTGGCCACGTTCTTGAATTGCAGCATCAGGCAATATTGAATCGAGTGGCACGCCAGTTTGCCATTCACTACTAAAATCTTTCAATGAGTGACTATTCATTGAAATAATCAATGGTAAATGATCTGTTTCGACTATCTCCATGACATTTTGGCGCTGCAAAAACGGTTCAAGCTGTGAAGGGAGCTGAACTTCAATGGTATCAATAAAATAACGCCAGCTATTTCCCTGCTCTTGGCGCAAATTAAAACGCGTTAATGAATGGCAAATTGTTGCTATTGTTGAATTTTTTTTGATTTGCCATGGATGTTGAGAAGAATTTATTGATACAGCAGAGCAATAATTTAAATACTGAGAGATGGTTTGGTAATCTGAATCAATCATTTTTCTAAATGATGGTGACGCTACAGAGGGTATTTGATAGACGCCAGAACGCCGCCCCCGCCTAAAATATAGGAAGGAAGCCATTATAGTCAGGCTAATAACAATTATAGCCGTTATAATGACATGGTTCAGCATTGTTTCCCCAATGAAAAATGAATAAGAAAAGCATATCAACCATCAGGCTTTCTAAAAATAAGCCAATTCCTATTCTATTTAGTATTTTTATTTTAAATTACAACATCTTGTAAAAAAATTTTTTATTTATTCATCCGTGCTATTTTTGAACGACGATTATACTAACAGCATTTTATCGACTCGATAATATCTATCATTTTATTTTGATATAGGTCATAGTTGTACGGTGATTTCAAAATACGGGCAGTACTAAGTACAACGCGTCTCGTAAATCAATGAAATATGCTTTTAGCAATAGATTTCACTCATCCTGTTCGGAAATCGTTATGACAGAGTTAAAAAAACCAAAAATCTTGAATATTCAAGATGTTGCTCAATCAAAATTATTCAGCATTCAATCAGTTGATCTCGAATTTAGTAATGGCGAAAAACGAGTCTATGAAAGAATGCGGCCCGCAAAACGTGAAGCGGTTCTTATTGTTCCTATCATGGGTGATAACCTCATCCTCATTCGCGAATACGCTGTCGGGATTGAAAGCTATGAATTAGGCTTTCCCAAAGGTGCTATCGACCCCGGCGAAATCGCCATTGAAGCAGCCCAACGTGAACTCAAAGAAGAAATAGGTTATGGCGCTAATCACATTGTTCAGCTCGCCAAACTTACGATGTCACCATCATACTTCTCAAGTAAAATGAACATTCTTATCGCTCAAGACTTATACAGCGAAAAACTCGAAGGAGATGAGCCAGAACCACTACAACAAGAGCTATGGCCAATATCTCGAATGATGGAATTACTGGAACATCCTGATTTCAACGAAGCTCGGAATATTAGCGCACTTTTCTATCTAGAACGTTACTTAAAAAGTAGTAAGTAAAAACACTTATTATTGTATCAGCTGTATGTGATTTCCATAACCAATTATTAATATTGGCACATAATCGCCTGATATATTAAATGTCTCTATAGAAAACACCCCATGTTTTAAATCAACAATGGGGTGCTAATTGAGAGAGTTTAGCCAACAATAATTTTAAAATAGCTCTTGGCTAGCCCCACCTTCCGTAGAAATTGTCGTGCCTACCTCTTGTACTGCATGTTCTTTCGGTTCTGTTCCTTCAATAAAATACTCACGACGGGAAGAACCTAACTTACCTGTCCGGCTATCAATGGATACAGAAATAACCCCTTTAGGTGGCTTCATTGTTTTCACAGGCACTCCATCCAAAATAGACTTCATAAAGTCATCCCACATAGGCTGTGCACTTTTAGCACCCGCTTCACCACGACCTAGTGTGCGCCTATTGTCATCGAAACCTATCCATGCTGAAGCCACAACATCTGGACCATAGCCAGAGAACCAAGCATCCTTCGAGCTATTCGTTGTTCCTGTTTTTCCACCAATATCACGCCGGCCACCTAAGTCTCTCGCTGCACGCCAACCTGTACCAGACCAACCAGGCTCGCCATAGATATTAGTCATCATCGCATCCCTAATTAAGAATGCGAGAGGAGTATTAATCACATGAGGTGCATATTGATCACCGGCGTTCCCGTCTAGGTTAGATGCCGTTGTTAATTCCATTGTTGGCTCTTGTATGACGGTATTATCATCCGATTGCGTCACTTCTTCGGTAGATTCATCATCTATACCTTTACTCGCAATAGTGCGTTCAGTATCCCCATAAATCACAGGAATATTCGTACAATCAGGGCATGCTATTTTAGGATTAGCTTCGAAAATAACCTCATCATTATGATTTTCGATCTTCGAAATGTAGTATGGGTCAATCAAATACCCACCATTGACCATGACGGCATATCCACGAACCATTTGCATTGGTGTAAATGATGGCGCACCTAGCGCTAACGCCTCTGTACGGTTAATATTTTCCGCTGGGAAACCAAAGCGAGTCAAATAATCAGCGGCGTAGTCCACACCCATGGCTCTCATTGCGCGAACCATCACAACGTTTTTTGATTGGCCTAAACCTTGACGCAAACGAATAGGCCCATCATATCGAGGTGGTGAATTCTTAGGACGCCAATCAGAACCTGCGCCCGCATCCCAACGGCTAATCGGCACATCATTAAGTAATGATGATAATGTCAGGCCTTTATCCATCGCAGCGGTATACAAGAAAGGTTTAATATTCGAACCAACTTGGCGTAATGATTGAGTAACCCGGTTAAACTCACTCATATTGAAGTCAAACCCACCAACAAGCGCAATAATTGCACCGTCATTCGGATTCAAAGCAACAAAGGCAGCATTTACATCAGGCACTTGCCCTAACCACCAGTTATCTTTAACTTTTCGAACCCAAATTTGCTCACCCACTTGCATCACTGCATTTACGGCTCTTGGCGTGGCGCCTTGCTGAGTATCTGAAATAAATTTACGTGCCCAACGCACCCCGGTCATCGTAATTGGGATTTGCGAGCCATCAGCTAACATCACTTGTGCTTCTGAAGCCGTTGCAGATGTTACGACGGCAGGCATTAATGGCCCATAAACAGGCATTTTCTTCAATTTTTCAACAATCTGCTCTGCTGTCCAAGCCGTTTCATTCTGTTTCCATAAAACTTCGGCAGGACCGCGATAGCCATGACGAGTATCGTAGTCGATCAAATTATTACGAACTGCAGTTGTTGCTGCTTCCTGATCTTTGCGGATCACCGTAGTGTAAACTTTATACCCATCGGTATAGGCATCTTCACCATATTTATCAAACAAGGTTTGACGCGCCATTTCGGCTAAATACGGCGCAGAAAAATCGATTTTCGGCGCATGATATGAAGCAACTATTTTTTCATTTTTTGCTTGTTCATACTGGTCTTGAGTAATGTATTTCTCCTCAAACATACGAGAAAGAACCACATTACGACGACTTACAGCACGGTCATAAGAATACAGCGGGTTAAATGTAGAAGGCGCTTTTGGCAAACCCGCAATCATCGCGATTTCACTAAGCGTCAACTCATCTACTGTCTTACCAAAATAAACGTACGCAGCCGCCCCGACGCCATAAGCACGGTTACCTAAATAAATTTTATTCAGGTACAGCTCCATAATTTCATCTTTAGTAAAAAGCTGCTCAATGCGAATAGCTAAAAAAGCCTCTTTAACTTTACGCATCAAGGTTTTTTCAGGACTTAAGTAAAAGTTTCTCGCGAGCTGCTGAGTAATCGTACTGGCCCCCTGAGAAGCATGACCAGATGATGCCATGACAGTAACAGCACGGAAAATACCAATAGGGTCAATCCCGTGGTGATCATAAAAACGGCTATCTTCAGTTGCAATAAACGCTTTTATCATTAAAGGAGGAATTTCTGCCAGCGGTAAAGGAATACGACGTTTTTCCCCATATTGGGCAATCAATTCGTTATCCGCACTGTATACCTGCATTGGAATTTGCAGACGAATGTCTTTCATTGTTGCGACATCAGGTAACTCACCTTCGACATATTTATACATGCCATAAATCGAGGCGGTTCCCAAAAAAATGCAACAGAAAACAAGAATAAAAAAGTATTTTACGAACTTCACCGGAAAATTCCCATGCTCGGCTAACAAGAGGGTTTAGATATCACTAACACACAGTATAAAGCTTATACAGCACAATAGAAAACGTAATTTATTTGTTAATGATAAGGAAATTAACTATGTATACATCAAAATGGAACATTGGGATCGACCTATATCGAGATAGAATCCAGCTAGTCGCTGCAAAGCGGCGCAGACAATACTGGCATTTATGTGAATGTTGGCAGCAGCAATTACCATTCGAATTAACGGATAATTCTAGCCATCAGCAGTATGAAATTTTACTGGATATTTTATTACAATGGCGTCAGAAATTACCTAAAAAGTGTTCAGTATCCTTCGCATTACCTGCCGTTCGTACAATAAAACAACAAATTTCATTACCCAGTGAAATCAAATTGCCACAACCGGAATTAGGGTGGTACTTACAATCTCAAGCTGAAAAGCGTTTTTCTATGCACGCCCAAGAGCTGGTTATCGACTATCGCGTCATCAAACAACAAGTTTATTTTAATGGGGCTCGCCAGTCAGATATTACCTTTTGGCAAAATCTATTTACAGAAAGCGGGTTTAACCTACTTGCTATTGATGTCGCCCCCATAGCTTTACGTTATGTGGCAAGAAATGCGGGTTTACCCGATGAATGTTGGGTTATTCATTACCGACAAGGTGAATGGCTTTGGTCAGGGCCAACTAGCCAACCAGCGAATTACAACCATTTACAAGATACCGACATACCGACACTTTCCCACTTGCTGCCCTTTCTTGATCGAGATGATACTCCCCCTACTTCGCCTATCTACCTGATTACAGATCATCAACATATTCATCACACCGCTAAGGTTGCTCATCATTGGGAATTACGTCAAGCTTTTCAAAAGCATAATATTAAATTACCGCAATTATTGGGGGATTTTGTGATTGCCGCCGGCCTTGCTTTGCGTCATGGAGATATTTAACTGATGGAACTATACCAAGTTAATTTTCTTCCTTGGCGCCAACAGCAAATAAAAAAGAAGATACGAGAGTTTTTACTCTTTTGTTTTGTGGTTTGCTGTTCAGTAATTATAGCTTGTATTTTTTTACTTTTATTTCAACAAATTGAAATAAATGACCTAAAAAACAGAAAGCATAATAGCCAACTGCAATACGAACAGATACAGCAATTAACATTACAAATCACGGCTCAACAAGCACAGAATAACCGTTTGATGAACAAAAAAAGACAGATAGATAGCATCATGGAAAATAATCAATTTTTACTTAGGCTATTACAAAATCTATCGACTATAACACCGCCCAAAAGTTGGCTCACAAATCTACAGTTAATGGATAACAAAATAGAGATCAAAGCTAACAGTTATGATTTTCAAGATATCAATTCACTCGGCTTACAGCTTAAAAAACACCCTGGTTTGAGCGATATTCAATTGAAAAAAATCAGCCGAATGAATCAATTAAATCGTTTACACCTAACTGCTAAATACCAAGGGGAGTTCGATGAGTGAATCTACACATTCTTTTTGGTATCGCCCTTTTTGGCAACAAACGCTACCGGTTTGCTTCTTCATGGCTCTTTGTATCACTGCTGGGTATTTTTTATACTGGAAAGAAAACCAAAATCAGATCATGGGATTAGCCACTGAGAACCTGAGTTTAACTGAAGCAATTGCAAAAGAAACAAAAACTCTCCGCCACTCACCTTCGTTGCAACAGCTAGAAAAGCAGGCTCAATTGTTAAAACAATCAGTTGATACTAACGAAGCCCCTCTTGAATTACTTACACAGTTAAATACTTTACTTTCTCGTTCTTCAGTCACACTTAATCAATTGCAACCCACAGATATCAATACCTATTTTATGGAGTTCCAAGGCAATTTTGCTGCTATTTATTACGTTATAGAGCAACTTCTTACTCTTCCTCAAACTCAGAGATGGCATTTTCATGACATAAAAATAAATTTAAAACAAGGAGTTATTGTTACCACCATCTCATTTTCTTTTTTCAACAACACTCTTGCTATCAAGGATGATAACCATAATGAATAGCTCACTAACTAACATTCACATGATAATTATTGGAGGACTCCTCTTTTTATCTTCATTTTTAGTCTCTGCCGAAGAAATTAGAGATCCCTTTGCACCACTTACCCCACCTTTAGTAATAGAAAATCAGCCCACTTCGGAGATTACAATAGCGCCGATAGCGCCAAGTAAAACACCACAAGCCGAAAAAATATTTAAATTAGTCTCAATCAATGTTCAAGAGGTTCGTCTCCTATTAGAACACCCTGATACGTCGTTATTATCAAAAAATGCATCTGTCCATCACGATATCACGACAAACAGCCTCATTATTAAAGATGATCCAGACCGATTAGCACTGATTGATGAATGGATAAAACATAAAGATATGCCAAATAAACAAGTGCAAATCACCGCACATATCATTAGTAGCAGCCGAACTGCATTACAAGAATTGGGTTTAGAATGGGGAATGATGGCAGGGGGAAACCTGAGCGCTAATCATTTACATCGTTACAACCGTTACTCTTCAATATCCGGGCAATTTTCCTTCAATGTTCTTAGCCTTGGAGAGGGTTTACTTGAAATGAAACTTAAAGCATTAGAAAAAGAAAATTTGCTTTCTATTATTGCGAGTCCTCGTTTAGTTGCTTCACACCAACAACCCGCAAGTATTCAGCAAGGTACAGAGATCCCCTACGTCACCAGTAATGAAAAGAAAACGCACGTACAATTTAAAGATGCTGTACTCGGGATGGATGTCACTCCCGCTATTGTGCGTGATGAAAAAGTTGAGTTAAATCTAAAAATTAGTCATAACTCGCCTGATACTGCACTCACTAGCAGTCAACATCATCACTTGGCCATCAATAAGCAAGAAATCGCAACGACCGTCACTATCAAAAATAATGAAACACTTATCCTTGGGGGAATTTTTCAGCAAAAACAAGAAAAAACAGAGACGGGGTTACCTTTTTTATCTCACATTCCTTTTCTAGGTACATTATTCACAAATACGGCAGAGCATATAGATAAACGTGTCCTTATCGTTTTTATAACACCAAAACTTATCAATATTTAATATAGAAAAAATAACGCATATACTTCAAATAGTTGAATAAGCAATAAGTCAAAGATGACAAAAAAAAATATTTTTTATGCCATAAACCTACCGGATAAATTTGACGCTGACGTCGTTTTAGCATACAAGGTTATCCATTGAGTGTTCTAACTATCCGTAGATTAAAGAACAAGCTGTCAGTCGCTTATAAAACAGCCACAATTAATGTTGCTCTACACTTAACAGAAATAACTTGCTGATACCAATAGCTAAAAACTGTTAAAAACCATGATAAACAAGGTATTAGACAACATAGACGGCTCAAATATAGAAACCTGCAATTTTAAATATGGCACTTTGCTTGCTTAGTGCCATATTTATATAGTTGCAATTCAGGTTGATGTATTGAGATAATTTTCTTATCTGATCTCACATCATCACTTATGAGGTTTCAGTTTAGGTCCCGCCGCTAATCTGATTGGCGGGGCGGGTAATCATTAACGAATAATCGTAGTAATACCAAAAAACATGGCAGAGAAACGCAATATCTTTCTGGTTGGACCAATGGGTGCTGGCAAAAGTACTATTGGCCGTCAGTTGGCTCAACAGCTTAATATGGAGTTTTTCGACTCTGATCACGAGATAGAAAAACGCACTGGCGCAGATGTAGGCTGGGTATTCGACCTTGAAGGTGAAGAAGGCTTTCGCGATCGCGAAGAAAAAATCATCAATGAGCTTACAGAGAAACAAGGCATTGTTTTAGCAACAGGCGGTGGCTCTGTTAAGTCCAAAGAGACCCGTAATCGCTTATCCGCTCGCGGTGTCGTTGTTTATCTTGAGACCACAATTGAGAAACAATTATCTCGTACACAGCGTGACAAAAAACGTCCACTACTACAAGTTGACGAACCTGCACGTGAAGTTCTTGAGAAACTGGCTGACGAACGTAATCCGATGTATGAAGAAATTGCTGATATTACCATTCATACTGATGAACAAAGCGCTAAAGTTGTTGCCAGCCAAATCATTGAACTATTAGAAAAAAACTAATTATTCATGGTGTTATTTTCAAAAATGAACTTAAGGTAAAGCAAGATGGAAAAAGTCACCGTCACTCTAGACGAACGTAGTTATCCAATCAATATTGCACCCGGCTTATATCAACAAACGGATGCATTTTGGCCATTAACTGCAGGTCAACGAGCAATGGTCGTGACAAATGAAACTCTTGCCCCTATTTATCTTGATAAGATAAAGCATGTTCTTGAATCTTCAGGTGTAAAAGTTGATACCATCATTCTACCGGATGGCGAACAATACAAATCATTATTCATTATGAATGATGTATTTACCGCATTACTTGAAAAACACCATAACCGTGACACCACCCTCATCGCTCTTGGTGGGGGAGTCATTGGCGACTTAACCGGTTTCGCAGCAGCAAGTTATCAGCGTGGAGTGCGTTTTATTCAAGTTCCTACGACCTTATTATCTCAAGTGGACTCTTCTGTCGGTGGTAAAACTGCCGTCAATCATCCATTAGGGAAAAATATGATCGGTGCATTTTATCAACCCGCTTCTGTCGTGATTGATCTCAACTGTTTAAAAACACTTCCCCCAAGAGAACTCGCCTCTGGTTTAGCTGAGGTCATTAAATATGGCATTATCCTCGATAGTGAGTTTTTTAGCTGGCTAGAAGATAATATCGATGCTCTCGTCGCTCTTGATGACCAAGCGATGGCTTACTGTATTCGCCGTTGTTGTGAATTAAAAGCACAAGTCGTTGCGGCAGACGAAAAAGAAACTAGTGGGTTACGTGCACTATTGAACTTAGGCCATACTTTTGGCCATGCTATCGAGGCGCATATGGGCTATGGCGTCTGGTTACATGGTGAAGCTGTCGCGGCTGGCATGGTTATGGCAGCAAAAACAGCTGAGCTACTTGGCCAATTTACTCCTGAACAAACACAGCGGGTGGTCACTCTTTTAGAACGTGCATCACTTCCCGTCACAGGCCCGTCACAAATGAAGCCCGATGATTATCTCCCACATATGATGCGAGATAAAAAAGTGATGGGTGGAAAACTACATTTAATTTTGCCTACCACTATCGGCCATTCGGAAATGCGTTCAGATGTTGATACGCAGACTGTCATTGCGGCAATATCATCCTGTATGTCATAAAACGAAGAAAAACCCGAATTTTTACTGACGTTTTAAAATGTTACTGGTAGATGTTCGCTAAAGTCGTTAAATTATACGGTATGCCTACGCCTATATACGAAACTCTGAAAAAGCGTATTATCAATACCACTTTGGCTAGCGTGGTATTACGAAAGGATATATGCTTTAAAATAAGCAGCGATGCCCTGCTTGGTCGTTAAGAGGTTGTACTGATAAGAGACATTTTATCTCTACTATAGGCAAATTTTATTCGGGAGAGGAAAATGGACGAATTTAAACCAGATAACCAGCCTCAAGGTCAAAATGATCTTAGGCCAGATACATCAGATAGACCGACAGGGCGCTCACGCCAATCATCATCTACTGCAAAACCTAAAATTGCACTCTCACGCCAACATATTATGATTGGTGTAGGTGTTCTGGTTCTATTGCTGCTCATTATTGCTATCAGCTCAGCGTTAAAGGCCCCTACAGAGCATGAAAAGCAACAAACAACGGGTGCAAATAATTCACAGAATATCGACTTATCGGGCTCCTCATCGTTGACAAATTCACAAGGTCAAACGTTATCAGGGCAACCGCAAGAAATTACCGGTTCACAAATCACACCGACACCAACCCAAGGAGAGCCTCAAACTCAACCAAATGGTCTGGGTGAGCGTATCGAAATACCTGGTGATGTCGTTGATGCCTTAAATCAAGGCCAAGTTTCTGTACCAAATACTAACCAACCACAAAATACGACACAGTTAACACCACCAACCGTTAAACCTGTCGAACAGCAACCCGTGGTAAAACCAGTCACACCAGAAAAAACACCTGCAAAACCCGTTGAGCAAAAACATCCTGTGCAGACTAAACAGCCAGCGAAACCTGCATCAACAGCAAGTAGCCAAGGTAGTAATATCATGTCTGCACCAGCTGGTAGCTATACATTACAACTCAGCAGCGCAAGCCGCTCTGATACATTGGAAGCTTTTGCAAAAGAAAACAAACTGGCCAATTACAAAGTCTATAAAACTATACGTAATGGGCAAACCTGGTATGTTCTTATTCACGGAAATTATAGTTCAGTGACCGACGCAAAAAATGCAATAGGAACCTTACCTGCTGCAGTGCAAGCGAAAAAACCGTGGGTTAGAAATATGAAACAAGTCAAACAGGATCAAAAATAACAACGTTTTTCCCCGGGCGCATTATGTTGTCCTGACAGAGTATAGATTTAGTACTCTAAACGATTGTAATAATAAAGACGGCATGAAAAAAAAACGCGCTTTTTTAAAATGGGCTGGGGGCAAATACCCCCTTGTGGAAGAAATCAAAAAACACCTTCCACAAGGTGATTGCTTAATTGAGCCTTTTGTTGGTGCTGGGTCAGTGTTTTTAAACACCAGTTATGATTCCTACATACTGGCAGATATCAACAGTGACCTCATCAACCTCTATAATACAGTTAAAGACCGTGCTGATTCTTTTATCGAAGAAGCCCAGCAAATCTTCACACCTGAATATAATACTTCCGAACAATATTACTTAATGCGTGAAGCCTTTAACCAATCGACCGATACTGAGAAACGCAGTGTCCTTTTTTTATACTTAAACCGCCACTGCTATAATGGGTTATGCCGTTATAATTCTCGTGGTGAATTTAATGTTCCTTTCGGCCGCTATAAAAAGCCCTATTTTCCTAAAGAAGAATTACTGTGGTTTGCTGAAAAATCACAAAATGCGATATTTATGACTCAGCATTATGGTGAAACTTTGCTCAACGCAAAAGAGGGATCTGTTGTCTACTGTGACCCACCCTATGCACCTTTATCAGATACCGCTAATTTCACCGCGTATCATACGAATTCATTTAATTCGCTTGAACAACAAAACTTAGCGATTTTGGCACAAAAGTTATCAACAGAAAGCAAAATCCCTGTCTTGATCTCAAATCATGATACCCCGATGACGAGAGAGTGGTATCATCAAGCCCAATTACATATTGTAAAAGTACGTCGCACTATCAGTAGAAATATATTGAACCGGACAAAAGTCAATGAGTTACTGGCATTATATCCGGGTATACCAAATAGCCTTTCTCCTAGAAAAATAGATAAGAAAAAAACACAGCGCCTTGTACCTAGCGATGAATGGCTCTCAGATAACGATTAATAATCGGAGACAATAATGAAAAACTTTCTCATTGCCCCATCTATTTTATCTGCTGACTTTGCCCGTTTAGGCGAAGATACTGCCAATGTTCTTGCAGCTGGTGCCGATATCGTGCATTTTGATGTTATGGACAACCATTATGTACCAAACTTAACGTTTGGGGCGCCTATATGTAAAGCACTGCGAGACTACGGAATAACCGCACCTATTGATGTCCATTTAATGGTGAAACCCGTTGACCGCATTATCCCTGACTTTGCTAAAGCGGGTGCAACCCATATTAGCTTCCACCCTGAAGCCAGTGAACACGTTGACCGCTCACTGCAGTTAATTCGCGAGCATGGCTGTACCGCAGGGCTAGTATTTAACCCAGCAACCCCACTTAGCTACCTTGATTATGTGATGGATAAAGTCGATATGATCCTGCTCATGTCTGTCAACCCCGGCTTTGGAGGCCAATCCTTTATCCCACAAACACTCAATAAATTGCGCCAAGTCCGTAAATTAATTGATGAGAGTGGTTATGATATTCGTTTGGAAGTCGATGGCGGTGTCAAGGTGAATAATATCGCAGAGATTGCAGCAGCAGGTGCCGACACCTTCGTTGCAGGTTCTGCTATTTTCGACCAACCCGACTATAAAACTGTTATCGACGCGATGCGTAACGAATTACAAAAGGTATCTCAATGACTCAAGTCGTATTAGAGAATATCAAAGCGATAGCTTTCGATTTAGACGGCACTCTCGTAGACAGCGCCAGCGGCTTAGCTGACGCTATCGACAACATGCTCAACGAATTAAATTTCCCTCCCGCAGGTAAAGAACGCGTTTCTATTTGGGTCGGCAATGGGGTTGATATATTAGTTGAGCGAGCGCTTTCTTGGGCAGGAGCCGAAATCACGCCCGAGCTACAAAAAAGAGCGCGAGCCAGTTTTGATAAATTCTATGCAACATCTGTCACAACAGGCAGCCAACTGTTCCCTGAAGTAAAAGACACTTTAGAGCAATTAGCGAAACATGGCCTGCCTATGGGAATTGTAACGAATAAAGCAACCCCATTTATTGCGCCATTATTGAAGAAGTTAGGCATTGAACACTACTTTTCTCTGGTATTGGGTAGCGATGATGTCAAAGCTTTAAAACCGCATCCAGCTCCTCTCTACTTAACGATGGGAACATTCGGTTTACGTAAAGAAGAATTGCTTTTTGTCGGCGATTCTCGTAATGATATTATTGCAGCGAAAAGCGCTGAATGCCCGTGTGTCGGTCTGACCTACGGTTATAACTATGGTGAATCTATTGCACTGAGTGAACCGAACTGTGTATTAACACATTTTTCTGATTTATTACCTGCAATTGGGTTATCTGAAATAAAATAAGCAAGGACATAACTAAATGAGTACTCCCACTGAAAATTTAAAGCAACCCCAAAAACCAATCGTATTCAGCGGCGCACAGCCTTCCGGTGAATTAACCATCGGTAACTATATGGGTGCATTACGTCAGTGGGTACAAATGCAAGATGACTACGATTGCATTTACTGTATCGTTGACCAGCACGCTATCACCGTTCGCCAAGACCCTATCGAGCTGCGTAAAAGAACCCTTGATACACTCGCGCTTTATTTAGCTTGTGGCATTGACCCGAAAAAAAGCACTATTTTTGTTCAGTCCCATGTACCACAACACGCTCAACTGAGCTGGGCGCTTAACTGCTACACCTATTTCGGTGAATTGAGCCGTATGACTCAGTTTAAAGATAAATCTGCCCGTCATGCAGAAAATATCAATGCAGGCCTATTTGATTACCCGGTACTAATGGCAGCCGATATTTTGATTTATCAAACAAATCAAGTACCCGTTGGCATTGACCAGAAACAACATCTTGAATTGAGCCGTGATATTGCTCAACGCTTCAATGCTATTTACGGTGATATTTTCACTGTACCCGATCCATTCATTCCGACTGGTGGTGGTGCCCGTGTTATGGCGCTACAAGATCCAACCAAGAAAATGTCTAAGTCTGATGATAACCGTAACAACGTTATCGCATTATTAGAAGACCCGAAATCTGTCGTGAAAAAAATCAAACGCGCAATGACTGACTCCGAAGAGCCACCGCGTATTCGTTATGATTTAGAAAACAAACCGGGTGTTTCTAACTTATTAGATATCATGTCGGGCGTGACTGGTAAGAAAATCGCAGAACTCGAAGCAGAATTTGAAGGCCAAATGTACGGTCATCTAAAAGGTGCTGTAGCAGAAGCTGTTTCTGGCATGTTAACTACTCTTCAAACTCGCTACCATGAATTCCGTAATGATGAAGCGCTGCTCAACCAAATTATGGATGAAGGTGCAACTAAAGCGGCTGCTCGCGCGCAAGAAACGTTAGATAAAGTTTATGAAGCAATTGGCTTCGTTAAACGCCCAATTTTATAGTTTATTTTTACATAAGTAGGGGAAATGTACGTATTCCCCTACTTTTTATTATAAGGATAGATTAATACCAAAGAGAAATTGATATAATCAATACACTCATTCATTATCATTTCACTATGCCTTGTCCAATAAAACCATTCAATTTTTTAATCAGCTGATAGTTAGGTGTAATTATTATTTAATAATTAAATTCATTTTCTAGAAAGAAGATCTTATTATTCTCTCCTTTCTAATTGATAATAGCATCAGAAAATGATAGTTAACTAAGCATCTTATCAAGACACACTTATCGATAACATAACGAATAATCAAAAAAATCGGTGAGTTTTTAGTGAAAAAAGAGTCGTGGCCAACCTGATTTGACCACAAAAATAATCTAAATTAGATGAGTTAAAATACTATAGGCAATAAGCTAACAACTTTAACTATCAAAGCTAATTAGCTAATTTAAATAAAATATTTTTATTTTCAATATGTTGAATTACTCACTCTGACACACAAAAACAACTCGTTTGACATCAGAGATACTCCAAAGGTTATCTTTTAACAGTGTGAACTTATAGAAAAGAAGATCGTGATTCCCCGCTAAGTATGCCGATATATCAGGCGGCACATTGTCCGTAGCATTTAATTCTACTTTCCCCTTTTTAAAAATGATGGCGTCATCTTTTGTTTTCCCTTGGATAGTCAAAGTTAATACCCTGTCCATGGTATAGCTTTTATTATTATTGTGTACTGTTCCATATTCATTAACGATATATTTATTGTCGTTAACCAAGTGATAAATAACAGAAACCCTACCATAGATCAGCTCTTCTTCTGCTTCATTATTGGTAAAATTAATGACACCATGACAGTTATTCGGTATTGAATATTTTGAGTGAAAAAAATAGAAGCTAGCTACCGCGATAGCCAATATTATGCTACTAACGAACATGTAGATAAATATTGTTTTCGCATTCATAAATATTTTCATCTTTATCTTTTTTGCACCAAGAAAGAATGCTTTCATAAACACCGTTTTTTCCTATAGTCTCACTATCATCATATAAAATGATACCATTTTTATTTTTGCACCTTTCCGCTATATTTTGAGTGTTTTTTTCCATTTCTTTCAAAAAACGCTCTTCATTTGATATTTTTTTTCTTAAAAAAATATCACATCTATCGATGGTTAGCGATTTCACAACAACAGCATTGTACGATTTTGATATATAAAAATAAATTGATATAAACAGTAAAACGATCATTATTAAAATAAAAAAGTATCTCTTTTTTATTTTGATTTTCGTTTTTGCTTTTTTTTCAGAGTTTTTGAACGGCAAGTTTTCGATAGTAGCAGAAGCAACGAATTTAAACCCTTGCTTTGGGATCGTCTCTATTATTTTTTCTAAGCCAAGCTCACTCAAATTCTTTCGTAGCAAAAATATATTTTGACTCAAGTTATGGTTGGAAGATACTCGACCTAATTTCCCCCAGACCTTTTCTAATAAATAGTCTCGACTAATAACTATATTTTGCTTTTTTATGAAAACAGATAATAACTGGCTACAGGGCAATGTTAAGCTTATTATTGTATTATCACGACTTAATGTCTGTGCACTCTCATCATAAATAACTTTATCATTGATAATATATTTCATCACATTAACTTTACTATTAGGTTAACCTTTCATTATATTGCCATATTTGAATACAAAAGATCAACAAACAAATTTCAATTTTTAATGATAACTGAGTGTATCTTTATTTTTCATAAAAAAATTTTTTTATGGATAAAAAGTCACTGACAAGACAATTTTCACCACTATATTTTATTTATTTACATTAAAAATAGATTTCTATAGTACAAAAACAATTAATTTAACAAACTTTTATATCAACAGTTTAGAGTATAAATATTTTTAAATTTATATTTTAGATAAATATTCCGTTAATCTATAAAAACCTGGTTTTTTATTTTGTTTTTTCTTTACTTTGTAGTGAGCGTTTATTTTGTTGAATTTTTACATTAATATTTGAAACTCAAATAACGGACTTATGCTTATTTATTTTTTAATACATATTTAGCCTCTATTCATTTTAGTAATTGAGTACTACTGAATAAGCTGTAAGTAATAAGCTGAAGTAATAAGCTGTAAGTATTATTGTTATTAATCCTATTGTTGTTATTCGTTTTTAATTATAGAAGAGTGTAGAAAATATGAAATTTAACAAAATCACAACTGCTTTAATTTTTACTGCTGGTCTTGCTACTTTTGGTGTTCAGGCAGCAAGTGAGCCAAGTCAAGGTTCAGGTAAAATTACATTTACAGGTTCTATTATTGAAGCTGCATGTTCTATCAATCCAGATTCAACAAACCAAGAAATCGATCTTGGTCAAATTGCAAAATCACAATTGAAAGACAATGGCCAGTCAACTCCTCGTAACTTCGATATCTTATTAGAAAACTGTTCTTTTGAAGAAGAAAGCCCAGTTGGTCCTGGTGAAGATACTCGTGCTTTAGTCGGTAATACAGTAAAAATCACTTTTGGTGGTTCACCAGCTGCAGGCAGTGCAGGTCCAATCAATACATTATTAGGAATTACCGGAACAGCTAAAGGTGCGGGTGTTGCAATCACTGATGGCTCAGGTACCGTAATTGAACTAAACAAAGAAAGTAATGGCCGTGAATTAATCAATGGCGATAATACTCTGAATTTCTCTGCATACTTACAAGGTATCGATGATGCTAGCCTTGCAACAGGTGAATTCACAGCAGTAACTAATTTCACATTATCTTATATGTAATAATTTATTGGCCGGTCAATATCGTCCGGCCACTATTAATTAGGTATAGCCAGGTGATAAAAAGATTAACATTAGTATTATTTGCCATTTTTTCCACTAATGTTATGGCAAATAAACAAGGGCATGGGAGTGTCACACTCAATGGCCAGATAATTGAATCTGCCTGTTCAATACTAACTGATGATATTTATCAGGATATTGATTTTGGAGCTATATCTATTAATTATTTATCAGGTAAAAGTTTATCTCCAATTAAAGATTTTTCTATTCATCTTGTTAATTGTGACTTGAATAAAGAATCAGGAGAAAAATGGATTGATGCAAATATAACATTTTCTGGATTACTGGATATGAATGTTGAAAATACATTTTTAACTACAGGCAGTGCTGAAGGTGTCGGTATAAAAATATATGATAATGAATTTAATGTTGCAAAAGATAAAGAAGCAATGCCAGCTATTGAGTTACAAGATAAAAATACAACTCTATATTATAAGATACAATTAGTAAGAAATAATAAACCACTTAAAGCTGGTAATTATAAAAGTTTTATTCGTTATATGGTTTCTTATCACTAAAAGCTGATAGTCATTTACTAATGAATATCGTTGATTATTCAGTTGAGAGGTGTTATGTGCTAAATTTAAAAAAAATCATTTTCAAAGTATTATTATTAAATTTTTCTCTTATGCTTTTATCCACCATTAACACTGCAAAAGCTGTAGAATTTAATACTGATATCCTTGATGATGATATAAAAAAAAATATAGACATATCTCATTTTTCTCAAGCTGGATATATAATGCCCGGCAGTTACCTTCTTCGACTATACATTAATGAATATGATGTTATGGAATCAGAATTTTCTTTTAAAGAAAGAAATGAGAATGATATCGTTGAAGCATGCATTAAGCCAGAATTTCTTCCTTTTATGGGTTTAAAAGAAAGTGTTATTGGTGATATAAAAACCTGGGATAATGGTAAGTGTATTGATTTTAATTCAATTGATGGCGCATTCGTTAAAGGTGATTTATCCGATGCATCATTAAAAGTATCTATTCCTCAGGCTTGGCTTGAGTACAGTGATGAGAATTGGTTACCTCAATCCTTATGGGATAATGGTATTCCAGGAATCATGCTTGATTATAATATAAACGGTAATTTCATAAAACCAGACGACGGTAATAGTAGCAAAAATATCAGTTCTAACGGAACACTTGGAGTAAATTATGGCGCATGGCGATTCAGAGGAGATTACCAAGCTAGTTATCGTAATTCCTCTAGAAATACTGAAAGCAAGTTCGATTGGAGCCGTATTTATGCATTTAGAGCATTACCGTGGATAACCTCTCAATTAGTCCTAGGTGAAACATATGTAAACTCTGACATATTTGACACTTGGCGTTTTATCGGTGGCTCATTAATTAGTGATGAAAGGATGATACCACCTAAATTGAGAGGATACGCGCCAGAAATTACAGGCGTCGCAAAAACAAATGCAACCGTTATTGTCAGTCAAAAAGGGCGAATTCTTAGTGAAACGACTGTAGCCGCTGGGCCATTTAAAATCTCAGATCTCAATAGTTTTGTTAAAGGCCGTTTAGATGTAAGAGTTGAAGAAGCAGATGGCAGCGTTCAAACTTATACTGCTGACACAGCGACAGTTCCATATTTAACAAGACCTGGGCAAATAAGATATAAATTATTCACCGGTAAACCAAGTGATAATCAACGTCATATTGAAGGACCTTTATTTACATCAGGTGAATTATCTTGGGGTGTTTCTAATGCTTGGTCTGTTTATGGTGGCCTAATACTTTCTAAACCATATCAATCAGTTAGCGTAGGATTAGGAAGAGACTTGTTTTGGCTTGGTGCATTATCAGTCGATCTAACTCAATCTTGGGCTGAGGTCAATAACATAAATGCTAACAATAAAAACCACACAAATAAATTAAATGGTAAATCTTGGCGACTAAGTTATTCCAAACGATTTGATGAATTAGATAGTGATATTACATTTGCAGGATACCGTTTTTCTGAAAAAGATTATATGTCAATGGGGCAATTCATTGATTCATTAAAAGGAAACTATCTATTATCTAAAGGAAAAGAATTATACACTATTACAGCAAGCAAGAATTTTTCAGAACAGCGGTTGAGCACAAATATCAGTTGGAGTCATCAAACCTATTGGGATAAAGATGACATCGATTACTACAGTTTTGCCTTAAATAAGTATATAGATATTGGCGATATACGAGATATATCATTAAACTTAAATCTATCAAGAAGTAAATATAATTATAAATGGGACAATGCTTTATTCATTGGAATGAGCATTCCTCTTCAAAAAGCAACCGTAAGCTATAATGCTAATTACAGTGGAAATACTTACTCTCAAACTGCTGGTTATTATAGCAGGCTAGATAATGGAGATAGTTATAGAATTAATGTTGGCGTTCGCAATGATAATGGTGTTAATCCACAAATAAGTGGGTTTTACGCTCATAGGGGTGATTCGTCTGATTTAAGCTTAAATGCTTCAATTCTCCAAGGTGATTATAAATCGATGGGCTTTTCCTCTAGAGGAGGAATGACAGCAACAAGCCAAGGTATGGCATTACACCCAGGAGGAAATGCGGGAGGAACTCGAGTATTAGTTGATACCGATAAAACCAGCGGTGTACCTATAGGTAATGGAATACATTCGAATAGATATGGCTATGGAGTTATTACGGATATTAGTAGTTATTATAAAGTATCAATTAAATTAGATGTAAATAAATTTGCTGATGATATAGAACCAAAAGGAACACCTGTTAGAGAGAGTGCATTTACTGAAGGTGCTATCGGTTATCATCACTTTGATATTTTAAAAGGGGCGAAAATAATGGCCTCAATAAAATTAAATGATGGCTCTGAACCACCTTTTGGAGCCCTAGTTAAAAATGCCAAAGGAGATGAACTTGGTATTGTTGGAGATAACGGAAATACATGGATAGTTGGTGCTAATAGTGAAGAGATAGCCTTTATAACATTTGGTAAAGATCAGCGTTGCCAAATACGTTTTCCTAAAGAACTCACTACAGGCGACTCTTTACTATTACCTTGTACGATTAATTGAGGTTAACTATTTATTATGAATAAATCTATTATCAATATTGGTACTATTTTGATTTCTTTTTTTACTGTCGCTCATAATGGGTATGCTGCGATAGCGCTTGATAGAACTAGAGCTATTTATCCAGGAAATGAGAAGTCCATTGTCCTTAACATTAAGAATGAAAATAAAAAGTTACCCTATTTAGCACAATCATGGCTTGAAAATGAAGCGGGTGAAAAAATAATTAGCCCATTTCTTACAACTCCACCATTACAGCGGGTCGAGCCAGGAGATAAAAGTGTTATTAAAATAACTAAAACAGCAAATATCAGCCAGTTACCACAAGATAGAGAATCTGTTTTTTATTTCAATGTTAGGGAAGTGCCACCTAAAAGCGACAAACCAAATGTAATGCAATTAGCATTGCAAACAAAGATAAAACTATTTTATAGACCCGAGTCTATCATTCCAGAAAAAAATACTAGATGGGATAACAAAATTATTCTTAATAAAGAAAATGATGGATATATGGTCGAAAACCCAACTCCATATTATATTAACTTGATAGGTATTACAGGTGCAGAGAATCAACCATTAGAGAAAAATTTTGAAGCTGTAATGATTGAACCTAAATCAAATAAAAAAGTAAAGAGTCGGACCTTTCAAAAACCATTTATTAGAACTATCAATGATTTTGGTGGAAAGCCAATTTTAGGCTTTCATTGCCAAGGAAATCGATGTGTTGCTGATGATATTTAAGTAGGAATAATTATGCTACTGATAAAAAATATATACTTAAAGGCTAATTACATTTTATTATTAGTAGCTATCCTATTTTTAACATTTGAAACCTACTCTGATGTTATTGATCGGAATTGGGATGTAGACGGGCTAAACGGGGAACTATATGTACATGGTGAACTACTTGAGTCACCATGTACTTTAGATGAAGAATCGTTAGAACAAGAATTTTCTCTAGGAGAAAGCAATACATCCCAATTTCGTCACGTTGGAGATATGTCATTACCTACATTGATTAACTTAAGATTTAAAGGATGTGGCATAAATAATGGCATTGCTGTTGATGAATTCCACTCTGGTAACTTAATATACACGCCAGATGAAGCAATCATTAAATTACATTTTAATGGTATTCCTGATAGATCAGACTCTAACTTTTTTAAAATTAATGGTGAAGCAAAAGGGATAGCTATTCGTCTTGAAGATAATAGAGGTAACATCATTATACCGAATAAACATCATCATCCTATGATTATATCCAAAGGAAAATCAGGAGTATCATTCACAGCTCAAATTGTAAAAACAAATAATGAGCTAAAAGTCGGTGAATTTAATTCAGTTATAAATATATCTTTGGAATACAAATAAAATGAAAAATGTTTTTTATTTAGTGATTGTATTTTTTATTCCTCAGCTAACTTTTTCGAAAGATACTGATATTCATTTTTATGGAACACTCATATCTGAACCTTGTACATTATCATTGGACTCCGAAGAGCAATTAATTGATTTTGGCCCTATAGTAAAATCAACATTTAATAATAATACAGTCGCAGCTAAAAGAAATGTCAATATTACATTAAATGATTGTGATATATCGATAAGTAAATTTGTTAAATTTACATTTCATGGCGATAAATTTTCTGATAATGAAGAGTTATTTGCAGTTACTGGAGAAGCTAAAGGCATTGCAATTAAACTTATCTCTGAAGATGGTGATAATATTTCACCAGATGTACCAATGAGTGACATTGAACTTTCTTCAGGAACAAATCAATTAAATATTGAAGCTATGTTAGTTGGATATGACCTATCTAAAATTTCAACAGGTAGCTTTTCTTCAGTTGTAACTTTCTCTATGAGTTATGATTAAAATATTGGAGTGATAGTTATATGAAAATTAAATTACATATGATTTTTTTATTGTTATCATTAGGTATGAGTATTGCATTTCAATCTAATGCTGCTCTATCTCTAGATCGCACTCGACTTATTTTTAATGGAAATGAAGAGTCTGTTGAAGTTACAGTTACAAATAATGATAAAAAATCACCTTATCTCATTCACTCTTGGGTTGAAAATGCTAATGGAGAAAAAATAAATGAACCATTAGTAGCTTTACCACCAATACAACGGATTGAGGCTGGAAATAAAACTTTAATCAGATTAAGAGGTTTAGCTAATATACAAAACTTACCTCAAGACAGGGAAAGCCTTTTTTTTCTAAATATCAGAGAAATCCCACCAAAAAGTAATAATAAAAATGCATTACAATTTGCATTACAGACTAGAATTAAAATATTTTATAGACCCGAAAATATTGTTATAAGAAAAAGCACATTAGCAACACCAGGAACCCAAAACATTACCATTTCAAAAGAAAAAAATAAATTTAAAATTTTCAATCCAACTGATTATAACATTAATATGGTTGCTATTAAAAATGGAAATAAAATGCTACATGGGTTTAACCCAGCAGTAATACCACCTAAAGATAACTATGAACTGGATATTCCAAATAATATCGTTCTTCAAACTCCAGTTATTTCAATCGTAAATGATTATGGGACTAGTATTAACATTTCATTTTTATGTAAAAACAATGAATGTAATGTAGAAAAAATAAACCATAAGAGTAATTAAAATGTTAGCAATCAAAAAATTTAATTTAATTATTCTTCCATTATGCTTATTCATTAGTAATACAATAATGGCTAAAGATACTGAAACAATAAAATTTTCTATTGTGGGTAGTGTGGTATCTAAACCACAATGCCAAATTAGTGATAGCAAAACAATTGAAATAAACTTTGGTGATAATATAGGAATTAATAATATTTCATCAGGAAAATATGAAAGAGAAATACCTTACGATATAACATGTGATGGAGAATCGGATGAGCTGCAATTAACACTTAAAATTAGTGGTAATGCCGTGAGTTTTGATCCTGATAACGCAACAGTACGAACTAATGAACAAGAGAATTTAGGAATAAAAATATTTCATGATGGTAAGCCATTTGAATTAGACAAAAGTATTCCGATTAATGCCAATAATATACCTAAGCTTCATGCGGTTCTCATTAAAAATGATGAAGGGGAGCTGATAGAAGGGGAGTTTAATGCTAATGCAACAATTGAAGCTGAATACCAATAAAATTATTAACACAATTTTATATATACTGTTACTAACCATTTTACCATATAGTTCAATGAGTCACGCTGGTTTCGAAGGGGAAATATTTAAGCTTATTAGACACGCAGATGGTTCCGCTACCATTGAAATGGGCGCTGACTTTGAGTTCTACGCATCACTGGCACAACCAGAAGGTTCTGGTTTTAAAGGCTGCTATTCAGGTGATACCGTATCATTAATGGCAGGGAATAAATCTGGTGGTTGGAGTATTATCGATGTTCCTGGAACAGCAGACGGTAACTGTTTCACCCCACTAAGACCAAAGTTTCCAGTAAAAATTGCTGCGGGCAATACAGCTTTACTATTTATAAAAGAAGGAATATGTATAGGGCGTGGGAAGTTAGGGCAAGTCGAATGGCAGTTTATCGACTTTTGTGTTGGTGACGATTCTATTATTGAAATCATTGGCGATGCTGTTTGTAAAATCACACCAATTGAGATTGTTCATGACTACGGACTAGTGAACACGAGTGAAATTAATGGGAAGTCAATAACAACTGATGCGACTATAACCTGCACTCATGAAAAAATTACCACTGGCGATGTCTCTGTCAGCCTGGAGTTTCAAAATTTAGTTGATGACAAATTATACCTTAGAGATGATAAAAGTATTTACTCTACGTTAGATCTTGATGATAAAGGTCCATCCGAAAACATTAAAGTACCGGTTAATCAATCCATCAACGTAAAGGTTAGAAGCACCTTATCTGCAAATGATAATGTCATTGGCGGTGATTTTTCTGGCAGTACACTGTTAGTAATGACTTATAATTAACCCAATATTATAAACTGTTATTAATAATATTATTGTATTTTGAATATATGATATTACGCGATTTAATGAAAAAGCTTGATGTTTAATCCAAAATATCCTTCAATTTTCATTTGTCATATAAGGAATTAATTAACGATGTTTACACTTAAAAAACCCTTAATAATTAAAGATGATCGTTTAGCTCTCACCATGCTAATTGGCCGTGAAATCGCTTATTTGAGAAAAGCAAAAGGCTTATCAGGAGCTGAATTAGGTAAATCTGTCGGCCTTAGTCAACAACAGATTTCTCGCTATGAAAGAGGGATAGCAAGGTTAGACTTAGGTTTAATGATATATTTACTATCAAAATTAGATATATCTTTCAATGACTTTATTACTCGATTAGTTAAAGAGGTCAAAGTAAATTACCCAGCATTATATCGAAAATACCATTTTTTATTTTCATCCGATAGAAATATAGAAAGTACAGACATTTTTTATTTTAAACCCATAAATTAGCATAGATAATTTTTAATTTATAACCATATGAGCCATGAACTTTATTATTTCAACACTTCTATAAAACATAAGTTAATTAATTAAAAAATTCATATGAATGTAATATTATTAATATATTTTTGATTTTCTTTAGTTATGAAAAACCATGCTAATATCGAAAACATGAAACAACAGATAATTTGCATTGGAAATTAAAATAACGATTTAAAAAAAACATTATACTACGCATAAAAAAACGGGAAAATTTTCCCGTTTTTAATTAACCAATGAGTTTAACTTTAATTATTGAAAATCTTTGTCGGTATACAGCTTAGTCGCCTTAACACCTTCAATATTTTTCGCACCACCTAACATCATATTGATAGAAAGTTCTTTATTCAGCTGTTGGATCACTGAGTTCACCCCTTCTGCTCCACCTAAATTCAACCCGTAGAGAATAGGACGACCAACAGCCACAACATCCGCACCGCTCGCTAAAGCTTTAAATACATGGGAGCCACGGCGTACACCACTGTCGAATACAATTGGAACACGCTTATCTACGACTTTAGCAATTGACGGCAGTACATCAAAAGACGCAGGACCACTGTCTAACTGGCGACCACCGTGATTAGAGACCCAAATCGCATCGGCACCGGCTTTGATCACAACATCGGCATCTTCAGGTGATTGAATACCTTTAACTATTACCGGTAATCCTGATAACTTTTTCACGTATTGAATATCGGCTGGTGTAAAGGCTTGTTTCGCTTGTGCATAAATTTCACTGATCCCTGCACCTTTACCTGTTTTCGAACCATCACTATTTTGCTTAGCAAATAGCTCTAAGTTGGCAAAGCCCAGTGGGAACTGGAAGTTATTACGAATATCATCTTCACGATACCCACCAACAGGGGAGTCAACAGTTAAAATAATCGCTTTAGCACCACTTTCTTTGGCTCGCTTTAACGTAAATTCGTTAAAAGCATTATTTTTGCTCATATAAAGCTGGAAAAAGAACGGGTTTTCCCCTGAAACTTCAGCCACTTCTTCAATCGTTTTATTCCCATAAGTACTTAATGAGAAAATAGAACCTGCTTTAGCCATACCTTTTGCTGTCGCTATTTCCCCATCTTTATGCGCTAATCCTTGAGCTGCCATCGGCGCTTGAATAATAGGGGTTTTTAGTTTAATTCCTAAAAAATCAGTTGAAAGGTCAATATCTGAAATTTCAATTCCCTGCATCACTCTTGGCATAATATATTTATTATCAAAGTGTTGCGTATTCTTCTTCAGGTTTAATTCATCTTCAGCACCACCGCGAATATAACCAAAAGCACCTTTATCCATACTTTTGGCAACCTGGCTTTCTAATTCATCCAAGTTCACAATTTTAATTGGGCCTTCTTTATCGCTCGCTTTGTATTCTGCCGCCTGAGCAGTACCGAATGTCAATGCAACAGCCAATAAAGTTGATGTAACAACAGTATTTTTTCTTTTAAAATTCAACATAGTTAGTATATCCCTTACTGTTTAATTGCTTCAGCTTGAATCTTGATGGTCACATCTTTTGTCATACCCTCTTTAACTAGGTAATCTACCCCCCATTGTGTACGGTCAATGGTTGTTTCAAAATCACCACCACACACATCAGCTTTAAAGATTGGGCTGAAATAACAACTAAATTTGGTCGCTTTCAGCTGAACTGGGTGTGATTGGCCTTTCATAGTCAGAACACCATCAATAGATACAGGTTTGTTGTCTGCAAAGTTCCATTTAGTCGATTTAAACTCAATAGTTGGATATTTTGCGACATCTAGCATATCTGCACTTTTAATATGATTATCAAAGGCTGATAACCCAGTATTTAATGTCTCCACTGGAATTTTCACACTGACGCTACCCGTTTGTTTTTCCGGAGAATAGCTCATATTCCCAGTGATATTGTGAAAACCGCCGCTATTGGTAGAAGTATTGAAATGGTCAATATAAAACACCGCTTTGGTATGCGTTGAGTCTAATTTATAGTCTGCTGCCTGTGCTGTACCAAACGCAAACAAAGAAACCAGCAAAGGTAATGCAAGCTTTTTCATCGTATTTCCTTAAAATTCAATTGCAAATAGGCAGCTTTATAGTCATAACGCTACCTGATTTAATTTCGTAAGTTAAATGTGAGGCCTATCGCGAATTAACGTTCAGAATCTAATTGCTCATTATTTTTCAGAACATCTTGCGCTTTGCTGTAGCTTTCAATTAATAATTGATAAGCAGGGAAAATTTGTGTGTAAGCCATTGCCCACTCCGCCGCATCTTCACGGTTCCAAGTCCCTTGTAATTCTGAAGCAACAGCCGCAGTATCCATTGGAACGACACCCGCTTGAACGACACGCGCTAAGGTGATTTCTTGCGCCATTTTGCTGTAAGTACCTGATGCATCAATGACCACAAATACTTGATAACCATCCATCACCGCACTTATCGCAGGGAAAGCCATACAAACACTGGTAATGGTTCCTGCAATAATTAATTGTTTTTTACCTGTTGCTTTTACCGCTGCCACAAACTCAGGGTTATCCCATGCATTAATTTCGCCACGGCGTGCAATATATTGTGCATGTGGCGCATTTTGATGAATTTCTGGGATCAACGGACCATTTGGGCCTTGAGGTACAGAAGCCGTTGTTATTACTGGAATTTTAGCTAGAGAAGCCATTTTAGCCAGAACAGCTGCACGAGCACGCAATTCCGTCATTGGCATGTCACCTACGGTTTGAAATAAGCCACTCTGGTGATCGATTAATAACATCACCGCATCTTCTGGGTTAATAGCAGGACGTTGACCGTTAAAATTAGCTGGGCTACTCATGATGAAACCTCTCAATCGATAAAATATGAAATCTGTTTTTGATTTAAAAATAGAACGATAGCCGCTCCGTTTTCGTGTTATTTAGATTAATTCATCGATTTAAGGCTGAGTAGTCCAGTTTTTGATAAACACTGTTCTATAAATAGAATAATTAGACTTTATTCTATTGTTCTATCACTGCAACAATGAAACCTATTTTTGCTACTACTGCCAAATGATTTGCTCCTTTATTATTCAGCCATCAAAACAATTTTAGGAGCAAAACCATGAAAAAAATTATTGGTATCTATCAATCTCCTCGCAGCCATTGGGTCGGAGACGGCTTTCCTGTCCGTTCAATGTTTAGCTATAACGATCATGGGAAATACCTCAACCCATTCCTTTTACTCGACAGAGCGGGGCCTTTTGATTTCCCAAGCTCAAATTCGGCAAACAGGGGTGTTGGCGAGCATCCACACCGTGGGTTTGAAACCGTTACAATAGTGTATGATGGCGAAGTGGCTCACCATGATTCTACGGGTGAAGGCGGTGTGATAGGCCCAGGTGATGTTCAATGGATGACTGCGGCATCGGGTATTTTACATCAAGAGTATCAGTCTGACGCCTTCATGAAACAAGGTGGCACTCTTGATATGGTACAACTGTGGGTTAATTTGCCAGCAAAAGACAAATCAGCGGCCCCCGGCTACCAGCTGTTAGAAAGCCATAGTATGCCAAAAGTCGCATTACCCAATGATGCAGGAACACTGCGAGTGATCGCGGGTGACTATTTAGGCAATAAAGGTGCAGCAAAAACCTTTAGTCCATTAGATGTATGGGATTTGCAGCTTAACAAAGGTAAAACGGTCGGTATCCCAACCAAAGCGGGACGCTATGTCGGTTTAGTCATGTTACGTGGTTCAATATTTGTTGATGGTCGTTCCGCTTTAAACGAAGGGGAGCTGATGATCCTCGACGATACAGATAGCAATATTCTGTTAGAAGCCACAGAAGATGCCTTAGTACTGTTGCTCAGTGGTGATCCTATTAACGAGCCGGTTGTTGGTTACGGCCCATTTGTGATGAATACTGTGCAAGAAATCAATGAAGCAGTGAATGATTTCAACAGTGGGAAATTTGGCCGCATTCCTGAAACACAGTAAATGAGAAATATTTCCCTGATAGCCTAATGCGCTATCGGGGAAATTTATTTCACTGACGGTGAAATATTATCTGCTAAATGATTTAATAATAATTGGATTGATGGCAACAACCCTTTGCGTGATGGATATACCGCATGAATAATATCTTCAGGAAACTGCCATTTCGGTAATACCTCTATCAAATCCCCTGATTCAATGTCTTTTTCTACCACACCATAAGGCAACCTTGCGATCCCAACACCTTTGCGTGCCGCATGGTATAACGTTAAAATATCTGTTGTCGCTAACTTCGGGGTGAAATGCTGCGTAAAGCTAAGATCGTGACTATTTTTTAGGGTCAACGTGTAATTTTGTGAGTGCTCTGTATTCGCTAACATCGGGTAATCCACCAGCTTTTCGGGCTCTGTGAGTTCACCGTGCTCTGCGAATAACTGCGGGCTAGCCACTAAGATACGCCGTGAATATCCTAGTACTTTCATCATTAAGCCTGAATCATCTAATGGCAATGAACGCACTCGAATAGCTAAATCCAACCCTTCACTAATCACATCCACAGGGCGGTTAACTGCTAAAATTTGAACATCGATATCAGGGTACTTTATCATAAAATCTACAAGTAATTCATTTAGATAGACTTGTAACAGTGCGACTGGACACGATAACTTGATCGTTCCTTTAGGGTGTGACTGAACGGAACAAATCAATTCATGAGCAACTTCAGCTTCATCCACCACATTTTTACACTGCTGATAAAAGACTTGCCCCACTTCCGTGACATGAAACTGGCGAGTAGAACGGTAAATCAATGAAACATTAAGGTTTTTCTCTAAGTCTGCAATACGTCGACTCAATTTAGATTTAGGGATCCCTAGAGCCAAACCCGCTTGTGAAAAACCACCATATTCGACAACTTTCACAAAATAGTAGAGATCATTTAAATCATATTGCATCTCACCCCCCCTCAATATTCCTAATCGCAATATCGCCATCTTACTAAAAACCCCAAAAAAGCGCTTTAAAAATGAATATCGCCAATAAGGCCTGCAAACAAAACAAATAGTCTGGCAAGCAAAACAACTAATTCACGATAACAAAGCGAAATAAATTAAAGTGACCGATTCGCTATGGAGGTTTCGCATGTACCGCGCACTTTGGGAATTACTTCGTCCCTATCGCTTCACACTATTATTTGCACTTATTTTACAAGCCATCGCAGGCCTCTGTTCACTCATTCCATTGATAGCAATTAGCCAAATTGCCAACGCTTCCATTCATCAATATTATGAATGGGTTGTTATTGCATCCATCGGTGGTGTCAGCTGGCTAATTTGCCAAACTTTTGCTCTGTATTTAACACATCAAACTGATAACCATCTCTGCCATCAACTCAGGCTACAACTTCTGGATAAAGTAGAAAAACTCCCTCTAAGCCACTTTGCCCAACATGGTCGAGATGGCTTTTTGCAAATAGCTGATCGTGATGTCCGTTCGCTACATCAATTAACCGCTCATGCCCCCGCAGATATCACAAAATTAATTATCGTCCCAATAACAGCAACTCTCATTTTATTATGGCAAAATGCACTACTCACCATTTTTTGCTTAATGCCATTAATCACCTCGGTTTTTTTATTTAAACAAATGCGTTCTATACGTTATCAGGCGCTATATACCTCACGTAACCGGACAATGAGTGCCCTGTATGAACAATATGCTGAACTTGCAGATAACCCGCTACAGGCAAGGCAATATCCCAATCAATCCATTCAAAAAAAAACATCACAAGCGTTATACCAATTTGAAATCGCCTTTAAGCGATGGATAAGTAAAATAGGCGCCTTGAGCTCACTGACCCAAGTCGGTATCAGCAGCACATTGCTGTCATTATGGGTTATTTTTGGGGTTTCATTACTCTCTGAGCCCGTACCTCTCGCTCAAATCATTTTATTCATTCTATTAATTAGCAGTATTGCCGCCCCCGTTGCTGCAATGGGGCATGGTGCCGACGCCTTGAACCTTGCTGTTAGCGCATCAGAACGTATTCGCCAACTTCTAGCTGAACCGGGTATGCATTACGGAGAAAAGGAAATTACCCCATCCCAAGGTGAGCTCAAACTTGTCCAAGTTGATGTTAAAATAGGTAATAACCCAATATTATCGAATATTAATATCACCGTAGCCCCCAACGAATTTATTGCTATTGTCGGAACGTCTGGAGCGGGAAAAAGCACCTTAATACAACTTATGGCGCGCTTTTTAGACCCAACAGAGGGAAATGTCCTCTTTAACTCGGTTCCATTACCACTGCTATCATTAACTAGTTTGAACCGTACGGTTTCCATCGTCATGCAAAGCACCCCGCCTCTGCCTTGTTCTGTGCGTGAAAATCTACAGCTATTTGCCCCTAACTCCACTGAAGATGATATGTACCGTTACCTTGGTGAGCTCAATTTATTATCACTGGTAAAACAACAACCTAAAGGGCTGGATGCCGTAATAGAGCAAGATATAGTGTTGTCCGGTGGAGAGGCTCAACGCCTCGCGATTGCACGAGCATTGCTATCACCAGCGCCTTTATTGCTGCTTGATGAACCGACATCCGCACTTGACCCTCGAAATGCACAGCGGGTGCTTAATTTATTGCATAGCGAGCCGCGAACTTGTGTATTCGTTACCCATGACTTAAACGGCTTGAATCTAGCAGACCGCATATTATTGTTAGACAACGGAAAATTAATCGCACAAGGCTCTCATCAACAACTTTCAATACATTCAGAACCCTATCAGCAACTTTTACGTGCATTGGAGGAGAACTGTGCTTAAACGCTTATTATACACCGTACGTAATGCTATATTTTGGATGACGCTAAGCGCTGTTTTAGAGGGAATTAGCGGGTTATTTTTATTTGTTGTTATTTTAGATTGGCACCTTGATACCACTATCCCATTAATACTATTCACTCTTTCTAGCTTAATAACACTCACCATAACATTTATAGCCACCCAGAAAGGCTATTTTGCAGGGGGATTGGTGATGCGCTATCTTGCTACGGCACTTATTCTCCATCTGCCGCTTTCATTGCAACCCATTTCAAACAGCAACCAATTAATTTCAGGACCTGTATCACAGGTTATGTCTGTACCCGCACATTTACTCCATCCTATTATTAGCGGGTTAGTCACGCCCTGTACTATCGTGATTGGAGTGTTAGTCTATCAAGGTGCATTTGGCGCTATTTTACTGTTTATACTCCTTTTGTTATTAGTCTCTTTACACTTATCTGCTAGAAAAATTGCCTTTTTTGAACGAGCAGCTCATGAATCAGAACAACAAGCAATGAGTGCACTCAACCAATATGCGCTCCACCAGCCATTGATTCGTCGCTCAAATACCCATTATGAGCAGCTGCATCCCAAACTTGCCTTAGCATCCCAGTATCAAACTCAGAGACAGCTACAACGAAGAAGCTTGCCATTTCACTTATTATTTTCATTAATGGTGCAAACCGCCTTTATTACGCTCTTTGGGTTCGGTATTTATTTAGTTGATCATGCAAAGATGCCATTAAATATGTGGCTAGCAGGGTTAGTTTTATTAGCGCGCTTAATTGAACCTATGTGGTTACTTTCTCATTTAGATCAATCAATTAGACAAATGAAAAAATCAATTCAACGAATCGAAATAGCCTTGCAGGCTCCGGTATTAACATTTCCTTATCGTTCATCAACACCCACTATCGATAGCGTTAGCTGTGAACAGTTATCATTTTACAGTGACAATAAAAAATGCATTTTACAAAACATAGGTCTTAGCTTTAAGGAACATACACTTACCGCCATTGTAGGGCCATCAGGAGCAGGAAAAAGTACATTATTAAGCTTACTCGCTCGCTTACAAGACCCAACATATGGCAGTGTGAACTACGGTAATAAAAATATTAAAAACCTATCACAAGAGGTGTTGTGTGCTCACCGGGGAGTCTTACTACAAGATAGCCGTTTATTTTGCGGTAGCGTACGCCAAAATTTGGTACTTGATGATGATAATATTGATGACCAGGCAATCAGTGCATTACTGACACAACTTAATTTCACTGCCAATCATACGTTCTTAGAAAAAGAGGTTGGTTCTGGCGGTATGTTACTTTCTGGAGGACAAAGACAACGGCTGTGTATTGCAAGATTGATTCTACAGCATCCTAATATCATTTTAATGGATGAACCAACAGCAAGCCTTGATAACATCAATACAGCCTCCGTGATTGACCTTATTACTCAAGCCAAACAACAGACACGTATCGTCGTCACCCACCAGCCTAACCTTGCCCGCCAAGCGGATGAAATTGTGTATATGGAGAAAGGAAAAATTATCGCTCAGGGAACACATCTCGAATTAATGGCGAATATCCCGTGGTACCAACAGTTTATACAACAAACACCTAAGATATAGGCATTCTCAGTATCGCACGTTATATTGCTAGCAAACGCTTATGGCTAAAGACTCTCTTTGTTATAAGCGCACAATAGCTTTTCGCTAGCGATTAACGTTTACCAAACAACCGGTGCTTAAACTCTTCGATGCGGTAGTTATCTAAACGGTTCTGCATGGTTAAGCTCCAACTTGCGGATAACCCTGCTGCACTTAACAAGCGCTGGTATAGCTCCTCATCATAAGGGGCATGAAATGCTATCATAATGGCTTCTTGTACTGAAATATCACTATTGCGGCTCAATAGCGTTAATGGCGCATTTTCACTAACATTGCCTGTTTTAATGACGCGGTACAACCAACCACAGCGCCCATTGTCTTGCATCATTTGTGCAAAATTTTCAATTCCCGTTAACCCATTGAGCTTATAACAAGGGGAACGAGGTTGAGTGACCTGAATACGCGCATCACCCCATGCAAAAATATCCCCAATAAATACGTTTTCTTCAGTCATACCCAACGTTGATATATTTTCCCCAAATGCAGAGGCAACAAATAAATCGGCTAAATCAGGATATGCATTGACCCAGAAATCATAATGTTCCCTAGGATAATGGCAAAGTGCTCTATCTGGCCCACCATGGAAGCGCTTTTCAGCTTGTTCATCGCCATCAAGCCCCAATTGCCCTAACATCAATAACCCGTCGGCAGCTTGCTTGTGAATAGCGCTGTGCCCACAAGACTGGGTTGCTTGGACTTTACCGATAAAGACTTGGGGAGATACTTTCATGCGAGATCACACCTTAATACTCACGTAGGATGAAATAACGGTTGCTGTGTTCAAGTTACCATAACCCATGGTTAATAACCTCACTAATTTTTAGCAGGGCTCCTATCAATGCCAGCTCTAAAACAATATATATCAATAGCCCCCAAGTGAGTGTAATCCACCAAGAATTAAACCACTTTAAAAATATCCATGGAAATCCAAGAATACGCGATACGGTGATCCCTGGTAACCTCAATTTTGGTATCCCTTTTGTCTTTGGTACTATTTGCCAGATGATCACTAACAAGAACATACCGCTAAACATGATAGTTCCCACCTGATTATCACCACCTTTAATTGTCATATTCACTACGTCAGCAATGACAGACATAATGAATACATATATCCCTATTAGCACCATTATCGAAAATAGGAAATCCACCAATAAAAATATAGCGCCAGAAGTGTCTTTATTTTTATTTAAAAAGAAAAATAATAACGCATCACTAAGATATAAATAGAAAATAAAAATCATCGCAACCGCGATAATAACGCGATTATCGATATCCGGAGACGGCGCCGCAATACAAAATATACTTCCCCAAAACATAAGAAGAAATAAATGAGAAAGAGAAAAACATGCTCTAGGTTGACTGAAAAAAGCAGCCACTGCAGGATTAACTCGATCTGCAAGCTCTGGATAATTTTGCATCAACTGCTGATATTGCTTCATCAATAAATCCAGTAACCCAGGTACTAACCGCATCCACCCAGTCACTTCTGCCTGCTTTCCAATTAAAAACTGCATTGTAAACGCTGAAATCGAGTACTTATGTGATGCTTCAATTTCGCAATCTCGCCATGCACGTTCAACAGCAGTTTTACGTAATTGATTTTGAATACCTTCTTGAATAAACATTGGAACCACACTATCTGAATTATAGTCATTTAACTGCCAATTCAATAATTCAGAGACGCAATCTACGGTCGATTCCATTAAGCCCTGTTGTTGTGATAATGCTTTGGCAAAATCCTTATGAAACTGAGGAAAAATGTGTAAATTGCCTTTTTCCATCACATGAGCCCAAAGAGAAGACAGTGCGGCCTTCCCTTTGCTTTCATTCTCCACAATCAGGCTCGCGACAGTATCAATTTCATTTTGAGTATAAACAGCTTCAGCCACAGCGATAGCTGGTAAAGGTTCATCCACTACAAATGTGTTTGATAGCCAATCAGAAAAATAAATGTCTTGATAACCAGTGTGTTCATTTAATAATACGGCTTCACCATAACTTTCGTCTTCAGAGGCAACTTCAGGTTGAGCACTCTCTTGATAAGAGGATAGGTTTTTTGCATTTTCAAATGCTTCTCTTAGCTGCTGATACTCTTTTGGATGAGTATCGGGCCGATATTTTTTGAGTTGCTTTGCATAAGCCCTACGGATTTCTTTTTCATCATGAGTGAACGGAATTCCCAATATTTGCCACATATCCATTAATGCAAATCCCTTTCATATCGTTTCAAAAATTGAACAACTTGCTGGCGAAATGTTGCGATCAAACGTAAATCTTGGCTATTTAACGCGGCCTCAAACTCAGTTGTTATCTTATCGACCCACAACCTGTCATCACCGAGCAAGAATTCATATAATTGAGAGCAACGGGCTAACAATTCTCTATTTTCAGGCATATCCCTTGGGTGTTGCTTTAGCCCTGCAATTTTTGCCAGACTGGCTGAAATTTGATCCTCACTCATTTGGCCCGGTACCTTTTCAATCAATAACCGATAAACCTTAGGGCTACCTTTGTAGTGGCACTCAACTTCGAGTAAACCATCAACCGTGTAAGTAAACCTAACTTCAATCGTCACTTCCCCGGCTGGCCGTGGAGGAATATCTATTTTTAATTCCCCAAGGAAAACATTATCTTTGACTAGGCGAGCTTCACCTTGATATACCTTGAGTAAAATATGCTCTTGGTTATCTACAATTGTACTTAACTCCTGCATTTTGCTGATAGGCAAGAAATTATTGCGTTCGATAATAGGAAGATAGTAACCAAATTCGAAACGCTCACCATGCTGTTTCGTGATATCAACCCCCAATGAAAATGGCATGACATCGGTTAAAACGATATCATCCAAAGCGCAATCTGCCATTACCATACCGGCTTGAACACCAGCCCCTAAAGCAACTGCCTCATCAGGATTTAAATCATGCCGTGGAAATCGCCCGAAAAGACGAGCGACGGTTTGTCTAACGAGAGGCATACGTGTCGCCCCTCCCACTAGCAATATATCGTCAAGGTCATTAAGCGAAAAACGGGAGTCATGCAACGCCTGTAAAATAGGTTGTTGAAGGCGAGCTAATAAAGGCTGACAACAAGTAGCTAGCTCCTGTTCTGTCATTTTCCATTCAAAATCTGACTCATTCCAATGCATAGAAACATGGCATTCTGGTGCTTGGCTCAAGGCTAATTTGAGATGTTCCGCCAATTTCAATAATTCAGGTCGTATCAGAAATTGATCTTTGTGTAATTCGGGGTACTTTTTCAACATCCACTGATAAATCACTTCACGAAAATCATCACCGCCTAAGCGTACATCACCACTACTGGCACAAACTTCGATAACGCCTTCAAACATATCGATGATCGATACGTCAAACGTACCCCCTCCTAGGTCAAATGTGAGATATTTATGTTCTTTATTTTCGAGTAACCCAAAAGCAAGTGAAGCGGCTGTTGGTTCATTTAATAACCTTACAACATTCAACCCAGCAAGCTGCCCCGCTGTTTTAACTGCGCGGCGTTGAACGTCATTAAAATAAGCAGGAACTGTAATTACGGCGTCTTTGACGACATAACCTAGCCACGCTTCAACATCATCTTTAAGTTGACGTAACAACAAAGCGGAGACTTCTTCAGCACGAAATACAAGCTTACCTAGTGTTATAGTGGCATCGGTTCCCATATAACGTTTGAAACTCGCTTTAGTTATATTAGGATGACTTTGTAAACGTTCATGAGCAGCTTGCCCTACGATAATCTGGCCTGCATCATCTAAACCAACCACAGAAGGCGTTAGAACGTTTCCTTGTAGATTAGGAATTAGGACTGATTTGCCATCTAACCACAAACTTACCGCACTGTTACTTGTCCCAAGGTCAATCCCCATGACTAAGTGTGTTGCTAAACGATCCATTTTAATTTATTCCTTATTTATCAATAAACTAAATCCATATCATTATTGAAAGAAATTAATAACCAACATTTTAAATGATAATGAGTTTTATTTAATAATAAAAAGTAAAGTTTTGGAATCGATATCAAATTGTAGGCATAAAAAAAGCGCAGCATTAACGCTGCGCTTATGGCAAATAAATTATCTTATAAAATTATTTAGCTTTTGCTGCAAAACGTGCCGCTGCTTCATCCCAGTTCACAACTGACCAGAATGCTTTAATATAATCAGGGCGGCGGTTTTGGAATTTCAGGTAATAAGCGTGTTCCCATACGTCTAAACCGATAATTGGGTAACCAGATACGCCTGAAATAGCCTCACCCATTAATGGGCTGTCTTGGTTAGCAGTTGAAACGACAGCTAATTTACCGTCATCTTTCAGAACCAGCCATGCCCAGCCAGAACCGAAACGTGTTGCAGCTGCTTTTTCAAACAGTTCTTTAAATGCATCAACGCTACCGAAATCACGCTCAATCGCAGCTTTCAGTTCGCCTTTTAATTCAGTACCTAATTTCAAACCTTTCCAGAACAGACTATGGTTTGAGTGGCCACCAGCGTTGTTACGAACAAACGTACGTTGATCAGCTGGGATTTGGTCCAATTTTTGAATCAAAACATCGATATCTAAACCCGCTAATTCAGGCAGTTTTTCTAACGCTGTATTGGTGTTAGTCACATAGGTTTGATGGTGCTTAGTATGGTGGATTTCCATTGTTTGCTTGTCAAAGTGTGGTTCCAACGCATCATAAGCATAAGGTAAAGCAGGTAATGTATAACTCATATTATTGTCTCCAGTGACGTAAATACCGCTATGTTTCTCATTTTTACCACAAGGCTCATAGGGTAAACACTTGCGTAACTTCGCACCTTGTGAATAACTATCTATTATAGTTATTTTACTGTTAATGAAAATCATTATCAAACCCATAGTAAATATATGGATATTTATATTCGCTATGAGAACTCCTTTATTCAGTAACTAATACCAATAACCCCATCGTTTATTTTTCTTTAAATCTACCTTTTATTATATTTTTAGCTTTATATTTCAATTTGATATTTAGCATCAAATGATAATCCTGCAAATCTCATTACAATTAATACGTGATCTTCCGCGCAAAAGAAAAACAAATTTAAAAATCGTGCTTTAGTTAACCATTTTTTGACATAGTATTAACATCTGCAAGGAGATAATAATATGACTCAAATAACTAAACATCCCGTTCCTGCTGAAATTGCAAAAAATGCCCTGATAAACGAACAACAGTATAACGATGAGTACCAACGCTCGATTCAAGACCCTGAAGGATTTTGGGGCGAAAAAGGAAAAATCGTTGATTGGATTAAACCTTATACACGTGTCAAGAACACCTCTTTTGATCCCGGCCATATTGATATCCGCTGGTTTGAAGATGGTACATTAAATTTAAGTGCAAACTGTTTGGACCGCCATCTGGCTGAAAAAGGCGACCAAACTGCGATTATTTGGGAAGGCGATGACCCCTCATCGTCAAAAAATGTCACTTACCGCGAACTACACCATGATGTTTGTCAGTTTGCTAATGTTTTGAAACAACAAGGTATTCGTAAAGGCGATGTTGTCGCCATTTACATGCCGATGGTTGTCGAAGCTGCTGTCGCGATGCTGGCTTGTGCTCGTATTGGTGCGATACATACAGTCATTTTTGCTGGTTTCTCCCCTGAGGCGGTCTCTGGTCGCGTTATTGACTGTAAAGCAAAGCTAATCATCACCGCAGATGAAGGCTTACGAGCAGGTCGTGCAATTCCATTAAAGAAAAATGTGGATGACGCACTCGCTAACCCGCAAGTCACTACGGTTTCTAATGTGATTGTTTACCAACGTACAGGCAATGCGCCGAGCTGGGTAGAAGGGCGTGATCTCTGGTGGCATGACGTCATCAAAGGGGTCAATGCAGATTGCCCTCCAGAAGAAATTAACGCAGAAGACCCACTGTTCATCCTATATACCTCTGGTTCTACAGGTAAGCCAAAAGGCGTTCTGCATAGCACTGGCGGTTATTTAGTCTATGCTACACTGACATTCAAATACACCTTCGACTACCATCCAGGTGAAGTCTATTGGTGTACTGCAGATGTGGGCTGGGTTACAGGCCATAGCTATTTGTTATATGGACCATTATCCAATGGTGCTAAAACATTAATGTTCGAAGGGGTACCTAATTACCCAGCAGTTAACCGAATGAGCCAAGTGGTTGATAAACACCAAGTCAATATCCTTTATACCGCCCCAACTGCTATCCGTGCATTAATGGCCGAAGGCGATAAAGCCATTGAAGGTACAGATCGCAGCTCATTACGAATTCTCGGTTCAGTGGGAGAACCCATTAATCCTGAAGCTTGGGAATGGTTCTACAAAAAAATTGGTAATAGCCGCTGCCCAGTGGTTGATACATGGTGGCAAACCGAAACAGGTGGTTTCATGATCACACCACTTCCGGGAGCAACCATGTTAAAGCCAGGGTCTGCAACATTGCCATTCTTTGGTGTTCGCCCTGCATTAGTCGATAACCTTGGTGAGCCTATCGAAGGCGCCACAGAAGGTAACTTAGTGATTGTTGATTCATGGCCGGGCCAAGCCCGAACCTTATTTGGCGATCACGAACGCTTCGAGCAAACCTATTTCTCAACCTTTAAAGGCATGTACTTTAGTGGTGATGGTGCTCGTCGTGATGAAGATGGTTATTACTGGATCACAGGCCGTGTTGACGATGTACTGAATATTTCGGGCCATCGTTTAGGTACCGCAGAAATAGAATCAGCGCTCGTTGCACATCCGAAAGTGGCCGAAGCTGCAGTGGTCGGTATTCCTCATAATATTAAAGGCCAAGCAATCTATGCTTATGTCACATTAATATCTGGGGTTGAGCCATCACCAGAGCTATACACCGAAGTTCGCAACTGGGTTCGTAAGGAAATCGGCCCTATTGCCACCCCGGATGTACTTCACTGGACGGATTCACTACCTAAAACTCGTTCCGGTAAAATCATGCGTCGCATCCTACGAAAAATTGCATCAGGAGACACCAGTAATTTCGGAGATACCTCCACGCTGGCCGATCCTGGTGTTGTCGAAAAACTACTCGAAGAAAAACAGTCTATGAGTATGTCATAACGCCAAAAGGCCAACTCATAGAGGCGGCCTTACATACATCCCAACAAGATGGTTTACTCTAAATAATTCGAGGGGTAGCTAGGCGACAAGCGAACGAAGCACGAGGGGCATACACAAGTATGTAACTCGTGTGAGTGAGTGTAGTCAACAAAGCTGCAACTTGAAGTATGACGAGTATAACAGAGGAGAACTCTGATGAATGCTACTGCTTACGAAAAGGTAGAGGATAACCCTCGCTTTAAAGAACTGGTTAGAAAACGTAGTCGCTTTTCATGGTTGTTATCAATAATAACGCTCGTGCTGTATGTTGGTTTTATTTTTCTTATCGCTTTTGACCCAAGCTGGCTTGGAACACCAATATCCGAAGGTTCATACATTACAAGAGGAATTCCTGTTGGTGTAGGGCTGATCGTCATTTCATTTGTACTAACGGGGCTTTACGTTATCCGGGCTAACGGTGAATACGACCGTTTAACAGCAGAAATTTTAAAAGAGGTAGAAAAATGAAAATATTGCTCTCACTCATTCTCTTTTTTACCTCCTCAATGGCGTTTCCCGATGCATTGACAGGGGATGTTGAACGCCAGCCTGTGAATATTCAGGCGATTGTGATGTTCTTACTGTTTGTCGGCTTTACCTTATATATAACTTACTGGGCGTCAAAAAGAACGCGTTCTCGCTCTGATTACTATACTGCAGGCGGGAAAATTACAGGTTTCCAAAACGGGATGGCTATCGCGGGCGACTTTATGTCAGCGGCTTCCTTTTTAGGGATCTCCGCCCTGGTTTATACTTCTGGCTACGATGGCCTGATTTACTCGATTGGCTTCTTAATTGGCTGGCCGATCATTCTATTCTTAATTGCCGAGCGCTTACGTAATTTAGGTCGCTATACTTTCGCTGACGTCGCTTCTTATCGATTAAAACAAAGACCAATTCGCATTCTATCTGCGGTTGGTTCTCTGGTTGTTGTTGCACTGTATCTTATTGCTCAAATGGTGGGTGCGGGTAAATTAATTGAATTATTATTTGGTCTCAATTACCACGTCGCGGTTGTTATTGTGGGTATATTGATGGTGCTGTATGTCCTATTTGGTGGAATGTTAGCCACAACTTGGGTTCAAATTATTAAAGCCATCTTGTTATTAGCTGGTGCAACATTCATGGCTGTTATGGTTATGAAGCATGTTGGCTTTAACTTTAATACCTTATTTAAAGAAGCCGTAGAAGTTCATAAAAATGGTATTGCTATCATGAGTCCTGGAGGGCTGGTCTCCGACCCTATATCCGCCTTATCCCTTGGTTTAGCATTAATGTTTGGTACAGCAGGCCTCCCTCACATTATTATGCGATTCTTCACCGTTAGTGACGCGAAAGAAGCACGTAAAAGTGTGTTCTATGCCACTGGATTTATCGGTTACTTTTACATATTAACCTTTATTATTGGTTTTGGTGCCATCGTTCTTGTCAGTTCCAATCCTGCATTTAAAGATGCTGCTGGTGCATTAATTGGTGGTACCAATATGGCCGCTGTACACCTTGCTGATGCAGTTGGTGGTAATTTCTTCTTAGGCTTTATTTCTGCAGTTGCATTCGCCACCATCCTTGCAGTTGTTGCTGGTTTAACCTTAGCAGGCGCCTCCGCGGTTTCTCATGACCTATATGCGATGGCAATGAAAAATGGTAAAGCTGATGAAAAAGATGAATTACGCGTATCTAAAATTACCGTTGTTATCTTAGGTTTTGTTGCTATCGGGTTAGGCATTCTGTTTGAAAAACAAAACATTGCTTTCATGGTTGGCTTGGCATTCTCAATTGCAGCAAGCTGTAATTTTCCAATCATTTTACTCTCAATGTACTGGCGCAAACTGACTACTCGTGGAGCATTAGCTGGTGGCTGGTTTGGTTTAATTACTGCAGTTGTCTTGATGATTTTAGGGCCAACCATCTGGGTCAGCATTCTTCATCATGAGAAACCAATTTACCCTTATGAATACCCAGCAATTTTTTCTATGGCTGTTGCGTTTATTGCTGCCTGGTTATTCTCTGTAACAGATAATTCAGAACAAGGAAAAATGGAAAGAGAGCGCTTTAAAGAACAATTTATTCGTTCACAGATTGGGCTTGGTATTGAACAAGGAAAATCACATTAACGTCGACCTCTCATAATTATATAGAATAAAAAACGGCTATTTATGCCGTTTTTTTTATTCTATATAACGTAAATATTAAATAACAATGAATAACAATTACATATCGAATATTTAAGAGAGGTGGAAAAACCTATTGGTATCAAATGCGGGCCAAATATCACATCATATACATTGCTGAAATTAATAAAGAAATTAAACCCTAGTCAAGAAAAAGGAAAAACAGTTCTCATCATTAGAATGGGAGCAGGTGTTATTAAACAAAAACTCCCGGCTCTCATAAAATCAATTCAGCCCAGTGGCAAGCCCGTCATTTGGATGATTGTCCCTATGCATGGTAATACTAAAAATGCCAAAGAAGGATATAAAACACGCTATTTTACGGGTATTACTAATGAAATGATTCAGTTCATTCATATATTAAAGGAGGCAGGAGTACATCTAGGAGGTGCCCATTTAGAAATGACAGGACTAGATGTTACTGAGTGCACAGGGAGGTATCCTTGAAATCAGCGAAGAAGATATTAGTTATAAATATCAGTCATTATATGACCCTAGACTCAACAAAATGCAATCTCTCGAAATTGCATATCTTCTAGGTAAAAATTGGAATTAGTTATTTTTATTAATCTAGCCCTCAATGTAGGGCCAGCCTTTGCAATAGATAAAAAATCCCCCAACTAAAAGTAGCCGAGGGATATGCAAACATTTATTAGATTGTTAGTGTGTGCTAATTTGCATAGTGCAGTCTTTCTCTATTAGCCCAATCTTCAACAAGTGAATAAGTACTTGATGGGTTTGCCTTTCTCTCTTCTTGAAGGCTCTTAAACTCTGCTTTATTTTTTGGCGTATAACGCATCAATAATTGGTCTAATACAATATGCTTTTCAGCAAATTCAGAATCCATTTTTAGACGCTTATACAATGTGTATGTGATGATGGCACTAACCGCCAACATGGAGATCACCGCGACAAAGCTGTAATCTATTCCAAAATAAATTCTTGCTGCATTTAATAGTAAAAATGGTACAAAAAACATCACAAGTATAGAAAGAATAATTGCACCATCTTGCCCATTGTTAAATTCAAATTCATTCTGCTTATTTACAGAAAGAATTTGATCAAAAATCTTATGATTAGCGCTTTTTGCCTTTTTCATGTGATCCACCTTTGGCACATAAACAATATTTACATGAAATACAGTTAGTTAATGATTACAGCTTATGCTATTAACGACACCTTGGACTGTGTTCTTTCCATTGAAAATTCTATTTATAAACAAATTTTATATCTAATGTAATATCTTAAGTTGATTTACTCATTATAAGCACAATAAAATAAAACATCAATTTAACAATTTTTATATATAAAAATAACCATTCGAATAAATTTTAGACGTAAATTTAAAATGGTGATGAACTGCTGTTATATCAGAAAAAATGGCTTATAACATTTTATCTATTGATATTATTAATATTTAAATGATAAACACATACTTTTTGTACATACTAATTAACACCATAAAAACCATAAAATAGAAAAAATCCAAATAAGTAAAGTAGAGTAAATCGATGAACTAACCTTACTAATTCATTATTTATTTTAATAGATTAGAATTTATCTATCGGTAGGGTATATAAATGAATTCATTTCATACCTATTTAAGAAATGATGGTTCAAGCTTACCTTCACTGCTCCACTTTATTTTTTAAGTGGACTGTCACTTATTTCCCAGGCAATTCCATTCATCGAGGTGATAGGTAAACCACCAACCCGCTATATCCATTGGATTTTACTAAAACTCTGCTACCCACCAAACAACTTGTGAGCTGTTACTTACTACTCTGAGTCTCTCATTAGCATTCAACCTCTAATTTCATTAAAATTTCGCTACATACCAAACAAACCGTGAGCTGTTACTCACTACTTTGTATCGTGAGCTTCCATTGACGGTGGTTATATTCATGATTAATGGCCCTGCGAATAGGGATGAAATTGAAGCAAGTTAAGAGAGTCGAAAAGAAATCTCATCGGTTCATGAAGTAAGAAAGGGAATTGAGCCTAAAAGAATTAGGAGATTGAGAAGTTGGCCACCCACCAAATAACTTGTGAGCTGTTACTTACTACTTTGTATCCCTCAATCACATGCCTCCCCTGAATGCTAATGGTGCAACGCCTTGATTTAATTCTCCCCTCTTAACTCCCCATCCCCTTTTGTAGCCCAAATAGAAGTGAGCTGTTACTCACTACTTTGCATCGTGAGCTACCATTAGCGATAGTTATATTCATGACTAATGGCTCTGCGAAGAGGAATAAAATCAAATAAATTAAGCGAGTCGTTAAAAGAAGAAAGAAGAAAGAAGAAAGAAGTTAGGAAGTTAGGAAGTTAGGAAGTTAGGACATTAAGGGGCTTCAACGCTAACATCAACAATAAATTAGTTTCCCCCAAACGCAAAAAAGCCACCCAATGGGTGGCTTTCTCACTAATTGAATGTCTGGCAGTTCCCTACTCTCACATGGGGAGACCCCACACTACCATCGGCGCTACGGCGTTTCACTGCTGAGTTCGGCATGGGGTCAGGTGGGACCACCGCGCTATTGCCGCCAGACAAATTCTGTGTGTTCCCGTTTAATCTCACTCTCGTGCACTAAACCAGAACATCAATCTCGAACAAGCTGCTGTGTCCTTCACCTTTCGGCTTCTCACGCTTATTGAATCAACATAATCTCTCTAAAACACCTTCGGTGTTGTCAGGTTAAGCCTCACGGTTCATTAGTATTGGTTAGCTCAACGTATCGCTACGCTTACACACCCAACCTATCAACGTCTTAGTCTTAAACGTTCCTTTAGGACCCTTAAAGAGTCAGGGAAGACTCATCTCAAGGCAAGTTTCCCGCTTAGATGCTTTCAGCGGTTATCTCTTCCGCACTTAGCTACCGGGCAATGCCATTGGCATGACAACCCGAACACCAGTGGTGCGTCCACTCCGGTCCTCTCGTACTAGGAGCAGCCCCTTTCAATCTTCCAACGCCCACGGCAGATAGGGACCGAACTGTCTCACGACGTTCTAAACCCAGCTCGCGTACCACTTTAAACGGCGAACAGCCGTACCCTTGGGACCTACTTCAGCCCCAGGATGTGATGAGCCGACATCGAGGTGCCAAACACCGCCGTCGATATGAACTCTTGGGCGGTATCAGCCTGTTATCCCCGGAGTACCTTTTATCCGTTGAGCGATGGCCCTTCCATTCAGAACCACCGGATCACTAAGACCTACTTTCGTACCTGCTCGAGCCGTCACTCTCGCAGTCAAGCTGGCTTATGCCTTTGCACTAACCGCATGATGTCCGACCATGCTTAGCCAACCTTCGTGCTCCTCCGTTACTCTTTGGGAGGAGACCGCCCCAGTCAAACTACCCACCAGACACTGTCCGCACCCCGGATAACGGGGCTACGTTAGAACATCAAACATTAAAGGGTGGTATTTCAAGGTTGGCTCCATGCAGACTGGCGTCCACACTTCAAAGCCTCCCACCTATCCTACACATCAAGGCTCAATGTTCAGTGTCAAGCTATAGTAAAGGTTCACGGGGTCTTTCCGTCTTGCCGCGGGTACACTGCATCTTCACAGCGAGTTCAATTTCACTGAGTCTCGGGTGGAGACAGCCTGGCCATCATTACGCCATTCGTGCAGGTCGGAACTTACCCGACAAGGAATTTCGCTACCTTAGGACCGTTATAGTTACGGCCGCCGTTTACTGGGGCTTCGATCAAGAGCTTCTCCTTACGGATAACCCCATCAATTAACCTTCCAGCACCGGGCAGGCGTCACACCGTATACGTCCACTTTCGTGTTTGCACAGTGCTGTGTTTTTAATAAACAGTTGCAGCCAGCTGGTATCTGCGACTGGCTTCAGCTCCATCCGCGAGGGACTTCACCTAGCGCCAGCGTGCCTTCTCCCGAAGTTACGGCACCATTTTGCCTAGTTCCTTCACCCGAGTTCTCTCAAGCGCCTGAGTATTCTCTACCTGACCACCTGTGTCGGTTTGGGGTACGATTAATGATAATCTAGAGCTTAGAGGCTTTTCCTGGAAGCGGGGCATGAGCTACTTCATCACCGTAGTGACTCGTCGTCGGACCTCAGCATATAGTGAACCGGATTTGCCTAATTCACCTGCCTACATCCTTAAACCGGGACAACCGTCGCCCGGATAGCCTAGCCTTCTCCGTCCCCCCATCGCAATTATCACCAGTACGGGAATATTAACCCGTTTCCCATCGACTACGCATTTCTGCCTCGCCTTAGGGGTCGACTCACCCTGCCCCGATTAACGTTGGACAGGAACCCTTGGTCTTCCGGCGTGCGGGTTTTTCACCCGCATTATCGTTACTTATGTCAGCATTCGCACTTCTGATACCTCCAGCATACCTCGCAGTACACCTTCACAGGCTTACAGAACGCTCCCCTACCCAACAATATTTACATATCGCTGCCGCAGCTTCGGTGCATAGTTTAGCCCCGTTACATCTTCCGCGCAGGCCGACTCGACCAGTGAGCTATTACGCTTTCTTTAAATGATGGCTGCTTCTAAGCCAACATCCTGGCTGTCTGAGCCTTCCCACTTCGTTTCCCACTTAACTATGACTTTGGGACCTTAGCTGGCGGTCTGGGTTGTTTCCCTCTTCACGACGAACGTTAGCACCCGCCGTGTGTCTCCCGTGATAACATTCTTCGGTATTCGTAGTTTGCATCGAGTTGGTAAGTCGGGATGACCCCCTAGTCGAAACAGTGCTCTACCCCCGAAGATGAGTTCACGAGGCGCTACCTAAATAGCTTTCGGGGAGAACCAGCTATCTCCCGGTTTGATTGGCCTTTCACCCCCAGCCACAAGTCATCCGCTAATTTTTCAACATTAGTCGGTTCGGTCCTCCAGTTAGTGTTACCCAACCTTCAACCTGCCCATGGCTAGATCACCGGGTTTCGGGTCTATACCCTGCAACTTATTCGCCCAGTTAAGACTCGGTTTCCCTACGGCTCCCCTATACGGTTAACCTTGCTACAGAATATAAGTCGCTGACCCATTATACAAAAGGTACGCAGTCACCCCACCCCAAAGCACATTCACTGCTTGTTTTGTGTGTTGGGCGTCGCAAAAAACGCTCCGCCAACGCGTGTTGAATGTCACTTTAAAGTTGTCCTCAACACCAGAAAATGCTTTGGTGGTGGGGCTCCCACTGCTTGTACGTACACGGTTTCAGGTTCTATTTCACTCCCCTCGCCGGGGTTCTTTTCGCCTTTCCCTCACGGTACTGGTTCACTATCGGTCAATCAGGAGTATTTAGCCTTGGAGGATGGTCCCCCCATATTCAGACAGGATAACACGTGTCCCGCCCTACTCGTCGAGTTCACAACACTAACACCTTCGGATACGGGCTATCACCCTTTACTGCCGGCCTTTCCAGACCGTTCTCCTGATGCTAATGTTGATTAAGACTCTGGGCTGCTCCCCGTTCGCTCGCCGCTACTAGGGGAATCTCGGTTGATTTCTTTTCCTCGGGGTACTGAGATGTTTCAGTTCCCCCGGTTCGCTTCGTTTGACTATGTATTCATCAAACGATAGTGCAACGAATTGCACTGGGTTTCCCCATTCGGAAATCGTCGGTTATCACGGTTCATATCACCTTACCGACGCTTATCGCAGATTAGCACGTCCTTCATCGCCTCTGATTGCCTAGGCATCCACCGTGTACGCTTAGTCGCTTAACCTCACAACCCGAAGGTGTCTTCTTACAACGAGTGACTGTGCTTCATGATTTCGGCGTTAGTCCGTGCGCGCAATGCTCACGTACGTTAAGTACGCTGCGCTTGCTGTGCGCGGGCTGCCTTGAACTCATGTCGCTCGTCGACTCGATAGTTTAAAGTACACTATTCAAGTTGAGATTTTTGAGAGACTCTCACATTGTTTAAGCGATAAACAATGTGCGTTGTTTTCAATTTTCAGCTTGTTCCAGATTGTTAAAGAGCATAATTATTCGCAATAGACTATTTCACTAATCTATTCTGAATAATCAGAAAAATTTATGGTGGAGCTAAGCGGGATCGAACCGCTGACCTCCTGCGTGCAAGGCAGGCGCTCTCCCAGCTGAGCTATAGCCCCATAAAGGTATTTTTCGGTATCGTTTCTTTTTATGAAAGAAATTAGTTATAAATCGAATTTAGGCAAGGCATAACATGGCGACGTTTACGCTAGGTAAACGAGCTAGGTTATAACGAAGCATCAATTCGATTTTGGTAGGCCTGAGTGGACTTGAACCACCGACCTCACCCTTATCAGGGGTGCGCTCTAACCACCTGAGCTACAAGCCTATCGATACCGCTACTCTATTTCATCAGACAATCTGTGTGAGCACTTCACAAAAACACTTCAATGGTAAGGAGGTGATCCAACCGCAGGTTCCCCTACGGTTACCTTGTTACGACTTCACCCCAGTCATGAATCACAAAGTGGTAAGCGCCCTCCCGAAGGTTAAGCTACCTACTTCTTTTGCAACCCACTCCCATGGTGTGACGGGCGGTGTGTACAAGGCCCGGGAACGTATTCACCGTAGCATTCTGATCTACGATTACTAGCGATTCCGACTTCATGGAGTCGAGTTGCAGACTCCAATCCGGACTACGACGTACTTTATGAGTTCCGCTTGCTCTCGCGAGGTCGCTTCTCTTTGTATACGCCATTGTAGCACGTGTGTAGCCCTACTCGTAAGGGCCATGATGACTTGACGTCATCCCCACCTTCCTCCGGTTTATCACCGGCAGTCTCCTTTGAGTTCCCGACCGAATCGCTGGCAACAAAGGATAAGGGTTGCGCTCGTTGCGGGACTTAACCCAACATTTCACAACACGAGCTGACGACAGCCATGCAGCACCTGTCTCAGAGTTCCCGAAGGCACCAAAGCATCTCTGCTAAGTTCTCTGGATGTCAAGAGTAGGTAAGGTTCTTCGCGTTGCATCGAATTAAACCACATGCTCCACCGCTTGTGCGGGCCCCCGTCAATTCATTTGAGTTTTAACCTTGCGGCCGTACTCCCAGGCGGTCGATTTAACGCGTTAGCTCCGAAAGCCACTCCTCAAGGGAACAACCTTCAAATCGACATCGTTTACAGCGTGGACTACCAGGGTATCTAATCCTGTTTGCTCCCCACGCTTTCGCACCTGAGCGTCAGTCTTTGTCCAGGGGGCCGCCTTCGCCACCGGTATTCCTCCACATCTCTACGCATTTCACCGCTACACATGGAATTCTACCCCCCTCTACAAGACTCTAGCTGACCAGTCTTAGATGCCATTCCCAGGTTAAGCCCGGGGATTTCACATCTAACTTAATCAACCGCCTGCGTGCGCTTTACGCCCAGTAATTCCGATTAACGCTTGCACCTCCGTATTACCGCGGCTGCTGGCACGGAGTTAGCCGGTGCTTCTTCTGTCGGTAACGTCAATCGTTGATGATATTAGCATCAACGCCTTCCTCCCGACTGAAAGTACTTTACAACCCTAAGGCCTTCTTCATACACGCGGCATGGCTGCATCAGGCTTGCCCATTGTGCAATATTCCCCACTGCTGCCTCCGTAGGAGTCTGGGCCGTGTCTCAGTCCCAGTGTGGCTGATCATCCTCTCAGACCAGCTAGGGATCGTCGCCTAGGTGAGCCATTACCTCACCTACTAGCTAATCCCATATGGGTTCATCCGATAGCGCAAGGACCGAAGTTCCCCTGCTTTGCTCCTGAGAGATTATGCGGTATTAGCTACCGTTTCCAGTAGTTATCCCCCTCTATCGGGCAGATCCCCATACATTACTCACCCGTCCGCCGCTCGTCAGCGAGAAGCAAGCTTCCCCTGTTACCGCTCGACTTGCATGTGTTAGGCCTGCCGCCAGCGTTCAATCTGAGCCATGATCAAACTCTTCAATTAAAAAGCTTGATGCTCAAAGAATGTTTACTGTCGTTTGATTTCCGAAGAAATCAAATTACCTATTAGTTCATATATATGAATTAACGTGTTAGTCACTCTTCAAGACTTAAAATCAAATATTTTTTTGATAGTGTCCTGTGAGTGCCCACACAGATTGTCTGATAAATTGTTAAAGAGCGTTGCGACTAAATCTTTTGATTTTCGACTTCGAGGTCGTTGTCGCGAGGTGTCGTATATTACGTTTTTTATTTAGAAAGTCAAGAGTTTATTTTCAACTTTTTTCTTTCTCACCTCTGTTATCACTGGGTTACGAAGTTTTCTTCGAACCGGTTTGTCGTGACAACGGATGCGCATTATAGGGAGTCGAAAAATTCTCGCAAGTGTTTTTTTACGTTTTTATTTTGTTCGTGTTTTTTTTAGCCAAAAAGGTATTTATAAGTTAAATTTGGTCTGTGCATTGACTATTTCAGCAGCAATTGTACATCTACTCACGTAATATATGTATCTAAGAATTATGCTTTGAGATGAATTATGGAATTAAATAAGCAACAAACAGCCTCACAAAAAAATCGCTCTTATATTATTGCAGAAAATCTTGGCCAGTTGATTTTAACCAGCACCTATTTACCGGATTCCATTTTACCTAGCGAATTAGAATTATCAGAACAATTCCAAGCAAGTCGAACAGCTATAAGAGAAGCTATAAAAATATTAGCAGCAAAAGGTATGGTATTAGCACGCCCCAAAATAGGCACCCGTGTTATGTCTCCTTCAAATTGGAATTTTTTAGACCAAGATCTCTTAACGTGGTGGTCTAATAGTGAAGAGCAATCTGTTGTAATGAAGCACTTTAAAATGGTTCGACTCGCAATAGAACCTCAGGCTTGTTATCTTGCAGCGATACATGCAACAAAAGAGCAAAAACAATCATTACAACTATTATCTAGTGAAATGCAGCTACTCGCCAAAGAATTTGACAGAGAGCATTGGGTAAAAGTTGATTATCATTTCCATTTAACTATTTACAAAGCTTGTGCCAATCCTTTTCTTATTTCTTTTGCTAATTTATTCCGTTCTATTTATCAGCGTTACTTTGATGTCATTACTAATAATGAGGTTATAGAGGTCGAAATTCATCAACAACTTGCCAATGCAATTATTCATGGTAAAAGTACAATAGCACTCGACCTTTGCTATAACTTACTAACAATTACCCAAAAACAAGACTAACAACACAATATCCCATTGAAGCTTTAATTTATTTGTATAGGTAACTGATGTTCAAAACAGCGAAAAATATGTCTGGCCTTCCATGGATTGCGGCAATGGCCTTTTTCATGCAAGCGCTCGATGCCACCATTTTGAATACGGCTTTACCCGATATTGCAAGAAGCCTTGATCACTCGCCGCTTGCAATGCAATCAGCTGTAGTCAGCTATACGCTTACTGTTGCGCTATTAATTCCTGTAAGCGGCTGGTTTGCTGATAGATTTGGTACAAGGCGTATATTTATTTTAGCAGTTTCCTTATTTTCTCTTGGTTCATTACTTTGTGCCCTTTCGCCATCCTTAAATTTCTTAGTAACCTCTAGAGTTATTCAGGGTATTGGTGGGGCAATGATGATGCCAGTCGCCCGTTTAGCCTTAATAAGGGCTTACCCTCGAAGTGAGTTACTACCCATATTAAATTTTGTCACTATTCCAGGTTTAGTTGGCCCAATATTGGGGCCTCTGTTAGGTGGTATCTTAGTCACCTATGCAACTTGGCATTGGATATTTATTATTAATATTCCTATAGGTGTTTTAGGTATTTTTTATGCCTTGAAACATATGCCAGACTTTAAAATGCCAAAACGTAAATTTGATACGCTTGGGTTCTTATTGTTTGGCTTTGGCTTAGTCATGCTATCTGTCAGCTTAGACTTATTTGGTGATAAATCGCTTCCTACCTCTGTTCCTGCAATTATTGTCTTAGTGGGTTTTCTCTTCTTATTTATTTATGTTCTTCACGCAAGGCGAGTTAAGCATGCAATAATTCCACTAAATCTATTTAAAACGCGCACTTTTTCTATTGGGATCAGTGGTAATATCGCAACACGCTTGGGAACAGGCAGCATTCCTTTTTTAATGCCATTAATGTTGCAAGTGGGTTTTGGTTACGAAGCCGTTGTGGCAGGAATGATGATGGCGCCACTAGCAATAGGTTCAATCACTGCTAAATCTGGGGTTACTCGGATCCTGACTAAATACGGCTACCGTAATACATTATTTGTTATCACCATAATTATTGGATTAATGATCGCCCAGTTTTCCTTGCAATCACCAAGTATGTCGATTTACCTGTTAATTGCACCTTTATTCATTTTAGGAATGGTGATGTCAATACAGTTTACCGCGATGAATACTATTTGCTTGGCTGATTTAACAGACAATAATGCAAGTGCGGGAAATAGTATGTTAGCGGTGACTCAGCAACTCTCGATAAGCTTCGGTATTGCAGTCAGTGCCGCAATCTTAAATTTCTATGGTGGACAGCCTAATAGCAATACGGTCGATAATTTTCACTATACTTTTATTACCGTTGGTGTCATTACGCTTATCTCAGCTTTTGTCTTCTTATTATTAAGTAAGACAGACGGTGATAATTTAATAAAAAATAAAACCAAAAAAGCGAAGAATTAATATTTTTTAACCGATTGGCGCTCAATTAGCTCAGGGGTAAGAACCAAAATGCTCGCCTTTGCCTCTGGGTTATCCATACGATAAATAAGTTGGTCAACAGCCTGTTGGCCTAACTTATCTTTTGGCTGATGAATTGTTGTAAGTGGTGGGATCATATAAGGCGAGAGATCGATATCATCATAACCAATGATTGAAATATCATCAGGCACTTTCAAGCCCTTTTGGTATATCGCTTGATAAGCACCCACCGCCATCGCATCATTACCTGCAAAAATAGCCTCGGGAGGGGTAGGTAAACTGAGCAGTTTATTCATGGACTCAAACCCACCAGCAAATTCAAAATCACTGAAAATGATATAATCATCATAAATATTAATGCCGCCATCAGTCATGGCTTGAATAAAACCTTGATGACGTGCTCTTGCTGGTGATTTATCTTGTGGCCCTGCAATACATGCAATACGAGTGAAACCTGCTTTAATAAGGTAACGAGTGGCTATTTCCCCACCAAGAAAAGAGTTATCTTGAATAATGTCTCCATCTAACTCGAATGGAGACCAGTCCATCATAACCGTTGGCACAGCGGGGTAACGAGCCAAAACATGTTTTGATGGCCCCTGTACTTCTGTGCACATAATCAGTAACCCATCAACACGCTTTTGTAGCAATGTTTCTAAGCTATGATTCATTCGCTGAAGGTCGCCCTCAGTGTTGCACAAAATCAAACTATAACCGCGTTCGTAGCAACTACGTTCTACACCCCGCACTACCTCAGCGTAGAATGGGTTATTACTTGTTGTCAGTAACATCCCAATCGTATTCGTGCGATTCATTTTTAAACTACGTGCCAGCGCAGAGGGGGCATAGTTTAACTCTTCAATCGCATTTTTAACGCGTACAGTAATGCTCTCGCTGACATAGCGATTTTGATTAATAACGTGAGAGACGGTGGATGTCGACACCCCCGCAAGGCGTGCCACATCTTTCATTGTTGCCACAAGTTAATCCTGTTGAGTCAAAAACTGGTCAATTTCTTTACGCCATGGAACAGAGGGTTGAGCTCCAGGGCGAGTCACAGCTATCGCTGCTGCCGCATGGGCAAAAATAATCGCTTCTTCGTCAGCCTTACCTTCCAGCAGTGCAGTAACGTAAGCCCCATTGAATGTATCACCTGCGGCAATAGTATCCACTGCTTTTACGCGAAATGCAGAAATTATTTTACCTTCTGCACCTTTTTCACTATACCAAACGCCTCGAGAACCGAGTGTTATCATCACTTTACTGATACCTTTTTGATGTAAGACTTCAGCCGCATCCTGAGCACCTTGATTATCATTAACCGCAATGCCTGTTAAATGTTCAGCTTCTGTTTCATTTGGTGTGATAATATCCACTAATGATAATAATGAATCAGGTAAAGATTGAGCGGGTGCAGGGTTCAAAATGACTTTTGTATTGTTTTTCTTCGCTATTTCAGCAGCCATTTGTACTGTTTCAATGGGAGATTCCAGTTGCATCAATACCGCATCCGCTTCCACAATTTTTTGCTGATAATGTCCTAACCTTTCCTTGGTAAGTTGCGCATTTGCACCTGCATTGATACCAATCGTATTTTCCCCTTGTTGATTCACATAAATGAGGGCGACACCTGTCGTTTCACCTTCAATGGCATCAATACATTCGGTTTTAATGTTATCGAGAGATAACTGTTTTTTTATACTCGCCCCAATATCATCATCACCAACACAGGCAATAAATGTTATGTCAGCACCACTGCGACCAGCAGCAACAGCTTGGTTAGCGCCTTTTCCACCAAACGCAACTTGGTAATGATCACCTCTAACTGTTTCACCCGGTTGAGGGAAATGCTTAACATTTAATATATGATCAGCATTGATACTACCGAGAACCACCAGCTTTGCTGTACCCATAACGTTTATTTCCTTTTTTGATGACCCAATGAATTGCAAACTAAAATAAACCGCCGCAGTATGCCGCGGCGGTTTTTATCTTATTGTTTTACCACTAATTCTAATTCAACCGGAACCGTTGGAGCCACTTTTTCACCTTTTAAGACTTTATCTGCAATCTGAACACCAACAATCCCAATTTGGTCTGGGCGCTGTGCAATCGTTGCACCTAATTTTCCGCCTTCAACGGCTTTGATACCATCATTTGTTCCATCAAAACCGACAACCAGAACATCAGTACGGCCTGCAGTTTGCAGAGCTCTTAACGCCCCTAATGCCATTTCATCGTTTTGTGCAAATACAGCTTGAACAGCTGGATGTGCCGTTAACAAGTTTTGCATTACGTTCAAGCCTTTTGTTCTATCGAAATCAGCCGGTTGGCTCGCCAGTAAATTGAATTTGTGCTCTTTCGCACCGGTGTTAAAACCTTCACCGCGCTCACGTGCGGCTGATGTGCCTGAAATGCCTTCTAATTGAATAACTTTAGCCTCACTGCCTGTTTTTTGTGCAATGTAGTCAGCGGCCATCTTCCCGCCCATGCGGTTATCAGATGCGACATGGCTGACAACTTCACCTTTGTTAGCCGCTCTATCCAAAGTAATTACAGGTATATTCGCTTTATTCGCCATTAATATTGAGTTACCCACTGCATCTGAATCTGTTGGGTTAATTAACATTAATTTTGTACCGCGAACGGTTAAATCTTGTACGTTTGCTAACTCTTTGGCTGGGTTGTCTTGAGAATCTAAAACAATCAGCTCATAACCGAGTTTATCCGCTTCTTTTTGTGCGCTGTCTTTCATCGTCACAAAGAATGGGTTATTCAATGTAGAAATTACGAGTGCAATGCTATCTTTCGCCATCGCATTCACACTAACCGTTGCACTCAGTGCAACTGCAGATAATAACGTTGCTAGTTTGTTCAGTTTCATAATAATTTTCCTGTAGGGTTACTTTTTATTATCAACAAGTACAGCAAGTAAGATGACGACAGCTTTAACAATCATCTGGTAGTTTGACGAAATACCTAATAAGTTTAATCCATTGTTTAAGAAACCAAGGATAAGCGCACCAATCAATGTTCCGACGATACGCCCCTTACCACCAGCAAGGCTGGTACCACCAAGTACAACCGCAGCGATAGCATCAAGTTCATACCCATTACCTGCCATTGGCTGAGCTGATGATAAACGTGCAACTTCAATGACACTCGCCAATGCCGCTAGCAGTCCACATAAGGCATAAACCACTATTTTAATGCGATCGACATTAATACCAGAAAGACGGGTAGCCGCTTCATTCCCACCAAGTGCGTAGATGTAACGACCAAGGCGAGTATGGTGCAACATATACCATGCCGCAGCAAAAACGATGATCATTAACCAGACTGGGGTAGGAATACCAAATGGGCGGCCAATACCAAACCAACCAAATAAGTCTGCGTTATCACTAAATCCTGTATTGATAGGGCTGCCGTCTGTGTAAACTCGTGTCACACCGCGCAGCAGTAGCATCATGACTAAAGTCGCAATGAAAGCTTGGACTTTTCCTTTTGCAACAATCACTCCTGTACATGCACCGATAGCGGCACCGAGTGCTAGTGCTCCCGCAACAGCCACTAATGCGTTAACTTCAGCCCCGACCATTGAGGCTGCAACTGCTCCCGTTAAGGCTAATAAGGACCCAACAGAGAGGTCAATTCCAGACGTTAAGATAACTAATGTCATTCCAACGGCCATAATGGCATTAACGGAGGTTTGTTGTAGGATATTGAATAGGTTATTAACCGTAAAAAAATTCGGGCTTAATGTTGATACGATGGCAATCAAAACTAATAGTGCGATTAATGATTTTTGCTCCATCAGCCATGCTTTGCTGAACCAACGTTTTGATGATGCGGTAGTTGAACTCATACTGATAACTCCTGAACTGAGCCATAATTTTTACCCACGGCGGCTGCCATTAAGGCTTCCTGCGTCGCGTCTTTGGCTGAAAATTCACCACTGATATGACCTTCGTGCATCACCAAAATGCGGTCACTCATTCCTATTACTTCAGGCATTTCTGAAGAAACTAAAATGATACTCAGCCCTTCTTTTTTAAATTGGTTAATTAATTGATAGATTTCTTTTTTAGCACCAACGTCTACACCGCGAGTTGGTTCATCAAGGATCAGTACTTTTGGTCTTGTCATCAAGCCGCGCGCAATGGCCACTTTTTGCTGATTACCACCTGAAAGATTGCCAATTATTTGGTCCATTGACGGGGTTTTAATATTGAATAACCGAATGAAATCGCTAACGGTTTGCTGTTCTTCCCCATGCTTAAGGCTTCCTCCCGCACGACTGAAATAACGTAATGCTGTCAATGACATATTTTCTTTCACTGACATACCTAATACTAATCCATCACGTTTACGGTCTTCTGAAATATAAACAATGCCATTATTCAGCCCGTCTTGTGGTGTTTTCAGTGTTACGAGTTTGCCTTCCAGTTTTATCGTGCCCGATTTTTTTGTCGCCGCGCCGTAGATGATTTTCATCAACTCTGTACGCCCCGCGCCCATCAAACCCGATACACCTAAAATTTCCCCGCTCCTCAGGGTAAAGTTGGCATTTGTTACACCAGGCCCAGATACGCCTTCAAGTTGCAGCCTAATATTTCCGGTTTCTACCTCAACTCTTGGATACTGGTCTTCAAGTTTACGACCAACCATCATTTCAATGAGTTTTTCTTCTTCTAATTCACTCACGGGTTTCTCACCAATAAACTGGCCATCGCGAAACACCGTTACATCGTCGCAAATTTCAAAAATTTCTTTTAAACGATGGGAAATATAAACAATACCGCAGCCTTGAGCTTTTAAGTCTTCGATAACTCTAAATAAGGATTCTGTTTCTGTGTCGGTTAGCGCATCTGTGGGTTCATCCATAATAATGACTTGTGATTGAAAGCTCAGGACTTTAGCGATTTCCACCATTTGTTGTTCGCCGATAGAAAGCTCCGCAATAGTTTGATGGCTATCATAATCAAGGTTAAGCCGTTTAAGCAGTTTGTCAGACTCACTGAACATTTTTTTCCAGTCAATTTTGCCAAACGCATTAACATACTCTCGACCAAGAAAAATATTCTCTGCGATGGTTAATTCAGGTATTAAATTAAGTTCTTGGTGGATAATCCCTATTCCTGCTTCTTGGGAGCTTTTAGGGCCATTGAATGCGACTTCTTTACCTAAATAGCGGATTTGACCAGCATCTTTTTTATAAATACCCGTCAGCACTTTCATCATGGTTGATTTGCCAGCCCCATTTTCCCCCACCAGCGCCATGACTTTTCCTGGGTAGACATTTAATGTCGCACCACTGAGGGCCTTTACCCCTGGAAATGATTTATCGATCCCGATAAGTTCTAATAAAGGTTGCATAATCACCTCAGAAAGTCACACCAGAACAAAGAATAATGTTAGCGAACGGTGAACATTCTCCGGTACGGATCACCGCTTTACTGTCATGAGTCAGCTGTTTAAAACGTTCATGGCTGCAATAAATAATTTCAATCGTATTATTTTGGGTGACTTCTAACTGTTGTAAGTGAGCTAAAATAGCGTCTTCCATTTGTGGGTTAATGGTACTGATTTCCTCAGCTAGAATGGCTTTTTCGACTTGCATCTCTTGAGTAATGACACTTAAAACTGACATGAAATCGGGTAAGCCTTGAGTAATGGCTAAATCAATACGCTCCGTTCCTTGAGAAATAGGCAAACCTGCATCAGCAAGCGTTATTTGGTCCGTATGACCTAACTTGGCAATTACAGAGGTAACGTTGGCATTAAGTAAAACACCCTTTTTCATTTTTCACCGCCATTCTAGTAAGCGAAACGTTTCGCTCATGTAATCATAGTAAAGATAAATCACAACTCAATATTGATGGTTGATATTTGTGATCAATATCGAAACGTTTCGTTCGCATTAGAAATACTTAAAAACAATAACTTATTGAATCACTTGTAGCTGAATCGTTTTTTCTTATTTATTGGGGCATGTCAAAGAAAAATGGAAAAATAGGTCGCAGTATGTAATAAAAGAAATTGATAGTTTTGATATCAACACCTCTATTAATAAAAGGAATGAATAATGCAGCTTGCTGAACGAATTGCCCAACTAAGCAATTACCTTGAAAGCGGTTTATATGAACGCCAGCAGGCTATTCGTTTGTGCTTATTAGCCACATTAAGCGGCGAAAGCGTATTTCTATTAGGCCCTCCGGGTATTGCCAAAAGCTTAATTGCACGAAGAATGAAATATGCTTTTCGTCATGCGAATGCTTTTGAGTACTTAATGACACGATTTTCAACACCCGAAGAAATCTTTGGCCCTCTTTCAATACAAGCGTTAAAAGATGAAGGGCGATATGAACGTTTAACTAAAGGTTATTTACCTGACGCTGAAGTCGTATTCCTTGATGAGATATGGAAAGCAGGCCCTGCCATCTTAAATACTTTATTAACCGCGGTAAATGAGCGCAAGTTCCGTAATGGTGATGAAGAAAAATCTATCCCGATGCGGTTATTAGTAACGGCATCCAATGAATTGCCTGATGCAGATAATAGCCTTGAAGCGCTATTCGACAGAATGCTAGTACGTATTTGGCTGGATAAAGTGCAAGAAAAACAAAATTTTCGCGCACTATTAACAGGAAAATCATCACTGAATGAATCTCAAATGCCGGAACATTTAAAAATCAGCGATGAAGAATACCAACAGTGGCAACAAGAAATACCCAAAATTACGCTACCCGATCACTGTTTTGAATTAATTTACCAATTACGTCAGCAACTAGATGCAACAGACAAACGGGTTTATGTTTCAGATAGGCGCTGGAAGAAAGCGGTTTATTTATTACAAGCAAGTGCTTTCTTTAATGGTCGTAATAGTGTATCTCCTCTAGATCTTGTGTTATTAAAAGATTGCCTCTGGCATGACATGCAATCTATGAATGCGTTACCACAACTATTACAGTCATTATTACAAGAAGATGGCTGGCAGCAGCGAAAGTTGACTCGAGAAATAGAGCAGACTTATCAGCAATGGATGTCATCGACCCAAGACCAAAACAACCAAGATGCATTTAAAGTCAATAAAAACAATGCGATGTTTGCTCGTAAAGCGTCATATGTATTGCCCGAAAATATCAGTGATGGTCGAATTACCCTATTTTTACATCGTCCACTGCAACTACATAATATGAAAGTGACTTTTGTAACTACTGATAAAAAATCCCTGATAACGTTTTTAAATAAAGGAACGACACTATCCGCTCACCTAAATGGGATTGGTTTTGCACAAGACATTGCCGCTGAGGTGAATAATTTAAACCAGATACAGTTATTAGATATAAGTCATCAATCATCTACTTTATATATTCAAGATAAAGCCTCATCACTCACGCCAAATACAAATAATCAAGAATGGCTAGACAAGCTAGATAAAATTCAAGGAGAAATTCAAGCCGCACGCTATCAGTTTGAAAAACAACAGCCCAACTTATTTATTGAATCACACTGGCTTGCAGATATTGAACAAAGCTTCATGAAACTCACAGAGAAACTAAACCAATTACGTAACCAAATCACGGGTAAAGTGGCTGAATAACGATGATGAGTTTAGCCACACTAGAAATGCTGCTTTCGGTTAATGAAGGTCAATTAATCGAGGAGATAATTATCTCTTTGTTAGCAACCCCTCAATTGGCGGTCTTTTTTGAAAAACACCCTAGATTAAAAAAAGCGTTACTAAAAGATTTATCCGGTTGGAAAAAAGATCTCAAACAGCGTATGCAAGATGCGCTTGTTCCTGCTCAACTTTCAGAAGAGTTTGAACTTTATCGTCAATCTCTTGGCATATCGACAGACGCCTTTTTTATCCAATTACCAAGTGTCATAGCAAAACTTCACCAACTGGATTCTCCTTTTTACCGTGAAGCACATCAGTTACAGAGCGGGAAAATAGAAAATCGCAGTGCAAGGCAATCACTGTTTGTACAAAAATGGCGAGTCAGTTTAATTTTACAAGTGACGACTCTACATAAAGAAATGTTAGAACAAGAAAAAGAACAATTGCTGGCGGAACTACAGCGCCGATTAGCACTAAGTGGCAATTTAGAGGATATCTTAGGTGAAAATGAACGTGCTGCAGGCCGGTTGTGGGATTTAACCAAAGGTGTGAACATGACTTCCGCTTATAATGACCAATTATTAAGCCGATACAGTGAATTTTTACGTCAGCAGCCTGAATTAGAAAAAATAGCACAATTATTAGGCCGTAGCCAAACTGCACAAGCAATCCCTGATGATAGCGTGGTACTAGAACCGATGACTATCATGGAAAAAGTGCCTGAAACTGTTCCTGAGCAAGTTAATGGCTTAAATCAAAGTGACGATATTTTACGGTTATTACCTGCAGAACTCGCTATGTTAGGTCTTGAAGATATTGAATTTGAGTTCTATCGAAAATTACTTGAAAAACAGCTTCTAACTTATCGATTACAAGGAGATAGCTGGCAAGAAAGGAAAGTTCTTCGCCCAATAACACATCACCATGATGAAGAACAACCGAGAGGTCCATTTGTTGTATGTATTGATACTTCCGGTTCGATGGGCGGTTTAAATGAACGCTGTGCAAAGGCTTTTTGCCTCGCATTAATGAAAATTGCGCTGGCGGATAACCGCTCATGTCATGTGATGTTATTTTCCACAGAAATTGTGCATTACGATTTACTTTCTATTGATGGCCTAGAGCAATGTATTCGATTTTTACATCAAACATTTAAAGGTGGGACTGATCTTGCGGCTTGTTTGCAAGAAACAGCAGTAAAATTGGAATCAAAGCAGTGGATAGATGCAGATGCCGTAGTGATTTCTGATTTTGTTGCTCAGCGTTTACCTGATGAGTTGATTCAAAAAATAAAAGCCATGCAGAAGAAAGGTAAATACCGCTTCCATGCGGTATCTGTATCAAATTATGGGAAACCCAGCATCATGAAAATCTTTGACCATATTTGGCGTTTTGATACTGGGTTAAAAAGCAGGTTGTTACGCCGCTTTAGTCGCTAATTACAGCATACCTTCAACGGATTCTTGCATTTCAGCACCCCATACACCACATTGCACTTGGCCAATGTGTTGGCGTTGGAGAAGTAGCATAACTAAGCGTGATTGGCCAATACCACCACCGATAGTTTGCGGCATTTCACCTTTCACTAATGCTTGGTGCCACTCTAATTCCATACGTTTTTCATCGTCAGTTAACTTTAATTGACGGGTCAAACACTCAGGACTTACGCGAATTCCCATTGAAGAAAGCTCAAATGCGTCCTGTAAAACAGGGTTCCACACAATGATGTCGCCGTTCAAACCACAAAAACCGTCTTCATTTTTTGTTGTCCAATCGTCGTAGTCTGGCGCACGAACATCATGTGATTCACCACTAGATAGCTTACCACCGATACCAATTAAGAATACTGCACCTAATTCTTTCGCGATTGCGCGTTCACGCCCTTTCGCATCTAAATCAGGATAGCGCTGTAACAATTCTTCACTGTGAATAAAGTGGATTTGGTCTGGCAGGAACGGTGCCAACCCAAACTCTTTACTTACGGCAGCTTCTGTTTCTTTTATTGCCTTATAGATTTTACCCACTGTCTGCTTCAGATAAGGAAGTGTACGTTCCTCATCTGCCATCACTTTTTCCCAATCCCACTGATCAACATAGACGGAGTGGATTGGGGTTAAGCGATCCTCGTCCGGACGCAACGCTTTCATATGCGTGTATAGACCTTGGCCTTTACTAAAACCGAAACGTCCTAATGTTTTACGTTTCCATTTAGCCAAAGAATGAACCACTTCAAAGGTTGCACCTGGAATTGATTTCACTTTTACTTGAACGGCTTTTTCACTGCCCGATAAGTTGTCTTGAGTACCATCCCCTAAACGGCTTAGGATTGGTCCTTGAACTTCAATTAACCCTAATTCTTTTTCAAGTAAACGTGAGAAATACGATTTCACAAAACTAATTTGTTGCTGATGTTCGATAAATGACTTGTCCATAATTTATTCCCATAATTTGTTAGCTGTGTTAGCTGATGTATAGATTAAGCAACAAAATGAGGTATAAATTCAATATCCATCATTAAAAAAAGCCTTTACTGTTTATTTTAAATAAAAAAACAGGTATAAAAATGAATAATCGTTAAAATAGAGGTGAAATAATGCCGGAAAATTATCAAATCGATAATCTCGATCGTGACATACTTCACGAATTAATGGGAAATGCGCGCATACCGTATGCTGAATTAGCAAAAAAATTCGCAGTTAGCCCCGGAACAATTCATGTCCGAGTCGAAAAAATGAAGCAAGCAGGAATTATTAAAGGCACACGTATTGATATAAACCCAAAACAATTAGGGTTCGATGTTTGTTGCTTTATTGGCATTATTTTAAAAAGTGCAAAAGATTACCCAACCGCACTAAAAAAATTAGATGCCTTAGAAGAAGTTGTCGAGGTGTACTACACAACAGGGCAATACAGCATTTTTATTAAAGTCATGTGCCGTTCTATCGATTCTTTACAAGACGTACTTATCAACAAAATTCAGACCATTGATGAGATACAATCCACAGAAACACTGATCTCCTTACAAAACCCGATCTTACGAACAATCAACCCGTAGAAAAAAAATGATATAACCACATTATCCACAGGTAGATCCCAGCTCATTCACAGCGTACAATAGCGCCCTATTATTGTGAAAGAGAATCACCATGACAAAAGTAACCTTAATTAGTGGCAGTACAATGGGCAGTGCGGAGTATGTTGCCGAGCACATGGCTGAGATTTTAGAAGAACTCGGTCATGAAACTGAAATTCAACATGGCCCAGAGCTTGATGACTTAACACTTGAAGGCATATGGCTGGTGGTGAGCTCAACACATGGTGCAGGTGATCTGCCTGAAAATATTCAACCTCTTTTTGATTCAATAGAAGAAAGCGCTCCTGATCTAAGCGAAGTCCAATTTGGCTCTGTTGGGATCGGTAGCTCTGAATATGACACTTTCTGTGGTGCTATCCACAAAATAGATGCGTTATTAATCAAGCAAGGGGCTAAAAGGATCGGTGAATGTTTGGAAATTGATGTCCAACAACACGAAATACCGGAAGATCCCGCAGGAGAATGGGTTAAAATTTGGGCAAACGAACTCTAATCTGATTAAAAAACCAGCAATCAACTGTGGATAACTCAGGGAAGATCCCGGTATTAACCCGTAGTTATCCAGAGTATAAGTTTTTAGGCTCCCAAGGCCTGTGTATAAGTACCCATTTTGATCCCAGCTTATACGCAAATGGATCACGGATCATTCACAGTATATGATCCTTTACAGTTTTATGATCTTTAAAGTGAAAATCCACTTATCCACAGAAACCGGTGATCCTAATAAAAGATCTAATAAAGAGATCTTTAAATAAAAAGATCTTTATATTATATAAGGGGGAAACCTAAAGCTTGGTCTCTTCCTCAAACTTGAGTAGAATTCTCTCCTCAAATGCACAATCCGCATTTTCTAACGTTTAAGGTCCACACATGTTTTATCCAGAGCAATTTGACGTCATCGTAATTGGTGGTGGTCATGCCGGTACTGAAGCAGCAATGGCAGCTGCACGTATGGGGCGTCAAACCCTATTACTGACTCACAATATTGATACATTGGGCCAGATGTCTTGCAACCCAGCCATCGGTGGGATCGGTAAGGGACATCTGGTTAGAGAAATTGATGCCCTAGGTGGTCTAATGGCCATCGCTACAGACAAAGCGGGTATTCAATTTAGAACATTAAATGCCAGCAAAGGGCCAGCTGTTCGTGCAACCCGAGCGCAAGCTGACCGTGTTCTGTATCGCCAAGCTGTCAGAATGGCTTTAGAAAATCAGCCTAATTTAATGATTTTCCAACAACCCGTAGAAGACTTGCTTGTTGAAAACAATCGAGTTACAGGGGCAATTACCCGTATGGGCTTAAAATTTAAAGCCAAAGCCGTGGTATTAACCGTTGGTACTTTCCTTGATGGCAAAATTCATATTGGTTTAGAAAATTACAGTGGCGGTCGTGCAGGGGATCCCCCTTCAATTTCACTTTCTCAACGTTTGAGAGAATTGCCTTTACGTGTTAATCGTTTAAAAACAGGAACGCCACCACGTATTGATGCAAGAACTATTGATTTCAGTCAGTTAGCTCAACAGCTAGGTGATGACCCAATGCCCGTTTTTTCATTCTTAGGTTCACAAGATCAACATCCACAACAGATGCCTTGTCATATCACCTATACCAATGAAAAAACCCATGATGTGATCAGAAATAACCTAGATCGTAGCCCTATGTATGCAGGGGTTATTGAAGGGATCGGCCCACGTTATTGCCCTTCGATCGAAGATAAAGTCATGCGTTTTGCAGATAAAGACTCACATCAGATCTTTTTAGAGCCAGAAGGCTTAACGAGCAATGAAATTTATCCTAACGGGATATCCACCAGCTTACCATTTGATGTTCAAATGCAAATTGTTCATTCCATGAAAGGAATGGAAAATGCACGGATCATTCGTCCTGGTTATGCTATCGAGTATGATTTCTTTGACCCTAGAGATCTAAAACAAACGCTTGAGAGTAAATTTATTGAAGGTTTATTCTTTGCTGGCCAAATTAACGGCACAACAGGTTATGAAGAAGCCGGAGCTCAAGGGCTATTAGCGGGCCTTAATGCTGCACAACATGCCTTTGGTTTAGACGGTTGGTTCCCTCGTCGTGACCAAGCTTATATCGGTGTTCTCGTTGACGACCTTTGTACTTTAGGGACAAAAGAACCTTACCGTATGTTTACTTCACGTGCGGAATACCGTTTGATGCTTCGTGAAGACAATGCCGATTTGCGACTCACTGAAAAAGGCCGAGAGTTAGGCTTAGTTGATGACGTACGTTGGGCTCACTTTAATAAAAAAGTTGAACTGATTGAAAAAGAACGTCAACGCTTAAAAGATATTTGGGTTCATCCTAAATCAGATAACCATACTGAGATAGATGGAATTTTAACCGTTCCATTATCGAAAGAAGCAAATGGGGAAGATTTACTACGTCGTCCAGAAATGACGTATCAAATGCTAACCTCGCTTAACCTGTTTGCCCCAGGTATTGACGATCCTCAAGCTGCGGATCAAGTGGAAATCCAAGTTAAATACGAAGGTTATATCGCTCGCCAAAAAGAAGAAATCGAAAGACAACTACGTAATGAAAATACCTTGTTGCCTGTTGACCTCGATTACAAACAAGTAAAAGGGTTGTCGAACGAAGTGATGGCGAAACTGAACGACCATAAACCGACATCTATTGGTCAAGCATCACGAATTTCAGGGATTACGCCTGCAGCAATCTCTATCTTACTTGTTTGGCTGAAAAAACAAGGCATGCTACGCCGGAGTGCTTAACATGGATTTATTATCGAAACTTAATCAATTGTTAGCAAAAACCGATATTGACTTAACGGAAAAGCAAAAACAGCAGTTAGTTGACTATGTTGGGTTATTAGCTAAATGGAACAAAGCCTATAACCTGACTTCAGTACGTGACCCACAACAGATGTTGATCCGTCATATCATGGACAGCATAGTGGTGAACGGTCAACTCAACGGAACAAAATTTATTGATGTAGGAACGGGGCCAGGCTTACCTGGCGTTCCTTTAGCTATTGTTCGGCCTGATTCCCATTTTGTTTTATTGGACAGCTTAGGGAAGCGGATACGCTTTTTAAAACAGGTTCAACATGAACTAGGGCTAACGAATATCGAACCTGTTCAATCGCGTGTTGAAGAGTACCCAATTGAAAATGGTTTTGATGGGGTGATTAGCCGCGCATTTGCTTCACTGAACGATATGCTGAGTTGGTGCCATCATTTACCTTCATCTGGCGGTCGTTTTTATGCACTTAAAGGTGTCATTCGTGATGATGAAATGGCGCTACCAGAAGGTTTTGTGATTGAATCTATCACTGAGCTTGAAGTGCCTGAACTTGATGAACAGCGGCATTTGGTTAAAGTTTCTATAAAATAAAGTTGCTTTCTGTCAAAATATTTTGTCTTTTAGAGCGATAGTCGGTGTGTTACAAAGCACCGGCTATTCTTGTTTTTAGCTAGAGAGTAAATATTTATATTTCACGTGTTATTTACATAGAAATAACGAATAAGTTTCAAAAATAAGGTGTTGAAAGAAAAAATATAGGGAAATTGGCAATTTTGACTTAATCGATTTAGCTAGATAAATAGTTAATAGTGAAATATTTGATTTATCACTTTTAAATTTAACTTAAAAATCTACTTCTTTAATTGTTTGATTTACAGATTAAATCTATTTTTTGTTGTCAGTAAAGTTGAAAGAATAAATAAAGAGAATAAAGCTAAATGTGATATTTATCACATTAATGTGAATATATGCAGCAATTCATTAACTATTTATTAATTATTACAGCGACAATTCTGCGCCAACTCGAAAAAATTAAATATTTATTCACCTTTTCGCTACTTACTGATTGAATTCATTTCGCCTGCCCGTATAATTTGCACGTTTTTGTCTCTTGACACATTTACGCAAAGGCAGTTTTATACAACACTTAGCGTTTCTGAGGCTGAGAAGAGCTGGGAGTAAACAAAAAGTTATGTCTGTATCCCTTTATGACAACAAACACGCTGCAAAGCAGTTGTCTGTTCAGTTTATAACTTTAGTGATCCTCAGTGGGGCTTTCTGTGCAAATAGTATAGAATGGGGGGCCTCTGCTCTTGCTGGTGGGTTAGCATGCTGGTTACCAAATATCGTATTTATGCTGCTAGCACAATTTCAGAAAGCAAAAGGAGAGGATGAACCTGTCCGCATTGCCTGGTTCTTAGCATTAGGAGCAGGGCTAAAGGTTGTTACAACTATCGCTGTCTTAGTTGTTGCTTTCGGTGTGTTCAAAGCGTCATTAACACCACTGGGTTTGACCTATTTAGCGGTGCTAATTGTTCAGATTGTTGCACCAGCCGTTTTTAAACGGTAAGTATTTTTAAACTACAAAAGGGTAAGAGGCATCATGTCTGCATCAGGAGAAGTGATGACTACAGAGGATTACATAGGCCACCATCTGAGAAACCTTCAGTTGGACCTGAGTACCTTTAAGTTGGTCGATCCCCACGCTAGTCCAACATTTTGGACGTTGAACATTGACTCGCTTTTTTTCTCGGTAGTTCTCGGGGCTCTGTTCCTGTGGCTATTTAGAAGAGTTGCAGTTAATGCGACTAGTGGCGTACCCGGTAAGTTACAGACTGCAATAGAACTGATCATTGGTTTCGTTGATAACTCAGTCCGTGATATGTATCACGGCAAGAGCAAAGTTATTGCTCCTTTAGCATTAACGGTGTTCGTCTGGGTATTCTTAATGAACCTAATGGATTTACTCCCAATTGATTTCCTTCCGTATATTGCTGAGCATTATCTCGGGTTACCTGCATTACGTGCAGTGCCAACCGCAGATGTTAGTGTCACATTATCGATGGCTATTGGTGTGTTTATCCTAATCCTCTTCTACAGCATCAAAATGAAAGGAATTGGCGGATTTACAAAAGAGCTCACAATGCAGCCTTTTAACCATCCTGTCTTCATTCCAGTCAACTTGATTCTTGAAGGGGTAAGCCTGCTGTCAAAACCTGTATCACTCGGTCTGCGACTGTTTGGTAACATGTATGCAGGTGAATTGATCTTTATTCTTATCGCGGCTCTGCTACCGTGGTGGTCACAGTGGTTGTTAAGCCTACCTTGGGCTATCTTCCACATACTGATTATTACGCTACAAGCCTTTATTTTTATGGTTCTGACGGTTGTCTATCTGTCGATGGCATCTGAAGAACACTAATTTAATTTTATCAATAATTGTATTAACTGAAACAAACTGGAGACTGTCATGGAAAACCTGAGTATGGATCTGCTGTACATGGCTGCCGCTGTGATGATGGGCTTAGCGGCGATCGGTGCTGCGATCGGTATCGGCATCCTAGGTGGTAAATTTTTAGAAGGTGCTGCTCGTCAGCCAGATTTAATTCCTCTGCTGCGTACACAGTTCTTTATCGTAATGGGTCTGGTCGATGCTATTCCGATGATTGCTGTTGGTCTGGGCTTGTATGTAATGTTCGCTGTTGCCTAATTAACGTTACGGAACACTGTAAGAACATTAATTCACTAATGAATATGAGGTATTGTCTGTGAATCTAAATGCAACAATCCTCGGCCAGGCTATCGCGTTTGTCCTGTTTGTTTGGTTCTGTATGAAGTATGTATGGCCACCGATTATGGCGGCCATTGAAAAGCGTCAAAAAGAAATTGCTGACGGTTTATCTTCCGCAGAACGTGCTAAAAAGAACCTGGAACTGGCGCAAACCGACGCAACCGACCGACTGAAAAAAGCGAAAGCTGAAGCTCAAGTCATCATTGAACAAGCGAATAAACAACGCGTTCAAATGATTGATGAAGCAAAAGCAGAAGCGGAAGCAGAACGTGCAAAAATCGTCGCACAAGCGCAAGCTGAAATTGATGCTGAGCGTAAACGTGCACGTGAAGAGTTACGTAAACAGGTTGCGATGCTTGCTATCGCAGGTGCCGAGAAGATCATCGAACGTTCCGTGGATGAAGCTGCTAACAGCGACATCGTTGATAAACTAGTCGCTGAACTGTAAGGAGGGAGGGGCATGTCTGAAATTGCTACTGTAGCTCGCCCCTACGCCAAAGCAGCTTTTGACTTTGCTGTGGAAAACCAAGCTGTTGCTAAATGGCAGGAAATGCTAGCCTTCACCGCTGAGGTGACGCGCAATGAACAGGTTGGGGAGCTGCTTTCTGGTTCTATTGCACCAGAAACATTAGCTAAAACGTTTATCTCTGTTTGTGGAGATGAAATTGACGAGCATGTTCAGAATCTGATTCGTGTTATGGCAGATAACGGGCGTTTAACGACGCTGCCAGAAGTGTTGACGCAGTTTATCCAATTGCGCGATTCTCTGGAATCAACCATTGAAGTTGATGTGATTTCTGCTAACGAACTGAGTGAACAGCAGTCAGCTAAAATTTCTGCAGCGATGGAAAAACGTCTGTCACGCAAAGTTAAGCTGAATTGCAAAATTGATAAGTCTGTTATTGCTGGAGTGATCATTCGTGCTGGAGACCTCGTTATTGACGGGAGTATCCGCGGTCGCTTAGAGCGTTTAACTGACGTCTTGCAGTCTTAAGGGGACTGGAGCATATGCAACTGAATTCCACCGAAATCAGCGAACTGATCAAACAGCGTATTGCTCAGTTCGATGTTGTGAGTGAAGCTCACAATGAAGGTACGATTGTATCCGTTAATGACGGTATTATTCGTATTCACGGTTTAGCCGAAGTCATGCAGGGTGAAATGATCGCGCTGCCTGGCAACCGTTACGCTATCGCACTGAACTTAGAGCGTGACTCTGTTGGTGCGGTCGTTATGGGTCCTTATGCCGACTTGGCAGAAGGCATGAAAGTTAAATGTACTGGTCGTATTCTTGAAGTTCCAGTAGGCCGTGGCCTGCTAGGACGTGTTGTGAATACACTGGGTCAACCAATTGATGGTAAAGGTCCTGTTGATAACGATGGCTTCTCTCCTGTAGAAGTTATTGCGCCAGGTGTTATCGACCGTCAATCCGTTGATCAACCAGTTCAAACTGGTTATAAATCAGTCGATGCCATGATCCCAATCGGTCGTGGTCAGCGTGAGCTTGTTATCGGTGACCGTCAAACAGGTAAAACTGCTTTGGCTATCGATGCAATCATCAACCAACGCGACTCAGGCATCAAATGTGTGTACGTGGCTATCGGCCAGAAAGCGTCTACCGTTTCTAACGTAGTTCGTAAATTGGAAGAACACGGCGCACTGCAAAACACTATCGTTGTTGTTGCTACAGCATCTGAATCAGCTGCTCTGCAATACTTAGCGCCATATGCTGGTTGCGCGATGGGTGAATATTTCCGTGACCGCGGTGAAGATGCACTGATCGTATACGATGACCTGTCTAAACAGGCTGTTGCATACCGTCAAATCTCACTGTTGCTGCGTCGTCCACCAGGACGTGAAGCTTACCCAGGTGACGTTTTCTATCTGCACTCACGTTTACTTGAGCGTGCTGCTCGCGTTAACGCTGAATACGTAGAAAACTTTACTAAAGGCGAAGTTAAAGGCAAAACAGGTTCATTGACAGCTCTGCCTATCATTGAAACCCAAGCTGGTGACGTTTCTGCATTCGTACCAACAAACGTAATTTCGATTACAGATGGTCAGATCTTCCTGGAATCTAACCTGTTTAACTCTGGTATTCGTCCAGCGGTTAACCCAGGTATTTCAGTATCTCGTGTTGGTGGTGCTGCTCAGACTAAAATTATCAAGAAACTGTCTGGTGGTATCCGTACCGCACTTGCTCAGTATCGTGAACTGGCAGCGTTTGCTCAGTTTGCTTCCGACCTCGATGACGCGACTCGTAAACAGTTAAGTCATGGTCAGAAAGTAACTGAACTGCTGAAACAGAAACAGTACGCACCAATGTCAGTAGCAGAGCAGGCACTGTCTCTGTTCGCGGCAGAACGTGGGTTCTTGGATGATGTTGAGTTAGCGAAAATTGGTGCGTTTGAAGCTGCTTTAGTTTCTTTTGCACAGCGCGAGCATGCTGACCTTATGAACGAAATTGGCCCGGCTGGTAGCTATAACGATGATATCGAAGGCAAGTTGAAAAAACTGCTCGAATCATTTAAAGCAACTCAGTCCTGGTAATACTATTCGGCCCAGTTCCTAGGGCCGTCTGGTTAATAAGGAGAAGCAGAAATGGCCGGCGCAAAAGAGATACGTTCCAAGATCGGAAGTGTACAAAATACACAAAAGATCACTAAAGCGATGGAAATGGTCGCTGCGTCCAAAATGCGTAAAACGCAGGAACGCATGGCGGCCAGCCGTCCTTATGCAGAAACCATGCGCAGTGTGATTGGTCACCTAGCGTTAGGTAATCTGGAATATAAACATCCATATCTCGAAGAGCGTGAAGTTAAGCGTGTCGGGTATCTGGTTGTTTCAACAGACCGCGGTCTGTGTGGTGGCTTGAACATTAACCTGTTCAAAAAACTATTAGCAGATATGAAGTCATGGTCTGAGAAAAACGTTCAGGTTGATTTGGCTTTAATCGGTTCTAAAGCGGTATCATTCTTCGGTTCTGTGGGCGGCAATGTCGTGACTCAAGTTACCGGAATGGGGGATAACCCAACGCTTTCGGACTTGATTGGTCCAGTTAACACAATGCTACAAGCCTATGATGAAGGGCGTTTGGATAAACTGTATGTGGTGACGAATAAGTTCATCAATACAATGTCTCAGGAGCCAACTATTCTTCAATTGTTACCATTGCCTGCAAGCGATGATGAAACACTGAAGAAGAAGTCTTGGGATTACATTTACGAACCCGATCCTAAGGCGTTGCTGGATACCCTGCTACGTCGTTATATCGAGTCGCAGGTTTATCAGGGCGTCGTTGAAAACCTGGCTAGTGAGCAGGCCGCACGAATGGTAGCGATGAAAGCCGCTACTGATAATGGTGGAAACCTGATCAAAGAGTTGCAGTTGGTTTACAACAAAGCTCGTCAGGCCAGCATTACTCAGGAGCTTACCGAAATTGTTTCGGGTGCTTCCGCGGTTTAACAGCTAGGTTTACGAATTACGTAGAGGATTCAAGATGGCTACTGGAAAGATTATCCAGGTAATCGGCGCCGTTGTGGACGTCGAGTTCCCTCAAGATGACGTACCAAAAGTGTACGACGCTCTTGAGGTTGTTAACGGTAAAGAAAAACTGGTGCTGGAAGTTCAGCAACAGTTAGGCGGTGGTGTTGTCCGTTGTATCGCAATGGGTACATCAGATGGCCTGAGCCGTGGTTTAGAAGTTGTAAACTTAGAGCACCCAATTGAAGTACCAGTAGGTAAAGCAACTTTAGGACGTATCATGAACGTTCTGGGTCAACCTATTGATATGAAAGGTGATATCGGCGAAGAAGAGCGCTGGTCAATTCACCGTGCTGCACCTAGCTATGAAGAATTAGCTAACTCAACAGAACTGCTGGAAACCGGTATCAAAGTAATGGACTTAATCTGTCCATTCGCTAAAGGTGGTAAAGTTGGTCTGTTCGGCGGTGCGGGTGTTGGTAAAACAGTAAACATGATGGAACTGATCCGTAACATCGCGATTGAGCACTCAGGTTACTCAGTATTCGCAGGTGTTGGTGAGCGTACTCGTGAAGGGAACGACTTCTATCATGAAATGACCGACTCAAACGTTCTGGATAAAGTATCACTGGTTTATGGCCAGATGAATGAGCCACCAGGAAACCGTCTGCGCGTTGCGTTGACTGGTCTGACTATGGCTGAAAAATTCCGTGACGAAGGTCGTGACGTACTGCTGTTCGTTGACAACATCTATCGTTATACACTGGCAGGTACTGAAGTATCAGCACTGTTAGGTCGTATGCCTTCAGCGGTAGGTTATCAGCCAACGCTGGCGGAAGAGATGGGTGTTCTGCAAGAACGTATTACCTCAACTCAAACGGGTTCTATCACTTCCGTTCAAGCGGTTTACGTTCCTGCGGATGACTTAACTGACCCATCACCAGCAACTACCTTTGCTCACTTAGACGCAACAGTTGTTCTGAGCCGTCAAATCGCATCACTGGGTATTTACCCTGCGGTTGACCCTCTGGATTCTACTAGCCGTCAGCTTGACCCACTGGTTGTTGGTCAAGAGCACTATGATGTTGCTCGTGGCGTTCAGTCTATTCTGCAACGTTACCAAGAACTGAAAGATATCATTGCAATTCTGGGTATGGATGAACTGTCTGAAGAAGACAAACTGGTTGTTGCTCGTGCTCGTAAGATCCAGCGCTTCCTGTCTCAACCATTCTTCGTTGCTGAAGTATTTACCGGTTCACCAGGTAAGTTCGTTTCTCTGAAAGACACTATCCGTGGCTTCAGTGGGATCCTGAACGGTGATTACGACCACCTGCCAGAACAAGCGTTCTATATGGTTGGTACCATTGAAGAAGCTGTGGAAAAAGCGAAAAAGCTTTAATCCAGCTGACAGGAGGTTGATATGGTAGCTGCAATGACATACCACCTGACTGTAGTGAGTGCTGAAAAACAAATGTTTGAAGGCATGGTACAGAAAATTCAGGTGACAGGTAGTGAAGGTGAGCTGGGGATTTACCCGCAGCATACCCCGCTGCTGACTGCCATAAAACCGGGCATGGTACGTATTACCAAACAGTTTGGTGAAGAAGAGCTAATTTACCTCTCCGGCGGTATTTTAGAAGTACAACCAAATGGTGTTATCGTACTCGCTGATACAGCGATCCGTGGTAAAGATTTAGACGAAGCTCGTGCAGTGGAGTCTAAACGCAAAGCGGAAGAACACGTCCGTAAAGCTCACGGCGATGTTGATTATGCTCAGGCATCAGCAGAACTTGCAAAAGCAATAGCGAAACTTCGAGTCATCGAGTTAACTAAAAAGCTAATGTAATGATAGCGGTATAGTAAAAAAAGCCAGTTGGTTAAGTCTAACTGGCTTTTTTATTTGAGCGAAATATGTAGTAATTTATAAAGGAAATAGGTTTACTTTCATCCCTAAGTTGGAGTTTCAGGAAAAATGACTGTGCAAAGAAAAAGTGTCGTGATTTTAGCTGCCGGTAAAGGCACACGGATGTATTCAGAGCTACCTAAAGTTTTGCATTTGCTTGCAGGCAAACCAATGGTTCAGCATGTTATAGATACAGCAAAATCCATTGGTGCATCAGATATTCATCTGGTATACGGACATGGCGGTGATTTACTGAAAGAAAAACTAGGTGAGCAAAACCTCAATTGGGTATTGCAGGCCGAACAGCTCGGCACTGGCCATGCGATGCAACAAGCCGCGCCAAGCTTTCAAGACGATGAAAATATTGTCATGTTATATGGCGATGTACCATTAATTGCTAAAGATACCTTAGATCGCTTAATTGAAGTGAAGCCAGAAGGTGGTATTGGCTTGCTGACGGTTATTTTAGATAACCCAACAGGGTATGGCCGTATCATTCGTGAAAATAATGAAGTTGTCGGTATTATTGAGCAAAAAGATGCGACTGAAGAGCAACGTAAAATCCAAGAGATTAACACTGGGATCATGGTTGCCAGTGGTAAAGATTTCAAACGTTGGTTGGCACAGCTGAATAACGATAACGCACAAGGCGAATACTATATTACTGATATTATTGCATTAGCACATAAAGAAGGTAATAAAATTGCAACCGTTCATCCTAAACATTTAAGTGAGATGGAAGGGGTGAATAACCGCCTACAGCTGGCTGCATTAGAAAGAGTTTATCAGAAAGAACAAGCGGAAAAACTGTTATTAGCCGGTGTTATGTTGATTGACCCTGCTCGTTTTGACCTGCGCGGAAATCTAACTCATGGTCGCGATATTATTATTGATACTAACGTGATTATCGAAGGTAACGTTACATTAGGGAATAACGTACATATTCAATCTGGCTGTATTTTGAAAGATTGTGTAATCGGTGATAACTCAGTGATTAGCCCGTATTCAGTCATAGAAAACTCTGAATTATCAGCTGAATGTACGGTTGGTCCTTTTGCGCGTTTACGTCCAGGTGCTAAATTAGCAGCCAAAGCACACGTCGGTAATTTCGTCGAAATGAAAAATGCCTCTTTAGGTTTAGGTTCTAAAGCGGGTCATTTAAGTTACCTAGGCGATGCTCAAATCGGTGATAACGTTAATATTGGCGCAGGTACCATAACTTGTAATTATGATGGCGCCAATAAACATAAAACTGTTATTGGTGATGATGTATTTGTAGGTTCAGACACTCAATTAGTCGCTCCAGTTTCTGTAGCAAAAGGTGCAACAATTGGCGCGGGTACGACGGTAACTCGTGACGTGAATGAAGACGAACTCGTTGTCAGCCGTGTAAAGCAAATGCATATTAAAAACTGGCAACGTCCAGTTAAGAAAAAATAAGTAAATATTGAGGAGAGGTAGCGTTATCTCTCCTATGATAAAAAAGCTATTTAAATAGCAAAAATTAAAATAGCTACCCAAGGTAGCAATATAAAAATAATATCCCCATTTTCTACAAGGCTGGGGAGCAGTGAAAACTGTACAACAATTAGGTTGCGACAAATAAAGGTTTCTCAAGAAAGAAACCTTTTGTCTAGGAATCAAAAAAATATGTGTGGAATTGTAGGTGCTGTTGCACAACGTGATATTGCAGAAATTCTGTTAGAAGGTCTTCGTCGTCTTGAATATCGTGGTTATGACTCAGCGGGTATGGCTGTAGTTGATCACGAAGGTCATTTGCAACGCTTACGTGAAGTCGGCAAAGTGCAAATGTTAGCGGAAGAAGCGGAGAAAAACCCAGTATCGGGTGGAACGGGGATTGCACATACCCGTTGGGCGACTCATGGTATTCCAAGTGAACGTAATGCTCACCCACATACCTCTGGTTATATTGCCGTTGTTCATAACGGCATTATTGAAAACTATTTAGAACTGAAAGATGAACTGAAAAAACTCGGTTATGTCTTTAGTTCAGAAACAGACACTGAAGTGATTGCCCATCTTGTTCACCATGAACAACAAAAAGGTGGCTCGCTGGTGGAAGTGGTTCAACGTGTTATCCCACAATTACGCGGTGCTTACGGTACGGTAATTATGGATAGCCGTATTCCTGAATTATTAGTCGCTGCACGTTCTGGTAGCCCATTGGTTATTGGTTTAGGTGTCGGTGAAAACTTCTTAGCATCAGACCAATTAGCATTGTTGCCTGTGACTCGCCGCTTTATCTACCTTGAAGAAGGGGATGTTGCTGAAGTTACTCGTCGTACTGTTCGTATTTTTGATAAAAATGGTGAAGCTGTTGACCGTGAGCAAATTGAATCAAACGTTCAATATGATGCGGGCGATAAAGGCGTTTACCGTCATTACATGCAAAAAGAGATTTATGAACAGCCGATGGCGATTAAAAACACCCTTGAAGGGCGTTTTAGCAAAGACAATGGTATCGATTTAAGCGAATTAGGCCCTCGTGCGAGTGAAATTTTATCTCAAGTTGAACATATCCAAATCGTAGCTTGCGGAACATCTTACAATGCTGGCATGGTGGCGCGTTATTGGTTTGAGTCTTTGGCCGGTATTCCCTGTGATGTGGAAATTGCTTCTGAGTATCGTTATCGCAACCCTGCACACCGTAAAAACAGTTTAATGATAACACTGTCTCAATCAGGTGAAACCGCAGATACACTCGCAGCCCTGCGTTTATCTAAAGAATTAGGCTATTTGACCTCTTTAGCAGTGTGTAACGTTGCGGGCTCTTCACTGGTACGTGAATCTGAATTTGCCCTGATGACCAAAGCAGGGGCTGAAATTGGTGTGGCATCCACTAAAGCGTTTACTACTCAGCTAACTGTCTTACTGATGCTAGTGGCGTATATGGGTCGCTTGAAAGGCGCCAACCCTGAGCTCGAAGAAAACATTTCTCACGCTCTACATGCATTGCCTGCGCGTATTGAAAGCATGTTATCGCAAGATAAAGTTATCGAAGCATTGGCAGAAGATTTCTCAGATAAACACCATGCGTTGTTCTTAGGCCGCGGTGATCAGTTCCCTATTGCCGTTGAAGGAGCACTGAAATTAAAAGAGATTTCTTACATTCACGCAGAAGCGTATGCTGCTGGTGAGTTAAAGCATGGCCCATTAGCGTTAATTGATGCCGACATGCCTGTTATCATCGTTGCACCTAACAATGAACTGTTAGAAAAACTGAAATCAAACATCGAGGAAGTTCGTGCGCGTGGTGGTTTGCTGTATGTATTTGCTGACCAAGATGCGGGCTTTGAAGCCAGTGAAAATATGAAAATTGTTTCTCTGCCTCATGTTGAAGAGCTCATCGCACCAATTTTCTACACTGTTCCTCTGCAACTGTTGTCTTATCACGTTGCATTGATTAAAGGTACAGACGTAGACCAACCCCGTAACTTGGCGAAGTCGGTGACAGTTGAGTAATCAATAAATTGATTAATAAAGGGCTCATTATTTAACCGTAATGAGCCTTTTTGTTTTTTTGTCATAATATAATTTCTATTTTTTGTTTTTTTTAATATAACATAATAAAAAACAAGGAAATAAACATATGGAAATTATATTTATTGATATTATTGATAAGGAATATGAATTTGTATGCCAACTATATTGGCAGCTTGAAGAAAATGGCCGATTTTCATATTCAATGATTAAGATAGAAGAAAAAACACAATTAAAATCCAAAGAAATAAAAGCTATTGTGGCTAGAAGCTGCAAAGCTTATTGTTTAAAACTAAAATGTGTAGCATGTGGTGAAATGGAATTTTTACGAGATAGGAGCCATTTTTCACATTTAATTAATTTTGAACATATTTGTGTTGATTGTATTCGTATAGAGAATGAAAAAGAAAGGCAAGAAAAAATTGAATATATTGATAATCTATTCTTTTTAAAAAAAGAAAATGCTTTAAGTATCAATGATCTTTCTTTTGAAAATAGTGTTTTTTTACTTGCACTTATACGGTGTTGTGCTGATGAAAATCTAATGTATTTAGATAGCTTGGATAATCAAAGGTATAAAAAATTAACACCGAATTATAAGTTTGACCTGTTAATCATAGAACAGCTTTATACTGCAGGTGTGATTGCAGTAAGTTCAGTTACTAATTTAAAGTATATAAGTGTTAGTGAAGATTATATTTATTTTAATAATATATTTATGTGCTGGGAAGTTATTTTTAAAGAAACTAATAGTTTATCTACGATTATTGACCTACTAGAGCTAAAGTTAGCCAATATTTATTACTTACAAGAAAATAAAAAATCACTGATTGAGTTATGTAAGAAAAATAATCTATTTGAGTGTTTTTTTTATTTGAATTATGAAATGGATGAATATAATTTTACATCTTTTCAGATTGGTGAAAAAACAACAAAAAACATCACCTATTTATTAGAAAAATTATCTGTTGGGCAAGTTTTCTATATTATATCTAAAACGGTTACTGATGCTTTTTTATATCACCAAAAAAAATCGACTAAAATCAACAAAGGGCAAGCTGCGAACTCTGTTGTTGATGCAATGAAGCGAATGCATGAAAGGTATCTAGCTAATGGATGGTCTCCCTATACAAAATATCGGCCTCGTCATTGCCCTCAATCGGTACTTTGTCAGGTTTTATTTGTATTTATCTTGCAAACAGATGATGGCGGTATTCATAAATCGTTAAAACAAATTATAACTGACGATGATAAGGGGATTTTCTTGAATCATTAAAACTGATTTTATGTCTTTCCATAATGGTTTAGTCATTCATTTTCCTGCATTAGGGGCATTTTTCGTGCAAAAAATGACCCTATGTCGTGGAATAATATTGTTTGTAAGGATGTTATTTCACTTTTGGTAAAAGACCTTCTATTTCAGAGTAATAGAGAGGTTTTATTTCAGTAGCTCTAAGAGGTTTTCTGATAAATTTATTTTTATAAAGTTTACGTATTTCCAGTGTTTCTAATGAGGGATATCTTTTTAATTCTGTTGGTTGCGCTACGAGGTCAGCATCAATAACATATTTTTTTCCATTATTATCCATTTTAACATTACCATTAGAACTATAATCAAACATGATGCGTCCTCTTTGTTTAACAAAATCATAGGCACTATTACCTTTAATATCTTTTCCAGAAATATATTTCGTAATTAAAACATCTTTTCCCTCATTCAGAGTTATTGCTCTTGAAAAATTAGTATTTTTGTTTAATGCATTGAGTATAGAGGAGCAGCGATTTACATTACTGTGAGGATTGATTTCATAGGTATCATAAAAAGGAACTTTAATAACAAAATTTCCAACGCGGTAGGCTGTTCCATAAACCCCGTGGCCTAATGAATTGGTTACGTTGAGATATAAATCTGTAGGTTTTCTTTTTCCTATCGTATTTAATGGACCTTGATAAATATAACTTTTTTTATCTATTGCTATAAAATAGATATTTTCCTCTTTTATTCTTCTAACGAAAGAATCGATCGATTTGATATCTTCTAGTTTGGTTCTATTTACAGGCGTTATCGGTTCTTGTTTTTTATTTAAATGAGAGGTTTTTTTTTCTTTTGATGCAAGATAGGGAATGTTAACATTAAATTTATATTCGTTTTTATAACTAGGCTGATTAAAATTTAAATCGCCATCATTTTTTGATTTTACACTTTTTATATTATCTATAATGAAATTTTTATTCGTTTTTTGAGGTTGATAATAATAGTTATGACTTGGAATTGTAGTAGTAATTATTTTTCTCATGATAATCTCCATTTGGATATTTTATCCAATAATATTGGATTAGGAGATTATTTATTTAAAAAAATGATGCTATGAATGACTTTTTAATAAATTTTCCAAATCACTAAATATAGATTGCCATTCATTATCATCAATTTCCATGAATCCCATATAGCGCAGCATAAAAGCGCCTTCAGTGGCTAGAAAAACAATTCTGGCCTGTTTACCTTTTTCTGTTGAGGTGTCTAACTTAGCAAGCCGTTCACGATACCAAGTACGCGTACTTTCCAGGTATTCAGGGGTTTGTAATAAGGATGCCATTAAGGAAGCGCCTTTTGCCATTGCAACTTTATCGTGCTGGTGGGTAGCTTGCATATGAGCAAAAATTTGCCCTTCAGGAGAGTTATCTTGCAGCGTCACTTGATTAAAAATTTCATCGTAAGACTGGCCCCAACGCTCAAACATTGCATCAATTAAGGCATCTTTATTGCCAAAACAGTACTGAACACCGCCTTTGGAGATCCCCATCGCTTTGGCAACTGCATCGATAGTGAGAGCGGTAGCACCTTGTTGTAGAACAATATCTTCAGCGGCATCAAGTAATTTTTCTCTATCGATTGTTCGTTGACGTCCCATTTAGAAAAACCTCTTTTCAATACGTACGTATGGATTTATATTGTAGCACGATCAGCACAAAAATCATGATCAAATAAACTCATTGAGAGAATTTTATGTTAACCGATTATAAGCGCTGGATAGTGCTTCTATTAGTTTCAAGTGTACTGTTTCTTATCGTTATTGATGTCACTGTACTGTATACCGCGTTACCTAAATTAACCCATGATTTAGGCGCTACGTCATCTGAAAAACTGTGGATAATGAATGCTTACCCACTGGTGGTCGCTGGGTTATTACCTGCTGCAGGGATGCTAAGTGATAAAGTTGGTCACAAGCAAATGTTTTTATTGGGGCTACCGTTATTTGGTTTAGCCTCGTTGTGTGCTGCTTTTTCACCAACAGCAACAAGTTTGATTTTGTCTCGAGGTTTTTTAGCTGTTGGCGCAGCGTTAAGTATGCCTGCCACCCTTGCTATTGTCAGGCATGTTTTTTTAGATCCGAAAGAAAGGGCGTTAGCAATTGGAATATGGTCGGCAGTTGCTTCAGGTGGAGCGGCAATAGGCCCTTTGATCGGCGGTATCTTACTTAACCACTTTTGGTGGGGCTCTGTTTTTTTAATTAATGTCCCAGTGGTCTTATTGGTTATTCCGTTTGCGTGTTACTTGATCCCTAAGTGTGGTGGTAACAGCGACAAAAAAATCGACATTTTCGGTTCCATTTTAGTGTTAATTGGTTTAATTGGCGTTATTTATGCGTTGAAGGAGCTCGGAAAACCTTATACAGACTGGCCTGCTGTATGGGCTTCAGGCGTTATTGGTGTTTTCTTTTTGGTGGTATTTAGAAATCGACAAGTTAAATCAATATCCCCAATGATTGATTTTACGCTATTAAAGCATCCTAAATTCAATGCAGGGCTGATGATGGCTGTGTTATCTATCGTGGTTATCGTTGGTGTTGAATTATTGCTCAGCCAACGGCTGCAACTGGTTTTAGGTTATACTCCGTTTGAAGCGGCTTTATATATCATTCCAATTCCATTGGCTTCAGTGATAGCTGCACCATTGGCAGGTATGTACCTTCATAAATTTGGTGAGATAAAACTCACTGTTTTCGGGTTTACTTGTACGTTAATTGGTGTCGTTGGTTTAACGATGGTGTACCAAACTTCGACAGGTATTTTGTTACTTTCATTCCTCTTTCTTATTGGGTTTGGCCTGGGTGCGATATTCACGACGGCGTCAACGACAGTGATGTTAAATGCCCCTGATGAAAAAGCAGGAATGGCAGCATCAATTGAAGAAATTGCTTATGAAATTGGCAGTGTCTTAGGTGTAACCTTTATGGGGGGACTAATGAGTGCAATTTATACTTTGAAACTCTCATTACCTGAAGGCTTAACAGTCAGTGATAAAGTTTATGACAGTATTGATGAGGCCTTATTAGTTTCTGAGTCACTACCAGCAAATAATGCATCTGCGTTGATAAATCAGGCCAATATTGCCTTTGATAATGCTTTCTTAGGGGTGATGGTGGCAACTATTTTTGTCTTGCTGATCAGTATTATTGTTCTGCCCTATTTTTTACGCTCTAAAAAGGCATTAACGAACTAAACTAGGTGATTTGACCTCAAAAAGGGAGCTTTTGCTCCCTTGAGGTTGTTGACAAAGCGGGATAAAAGCGTGGTTTTTCCCGCTTTGTGTTATCAGCCGAAAATCAATAAATTGATTTTCCTAGTTTATTTTCAAAACCGATTAGACTTGCTGCTAAACATAATATGTTTGTCAGCAGTCTGAAGGGAGCTTTTGCTCCCTTATACTTTTTTATCTTATTTTGCGGATTAATACCGTTGCGAGTAATGGGCTAATTGCAAATAGGGCGAATAACCAGATTGAAGCTTGCTGTGCCCCCGCGATCCCCCCAGGGTTAATTAGCCCGCTATTATTGACGACGACTCCCACTAAGGCGGCAGATAGCGCGGTTGCATACAATTGAATGGTAATAATTGAAGATGATGCGAGATTTTCCTCACCCTCTGGCGCATTCTTAAAAACTCGTAGTACGAGATGAGGCCAACACACGCCAATTCCTAGACCAACCCCAGCCATGGCGATGAGATAAATAACGAACAATGGCCATGATTCGATAAGCTGTTGATTATGCGTTAGAACAGCAAGTACAATTAAAGAAATAAATATGATGAACGGGCCTGTTCGAATAATTCGGATAACAATAGCCCCCGTTTTATTGGCACTAAAGAGTGCCCCAATGGTCCAACCCGCTGCCATTATTGCAGTTAAATAACCGGCTGTGAGCGGAGAAAACAGATGGATGGTTTGTAAGAAATAAGGGACATAAATTTCGGTTGTCATGCCACCAACTAACAAACACATGGTTAAAAATATGACGCCAAGGGGATTCTTGAGTGAATAGGCTCCTGTTGGTAATAAACGTTTGTCATTTTTACCATCGAGTAAAGCAATAGTCAGCAGTATGGCTAGGCCAATTAACAAGCCAATTAGGTTCATGAATAAACTATCAGACAAACTTCCAATTGAGATAGCAAGAACGGATATCACTAACAGAGAAATCGCTAAGAATGGAATTTTACTGGTTTTTGGTGCTTGAGTTTGTTTTTTAGGGAGTTGATTGATGACAATGAGCGCTAGAAAAACCGCGACAGGAAGTAAAGCCCAAAACGCCCAACGCCAGTGGCCACTTTCAGCAAAAATACCACCAATTGCAGGGCCACAGAGTGTTGCTATTCCCCACATACCTGAAACAACACCCATGGCTCGAGACCATAAGTTTTCAGTAAAAACAATGCGAATTAATGCATAGCTAAGAGCAAATAAAATACCGCCACCAAGTCCTTGTAATGCCCTCCCGCCTAGTAATACCAACATTGATGGGGAAGCTGCGCACCAAATAGACCCTAAAGAAAATAGAATGAGCGCGAATAAATAAGAAAATTTAGGCCCAAAACTGTCTAATACTTTACTAGAAAGGGCAGAGCCGACAATAGATGTTGCCACAAATAAAGTGGTATTCCATGCGTAATATTCAAGGCCGCCAATATCGTTAACGACACTGGGCAATATGGTTGTTATGATATAAATATTGATAGCATGTAATGCTACTCCGCCAGTTAAGGCAATAGTGAGTAATGCGTTGGCGCCACTGAGTAAATCAGCCCACTTGGCTTGAGGTACGGTTGATGTTTCATTGCTCATAGAGAGACCCGCTAGACGGAATGGTGGAAAAAGAGGTATTATCCAAGTAACAGCTTGGATAATAGAGTCGCATAATGATTAATGCAAGTAATTACTTTGATAATCTAAATCTAACACAGGCCGTGGATAAGGTTCTTTTTTGTATCAAAACAAAAGGGCCTATTTCTACCGCAGTGATCGCAAATGATTTAAATATGACAGGGGAAGCAGCAAGGCAACACATTCAAAAACTGACGTCGTTGGGGTTAGTTGAGGGGGCGCAGTGCTTATCGCAAACAGGGGCTGGGCGCCCTCGGCAAAATTGGGTATTAACAGAGTTAGGGCATCAACGTTTTCCGGATACTCACGCGCAACTTGCTCTTCAATTGATTGATTCTGTTCGTACTATTTTTGGTGATGAAGGACTAGAGAAGCTGATTAGCCAAAGGGAAGCGGAAAGCCGAGAAAAATATTTTGCGCGTTGTAAAAATTTACCGTTAGCTGAGCGGCTTGAGGCGTTGGCTGAAGTGCGTAGCGAAGAAGGGTATATGGCGAAGGTTGAACAAGATGATGACAGTTGGTTGTTTATCGAAAACCATTGTCCAATTTGTGCCGCAGCCACTGCTTGCCAAAATTTTTGTCGTTCGGAATTGGCGTTGTTCAGTGATATTGTGGGTGATGACGCTAGCATTGAGCGTGAACAGTACTTATTAAATGGCGCAGGGCGTTGTGTCTATCGTGTAAAGGTTAATAACTAAATACCAAGACAGCTTGGTATTTAGTTTAGTAATAGTATTATCTCTCAATCATCAATGTTTCAGTTGACTCTATATGTGGCGCTAGCTCTTCGTTATCAAGCCATAACGGTTTCTTACCAAACTGCTGATATAACGAGAATTGGTCTTGGTAGTGAGGTGAAGGTTTTCCTTGCGGGGAAATAAAGCCACTTTGCCCTGGAGCAACAATGTCCCATGCATGCACTCCTTCTTCGGTAAACACGATTAGGTCGTTTTCAGTTCCCCGATTATGGTATTCATTTTGATGGAAATTTTCTTGAGGTAAGGCTTGTGGCACACCAAAGAAATTATTTTCACGGAAGGTTAATGCTGTGGCGGGTGTTTGCCAATTAGCTGGGTTATCACCGTATTTTACTCTCATTTTTTGGTAGGTCGCATTCAGTGCTTTTCTAATTACATCATTCCGCGATTGTCCTGAAAATAGATCGATAGGCTGGGGTATTGGCGATTTATCTTCTAAGAGAGACTCATACAGTAATTTTGCGCCTGTACTGATATTTAAAGACCCTGTAGGGCCTTCTTGTGTCGTTTCATAACCACTTGCTAGATACCATTTATCAAATGGTGCGGGGATCGTTTGGCTTAGAGTGGCTTTAAGCATTTCTTTTAACCAAATATCGAGGATTGCAGACCCTGGATGAACATAGTGTTTTCCATCACCTGATAACTGGTTTATACCATCCCACTGTTGGAGCAAGGAGACTAATTTGACGGTATTGTCATTTGACGGCAAACCTTGTGTCGCTTGAGCTAAAAATGGGGTAAATAAGCGATGATTGAGGTCGACACGGCTAGTTTGCTGTAAAATCGTCCACATATCATCAGCTGTTAACTTATCATAGGCCTCAATGCGGTTATCGATTTCTGTTACTCTATCTGCACTTCCCCATAAGAAGGCAAATAAGTCGCTAGCAGGATAATTTTTAGCTGGGGAGTTATTCCAGTTAGCGATGTAACCGGATTTGGGATTATAGACTTTAGGATTATTTGCAAAGGGCTGCATCCCTTTCCAGTCCCATTCTCCCGTGCCTGATACGGGTAAACGGGGGTCATGGTTAGTTTGGCGTTTAGGGTAGTGCCCGGTATGTACATAACCAATATTTCCGTTTTTATCCGCATAATACCAATTAATCGTCAGTGCTTGGTTTTGTGCTTGGTCTAGCCATTGCTGCCAGTTTTGCGCCTGCCCTTGTTTTACCCAAGCCATTAAGGATGTAAGCTCTTTGCCATCCCATGCGCGAGCTTTGCTGTATGCGGTGTGAGTGGTATTATCACGCTTGACTACATTACCATGCACAGTGCGGTATACTTCAAAAGTAATGGGTTTTTCACCTTTTACATTTAATGTCTCTTGGCGCGATAGCATTTGTTTCCACTGCCCTTGGTGGAAGTAGCTATTTGGATCTTCAGGTGAAATTTGTTCTGCAAAAATATCAACGCCGTCACCAAAACCCGCTGTAGAGCCCCAAGAAATTTGCCCATTATGACCGAATAAAATAGCGGGATAAGCAAACGGTGTATTTCCAACAATATTAAACCCGGCTCCATGTAACCCTATACCGTATGTATAGGCAGGGTTAAACCAACCAAACTGTGGGCCATTAAGTAAAATGGCTTTTGCGCCAGACGCTTTTGTTTTTCCAACAAGCCAAACATTACTGGTGGTTGGATACCCTGCTAGGCCATTAGCACCGCTTTGTTCATATTGTTTAGCGATTAACGCATTATTTTCCTGGGAAGAAAGCGCTATTAATTTTCCTGTTGCATCTTTTGCCGTGCGTTCAAACATGGGAGCAGTAAGTCGGTAATCACTAATTTGATTCAATTGCGCTATATTTTTTGTTTTTTGTGAATTTGAATAGGTGAATTCTTCTGATGAGATTGTTGTTGGTGCGTTGGGGTTATTAAGCCAATTAATTTGGTTAAAAAACGCCACTCCCATTTGTTCACCATACTTATCTTTAAGCGCAGTGAGTAATGCTAGGTTATCAATTTCACTATTCATATCGGAAAAGCGGTTTGCCATTGTACCGACCATTATCATCGCAACATCAAAACTCGTCCATTGGGATGGTAAAAAATCATAATCAATGAACTGTTTAGGCATTAAGTCATCCGGTTTAGCATTGATTTGTTTAATCCATGCATTCATGCCATCCGCATAACCCTGCAAAATATCTTGTTCTTTAGGGGATAATTGCGTGATTTGCTGGTGGATAGAATCAGGCCAATAGTTGTTTCTGATTTCTTTATCAAAAGAAATGTAATCTTTACCTAACACTTCGGAAACTGTTCCTTGGGTACTGCGTTTAGCCATTTCCATTTGGAATAATCGGTCTTGTGCCACAGCATAGCCATATCCATAGAAAAGGCTATAAGTATCATTCGCATAGATGTGAGGAACACCATAGTTATCTCGTTCAATTTTAATTTGAATTGACTGAGAAAATGATGAGAGTGGTAGTGAACTTAAACTTAAAACAATAGCGGTAGAGATGAGGTGTTTTTTCATTTATTGAGTCTCATGTTGTTATTATTTTTTTGAGACTAGCACTATTGTGTTGTTAATAAATGGTTAATTTATGGTTAATTGTTAATATGTGAATCACGATCACAGAAAAAGATACATAAATTTAAATAAATTACAAAAAATGTGTCATAACTGTATTGGATACTATTTTAAGGTGAGTGATTGCTGTTTTTTTTATGGTAATGATGACTTAGCCATGCATAGATAACTCCAGCAATAGCCCCAGCTATATGTGACTCTGTTGAGATGTATAAGTGAGTAGGTAATAAGCCGCTGGCCATTGTGCCAAAATAGAATAGCACTAATAACGCGATAGCTATATCAACCCAGTTTCGACGGAAAAAACCTTGGGCGATGAGTAAGCCCCATAACCCAAAAACCCAGCCACTGGCACCAATATGAACTGCATTTCGGCCAAATAACCAAACAGTTAAACCCCCAGCAACGATGATAAACAGTGATGCCAATACGTAAGCTTTTATGGTGCGATGCAGTAATAGCGTACTTAAGATGATAAATGGGGGTAAGTTACTGATTAAATGCTGCCAACTGCCATGGATAAATGGGGCAAAGAAGATACCTAATAACCCCCATTCAGTGCGAGGAATGAGACCAAATTGAATGAGTCCCCCCGCGGTTAAACTGTTAATTAGTTGAGCAATAATAAAAATTACAACAATACAGACTAATAGCTTAATGCGAGGATGCCCTTGTAAATAGTTCATTAGGGGTTACCAAGCGCTTGAACACTTTCGACTAATGAGGCCAATTGCCCCACAACGCGATCACCAATATCTGCATTATCACCGCCAAGAGCCTTATTACGCATAAAGTCTTTCTTAATTTGTTGCCAACGTGCTGCGTCTTTTTCTGTTAACGTGCCACGTAACTCTGCAAGTTTTAATAAGTTTTCTTCAGCGCCAGTCGTTAAAAGTTGCGCTTCTCCAAGGTAATGGTCATCCAGTACCCTTTCCAGTTCATCATCATTCATAACAGAAGAGACTTTTTCGCTGAGTTTATTCATATTACGGTAGCTACCTTGCAAGCGAAATGCAGGTTCTGTTCGGTATTTATCGGATTGCGCAGCACTGGCGATATAGTGTTGATTTACTTTCAATACAACATTCCGTAGTTTGATTAATTTACTGATTACTGAAGTAATTTCATTAATTTCCGCATCCGAATATGGGTAACTTAAGGTGTTGGTAGAGACAGATTTCCCCATTGATTTATCGACAAATAAGTACAGGTCGTTCAGGTCTCGTAATGCAAGAGGGGCTAATACTGGGTTTGATGTCAGGCTGTTTTCGATATAGCTCAGAGCAAATGCTTCATCCATACCCCCTAATACTTCACCAAGGTTATAAATATCGGCACGGTTTGCAAGCATGTCAGGAATTCGGAAAACTTCCCCTGACTCGGTATAGGGATTACCCGCCATCACGACACAGAATTTTTTACCCCGCATGTCATACGTTTTGGTTTTGCCTTTCCAAACGCCTTCAATGCGCCTTGTTCCATCACATAAGGATATAAATTTTTGCAAAAACTCAGGGTGGGTGTGCTGAATATCATCGATGTATAACATGACATTATTACCCATTTCTAAGGCTAGATTGAGTTTTTCTAACTCTTGTCTTGCTGTTGCATTAGGTGCTTGTTCAGGGTCAAGAGAGAGTACATCATGGCCAAGTGCAGGGCCATTGACCTTCATAAAAATGAGCCCTAAACGATCAGCGGCATATTCCATTAAGGTGGTTTTACCGTATCCGGGAGGTGAAATCATTAATAGCAGCCCCATGAGATCTGTGCGTTTACCTTCCCCTAAAGCGCCAATTTGTTTTGCCATATTATCGCCAATGATAGGTAAATAGACATCGTTTATCAGCTTGTTACGCACAAAAGAACTTAATGGTTTTGCTTTATATTCATGCAGTTTTAAACGGCTACGCTCTTCAGTAACAATCTGTTGGCGCAGGGATTGATATTGACGAAATTCAGGAATAAAACGTTTCCGTTGTCCGCGCATCCGACTGAAGTAGTTATCTAAGCTCAATGATAGAGTTTGGTTTTCAATAGTCGGGTGTTCACCAAGTAACCCGTTAACTTTAAAGTAAAGATCAACTTCACTAAAGCGTGCTGAAGCTACTTTATCTAAGATAATAATGGCAATAGCACCCGGTATGTATGGAACAAGATGAGCAAATTCAGGGGTCGAGCACAGCCCTTGTAACCAGTTTTGAACTAATGACCAGCGCTGGGCATAACGAGTCCCTAAGTTCTGTTGTGAGCGATTAAAATCAACCCACATATGGGCCTCTTCTAAGCGGCTTTGGAGTGCTAAAACTAACTCCCTCGCGTATTTGCTATAGACGAGTTCTATCGGGGTTCTTGCTAGTGCAAAGCTAAGGTATTCAGCAGCTTGAGTTTGCTCATAGGTTTGACATTGAATGGGGTTATCTTGCAAAAACAAGCTAACTCCAGCTTCAATTTCGGCTTGTAGGTCAAGTAATGCATTGTCATTATGGAATAACTGGTGAATATTCATGGCTGTTCTTGCTCGTTCAGGCCATAGTGCAGGAAAATCATCGTTTTGAACTTGCTGCCAATAAATAGCTGCGATAGCACGAGCTGTTGGGCTATACCGTAATAAATCTGCACCTTCACCGATTGGTATTAGTTTTTTCAGTAAAGCAACGGCATCGTGGTCATGAATACCTTTTTCATAACCTTCTTTATAGCGTGGATTTGCAAAATCACGGACAATTTTTTCAAGTTTTTCCGTTGATGCTAACGCGTTTTTTAGTACGCCAAAATCTAGTCCTTCTTGGCGTTTTGTTGCAGCATAGATAATTGAATAAGCAAGGTATTCAGCGCGGTAAACCGTATCAGATTCAGATTCTAATGAGGCGCTCCAATAGGGTTTGAGCTGTGATAGTCGTTCATTTTCTATTGGTTCTTGGAAATCTGTCCCTGTGAGATAAATCCATAGTTGTTCATTTTTCGGTAAAATGGTGAGGTCTAGCTCTTGGGTATTGACACTGAATCGGTGGCGCCCGAGTTTAATGACATTCCCACCATCTTCAAAAATATCTGTTTTATCGCGTAAAACTCGAATGGCTTGGTCCCGAGAGGATTTGAGTCGTGCATCAATATCATCAGCTTTAACGTTATCGTTAATTTCCCTTAATTTTTCAATGATTTCACGCGTTTTAATTGCGAGAGGGTCGGAAGCAAAGAAGGCATTGAGTTCATCTTGAGACTGTAAACGAGTTGTTCGTCGTTGCAGGCTGTCTAGTAGACGATCGGCTGCTGTGGCTAAATTTTGTGCACGTCGTTGGCGGTCATCAATAAGAACTTGTTTATGAGATTCAAAGGTTTCGAGTAATTCTTCCCGTTTAGATAAGATATCATCAAGAAATTCATCATGACTACTAAATTGGCTTTCGAGCTCTTCTAACTGAACGAGTAATCTTGATAGCTGATCATCACAACGTTCAGGGTCAGTGGCAAGAGACAGTGCATTGGTAATGCCTTGGCTAAACAGCCGGAATTGAGCACCAAATTGTGCGACAGTTTCCACACTGCTTTGTGATTTTCGTTTTTGTTGTAAGCGGGCTCGGGATTGGTTTAGTTGAGCATAGATTTGCGAAATAGCATCAATAATGTGAGTTTGTTGTGTGACATCATTGAAACTCAGTGAAGCCATTAGGTTTGAAAGCATATCTAAGTCAGCAGACATTTTTTCCATATCTTTCATGGGAATGTCTAACTGGGCACTGTTTTGGGCTTTTTCTATTTGTTCTTCGAAAACAGTTAACTGTGTTTTAAAGGGGTGTAAAGCTTTATCACTCGCAAGGAAAACAGCGGTTTCTTGTGAGACATATTGTTGATTTTTTTCTATTTCAGCTTCCATTTCGCTAAGCTTTTTTAAATCCATATAGCGAAATTCACGTAGTGAAATCAAGTGCCCGCGTTGAGCACTTAGGGCATTTAAGCCATCAACAAATTGTTGAATATCGGCCCAGCTTTCAGGCAACGTAAGTGAAATCAGTGATTTTTGGCGGTTAATGGCCTCATTCATTGATTTGGCAGATTGCTGCCGTATGCTTTCGACCTTTTCATATTCATCAAGAACCAGTTCACTGGTTTGGGTGATTTCTTTGAGTAATTTGCCAATACCAAGGCATTGCTCATCACCAAACCAGTAATAAATATCCAGTAAATTTTTTGCTTGTTGGCTGAGTTGTTCGTAGCGAGCGATAGAAATTTGGCTGCCTTCTATTTCTTTGGAAACATGTAATATTTCAGAAATACCACGAACTAAGTCTGCATTGCCTATACGTCCTAAAAAACCGCTACGAGTCGGCTGTTGATCGGCAAATTCTTCTGAGTAAAACGGGGTTTGCCAAACTTGCATAGGGTGAACGCGAGTCGCTTCTTCCCCTTCACCTTCAAATAGTACCATTTTTCCATCTTCAAGCATGGCGTAACCATGGCCAATGAGTGGAATTGAAAGTGTTCGTTCAATTAAATTATAATTGAATAGAGCTATGCGCCCTTGATTTGGTGAATAAAAAACATATAGAACATCTTCCCCATTCGGAGAGCGGCGCAAACGGCGAAAACGCATTCCATCCATAGGTTGTTCAAACGTTTTATAGTCACCATTTTGTAAGTAATAGCCGCCAGGAAAAATAATGCCGTGGTCTTCTGGTAACTGGACACAAGCTTGCCCGATGGCATCAATGCGTTGTACTGATTGAGATAGCGTGTTGTAAACTAAGTAACGCCAAGTTTCTTCCCGATAAGGTAATACTTTTAGGATAATTAAACTGCCGGTTTGTGCATATTCAATTTGCGCGTCGTCTAGTGATTGGTTTTTATCAAGAACCGCCTCTCGGTAAATCCCTAAACCGTCTTCAGTATTATTTTCACACTTTATGGTTAGATCACCGCCGATAGTTTCAATGAATACAGTGTCAAGAATATTGATGTGAGGGTATCGACCGTTAACAGTGTCTTCTCGTGTGGTTTTTTGCCATTCAAAGTCATAGGCTGGAGGGAGGGCAATATCGCGTTCACCCCGGTTATCAATATACTCAATTTTGCGCTTGTCGCTGGAGATTGACCAGCGAAAAACTCGCACGTCCGTGATGCGATCGCCAATTTGAAAACTAGCAAGAAGTTTGCCGTCCCGTTCAACAAGTTGCAGTAACTGTGTGTTCTTATAGTAGGTATAGAGTTCAGTGAAATCTTGAACAAAGCGATTATTGCTTAAGAAGGTATCTTCATAAGGGACAGCTTCAACATCAAATTCATCGTCGTTTTCAATTAACCGATATAGTGAAAACACATCTTCGAGGTGTGTCTCTTTTTTCAGGCCGAGGAAGACATTATAACCAAATAAAAGCCATTTACCTACGCGGACAATATCCCTTGCTTGGCAATTATTTTCAGTACGAATGCGAATGCGACCAATAATATCCATTTGGCTTTGGCCGAATTCATCTAACCGCATTTCATTGAGTTGTGCAGCTTTTTGATGAAGTTGTTGCCCTTGGTCGGTCAGGCGTTTGCGTAATATTTCATAAGCACCACCTTCTGCAACGGCACTATCGAGTATTTCTTGTTCGCGATCCGTATCCTGAATATCTGACATTGCGCAGCGAATTCCCTTAACTAAGACAATAAAAATGGAAAACAATGAGGGGTAGGTTCACTACCCCAATGTACCAAAGGTTTACAGTTGGTCATCCGTTGGTGGAATCGGTTTTGATATGACATTTTTTGCTGGCTGATTAGCCCCTTTAGCTGCCATAAAACCGTTTATAAGATCTTGAACTTCAGGATTTTTCAATAATGTGGCAATATCAACTTTTTTGTCTTCTTTGCTACGATTAATGAGTTTTTCTACATTTTCTTTTGCAAAGCTGCTTTTATCCATAAAACCATCAACGGCTTTGCCGAGGCTTAGTGCCTTAGAGAAAGTATTGAAGAAGCTGCCATCGCCACCCACAATTTCAATATTAGTTTTGCTAAGTGCTGCAGCCAATACATCAGCTTGCTCTCGGGCAATTTCTTTATTAGCGTCGATAGAGGCCATGGCTTGTTCGAACTCTTTCTCAAGGCGCATGCGGAACTCTTCGTGAGAACGAGCGGTATCACTGAGGTGATCCATTGATTTAAATTTGTCAGTTAAACCATCGGCTTCAGCTTTCAGGCGTTGGCGGATAACCTCTGCTTGTGCCGAACCTAATTGGCCTTCCCCTCGAGCTTGTGCTGCCAGTTTTTCTTCCAGTACTTTCGCATCAGCCAAGCCTAGTTTTTCTTTGGCATTTGCTTGTTGTTCTTCACCACGAGCTTGGGCGGCTAATTTCTCTTCAAGGATTTTTGCTTCAGCAAACCCTTGTTGTTGTTCTGCTTTGGCTTTGGCTTCCATTACTTGAGCTTCCGTTAAGCCTTTTTCTTTCAGCCCACGAGCTTCTGCTAACAGTTTCTCAGCCGTAATATTGGCAAGAACAAGCCCTTCTTTTTCTTCTGCCTCTGCGGTTGCTTGGCGAACTCGAGCTTCTGCTAAACCTAATGCCGCGTGTTCGGCTTCTACTCCTTCAGCTAAGCGTTTTTTGGCTTCGGCTTGTTTTGCCGATGCTTCTAACTCTGCTTGTGCCATGGTGCTTATTTCTTCTGCACGGTGCTTAGCGCTGGCCTCATCCGCTTCGGCTTTTTTCACTTGGCGAACTAATGATTCTTCGGCTTCTGCTTGTGCGTTAATCACGGTGACTTGGCGCATGCGTTCAGCTTCAGATATTTCACGAACTTCTTTGATTCGTTCTTCTTCTTGTGCCACGGTTTTTTCAACGGCTACACGTTCACGTATAACATTGGAGATATTTTTACGTTCTTCTTCGAGAGCTTTTTCTTTTTCTATACGCTGTAATTCAACTTCTCTTTCACGGGCAACAATTTCGAGCTCACGTGCGCGGCTCACTCGTTCTTCTTCGATGGCGACTGCACGAGTACGGTTTTGTTGGGCGACTTCAACTTCGCGCATGCGGTTTTCTTCACGAATTTCAATCTCTTGCTGAGTTTGGATACGAGCTTGTTCTGATTTTAGACGTTCTTCTTCTTGAACACGTAAAGTTTCAGCTTGTTCACGCGTACGAATATTATCAATTTCACGTTTTTGACGCGCTTCGGCATCGGCTTGTTGGCGCTCTAGGGCCAAACTTGCTTCGCGAGTTTCAACATTTTTCTTTTGAATAGCCAGCTCTTGGTCACGTTCTTTTTGGTTGGTTTCAATATTGTGAATCGCAGTGATTTCAGTAATTTTACGAATACCTTCGGAGTCAAAGATATTGTTTGGGTCTAACGCTGATTTTGGTGTTTGTTCTAGGTAATCAATCGCCACATCTTCAAGAGCATAGCCGTTAAGATCTTTTCCTATCACATCAACAATGCGATCACGGAAATCTTGTCGGTTTTCAAATAAGGTCGCTAAATCCAGTTGCTTACCTACTGTTTTTAAGGCTTCAGAGAATTTTGCGCTGAATAAAGCACTGACTGCTTGATGGTCTGATGCACGGTCAACACCGATAGCTTTCGCAACTTTTAGGACATCTTCCGTCGTTTCGTTTACACGCAAATAGAAAGCAACTGTGATATCAGCACGTAAGTTATCGTGGCAAATCAAGCCATCTTTACCTCGACGGTCAACTTCAAGTGTTAACAATGAAATGCGCATGAATTCTTTTTTGTAGATGACAGGGTAAACTAATGCCCCTGTAAAATGCACTTTAGGTTGTGATGACATGTCATTGACAATCAAAGCAGTACCTTGTGGAACTTTGATATAGAAGGCTTTGAATAACCCAAAGAACCCTAAAATAACTAGGATGATCCCCCCGATAATTGTTAAAAAGGGCATTAGTGCAGCCAAGTCCATATTGATTCTCCATTGGTTCTGACGATGACGTCATTTCGATTATGCAAGCAAGATATTTATTTTTAAAAAGAGAAGTTATCCGTGGCGAAATTCATTTTCACTGACAACTTGATAACTGTGCGATGCTGCGTCATAGCTAATGATGACAACATGATCACCGCGTTTTAACTGTTCGGAAGATGGCGCTCGTATTTGTAAAATTAACCCAGCTCCACCATCTTCTAATAGCGCCTCACCATTTTGTTCACTTACTGTTCCCGAACGTACAGTGGCGTATTTACCAATAAGCTGTTGTACTGTTTTGGGTTTATTGAGACTCACCAATTTTTTGCGCACAGGTTTTAAGCACAAAGCGGTTAAATGAAGAGAGATAAATAGGGTGATCGCAAAAACGGCGAAGCTGACGAGATAGCGTAATAAATCAGTATCAATGAAGCGAATGAAGACATGTACGCTGAAATAACTGATTATCCAACCAAAAAGAGTAAATAGTGTGACAATAATGGTGACAGGGATTCCGGCTAAGCCAAGCTTGGTTAACCAGCCAGCAAAACCAGTTGCATCAATACCAGCATTAAATTCAGTATCAAGATTAAATACGTCGATATCCAATAAGCCAAAAGCGGCACATAACCAATAAAATAAAACAATGATTAGTAAACCACTAAAGATAATTGTTGGGAACATCAAACTGTTATGGAAAAACAAACTCATAGGGTTTTCTCTTTATTATTAATGCATTATTGAGCTTATGCGAAAAGGAATGTTTGTTTAATTTATCACCATAAAATAATTTAGCTTAATAATATATTTTTTAATTAATAGCAGTATCAGACTAGTCTATAAGCACTTTTAATTTATTGAAGTCTCTTATAGCACTGGTTGTTTATCCAGTTTTATTTGATGAAGTTATTCCTAAAGTGTTATCAATAATAGTAAGCCATTAATGAGATAGGATTTTACCATTAATAACTAAGTTGATGATAATCATTCTCAACTATAATAAGCATATTTAAAGTACAAAATGGGGAAAATAAATAAGATTAAAGTGATAAATTCGCGCTTCATGGATGAAAACCGTTATGAAGCGCAAAAAAGTAAGATTAGTCTATCAAGTTGAGGAATGCAGCACCTCTTGCGCCTCCAGAGTCACCATAACGTGCTTTTTCGATTGCTGGTAATGTCGCTATGCCATAGAGGTATTGTGGAAGCACTTCTGGTAGTTGTTTATAGATCTCTTCAAACTGCGATAATCCTCCGCCAATCACCACTAAATCGGGGTCAAAAACAGTGACAATTTGCCCCATAAACATCGCAAGTAATGACATATAGCGGTTAACATGTTCTTTTGCTTGAATATCGCCTTGTTTATATTGCTCGATAATTTCGATAGCTGAACGTTTTTCATTGGTGAATGAGGAGTAAATGCGCTCAAAACCTGGGCCTGATAGGTAGGTTTCAAAGCAAGCAGTTTGGCCACAGCCGCAAGTTATTTCAGGAACTTTTTCCCCTAACAATTTTGCTCCACGAACACTGAGGTTCATGTGGCCTATTTCCCCTGCAATTCCATTTTTACCGGATAAAACTTTACCATTGATAATGAACCCACCGCCTACACCGGTACCTAAAATTAAGCCAAGTACAGTTGGATAGCGTTTGAAATCAGGATCCCAAGCTTCTGATAATGCAAAGCAATTGGCATCATTTTCCACTTTTACTGGGCGCTGTAATATATTAGCAAGATCATGAATTAAAGGCTTATATTGAGCGGTAGGGACATTGGTTGTAAAAACGGTTCCTTCAGCGTGGTTTACGATACCAGGAACACCAACACCCACTTTTCCTTGGCAGTTAAATTTTTCATCTGCTTCCAGTGTGAGTTCGAGAAACGTATTTAAGAGCGTTTGGTAATCATCTTTAGGTGTGGGGACACGTTTTTGCCAGACCTGATTTAGTTCGTTGTCAAAGACGGCAAGTTCAATTTTTGTCCCGCCCATGTCAAAGCCGTAATACATTTTCATCTTCCCCTAATGGTTTATTTATTAAAAAGATAATGTATCTATTTGATAAATAATAAATGATGGAATCTACTAATCTAATTATACAAAAGTTCATTGGAGGATAAATTACTGTTTTGGTATTTATTTTTTATGTGAAATTTTTTCATCGTTTTTCGTCTTAAATATTTTTGAATAAAAAATAATTGCACCACTATTTTAAATGAGCTATTGTTATATTATAACATTACATTTAGGTGGTTATTATGAAACAGGGGATCCATCCACAATACCGTACCGTGGTTTTTCATGACACAAGTGCTGATGCCTATTTCAAAGTAGGATCAACAATAAAGACTGAAAAAACAATTGAATATGAAGGTGAAATATTTCCATATGTCACGCTTGATGTTTCTTCTCAGTCACATCCGTTTTATACCGGTAAACAGAAAATGATTTCTCAGGAAGGTAAAACGGCACAGTTCCAGAAGCGTTTTGGTCGTTTTTTACAGTCAGAGGGTAAATAAAGATGAAAGTACTGAGTTCATTAAAAACGGCAAAAACCCGTCATCCAGATTGCCAAGTTGTTCGCCGCCGTGGTCGAGTGTATGTGATATGCAAGACAAACCCGCGCTTTAAAGCGGTGCAAGGTTGTAAGAAAAAACGCTAGCTATTTGATTCACACATAATTATAAAATTTTTCCTGTATCGCTTTATATTTTATTTGCTTAGCCATTGCAGATTATTGCTCTCTGCCGTGGCTTTTTTTTATTTGTTTTTTATCCACTGATTTCTTCGATTATTAGCATGATTACTAATCTTCTTATTATTAGTGATGAAATTCACTTGCGCACTGGTGCATATTTTGTCAAGTTTATACTTATCATCCTTCAAGTTGCATGGGTGTTGACTGCGCTCAGACTGACGAATCACATACATATGTATGCTCATCGGACTCTCTTCACTTGTCGCTTACCTGCAACTCGAATGATATAACGCAAGATACATCCGAAAAATTTCTAGTTTCAATTTGGGTGAATGACAAAAATGACAGTATCCATGTTGTAAAGTCGGAACTGGAAATTTTTTGGTGAAAATTTAAACGAACAGGGTGAGTAAAAATGAAAAATGTCGGGTTTGTTGGCTGGCGAGGAATGGTCGGCTCAGTATTGATGCAGAGAATGGTAGAAGAACGTGATTTTGATGCGATTCATCCTGTTTTCTTTACCACATCACAACAGGGTGAAGAAGCCCCTGTCTACGGTGGTCATCGTGGTGTTTTACAGGATGCTTTTGATATTGATGCGCTAAAGGCATTGGATATCATTATTAGCTGCCAAGGTGGCGATTACACCAACGAAGTTTATCCTAAACTTCGTGAATCAGGTTGGAATGGCTATTGGATTGATGCTGCGTCTTCATTACGTATGAAAGATGATGCGATTATTATTCTTGATCCTGTGAACAACCAACATATCCAAGACGGCTTAAATAAAGGCATTAAGACCTTTGTCGGTGGGAATTGTACGGTAAGTTTGATGTTGATGTCTTTAGGTGGGCTGTTCACTAATAATTTAGTGGAATGGGCATCTGTGGCAACGTATCAAGCGGCATCAGGGGCTGGGGCACGTAATATGCGTGAGCTTCTGGCTCAAATGGGGTCTTTGCACACACAAGTTGCTAAAGAACTCCAAGACCCGGCCTCAGCTATTTTAGATATCGAGAAAAAAGTCACAGACTTCACTCGTAGTGGCACAATGCCAACGGATGCATTCGGCGTACCATTAGCAGGTAGCCTGATCCCATGGATTGATAAAGCATTAGAAAACGGCCAAAGCCGCGAAGAGTGGAAAGGCCAAGCAGAAACTAACAAAATTCTTGCGACAGGAAGTCATATTATTCCTGTTGATGGTTTATGTGTACGTATTGGTGCGTTGCGTTGCCATAGCCAAGCTTTCACATTGAAGCTGAAAAAAGATGTTCCGTTGAATGAAGTTGAGCAATTACTTGCCTCACATAATGACTGGGTGAAAGTAGTTCCTAATGACCGTGAAATCACCATGCGTGAGTTAACACCTGCGGCAGTAACTGGTACGCTTAGCACCCCTGTTGGTCGCTTACGTAAACTGAATATGGGCCCTGAATACCTATCTGCCTTTACGGTTGGTGACCAATTACTGTGGGGCGCCGCTGAGCCGCTTCGTCGTATGTTACGTATTTTGCTATAGTTTCTGAACTGTAATCAGTAATTTTATATTAACCTGCACACTAAAATGTGCAGGTTTTTTTGTGCCTAAATTAATGACGAGCAGGGTCATTCTGCGGAGGCTGATGTTCTAACTCTTTTGCTAAGAAGTAGTTTAAGAATGTACGGATCACGGCAATGATACCTAATTTGATAAGGCTATCTAAATCTGGGTCGACGGTCGTTGCTAAAATATCAGCAGCGAGCTGGAACTCTAATGCAGTTGCTAACCAATCACCAAAACAATAACGAGCCTTACGTGATTTCTGGGTGCGTATCCAGACTATCAGGGTCTTTACTAACCCAATCACCACGCAGATGACTGAAATAGCTTCTAAAAGTAACTGGAGTACGTGAACACTAGACACCAGTAATTCACGTAAAAAAACTAAATCGAACATTAAGACCTCGACTCGATAAGTAAGCTGGATTCATATTTGTTAACTATGAGCAAATATTGGCAAAATATCGAGTTTTATTGTGGGTCTATGGTTTCTGAAGGTAATTGACTAATGGATAAAATATTTCGATTTCCATCGATTACCTGAATATTTTTGTTGGGTTGATAACATTTACGTAAAGGCGATAAGCAAGCTTGCTCTGCGCCTTGTTGTATATTAAGCCAATCACTGATTAGCCAATAATTATTCGCTGTAGAATAGGGGGACTGCAAATTTTCTGGGTTGATACTTGGTTTACTCGCACTTTGGCTGTACCAAATCAGCAAGGGGATTTCATAGGCTTCTTTTCTTGGGTTGTTAACACCATGATGGTAGTGAATATTGTTATCACTGTCTAAGCGTTGCAATGCGTGATCTGAATAGTACATCAAAGTTGCAGGTTTACCTTCGAGTTGCTGCATAAGATTTTCGATAAATTTATCGGTATAAGCAATTGAACTGTCGTAGCAATCGTCATCTTCTTGGCCACTAAATGTTTTTAGCTCAGTTTCAGGAAAGCGGTTACAGGCTGGTTCATGGCTACCATAAGTGTGTAAAACAATAAGTTTTTTCTTATCAGTGGGGTCATTGATAGCGTTCTTGAAGTCATCTTGTAGCTCTTCGTCATAGCCGACAAATTCGTTCCAAGTTTTCTTTTGCGACATAGAGGCAATAGCAGAAATGATACTGGTACGTTTATTGGTTTTGCCTTGGTTGCTGATCCAGTAGGTTTTAAAGCCCGCATGATTGGCCAATGAAATGATATTGTCTGAATAGTGTGATTTATCCTGCATTTGCTCAAAGCGGATATTAGACAGTGAAATAGGAACCGACAATATAGTCACTGGTGCTGGAGAATACGCTTGTTGAAACGCCAATATCTGAGATTTGCGCTGATTTAAATTAGGTGTTGTATCATATTGATAGCCATAAAAGCCCATATGGTCACGGCGTAATGATTCACCGATGACAAGTACATAGATTTCAGTATCAGAGGTTTTTTTCTGGTAATTAAAAGCAACTTTCTGTGATGATATTTTTTTTATCCCCCGGTTTTCATATAAGTTTTTGACTAAAGCCGCGGCATTGTAGAAGGGAGTATTTAAGAAGTATTTTTCCGTGATCAATAACGCGCTATCAGGTTTATTAAATAATGATGCGTAATAGGCTGGAATGGCTAATAGATAGCCACAAATTAGCGCCATACTTATCGCTGTGATACGGCGATTCATGTATTTTGCGCATTGATGAATACATACTAAATAAGCTGAAAAAACAAAAAGATAAAATATAACATAACCAATGTTATAGGAAAGCATTCCTACCGTTTCACTGCTATTGGTATTGATAAAAGTTTCTGCAATCGAAGAAGAAAAGCGGATATCGTGCTTTTGATAAAAGAAAAATGAAACAGATAAATTGAGAGCCCACAGGAGTGAAACAAACACCGTGAAAATTTTGCCAAGCAAAAAACGATAGATACCTGCACATAACAGTATTATCAGCGCTCCTGAAATTACGATGGCAATATCCGCGATATTGCTAATATCTCCACTGAAAAACACAGGAGTTATAGATATCAATAATGCATAAATTAAAATAATAATTTGGCGTATCATAGTGTTATTTTAAGTATTTTTGACCTTACCTGAGGTTATAGAGGCAATTAAAAATAATAAGTTAACATCTAATTAACTTAAGACATTGTTCGTTTATAACATAAAAAAAGGTAAGGTAATCAAAATAATGGCGTAAAAAACTGTAAAATCTCGTGATGTTTAGTCATGACCTGCCCCTCACAACTTGCGAGGGGAGGTGAGATATTGATTTAGAAAGTTACCGCAATTTTGGCATCAATATTGTTATCGCTATAATTTTTTGATAAAAATTTATTATAATTAATTGATAGCTTAGTATTTTCTTTTATATTGATATCGGTACCGACTTTTAATGCCATTCCATGGCGTGATGTAGGAACACTTTGTGTCATAAATGAGCTCGTGGTATCGGAAAAATTCAGTTTTATACCTCTATTCAGATTCCCATATTGATATTGCCAGTTAAGCTCACCATGCAAACCAATATTTGATGTTTTACCTAGTTTCCATTGATTATCAAGACGTAGCCCAACAGTTGAAAGCGTTGTATTGATGCGTTGCTTACGCGCCTGCAGTGATGTGCTGCTAATATTCTCATTAATTGCATGGTTCATCGCACTAATATAAGTGAAATTGGTAAATGGCTCAATATTCATCCAATTTGATTGGATTGGATAGGCCAGCTCCATAAATGCCTGATGGGTATTAGTGTAATAGCTTGCAGAGTGACTCGTACCATTACTGATTGTACGTTCAGTATGAATGAGGTGTGAAGTGTGACTAAGCCCTGCACGAACCGCAAGCGGCTGCCATAAAGCGCTACCATAAATGGCAGCATGGTAGTTATTACTATTACCGTGGCCAAGATGGCCAGATAAGTCACTTTGGCTAAAGCCTGCGGCGATACCGAAAGTCATTTTGTCGTTAATAAAACGTCTATTTGCCCCAAGCAATAGACCATAATTTGATGATTGATACCCAGAGGCATTGTTATCGCCAGTTGTTTTATCCCAATCATAGAGCATTTTTGCCCATACATTGCCCTTGTTTTCGCTACTCCATGATTCAGACAATCGAGCTTGATCAAGGAGTGCCTCTTTAATCTGACGGCTATTATTTATTTGGTTGGATAATATGTCAGCGTATATTTGCCCAGTGACATCGTGAAATATTGCTCGAGCTTGTTGTTTTGTTTGGCTTTTCAATGTGCGGTCATAAAGCGTATGGTACGTAGGAAGCGTTTCAATAGCCTTAGCCACGGCGATTTGGTTTTGCGTTGCAGCTGCACTAGAAAATGCAGTGTTATTACGCCCTATTTTAAGAGTGACTTCTTTGGGAGTGTAATTTAGTGTCGTTCCAATAAACTGGTAATTAGGCACAACGCCATCAAATTGGCCATCAACCCCTTTTTGAGCACTTAATATTGTATATTCTGTATTAAATAAGCGGTTGATATCTTGTTTAGAGAGCGGACTATTATGATTTTCAAGAGTGACACTGACGGTACCGCCTTTTAATGAAGCAGAGCCTTGGCTGATGATCTGATCGTTTTGACCTGCTGGATTGATTTCAACCACATAATGGCTGCCCGGAGCAAAAGTCACAGAATCAACAATGTTAATTGTGCCAATTGAGTGGCCGGGTGCAACGGCAGCACCTTGGTTGGCGGTTAATTGTCGAATGCTTCCATTGCCCATAAGTAAACCGTGGCGGTTAATATTAACAGAAGCACCGATTTTTCCATCATCTAGAACTAACGTTCCTTTTTGGATATCAACTGCGGAGTCTAAGTGTTTTTTAAGGGTAACCATTCCGCCATTAATGTCGGATTTTTGCGAATATTTATTTTCGCCGGTTAAGACTAAATGGCCTTGATTTACTGTGAAGCCAGCAAAGGTATTATTACCTGACAATACTAATGTCCCTTGGCCTTGTTTCGTTAACTTTCCAGTCCCTTGAATATTATTTTTCCATTCATCTAACTTTCCAAAATTGGCAATATCAAAGTCATTAGTATCTTGATTAATGATAAAATTTTCATATAAATAAGAGGGACCCTGATAAGCCGCAGGTAAGTTAATTAATCCCCAATAGGAGTTTGGGTCATTTTCTTTGATATTCCAACCTGCAATTGATTGGCTTGGATATGCGGTACTGGCTAAAATATGATCCCATTGTGCTTTATTCAAGTAAGGGAAACGTAATCGAAGTAAATAACCTGCCGTTTTAGGTATATTTTTAGGCTCGATCATTGATATATTTTGTATTTCTTTTTTTCCATAATAACCCATGTGGTCATTGGTTATAGGAGTAGAAGCTGTTAGGCAATTTAGTATGTTATTTGAACATGATGATGAAATATCATTACGAATATTTTTTGCCGAATCAACAATGAATTTGGTATTTTTCTCATCGGATAGGAGCTGTGACAATAAATAATAATTACCTACACGAGAAGCGATTGTATCAGTGGCAAAGTGTGCGCCAACAATCACACGGCTTTCACCATATTCAATAGCTCGATTGAAAGTTTCACTGCCTTTTTCAGGAAAAATCATCGCCAATACCGCAGCTTGCTTAAAACCATTCCACGTATGGCCACTAGGGTAAGATGAGCCCTGTATTTGTGAATAGCCTGCAATATAGTGACCTTCTTCATCCAATACTTGATAAGGACGACCGCGTTTAAAATGATCTTTTAGAATAAAATCAATTGACCTAGTACGTTGTTTTTTTTCATCATAGGCACGAGTACTTGTATCATGTAATAAGCTGATTGCTTTATATTGGTTATGATCTCTTAGATTAATATCATGTTTACCAAACAGTATCGTTTGATAACTGTTAAATAAATAACCTGAGTCTTGGGATTTATCTGCGAGTGCTAAACTTTCCCGCTCACCAGTGATATTGATGTATTCGTTACTAATAAGCCTATCTTGCTCAGCAACTTCGCTGCCTTCTTTAGGCGTATTATTAATAATATTATTTTTAATGTCTTCAAGCCATACACCTCTTGTATCAATAATATTTTTCTCTAATTCTAAAATATTAGTTTTAGCTGTTAGAGTATTCATGAATATGAATGGCAATAAAGTCATTGATGCTGAAATAAAAGTTTTTCTCATTATAATTCCGCCGATGCTCTTGGTAAAAATTTTATTTTGCGGAGTTTATTTATAATATGTTTATTTTTTATGACAGTTTTGAAAATAAAAAAATCTTATTAATTAGAACGTTAAGCTTTATTTTTTAATTGTTTTTTCCTTTGTAAAGTGGTTTTGTATTGATTAGTTTCGTTTTTTTTTTTTTATTATTGGTTTAATTAAATCATAAAAATAAGATAATAATTATAGAAAAAATCAAAAAAATAACCCCAAACTTTCGGATGGGGTTATTAAATATTATTTAGTTAGCTGAATAATTAGATATCAATATTCGCTGCTTTTAAGGCATTTTCTTCGATAAATGCACGACGTGGCTCAACAGCATCACCCATTAATGTGGTGAATAGTAAGTCTGTTGCAATCGCATCTTTCACCGTCACACGCATCATACGGCGCGTTTCTGGGTTCATGGTGGTTTCCCAAAGTTGTTCTGGGTTCATTTCACCAAGACCTTTATAACGTTGTACGTATAGGCCACGACGAGACTCACGTGTTAACCAAGCCAGAGCTTCTTCAAAGTTACTGATATCTTGGCGACGTTCACCGCGCTTGATATAAGCACCTTCTTCAATTAAGCCGCTGATTAAGTCGCCTAAATGAGTGATACGGCGGTATTCGCTGCCATGAACAAAGTCAAAATCGAGGTTATAGTCGGTATCAACACCATGGGTACGAATACGGATTGTTGGCTCGAATAATTGACGTTCACGGTTTTCATTAATGACATAACTATAAGTGCTACCGAATTGTTCGTTATCTTCTAAGCGCTTAACCAGCGTTTTAGCCCATTCTTCCACTTTTTCGCTGACTTTTAAATCATCTTCAGTCAAGGTTGACTGATAAACCAGGCTGTTAAGTAGGGCTTGAGGATAAAGGCGCTCAAGACGACGAATAATACGGTGTGCGGCATTATATTCGACAACCAGTTTTTCGAGTTCTTCACCTTTCATAGCTGGCGCTTCGGCACTTAAATGCAGCTCTGCGCCATCAAGGGCGATAGAAATCAGGTAATCGTCCATCGCATCGTCATCTTTAATGTACTGCTCTTGTTTACCACGTTTCACTTTATACAGTGGTGGTTGAGCAATAAAGATATGGCCACGTTCAACGATTTCAGGCATTTGGCGATAGAAGAAGGTCAACAGTAACGTACGAATGTGCGAACCATCGACGTCCGCATCCGTCATGATAATAATGCTGTGATAACGCAGTTTGTCAGGATTGTATTCATCACGGCCAATACCACAGCCTAATGCCGTAATCAGGGTTGCAACTTCCTGTGAAGACAGCATTTTATCGAAACGCGCTTTTTCTACGTTTAGAATTTTACCTTTCAGTGGCAAAATGGCTTGGTTCTTACGGTTACGGCCTTGTTTTGCAGAGCCGCCCGCGGAGTCCCCTTCCACAAGGTACAGTTCAGATAGCGCAGGGTCACGTTCTTGGCAGTCAGCCAGTTTACCTGGCAAGCCAGCTAAATCTAATGCGCCTTTACGACGAGTCATTTCGCGAGCTTTGCGCGCCGCTTCACGTGCGCGTGCGGCATCAATAATTTTGCCCACAACGATTTTTGCATCGTTCGGGTTTTCCAGTAAATATTCAACCAGTTTTTCGTTCATCATCGTTTCAACCGCCGTTTTCACTTCGGAAGAGACCAATTTTTCTTTGGTTTGTGATGAGAATTTAGGGTCGGGAACTTTTACTGAAATAACTGCAATCAGGCCTTCACGTGCATCGTCACCGGTTGCGTTGACTTTGCTTTTCTTCTGATAGCCTTCTTTTTCCATGTAGTTATTTAATGTGCGTGTCATTGCTGCACGGAAACCAGCGAGGTGAGTACCCCCATCACGCTGAGGAATGTTATTGGTGAAGCAGTATACATTTTCTTGGAACCCATCATTCCACTGCATTGAAACTTCAACGCCAATACCGTCTTTTTCAGTTGAAAAATAAAAGACAGAAGGGTGGATAGGGGTTTTATTACGACTTAAATACTCAACAAAGGCTTTGATACCGCCTTCATAATGGAAATGGTCTTCTTTGCCATCGCGTTTATCGACGAGCTTAATAGAAACACCTGAGTTTAGGAACGATAGCTCACGTAAGCGTTTTGCTAAGACATCATATTCAAATTCAGTCACACCTTTAAAGGTGTCCATGCTTGGCCAAAAACGAACGCGTGTTCCTGTTTGGTCAGTTTCACCGACAACAGTCAGAGGCCCTTGAGGCTCACCGTGTTTGTAGATTTGCTCATGAACTTTGCCATCACGGCGGATAACTAATTCTAATTTTTCAGATAAGGCGTTAACAACGGAAACCCCAACACCGTGTAAACCACCGGAGACTTTATAGGAGTTGTCATCAAATTTTCCGCCTGCGTGCAGAACGGTCATGATAACCTCTGCGGCTGATACACCTTCTTCTTCGTGGATACCTGTAGGGATACCACGTCCATCATCCTGTACGGAGATAGAGTTATCGGCATGGATAGTGATCACGATATCATCACAAAAGCCTGCGAGGGCTTCGTCGATAGCGTTGTCGACAACCTCGAAAACCATGTGATGAAGACCTGTTCCATCGTCTGTATCACCGATATACATGCCCGGGCGCTTACGCACCGCATCCAGTCCTTTTAATACCTTGATACTTGAGGAGTCATATGTATTCGACATCAACGTTTCCTGCTCTTTCTATTCCTGAGGTTGAACTTCTATTTTGCCATGTTCTACACTAAACATCTTGCTATTTGCATCTATCATATCATTAACTTGCTCAGGTGTAATGGCACTGACAAACACTTGCGCTTGTGTAGCTTTGAGGCGGGCTGCCAGTAATTGGCGACGGCCAGCATCAAGTTCAGAAGCAAAATCATCCAGTAGATACAGGCATCGTTGCCCGCTCTGATGGGTGAAAAACTCACCCTGCGCTAATCTTAATGCACACATAAGTAGCTTCAATTGGCCCCGTGAAAGCATATCTTCAACAGGTGTTCCATTTGCTCGAATACGCAAATCAGCTTTATGTGGCCCTGAAGCGGTATAGGTTAGCGCTCTATCACGCTCAAATTGGCGCTCTAATTGTTCTGAATAATCAATTTCTTTATCCCAACCGCGTTGGAAGGATACTGAGAGTGAAAATTCGGGTAAAAATTGTTGGCAAGTTTGCTCGATATTTTCGGCAATACCTGCAATATAGTCATGGCGCCATTGGCTTATTTGCTCAGAAAGCGGTGCCAGTTGTTTATCCCAATGACGAATTTGCTCATAACGAGTAACTTGCCGTAAAGCGGCATTGCGTTGTTTTAATAACCGTTTTAAATCTGACCATACTGAAAAAAACAGCGGGTCATTGTGAAAACAACCCCAATCAATAAAAGCACGTCGATATTTAGGACCACCATTTAGCAAAGTAAACCCTTCAGGGGTAATCAGTTGCATTGGCAATAATTTTGCTAGCTCTGCAATTTTATGGCCATCAGTACCGTCTATTCGAACTTTACTATCACCATCACGGTTTTTGCTTAAACCTAGTGAAAGGTCGTTTCGCTGTTCATCTAAATGGCTAAGTTTACCATGAAGAATGAATTGCTCTTGCTCATGACGAATAACTCGGTTCGCTTGAATGCTGCGAAATGCACGGCCATGACCGAGTGTATATATGGCTTCCAATATGCTGGTTTTACCGCTCCCATTGGGGCCAATTAAAAAATTGAACCCATTAGCAAGGGAGAGATCCGCATTTTCAATATTTCGAAAATCACGGATCAATAAACGCGAAAGGATCATAAATACCGATTACAAGCGCATTGGCATGACAACATACACCGCTGCTTTACTGTCAGCGTCTTCAATCTGCACACTGGAAACGGCATCGGTTAACAGAAGTTGCACATTTTCACTTTTTAGTGCATTTAAGACATCTAAGATGTAGCTGACGTTAAAGCCAATTTCCATCTCAGTACCTTGGTAGCTAACATCAACAATTTCTTCAGCTTCTTCTTGCTCTGGGTTATTAGCTGTAATGCGCAGTTGGTTTTCACTGAAATATAAACGCACACCGCGGAATTTCTCATTCGATAAAATCGCAGCGCGAGAAAAGGCTTGTTTGAGTAAATCACAGCGTGCTTCTAAGGTTTTGTTTGGATTTTTCGGTAGTACTCGGCGGTAATCAGGGAAACGGCCGTCAACCAATTTAGAGGTAAAGATAAAATCCCCAACGTGAGCACGAATATTATTACTGCCGATTTGCAGTTGTAGAGGGGTGTCACCACCATCTAACAAACGCATTAACTCAATGACCCCTTTACGAGGTACTATCACTGAATGAGAAGGTAGCGATTGACCAATATCCATCGCACACACGGCAAGCCTGTGACCGTCTGTGGAAACGGTTCTGAGCATTTGGTCTTCGGTTTCAAATAGCATACCGTTAAGGTAATAACGGACATCTTGGTGCGCCATTGAAAACTGAGTAGCTTCAATTAAACGTTTCAGTATTGATTGCGGAAGAGAAAATTCCACTTCGCTTTGCCAGTCATCCAAGTTTGGAAAGTCAGCAGCTGGCAATGTGGATAATGAAAAGCGGCTACGTCCAGAACGGACGAGCAGTCTGTCATCATTCAGCTCTACATGAATTTCAGAACCTTCAGGTAGCCCACGCCAGATATCAAAAAATTTGCGTGCGGGCACGGTGGTTGCGCCAATTTCGTGCTCCCCTGTTAGGGCAACATTGGCCATCATCTCCATTTCAAGGTCGGTCCCAGTGAGTTGGAGGGTGCCTTCTTTCACCTGTAATAAAAGGTTACCTAAAATAGGCAGAGTTGGACGCCCACCTAAAGGACCACTAACCTGTTGTAACGGTTTTAATAACTGCTCGCGTTCTATTGTAAATTTCATAGCAATTAAGATGATAATGTTCTGATTAAATTAGAAAAATCTTCTTTGATGTCATGGCTTTCTTCCCGTAATTGTTCAATTTTACGGCAAGCATGTAACACCGTGGTATGGTCACGGCCGCCAAAGGCATCCCCGATTTCAGGTAAACTATGGTTAGTCAGCTCTTTTGCCAGTGCCATTGCCATCTGACGCGGACGCGCGACAGAACGGGAACGGCGCTTAGACAATAAATCTGCTACCTTAATTTTATAATATTCAGCAACTGTTTTTTGAATATTATCAATAGTTACCAGCTTTTCTTGTAGTGCTAATAGGTCACGCAGTGCTTCTCTGACAAAATCGATAGTAATCGCGCGGCCAGTAAAGTTTGCGTTGGCAATCACACGATTTAACGCCCCTTCTAATTCACGAACGTTCGAGCGAAGGCGTTTGGCGATGAAAAAGGCCACTTCACCCGGAAGTTGGATTTCATTTTCATCTGCTTTTTTCATTAAAATCGCCACGCGAGTTTCTAACTCTGGTGGTTCGATTGCAACAGTTAGGCCCCAACCAAAACGCGATTTTAAGCGATCTTCCACACCGTTAATCTCTTTTGGGTAACGGTCAGAGGTCAAAATAATTTGCTGATTGCCTTCCAGTAGCGCATTAAAAGTATGGAAAAATTCTTCTTGTGAGCGCTCTTTGTTAGCAAAAAACTGGATATCATCAATGAGTAGCGCATCTACAGAACGGTAATAACGTTTGAATTCTTCAATTGCGTTGTTCTGTAGAGCTTTGACCATATCTTGAACAAAACGTTCAGAGTGCATATAAACCACGCGAGCGTTGGCTTTATGCTGCATAATACTATTGCCGACAGCATGTAATAAGTGGGTTTTACCTAAACCAGTCCCACCATAAAGAAATAATGGGTTGTAGGCACCACCTGGATTTTCTGCCACTTGCCTCGCAGCAGCGCGAGCCAATTGGTTCGATTTACCTTCAACAAAGTTATCAAAAGTGTGCTTAGGGTTTACATTAGAACGATAAGCAACTTCTGGTTGTACTTTGGCTGAGTTGTCCCAACTCGGTTTAATTGGGGCTGACGGAACGGCAAACGCAGGTACTTGTTGAGTTGTACGTGCTTGTGTTGCTGCCGGTGCGACTGTAATCGGTTTGTTGCCTACCTCAAAGTGTAGTGCAGGCGCGTCAGTTCCACAAAAGTCATTCAATAATTCATTGATATTATTGATGTACTTGTCTCTAACCCAGTCGAGAACGAAACGATTTGGGGCATAAAGTGCCAGTGTATTGTCGTTTAATTCAGCTTGAAGGGGTCGTATCCACATACTGAATTCTGTGGCAGGTAGTTCATCCTGCAATCGGGCAAGACATTGCTGCCAAAGCGAAAGTGACACGTTGGACTCCCCTAAACAAGGTCAATGGAACAAGAAGTACGGATGTAAACAAAGAGTTTCTCGGGCTCATTCTTAGTGCTATGACCCAAAAATATTTTAGATTAACGCTTACTTACTGCATATTGCCGATCGATGGATCAGAAATAGACCAGTGATCATACCGCAAAATTAGTCAGAGATCTCCATTCTTTTACACAGTTTTTATGCTTTTTATCCACAGGTAAATGTGATAAGGCCCCTCTTATAAAGAAGAAATAGACTGGGCTACCTAAATTTATCGTCATTTTTCCACATGCTGGGGATAACTTTAGACGATTTACAGTAAATATTCTGTATGATCAAAAAATATTTTTAGATCTCTTGAAGATCCTTGCGCTTTG